>NZ_CP048834.1:0-4832500 GCF_012971745.1 Starkeya sp. ORNL1
GAGGCGGGCCGCCGGCACCGGCGACCTGCTATGGTGCCTGCCCGATTGAGAGCCGACTCACCCCATGCGCTTTCCGCCCTCGTTCCTAGACGAGATACGCACCCGCCTTCCGGTCTCGGAAGTTGTGGGCAAGCGCGTCGCCCTGAAGAAGCAAGGGCGCGAGTGGCGCGGGCTATCGCCGTTCAACCCGGAGAAGACGCCGTCCTTCTATGTCAATGACCAGAAGGGCTTCTATCACTGCTTCTCCTCCGGCAAGCATGGCGACCAGTTCGACTTCCTGATGGAGACCGAAGGCCTGCCGTTCCCGGAGGCGGTGGAGCGGCTCGCCTCGATGGCCGGCGTGCCGATGCCGGCCATCTCGCGCGAGGAGGAGGTCCGCGAGAGCCGGCGCAAGACGCTGCACGAGGTGATGGAGCTCGCCACGAAGTATTTCGAGGCGACGCTGCAGGGCCGCGCCGGCGCCAAGGGGCGCGGCTATCTCGCCGATCGCGGGCTGGGCGCGCCGACGCAGGCGCGCTTCCGGATCGGCTATGCGACGCCGGACCGCTTCGCCCTGAAGGAGGCGCTGGGCGCCCAGGGCGTGCCGGTCGAGGACATGGTGGAGGCGGGCCTGCTGATCGCCGCCGACGATATCCCGGTGCCCTATGACCGCTTCCGCGACCGGGTGATGTTCCCGATCACCGATCTGCGCGGGCGGGTTGTCGCCTTCGGCGGGCGGGCGCTGGAGAAGGACGTCTCGGCCAAGTACCTGAACTCGCCGGAGACTTCGCTCTTTCACAAGGGCTCGCTGCTCTATAACGGCTTCAATGCCCGCGCGAGTGCCCATAAGGGCGCGCCGGTGATCGCGGCGGAGGGCTATGTCGATGTCATAGCATTGGTAGAGGCGGGCTTTAGCGGTGCTGTAGCTCCGCTTGGCACCGCGCTCACCGAGGACCAACTGGCGTTGTTGTGGAAGATGGCGCAGGAGCCGGTGCTGCTGTTCGACGGCGACAAGGCCGGCCGCCGCGCCGCGTATCGCGCGCTCGATCTTGCGCTGCCGCATCTCAAGCCCGGCGTCAGCCTGTCCTTTGGCATGCTGCCGGATGGCCAGGACCCGGATGATCTGGTGCGCGCCGGCGGGCGCGAAGCGGTGGATGCCGTGCTCGCGCAGGCGCGCCCGCTCGCCGATGTGCTGTGGGCGCGCGAGACCGAGAATGGCAGCTTCGACACCCCCGAGCGCCGCGCCGCACTGGAGGCGCGGGTGGGCGAGATCGTCGGCCTGATCTGCGACGAGACGGTGCGCAAGCACTACCGCGCCGAACTTATGGACCGCTTCCGCCGCATGTTTGCGCCTGCGGCCACGTCAAATGGCGGCCAGCGCCGGTTCAAGCCGGGGGAGGGGCGGCGGCGCTTCAATGAGGTGCGCGAGGCCGTGCGCGGCGCCGGCGAAACCATGCGCCACTCCGCGGTGGTACGCGGCGCCTCCGCCGGACTGCCGCGAAACGAGGCATTGCTGCTGTTCGCGGTGCTCAATCATTCCTGGCTGCTGGATGTGCATGCCGAGGAGCTGGCCGAATTGCCTTTCCTCAATCGCGAGGCCGCCGAGCTGCGCCGCGTTTTGCTTGATGCGCATTTGGAAGGCGAGAGCGAGGACGAGGAGCGGCTGGCCGTCCGGCTCAAGGCACGCAATCTTGATGGCGCGCTGACGAGAGTGCGGGCCTGCGCCGTCGCGCGCCATGACTGGCCGGCCTTTGCCGATGCCGGTCGCGGCGATGTCGAGCTGTGGTGGCATCAGCGCACGGCCTTGCACCGGCGCGCGCACGCTCTATCTAAGGAACTGAGAGAAGCCGAGAAAGCGTTGGCGGATGATCCGACCGAGATGAATTGGGCTCGCTTCCTCGATGTTCAAAAACGGCTCGCGGCACTTGACGGGACCGAAGCTTTGGTAGAGGGGTTCGGCGCTGCGTCGGGTCGCCCGGCGCGGTCTATGTAGAAACTCCGGGTCGCTCGCCCGCGCGCAGATGCGTCGTGGTGCGTGTGGCCCTGTTTGCGTCGTACCTTTCGAGAGCTTGGTACGGCACGAGTCTTGAACGCGAGAAACCGGTTAATGGGTCCGGTCGATCAGGGTTAACGCGCGGTTAGAGCAAAAGCAGGATCAATCCTCTCGGACTGATTCGGATGAGGCGGGGCCGGTAGCGGTTTCGCCAGGCGCTGGCGGCGGGCGGCCCCGGCGGATTAGGAGCACACGCATGGCGAAGCAGGCAGCGGAAGCGACGGAAGCCCCGGAAAAAGACGGCGATACCCCGGACAGCCCGTTGCTCGATCTCTCGGATTCCGCTGTCCGGAAGATGATCAAGCTCGCCAAGAAGCGTGGCTATGTCACCTATGACGAGCTGAACGAGGTTCTGCCTTCCGACCAGAACACCTCCGACCAGATCGAAGACATCTACGCGATGCTCAACGAGATGGGCATCAATGTCGTCGAGGCCGAGGAGGCCGAGGCCGAGGAGGCTGAGGAAGGCGCCGCCACCACTGAAGCGGCGGATGACGAGGAAGAGAGCGGCGGCGAGATCGCCGAGGCCGCGCCGCGCGCCGTGGTGCGCTCCGAGACCAAGTCCGAGCCGGGCGAGCGCACCGACGATCCGGTGCGCATGTATCTGCGCGAGATGGGCTCGGTCGAACTGCTGTCCCGCGAGGGCGAAATCGCCATCGCCAAGCGCATCGAGGCCGGCCGCGAGGCGATGATCGCGGGCCTGTGCGAAAGCCCGCTAACCTTCCAGGCCATCATCATCTGGCGCGACGAACTGGTGGAGGGCAAGGTCCTCCTGCGCGACATCATCGATCTCGAAGCCACCTATGCCGGCCCCGAGGGCAAGAACGCGCCCATCGTCGAGGGCGGCGCGCTGGCACCCGAGGCCGAGGAGGAGCGCGAGCCGACCATCGGCGAGAGCATTGCCGCCGACGACGAGGACGACATGGAGAATTCCCTGTCGCTCGCCGCCATGGAGGCCGAGATCAAGCCGAAGGTGCTGGAGACCTTCGACCGCATCGCCGACGCCTACAAGAAGTTGCGTCGCCTGCAGGACCAGAACGTCGAATCCAAGCTCAAGAATGAGAGCCTGTCGCCGTCCCAGGACCGCAAGTACAAGAAGCTGAAGGACGACCTGATCATCGACGTGAAGTCGCTGTCGCTGAACCAGGCGCGCATCGATAACCTCGTCGAGCAGCTCTACGACATCAACAAGCGCCTCGTCTCGCTCGAGGGCCGACTGATGCGCCTTGCCGAGAGCTTCGGCGTCTCGCGCGAGGACTTCCTCAAGCAGTACCAGGGCAACGAACTCGACCCGAAATGGGTCAACCGCGTGAAGAACCTCACCTCGCGCGGCTGGAAGGGCTTTGTCGGCCAGGAGCTCGACGGCATTCGCGACCTACGCTCGGAGATCCACGCGCTCGCCACCGAGACCGGGCTGGAGATCCTCGAATTCCGCAAGATCGTGCAGATGGTGCAAAAGGGCGAGAAGGAAGCCCGGCAGGCGAAGAAGGAAATGGTGGAGGCAAACTTGCGCCTCGTCATCTCCATCGCCAAGAAATACACCAATCGCGGCCTGCAATTCCTCGACCTCATCCAGGAGGGGAACATCGGCCTGATGAAGGCGGTCGACAAGTTCGAGTACCGCCGCGGCTACAAGTTCTCGACCTATGCCACCTGGTGGATCAGGCAGGCCATCACCCGCTCGATCGCCGACCAGGCCCGCACCATCCGCATCCCGGTGCACATGATCGAGACGATCAACAAGATCGTGCGCACCTCGCGCCAGATGCTGCACGAGATCGGTCGCGAGCCGACCCCGGAGGAACTGGCCGAGAAGCTCGGCATGCCGCTGGAGAAGGTACGCAAGGTCCTGAAGATCGCCAAGGAGCCGATCTCGCTGGAGACTCCGATCGGCGACGAAGAGGACAGCCATCTCGGCGACTTCATCGAGGACAAGAACGCCATCCTGCCGATCGACGCCGCGATCCAGTCCAACCTGCGCGAGACCACGACGCGCGTGCTGGCCTCGCTCACGCCGCGCGAGGAGCGCGTGCTGCGCATGCGCTTCGGCATCGGCATGAACACCGACCACACGCTTGAAGAGGTCGGCCAGCAGTTCTCGGTCACCCGCGAACGCATCCGGCAGATCGAGGCCAAGGCGCTGAGGAAGCTCAAGCATCCGTCACGGTCGCGCAAGCTCCGGAGCTTCCTGGATAATTGAGCGGAGGCGAGGGGAAGTCATGGCGCGCCCGGCGCAGACGAAATCCTCTCCTGCTGCCAGTCAGCCAAGTCAGAAGAGCGCCCGGCGACGGGCGCTCTTTTCGTTCGAGCGCATCAGCCAGCCGCTCGCCACGCGGCGCGTGTTCATTGCGCGCATGGCGTGGTCGATCTTGGTCTGGTTCGGCATCATGCTGTTCGGGCTTGCCGTGGGGATTTCCGGCTATGCGATCACCGAGGGCATGGGCTTCGTCGACGCCTATCTCAATGCGGCGATGATCCTCTCCGGCATGGGACCGGTGAGCGAACTGCACAGCACGGCCGGCAAGGTGTTCGCCGGCACCTATGCGATCTTCTCAGGGCTGGTCATCGTGATCGCGACCGGCGTCGTGCTGGCGCCGATCATCCATCACGTGCTGCACGTCTTCCACGTCGACACCGACGACAAGAACTGACGCGCAAATAGTCTCGCTGCCTCATTCCCCGGGGAGGGGATGATTGGTGCGGCGTGCTTCGCGCGAATAAATATCCACCCCGGCAATCGTCGCGGCAAAGGCGACGAAGACGCCGATCACGGCGCAGAGCACGATGATGGTCTCGATTGGCATGGCCTGGTCTCCTTTGGACGGAGACGAGGCTAGGTGGGCGCCCGGACACCCACATTGATCGTGATCAAAGCCCGGTGTGCGCGGCTTCCGCGGGAACGATCCGGGGTAGAGAATGTTCGCTCGAGGGGTGATTTTCCCTAAGGAGCACCATCATGATGGACCGCCGCACCTTGCTCGTCGCAACCGCCGGCACTGCCGCCGCCGCGACGCTGTTCCGTCCGAACATCGCCCGCGCCGCTGCCCCGTTCCAGCAGCCGCCGCTACCCTATGATGAAAGCGCGCTGGCCCCGACCATCTCCGCGCGCACCGTGGGGCTGCACTACGGCAAGCACCACAAGGCCTATTTCGACAAGCTGAACGCGCTGGTCGTCGGCAAGCCCTATGCCGAGCTGTCGCTGGAAGAGGTGATCGTGAAGGCCAAGGACGCCGGCGACGCCGCCATCTTCAACAATGCCGGACAGGCCTGGAACCACAATTATTATTGGGAGCAGTTCAAGGGCGGTCCGATCCCGGCGCCGGCTGCGCTCAGCGAGGCCGCCGAGCGCGATTTCGGCGGCATGGATGGGCTCAAGAAGAAGATCGTCGAGACCGCCGACGGCGTGTTCGGCACCGGCTGGGCCTGGCTGGTGGAGAATGGCGGCAAGCTCCAGGTGCTCGGCCTGAAGGATGCCGGCAACCCGATCGCCGAGCGCAAGACGCCGCTGCTCGGCATCGATGTGTGGGAACACGCCTATTATCTCGATTGGGAGAACCGGCGCACCGCCCATGTCGCCGCGGTGCTGGACCAGCGGGTGAACTGGGCCTTCGTCGCCAGCAAGATCAGCGCCTGAGCCTCGGGGCCTGACCGAAAACTCAACGGCCCCTCATCCCCGGGCTTGATCCGGGGATCCAGCCCCTCCGCATGTACTCCGGCCGAAGTCTGGATCCCCGGGTGAAGTGTTTGTTCTGGATACATAGCTGACAGGTGTTCGGAGACATGCCTGACACTTTTGGGGCTTTTGGCCCTGGGAGGTCGGGATGGTCTGGCGGGAGGCATCTGTGGCGGATCAGCGGCGGGAGTTCTGTTTGCTGGCGAGCCTTGAGGGGGCAAACGTCTCGGCGCTGTGCGCGGGCTTCGGGATCAGCCGGCAGACCGGCTATGTGTGGCTGCGCCGCTACCGCGCCGGCGAGGCGCTGACGGAGCGCTCGCGGCGCCCGCATGCGAGCCCGCGGCGTAGCGCGGCGGATCTGGAGGCCCGGATCCTGGCGCTGCGCGATGCCCATCCGGCGTGGGGCGCGCGCAAGCTGGCGCGGCTGCTGGAGGACGCGGCGGCCCCCTCGACGGTGCATGCGGTGCTGGCCCGCCATGACCGGATCGCGCCGGCCGCGCGCCGGCCGCAGGCCTATGGCCGGTTCGAGCGGGCGACGCCGAACGAGCTGTGGCAGATGGATTTCAAGGGGCGGGTGCAACTCGCCTGCGGCACGTGGTGCCATACGCTGACGGTGATCGACGATCATTCGCGCTACGCCGTGGTGCTGGAGGCGTGCGCCGACGAACAGACCGCCACGGTGCGCGCCCGGCTGGAGCCGGCGCTGCGCCGCCACGGCCTGCCGCAGGCCATCTATGTCGACAATGGCGCGCCCTGGGGCGGCGGCCGCCCGGGGCAGTGGACGCCGCTGCGGGTCTGGCTGCTCAAGCTCGGCATCCGCACCATTCCGGCCCGTCCCCACCACCCGCAGGGCCGCGGCAAGAACGAGCGCTTCCACCGCAGCCTTGCCGACGAGGTGTTCGACCTCGCCATCCTGCGCGGCCTCGATCAGGCCCAGGCCGCGCTCGAAGCCTGGCGCGAGGACTACAACCATGTCCGCCCGCACCAGGGGATCGGCCTCGCCGTGCCGGCCAGCCGCTACCGACCCTCGCCGCGGCCCTTCCCGGAGCGCCTGCCCACACCGCACTATGACAGCGCCGAGATCGTCCGCCGGGTCGGCACCACCAAGGCCTATGTCGGCTTCAACAACCGGCTCTGGAAGGTGCCCAAGGCGTTCCGCGGCGAACTCCTCGCCATCCGCCCGCACAAGCGCGACGGCCTTTATGCCGTCTGCTTCGGCGCCACCAGAATCACAACCATCGACCTCAAAAAGCCCCCACACGACCCGCCCTGACTGTCAGGCATGTCTCCGAACACCTGTCAGGGATGTCTCCGGTCTTTACATGAAGCCCGGGGATGAGGGAGTTTGGAGGGCTCGCGTTTGTCCATCTGGAGAGCTCACGACGGCAGGATCAGCCCGGCTGCCACGGCGGGCAGCGTGAGCGAGCTTTGCATGGCGCGATCCACCAGCATCGCGAAGCCGACCAGCAACAGGAAGCCGAGGAAGAACAGCGCGAACAGCACCAGCGAGATGCGCCGCGCCACATCCGAGACGCCGGTGAAGCCGATAGCGCCGGCGATCAGCGAGATGACGAGGAAGATCAGCGCGTATTTCAGCATGTCCTGGAGTGCCCCGATGCCCGCCGCTAGAGCACTATTCTGTCGCTCGGATGGAGTCATCCGAGCGACAGAATAGTGCTCTAGATTCAATATACTGGAGCACGTTCTTATCGCAAAAGTCTTCCAACTTTTGCGGAACATGCTCTAAACGGCGGCTACCGTGCAGTGGTTCCCTGATGCACCATGCGGCGCGATTGCGCGGCGGAATCACGCGCCGCCCGATCGCACATCGTCGACCAGCACCGCATCTTCCACATCGCCGGCGGCGGGCGCGCGGGGGAAGCTGGGCTGGGTCGGCGGAACCGGATCGCGGTCCTTTTCGGGTACGGTGACGGTGCCGGTCGGCGGGCAGGCAACGAGGTCGGACGGCTTTTCCCCGGTTGCTGCCTCGCGGCCGGCGATCCGCCACAGCACGAACAGCAGCAGAAGCCCGTAGCAGGCGGCGTTGAACAGGAACAGCGCGCCGGGCCCGTAATGCGTCATGCCGACCGAGGCGAGGGACGGGCCGACCACGGAGCCGACGCCATAGGCGAGCAGCACGCCGGCGGCGGTCTCCACCGCCTCTTCCGGTGCGGTGCGGTCATAGGCATGGGCGGCGGTGAGCGAATAGGCCGGCAGCGCCAGCGCGCCATAGGCGAAGCCGAGCGCGGCGAGGCCGGTCAGTGACGCCGGGACCAGGCCGAGCGCGAGAGCGGCCACCACCGCTCCCACCAGCAGGCCGGCGAGCACGCGGCGGCGGTCCATCTTGTCCGACAGCCGGCCGACCGGCCATTGCGCCAAGGCGCCGGCGACGACGACGGCGCTCATGAAGGTCGCTGCGCCGTCGGCGGTGAGGCCGCGGCCGATGCCGAAGATCGGCCCGAGGCTCCATAGCGAGCCATTGGTGAGGCCGATGACGAAACAGCCGACCATGGCGACGGGTGCGGCCCGCAACAGGCGCAGCGGGCGGATGCGCGCCACCTCGATCGGCGCCGGCTGGCCGGCGCGGCTGATGGTGACCGGCAAGGTCGCCAGCGAGAACAGGATGGCGGCAATGGCGAACAGCTCGAAGCCGCGCACCGGAAACGCCGTCACCAGCATCTGGCCGGCGGTCAAGGCGGCATAGTCGACCATGACATAGACCGACATGACGAGGCCGCGCGTCTGGTTGGTGGCGCGGTCGTTCAGCCAGCTCTCGATGACCAGATAGAGCCCGGCGAAGCAGAAGCCGGTAATTGTGCGCAGCGCATACCAGACGAACGGCTCGACCAGGATCGGGTGCGCCAGCATGGTTGCCACCGCCGCCGAGGTGAGGGCGGCGAAGGCACGTATATGGCCGGCGCGCCGCACCAGCCGCGGCACGATGAGGCAGCCGAGCACGAAGCCGAGATAATAGGAGGAGCCGAGGATACCGAGGCTCAGCGCGCTGAAGCCCTCGAACGCGCCCCGCAGCGGCAGCAGCGTGTTCTGCAGGCCGCTTCCGGTAACCAGGAAAAATACGCCGAGCAGGAGCGCGGCTACGGGACCGAGCGTCTTCGCCATGACTGAAACCGGACGGAATTTCGCATGCCGCTGATGCAGGCGGCTTCACGATCGGTTAGACCTGAAACGGGGCATTGTCGAGGTGGGGTGGTGAGATGACGGACGTTTCCGCGACACTTGGGTCGGACTTCCTCACTGTGGAGATCGGAGCGCTCGGCGCCGAGATGGTCAGCCTGCGGGATGCCGACGGCCGCGACTTGCTGTGGAACGGCGATGCCGCCTTCTGGACCGGCCGCGCGCCGCTGCTCTTCCCCATTGTCGGGCGGCTGACGAACGACACGCTGATCCATGACGGCGTCACCCACCCGATGACCCAGCACGGCTTCGCGCGGCGTCGCCCGTTCGAGCTGATGAGCGCCAGCGATTCGCGCGCCACCTTCCGCCTCGTCGACGATGAAGAGACCCGCAAGCAATACCCGTTCGCCTTCGGCCTCTACGTCACCTACACGCTCAACGAGGCGACGCTGACCATCGAGGCGCGGGTGCACAATCCGGGCGTCACCGAATTGCCGGCGAGCTTCGGCTTCCATCCCGCCTTCCGCTGGCCGCTGCCCTATGGCGGCGGTCGCGCCGACCACATCATCACCTTCGAGAAGGCCGAAGTGGTGCCGATCCATCGGCCGGTGGGCGGGCTGCTCTCCGCCGCCACTGAACCGAACCCGGCGGTCGGCGGCTCCATCAAGCTCGACAAGGTCGACTTCGAGCGCGACGCGCTGATCTTCACCGATGTGCGCTCGCACCATGTCGTCTATGGCGCGCCGGGTGAGCCGGGGCTGGAGATCGCCTTCGAGGGCATGCCGCAGCTCGGCATCTGGTCGAAGCCGGACGCGCCCTTCGTGTGCATCGAGCCCTGGTATGGCCATGCGAGCCCGGAGGGCTTCGCCGGCGAGTTCAGCGAGAAGCCGGGCCTGGTGCAGATCGCGCCGGGCGGCGAGCGGCGCTTCGCCATGAGCGTGCGCTGGCTGCCGGACACCGGGCGTTAGGTCGCCTCCTCTCGGAGTGCGCCGTACGTGTCCGGCGCCCGCCTATGCGGAAGCGAACGCGGGGCTGGCCACGATGCAGTCGCGGCCGCGCCGCTTCGCCTCATAGAGCGCGGCATCGGCGGCGGCGACCAGCTTGCCGGCTTCCACTTCGTGTCCGCTCAACGTGGCGACGCCGATGCTGGCGGTGACGAGGCCGCCGAGCGGGTGGGGGAGCGCCGCCTTGGCCAGCCATCGCTGCAGCCGCTCTGCGACGTGGCAGGCGCCGGCGCTGTCGGTATCGGGCAGCACGACGGCGAATTCCTCGCCGCCATAACGGCACGTGGCGTCATAGGGGCGCGAGACCGCGCCGGCGAGCAGGCCGCCGAGCCGGCGCAGCACCTCGTCGCCAGCCTGGTGACCCAGCATGTCGTTCAGCGGCTTGAAGCGGTCGAGGTCGATCAGCAGCAGCGAGAGTGGCGCGCCGGTGCGGTGGGCGCGGCGTACTGCGCGGTCGATGGCGTCATCGAAGCCGCGGCGGTTGGCGATACCGGTAAGCGCGTCGATCTGCGAAAGCCGGGTCAGCTCCTGATTGAGCTTGTGCAGTTCGATCTCATCAATGGCGATGGCGGCGAGTTCGCGCAGCGGTTCGACATCGAAACCGGACGCATCGGCGGCGTCGCGGCGCATCACGCACATCGAGCCGATGACGAGGTCCGGGGCGACCACGAGCGGTACCCCGGCATAGAAGCGTAGCGTCAGCAGCGGTACGATCGGATGGCCCTCAAGGCGCGGATCGGTCTTCAGATCGCCGACGATGAGGGGCTCGCCGCTTTCGATGATCAGATTGCAGACGCTGTCCTTGCGGGCGATGAAGGGCGCGATCTCGTCGGAACTGACCGCTTTCATCCATTGGAAGTCGGCGTCGACAAGGCCGATGAACGCGACGTCCGCTCCATAGAAGCGTGTAGCGAGGCGGGTCAGCCGGTCGAAGCGCTCATCCCGGCCGGTGTCCATGATGCTGCACGCGGACAAGACGTCGAGACGTTCGGTCTCGTTGGCAGGCGGCTGCGGCAAGGTCCACAAATCGGCACGCTCCGGCAATCAACGCGGCCGCATGCTGCGGTGCAGGATGACGGTGCGCAAGCCGGATTGGCCAGCGAGGTTAAATCCACCCGAAGTTTCACCCTCGGGTGGAGAATGCCGGACTGTGCACTCAATCTCCGCGAGAAATCAGGCCTCGCACGGATCAGGGCGACGCTAGTGCCCGGTCACGGAGCGGGGCACCGGCCTCTGCTCGGACTCGCCGGACAGCATCTCGCCGGTGGCGGCGAGGTCGGCGAGGAAGCCGTCGCACCAGTCATGGATGGTTCGCGCCTTCACCTTGGCCATGTTGTCCTCCCAGCGGGCGATGCGCTCCTCGCGCGGCATGCGCAGCGCGAGATCGAACGCCTCGGCCATGCCCTCGACGTCATAGGGATTGATGATGAGCGCTCCGGACATCTCGTCCGCGGCGCCGGCGAAGCGCGACAGCACCAGCACGCCGGGATTCTCGGGATCCTGCGCCGCGACATATTCCTTGGCGACGAGGTTCATGCCGTCGCGCAATGGGGTGACGAGGCCGAGCCGGGCGGCGCGGTAGATCGCGGCCAGCGTCGGGCGGGGGAAGGGCTTGTTGAGATAGCGCAGCGGTACCCAGTCGAACTCGGCGTAGCGGCCGTTTATGGCGCCGGCGCTCTCCTCCAGCTCGCGGCGCAGCGCCCGATACTCCGCCACCTCGCCGCGGCTGACCGGGGCGATCTGCATCATCGTCACCTTCGAGCGATGCTCAGGATATCGTTCAAGAAGGTCTTCGAAAGCACTGAATTTGTTTGGCAACCCTTTCGAGTAATCGAGGCGGTCGACTCCTATGGCGAGTGTGCGTCCGGCCAGGCTGGCATCGAGGCGCTTCCTGTCCTGACCGCCGATCGACGCGGTGGCGTCACGCACGAAGGCGTCGACATCGATGCCGATCGGATAGGCGACGACGCGGAAGCGCCGGCCCTGCATGCCGACCACGCCGCCCGGCCCGATCCAACCCTTGGCCTCGGCCGAGATATAGGTGAGCAGGGCGCGCACATCGTGCTCGGTCTGCAGGCCGACAAGGTCGTAATGCGAGAGGTCGCGCACCAAAGCGGCGTGCGAAGGCAGGCAATAGAACACTTCGGGCGTCGGCCAGGGGATGTGGTGGAAATAGCCGATCCGGCCTTCGAAGCCGAGCGCGCGCAGTTCGGTGCCCAGCGGGATGAAGTGATAGTCGTGCACCCAGACCACGTCGTCGGGCTTCAACAGCGGCATCAGCGCCTTGGCGAAGGCGGCATTGACGCGGCGATAGGCTTCCCAATCTGAGCGGTGGAAGCTGAGCGAGCCGAGCCGGTAGTGGCAGAGCGGCCAGAGCGTGCCGTTGGCATAGCCGGCATAATGCGCGCGCTGCTCTTCGGGATCGAGGGTGAGCAGGGCGTAAGTGATGCGGCCGGCCTTGGTCACTTTCGGCTCGGCCGGCGGATTGACCTCGGTCTCCCCGCTCCAGCCGAACCACAGGCCACCGCGTCTGTTCAAGGCTTCCCGCAGCGCCACCGCCAGTCCGCCGGCCTTGGCCAGACGCTCTTTCGGTGACGCTACGCGATTGGAAACGATTACGAGCCGCGCCAGAATGCTTCCTCCCATGTCTTCGACAGGCGCATCGCCGTGTCGATGAGACCGACCATCGAATAGGTCTGCGGGATGTTGCCCCACAGCTCGAGGGTCTGATTGTCGATGTCCTCGGAGAGCAGGCCGGCATCGTTGCGACGGGCGAGCAGGCTCTCGAACATCTCGCGCGCCTCGTCGCGCCGCCCGATGAGGTCGAGCGCGCCGGCGTACCAGAAGGAGCAGATGGTGAAGGAGGTCTCGGGCAGGCCGAAATCGTCCTCACCGGCGTAGCGCATCAAATAGCCGTTGCGCTTGAGGTCGCGGCCGATGCGGTCGACCGTGGCGACATAGCGCGGATCGTCCGGTCGCACGAAGCCGAGCTCGGCCAGCAGCAGCAGGCTGGCGTCGAGCTGCCCCTCGCGGTCGGCATCGACGAACGAGCCCATCTTCTCGTCCCAGGCGAAGCTGAGCACCCGGGCGCGAATGGTGTTGGCCTGTTCCTTCCAGAAGGCACCGCGCTCCGCCAGGCCCAGCCGGCGGGCGATGCGGGCGAGCCGGTCGCAGGCGGCCCAGCCCATCACCGCGGAGAAGGTGTGGATGCGGCGCCGGCCGCGCAGTTCCCAGAGACCGGCGTCCGGCTCGAAGGCGAAGTCGACGGCCCGGGCGCCGACACCCTCCAGCAGCTGAAACAGCGCGAGATCGCCGCGGTTCGGCAGGCGATGGTCGAAGAACATCTGCGCCGCGGCGAGCACGACATGGCCGTAGCCGTCATTCTGCACCTGCATCGCCGCCTGGTTGCCGACCCGCACCGGCCCCATGCCGCGATAGCCGGCAAGCGCCTCGGCAAAGCCTTCATCGAGCGGCGTGCCGGGCACGATGGAATAGACCGGTGCCAGCCGGCCGGACGGGTCGGAGGCGATCACCGTCGTCAGATAGCGGATGTAGTCTTCCATGGTGCGGGTGGCGCCGAGCTGGTTCAGCGCGCGCACGGTGAAGTAGGAATCCCTGAGCCAGCAGTGCCGGTAGTCCCAGTTGCGGATCGAACCGGACGCCTCGGGGATCGAAGTGGTAAGCGCGGCGACGATGCCGCCGGTCTCCTCATAGGCGCACAATTTCAGCGAGATGGCGGAGCGGATGACGGCGTCCTGCCATTCATAGGGAATGGAGAGGAAACGCACCCATTCGTACCAGTATTCGCGGGTCTTCTCCTCGAAGCCGCGGGTGGTCTCGATGAGGCCCGAGGCGAACGGTTCGTCCGGGCCCAGCACGACCGTCGCCGAGCGGCTGAGCACGAAAGGCCGCTCTTCGGCGATATAGACGATGGGCAGGTCGGTGGTGGCGCGCAGCGCGAAGTCCTCGCCGGCAAAGCGCATGTGGTTGGAGCCACGCACCGGGGCCGGGCGGGTGGCACCCCATTTGAAATGCGGGCGCAGCCGCACCGTTACCCGGCACATTCCGGAGAGCGGCTCGATCCGGCGAACCAGCATGGACGGGCGATAGATGCGGTCATAGAGCTTGAAGCGCGGCGCGAAGTCGGTGATGCGGAGTTTCGCGCCCTGGTCGTTCTCCAGCACCGTCTCGATGATTGCGGTGTTCTCGACATAGCGCCGCGTCGCCTTCACCTGGCCGTCGAGCACGACGTCGAAGAAGCCGGCCTCCGGCTCGTCGCCGCCGATCAGCGCGGAGAAGATCGGGTCGCCGTCGATGCGGGGCCAGCAGCACCAGCTGATCCGGCCCGAGCCGTCGATGAGGGCGGCAATGGTGCCGTTGCCGATGGCGGCAAGGTTGAGATCAGCGCTCAAGAGGCCACCTTTTCGAGTTGCGCGGGCAGAGCCGCGAGCCAGGCCCGCACCCGGGTCGGTCCGCTCATGTGGAAATCGGCGTGGCCGGTGGCGCGCGGGCCCACCGCGATGGCGATGCCGCCCATGTCGCGCACCGCCATGAAGCCATCCTCGTCGGTGACGTCGTCGCCGAGGAAGATCGGCGTGCGCCCGGCGAACGACGCACTCTTCATCAAGGTGGCGACCGCCGTGCCCTTGTGGTGGCCGGCCTCCCGCACCTCGATGACGTAGAGCCCGTGAAGGAACTGCACCCGGTCATCGAGGCCGCGGCCGAGCGCCATGACGCGCTCCATCACCGCATCGCCGAATTCGGGCACGGCGCGGAAATGCACCGCGAGCGAGAGCGGCTTGTGCTCGATAAAGACGCCAGGCCAGGAATCCAGCTCGCGCTTCAGCGCCGCCTCGAGCGGCGCGCGCCATTTCGGCATCGGGATCGGCACCGCGGGCGCATCGGGCGCGAGGCGCACTTCGGCGCCGTGCTGGCCGGAGGCGGCGAGCCTGGCAGGGGCGAACTTCCGGTCCATCCAGTCGATGGTGCGGCCGGAGACCAGCGCCACCGCGCCGTCGAGCGCGGTCTGCGCGGCGATCAGGCGGTCCGGCAGGTCCTTCGGAATGGTAACGCCTTCGGGATGGTCGGCGTGCTCGATCAGCGTGCCGTCAATATCGAGGAACAGGGCCCAATCAGGCCTTGGAGAAGGAAGCATGCCGTATCCCGATGCCATCGCGAGCCCACTGCACCGGTCATACCCCGATCGTCTTCCGCGCCGGAGGTAAGGGCGCAGCGGGGTCGGGTATCGCGATGCAGCATGGCCTAACGCATGAGGGGAAAGGACGTTCCGCTGCTGTTTCGTCATTCCGGACGGCCGAAGGCCGAGCTGGAGCCGCGCAAATATCGGAGAGCGATCCGGAGGAGGGGTCTACCCTTGCCCGCCGCCACCCCGAAGGTTACATAGCGGCCAACCAATTCATCGCCACTTCCGGCTCGCCACCGCGCCAGCGCGCAAGGTTTTCCATCGCCATGGCTTCCTACCAGTACGTCTACCACATGCACGGCATGTCCAAGGCCTATCCGGGCGGCAAGAAGATCCTGGACAATGTCCATCTGTCCTTCTACCCGACCGCCAAGATCGGCGTGCTCGGGCCGAACGGCTCGGGCAAATCGACGCTGCTCAAGATCATGGCCGGCATCGACAAGGACTTCCAGGGCGAGGCCTGGGTCGCGGAGGGCGCGCGCGTCGGCTATCTCGCGCAGGAGCCGTATCTCGATCCGGCCAAGAGCGTGCGCGAGAACGTCATGGAGGGCGTCGCCAAGCAGCAGGCGATCCTCGAGCGCTACAACGAACTCGCCATGAACTATTCCGACGAGACCGCGGATGAGATGACCCGGCTCCAGGACGAGATCGAGGCGCAAGGCCTGTGGGACCTCGACAGCAAGGTCGACCAGGCGATGGACGCGCTGCGCTGCCCGCCTGACGATGCCGATGTCTCGAAGCTCTCGGGCGGCGAGCGGCGGCGCGTCGCGCTATGCCAGCTGCTGCTCTCGCAGCCGGAACTGCTGCTGCTCGACGAACCGACCAACCATCTCGACGCCGAGACCACCAACTGGCTCGAAGGCCATTTGCGGAACTATCCGGGTGCGATCCTGATCGTCACCCATGACCGCTACTTCCTCGACAATGTGACGGGCTGGATCCTCGAGCTCGATCGCGGCCGCGGCATTCCCTATGAGGGCAACTACTCGTCCTGGCTTGGGCAGAAGACCAAGCGCATGGCGCAGGAAAGCCGCGAGGACGAAGCCCGCCAACGCGCGCTCGCCTCCGAGCAGGAATGGATCGCGGCTTCGCCCAAGGCGCGCCAGGCCAAGAACAAGGCGCGCATCCAGCGCTATGACGATCTCGTCAAGAAGGCGTCCGAGAAGGCGCCGACCACCGCGCAGATCGTCATCCCGGTGGCCGAGCGCCTCGGCCAGAACGTCATCGATTTCCAGGGCCTCACCAAGGGCTTCGGCGACAAGCTGCTGATCGACGATCTCTCCTTCAAGCTGCCGCCAGGCGGCATCGTCGGCGTCATCGGGCCGAACGGCGCGGGCAAGACCACGCTGTTCCGCATGATCACCGGGCAGGACAAGCCGGACGCCGGCACCATCGCCATCGGCGACAGCGTGAAGCTCGGCTATGTCGACCAGAGCCGCGACGCGCTGGACGACCGCAAGACCGTCTGGGAGGAGATTTCGGGCGGCAACGAGATACTTTATCTCGGCAAGCGCGAGATCAATTCGCGCGCCTATTGCGGCGCCTTCAACTTCAAGGGCGGCGACCAGCAGAAGAAGGTCGGCATGCTCTCGGGCGGCGAGCGCAACCGCGTGCATCTCGCCCGTATCCTGCAGCAGGGCGCCAACGTGCTGCTGCTCGACGAACCGACCAACGACCTGGACGTCGAGACACTGCGTGCCCTGGAAGAGGCGCTGGAGGATTTCGCGGGCTGCGCCGTCATCATCTCGCATGACCGCTTCTTCCTCGACCGCATCGCCACCCACATGCTCGCCTTCGAGGACGAGAGCCATGTGGAATGGTTCGAGGGCAATTTCGCGGATTACGAGGAAGACAAGAAGCGCCGCCTCGGCATCGACAGCATCATCCCGCACCGGATCAAGTACAAGAAGTTCAGCCGCTGAGACACATCCCTCCCGTTCGCGGGCCGTCCCGCGAACGGGAGGGATCGTTGTGCGTCAGCCGGCATAGGCCTGCTTCAGCCGGTCGAGATCGATCTTCACCATCTCCATCATCGCGCCCATCACGCGACCGGTGGCAGCGTTGTCGCCGGAGGTGTGGACCTTCTCGATGAGGTTTGCCGAGCCGATCTGCCAGGACAGTCCGAACTTGTCCTTGAGCCAGCCGCATTGCTGCGGCGTGCCGCCCTCGATCAGCTTGTCCCAGAAATAGTCGATCTCCTGCTGCGTCTCGCAGTCGATGAAGAAGGAGGTCGCCTCGCTGAGCTTGAAGATCGGCCCGCCATTGATGGCGCCGAATTTCTGGCCTTCCAGCTCGAACGCCACCACCATCACCGTGCCGGGTTCGCCGTGACCGCCCTCGGAATAGCGCGACACCGCGTTGATGCGCGAATTCTCGAAGATGGAGACATAGAAATTCGCGGCCTGCTCGGCGGTGCCGTCAAACCAGAGATACGGGGTGATCTTCTGCTTCAGCGCCATGGTCCCGGTCCTTCCTCTCCTGAAGTCACCGCACAAGGCGGCGTCCTGGCGAGGACGAACGGGGCGCGCGCGAACCGACACCGCGACCCGCGTTTCCTGTCCGAGGTTCACATCAGGGCGCGATTTCGCTATTCGAGGGGCATGCGCCGCTTCATCAGACGCCTCGTACTCCTCCTCGCCCTCGCGCCCTGGCCGGGCTTTGCGCATGCCGATGCCGGCTTCGACGCCTGGCTCGCCGCGCAATGGCCGGCGGCGCAGCAGATGGGGATATCGCGCGCCACCTTCGACCGCGAGACCAAGGGCCTGGAGCCCGATTACGGGCTGCCCGACCTCGCCATTCCCGGCAAGCCGAGGAAGCCGGACGGGCAGGCGGAGTTCGTGCAGACGCCCGCCGCCTATGTGTCGGACGCCACCATCGGCAAGCTCGCGGTGCGTGGGCGGGCACTGGCGCAGCAGTACAAATCCCAGCTCGGCAGCATCGAGAAGCGCTTCGGCGTGCCGGGCAGCGTGGTGCTGGCGATCTGGGCGCGCGAGACCGCCTATGGCACCGCCAAGCTGAATTACGACGCGCTGCGGGTGCTGGCGACGCAGGGCTATGTCGGGCGCCGCAAGGACCAGTTCCGCGGGGAATTCCTCACTGCGCTGAAGATCCTCGACGAGGGCCATGTCTCCCGCGCGCAGATGAGGAGCTCCTGGGCCGGTGCGCTCGGGCTGACGCAGTTCCTGCCGTCCGACTATATGCGCTACGGCGTCGATCTCGACGGCGACGGCACCGCCGATATCTGGAACTCGGTGCCGGAGGCGCTGGCGGCCACCGCCAGCCTGCTGGCCTCCAAGGAGTGGCAGGCCGGCAAGCGCTGGGCCTATGAGGTGCGTCTGCCGGGCGGCTTCGACTGCACGCAGGCCGAGCCGGACGTGACGCTGACCATCGGCGACTGGCTGAAGCGCGGCGTCACCGTCGCCGATGGCCGCCGCGTGCCGGCCGCCGCGATGAAGGACGAGGCCTCCATCATCATGCCGGCTGGGCCCTATGGGCCGGCCTTCCTGACGCCGAAGAACTATTTCGTGCTGAAGAGCTACAATTTCGCCGACCTCTACGTGCTGTTCGTCGGCCACCTCGCCGACCGCATCGAGGATGACCGGCCGTTCGCCCAACCCTGGGAGGACATAAGGCTGGTGAAGACGCGCGACATGGAGTTCATGCAGAAGGTGCTGACCCAGCGCGGCTTCTATGGCGAGAAGATCGACGGCAAGGCCGGCATGAAGACCCGCGCCGCGCTCGGCGCCTATCAGAAGGCCAACCGCCTGCCGCTCGACTGCTGGCCGACCCAGGCGCTGCTGGACCATATGCGCGGCGGATAGGCAGCATTTCGCCCACGCTGGAGCATGCCGGGCTGGTGCGCAGCATCCAGGGCGGCCGGGAAAGCCGCTTCAACCTCTGCCCGGGGCCGATCGCGGAAGTGCGGTCGTACCTCGGCAGCGTGTCGGAGCAATGGGACGGCGCGCTTGGCCGGCTGAAGTCGTTGGTAGAAGGTGGATAGAAAGGCGCTGTCTTCCATGTTAGCTTAGCTAGATTAGCTAGGCGGCTCCGATGACAAGGACGGCGAACATCCACGAGGCCAAGACCAATCTCTCCAAGCTCATCGACGCGGCACAACGCGGCGAAGAGGTGGTCATTGCGCGCAATGGCGTGCCGGTGGTGAAGCTGGTGGCGGTGGAGAAGCCGGACGAGACGAAAGATACACCGGCAAAGCGCATCATGGGGATGTGGGCCGGCAAGGTGACTATCCACGATCCCCACTGGTGGAAGCCTGACGACGAACTGGCGGACCTGTTCGAGAACAGCGTGATTTACCCGCCGGATCCTGATGATGCTGCTCGATAGCCATGTTCTGCTGTTTCTGCTGGCGGACGGAGGGCAGCAGATCGGTACCGATGCGCGTCAACAGATCAGTGTCGCGCCGCGCGTCTTTGTCAGCATTGCATCGATCTGGGAACTCGAGATCAAGCGGGGCTTATCCAAGCTCACGCTACCCGTCGCCGACTGGTACAGCGTCGTGGAGCGCGGCATCGAGATCATCGGTGCCGACATAGATGACGCTGTTCGCGCGGGCAGCCTGCCGCTCCACCACCGCGATCCATTCGATCGCATGATCATAGCGCAGGCGCTCAATCGCGGGCTCGTGGTCGCTACCCGTGATCGTGCGTTCAAGAGCTACGGCGTACCAATCCTGTGGACGTGAGATGCCTCACGCCACGCCCAGATCCTTCGCCGAGAGCCAGAACACCTCGCCCTCGCTCTCCTCGGTGTCGAGCCAGAGGAAGGGCAGATGCGGGTACTCGTCGTCCAGTATCTCGCGGCCGGTGCCGATCTCGCAGATCATCCCGCCCGATGGCGTCAGATGCTCTGGTGCTTCGTCGATGATACGCCGCACGATGTCGAGGCCGTCCGGCCCGCCGGCGAAGGCTAGCGGCGGCTCGTGGCGATACTCGGCCGGCAGCCCGGCCATCGCCTCGGCGTCGACATAAGGCGGGTTGGTGACGATGAGGTCGTAGCGCCGGCCCTCAAGCGGTGCGAACAGGTCGCCCTGCAGCAGTTCGATGCGGTCGACGAGATCGTGATCGGCGACATTCTCGTCGGCAAGCGCCAGCGCATCCTCGGAGAGGTCGACGGCGTCGACCTTGGCATTGGGAAACACCATCGCCGCCAATATGGCGAGGCAGCCGGAGCCGGTGCACAGGTCCAGCACGCGCTCGACTCGCTCCGGCTGCTCGACCAGCGCGAAACCATCGCCGCCGAACAGGTCGCCCGCCAATAGTTCGCCGAGATAGGAGCGGGGCACGATGGCGCGCTCGTCGCTGCGGAACGGCACGCCGCGAATATAGGTGCGGCCCAGCAGATAGGCGGCGGGGCGCCGCGTCGTCACCCGCTGCTCGATGAGGTTGGTAAGCCGGCCGCGCTCCTCGCGGGTGAGGCGGGCATCGAGCCACGGATCCAACTCGTCGACCGGCAGATGCAGGCTTTCCAGCACCATGAACGCGGCTTCGTCCAGCGCGGTGTTGGTGCCGTGGCCGAACACGAGGCCGGCTTCGCTGAAGCGGCTCACCGCAAGGCGCAAAAAGTCGCGCACCGTCCTCAGATCGTCCGCCGCCGGCATGGCCGTCTCCCATTCTCCGCGCCCCAGCCATCATGTGCAGGCGTGGAAAGCAAGTGGGGCGACGGCAAGTGACGCCGTGATGAAGGCGACACGGAACCGCGCCATGGAATTGGGGACATCGGATGCCGCCGGCCTCTATATGCTGATAGATAGCGACCGGAGAGCAGAGGAGCGACACATGGTCGAGCGCAAGATCACCGGAACACCTTCTGAGGACGTCATCCTGCACATCGATCGCGATGTCGCGCTGGTGCTGTTCGAGTTCCTGTCGCGCACGGTCGATGATGGCGACGGCGAGGCCCTGCTCGACTTCATCGAGGACGAGTCCGAGGTGCCGGCCTTGTGGGCGCTGCTCGCCGGCCTGGAGAGTGTGCTGGGCGAGCCGTCGGAGCATTATGAGCGCCGTGTCGAGAAGGCCCGCGAGGCGGTGACCAAGCGCTTCGGCGACGCCTTCTCCGACAAGGACGGCGAGTGATGCCGCGCGCGCCCGACCAGCGTCTGTGGACCGCCGTCGACCGCTACATCACCGATCACCTGGTGCCGCCGAACGCGGCGCTCGACGGCGCGCTGGAGGCCAGCGACGCGGCGGGGCTGCGCGCCATCAATGTCGCGCCGAACCAGGGCAAGCTCTTGATGATCCTGGCGATGGTGCGCGGCGCGAAGCGCATATTGGAGATCGGCACGCTGGGCGGCTATTCCACCATCTGGCTGGCCAAGGCGCTGCCTGCG
This sequence comes from Starkeya sp. ORNL1, assembly GCF_012971745.1. NCBI lineage: Bacteria > Pseudomonadati > Pseudomonadota > Alphaproteobacteria > Hyphomicrobiales > Xanthobacteraceae > Starkeya > Starkeya sp. ORNL1. Next base: position 21,394 of record NZ_CP048834.1, read on the forward strand.
GACGGGCGGCTCGTCACGCTCGAATTCGAGCCGAAGCACGCCGAGGTGGCGCGCGCCAATATCGCGCGGGCTGGGCTGTCCGACATTGTCGAGGTGCGGCTGGGGCCGGCGCGCGAGACGCTGGCGAGGATGGCGGAGGCGGGGGAGGCGCCGTTCGACGTCGTCTTCATCGACGCCGACAAGGCGAACAACCCGCATTATCTCGGCTGGGCGTTGCAGCTGACGCGGCCCGGCAGCCTGATCATCGCCGACAATGTGGTGCGTGACGGTGCCATCATCGATCCGGCCGACAATGACCCGAACCTCGAGGGCGTGCGCGGCATGTTCGACATGCTGGCCGACGAGCCGCGGTTGACGGCTACCGCGATCCAGACGGTGGGCTCGAAGGGCTATGACGGCTTCGCGATCGCGCTGGTGAACGGTTGACCATGTCGCCACTTAACCTCTCTCCGTCGGGGAGAGGGGGCAAGTCAGGTCAATTCGCCAGCGTCGGAGCGCCTGCGGGGAGGGTGGCGGGCTTCGTCGCCGAAGCGGCGGGCAGCGTGCCGGCGGTGCCGACCCCGGCTTTCAGCTTGGTGTCGGGCGCCACCTCCGCGGAACGGTTCGCAGTGCCGATATTGGCCGCGATGGCGCGGGCGAGGTCGCGGCCGAGGCAGTCATAGCTCCAGTCGTTCATGTGGAAATTGTCCTTCCACAAGAACCGCTCGAACGGCATGCCGTCGCGTTCGTGCCAGTCCTGCATCAGAGCGAAGCGGTGGAAGATCGCGACCTTCTCCTCCGCCGCGATCTGGTTGAGCAGGCTCACCATCGGCTTGGTGTCGGCGTCCGCCACCACGCGCGGCGCATATTGCGGGTCGATCATCAGGAAGTCGGCGCCGAGCGCGCGGGTGCGCTTGATCGCCTCGCGCACGATGGCGCCGGCGGTAGCCAGCCCGTCGTCGCGGAACAGCGCGTTGACGCCGCTCTGCCAGATCACCAGCGTCGGCTTCAGCGCGGCGACGTCGGTATCGAAGCGGGCGATCATCTCCGGCCCGTCCTGGCCATTGATGCCGCGGTTGATCACCTTGATGTCGTGGCCGGGGAAGGCCTGCCGCAACGCGAATTGCAGGCGTGCGGGATAGGAGAAGTCCGCCGCGCTGGCGCCGGTCCCGGCGGTCGATGACGAGCCGATGGCGACGATCACCACGGGGTCGGAGGAGCTCAGCTTGAGGGCTAGGCGCGGCAGCGGTGCGTCAAGCCTGGTCAGCGCCGCGCGCGCCGGGCAGGCGGCGGGCATGAGTTGGGCGGCGGGCGCGGCGGCCGTGCTCAACAGCAGGGCGAAGCCGGCAGCGGCAAATTTGGCAGCGTTCATCTTCAGCGGGATCCGACGGTCTTGGTATCGACGCCGTCGCCGATCATCTGGATCAGCAGGCGGCCGATGCAGCGGTGGACATTCTCATAGAGCGAAGGCTCGGGGCGGATGGCGTCGAGATCGAAGATACGATCCTCGTCCCAGAAGCGCATCACGGCGTAGCGATCGAAGAACGGTACGCCGGCCGAACGGGCGGCCCAGCGCAAGGTCGAATTGTAGGGCGCGACCTCGAAGGCGAAATCGGTGCGCGGACTGAATTGCGGGCCGACCATGATGACGTCGGCGCCGGCGGCGTGCGCCTCGTTGATGCCGAGGGTGACCGCGTCGGAGAAGTCACCCGCGTCGGCCCCGTAAATGGCGTCATAGATGCCGGTCTGCCAGATCAGCAGCGCCGGCTTCACCTCCTGGAGCAGCTTGGGCAGCGCTTCGGCCACCGCGACAGCGGTGTGGCGCGGCTCGTTGCGCGTCACCAGCTTGATGCCGCCTTCGGGATAGCGGGCCTTCAAGGTCTCCTCGATGAAGCTCGGGAAGCTGCGCGGCACGACTTCGGTACCGGCTTCGCCGGCCCGCTTCTTCGATGCCGAGGCGCTGCTGTTCAGCACCAGTATCGTCGTCGGAGTCTTTTCCTTCAGCGACTTTGCCAGCAGCGGCAGGCTGAAGCCGGCGCGCGTCAGTTCGGAGGGGGCGGCGCAGGGAACGGCCTCGGCCGCGGAGGCGAGATCGGGCGCCGCCGCGAGGAGCGCCGCCACCAGGCTCAAGCCGATTATCCGAACCACCCGCGAAGCGCACCGCATCAAAGGTTCTTCCGCGCGGCCAACCCGCGCTCCACGCGAGAATACCACGACAATAGGGCCGATAGGGCAACCATCAGGGTTATGCCGGCGAGGCTCAGCGCAAGCTGCATGAAAACCGTGCCGACGATCTCGTTGAGCACGAAATGTGCGGCGAAAGAAAGGAAGACGCCGAAACAGAAGATCTCCAGCGAGTGCTGGCCGCACAGGATCATCGGTCGCAAAATCGGCGAGCGAAGGATGGCGAGGTTCTCGGGCACCAGCCGCACCACCACGACCGCCAGCGCCAGGAAATGCATCAGGCGCACGGGTGCGAGGTCGGTCTTGCTGATCGGATAGATGAGGCGGCCGACCGCTTCGGGAACCAGCCCGTCCAGCGGGTGCCACCACCAGCTCACCACCACTGCCAGCGAGACCAGCAGATAGAGCGCGGCAATGCCGACCACGAGGCGCGAATGCACCAGCCGGGTGAGCCGGTCCGAGCCGCCAATGCCGCACCAGCCGCCGAACACGAACAGGAACTGCCAGGCGTACGGGTTGAAGAACCACATCTTGTCGTCGGGATAGGCGGGCAGGTTCCAGCCGAACAGCCCCGCGCCGACATAGACCGCGAAGGAAGCCGCGAGCGTCACGTCCGGCCAGCGGCGCAGCGCCCACAGCACCGGAGGGAAACCGGCGAGCAGCACGATATAGAGCGGCAGCACGTCCATGTTCGCCGGCCGGAACTTCAAGAGCAGCGCCTGGACCAAAGCGACGTCGGGCTCGGAGAGGAATTGCAGGGCGCCCATCTCCTCCGCATAGAGCGGATTGGAGAAGCGGCCGATGACATAGGAAATCTCGGCGAGATAGACGACGAACAGGAAGATGAAGGCGACATAGAGCTGCCAGGAGCGTCGCCATATGCGCGCCGAGGTGACGAGGACGCCGCTCGTCTCCATCTGCCGGCCATAGACCATGGCGGCGGTGTAGCCGGAGATGAAGACGAAGATCTCGGTGGCGTCCGAGAAGCCGAAATTGCGGGTGGTGATCCAGTTCACCACATTGTTCGGTATGTGGTTCAGGAAGATGAACCACAGCGCGAGACCGCGAAACAGGTCGAGCCGCAGATCCCGCCCGGTGCTGGCGGCCGGGACCGCGGCTTCGAGGCCGGACGTATCGGATGCGATATATTCCCTCGGGGCAGGAGCTGGTACTGCAAATCTTTCGGCCGCGGCCTCGCGCGCCGCCGGCCGTGCCAGTTCCGTTCCAAGCATTACATCCTTGGGCGTCCGGGCGTCCAAACCTACCTCACTTCTTCAGGCGCCATCCGAGCATAAATACCGCGACGCCGTTGAAGATCAGGTCGATGCCGAGAAACAGGCCAAGAATCCAGAGTGAATTCACTGGCCAGCGGATCACGATTTCGATGCCGAGCAGCAGGCTGATGAAGCTGGAGAAGGCCAGCCACCCCCAGCCGGCGTGCGGGCGGGCATGCCAGGCGGCGATGCCGCGGAACACGCCGGAGACGATCAGCGCGATGCCGAGCAGCAAGGTCAGCCAGGCGGCGGCAAGCAGCGGGTTCATGAAGGCGATGATGCCGGCGGCAAGATAGAGCAGGCCGGACAGCAGCCAGAACAGGAACGCGCCCCAGCCCTTCACCTGGAAGGCATGGAAGATCTCGCCGATGCCGGCCACAGCCATCATGGCGCCGACATAAAGCACCGAGACCACGGTGCCGAGCACCAGATTGCCCATGGCGATCAGGCCGGCGACGATCATCAATGCGCCGAGCGCGACGAACCAGCCCCATTTGGCACGCATCTCGGAGATATGGCCGACAATGGTGCCGGCGGGTGTGGGCGTGAGAGAATCCGACGGAAGAGACATGACCAAACCCCCTTGCCGGCGCCGACGGTGCAAGAACGATTCTGGCGTGCCGGGCGTTCCGGTCGACTCGGCGTGCGTACACGCGGCGCGATATTACAACGCAGCGCCGCAACGCTATAGGTGCGATGCGTCCGGCCAATGTGCGGAGAATCCCATATGAACGAGACCGCCGACCTGTTCGCCGCCGATGCTTTTGCCGACAATGCGCCCACGATCCCGGCGCGGCGCCTCAAGGCGCAGGCGGCACGGCTGCTGATCGCCGATGGCGGCGGCTTCGTCACCCGCGAAGTGGAGCGGCTTGCGGTCGAGCTCGACGGCCTGGCGAGCGACCGGCATCACGGCCACGCCCGCCCGGCCTGTTCCCGCGTGCCGTGGTATCCGCGCGGCGCGCCGATCCGCAATTCGCGGCAGCTCTCGCTGGTGGCGCCTGACGAACTCGCCGAGATTGCGCGTCGGCTCGGGCTTGCCGATGTGCAGCCGGAATGGATCGGCGCCAATCTGGTGATCGAGGGAGTGACGCGCCTCACCCGGTTGCCGCCCGGCACGCGGCTGCATTTCCCGAGCGGCGCCGCCCTCGCCATCGAGGGCGAGAACGGGCCATGCCGGCATGCCGGGGTATCGATCGGCGCCCACTATCCGGAGCAGGAGGGGCTGGACCTGCGGTTCCCGCAAGTGGCGCGGGGCCTGCGCGGTCTCGTTGCCTGGGTGGAACGCGCGGGCGACCTCACCACCGGCGAGATCGAGGTGCGAGTGCCGGCGCAGCATTTGTGGCGGGGATAGGGGGAGGGCGTGAAACTATAAATGTCTGTTGTCGACAACCCATACCGAACATCGTCCGTCGGTGCTTTAACACATCAATGACGCGCGAAACGACATTGCGGGAACGCTTCGCGTTCAGCCAGCCTGACCTGATCGTTGACCTGTATCTCTATCCCGCAGAGGCGGGCGGAAGGGCTTGGCCTATTAATCTCGGCTGGGGTTGTCCTTGCAGCAAGGACAAGAGCTTAAAAGAGGGATGGGATGACTATCCGCTGCTGGAGAGCGAAATGAAGCCAGGCGAGCAGCGACGCGTCGGCTTCGTATTCCTGTCGGGTCAGAACGCAGTCGAGGCACTCGCACAAGATGGACATTTTTACCTGCGGGAGGCGTGCCTGATCGGCGAGGGAACCATAGTCCGCTAACCTCAGTTGCGGACGGCGGACCTCCCGTGGCAGCTTAGGCCTGTGAGGCAGCCCCTTCCGATATATGTGTTCCGCGCTGTTCAATTCGCCAAGAGCGAGACGGCGGTCACCGCAGCGCCTATTGGTCTCGTCGCATCAGTATTTGGCGGCGAGGGACGAGGCGAGCAGGAACTTGAAGCAGTCTTTGGCGGCTCTGCTTACTATCGCGATGAGGCAACCGGACAGGATTTTCTCGCCGTGTGGGGAGTTCGGAACTGTTCACGCTTTCGGCGACGACTACGTGAGAGCGGAGCAGTCTTGCACACCGTCCACGGCGAACCTCCAGGCCGCCTCATCTCTCATAACAGCGGCCAGCGAGGGCGCCGCCCGAGGGGCCGTTAGCCACCCGTTGTGGGCCTCATGCTGTCGGCCTTCGGTTGGGGCTGTGAGGGTCGCACCCGAAACTACCCACCGGTAGGCAGGAATGTCCGCGCGATCTCGTACATGCCCGGTTCAAATTTTGCGATGGTGAGCGCCTCTTCGAGGAATGGCAGAGGTCCCGGATCCTGGCGCATGGCCTGGTAGTCTTCAGCGCTGCGCCATTGCGCATACATCGCCACTTTTGTACCGTCGACGCTGCGATGGAGCGTCGACGAGATAAAGCCCGGCGCGTGGCTGACGAAGTCATCCGTGGCACGAGCAAGCAGATCGACAAGCCGCTGCTGGTTAACCGGATCGACCGTGAAGACATTTATCAAGGTGACGATGCTGCTTTTGTCCGACGTTTGGCTCATGGGGAATGCCCGGTTTCGGTCTGAACGCCAAGTCTATGACCTAATCCGCTACAGGCCGCCGGGCGATCAGGGCGTTCGAGAACAGCACTTCGGTGAACCTGCCGGTTGGGCTCCAGGCCGGGGCCTTGGCGCGCAACTCCGCAACCATCTCGTCGGCCTGCGCGCCGAGCCGCGCCCGCGACGTGCTCGATTGCGACAGCGCGCGCTGGACCAGCCCGTCGACGCCGAGCTCGCGGCTGGTGACGACGCTTGCCCGCTCGAGGCGGCTGAAGGGCGAGTGGAGCAACACGGACATGTGCGGCGCGAAGGCCTCGGAGCGCCGCCGTTGCCGGTCCTCGTCATCGGCGGAAAAGCGCTCGATCAGCTCGGAATAGTGCTGGAGCCAGGCATTCTCCGGCAGCTTCGGCCGCTCGTCGCCGAACAGCACCACCGCGCCGTCGGGCTCCAGCAGGCCGTCGAAGCGCCGCAAGGTCTCCGCGCGGTCCATCCAGTGGAAGGCGCGCCCGATCACCGCGGCACGGAAGCGGCCGAGATGCGCGCCGATATCCTGGGAACCGGCTTGTACGACCTCGACATTCGGCACCTGTGAGGCCGCCTCGCGAGCCAGCTCCAGCATGGCCGGCTCCGGGTCGAGCGCCAGCACCTCGCCGACATAGGGCGCGAAGCCGACGGCCAGCTGCGCCGGACCGCAGCCGAGATCCATGACGCGGTCATCGGGCTCCAGCTGCAGCAATTCGACGACCCGGGCGATCAGCGCCGGCGGGTAGGGCGCGCGGCCGGCCAGATAGTGCGCGGCGGCGGACTGGAAGCGGCGGGCGGCGAAATCGGGGGCGGCCGACATGGCGGTGTCCTCGGGCGCGGGTGGTGCGCTGCGCAGACTAGCTCCTCGCTGGGGCCGTGCCACTACCTGCCGATGGTCCTCACCTTGCGGGACCGGCCGGAAAAGTCGCGTGTCGTTGGGAGAGACACGCTCAGTTGGAGCATCCTTCGAGGCTCGCTGCGCTCGCACCTCAGGATGACGTCGCTTTCATAACCACGTCATCCCTAGCGGTTGGCCAAGGGCCAACCGCGGAGGTGCCCGGCAAAGCCGGGCCTCGAAGGATGTTCAGACAGAACGACCGCTCCAAACGAAAATCCCCGGCGTAGGGCCGGGGATGATCGTCACATTCGATGGCGCTCAGTGTCGCGTCAGCGCACCGAAACCGCGGGCGCGCTGGCCGGGACGATGGAGGCGTCCGGCACGGCGTTCGAGGCGGTCTTCGGCGGATCCCCCGGCAGCACCACGACCTTGGTGCCGACCTTCACCTTGTCGAACAGCGCCTCGACATCCTCGTTCAGCATGCGGATACAGCCCGAGGACATGAACTGGCCGATGGTCGAGGGCTGGTTGGTGCCATGGATGCGGTAGACCGTGCCGCCGAGATAGAGCGCGCGCGCGCCCATCGGGTTGCCCGGGCCGCCGGCCATGAAGCGCGGCAGATAGGGCTGGCGCTCGATCATCTCCGCCGGCGGGCGCCAATCCGGCCACTCCGCCTTGCGGCTGATCTTCTGCGCGCCCGACCAGGTGAAGCCCTCGCGGCCGACGCCGATGCCGAAGCGCTCGGCCTTGCCGCTGCCCAGCACGTAATAGAGGTAGGTGTTCGGCGTATCGATAATGATGGTGCCAGGGGCTTCCTTGGTCGAATAGTCGACCACCTGATGCTTCAGGTTCGCCGGCAGTTCCTTGGTCGGCCCGGTCTCGGGCTGGTCCTCGGGGGGGAGCATGGCGACGCTGGAACCATTGGCGCCCTGCGCCTGGCTGCTGCCGCCAACGGCGCCGGGCGGCACCGCGCCGGTCACGGCCGGCTGTTGCTGCTGCGGATAGGCGGCCTGCTGCTGCTGGTAGTTGCCCTGCGGCTGGTTGCCATAAGGCGAGGCCATGCCGGCCGGCGGCTGACCGGAATAGGCGCCCGCGGGATAGCCGGCCTGCTGACCAGCTTGCTGAGGCGCCTGACCGTAGCCCGCCGGCTGCTGCGAGGAATAACCGCCCGCCGGAGCGGAATATCCGCCCGCGGGATAGCCGGCCTGCTGCTGTGGTGCTGCGCCGGCCGGGCCATAGGGATTGTTAGGCGCCGGGATGGCAGCGACCGGCGGCTCGGCCTGGACCGGCTGCTGGGCATAGTCCGGCTGGGTACCGTAGCCGGGCTGCGCGCCATAACCCTGCTGCGCGCCATAACCCTGCTGGGGCGCCCGCTGCTGCTGGGCATAGGGATCGCGCACGCCGGGAGGCGGAGCGCCATAGCCGTTGTTGCCCGGGGCGTTATACGGGTCGTAGCCGGCAGGCGCCTCGGCGGTGCCGGGTGGCGCATAGGTCTGATTGGTGGCGTCTGGTGGGTAATATTGCGCGCTGGCGGTGCCGATGGATGCCAGGACGGCAAGGGCGGCGACGGGAGCGATACCAAGGCGAACGGCCATCATCATGCCTGTGTTGATTTGCCGGAACAGATTTCAGGCAGGAAATGACGCAGGAACAAGGCGGGTTCAAGACCGACCAGCGCCGCGGATGTGTCACGGACTCGTCAGACATGCGTAAGGCACAGAGCCGATGCATCGCTGCAACACTGTCGTCAGGTGGGGCCGGAATCTCCGTTGCGCCGTGCCATGTGCCAGCCGACCACGGCGTCCGGGATGGCGTCGGTCGAGGCGAAATAGGGCTTGATGTCGAGGAGCGGCGTGCCGTCGAGGCAGTCGAGCCCGCGAACGATAAGGTTTCCGCCCTCGATTGCGACGAGTTGGGCGGCGCTCATGGCGATCGGATTGGGCCGGGCCGGGCTGCGCAAGGCGAAGGTGCCGCGGCCCTTGCCATAGGTATTCGGCACCTGGACCAGCAGGTCGCGTGGCGCGCGGTCCATGAAATAGAGCAACCAGACATGGCTCGTGCCGTCCAGTCCCTCCAGCGCCGGGCGGAAGGCGGGCGCAATCTCGACAGTGCAGAGCGCATCTGATTCGCGCGCATTCTTCGGGCAGTCGGCGCGGCGCGTCCAGGGAGTGCGGATGCGGCCTATATAATAGAGGCCGGCATCGAACGTGGCGGGCAGTTCGCCCGCGACCTCGCCGGGGCGGATGCCGAATTCCGGATAGGGCAGGGTCGCGTCGCTGTCATTGCTGTCGGTCACGTGTCGCTCTCGCTGATTCCATCTCGACCACGACGCGCGCGCCCTCTTGCGTCGTGTCGAAATCAGACATAAAGATATCTTTATATCTGCTTTGAAGGGTTGTCTGCCGTGTCGGCTCCGCCGCTCAGTTTCGCGCTCCTGCTCGACGGCCTCAAGGCGGCCGGCGAGGATACGCGGCTGCGCCTGCTGGCGCTGATGGGCGAGGGCGAACTGACGGTGTCGGAGCTTACCGATATTCTCGGCCAGTCGCAGCCCAGAATCTCCCGTCATCTCAAATTGTTGGCGGAAGCCGGACTGGTCGAGCGGTTCCGCGAGGCAAGCTGGGTGTTCTATCGGCGTGCCACCGACACGCCGGGTGCGGCGGTGACCGACGCGCTGCTGGAGTTGATGGCGCCGGACGATGACGTGCTGCTGCGCGACCGCGAGCGGCTCGACGCGGTGCGCGCCGCGCGGGCGGAAAGCGCGCAGGCCTATTTCCGCACCCACGCCCATGAATGGGACGTCATACGCCGCCTGCACGCTCCAGACGAGCAGGTGGAAGCGGCGATCCGCGAGGCGCTGCACGGCGTGCACATCGGTAGCCTGCTCGATCTCGGCACCGGCACGGGCCGGATACTGGAACTGTTCGCGCCGCAGATCGAACGCGGCGTCGGCATTGACCTCTCCGCCGACATGCTCGCAGTCGCCCGCGCCAATCTGGAGCGGGCAGGGGCGAAGAACTGCACGGTACGCCAGGGCGATATCTACAGCCTTGCCTTGCCGCGCGACGCCTTCGACGTGGTGGTGGTCCACCAGGTGCTGCATTTCCTCGAGGATGCGCCACGGGCGCTGAAGGAAGCGGCGCGGGTGCTGCGTCCCGGCGGGCGGCTGCTGGTGATCGACTTCGCCCCGCACGATCTCGAATTCCTGCGCGAGGCGCATGCCCATCGCCGGCTCGGCTTTGCGCCCGAGATCATGGAGAGCTGGCTGACGCAGGCCGGCCTCGATCCGGTCGCGCACCGCCTGCTGGCGCCGCTGGCGGACGGCAAGCTCACCGTGTCCCTCTGGCTCGCGCGCGATCCGCGGATCGCGCTGGCGACGGGCCAAAACAACAAGCAAGACAAGAAGGAGGTCGCCTGATGTCGTCCGATGTCGAGCGCCGCAGCCGGCGCACCGGTGGGCGGCCCATTTCCGTCTCCTTCGAGTTCTTCCCGCCGAAGAGCGAGGAGATGGAGGCGACGCTGTGGAGCTCGATCACCCGGCTGGCGCCGCTGGCGCCGAAATTCGTCTCGGTCACCTATGGCGCCGGCGGTTCGACCCGCGAGCGCACCCACGCCACGGTGGAGCGCATCATCAAGGAGACCCGGCTCGCGCCGGCCGCGCACCTCACCTGCGTCGCCGCCGCGAAGGGCGAAGTGGACGAGGTCGTCCGCGGCTATTGGGATGCCGGCGTGCGCCATATCGTGGCGCTGCGCGGCGATCCGCCGGGCGGTGTCGGCCATGCCTATGAACCGCACCCGGAAGGCTACGCGACCTCGGCTGACCTCGTCGCCGGGTTGCGCCGCATCGCCAATTTCGAGGTGTCGGTCTCGGCCTATCCGGAGAAGCATCCGGAGAGCCCGTCCTTCGATGCCGACCTCGACATACTGGAAGCCAAGGTCGATGCCGGCGCCAGCCGCGCCATCACCCAGTGCTTCTTCGATAATGACCTGTATTTCCGCTATCTCGACAAGGTGCGCGCCCGCGGCATCGACGTGCCGGTGGTGCCGGGCATCTTGCCGGTGAGCAATTTCAAGCAGGCGAAGAACTTCGCCGAGAAGACCGGCACCTATATGCCGGGCTGGCTCGCCGGGCGGTTCGAGGGGCTGGACAGCGATCCGGAGACCCGCAAGCTGATCGCGGCGGCGGTGGCGGCCGAGCAGGTGTTCGATCTCGTCGACCGCGGCGTGACGGAATTCCATTTCTACACGCTGAACCGCGCCGATCTCGTCTATGCCATCTGCCACCTGCTGGGCCTGCGCCCGCCGCAGGCGGCGGCAGGCGAAGGGCAGGCGGCGGCTTAGCCCCTCACCCCAGCCCTCTCCCCGACGGGGAGAGGGAGCAGACGATGGAACGGCTGGCGTACTTAACCTCTCCCCGAGGGGGAGAGGTCGGCCCGCAGGGCCGGGTGAGGGGGATGGACGGTAGGATTTCGAGAGCGCGGCGACTGCGGAAGAACCAGACTGATGTTGAACGGAAACTCTGGTCCCACTTGCGTGATCGTCGCCTGGATGGCTGGAAGTTCCGCCGACAGGGGCCGATCGAGAGCTACATTGTCGACTTCCTGTGCCCCGACGCGAAACTGGTCGTCGAACTCGACGGCGGCCAACATGCCGCCGAGAACGATGCCGACCGGACGCAGATGATCGAAGCGCATGGCTATCTGGTCATCCGCTTCTGGAATAACGAGGTTACGACGAACATAGAGGGCGTTCTGCTGCGCGTTCTTGAAGCCCTGCGCGGCGAGGCCCCTTACCCCAACCCTCTCCCCGACGGGGAGAGGGAGTAGAAAGTGGCCCGCGATGTCCCAGTTGCCGATCCATACCGACACCCTCAAAGCCCTCAAGGCTGCCGCCGCCGAGCGCATATTGGTGCTCGACGGGGCGATGGGCACGATGATCCAGCAGCTCAAGCTGGATGAGGCAGGCTATCGCGGCGAGCGGTTCAAGGCGTGGAACCGCGACGTGCGCGGCAATAACGACCTCCTGAACATCAGCCGACCGGACGCGGTGCGGGACATCCATCTCGCTTACTTCCTCGCCGGCGCCGACATCGTCGAGACCAACACCTTCTCCGGCACCACCATCGCCATGGCCGATTACGGCATGGAGAGCATTGTCTACGAGATCAATTTCGAGGGCGCCAAGCTCGCCAAGGAGGCGGCGAAACTGGCCGAGGCGAAGGATGGCCGCCGCCGCTTCGTCGCCGGCGCCATCGGGCCGACCAACCGCACCGCCTCGATCTCGCCGGACGTCAATGATCCCGGTTTCCGCGCCACCTCGTTCGACGAACTCGCCACCGCCTATGGCGAGCAGGCCGGCGCGCTGCTGGATGGCGGCGCGGACCTGCTGCTGATCGAGACCATCTTCGACACGCTGAACGCCAAGGCAGCGGTGTTCGCCATCGAGCGGCTGTTCGAGGCGCGCGGCATCCGCGTGCCGGTGATGATCTCCGGCACCATCACCGACCTGTCCGGGCGCACGCTGTCCGGCCAGACGCCGGAGGCGTTCTGGAACTCGCTGCGGCATGCGCAGCCCTTCTCCATCGGGCTGAATTGCGCGCTCGGTGCCAAGGAGATGCGCGCCCATATCGACGATCTGTCGCGTGTCGCCGACACGCTGATCTGCGCCTATCCCAATGCCGGCCTGCCGAACGAGTTCGGGCTCTATGACGAGAGCCCCGAGGCAATGGCCAGGCTGGTCGGCGAGTTCGCCGCGTCGGGCCTCGTCAACGTGGTCGGCGGCTGCTGCGGCACCACGCCGGATCATATCCGCGCGCTGGCGGAGGCCGTTGCGCCGCATCGTCCGCGCGCGGTCGTCGAGGTCGAGCCGCGGCTGCGGCTGTCGGGGCTGGAGCCGTTCGAGCTGACGCCGCAGATCCCGTTCGTCAATGTCGGTGAGCGCACCAACGTCACCGGGTCGGCGCGCTTCCGCAAGCTCATCACCAATGGCGACTACGCGGCCGCGCTGGCGGTGGCGCGCGACCAGGTGGAGAACGGCGCGCAGGTCATCGACATCAATATGGACGAGGGCCTGCTCGATTCCGAGAAGGCCATGGTGACCTTCCTGAACCTGCTTGCCGCCGAGCCGGACATCGCCCGCGTGCCGGTGATGGTCGATAGCTCCAAATGGAGCGTCATCGAGGCCGGCCTGAAGTGCATCCAGGGCAAGGGCATCGTGAACTCGATCTCGCTGAAGGAAGGCGAGGAGGCGTTCAAGCATCATGCGCGGCTGGTGCGGGCCTATGGCGCTGCCGTCGTCGTCATGGCGTTCGATGAGACCGGGCAGGCCGACACCTATGAGCGCAAGGTGAATATCTGCGCGCGGGCCTACCGCATCCTCACCGAGGAGGTGGGCTTTCCGCCCGAGGATATCATCTTCGATCCGAACATCTTCGCGGTGGCGACCGGCATCGAGGAGCATTCCGGCTATGGCGTCGCCTTCATCGAGGCGACCCGCGCGATCCGCCAGCAACTGCCCTACGCACATATCTCCGGCGGCGTGTCGAACCTGTCCTTCTCGTTCCGCGGCAATGAGCCGGTGCGCGAGGCGATGCACGCGGTGTTCCTCTATCACGCCATCGCCGCCGGCATGGACATGGGCATCGTCAATGCGGGCCAGCTCGCGCTCTATAGCGAGATCGAGCCGGAGCTGCGCGAGGCCTGCGAGGATGTGGTGCTGAACCGCCGCGAGGACGCCACCGAGCGCCTGCTGACGCTGGCCGAGCGCTTCCGGGGCGGCGGCAAGGAGAGGAAGGAAGCCGATCTCGCCTGGCGCTCATGGCCGGTGGAGAAGCGGCTGGAGCATGCGCTCGTCAACGGCATCACCGATTTCGTCGAGACCGACACCGAGGAGGCACGCCAGTCCGTCGCCCGCCCGCTGCACGTCATCGAAGGCCCGCTGATGGCCGGCATGAACGTGGTCGGCGACCTGTTCGGCGCCGGCAAGATGTTCCTGCCGCAAGTGGTGAAGTCGGCCCGCGTGATGAAGCAGGCCGTCGCCTATCTCATGCCCTTCATGGAGTTGGAGAAGCAGGAGCAGGGGATCACCGAGGCATCCAACGCCGGCAAGGTGTTGATGGCGACGGTGAAGGGCGATGTCCATGACATCGGCAAGAACATCGTCGGCGTCGTGCTCCAGTGCAACAATTACGAGGTGATCGATCTCGGGGTCATGGTACCGACGGCGAAGATCCTCGAAGTGGCACGTACCGAGAAGGTGGACGTGATCGGGCTTTCCGGCCTCATCACCCCCTCGCTCGACGAGATGGTGCATGTCGCCTCCGAGATGGAGCGCGAGGGTTTCAGCGTGCCGCTCTTGATCGGCGGCGCGACGACCTCGCGCGTCCACACCGCGGTGAAGATCGCCCCGCAATATGTGCGCGGCCAGGCGGTCTATGTGACCGATGCCAGCCGTGCCGTGGGCGTGGTCTCCAGCCTGCTCAACGACAATGCACGCCCGGACTATGTCGCCAACATCCGCGCCGAATACGCCAAGGTCGCGGAGAACCACGCCAAGGCCGACCGCAACAAGACCCGGGTGAAGCTGGCGGATGCGCGGGCCAACGCGTTCAAGGCAAACTTTGCCGGCTACACGACGCCGATCCCGACCTTCACCGGCACGCGGGCGTTCGACAATTACGACCTCGCCGAACTGGTGCCCTATATCGACTGGACGCCGTTCTTCCAGTCCTGGGAGCTGGTCGGCAGGTTCCCGGCGATCCTCGACGACCCGAAGGTCGGCGTCGCGGCGCGCGCGCTCTATGACGATGCGCGGCGCATGCTGGACCGCATCGTCGCCGAGAAGTGGCTCACCGCCCGCGCCGTGATCGGCTTCTGGCCGGCCAATGCGGTGGGCGACGACATCGTGCTCCATGGCAATGCCACACGGGACGGCGAGATTGCGACGCTGCACACGCTGCGCCAGCAGATGGCGAAGAGCGCCGGGCGCGCCAGCTACGCGCTGAGCGATTTCATCGCGCCGGCTGACAGCGGCGTGACTGACTATATTGGCGGCTTTTGCGTCTCCACCGGCTTCGGCGAGCATGAGCGCTCCGAGGCCTTCAAGGCGGCACACGATGACTATTCCTCGATTCTCCTGAAGGCGCTGGCGGACCGTCTTGCCGAGGCCCTTGCGGAGCGGATGCACGAGCGGGTGCGCCGGGAGTTCTGGGCTTATGCGCCGGACGAGGCGCTTGATAATCAGAATCTGATCGAGGAGGCCTATCGCGGCATCCGGCCGGCTCCGGGCTATCCCGCGCAGCCCGACCACACCGAAAAAGTGACTCTCTTCAATCTGCTGGACGCCACCGCTCAGACCGGAGTCGAGCTTACCGAGAGCTTCGCCATGTGGCCGGGTGCGGCGGTGTCGGGGCTCTATTTCGCCCATCCGGATGCCGCCTATTTCGGTGTGGGGCGGATCGAGCGCGACCAGGTCGAGGATTATGCCCGGCGCAAGGGCATGAGCGTGGAAGAGACCGAGCGCTGGCTGGCGCCGGTGTTGAACTATGATCCGGCAAGCCTCAGGGCGGTCGCGGCGGAGTAGCAATGAGCTGGTTCGGGACGGATGTGCGCCATCTCATCTTCTGGGGCGTCGTCCTCCTGGCCATCTGGGCGCTTGCCGCCTATTTCCTGCTGCCCATCGGCTGGACCCATCATCAGCGCCAGCCGCGTCTTGCCGCCGTGCCGATGGTCACGCGAACCAAGCAGGGCATTGCCGGCGATCCGATCAATGTCGGGCTTGTCGGCACCGAAGAAGACGTCATCCGGGCGATGCATGCGGCGGGCTGGATGCCGGCGGACCCGGTGACGCTGAAGTCCAGCATCGCCATCGTCGGCTCGGTGCTGCTCGACCGGCCCGATCCGCAGGCGCCGGTGAGCCCGCTTTATTACGATCGTCGCGTCGAGGATCTCGCCTTCGAGAAGGAGATCGGCCGCAGTGCCGACCGGCGCGACCATGTGCGCTTCTGGAAGGTGCTGGATCAGGGCGAGGAGGGGCGGCCGGTCTGGCTCGGTGCGGCGACCTATGACCGCGGCGTCGGCCTCAGCCATTATACCGGGCAAGTGACGCATCATATCGGGCCGGATGTCGATGCGGTGCGCGCGCTGCTGATCGACGATCTCAAGACGGCGAAGATGGTCGAGGCGATCTACGAGGTCACCGGCGTCGGCCCGACCATCAATGGCCGCAATGGCGGCGGTGATCGCTATTACACCGACGGCGAGGTCTGGATCGCCCGGCTCGTCGCGGGCGGCAAGGCCAATCCCGATCCGCCGCAGATGCTGCCGCCGCCGCCGTTCGTTGCGGCCAAGGACGCCATCTGGCAGGGCATCGCCAATCTGGCCAATTAATCGGAGGAGCTCACTCCGCGGCGATGGCGCGCTCCAGGAACCGGGCGATGTTCAGCGTGGCCTTGTCGCGGCCGAAGCGGCCGACCACCTGGACGCCCACGGGCAGGCCCTTGGCGCCGCGCAGGCCGGCGACGTTCACGCAGGGCGCGCCGAGCAGGGTCCAGAGCCGGTTGAACACCGGCGAGCCGGTCGAGCCCAGGCCTTCAGGCGCCTCGCCGGTGGCGGAGAAGGTGAGCACGGCGTCGAAATTGGCAAAGGCGTCGGCCGCCGCATGGCGCGCACGCCGGGCGGTGCGGCGGGCCTCGTCATAATGCTCGGGCGAGACACCACGGGCGGCGTCGAGATAGTCGCGCAGCACAGGCGAGAGGCGCTCGCGATGGCGGTCATATTCGTCGGCCAGCGCCAGCGCCACCTCATAGGACTGGATGATGTTGTGCGCGGCGTCTGCCGCTTCCACCTCTGGTGGCAGGATCTGGCCGAGCACGCGGGCACCGCGACGCTCGGCAGCGCGCGCGGCTTCATCAAGCGCGGCATGGGCGTCGGCCGTCGCCTGTTCGGCTCGCGCGGTGATGACGAAGGCGAGGCGCGGCGGCTGGCCGGCATCGCGCAGGTCGAAATCGCGCCCGGTAATGGCGCCGGCGGCGAAGGCAAGGTCGGCGACGCGGGCGGCGAACAGGCCGAGCGTGTCGAGCGACCAGGAGAATGCCTTGACGCCAATGGTCGGCAGCAGCTTGTAGGACGCCTTGTAGCCGGCGACGCCGCAAAATGAGGCTGGCCGGATCACCGAGCCACCGGTCTGGGTACCGATCGCCAGCGGCAGCATGCCGGCCGCCACCGCCGCCGCCGAGCCCGCCGATGAGCCGCCCGGTGTGTGGCCGGCATGGTGCGGGTTGCGGGTGAGCGCAGGGTTCATGAAGGCGAACTCGGTGGTCGCGGTCTTGCCCGCGATCAGTCCGCCGGCATGGGCCAGCATGCGCACGATGGCGGCGTCGGACGCCGGCCGGTGGCCGTCATAGATGGCTGAGCCGCGTGCGGTGGGGAAATCGGCGGTATCGATGATGTCCTTGACACCGACCGGCAGGCCGGCGAGCCGGCCATCGGCAAGGCCCGGCGCGCGTGCCGCCTGACGCAGCGCGTCGAGATCGATCGCGGCGAAGGCGCCGATCTCGGCCTCGCGCGCGGCGATGGTATCGGCGCAGCGATCGGCGATGTCGGCAGGGGAGAGCCGCCCGGAGCGGACGGCCTCGGCCAAAGCAAGGGCTGAGAGCATCTCGGTCATGGTTCGGCTCTCGCATGCGCCGGGCCGGCTGGCAAGGGCCAGCGGATCACGTCGCGGTTCCCGCTGCCGATACCGTGGCGTTGGTAACGCAGTCTGATGAATTGCTTCAGCTAAATGCGTTTGAGCCCTTGCACCGCCCACGCTAAGCGCGGATCGTTGGTTCTCCTTCGGGGCGCGTGCGCATGAATATCCTCTCCATCCAGTCCTGGGTCGCCTACGGCCATGTCGGCAATGCATCGGCGATGTTCCCGATGCAGCGGCTCGGCCATGAGGTGTGGGCGATCCATACCGTGCAGTTCTCCAACCACACCGGCTACGGCGCATGGCGCGGCCAGGTGTTCGACGCCAATCTGATCCGCGAGCTGGTCGGCGGCATGGAAGACCGCAATGTGCTGCCGCGCTGCGATGGCGTGCTCTCCGGCTATATGGGCGCGGCGGAGATCGGCGACGCCATCCTCGACACGGTCGGGCGGGTGAAGGCGGCGAACCGCGACGCGCATTATTGCTGCGATCCGGTGATCGGCGATGTCGGCCGCGGCATCTTCGTGCGGCCGGGCATCCCGGAATTCATGCGCGACAAGGCGGTGCCGGCGGCGGACCTGATCACGCCCAACCAGTTCGAACTGGAATATTTGTCCGGCCGTACCACGGCGACGCTCACCGATGCGATCGCTGCCTGCGACCAGGTGCACGCCACCGGCCCGCGTGTCATCCTCGTCACCAGCCTGCACACCGAGGACACCCCGGCCGACGCCATCGACCTGATGGCCTCCGGCCCGGACGGGCGCTACCTGGTGCGCACGCCGAAGCTCGACATTTCGGTGAACGGAGCGGGCGACGCCATCGCCGCTCTGTTCTTCGTGCACTGGAAAACCACGCATTCCACGGCCGAAGCGCTCTCCAAGGCAGCGTCATCGGCCTATGGTTTGCTTGCACGAACAGCAGCGGCCGGTTCGCGGGAGATTCTCACCGTGGCGGCCCAGGATGAATTCGTCTCGCCGTCGCGTATCTTCACTCCGGAGAAGCTCTGACCCCCATGGCCACCGCGACCCCCCGCCGCTTCGTCACGCTCGACGTCTTCACCGACCGCGCTCTGGCCGGCAATCCGCTGGCGGTGGTGCTGGACGCGGAGGGGCTCGATAGCAACCAGATGCAAGCCATCGCCCGCGAGTTCAATTTGTCCGAATCGGTGTTCGTGGTGAAGCCGACGGATGAGTTCAACCGCGCCCGGCTGCGCATCTTCACCATCAATCACGAGCTGCCGTTCGCCGGCCATCCGACGGTCGGCGCCGCCGTGCTGCTCGCCACGCTCGACAAGGTGTCGACCAGCACCGACTTCGTCGTGGAGGAGGGGGTAGGGCCCGTGCCTTGCCATGTCACGGTGAAGGGCCCGCGCTTCGGCAATGCCACCTTCGCGGTGCCGCGCCTGCCGGAGATCCTGGAAGAGGAGCCGATGACCGTTGAGGCCTGCGCACAGGCGCTGGGCCTCGACAAATCCGACATCGGCTTCGACGGCTACACGCCGGTGGTGGCATCCGCCGGCGTGCCCTTCGTCTGTATCCCGCTGGCCTCGCGCTCGGCGCTGGCGCGCATCAGCCCGAGCGCCGGACGGCTGATCGCGACCTTCGGCGGCGCGGCGGATTCCGTCTATGTGTTCTGCCGTGACGAGGACGGCGAGGGCGACCTGCGTGCCCGCATGTTCGCGGCGAACATGGGCATCGACGAGGACCCGGCCACCGGCTCGGCGGCGGCCTCGCTGGCGGCGGTGCTGATGGCGGGCGAGAAACCCGACGACGGCTTCCACGCCTTCGACATCCTGCAGGGCGTCGAGATGGGGCGCCCCAGCCTGGTGCGGCTCGGGCTCGAAGTGGCGGGCGGCGCGCTGATCGGCGTCACCATCGGCGGCGGCGCGGTGATCGTCTCCGAAGGCACGATCCATATCTGATGCCTGCCGAGGACGAAGCGACAGTCCGGCCGCTGCGCGCATTGGAGATGGTGCGCGAAGCGGAGCCATGGGCGTTCGCCGAGGTCAATCGTCCCGCCATCGACGCGCATTTCGCCGCCCTGAAGGCCGAGAAGCCGGGCCTGTGGAACGGCCGGGTGCTGCTGCTGGCGCGCCATGAGGTGACCGATGGCGTGATGCGGGGCGCCTACCGGGAGACCGACTTCGCCTCGTTCATGTGGTGGCGCGACACCGGCTTTCCCGATCCCATCATGCGCAATGCCTTCGCCATGGGGGCGCTGCGCGGCACTGACGGCGGCTTCGTGCTGGGGCGAATGGCGGGCTGGACCGCCAATGCCGGGCGCGTCTATTTCGCCGCCGGCACGCCGGATCCTGAGGATGTCACCGCCACCGGAGCGGTCGACCTCGATGGCAGCGTCATGCGCGAGCTTGCCGAGGAGACCGGGCTCGGCGCGGGCGACGTGACGGCGGCGCCCGGCTGGCAGGCGGTGTTCATTGGCCCACGCATTGCCCTGATGCGGCCGCTGGTGGCGCAGCTCGATGCGGTGGAACTGGCCGAGCGCATCCGTGCGCATCTGGCCCGCGAGGAGCGTCCGGAACTCGACGACGTCGTGATCGCCCGCGGGCCACAGGATATCAGCGAGGCGATGCCGCCCTTCATCCGCGCCTATCTGACCGCGGTTTGGGGCGGTCTGACCGATTGATGCCACACCATTGAACTTCATTCGCGATGCCGCGTCGTCCGGGCGGCGCGGCTTCGCGAGAGCATTTTCCGCAAGAGTTGAATGACTTCTGCGATGAGAAAATGCTCCAGGCTATTGAATCTAGAGCACTTTCCTGTCGTTCGGGTGATTCCATCCGAACGGAAAGGGCTCTGGTGTGGAGGAATGAACATGGTGCGCGGCCCGTCTCGATCGCTGCCGCTTTTCTCGTCGGCGGCGATCGGCCGACGCGAGGTGCTCGCGCTCGGTGCTGGCGCGCTGGCGCTGGGTGCGATAGGTCGCCCGGCCTTCGCCGCGAAGGCGATCAAGGTCTCGGCGATCTATACGCTGGCGCTCGATCTGCCCTGGATATCGCGCATCCACAAGGCGCTGAAGGCCGCGGAGGCACGCGGCGACATCACCTATATCTTCTCCGAGAAGGTCGGCAGCACCGACTATGAAGGGGTGATCCGGCACTATTCGCAGGAGGGCGCCGAGCTGATCGTCGGCGACGTGTTCGCCGTCGAGCGTCCGGCGCGCAAAGTGGCGGCGGATTATCCGAAGACCGCCTATCTGATGGGCTCCTCGCTCGGCCCCACCAAGCCGAACTTCGCGGTGTTCGACGATTTCATCCATGAGCCGTCCTACCTTGCCGGGATGGTGGCCGGGCAGGTGACGACATCGAACGTCATCGGGCTGGTCGGCGGCTATCCGATCCCGGAGGTAAATCGGCTGATGCAGGCCTTCATGGCCGGCGCGACGTCAGTGAATCCGCAAGCGAAGTTCGCCATTGCCTTCATCAATGGCTGGAACGACCCGGAGAAAGCCAAAGAGGCGGCGATTGCCCAGATCGACAAGGGCGCGGACGTGCTCTACGCCGAGCGTCCCGGCGTTGCCGAGGCCGCCAAGGAACGGCGCGTGAAGGCCGTTGGCAACATCGTCGACACCGCCGCGCAGTATCCCGGCACGATCATTGCGTCCGCGCTTTGGCACATGGAGCCGACCATCGACACGGCGATCGGGCGGTTGGCGGATGGCAGCTTCGCGGCGGCCGACTACGGCCCCTACAGCTACATGGCCGAGGGCGGTGCCAGCCTCGCGCAGCTCGATCCCAAGCTGGTGCCGAAGGAAGTGATCGACGAGGTGCTGGCCAAGGAAAAGGAGATCAAGGGCGGCGTCTTTCGCGTGACCCTGAACGAGACAGAGCCGACGCCGACCTTGTGAGAATTGGACTCTTATTCCTTCTCCCCAACGGGAAGAGAGGGACGCCGACCAGACGCCTCAAGTACGAGACAAAGGATCCCAATGAGCTTCGACCTGCTGCTGCGCAACGCCAACTTGCCCGACGGGCGGACCGGCATCGATATCGCCTGCGAAGGCGGCAAGATCCTCGGGGTCGAACCGAACATCGAGGGCGAGGCGGGGCAGGTGATCGAGGCGGATGGGCGGCTGGTCGCGCCGCCGTTCGTCGATCCGCATTTCCACATGGACGCGACGCTCTCGCTCGGGCACCCGCGGCTGAACGAGTCCGGCACGCTGCTCGAGGGCATCGCGTTGTGGGGCGAACTGAAGCCGCTGCTGACCCATGAAGCCGTGGCCGAGCGCGCGCTCAGCTATTGCGACCTTGCGGTCAGCCAGGGGCTGCTCGCCATCCGCAGCCATGTCGACATTTGCGATGACCGGCTGCTGGCGGTGGAAGCTCTGCTCGATGTGAAAAACCGGGTGAAGGACTATCTCGACCTTCAGCTCGTCGCCTTTCCGCAGGACGGCTATTGCCGTTCACCGAACGCTGTCGCCAATCTCGGGCGCGCGCTCGACATGGGCGTCGAGGTGGTGGGCGGCATTCCGCATTTCGAGCGCACCATGGCGGACGGCGCTGCGTCCCTGAAGGCGCTGTGCGAGATCGCGGCGGCGCGCGGCCTGATGGTCGATATCCATTGCGACGAGAGTGACGATCCGCTGTCGCGGCACATCGAGACGCTGGCCTATGAGACGCAGCGGCTCGGCTTGCAGGGCAGGGTGGCGGGCTCGCACCTCACCTCGATGCATTCGATGGACAATTACTACGCCTCGACGCTGATCGATCTGATCGCCGAGGCGGATGTGCAGGCCATTCCCAACCCGCTGATCAACATCACGCTGCAGGGCCGCTACGACACTTATCCGAAGCGTCGCGGCATGACGCGGGTGCCGGAATTGCGCGCGGCCGGCGTGAATATCGGCTTCGGGCACGACTGCGTCATGGACCCCTGGTATCCGCTCGGCTCGGGCGATGCGCTCGAAGTGGCGCACATGGCGCTGCATGTCGCGATGATGACCTCACGCGAGGCCATGCGCTGGTGCTTCGACGCGGTGACGGTCAATCCGGCGAAGATCATGGGGCTTGAGGGCTACGGCCTGGAGCCCGGCTGCAATGCCGATTTCGTCGTGCTGCAGGCCGCCGATCCGATCGAGGCGATCCGCCTGAAGGCGCCGCGGCTGTTCGTGGTCCGGCGCGGCAAGGTGATCGCCGAGGGCACGCCGCGCGTCTCGGCGCTCGATCTGCCGGGGCGGCCGGAGTTGGTCGACCCGAGCGCCTATGCGCCGCGGGTGGGGTAGGGGGTGCACGGCGTGAGCATCCTTCGAGGCCGCCTGCGGCGGCACCTCAGGATGAGGTTCATCTCATTAAATGCGCCTCATCCTGAGGTGCTCGGGCACCGCCCGAGCCTCGAAGGATGTTGGAACAGAAGGGCGCCCTAACGCCCCGGCAGCACCAGCACGGTCGGCTTGGTCGGCAGCGTGGCGCGCGAGAGCACGATGGTCGGGCCGGGATTGCGCATCACCTCGTAATTCTTGTCGAGCACGCCGAGGAAGCGCTCCAGCGTGCCCTCGTTGAAATAGTGCATCGGGATCACCAGCGGCGATTCCAGCGATTTCAGCACCTCCATCATGCCCTCGACATCGAGCGTGTAGCTGCCGTCGACCGGCGCCAGCACCACGTCGATGCGGCCGAGTATGGCGAGATCGTCGGCGGTGAGCGTGTGGTGCAGGTGGCCGAGATGGGCGATGCACAGGTCTGCGGCGCGGAAGATGAAGATGGAATTGCCGTTCTTGATGGTGCCGCCCTGCCAGTCGCGGATATTGGTCGACAGGCTGCCGATCCACAGGTCGCCGACCTGAAGGTTGGTGTGGACGGGCGAGCGGTCCTCGCTCCAGCCCTTCAGCACATATTCGATGCCGGGATCCGGGTTCAGCGAATAGTGCGTCGAGTGCGCGCGGTTCATGGTGGCGACGCGCGGCACGATACTGGGGCGGACATAGTCGTTGTAGTCGGTCGCCACCGTGACCCCGCCGGCGGTCTCGATCAGGAAGGTGGAGTGGCCGATATAGGTCAGGCTCACCTGGTTGGGGTCGAGCGCACTGGCCTTGAAGGCGGCTGGGATGAGCCGCGGCGGCGCCTCCGCCACCATCTTGGGACAGCGCTCCGCCTCGGCGCGGGCGCCTGGGGCGAAGGCGACTGCGAACAGCAGCGCGAGGGCAAACGGCGTCAGAAAGGCCGGGATTCGCACCATCAAACAGCTCCGCAGCGGGACCGCAGGGCAAATGGTCGGCGATGCGGCGAGGATGCGCGAGTAACGATTTCGCGTGCTTTGCCGTCCCCACCCGTCGTCATCCCGGCCGAAGCAAAGCGAAGAGCCGGGATCGCAGGAAAGTCAGGCGCACTCTCGGCGCGCGATCCCGGCTCTCCGGCTACGCCTCCGGCCGGGATGACGACTCCTAGGGGTCAGCCTTTCAGGAACGGGTTCGTCACCTTCTCCATGCCGATGTTCGTAGCATTGCCGTGGCCCGGCAGGATGGTGAAGGCGTCGCCCAGGGTGAGCAGCTTGGTCTTGATGCCCTGGACCAGCAGCGCGCCGTCGCCATAAGGGAAATCGCTGCGGCCGACCGAGCGCTGGAACAGCGTGTCGCCCACGATGGCGATGAAATTGTCCTTGTTCACCAGCACGATATGTCCCGGCGTGTGGCCCGGCACCTGCAGCACCTCGAACGGCAGGCCGGCAATGTCGACGCTGTCGCCCTCATTGAGCCAGCGGCCAGGGGTCACCACCCGGCCGGGAATGCCGGTGCGCAGGCCGTCCGCAGGCAGGTTGTCGAGCAGGAACTTGTCGGCCTCGTTAGGCCCCTCGACCGGGATGTTCAGCGTCTCGGCGAGTTCGGCAGCGCCGCCGGCATGGTCGATATGGCCGTGGGTGAGCACAATCTTCTCGGCCGTGACCTCGAGTTCCTCCAGCGCGGCGAGGATGTTGGGCAAGTCGCCGCCGGGATCGATTACCGCGCCGCGTTTCGTCGTCTCGTCCCAGACGATGGAGCAGTTCTGCTGGAACGGGGTGACGGGAACGATGGCGATCTTCAGTTCTGGCATGTCATCTCCTCGGCTGGGCGGGCGGAGATTGGGGGATCGGGAGGGCTCCCGCAAGATGCCGCTTCGCAAGCCGCGCCTTGTGGCACCGCAACGCCGATGCTATCCCGCGCGGCATGAGCACCGCGCCGATCACCAACATTCGCAACTTTTCCATCGTCGCCCATATCGACCATGGCAAGTCGACCCTCGCCGACCGCCTCATCCAGACCACGGGTGGGCTGACGGAGCGCGAGATGACCGACCAGGTGCTCGACAGCATGGATATCGAGCGCGAGCGCGGCATCACCATCAAGGCGCAGACGGTGCGGCTCGCCTACCAGGCCAAGGACGGCAACACCTATGTCCTCAACCTGATCGACACGCCCGGCCATGTCGACTTCGCCTATGAGGTGAACCGCTCGTTGGCCGCCGTCGAGGGCTCGCTGCTGGTGGTCGACGCCTCGCAGGGTGTCGAGGCCCAGACGCTGGCGAATGTCTATCAGGCGATCGACAACAATCACGAGATCGTCCCGGTCCTCAACAAGGTCGACCTGCCGGCGGCCGAGCCGGACAAGGTGAAGGCACAGATCGAGGACGTGATCGGGCTCGACGCCTCCGATGCCATCCTGATCTCCGCTAAGACCGGCCTCGGCATTCCCGACGTGCTGGAAGCCATCGTCACCCGCCTGCCGCCGCCCAAGGGCGACCGCGAGGCGCCGCTGAAGGCGCTCCTCGTGGACTCTTGGTACGACGTCTATCTCGGCGTCGTGGTGCTGGTACGCATCGTCGACGGCGTGATGAAGAAGGGCCAGCGGGTCAAGATGATGCAGACCGGCGCGGCCTATGAGGTCGACCGGGTCGGCGTGTTCACGCCGAAGCTCACCGCAATGCCCGAACTTGGTCCCGGCGAGATCGGCTTCCTCACCGGTTCGATCAAGGAAGTGGCGGATACCCGCGTCGGCGACACCATCACCGAGGAAAAGCGTCCCGCGGCCGAAGCGCTGCCCGGCTTCAAGCCGGCCCAGCCGGTGGTGTTCTGCGGCCTGTTCCCGGTCGATGCCGCCGATTTCGAGGATCTGCGCGCGGCGATGGGCAAGCTCCGGCTCAACGATGCCAGCTTCTCCTTCGAGATGGAGACCTCGGCAGCGCTCGGCTTCGGCTTCCGCTGCGGCTTCCTCGGGCTGCTGCATCTGGAGATCATCCAGGAGCGGCTGGAGCGCGAGTTCAATCTCGATCTCATCGCCACCGCGCCGTCGGTCATCTACGAGATCGAGCTGAATGACGGCACAGTGCTGGACCTGCACAACCCGGCCGACATGCCGGACGTGGTGCGCATCAAGGAGATCCGCGAGCCGTGGATCCGCGCGACCATCCTGACCCCCGACGATTATCTCGGCGCGGTGCTCAAGCTCTGCCAGGACCGACGCGGCACGCAGGTCGAGCTGACCTATGTCGGCTCGCGCGCCATGGTCACCTACGACCTGCCGCTGAATGAAGTGGTGTTCGACTTCTATGACCGGCTGAAGTCGATCTCCAAGGGCTATGCCTCGTTCGACTACCAGATCACCGATTATCGCGTCGGCGACCTGGTGAAGATGTCGATCCTGGTCAATGCCGAGCCGGTCGACGCGCTCTCCATGCTGGTGCACCGCAACCGCGCAGAATATCGCGGCCGGGCGATGTGCGAGAAGCTGAAGGACCTGATCCCGCAGCATCTGTTCCAGATCCCGATCCAGGCGGCGATCGGCGCCAAGATCATCGCCCGCGAGACCATCCGCGCGCTGCGCAAGGATGTGACGGCGAAGTGTTATGGCGGCGACATCACCCGCAAGCGCAAGCTTCTGGAGAAGCAGAAGGAAGGCAAGAAGAAGATGCGCCAGTTCGGCCGCGTCGAGATCCCGCAGGAAGCCTTCATCGCCGCGCTGAAGGTGGACGACTAGAGCACAGCGCGTCCGCTGCCGCTTCCGAATCGACGGTATTTATGCTCCCATCCGCGCGGGTCGATCGGCTCAGCAGGAGATGGGACCATGTACAAATTCGAAGTGTATCAGGACAAGGCTGGCGAGTTCCGTTTCCGCTTCAAGGCTTCGAACGGTGAGACCATGTTCTCGTCGGAAGGCTACAAGGCCAAGGCCTCGGCGCTGAGTGCGATCGAATCGATCAAGAAGAACGCGCCCGGCGCCACGGTGGTCGAGCTGCCGGCGGCCGACGCCAAGGCCTGAGTGCCGCTCTGCCCTGAACTCCTGCCATGAAAAAGGCCGGGCATGGGCCCGGCCTTTCGTCGTCGTTTTGTCGTCTCGTCAGATGACGTAAGGCGGGATGCGGTAATAATCATCGACCTTGCTGTCCCAGTCGCGCGACGTCCAACTATTCTCGTCGAGGCTCGAGTGGTGCGGCGCGCCGGTGAGCTGTTCATCGGTGATGTCGACGACATAGCCGTCCAGATTCTCGTCATATTTCAGCAATGACCACGGCAGCGGGTAGTAGTCCTCGCCGAAGCCGAGGAAGCCGCCGAAGCTCATCACGGCATAGGCGGTCTGGCCGGTCAGCTTGTCGATCATCACGCGTGCGATCGAGCCGATGCGCTCGCCGTTGGGGCGATATACCGCGGTGCCTTCCACTTTGTCGCTACCGATCAGTGTCGTGGTCTCGCGGGATTCGAGGTTCTGCTGGGTGCTCGTCATCTGGTCCTCCATTGCGTCATGAGGACCAACGCACCGCTGATGGCGAGGTTCCGGCGAAAATGCGGCCGTTGCCGGTGCTGCCAGAGTGCGCAATGATCGCGCGGCTGAGCTTTGCGGAGGCGAAGGCACATGGCGATCGTCATCGAAGCACCACCGGAGATCGGTCCGGAATTATTGGCGCACCTTCAGGAGAAAGGGCTCGCGGCCACAGCGCCGGAGCGGCGCAATTTCGAGTTCGGCGGCGAGCATCTGTTCCAGATCATGCTGGCGTTCTCGACCGTCGGGCTTGCAGAGATCGTGCGCTTCACCATAGCGCGCTATGCCCCGGAAGGCTCGGCACCCGAGAAAGCGATCGCCGCGGTCAGGGAACTGGTCGTCGTGATCGATGGCGAGAAGGTGCCGCTCGATCGCCTCATCAGGCCCGGCGAGATCGAGAAGATCGCCAAAGAGCGTGACGAGATTTAACCTCGACCGGGCGACTCTCTCTGGGACCTTCTAGAACAACCCCATCCTCAGGGCCAGACCAAAAACTCCAGACCACCCTCATCCCCGGACTTGATCCGGGGATCCAGCCCATCCGCATGCACCCGGTCCAAAGTCTGGATCCCCGGATCAAGTCCGGGGATGAGGGCGTGAGTGGGATGGCTCGCGTCGGTACAGTGCGAGGTTCAGCTCAGCGTCAGCGGCACCGGGCGCACGCCGGCGTGGTGCAGGGCTTCGAGACTCGGCGCGACGGCCTGCCAATAGGCCTCGATGACGTTGAGCAGCGTCTTGCAGATGGCGAAATAGCCGTCCTGCGGCTCGATGCCGGTGACATTCATCACATAGGTCCGCAGCATCTCCGCTCGCATCCAGGGCGAGGGATGGGTCGGCGTCTCATGCGCGGCGGAGTTGGTGGCGCCGGTGTTCAGCACATCGACGGCGCGCAGCAAAATTTCCATGCCGGCTAAGAAACTGCAGCAGGCGGCGAAGGCGAAGGGCGCGTCGAAGCCGAAGCGCGCCAGCGTGCCGGCGGTGATGGTGAGGCCGAAGCCGTCCGCCTCGAATTCCTGCTGCCAGGACGGCAGGTACTCCGCGCCGCCTTCGTCCTCACGCGCGAGCGGACGCGTCACAGAGCGATCGAAATGCTCCAGAAAGGCGTGGCCGCGCTCATGGGCGACCACGAACAGTTCCATGCCGTCGAGCAGTCCGGCATGCAGCACCTCGCGTTCCGGCTCGTTGAAATAGGCCGCGGCATGATGCGGGTCGCCATGGACGGCATAGGCGGTGACGAGATCGAAGAAGCGCCCGCGCAATTCCTCGCCCTCAGTGTCCTGCGCCATGATGCGGGCGACGGCGCGGCTGGAATCCGCGCTATGGACCCGGCTGCCATCCGGGCCGGGGTCGAGCGGAAAGGCTCGGCTGATGGCCTTGGCGAACAGATTGGCGAAGCCGAACACGCCGCTTTCGATCAGCACGAGGAAATAGGCCGGGCTGTCGATGGCCACCGCCATGGCATTGACGCGGCCGGAATGCACGGTGCCGAACAGCGGGCGCGGGCCGGGCCAGCGCGCGGTGTCGTGCGCGTCCTCGATCAGGCCGTGGAGGCGCAGCAGCGTGCCGGCGGTTGAAGGCAGTTCGAACCGGCTGACCCGCCGCTCGGCGTGAAGCTGCGGATAGTCCGCCATCTGCTGGCGCACATAGTCCTCATATTCCGGCGTGCCGGTGCGGCGGGGCAGGGCGTCCAGCCGGGCGAGGCCCTCCTTCTCGACACGCCCGCCGCGCTCGCGCATCGTCTTGACGAAGCTGCGGCCATAATGGAGCTGAAGCTCCTCCAGCCGGGTCATCGCATGGTCGAGATCGTCCGCCATCGGCCGCTATCCCGCTTCGGATAGAGCAGCCTAGCAGCCTCCCATGACGTCTGCATCGGCGCTTTTTGGCGGGCCGAGTGTGGCGGCGGCGTGCTTGCGGTATACCCGCCGCTTTGCTGCTATGTCTCGACGGGGGAGAACCATGCCATGATTCAGGGTACCGACAAGACGCCCATGCTCAGCCGCCGCGCGGCATTGCGGCTCGGCACAAGCGTGTTCGGCGGGCTCGCGCTGGCGGGACTGATGCCGGCGCTGGCGCAGACCGACCCCGACATGGCGGCGATCGCGGCGATGAAGCCCGGCGAATTCGTCTGGTATCCAGAGCGGGCGCCGGAAGGCTTCGTCGCCATCGTGGTCTCGCTGCCGGACCAGCGCGCTTATGTCTATCGCAACGGCATTCGTATCGGCGCCACCACGGTGTCGACCGGCAAGGAGGGCCACCAGACGCCGGTCGGGGTGTTCACCATCCTCGAGAAGGACGTGACGCACCATTCCTCGATCTATAACGAGGCGTCGATGCCCTATACCGAGCGCCTTACCTGGTCCGGGGTGGCGCTGCATGCCGGCGGGCTGCCGGGCTATCCGTCCTCCCACGGCTGCATCCATCTGCCGATCGCCTTTGCCAAGCTGGTGTTCGGCGTGACGCATTACGGCACGCCGGTGATCGTCGCCGACAACCATTCCCAGCCGATGGACGTGCTGCATCCGGGCCTGTTGCTCACCGCGGATGCGGACAAGGCGATCCAGGCGGCGGAAGCCACCGCCAAGGCGACGCCGGGTCCGACCGCGCAGGAGAGCGCAAACGCCGCCGAACTGGGTGCCGGAGCCGTCGCCATGGTGGTGAGCGGCGCTGACAAGACGCTCACCGTGATGAAGGGCGGCGATGTCGCCTTCACTGCGCCGGTGACGATCCGCGATCCGCAGACCCCGCTCGGCAACGTCGTCTATGTGCTGAAGAACACCAATGGCGACATCGCCTGGACCGCCTTCGCCTATGAGGGCAACAGCGTGCAACAGGGCAAGCCGGCGAACGCCATCGACCGCATCACCGTGGCGCCCGACGCCAACAAGACGCTGGCGAGCCTGCTGGTACCGGGCTCGACCATGCTGGTGACGGACCTGCCGGCGCATCCCGGCACGCGTACCGATGAGGATTTCGTCATCATGGACCATGAGGCCACCTCATGATCCGGACGAGGACTGCGTTCGGCGTCGCCGCCGCACTTACGGCACTGGTGTGGGCAGCGCCCGGCTTCGCGCAGTCCTCCATCGACACCACCCCCGCCAAGCAACTGTTCGGCGCGGTGAAGGGGCCGGTCGACATGAAGCCGCAGTCCATCGGCTTCTATTCCAAGGGCTGCCTTGCCGGCGGCGAGATGCTGCCGATCAACGGGCCGACCTGGCAGGCGATGCGGCTGTCGCGCAATCGCAATTGGGGCCATCCGGAGATGGTCAATTTCCTCGAGCGTTTCTCGGCGAAGGTGCCGAAGGTGTCGAACTGGCCGGGCATACTGGTCGGCGACATGGCCCAGCCGCGCGGCGGCCCGATGTCGAGCGGCCATGCCTCGCACCAGATCGGGCTCGATGCCGATATCTGGCTCACCCCGATGCCAAACCGGGAGTTCAACCGGCAGGAGCGCGAGGACATCTCCGCCACCATGATCGTGCGCAAGGACCGCCTCGACGTTAACGCGGACGTGTGGACGCCCTCGCTGGTGGCGGTGATCAAGGCGGCGGCGAGTGACCCGGAGGTCGAGCGCGTGCTGGTGAACGCCGCGATCAAGAAGGCGCTGTGCCGCGACGCCGGCAGGGACCGTGCCTGGCTGCAGAAAGTGCGGCCCTATTGGGGGCACGACTACCACATGCATGTGCGCATCGGCTGCCAGCCCGGCAGCCCGACCTGCAAGTCGCAGGACGCGGTGGTGCCGGGCGAGGGCTGCGGCAAGGAGCTCGACTGGTGGTTCTCCGACGCCGTGCTGCACCCCAAGCCGGCGCCGAAGCCCCCGGTCCCGCCGAAGCCCAAGCCGCCGATGATGCTGAAGGACATGCCGGAAGCTTGCCGGCAGGTGCTGCTGGGGCAGTGAGGGGCGGGGCGTCGCTCATTAGGAACGACCTCGTCCCGAGAGGCCGACCGAAAACTCCAGATCGCCCTCATCCCCGGACTTGATCCGGGGATCCAGCCACGCCGCATGCCCCCGGTCAAAGTCTGGATCCCCGGATCAAGTCCGGGGATGAGGGCCCGAGAGGATGGTCGGCCTCGCGAAGGCGTCCGCCGCGCGAAGCCCCAAAAGGCCGAAAGCATTCACTAAAAAGATAGAGAGGCGCGACGTGCGCGCCTCCCGGTGCATGCAGGGCAGCCGCCCGAGCGGACTACTGGAAGATCTTGGTGAACTGGCGCTTGATCGCCGGGCCTTCCTTGTCGATGTAGTCGAGGTCGATCGGCGTGATGGTCAGGCTGTCGATGGTTGGGCTGCCCGCCGGGGCCGCGATGTCCTCGCGGGCGGAATAGCCGCCGGCCGCCGGGTACATCTGCTGGGCTTCATCGCTGAGCAGGAAGTTCATGAACAGCTTGGCGGCGTTCGGGTGCGGGCCGCCCTTGATGATGGCTGTCGGCGCCGGGACGATGAAGGTGCCGTCCTTCGGGTACACCGCCTCGATTGGGAAGCCGGCGAGCTTGGCGTCGGCAGCATAGGAGTTGCTGGCGGCCACCGCGATCAGGCGCTCGCCCCGCTTGACCATGTCGGACACCTGCTGGCCGCCCTGGACCACCATGGCGCCGTTCTTGGCCAGCTTCTGGTAATAGTCCCAGCCGAGATTCTTCGCGATCATGCCGGTCACCGCGACCTGCATCGCCGAGAAGGAGGGATCAGCCATCACCAGCTGGTCCTTGTATTTCGGGTCGGTCAGGTCGGCGAGCGTCTTGGGGACGTCCTGCGGCGCGACCTTGTCGGAGCGATAATACACCGTGACCATGTTCAGGCGCTGGGCGGTATAGGCGCCGCTCGGATCCTTGGCCATCTCCGGCACCTTGTCGAAGTGCTCCGGCTTGAACGCCTCGAACACGCCGGTCTTGGCCAGCGAGGTGATCTCCGCCTGGTCGGAGGCGGTGAGCACGTCCGCTGCCATCCGGCCGGAAGCGGCCTCCTGCTGGAAGCGGCGCATGATCTGCGAGCCGCCGGAGCGGAACAGGTCGACCTTGATGCCGGTCTTCTGGGTGAACAGGTCGGCGGTCTTCTGCGCGATCGCGATCGGCGTGGAAGTGTACCAGGTGACGGTGCCTTCCTCCTTCGCCTTGGCCTCGTCGATCCCGCTCTGGGCATGGGCTGCCGGGCTTAGGGTGAGCGAGGCACCGAGGATCAAGCTCGCCAGAGCCGGCGCCGCCATCCGCGTGAGAGACTTCCGTTCGAACATTGCATTCCTCCCTTTAGTGCCGATCGGTCGGCCTTATCATTGGGTCGAAAGCCACCCCTCAGGCGGCGTGGGCCAGCGGCTTGGTGGCCGCTTCCTGAGGGAACAGCATGCATTGGGTGTGGTCGATCCGCACCTTCAGCACCGCGCCGGGTTCGGCGAGCAGCAGCGGATGCGCCTGCGCCCGCAATTCGCGTCCGCTCGGCAGCTTGACGAGATACTCGACGATATTGCCGAGGAAGGTGCGGTCGGTGACGGTGCCGGTCAGTTCCCCGGTGCCGTCCGTGCCGAGGCTTTCCAGATGGACGTTTTCCGGGCGCACCGCGACGTCGGCGGCGACGCCGGCCTTGGCCCACTCCGGGGTGTCCATCTCCAGCACGGCGTCGGCGCCGATGCGCACATGGCTGCGGTCCAGCACTTCCGCCGGAATGATGTTCACCAGCCCCATGAAGTCGGCGACGGTGCGGTTGGTCGGCTTGGCATAGACCTCGAGCGGCGAGCCATATTGCTGGAGCTTGCCGCCATGCATCACCGCGACCTGATCGGAGAGCGCGAGCGCTTCGGCCTGGTCGTGCGTCACATAGATGAAGGTGATGCCGGTGCGGCGCTGTAACTCCTTCAGCTCGGTGCGCATGCGCTCGCGCAGCTTGGCGTCGAGGTTCGACAGCGGCTCGTCGAGCAGGAGGATGTCGGGCTCCACCACAAGGCTGCGGGCGAGCGCGACGCGCTGCTGCTGGCCGCCGGAGAGTTCGTTCGGGAAGCGGCCTTCGAGGCCGGCCAGGTTGACCAGCGCCAGCATGCGCTCGACCTGGTCCTTCATCTGCGCGGCCGGCGTCTTGCGCAGCTTCAGGCCGAAGACGACGTTCTCGAACACCGTCTTGTGCGGCCACACCGCGTAGTTCTGGAACACCATGCCCATGCCACGATTCTCGGGCGAGACCACCGAACCCGGGGAGGACAGCAGCTTGCCATTGACGTGGATGGTGCCGGCGTCAGGGACCAGATAGCCGGCGATCAGGCGCAGGGTCGTGGTCTTGCCGCAGCCGGACGGGCCGAGCAGGGTGACGAACTGGCTGTCGCCGATCTCCAGATCGAGATTGGACAGCGCCGCCATGTCGGTCTTGCCGGCATAGTTCTTGGCCAAGCCACGGATTGAAATGCCAGCCATCACGCCGCTCCTACCTTGGGACTTTCGATGTTTGCCTTGCCGAGACGACCGCCGCCGAGCTTCGTGGCCAGCCAGATCGCAGCGCCGATGATCACCATGTTGACGACGGCGAGGGCGGCGACCGGCTCGGTGTAGCCGCTCTCGAACAGATTATAGACCGCCACCGCCAGGGTGATGGTGTCGGAGCTGAACAGCAGGATCGAGGCGCTCAGCTCCTGGATGACCGGCACGAACACCAGCAGCCAGCCGGCAAACAGGCCGGGTCGCATCAGCGGCAGGGTGATCTCGCGGGCCGTGGTGACCCAGGGCGCGCCAAGGATGCGGGCGCTCTCCTCCAGCGAGGAGTCGATCTGCCGGAGCGAGGTGCTGGCGGCGCGCACGCCGAGCGGCACGTAGCGGCCGACATAGGCCAGCAGCAGGATCGCCATTGTGCCGTAGAGCGGGATCGGCGTCGACAGCCAGAATTGCAGCAGCGCGACCGCCATGACGATGCCCGGGAGCCCCAACGGTACCAGCGCGATGTAGTCGAGGATGCGCCGGCCGGGGAATTTGGTGCGCAGGTCGATCCAGCTGACGATGGCGCCGATGAAGACGGTAACAGTCGCCGCCACGGTCGCGAGGATCAGGCTGTTGACGATCGCCTTGCGGGTGATGGCGTAGTCGATCAGCACGTATTTGTAGTTGGCGAGCGTCAGTCCGCTCCAGAAATTCAGGCCCCAGGTCTTGGAGAACGACACCGCGATCAGCGTGGAGAAGGGCAGCAGCACGGAGATCAGGAACACCAGCACGCAGAAGGCGAGCAGGAACCAGCGGGCCGGGCCGAGATCGACGAGTTGCGGGCGCGAGCCCTTGCCGCCGAGCGTCACGAACGAGCGGCGCGCCAGGAACTGGCGCTGCAGATAGAGTGCCGCCACCGTGATGAGAACGAACACCAGCGACAGCGCCGAGGCGACGCCGTTCTGCGGCGGATAGTCGAACAGCGAATAGATGCGGGTCGGCAGGGTTGGGATGCGTGCGGGCAGGCCGATGATGGCCTGCGAGCCGAACAGCGCGATGGCATGCACGAAGGCGAGCAGCGTGCCGGCGACGATCGCCGGGGTCACCAGCGGCAAGGTGATGGTGAGCGCGGTGCGCAGGCGCCCGGAGCCGAGGATCTGCGCGGCCTCCTCATAGGACGCGTCGACCGACTGCAGCGCGCTCGAAGCCAGCAGATAGACGAACGGGAAGGTGCCGAGCGTCGTCACTAGGACGAGGCCGGACATCGAGAACACGTTGAAGGTGAGGAAGGGCAGGTGCAGGACGTCCCGCATGAAGACGTTGATCAGGCCCGAGTTCGGGCTGAACATGTTCACATAGGCGATGGCGGTGAGGAAGGCCGGCGACAAATAGGAAATGATCGCCGTCATGTGGATGAAGCGCTTGCCGGGCACGTTGGTCCGGCTCACCGCCCAGGCGAACGGCACGCCGATCAGGACGCTAAGGACGCCCACCCAGAAGCCGAGCTGCAGCGAGTTGAACAGGGCATTGTAATAGAGCGGCTCGGTGAGGACTTCATAGAAGTTGGCCAGCCCCACCCCGACATCGGAGATGAAGCTGCTCTTCAGCAGCGATGCCAGCGGCAGCACGATCAGGACGAGAAGCGCGACAACGCCGCTGCCGAGGATGAGATATTCCCAGCGCGGCGATGATCCGCGTGGCTTGGCGGGGCTGACCATCATTGCGCCAGCCGCCAATCTTTGTTCGCTCATAGACACTCACCAAGCCAGGGCCGAGCCGGGCATGGCAGCGTGAAGCGGCCTGTGCGGCCGCCCATGCATCCCGACATCGGCGTTTCCTCAACGCATCTTTTTTTTGACGCTCCCATGGGCATCCACCAATGTCAACCACTTATAATTTGGTTGAAATTGGTTATCCTGGGTGTGGTTTGGTTTCAACGCTTTACCTCACGAAAGGTCTAAAATAGGCCGTTCCAGCGCGTTGACGAGGCCCGTACCAAGTTCTAACCAATCACGATTGGTAGCGCATTGAGCGCGCCTCGCCGCTTTACTTCATTGCCAGGGACATGGCCAAAATGACCGATTACGTGGTGGAAGCGCCTGCAATTCCGACCTTGCCCGTCAAGGGCTCGGACGCTCGATTTCCGGTGCGTCGGATCTATTGCGTCGGCCGCAACTATGCTGCCCACGCCGTGGAAATGGGCGGCGATCCGGACAAGGAGCCGCCGTTCTTCTTCATGAAGAACCCGAACAACATCCTCGACAGCGGCAAGACGTTTCCCTATCCGCCGCGCACCTCGGACTTGCATTTCGAGATCGAGCTGGTGGTCGCGCTCGGCAAGGGCGGCAGCGACATTCCGGTCGACCAGGCGCTCGACTACATCTACGGCTATGCCGTCGGCATCGACATGACGCGCCGCGACCTGCAGAGCGAAGCCAAGGACATGCGTCGTCCCTGGGAGGTCTCCAAGGCGTTCGAACTGTCCGCGCCGTGCAGCGAGATCGTTCCCGCCGCGCAGATCGGCCATCCCACGGACGGCGCGATCTGGCTGGATGTCGACGGCGCCCGCCGGCAGACCGGCGATCTCAACCAGCTGATCTGGAAGGTGCCGGAGATCATCGCGCATCTCTCCGCGCTGTTCGAGCTCGCTCCGGGCGATCTCATCATGACCGGTACGCCGTCGGG
The DNA here is from genome assembly GCF_012971745.1 of Starkeya sp. ORNL1. Classification (NCBI taxonomy): domain Bacteria; kingdom Pseudomonadati; phylum Pseudomonadota; class Alphaproteobacteria; order Hyphomicrobiales; family Xanthobacteraceae; genus Starkeya; species Starkeya sp. ORNL1. Next base: position 57,714 of record NZ_CP048834.1, read on the forward strand.
TGTCGGCGCCGTCCAGAAGGGCGAGACCATGCATGGCCATGTCGCCGGGGTCGGCGACATCCAGACGCCCGTTGCCTGAGAAAGCACGACGCCACGGGGCCGCGGCGTTCGTCGCGGCCCCGAACGCAGCAGGGGAAACGCCATGAACGCTTCAACAATAAACGGCCCGGTCGCCCGCAATGTCCGCCGCATCGGGCATCTCGACATTCCTGGCGGTGGCCAGGTGGTCGTCAAGGGCGGCTATGCCTATGTCGGCCACATGTCGCCGCCGGACGGCACCTCGATCATCGACATTCGCGACCCGGCCAATCCGCGCGTCGTCGCGCAGATCGCGCCGATGGATCATTACTCGCACACCCACAAGGTGCGGGTGGCCGGGAACCTGATGATCACCAATGTCGAGCGTCATCGCCGGCATTTCTACCGCAAGGGTGAGCAACTCGACGGCGCCACCGCCAAGCTGACGCAGACGCTCGGCCGCGCGCCGACCGATGCCGAGGTCGCCGCGGCGATCGGCATTGCCGAGAAGGACCTCGCCGATCTGCGCCAGGGCCATGCCCGCGGCTATGAAGATGGCGGGTTCCGGGTGTGGAACATTGCAGATCCGGCCAATCCGAAGCTGATCTCCTATGTGAAGACCGGCGGCATCGGCGTGCACCGCTTCGACATGGACGAGAACTACGCCTACATCTCCACCGAGATGGAGGGGTTCGTCGGCAATATCCTCGTCATCTACGACCTTGCCGATCCCTCCAATCCGCGCGAGGTCGCGCGCTGGTGGCTGCCGGGCCAGCATGTCGCCGGCGGCGAGAAGCCGACCTGGCCGGGCCAGCGCTATCGCCTGCACCATGCATTGCGCGTCGGCGACAAGATGTGGGCTGCTTGCTGGTATGCCGGCGCCTATGTGATCGACGTCTCCGACATCACCAGGCCGAAGACGCTCGGCAGCTATAATTACCATCCGCCGTTCCCCGAGCCGACGCACACGCTGATGCCGCTGCCCGAACCGATCGGCGGCCGGCAGCTGGCGCTGATGATCGACGAGGAGCACGACCACGTGCCCGGCCAGCTCCACGGCTTCATGTGGATCATGGACGCGAGCGACCCGGCGAACCTCAAGCCGATCTCGACCTTCGCGCTCAGCGAGTTCGCCTCGCCTTTCTCGCAGACCGGCGCGCGTTTCGGTGCCCACCAGTTCCAGGAGAAGCAGTTCGGCAGCCTGGTGTTCGCGACCTGGTTCGCCGGCGGGCTGCGCGTCATCGACCTCGCCGATCCGCAGGTGCCGGTGGAAGTGGGGCACTTCATTCCCGAGGCTCCGTCCGGGCAGATCGCCCCGCAGAGCAACGACGTCGACATCGACGAGCGTGGCCTGCTGTATCTGCTCGACCGCAATGCCGGCTTCGACATCCTCGCGTTCGATGGCCAGTGAGCGAGGGGTCGCACCGGCAACGGATCCGCACTTCCTGGCGGAGTGTGGATCCACCCAGGCGAGCGCTCCCGACGGGGACGTCGCAGGCCTTCATGCCGGCCTCACCCAATTGCGCGCCTTCATCGCACAGCGTGACGCGCAACTGGGAGCGCGACTGCCGCCGGAGCGCGAACTCTGCGACACGCTGGGCGTATCGCGGGCCGAGCTGCGCAAGGCGCTCGCCATATTGGAATCCGAGGGTCAGCTCTGGCGCCATGTCGGCAAGGGCACCTTCTTCGGCGAACGGCCGTCCGAGGAGGTCGATGATCTCGCCGGGCTGGCACAGCGCGCCAATCCGCACGAGGTGATGCGGGCCCGCATGCTGTTCGAGCCGATGATCGCCAGTGAGGCCGCGATCAATGCCACGGCGGCCGATGTCGACGAGATGACGCTCTGTCTGTCGCGCTCGCGCGAGGCGCAGACCTGGCGGCAATACGAGACCTGGGACAATCGCCTCCATCGCGCGCTGGCGCGGGCGACGCAAAACACGTTGCTTATCGGCATGTTCGACACGCTGAACGCGGTGCGGCGCGCGGTGGTGTGGGGGCGGCTGCGTGCCACGGGTCCGGTACCCGGCACGGAGCACCACAGCTTCGCCGAGCACGACCGGATCGTCGCGGCGGTGCAGGACCGCGACGCGGACGGTGCGAGCCGCGGGATGCGGCAGCATCTGCAATCGGTCAGCGCGAAACTGCGTGACATCGGAAAGGGTTAGATCCGTTCCACGCCGCTCGCCGTGAAACAGGCATCGCTGTCGGGCGAGCCGATGAAGGCGATGAAGCGGTCAGCGGCCCGATGGGCCTGAGGCGCCGCGGACGATGCCGCTTCATAATTCGTGTAGTTCTGGAGCTGTTCCGGCAGCAGGGCGGCGAGCCGCACCCCCAGCGCCTTGTGGACCTCGATCTCGGTGACGGCACCGAAGCCAATATGATCCGGCGGCGCATCGGCCATCCGCTCCATCACCGCGCGTCCGGTCGGCAGGCGGACCAACCGGTCCGCGACCCGCTCGAATATACCGAGCCGGCTCAGCATTTTCTCCAGATAGAGCCCGGTTGAAGCCTGATTGATGATGATCGCCGTGGCATCGAGGAGGGCGGCGGTGACGGCGGCTTCCGTCGAGATATCGGGGGCCTGCTGTCCGACGCGGCCGACCATTCCGATGCCGACCCGCGCCAGCGGGGTCTTTCTCCCTACTGCAAACCGCCCCGATCCCGACAGGCCGGCTAGCACGGCAGGCGGCGCCACGAGCACATCGCAAGGCTCGCCATCCTCAATGCGCCTGGTGATCGCGGGCGCGGTGTCGAAGGTGAGGCGGGAGCGGGTTCCGTCCCGGTCCAGGAAGGCGCGAGCCAGGTCGGCCAGCAGTGTCTTGACGGCGCCCGCGCTCAGTATGTCGATGGCCGGTTGGGCGGATGAGGTCATGAAAGCCCCGCGGTACGGCGCGCATCCTCCAGCATCATCTTCGCCGCCTTCTCGGCGATCATGATGGTCGGGGAGTTGGTGTTGCCGGAGGTGATGGTCGGCATCACCGAGGCATCCGCCACGCGCAGCCCCGAACAGCCGAACAGGCGCAGCCGCTCGTCGACCACGGCCAGCGGATCGGAGGGCAGGCCCATCTTCGCGGTGCCGACGGGATGGAAGATGGTGGTGCCGATGTCGCCGGCGGCCCTGGCGAGCGATGTCTCGTCATCGCCGACCGCCGCACCCGGCAGCATCTCCTCCGGCCGATAAGGCGCGAGCGCCGGGCGGGAGACGATGCGACGGGCGACGCGGATGCTGTCGGCGGCGACGCGGCGATCCTCCTCGGTCGCGAGATAGTTCGGGCTGATGCGGGGAGGGGCAGTGGCATCCACCGAGCCGAGCGTCACTGTGCCCCGGCTGGTCGGGCGCAGATTGCACACGCTCATGGTGAAGGCTGGGAAGGCGTGCAGCGGCTCGCCGAATTTCGGCAGCGAGAGCGGCTGCACATGGAATTCGAGATCGGCCCGCTCCAACTCCGGGCGGGAGCGGGTGAAGATACCTAGCTGCGAGGGCGCCATGGTCAGCGGCCCGCGCTGGAGCAGCGCGAATTCCAGCCCCATCAGCGCCCGGCGCGGCAGCGAATGATAGCGCTCATTGAGCGTCGGCAGACCGCTGATCTTGTAGATCAGCCGCAGCTGCAGATGGTCCTGCAGATTGGCGCCGACCCCCGCGCGATCATTGACCACGGCAATGCCGTGCTCCGCCAGTTCCGCGCTAGGCCCGATGCCGGAGAGCTTCAGGATCTGCGGCGTGCCGATGGCGCCGGCGGCCAGCACCACCTCGCCGCGCGCCCGCGCGATCCTGGCGACGCCATTCTGGCGATAGGCGACGCCGACAGCGCGGCCGTTCTCGACCAGTACGCGCTCGGTCAGGCAACCGGTCTCGAGCCGCAGGTTTGGCCGGCCGAGCACCGGCTTGAGGAAGCCCCGCGCCGCGCTCCAGCGGAAGCCGCGCTTCTGGTTCACCTGGAAATAGGAAGAGCCGGTGTTGTCGCCTGTGTTGAAGTCGGGGATCGGGGCGATGCCGTCCTCCTGCGCGGCGCGGCGCACGGTGTCGAGGAGCTTCCAGGTCAGACGCGGGAATTCCACCCGCCATTCGCCGCGCGAGCCGTGGAATTCGCCGGTACCGAGATAATGGTCTTCATGGCCCTTGAACACCGGGAGCACGTCGTCCCAGCCCCAGCCATTCAGGCCGAGCTGGCGCCAATGGTCGTAATCGGCGGCTTGGCCGCGCATATAGATCATGGCGTTGATGGCCGAGGAGCCGCCAATCGCCTTGCCGCGCGGATAGTTCAATGCGCGCCCGTTCAGGCCGGCTTCGGGTTCAGTCCTGAAGCACCAGTCGGCGCGGGGATTGCCGATGGCGAACAGATAGCCGACCGGGATGTGGAACCAGATCCAGTTGTCGCGCCCGCCCGCTTCCAGCACCAGCACGCGGTTCTTCGGATCGGCGGAAAGGCGATTGGCCAATACGCAACCGGCCGAGCCGGCGCCGACGACGATGTAATCGTAGATTTCGCTGTCCGGCATGATTTCAGTTCGACGCGGCCACGGTCAGCGCCTTTTGCTGGGTCTCGGGGCGCAACAGCTTCTTCACCGCCGGGCTCGCCACCACCTCGGCCTTGTCGAAGAAGGCCTCGTGGTTCTCCTCGATGTCCTCGGGGATATAGCGGTAATTCACCATCAGTCCGGCCGCCTGCCTGATGCCCTTGGCGCTCATGTCGCCGAACAGGTTGATGCGCTCCAGCCGCGCGCCATTGCCGAGATGGAAGCGCGCCACCGGATCGAGCGGCTTGCCCTTGGCCGAGCGGGCGATGAGGAAGTAATGCGCCGCCAACGCGCCGAGCACCGGCCGCAGCGCCTTCTTGCGTGCCTCGTCCTCGGCAAGGCCGGGCGCGTCGAGCCCCTCCAGCGCCGTGCGGTCGGCGTTGGTGAGCGCGATCGAGGCCTCGTTGCGCCGCTCGCCGTCGAGCCAGGCGCGGAAACCGGGCACCGGAGAGAGCGTCACGAAAGTGGTGAGCTTGGGGAATTCGCGGGAGATCTCCTCGACCACCTGCTTGATCAGGAAATTGCCGAAGGTGACGCCGCCGAGCCCTTTCTGGCAGTTCGATATGGAATAGAACACCGCAGTCTTGGCATTGGCCGGGTCCAGCGCCTCGCGCTTCTCGATGAGGATCGGAGCGATGGCGTCGGGAATGTCGCGGGTCAGCGCCACCTCGACGAAGATCAGCGGCTCGTCGACGAGGGCGGGGTGGAAGAACGCGTAGCAGCGCCGGTCCGGACTATCGACGCGGGCGCGCAGGTCGTTCCAGTCACGGATTTCGTGCACCGCCTCATAGCGGATGATCTTCTCGAGGACATTCGCAGGGGTGGACCAGTCGATCCGGCGCAGCACGAGGAACCCCCGATTGAACCAGGACGTGAACAGATGGGTGAAATCGCGGTCGAGGTTGCCGAGGTCCGGCCGCCGCGTCATCACGTCGAGTAGGCTGGCGCGCATGGCGACCAGCGTCGCGGTGGCGGAGGGTGCGAGGTTCAGCCGCCGGATCAGCTCCTGCCGGCGCGGCTCGCTGGCGGCGTGGAGTTCGGCGAGGCTACGCTCGGAGGAGGTGGCGGCATAGGCGGCGATCGCCTTGTCGAGCCGCGCCTTGTCAGGACCGAAGGTCTCGGCCAGCGCCTCGAAGAAGGCGACGCGCTCGCCGGTCTTCAAAGCGCGGTAGAGGATCAGGATCTCGCGGGCGAGTGCGACGCCCGAGGCCTCACCGCGGCCGGAGAGCAATTGCTCGCAGAGTTCGACGATGTTGGCGGCGCGGATCGCTCCGGCAGGGCGGCGCTCGCGCCCCTCCAGCAAGGCGCGGCCGCGCTCGGCTATGGTGCCGAGCAGGTCGCCGAAGAAGCTGGTGTCGCCGTTCGCCATGCCTCGTCCAACCCTCAGCCTCTTGCCCCGAATATGCAGTCCGTCCCTATGGGAAGGCGCAAATCACCGCGGTGACAAGACGTACCTTGGTTGGCCGGCTGCGGGGAAGGCCTCAGCCGGTCACAACATCGAACAGCATCTTCATGTTCAGCGCGATGATGAGCGCTGCGGCGATGCTGGCCAACACGATCTGCCAGCGCGGCGCGGCAAGGCCGCCCATCTTGCGCGAGTCCGCCGTGAACATGATCAGCGGCACCACGGCGAAGGGCAGCTGCAGGCTGAGAACCACCTGGCTCATGATGAGCAGCGAGCCGGCGCCGCTCTCGCCATAGGCGATCGTCACCGCCGCCGCCGGCACGATGGCGATGGAACGGGTGATGAGCCGCCGCAACCATGGCGCCAGCTTGATGCGCAGGAAGCCTTCCATCACCGCCTGTCCGGAAATGGTGGCGGTCACGGTGGAGTTGAGGCCGCAGCACAATAGGGCGACGGCGAACAAGGTCGGCGCCAGCGCACTGCCGAGCAGCGGGTTCAAGAGTTCATGCGCCTTGCCGAGGTCGGCCACTTCGCCAACGCCGCCATGGTGGAAGGCGGAGGCCGCCAGAATGAGGATGGAGGCATTGATGGTCAGCGCGAACATCAGCGCGAAGGTGGAATCGAAGGTGGCGAGCTTTATCGCCTCGCGCTTGCCGTCCATGGTGCCGTCATGGCGGCGGGTCTGCACGATGGCCGAGTGCAGATAGAGATTATGCGGCATCACCGTCGCGCCGAGGATGCCGAGCGCGAGATAGAGCATGTCCGGGTTGCGGACGATCTCGACGGTCGGGGCGAAGCCGCGGATCACCTGGCCCCAATCGGGATCGGCGAGCGCGATCTGGATGCCGAAGCACAGCGCGATGACGGCGAGCAGCGCGATCACCAGCGCCTCGACCCAGCGGAAGCCAAGCGTCTGCAACCACAGGATCAGGAACACGTCGAGCGCGGTGAGGATGACGCCGATTTCCAGCGGAATGCCGAACAGCAGGTTCAGGCCGATGGCGGTGCCGATCACCTCGGCAAGGTCGGTGGCGCAGATCGCCGCCTCGGCGAGGATCCAGAGAACGAAGGAGACCGGGCGCGGAAAGCTGTCGCGGCAGGCCTGGGCGAGGTCGCGCCCCGAGGCGACGCCGAGGCGCGAGCACAGCGCCTGCAGCAATATGGCGATGAGATTGGAAAGCAGGGCGACGGTGAGCAGGCTGTAGCCGAACTTCGAGCCGCCGGCGAGCGAGGTCGCCCAATTGCCGGGGTCCATATAGCCGGTGGCGACGAGATAGCCCGGTCCCATGAAGGCAAACAGGCGCCAGAGGCCGGGACGCTTCGGTACCGCGATGCTGCCGTGAACCTCGGAAAGCGGCGGTTCGCCACGCTCGCGCCGCCAGCCCGAAAGGCTCATCTCGTCCACCCGATCCAGCATGGATACCTCGCAACTGCGAATTAGTCGCAATATTAATAGGGAGGCGGTTGCATCGCGTCAATGAGACTGCGAACCATTCGCAACTGAATCGTCCAACTTTCGAAGAGAGTCGCCTGGCCCGGCGTGTTTTCGCCGGAATTTCCGGCACAGTCGCAGAATGCTCCGCGCCGCCCGGTTCTCGCTCCTTGGATTCATGCTGCTCTTCGCCCTCTCGCTGGGGGGCCATGCACTGGTCCAATGGAATACGGCTGACTGGACGCGTAGCTGGAGTGCTGCCGACTGGTCCAGCACCGGCACGCTGCCGCTGCCCGCGGTGAGCAAGCCGGCAATGGTGCGCATCTATGCCGCCCGCGTCGGGCGTTGGCGTGGCATTTTCGCCGTCCATACCTGGATCGTGGTGAAGGGGGAGGGGGCATCCTCCTATGAGCGTTTCGACAAGGTCGGCTGGGGCCAGCCTATCCGCCGCAACGCCTATCCGCCGGACGGACGCTGGTACGGAAATGAGCCCACGATCGTGTTCGCGGCCGATGGCGAGGAGGCGCGGGCGCTCATCCCGAAGCTCCGGCAGGCGGTCGATGACTACCCTTATGGCCATGCCGGCGACTATCGGGTCTGGCCCGGGCCGAATTCCAACACCTTCATCGCTTCGGTGGTCGCCGCGGTGCCGGAGATAAACGCCAGCCTGCCGCCGACCGCGATCGGCAAGGACTTCCCGGTGGACGGCAACTGGTTCGGCCTCGCGCCGTCGCGCACCGGGATCCGGCTGTCGCTCGGCGGTTATGGCGGCTTCACCCTCGCCTGGGTGGAGGGCATCGAGTTCAACATATTGGGCGCGGTGGCGGGGCTCGATGTGCGCCGGCCGGGCATCAAGCTGCCCGGTTTCGGGCGTATCGGCATATGAGGCAAGCATTTGCCGTACAACCGCAACACGACGTTCACCGTGAAGATGTAAGCCGGGGACGCTCTCTTGCGTCGGCATCGCGGTGAGGCATAGGTTTGCAACGGTCACGGGGGGTGACAACATGATGCGCGCTTCTATCGGCTTTAAGGTTATGCGGCGCGCCGGCGCCGCTCTCGTGCTGGCGCTGGGCTTGGCCGCGCCTGCCGCTGCCGCAACCTGCGGCAATGATGCCGGCGGCTTCAATGCCTGGCTCACCGCCTTCCGCCAGGAAGCGGCCGGGCAGGGTATCTCGGCCAACGCGCTGCGTGCGCTGGACGGCGTGAGCTATGATACGCAGGTCATCCGCCTCGACCGCAACCAGGGGCACTTCAACCAGAGCTTCGAGCAGTTCGCGGCGAACCGCATCACCGCCGGCCGGCTCAGCAAGGGCCGCGCCATACTGAAGAGCCAGGCCGCGCTGTTCCAGCGCATCGAGCAGCGCTTTGGCGTGCCGGGTCCGGTTCTCGTGGCCATCTGGGCGATGGAGACCGATTTCGGCGCCAACCAGGGCAAGATGCCGATATTCCGCTCGCTGGCCACGCTCGCCTATGATTGCCGCCGCAGCGCCTTCTTCACCGGCCAGTTGCTCGATGCACTGCGCATCGCGCAGCGCGGCGACCTCTCGATCGGCGAGATGCGCGGCGCCTGGGCCGGCGAACTCGGGCAGACCCAGTTCATGCCGACCTCCTATGTGCGCTTCGCCGTCGATTTCGACGGCAATGGCCGTGCCGACCTGATCCGAAGCACGCCGGACGTGCTTGCTTCCACCGCCAATTACCTGAAGGGGTATGGCTGGAGCGGCCGGTCCTGGGAGAACGGCGCCAATGCGGGTGCGTTGGCCGGCTGGAACAAGGCGGGTGTCTACCAGAAGACCATCGCGCTGTTCGCCACCAAGCTGTCGCAGTAGCAACGCACTACGCGTCGCCCGCCCCGCTTGACAGGCGGTGCGGGCACGTGCCCGATGCCGCCACTTCAAACAGGTAGTGGCATGCGGCTTCTTTCCAATCTCCTCAAGCGCTTCATCGATAAGGGGCGCCTCGTCGTCCTCGCCGCCGACGGCACCCGCCACATCTATGGATCCGGCACTGACGGGCCGGCCGTGACGATGCGCTTCCATGACCAGAAGCTGGAGCGCGAGCTGTTCTTCAATCCCGAACTGGTCGCAGCCGAAGCCTATATGGACGGCCGGCTGACCTTCGAGGACGGCTCCACGGTTTATGACCTGCTCTATCTGTTCTCGGTCAACCGCAAGGGCCTCGCCGCGCACCCGGTGCAGCAGGCGCTGCGCCGCGGCTGGCGGGCGCTGAAGCGCTGGCACCAGTCGAATCCGCTCGGCAAGGCGGCGAAGAACGCACAGAGCCACTACGACCACCCGCCGGATTTCTACGCCCTGTGGCTCGATCCCGGCATGATCTATTCCTGCGCCTATTTCCCGAAACCCGACGCCTCATTGGAGGAGGCTCAGCTCGCCAAGCTGCGCCACATCGCCGCCAAGCTGAAGCTGGAGCCGGGAATGACGGTGGCGGAGATCGGCTCCGGCTGGGGCGCGCTCGCCATCCACCTCGCCAAGGAATGCGGGGTGCATGTCACAGCGATCAATGTCGCCACCGAACAGCTCGCCGAATCGAAGAAGCGGGCCGAGGCGGCCGGGGTGATGGACCGCATCACCTTCTTCGAGCGCGACTATCGCGAATTGACCGGCACCTTTGACCGCGTGGTCTCGGTCGGCATGATGGAACATGTCGGCGTCAATCATTTCGACGAGTATTTCGGCACGGTGAGGCGGCTATTGGCGCCGAAGGGCTTTGCCATGATCCACGCCATCGGCCGGATGTCGCCGCCCGGCACGACGGGGCCTTTCATCCGCAAATACATCTTCCCCGGCGGCTACGTGCCGGCGATGTCCGAGGTGTTCGCCTCGACCGAACGCGCCGGGCTGTGGGTGGCCGACTGCGAGATCCTGCGGCTGCATTATTACTGGACCATCCGCCAGTGGCGGCTGCGCTTCGAGGCGACGCGCGATGAAACCGTTGCGATGATGGGCGAGCGCTTCGCACGGATGTGGGAATTCTATCTCGCCGCTGTCGAGCTCGGCTTCCTGCACGGCTCCAACATGGTGTTCCAGCTGCTGCTGGCCAACGAGCGCGACGCCGTGCCGGTGATCCGGGATTACATCGTGGATGAAGAGCGGGCGATGGCGGAGAACCCGATAACGACAGCGGGTGGCGCGGACATCTGAAAGGGCAGGCGGCCAGAAGCGCAGCGAGGTGGGCTGGGGCCAGCTACTGCGCTGCCTTCGCCCCATACGCCGCCATGAAAACCTTCACTGCGCTGTCCACCGTCTTCTCGATCTGAGCCGTCGTCGGCTTGTGTTCGCTGCCGAACAGCAGGCCCTTGGTGATATTGCCCTGGCACAGGTTCAGGAACTGGAAGGCGGCGGCTTCATAGTCGTCGATCTCGAGCCGGCCATGGCCGGCCTGGCGCGCCAGCAGTTCGGCGATGCGGCGGCCGCCGAGGCAGGGGCCGGTCTCGAAGAAGGTCTGGCCGATGCGCGGGAACTTCTCGGCGACGCCCATCACCATGCGCACCATCTTGATGTGGTCGGGCCGCACCATCATCGTCATGAAGGACACGCCGATGCGCCGCAATTGCCGCGCGACATCGGGATCGTCGCCCTCGAACTCGAACATGAGCTCTGCTGACTGGCGGCGGTCGACCTGCACGAGGGCCTCGAAAAGGTCCTCCTTGCTGTCGAAATAGACATAGATGGTCGCCTTGGAGACGCCGCCGGCGCGGGCGATCTCGTCCATGCTGGCGCCGTCGAAGCCCTTGTCGAAAAACACCCGGCGCGCGCCGTCAAGGACGTCGCGGCGCTTGCGCGATTCGATCTCCGCGGTCTCGGGAACCGGGGCGGCGGCGGCAATGCTGGCGCTGGACATGGGCTTAATCTCCGATCTTTTCCTTAGGGTGCGCCGGAGGCGCTGTCAAAGCTCTTGACTAAACCGTTTAGTTTTGTATGGTCCGCAACATCGTTGAACTGAACGGTTTAGTCAAGACCGTTTCCCTAAAGGGGCGGAGCGATGGCACTGGCAAGCAAGATAGAGACGACCGAGCCTGCGGATGCGGATCAGCAGGGTAAGGGCGAGCTTAACAAGGGTGGGGCACCGGTCGCATTGACCTTGCTCAAGAAGCCGGAGGCCGAGGCGCCGACTGCGCCGGCATCGGAAGCGCCCGCCGCCGCTCCGGCGAAGAAGCGCTCGCGCAAGCCGCTGGTGTTCGGTGCGCTGCTCGCGGCAGCGTTTGCCGGTGCCGGCTATTACGGGCTGAACTGGTGGCAGGTCGGCCGCTTCCAGGTCTCGACCGATGACGCCTATGTCGGTGCCGACACCTCCGTCCTTTCCGCCAAGGTCGGCGGCCACGTCACCAGCATCGATGTCACGGCCAACCAGGCGGTGAAGGCCGGCGATGTCATCGCCCGTATCGACGATGGCGATTACGCGCTGGCGCTGCGCGCCGCCGAGGGCAAGATCGCGACCCAGCAGGCCTCGCTCGCTCGCTTCGACGAGCAGATCAAGGCCGGGCAGGCCGCGGTTGACCAGGCGCAGGCGCAACTGCTTGCCAACCAGGCCGACGTCACCCGCGCCCAGCTCGAATTCGACCGCCAGGATCAACTGGCCCGCCAGAGCTATTCCAGCCGCTCGACGCTCGACAACGCCCGCGCCGACCGCGACAAGGCTTTGGCCAACGTCAAGGCCGGGGAGGCGGCGGTGGCGTCGGCGAAGGCAGCGATCTCGGTGCTGAAGGCGCAGCAGGTCGAGGCGGCGCGCACGCTCGACGAATACAAGACGGCGCGTGACCAGGCGCAGCGCGATCTCGACTTCACCGTTGTCCGCGCACCCTATGACGGCGTCGTCGGCAACCGTGCGGCGCAGGTCGGCCAATTGGTGCAGGCCGGCACCCGGCTCGCCGCTCTGGTGCCGCTCGGCGCGGTCTATGTCGACGCCAATTTCAAGGAGACCCAGCTCGGCGATCTCAAGCCCGGCCAGCGCGTGCGGGTCGAGGTCGACGCTTATCCGGGCGAGGACTTCGAAGGCACCGTCGCCAGCGTCGCGCCGGCGTCCGGCTCGGTGTTCAGCATGCTGCCGCCGGAGAACGCCACCGGCAATTTCACCAAGATCGTGCAGCGCGTGCCGGTGCGGGTGCAGCTCGACGCCAGCGCGCTCGCCAAGGGCGAGCTGCGGCCGGGCATGTCGGTGACCGCGGTCGTCGACACCCGCACCGGCGCGCCGACCAGGACCGCGGGCAAATCCTGACGCAGCCGCGAAGAATGACAGCTACCCCCCTTTCCCTGCGGGAGAGGGGCACCCAAGCTCCGCAGCGGTCCGCCCCCACCGCGCCGCGGAGCCTGCCCCCGGGCTCGCCCGAATGCGAGACCCGGGGGCGGCCACCCATCCGGCCGGAGCCGGAGGACGGAACATCGCGGATCCACTTGGGTCCGGACGCTTTGAACCCTTGAGACAACGGCGATGTCAGACACGACGATGACTGCCGGCCGAGCGGTGCCGGGCGTGGAACGGCGGCGCATGTTCGCCTTCCTCTGCATGGTGTTCGGCATGTTCATGGCGATCCTGGACATCCAGATCGTCTCGGCCTCGCTTTCCGAGATCCAGGCCGGACTTGCCGCCAGCGCCGACGAGATTTCCTGGGTGCAGACCAGCTACCTCATCGCCGAGGTGGTGATGATCCCGCTGTCCGGCTTCCTGTCGCGCGGGTTGTCGACACGCTGGCTGTTCGTCGCCTCGGCGACCGGCTTCACCTTTATGAGCTTCATGTGCGCAACCGCGACGTCGATCGAGCAGATGATCGTCTATCGCGCGCTGCAGGGCTTCCTCGGCGGCGGCATGATCCCGACCGTGTTCGCCTCCGCCTATGCGGTTTTCCCGCGCGAGAAGCAGCCCATCGTCGCCCCGATGATCGGCCTCGTGGCAACGCTGGCGCCGACCATCGGCCCGACGGTGGGCGGCTATCTCACAGACCTGTTCTCCTGGCACTGGCTGTTCCTGGTCAATATCGTGCCGGGCATCTTCGTCATCATTACCTCCTGGGCGCTGATCGATTTCGACGAGCCGGACTTCAAGCTGCTCGACCGCTTCGACTGGTGGGGCCTGATCTTCATGGCAGGCTTCCTCGGCAGCCTCGAATTCGTGCTGGAGGAAGGCCCGACCAATGACTGGTTCGAGGACCAGGCGATCTTCATCTTCGCCATTGTCGGCGCGGTCTCCGCGGTCGCCTTCTTCGCCCGCGTGCTGATGGCGGCGGAGCCGGTGGTCGACATCCGCGCCTTCCTGAACCGCAATTTCTCGACTGGCTCCGCCTTCAGCTTCGTGCTGGGTATCGGCCTCTATGGGCTGACCTATCTCTATCCGATCTATCTCGGCCGGGTGCGCGGCTACTCGGCGCTGATGATCGGCGAGACCATGTTCGTCACCGGTCTCGCCATGTTCGCCACCGCGCCGATCGCCGGCCGGCTGATGACCAAGGTCGATCCGCGCATCATGATCGGCATCGGCTTCGCCGGCTTCGCGCTCGGCACCTGGTGGGTGACCTTCATCACCAAGGACTGGGATTTCTGGGAGCTGCTGATCCCGCAGATACTGCGCGGCACCTCGCTGATGCTGGCGATGATCCCGATCAATAATCTCTCGCTCGGCACCATGCCGCCGGCGCAGTTGAAGAACGCCTCGGGCCTGTTCAACCTGATGCGCAATCTTGGCGGCGCGGTGGGGCTCGCCTTGATCAATACCGTGTTGAACGATCGCTGGGACCTACACCTCGCCCGGCTGCACGAGAATGTGCAGTGGGCCAGCCAGACCGCGAATGAGCGGCTGGCCAACATGACGGCGAACCTCTCGCAGTTCGGCTCGGACGCCGGCACGGTGGCGCTGAAGCAGATGGCGGCGATGGTGCGCACGCAGGCGCTGGTGATGTCCTTCGCCGACGTGTTCTACCTGCTTACCTTCCTGTTCCTCGGCCTCGTGCTCGCCGCGCCGCTGCTGCGCCGCCCGGCGCGGCTGGGTGCCGGCGGGGGAGGGCACTGAGCGAGCAACGCGCTGGCATTGCTGTAGCCCGCCTTGAGCATCGCTCGAGGCGGGCTTTGCCGTTGCTTCAGCAGGGCCTCGACTACCGCCCCTTGCCGATATCCGCAGCGTCCGCTAAACACGGCGGCATCGAGAGCCTTTCGCGAGAGCCGAGCCGTGACGCATCTGTCGCCGAGCCGCACCGCGACCCCGACCGCCAGGCGGTCTTCGGGGCACGCTCTCCTTTTCTCCGGTCTCCTTCTTCTTAGCCGCCCCTGAGGGCCGGCCGGGCTGATGCCTGGGCGCTCAGGGGACGTTGCACAGACCGCCCATCATTGCAGACCGATAGCCGGACGATGCCCAATGGCGGCACCCGGCAGGACCGACGAGAAGGAACCGCCTGATGTCTACCAATGACCGCGTCGTCATCTTCGACACCACCTTGCGCGACGGCGAGCAGTGCCCCGGCGCCTCCATGACCTTCGAGGAGAAACTGGAAGTCGCCGATCTGCTCGACGAGATGGGCGTCGACATCATCGAGGCCGGCTTTCCCATCGCCTCCAATGGCGATTTCGAGTCGGTGGCCGAAGTGGCGCGCCGCACCAAGAATGCGGTGGTCGCCGGCCTCGCCCGCGCCATTCCGGCCGATATCGCCCGCGCCGGCGAGGCGGTGAAGCATGCGCGGCGCCCGCGCATCCACACCTTCGTATCGACCTCGCCGATCCATCTCGAGCACCAGATGCGCAAGTCGCAGGATCAGGTGATCGAGATCATCACCGCCACCGTCACCCAGGCGCGCAACCTCGTCGACAATGTCGAATGGTCGGCGATGGACGCCACCCGCACCCCGATCGAGTATCTGGTGCGCTGCGTCGACACCGCCATCAAGGCCGGTGCCACCACCATCAACCTGCCGGACACCGTCGGCTATGCGACGCCGGCGGAATATGAGGCGATGTTCCGCGCGGTGCGCGAGCGCGTGCCCGGCGCCGACAAGGTGATCTTCTCCGCGCATTGCCACAATGATCTCGGCCTGGCGGTCGCCAACTCGCTGGCGGCCCTGGCCGGCGGCGCGCGGCAGATCGAATGCACCATCAACGGCCTCGGCGAGCGTGCCGGCAATGCCGCGCTGGAAGAACTCGTCATGGCGATCAAGACCCGCGGCGACGTGCTGCCCTACAAGACCGGCATCGAGAGCACCATGCTGGTGCGCGCCTCCAAGATGATCTCGGCGGTGACTTCGTTCCCGGTGCAGTACAACAAGGCCATCGTCGGCCGGAACGCCTTCGCCCATGAGAGCGGCATCCACCAGGATGGCATGCTGAAGAACAACACCACCTACGAGATCATGACGCCGGAGAGCGTCGGGGTCTCCAAGACCTCGCTGGTGATGGGCAAGCATTCCGGGCGCGCTGCCTTCCGCGACAAGCTGAAGGCGCTCGGCTACGAACTGGGCGAGAATGCGCTGAACGACGCCTTCACTCGGTTCAAGGATTTGGCCGACCGCAAGAAGGTCGTCTATGACGAGGACATCGAGGCGCTGGTCGACCAGGAGATCGCAGTCGCCCACGACCGCATCAAGCTGGTCACGCTCTCGGTCATCGCCGGCACCCGCGGCCCGCAGCGTGCCACCATGAAGCTGGAGGTCGACGGCCAGGTGTTCACCGAGGAATCGGAGGGCAACGGTCCGGTCGACGCCACCTTCAACTGCATCAAGGC
Source organism: Starkeya sp. ORNL1 (assembly GCF_012971745.1). Lineage (NCBI taxonomy): Bacteria > Pseudomonadati > Pseudomonadota > Alphaproteobacteria > Hyphomicrobiales > Xanthobacteraceae > Starkeya > Starkeya sp. ORNL1. The sequence goes on from NZ_CP048834.1 coordinate 73,808, forward strand.
GATCGTGCCGCACGCGGCCAAGCTGGCGCTCTATCAGGTGCACGCCGTGACCGAGGGCACCGACGCGCAGGCCGAGGTCTCGGTGCGGCTGGAAGAGGACGGCAAGGCGGTGACCGCGCGCGGCTCCGACCCCGACACGCTGGTCGCCTCCGCGCAGGCCTACATTACCGCGCTCAACAAGCTGCAGGTGAAGCGGCAAAGCATGAACGCGCAGTCCCAGCCGGCCGCGGAGTGAGGCGGGCGACGGTGCGGATCGCGCTCGGCGTGCTGCTGGTCGCCACTATGGTGACAGGCGTGCGTGCCGAGCCGACTACCGCGCCGAACGCCTCGGTGCCCGGCGTTTCCTGGCACAGCATCGATCCCGCCGGCGCCGGCTGGTCGACCGAGCGCCTTGCCGCGGCGAAGACGTTCGCCGACCGGCTGGGCGTCACCGCCCACATGGTCGTGTGGAAGGGCGAGGTGGTCGCTTCCTGGGGCGATGTCCGCCGCAAGGTGGATGTCGCCTCGGTGCGCAAGAGCCTGCTCAGCGCGCTCTACGGCATCGCGGTCGCGGACGGCAAGATCCACCTCGACAGTACGCTGGCGCAACTCGACATCGACGACAAGCCACCGTCGCTCACCTCAGCCGAGAAGAAGGCGACGGTGCGCGACCTCCTGATGGCGCGCTCCGGTGTCTATCATCAGGCAGCGCACGAGACCGCCGCCATCAAACGCAACCGGCCGGAGCGCGGCAGCCACGCGCCGGGCAGCTTCTGGTTCTACAATAATTGGGACTTCAACGTCCTCGGTGCGATCTACAGGCAGGCTACCGGCGAGGACATTTTCTGGAGCTTCGCCAAACACATCGCGTCACCGATCGGCATGGAGGACTTCAATGCCGGCGATGGGCGCTATGTGTTCGATCCATCATCCAGTTATCCCGCCTATCCATTCCGCCTGAGTGCGCGCGACGCCGCGCGGTTCGGCCTGCTCTACCTCGATGGCGGGCGATGGGGGGACCGGCAGATCGTGCCGGAAGCCTGGGTGCGGGAATCGACCTCCACCTATTCCTGGTCCAATCGCGGGCGGCAGGGCTATGGCTATATGTGGTGGACGTTGCCGGCCGATGTGTGGGGCGAAGGTGCCGCCTATGCGGCCGGCCATGGCGGCGAGATCATCGCCTTCGTGCCGGCGAAGCAACTCGTCGTGGTGCAGACGGTGGACCGCGATGAGGATGCGAAGCGCGTGCGTACGTCGGTGTTCCTTGAACTGCTGCGGATGATCGCGGACGCGGCGCCTAATTGACGGCGCGCGGGTCCGACCCGCACTCCGCCTCGGCCCGGGCGAGAAGCGCCATCCGCAGTTGCTCCAGCACGTCACGGGCGCGATCGGGCAGGGTGATGCCGTCGAGCGTCGTGACCCGCCGGATGAAACGCACGCTGTTGGTGGCGAACACCGCATCCGCCTCGCGCAGATCGCCGGGGAGCAGCGGGGTTTCGTCGACCACGAGCCCGAGCGCCGGTGCCAGCTCAAGCACCAGCGCGCGGACAATGCCGGGCAGGCAGCCTTCGCGCAGCGGCGGGGTGGCGAGACGGCCATCCTTCAGCACGAACACGTTGGCGATGGTGGTGCAGGCGACGCGCCCGCCGGTGTTGAGGATCAGCGCGTCGTCGGCGCCGTGCTCGGCGGCCTCGCGGGCGGCGAGGATATGGTCGAGATAGCCCAGCGCCTTCAGGTTGGAGACCGGCGAGCGCTCATTGCGCGGCACGGTCGCGGTGACGAGCCGGAGCGGCTGGCCGAGCAGGGCGGGGCTCCACGGTACGCTCGTGACGACGATGGTGGGTTCGCCGGGCTGTGCCGGCCACAGTCCGAGTGCAGCCGAGCCGCGGGTGACGGTGGTGCGGATGATGGAGGGTTCGGACGTCAGCGCGGTGTCGACCGCCGCCTCGATGGATGCACGCTCGACCTTGATGCCGATCGCCACCGCCGCTGCGCACAGGCGGTCGAGATGCGCCGCGCGGCCGAACATCACGCCATTCAGGGCGAGCGCGGTGTCGAACACGCCGTCGCCAAGCGTGAAGCCGCGGTCCTCGACGCTGACGGCCCGGGTCACGGAAGACCGCTTTCCTTACCTTTCCCCGTGGGGGAGAGGTCGGCGCGTAGCGCCGGGTGAGGGGCCTTCGCCATAGGTGATTCAGTGCCTTCCCAGCCCTCTCCCCATTGGGGAGAGGGGGTAGAGAGGCCGCGCGCCAGTCGCAGGAAATTCTCCAGCAGGGCGTAACCGTGCTCGGTCAGCACGGACTCGGGGTGGAACTGCACGCCGTAGGTCGGATGTTCGACATGGGCGAGGCCCATGATTTCGCCATCCTCGCTCCAGGCTGTGGCCACCAGCGGCTCGTCGCCGTCAAGTTCCACCGCCAGCGAATGATAGCGCCCGGCAGGGAAGGGCGAGGGCAGGCCGACGAACACATCCGTGCCGTCATGGCGGATGCGCGAGGCGCGCCCGTGCATCGGTGTCTTCGCCCGCACCACGCGTCCGCCGAAGGCTTGGCCGATGCATTGATGGCCGAGGCAGATGCCGAGGATCGGGAGACGGCCGGACAGTTCGCGGATGACATCCAGCGAGACGCCCGCCTCGTTCGGCGAGCAGGGGCCGGGCGAGATGACCAGGGCCTGCGCCCCCCGCGCCGCAATGCCGGCGACGTCGAGCGAATCATTGCGAATCACTTCAACGTCTTCGCCGAGTTCTTTCAGGTAACGCGCGACGTTGAAGACGAAGCTGTCATAATTGTCGATGACGAGGATCATCGGGTCACCTCGCGAAACGCACGGAACAGCCGCTCGGCCTTGGTCAGGCTCTCGGCGCGTTCCTGCGCCGGGTCGGACAGCATCGTGATGCCGCCGCCGACGCCGAAGCTGGCCTCGCCATTCTCCACCGTCACGGTGCGGATGGCGATGTTCAGATCCATCGCGCCATCGAAGCCGATATAGCCGATCGAGCCGCAATAAAGCCCGCGCGGACGGCCTTCCAGCTCGGCGATGATCTCCATGGCGCGGATCTTCGGGGCGCCGGTGATGGAGCCGCCAGGGAAGCTCGCCTTCAGCAGGTCGAGCCCGTCATGGCCGTTGTCCAGTTCGCCGGTCACTACCGAGACGAGGTGATGGACATTGGCATAGGTCTCCAGTCCGCACAGCCGCGGCACCTGCACCGTGCCGGGCTTGCAGACGCGCGAGAGATCGTTGCGCAGCAGGTCCACGATCATGACGTTCTCGGCGCGGTCCTTCTCGCTGGCGATCAGTTCGCGGCCGCGGAAGGCGTCGAGCGTCGGCTCCACCGAGCGCGGCACCGTGCCCTTGATCGGGCGGGTCTCGACGAGGTTGCCCTCCAACTGCACGAAGCGCTCCGGCGAGGAGGACGCGACGACACGGTCGTCAGTGAGGATCAGTGCGGCGAAGGTCGCGGGATTGGCGCGGCGCAGCCGGTCATAGAGCGCGAGTGGGTCGATCTCGCCGACCGCGGCGCGGAATTGCTGGGTGAAATTGGCCTGGAAGATGTCGCCGGCGCGGATGTATTCGATCACCCGGGCGACCGCCGCCTCATAGGCTGTGGGGGTGAAGTTCGAGGTCCAGGCCGGCTCGATGACCGCGTCGTCGAGCGCGGGCGGTGCGTTCTCCAGCCGCTCGGTCACTGCCAGCAACCGGTCGCGCGCGCGGCCCTGGCGCTGGGCGACGTTCTCTTCGGGCCAGCCGGTGGAGATGGCATAAGCGCGCTTCGCCACCTGGTCGAAGGCGAGCACGACATCATAGAAACCTAGGTCGATCTCCGGGCCTTCCTCGTCGGGCCGGGCGCCGGCCGGGAAGCGATCGAACAGCCGGCCCGCCTCATAGGCGACATAGCCGGCGGCGCCGCCCTGGAAGCCGGCTTCGACCGGCAGCCGCGCCTGCTTGTAGCGCGCCAGCCGAGCACGCAGGGCCTCGATCGGCGGCGCCTGCTCCACCACGTCGTTCCAGAAGGCGCGGCTGCCTTCGACACGGAAGCGGCCGAACGGCTCGGCCATCACATAGGACCAGCGGCCGAGCGTCGGGTGCACCATGGCGCTGTCGAGGAAGACGAGACCCGTCGCACGCTCGCTGCCCGCGAGCCGGCGGGCGGCGTCCCATGGGTCACGGTAGGCGATCTCGACGGCAAGGGGCGGCGGCTCGTGAATCATGAGCCGAATATGGGATGGCGCGGCGGCAATGCCTAGCGGTGACGAAATCCCGCGTTGAAACCCACGCCGACCCTGTGTCCTAGCCGTTGTAACGACTTGACGGCAGGTGAGCCGAATGGTCGCTTAGCGGAGCGTCAAGCGGGCCGCTGGGAACGGGCGGGCCCGTGCTACCAAAACGTTCGTCCAGTCTCGGGAGGGAAGTAATGAGTTTCTGGAAAAAGGCCGCCATTTCGGCCTTCGCACTGGCAGCGCTGCCGCTCGCCTCGGCAAACGCACAGACCTATCCGTCGCGTCCCATCACCATGGTCGTGCCCTTCGCCGCCGGCGGGCCGACCGACACGGTGGCCCGCCTGGTGTCGGAATCGATGTCGCGTACGCTCGGCCAGCAGATCGTGGTGGAGAATGTCGGCGGCGCCGGCGGCACCCGCGGCGCCGGCCAGGTCGCAAAGGCCGCGCCCGACGGCTACACCATACTGATGCACCATATCGGCCACGCCACCGCGGCGAGCCTCTATCGCAAGCTGCCCTACAACGTGCTGACCGATTTCGAGACCGTCGGCCTCGTCACTGATGTGCCGATGACGCTGATCGGCAAGTCCGGCCTCGAGCCCAAGAACATCACCGAGCTTGTCGCCTATGTGAAGGACAAGAAGGACGCGGTGATCTACGGCAATGCCGGCGTCGGTTCGGCCTCGCATCTGTGCGGCATGCTGTTCATGTCGGCAATCGGTACGCAGGTGACCACGGTTCCGTATCAGGGCACCGGCCCGGCGATGAACGACCTCGTCGGCGGCCAGATCGACCTGCTGTGTGACCAGACCACCAACACCACCGGCCAGATCAAGGCCGGAAAGGTGAAGGCCTATGGCGTGACGACGGCGAACCGGCTGAAGTCCATGCCGGACCTGCCGACCCTGCAGGAAGGCGGCTTGAAAGACTTCCAGGTCGCCGTGTGGCACGGCATCTACGTGCCGAAGGGAACGCCTGCCGACGTCATCGCCAAACTGAATGCCGCGCTCAAGACCGCGCTGCAGGATCCCAAGGTGATTTCGCGCTTCGCCGACCTCGGTACCGAGCCGGTCTCGCAGGACCGCGCCACGCCCGAGGTGCACAAGGCATTCGTGGCGGCCGAAGTCGCCAAATGGAAGCCGATCATCGAGGCTGCCGGCGTCTACGCCGACTGACTGTCCGACAAGCCATCAAGACCACGGCCGGCGACGCATAGCCGGCCGATGGTGGCGCACACAAGACGCTCGGGCATGTACCGCAAAAGGTGGAACGCTTTTGCGCCGGGAACATGCTCCAACTTATTGAATCCAGAGATCTATCGACGGATGATTTCACCCGGCGATGGGGCTCCGGGAGGGCGGGCAATCGAGGGGGTGGCATGAGTCTCATCAAGAACCCGAAAGACGTCATCACCGGGCTGCTGCTGGTCGCGACCGCGGCCATGTTCGCGCTGCTCACGGCCGATCTGCCGATGGGCTCGGCGATCCGCATGGGGCCGGGCTATTTCCCGCTGGTGCTGGCCGGCATTCTCGGCGGGCTCGGTCTGATCGTCCTCGTCACCGGGCTGCGTTTTCCCGATGAGGGCACGCCGGTGAAGCTCGCCGAGCTGCCGTGGCGGGCGTTGATCCTGGTGACGCTCGCGGTGGTCGTGTTCGGGTTCGGCATCCGTCCGCTGGGGCTCGGTCTGTCGATCGGGCTCGCGGTGTTCATCTCCGCTGCGGCGAGCCAGCGCTTCCATTTGCTCACCGCACTCGCCCTCACCGCGCTGATGGTGGCGTTCGCCTGGGGCGTGTTCATCAAGGGGCTCGGCCTGCCGCTGCCCATGCTCGGGCCTTGGCTCGGCGGCTATTGAGCAGGAGCGAAACCCTTGGACATCATCCATAATCTGGAGCTCGGCTTTTCGGTCGCGCTCACCTTCCAGAACCTCCTCTATTGCTTCATCGGCGTGCTGCTCGGCACCCTGATCGGGGTGCTGCCCGGCCTTGGCCCGGTCGCCACCATCGCCATGCTGCTGCCGATCACCTTCGGCCTGCCGCCGGTCTCGGCGCTGATCATGCTCGCCGGCATCTATTACGGCGCACAATATGGCGGCTCGACCACGGCGATCCTCATCAATCTGCCGGGAGAGAGCTCCTCGGTGGTCACCGCCATCGACGGCTACCAGATGGCGCGGCAGGGCAGGGCGGGGCCGGCCCTCGCCACCGCGGCGCTCGGCTCCTTCTTCGCCGGCTCGGTCGCAACCTTCCTGCTCGCGGTGTTCGCGCCGCCGCTCTCCAATCTCGCCCTGAAGTTCGGCGCACCGGAATATTTCGCGCTGATGGTGCTGGGCCTCGTCGCCTCGGTGACGCTGGCCTCCGGCTCGGTGGTGAAGGCGCTGGCCATGGTCGTGCTCGGCATCCTGCTCGGGCTCTCCGGGCAGGACGTCTATACCGGCGCGCCGCGCTTCACTTTCGACATCGTCGAACTGGCCGACGGCATCGAGTTCGTCGCGCTCGCCATGGGCGTGTTCGGCCTGGGCGAGATCGTGCGCAATCTCGAGGACGAGCATACGCGCACTGTGCTGGTGCAGAAGATCAAGAGCCTGATGCTGAGCAGGGACGATTTCCGGCGAATCATCTGGCCGGTGCTGCGTGGCACCACGCTCGGCTCCTTCCTCGGCATATTGCCGGGAGGCGGGGCGATGCTCTCGTCCTTCGCCGCCTATTCCATCGAAAAGAAGATGTCGAAGGAGCCGCAGCGATTCGGCAAGGGCGCCATCGAGGGCGTCGCCGGTCCGGAGAGCGCCAACAATGCCGGCGCGCAGACCTCCTTCATCCCCATGCTCACCCTCGGCATCCCCTCCAACCCGGTGATGGCGCTGATGATCGGCGCGCTCATCATCCAGGGCATCGTGCCGGGGCCGAATGTGGTGAAGGAACAGCCCGACCTGTTCTGGGGCATCATCGCCTCGATGTGGATCGGCAACCTGATGCTGGTGCTGCTGAACCTGCCGCTGATCGGCATATGGGTGCGCCTGCTCACCGTGCCGTACCACGTGCTGTTTCCGCTCATCGTCGGCTTCTGCTGCATCGGCGTCTACAGCGTGAACAACAACACCTTCGACGTCTATGCGATGGGGCTCTTCGGGGTGATCGGCTACGTGCTGGTGAAGCTCGATTGCGAGCCGGCGCCGCTGCTGCTCGGCTTTATCATCGGGCCGATGCTGGAGGAGTATCTGCGCCGCGCCATGCTGATCTCGCGCGGCGATCCGACGGTGTTCTTCACCCGCCCGCTGTCGGCCACGCTGCTCGCCATCGCGGCCGTCGCTTTGGTGGTGGTTTTGCTGCCTTCGGTGCGAAAGACGCGGGAGGAGGCGTTCAAGGAATAGCAAACTGGGTGACCGGCCTATGGACAGGCCGGAACACCTCTGCTACACGACCGCGGCTCGCAGGGCTGAGGCCTTTCGCAGCGTTCGGGCGCATAGCTCAGTTGGTAGAGCAGCTGACTCTTAATCAGCGGGTCCAAGGTTCGAGTCCTTGTGCGCCCACCATTCCGCCCCATCTACATGGGCCGGTTTTCCCGAACCTTCCTTGCAAGCGATCGCGATGCGGTTGACCCTCATCCTGGGGGCGTGCGGTCGGGAGATTCCAGATGCTGTGTGCCGAATGCCTGCGCTGCGGGCGCCGGTCGATTATTGGCCGTGGCAATACGCTCGCCGACGAGCGCGAACAGCCGACCCCGGCCCCGGCCGAGCGGCTGCGCTGCGACATGTGCGGCGGACGCCGGGTGCGACTGGTGCGCACTGAGAGTCCCACGGCGATGATTGCTTTCATCGCCGGACGGACGTGAGCGAGGGCTGGTCGCGAACGAAACCCGTGCTGGGGCGTTAGGGGCGCGAGGACAGTCCAGATCCCGAGTCTCGCGCGAGGAGCGACGTCATGGCCATCGAACCGAAAACCAATGTCACCGATCTCGGCACCGGCAAGCCGGCGAGCCGCGCCGCCAAGACCGTCGAGAACACCATCAAGGAAGACCTTGCGGCGAGTGCCGAGGCCGAGCTCGACGAATTCGCCGATTCGACGTTGCCGGAGCGCAAATACTCGCTGAACGCACTCATCGCGGCGGGTGTGGTCGGCTTCGTGCTGGGGCGCCTGTTCAGTCGCTGAGCGAGCTGAATGGCCACGGGGGAGAGAGTAGAGCGATATGCAGACCCTGACCGTGCGCCACGCGACGCGCTACACCTACGCCAACCCCGTCATCTTCCACCCGCACCGGCTGATGCTGCGGCCGCGCGACAGCCATGATCTGCGGCTGGTGCGCGCCGAACTCGCATTGTCGCCGCATGGCGAGTTGCGCTGGATGCACGACGTGTTCGGCAATTCCGTCGCCACCGTTGAATTCCTCGAGCCCGGCAATGAGCTGATCGTGGAGAGCGTTTTGACGCTTGAGCGCTACGGCATGGGCTCTCAGGTGTTCGACATCGAGGAAGCGGCGCAAATCTATCCGTTCGTCTATTCGACCGATGACCGTACCGATCTCGGTCGCATGCTCGAATGCCACTATCCCGATCCGCAGGGCGAGCTTTCCGCCTGGGCGCAAGGCTTCGTGGCGGCGCGGCCGACCGACACCATGGCACTGCTGACCGACCTCAATAACGGCATCCGCAACGGCTTCGCCTACCAGGTGCGCTATGAGCAGGGCACGCAGCCTCCTCTGGAGACGCTGCGGCTCGGCTCAGGCTCGTGCCGGGACTTCGCGCTGCTGCTGATCGAGGCGGTGCGCGCGCTCGGCTTCGGCGCCCGTTTCGTCACCGGCTATCTTTATGACCCGGCGCTCGATGGCGAGAGGCCTGCCGTGGTCGGGGCTGGGGCGACGCATGCCTGGGCTGATATCTATCTGCCTGGCGCCGGCTGGATCGAGTTCGACCCGACCAACGGCACCATCGCCGCCGACAATCTCATCCGTGTCGCGGTGACCCGCGACCCGTCGCAGGCGGTGCCTGTGGCCGGCGGCTTCACCGGCATGCTCGGCGACTATCTCGGCATGAGCGTCGATGTTTCGGTTCGCGCCCACGATCCCGAGCCGGCTCTGGCGGCTTAAATGAAAACGGCGCCCCGAAGGGCGCCGTTTGGTATCAGGCTCCGACGCCTTCGAGCGCCGGATAGTCGGTGTAGCCCTTGGCGCCGCCGCCATAGAGGCGGTCGCGGTCGAGTTCGTTAAGCGGGGCGCCCGCCTTGAGCCGAGTGACCAGGTCCGGGTTCGAGATGAACAGTTTGCCGAAGGCGACGAGGTCGGCCTTGTGCTCGTCGACTGCCTTCGCCGCGCTCGGCAGGTCATAGCCGTTATTGACCAGCCAGGTGCCGCGGAAGCGCTTGTGCAAGGCCTCGAAATCGAAGTCCGGTACGATGTCGCGCGCCCCGCCCGTGGCGCCCTCGATCATGTGGATATAGACCGGCTTCAAGGAGTCCAGCACCTCGACCGCATGCTCGAACAGCTTCTGCGGATTGCTGTCGGAGAGGTCGCCCGCCGGGGTGACCGGCGAGATCCGTATCCCGGTGCGGCTGGCACCGACCTCCTTGGTGACCGCCTCGACCACTTCCTTCATGAAGCGGGTGCGGTTCTCGATCGAGCCGCCATAGGCGTCGGTGCGCTTGTTGGCGCCGTCGCGAAGGAACTGGTCGATCAGGTAGCCATTGGCGCCATGAATCTCGACGCCGTCGAAGCCGGCCTTCATTGCCTGGTTCGCGGCATGGCGGAAATCATCGACGATGCCCGGGATCTCGGCGAGTTCGAGGGCGCGTGGCGCGTCGGTGGCGACGAAGCTGTTGTTCGCGAAGGTCTTGGCGTTGGCGAGCACCGCGGACGGGGCGAGGGGAGCCGCGCCGCCGGGCTGGAGCGAGCGCACCGAGATGCGACCGACATGCCAGATCTGCACGAAGATCCGCCCACCCTTGGCGTGAACCGCATCGGTCACCCGGCGCCAGCCTTCGACCTGCTCGGACGTGTAGACGCCGGGCGTGTCCTGATAGCCCTGCGCGGTGTCGGAGATCTGCGTCGCCTCGGTGACGATGAGGCCGGCGCCAGCGCGCTGGCCGTAATATTCGGCCATCAGCGGCGTCGGCACCAGGCCGGCACCGGCGCGGTTGCGGGTGAGCGGCGCCATCACGATGCGGTTCTGCAGGGTGATGTCGCCAAGTCGGTAGGGCTCGAAGAGCGAGGAGTGGGCTGCTGTCATGCTGCGATCCTTCGCGGCGGGTTGCTGTGTCGCGGGAGGAGATAGGTGCCGCATACCACTGGCGCCATAGCTACGCATTCGCGCATAGGCTGCCATGCAGAAATGCAATCACCAATCATATAGACCCATATCATAACGTACGTTATGTTATCCTGCGTGAGGATAAGCTATGCCTAGAGCCGTTCCCGACGACATTCTGACCGTGATCCATGAGCTGGCGCATCTCATGCGCATCCGTTTCGACCAGCGTGCCCGCCTGCATGACATGACCCGCGCGCAATGGGTGATCCTCTACAAGCTGGAGCGCAGCCCAGGTCTCACCCAGAACGAACTGGCGGCCATTGTCGAAGTCGAACCCATCACCGTTGCCCGGCTGATCGATCGGCTGGAGGCCAAGGGCCTCGTCGAACGCCGGCACGATCCGCAGGACCGGCGGGTCTGGCGGCTGCATTTGCGGCCCGAAGCCGAGCCGATGATCGAAGAGATCGAAGTCGCGCGGCGCGAGATGCTCGAACTGCTGCTGGGCGAGACGGTCAGCCCGGAAAAGGCGGCTGCGGCGGAAGCCGCGTTGCGCCAGATGAAATCCAACCTGACTGCCGATGGACGCTTGTGCCCGCAGCCGGCTGCCAAAGCTTCCTGAGGGGGCCTCAATGCTCGACCGTACCAAAGAGCCGCGCGACCCGGAGATTGTCGAGGATGTGCCGGCCATTGCGGCCCCCCCGGCTGCGCCCGTTGCCGCCCCGGGCAATGTCGCGCGGGCGGTCCAGGCGAAGCCGGCCCGCAAGCGGCGGCTGCGCCTGGTGCTGATGCTGGGCGGCATCGCCGCGGTGGCCATCGGCTCCGGCTATTTCTGGCTTACCGGCGGGCGCTACGTCTCAACCGACGACGCCTATGTGCGTGCCGCCAAGCTGATGGTCTCGACCGACGTCTCCGGCATCGTCTCCGACGTCGACGTCAAGGAAGGCCAGACCGTCAAGGCCGGCGAGATTCTTTTCCGCATCGATCCCCTGCAGTACCGGATCGCGCTGCAGAACGCGAAGGCAAGCCTCGCCGAGACCGCTCTGAACCTTGAGGCCGCGAAGGTCGACTACCAGCGCATGCTGAGCGACATCGCCTCGCAGGAAGCCGTCGTGCACAACGACCAGGCAACCTTCGACCGCTACAGCGCGCTGGTGAAAGACAGTGCCGCGCTCTCCAGGGCACAGTACGATCAGGGGCGCTACACGCTCGATGCCGACCAGCGCAAGCTGGACTCGCTCAAGCAGCAGGCGCAGGTCGCGCTCGCCAAGCTCGGCGGCAAGCCGGATCTCGTCGTCGAGACCCACCCGCAATATCTCCAGGGCAAGGCCGCAGTCGACGAAGCGCAGCGCCAGTACGACCACGCGGTGGTGCGCGCGCCGTTCGGCGGCGTGGTCACCGAGGTCGACAGCCTGCAGCCCGGCCTCTATCTCGTCGCCGCCACCGCGGCGCTGACCAATCAGGGTGCCGTCGGCCTCGTCTCCAACGACAAGGTCTGGATCGATGCCAACCTCAAGGAGACCGACCTCACTTATGTGAAGCCGGGCGACGAGGCGGACGTCACCGTCGATGCCTATCCCGGCCGCACCTGGAAGGGCAGGGTGGAGAGCATCGCTCCCGCCAGCGGCTCCGAGTTTTCGATCCTTCCCGCCCAGAATGCCAGCGGCAACTGGGTGAAGGTGGTGCAGCGCGTGCCGGTGCGCGTCGTCGTCGAGGCCAAGCCCGACGATCCGCCGCTGCGTTCCGGCATGAGCGTGGTGGTCGATATCGATACCGGCCATTCCCGCAAGCTGCGCGACGTATTTTAGCTTCCCAACCGTCCGTCTTCGCCCCCCTGACAGGACGGTTTGGGGCAGGCGGGCGGGAGGCGCCGGCAATGACCCCGGCCGCTTTCCGCCCGCCGACTTCTCGAGGCAACGACCATGAGTTCCGCGTCGCTCACCATGGATCCACCGGCCGCAGCCGCCGGTTCGACCCGCACCATCATCACCATCTGCGCGATGATCGCGACGCTGATGCAGGCGCTGGACGCCACCATCGCCAATGTCGCGCTGCCTTACATGCAGGGCTCGCTGTCGACGACCGCGGACCAGATCACCTGGGTGCTCACCTCCTATATCGTCGCCGCCGCCATCATGACGGCGCCGGTCGGCTGGCTGTCGGCGCGGTTCGGGCGCAAGAACATCTTCATCGTCAGCCTGGTCGGCTTCACCGTCGCCTCGATGCTGTGCGGCATCGCGCAGTCGCTGGCGGAGATGGTGATCTTCCGCCTGGCGCAGGGCGTGTTCGGCGCCGCGCTGGTGCCGCTGTCACAGGCCACCATGCTCGACCTCTATCCCGCCGAACAGCGCGGCCAGGCGATGGCGATCTGGGGCATGGGCGTGATGCTCGGGCCGATCCTGGGTCCGACGCTCGGCGGCTGGCTGACCGACGTCTACAATTGGCGCTTCGTGTTCTATGTGAACCTGCCGTTCGGCATCCTCGCCATTGCCGGCCTCGCCATCTTCCTGAAGGACGAGAACCGCAACGCCGAATTGCGCTTCGACTGGATCGGCTTCGGTGTGCTCGCTCTCGGCATCGGCGCCTTCCAGATGATGCTCGACCGCGGCGAGCAGAAAGACTGGTTCGGCTCAACCGAGATCATCGCCGAGACCGTGCTGGCCGGGCTCGGGCTCTATCTGTTCGCCGTGCACATGATGACGGCGGAAAAGCCCTTCCTCAGCCCGCGTCTGTTCAAGGATCGCAATTTCGTCGCCGGCCTCGTCGTCATGTTCGCCATCGGCATGGTGCTGCTGGCGACCTCGGCGCTGCTCGCGCCGTATCTCCAGAACCTCGGCGGCTATCCGGTGCGCACCGCAGGCTTGCTGATGGCGCCGCGCGGCTTCGGCACCTTGCTGGCGATGATGGTAGCCGGGCGCATCGTCTCGAAGGCCGAGCCGCGCCTCATCATGCTGTTCGGCCTCGGCATGATCGGCTGGAGCCTGTGGGACATGACGGGGTGGACGCCGGACGTCTCGCGCTTCCAGCTGATCATGAACAGCATGGTGCAAGGTGCTGGACTTGGATTCGTCTTCACACCGCTGACCGTCATCGCCTTCGCGACGCTGACGAGCGACTTGCGCACCGACGGCACTGCGCTGTTCAGCCTGGTGCGCAATGTCGGCTCGGCGATCGGCGTCTCGGTGACCTCGTTCCTGCTGGCGCAGAACACCCAGATCATGCATGCCGCGCTCGCCGAGCACGTCAACCCGTTCAATCGCATGCTGCAGTTCGGCGGCGCCTACCAGTACTGGAACATCGCCAACCCGCTGACGCTCGGCGCGTTGAACACGGAGATCACCCGGCAGTCGACCATCATCGCCTATGTCGACGACTTCAAGCTGATGATGCTGGTGACGCTGCCGACCGCGCTGCTGCTGCTGTTGATGAGCACACCCAAGGCCAAGCCGGGCGCGGAGAGCCACGTCGAGGTACTCGACTGACGCATCGGCTGCCGTAGCGATCGCAAGTCGGCGCCGCCACCTCCTTATGCGCTCTTTATGGAGCGGGGCCGCGTTCCCAATCGAAAGCAGATGCCGCGGCTCCTAGCTTCCAGGGTGCGACGCACACATCGCGTCGTGAACCTTCGAAGAGAGCCATGAGCACTCACGATAATCGCACTCACGAGCCGAGTATTTCCGAGAAGCACGCCCCCGAAGACCGCTCGGCGCGCAACAAGGTCCGCCGCCGCACGCTGCGCCGGGCCGCCGCCGACGGCATCGCCTCGGTCGCCAATCGCCTGCGCTTCCTGGTGGGCCGCGATGAGGCCGGCCGCTGGCTGGCGCTCGAGGACCACGGCCTCGCCGGCGGCATCTTCGCCAGCAAGGAAGCCGCTCTGCACTATGCGAGCGCAGAGACCGGCCGCCGTCCCGGCGGCGTGCGGCTCGCCCGCCGCGCCATTTCCTTCCGCATCTGACGCGGCCGCAAGGCCGCGACCTGAGGGAGGACATCATGTTCAGCGGACTTTTCACTACCCTCGTCACGCCGTTCCTCGGCACCGGGATCGACGAGGATTCCTTTTCCGAGCTCGCGCAATGGCAAATGAGCGAAGGCGTCGATGGCCTCGTCACCGGTGCCATTGCCGGCGAAGGGCCGACGCTGTCGCCGGCCGAGCGCTACCGCCTCACCTGCCTTGCCGTTGAAGCGGCCGCCGGGCGCATCCCAGTGCTGGCGGTGACAGGCACCAACTCAACCGCCACCAGTGTCGAGTTCACCCGCGCCGCCAAGACGGCGGGAGCGGCGGCAGCGGTGCTGATGACGCCCTATTACAACAAACCCAGCCAAGAGGGCATCTACCGCCACTGCGAGGCGGTGGCGCGGGCGGTCGACCTGCCCCTCATCATCAATAATTGCCCGGCGCGGACCAATATCGAGATCGCGCCGGCGACCATGGAGCGGCTCGCCCGCCTGCCGGCGATAGTCGGCGTGGTGGATGAGGCGTCCGATCCGGATCGGCTGATGGCGGATATTGCCACCGATGCCCGGCTGGCGCGGTTCGCGGCGCGGGAATGCGCGCGGCTGCCGTTCCATTCGGCCTCGACCGGCGCGTTCTCACTCGCCGCCAATGTCGCGCCGTCCTTCGCCCGTGAGGCGTGGCGGCGCCGCGCAGGCGGCGACCACGGCGCTGCGGCGCGGCTCGATCTGCTGTACCGCGCCTTCGACATGGAGGCCGAACCGGCGGCGGCGAAATATGCCGTCTCGCTGCTATGGCCGAACTTCTCGCCCCTGCCGCGGCTGCCGCTCACCGCGGCAAGCGAGGAGACCGGGGCGATGGTGCGGGTGGCGCTGGCACGGCTCGCCGGCGCGCTCGATGCGGTGCCGGCTGCCGGCGAGCATCCTGCCATGACCCGTAAGGCAAGCTGAGGAGGAGATCATGCATCGTCGTCGTTACGATTATGGCCATGAGGTCCTGGCGCGTGCCGCGCTGGTGCTGAGCCTGGTGTTCCTCACCGCCATGGCGCTGTCCTGGATGGGACGCAGTCTCCCGTCAGGCATAGATATCGATCCGCAAACCCACATGGGCACGGCAATTCCGGCGCCTGCATCCAGGTAATCGGAATCGATCAGCTTTTCTGCATCCAGGTGATTTCGCCTGGATGCAGCTTGATCTAGAAGGAACGGCCAAGCTTGGGGCCGTTCTCGATGATCGATATCGCCACGCGCGTCTATAATCACACCTGGAAGATCGATCCCATCGTGCGCTCCGTGCTCGACACGGATTTCTACAAGTTGCTGATGGCGCAGACCATCTACCGGCGGCATTTCCAGACGCGGGTGACATTCGGCATCATCAACCGCACCCATCAGGTGCGCATCGCCGACTTCGTCGATGAAGGCCAGTTGCGCGAACAGCTTGACCATGTGCGCACGCTGTCGCTGACGCGGGGCGAATCCACCTGGCTGCGCGGCAACATGTTCTACGGCAAGCGCCAGATGTTCTCGCCGGACTTCATCGCCTGGCTCGAGGGTTTCCGCTTCCCGGCCTATCACCTCGAGAAGCGCGACGGCCAATATGAGCTGACCTTCGAGGGCCCTTGGATCGAGACCACCATGTGGGAGATCCCGGCGCTCGCCATCATCAACGAATTGCGCTCGCGCGCCGTGCTCAAGGATATGGGCCGCTTCGGCCTCCAGGTGCTCTACGCCAAGGCGATGACACGGGTTTGGGAGAAAGTTGAGCGGCTGCGGGCGCTGGAGGGCGTCAATGTCGCGGACTTCGGCACGCGCCGGCGCCACGGCTTCCTGTGGCAGGACTGGTGCGTGCAGGCGATGATGGAAGGATTGGGGCCGAGCTTCCTCGGCACCTCCAACTGTCTGATCGCGCTGCGCCGCGAGGTCGAGGCCACCGGCACCAACGCCCACGAACTGCCGATGGTCTATGCGGCGCTGGCGAAGGACGACGCGGAACTCGCGAGCGCGCCCTACACGGTGCTGGCGGATTGGCAGCAGGACTATGAGGGCAATCTGCGCGTCATACTGCCCGACACTTTCGGCACCTCGGGTTTCCTGCAGAATGCGCCGGACTGGGTGGCGCGCTGGACCGGCATCCGCATCGACAGCAAGGAGCCGATCGAAGGCGGCGAGGAGGCCATCGCCTGGTGGCTGGAGCGCGGGCAGGACCCGATGACCAAGCTCGCCATCTTCTCCGACGGGCTCGACATCGACGACATCGAGCAGATCTACCGCCATTTCCGCGGCCGCATGCGCATGGGCTTCGGCTGGGGTACGCTGCTGACGAACGACTTCCGCGGCTTCGCGCCGAATGGTGCGCTCGATCCGATCTCCATCGTCTGCAAGGTGATTTCTGCGGACGGCCACCCGACCGTGAAGCTCTCCGACAACCCGACCAAGGCGATGGGGCCGCCCGACGAGATCGCGCGTTACAAGCGGGTATTCGAGATCGGTGCGCAGCAGCCCCGGGACGTGCTGGTCTAGGTGACCGACTCATAACTTCGCAGCCAGATGCGAATTGAAGCGAGCTGGATTGAGGCGAGGAAATTGTCGTCTCGCTTGTCGTAGCGGGTGGCGACGGCCCTGAAGTGTTTGAGTTTGTTGAAGAAGCGCTCGACAGCGTTGCGTTGGCGGTAGAGCCAGGCGCTGAAGGCGAGGGTTTTGACCCTGTTGGGCATGGCGCGAACGTTGGCCCATGCGCCGCGCCCAGCCATCTCGTCTCGCAAGGCGTCGCTGTCATAAGCCCTGTCGGCGAGAAGGATGTTTCCCGGCTCGACCGCGTCCAGCATGTCGGTGGCCGAGCGCCCGTCGTGAGCTTGGCCCTCGGTGAGCTTCAGGCGGATCGGGCGGCCTTCGGCGTCGACGAGCGCGTGGATCTTGGTGGTCAGGCCGCCGCGCGAGCGACCCATGCAACGGGATCGCTCGTCTTTTTTTGGCCGTTGGCGGCATGCTGGTGAACGCGGATCGACGAGGCGTCGATCATCTGGATATCGCCATCGTAAGCAGCTGATACGGCTTTCAGAATGCGCGCCCAGTGGCCGGCCTTGCGCCACCGGTTGAAGCGGTTCACGCAGGTCGTATGAGGGCCATAGCGCGAAGGGATATCGGCCCATGGCGCCCCGGTGCGCAGGCGCCAGAAGATGCCGTTCAGAACGCGACGGTCATCCACGCGTGCAACCCCGCGCACCTTCGTCGGCAGAAGTGGCTCGATCACCGACCACTCGAAATCCGTCAGGTCAAATCGCGCCATCTCAACCTCCAACGCTGAGATCAGTGAATCAGAACACCGGGCCGCAGGGAATCCCCTTATGGGTATGTGACCTAGAGCCCTTTCCGTTCGGATGGAACATCCGAACGACAAGAAAGTGCTCTAGATTCAATAAGCTGGAGCAATTCCTCTTCGATCAGATGATTCCATCTGATCGGGAAATGCTCTAGCGCCTTCGGTTCGGACGAAATCATCTGAACGGTATCAGAGCGCTCTGGATTCGAGCGCCAGGGCGTGTTCCTATTACGAAAGTCATTCAACTTTGCGGAACATGTCCAGGCTATGCGAGGGCGGTTTGGAGATGGTCTGCGCTGCCATGTTTTCGCCGGACGCGCTATCCGCCGAATCGGACAGGCGCCGCAAGGCCGCACCAGTACTGGATTCTGCCGCTTGGCTCGGCGTCTTATTCTCGGCCCACACTTGCCGCATTCGACGGGCAGGATGAATTCACTTAACCGTGACCATAATGCAACTATTGCCATAGACTAAAGTACATTGAAGCAACGTTGATTGTCGGACGCGGGGGAATACAAAGCAAGACTGGAAGCGGATGGGGGGCTATCTGCTAAAGCGAGCTAGATACTAAGTCATGAGAAGCGCCCTCAAACGTGATCTTGACGAGAACGTCTTTCCGCGGCCGGCTGATGAGGGCGGCGCTTCGGCGGAAGGACAGGAAAATCTGCCGAAGGCGATGCGCGCCTATGCGCGTCCCCGGATCGTCGAGACCAAAGCGCGCGGCGCTGACGCCAGCGTGCCCGAAGATATTGCGGAGGCGGTCCAGCCGCCGGCCGAGCCGGTCGACGCGCTGATGAGCGATCTGCAGCGCATCATGGCCTCGCTCGACGCGCAGCGTCGCAGCGACGTGCCGTCCGCGGAGTCGGTCCCCGTCGCATCTCCCAAACCGGTTGCGCCGGCCCTGGGCGATGCGGCCCAGCCGCTCGGCACGGTTGCCGCCGCCGCCCTGCGCGCGTTCCGCGACGCCGAGACCAACGCACGCAGCAATACGAGCTCGGGTGCTGGTGCACGCCTGCTCGCCGAGGAGGCCGCCCGCATCGCCGCAGAGCGACGCGGTGCGTCCCCGCCGGTTTCGCGGGAGGCCGCCATGGATAGACCAGCCGACGAGATGCTGCTCGCCGCGCCGCCCAGTGACGAACCTTATGTCTATGGGGCGGGCGAGACGGCGGCGCCGGTCGCTGCGCCCGAGATTTCGCCATTGGCGGAGCCGGTCCGCGACGAGGCGTATGTCGCCCAGGACTTCGTACCGGCGCGTCACCGCCCGGTGGAGACGGCCCACGCAGCCGTCCCCGCGGCGACCGCGACGGGTGAAGGCTTTGCCTTCGACATCAACGCCTTCGTCGACGAGCTGGAACGCGAGGCGGAAAGCGCCGGCCGCGAATGGAGCGGCGAGGATGGCGAAGCCATGTTCGCCGGCGGCCGCACCGAGCTCGACGCCCGGGAGACGCTGCCGCCTCCCGCTCCGCCTGCCGAGGCTTCCATCCCGGCGGTCGCGGCGGCTCCTGCCGTCGATACGGCGCTCGCCAGGGCCCTGACGGTCGACGAGAAGGCCCCGCAGCCGTCGCTCGCGACACTTTCCCTCGAGAGCTGGGAGCCGGAGGCGCGGGAACCTGCCGCTCCGACCATTGCGCCTCCGCCGGTGCGGCACGTGCGGACCGACAGCTTCACCTGGAAGCGGTTTGCGCTGCTCGGCCTGTTCGTGGTCGGCGCGATTGGCGCCGGCGTCGCCTTGCAGTCCGTTGCGGCACGTAATGATTCCGGGGGCGGAGAGGCGGCCGGGAGCGCGGCGGTGGCGAGTGTGGCTCCGAGCGGCGACACCGCCGATCTGCGTGGCACGAGCGACGCGGCGACGCCCGCGCAGCCGGCTGTCGCCGTGCGCACCGTGACCCCCAAGGTGGCGGATCAGGTTGCGCAGGACGATTCCGCGCCCGCGGCGACCGGCTCCGTGGCGCCGTCGGTAGAGCTCGCGGCGACCGCTCAGCCCGCTAATCAAGCGATGGACCCGGCGCTGTCGGCGGATGGACTCGATGCCTCGTCCGTCGCCACTCCGGAGAGCGCTGCCCCCGGTGCCGAACTCGCCGACGCGTCAAACGGCGAAGCCCAGGCACCGGAGACCGCGGCGCCCGAGGTTTCGGCGGACGAGATCCAGGCGAGCGACGCCCAGTCGGCCGACGCACCAGCGCCCCGGCAGCCGGTGGCTGTGGTGTCCGCGAAGCCCCAGTCCGCTGCCAAGCCTGCAGTCGCAGCTGCCAAGCCTGTACTCGCCGCCGCCGCTCCGGCCGCGCGCCTGCCGGTGGCAGCAGTCTCGAATGCGCCGCCGAAGGGCAGCGCGACCATCAAGAGCGGCGTGACGCTGCGCGGCGGGCCGGACAACAAGGCGGCTTCGCTGGGCACGCTCAAGACCGGCCAGAAGGTCGATCTGGTGAGCTGCAAGGTGTGGTGCGAGATCGTCGCCGACGGCAAGCGCGGCTTCGTCTTCAAGAAGTTCGTCGAAGCCGGCGCACCGGCACAATGAAGCGTTGCGGCGGGCGCCTTTGTCCGCCGCCGCTCGCCTTCATCGGTAACATCGCGAAGCAATTCTTGAAGCTTGCCGCGCGCCTTATCGAATCCCTGACTCTCGCGCAGGCCCGGTGCGCATGCTAGACCGCGCCGGAAATGCCAATGAGTTAAGGGATTCTTAGATGGCTCAGAGCGCAGTTCCGGCGGCAAGGGCGCCGATCCGTGTCGGCGTCGTCGGCGTCGGTGTCATGGGATCGAACCATGCCCGCGTGCTGGCCGACCTACCGGGCGCCTCGCTGATCGGCATCGCCGATCCCGATCTTGCGCAGAGCAAGAAGGTCGCGGAATTCCTCGGCTGCAAGGCGGTCGCCGATGTCGACGAATTGCTGGCACTGAAGCTGGATGCGGTCATCGTCGCCGCGCCCTCGCATCTGCACCACGACATCGCGCTCTCCGCCATCCGTGCCGGCGCCCATGTGCTCGTGGAAAAGCCGATCGCGCCCACGGTGGAGGAGGGCGAGGCCATCGTCGGTGCCGCCAAGGCTGCCGGCGTCACGCTGATGATCGGCCATGTGGAGCGCTTCAACCCGGCGGTCGAGGCGATCCGCAACGCCATTCGCGGCGAGGATATCCTGTCGATCGGCATCACCCGGGTCGGTCCGTTCCCGCCGCGCATGTCCAATGTCGGCGTGGTCATCGACCTCGCGGTCCACGACATCGACCTGATCTGCCATTTCACCAATTCGCACATTGTCGACGTCCAGCCGCAGGTGCGCGCCGCGGTGGCGGACCGCGAGGATATCGCGCTGCTGCAGTTCCGCACCGCCAATGGCGTGCTGGCGCACATCAACACCAACTGGCTGACCCCCTTCAAAGCTCGCACCGTGCACGTGGCGACGCGCAAGAAGTACGTCATCGGCGACCTGCTCACCCGTCAGGTGACGGAGTGCTCGGACTACAAGCCGGATGGCAGCTACTCGATGCGCCACCTTTCGGTCGCCTATGCCGAACCGCTGCGGGTCGAGCTGACGCGTTTCCTCGACGCCATCCGCACCGGCGGACGGCCGGACGTCACCGGCGAGGATGGCGTCTTGAGCCTCGCCACCGCGATCAAGTGCCTGGCGGACCACGGCAGCCCCGGCGATCGGCCGGCACTGCTGCGCGCCGCCGGCTGACAGGACATATTCATGAACTCGCATGTGAAGATCGACGCCGCTCCGGTTCCCTTCATCGACGTCGCCGCTCAGCGCGCCCGGCTCGGCAACCGGATCGACGAGGCGGTGGCGCGGGTGCTGGCCCATTGCCGGTTCCTCAACGGCCCGGAAGTTACCGAGTTCGAAGGCAAGCTCGCGGCCTTCGCCGGAGCGAAGCACGCCATCTCCTGCTCCTCGGGCACCGATGCGCTCGCCATGATCCTGATGGCTTGGGGTGTGAAAGCGGGCGACGCCGTGTTCTGCCCGGCCTTCACCTTCTGCGCCACCGCGGAAGTGGTGCCTTGGGTCGGCGCGACGCCGGTGTTCGTCGACGTGCTGCCCGACACCTTCAACATGGACCCGGCGAGCCTGGAAGCTGCCATCAAGGTCGCCGAGCGCGAGGGGCTTAACCCCAAAGCGGTGATCCCGGTAGACCTGTTCGGCCAGCCGGCGGATCTCGACGCCATCCTCGCCATTGCCAAGGCGCATGGCCTGAAGGTGCTGTGCGACACCGCGCAGGGTTTCGGCGCGACCTGGAACGGCAAGCGCACCGGTTCGTTCGGCGACGCCACCGCGACAAGCTTTTTCCCTGCCAAGCCGCTGGGCTGCTTCGGCGACGGCGGCGCCATCCTCACCGATGACGACGATCTGGTGCCGGTGCTGAAGAGCGTGCGCGAGCACGGCCAGGGCGTCGACAAATACGAGAATGTCCGCATCGGCATGACCGGGCGGCTCGATACCATCCAGGCGGCGATCCTCTTGGAGAAGCTCGCTATCTTCGAGGACGAGATCGCCGCCCGCGATGCTGTCGCCACCCGCTACAACGCTGCCCTGGCGGATGTGTGCACCGTGCCGGTGGTCGATCCGCGCGCGACCTCGATCTGGGCGCAATACACCATCCGCCTGCCGCACGGCGTGCGCGACGGGCTCGCCGCCGCGCTGCAGAAGGAAGGCGTGCCGACGGCGGTGTACTATCGCATCCCGATGCACCGCCAGCCGGCCTATGCGCATTTCCCCGCCGCCGGCAACGGCCTGCCGATCTCCGAGCAGCTCAGCGGCGAGGTCATCAGCCTGCCGATGCACGCCTATCTCGACGAGGCGACGCAGGACCGCGTGATCGCCGCGGTGCGACGGGCGCTTGCCGGCTGAAGTCAACGAGATGGTGTCATCCCGGACGGCCGCAGGTCGATCCGGGATCGTAAGAAGCTGATGCAGGGGACTTCACGCGATCCCGGCTCTCCGCTGCGCTGCGGCCGGGATGACGACGCAAGGCACGAATGTTAGGCGGCCATGCCTGCGCTTTCCCGACCCGCTGGCGGGCGAGACCGCGCTTGGGTAGGTTCCGGCACCGCGTTCGGCAGCCGGACCTTTCATGATTCGCTCCATCTTCTCCGTCGGCGGCTGGACGCTTGTGTCCCGGCTTACCGGCTTCGTCCGCGATATCGTCATGGCTGCGGTGCTCGGCGCCGGGCCGGTCGCGGATGCCTTCTACATCGCCTTCCGCCTGCCGAACCATTTCCGTGCCATCTTCGCCGAGGGCGCTTTCAACGCGGCGTTCGTGCCGGCCTATGCACGGGTGAAGACGCAGGAAGGGCCGGTCAGCGCGCGGCTGTTCGCCGATCGCATGCTGACCGCGGTCGTCGTCGTGCAGTTCGCCTTCCTCGGCCTGGCGCTGGCGGCGACGCCCTGGGTGGTCGCCATACTGGCGCCCGGCCTGTCCGACGACCCTCAGCGCTTCGACCTCGCCGTCGCCTTTACCCGCATCACCTTCCCCTATCTCGGGCTGATCGCGGTGGTGACGCTGGTCGGCGGCGTGCTCAACGCCAATGACCGGTTCTGGGCCGCGGCGGCGGCCTCGATCCTGCTCAACGTCGCTATGGTCGGCACGCTCAGCGCCGTCGGCCTGTTCCCGACCCCAGGCCACGCGGCGGCCTGGGGCGTGCTGATCTCCGGCTTCCTGCAAGTCGGGCTGCTGTTGTTCGACGCCGGCACGCACGGGCTCGGGCTGCGTTTCGGCCGGCCTCGGCTCGATCCGGAGACACGGCGTTTCCTCAAGGCGCTGGGGCCTGCCATTCTCGGCTCGGCAGGCGTCCAGCTCGCCATCTTCGCCGACACGCTGATCGCTTCGTTCCTGCCGCAAGGCGCGATCGCCGCGCTGTTTTACGCCGATCGCATCAACCAGCTGCCGATCGGCGTCGTCGGCATAGCTGCCGGCATCGTGCTGCTGCCGGAAATGTCGCGTCGCCTTGCCGCCGGCGACGATGACGGCGCCCGGCACGCGCAGGCACGGGCAATCGAGCTGACGCTGCTGCTCGCGCTGCCATTCATGGCCGGCGCACTTGCTGTCCCGGAGCTGACGATGCGCGCGCTGTTCATGCGCGGCGCCTTCACCGCCGAGGCTGCCGCGGCGGCGGGGATGACGCTTGCCGCCTATGGTGTCGGGCTGGTGCCCTTCGTCATCATGCGTGCCTTCATGGCACCGTTCTACGCGCGCGGCGACACTCGTACGCCGGTGATCGCCACGCTGCTGGCGGCCGGCGTCAACATCGCCCTCAAGATCGCGCTGATGGACCAGTTCGCGCAGGTCGGGCTGGCCTTCGCCACCTCGGTCGGCGGCTGGGTGAATCTGGCGCTGCTGATCTGGTTTGCACGGCGGCAGGGCATATTGGCGGGGGATGCCGCGCTCATGCGCGCGCTGCCGCGGCTCGCCTTGGCGACGCTGCTGCTGGCGGGCGTGCTCTATGGCGTCGCCAGGGGGGCGCTGCCGTTCACAAACGCGTTGCCGGTGTTCCGTGAGGAGACACGCCTCTTCCTCTGCCTCATCATCGGGGGCGCGGTCTATGCCGCGACAATCTGGCTTACCTTAGGGCGCCGGCAGCTGCGGGCGTTGGTACGCGGCGGTTAACGCCACCTCGAAGGTGCCGTGATCCGACTTACGCGGTGCAGCAAAATTGTGCTATCGCCACTCGCCGAAGCGTTACCCGTGGCGGGACGGATGCGCGGAGTTCCCGGCTCTAGAGCCGGAAAGCCATGTTGTTCGTTCGTCCGGAGGCCTTCCATGAAAGTCGCGTTCCCGCGTCTCGGCTTTGTCGCGTTTGCGATGGCCGCGCTGCTCGCCGGTTGCGGTGACAACCAGCAGGCGCAGCAGGCGCCGCCTTCGCCTCCGGTCACCGTTGCACTGCCGACCAAGAAGACCATCACCGACTATGACGAATATGTCGGGCGCTTCACCGCGGTGGACCTGATCCAGGTCTATGCGCGCGTCTCCGGTTATCTCGACAAGATCGGCTTCATCGATGGCCAGATCGTCAAGCAGAATGACCTGCTCTTCACCATCGACAAGCGGCCCTTCCAGGTGGCGCTCGAGCAGGCGCAGGCCAACCTCGCCAGGTCGCAGGCGGACCTCGATTTCGCGATCTCCGACCTGCAGCGCGCGCAGACCCTGCTCCAGGACAAGACCTCGACCGCCATCTCCAAGCAGACCTTCGACCAGCGCCAGCAGGTCGAGCGCTCGGCGCGCGCGCAGGTCGCTGCGAATGATGCGGCGGTACGTGCCGCCCAGCTCGACCTCGAATTCACCGAGCTGCGCTCGCCGGTCAATGGCCGCATCGGTGACCGCCGCGTCGCGGTCGGCAATCTCGTTACCGGCGGGCAGGGCGGTACCAACACCAATACGTTGCTCGCCACCGTCGTCTCGATCGACCCGATCTATTTCGAGTTCACCTTCGACGAGGCCTCCTACATCCGCTACCAGCGCATGACCAACAAGCGGGACCGCGTGGCGGGCGGACCGGGCGATCCGATCCCGGTACAGCTCGAGCTCATCGACGAGACCGGCTTCCCGCATCAGGGCACGATGGATTTCATCGACAATGTGATCCAGGAGAGCACGGGCACCATCCGCGGCCGTGCCAAGTTCGCCAACCCCACCGCCCAGTTCACGCCCGGCATGTTCGGCCGCATCCGTGTGCCGTCGTCCGATCCGCACGAAGCGATCCTTGTGCCGGACGTCGCCATCGGCACCGAACAGACTCGCAAGTTCGTCTATGTGATGGCCCCCGGCAGCGATCCGCAGGCGCCGCAGATGAAGTACGTCACGCTCGGCCGCGTCGTTGACGGGCTGCGCGTCATCACCACCGGTATCACCGGCGAGGATCGCGTGGTGGTCAACGGGCTGGTCCGCATCCGGCCGGGCGCCAAGGTGGTCGCCCAGGAAGAGCAGGCCAAGCCGCCGGCCGGGACTCCGCCGGCTGGCGCTGCCGCCAAACCCGCTGCAGCGAACTGATCGCGGGAGGTCGGCACATGCGCTTCTCGCACTTCTTCATCGATCGCCCGATCTTCGCCTCGGTGGTTTCCATCGTGGTGATGATCCTTGGCGGCGTGGCGTTCTTCTCGTTGCCGGTCGCGCAGTATCCGGATATCGCGCCACCAGTCATCAACGTGACCGGCCAGTATCCCGGCGCCAGCGCCGAGACGGTGGCCGACACCGTGGTCTCGCCGATCGAGCAGCAGATCAACGGCGTCGAGAAGATGATCTATCTGTCGTCGAACTCGACGGCGGACGGGCGCTTCTCCATCGCCGTGACCTTCGAGGTCGGCACCGATCTCGATATCGCGCAGGTCCAGGTGCAGAACCGCGTCGCCATTGCGGCGCCGCGCCTGCCGCAGGAAGTTCAGCAGATCGGCGTCATCACGGCGAAGAGCTCGCCGGACATATTGATGGCGGTGAGCCTCTACTCGCCGGACGATTCCCGCGACTCGCTGTTCATCTCGAACTACGCCAACCTGCAGATCAAGGATCAGCTGCAGCGCGTGAAGGGCGTCGGCTCGATCACCGTGTTCGGCAGCCGCGACTATGCCATGCAGGTCTGGCTCGACCCGACCAAGCTGCAGGCGCTGAACCTCGCCGCGACTGACGTCGTCGCCGCATTGCAGGCGCAGAACATCCAGGTCGCCTCCGGCGTGCTGAATGCGCCGCCGGTGCCGAAGCAACTCGCCTTCCAGGTGGCGGTACGCACGCTCGGGCGCCTGTCGACGCCCGAGCAGTTCGGCAACATCGTGGTGCGGCAGGTCGGTAATGCCGTGGTGCGCATGCGCGACGTCGCGCGCATCGAGATCGCGGCGCAGGACAATTCGTCCAACTCCTATTTCGATTCAAAGCCCGCGGTGGTGCTTGGCATCTTCCAGCTGCCGGGTTCGAACGCGCTCGCCACCGGCCAGGCCATCGAGGCCGAGATTGCGCGTATCTCCACGAGCTTCCCTGCCGGCGTCGCCTATTCGACCGCCTATAATCCGACGCGCTTCATCGCCCAGTCGGTGGAGGCGGTGGAACACACCATCATCGAGGCGATCATCCTCGTCATCATCGTGGTGGTGCTGTTCCTGCAGACATGGCGCGCCGCGATCATCCCGATCCTGGCGATACCGGTGTCGCTCATCGGCACCTTCTTCGTCATGAGCCTGTTCGGCTTCTCGCTGAACAACCTCTCGCTGTTCGGTCTGGTGCTCGCCATCGGCATCGTGGTGGACGACGCCATCGTCGTGGTGGAGAGCGTCGAGCACAATATCTCGACCGGACTCTCGCCGCGTGACGCCGCCTACAAGACCATGGATGAGGTGGGCGGCGCGCTCGTCGCCATCTCGCTGGTGCTGGCCTCGGTCTTTATTCCCTCGGCCTTCATCACCGGCATATCCGGTGAGTTCTATCGCCAGTTCGCACTGACCATTGCCGGCTCGACGCTGATCTCGCTGCTGGTGTCGCTGACGCTGTCGCCCGCCATGTGTGCGCTGCTGCTGAAGCCGCATCACACCGAACGCAAGACGGCCTGGTACGCCTGGCCGGTGGTTGGCTTCTTCCGCATCTTCAACAAGGGCTTCGACGGCGTCTCGCGCGGCTATGGCTGGCTCACCGGCCGGCTGGTGCGCTTCGCCGTCATCGTGCTCATCGTCTATGCGGGCATCCTCGCCTATGGCTTCACGGTGTTCCGCGACACGCCGCAGGGCTTCATCCCGGCGCAGGACCGCGGCTACCTGATCGTCGCCTCCCAGCTTCCGGGCGGCGCCGCACTCGAGCGCACCAACACGGTGATGACGCGGGCGGCGGAGATCGCGCTGAAGGTTCCCGGCGTCGAGCATGTGGTGAATATCGTCGGCTTCTCCGGCGCCACCTTCACCAACGCGCCGAACGCCGGCGCCATGTTCGTCATCCTCGGGCCGGCGGAAGATCGGGCGAAGGATCCGCGCCAATCCGCGACCGCAATCCAGGGGGCGCTGTTCCAGCAGCTCGCCGGGATCGAGGAAGCGTTCATGATCGTGGTGCAGCCTCCGCCGGTGTCCGGCATCGGCAATGCCGGCGGCTTCCGCATGATGATCGAGGACCGTGGTGGCCGCGGCTTCGACGCCTTGCAGGGCGCGGTCTATGCGATGATGGGCCGGGCCAACCAGACGCCCGGGCTGTCCCAGGTCTACTCGCTGTTCGAGACCTCGACGCCCCAGCTCTTCCTCGACATCGATCGCACCAAGGCGCAACTGCTCGGCATCAACATGGCCGACGCGTTCGCCGCGCTGCAGATCTATATCGGCTCGTCCTATGTCAACGACTTCAACCTGTTCGGCCGCACTTACCGGGTCCAGGCCCAGGCGGACGCGCCATTCCGCCTTACCCCGGAGGACGTGCTGAGGCTCAGGGTAAAAAATACCAATGGCGACACCGTGCCGTTCGGCTCCTTCACCACGGTGCGGGACATTTCCGGGCCGTACCGCGTGCCCCGGTACAATCTCTATCCAGCGGCGGAACTCGACGGCAACACGGCACCCGGCACCTCGCAGGGCCAGGCAATCCAGCTGATGCAGCAGATCGCCAAGGAGACCCTGCCCGAGGGCTTCGCCTTCGAATGGACGACGCTGGCCTATCAGCAGATCAATGCCGGCAACACCGCCATCTTCGCCTTCGCGCTCGGCGTGGTGTTCGTGTTCCTGGTGCTGGCGGCGCAGTATGAGAGCCTGACATTGCCGCTGGCGGTCATCCTCATCGTGCCGATGTGTCTGATCGCCGCCGTCACCGGAATCCTGATACGCGGGATGGACAACAACATCCTCAGCCAGGTCGGCTTCATCGTGCTGATCGGGCTCGCGGCCAAGAACGCCATCCTGATCGTCGAGTTCGCCAAGCAACTCGAGGATCGCGGCGAACCGCGGCAGCAGGCGGCGACGCATGCTGCGCAGCTGCGACTGCGGCCGATCATCATGACGTCGCTCGCCTTCATCCTCGGCGTGGTGCCGCTGGTGCGGGCGACCGGGGCGGGCGCCGAACTGCGCCAGGCGCTCGGCACCGCGGTGTTCTCCGGCATGATCGGCGTGACCGTGTTCGGCCTGCTGTTCACGCCGACTTTCTATGTGGTGTGCCGTTGGCTGGCCAGTCTCGGCGAGCGCCGTCGGCCCGCACCGAACGTCGAGCCGCCAGCGCCGCCGGCGGAAGTGCAGCCGTCAGCGTGAGCGGCGGCTCGCGAATGCTGACCTTCTGCCTCTCCCCGTCGGGGAGAGGGCAGGGGTGAGGGGCTCGCCGCT
Source organism: Starkeya sp. ORNL1 (assembly GCF_012971745.1). Lineage (NCBI taxonomy): Bacteria > Pseudomonadati > Pseudomonadota > Alphaproteobacteria > Hyphomicrobiales > Xanthobacteraceae > Starkeya > Starkeya sp. ORNL1. The sequence continues at coordinate 102,770 of NZ_CP048834.1, forward strand.
CCGCAATCGTGTCACCCCTCACCGACCCGCTTCGCGGGCCACCTCTCCCCAACGGGGAGAGGAAAGCCAAGCGTCGCCCGTCAGTCCAGGACGGCCGCCTTCAACAGGCACACCATGGTGGCGTGAGCCGGCTTGGTACCGAGATTGCGGATGACGTGCCGGCGGTCGCAGCGATAGCGCAGCGTCTCGCCGGCGCGGGCCACCTCGACGACGTCCGCGCACTCGACCTCCAGTTCGCCCGACAGCACCGACAGGCACTCGATCGAGCCGCGCTGGTGGCCGTCGGAGACCAGCTCGCCGCCCGGTTCGGCGACGAAGTCGAACCATTGCAGCCATTCCACCGTCTTGATCCAGCCGGTGATGGTGAGGCGGCATTTGCCGTCCTCGGAGACCAGGATCGGCGTGTCGCCCCGGCTCAGATGCTCGACGAACGGCTCGTCGTCGGTGGCGGCGAGGAAGCGCTCGATGGAGACGTCCAGCGCCTGCGACAGCCGCCAGACGGTGGCGAGCGTCGGGTTGGTCTCGTTGCGCTCGATCTGGCTGATGATCGACTTGGCGACGCCGGATTGCTCGGAGAGGTCAGCCAGCGAGAGATTATAGGCCTTGCGCAGCCGCTGGATGGTGCGGCCGAGCTGGCCAGTGATGGCCTGCGCACCGGCATCCATGCCGTCCCGGTCGAGAATTCGCGTGCGGCCCGACATGTACCCTCCTGTGCCTGGCCGGACATTAGCGCATGTTCCGCGAAGGTTGGAAGACTTTTGCGCTCCGAACATGCTCCAACATATTGAATCTAGAGCACTATCTTGTCGCTCGGATGATTCGTCCGAGCGAATGGTGCTCCGGGTTGCGCCCGCGCGACAGCGCAAGGCTGTGAGCTGCCAAAACGTCTCACGTCCACGCGCCTTGCGGGGTTTGCGCGTTGCGATAGCCTCACGCCATGGCAGCCGGAGAGCTGCCGACAAGGCCAACGCCTGGGAGGAAGCCCATGTCCTATCGTCACCTGCTTGCCGCAGGGCTGCTCGTCTGTGCCGCTACGCCTGCCTTCGCCGTCGAGATCACCCGCTCGGTCGAGGTCTCCACGAACCCCGCCAAGACCTGGGAAGCGATCGGCGCCTTCTGCGGCATCGGGGTCTGGCATCCCGCCATCGCTAAATGCGAACTCGGCATGCGGAAGGCGCATGCGGCGCGTACGCTTTCGTTGAAGGGCGGCGGCACCATCCTGGAAGAGGAGCTTGAGCGCAGCGACCGCGGCATGAGCTATACCTATGCCATCCTTGAGAGCCCGCTGCCGGTCGAAGACTACAAGTCCACAATCTCGGTGAAGGAGCACGGCACCGGTTCGACCATCACCTGGGCCGGCAACTTCAAGGCCAAGGGCGCCAGCGATGCCAAGGCGGCCGAAGTCATTACCGGCATCTATGACGCCGGGCTCGGCGGCCTGAAGGCCAAGCTGAAATAAGCGGCACTCGCCATGAAGCGGGGTGCGGATGCCGCCTCGGCGGATTAGGATGTCGCCATGACCGCACATCAACACCCCCTTCTGCCGACCTTCGCCGATGTCGCCTCCGCGGCCGAGCGCCTTGCGCCGGTCGCGGTGCGCACGCCGCTGCTCGCCGTTCCCAAGCTCGACGAGCTGACCGGCGGGCGCGTCTTCGTGAAGCCGGAGCCGCTGCAGCGCACCGGCTCCTTCAAGTTCCGCGGTGCCTATAACCGAATCTCCCGCATCGACGCGGCCGACCGGGCCGGCGGCGTCGTCGCCTGTTCCTCCGGCAACCATGCGCAGGGCGTCGCCGCGGCGGCGACGCTGCTCGGCATGCCGTCGGTCATCGTCATGCCGAAGGATGCGCCGGCGCTGAAGAAGGCGCGCACCATCGCGTTCGGCGGTGAGGTGGTCGAGTATGACCGCGTTACCGAGGATCGCGAGGCGATCGCGCTCGATATCGCGCAGCGGCGCGGCGCTATCTATGTGCCGCCTTATGACGATTTCCACATCATCGCCGGGCAGGGCACGGTCGGGCTGGAGATCGCCGAGGATCTCGCCCGTCTCGGCCTCGCCCCGGACTACGTGCTGGCCAATGCCTCGGGCGGCGGGCTGGTGTCCGGCATCGCGCTGGCGGTGAAGCAGCATTTTCCGCATGCCCATGTGCTGACCGCCGAGCCTGCCGGCTTCGACGACCATGCGCGCTCGTTCCGTGCCGGTCATCGCGAGCGCAACGCGCAGGCCTCCGGCTCGTTCTGCGACGCGCTGCTGGCGCCGACGCCTGGCAAGCTGACCTTCGAGATCAGCTCGAAGCTGGTCGGCGAGGGCGTGGTGGCGAGTGACGAGGAAGTGGCGCGCGCCGTCGCCTTCGCCTTCGAGGAACTGAAGATCGTGGTGGAGCCGGGCGGCGCGGTCGGGCTTGCGGCAGTGCTGGCCGGGCGGCTCGACCTCAGGGGCATGACCGCCGCCATCGTGCTGTCAGGCGGCAATGTCGATGCAGCGACCTTCCTCCAATGCCTGAAGATCGCGGGACGGGCCTAGGTTTCGTCATCCCGGCCGAAGACCCGGGATCGTAAGAAGGGGATGCGCAACACCTTCCTACGATCCCGGATCGGCCTTCGGCCGTCCGGGATGACGACATTTGCGGCTTAACGCGCCCTTATCCCACCGCGGCGGCGAGGCGCTGCACACGGCTCTGCGCTTCACTGATATTGGCGAGGAACTGCTCGGTGCAGGCGCGCCAGCTGTGGCGTAGCGCGAATTGCCGTGCGGCGTCGCGATCGAGCGTGAGCGCTTCCAATGCCGCGGCGCGAAGGTCGTTGCTGAGCACGCCGACCCGGTCTGCCCCTTCGGCCGTCGGGCCGATCACGTCAACCGGTCCGGTGACCGGGAAGGCAGCGACCGGGAGGCCGCTCGCCAGCGCTTCCAGCAACACGATGCCGAAGGTGTCGGTGAGGCTCGGGAATACGAAGACGTCGGCGGCGGAGTAAGCCTGGGCAAGGCTCTCGCCCTCGCGCAGGCCGAGGAAGCGGGCGGCCGGATAGCGCGCCTGCAATTCGCCGCGCGCCGGGCCTTCGCCGACGATGAGCTTGGTGCCGGGCAGATCGAGCGCGAGGAACGCCTCGATGTTCTTCTCCACCGACACCCGGCCGACATAGAGGAAGACCGGGCGCGGCAGATCGTGCAGCGCGGGGTCGGTGATCTCGTCCATCGTGCGGGGGCGGAACAGGTCGGCATGCACGCCGCGCGACCAGCGCATGATGTTGCGGAAGCCGCGGCCGCGCAGCTCGGTCTCCAGCGTGTCGGTCGAGACCATCATGCCGGCGGCGGCATTGTGGAAGCGGCGCAGCCACGCATAGGACAGGCGCTGCGGCACCGGGGCGCGCGCGGCAAGATATTCCGGGAAGCGGGTATGGTAGCTGGTGGTGAAGATCCGCCCCTGCGCGAGGCAGGCGCCGCGCGTCATAATGCCGATCGGCCCTTCGGTCGCGATGTGCACGAAATCCGGGGCCTGCTGGCGCAGCCGCCGGGCGATCATCCGCGAGGTGGTCAGCGCCAGCCGGATCTCCGGATAGGTCGGCATCGGAAGGGTGCGGAATTCCTTCGGGGTGAGGAATTCTATTGTTGCGCCGAGTTGCGTCGCCTCGCGCGCGGTGTGCTCGAGCGAGCGCACCACGCCATTGACTTGCGGATGCCAGGCGTCCGTCGCGATCAGTATGCGCATCAGGCAGCGACCCGCGGGCGTTCGAGCAGGAGCGGAGCATCAGCACCGGAGCGGAAACGCCGCGCCCAGTCAATCAGTTCGAAGCGGCCATCCTCATGCTCGACAATGGCGGTGCAGCTTTCCACCCAGTCGCCGGTATTGAGATAGGCGATGCCGAAGCGGTCATGCATCACGGCGTGGTGGATGTGGCCGCAAATGACGCCGTCAACCTTGTGGCGCCGCGCCTCATTGGCCACGGCTTCCTCGAAGCGGCCGATGAAGTTCACCGCGTTCTTCACCCGGAGCTTGGCCCATTGGCTCAGCGACCAATAAGGGAAGCCGAGCTTGCGGCGGACCCAGTTGAGGTAGGTGTTGACGCCGAGCGCGAAGGTGTAGGCGCCGTCGCCGAGGAAGGCGAGCCATTTGGCGTGGCGCACCACCACGTCGAACACGTCGCCATGGATGATGAGATACTTCTTGCCGTCCGCCGCTTCGTGGATCGCGGTCTCGACCACCTCGATGCCGCCGAAGTGGCTGCCATAATAGTCGCGCAGGAACTCGTCATGGTTGCCGGGCAGATAGAAGATGCGCGCGCCCTTGCGGGCCTTGCGGAGCACCTTCTGCACCACGTCATTGTGCGTCTGCGGCCAGTACCAGCCGGCGCGCAGGCGCCAGCCGTCGATGATGTCGCCGACCAGATAGATATTGTCGGCGTCATGGTGTTTCAGGAAATCCAGAAACAACTCGGCTTGGCAGCCCTTGGTCCCGAGATGAACATCGGAAATAAAGAGGCTGCGGAAGCGTCGCGCGTCGGGTTCGTCGTTCACCTCGGGCGGTCTCCCCGCGGGGCCCTGATCCAGGCTCAGAGAATGATTCATGAAGGGCAGATAAGCCCGAGTCGGGTCACGCTTTTATGACGCCGGGGAAACTGCCTTTTAGACGAACAGCATAAGCACGCTTGCGGCGACCAGGGCCGCCATTAGGAGATTGACGATCCGGCGCTGGCGATCATCCGACAAGGTGCGCGCCAGCACGACACCGAATCCGGCCCACACAGCAAGCGCCGGAAATGTGACTATGCCCATCACCAGCGCGATCAGCAACACTTCTGCGACGAGATCGCCGCCGACGGTGGTGAAGGCCGGCACCACGCCGAGCGCCAGCGTCCACGCCTTGGGATTGACCCACTGGAACAAGGCGGCCTGCAGCACGGTCAGCGGCCGGGCGATCGGATCGGAGCCGTGCGGGCCTCCGGCATTGGCGATTTTCCAAGCGAGATAAAGCAGATAGGCGGCGCCGATGACTTTCAGAATCACATGGAGCTGGGGGATGGCGGTGAAGATGCCGCCGAGGCCGAAGCCGACGGCAAGGATCATCACCGGGTAACCAAGCGCGACGCCCCAGATCTGAGGCAGCGTGCGGCGAAAGCCGAAGGCGGCGCCAGATGCCGCCGAGATCATGTTGTTCGGCCCCGGCGTGAAGGCGCCGGCTATGGCGAACAGCGTGAGGGAGAGCAGGGAACTGACCACGGCCGCAACTCGCTGCAGGAGGCGTTAGGGCAGTATGCCTGCCCTAATCGTCGGTTGTCTCTTCGCTAGACCTGCCGGCGTCGAGGCGCAATCCGAAATCGCGGCAATCCGAAATCGCCAGTAGTGTGTCCGCTGATGTCGGCTGCGCTGCTGTCGGAGCGTCCTTGAGGCGCCCGCTGAAGCGATGCGGGGAAAGGGGAGGTCGATGCTCTACGCCATTCTCGCCTATCATGTGGAAGAGACGGTCGCGTCCTGGACGCCGGAGGAGGACGCGGCGGTGATGGACGGCCTGCTCAAGGTCCATGACCGGCTCGACAAGGAGGGCTGCCTCGGTCCGGCGGCACGGCTCGGGCCGACGGGGCGGGCCTGCACGCTGCGTGGTCCCGGCGCCGGCGTCGTCATTGACGGCCCGTTCGCCGAGACCAAGGAGCAACTGCTCGGCCTCTATGTCGTCGACCGCGAGACGCGCGAAGAGGTGATCGCCGTCGCGCGCGACCTGCGCCGGGTCAATCCCACCGCGGTGTATGAGATCAGGCCCATCCTGCTCTATCTGCCTGGGGCGCCGTTCCCGGTCACCGAAGCGCCGGCCGGGAGCGAGCAAGGCTGATACGCCGCGTTGCCTCCCCTGATCGGCGGGGACATGATCCGCACCGATCAGGGGAGGACACACCATGAAGCTCGTCCGCTTCGGCGCTGCCGGCATGGAGAAGCCCGGCCTCATCGATGCCAGCGGAGTGGTGCGCGATCTCTCCGGCATCGTTGCAGACATTGGTGGGGACACGCTCACGCCGGCCGGTCTCGACCGGCTGCGCGCGCTCGACCCAGCTTCGTTACCCGAAGCGCCGGCCGGCGTGCGGCTCGGCGCCTGCGTCACGCGGCCCGGGCATTTCATCGCCGTCGGGCTCAATTATGCCCACCACGCCGAGGAGGCGGGCATGGCGATCCCGACCGAGCCGGTGCTGTTCTCCAAGGCGCCGAACTGCATCGTCGGCCCGGACGACGACATCATCCAGCCCATGGGCTCGACCAAGCTCGATTGGGAGGTCGAACTCGGCATCGTCATCGGCAGCCGCGCCCGCTATGTCGAGGAAGCCGACGCCGGTCGGTATATAGCCGGCTTCTGCCTCGCCAATGACGTCTCCGAGCGCGCCTTCCAGATCGAGCGCGGCGGGCAATGGATCAAGGGCAAGAGCTGCGAGACCTTCGGCCCACTCGGCCCCTGGCTGGTGACGCCCGACGAGATCACCGACGTGCAGAACCTCTCCATGTGGTGCGACGTCAATCACGAGAAGCGCCAGCGCGGCTCGACCCGCACCATGATCTTCGGCGTGAACTTCCTCGTCGCCTACATCAGCCGCTTCATGGTGCTCGATGTCGGCGATGTCATCATCACCGGCACGCCGCCGGGCGTTGGCCTCGGCATGAAGCCACCGGTCTATCTCAAGCCGGGCGACGTGGTGACGCTCGGCATGGACGGGCTCGGCGAGCAGCGCCAGACGGTGGTGGCGTTTCCCGGCTGACACACCCTGCCGGAACATGTTCCAGCGTCAATCACGAGCGCGCGAGAGCGCCCGGGATGCGATTGCTCCGCTTATTGGAAGCTCTCTATGTTGCGGCGCAGCGGAGTCGGGAGTGCTTCCGCGTAACCGGGAGCCTGTTCATGATCCGCCGCCTTGTGCTTGCCGCCATGCTCGCCCTCAGCGCCATCACCGTGGTGTCCGCGCAGTCCAACATCGTCGAGCAGCGCGAGGCGCTGTTCAAGGCAATGAACCGCGAGGTGCGGCCGGTCGGCGCCATGCTGAAGGGCGAGACCGCGTTCGATGCTGCCAAGGTGCAGGCGGCGCTCGACCTCGTCATCAAGAATGCGCAGGTGCTGCCGACCATGTTCCCGGCCGGCTCGCAGGACGGCAGCGAAGCGCTTCCGGTGGTGTGGGAGCGCAATGACGAGTTCAAGGCGCTGTTCGCCAAGCTGGGCGATGAGGCGGCGAAGGCCAAGGTCGCGATCACCGACGATGCCAGCCTCAAGGCGAACTTCCCGAATGTGCTGCGCGCCTGCGGCAATTGCCACCAGACCTTCCGCAAGAAGAGCTGATCCATGGATGCGGTGTCCAAGGCGCGCTCCGGCACCGCACTGGCGGGCCAGGCGCCGGCGGTGCTCGCCTGGGACCTGCCGACCCGGCTGGCGAAATGGACGCTCGCGGTGCTGGTGGGGCTCGCCTTCGCCAGCAAATATATGGCGATGTCGGCCTCGTCTGGCACATGTGGAACGGCCTCGCCATCCTCACACTCGTGGTGTTCCGCCTGTTGTGGGGGCTGGTCGGCGGCTCGACCGCTCGTTTCGCCTGGTTCCTTGCCGGGCCCGCCGCGGCGCTGCGCTATGCGGCCGATCTCGTGCGCGGGCGCTCGCCGCGCTATCTCGGCCACAATCCGCTCGGCGGCTGGATGGTGGTGGCGCTGCTGGCGCTCGTCGCGGCGCAGGGCGTGGCCGGGCTGTTCACCACCGACGACATCATCGTCGACGGGCCGCTGGTACGAGTGGCGGGAGAAGACTGGATCAAGCGCGCCTCGGCGCTGCATCAGGACATCTATTGGTGGCTCCTGGGTCTGATAGCGCTGCACGCGCTGGCCAATCTCGCCTATTCGCTGTTCGGCAAGGATAACCTGATCCTCGCCATGTTCACCGGTCACAAGCCGCGCGCGGCCTATGCCGACCAGGCGTCCGCGACGGCTGGCTCGGTCGTGCTGGCGATCGCGTGCCTCGCCGTTTCGGCGGGCATCGTGTTCGGCGGCATCGCGCTCGCCGGGGGCGATCCGTTTCCCTAGCTGAGATCGCGCGGCGGCGCACGGCAGCCATGTAAAGCCGTGCCTTGCCGCAACGGCGCGAACATGCTCCAAGCCGCCGCATGAACGCGCTCAAGGGGATCGCGCTGCAGGTCGGCGCGACCTTCCTATTCACCATCATGTCGGCTTTGGTGCGCATCGTCTCGGAACGGGTTCCGACCGGCGAAGTGATCTTCTCGCGCGCCTTCTTCGCGCTGTTCCCGCTGCTGGCGCTGCTGGCGTTCCGGCGCGAGATCAGCGCCGCGGTGCGCACCGCCAATCCGGTCGGCCACATCATCCGCGGCACCATCGGCGTGTGCTCGATGTTCCTGACATTCTCCGCACTTGCCCGCATTCCGCTGGCAGACGCCACCGCCATCGGCTTCACCGCGCCGCTGGTCACCGTGATCCTCGCCGCGATCTTCCTGCGCGAGACTGTGCAGCTCTATCGCTGGGCCGCGGTGCTGGTCGGCCTGGGCGGCGTGGTGGTGATGCTGTGGCCGCATTTCGAGGGCGGCTTCGAGACGCGCGAGCGTGCGCTCGGCGCCACATTCGCGCTGATGGCGGCGGTGTGCACGGCGAGCGCCATGGTGCAGATTCGCCGCCTGACCGCGACCGAGACCACGCCGGCCATCGTGTTCTATTTCCAGGCATTGGCGTCGCTGGCAGGGCTTGCCACGGCGGCGTGGGGCTGGACGCTGCCGAGCGCGGGCGATGCGGCGCTGCTGCTCACCATCGGCATTCTCGGCGGCATCGGGCAGATCCTGCTCACCGAGAGCTACCGCTATGCGCCGGCTTCGCTGGTGGCGCCCTTCACCTACTCGGCGATGCTGTGGGCGGTGCTGCTGGGCTTCATACTGTTCGCCGAGACGCCCCCGCTGCTGGTGCTGGTGGGCGCGGGGATCGTCATCACGGCCGGCATGTTCGTCATCTGGCGCGAGCGCCGATCGGCGCGGGATGCCGAGGCGGATGCGGCATCGTCGCCCTCCGGCCCGTCGGCCTGAAATCAGAACGCCTTGTAGGTGACGATGGTGCGGGTGTCCTGGATGCCCGGCACGGTCTGTACCTTCTCATTGATGAAGTGACCGATATCGGTGCCTTCCGCGACATAGAACTTCACCAGCAGGTCGAAATCGCCCGCGGTGGAATAGATCTCGGAGGCGATCTCGGCGTCGGCGATGGCGTTGGCCACCTCATAGGAACGGCCGAGCTGGCATTTGATCTGGACGAAGAAAGGGATCATGGCGCGCATCCGTATTTTCAGCGCGCCAAGGGAACAGAAGGGCACGATGCTGGCAACCCCCATAGTCGGTGTTCGCGCTGTACTTGAAAGCGGGTCCCGCTTCGCTTAATTCGACGGGTAACGATCTCGTTGGGGTGTCCGAAAGGGCTGAGAGGCGGTTCCGCCAACCCACGAACCTGATCCGGATCATGCCGGCGGAGGGAACGGGTCGCGCTCATGCCGGGACTTATGCGTCCGGCGTCCGGCGCGTCGCATCCTCCCGGCGGGGAGGACGCCTGATGAAGACCCCCATCGCCGTGACCATTGCAGGCTCGGATTCCGGCGGCGGCGCCGGCATCCAGGCCGACCTCAAGACGTTCTCCGCACTCGGCGTCTATGGCGCCAGCGTCATCACCGCGCTCACCGCGCAGAACACGCTCGGCGTTTCCGGCATCCACGACGTGCCGCCGGATTTCGTCGCGGCGCAAATCGATGCGGTGTTCTCCGATCTCGACGTCGATGCGGTAAAGATCGGCATGCTGTCGCGTCCCGAGGTGATCGAGACGGTTGCCCTCGGGCTCGACCGCCATCGCCTCACCACCGTGGTGCTCGACCCGGTGATGGTGGCCGCGTCCGGCGATCGGCTGCTGGTGCCGGAAGCGGTGGAATCCTTGCGCCGCCTGCTGTTGCCGCGGGCGCTGCTGATCACGCCGAACCTGCCGGAAGCCGCTGCGCTGCTGGATGCAGCGCCGGCAACGAGCGTCACCGAGGCAAGGGCGCAGGCGGAGCGGCTCCTGGCCTACGGGCCCAAGGCGGTGCTGGTGAAAGGGGGGCATGGCGAGGGGCCGGAGAGCGTCGACGTGCTGCTCGATGCTGAGGGTTTCGTTGAATTGCGGGCCCCGCGTGTCGCCACCCGCAACACCCATGGCACCGGCTGCACGCTATCCTCCGCCATCGCGGCCGGGCTGGCGAAAGGCCTGGCGTTGCGGGACGCGGTCGAGGCGGCGAAGCAGTACCTCACCCGCGCCATCGGTCGCGCCGACGACCTGAGCATCGGTCGTGGCCACGGCCCGGTGCACCATTTCCACGCCATCTGGGATTGAAATTCATCCATTGCCATTCCGGAACGGCCGTGAGGCCGTATCCGGGATGGCAAGAAGGTGTTGCGCATCAGCGTCTTACGATCCCGGCTCTTCGCCCTTCGGGCTACGGCCGGGATGACGACATAAAGTTGGTCTCGCGTGTGTCAGCCCCACAGTTCGGGCTTCGGCGGGTAGACCAGGCTGCCTTCATAGTGCAGCGCCGGCTCGCGGTCGCGGGCGAGCAGCAGCGGGCCGTCGAGATCGACATAGCGCGCCGCGCCCGCCAGCAGCAGCGCCGGGGCCATGGCGAGCGAGGTCGCGACCATGCAGCCGACCATGATGTCGAGCCCGGCGGCGCGCGCCGCCTCGGCCAAAGCGAGCGCCTCGGTCAGCCCGCCGGTCTTGTCGAGCTTGATATTGATGGCGTCATAGCGCCCGGCGAGATGGCTGAGGCTCTCCAGCCCATGCGCGCTCTCATCGGCGCAGACCGGGACCGGCCGGATGATCCGCTCCAGCAGGCCGTCATCGGTAGCCGGAAGCGGCTGCTCGACCAGGGTGACGCCGGCGCTGGCACAGGCGGCGAGGTTTGCCTCGAGATTCGCGGCGGTCCAGCCCTCATTGGCATCGATGATGAGTTCGCATTCCGGCACCGCCGCGCGGATCGCGGCCAACCGCTCGGCGTCGCCCTCCTTGCCCAGCTTCAGCTTGAGCAGCGGGCGGCCGGCCACCCGCGCCGCCTCGGCCATGGCCTGCGCGGTGCCGAGGCTGATCGTATAGGCGGTGGTTACCGGCGCTGGAGCGGGGAGGCCGGCAAGTTCGAAAGCGCGGCGCCCGGTGCGCTTTGCCTCGAAATCCCAGAAGGCGCAATCAAGCGCGTTGCGCGCCGCGCCGGGCGGCAGGCGCTCCTGCAGATCGGCGCGGTCGAGGCCGGCTGCGACCTCCGATGCCACGGAGGCGATGAGCGCGGCGACGCCATCGACGGTTTCATCGTAACGGGCATAGGGCACGCATTCGCCGCGCCCGGTCGTCGCGCCGTCGGCAAGTTCCGCCACTACCACCACCGCCTCGGTCTTCGAGCCGCGGGCAATGGTGAAGGCGCCCGCTATGGGAAAGCGCTCGATGCGCACGGAAAGTGTCGGCATGGCGGGGATCCGCGAGGCTGGTTGGCCGGGGAATCGGCGGTCGAGGCGCAATCATAGCAATGCCGGCGAAGCTTCTGTCCTGTAACGTCGCCGGGAAAGCACACAATGGCCAAGAGTTTGCGCTATCATTACCTTGATACCGTCAAGTTGCCCTATGGTCTCGACGGAATCGAGGCGTCCGGATAAGAGGTTGAGTGCCCCGGACCGCCTTGGCGAGCTGGATTAGGAGGCGTTGTTGGGAGCCCGATTTGGGAGCCGCTGAAGCCCCGCTGCTGGCGATGGCCCGCCATGGGCGTGAGTTGGTGTTCGTCGGCAACGGCCGATGGACGGCGGCGCATTCGCACGCGCTCGAATCCGTGGTGGATGCGTGCCTCGAGGAATCCCGTTCCTCCACCGGGCCGACAAGCGCCGCGCGGGTCGACCTGTCCGGCGTCCGCATCATCGACACAGTCGGCGCGTTGCTGCTCGACCGCGTGCTGCGCACGCTCGAGGAAGACGGGGTGCACTCGCAACTGGTCGGGCTTGACCGGCGTTTCCAGCCCTTGCTGGACGAGGTGCAGCGGGGCTGCCACGAGGTGCCGCCGCCACGCCAGCACCGCAACCCGCTGGTAGGCAGCCTCTATGTCACCGGCCGGTCGGTGATGGGTGGCTACGAGGACGCGGTCCAGTTCCTGGGTTTCGTCGGTGCGGTGGTGATCGCGTTCCTGCGGGTGCTGATACGCCCGCAGAATTTCCGCTGGACCTCGATGGTCTATCATCTGGAGCGGGTAGGGCTCAGGGCGGTGCCGATCATCGCCCTCATCACCTTCCTGATCGGCTGCATCATCGCGCAGCAGGGCATCTTCAATTTCCGCAGGTTCGGTGCGACCACCTATGTGGTCGACATGGTCGGCATCCTCACGCTGCGCGAACTCGGCGTGCTGATTGTCTCCATCATGGTCGCCGGCCGTTCCGGCAGCGCCTTCACCGCCGAACTCGGCTCGATGAAGATGCGCGAGGAGGTGGACGCGCTGCGGGTGATGGGGTTCGACCCCAACGAGGTGCTGGTGCTGCCGCGACTGGTCGCGCTGATCATTGCGGTGCCGCTGCTCACCTTCATCGGCAACATGTGCGCGCTGTTCGGCGGTGGCCTGGTGTCGTGGCTCTACGGCAGCATCACGCCGACTATCTTCATGGCCCGGCTGCAGGAAGCCATCGGGCTGAACACCTTCGAGGTCGGCATGATCAAGGCGCCGTTCATGGCGGCCATCATCGGCCTCATCTCCTGCATGGAGGGCATGCGGGTCGGCGGCAGCGCGGAATCGCTTGGCGCCAAGACCACCGCCGCGGTGGTGAAGTCGATCTTCCTGGTGATCGTGGTGGACGGACTGTTCGCCATGTTCTTCGCCGCCGTGAATCTGTGAGGCGAGCGTGGCGCAGGGCATGAACGGCACCAATGGCGCGCATCACGCGGGCGTGCACCCGGGCGAGCCGATCATCCGCGTGCGCGACCTCGTGGTCGGCTTCGGCGACCGCATCATCCTCGATCATTTGTCGCTCGACGTGATGCCGGGCGAGATCCTCGGCTTCGTCGGCGCTTCGGGCGGCGGCAAGTCGGTGCTGACCCGCACCATTCTCGGCCTGGTGCCGAAGCGCGCCGGAACCGTCGAGGTGTTCAGCGAGGATCTCGATACGCTCGGCTTTGAGCAAAAGCGCCTGCTGGAGCAGCGCTGGGGCGTGCTGTTCCAGCAGGGCGCGCTGTTCTCCTCGCTGAGCGTGAAGCAGAACATTCAGTTCCCGATGCGGGAATATCTCGATTTGTCGCCACGGCTGATGGACGAACTCGCCATCGCCAAGATCGAGATGGTGGGCCTCTCGCCGGACGTTGCCGAGAAGGCGCCCTCCGAGCTTTCCGGCGGCATGATCAAGCGCGCCGCGCTGGCGCGCGCGCTGGCGCTCGATCCGGAGATATTGTTCCTCGACGAGCCGACCTCGGGCCTCGATCCGATCGGTGCCGGCGAGTTCGACGAACTTATCGGCACATTGCAGCAGACTTTGGGGCTGACCGTATTCATGGTAACCCACGATCTGGACAGCCTTCACACGGTGTGCGACCGCATCGCGGCGCTGGCCGAAGGCAAGGTGATCGCGGTCGGGCCCATCGAGACGATGCTGGCCTCCGATCATCCCTGGATCTCCGCCTATTTCCGCGGCAAGCGGGCACGGGCGGTGGGTATCGCAAACGAAGGGCGGCGGTGAGACGTAACGCATGGAAACACGCGCCAATTACACCATCATCGGCCTTTTCACCCTCGCCATCGTCGCGGGAGCGTTCGCCTTCGTGTGGTGGTTCACCGGATCGAGCAATCGCGGCCCGCGCGTCTCCTATGACGTCATTTTCGACGGTACGGTGGGCGGCCTGCAGCGTGGCTCGGCCGTTACCTTCAACGGCATACCGGTCGGCGAAGTGACGGGATTGCGGCTCGATGCCGCCGATCCGCGCCGGGTGATCGCCACCATCGCGGTGCCGCCGGGCACGCCGGTGAAGGCCGACACCCGCGCCGAGCTCAATGTGACGGTGCTGACCGGCCTCGGCTCGGTCGGCCTCGTCGGCGGCAGTCCCAATGCGCCGCCGCTGCCGGCGCCGCCTGACGGCCAGTTGCAGACGCTGCGGGCCGACGCCTCGGGCGTTCAGGACCTGATGCAGGGTGCCAAGGAGGTGATGGGCCGGGTCGACGCCATTGCCCGCCGGGTCGACAATCTGCTCGCCGACAACGAGACCAAGATCAATTCGGTCATCACCAATTTCGATAAATTCTCCCAGGCGCTCGGCAATAATTCCGACAACATCAACGGCTTCCTGTCCGACATCGGCGGTGCTGCCAAGCGGATCGACACGCTGGCGCAGACACTCGACAAGATCGCCACCGCCATCGACCCGAACAAGGTCGGCGACACCATCGACAATGTGCAGAAATTCACCAAGCAGCTTGGCGATTCGAGCGACAAGATCCGCTCCTTCATCGACGATGCCAGTGCGATTGCGTCGACCTTCCGCGGCTTCTCCGCCCAGCTCGAGACCACCTTCAACCGGGTCGACCAGATCACCCAGGCCATCGACCCCAACAAGATCGGCAAGGCGGTCGGCAATTTCGAGACCTTCTCGCAGACGCTGGCCAATCGCGCGCCCGATACCGATTCGCTGCTGAAGAACGCCTCCGAGTTGTCCGCCAAGCTCAACGGCATGGCCAACAAGCTCGACACCATCCTCGACAACGTCAATTCAATGACGACCAGCGAGGAAGGCAAGGGCATGTTCGCGCAAGTGTCCAGCGCGGCCGAGGAAGTGCGCAAGCTCGCCGCCAATCTCGACGTGCGCACCGCCGAGCTCTCCAAGAACCTCAACCAGTTCGCCGGGCCGGGTTTGCGTCAATATGAGGCGCTGGCCTCGGACGGACGGCGCACGCTGGCCGAAATCGAGCGGGTTTTCCGCAATCTTGAGCGCAATCCCCGTCAGTTCATCTTTGGCGGCTCATCCGTTCCCAGCTACAGTGGGCGGTAAGCGATGGGGTGGCGCTTGACGTCTATCTGGGGCAGGGAGCTTAACGCGTGACCGGGTTTGAGCGTTTCGGGCGGACGGCGCGCATTGCGGCCGTCATTACGCTCCAGTTGTCGCTCGCGTCCGCGCTGGGCGGTTGCGCTGCCTTGCTGGGCGGCGGCAGCAAGGCGGTGCCGACCTTCGACCTCACCGCGCCGAGCAATTTCACCGCGCCGCGCACCGGCACCGGCCAGCTTCTGGTCGGTGCGCCGACCGCGCTCGCCGTGCTCGATACCGAGAAGATCCTGGTCGAGCCGGCGCCGGGCCAGATCACCTATCTGTCCGACGCGCAATGGAGCGACCGGCTGCCGGCGCTGTTCCAGGCTCGGCTGATCGAATCCTTCGAAAACGGCAATCGCGCCCGCTCGGTATCACGCCCCGGCAGCGGCGTGACCGCCGACTATGCGCTGCTGACCGACCTGCGCTCCTTCGGCATCCAGGCCTACCAGGGCAATGAGGCGGTGGTCGAGGTCTCCGCCAAGATCGTGAACGACCGCACCGGCCGCATCGCCGCGGCGCAGGTGTTCAAGGCGCGCGTCGCGGCCGAGGGCACGGCCGGGGCGCAGGCCACCAGGGCGCTCGACCAGGCCTCTGACCAGGTGTTCGTCGAAATGGTGAAGTGGGCCTCCGCCCGGTTCTGATGGTCTTCGACGCCGCTGAACGCCCGCTCGCGCGGACGTGAAATGCCGTAACGGCAATGCACGCTAGCCTGCGCGGCGAGACGCTCGCCTCGTCAGGAGTTCGCGCCATGTCCGGCAATCCCGCTCCCCGCCCCATGATCCACCGCGCCGGTCCGCTGCTCGCCGCGGGTTTCCTTGCTTTGGCCGGCACCGGCGCCGCATTCGCCCATCATGGCTGGGGCAGCTACGACGCGAACACCGTCGTCACGCTCGAAGGGCCGATCCTCCAGGCCGCCTACGAGTTCCCGCACGGCCACGTCATCATGGAAGGGCGCGGCAAGCGCTGGGACGTGGTGCTGGCCCCGCCTTCGCGGATGAACTCCCGCGGCCTGCCGCGCGAGGAACTAACCGTCGGCAAGGTGGCGAAGGTCGAGGGCTATCCGAGCAAGGTGACGCCGACCGAGATGCGCGCCGAGCGCATCACCATCGACGGCAAGACCATCGAATTGCGCTGAGCGGTCGGAAGGGGCGGGGCGGGGCGATGGAGCACGGCGTCGGGCCGGAATGGGCGTTCGCGCTCCAGCAATCGTGGCTTGGCGCCCTCATCCGGGATTCGCTCTGGATCTATCCGGTGGCGAACCTCGTGCATCTGCTCGGCCTGGTCATGCTGGTCGGCCCGATCGCGGCGCTGGATCTGCGCATCCTGGGCGTCGGCCGGCACAACATCACGGTGCCGGCGGCGTCGCACTTCCTTACGCCATTCGCCGTCTGCGGCATCCTCTTGCTGCTGCCGAGCGGTGCCATGCTGTTCGCGGCGGACGCGGCCTCGCTGGCAGGCAGCGGGCTGATGCAGATCAAGATCGCGCTGGTGGTGCTGGCGCTGGCGAACGCCGTGCTGTTCCGGCTGCTCTGGAGCCGGCAACTCGGGAGTTGGGATGCGATGCCGCCGGTGCTCGGGCGGCTGCAGGCGGCGGCCTCGATCGGGCTGTGGCTCAGCGTGGGCTATTGCGGGCGGATGATCGCCTATCTCTGATCGGCTCGCCGTCATTCCTCATAGGCGATGTAGCGGATGATCTTCCAAGTCCCGTCCGACTGGCGGCGGAACACGTCCATGCCGGGCTCCTCGGAGGTGGCCTCGGCGGCGCCTTCCCGCGTGACCTTGAGGATCCACACCAGCCGCACCACGGCGAGGTCGCGGGCGACCAGCACCTCCTTGATGTCCAGCGCATAGCGGAAGCGGCGTGCCGGATCAGTCAGCGAGCGCTTGAGCAGCGTGCAGATGTCCTGATAGCCGCGCTCCATAAAGCCGCGATAATCGTAACGCAACTCGGGCGCGAACAGGTCGCAGATGCGTTCCGGACGGCGCGCGTTGAAGTCCTCGGTCCAGGTCTTGAGCGCGGTGCGGATCTGCTGCTCGGCATCAGGGGTTGCGGCGGCAGGCGTCGCCGCGGCGAGAGCCGCGATCAGAGCGAGGGCAGGGCGCACGGACACGGCTAAGGGCTCCTCTCGGTACGTCCATGAACCTATCGGAACGGCACCAATGAAAAAGGGCCCTGTCGGGGGCCCTTTCACATTGTCCAGCCCGGCGCCGCTCAGTCGAAGCGGCCGGCGGCGTGGGCGAGCAGGGTGTAGACCTTGCCGGTATCCGACGTCAGGTAGGTCTTGGTCAGCACCTGGCCACGATCGTCGCGTGCCACCTGGTCGAGCAGGCGCTCGAACTCGGCGATGTAGCGGTCGACCGTCTCGTGGAACTCCGGATCGCGGCGGTATTTGCGGCGGATTTCCTCGAAGGTCTGCTGGCCCTGCATGGTGTAGAGCCGGCGGGTGAAGACGTTGCGCTCGCCGCGCTTGTAGCGCTCCCACAGCTCCACCGCGGCCTCATGATCAATCATGCGGGCGATGTCGACCGAGAGCGAGTCGAGCGACTCGATGGTGTGGTGCACCGGACGCTCCGGCTGGCCGGCCAGCGGATCCTCGGTGCGCGCCGCCGGGCGTGCCGGGGCGGGTTGCTCGACGGGGGCGGCAGGCGCCGTCTCCGCGCTGTCGCCCGACGCCCGGGCCAGCAGTTCGGAGAGCCAGCCGCCGCGGGTATCGGCCAGCGGCGGGGCGGCGGTGCGCGGAGCCGCAGCTGCCGATGCGGCGGGCGGGGTTGCCGCGGCCGGGGCAGGGGTGGGAGCAGGCGTCGGCGGAGCCGCCGGACGCGGAGCCGGCTGTGCGGGCGCGGCCTGCGTGGGAGCGGGCTGCGCGGCGACTGGCGCCGGGGCGGCGGGCTCGGGACGCGGGGCCGGTGCCGCAGCAGGCTCGCTGCGGCTGTAGCTGCTGAAGCGCGCCGGGGCGACCGGACCGCTCTCCGCGACAGCGGCCGAGGTGGCGCCGAGACGGTTGCGCGGTGCCGGCTCGGCGATGTCGAGCGCGCGACCCTGGCGGGCCACGATCTCGTTGAGCTCGGCGAGCGCCTTGATCTGCTCGGCGACGGCGCGACGCATGGTGGCGGCGCTGGCTTCCGTCTCGGTCGGCAGTTCGAGCACGCCGCGCTTCAGTTCCTGGCGCGTCGTCTCCAGCACGCGCTGGACGTCGGCGGCCGAGTCCTTCAGCTCCTTTGCGGCTTCGCCGAAGCCCTGGGTCGCCTTGCCCATCAGCGCGCTGACCTCGCCGACCGTCTTCTCATAGGCGGCACGCAGCGCGGCGGCGGTGCGCTCGCGCTCCTCCTCCGAAGTCTTGCGCACCTGGTCCTGCTGATTGGCGATGGCTTCGGTGGAGCGGGCGGTGGAGTCGGCGACCACGCGCGAAATTTCGTGCGCGCGGCCCTCGGCGCTCTGCAGGGCGTCCTGCAGCAGCGAGGCGAAATGCGCGAGCCGGGTGTCCAGTTCCTCGGCCTTGGCGGCGAGGGCGTCGGACAGTCCGGTGATCGACTCGCGGCGGTCGACCAGCGTCGAGTCGATGCGCAGATGCGTGTCGTTGAGCGCGCCGGCAACGCCGGAGATCACCCCGGCCTGCTCGGTGAAGCGCTGGGTGAGCCCGGCGACTTCCTCCAGCACCCCGGTCGAGACGCCGCGCAGATCCTTGATCTGGTCTTCGAGGCGGTCGGAGGTGAGGCGGGTGGCGTCCTCGACATGGGCAACGGTGTTGCGGAACACGTCGAGCCGCTCGGAGATGGCGCCCTCGATGCTGGCGAGATTGGCGGCGGCGCCTGCCAGCACCTGCTGGAGCAGCCCGTTCATCTCGCCGAGACGATCGAGCACGCCATTGACGTCGCCCTTGACGGCGTCGTTGGTGGCCGCGATCCCGGCGATGGCGTTGCGGCCGCTCTCCGAGATGGCCTCGATCAGGCCGGAACCGCGATTCTCCAGCGCGCCGAGCAGGTCGTCGCCGACGCGGCTGAACTCGGTCGCGGTGGTGCCCGCGGTCAGGCGCAGGGTGTCGACCAGCGCGCCGGCCCGGGCCTCGATGGCACCGAGCAGTTCGTCGCTGGCGCGGGTGATGTCGCCCGTCGCCTGGCCGGCGGTCTGCTGCACCGCGCCGACGAGGCTGACCGCGCGGCCATCGAGGCCGGAGAGCAGTTCCTCGCCGATGCGGGCGATCTCGCCACCAGTCTCGCCGGCGGTCAGGCGCATCGCCTCGATGAGGGCGCCAGCGCGCCCGTCAATGCCGGCGACCAGCTCTTCGCCGATGCGGGCGAGTTCGCCGGAGGCTTCCCCGGCGGTGTCGCGCACCACGCTGACGAGGTTGCTGGTGCGGGTGTCGAGGCCGGCGGCGAACTCTTCGCTGAGCCGCGCAAGCTCGCCGGTAGCGCCGCCCGTGCTCTGCTGCACGGCGCTGACGAGGTTGCCGGCGCGGTTGTCGAACTCGGCGATGAAGGCCTCGCCAATGCGGGCGATCTCGCCCGTCGTGTTGCCGGTGGTCTCCTGCATGACGGCGAGCAGATTGCCGGTACGGGTATCGAGGCTGCTGACGAATTCCTCGCTGAGACGGGCGATCTCGCCGGAGGCGCCACCCGTGCTCTGCTGGATGGCGGCGACGATGTTGCCGGTGCGGCTGTCGAGGTCGGCGACGAAAGCCTCGCTGAGGCGGGCGATCTCGCCGGAAGCGCCGCCGGTGCTCTGCTGGATCGCGGCGACGATGTTGCCGGCGCGGTTGTCGAGGTCGGCGACGAAAGCCTCGCTGAGGCGGGCGATCTCGCCCGAGGCGCCGCCGGTGCTCTGCTGGATCGCGGTGACGATGTTGCCGGCGCGGTCGTCAAGGCTGGCGACGAAGGCTTCGCTGAGGCGCGCCAGCTCGCCGATGGTGCCGCCGGTGGTCTGCTGCACGGCGGCCACCAGGCTGCCGGTGCGGCCATCGAGGCTGCTCACCAGCTCCTCGCCGATGCGGGCGATCTCGCCGGCGACCGAGCCGGTGGCCTGCTGCACGGCGGACACCAGCCCGCTGGTGCGGCTCTCCAGATTGGTAAGCAGGTCGTCGCTGAAGCGGGCGACCTCGCCGGCGGCGTCGCCGGTGGAGCGCTGGAGCGCCGCGACGAGTTCGCCGGTGCGGTTCTCCATATTGCCGAGCAGGGTCTCGCCGAGGCGGGCCAACTCGCCGTTGGTTTCAGTCGAGGTGCGCTGGAAGGTCTCCAGCACGCCGGAACTGCGGCTCTCGATGGAATCGAGCAAGGTCTCGCCGAGGCGGGCGAGCTCGGCATTGGTTTCGGTCGAGGTGCGCTGGAAGGTTTGCAGCACGCCGGCACTGCGGCTGTCGATGGTATCGAGCAGAGTTTCGCCGATGCGGGCGAGCTCGCTGTTGGTCTCGCCGGAGGTGCGCTGGAAGGCCTCCAGCACGCCGGCGCTGCGGCTCTCGATGGTATCGAGCAGGGTCTCGCCGACGCGGGTGAGCTCGCTGTTGGTCTCGCCGGAGGTGCGCTGGAAGGCCTCGAGAACGCCGGCGCTGCGGCTCTCGATGGTATCGAGCAGGGTCTCGCCGACGCGGGTGAGCTCGCTATTGGTCGCGTTAGAGGTGCGCTGGAAGCTCTCCAGCACGCCGGCGGCGCGGCTCTCGATGGTCTCGATCATCGCACCGCTGGCGCGCAGCATCTCGTCGGCGCGGCCGGCGGTCGCCGCCTCGAAGGCAGTGACGACGCCGTTGGAGCGGGTCTCCAGCGTGTGCAGCAAGGTGTCGCTGGCACGCAGGATATCGTCGACGGCGCCGCCGCGGGTGTGCTCCAGGGCCTGGAGCAGGCCGGCGCGGTGATTGTCGATCGCGGCGAGCACTTCGCCACTGGCGCGGGTGATCTCGCTGGCAATGCCGACGCTGCGGTCATTGAGCGCGCCGAGGAAGCCATTGCCGCTGTCGTCGACCAGGCGCGCCAGTTCGGCGGTGCGGGCGTCGAACAGGGTGGCGACTTCGCCGGCGCGATCGAGCAGATGGCGGCTGACATTGTCGGCCAGCAGATTGAGCGTGCGCTCCATCGCGCCGGTCTCGTCGCGCAGTTGCCCGCTGACCGACTCGATGCGGTGGGCGAGCGAGTCGGCGAGGCCGGCGCCGCGCACCTCGATCGAGGTGGCGACGGTTTCCAGGCGGCCGACCACCAGCTCCTCGAAGCGGCTGACGCGCGCATCGAGCGTGCCGGCGACTTCCAGCGCGCGGTTGCCGAGGGTGCGGTCGGCGAAGTCGAGCCGCTCTGTCAGCGCATCGGTCACCACCTTGGTGCGGTCGACGAAGAAGCCGTCGAGGGTGCGCAGCGAACCGTCCATGGTTTCGCTGGCGAGCTTGGTGCCGTCGGTCACGGTGCGGGCGAACTCGACGGTGCGGTTGGCCAGCGTCTCGTTGAGGCTGTGCACGCGGCGGTCGAGCGCGGCCTCGATATTGGCGAGGCGCTCGTCGAGCGCGTTGCTGACGCTGAGGACGCGGGTGTCGAGCACGTTCTCGACGATGCCGAGCCGCTGGTCGAGCGCGATCGCGACTTCCGAGGTCTTGCTGGAGACGCGTTCGTCGAAGCCGGCGAGATTGACCTCCATGCTCCGGGTGACGGCATCGACCCGCTGGGTGATCTGGTTGACCAGGCCGCCGCCGTGGGTCTTCACGGTCTCGTCGAAGCTGCGCAGCCCATCCGTGATCTGGCGGCCGAGCACGCCGGAATCATTGCCGATGCGGTTGGCGAGCTCGCCGCCGCGCACCGAGATGGTCTCCTCGAACGCCTTGAGGCGGGCGTTCAGCATCTCCTTCATCGCCTCGCCCTTGGCGCCGATGGTGGAGGAGAGCATTTCCGCGGTTTCGCGGAACTGGTCGGTGACCTTGCCGCCGCGGGTGCCGATCGCCTGCGCCACATTGGCGCCGATCTGCTCCATGCGCTCGGTCATCATGTCGCTCTTCGACGACAGGTCGATCGCCCACCGCTCTGCCGCGCTTTCCAGCGACTGGGTCACGCCCGCGCCGGCGTCGGAGAGCTGGTCGGTAACGCGCTGGCCGGTCTCGGCCAGCAGGCGCTCCAGTTCGACGCCGCGCACCGCGACGGTGTCGTAGATGCGGTTGCCGGTGTCGGCGATGCGGTCGGCGAGGTCGCCGCCACGTACCGTGATGGTCTCGGCGACGCGGGTGCCGGTCTCCTCGAGCTTGCGCACGACGTCGCCGCCGCGCAGCGACAGGTCGAGCACCAGAGCTTCGCCGGTGCTCTTGAGGGTATGGTTGACCTCGTTGGCACGCACCGCGATCTCGTCGGCGAGGCGGGTGCCGGTGTCGACCAGGGCGTTGGTGATCTCGTCCGAGCGCGAGGTCAGCGTCTCGGTCAGCGTCAGCGTGGTCGCGGTGAGCTTGGCGCCCATCTCGTCGGTGCGGCTGGTGACGACGTCGGACAGCTCGGTCGCGGTACGCAGCAGATGCGAGCCGATCTCGTCGGTACGCGCCGCCAGCGTCTCGGCGAGGTCGGAGGTGACACCCGAAAGCCGACGGCTGATGTCGTCGGTCTTCGAGGTCAGGGTGGTGATGAGGTGCTCGCTGGCGCCGGTGAGGTTCTCGTTCACCTCGGTGCCGGTGACGTGCAGGCGGTCGATCAGGTCGCCGCCCTTGTCGGTGAGCGCATCGATGATGGTGTCGCCCACGCGGCCGAGCGCCAGAGTGATGTGCTCGCCCTTGTCCGCCAGCGTATGGGTGACGCGGTCGGCGGCCTCCATCACGCTCGCATTGATGCGCTCGCTGACGCCTTCGACCTCGTGGGAGAAGGAGACGTGGGCGCCGGCGATGGAATCGCGGATGCGGTCGGCATGCGAGAGGATGGTCTCGCGCTCGGACACCAGCTCCTCGATGAGGCTGCGCACGCGCATCTCGTTTTCGTCATAGGCGCGCTCGAGCACGGCGACTTCGCTGCGCACCATGGCTTCGAGTTCGCCGGCGCGGGCAATGGTGCGCTCGACGCCGTCGCCCATGGCGGCGACCTCGCGACGGATGGCTTCGCCGACGGTGACGACGGAATCCATCGCCACTGCATCGGGCTCGGCGAGGCGGACGGCGACCTGCGCCATGGAATGCGCGACGATGCGCATTTCCTGGGTGCGGCTGACCATGCCGGCGAGCACGAAGAAGAAGATCGGCGGCACGATCAGGCCGGCGATGATGGTGAGGAGCGCCGGCGAGGAGAGCATTTCGCTGGCGCCGAGCTCGGCCACCCGCAGATGCGCGGCGGCCAGCAGGCCGCCAATGATCAGCCAGCCGATCGAGGCGCCGGCGGCAACCACGTACGGCATGGGCGAGGGGCGGCGCTGCAGCGCGGCGAGCAACTGGCCGATGCTCTGGCGATCGTCATTGGCAGCACGGCGCGCGGGCGGCGCGGCTTCGGCGTGGCGCGGATGCGGGGCAGGGCGGGTGCGCTCGGGAGCGCGTTCCTGCGGACGCTCGACCGGCGGGGCATGCTCGTTGCGCTCGGCAGCGCGGTCGAACGGCACGAAATCGGACGCCGGCGCCGGACGGGCGATGGCGGGAAAAACTTCACGTTCCAAGGGGCGCTCCACGGGACGTTCCACGTGCCGCTCGCGTTCGATCGGGCGCTCGCGTTCGCTCTGGCGGTCCACCGGGCGCTCCATGCTGCGGGCGAGCGGCTCGTCCTCGGAAGTTTCTTCGGGCGGGGCGAAATCGTCATCGTCGAATTGCGGGCGTGCGCGCATCTCGATGCGCGGCCCTTTCGGCTCCTGTGCCGGCGGCAGGTCGAACTCGTCGTCGACAGCCTCCCCCGCGGCTTCTGCTTCTTTCTTAGCGTCCAGACTGAGGGCCTCCTGAATGGCCGAAAGTGCGGCCTCGGTAGGATCTTGCTGAACTTTCTTCGTGCTCTTCGACATCGGACGTCGCCTCCGGTCCGTACGCTACTCCCCACCGGCTTCCGCCGTCGGGCCGGGGAATTTAACAGTCCAGCACGTCTCTTCGCGGGTCGCTAGGGTGCCATTCCCGATTCGAGACGCTATCCTCCGCAAAGTTAAAGAGACATGCCGGTCCACCGCATTCCTATATTACGCGCGTGCAGTTTCAAAATGGAACGGGGGTTTCGTAAACCTCTTTCGATATCGTTAACGAGCTGTTCACCATGTCTCGAAAGGAAATCAGCGCTCCCACCGTCGCCCAGCGACGCTGGCTGGAGCGTGGCCTGAAGCAACCCGGCGGTAAGCTGCCACTGTTCGATGAGCAGGGCCGCGAGGTGCCGCGGCGTACTGTGGAATCCTGTCTCGCCGCCGGCTGGGCGGAGCCGTGGATCGCCAATCCGATCAAGCCGGACTGGCTGGTCTGCCGCCTCACCACGGCCGGTCGGGCAGCCGTAGGCGTTGCGAAGTAACGGTGGCAAGCGTGCTCAAGATTCCGTTTGTTCGGAAATGAACACCCCTTTCATCCTCATTCCGGGACAAGCTTGGGGATCTAGGGTCTGCCAGGCGGGATCGGTCAGTCGCCTTTGAGGTGCTGTGCTTCCGCGTCCGGCGTGAGCGCGGCGCCGGCACCGGCG
The DNA here is from genome assembly GCF_012971745.1 of Starkeya sp. ORNL1. Taxonomy (NCBI): domain Bacteria; kingdom Pseudomonadati; phylum Pseudomonadota; class Alphaproteobacteria; order Hyphomicrobiales; family Xanthobacteraceae; genus Starkeya; species Starkeya sp. ORNL1. The sequence goes on from NZ_CP048834.1 coordinate 127,398, forward strand.
CTTTCGAGAAAACCCTCGACCAACTCGGCCGCCGATCCGGAGGCGGGAGCGGTTTCGACGGTAGCGGCGACCAGCAATTCGGTCCGCCAGCCGCGACCATGGTCGCAGCCGACGCCGCGCAGCGCTTCGCTTTCGCTCGTCAAGGTAAAGCTGCGGCAAAGACCATCCTTGATCAGGTAGGTGCCGCTCAGCACAAGCTGCGCCGGGCCGATACCGAGCGGGGCGCCGCTCGGCTGCCTGCCCAGCGCCGTCGCTACTGCCGGCGAACCGGCCACCCCGGTAAGTGTCTCCGGCGCCGAAAGCCGGCCGACCCAATAGCTCCCGAGCCCGAGGACAAGTGCCAGCGCGGCGGCGAGCGGTAGCGCGGCACGGCTGCGCCATGCCGGCCGGCGTGCCGGCAAGATCGCGGCGAGCAGGCGTTCGGGCGGCGGCGCATCGAGCAAGGTTGCGAAGGCATCGCGGGTCGCAGTGCGCGAGCGGCGGTACCCGTCGATGCGCCGGGCAATCCCCGGCTCGGCGGCGGCGTGCTCCACCGCAGCCGCGATCTCCGGCGGCAGTTCGCCATCCACATAGGCCATCAGCATTTCGTCGGTGATCTCGTCGCGGGTGATTTTGGCCTCGCCGCTCATCTGCGTGCTCCCATGCCGGCCGCGCGCGGCTCCGGCGCGCCCTCCAGGGCCGTCGCGACCGCTGTCCGCGCCCGGGCGAGGCGGCTCATGACGGTGCCCACGGGGATATCGAGCGTGCTCGCGGCGTCGCGGTAGCTCATCTCCTCGACGCAGACCAGCATCAGCACCGAGCGCTGTTCTTCCGGCAGAGCGGCGATGGCGGCCTGCGTCGCCTGCAAGGTGAGCCGGGCTTCCACCGTGGTGCGGCCGTCCTGGCCCGGCAGGTCCGGCCACTCCTCGATCGGCGCCTCGGGGCGGCGTGCGCGGAACGCGTCGATCCAGAGATTGCGCAGGATGCGGCACATCCAGCTGTCGAAATTGGTGCCTGGCTGCCAGCTGGCGCTGGCGGCCAACGCCCGCTCGCAGGCGCCCTGCACCAGGTCGTCGGCAGCCTCGCGCGAGCGGGTCAGTGACCAGGCGAAGGCCCGGAGCTTCGGCAGCGCGCGGATCAGCAGCGGTCTTATGTCGACGCTCAAGACAGGTCCCCGGTCTCGTTCGGCGACATAACGTAAGGTAAGGATGCTTATTCCGCTCGCGTGGAATTTTTTCAGTCGCGTCACGTTTGGTGTGTCATGAACCTTTCCCGGGCTGTCGTCGTCTTGCTGCTCGCCGCGCTTCTGGGGGCGTTCCCGCTCGCGCCGGTCGGGGAGGGGTTCGCGATCTCGCAAGCGCTTGCCGATGATGATGACGATGACTGGGGCGATGATGACGATGACGATGATCGCCCGCGTCCGCGCCGCGTGGCCCCGCCTCCATCGCCGCGTCAGGCGCGGCCTCCTGCTCCGCGTCCGCTGCCGGAATTCGTCGTCGCTGTGCCGGCGGGCGCCGATCTCGACCGCATCGCGGCGCTCGGTTTCCGGGTGATTGCCCGCGAGCGGCTGGCGCTGACCGGCCGGGAGACCGCCCGGCTGCGCCCGCTGCGGCGGCTGAGCCTGGCGCAGGCGCGTCGCCTCATTGCCGGGGCGGTGCCGCAGGCGGCGCTCGATCTCAATACGCGCTACCGCCCCAGCGATTTCCCCTGCGCTCCCGATGACTGCCCTGCTCACGCCGCGGTCGGCTGGCCGCCGCCGGCCGCGGGCTGTCGGCTGGCGCCGCGCATCGGCCTGGTCGATACCGGGATCGATCTGGACGCACCTGCGCTGCGCAGCGCGCGCATCACCGAGCTCTCGACCCGCAGCAAGGGACGGGCCGCGGCGGGAAATGCGCATGGCACGGCGGTGGCGGCGCTGCTCGCTGGCGCCGCGGACGGGCCGGCCCCCGGTCTCATGCCGCGGGCGGAGATCATTGCAGTCGATGCCTTCCACCGTGCCGGAGGCGAAGAGATCGCCGACGCCTATGATGTCGCACGCGCGCTCGACCGCCTTGCTGGGCACGACGTCGACATCGTCAATCTGAGCCTGGCCGGCCCGGAAAATGCGGTACTTGAGGAAGCGATCACCGCCATGGCGGCGCGCGGCGTGGTGCTGGTGGCAGCCGCCGGCAATGAAGGCCCGCGTGCGCCACCGCAATTTCCGGCCGCCTATCGCGATGTCGTCGCGGTGACGGCGGCGGATGTGCAGGGGCGCGCCTATCGCCAGGCGACGGGTGGACCGCACATCGCCTTCGCCGCGCCGGGCGTGAAGCTGTGGACCGCCTCGGGCAAAGCGGGCCGGCTGCGCTCCGGCACCTCCTATGCCGTGCCGTTCGTGACCGCGGCGCTGGCGACGCAGCGCCTCGACGCGCCGGAGGTGCCGACCGCTGATCTGGTGGCGCGGTTGGCCAGGAGCGCGCGCGATCTCGGCGAGGCCGGGCGCGACCCGGTGTTCGGCTGGGGCATGGTGAAGATGCCGGCGTGCGGGCCGTGACAATCAGGCGGCCTCAGTCGTCGCCGTCATCATCGCCGTGCCGGCGAAAGCGCCAGCCGCGATAGCGGCCGCGATCGTCATCGTCGTCATCATGGCCGCGGTAATAATTGCGCGGCGTGACCTGGTAATGGTGCCACTCGACGTGGCGCTGACGTATCCAGCGGCGCCGGCCGTCATCATCATCATCGTCGTCGTCGACCAGCAGAAGCGGTGCGGTCAGCGCAATCGGTGTGCCCGCGTGCGCCGGGCCGGCCAGTAAGCCAAGGCCCAGCAGCGCGCCCGCCATGGGGATGACCAGGATTTTCATGGGATGCTCTCCGTTCTCGCGGAGGCTCGAGGCGGCGCGCCTCCCGGCCTCACGCTCGCAGAACGAGGATGTGCGGCGGTTTATTCCGTGGCGCGGCACATTTCCCACGTGCTGGCATTCCGGCGACACGGAGGCTATCTAAGGCTTCTCCTTAAAATCCTTCGAGACCGCAGAAGCCCTCCCCATGCCGAAAATTACCTATATCGACGCCGCCGGCACCTCGCGCACGGTGGAGGCCCAGATCGGCGCGACCGTGATGGAGACGGCCATCCGCAACGGCGTGCCGGGCATCGACGCCGAATGCGGCGGCGCCTGCGCCTGCGCCACCTGCCATGTCTATGTCGACGCGGCATGGCGGGAGGCGACCGGCGAGCCGGCGCCGATGGAGGAGGACATGCTCGACTTCGCCTCCGACGTGCAGCCGAACTCGCGCCTGTCGTGCCAGATCAAGGTGACGCCGGCGCTGGACGGCCTTGTGGTGCGCACGCCGGACCATCAGGGGTAGGGTGTCCCGCGCGGGCATCCTGCGGGGCTCTTCACGTTGGTAGGAAAGCACAGAGATGACCGATCCCCGTATGAGAATTCCCAGCGACGATCATCCCATCACGATCGTCCGCAATGGTTCGCGCGTGATCGTCCGGCTGGCGGACCAGATCATCGCCGACACCACCGATGCCCTGACCCTGCGCGAGGCGAAATATGCGCCGGTCCACTACATTCCGCGGGCGGATGTGGCCATGTCGTTGCTGGAGCCGAGCCCAACCACCAGCTATTGCCCCTATAAGGGCGATGCGACCTACTATTCGGTCGGACGTGGGCCGCGCGATGTCGCCTGGTGCTATGAAGTGCCGTACCCGGCGGTCGCCGAGATCGCCGGACGCCTGGCCTTCTATTCCGACCGCGTCGACGCCATCGAAGAATTGGCGCAAGAGCCGAAGTGATCGGGCGGCCGGCACCTCAGCGCCTATCCATCGCGAGCGTTGATCGGACCGATACGAAGACTCGGCTTGTCGCTGTGTCCTGACGGTTGCAAGGTCAATCCGGCAGCTGACGAGAGGACCGCCGCCATGCTCTACACGCCTTCCGCCTTTCGCGAGGACGATGTCGCGGCGATGCATGCGCACATCGAGGCGACCGGCCTTGCCTGCCTGGTGACGGTCGGCGCCGCCGGGCCGCTGGTCAGCCATGTGCCGCTGCGACTTGACCGGGACGCCGGGCCGTTCGGCACGCTGAGCGGACATCTCGCCCGCGCCAATCCGCAGCTCGAGGCCAGCGATCTTTCGCAATCGGCACTGGCGGTGTTCCTGCTTGCCGACGCTTATGTCTCGCCGTCCTGGTACGCCTCCAAGGCCGAGCATGGCCGCGTCGTGCCGACCTGGAACTACAGCGTCGTGCACGCCCGTGGCCGCCTCGAACTGTTCGACGACCGCGAGGCGCTGATGGCGCAGGTCGCCGCACTCACGGATCGCCACGAGGCGCGCTTCGACGCGCCCTGGCAGGCGAACGATGCGCCGGCGGATTATCTGGAGCGCCAGTTGCGCGCCATTGTCGGCCTGCGGCTGCGGATCGAGGCGCTGGAAGGCAAGGCCAAGCTGAGCCAGAACCAGAAGCCGGCGGACTATGCCGGGGTGGTCGCCGGGCTCGGCGCCTCCGCGAGCGAGACCGATCGCACGGTGGCCGCGATGATGGCGGCGAAGCGCGAGGACTGAGAAAGGCGCTCAGCCCTCGGTGTCCTTCGTGTCCTTGCTCGTGATCAGGCCGGAGGCGACATCCCGGATCGCCGGGGCGGGCAGCGCGGCGAAGGGGAGCGGGCGCGTCACCTCGATCGCCGCTAGGCCGAGCCGGGCGGTCAGCAGGCCGTTCACCACGCCTTCGCCGAGCTTGGCCGAAAGCTTCGCCGCGATGCCGTGGCCGACCACCTGCTGGACCAGCGAATCCCCCGCGGCCATGCCTCCGGTGACGGCAAGATGGGCAATGACCTGGCGGAACAGGCGGAACATGCCGAGCGCGCCGGGCCGCCCGCCATAGAGCACGGCGAGCCGCCGCACCAGGGCGATCGCCGTGACCAGCACGAAGATGAGATCGACCGCCGCGCGCGGGCTCACCGCGGTGACGATGGAGACGCGTTTCGCCGCCGCGGAGACCAAAGCGGTCGCCTCGGCATCGAGCGGGGCCATCAGGTGCCGCTCGGTCAGCCGCACCAGATCGGCGCCGTCGATGATGGCGCCGAGATGGGAGTTGAGCTCGGTGCGGGCGCGAAACAGCCGGGGCGAGGATTTGGCGATGGTGAGCAACTCCCGCGTCACGCCCTCCGCCAGCTTGCGATCGTCCTTCGCCAGCGCCTCCATGGCCTGCAGGCGCAGCTTGTTGAGCGTGCGCAGCCGCATCAGCCCAAACACTTCGCGCCCGAGAATGACCAGCGTGGCCAAGGCGAGTGCGGCGGCGAAGGCGAGCGCCAGCCAGCCGAGCCAGTCGGAACGGGCGAACATGTCGTCGATCAGCCGCCACACCGCGAGGCTGACGCCCATCGAGACCAGGCCGCCGAGCCCGGTCCAGAACAGCGTGCCCCAGCGCGACGTCTCGGGCGGGGCAGGCGGCAACGGCACCTCGCTGGGCGCGTCGGGCAGCACCAGCGAGGGCGTCACCACGATGGCGCCGCGCGGCGCGCTCTGGCCTTCCTCTGCGAGCACGACATCCGGATCATCGAGCCGGAAGGCTTGCGGGCGGCGAGGGGATTTGGGCGCTGAAGGATCTTGCATGGCTACCTCAGCCGGTCGCCGAGCAGGAACTGCAAGGCGCGATCGAGCCGGATATGGGGAAACGGCAGCGGAACGCCATCGGCATTGCGCTCCACCACCGGTGGCCGGAAGCGCAGGAAGCGGAAGTCGCCGCCCGTGGCGTCCGACAGGCCCTTGAAGCCCATGGAGGGGTCGAACAGCGCGGATGGATTTTCGGGCAGGTCGCCGGGGAAGACGGCAGCCTCCGCCAGCCCGTCAAATGCGTCGGCACCGTGCTGGCCGGCTTCCGGCACGCCGATGATGGCGGGAAGCTGCGCCCGCCCGCGCTTCACGCTGGCCTCGCGGGTGGCGCGCACCGCGGCGAGCGCGACGACGTCGATCTGCGCACCGGCGCTCTGCGCGCGGTCCAGTGCGCGCTCGACGAGACGGCGCAGGATCGCCTCCAGCGGGTCGTGGCTGGTGTGGTGGAGATGGTCGGCCTTGGTGGCGGCAAACAGCACGCGGTCGATGCTGTGGCGGAACAGGCTGGTCAGCCAGCTATTCCGCCCGGTGCGGAAGGCGGCGAGGATGCCGTCGAGTGCAGCCTCCAGATCGGCGAGCGCGGCCGGGCCGGCATTCAGCGCGGCAAGCACGTCGATCAGCACGATCTGCCGGTCGAGCCGGGCGAAATGATCGCGGAAGAAGGGGCGGACCACGCGCTCCTTATAGGCCTCGTAGCGGCGCTCCATCATCGCCTGCAGCGAGCCGGCGGGCGCCTCCATGTCGGCCTGCACGTCGATCGGCGCGAAGGTCAGCGCCGGCGAGCCTTCGAGGTCGCCAGGCATCAGGAAGCGGCCGGGCGGCAGCAGGCTCATCGAGACCGCCTCGGCACGGCAGGCGGCGAGATAGTCGGTGAACAGGCTGGCGAGGCGGCGGGCCTCGGTCTCGTCGGCCGGGGCGGTGCCATCGGTGGCGTGCAGCGCGGCGAGGAAAGGTTCGGCCAGGGCATGCCGCGCTGGAGCGCGAGCGAGCTGCAGGCTGGTGGTGGCGAACTCGGCGTAGCTTTGGTTGAGCAATGGCAGGTCGAGCAGCCATTCGCCGGGATAATCGACGATGTCGAGGGTGAGGGTGCGGTTGCCGCCGCGCGCCGGGGCGTAATCGATGGCGAGCCGCAACTCGCTGATGCGGCGGGTGGATTCCGGCCAGCGGCGCTCGCCCGCCAGCGTCTCCAGATGCGCCTCATAGGCAAAGCGCGGCACCGCGTCGTCGGGCTGCGGCTCCAGCACCGCGCGGGCGATGCGCCCCTCATGCATCGCCTCGAACACCGGCAGCCGCCCGCCGCGCATCAGCGCATGGATCAAGGCGGTGGTGAACACCGTCTTGCCGGCGCGCGAAAGGCCGGTGATGCCGAGCCGCAGCGTCGGCGAGGCGAGGTCTTCCGCCCGGTCGAGCAGGGTCAGCGCGGCAAGCCGCGCCTCCTCGACCAACCCCTCATACCAGGACGGCATCAGGCGTCTTCCTCACCGCCCAGCGATTTCGGGGTGATGAAGCGCTCCAGCGTGCCGAGGCGCGGGGTGATGTCGCCCCAGTCGTCGACCGGCAGATCGATCACCGAGAGGCCGGCGGTGGGGTATTTGCCCGGCAGCTCGCTCCGCTGGTTGCGGCTGACCAGCATCGTCATCAGGTCGGCGAGGCCGGGATTGTGGCCGACCAGCATGAGGCTCTTTACCGCTTTCTCCTGGTCCTTCACCACGCGCAGCAGCCGCTCGACATGGGCTTCATAGATGGCCGGCTCGAACTCCATGCGTGGCGCGCGCGGCCAATCGGCCGTGGCGAAATGCCAGGTCTGTTCAGTGCGCCTTGCGGGGGAGACGAGAGCGAGGTCGGGAACGAGGCCATGGCGGGCGATATAGGCACCCATCAGCGGGGCTGCCAGCCGGCCGCGTTCGGCAAGCGGGCGCTCGTTGTCGGGCACGCCTTGCGGCCAGGCGGACTTGGCGTGGCGGAACAAGATCAGACGACGCATGTGATTTCTTCGATTCCCGATTTCTTCTGGCGACGGCACGGCGTTTGCGGAACATACACGCCTCGGGGCTAAGGTGCGCCGGTTGGTATCGCGTATGGGGACAAGCATGGCCGTCGGCGTCGATACATTCCATGCGGGACTGGTGGCGCCGCGCCCGCTGCGCCGCAAGCTGGCGCAGGATCTCGATTGCGAAGCCTGCGTCATCGGCGGCGGCTTTGCCGGGCTGTGGACCGCCCGCGCGCTGGCCAGGCGCGGCTTCGAGGTGGTGGTGATCGAGGCCGGCCGGGTCGGTTCCGGCGCCTCCGGCCGCAATGCCGGCTTTGTCGGCCCGGGCTATGCCGAGCCGCTGGACGGGCTGATCGCCCGGGTAGGGCTCGATCATGCGCGCGAGCTTTGGGCGCTGTCGCGCGACGGTGTCGAGCTGGTGCGCGCCGCGGTGCATGGCGGGCGGATCGCCGGTGTCGAGCCGGTCGGCGGCCATCTCGTCGTCCGCCGCAAGGACGAGGAACGCGCCACCCATCGCGAGGCCGACCGGCTGCGCCGCCAGTTCGACACGCCGGTCGACGTATGGCGCACCCGCGAGGTGCGCGGCGTGCTGCATTCGCCGCATTATTTCCAGGCGCTGCATTTCCCCGAGGCCTTTCACATCAATCCGCTGGCGCTCGCCTTCGGCCTTGCCGAGGAACTGGAGCGCGCCGGCGTGCGCATCTTCGAGGACACCGAGGCGCTGCGCGCCGATCTCAACGGCGTGCGCAAGCACGTGGCGACCGGCGGCGGGCGGATCCGGGCCAAGCATGTGGTGCTGGCGAGCGGCGTGCCGAGCGGGCGGGTGTGGCCGGCGGTGACGCGCGGGGTGATTCCGGTCTCGACCTTCATCGGCGTCACCGAGCCGTTGGGCGAGAAGCTCTACGCCGCCGTGCAGTTTCCCGGCGCCGTGTCCGACATGCGCCGCGCCGGGCATTATTTCCGCCGCATCGCCGGGGCCCGGCTGCTGTTCGGCAGCGGCATCACGACGCGGCGCTCGGTGCCCGGCGGCCTTACGGGGACGCTGGCGCGCGAGATCGGCGATACCTTCCCGGATCTGGTGGGAGCGAAGGTGGAGCATGCCTGGGCCGGAACCATGGCCTATGCAGTGCACCGCATGCCGCAGATCGGCCAGATCAAGCCCGGCGTGTGGCTCGCGGCTGCCTTTGGCGGGCACGGGCTGAACACCAGCGCCATCGCCGGCGAACTCATCGCCTCGGCCATCACTGAGTCCGACGAGCGCTGGAAGCTGTTCGCACCGTTCGGCGTGGTTCGGATCGGCGGGCCGCTCGGGCGCATCGGCGTGCAGGCGAGCTATTGGCACATGCGATTCAAGGACCGCATGGAGGAGCGTCGGGCTCGCAACGCCTCCGCACACCGCACGCCAATGCGTGGTGAGCCGGCAACGTGACTTTTCGGCAACCACAGAGGCCTCGCTGTGCTATATGAAGGTACTCAGGCGTCGGGCTATGGGTCGGGAATCATGCGGTCGTTGAGTATTACGGGTGTCGGCCTTCTCCTTGGCGCACTGGCGCTTCCGACATTCGCCGAGGCGGCCGATATCCCGTTGGGGACTGAAGTCTCGCCGGCAGTGGCCGCGGCGAGCCGCGAATGGACGCTGACGGTCGGCGGCTATGTGATGGCGCAGCCGGATTACTTCGGCAGCGACGATTACGAGTTCGCCTTTCAGCCGATCATCAGCATCTCCCGCGCCGACCGGCTGAGCCGTTTCACCGGCTTCAACGACAATCCCAGCATCGCGCTGTTCGATACCGGTATCTTCGAGGCCGGTATCGTCGGCAAGCTCGATTGGAAGCGGGATTCGAGCGACAACCGGGCGCTGAAGGGCCTCGACGACGTCGACTTCGCGGTCGAGGTCGGCGGCTATGCGCAGTGGTATCCGGTGGATTGGCTGCGCCTGCGCGGCGAAGTGCGCTACGGCTTCGGCGGCTTTGACGGCGTGGTGGCGGACCTCACCGCCGATGCGATTTACCACAGCGACTGGTGGGGCGGCACGACCTTCTCCGCCGGCCCGCGCATGACGCTGACCAGCTCCGGCTTCGTCGATGCCTATTTCGGCGTCTCGGACGAAGAATCGATCGCCGCCATCTCGCACGGCAATTTCTACGCGCCGTATGATCCGAGCGGCGGCATCTATTCTGTCGGCGTCGGCGGCCAGATCCAGAAGGATTTCGGCAACGGCTTCCGCGGCAGCGTGTTCGGCGAATATCGCTACCTGACCGGTGACGCCGCCGACAGCCCGATCGTGATCCAGAACGGCGACCGCAACCAATTCCAGACCGGCGTGTCGCTGTCCTACACCTTCTTCCTCGGTATCCAGTGAGTCGGGCGATCGCCTGATTCGAGAGGTTTTACGGATTTGGAATCCCGGAGCGGCGATGGCCGGCTCTGGGATTTTTGTTTGAGGCCGGGTCTAGCCGCTTCAGAGATTGAGTCCGGGTTTGACCTTAAGATATTGATCGCGCTCGGTTTCGGCATCCTTCGAGGCCCGGCTCTGCCGGGCACCTCAGGATGAGGTTCTTCGAAAAGCGCGACCTCATCCTGAGGTGCTCGCTCAGCGAGCCTCGAAGGATGCTTGCACCCAGCGCCCTAATACGCCCCTCCGGAAGAGTCTTCCGACGGTTCAATTCGGGAGCAAAGTGACGCCCCGAATTCGACCAAGGGCGAATGGCGACCGGGTTTGCCCGCTTTCGCTGCGCAAAGTGCTGAAAAATCCAGCATTTGATGGCAAGCGGATGACATTCAGAAGAGTTGTCCGGGCGATTTCGTGCGGCTATAAGCGTGCGCCCGAGAGACCCCATGCGAATCCGGGGGCTCCCAAGGACGAGGACGTGAGCCGATGTCGGTTGAGATCGACGAGGAGTATCGCCCCCGCGAGGACGAACCCTTTATGAATGAGCGGCAGCGCGAGTATTTCCGCCTGAAGCTGCTCAACTGGAAGGACGACATCCTGCGCGAGGCGAAGGAAACGCTTCAGCATCTGCAGGACGAGAACCAGAATCACCCGGACCTTGCGGACCGGGCTTCTTCCGAGACGGATCGCGCCATCGAATTGCGCGCCCGCGACCGCCAGCGCAAGCTGATCGCCAAGATCGACGCGGCGCTGGATCGGATCGAGGACAGCTCCTACGGCTATTGCGAGGAGACCGGCGAGCCGATCTCGCTCAAGCGCCTGGAGGCCCGCCCCATCGCGACGCTCTCCATCGAGGCGCAGGAGCGCCACGAGCGGCGCGAGCGGGTCTATCGCGACGACTAGGCACCGATAGCGTCCGGAGCGAATCGGCCCGGGCGCACAAGGCGGCTCCAGTTACCGGAGCTTGGGAACCGAGGCCGATGGGCCGGACACACGTCCGGCCGAGGCGGACGGCCGGGTGCTACCCACGTCAAAATTTAGGCAGAAACGATGCGGCCGGGACAATGTCCCGGCCGTTGGCATTGCGGCGTGTCGTCGAGCGGTTGCCGCTCGCTGCCTCAGCGGCCGCGACCAAGGAGATTGGCCATCTCCGCTTCGAGTTCGTCGCGCGTAGGCGGCGCGACCTCGGGTGCGCGCGGCGTCGGTGCGCCAGGCGTGCCCGTGCCGGGCTCGACCGGTGTGCTGAGTGCGAGATCGATCACCCGTTCGATCTCCGCGGCATTGGTCGCGGGCCGGGCCGAAGAAGGCGCTGAGGGTGCCGTCGGCGTGCCGGGAGCAATCGGGCGCCGCAGCGTCTCCTCGAGCCGCTGTGCCATATTGGCGAAGAACGGATCGATCTTCACCGCCACACGCGGCGGCTCCGTAGACTCGCCGGGCGCGGCAGAACCCGCAGGCGAAGCGGGAGCGGCAGGAGCAGCAGGAGCGGTGGGCGTGGCAGGAGCGGTGGGCACGTTTGCCGTGGATGCCTCTACAGCCGGTATGATCATGTCGAGCAGCTTCGACATGTCCGGCTCCGCACGTGCCGGCATGGCGGCTGCGGTGACCTGCGGTTCCGGCTCCGGCGCAGTCGGCAGATCGAGGACGACCTCCGGCACGCTGTGCGAGGGCATTTCCGGCAGCATGTCCGACTGATCGAGGCTGGCAAGATGGGCCTCGACGGCGGCGGGCTGCGAATCGCGGAGTCGCGCAAGCGCGGACTCCGCCGGGGCAGGGCCTTGCGGCGCCGTCTCGCTCTGGCGCGGCCGGCGCAACCGGGCGAGCAGGCCGCCGGCTCTCGCCAGTTCCGCGGCCTGGGCTGCCGTTTCCGGCTCCGGCGCGGGAGCCGCCGCGTCGAGGACTGCCGGTTCACGGGCCGGCGCGGCGAATGGCGCCTCGGGCGGGCGGACCGGCTCCGGCTCGGCGCGCAGCACCGGTTCCGGCATCGGCGGAATCACCGGCGCCGGCTGGATCGCAGGGGCGGCCTGCTGCATCACCGGCGGTGCCGGCTCGGCGCGGCGAACGACCGGTGCAGGCGGCGGCGCGGGCTGCGGGCGCGCCGACTCGCTGCGCGGCGGGGCAGGGCGAATCGGTGGCGGCGCTTCGGCCATTACGGCCCGGCGCGACAGTGCCGGCTCGGCGAAGGCGGGCGGTACCGGCTCGGGAGGCGCGGCCTGCCGCACCGCGCGTTCGACCACAGGCGCGGCCAGCGGCGGCAGGTCTCGGGTACCGGCGTCTCGCGCGATGGCCTCGCGGGCGGGCGCGGCCGGGAAGGCCGGCAATTCGGGCACCTCGCGCACCGGCGCCGGGGCGCGCAGCTCCCGCTCGTTGTATCGAGCCGTGCGGGGATCGCCGATGCCGGTCTCGACCAGCAATTCATTGCTGCCACCGAGAATGACCAGGTGCTCCACGCCGTCGCGCTGGATCAGCACCAGCCGGCGTTTCTCGTCGAGCGCGATCTGGTCGACTACGGCGAGGCGGCGGGCCGGCGGTGCCTTGCGGGCCACCTCGCCGCCATTGGAACGGCGGGCCAGCCAAAGCACGATGCCGAGCAGCACGAGCACGCCGGCAGCCGCCAGCACATAGGTGGCGAGCCCACTCAGACCAGCGGCTCCAGCAGACAAATCCGGCATGCACGGTTACTCCACATTGCGTGGCTGCATAATAACCGGCTTTGCGTGACATGCCACCAAGCTTGGCGTCATGCGGGATTCGTAGGTGGGGAGACCCACGCGGGGAACAATACGGGACTTGCCCCGCACCGCAGGCTCGGGCACCAAGTTACAGGAGAGACTCGCGCGTTGTTCGCGCCGCGTCTCCCATGAGCGGGCTTGCGGAAGGACAATGGCGGAGAGCAGACCCGACGACCCGACGCTCGATCCCGCCTTGGCCGGCGCCGGCAGTGGCGGCAGCATCCGTCTGGTGCTGGTGGTGGCGCTTGCGCTCGTCGGCGCCGTGGTGTCGCTGCTGCTGCTCGGCCGCGACCGTGCCGACCCCTGGATCATCGGCCTGCTGACCGTGCTGGCGGTGATCGGCGTGTTCGCGCTGTTCGCCTTCGCCTCCGGACTGCTGCGGTTCGGCGTGCCGGACGCACGCGACGAACTCGCCCGGCGAGTCGTCGACAGCGCGGCGGAAGGCGTCGCCATCGTCGATCCGCTAGGGCGCATCCTCTATTCCAACCCACGCTATCGCGACATCACCGGCGCCGACGGCGTGGAGGATCTGCGGCCGGTGGAGCGGCTGTTCACTTCCGACCCGGATGCTTCGGAGGCGGTCTATCGCCTCGCCCAGGGCGTGCGCGAGGGCAAGGGGCTCACCGAGGAGGTGCGGGTGCCCGGCACCGCTGCCGGCGAGCCGGTACGTTGGCTGCGGCTCGGCGCGCGCCCGGCGGGTGGGGCAGGGCGCGGTGCCAAGGCAGCGATCTGGACGGTGGCGGACCTGACGCGCGAGCGCGAGCGGCAGGAGAACGCCTTCCTCGAATTGCAGCACGCCATCGATTATCTCGATCATGCGCCGGCCGGCTTCTTCTCCGCCTCGCCCGGCGGCGCGATCCACTACATCAATGCCACGCTGGTGGACTGGCTCGGCTATGACCTTGCCGAGTTCGGGCCCGGCGGGCTTAGCGTCGCCGAACTCGTGCCCGGTCCGGCCGCGGCCTTGCTGACCGGCCTGATCCCGACGCCGGGCAGCGTGCGCACCGAGGTGATCGATCTCGATCTGCGCCGCAAGAACGGCCAGACGCTTCCCGTGCGGCTCTGGCACCGCGTTGCCTTCGCCTCCGACGGCACCGCGGGCGCCTCGCGCACATTGGTGGTGAACCGCTCCCGCGAGGACAATGCCGCCGCTGATCCGCTGCGTGCGGCGGAGGTGCGCTTCGCCCGCTTCTTCCACAATTCCCCGGTCGCCATCGCCACGATCGATCGCGAGGGCCGGGTGGCGCAGGCCAACGCCATGTTCGCCCGGCTGTTCGGCGGCTTCGAGGCCGGCGACAAAAGGCGCATTGCCGAACTGGTCGCCGGGCCGTCGCGCGGTGCGCTCGCCGGAGCGGTGGCGACCGCGCTGGAAGGCAAACCGGGCGGTGCGGTGGATATCGCGCTGACTGGGGATGGATCGCGCTCAGCGCGCTTCTATGTCGCCCCGGTCGAGGATGGCGATGCGGCGAGCGAAGCCGCCATCGTCTATGCGGTGGAGACCACCGAGCAGCGGGCGCTGGAGGCGCAGTTCGCGCAGAGCCAGAAGATGCAGGCGGTCGGCCAGCTCGCCGGCGGCGTGGCGCATGACTTCAACAATGTGCTGACCGCCATCATCGGCTATTCCGACCTGCTGCTCGCCAATAGCCGGCCGACCGATCCGTCCTTCCAGGACGTGATGCAGATCAAGCAGAACGCCAATCGCGCCGCCGGCCTGGTGCGCCAATTGCTGGCCTTCTCGCGCCAGCAGACGCTGCGTCCGCAGGTGCTGAACCTCGGCGACGTGATGAGCGACCTCACCATGCTGCTGCGCCGCCTGCTCGGCGAGACGGTCAAGCTGGAGGTGAAGGAGGGGCGCGAACTCTGGCCGGTGAAGGCCGACCTCAACCAGTTCGAGCAAGTGGTCGTGAACCTCGCGGTAAACGCCCGCGACGCCATGCCCGAGGGCGGCACGCTCGCCATCCGCACCGCGAATGTCACCGCGGCCGAGACCGTGCGCTATGCCGGTGCCGAACTGCCGGCCTCCGATCACGTGCTGGTGGAGGTGGAGGATACCGGCACCGGCATTCCCCCGGCCATTCTCGACAAGATCTTCGAGCCATTCTTCTCGACCAAGGAAGTCGGCAAGGGCACCGGCCTCGGCTTGTCCACGGTCTATGGCATCGTCAAGCAGACCGGCGGCACGCTGCAGGTGGAGAGCGAGCAGGGCAAGGGCACGCTGTTCCGGGTGTTCCTGCCGCGTCACATCCCCGATCCGGAAGCGCCCGTTGCCAAGGCGCCCGAAGCCCCGGCGAAGGCTGCCGACCTCACCGGGCGCGGCACGCTGCTGCTGGTCGAGGATGAGGAGGCGGTGCGCGCCTTCGCCTCCCGTGCGCTGGCCTCGCGCGGCTACAATGTGCTGGAGGCGGCATCCGGCGTCGAGGCGCTGGAGGTGATGGCGGAGCGCGGCGCCGATGTCGAACTGGTGCTCTCCGACGTCGTCATGCCGGAAATGGACGGGCCGTCCTTGCTCAAGGAGTTGCGGGCCGCGCATCCCGACATCAAGGTGATATTCATGTCGGGTTATGCGGAAGAAGCCTTCGCCAAGAACCTGCCGGAGGGTGCTGATTTCGGCTTCCTGCCGAAGCCGTTCACCCTGAAGCAGCTAATCGAAACGGTGAAGACGACATTGGGCCGAGACGGATAAGGTGTCGGCGCACAGTTCGGGGATGGACCATGAGCGCTGAGACCGAAAGCCTGTTCGCCGCCCTTGCCAAAGACCGCACCGCCCGCACCGGCAAGAGGGTCGCTGGCCTGTTCGCCGAGGATCCGAAGCGCTTCGAACGCTTCTCGGCGAGTTTTGAGGATTTGCTGCTCGATTTCTCCAAATGCTCGCTGACCGCGGATACGCTGGCCAGCCTCCTCGCGCTCGCCCGCGCGGTCAAGGTCGAGGAGAAGCGCGACGCCATGTTCGCCGGCGTCCATATCAATTTCACAGAGGATCGCGCGGTGCTGCACACCGCGCTGCGCAACCGCACGGCGACGCCATTCGTGGTCGACGGCCAGGATGTGCGCGGCGATGTCGCCAAGGTGCTGGCCGACATGGCGGCCTTCGCCGAGGGCATCCGCTCCGGCGCGCTGAAGGGTTCCACCGGCAAGCCCATTACCGACATCGTCAATATCGGCATTGGCGGCTCGGACCTCGGGCCGGCCATGGTGACGCTGGCGCTGGCGCCCTATCATGACGGGCCGCGTGCGCATTTCGTCTCCAATGTCGACGGCGCGCATCTCTATGACACGGTGAAGCCGCTCGATCCGGAGACGACGCTGTTCATCGTCGCCTCCAAGACCTTCACCACGCAGGAGACCATGGCGAACGCTGCCTCGGCCCGGCGTTGGATCGTCGATGCGCTGGGCGAAGCGGCGGTCGGCGCGCACTTCGCCGCGGTCTCCACCGCGCTCGACAAGGTCGCCGCCTTCGGCATCGCGTCCGACCGCGTGTTCGGCTTCTGGGATTGGGTCGGCGGGCGCTATTCGGTGTGGTCGGCGATCGGCCTGCCGGTGATGATCGCGATCGGCTCGAAAGCGTTCGGCCGCTTCCTCGATGGCGGCCACGCCATTGACGAGCATTTCCGCACCACGCCGCTGGAGCGGAACCTGCCCGTGCTGCTCGGCCTCGTCGGCATCTGGCACCGCGACGTGTGCGGCTACGCCACCCGCGCGGTGATCCCCTACGACCAGCACCTGTCGCGCCTGCCGGCCTATCTCCAGCAGCTCGACATGGAGAGCAACGGCAAGCAGGTGACCAAGGATGGCGTGCGTCCCGCGCACGACACCGGCCCGGTGGTGTGGGGCGAGCCCGGCACCAATGGCCAGCACGCCTTCTTCCAGCTGATCCACCAGGGCACCAGCCCGATCCCGGTCGAGTTCCTGATCGCCGCCAAGGGGCACGACGAGAATTCGCTGCCCGGGCTCGAGCGCCAGCATGCCATGCTGATCGCCAATTGCCTGGCGCAATCCGAAGCGCTGATGCGCGGGCGCACGCTGGAAGAAGCGCGGGCGCAACTGGTCGAGAAGGGCATGAGCGAGGAGCAGATCGCGCTGATCGCCCCGCACCGCGTCTTCCCCGGCGACCGCCCGTCGGTCACCATCGCCTATGAAAAGCTCGACCCTTACGCGCTCGGCCGCATCATCGCGCTCTATGAGCACCGCGTGTTCACCGAAGGCGCGATCTGGGGGATCAACAGCTTCGACCAATGGGGCGTCGAGCTCGGCAAGGAACTCGCCAACACGCTGCTGCCTGCGGTGGAAAGCGGCCAGGCGCCGGCGGACTTAAGCGGTTCGGCGGCAGGCCTCTTGCATCATTTGACGGCGAAGTAGACCCGCCTGAAGGGTGTCATCCCGGCCGAAGGGCAGCGTAGAGCCGGGATCGCTCTCAAATTTCATGCGATCCCGGATACGGCCTTGTGGCCGTTCCGGGATGACGACAAGCGAGACCTCGGGGGAAACATGATCCGCACCGTCGCCACCACGCCTTTCGACGGCCAGAAGCCGGGAACCTCCGGCCTGCGCAAGAAGGTGCCGGTGTTCCAGCAGCCGCATTATGTCGAGAACTTCGTGCAGTCGGTGTTCTCGTCGCTGGAGGGCTATGAGGGCAAGACGCTGGTCGTCGGCGGTGACGGGCGCTTCTATAATCGCGAGGCGATCCAGGTGGTGCTGAAGATGGCGGCCGCTGCCGGCTTCGGCCGGGTGATGGTCGGCAAGGGCGGCATCCTGTCGACGCCCGCCGCCTCCTGTGTGATCCGCAAGCACAAGGCGTTCGGCGGCATCATCCTCTCCGCCAGCCACAATCCCGGCGGGCCCCACGGGGACTTCGGCATCAAGTACAATATCGGCGCCGGCGGCCCGGCACCGGAGAAAATCACCGACGCCATCTTTGCCGCGACGAAGACGATTCATGAGTACCGCATCGTCGAGGCGGCGGATGTCGATATCGATACGCTCGGCACCACGACGCTGGCGGGTATGACCGTCGAGGTGATCGACCCGGTCGCCGACTATGCCGAACTGATGGCGCAGCTGTTCGACTTCGGCGCCATCGCCAAGCTGTTCACGGGTGGCTTCACCATGCGCTTCGACGCCATGAGCGCGGTGACCGGCCCATATGCCAAGGCGATCCTGGAGGGAACGCTGGGCGCCGCGCCCGGCACCGTGGTGCATGGCGAGCCGCTACCCGATTTCGGCGGCCACCATCCCGACCCGAACCTGGTCCATGCCAAGGACCTCTACGACCTCATGATGGCCGAGGGCGCGCCCGATCTCGGCGCGGCGTCGGACGGCGATGGCGACCGCAACCTCATCATCGGCCGGGGGCGCTTCGTCACGCCCTCCGATTCGCTCGCCATGATCGCCGCCAACATGCACCTGGCGCCGGGCTACAAGGCCGGCATCGCCGGCATTGCGCGCTCGATGCCGACCAGTGGCGCGGCCGACCGCGTCGCCGAGAAGCTCTGCATCAAATGCTACGAGACGCCGACGGGCTGGAAGTTCTTCGGCAATCTGCTGGATGCCGGCTTTGCCACGGTGTGCGGCGAGGAGAGCGCCGGCACCGGCTCCAACCATGTCCGCGAGAAGGACGGGCTGTGGGCGGTGCTGATGTGGCTGAACATCATCGCGGTGCGCGGCGAGAGCGTCGCCGATATCGTGCGCGGCCATTGGGCCACCTATGGCCGCAACTACTATACCCGCCACGATTATGAGGAAGTCGATGCGAGCGCCGCCGACGCGCTGGTCGCCGATCTCAGGGCGCGGCTGGCGGAACTGCCGGGGCAGAGCTTCGGCGGCCTGACCGTCGAGCGCGCCGACGACTTCGCCTATCACGACCCGGTCGACGGCTCGGTGACCACCAGCCAGGGGCTGCGCATCTTCTTCAGCAATGGCTCGCGCATCGTCTACCGGCTGTCCGGCACCGGCACGGCGGGAGCGACGCTACGGGTCTATATCGAGCAGTTCGAGGGTGACAGCAGCCGGCAGGATCTCGATCCGCAGAGCGTGCTGGCGGACCTCATCGCACTGTCGCGCACACTGCCCGACATTCCCGGCCGCACCGGGCGTTCGGCTCCGGACGTGATCACCTGAGGGGGCTAATGCAGCTTCCGCACGTCATCCTGAGGTGCGAGCGCTGCGAGCCTCGAAGGATGCTCAAGCAGCGCACCACCGTCGATAGCGAGCATCCTTCGAGGCCCGGCTAATGCCGGGCACCTCAGGATGAGGTCGCTGTAGTTTGTCGAAGCAAGCACGGCGAGCGAAACAAAGCTCAAGCCGTATGGCAGCGTTGCCGCGTTGCCCGGGGCTCGCCCGGGCATAAAGACTGGCGCGAATGGCGCCTGTTCAGTTGGTCTCGCCGCCGTAGCGCAGCGAGCTTGTCCACAGGATTTCAAGACGGCGCAGCACGTTGTACGCCGTCACCAGCTCCTGCGCCTCGCCCTCGTCGCGCACAGTCTGCCGGTGGAAGTTGTCATGCACGGTGCGAATCGCCTCGCAAAGCTGATTCGCCTTGTCCGTCAGCCGCAGCCGCGCCGAGCGCCGGTCGCGAGGCGAGGCGGAACGATCGACATAGCCGGAGTCGACAAGCTGCTTGAGATTGTAGGAGGCGTTGGAGCCGAGATAGTGGCCACGCTCGAGCAGGTCGCGCACCGAGAGTTCGTCGCTGCCGATGGTGAACAGCAGCATGACCTGCGAGGGGCTGATGTCGTCGGTGCCGAGGCGTGTCAGTTCCATCCGCAGCAGGTCGAGGAAGCGGCGGTGAGCCCGTTCAATGACCCGGGCAATCTCCAGGTGCGTAACGGTCGCGACATCCGTGTCAGCATCGTTCATGCGCATGGGAACGGCCGAGAGCTGGGCCCACGAGGGATTTGCCGAAGGCGCGATGTCGTCGTCGATTTCCGCGAGTTTGCGCACCATCCGTTACCGTCCTTCGTTCCGCATTGGTTCGATTCTCGAATTATTATTAGCTTTCGCATAACCTGCTCGACTCTTGAAGACGGCGATTTCTTTCAACTTCTAGCCGACCGTCGGCAGGATATTTCAGTAAGTCCTCGAAGAAGGCAATAGCGTTGTATCAATAGTGTCGTATTCATGAGAATTCAGTGGCAAATTGGAGGCTTCCCGTTATTCCCGAAGGATATGCAGCGCCTTACGTAAGGATACTCCGCCAAGTCTGCCGCCGGCAGAGTACCGGCGGCAGGGATTCGTAGCAAAACCGCGGGCATTTCACCGGGAAATCATGGCACAAAGGCGACCGCAGCTTGCAACACTGCACGTGAGCGGCCACTGGCAGGATGCATTATGATTCGGATCGCAACTATCATCTTCATGACAGGCGGCCGGCGAAAGCCCGCGAAACGCGGTTCTCGGTCAGCTTGCTTCCTGAAGGTGCGCCTCGAGGAACCAGAGTGACTTGTCGAGGGTCCGCGAGGCTGCGGTGAAGATGTCCGACGTGGTCGCGTCACCCGCTTCCGCGGACTCGTCGATGGCGTGGCGCACCGCATTTGCAACCGCGCCATAACGCTCGATGAGTGCAGTGAGGTGATCCTTCACCTTATAGATGTCAGTGGGATAGGCGGCGAGCTTGGTCGCCTGGCCCACGGACTGGGTCGTGCCGATCGCAGTGCCGCCGAGCTGGACGACGCGCTCCGCCATGGTGTCGACGTGCTCGTCGAGATCGGTGCGGAAACCGTCGAGCATCTCGTGCACGGCGATGAATTGCGGACCCTTGAGATTCCAGTGCGCCTGCTTGGTGGCAAGCGCGAGGTCGATGGCGCTGGCAAGGTTGGCGTTGAGCAGTTCGATCGCGACGTTCTTCGCGTTCGAGGGGACGTCGTTGACGGTGGCGTGCTGGCGCATTGATCTCTCCGAAGCCGTGTTGCGCAGTTTGGCACGCGCTCACGCTACAGGCGATCACGCGATGCCGGATAGGTAAATGGCTGCGGATGATAGATCGGGCGCGGCGCGCGAGCGTCAAGCCGGCGGCCGGCGAATGGTGCGGGTTGCCGTCGCGCGGGATGTCGCAGGAAGAATAGCGTGCCTACGCGCAAGAACGGCGGCCGGGGTGCCGGCCGCCGCACGCATTGAAGCCCGTTGAGAGCCTGCTGTGGACCGACGCCGCGTGGATCAGACCACGCGCACGTCGAGGGTGGCGACGCCGTCCACGGCGCCCTCCATGTGGTCGCCGCGCACGATGGCGCCGACGCCCGCCGGCGTGCCGGACATGATGACGTCGCCGGCCTTCAGCTCGAACAGGCCGGACAGATAGGAGATCATCTCCGGCACCTTCCAGATCATCTGGTTGAGGTCGCCTTGCTGGCGCAGTTCGCCGTTGACCTTGAGCCACACCTTGCCAGCGGCGGGATGGCCGATCTCGCTGGCCGGGATCAGGCCGGAGCAGGGGGCGGAGGCCTCGAACGCCTTGCCGACTTCCCACGGGCGGCCGAGCTTCTTGGCCTCGCCCTGCAGGTCGCGGCGGGTCATGTCGAGACCGATGCCGTAGCCATAGACATGGTCCAGCGCCTGCTCGACCGGGATGTTGACGCCACCCTTCGACAGCGCCACCAGCATCTCGATCTCGAAATGCACGTCGGAGGACTTGTCGGGATAGGGGAACTGGCCGGTGGTGATCACATTGTCCGGGTTCTTCTGGAAGAAGAAGGGCGGCTCCTTGTTCGGATCATGCCCCATCTCGATGGCGTGCTCCGCATAATTGCGGCCGACGCAATAGATGCGGTGGATCGGAAACAGCTTGTCGGTGCCGACCACGGGCAGGGTCGGGATCGCCGGCGGCGCGATCACATAGGCGGAGTTGTCGGTAGGCGCGTTCATCAGCGGACTCCTGCGTAATATTCCACTCGTTTCTCGATGTTCTCGATGAGCGCGGAGACCAGCATCGCAAAGGCGAATAGGATGATCGTCAGCGCCCAGAAGTTGTCCATGTCGAAATTGCGCGAAAAAAGTTCAAACAACTCGCCATAGCCGATGATGGCGACCAGCAACTGGCCGATCACCACGCCCTTCACGCCGCGCACCAGGCCGAGCCTGATGCCGGCGAGGATCTCGGGCAGGGCGGCCAGCAGGATGATCTTGCCATAGAGCGCGGTGCGCGAGGCGCCATAGCTTCTCGCCATCTCGATCAGCGAGGGCGGTACATGCTGGATGCCGGCCCGGGTGTCGAGCACCACGATCCACACCGCGAACAGGAACACAGTGACGATCACCGTGGTCTCGCCCATGCCGAACAGGATCATCAGCACCGGCACCAGCGCCGAGAGCGGGGCGGAGACGAAGATGTTCACCCAGATGCCGAGCAGATTATCGATCGCCGGCACCCGGCCCATCAGCACGCCGAGCACGACGCCGACCACGATGGCGAAGGCCATGCCGATCAAGAAGCTGGAGAGCGTTGTGATCGCCGCAGCCTGCCAGGTGCCGGTCTGTACCAGATGGAAGGCGGCGACCAGCACGTCGGAGAGCGGCGGAATGAGGAACATCACGCCGGACTGGCCGACGATCTCCCAGATGGCGCACCACACCAGCAGCGAAGCCATCATCGGGATCTTGTAGCCGAACAGTGTCATCGAGCCCTCCTCAATCCACGTAGCGCTTCAGCCCCTGCCAGATCTCCTCGACCGTATCGAGATAGGACTGGTCGCGGCGGATGGCGTCGGGGGAGGCGGCGCGGTCAATCTCCGGCTCGATTATCTGCGAGACCCGGCCGGGCCGGCGGGACAGGATGACGATGCGGTCGGAGACATAGACCGCTTCCTCGATCGAATGGGTGACGAAGATGAAGGTCTTGTTCTCCATCGCGACGAGGCGCAGCAGATCCTCCTGGAACTTGCGGCGGTTCTGCTCGTCCACTGCCGAGAACGGCTCGTCGAGCAGGAGCACATCGGCATTCACCGCAAAGGCGCGGGCGAGGCCGACGCGCTGCCGCATGCCGCCGGAGAGCTCGTGCGGGTATTTGTCCTCGAAGCCGGCGAGGCCGACCTCATTGATGTATTTGGCGGCAATCGCCTGGCGCTCGTCCTTGCCCATGCCGCGCAGCTCCAGCCCGAAGGCGACGTTGCGCATCACCGTGGCCCAGGGCATCAGCGCGAAATCCTGAAACACGAAGGCGCGCTCCGGGCCGGGGCCGGTGACGACCTTGCCATTGGCCCGGACCTCGCCGGCGTCGGGCACGTTGAGGCCGGCGATGATCTTCAGGAGCGTGGTCTTGCCGCACCCGGAGGGGCCGAGCAGCGTCGTCAGCTTGCCGGCCGGGAAATCGAGATCGACCGAGCGGAGCGCTTCGACCTCGCCATAGATCTTGGAAATGCCGCGCACTTCGACGGCAACAGTGGCGTCTGCCTCGGGGCGGGCGATGGCGGCCTGGGCAGCCGCGGTGATGTTGCGCATCTCAGCCTCTTCTCTTCTCGGGACGCAGCACGCGAAGCTCGAACGCCTCCAGCGCGGCGAGGGTCAGGGTCGACACCACGATGATGGAGACCACCGCGGCATACATTTCCGGATAGTCGGCCACCGAGCGGTGATAGGTGATGAGGTCACCGATGCCGGTCGGAGTGATGAGCAACTCGGCCAGGATGACGCCGATGAAGCCGGCGGCGAGGCCGAGCCGGAGGCCGGCGAAGATCACCGGGCTGGCATCGGGGATGATGATCTTGAAGATGCGCTGCATCTGCGTGCCCTGGAAGGAGCGGCACATGTCGACCAGCGACGGGTTCACGTTGCGCACCGCCTTGTAGCCGTTGAGCACGATCACCGGCAGAGCGAGCATGATCACCGCCAGCGTCTTCGCCAAAAGGCCGATGCCGTAGACGAAGGTGATGAGCGGGATCAGCGCCGCCATCGGCGCGGCCTGCAGCACGATGAAGACCGGCGCGATCAGCCATTCGGCGCCGCGCGACAGGCCCATCAGGATGCCGAGCCCGACGCCGAGCACGGCGGAGATGGCGATGCCGATCACCAGCGGCTGCAGCGTCGAGGCGTAGGCGGTGACGAAGGAGCCGTCGAGCGTCATGCGCACGAAGGCTTCCAGCGTCTCCAGGAAGGTCGGGAAGGCGAAGCTGATCGGAATGCGGCCGGCGATCTCCCAGATGAGGAAGAACAGGCCAAGCGAGGCGAGACGCCACAGGACCGGGCGATCGCCGAGCAGCTTGCGGAGCGAACTCCGCGAGCCGCCGGCGGGGTGAACGACGGTGGGAGTGCCGTTCACCTGAGCGGGAGCCGCCATTCCAATTGCCTCTCTTGCCAATTGCCTCAGTTGGTACCGACTTTGCCGAGCGCGGTGTTCAGCGGCCCGAGCTCCCAGAAGTCCGTGGTCTTCAGGCTCGCCGGATCGCCCTGGAGCTGGCCGGAGAGGGTGTAGAAGGCAAAGTCATCCTTGGCCGCAGCCTCGCCGCCGCCATTCATCGGGAATGCCTTGCCCTTCGCCTGCTCGGCGAAATAGGGGGTGATCTCGGCGACCTGGTCGGCCGGCAGATCGGGCAGCAGCTTGTACTTGGTGCGCCATTCGGCGACCACGGCCGGGTTGCCCTGCACTTCACGCCAGGTGGTCAGCACCGACTCGGTGATGGTGTTGATGTCCTTGGCGTTGCTCTTGAGGAAATCCTCGCGGGCGAACAGCGCCTCGTCGGTGGCGGCGACGCCTTCCAGCGGCAGCACGATGAACTTGCCGGGAGCCTTGGCTTCGAGCAGCCGGCGGCCGGCGGCATCGACGATGCTGGCCTTCACATTGCCCTGGATCAGGGCGCCGGCGCGCACTTCCGAGCCGGGGATGTAGCTGATCTTGGAGAATTTGATGCCCTGCTTCTGCTCCATCAGCTTCATGATGGCCTCGGTGCCGGAGCCGCGCGAATGCACCGCGATTTCCTGGCCGTTGAGGTCCTTCCACGTCTTGTAGAACTCGGCGTTCACGACGGGATAGAAGCGCAGCGTGGAGAGCTGGAGGAAGATGCGCACCGGCACCTTCACCTTCTGGATCAGCGCATAGGGGCCGCCGACGCCGATATCGGCCTGGCCGCTGACCACCGCCTGGGCGGCGATGTCCTCGGACTTCAGGTACGTCATCTCGATGTCGACGCCCTTCTCCTTGGCGCGTTCCAGCGCGACGAGAAGATGCAGCGTCTCGACGCTGGCAATGTCGCCGAAGGCGACGCGGACCTTGGCCTCGGCCGTGCCGGCGAGACCGAAGGTGGCGGCGAGCGCCAGAGCGCCGATGCCGGCGGCAAAACGGGTAACGGATTGGGTGGTGGTTCTGGGCATGTTCAGCTCCCTGGGTGTGGGCGGTTGTCCGCCTTCGAAGTACGTGGGCAATGCAAAACCAATTCGCTCTTGGTTTATATTGGCTGCGTCAGCCGAGTCAAGGCGACCTAACGCAAGGTCCGCTTGACCACACGCTTTCGTGGCTTCATAGATTGGACCAATCGTAATTTGGTCGGAACGCCGCCGCATGCTCGCAACCAATGGTCCGGCACCGGAGACCGGCCTCGTCACCCAGCTCCGCGCTTATCTGGCGCAGGCCAAGCTGCCCGACGACGGCCGCCTGCCGCCGGAGCGCGAGCTTTCTGCCGCGCTTGGAGTCTCGCGAGCCGAGTTGCGCAAGGCGCTCGAGGTGCTGGAGTCCGAAGGCCAGCTCTGGCGCCATGTCGGCAAAGGCACCTTCATCGGCGGGCGCCCGCTCGACACCTTCGCCGACATCACCGCCTTGGCGCGGCGCAGCAATCCAGCGGAAGTGATGCGGGCGCGTCTCGCCATGGAGCCGGAACTGGCGCGTACCGCCGCCTTCATGGCGACGCCGGCGGATATTTCCGAGATGCGGCTCTGCCTCACCCGCTCACGCCAGGCTGATACCTGGCGGCAATATGAGGGATGGGACACCCGGCTGCACCGCACGATTGCGGAGGCCACGCACAATAGCCTGCTGCTCGGCCTGTTCGACACGCTGAACGCGGTGCGTCGCGCCGTCACCTGGGGACGGCTGCGGGCGATCCCGGTGAAGCCGGCGCCAGACCATCACAGCTTCGAGGAGCATGAGCGGATCGTCGACGCCATCGAGGTCCGCGACATGGTCGGCGCCGCCGCGGCGATGCGCGCCCATCTGCAGACGGTGGAGCGCAAGCTGCTCGAAAAGCAGCAACAGCTCGCCGAAGGTTGAGGGTCGAATTACGACCGGCGTGACGGCAACCATTCGAAGATTGGTTGCGCTAAAGCGCGCTTTCGAGCAATCCTGACGTAGCGTCACAACCCTGTTACCCGTTGCGGACGCCTGGCCACGCGGCCATACCGGAATGTCTGAACGGAGAACGCCATTTTTCCGGTTTATCAAGCTTGGCCATTTTGATTTGAAAAAGAAATCCTCCTATAGAGGGCACCCGCTGGGTTTGAGCGCCAAGCCCCGCCGCCGGCAGAGAAAGACAGCACTAGCGTAGGACAACCCGACTATGACTCTGCCTGACGCCGGAGCGACGGAAAATGTGACGACGACAGAGCAATGGCGCGATCTATTCTCGGCGTTCACGCACATTATACTTGTAGCCAATAGTGATGATGTAAACGTCAATGAACTGAGGAAGTATTATCCGGATACTGCGCTCTTTGTATTTTTCAACAAAGTATATAAAATTCTCGACAGGCAGTTTACCGGACACTCCCTGTTGATTTCGCGGGGCCAACCGCAGGGTGCCAACATCGTGTACCGGCAGGAGGTGGCTGACGTTGTCAAGCTGTTCTTGCCAGAGCGATTTCTGGGTATACTGAACCTTAGGCTGGCGACGAACGAGAAGCTGAATACCAGCTCCGATTATCTTGGGACGCCTACCGGACATCTGGACCTGGTAGGGTTCTGCGCTGATTTCTATCCCGATGACAAGGTTCCCACGTCCGGCTTCGCCATGGCGTTGTGGCTGGTGGATCAGAAACTCCCGCCTGAGATCGTCCTGGCGGGGTTCTCCGCCAACCGCAGCGACAAGTGGCGGGCGGTCAACGTGCATGATTGGACGTTCGAGCAAATCTTTCTGCGGCTCTTTGCGCGGGTGGGCAAGCTTGCCATCCATGGGGGTATCGCAGGCGGCAGCTACTCCTCCCTTACTTCCCGCTTTCCGGAATTGCCCGCGGCCGAGATATCCGCGACGATGGCGGAAGTGCTGTCCTCGCGACTTAGTCAAACCGACACACGCGTGGACAAGTTGATCTCGCTTACCAATGTATTGCGGGCAATTGATGAATTTTTCCGAGGGCTGAAGCCAGAGTTCCTGAAGAAGAAAAATCGCAATTAGTGCCGGATTCTGCAGCGACACTCCGAGGTTGATATGGGATTTTCAGATACGCGCAAGCGATTGTACCGCAGCTTGAAGTATCGCCTGATCCGCCCAACCCCGCCGACGGCACCATCTCGATTTGCGGGTCCGGTTGTCGTGGTCGGGTCGGCGCCTACGTCCCACAAGCCGGCTGGCTTCGACGATACCTTCTCGGTCGTGACTGTGAATGGGTCCCAATCGGTGATCGCCGCATGGGGCGTCGACGCGCCCGATGTGACGATGATGATGTTCAACCAGGTCGAGGGAACCACGACGAACGCGATCGAGGTCAGGCGCGTTCTGAGAGGAGGGAAGACCGGAACGCTGTATGTGTTGCTCTGGCGAAAGAACGATCGTGAGCGGCTGGAAAAAGGCCTGCAGGCGTTTGACTACAAGTATGACCGGCTGCAAATCGTCGATCGGTATGAGCGGATGGCCCTGCTCGATCGCGTGGTGGGCATGCGCTCACTCGAGATGGACGCCGATTCCAAATGCTCGAACGGCATGAACGCGGTTCTCTTCGCGCTCTACAATGGCGCGCCCGCCGTCATCATCACGGGAATAAATCCCAACTCGGCTGGCCATGCCTACAACAAGGTGGGTTTGTCGCGCCTGCACGTGCAGATGGATAAAATGGTGCTCGATAAGCTGATCGAAGCCGGCCGGCCGATCTTCACAGCCGATCCCCATGTGGCGGAAGAACTGGGCATTGCGTTGTGGACAGGGCAATAGCTGCCCCGCGGTCGAACCACACGCGCACTTTGACGTCGGTAAGCTGCGCGAGGATCCATACCCCGTTCAGCGAGCATTCGCGCCGCTTCCCCCGCGTGAAGTCGCTGATCGAGGTTGATGCCGCCGCATTGATCCGGGCGTCAACGGCAAGGCCTGACGGCGCGGCCGTTTCCGCCCGGATGGATCGGATCCCGGCTCAGATCGGCTTGAAGTCCGGATCGATGGCGAGCGCCTTGGCGGTCCATTGCTCGCCATAGTCGACATTCTGCCAGTCTTTGAACCATGGGCCGCCATTGGTGAAATGCACGGCATTGGGCGTGCCGGAGGCCGGCTTCTCGTTCCAGCCTTCGAGCCAGTTCCATTCGGTGGGAATCTCGCCGATCTCGTTGTCGGCGGCCCATTGCATGCGATGGAGATACGCGCCGCTCTCCCGATTGATGAGCTCCGGGGTCAGCTTCCGCGTCGAGGGATGCTCGCAATTGAAGAGCATGAAGGAGGACCAGTTCTTGCGCGGATAGGACGTCTGCACCTTGCCGTCCATCTTGAACCCCTCTTTCGGGGTGTAATCGTGATGGACGCACGCGACCGCCTTGCTCTCGTCCTGATAGGCGAGCAACTGGGCGACATCGGAGAAGAACAGGAAATCGCAATCGCAGAACAGCGCCCAACCCTTGTAGCCAGCCAGCCAGGGCGTGAAGAACCGCGAATAGGTGAATTCGGTGGAGGCGAGGGGGTCGATGTCGCGGGTGTAGGCCTTCTGCTCGACCAAGTCGGCAAGACGGATCGGGAATACGCGTACCGGAATGCTCGCATTCTCCAATATCGATTGCCTGGCGACGTCGTATGCGATCGGCTCGCGTGAATCCCAGCCGATATAGATATCCAGCGACTTGGTCATGCCCTGTCTTTCTGCTTCAACTCGATGTGTCAGTTCGCTCGTGGGCGGCCTGCGGCGCTATTAGCATATCGTGGTGCGCAGCCGAATGCTGGGGCGTCAGATTTGTATCATTATAAACGTGGCCGCTTTGATCCGGGTCAATTCCCGAGACGATCACCAAGGCTGCTGTCTAACAATGAAGCATTGCCCATGCGGCAGCTCTATCGGCTTTTCCGGCCGACTGGTGAAGCCAACCGACAGCGATCGGATCATTTAGGCGTCGCCGCTACCTGAAGGCCGGCAATGCCATATGAGGAGGGAGATGCGCGGCCACTCCTCATCGATCATCAG
The DNA here is from genome assembly GCF_012971745.1 of Starkeya sp. ORNL1. Lineage (NCBI taxonomy): Bacteria > Pseudomonadati > Pseudomonadota > Alphaproteobacteria > Hyphomicrobiales > Xanthobacteraceae > Starkeya > Starkeya sp. ORNL1. The sequence continues at coordinate 156,371 of NZ_CP048834.1, forward strand.
CCGACAGTCAGTTGCGGGCTGCGGTGGGCGCGTGTTCCGGCAATCGGCAATCGTATTGCCTGTCATGTATTATGATACTGCCACCACACATTATTGCACGGCGTTCAATTGTGAATAATATGGTGCGCGACATTCGCAACCGGCGCCCTGCGTCCGGTCGAGTGGGTGAATTTTGGAGTGTGCGTAGTGTGGTTTGGACGAAAGAAGTCGAGCATTAAAAGCCTTTCGATTCAACCTCCCGTGCCACACCCTGACAGACACGGGATAGCGATTGCGATCTGCGTAAAGGATGAGGCCCAGTATATTGGCGAGTGGGCGCGCTTCCACCGCGCCGTCGGCGTGCGCCACTTCATCGTCTACGATAATGGCTCCAAGGATGTCACATGCAGTGTGCTGGACCGGATTCTTCACCCGGGTGAGCTGACGGTCATCCCCTGGGCCGGCCAGGTATCCGCGAGCCGTTCGGCGCAGCTGATCGACGGGCAGGTGCTCGCCTTCGCCCACGCCATATTGAACTTCGGCGCAGATTATCGCCGCATGGCTTTTATCGACGCGGATGAATTCCTGCTGCCTCGCAACGGCGCGACCATTGAGCAAGCGCTGGCGGAGACTGGCGATTTCCCGAATGTCTCGCTGCCCTGGCACATGTTCGGATCCAGCGGACACAAGACAAAGCCGTTCGGTCCGGTGGCGCTGAACTACACGATGCGCAGCGCCGACCCCATGAGCGACGAGGAGCACGTGACCAACTTCAAATGCATCGTGGATCCGTGCGAAGTCACCGAGGTGACCATCCATCAGTTCAAGACACGGGAGTTCGGCGAACTCACCATGAACGATGCGGGATACCGCACGACGCGTGACGGCCGCAAGAAGCCGCGCTTCTATTCGAACGCTTTTCTCCAGCTCAACCACTATTACAGCAAATCCGTGGAAGAAATGCGCATGAAGATGGAGCGCGGTTCAAACTACATCGCGTCGAAGGAAAAGCTGATTGAAAAGATGGAGAAGACGACGCGAACCATAGAGGCCTCGGTGATCGAGGATCGGGCAATGATAGAGTTCGTGGCCCGAAATAAAATCGTCCTTGCCGACGAAGATTGACCACGCTGGGAGCCGTGCCTTCTTCCGTCCACGAGCAACGAGTCTACAGAGATATATGGTGCCTTGCGCCTTCAGGCCGCAGTTTCGCCCCGCAGCCTCAAAAGTCGCGCTGGCACGCCAACGTAGATTCCATTCGGAACAGTCTTGCCCCTGACCACGCTATTGGCGCCGATGACGCACCCACGCGCTATATGCGTGTTGCCGAGGATTTTTGCGCCAGCCCCGATCCAGACATCATCTTCGATCGTGACGGGTTTCTTTTGAAGCGACTGGCGGCGGATCGGGATAGTCACATCATCGAAGCCATGGTCGAAAGAGGTTATGACGACATGGGCGGCTATACGTACGTCGTTGCCGATACGGATGCCACCGTGCCCGAGCAGGACTGTATAGTCGTTAAGAGAGACGTTTCGCCCGATCTCTATGCTGCCACTCTGCGCATCGATTACTACGCCGCAGCGGGTCGATATCTTGTCACCGATGCGTATCTTGCCCTCTCGCCAGCGGAAGCGGGGAAGGTACAGCATCTTTGGGCGCCTTCCGATGGTTAGGGATCCGCCCGACAACACAGCTCGCAGGCGCATCAGAAAGCCAAAATTCAGCATCGGCGGAGATCACCTATTGTGGACACGTCGCGCCCCGCCATGGTGATCATGGTCAACAGCAATTGGACGATCGAACTCATCATCGGTCGCGTGATCACCGCGCCTGTCTGCAGACTAGGTTCGGGAACCGTCCCATTCAAGTGCCCTTACGTCCACTCGGGTCCATCAATCGGGGATTTCGCAGCCACCGCTTACCAACCGGCGCTTGCCGGTGGCGTCCTTGTGGATGCCCGGCAGCGCGGTCCAACCCAGCGTTGCCGTGACAAGGCGATGATGGTACTATGAAAGTTACATAATAAGAATATCCGGTACTCCCATGAGACGTAGGGAAGTAATCATCGGATCGTCCGTCATGGCCGGTGCTGTCGCCGCCGAAAGCTTCGGGCTGTGGGGCGGCCGGGCCGCCCCGTCAGGGCGGGTCGATATCGTCATCATTGGTGCTGGAGCTGCAGGCATTGCGGCGGCGCGAAGCGTTGCGGCGATGGGTCGCCCCTATGCGCTCCTGGAAGCCTCCTCACGGGTCGGTGGGCGCGCCGTCACGGACATGCAGACCTTCGGCGTGCCCTTCGACATGGGTGCCCACTGGATCCACATGCCAGGCCTGCATCCCTTGTCGCGCCTCGGCAAGAAAGCGGGTTTCGACATCTACCGCGCTCCCGACGAGCCGCGGCTGTTCATCAATGGCCGCGAAGGATCGGACGGCGAGTATAAGGCTTTCGACGACGCCATCGCGCGGGTGGAGCAGGCGATCACGGCGGCGGGCAGCGCAGCGCGGGATGTGCCGGCTTCCAACGTCCTGCCGAAGCTCGGCGGCCCCTGGGGAAGCACTGCCGAACTGATCGTCGGCCCGCTCTCCTGCGCCAAGGAGTTGAACCACATTTCCACCCTCGATTTCGCTCGCTCGGAAGAAGAGGAGGTGGACGATTTCTGCCGCCAGGGCTTCGGCACGCTGATCACGCATCTGGCGGCACCGCTCAGCGTCCATCTTGATACGCAGGTCACCGCCGTGGACTTGCGGGGGCGAGACGAGGTGGCAGTGGAGACCAGCCGCGGCATCCTGCGCTGCGCGGCGGTGATCATCGCGGTTCCACCCAGCCTCCTGGTTCGGGAGCGCCTGCGCATCCTCCCCGAACTCGACACCGGCCATCGCGCCGCCATCGAGGGCATTTCTCTGGGTGCCTATGACCACATCGCGTTCCTTTTGCCCAAGAACCCCTTCGACCTGAAGGCGGACGAACTGGTCTTCTTCCGCTCGGACGGGCGGCGCGGCTGCGCCCTCCTGGGGCGCATCGGGGGCACCGATCTCCACAGCATCGAGGTGGGTGGGGACTTGGCGGTGGAGCTTGCCGGCTCGCCCGCCGCTGCCGGAGCCTTCGCCCGTGAGGTCATCGCGCGGGAATGCGGCCGGTCGGCCGCCCGGCGGATCGCAAAGGTTCGCGCCACGGCCTGGAGCAGGGAGCCCTTCGCCCTTGGTGCGTTCTCCTGCGCGGAACCGGGCACGGCGCATCTGCGCCGTGCGCTGGCCAAGCCCATCGACGACCGCCTGTTCTTCGCTGGCGAGCATACCCACGAAGGGTTGTGGGGTACGGTGGGGGGCGCGTGGCTCTCCGGCGAGCGGGCGGCGAAGCAGGCGGTTCGCGCGGTTGCGCCGAGGAGCGGCCCGTCGATGGCTTAGAGCATTTTCGAACCAAGTGGGCTGCGCCGTCACTCTTTATCGGTCGTTGCCGGAATTCGCTGCGGCCTGGATCGCAGACCAAACCCTCAGCGGAGTTGCCGGCATCTCAAGATCTGGCACGCCGACCGCATTCAGGGCGTCGCACACCGCGTTCATGACGGCGGAGAGCGCCCCCACCGTTCCCGCTTCGCCAATGCCCTTGGCACCAAGTGGGTTAACCGCCGTGGGTATCTCACGGAAATCCAGATCGAAGCTCGGCAGGTCGGAAGCGAGCGGCAGTCCATAGTCGCTGAAGGAGCCGGTCAGCAATTCCCCGCTCTCGTCATAGATGATGGCTTCCTTTACCGCCTGGCCGAAGCCCTGCGCGATGCCGCCATGCATCTGGCCGTCGGCAAGCATCGGATTGAGCACGCGCCCGATATCTTCGACCGCGGCGTAGTTCAAGAGCTTCACCTCGCCGGTTTCGGGGTCGATCTCGACCTCGCAGGCGTGGGAGCCGTTCGGATAGGTGACGCCGCTTGACTGGAACTCGGCCTCGGCGAATAGCCGTCGGTCATGATTGGCACCCTCCGGTCTGTCTTCCCCGAGGGCGGCAAGCTCCGCCAGCGTGACCGTGCGATCGGTCCCGACGATGCGGAACGCGGCGGCGCTGAATTCCAGGTCTGCAGCCGCGGCTTCGAGCATGTCGGCCGCCCGCTCGCGCGCCGTCTTGATCAGCCGGTCCACCACGACGGATACTGCCGAGCCTCCAACCACCACGGAGCTCGACCCGCCGCTGCCGCGTCCGATGGGCAGCCGGTCGGTATCGCCTTGCGCATAGAAGATGCGATCCGGAGTGATCCCCAGCTTGAGCGCGGCGATGTGCGTCATCGCCGTTTCAAGCCCCTGGCCGGCCGACATGATCCCGCATTCAAGGCTGAACGTGCCATCGGGATGGGCGGTTATTCGCGACATGTCCTTGCCCGGCCGCTCAACCGGGCCGCCGGCGACCTCGATGGGATTGGCGAAGCCGATGCCGCGAAGTTTGCCCTTGGATTTCGCGATGGCCTGGCGTGCCGGAAAGCCGGCGCGATCGATCAGCTCGGCGACACGCCTCATGTTGCCGGGGAAGTCCCCGCAATCATAGGTGTAGACGAGGTCGGTGCGGAACGGCATTGCCTCCGGCGGGACCAGATTGCGCATGCGCAGCTCGAAGGGGTCGAAGCCGTGCTCGCGCGCCGCGAGGTCGATGGTCCGCTCGATGGCGTAGGTGGCCTCTGGGCGACCGGCGCCGCGATAGGCCGAGGTCTGGACCGAATGGGTGAAGACGCCGCGGATTTCGGCGAACAGGGCAGGGGTCCGGTAGACACCGGCGGCGCCGCCGATATTGCGCAGCAGCGACAGCGACCGCGCAGTGAGATAGCCGCCCACATTGACATCGCAATGGACCGAGAAGGCGAGAAAATTACCCGCCTCATCCAGCGCGAGCTCGGTCTTGAGATGGGTGTCGCGGGCGTGGTCGTCCGACAGGAACGCCTCGCTGCGCGTGCTTTTCCAGCGCACCGGGCGTGCGAGGCGGCGGGCTGCCCACAGCACCAGAACGTCTTCCCGGTAGGGGCCGGTCTTCATGCCGAAAGAGCCGCCGACGTCGTCGGCGATCACGCGGATTTCGGAGGGATGAACCTTGAAGACGTTCGCCGCCAGGGCATTCCGCAGGATGTGCGGACTCTGGCAACTGGTCCGCAACACCAGCCTTCCATCCTCCACCGAACCCGTGACGATGCGCGGCTCCAGCGGCGCGGCCACGACGCGGCTGATCTTGATGACATGACGGCTTACATGGGCGGCGGACCGGATCGCCGCTTGCACGGCGTTTTCGCTCCCCTGTCGCCAGGTCAGCATGACGTTGTCGGGAAACTCCTCCCACACGGCCGGCGCCCCAGCCGCAAGCGCATCCTCGATCCGAGGTACTGCGGCAAGTTCCTGATAGGCGACCTGCACGAGTTCGGCCGCTTCCTGCGCGATAGCCGCGGTCTCCGCGACCACCAGGGCGACCGGCTCACCGACGTGGCGGCATATGTCGCCGCAGAGGACCGGGCGCGGCGTTCCGGCGTCCATCGGACCTTCGATGGTGGAGAAATGCACCGGGGAGGCGATGCTCGCAAGGCCGTCCGCAGCGGCGTCCCGCGCCGTGAGAACGGCCATCACGCCCGGCACCGCCAGAGCGGCGGAGGTATCGACCGAGAGGATGCGGGCGTGCGCGTAGATGGAACGCACGACGCCCGCGTGCAGCAGGCCTTCCGGCTTCAGGTCGTCCGCATAACGTCCCCGACCTTGCACGAGAGCGAGGTCCTCGCGCCGCCGCAGCGACTCTCCGTAGCCTGGGATCGTAGACGTGGTCGTGCCTGCGGCTGGCCGGACCTTGGCAAATGAAGTCACGGAGTTCTCTCGACTGCTTCTGTCCGATCCGGCAGGCGCCGGCACGAAGGCTGCTGAGCGGCTGCCATCCTGATCCCGAGTCGCTTCAGAGCTTGACCTGATATTTCGACGCCAGCCAACCTTTCAGCCAGGAGAACGTCTCGTCGTCCAGCGTGACGGCTCCCTTCAGCGCACGCCCGGCAGCGGTGCCGAGGGCCTGGGGGTAGGGGCCGACAATGTCGTCTGCCTGCTTCTTGTATTGCGGGTTGTTGAACTCGGCGACGACGGCCTTGATCGCTTCATTGTAGGTGTCGACGATCTCCTTCGGCGTACCGGCCGGCAGGGCCAGGGCCTTCGCCGCCATGACGTTCAGGTCGAACATCGCCAGCCACGCCTTGAAGGGTGGTCCCTCCGGATCCTTCCCATAGAGCGAGTGGTACACCTCGATATAGGTCGGAAGAGTGGGCACGACCGGATCGCGCAGGATCTTGCCGCTGTCATCGGCGACGCCGAAGGTGAAGAGCGGCACCGCCTCGCCGGACTCGACCATCGGCAGCACCTGGACCTGATAGCCGGCGGTGGTCTCCCAATTGATGTTGAATTCGCCGCGCTCAAAGCCGGGCCTGACCTCGCCCCGATTCAGGCCGAACACCGGATTGACGGTCATGCCAAGGCTGTCGAGGCTCAATAGCACCCGCATGTCGCCGCCAGTCGCATTGTTGGCGCCCATTACGAGCTTTTCGCCGCGCAGCTTGGCGATGTCGTCGGGCTTCTTGGCGCTGAGCGACTTGCTCGAATACACCACCGTGCCCTGCGGCGAACTGATGATGGGAATCCAGTCCTCGAGCTTGAATTGCACGCGCTTGTCACGGAACACGTAGTTCGTCGTTATCGAGGTGCCGATGGCAATGAGGGAGAGGCCATCCGGCCGCGCGCGCTTCTGGAACTGATTGCCGCCGGCGATCGAACCGGCCCCGGGAACATTGTTGATGATGATGGTCGGCTTGCCCGGAAGCTTTTCGCTCAGCAGCGGGCCGAGGAAGCGGGCATAGATGTCGGTGCCGCCACCGGGTTCGGTGGGCACCAGGATCTCGATGCGCTGACCGCTAAAGTCCACAGCGGACGCCGCCGATGCAGATGCGATCAACGCTCCGCACATCAGCGGTATTGAAAGAAATTTCGTGATGTTCATTCTGTCCTCCTTCTAGAATTTATTGTTTCTTATTTGATCGGTGCTTCCGGGATTTCGAGATTGATCGAATATCTTTGCCGGAGCACTGAGCTGCACGAAGCTGTTTGCCCGCCTGTCGGTTGGCCGGCACGACTAGTCGATGTTGGCGCAACGACCGTCGAGCATGGGTGTTCGATCACGCTTGGGTGGGGCTGAGACTCGGATCTGGCAATCCACTAGCGCGTCCAGTTGGATCCAAGATTATGCGAGTAAATCCCAATGTCAAGCTTGGCCGAACCTGCCCCAGTGCTGGCGTCGCGAAAAGAATGCTGGTGCCAGGCCGCTCATCGACGCACTTGAGCGCTCCAATTTCTCCATCTCGGCGATGGGGAAACTGGAGGAGGGCATGGTCGGGAAGGGCGGCTGGTCGATTGATATTCGGCACGTGCCGGCAATCGCCGCCGTCTTCCTACGCCGGCAGAGAAGGTTTCCGGCGGGAACGCTGCGAAGACATCTCCTCGACGATGTCGCCGCGCGTCTCCGAGCGAATGAGTTGCCGGCGCATTGCCAGCGTCTTGCGTCGGTGCTCCCGGGCAAGCTGTTCAGCCTTGTCGCCGTCGCGCGCCTTCAGTGCCTCGTAAAGTGCGCGGTGCTCGTGCAGGGCATCCGCCATCCGGCCGGCCGTATAGAGCGTGCTGGTATTGAACCGGCGAATGTTCTCCTGAAGATCCTGCAGCATCGCGGAAAGCCGCTTGTTACGGCTTGCCTGATGCACCAGGGAGTGGAACTCGCCGGCGAGCTGCCGGAACACGTCCGCTTTTCCCCGCTCGCTGGCGAATTCCATATCCTCGATGAATTCGCCCATGCGGGCGAGGTCCGAGGCCGACACGCTATCGGCGGCAAGCCGGGCTGCGGCGCCTTCCAGCAACTCGCGAATGAAAAAGACCTCCTCGAGATCCTTCTCGCTGTATTCGCGAACGACCAGCCCCTTGCTGCCCGAGGCGGGGGAGACGTGGCCCTCCGCCTCAAGCTTGCGTAGCGCTTCGCGAACCGGGGTCCGGCTCACGCCCAGCTGAGTGGCGAGTTCGTCGCTCAGCAGGCGCTTACCGGGGCGCAGTACACCCTCGATGATGCAGTGCCGCAACGCTGCGCACACGGCGTCCGCCGTCGTCGCCTCATTGCTGAACCGCGCAAGGATGTTCTGCATGTCCGTCGTTTCGGTCATCCCCAATTCCCATTAGCCCATCGGCGGCGTCCATCAGCTAAGTAGCGGATTTACGGCCTGATATATCGCGTGTGACCATACCATGGCTGAAACCGGTGGGAACGAAAAGCGAGTGGATGCCCGCGCCGCCGGCTACCACGATGTGGACATCTTCCGCACGGTCCGCAACCCCGATATGGCTGTGGTCGCCCACCGTCTCGAACCAGCGCGAGCGGCGATGGTGAAGGCCCTTTACCGAGCGTTCGGCGAAGCGCGAGAGCGGGATGCGCGCGCGCTCGAAGATCATCTGGCGAATGATGGCCTTGGTGAAGCCGTCGCGCGCCAGGGTCGAGGCATGCTCGGGGCTGATGATCAGCAGCGGGCCGCTCGGGAACAGGATGTTGTTGTGCCCGAGGCCGGTCATCGCACCGATGAAGTGTTCCATGATCTCGGCGCCGTTTTCGCAGCCATAGGTGAACACGTTCTGCGGCGCCGAGGCGCCGATCAGGGTAACGGTGCTGTCATCACGGCTGAAGCCGGCTTCGACATGGAGCGGATCCCAGGGGCTGTCGGCCTCGGCTTCGGCAATGCAAGTCGTGAACTTGCCCGCCTGGCCGTGGGTCGACATGTCGGTGATACCAGGATAATCGCCGCCGACATTGCGCAGGATGAGTTGCAGGGCGCGGCCGATCGAGGCGTTGGCGCGATTGCCCTGTCCGAGGACGTTGCTGCGGGCATTGATGCCGAGTTCGTCGACCACGGGGCCATTGACGATGATCATCGGCGCGGTGGTGTTGGTCGCCGTCTGGATGGCGTAGAGCTGGAACTTGTTCTCGAGCGCCGCTTCGAGCGCGGCGAGCACGACCGGGAAATATGCCGGCTTGCATCCGGCCATCACGGCATTCACGGCCAGCTTCTCGATGCTTGCCGTCTTCATGCCCGGCGGGATCGGGCCGACCAACTCACGCGGGTCGCGGTTCACGCCCGCCAGCATGGCAGCCACTTTCTCGGAGGTGGGGATCACCACCGGCAGGCCATCGGTCCAGCCGCGTTCGAAGAACATTTCCTGATCGTCTTCATGCGCCGCTGCCGCGGCCTTCGCGGTCTCGGCCTGCGGGTCGGCGTGCATGCCGTCGACGGTCAGCCGGTCCACGAGGTCGGGCACCGCCGCGGCGGCACGATTATTGACCTCGAACTGGCGTGCGGTGTGCATCGGATGCGGAATGGCCACGACGTGAAGGTTCGGCAGGCCGCGGCCGCCGGCCTGCGACTTGGCTGCTTCGACGAAGGCGGTGCTGAACACCGTCACCGTCGGGATGCCTTTGGTCTCGAGTTCGACGGCGTCTGCCACGGTGATCGAGGTCGAGGTGCCGCAGTCGCCGAAGCACTGAATGACACCATCGCAGGCAGCCAGTGCCTCGAAGTCGGCCGGCTTCAGGCGATCCTTCGGAGCCAGCTTGCGGATGCTCGGGCCCTCGATGATGCCGTACTCGGCCACAAGGTTCTTGCGAACTTCCACCAAGAAGCGGTCGGCGTTCAGCTTGCTGTTGTCGACGAAGCCAATTCGCTTGCCAGCGAGGGTGCCGAGACGGCTGGCCAGCTTGCCGATCTGCACCGGCTCGCTGGCAATGGGGGTCAGTTCGGAGGCCATGCTCATGTCTGCTAACTCCTATCGGTGGATCATTCTGGATCCAGAAATATCCGAGTAAGTCCCTTGTGGCAAGTCCGTTCCTGTGGGCGAAGTCCGGGGAGGGCGCAAAAACCGGCTATTTGTCGGCTGCTCGGCGCCGGAACCCGCGGGTCGGCCGAAGGCGTGCTGGATTCGTCCCGGAATCGCCGTCTTCGAACGGCCACCGGCTATCGAGCCCGATGCCGGCGTGCGGCGGCGCGTGTACAGAAACGCCGCCGCACGTCCCGTGCCTGGTTGGCGCGGCCAAGCGCTCAGGCTTGGAGTGCCTTCATCAAGGGGCGAATGCTTTCGGCCGTCGTGAGCTGATCGCAGAACGTCTTCAACTGCGCGCTTCGGTCTTCGCCGAACATGGGTGTGACGAGCCCGCGGAACTTGTCCTCGAGCGCCGCCCGGTCCAGCGGCTGATGCCACACATCCTCATTGAAGACTCGTCCGTCCCGCGTGCGCACGATGACGATGGCGTGGCGGCCCTGGTTCATGCCGGTCCAGTCCTCGCGCCCGACAAACTTGATGCGGGACTGCATGGTCTTGATCGTGGCCTCGACAGCCTCGATAGGGCCGTGGAGGAAATAGAAATCCAGCTTGCCGGTCGCGACGGCGATGGCACTGACCTTCTCCGCGGAAATGGACGCATGCCGCGTGGTCGGAACCCTGTGGATCCCGCGCTTCGGCACGTGGATCTCGATCTCGTCCACGTCATCCGGCGTGATCGCGTTTTCCTGGATGATCTTGAACAGGCCCTGGAGGTACGCCTGGTTCGGCGTTCCGGCCGAGTAGCGCTTATGCATCACATCCATGATGGAGTAATACTCGCCGAGCTTCTCCAGCATGTCCTTGCCGACGTCGGGCTTGTCGAGATACGCGTCGAACAGGCCGCGCGTGTTGTCGAGGACGTCGAGCGGGGCAAAGCATCCCTGGCGGGCCAGCAGGGCGGCGGTCACGCCGTTGCGATTGGCTGCGGCGACCTGGAAGGTCTTGCCCATGTGATTGGGGTCGGTGGTCATGTTGTCGGGGCCAGCCGCCTGGTAGGTGGCAAGACAAAGCGCGACCTGCACTGCCTGTCGGTCGAGGCCGAACAGCAACGCCGCCGTCACCGCCGAGGAAATATTCGCGGCAATCGCCGTGTGATAGAACCGGCGAGCGACATAGTCGCGATCGCGGTAGAAAATCGTCATCAAGCGGCCGCCAATCTCGTAGCCGAGTGCGACGGCGCGCAGCACGTCCTTGCCGCTCGAATTCAGCCATTCACCCACGGCGAGCGCCGTCGGAACCGGGCCGGCGGCCACGTGGCCGCCAACCGAGGTGGTGTGCACCGGATCGACCTCATTGCCGTGCGCCATGCCGCCATTGGCCATCGCGGCATTAACCAGCGACGCCTGCTGCCTGTGTCCGATTATGGTGCATTCCGGGCGGCTGCCCTGCTGATCGACGAGTTCGACGACCGCCCTGACCTCGGGGAGGGTGGAGCAGGCGACCATGCCCCCTATGGAGTCGTAGACGACGTCGATCGTCTTGGCGACGACCTCCTGTGGCAGGCTGTCGAAGCTTTGTTCGCACAGCCACTTCGCCAGGCTTTCCGTTACAAACGCGCCCTCAGTCATCGTCTCATGATCTCCCGAAATTTCTTATGATCGAGCCGTAAAATCGTATTTGTTGGTCGGTCTGCCGGCTCGTCGCGCCCGCGCGTAGGCACCAGCCGACGAGCGTTCCGCCGCCGACCGAGCCGTCGACGTGCTAGCTTTCCGAGGTAGGGGAGCGTGTTGGGCGCGCTTCTCTCACGAAGGCGGAGGGCGCCTGATTACAACATTTCCTCCAGGGCGGCGTTCGAGCCAACCAAGTCCGGGCATTTCCTTGGATCCAGAATGATCCTTACAAATCCGCTTGTCAAACGGCGGTTCGCCCGTGCTGGCACGGCCAACAGCTATGACGGACAAGGACGTGTGCAAAATCCAGCGTCTTCAACGAAAATCACATGCAGACAAGCGATTTTCCGGAACCACGGATCAGCCGCCCCGACGGCAAAAAACATCGTCGGCAACCGTCGTGCACTGTCGGTGTGGGTTGACAGCTGGATGTAGTCGGATGAATTTGGATCCATAAAATAAATATCGGGAAACGCCCAATGGCCATCGTCATACAAGCTCTGCACGAGCTGCTTTCGCTGCATCATTTCTTGTATCTGATGGGAGGCATTCTCGTCGGAATGATCGTCGGCGTGCTGCCGGGGATGGGCGGCACCGCCGGCATGGCCCTGCTGCTTCCGTTCGTCTACGGAATGGAGAAGGAGTCGGCGCTGGCCCTGATGATCGGCATGCTCGCGACGACGGCCACCGGCGATACCTTTCCTTCCATCCTCATGGGCATTCCCGGCGGATCCTCGTCGGCGACGGTGCTCGACGGGTTCCAGCTGGCGCGAAAGGGACATGCCGCGCGGGCGCTTTCGGCGGCGTTCTCCGCCTCGATGCTCGGCGGCCTGTTCGGTTCGGTGGTCCTCGTCGGATGCGTCTTCATCGCCCGCCCGCTCATTCTGGCGATCGGCATGGGAGAGCAACTGCTGCTGCTGGTGCTGGCGCTGACCATGGTCGGCTGCCTTACCGGTGCCAGCCCGATCAAAGGGCTCGCCTCGTGCGGCCTTGGCCTGCTGATCGGTACCGTCGGTAGCGCGCCGGCGACGGGTGAACTGCGCTTCGCATTCGACACGGTTTATCTGAGCGATGGCATTCCCCTGATCGTGCTTGCGCTCGGCATCTTTGCGATGCCGGAGATCGTCGACCTCATGCGGCAGCGATCGACCATCGCCGACACGCCGACCCTCGGTAGCGGCTGGCGTGAGGGCGTGGAGGATACGTTCCGGAACTGGTGGCTCGTGTTGCGGGTCTCGGTGATCGGAGCCATCGTCGGCGTCCTTCCGGGCGTCGGTGCGTCGACCGCGGACTGGCTGGCCTATGGCCACGTCGTCCAGTCCTCCCGCCAGCGCGACCAGTTCGGCAAAGGCGACATTCGCGGCGTCATTGCGCCCGAGGCTGCCAATCACGCGGTACGCGGCGGCGATCTGGTGCCGACATTGTTCTTCGGCATTCCCGGCTCCGGATCCATGGCGCTGCTGCTCGGCGGCTTCATCCTGATCGGCATCGAGCCGGGCGCCCGGATGGTGACCCAGAACCTCGATCTGACCTTCCTGATCATCTGGTCGCTCGCAATCGCCAGCATCATCGGCGCGCTGCTCTGCATCATTCTGGCCGGCCCGATCGCCAAGCTGACCCTCGTCAAATATTCCTACCTCGCGCCCTTCATCACCGTGCTGATGTTCTTCACGGCCTATCAGGCGACCCGGGACTGGGGCGATGTCGTGGCGCTGTTCGCCCTGACCATCGTAGGCTTGCTGTTGAAGCGCTTCGGCTGGTCGCGGCCCGCTTTGATCGTCGGCTTCGTGCTGTCCTCCGGTCTCGAGGCCAGCATCTACCAGACCGTCCAGGTCTACGGCTTCACCTTCCTGGCCCGGCCCCAGTCCATCATCATCCTTATCCTGGTCATCGCCTCGCTTGTCCTCGCTTTGAGAGCGATGCGCTCGCGTGCCTCCGCCGACGGGACGGCTCGGGAGTTCACGGCGAGCCGCCTTCCGCAGATCCTGTTCTCTACGGTGATGGCGATCGCCGTGGCCTGCGCCATAGTCTCGGTTTCTCAGGATTCCTACCTGACCCTGGTGTTCCCGCTCGGGGTCGGCGGCCTGACCCTGATCCTGCTGCTGATCGTAATCGCACAGCAGAGCTTCGGCAGTGCGGCCCACCCGGCGCTCGCCGACGAGAATGCTTACGGTCCCGACGAAGAAAAGCCGATCGCGAGCCAGCTTTTGTACATGTCGTGGTTCTTCGGCTTCATCTGCCTGATGTGGCTCGTCGGCTTCAGCATCGCCTCGGCGATCTTCGTCGGCGCGTTCATCACCGCGGAATGCCGCGGGCCGATCTGGCGCAATGCCGGCTTTGGCGCGGCCACGACGGGGGTGCTCTCGATCCTCGCCTTCTTCCTCTATCTGCAATACCCGGCAGGCGTGCTCGAACAATATGTCAGCTTGCCCTGGTGGCTCCGCTAACAGTCTCATTCAACTATAAAAATCCGAACTGGGAGATGAAACATGGAACTGCGAAACCTGTGGAGGTTACCGCTTCTCGCCGTCGCGCTCGCGGGCGCTGCAACCGGCGCTTCTGCTGCCGACTTCAGCGGCCAGCGTATCGAGATCCTGGTGCCCTATGAAGCCGGCGGCGGAACCGACATCTATGCCCGCTTCCTGGCCCCCATCCTCTCGGAACACCTTCCCGGCAAACCGACGGTCATCGTCAACAATGTGGCCGGCGCAGGTGCCATCGCCGGGGGCAATCAGTTCGAGCAGAGGGCGAAGCCCGACGGCCTCACCCTGATCGGCATCGGCACTTCGCTCACCGCGAACTATGTCTTCCGCGACAAGCGCGTGAAGTACAAGCTTGCCAACTGGATCCCGATCATCAGTTCGCCGAACGGGACGGTGGTCTATGCCAACTCGGCACTGGGCGTGAAGAGCGGCGCGGATATAGCGGGCCTCAAGCAGAAGGCGCTCGTCATGGGCGCCAACAACGCCACCGGCGGCGACTTGCGCGTGCTGCTGAGCCTCGATGGGCTGGGCCTCAAGGCCAAGGAGGTGTTCGGCCTGAACCGTGGCGATGCACGGCCGTCCTTCGAACGCGGCGAGTTCAACCTGAACTTCGATTCGACGGCGGCCTACCAGATCCAGGTCCTGCCCATGGTGCAGTCCGGGGTCGCGGTTCCGTTGTTCACGCTCGGCATCACCGACAATACCGGCGCCATCGTCCGCGATCCCCTGGTGCCGGACGTGCCGACCTATATCGAAGTCTACAAGGCCTTGAACGGCAAGGATCCCGAGGGTCCCGAGCAGAAGGCCTGGCTCGCCATGTTCAACCTGAACATCATGACGGCGAAGGGGCTGGCATTGCCTGCGGGTACCCCGAAGGACATCGTCGATACCTATAACAAGGCGATCAGCGAAGTCGTCGCGGAATTCAGCAACCCGAAATACAAGTCGCAGGCCGACGACATTGTCGGGCCCTATCCGCAGGCGCTCGGCGAAGCCGCCGGCCGCGCCCTTCGCGGCGCCGCCACCTTCGATGACGAGACGTTCAACTGGCTGAAGGGGTGGCTGAACAAGAACTATCAGGTCAGCCTGTGATCGCTGACTGACCCTGTGGCAGGTGGCCCGTCACACCCGGGCGCTGCCCCGGTCATGGCCGAGGCAGCGCCCGCGCTCGATCTCCGTCGCGCCGCGGGCCGTGTTGGTATCCACCCGGCGATGCGGCTGATCCGCTCGGCCCAGCGATAAGCATCGCCAATAAATGTCCGGTGTTACTTTCCGGCATACCCAAGTCGGCCACCACACTCATATGGTCACCATCAGCGAGGATCGAGGTCCCGACGGCAAGCCCCTGTGTCGTCAAGTGGCTGGCGAACGCTGCAGCCTGCTCGTGGAAAGGCGTCGTCTCCTTCTCTCCCACGAGCAGCGAGACTCGCACGGCTGGGTCGTGCGGCAGCCGGAGTGGGCTGAAGCGCTCGACCTCCGCGTTCGTGAGGGCGATTTCGTTCTGCAAGAAGGAGCCTTGCAAGGGCGCGAGATCATAAAGCCCGCTCAGCAGGAAGGCTGCCTCCACGCCTGTGGGCACCCCGCGCGCGCCCATGATCAGCGAGCATAAGTGGGCGCCTGCGGAATGCCCGCTGAGTGTCAGCCGGCACGGATCTCCGCCATACTCGGCGATGTGAGCGCCAATCCAGCTTTTTGCGCGGCGGACCTGATCGACGATGACATCCATTCGTACCGCCGGCATCAGGGCGTAGTCGATGATCGCGGCAATAGCGCCGGCCCTCGTCACCGTCTCGGCGACAAAGGAGAAGTCATTCTTGGAGAACATTCGCCAATAACCGCCATGGACGAACATGTGCACGGCGCCAGTCGCCGCGCCCGGCGCGGGGAAGAACAGGTCAAGCCTCTCCTCTGGCCAGGGACCGTAGGGCACGTCCGCCAGCATAGGCAGCCGCGCCCGTGTCGCCGCACTGCGCTCGGCAAAGGCGCGGACGTGAGTGTCGAAGCCGGGCACATGGTCCCGTGTACGGAACGGATCGGCCATGGTCTCACAACCGGGTCGCGATGTATTTGGCCTCGAGGAATTCGAGCACGCCATGCGCGCCGCCTTCCCGGCCGAGGCCGCTCTGCTTGGTGCCGCCGAACGGCGCCGCGGGATCGGAGACGAGCCCGCGATTGAGCCCGACCATCCCGGTATCGATCCGGCGCGCTACCCTCAGCCCGCGCGCCAGGTCCTGCGTGAACACATAGGCCGCGAGACCGTACTCGGTCGCGTTGGCGAAGGCGACGGCCTCGTCCTCCGTCTCGAAACGGGCCAGCGCGGCGACAGGCCCGAAGATCTCCTCATGCGCCATTGCGGCATCGTGCGGAACCTTACTCAGCACCGTCGGCGGGTAGAAGAAGCCGGCACCCTCGGGGCGCCGGCCGCCGCACAGCAGCGTCGCGCCACGCGACACGGCGTCGTCCACCAGCCGCTCAATCTTGCCGACTGCCGCCGGCGTGATCATCGGGCCGCACTCCGTCGAGGCATCGGTGCCGGGGCCCACCTTGAGCGCGGACATGCGCGCCGTCAGCGCCTCGGCGAAGCGATCATAAATTCCGGCCTGGGCATAGATCCGGTTGGCCGCGGTGCAGGCCTCCCCGGCATTGCGCATCTTGGCCAGCATGGCGCCTTCCACCGCCACGTCGAGATCGGCGTCGTCGAAGACGATGAGCGGCGCGTTGCCGCCAAGTTCCATCGAACAGCTCAGCACGTGCCTGGCCGCCTCGGCGAGCAGCACCCGGCCGATCTGGGTGGAGCCGGTGAAGGAAAGCTTGCGAACCCTCGGGTCGGCCAGCATCGCCGCTGTGACCGGACCGGGTGTCGTGGTGGTCAGCACATTGACGACCCCGGGCGGCACGCCGGCTTCTTCATAGAGCGCGGCGAGGGCATAGGCGGTGAGCGGCGTCTCGCTCGCGGGCTTGAGCACCACGGTGCAGCCGGCGGCGAGAGCCGGGGCGATCTTGCGGGTCGCCATCGCCGCCGGGAAGTTCCACGGCGTGATGAGGACACAGATGCCGATCGGCTCGTAGTCGACGACGATGTGGTTGGCCCCGGTGGGCGAGAGGGTGAATTCGCCACGTATGCGCACGGCTTCCTCCGCGTTCCAGCGAAAGAACTCGGCGGCATAGGCGACCTCGCCGCGCGCGTCGCGCAGCGCCTTGCCGTTCTCCAGCGAAATCAGGTGGGCGAGCTCTTCAGTGCGCGCCGTCATCAGTTCGAAGCAGCGGCTCAGGATTTCCGAACGGCGGCGCGGTGGCGTGGCCCGCCAGCCCCGGGCTGCCGCGGCTGCCGCGTCGACCGCCGCCTTGGCATCCTCGATCGTGGCGTCAGGCACATCGGCCAGTACCGCCCCGGAAGAGGGGTCGACCACGGGGATGGACTGCCGTCCCGCCGGCCGCACCCAATGTCCGCCGATGTAGAGCCCACGCGCGCCGGCTGCCGGATCGATGGCCGGCAGGGCGCTGGAAGCGGGGAGGGTGGGGGTTGCGATGTTCATGGCTGGGATTCCTGTTCAAGAAGGAGATCGCAGGCCGCCGCGTCGACATCGCCGCGATAGGCCGCGTCGAGCAGGCGGGTCATCTCGGCCGGTCCGATGGGGCGCGGGTTGTTTTTGATGAGACGCTCGATGCCCAGTGCCTGCTCGCCGGTCCATATGAGCTTGTCGGCAGGCAGGCCGAGTCCAGCGAGTGTCGGCGGGATGCCGATGGCGGCAAGCAGTCTCGTCACCTCGTCGATTGTGGCGTCCGCCAGCGCTTCCTGAGAGCGGCCCTCGCCGGGAAGGCCCAGCGCGAGCGCGATCTCGGCCATCTCGGCTCTCGCTGCGCTGCGGTTGAAGCGCATCACATAGGGCAGCATCGTCGCGACGCCGAGGCCATGGGCGGTATGGGTCAGCGCGCCGACTGGATACTGGATGGCGTGCGCGGCGGCCGTCCCTGCCGTACCGAAGGCGCAGCCGGCCGCCAGCGCCGCCATCATCACCTCGGCCCGCGCCTCCTCATCGGATCCGTCGCGCCACGCGCGCTCCAGGCTGCGGCCGAGAAGGCGGATGGCGAGCAGCGCGAAATGGTCGGTCAGCGCGCTCTTGCCGATGAAGACATGCTTCTGTGCCAGTTCGGGCGAAGCCGCACGCCGCCCCGCCGTGAAGGCCTCGACGGCGTGGGTGAGCGCGTCCGCGCCGGCGATGGCGGTGAGGGTGGGCGGGCAGGAAAGCGTGAGGTCGGGATCGCAGATCGCGGTCTTCGGAATGAGATGTGGACTGGAAATGCCGACCTTCAGGGTTCGGTCCGGGTCCGAGATCACCGCGACCGGCGTTGCCTCCGAGCCGGTACCGGCGGTGGTGGGCACGGCGATGATGGGCAGCACGGGTCCAGGGACCTTGTACTCGCCATAATAGTTGGGGAGCCGGCCGCCATGCGTCAGGAGCAGCGCCGCGCATTTGGCCATGTCGAGGCAGCTGCCGCCGCCAATGCCGATGACGACATCGGGCGCGAAGGGGCGCGCCGCCTCCGCGCATTCTGCCGCACTGTCACGCGGAACATCCGGCAGGACGCGATCATGCACCAGCACCGCGAGCCCGGCGGCGTGCAGCCCATCGAGCAGCTGCGCGAAGTCGGCCGACGCGGCAAGCCGCTCGTCCGTGCAGATCAGCGCCCGCTGGCCGAGACGCTTGGCGACGGCGGGCAAGGCCAGGCGCTGCCCCTTGCCGAAGAGAATTTCGGCCGGCAGCCGGATTGCGGAGAAGCATGTCACGGCGGTTATCCAATTGGCATAGCTGAACAAATCAGCTGATGGCGTGATCCCTACACAAAATCGTATAGGATATCGTATTGAGTGATGCAAAGGATCGTGCTAGCTCTCGATCATTGTCAAGGGGCAAAACCGTGCGCAGTCCGAAACCTCTCGCCGCCTCACACCATCTGCCGGAGCCCGGCGAACCGCCGCCGGCTATCCATCGCGCCGCGAGCCTCGCCGAGGAGGTTTACGAAGCGATCTTCGCGCGCCTGATGGCGCTGCGGATACCGCCGGGCGCGCGCATCACCGTCGATAATCTGGTGCGCGAGCTGGCCGTGTCGCAGACGCCGATCCGCGAGGCGCTGGGGCGGCTTGAGGGCGAGGGGCTGGTCGTCAAGACACATCTCGTCGGCTACAGCGCGGCGCCGCAGATCACCCGTCGGCGCTTCGAGGAGCTCTATGATCTGCGCCTGTTGCTGGAGCCGGAAATGGCCAGCCGAGCGGCGGCCACGATGACCGATGCCGGGCTCGCCGAGCTGACCGCCGCCGCAGGCGTCATGTCGCGCAGCGGCGGGGCGGACGAGCGCGTGCGCTATTCGCAGTTTGCCCGCCAGGATGCCGTGTTCCACGACCAGATACTGGAAGTCGCCGGCAACGAGCTGGTGAGGGAGACGCTGGCGCACCAGCACACCCACTTCCACATCTTCCGCCTGATGTTCCATGCGCGCGTCACCGAGGAGGCACTCGACGAACACGAGGCTATCCTCGCCGCCTTCGCCGCGCGCGATGCCGAAGCCGCCAGGCGGGCGATGCGCATGCATGTCGAGCGCTCGCGCGACCGGCTTCTCCCGGCATTCGATTCATGACGGCGGCGCTGGCGCGTTCCCCCGCAACGGACGGCACGGTCGCGCCCGTGCTTCGCGCCGAACGGCTCGGCAAGGAGTTTGGTGGCGTCACGGTGCTTTCCGACGCGTCGCTGGACGTCCGGCCGGGCGAGATCCATGCGGTGATCGGCGAGAACGGCGCGGGCAAGTCGACGCTGATGCGCCTGCTCTCCGGCTATCTCCGGCCGAGCGAAGGCGAGTTGCTGATGGATGGCGAGCCGATCGCCTTCCATGCGCCCTCGGATGCGCAGGCCGCCGGCATCGCGCTGGTGCACCAGGAGATCCTCCTCGCCGAAGCGCTGACCGTCACCGAGAACATCTTCATCGGCCGCGAGATCACCCGCTTCGGCACCCTCGACGAGCGCGCCATGCGCGAAGCCGCGGCCGCGCAGCTGGCCGAGATCGGCTGCAAGGTCTCGCCGCGCGCACGAGTCGGCGACATCTCGCTCGCCAACCGGCAGCTCGTGCAGATCGCCAAGGCTCTGCTCGGGACCCACCGCGTGGTGATCTTCGACGAGCCGACAGCCGTGCTGACCCATGACGAGGTCGACCCGCTGCTCGACATCATCGTCAGGCTGAAGCAGCGCGGCGTCGCCATCCTTTATATCAGCCACCGGCTCGACGAGGTGGAGCGGCTGGCCGATCGCGTCACCGTTCTGCGCGACGGACGCAAGGTCGGCACCTACGACGCGGCGGGCCTGACGCCGCAGCGTATGGCGAGCCTTATGGTCGGGCGGGAATTCGCCAGCCTGTATCCGCCGCGACTGGAGCGCGAGCTGGCGGAGCCGGCGCTCGAGATCGCGCACGCTCATGTCCCTGGCTTTGTACGGGACGTGTCGTTCACCCTGTGTAAGGGCGAGATCCTCGGCCTCGCCGGCATGATCGGCGCCGGGCGGACGGAGCTGTTCGAAGGGTTGCTGGGCCTGCGCCCGGCCAGCTTCGGCGCGGTGCGCCTGCACGGCAGGCCGGTTCATTTCGCATCCCCCGCGCAGGCGGCGGCCGCCGGCTTGGGATATCTGACCGAGGATCGCAAGGGCAAGGGCCTGCTGCTCGGCGAGCGCCTCGCGCCCAATCTCACCCTCGCCGCGCTCGACAAAGTGCATCCGCTCGCCGGCCTCGACCTCGCCGGCGAGGCGCGCCTGCTCGACCAGGCCGTGCGCAGCTACGACATCCGCCTGCGCAGCCGCGATGCCAAAGCGGGCCAGCTCTCCGGCGGCAACCAGCAGAAGCTGCTGCTCGCCAAGGTGATGCTGAACGATCCCACGGTCATCGTCATCGACGAGCCGACGCGCGGGATCGACATCGCCAACAAGAGTCAGATCTACGCTTTCATCCAGTCGCTGGCGCGCGAGGGCAGATCCTGCATCGTCATCTCCTCGGAAATGCAGGAACTGATCGGCCTGTGCGATCGCATCCTCGTCATGCGCGCCGGCCGGATCAATGGGGAACTCACCGGCGACGCCATGTCGGAGAGCAATGTCGCGCTTTACGCCACCAGCAGCGTGGCGAGCGAAAAACCATTTGAGGAAAACGCACATGGCTGATGTCGCAGCCGCGCCGCCGCGCGCCCAACGGAACCGGTCCATCGGCTGGGGCGATGCCGGCCCCTTCCTGGCGCTCGCCGCGCTGGTGTTGATCGGCTTTCTCATCAATCCCGATTTCCTGTCGGCCAACAACATCGCCAACGTCGTCACCCGAAGCGCCTTCATCGGCATCATCGCCATCGGCGCCACCTTCGTCATTTCCTCGGGCGGGCTCGACCTGTCGGTCGGCTCCATGGCCGCCTTCATCACCGGCGTGATGATCCTGTTCATGAACTGGGTGACGCCGAGCGTCGGCACGGCGGCGATCCCACTCGGCATGGCGGTGGCTCTGGTCACCGGCATCGCCTGCGGGCTGCTGAACGGGACCATCGTGACGGTCGGCCGCATCGAGCCCTTCATCGCCACGCTCGGCACGATGGGCATCTTCCGCGCGCTCATCACCTACATGACCGATGGCGGCACGGTGGCGATCGACCGCAGCCTTCGCGATGCCTACCGGCCGGTCTATTTCGGCGACGTGCTGGGCGTGCCGATCCCAATCCTGGTCTCGCTCGCGGTGGCGCTGGTGGCCGCCTATGTCCTCTACCGCACCCGCTACGGCCGCCGCTGCGTGGCGGTGGGCGCCAATGAGGACGTGGCGCGCTACTCCGGCATATCGGTCACCCGGGTGCGGACCATGGCGTTCGTCATCCAGGGCGCCTGCGTCGCGATCGCTGCCATCTGCTACGTCCCCCGGCTCGGCGCGGCCACGCCGACCACCGGATTGCTGTGGGAACTGCAGGTGATCACCGCTGTCGTCATCGGCGGGACGGCGTTGCGCGGCGGTCGGGGACGCATCTGGGGCACGGTCGCCGGCGCGGTGATCCTAGAGTTCATCGCCAACCTGATGGTCCTTTCCGACTTCGTCTCCGAGTACCTCGTCGCCGCGGTGCAGGGCGTGATCATCATCATCGCCATGCTGATCCAGCGGATGTCGAAGAGCTAGCCGGAACAGAAAGCGGGCGCGGGCAAGGCAGCCGCGACGCGCCGGGCTTCAAACAAGACTGCCGCATCAATGGAGGAAACGCATGCTCAGGAATATTCTGCTGGCCACCAGCATCACCATGGCTGTCCTGGCCGCCGGCCCGGCGTCCGCCGCCGAGAAGAAGACGATCGCGGTATCCATTCCCGCCGCCGACCATGGCTGGACCGCCGGCGTGGTCTATCATGCCAACGCCGCCGCCAAAGAGATCAACAAAGCCTTCCCGGACATCGAGGTAATTGTGAAGACCTCGCCCTCGGCGAGCGCGCAGGTCAGCGCCATCGAGGATCTCTCCGCGACCCGCAAGCTCGACGCGCTGGTCATCCTGCCGCATTCGTCCGAGGAACTGACGACGCCGGTGAAGACGATCAAGGAGAAGGGCAGCTTCATCACCGTCGTCGATCGCGGCCTGAATGATCCGAGCATCCAGGATCTCTATGTTGCCGGCGACAACATCGCGGTCGGCTTCAACACCGCGAAGTTCCTGGTCGAGAAGATGGGCGGCAAGGGCAATCTCGTCGTGCTGCGCGGCATCCCCACGGTGATCGACGACGAGCGCATCAAGGGCTTCAAGGACGGCATTGCCGGCAGCGGGCTCAAGGTGCTCGATATCCAGTATGCGAACTGGAATAGTGACGAGGCCTTCAAGCTGATGCAGGACTATCTCGCCAAGTATCCGCAGATCGATGCAGTTTGGGCCAACGACGACGACATGCTGCTTGGCGTCCTCGAGGCGATCAAGCAATCCGGCCGCAAGGAGATCAAGTTCGCGCTTGGCGGCAACGGCATGAAGGAGATCATCCAGAAGGTGATGGCGGGCGACTCCGTGACGCCGGTGGAGACGCCCTATCCGCCGTCCATGATCAAGACTGCGATCTACCTCACCGCGGCGCATTTCGCCGGTCATGCGCCGGTGCGCGGCTCGTTCAAGCTAGACGCGCCGCTGATCACCAAGGCGAACGCCGCCGAATACTATTTCCCGGACTCGCCGTTCTGAGCGCGTCCATCACAATCGGGCCACCCGTCCAATCGTATCGACACTGATCAAGCGGAGGAAACCACCATGCCAGGCAAGAAAATCCTGATGCTCACCGGCGAGTTCACCGAGGAATACGAGATCTTCGTATTCCAGCAGGGGATGGAGGCCGTCGGCCACACCGTCCACGTGATCTGCCCGGACAAGAAGGCCGGCGAGAAGATCCAGACCTCGCTGCACGATTTCGAAGGGCACCAGACCTACATCGAGCGATACGGCCATCTTGCCGACATCAACAAGACCTTCTCCGAGGTGAAACTGGAGGAGTACGACGCGGTGTACTGCGCCGGCGGTCGCGGGCCGGAATATATCCGCACCGACAAGCGCATCCAGGCGATGGTCCGCCATTTCCACGAGACCGGCAAGCCGATCTTCACCATCTGCCACGGCGTGCAGATCCTGATTGCGGTGGATGGGGTCGTGAATGGCAAGCGGGTCGGGGCGCTCGGCGCCTGCGAGCCGGAAGTGCGCCTCGCCGGCGGCATTTATGTAGACCTGTCGCCGACCGAAGCGCTGGTCGACGGCAATATGGTGTCCGCCAAAGGGTGGACGGCGCTCGCCGCCTTCATGCGCGAATGCCTGAAGGTGCTGGGAACCGAGATCCGGCATTCGGAAGCCGCGCCCGCCGCATCGACCCGCGCTGCGTAGAGCTAATTGCTTCCCGTGCAGCAGAACCGTTGCCGCGCGGGAAGCTCCGCTCCACCCCGAGGTCAGCAAGGGCCTCTGATGACGCCAGTCGCTGCTAGGGCGAAGCGCCGGCATCCGCCTTGAGCCGCCGAGCCGTGCAAGACGGCGCTCGATCTCACGGGCCGCGAAAAACTCCTTTTCTGCCAATAATTTCTGGTACCGGGTGTCGTCCAGCCAGACAGAGGCCGCGCGGCTTGTTGATTGGCGAACTGAGCATGCTTAGTCGGCGTAGCGCGAATGCGGACGACGGGGCGCTAATCGGCAACGAGCGGTTCGTCGCCAGCACTGCTATAGATGCCGCGAATGCTGGATGTATCCCGGCAGAATAGGGGCAAACCATGGCCGAGCGATTTGAACGGCACCGCCAACCCTGGACACATGAGGAACTGGAAAAGCTAAAGCTGCTCGCCAAGAAGGGCATGGCACTGAAGGCGATTTCAAAAGCGATGACCCGAAGCGAGGAATCCATCAAAGACCGCGCCAAACTCGATGGCATCGGTATCGCCAAGCTCCGTTAGGTCGTGCTCACGGCACGGTCTTGAGTGCTACGCCAGGACCGTCTCCACGTGGCGCAAAGCCGAACGTCTGCAGATGGGCGATGATACCGCGTCCGTAACGGCACGCAACGGCGTGCCATCGACTGAGCGAGGCGCATTCAGAGCCAAATCGACGGGGTTTTCGAACGTCAGCGGCACACTATATTGAGCCGGGCCCTTTACGCCCGATGCCGAGAGACGACGCCGGGAGCGAACAGATGGCGACGACATATCCGGTCACCCGCAGCGAGGCGGAATGGCGCCGGCTCCTGACCCCCGAGCAATACGACATCATGCGCGGCCACGGCACCGAAGCGCCGGGCAGTTGCGCCTTGTTGTTCGAGAAGCGCCTCGGCACGTTCCATTGCGTCGGGTGTGACTCGCCGCTGTTCGAGGGCAAGGTGAAGTTCGAGAGCGGCACCGGGTGGCCGAGCTTCAACGAGCCCATTGACGGGGCGGTGGAGACCACCACCGACCGCAGCTACGGCATGGTCCGCACCGAGGTGCACTGCGCGACGTGTGGCAGCCACCTCGGCCATGTATTTCCGGACGGGCCGCCGCCGAGCCATCAGCGCTATTGCATCAATGGCGTGGCGCTGAAGTTCGAGCCGAGATCCTGAAGCGTCCGCGGACAGCACTGGCGCGGGATTGCCCCCCGCGCTGACGACCGGTCAGACAGCCTCGTAGCCGCGCCCCTCTGTCGTGACCTCTCCAGAGCCCGCAAGCGCGACGAGAAAGTCGTTGTGCGTCATTGGCCGAGAGAACATCGGATAGTTCTTCTCGACCGCCATGCGCTGCTCTTCCTCGCTGAGCGTTGCCGTGCAGTCGGTGAGGGTGACGACGTCGTAGCCCTTCTCATAGCCGGTGCGCATCGTCGATTCGACGCAGCAATTGGTGAGGAAGCCGCCGAGGGCGATCGTCCTGATGCCGCGGCTGCGCAGGATGAAGTCGAGATTGGTGCTGGCGAAGCCGCATAGGCCACGCTTGCCCTCGATGACGATATCGCTTTCCAGCGGTTTCAGGTCATCGACGATCTCGGCGCCCCAGGAGCCCTTGCGGAACGAGCGGCTGTCGACCACCCCCTTGAGGATGCCATAAGGGTTCTGGCTAAGCTCGTGATAGTCGTCCGTGAAGGTGATGGGCGCAAAGACGATGGTGGCGCCGAGCGCGCGGGCCTGCTTCACCGTCTCGACGGAGTTCGGCAGCATCTGCGTCTGGTCCATGACCGGCTTGACCGCCTGGTGCAGCGTGCCGCCCTCGGTCGTGAAGTCGTTCTGATATTCGATAAGCACAAGCGCGGTGGACTTCGGATCCATTGCTTTCTCCCTTGTCGCAAAGGCTGCGCAGAGCCTGGAATGTCACAGAGACGCGATATACCGGCGAATACTGCGCCCGCATGTGAGACAGGCGCAAGAACCTGCCGCGACGGCCGTCGCGTCTATGGCGCCGCCGGCTGTCGATGCCGGCGCCCAGGTTCCACCCAAGGCCTTCTGCAGCGTGAAAGCCTGGATATCCATCACCAATGACATGCAGCAGGCGCTCGATCCCTCGCTGCGCCTCGAAACCGGCATGGTGCATGTCAGCGACACCACCGTCTCCGACGAGCCTCACGTTCCCTTCGGCGGCGTCAAGAACAGCGGCATCGCCCGCGAGGGCCGGCGCTACTCGCTGGAGAAACTCACCGAGGTGAAGTGGGTGACCCTGTAGATTCCCCCGACTGGAAATAGCCGGCCCGCACCGCGGCGCCAATGAAGTTCAAAATGATGTGCCCAGCCGTGATCGAGGTAAGGTCATTGATGTCGCGCGCGGGGGTGATTTCAACGAAGTCCATGCCGACAACCCGCCCTTTCTTCACCAGACCTTTGACGAGATCGATCGCCTGGCGATAGGTCACCCCGCCGGGCTGCGGAAAGGCGACGGCGGGCATCACGGCTGGATCGAAGCCGTCCGCATCGATGGTGAGATAATAACGGCCTCCATCGGGAATGAGGTCGAGCAAGGACTTGGTCCCCATGTCCTCCCACTCGGCATGGGTGACGATGGTCGCGCCATAGGCTTTTGCGTCCGCGACCTCGCCGGGCCGGGCACTGCCTTGCCCGCGTATGCCGACCTGGAAGATTTTGTCGATATGGGCCATCTCCGAAGCGCGCCGGATCGTGCTGGAATAGCCCTGCGTCACGCCGTTGACGTCGTGGCGCCAGTCGAGATGCGCGTCGAGATGAACCAGCGTGATCGGGCCCTGGTCGTCGAGAGCGCGGAAAATCGGGATCGGAATGCCGTGGTCGCCGCCGATCGAGATCGGCAGGGCTCCGGCAGCGAGGATCTTGCGGATCGCCGCTTCCGCGAGCCTGTAATGCTCGCCAAGCCGGTTCGCGTCGCCCGGAACGTCGCCGACGTCGACGACCTTGATGTCCTTGCCGTCGAACACCGGTCCGCCGATGTCGAAGTCATGGCGATCCAGGGACTGGCTGATTCGGCTCGAAGCCCGCCGAACCGCGGTCGGAGCATTGGTCTGGTCGTTGATCAATTCATCGATGGCGTAGGGATCGCCATAGGGCATGCCGATGATGGCGACGTCCGCCCTGAGGCTGTCGAGATCGGCGGCGAACGGGAAGTTCATGAAGGTCTGGAAGACGCCACGCGGTGCGGTCGTAAGCTTGGACATGGGTGCCATCGATGCTGGAGTGCCTGGGATAGGTCAGAGCTCGAAGCCCTGTCGAACGGCTTGCGTGACCAGTTCGACATGGTCGTCGAGCAGCCATTGGCCCTTTTCGGAAGCGGCGCGCTCGGCGCGCGCGAGCACGCCCGATGCCGGAATGAAGCCCGAAGGCTGCGGATAGCGGTCATAGGCAGGCACGCGCGCCGGCCCATCGCTCGGCACCTTGCCCATGTCGACGAGGTCCGGGCGCAGCAGTAGCATGAAGGAGGTCTCGAGCAGGGAGGCGTGCTCGAGCTCGGTGCCGGGAAACCCCTCCGGAAAAAGCCGGTCGAGCGTCTCGCGGCGCACGAAGTCCCAGTACTCCAGCCGCAATATCTGCATGTCGGTGATGCCGTCGCGGCGCAATTCGCGCAAGGCGAGGTCGATCCCTTCGATGGCCGGCCACATGTTCTCGAAGTGACCGCAGGCCACGACCACGCGTCGTACGCCATCATGGCCGAGACCGCGGATCACGTCGCGCACGACCAAGGAAAGCGTGTGTGCGTCGAGGCTGATGGTGCCGGGAAACGACTCGCCGCCGCCCGAGCGCGGTTGCGACTTGTAGCCATAGGGCACGGCGGGCGCGACCACACCGCCGATGTTGCGCGCCACCCGCTCGCACACGGAGGTCGGCAGGATGACGTCGACGCCGAGCGCCATATGCGGGCCGTGCTGCTCGGTTGCGCCGAGCGGCAGGAAAACCGTCGCGCCCTGGCGGACTTTCTCGGCGAATTCCGGCCAGCTGAGTTCGGCCATCAATGCGCTGTCGTTCACTTGGGTCTCCTTCCCTGTGCGCTCAGATCGCCGTGGACCGCCACGGCCGGCGCTTGAAGCGATCAATTCCCGAGCGCTCGGCCAATGAATTCGCCGCGGCCTGCGCGCGCTCGCGGACGGCCTTCTCGTCCACGCTGGTCACCACGCCCTTCCGCACCACGAATGCGCCGTCGACCATGACGTCGCTGACCTCATGTCCGAGGGCCGAGTAGACGATGGCCGACACCGGATTGTGGATCGGCGTCATGAAGGCGTTCTCGTAGTCGATGACGATCAGGTCGGCCTTCTTGCCGACCTCGACCGAGCCGATCTCCCTATCCAGTCCGACCGCTCGCGCGCCATCGATGGTCGCCATCTCCAGCACCTTCTCCGCGGTGATGACGGTGGCGTCGCGAGTCAGGCCCTTGGGCACCAGCGCGGCGAATTTCAGCGCCTGGAACAGGCTGTGATTATTGCTGCTGGCTGGGCCGTCGGAAGCAAGGCCGACCGTGATGCCGGCCATGAGCATCTCCGGGATCGCGGGGTAGCCGGACGCGAGATAGAGGTTGCTGCAGGGATTGTGCGAGACCTTCACGTCGTGATGACGCAGGACGCGCAAATCGTGCTTGTTGCACTGCACGCAGTGCACGGCCAGCACATCGGGGCCGAGGAAGCCGATCTCGCTGAGCAGTTCGGCATCGGTGCAAGAATATTGCGAGAACGCACGCTGAATCTCGAAGTCGGTCTCTGCCAGATGCGTGGTGACAAGTGCTCCCTCTTCGCTGGCAACCTGGCGAACGCGTCGGAAGCCCTCGGCTTCCACCGTCCAGATCATGCAGGGCGCCAGCCCGACCTGCACCCGCGCATCGGGTGTGTTGTGCGTGCGGATCAGGCTGCGGGCATGGGCCGTCGCTGCCGCCGAATCCTCGATGAGATGTTCGGGAACGCCGAATTCCTGGCCGGCGCTCAGGAACCCGCGGCAGACGAAGCCCCGTATCCCGGTTTCGTGGAACGCCTTCACCACATTCTCGGTCATGCCGGGCCGCGAATTGATGTACTGGAAATCGACCAGCGTCGTGACGCCCGAGCGCAACGATTCCACGCAGCCGTGCAGCGCCGCGATGTAGCTGTCGTCGCTGGTGAGTTCGCATGCCGCGGGCAGCGTCATGCAGGTGAACCATTTCTTCAGGACCATGTCATCGCCGAGACCCTTGAGCAGGGTCTGGAACAGATGGGTGTGCGTGTTGACCATGCCGGGCATGACGATCCTGCCACGGCAGTCGATGGTTTCTGCATCAGGGTGCGCCTCGCACAGCTGCCGGCGGGTACCGATCGCGGCGATACGCTGGCCTTCGATGTAGATGCTGGCGCTGTCAAGCACCTCGCGACGATCATTCATGGTGATCAACCATGCGTCGGCGAGGATCACCCCCATTTCTTCTTTCTCCCGAAACGCCTTTTCGCGTGGTGCAATGGGTAAATCTTAGCGCCAAACGGAGCGCACTTAATGAGGAATTCGCTGAACTAAGTTTCGTATATTCCCGATGTACACCGCGCGGACTTGCTGTGACCGTTGGGCAAGGTGATCCGGCGGGCGGAAGCACCGCGATGAAGATTCGGATATGCGCGCCGTCACCGTCGAGCAGCCTGGAAATCTGGACGCCCTGGCCGTCGTCGAACTCGCCGATCCGCAGCCACGCTCCGGCGAGGTGCTGGTCGCGGTCGATTATGCGGCATGCAACTGGGGCGACATCCAGAAGCGCCAGGGGATCTATCCGGATCCGATGACCTATCCGCTGGTGCTTGGCGGCGAAGGTGCCGGCACCGTGATTGCCGTCGGCACCGGCGTCGAGACCCTCGCCATCGGGCAGCCGGTGGCATTCATCAGCGGGAGGGACATGCTGCGGGCCTTCGCCGACGAGGTCGCTATCCCGGCGGAATTGGTCGTGCCGTTGCCACCCGGTTTCGACCGGGCCAAGGCAGCGGCGCTACCGGTCGCGGCGCTGACGGCCTATCACCTGCTCCACACGGCGCATCATCTGCGTGCAGGCGACCGGATTCTGGTCCACGCCATCAGTGGCGGCGTCGGGCTCGCCTTGACTCAACTGGTCCGGGATGCCGGCGCGATCGTGCTCGGCACGGTCGGCACGGGGGACAAGGCGGCGCAGGCCCTCGCGCTGGGCGCCGAGCGGGTCATCGCTCGCGACGTCGAGGATTTCGTCGAGGTGATCATGCGGATGACCGATGGAGCGGGCATCGACCTCGTCATCGACTCCCTGGGGGCCGATATACTGGAGCGCAGCTTCGACGTGCTGCGCCCGTTCGGCCGGCTCATCAATATCGGCGAAGCCGCGGGGGACCCCGAATTCGACGTGCGCAAAGCGCTTTACAGGCGCTCGACCTCGATGGCCGGCTTCGAACTCATGCATGCTGTACCCGGTTCGCCGCGATGGAATGCCGGTGTGCGCCATGTGATGCAGGCGCTGGAGGCGGGAACGCTGGAGATGCCGATCGCTGCCGAGTTCCCGCTGGAGGAGATCCGCGATGCACAGGCTCTGCTGGAGAGCCGCAGGACCATCGGCAAGGTCCTGATCCGCGTGCGCGGCGAGCGATAGGCAGGCCTCATGTCCGACCTCACCATTGAACCCGGCGCCTTGCGGCTGGCCGATCTGCGCGCATTCGCCGACGACGGACATGTGCAGCTCTCGGTTGCCGCGCGCCAGCGCATTGCCGCATCGAACCGGCAATTGCACCGGCTCATCGGCGAGGGCGCCACAATCTATGGCGTCAACACCGGCTTTGGACCGCTCTCGGGCCAGCGGATCGATGACGGCGCGCTCGGCGAATTGCAGCGGCGTGTCGTGCTCTCCAACGCCGCAGGCACCGGCGCCCCACTGGCCATCGGCATCGTGCGCCGTGCCATGGCGTTGAAGCTCGCGACATTCGCCATCGGTGCTTCCGGAATCAGCGAGGCACTGGCAGACGCGCTGGTGTTTTTCCTCAATGCGGGGATCACGCCCGTCGTTCCCGAGAAGGGATCGGTGGGCGCCTCCGGGGATCTGGCGCCGTTGGCGCACATCGCTGCCGCCCTGATCGGGGAGGGCGACGTATTCCATCGCGGTGTCCGCAAGCCCGCGGCGGCCGCGGTGCAGGCGGAAGGCGCGGAACCCCTTGCGCTCCAGCCGAAGGAGGGGCTGGCGTTGGTGAACGGGACCCAGGTCTCGACGGCCCTGGCCGTCGAGGGTCTGTTCGGTCTTGAGGATCTCTTCCGGACGATGCTGCCGATCGCGGCACTGTCGGTCGAAGCCGGCAGCGGCACTGCCGCGGCGTTCGACCCGCGCATTCATGCGCTGCGGAACCAGGACGGCCAGGTCCACGTCGCCGCGCGGCTGCGCGACTTGCTGGCATCCAGCGCGTTGCAGGCGGACCGTCCGGTCAAGCGCGTGCAGGACCCGTATTGCCTTCGCTGCCTGCCCCAGGTGATGGGGGCTGTCCATGACCAGATGACCAGCGCCGCCGGCACACTGGCGCGCGAGATAAACGGCGTTTCCGACAATCCCTTGATCGATCCGGCAAGCGGAGACGTGCTTTATGGCGGCAATTTCCATGCACAGCCGATCGGCCTCGCCGCCGACGGGCTGGCGCTGGCCTACGCCGAGATGGGCTCGATGTCGGAGCGGCGCACCGCCTTCCTGGTCGATCCGGCGATGAGCGGCCTGCCGGCCTTCCTGGTCGCGCAGGGCGGATTGAATTCCGGCTTCATGGTCGCCCAGGTCACCGCAGCCGCGCTGGCGAGCGAGAACAAATTCCTGGCTTCGCCGGCGAGCATCGACAGCATTCCCACGGCCGCGAACCTTGAGGATTATGTGAGCATGGCGACGCACGCGGCGCGCCGGCTCGGCGACATGGCGGCGAACCTGCGGGCCATCCTCGCAATCGAGTTGCTGGCTGCGGCGCAGGGACTGGACCTGCGCCGGCCGGCGCGTTCGAGCCCCGCGATCGAGGACGTTCACGCGCATCTGCGTACCGGCGTCGCCGCATGGACGGTCGATCGCTTCTTCGCGCCCGATCTCGACATGGCCGTCCAGATGGTTCGCACAGGACTGCCGCACGCAGAGTTCGCTCTGCCTTCCTCGCCATAGGGGCTGCGAGGTCGATAGCGGGCACGCCCCGCACGGCTGGTGCGTTGACCGGTTCAATTGTTTAGCGCAGATAAAGCGATCGGAGTTCGCTTCCGGATCCTGTCAAGTATGGCGCTGCGCAGATCGCAATTCTCGCTCGATGGACTCGACGTCAACCTGTTGCGTCTGTTCTGCATGATCGTCGAGTGCAACGGCTTCTCTGCGGCGCAGGCGCAGGCCAACATCAGTGCGGCTTCGATCAGCAGCAAGATGGCGACACTGGAAGCCCGGCTTGGTCTCAGGCTGTGCCAGCGCGGGCGAGCGGGCTTCAAGCTCACCCGCGAGGGTGAGATGGTCTATGAGGCCGCGGCCTCGATCTTCTACGCGCACCATTCCTTCGTGCGCGACGTAAATCAGCTCCGCAAGAAGCTCACTGGCCGCATCAATGTCGGGGCGGTCGATTCGACGGTGACGAATCCGAACATGCCATTGTCGGCGGCCATCGGCCGGTTCCACGACAAGCACGGCGACGTCTATATCTCGCTACATGTCCAGGAGCCCGCGCAGCTCGAAAGAGCTATCCTCGAAGGCGGCATGCATCTCGGCATCGCACCTTTCTACCAGCATGTGCCCGGCCTTGTTTACACGCCGCTGTTCGAGGAGCGGCATCAGCTTTATTGCGCCAAGGGCCATCCGCTGTTCGAGAAAGCGCCGGATGACGTGGAGTTGTCATCCTTGCTCGACAGCAAGTATGTGCTGCGCAGCCACGTGCCGAGCAAGATCGAACTGCCGACCGACCGGGCCGTCGACTCGGCATCGGTCAGCGATATGGAGGCCATGGCGCACCTCATTCTCTCCGGCAGGTTCATCGGATTCCTGCCGGTTCACTATGCGCGGATCTGGACCGAGGCTGGGCGCCTTCGGCCCCTGCTGCCGGCACAGCTGACCCATATTTCGCGCTTCGAGGTGGCGACCAAGCGCGAGCGCAAGCAGGAACGCCTGATCAGGGCGTTTCTCGAGGAGCTGCTTTCGCAGCCCGCGGCCGGGCAGCCCGCGCCGGCCCGCGTGGACGCGGCGATCCCGGTGGCTAGATAGCGCTGTAGAATCAACTGATTATAGAATATCTCGACGCTGGCGCGGGCCGTCACTGGCGACCGGCGTGCGATGGCATTGCCGCTACGCGACCGCCGCGCACTTACCTCGGCCATACACGAAACAAAGTTCATTTAATTTAGATCGAACAGGGGAATTAGCTGATCGAGGATACCGGGAAGCGCATGTCTTCAAGACAATGTGGAGACGCTGCCTAATACGTGCGCGCACAAAGCAAAAATCACCAGATGGGATCGATCATGAATATAAGCAGAAGGTCCTTCGTCGCACTCTGCGGAACCAGCGCCACTCTTGTCGCTCTCCGTCCCGCCTGGGCACAGCAGACGCCGCTCAAGGTCGCGATCGTCATGCCCGGAAACATCACCGACAAATCCTGGAACCAGGCCGGGTATGAGAGCATCCAGGCCGTCAAGGAAAAGCTCGGCGTCGACATCGCCTATAGCGAGAAGGTGGTGCAGGCAGACCAGGCCGAGGCCATGGCGGACTATGCGCGCCGCGGCTTCCAGCTTGTCATCGGCCATGGCGGCGAGTTCCAGGATGCCGCCAAGCGTGTGGCGCCGCGCTATCCCAAGTCCATCTTCATGGTGAACAATGGCCAGCAGGGCGGTGGAAACCTCGCCTCGGCGGATTTCAACTACAAGCAGCCCGGCTATTTGATGGGCTACATCGCCGGCAAGATGTCAAAGACCGGAAAGGCCGGCTGGATCGGCGGCCAGAAGATCAAGTTCTCGCTCGATCTCAACTCCAGCTACGAAGAGGGCTTCAAGGCCGCCGGCGGCAAGGAGGTCTTCACGGCCTACACCAATGACTGGGACGACATCGCCAAGGGCAAGGAGGCGGCGCTCAACCAGATCGCCCAGGGCGCCGACGTCATCTTTCCGACCATGGACAACGCGGTGATCGGAAGCCTGCAGGCCTGCAAGGAAAAGGGCGTGTATGGCTTCGGCCTTTATTACGATGCGATCAGCGACTGGCCGGAGACAATCTTGCAATCGGCCATCTTCGACATCAAGGGCGCGATGCTCGACTATGTCGGCTACGCCAAGGAAGGCAAGCTGGAAGGCAAGAACTATAATTTCAACCTCAGCCAGCCCGAAGCTTGCCGCATCGGCTCGTTCAATCCGGCGATACCGGAAGCCGTGAAGACGGAAGTCGCCGGCCTCGTCGACAAGATGAAATCGGGCGCGCTCAAGCCTTGAGCCACATCGCGACGGGAAAGCCGCCTGGCGGCTTTCCCGTATCGGCGGCATCTATCGGGCGAGGCGAATGGATCATATCCTCATTGATGGGATCTCGAAGTCGTTTGGCGGCTTCAGGGCCCTCGACAACGTGCGCATCGGGATCGCCAAGGGCGCGATCCACGCCATTCTCGGCGAGAACGGAGCGGGCAAGACGACGCTGATGAATATCCTCTACGGGCTCTATCAGCCCGACGAGGGTGAGATCGTGCTCGACGGCAGGCCGTTGAAGATGGCCTCCCCGCAGGATGCGATCGCCAATGGCATCGGCATGATCCATCAGCATTTCATGCTGGTGGACTCGCTCACCGTCACCGAGAACATCGTGCTCGGGTTCGAGCGTGGCCTGAAGCCGGTGAACTTCGACGTCCATGATCGCAACATCCGCGAGCTGAGCCGCAAGCTCGGCTTCGAGATCGATCCCTCCGCCGAGATCTGGACGCTGCCGATGGGCATGCGCCAGCGCGTGGAGATACTCAAGGCACTGTATCGCAAGGCCGAGGTGCTGATTCTGGACGAGCCGACCAGCGTGCTGGCGCCCACCGAAATCGATTCCTTTCTCGACAGCCTGCGCGCCCTTCGCGCCGCCAACCACACCATCCTGTTCATCACCCACAAGCTCGACGAGGTGATGCAGGTGGCCGACCGCGTGACCGTCATGCGCCATGGCAAGGTGACGGACGAACTCGACGCCAGGGACACCAATCCGCGCGAGATGGCAAGGCGCATGGTCGGACGCGACATCGTGATGAACCTGAAGCGCACGAAGTCGACGCCCGGCGAGACGGTGATGCAGGCGAACGATCTCGTTGCCGACAACGACCAGGGCGTGGGCGCTCTCGACCGCGTGACGTTCGGCCTGCGCGCCGGCGAGGTGCTCGGCGTCACCGGCGTCGACGGCAACGGCCAGCGCGAGCTCGGCGAGGTCATCGCCGGGCTGCGGCCGCTGAGCCACGGTGCCATTACGGTGAATGGCCGGGACATCGGCCCGCTGGACGTGAGGGCACGCAAGGACGAAGTTGGGATCGGCTTCATACCCGAGGATCGCCAGCACACCGGGCTCGTGCTCGACTATCCCGTGGCGACTAATTTCGTGCTGCGCGAATACGACAAGCCGCCGGTATCGCACCACGGCATCCTCGACTTCAAATATGTCGCGCGCAACGCGGCCGATCTCGTCCGGCGTTACGACGTGCGCCTGCGCTCGCCGCAGCAGCCGGCGCGCTTCCTGTCGGGAGGCAACCAGCAAAAGGTCATCCTCGCCCGAGAGATCGAGGCTGGCCCCCGCATATTGGTGATCATGCAGGCCTGCAAGGGTCTCGATGTCGGCGCCATAGAGTTCGTCCAGAACATGATCTTCGACCTCAAGAAGACCGGCGTCGCCGTGCTTTATATCTCCACCGAACTCGAGCACGTGCTCGACGTGTCGGACCGCATCGCCGTGATGTGCCGGGGCGCGATCACCGGCATTCTGGCGCCGGAGGAAGCGAGCCCCGAACGCCTCGGCGAACTCATGGCCGGCGTGAGGAGTGCGGCGTGATGGCGGAGGTCATGCGTGTCATCTTCGCGATGCGGACCATCTGGGCCGTCATCATCGCCCTCCTGGTCGGCTCCGTGCTGATCCTCTCCGCCGGCGCCAGCCCGATCGCAGCGTATCGCTCGTTGTTCGGCGAAGCGTTCTTCGACTATTTCGGCTTCGGTGCCACGCTGGTGAAGTTCTCGCCCATCGTGCTGGCCGGGCTCGCGGTCGCCATCCCCTTGCGCGGCGGCCTGTTCAATGTGGGCGCGGAGGGCCAGATCTATCTCGGCGCGCTGTTCTGCACGATCGCCGCGCTCTATTTGCCGGAGATGTACTGGCCGGTGCACCTCAGCGTCTGCATCCTGGCCGGCGCGCTGGGCGGAGCCCTCTGGGCCGCGATCGCAGGCGTGCTCAAGGCCTATCGCGGAATCAACGAGGTCATCGTCACGCTGCTGCTGAACTACGTGGCGATGAACCTCGTCAGCTATGCCGCCAGCGGCCCGATGATGGAGGAGGGGGCTCCCTATCCCTATTCGCGGGAGATCCCGCCCTCGCTGTTCCTGCCCTACATCATGCCGCCGACCGATGCCCATGCCGGCGCGATCTTTGGCGTCCTGCTCGCCATCGTCCTCGCCTTCGGGCTGAAATACACCACCTTCGGGTTTTCCGTCGTCACCGCCGGCTACAATGCGCAGGCCGCCCGGTATGCCGGCATCAATGTCCGGCGGCAGATCGTCGTGACCATGATGATCGGCGGTGCGCTGGCGGGCCTTGCCGGTGCGTTCGAAGTGCTGGGCGTGAAGTACCGCCTGTTCCAGAATTTCAGCCCTGGCTATGGCTTCGACGGCATCGTGGTGGCGTTCATGGCTGCGGCAAGCCCGATACTCGTGGTGGTGTGCGCACTGTTCTTCGCCGGCCTGCGCTCGGGCGCCCAGTTCATGCAGCGTGCCGTCGGCGTCGACAGCACGGTCATCGACGCCATCCAGGGCCTGATCGTCATATTCGTCGCCGCCAGCCTGTCGATCCGCTTCAGCGATTCACGCTGGGGGCAGATGCTGGCGCGCCGGCGCTCCATGGACGCCGTGCTTGCTTCGCGGGAGAAGCAGAATGCTTGATTGGCTGGACATCGCTTCTTCCACCGACCTGCTGCGCACGAGCTTGCGGCTCACCGTGCCGATCGCCTTTGCTGCCATCGGCGGGGTGATCGCCGAGCGCGGCGGCATCTATAATGTCGGGCTCGAAGGCATGATGCTGTTCGGCGCCTTCGGCGGCGCGCTCGGCGTGTTCCTGACCGGCAATCCTGTGGCGGGTGCGCTGGTCGGCGTGGCCTGCGGCGCCGCGGCCGGTGGCGTTCTTGCGGTGCTGGCGATCCGATTGAACGTCAACCAGATCGTCTGCGGCATCGCCATCAATCTCGTGGCGATCGGTCTGACCGCCTTCCTCGCCCGCCTCATCTTCGGCATGGACGCGACCACCAAGACGCTGCAGGGATTCAAGCCCTTCGCCATCCCCGGCCTGTCCTCGATCCCGCTCATCGGCGAGTCGTTCTTCGACCAGGACGCACTCGTCTATCTGCTCTACATCATCATACCGGTGAGCTACTGGATTCTCTACCGTACGGCCTGGGGACTGAACATACGCGCCACCGGCCAGAACCCGGCGGCGGCGGATTCGGCGGGCGTGCCGGTCTACCGGGTGCGTTTCTGCTGCGTACTGGCCAGTGGCGGCCTTGCCGGCCTGGGCGGCGCCTACATCGTGCTGTCGCAGGTCTTCGTCTTCACCGAGCACATGAGCGCCGGCAAGGGATTCATCGCGCTCGCCGCGGTGATCCTCGGACGCTGGGACCCAATCGGCGCCGTGCTCGCCGCCCTGTTCTTCGGATTCTGCGACGCCCTGCAACTGCGGCTGCAATTCGCCAACCCGACCATTCCCTATCAGATCTTCATCGCGCTTCCCTATGTCGCGTCGGTGCTGGCCTTGGTCGGCCTCTACGGCCGGGTAAGGCCGCCTGCCGCTGTCGGGTTGCCATATAGCCGCGAGACCAAGGTCTGACCGCACTCCCGCCTTTCGACCGATGGCCGGCCGATGCCCGTTAAATCGCCGGCCATGCACGCGACAGCGCCGCCGCGGCGCTCACCGTCAATAGGAGACCCCCGAAATGACCCGCAGCGACCCGCCTGGTGACAATGTCGGCCACGGCTACGAGGCCGGACGGTTGAACTTGCCCTTCGTTGGCATCTGCACCTTTGCCAAGGCGCCCTATGTCGCCGACTGGAACGACATCGGCGCCGATGTCGCCGTGCTCGGCGCGCCCTATGATTTCGGTACGCAATGGCGTGCCGGTGCGCGTGGCGGCCCGCGCGCGATACGCGAGGCCTCGACGCTCTTCTCGTTTGGCCATGGCGGCGCCTACGATCACGAGGACGACGTCACCTACCTGCCTTCAAGCCTGCGCATCGTCGATCTCGGCGACGCTGATATCGTGCATACCGACACGATGAAAAGTCATGCCAACATCGAGTATGGCGTGAGGAAATGCCTCGAAGCCGGCGCCCTGCCGGTGGTGCTCGGCGGCGACCATTCAATCAATATCCCCTGCATCAACGCCTTCGAGGGGCATGGCGACATCCATCTCGTACAGATCGACGCCCATCTCGATTTCGTCGACGAGCGCCACGGCGTGCGTTACGGCCACGGCAACCCGATGCGCCGTGCCGCCGAGAAGTCCTATGTCACGGGTCTCTCGCAGATCGGCATCCGCAACGTTTCCTCCACCGCGAAGGAGGGCTATGACGCGGCGCGCAGCATGGGCTCGGACATCCTCTCCGTGCGCCAGGCGCGCAAGCTCGGTGTAGAGGGCCTCCTCGCGCGCATTCCCGCCGGCAAGCGCTATTACCTGACGATCGACATTGACGGTTTCGATCCGTCGATCGCTCCCGGTACCGGCACGCCGTCCCATGGCGGCTTCCTCTATTACGAGGTGCTGGAACTGCTCGCCGGCCTCGCCAAGCGCGGCGAAGTGGTGGGCGTGGACCTGGTGGAAGTCGCGCCGGAATATGACCACACCGGAACCACCGCGATCCTAGCGGCGCAAATCTTGATGAACCTGATCGGGCGCATATTCCACGAGCGGAGCAAATAGGATTACGCGGTGCCGATCGCACTCAGCTCCTTGATGGCGAAGCGGGCGGACAGTTCGCGGGACAGCACCGGATCGTGCAGCGCGATCCGAAGATCGCCCGAATCTATCTGGACATCCGGCAGGAACGGGATCGTACCCGAGAACAGCATGTCGATCTCGCGCTTGCCAAAATCCTGCTTGACGGAGTCGAGCAGCACGGCAGGCTGAAGCAGTTGCTCCAGCCTGCCGTGCTGGAGCAACCTGTCATTGCTACTCAGGGAAAGCGTCAGCGCGTCCCAATGTCCCGACACTTCGTCGAGCGGCCACGCCATGCCGGCGACTAGCTTCTGGCAGAGGTTCTTCGACTTCGACACTAGAGAGCGCTTTTCGAGATCCAGGTCGAACTGGTCGTTTCCCACGGTGACGAACCACTGTCCTCGATGGGCGAACAGCACAAACTCCACCTCAGGTCGGCTGTCGGACCCGACGGCCTCAACTTGCGCCTCCTGTGTCAGCAGGCAGGACATGGCGGGATAAAATATCGGCAGCCGCGACGGCACTGTCACCCCGAGAAGCTCCATTTCCTCGACGTGGCGAGACACATCGGCTTGGGACCGGCCGGTGAAGCTTCCAAGCAGCAGCGTCCGGACGAGCGGAGAAATCCGCTCGCCGCCCGGTAACAAGAATTCAAGGCGTGCCATGTCGGTCTCGCAATCGGGCAGGGTCAGGGACGTGGCAGGACGCGTCCGATCGGCTCCTCATATTGCGGGATGAGATCAACCATCGGGAGATAGCGTCCGGCGTCGGTCTCGCCTCGCACATACGCCGCAATCTCTTCCATCGGCGCGAACCACACGTCGCCTTGCGCCACCACCTTTTCCAGAAACTCGGCAAATACGTGCCAGCGGGCCAGGCGGCCCGTGACGAACGGATGGAGCACCGGCACCCACAGAGCACCGTACGCATAGGCAGCTTCGAATTCGCGCAGGTAGAGATCGAAGCCATTGCGGGCGCTGCGGATGGGCATCATGTAGTTCAGGTCCATGGACTGGACATACTGCGGCCAGTCGTCTAGCCCCCAATGGCTCGGCAGCTCGATGAGTTCGCCGCCGTTCTTCCGGCTGCGGATGATATAGGGGATGTCGGCGCCCATCAGCGAGGCGTCATATTTGAAGTCGCGCTCGAGCAGCAGGTCGAGTGAGTTATCCGAGAAATTGTAGAGTGGAGCGCGCCAACCACGCGGCGCTTTGCCGGTGGCGCGTTTAATCACTTCGATACCAACATCGAGCCAATGGGCTTCGTCGGCGCGAGTCTGCTCCAACGGGTTTTCGTGGATATAGCTATGGTGGGCGATCTCGTGTCCGCCGCGCAAAACCGTATCCACCGCGTCGGGATACTGCTCGATGCACCAGGCAGGAATGAAGAACGTCTGCTTGATACCAAGACGCTCGTAGCTCTCTACGATCCGCGGAACCGCGATGAGCGGGCCGTAGCGTAGCATGGATATGGCTGCCACGCGCCTGTTGCCGTCATGGGGGTAATCCACGTGGATCAGGCTGTCAGCATCCATGTCGAAGGTCAGGCAGGCCGCGCATTTGGCGCCATTCGGCCACTTGATCGCATTGGAAATCATGTTCACTACCATCTATCGGGACTTGCTGCAGAATTCGCGGCTGTTCACTTATGGAAGGATCACGCTGACTTCGTCGGTCAACACGACCTCCTCATAATCCTGAATGAATTCCACCCCTGGTGCGGCCCGGTCGACGACAAGGAAGTCGCCCGCATCAAGCGTGATCAACGGATGATGCCACGTCGCTCGACGATAGTTGACGCCCTGCCGGCCGTTACTGATGAAAGCTCGCAGATTGGTCACCTGCGGATCCTTGCTTGCTTCGGCCACGACGGCGATGAACCGCATGTGGCCGAGTGGCACGAACGCCTGGCTTGAAATCGGGTGCCGCTCCATAAGCCGGAGCGGATCGTGAAAGGTTGGTCGAGCGACACGGAATAGGCTCAGAAGCGTCCGGCCCCGCTCCGCCGCACAATCCGCGATCGCGAGCTGATGGATGCGCATGGCGTCGCCTCCGTTGGTCGGAAAGCGAGTCGGGCCGGTGTCATCGATGACGTCGCCAAAGGGGGCGAAAGCATCCCTTGCCAAGGATTCGGCGCGGATTTTTCTCCGGCCGGCATGCATTTCCGACTTACGCGACGCCGGACGTTCGCTGTCAGTATTCATTATCGCGCAACCACTCGATATAGCTCGTGAGGCCGTCCTCGAGCGCAAATGTGGCCGCATAGCCAAATTCCCGCTTCGCTGCGGACTGGTCCCAGGGGCCTTGGCGATCGAGATGGCAATAGCCGGGCCCGATGTCGATTTGTGCGTCCGGGATCAGCTTGCGGAGCAGGACCGCTGTCTCGGCCAATGTCCAGCAGCGGTCGCCGAAGACGTTGAAGACATAACCGTTGGGCTTGTCGGCCTTTGCCGCGAGAATCGCCGCCTTGGCGACGTCCTCGACATGGATGAAATGGAACAGGTGGTCAGCACCACTTTCCATCCGATAGGGCTTTCCGCGCAATACCGTTTTGACGATATCGCGTAGTATTTGCGGCATGCGATTTCCTGGGCCGTACACTTCGGTGAAGCGCAAGGCGAGCGTCTGCAATCCGTAAAGCTCATTGTATACCCTGCCGAAATGCTCGACGGCTACCTTGGTTACGCCATAGGGCGTGGTAGGTTTTGCTGGAGAGGTCTCGTAGATCGGCCCGGCATGGTTTCCGTAGACTGTTTCGGACGAAAAATTTACCAGTCGAGTGATCCCCGCGAGCCGCATTGCTTCCATCAGACTTACGGTGCCGTCGATGTTTGCGGCGACGGTGGTGATCGGGAGGTCGATCGACAGGTCCGGGTGGGACATCGCAGCGGTATGGATGATGCGATCGACGCCGTATGTCTGAATGGTCCGGACCAGACGGGGGATATCGTACAATTCGCCTTGCACAGGGGTGATCAGGTCGGTCGCCAGCTCTGAATAGTCGCGATTGTAGTTGACGACGCGGACGCCCTGTTTTGCGAGTTGGCGTACGATGGCGCGGCCGCTATAGCCCATGCCGCCAGTGACGAGCGTGGCTGTCATTCTTTGGTTCTCCCTGTGTTTTCTGCCTTGGCGCGCGCACCCGCAGGTTTCGTCGGCGCGCGCGTCTGCAAGGCGCGCGATATTCTCGCTGCATGGTCCATGACCAGCGCGCCCAGCCGTTCCGGCGTCGGGCTAAGGATGCGCGTCGTCGGCCCCGGCACGCTGATGGCGGCGATGGCCACGGCGTTCGGTCCGAGAATTGGCGCGGCGATGCAACTCACCCCCTCTTCAACCTCCTCGCGTTCGATCGCGAAGCCGCGGTCGCGGGTACTTTTCAGGTCGGCGCGAAAGGTGTCCGGATCGATGATGGTCCGCCTGGTGTAGCGCCTCGCACGGCGCTCGTCGAAGATCAGCCGCAGCGCATCGTCGGATTTCTGGAAGGCAAGTATGGCCTTGGCGGACGCCGAGGTGTTCGCCGGAAATGTGCTGCCGACGCGAATTGACATGCGCAGTACACGTGTGCCTTCCGCCTGGTCGATATAGACCGACGTGCGGCCATCGAGTGCGACGAGATTAGCAGTCTCCCCGCTCTGCTCGGCGATCTCCTCGAGATGCGGCCGGGCGAGGACACGCAGGTGCGCCGTGCGAAGTTGTACCGAGCCAGCGACGCTGATAATGCGGTGGCCCAGCACATAGGAATTGCGGTCCTTGCCTCGCAGCACATAGTCGCCCTCGACGAAGGTGGCGAGCAGGCGATGTACGGTGCTCGGCGACAAGCCGGTACGCGAGACGATGTCGGCAAGGCTTGCGCCGTCGACGTCGAATTCCGTCAGCGCCTCCAGTATCGCAAGGCCGCGTGTGAGTGACTGCACCTCGCCGGACATGTGCGCCTCCTTCGGCCGCGGGCCGGGCATGTTCCGCAAGGCTGGCAAACCTGTACGTGTCGAACATCCGCGGCCGGTTGAATCTGGTGCACGATGATATCGCTTAGATAGTCCCCGCTCGCGGGCCCCTAGATGGCGGTTCCACCATTCGGACTGAGGATCTGCCCCACCATGTAGCTGCCGCCTGGACCGGCGAGAAACTCGATCGCGGCGGCGATCTCGTCCGGTTGGCCGAAGCGGCGCAGCGGAATCTGTTCGCGGGTCTCGTCGTTGAACTCGATGGTGTCGAATTTCAGCATGTCCGTCTCGATCGGGCCGGGAGCAACCGAATTGACCAGTACACCGAGTGGCGCGACCTCCTTCGCCAGGGCCTTGGTCATGGCGATGACGCCGCCCTTTGAAGCGCAATAGGCGGCGTAGGTTGGAAAGCCGATCAGGCCGAGCTCGGAGGAGACGTTGATGATTCGTCCCGCTCGCCGCGCCACCATTCCCGGAAGCACCGCATGCAGGCAATTCCAAGTGCCGGTAAGATTGATTGATATGATGCGTATCCAATCCTCCATCGTGGTCTCGATGGTGGGCTTCGACAGCAGTACGCCGGCATTGTTGACCAGCACATCGACCCGCCCATGCCGGCCCTCGGCGGTGGCGACAAGAGTCGTAACCTCGCTGGGGTCGGAGACGTCTCCGGCAAGGAAGATCACGTCGCCGCCGTACTCGCGTGCCGTGGTCTCCAACGCGAGTGCCTCGTCGCTGAATTTAACGTCGTTGAGGACGAGCAGATCACCGGCGAGCGCGAACCGTCTGGCCGCTGCGAGACCAATTCCGCGCCCGGCGCCGGTGAGGACGATAACTCTCTGCATCATGATTCATCCAGTGACTAAAAAGACGGGCTGCCTGCCATCCCTGGCGCGATCTACGCGGATGACGCCATTGGGGTGGCAGGCGAGCGACATCGTCGAACTTCACGCGCCACGGGTGGGGCGGGTCGACCACGCCTTGGAGAGTGCGAACAGCATCAGGGCGACAGCCGCGAGGACCAACTCACCGACGATGAATTGTGTCTCCTGCTGCGCCAGCGCGAAGCCCGTGAACAAGGTCACGATCAATGCCGGCAGCGGCCAGAGGGGCATACGGAATGGTCGCGGGCTGGTCTTGTCCTTGATACGGCTCCACAAGGCCGCAAGACCGATGCAGAAATAGACCGCCGTGATCATTGTGCCCGAGAAGATGATCAGCCAATCGAGCTGATTCACGAACAGCAGCGGGACCGCCGGGATGACCAAGGCGATCACGCCCCAAGCCGGGACGCCATGATTGTTGAGGGAGCCTACGCGCGCATTGACCGCCGCCGGCCAAAGCCGGTCGCGGCCGGTGGCGAACACGCCGCGTGCGAAATACATGATCAAGGACAAGGCACCATTAAACAGCGCGATGATGACACCGATGTCGACGATCGCCTTCGCATAGGGTCCAAGCGCCTTTTCGACGGAATAGACCACGGGCGTGGCGCTCGACAGGAATTCCTTGAGGTCCGGCGCCGCGACCACCGCGGCAGTGAACGGCACGGTGATTAGGATGCTGGCGAGGAGCGCGGCGATGACCACGGCCTTGCCGATGGTCCGCGCCCCGTCATGCATCTCCTCG
Organism: Starkeya sp. ORNL1; assembly: GCF_012971745.1. Lineage (NCBI taxonomy): Bacteria > Pseudomonadati > Pseudomonadota > Alphaproteobacteria > Hyphomicrobiales > Xanthobacteraceae > Starkeya > Starkeya sp. ORNL1. Next base: position 200,993 of record NZ_CP048834.1, read on the forward strand.
GAGAAGCCGAGCGCGGCATCGTAGCCATTGATGATGTTGAACGCTGGCGCTAGCGCAGTGATGGCGACTGCGAAAGTCACCGGGATCAGCGCGCCGTCGACAAGATGGACTGGCGCCATCGTGACTTCGACTAGATTCTGGTTCCAGTTGAGAAGCGCCGCGATGGTGATCAAGCCGAGTACGGCGACTTCGACGACAACCATAGCCGCCGTGGTCCAGGCTCCAACCTCGACACGGGTTAGCGCGATGAGGCCCGCGCCGCCGAGGGCGACCAGGGCGATTACCTCATTGCCGATGGGAAGCTGCGGGAAGAGGTCCTTGACGAAGATAGCGATGCCGAGCGTCAGGCTCGCCGGTATGAATACGCCCTGCAGCACGTAGTTCAGCAGGGTGATCCAGGCGATCGGCGCCGGCAGCGTTTCCCTGACGATCGAATACATACCGCCAGCCGAGGGGTTTCGCGATGAGAGCTCGCCAAGGCACAGCGCGATAAGAACAACAATGCCGCTCAAGAGCAGACAGGCACCGATGGTGAAGGTCCCACTAAGAGAGACGACGCCGGCGGTAAGCAAAAGCACCGCCATGGTGGGTGAAACGTCTGCCATGGCGAGGCCGACGACGTGCCACACACCCAATGACTTGCGGAATCTATGCTGTTGCGGATCCGCAATTAGTTCCGCAGCGCCTTGGAGCGCGCCGCCGCCTTCGAACGGGCCATCTGCGCTAGTCGACATCCTATCCTCCCTGGAAAGTTCATCCGAGGGTCAGACCACCCCACCTCCTTTTCAAGATTTGGATTCCGCATTGTGGAATGCGCCGTGATTTTTCCGTGACGCGGCGCGGCATGTCGTTGGTCATGCTGCCGTCTCGTCGCAGTGCGAGAGCCGCACCGCTTCAGCTAGCTGGACCGTGAGGCCTGCTCGTTGAAACCTTCGTGCTGTTCCAATACGCACGCGAGCGAGATCCATGATGGCGCCCGCGATAGGCCACGGGATCTCGACACCACCAACGCCAGGGCGTCCGCGGCTGACAACCGAGGGCTATCTTGGGCAGAGGCGGAGGGTTGGCCAATCGCAAGGTCACAAGGCCAAAGCGGGTAGTGAGCTGGCTAAAAACCGTATTTCAATCAAGCCTTTCCATACTTCGGTGTCGATATCGGAAATATGCGCCACAGCGCTATGCGCATTGGCAATCTGGAACCTCAAAGTTTCCAAGTGTTTGCAGCCACGTAACGACAAAAAGCGCTGGTAAAGCGAACGACAGCGAGCGTTTTGGTTGCGTAATCGCTCTTTGTCGCTCTCCAGCGCTCTTTGTCGATCTTTGCCGGGATAAGGTGGGATTTGGCGGGATCGAGCTTCACCACAGATCAAGTTGCGCTCGGGAGATCGGGCGATTGCAGCCTTAGTCCGAGTATCGCCCCCGCCATCAGCGCCGCAGCCACGCCGCCGACGCAGGGAATCCACCCAAAGCTGTCGAAGATCCAGCCGAGCAGGGCGCTTCCGCTCAGTCCGCCGAGAAAATAGCTTGCCAGATAGATGCCGCTGGCGGCTCCGCGATCCGAGGTGGCAGTCCGGCCGACAAAGCCGGTGGCGACCGCTTGCGCCAGAAAGGTGCCGACGGCGACCAAACCAAGGCCCAGCACGAGCACGGGCAAGCTGGGTGCCAGCAGCATCGGCAGCCCCAGGCCAGCGATTGCGAGCCCGATCCACAGCGCGCCGCGGGCGCCGAACCGCACTGCGAGTCGCCCGGCGAGCGGCGTGGTGACGATGGACGGCAGGAACACGAGATAGACGAAGCCGACCGCCATCATGCCGACGCCGATTGGTGGCCTCACCAGCACGAAATTCACGAAGGTGAAGGTGCCGATGAAGGCGAACAGAATGCAGAATCCGATGGCGAAGGCGGCACGCAGTGCCGGATCGGCGAGATGCGCGGCAAAGGCTTCGCGGAAGGACGGCCGGGGCGTCGGCGTCGCGGTTGGGGCGTTCGGCCGAAGGGCGATGCAGGCGAGCCCCGCACCGAGCAGATTGAGGCCGGCGAAGACGACGAAGTTGGTGGCGAGGCCGAAATGGTCGGAAATGCCGGCGGCCATCAGCCGGCCGAACAAGTTCGAGGCGACATTGCCAGTGATGTAGGCGGCAAACACCTTCGACGCGTCTCGTTCCCGGAAGGTTTCTCCCAGATAGGCAAGGGTCAAGGTGAAAGCCGAGGCCATGAGCAGGCCCTGCAGGATGCGCAGCAGCGCGAAGACCGCAAGGTTCGGCGCCACGGCGAGTAGCAGGGTCGGCACGCCGAGTGTGCGAGGCTCGCTACCACTCCAAGGCGTCGGTCGATGCGGCGGCTCAGCAAGGCGACGAGGAGGCTTGCAACCACCATTCCGAGCGTACTTGCATTGACCGCGAGGCCCATGGCGGCCGGCGTCACCCCATAGGCATGGGTGAGCGGCGGCAGGATCGCCTGTGTCGCGAACAGATCGACCAGGGTCAGGAAGGCAATCAGGGCAACCACTGCCGCACCGCGCAGCGATCCCGTGGCGGGACTGGCGGCGCCATCGGTAATGCTTTGTTCGGGGTGGGCAGCGGATGGCGCGGTCATGGTCATCAATCGGCTCCAGAAGAGTGGGCGCCCTCGGCACTGGCCGGGGCGCCCGGTTCGCGGATAAGCCCGAGCGCCGATCACATATTGTGGTCGCTCTCGTCGTGGAGGACGTCCGCGGAGAGAAGGATGGCCGTCTCGCGCCCGGTGTTCTTCCACCAGTGCGACGTCGCATGGGTCTCGGCGGTCGACTCGCCAGCCTTGTGCATGATCGGCACCGCGCAATTGCTGGCATATTCGGTCACGTCGCCCTGGACGACGTAGATGATGGCCGGGCGGTCGCCGTGGCTGTGCCAGGGAACGACGCCGTTCGGCTGGATCACCAGCTTGCGCAGGCGCAGCTTGCGGTCCTGGATCGCCGCGGGCTCCTTGGCGAGGTCGATCGAGGACAACACGGTGTCGGTCACGCCCTTGGCAGCGTGGTCGACCGGCTTGATCGCGTCGGTGACCTGCTTGCCCGTAGGGCATTGGCCGGCGTCGGCGATGCTGGGAACCAGGAAAGCGCCGAGTAGCGCCACGATAGCGAGACCCGAGCGGGCGAAATCCGAGTGTCTCTGGGCCAGCGAGAGTGTCTTCGTCATTGATCCTTCTCCTTTGGATGACCAAGTCCGGGTGTCGGCCTCGGCTATGGGGAGCAGGATCGGGCCTGCGCGCAGCGTTCTGAAATATCGGCTGGCTCTTGGTTCGATAGCGTTCGACTATCCTGATCGTTCGGGTACCGGCGAACGCGACAGGGCCCGCCGCGACCTTGGGTCGGAGGCGAGCCCTGGAGGCGTGAAGCGAGATCTATTTCGACGCGACGCTGGAGGTGACCGAGCCGATCACCGAAGCGGCCATTTCGAACTGCGCTTGCCGGTCGCGGATGGCGTAGCGATCGGCGATCCAGGCGAAGTCGGAATAGGCAAGCCAGACCGATCCGTCTTCGTCCTGGCGCACCAAGAGCCGCACCGGCCAGTCGAGCCCGGCATCCGGGTTCGAGGTCAGGAACTGCGCGCCGAGCGGCGGGTTGCCGAAGATCAGCAATCGGGAAGGTTGCAAGCCGATGCCAGCCGCGGCGGCAAGGCCGGACTGGTCGATCTCGGCGAGGAAGGGAATCCCCTTGGTCGCCACGTCCTGCTTCACACGCGCCACCGTCTCTTCGATGGAGTAGGCGCTCTTGACCTTCACCACGCCATTTCCGTCGCCGGCGGATGCCGCGCCGGCCGCGAGGGTGAAGACGAACGCGAGCGCCGTGAAGATCTTTCCTGCCCTGAGCAACATGAAACCCTCCATTTGACTTCAGACCGGGCTTCATGCCCAGCCAACGTCATGAAGAATGCGAGGTGAGCCGCCGGCGTTGAAATGCCGGTTGGCTCCGAAGTCCATAGCGGCGGGCTTGGGTGCTCAGCACTTCCGCCAGGCGGCGCGATAGAAGCCTGCCTCGGGAAATCTCGATGGCTGCGAATGCGGCTTCGGCTCCTGCCGCGACGCGGCCAGCGCACCGGCGACCGCCGCGATCCCGATCTTCCGGTAGTGGCTTTGCAATTCGTCGACAGGGCCGTGGTCCGCAATGCGTGCGGTCTGGGGCGGATCGTCGAGCACGAGAGTGTTCAAGAGGGCCAACATGGTCGTTTCTCCGATGTTTTCCGGGCACTGACGCCGGTTGCTGCAAGAGCAGGATCGGACTTCCCCGTCTCCGGTTGAAATGCCGGATGCCTCCTGAGTTGATAGAGCTGTGCTATGGCGGTGGGCGTAGAAAAGGGGCCGGCCGGCCCCTTTTCTACGTTTCTTCGGCAGTTGGCATGCGATCCGGCTTCAGGTCGACGACACGCCCAACCGCCGCAGTTCGTGCAGATGGAAGCCCTCCAGCGGATCGAACGGCTTCTCCCAGGGCGTCTCGTCGAGGACGCCCATGGTGTCCTCATAGCCGGCCTTCCAGCGGCTGCTTATGCCGGAATGGCTGAAATCAATGTCCTTGGTGTGGTCCTCATGGTCGAGGCGCGGCGCGAGCAGCCGGACCACGTGCATCTGGGTCAGGCAGCCATATGCCGCGAGTTCGCGGGCGGCATCGGCTCCCCGCTCTTCCTCCGGCAGCTTGGCGGCAAGCTCGGCTATGATGTGGCGCAGTCGGTGGATCTGCTTCTGCCGCATGATGTGGCTGAGCGCGCGGCTCGAATACTGGATCTCCTTCTGGCGGTGCATGACCTGCCAGATGCTCTCCGGCTCGTCGCCCTGCGGGTTCCAGATGTGAACTGCGAAGATCAGCGAGCTGCGGCGCGGATTGTCGTCGAATACCGCTTCAACCGGCGTATTCGAGAGGATGCCGCCGTCCCAATAGAGCTCGCCGTCGATCCGGATCGCCGGGAAGGCCGGGGGCAGGGCGCCGGACGCCATGATGTGCCGCGCCGTCAGTTCGCTGTCGCGGCTGTCGAAATAGCGCATCTCGCTGGTGTGCAGGTTCGCTGCCCCGACTGTCAGCCGCGGCGCGCATTTCGAGAGCCGCGAGAAATCGACCAGCTCACCGAGGGTTTGTTCCAGTGGCTTGGTCGAATAATAGCTGGCGGCGTCCGCCGAGAGCGGCACGTGCAGGCCGAGGAAGGCGAGGGGGTTGGGTTTGAAGAAGCCGGCAATGCCGTTGGTCAGGGTGCTCCAGTTCGGCAGGGTTCGGCCAAACCAGGGAACCCCGGCGGCGACGTCGAACAAGGGAGTATGGGCGATCCGGTCCCAGAACTCCTTGAGCCGTGGCAACCGCTCGGCCGGCTCGTTTCCAGCGATCAGGCTGGCATTGATGGCTCCGATCGAGGTGCCGATGACCCAGTCCGGCTCGATGCCAGCCTCGTGCATCGCCTGATAGACGCCGGCCTGATAGGCGCCCAGCGCGCCGCCGCCTTGCAGTACGAGCACCACCTGACCGGCGTCCGGCCGGCCCTTGCGGCGGCTCGCAGGAGCAAGGACGTCCGGGATTCTCGCGGATGTGCGGTGGAGGCTTTTATCATTGGCATTCATGTCGCGCTCCTGTGCCCTGGCTCTAATGAGCGGTCCAGCCGCCGTCTGCGGGCAGCGCCGCTCCGGTGATGGAGGCGGCGCCTTCGCCGGCAAGGAACACCGCGATCGCGCCCATCTGCTCGACCGTGGCAAACCGCTTGTTCGGCTGCTGCGCCAGCAGCACCTCGCGCACCACGCGCTCGCGCGGCAGATTGTGGGCCGCCGCCTGGCCCTCGATCTGCGCCTCGACCAGAGGCGTGTAGACGTAGCCTGGGCAGATCGCGTTGCAGGTGACGCCATCTTCGGCAGCCTCGAGCGCGGTGACCTTGGTCAGCCCGACAATGGCGTGCTTGGCTGCGACGTAGGCTGATTTAAAGGGCGATGCGACGAGGCCGTGCGCGGAGGCGACATTGATGATGCGCCCCCAGCCATTCTCCCGCATCGACTTCAGCGCCAGTCGGGTGGTGTGGAAGGCCGAGGACAGATTGATTGCCAGGATGAGATCCCATTTTTCGACCGGGAAGCTCTCCAGCGGCGCCACATGCTGGATGCCCGCGTTGTTTACGAGAATGTCGATCCGCCCGAATGTCTCCCGCGTCATCCCGATCATCTGCTCGATCGACGAGGGGCTCGACATGTCGGCCGCCGAATAGAGGACTTGGGCGCCGTATTGTTCCTCGATGCCCGCGCGCAGTCGCTCCATCTCGTCGGCCGGCCCCAGCCCGTTCAGCACGAGGCGGGTGCCGGCTTGCGCGAAGGCATGGGCGATACCGAGCCCGATGCCACTGGTCGAGCCGGTTATGAGGGCGACCTTGCCGTGCAGCGAGCCGGCCGGCGCGTAGGCGCTTTCCGTGGGGGTCATGCGCATGGCGCGCTTCTCCTGGGCTTGGGTGGGTTCGTGGGCCCACTGTCCCGCCTCGGCTCGCGCGGCGGAAATGCTGCCTGCCTCCGGATTCGATAGAGGGCCGCTATTGGCTGTCACCGTGCGGCTCGTGCATCATCCGGCTTTGACGACTGCCGGCGACGGCACGAGGTGTGACGTGACATCGACCAGAACCTTGGCCGAAGCTCTGGCCGAGATCATCGCCATGAATGCGCCGCTGGGCGAGCGGCTAGCCGCCTATGCCAAGGCACTGCGGGAGGTCGAATCTCCCTTCGCTGAAGAATATGATCGCCTCGTCGAACGGGTTCGCCGCGGCCTGGTCGGTGCCGACGCGCCCGAGCCCGGCGACGTGATGCCGCCTTTCCTGCTTCTGGATTCGTCCGGGCGCATGGTCGGCCTTGACGAATTGCTGGCAGAAGGCCCGCTCGTCGTCAGCTTCAACCGTGGCCATTGGTGCCCGTTCTGCAAGATCGAGCTCACTGCGCTTGCCGCCGCCCGCCGCGACTTCGACGAACTGGGTGCCCGGACGATCTCCATCATGCCCGAGCGGCAGCCCTTCACCGGTCCGCTTCAGGCCAGCCTGGGCGATAGGGTGCTCATCCTGACGGACATGGACAATGAGTATGCGCTGTCGCTCGGCCTCGTCATCTGGGTGGGCGACGCCATTCGTGACCTGATGATTGGCTGGGGCCCTCGGCTGGACGAGTTCCAGGGCAATGACACCTGGTTCCTGCCGCTGCCCGCGACCTTCGTTGTCGGCCGCGACGGCCACGTGCGGGCGCGCTATGTGGATGCTGACTTCCGCACGCGCATGGAAATCGCGGACATCGTACGGGCGCTGCGCTCGGAATAGCGACTTCAGTTCACCTCTGCCGACCAGTCCCGCGCTCGAAGCAGCTTGAGCAGCGCGGCCGCCGGAGCCGATCTCTCGCGCCCCGAGACGCCGTAGAGCGATATGGTGCGCTGGATTTCGAAGCCGTCGACATGAAGCCAGCGAAGGCCCTCGGTCCCGGAGGCCGTGCTTTTCGGCAGGATGCCGACGCCGAGGCCGGACCGGACCAACTGAAGCAGATCCTGTTCGCTCACCACCTCATAGCGGTCGGTCCAGGACACCTGACCCTCCAGCAGATGTTCGTCCACCAGCCCGGCCATTTCGCAATAGGGACGGTACAGCAGGCGCTTGCGCGCCAGCTCGCGCAGGCTGGCAGGCTCATCCGGCAGCGCCGAGTCGTCTGCGGCGCTGACCACGATCTCCATCGCCTCGGAGAACAGCGGCCAGCTGTCGAGCCGCTCCCAGCTTTCGCCAAGCGGCCCGGCCACAGCGAGCGCGGCGTCGCCCTTCTTGAGATGCTCCGCGATCTCCGCGGCGGTGCCGCGCAGGAAGCGCAGCTCAAGCTGCGGAAACAGTCGCAGCAGCTCGGTCAGGGCAGGGATCAGCAGCGCCATGCTCACCGTATGTGATAGCGCAAGCGTCAGCGACACCAGCGAGCCGCTGCGGATGGAGGTTGCCAGCTTCTTCGCCGCCATCGCGCTTTCATAGCACTGGCCGAGCAACGGCAGCATGCGTTTGCCGAACTCGGTGAGGTGCGTGAGGTTGCGTTCACGCCGAAACAGGTCGCCGCCGAGTTCGGCTTCCAGGAGCTTGATAGCCCGGGTGAGCGAGGGCTGCGCGACGTGGCAGTCTTCCGCCGCCCGCGTGAAGTTCAGCGTGCGCGACACCGCCAGGAAGTATCGGATCTGGTGCATTTCCATCGGGAACCCTCCCGGAGCCATCCGATGTCAAATCCGGCGGGCCGTCACTATAGCCGATCACTATGGAATTGGCAGCGTACCGGTATTTCCGCCCGCTCGCGCAATCCCGCATCGTCCTGGCTGTGAACCATGACCCCCTCGGGACATTCCCGGGCAACCACGGACAGAGCCATGACCACGAAACTCACCACCTCCCTTGCCCTCGCCGGCGTGCTCGCCGGCGCGGTTACGCTGCTCGCGCAGCCTGCCAAGGCCGATGACGCTTCCAAGGAGAAGTGCTTCGGCGTGTCGCTTGCTGGCAAGAACGACTGCGCCGCCGGGCCCGGCACGAGCTGCGCCGGCACCAACAAGGTCGACTATAACGGGGTGTCCTGGAAGCTGGTGCCCAAGGGTACTTGCCTGACCATGGCCACCCCCTTTGGACCGGGCTCCCTGACCGCCATCAAGCGGCCGAGCTGATCGCCCTCGCGGACCCGGCCGCCGGGCCGGGTCCGCGTGCTTCCCACGATAATGCGGAGACACGGACATGATTCCCGTCCTTGATCCCTTGAGCACGAACCGCGCCCGCCGCCGGTTGCCGAACCGGGCTGGCGCCAGCCTGAAGCCGGAGCACGTCGACCACATATTGAGCCGCGGCGCGGACATCGGCTTCTTCGAGGTCCATGCCGAGAACTATATGGGTGAGGGCGGTCTGCCCCATGCCCAGCTCGCCGCCATCCGCGAGCGCTACCCGCTATCCCTGCACGGCGTCGGTCTTTCGATCGGGAGCCCGGGACGCCTCGACAGGGAGCATTTGCGGCGTCTGCGCCGGCTCATCGACCGCTATCAGCCCGAGACGTTCTCCGAGCATCTCGCCTGGTCGAGCCATGGCGACATCTTCCTCAACGACCTGCTGCCGCTGCCCTATACACGGCGGACACTGAAATGCGTCGCCGACCATGTCGACGAGGTCCAGGAGACGTTGGGGCGGCCGATGCTGCTGGAGAACCCCTCGACCTATCTGGTGTTCGAGGAGAGCGACATCATTGAAACCAACTTCCTGCGGGAGATTTCGGAGCGCACGGGCTGCGGACTGCTGCTCGATGTTTCCAACGTTCTCATCTCGGCGGCCAATCACGACACCTCGCCAGAGGACTATATCGACCACTTCCCACTGGAGCGGGTCGGCGAAATTCATCTGGCCGGCCATGAGGTGGCGGAGGACGGTGCTGGTCGGCCCTTGCTGATCGACACGCATGACCGGCCGGTCGCGGACGTGGTCTGGCAGCTCTATGCGCGGGCGATCCGTCGCGCCGGGGCACGGCCGACTCTGATCGAATGGGATGCCGAGCTGCCATCCTGGCCAGTGCTGGCGGAGGAAGCGGCCCTGGCGGACGCCGTGATGCTGGCCGCCTTGCCGGCCGGCACGCTGTGAGGCGCGCCATGCAGAGCGACGTCCAGGTTCACATGCGGCGCGCCTTGCTGGACCCCGCCGCGCCGGTGCCCGCGGGAATCGGCCCTTACGCGGAGCCGGCTCTCGACCGACGCTTCGCGGTGTATCGAAACAATGTCGCGGCGAGCCTCATCGAGGCGATGGTCCAGCGCTTCCCGGCGGTCTGCGCCATCGTCGGCGACGAGTTTTTCCGGGCGATGGCGCGGAGTTTCGTGTTCGCCTCGCCGCCGCGCTCGCCGGTGCTGTTGAGCTATGGGGAGGCCTTTCCGGATTTCCTCGAAAGCTTCGCGCCGGTCGCCGGACTGCCGTATCTCGCCGACGTCGCCCGGCTGGAAATCGCGCGCGGGCAGGCTCATCACGCCGCGGATGCTGCCCCGGTCACGGCCGAGGCCTTGGCGGCGCTCGATCCACACCGTCCGGGCGTCCGTGTCGGGATCCACCCGGCGGTGCGCCTGATCCGCTCGGCTTATCCGATGGTCACGCTCTGGGCGATGAATGCCGGTGAGCAGACCCCGGCTGCGATCGACGACTGGAGCGCCGAGGACGCCGTGGTCGCCCGGCCGGCGCATCGCGTCCTGGTGCATCGCCTGCCGCCGGGCGGCTTCACCTTTCTTCAGGCACTCCGGGACGGAGTGGCGCTGGAAGCCGCGATGATGGCCGCCTTCGCCGTCTCTGACCAATTCGATGCGTCAGCAGCTGTTGCCGATCTCGTCGGCTTCGGCCTTGCGACGTCCCTCGTCCAGAACAGGAGTTGACCATGAGCCTCGTTTCGACGAGCCGGGTGTTCGATCCGGCACGACTCGCGCTGCGCCTTTTCGGGGGCGTCTCGCGACTCTTCGAGCGCATTCCGCATTCGCTGCTGGCACTGATCGCCCGACTCTCGATCGCGTCGGCATTCTGGGCCTCGGCGCGCACCAAGGTCGAGGAGGGGACGCTGTTCACCCTGTCCGACAATGCCGTCTATCTGTTCCGTGAGGAATATCGGCTGCCATTGTTGCCGCCAGAGATTGCCGCGCAACTTGCTCTCTTCAACGAGCACGCCATGCCGATCCTGCTGGTGCTTGGCCTCGCCAGCCGCTTCGCGGCCGCCGTACTGCTTGCAATGACCCTGGTGATCCAGCTCTTCGTCTATCCGGACGCCTATAGTGTGCACGGCCCGTGGGCGGTGTGCCTGCTCTATCTGATGAAGTACGGTGCGGGCGGCGTGTCCCTTGACTACCTGATTTCCCGACGCGTCGAAGAGGGCAGGTAGGACGGTTTATGTGTTCATGGGGCAGCGACGACAGGTCGTCGATGTCGGAGCAACCGGCCCAACTGGCTCTCACCATATGGGGCCGCGCCAATTCCGTGAACGTCTGGCGGATTGTCGAGGCAAATCTATCCGGTCGCCGTCATGCAACGGGTGATGATTTTACGTCAGCCGATATCTGCCTCGGCGCCTGCGCGCACAGGTGGTTCGGTTTCGTCGGGATAGACAAGCCCTTTTCGCGGAGAGTATTGACGGCGCGGATCGCGAACCATGGTCCTCTCTCCTAATGATTGTGATGGGAGGGAAACGGAAGGGCTGATGGTTCGGTTCCCAAGCCACACCATTCGGCGGCGGTAGGCGCGGTGCCGGCGGGATACTCGCCCGAAAACTTTGAATGAGCGAGCATCCCAATTGTGAATATCGGCTCAAACGCTATAGCGGTCTCTCTCTCGCGTCACTTCATCGGCAGTGTAGGCGGGCGAGTCGGGATTGAACCGCGTCCACCCCTCTTCGCGATAGGTGCGCTCCCGATCGGAGACATCAGCGGCGCCATCGCTGTGCAGTATAGCCTGCGCCTCCGCGGCCCTATCGTCGTCGACGCGCGCGGATACAAGGGTGCCCCCGCGTCGGACGCCTTCGGCGTAGACATTGGCTTCGTTTTCCGGAACGCCTTCCGAGGTCATTGCACCAACGACGCCGCCCACTGCGCCGCCAGCGACCGCGCCGGCGACGGCGCCTGCTGCGGTGGCGGCCAGCCAACCGGCTGCCACCACCGGTCCGATTCCGGGAATAGCGAGCACTCCAAGTCCGGCGAGAAGGCCGCCGGCTCCGCCCACAGCGGCACCCACCCCCACGCCCATAGCCGCATCTTCTCCGGCTTCGCTCGCGCGGCCTGAACTGTCGATGCGAGTGCCGTCGGCGTTATTTGCCATGACGCTGATGTTGGCGCGGTCGATGCCAAGGCTCTGCAGCCGATTAGCGGCGGAAAGCGCATCGTCGTAAGTGTCAAATAGTCCTGAAACTGTGGTCATGTCATTCTCTCCCATCAACATGTTGGTGTCCTCAATTCGGGAACACGTTGCCCTGGTAATCGAGCGCGACATCGACGGCGGCGCCGGCCTTCATGCCTTTGCCTCGCCAGACACCATCGTTGTCTTTCGCGAGACCGTTCACGTTGGTGAACCCCTTGGCCTCAATTCGTGTCTTCGCCTGGCTTTCGGTGAAGCTGTTAGCCCCCTTCGCGGGCATCGCGGGTCTATTGGTGTCCGGATTGTTCGTCGCCGGAGTTGCAGGATCCGGATTAGCCGCAGGAGCCTGCGCAAGAGCCGCGACGCCAGACATGGCAAGGGCGGCCGCGGCAATGAAGACGCGTTTCATATCTTCCATCCGATTGTTCAGAAAATGTACAGATTGAACCATCGCTAAGCAGAATAGTTCCTGCGTGCTGATTTGTTTTCGGGACGGGGTGGGGGCATTATTTGTCGCAATACCGTCAGAGACGGATTTAACCGACAGGGTCGCAGATCATATTCACGATTTATCTTCCCGGAAGTTTCGTTTGAGGCCGCCAAATTCCCGCTCAACAAGTGGCCGGAAGCCGACATGATGTTGAGGCTTCACCTAGCTGCCCGCTAGGCGGCCTTGGGGCACGTGAAGGCGAGGGCGCCCGGAGGCGTTCCGGGCCGCATTCATCAAAGCAGCCGACCGGGCGCAGATCCTTGCGCCTGATCCGGAGAGGTACAGTATCACACTACCGGGACACATCGGGCGGTGATGGGCTCGGCGGTGGAAGCGCCAACGAGGCATGGAACAACAAAAGGGGCTACGCGTTTGTGTGATGCAGCCGCCTCATCCGCGGCGGCGCCCCAAATACCCCATAAGTCCCGAGGTCCCCGCCTCGGGGCTTTTTTCTTGGATTCTGGGTGGCTCGTGCACTCCCGTCCACGACCTCCTCGACTTCCTTCAATCCCCAATTCGCCAACGAACGGCGCCACTCGGTGGTGACGCTCGAATCGTTGACAACTTCGGAAACAAAATTACGCACGCGAGCAATTCTCGGAAACACTTCGACATTCCAGGGAAATCTAGCCACCGCACACTGCTTTCTGCGCGGCGCCATGCGGTAGTGCATCGCGCGATTTGCAGAGCACAAGGCGATGGAATTCTGCTCGTGAAGCCCTACATGCCGCCAACCTTCAAGAAGGTGATGGCATTGTCCTCGGTCACGCCTGCGCCCGTCTCACGGTCGTCGGCGTCACCCCCTGACGAAAAGAAAGATGGGTCGGACGATAAGCGTTCGCCGACGGTATCAGAAGCACGATGACTGCGGCGGTTCTGCAACACTTAAAGACGGTTCGCGTAACGGCAGTCGGATCCTCGTTGACCCAAATGTTTCCATTCCGCAACCTTAGCAGGCTAAGGTTGCAATCGATTTGGGGGCCTGCCAATGAAAGCCTACACTGCACCTCGCCTGGTGAAAGCCGGCAAGCTCTCCTCTGTCACCGCTGGCGCCAACTTCTCCGGCAAGAAGGGCAAAGTCATCGATGAGATGTAGCCAACATGGCTCACCCGGCCGAGCGGCCGGGTGAGCTGCTGTCCGACCATGTCCGCGACGGCCCTCGTGGGCCGAGGTATTATCAACGATCCGCGGCAGCATGAATGCCCGCGCCCAAAATCGATCGGGGTACCTATCCTGGGTGCCCGTCATGCGATTGTCGGGCGCAACGATGTTTTCGGAGACATGGCGTGTCATACGCCGGGCCGTGGAAGCCTGGCGAAAGCGCCGCATTCGGCTCCCTCCTATTTTGTCATTCCGATAGAGCGCGCAGCAAGCTCGCTCTTACCCCGCACTCCGATTGCGGTCGCCAGCGCGCCTGCGGCCATCGAAGTGGCCGGCTCGATGCAATCCGACTGGGCTGGGATGCCGGCCGTTGCATGGGCCGGCGATCAGCCGAGGGGCTTCGCCCGCTACGGCGAAACTGGTGGCGAGGGTGACGAACTGAAGTAACGCTTTCAGCGAGCCTCGCAGCTCGCTGTGATGCAGGACACCCGGAAGCCGTGAGGGCTACCGAGTGTAGGCGGCTCCGTCAGGTGATGTGCCCGCGCGCCACGACCGCCCAGGTGCCGGTGAGCCGGCCGCCTTCCACGACATGGACCTCGTCGACCATGTTGGTGACTACACAGGCATGGTTCGGCACGACGCGGACCGTCTCGCTCACGATGAGGCCGATCGGCCCCTCGCTGACCAGCCGGCCGTGCTCCTCGGACAACTGGTCGATGGCGATGTCCGGCCGGCCGAGCACATGGCCGTAGCCGGTAAGGCCCAGGAGGTCGGAGGTCAGCGTCTTGCTGCCGGCATCGATGATGGCACGGTTGGCCGCCGGGACGGAAACGACGGTGGCGAGCACGGTGAGCGCGCAGTCCTCCCAGCCGCAGACGCCGCGCGCGACCAGCGAGCGGTCATTATAGACATAGGTCCCTGGGCGGTACTCCGTCGTCACCGGGGCCTGCGCGGCCGACATCATCGAGGGCGTGCCGCCTGAGGTGATCACCTCGACCGGCAAGCCTTCCGCCTCGATCAGCATCTTCGCCTTCGTCATGAAGGTCTCGACTGCCGCCACGCCATTGGCGGGGGGATAGGTCATCAGCCCGCCGAAGCGGAGCCCGGGCGATGCAGCGATGCGGCGGGCGAGCGCGGCCGCCTCCTCCGGCGTCGCCACGCCGCAGCGGTCGGCGCCGGTATTGCACTCGACGAGAACCCTCAGCGGCGAAGGCTCGGCGGCGAAAGCCGAAGACAGCCCCTCGACCACCGCCGCGCTGTCCGCGACCACACCGAGCGTAACGCGCCGCGCCAGCGCCGCGAGGCGGGAAAGCTTCTCCGCGCCGACGATATTGTAGGTGATCAGTACGTCGGAGAGGTCCGGCGCGCCGGCGACCATCGCCTCCGCCTCGGAGACCTTCTGGCAGGTGATGCCGACCGCACCGGCCGCAAGCTGCATCCGAGCGATGGCCGGCAGCTTGTGCGTCTTGATGTGCGGGCGGACCGTCAACCCATGCGCATCGGCATAGTCCTGGAACCGCCGGATGTTGCGGCGGGCAATATCGAGGTCGATCAGCACCGCCGGGGTGCTCGGGCCGGCGGGGCGCTGCGTCGGGTCGGCCATGGACATCCTCGGTCAGGAAGGCGGGCAGGAAGTGGCGCGGCGGGGACGACGCGGCGTGGGGCGCGCTGCCCAAGTTCCGCCTTGACAAGGCTATGTGCCGTGCGACTGAATACGTCAATCCGATAATTTGGACATATATCCAGTATATTGGACAACAAGGACAACCAAAGGGGAATCTGCATGAGCATGACTCTTCGCGCCGGCGCCATCGCGCTGGCCTCGGCAATCCTTCTCTCCGCCACACCGGGCTTCGCGCAGCAGCAGTCCGGGAGCACGCTCGACAAGATCCTGGCCCGCGGCCACCTGATCGTCGGCAGCGGCAGCACCAACCCGCCCTGGCACTTCAAGGGCGCGGACGACAAGCTGCAGGGCTTCGACATCGACATGGGCCACATCATCGCCAAGGCGCTGTTCGACGACCCGAACAAGGTCGAGTACGTCAACCAGTCCTCGGACGCCCGCATCCCCAACATCACCACCGGCAAGGTCGACATCACCTGCCAGTTCATGACGGTGACCGGCGCGCGCGCCCAGCAGGTCGCCTTCACGATTCCCTATTACCGGGAAGGCGTCGGCCTGATGATGAAGGCGGGCGGTCCCTATGCAGACTTCGCCGCGCTGAAGGCGGCGGGCGCCAAGGTCACCATCGCGGTGCTGCAGAACGTCTATGCCGAGGCCATGGTGCACGCGGCGCTGCCCGAGGCGAAGGTCGACCAGTACGACTCCCAGGACCTCATCTATCAGGCGCTGAATTCCGGCCGCGCCGACGCGGTCGCCACCGACCAGTCCTCCATCGCCTGGTTCATGACGCAGAACCAGGGTCGCTATGTCGACGCCGGCTATGGCTGGAACCCGCAGACCTATGCCTGCGCGGTCAAGCGCGGCGACCAGGACTGGCTGAACTTCGTCAACACGGCGCTGCATGAGGCGATGACGGGCGTCGAGTTCGACACCTACGCCAAGTCCTTCAAGACCTGGTTCGGCAAGGACCTGCCGCCGCCGCAGATCGGCTTCCCGATCGAGTTCAAGTGATGCGTCCCGGAGGAAGGGCATGCCGCCCCTTCCTCCGCCCCTACCCGGTGTCAGGATCCCTCGATGGGGTATACGCTCAATTTCGCCGCGGTCTGGCGCAGCTTCGACGATCTTCTGCTCGGACTGCTGCTCAGCCTCCAGCTGGCGATCGTCTCGTTGCTTATCGGTGCCGTCATCGGGCTCGCCGTGGCGTTCGCGCTGACCGGCGGGCCGGTGTGGGTCCGCCGCCCGGCCGGCTTCTACGTCACGCTGATCCGCAACCTGCCGATCCTCGTGCTGGTGCTCTTCACCTATTTCGCCCTGCCTCAGCTCGGCCTGCGGCTCGACAAGATATCGAGCTTCGTGGCGACGCTCTCGATCTATTCCGGCGCATACCTCGCGGAGGTGTTCCGTGCTGGATTGCTGATGGTGCCCAACGGCCTGCGCGAGGCGGGGCTCGCCATCGGCCTCACGCCGATGCAGATCCGCTTCTCCATCGTGATGCCGCTAATGTTCCGCAACGTGCTGCCGTCGCTGTCCTCGACGATGATCTCGCTGTTCAAGGACACCTCGCTGGCTGCGGCCATCGCCGTGCCGGAGCTCACCTTCGAGGCACGCAAGAT
This sequence comes from Starkeya sp. ORNL1, assembly GCF_012971745.1. Lineage (NCBI taxonomy): Bacteria > Pseudomonadati > Pseudomonadota > Alphaproteobacteria > Hyphomicrobiales > Xanthobacteraceae > Starkeya > Starkeya sp. ORNL1. Next base: position 217,665 of record NZ_CP048834.1, read on the forward strand.
CAATGTCGAAAGCTTCCGCGTTGTCGAGGTGTGGATCGTCGCCTCCGGCCTCTACGTCGCGACCTGCGCCGTGCTCGCCGCCCTGATGCGGCTGGTCGAGCGCCGGCTCTCGGTGCCGAGGTGAGCCGATGAGCGATCTCTCCATCTTCCTCGACGAGGTCTGGATCGCGCGGTTCGCCCTGCTGAAGGGCCTGGGCGTGACCGTTTCGATCTCGCTGCTGTCGATCCTAGTCGGCTCCGCCCTCGGCGTGCTGGTCGGGCTCTGCCTCACCTACGGCCACCCCGTGGTCCGCCTCATCGTGCGTGCGTACACCGATTTCGTGCGCGGCACGCCGGTGCTCGTCCTGGTGCTGGCGAGCTACTACATCCTCTCCACCGTCGGCATCGATCTCGGGCCGTTCCAGGCCGGTGTGCTGGCCCTCTCGGTGTTCTGCTCCTCGCATGTCGGCGAGATCGTGCGCGGCGCGCTGCAGGCGGTCCCGCACGGGCAGACCGAGGCGGCGAAGGCGATCGGTCTGACCTTCGGCCAGACCTTCACCTCCGTGCTGTGGCCGCAGGCGCTGCGGCAGGTGCTGCCGACCTGGGTCAACACCGCCGCCGAGATGGTGAAGGCCTCGACCCTGCTCTCGGTCATCGGGGTGGCGGAGCTATTGCTGCGCACGCAGGAGATCATCTCGCGCAACTTCCTGAGCCTGCAGTTCTATTTCCTCGCCGGCTTCCTCTATTTCGTCATCAATTATGGCATCGAGCGCCTCGGCAAATATGTCGAGCGCAAGACCGCCGTTCCGTCATGAGGGCAGCCGCGATGGGCAAGCCGCTTCTCGAAATCCAGAACCTGCACAAGCGCTATGGCGCGGTCGAGGTGCTGAAGGGCGTCGACTGCACCATGCACCAGGGCGAGGTGATCTCCATCATCGGCTCGTCAGGCTCGGGCAAGACCACGCTGCTGCGCTGCATCAACATGCTCGAGGAGTTCCAGGGCGGGCGCATCCTGCTGGAAGGCGAGGAGATCGGCTACGAGGAGACGCCCGCGGGGCGCCGCCGCAAGAGCGAGAAGCACATCGCCCGCCAGCGCGCGCTCACCGGCATGGCCTTCCAGCAGTTCAACCTGTTCCCGCATCTGACGGCGGCCGGCAATATCATGCTCGGCCTCGTCAAGGTGAAGAAGATGGCTCGCGAAGAGGCCCGAGCGCTGGCCGAGACCTGGCTCGCCCGCGTCGGGCTCGCCGAGCGTGCCGACCGCTATCCGGGCCAGCTCTCCGGCGGCCAGCAGCAGCGTGTGGCCATCGCCCGCGCCATCGCCATGAACCCGCGCCTCATGCTGTTCGACGAGGTGACCTCCGCGCTCGACCCGGAACTGGTCGGCGAGGTGCTTCAGGTCATCAAGGCGCTGGCCGCGGACGGCATGAGCATGCTGCTCGTCACCCACGAGATGCGCTTCGCCTTCGAGGTCTCCAGCCGGGTCATCTTCATGAACAAGGGGGTGATCGGCGAGGAGGGCGATCCGAAAGACATGTTCGTCAGGCCGAAGACCGAACGGCTGGCGGAATTCCTGAAGTCTTCGAGTTTCAACTGAATGAGCAGGTTCGCATGACCATCACACGATACGGCGCCGGCGAGACCGGTGCGGGCGGCCAGGCGCTGCCCTTCGCCCGAGCCGTCCAGGCCAATGGCTGGCTCTATGTGTCCGGCCAGGTGGCGATGAAGAAGGGCGAGATCGTCTCCGGCGGCATCATCCCCGAGAGCCGCAAGGCGATCGAGAACATGATCGCCATCCTCAAGGAGGCGGGCTACGGGATCGAGGACATCGTGCGGATCGGGGTCTGGCTCGACGACCCACGCGACTTCTGGAGCTTCAATGGCGTCTATGCCGAGTATTTCGGGAACCATCCGCCGGCACGCGCTTGCGTCCAGTCCAGCATGATGGTCGATTGCAAGGTCGAAATCGACTGCGTCGCCTACCGCGCGGACAAGGTCTGAAACACGATCCGCCCGGGTGAGATCATCCGAGCGGATCGTGCTCTATGTTCAATATGTTGGAATAAGATCTCGTCGCAAAAGCCTTCCCGTTTTTGCTGATCGTGCTCCAGCCCGTCGGGGAGTTTCCCCGGCCCTGTGAATGACGGAGACGATGATGAAGGGTGTGGCCGCGGATCCTGTCGCGAAGCGCACGCGCGGCCTCGACCGTGCCTTCGAGATCCTCGAATTCCTGCGCGGCCGGCGCCAGCCGATGCGGCCGAACGAGATCGCGAGCGCGATCGGCGCGCCGCGCTCCTCGGTCTATGAGCTCGTCAATCTGCTGCTGCGCCACGGCATGCTCGAATATTCGGGCGGGGACGGGCGGGTCTTCCTCGGCCGCAGGCTCTATTTCCTCGGCACGGCCTATTCCGCGCAGTTCGACCTGATGCGCGAATGCGCCGCGCTGCTGGAGCGCCTCGCCGAGGAGACTCGCGAGACCTCCCAGATGTGCATGCTGGACGGCAACAAATACACCGTCGCCATGATGCGCGAGGGCGTGCGCACCTTCCGTATCTCGTCCGATGTCGGCGAGCTCGTTCCGATCCCGTGGACGGCGTCCGGCCGCCTGCTCGTCAGCCATATGAGCGACGCGGAGATCCTCGATTTCATCCCGCCGGGGGATTTCATCCTGCCCAATGGCCGAGAACTCGATCCGGCCCAGTTCATCGCCGAGGTCCGGCGGGCGATGGCGGACGGCTATTTCACCTTCAACAGCACGGTGGAGAACTTCACCTATTGCTTCGCTGTTCCGGTGTTCCAGGCGGACGGCGTCTGCATCGCCACATTGTGCCTCGTCACCCCCAGGGAAGACGGATTGCGGCATCGCGACCCCTATCTCGGCAGCCTGCTCACGGCAGCCGGCGAGTTGTCGGAGCAGCTCGGCTACCTTGCCGCGGACAAGGGATCACGCCGCCCGGCTGGCGCCGGAGCGCTGCGCCCGGCCGGGGAGCCGGCCCGCCGCAAGCTTTGACGGAACGGCTCACCCGCCCGGATGTTCGCCAAGGCGCGCCTCGATGCGCGCGGTCCTGCGGGCCGCGGCGACGAAGGCGGCGATGAAGACCATGCTGAGCAGCAGCACGATGGTCGGCCCCGGCGTCACCGTTCGTTGAATGTCTGCTTGTGGGCATTGTTCGAACGTCAGGAAACGGCGCATCCCGCGGGTCAGGGAAGGCCGCAGACCGGGACCGCTGCCTTGCGGCCAGCCGTGAACAGCACCAGCGACAGACCGGACGCGGCCGCCACGGCGCCTGCGACGGCGACGGCGGGGTAGCCCAGCCCGCCGGCGATGACCGCGCCACCCAGCGCCGCGCCCACGGCGTTGCCAAGGTTGAAGGCGCCGATATTTACCGATGAGGCGAGGTTCGGCGCATCCGATGCGGCGGCCATCACTCGCATCTGCAGCGGTGGCACCAGCGCGAAGCTCGCCACCCCCCACAGGAAGATCAGGACGGCGCTGGGCGCGGCGAACGGCATCGCCGCGGCGAAGGCCACCAGCAGAGCGATCAGCGCGGCCAGTGTGACGATAAGCGTACGGTCCACCGAGCGGTCGGCGAACCGGCCACCCAGCCAGTTGCCGAAAGTGAGACCGACACCATAGGTCACCAGCATAGCCGTGACGAAGCCGATGGAAGCCTGCGTCTCCTGCTGCAGGATCGGTGCGATATAGGTGAACACCGTGAACATGGCGGTAGAGCTCAGCACGGTGAGAGCCAGCGCCAGCAGCACCGGGGGGCGGCCGAGCACCTTCAGTTCCGAGATCATGTCGCCGGCCGCTTCAGCTGGAGTATTGGGAAGCGTCAGCCGCAGCGATGTCATGGCGACAACGCCGAGCACTGCGATGCCCCAGAACGCCGCGCGCCAACCGATCAGGTCGCCGGCCCAGGTGGCCAACGGCACGCCGACGACATTGGCAGTGGTCAGGCCCATGAACATGGCGGCGACCGCGCCGGCACGCCTGTTTTCCGGCACCAGGCTGGCCGCGACGATTGAGCCGACACCGAAGAAGGCGCCGTGGTTCAGCGAGGTGATCAGCCGCGCCGCCAACAGCATCTCGTAGCTGGTCGACAGCGCCGCCATGAGGTTGCCGATGGTGAAGATCGCCATGAGGCTGATCAGCAAAGCACGGCGCGGCACCCGGCCGGTCGTGAGCGTCATCAGTGGCGCACCCAGCATGACGCCGACGGCATAGGCGCTGATCAGCAGTCCGGCACTGGGGATCGACACGCCAAGATCGCCGGCGATCACCGGCAGCAGGCCCATCGGCGCGAATTCAGTCACGCCGATGCCGAATGCGCCCGCGGCCAGCGCGAGAAGAGGTGGATTGAGTTTCATGGCGAGATCGCTCAAGGGGATTGAGGGGCACTTGGGATTGCATTTCCCCAGTGAGATGGACGGTCCCCTCGTCACAGAGTAGGCCTGTCACAGGCCAAGTATTTTTGATCTGGGTGCAAAGATGGTGATGGAGGGTGCGGACCGCGCACGGGAGCTCGCAGTCTTCTCCACGATTGCGCGCACGGGCAGCTTCTCCGCCGCTGGCCGCTCGCTTGGCCTCACGCCATCAGCGGTCAGCCGGACCATTGACCGAATCGAGGCGCGTCTGGGCGTGCGATTACTTATCAGGACGACCCGCGCGCTGACCCTGACGGCGGAGGGCCAGAGCTATCTCAGCGCCGCCCGGCGCATCCTGGCGGACCTCGACGAGGCGGAGCGGGTCGTCGCTGATCAGGGCGCACCGCGCGGACGGCTGCGGGTGAGCGCTGCCCTCTCGCATGGCCGTCTTTGCGTCGTGCCTTTGCTGGGCGATTTCGTCCGCCAGTATCCGCATATCCTCGTCGATCTGAGCCTGACGGACACGGTCGTCAACGTCGCAGCGGGCCAAGCGGATGTTGCGATCAGGTTCGGTCCGCTGGCGGACAGCGCGTTGACGGCGCGGCGGATCGGCGAGACCGGTCGCTGCGTCGTGGCCTCGCCCGCCTATCTGACGCGGCACGGCACACCGCGGGTGCCGGAGGACCTGCTCCAGCACAATTGCCTGAACTTCAATTTCCGCCGTGCCGAGCCGGGATGGCCGTTCCGCCGGGAAGGGCGCGATTATGCACTGACCGTGACCGGGACCATCGAAGCCAATAATGGCGAGACACTGGGACAGCTTGCATTGGACGGCGTGGGAATAACGCGCGTCGGCAATTTCGGCGTCGCCAACGACATCGCGGCCGGCCGTCTCGTATCCCTCCTGGAAGCCTTCAATCCGGGCGACGTTGAGCCGATCCATGCCGTCTTTGTTGGCGGCGCCAACATGCCCGCGCGCGTGCGCGTCTTCGTCGACTATCTGGCCGAACGCCTACGCTGAAGTCGTCCATCTGAACCATCATTCTTGCCAAAGCTGGGAAGGCGTCATTGCGCGGCATTCCATCTTCCACTCTACCCGCACGATTGGTGGGCGACGGGCGGCTAACTAGAATGAAGTCGCGGACTTCGCTGTTGCCGCAAAAGATGAAGACTATATCGCCCTCATCGGCGACGCTCAGGTGAAGCAATTGTCGAAGCGATTTCAGAGGTAGGTTCTGTGCTTCATCGAGAATGACAACTGGCGTGCTGTAGTAAAATTTGAGGAGCCGGCTTTCAACGTCGTGGATGCTGCCACCGGGAACGACGCCGAGTTCATCACATAGGGCTCTCAGGAGGGCTTGGAGCGACCCGCTGAGCACTTGCGTGACCGTAAAGAGGTGAGCGGCGAGCGGCTGTTGAGGTCGCCGCGCTGAGGCTTGTGCTCATAGAGCGTCAGGCACGCGGCTATCTGAATACGCAAATCCTGGAGCGTTCCGGGGAACGGCTCGGTCGGGCACTCGACCTTGGCGGTCTTTTTGTTCGTGCGGTCGCCGCCTGCCCAGCCGAGGAGGGCGCAGAAGTAGCGTTGTTCCAGGATGCCGAAGATGCCTTCAATGGCCTTTGCAGAGGCGTTGCAAGGGCGGGCGCGTACGATCTGGGACGAGCGCTCGCCACCGCCATACTCAACGCGTTCCACAAGCTTCATGGCGTCGTCGGCGAAATCCGCTCAACCGTATTCCGATTCGTTGTCCAGATAGAGGCCACGTGGCATGCCCCACGCCGGATCCTGCGTCATTCGGATGAAGCTGGCGATCACGTCGGCATTGCGAATGCCCTCGCCCTTGCCGAGAAGGAGGAGATCGAGGCGTATCCGGTTTGTCGCCTGATCCAGCCATGCAATGGCTTTCGGCCAAGCCTCCGAACCGTCTTCGCGGAGCATTACCATATCGAGGTGATGGACATCGCCGACGACGAGCTGCATGGGCTCCATGCCGACCCGTGTCCGCCGAATGCGCGGCCGCGCATCTTCATATGCCTTACCGTCGCGATTGATGACGGCGACAGCACGGAACTGCGCTTCCTGTTGTCCGTTTGACGAAGGCCCATCCTCTTCATTTTCAATGGCTTCGTGTCGCGGAACGACAAAAAGCGTTGGTGATCAGAACGACAACAATCGTTTGCGCCTCCATCATCGCCATTTCGACCGTGTCGCATAAGAACATATTGCGAACTGAGAACAAAAAGGGTACAGGTATCTCAATCCCTGAACAGCTCATTTTCAACGCCCCCTTGCATGCGACACGGAGCCCAGCAATGACTCAAGCGACGTTGCGACTCGTCGAAGGATCTTCCATGGACAAGGCCAAGGCGCTGGATGCAGCGCTCACCCAGATCGAGCGGCATTTCGGCAAAGGCTCGATCATGCGGCTCGGCAAAAACGACAAGGTCATGGAGATCGAGACGGTCTCGACCGGCTCGCTCGGGCTTGATATCGCGCTCGGCGTCGGCGGCCTGCCGCGCGGGCGCGTGGTCGAGATCTTTGGACCGGAATCTTCCGGCAAGACCACGCTGGCGCTGCACACCATTGCCGAGGCCCAGAAGAAGGGCGGCATCTGCGCCTTCATCGACGCCGAGCACGCGCTCGATCCGATCTATGCCCGCAAGCTCGGGGTCGATCTCGACAATCTCTTGATCTCCCAGCCGGATGCCGGTGAGCAGGCGCTGGAGATCGCCGACACTCTGGTGCGCTCCGGCGCGGTCGATGTGCTGGTGGTGGATTCGGTGGCCGCGCTCACTCCGCGCGCCGAGCTCGACGGCGAGATGGGCGACAGCCAGCCCGGCATGCAGGCGCGGCTGATGAGCCAGGCACTGCGCAAGCTCACCGCCTCGATCTCCAAGTCCAACACCATGGTGATCTTCATCAACCAGATCCGCATGAAGATCGGGGTGATGTACGGCAGCCCGGAGACCACGACGGGCGGCAACGCGCTGAAATTCTATGCCTCGGTCCGGCTCGATATCCGCCGCATCGGCTCGATCAAGGAGCGCGACGAGGTGGTCGGCAACCAGACCCGAGTCAAGGTGGTGAAGAACAAGCTGGCGCCGCCGTTCAAGCAGGTCGAGTTCGACATCATGTATGGCGAGGGCGTCTCCAAGATGGGCGAACTGATCGACCTCGGCGTGAAGGCCGGCGTGGTCGAGAAGTCCGGCGCCTGGTTCTCCTATGACAGCCAGCGCCTCGGCCAGGGCCGCGAGAACGCCAAGAACTTCCTGCGTCAGAATCCCGACGTCTCCGGCCGTATCGAAGCGACCATCCGCCAGAATGCCGGCCTCATCGCCGAGCAGATCCTCGCCGGCAGCGGCGAAGAGGATGACAGCGACGGCGACGGCGAATGAAGGGCGGGCGGGGCGACGGATCGGTGGGGTGAGCGACGCCGCCTTTCTGGACAAGCTTTTGACGCGTCGTTAGAACCGGGGCTCGCGCCTCGTGCGCGGGCCGGTGGTCGTTCCTCGCCGGTTATCTGGTAACCGGCGGACTTGGGTTCGATGAGCGGCGTCAACGAGATTCGATCGACCTTCCTCGACTATTTTGCGAAGAACGGCCATCAGGTCGTTGAATCTTCGCCGCTCGTGCCGCGCAACGACCCGACATTGATGTTCACCAATGCCGGGATGGTGCAGTTCAAGAACGTCTTCACCGGCATCGAAAAGCGTCCCTATTCGCGCGCGGCGACGTCGCAGAAGTGCGTGCGCGCCGGCGGCAAGCACAACGACCTCGACAATGTGGGCTACACCGCGCGGCACCACACCTTCTTCGAGATGCTCGGCAATTTCTCCTTCGGCGACTATTTCAAGGAGAATGCGATCGAGTTCGCCTGGAACCTGATCACCCGCGAATTCGAGCTGCCGGTCGATCGCCTGCTGGTGACGGTCTATCACGAGGATGACGAGGCGTTCGATCTGTGGCGGCGCATTGCCGGCCTGCCGGAATCCAAGATCATCCGCATCGCCACCTCCGACAATTTCTGGCAGATGGGCGATACCGGCCCCTGTGGCCCGTGCTCGGAGATCTTCTACGACCACGGCCCGCACATTCCCGGCGGCCCGCCCGGCTCGGCGGACGCCGATGGCGACCGCTTCATCGAGATCTGGAACCTCGTCTTCATGCAGTTCGAGCAACTGCCGGGCGGCGAGCGCATTAACCTGCCGCGGCCCTCGATCGATACCGGCATGGGGCTGGAGCGCATCTCGGCGGTGCTGCAGGGCACCCACGACAATTACCAGACCGACCTGATGCGCGCGCTCACCGGCGCGGTGGCCGACCTCACCAATGTCGAGGATGACGGCCCGATGAAGGCGAGCCATCGCGTCATCGCCGACCATCTGCGCGCCGCGACCTTCCTGGTCGCGGACGGTGTACTGCCGTCCAATGAGGGGCGCGGCTATGTGCTGCGCCGGATCATGCGCCGCGCCATGCGCCATGCCGAGCTGCTCGGCGCCCGCGATCCCCTGATGTACCGTCTGGTGCCGGTGCTGGTGCGCGAGATGGGCCGCGCCTACCCGGAGATCGTGCGGGCGGAATCGCTGGTCACCGAGACGCTGAGGCTGGAGGAGACCCGATTCCGCAAGACGCTGGAGCGTGGCCTCGCCATCCTCGAAAGCGAGAGCGAAGGCCTCGGCGAGGGGGCGAGCTTCTCCGGCGAGACCGCCTTCAAGCTCTATGACACCTATGGCTTCCCGCTCGATCTGACCCAGGACGCGCTGCGTGCCCGTGGCATCACCGTCGACTTGCCGGCCTTCGACACCGCCATGGAGCGCCAGCGCACCGAAGCGCGCGCTTCCTGGGCGGGTTCGGGCGAGGCGGCGACCGACACGGTGTGGTTCGGCGTGCGCGAGAAGGTGGGTGCGACCGAGTTCCTCGGCTATGGCACCGAGAGCGCCGAAGGCACGGTGACGGCGCTGATCTTCGACGGCGCCCCGGTCGAGGTGCTGGCGGCCGGCACGCGCGGCCTCGTGGTGCTGAACCAGACGCCGTTCTATGGCGAATCCGGTGGCCAGGTCGGCGACAGTGGCCGCATGGTCGGCGAGAACGGCGTCGAGGTGCGTGTGCTCGACACCCAGAAGAAGCTCGGCGACATCTTCGTCCACGAGGTCGAGGTGGAGAGCGGCACGCTGAAGCTCGGTGATCCGCTGGCTCTCACCGTCGACGCCGAGCGGCGCGGCGCGATCCGCGCCAACCATTCCGCGACGCATCTGCTGCACGAGGCGCTGCGTCGCGTGCTGGGCGACCATGTCGCGCAGAAAGGCTCGCTGGTCGCGCCGGAGCGGCTGCGTTTCGACTTCAGCCATCCCAAGCCTCTGGACGAGGCCGAACTCGCCGCGGTGGAGGACATCGCCAACCGCATGGTGCTGCGCAACGAGCCGGTCGAGACCCGGCTGATGGCGGTCGACGATGCCGTTACCTCCGGGGCGCGGGCGCTGTTCGGCGAGAAATATGGCGACGAGGTTCGCGTCGTCTCGATGGGCACCGATCCCGGCAATGGCGCGCCGTTCTCGGTGGAGCTGTGCGGCGGCACCCATGTGAGCCGCACCGGCGACATCGGCATCGTCACCGTGCTCGGCGAGAGCGCGGTTGGCGCCGGGGTGCGTCGCATCGAGGCGATGACCGGCAACGGCGCGCGCCGCCACCTCAATGCCGAGAGCCGGGCACTGCACGCCGCGGCGGCGCAGCTCAAGGCGCCGGTTGGTGAGCTCGAGGCGCGCGTCGCCCAGCTCGTCGAGGAGCGCCGACGTCTGGAGCGCGAGCTCGGCGATGCCAAGCGCCGGCTTGCCATGGGCGGTGGCGAGGCGGCGGAAGAGCCGGTGCGCACCGCGGGTGCGGTCAAGCTGCTGGCGCGGCAGGTCTCCGGTATCGACCTCAAGGATCTGAAGAGCCTCGCCGATGAGGGCAAGAAGCGCATCGGCTCCGGCGTCGTCGCCATCGTCGCGGTGACGGAGGAGGGCCGGGCGGGCCTGGTGGTCGGTGTTACCGATGATCTCGCCGGCCGTTACGACGCGGTGGCGCTGGTACGCCGCGGCGCCGAGGCGCTCGGCGGCAAGGGTGGCGGCGGGCGCGCGGACATGGCGCAGGCCGGCGGCCCGGACGGCGCGCGTGCCGCCGAAGCGCTGGCGGCGATCGAAGCTGCGGTGGCGGAAGTCTAGGTCACATACCCATAAAGGGATTCCCTGCGGCTCGGTGTTCTGATTCATTGATCTCAGCCTTGGAGGTTGAGATGGCGCGATTTGACCTGACGGATTTCGAGTGGTCGGTGATCGAGCCACTTCTGCCGACGAAGGTGCGCGGGGTTGCACGCGTGGATGACCGTCGCGTTCTGAACGGCATCTTCTGGCGCCTGCGCACCGGGGCGCCATGGGCCGATATCCCTTCGCGCTATGGCCCTCATACGACCTGCGTGAACCGCTTCAACCGGTGGCGCAAGGCCGGCCACTGGGCGCGCATTCTGAAAGCCGTATCAGCTGCTTACGATGGCGATATCCAGATGATCGACGCCTCGTCGATCCGCGTTCACCAGCATGCCGCCAACGGCCAAAAAAAGACGAGCGATCCCGTTGCATGGGTCGCTCGCGCGGCGGCCTGACCACCAAGATCCACGCGCTCGTCGACGCCGAAGGCCGCCCGATCCGCCTGAAGCTCACCGAGGGCCAAGCTCACGACGGGCGCTCGGCCACCGACATGCTGGACGCGGTCGAGCCGGGAAACATCCTTCTCGCCGACAGGGCCTATGACAGCGACGCCTTGCGAGACGAGATGGCTGGGCGCGGCGCATGGGCCAATGTTCGCGCCATGCCCAACAGGGTCAAAACCCTCGCCTTCAACGCCTGGCTCTACCGCCAACGCAACGCTGTCGAGCGCTTCTTCAACAAACTCAAACACTTCAGGGCCGTCGCCACCCGCTACGACAAGCGAGACGACAATTTCCTCGCCTCAATCCAGCTCGCTTCAATTCGCATCTGGCTGCGAAGTTATGAGTCGGTCACCTAGGGCCCTTTCCGTCCGCGCGGAATCGTGCGAACGATAGAAAGTGCTCTAGATTCAACAGGCTGGAGCAGGTCCTAGTTGCCGCAGGGGAGCGGCCATGACGCGTAGCGGGTCTCGGCGGCAAAGTATGGGCGCGAGGCTCCGGCATGTCGTCCGGACGTTCGTCAAGAATTGGCCGGTCGGCCGGCTGCGGCGGCGCTGCTACGAGGTGCTGGAACGGGATTCCGCGCGCGACAAGCTCGCCGAGCGGATCAATCTCGCGCTCATCGCGCTCATCGTCGCCAATGTGGCTGCCGCGGTGCTGGAAACGGTGCCGGAACTGTTCCTGCGCGACCGGCCGGAATTCCATGCGCTTGAGCTGGTGTCACTGGTCGTATTCGCCGTGGAGTATGCGCTGCGGATCTGGGTGGCGCCGGAAAACCCGCGCTATCGCGGCCTGTCCAAGCGAGCGGCGCGCCGCCGCTATGTGGTGACGCCGACGGCGCTGATCGATCTCGTCGCCTGGCTGCCCTTCGTACTCGGCCCGCTCCTGGGCTTCGACTTGCGCACCCTCGCTATATTGCGGCTGCTGCGCTTCGTGAAGCTGGTGCGGTATTCGCCGGGCCTGCAGTCGCTGCTGGAGGTGCTGCGCAGCGAGCGCCAGTCGCTGGTTGCCTGCCTGTGGCTGGTCGCGGGGGCAGTGCTGGTTTTCGCCTCCGCCATGTATCTGGCGGAAGGCACGGTGCAACCGGACAAGTTCGGCTCGATCCCGGCCGCCATGTGGTGGGCGATCACCACCGTGACCACGGTCGGCTACGGCGATGCCTTTCCGGTAACGGTGATCGGCCGCATGATCGGCGCCTGCACCATGCTTACCGGCATCATCATGATCGCGCTGCCGGTCGGCATCACCGCCACCGCCTTCGTCGAGGTGATCAAGCGGCGTGATTTCATCGTCACCTGGGGCATGGTCGCCCGGGTGCCGCTGTTCGCCGACCTCGATGCCGCCGGTATCGGCGAAATCCATCGGCTGCTCTCCTCCCATATTGCGGAGAATAACGACGTGATCGTGCGCAAGGGCGATGTCGGCCGCTGCATGTATTTCATCGCCTCCGGCGAGGTCGAGATCGAATTGCCGGGCGGCCCGCTGATGATCGGGGAGGGCGATTTCTTCGGTGAGCTCGCGCTGATCCGGCACACCTTGCGCACCGCGACAGTCCGGGCGCGCGGCCGCTGCATGCTGCTGGTGCTGGACGGCGCGCATCTCGACGAGTTGATGCACAACCGTCCGGAGATCGGCCACCGCATCCGCGCCCACGCCAGGCGGGCGGATGCGCCGGAGCCGGTCGCGCCGAAGGGAGATATCGCCGCCGTCGAGATGGAGTCGGCTGTCGTCGTGGAATCATCGTCGCCGCAGGAGGCCAAAGGCTGATTCCAACCCGCGAACATGAATCGGCCCGCGCGAACGCGGGCCGACGTGTTCAGGTCTCTCGCCGCCAGGCAGGCGGCGGAGTGCAATCTTAGGCGAGCGCCTTGCTGAGATTCTCGGAGATCTTGTCGAGGAAGCCGGTGGTGGAGAGCCACTTCTGGTCGGCACCGACCAGGAGCGCGAGGTCCTTGGTCATGTAGCCGCTCTCCACCGTGTCGACGCACACCTTCTCCAGCGTGGCGGCGAAGGCGGCGAGATCGGCATTGTCGTCGAGCTTGGCGCGGTGGGAGAGACCGCGGGTCCAAGCGAAGATCGAGGCGATGGAGTTGGTCGAGGTCTCCTTGCCCTTCTGGTGCTCGCGATAGTGGCGGGTGACGGTGCCGTGGGCGGCTTCGGCTTCCACGGTCTTGCCGTCCGGCGTCATCAGCACCGAGGTCATCAGGCCGAGCGAGCCGAAGCCCTGCGCCACGATGTCGGACTGCACGTCGCCATCATAGTTCTTGCACGCCCAGACATAGCCGCCGGACCACTTCAGCGCCGAGGCCACCATGTCGTCAATCAGGCGGTGCTCGTACCAGATCTTGCGCTTCTCGAACTCGGCCTTGAACTCGGCGTCGTAGATCTCCTGGAAGATCTTGCGGAAGCGGCCGTCATACTGCTTCAGGATGGTGTCCTTGGTGGAGAGGTACACCGGGTAGCTGCGCTGCAGTCCGTAATTCAGCGAGGCGCGGGCGAATTCGGCGATGGATTCGTCGATGTTGTACATCGCCATGGCGACGCCGCCGCCGGGGTAGTTATAGACCTCGTGCTCGATGGTCTCGCCATTGTCGCCGACGAACTTGATGGTCAGCTTGCCCGAGCCGGGCACCACGAAGTCGGTGGCGCGGTACTGGTCGCCGAAGGCATGGCGGCCGACGATGATGGGCTGGGTCCAGCCGGGGACCAGGCGCGGCACGTTCTTGCAGATGATCGGCTCGCGGAAGATCACACCGCCGAGGATGTTGCGGATGGTGCCGTTCGGCGAGCGCCACATCTTCTTGAGGTTGAATTCCTTCACCCGGCCGACGTCCGGCGTGATGGTGGCGCACTTCACGCCGACGCCGACCCGCTTGATCGCCTCGGCCGCATCCACTGTGACCTGGTCTTCGGTGAGGTCACGATTCTCGACGCCCAGATCGTAATATTCCAGGTCGATGTCGAGGTAGGGGTGGATCAGCTTGTCCTTGATATACTGCCAGATGATACGGGTCATCTCGTCGCCGTCGAGTTCGACGACAGGATTTGCGACCTTGATCTTCGCCATGGGTATCCCTCGCGCGGCGGTATCTTAATGAGGACTCGGCGGGCGTCCGCGCCTCGCTCGCCGGCATCGGGGTGATACCCCGGCTCAGCCGCACTGGAAAGCACGAGGCGCGCCATTTTTCCGCCCTGCGGGAAAATTGTGGTCCGGCTTCGCAACGCCGCGCAGGGCGGCTATACCCGCGGGCTTTGAGGGAGAAGCACGCGCAATGCCAGGTTCGGGTACCGACAGCACCAAACCATGGGCGGAAGGCGGGCCGGTGGTGATCCTGGTCGAGCCGCAGCTCGGCGAGAACATCGGCGCGGCGGCGCGCGCCATGGGCAATTTCGGGCTGTCGCGGCTGCGCCTCGTCAATCCGCGCGAGGCTTGGCCGAACCCGAAGTCGGTGACCTTCGCCTCGGGGGCGGACCGCATACTGGAGGGCGCGCAGCTCTTCCCGGATGTGCGCTCGGCGATCGCCGACCTGAAGTTCGTCGCCGCCACCACGGCGCGCGAGCGTGGCATGGCAAAGCCGGTGTTCGGCGCCGACGCCATCGCCGAGCAGACCGCGGTGCGGCTTGCGGCGGGCGAGGATGTCGGCCTGCTGTTCGGGCGCGAGCGTACCGGCCTCTATACGGAAGAGGTCTCGCTGGCGGATGTGATCCTGACGCTGCCGGTCAATCCCGCCTTCGCCTCGCTCAATCTCGGCATGGCGGTCGCCATCGTCGGCTATGAGTGGTTCAAGCGTGCCTCCTCCGGCGCGCTGCCATTCGCGCCACCGGAGCGCTCGCCTCTGGCCGACAAGGGCGACCTGCTGGCCTTCTTCGATCATATGGAGCGCGAGCTGCAGGAGGCAGCATTCTTCCGCTCGCCGGAGAAGCAGCCCTCCACTACGCGCAACATCCGCAACATCTTCCACCGCATCGGCCTCACACGGCAGGATCTGGCGACGCTGCACGGCATGGTGACGGCGCTGGTCGAGGGGCGGGAAGGGCGGGCGCGCCGCAAGGCCGAGCACACGGCGCGCAAGGAGCGCTGAGCGGGTGAAGCATTCCTGACGTCATTGCGGCGTCACGGCCACGTCGAATGGTTCGGCCTCCAGTCCCCAACGGAGGAATCGGCCATCATGAAAACCGCTCTCATGGTCGCGCTCTCGCTCGCCGTCCTGCTCCCCGCGGCGCAGGCGGAGGAGGCTTCGCCCGTCCCGGTCGGGCGCTCGGAAGTGCTCGCCACCTTCGCCATCAAGGACGCCCGCCAGGCGGTTGGTGTGGATGCGGAGGCGTTCTACGCCATCGACAACACCGTCATCGCCAAGTTCGAGAAGGCCTCCGGCAAGCCGCTGGCGCGGTGGGAGGGCCCATCGGGCGGCCCGATCATCCATCTCGACAGCGCCGCAGTGATCGACGGCAGGATCTACACTGCCCATTCCAACTATCCCGAATGGCCGATGACCTCCTCGCTGGAAGTGTGGGACGCCGCCACGCTGAAGCACGTGGAGAGCCACAGCTTCGGCATCGATCGGGGTTCGCTCACCTGGATCGACCGCGACGCCAAGGGCCAGTTCTGGGGCGGCTTCGCCAATTACAACCGAGTGTTCGACAAGAGCCCGCTCGCTTACAGCAACAAGTACAACACCCAGATCGTGCGCTTCGACAAGGATTGGCGGGTGGCCGAGGCCTATGTGCTGCCGGACAACCTGGTTGATCGCTTCGCCGACATGAGCAATTCGGGCGGCTCCTTCGGCCCGGACGGCAAGCTGTACCTCACCGGCCACGACAATGCCGAGCTCTATGTGATGGAACTGCCCGAGATGGGCTCGGTGCTGCGCTGGACCGCCACCATCCCGCTGCAGATCGCCGGCCAGGGCTTCGCCTTCGACCGCACCAAGCCGGACGTGGTCTACGGCATCATCCGCAAGACCAACCAGGTGACGGTAAACCGCATCATCCCGCCGGGGGTGAACTGAAGCCTGCATCAAAGCGGCGCTCCGTGTGAGCATCCTTCGAGGCTCGCTTCGCTCGCACCTCAGGATGACGTGGTTCTTGTGCGGAAACAGGTCCACGTCATGCTGAGGCGCCGGCCGCAAGGCCGGCCTCGAAGCACGCAAGCTGGGCGCCGCTCACCTTTGATTCACCAAAATGCGCCACAATCCCGCCGGGGATGAGGGACATGACGATGCGTATCGAGACTCCTTCCGTTTCCGGCGCCGGCGGGTCGATGTCCGGCGGATCAAGCAGGCCGTCCTACGTGTCCTATCAATCCGCGGGCGCAGCGCTTCACGCGCCAACCATATTGGTGTTCGATTCCGGCCTCGGCGGGCTCTCGGTGTTCCGCGAACTGGCGCGGGCGAGGCCGGATGCGCGCTTCGTCTACGCGGCCGACGATGCCGGCTTTCCCTATGGCCGCCTCGGCGAGACCGAGCTGGTGGGGCGGGTGCTCTCCGTCATGGAGGCGTTGATCGCCCGGCTGGCCCCGGATGCCGTAGTGATCGCCTGCAACACCGCCTCGACTTTGGTGCTGCCGGCGCTGCGCGCGCGCTATTCCATTCCCTTCGTCGGCACCGTGCCGGCGATCAAACCGGCCTGCGAAGGCTCGGTGACCAAGCAGGTCAGCGTGCTGGCGACGCCCGGCACGGTGAAGCGCGACTATACCCAGGCGCTGATCCGCGATTTCGCCGGCGCGTGTCAGGTCACGCTGGTCGGCTCGCTGCGGCTCGCCTCGATCGCGGAAGCCGCGATGGCGGGCGAAGAGGTGTCGGATGCCGACATCGCCGCGGAGATCGCCCCCGCCTTTGTGCGCGAGGGTAAGGCCCGGACGGACACCGTCGTGCTGGCCTGCACGCATTACCCGCTGATCCTCGAGCGGCTGCAGCGGAACGCGCCCTGGCCGGTGCGGTGGATCGATCCGGCGGCGGCGATTGCGCGCCGGCTCTCCTCGCTGATCGGCCCGGTCGCCTTTGCGGCCAGCCCGGCGCCGCTGCGGCTGTTCTCCACTGCCACGCCGCTCGATGCCGCGCTGATCGAGCGGATCGTCGGGCGCAAGGCGCGCGCCGGCGAAGTGCTGTCCCCGGTTCCGCTGGAAGCCTGACACACCATACCGCCTAACCGACAAGTGCCTTGCATACGTCACGATCCGCGGCCACGCTGCCCGAGCGTCATGGGGCGGCGCCGGGAATCGTGCCGTGGTTGCAAATGATGTGAAGATCTTCAGCCTGACGCGGCGCGCGCTGCTCGCCGGTGCCGGTGCATCGCTCGTGGCGGGCGAGGCGGGGGCGCAGGTCGCCAAGCAGACTTTCCCGCAATGGGTGGCGAGCTTCCGCGCCCGCGCGCAGGCCAAGGGCATTTCCGATACGGTCTATGACCACGTGACGCGCGGACTGAAGCCCGACATTTCGGTCTATGCCAAGGACGACGCCCAGCCGGAATTCCGCGAGGAGCTCTGGCAATATCTCAATCGCCGCGTCTCCGAATGGCGCATCGTCACCGGCAATGCCGCAGCCGCCAAGAATGCGAACCTGCTGAAGCGGCTGGAAGCCGACTACGGTGTCGCGCCAGACGTGCTGCTCGGCCTGTGGGGCATGGAGAGCGCATTCGGCGAGCTGGTGAAAGACCCGGACCATATGAAGCCGGTGTTCGCCTCGCTCGGCGCTCTCGCCTGGGGCGAGCCGCGGCGGCGCAAATATTGGGAAACCGAATTCCTCAACGCCCTCGCCGTGGTGCAGAAGGGTTGGGGACAGCCGTCCGAGATGCTCGGCTCCTGGGCCGGCGCCATGGGCCACACCCAGTGGATGCCCGAGGTGTGGCTGCATCTCGGCGTCGATTTCGACGGCGACGGCAAGCCTTCGCCCTATAGCGTCGGCGATGCGCTGGCCGGCTCCTCGCGCTACCTGCTGGTGCGCGGGCGCTACCAGCGCGGCGTGCCGTGGGGTTTCGAGGTGGTGCCCGGCATGGCCGACAACCTCGCCGACGCCAAGACGGTGCGCGCGGTGGAGCAATGGGCGGCGCTCGGCATCAAGCCGGCCGATGGCAGGCGCTTCGCCTATCCGAAGGCGGCGACGCGGCTATGGGCGCCGGCCGGCACCAATGGGCCGTGCTTCCTGCTGACACAGAATTTCTACGCCGTGCGCTCCTACAACCCGTCGATGAACTACGCGCTCGCGGTCTGCCATCTCGGCGACCGGGTGCTGGGGGAGGGGCCATTCAAGACTCAGTTCCCCGGCGGCGAGCGCGCCTTGACGCTGGCCGAGGTGCAGGAGGTGCAGAAGCGTCTCACCGGTGCCGGCTTCGACACCGGCGGCACCGATGGCCGGGTCGGCAACATGACGATGCGCGCGGTCGCCGGCTTCCAGCAGAAGGTCGGTCTGGAGGCCAACGGCTATGCCGGGCTCGACGTGTTGTCGGCACTGAGGAAGGGCCGATAGGCGCCAACACTTGACGTTCCGCCGCTTTGCGCCTATGCACGCCGCCTCGCGGGATCGGTGACGGTCCCGCGTCACGTTTCACGCACCCGTGGCCGTGTCCGGCGCGTTCGGACAAGACCTGTCAGCGGCCCGCAAGGGCCACAGAGGAGGGGGCGCGATCCAAACCGCAACACTTGCGAGAGGACCAGCGCATGAGCAAGCGCGTCTCGGCGAAGCATAAACTCGATCGCCGCATGGGCGAGAACATTTGGGGCCGCCCGAAGAGCCCCATCAACAAGCGTGAATACGGCCCCGGCCAGCACGGCCAGCGCCGCAAGGGCAAGCTTTCCGACTTCGGCGTGCAGCTGCGCGCCAAGCAGAAGCTGAAGGGCTACTACGCCTCGATCGGCGAGAAGCAGTTCTATGCGGTCTATGTGGAAGCCGCGCGCCTGAAGGGCGACACCGGCGCCAACCTGATCGGCCTGCTGGAGCGTCGCCTCGACGCCGTCATCTACCGCGCCAAGTTCGTCCCGACCGTGTTCGCCGCTCGCCAGTTCGTGAGCCACGGCCACATCAAGGTGAACGGCCGCCGCGTCAACATCCCGAGCTACCAGGTCAAGGTCGGCGATGTGGTCGAGGTGAAGGAAGCGTCCCGCCAGCTGGTGCTGGTGCTGGAGGCGGTCGCCTCGGGCGAGCGCGACACTCCCGACTATCTCGAAGTCGACCACTCCAAGATGACGGCGAAGTTCGCCCGCATCCCGGAGCTCAACGAGGTGCCCTATCCGGTGGTGATGGAGCCCAACCTCGTCGTCGAATATTATTCGCGCTGATCGACACCGATCATCGCCGCCCAATACGAAAAGCCGCCCGGAAGGGCGGCTTTTTTGTTGCGCCGAAATCCTCTCAGCCCATGCGCCGCCAAGCCCAGAGGCACAGCAGTGCGACGGTCAGGCTCCACAGGCCGATGATCGCCGCTGCGGCGGCGCGGCTGACGGGGCGTTGCGCCGCCGCAGCGGCCGTGGCGCGATGCTCCGCCATGATCTCCTCGGGGATCAGCCGGATCGCCAGCAGGATGCCCAGCGGCACGATAACGATATCGTCGAGATAGCCGAGGATCGGGATGAAGTCGGGGATCAGGTCGATCGGCGAAAGCGCATAGGCCGCGACCGCCGCGGCGACGGCTTTCGCGTGCCAGGGCGTGCGCGGATCGCGCGCCGACAAATAGAGCGCGTGCACATCCCGCTTGATGCCACGCGCCCACGCCTTGCTGTTCGCCAACCACGACATCCGCTCACTCTAGCCCAATCCGCCAGGCTCGGGTTCAGACTTGCGGCGCGGCGGGCATCGGATTGCGGGCCTTGATGCGCTATTGGCGGCCGGCGCGGATCGGCGTGCGGTTGGTGATCTGGTCCGGGCCCTTGCCGGCCATGACCTGCTTCACATCCGCCAGCACCTCGGGGCGGATGCGAATAGATGCGCGTCATCACAAAGCCGCCCGCGGACGAAGGGCCGGATCAACGCATCGTCGTGTTACGACATCGAGTTCGATAGTTGCAGCGCGACCGGCATGCGCCTTACGGCGGCAGGATCATCTCGCCGAGGCCGAAGGTCAAAGCGATGCCGAGGAGCGGCGGAATCCAGGCAACCAGGGCGCCACGACCCGGTGGTCCGCGCCGCGCCAGCACCAAGGCGGCGATTGCCGCCCCGATGGTCACGACAACGCCGGACACCCAGACCGCCACTGCGCTTGGATCGCCCCGCGCGCCCTCCGGCCCCTCGAAGACGAAGCCGGCGACACCGATCAGCAAGGCAAGACAGGCGCCGTCCGCCAACAGCCCGAAGGCCAGCAGCACGCGTGCCATGGCGGAAGCGCCGGGTCCGGCTGGATATCAGGCGGTGGCGCGGCCCATCACCGGCACGCCCTTTTCCTCGAGCAGGGTCTGCAGCTCGCCGGCCTGGAACATCTCGCGGATGATGTCGCAACCGCCGACGAACTCACCCTTCACGAACACCTGCGGGATGGTCGGCCAGTTGGTGTATTCCTTGATGCCCGTACGGATCTCGTCGGAATCTAGGACGTTGACGCCCTTGAAGTCGACCCCGAGGTGATTGAGGATCTGCGCGACCTGGCCGGAGAAGCCGCACATCGGGAATTGCGGCGTACCCTTCATGAAGACGACGACGTCGTTGCTCTTCACCTGGCTGTCGATGAAATCATGGATGCTCATGGTCGTGTTCCCTGGGGGATAATCGAGATACGGCACCAAGGCCGCGTTCATTCCGGTACAGTCGTCTGCAATGCCAGCGCGTGCAAGATGCCGCCCATATGGCCCTGCAGCGCCGCATAAACCATCTGGTGCTGCTGCACCCGGCTCTTGCCGCGGAAACTCTCGGACACCACGGTCGCGGAATAATGATTGCCGTCACCGGCGAGATCGCGGATCGACACATCCGCCCCGGGAAGACCTTCCCGAATCAGCCGTTCGATTTCCGCCGCTTCCATCGCCATTCCCGGGCTCTCCCCCTCACATCCGGCCCGCGCCCATATAGATGGGCAGCCAGGCTTCATGCCGCTCGCGCAGCGCTTCGACTATAATTGGGCGTTCGCCCGGCAGATTCAATCGGTCGCCGCCGGTGACGCCGAGCTTGGCGATGGGAATTCCCGCCGCCTCGGCGCGCTTCAGCACCGCCGACTTCGACCCGGTGGTGACGATGTAGCGAGCCTGGTCCTCGCCGAACCAGTAGGCGTGCGCCCGAATGTCCGCCGGCGGCGCAACGAGGCTGGCGCCGATGCCCGAGGCCATCGCCATCTCGGCGACCGCCACCAGCAGGCCGCCGTCGGAGACGTCGTGCACCGCGGTGACCAGGCCGTCGGCGATCAGGCCGCGGACGAATTCGCCATGCTTGCGCTCCTTGGCGAGATCGACCGGCGGCGGTGCGCCGTCCTCGCGGTCGAGGATCTCGGTGAGGAACGCCGACTGGCCGAGCCACCCGGTGGTCTCGCCAATGACGAAGATGACCTCGCCGGTGTCCTTGAAGGCGAGGGTCGCCATCTGCTCGATATCATCGAGCACGCCGACACCGCCAATGGTCGGGGTCGGCAGGATGGCCCGGCCATTGGTCTCGTTATAGAGGCTGACATTGCCGGACACGACCGGGAAGTCGAGCTCGCGGGCGGCCTCGGCGATGCCTTTGATGCAGCCGACCAACTGGCCCATGATCTCCGGCTTCTCGGGATTGCCGAAGTTCAGATTGTCGGTCAATGCCAAGGGCTTGGCGCCAACGGCTGTGATATTGCGCCAGACTTCCGCAACCGCCTGCTTGCCGCCTTCGAACGGGTCCGCCTCGCAATAGCGCGGCGTCACGTCGGTGGCCATGGCCAGGGCCTTGGGGCCGTTCTCGATGCGCACCACGGCGGCGTCGCCGCCGGGGCGCTGGACGGTGTTGTTGAGAATGATGTGGTCGTACTGCTCCCACACCCAGCGCTTGGAGGCGAAGTCCGGCGAGCCGACGAGGCGCTCCAGCGCGCCGTGCACGGTGGCGGTGATGTCGAGCGCGGCGGCGTCGATCGGCGCCTTCTTCGGCGTCGGCACGTGCGGGCGGTCATAGAGCGGGGCCTCGTCGCCTAGCTCCTTGATCGGCAGGTCGGCGACGGTCTCGCCCTTGTGCTTCACCACGAAGCGCAGATTGTCGGTGGTGTAGCCGACAATGGCGAAGTCGAGCCCCCATTTGCGGAAGATGGCCTCGGCCTGCTCTTCCTTGCCCGGCGCGATCACCATGAGCATGCGCTCCTGGCTCTCCGACAGCATCATCTCATAGGCGCTCATGCCTTCTTCGCGGCAGGGCACATTGTCGAGGTTCAGCTCGATCCCGAGGTCGCCCTTGGCACCCATCTCCACCGCCGAGCAGGTGAGCCCGGCCGCGCCCATGTCCTGGATGGCGACGACGCAGCCGGCCGCCATGATCTCGAGGCAGGCTTCCAGCAGCAGCTTCTCGGCAAAGGGATCGCCGACCTGCACGGTCGGGCGCTTCTCCTCGGCACCCTCGCCGAATTCCGCGGACGCCATCGTGGCGCCGTGGATGCCGTCGCGGCCGGTCTTGGAGCCGAGATAGACCACGGGCAGGCCGACGCCGCTGGCCTTCGCATAGAAGATGGAGTCCGCCCGGGCGAGGCCGACCGCCATGGCGTTGACCAGGCAATTGCCGTCATAGCGGGTGTGGAAGCCGACGAGGCCGCCAACGGTCGGCACGCCGAAGGAATTGCCGTAGCCGCCGATGCCGGCGACCACGCCACCGACCAGATGGCGGGTGCGCGGATGGGTCGGATCGCCGAAGCGCAGCGCGTTCAGGCAGGCGATGGGGCGCGCCCCCATGGTGAAGACGTCGCGCAGAATGCCGCCGACCCCGGTCCCCGCGCCCTGATAGGGCTCGATATAGGAGGGGTGGTTGTGGCTCTCCATCTTGAAGACGGCGGCGAGGCCGTCGCCGATGTCGATGACGCCGGCATTCTCGCCCGGGCCCTGGATCACCCACGGCGCCTTGGTCGGAAGGCCGCGCAGATGCAGGCGCGAGGACTTGTAGGAACAGTGCTCGTTCCACATCGCCGAGAAGATGCCGAGCTCGGTGATCGACGGCTCGCGGCCAATGAGCTGCAGGATGCGCTCATATTCATCCGGCTTCAGGCCATGCTCGGCGACGAGCTCGGGCGTGATCTTCGGTTCGTTGGGGATCATGTGGCCGACTTCATTTTCGTAAAAGGTCACGCGCGCTCCAGCACGCCGGCAATGCTCTCGAACAACGGGCGCCCGTCCGTCGGGCCGACGACCGGGTCGGTATGGTTCTCGGGGTGCGGCATCAGGCCGAGCACGTTCAGCTTCTCGGAGACGATGCCGGCGATGGAATTGGCGGCGCCGTTGAGCACCTGCTCGTCATCGCGCTGCCCGGCCGGCGTCACATAGCGGAACACCACGCGGCCATCGCCTTCGAGCCGCTTCAAGGTCTCGACGTCGGCGGTGTAGTTGCCCTCGCCATGGGCCACCGGGAAATGCACCAGCGCGCCCTTGGAATAGCGCCTTGTATACGGGGTGTCGGTGCGCTCGACGCGCAGCAGCGCCTCGCGGCAGATGAAGCGCAGGCGGGCATTGCGCACCAGCACGCCGGGCAGCAGCCCGCTCTCGCACAGGATCTGGAAGCCGTTGCATATGCCCAGCACCAGGCCGCCGCGGGCGGCATGGGCGCGCACCGCCTCCATGATGTTGGCGCGGGCGGCGATGGCTCCGCAGCGCAGATAGTCGCCATAGGAGAAGCCGCCGGGAATCACCACGAGATCGGTGCCGGCGGGCAGCTCGTTGTCACCGTGCCAGACGATGGACGACTTTTTCCCGGTGACGAGCTCGATGGCGCGTGCGGCGTCGCCTTCGCGATTGGAGCCGGGGAAGAGCAGGACGGCTGATTTCATCGCGCCGCCTCAGCCTACGACTTCGATGCGGTAGGTCTCTATCACGGTGTTGGCGAGCAGCTTCTCGCAGGCGTCCTTCAGCGTCGCCTCAGCCTTGGCCGGATCGCCGCCGTCGAGTTCGACGTCGAACACCTTGCCCTGCCGGACGCTGGCGATGCCGGGCACGCCGAGCGAGCGCAGGGCGCCTTCGATCGCCTTGCCCTGCGGATCGAGAACCGCGGATTTCAGGGTGACGAGGACGCGCGCCTTCATGGAAATCTCGTGAGCGATGTTACGAAATGGAAGCGGGGGCACTCGCGCCCCCGCCTAGCATCAGTGTGGACGAGGCTCAACGCCTCATGTGCCAGGCCCTATTTGACGAGGACCGGCCCGGTGCCTTGCGGGCGCTCGCCCTCGGACATGATGCCGAGCCGGCGCGCCACTTCGGAATAGGCCTCGACGAGGCCGCCCATGTCGCGGCGGAAGCGGTCCTTGTCCAGCTTGTCGTTCGACTTGATGTCCCACAGCCGGCACGAATCCGGGCTGATCTCGTCGGCGACGACGATGCGCATCATGTCGTTCTCCCACAGCCGGCCGCATTCCATCTTGAAGTCGACGAGACGGATGCCGACGCCGAGGAAGAGGCCGGACAGGAAGTCGTTGACCCGAATCGCCAGGGCGATGATGTCGTCGATTTCCTGGGTGGTGGCCCAGCCGAACGCGGTGATGTGCTCTTCCGAGACCATCGGGTCGTTGAGCTGGTCATTCTTGTAATAGAATTCGATGATCGAGCGCGGCAGCTGGGTGCCTTCCTCGATGCCGAGGCGGGTCGACAGCGAGCCTGCGGCGACATTGCGCACCACGACTTCGAGCGGGATGATCTCCACCTCGCGGATGAGCTGCTCGCGCATGTTCAGCCGGCGGATGAAGTGAGTCGGCACGCCGATGTCGTTCAGCTTCTGGAATACATATTCCGAGATGCGGTTGTTCAGCACACCCTTGCCGTCAATGACGTCGTGTTTCTTGTTATTGAAGGCGGTGGCGTCATCCTTGAAATGCTGAATCAAAGTGCCGGGCTCGGGGCCTTCGTAAAGGACCTTCGCCTTACCTTCGTAAATGCGGCGGCGGCGGCTCATGGGTGGGTACCGTCGATTGAGGAAATCCATCGGGTGCCGGGGCTCCGGTTACTGGCTGGTCCACGGCTGTGGCGATTGTGTTTCACGCGGCGTGACGTGCTCCGTCGATTCGTGTCGCATTGCACAAGCGCTCACGTCCGGACACTATCCGATCGGTGAACGGGATACAACGCGAGCCCTCGCCGCGCCTTTATCCGCATTGTATCGGGGGCGCAACTCGATCACGTTGACGTGCGCCACGCGCAAGCGGCGTCACAGTGATCTCGATCACGATGAATTGGATCGACTCGATCCAAGTTCATGAAACGTGATCGATGTTTATGGACCAGGCATGATGCCGAAAATCGCTTCGCACTTTTCGGCATCATGCCGCAGGGGAGGGTGTTGGCGTTGATTTGGGGACGGGCTCGCGATAATCAAGCCGCGAACCTTTTGGACAATGCAGGGGCCCAAGCCGCATGAGCACGTTCGACAAGCGCGAAGAAGGGTTTGAATCCAAATTCGCCCACGACGAGACGCTGCGCTTCAAGGCCAATGCGCGCCGCAACAAGGCGCTCGGGCTATGGGCGGCCGAGAAGCTCGGGCTCGATGGCGATGCGGCCGTCGCCTATGCCAAGACCGTGGTCGAATCGGATTTCGACGAGGCTGGCGACCATGACGTCTACCGCAAGGTGAAGGCCGATCTGGACGCCAAGGGCGTCGATGTGTCCGAGCACCGGCTGCGCCGCACCATGGACGATCTGATGACCGAGGCCATCGCCTCGATCAAGTCCGAGGGCTGATCCCTCTACACTGACAAGAGAAGGCGGCTGACATGGTCGATGCCGGGCAGGCCGGGCCGCTTTCCCTTGGCCAGCGGCTCCGCTCGGAGACCGTTTTCGCCTTCTGGTCGGTGGTGCCGAACCAGCACCTTGTCGAGGCGGTGACGCGAAGCGGCTATGGCGGCATCGTGATCGATGCCCAGCATGGCCTGCACGATTTCGCCAGCATCGAGCGCCTGGTGCCGTCCATCGTCTCCTGCGGAGCGAATGCGCTGGTGCGCCTGCCGCTCGGCGACCTCGCGCTCGGCGCCCGCGCGCTCGATGTCGGTTGCGCCGCGGTGATCGTGCCGATGGTGAACACCACCGACGAGGCCAAGGCCGCCGTTGCCGCGATGAAGTATCCGCCGATGGGCGCGCGGAGCTATGGTCCGTTGCGCGGGCTCGCCTATTCCGGGCTGGAGCGCACGGACTATGTCCATCGCGCCAATCACATCACGACGCTGTTCGCCATGGTCGAGACCGAGACCGCGCTGCGCAACCTCGATGCCATCGCCGCGGTGGAGGGCATAGACGGCCTGTTCGTCGGGCCGAACGATCTCGCGGTTTCGCTGACCCGCGGACACAATGCCGATCCCGCCAACCCGCTGGTCATGCAGGCGGTGGAGAAGGTGCGGCTGCAATGCGTGCGGCGCGGCAAGATCGCCGGCATCTATGCCAATACGCCGGAACTCGCCCGCGACTATGCCGGCCGCGGCTATCGGCTGGTCGCCATGGGCAATGAGATCAGCCTCGCCGCCACGGCCGCGGCCGCCGCGCTGTCGGCTGCCCGCGCAAACGTGACCGGCTGATGCGCTGGTATCGTCTTGTTGGTTACAGAGTCACAGATTTCTGACACCGCCCCGCAACCATTCGCGCCTAGTCTCGTTGCGTTAGTTTACCCGGCGCGCTCGTCGCGTTCGGGAGCACGGAGCATGAGCGCCGTGCCGTGTGGAGGTCACTCTCATGCGCTTCGTTAGAGCATCCCTATTTGCAGCTGGATTCCTGCTCGCTGGCACCGCCGGCGCGATGGCCTGGACAGCCACGACCACGACCGCGGCGAATGTGCGCTCGGGTCCGGGAACCGGCTATGCCGTCATCACCACCTTGCCCGCGGGCTCCGTCATCGACGTCTCGTCGTGTCCCGGCAGCTGGTGCCAAACCCAGGAAGGCTTTATCGCCGCAAGCCTGCTCGCGCAGGGCGGCGGCGGGACCCGGGTCGTGGTGCAGCCCTATGCTGACAACTACTATGGCGACGACTATTACGGCGACGATTTTTACGACGACGGCTTCTATGGCGGTGGCTGGGCCGGTGGGGGCTATTGGGGCCCCGGCTGGGGACCAGGCCGTCGGTGGTGGTGGAACAATAACCGCCCGCCGCACTGGGGTGGCAGGCCGCCGCATTGGGGCGGCAAGCCCCCGGGCGGTAGGCCTCCGCAGTGGGGCGGTGGCGGCAGGCCTCCGCATTGGGCTGGTGGCGGCAGGCCGCCCAACTGGGTGAACCGGCCGGGCGGCGGTCCGAGGCCGGGCGGCTGGTCGGGCAACCGCGGGCCGCGGATGAGCTATGGCGGGGGAGGCGGCCAGCGCTTCGGTGGCGGTGGCCAGATGGTCTATCGGCCGAGCGGCGGCGGCGGCTTCGGCGGTGGTGGCCGCATGGGTGGCGGTGGCATGGGTGGCGGTGGCGGCCGGTTCCGCTGATCGCCCGCCCTGGGCAGCCGGGCGGCGCGATGTCGCCGGCAGGTCCATTCCCGCGTCATGGCCGGGCAAAGGCGACCTCCGGTCGCCGTCTCCCGAGAGATGCCGAGGCGACAGCCTCGGCTTTCCCCGGCCATCCACGATTGCTCACTCATCACAAACGTGGATCCCCGGGACAAGCCCGGGGATGGAAAGCGTTTAGCTTCGCCCGAACACCCGGCGGAAGATGGTGTCGACGTGCTTGAGGTGATAGCCGAGGTCGAACTTCTCGGCGATCTCCTCGGCGCTCAGGTATTTGCGTACGTCCGGGTCGGCGGTCAGCAATGCCTGGAATTCGCCTTCGCCGCGCCAGACCGGCATGGCGTTGCGCTGCACCAGCCGATAGGCGTCCTCGCGCGAGGCGCCCTTCTGCGTCAGCGCCAGCAGCACGCGCTGCGAGTGCACGAGGCCGCCGAGCCGGTCGAGGTTCTTCTGCATATTGGCGGGATAGACCACCAGCTTCTCGATGACACCGGCAAGCCGGTTCAGTGCGAAGTCGAGCGTTACCGTGGCATCCGGTCCGATCATCCGCTCGACGGAGGAGTGCGAGATGTCACGCTCGTGCCAGAGCGCGACATTCTCCAGCGCCGGCGTGACCATGCCGCGCACCAGTCGGGCGAGGCCGGTGATGTTCTCGGTGAGCACCGGGTTGCGCTTGTGCGGCATGGCGGAGGAGCCCTTCTGGCCCTCCGAGAAAAATTCCTCCGCCTCCAAAACCTCGGTGCGCTGGAGATGGCGGATCTCGGTGGCCACGCGCTCCATCGATGAGGCGATGACGCCCAGCGTGGCGAAGAACATGGCGTGGCGGTCGCGCGGAATCACCTGGGTCGAGACCGGCTCGACGGTGAGCCCCATTTTCTCCGCAACATGCTTCTCAACGAAGGGTTCGATCTGCGCAAAGGTGCCGACCGCGCCGGAGATCGCGCAGGTGGCGATGTCGGCACGCGCCGCGACTAGGCGGGCGCGGTTGCGCTGAAACTCGGCATAGGCCTGCGCCAGCTTGAGGCCGAATGTGGTCGGCTCGGCATGGATGCCGTGCGAGCGGCCGATGGTCGGCGTCATCTTGTGCTCGAAGGCCCGCTTCTCAAGCGCCGTCAGCAGCCGATCGATATCCTTGAGGAGGATGTCGGCGGCGCGGGCAAGCTGCACAGAGAGGCAGGTGTCGAGCACGTCGGAGGAGGTCATGCCCTGATGGACGAAGCGCGCTTCCGGCCCGACGATCTCGGCGAGATGGGTCAGGAAGGCGATGACGTCGTGCTTCACCTCGGCCTCGATGGCGTCGATGCGGCCGACGTCGAACTCGGCATCCCTGGCCATCGCCCAGATCTTCGCCGCCGCCTCCTTCGGCACCACGCCGAGCTCGGCCAGCGCATCGGTGGCGTGCGCCTCGATCTCGAACCAGATGCGGAAGCGGGTCTGCGGCTCCCAGATGGCGGCCATCTCAGGACGTGTATAGCGCGGGATCACGGGCGGCTCCCTTTCGGACGGCGGCTTGGCAAGGAAAGCCGCGCTCTAGCAGATGAACGCGGCACCGACAAATGTCGACGCGTCAGACCAATTCCCCGCGCGCGCGCGCCGCTGCGGTGCGGATCGCCTCGATGTTCGACGCGTAGGCGGAGGCGCCGCCCTTGAAGACGGCGGAGCCGGCGACCAGCACATTGCCGCCGGCCTCGACGCAGGCCGCCGCGGTGTCACGGGCGACGCCGCCATCGATGATGATGTCGATCGGGCGGTCGCCGATCATCGAGCGGATGCGGCGCACCTTGTCCATCATCGGCGCGAGAAAAGCCTGGCCGCCGAAGCCGGGATTGACCGTCATCACCAGCACGATGTCGACGATCTCCAGCACGTATTCGATCGCCTCGGCCGGCGTTGCCGGATTGATGGCGACACCCGCCTTCTTGCCGAGCGCGCGGATCGCCTGCAGCGAGCGGTGCAGATGCGGGCCGGCCTCGGCATGGACGCTGATATGGTCGGCGCCGGCATGGGCGAAGGCTTCGAGATAGGGATCAGCCGGGGCAATCATCAGATGCACGTCGAGCGGCTTGTCGGTGAGCGGGCGGATCGCGCGCACCACTTCGGGGCCGAAGGAGATGTTCGGCACGAAATGCCCGTCCATGACATCGACATGGATCCAGTCGGCGCCCGCGGCATCGACGGCCTTCACCTCGTCGCCGAAGCGGGCAAAGTCGCTGGCGAGGATCGAGGGAGCGATCAGGAGCGGGCGAGGGGGCGATGAGGTCATTGCGGCGTCTCCGGAGATCCCGTCGCCTAGCATGTCCGCCGCCCGGGCGTCCATCGACGCTCTGTGCCGTTACGGTATGGATTTTCGGCGCCGTCAATCAAGGATAGTTTGAATTTGCCACAATCAAACGACCGTGCGATTCCGTACGGCGACATCAAACCCAAGGAGCACCCATGAGCAAGGCGAGCGTATCCGCGGTCGTTGCGCTTCTCTCGGCCGCCTGCCTCCTCGCGCCCACCCAGGAAGCGAAGGCCTGGCGCGCCGGCGCCTGCGGGCCGAACGGCTGCGTCGGCGCGGCCGGCCCCGGCGTGTATCGCGGACCATATCGCGCGCCGGCCGCCCGCTATTACGGCCCGCCGCGCGGCGTCGTCGTGGTCAATCCGCGCCGCTACTGGGTTCCGGGCGGTGCCGTTGCCGCCGGCGCGGCCATCGGCTTCGTTGCCGGAGCTACCGCGGTCGCCGTTGCCGGCTCCCCGCCGAAGCCGAATTATTGCTGGTACTACACCAACCCGGCGCGCACGACCGGCTTCTGGGAGCCATGCCCGCGGTGAGCTTTAGCCAGGCGTCATCCCGGCCGCAGCCCCCAGGGCCGAGAGCCGGGATCGCAAGAAGGTAGAGAGCGTTTTCGCGATCCCGGATACGGCCTGACGGCCGTTCCGGGATGACGTGTCTTTATCGAGCAGACTTCACTTCGACCAGGCGTCCACCTTGTCCTTGTTGGCGGCGACCCAGGCCTTCGCGGTCTCGGCCGGGTTGGCGCCGGGCTTCTCGTTGTCGACCATCACCTTCTGCTCGTCGGCGAGCGAGAGGGCGAAATTGTCGAGGATCTTGTACGCCTCGGGCGCCTCTGCCTTCAGTTTCTTCGAGACCACGGTGTTCACCGTCTCCTCGCCGCCGAACACGCCCTTGGGATCGTTGAGGTACTTCAGGTCCCAGGTCGCGAACATCCAGTGCGGGGTCCAGGTGGTGATGACGATGGGCTGCTTCTTGGAATAGGCATCCTTCAGCGCCGCCACCATGGTGGCGTCCGAGCCTTCGACCAGCTTCACCGGCAGGCCGTATTCCTTGACGGCCTTCTCCGACGCCTTCATCAGGCCGGCGCCAGGATCGATGCCGATGACCTTGCCGTCGAACATCGCGGCCTTGCCCTTGATGTCCTCGATCGAGGTGATGTCGACATAGGTCGGCACCGCCCAGCCGATCTTGGCGCCGGTGACGTTCGGACCGAGATTCTCGACCTTGTCCTTCAGCTTGTCATTGTAGGCGGCGTGGGTGGCGGGCAGCCAGGCGGCGACCATGGCGTCGGCCTCGCCGGTCGCCACCGCCTGCCACATGGCGGCGCCGGAGAGCGGCACGATCTTCACCTTGTAGCCTTTGTCCTCCAGCGCGGTCTTGACGATGTTGGTCGCCACCACGGCGTCCGACCATTCGACATAGGCGATGGTGATGTCCTTCTTCTCGGCCTGCGCGGCGCCGGCGGCGAGGCCGAGGGTGAGCGCGGCCGCCGTGGCGGTGCGCAGGAAGCGGGTGAGCGTCGACATTCCGGGTTCTCCTGTCTGGAAGCTTTGTCTCAAAGTTTCTTGGGGCGTTGTTGGTCACGCGTTGTTCTTGTCGAGCCGCATGCGCCTGGCGACATGCTGGGTGATGCGGTCGAGGATGATGGCGAGCACGACGATGGCGATGCCGGCCTGGAAGCCGGCGCCGGCCTCGAGCCGCTGGATCGCCTTCCACACTTCGCCGCCGAGGCCGCCGGCGCCGATCATGGCGGCGATGACCACCATGGAGAGCGCGAGCATGATGGTCTGGTTGATGCCGGCCATGATGGTGGGGATGGCGAGGGGAAGCTGCACCTTGAACAGCTTCTGCCAGCGGCTGGAGCCGAAGGCATCCGCCGCCTCCACCAGTTCTGGCGGCGTCTGCATGATGCCGAGCGCGGTGAGGCGTATGGTCGGCGGCATGGCGAAGACGATCGTGGCGAAACAGGCCGAGACCGCCCCCAGCCCGAAGAACGGGATCGCCGGGATCAGATAGACGAAGCTCGGCATGGTCTGCATCATGTCGAGCAGCGGCCCGACGACCCGCCAGAAACGCTTGCTGAGCGCCGCGGAAATGCCGATCGGCACCCCGATCAGCAGCGCGAATATGGTGGAGACCAGCACCAGCACCAGCGACTGCACGGTCGCGTTCCACAGCCCCAGATTCCACAGGAAGGCGAAGCCGACCGCCGAGAAGAAGGCGATGCGCCAGGTGGTGAGCCGCCACACGCCGAGGCCGATCAGGACGATGACCAGCCAAGGCGGCAGGTCGACCAGGAAGTCGGTGGTGGATTCGATGCCGGTGCCGATCACGGCGCTGATGGCACGGGTGACGCCGGAGAAATGCTCGGTCGCCCAGTCGAGGGCGAGATCGCACCATTCGGCAAGCGGGATCTGCGGGATTTCGAACGCCATCTTGCCCGCTCCTACTGAACCGCGCCATTGGCCCGGCTGCGCCGTGCCAGGGTCGCCACCAGATCGGCATTGGTGATCACGCCGCGCAGATGGCCGTCCTCGCCGACCACCGCGATCTCGCCGCGACCGCCGGCCAGCGCCGCCACCGCCGAGGTGAGGGTGGCGCGTTCGGCGACAAAGGCGTTCTGATCGACCAGCAGCAGCCGCAATGCAGTCTCGCCGGCGCCGCGCAGCGTCGCGGTGTCGACGGTGCCCTGGAAGCGGCCCTGCTCGCACACCACGGTGGCGACCGGCTCGCCGGATTGTTCGAGCCGCGCCAGCGCCTCGGCGGCGGGGGTGTCCCACGGCGCGATATAGGCCGGCGGCCGCATGGCATCGCCTGCGGTCACGACGCCCAGCACATCGATATGCTCGACGAAGCGGCGCACATAGTCGTCGGCCGGCGAGGCGAGGAAGTCCGCCGCGGTGCCCTGCTGCACCACGCGGCCATCCTTCATCAGCACGATGCGCCCGCCGAGAGCGATGGCTTCGTCGAGATCGTGGGATACGAAGACGATGGTCTTCTTCACGCGCTTCTGCAGCGCCACCAGTTCCTGCTGCATGTCGCGGCGGATCAGCGGATCGAGCGCGCTGAAGGCCTCGTCCATCAGCAACACATCGGGGTCGAGCGCCAGCGCGCGGGCGAGGCCGGCGCGCTGCTGCATGCCGCCGGAGAGCTGGGAGGGGAAATGCCGGTCCCAGCCCTTTAGCCCGACCTGTTCGATCGCGGCGAGGGCGCGCCGTGTGCGCTCGTCCTGCGCGACGCCCTGGATCTCGAGGCCATACTCGACATTCTTCAGGATGGTGCGGTGGGGGAACAGCGCGAACTGCTGGAACACCATGCCGAACCGGGTGCGCCGGAAGGCGAGCAGCTCCTTCTCGCTCAGCGCGGTGACGTCGACCTCGTCGACGAACACCTTGCCGGCAGTCGGCTCGATCAGCCGGTTGATGCAGCGCAGGCAGGTCGACTTGCCCGAACCGGACAGCCCCATGACGACGAGGATCTCGCCCTCATTGATGTCGAAGGTGACATCCTGGAGGCCGACGACGCAGCCGGTCTCCTTCACGATCTCGGCACGTCCCTGGCCTTGCTCCAGCAATGCCAGAGCACGGCTTGGCTCATCGCCGAATATCTTGGTCAGTCCGCGAACGCGGATGCGCGGCTGGCTGTCGCTCATGTTTCCCCTCATTGAGAGGAAGTGTCCGCTCCGTCAGGTGGTTGCGCATTGTACATATGCGACGGCCGGCACCAGCGAGGCGACACCTCGGGCGCTAGTCAGGCTTCCGACAACTCCGGCCAGCGGTCGCGCCACGCCGGCAAGGCAGCAGGGTAGGGAAGCGCGCTCGCCTCGAAGACCGCGCGGGCACAGGCACGGGCGAGCGTCGCCACTACCGCCGAGCCGATCAAGGCGAGGTCGAACACCGGATCCTTGAGCGGCTGCTTGCCCGTCGCGGCGGCGAAGATGGTGTCGCCGTCGAGCGGGGTGTGCACCGGCCAGATGGCGCGGGCATAGCCGTCATGGGCCATCACGGCGAGGCGCTTGCATTGCGCCTTGGTCAGGATGGCGTCGGTGGCGACCATGGCGATTGTCGTATTGGCCCCGGGTGGCAGGCCCTTCAGCAAGGGCCGGTCGGGCACAAGCGGGAAGGGGTGCGGGTAGCCGAGGCTGCCGAACTCGGCGTCGCGCTCGAACGGCGCCGACCAGAAATGCGGGCCGTCACCGATATTGGTCGCGCCGCAGGCATTCACCGCGACGATGGCGCCGACGATGTGGCCGGAGGCAGCGACCATGGAGGCCGAGCCGAGCCCGCCCTTGAGGTTCACCGTGGTCGCGCCGGTGCCGGCGCCGACCGTGCCGAGCGGAAAATCGAGGCCGGCCGCGTTCGCCGCTCCATGGCCCAGATCGCGATAAGGCGGGAAGCGGCCCCACTTCTTGTCGCCGCCATTATTGAGATCGAACAGCACGGCGCCCGGTACAATCGGCACCAAAGCATTGCCGACCGGGAAGCCGATGCCGCGTTCGGCGAGCGAGGCCATCACTCCCGCGGCGGCGTCCAGCCCGAAGGCCGAGCCGCCCGAGAGGGTGATGGCATGGATGGCGCCGACGGTTTCGTCGGGCGCCAGCAGGTCGGTCTCGCGCGTGCCCGGCCCGCCGCCGCGCACATCGACCGAGGCGACGGTCGGCTCGTCGAACACGATCACGGTCACGCCGGACCCCAGTGCGAGATTGCCGGCATTGCCGACCTTGATGCCCGGAACATCGGTGATCAGGTTGCGCATGGATACCTCCCGTGCCTCAGGCGTATCACAACGCCGCTAGACGCCAAGCGGACGCATTGCATCGCGCAACGCGGCCGTGCATTGGGAGTGCCTCCGATCTTGAGTGGATGCGTATCTCCATGGCAGACGTCACGTTACCGGCCGCCTTCGTCGCGGGCCTTGCGAGCTTCGCCTCGCCGTGTGTGCTGCCTTTGGTGCCGCCCTATCTGTGCTATCTCGCCGGCACCAGCCTCGACCAGATCACCCACAAGGCGCCGACCGACGCCGCCGCGCGCCGCACGCTCGGCGCCGCGCTGCTGTTCGTCGCCGGCTTCTCCACGGTGTTCGTGGCGCTGGGGGCGGGGGCGTCGGTTGTCGGCGGCTATCTCAGGCTCTATTCGCAGGAACTCGCCATCATCGCCGGCATCTCCATCCTGCTGATGGGGCTGCATTTCCTGGGGGTCCTACGCTTCGACTGGCTGACCCGCACCAAGCGGGTGCATGTCGATGCGCCGGTCGGGCTGGCGGGCGCCTACATCATGGGCCTTGCCTTCGCCTTCGGCTGGACGCCGTGCATCGGCCCGGTGCTGGCGGCGATCCTGGCTGTGGCGGCCTCCGAACAGACGCTGGCGCACGGCGCCGGTTTGCTCGCAATCTATTCCGCCGGGCTCGGCGTGCCGTTCCTGCTGGTCGCCGCCATGGCGCGGCCGGCGCTGGGATTGCTGGGCCGTGCACGGCGCTGGCTGCCGGCGGTGGAGAAGGGCATGGGCGCGCTCCTCGTGCTCACCGGCATCGGCTTCCTGTCCGGCTGGATCGCGACCGCAAGCTTCTGGCTGCTGGAGACGTTTCCGCTGCTGGCGAAGCTGGGCTGATCAGGAACCGCAGCCACATCCGAGCCACGTCATCCTGAGTACTCGGGCGTAGCCCGAGCCTCGAAGGACGCTCGCCGATGGCCTTCTGCTTCAGCATCGTTCGAGGCTCGCAGTCGCTCGTACCTCAGGATGACGTGGCTATCTTGATGAGCCACTCAGGCCGAGTTCGTTCAGTCTCAAATGCGCCAACGAAAAAGCCCGCCGGAGTTTCCTCCGACGGGCTCTGTCTCGTCACGCGCTATGAAGCGCGGCTGCTCACATCTCGGAGTAGCCGCCGTCCTTCCAGACGTAGAGGACGTAGTCGAGCTTGGTCAGGTCGCCCTTCTTGTCGAAGGCGAGCGGGCCGAGCACGGTGTTGAAGACCTTACCCGAGTGGGCGTACTCGGCGATCTTCTTCGGGTCGAGCGACTTGATCGCTTCCGCAGCCTGCTGGATCACCTGGCCGGCGGCGTAGCTGTAGAGCACGTAGCCTTCCGGATCGATGCCCTTGGCCTTGAAGGCGGCAACCACCTTGGCGGCAGCCGGGTTCTTGCGCGGATCCGGACCGAAGGTCATCAGCGTGCCCGCGGCGCCGGGGCCGGCGATGGTCCAGAATTCCTTGTCGGTGATGCCGTCACCCGAGAACAGCACGGTCTTCATGCCCTGGTCGCGCATCTGGCGCACCAGCAGGCCGGCTTCGGTGTGCAGGCCACCATAGTACAGGATGTCGACGTTCGCGGCCTTCAGCTTGGAGACCAGCGCGGAGTAGTCCTTCTCGCCGGGGTTGATACCCTCGTAGATGACTTCCTTCACGCCGCCCTTGTTCATGGCCTTCTGCGTCTCGTCGGCGAGACCCTTGCCGTAGGGGGTCTTGTCGTGGACGATCCCGATCTTCTTGCCCTTCAGGTTCTTGACGATGTACTCGCCGGCGACGGTGCCCTGCTGGTCGTCCCGGCCGCAGGTGCGGAAGGTGTTCCACAGGCCGCGGTCAGTGAACTTCGGGTTGGTCGAGGCCGGGCTGATCTGCAGGATGCCGCCTTCGGCATACTGCTCGGAAGCCGGGATCGAGACGCCGGAGTTGAAGTGGCCGATCACCATCTTCACGCCGTCGGAGATGAACTTGTTGGCGACCGAGACGCCCTGCTCGGGCTTCGAGGCGTCGTCACCGACCGAGAGCTCGACCTTCTGGCCGAGGATGCCGCCGGCGGCATTCACATCGGCAGCCCACTGGTCGGCGCCGTTCTTCAGCTGCGCGCCGAAGGTCGCGTTCGGACCGGTGATCGGGCCGCCGACGCCGACCTTCACCTGAGCCGAGGCCGGAGCGGCGAGCGCCATGGCGGCGCCGAGCGCTAGACCGGCAAACAGAAGTTTCTTCATGGAATTTCCCCTGAGTGGTTTGGAGGCTGAACGTTTTGCGTCGCCGCCGCCCGGCGCGTGCATTCGCCTCGTGGCGCTATCATGCCGTTTTCCGAGCAAGAGTCGACGGCGAACCGAATCATGGTGAAAGCGGCCTTCACGCCGCGTCCGTGGAATCACGTCCACCGGCTAACCAGCCGAACGGACCGGCCTGCCGATAGAGCCAGCCGTAGCGGGTCGACATCTGTGCGGCGCGTTCCGCGCGGAAGCCGAGCGTGGCGATCGAGAGCAGGAAAATGGCCTCGAGGATGAAATGGCTGAGCGAGAGCAGTTCGCCCTCGAACAGCGCGAAGTGGAAGAAGCGCACCACGCAGGCCAGCAGCAGAGAATAGAGCACCGCCTGCCGATAGGGGCGCCACGTCGAGGCGATGGCGCGGCCGGAAAGCCAGGCGGCTCCGCCGCCGAGGAACAGCGTAATCAGCAGGAACTCGCCACGCGAGCCCTGGATCACCACGTCCGGCAGGAACATCGCCCCCAGCAGCACGAGGATGATCAGGATCGCCGGAACCGAGACTGCGAGGCTGGAGGGGGCGCCCTGCGCGATGATGGTGGTGTTGTCGGTTGCCATCTCAGTGCCTCCCGCCTTCGAGATAGGCGGCACGCACTTCCGGCCGATCCAGCAATTCGCGCCCTTCGCCGGACATGGTGACGGTGCCATTCACCAGCACATAGCCGCGATGGGCGAGCTTCAGCGCATGGAACGCGTTCTGCTCGACCAGGAACACCGTGAGCCCCTCGGACCTGTTGAGTTCGCGTATGGCGTCGAAGATCTGCCGCACGATCAGCGGGGCGAGGCCGAGCGAGGGCTCGTCCAGCATCAGGAGGCGCGGGCGGCTCATCAACGCGCGGCCGATGGCGAGCATCTGCTGCTCGCCGCCGGAGAGCGTGCCGCCGCGCTGGTTGATGCGCTCCTTGAGGCGCGGGAACATCGAGAACACCCGCAGCAGGTCCTCGTCGAAATGGGCGAAGCCATCGATGGAGGCGCCCATCTGCAGATTCTCGAACACCGTCATGCGCGGGAAGATGCGCCGGCCCTCGGGCGACTGCGCGATCCGGAGCTGCGCGATCTCGTGGGTCGGCAGCTTCGTGATGTCGCGGCCCTCGAACAGGATGGCGCCTTCGCGGGCGCGCGGCTGGCCGAAGATGGTCATCATCAGCGTCGACTTGCCGGCGCCGTTGGAGCCGATCAGCGTGACGATCTCGCCGCGATGGACGTCCACGTCGACGCCCTTCAGCGCCATGATGTTTCCGTAGAAGGTCTTCACGCCACGAACCGCGAGCATCGGCTCGGCGGCGGGAGCCGGCGCCGTGGTAACCGGCGCGTCGGGGGCGGGGGCGATGGCGAGGTCGCTCATGATGAGGCTCCCGTCGGAGTGTCGGCCTCAATCTCGGCCTCGATCCCGGCGTCGATGACGGCATCGACGTCGGCGACATCCTCGACCGCATCCTCGTCGACGCCGAGATAGGCGGCGATGACGCGCGGGTCGTTGCGCACCGCTTCCGGCGTGCCGTCGGAGATCTTGGTGCCGTAGTCGAGGACCACGACGTGGTCGGAAATCTCCATGACGACGCTCATGTCGTGC
Organism: Starkeya sp. ORNL1; assembly: GCF_012971745.1. Lineage (NCBI taxonomy): Bacteria > Pseudomonadati > Pseudomonadota > Alphaproteobacteria > Hyphomicrobiales > Xanthobacteraceae > Starkeya > Starkeya sp. ORNL1. The sequence goes on from NZ_CP048834.1 coordinate 256,085, forward strand.
TCGATCAACAGGATCGAAGTGCCGTGCTCGGCGCGGATAGCGCGCAGCAGCGTGTTGAGTTCGAGGCTTTCGCGCGGATTGAGACCGGCGGCGGGCTCGTCGAGGCAGAGCAGGATCGGCTCCGAGCACATGGCGCGGGCGATCTCCAGGCGCCGCTGCGCGCCATAGGGCAGGTCGCCGGCCGGATCGTCGGCACGGTCCATCAGCCCGATCTTGTGCAGCCAGTATTCCGCCTTGGCGGTGGCGCTGCGCTGGGCGGCGTTCCAGCTCGGCAGGCCGAACAGGCCCTTGATCGAGTAGCCGGAGGCCGTCATCAGCGCATTGTGCTGGGCGACCATGAGGTTCTCCAGCACGGTCATGCCGCTGAAGAGCCGGATGTTCTGGAAGGTGCGGGCGACCCGCGCTTCGCCGGAGACGCGGTAGTCCGGCATGCGCTCCAGCAGATAGACGGCGGACTCCGGGCCGACCAGAGCGCGCTCGCCGATGAGCGTCACCTTGGCGAGTTCGTCGGCGGTCGGGGCGCGGCCATGGCCGAGCACGAGGCGACCCTCGCTCGGCTTGTAGAAGCCGGTGATGCAGTTGAACACCGTGGTCTTGCCGGCGCCGTTCGGGCCGATCAGCGCGGTGATGTCGCCGCGCCCCACATTGAAGCTGAGGTCATTGACCGCGATCAGTCCGCCGAAGCGCATATAGAGATGCTCGACGGAAAGGATCGGATCGGCTTCCCAGCGGTGGGCAGCGTTGCCGTTGGAGGTTTCCATCAGGGAGGCGCTCATCAGCCGTGGCCCTCCTTCACGAGATCACCCGAGACCGCCTTCTTCTCCTTCAGGAAGATGGTCGGCTCGCGGCTGGAGACCAGGCCGCGGGGCTTCCAGACCATGATGGCGACCATGGCGAAGCCGAAGATCAGCATGCGGTAGAGGCTCGGATCGAAGCTCTCGCCGAAGATCTGCTTGAGGAAGCCGAGGTTCCGCAGCATCTCCATGCCGCCCAGCATCACCGCGGCGGCGACGGCGACGCCGATCTGCGAGCCCATGCCGCCCAGCACGACGATGGCGAGGATCATCGCCGAGATGTCGAAGGTGAAGCTCTCCGGGCTGACGAAGCCGGCGCGCACCGCGAAGAAGCAGCCGGCAAAGCCGCCGAACATGGCGCCGGTGGCAAACGCCGTGAGCTTGGTGTTGGTGGTGTTGATGCCGAGCGAGCGACAGGCGATCTCGTCCTCGCGCAGCGCTTCCCACGCCCGCCCGACCGGGAGCTTGCGCAGCCGCACCGTGGCGAAGGCAGTGATCAGGGCAAGCACCAGGATGACGAAATACAGGAAGACGATGCGGTGCATCGGGTCGAACTGCAGCCCGAACAGCGCGGCGAAACCATTCTCTTCCGAATTGAACGGTATGCCGAAGAAGGTGGCGCGCGGGATCGAGGCGATGCCCGCGCCGCCGCCGGTGAAATCGGTCCAGTTGATCAGCACCAGGCGGATGATCTCGCCGAACGCCAGGGTGACGATGGCGAGGTAGTCACCGCGCAGGCGCAGCACCGGGAAGCCAAGGATCATGCCCCAGAGCCCGGAGAACAGGCCGGCCATGGGCAGGCAGAACCAGAACGCCCAATTGGCCCAGAAGGTCGCACCGAAGATGGCGGTGAAGAAGTCGTTGATCGGCGCCGAGGTGGCGAGCAGCGCATAAGTGTAGGCGCCGACCGCATAGAACGCGACGTAGCCAAGGTCGAGCAGGCCGGCGAGGCCGACCACGATGTTGAGGCCCCAGCCGAGCATCACATAAGTGAGAATCAGGATGCCGAGGTCGATCAGATAGCGGGCCGGGCTCAGGCCGCCGGACACGAAGGTGGCGATGGCCGGGAAGGTGATGGCGAATAGGAGGAGCGCCGGCTTCAGCGCCGGAGCGATGGCGAGCGCGGTGCGGGCCGCCACGCTGGGGCCCACCTTCGCTGGCTTGACCCGATTCGGCGACCAGATGGTGAGGTTCAGCAGCAGCCGGCCTGCGAAGACGATACCGACCATCACCGCAAGCTCGACCGGCCGATAGGCAAGGCCAAGCGCGCTGCCGCTGTCGGTGTCGTGCACCACGGTCAAGAAGCCGATCAGCGGGCCGAGCAGGCCGAGCGTGATCAGGCCGGTGATCAAGGCATCCTTCAAGGCATGGCTGAGCAGGGAGGGAGAGGCGGCGGAAGCCTGCGCGGTAGCAGGCGCGACGTCGACGGTCTGGATCGCCATGGTTATCTCACACCTTCTCGACTTCCGGCCGGCCGAGCAGGCCCTGCGGCAGGAAGATGAGGGTGACGGCGAGGATCGAGAAGGCGGCCACGTCCTTGTACTCGATGGAGAAATAGGCCGACCAGAAAGTCTCGATAAGGCCAATCAGCAGTCCGCCCAGCACCGCGCCCGGCAGCGAACCGATGCCGCCCAGCACCGCGGCGGTGAAGGCCTTCACGCCGGGCACGAAGCCGTCGGCAAAGTTCGCCACGCCATAATACATCAAGTACATAACCCCGGCGACGGCGGCGAGCGCGGCGCCGATGACGAAGGTGAGAGAGATGGTGTGGTCGACATTGATGCCGAGCAGCGCCGCCATCTTGCGGTCCTGCTCGCAGGCGCGTTGCGCCCGGCCGAGCGAGGTTTTCTGCACCAGGTACCAGAAGCCGGCGAGCAGAGCCGTGGTCATCACCATGATGATGACCTGCTTCCAGGCCAGCGTGACCTGGTAATTACCGTTGTCCATCAAGACGATCACATCGGTGATCATCGGCGGCACCGGCTTGTTGCGCGGGCCCTGCGCCACCTGCACGAAGTTCGCCAGCAGGATCGACATGCCGATCGCCGAGATCATCGGGGCCAGGCGGAACGAGCCGCGCAACGGCCGATAGGCGACGCGCTCGATCGCCCAGCTGGTGAGCGAGGTGAAGAACATCGCCACCACCAGCACGATAGCCAGCGCCAGGAAGATGGAGGTGATGCCGAGCACTGTCGTCAGCAGCAGGAAACAGATCAGCGCGATGAAGGTCGCCACCATGAAGACGTCGCCGTGGGCGAAGTTCACCATGCCGATGATGCCAAAGACCATGGTGTAGCCGATGGCGATGAGACCGTAGATAGACCCGAGCGTCAGCCCATTGATGAGCTGCTGAATGAAGACTTCCATTTAGCCGTCGGCTCCCCTCAGCCGGTTGCAGTGCCATCCCGTCACGCCGGGCTCATGCCCATATTATGTTCGTGATCGGGACATAGGCGTTGCCGTCGAGTCTTAGCGTGGCCTGCGAGAGGATACAATTCGATCGAAAGACGAAATGCAATGGATCGATAGCAGTGATATGTCGTCACTATAATACCTCTGCCCGCGGCCCCACGCTCAATTGCGGGGTTTTGCGCCGCGTCGGCAGGCTTTATGCACATCCGACCCCATCTAAATGGGCGGCAATGCATACCGGTGGGGTTGGCCAGTGGATGTAGAAAAGTGGACAGCGTGACCGATGCCAAGGCGGAAGCCGGGCTCTATCGCGAGGCGATGAGCCGTCTCGCCAGCGCCGTCCATGTGGTGACGACGAAGGGCGAGGAAGGCCGTGCCGGCTTCACCGCCACCGCCGTGGTCTCGGTGTCCGACGCGCCGCCGACGCTGCTTGTCTGCCTCAATCGGAGCATCCGCTCGGCGGCGGCGTTCCGGGCCAGCGGGGTGTTCGCGGTGAACACGTTGCGCGGCGACCATGAATCGGTGGCGCAGGCTTTCGGCGGGCGTCTTTCGCTCAATGGCGAACAACGCTTCGGCGTCGGCGAATGGCACGAGGGGCGGCTCGGTGTGCCGTGCCTTGCCGGGGCGCTGGCGAGCTTCGAGTGCCGCCTCGTCGAACTGCGCACCATCGCCACCCATGATGTGCTGGTCGGCCGGGTCGAGGCGATCGCGCTCGGCCATGAGGGGCCGGGCCTCATCTATGTCGGGCGCGGGTTCTGCGTGCTCTGAGCTGCGGATTCGATGGCCCGCCTGTCGGGCTGGACGAAGCCAGGGTTCCCGCGTCTATGATGTTCCACGGATAAGAAACGCATCTGGAGGAATCACATGGCCCTGGAGATGAGCGGCGACTATGAGCTGCCGGTGCCGCGCGAGCGGGTGTGGGCGGCGCTGAACGACCCCGAGATGCTGAAGCGCTGCATTCCCGGTTGCGAGGAGTTGGAGAAGACCTCGGACACCGAGTTCCGCGCCGTGGCGGTCGCCAAGGTCGGCCCGGTGAAGGCGCGCTTCAAGGGCAACGTGACGCTCTCGGATTTCGATGCGCCGGTGAGCTACCGCATCTCCGGGCAGGGCGACGGCGGCATCGCCGGCTTCGCCAAGGGCGGCGCTTTGGTGCGGCTGGAGGCGACCGAGGCCGGCGGCACCAATCTGCATTATGAGGCGGAGGCGCAGATCGGCGGCAAGCTGGCGCAGATCGGCCAGCGCCTCGTCGCCGGCACCGCGAAGAAGATCGCCGACGAGTTCTTCGCGAATTTCGCCAAGGCGGTGGCCGGGGACGGGTCCGCCGCCGCGGCGTGAAATCCAGCCCCGGCTTGCGTCAAAGCCGGCCGGGGCTACCTGTTGCGATCCCGTGCGCCCCGTCGAACGATAGAGTTCGGCAGTGGCCCGCACCATTCCCCTCCGACAGCCGGCATTGGCTTGATCCGCGTACTCCAGGGTGCGGATGGAGGTTCGATAATACTTGTCGCAAGTAGCGCTTCAGCACACGCATGAAGCCCGCGCCGCTCAAACCAATCGATTAATTGGTGAGGATTTGCGGCTTTTAACCCGACATTGTTGAGATCAAGATCAGCCAGCTTGCAGCTTCAGATGGCCGCGATGTGCCGAGGGCCGCGCCAGAACCTTCTGAAGTATACATAATAATATATACAGGCTGGAAGGTAGGAAGACTAATGCCGGAAGTCGTCTATAGCGATCCGCTGTTCTGCGGCCTTGTTGACCGTACGATAACAAGCATTCCCCAAGGTGTCTCGAAGTACGCGGCAGAAGCCGTGAGGGTCGCAAGCAATCCGGGCCGCTGGATCGAGATGCCTCGGATGCCGATCCCGACGGCCGAGATGGGCGTCATCGAATGCGGCGGCAAGGTGCATGTCGTTGGCGGCTATGCCCGCCATAACGTCAATAGCGACTACCATCAGGTCTTCGACCCGCAGAGCGGGGAATGGACCATGAAGGCGCCCATTCCCTTCCCGTGCAATCACCTCTCGCTCGCCGTCGTGGGGCGGCGCATCTACAGCTTCGGCGGGTTCATCGAGCAGAATCGCTGCCCGCACTCGAAGTGCTTCGTCTACGATGCCGACGAGGATCGCTGGGAGCCGCTGCCCAATCTGCTCCGCCCGCGCGGCGCGATTTCCGCAATAGCGCTGGACGGCAAGATCCACCTGCTCGGCGGGCGCGATGTGCGATCGCTGGACTGGCACGAGGTGTTCGATCCCGCCACCGCGAAATACTCGATCCTCGAAGGCATGCGCGGCTCGACGCCGACCCAGCCCTTCGCCGGCCAGCGCTGCCACATGGGCGTGGTGCTGGTGGACGGCAACATCCACGCCATCGGCGGACGCAAGGACTCCTACGATTTCAACACGTCGCTGCATGCGGTCTACAGCCCGGCAGCCGACAGCTGGTCCTTCCGCGCGCTGCTGCCGACGCCGCGCAGCGGTCTCTCCGCCGCCTATGTCGACGGCAAGATCATCGCGTTCGGCGGTGAGGCCCCGGGCATCGTCTTCGCCGCCAACGAAGCCTACGACCCGGCCTCCGACACCTGGGAGACCGTGGCGCCCATGCCGGTGCCCCGCCATGGGCTGCACGGCGCCACCGCCGCGGTCGTCGGCAGCACCGTCTATGTGCCCGGCGGCGCGCCCATCACCGGCGGCGGCGTGCAGGGCGCCTACCACGATGCGTTCACCTTCGGCTGAAAGGAGTTCGCAACATAACGTTCGACGCGTGCCGAAATTCCAAGAACGAAAACAGTAAAAAAACAGTAGTGGGAGGAATATATGACGAACGACGTGGCCCGAACACGTAGAGGGCTGGGCCTGGCGGCATTGGTCGCTGCGGTACTTGTGCTCCCGGGTCTTGCGGCGGCGCAGGAGCCGGTCAAGATCGCGTTCACGCCGACGGCCGCGGCCGGCGGCATCTTCAATGCCCAGGCGGAAGGTTTCTTCGCCAAAGACGGGCTCGCCAATACCGAGCTGATGAGCCAGCAAAACGGCGTGGGCGTCGTCGCGGCGGTGCAGTCGGGCTCGGCGCAGATCGGCTCGGTGGCCGCGGGCGTGTTCTTCGGCGCCATCGAGAACGGCCTCGACTACGTCGCCATCGGTTGCCAGTCGCTATTCGGTCCCGGCACCAAGGTTCTGGCGGTGATCGCCCGCAAGGACATCGACATCAAGACCGCCAAGGACTTCGAAGGCAAGCGCGTTGCGGTGCCGGGCATCAATGGCGGGCACCACATCATGTTCCTCGAATGGCTGCGGGAGAATGGCGCCGATTCGAAGAAGATCACCTTCCTGGAAGTGGCGCATGCGCAGCAGGGCGACGTGCTGCGCGGCAAGACGGTCGACGCCGTGGTCACCGCGGAGCCCAACGTCGCCCGCATCCTGAAGAACGATCTCGGCGTCGTCGTCTCCTACATGAACGACACCAAGCGGAACCTGCCCGATGCCTTCTTCATGACGACGCGGGCCTGGGCTGATGCCCACCCCGATGGCGTGAAGGCGTTCCAGGCCGCGCTCAAGGAAGGCGTCGCGTTCGCCGATGCCAACCCGGCGGAGACCAGCGAGAACACCGCCAAGTTCCTCAAGCAGGATGTCGCCATCGTGCAGGCCGCCGGCAAGCAGCAATTCTGCACGCCGGACCTGACCAAGCATGTGGGCGAACTCAACACCATCATGCTGGATCTCGGCCTCGCCAAGAAGCCGATGGACCCGAAGAAGGTCGTCTGGACCCCCTGAGCGCCTGCGCCGCCCGTCGGCCGCGACAGCCTCCGAACCGCAGTTCGCGGTTCGGAGCGCACTCAAAAGACGCGTACATCGCACCGGAGTCGATCATGCATGCCATTGCGCGGGACAGGTCCGCCTTCCAGATCGCGGCCGAGTCCCCCGTGACGCCGATCATTGTCTTCGATCGCGTGAGCTTTCAGTACGGCACCCTGCCGGTGCTTGACCAGGTCAGCTTCTCCGTCGCGCCTGGCACCGTGAACTGCGTGATCGGTCCCTCCGGCTGCGGCAAGACAACGGTGCTGAGGCTGATCGGCGGCTTCATCCTGGCCACATCCGGCTCGGTTTCCGTCGCCGGCAAGCCCCGCATCCACCCCACGCGCGACGTCGCCGTGGTGTTCCAGGATTACAGCCGCGCGCTGCTGCCCTGGCGCGACGTGTATGCGAATGTCTCGCTGGCGCTGGAGGCCGCCAGGGTGCCGCGCGGCGAGCGCCGCGAGCGCATCGAGAGCATGCTGGAACTGGTCGGCCTCAAGGACCACGCGGCGAAGTATCCCTCGCAGCTTTCCGGCGGCATGCAGCAGCGCGTGCAGATCGCCCGCTGCCTCGCGCAGGATCCCACCATCCTGCTGATGGACGAGCCATTCGGCGCGCTCGACGCGATGACCCGCGGCATCCTCCAGGACGAGCTGCTGCGCATCCAGGAGGAGCGCAAGGTCACCGTGCTGTTCGTCACGCACGATCTCGAGGAGGCGCTGTACCTGGGCAACCAGGTGGTCGCGCTCTCGGCGAATCCGGGACGGATCGCGCGCCTGGTGGAGGTGCCGCTGCCGCTGCCGCGCAACCAGCTGACGACCCGCGAGCATCCCGACTTCCTGCATCTGCGGCGTGACCTCTTCAGCCTCACCCACGGGCACAAGGTATGAGGGCGAAGCTCGACTACAAGCCGATCGTCGTCATCGCCGTGCTGCTGCTCGCGTGGCAGTTCGCGCTCGGCGGCGGCAAGGTGGTGTCGGACACGCTGGCGCCGCCGATCCCCGTCGCGGTCGCGCTGTTCAAGCTGCTTGCGGACGGCACCATCCTGCAGGCCAGTCTGCAGACACTGGCCTCGACGCTGCTGGGCCTCGCGCTGGGGGCAGGGGCGGGGACGGCGCTGGGCATCGTCAGCGGCCTCGCGAGGCCGATCGCCGCCGCGATCCGGGCACCGGTCGAATTGCTGCGCCCCTTGCCGGCGATTGCCCTGGTTCCGCTGATGACCATCGCGTTCGGCCTCGGGCTGAAGATGGAAGTCTTCATCATCTCGTTCGCGGTGTTCTGGCCGGCGGTGATCCTGTCGCAGAACGCCGTCGTCAATGTCGAGCGCCAACTGCTCGAGGTCGCCCAGGCGCTGGAGCTCTCGCGCCTGGCGGCGATCCAGAAGATCGTGCTTCCGGCCATCGTTCCGCGGCTGGTCGTGATGCTGCGCTTCACCGCCGCCATCGCGCTGCTGATCGCCGTCACGGTCGAACTGGTCTCCAATCCGCGCGGGCTCGGCCACGAGATGATGATGGCGTCGGAGGCCTTCGTTCCCGACAAGATGCTCGCCTTCCTCGTCGCCATCACCGTCCTGGGCTGGTGCCTGAACTGGGTGCTGGTCGCCGCCGAGCGGCGCTACGGGCCCGGCGCGCGCAAGCCCGCGAACTGAAAGATCGACGATGTCGCGCTTTTCGAGCCTGCTGACGAACATCGCGTCCATAGGCGTCATCATCGCCGCCTGGTTCGTGGTGACCCACAATGGATGGGCGCCGCGCGTGTTCGTTCCCTCGCCGGATGCGGTCTACCAGAAGCTCGTCGACGGCTTCACCGAGGGCTTGCTGGTCGAGCAGACCACGAACACCGTGGCGTCGATGTTCGTCGGCTGGTTCGCCTGCAGCATTCTCGGCGTCATCCTCGGCAGCATCATCGGCATTTTCCCATGGATCCGGCAGTCGGTGTCGCCGGTGCTGGAGATCTTCCGGCCCATGCCGCCGGCCGCCGTGATCCCGGTTGCTATCGCGATCCTCGGCCTCACGCGGGAAATGTCGATCGCCGTCATCATCTTCGGCGCGATCTGGCCGGCGCTGCTGGCGACGGTCCATGGCTTCCTGTCGATCGAGCCGCGGCTGGTCGAGGTCGGGCAGGCGCTTCGGCTGTCGCCCTTGCAGTTCATCTGGAAGATCGCGCTGCCGAATGCGACCCCGGACATCATCGCCGGCATGCGCCTGTCGATGGTCATCTCGCTGGTGCTCGCCGTCATCACCGACATGATCACCGGCCAGATCGGGCTCGGCAGCCTCGTCGTGCTCGCTTCGCGGATGTTCGACATGGCGGGCCTGTTCGGCGGCCTGGTGATCCTGTCGCTGATCGGCTTCGTCAGCAACAGCGCGCTGCAATATGCCGAGCGCCGGCTGCTGGCCTATCGCAGAACGGCGTGAAGGCAGCACTGGCGCGTCCGGACTTGTCGGCTTCCCTAACGTAGCGTCACGAAAAAATTTATGCCTAACGCTACGATCGGAGCGCTTGACCGGCGTTCCGAACAGGTTTCACACTGGAAAAATGAAAAAGCGGGCGAAAAGCCCCACAACGAGCGGCCGGACGGAGCGAAATCCGCACCCGACGGTCGAAGGAGGGCCATAAGGTCCCCGCCCAGGAGGAAACCGAATGCCAATCGTCTCCATGACCGTCAATGGCCGGGCCGTGAGCGCGGATGTCGATCCCCGCACGCTGCTCGTGCAGTTCATCCGCGAGAATCTGCTGCTCACCGGTACCCATGTCGGCTGCGACACCAGCCAGTGCGGCGCCTGCACCGTGCATCTCGACGGCCATGCGGTGAAATCCTGCACCGTGCTCGCGCTGCAGGCCGAGGGCTGCCAGGTGACGACCATCGAGGGGCTGGCCACGGCCGGCACGCTGCATCCGATGCAGGAGGCGTTCCGCCAGAATCATGGCCTGCAGTGCGGCTTCTGCACTCCCGGCATGATCATGGCCGCTGTCGACATCGTGCACCGCAATGGCAACGTGCTCGACGAGCACGTGATCCGCGAGGAACTCGAGGGCAACATCTGCCGTTGCACCGGCTATCACAACATCGTCGCCGCCATTGCCGATGGCGCGCGTGCCATGGCCACGCCGCCGCTGCGCGCGGCGGCGGAATAGCTCCGGTTCTCCGAGGAACGTCATCCTGAGGTGCTTGCTGTAGGCGAGCTTTGAGGGATGCCCAATCCCGAGCCACGAACATCCTTCGAGGCCGCTGCGCGGCACCTCAGGATGACGGCCTAGCTAGAACAAGAAAGCGATGGCGGCATGCCGCATCGACTCCGGGAGAAACGCCAATGACCGTCACCAGGATCGGCGAGGCGGTGCGCCGCAAGGAAGACCACCGCTTCATCACCGGCAAAGGCCAGTACACCGACGACATCAGCCGGCCCGGCCAGGCGCACGCCTATTTCCTGCGCTCGCCGCATGCCCATGCCCGCATTCGCAAGATCGACACCAGCGCGGCGGCGGCAATGCCCGGCGTGGTGGGCATCCTCACCGGCGCGGAACTCGCCGAGGACAAGATCGGCGATTTGATCTGCGGCTGGATGATCCATTCCAAGGATGGCAGCCCGATGAAGATGGGCTCGCATCCGGCCTTGGCCAAAGGCAAGGTGCGTTATGTCGGCGATCATGTCGCCGTCGTCATTGCCGAGAGCCTCGACCAGGCCAAGGATGCTGCCAGCGCCATCGAGGTCGATTACGAATTGCTGCCGGCGGTGGCGGAACTTGCCACCGCGCAGGACGCGAAGACGCCGCTGGTCCATGACGAGATCCCGGCCAATACGGCCTTCGCCTGGCACCTCGGCGACAAGGCGGCGACGGACGCCGCCTTCGCCCGCGCCCACCATGTGACGAAGCTCGACATCGTCAATCAGCGCCTCGTGCCCAACCCGATGGAGCCGCGCGCGGCGATCGGCGACTATGATTCGGGTAATGACGCCTTCACGCTCTGGACCACCAGCCAGAACCCGCATGTCGCCCGCCTCGTGCTCTCGGCCTTTGTCGGCATTGCTCCCGAGCACAAACTGCGCGTGATCGCGCCGGATGTCGGCGGCGGCTTCGGCTCGAAGATCTTTATCTATGCCGAGGAGACGGTGTGTGCCTGGGCCTCGAAGCGGGTGGGGCGTCCGGTGAAATGGACGTCGGACCGCTCGGAGGCATTTCTCTCCGACGCGCATGGCCGCGATCACATCACCCATGCCGAACTGGCGCTGGACGACAAGGGCAAGATCCTCGGAATGAAGGTCGCGACCCGCGCCAATATGGGCGCGTATCTGTCGACCTTTGCCTCGTCGATCCCGACCTATCTCTATGCGACGCTGCTCTCCGGCCAGTACGACATCCCGGCGATCTATTGCGAGGTGGATGCGGTCTACACCACCACGACGCCGGTCGATGCCTATCGCGGCGCCGGGCGGCCGGAAGCGACCTTCGTGGTCGAGCGCCTCGCCGAGGTCGCGGCGCGCGAGCTGAGCCTCGATCCGGCGGATTTCCGCAAGCGCAACTTCGTCAAGAAGTTCCCGCACACCACGCCGGTCATCATGACCTATGACGCCGGCAACTACCGCGCCTCGCTCGACAAGGCGATGGAGATCGCCGACGTTAAGGGCTTCGGCAAGCGCCGGCGCGAATCCGCCCGCCACGGCAAGCTGCGCGGGCTCGGCTATAGCTGCTACATCGAGGCGTGCGGTATTGCGCCCAGCCAGGCGGTCGGCTCGCTCGGCGCCGGCGTCGGGCTGTGGGAGAGCGCCGAGGTGCGCGTGAACCCGACCGGCAATGTCGAGGTGCTCACCGGCTCGCACAGCCACGGCCAGGGACACGAGACCACCTTCGCCCAGCTCGTTTCCTCGCGTCTCGGCATCCCGATCGAGAATGTCGTGGTCGTCCATGGCGATACCGACAAGGTGCAGTTCGGCATGGGCACCTATGGCTCGCGCTCCGGTGCGGTCGGCATGTCCGCCATCGTCAAGGCGCTCGACAAGGTCGAGGCCAAGGCCAAGAAGATCGCCGCGCATATCCTCGAAGCCGCTGAGGGCGACGTCGAGTTCGCCGACGGCAAGTTCACCGTCGCCGGCACCGACCGCTCGATCGACTTCGCCTCGGTGGCGCTCAACGCCTACGTGGCGCACAAATTCCCGACCTCGGAGATCGAGCCGGGACTGAAGGAAGGGGCGTTCTACGACCCGACCAACTTCACCTTCCCGGCCGGCACGCACATTTGCGAGGTCGAGGTCGATCCCGATACCGGCAAGACCACCATCGCCAACTGGACGGCGGTGGATGATTTCGGCGTCGTCATCAATCCGATGATCGTCGAGGGCCAGGTCCATGGCGGCATCGCCCAGGGCGTCGGCCAGGCGCTGCTGGAAGGCGCGACCTACGACAAGGACGGCCAGCTCATGACCGGCTCCTACATGGACTACACCATGCCGCGGGCCGACGACCTGCCGAGCTTCAAGATGGCCTTCACCGAGACGCGGTGCCCCTCCAACCCGCTCGGCATCAAGGGCTGCGGCGAGGCGGGTGCCATTGCGGCGCCGGCAGCGGTGATCAACGCCATCACCGATGCGCTCGGCACCGAGGCGGTGCCGATGCCGGCGAGGCCCTCGACGGTGTGGCAGGTGGTGCAGCAGACGGGTGCCGCGCGGACGGCGGCGGAATAACGAGAAAACGGGAGAACCCCATGTTCGCCTTCAACTATCATCGCCCGTCGTCCTTGCGCAAAGCCGCCTCGCTGCTCGCTTCCGTCGAGGACGGCAAGCTGCTCGCCGGCGGCCACACGCTGATCCCGACGCTGAAGCAGCGCCTCGCCAGTCCGGGCGACCTCATCGATCTCGGCGGCATTCCGGAGCTCTCCGGCATCTCGCTGTCCGGACGCACACTCTCGATCGGCGCCATGACGCGGCACGCCGAAGTGGCGGCCTCGGCGATCGTAAAGGAAGCGGTGCCGGCGCTCGCGCATCTCGCCTCCCTGATCGGCGATCCGGCGGTGCGCAATCGCGGCACCATCGGCGGCTCGGTCGCCAATGACGACCCCTCGGCCGACTATCCGGCGGCGTGCCTCGGGCTGGGGGCGACCATCATCACCAACCAGCGGCGCATCGAGGCCGACGATTTCTTCCTCGGACTGTTCGAGACCGCGCTGGAGCCGGGCGAGATCATCACCCGCATCGCCTTTCCGGCGGTGCGCAAGGCGGCCTACGAGAAGTTCCCGAACCCGGCCTCGCGCTATGCCATGGTCGGGGTGTTCGTGGCGCGGCGCACGGCGGATATCCGTGTCGCGGTGACCGGGGCTTCGCAGAGCGGCGTGTTCCGCTGGCGCGAGGCCGAGGAGGCGCTGAAGAAGCGCTTCGCCGCCAAGTCGCTGGAGGGCGTGCCGACCCCGCCGGCCGAGGACATGATCGACGACATCCACGGCAGCGGCGCCTACCGCTCGCACCTCGTCGGCGTGATGGCGAAGCGCGCGGTGGAGAAGGCGGCGGAGTGAGACTGGGTTAGGTCTGCTCGGCGTGAGCATCCTTCGAGGCCGCCTGCGGCGGCACCTCAGGATGACGTTGCTTTTGAAAGAACCACGTCAGCGAGCAACGCGAGCCTCGAAGGATGCTCACGCCGAGCACCGCCTTGCGTCCCGCCGTCCCCGCATGGGAAAACCGTAGGCCGAGGAGAACTCCATGTCCGGCCAACGCCTTCCCGGTGCCCCCGATTCCATCGACGCCACGCTGGCGCTGCTTGAGGCCGGCGGCTATGTCGCCGACCGGGCGTTGGCGACCGTGGTGTTCCTGGCGCTGCGCATGGGCCGGCCGCTATTCCTTGAGGGCGAGGCCGGCGTCGGCAAGACCGAGATCGCTAAGGTGCTGGCGAGCGTGCTCGGCCGGCGGCTGATCCGCCTGCAATGCTATGAGGGGCTCGATCTCGCCTCCGCGGTCTATGAGTGGAACTACGCGGCGCAGATGATCGCCATCCGGGCGACCGAGGCGGCCGGCTCGGTGGATCGTGACCGCCTGGTCGAGGACGTGTTCTCCGAGCGCTACCTGATCCGCCGGCCGCTGCTGCAGGCGCTGGAGCCCGATCCCGCGGGCGCGCCGGTGTTGCTGGTCGACGAACTCGACCGCACCGACGAGGCGTTCGAGGCGTTCCTGCTCGAAGTGCTGTCCGACTTCCAGGTGACGGTGCCGGAGCTCGGCACGGTGCGCGCCGAGCATCCGCCGATCGTCGTCGTCACCTCGAACCGCACCCGCGAGGTGCACGACGCCTTGAAGCGACGCTGCCTCTATCATTGGGTCGATTATCCCAATGCGGCGCGCGAGCTGGCGATCCTGCGCGCCCGCGTGCCGGAAGCGCCGAAGCGGCTGTCGCGCGAGGTGGTCGGCTTCGTGCAGGCGATCCGGCGCGAGGATCTGTTCAAGGCTCCGGGCGTCGCCGAGACACTGGACTGGGCCTCGGCGCTGGTCGAACTCGACGCTGCGGCGCTCGATCCGGCGGTGGTCGGCGATACGCTCGGCGTGCTGCTGAAGTACCAGGACGACATCGCCAAGACCGACGCCGGCCGCATCGAGGCGCTGATCCAGGATGCCCGCGTCGCCGCCAAGGCGATGGGGTGATGGACGGCGCGGCGCCGGCCGCGGGTGGCCGGCTTCCCGACAACATCGCCTATTTCGGCCGCGCCTTGCGCGCCGCCGGTTTGCCGGTCGGGCCGGGTTCGGTGCTCGACGCGATCCGCGCGGTGGAGACTGCCGGCATTGGGCGCCGCGAGGATTTCTACTGGACGCTGCACGCCGTCTTCGTGACCCGGCGCGAGCATCATCTGGTCTTCGACCAGGCATTCCACGTGTTCTGGCGCAAACGCCAGATGCTGGAGAAGATGCTCGCCATGCTTTCGCCGAACGCCCCGGCGCGCCCGGAGCGCAAGGGCCCGCCGCCCTTGAAGCGGGTCGAGGACGCCTTCTTCGCTGGTGTCGGCGAGCCGCGCACCGAGGAGAAGCCGCGCATCGAGGTGGAGACCCGGCTTGCCGTCTCCACCGAAGAGGTGTTTCGCACCAAGGATTTCGCGCAGATGAGCGCGGAGGAGATCGTTGAAGCGCGCCGGCGCATCGCCTTGCTGCGACTGCCGGACGAGCGGGTCGCGACGCGCCGGCTCATTGCGGACCGCTCGGGCAAGCAGCTCGATCTGCGTGCCACGCTGCGCGCCAGCCTGCGCAGCGGCGGCGAACTGGTCGACCTGCACCGTCGCGGCCCCGGCGAGCGGCGCCCGCCACTGGTGGCGCTGCTCGATATATCCGGCTCGATGGCGGATTATTCGCGCCTCGTGCTGCAGTTCCTGCACGCGCTCACCGCACAGCGCCGCCGCGTCTCGACCTTCCTGTTCGGCACGCGGCTCACCAATGTCTCGCGCGCGCTGGCCCATCGCGATCCGGACGAGGCGCTTGCGCTGGCCGGCGAGAGCGCAAAGGACTGGTCCGGCGGCACCCGCATCGCCTCCTCGCTGCGCGCCTTCAACCGGCACTGGTCGCGCCGGGTGCTGGGGCAGGGGGCGGTGGTGCTGCTCATCACCGATGGGCTGGAGCGCGAGGCAGGTGAACATCTCGCCTTCGAGATGGACCGGCTGCACCGCTCCTGCCGCCGGCTGATCTGGCTGAACCCGCTGCTGCGCTATGAGGGCTTCGAGCCACGCGCGGCAGGCGTCAGGGCGATGCTGCCGCATGTCGACGATTTCCGCCCGGTGCATAACCTCGCCAGTATCGAGATACTGGTGAAGGCGCTTTCCGTTTCGGAATAGGTAGTCGTTCAGAAGTCGGCATGTCGTCCCCTGACATGAAGGTCAGATGCCGACTATTCAATCAGTAGAAATTATGGCCTAATTGGCTTAGCCGAACGCTCATGCGGGTGAGCGGGCGGCTTTCGACGTGTCGCTTTCTAGGTGGACACTGTCTCCGCCTGGTTCAGCTCAATTTCATCCGATGCGATCCAATGGGGGGCAACGCCAATGGACTATCCCGGGCATGTCATAAAGATGGGCGAGACGGATTCCGCGCTTGTGGACGCCGTCGCCAAAGGCCTGAAGAAACTCGGCTATCCGCCGGCGCAGGGCGATTTTGCCTTGCAGCCCGGCAAGTTCGACGCGCAGTTCAAATCACTGGTCAAGCTGTTCCAGTCGCAGCATGTCGATGCGCTGGGCCGGCCCTTGAAAGCCGATGGCGAGATCGGCCCGATCACCTGGGGCGCGATCTTCAACGTGCGCGAGGTCGGCTCGCCGACGCCGACCGGCAAGAAGCTGCGCGACAAGGCGCTGGCCACCGCGCTCACCCAGGACGGCGTGCGGGAAAAACCGCTCGGCTCGAACAAGGGCAAGGAGGTCGAGGCCTATCTGAAATCGACCGGTCTCGGCGGCGGCTATTTCTGGTGCATGGCCTTCGTCTATTGGTGTTTCCGGGAGGCTGCGGCCGGCGGCGACAATCCGTTCCCCAAGACCGCAAGCTGCATCGACGCCTGGAACAAGGCCAAGGATTTCCGCATCACCAAGGCGGAAGCCAAGCAGAAGCCCTCGCTGGTGGTGCCGGGCTCGGTGTTCATCCTCGATTACGGCGGCGGCGCCGGGCATACCGGCTTCGTGCTGTCCTCCGCCAATGGTGCGCTGCGCACCATCGAGGGCAACACCAATAATGACGGCAGCAATAACGGCATCGGCGTGTTCCAGCTCAACCGCCGCACCATCATGGACAGCAATCTCAAGGGCTTCATCATCGTCCCTTGAGCGGACTGCGACCTCATCCTGAGGTGCTCGGGCAGAGCCCGAGCCTCGAAGGATGTTCAAGCAGATGGTGCTCGCGGGCGGGCATCCTTCGAGGCCCGGCTACCGCCGGGCACCTCAGGCTGAGGTTGTCCTATTGGCCTCAATCCTCCCGATACGCGTGCACGTCGCCGCAATAGTCGGTGACGTGCCAGCCTTCCGGCGTCGGCTCCAGATAGCCGGGACCGATCGGCACCTTGCCGTGGCCGCCGGGGATATCGAGCACATAGGTCGGTAGAGCGAGGCCGGAGAGCCGGCCGCGCAGTGCCTGCATCAGCTGCTGTCCCGCCTCTATCGGCAGGCGGAAATGCGCGGTGCCCGGCGCGAGGTCGGGATGGTGCAGATAGTAGGGCTTCACCCGGCACTCGACGAGCGCGCGGAAAAGCGCGGCGAGTGTCTCGGCATTATCATTGACCCCGCGCAGCAGCACGCTCTGGCTCACCAGCGGAATGCCGGCATCGGCCAGACGGGCCAGCGCCGTGCGCGCCTCCGGCCCGAGTTCGCGGGCATGGTTGGCATGCACGGCGACGTAAGTTGTGACGCCTTCCGCCTTCAGCGCCGCGACCAGCGCACCGGTCACCCGCTCCGGCGCAGCCACCGGCACGCGGCTGTGGAAGCGCACGATCTTCACGTGCGGGATCGCCGCCAGCCGGCGCATCAGCGCTTCCAGCCGGCGCGGCGCCACCATGAAGGGGTCGCCGCCGGTGAGCACCACTTCCCAGATCTCCGGGCGGCCGGCGATATAGGCGAGGGCACGGTCCAGCGCCTCGTCGGAAAGGCTCGCCTCGGCGCCGGGGCCGACCATTTCGCGGCGGAAGCAGAAACGGCAATAGACCGCGCAGACCCCGACCAGCTTCATGAGCACGCGGTCGGGATAGCGATGGACGATGCCCGGCACCGGGCTGTGCACGTCGTCGCCGATCGGGTCGGCGTGCTCGTATGGGCGGCTCTCCAGCTCGCGCGCGTCCGGCACGAACTGCAGCGCGATCGGGTCGGCGGCATCGTCGCGATCGATCAGGCTGGCGAGGGTCGGCGTCAGCGCCACCGCATAGCGCTCCGCCACCGCATCGAGCCCGGCGCGCTCGGTGACAAGGCCGGCGGAATCGAGCTCGTCAATGCTGCGCAAGGTGCGGGGCAACGTGCCCAATGTCGCAAAATTCGTCTTCATGCGCGCTCTTGTGACCGTTTGCGACATTGTCGGCAAGCCAGCGGGGTTGCGGGCGCGCTATAAGACACAAAACTATGATTGCCTCAGGAGGATGCCGAATGTTCGCACGTGAGGATGATGTGCTTGACGCCGCCGCCCGCTGGCGGCGCGAGGGACGCGGCGTGGCGCTGGCCACGGTGGTGGAGACCTGGGGCTCGGCGCCGCGCCCGGTCGGCAGCCACCTCGCCATCGACGAGGCCGGCGATTTCCTCGGCTCGGTCTCCGGTGGCTGCGTGGAAGGCGCGGTGGTCGCCGAGGCCGCCGAGGTGATCGCCGACGGCAAGCCACGCCTGCTGGAGTTCGGCGTCGCCGACGAGACCGCCTGGCAGGTCGGGCTGTCCTGTGGCGGGCGCATCGCCGTTTATGTCGAGAAGGTCGCCTGATGGAGCTGTCCGTTCTTGAAGCGCTGAATGCGGAACGTGCCGCCCGCCGCGCTTGCGTGCTGGTGACGGAGATGGGCAGCGGTCGGCAACGCCTGGTCACGGCGAGCGATGTCGCTGCCGATCCGCTCGCCGAGCAACTCGCAGAGGCGCTGCGCACCGCGAAGAGCGGCATGGTCGCGCTCGGCAATGAGCGGGTGTTCCTTACCGCCCAGGTGCCGGCGCCTCGCCTCGTCATCACCGGCGCGGTGCATATCTCGCAGGCGCTGGCGCCGATGGCCCGAACCGCAGGCTTCGACGTCGTCATCGTCGATCCCCGCACGGCCTTCGCCACGCCGGAGCG
This sequence comes from Starkeya sp. ORNL1, assembly GCF_012971745.1. Lineage (NCBI taxonomy): Bacteria > Pseudomonadati > Pseudomonadota > Alphaproteobacteria > Hyphomicrobiales > Xanthobacteraceae > Starkeya > Starkeya sp. ORNL1. The sequence goes on from NZ_CP048834.1 coordinate 274,817, forward strand.
CTTTCCGGATGTCGATCTCTATGCCGAATGGCCGGATATCGTGTTGCCCGGCCTTGCGCTCGATCCCTTCACCGCGCTGGCGGCGCTGACCCATGATCCGAAGATCGACGATCCCGCACTGACCGAAGCGCTGGTGCGCGGCTGCTTCTATGTCGGCTCCCTCGGCTCGCGGAAAACCCACGGCACCCGCGTCGAGCGGCTGGCGGCACGCGGCGTGTCGCGCGAGGCGCTGGCCTCGATCCGCGCGCCGATCGGGCTCGACATTGGGGCGGCAAGCCCGGCGGAGATCGCCGTCGCCATCCTCGCTGAGTTGATCGCCGCACTGCGCCAGCGGGCGGCGGCGCGGGAGCGTGCAGCGTGAAATTCGGGCCGGCGCCGCTTGATGAGGCGGAAGGCGCCATCGCGGCGCATTCCATCCGCATTCCCGGGCTCGAACTGCGCAAGGGCGCGCGGGTCGATGCCGGTGCGCTCGATGCGCTGCGGCGGGCGGGCATCTGCGAGATCGTCGTCGCCCGGCCGGATTCGGACGACGTTGCCGAGGATGCCGCCGCGGCCGCTCTCGCCATTGCCATCGCCGGGCCGCAGGTGACGGTGGAGCGCGCCTTCACCGGCCGTTCCAATCTGTTCGCCGCCTGCGCCGGCGTGGTGCAGGTCGACCGCGCCCGTATCGACGCGCTGAACGCGGTGGATGAGGCGGTCACAGTGGCGACGCTCGCCCAATATCGTTCGGTCCAGGCCGGCGAGATGGTGGCGACAGTCAAGATCATCCCGTTCGCCGTGGCGGGTGACGCGTTCGGCGCGGCGCTGGATGCGGCCGCGCCGCTGGTCGAAGTGGTGCCATACCGCATCCGCCGCGCCACTCTCATCGCGACATTGCTGCCGGGCCTTCCGGAAAAGGTGATGGCCAAGACCCGCCGCGTCACCGCGGCGCGGCTGGCCTCCGCCGGTGCCGAGCTCACGGGTGAGGCGAGGGTGCCGCACACCACGGAAGCGGTGGCGGGCGCCTTGCGCAAGGCGGCTTCCGAGGGCGCGGAACTCGCTCTGGTCTTTGGCGCCTCGGCCATTGCCGACCGTCGCGACGTGATCCCGGCGGGAATCGAGGCGGCGGGTGGGGTGGTCGAGCATTTCGGCATGCCGGTCGATCCCGGCAACCTGATGCTGGTCGGGCGCGTCGGCGACATGCCGGTGCTCGGTGCGCCGGGCTGTGCCCGCAGCCCGAAGGAGAACGGTTTCGACTGGGTGCTGCACCGGCTGCTCGCCGGGCTGCCGGTGACGCGGGCCGATATTGTGGGCATGGGGGTCGGAGGATTGCTGATGGAGATCGCGACACGTCCGCAACCGCGCGACCCTGTGGAGGTACCAGCGCCTCCGCGTATTGCCGCCGTGGTGCTGGCAGCCGGGCGTGGCACCCGCATGGGCGGCGCCAACAAGCTCGCCAGCCCGCTCGACGGCGAACCGCTGCTGCGCCGCGTGGTCGCCTCCGCGCTTGCCTCGAGCCTGCGTCCGGTCGTGGTGGTGACCGGGCATGAGCCGGAGCGGGCCAAGGCGGTGCTCGACGGGCTCGACGTCACCTTCGTGCACAATCCGGACTATGCCGACGGCATTTCAACCTCGCTCGCCGCCGGCATCAAGGCGCTGCCGGAGGATGTCGCTGCCGCCGCGGTGCTGCTCGGCGACATGCCGCGTGTCTCGCCCGATCTGATCGATCGGCTCGCCCATGCGCTGAATCCCGAGGCCGGCGGGCTGATCGCCGTGCCGGTGCGCGAGGGACGGCGCGGCAACCCGGTGGTGTGGTCGCGGCGCTTCTTTCCCGAACTGACGACGCTCGATGGCGATGTCGGCGCCCGTCATCTCATTGGCGCCAATGCCGAGGCGGTGGTGGAGGTGCCGGTCGATGAGGACGGTGCCTTCATCGATGTCGACACCCGCGATGCGCTGGAACTGCTGGAACTGCACATGATCGCCGAGCGCTCGGACGTGGACGCCTCGGCGGCGCTCGACGGCATGCAGTCGGAGGATGCGTAGATCACGATGAACCTGGATCGCAGCGATCCAAGTTCATCGTGATCGCTTCCAATTCTGCGGAGCATGATGTCGCCCGAAAACCGCTTCGCACTTTTCGGCATCATGCTTCGGCTGCACGTACTCCGCCGGGCTGTTGCAGTCCATGCAACGGGTGTATGCACGCAAGCAGATCCTGGAAGGCTTGCCATGTCCGATACCGCGCCCGGCGGGGCGCCCGTCACCGATCCGCGCGTCATCGCCGGCTTCATCAACTGGGCGCACGCACTCGACCACTATGTGATCCTCATCTTCCCGACCGCGGTGCTCGCCATCGGGCCGGAGCTGGGGCTCGCTTATGGCGAGATGATCCAGCTCTCCACCGCCTGCTTCGTCGCCTTCGGCATTTTCGCGCTGCCGGCGGGCTGGCTCGGCGACCATTGGAGCCGGCGCTACATGATCGCGCTGTTCTTCATCGGCTGCGGCCTGTCACTCATCGCCACCGGCTTCGCTCATAGCCAGCTCGCGCTCACCATATCGATGCTGTCGCTCGGCGTGTTCGCGGCGATCTATCATCCGGTCGGCACAACCATGCTGATCGCGGTGGCGACGCGGCGTGGCAAGTCGCTGGCGATGAACGGCGTCGCCGGCAATCTCGGCGCGGCGCTGGCGGCTGCCGGCACCGCGGCCATCGCCGCCTTCTTCGGCTGGCGCGCCGCGTTCATCGTTCCGGGCATCATCTGCGTGATCTCGGGCTTCGCCTTCCTCCAGGCGGTATCGGAGCCGCGCAACGCCAAATCCGAGCGGGTCAGCAAGCCGGAAGTGCCGATCGATCCGAAGCTGATGGTGCTGTTCATCTCGCTGTTCGCGCTCGCCGTGCTGCTCGGGGGCCTGCTGTTCACCGCGGTCACGGTCTCGCTGCCGAAGATTGTCGATGAGCGCATGGGCGGAGCCAGCCTGCCGATCACGCTGATCGGCTCGCTGGCCACCGCGGTGTTCATCTGCGGGGCGGCGACGCAGCTCGTGGTCGGACGCCTGGTCGAGCGCTACAAGCCGGTCGGCGTGTTCGTCGGCACCGCGATATTGCAACTGATCGGGCTGGCCATCGCCTGGGGAGCTACGGGCTTGCCGATGCTGGCCGGGCTCGCCGTTGCCATGGCCGGCATCTATGGGCAGATCACCGTCAACGACGTGGTGGTGGCGCGCTTCACGGCGGATGCCTGGCGCGGCAAGGTCTATGCGGTGCGCTTCTTCCTCGGCTTCGGCACGGCGGGGCTCGCGGTCGCCGTCATCGGCTATCTTCACGAGCATGGCGGCTTCGAGCCGGTGTTCCAGGCTATGATCGGCATGGCGGCGGCGTTCGTCGTGGTGATCGCCTGGATCGCAATGATGGCCTACCGCATGGAGGCCCGCGCCGAGGCGCTGCCGGCGGAGTGATCAGATCGGATCGGCGGCGAGGTGTTCCACATCGACACCGACCCGCTCGCAGATCAGCTCTGCGATGATCATGCGGTGGCAATGCTCCGGGTGGCGCTCGAAGCAGAGCAGGCAGATGGGCTGGCCGGACTTCACCAATTGGGTGAGTTCCTCGAGCTGCTCCTGCGCCGTCGGCGTGGCGAGATGGGCCTCATAGATGCGGCGCATATCGTCGTAATGGCCGGTCCGCGCGGCGTGACGCCCATCGGCCGGCGTGCCGAGGCCGCGCAGGTGCAGATAGCCGATGTCCCGGCTCGCGACGCCGGCGGCGAGCGCGGTCTTGGAGAAGCCAGCGCGACGCGAGGCGGCCACCGCCCGCACATCGACCAGCAGCCCGATGCCCGCATTCGACAGCGTGTCGAGCACGGCGTTCGAGGAGACCTGCTCGTAGCCGATGGTGAAAAGTGGCGGTGCTTTGGCCATGCCAGAGCATTGGCAGAGCAATGCCACCTTGTCGAGGCGGCCCGAATCTGTGGAGTTCTCGGGGGACGTCATCGGCCTGCGTGCGGCGCATGCTAGAGAGGCCGTTGCAGCGAAGGGCGACAGGACGGAATGAAGGTCGGTATCGATCTCGGGACCAATACCGCCGGCCAGCCGGTGCGGCTCGATCTCGAGGAGCTGCTCTCGACGCGCCTGCTGGTGCAGGGCAATTCGGGTTCGGGAAAGTCGCATCTGCTGCGCCGCCTGCTGGAGCAGAGCGCCGGCCATGTGCAGCAGGCGATCATCGATCCCGAGGGCGACTTCGTCGGCCTCGCCGAGCGCTACGGTCACGTCGTCATCGACGCCGAGCGCACCCAAGGCGAGATCCAGCGCATAGCCAGCCGCATCCGCCGGCACCGCGCCTCCGTGGTGTTCAATCTCGAAGGGCTCGATGCCGATGCGCAGATGCGCTCGGCCGCCGCCTTCCTCAATGGGCTGTTCGACGCCGAGCGCGAGCACTGGTTCCCGATGCTGGTGATCGTCGACGAGGCGCAGCTGTTCGCCCCGAGCGGCGGCGGCGAGATCTCCGACGAGACGCGCCGCGTCTCGCTCTCGGCCATGACCAATCTGATGTGCCGCGGCCGCAAGCGCGGGCTCGCGGGCGTCATCGCCACCCAGCGCCTCGCCAAGCTCGCCAAGAACGTCGCGGCGGAGGCCTCCAACTTTCTGATGGGCCGCACCTTCCTCGACATCGACATGGCCCGCGCCGCGGACCTGCTCGGTATGGAGAAGCGGCAGGCGGAGAGCTTCCGCGATCTCAACACCGGCTCCTTCGTGGCATTGGGGCCGGCGCTGTCGCGGCGCCCGCTCCCGGTGAAGATCGGCGTGGTCGAGACCGCCGGGCGCAATGGCCGGCCGGAGCTGATGCCGCTGCCGGAAGCCTCCGAGACGCTGCACGGGCTGATCTTTGAGGATGGCGGCGATGACGAGCCTGCGCCGGTGCGCCGCCCGCCGCCGCGGCCGACCGCCGAGATCCTCGACACGCTGGGGGAGACCACCGCGCCCGCGCCGGTGCCCGTCGACCCGGCTGTGGCGCTTGCCTTCGAGGCCGAGCGCGAGGCGTTGCTGGACGAGATCGTCCGCCACCTGGTCGGGGAGGGGGAGGCGCCGTTCCGCTCGGCAAGTGCGCTCTATTCGGACTTCCTGGTGCATTGCCGGGTGCGCAGAGTCGGCTCCAAGGTGCCGGACCTCGGCGATTTCACCCGGCGTGTCGCCATCGTCCGAGCGGGGGTTGATGCCGGCTCGGTTGGCGAGGAATGGCAGCAGGCGGTGGCGCAGGCCGGCGAACTGCCGGAGGAGATGCAGGGCGTGTTCCTGATGCTCGCCCGCGCGGCGATGGAGGGCGCGCCGTCGCCCGGTGACGACGCGCTCGCCCGCGCCTATGGCAGCCGCTCGCCGTCACGCGGGCGCTGGCTGCTCACCTATATGGAAGAGCGCGGCTATCTCGCCTGCGAGGCGGATTTCCGCGGCAACCGGGTGGTGCGCTTCCCCGCCTTCGGCTGGAAGACCACGCCCGCCAACCCTCGCGCCATGGAAGCGGCGCGGGGCTAGCCGTTGGACGCGCTCAATTGTAGAGCGCGCTCGGCAGCCAAAGCGCGATGCCGGGGAAGACATAGAGCAACACCATAGCGACGATGACGATCGCCAGGAACGGCATGACGCCGGAGAATATCTCGTCGATCGAGACGTGCTTCGGCGCCACGCCCTTCAGATAGAAAGGCGCCATCGCCACCGGCGGCGAGAGGAACGAGGTCTGCAGGTTCAGCGCCACCAGCACGCCGAAGAAGATCGGGTCGATGCCGAAATTGTCCAGTAGCGGCAGGAAGATGGGCAGGAAGATCACGATGATCTCGGTCCACTCCAGCGGCCAGCCCAGGATGAAGATGATGATCTGGGTGAGGATCAGGAAGCCGATAGGGCCGAGGTTCAGCGACAGGATGAACTGCTCGACCACATGCTGGCCGCCGAGCAGCGCGAACACCGCCGAGAACACCGCGGAGCCGACGAACAGCCAGCACACCATGGCCGAGGCGCGGGCGGTGAGGAACACCGAATCCTTCAGCTTCTCGAAGCTGAAGGTGCGGTAGGCCAGCGCCAGCAGCACCGCGCCGAGCGCGCCGATGGCGGCGGCTTCCGACGGCGTGGCGAGGCCGAGGATGATGGCGCCGAGCACCGACACGATCAGCAGCACCAGCGGGAAGAATGACGTCAGCAGCGCCATGACGATGGTGAGGATCGGCACGTTGCGCTCGGCGGCGGGCAGCTTGGGCGCGAGGCTCGGATTGAGGATGGCGCGGATGATCACGTACACCATATACATGCCCGCCAGCATCAGCCCGGGTATGAAGGCGGCGGCGTAAAGCTTCACCACCGAGACGCCGGCGGTGGCGCCATAGAGAATGAGCATCACACTCGGCGGAATGAGAATGCCGAGGCAGCCGCCGGCGCAGACCACACCCGCCGCGAGCTTGGTGTCGTAGCCGGCGCGCAGCATGGCCGGGAAGGCGAGCAGGCCCATTAGCGTCACCACCGCGCCGACGATGCCGGTGGCAGTGGCGAACAGCGCGCAGGTGGCGAGCGTCGCCACCGCGAGCGAGCCGGGCAGCCAGCCGGCGGCGAGCTGGATCGATCGGAATAGCCGGTCGAGGATGTTGGCGCGCTCGACCACGTAGCCCATGAACAGGAACAGCGGGATCGAGATCAGCACGTCGTTCGCCATCACTGAATAGGTGCGCTGCACGAACAGATTGAAGATGCTCGGCCCTTGCGTGAAGTAGCCAAAGCCGACGCCCAGCGCCATCAGCGTGAAGGCGATCGGGAAGCCGAGCATCAGGAAAATGAGGAAGAGAAACAGCATCAACACGCCGAGGGCGGGATCGGAGAGAAACATCACAGCGATCCTCGTGTGGTGGCTTCGCGCTCGGCCAGATTGGCGGCGGCTTCTTCGAGGATGATCTTCTCCATCTCCTCGACGTCATGCAGGCGCTGCGGCCAGTCGCCGGTGCGGATGCAGATGATGCAGCGCACCACCTCGACCACGCCCTGCAGCAGCATCATCACGCCGGTGATCGGGATCAGCCCCTTGAATGGCCAGATGATCGGGCCGTCCGGGCTGAAAGCGGAATGCTCGTTGAGCATGTAGGAGAGCTGGAAGTAACCCCAGCCGGAATAGATCAGCGCCAGAATGCCGGGAAAGTAGAACAGGAAGTAGAGCACGAGATCGCTCTTGGCCTGCGTCGTCGGCGCCCATTTGCGGTAGAGGAAATCGCCGCGCACATGGCCGTTGCGCGAGAGCGTGTAGGCGCCGGCCATCATGAACAGCGTGCCGTACAGCATCAGGCTGACGTCGTAGGCCCAACTGGTCGGGTCCCTCAGCACATAGCGGCAGAAAACTTCATAGGTGATGGCCAGCATCAGTATGACGATGCACCAGGCGAACAGCTTGCCGATGAACGCGTTCAACCGGTCGACGGCGAGCAGAACGGATTGCATATGGGCCTCGGGAAGGGCGGCGGGGCGCAGGGGTGACGAACATCCTTCGAGGCGCGCTGCACTCGCGCCTCAGGATGACGTCGCATTTGAAAGAACCACGCATCCTGAGGTGCCGCCGGAGGCGGCCTCGAAGGATGCTCGTAAAAATGGCGGGCGCCGCCTGCGCGGCGCCCGCCTGATCTCAGGCCTTGCTGAAGAAGTGATCGTAAGCAGTGCGGGAATCCACCTCGTACTGGAGGCGGAAACCGACGACGCGCTGCGCCCAGGCCTTCTGGCTGTCGATGACCTTCTTGAAGAACGGATCGGCGGAGAGGTTGGCGATCACCTTGTCCCAGGCGGCGAGCTGTGCTTCCAGCACCGGCTTCGGCGTCGGGATGACCTTGACACCGCGCGCCTTGATGGCCTCGAGGTCCTTGGAATAGCGATCCTGCGCCTTCCACATCATGTCAGAGGACGACGCATCGCCCGCGGCCTTGAGGATGGCCTGCACGTCCGCCGGCAGTCCGCTGAACTTTGTCTTGTTGAACAAGATCTCGAAGCATTCCAGCGCCTGATGGTAGCTCTGGATCATGTAGATCTTCGAGACGTCCGGGAAGCCAAGCACCAGGTCGGAAGAGGGGTTGTTGAACTCCGCGCCGTCGAGCAGGCCGCGGTCGATCGCCGGGACGATCTCGCCGCCGGGCATGATGGTGACCGCCGCGCCGAGTTCCTTGTTGAGATCGGCGCCGAGGCCGACGGTACGGTACTTCAGCCCCTTGAGATCATCCGCGCTCTTGATGTCCTTCTTGAACCAGCCGAGCGGCTGGGTCGGCATCGGCCCGTAGAGCATGCCGACGACATTGAGCTTCAGCACATTGGTGATCAGGTCGTCATAGAGCTCCTGGCCGCCGCCATAGCGTACCCAGCCGAGCAGTTCGTCGGCGTCCCAGCCAAAGGCAGGCGCCGTTCCGAACAGCGAGAAGGCCTTGTTCTTGCCGTACCAATAGGCGGAGACGCCGTGGCCGCCATCGAGGATGCCGGCCGAAACCGCGTCCGCCATCTGGAAGGCGGGAACGACAGAGCCGGCAGCAAGGATTTCGAGCTCGACGCGCCCGCCGGTCATGGCATTGACCCGCTTGACGTAGTCGCCGGCGAACTCGTGGAAGATGTCCTTGTTCGGCCAGGTCGACTGGAACTTCAGCTTGATCGGCGCCTGCGCGTGAACGGCGGGGGCGGCGACGGTAGCGCCGGCAGCGGCGGCAGCGGCGGTCGCGATGAAATTGCGGCGACTGGTGCGCGCTCCGGCGCGCTTCCCTGACGTTTCGGTCATGGATGGTTCCTCCTGTGGCGTTTTCCTCTACGGGACGTAGCCCGTTGGACGGTGATTTACTCACCTTGTCTCTAGGGGAAGGAGACGATGCCGTTTCGTCAAGCGCAAGCCCAAAAACATCGCGTATGGGGCGAATCCGCCTCTACAAAAGTAGTAGACGTTGGAAAATGCACGCGCCGCTGCCGCCGCGGCAGGCCGTGGCCTCCTATGGTTACCGGTTGCCGCATGGGCATGTCATCCGTCTGTCACGTAAGCGCGGTGGAAGTGCCGCACCGGCAGCCATGGCTGCTTTTTCATGGGAGGGATTTCATGCGCCCGACGCTTCTTTCCGGCGTTTCACTCGCCGTGCTGCTCGGCATTTCCGCCGCGCACGCGCAGACGACCCCGGCGTTCAACCGCATCGCCACCTTCAATGTCGTCGACAACCTGCCGGCCGATGCCGATCCCAAGAAGGGCACGGTCGCCGAAATCATCACCTCCAGCGAGGACGGCAAGACGCTGGTCTATACCGACAGCCCGGGCAATCGCATCGGCTTCGTCGATATCAACGACCCGGCGGCGCCGAAGGCGGCCGGCGTCGTGGCGCTCGGCGGCGAGCCGACCTCAACCGTCATCATCAAGGACAAGGCGTTCGTCGGCGTCGTCACCTCCGAATCCAAGGCGAAGCCCTCGGGTCACCTCGCGGTGGTCGATCTCGCCACCAAGAAAGTGGTCGCCACCTGCGACCTCGGTGGCCAGCCGGATTCGCTCGCCCGCAGCGACGACGGTTCCTTCCTCGCCATCGCCATCGAGAATGAGCGCGATGAAGAGATCAACGAGGGCGCCATTCCGCAGCTGCCCGGCGGCAACCTCACCTATTTCCCGGTGAAGGACGGCGCGGTCGCCTGCGCGGACAAGAAGATCATCGACGTCAGCGGCATCGCCGCCGTCGCTCCGGAAGATCCGGAGCCGGAATATGTCAGCATCAACGGCCTGAACCAAGTCGTGCTGACGCTGCAGGAGAATAACCACATCGTGGTCGCCGATCTCGCCACCGGCAAGATCGTCGCGAACTTCTCCGCCGGCTCCACCGCGCTCGATCATGTCGATACCAAGAAGGACGGCATCATCGATCTCTCGGGCTCGCAGAAGGAAACCCCGCGCGAGCCGGACGCGGTGCACTGGATCGACAATGACCGCTTCGTCACCGCCAATGAAGGCGACTGGAAGGGCGGCACCCGCGGCTTCACCATCTATGACAAGACCGGCAAGGTGCTGTTCGAGAGCGGTTCGGCGCCGGAGCACATGGCGGTGCGCCTCGGCCACTATCCGGACAAGCGCAACAAGAAGGGCATCGAGATGGAGGGCGCGGAAGCCGCGACCTTCGGCGGCGACAAGCTGCTATTCCTCGGCTCCGAGCGCGGCTCGCTGGTCTTCGTCTATCGCGACAAGGGCGGCGCCAATGCCCCCGAATTCCTGCAGGCGCTGCCGGGCGGCATCGGTCCGGAAGGCCTGCTCGCCATCCCCGCGCGCGACCTGCTCGTGACGGCGAGCGAGACCGACCTGCGTGAAGACGGCGGCATCGGTTCGGTCGTCACCATCTACAAGCGCGGCAACGAGAAGCCGGCCTATCCGACCATCTCTTCGGTCGACGGTCCGGACGGCCTGCCGATCTGGTGGAGCGCGCTCTCCGGTTTCGCGGCGGATGCCAAGACCCCGGGCAAGCTCTACACCGTCAATGACAGCGCCTATGCGCAGGGCCGCATCCTGACCGTGGACGCCACCTCGCTGCCGGCCAAGATCACCGCCGCCACCATCGTCACCCGCGACGGCCAGCCGGCCAAGGGTCTCGACCTCGAGGGCATCGCGGTGCGTGCCGACGGCGGCTTCTGGCTCGCTTCCGAAGGCAATCCGGAGAAGAAGGAGAACCCGACGCAGAACCTGCTGCTCAAGGTTTCCGCCACCGGCGCCATCGAGGAAGAGATCACGCTTCCGGCCGAACTGGCCGCGCAGGCGACCCGCTACGGCTTCGAGGGCGTGACCGTGACCGGCAGCGGCGCCGACGAGACCGTGTGGCTCGCGGTGCAGCGCGAGTGGAAGGACGATCCGAAGGGCCAGGTGAAGCTGCTGGCCTACAAGCCGGCGACCAAGAGCTGGGGCTATGTGCGCTACCCGCTCGATAGCGCCGGCAAGGGCTGGGTCGGCCTGTCGGAGATCAGCGCCTCCAATGGCGGCCTGATCCTGATCGAGCGCGACAACCAGGTCGGCTCGAACGCCAAGCTGAAGAAGCTGACCTATGTCTCGCTGAAGGGCGTGACGCCGGTCGGCCTCGACAAGAAGGACGCGCCGGTGGTGACCAAGACCACGGTCCGCGACCTGATCCCCGTCCTCGCCGCGCCGCACGGCTATGTCATCGAGAAGGTGGAGAGCTTCACCGTCGACGTGAATGGCGACGGCTACATCGTCACCGACAATGACGGCGTCGACGGCTCCTCCGGCGCGACGCAGTTCATCAAGATCGGCAAGATCGAAGTGAAGATGTGAGCTGAGAGGCTCGTATCTGGCTGAACGAAGCGATGGCCGGGGCTCGTCCCCGGCCATTTCGATTCTTGGAAGATAAGACGTCATCCCGGCCGGAGCGCAGCGGAGAGCCGGGATCGCGTGAAGTCCCGCTCGGCACCTCCCTGCGATCCCGGATCGGCCTGCGGCCGTCCGGCATGACACCCGGACAAACGCGATGACGTCGGGTGGTCAGGCTTCCACGATCTCCCGCCGGCCGGACTTCAGCGTGCGCATGGTGAAGACGTAGACCGGCACGCCGGAGACCAGCACCAGCAGCGCGGCGAAGGGGGCGGCGGCGGCGTAGGAGCCGTCATTGGTGTAGGACCAGACCTCGGTCGCCAGCGTCGTCACGCCGTTCGGCGCCAGCAGCAGCGTCGCGGTGAGTTCGCGCATCAGTTCAAGCACGATCAGCGCCAGCGCCGCGCCGACACCGGGCGCCAGCGCCGGCAGCGTCACCGCCATGAAGGCCTCGACCGGGCCGCGGCCGAGGGTGCGGGCGGCCTGTTCCAGCTCGGGCGGCACCAGTTCGGCGGTGGCGCGCAATGCCGACTGGGCCAGCGGCAGGAACAGGATGGCATAAGCGACCAGCACCAGCATGGTCGACTGGTAGAGCACCGGCACCCACCTTATGGCGACGAAGATGAGCGCCAGCGCCACCACCAGCCCCGGCAGGCCGTGCACTACATAGGGCAGGCGCTCGGCGAGGCGGGCAATCCGGCTGTGGTGGCGCATGGCGAGCAGCACCAGCGGCAGAGCGAGCAGCGTCGTCACCACGGCGCCGCCGATGGAGAGCTGCAGCGAGCCGAGCATGGCCGCGCCGACATCACCCGCGCCGGCGCCGATGGAGAGGCCGACGCTCAGCCAATAGGCCAGCATGAACAGCGGCACGCCGAGCGCTGCCGCGCTGAGCACCGCCAGCGCGATCTGCACCGGCCACATCCAGAGTCCGAGCCGACTGAGGGGAGGGTGGCGGCGGCTGCGGCGATCGGTACGGGACAGCCGGTTGACGCCGCGCAGCTTGGCCTCGCCGAACGCCACCGGCAGGCAGAGCGCCATCAGCATGCCGGAGAGCAGCGCCGCATTGGCGCTGTTGAACTGCAATTCGTACTCGGCAAAGATCGCGGTGGTGAAGGTCTGCACCCGCAGCAGCGACAGCGCGCCGAACTCCGCCAGCATGTGCGCCAGCACCAGCAGCGCGCCGCCGCCGAGCGCAGGGCGAAGCTGCGGCAGCACCACCCGGAAGAAGGCACGGGGCGCGGTGTCGCCGAGCGAGCGCGCGACATCCTCCAGCCGCGTATCCATGCGGCGCAGCGCGGCGGCCGCGGGCAGATAGATCAGCGGGAAGTGCGAGAGCGTGAGGATCAGTATGGCGCCGCCGAGCGCCTGGAAGGAGGGCCCGAGCGAGGCCCAGGCATAGCTGGACACGAAGGCCGGCACGGCGAGCGGCAGGCAGACGAGCGTGCGCCACCAGCGCCGTCCCGGCAGGTCGCAGCGCTCGATCACCCAGGCGCAGGCGAGGCCGATCAGGGTCGAGGCGAATGTCACTGCCAGCGCCAGTGCCAGCGTATTTCCGAGCAACTCGGCGGTACGCGGGCGCACCAGCGTTTCCCAGGCCGGGGCGAGCCCCGCCTCGAAGCCGCGCAGCACCACATAGATGACGGGCAGGATCGTCAGCGCGACGGGGATCGCCGCAGCCAGCAGCAGCCAGAGCGGCGCCCGTCGCCTTGCACGCGCTTGATCCATGGCGCTCCGCTCAGGCGAGCCCCGCCTCGCGGGCGAGCGGGATCGCCTCGGAAGCGTCGCCAAGGGCGGCCGGCTTGATCGGCGGCGGATCGAGCTTGTCCCAGGGCTCCAGCGCGAAGGGCGACTTGATGCCGGCGCGCAGCGGATACTCCGCCATGGAATCCACCACCACCTGCTGGCCCTCGGCGCTGACAAGGAAGGCGAGGAAGGCCTGCGCCGCTTCCGGATTGCGGCCGGTTTTCAGCATGCCGGCGGCGGAGACGGTGATGAGCGCGCCGGGATCCTGGTGGCGGATATAGTGGAGCGACGAGCGCATCTTGGCGGCGCCGACCTCGCGGGCCACCGTGAACCAGTAATAGTTGTTGATGAGCGCGGCGGGGATCTCCGCACGCTCCACCGCCTGCATGGCGCCGATATTGTTGTTGTAGACCCGCCCGACCTGCTTCATGCCCTTCAGCCAGTCGAGCACGGCGTCGCGGCCCCTCAAGCGGAGAATGGCGACGATCTGCTCCTGGAAGGCATCGCTGGTCGGGGCGTAGCCGATGCGGTCCTTCCATTTCGGATCCGCGAAGCCGAGCAGCGAGGCGGGCAGGTCCGCTTCCTTCACGAGGTCGCGATTGAAGGCGACGACGCGGGCACGGGCACTGACGCCGAGCCACAGCCCTTCCGGCGAGACATAGTCCTTCGGCACCTGATTGAGCGTGTCGGGCGCGATGGCGGCGAGCATGCCGCGCTTGGCTAGCGCCGCGACCGGTGGGCTGCCTTCGGAATAGAACACGTCGGCCGGCGAGAGCGCGCCTTCCTCCAGCAACTGGTTGGCGATTTGCGGGCTGGAACCGTTGCGGACCAGCACGTCGATGCCGGTCTTCCTGGTGAAGGCGGCGACCACGGCGTCCGTGGTCTGGCGGTGCTGGCCATTATAGAGGGTCAGCTCCTCGGCGGAGGCCGCACGCAGCAAGGCCGGCTTGCCGAGAAGCACCGCGCTGCCGAGCGCGGCGCCGGCACGCAGCAGCGCGCGACGGGACGTCCGGTACATTGGAATTCCTCTAAGCTATTGATCGCCTGATCATTTTCGCTCGCAGGCAAACGCCTCCGCGGCCGGCTTGTCAATGCTTGCGATGGGGAAGGGGGTGCTTTGCGTGAGCATCCTTCGAGGCTCGGCTTTGCCGAGCACCTCAGGATGAGGTCGTGTTTATAAGGACAGCCTCATACTGAGGTGCGAGCGCAGCGAGCCTCGAAGGAGAGTGAAGCAGGACGCCTACTTTACCGGGCAAGCCTCGATGCGGGTGAGCTTGTTGGCGAAGCGTGCGCCGGGATAGCCGTCGAAGAAATCCATCACCACGATGGTGGCGGTATGCCGGGGCGGGATGACGGTGCGCGTGGTGAAGGCGGCGTCGGACAGGCTCATGCTCTGGGTGCTGACTTCGACGGCACGGATCACCTTGTCGGGCAGCGGATTGCTCAGCTCCCACACCAGCACATTGATCTGCACGGTGAAGGACGGATTGGCGGAGCGGACGCGGCGGAATTCGTCCTCCGTGAGCGGTTGCGGCTTGCAGGTCGCGTAGTCGTCATAGAGGCCTTCGGCCTTGAGCGCGGCAGTCTCCTCCCGGGTGCATTGGTCGCGGCAAGCGCGCATGGCGTCGCGCATCACGACATCGTCGTCCGAACTGGTAATGCGCTCGGAGAGGCAGGCGCGAAAGCAGCCGCCAGCATGGGCGGTCGCTTGCTGGACCGAGACGAGAAGAAGGGTGGCGAGCAATAGTCTGCGCATCGAAGCGTTCCCAAAGCGTTCCGTCCCTGAGCGGTCCTCGATGGCGGGCGTTGTCTCGCCCATCCGGCGGCTTCAACGCGGACCATAGGCCATCCGATGCATCGGTGCTGGCGGGAGTGGAACCATTCCTTCGAACAGTCGTTGACTGACTGGTCAGTCATTATTATGAGTGACGCATGGTGAAGCGTGGCACGACCAGATCAGACCAGGCCGGCACGGCTGCCGAACGCGGACGGCCGGCGGCGGCGTCGCGTCCGCGCGCCCGGCGGCTCGCCCCGGAAGCGCGACGGCGGGGGATCCTCGACGCGGCATTGATCGTGTTCGCCGAGAACGGCTATGCCGGCGCCCGGATGGATGATGTCGCCGCGCGCGCCGGTGTCGCCAAGGGCACGCTCTATCTCTATTTCGAGGACAAGAAGGCGCTGTTCGAAGGCCTGGTCCACGACGCCGCCGACCCGATCCTCGGGGTGATCGAACAGCGCGTCGCCAGCTTCGAGGGCAACACGCGCGAATTGCTCGCCACGGTGTTCGCGCATCTTGCGGCGCAGGCGGTGCACTCGCCCCGCCGCCACCTCATCAAGCTGATGATGGGGGAGGGCGAACGCTTTCCGGAACTCGCCGACTTCTATTATCGCGAGGTTGTCTCCCGCGGCATCGCGGTATTGCGCTCCATCAATGCGCGCGCACTGGCGCGCGGCGAAATCACCTCCGATGCCGGTCTGCGCTTTCCCCAGCTCATCATGGCGCCGCTGCTGGTCGCCGTGATGTGGGAGAGCCTGTTCGCGCGCAACGAGCCGCTCGACACTTCGGACATGCTGATGACGCATGTCGACCTGGTGCTGCGCGGCCTCGGCTGGAGGGAGCCATGATGCGGCCGGTTCGCGCGCTCGCCATTGCCGCAGCGCTCGCGCTCGCGGCCTGCGGGGAAAGCGGCCCGCCGCGCTTCCAGGGCTATGCCGAGAGCGACCTGATCTTTGTCGGGCCCGACGAGGCAGGGCGAGTCATCGCGCTCTACGTCGATGAAGGTGCGCAAGTGAAGCCCGGCGACAAGCTGTTCGAGGTGGAGGCCGACATGCAGGAGGCCGATGTCGCCTCTGCCAAGGCCAATCTCGCCCAGGCGCAGGCGCAGCTCGACAATCTGCAGGCCGCCACGCAGCGTCCCGAGGAGATCGCGGTGCTGAAGGCGAGCGAGCGGCGCGCCGCCACCGCGCTCGACATGTCGCGTATCGAGCTCGGGCGGCAGGCCGAACTCACCGCAAAGAAGGTCGGCTCGCAGGCCGCGCTCGATGACGCCCAGCACACCTTCGACCAGAACCAGGCGGCGCTAGACGAGATCCGTCGGCAGATCGATGTCGGCAATCTCGCCGCGCGCGACCAGCAGATCGCGGCTGCGGAGCACGCGGTCGGCATGGCGCAGGCAAATCTGGCCGCGGCGCAGACCCGGCTTGACCGGCGCAAACTGGCGGCCAAGGTCGAAGGCTCGGTCGAGACCGTCTATTTCCGCCCCGGCGAATTGGTGCCGGCCGGCCGGCCGGTGGTGTCGATCCTGCCGCCGAACCTCATAAAGGTGCGCTTCTTCGCGCCGGAGCCGGACCTGCCGCGCTTTCGCATGGGCACGAAAGTGAGCGTCACCTGCGACGGCTGCAGCAAGCCGATTCCGGCGACGGTCAGCTTCATCGCCGCCAGCGCCGAATATACGCCGCCGGTGATCTACAGCCTCGACGAACGCGCCAAGCTGGTCTTCATGCTGGAGGCGCGGCCCGATGATGCCAATGCGCTGCGCCCCGGCCAGCCGGTGACGGTGGAAGTGGCGCCGGGAGGGGCGCCATGAACGGCAACGGCCCCGAATATGCCATCGAGGTGGAGGGGCTGAGCAAGAAGTTCGGCGATCGCGTGGTGGTACGGGACCTCACCATGCGGGTGAAGCGCGGCCAGATCTACGGCTTCCTCGGTCCCAACGGCTCCGGCAAGACCACCACCATCCGCATGCTGTGCGGCCTGCTCACCCCGGATGCCGGCCGCGGCACTTGCCTCGGCATGGACATCCTTACCCAGGGCCGCGAGATCCGCCGCCACGTCGGCTACATGACGCAGCGCTTCAGCCTCTATGGCGATCTCTCGGTGCGCGAGAACCTCGAATTCGTCGCGCGTATCTACGGGGTGCCGGAGCCCGAGAAGGCGGCGAAGGCCGCGGTGGTTCGCCTCGGCCTCGAGGGCCGTGATCGCCAGCTTGCCGGCGAACTCTCCGGCGGCTGGAAGCAGCGGCTTGCACTCGGCGCCTGCATATTGCCGGAGCCGCAATTGCTGCTGCTGGACGAGCCGACCGCCGGCGTCGATCCCAAGGCGCGCCGCGATTTCTGGTCGCAGATCCATGCGCTCTCCGCCGACGGCCTAACCGTGCTTGTCTCGACCCATTACATGGACGAGGCCGAACGCTGCCACGAGATCGCATACATCGCCTATGGCGACCTGCTGGCGCAGGGTACGGTGGAGGAGGTGATCGCCGGTTCCGGCCTCGTCACCTTCACCGTTTCCGGCAACGATCCGGCGGTGCTTGCAGCGGAACTGACGGACAAGCCAGGCGTCGACATGGTGGCGCCGTTCGGCGCCAGCGTGCATGTCGGCGGGCGCGACGAAGCGGCCCTGGAGGCGACGCTCGCGCACTTGCGGGAGCGCAACGATCTCAGCGTCCGGCGCGACGAGCCGACGCTGGAAGACGTGTTCATCGACCTGATGGGCCGCTCAAAGGACAATTTCCGATGAGGGGCTTCCTGCGTCGCGTCATCGCCATGGTGCGCAAGGAGTTCCTGCAATTGCTGCGGGACCGGGTCTCCTTCGCCACCATGATCATGATCCCGCTCCTGCAACTGGTGCTGTTCGGCTATGCCATCAACACCCAGCCGCGGCATCTGCCCACCGCCGTGCTCGCTTATGAGAACACCTCGCTGACCCGCGCCATCCTGGCGGCGCTGGAGAACACCAAATATTTCGCCGTCACCCGGCATCCCACTACAGAGCACGAGGCGGAGGCGCTGCTGCGCTCCGGCGAGGTGCTGTTCGTGGTCGAGATCCCGGCCGGCTTCGAGCGGGCGGTACGCCGCGGCGAGAGCCCGGCGATGCTGGTGGCGGCGGACGCCACCGATCCGGTGGCCGCGGGGAGCGCGATCGCGACGCTCGGCCAATTGGTGGAGAGCGCGACGGTGCGCGAGCGCTTCGCCACCGAGGGCGGGCCTGCGGGCAGTGGGCTCGAGGATGCGCCGCCACCCTTCGAGATCCGCATCCATCCGCGCTACAATCCGGCGGCGGTGACGCAGCTCAACATCGTGCCAGGCCTGCTCGGCACCATCCTCACCATGACCATGCTGATCTTCACCGCGCTCTCGGTGACACGCGAGATCGAGCGCGGCACGATGGAGACGCTGCTCGCCATGCCGATTCGCCCGGTGGAGGTGATGCTCGGCAAGATCGCGCCCTATGTCATGGTCGGCGCCATCCAGGCCACCATGATCCTCTCGGCCGGCGTCTTCATCTTCGGGGTGCCGGTGGTGGGCAATCTTGCCTTGCTCACCGGTCTCACCGGGCTGTTCATCGTCACCAATTTGTCGATCGGCTACACCTTCTCGACGCTGGCGCAGAACCAGCTGCAAGCGGTGCAGATGAGCTTCATGTACTTCCTGCCGAACATCCTGTTATCCGGCTTCATGTTCCCCTTTGCCGGCATGCCGGTGTGGGCGCAATGGATCTCCGAGACGCTGCCGCTGACGCACTATCTGCGCATGGTGCGTGGCATCTTGCTGAAGGGCGCCGACGCCGGCGACCTCGCGCGCGATATTGCCGCGCTCGGCGTCATCATGCTGGTGGCGATGTTCATAGCGGTCCGGCGCTTCCGGCAGACGCTGGACTAGAGCCCTTTCCGTTCGGATGGAACCATCCGAACGGAAAGGGCTCTAGATTCAATACGCTGGAGCGATTCCTCTTCGATCAGATGATTCTATCTGATCGGGAAAGGCTCGAAGCTGGCGCCAAGGAAAAGGGCGCGGATTGCTCCGCGCCCTTTCAATAAAGTCCGGAAAAGACTTCCTCAGAAGTCCATGCCGCCCATGCCGCCGCCGCCCGGCATCGCCGGACCGGCCGAGCCCTTCTTCGGCACTTCCGCGATCATCGCCTCGGTGGTGATGAGCAGGGAGGCCACCGACGCGGCGTTCTGGATCGAGGAGCGCAGCACCTTGGCCGGATCGATCACGCCCGCCTTGAACATGTCGACATATTCGCCGGTCTGGGCGTTGAAGCCGTAGGCGTAGGTGTCCTTCTCCAGGATCTTGCCGACGATCAGCGAGCCGTCTTCGCCGGCATTGCTGGCGATCTGGCGGGCCGGGGACTGAAGCGCCTTGCGGACGATCTCGACACCGGTCTTCTGGTCGGCATTGGCGGTGACGACACCCTCGAGCGACTTCAGCGCGCGCAGGAAGGCGACGCCGCCGCCCGGCAGGATGCCTTCTTCGACCGCAGCGCGGGTGGCGTGCAGCGCGTCGTCGACGCGATCCTTCTTCTCCTTCACCTCGACCTCGGTCGCGCCGCCGACGCGGATCACCGCGACGCCGCCGGCGAGCTTGGCCAGACGCTCCTGGAGCTTCTCGCGGTCGTAGTCCGAGGTGGTCTCCTCGATCTGCGCCTTGATCTGGGCAATGCGGCCATTGATGTCAGCCTTCTTGCCGGCGCCGTCGACGATGGTGGTGTTCTCCTTCTCGATCACCACCTTCTTGGCGCGGCCCAGCATCTGCAGGGTCACGGCGTCAAGCTTGATGCCGAGGTCTTCGGAGATGGCCTCGCCGCCGGTGAGGATGGCGATGTCCTGCAGCATGGCCTTGCGGCGATCGCCGAAGCCCGGAGCCTTCACCGCCGCGACCTTCAGGCCGCCGCGCAGCTTGTTGACGACCAGCGTGGCCAGGGCCTCGCCCTCGACGTCCTCGGCGATGATCAGGAGCGGCTTGGAGGTCTGCACCACGGCTTCGAGCACCGGGAGCAGTTCCTGGAGGCCGGAGAGCTTCTTCTCGTGGATGAGGATGTAGGGATCCTCGAACTCGACGCGCATCTTCTCGGCGTTGGTCACGAAATAGGGCGAGAGATAGCCACGGTCGAACTGCATGCCCTCGACGACGTCGAGCTCGGTCTCTGCGGTCTTGGCTTCCTCGACGGTGATGACACCCTCATTGCCGACCTTCTGCATCGCCTCGGCGAGGAACTTGCCGATGTCGGCATCGCCGTTGGCTGAGATGGTGCCGACCTGGGCGATCTCGTCGTTGGAGGTGACCTTCTTGGCGTGCTTCTTGAGGTTCGCCACGATGGCTTCGACCGCGAGGTCGATGCCGCGCTTCAGGTCCATCGGGTTCATGCCGGCGGCGACCGACTTGACGCCTTCCTTCACGATGGACTGGGCGAGCACGGTGGCGGTGGTGGTGCCGTCGCCGGCGAGGTCGTTGGTCCGCGAGGCCACTTCGCGCACCATCTGCGCGCCCATGTTCTCGAACTTGTCCTCGAGCTCGATCTCCTTGGCGACGGTGACGCCGTCCTTGGTGATGCGCGGAGCGCCGAAGCTCTTCTCGATGACGACGTTGCGGCCCTTGGGGCCGAGCGTGACCTTCACCGCATTGGCGAGGATGTCGACGCCGCGCAGCATCTTGTCGCGCGCATCGGTAGAAAACTTAACGTCCTTGGCGGCCATTTATCTGTCTCCCGAGATTGTCGGATGGCGTGATCGCGGCCTCGCGGATCACGCTGCCTGAATTCACGCGGCCTTTTTGGCCGAAGCGGTGACGGCGAGCACGCCGAGAATGTCCGCTTCCTTCATGATGAGGTATTCGACGCCGTCGAGCTTCACCTCGGTGCCGGACCACTTGCCGAACAGCACGCGATCACCCGCCTTGACGTCCAGCGGGATCAGCTTGCCGGCCTCGTCGCGCCCGCCGGGGCCGACGGCAACCACTTCGCCCTGCTGGGGCTTTTCCTTGGCGGTATCGGGAATGATGATGCCGCCCGCGGTCTTCTCTTCAGCGTCGACGCGCTTGACCACGACCCGGTCATGCAGAGGACGGAACTTCATCGCATCTCTCCAGAAAGTCTTGAATTTCAATGGCTCATGCCGTCACGCCGCCGTGATGGGTGACGGGCCGGCGACATCTAGGCGGCACCGTGCGCCCGCGCAAGTGCGGGAGGCGAAAATTCTGGCAGTCTCGCCATCGGAGTGCCAGCAAAGGCCAAAGAGCCCGGTCTGCCGTCCCTTAAGCGGTATCTGAAGAGGGGTCCGGCGCGAGCGCGGCTTTGCGAACGGTAAATCCACGATCTGTCACCGCCGGTAAATATTCGCGTGCGCACGATGCCGTCATGGTCGGCGCCATGAAGGAAGGAGATCCGCGTGCTTAAACTGGCCTTGAGCTTCAGCTTTCTGTTCGTCGCCGCCAATGCCCAGGCTGCCTCTTGCGACTATCAGCTGACCGCCGCCATGGGCGCCCAGCAGATGAAGATCCATGAATGCTGGGACCTGTCCAAATGGCCCGCCGACAAGGCGCAGTCCTTCTGCTCCTCGCTGGGCTCGGAGGGCGAGGGTGCGCAGGCGCGCATGGTCGCGTCCTGTCCAGCCAAGCGCTCGGGGCAATGCGTCGGCGCCAAGCTTTCGGCGCCGTCCGCCGCGTCCATCCCGCCGGAATATTTCGCCAACATGCCGAAAGACATGGCCGACCAGATCCGCGCCAACATGAACGAGGCCGGTGCGGCGCTCGCCGCCTATGACGGGCTCGAGACGACTGTGAACTATTATGCCGGCCCCGGCGGCCTGCCGTCGAAGGACGATCAGCGCCAGGATTGCGAGGCCGGCAAGAAGGGCCGCTACGCGCCCGCCAACTGACAATCCGAGCGGCGGCGGAGCGAAACGCGCCCGCCGTCGCAAAGCTTTGTCAGCACTCTGTTGCATATGCTGCCAGTGCCTTGATATTCAACGGCAAATCTAATTTTTGTACTTGCCTGGAACCGGGTTCGGCTCTCAAAATTTGATGAGTCGGATAAGGAGGTTCCAGATGGCCTCATCTGTGTCGGCGTCGTCGGATTTCGTGAAGCAGCTGGCAGGCTATGGGCTCACCACGGCCCAGATTTTCTACCGCATGCCGGACCACCCGGCGCTGCTGCAAACCTATCTCTGGCAGCACTATGATCTCTGCCCGCACTTTCCCGAACTGAACAAGTTCCTCGAATTCTGGACGCGCGAGCTGGAAGGGCCGCTGCATTCCGTCACCGTGGCACATGCCAGGCTGATCAAGCCGGCGGAGCTGCGGGCGGTCGGCGGCGTCTACCAGCTCAATTAGAGCGAGCCGCCATCGTCATCCCGGACGGCCGCAGGCCGATCCGGGATCGCGCAAACATTGGGAGTGATCCCGGCTCTATGGTTGCGCCGGAGCCTGCCCTCGGGCTTGCTGAAGCAACACTCGTGGAATCTGTCTGCCGTCAGACGACGCGCCAGCGCAATGTGATGATTCGAGAAAATTACGGAATTCGCACCGTCAACTGATTTTTGAGATGCCCTCACCCTGCCGCTTTCGCCGTGCTATAGGGGGCGGCGTAACGGGATGCCGACCGGCTCCCGCCGCTTGATCGAGGCATCTTGGAAGCTTCCGTGGACCATCGTTCGCCGCGTACCTCGGAACTCTTGTCGGCGCTCGTCACCGCCCATTCGGCGGACCGGATCGAGCTCGGCGAGTTGGTCCATGCCTTGCGCAACCGCGCCTTCGGCCTCACCATCCTGTTGTTTGGTATCCCGAATTGCCTGCCGATGCCGCCGGGCATCCCGGTCATTTGCGGCGTCATCCTCTGCCTGGTCGGCGTGCAGATGGCGATGGGCCGCGACGAACTGTGGCTGCCGGGCTGGCTCGCCGCCCGCAGTTTCTCGCGCGACCTGCTGGAGCGGATCATCGGCCGTGCGCTGCCCTGGGTGCAGCGCTTCGAGGCCTATTCGCGGCCCCGGCAGGTTCTGTTCACCGGGCCGACGGCGCGGCGCGTCATCGGCCTGCTGGTCGTGGTGCTCGGCCTCGAACTGATGCTGCCCATCCCGATCTTCGGCAACCTGCCGCCGGGTGTCGCGGTCTGCATTCTCGGCCTCGGCCTGGTCGAGCGCGACGGCGCCTTCATCATCGCCGGCATCGTCGCCACGCTCATCAGCCTCGGCGTGATGGGCTTCCTGAGCTGGCTGCTGTTCCAGGGCGCGCTGGCCATCTTCTGAAACGCTGGCCGGCAACTTCGCTTCGATACCAGAGCCACGTCATCCTGAGGTGCTCGGGCAGCGCCCGAGTCTCGAAGGATGCTCGTCATCCGTGACGGTCGCTCTGCGTGACCATCCTTCGAGGCTCGCTGGTGCTCGCACCTCAGGATGACGTCGCCATTTGGGCGATCTCCTGGGGCGGCTCACCCGCGCCCGACGAAGGGTGCGTTGGTCGCCATGATGGTCATGAACAGCACATTGGCATCGAGCGGCAGGCTCGCCATATAGGCCACCGCCTTGCCGGCATGGGCGGGATCGAAGGTCGGTTCGATGGCGATCTGCCCGTTTGGCTGCAGGATGCCGGTCTTCATCTTGGCCGCCATGTCGGTGTCGGCATTGCCGATGTCGATCTGGCCGCAGGCGATGGAATGCGCGCGCCCTTCCAGCGCGACCTGCTTGGTGAGGCCGGAGACCGCGTGCTTGGTCGCGGTGTAGGGCCCGGTGAGCGGGCGCGGCGCGTGCGCCGAGATCGAGCCATTATTGATGATGCGGCCGCCTTTGGGCGATTGCGCCTTCATCATGCGAATGGCGGCCTGCGTGCAGAGGAACACGCCGGAAAGATTCACATTCACCACGTGCTGCCATTGCTCGAACGTGATGTCCTCGAGCGGGGCCGCGGGCGACCAGCCGCCGGCATTGTTGAACAGCACGTCGAGCCGGCCATAGGTGTCGGCGATGTCTCCGAACAGCGCGGCGACCGATTCCGGCTGCGACACGTCCGCCGGCACCACCAGGCTGGCGCCGGCAAGGTGGGCGGCCACCGCTTCCAGCGGCTCGCGTCGCCGCCCGCTCAGCACCAGCGTGAAGCCGGCTTCGCTGAGCGCCTGTGCTGCCGCCTTGCCGATGCCGGTGCCGGCGCCGGTGACGAGGGCGATCTTCCTGTTCTCACTCATCGGGATTTCCTCCTGCGGGCGCGACCATGGACGAGGCCAGCAAGACCGGCAAGCTCGCGCCTCTTATCGTAACGGTCGGGAACCTACATCGATCTTTAGCGTTGACGGAGCATCTGGAATTTGCGCAAGCGATGAAAGGGAAGGCAAATGCCCGCTGTTCTTATGTGGCTCATTGGTATTCCGATTCCGATCATCATCCTGCTCTATCTGCTCACCTGATGATGGGCGACTGAGTAGACATGATGATCGAGGAGAGAGCCGAAGACGACTAGATGTCGTCTTCGGCTCTCTGCGTTTTACCGGGTACGTCCATAGGGCGGGCGGGGAATACCCATATGGGCGGCGCGCAACGCAGCCGACCATCGCTCGCGCAGATCGTGGAAATAGGGCTCGCCCGGCTCGATGCGGAAATTGAGTTCGGCATTGCCGGCGTCGCGGCGGGCGATCAGCACGTCCAGCGGCATGCCGACGCCGATGTTGGAGCGCATGGTCGAATCCATCGAGATCAGGCCGGATTTCAGCGCGTCATAAAGGTCCATGTCGTAGGAGACGGACCGGTCCAGCACCGGCTTGCCGTATTTGTGCTCGCCGATCTGCAGGAACGGCGTGTCATTGGTGCATTCGATGAAGTTGCCGGCGGCATACATCATGAACAGCCGCATGCGCCCGCCATTCACCTGGCCGCCGAACAGGAAGGAGACCGAGAAGCTGATATCCTGCTCCTTCAAGCCCTCCGCATAGAGATCGTGGACGTGGCGTATGGCGCGCCCCACCATCTCCGCCCCGCGGAACATGCTGGTGGCCTCGATCAGCGTTTCCTTGCGGCCAGTCTCGGGATTCTTCATCCCTTCCTGCAGGGTCGAGATCACCGCCTGTGAAATGGAGAGATTGCCGGCGGTGGCGAGCGCCATCACATGCCGGCCGGGTTCCTCGAAGACATTCAGCTTGCGGAACGTCGACACGTTGTCGAGACCCGCATTGGTGCGGGTGTCCGCCATCATCACGAGTCCGTCGCGAACGAGAATTCCGCAACAATAAGTCATAGATGCACGCCCCAGTCCACGCTTCCCGGCGCCGTTATAGCGACGTGGTTTCCACGCGGGCAACCAAGTTGCGCCAGAATTGCATACGGGCGCGCGGCGAGTCTCGCAGCGGCAACACCCGATGCATGGAAATCAATGTACCGCCGGCAGGCCGTGCTCCTCCCATTCGTCGCGGGGTATCGGATCGCCGACCGCGAAGGCGAAGGTGGCGACCTTCTCCCGATCCGGCGTGAGCTCGCAGCGGAACCTGATGCGGTACCAGCTGGAATGATTGCGGAACGCGGCGCCGTCGGCCTCGATGCCGCCGGTAATGGTCTTCGGCTCGCCCATCGCATAGGCGACCAGACGATCGGGCTGAAGTTCGTGGCGCCAGGCATGGACCTGCTCCATCGCCTCCAGCCCGCACAGTTGCTCGATGCGGGTGTCGTCGGACAGCGTGCGCATGGCGAGCCGCGCCTGCCGGCTGCTGGCGGATGCGAGGTTCCGTGCCGACAGCATCACGGACGGGCGGATCATATCCGGTTCCGGCGGGGGCGCAGGGCGTGACGTACGCTGTGAGGGAGGGGCGGCGGTGGCCGGTGGCCCGGGAAGCACGGCCTCGGGCGTGATTTGGGGCGTCGGCTGGGGCTGGGGCTGGGGCGTGGGTGCTGCCTGTGGCAGTTCGGAAGGCGGCAGTATCTCCACCGCGATGGCGTCGGAGGGCAGGCCCGGCTGCGGCGCTGGCTGCGGCTGTTCGAACAGCCAGGCGAAGATGGCGAGATGCAAGGCGAGGGCGACGATGAGCGCTATCAGCAGCGCCTTGTCCGGCGCGCCCTCGACGCGCCCCAGGCGGAGCGTGATGTCGGGGATGGGAGGGGCGAGGGTCGTCGTCGCGTTCACGGTTCCAATGGAGGCACGCGGCGCCCGACGGCCGCGACCGGAGTTTAGCGGCGTGGCGCGCGAACGCCCATCAAAAGAAAAAAGGGGCCGCATGAGGCGGCCCCAGGAGCGGGCAGGGTCCGCTCGAAGGTGGACGGTCAGAATCTGTAACTCAATCGGCGCTGCAGCCACCGCAGGACCGGCGATGAGGAGGACGGGGCGAGCGCGACCGCGAGGCAATTGCCTGGGTTCATGGCGTTCTCCCAACCCAGTGCCAGCAGAATAACGCACGGGAGTGCGCCCGGCTGATGCATCGAGGACACAGCAACCGGGATATCGTTGGTGCGCCTATAAGTATTGAAATACTACTCAGTCGGAATCGGTGTCAGAGCACCCAATCTGCTACATCCAATTACCATTTCTGGTAGTTGGATGCCTGAAAAACTAACCCTGAACCTGGCGGCTGGACTGGTCCACGGTGATCGCGACCGTGAGATTTTCCTCGCCGCCGCCATAGCGATTGCCGCGTACCGGGGCGGCGCCGAGATAGTCGAGGCCGACCGCGAGCCGCACATAGGCTTCGGTGGGGCACAATTTGTTGGCGGCGTCGAAACCGATCCAGCCGAAGCCCTCGACATAGGTTTCGGCCCAGGCATGGCCCGCCTGGTGGCCGGCATGTTGACCGGGCGCGGCACCATCGCCGACCAGATAGCCGCTGACATAGCGCGCGGGAATGCCGAGGTGGCGGGCCCCGGCGACCATGATGTGCGCGAAGTCCTGGCACACGCCGCGCTTCAGCTCGAACGCCTGCTTCGCCGTGGTCGAGGCATGGGTCGGGTCGGGGTCGTAGGTCAAGCCTTCGTGGAGCTCGGCCATCAGCGCATGAAGCTTGGCCAGCGGATCATTGACGCCGGCGACGGCCGCATCAGCGAAAGCGCGGATCGCCTCGTCGGCCTCGGTGAGTTCGGTCGAGCGCATGTAGAGCGAGGGCGGAAAGCGCTCGACCATGCCGCGCACCACGCCGGCGGTGTCCTGCGTCTCCACCTCGCCCTCGACGGTGACGCGCAGTTCGGTCAGCGGGCCATCGACGGCGAAGGTGTGGGTGAGGTTGCCGAAGGCGTCCTCGTGCGCCGCGAGCCGGCAGCTTTCCGAGACGTCGATGCGCCAGGACACGACATATTGCCCGTCATGGCTGCGCGGGGTGAGGCGCAGGATCTGGATCGCGCCGTTGGCCGGCGGATCGTAGCGATAGACGGTCGCGTGATTCACATGGATGCGCATGCGCAGGACCGTAACCTGAAATCAGACCAGATACTGCTCGGTGATGCTGCCGCCGAGCCGATTATTATCATTGATGAAGGCGTCGATATATTGGTGCAGGCCCATCTGGAAGATCTCGTCCATGCGGCTGTTACCGAGCCGGGTAAGGTTCGACCGGGCAAGCCGCTGGGAGGTGCCTTGCCGGCCATAATATGCGGCGATATCATCGAGATAGCGCGAGATGTTCTGGTAGCAACTGGTCAATGAGCGCGGCATCTGCGCGTTCAGGATCAAGAGGTCCGCCACCAGCCAGGGCTTCACGCTCTCGCGATAGACCCAGTGGAACGAGGTCAGCGCCGAGACCGAGCGCAGGATCGAGGCCCATTGGAAGTAATCGAGCGGCCCGCCGACATGCTCGGATTCCGGCAGCAGCACATGGTACTTCACATCGAGGATGCGCGCGGTGTTGTCGGCACGCTCGACATACATGCCGATGCGGGCGAACCAGAAGGCGTCGTTGCGCAGCATGGTGCGGTAGGCGGCGCCGTCGAAGCGCAGCGAGGTCTCCTTCACGAAGGTGAGGAAGCGCGCCAGTTCCTCGCGCGTCATGTTCTTGGTGGAATAGCGCTTCAGCTCCAGCCAGGCGGAGTTGATGGTCTCCCACATTTCCATGGTCAGCGCGGTGCGCACCGAGCGCGCATTGGTGCGGGCAATCTCGAAGCAGTTGCGGATCGAGGAGGGATTTTCAGGCGCGAAGGCGAGGAAGGAGACGACGTTCTTCTCATTCACCTCGTCGCCGTGGACCTGGCTGAAGAGGTCCTCACAGCCGGCGGTGAGCAGCGCCGAGGTCCATTCATTTGTCGAGCCACCATAGGCCGCCGGCAATTGGGCGAGGCGCTGGGTGACGTCGAGGATGCGGGCGAGGCATTCCGCCCGCTCCATGTAGCGGGCCAGCCAGTAGAGGTTGTCGGCGGTGCGTGACAGCATGGCTCGCTTCTATTTCGCGTTGCGCCAGGCGAGGGTGGCAAGCCCAGCGCCGATCAGGAGGGTGCCGCCGGTGCGGTTGATGGCGGCGATGATGCGCGGGCTGCCAATGGCGCCGCGCAGCCGGCCGGCGACCAGCGCGTAGCCAAAGGCATTGGCGGCGGCCAGCGTCAGGAAGGTCGCCTCGAAGATCGCCATCTGCGTCAGCCAGTCACCCGCGGGATCGAGGAACTGCGGCAGGAAGGCGACGAAGAAGGTGAGGCTCTTCGGGTTCAGCGCGGTGACCAGCCAGGCATGCGCCATCATCTTCAGGGGTGAGCCGTCGGCCCGCGCCTCGGGGATGGCGCCGGTGCCGGCAGCGCGCCACAGCTTGATGCCGAGCCAGATAAGGTAGAGCGCGCCGGCCCATTTCAGCACGGTGAACAGCGTGGCTGAGGCGGCGAGCAGCGCCCCGAGGCCAAGCATGGAGAGCGTCATCGCGGTGAAGTCGCCGAGCGCGACCCCGGTCGCTACCGGCAGCGCGACGCGGCGGCCCTGGCCGAGCGCGTACGAGACCACCAGAAGGATGGTCGGGCCGGGGATCAGCAGCAGCACGGCGGAGGCGGCGACGAAGGCCAGCCAGGTTTCGATCGGCATTGTTTACCCCCTCATTTTCTACCGGAGAGCACCGTCATCCTGAGGTGCGAGCGAAGCGAACCTCGAAGGATGCTCATCCGGGGTGGGTATCCTTCGAGGCCCGGCTGCGCCGGGCACCTCAGGATGACGTGGTCCTGCTCGTCTAACTCTCCTCCAGCACCCAGGTGTCCTTGGTCCCACCGCCCTGGCTCGAATTGACCACCAGCGATCCCGCCTCCAGCGCCACCCGCGTCAGTCCACCCGGCACGATGCGCACGCGGTCGCGCCCCGTCAGCACGAAGGGGCGCAGGTCGACATGGCGCGGCGCGATGCCTTCCTCGACGAAGGTCGGGCAGGTGGAGAGAGCCAGCGTCGGCTGGGCGATGAAGTTGCTCGGATCCTGCTTCAGCTTGGCGCGGAACAGCTCGATCTGTGCCTTGTCCGCGCGCGGGCCGATCAGCATGCCGTAGCCGCCGGAGCCGTGGACTTCCTTCACCACCAGCTCGTCCAGATGGTCGAGCACATACTTCAGATGGTCGGCCTCGCGGCAGCGCCAGGTCGGCACGTTCTTCAAGAGGGGCTCCTCGCCGAGATAGAAGCGCACGATCTCCGGCATGTAGCTGTAGACCGCCTTGTCGTCGGCGACGCCGGTGCCGACCGCATTGGTCAGCGTGACATTGCCGGCATGATAGGCGCTCATCAGGCCGGGCACGCCGAGCACGCTGTCCGGGCGGAAGGCGAGGGGATCGATGAAATCATCATCGAGGCGGCGATAGATGACGTCGACGCGCTTCGGCCCCTCGGTGGTGCGCATGTAGACGACATCGTTGCGGATGAAGAGGTCGCGCCCTTCCACCAGTTCGACGCCGAGCTTGTCGGCGAGGAAGGAGTGCTCGTAATAGGCCGAATTATAGATGCCCGGGGTGAGCACCACGACATTCGGGTCGGAGGTCGCGGTCACCGGGGCGAGCGATTTCAGTGTCGCCAGCAATTCGTCGGTGTAGTTCTCCACCGGCGCCACGCGGTTGTCCGCGAACAGCTCGGGGAACAGCCGCATCATGATCTCGCGGTTCTCCAGCATGTAGGAGACGCCGGAGGGGGTGCGGGCATTGTCTTCCAGCACATAGAAGGTCTCGGCGTCGATGCGCACCACATCGATGCCGGCTATGTGCACATAGAGATCGTGCGGCACCTTCTGGCCGTTCATCTCCGGGCGGAACACCGGGTTCTGGTAGACCAGATCCTCCGGAACGATCCCGGCTTTCAGGATCTCGCGCTTGGAATAGACGTCCTTGATGTAGAGGTTCAGCGCCTTGGTGCGCTGCTCGAGGCCCCGCGACAGGCGCTTCCATTCCTCACTGGTGAGGATGCGCGGGATGATGTCGAACGGGATCAGCCGTTCCTGCGCGTCGGTGTCGCCATAGACCGCGAAGGTGATGCCGATGCGGCGGAAGATGAACTCCGCCTCCTTGCGGCGATAGTCGAGCACGTCGGGCGGGACATCACGAAGCCAGCGCGAGAGGGCGGCATAGGCGGAACGGATGGAACCGTCCGTATTGGTCATTTCGTCGAACGCGACGGTCATCGGTGCACATCTACTCCCCAGCGCCAGCTAGTTAGCTACAAACCGCGTGCCAGCGGAAGAGGCAGGCCGGCGTGGGGAACGATATTCGCGGTGCAGACCACTGATTGCCCATTTGTGAGGCGGGTTGCCCTTGCTTGCTGCGCGGCTTGCGTTCATTTGCGGCGGTGGGAATGGGTAGGCGACGGATGAGGGGGAGGGAATCGCATGAACGATACGACCAAGCTGGTGAGCGCCGCGCTGCTGGTGATCGGGGACGAGATCCTCTCCGGGCGGACCAAGGACAGGAACATCGGCTACATCGCCGAGTATCTCACCGCGATCGGCATCGATCTCTCCGAGGTCCGGGTGGTGCCGGACATCGAGGACGAGATCGTCGCCGCGCTGAACGCCATGCGCGCGCGTTATACTTATGTCTTCACGACCGGCGGCATCGGGCCGACGCATGACGACATCACCGCGGATTCGGTGGCCAAGGCGTTCGGCGTCTCAATCGATGTCGATCCGCGCGCCCGCGCCATGCTGCTGGAGCGCATTCCCGAGGCCGACCTCAACGAGGCGCGCCTGCGCATGGCCCGCATCCCGGCCGGCGCCGAGCTGGTGGCGAACAAGGTGTCGAAGGCGCCGGGCTTCTGGATCGGCAATGTCATCGTCATGGCCGGGGTGCCGACCATCATGCAGGCCATGCTCGACGAGGTGGCTCCGAAGCTGAAGACCGGGGTGCGCATGCTCGCAGAGACGGTGCGGGCCGACGCCAAGGAAGGCGACATTGGCGGCCCGCTCGCCGCCATCGCGGCGGCGCATCCGGAGGTGTCGATCGGCAGCTATCCGTTCCAGGACGAGGAGGGGCGGCCTAACGCCAATCTCGTGGTGCGGGCTCGTGACGAGGGCAAGCTCGCCGCGGCGCTGGCGGCGGTGAAGGAGATGCTGGCGGCGCTGCCACGGCGCTGACCTGCGGGCCGGGGCTGATCGCGGATTCCGCCGGAGCGTGATCGCGGTCACAGCCACCGGGGCGGGCAGGCGTTAGAGGTTGGCACCATCTTCGGAAGGGAGCCGATCATGCCCGAGAGTTCCAGACGTCCCATCGCCGCCTCCGCGCTCGCCGCTTCCCTCGATGCCTTGGTGGAGGCCCGCATTGCTGCGCGCCGGCGTGACCTTGCCGCTGCCGAGCGTGGCGAGGCGAAAGCCCCGTTGCGGGCCATCATCCGTCGCATGTGCCTCGCGCACGATTACATCCATCCTGGTGACTAGCCGTGACGCAGGACGATGGGGGTATCGACGCGTGCCTCTGGAGCGCAGCGGCGGCACCGGCTATTGATCGCCGCACGGCCCGGCGGATCCGGCGCCGAGGAGCGTCTTCATGTCCGATCCCCGCCAGCAGAAAGCCTTCCCCGTCTCCTGGGACCAGTTCCACCGTGACGCTCGCGCGCTCGCCTGGCGCCTCGCCGGCGCCGGGCCGTTCGAGGGGCTCGTGTGCATCACCCGCGGCGGACTGGTGCCGGCCGCCATCGTCTCCCGCGAACTGGGCATCCGGCTGATCGAGACGGTGTGCATCGCCAGCTACCACGACTACACGACGCAGGGCGAGATGCAGGTGCTGAAGCCGATCGCCGAGGTGGTGACGAAGGCCGCCGGCGAGGGCGGGCAGGGGCTGCTGGTGATCGACGACCTGGTCGACACCGGCAAGACTGCCAGCATGGTGCGGGCCATGCTGCCCAAGGCGCATTTCGCCACGGTCTATGCCAAGCCGCTCGGCCGCCCGATGATCGACACCTTCATCACCGAGGTCAGCCAGGACACCTGGATCTATTTCCCCTGGGACATGGGCCTGTCCTTCCAGCCTCCGATCCGCGACGGTGTCGCGTAACCCCGACTTGAACCGGGAGCAGGCGACCGCTAGTTGATGCCGATGCCAAACGGAGAGCAGCAATCATGAATCTGGCGGCACGCACGGTCGATCCCGGCAGCGACGCCGCCATTGCGGCCTCCATCACGCCCCGCCCGATCGAGGAGATCGGCGCCGCGCTCGGCATTCCGGCGTCGGCGCTGTACCGCTATGGCCCCTACAAGGCCAAGATCGCGCTGGATTTCGCGCGCAACGCCGAAGCTCATCCGAAGGGCAAGCTGATCCTCGTCACCGCCATCAATCCGACCCCGGCGGGCGAGGGCAAGACCACGACCACGATCGGCCTCGGCGACGCGCTGAAAGCCGCCGGCAAGCGGGTGGCGATCGCGCTGCGCGAGCCGAGCCTCGGGCCGGTGTTCGGTTCCAAGGGCGGGGCGACCGGCGGCGGGCATGCGCAGATCGTGCCGATGCAGGAGATCAACCTGCACTTCACCGGCGACCTGCACGCCATAACCGCGGCAAATAATCTGCTCGCCGCGGCCATCGACAACCACATCTATTGGGGCAACGCGCTCGACATCGATGTGCGCCGCATCTCGTGGCGCCGCGTGGTCGACCTGAACGACCGGGCGCTGCGCCATGTCACCGTCGGCCTTGGCGGAGTCGCCAACGGCTTTCCGCGCGAGGACGGCTTCGACATCACGGTCGCCAGCGAAGTGATGGCAATCTTCTGCCTCGCCCGCTCGCTGGCCAATCTCGAGGAGCGGCTCGGGCGCATGGTGGTGGCGCAGACAAGGGGTCGCAAACCCGTCACCGCCAGCCAGCTCAACATCACCGGCTCGCTGGTCGCGCTGCTGCGCGACGCCTTCCAGCCCAATCTGGTGCAGACGCTGGAGGGCACGCCGGCGCTCGTCCATGGCGGGCCGTTTGCCAATATCGCCCATGGCTGCAATTCGGTGATCGCCACCCGCACCGCGCTCGGCCTCGCCGATTTCGTGGTGACCGAGGCCGGCTTCGGCGCCGATCTCGGGGCGGAGAAGTTCCTCGACATCAAGTGCCGGCAGGCCGGGCTGCATCCCTCCGCGGTGGTAATCGTCGCCACCGTGCGTGCGCTCAAGATGCATGGCGGCGTCGCGCAGAAGGATCTCGGTCCGGAGAATGTCGGCGCGGTGAGCAACGGCTCAGCCAATCTGGTGCGGCACATCGAGAACATGAAGGCGTTCGGCGTGCCGGTGGTGGTCGCCATCAACCGCTTCACCGGCGACACGCCGGCGGAGATCGCGGCGGTCGAGGCCGCCTGCGTCGCGGTCGGCGCCGACGTGCATCTGTGCACGCACTGGGCCGACGGCTCCAAGGGCGCGGCGGCGCTCGCCGCCGACGTGATCCGTCTCGCCGAGCTGCCCAGTGCCTATCGCCCGCTTTATGCCGACGAGCTGCCGCTGGTGCAGAAGATCGAGACCATTGCGCGGCGCATCTATCGCGCTGGCTCGGTGGCGTTCGAGCCTGTTGCGCTGGCGCGGCTCGCGGATTTCGAGGCGCAGGGCTTCGGCGATTTGCCGGTGTGCATGGCGAAGACGCAATACAGCTTCACCGCCGACCCCACCCAGCGCGGCACGCCGCAAGGTTTCGTGCTGCCGGTGCGCGAAGTGCGCCTCTCCGCCGGCGCCGGCTTTGTGGTGGCGCTGTGCGGCGACGTGATGACCATGCCCGGGCTGCCGTCGCGCCCGGCTGCCGAGCATATTTTCGTGGACGAGGATGGGTTCATCGGCGGGTTGAGCTGACCGCGTCGGGATGCCGTCCCGCGGGTCCGAACTCCCTGAGGACAGCCGGCGCCCGGCGCTTGCCGGAATCCTGCCGGCGCGTCATGGTGCGCGCGGCTCGCGGACGTGGCGAAACTGGTAGACGCACGAGACTTAAAATCTTGCGCCCTTAAAGGCTTACGGGTTCGAGTCCCGTCGTCCGCACCAATGGCCCGCATGTGATCTGCTCCAAAACTTGCAACTCGCAATTGTCTTAAGCCTGACACCTGTTTGCTGAAACCTCGGCTCAGGTTTTCCCATCGGAGGGCTTCGACCATGCGCCGGATCGTGCTCGCCACGGCATTTCTCATCGCCGCCTGCAACGCCGCCTTCGCCTGGGGTAGCTCCGGGCATTCCATCGTCGGCGAGATCGCGCAGCGGCGGCTCGACCCGGCCGCGCAGAAGGGCGTCGCGGAGTTGCTCGGACCAGGCGCGTCGCTGGCCTCGATCGCCAGCTGGGCGGATGATGTGCGCGCCAGTGACCCGACGACGACGCGCTGGCACTTCGTCTCCATCCCCGGAAGCGCGCAGACCTATGACGCTGCGCGCGATTGCAAGCTGATTGAGGGGCAGGGCGACTGCATCATCGCCGCCATCGACCGCGACATGGCGAGCGTGGCTTGTCCCACGCTGACGCTGGAGCAGCGGGCGCGGGCGCTGAAATTCCTGGTGCACCTCGTCGGCGACCTGCATCAGCCTTTGCACGCAATGGAGGATGAGCGCGGCGCCAATGGCGTCGAGGTCACCATCGTGACGCAGGAGGGCGTGCATGGCGACCTGCCGTTCAACGCCAATCTGCACCAGGCCTGGGACGAGACCCTGATCGACAAGACGACATGGTCGTGGGGCGGCTATGTCGACCGGCTGGAGGCCGGCTGGCTCAAGACCGCCGATATGGCGACGGTGAACACCGGCACCACCATCGACTGGGCCAATGACAGCCACCGCCTGGCGATCGGGCTGATGAAATCGGTGCCGTCCAATATCGTGCTCGACGACGCCTATCGGAAGGCGAACCTGGCGCTTGTCGACCAGCGTCTCGGGCTCGCCGGGCTGAGGCTGGCGACCATGCTGAACACCGCTTTTGCCGCCGGCCGGTGTCCGGCGCCGTGACCATGACCAGAGCGAGCGTCGCCAGCCTGTTCGCAACCGTGCTGGGCCTGGCCCTCGCATTGCCGGCAGCGCCCACCCTGGCGGTCGATGCCTGGAAATCCGTCACCGAGACCGACCTCGGCTGGGTGCGCGCCAAGATCCGGGCGAAGGATTATCAGGCGGCGCTGCAGGAACTGCGCGAGCTGGCCAAGGATAATGAGGACGCCGACGTCTATAATCTGCTCGGCTTCACCTTGCGCAAGACGGGCGACTATACCAACGCGCTGATCTATTACACCAAGGCGCTGGCGCTCGATCCGGACCACAAGGGCGCGCGGGAATATCTCGGCGAGCTCTATGTCGAGACCGGCCAGCTCGACAAGGCGAAGGAACAGCTCGTCGTGTTGACGAGGCTCTGTCCGACCGGCTGCGAGGAGCTTGAAGATCTGCAGCAGGCGATCGCGGCGAAGGCCGGGAATTAGGCCTCCCCATAAATCGTCATCCCGGCCGGAGCGAAGCGGAGAGTCGGGATCGCGTGCAGGTGCCGATCAAAACCTTCTTACGATCCCGGATCGGCCTGCGGCCGTCCGGGATGACGACTTGTGGGAAGGCGTGACGACAAAGGGTACGGGCAACCTCACCCGATGGTCATCAGGCTCGCATTGCCGCCGGCTGCCGCGGTGTTGGTGCTCACCGAGCGTTCTTCCACCAGCAGCTCCAGCGGATAGCTCTCGCTGCCGTCCGCCAGCCCGGCGGAGCTGGCGCCATGCAACAGCACAATGCCGCCGGGCCGCCCGGCCATCTCCTCGTTCAGCGCCTGCAGGCCGTCGCCATCGCCCTCGAATAGCGCGACGTCGAAATTGGCGGCGTTGCGGTTGCGCACCACGGAGACGTGACCACGCAGGCCGCGCGGCAGGTTGAAGGGCGTGTTGCCGGCCGGCGCCGCGGCGTCGATCAGGGCGCGATTGCCGGTCGCCAGCGCCGCGGCGACCTGTATGGCGAGGCCGCACTCGGTGCGGGCGTGGCACAGCACGGCGCCGCGCGGGGCGAGCGTATAGACGTTGCGCTCGCCAACCGGCCCGGCCAGCTCGATCGTGGCGCCGACGCGGGTGCAGGTGAACACGTGTTCCACCTCACGCGCCTCCATGGCGTTGCCGATGATGTCCAGCCACTGCCGCACCGGTGCCGGAACTTCCACACGCGGCAGCGGCGGCTGGTCGGGGCGCATCGCAAGCAGGCGGCGCAGATAGAGCGGGCCGCCGGCCTTCGGCCCGGTGCCGGAGAGGCCGCGCCCGCCGAACGGCTGGACCCCGACCACGGCGCCGATGATGTTCCGGTTCACATAAAGATTGCCCGCTTCCACCTTCGAGGTGACATGGGCGATGGTTTCGTCGATCCGGGTGTGCAGGCCGAAGGTGAGGCCGTAGCCGGTGGCGTTGATCTCGTCGATCACCGCATCGAGCCGCGCGCGCTTGAAGCGCAGCACATGCAGCACCGGGCCGAACACTTCGCGCTTCAGCTCGGAGAGCGAGCCGATCTCGATCAGGGTCGGCGGCACGAAGGTGCCCTGCGCACACTCGGCCGGCATGTCGAGCTGCTCGACGGTGCGGCCGGCCTCGCGCATGCGGGCAATGTGCTCCTCGATGGCCCCTTTCGCTTCTGCGGTGATGACCGGGCCGGTGTCGGTGGCGAGATGCACCGGGTTGCCCAGCGCCAGCTCGTTCAGCGCGCCTTTCAGCATGGCGAGGATGCGGTCGGCGACATCCTCCTGCAGGCACAGCACGCGCAGCGCCGAGCAGCGCTGGCCGGCGGAATCGAAGGCGGAGGTGATGACGTCGCCGACCACCTGCTCGGCGAGCGCGGAGGAATCCACGATCATCGCATTCTGCCCGCCGGTCTCGGCGATGAACGGGATCACGCGGCCTTCCGGGCTGAGGCGGGAGGCGAGCTGGCGCTGGATCAGCCGGGCCACTTCGGTGGAGCCGGTGAACATGACGCCGCGGGTGCGGGCATCGCCCACCAGCGCCGCGCCGACATCGCCGGCGCCGGGCAGCAATTGCACCGCGCCCGGCGGTACGCCGGCCTCGCGCAATATG
This sequence comes from Starkeya sp. ORNL1, assembly GCF_012971745.1. NCBI lineage: Bacteria > Pseudomonadati > Pseudomonadota > Alphaproteobacteria > Hyphomicrobiales > Xanthobacteraceae > Starkeya > Starkeya sp. ORNL1. The sequence continues at coordinate 312,006 of NZ_CP048834.1, forward strand.
CCGACCGCAAGGCTGGCGATCAGCGGGGTCTCCTCGGCGGGCTTGGCAAGCACCGTATTGCCGGCGGCGAGCGCCGCGGCAACCTGGCCGGTGAAGATGGCGAGCGGGAAGTTCCACGGGCTGATGCACACCACCGGGCCGAGCGGGCGGTGGGTGTCGTTGGAAAAGCCGTCGCGCACCTGCGCGCCGTAATAGCGCAGGAAATCGACCGCCTCACGCACCTCGCCAATGGCGTTCGGCAATGATTTGCCGGCTTCTCGCACAATCACGCCGAGCAGCGAGGGCAGCCGGGCTTCCATGATGTCGGCGGCGCGGAAGAGGCACTGGGCACGGTCGGCCGGCTGGGTCGACTGCCAGATCGGCAGCGCGCCGGCGGCTAGTTCCATGGCACGGGTGACGATCTCGGGCGTGGCATCCTCCACCGTGCCGACCTCGTCGCGATGGTCGGCGGGGTTGAGGATGGTGCGCGGCGTGCCGGTGGCAGATTTGCTGCCGGACTCGCCGTCGCCGAGCAGCGGCACCGCCTTCACCGGGGCGGCGGAGGCGGCGAGCAAGGCGGCGGCGAGGGAGGCGAGGCGCTGCTCGTTGGAAAGGTCGAGCCCGGCCGAGTTGCGCCGCTCGGTGCCGAACAGGTCGGCCGGCGCGGCGATGCGCGGGTGCGGCGAGCCCAGCGGCTCGATGCCGCGGGCGACGTGCACCGGATCGGCGATCAGTTCGTCGATCGATACCGCCTCGTCGGCGATGCGGTTGACAAAGGAGGAATTGGCGCCGTTCTCCAAAAGGCGCCGCACCAGATAGGCGAGCAGCGTCTCATGGGTGCCGACCGGGGCATAGATGCGGCACGGGCGGTTCAGCTTCTCCTTGCCGACCACTTCCTCATAAAGCGGCTCGCCCATGCCGTGCAGGCACTGGAACTCGTACTGGCCGCCATAATAATTGGCGCCCGCCATCTCCATCACGGCGGACAGCGTCTGCGCATTGTGGGTGGCGAATTGCGGGAACACCGCATCGGGTGCGCCCAGCAGCTTGCGGGCGCAGGCGAGGTACGACACATCGGTGTGCACCTTGCGGGTATAGACCGGGAAGCCCTCCAGCCCGTCGACCTGCGCGCGCTTGATCTCGCTGTCCCAATAGGCGCCCTTCACCAGCCGCACCATGATGCGCCGGCCACTGCGGCGGGCGAGATCGATCAGGAAGTCGATCACGGTGGGGCAGCGCTTCTGATAGGCCTGGATGACGAAGCCGATGCCGTTCCAGCCGCTCAGCGCCTCGTCGAAGCAGAGCGCTTCCAGGAGGTCCAGCGAGATCTCCAGCCGGTCGGCCTCCTCGGCATCGATGTTGAGGCCGATATCGTACTGCCGGGCGAGGCGGGCTAGCGCCGCCACCTTCGGCAGCAATTCATTGATGACACGATCATATTTGGCGCGGGCATAGCGCGGGTGCAGCGCCGAGAGCTTGATCGAGATGCCCGGCCCCTCATAGATGCCGCGCCCACCGGAGGCCTTGCCGATGGCGTGGATCGCCTGCTCATACTCGGCATAGTAGCGCGCCGCGTCGGCCGCGGTGGTGGCGGCCTCGCCCAGCATGTCGAAGGAATAGCGGAAGCCCTTGGCCTCCATGCGCCGGGAATTGGCCAGTGCCTCGGAGATGGTCTGGCCGGTGACGAACTGCTCGCCCATCATCCGCATGGCGACATCCACGCCCTTGCGGATCAGCGGCTCGCCACCGCGGCCGATAAGCCGGGTCAGCGCCCCGGAGAGGCCACTCTCGCTGGTGGTGCCGGTGAGCTTGCCGGTGACGACGAGGCCCCAGGTCGCGGCATTGACGAACAGCGACGGGCTCTGGCCGACATGGGACTGCCAGTCGCCATGGCCGATCTTGTCGCGGATCAGCGCGTCGCGGGTGGCGCGGTCGGGAATGCGCAGCAGGGCCTCGGCAAGGCACATCAGCGCGACGCCCTCCTGGGAGGAGAGCGAATATTCGTGGATCAGCCCTTCAACTGCGCCCTGCTGGCCCTTGGCGCGCAGCGCGCCCACCAGCTTGCGGGCGCGGGCGTTCATGCTCGCGGCTTCTTCCTTGGAGAGCGTCGCCTCGGAAAGCAGCTGCGGCACGCATTCCGGCTCGGGCGTGCGGTAGGCCGCGGTGATGCGGGCGCGCAGCACGGTCTGCGGGCGCACACCGCTGGCGAATTCGAGGAACGGGTTGCCGGCGGGGGTGACGGCGAGCGGGGCAAGGGCGTCCTCGCCAGTGTCGGGCGGCAAGCCCTGCTCCATGCGCTCCAGCGCGGTCACGATGGCCTGCTTGATGACGGCGTGCGGGGTGCGGCCGTGCTTCTCGGCGGCGAGCTTCAGGCGGTTGCGGAGATCCTCGTCGACCTTCACGCCGATTGTGGTCGTCGCCATGCCCGTCTCCCGCCAGGTTGCGCTTGATGCCTATCGATCGATCATATGGGAGCAACCCATATTCGGTAAAGGTGCAACCCGTCAATGCGATTGTCGCAACCCGACGCGCTGCCTTGCGCGGTCCGTGGCGAGCATTACCTCTGGACGATGACAGCGCTCCGTCCCATTCCGCTCTCCGTCCTCGACCTCTCCTTCGTCTCGTCCGGCAGCAGCGGCCCGCAGGCGCTGCGCAACACCATAGAACTTGCGCGCCTCACCGACCGGCTGGGCTACACCCGCTTCTGGGTGGCGGAGCATCATAATCTGCCTTCGGTCGCCTCCGGCGCGCCGGACATCATGATCGGCCAGATCGCGGCGGCGACCAGCCGCATGCGGGTCGGCGCCGGCGGCGTGATGCTGCCCAATCATGCGCCGCTGATGGTGGCCGAGCGCTTCAAGGTGCTGGAGGCGCTGTTTCCGGGGCGCATCGATCTCGGGCTCGGCCGAGCGCCGGGCACCGACCAACTCGCCTCCATCGCGCTGCGCCGCCGCCAGGATGCCGATCCCGGCGAGGATTTTATCGACCGGCTGAAGGAACTGATGGCGTTCGACACAGGCAATTGGCCGGCCGACCATCCGTTCCGCAACATCAAGGTGATGCCGGTCGATGTGAAGCTGCCGCCGATCTGGATTCTCGGCTCCAGCGGGTATGGCGGGCGGCTGGCAGCGGAGATCGGGGTCGGCTTTGCCTTCGCCCACCATTTCGCCACGCATGACGTGGTCGACGCGATGCTGGCCTATCGCAACGAGTTCCAGCCGTCCGACCGGCTGGCAAAGCCGCACGCCATATTGGCGCTCGCCGTCATCTGCGCCGAGACCGATGAGGAGGCCGAGCGGCTGGCCGCGAGCGCCGATCTCGCGCATCTTCGGCGGGCGCGGGGCGAATACGGCCCGATCCCGTCGCCGGAGGAGGCCGCGGCCTATCCCTATACCGAGACCGACCGCGTCTATATCCGCCGCAACCGCAACCGGCTGTTCGTCGGCTCAAAGGCCCGCGTCGCCGAGGCGCTGGAGCGGATGATAGAGGCGACGCAGGCGGACGAGTTGATGATCACGTCGCACATCCACGACCCGGCAGCGAAGCGGCGCTCCTACGAATTGCTCGCCGAGATGCGGGGCGTCACTGCCGGCTCCACCTGAACCGGCTTTGGCGCGGTTCGGCTCGGTCGCGTCACCAGCCAGATGCCAATGGCGATCGGCACGATGCCGAGTATGTCGAGCAACGGCACCGCCTCGCCCAGCAGCAGCCAGCCGAAGAACAGGCCGAGCGGCGGCATCAGGAAGTGCAGGCTGGAGGCCGCGGTCGCGCTGGAGCGGGTGAGCAGATAGAACCACAGCCCATAGCCGCCGATCGAGACGCCGACCACGAGGAAGGCCAGCCCGCCGATCAGGTTCGATGTGACATGCACGTCACCTAGGCTCTCGGTGCCGAGCGCGAAGGGCGCAAGGACAATGCCGCCGGCGAGGCCCTGGATGGCGGTGCCGGTCCACACCCCGCCGCGCGGCGCGAAGTACTTGAACGCCAGAGTGCCCGCCGAAAGCGCAGTGACACCGAGGCCGACCAGCATGGTGCCGGCGAGGCTTTCATGTCCGCCCTCGAGCCGCGAGCGCAGCACGATGATGACGCCCACCAGTCCCAGCCCGATGCCGAACCATTTCGGCATGCTCATCCGCTCGCCCAGCACCGGGCCGGCGAAGAAGGCGACGATTAGCGGCAGGCAGCTGGTCAGCACCGCGGTGTAGGCGGACGAGGTGAAGGTGAGCGCGGTCCAGTTGAAGCCGAGATAGACCGCGTTGTTCAGTATGCCGATGAAGATCAGCGCCACGAGGTCGCGCCGGCGCAAGGTGGGGCGCCCGTCGACGATCCATGCCAGCCCCAGCATGATGCCGCCGGCGAGCAGCAGCCGGAAGCTGAGCAGCAACAAGGGCGGGCAGTCCAGCAGAGCGAGCTTCGCGCCCGCGAACGCCGAGGACCACAGCACGCAAAACACCGCCACCAGCACGGGCAGCGGCAGGAAGGTGCGCGAGGCGCTTGATGTGGCGGCGGGCATCGGCTCGCTCCCGGGTTACAGCGCGGGCTCTTTAGGCTCTCAGCTATCGATCGGGAAACGAGATGTTTTTATGGCATACATGAGAAAAGCTGATCACGCTCCACAAATTGTGGACCGACTGGCGTGCGAATTTGTCTTTTGCAGTTTTTGGTTGCTACAAAAGTCACAGCGTCTGCGGTCAGCCGGTAGGAGCCTGTATTGTCGAAGGACAAGATGTTGGACAAGAAGGCTGCTGGTGCTGAATCTTCGTCGGCTGTCGAAGCCGCATTGAAGAAGAGACGGTCGCAACGGCCCTTTCCTGCCTGAACTTTTGAGGAGCCCTTATCTTTCGCAAAAGCGATTTTCCAGATGGGTGGCGGCCAGTCAGTAAAGCGACTAACGCTCTTCGATCAATTGGGGAAGTCTCCTGAAAGCAGCGGGTCACGCCAGCTGATTGTTAACTCAGGCCGCTATGGACTGACAAAAGGCGGTGTTCAGGCAGATAATATTGAGCTTACGTCCGAAGGCTTAAAGGCAATTGACGAACAAGTAACTGCGAGGGAGCAAGCTCGTGTTCGTGCAGAGTTGGCAATTCAGCGAATCGATCCATTTGAGAAGCTTTACCAGAAATTTGTAGGAAACAAACTGCCGGCGCACGCTGTTTTAGTTGATGCTGCAAAAGATGTAGGAATCGATGCCGCTCACGCAGCAGAAGCAATTGATACCTTCGTCGTTAATCTTAGATTTGTAGGGCTTTTAAAAACTCTCTCTGGCGCCGAGCGCATAATCCCCGTTGAAATGCTGTTAGACGAACTTCCTGCTTCGAACAGGTTGATTAATTCGCCTGTCCAGGTTGCTCCGCAATCCACGAGCGTGATTACTTCAGAGCATGCGCAATATGAGGGGACGTGCTTCTATATCGCGCCTATCGGAGAGGAGGGGTCAGAGGCTCGGAAGCACTCTGATTTATTCTTAGGGTCGTTTGTTGAGCCTGCTTTGGAAGCTTTCAAGCTAAATGTTGTTAGGGCGGACGCAATTGATAAGCCAGGTATAATTACTCGTCAAATTATTGATTATATAATGAGATCGCGCTTAGTAGTAGCAGATTTATCATTTCATAATCCGAATGTATTTTATGAATTGGCTCTCCGCCACGCCGTTAAGTTGCCAATTGTTCAAATTATCAGAGCTAACGACCGCGTGCCGTTTGACGTAAATCAGATGAGAACAATACACATTGATACGTCTGATATTTATGCTCTCGTACCGAAGATTGAATCCTACCGAGCAGAGATTGCCAATCAGGTGCGTCGTGCCTTGGAGGCCGACCATATTGTAGATACTCCCATCTCGACGTACTTTCCAAATCTGTCTGTCACACTCTAGCTAATTCCAATCTGCTATCTGAATCTAGGCAATTGCTAAAGCCCGCTCCACCGCCGCCACCGCATGGATTTCCGTGGTGTCGAACAGTGGCACGGCGCTGTCTTCCGGGTGCACCAGGATCATGATCTCGGTGCAGCCGAGGATGACGGCCTGCGCCCCGCGCTCTATGAGGCGGGCAATCACGCCGCGATAGGCGTCGCGGGATTCGTCGCGCACCACGCCGGCCACCAGCTCCTTGTAGATGATCTCGTGCACCGTACGCCGGTCCTCGGCATCCGGCACCAGCACGTCGAGGCCGAACTTGTCGGTGAGCCGGCCCTTGTAGAAATCCTGCTCCATGGTGAAGGCGGTGCCGAGCAGGCCGATTTTGGTGAAGTCGGCGGCCTTGATGCGCTCGGCGGTGGGGTCGGCGATGTGCAGCAGCGGAATGGCGACCGCGCCCTCAATATCGCTCGCCATGCGGTGCATGGTGTTGGTGCAGAGCACGATGAAATCGGCGCCGCCGCGCTCCAGCCGGCGGGCGGCGTCGATCATCTCCAGCGTCAGCGCGTCCCATTGGCCGTCATGCTGCAGGCGCTCGATCTCGCCGAAATCGACCGACCACATCAGGCTGCGCGCCGAATGCACGCCGCCGAGCCGCTCGCGCGTCTCCTGGTTGATGATGCGGTAATAATGCGCCGAGCTTTCCCAGCTCAAGCCGCCGATCAGCCCGATGACCTTCAAGAGCGCTCTCCGCGTTACGCGATCGCCATCAATATCTCCGCCACCTTGTCGGGTGCGCTGAAGAAAGGCGAGTGCCCGGCCTTCAATTGATGCACCGTGGCGCCCGGCACCGCGGCCTGCATTTCGCGCTGCACGGCAAGCGGCAGGCCGCGATCCTCCAGGCACTCGATATAGTGCCGGGGCAGCTTGCCATAGCGCCCATTGGTGATCGGCGAGATGGCGGTGAAGGGGGCGTGCGGTGTGACGCGCACGAGGTTCGCCAGCGCCACCTTGATGTCGTGCGCGGTGCAGTCGGAGAATAGCGAGCGAGCGATCAACTCGTGCTTGGAAAGGTCGAGGCCGAGGCCTTCCTTGCCGAGGCGCAGCATGCCCTGGCTCTCGACGATGGCCGGGTCCTTCAGATAGGTCGGGGTCATGACGAAATCGCGCGCGGTCTTGCCGGCCGGCGCCATGAAGCCGGTGAGATACACCAGCGCCGAGATCTTTGCCGGCAATTCCTCGCCGAGCCAGGTGCAGGTGGCGCCGCCGACGCTGTGGCCGACCAGGATTGCCTTGCCCTTCACCTGTTCCAGCGCGGCGCGCACCGGGGCGGCATAGGTCGGCAGGTCATGGACCGAATGGGTCGGCGTCGGGTCGAAGCCATGGCTGGCGAGGTCGGGCGTGATGACGGCATGGCCATTGGCGGCCAGGATGTTCGCCACCTTCACGAAGCAGCCGCCCCAGTGCCAGGAACCATGGATGAGGATGAAGGTGGCCATTGCTCGCTCCGCGCCGCTCAAGATCGGCCGGCTTGGTAGCGGGCAGCGGCAGCGGCGGCAAGCCGGGCTGCGGCATGGCTACGGCAAAGCCGGAGCATTGCTCTGACAAAGCTGGAGCTTCGCTAAAGGTAGGCTTGGCACATGCCGTGCCTGTCCTAGAATGCCAACATCGCGGCATGCCGGAACTTCGGGCAGGCGGCTGCAGGGAGCGTGTCATGTCCTACCGCCATATGATCGGATCGCACGCTTATGTCTTCGCCGACCTGAAGGAGTTGATGGCGAAGGCGACGCCGCTGCGCTCCGGCGACATGCTGGCGGGGATCGCCGCGACCTCGGCCGAGGAGAACGTCGCTGCCCGCATGTGCCTCGCCGAGGTGCCGCTGAAGACTTTCCTCACCGAGGTGCTGGTGCCCTATGAGACCGACGAGGTGACGCGGCTCATCATCGACACCCATGATGCGACGGCTTTCCGGCCGGTGTCGCACATGAATGTCGGCGACTTTCGCGACTTCCTGCTATCCGATGCCGCAACGCCGAAGGCACTCTCCGCATTGGCGCCCGCCGTCACCCCGGAGATCGCGGCGGCGGTCTCCAAGATCATGCGCAACCAGGACCTGATCGCGGTCGCCAAGAAGTGCCGGGTGGTCACGCGGTTCCGCGACACCATCGGCTTGCCGGGCACCATGGGGGTGCGGCTGCAGCCCAACCACCCGACCGACGATCCCGCCGGCATCACCGCCTCGATCCTCGACGGGCTGCTCTATGGCTGCGGCGATGCGGTGATCGGCATCAACCCGGCCTCCGACAGCATCCCGGTGCTGACCGACCTGCTGAAACTGGTCGACGACATCATCGCCCGCTTCGCTATTCCCACGCAGGGCTGCCTGCTCACCCATGTCACCACCTCGGTGGAGGTGATCAATCGCGGCGTGCCGGTGGACCTGGTGTTCCAGTCGGTGGCGGGGACGCAGGCGGCCAACGCCTCGTTCGGCATCGACCTCGCCGTCCTGAAGGAAGGGCACGAGGCAGCGCTCTCGCTCAAGCGCGGAACGGTCGGCGACAATGTGATGTATTTCGAGACCGGGCAGGGCTCGGCGCTCTCGGCGAACGCCCATCACGGCGTCGACCAGCAGACCATCGAGGCGCGCGCCTACGCCGTGTGCCGGCCGTTCAAGCCCTTGCTGGTGAATACCGTGGTCGGCTTCATCGGGCCGGAATATCTCTATGACGGCAAGCAGATCATCCGTGCCGGGCTGGAGGATCATTTCTGCGGCAAGCTGATGGGCGTGCCGCTTGGCTGCGACGTCTGCTACACCAACCACGCCGAGGCCGACCAGGACGACATGGACACGCTGATGACGCTGCTCGGCGCGGCCGGCGTCACCTACATCATGGGCATTCCCGGCTCGGACGACGTGATGCTGAACTACCAGTCCACCTCGTTCCACGATCAGCTTTACATGCGCGACGTGCTCGGCCTGAAGCGGGCGCCGGAATTCGCGGCGTGGCTATTGGAGATGGGCATCACCGGGCCGGACGGGCGGTTGCGCCCGCAGACCGGCGGCCACCCGCTGCTCGCCGCGGCGAAGGGGCTTGCGGCATGAGCGACGACACGCCCGCCGTCACTTACGTCCTCAAGGATTCCTGGCGGAAGCTTGCGGCCATCACGCCGGCGCGCATCGCGCTCGGGCGGGTGGGTTCCGGCCTGCCGACCAGCGAGGTGCTGCGTTTCGCGTTGGCCCACGCGCAGGCCCGCGACGCGGTGCATACGCCGTTCGATGCCGGCAGTGTCGAGGCGGGCGTCGCCGCGCTCGGCTTCGAGACGCTGCACGTCGCCTCCGCCGCGCCGGCGCGCGATTCCTATCTGCGCCGGCCCGATCTCGGGCGGAAGCTGTCGGAGGAGAGCCGGGCCGTGCTTCAGGCGCGGGACGGCGGGCCGTTCGACCTCGCGCTCGTGGTGGCGGACGGGCTATCCTCCACCGCCGTGCATGTGCAGGCGGTGCCGTTCCTTGCCGCCTTCAAGCGTTGGATCACGGAAGCCGGCTGGAGCCTGGCGCCGGTGGTGGTCGCCAGCCAGGCGCGGGTGGCGCTGGGTGACGAGGTCGGCGAACTCATCAAGGCGCGCGCCGTCGTGGTGCTGATTGGCGAGCGGCCGGGGTTGTCCTCGCCGGACAGTCTCGGGCTCTATCTCACCTTCGCACCAAAGGTCGGGCGCACCGATGCCGAGCGCAACTGCATCTCGAATGTGCGCGGCGAGGGGCTTCCCCACGAGCACGCTGCTTTCAAGCTGGCCTGGCTGCTGCGGCAGGCGCTGGCGCGGCAGCTGACCGGGGTGAACCTCAAGGATGAGAGCGACCTGCTGCTGGTGGAGGGCAGGGCGCCCGTGCCGCGTCTTACGTGACGCTATCCGAGCGACGTCATCCTGAGAGCCTGACCGAAAACTCCAAATCGCCCTCATCCCCGGACTTGATCCGGGGATCCAGCGCGTCCGCATGCACCCGGTCGAAGTCTGGATCCCCGGATCAGGTCCGGGGATGAGGGTGGAAAGGTGGCTCCTTCAATGGATGAGTCGAATTTTGAGTCAGGCTCTGAGGTGCGACCACAGCGAGCCTCGGAAGACGACGTGGTGAATTTTAGCAGCACGGCGCGGCGCTGTTGCCGCGCGGCGCCGTCCGCGCCGCTGCGAGGCGCGCCGGCAGATCGTCGGGATCGATATCCTCGAGCCTCGTCTGGATGCGCCAGACATGGCCCGACGGATCACGGAACTGCGCGACCCGATCGCCCCAATAGACGTCCTCCGGCCGTGCGCCACGGGCCTGGGGCGAGGCGCCCATGGCGATGGCGCGTGACAGCACGGCGTCGACGTCCGCGACATGGACGGTGAAGAAGGACGTCGCTGCACCGGCCGAGGCCGGGGAGCGCGGCCAGTCCGCGCGCGGCGCCTCGCGCCAGCATGGGTTCTCGCGGGTCACGACGAGGGCTGCCTCGCCGAGCTTCATCTCGATCGCATCTACCTCGGAAGCCGATCCATGCCGCCGGATTTCCTGCGCGCCGAGCACGATCCGGTAGAATTCCGCCGCCACCGCTACGTCACGCACAATCAAGGTCACGCCGAGTTCACCAGCGCGCAGTCCGCCTCTGATCGCCATGGCACTCTCTCCGAAACGACATCCGCTCCGCAATGCGGGACGCGGATGAAAGAACGATTCCGGATAGGGTGCAAGAAGAATGTTCACTAAATGTTCTCATCCCTCACGCGCCCCGAAGCAGTGCAAGAAGGGCGAGCGCGGCGAGGACGACCATGGCGATGGTGAGCGCCACGGCAAGCTCCACCTGCATCAGCACCAGGCTGCCGAGCACGACGCCGGCGACGAAGCTCAGCCATGAGACGGCATAGACCAGCCATTCGGCCGAGCGCGTGCCGTCGCGCAAGGTACGGGCCAGCGACTGCCCGAGGCTGAACAGAGCGCCGGTGACGAAGCTCTTGCCGATATCAGCCTTCAGCACGACCTGGTGCACGCTGTTCTGCATGCCCATGGCAGTGGCGACCGGCAGCAGCGCGAACGTGCTTCCCGAGGCCAGCACCAGAACGAGCGCGAAAGCGAATAGTGCCACCTCGGCGCCGAGCACCCGGGTCATGGCGAAGCGCGGGGAGACGTCAGTCAGCAGTGCGCCGATCCCGGCGCCGACCACGAACAGCGCGATCACGGCTCCGGCGAGCACGATCGTCGCGTGGTCCCATTCGGCCACGGCGATGCCGAAGCGGGTGGTGTTGCCGCTCATGAAGGAGAGGTAGAGCTTGCCGATATGAGTATAGCCGATGGCATCGACGAAGCCGGCCGTCAGTGTCGTCACCGTGGCCAGGACGAAGGCAGGGCGTTCCTTCACGGGCCCCACCGATAGATCCAGCCATAGCGCTCCAGCAGCGCGGCGCCGGAGCGGGCGCGCAGCACGGCGTCGCGGGCGAGGCGGGCGGGGCCGCCGAGATGATAGATGCGGTCGGCGGCGCGGGCGGCGGTCTGCACCCGGGTGACGCGGCCGATGCGGCGCTGCTCGAACACCCGCAAAGCGGCCGCCATGTCATCGCCGGCCTCGGCCAGCGTCACGCCGAGCACGCAGGCATCTTCCAGCGCCTGCGCCGCGCCCTGGGCGAGGAAGGGCAGCATGGCGTGGGCGGCATCGCCGAGCAGCGTTATCGGGCCGGTGCCCCAGTTCTTCGTCAGCGGCTCGAGATCGAACAGCGCCCAGCGCAGCCAGCGCTCCGGCGCGCCGATCAGGGCGCGAACGTCGCCATGCCATTTGCCGAAGACGGCAGCGAGTTCCTCCGGCCCGGCGCCGATGCCCCAGCCGTGCGAGGGTCTCCGGTCATTGGTGATGGCGACGAGATTGACCGCGCCGCCGCCGCGCACCGGATAGCTCACCATGTGCGCGTCCGGACCGAGGAACAGGCGTACCACCGGCTCGTTGAAGCGGCCTGGCAAGTGCCCGGTGGCGACGGTCGCCCGCCATGCGGCGCGATGGCGGAACACCGGGCTGCCGCGCCCGCCCAGCCGGTCGCGCACCGTGGAGCGGATGCCGTCGGCACCGATCAGCGCATGCGCCCGGTGCTCCTCGGTGTCGCCGCCGCGATTGGCGAGCACGGTGACGATGCCGGCATGGACGGCGAATTCCTCTACCGTGCGCCCGAGCCTGAGGTCGATCGTCGGCTCGTCGCGCACCGCGGCCAGCAGCGCGGCCTGCAGGTCGGCGCGGTGGATGACGAGGAAGGGGGCGCCGAAGCGGGTCTGCGCCTCGCGGCCCATGCGGGCCTCGGCCAATTGGCTGCCGCTGCGCCCGTCAATGACCTGGAAGGCTTCCGGGCGCACGGCGGTCGTGCGCAGGCGATCCAGCACGCCGAGAAAGGCGAGGCAGCGCGTGGCATTGGCGGCGAGCTGGACGCCGGCGCCGGCTTCTTCCAGTTCGATGGCGCGCTCCAGCACGGTGACGATATAGCCGGCGCGTGCCGCGGCGAGCGCGGTGGCTAGCCCGCCTATCCCGGCACCTGCGACGACGATGGCACGTGTGGGCAAGTCCTCACCGCTCAGGCGGCGGCAGGCGTCTCATAGAGGCACCCCGGCGGGTTGGTATCGGTGCCGTGGAGGCTGGCATCGAAACGGTACAGCGTCGAGCAATAGGGACAGATGATCTCGTCGTCCGAGCCCATGTCGAGGAAGACATGCGGGTGGTCGTAAGGCGGCCTGGCGCCGACGCACATGAATTCCCTGGCGCCGATGCGGATCGCCGGCACGCCCGCGGAATTGTGGAAATGGGGAACGACGTGGCCCGCCATGGTCTTATTGTCCCGTGCCTTGCTACTTGTTGCGCGGAACATAGCCGTTCCGCGTGCCGGATCAAAGCGCAAGCAAGCTCTTCCGTTCGCCACAATGCCGCATCATATCTCGCGGGCTTCGCAGGATTTGCGCTCCAGATGTCCCGCCTTATCGCTGCCCTCGGTTTCCTCCTGGCTTTTGCCGGCGCGGCCCATTGGGTCGTGCCCATGGGCCGGCACGCGCTGGCCTATGCCATGGCGCGGGACGATGCGGCGCGGATCGCCGATCTGGAACTGGATCAGGTGCTGACCGAACCGCGCGTCGCCAGCGAGATCGAATCGGCGCTGGCCGCCAATGATGCCGAGCTGGCGCAGAGCTTCGTGGCGCTGGCGGACGCGCGACACATCCCGGTTGCCGCCACTCTGCGGGCGCGGGTGGCAGTGGAATCCAGCACGACGGCGCAGGCGGTGAATGGCGCCGGGCGCTTCAGCCGCGGCTTCGTCAGCGGGCAGGCCGAGGATCTCGCCGGGCTGGCGGGCGCCACCGCCGCCGACCTCACCGTATGGGGTGACCTGCGCGATGCCGGGCGCGAGGCGATCCATTGGGCCAAGGGCGAGGACGTTGACCAACTGGTCCTCGGCCTCTCTGCGGCCGGCATCGTCGCCACCGGTGCCACCTACGCGACCTTCGGCGCCTCGCTTCCGGTGCGGGCCGGCCTCAGCGCGCTGAAAGGCGCGCGGCGCGCCGGCGTGCTCGGCGTGCGGCTGGCGGAGGATCTCGCCGGGCTGGTGCGGCGCGGCGCCAAGGGGCCGGCGCTGCGGCTCATCGGCGATATCGGCACGGTGCAGGGCAAGGCCGGAACCCGGGCGACGCTGCTCGGCCTGCGCCAGGTCGACGATGCCGCCGGCGCCGCGCGGCTGCGCCGGCTTGCCGAGGTAAAGGGCGGACAGACGCTGGCCACCGTCAAGATGCTGGGGCGCGGCGCACTGTTCGTGACCAAGACCTTCGCCAAGCTCGCCTGGTGGATCCTGGCGGCGGTGTTCAACCTGTTCGGCCTGATCGCCGCGTTCAATTCCGCCGTCGTTGAGATGGTGCGGCCGTTGTGGCGGCGTAGGCGGCTCGGTGGTGAATTGCTGGGGCTAGGCGGAGCACTCATCCCTGTCTAGCGTGCCACCGTCCTTTCAACGGCCGCACGAGACCCATGCCCACCTTCCAGCACGACGGCATCGAGTTCGCATTCCTCGACGAGGGGGAGGGCGAACCGATCCTCCTCATTCATGGCTTCGGCTCCACCAAGGAGATCAACTGGGTCGGCCCAGGCTGGGTCTCGACGCTGACGCGGGCCGGCCGGCGGGTGGTCGCGATCGACAATCGCGGTCATGGTGCCTCGGGCAAGCTCTATGACCGTGCACTCTACGAACCCCGGCTGATGGCCGGCGATGCGCTGGGGCTGCTCGACCATCTCGGGCTGCGGCGCGCCGATGTCATGGGCTATTCGATGGGCGGGCGGATCGGCGCCTATGCGGCGCTCGCCGCGCCGGAGCGGGTTCGCTCGCTCATCCTCGGCGGCATCGGCATCAATCTGGTCGAGGGTGTCGGGCTGCCTGTCACCATCGCCGAGGCGCTGCTGGCGCCCTCTCTCGACGATGTCACCGATCCCACGGGACGGATGTTCCGGGCCTTCGCCGAGCAGACCAGGAGCGACCGGCAGGCGCTCGCCGCCTGCATCTATGGCACGCGCCAGCAGCTGGACGCCGAGGACGTGGCGCGCATCGCGGTGCCGACGCTCATTGCTGTCGGCACCAAGGACGAGATCGCCGGCGACGGCCTCAAGCTCGCGGCACTGATACCGTGGGCGCAAGCGGTCGATATCCCCGGCCGCGACCACATGCTCGCGGTCGGCGACAAGGTGTTCAAGCAGGCGGTGCTGGAGTTTCTGGAAGAGCGGCCGTGAGCGGTATGGCGTTCTTGAGAAAATGAATCAAGAGTGGCCGAAAACATTGGTATGACAGTGTATTGTCGGTGGGTACTCATAAAATGAATCCGCTATAGCGGCGTCATCCCCGACGGCCGAAGTCCGATCCGGGATCGTAGGGAGGTGTTGTGCACCACCTTCTTGCGATCCCGGCTCTCCGCTTCGCTGCGGCCGGGATGACGGCTGCTCAAAGTGAGAGGCCGCATATCGACTTGGCGTGCTATCCCCAAGCGACTGGTACCGGGTGCCGCGCGCCCTGATGTGACGGTTTGGCGGCTCATGTGACGATTCAGCGGGCTGGTTTTGGCCTCGCTACACGCCTCGTTCAGCACTGCGTGAGGTGCACGGCCGCCTTGGGCTGGACGGAATAGGCGCTCCTCCCCAGCTATGTTACATATGCCGCCAAAATCCGGCCCCAAATCCAATCAGGGCCGAACGCTCGGGACATCGCATAATGGCGCAGAACAGCTTCCATCTGGTCGATACGGCCGCACGTTCCGTCGAGAAGCTCGACCCGGTCTGGTCGCGCATCCGCGCGGAGGCCGAGGAGATCGCGGCCAATGAGCCGGCGCTTGTCAGCTTCATCTTCTCCACCGTGCTCTATCACCATTCGCTGGAGCGCGCCGTGGCGCATCGCATCTCGCAGCGGCTCGACCATATGGACGTGCCGGGCGAACTGATCCGCCAGGCATTCGACGATGCCTTCTCCGCTGATCCGACGATCGGCGCCGCCATCCGGGCCGATATCATGGCGGTGTGTGACCGCGACCCCGCCACTGCGCGAGCGATCGAGCCGGTGCTCTATTACAAGGGCTTCCACGCCATCCAGACCCATCGCCTGGCGCATTGGCTGTGGCAGAACGGGCGCCGCGACTTCGCCGCCTATCTGCAGAGCCGCTCCTCGGCGGTGAACCAGGTCGACATCAATCCGGCGGCGCCGTTCGGGCGTGGCATCTTCTTCGACCACGCCACCGGCATCGTGGTCGGCGAGACCGCGGTGATCGAAGATGACGTTTCGATCCTGCAGGGCGTCACGCTGGGCGGCACCGGCAAGGAAACCGGCGACCGTCATCCGAAGATCCGCCGCGGCGTGCTGATCGGCGCCGGCGCCAAGGTGCTCGGCAATATCGAAGTCGGCCGCTGCGCGCGCATCGCCGCCGGCTCGGTGGTGCTGAAGCCGGTGCCGCCGAACTCCACCGTTGCCGGCGTCCCGGCCAAGGTGGTCGGGGAGGCGGGCTGTGCCGAGCCCGCCCGCTCGATGAACCAGATGTTCGACCTGCCTTTCATCGGCGAGGCGATCTAAACCACAGCCGTTCTTGAGGAGAGGCTGACGCGGGCGGTTGCGCCCGCGCGGCTGCCGTGGCAAGCGTGCGGGCATCGTTCACACGATCGGTTCGCACACGCTGGCAGGAGCATGGCCTTGGAAAAGAAAGACCTCGAGCGCGTCCAGACCTATATGCGCCGGCTGTTCGGCAATGCGCAGATCAAGGTCGTCGCCCGTCCGAAGAAGAAGGATTCCGCCGAGGTCTATATCGGCGACGAGTTCGTCGGCGTCCTGTTCGAGGACAAGGAGGATGGCGACCTCTCCTATAATTTCCAGATGGCCATTCTCGATACCGACCTCGAGGATTGAGGCGGGCATGCCGGTCTATCAGCTCGACGGCAATACGCCGGAATTCCCGGAGGCCGGGCGCTACTGGATCGCGCCCGATGCAACGGTGATCGGCAAGGTGCGGCTCGGCGACGAGGCGAGCGTCTGGTTCGGCACCGTCATACGCGGCGACAATGAGCTGATCGATGTCGGCGCGCGGGTGAACATCCAGGAACTGTGCGTGCTGCACACCGATCCCGGATACCCCATGACCATCGCTGCCGACTGCACCATCGGGCACAAGGCGATGCTGCATGGCTGCACCATCGGCCCGAACAGCCTGATCGGCATGGGCGCCACCGTGCTGAACGGGGCGAAGATCGGCGCCAACAGCCTGGTCGGCGCCGGGGCGCTGATCACCGAGGGCAAGGAATTCCCCGACAATTCGCTGATCGTCGGCGTGCCGGCCAAGGTGGTCCGCCCGCTCGACGACGACATGGTGGCGCGCATCCGCGGTACCGCCGCGCATTATGTGCGCAACTGGCGGCGTTTCGCCGCCGGGCTCGTGCCGGTCGGCTGAACCTTACGGCAACCATCTCGATAAAAAGAGCCGGCCCCCTGGGGAAGGGAGCCGGCTTCACGCGTCCGGTCTCGGGGACGGGGTTGGGATGCGACCGGACGTAAGAGGTCAGTTGCGCCCGACGGTCGCCGGGGCGCCGACATCGCCGAGCGAGACCCAGGCATCGGGATCGCCCTGCTTCTGGCGCTTCACATAGCGATAGCCGGTGTCGTACCAGGGCAGGATCTCGGCTTCCTGATTGTCGAGCACGAGGTCGCCATGGTCGGTGGCGACCATCAGCACCGAGTGGCCGTCGCCCTTCTTGTCGCGCACCACGGCGATCAGCAGGGTTTCCGCCGGCCAACCGAGCGAGATCAGCGTGCGGCGCTTCAGCAGCACATAGTCCTCGCAGTCGCCATAGCCGTCATCCGGATAGGTCCAGCGCTCGACCTCGCCATAATGTTCGAGATCGGTCAGCGGCTGGATGCGGGCATTGATGTCGTCATTGACCTTGCGCAGCTGCGCATAGTCGGCGGCGTCGAGCTGGATGCGCCCGCCGCGGCCATTGCCGTGGCCGCAATCCGCCGGGTTCTGTGCACAGAACTGCACATAGCCGATCGGCGCCGATGTCGTCCGGCCCACCGTGATGTTGCCGGTGCCTTCGGTCAGCATCGCCAACCGGTTATTCGCCTGCGCCTGAGCGGTGCCGGCCAGGCCAAAGCCCAGAACCGTTGCCAGCATCGCCGCGACCAGGGCTCGTTCGAGCCTCTTTATCATCGCGTACCCATCCCCTGTCGATGGGTGGATACTGACACAAAGCTTTTTATCCCGATCTAAGCTGACAACATCATTCAGAGATACATTCGACATGAATTGTTAACGGCTGTTTTGCTTGCCGTTAACCACTCGCGGAGAGGAAGGATTCATGTGTGACGGATGTGCTCTGCTTCAACATCCTTCGAGGCTCGAGCCATGCCCGAGCACCTCAGGATGAGGTCGCTTTAAAAACGACCTCATCCTGAGGTGCGAGCGCCAGCGAGACTCCAAGGATGTTCAAGCAGTGGGACGGGCAGGGCGCTCAGTAGCGCGGCAGGTCGCCGTCGCTGTCGTCGGTGCCACCACGTGCGAACTCGATGGCGAAGCCCTGGTCGATGTGGCGGACCACCGTGCCATGCGTCTTGCCGAGCATCACGCTGGTGCCGATCGCCGGGCGCAGGTCGGTAGCGACGGCGGCGCCAGACAGCGAGACGTCGATGACACGGCAATTGATCTCGCTGCCATCTGGGAAGCTGACGGTGGTGAGCGTATCGCGCGGCGTGGCGCGCTCGTGGCGGCGATCCTCGGGCAGGCCGAGCAACTGGCGGTTGGCGAGCCAGGTGAGCTGGTCGGCAAGCTTGTCGCGCCGGCGCAGCGTCGCCCAGATCGACATGGCAAAGCCGCGGTCGAACTGGCGCACCACGACGCCCTCGATGCGCCCGACATGATCGAGATAGGCGACCACGCGCTCGCCGACGCGGGCCATGACCGGCGCGGTGATGGCAACGCCGCCCGGCGACATGTTGAGCGTCTGGCACGGGAACTCCCGGCGGTCCTCCAGCATGAAACGGCCGAGCAGGGCGACCCGCACGCGCTGGTGGCGACGGCGCTCATCCGACAGCGGCAGCAGGAGCGCTCGCGGGCTCTCAATCATGAGGCGGCAAAAATCCCTCTACGAATGCTGCGAAGCTGGCATAGGCAGTTTAACGTCTTCTAACGTCGACCACCAAATCTCGCCGCAATTCGCCGCTCTTCGGCCACAACACGACGAATCGCAAACAGTTTCACTCCCATGATACCGTTAGCGGACAATTAAGGTTAATGACTGGTTGACGATTCGCTGCCTTGGCGTGCCGGCGGCGATGGCCTAGCTTGCGGTCATCCACTGATTGCACTGTCGGCGCCTTCCTTCGAGGGCGCCCCGGATAAGGGGAGGCGGCACGCGACAGGAGCCGGCGGCAACGCCGGACGCGTTCCGTACAAACCGGGGGAGAGCTCAGCTCTCCCCCTTTCTTTTTACCGGCATGGGACGGGAGCAGCGACGCGATGCCGCTTGCCGCGCGCTCCCGGCGCGCCTATGTCAACGGCCGTGCTCGATCCGGTTCACCCAGCAGCGCTGAAGCGCCAGCCGTTATTCAACGTTCCTGCGGTGATCACCGCATTGGCGGCGTTGATGCTCGTGATCCATGGCGTGCGGGCGCTGATGAGCCAGGACGCCGACATCGAGACGCTGGCGCTCTTCGCCTTCATCCCGGCGCGCTACGATCCGTCCATCATCACCGACGGCGTGCTGCCCGGCGGCACCGGCGCGGATATCTGGACCTTCGTCACCTATGCGCTGCTGCATGGCGACATCACCCATATCGGCGTGAATCTGTTGTGGATGCTGGCTTTCGGCAGCCCGGTGGCGCGCCGTTTCGGCACGCTGCGCTTCCTCGCCTTCTTCGCCATCACCGCGGCGGCAGGGGCGGCGGCGCATCTCGTCACCCATCCGAACGAACTGGTCCCGATGATCGGCGCCTCGGCGGCAATCTCCGGCTGCATGGCGGCGGCGATTCGGTTCGTGTTCGCTACGCACGGCTTCGAGGGACTGCGCCCGGACGGCTTCGAGGCGGTGGTGCGCCGCCCCGCGGCGCCGCTCTCGGTGGTGCTGCGCGATCGCCGGGTGATCGGATTCGTCGCGGTGTGGTTCGTCATCAACCTCGCCTTCGGTCTCGGCGCCCCGGTGGGCGCGGAGACCGGGACCATTGCCTGGCAGGCGCACATTGGCGGATTCCTTGCCGGGCTGCTGCTGTTCCCGCTGTTCGATCCGGTGGCGCGGCGCACTGAGCCGTTTCCGCGCGGCGAGGGCTACTGAAGCCAGCCCCTCGAAACCGGCCTACTGAATCCGGCTCTTGCACAAGATGACGCAAGGGCGGATCATTCCTCCACATGCGCCGCAAAGGCGTGGACCCAGAAGCGAACGTGGCCTCGATCGTTAGGGCCGCGTCGTTCGGGAAAGGAGGAAGACATGACGGTTCGGGCCATTCTCGACAGCAAGGGCCATGACGTTCTGACCATCCGCCCGGATTCCAGCCTGCGCGATGCCGTGCAGTTGCTTGCCGAGCACCGCATCGGTGCCGTGGTGGTGACGGACGGCGTCGGGCAGGTGGCCGGCATTCTTTCCGAGCGCGATGTGGTGCGCGTGATCGGCAAGGACGGGCCGGGCCGGCTCGACGATGCGATCTCCACCGTGATGACGGCCAAGGTGATCACCTGCAACGGCACCGAGACGGTGCACGAGGTGATGGAACTGATGACCGGTGGACGGTTCCGTCATATCCCGGTGGTGGAGCGCGGTCGCCTCGTCGGCATCATCTCGATCGGCGACGTGGTGAAGTACCGCGTCGCGGAGATGGAGCGCGAGAGCCAGACCATGCGCGAATACATCATGTCGACGTGAGATTCGGAAAAGTTGTCATCCCGGAACGGCCGTCAGGCCGTATCCGGGATCGCTGGAAGGTGACGCGCGGGACTTCACGCGATCCCGGCTCTCCGGCTTCGCCTGTGGCCGGGATGGCGCCTTCAGAAGTGCGGCTTCCCGTAAACCGTCTTCGGGTCGAAGACCTTGCCGGCATCGTTGGCGGTGAGCTTCAGCTCCGGTGACGGGGCTGAGCCGAGCGGCACCGAGCGGAAGAAGCAGGAGCGGTGACCGGTGTGGCAGGCGGCGCCCGGGCCCTCCATGCGCACGCGCAGCACCAGGGCATCCTGGTCGCAATCTACGCGAAGCTCGACCACGCGCTGGATGTGGCCGCTCTCCTCGCCCTTCTTCCACAGCCGCCCGCGCGAGCGGCTGAAATAATGCGCCTCGCCGGTCTCGATGGTGAGCGCCAGCGCCTGCGCATCCATATGCGCGACCATCAGCACGTCGCCCGCATCCGCATCGACCGTCACCGCGGTCACCAGACCGGCCGCGTCGAATCGCGGCGCCAGGCGGTCGCCTTCCTCGATCTCGGCCTTGTCCCTGAGGGTGGCGTAAAGCGGGTCGCTCACGGCAGCATCGCGGATCATCGGCCGGCGCGGAGCATGCTCATGAAGCGCACCTGCTCCTGAGGGTCGTCGCGGAACACTCCGGTGAACTGTGTCGTCACCGTCGAGGTGCCGGGCTTCTGCACGCCGCGCATCGCCATGCACATGTGCTCGGCCTCGATCATCACGGCGACGCCACGCGGCTTCAGCGTGTCGTCGATGGCGGTAATGATCTGCGAGGTGAGGTGCTCTTGCGTCTGCAGGCGGCGGGCATAGAGCTCCACCACCCGGGCCATCTTGGACAGGCCGACGACGCGTTCCACCGGGAAATAGCCGATGTGCACCTTGCCGCTGAACGGCACCATGTGGTGCTCGCAGTGCGAATAGAAGGTGATGTCGCGCACCAGCACCATGTCGTCGAAATTGCCGATCTCGCCGAAGGTACGGTCGAGAATCGCCGCTTCCGGGATGTGGTAGCCGGAATAGAGCTCCTCATAGGCGCGAACCACGCGCTTGGGCGTATCGACCAGGCCCTCGCGGTTCGGATCATCGCCGGCCCAGGCAATGAGGGTACGCACGGCGGCTTCGGCGTCTTCGCGCGACGGGCGCTTCTTGGCTTCCGCCTCGCTCTGGGCACGATGCATCAGGGATCTCAGCACGGCATCCATGACGAACTCCGTTCGACGGCGCGTTTCTTACCGGAGCGCCGGGGTGTCACCGGTTTTTGTCGCCATGTCCACGACGTGGCGGCGTCTGGCCGCTCGATCATGTACCGTGACTTTGTCCGCAGCCTTTGTCGCCTTTCGGCTTCTTTCGTCCGCGAACAGTCCCTCCTATATAGGGGAGTGACGAAGGCCCGCAATATTTCGCGCCGATGTTCCGGCGCGCAGGACGGTCACGGCATGCTGAACGAGGTCTATAACAGGCGCATCATCGAGCTGGCGGCGGACATACCACGCCTCGGCCGGCTCGCGACGCCGGACGCCAGTGCAACGGCGCATTCCAAGCTTTGCGGTTCGACGGTGACGATCGACCTGGCAATGCATGACGGCAAGGTGACGGATTTCGCCCATGAGGTGCGCGCCTGCGCACTCGGGCAAGCGTCGTCTTCCATCATGGCAGGGTTGGTGGTCGGCTCGACCGCCGACGAATTGCGCGCGGTGCGCGAGACGATGCGCCGCATGTTGAAGGAGAACGGCGCGCCGCCCGACGGGCGCTGGGCCGAGCTCGCGGTACTTGAGCCGGTGCGCGACTACAAGGCGCGCCACGCCTCGACCATGCTGACCTTCGACGCGGTGGTCGACGCGGTCGGCCAGATCGAGGCCAAGGCCGCCAACCGGCAGGTTGCCGCCGCCGAGTGAGTCGCGCCGAGCCCTCATCGCTCGGTGAAGAAGGTGAACAGCACCTCGCCATCGGCGCCGGTGAGGCAGAGGAAGCGGTTCGCCCGATCGGTGCGATCGCGCCTTATATAGGCCTCGCCCATCAGCACGCCCTTCACCGCGGTGTCGCCGAGCTTGCCGTCGGCGTCGGCGATGGTGAGGCCGTCGACATCGATGAATATATCCTCGACCGAAGGTGATTGCTGCTTCAGCCGGGCGAGGGCACGCTCCTTGCACGCGGCCACGCGCTGCATGTCCTTGTCGCCGGCGTCGACGCTCGGCTCGTCCGCGGGTGCCTCGGTCGCCGGGGGGGCTTCCGGCGGCTTGGGAACCGGGACAGGCTCGGCCGGCTTGGCGGGCGGGGGTGGTGCGGTTTGTGCGCCGGCACTGCCGGCGGCAAGAAGCGCCGACAGCACGAGCGGTATGAGGAGACGATGTGGGGTGGCTGGCATCGGGTATCTCCCTGACAACGCTCCGTCTACGGCCTGCGATAATGCAGGGGACGGTGCGATGTTCCCGATGCGCGGTGAAGCCGGAATGGCGGCCGGCGCTTTCCGCCGGCCGCAAGTCGCTGCTACGAAGCGATCAGCTGCCGTAGCCGAGGGCGTGGCGGACTTCGGCCTTAGCCTGCTCGAAATCGGCTTTGAACTGCGGATTCTGCAGTTCCTGGGCGGCGATCAGGGTGCCAGCGATGCGGCCGGCCTCGATGTCGGTCTTGTAGTGCAGGCCGCCGACCATGCGGTTATGCGCGAAATCCGCGGCGCGGGCGAAGATCTCGGCGCGCTTCTCCGGCACCATATTGGCGAGCACCACGGCGGTGAGATAGGCGAAGGAGGCATGGCCGCTGGGATATGCGCCGCTGTTGGAGATGGTGATGCCCGGCTTGACCCGGCTGTCGGCCTTGTGCGGGCGCGGGCGCTTCCAGACGTCCTTGGCGGGGTCCACGATAAAACCCTCGTCCTCGGCCACCTTGGCGAAGAACGCCTTGGCGAGGGGCAGCTTCTCCGGGGTGAAGTCGGGGCCGAAGACATTGGCGAAGCGGAACACGTTCTCCTGCACGTCCGCCTGGGCGGCGGCGACCTGCTCGGGCGTATTGTTCTGCTGGATGACCAGAAGCTCTTCGATCTCGGCCTTGCTGGTGGCGGAATCATTGGCGGGCGGCGGCGCGAGCACCTTCAAGAGGTCGAGCTGCTCATGGGTGATGTAATTGCCGCCCTCGGCAAAAGCGGGCACGGCAGTGAACAGGACGAGGAGCGTGGGAAGGACCGCAATCCGGCGCATGGGATTTCACCTGAAATGTTGGAATTGAACGCGGCCGAAAATAGGAAACGGCATGTGACGAGAACGTGTCAGCTGCCAGGTCATCGGTCTGATTTGTAAGTGAATAATATGAGCGATCGTGAGTTACCAAAGGTTATATTTCGTTACGTCAGCGCCGTACCGCGCACGATTCTGCGCATTCCGATACTTACCTATCGTTATACACTGTCCTCCTTCATGGGGCGTCAGTGCCGATATTTGCCGACGTGTTCCGAATATGCCGATACGGCAATCGCCACCCACGGCGCCTGGGCGGGCGGCTGGATGGCGGCGGGGCGCATCTGCCGCTGCCACCCCTGGGGCGGCTCCGGATTCGAGGCGGTGCCTGTCGAATTGCCGCCAAATGGCGTGTGGTATATGCCGTGGCGCTATGCGCGCCGGCCTTCGAGCTGGGTGCGTAAAGTCGACTGATTACCGCTGACCAACAAGCCTACCTGCGTGGTTCGCAGGAGTGGGCAGGAGAAAAGCCGATGATCCATCTCACCTTCCCCGATGGCGCTGTGCGTGAGTTTGCTCCCGGCACCACGGGCGCCGAGGTCGCCTCGTCGATTGCCAAGTCACTGGCCAAGAAGTCGCTGGCCATGAAGCTCGACGGCACGCTGGCCGACCTGTCCGATCCGATCACCACCGATGCGAAGTTCGAGCTCGTCACCCGCGAGAGCCCGGAAGCGCTGGAACTGATCCGCCACGACGCCGCGCACGTGCTGGCGGAGGCGGTGCAGGAGCTGTGGCCGGGTACCCAGGTGACCATCGGCCCGGTGATCGAGAACGGCTTCTATTACGACTTCTTCCGCAACGAACCGTTCTCGCTGGAGGATTTCGCTGCGATCGAGAAGAAGATGCGCGAGATCATCGCCCGCGACGCGCCCTTCACCAAGGAAGTGTGGAGCCGCGACGAGACCAAGCGCGTCTTCGCCGAGAAGGGCGAGGCGTTCAAGGTCGAGCTGGTGGATGCGATCCCTGCCGACCAGTCGATCAAGATCTACAAGCAGGGCACCTGGTTCGATCTCTGCCGCGGCCCACACATGCCGAGCGTCGGCAAGATCGGCAATGCCTTCAAGCTGATGAAGGTGGCCGGCGCCTATTGGCGCGGCGATTCCAACAATCCGATGCTGACCCGCATCTACGGTACCGCCTGGCGCACCCAGGAAGAGCTCGACAACTATATCCACCAGCTCGAGGAAGCCGAGAAGCGCGACCACCGCCGGCTCGGGAGGGAGATGGACCTGTTCCACTTCCAGGAGGAAGGGCCGGGCGTCGTGTTCTGGCACCCGAAGGGCTGGACCCTGTTCCAGGGCCTCGTCTCCTATATGCGCCGGCGGCTCGCCGCCGACTATGCCGAGGTCAATGCCCCGCAGGTGCTCGACAAGTCGCTGTGGGAGACCTCCGGCCATTGGGGCTGGTACAAGGAGAACATGTTCAAGGTGCAGTCCGCGGGCGACGGCACCGAGGACGAGCGCGTGTTCGCGCTGAAGCCGATGAACTGCCCCGGCCATGTGCAGATCTTCAAGCACGGCCTGAAGAGCTATCGCGACCTGCCGATGCGCCTCGCCGAGTTCGGCGCGGTGCACCGCTACGAGCCGTCCGGCGCGCTGCACGGGCTGATGCGGGTGCGCGGCTTCACCCAGGACGATGCCCACATCTTCTGCACCGAGGAGCAGATGGCGGCGGAGTGCCTGAAGATCAACGATCTGATCCTCTCGACCTATGCCGATTTCGGCTTCGACGAGATCATCGTGAAGCTCTCCACCCGACCCGACAAGCGGGTCGGCTCCGACGAGGTGTGGGACCACGCCGAGGAGGTGATGGGCCGGGTGCTGGAGCAGATCGCGGCGCAGTCCAACCGCATCAAGACCGGCATATTGCCGGGCGAGGGCGCCTTCTACGGGCCGAAGTTCGAATACACGCTGCGCGACGCCATCGGCCGCGAATGGCAGTGCGGCACCACGCAGATCGACTTCAATCTGCCGGAGCGCTTCGGCGCCTTCTATGTCGATGCCGACGGCACCAAGAAGACCCCGGTGATGATCCACCGTGCCATTTGCGGCTCGATGGAGCGCTTTACCGGCATCCTCATCGAGCATTTCGCCGGGCACTTCCCGCTGTGGCTGGCGCCGATCCAGGCGGTGGTGGCGACCATCACCTCCGAGGGTGACGAGTACGCGCAGGAGATCGTCGCGCTGGCGAAGAAAGCCGGCCTGCGGGTCGAGCTCGACGTGCGCAACGAGAAGATCAACTACAAGGTCCGCGAGCACTCGCTGGCCAAGGTGCCGGCGCTGATCGTGGTCGGGCGCAAGGAGGCGGCGGAGCGCACCGTCTCCATCCGCCGGCTCGGCTCGCAGAACCAGACCTCGATGACGCTTGAGGAGGCGCTGGCGTCGCTGGTCGACGAGGCGACGGCGCCGGACGTGGTGAGGGATAAGGCGGCGGCCTGACGGCTTCGCCTCTACACAAGTCGTCATCCCGGCCGAAGCACCGAGGTGCGTAGAGCCGGGATCGCGTGAAGGTTGGGAGCGCCTTCTGCTTTTTCACGGCGAAGGAGGCGATCCCGGTCGTTCGCGATCCCGGCTCGGCCTGCGGCCGTCCGGGATGACGGCGAAATGTGAAGAGAGGGGCCTTACGCCCCCATGTGCCGCCTGATTTCGGCGGCCAGCGCCTCGATCTCCAGCGCGCCCTTGCTGCCGGGCGCGGTCTCCAGGATGGTCCGGCCGTCGCCCATGCTGGCGGCGAAGGCGACGCGGTTGCCGAGCCGGGTTTCCGCTGCCGGATGGCCGAGCGCGCGGATCGCGGCGCTGATCTCCTCGGTGAGCGCCACCCGCGACAGTGCGCGGTTGATGATGAGCAGCGAGGTGACGCCCTCCTTGGCGATCATCTCCAGCGTCGGCTGCGTGGCCCACAGATCGATCGGGGTCGGCTGCACCGGCACCGCGACCAGCGCGGCGGCTTCGATGGCCGGGCGGGATTCGATGTCCGATTTCGGCGGGGTGTCGATGACGACGATGTCGTAGTCGCGGGCGAGGCTGCGCGCCTCGCGCCGGGCACCCCAGCCGCTGGCGGTGCGGAAATCGAGGCCGGTATGGTCCTCGCCGAGGTTCGCCTCACGCGCCTCGAACCATTCCCCGAGGCTGCCCTGCGGATCGCAATCCAGCAGTGCCACACGCTCGCCATTGCGGGATAGGGCCACTGCCAGATGCGCAGCGACCGTCGTCTTGCCCGAGCCGCCCTTCTGCTGGGCCAGCGTGATGATTCGCCCGCTCATAATAAAACCTGCCCCGTGCGGGGCAGGTTTGCATCGCAACAGACTGGCTGCAACCCTTATCGGTTGCGGTCAGGAGGTTTTCGCCCCGCTGCCGAGCACCACGACCTTGGTGCCCACCGCGACGCGGCTGTAGAGGTCGATGGCGTCCTGGTTGATCATGCGGATGCAGCCCGACGACACATTGGTGCCGATGGTGTTCGGCTCCACCGTGCCGTGGATGCGGTAGAGCGTGTCCTTGTTGTTCTGCCACAGATACATGGCACGGGCGCCGAGCGGGTTGCCGGGGCCGCCATGCATGCCGATGCCGCTCTGCAGCTGGGTGAGCTGCGACTTGATGTCGGGGCGGCGGGCGATCATTTCCTTCGGCGGATACCAGTCCGGCCATTCCTGCTTGGAATTGATGGTCGCGGAGCCGGACCAGGCGAACCCTTCCTTGCCGACGCCGACGCCGTAGCGCATCGCACGGCCGCCCGGCATGATGTAGTAGAGGAAGTGCGCGCTGGGATCGATCACGATGGTGCCGGGCGCTTCGCGGCCGCTGTAGTCGACTTCGCGGCGCAGGAACACCGGATTGATGTTCGAGGTGTCGACCGCGGCGATGGGAAAGCGATCCTGCACCGGGCCGTACATGGAAGCGTTGCTGGGCATGGCGGCCAGCGGCGCCGGGGTGATCGGCTCCATGAGCGACGTGCGGTTGGCCGACGTTGAGGTCTGGCTGCAGGCACCCAGGCCGAGAGCAAGGCCGGCAATGGGCAGGCCGGCGAGGAAGGAACGGCGATTGACGTCGGACATGGAGGGAAAAGCCTCTGGGGGAGCGGTCGATTCGATGTTACCGGCGAGCGCGCGCTTTCGATATTGCAGGCAGGACACGCAAGGAAACTGATTTGCTTTCAAGGAGTTCCAAGCTTACGATAGGGAAGCTTGGAGCGCCGTGCCGAGTTCCTCGCCGAGGCCGCGAATACGCTACACCGCCAGCCTCACAGCTCCAGATAAACACTCTGTCATGAACGAAGGCTGTATGCGCCGAATGCCGTACCGTTATCTCGGCCGCGGCAGCGTTTTCACTCCGTCGACCCAGGAATAGTCGAAATAGCCGAGGCGGGCGAGCGGCTGCAAAAGCTCGGTGCGCAGCAGGCCGTTCTCGATGAAGCTGTCATCGATATGGATGCCAACGACTTCGCCGAACACCAGGAAGCGGCCTGAGGGCACGCCGCCGCGCGCCTTTACTTCAATGGTCTCGGTCCAGACGCACTCCAGTGCGCAGGGCGAGGCGGCGACGCGGGGCGGCTTCACCAGATGCGAGCGGGCGCGCTCCAGCCCCGCGAGTTCAAACTCGCTTTCATGCGAGGCGACCGGCTTGGAGGTCAAATTCACCTGCTCGATCAACGCCAGCGTGGCGAGATTGCAGACAAACTCGCCGGTGGCCTCGATGTTCTCGACCGAGTGCTTGCGTCCATCGCTGGAGAAGGCGACGACATCCGGCGCCTCGCTCACCAGATTGAAGAAGGAATAGGGGGCGAGATTGGCGGTGCCGTCCGGTGCCAGGCTCGATATCCAGCCGATCGGGCGCGGCGTGACGATGGCCTTCAGCGGATTGTGCGGCAGGCGATCGCGGTCTCGCTTTCCCGGCTCGTAGAACATCAGAACCTCGTGACGATGTCGGAGAGCGCGGGGCGCGGACGGTCTTCCTGCGCCTTGGCGAGCGTGCCGATATGGACGAAGCCGACGATGCGCTCATTCTCGGCAAGGCCGAACGCGGCGCGGGTGCGCGGGTCGTAGGCGTACCATTCGGTGAGCCAGGTCGCGGCATAGCCGTGGGCATGGGCGGCGAGCACCAGCAGCGTCGAGGCGGCAGCGCCGGACATCAGCTGCTCCCATTCCGGGATCTTGACGTGCGGGCCGGCCCTGGAGACCACCGCGATCACCACCGGGGCGCGGGAGAGCCGAGTGCGCTCGATATTCACACGGTCGTCGTCGGCGTCCGGATTGTCTTGCCGGAAGACGCTGGCGATGGCCTCGCCGGCGCGCTCGCGGGCCTCGCCCTCGAACACCACGAAGCGCCACGGTGCGAGCTTGCCGTGGTCCGGCACGCGCGAGGCGATGGCGAGCATGGCGTCGATATCGGCGGGGCTCGGGCCTGGGGCGGCGATGTCGAAGATTTTCGGGCTTTTGCGGGTGCGGAGCAGGGTCAGTGCATCGATCATGAGCGGTTTCCTTGAAGCGCACCCGCGGTAGCACGGCGCCGACAGTGGTCCAAGCCGGACGGCAATCGCAATGACTTGAATTCGCCCCGGTTTGGAGGCACGACAAGGCTACCATGCCAGTGACCGCCGCCACCGTTCCGTCGCCACTTCGTTCGCCGCCCCGGCTCGCGGCAGCGCGCGGCTTTCTTGCGGCGGCACTGGGCCTTGCGGCCATTCTCGGCGCGATGCCGGCAGCCGCCCAGCAGGCGGTGACGCAGAATCAGCAGCCGCTGTTGGCGCAGGCGCTGCCCTTCACCGGCTCGCCCGCTTCGCCGCGCCCGGGACCGCCCGGCTTCACGCCGCAGACACTGCTCAATCCGGGCGGAGCGCCGGCCGCACCCAGTGCGGGCGATCCGCACGCCGTGCTGCCGCAGCCCCCCGCCGGCAAGGCGGCGATCGGCGTCAGCGCCCGCTTCGGCGACGCAGATCCCTTTATTCCGCGCGGCCTGGTCTGGCGCGTCTTCGCCGACAAGCCGGAATCTTCGGGCGCCTATCCGCTGGTGGCGGAGGCGGTGGAGCCGGCGCCGGTGTTCTTCCTCTCGCCCGGCGGCTATGTGGTCCATGTCTCCTACGGGCTCGCCAGCACGGCGAAGCGCATCGTGGTCGGGGCCAATTCGCGGCGCGAGCAGATGGTGATCCCGGCCGGCGGCGTGAAGTTGCAGAGCGACGTCATCGACAAGCCGATCCCGGCGCAGAAGGTCACCTTCGACATCTTCGAAGGCAGCTTCCTGCAGGGCAAGACTTCGAGCCGCCCATTCTTCCGCGGTGCCAATACCGGCGACCTGATCGTGCTGCCGGCCGGCAATTATTATGTCGTCTCCACCTATGGCGACGCCAATGCGGTGATCCAGGCCGACGTGAACGTGCAGCCGGGCAAGCTCACCGACGCCACCATCCATCACCGCGCCGCGGAAATCACTTTGAAGCTGGTGAAGAATGCCGGCGGCGATGCTTTGCCGGATACGCAATGGTCGGTGCTGACACCCGGCGGCGATACCATCAAGGAGTCGATCGGCGCCTTCCCGGTCTTCGTGCTGGCCGAAGGCGATTATGTCGCCATCGCGCGCAATGACGGCAAGACCTACACCAAGGAATTCAACGTCGAACCGGGCAAGAACAGCGATATCGAGGTGACGGCCCAGTAAGATGGCGGCGCCGTCTTATGGTCAACGCTTTCTTAAATCTGACGGGCGCATGATACCCCCGTGTAATGATCGCGTGGGCCGCTGCCATGATCGTCCGTCAATTCCTGAAATGGGTGAAGACTGCGCCTGCCGCTGAACGAGCGGATGCTACCAGCGCGCTGGCGCGGGCGTATCTCCATTCCGACCTCTCCGCTGAGGATCGCCGCGCCGCCGAGGCTGCGCTGCTGCTGCTGCTGGATGACCCGTCGCCGCTGGTCCGTCTCGCCATCGCCGAGTCATTGGCCTCGCATCGGCAGGCGCCGGTCGGCATCGTGCTGGCGCTCGCCTCCGAGCCGGGCGAGATCGGCGAACTGGTGCTGGCACGCTCGCCGGTCATCAGCGTCGGCGAACTGGTCGAGGTGGTGGGCGAGGGCGACGGCTGGCGCCAGACCGCCATTGCCTCGCGTGACGTGGTGCCGGCGCCGGTTGCCGCCGCCATCGCCGAGGTCGGCGAGGCCAATGCCTGCCTGACCCTGATCGAGAATGACGGATCGGATGTGCCGGGCTTCGCGCTCGGACGCATCGTCTCACGCTTCGGCCATTTGCCCGCGGTGCGCGAGGCGCTGCTGCGCCGCGACGGCCTGCCGGCGGAAGCGCACCAGGCCCTGATCCGCTCGGTCGCCGACACGCTCTCCGCCTTCGTGGTGCAGAAGGAGTGGCTGCCGCCGGAGCAGGCCGCGCGCCTCACCAAGGAAGCATGCGAGAAGGCCACCGTCGCCATCGCTCACGGTCGACCCGCCGAAGATGTGCGCGCTTTCGTCGAGCATCTGCGCGCCAAGGGCGAGCTGACCTCTGCCCTGGTGCTGCGCTCGCTGCTCTCCGGCCAGGTGCGGTTGTTCTTCGAGGCGGTGTCGCTGCTCTCCGGCCTTCCCACCGCCAAGGTCGCGGCGCTCGCCGCCGACCGCACGGGCAGCGCCTTCCGCGCGCTCTACGACCGCGCCGGGCTGCCGCGCGGCGCCTTCGTCGCCTTCCGCACCGCGCTCGAAGTGGTGCAGAAGGCGAGCTATGTCGATGCCGGCAAGGATGGTCTCGCCGAACCGCGCGGTCTCAAGCGGCGCATCGTCGAGCGCGTGCTGGAACAGCACCGCAACATGCCCGCCGGCGAGGAAGTCGACCAGATCCTCAACCAGTTGCGCCGTTGGCAGGTGGAAGCCGCGCGCGACGAGGCGCGGGCGCTGGAAGGCGGACTGGCGGCGTAAGCCTGCGTGCTTCGAGGCCGCCCTCCGGGCGGCACCTCAGCATGACGTAGTTTGTTCAAGCCCAAAGATACGACGTCATCCTGAGGTGCGAGCGTCAGCGAGCCTCGAAGGATGCTCGCAAGAGCGCGTTCAGTACGTGAACTGCTCGCGCAGAATGCGCTCCTCGATCGAATGATCGGGGTCGAAAAGCATGATCATCGACGAGCCGGGATCGAGCCGCGCGCTCACCTTGACGACGTTCAGCACCTGGAAGTGGTCGGCGGTGGCGTTGACCGGGCGCTTCTCGGCTTCCAGCACCGCGATCTCGACCTCGGCCGTATCCGGCACCAGCGCGCCACGCCAGCGCCGCGGCCGGAAAGCGGAGATCGGGGTGACCGCCAGCAGCGGCGTGCCCACCGGCAGGATCGGCCCCTGCGCCGAGAGATTATAGGCGGTGGAGCCCGCCGGGGTCGCCACCAGCACGCCGTCGCAGATCAGCTCCTCCAGCCTGAGCTTGCCGTCGATCGAGATGCGCAGCTTCGAGGCCTGGTAGGATTGGCGGATCAGCGAGACCTCATTGATCGCCGGGGCGCGATAATGGTGTCCGGCGGCGTCAACGGCTTCCATCATCAGGGGATGGATGACCACGCGCTCGGCGGCCGCCATGCGCTCGCGCAGGTCGTCGAGATAAAAGGCGTTCATCAGGAAGCCGACCGAGCCGCGATTCATGCCGTAGATCGGGATGCCGGTGTCGCGGAAGCGGTGCAGCGTCTGCAGCATGAAACCGTCGCCGCCGAGCGCCACCACAATGTCGGCCTCTTCGGGCGTTGCCGAACCGTAGCGGGCGATGAGCGCGGCGCGCGCGTCCACGGCGTCCGGGGCCTCGCTCGCGACAAAGGCGATTCGGCCATATGCTCGATATGGTTCGATGGTGCGGGAGGCGGTTGCCGCCGCGGTCTCGGCATCGTGGGAAGGACGGGCGGCTTCGTTCATGGGACGGCCGATGCGCGGGAGACGAGGGAATGGCGCCGGATGACGCGTATAGCACAGTGCTTGTCTATACGACGTGGCCTTCGCTCGTCGAGGCGGAAGCGGCCGGCCGCGCTATCGTCGCCGACGGATTGGCCGCCTGCGTGAACATCATGCCCGGCATGATCTCGCTCTATCGCTGGCAAGGCGAGATTGAGCGCGCCGAGGAAGTGGTGATGATCCTGAAGACCCGCTCCGACCTCGCCGAGCCGGTGGCGCAGGCGGTTCGCGCGCGCCATGCCTATGACACGCCGGCGATACTGTTCATCCCGGTTGCCGGCGGCGACGCGGAATATCTCGGCTGGATCGAGGAGGAGACGGAGGAGTGATCCCGGATCTTCACTCCGCTTCCGGCGCGTCCTTCAGATAGGGCACGACATCGCCCTTGAGCTTGACCGTCATCGGGTTGCCGGCGCGGTCCTTGGCCTTGCCGACGGCGACGCGGATCCAGCCTTCGCTGACGCAATATTCCTCGACATTGGTCTTCTCGGCGCCCTTGAAGCGGATGCCGACGCCACGCTCCAGCAGTTCCGCGTCGTAGAACGGGCTGTTCGGGTCGGAGGAGAGGCGGTCGGGCAAGAGCTCAGTCATGGCAGTGCTCAGTCATGGCAGTGTCCGGAATCGTGCGGGAAGCCGCGAGTGATAGCGGTCTCCCGCACGTAAATCCATCGGCGCGTGGTCAGAGCGCCGGATTCCACATTGCCGGGACGAAGCGATAGCCGGATCCGTCCTTGGCGATGAAACCGGTCGCCGGGAACGGGTAATGGTACCCGGTCAGCTGCAGGCGCTCAGCTGCCAGCATGTCATAGACCTTGCGGCGGGTCTCGGCGGCCTTAGCGCCGTCCATGTCGTACTGCACCTGCCAGTCCGGATGCGGGACGAACAGCACCGGCGTATTGGTGACGTCGGACTGCACGAACAGCTTGTCCTTGCCCGAAGCAACGACATAGGCGGTGTGGCCGGGGGTATGGCCAGGCGCCGCCACCGTGGTGATCCCGGGGGCGATCTCCTTGTCCCACTCATAGCGGCGAACGCGGCTGTCGAGGTCCTTGAAGACGCGGCGGACATTGGCGAATGCCGGCTTCATGCCCTCGGGGGCGCGGCTCATCTCGCCCTCATCCATCCAGAACGCCCATTCCGGCGCCGGCACCAGTATCTCGGCATTCGGGAAGGCGAGAACGCCGTCATCGGTGCGCAGGCCGTTGATGTGGTCGCCGTGGAAATGCGAGATGATGACGATGTCGACATCCGCCGGCTTCACCCCGGCCCAGCCGAGATTGGCATTGAGGCGGCCGACCGTGGCAGTGCCGGCCTGCGGCCCGTTGCCGGTGTCGATCAGCACCAGCTTGCCGCCGGTGTTCAGCAGCAGCGGGTTGAACTGCGCGGTGATCTGGCCCTTCGGCATGAAGCCGGCCTCGAGGGCGGCATTGATCTCGTCGGGCTTGGCGTTCTTCACGAAGTTCTCGGCGAGCGGGAAGGTGCGCACGCCGTCATTGACCGCGGTGAGCTCGATGCTGCCGACCTTGTAGCGATAGATGCTGGGAACCTGCTGACCCATCGGCTGCACGGCCGCCTGCGCCGAATCCGGCGAGAAGGTGGACAGAGCACCGGTGAGGGGCAAAGTGGCGCCGAAAGCAGCAGCCCCGGCGATCAGGCCGCGGCGGGAAGGTTCAGTCATGGCGCTCTACTCCTCGTCGGTACTGGTTGGATGGGCAAGCTAGTTGTCGCGTCACGCAGGGTCACGACGTGTGGCTTCACGTTCGGGTGAGATCAGCTCGGGAACACCACGCAGGCGCCGCCGACCGCTCTCAGCCGATTGCATAGCGCATCCGCCGCCTTGCGGGTCTGCTGCGCAACGCGCACCCGGTAGAACGCCCGGCTGCCGCGGAAGCGCAGGCGTGAGCCGATGATCATCGGCTGGGTGCCCTCCAGCAGCTTGGCATATTGCTTCTGCGCCCGCTGGTAGGAGGCGAGCGCCCGCGCCTTGGAGAAATTGCCGGAGAGCTGGACGCCCCATGGCGCGGTGATGGTGGCAATCTCCTGCGCCACCGGCCCACCGCGCTTACGGATCGCCACCGTCGTGGAATGGCAGTCGAGAGCTGCCGCCGACGGCGGATCGGGGGGTGCCACCGCTGGCGGTTCGGCGGGCGCGCCCTTGGCCGGCGGGCGGCGCTCCGCTGCCCAGTCCTCGGCCTCGCGTCCGGTGATGAAGAGCAGGTACGCCTGCGTCTCCAGCGGCAGCCCGCCTTGACCGGCGAGCCATTTCTCGACGCGGGCAGGGCCGGCATTGTAGGCGGCGGCGGCGAGGCCGAGGCTGCCGAATTGCGCGCGAAGGTCGGCGAGCAGCGCGGCCGAGGCGGGCAAAGCGGTCTCGGGATCGAACGGATCGGCGAGGCCGTGGTCCGCTGCGGTGCCGGGCATGAACTGGGCGATGCCCTGCGCGCCCTTGGGGCTGACGGCATCCGAGCGGAAACTGCTCTCGCGCCAGATCAGCCGGGTGAAGAACTCGACCGGCAATCCGTTCGCCCGCGCCGACCGCTCGATCAGCCGGCACAGCGTGTCCTCGACGCTCTCGGTTCGCGGCGCCGGCGCGGTGGCCGGCGGATCCGGCGGCGCCTCGGCTGGCACGCGCGAGGGCTCGCCGAGGGCGATGCCCACGCCGGCCAACAGCAACAGAGCGGCGAGGAACAGATGAGGCGGCATCGGCATCGTTCGGTTCAAATCGACCGGGCATGACTTAGCTGTAGTGCGACATTCTGTCATTCCATTGCGCGGCTGTCCCCACGGCGAGGGGTGCACTACATTGCGGCAACCCCTGATCCGGGCCCCTCTGACGCGAGCCATGCCGGCGATCGCGTGATGTCGGATCTTTCCCGACGTCATCGCCGGCTGCGAGGCTCGACCAGACATGTATCATCTCACCGCCACCCGCGACTCGCGTGCGTCCGCATGCGGGCTCCCCTCCACGTCCGGATCGGAGTGATACCCATGGATTATCTGATGCAGCTCGCCGCCAGTCCCGCTGCCTGGGCGGCGCTGGTCACGCTCATCGCCATGGAAGTGATCCTGGGCATCGACAACCTGCTCTTCATCTCCATCCTGACCAACAAGCTACCGGAAGAGATGCGCCCGCGGGCGCGACGCATCGGCATCAGTCTGGCGCTGGTTATGCGGCTCGGACTGCTCAGCATGGTCGCCTACATCGTGCAACTTACCGAGCCGGTGGTCACGCTGTTCGGTCACGCCTTTTCCTGGCGCGACTTCATCCTGATGGGCGGCGGCCTGTTCCTGGTGTGGAAGGCGACCAAGGAAATCCATCAGACCATGGAGGCTCCCGAGGAGGACGGGGCAGCCGGCAGTGCATTGCAGATCGGCTTTACCGCCGCCATCGCGCAGATTCTCGTGCTTGACCTGGTGTTCTCGGTCGACAGCATCATCACCGCGGTCGGCATGACCGACCACATTCCGATCATGGTGATCGCTGTCATCGTGGCGGTTCTGACGATGCTGCTGGCGGCGAATCCGCTCGCCAATTTCATCCACCACAACCCGTCCATCGTGATGCTGGCGCTGGGCTTCCTGCTGATGATCGGCACGGTGCTGATCGCCGAAGGCTTCGGCGCCCATGTGTCGAAGGGCTATATCTACACCGCCATGGCGTTCTCCGCCGGCGTGGAAGCGCTCAACATGCTGTCGCGCCGCCGCAAGGCCAAGGCACAGGCGTGACGGTGACGTGAAGCTGTGCCGCGGCGTCGCCGAGCAATTCGGCGGTGCCGCGGCTGGTCGCGATGCTATGCTGCGCGCTGACAGCTCCGGAGTTTGGACATGGCCGATGACAGCGCGCCTCGCGACGAGGATTTGCCGCCCGACAGCAAGCTGACCACGACAAAGCAGAAATGGGCGCGCGAGGGCAAATTCCTCACCGGCAAGGTTACGCGGCCGGAAGAGGACCGGCTGCCGCCCGGCCAGCATCTGGTGCGCGACTGGCCGGTGCTCGATCTCGGCATCCAGCCCCATATCCCGACGCGGGTGTGGAAGCTCGACGTGTTCGGCCTGGTCGAGAACCCGGTCGTGCTGGATTGGGACGCCTTCCTCGCGCTGCCGCAGGCCCGGGAAGTGACCGACATCCACTGCGTCACCACCTGGTCGCGCTACGACAATGGCTGGGAGGGCGTGCGGGTGCGCGACCTGCTCGATGTCGTCATGCCGAAGCCGGAAGCACATTTCGTCGTGCTGTACAGCCGCGACAGCTACACCACCAATCTCGCGCTGGAGGATTTCGCGGCGGAGGACGCCATCCTCGCCCATAGCTGGGAAGGCGCGCCGCTGACCCGCGAGCATGGCGGGCCGATGCGCCTGGTGGTGCCGCATTTGTATTTCTGGAAGAGCGCCAAGTGGCTGCAGCGCATCGAGTTCATCGCCGCGGACCGGCGTGGCTTCTGGGAGGAGCGCGGCTATCACAACCATGCCGACCCGTGGAGGGAAGAGCGCTATTCCGACGATGAGTGAGTGGCGACGAGCGACCGGACGGTAAGCGCAGGGCCGTTAGCGCGGGAATGAGCGGGAGCGGGCAGGGCGTTGCCAGCGATCCGGTACGTCCCGGTGCGAAGCGTCCGCCGGCTTGCGGTCGGGCGCCCCGTAGGGTTCGGCTTCCGGTTGCTCGGCGAGCGCGCGCAGCTGCGCTTCCATCTTGTCGATATCGCGATTACGCACCTCGCGGCGCCAGGCCTCGATCGGGGTTTCGCGCCTGGCCGTCGGCTTCGGGTCCGGTCGTGGCGCCTCGGAGGTGACGGCGTCGCCATCGAGCGCTCCAGCCGCGCGGGCGAGGCGTCGCATCTCCTCATTGTCGGGAGGAGCCTCGGTGGATCGCCCGGCGCCTTCAAGACCGCGCGCGGCACGCGCCATAGCCCGGAGGCGGGACATCACCACGGAAGCCGGCTCAATGCGCGTTTCATTGTGGTGCTGTTTTGCCTGCTGCCGGACTTCCCAATCATTCAACGCCCACATCAGCGCGGCGCCGATGCCGGCACCGGCGAACAGGTCGGTCAGGCCGACAAAGGGCATGATCCAGATATAGAGCATGCAGATAAGTGCCACGCTGACATAGCAAGCCGGGGCACGCCAAGTGTGCGGCATTCATCCCTCCGCCGATCCGGCGAGAGGATAGGCGATTCGCGGGCTTCCGCCGCGCTTTGTCTGATGCGCGCGTTGTCGCGTCCGGGTCCGTCGGCAATTTTTGAGGAATGCTCCGGAGGCGATCTTAACTGTTCATTTATATTCGCCCGATGATCTGGTTGCTGCGGTGTGGCAGAAATTACTATCCGCAGCCACATCCGGGTTACAAAATACTTAAATTCCTGACCCATTTTCGTTGCACGAAAGCCACACGTGACTCGGAAGGCGACTCCAACAATTCCGACTCTTGCTCGTAAAGTTAAATAAACATGAAGCATCACTGCAGTACCATTTCAGCATAACCTATTGATATTGAACATATTTATTTGCATCGAAATCGTGATTATATCCTTCTCGTTTAATGCGTAAATCTCGCGAAGGTAGGATATGGCGGATTTGCATATCCATGGTTGTATTATTGAATACCGCATATATTTCCCAGATACCTTTCAGTCGAGATCGGCAAGTGCTCTCCTTTGTTTGTACACACGGGACAGTAATCCCGACGGGCATCTTTTGGGGGCTCCAGAATGTCGATAAGAGTTGAGGAACGCCAAACGTCGGCGGTTCGGGTTGGTTCGAGGCCGGCGCGGCTTCCCGTTTCGACCGTAAAGAACCGCCGCGGTGCGCTGATGCTATGCAGCGCGCTGGCGACAGGGCTTCTGGCCCTCACCTATGGACCGAACGCCGCGCTCGCCGGGTGCAGCGGTCCCGCCGACAACCTGACCTGCGACAACGCTGCTCCGAACCCGTATGGCCCGGTCGCCGGCACGGCAGGGGCCGACACGATCCGCGTCATCGGCGGCTCGGTCACCACCGGTACCGGCAATGTCGAAGGTCTCGCCGGCGCCGACAACATCACCATCACCCCGACCGGCGGCATCAATTCCGGCAATATCGTCATCGGTGGCAGTGTGCTCGGCGGCGATGATGCGGACACGCTCAATATCGGCACCGTGGTCGGCACCCCGCCGGCCGGCAGCACCGTGCAGGTCAATGGCGACGTTGATGGCGGCTCGGGTGGCGACACGATCGTCGTCGGCGGCAACCCCAATGTCGCGACCACCATTGGTGGCAACGTGCTGGGCGGCCTCGGCGTGGACAACATCACGCTGAACGGCGCCACGGTTACCGGCAATGTCGACGGTGGTGACGACGCCGATACGATCAACCTGCTCTCGGGCTCGGCGGCGCAAGCGCTCGGCGGCGCCGGTGCTGACAGCATCACGCTGAACGGCGCCACGATCACCGGCAATATCGACGGCGGCGCGGACGGCGACACCATCAATCTGACGTCCGGTTCGGCCGCGGCGGTACTGGGCAGCGGCGGCATCGACATCATCACGCTGAAGGGCGCGACGATCGCAGGCAATATCGACGGTGGCACCGAGGCCGACACGATCAATCTGACCTCCGGCTCCGCGGCGGCGGTGCTCGGCGGCGCCGGCGCCGACCACATCACGCTGAATGGCGCGACGATCTCGGGCAATATCGACGGCGGCACCGAGGGCGACACGATCGATCTGACCTCCGGTTCGGCCGCGGCCGTGCTGGGCGGTGCCGGCGTGGACATCATCACGCTGAAGGGCGCGACGATCGCCGGCAATATCGAAGGCGGCGACGACGGTGATACGATCAACCTGACGTCCGGCTCCGCGGCGGCGGTGCTCGGCGAAGCCGGCGCCGACCACATCACGCTGAACGGCGCGACGATCTCGGGCAATATCGACGGCGGCGCGGACGTCGACACGATCGATCTGCTCAAGGGCTCGGCGGCGCAAGCGCTCGGCGGTGCCGGCGCCGACATCATCACCCTGAACGGCGCGACCATCGGCTCCCTCATCGACGGCGGTACCGAGGCCGACAACATCACGCTCACCTCCGGCACGGTCGGCACCGGCGTGGCCGGCAATGGCGTGTTCGGCGGCGACGGCGGCGATACGCTGACCTTCAACGGCAATGGTTTCGTCAGTAACGCCACGCAGAAGATCCTCACCATCAATGGCAACGTCGATGGCGGGGCCGGCGTGGACACGCTGAACTTCGTGCCGTCCCAGCAGGGCCGCGTCACCGTGACCGGCAATGTCGATGGCGGAGCTGACGGCGACAACCTGACTTTCTCGCCGACCGGCTCCGGCCAGGTGCTGATCGGCGGCAATGTCCTTGGCGGGGCCGGCAACGACACGCTGCTCTTCAGCCCGGCCTCGACCGCGCTCGTCGACATCGATGGCAATATTGACGGCGGCGACGGTGACGACACGCTCACCTTTACCGGCGTCAACGGCAACAATTTCGCACTCGGCGGCGACGTGCGCGGCGATGGTGCCGCTACCGGCCTTGCCGATGCCGGCAACGACACGATGAACGTGAATGGCGGCTCGAACGTCGCGTTCGGCCAAATTCTCGGCATCGATCACCTGAACATCAGCGGGCATTCGGCGGTCTCGCTGACCGCCACGACCTATGATTTCCGGCACCTGACCAACGGCGTCCCTGATGGCAATGTAACGGTCGGCGGCGACTCGGCACTGTCGCTCGCCTTCACCGGTGCGAGCCTGACGACTGATCATTTCGAGCTGCAGGCAGGCACCGGCTACTATGCACCCCTGTTCACCGGCAATGATGCCGGCCTGCTCGCCGATTATGGTGGCTTGCTGGACGTGTCCGGTGGCGGGCTTGGCAGCAACACCACGATCACGGCGCAGGGCCCCAGCACCTATCTCAATAACGGCACGATCCTGCTGACCGACGGCTTTGCCGACGATCAGCACACCATCGTGGGCAATTATTTCGGCGGTGCCACCTTCGGCGGGCCGAACGGCGGCGGCGGCAACCTGCTGCTCGACACCTTTGTCTATAACGCGGCCTCGTCGACCGACCTGCTGACCATCAACGGCAATGTCAGCGGCACCACGACGATCTACGTCAACAACCTGAATGAAGGGGCAGGCACCTTCACCGGCCATGCCGATGGTGACGGCATCCGCCTGGTGGATGTCAATGGCGCCTCGCCGGCCGACGGCTTCCAGCTGGCGCAGAACCAGTTCTCCGGCGGGCGCGAATTGCTGGTCGGCGCCTTCAGCTATCAGCTGGTGCAGTCGCAGTCCGGCCCGACTGCCGGCGACGAGTTCCTGCAGTCGAGCCTGCTGGAATCCGTGCCGGGCTACGTGACGGCCTCGTCCGCGGCGCAGCGGCATTTCTACGCCGGCGTCGACACGCTCTATAAGCGCATCGGCGAACTGAAGCAGCAGGACGCGCTGGAAGGCCGCAATGCCGACCTCGCCATGCCGACCAAGGCGCCGGCCTACGTGCCGGCCCCCGCGCCGCAATTCCAAGTGTGGGGCCGGGGCGGTGGTGCGGACCTGTCCTATGAGGTCAACAAGGGCTGGAACTTCGACCAGCAGACCTACGGCTTCCAGATCGGCGGTGACTACACCTTCGATCTGACCGACGCCCGGGTCAGCATTGGTGCCTTCGGCGGCTATGGCTGGTCGGATGCCGATGTGTATGGCGACTTCGGCTCGCGCTCGCGCCTGAAGCTCGACGGCTGGAACGCTGGTGCCTATGCCACCATCCGCCAGGTCGGCGGCAGTGCTCCCGGCGTCGGCGGCTATGCGGACTTCGTCTTCAAGTACGACAGCCTCGACGTCGATATCAATGCGGACCGCCAGCTCGAGAACGCGCTCTCGATCACGGCCAACACCAATGCTTCGGTGTGGGGCGGCTCCGGCGAAGTCGGCTATGGCTTCGATGTCGGCAGTGGCTTCGTGATCCAGCCGCAGGCACAGTTGACCTATGCCAATGTGAGCCAGGACGACTACACCGACTCCTACGGCCTGCGCATCCGGCCCGAAGATGCGGACTCGCTGATCGGCCGCCTCGGCATCCAGCTGCAGACGACGATCCCCGGCATCAACGGCCAGAGCTTCACGCCCTGGGCGGTATTCAACGTGCTGTCCGAGTTCATGGGCGACAACGACACCAATGTCGCGGGCACGGTGCTGACCAGCGACATCGGCGGCACCTGGTACAATGCCGGCCTCGGCTTCAACGCCGCAATCACCGAGAACGTCGCGCTCTATGGCAGCGGCGAGTACAATTTCGGTGACGTCGAGGGTTGGGCCGGCACCGGCGGCATCAAGGTCCGCTGGTAAGCAGGAGTTGAGAGGGGCGGCGGCGCCGCCCCTTTTTCTTGAGATCTTGGACGGCCGGCTTCGCGCGATGCGGGGCCGGCCGTTTTCGTTTCACGACCCCGATGGAATGAACAGGCAGATGGTCGACGAATTCACGTCGCCGCCCCAGGAACAGCGGTGGTAGGAGCCGTCCCCGCTGGGCTTGATCCGGCGCGAGGTGAAGGGGATGACCTCGCCGGTCGCCTTGATGTGATAGCCGTCGGCGGTGGTCTCCAGCGCCGGTCCGCTGACCGGGTAACAATCATGGCCCGAGCAGCATGATGACGGATAGGTCCAGCCGGACGGCGCGTCATGCGCGAGCGCGCGGGCCGCGAGCGGAACCTGGGCCGCCAGTAGGAAAAGCACCGGAAAGCTCAATGCGACGCGCGGCATCATGGCCTGCGTGTAACGCTACCGGGGCGGTATTGGTTGCAGCCTGGCTGGCGCGAGGCGTCGTTGGATTCTTCGCAAGCGGCGCGGGTTTCTCGGCCTTCGCTGCAATACGTTATGCCGCGAGCGATATTGTTGCTGTGCGAACTATTTATTCCGGTTAATGCAAAATGAATATTGCGAATACTGCATCCGGATACCTAAGTCATTGAATGTGCGCGTATAATCGGCTCAAGTAATGTATGAGTGTTGCTTAAAAACACTTCCCCAACGTTCGGACTCAAAGCAACATTCAAACTGGGCTAGTTACCCTGGGGGTCGGGATATGAAGTCACTTGCACTCGGTCTGGTTAGTCTCGCGGCGCTGGCAGCTCCGGCGCTCGCGGCGGACATGTCGTATCCGGTGAAGGCGCCGCCGCCGGTAATAATTCCGGCCTTCTCCTGGACCGGCTTCTATATCGGCGCGAACGGCGGCTATGGCGGCGACAGGTTCCGCTATCCGTTCAGCGCTTTCGCGGATCAATATGAGCGTGAGTGTCGGGGCGAATGCAACCCGCAGTCCGAGGTGGCGGTCGCAGCTATTCCGGACGATTACGTACTCGAGAATTCGCTGGATCTCAGTGGAGAATTCAAACTCAATTCCAGCGGTTTCTTCGGGGGTGGCCAGATCGGCTATAATTACCAGTTCTACAATAACTGGGTGATCGGCGTCGAGACGGACTTCCAATGGTCGGGCATCGAGGGCGAGATCAGCGGCAACGGCAATCTCTTCCTCAATGATGATCTGCTTGGCGGCGCCAACTTCAGCGCCGGCTCCGAAGTCGAATGGTTCGGCACCATCCGGGCCCGCCTGGGTTACGCATGGGATCGCGTGTTCCTGTATGGCACCGGCGGCGCGGCCTACGGCAAGGTGAAGTCGCACGGCAGCATCTCCGTTTTCGACGACATGGGAGAGCTGTTCGGCGACTCGGTTTCGACCTCCGACACCCAGTGGGGCTGGACTGTCGGCGCGGGCATCGAATACGCCATCACCGATCACTGGACCTTCAAGACCGAATACCTCTATGTCGATCTCGGCAGCCAGACCTTGTTCGATGACGGAACGGAAGGGTATGTCGGCAACGATTACCTCGTCGTGGGCGCCAAGGTCGACGTCGAGACCACGTTCCACACCATCAAGGCCGGCATTAACTACAAGTGGTAGTCTGACCGGACATCACCGATATTGGAAGCGCCGGCCGCGAGGCCGGCGCTTTTGATTCATGGTACCGCCTGGCCGGGCAGGGCCCCGCCCACATGGACACGTGCCGCCAACTCCCGTATATGTCCGGACAAATGATCCAGCCACGCGATCGATAGGCGTCGCTGACA
This sequence comes from Starkeya sp. ORNL1, assembly GCF_012971745.1. NCBI lineage: Bacteria > Pseudomonadati > Pseudomonadota > Alphaproteobacteria > Hyphomicrobiales > Xanthobacteraceae > Starkeya > Starkeya sp. ORNL1. The sequence continues at coordinate 355,522 of NZ_CP048834.1, forward strand.
AGAGGGCAGGGAGCTTTAAGGATATGCGGCAGGTCGAGGTGGCGGTGATTGGCACCGGCTGGTGCGGCGGGATTCGCGCGGAGACGCTGTCGCGCTCGGCGCTGGTCGACAAACTGCACATTTGCGAGATCCGCCCCGAGCGCCTCGAAGAGGTGCGCCAGCTCACCAGGCCGGCGACCGCGACGCTCGACTACCAGGACATCGTCAGCAACGATGCCATCAAGGTGGTCTATATCTCGACCACGCCGGAGCACACCCATTTCCCGATCGCCCGGGACTGCCTGCGCGCCGGCAAGCATGTGCTGCTGGAGAAGCCGATCGCGCTGGAAATGTGGGAGGCGGGCGAACTCATCGAGATCGCGAAGCGCAACTGGGTGAAGTTCACCATCGGCTATTCGCAGCGCTTCAATCCGAAGATCGCCTACGCCAGGAAGAAGATCACCGACGGCACGCTCGGCCGGATCGTCAGCGTCATGGTCAGCCGCCATCTCTCGCGCAGCCTCGGCAAGAAGATCGCCTCGCGGGTGAAGCTGTCCCCCGCGGCGATGGAATCCACCCACGATCTCGACTTCGTGTTCTGGATGCTGGAGCCGGCCAAGCCGGTTCGGGTCTATTCGCAGGGCTCCTATGGCTACATGCAGGAGATCAACGGCTCCTATGACTGCATGTGGTCCACCGTCACCATGGACAATGGCATGCTGGTGGTGATCGGCGGCGGCTGGAACCTGCCGCCGGCCTACCCGAATTATTGCGGCACCTGGATCGAGATCACCGGAACCGAGGGCGCGCTGATCCTCGACGACACCCAGCGCGACAATTGGCTGAGCACGGTGAGCGAGGGCACGCGCTTTCCGATGTCGACCATGCCGGGCGAGCAGGTGGACCATGTGTTTGCCGGCCAGATGGGTCCGGAGACCATCCATTTCCTGGAATCGGTGCTACGCGACACGCCGGTGATGGTGGCGCCCGAGCATGCCCGGATGGTGATGGAGACTTACACCGCGGCGGACCTGTCCGCGGCCATCAACGAGCCGGTCGACCTGCCGCTGTCCAACCAGTCGATCGCGCAGATCAACGACCTGAAGAGCGGCGTGCTGGCGGCGGTTTGAACCGGCGTTCGCGTATTTTGTCCAGACAAATAACAGCTCGAGATGCCATCGCGTCCGCGGCGCAACTTCGCGTTATCGTGGTGACCGGCAGCGCGATTCTCGGCGCTGCGGGACGGCGCAGTGCGGGTGAGGGCCGATGACGGCGGTGAAGTCAGGCGGTGCCGGTGCGAGGACTTCCTCTGGACGACCCGCCTCGGGAGGGCAGGGCGCGCGCTATCTGGAGATCGAGGGCGTGCTGCGCCACGAGATCGAGACCGGCGTGCACAAGCTCGGCGCTCGCTTGCCGACTGAACATGAATTATGCGCTCGCTTCGATGTCAGCCGCTTCACCGTGCGCCAGGCGCTCTCCAACCTGCGTGACCAGGGGCTGATCGAGGCGACGCCCGGCGTCGGCACAGTCGTCATCGCCAGCCGCAAACCCGAAGGCTTCGTGCAGACGCTGAGCTCGATGGAAGAGCTGCTGCAATATCCCTCCGAGACCTATCGCCGGCCGCTGAAGATCGATCGCATCAAGGCCTCGCCCGAACTGGCGGTGCTGCTCAAGGGCAAGGTGGGAGAATCCTGGGTTCGGATGAAGGCGATGCGGCTGACGCGCACCTCCAGCGCGCCGATCTCCTATCTCGACGTCTATGTGCTGCCGGAATTCGCCGGCGTGCTGGACTTGCCCAATTCCACCGGAGCGCCGGTGGTGCGGCAGATCGAGGAGCATTTGGGCCATCGCGCCGCGCATGCGCAGATCGAGATCCTGGTCGGCCACGTCACCGCTGAACTGGCGGAGCCGCTGATGGCGCAGGAGAACGATCCGGCGCTCATCATCATCCGGCGTTATCGCGGCGCCGACGGGGCGATCTTCCTCGTCACCTATTCGGTCCATCCGGAGAGGCGGTTCTCGCTGAACATCGAGTTCGAACGGCGCTAGAGCATTTCCCGATCAGATGGAATCATCTGATCGAAGAGGAATTGCTCCAGCTTATTGAATCTAGAGCGCTTTCTTATCGTTTGGATGTTTCCATCCGAACGGAAAGAGCTCTAGGAAGTCCAGTGCTCAAAATCGCACGGCTGCCGGCCAAATACCGACACACTCCAGCGGCATATCCCGGCCGGGACGTTGGGAGCCATCTTCATGACATTTCGCACGGGCGACGCGCCGACAGCCGTCACAAGCGAGACGCGGCGGGCGGGTAAAGTTCGCCGGCTATGTATATATGCCGTGCGCGGCTTCCTGGCGTTGCTTCTGCTGTGCGGGATCTGGATGGGGGTGCAGCAGCTCATCGGCAATTTCCACACCGTGGTAGCGGGCCAGTTGTATCGCGCCGCGCGTTTCGACGCCTCGGAGATTGCGGGCTTCCAGAAAGACTACGGCATCCGCACCATTATCAATCTGCGCGGCGCCGATAGCTCCGACTGGTACAAGCAGCAAATCGCGCAGAGCGAGGCGCTCGGCATTGCCCACCTTGATTTTCGTCTATCGGCGTCGAAGGAACTGACGCAAAGCCAGGTGGAGGCGCTCATCGCCATGATGCGGGACGCGCCGAAGCCGATCCTGGTGCACTGCACCGGCGGCGCCGACCGGTCGGGCATTGCCGCCGCGCTCTATCTCGGCGCCATCGCCAAGGCCGGGGAATATGCTGCGGAATGGCAGCTCTCCCCCTTCTATGGCCACATTCCGCTGCCGTTCGCGCCGGCCTGGGCCATGGACGAGACCTGGGAGCGGATCGAGCCCTGGCTCGGCTTTCCCAACTCCTGAGCGAGCGCCATGGTTAACCGGGCACGGAGAGAGCGCCATTGCTGCCGGTATCGGCTCGGAATGCCGGCAGGGGCAAGGTGACGACGACCCGCAGGCCCGGGCGGTTGTCGGCGAGGGATACCGTCCCACCGTGCAACTCGGCAATCGCCTTGACGAGGCTCAGTCCGAGCCCGTTCCCCGGCGAGGTCCGGCTTTTCTCGGTGCGATAGAGCCGCTGAAATACCTTGCCTCGCTCATCGTCGCTGATGCCGGGGCCGTCATCGGCGACGATGACGGAAATATGCAGCGGCGACACCTGCGACTCGATGGCGATGCGCGAGCCCTGCGGACAGTGGCGGATGGCGTTCTCGATGAGGTTTGCCAGCATCTGTGTGAGCAGATCCCTGTCGCCGATGATCTCCGGAAACGGGTCGCCGGAGACGACGATCAGGTTCTGGCCGTGGTCCTTTGCGACCTCACCATAGATATCGACCAGGGTCTCGATCACCCCAGCCAGCCTGAGGCTGGTGAAACGAGAGCGTCGAGCCCCGGATTCGATTTGGGCGATACGTAGCAGTGCATCGAAGATCGCATTGATGCGCAAGGTTTCCTCCTGCGCCTGCGCCAGCAACTCGGTGACGGGTTTCCCAGCCCCGTCGGCCTCGATCGCACTTTCAACGGTGATAGCAAGGCGGTTCAACGGCGTCTTGAGATCATGGGCGATGTCCACGCTCACTTGACGCATGCCTTCGACCAGCGAAGCGAGGCGGTCCAAAGCGGCATTTACATCCCGGATCAGTGCATCGACGTCGTCGCCTCGCCCGCTTGAGGCGATGCGTGCCTGCAATTCGCCGCGTCCGACGCGGCGCATGGTCTCGGCGATGCTGTCGAGCCGCCGCTGCCCGCGGCTGGCGAGGAGCAGGCCGGTCGCCAATACCAGCAGCAGGAAAAGCGCGCCGGCCCAGCCGAGGCTGGTCAGGATCAGCCAGCCGATCTCCCGGGTCTCGCTGTAGCTGGCGCCGACCATGAGACGCAGGCCGTCGACAGAGCCGATATTGACGCGATACTCGTCGTCTTCCTCATCCGTGAGGCCCAGCTCCCGGCCGCTGATCGTCGAGAGGCCATCTCCCGGCGGCATGATCGTCGCGTTGCCGGCGAGTGGCTTGCCCTCGCGGTCGATCAGCAGATAGACACGGTCGTCCTGGAAGGTGCCGCGGACGTGGCTCGCCACCGAATCCACCAGATCGGTGAGATCGCCTTCGCCATAGGCCTCCTTGATGACGCCGTAGGTGTCGAGCACGTTGCCGTCGACCCGCGCGTTGAGTTCCCGCTGGATCAACAGATAGACCGCACCGCCCCCGATGAGCAGCGCCACGATGAAGGCGACGGCCAGCACGACCGTCAGGCGGAACGGCGTGCTGCGTAGGAACCTGTCAAGCATGCAGGCTGTAGCCCGTGTTCCGGACCGTATGCAGCAATTGGTGGTCGAACGGCTTGTCGATCTTGGTGCGCAAGCGGCTGATGTGAGTCTCGACGACACTGGTCTGCGGATCGAAATGCAATTCCCAGACCCGCTCCAGCAGCATGGTGCGGGTGACGACGCGTCCCTCATTGCGCATCAGGAATTCGAGCAGCGCGAACTCGCGCGGCACCAGATCGATCGGGTGGCCGGCGCGCCGGCAATGTCGCCGCACCAGATCGAGCTCGAGGTCGAAGACTTCGAGTTTGGTTTTTTCGGTCTGCGCCGGCGGACGACGGGCGAGGGCGTTCAATCGTGCCATCAGTTCGGAGAACGCGAAGGGCTTGACCAGATAGTCGTCGCCACCGGCTTCGAGCCCATCGACGCGATCATCGACACCACCGACAGCGGTGAGGAAAAGCACGGGCGTAGTGATGCCCGACGCCCGCAGGGCCTTGACCAGCGCCAGCCCGTCCAGCCCCGGAAGCATCCGGTCGACGACAAGGACGTCATAGAATTCGCGCGAGGCGTGGGCGAGCGCATCGCGCCCGTCGGCCAGCGTGTCCGTGACATGGCCACGCTCGGTGAAGCCTTTCCTCATATAGTCAGAGGTGCGCTTGTCGTCTTCCACCACCAGTATGCGCATGCTGTACGATCCTTGGCCGGCCTGTTGCGCGGCAGTGACGGAGGATATGTACGCCGTCACTGCCCGTCTTGAGCGTACCGGGCTCTAATCCGCGTCGGCGGTAGCGTACTCGCGGCCGCCGTTCATCATGCTGGCATAGAGAACAGTCGCGCAGATGGTGCCGAGGAACAGCACGCTCGTGACGATCGTACCCAGCCCAAGCCCGCCATATTCTACCGGCTGGGAGAGCAGGTCGCCAAATGAGGCGCCCATCGGCCGGGTCAGTATATAGGCCAGCCAGAAGGCGAGGATGCCGTTCAGGTCGAAGACGAAGTAGCTGGTGGCGATGATCGCGATGATGACGGCAAAGAGAAGGCTCGTCATCAGGTAGCCGACGTCGAGCTTCTCCGCGACCAGATCGCCGGCGGCGGTGCCGAGCGCGAAGGTCAGCAGGATCGCCAGCCAATAGAAGGCCTCGCGCTTCGTCGTGATGATGGTGTGGATCGAAAGCGTGCGTTCGCTGGCGTACCAGACCATGAAAGTCAGCGCCAACAGGATGGCGCACGCGATCGTCGTCACCTCCAGCGGCACGCCGAAATTGTCGACCAGATTGTCGGTGAGGAGGGTCCCGACGACGCTGATCAGCACCACTGCCAGCCAATAAATCCACGGCACATACCGCTTCTGCACGAACTGGAGCACCAGCGCCACGGCGAGCACCGCCGTCATGATGGCGGAGGTGAGCGAAAGCCCGACGCCCAGATTGACCGCCAGATAGTCGGCGGCAGTCTCGCCGACCGTCACCGCCAAGAGCTTGATGAGCCAGAAGTCGACGGTGACCTGGGGGACGCGGTTGGGCGTCGCGCGGCGATCATCCGCGGTCCGGGTTGCGAGATCCTGCTTCATGTCAGTGCCCCACCAGAGCGAGCGCTTCCATGAAGAAGCCATTGGCGCGCTTGTCGTCATCGGCATTGCAACGTTCGATGCCCTTATTCTTCAGGGTGTCGAACCTGGCCTGGTCGACGCTTGCCGGCGCAACCGAAGCGGTGATGTCCCGCAGTTTCTGCAGCGTCACCTCGCAAGGTATCGGGCTGCCATCGGGGTTCGTCACCGAGAATTTGGCGTTCACCGCCGGTGCAGCCCCTGGTGTCGCTCCCTTGCTGTCGAGTACAGCGAGCAGGGCGTTCAGCTTGAGCAGTATCTTTTGGTTGTTGGGCCATGTGGTCCGCAGGGCATCGATGGCCGCGTCCGCGGCGTGATCGATCGCGGTCCATTTCTCGGGATTGAGCGGGCGCATCTGGGTGGTGGCGTCGTCCCAGGCGGTCTCGAAATCGGTGATGCGCTTCCTCGCGGCCGGGATATCGTCGGCATTGGTGAGATCGAGCACATTGGCGACGATGGCCTGATAGGGCGACAGATCGCCCAACTCGCCGGCCGTTGCGGGATAGGCCGGCGTCATGAGTGCGGACGTGGCGGCGATCGCCAGCGAGACGAAGGTGAAGGCGAGCAATAGCCTTTTCATGAGGATTCTCCGGAACTGGACGCGGGACGAGCCGCGCAGGCCGGAGAATGCTTCGCCCGCTATACGCTGAGCTGTCCGCCGCTTTACGGATTTGTAAGGCCCGCGGCGGTTGTCCCGAAGCCGACCCGTCACATTGATGTAATGAACACTACTCACATTCGTCATTGTAGCGTCTGCTACGGAATCGATGATTGAGTGAGAGCGTCGTTCATGACGGAAACCGCATCCAGGGCGCCGCTGGCGACATTCGACGTGCAGGTTCGGCAGGCGCTCGAAAGCCTGCCACCGGCCGAGCAGCGCATGGCGCGGTTCTTCATCGACCAGAAGCAGGCAGTGCTGCTGAACTCGGCCGCCGAGATCGCCCAACTGGCCGGCACCAGCGATGCGACCGTAGTGCGCACCGCCCGCTCGCTTGGGTTCGACGGGCTCTCGGCACTGCGCGAAGTGCTGCTCGCCGACCTGACCGGCGCGCCTTCGCCCGGCAAACGCCTAGCGCGGACGCTGGAGCAGACCGGCGAGGGCGCCGCCGGTGCGCTGCGGCACGTCATCGAGCTCCATGAGGGCGTGCTCGAGGTGCTCAAGCGTCCGGAGATCGCGGCAAGCTTCGCCCGTGCCGTCGCCATCCTGGCCGGCGCCAAGCGCCGCCACGTATTCGGCATCGGCCCGTCCGGCGCCATGGCCGACTATGCCAGCCTCCAGTTCAACCGGATCGGCCTGCCGACCTGCGCGCTTTCCGCCTCCGGGGTCGCCCTGGCCGATCGTCTGCTGTGGCTCGGCAAGGACGATGCGGTGCTGATGCTGGCCTATGCGCCGCTCTATCGCGAGGTCGAGATCGTGCTCGACCAGGCCCGAGAATACGGCGCGCCGGTGGTCCTCATCAGCGACAACCTCGGCCCGCTGGTCGCCGACAAGGTCGCCGAGGTGCTCCCGGTGCCGCGCGGCAAGGCCGATCACCTCGCCATGCATGGCGGCACCATGGTGCTGATCGAGGCGCTGATCATCGGCCTAGCGGGCAGTGCCAGCCAGACCGCCTTCGACAGTCTCGACCGGCTGAGCGTGCTGCGCGGTTCGATCGACAAGGCCTGGGTCAAGCGCGGAACGAAGAAGACGCGCTCGAAATAGAAATGCATGCATCAGATACATAAATAGTTCAAAGTAATAATGTACAATGTGGAGGCAATTATTCTGTCTTCATTTAGTATATACGGGAGAATGAAATGAGGATCCGAACCGCCTTCGGAATCGCTCTGTGCATGACGGTGGCCTCTATCTCGGTGCCGGCTTTGGCCGCCGACCTGGTGCTCTATGATGCGCTCGACTTCGCTGGGCCGGTCGCCAAGGCCTTCCAGGCCAAGACCGGTCTGACGGTCGACGTGGTCGAGCCCGGCAGCACCGGCGAGACGCTCGGCAAGATCGCCGCCGAGGGCAATAATCCGCAGTTCGACATCGTCTGGCTCGACGGCTCGGCGGTGATGGAGCGCATGGCCGCCGACCACGTGCTGCAGCCGATCCCGGCCGACACCTATGCCGAGGTGGCCTTCACCGATCTCGGCAAGTCGCTGATCCCGGCGAGCCACGCCTTCCTGCCGACCGGCACCAGCACCACCGCCATCGAGGTGAACACCAGGAAGGTGCCCGCCGACAAGATGCCGAAGTCGTGGAGCGACCTGCAGGCCTTCGCCGGCGCGGTGGCGGCCAAGGATCCCAATTTGTCGGGTCCGGCCTATCAATGGCTCGCCGGCTTCTTCCAGACCAATGGCACCGCGGACGGCAAGGCGCTGCTGGCGAAGGTGCTCACCACAAAATCCTTGTCCGGCCTCTCCAGCGGCGGCAAGGTCAATGCCGCGGTGCTGACCGGCAATGCCAAGGTCGGCATCAACCAGGACAGCGCGATCTTCGCCAAGATCGCCAGCGGCGAGCCGGTGGTCGCGGTCTATCCGAGCGAAGGCTCGATCGCGCTGCCGCAGGGGCTCGGCATCAGCGCCAGGACCCAGCACATGGACGCGGCGAGAAAGTTCGCTGCGTTCGTCACCAGCCCGGAAGGGCAGGCGGCGATGCAGAATGGCGACGACACCGACTTCTTCTTCATCCCGATCATTGCCGGGGTCAAAGCCAAGCCCGGCCGCGAGACTCAGATCGCTTTCGTTCGTCTCGACGACGCCACTGCTTCCGCCCACGAGAGCGAGTGGAAGCAGTGGTACAAGAACACGTTCGTCCCGTGATCCGGCGCGTTTCCACAGGCCGGAACGTCTGACGATGGCCATTCTCCAGCAGCACGGTGCCGCGGCTTTTTCCCGCGGCGCCAGCAGTCTTGGTGGGGTGCGGCTGGCAGGCGAGGGAGCGTTGGCGCTCCTGTGCCGTGCCGGCGGGCCGCTCGCCATCTATGCCGTGTTCGCGTTGCTGATCGGCTTGCCGCTGGCGCTGGTGCTGATCCAGGCGATCATGCCCGGGCTGTTCGACACGCGCGACGCCAGCGCTGCGCTGAGCCTCGCGCCGCTGGCGCACGCTCTTGCCGAGCCGCGCGTTACACAATCGATCCTGCATTCGCTCGAACTCGCCGCAACCGTTGCCGTCACCACCACGGTCCTGGGCGGTGCCTTCGCGTTGCTGGTGCAGCGCTGCGAAATTCCGCTGCGCGGGGCGATCGCGATGGTGCCCTGGCTGGTGTTCCTGACGCCGTCCTATCTGAAGGCGCTGGCCTGGGTGCTGCTGATGTCGCCGGGCGGCTATCTGGCGCAACTCGGCGTGCTGCCGCCGGCGCTGGGCTCGGCCTTCTTCGGGCTCGCAGGCCTGGTGTTCGTCCATACCCTCAGCCTGTTCCCGCTTGCCGGCTTCATCATCGGCAGCGCGTTGACCGGGCTCGGCGGCGAGCTCGAGGACGCGGCGCGGCTGTCCGGCGCGTCCCCGGTTCGGATCTGGCTCAGGATCAACGGACCCTTGCTGGCCCCGGCCATCGCCCTAAGCGTTATCGCCGCCTTCGCCGAAGTGCTGTCGGATTTCGGCCTGGCCTCGACCATTGCACGGGTGTCGGATTTCGGCGTCTTGACCTACGGCATCTATGCCGCCGCCAGCGACTATCCGGTTGATTTTCCCGCGGCGGGGGCGCAGGCGCTGGTGCTGCTGCTGCTCGTGGTACTCGTCGTGCTGGCTGACCGGCTGTTGCGACGCCGGGCCGATCCGCGCCTGATTTCGGGCCGTTCCAGGCCCTCGCGGCCCTATGATCTCGGTGGCTGGCGCTGGCCGGCTGCGGCCGTGGCCCTCGCCATCGCCACCCTTGCGCTGCTGCTGCCACTGGCCGCCATCGCCGCGCGGGCGCTCAGCCGCACGCTCGGCCACGGGCTCGAATGGAGCAATCTCACTTCGGCGAATGTCGCCACTGCGCTAAGCCTAGGCACGCAGGCGAATGAGGGCCTGCTGCGCAGCCTTGGCTTCGCCGGCCTTACTGCGCTGGTCGCGAGCGGCATCGCGCTGCTGCTGTCGGCCCAGCTCGACCGCTCCAACCCGGTGCTGCGCACCATCGTCATCGGACTGTCGCTGGGCGCCGTCGCCATTCCCGGCATCGTCCTCGGGTTCGGCTACATACTGCTGTGGAACCGGCTACCGGGATTTCGGGATTGGCCGTTCCCGCATTATGGCGACAGCTCTTTGCTGGTCATGGGCTATGTCGCCGCGGCGCTGCCTTATTGCCTCGTCGTCATCATGGCGGCGATCGGCCAGTTGGCGCCGAGCCTCACTGACGCGGCGCGACTGCACGGGGTCGGCAGCATGCGGCGCCTCCTCGCCATCACGCTGCCATTGGTGTTCCTCAGCGTGGTGACGGCGTTCCTGCTGACCTTCATCCGCACCGTGTTCGAGCTGCCGATGTCGCAGATGCTCATCCCGCAAAGCGGTCCGCCGGCGCCGACGCTGATCCTGAAACTGTTCAGCCATGATCGCGATGGCCTGGCTTCCGCCATCGCGCTGGTCGCCATGGTGGCCGCGGGGGGTAGTGCGGCGCTGGTCTGGATACTGGCACGGCGCTTCGCGCGCCCGCGGGGTGCGGTCGTTTCCGGGACAGGCAATCTGGTCACGGAGCACGCGCCATGACGGCCTCCCTGCAGTGCGCCAATGTCTGCAAATCGCTCGGCGGCCGTGCCGTGCTCCGCGACCTCGATCTCAAGATCGAGGCTGGCGAGGTGGTCTCGCTGCTGGGGGCGAGTGGCTCCGGCAAGACCACGCTGCTGCGCATCATCGCCGGCCTCGCGCATCCGGAGCGCGGCATCATCACGCTCGATGGCGGCGTGGTGTGGAGCGCGCGGACCGTTGTGCCGGCCGAGCGCCGCGGCATCGGCATGGTGTTCCAGGACTATGCACTGTGGCCGCACATGACGGTCGCGCAGAATCTCGGCTTCGGGCTGCAGTCGCAGCGCCTGCCGGAGGCGGAGATCGCGGCGCGGCTCGATCATGCGCTCGAGGTGACCCGCCTGACCGCCTATCGCAACCGCCATCCGAGCGAATTGTCCGGCGGGCAGCAGCAGCGCGTGGCGATCGCGCGCTGCCTCGCAGCGCGGCCCGCCCTGATGTTGCTCGACGAGCCGCTCAGCAATCTCGACGCGGCACTGCGCGAGGATATGCGGATCGAGATGATGGAACTGGTACGCCGCGAGGCCATCACCGTGGTCTATGTCACGCACGATCAGGCAGAGGCCATGGCAGTTTCCGATCGCATCGCCGTCATGCGCGCCGGCATCATTGCCCAGTTCGACACCCCGCAGGCGATCTATGAGGCGCCGGCGGATTCCTTCGTCGCCAGCTTCATCGGCGGATTCTCCGTGGTGCGCGGGGAGGTGAGGGACGGCTTGTTCAGGATCGGCAGCACCGATGCGCAGCCGCTGCGTACGCCCGGCGCCCGCTCCGGCGAGGGCATGCTGGTGGTCCGCCCCGAGGATGCACGCCCGGCTGACGTCCACCCCACCAACCGGCTGGAGGGAACAGTGCAGTCGCGCGCCTTCCAGGGCCGATGCTGGCGGCTGTCAGTCGATCTCGGGCCGCACCGCATCCGGCTGGACTGGCCGGAGGCTCCGCCGGTCGGCGCGCCGTTCGCGTTTTCCCTGCCACCCGAGCGCTGCGTGGTCCTCGCAGCCTAGAAGCTTCGCACGTTACAAAGGCGCCTAGATGAGCAGTCTGACACCCATCCTCTCGACGATCACCGCCGCCTTCCTCGGCTCCTTCGTGGAAGTCGTCGAAGCTTTCACCATCGTGCTTGCCGTGGGCGTGACGCGCAGTTGGCGGCCGGCGCTCATCGGCGCGGCGTTGGCGCTCGCCGTGCTGGCGGCCATCGTCGCCGTCTTTGGGCCGCTGCTGGCGCTAGTGCCGATCGAGGCGTTGCAATTTGTCGTCGGCGTGCTGCTGATCCTGTTCGGCATGCGGTGGCTGCGCAAGGCGATCCTGCGCTCGGCGGGCGTCATCGCGCTGCACGACGAGGAGGCGGCCTTCTCCAAGGAGACCGAGCTGTTGCAACGCCAGGTCGGCGACCGCCGCGCCGATTATCTGGCGGGGGTGGCGTCGTTCAAGGCGGTGCTGCTCGAAGGCATCGAGGTGGTGTTCATCGTCATCGCGGTCGGCGCCGCCCACGGCCAGACCTTCTATGCGAGCCTCGGCGCTCTGGCGGCGTTCCTGCTGGTGATGATCATCGGCCTCGTCGTGCACCGCCCGCTGGCGCGGGTGCCGGAGAACGCGCTCAAATTCACCGTCGGACTGATGCTCACCAGCTTCGGCATCTTCTGGACCGGTGAAGGCCTCGGCGCCGACTGGCCGGGCGCCGACCTTGCGCTCCTTGCCATCTTCGTGGTCGTCACCGCCGTGTCGCTGGCGCTGGCTCGCTGGCTGCGTAACGCCTTTCCCGTATCGACCGGAGATCTCGCCCGATGAGTACGCTTCGTCTGATCGTGAGGGAATTTCTAGGCATGTTCATCGACGACGGCAGCCTGGCGCTGTTCGCGATGATCCTGATCGTCGCCGTGACGGCGGCGGTGAAGCTGTTCGGCCTGCCGCCATTTCCGGGCGGCCTGCTGCTGCTGGCGGGCTGCCTCGTCATCCTGACGGAAAGTGTCCATCGCGCCGCGCGCCGGCGCTAGATCTTTCGGTCAGTGCGTGTCGCGGCTGCGGCGGCTGACGGTGGTCAGATTGTCCTGCAGGCGCTTGACCATCAGGCGCGTCACCGACAAGGCCATGTCGGGGAACTCGGCGAGGAGGGACAGGAACACCTCCTTGCGCAGGCGCAGCGCCCCAAGCGGTGTTTTCGCGATGATGGTCGCGGAACGGGGATCGCCGGTGACGATGCCCATCTCGCCGACGATGGCATTGGCCCCGACCGTCGAGACCACGACCGGCCCGTCCGGCGCATCGATCAGCACATCGGCGGAACCGCTGACGAGGACATAGGCCGCGTCTGAATCGTCGCCCTGGCGGAACAGCACGTCTCCGGGGGCGAAGTTCATGCGCTCGCTGGTGAAGGCCAGCAGCTTCAATCGAGGCACGTCGAGATTGGCGAAGATCGGGACCGCCCCCAGCGCTGTGAGTTCCTCATTCTCCGGGCCCGCATCAGTTCCAACCGTCGGTTCGGTCCGGCCGACCGATCCGGCGAGCGCATCGGTCATCGGCGCCAGCTTCGGGCCCTGGAAGGCGACCCGCACATCGAACCTGTGCTCCAGGCCGACTTCGCGCGCCACCACGATCAAGGTTCGCCCGGCCATCGCGGTCTTGATGCGCGCGAGCAGCGCGCCCGCTTCGGCGGGGCTGAAGGCGGCCAGCGCATTGTTGAGGATGAGAACGCTTGGCTGCTTGATCAGGCAACGCGCCAGCGCCAATTGGGCTTTTTCCGCCGGGAACAGCAGACGGCCGCCATAGCCGGCCGGCTGTTCAAGGCCCCAGGAGTAGACCTCTCGGTCGAGTTCGAACTCTCCCAGGGTCTCACGTATGGCATCCGTGACGCGCTCCGCCGCCATGGCCGCGCCCTGGGCGACCAATCCGAACAGCAGATTGTCGCGCAGCGGCGCGGCGCTGCAATAAAGTTGCGGGTCATAGAAGGCGATCGCATCCGCCATGGCGGCCGTCGCCTGGTCGTGGAAGGCGTGGCGCGCCGCCAGGATACGCTGCTGGAGGTCGGCGTCGAGCAGTCCCAGCCGGTGGCGTGGCTCGACATAGAGCATGGCAAGCCCCAGCAGCCGGGAGCGATCCTCCTCGTCGATCGTTCCTGTATTGGCGCGGGCAAGGATCTCGCGATATTCCGGAAACTCTTCCGCCGCGACAAAGGCGAACTGTTCGAACAGCACGTGATCGGGGGTGAGATCGCTGAAGATTTCGAGCATCGTCGCCGCGATGAGCCGTCCCATCCGGATCAGCGGTTCCGTCAGCCCGCACCGGTCGAGCACCCGGCGCGTCAAGGCATGGCTGGCGAGGCTTGCGCCGGCCAGGGCCTCGTCGATCGGCACGCCGAACAGCACATTCTCGCCGATGGTCGCGTTCTTCGTGTACCGATCCGGATCGTAGGGCTCGACCGCGTCCTCGGCTCCACTGGCCGCAAGCTTCGCCCTGATGCCGGCGCGTAGTTCGGCGACCCGCGCGACAAGGTCCGTCGGCTCGTCAGGGTCGAGCCGGCGCGCCAGGCCGAAGCGGAACACGCTCTCGGCGAGGCCGACCGTGTTCAGTACGTCCGCGAGCCTCGATTCCAGCTCGAGCGGAGAGGCGGCGCCGGCCCTCGGATGGTCGATGGTCCATTCGCCGTTCCGTCCAGGCAGGCGCAGGCCGTAGAGGATATTGTCGCGCAGCGTGCCTTCGAGCACGACCGGCTCCGGGCCGGCATAAGCAAGTTCGCGTCCGCGCACGCCCGCGGGCAAGTCGGCCAGCGGAGCGCCCGCGATCGTCAGGCTGCCGTCAAAGGCGGTGATGCGCCCGCCGAGGATCTGCGCGAAGCACCCGGCACCCTCGCCGGCGCCGCCGAGCATCGCAATGTGCCCGCCGAGCGGCAAGGTGAGCGACAGCCGGTCGAGCAGATTGTCGCCGGTGTTGCTGACCACGGTGAGAGCTTGCGCGGCGATGGTGCCGGTCGTCGGGATCTCGCTGCCGGCGGCGTGGAGGTGGATCCGCGGCTCCTGCTCCTCCGGATCCTCGATCAGCGAGAACTGCTCGACCACCTGATGGAACTTGGCTTCGACGTCGAGGCGCTGCTGGTCCCAGTCGATCAGTTCCTTGATCGGCGGCGGCAGATCGCGATAGGCGGCGATCACGGCGACGAGCTGGCCGAGATCGAGATGCCCGGTAAGCGCGAAGTAGCCGCCGACCGCGTAGAACAGAAACGGGGTGAGCTGGGCCAGCAGGTTATTCAGCGCCTTGACCGCGAATTTGCGGCCGTAAAGCTGGTAGCGAATGCCGAAAAGCGCCTCCAGCCGCTCCGCGACCAGGCTCTTCTCCACCGCCGCGGTGCCGTGGTTCGACACCTCGCTGATGGTCTCCACCACCTCGCCGATCTTGCCGGCGAAGGCACGCGAGACGATCTGGCGCTGCCTGCCGAGGCGGATCTGCTCGCGCCGCAGGCGCGGGATGATGGCGCCCTGGATCAGGACCATGACCATCACGATCAGCCCGAGCGCGAGGTTCTGGATGAGAATGAAGGCCAGCGCCGTCAAGGCCTGTCCGCCGAGGAAGGCCGGCAGCACGAATGCATCGCCGACGAAGCCGCCGATCGGCTCGACCTCGTCCTTGATGATGGTTGCCGCTTCCGATGGCTTCAGCCGGTGCATCGCCTCGGGCTTGAAGCTCAGCAGCGTCGAGAAGAGGTCGAAACGCAGCCGTTGCAGCACGCGCTCGCCAAGCGCGCCCTTGCGCATGTTGATGACGTACTTGAAGACGTTATTGATGAGGACGAGCAGCAGGAACAGCGCCGACAGCATGAACAGATAGGACAGGCGCTCGAACTGCAGGCCCTCGAAGAAGACGCGCGGGCCGCCCAGCCAGCTCGGCAGATCGAGCGCAATGTGGAACAGGCGGGCGGTGTCGGCACCGCTCGGGAAAGCCCGCCCCTGCAAGGCGTCGGAGACGATGTATTTCGGCAAGTCGAGCGAAAGATAGTAAAATGGGAACGACAGCACGACGACGACGAGTATCGTCACCTGTTCGCGCCGGCTGTTCCGCCAGATATAAGAGAAAAGCCCCGTCCCCACGGTGACTACACCAATCACAACGATCCGTTGGCTGACACGCCATTGCGGCATGTCGTTCTGAGGATCGCAGTCCTCCGACCCAAGATTCACAATAAGTAGACAGATGGCGGCCCCCGGCCGCCACGTACGGACATTGGCGGCTGCCGTCGGTCAAAGCAAGCTTATGCGGCTCATTTGTTCCGGAGACTTAGGGATTTTCGAACAAATTGACCGATGACCTCATGCGGGGAGCGTCCGCCGCTATTGCGTGGCGGGAAGCGCGACGCGCATGCCCTCGCGGGCGAGGAAAGCTCCGGGCGAGATCGCCGCGATCTCGGTTTCGATTCGTGCCAGCCGCTCGTCGTCGCAGTGCGGTGCGTGATGGATGCAGGCGAGACGTTTGGCGCCGGCGGCTCGGACCAGCGCCGCGCCCATTTGCGGCGTGGAATGTCCCCAGCCGCGATACTTCGGATACTCGCCCTGTTCCCACATCGCATCATAGGCGACGAGGTCGGCACCAGCCACGAAATCCACCAGCGCCGGGTCAGGCCACGGCTCGGTGTGCTCATTGTCGGTCAGCACCGCCGCCGCGGCGCCCCCATGGTCGATGCGGTAGCCGGTCGCCCCGCCGGGATGATTGAGCGGATGGGTGCGCACCGCGAGCCCGCCAAGGTCGAGTGTCTCTCCCGCCTTGAACCCACGGAAGCGCACGCGCGCCGGCACGTCGTCGAAGCTGAGCGGGAACAGGGGCGGGGAGTAGCATTGCCGCAGCCCTGCTTCCGGGCTCTCTCCACCCAGATTGCCGCAATGGAGCGTGATCTCGGTGCCGGGCGTGAACATCGGAGCGAAGAAGAACAGTCCCTCGATGTGATCGTGGTGGAGATGGGTAAGCAGGATGTCGATCGGGCCGGGCGGCTCCTCGCGCATCGCCATGCCTAGATTGGTGATGCCGCTGCCGGCATCGACGATGACGCGCCGCCGCCCCGCCATGAGCTCGATGCAGGTGGTGTTGCCGCCATATTTCAGCGTCGTCGGCCCCGGCATGACGGCCGAGCCCCGCACGCCCCAGAACGTCATGCTCAGCACCGTGCCATGTCCCTTGTTAGCCACAGCTGGATCCTCGCCTGAACATGCTCATTTCTCATCGAGCGTCGTCACCGCGTCCCAGGTCTCCTCCACGGGCTGGCCCGCGCGAAGCCGGCAACGCTCGGCATAGACGTTATACAACCGCGCAATGCCGCGCGGGGCGACACGCCCGGCACGCACCGCTTGTGCCTCTGCTTTCACGAAGTCCGCCCGACGATAGGCATCGAGCATGGCCTGGT
The DNA here is from genome assembly GCF_012971745.1 of Starkeya sp. ORNL1. NCBI lineage: Bacteria > Pseudomonadati > Pseudomonadota > Alphaproteobacteria > Hyphomicrobiales > Xanthobacteraceae > Starkeya > Starkeya sp. ORNL1. The sequence goes on from NZ_CP048834.1 coordinate 372,467, forward strand.
GCCGCGCGTTCAACCGTTCGAAGTCCGGCGACCGGGCGAAAGCGGCGTCACCCGCCAGGGTGAACAGCCGCTGGGGTTGAGCGCGTCCCTTCACCCGGGTGACATCGACTTCAAGCCAGGCAAGGCCATCGGCGAGGTCGCGGGTGGTCTGCGTTGCCAGCACGTCGACGCCGTAGAATTTGGTCGCCCCCTCAAGCCGGGAGGCGAGGTTGACGGTGTCGCCGAGGGCCGAATAATCGAAACGCTTAGTTGAGCCCAGATTGCCGACGCAGCAATCCCCGGTCGCGAGGCCGATGCCGTTGCGCACCTCTATGGCGGTGCTGCCGGCAGCGTCCGCCTCCTCGCGCAGGGCACGGTTGAAGCCTTCCAGTTCGTTCAGCATGGCCAGTGCTGCACCCGCGGCGTGGGCGCCGTGAGCCGGATCGTCGAGCGGCGCGTTCCAGAACGCCATGATGGCGTCGCCAATATATTTGTCGAGCGTGCCGCCTTGTGCCAGCACGACGTCGGTCATCGGCGTCAGATAGCGGTTCATGAAGCGCGTCAGTTCCTGCGCGTCCATGCGCTCCGAGATGGAGGTGAAGTTGCGCACGTCGGTGAACATCACGGTGAGGGTGCGGGTCTCGCCGCCGAGCACCAGCCGGGCCGGATCGGAGGCGAGCTGCTCGATCACCGCCGGCGAGACGAAGCGGCCGAAGGCGTCGCGTACCCAGCGCTTCTGCCGCTGCTCGGCGCTGTAGAGCAGCATGGTGCCGGCGACATAGACCCCGCTTGCCGATGCCACCGGCCCGAACGGGTCGAGCAGCAGATTCCAGTTCCCGAAGGCCCACCAGCTGGCGAAGAACAGCGCTGCGACGACGAGGCCGCCGGCGATCGCGCCGCCCACCGCGCCGGCGAACGGCAGCGCCACGGCCATGGCGATGCCGAGCAGGGCCGCCAGCACCAGTTCGGCGCCGGTCGCCCAATCCGGGCGTGCCAGCCGCGCGCCGCTTACCAGATGCTCGATGAATTGCGCCTGGATCTCGACGCCCGGCACGGCGTCGTCGATCGGGGTGGCACGCAGGTCGAGCAGGCCCGCAGCGCTGGAGCCGACCAGGATGATGCGGCCTTCGATCTCCTCGCGCGGGACCTTCCCGGCCAGCAGCTTGGCGGCGGACATGAAGCGGCCCGGTTCGGTCGGGCCGACCCGCAGCCGCACCTCGCCGGTGGCGTCGGTCGGGGTCTCGATGGCGCCGATCCGCACGGCCAGCATGCCGGTATGCGTGCCATAGGCTTCGTCGCCGCTGGCATTGGAGGAACGCACCACATAGGTCGAGGCGCCTTGCGCGACGCGCAGCGCTTCCGCCCCGAGGCTCGGCACCAGCTGGTCGCGGTAGCGCAGGAAGATCGGCACATGGCGCACGATCTGGTCGCCGTCCGGCAGCCAGTTCAGCGCGCCGAGGCCGGAGGCCGCCGCAACGAACGGCGGCAGCGGCAAGACAGCGCCGGCCAGCTTCGGGGCGAACAGCAGCGGATTGTCGCCGGCGGCGGCGACGCCGAACTTCATCGGAACCTCCGGCGGGGCGTCGGCCGGATTGGGCGTCAGTACCATGCCGAGAACCACCGGCGAGGACTTCAGCACATCGGCGAATTGCGCGTCATTGCCCGGCAGTCCCTCGATGGCCTTGGCCACGGTTTCGCGCACCGGGCCCTCCGGCAGCAGCGCCGCGAGCGCTTCCGGGTTGGTGCGGTCCGATTCGGCGAACATCACGTCGAAGGCGATCGCCGCGGCGCCGTCCTCGGTCAGTCGTGAGATGATCTCGGCGATGCGGGTGCGCGGCCATGGCCACTGGCCGAACTCCGCCAGCGAGGCGTCGTCGATGTCGACGATGCGCACCGGCAGGTCCGGTGTCCAGGCACGAGGCTGGGCCTGCTGGTAGAGGTCGAACAGGTTGTTGCGAATGACGACGTAATAGCGCGGCTGCCAGAGGGTGAGCGCGAGCGCCGCGAGGAGGGGAATGGAGACGGCCGCTGCGTAGAGCGCATGCCGGCGGATCATCGTGCCTCCAAAGCGCGCCGCGCTACCAGGGCCTTTTGCTTTCGGATGGAATCATCCGGGCAACGAGAAAGTGCTCCGGATTCACTATACTGGAGCCTGTTCCGCCGCAAATCTCAGCCGGGCGCTGCGGAACATCCCCTAGAAGCGATAGGCGAAGCTGGTGCCGAACAGCTGTGCGTCGATCTCGCCACTATCGACGTTGGTGTCGGTAAACTCGTAGGAATATTCGAAACGCAGGTCGAGCCCGTCCCGGAAGAAGTTCGGCAGCACAAGTGCCACGCCGGGTGCGAACACGACTTCCTGCAATTCGTTCCTGGGCCGGTCGCTATAGCTATAAGGAGCATTCTCCCAGGAGAATTGGGTCTCGCGGTAAGTGACATCCATCGTCCCGACCACGGTAAGCCACGGCGCGACGGGCTTGGAATAGCCGAGCTTCATCCCCGCTTCGGTGATCGAGCCCGCGCGGGCGCCGTCCCAGTAAATATAGTCGTCCTTGTCCTCCGGCTCGCCGAGATCAGCCCAGCGGAACCAGGGCTGCATGGTAAAGGCGTCATCCTGCGCGAACACGCCCGGGCGGGTGAAACGCCCGACCACGCCGACCACCAAGCCCTCGCTGGCGCTGTAGGCCTCGCCATAGGTGCGATAGCCGACACTGATGTCGACGCGCTGCATCGCGCCGTTGAGATAGCCTTCGAAGCCGATCAGCCCGCCGACCTCCCAGAAGCGAACCCGATCGTCTCCGCCCGGGCCGTATTTGATGGTCTTCTCGGGATACCAGACGGGATCGTACCAGGGATTGGCCATCTCGACGCTGTCGAGCCCGTTGTTCAGCCATGAGAACGTCGCCATCGGCGCAAGGCGCATGGCAATCTGCGGCGTGATCTGGAACATCGGGCCCGATGCCGCGGTGACGTAGCCGCCGTCGAGCTGGGAATTATTGACCCACATCTGCTGCTCGACGCGGGCGGTGGTGCGCCAGCGCAGGTCGCCGGCCGGCCGGTCGTCGCGCATCGACACGCCCGCCGTGAAGAAGGTGTCGGTCTTCTCGGGATAGGAGGAGAAGATGTTCAGATAGGGGTTGGGCGAATAGCCATAAACGTCGAACGTGCCGGTCCGATAGGGATTGGTGTCGACGAACACGCCGCCGTCGAGCGTCCAGACGGTGGTTGCCGGCTCCATGTGCCAGCGTACCCGGCTCAGTCCCTCCCAGGCTTCCATATTGGTGGGATCGAGCATCAGCACGCGCTCATAGGCGGCGAGCGCCCATCGCGGCTTGCCTTTCGTCTCGGCGAGCTTGCCATATTCCAGGCTGGTGGAGACGTTGCCGGGATCGGCCATGATCCGGGTCGACAAATCCGACAATTCGTCGGCCCGTGCGCTTACCGAGGCGACCACCGCCAATATGCACAGACAAAGCGTACGCCCGGCGGGGAGCGGCCTTTTCATTTGCCGCTCCGCCTCCATCGCCCCTGACGCCCGCATGCATCATTCCCTTTCGTCAGAGACAGCCGATTCCCCGCCTGGACCGGTTGCCGGCTACGATAGGATCATCCGTACCCCGTTGACGACCGTCGAAATGCGGCTGAGTCGCAACTTCCCGGGTAATGTGCTTTTCTCTCCACATCGACGTGACTCGTGCCTGCGGGGAGGCCCATCAATGCCGCGCCTGTTTTCTCCGCTTTGCGCGGTCGTTGCCGCCTCGCTGGCCGCCGCTTCGATTGTCGCCGCAACGCCGGCTGGCGCACAGAGCCGCATTGGTGTCGCAGCGGCGGTGCTCAACGAGGTCACCGGGGCGCTGCCGGGCGACCAGCGCCGGCTTTCCACGGGTGACGGGGTTCGCCAGAACGAGGTCATCCGCACCGCTGGCGATGCCTCGACGCAGTTGCTGTTCCGCGACGAGACCGCGCTCTCGATCGGCCCGTCGTCGGAAGTGACGCTCGATCGTTTCGTGTTCGATCCCTCAGGAAGCGCCACCAGCGTCGCCGTCAATCTGTCGAAGGGCGCGCTGCGCTTCGTCTCCGGCGCTTCCGATCCGCGCCGCTACGAGGTCAAGACCCCGCTCGCCGTCATCGGCGTGCGCGGCACGGTCATCGATGTGCGCTACGTCGACGGCAAGGTCTATGTGATCCTTACCGAGGGCGCGACCGACGTGTGCGTCAAGGGCGGGCGCTGCGTGTCGGTGACGAAGCCCGGGGACGCCGTGGTGATCGGGCAGGGCGGCACCATCGACGGGCCGAAGGTGTGGGATGGGCGCATCTACCAGAAGGCTGGCCTGACGTCCTGGCCGCTGTTCGGCTATCGCTTCGAGAACGACCGCACGCGCGACACGGTGGCTCCCGGCCTGCGGTCGGGCGGCATTCTCCGGGGACAGACACAATCCCTGCCTTCGGGCGGCGAGGGCGGCTAGAGTTCCATTCGCCTGGATGGATTCATCCCAGCGAATGGAAGTATTCAAGGCATGCTCTGATCGCAAAGATTTTCTAGTTTCCTGCGAATCTTTTCCAGTGATCGCTGCAACGCGCAGGACGTGCGATCCTGACCGCTGCGATATCATGAAGTGATCGCCGATTGTTTCGGCTTCGTCACGACCAAGTTCAATGCGCGAGACGAAATGGGAACGTCATGCTGATCGGCAGCATGACGAACCGCTGCACGCGAGCACGTCTCGACCGGGCCCGGTCACGATTGCGCTATCGAGCGCGGGCCGCCCGTAAACCCTACGGAAAGTAGAGAAGTTTCGAAACTCGCTATAAGGTCGAAGCTTTGCTATGATGTTTACTTGGCCAAGCGTGAGCTGACGCGCCGAGCGTCTGAACGCGGTCGGCTCCTTCATGAGCGTGAACAGAACGGGGGGCTCCGTCATGCGCTTTCGATATCACGAGTACTTGGGAAGATGTGCGAGCGTTTGTTTGTTCGCATTCGTATTGGCTTTCACTGCGGTGGATCCCGCACACGCCATCACGGCGAGCGGCGTCGCCGTTTCGGTGGTGCCCGCAGCGGCTGCGGCCGGCACCACGGGGCGTCGTACGCTTCAGGTGGATGGCGATGTCTTCATGGGTGACAAGGTCCAGACTGGACCGGGCGGTGAAGCCCAGATCCAGTTCAAGGACTCGACCAAGCTGGTGGTCGGCCCGAATTCCTCGATGACGATCGACGCTTTCGTGTTCGACGAGAGCAACACGGCGCGCAAGGTCACCATGAACGCGACCAAGGGCGCGTTCCGCTTCATCACCGGTAGCAGCGCGAAGCAGGCCTATACGATCAACACGCCGACCGCGACGATCGGCGTCCGCGGCACGCGCTTCGATTTCACGGTGGCGGGCAACGGCGAAATGACCTTCGCCATTTTCGAGGGCCAGGCGCGGGTCTGCGACCGCAGCGGCGTCTGCCGGGATGTGCGCGGCGGCTGCGAGGTGGTGATTACGCCGCCGGGCGGCGGCGTCCAGCCGGCAAACTGGGGCGCACCCGTTGCCACCAAGTTCCCCTATGTCGAATCGCAGGACAGCTTGCTTCCCGCGTTCCGGGTGAACACGGCGGGATGCAATGGCCGTAGCGGCGCACGCGAGCGCGCCACTGATGCCGACTTGGGGCGGACAAGCCCGCGGGCGCGCGCGAGTTCCCCACCTCAGCCGGACCCGCCCGACCATGAGCACGATCCGCATTGCGGATATGGTGGTGAAGAGGGCGGGTATGGTGGCGAGGCCCAGCGTACAGGTACCTTCTCGACCGCAGACTCGACCATCAGCGGGGGTGCCCGGAGCTTCGGAGGCTTTGGGGGTGCCTTCGGATCACGCGACGGCAAGGGCCAAAAGACCGGCAGCAGCTTCGGCGGTTCGCGATCCGGCCGCAGCAATGGCCCCAACGGCAAATAGCCGGGTGGACCGTGGACGGCGTTAGCCGCCCAAAGCCGCGCCGGCTCGATAGTGATTACGGGAAAGGCGGCGTCGGATCGACGCCGCCTTTCGATATTTCGTGCATCAACCGTTCACTGCCGAGTTGCTCGCGGCCGGCCAGGCTCCAAGGTCCCAACCCTGCGTTCATTCGCAGTTAGATCGAAGCCGAACACAAGTCGGGCCGGATCCCGAGGCTTGGGCCACTGCCGCTTCGAACCGCGCATGAGTGTGTGAACAGTCTCCCGCCCATGTACTCATTGTGGAATTGGTCGAAATGTTCCGCTAGCCTGAGCGGCTGAAGCCGAAGACGCCGTCAAGGCGCGCGGCAGGGTGAAGGAGGCGCCCTCATGAACCCGTCGCACGAGCCCTGGCTCGTTGCGCTTTCGCTGTTTGTGGCGTTCCAGGGCAGCTATGTCGGGCTGCATCTGGCACGGCAGGTGGAAGCTGCGGGTGGCCTGCGTCGCCGTGCGCTGATCGGCGCATCCGCGCTATCGCTGGCGCTTGGCATCTGGACCATGCATTTCGTCGGCATACTGGCGGTCAGGCTACCGGTCGCCGTCGATTTCCTGGTGCTGCCGACGCTGCTCTCTTTCCTGATCTGCGTGCTGGTGGTCGGCTTCGCCGTGTTTGCAGTCAGCGCCGGCGCACCGAGCCGAACGCGCATTGCGTTGGCCGCCGTCTTCATGGGCGCCGGCATCGTCGCCATGCATTATCTCGGCATGTATGCGCTGCATGCCAGCCTGCACATGACGCACGATCCGCGCTGGGTGGCGGCGAGCATCCTGGTCGGCGTCGCCTCGTCAGGCATCGCGCTGTGGCTCGGCTTCGGGGAGGGGGCCAAAGGGCCAGTGCTGGTCCCCGCCGTGCTGATGGGCCTTGCCATCTCTGCCATGCACTATTCCGCCATGGCCGGCGTGACCTTTCAGACTCACGAGATGGCGATGCCGATGGAGATGCCGGCGTTCTCGCCGGGCCTGCTCGCTATCGTGGTCTCGGTGGTGGCGTTCGTGGTGTCGGGCCTGTTCCTGCTGACGCTGATCCCCGAAGGACAGGGAGCACACGCGGCGGCAATCGAACCCAATCCCGCCACTGAGATCGCACCCGTCCCGCCCGCGAGCGGGAGCTATGTCCGCACCCTGCCGGTGGAACGGGACGGACTGCACCGCCATCTCGATGTCGGGCATCTCGTCGCCGTGCAGGCACAGGCGCATTACAGCCAGCTGTTCGACGGCGACACGACGTGGTTCTGCCCGCTCTCCATCTCCGAGGTGGAGGCCGGGCTCGACCCGGCGGTGTTCGTCCGGGTTCACCGCAGCCATATCGTCAATCTCGATCGGGTGTCCTCGCTGAAGAATGTCGCCGATGCCGCGGCCGTGGCGATGATGGCGCACACGCCCTACCGCGCGCCGGTCAGCCGCTCGCGCCGGCGCTGGCTGAGGCAGCGGCTGGAGGAAAGGCTGCATCTCGCCGAGTGATTCAGCGCGGTGCTGCACTGCGGCGCGCTAGGCCGGAATTCATGAGCGTGCATCTGGAATAACAGACACGCTCCCACCAAGTGCGCCAGCAATGCTGACGCAATTCGTGCAAAAAGCCTGCGTTCGTGCGCGCGCCCGCTCGCTTGTGCATGTCGCGTTGTTGTGCGGCGCACTGCCTCGCATCCTCACCCTGGAACCGTCCCAAAAGTGGCGCGAAGCCACGGCGTGAAACCGAGGAGGAGTGCCCCCGTGATCCCGGGTCCATTTACCTTTCACCGGCCGTCGAGCCTGACCGATGCGGTCACGCTGCTCGCTGCGCTCGGCGACGATGCCCGCCCGCTGGCCGGCGGCCACAGCCTCATCCCGATGATGAAGCTGCGCATGGCCGCGCCGGAGCACCTTATCGACCTAGCCGGTATCGCCGAGTTGAAGGGCGTGAGAGAGGATGGCGACGCCATCGTCATCGGCGCCGGCGTGACGCAGGCCGAGATGGTCCGCTCCGAACTGCTTGCTACGAAGCTGCCGGTCATCCGCGAGACCTCGCTGCTGATCGCCGATCCGCAGGTGCGCTACATGGGTACGCTTGGCGGCAATGTCGCTAATGGCGATCCCGGCAATGACATGCCGGCGCTGATGATGGCGCTGGATGCCGCCTATGTGCTGGAGGGCGTCGCGGGAGAGCGCCGCATCGCCGCGCGTGACTTCTATAACGGCGCCTATGACACCGCGCTGGGGCCAGGCGAGATCCTCGCCAGCGTGCGCATTCCCATCCCGCCCGCCGGGCAGGGTGCCGCCTATGAGAAGCTGAAGCGCAAGATCGGCGACTACGCCACGGCCGCTGCCGCGGTGGTGCTGACGCTGAAAGGCGACGCCGTCGCCGGCTGCGCCATTGCGCTCACCAATGTCGCCGACCGGCCGCTGTTCGCCGAGGACGCCAGCGCCGCCGCCATCGGCGCCACGCTCGATACCGCCACGGTAAAGCGTGTTGCCGAACTCGCGAAGGCCATCACCGACCCCGCCGCGGACGGCCGCGGCCCGGCGGATTATCGCCGCGAGATGGCCGGCGTGATGGTCGCCCGCGCCCTTCTCAAAGCCGCCTCTCGCGCCAAAGGAGCCTGAACATGGCTGATGCATCCGAGGCGATCGAGGAGGTCGCCGTCTCCCTCACCGTCAATGGCAAGCGCCAGCGCGGCTTTGTCGAGCCGCGCACGCTGCTGATCCATTTCCTGCGCGAGCAACTGAATCTCACCGGCGCGCATATTGGCTGCGACACCTCGCATTGCGGGGCCTGCACCGTCGAGCTCGACGGCATGTCGGTGAAGTCCTGCACCGTGTTCGCCGTACAGGCCGATGGCGGCACCATCACCACCATCGAGGGCATGGCGGCGCCGGACGGCACGCTCTCCGCCCTGCAGGAAGGCTTCCGCCAGATGCACGGCCTGCAATGCGGCTTCTGTACGCCCGGAATGATCATGCGGGCGCATGTGCTGCTGAAGGAGAACCCTGACCCGAGCGAAGAGGAGATCCGCTTCGGCATTGCCGGGAATTTGTGCCGCTGTACCGGCTACCAGAACATCGTCAAGGCAATCCAGTACGCCGCGGCCAAGCTCAATGGGCATGCTTTCCAGGAGGCCGCGGAATGAACGAGATGGTCATCACGCGCGAGCAGCGCGAGGCGCGCCTGGAAGGCATGGGCTGCAAGCGCAAGCGGGTCGAGGACATCCGCTTCACGCAAGGCCGGGGCAATTATGTCGACGACATCAAGCTGCCGGGCATGCTGCACGGCGACTTCGTGCGCTCGCCCTATGCCCACGCAAAAATCACCCGCATCAACACCTCGAAGGCGGCGGCGCTGCCGGGGGTGATCGCGGTCATCACCGCCGAGGAACTGAAGCCACTCGGCCTGCACTGGATGCCGACGCTCGCGGGCGACGTGCAGGCGGTGCTGGCGGACGGCAAGGTGTGCTTCCAGAACCAGGAGGTCGCCTTCGTCGTCGCCGAGAACCGCTACATTGCCGACGACGCCATCCAGCTGGTCGAGGTGGAGTATGAGGCGCTGCCGGTGCTGGTCGATCCGTTCCATTCGATGGACCCGGACGCGCCCATCCTGCGCCCCGACCTCGACGGCAAGACCGTCGGCGCTCACGGCCCGCGCAAGCACCCGAACCACATCTTCAACTGGGCGGTCGGCGATCGCGCGGCTACCGACGAGGCATTCAACGGCGCCGAGGTGACGATCAAGGAACTGATCTCCTATCACCGCACCCATCCCTCGCCACTGGAGACCTGCCAGTGCCTGGCGTCCTTCGACAAGGTGAAGGGTGAACTGACGCTCTACGGCACCTTCCAGGCGCCGCACGTCATCCGCACCGTGGCCTCTCTGTTGTCCAAGATCCCGGAACACAAGATCCATGTGATCGCGCCGGATATTGGCGGCGGCTTCGGCAACAAGGTCGGCGCCTATGCCGGCTATATCTGCTCGATCGTCGCCTCCATCGTCACTGGCCTGCCGGTGAAATGGGTCGAGGATCGGATGGAGAACCTCTCCACCACCTCGTTTGCCCGCGACTATCACATGACCACCGAGATCGCGGCGACGCGGGAAGGCCGCGTCACCGGCCTGCGCGTGCATGTGCTGGCCGATCACGGCGCGTTCGACGCCTGCGCCGATCCTTCGAAATGGCCGGCCGGCTTCTTCAACATCGTCACCGGTTCCTATGATTTCCCGGTGGCGCATCTGGAGGTCGACGGCGTCTACACCAACAAGGCACCAGGCGGCGTCGCCTATCGCTGCTCGTTCCGGGTGACCGAGGCGGCCTATTGCATCGAGCGGGCGATGGACATCCTCGCGCAAAAGCTCGGCATGGATCCGGCGGACCTCAGGATGAAGAACTTCATCCGCCGCGAGCAGTTTCCCTACCACTCGGCACTTGGCTGGGAATACGATTCCGGCGACTACCACCTCGCCATGCAGAAGGCGATGGATGCCATCGACTATCGCGGCCTGCGCGCTGAGCAGAAAGCGAAACAGGAAGCCTTCAGGCGCGGCGAGACCCGCGAGATCATGGGGCTCGGTGTCTCCTTCTTCACCGAGATCGTCGGCGCCGGGCCTTCCAAAAATTGCGACATCCTCGGCGTCGCCATGTTCGACAGCGCCGAGATCCGCATCCACCCCACTGGCTCGATCATCGCCCGCATGGGCACCAAGAGCCAAGGCCAGGGCCACGAGACCACCTGGGCGCAGATCATCGCCACCGAGCTCGGCATCCCCGCCGACGACATCATGATCGAGGAAGGCAACACCGACACCGCGCCTTACGGCCTCGGCACCTATGGCTCGCGCTCGACGCCGGTGGCCGGCGCGGCGATCGCGCTGTGCGCCCGCAAGATCCGGGCGAAGGCGCAGATGATCGCCGCGCACCTGCTCGAAGTCTCGGAATACGATCTCGAATGGGATATTGACGGCTTCCGGGTGAAGGGTGTTCCCGAGCGCTCCAAGACCATGAAGGAGATCGCCTGGGCGGCCTATAATTCGCCGCCTCCGGGCCTGGAGCCGGGGCTTGAGGCGGTGAACTACTACGACCCGCCCAACATGACCTATCCGTTCGGCGCTTATTTCTGCGTGATGGACATCGACGTCGATACCGGCGTCGCCAAGATCCGGCGCTTCTACGCGCTCGACGATTGCGGCACCCGCATCAACCCGATGATCATCGAGGGCCAGGTGCATGGCGGCCTCACCGAGGCCTTTGCCATCGCCATGGGGCAGGAGATCAAATACGACGAGACCGGCAATGTGATGGGCGCGTCCTTCATGGACTTCTTCCTGCCTACGGCGGTCGAGACCCCGAAATGGGAGACCGACTTCACCGTCACGCCCTCGCCGCACCATCCGATCGGCGCCAAGGGGGTGGGCGAGAGCCCGAATGTCGGCGGAGTGCCGGCTTTCTCCAACGCGGTCAACGACGCCTTCGGGTTCCTGGGGTCGACGCACATGCAGATGCCGCACCACCCGTGGCGGCTCTGGCAATTGGCGAAGACACTCGGCGTCTGACGCCGCGAGGCTTGAGCACCATGAGCATCGCGGACCGCACCCGCATCGCGGAACGTCTTGCCGACGTCGGCTATATCGCCGACGCCGGCCTCGCCACCGCGCTCACCCTGATGGACATGCTGAAGCGCCCGCTGCTGCTGGAAGGCGAGGCGGGCGTCGGCAAGACCGAGGTCGCCAAGGCGCTTGCCGCCATCCACGGCGCCGAGCTGATCCGGCTGCAATGCTATGAGGGGCTGGACCGCGCCGACGCGCTCTATGAGTGGAACTACCAGCGCCAGCTCCTTGCCATCAAGGCGCGCGAGGGCGCTGACCCCGACACAGTCGAGGCGCATATCTTCTCGGAGGACTATCTGCTGGAGCGCCCGCTGCTGGCGGCGATCCGCCGGACGCAGGCGCCGGTACTGTTGATCGACGAGATCGACCGTGCCGACGAGGAGTTCGAGGCCTTCCTGCTGGAACTGCTTTCCGACTTCCAGGTGTCGATCCCGGAACTCGGCACGGTGCGCGCCGTCGCGATCCCTCGCGTGGTGCTGACTTCCAACGGCACTCGCGAACTGTCCGATGCGCTGCGCCGGCGCTGCCTCTACCACGCCATCGACTTCCCCGACGTCGATCGCGAGGCGCGCATATTGCTCGCCCGCACTCCTGGGATCGACACCGCGCTGGCCCTCCAGATCGCCCGGCTGATGGGCGAGATGCGCAAGCAGGACTTGTCCAAGACACCCGGCGTCGCGGAGACGCTGGACTGGGCGGCGGCGCTGGTCGGCCTCGGCGTGTCGCGGCTGGATGCCGACCGCGAGGCGGTGTTCGAAACGCTGGCCTGCGTGCTGAAGACCCGAGAGGACCGCTCCCGCCTTACCCGCGAAGTGAGCGACCGGCTGATCGGGAAGGTGGCGTGAGATGGCTGCTTTGGCTTTCCGCTCCCCCGATGACATCGGACCTGCGGTCCGCACCCGGCTCGCCGGGTTCGTGCGCACCTTGCGCGACAACGGCTTCAAGCTCGGTCACGCCGAGGCCGGCGACGCGCTCGCCGTCCTCGCCGCGCCGGGCATGGAGCGTCCCTCCATCCTAAGGCCGGCTTTGCGCGCGCTGCTGTGCGGGCGCCGCTCGGACTGGGAAGCGTTCGACGCGCTGTTCGAGGCCTTCTGGCTCGGGCGCGGCGTGAAGTCCCGGGTGACCGCCTCCGGCACTGCCGGCGCCGCCAAGCCTTCGCTCAAGGCCCCGGCGGCAGGGCCGAACGGTACTCACGGGCCCGCCAGCGATGTGGAACGTGGCGGCGAGATGGAGATCGAGGCCGAGCCCTCGGGCCGCCGCGAAGGCGCCAGCCGGGTCGAAAGCCTCGCCCGTACTGATTTCCGCAAGATCGCCGACCCGGAGGCACTGGCCGAGGCCCATGCGCTGGCGGAACGGCTGGCCCGCTCCATGCGCGCCCGCCTCACCCGGCGCGAGCGCATCGCCCGGCGCGGCCGGCGTATCGATCTGCGCCGCACCATCCGCGCCAGCCTGCCGACCGGCGGCGTGCCGCTCGACCTCGTCATGAAGCGCCGCCGCACGCGGCCGCTGCGGCTCGTCGTGCTGCTCGATGCTTCCGGCTCGATGAGCCTCTATACCGGCGTGTTCTTCCGCTTCGTGCACGGCGTGCTCGACGCCTTCCGCGAGGCCGAAGCCTTCCTGTTCCATACCCGCCTGGTCCATGTGTCCGATGCCATGCGCGAGCGGGACGCCGCCCGTGCGCTCGACCGCATGAGCCTGATGGCGGAAGGCGTCGGTGGCGGCACGCGGATCGGCGAGAGCCTCAACGCCTTCAATCGCGGGCACGCGGCGCGGGTCATTCATTCGCGCACCTGCGTGATGATCCTGTCCGACGGCTACGACACCGGCGAGCCGGAACGTCTTGGCACTGAAATGGCGGCGCTGCGCCGCCGCTGCCGGCGCATCGTCTGGCTCAATCCGCTGATCGGCTGGGACGGCTACGAGCCGGTTGCCCGCGGCATGGCCGCCGCGCTGCCGCACGTCGCGCTGTTCGCCCCCGCCCATAATCTCGAGAGCCTCGCGGCGCTCGAACCCTATCTCGCCCGGTTGTGAAGGAGGCTCACATGAGACCTCAGCCCGATGTCATCGATCTCATCGCCAATCTGAAGGCTCGTGGCGAGCCGTTCGCCCTTGCCACCGTGGTGCGCACCGTCTCCGTCACCGCCGCGAAAGCCGGGGCGAAGGCGGTGATCCGGCCGGACGGCACCGTCTCCGAGGGGTGGATCGGCGGCGGCTGTGCCCGCGCCGCGGTGCTTTCCGCTGCCCGCGAGGCCATTGCCGACGGACGCTCCCGCCTCGTCTCGCTGCTGCCCAAGGACCTCTTCACCGAGCGCGAACTGCAGCAGGGCGAGGAGCGTGAGGGCGTGCGCTTCGCCCGCAACATGTGCCCGAGCCAGGGAACCATGGATATCTTCGTGGAGCCGATGCTGCTCGCGCCTTCGCTGGTGATCTTCGGCGCCAGCCCGGTGGCGGTGGCGCTGTCGGACATCGCGCCGCGCTTCGGCTACCGCGTCACCGTCTGCGCCCCGCCCGAGGATCAGCCGCTGTTCGCGGAAGCCGACCGGCGCATCGAGGGCTACGCCTTGCCGGCGACCGAGGAGGGGCATCGCTTCCTCATCGTCTCGACGCAGGGGCGCGGCGACGAGGCCGCGCTCACTGCCGCGCTGTCGGCGGAGGCCGACCATGTCGCCTTTGTCGGCAGCCGTCGCAAGGTTGCGGCGCTGCGCGAGAAGATCCTCGCCAACGGCCTGCCGGCGGAGCGCTTCGACCGGCTCAAGGGCCCGGCCGGGCTCGACCTCGGCGCCGTCACCCCGGAAGAGATCGCGCTTTCCATCCTTGCCGAGATTCTCGCCGTGCGCCGGCAGGGCCGGCAGATCGCCGCCAATCATTGAGGGACACGCCATGCAGATGACCGACAGCCAACGCATCGCCGCTCCGCGCGAGCAGGTCTGGACCGCGCTCAATGATCCCGAGGTGCTGAAGCGCTGCATTCCCGGCTGCGAGAGCCTGGAGATGACCTCGCCCAATGAGATGACCGCGAGCGTGGTGCTCAAGGTCGGGCCGGTGAAGGCGAAGTTCGCCGGCAAGGTCACGCTGTCCGACCTCGACCCGCCGAACGGCTACCGCATCACCGGGGAGGGCTCGGGCGGCGTCGCCGGCTTTGCCAAGGGCGGCGCCACGGTGCGGCTGGAGGAGGACGGCCCTGCCGCCACCATCCTTCACTACGAGGTCGATGCGCAGATCGGTGGCAAGCTGGCCCAGCTTGGCGGGCGGCTGATCGATTCCACCGCGAAGAAGCTCGCTGCCGAATTCTTCGACAATCTCGCCGGCATCCTGGCCCCCGCAGCGCCGGAGCCGGTGTCCGAGGAAGCGGGGGAGGGCGCGGTCAAGAAAGGCTGGCTCGGCGGCCTGTTCTCGAAGCCGGGCACCGCGACGACACTGATCGCGCTGATCGTTGCCGGCGCGCTCCTCGGCCACGCCTGCTGCCTCTTCCATCCGGCACAGGCCGGGATGGCGAATGGGTTTCCGATCTGCACCGGGCTGGCGGGAACGGTCTAGTTGAGCGCGTCCTGGTTCAGGGAAAGGATCAGGACGCGCTTGAGGTTGTCATTCACAGCGCCGGTGTTCATCTCGAAATTCAAGGCCGGGTACCTCGCCTTGAGCGAGTTCGCCAGCTTGTTCGCCGTATTGAGCGCCGATGGCTGGTAGAGGATCGATGAATTCATCGAATCCGAGATGTTGGTCTCGGAAACATCGACGTCGAAGCCAAGAGACCGGATCACATTGACGAAGCGCTCGAGCTTGTTCTTGTTCGAGGTGCCGGCCGCGGCGGCGAAGATGCGTACGCTGTAGCGGTCAGCAGCGGGCGCCGGTTGCGGCTGGCCCGGCTGTTGTGGCGTGGGCGCGGCGCCGGTTGCCGGAACCGCCGTCGGTGGCGGAGGAGCTGCATTCGCAGCCGGGGGTGGCGGAGCCGGCGCAGAGGCCGGTACATCGGGTATCGTGGGCACGGTTGGCGCGGCCGGCGTGGCAGACGCGCTCGCCTGCAGCGCCCGGACAGCGTCCTTCAGCTCCGTCTGGGTCGCCTGCAGCCGTGCATTATCCTTGTCGAGTATCGCGAGCCACATGGCCATATAGACGGTCGCCACACCCAGCAGAGTGACGAGCGCGAGAGCCATCAAGCCGACCACCAGCGCAACTGTCGTGCGGGGGCGCGAATATCCGAACTCGTCTTCCATGCGTCGCGACTCCTGATCGATAACATTCTCATCCGGCACGACTTCGGCCAAGTCGGGGCAGCCATTGCCGGGGCGTATTTATCTCCTACGGCTGCGGTAGCCGACCCGACGGAATATTCCGCCGCGAGACGGCGCGGCTCGGTGATGGGTTGCCCACCTGGCGCGCTGCCCGCCCGGCACGCGGCCGATCATACGCGCTGGACAAGACCGATGAGGTCGGGCTGAGTTGCCGCGCCAGGTCGGCCAAGGGAGGCAGGTTTTGACATCCCGTATCGAAGACTACGCGCTGATCGGCGATTGCGAGACCGCCGCGCTGGTATCGCGCACCGGCTCGATCGATTGGCTCTGTTTCCCCCGTTTCGACTCCGGGGCCTGCTTCGCCGCGCTGCTCGGCACTGCCGAGAATGGGCGCTGGTACATCGCCCCGAGGGATCCCGATGCACGCGTAACCCGCCGCTATCGGCCGGATACGCTCATTCTCGAGACCACGTTCGAGACCGCCGACGGTGTCGCGACCCTGATCGACTTCATGCCGCCGCGCGACGGTGCCAGCGACCTCGTGCGCCTGGTCGTCGGGGAGCGCGGACACGTCGAGTTCGATACCGATTTCGTCGTGCGCTTCGACTATGGCCGCACTGTTCCCTGGGTGACGCGGGATCAGGACGGCTCGATCTGCGCGGTAGCGGGGCCGGACCGGCTCACTCTGGTGACCCCCGTCGCGCTCGATGGCGAGGACCTGCATACCGGTGGAACATTCCGTGTCTCTGCCGGCGAGCGTATCCCGTTCGTACTCACCTACGGGCCGTCGAATGGACCTCGTCCTGCGCATCAGGACGTGGAGGCGGTGCTGGCCGACACGGAGGCTTACTGGCGGGACTTTGCCGCTCGCTGCCCGCCGGTCGGCCCCTGGACGGCGGCGGTCAAGCGCTCGCTCATCACCCTCAAGGCTCTGACCTACGCTCCGACGGGGGGCATCGTTGCCGCCGCCACCACATCCTTGCCCGAGCAACTCGGCGGCGAGCGAAACTGGGACTACCGCTATTGCTGGCTGCGCGATGCCACCATGACGCTGATGGCCTTCATGAAGCTTGGCTACTACGAGGAAGCATCCGCGTGGCGAGAATGGCTGATGCGGGCAATCGCGGGAGCTCCGGACCAGATCCAGATCATGTACGGCGTCGCCGGCGAGCGCCAATTGCTCGAATGGGAGGTGCCGTGGCTGCGGGGATTTGGCGACTCACGGCCGGTCCGCATCGGGAACGCTGCCGCGGACCAGCTCCAGCTCGATGTCTTCGGCGAAGTGGCGGACGCCATGGCGCAGGCGCTCAAGGGCGGGCTGCCGCCGCACCCGCGCTCGCAGGCGATCAGGAGCGTGACCCTGCCGTTCCTGGAGCAGGCCTGGCGCCAGCCCGACGAGGGCATATGGGAGGTGAGAGGAGGGCGCCAGCACTTCACCCATTCCAAGGTGATGGCATGGGTAGCTTTCGATCGCGCAGCCACGCTTGCCACGAATGCCGAAGGCGGCAGCGAGGTCGCCGCCCGCTGGCGAAGCGTCGCCGACGCGATCCACGCCGACGTCTGTGCGAAGGCCTATGACCAGGAACTGGCCAGTTTTGTCCAGGCCTATGGTTCGAAAACCATTGATGCCAGCGTGCTGCAGATTCCGCTGGTTGGCTTCCTGCCTGCGGATGATCCGCGCGTCGTCGGCACCGTGGCCGCGGTTGAAAAATGGCTGGTGCGCGACGGGCTCGTGCTGCGCTATCGCACCGAGCTAACCGACGACGGCCTGCCGCCCGGGGAGGGCGCCTTTCTGGCGTGCAGCTTCTGGCTGGCGGACGTCCTGGTGCTGCAAGAGCGATTTGAAGATGCGCGGCGGCTCTTCGACCGGCTTACAGGCCTGTGCAATGACGTCGGTTTGCTGGCAGAGGAATATGATCCTGTCGCTGGCAGGATGCTGGGAAATTTCCCGCAGGCGTTTAGCCATGTCGGGCTCATCAACACCGCACTCAATCTTGCCCGCGCCAGCGGCCCGGCGGAGGAGCGTGCGGAAGGTGCTGATGAAGCGCCTGACCAGGCTCACGCTTGACTGCCGCGCGATTACTTCAACGCGTCACCGCTGACCAGGTTGGATGTAGTATCTTGAAGCGACGGAAGCTCTTGCGTGTTGGGCGCAATGGGCGCGTCGGGGGAGGCTTGTTGATGCGGTATGCGTGCAGAATGCTCGTGGTCGCGGCTCTTCTTATGCCAGTTGCGGCCGCGGCGGATGATGGTGCCGAAACGTCGGCACTCGCGCGCCAGGTGGTGAGCCTCTCGGTTGCGCCCGGCATCGACGGGCGCATCGAACGGATGATCGGCGATGCCGTTGCGAAGCAGCCGGCCGACAAGCAGGCAGAGGTGCGAACCAGCCTCTCCACCGCGGCGACGGGGATCCGCGAGGACCTCCTCAAGGTCTTCGCGGGATACTATGCAGGATCCTTTTCGAGCGCCGAGTTGAAGGAACTTCTCGCCTTCTATCAAGGCCCGCTCGGACAGAAGGCGCTGCGCGTCGAGGAGCAGAAGCCGGCGGCGGTGAACGCCCAGATCGAGCAGCAGATCATGAAACTGGTGACCCTGCTGAACGCTATTCGACCCGCCCCATGAAGCCCTTCAACGCGGGCCGCGCACCGGTCTATGCCCGTCACGGGCTCGCCTGTTCGAGCCAACCCCTCGCCGCGGCGGTCGGGCGGGATATTCTGCGTGCCGGCGGCAATGCCGTGGACGCAGCCGTGGCGATGGCGGCAATGGTAAACCTTACCGAGCCGATGATGAACGGGCTCGGCGGGGACTGCTTCGCACTGGTGCGCTTCGACGGCGAGATCTTCGCCCTTAACGGCAGCGGGCGATCCGGGTCGCGCTGCACGGCGGAGGCCATCCGGGCGCAAGGCCACAGCAGGATGCCGAAGGCCGGCGCTGCGACCGTGACCGTACCGGGTGCCCTCGACGGCTATCTGGCGCTCCACGAGCGTTTCGGCTCCATGGACCTTGCCGACCTCGTCGCCCCTGCCGTCGACTATGCGGAGGAGGGCTATCCCGTTGGGCTGAAAATCGCCCAAGTCTGGCACTGGGGCGCGTCCAAGCTCCAGCATTTCAACACGATGCCCGAAGCCTATCTGCCCGGCGGCCGCCCGCCGATCGCCGGCGACATATTCCAGCAGGCGGACCTCGCCGCCACGTGGCGGCGCATCGGCCGCCACGGACGGGCAGCCTTCTATGGCGGGCCGGTAAGGGACGCGATCCTGGATATCGTCAATTCACGCGGCGGCTTTCTCGAGGCTGTCGATTTCGACACCGTTCAGGCCGAGTGGGTCGAGCCCATTCGCGCCAAGTACCGTGATCACACGGTGCTTGAACTGCCGCCCAACGGCCAGGGCATCGTCGTGCTGGAAGCCCTGCGCATCCTTGAGGACCATGACCTCAAGGCGTCGTTTGCGAGCGACGAGGCGGTGGCCTCGCACCTTATCCTGGAAGCGCTGAAGATCGCCTTCGCGGATGCCGAGCGCCATGTGGCCGACCCACGTTTTCGCCAGGCGCCGGTCGAGCGGATGCTGTCGGACGACTACATCGCCACCCGCCGCTCGCTCATCGATCCCGCGCGCGCCCTCGACAATCCGTGCGCCGGGCGGGTCTATGGCGACACGACTTACCTCACCGTGATGGACAAGGATCGCAATGCGGTCTCGCTCATCACCAGCATTTCCGACGTGTTCGGCTCCGGCCTGATCGTGCCCGGTGCCGGCATCGTGCTGCACAATCGCGGTGCCGACTTCGAACTGGAGGACGATCACCCGAACGTTGCCGCGCCCGGCAAGCGCGTGCGCCACACCATCCTGCCCGCCATGCTGCTGGACCCCGCTGGTGAATTCACGATGACCTTCGGCTGCATGGGCGCCAACATGCAGCCGCAGGGGCAGGTGCAGATCCTGGTCAATCTGCTGGATCGGGGCATGAACCTCCAGGAAGCGCTGGACGCACCCCGCGTGCGCGTTCTCGATGGCCGGCGCATCTCGGCGGAGGCACACGCAGATCCGAGGGTCGCCCACAAGCTCGCGGCCATGGGCCATCAGGTTTCGGTGGGAGACGAGATTCCACAGGATTGGGAGGCGCCGCACGACTTCATGCGGTCCTTCGAGGGCAGCGCGCAAGCCATCGCGATTTCCGGATCCGCGCTTTGCGGAGCTTCCGATCCACGCCTGGACGGCATCGCCGTCGGCTATTGAACGCAACGCCTCGAGGTTGCGCCCACGGCTTCAACAAGGCCGATCAACCCGGCGATGTCCACGCCCAACTCATCCGGCGTTGTCGCGCCTACTGGCTCATGATCTGGGGCACGCCGCACTTTCCCGGCGTGCAATCCGGCAGCTTGATATTTGCCGCCGCCCCTTCCGGCGGTGGGCCGGGCGGCGGCACCAACTCCCCAGTCACAGGCGAAGGAGCGTCCTGGCCCAGGTTAGGGGCGATCTGCTGCGACGGCGGACTGTTCGTGCCTCCCGGCGTGCCGTCCGCATTCTGAGCAAGTGCCGGGGCGCCCACGGTTGGCATCCCCAAGAGTGCGGCCAGAAGGAAAGACGCCAAGATCTTTTTCATAGGGTCCTCGCTGTCAGCTCTCGTGCGAGCGAAATGGTACCAGCAGAACGGTCCACGAAAAAGCCCGGCTCTCATACGCGGCCGCTGCGCTTGCATACCGAGGCGTCGCCGGCCGCTTTAGTGGCGGCCGCCGAGGATACTAGCTTCTGAAGGCTTGCTGGAAGCACTTCGGCGATCCGCGATGCCGAGAAGTCAGGCCGCGTTGCTGGCTCGTTCCGGCGGGGCCACCCGGAAGCCGACCTGGAGCCGGTTCCAGACATTGATGGCGCCGATGGCGAGCGTCAGGTTCACCTGTTCCGACTCGGTGAATACAACCTTCACCAATTCGTAGTCGGCATCCGGGGCGTGGGTGTCGGCGAGCCGGGTCAGCGCCTCGGTCCAGGCGAGCGCCGCCCGCTCGCGCGGGGTGTAGAGTGAGGATTCCCGCCAGCCATTGAGCATATAGATGCGCATCTCGCTTTCACCCTGCTTGCGCAGGTCGGTAGCGTGCAGATGGATACAGAAGGCACAGCCGTTGATCTGCGAGGCGCGCATCTTCACCAGTTCGATCAGGCGTTGCTCGAGGCCGCTGGCGCCGAGCGCGGCTTCCAGCGACATCAACGCCTTGATGGCGGCAGGGGCGGCTTTGAAGGGTTCGTTCAGGCGCGGGGTCATAATCGTCTCCGTGGGAGGAAAGCCAAACGCGGTACCGCGTGTGGTTCGTGGTCCTGCGCTCGGCAGCGTCACTTGTGGTACGGCAAGACGATTTCCCGCTCGCCGCTGTCCACGACGAACACGGCGAGAAGCTTGGCCTTTTCGGTGGTGCTCGCATTGGCGCTCACCCCGTGCCGGTCCCCAGGCAGTTCGGAGAAGCTCTCGCCGGCGCGATAAGTGCGTTCCGGCCCGTCATTCACCTGGCTTCGGATCGCCCCTTCGAGCACGGTGGCATAGATGAAGGCCGAGGTTGGATGCGTGTGAGCCGCCGACGAGCCTCCCGGTCCATACTCCACCAGCACGCCCTTGATGCTCTTGCCGGGAACGTTCGGGAGCGCGTGCTCGTAGACAAGGGTTACCTTGGCATTGCCGTCATCAGCTCGGGCGGTGGTCGCACCGAAAAGCGCAAACGCCAGCGCGCAGAGAAGTAATTTCATCGATTATCTCCCTGAAAAAAGGAAACGTCAGACGCTAGCTCTAACTTTAAGTTGCGCGCGCCACGAATTCGGTATTCATGAGCTATCGCGTTGTTTGCATCGCAGCTTCATTGCATACGAAGCATTGCATGGCGTGCTGAGATGGCGCCATTGTGCTGGTGACGCGGGCGCTTACGGAGTTGGTCTAGGCTTCTGTGCTTGAGGTCTAGGATGGGGGGACAAAACCTCCCCAAAAGTCTGATCCTAACTGACGCTGCCAACAGCGCCGGCCGATGCCGCCAAGTGAGGCGAGGGGATTTTACGCCGCTTCTGGTAACGCGGCGGGAAGCGCGAACTCGAACTGCGCTCCGCCATCAGGATGGTTCGAGGCTACGATGCTGCCGCCATGCGACGTGACGATTGATTTGCAGATGGTCAAGCCAATGCCCATCCCGGCACTCTTTGTACTGAAGAAACTATCGAAGATCCGATCCAGGTCTTCATCGGCAATCCCCGGCCCACTATCGTGAATCGCGAAGGACACCGAACCGGCGCCATCGTCGCGCGTCACAATGTCCAGTTTTCGGACGGCGCGATCGCCGTTTGAAATCGCCTGGATACTATTGACGAGCAGATTGACGATTACCTGCTGCAATTGCACGCGATCGGCAACGATCGGGGAAAGCCCTGCGTCGGGCTTGAGCGAGAGTTCGATCGACCTGGCCTCGAGGTCATGGCGAACGAACAACAATGCCTCCTCGACAACTTCGTTGAGGTGGAGTGTCGTCCGTTCCGGTGCGTCTCGTACCGCCATGGCTCGCAGGCGATGGATGATTTCGCTTGCGCGACGAGCGCTCGCGACGATCCGCGCGGTGAGCTGCTCGACCTTTGCCAGATTGGGGATGTCCCGCGTTAGCCAGCGGAGACTTGTTTCACCATTCGTCACGATGGCGGAAAGCGGCTGATTGACCTCATGGGCGATCGAAGTCGCGAGCTCCCCGAGTGTCGATATACGAGCAGCATGGGCAAAGTCTGCTTCCAGCTGGCGAAGGCGCCTCTCCGTGCGCAACGTCTCTGTGACGTCCTCCAAGGCAATCAGCGTTCTATCGAGCATCTCCGGCGGCGCCGGGAAGGTCGCTGACAACTGAACGTCGAGCGTCTCCCCGCCCAGAGTCCTGACTTTCAAGATCTCTGCAAAATTTCGCTTTCCTTCAAAGCGAGCGACCATCACCCGTCGGGCCATGTCCGGAGAAGCTGCGAACAAGAAGCTGATCGGTCTTATGAGGTCTGCCGGCGCGGCTCCGCCAAGGAGCGTCACTGCCTTTTGATTCACTTCGGTAATGCGAACCACATTGTTGGCGAAATCGACCAATTCAGGGTGCGTATCGATATAGGCGTTAAGATCACGAACCCCACTATCCTTCAACTCGGCGAGCACGAGCCCGATTCGGCTTGCGTCCACTTGCAGCAGGGCTGTGGGCAGGTGATGTATGAGATTGCGATATCGCTGTTCGCTGGCTCGGAGATACCAGAACGAGCGATCATCGTCGGCCTCGCCATTTACGGCAACAAAGACTGTGTGTGAACGCTCCAACGCCTTGCCGCGCCATACGGTGACGATCGGGTCGCGCAGGATGCCATCCGAAGCAGGTCTGCGCGTGCGGGGCATGTCGCCCAGGCGATCTGTGGCCACGTCGGCGATAAGTTCGGCCAGGACGCCGCGGCTTTCGGGGGGCCAGAATGTGCGAACTGCCTGGCCAATCATTCGCGCCCGGCCTGCATAGGCGCCGACGAGATGCGCCGCGCGTTCATTGACGTCGACAATGCGGGTATGAGCCAGGAGCTGGTCGGTCCAATCCGGCTGCTCCAAGCGTTCAGACATTGCCTGTCTCGGAGTGAGTGAAATCGCCTCCAGGAGAGAGCGGGCACCCGATGTGTCGAGCTCCCAACTGGCGGCGGCAAGACGATGTGGGGCGGGATCTTGCAAGGTGCCCGCGCCGGTGCCGTCACTTGCACCATACTCGACTACGTCTCGCGGCTGGCCTTCAGGATTGCACCTTACGATCTGCCTGACCGCAACGGTGATGTGGCCTCCCCACGAGGTGCGCCGGCGGATCACTCCCTGCCATCGGCCTTCCTGGAGCAGCGAGCGCCAATCCTTGCTGTGAAACGCTTCGTTCGAATAGAGATCCTCGATGTTGCGACCGACCGCGCCAATGGCCGTCCAGCCATAGAGGCGCTCTGACGCGGGATTCCAGTACCGGATCTTTCCCGCAAGATCGAACACGATGATGCTTTCGGATGCGTGGTCCGCAAGCTCCGGATCAGACGAGCCGGGAGCAGCGTCGCCCCGAGTATGGGAAAGGTGCCTCGCAGCACTCTCAACCATTGGGTTGCCCATCTCCGTCGAACCGGCCGCCCCCTTCGCCCAACGCGGATTCAAGGCTGTGAAGGAGGATCTCGTCCGCCAATGGCTTCGTCAGATATGCGCGTGCGCCACAGTCCATGGCGCGTTCGCGGACTGCTGGATCGGTGTAAGACGTGACGACGATCACCGGCATGGTCGAGCCCGCCGACCTGAGGCGCCGGAGCAGCTCCAGTCCACCGATACCAGGCATACGGATATCGGTGATGAGGCAATCAAAGCTCCCCGAGCCGTGAGCCGAAAGAAACGATTCGGCCCGGTCGAAGGCGCGACAGGTGAAGCCGAACACCTGAAGGAGCTCCGACAGGGCCTCTCGCATGGCATCGTCGTCATCCACGATCGCGATGGTAAGCGGATCGAACAAGGGCGCAGCCTTTGCTATTTCGGCCCGATCGGGCCGTCGCACCAAGGTCTCGCTTAAATGCCCCAGCATTTGAACCATACCAACGTCTAGGCTAGTTCCTTGTCCCGGACTTCCCCCGGCAAGGATTCCCACGCTCGTATGAGCTCGCCGATTGAAGCTGCCTGCATCTTGCGCATGACATTGCCGCGGTGGAGCTTGACGGTGACCTCGGTAATGCCGAGGTCGTGGGCGATCTGTTTGTTCAGCCGACCAAGCGCAACCTCCCGCATTACTTGCTGCTCACGCCGTGTGAGTGTTGCGAACTGCGTAATATTGCGCCGGGCGGTCCGGGTTTCGGCTTGCCGTGCGACATCCAGTTCGATCGCCATCACCACGGCATCAAGGACGGTTTGCTCTCGGAATGGTTTGGTCAAGAAGTCGACCGCCCCAGCCTTCATTGCTTGGACCGTCATGGGAATGTCGCCGTAGCCGGTGAGGAAGATGATCGGCTTTGCATTCCCTCTCAAGGCGAGTTGCTGCTGGACATCTAGCCCGCTGGTGCCGGGCATGCGCACGTCGAGCAACAGGCACCCGGGTCGCTCCGGCAGCCTGGCTTCCAAAAACTCACGGGATGAGGCGAAACAACTCGTCTCGATATCGACCGACAGCATCAGTTCCTGAAGCGAAGTCCGTACTTCCTCGTCATCGTCAACGATGAGCACGACTGGCCTGTTCGCCTCCGCACGGGACGCAGGCATGAATCTATCTCCGAGGTCGGCCAGGCGGGAAGACGATCCGATCGCCTGTCGCCGTTCCAGTCCTTCCATGTTCCAGCTCCCTTGAACCCGCGTTGCGCCCGTTGCCGCCATGCATGGCGATGACAACTCGCTTCGCTTTGCATCTTTCATCTGCCCGGCTGCGATACTCGTCTCGGCGCAGCCGGGCTTTGATGTTGCAACACACAAAGCCCCCCGCGATTCAGGAGGAAATCCCGGCTTTCGTTCTGCCGGTACGCGCGACGACCCTGGACTCGAGCCAATTGCGCGCCTCATCAGAAAAATCAGCGGGCGCCTTGCGATCCACCGCCCGTGAAATGCTGGCCAATGACTGGCTCGCGAGGGCTTCCCGCATCGCTTTCTCAGCCCGCAACATCACCGCATGTATTGAACAGACGCCCGCGGTCGCCCAAGCCGGGGGGCTATCCCCGAAGACCGCACATCGCCCACGGATGTCGAGACAGTCGAAAAGCGGTTTGCGTCCTTCGATCGCATCGACGATCTCAAGTACGCTGATCTCCTCGGGGGCCTTGGCGAGGACATATCCTCCACGCACTCCCTCCGACGCCTTTACAATCCCTGCCTTTTCAAGCTTGGGAAATATCTTGGCGATGAAGCTCGGGGAGAGCCCCTGAAACTCCGCCAGGTCACGGCTGCTCACCGGGGCCGCATCGAATGCGGCCAGCCATAACAGGCTGTGGATGCCATACTCTACGCTTGCGGTGATATGCGCCATAACTCAGACAATATCAGTCCGCGTTTTGGCACGCAAGCGAAACCCGGACCAGAACGGTCCGGGTTTCATGGCTGCCAATTATTGCCGATTTTGGCCCGGGCGCATGGTTATCCACGTAGCGTGGGGCAGGGGACGTCGCTTACGAGTACGCACCCTGGCTCAACCTGACGCGACGAGCGGTCAGTAGTCCCAGAAGGCCGGCACCCAACGGAAGGCGTCGCCGTCGACTGCCACCCGGCCGACGGATGGGAACGGCAGGTGAGTGGCCACCAGTTGTTCGCCGCTCGCCGCCAACTCCGTCAAGAGCCGCACCCGAACGCGGGCTGCCTCCTCAGGGTCGTGTTCGAAACCATTGTACCAGTCGGGGTGCTCGAATCCGACGGCGAACACGGCGTCGCCGGCGAACGTCAGCCGGTCGCCCCCGGATGCCAGGCGGACGATGCTGTGCCCGGGGGTGTGGCCGCCGGTGCGACAGACGACCACTCCCGGTGCCACCTCATGCTCCTCGTCGAACAGCCGCAAATGGCTGCGATACTCCTTCGCGAACTGCTTGGCGGCGGACCGAAGCGCGTCCGGGAAGCCCGGCGGCATGTTGACGTGGGTGAAGTCGGGCGATTCCCAGAACTTGACCTCGGCGGCCGCCACGTGGATCCGCAGGTCCGGACGCAGCCGGTCCTTGACCCCGTCGACGAGGAGCCCGCCGATGTGGTCCATGTGCATGTGGGTAAGCACCAGGTCGGTCACGGACGCCAGATCGATTCCGGCGGCCGCCAGTCGCCTCACCAGCTGCCCGGCCCGTGGCAGGTTCAAGTTCGGGTCCAGCCCGAGACCGGCGTCGACAAGTATGGTCTGATCGCCGCTGCGCACCAGGACCACGTTCAGCGACCAATCGAAAGCGTCCGGCGGCAGGAACATGTCTTTCAGCCAGGCCGCCCGCACATCGGCGGTCGCGTTGTGTCCCAACATCTTGGTTGGGAGCGGCAGTACACCATCGCTGATCACCAGCACGTCAATCTCGCCGACGCGCACCGCGTAGCGCGACGGAACCAACTCCTCGGGTCCCGTTGCATCGGTATGAGAGGTAATGTCCAGGCTCATGTTTGCCTCCTGCTGACCGCCGCTCGGCACGGCATCGACGACGCTAGTTTGAGGCGTGTTTGGGGTCGATTGGGTCGAGGGAGAGGGCGAGCCAGACCACGGTATAGGTTCTGTCGTTCAGGTTGCGGGGTGTCGAATAGCCGACGAACTTGTCATGACCCAGCTCGCCGCCAAACCGCATTGGCGAGAGACGCAAAGCTTTCTGGTTCTTCCACCCGCTTCGGCGGTCGGGCCGCCCTGCGCGGTGGATCATCCAAGAGCTGCGGCACCTTGGGCTTGATCCCTCGCAGAGCGGGACAAATCCCCGCTGCTGTCGCGACGAGCCACGATCGAAGAGGACAGTACTACTCCTGCGGCAGTACTCCGGCTACACCTTCGGATAGAACCTCAAGCTCGAACCACGACTTGCGGATATATTGTTTGTCGAGGCCGGACGGAGAGGATTCACCCTCCACGAGATCGTGCAAATTGCGTCTCGCCCGTCAAGATGATCAGAGCCGTCCAGGATGATGCTGAGCTCACTCGTTTGGTCGCCGACCTGGCAATTGATCCTCGTCGGCCTCGTGGGAATCATCGTCTGGCATCTGATGCCGGCGTATCGGGCCAATGCCAGAATGCTGGCGCAACTTGCGTTCTTCGGCGTCATGTCGGCGATCCTGGTCTCCGCGAACCTGGTCCCGTTCAGCTACGATGGTGAGGCCACGGACACCAGCGCATTGCTTTGGAGCGCAGCCAAACTGCTTTGGTGGCTTCATCTCGCCTGGGCGATCATCGGCGTGGTGCGGATCTATCTCGTGCTGGAGGGCAAGCCGCGGGAGGCCAGACTCCTTCAGGACCTCGTTGTCGGCATTGTCTATCTCGGCGTGGCGCTGTCGATGCTTGCATTCGTGTTCGGAGTACCCATCGGAGCATTGATCGCGACATCCGGCGCCGTTGCGATCATCGTCGGCCTGGCGCTTCAGAATACGCTGAGCGATGTGTTCTCGGGCATCGCGCTCACGCTAGGCAGACCGTACACGTTGGGAGATTGGATCCTCCTCAACAATGGCGTTCAGGGTCGGGTGATCGAAAGCACCTGGCGCTCGACCCATATACTGACAGCCGAGAGCAACCTTGTCGTCGTGCCGAACAGTTCCCTGGCCAAGCTGGATCTGACCAATGTCAGCCGGCCGGACGAACGCCATCGCGTGAGCCTGTCCGTTCGAATTGCGCCAACGCGCATGCCCTCGATCGTGACCGAGATCATGCGGAACGCATTGTTGAATTCTGCCTCGATCCTGACCGAACCCCAGCCGCTCGTCGTTCTCAAGTCACTGGACGCCGTGGCCATCGAGATCGAGCTGCAGTTCTGGGTGGCCACTCCATCGCAGACGATGGCGGCGCGAAACGAGGTCCTCGATCTCGTATATCGTCACGCGAAGTCGATGGGCCTCGCTTTTGCTGCGCCGCTCACGTCCGTGTCCTATCTGGCGCACATGCCAGCGGATGAGCCAGCGGCGCCGATGACACCGCTCGAACTGCTGAAGGCGATACCCGCATTTGGGTCGCTGACGACAGAGGAACGGCAGGAGCTTGCTGGTGCCGCGGTTCTCCGGGAGTTTCGGAAGGGGCAGGTGATCGTTCAGCAGGGCGATGCCCTGGCGACACTGATGCTGGTTGGTCGCGGTGTCGTCGCCATATCCATTGACGGGCGCGACGCGGGACGGCTCGCGCCGGGAGACTATTTCGGGCGAACACGTCTCTGGGCCAGTGTCGAGCCGGGAACCTTGAAAACGTTGACCGACGTCGCGGCTTACGAGATCGACGACAATATGATCAGCAGTGTGCTTGGCCGCCGACCGATCATTGCCGAGAAATTGGCAGAGACGTTCACGGAGCGTGAACGGCCCGGTGCTGCTGCCGATGCTCAGGATCATAAGCATGAAGGCGGCGCACGCGTGTTTCTGAACGCGATCCAGACGATACTTCGCGCCTAGAGCATTTTCTGCAAAAGTTGAATGACTTTTGCGATGAAAAATGCTCCAGGCTATTGAATTTAGAGCCCTTTCTTGTCGTTTGGATGGTTCCATCCGAGCGGAAAGGGCTCTGGAGCCCTGTCCCGAACCTAGACCCAGGTCGTGCTTTCCTAGACCCTGACACTAGGTGGGCCGTTCGTTGGCGTAATAGCCCGGCAGCCGTCCGCGATGCGATACTCTGGCTCGTTGCTCTCAATGGTATCCATTCTCGCTGAGCAGAAGTTCAGCGACGAAGTGGTCCCTGTGTGACGACTACGGACGTCACAAAACACGTCGATACTTCGAAATTATTGGCGGGAACGCGCTCATTCGTCACTGCAGGCGTCCCGATTGACGTTTCCATCGGGCGTCGTCGCGTCCGCTTCTCCACCAATGGCTGGCCAGAGAAATCAAAGGAGGCACTTCATGAAGATCGTTGTGAATGGCGGCACCGGCCTTATCGGATCAAAGACTGTGGAACGCCTGCGTCGCGCCGGACACGAGGTTGTCGCCGGCTCGCCGCAGACCGGGCTCAACTCGCTCACCGGAGAGGGGCTGGATGAGGCGCTCAATGGAGCTCAAGTCCTCATCGACCTCTCGAACTCCCCGTCGTTCGAAGACGAACCGGCCCTCGATTTCTTCCGCAAGTCGACCGGAAACCTGATCGCTTCTGCGAAAGCACATGGCATCAAGCACTATGTCGCGCTGTCGGTGGTCGGCACCGAGCGCCTCCAGGGCAGCGGTTATTTCCGGGCGAAGCTGTTGCAGGAAACGCTGATCGGCGAGTCCGGCATCCCCTATACGATCATTCATTCCACGCAGTTCCTCGAATTCCTGGGCGCCATCGCGAAATCGGCGGCGGCGGGCGACAAGGTGCTGGTGCCTGCGACCCTGATACAGCCCATCGCCTCCGACGATGTGGCGGACATCATGGCGGAGGTGGCATTGGCGTCGCCGCGAAACGGCATCATCGAGATCTCGGGCCCGGAACGCCTGCGGATGAGTGACCTGCTCACCAGGTACCTAACGGCGACCGGTGACAAGCGGCCCGTCGAGGCCTCACCGGAGGCGCTCTATTTCGGCGTGAAGCTCGATGAGACGGCGCTCGTTTCGCACAACACTCCGCGCCTCGGAAAGATCAACTTCGACCAGTGGTTCGCAGCGCGCGCCGTTCCTGCCTGACAGGAGCACAAAGCGAAGATCGTTCGACAAACGCCGTTATTTCGAGAGGCAGTCAAATGACCAGTGAACCGAAAAATGCCGCCGGCGTAGTGTTTGTGAGCGTCAGTGCACTCGTCGCTCTTCTGGTAACCCTGGGCGTCGCGAGTGCCCACGACGTCGCTGCCAGCGGTCCCCCTTCCAAAGTCAGCCTCGTCTATGAGCATGAGCTTCCCAATGTGCCCGGCAAGAGCATGAAGGGTGTTCTCGTCGAGTACGAACCTGGTGGTGTCGACGCCGCACATACCCACCCTGACTCGGCCTTCATCTACGCGACTGTCCTGGAAGGAGCGATCCGCAGCCAGGTCAATGAGGGACCGGTCAAGACGTATCGGGCCGGCGAGAGCTTCTCGGAGTATCCCGGCGACCGCCATGGCGTGAGTGAGAACGCCAGCAAGGCCGAGCCCGCCCGGCTCCTTGCGGTCTTCGTCGTCGATACGAAGGAGAAGGAACTGACGTTTCCCATCAAGTGAGACGTCAATCGCCACGGCAGCCGGCGTACGCTGCCAACCGCACGGACAGCGGACGCCGGCGACCGTGGTCCATGAGCCTCTGCTGAGCGACCAGTCCACGTCGCGAAAAGACATCACCCAAAATCGGAGCAGTAAATGGCCGAACCAGAATTGCCTGGTCCGTCGGGCCCGGCTCGCCGCGATATCCTCGCCCTCGCCCTGAGTTCGGGGCTGCTTGCCGGCCTGCCCGCGTTTCCACCGTCCGCGCAGGGTACTCAATCAACTCATTCACAAAGCGGAGATAAGAACGTGGGCACCATCACCACAAAGGACGGCGTCGAAATCTTCTACAAGGACTGGGGTTCCAAGAATAGCCAGCCGATCGTCTTCCATCACGGCTGGCCGTTGAGCTCCGACGATTGGGACGCTCAGATGCTTTACTTCGTCAACAAGGGCTATCGTGTCGTCGCTCACGACAGGCGTGGTCACGGCCGCTCGGCGCAGGTCAGTGACGGTCACGACATGGACCACTACGCCGCGGACGCAGCTGCCGTGGTCGAGCATCTCGATCTCAGGAACGCTATTCACATCGGCCACTCGACCGGAGGTGGCGAGGCAACGCGCTATGTGGCCCGTCACGGTCAGCCCAAGGGCCGTGTCGCCAAGCTGATCATCATCGGCGCCGTGCCGCCGATCATGGTGAAGACCGAGGCCAATCCCGGCGGCCTTCCGCTCGAGGTGTTCGACGGCCTGCGCAAGGCGCTCGCCGACAACCGGCCGCAATTCTATCTGGATTTCCCGTCAGGCCCCTTCTACGGCTTCAATCGGCCGGGCGCGATGCCGATCCAGGGTGTCATCCAGAACTGGTGGCGGCAAGGCATGATGGGCAGCGTCAAGGCTCACTATGAAGGCATCAAGGCCTTCTCGGAAACCGACTTCACCGGAGATCTGAGGACCATCGATGTCCCCACGCTCGTCATGCACGGCGATGACGATCAGATCGTGCCGATCGCGGACTCCGCGCTGCTATCGGCAAAGCTGCTGAAGAAGGCGACGCTCAAGGTCTATGAGAAATTCCCGCACGGGATGTGCACCACCCATGCCGAGGTGGTGAACCCGGACCTTCTGGCGTTCATCAAGGCCTGAAGCGGCGGCTCCAGACGCCGAGTTCGGCCCGGAACCGTGGGCGGGCGACTCTCACATGAACGGTGTGGGCCGGACCATGCAGCCGGCTCATAGGAATTGAAGATCATGGACATGCCCCAGCCATGTCGCGTGGGATGCGGCACTTGGCGTCGAGGTGACCGGTCCGCAGGCCGTGACGGAAGCGAGCGCATCGAGATAGGATACAGCTGATCAGCAAGATCCGAATTGCTTGAGTGCCGGTGACCTGGCCATCGGCCCAGGGCGTGCCGGCGGTAGGCCAGGACGCTCCGGCGGGCGAACGAGGAGCGCCGTCGATCCATGACCGCAACTCCGCGCCATCCCTCGACGCCTCGCGATCCTGCCTCCCTCGTGATCGGCGCGATCGCCGCGCAGGTGATCGGCGGACTGGTCGCGCAGATGTCGCCCTTCATGATCGGCGGGTTCATGGACGGTCTTTCGCTCTCGGAACGCGACGCCGGCTTCGTCGTCTTCGTCGAGTTCCTCGCCCTCGCGGTAACCGCGATCGCAATCGCGCCCGTCATGCCGCGGATTTCCTATCGGCGCGTCGGCCTCATCGCCGTCGCGGTGGCGTTGCTCGCGCAAGGCGCATCGATCTTCAGCGGTTCGCTGGCGTCGCTCACCGCGCTGCGCGGCCTCGCAGGGGTCGGCGAGGGGGCGCTTTATGCGGTTTCGCTCTCCCTCGTCGCCTCGCGCTCCAGCAATCCGGACAAGATCTACGGCTACTTTCAGGTGGTCTGGGCCTTGGGCAGCGTCGCGCTCTTTGCGATCGGCGGCCAGCTCACCGCCGCCCACGCGCATCGCGGCATCCTCGCGCTGATCGCGGGTGTGACGCTCGCGCTCGCGCCGCTCCTGCTCCTCATTCCGGACACTCGCGCCAGAAGCGACGAGGGAGCGACGGCGGGCGCGGCCCAGGCCTCACTGCGGCTCGGCGCCATGACTTTCGCGGCGATCGTGCTCTATCTGACCGCCTCCGCCGCAGTCTACGCGTTCAGCGCTCCCCTGGGCGAGCGCGCGGGCCTCGACACCGGCACGGTCGGCTATGTGCTGACCATCGCGTCGCTGGTCGGTCTCGCGGGCGCGGGAGCCGCCACTGCGCTCAACGTGCGCTGGGGACGGGCGATTCCCATCTCGGGCTTCTTCGTCAGCTTCATACTGGTCGTGCTCGCGCTCTGTCTCTGGCGCAACCCGACCGCCTGGGTCGTCGCCCTCGTGGCGTCGGTCGTCATTTTCTACTTCTCGATGCCCTATTTGTTCGGCCTCGCCGCCGCGCTCGACCGCAGCGGTCGCTGGGCCGCCGCGGCGGGGTCGGCCTATTTGCTCGGTTTTGCCGCCGGCCCCCTGGTCGCGGGCTTGGCGATCTCGACGACGGGCTATGGTGGCCTCGCCGCGGCCTGCGTCGCAATCACGGCCGCCGCCTGGGTGCTCGCCATGGTCGTCAATCGGCGTCTCGGTGGGACGGCTCGCGCCGTGCGCCGCGCCGGTGCTCCGGCGTGAAGCGGCCATGGAACCTGACCTCGGTCGACGTGCGGTCAGGCTTCCACCCTCTCGCGCACCTCGGCAGGCAGCGCCTCCCACAGGCGGATGAGTTCGCCGACGGAGGTCAACTCCATCTTGCGCATGACGTTGCTGCGGTGGAGCTTGACGGTGACCTCGCTGATGTTGAGGTCGAAGGCGATCTGCTTGTTGAGCCGCCCCAGTGCCACGGCGCCCATCACTTGCCGTTCGCGCGGGGTCAGGGTCTTGTAACGGCCGAGATGCAGCCGGGCGATCCGGGCCGTGGCTCGCCGCGCGACATCGCGCTCGATGCCGATCAGGACGGCGTCCAGCAAGGCCTGGTCGCGTGCCGGCTTGGTCAGAAAATCGATGGCGCCGGCCTTCATGGCCTGGACCGTCATCGGGATGTCGCCGTGGCCGGTGAGGAAAATGATCGGTTTGGGATTGCCGTTTTTCGCCAGATGATGCTGTAGATCGAGACCGCTCGCTCCTGGCAAGCGCACATCGAGGATCATGCAGCCGGGGCTGTCCATGACGTCGGCGTGCAGCAATTCGTTGATCGAGGCAAAGCAGGCGGGCTGGAGCCCGGCGGACAGGATCAACTCGAACAGTGCCTCCCGGACACATGTATCGTCATCGACAATAATGACGAGCGGCTGTTCCGCTTCACTCCGCCATTGCGGTGACAACGGTGTCGATCTTCGCTGAAGCTGCTGGTCAACTTGCATGATCACCCTCCATCTCTCGACCGCGTAAGACGTCGCCTATAGCCGCAAGCAGGGCCTTGGCATCAAAGGGCTTGCGGAAGAATCCGCTTATGCCCTGGGCACGGTCCTGATCCGTTATTTCGTGGCGGCCGGTGATCAGGAACACCGGCAACTCGGGACGCGCCTTCTTCACCAGGTCACGAAGCTCAAAGCCGTTCATGCCGGGCATTCCAATGTCGGTGATGAGCAGGTCCAGGCCCGACAGCCCGCTGATGAGCAGCAACCCTGCCGACGAGAAGCTACGGGTCACATAGCCAGCTGACTCCAGGAGTTCCTCCAGCGACTCGAGCAACCTTGGATCATCATCAACAATCGCCACGACAGGTCTTGGCTTGTTCACGCGCGACTCCCTCCCACTCGGCGCGAGTGGGTGACCGGAATTTCCAGTTTCTCGGCGGCGCGCACGAGATCGGCGAGCGATGCCGCCGCCATTTTCTGCATCACGTTCCTTCTGTGGATTTGCAGAGTGACCTCGCTGATCCCCAATTCAGCAGCGGCCTGCTTGTTGAGAAGACCGCTCACCACGAGCGGAAGCACCTCACGTTCGCGCGGCGTCAGGTCGAGGTAGCGTTGCCTCAAGACACCGAGTTCGGCGCGCTCCGATCGCCTTTCCCGATCCTGAGCGATCGCCGCCTGGACTGCGGCCATAAGGTCCGCATCGCTGAAGGGCTTGGTCAGGAAGTCCACGGCGCCGAGCTTGATGGCGCTCACCGAGGATGGAATATCGCCATGCCCCGTGATGAAAACGATCGGGGGATGGACGTCGCCCGACAGCTGCTTCTGGAACTCCAGGCCGTTGATGTCCGGCAGTTCGACATCGAGGATCAGGCACGCCGGAAGATCAGGCTTCGCATGGGCGACATAGTCCGCGGCGGCAGCGAACGCCTGGGACCGCCACCCCAGGGACTCCAATAGCTCGCCGACCGCCTCGCGCACTCTGGCGTCGTCATCCACCACGAAGACGATTTCCTCGCGCTGGCTCATGGCGCTTCACCCACCGCCAAAGGAAGCGTGAAGGCGACGGTCGCCCCGCATGCCTCGTTGTTGGCCATCCAGAGGCGGCCGCCATGCGATTCGACGATCGAACGGCAGACGGCGAGCCCCATGCCCATCCCATGCTGCTTGGTCGTGAAGAATGGCTCGAAGGCGCGATCGGCGTCCTTGAAACCCGTTCCACCGTCGCGAACCTCGACGCGGATCGCGCCGAGGCCGTCGCGAAATGAGCGGATATGGAGTGCGCGTGCGTCGCCGACCACGGCGCCCATCGCCTCGATTCCATTCCGGATCAGGTTCACGATTACCTGCTGCACCTGGACGCGATCGAGCGCGACCGAAGGCAGATCCGGTTCGAGAGCCGTCTTGATACGGATGTCCTTCGCCGCGATCTCGTCGGCCATCAGTCGGCAAACTTCACTAATCAGGCGGTTGACGTCTTCAGGCGACCTGGCTTGCGGCGCCTGACGGAAGAGGGCGCGGATGCGGCTGACGACATCCGCAGCCGAGTTGGCGTCGCGGGTGATGCGCTCGGCCGTGATCTTCGCGCGCTCGACATTCGGAGGCTCGGCGGACAGCCAACGGTGGCATGCGTGGGAATTGGCGACGATCGCGGCCAGCGGCTGATTCACTTCGTGCGCGATCGAGGCGGAAAGCTCGGCCAGGCTTGCGGCCTGGGTCGCCTGTGCGAGCCTGTCGGATGCGCGCCTCAGCGCGTCTTCGGCGTGCACCTGATCGTCAATGTCGTGACAGAGGCCGAACCACTGGACAATGCGGCCATTCTCATCCCGCATCGGCTCGGCGCGGCCTGACATCCAGCGATACACGCCATCTGCACGACGCAGGCGGTACTTCATGGCGAAGCGCTCGCCCGTCGCGAGGCAATGACTGAAGACGTCCCACACCGCACCCACATCGTCCGGGTGGAAGATGGTGTCGAACATCACTTCCAACTGGCGCTTGTCCCTGAGGTCCATGCCGAGAAAGTCGGCCATGTGCTTGTTGGCGAGGGTGGTCTCGCCGTCCGGGCTCAAGCGCCAGAGGTTGCTCGGGACCATGTCCACGAGCAGCGAGAGCTCCCGCTCCCGGCTTCGCAACGCCTCTTCGGCGTGCATCTGATCGTCAATGTCGTGACAGAGGCCATACCACTGGACGATGCGTCCCGCGTGATCGCGCATCGGCTCCGCGCGGCTCGACATCCAGCGATAGACACCATCGGCGCGGCGCAGGCGATACCTCATGGAAAAGCTCTCGCCGGTGACGAGGCAGCGGCTGAGCGCGTCCCTGAACTCCGGAGCGTCGTCCGGATGGACGGTCTCTATGAGCATCTCCAGCCGGCTCATGCCGGGCTTGTCGGTATCCGCTACCTCCAGGCCGAGGAAATCGACCATGCGCCGGTTGAAGAAGGTCGGCTCACCGTCCGGGCTCAGTCGCCAGAGGTGGCTCGGAACCATGTCCACGAGTTGCGAGAGCTCCTGCTCCCGGTCGCGCAACGCCGCCACGGTTTTCCTGTAGGCGTCGATGTCAACGCCGCTCGGGACAGGCGGCTGTTCTGAGGCGGTTCTCGCCTTGAGAGGAGCACTGGCCACGTCCGTGAACCGACTGATGAAGGAGGACGCCGTAGACGCAGAGACACCGGCGGCGACGATTGCCCCGATGCAAAGCGCCAGGGCAGAGAACGCCGCCCACGACAATCCCAGGTCGCGCGTGCCGCCCGCAGAAAAGATGGCGGCCAGTAGCGAGCCGGCGAATGCGATCGCCAATGTCACATTGAGCAGCGGGACCGTGCGGCCGGGCGCATAAAGGAACAGCGCGGCAACCGGGGCCAGCAGGCCAAACGGTGTCGCCGTCAGCCAGGACGCGGCGAGCCCGACGACGGATGTCGCAAGCGCGAGGGCCAGGCCGTGTTGGGGAAGCACTGCTGTCATGATCGGCTGCTCCTCCCGCACCAAGAATGCCTTGGACTGTCGACGCTACGTCCGGCACTTGGCCTCGATATCCGGGCTGGCGAAATCGCATTTCATCCTAATCCCGCCATGCCTAAGCCGCACGTCATGGAAATCCATGCATTGCCCGGAGATATGGCCGCTGTGGCCTCCTGCCGTCGCCGTGGGGTGGCCTGATGAATTCGTGCCCCGTCAGATCGGCCTGCATGCGATCGGACGCGCCCGCGTTCCCGGTCCGATCTTGGAACGTGTGCCGAGGCGTTGGGCGAAGGCCGGGGACGTCGATCTGCTCGATGATGGCTGCGGACGTCGAATCCACCAAGCCATTGATATCGCTACCGAGACGAAATCGGAAAATTCCCACGGAGGGGGAAGGATGGCTCCCTGAGCAGGACTCGAACCTGCGACCATTCGATTAACAGTCGAACGCTCTACCAACTGAGCTATCAGGGAACAGGGCACCCATCCGGTGGGCGCGTCACCTGTTGGGGGCGGCGTATAGCAACGCCCGACGGGTTTGTGAAGTCGCTTGCGCCTTAAAGTGAATTTAGTCCTCAGGGATCGTTCGGAAAGGGGCACCGGCCGGAAAGGGCGGACGGTGCCCGGTAGCCTTCGGGCTCAGGCCAGCAGCCGCTCGCGCTGGTCGGCGAACTGAAGCTGGTGGAAATTGTAGTAGCGCCCGCGCCGCGCCAGCAGTTCCTCGTGGCGCCCGCTCTCCACCACGCGGCCGGCATCGATCACGCAGATGCGGTCGGCATTCACCACGGTCTGCAGGCGATGGGCGATGACCAGCGTGGTGCGGTTGGCCTGGAGGTCGCGCAGGGCGCGCTGCACCTCGGCCTCGGATTCCGAATCGAGCGCGGCGGTCGCCTCGTCGAGCAGCAGGATCGGCGCGTCCTTCAGGAAGGCGCGGGCGATGGCGATGCGCTGGCGCTGGCCACCGGAGAGCTGGGCGCCATGCTCGCCGACCAGGCTCTCATAGCCTTTCGCAAAGCCCATGATGAAATCATGGGCGTGGGCGGCGCGCGCCGCCGCCTCGATCTCGGCCGCGCTCGCACCGGGTCGCCCATAGGCGATGTTGTCGCGAACGGTGCCGGAGAACAGGAAGACATCCTGGCTCACCATGGCCACGCTTGCGCGCACCGAGTGCCGCGACACCGCGGCGATGGGCTGGCCATCGATGGTGATGGTGCCGGATTCGACGTCGTAGAACCGCTCGATGAGGTTCATCACCGTGGTCTTGCCGCCGCCGGAGGGGCCGACCAGCGCCGTGGTCTCGCCCGGCTCGGCGACGAAGCTGAGGCCGCGCAGCACCGGCTCGCCCTGACGATAGCCGAACACCACGTCCTCGAAGACGATGCGGCCCTTGTCGACCGCAATGCGCGGCAGGTTGGCGCTTTCCTGTTCGGCCGGCACCGAATCCAGCACCTCGAACAGCATGCGCGCGCCAAGCAGGTTGGTGGCGAGGTCGATATTGAGCCGGGCCAGGCGCTTGGCCGGCTCGTAGCACAGCAGTAGCGCGGTGATGACGGAGAAGAACTCGCCCGGCGTGCGCCCCATGTGCAGCACGCCGTAGCCCGCATACATGATGACGGCGCCGATGGCGACGCCGGCGAGCGCCTCCATCATCGGGCCGGATTGCGACTGCGCACGCACCATGCGGTTCGACGCCTTCTCCAACTCGTCGACCTTGCCGAAGATCCGCGTGCGCAGCGCATCCTCCATGTTGAAGGACTTCACGGTGCGTATGCCCTGGAAGGCCTCCACCGAGCCGGACATGATCTGGGCGGCGTCGCTGTACTGCTTCTTGAAGACGCGCTTCACCTTGCGGATCAGGCCGCGCACCCCGACGACCGCGATCGGCATGGCGACGAGGCCGACCATCGCCATGCCGGCGTCCTGGA
Organism: Starkeya sp. ORNL1; assembly: GCF_012971745.1. Lineage (NCBI taxonomy): Bacteria > Pseudomonadati > Pseudomonadota > Alphaproteobacteria > Hyphomicrobiales > Xanthobacteraceae > Starkeya > Starkeya sp. ORNL1. Next base: position 411,237 of record NZ_CP048834.1, read on the forward strand.
TGATCATCACCGCGGTAAGGCCGATCACCGAGAACAGGTCGCGCCCGAGGCTGGTGATGACGAGGTTCAGCACGTTGCGCGCCGCCTGCGCGCCCTGATTGATGCGCAGCGAGATCTCGGCGGTGTGGCGCTGGGCGAAATAGCTGACATCCTGCCGCAGCAACTGGTCGATGACGCGCTTCTGGTTGTCGGCGACGATGCGGTTACCGATGGAGCCGAGCACCACTGCCTGGCCGTAGCCGGCGAGGCCCTTGATGACGCTGAGCGCGATCACCGCGCCCGACAGCAGCCAGATGGCGCCGGAGCTCTGCTCGACGAAGATGCGGTTGATCACGTCGCCCATCAGATAGGCGAGGCCGGCGGTGGTGCCCGCTACCAGACCCATGAAGACGAAAGCGATCGCATAGCCCTTCCAGTGGCGACGACCGTCATCGAGGAAGAGGCGACGGATCGCATCCAGGCTTTCCGGGCCGATCGCCTTGTTGAGGGCGGCACGCAACTTCTCTGGCAGCATCAAGCGGATCCTTCGAGACTTTAGGCGCGTTCATGATCCGACCTGTGCCCCCTGGGCGCGCCGGACGAGCGCTGGCGTCCATGAACCGCGATCACCCGGGCATGTCAAACCGGCACACCGCCGCGGCGGAGCCGTGGTCCGGCCGTGCCGCAAGGCCGGCGACGTTCGGGACGCACACTCCGAGGAGCCGCGCCATGCGCCGCCGACCCGGTACTTAGCGGTCGGCGGCGCATGTGCGATTCTGGAGGCCACGGAGGGAATCGAACCCCCGTACGCGGATTTGCAGTCCGCTGCGTAACCACTCCGCCACGTGGCCAAAAGGCGTGGCCGGTAAAACCGGCCGGGCAGGCGGGCCTCATAACAGAGCGCGCCGGGGTCGGCAACGCATCATCGTCCGAAGCATGGCGATGCGCGAAGCAGGAGGGAGCCAAGGTGCGGCACCGGCGCACTGGAATGCGCCGCGAGCCCTTGCAATAACGCGGCAGCTGCCGCAATCCTGCGCCGTTGCCTTCACCCCTAGAGGTTGCCCCCGCATGATCGATTTCGCTGAGATGCGCCGCGCCATGGTCGACGCGCAGGTGCGCGCCAACGACGTGACCGACCTGCGAATCGTCGCGAGCATGCTGGAGACGCCGCGGGAGCGCTTCGTGCCCGCCAGCCTCTCGAGCTTTGCCTATATCGATGACGACCTCCTGGTGAAGGAAGGCGCGCCGGCGCGCTATCTGATGGAGCCGATGGTGCTCGCCAAGCTGCTGCAGGCGGCGGAAATCGGCCCGGATGCGCTGGTGCTCGATGTCGGCGCGGCGACCGGCTATTCCACCGCCGTGCTGGCGCGGCTCGCCGGACAAGTCGTGGCGCTGGAGGAAGATGCCGAACTCGCCGCGCAGGGCTCGAACCTGCTCGTTGAACTCGGCCTGCTCAATGCCGCCTTCGTGCAGGGCCCGCTTACCGCCGGTTGGCCGGGCGAATCACCTTATGATGTGATTCTGCTGAATGGTGCGGTCGATTCGCCACCCGAAGTGCTGCTCAGCCAGTTGAAGCCGGGCGGGCGTCTCGTTGCCGTAGTCGGCCGTGGCCGGGCGGGGAGAGCCACCGTGTTCACGAACACGTCAGGCGGCGTAGGTTCGCGCGTTGTTTTCGACGCCGCGGTGCCGGTGCTGCTCGGCTTCGAGGCTCGCCCGGGCTTCGTATTCTGAGATTCTTCCCTCCAGCTGTGGCCCTTCTGCCGCGCGCTGCCGCAAAGTAGCGGGTGAATCGAACCGAGCGGTTCACAGCCCCCTATCGAGCACCTATTCTGACCTTCACGTCGGACAGAGATGAGAGTCGCACGACGAGGCGGCTCCGCCGAGAAGCTTGCGTATGCAGGGGTTTGAACCATGTGGCATTTCGCTGCCGGGGGCAGGGTCGTCGCGTATGCGGCGATCGCAATATTTGTTGGAGCCGCGGCGTCTGCGGTTCCGGCCGGTGCCCAGACGCTGGATCAGTCGCTCTCGGCGGCTTATTCCAACAATCCAACTTTGAATTCACAGCGGGCGGCGACCCGCGCCACCGACGAATATGTGCCGATCGCGCTGTCGGGCTACCGCCCGCAGGTTTTCGGCAGTGCCTATGTCGGCACGCAATGGACGGAGACCAAGATCTCCAATTTCCCATTGTCCGGCACCACCACCACGCAGAGCCAGACCCAGCCGTACGGCTTCGGCGTCACCATCAGCCAGACCATCTATGATGGCCTGCGCACGGCGAATTCGGTGCGCGGCGCGGAGTTCCAGGTGCGCGGCCAGCGCGAGCTGCTGCGCAACACCGAGCAGCTCGTCCTGCTGGACGCCGCGACCGCCTATATGAATGTGCTGCAGAATTCGGCGCTGGTCGAACTCCAGCGGCAGAACCTCGAAGCGTTGCAGGAAGAACTGCGCGCCACGCGCGACCGCTTCTCGGTCGGCGAAGTGACACGCACCGACGTCGCGCAGGCAGAGGCGAGCGTCGCCAATGCACAGAGCGAACTGGCACTCGCCGAATCCAACCTCAATTCGGCCCGGGCTACCTTCTTCCAGGTGATCGGCCTGAAGCCGGTCAAGCTCTCTCCGGGCCGGCCGATCGACAATCTGCTGCCCAAGGTGCAGAACACCGCGGTCGATATCGGTCTTGCCAACCATCCGGCCGTCAAGGCCGCGCAGTTCTCGGTGGATGCTGCGATGGCGAACGTGAAGGTTGCCGAAGGTGCGCTGTCGCCTTCAGTCAGCCTCAACGGCTCGGCCGCTTCAGACTACGCCTCCTCGGATCAGATCGAGCGCCAGTCTTCGGCATCGCTGACGCTGAACCTCTCGGTGCCGATCTACCAAGGCGGCGGCGAGTACGCGACGATTCGGCAGAACAAGGAATTGCTCGGCCAGTCGCGTATCGAGGTCGACGTAAATCGCGAGCAGGTGCGCGCCAATGTCGTGCAGTTCTGGGGTGCGCTCGTCGCTGCGAAGGCGGCCATCGAATCCGCGCAGGCCTCTGTTGCCGCCAACGAGATCGCGCTGAAGGGCGTCCGCGAGGAATGGCGCGTCGGCCAGCGCACAACGCTCGACGTGCTGAATGCGCAGACCGCGCTGTTCGATGCCCGCGCCAGCCTGGTCATCGCACAGCGCGACCGCGTGGTGGCTTCCTACTCGCTGCTCTCCGCGACCGGCCAGCTCAGCGCTTCCAAGCTCGGCCTGAAGGTGCAGCAGTACAATCCCAAGGTCCATTACGACCAGGTGCGCGATGCTTGGTTCGGGGTGCGTACGCCCGACGGGCGCTGAGCGGCAGACCGCTCAGAGCGACAGTGCTTTACAACGTGATGGCCGGCCTCGTGCCGGCCATTTCGATTCTCGGGCCGCCGTAATCGCACCGTCATGGCCGGGCTTGTCCCGGCGATCCACGGTTGTTCGCTCGTCAAGGACGTGGGTTCTCGGAACAAGCCGGAGGATGACAGGGCGGGCAGGTATCCTTAGAGGCCGCTTCGCGGTACGCGGGAACTACGTTCCACAACATGTTGGGTCGGCGCGTCTTCCCATCCACAATGGAAATCCCAGCCTCGCTTGGCGCCCGGAGCGGTCCGATGTCATATTATTCGGGCTCAAAGCATTGATTCGTCGCGGGGTGGCGGCGAGCGGGCGTGGGCCGGCGCAGCGATCGGGTGAAGCGTATGTCGATGAATGCGAGGGCGGCCGACCCCTCGATGGAGGAGATTCTCGCCTCCATCCGCCGCATCATTGCCGATGACCTGCCGTCGCGCCGTGAGCTGCGTCCTGCTCTCGAAGTGGCGAGCGCGCCGCGGGATGATTTCTCCCTTGAGGACTACGTGCGGGAGGAGGTGGTGACGCCGCCACCCGTCGCGGCTACGCGCCGCGCTCCGGAACCCTCGCTGATGGGCGCCGCCGATCTGCCGCTGCCCGATCCGGTGCGTCGTCTGGTCGACCTTGCCGCAGTCGAGGACCAGGTGCAGGCCGAGGTTGCGATGGCGCTGCGCGGCTCCCTTCCGGGCGAGCCGCGTGCTGCGGCCACGGCGCAAGCCGCGCCTGTCGCGGCCGCGCCTGCGGCGCCGGTTAGCGCGTTCGCCGCAGCGCAACCGCCGACGCCCGCCGATCCGCTGCGCACGCCCATGGCGCCGCCGTCGCCGCCCGTCACTCCGGCTCACGGCCTGCCGCACCGCCCGACCTTCAATTTCGGCCAGCCGCCGCGGCCGCCTGTCACGCCGTCGCGCGCGCCGGAGCCGGATCGCCTGGTTTCGGCGCCGACCAATGCGGCGGTCAGCGCGTCCTTCGGCACGTTGGCCCGTACCATCATGTCCAATAACAGCCGGTCGCTGGAGGATGTGGTGGCGGAGCTGTTAAAGCCGATGCTGCGCTCCTGGCTCGACGACAATCTGCCGACCATCGTCGAGCGTCTGGTCAAAGCCGAGATCGAGCGGGTCTCGCGCGGCGGCCGGTAAGGGCGCGGCAGCGCGATAAGGGTCATGCTTCAAGATACGGTTCCGCTATGAGCGGGCGCGCATCTGCGCCTGCGCGCGGCGAATGACGCCTTCATATGTCTTGTCCGGATACCAGGGCATCTGGGCGATGCGGCTGAATGCCGGGATCGTCTCCATGTGCTGGACCATGCGCCGCCGCATGGCGGCGTCAGGCAACGGCCCGCGCAACGCACCGATGTTCTCGCGGGCGTGCGCCGGATTCGAGGTCGAAGGCAGCGCGCAATTCACCGCCGGGTTCGAGATCACCCATTTGAGGAAGAACTGGGCCCAGCTCTCGGCACCGATCTCGCGGGCGAAATCGGGCAGGGGGTGGCCCTCTACCGCCTTGTGCAGCCGGGCCTTCTCCAACGGCATGTTGACCAGTACCGCAACGCCGCGTTCCTGCGCCGCCGGCAGCACGCGATTCTCCGCCGCACGGTTGAAGATCGAATAATTCACCTGGATGAAATCGACGCCGCCGCGTTCGATCCAGCTCGTCAGCGGCACATGGTAGTCGTTCTCATGGTGGGTCACGCCGACATAGCGGATACGGCCCTCCTTCTTCCAGGCCCGCAGGATGGGCAGGACGGCATCGACATTGGTCAGGCTGTGGCAATGCATGACGTCGATGCGCTCACGCCAGAGCCGTCCCTGCGTTTGCTCCAGGCTGCGCGCGGCGTGGCTCTCGTCGGCGACGAATTCGCCGGTCGACCAGATCTTGTCGGAGAGGAAGACCTGATCGGTGATGCCGAGCTCCGCCGCCGACACACCGACCGTGTATTCGGCGGTGCCGTAGAGCGGCGAGGTGTCGATCACGCGGGCGCCGCCATCCCAATACGTCTTCACCACCTCCCGCAAATGGTCGCGCGGCCGGCCGGGCAGGAGGTCAAAGGTCAGGAAGGTGCCGAGGCCGATGAGCGGGAGTTCGCCGCCGCGCGGCAAGGGGCGGACATTCGGCGCGCCGGCCGGCGTGCCCGTCGCGGCCTGCTGGGCCAGCGCGCCGCCCGGCGCCGCGGCGACCGCCGCCAGCCCGGCGCCCAGTCCCGCCATCAGGTCTCGCCGGTTCATGCCCGGCTCGATTTGCTTCTGCCCGTCGCTCATATCCGCTCCCTCGCCATGCGATCCGCTGCCGGTAGGGCAGCCGCTCGGTGCGGGACGCTATAGAGCGCGAACGTCGCGGGGTTGTCCCCGCCGGCAGGCCGTTTGTCGTGATCCGTCGAAAGGCGCGGTCGGTGAGACGATCTGATACAGATCCCGCCACCGGCGATGCCGAGCCACGCGCTCGCCGGATGTCATCATTGACTCCCAACGCCGCCTCCGCTTTCTCTCGCGCTCCTTATCAAGCCGAGTGCCCGGAGCCGTCATGCTCGACAACAGGTTCGATCCCGCCGCCGTCGAAGGCCGCATCTATCAGGCGTGGGAGAACGCCGGCGCCTTCAAGGCCGGGCGGCCGGAGCGGGCAGGGGCCGATCCCTATTGCATCGTCATCCCCCCGCCGAACGTCACCGGCTCGCTCCATATGGGGCACGCGCTCAACAACACGCTGCAGGACATCCTCTGCCGCTTCCAGCGCATGCGCGGGCGCGACGTGCTGTGGCAGGTCGGCACCGACCATGCCGGCATCGCGACCCAGATGGTGGTCGAGCGCCAGCTCGCCGAGCGCCAGCAGCCGGGACGCCGCGAACTCGGGCGCGAGGCCTTCGTCGAGAAGGTCTGGGCGTGGAAGGAGGAATCCGGCGGCGCCATCATCAATCAGCTGAAGCGCCTCGGCGCATCGTGCGACTGGTCGCGCGAGCGCTTCACCATGGATGAGGGGCTCTCGCGCGCCGTCCTCAAGGTGTTCGTCCGGCTCTACAAGGAAGGGCTGATCTACAAGGACAAGCGGCTGGTGAACTGGGACCCGAAGTTCCAGTCCGCCATCTCCGACTTGGAGGTCGTGCAGGTCGAGGTGAAGGGCCACCTCTGGCACTTCCGCTATCCGATCGAGGGCACCGACGAGTTCATCACGGTCGCCACCACGCGGCCGGAGACCATGCTCGGCGACACCGCGGTCGCGGTGCATCCGGACGATGAGCGCTACACGCACCTCGTCGGCAAGTTCGCCGTGCTGCCGCTGGTTGGCCGCCGCATCCCGATCGTCGCGGACGAGTATTCCGATCCCGAGAAGGGCACCGGCGCGGTGAAGATCACCCCGGCGCACGACTTCAACGATTTCGAGGTCGGCAAGCGTCACGACCTGCCGATGATCAACGTGCTCGATGCCGAGGCGCGCATGCTGCTCGCCGGCAATGAGGATTTCCTCGACGGCGCCGCCCCGGGTCCGGACCTCGACGCCGTGCTCGCCTTGCATGGCCAGAGCCGCGAGGCGGCACGCAAGGCGATCGTCGCGCTGATGGAGGAGCGCGGCCTGCTCGACCAGATCACGCCGAACGTCCACACCGTGCCGCATGGCGACCGCTCGAACGTCGTGATCGAGCCCTGGCTGACCGACCAGTGGTATGTCGACGCCCATACGCTGGCCCAGCCGGCGTTGAAAGCGGTGCGCGAGGGGCGGACCTCGTTCGTGCCTAAGAACTGGGAGAAGACCTATTTCGAGTGGCTGGAGAACATCCAGCCCTGGTGCGTCTCGCGCCAGCTGTGGTGGGGCCATCAGATCCCGGCCTGGTATGGACCGGACGGCACTGTCTTCGTCGAGGAGACGGAAGAGGAGGCGATGGCGGCGGCGCTGGCGCACTGCGTCGAGGCGCGCATCATCACCGACGAGGAGGCGAGGGCGCTTGCCGAGGATCCGGACAAGCTTGCCGCGTTCATCACCCGCGACGAGGACGTGCTCGACACCTGGTTCTCCTCGGCGCTGTGGCCGTTCTCGACGCTCGGCTGGCCGGACGAGACGGCGGAGCTGAAGCGCTTCTACCCGACCTCGGTGCTGATCACCGGCTTCGACATCATCTTCTTCTGGGTTGCCCGGATGATGATGATGGGCCTGCACTTCATGGATGACGAAGTGCCGTTCAAGGACGTCTATATCCACGCCCTCGTCCGTGACGAGAAGGGCGCCAAGATGTCGAAGTCCAAGGGCAACGTCATCGACCCGCTCTCGCTGATCGACGAGTATGGCGCCGATGCGCTGCGCTTCACGCTCGCGGCGATGGCGGCGCAGGGCCGCGACATCAAGCTGTCGACCAACCGTGTCGAGGGCTACCGTAATTTTTCGACCAAGCTCTGGAACGCCGCCCGCTTTGCCGAGATGAACGAATGCCGGCGCGATCCGGCCTTCGTGCCTGCGGCTGCGTCCTCGACGCTCAACCGCTGGATCCTCTCTGAGACGCAGCGCGCCATCACCGAAGTGACCGAGGCGATCGAGGCCTACAGGTTCAACGAGGCGGCCGGCGCGGCCTACCGCTTCGTCTGGAACATCTTCTGCGACTGGTACCTGGAACTCGCCAAGCCGGTGTTCATGAGCGCCGACAGCCCCTGGAAGGCGGAGACACGCGCCACCACCGCTTTCGTGCTCGACGAGACATTGAGGCTGCTGCACCCCTTCATGCCCTTCCTCACCGAAGAGCTGTGGGAGCGCACCGGCGGCGACGGCCTGCTGACGCTTGCGTCCTGGCCGGCGCTTGAAGGGCTGGATGCGCCGGATGCGGAGGCCGAGCTCGGCTGGCTGGTCGATCTGATCACCGAGGTGCGCTCGGTGCGGGCCGAGATGAACGTGCCCGCGGGCGCGCAGATCCCGCTGGCGCTGGTCGGCGCGTCGGACGAGACCACGGCGCGCGCCAAGCTTTGGAACGACGCGCTGGTGCGCCTTGCCCGGCTCTCCTCCATCGCGTTCGCGAGCGAGGCGCCGGCCGGCGCGGTGCAACTGGTGGTGCGCGGCGAGACCGCGGCGCTGCCGCTGGCCGGCATCATCGACATGGACGCGGAGGCGGTGCGGCTTTCCAAGGAACTGGCCAAGGCGGCGGACGATGTTGCGAGGGTCGACGTCAAGCTAGGCAATCCGGATTTCCTCGCCCGCGCCAAGGAAGAGGTGATCGAAGAGCAGCGCGAGCGCCGCGATGCTGCGGAGGCCCGCGCGGCGAAGATCCGCGAGGCGCTGGCGCGTCTCGGCAAGGCGTGACGCTGGTGCCATGCAGTTCCTCGCTACCTTCCACGCCCTGGACTTCCTCGACAGTGTCGTGAGCCTCGTGGTCGCCTTTGTCCTGGGGACGGCGATCGGCGCGGAACGGCAATACCGCCAGCGCACCGCCGGCCTGCGGACCAATGTGCTCGTCGCCGTCGGCGCCTGCCAGTTCGTCGACATGGGCATCCATCTCGGTGGTGCCGACAGCGCGGTGCGCATCATCGCCAATGTGGTGACCGGCATCGGCTTCCTCGGCGCCGGCGTCATCATGAAGGAAGGCACCAATATTCGCGGGCTAAACACCGCGGCGACGCTCTGGTGTTCGGCGGCGGTCGGCGCTTGCGCCGGTGCCGACCTGGTGGCGCAGGCGGTCCTGCTCACCGTCTTCGTGCTCGCCGGCAATACAATGCTGCGGCCGCTCATCGATGCGCTGGAGCGCCTGCCGCGCGACGAGGCGGCAACCGAGGCCACCTACGAGGTCGGCATCGTCGTGCCGGCGGCCGGGGCGCCAGAGGCGCAGGGGATACTCGTCGCCCGGCTCGATGCGGCGCAATTCCCGGTCGATGACATCGAGACCCTGGAGCGGGCCGAAGGCCGCACGGAATTGCGGGCTACGCTCGTCAATACTTCGGTGCGTCCGAGGGAGCTCGACGCCGTGATTGCCGAGCTGAAACGGATGCCCGGAATATTGGCGGCGAACTGGACGCGAAGCGGTTCGGATTAACCGCAATCCCTCTCAAATTTGTGTCATTCACGTCACAGTGTCACGCATTCGCAACCCTGTTGGGAGGTGCTGACGCTAGGTGCCGCGATGCCGCCACAAACCGGCACGAAATCCGTCCCTTACGCGGTGGAGAGTAGCGTCCGGGCGCAGTTGCCCGCGAGATCCGCCGACGCCGGGAAGCGTGCGTACAATGGACGCCAGGACGATCATCGACAAAAGGAAGCTTCCGAGCCGCCACGTGACGGAAGGTCCGTCGCGTGCGCCGCATCGCTCGTATCTTTATGCGATGGGTCTCACCCGCGAGCAGATCCACCAGCCGCTGGTCGGCGTCGCCTCGTGCTGGAACGAGGCCGCGCCGTGCAACATCTCGCTGATGCGCCAGGCGCAGGCGGTGAAGAAGGGCGTCGCCGCCGCCAATGGCACGCCGCGCGAATTCTGCACCATCACCGTCACCGACGGCATCGCCATGGGCCACGAGGGCATGAAGGCCTCGCTGGCGTCGCGCGACGTCATCGCGGACTCGGTCGAACTCACCATTCGTGGCCATGCCTATGACGCGCTGGTCGGTCTCGCCGGCTGCGACAAGTCGCTGCCGGGCATGATGATGGCGATGGTGCGCCTCAACATACCGTCCATCTTCATCTATGGCGGCTCGATCCTGCCGGGTTCGTTCCGCGGCCAGCCGGTCACCGTGCAGGACATGTTCGAGGCGGTCGGCAAGCATTCCGTCGGCCTGATGTCGGACGAGGATCTCGACGAACTCGAGCAGGTGGCGTGCCCGTCGGCCGGCGCCTGCGGCGCGCAGTTCACCGCCAACACCATGGCGACCGTTTCCGAGGCGATCGGCCTTGCGCTGCCCTACTCGGCCGGCGCGCCGGCGCCTTACGAGATCCGCGACCGGTTCTGCATGACCGCCGGCGAGCAGGTGATGGAACTGGTCGCCCGCCAGATCCGGCCGCGCGACATCGTCACCCTGAAGGCGCTGGAGAATGCCGCAACCGTGGTCGCCGCCTCGGGCGGCTCGACCAATGCGGCGCTGCATTTGCCGGCCATCGCGCACGAGGTGGGCATCGAGTTCGACCTGTTCGACGTCGCCGAGATCTTCAAGCGCACGCCCTATATCGCCGACCTGAAGCCGGGCGGGCGCTATGTGGCGAAGGATATGTTCGAGGTCGGCGGCATCCCGCTGCTGATGAAGACGCTGCTCGACCATGGCTTTCTGCACGGCGACTGCCTCACCGTGACCGGCCGCACCATTGCCGAGAACCTCGCTTCGGTGAAGTGGAACCCGGACCAGGATGTGGTGCGCCCGGCCAACGATCCGATCACCGTGACCGGCGGCGTGGTTGGCCTCAAGGGCAATCTCGCGCCCGATGGCGCCATCGTGAAGGTGGCGGGCCTGAAGAACCAGAAGTTCACCGGTCCCGCACGCTGCTTCGATGGCGAGGAGGCCTGCTTCGAGGCGGTGACCAACCGCGCCTATGAAGAAGGCGAGGTGCTGGTGATCCGCTATGAGGGGCCGAAGGGCGGCCCCGGCATGCGCGAGATGCTGTCCACCACCGCGGCGCTCTATGGCCAGGGCATGGGCGACAAGGTCGCGCTCATCACAGATGGACGCTTCTCCGGCGCGACCCGCGGCTTCTGCATCGGCCATGTCGGCCCGGAAGCAGCGGTCGGCGGCCCGATCGGGCTCATTCGCGACGGCGACATCATTGCCATCGATGCTGTCGAGGGCACGCTCGAGGTCGAGCTCTCCGACGAGGAGCTTGCCGAGCGGCTCAAGGAATGGAAGCCGCGTCCCACCACTTTTGGCTCGGGGGCCATCTGGAAGTTCGCGCAGACCGTTGGGTCCGCCCGCAAGGGCGCTGTGACCCATCCGGGCGGCGCAGCCGAGACATCGTGCTATGCGGATATCTGAGGCTCTCGCACTTGCGGTCGCGCTGGCGATCAGCCTGGCGCCGGTGACGGCGTCGGCTTTCGACGGCAACACCGATTCCCCGCCGGCGCCCGGCCGGGTCCCCGGCGCGGTGGCGCCGCCGGGCGCCGGTTCGCGCCCGCTGGAGGAGGCGGTGCGGCTCGGCACCAAGGCACTGCGCTCCGGTGAAACCGAGAAGGGCATCGACTCGCTGCGCTACGCCGCCGACCAGGGCCATCCGGGCGCGCAGTGGAAGCTCGGCCGCATGTATGCGGACGGCGAGGGCGTGCAGCGCGACGACATCAAGGCGTTCGAATATTTCACCCAGATCGCCAACATGCATGCCGACGACAACCCGTCGGCACCGCAGGCCCGCTTCGTCGCCGACGCCTTCGTGGCGCTGGGCGGCTATTATCTGAGCGGCATCCCGAACAGCCAGGTGCGCCGCGACCTCGGCCGCGCGCGCGACATGTTCGCTTATGCCGCCTCTTACTTCGGCGATCCGGATGCGCAGTACCAGCTGGCCCGGCTCTATATCGACGGCAGCGGCGTCAAGCGCGACCCGCGTTTCGCCGCCCGCTGGCTCGGCCTTGCCGCGCAGAAGGGGCAGTACAAGGCCCAGGCGCTGCTCGGCGGCCTGCTGTTCAAAGGCGACGAGGGTATTCCGCGCCAGGCCGCACGCGGCCTGATGTGGCTGACGCTGGCGCGCGACGCCGCCGCGACCGGCGACGACAAGTGGATCGTCAAGCTCTATGACGACGCCTTCGCCTCGGCGACCTCGGACGAGCGGGCGATGGCGCTGCTCTATCTCGAGCAGCACCTGAAGGTTGACCGGTAAGTATTTGATTCAAGCCAGCGACGTCATCCCGGCCGAAGGCGAAGCCGCAGAGCCGGGATCGTTGGAAGGTGAAGAATGTTTTCGCGATCCCGGATCGGCCTAAAGGCCGTCCGGGGCGACGATTACGGGAACGGCACGTCTATCCAGCGTCATCCGAGATCGAAGTCCGCCCAGACCGGCACGTGGTCGGAAGGCTTCTCCCAGGTGCGGGTGTGCTTGTCGATGCCGACGCCCTTGAGGCGGTCGGCGGCCTGCGGCGACAGCAGCAGGTGGTCGATGCGGATGCCGTTGTTCTTTTGCCAGGCGCCGGCCTGGTAATCCCAGAACGTATAGAGCTTGGCCTCGTCGGTGGTGGCGCGCACCGCTTCCGTCAGGCCGAGATTGAGCAGTTCGCGGAAGGCGGCGCGGGTCTTCGGCAGGAACAGCGCGTCGCCCACCCACAAGGCGGGGTCGTGCACGTCCTCCGGCGCCGGGATGACATTGTAGTCGCCGGCGATCACCAGCGGCTCCTCATAGGTGAGGCGCTGGGCGATCAGTGTCTTCAGCCGCGCCATCCAGCCGAGCTTGTAGGGGTATTTCTCGGTGTCGGGCGGATTGCCATTCGGCAGATAGATGCCACAGACCCGCACCGCACCCTTCGGCGTCGACACCACCACCTCGATGAAGCGCGACTGCACATCGGCCTCGTCGCCGGGCAGACCGGTCGTCACCTCGTCGAACGGCAGCTTGGAGAGCACGGCGACGCCGTTGAAGCCCTTCTGGCCATGCACCGCCACATTATAGCCGAGCGCCTCGAACGCCTCGCGCGGGAAAGCCTCGTCGACGCATTTGATCTCCTGGAGGCAGACCAGATCCGGCTGGCGTTCCTTCAACCAGATCGCCGCATGGTCGAGCCGCTGCTTGATCGAATTGACGTTCCAGGTGGCGATGCGCATCGGAATCCCCGCTGTCGATCAGGGCTTATAGCACCGGCAGCAGCCGCCGCACGATCAGTGCGGAAGAGCGCGAGACCTCGTCGGCGAAGCGCGCGAAGTCGAAATGGGAATCGTGGCCGGCAAGGTCCGACAGCGCGCGGATCACCAGCCACGGCACGCCGAAGGCGGCGCAGGTCTGCGCCATGGCGCCGCCCTCCATCTCCACCGCGGCGCCACCGAACTGGCGGAACAGCCGGTCGCGGACGGCTTCGCTGTTGACGAACTGGTCGCCGGTAAGCACCCGGGCGAAATGGACCAGCGGCGGGCGCTCCTCGCCACCGGCGGCGCGGGAGAGCGGCGCCAGCGCCAGTTCGGCCAGCGCCTCGCGGCTGCGCGCGATCAGCGTGGCATCGGCGTGGTGGCCGTGGTCGTCGACCGGGTTGAAGAAGGGCAGATGCCCGGCCTGATAGGCGTTGAAGCCCTCTGCGCCGTGCCATCCGGTGTCGTGCTGCACCACATGCTCGGCAATCACGACGTCGCCGATGGAGAGTTCCGGATCGAGGCCGCCGGCGATGCCGGAGAACACCACGGTGCGCGCCTCGAAGCGCTCGATCAGCAGCGTCGTGGCGATGCCGGCATTGACCTTGCCCATGCCGGCCTGCGCCAGAACCACGTCATGGCCGTCGAGCGCGCCGGCATGAAAGCGCATGCCGGCGCGCTCGCTGGTCTCCTGACCTTCGAGATTGTCGGTGAGGACGGCGAGTTCCTGCGGCAGGGCGCAGAGCACCCCGACCGGACGCATCAGAGCGCGAAGCTGGTGCCGCAGCCGCACGAGGCGATGGCGTGCGGATTCTCGATCTTGAAGGAAGCGCCGATCAGGTCGTCGACGAAGTCGATATGCGAGCCGGACATATATTCCAGCGAGACCGGATCGATGACGACGGTGGCGCCGTCATTGTCGATGACGATGTCGTCGTCGGCCCGTTCGCGGGTGATGTCGAACTTGTATTGGAAGCCGGAACAGCCACCACCCTCCACGCTCACCCGCAGCACGCTGGTGGGCGGCTCGGTGGCGAGGATCTGGGCGATGCGGCGGGCGGCGCGACCAGTGACGGCCACCCCTGCTGATTCCGCACTCAATTCGGTTGCGCTCATGTCGCAGCCTTCAGGTTGAATATGAACTACCCCGATAGTTAAGTGCTGCCGCGCCCGAGTCAAAGGGGTGTGCTGCACGGGGCAGCGAACGAATAATGTGCGGGGAGGGGAAATATGGCGGTCGCGCTGGCGCAGCCGCGTGTGGAATGGGCGTCGAAGGCCGAGGAAAGTCGCGGCCGTCTCGTCGACGAGCCCGCGAGCGGTACGCGTAGCGCCTTCCGTCGTGATGCCGACCGCATCATCCATTCCTCCGCATTCCGGCGGCTGGCCTACAAGACGCAGGTCTTCGTCTATCACGAGGGCGATCATTTCCGCACCCGGCTCACCCATACGCTAGAGGTGGTTCAGGTGGCCCGCTCCATCGCTCGCGCTTTGGGGCTGGACGAGGATCTCGCCGAGGCGCTGGCGCTGGCCCATGATCTCGGGCACCCGCCCTTCGCCCATGCCGGGGAGCGCGTGCTCGACGCCTGCATGGCCGCCTATGGGGGCTTCGACCACAATGCGCAGGCGCTGCGCGTGGTGACGCGGCTGGAGAACCGCTACCCGGGCTTCGACGGTCTGAACCTCAGCTGGGAGACCCATGAGGGCATCGTCAAGCACAATGGACCCCTCTTGGCCCCGCTGCCGCATGCCGTCGCCGCCCATGCCGGCCGGCAGGATCTGTGGCTGTGGAGCTGGCCCTCGGCGGAGGCGCAGGTCGCCGCCATCGCCGACGATATCGCCTATGACGTCCACGACATGGATGACGGCCTGCGTGCCGGCATGTTCGGCGTCGGTGATCTCACGGGATTGCCGCTGGTCGGCCCGGTGATCGCGGAGATCCGCGCGCAATGGCCGACGCTCGATGCCTCGCGCACGGTGCACGAGGTCGGCCGCCGGCTCATCACCTTGCTGATCGAAGACGTGGTGGCGGAGACAAGCCGCCGCGTCAGTCAGCATGAACCGCAGTCGGCCGACGCGGTGCGCCGGCTCGGCGGCGCGCTGGTCGGCTTCTCGGCGCCGGTCGCGGAGGCCGAGCGGGGGATGAAGGCTTTCCTTTATCCGCACATGTACCGCCACCCCTGGCTGATGCGGGTGATGACGGATGCCGGCGAAGTGGTGCGCGATCTTTTCACCCGCTACATGGCGGACAGCGCCGCGCTGCCGCCGGAATGGCAGGTAACGATCGAAGGCGCCGAAGAGGAGCGCCGGGCCCGGCGCATCGCCGATTTCATTGCCGGCCAGACCGACCGCTATGCGCTTGCCGAGCATGCCCGGCTCTTTGACTCGACCCCGGAACTGCGCTAGCGGCAGCCGCCCCCGGCATTCCAATCGACTTACCTCGCCGGCAACGCCGTTCCGGAGCCACGCATGAATCTCTACGCGATCTTCGCCGATCACGTCCGCGCCGCCCTTGCCGATCTCGCCGGCGAGGGCGCCTTGCCTGCCGGGATCGATGCCGCCCGCGTCGTGGTCGAGCCGCCGCGCGAGGTGAGCCATGGCGACCTCGCCACCAATGCGGCGATGGTGCTGGCGAAGGAAGCCGGCATGAAGCCGCGCGACCTCGCCGAGAAGCTCGCGGTCAAGCTGAAGGCGATCGAGGGCGTCACCGGGATCGAGGTTGCCGGACCGGGCTTCATCAATATCGCGCTTGATCCCTCGCTGTGGCGCGGCGCCATGGCGAACGCGCTCCGCCAGGGCGGCGCCTATGGCCGTGCCGATCTCGGCGCCGGGCGGCCGGTCAATGTCGAGTATGTCTCCGCCAACCCGACCGGGCCGATGCATGTCGGCCATTGCCGCGGCGCGGTGTTCGGCGATGCGCTGGCCAACCTGCTGGCGTTCGCCGGCTGGGATGTGGTCCGCGAATATTACATCAACGATGCCGGGGCGCAGGTCGATGTGCTCGCCCGCTCGTCCTATCTGCGCTACCGCGAGGCACTGGGCGAGGCCATCACCATTCCGGAAGGGCTCTATCCCGGTGACTATCTGGTCCCGGTCGGCCAGGCCCTCGCCGCCGAGCATGGACCGGCGCTCACGGAGATGCAGGAAGCCGAATGGCTGCCGATCGTACGCGACGCCTCCATCGCCGCGATGATGGTGATGATCCGCACCGACCTCGAGGCACTGAACATCCGGCACGGCGTATTCTTCTCCGAGCGCACTTTGCATGTCCGCGCGGACAATGGGCCGAGCATCATCGATTTCCTGCTGGACGATCTGCGCCGTCGTGGCCTCGTCTATGAAGGACGGCTGGCACCCCCCAAGGGCGCACCGGTGGAGGATTGGGAGGATCGCGAGCAGACGCTGTTCCGCGCCACCGAATTCGGCGACGATGTCGACCGCCCGCTGATGAAATCGGACGGCAGCTACACCTATTTCGCTGCCGACATCGCGTATCACAAGGACAAGTTCGACCGCGGCTTCTCCCGGATGATCGACATCTGGGGGGCCGACCATGGCGGCTACGTCAAGCGCATGACGGCGGCGGTGAAGGCGGCGACCGGCGGGGAGGGCGCGCTCGAGGTCGAGCTGTGCCAGCTGGTACGGCTGCTGCGCAATGGTGAGCCGGTGAAGATGTCGAAGCGCGCCGGCGACTTTGTGACGCTGCGCGACGTGGTCGACGAGGTGGGCCGCGACGCGGTGCGCTTCATGATGATCCACCGCAAGAACGATGCGGTGCTCGATTTCGATCTTGCGAAGGTAATCGAGCAGAGCCGTGACAATCCTGTCTTCTATGTGCAGTACGCCCATGCCCGGGCGCGCTCCATCCTGCGCAATGCGCGGGAAGCGTTCCCCGGCCTAGCGTCGGAACCGGTGGGCTTCGTTGATTCGGCGCTTGACCGGCTCGACGACGAAGGCGAGATTGCGCTTGCTAAACTCATTGCAGGCTATCCGCGGCTGATCGAGCAGGCGGCCCTCGCCAAAGAGCCGCACCGGGTGGCATTCTACCTCTACGATCTGGCCAGTGCCTTGCATGGACAATGGAATCGAGGGAAGGAATCGCCTCATTTACGCTTCATTATCGAAGATGATCGAGTCTTGACCTACGCGCGGCTGGCACTTGTGCATGCCATCGCGCTGGTTATCGCTTCAGGACTCTCCATCCTCGGAGTCGATGCCCCCGAAGAAATGCGGTGAGTGTGTCGCGTTAGCCGATCTGGGCCGACCGCCGCCGTTCTGATGCCGGTTCGCACGGACCGGCATTCTTGCGGTTAGTAGAACGGGTTCGGTGCAATGGGTAACGAGAGCAGGATGCGCACGCGGGACGATGCAGCCTATGGGCAGCGCTCCGCCGGAGCACGGCCGTCCGCGGATGACCCGCTTGCCGAGCTGGCCCGGCTGATCGGCCAGGAAGATCCCTTCGCCGAATTCTTCCGCGAGAATGCCGACGCCGGCCAGCCGGCGTCCCATGCAGCACCTGCCGCGCGTTCGGCGCGTCCCGCCGCTCCAGCGCCGCGCCCGGCCCATGCGGAGCCGGCGCGCTCCGAGCCGGCCCGTCAGGAGCCGCAGGCTCGTCAGCAGCCGCCGGTTCGTCCGGAGCCGGCCCGTCACGAACCTGTACGTCAGGAACCCTCGCGTCCGGCGCCCGGTCCGTTCTCTGCGCTTGCCGCGGAAGCCTATGCAGAGCCGATCCCCCGCCAGAGCCGCAGCGAGCCGCGCGATCACCAGGAGCCGGCCCGGCCCACCAGCCGTCCGGTCCGCGAGCCTGAAGCGCCGCGAGCTGCCGAGCGCGCGCCGCGCATCTCCGATCGTGCGGAGGCGGCGGTCGCCGAGGCGTTGTTCGCAACGCCGGCGCCGTCCAGCAAGGCTCAGCCGACCAGTGCGCCGACCGCGCGGACGCAGTCCGCTGCACCGGCGCGCGACGCCAATTTCCGCGATGCGACCACCAGCCGCGCCGCGCCCGCTTCCTTGCCTGGCTTCGACGCGCCGGCCAGCAATGCTGCCGCGCGGCCGACCGCACGCACCGAACCGCAGTCGCGCGGCGGCTATACGCTGGACGACGATGCCTATGATTATGGCCGTACCGCCATCGAGCGCGACGGCTATGAAAGCGAGGCCTCCGGCGAGGCCGACGATGGCTACGAGTACGAGGCGTATGAGGAAGAGCGCCCACCGCGCAGCCGCCGGCTGGCCCTGCTCGGCACCGCCATTGGCTGCGCCATCCTGCTGATCGCAGGTGGATATTTCGGCCTGCGTGCCATGAACGGGGGCGGCGGCACGCTGGTCGCATCCGGTCAGCCGCCGGTCATCAAGGCCGATCATGGGCCGAACAAGGTCGCGCCGCCCCAGCAGGCTGGCGGCGACCAGAGCGCCGACGGCCAGAAGCTGATCTATGACCGCGTCGGCGGTGATCCCTCCGGCAATGAGCGGGTGGTATCGAGCCAGGAAGAGCCGGTCGATCCTTCGCAGGCGGCGCAGCCGCAGGCGGCCCAGCCGCGCGTGATCCTGCCGCCCACCGGCGGCAGCGGCCCGGTGCCGTCGCCTTCCGCGCCGGCTCCGCTCGGCGCGATGCCGTCGGCGAGCCCGCCCCAGGCACAGCAGCCCAGCTCCGGTTCCGCCAATCCGACCGAGCCGAAGCGCGTGCGCACCCTTACCGTGCGCGCCGATGGCACGGTGGTGGACGGTTCGTCCGCGCCGGTGCTCCAGGCGCCAAGCGCGTCGCTCTCGCCGGCTCCGGCCCCGGTTGGTGCGCCGATGCAGGTCAGCTCCTACGCGCAGGATGATGCGTCATCCTCGGCGATGCCGGCGAACGTGCCGCTGCCGCCGACCCGCGTCGCTGCAGCTCCGGTAGCGAGCCCGACCACCGCAGCGCCGGCCGCGCCCGCGGCAACCGACGCGGCGGGGTCTAACGGCTATTTCGTGCAGATAGCAGCGCAGCGCACCCAGGGTGAGGCGCAGTCTGCCTGGCGCGCCACGCAGGGCAAGTATCCCGGCATCCTCGGCAGCTACAGCGCCAATATCCGCCGCGCCGATCTCGGCGATCGCGGCATCTATTACCGCGCGCAGGTCGGTCCCTTTAATTCGAAGGACCAGGCCAATGAGCTGTGCCAGAGCCTGCGCGCCCAGGGCGGCGACTGCATGGTGCAGCGGAACTGATCCGCTGCGCTTAGGGCCAAGTCCTGCTTGAGCATCCTTCGAGGCTCGCTGCGCGAGCACCTCAGGATGAGGTTCTTCTTAAAAGCACAACCTCATCCTGAGGTGCCCGGCATAGCCGGGCCTCGAAGGATGCTCGCTTGACCTAAGGTCGTCACGCCGCTACCCGCAATCAGCCCGAGCAACCTACGGTTCATCCATGCCGACGACGCCCCGCGCCTTCATCACCGGCTGCGCCGGCCCGGTCCTCACTCCTGAGGAAGAGCGCTTCTTCGCGGAGAGCGATCCGTGGGGGCTGATCGTGTTCCGCCGCAATATCGAGACGCCGGGGCAGGTGAGGGCGCTGGTCGCCGCCTTCCGTTCCATCGTCGGGCGCGCTGACGCGCCGGTGCTGGTCGACCAGGAGGGTGGACGCGTGCAGCGGCTGGCGCCGCCGCATTGGCCGGCCTATCCGCCGGCTGCGGGGTTCGCTGCCATAGCGGAGGCCGGCGACATGGCGGGCGCCAAGGCGACGGCCAAGCTCGGCGCGCGGCTGATGGCGGACGATCTCGCGAGCCTCGGCATCAATGTCGATTGCGTGCCGTGCGCCGACCTGCGCCTGCCGGAAGGTCACGGCATCATCGGCGACCGCGCCTATGGCGACACCCCGGCACAAGTGGCGAGCCTCGCCCGCGCTGCCGCGGAAGGTCTGATCGAGGGCGGCGTGCTTCCGGTGCTCAAGCATATCCCCGGCCATGGCCGCGCCCGCGCCGACAGCCATGAGAGCCTGCCGGTCGTCGAGACCTCGCGCAAGGAATTGGAGGCGACCGACTTCGCGCCGTTCCGCCTGCTCGCCGACCTGCCGCTCGGCATGACCGCGCACGTCGTCTATTCCGCGATCGACACGGAGAACCCTGCGACCACTTCGAAGCGGGTGATCGAGGAGATCATTCGCGGCCATATCGGCTTCGATGGTGCACTGATGAGCGACGATCTCTCAATGGGTGCGCTCTCCGGCACGCTGGCGAGCCGGACCGAAGCCGCCTTCATCGCGGGCTGCGATCTCGCGCTCCATTGCAACGGCAAGATGGAGGAGATGGTGCAGGTGGCGTCCCAGACGCCGCAGCTTTCCGGCGAGGCGGCGCGGCGTTGTGCGGCGGCGCTCGACCGGCTCCGCAGCCCCGGCGCCTTCGAGGTTTCGCAGGCGCGCGCGCAATTTTCCGCTATGATCGCGGCGACGTGAACAGGACGCTGCCGGTATAGATGGAGCAGAACGAATTCGCCTTCGAAACGGCTGAGCGCGGCGCGAGCGAGCCCGCGCTCGTCGTCGATGTCGACGGCTTCGAAGGTCCGCTCGACCTGCTGCTGGCGCTCGCCCGCACCCAGAAGGTGGATCTCCACCGCATCTCCATTCTCCAGCTTGCCGAGCAGTACCTCACCTTCGTCGAGGAAGCGCGCAAGGTGCGCCTCGAGCTCGCCGCCGATTATCTGGTCATGGCGGCGTGGCTCGCGTTTCTGAAGTCGCGCCTGCTACTGCCGGAGCCGCCAAAGGAGGATGGGCCGAGCGCCGCCGAGTTGGCCGCCGATCTCGCCGAGCGGCTGCGCCGGCTGGAGCGTATTCGCAGCGCCGCCGCGCATCTCGCTACCCGTGACCGGATGGGGCAGGACGTGTTCCCGCGCGGCCATGCCGAGCCGCTGCACAGCGCAGGGGCCGTGGTCTATGAGGCGGGCCTCTATGACCTGCTCGCTGCCTATGGCGCGCATCGGCAAAGGATTGCGCTCTCCCAGGTGCGCTTCGCGCCCCGTCACGTGCTCTCGCTGGCGGACGCCCGCGAGCGGCTGGAGCGGCTGATCGGCCGGCTGCCGCCGGGTGGCGACTGGGCGCGGCTCGACGGCTTCCTGCTCAACTGGATGGCCGATCCGAAGATGCGCGCCACCGCGCTCGCCTCAGGCTTCTCCGCGACCCTTGAGATGGTGCGCGAGGGGATGATCGAGCTGCAGCAGGATGGCGCCTTCGCGCCAATCTGGATCCGACCGCTCGGTTCCGGTGACGAGGACGGGGCATGAACATGCAGCCCGTCCGCGAGCGCACCGAGGAGCCCCGTCGCGCACCGGCCCTGCGCCTGCTGGAGGCCATGCTGTTCGCCGCGGGCGAGCCGCTGGACGAGGCGACGCTGCTGGCGCGCCTGCCGGAGGGCGCCGACCTGCCAGCCCTGCTCGCCGAGCTTGCCACCGAGTATGCGCCGCGCGGCGTGAACCTCACGCGTGTTGCCGGCAAATGGATGTTCCGCACCGCGCCGGATCTCGGCTTCCTGCTCGCCCGCGACAAGCCGGAGCCGCGCAAGCTCTCCCGCGCGGCGCTGGAGACGCTGGCCATCATTGCCTATCACCAGCCGGCCACCCGTGCCGAGATCGAGGAGATACGCGGCGTCGCCGCCAACAAGGGCACGCTCGACGTGCTGCTGGAGGCCGGCTGGATCCGCATGCGCGGGCGCCGCCGCAGCCCCGGGCGGCCGGTCACCTACGGCACGGCCGAGGGGTTTCTCGTGCATTTCGGCCTCGATTCGATCCAGGATCTGCCGGGCATCGAAGAGTTGAAGGGCACCGGCCTAATCGACGCGCGGGTGCCGGCGGGCTTGACGGTGCCCATACCCAATGACGATGTGACGCTCCAGGATGACGAGGACCCCCTCGAGCCTGACGTGATCGACCTCGGTCTGGTGCCGCGCGCGGTGCCGGAGGACGACGAGGACTGAGCATGTTCCGCAAAAGTTGAATGACTTTTGCGATCAGAACCTGCTCCAGCCCATTGAAACTAGAGCATCTGCCTGCCGTTTCGATGGAACGACAGGCAGATGCTCGAGCCGCCGACGCGGCACCCGCACTGGAGCCGCCTATGTCTGCCGCCACCGCCCGCACCCCGGTCTCGCTCGCCAGCCGCCTCACCATCGATGATGTGCGCCACAGCTACGGCACGGTGGAAGCGGTGCGCGGCGTCTCGTTGACGGTGGAGCCGGGCGAGATCGTCTGCCTGCTCGGCCACTCCGGCTGCGGCAAGACCACGCTGCTGCGCCTCGTCGCCGGTATCGAGCGCCCCACCGGCGGGCGCATCGCCCTCGACCGCATGGTGGTCGCCGGACCCGACGCGTTCGTGCCGCCGGAGAAGCGCAATATCGGCCTGGTGTTCCAGGATTATGCGCTGTTCCCGCATCTCACCAATCTGGAGAACGTCACTTTCGGCCTGCGCAGCCTCAGCCGCGCCCAGGCAGAGGACGAGGCGCGCCGGGCGCTCGCCCGCGTGCGGCTGGAACGCTATGCCGAGGAGTATCCCCACGCGCTCTCCGGCGGCGAGCAGCAGCGCGTTGCGCTGGCCCGCGCGCTGGTGCCGCGGCCGGGCATATTGCTGATGGACGAGCCGTTCTCGGGCCTCGACCGGCGGCTGCGCGACACGGTGCGCACCGAGACGCTGAACGTGCTGCGGGAGGCCCGCGCCACCTGCATCATCGTCACCCATGATCCGGAGGAGGCGATGCGGCTCGGTGATCGCATCGCGCTGATGCGCGGCGGACGCCTCGCCCAGGTTGGTACGCCGGAGGAACTCTATCGCACGCCGTCCGATCTCGCGACCGCGCGCTTTTTCTGCGAGATCAACGAGATCGCGGGGAAGGTCGCGGCCGGGCGGCTCGAGACGCCGTTCGGCAGCTTCGCTGCCAGCGGGCTGGGCGAGGGAGCGGCCGCCGTTGCCGCCATCCGCCCGCAGGGCGTGGAATTGCGTGCGCCGGGCTCCGGGCGTGCGGGGCGCATCGTCGCACACCGTTTCCTCGGGGAACTTGACCTCTACGAGATCGCCGTCGATGGGCTGGACGAGCCGCTGGTATCAAGGCGCCGCGCTACCGCCGGACTCGCGCGTGGCCATGATGTGGGCGTGCACATAGACCCGGCAGAGGTCCTTGTTTTCGCCGCGGGAGAGGCGGGAGCCGGATGACGCTACGCGAAACGTGAAGGGTTTCCGCGAAGCGCCTGAATCTGCCTCCCTTTAAAATGCTAGAGGACAATTTACGTTTGTGGGGAAAGCGATGGCGCTTCCCTGAAAAACGATCGTGCTCTAGTGTCCCAACTGATTTCAGGTACGCCGCCGCAAGGGGCCGGCCGCATACCGTAGAGGAGTAATGTTATGGGTGGTTTGAGCATCTGGCACTGGATCATCGTGCTGGTGGTCGTGCTCCTGCTGTTCGGCCGTGGCAAGCTGTCCGAGCTGATGGGTGACGCTGCCAAGGGCATCAAGGCGTTCAAGAAGGGCATGGCGGACGACGAGGACACGGCGGCGACCAAGCCGGCCGAGCCGACGCGCACCATCGACCATCAGCCCGGCGTCGAAGCCGAGCGCAGCAAGGTCGGCTGATCCGATCCTCGGCCCGAACGGAACGGGGAGGGGCCGCGCCGCGCGGCCCCAGCATGATCTATGTTTGATATCGGCTGGTCCGAGCTTCTCGTCATCGGCATCGTCGCGCTCGTCGTTATCGGGCCGAAGGAGCTGCCGGGAGTCCTGCGCACTGTCGGGCAGATGGTGGGCAAGCTGCGCCGTATGGCAGGCGAATTCCAGGGACAATTCCAGGAAGCGCTGCGCGAGGCCGAACTTGACGGCCTGAAGAAGAGCTTCACCGACTTCACCGAAGACGCGAACAAGAGCATTGCCGGCGCGCTGCCGAGCAATCCGCTGCTTGACCTCGAGAATGAGGTGAAAGCCGCCAAGGACGCTATCGAGGGCCGCAAGGGCGAGCCGGCGACCAAGATCGAGGACGCCGCTGCCCAGGCGACCGGCATCGATCCGGCGACCGCCGCCGTCGAGGCGCAGTTGCCAAAGCCGGAAGAGCCGCCGCCGCTGGAGCCCTATGCGTTCGAGGACATCGTTTCGGGCGGGGCGAAACCCGAAGCGCTGCCAGCGGCCACGACAACGCCGGTCGAAGCCAGGCCGCTGGATTCCAAACTTGATGACGTGAAGCCCGCGACCGTCGAACCGGATGCCGCCGCGGCGCGGGTGGCCATCGAGGGTGCGCCGGCCGATCTGTTTGCCGACGATCTGCCCGCGGCAGTGCCTGCCAAGCCAAAGCGCAAGCCCCGCGTGGCGACGGCGCCGGCCGAGCCGGAGCTGAGCGAGGCGGTCGCGGCGCTGGACGACACCGCGAGCACGGCGGAGAAGCCGAAGCGCAAGCCGCGGGCGCGGGTCAAGACGCCGACTACCGAGACATCAACCGACACGACAACGACTGCCGGCGATGAAGGGCCGGACGCAGCATGAGCCAGGAAGATATCGATGCCTCGAAGGCACCGCTGATCGAGCATCTGATCGAGCTGCGCTCGCGGCTCATCAAGTCGCTCATCGCTTTCTTCGTGGCCTTCTTCGCCTGCTTCATGCTGGGCAAGGTGATCTACAACATCCTGCTGTGGCCGTATGAGTTCGCAGCCGGCGGCACCGAGCACGTGAAGCTCATCTACACCGCGCCGCAGGAATTCCTGTTCACCCAGATCAAGCTCGGCATGTTCGGCGCTGCCTTCATCTCCTTTCCGGTGGTGGCGACGCAGATCTACATGTTCGTGGCGCCGGGCCTCTACAAGCACGAGCGCGGTGCCTTCCGGCCGTATCTGATCGCGACGCCGGTATGCTTTCTGCTGGGGGCATCGTTCGTCTATTTCGTCGCCATGCCGCTGGCGATGACCTATTTCCTCTCCATGCAGCAGGCGGCCGGGCCGGGCTCGGCGGAAATCTCCATGCTGCCGCAGGTGAGCGAATATCTCTCGCTGATCATGACGCTGATCTTCGCCTTCGGCATCTGCTTCCAGCTGCCG
Source organism: Starkeya sp. ORNL1 (assembly GCF_012971745.1). Lineage (NCBI taxonomy): Bacteria > Pseudomonadati > Pseudomonadota > Alphaproteobacteria > Hyphomicrobiales > Xanthobacteraceae > Starkeya > Starkeya sp. ORNL1. The sequence continues at coordinate 436,292 of NZ_CP048834.1, forward strand.
GTGATCCTGACGCTGCTGGCGCAGATCGGGCTGGTGACCTCCGAGCAGCTCAAGAAAGCCCGCCGCTATGCCATCGTCGGCGTGTTCATTGCCGCGGCGGTGCTCACGCCACCTGACGTCATCAGCCAGCTCGCACTCGCCATCCCGACCTTGCTTCTCTATGAGGTCTCGGTCTACCTCGTGCGCATCGTCGAGCGCAGGCGCGCGGCGGCAGAGAATGGCGAGGCGTCGAGCCCCGCCGCATAAACGGGATCGAGGCTAAGGCGAGACGTCCATGCACGACATCAAATGGATCCGCGAGGAGCCGCAGGGGCTCGTGCGCGCACTGGTTCGGCGCGGGACGGACGCTTCCGAAGCGCAGGCGCTGGTGGACGCTCTGGTCTCGCTGGACGAGCGCCGCCGGGCCGGCATCGTGAAACTGGAAGAGCTGCAGGCTCGCCGCAATGCCGCCTCCAGGGAGATCGGCGCCGCCAAGAAGGCGAAGGACGAGGCGACGGCCGAAGCGCTGATGGCCGAGGTCGCGAGCCTCAAGGACGGCATCCCGGCGCTCGAAGCCGAGGTGAAGGCGGTCGAGGCCGAGTTGCACGACACGCTCGCCGGCATTCCCAACGTCCCGCTCGATGACGTGCCGGATGGCAAGGACGAGAGCGAGAACGTCTCCTACGAACTTGTGCCGCGGCCCGATCTGCCTTCCGGTGATGTTCCGGTGCCGATGTGGCGTGGCGTGATGGACGACACGCCGGACGCCTATCTGTTCAAGCCCGAACAGCACTTCGAGATCGGCGAAGCGCTGGGGATGATGGATTTCGAGGCGGCGGCCAAGCTCTCCGGCGCTCGCTTCGTGGTGCTGCGGGGCCAGCTTGCGCGGCTGGAGCGCGCCATCGGCCAGTTCTTCCTCGACACCCACACGAGCGAGCACGGCTACACCGAAGTGTCGCCGCCGCTGCTGGTGAAGGACGAGGTGATGTTCGGCACGGCGCAACTGCCGAAGTTCCGCGACGACCAGTTCCGCGCTGGCGATGACTATTGGCTCATCCCCACCGCCGAGGTTCCGCTCACCAATCTCGTGCGCGAATCGATCCTCTCGGAGGAAGAGCTGCCGCTGCGGCTCACCGCGCTCACGCCGTGCTTCCGCGCCGAGGCGGGCGCGGCAGGGCGCGATACCCGCGGCATGATCCGGCAGCACCAGTTCTCCAAGGTCGAGCTGGTCTCCATCACCACGCCCGAGCAGTCGGCGTTCGAGCATGAGCGCATGCTGGCCTGCGCGCAGGCGGTGCTGAAGAAGCTTGGCCTGCATTTCCGGGTGCAGACGCTGTGCACCGGCGACATGGGCTTCGCCTCGGCCAAGACCCACGACATCGAGGTGTGGTTGCCGGGGCAGAAAGCCTATCGCGAGATCTCCTCCTGCTCGACCTGCACCGACTTCCAGGCGCGGCGCATGAATGCGCGCTACCGCCCGAAAGAGGGCAAGCAGCCGCGCTTCGTGCACACGCTGAACGGCTCTGGCGTCGCCGTCGGCCGCGCCATGGTGGCGATCCTCGAGACCTACCAGAATGCCGACGGCTCCGTCGCAATTCCGGAGGCTTTGAAGCCTTATATGGGTGGGCTGAACCGGATCGAGAAAATCGGCTGATGCGCATCCTTGTCACCAATGACGACGGTATTCACGCGCCCGGCCTCGAGGCTTGCGCGCGCATCGCGCGCTCGCTCTCGGACGATGTGTGGGTGGTGGCGCCGGAGTTCGACCAGTCCGGCGTCTCGCATTCGCTGTCGCTGTCCGACCCGCTGCGGCTGCGCCAGGTCGAGGAGCGGCGCTTCGCGGTGAAGGGCACGCCGACCGACTGCGTGATCATGGCGGTGCGGCACATCATGACCGATGTGCGGCCCGACCTGGTGCTGTCCGGCGTCAATCGCGGGCAGAACGTCGCCGAGGACGTCGGCTATTCCGGCACGGTCGCCGGCGCCATCGAAGGCACGGTGCTCGGCATCCCCTCCATGGCGCTGTCGCAGGCCTACGGGCTGGAGACCAGGAGCGCCCCGCCCTACACCGTCGCCGAGCATTTCGGCCCCGGCGTGATCCGCACCTTGCTGGAGGAGGGGCTGCCGCCCGGCATCCTGGTCAATATCAACTTCCCCAACCGGCCGGTCGACCAGGTCGCCGGCGTTGCGGTGACCGCGCAGGGCACGCGCAACCAGGACCTGTTGCGCATCGACCAGCGCAATGACGGGCGCGGCAATCCCTATTACTGGATCGCCTTCGAGAAGCGTCGGTTCGAGACGGTGAACGGCTCCGACCTGCATGCCCTCGACCAGGGCCGCATCTCTGTGACACCGCTACGGCTCGACATGACCGACGAGCCGATGATGACGAAGCTGGCCCAGCGCTTCGGAAGGTAGCGCTTGGCTTGAGCCTCCTTCGAGGCTCGGACATTGCCCGAGCACCTCCTACGTCGTCCTGAGGTGCGAGCGTCAGCGAGCCTCGAAGGATGTTGCAGCAGAGCACCTCTATTCGCTGGCATCGCCGGCCGCAGAGATTAACTATAAGGCCGATCCGTAATGCGAGTGACCTTCGTGCCCGATCCCGAGGCGGACGATGCGCTGGAGCGTGCCGAGCTGTTGCTGACGTTGCGCAAGCGCGGCATACGCGATCCGCTGCTGATGCGCGCCTTTGAACAGGTGCCGCGCGAACGCTTCGTCGATCCTGCCTGCCGCTCGCTGGCCTGGGTCGACCAGGCGCTACCGATCTCCTGCGGCCAGACCATCAGCCAGCCGGCGGTGGTGGCGCTGATGACCGAGGCGCTCGACCTCAAGCCGTCGCATTCAGTGCTGGAGATCGGTACCGGCAGCGGCTACCACGCCGCCATCCTCGGCCAGATCGCCGAGCGGGTTGTGACGCTGGAGCGCTTCCGCACCCTGGCGCAGGCTGCGGCGGAGCGGCTGAGGCGGCTCGGCTATACCAATATCGAGGTGGTCGTGGCCGATGGCTCGGCCGGCTACGCGCCGCGCGCGCCCTATGACCGGATCATCATCACGGCCGCAGTGAATGAGGTGCCGCCCGCGCTGTTCGACCAGTTGCGGCAGGGTGGGGTGCTGGTCGCCCCGGTGGGTCCGCCACAGGACACGCAGATGCTCACCCGCTTCGCGCTCACCGCCGACGGCATCGTCAAGCGCGAGATGGTGCCGGTGCGCTTCGTGCCGCTGCTGAAGGGCGTGGCGCAGGTGCTGTGAGGGCAGGGCGCTCGGTTTGAGCATCCTTCGAGGTTCGCTTCGCTCACGCCTCAGGATGACGTGGTTTTTAGAGCGACCTCATCCTGAGGTGCCGGCCAACGGCCGGCCTCGAAGGATGCTGAAGCCGAGCGACCCGCCTCCGTCGACTCACGTCGCGACTGTGTCTTTTTCGCAACCGTCAATCCGCAAGTCGCCGCGAATCCGCCCGAATCTTTTCCCGCCGCTGCGTCGTTTAAACCCGTGTTTACCTATACGCCCCCTTAATGCGGACGTGTGTAGCGTTCGGGTGTGGTGCGATGCGTAGCTTTCCAATGTCGGGTTCGGCGCCCTTGGTGCGGCTTGCCGCAGTAGCCCTTCTGGCCGGTACGGCCGCCGCGTGCAGCGCCGATACCAACCGGTTCAGTGATCCCAATTCCAACCCGTTCGCCGCCAGCGACCGCATGGCTCCGGCCTATACCGGCTCGGTGGGCTCGGCGCCGACCGCGGCGGTGCAGAGCGCGCCGATGAGCGCTCCGGGCGGCTACCAGCCGGCTCCGTCCTACGGCGCGCCGGCGCAGATCTCTCCGCAGGGCGGCCAGCCGTATGGCGGCTCGCCCTATGGCGCGGCAGCCCCGGCGGCTCCGGCTTCCTACGCTTCCAATCCGCCGCCGGCGGCGCAGCCGATCTACGGCGCCCGCCCGCAGACCTTGTCTGCGCCCCATGCATCCGCCGCCCCCGCGCGGACGCCCGTGGCCTCGGCCGGCGGCGGCACTCATGTGGTGACGTCCGGCGAGAGCCTGACCTCCATCGCCCGTCTCTATGGCGTGCCGCGCACGACGCTCGCCCAGACCAACAAGATGGACGTCAACGGCTCGGTCCGCATCGGCCAGCGCATCACCATCCCGGGTTCCGGCTCGCTGGCGGCGAATGCTGCCAAGCCGGCAGCAACGACGGCTGCTCCTGCCGCGCACGTGGCTGCCAAGCCTGCCACGACCGCTCCGGTGGTGGCTGCAGCTCCGGCCAAGCCGAAGCCGGGCGACAACAAGGCGGTGGGGCAGGTCGCAGCGGCCGGCGCCGCCGACAAGAATGCCCAGCTCATCGCCGCGGTGAAGCCGGCGGAGCCCGCCGAAGACGCGGTGAAGGATGACGACAAGCAGGCCGGCATGCAGTTCCGCTGGCCGGTGCGTGGTCGCATCATCTCCGGCTTCGGCCCGAAGCCGGGCGGCCAGCAGAATGAAGGCATCAATGTCTCGGTGCCGGAAGGCACGTCGGTCAAGGCCGCCGAGGACGGCGTCGTCGCCTATGCCGGCAATGAGCTGAAGGGCTACGGCAATCTCGTGCTCATCAAGCACGCCGACGGCTGGGTGACGGCTTATGCCCACAACAGCGAGATCGACGTGAAGAAGGGCGAGACGGTGAAGCGCGGCCAAACCATCGCCAAGGCCGGCCAGACCGGCTCGGTGACCTCGCCGCAGGTGCATTTCGAGATCCGCAAGGGCTCGCAGCCGGTCGATCCGAGCTCCCACCTCGCCGGGCTCTGAGCCGAACGAGGATTAAAAAAGAAAGGGCTCGGAACACCGAGCCCTTTTTCGTCAGTGCCTTGTGGCGCTGGCGAGTGGACACCGGCGCGACGTCTGGACCTTGGCGCCGGTCACTGCGGGGCGGCCGGCTTCTCCGTCAGGGCCACGCCGAGCCGCCCCGCCACATCCTGCACATATTGGAACGCGGTGCGGCCCGAGCGCGCGCCACGCGTGGTCGCCCATTCCAGCGCCTCGCGGCGCAGTTCGTCGGCATCGATCCGGATGCCGAAATGCGCGATATAGCCGTTCACCATCGCCAGATATTCGTCCTGGCTGCATTTGTGGAAGCCGAGCCACAGGCCGAAACGATCTGAAAGGGAGACCTTTTCCTCCACCGCTTCGCCGGGATTGATGGCGGTCGAGCGCTCATTTTCCATCATGTCGCGCGGCAGCAAATGCCGGCGGTTCGACGTGGCGTAGAAGATGACGTTCTCCGGCCGCCCTTCGATGCCGCCTTCCAGCACCGCCTTCAGCGACTTGTAGGAGGTGTCGTCGGCGTCGAAGGAGAGGTCGTCGCAGAACACGATGAAGCGGAAGGCCGAAGGGCGCATCAGCGCCATCAGGGCCGGCAGGGTCTCGATGTCCTCGCGGTGGATTTCCACCAGCTTGAGCGGTGCCTTGCCGTCCTTGCCGAGGTCGGCGTTGACCGCCGCATGGGCGGCCTTGACCAGCGAGCTCTTGCCCATGCCGCGCGCGCCCCACAGTAGGGCGTTGTTGGCGGGCAGGCCGCGGGCGAAGCGGGTGGTGTTGTCCACCAGCACGTCGCGGGTGCGGTCGATGCCCTTCAACAGCTCCATGTCGACCCGGTTGACCTTCGCTACCGGCTCCGGGCGGCCGGAATCGGCGTGCCAGACAAACGCATCGGCGGCGGCTAAGTCGACATTCGCCGCGCGCGGCGGGGCGAGACGGTCGAGCGCGTCGGCGATACGGACGAGCAGAAGGCTGAGATCGGCGGCATCCGGGGAAGCGGTGGTCATGTGAGGCTCCTTGCCGGCCGGGAGATACCGGGCGCGGCGTTTGCCTGCAAGTGAAGGCGCCATCTTCCGTAACGTGATCTGTCCGGCTTTATCTGCGTTTGCAAACCGCAGGCGCGTCAGTATAGTCCGCGCCGCTTCGCCGGGCGGTTCGCGCCCGTCACGTATTTCGACGGACAAGGGACTTCCATGTTCATTACGCCCGCCTATGCGCAGGCCGCCGGCCCGGACGCCACCAGTTTCATCACGTCCATCATTCCCTTCGTGCTGATCTTCGTGATCATGTATTTCCTGATCCTGCGTCCGCAGCAGCGCAAGGTGAAGGCGCACGGGGAGATGGTGAAGGGGGTCCGCCGCGGCGACACCGTCGTCACCTCGGGTGGCCTCATCGGCAAGGTGTCGCGCGTCATCGACGACAATGAGATCGAACTTCAGCTCGCGGACAATGTGAAGATCCGCCAGCTCCGTTCGATGATCTCGGACGTGCGCGCCAAGGGTGAGCCGGCCAAGGACGAAGGCGCGGCCTGACGCATTGGCGGCGCCTGAGAGCATATTCCGCAAAAGTTGAATGACCCTTGCGACAAGAATATGCTCTAGCTTATTGAATCTAGAGCACTTTCTTATCGTTCGGATTGCCATCCGAACGATAAGGGCAAAAGCGCCGCCCCGGAAAGACGTACATGCTTTATTTTTCCCGATGGAAGGCTCTGGCGATCGCCGCGGTTTGCGCGATCATCTGCCTCATGGCGGTGCCGAGCCTGCTGGCGCCCGCGCATTTTGCCGAGCTGCCGGGCTTCCTGCAGCGCAAGATCGTGCTCGGTCTCGATCTCCAGGGCGGCTCCTACATCGTGCTGCAGGTCAGCGCCGACGATGTGCGCAAAGGCCGGCTGGAGACGCTTCGCGACGACGCCCGCCGTCTGCTGCGCGATGCCCGCGTCGGCTATAGCGGCCTCGCCATCCAGGGCAATGCGGTGGTGGTGACGATCCGCGACGGCCAGGATTCCTCGGCCGCCTTCACCAAGCTGCGCGAACTGGCGCAGCCGATCGGTGGGGTGATGTCCGGTGCCGGGCAGCTCGACACCGACGTCACCCAGAGCGGCAACACCATCACGCTGGCGCCGACCTCTGCCGGTGTCCAGTCGCGCACCATCCAGGCGGTGTCGCAGTCGATCGAGATCATTCGCAAGCGTATCGACCAGCTCGGCACCACCGAGCCCTCGATCCAGCGCCAGGGCGCTGACCGCATCCAGGTGCAGGTGCCGGGCTTGCAGGACCCCTCGCGCCTGAAGGCGCTGCTCGGCCAGACCGCGCAACTCGCCTTCCGCATGGTCGACAGCACCATGAGCGCGCAGCAGGCGCAGCAGACGCGCCCGCCTGCTGGTTCCGAAGTGCTGATGTCGCAGGACAATCCGCCGACGCCCTATCTGATCGAGCAGCGCGTGCTGGTCGCAGGCCAGGATCTCGTCGATGCCCAGCCCGGCTTCGATTCCAACACCCGCGAGCCGGTCGTCAATTTCCGCTTCAACACCAATGGCGCACGTCGCTTTGCCGAGGCGACGCAGGCCAATGTCGGGCGGCCCTTCGCGATCGTGCTCGACAACCATGTGATCTCGGCGCCGGTGATCCGCGAGCCGATCACCGGCGGCTCCGGCCAGATCAGCGGCAATTTCACTGTGCAGCAGGCCAACGACCTCGCCATCCTGCTGCGCGCCGGTGCCTTGCCGGTGCCGCTGCAGGTGGTGGAAGAGCGCACCGTCGGTCCCGGCCTCGGTGCCGATTCGATCGCGGCGGGCATGCTGGCTTCCTATGTCGGCGCCGCCCTGGTCGCCGCCTTCATGATCGCCACCTACGGCCTGTTCGGCGTCATTGCGGTGTTCGCGGTGGCGGTGAACGTCGGCATGATCCTCGGCCTGCTCGCCATGCTCGGCGCCACGCTCACCTTGCCCGGCATCGCCGGCATCGTGCTCACCGTCGGCATCGCGGTGGATTCGAACGTGCTGATCTATGAGCGCATCCGCGAGGAAGCCCGTGCCGGACGCTCGGCGATCTCTGCCATCGACCACGGCTTCACCCGGGCGCTGGCCACCATCCTCGATTCGAACATCACCACCTTCATCGCGGCGGCGGTGCTGTTCTATATCGGCTCGGGTCCGGTGCGCGGCTTCGCCATCACCTTCGGCATCGGCATCATCACCACGGTGTTCACTGCCTTCACGCTGACGCGCCTCATGGTCGCGATGTGGGTGCGCTGGAAGCGCCCGCAGCACGTACCGATCTGACAAGGGCGGAGAGAAAAATGCGCTTGCTCCGCATCGTACCGGACGACACAAATTTCGACTTCATGCGCTTCCGGCGCATCTCGTTTCCGATCTCGGCGGTGCTTTCCATCGTCGCGCTGGTCGCCTTCCTGACGTTCGGCCTGAATTTCGGCATCGATTTCAAGGGCGGCACGCTGCTCGAGGTGCGCTGGCCGAACAACACGCTGAACATCTCCGATGTCCGCTCCAAGCTCGAGAACCTGAACCTCGGCGAGGTACAGATCCAGGAGATCGGCAATGACGGCGAGGTGCTGATCCGCGTCGCCCAGCAGCCCGGCGGCGAGCAGGCGCAGCAGGCCGTGGTCGGCAAGGTGCGCGCCACGCTCGGCGACCAGGTGGAGTATCGCCGCGTCGAGGTGGTGGGGCCGCGCGTCTCGCAGGAGCTGCTCAGCTACGGCATCATCGGCCTGATGCTCGCCGTGGTGGCGATCCTGATCTATCTGTGGTTCCGCTTCGAATGGCAGTTCGCGCTCGGCGCCTCGATCGCCAACTTCCACGATATCGTGCTGACCATCGGCTTCATGTCGATCTTCCAGATCGACTTCGACCTGACCAGCGTCGCCGCGCTATTGACCATCCTCGGCTACTCGCTGAACGACACCATCGTCATCTATGACCGCATCCGCGAAATGTTGCGGCGCTACAAGAAGATGCCGACGGACGAGCTGCTGAACCATTCGGTGAACTCGACGCTGTCGCGCTCGGTCATCACCCATGTCACCGTCACGCTGGCGCTGCTTGCCCTGGTGCTGTTCGGCGGGCGGGCGATCCACTCCTTCTCGGTGGTCATGATGTTCGGCGTGGTGCTGGTCGGCACCTACACCTCCATCTTCATCGCCTCGCCGCTTCTGATCTATCTCGGCGTGACGACGCGCACGATGGAGGCCAAGGCCGACGTGAAGGGGCCGAACCCCAAGGCGGAGCGGGCGACGACCTGATCGCCCGAATTCCCATGGCCACTCCTGACGCCCATCTGCCGCGACAGGTGCCGATCGAAGGCTATGGCCACGGCTTCTTCCATTTCGCCGGTATGGCCTCGGAAGGTTCGATCCTCGCGCTGCCCTCCGGCATCCATGGCTGGGCGCCCCGCACCACGGCGGAGATCGACGCTGCCGCGCTTTCCCTGGTGTTCGCAGAGGCGAGGGCGCTGGAACTGCTGATTATCGGCACCGGCACCGACCCCTGGGCGATCTCCGACGCCCTGCGCTGGCGACTGCGCGATGCCGGCCTCTCCGTCGACGCCATGCCGACCCGTGCCGCCGCCTCGACCTACAATGTGCTGCTGGGCGAGGGCCGGCTGGTGGCGGCGGCGCTGCTGGCATTGCCGTAGCAGTGACGTGGCATCGCTTGAGTATCCTTCGAGGCTCGCCTTTGGCTCGCACCTCAGGATGACGTTGCTTATAGAACCACGTCATCCTGAGGTGCTCGCGCAGCGAGCCTCGAAGGATGCTGAAGCCGAACACGATTCAACGGACCCATGACCGATCCCACCGCCATCGCGCACGTCACCGAGCTGGTCCGCACGCTCGATCGCGACCGCTATGTCGCCGACCTGTTCGCCCCGGCGGAGCGGCGCGACGCGTTGTTCGCGCTGCATGCGTTCAACATCGAAGTGTCGCGGGTACGCGAAGCCATCACCAATCCGATGGCCGGCGAGGTGCGCCTGCAATGGTGGAGCGACGCGCTGATCGGCGAGGCGCGCGGCGACGTTGCTGCCAATCCGGTGGCGGCGGCGCTGCTCGATGCCATCACCACCTATCATTTGCCGAAAGAGGCGCTGTTCGCACTGGTCGATGCCCGCATCTTCGATCTCTATGACGATCCGATGCCGAACGTGAACGATCTCGAAGGCTATGCCGGCGAGACCTCCTCAGCTCTCATCCGGCTGGCAACGCTGGTGCTGACCGGCGCCACCGACAAGGCCTCCGCCGAGGCGGCCGGCCATGCCGGCGTCGCCTATGCGGTGACCGGCCTGCTGCGCGCCTTCCCGCTGCATGCAAGGCGCGGCCAATGCTTCGTGCCGCTGGATCTGCTGAAAGCCCATGGCGTCGGCCGGGAGGAGGCGGTGTCCGGCACCGTCACGCCGGGCCTGCGCGCCGCGCTTGCCGACATGCTCAACCTGGCTCGCCGGCATTATGAGCAGGCGCAGGCGGCGCTGCGCGGGGTGGCACGCGAGAACCTGCCGGCCTTCCTGCCGCTCGCTCTGGTACCGGGCGATCTCGCGCGCATGGAGCGGCGCGAGCATGATCCCTTCGTCGCGGTGCCCTCGCTGCCGCCGCTGGCGCGGCTGTGGCGGCTGTGGCGGGCGTCGCGGAGTATCTGAGCCGGCCCTCAAAAGACGCTCGCCTAAGTGGCGGATTTGCGACATTCTCGTGAAGCCAGCAACGGGGGGCCGTGTCATGGCGATACCGGATGGATGGGTACAAGCCGCCGTCGCGATCACGCCGGGATTCGAGGTGAAGGGGGATCCTTATCTCGGGGTCTCGGGCGACTTCGACGGCATGGGGATCTCCTGCGGCGCGCTGCAATGGAATATCGGGCAGAACTCGCTGCAGCCCATGGTGAAGGCCGCCGGCAAGACGGCGGTGCTCGGCGCCATGCCCACTTTCGGTGCTGCGATGTGGGAGGCGTGCAATTCCCCGATCTCGCGCGGCCTCTCCATCGTGCGCAGCTGGCAGAACGGTTCGGCGCTGAAGCCCAAGGCCAAGGCGGAACTGCGCGCGCTCATGGACACCGCCAAGATGCGCGCCCAGCAGGACGCCAAGATTGGCCGAGTGGCGCAGACCGCGATGGATCAGGCCAAGGCCTGGAACAAGAATGTCGAGCCCGGCAAACGGCTGTTCTGCTGGTTCTTCGATCTGGTGACGCAGAATGGCGGACTCGACGGGCTATCCCGCAAGGAAGTGACCGATTTCATCGCGGCGACCGGGCCGCAGCGCACCGACGACCTGATCTGCGACTTCCTGAAATCCCAGCGGGGCAATAGCGGCCATGTGCGCGACGCCCGCAAAAATGCCGACGCCTGGCGCAACAAGGCGGACGGCGACAAGCTGGAGATCCTCGCCATGAGCTATCTGCGCTCCAAGACCGCTTCGAGCGCCTGGCGCCATGTCGTGCTCAATCGAAAAGGCACGATCGCCATGGGCGACGGCTGGGTGAATTCCGGCGCGTGGGACTTTTCGCGCTTCGGCTTGTAAAAGCGCACCGTCAGATCCCGCGCCGCAGGCGGTCGGTGAGGTTCAGCCGTCCGCGCACAATCGGCTCCAGCGCCGCGGCCTCGGCGTCGGACTTCGGCAAGAGCGCCATCTGATCGATCTGGTTGAGCGCGACGAGGCGCAGCAAGTCGTCGCGCACGGTGCCGTCCGCACTGCGTGGCAGGGCGGCGACGACCTGGATGTGCTCGGGCGGAAGCTGGCCGGGCAGTCGACCCGCCACATGAGCGTGCAGCGCCTCGGCGGTGACCGCCGGGTCCGCCTCCACGAAGGCATAGAGGCCGAAACTGCCGCCGGCGGTGGGGAAATCGGTGATGTGCACGTCCCGTACGCCCGCGAACCCGGCGATCTCGGGGGCGATGCGCGGGCCTTCCTGCATGGCGCGCGGGCCGCGGCCCTCGGTGTCCTGATAGGACAGCAGGCGGCGGGTGACGAAGATGTAGAGCTTCTTGCCGGTCGCCATCCACACCCGGTTGAAGACGCTCTTGCGGGCGAGAATCCTCTTCTCGCGCGGCGTCAGCGCCTCGGGGCAATAGCTGCGCTTGTGCTTGAGGAGGTGGCGGATGTCTTCATAGGCGGCGATGCGGAACAGCTTCGAGCGGCCCCGGAAGCAGACCGCGAGCTGGAAATCCATCAGCACCGCCGAGCCGTCCGCCGCGCGCAGCCAGTTCTGCTGCTTGGCGAGGTCGTTATGGGCGATGTTGCGGCGGTGCACTTCGCGCAGGCCCGCCCGCGCCGAGCGGAACCAGGCCAGGTCGCCATGGGGACGGGCCAGCTGCAGCGGCACCCCGTCGACGAAGCCGCGGACCAGATAGCCTTCGGCCAGTTCATAGACCGGCACGGTGTGGCCGGACCCCTCGGCGCGGCGCAACGCCCTGGCCTCGCGCCGGGCGAAGCTGCGGGCGAGCGGCTTCACCCACCATTTCACGTCGTCATAGCGCCGGCGCACCGCCGGATGCTCACCCGTGGCATCGCGCCAGATGCCGCGCTCGATGGTGCTGAAGATGTCGCGCTTCAGCACCGAATCCAGGATGAACGCACCTGATGTCACGCGGCGGCCTCGTGCGGAACGCCGGCGATATTGGTCGCATAGGCATCCATATCGCGCAGCGCGCGGCGCGCCATTTCCTGCTTCTTGGCGACCGTCTTGGAGTTGCCGCGCAGGCGATTGCCTTCGGCATCGCGGGTCGGCACCGCGTCGAGCGGCGGGAACAGGCCGAAATTGATGTTCATGGGCTGGAAGGAACGCGGACCCGCTTCCACAGTCTCGATATGTCCACCGGTGATGTGGCCGAGCAGTGCGCCATGCGCTGTGGTCGATGGCGGCGGAGTGAGCGCCTCGCCGCGACGCTCGGCAGCGGCGAACAGGCCGGCGAGCAGGCCCATCGACGCACTCTCCACATAGCCCTCGCAGCCGGTGATCTGGCCGGCGAAGCGCAGTCGCGGCTCGGCTTTCAGGCGCAGAGTGCCGTCGAGCAGCTTCGGCGAATTGAGATAAGTGTTGCGGTGCAGGCCGCCTAGCCGGGCGAACTCGGCATTCTCCAGTCCCGGGATCATGCGGAAAATGCGCACCTGTTCGGCATGGCGGGCCTTGGTCTGGAAGCCGACAATGTTGAACAGCGTGCCCAGCGCGTTGTCCTGCCGTAGCTGGACGATGGCGTGCGACTTCACGTCCGGCGAGCGCGGATTGGTCAGGCCGACCGGCTTCATCGGGCCGTAGCGCAGCGTCTCGGGCCCGCGCGAGGCCATCACCTCGATCGGCAGGCAGCCGTCGAAATAAGGCGTGGCGGCTTCGAATTCGCGGAACGGCACGGTGTCGCTGGCGATCAGGGCGGCAACGAAGGCCTCGTACTGCGCCTTGTCCATCGGGCAATTGATGTAGTCGGCGCCGGTGCCGCCCGGTCCCGGCTTGTCGTAGCGCGACTGGAACCAGGCGATGTCCATATTGATCGAATCGAAATGCACGATCGGCGCGATGGCATCGAAAAAGGCGAGCGCGGTCTCATCGGTGCGGGCGCGGACGGCCTCGGCGAGCGCGGGCGAGGTGAGGGGGCCGGTGGCCACGATCACGCTGTCCCAGTCCTCCGGCGGCAGGCCGGCGACCTCGCCGCGGGCGATCTCGATCAGCGGGGAAGCTTCGAGCGCGGCGGTCACCGCCTGCGAGAAGCCGTCGCGATCCACGGCCAATGCGCCACCGGCGGGCAATTGGTGGCGATCGGCGCAGCTCATGATCAGGGAGCCGAGCCGGCGCATCTCGGCGTGCAGCACGCCGACTGCATTCGACGTCGAATCATCGGAGCGGAAGGAATTGGAGCAGACCAACTCGGCGAGCCCGTCGGTCTTGTGGGCGTCGGTGCCGCGTTCGGGCCGCATCTCGTGCAGCACCACAGGCACGCTGCGCCGGGCGAGCTGCCAGGCCGCTTCCGAGCCCGCAAGCCCCCCACCGATCACATGAACCGGGCGCATCGTTGCTGTCATTCCGCTCCGTCCGAATATTGGAGGGGCCTGTTAGCACGGAATGAAGCCGGCCAAAACAAAACGGCCCCGGAAAGCCGGGGCCGTTTTGGTCTTATTTGCAGGTCCGTTCAGGCCGCGGAAGCGGCGGCCCGGCGGGCGACGTTGGCGATCTCGCTGCGCGACACGTTGATGTCGGCCAGCGTGCGATCGTCCAGCACCGAAAGCTCGATCATCGTGCGGCGGTAAGCCTGCCAGCGACGGATCTGCTTGGCGATAAAGCCGAAGAGCAGCATGGTTCATTCTCCTATCAGACAGCGGGGGTGACGGCCGGTTCGGCTGCACACTCGCTAAGCATGTTGCTGCCTATATATTCGACACCCTGCTCATCCGGTAGCTGGCATGTGGCATTCCAGCCCTGCATGCTGCGCATGCGAAGTTCATATTCCATTCACTTTCTGAGACGTTTGCCACGGTCCGGCCGCATCCAGGATGGTGCGCTGCGGAAGATATTTCCGGTTTGCCGTCATTCCGGTCCAATGGCCGTCATCCCGGACGGCCGCAGGCCGATCCGGGATCGTGGGCAGGACTGGGTGCCTCTCGTCGCACAATCCCGGTTCTCCGGTTTCGCCTCCGGCGGGATGACGTCGATAGCGATGTCGAGGATACAAATGGTGATGGCGTCGAAAGCGCGCTACGCCGCTGCCAGCGCCTGCTCCAGGTCGGCGATGATGTCCGCCACATCCTCCAGCCCGACCGAGAGCCGCACCACGTCCGGCCCGGCGCCGGCGAGCGTCTTCTGCTCGTCGGAAAGCTGGCGGTGCGTGGTCGAGGCCGGGTGGATGATCAGCGAGCGGGTGTCTCCGATATTAGCGAGGTGGGAGAACAGCTTGACGTTCGACACCACCGCCACGCCGGCCTCATAGCCGCCGGCCAGACCAAAGGTGAAGACGCCGCCGGCGCCCTTCGGCGCATAGCGCTTGGCGAGGTTGTGGTACCGGTCGCCGGCAAGGCCCGGATAGCTCACCCAGTCCACTTTCGGATGCGCCGCCAGATATTCGGCAACCGCCAGCGCATTGTCGCAATGGCGCTGGATGCGCAGCGGCAGCGTCTCGATGCCGGTGAGAATCAGGAAGGCGTTGAAGGGCGCGAGCGCCGGCCCGAGATCGCGCAGTCCGAGCACGCGGGCAGCAATGGCGAAGGCGAAATTGCCGAAGGTCTCGCCAAGCACGACGCCCTGATACTCGGGGCGCGGCTGTGACAGGAACGGATAGCGGCCATCGCGCATCCAGTTGAAGGTGCCGCAATCGACGATCACGCCGCCGATGGAATTGCCGTGGCCGCCAAGATACTTGGTCGCTGAATGGATGATGATGTCAGCGCCGTGCTCGATCGGGCGCATGAGGTAGGGCGTCGCCAGCGTGTTGTCGACGATAAGCGGCACGCCGGCGCGCTTCGCCACCTTCGAGATCGCGGCGATGTCGGTGACGATGCCGCCCGGATTGGCGATCGATTCGACGAAGATCGCCTTGGTGCGCGGCGAGACGGCGCGCTCGAAGGAGGCAATGTCGTCGGAATCGGCCCACACCACATTCCAGCCGAAGCTCTTGAAGGCGTGGTTGAACTGGTTGATCGAGCCGCCATAGAGCGTGCGCGCGGCAATGAATTCGTCGCCCGGTGCCAGCAGGGTCTGGAAGGTGATGAGCTGCGCGGCATGGCCGGAGCCGACGGCGAGCGCCGCGGTGCCGCCTTCCAGCGCGGCGACGCGCTCCTCCAGCACGCCATTGGTCGGGTTGCCGATGCGGCTGTAGATATTGCCGAACGCCTGCAGCCCGAACAGTGCCGCGGCATGGTCGACATCGTCGAACACAAAGGAGGTGGTCTGGTAGATCGGTGTCACCCGGGCCTTGGTGGTCGGGTCGGGCTGCGCGCCGGCATGGATGGCGAGCGTGGCAAAGCCGGGGGTATGGGCGTCGGCGCTGTCGGTCATAGGCGTCTCCTGTGGCGTTTCGCAGGCCCTCGGCGCCAGTGTCGCGCGCCGGCCGGAAAAAACGCAATATCGTTGTGTGAGAGAAATTAATCGCGTGATTTGTGCGTGGAATTAGTTGCCGCGGTCATTTGTCCGCCGTCGGCGGTGTCTCCAGTCAGGCCCGCCGGCACGCTATCCGTGCAAATATGAATGCGAGCCGACTGATGCAGCGGCGCGCCTCAAGAGTGAAATGGGTTCAGGCGCCGATTGGCTTCAGCCCGAGCCGGGGAATCTCGATCGCCGGGCAGCGGTCCATGATGACGGCGACACCGGCGGCCTCCGCGGTCGCGGCTGCCGAATCGTCGCGCACGCCGAGCTGGCCCCAGATCAGCTTCGGCCTGGGGGCCATGGCCAGCGCCTCAGTAACGACCCCCGGCAGATAGATCGGGGCGCGGAACACATCGATCATGTCGATCGGCTCGGGGATATCGGCGAGCCGGGCATAGGTCGGCAGTCCGGCAATGTCGCGGCCGGCCTGTCCGGGATTGACCGCGAACACCTTGTAGCCCCTGCCGGCGAGATAGCGCGCCACGCCGTGGCTCGGCCGTGCCGGATTGGGACTCGCCCCAACCACGGCGATGGTACGGACCCGCTCCAGCCAGCCGACGATGAAGGCGTCGTCATAGTGGTCGTGGTTCATCGGGTCGTTATCGTTGTCAGGGTCGGCACCACCACGGCGGAAAGCGACCATTTCGCCTCTTCGCCCTTGCCGGATTTGGCGAAGCACAAACGCGTCGCCTCGAAGGACAAGGTGCGGTCGCCCTTGGCAAAGCCACGCTTGCCGTTCGGCAGCGCCACGGCATACCAGTCGCGCTGGCCGTCCTTGCCCTCGACCGCCCCCTCGATGAAGGGCACCACGGCGCCCTGCTTCAAGGTCGCGGCAGTGGCGGCGGCACGGTCCGGCTGCTCGAGGAAGGGGGTCTCCTCGGCGAGGAAGACCAGGTTGTCCGGCACCTCGTCGGCGGCCTCGGCGATGGCGAGCACCTGGCCACGATCGAAGCGCGGCTCGGCCGGGGCGCAGAAGGCGCCGGGCACCTGGCGCGAGCGGCTGACCGAGCCCTTGCCCAGCGCATCCGAGACCGTCATCAGGATCAGGCCATCGAGCATCTTGCGGTTCGGCTCCGCATCGCCGGTGGCGAGCAGGCCCACCGCCTTGTCCAGCCGCTCGGGGCCGGCAATGGCGGGCTCCAGCTTCAGCGGCTTCTGCGCTCCTGCCGGCGGGAAGCCGATCGGCGGGGTGATGATGGCGAGGTCGGCAGCGGCGGCGTCGCGGATGACGGCGACGTTCTTCGCGGTGGCGGCGGCGCGGAGCTGGTCGAGCAGCGCGACGAGGCCGGGATCGTCCGCGCCCTTGAGGTCGTAGCTGATGATCGCCGGCTTGTAGCGGCGCAGCGGCCGATCCTGCGCGCCGGCTGCCACGCACATCGAACAAACCACGCCGATCGTGCCGAGCACGCCGACGGTCCACCGCATTGGACGCATTATCCACCCCGGAATCGCAAAGTTCCGGGCGGCATGAACCACCCGGTTTCGCTGTGCAACATAGGCAGGCATGGCGCCGTGCGGAAGTATCGAGCCTCACCGTCCGGATAAATTATCCGAGCGAAATGAAAGTGCCCTCGATTCAAGGTGTTGGTGCGTGTTCCGAGCGCAGGAGCTCATTCAGCTCCTGCGGAGCATGCGCCTAGCTGCGCTTATCGATCACGGCGCGGCACGCGGGGGAAAGCTTGGCCTTCTGCTTGGAGAGGCAGGCGAGCGCCCGTCCGTCGCCTGGCGACACGCCAGCGCAGAATTTCTGGTAGTCCGCCGTGCAGGCCATGCGTTCGGCGGCGGTCCCGTTCTCCTGCTGCTGTGGCTGCTGCTGGGCCAATGCGCCGGTGCCGAGCAGCGGCAGCATAATGGAGAAAGCGAGCGGAATGGCGTGGATCATGCGCATGGAGACGTCCCCGATAAGACCTGCCCGATAAGACCAGAAGGTCGAGATGATGCGTCGATGCCGATCAGTGCTACAGCGGAGCGGAAGGCCCGACAAGACCGGGACGGGGAGCGCGCATGACGGCGGACGAACTTCAGGCCTATCTCGTCACGGAGTTTCCACAGGCGTTCGGCCCGGGACAGGCGCATCGCGTCGAGGCGGCGGGCGAGGGGGCGGCATTGGTGCGGCTGGAGGCGGACGACCAGCATCTGCGGCCCGGCGGCACGGTGTCCGGCCCGGCACTGATGGGGCTTGCCGACATTGCCGCCTATGTCGCCATCCTCACCGCCATCGGCGAGGTGCCGCTGGCGGTAACCACAAGCTTTTCCATCAATTTCCTGCGCAAGCCGGCGCCCGGTGCCGTCCTCGCAGAAGCCCGCCTGCTGAAACTGGGCAAGCGGCTCGCGGTGTGCGAGGTGGATCTGCGGGCCGATGGCGGGGACGAGCTCTGCGCCCACGCGGTGGCGACCTATTCCATCCCGGGGAGCGGCACTTAGCGAGAGGCAATATAATACCTAAACGATAAGGCGCTGATTTTCATTGCGAAATTCGCCCACTCGCACATTGATTTTGTATCGCTGCTCGGTTACAAGCCGCGCTCAAGTGAAAGGGTTGCTCGTTTGCGGCCTGCACGTTCCTGAATCCCACGGATCAATCCCATGAAGACGTTTTCGGCCAAGCCCGCCGACATCGAGAAGAAGTGGGTGGTGATCGACGCTTCCGGCCTCGTGGTCGGCCGCCTCGCGACGATCATCGCTACCCGCCTCAAGGGCAAGCACAAGCCCATCTATACCCCGCATGTCGATTGCGGCGACAATGTCGTCGTGGTGAATGCCGAGAAGGTGGTCCTGACCGGTCGCAAGCGCGACCAGAAGGTCTATTACCACCACACCGGCTTCCCCGGCGGGATCAAGGAGCGCACCGCGAAGTTCCTGCTGGACGGTCGCTTCCCGGAGCGCGTCGTCGAGAAGGCGGTTGAGCGCATGCTCGCCCGCGGCCCGCTCGGCCGCAAGCTGATGGGCAATCTGCGCGTCTATAAGGGCCCGACCCATCCGCACGAGGCGCAGCAGCCCGTCGCGCTCGATGTCGCCGCCCTGAACCCGAAGAATGCGAGGAACTGACATGGCCGAGGTTCTCCAGTCCCTCGGGGGTCTCGAATCCCTGAAGCCGCAGGCTCCGGAAGCGCCGAAGCACGTCCAGAAGCTCGACAAGTTCGGCCGCGCCTATGCCACCGGCAAGCGCAAGGACGCTGTCGCCCGCGTTTGGGTGCGTCCCGGCACCGGCAAGATCACCGTCAATGAGCGCACCCTCGAGGTGTATTTCGCTCGTCCGGTGCTGCGCATGATCATCCAGCAGCCGTTCGCGGCCGCGGCCCGCAGTGGCCAGTATGACGTGGTCTGCACCGTCTCCGGCGGCGGCCTTTCCGGCCAGGCCGGCGCGCTGCGCCACGGCATCTCCCGCGCGCTCACCTATTATGAGCCGGAGCTGCGCGGTCCCTTGAAGAAGGGCGGCTTCCTGACCCGCGACAGCCGCGTGGTCGAGCGCAAGAAGTACGGCCGGGCCAAGGCTCGCCGCAGCTTCCAGTTCTCGAAGCGCTGATCCTCGGTGCATCCGATACGGAAGGCGGGCCCCTGGCCCGCCTTTTTCGTTTAGGGAGCCGGATACCTCGAATTTTCGACTATTCGATTCAATAATCCTTCACGCCCTGAGGTCGATAGAGGGCCGGGACATACACGCCTCCCGCGATCCGACAGGGCGCCATGCCTTACGATCCTTTGACCCTCTGGCTGCTCGTCGTCTTCATCACAATGCTGACGTCCGGTATCCTGTTGCTCACCTGGGCCACGACACCGGATTCGAGCGCGCTGAGCCATTGGGCCGCGGCGCTGCTGCTCAGCGGGGTCAGCGTGGCGGGCATCGCCGCGCGCGGCTACATCCCGAACTTCGTCTCCATCGAACTCGCCAATGCCGCCACCTTCCTCGGCGGCGGGTTGATGTGGACCGGATTCCGGCGCTTCGACCGGCGTCCGCTGCATCTCCCGGTCGTCTTCATCCCGCCGATCGCCTGGATCGCCGCTTGCCAGCTCCCGCTATTCCAGAGCTCCACCACCAACCGCGTCGTGCTCGCATCGATCATGCTCATCGTGATCCTGTTGGCCTGCATCCGGGAGCTCCGGCGTGGCGCCTATGAGGGCATCGTCGCGCGCACCATGGCCATCGTCGTGCTGGCGGTGCAGGTAGCGGTGCTGGCGAGCCGTATCCTCGTGGTGCAGACCCTGGATCTCGACAGCGGCAGCGGCTTCATCCTGCGCACCGATCCGGTCTTCGCCTGGTACGGCCTTGCTGGCCTGGCTTTCCTGGTGGTCATGGCGTTCACCATGGTCGCCCTGGTGCGCGAGCGGCGGGAACTGGCCTACAAGCAGGCCTCGATGATCGACGAACTGACCGGCCTCCTGAACCGGCGCGGCTTCATGGGCAGCGCTACAGGGGGCTGCGAGCCGGGCCGGCCGTTCGCGGTGCTGGCGCTCGATCTCGACCGTTTCAAGGAAGTGAACGACCGTCACGGCCATGCCGCCGGCGACGACCTGCTCGCCATGTTCGCGCGGGTACTGCGTGCCCAGGTGCGCGCGACCGACATCGTCGCGCGCATGGGCGGGGAGGAGTTCGGCGTGCTGATGCCGGGTGCGCCGCTCGACATTGCCTGCCAGGCCGCGGAGCGCATTCGCGCGGCCTTCCGCGCCGAGGCTGCTGCGCTCAATCTCGCCGGCGTCGCCGGGACGGTGAGCATCGGCGTCGCCGTCGGGCTGGCGCCGGCCAATGCCGCGCTGGAGAGCATCAGCCCGATGCTGGCGCGGGCCGACGCCGCGCTCTATCGCGCCAAGGCGCAGGGCCGCGACCGCGTCGAGACCGCGCGGGCCGAACCGCAGCCGGTGTTGCGCGCGGTGGTTTGAGACTGGCGGATAAATCCCAATCGGCCCCTCATCCCCGGGCTTGACCAGGGGACCCAGACTTTGACCGGGCGCATGCAGCGAGGCTGGATCCCCGGGTCAAGCCGGAGATGAGGGCGGCTGGGGTTTCTGGACGAGGGGAGTTCGGAATATAGCCGACAAAACAAAAGAGGCGCCCGGAGGCGCCTCTTGAAGATGATCGGTTCAGAGCGCCGCAGCGATCAGACCGAGTAGTACATCTCGAACTCGACCGGGTGCGGCGTCATCTCGAAGCGCGCCACCTCGGTCATCTTCAACTCGATGTAGGAGTTGATGAAGTCGTCGTCGAACACGCCGCCCTTCTTCAGGAACTCGCGGTCCTTGTCGAGCGAGGACAGCGCCTCGCGCAGCGAGCCGCACACCGTCGGGATCTTCTTCAGCTCCTTCGGCGGCAGATCGTAGAGATCCTTGTCCATGGCCGGACCCGGATCGATCTTGTTCAGGATGCCGTCAATGCCGGCCATGAACAGCGCCGAGAAAGCGAGATAGGGGTTCGCGCCCGGATCGGGAAAGCGGACCTCGACGCGCTTGGCCTTCGGCGAGGTGGTGTAAGGGATGCGGCACGAGGCCGAGCGGTTGCGCGCCGAATAGGCGAGCAGCACCGGCGCCTCATAGCCCGGGACCAGACGCTTGTAGGAGTTGGTCAGCGGGTTGGTGAAGGCGTTCAGCGACTTGGCATGCTTGATGATGCCGCCAATGTACCACAGGCATTCCTGGCTGAGGTCGGCGTACTTGTTGCCGGCAAACAGCGGCTTGCCGCCCTTCCAGATCGACTGGTGCACATGCATGCCCGAGCCGTTGTCGCCATAGACCGGCTTCGGCATGAAGGTCGCCGACTTGCCATAGATGTTGGCCACCTGATGGATGCAGTACTTATAGATCTGCAGGTGGTCGGCCATGGTGACGAGCGGGCCGAACTTCAGGCCGAGCTCGTGCTGGGCGGACGCCACCTCATGGTGGTGCTTCTCGACCCTGGCGCCCATCTTGGCCATGGAAGCGAGCATCTCGCCGCGCATGTCCTGCGCGCTGTCGACCGGCGGGACCGGGAAGTAGCCGCCCTTGGTCTTCACGCGGTGGCCGAGATTGCCGCCTTCATACTCGGTGTCGAAATTGCTCGGCAGCTCGATGGAGTCGAGCTTGAAGCCGGTATTGTACGGGTCGACCTTGAAGCGGACGTCGTCGAAGATGAAGAACTCGGCTTCCGGGCCGAAATAGACGGTGTCGCCGATGCCGGTGGACTGCAGATAGGCCATCGCCTTCTTGGCGATGCCGCGCGGGTCGCGATTATAGGGCTCACCGGTGGTGGGCTCGAGAATGTCGCAGACGACCGAGAGCGTGGTCTCGGAGAAGAACGGGTCGATGCACGCCGACTCCAGGTCCGGCTGCAGGTGCATGTCGGACTCGTTGATCGCCTTCCAGCCCGCGATCGACGAGCCGTCGAAGGCCTGGCCTTCGGCGAAGAAGTCGTCATCGACCATCGTGATGTCGAAGGTGACGTGTTGCCACTTGCCGCGGGGGTCGGTGAAGCGCAGGTCGACGTATTTGACGTCCTGATCCTTGATCAGCTTCATTACGTCCTTGGCCGTCGTCATAGGTATCGTACCTTTCTTATGACCGCAGTGGCTGAGCGTATAATCCCGGCCGGGGTCCGTTGGAAGGCCCCGACCGCTACACTCAGATGGCGTCCAGCCCGGATTCCCCGGTGCGAATGCGGATTGCTTCCTCGATGTTCGAAATGAAGATCTTGCCGTCGCCGATGCGCCCGGTCTGGGCGGCGCGCCGGATGGCGTCGACGGCGGTCTCGACGGTATCGTCGCCGACCACGACCTCGATCTTCACCTTAGGCAGGAAATCCACGACGTATTCCGCGCCGCGGTACAGTTCGGTATGTCCCTTCTGGCGCCCGAAACCCTTGGCTTCGGTGACAGTGATACCCTGCAGTCCGACCTCCTGCAGTGCCTCCTTCACCTCGTCGAGCTTGAAGGGTTTGATGATGGCCTCGATCTTCTTCATTTCCTCACATCTCCCTCGACTCGACGTTCCGCCACGCCCGGTCGAACCGGGCCGCGTTGAAGCAGAACCCATGCCAAGCCAGTCCGCAACGAAAAACGACGTGGAATCAAACCGCTTATCGCATCAGACAGGTGCCGGCTAACGACCTTAAACCTTGAATGCCAATAAAATAGGCGGATTGTTTAATAAGTAGGCAATCGATATCGCCCGGCATTGGCAATGAGCGCGTGGAAAATAGGCAGACGCACGCGACGCGGCCATGTCGGCCGGAAATGAGACTTTGGAGAGCGCCTTGGAACTGCTGACGCCGCAGGAAATGAGCCGGGCCGACGCCCTGACCATCGCGGCCGGGACGCCGGGCACCACGCTGATGGAGCGCGCCGGCATCGCGGTGGCGGACGCCGCGGCACGGCGCCCGCTCGGCACCCGCATCGCGATCCTGTGCGGGCCCGGCAATAATGGCGGCGACGGCTTCGTCGCGGCGCGGGTGCTGGCGCAGCGCGGCTACAAGGTAGCCCTCGGCCTGCTCGGTCCGCGCGATGCCCTGCACGGTGACGCGGCGGCCATGGCCGGGCTGTGGCGCGGCGACGCGCTCCCGGTGGAGGCGCTCGATCTCGCGGCCTGCGACCTCGTCATCGACGCGCTGTTCGGCGCCGGCCTCGCCCGCGATCTCGACGGCGCGGCGCGCAGCGCGGTGGAGGCGATCAATGAGGCGGGCAGGCCGGTCATCGCGGTCGACCTGCCGTCCGGTATAGACGGGGCGAGTGGTGTGGTGCGCGGCGCCGCGGTGCGCGCGGACGAGACCGTCAGCTTCTTCCGCCTGAAGCCCGGCCATCTGCTGCTGCCGGGGCGGGTCCACTGCGGCAAGGTGCGGCTTGCCGATATCGGCATCGCCGATGGCGTGCTCGGCGAGATCGCGCCGCGCGCCTTCTCCAACGTGCCGGCGCTGTGGCAGGCGCATTTTCCGATCCCGCGCATCGACGGGCATAAATATGACCGCGGCCATGTGGTGACGGTGAGCGGGCCGGCTTACGCCACCGGGGCCAGCCGGCTGGCGGCGGCGAGCGCGCTGCGCGCCGGGGCAGGGCTGGTCACCGTTGCCTGCCCGGCGAATGCGCTCGCCATCCACGCGGCGAATCTCTCGGCAGTGATGGTGCGGCCGGTGGACGATGCGGCGGCGCTGGCGGATCTGCTCGCCGACAAGCGACTCTCCACCATCATCATCGGGCCGGGGGCCGGGCTCGGGCCGGCAACGCGCGACAAGCTGGCCGTGGCCGCGGGCCGCCGGCTGGTGGTCGATGCCGATGCGCTGTCCTCCTTCGCCGGCGAGCCGGAAGCGCTGGCCGCGCGGCTTGCCGGCTCGCCGGCGGCGATCGCGACGCCGCATGAGGGCGAGTTCGCGCGGCTGTTCTCCGGCCACAAGGACATCATGGAGAACTCCTCCAAGATGGAGCGCGCCCGCGCGGCTGCGGCACTGCTCGGCGCGGTGATTGTGCTGAAGGGGCCGGATACGGTGATTGCGGCGCCGGACGGGCGTGCTGCGATCTCTTCAAACGCGCCGCCCTGGCTTGCCACCGCCGGAGCCGGCGACGTGCTCTCCGGCATATGCGGCGGGCTGCTCGGGCAGGGCATGCCGGCCTTCGAGGCGGCGTGCGCGGCGGTGTGGCTGCATGGCGAGGCGGCGCGCGAAGCCGGCCCCGGCCTGGTGGCGGACGATCTGATCGCGGCCTTGCGGCCGGTCTATCGCGGCTTCTTTGGCGGCATGGGGATTGCCGGCTGATCCGCCGGCGCCGCATCCGCGGGCGTCGACTGGCCCGATATGGCTTGGCCCGGCGTCGCCTGGCCCGTGGTCTCGAACCAGCCGAGCGCCAGCGGAACCCCGTCGCCGCCGCGGCGGGCGACCAGCGGCCAGCGTCCGGGCGCGCGGGCAATGAAGGCGAGGCGGATGGTCTTGCCGGAGGCGACGCCGACCGTGTCGTGCCACCAGGGCTTCCAGCCATCGTCCAGTGTGTCGAGCAGCCGGGCGGCATGGCCGTAAAGGTGCACCGAAGCGGTGCTGGCCGAGCGGTTGGTGACGGTCGCCACCAAGGTGCGGCCTGCTGCCACGCTGGCCAGGGCCTCGGGCAGGAAATTCGGTGCCGGCTCGTCGCCGAATTCGAGGGTCAGGCGGGTCGCGCCGGCGAGCTTCGGCTGCGCCGCGGCGTTCGCCATCGGCAGCGCCTGCGGCGCGGGTAGCGGCGTGGTGCGCAAGGCGGCTTCAGCGCTGTAGGCGAGGGCGGCCAGCGGCACCTCGCCATCCGCCATTTCCAGCGCCAGTGCGAGCTGTGCGCCGGGCGGCTTCACCAGGTCGACCAGCACGTCGACGCGGCTGCCGGGAGCCATCAGCAGCCGGCCTTCCGAGGGCGGGAAGGGCTCGGCCGGGCGGCCGTCTATGGAGATGATCCAGCACGGATGGTCATCGAGCTTCAACGGCAGGAACAGCCCGCGCGTAGCATTGACGATGCGCAGGCGTACCCGCTCGCCGGCGCGGGCGGCCAGCTTCGCGGCGGGCGAGCCATTGACGGTGAGATGGATGCGCTGGTCCGGAGCGAGCCGCCAATCCTGGATCACCAGGACGAGATCGCGATCGGCCTCCGGCGGCGTAGCGTCTTCCACCACCAGCGCGCCGGCGAGCCCGCGCGCAGCCTGGCCGGCATCGAACGGCGCATAGAGATAGGTGCCGGCCTCGGTCAGCGGGAAGCGGATATCGGTATTGGCGCCCGGCGCCACCGCTTGACCGGAAAGCCCAGGCACGCCGAGCATGTTGGCCGGCACCGGATAGCCGCCGAAGCTCAAGGCGGTCGGCTCGCTGAGCCGGTTCTGGAACTGGAAGCCGAAATCGTCGCCGAGCTTCTGCCGCAAGGTCGGGCCGGGGAGGGAGCCGCCATACGTAAAAAGCGGCGTTGCCGGCGCGGCGGGGCCGAGCAGATGGGCCTCGCCGAGCTGGGCGGCGAGAGCCGCCGACGCGTCCTGCGCGAGGGCAGGTGGCTTCGGCAGCGCACCGATGATGAGCGACGCACCGAGGCTGCGGCCGGCGGCCATGATCAGGCTGCGGCGGGTGGTGTGGTGGAAATCGTCCATACGCATTGTCACGGCAGGGATTTTCCGGCGCGAGAATGGCGGGCGCAAGGCGGGGCTTGCGGTGTGGTTAGCGGAGGCAAGCGGTTCTCCCCAACCCCTCGGGCGACGGCTCACTTTCCACTGGCGCTGCGGCAAGGCCGTGCTATAAGCCCGCACCCGGCTGGCGGCACCCGGAATGAGTGCGCGCGCCTATGGTTCGAGGAGTTTCCTCGGCAAAAAGGTGCGTTCGCGGGCGTGGCGGAACTGGTAGACGCGCGGGATTTAGGTTCCCGTGACGAAAGTCGTGGGGGTTCGAGCCCCTCCGCCCGCACCAGAACTCCAGCGCACGGTTGCCTCCCGCTTGAACGACGCAATCCCCGGGAATCAGGTGTAAGCCGCCGATTCCCGACCGACAATAAAGCCGCCGCACGGCGACAAGACGAAGGCCGATACCGATGCAGGTCACCGAACTCTCCGCCGATGGGCTGAAGCGCGAATTCCGCGTGGTGCTTCCCGCCGCCGAACTCGACGCCAAGGCCAACGCCCGGCTGGCCGAGATGAAGGACCGCGTGCGCATCAACGGCTTCCGGCCCGGCAAGGTGCCGGTGGCGCACCTGAAGCGGCTCTATGGCAAGTCGGTGCTCGCCGAGGTGATCGACCAGGCGGTCAACGAGGCCAATGGCCAGATCGTCGAGGAGCGCGGCTTCAAGCTCGCCATGCAGCCCAAGGTCGAGCTGCCGCAGGACGAGAATGCGGTCAAGGACGTCATCGACGGCAAGGCCGACCTCTCCTACACCATCAATATCGAAGTGCTGCCGGCGATCACGCTCGGCGACTTCAAGTCGATCGCTCTCGAGAAGCCGGTGCTCGCGGTGACCGACGCCGAGGTCGACGAGGCGGTCTCCCGGATCGCCGACGCCAACCGGCCCTATTCGGCGAAGACCGGCGCCGCCGAGACCGGCGACCGCGTCACCGTCTCCTTCGTCGGCACGCTGGAAGGCGAGCCCTTCGAAGGCGGCAGCGCCGAGGACATCCAGGTGGTGCTCGGCTCCAACAGCTTCATCCCCGGCTTCGAGGACCAGCTGGTCGGCGTCGCCGAAGGCGAAACCAAGACCGTCAATGTCACCTTCCCGGTGAATTATGCGGCCGCCAACCTCGCCGGCAAGAATGCCTCCTTCGAGGTCACCGCGAAGTCGGTCGAGGCGCCCGGCGCCCTGACCGTCGATGACGAGTTCGCCAAGACCCTGGGCATGGAGAGCCTTGAGAAGCTCAAGGAGCAGGTGAAGAGCCGCATCGCCCAGGAGCACAACACGCAGAGCCGCAACAAGGTGAAGCGCCGCCTGCTCGACGCGCTCGACGGCCTGCACCAGTTCGAGGTGCCGCCGACCCTCGCCCAGCAGGAGTTCGACGGCATCTGGAATTCGGTCACCGCCGAGATGGACGGCCAGAAGAAGACCTTCGAGGACGAAGGCACCACCGAAGCCGCCGCCCGCGACGACTACCGCAAGATCGCCGAGCGCCGCGTGCGCCTCGGCCTGGTGCTCGCGGAGATCGGCGACAAGAACAGCATCCAGGTCAGCGATGACGAAGTGACGCGCGCCGTCGTCGAGCGCGCCCGTCGGTTCCCCGGCCAGGAACAGCAGGTGTGGGAATATTACCGCCAGAACCCGCAGGCGCTTGCTACGCTGCGCGCGCCGCTGTTCGAGGAGAAGGTGGTCGACTTCCTGCTGGAGCTTGCCAAGGTCACCGAGAAGCCGGTGACCCGCGAAGAGCTCTATGCCGAGGACGAGGACGTCAAGGCGGCGTGAGCCGTCTCGAGGGCGCGACCCATATCGAGGGTTTGGCCCTCAGCGACCAATGTGTCATCCCGGACGGCCGCGAGGCTGCTCCGGGATTGTGTTTAACCGGAGGGCGGTCCCGGCTCTCCACTTCGCTTCGGCCGTGATGACGGCGTGCGGAAGGGTTGAGGCAGGGCAGGGTGGGACGGGATTTTCGGTCCCCACCCTAGCGGGAGCGCACTTTCCCCTTATGTTGGGGCGGGATTGGATTCGCGGAAACCGGGGTTTCCCGGCCCGCTGAGGATCGGAAGATGCGTGACCCTATCGACACCTACATGAACTATCTCGTCCCCATGGTGGTCGAACAGACCAACCGGGGCGAGCGCTCCTACGACATCTACTCGCGCCTGTTGAAAGAGCGCATCATCTTCCTGACCGGGCCGGTCGAGGACAACATGTCGACCCTTATGGTCGCGCAGCTGCTGTTCCTCGAGGCGGAGAACCCGAAGAAGGAGATCTCGATGTACATCAACTCGCCGGGCGGGGTGGTGACGTCGGGGCTCGCGATCTACGACACCATGCAGTTCATCAAGCCGGCGGTCTCGACGCTGTGCATCGGGCAGGCCGCTTCCATGGGCTCGCTGCTGCTCACGGCCGGCGAGGCCGGCATGCGCTTCGCGCTGCCGAACGCGCGAATCATGGTGCATCAGCCTTCCGGCGGCTATCAGGGCCAGGTGACGGACATCCTGATCCACGCCAAGGAAGTCGAGAGCCTGAAGAAGCGCCTCAATGAAATCTATGTGAAGCACACAGGGCAGACCCTCAACGCCGTGGAAGACGCGCTGGAGCGCGACAATTTCATGACGTCGGATGCAGCCAAGTCCTTCGGATTGATCGACAACGTCATTGACAAGCGGCCGTCGGACGAGCCGGCGAGCAAGGCGTGACGCTATTGTGGGCGTGTTTTCGAAGCCACGCTCACTCCCTATATGAATGGTGAAGCGGCGGCGGTTCGTCGCGCGCACTTGCGTGCGGTGCGGTATCGCGCTTGCATGGCTTCAGGAGTGAATCTTCGGCAGGAGGTGTGACAGGGTGTTGACAGGGTGTGACGCGACCTCGTGAAAAGCACGGGATGGCGTTAATGCCTTCTTGATCGAGCCGTTCCTAGCATGCTTGGCTAGGCTGGCACGGTTCGACCCCAGGTCGCTCCACCTGACGGCCCAGACGGTCCGTCGCGCTCTCCCAGTCAGGAGGCCCGCGGCGGCCTCGGAACTGAGGCGGTTCGGGCGGATGCCCCGACCCGTCGAGCAGACGGAGAGACGCATGAGCAAGGTTGGCGGCGGCGACAGCAAGAACACCCTTTACTGCTCGTTCTGCGGCAAAAGCCAGCACGAGGTCCGCAAGCTTATTGCGGGGCCTACGGTTTTCATCTGCGATGAATGCGTCGAGCTGTGCATGGACATCATCCGCGAGGAGAACAAGTCCTCGCTGGTGAAGTCGCGGGACGGCATCCCCACGCCCAAGGAAATCTGCAAGGTCCTGGACGATTACGTGATCGGCCAGTTCCATGCCAAGCGCGTGCTCTCGGTCGCGGTGCACAACCACTACAAGCGGTTGAACCACGCGACGAAGCACAGCGACGTTGAGCTCGCCAAGTCCAATATCCTGCTGATCGGGCCGACGGGTTCGGGCAAGACGCTGCTCGCGCAGACGCTCGCCCGCATCCTCGACGTGCCCTTCACCATGGCGGACG
Organism: Starkeya sp. ORNL1; assembly: GCF_012971745.1. NCBI lineage: Bacteria > Pseudomonadati > Pseudomonadota > Alphaproteobacteria > Hyphomicrobiales > Xanthobacteraceae > Starkeya > Starkeya sp. ORNL1. The sequence continues at coordinate 465,671 of NZ_CP048834.1, forward strand.
CGACGACGCTCACCGAGGCCGGCTATGTCGGCGAGGACGTTGAGAACATCATCCTGAAGCTGCTGCAGTCGGCCGATTACAATGTCGAGCGGGCGCAGCGCGGCATCGTCTATATCGACGAGATCGACAAGATCAGTCGCAAGTCCGACAACCCCTCCATCACCCGCGACGTGTCGGGCGAGGGGGTGCAGCAGGCGCTCCTGAAGATCATGGAAGGCACGGTCGCTTCCGTGCCGCCGCAGGGTGGGCGCAAGCATCCCCAGCAGGAGTTCCTGCAGGTGGATACCACGAACATCCTGTTCATCTGCGGCGGCGCCTTCGCCGGCCTCGACAAGATCATCTCCTCGCGCGGCAAGGGAACCTCGATCGGCTTCGGCGCGGTCGTGCATGCCCCCGAAGACCGCCGTCCGGGCGAGGTGTTCCGCGAGGTGGAGCCGGAGGACCTCTTGAAGTACGGGCTGATCCCGGAATTCATCGGTCGTCTCCCGGTCATCGCCACGCTCGAGGATCTCGACGAGGCGGCGCTGAAGAAGATTCTCTCCGAGCCCAAGAACGCGTTGGTGAAACAGTACCAGCGGCTGTTCGAGATGGAGAATGTGGACCTCACCATCCACGAGGAAGCGCTGGGCGCCATCGCCCGCAAGGCCATCGAGCGCAAAACCGGCGCGCGCGGCCTGCGCTCGATCATGGAGGGCATACTTCTCGATACGATGTTCGATCTGCCCGGCCTGGAAGGGGTCGAGGAGGTGGTCATCTCCAAGGAGGTCGTCGAGCAGAACGCACGCCCGCTTTACATCTATGCGGACCGTGCTGCGGCTGGCGATGCGGGCGCGAGTGCCTGAGGGCGCACCAGCACCCTTGGCCGGGCAATTTTGCCCGGCCGCGACGGTGGCCGGGCATCTTGACGGTGTCGTAGCGGCTCGCCATCTGAGCTACAACAAACCCGGTCCCCGACCGGATCGACGTGCCCCGGATCGACGCGCCCTGCGCGGTCCGCTCCGCTCCCGCACAACGATATCCGTTCGCGTCCCGGCCGCCTTGCGGCACGGTTCGTTCCTTCGCGCGCTTCGCGCGGGGACGAACGAGCCGCCAACAGAAAGGATTGAGCCATGACGAGCCCGAAGCCTCGCACCGCGCTCCAGCCCGGCGTCCCGCAGACCTTCCCGGTGCTGCCCTTGCGGGACATCGTCGTCTTTCCTCACATGATCGTGCCGCTGTTCGTCGGCCGCGAGAAGTCTATCCGCGCCCTCGAAGAGGTGATGCGCAACGATACCTTCATCCTGCTGGCGACCCAGGAGAACGCGTCCGACGACGATCCGGCGACCGATTCCATCTTCAAGATCGGCACGCTCGCTTCCGTGCTCCAACTGCTGAAGCTGCCGGACGGCACCGTGAAGGTGCTGGTCGAGGGCATTTCGCGCGCCCGCGTCACCAAATATACCGACCGCTCCGACCTCTATGAGGCCGAGGCGGTGGCGCTGGAGGAAGACGGTGGCGCCAAGGTCGAGGCCGAAGCCCTCGCCCGCTCGGTCGTCACCGAGTTCGAGAGCTATGTGAAGCTCAACAAGAAGGTTTCGCCCGAGGTCGTCGGCGTCGTCACCCAGATCGAGGACCACTCGAAGCTGGCCGATACCGTGGCCTCGCATCTCGCGGTGAAGATCCCCGAGAAGCAGGCGGTGCTGGAGATCCTCAAGGTCACGACGCGCCTCGAAAAGGTGCTGGCGCTGATGGAGAGCGAGATCTCGGTGCTCCAGGTCGAGAAGCGCATCCGCACCCGCGTCAAGCGGCAGATGGAGAAGACGCAGCGCGAGTACTACCTGAACGAGCAGATGAAGGCGATCCAGAAGGAGCTCGGCGACGGCGAGGAAGGCCGTGACGAGCTTGCCGAGCTGGAAGAGCGCATCAAGACCACCAAGCTCACCAAGGAAGCGCGCGAGAAGGCAAACCACGAGCTGAAGAAGCTGCGGCAGATGTCTCCGATGTCGGCCGAGGCGACGGTGGTGCGCAACTATCTCGACTGGCTGCTGTCGATCCCATGGGGCAACAAGAGCAAGATCAAGAAGGACCTGCCGTTCGCGCAGGCCATTCTCGATGCCGAGCACTATGGCCTCGACAAGGTCAAGGAGCGCATCGTCGAGTATCTCGCGGTGCAGAGCCGCCAGAACAAGCTGACCGGCCCGATCCTATGCCTCGTCGGGCCGCCCGGCGTCGGCAAGACCTCGCTGGGCAAGTCCATCGCCAAGGCGACGGGGCGCGAATTCGTGCGCGTCTCGCTCGGCGGCGTGCGTGACGAGGCCGAGATCCGCGGTCACCGGCGCACCTATATCGGCTCGATGCCCGGCAAGGTCATCCAGTCGATGCGCAAGGCGAAGAAGGCCAACCCGCTCTTCCTGCTCGACGAGATCGACAAGATGGGCGCGGATTTCCGCGGCGACCCGTCCTCGGCCCTGCTCGAGGTGCTTGATCCCGAGCAGAACTCGACCTTCAACGACCATTACCTCGAGGTCGATTACGACCTGTCGAACGTGATGTTCGTGACCACGGCGAATACGCTGAACATCCCGCCGGCCCTGCTGGACCGCATGGAGGTGATCCGTATCGCCGGCTACACCGAGGACGAGAAGGTCGAGATCGCGCGCAAGCACCTGATCCCGGCCGCGCTGGCCAAGCACGGCCTCGATGTCAAGGAATGGTCGATCGATGCCGAGGCGCTGCTGACCCTGGTCCGCCGCTACACCCGCGAGGCGGGCGTGCGCAACCTGGAGCGCGAAATCTCCAACCTCGCCCGCAAGGCGGTGAAGGAGCTGATGCTCTCCAAGAAGAAGACGGTGAAGGTCACCGGCAAGACCCTGGAAGAGTATCTCGGCGTGCCGAAGTTCCGGTATGGCGAGGTCGAGCGCGAGGATCAGGTCGGTGTCGTCACCGGCCTTGCCTGGACCGAGGTGGGCGGCGAATTGCTGACCATCGAAGGCGTCATGATGCCCGGCAAGGGCAGGATGACGGTCACCGGCAATCTGCGCGACGTGATGAAGGAATCGATCTCGGCGGCGGCCTCCTATGTCCGCTCCCGCGCTATTGATTTCGGCATCGAGCCGCCGCTGTTCGAGCGCCGCGACATCCATGTCCACGTGCCCGAAGGCGCCACCCCGAAGGACGGCCCGTCCGCCGGCGTCGCCATGGCGACCGTGCTGACCTCGGTGCTGACCGGCATCCCGATCCGCCGCGACATCGCCATGACCGGCGAGATCACGCTGCGCGGCCGGGTGCTGCCGATCGGCGGCCTCAAGGAGAAGCTGCTGGCGGCGCTGCGCGCCGGCGTGAAGAAGGTGCTGATCCCGGAAGAGAACGCGAAGGACCTCGCGGAGATTCCGGAGAATGTGAAGAACGGCCTCGAGATCGTGCCGGTCTCGCGCATGGACGAGGTGCTGCGTCACGCTTTGATACGCCAGCCCGACCCCATCGTGTGGGAAGAGAAGGACGAGAAGCGGGTCGCGACTCCGGACGTCGAGCCGGTGATCGGCCTCGACGAGCCGACCGGTATCGCCGCTCACTGAGACCTCGATCACGATGCATTTGGATCAACTCGATCCAAATGCATGAAGTGTGATCGAGTCTAAAACTGGAGCATGATGTCGTCCGAAAGCCGCTTCGCACTTCTCGGCATCATGCTCTGGGGCGCCTTGAGGCGCCTCGTTTCGGACCGTCTTCAGCAAATGCCCGGGCCTTGCCCGGGCATTTTTGTTTCCGGTGGGGAACGTCCGGTGCCGCACCGTTGCTGCCGCCCAATTTCCAGGCGGTCATCAAACGTCATATTCTTGGTATTATAATACCGCAATACCGCCGGAAATCGTGTATTTGTGCGGGTTTTCGGCCGCTCACGCTTGCAATCGCCGCAATTTGGGGGAAGCTTCCCGCCCGTCGTCGGTGCACCCAGCCGACGATTCTTGTGCAATGTTAAGGGAAGGACGGTCAGATGACCACGAAGAACGAACTCGTCGCCGCGGTGGCTGAGCAGGCCAAGCTGACGAAGGCGGCGGCTGCGGCTGCCGTGGACGCGACCTTCGACGCCATTGCCGCTTCGCTGAAGGCGGGCGACGAGGTGAAGCTCATCGGCTTCGGCAGCTTTTCGGTCGTGAAGCGCGCTGCGCGCGAGGGCCGCAATCCGCGCACCGGCAAGCCGGTGAAGATCGAAGCCTCCAAGGCGCCGAAGTTCACGCCCGGCAAGGGTCTGAAGGACATCGTCAACGGCTGATTTCTGCCGCCTCCGGTCGGCCGCGCGCTCTCGCCCCCGCAATTCGCGGATCGGGCGGGGCGTCTGCGGCGGCCGAGGCCGGGCAGGGTGGAATTCCACCCGCCCATCCGCCAAGGTCCGTGGCGAGTGTCGCCTTTGATCTTGCTCCGCTTCCCCGCAAAGGGTTAAAGCGTTCCGGTCAGGTTTGGCCGGTCGGCGTCGCGGCATGTCCGCGGCGATCCACCGAGGCGAGCCCGGCGCGGGCGGTTAGCTCAGTTGGTAGAGCATCTCGTTTACACCGAGAGGGTCGGCGGTTCGAGCCCGTCACCGCCCACCAATTCTTTGCGTGAGTGATGCGACGGTGAAGCTCGTCCTGTTCGATTGCGACGGCACGCTCGTCGACAGCCAGCACGTCATCCTTGAAGCGATGGCGCGCGCCTTTGCAGGCGCCGGCCTTGCCGTGCCGCCGCGCGAGACCGTGCTCGGCATTGTCGGCCTTTCCCTCACCGAGGCGATGCGCCGCATCGGCGGCGAGGACCCGGCGTTTCCCGCCGAGGAGCTGGCCGAGCTTTATCGCGGCGCCTTCCGCACGCTGCGCACCGAGCCCGGCTTCCGCGAGCCGCTCTATCCCGGCATTGCCGAGGTGATCCAGATGCTGGCGCGGCGCGAGGACGCGCTGATCGGCATGGCCACCGGCAAGTCGCAGCGCGGCGCGCGAGCGGTGCTGGAGCATCACGGCCTGGCCTCGCACTTCGTCACCGTGCAGACCGCCGATGACGCTCCATCCAAGCCACATCCGGAAATGGTGCTGCGGGCCATGGCGGAGACCGGCGCAGCGCCGCTGGACACCATACTGATCGGCGACACCAGCTTCGACATGACGATGGCCCGTGCTGCCGGCGTGAGGGCGGTAGGCGTCACCTGGGGCTATCATGCCCGCGACGTGCTGGTGCAGTCCGGCGCCGAGCGCCTAGTCGATCACGCGTCGTCGCTGCCCGTAGTGCTGGACGAATTGTGGATGGAGTTCGCCTGATGGCCGGGGACGAGACGCGCGACGATACGGCGGATCCGATCCGCGCCGCGCGTGGCGCCGGCCAGCCGCCGCGAGCAAAGCGCTTCTACAAGCAGGCCGCAGCTGGGCCGGTCGAGGGCGGCCACGGCGTCCTGCTGGACGGCCGGCCTGTACGCACGCCCTCACGCGCCGTGCTGGCGGTGCCGAGCGCCAAGCTGGCCGAGGCGCTGGCGGCAGAATGGGCGAGCCAGGGCGAATTCATCGAGCCGATGAGCATGCCGCTCACCCGCCTCGTCAACTCCGCGCTCGACGGGGTGGCGGCGCGAACCGGCGAAACTGCCGACGAGATCGTCAAATATGCCGGCTCCGACCTGCTGTTCTATCGCGCCGACGGGCCCGCGAGCCTCATCGCCCGGCAGGCGGCGCATTGGGACCCGGTGCTGGACTTCATGCGCGAGCGCCACGGCGCGCGCTTCATGCTGAGCGAGGGCATACGATTCGTCGAGCAGCCGCAGAACTCCGTAGCGGCGGTGCGGGCGGCGTTGCCGGAGGATCCGCTACGGCTGGCCGCGCTCGCTTCGATGACGGCGCTGGCGGGCTCGGCTCTGCTCGCCATTGCCGTCTGGCAGGGTGCGCTCGACGAGGAGGCGGCCTGGACCGCCGCCCATGTCGATGAGGACCACCAGATCGAGCTGTGGGGCGCGGACGCCGAGGCGAGCGCCCGCCGCGAGGCGCGCCGCCGCGAGTTCGTGGCGGCAGCGGCGCTGTTGCGGCATCTCGCCTGAACGGGAGCACGTCCGTCAACGGGGGAAGTCCGTCGTTGGAACGTAATAGAGCCTTGACCGCGCCGGGCTTGAAACCTAGACAGGTCGCCGCCGTGCTTGGCGCGGCTGGAGACGTGGCCGAGAGGCTGAAGGCACTCGTTTGCTAAATGAGCAGACCCCCAAAAGGGTCTCGAGGGTTCGAATCCCTCCGTCTCCGCCATTCTTTTTTTGTCAATGAAATCAATAGTTTAGATCGCCGCTTGCACACTCTTCCGGGAGAAAGTACGGGAGAATGCGCGATCATGGCTGGGGAATGGTGCGCAGAATCAAATCGGAGCGCGCTTGTCGGTGCCTGACGACGCTCTTCGCCCTTGGGCGTCACGCATTCTGGTACGGCGAATTTCCCACAAGCGCATGACGACATATGTCGAGGTAATTTCCTCGACATATGTCGTCATGCGGATGGGCTGCGTGACGGCAAGCTGGATGCCGGCGAACAGGTTTTTCAGGACCGGCTGCAACGCCAGGCCGACGACAACGACAGCGGCGCCGGCCGAGGCAAGGAGGCTCACGCCATACTGGCGCACACCCTCGAACGACATCAGCGCGGCGGAAATCGCGAGAGTCACGATGATGGTCACCACATTCGCGGCGGCGCCGAGCGCCAGAACCATCAACGCGAGCCGGGTGGGACCTTCTGTCCGTGAGACCAGCGAGCGCCAGAACAGGTCCATGCCGCCGACGATCCGGGTGACGATGCGAAAGGCGAGTGCGTGGACCCACCGTGCCAAGACAATCGCACCCACGAAGAGCACCAGGCTCACGGACCAATCTGTCGCCCATCCGCACCTCATTCGCAGGGAATTCGCGGGCTAACCACCCGATGAGCGATGCGTTCCGGGAGAATTGCTTCGCAGGTGGGCCGGGGAGGGAACTCCTGTGTCCTCTTTCTCCTTCATGTGAGGTGTTCGTTCAGGAGCGCGTCAGATGGCCTTCCGACGTCCGTACCGGCTGGATCTGGGGCGGCTTATGCTTGCCGGCACAGCGGCGTGGATCGCGATCGTCCTGCGCATGTCCCGGTCTGAGACGACCGACGCGCAAAGTCCGTTGCGCGTTGGTCGCGGGGGCTCCGGCGGGACGTCGCTTGAGGTCGATCGTGGGCGCTTGGCCACCACACCGGCAGCCATCGGGGCAGGAGGTTGGAGTGACATCTTGCGGCGCACCTATAGCGAATCGATCGAGGATCGCCTGCCCACCGTCGCCGCCGGCATAACGTTCTTCGGCCTGCTCGCGCTGTTTCCGGCAGTCACCGCCATTGTCTCGCTTTATGGCCTGTTCACAGATCCCGCGACGGTGCGCGATCATCTGTTCGCGCTTTCCTTCATGCTGCCGGCCGGCGCGTTCCAGATCGTCGAGGACCAGATCTCCCGCATTGTCACGCAAGGCAGCGAAGCCCTGACCGTCAAGCTGTTGATCGGCCTCGGCATCGCGTTGTGGGGCGCGAACGCCGGCATGAAAGCTCTGATCGACGGGCTGAACGTCGCCTACGAGGAAACCGAAAAGCGCGGCTTCGTGATGCTCAACGCACTGTCCCTCGCGCTGACGCTGGCGGCATTGACCGTGGTGATGCTTGCCATGTTCACGGTGACGGTCGCGCCGGCCGCCATTGCCACGCTCAAGCTCTCGGACACGATGATAGTGCTGGTTCGTGCGCTGCGCTGGGTCGTGATGGCGGCTGTACTCATGATCGGACTGTCCGTCCTGTATCGCTTCGGCCCAAGCCGGGAGAATGCGAAGTGGCGATGGGTGACCTGGGGCAGTGCGGTTGCTTCCGTACTCTGGATCATGGTGTCGGTCGGCCTTTCGGCGTACCTCTCGAACTTCGCCGACTACAACGCGACCTATGGCTCTCTCGGCGCAGCGATTGCCCTGATGATGTGGATCTGGCTCTCATCCTGCGCTGTCCTATTTGGCGCCGAACTCAACGCCGAGATGGAGCACCAGACCGCAATCGATACGACCACGGGGCCGGACCTTCCGATGGGACTGCGCGGTGCCACGATGGCCGACACGCTCGGACAGTAGGTCGTCACCTAGTTGCTGAGCTCGCGGTGAGCCATTGCCACTGTTCGTCGCCGCCGACCAACGTGAGGCTGAATTGGTGGCCGAGGTCGACGAACCAAATCGCTCGTCGCGGCATTCACTAGTGGCCACGCCCTTGGTTTGGCGAATTCATCTTCCGAACGGCGTTGAAGCTCGATGCAAACCACCCCTACCGTCCCGTTGATCGCGTGTCTCTTCGCACTGTGCAGCGGACCCGTTCACGCACTCACAGCCGACGAGGTGAACCAGGCTTCCGTCACTGAGCGCAGGCCCACCAGCCAGCCAGATCCTGCCGTCGTAAAGGCGCAAGTTCTGTTGAGCCGCCGCAGTATTTCGCCAGGGGAAATCGATGGCGTCGATGGGGAGAATTATCGCAAAGCCATCGCTCAATTCCGCCGCCAGGAAAACCTCGGCGAAGGCGAAAAGGTGGACGAGCGCACCTGGCGCGCGCTAGGCGCGGACACGGCCAGCAACATTACGACGGAGTACATCCTTTCGGAGAGAGACGTCTCGTCCCGCTTCGTCCGCAGAATCCCCCGCGATTATGCCAAACAGGCCGCGTTGAAGCGGCTCTCCTATACCGGCGCGCCCGAGATGTTCGCTGAGCGCTTTCATATGAGCGAGGCGCTGCTGAGGGCACTTAACCCCCACGCGGATTTCCGAACGGCCGGAGAACGGATCAGCGTCGTCTCAGTCAATCGACAACCGTTTGAGGCACCCGTCGAGCGGATTGAAGCAGTGAAGAAGACAGGGATGCTTGTCGTCTTTGGCCCGGGTGACGCGATTCTCGCAAGCTATCCCGCCACGATTGGCAGCGGCGATACGCCTTCGCCCGAAGGCGAATATCGGATTGAACGCATCGTACGCAATCCGACCTACCACTACGATCCCGAGAAGAACTTCCAGCAAGGTAGCAACAAGAGGAAGCTGACGTTGCCGCCAGGACCGAACAATCCAGTAGGCACGGTCTGGATCGCGCTGTCTAAACCAACCTTCGGCATTCATGGAACGCCCGAGCCCTCTCAAGTGAGCAAGACAACATCTCACGGCTGTGTCCGCTTGACGAACTGGGACGCGCAGGAATTGGCCGGGATGGTCAAGCCGGGGCTAGCAGTGCGCTTCGTGGATTAGCTTAGCAAAGCGCCGCGGCGGCGCAGCAGCCCCTTCGAGCGGAACGTCCCCCGCCCGAGTGAGTTGAGATCCGTCACACTGCGGAGGATCGCCGAGATGGGCAATTGGGAAGATAGGGTTCGCTTAAAAGCATTCCACATTTGGCTCGATGAGGGGCAACCTCACGGTCAAGCCGAACGACACTGGCACATGGCCCGCCATTCCATTCAAGATGAGTCCCCTAATGACGACCTGCGCTCTACTGGAGATTCCAGCGAAGTGGTCGGCACCGAAACTTCACCTACGACCGAACAACCTTCACTTGGGGACCCGGTCACCGCCGCGCGAGCAAAGGTTGCTTCGGGTACGAACTAAAGGGCGAGCCGATCACTCGCGCTTCTGACCGGCCCGGAAAATGTTAGTTCCGGCGCCGGTCCCACAGCAATAAATCGCGATCGTTCACTGGCGACAAATCATGCGAGGTTCCTGATAGTGGGCTCTCGCGCCCATTGCCGCGTGCTCGCCGCCTTCAGGAAGGCGTCATGGCCTTTGCTGATATCAGCCACCCCGGCATCCGGTACGACACCGGCCTTATCCAGCAGTGGCTGGCCCTCCGGCGTATGTCCCATCGCCTTGAGGTGACCAAAGGCATCGCGGCAGAAATCCACGGCGGCAGCCTCCTTGAGAAGCTGTTCGCAGCCGTCTTTCGACACGATCAGCGCTACGGCGTCGAACAGCACGGATGGCGCGCCGGCGAGCTGCATGTCAGCTTTCAACAACTTACCATTCTTGAGAGTGACGCCGCCGACCTTGGGAGCGATGAGCTTCGCTGTCGCACCAGCCGCCTCGACGGAAGACACGGTTTTCGCGACTACAGCGCCGTCGGCACCATCAGTGACGAGGATTCCAACGGCCCGCCCCGCCAGGGTGTCGGGGTATTTGCCCACGATGCGCAGGGCCGGCGAAGCGTCCATGTCCCGCGGTTCGGCCGCGGGTGAAGAGGCTGACGGCAGCTCGACACTCAGTCCCGCGGCGACACGGCTCGCAAGTGTCTCGTCGACATTGCGGAGGTTCGCCAGTACGCGGGCGCGGATGTGGTCGAGTGCTACCTTGGACAGCTCGAAGACGATCGCGCTCGCAAGGTGTGCCTGTTCGATTTCGGTCTGCGACCGATAAAACAGCCGCGCGTGGCTGTAATGGTCGGCAAACGTCTCCGACCGCAGCCGTACCTTGGTGTCGCCGAGGGGGACGGCGAAGCTGCGGAAGCCACCTTTGGGATCTTCGCGTGGGCCGCCGGCTTCTCCGGTGTCCGCCAGGCTGTTCGGCTCGTAATTCGCCCTGCCGGAGAAGGCCTCAGTCTGCATGTGGCCGTCGCGCTGGAAGTTCTGGAAGGGGCACCCCTTCGCGCGATTGACCGGAATCTGGTGGAAGTTCACGGTGCCGAGGCGCGACAGCTGGGTGTCCTGATAGGAGAATAGCCGCCCCTGCAGCAGCGGATCTTCGGAAACGTCGATACCCGGCGGGATGTTCGTGGGCAGGAACGCCACCTGCTCGGTCTCGGCGAAAAAATTGTCCGGGTTGCGATCCAGCACCATGCGGCCGATCACCCGGATCGGCACCAGTTCCTCCGGGATCACCTTGGTGGCGTCGAGGATATCGAAGGGAAGGGCGTCGGCTTGCTTCTGGCTGAGAAGCTGCACGCCAAACTCCCACTCCGGAAAGTTTCCGGCAGCGATGGCGTCGTATAGATCGCGGCGGTGGTAGTCCGGATCGGCGCCGGCAATCTTCACCGCCTCGTCCCAGCAGGTCGATTGCGTGCCGAGCTTGGGGCGCCAGTGGAATTTTACGAAGGTCGCCTCGCCCTTGTCGTTCAACAGCCGGAAGGTATTGACGCCAAAACCTTCGATCATCCGCAGCGAGCGCGGTATCGCCCGGTCCGACATGACCCACATAATCATGTGGGTCGACTCCGGCATTAGCCCGACAAAGTCCCAGAATGTGTCATGTGCGCTCGCCGCCTGCGGATACCCGCGGTCAGCCTCCATCTTCACCGAATGGATGAGGTCCGGGAATTTGATCGCGTCCTGAATGAAGAAAACCGGGATATTGTTTCCGACCAGATCCCAATTACCCTCCTTGCTGTAGAATTTCACCGCGAAGCCACGAACATCGCGCGGCGTATCAACCGAGCCTGCACCACCGGCAACGGTCGAGAAGCGCACGAACACTTCTGTCCTGGCGCCGACCTCGGTGAGGATCCGAGCGCGACTGAATTTGGCGAGCGAATCCGTGAGCTCGAAATAACCATGGGCGCCGGAGCCGCGCGCGTGGACGATCCTCTCCGGGATACGCTCATGATCGAAGTGCTGGATTTTTTCCCGCAGGACGAAATCCTCGAGAAGCGTCGGGCCGCGCCGTCCGCCCCTGAGCGAGTTCTGATTGTCGCTCACCGGGACGCCGTGATTGGTCGTCAGTCGCTCCTCAGCAGTCGATGAGGCTTGGTGCACTTCGCCTCCAGTCCCGATAATCGAGGCGCCCTTCTTGGTGGCGGATTTCTTGGTGGTCGGGGATGTCTTGCGATCGGCCATGGTCGGTCCCTCGGGAAGCTGCGAGCGCGGCGGCTTGCGTCGTTTGAGTCCTGACCTAAGTGCTGCCGGCGGCCGATGTTCCCGCGATGATTGCGGCCGCGGCGGCGAGGTTCGCGGTGGCCGCTCGCTGCGGCGACGGAACATACGTCGCTGGTTTCCGTTAGGGCCTCGCTCTTCTGCAGATGGAGCCCGATGTCGGCGCCGCGTTGCCGACGCCCGACGCGCTGTCATCTTTTCCGCATTCGACCGCCGAGCGAACATGTTTCACCCTGACACCACCGTCCAAAGCGACCTGCGCGGCGGCTGTCCGCCCTGGCTGAGCGGTTTCAAGAGACCGGTACGCCGTGAGCTCGAGCATAGTCTGGCGTGCGATGTGCTCGTGGTCGGCGCGGGAATTACCGGCGCGCTCATGGCTGAGCATCTTTCGAGGCTCGGTCGAGAGGTGATCCTGATCGACCGGGAGCGGGCCGGCTTCGGCAGCACCGCCGCGAGCACCGCCATGCTGCAATGGGAAATCGACTGCCCGCTCAGCGAACTCACGGGGTATTATGGCTTTGAGCGGGCGGCGAATATCTACCGGCGCAGCCTTCAGGCAGTGTCCGGCCTGAAAACGCTCGCAGAGGAGCTGCAGCCGAGCGGCTTTCGGCAACGCCGTTCGCTGTACCTGACGGGCGGGGACACCGGGGCAGCTGAACTCCACGCCGAGCACGTGCTGCGCGAACGAGCAGGGCTGCCGGGAGTGTACCTCGACTACCTGACGCTGAAGCGCGAGTTCGGCTTTGATCGCGAGGCGGCAATTGTTTCCCCTGGCTCGGCGGACGCCGACCCGCTTCTGCTGGCGCATGCGCTGATCAATTCGGCACTCGCCCAGGGGGCCGTTTTGTATGACGCCGAAGCAGCCAGCTACGCCAGTTTCGGACACGGCGTATTGGTGCGGATGGACAATGGCCTGGAAGTTCAGGCGAAGCATGTCGTGCTTGCCACCGGTTACGTCATGCCGGAGTTCATGAAGACCGACCTTCACAAGACAGCGTCGAGCTGGGCGATTGCCACCCCGCCGCAGACGCGGCCCGATGCGCTTTGGCGCGACGGAGCTTTGATTTGGGAAGCATCGGAGGATTATTTGTATGCGCGTACGACGGCAGATAACCGCATCATCATTGGCGGTGAGGACGAGGACGACATTGTTGATCCTGACGAACGCGACGTCCTGATGCCGGCAAAGCGCGACGCGCTGCTTCGCAAACTCAAGCTGCTGCGCCCTGCCGCCGCCGCTGACGCGGCATTCATCTGGTCTGGCGCCTTTGGACAAACTGACGATGGGTTGCCGCTAATTGGCGAGGTGCCCGACCAGCCCAATCTGTTTGCCGCCTATGGCTATGGGGGCAATGGCATCACATTCAGCTATCTCGCTTCACGGATCATCGGAGAGATGCTCGCCGGCCGTCACGAGCCTTGGTACGACGACTTCGCTATCGATCGTCCCCCGCCAGTGGCGTAAGCACGCGCCGGCGATGCCTGCCGCGGTCAGTTCTGCTCTTCCCGAAGTACGCTGATATCTTATCTAACTAATTGCAGTGACACGGCAATTTTACTCTCCCACTTGGGACGGCCGACCGGCGATGTCGTTGTCATTTGCAACGCCCGCAGCGTGCGGGTCCAGGAGATCAGAATGCGGAATACCCTTCTTGCGCTCGGTCGGCGGCCGGCAGCGAGACGATATAATGTCCTGAACCTTCAGGTGCGAGGCGGCGGCAAGGCTGCCGTCTCATGGAGGCAATTCGCGTTCAACGTCCTGAAGAACGTCTCGGCGTCAGAGCAGGAGCGGGGTATAAGCAACGTCGTCGTTTGGCAGGTCGACGTCGTCGCCCCCCTCTCTCGCCCCCCTCTCTCGCCTTTCAGCTGGAACCAGTAACGCGGCATTCGAGCGCTCCGCTGCCTGATTGAGAAACTCCTTTCACAGGCCGTCGTTCCTTGATCGAAATGACATGGCAATCAGAGTTTTTCTCTGAGATGCAGATAGGTTGGATCAAAGTCTCCGACCTCAGCCAGCGCGGCGGGTTTGAGGGCCGTCAGGCGTCTACCGCGCAACTGTATCAGGCCATCGGCGCGCATATCTCTCAGTACGCGGCTCATGTGGACAGCGGATAGACCCAAGGCATCGGCAAGTTCAGTTTGGGTGGTGGGCAGGTCACAACTCGTGCCATCCGAAAGGCCGACCGCCTTGAGGCGGGTCAGTAGCTCGCACATCAGATGCGCTGTTCGGCTCAAGGCAGATCTTTGACCGACGTTAGCAATCCATTCCCTGTACATGGCAGCATCGATCAATGTCGACCGCCAGAATGCGAGCGCTAGACGAGGATTCTCCAGGCACAATGTTTTGATGGCCGAATGTTGTATATACGCGACCTTGCAGTGAGTGAATGAAGTGAGCGTCATGTCCATTATTTCCAAGTGGACACTTTGCAGGTCGGGGATGTCGCCGGCGACATAAATCGAGGTTATTTGCCTGCGATCCTCGGCAATATGCTTTGAGGTGAACAAATATCCTTCTAGCAGCAAACATGAGCGGGTCGGGCGATCTCCCTCCCTCACGACGTCTTGTTGCGGCGCAAGACTCGCAAGGGTGAATGGTAGCTTCCCAAGCGCAGCTTTCTCCCCGTCTTCGAGGTCGTTGGTGCTGACCATTCTCCGAACGAGGGTACCCAACCCGGCAGCCGACATAAAAAGAGTTCCTCCGGTGCAGATGCCCGCCGCGCAGCTTATCGCGCTCGCCGCGAGCGGTCATGGCATGGTTTGCATAGGCGGTGATACAAGCTGGGGCGTCGATGGCGCCTATCAAATGATGCGGCGGCGCTCGATCGTGTCGGTCTGAGGCTCGCGACGTCTCCGGCTGCTGGAGCGGGTGCTCGCCGCTGTTGCGTGCCGTCCGGTCCACCCACCAATCAAATGCTTATGGTGGTCGCCGCGGCGCCAAGAGGGATCCACCGCCGACGGTCGAACCCATCGCGGTACAGCCGACGCTGCTCTGACGTCTTGTCGGCCTTTGATAGTGCGTCGATCAAGCTGGCTGGGCCAGCTATTTCGCATAGAGCGACGTTTCAACAGCGCCTATCGTAACCTCAAGATCAGCAATCTTGCGGAGTACATTGTCGGAAGGGATTATGCCAACATCAGCCGCGGACACGATGAGTTCGCGCTGAGCCTGAAGCAGACGGTCGCGAAGGGCGGCCAGTTTCTTTTGCGTTGCGTGGTCTGGAGGGGTTGCCATGGCCAGCCAGCTTATCGCGATGCGCGCCTGCGTCGATATGCAATTGCTCAGAAATTAGAAATATCCCCATGATACCCGAGGAAAGTTCGTGCACCGAACGATCATCGGTCCATGCGATACCGCTGCGATGCGGGGCGCGATTGGCATCGCGCCCGCTGCTCTCCTTGGGCGTTTCCTCCCTAGACTTGGGCCGCTCCGCTTGCGTGAGCGGACCCTTTCTTTCCTGGAGCGCGGCAGATTAGTTGGGCCAACATTGCTTCAGGCCGCGGCCGAGGTGATAGCCGGGAGGACATTCAAGAACCGGCGGCATCGGAGATACTCGCGGGCCGGGTACATAGCCTGGAGGAATTTCCTCGGCAGGTGCCCAGCCGTTTGGCCAACACCGCTGGCCGCCACGGCCGAGATGATAGCCTGGGCCACAAGGCCAATCCACCTTTGAAGTAATTGTAGGCAGGGCCGGCGGATGGAGCGGTGGAATGGCGACCGCGGGACCGGCAGCGAGCGTCAGTCCGAAGAGCAGGCACGCCGTCAGCTTTATGGTTCGTGGCATTCGTTCATTTCCCATCCTGGAACCCATGCCCGCCAGCGTGCAATCCAATTTCCTCAACTGCAATAGAAATGCTCTTAGCGTAGCCTTGTCGTCCGGACCTCCACGCTTGCTATGCGAGCGCCCTTATCATCCTCCACCTCGATGACCACGGACGAGTTCGGCGGCAACTTTCCGCTTTCGTCCCGCAGTACCTCACCCGTCCAGGTCACGAGTTCGGACCAAGCCGCGTCGTCGTCTTTCAGCACTACGTTGTGGCCGTGCAGTTCCCCGGAGATGGTGAACGTGTAGTGGGGCATAGTCCCTCCGAACTGCGGCGGGAACCGCTATCGAATCTCGTCGCTCACCTTCGCGAGCCGGGCCGCACGTAGCAGGGCGGTGCGGGCGGCGTGTTCATCGAGACGCGCTCGCTCCTCGGCCTTCACAGTGTCGGTCGCCTCTGCGAGTGTTGTGCGAGCGATTGGATTGGGATTTGCCCGGCGCGGCTCCTTGAAGGGACTCACCATGGGTGCTGCTCCGCGTTGGTGCTGTCACATCCGTTATCATTAGCGCCATCGTGAGCCCGTACACCGTCAAATGACGTATTACTGCGCGGAGAAAGGAGCATTGTGGCAACCTTGTTCCTCGCGCGGAGGGTTTCGATTGGAAGTCCTGGTCTGCGTGGTTTGCGGTAAGCCGCTGCGCTTCGAGGCCGATACTACGTCCGCAATCGAACCGCCCTTCGATGAGCCCATCCTGTGTCCCTACGCCGGACACGATGCCGGATCGCGCAATACAACCGGCTTTTGGCGCAGCTTCACGATGAGCCCAAACGAACAGGCCGAGTGGCTTGCCGTGGCAGAGAGCGGGCCCGCACCTCCTTAGAGCGTTGAACCCATCCGCCGCATGGGCGTTGAGTTGGCCGTGGCTGGAGTGGGAAGCACCCGATGTTCAAAACGCTCTTCAAGATTTCTATGCTGGCGTTTGAAAGCCAAAATGTAATCGCGCTCCGGATGATCAAACTGGCGCAAGGCGGCGCAGCTGGCACCGCGGAAGCGCAAAAAATGTGGTCGGAAAAGGCGGAGGCGGCAATGCGGCTCGGCCCGGCGTTCCTGGCGGGCGGGTCCATTGACAAAATGATTGATGACTATCGCGTCATCGTTCGAGCGAACCATTCGCGTCTCGGTGGTCGGCGCAGGCGGCGATAGGCCTACAATTTCGCGGTGCCTTTATGCTTGCGGCAAAGGAGGCAAGGTTGCTTGCCTATGCGTGACGGTCTCGCGCTGGAGCACTGGGGGCCGCCAAACCTAGAGAGCGCGGGATGCATTGCCCTTCATCAGTATCGGGCCGGTAGGGCGCCCGGTCGGCGACCCGCCTGCGGGTTCCAGCGTGACCTCGAATAGTTGGTCCTGAGATGTTGCCGGCAGCCCCCCGACATTCAGTTCCAGACTCCGCATCGCTTCAAGAAGGCCAACTGATACGGGGCCGCGCGCTCTATCCCAGAGGGTCCAGACCTGGAGCGACTTGCCTTCCGGTGCTGCCAGAGATTCGAGGGGCACCAGCTCGGTGCGGCCATCCGAAAAAGCGTTGACGACGGCCGCCGGCGTCCGCTGGTCAGAGAGGAGGACTGCCACCATGACCGGGGTGCGCGCTATGTCTCGCATGAGGCCGATACCGATGGTGGCAATCACGGTAGCGGCCGCGGCTGCGCCGAAGGCCGCGGTCCGCCAGACCGGCAGGCTTTGCCAAACTCGCGACCAACTGCTGTTCGTCGCCGATACGCGCGCATCTGGCGTAGCCATTTGTCGCGTATTCCGTGTCGAGGCTTCGATGCGCCTCCATAGTCCCGAGCTTGGCGCCTGCACCTCGGCAGTCAGGTCCAGTTCGGCAAACCGTGCACGCCATCCGGCCACGCGCGAGGCAAAGTCTCTGTCCGCATGGGCCATCGCATCACAGCGTTCCGTCTCGGCGAGGTCTGTAAGTCCGAGCGCGTATTCTGCGGCCAGCGCCTCCTTTTCCACTTCGTTCATGCCATGCACTCCCGGAGCGCGAGCAGGCTCCGTCGTATCCAGGATTTTGCCGTTCCAAGCGGGACACCCATGCGACCCGCGATTTCGCCGTGGCTAAGTCCTCGCGCATAGACCAGAACGACGGCCTGGCGACGAAGCGGGTCCAGGCGATCCAGGCAGCGTCGCAGTGCCCCAGCCTCGGAGAGGGCCGCAACTATCGCCTCCGCATTGGGGGCGTCGCTCGCGAGTGCCATGGGCTCGAAGTCTTCGACCAGGTCGGTACGCCCTTCTCCCCTCAGTACGTTAAGCGCGCGATTCCGGAGGATTGCAAAAATCCATGCCGTGGGTTCACCCCGGGCCGGATCGAACGTCGGCGCCTTCTCCCAGATCCGGACGAAGGTGTCGTGGACGACCTCCTCCGCAAGTTCCTTGCGTCTGAGCAGTCGCATGGCAACGCCGACCATGCGCGGGGCAAGCTGCTCATATATCAGGTGCAAGGACGCCCGGTCCCCGTGTGCGCAGCCTTCCAGGGCGCGGCGCAGTTCGTTTCGCTGATCGACGGGTGACTGGAGCACAGGATCTATCGGGCCACGTTTCGAGTATCTGCTCCAGACTACACGCGAGCTTCCGTAGCGGATGCGCCAACGAAAAAATTCTCGCGGGCTGCATCCACGGGATCTTCTGGCGGGTATCCGCTCCGTCCGACCGATAAACTCGGTCTCAAAAGGAGTTCGCAGATGAGAAGCTCGATAGCGGCCTTGGCGTTCGCCGGCATGCTCACCGCATCATCCGCCGCACAGGCGCAATCCGTGATTGCCCTGCTCGACGACAACATGGTCGTGGTCGTCGACGCCAAGACGCTCAAGGCCGGCAAGCCGATGAAGGTGTCCGGCGTGGAGGGCACGCTGATCGGTATCGATGTCCGCCCGATGGATGGCCTGCTCTACGGCCTGACGGACGACGGCACGGTCGTGACCATCGACGCCACGAATGCCAAGGCGACGAAGAAGTCGAAGCTCGACGCCATGCTTCCGGCGGGCGTTGCGGCTACCGTCGATTTCAATCCTGTCGCCGATCGCCTTCGGGTCATTGGCAGCGACGGCACCAACCTTCGCGCCAATGTTGATGACGGCAAGGTGACCAAGGACGGCGCGCTGAAGTTTGCCGAGACCGACATGCACAAGGGCGAAGCGCCGAACATCGTCGCTGGTGCCTATACCAACTCGGTCAAGGGTGCCAAGGAGACGGCGCTCTACGATGTCGACGCCACGATCGGTGCCCTCATCAAGCAGGCGCCGCCGAATGACGGCGTGCTCAGCGCGGTCGGAAAGTTCGGCGTTAAGGCCGATGCCTATGCCTTCGACATCGTCGCCGTTGATGCGGGTGCGAGCGAAGGCTGGTTGATGGCCGGCGACACGCTCCACAAGGTCGATCTCGCCACCGGCAAAGCCACTCCCGTCGGCAAAGTCGGGGGCATATCCGGCCGCGTACGCGACATCGCGTCTGTACCTGTCATGTGAGATTGCTGGGTGTTCGATAGCCCGAAAGTCATCAGCCTGAGAGAGAGCGCCGCCGATTGCTGCGAAGAATCCGAGGCAATCTAGCAAGATGGCCGGGCAACCTAGTCGGCCAGGGTTGCTCACCGTCACCGTGAAACGGGAACCCTTTCCGCTGAAACTACTGGCGCGAACTTCTCCGGAAAGGGGCAAAGCCGATTTACCGGACCGGCTGATGAAAAGGCTTGTCTCGGCCACGTCCGAGACAAGCGCCTTGACGCGCTCGGCGTCCAATGGGCGTCCGATGGACCCAACGCGCCGTCTCGCCTTGAATTGCCCACGACAGACATGAAACCGGTGCGGGCACACTGATTTTGCAAGCCGCATCTCGCCGCGAAGATCGAGTTCGCGCCTGGACCCATGATCGGAAGCTTCGGCATTAGAGGCATTCGCCAGCGTCCCTCAAGAGGCTGCCCGATGCAGCAGGCTGATGGACTGCGACCGGATCTTGCGCATGTCGTCAGTCGGTCGCCTTCATCACCGAGACGACTTTACCGGTCTTGGTTTCGATGACCACTCGGCGGTTATTTACCACCGTGTAGGTGTAGGCGTCGGACTGGGTTGGGAGAGTATGCAGCTCGGCAGCATCTGGGACGCCGGGGCCAGCGAGGACTTCACGTTCTATCGTCGCCGATGGTTGCACTTCACCTGACCCTACTTCAGACGGTGTCGTTACAATGGCGGCCTGTGAAAAAGCCGAAGACGGAGCGGTAAC
This sequence comes from Starkeya sp. ORNL1, assembly GCF_012971745.1. Taxonomy (NCBI): domain Bacteria; kingdom Pseudomonadati; phylum Pseudomonadota; class Alphaproteobacteria; order Hyphomicrobiales; family Xanthobacteraceae; genus Starkeya; species Starkeya sp. ORNL1. Next base: position 485,556 of record NZ_CP048834.1, read on the forward strand.
AACGCCAGCCACAAGGGCAGCATACAGAAGTTTGTACATTAGAATCTCCATGAGTAGACATCTGATTGACAATTGTTATTGACAAATAACGTTCCACTTTTTCTAATTATTTACTAAGTGCGCATGAACTGGGCACACGTTCGACACACCGCCCGAGCCAAGTTTGGGTTCGGTTTATGGCAACGAATGAGCCGTCCCATTGTTTCATCAGGGGAAGGGCGCGACGCCTTGATGCGTGCGGCGCTTCAGCGGCCGCTGCCAGATCGCCTGCTGAAGGTCGTTGCGTGCGCGGCGCGAAGCAGGATTCGCCGCCAAAGACTGCAGACGCTGCAGAACCGCTCGATTGACTGCCGTGGTGAGCGCGGTCGTCGAAGCGCACATGCGCTTCGAAGAGAGAGGGGAGGGATGATACTTGGTCGAGACTGCCTCTGGCTTAACTCTGGTATGCTACTCCCAACGCCACAATCGGCAGGGCCGGAGCATGAAGAGTTTCATACGAATTGTGTTCGCGGTCGGTGCTTTCGCTCTGATGGTGATCGCCGCGGGGCTGATGCTTTACGCTTTTTATGGCGCTATACGCGACGGCTTCGGCGGTGGGCGATCCGTAGATGATATCCTCCTGGACACCGTCGGTTACCTTATCGTGGCTATTGCACTGTTCGACGTCGCCAAATATTTCTTCGAGGAGGAAGTGCCGGCGGAGAGGGAGAAACGCACACCTGCCGATGCGCGGCGTGGCCTGACCAAATTCGTCTCCACCATCATCGTCGCGGTTTTTCTGGAAGCGCTGGTGCTGATCTTCAAGCTGGTCCGCGATGACGTCGGCCAACTGATATATCCGGCTCTTCTGGTCGGCGTGGCCTGTGCGACAATGATCTCGCTTGGCATCTTCCAGCGCTTGAGCGCTACCGTGGAACGCGAGGTCGGCGCGAAGGATCGCGCGGCGGAACTTAACGAGACCTAAGCCTGCCGACCAGGATGGATATGCGTGGCGTACAGTGTCTTGCACGGATGAAGTCGGCATCGGGTGGTCCCGTCTGCCGACCTCAGTGAGCCTGAGAATCAGGCGTTTCGGCTGACCTCTCAGTGCCGACGCAGCTCGCTGCACACATAGCCTGCGAGGAAGCCGATTGCACCGACCAGGAACAAAGACGGGATCGGGTCTACAGTGCGTGTGACCGCGACATTGCCACGCGTATAGGCTTGGCCCGTACGTTCCGACACATCGTCGACGGTCGCCTTTACAGCGTCGACGCCTTCTGATGCCTTGGCTCTTAACGCCTCCACACTGTCCGACGCCTTGCCCTGTAGCGTCTCCGACGCCTTGCCCAGCGAGTTCGCGGCCTGCCCGAAAAGGCCGTTGGCCGAGCGGGGGCCATTGTTCCCGATATCACTCATAGCATCCTCCTTGGTGCCGACCGATACGTTCGGCGGGGAGACAAGCGATGGAAAGGGCCATAGTTCCAGAAGCGTGGTCTCGCACAGGCGGCAATATCTAGCCGATTGAGAGCCCTTCGCGCGCTGCATCCTCCTCGTACCTGTTCGCGATGCTATCCAGTTCCTTGAGCCAACCCTCGCGGCGCTTTATCCAGATCTCATATGTCGGCGCCCAGAGATTGGTCTCGTCGAACAGACCGAGGTGAAGTTCGAGCGCGGCCGAAACATCGTCCGTGCCATAGATGCGAGAGCCGCAGGACCGGCAGAAGTGCCGCCTGTAACCCCTGCCATTGTCGTACACGCCCAGTGTACCCGCAGTGAGTTCGGAGCCGTCTGCGTCCGTGATCGAAACGCTTTCGGGCGGGAACACAACGAAGGCCGCGAACGCCGCAGCGTGCGCCTTCCGGCAATCGAGGCAATGGCAGAGACCAACCCTCAGTGGCTGGCCGGTGGTGCGTAGTATGATAGCGCCGCAGACACAGCCGCCACGATGGATCGCGTCAATCTTGTCACTGTCCATGTGCGTCCCTCCACAATTCCAGAGGGTAACAACCCTGGCCGGAGGAGGTTCACGCCCGCGTCCGAACGACTGGCAATCAAACCGAGGCCTACACGATTGCCGGTGAGGCGCAGGCTGCTGCGTCTCGCTACTAGTAAAACATTCGTTGGAAACAGGAACATTGCCGCCGGTGAGAGGTTGCTCGCTCAACTCTCCTGGATCGACTGGATTTTTCGATGATCGAAAGTACCAACATCAACGCGCCCAATGCTGATCCGCCTAGTTCGCCTGCCCCTGTCGTGCAGGCACAGGCTCAGCAGCAACAACAGTCGACCACTCGGACCGACCCTCCGATGCCTGGAGCCAAGGTCTGGCATCGCATGCAGTCGGGCTGCTGACCAGTGCCGTACCCACCGTCGCGACTGGCAAGACCATCATCGTGCCCGCACGCGGCCGCGCTCCCAAGGTCTGATTGACCACCTTAGCCGATGCCGTGGCTTACCTGAACGAGACCATGCCCGACGCTTGGCCAGAGGAGCTTTTGCAGTAGGCGCTGACGAGCATGGCCGTGGCACTGGACAGCAAGCTCCCTGGGGATATCAGGACGGGGACCGCCTTTATCGACGAGTATCTGAAGACGTCCGGCCGGTTCGAAAGGCAGCTCGACTAGTTTCTGTGCCGGCTTGAGGCAAAGCTCTATACATTTGGTCTGGCTCGGGAACTTGCGACGCCCCTCCGGGGTTCCGGTGACGCCAATGTCAAACATTTTGTCGCCTGACCCGAAACGGCCATCCACACGCCCCCTCAGCGGCGACACGACCTCGATGCAGGAGTTGAGCATCGTAGAGGTCGCCGCTGCGCTCGTGACGGCCGCCATCATTCTGGGTGTGCTCTACTACGGGCGCGACGTTCTCCTGCCGCTCGCCATCGCATTTCTCATTACTTTCGCGCTCAACCCTCCTGTCACCTGGCTCGGTCGCCTGGGCCTGCCGAGGGTCGTTTCGACGAGCGTCGTCATGGTGACCCTGGTATGCGCTCTCGCCGGAATGGCAGTCGTTCTGGGGGCGCAGGTCCGATCGCTCGCGGTTGATCTGCCGAACTATCAGTCGACCATGCTGACAAAGCTGGCGGATCTGCGCGAGAGCCTGAAAACGCCAGGAATTTTCGACGGCGCGTTCAAAACCGCCGAGCGCGTCTTGAAGGAGGTCGATTCGAAGGACACCAGCCCCGCGGATGGCCCCGCGCCACAGCGTGTCGAAATCATACCTACGCAGCAGACACCCTTCGAGCAGATACTTAGCTGGCTTACGCGATCCGCCGAGCCGCTGGCAACCGCCGGCATCGTCTTCTTCCTGGTGTTCCTCGCGCTACTGGACCGTCGAAGTATTCGCGACCGCTTCCTGCGCCTGCTCGGCGGCAACTTTCATCGGTCGACTGACGCGATGCAGGAGGCGGGCGCGCGTATCAGCCGATATCTGCTGATGCAGTTGCTCGTAAACTTCAGCTACGGCGTTCCAATGGCCCTGGGCTTGTGGATCATCGGCGTGCCGGGGGCGCTGTTATGGGGAGCGGTCGGCGCAGTCATGCGCTTTATCCCGTATGTGGGTCCGCTGATCGCCTCGATTTTTCCGCTCGCGCTTGCATTTGCGGTGGACAGCGGCTGGAGCATGCTGCTTTGGACGCTCGCACTCATCATTGTTCTCGAGGCGCTCATCAACAATGTCGTTGAGCCGCTTCTCTATGGCTCGAGCACCGGATTGTCGGCGCTCTCGCTGATCGTCTCTGCGATATTGTGGACGGCACTGTGGGGGCCGGTCGGCTTGATCCTGTCGACCCCGCTGACGGTGTGCTTATTGGTGCTTGGCCGAAACCTGCCGCAGCTCCAATTCCTCGAGACGCTTCTTGGTTCGGCGCCTGCGCTTGATGTGCCAACGCGCGTTTATCAGCGACTCATCGCAAACGATGCGGACGAAGCGATCGACGTTGCGAATACCGAAATCGAAAAAACGTCACTTGTCTCGTTTTATGACAGTGTCGGCATTGAGGTGCTTCGGTTGGCGAGCGAGGAGCATTTCCGCAATGCAAGCGCAGAGCACCGCCTACGCCTGGCAAGCGGTATGGACACATTGCTGGACGATCTCAGGGATCAATATCCTCCTGGATTGAACCTGGATGCGACGCCAGTGGTTCTGTGTCTGGGCGGAAAATGGGAGATCGATACAATGGGCGGCGAAATGCTGGCCCATGCACTAGCCGTTGAGGGGATCGCCGCAACATCCTTGCCGGCAGCGACCCTCACGGCCGACTACCTGGCCAAGCTGGACTTGCAGGGCGCGAACATCGTTTGCCTCAGCTACTTTACTCCCCGCCCGGGCATAGCTGCGCGTCATGTGTGCCAGCGTCTGCGGCGGCGATGGCCGAAGCTGCGTATTGTCCTGGCGCTCTGGAACGCATCGCCGGAGATATTGGCCACTGAGGCACTTGAAACGCTTCGGGCCGATGCAGTCGTGACCTCAATAGAAGAGGCGGTTCGGCGCATTCATCGCATCGTCAATCCGGGGGAGGCAAGCGCATCACAAAAAGCTGCGGCTCCGGACAATGACGCAAAGCGGGTGGACGCTTTGAACGCCACCGGCGTTCTGGAAGGCCATAAACGGGAAGCACTGGACGCACTCGCCAAGCGAGCAGCGGACGTTTTCAATACCGAAGTCGCGGTCATATCGACCATACATCAAGATCACGAATACTTCGTTGGGCAAAGTGGTAAGCTGCCAAACGCGATCACTGACGATACTGGCGCCCTGCTGCCCATGACGCGTGACGATGCGATCTGCAACTATGTTGTGGCAAGCGACCAAACTCTTGTAGTGGCCGACATGGAGCGCGACCCGCGGTTCGCTGACAATGAAACGATCAAGCGGTGGGACGTGCGGTTCTACGCGGGAGCGGCGTTGCGCACGGCCGACGGCCTGGTATTTGGAGCGCTCTGCATTCTCGATTCCGAGCCACGGACTTTGGCGGAGAACGAGGTCAGGCTGCTTGAAACCATGGCGGCGGACGTGGTGTCGACCATAACGGACACGGATGTGGCGACGCAGCCGCCGGAGAATCCAGCGTTGGCTCTTTCGTCCGCCACCGTCGGACAGAAGGTGCCGGAGCGATAGATCGTCCTGCCCACTTCGAGCGACCTCAATGTTGCCGATCGCGTTTGAGAAACGCGTGGGCCAAACGGCATTGCAAATGGTCAAGTTGGCGCCGTCCGCCACGGAACTGCGAACCGGACAGCGAGTTACATAGGCATGCAGTAGGGGGACACCATGCAAGACGCGCAGATTGGTTGGATCGCCGCCATCATCATTGGTGGCCTCGCCGGTTGGATCGCTTCCGGGCTCATGAAGAGCGACACCGGCATCTTCATGAACATCGTGCTCGGCATCATCGGCGCTGCCATCGCAAGCTTTATCTTCAGCTTCATGGGTGTCGGCTTCGGCGGCTGGATCGGTTATCTGGTGGCCGGCATCATCGGTGCCTGCATCCTGATTTGGGGCGCCCGTGCGGTTCGAAGCTGACGGGCCGTGAAGATAGCGACCTTCAACGTCAACGGCGTCAATGGGCGGCTTCCGGTGCTGCTGCGATGGCTCGCAGAAGCTGCGCCGGATGTTGCCTGCTTGCAGGAGCTGAAGTCGCCTGACGAGAAGTTTCCGATCGGCGCCATCCGGGAGGCCGGCTATGGCGCTATCTGGCACGGCCAGAAGAGCTGGAATGGGGTCGCCATCCTGGCGCGCGGCGCCGATCCGATCGAAACCCGGCGCGGCCTTCCCGGCGATCGTGACGATCTCCAAAGTCGCTATATCGAGGCGGCAATCGACGGCATCCTGATCGGCTGCCTCTATCTGCCAAACGGCAATCCCGCGCCAGGTCCGAAGTTCGACTACAAGCTGCGCTGGTTCGAGCGCCTGACGAAATATGCGGCCAAGATGCTCGCACTCGACGTGCCGTTTGTGCTTGCCGGCGACTTCAACGTCATGCCGACCGAGCTTGACGTCTACAAGCCGGAGCGCTGGATCGACGACGCGCTGTTCCGACCGGAGGTCCGCGCTGCCTACCGTGGCTTGCTCGCCCAGGGCTGGACCGACGCCTTGCGGACCATGCATCCGGATGAGCGCATCTACACATTCTGGGATTACTTCCGGAATGCATGGGGCAGGGATGCCGGGCTGCGCATCGACCACATCCTGCTGAGCTCGGAACTCGCGCCACGTCTCGCCGCGGCGGAGGTCGACCGTGAGGTCCGGGGCTATGAGAAGGCGAGCGACCATGCACCGGTCTGGGTGAGGCTGTCGAAGACCTCACGAGCACGCCGCAAATGAGCATCTTCGCTGCCAATGCCCTGGAGCTGGCACCTCGCCTGATCGGGACGAAGCTCCTGGTCGACGGCGTCGGCGGGACCATCGTGGAGACGGAGGCCTATCGTCCGGATGATCCGGCCTCGCACAGCTTCCGCGGCCTCACCAAGACCAACACGGCCCTGTTCGGGCCCCTTGGCCATGCGTACGTCTACCGGTCCCATGGCCTGCACTGGTGCTTCAATGTCGTCGCGGAACAGCACGGCGGGGTGCTGGTGCGTGCTCTGGCGCCGGAATTCGGCATCGACCAGATGATCGCTCGGCGGGGAGTCATGACCGGCCTGTGCAGCGGGCCTGGTCGCCTCACGCAGGCGCTGGGCATCAACGCCTCCCACGATGGTCTTCCGCTCGACAAGCCGCCGTTCGAGTTTGTGGATAGGCTCGATGAGCCGGACATCATCAGCGGGCCGCGCATCGGCCTCACCAAGGCTGTGACTGAACCGTGGAGGTTCGGCTTGGCAGGCTCCCCTTACCTGAGCAAGCCCTTCAGCAAGCGACCGGCCTCGGTCGGCCCGGTGTGATCCTAACCTCTTGCCGAACCGCCGACGCGCTCTGCAATCGCTCGATCCTGTCGTCGACAAACCCCTCAGGTCGCCAATGCCTGTTCCAGATCTGCGATCAGGTCCTCGGCGTCTTCGATTCCGACGGACAAGCGCACCAGTGAGTCGGAGATGCCGATAGCTGCGCGCTGCTCGGCCGGAATGCTGCCATGGGTCATCAGCGCGGGGTGCTCGATGAGGCTTTCGACCCCGCCAAGGCTCTCGGCCAGCGTGAAGAGCCGGGTGTGTTCGAGGAAACGCTTGGTACCGGCAAGGTCGCGGTCAAGTTCCGCTGTGACCATGCCGCCGAAGGCATGCATCTGGCGCTTTGCAATGTCGTGTTGTGGATGGCTGGCAAGACCGGGATAAATGACGCGGCGCACGTCAGGACGGCGTTCCAGCCATTCCGCGATCTTCTGGCCATTCGACGAATGCCGCTCCATTCGTAGCGCTAGCGTCTTGAGGCCGCGCAGTGCCAGGAAGCTGTCGAACGGTCCGGAGATGGCCCCGACCGCGTTCTGCAGGAATTTCAGCCGGGCGGCGAGATCCGCATTATCGCCGACGATGGCACAGCCGCCGACCATATCGGAGTGGCCGTTGAGATATTTAGTCGTCGAATGGACGACGATGTCGATGCCGAGTTCGAGCGGCCGCTGCAGATAGGGGCTGCAGAACGTGTTGTCGACCACCGTGGTCAGGCCCCGTTCCTTGCCGAGCGCGGCGATGGCCGCGAGATCGACCACCTTCAGCAACGGGTTGGTCGGGGTCTCGATCCAGAGCATATTGGTATCGGGCCGGATCACCGCCTCAACCGCAGCGAGGTTGGTGAAGTCGGCGAAGCTGACCCGCAGATTGGCGGAGCGCTTGCGCACTCGCTCCAGCATCCTGAAGGTGCCGCCATAAATGTCGTCGGTAGCGATGATGTGCGCGCCGGCATCCAGCAGTTCGAACACCGTTGCGATCGCGGCAAGCCCCGACGCGAAGGCGAAGCCGGCCGTCCCGCTTTCCAGATCGGTCATCGCGCGCTCGAAGGCGAAGCGGGTCGGGTTCTGGCTGCGGGCATATTCAAAGCCCTTGTGCACGCCGGGACTTTGCTGGCCGTAGGTCGATGTCGCGTAGATCGGCACCATCACCGCGCCCGTCGTCGGGTCTTGGCTTTGGCCGCCATGAATGGTGCGCGTCGCGAAGGCGAGGCGGTTCTTTCCGGAAGCCGTCATTTGGCGCGCCTCAGATGGTTGATGAGATCGATGCGGGTGACGAGGCCGACAAATTCGTCGCCATCAAAGATGATGGCAACCTCGTTGCGTTCGAAGACGGGCAACAGTGCATCCAGCGTCTGGCTGGCCTGCAGCGTGTGGAGGTCGGATGTCATGGCCACACGTACCGGCGCGTTGAACCGATTCCAGCGGTCCCCCTCGGTTTCCTCGACCGTCGCGAGGATGTCGCTTTCGTCGATGATGCCGACCAGCCGGCCCTGTTCGAGCACCGGCAATTGCGAGATGTCGGCGCGCCGCATGCGCCCATAAGCGTTCAGCAGGCTGTCGTCGGGACCGACGACCACGGTCCCACCTTCCCGGTGCGAACGGGCGACGAGGTCGCTGAGGTTTCCATGTTGCTCGCGCTCGGACAGCCCCTGTTCGGCGAGCCAGAAATCGTCGAACACCTTCGACAGATATTTGTTGCCGCTGTCGCAGACGAAGGTCAGCACGCGCTTTAGCAGCGTCTGCTCGCGGCAGTAGGCGAGGGCGGCGGACAGCAGCGTGCCGGACGAGGAGCCGGCGAGAATTCCTTCCTTCGACAGAAGGTCGCGAACCGCCCGCATGCTTGCCTTGTCGGAAATCGAGTAGGCGTGCTTCACCAGTGACAAATCGCAATTGGGCGGCACGAAATCCTCGCCGATGCCTTCGACCGTCCAGCTTCCAGCCTCCGGCATCTTGCCGGTCCTGATCAGCGGAGCGAGCACCGAGCCGACCGGGTCGGCGAGCACCATCTCCGTTTTCGGGGACACGCGCGCGAGGTATCGGCCGAGCCCGGTCAGCGTGCCTCCCGAGCCGACGCCGACCACCACCGCGTCGACGTCGCCCTCCAACTGCCGCCAGATTTCGGGGCCGGTGGTGGTTTCGTGCGCCTGCGGATTGGCTGGATTGGCGAACTGATTGACATAGAAGGCGCCGGGAGTTTCCGCGGCGATTTTCTCGGCCATGTCCTGATAATATTCCGGATCGCCTTTGCCGACGTCGGAGCGGGTCAGCCGCACCTCCGCGCCGAGCGCCCGCAGATGCTGGATCTTTTCCCGGGACATCTTGTCGGGGACGACGAGGATGATGCGATAGCCCTTGGGAATGCCGACCTGCGCCAACCCAAGCCCGGTATTGCCCGCGGTCGCCTCGACGATGGTGCCCCCCGGCGCAAGCTGTCCATTGCTCTCGGCCGCGGTGATCATCGACACCGCGATGCGGTCCTTGATCGAGCCTCCAGGGTTCTGGCTTTCCAGCTTGCTGAACAGCCTGCAAGGGCCAGTATCGAACCTGGTCAACTCGATCACCGGCGTTTCACCGATCAGGTCGAGCACGGATGCATAGGGTGGCCGCAAACGATCGAACACGCGTTCGGCTTTTGGATCGATACGCGCACTCATCAAACGACCTCGTATGAGCCGACGGTACCAGCTGGGCATCCAATCGTTGAAATGGCGAATTCAGGCGGCAGGTCAAGTGGACAGGATCAAGCCGAAGCGATCGCGTTCTTCTGAAAATCCCCATGTCACATCGAGCGACGTGGACGTTCCCTCGCAGCGCGCCCGTGCGCAGGTTCAGAATTTCTCTACCCACGGCCGAAGTTCGATTTCCGACGCCCAGGCACTGCGGGGCTGGCGCAGCACGCTGAGATAGGTTTGCGCGATCGCGTCGGGATCGAGAGTGCTGTCCGGGTGTGCGTCCGGATCGGGGCGGTCAGGGCTGCGCACTGCGCCGTCGATGACGAAATGCGCAACATGAATGCCTTGGGGAGACAATTCGCGCGCCGCGCTTTGGGCCAGGCCGCGCAGGCCAAACTTGCCTATGGCGAAACTGGAAGAGAGCGCAAACCCTTTCACGCTGGCAGTGGCGCCGGTCAGCAGAATGGCGCCGTGCCTGTTCGGCAGCATGCGCCTCGCCGCCTGCTGCACCACCAGGAAGCCACCAAAGGCGGAGACGTCGATAGCTTTTCGAACCTCCTGCGGATCGAGATCGACGATGGCACCGCGCACGCGGGCGCTCGCATTGTAGAGGACGAGGTCGGGCGGGCCGAGCCTGGCGTCGATATCGGCGAACAACTGCGCGACGCTGTCGGGGGCTGCAGCGTCGACCGTGAAGACCCTCGCGCCGATTTCGGTGGCGAGCGCGTCCAGCTTGGCGACGTTGCGCGCGGCCAAGGCGACCCTGACCCCCGCGTCCGTGAGCGCTCGCGCGACAGCGGCGCTGATGCCGGGGCCGGCGCCGACAATGAGTGCGGTGGCGTAAGGAAAACGACTCATTGCTGAGGCTCCGCAGTATGGTGCCGACCGGCGGTATCGTCGGCTTTGGGTGTGAGTGGAGTATTACATCAAACCTCCGGTGGACGTCTTCAGACCGGCCGATGTGGCATCAGGACCGGCGTCGGCGCGGCGCGGCGCGGCGCAGCGCGGCGCAGGGGATATGCCTGGTAAGCCCTTGAAGAGCTAGAAGGCGGGCAGCTTCCCAATGAGAATGAAAATGGCAGTCGTGTCGCTCGCGCCCATGTCGGTCAGGCGAATATCCACTATCTCCCCCGTGTCGAGAACCAGAACCGCGCTGCCTTCGATCCGGGCCACGACCAGCGCCCAGCCTTCAGCCGCGAGAACGCCCTGCGTGACGGTCTGGCCCTGCTCCGGGCCGGACGTGTGGCGGTATATGGCAATGCGATAGGTGGCAACCGAGGAGCCAGCTTCCCGCGTGCTAAGCGATCCAGTGCCCGTAAGGGTGGCGAGATGTTGCATGCAGTTATCTTCTCAAAAGCCCAGGCGCACCCGTCCATCCCGCACGGTTTGCGGTGTCGGGGAAACGACCCTTACGGGGGGAGAGCGCGCCTGGTAGTGGAACGGGGCTGTCGCGGCCCCATGCCTGACTAACCTGCGGCTTTCCGCAAGGTTCCGGCGGCCAGGCATATTCGGCCACTGTGCAATTGTTTGAAGAATCTGTGCAATTTGCGGCCGCTGAAATATCCGATTGTGTCGCGCTGGCCAAAAAAAATGGCGCCGCTCTCGGGGAAAGAGCGGCGCCTTGGTTCGGGCGGCGGGGCTGCGGGGTTCGGGGTGGATTGCCGCCCTGACTACTGTGGATCTCGTGCGTTCGGTTACACAACGCTCGGATCGGGTTCCGGTTCCACTTTGTCAATCCGGGCGGTGATCACAGGCCGATAGCGTCAGCCCCATTTGAACTTGATGCGCTCCACATTTTTTGTGACCAGGTGCATTGCCGGGTATCTCACCTGATCGCACGAGTAAAATCCCGCCGGGACGGGACGATGAAGCGGATCTGGCCTGTAAATGCTAGCTCTCACTGCTCCCGGGATCGCTTCAAGGCCTGCCTCGTGATGATCGTGAGGCAGGCCAACAATGGACGCGAGCAGGGTCACGCGCCAACGTTCTCACTCTTCGTCACGCTACGAATCTGATGGGCGGCAGTTCGAATCGCCTCGGGCCCACCGATGTCTCCATGAGGTAGACCGTTGGGTTTGCTTGTCGGGGGCCCCCAATATTTCCGGATACCGAGTGCGAGAGCGGCGCAGGCCAGCTCAACCGTCCTTGGGATAACCACGCGTCGGCCTTCGGGTCGCGCGCCCGCCTCGTAGCTCTGCACGGCGCCGGCAGAAAGATCGAGCACCTCGGCTGCTTCGAGCAGCGTGTAGCCCATGCATGTGCGCCACTCCCTGAACTGTTCCGGTGTCATCGTCATCCTCAAATCGAGCGCGTCGCGCTAAAGCAGCCAAATCGTCGAGCGGGAGAGAAGGCGGGCCCTCCGGGGGTCGGCAAACCGGAGAGCACCGCCTGCCGAGCGTCCGCCCCCGCGCATCTCGGCCGATACAGAGTTCCGCATTTGCGGCGCGGAAGCTGTGACCGTCATCACGGATTGGCGGTTCTTCGCTCACGTCCCGAGCGCGGCTCGCTCGACGAGGGCCGCATCGGGGCAGGCGATGAGACGCCGGCTAAATCACACGCAGCCACCCGGCCAGACCGCACAGGGCCATGATGGCGAGCGGATTGAGGGCGGTCTTCCAGAACAGGATCGTGCAGCAGGCCGCAACGACATAGCCGGTCATGGAAAGCCCGGACGCACCCGCTATCGTCCATCCGCTCGCGAGGATAAGGCCTACGGCAATCGGGCCCAATGCTCGCTCCAGCGCCGTGTGCCAGGGAGCGTGCGAGGAAGAAAGCCATGCCTTGGACACTGCTAGCATAAGCAGCCCGGCAGGCAGCATCATCGCAATCTGGGCACTAATGGCTCCCAGCACGCCCGCGACCTTGTAGCCAATGAGAGCCACAATCAGATTGCTGGGCCCTGGCGTCGCCTGCGTTATCGCAAAAACGTCGGCGAACTGAGCGCTGGTAAGCCAGCCATATTGCTCGACGACGTGCCGGTGCATTTCCGGCACGACGCTGTTGCTGCCCCCGATCGATAGAATGGAAAGCATGCCGAAGAAGGAGATGAGCGAGATTATGCCCGGGTTCATTTAGGAGCGACCAGCCTTCTGGACCGGCGCAGCTCCATGAAGAAAGCGATTGGTGCGAGCACGGCGACGACAACGAGCAAAGGAAGCTTCAGGAGAATAGATGCGCCGAACGCGACGATAATGAAGCCCAAAGCGATGAAATCAGCCTTGAACTTTTCTCCCGTCTTGAAGCCCATGGACAGCGCCAATCCGATCGCCGCGGCCGTCACCCCTCTGAGGACATCCTGAACGGCGGGAATTGAATGATTCCCGAAATAGAACGCCCCCAGGGCGAGCACGATGCAGAAGGGCACCAATGTGAGCCCGAGCACTGCGGCGCCTGCGCCCGCGAGGCCGCGGAATCGGTAACCCACATAGATCGCAAAGTTGGCCTGGTTGGCGCCGGGAAGCGCCCTGGCGAGGGCATAGGCACTGAGGAACTCCTCGTCGCTCAGCCAGGCCTTCTCCTCGACAATAATTCGTTGTGCCCACGCGGTAAGGCCGCCCCCAAAACTGACCAACGTTATCCGGTTGAAGGTGAGGAAAAGCGCCGCGATGCTTGGGAGGTCACCGCTACCCATGCTGAATCTCATTCGCATGGAAAAGCTCAGCCTCTTCGGATTCGTCGAGTTGCTCCGTCGGATAAGGCGGCTCGTATCTTCGTGATGCCTCCCAATCGCGCTCGAATATCGCCGAGAGTATTTTCACGGCCGGCCCGCTCTCCACAATGATCCCGACTTCCCGGCGCACATCGAACGCGGGCTGATCTATGTTCTGAGAGCTGACCAATGCCTTGATATTGTCAGCGATGATAAGCTTGCCATGCGAGCGCAGGTTTCGCTGCTTGTGCACGCGCCCGCCAAGCTCCCTCAACACCCGCCAGAGCGCAAAGGAATGCATAAGGTCCGGCTGATGAATGCCGTGCCTGCCGCCGCAAAGCACACGTACCTCTACCCCACGTTTAAGCGCTGCATGAACCCTTTCGAATATCACGGGCTCGGCAAACTTGGGGTGCTGTATGTCGATGGACTTCTCTGCACCATCGAGCAAATCGCACACCAGGCTCCGGGCATTCCCGGGGCTCCATGCCAGTTGATGGCTGTGCTGGGGCTTGAACTCGGTTCGTTGCCAGTCGTGTTCGAAGCAGGCGATCAGCTGTTCAACGGAAGTCGGATCGGTCGTGATAATTCCGTAGTCCCGAGTGTCGGAGAAGTATTTCTCCATGAAATTGAATGTCGCCAGAAGCGCAACTTCTCGATCGACGACGATCGATTTTTCGTGTGTAACCAGGAAATTCGGGCAGCTCCACCCGACCGCGATTCCGGCATTTTCCAGAGCAGCGAACGTTGCATCGTTAATTCGTTCGCCTGTCGCCTTCGCACCATTGAGCATCACCCGGACATGCACGCCGCGTTTGTGCAGGTTGAGCAACTCATCCAGTAATAGCGGGTGGTCGAAGGTGAATTGCTTGATCAGGATCTCCGACTTGGCGCTACGGAGAAAATCGATGACCGGAGCTACGCCATGGTCGGGCTGGACGATTGGTAATCTCATGACGCTTTCGCAAATCAGCTTGATGCGGGGGCTCAACTGAACTGGACCATAGAATCGTTATCCGGCAATGGGAATGTCATCTGATTGATTTGTGGGCCGACATTGGCGGATGGGGTGCCTGAATGGCTTTGGCTCGATATCCCGAATTCCGCTACTCGATATCCCGAATTCCGCTAACGGCGCCCACGTATAGTTAATTCGCGGAAGCGTATAGGTTGGCTCCTGCCCCTTGAACTCGTGGTCGTCTCGCTCCGCGAACATGCGTCGGGACTGGTAAAGCAGCATCCCGTGAGTCCAAGTCAAATACACTTCTATTCAAATTCTACTCGCGGCCGTGCGAAGTTTTCGCTGCGGCGCGGGGCCGGAGCAGCTTGCCAGCGCGAGTGCCGGACTTAAGGTAACTGTCGGCTCGGGCGGGCATCGTGGGGGCGAGCGCGTTCAATGTCGGCGAGAGAATTCGAGGGCAGGGTGGCTATGGTCACCGTCGCGGCTCGGGATTGGTCGTGTAACCGCATCGTCGGGCATCTGTTGGTGGTCGACGGCGGATGGATCGCCTACTAGGAGATCGTGATGGCACGCCTGGGACTGGTGGGTTGCGGACAACTGGGCGGCGCCATTGGCCGTGCGCTGCTCCGCGCGGCTTTCGTGGCGCCTGGGGAACTCCTGATCGCGAACCGCTCGGGCGCCCGGGCGGGCTTCGAGGATTTCGCGGGTATCGGGTGGACTACTGAACTCCAGGCCCTGGCGGATGCAAGCGACATCATCCTGCTGGCTGTGCCGCCTGCAGCGGCGCGTGGCCTTCGCTTCGACGCCGCAGGCAAGCTCATCGTGTCGGTGATGGCAGGGATCGGCATAGCTCAACTCTCGGCCGTATCCGGCAGTTCGCGCGTGGTTCGCGCGATGTCGAACCCTGCCGCCGAAATCGGCTTGGCCTATTCACCGTTCTTTGCGGCGCCCACGGTTTGCGCCGAAGACAAGTCAACCGTTCGCAGCATCTTTCTGGCTTGCGGTGCCACCGATGAGGTGCCGAGCGAAGACCAGATCGACGTCTTCACGGCTGTCACCGGCCCGGTGCCCGGCTTCGTCGCTTTCTTTGCAGAGGCGATGTCCGCATATGCTGTCGAAAACGGAGTCGATCCGGTCATCGCCGATCGCGCCGTGCGTCAGCTCTTCCTGGCCGGCGGGCGCCTGCTTGTAGACTCTTCTGCTACGCCTGCCGACCATGTGCAGGCGATGATCGACTATGCCGGAACCACCGCCGCCGGCCTCAACGACATGACGTCATCCGGCGTAGCTCGCGCCATCGCCAATGGACTCGAAGCCGCCAGGCTGAGGGCGCTAACCATCGGCAAACCGGAGGCGGGATGATCGACTTCACGCTCACGGCGAAGCTCTTTGCAGCTTTATTCGCCATTATGGGACCGCTCAGCATCGTCCCGATCTTCCTGGCGCTGACGGCAGATGCCACCGCAGAGGCACGTCGCAGCACGCTGATCGCCATGATCGCCACGGTAACCATCGGCGCGCTGGTATGCGCTCTCTCTGGACATGCCCTGCTGGAGCTTTTCGGCATCGATGTCGACCATTTCCGCCTGGCTGGCGGGCTGATCGTGCTGATGATCGCCCTTTCCATGCTGAGCGGCGACGATCATCCCTCGCATCAGGGATCGGACGAGGAGAAGAAGCAGTTCAAATCGACGGCCAATGCCGGCGTCTATCCACTTGGACTGCCCATTGCGCTCGGACCGGGCACCATGGCGACGATCATCGTCTATGCTCAGGCAGCGCATGCACCGAGCGAAGTCACCGCGTTTTACGTCGGCCTTGTCGGATATCTGATCTTCTTCGCCGGCTCGATGGCTCTGGCGCCATGGCTTGGCTCGCGGCTTTCACCGACGGCGCTTTCCATCTCCAAGCGTTTGATGGGTATTATTCTCGCGGCCATCGCCATGGAAATGATCGGCGGCGCCCTCGGCGCGATGTTTCCCGGCTGGCTGCGGTAGTTGCGGCCGGGGCCCACGATCGAGGAAAACGACAGCTTGGTCTAGCACTTTGGCCTAACGCGCCGCTTTAGCCATTGAGCCGTCGGCCCATCTCGCTGAGGATGACGCAAAGGCACCCGCGGGAAGGTGCCGTTACTCACCCCTTAGGGAGGTCGCTTCACGATGGTTCGCAGAAAGCTTTTCGGCGCGCTGGCAATTGCCATTCTAGGTTTCGCCGCGCCCGCTTCAGGGGCCGCCGATACATTTCCAACCCGGCCTATCACCCTGGTGATTCCGTTCGCTGCCGGCGGCTCGACCGACCTGGTGGGCCGCCTTGTGGCCCAGCATATGTCGGCTGATCTCGGGCAGACGGTGGTGGTCGAGAATCGGCCGGGCGCGGGCGGCAACACAGGCGCCGCTGCGGTCGCTAAAGCATCGCCTGACGGCTACACGATCCTGATGGGGACGGTCGCAACCCACGCGCTGAACCCCGCGCTGTACAAGAAGATGCCCTATGATCCGGTCACGAGCTTCGCGCCGGTTTCACTCCTCGTCATCGTCCCGAACGTGCTGGTGGTGAACCCCGCCTTCCCTGCGAAAACGGTGAAGGAGCTCATCGATCTGGTGAAGGCCAATCCGGACAAATACAGCTTCGCATCCTCGGGCAACGGAACGCCGCTGCATCTGTCGGGAGCGCTGTTCAACAGCATGGCCGGCACCGACATGCAGCACATTCCTTATCAGGGCGCGGGGCCGGCCCTGATCGATGTGCTGTCGAACCAGGTGCCGATCATGTTCGACAATCTGCCGTCGTCCGCGGGCCACATCAAGCAAGGCAAGCTGCGTGCGCTTGGCGTCACCACAGCCAAGCGGGTACCGTCGCTGCCGGATGTACCCGCCATCGCCGAAGTACTTCCTGGGTACGAGACATACACCTGGAATGCCCTGTTTGCGCCTGCGGGCACGCCTCCCGAAGTCGTCGCCCGGCTGAATGCGGTGGCGAACAAGGCGCTTGGCGATCCGCAGGTGCAAGCGCGGCTCGCGGAATCCAGCGCCATCGTGGTTGGATCCACCCCGGAGGAACTGGCTACCCACGTCAAGGCGGAACTCGCCAAATGGGCGCCCATCGTGAAGGCGTCCGGCGCGCAACTCGACTGAGCTCTCAGGGTGCAGCCGGAGCGGTCCGCCGCTCCGGCGCCCAATAAATCTGGCAGGTCGGCATTCGCCCCGGCGGCGGGACTGGCCGGAGTTCATCACCGTCCACGAACCGATGCGTGCCTCAAAAGCCCGGCACGCTGCCGACCACGGCAAAATTCGCTTCGTCCGCCACGATATTATCAAGCTCGACTGCGACGGGGTCGCCGGTCGACAGCACCAGCACCGCTCGACCAGCAATGCGCGCTTCGATCATGATCGAGAGTTCGGCCGCGAGCTTGCCCAGGGCGACCAACTGGCCGGATTGCGGGCCGCTGTTGCGGCGCCAGACATTGAGCTCGTAACGCGCGGTAGAGGAGCCGGAGGAGCGAGTGCGGAGCCATCCTGCTCCGATGAGCGTGGCAATGTGCTGCATAGGGCAAGCGCCGCTACAAACTGTCTGGAGCCTCCTGCCGCCGTCCGCTCGGGGCAGGGGAAATCAGGTCGCCTGAAGCGGCTTCCTTTACTGTGATGAACGAGGCGCCCGGCCCCTTGTGCGAAAAAGTCCGGCTGCCGGTTTAAGTTCCGCTAAGGGAAACAGATATTTTGCACCGCACTCAGCGAGTGCGCAGGCGCCGGTATTCTTCCTGCAGTTCCCGGAAATTTGCGGGCACGATGATCGCGTCGGGCAGGCTGAGATTGCCGGTAATTTCCGCAGCGACGACCGGCCAATAGCGGTCGACCGCGGCTTCGTGATCCCGCAGCTTCGGATTCACGGCGGCGATATCGGCGGCGCAGAGCGCGCGCGCCCGGGCCTTCAGGTTCTCGTCCATCATAGCAGGCTAGCACCTTTGCCGCACCTCGACTCCATCATTGGATGTGGAGATGCGCGATTGCCGCCCCGAACGGACAAACTCATCCTTCCTCGTCCGCTCGGTGGTCGAGCGGACGATACTGCGCCGGCGTGAAGCCCAATGGCTGGCCGTTCGTGTCGTACCATCCCGCCGTCGGCGGGAGGTCATCGTCGCCATCGGCGGATGGCAGGCCAAGGTCGCAATAGAAGCCGATCGCCTGCTGATCCCCATTCTTCAGCCAGAATTCCTCACTGATGCCTTCATCATCGAGCTTCAGCTGAAGATGGGTGATCGACCGCCAGCTATGCGTCATGCTCTGCCGATCCGCGGCAGCAACCAGATCAGCACTTGCCGATGGCGGTCGCCGCGCGAGCGAAACTGGTGCCTTTCGACGGCCTGAGCCGCGAAGGTGGCAGCCTGCTCCTGGTTCTTCCGCTTGTCACGGGGAAGCGACATCCATTCGCGGATAATCGCCCGGCGCGGGCCATGCTCGGGTTTCATCATTGAGTCCTTAGATCTTGAGGTCGGGAATATTGCGTCGCGGGCTGTCACGTCATCGACAGATGGACCAGTCGCAGCCCATGCGAGGCGGCCATCAGCCAGATCGCCTCATCGCAGAAGTTGAAGCTGGACGGGCTGAATTTTTGCCGGAAGATCAGCGCCGTTGCGGCGATAATGACGCCAAAGAGCGAGAGCCAGGCAGCCATGGCGATGAGATGGCCGGTCTTGCTGAAGATAGCGAGGAGGGCCGCGACGGCGAGTTTCTTCCCGAATCTCATGATCGTCTCGCGGGAGGTCCGATCAAGCGCAGAAGTCATGGACAGCATCGTCGACACCGACGGAAATTTCCGGTGGGACGCTGTAGGCCTGAACGGGATATTGGTTCGATACGGCATTCCTGCCGGCATCATAAAGTTTCGATAAGTCACAAGGCCGGCTTGCGGTACAGGCGGTAGGCGTCGGCGGGCGCTCCTGGCGGCAGTGCGATGCGCTCATAGTCCGGCAGGTCGAGCGGAAGGTCAGACATGATGATGCCGCCCGGCGCCATCAGCGGCGGCACCACCTCGGACACCATCGCGGCGATCACCGGATTGAGCGAGGCGTCGAACGTGCCGAGGTCGGTGTTGGCCAGGACCACCTTGCCGCCAAGCCGGTCGTACATGGCGGGAACGGTGTCCTTCACATCGCCGATGACCAGGTAAGGTTCCGGCGGCTGGCAGTCGGGATAGGCCTCGTTCGCCCGGTCGAACACGTAGATCTCGCGGTCCGGCAGCAGGTTGCGCAGATGGTCGTAGGTCCTGCCATGGCCGAGGCCGAGCTCGGCGACGAGACCCGGCCGGTCCCGGATGGCCTCGAAAGCCCAGGCGAGGCAGGCGTGCTGCGCCTGCAGACGGAACAATGTTCTCTCGAGACGGGAGCGAGGGGCCATGATGCGCAAACCAAGAGGGAATGGAGGAGAGGGACCATCAGTATGGATCGGCGTCGTCGCCCCGGCCATCGCCGGGACTATTGAAGGCGAGGACGCTCACTCGATAACAGTATCCAGGACCTGCAACCAGGGAGCCCGTCTATGGGACTGATGCTCAATGGCAGCTGCCGATGTGGCGCCGTGACGTTCACGGTCGAGAGCCACACGCCGCAGCCCTACCAGCTCTGCTATTGCTCGATCTGCCGCAAGACCGCCGGAGGCGGCGGCTTCGCCATCAACATCATGGGCGTCGCCGATACGCTCGATGTTGAGGGCAGGGATGCCCTCGGTATCTACCGCGCCGAGATCGAGGATCATCAAGGCCGCTGCAGCACCTCTTCGGGGCAGCGCCATTTCTGCCGCTCCTGCGGATCCGCGCTGTGGATGTTCGATCCGACCTGGCCCGACCTGGTGCATCCGTTCGCGTCGGTGATCGACAGCGACCTGCCGGTGCCACCGGAGAAGACGCATCTGATGCTGCGGTTCAAGGCGAGCTGGGTCGAGCCGGACGTCGGGCCGGACGATCAGACGTTCGAGGAGTACCCGGTCGAATCGATCGAGGAATGGCATCGCTCGCGCGGCCTGTGGATCGATTGACGGGAGGGGCCGCGCGCGGCGCTGCGGTGCTCCGGCATGCCGTCTCGGCATCGCCGTCACCGCATCTGCGCATTTGTCTTGGCTGCGCGGATGGTGGACATACATGTCCCTGTGAACGTTGCTGCCCCGCCATGCCGGAGGCCGCCGGCAAGAGGATAACGCCATGAACACCATCGACCGCGCCATCACCGCCCTGCCGCTGAATGATTCCGGACTGCTGCGCCGCCAGTGCTACATCGACGGCGAATGGGTAGGCTCGCCCGGCATCGACATCACCAACCCCGCCACCGGCGGCCTGGTCGGCCGGGTGCCGGACTTTGGTGCGGATGAGGCGACGCAGGCGGTGGAAGCCGCGGCCCGTGCCTTCAAGCCCTGGGCGGCGAAGACGGCAAAGGAGCGCTCGGTGCTGCTGCGCCGCTGGTTCGATCTCATCATCGCCAACAGGGACGACCTGGCGCTGATCCTCACCTCCGAGCAGGGCAAGCCGCTCGCCGAGGCCAAGGGCGAGATCGACTACGCCGCCGCCTTTGTCGAATTCTACGCCGAGGAAGCCAAGCGTATCGCCGGCGAGACGCTGCCGAGCCACCGGGCGGACGCGCGCATCCTGGTGCTGCGCCAGGCGACCGGCGTCGTCGCCGCCATCACGCCGTGGAACTTCCCGGCGGCGATGATCACCCGCAAGGTGGCGCCGGCGCTGGCTTCCGGCTGCACCGCGGTGGTGAAGCCGGCCGGCGAGACCCCGCTGACCGCGCTGGCGCTCGTCGCGCTGGCGGAGCGTGCCGGTATCCCGGCCGGCGTGTTCAGTGTCCTCACCGGCAATGCCCGCGCCATTGGCGGCGTGTTCACCAGCCATCCGGCGGTGCGCATCGTCACCTTCACCGGCTCCACCGAGGTCGGCAAAATCCTGATGAAGCAGGCTGCTTCCACGGTGAAGAAGGTGGCGCTGGAACTCGGCGGCAACGCGCCCTTCATCGTGTTCGACGATGCCGATCTCGACGCGGCGGTCGAGGGCGCCATGCTCTCCAAGTTCCGCAATATGGGACAGACCTGCGTGTGCGCGAATCGCATCTATGCGCAGGCCGGCATCTATGACGCCTTCATCGAGAAGCTCACCGCCGCGGTCGCCAGGCTGAAGGTCGGCAATGGCGTGGAGGAGGGGGTGACGCAGGGCCCGCTGATCAATCCGGCGGCGATCGAGAAGGTCGAGGCGCATCTTGCCGACGCCACGGCCAAGGGCGCCCGCATCGTCTCGGGTGGGCACCGCCATACGCTGGGCGGCACCTATTTCGAGCCGACCGTGGTGGCGGGCGTGACCAGCGACATGGCGGTGGCGCGTGAGGAGACCTTCGGCCCGGTGGCCCCGGTGTTCCGCTTCGAGACCGAGGACGAGGTGATCGCGGCCGCCAACGACACCGAGTTCGGCCTTGCCGCCTATTTCTATGCGCGCGATGTCGGCCGGGTGTTCCGCGTCGGCGAGGCGCTGGAATACGGCATTGTCGGCATCAATTCCGGGCTGATCTCGACCGAGCTGGCGCCGTTCGGCGGCATGAAGGAAAGCGGCTTCGGCCGCGAGGGCTCGCACCACGGCATCGACGAGTTCGTCGAGAAGAAATACATGCTGGTCGCCGGGCTCTGAGCGTTCATTCGTCATCCCCGGGCTTGTCCCGGGGATCCACGTCCTTGACGAAGGTGCAACCATGGATGGCCGGGACAAGCCCGGCCATGAAGGCGAGCAAGCGGTGAGCCGCCAGACGTCTCCACACGACCGTTGCTCGCCTGCCATCGAAAACTGCAGTTTCAGCCGGCTCGTGACGGCCGCTTCGGCGGCGTCGCGAGCCGGCTCTTCTTTTTACGACCTTGCGGAATCCGGTCCGTTATAGTGGCCGCCCGGAGATCTGACGCTGCGTCCGATTATCCGCTGTACTGAGCGCACGAACCCTTCCGTTAAGTAATAATACTTACGTATGGTCAGTACAACTCCTCCGTATGTAAGCAACTAGTTCTTTCTACGCTGTTGAAGCTGCGACAAAACGTGCTACATGTCGACGACATGAAATATGCCACGGCAATTCGGCGGGCGAACATTACCGAAGGTTAGTATTCACCTAGGGGAATGCTTCGTCGATCTAGTCTCCCCAGACCGAGATCCCGGCCAGCCCGGTTGCATGGCGCATTTTTATGTCGTGCGGCGCGTTCGCGCCTAAATGTCCGAAGGGCCATCAAGAGCCGCGGGATGCAGCAGAACAGGTCGAGGAAAACAATGGCCACTCCTGATACGTCCCTTCCTGAAGGCTCTGCCCAGACCACCGTCCGGGCGTGGGAGCCGTGGGTCCAGCTCGCCTGCGGCGTGCTCTGCATGGCGATGATCGCCAATCTCCAATATGGCTGGACCCTGTTCGTCGACCCGATCGATGCAGCCCACCATTGGGGCCGCGCGGCGATCCAGACCGCCTTCACCATCTTCGTGCTCACCGAGACCTGGCTGGTCCCGGTCGAAGCCTGGTTCGTCGATCGTTACGGCCCGCGTCTCGTGATCATGTTCGGCGGCGTGATGATCGCGCTGGCCTGGATCACCAATTCCTACGCCACCTCGCTGCCCATGCTCTATGCGGGCGCGGTGTTCGGCGGCATCGGCGCCGGCTCGGTCTACGGCACCTGCGTCGGTAATGCGCTGAAATGGTTCCCCTATCGCCGCGGCCTCGCTGCGGGTGCCACCGCGGCCGGCTTCGGCGCGGGCGCCGCGCTCACCGTGGTGCCGATCGCCAACATGATCGCTGCCCAAGGTTATGAGGCGGCCTTCCTGTGGTTCGGCATCGGCCAGGGCCTCGTCGTCTTCGTCCTCGCCCAGTTCCTCTATCCGCCGAAGTACAAGATCGCGGCGCCGAAGAAGCTGAGCAGCCTGCCGCAGAGCAAGACCGACTACCGCCCTGCGCAGACGCTCTCCAAGCCGGTGTTCTGGCTGCTGTACCTGATGTTCGTCATGGTCGCTTCCGGCGGCCTGATGGCGGCGGCGCAGATTGGCCCGATCGCCAAGGATCTCGGCGTCGCGGATATTCCGGTCAATTTGTTCGGCCTGACGGCCGCGGCGCTGACGCTGGCCATCTCGCTCGACCGCATCTTCGACGGCTTCGGCCGCCCGCTGTTCGGCTACGTCTCCGATCGGATCGGCCGCGAGAACACCATGTTCATCGCCTTCGGCACGGCTGCCTGCGCGTTGCTCGTGATGGTCTATCACGGCAACAACCCGCTGGTGTTCGTGCTGGCGACCGCAGTGTTCTTCGGGGTGTTCGGCGAGATCTACTCGCTGTTCCCGGCGACCAGCGGCGACACCTTCGGTTCGAAGTTCGCTGCCACCAATGCCGGCATGCTCTACACCGCCAAGGGCACCGCGGCGCTGCTGGTGCCGCTCGCCAGTGTCGTCGCCGCGGCCTATGGCTGGTATTCGGTGTTCGCAATCGCGGTGGGCCTGAATGCGGTCGCGGCCCTGCTTGCGCTGTTCGTGCTGAAGCCGGTGCGCAACCGTTTCATCGCGCGCAGCGCCCAGCCGGAAGCGGCTTCGGTCCCGGTCGGCATGCCGGTTCAGTCCGGCAAGGCGATGGGCTGACATCTCTCGGAGAAAGCTTTGCCCGGCCCCGGATCGTCCGGGGCCGGGCTTTGCTTATTCCGGCACTGCTTATCCCGGCACTTGTGCGAGGGCGCGATAGGCCTCCGGCCGGCGGTCCTTGAGGTGGGTATTGACGGTGCGGGCGACGCCGACCTCACCAATCTCGATGTCGGCGAAGATCAGTTCCTCACCGTCCCCCGCCATGACTAGATTGCCGCCGGCGGGACCCGCGACACTGCTCAGGCCGTAATAGTCGAGCTCGGCCTCGCGCCCGCAGCGGTTCGCATACGCGACATAGATGCCGTTCTCATAGGCCCGCGCCGGCACCAGCAGGTGCGAGACCGGCTGATAGGGCTGCATGTTGGCGGTGGGGACCAGGATGAGATCGGCGCCAGCCAGCGCGAGCGCGCGCACCGCCTCGGGGAATTCGACGTCGTAGCAGATCAGCAGGCCGACGGTGAACGGGCCGAGACGCGCGGTCTCATAGCTGCCGGTGCCGGCGGCAAACATCGAGCGGTCGAGTGCGGCGAACAGATGCGCCTTGCGGTAATCGAGCAGGCGCCGGCCGCCGGCATCGATCAGGATCGCCGCATTGTAGACGCTGCCGTCTTCGCCGCGCTCGGGATAGCCATAGGCGAGGGCGATGCCATTGGCCTGCGCGATCTCGGCGGCGCGGCGGGCGGAGACGCCGTCCGCCGGCTCCGCCTTTTGCTCCGCCGACTCACGGCCGATGGCGTAGCCGGTGAGGAACATTTCCGGCGCCACCAGCAAATCGGCGCCGCCCGCCTTAGCCCGCTTCGCCGCCTCCGCGAGCCGGTCGAGATTGGCGGCCGGCTCGTTCGCCGGGTCGCCGGCGGTCTGGAGCAGGGCGATGCGCATCCGCTCAGCCTCCCCGCCGCGTCTTCAGCGAGGTGACCGACAGGCAGAAGATCTCGAACAGCATCTGCGCTGCGGCGTGCGCGGTGTTCGAGGTGCCATCATATTGCGGGGCCACCTCGACGACGTCGCCGCCGATCACATCGATGGCGCCGTTCATGCCGCGGAAGATCTCCAGCACCTCGCGCGTGGTCAGCCCGCCGATCTCCGGCGTGCCGGTGCCCGGCGCGAAGGCGGGGTCGAGGCTGTCGACGTCGAACGACACATAGACCGGACCGTCGCCCAGCACCGCCTTGGCCTTCTCGATGATGGCCGGTACGCCGAGCCCGGTGACCTCCTCGGCATGGATCACGGTCATGCCGCTCTCGTAGGAGAATTCCCACAGGAACTCGGCGCCGCCGCGAATGCCGATCTGGATGACCCGCTCCGGATCGAGCACGCCGTCGAGCACGGCTTTGCGGAACGGGCCGCCATGGTGGAATTTCGAGCCCTCATAGACGCCGCTGGTGTCGCAATGGGCGTCGATGTGCAGCATGCCGACCGGCCGCTTCTCGCCGACCGCCTTCAGGATCGATGAGGTGATGGAGTGGTCGCCGCCAATCGAGATCGGCACCACGCCGGCGGCGACGAGCTTCTTGTAGGCGGCCTCTAAATCCTCATGGCAGCTCTCCAGCGAGAAGCGCGAGCGGAACGGCACGTCGCCGATATCCGCGGCCTTCACTTCGGCCATCGGCACCATGCCGAGCACGTGCTCATAGGGGCCGATGCGCTCGATGGCGCGTACCGCGCGCGGCCCAAGCCGGGCACCGGCGCGGTTGGTCACGCCGAGGTCCATCGGCACGCCGATCAGCGCGATGTCGAGCCCGCCGAAATCCGCCAGGTCCCAGGCATCCGGACGATAGGGGGCGTCAAGGAAGGTCGCGGCATTGGCGAACGGCCAGACGCGGCGATCGCCATCCTTGAACTGGAGGTCGGCGACCCGCTTGAAGGTCGGGTCGTAGATCACCCCGCCGGGAATGTCCGCATAGCGCGCGCGCAGATGGTCGAGCTTGGTCTTGTCGGTCATGACGCATCCTGAACCTGGTTCCTGCACCAAGACTAGCGGCAGGATGCGGCTTCCGGGAGCCGGCGCGCCGGGTATTTTCGGCTAACAATCGACGCATGGCTAAATCTTGGGCGGCAAGATTCCTCACGCAGCGGCATGAACCGAATCATGCGCTCGGGCGTTTGCCCGGCAGTCGAAACTTCGGGAGACCGATAATGAACAGCCGTTCGATTATCCGCGCCGTCTTTGCCGGTGCCATCGGCGCATCGCTGCTGGCCGCCCCGGCCGTTGCCTATGAGCAGAAGCCCAAATGGGGCGACAGCGAGTACCGCAAGGATGCCTACCGGCATGAGAAGGTACGCAAGCAGCAAGTCCGGCAGACCCGCCACACCGGCCCCTTCAAGCCGATCTTCCATCCCCTGACCAGCGCCTGGAACAAGGTGGTCCGCTAGAGCCCTTTCCGTTCGGATGGAATCATTCGAACGCCAGGAAAGTGCTCCAGATTCAATACGGTGGGACCTGTTCCAGGCCGTGTGGACGGATGTTGTCCACACGGCCTGGTGTCTGTCGAAAATAGTTGATGGTGAAGTTGAACGGATGCTCGGGGCCGTGCTCCGCCCTGGCGACCACTGGCGCGCGCCAAACACTCCTCTATCGTCATTCCGGCATTAAATGCTTCGATCCCGACGAGCTATTGCATAGCGGAGGGGTTCATCCACAGGAACTCCCAGACGTTACCGTCGGGGTCTTCGATGTGGCGGTTGAACATGAAACCGAGATCCTGCGCTGGATTGGGATCAGCTCGGCCGCCTGCCGCCACGCCCTTCTCGATTTTGGCATTGACCTCGTCTTTGCTGTCGGCGGTGAGCGCGATCAACATCTGGCTGTCACGCCTGGGCTCGCCGATCTGCCGCGTCGTGAACTGGCCATAATGCTCGTGCGTCAGCAACATGACCCCAATCGAGTCGGAAAACATGATCGAGCTGGCTTGGTCGTTCGAGAAATGCGGGTTCAGCGTGCCCCCGATCGCGAGATAAAACTTGGTCGCTGCCTGCAGATCGCGCACCGGCAGATTCACGAAGATCATCCTGGTCATCGGTCTAAAACCTTGCCTTCGTTGGCGGGTACTAGTCGGTCCAGTACCGTACTTCGTAGCTATCATGGAGGAACGGAACCGTCTAGTACTGAGCCAAAGGGGGCGACATGAAAATCGATGGTGAGACCAGATCAGCCCGCAAGGATCGTGAAATCATCCAGGCGGCCACGGCGGCGTTCGTCAGCAAGGGTTATGATGGAACCAGCATGGAGGAAATCGCCACCAAGGCGGGCGTCTCCAAGCAGACCATCTACAAACATTTCACGGATAAGGAGACGCTCTTCGGCGAAGTCGTTCAATCAACCGCTACCCAAGCCAACGATGTTATCGCGTCCGTGACAACACTGCTTTCCGAGGCGAAATTTATGAAGGGTGGTCTGCAGCAGCTCGCCCGGCGTTTGATAACGATGCTCATGGATGAAGAGTTATTGAAGCTGCGGCGCTTGATTATCGCCAATGCGGATCGAATGCCGCAGCTTGGCCGCAGTTGGTACGAAAAAGGCTTCGAGCGCATGCTTGCCTCAATGGCGTCCTGCTTTCAAAAGCTCACGAGTCGAGGCCTCCTGCGAACCAGTGACCCCCATTTGGCAGCCAGTCATTTTTTCGGAATGCTTCTTTGGATCCCGATGAATGAAGCCATGTTCACTGGAAGCAACCCGCGCTCGAAGGCGGAACTTGAACGGCACGCGGATGCCTCGGTTGAGGCGTTTCTTGTCGCTTATGGGATGCAGTCGAAATAGTCGCGTTCCTCTCTCCCGACGTTTGGGGGTCTCGAACACATCGCGCTGGCTCAGCCGCCGGAACAGTTTCCACACGACCCGGTTGCACGTTCAGCGGTCAGTGGGAACCCCGTAATAGCTTCGGTACCAGTCGACGAAGCGCGTTGCACCCTCCTCGATGGAGGTGCGCGGCGCGAAGTCGACGGCTTCGGCGAGGTCCTTGACGTCGGCGAAGGTGGCGCGGACGTCGCCGGGCTGCATCGGCTTGAAGACGAGTTCGGCCTTGTGGTTGGTGGCGTGTTCCAGCACTTCGATGAGCCGCATCAGCTCGACCGGCTCGCTATTGCCGATATTGTAGATGCGGTAGGGCGCCAGCGAGGTGCCGGGATCGGGATGGGCGCCGTCCCATGACGGGTTTGGCGCCGCCGGCTGGTCGATCAGCCGCACGACTGCCTCGACGATGTCGTCGATATAGGTGAAGTCGCGGCGCATCTGGCCGTTGTTGAACACCTCGATCGGCCGGCCCTTCATCAGCGCATCGGTGAAGATGAACATCGCCATGTCGGGGCGGCCCCACGGGCCGTAGACGGTGAAGAAGCGCAGTCCCGTGGTCGGCAGCCGGTAGAGATGGCTGTAGGTGTGAGCCATCAATTCGTTGGCCTTCTTGGTCGCGGCGTAGAGGCTGACCGGATGGTCCACATTGTGATGGACCGAGAAGGGCAGGGCGGTGTTGGCACCATAGACCGAGCTCGACGAGGCATAGAGCAGATGCTCGGTGCCATTGTGCCGGCAGCCTTCCAATATATTGAGGAATCCCACCAGATTGGATTCCGCATAGGCATGCGGGTTGGTGAGCGAATAGCGCACGCCGGCCTGCGCCGCCATGTGCACGACGCGGCGCGGCTTGAGCGTGGCGAACAGGCTCGCGGTCTCCTCGCTGTGAGCGAGGTCGAGGCGGCGGAAGTCGAAGCCGGGAAGCCTGGCCAATTCGGCGAGGCGCGCTTCCTTTAGGGTCGGGTCGTAATAGTCGTTGATGCTGTCGACGCCGACGACGGGAACGCCTTGCTCCAGCAAGCGGCGGGCAATGTGAAAGCCGATGAAGCCCGCTGCGCCGGTGACGAGAATGGGGGCGGGGAGGGGCATCGGGAATCCTCAAATCGATTGTGACAGAGCTCCAAACAGCTTTACGCCGAAGTGGGACTGTTCGCCAGATGCAGATGGTCGCTGGGTAAGAGACGAATCCAGCGCCTTCCAAGGCTTTCACAGCAGCCAATAGTCTTTCCGACGACGATCGGCTTCACTGGCTGGGTCATGATTTTGGAACTAAATGGATGTCGAAAGGTTTTATTTTCATCCTTTCAACAGACCTTGAATGGACATGACAGACTCAGCCGGTTTTGCCCTTCATCGCCCCCATCTCACTCATAATCTCACCGCGGGCGATGAGAAGTTGCGGCGTCTGATGAGCGCGAACGTGCGCACCGTTTCTGCCGGAAGCACACTCATCGAGACCGACAGCCCCCATGACTATGTCTATCGACTGCGCAAGGGCTGGGTGGCGCGGGTTCGCACCCTCGAAGACGGTCGCGCGCAGTTCATCCTGATCTTCCTGCCGGGCGATCTCTTCGCGGTGAAGAGCATGTTCGTGACGCATCATCCGGATGCGGTCCACGTGCTCTCCGACGCAGTCGTGGAGCAGATCGACTATCGCCGGCTGAAGGAAGCCTATGACCAGGATGCCGACATCTCGCTTCGCTGCACCTGGCAGATCGTCGAGGAGGAGCGCCGCCTGCACAATTGGGTGGTGGGCCTCGGCCGCGGCAGCGCCGAGGAGCGGCTGTCTGTGTTGTTCCTCGATTTCCGGGCGCGGCTCGTCCTCTCCAAGACCCTGCCCGAGGGAACATTGAGCTTCGAGGTGCCGATGACCCAGGAACAGATCGCCGACCATGTCGGCCTGTCGACCGTCCATGTGAACCGCGTGCTGCGTAATCTGCGCGAACTAGGAGTCGCCACGCTGCGTGGCCGCACGGTTACCATCCAGAACGAGAAGGCGCTGCGGCGGCTCGCTTATCCGCTGCTGGACAGCTTCGAGCGGCGCAGCGCGCAGTTCGGAAAATCGCGTGAGGAAGCCGAGGGTAGCTAGGTGGCAGACCAGCAGAATATCTATCAGAGCCGGCGCGTGCCGGAGCAACTGACCACCCACGCCACGGCCCAGGCCGCGCTGATGCTGGTGGAAAGCCTGGCGCTCGCACTGGTCGAGAGCGGCGTCCTGACCAGCGACAAGGTGGTGGACGCGTTCGAGAATGTCGTCGAGACCAAGCGGCGCATGGGCGAAGAGAGCGAAGACGCCATGGTCGCCGCCAAGGCGGGTGGCCTGATCAGCAACATCGTCAATAGCCTGCGGCTCGCCCATAGCGACAAGTCCACGGACTAAGAGCCGAAGGCGCGGGTGCTTTCCCGCGCCCCTGATAGCGGCATGCGGCCCTCGTCAGTGGCGCCGCGCCAAGCCGAGTTCACTCGCCCGCAGGCGCGCGGGCGTTCTGCTTCGTTGACCCCACCCGCGAGGCGATCCCGCAGAAGTCGAGCCCGTCCGGCCCGGATTCCAGCGCCCGCTTCAGGAAGCGGATGGGAAAATGGATGGCGTCGATATTGGCGGTGCGCAGGTCCGAGGTGTCACCGCGCGCCTTCGCCGCGGTCTCCGCAGCGCGCAAGGCATCGTGGATCTCGGCGTCGCTGAGGAGGCCCTTCTGTTTCATCGTCATGCACAGCGCGGAGAGGGCGAGCAGCAGGCCCTCGAGCTGAAGATTGGCGGTGTTCATGTTCCCTCCTTCTGCGCACCCGCCGGCGACCATTCGCCGGCCAGCCACCACGGCAAAGGGGCGGTTGGTTCCGCCCACTCCGGCTTGTCGCAGCCAAGGCCGATCACGCTTTCGGCCAGCGGCTCCACGCGCCGCGGGCTGCGATCTTAGAATCATTACACCCACGCACCGATCTTGCCGATGATTTCAGCGCGGTTCGACCGGCCGCGATCAGATATTCGACCGTGTCGGCTCCGGTGAACCGCCATCCGGCGGGAGTTCCACAGGCGTTTCGCCAGGCTGGTCTTCGGGCTGGTCGATGCCGGGGACGATATCCGGCGACTGGCCGGGTGGAGTTGCCGGGTCCTCGATGGGCGAGGGCGTGCGGTCGGGGTTCTCCGCCGGCGGCGGGATGTCCGGCCGGTTCGGCTCGGGGGTCTTGGGCGGACTGGTGGGGCTTGTCATGGCGGCTTCCTCTATGATGGTGGAAGCCTAACCATGTAGAGGGACACGACGTTCCCGCCGGTGGCGGCTCGGCGCGGCGGCGAGGCGCCGCACACGACCGCATGGCGTCATCTCATGAGCGCTTCGTTCGAGAGCCAGTCCGCGAACGCGGCAGCCAGCAAGGCATGGGGGCCGCCGGAATCATAACCGAGCCGATAGTCGGGGCCGGCGATGCGCAGATCGGGAAACGGTTCGACCAATTCGCCGCGCGCCAGCAGGTCGGCGACCACTTCGATCGGCGCGGCCAATAGTCCCTGGCCGGCGAGCGCCGCCTCCAGCGCGATGTAGAAATGGCCGAATCGCGTCGCCCGGCCGGCCTGGTCGGGCGGTAGCCCGGCTGCAATGAGCCACCTTGAGAGTTCTCCCGGGCGGGTCACGGCTTCGAGCAACTGGCTCCCAGTCAGGCGCGAGGGGCCCTCCCTGGCGTGGTCGCCGAGGACGTCGCCAACGATGTCGGCTCTCGCCACCAGTGTGATCTCCTCGCGGAACAGCGACACCACGCGCAGATCGGAAGGCAGCGCATCGCCGCGGCGGATGACCACGTCGAAGGGGATGTCGGCCCAATTCTCGGTGGTGTGCGTCGGCCGCACCAGCACGTCGACGTCACCGATCTGGGCCTGGAACATCGGCAGGCGAGGGATGAGCCAGCGCATCGCGAAGGTCGCCGGCGCGATGACCCGCAGCACTTCCGGCGCAGCCTGTGGCGCCATCGTCTCGATAGCCGAGGCCATCAGGTCGAACGCCGCGCCGGTCGCTGTCGCGAGTTGGGCAGCGGCTGCCGTCGGCAGCATTTGCCGCCGATTGCTCGCGAACAGCGGCACGCCGAGCCAGGCTTCGAGCACCGAGAGCTGCTTGCTCACCGCGCTGTGCGTCACCCCGAGCTCGTCCGCCGCGCCGGTCACGCTGCCGATGCGGGCCACTGCTTCGAACGCCACCATTGCCTTGAGGGGCGGAAGATTGCGCCGCATTCATCTGTTCCGAAATCTCACACGATGACGGAACTAATATCGCTTTACTCCAAGCCTCACCACTCAATAATAGATCATACATAACAACGGCTAAAGACAACTGAAAAACGCACAAGCTTATGCGTTGAGTGCGACAGTTTTATTACGGATTGGTGTTGATGGATATGTCAAGGCAGGACGCCGATGCGTCTCGCGAATACGTTGTCGTGAATGCGCGGCGCTATCGCAAGCCGGTGCAGCCGGTGGTGGTCATCTGCTTCGACGGATGTGACCCGGCCTATATCGAGGCGGCGCAGGCGGCAGGCGTCATCCCGACCCTGACGCAGATGCGGGGCGACGGGTTCGAAGCGCTGGCGCTGGCGGCGATGCCGACCTTCACCAATCCCAACAATGTCTCCATCGTCTGCGGCGCGCCGCCGACGGTCCATGGCGTCGCCGGCAATTTCTATCTCGACCGCGAGACCGGCGAGACCGTGATGATGCTGGACGCGGCGCTGATGCGGGCACCGACCATCCTCGCCGGCCTTGCCAGCGCCGGCAGCCGGGTCGCCGTGGTGACCGCGAAGGACAAGCTGCGCAAGGCGCTCGCCCATGGGCTTACGCTCACGCCCGGTCTCGGCGCCATCGCCTTCTCGGCGGAGTATGCCGACGCCTCCACGGAGGAAGAGCACGGCATCGCCAATGCGGCGGCCTTCGTCGGCGTTCCGAAGCCGGCTCAGTATTCGGCAGAGCTGTCGCTCTTCGTGCTCGATGCCGGCATCCGGCTCATCGAGGCCGGGCGCGCCGACGTGCTCTATCTCTCGCTGTCCGACTATGTGCAGCACAAGCACGCGCCCGAGACCGAGGAAGCGCTGGCCTTCATGGCTGCCGTCGACCAGCGGCTCGGCCGGCTGATCGAACTCGGCGCCATCGTCGGAGTCACCGCCGATCACGGCATGACCGACATGGCCGGGCCGGACGGAGCACCCAGCGTGGTCTATCTCGGCGACGTGCTGGATGCGGAATTCGGGGAGGGCGCTACCCGCGTCATCTGCCCGATCACCGATCCTTTCGTGCGCCATCATGGCGCGCTCGGCGGCTTCGTCCGCATCCACATTCTCAGGGACGGCATTGACCCCGCCACGGTGCTCGAACGGATTCGGGCAAAACCGGGTGTGGCGCTGGCCTTGCCCGGTGATGAGGCGGCCGCCCGCTTCGAAATGCCTGGGGATCGCGAGGCCGACATCGTCGCCGTCGGCGCGGCCGGCGTCGCGCTCGGCGCCCGTGCCGTCGACCACGACCTCAGCCAGCTCGCAGGCGAGCGGCTGCGCTCGCACGGCAGTCTTTCCGAGCAGAGCGTGCCTTTCATCCTCTCGCACCCGCTGCGCGGCACCGAGCCGGTGCCGGAAGCGCTGCGCAACTTCGACATTTTCGACTTTGCCTTGAACCGGGTGGGGTAGGGGATGCGCCGCGCCGTCATCGTCATGCTCGATGGGCTTCGCCGCGATTTCGTCGATGAACGGCGGACACCCCATCTCGCCGCGCTCGCTGAGCGCGCCGAGCGCTTCTCCGCCTATCGCTCGGCCTTCCCGTCTGCCACCCGTGTGGTGTCCTCGACACTGGCGACCGGCTGCTATCCGGCTCGCCATGAGCTCCAGGGCAACACCATGGTGCTGATGGAGGAGGGGCGCCTGGTCCGTCACGATGCCGGCCTGCCCGACTTTCTGCAATGGAAGCGCCAGGTGACGGGGCGATCGCTCGCCATGCCGACCATGGCCGAGCGCGTGGCCAACCATGGCGGCGCGATCATCTTCAACAATGTCTCGCCCGGCGCTGCCTATGCGCACGATCCCGACGGCCACGGGCAGGTCCATCACCGCGCCGGCTCCTATGGTCCGGGGCGCACGCCGCTGGCCCGCCAGCTCGACATCGCGCTGGACGTCGCCGGCGACCGCGCCATGACGGAGCGCTTCATCACCGAGGCGCTTGGCGAGGCGGCTCCTGCTCTCGCGGTGATCTGGTTCGGTGAGCCGGACCATATCCAGCACGAGCGGCCGCTCGGCTCGCCGGAAAATCTCGCCGTGCTGCGCGAGGCCGACCGCAATCTCGGCATAATCATCGCGGCGGTAGAACGCCTGCGCGAGGGCGGCGACGAGGTGCTGCTCATTGCCGGCTCCGACCACGGCCACGAGACGGTGACCGGCATCGTCGACATCGAGGACGAACTGGTCACCGCAGGCCTGAAAGCTTCGATGCGGTCCGAGGACGTGGTGATTGCCGCCAACGGCACCTCGGCGCTGGTCTATGTTCATCCCGACCATGCGGCCCGGCTCGACGCGCTCGACGATTTCCTCCATTCGCGCCCTTGGGCCGGTGTCGTGATCTGTCCTGAGGACCTGGGAACGGTCGGCCAGGCGTCGCACCACGGCCTCGCCTTCGCCATCTCCCTGAAGGGCGACGACGCCCCCAACGAATTCGGCGTGCCCGGCTCCTGCCTCGCGGTGAAGCCGCAGGGCGGCAAGGTCGACCGGCTCGGCTTCGGCCAGCATGGCGGGCTCAATGCCTATGAGCAGTCACCGGTCCTCGTCATTGACGGTCCCGGCTTCACGGCCGGCGCCTCGCGCAGCGCGCCTGCGGCCGTCGTCGATATCGCCCCGACCGTGCTTTCCCACCTCGGCCTGCCGGCCGAGGGCATGGACGGCACGCCGCTGCAAGCTTTCCCGCAACCGTCCCGCTCTCCTGTCCCGGAGGATCGTTCATGACGATCGCTAACCTCAATCGCCGCGCCTTCCTGGCCAGCACCGCCGCAGCCGGCTTTTCAGGCCTGCTGCCGGACTTCGCTTTCGCCCAGGCCGCCACTGGCTCGCCGAGCCATGGCGGTGTGCTGAAATATGCGACGCTCGGCCTCGACACCGCTGATCCGCATCGCCACACCGGGAGCATCGCCGTCCAACAGATCTATGCCGAGGCGCTGACCTCGATCGCCGGTGACGGCTCGGTCGAGCCCTTCCTGGCGGAATCCTTCGATATCTCGCCGGACGGCAAGACCTATATGTTCCGCTTGCGCGAGGGTGTCGTCTTCCACAATGGCGACGTCCTGACCGCCGCCGACGTGGTCGCCAATGTCGAGCGCGTGAAGACCAAGGTCACTGGCGGCTGGCTCGCCTCGGCGATGAAGCTGGTCGACACCGTGACCGCGCCGGACACGCGCACCGTTGTCCTCGCCATGCGCGAGCCCTATGCGCCGCTTGCCAATCTGATGTCGGAACTGTGGATCCTGTCACCGAAGTCCGACGGCTGGGCGGAGACCATCAAGACCCCGATCGGCACCGGGCCGTTCCGCTTCGGCGAGTGGCAGCCCAAAGTGAAGCTCACCGCGCCGGCCCACACCGCCTATTGGCGCAAGGGGATGCCCTATCTCTCCGCCATCGAGGCGGACCTGCGCGACGATGTCGACCGCTCGCTGGCGCTGCGCGCCGGGGAGTTGCACATCGCCAGCGTCTCCACCGACATCGCCAAGCAACTGGCTAGCGACACCAACATCAAGGTCCGCCCGCTCAAGGATGCCGGTTGGTACTTCGTCGCCTTCAACAACCGCAAGCCGCGCAAGCCGTTCGACGATGTGCGGGTGCGCCAGGCACTGGCCTATGCCGTCGACAAGGCCGCCTTCATGAACTTCGCCTCCTCCGGCACCGGTGTCGTCAGCAACCAGATGGTCGGGCCGGGCAATCTCTATTTCGACGAGGCTACCTTCAAGGCCGATCTCCACGCCAAGCCGAACCTCGACAAGGCGCATGCGCTGCTCAAGGAAGCCGGCGTCGATCCGGTCAAGGAGACCATCGAGTTCGTGTCCTGGCAGGAGAATTATCCGCAGGTCGTGGTGCAAATGGTGCGCAAGCTCGGCTTCAAGGTGAACCATGTCGCGCTCGACGATCTCGGCGCGCAGAAGCGCCTCGGCCAGTACGACTGGGACATGAACTGCATGGACTCCGGTCCGCGCGCCGACATCTTCCTGCGCTACGTGCGCATGATGAGCGACGGCCCGAACCCGGTGCTGTGGGGCGGCGTACAGGATCCCGAGTTCGACAAACTGGTGAAGGCCGCCGTGGCAGAGCCCGCCATCGACGCCCGCAAGAAGCTCTATCTCGCCGCCTGGAAGCGGGTGATGGACAATTATTATGTCGTTGTGCTCGGCCTCGCAGCCGACCAGATCGCCATGCGCACTGACGTGAACGGCTATGAGCCGGGCTTCACCTGGTCGCCGAACTGGGTGAGCGGCGGCGTCGCGCAGACCTGGCTCGCGGGCCGGTCATGACCTTGGCGCTCGCCATGGCCGCGGAGGGCAGGGCGCGTACCGGATTTCCGGTGCGCGCCAGCCTGTCGGTGATCATCCTCGCTATCATCGTGGCGGTGGCCATCGCCGCCCCGCTGATCGCGCCGTATGACCCGCTCGACCAGGACCTGCTGTCGCTGAACCAGTGGCCAGGTCCCGAGCACTGGCTGGGCACCGACCATATTGGACGCGACGTGTTCTCGCGCCTCGTCATGGGCGCGCGCACCACGCTGCTGGTCGGCCTTGGCGGCGCCGCGGCGGCATTCGTGCTCGGCGCCGGTTTCGGCCTCGTTGCGCTCTCGCTCGGCCGCATCGCTGAAACCATCCTCTACAGCGCCATCGATCTCATCCGCGCCATGCCGGACGTGCTGCTGGCGCTGCTGCTCATCGTCGCGCTCGGCGAGGGGGCAGGGCCGGTGGCGATCGCGCTCGGCATCTCCTTCGCGCCGTTCTTCGCCTATGTGGCGCGCGCCATCTACCGGCGCGAGGCGGCGAAGGATTATGTGACGGCGGCGCGGCTGTTCGGCGGCGGCCCGCTGCACGTGCTGCGCCTGCATTTCGCGCCGAACCTTGTAGGCGGGCTGGTGACGCAGGCGGCGATCCTGATGCCGCGCTGCATCGTCACTGAATCCGTGCTCAGCTTCCTCGGCCTCGGCTCCTCGCCCGACGCCCCGACCTGGGGCCGCATGGGGGCGGAGGCCAGCCGCTATATCGAGGTGGCGCCGCACACCATACTGGCGCCGGTGCTGGCCATCATCCTGCTGACGCTCTCGCTGTCCTTCGTCGGCGATGCGGTGCGCGTGAGGCTCGATCCGCTGCGCGAAGCTGACGCGACGAGGTCGGTATGAAAAGCCTCGCCGCCGCCAGTCTCGCCCTCGTCCGCATGGTTGCGCAGGCGGTGGGCATCATGGTGATCGTGTTCCTGCTGGCCCGTGTCATCCCCGGCGACGCCGTCGACTTCAAGGCGATCCAGGGCGATCTGACGGCCAGCCAGCAGCAGGCGATGCGCCATGAGCTCGGGCTCGACCAGCCGGTGCTGACCCAGTTCGGCGAATGGACCTTGCGCGCGCTGCACGGCGATTTCGGCGAGTCGCTGCGCTTCAGCCGGCCGGTGTCGGACATGCTGGCGACCGCGCTGCCGGGCACGCTGGTCTTTGCCAGCCTGAGCTTCGCACTGGCGCTCGCGCTCGCCATCGGCATCGCTGTCGGCGCGGTTATGACGGGCAGCCCGATTCTGCGGGCGCTGGTCGATATCACCAACATCTGGTCCATCGCGCTGCCCACTTTCTGCATCGGCGTGGTCGGCATCCTCATCTTCTCGGTGTGGCTGCACTGGCTGCCGGTGCTGGGAGGCATGCTGCTGCCGGTGTGCATCATCGGCATCGACGGTGCCGGGCAGATCGTGAAGCCGCTCTACGAGGAACTTCGCGAGGCGGCGACCTCCGCGCATGTGCGCACCGCGCGCGCCAAGGGGCTCTCGCCCTGGCGCATCACCCTCCGCCAT
Source organism: Starkeya sp. ORNL1 (assembly GCF_012971745.1). Classification (NCBI taxonomy): domain Bacteria; kingdom Pseudomonadati; phylum Pseudomonadota; class Alphaproteobacteria; order Hyphomicrobiales; family Xanthobacteraceae; genus Starkeya; species Starkeya sp. ORNL1. The sequence continues at coordinate 523,158 of NZ_CP048834.1, forward strand.
CTGATGCCGACTGCGGTGCCGGTGGCGCTAGCTTTGTCGAGCCTGGTGCTGGCGAGCCTTGTTGCCGGAACCCTCACCATGGAAGTGCTGTTCGGCCTGCCCGGCATTGGCAGCCTGATGCTCAATGCCATTCACGGGCGCGACTATCCGGTGATCCAGGCTTCCATACTGGTCACGGCGGTGGCCCTGGTCCTCATCAACGGGCTCACCGATCTGCTCCACCGCCTGGCCGATCCGAGGCTATCCCGATGAGTGCGCCGGTTCTTGCTCTTCGTAATCTCGTCATCGCCAAGGGGGCACGCCGGCTGGTGGACGGCGTGTCACTGACGCTGGTGCGCGGCCGCACGCTCGGCGTCATCGGCGAGTCCGGCTCCGGCAAATCGCTGACCGCGCTGGCCATCCTCGATCTGCTGCCTGCAGGGTTGACGGTCGATCCGGCCTCCGCCATCGAGATCGACGGCGTTGTACTACCGCGGCGCGATGAACGGGCCATGCGGGCGCTGCGCGGCCGCAAGGTGGCCATGGTGTTCCAGGATCCGATGGCCTGCCTCAACCCGTTCATGCGGGTCGGCGCGCAGCTCGACGAGGTGCTGGCGAAACTTGGGCAGGCGCGGCCGGTCCGCGGCCATCGCATCGAGGAACTGCTCCGCGAAGTCGACCTTCCCGATCCTGCCGCGCTCGCCCGCCGCTACCCGCACGAACTCTCAGGCGGCCAGCAGCAGCGGGTGATGCTGGCGATGGCGCTCGCCGGCGAACCCGACCTGCTGATCGCCGACGAGCCGACCAGCGCCCTCGATGCCAGCGTCCAGGCGGAGATCGTGGCGCTGCTCGCGGCGGTGCAGCGCCGGCGCCAGCTCGCCATGCTCATCATCACCCACGATCTCGCGGTGGCCGGCGCGCTGGCGCACGATCTTGCGGTGATGCAGCGCGGCCAGATCGTCGAGACCGGCCCCGCGGCCAACATCCTCGAAGCGCCAAGGCATTCCTATACGGCACGCCTGGTCGCTGCGCGCCGCACCCTGCTGGCGGCAATGTCGGATGCTCGCCTCGACGCGCGGGCGCCGTTGGTCGAGGCGGAGGCGATGGCTGTCGACTATGCCGGCCGCGGCCTGTTTGCTCGCCCGTTCCGGGCGGTGGAGGGCGCCTCGTTCCGCCTGCTGCCCGGCCGCACGCTCGGCATCATCGGCGAATCCGGGTCGGGCAAGAGCACGCTGGCGATGGCGGTGGCCGGACTGAGGCCGCTCGCGCAAGGAAGCATCCGGCTGCTCGGCCATGAGTTGACACCGTCGAGCCGAACCGTGCCCCGCGCGCTACGCCGGCGCTGCCAGGTGGTTTTCCAGAACCCCTATGGCGCGCTCAATCCGCGGCTCGCTATCGCCCGCGCGCTGGCCGAGCCGCTCGACCTCGCCGGGATTCCGGCGCGCGAGCATGCCGGACGGATCGCAGCGGCGCTGCAGGAGGTCGGCCTCGAGGCCGAGCATGGCACGCGGTTCCCGCACCAGCTCTCCGGCGGCCAGCGCCAGCGCGTCTGCATCGCGCGGGCACTGATCTGCGAGCCGGATGTGCTGATCTGCGACGAGGTGGTCTCGGCGCTCGACATGACCGTGCAGGTGCAGATCCTGCAGCTTCTGCGACGGCTCCAGGCCGAGCGCGGCTTCGCCATGGCGTTCATCGGGCACGACATCGAGGTGGTGCGCTGGATCGCCGACGACGTGCTCATCATGAACAAGGGCCGCGTCGTCGACAGTTGCCCGGCCCATGACCTGACGGCGACCCCGGCACGCGACGCCTACACGCGCCATCTGCTTTCCGCCCGGCTGAAACCGCTCGCGGCGTAGGCGTCGCGACACTGGCTCGGCGCGCCGCTATTGCGGCGGTACCGGCTGGCGGCGCGGATCCGGCTGGGCGTCGGTAGAGCCCTTCGACCCGCCCTGCTGCCCCGGAGCCTGTTCGGGCCGCGGCTTTTCCTGCTGCGGCCGCTGCCCCTGATCTTCACGCTGCTGCATCTGCTGGCGTGGCTGCTGCTGGCCGCGCGGCTGCTGCGCATCCGGTTGCGGCTGGCGGCGCTGTTCGGGCTGCTGGTTTCGCGGCGCGGTGTCGGGACGCTGCTGTTGATCGGGGCGCTGGTCCGTCTGCGGCTGGCGGCGATCCTGCTTCTGGCTCGGCGGCTGCTGCGCATCCGGCTGCGGCTGACGGCGCTGATCGGGCTGCTGGCCTTTCGGCCCTGCCTCCGGCCGCTGCTGGTCGGGGCGCTGCTGCGCATCCGGGCGGCGGCGATCCGGTTGCTGCTGGGTTTCCTGAGGCTGCGCATCCGGTTGCGGCTGACGGCGCTGATCGGGCTGCTGGCCTTTCGGCCCTGCCTCCGGCCGCTGCTGATCGGGGCGCGGCTGCTGCGCATCCGGACGGCGGCGATCCTGCTGCTGCTGCTGTTGGTTTCCCTGAGGCTGCGCATCTTGCGGCTGCGGGCGGCGCTGATCGGGCTGCTGGCCTTGAGGCCCTGCGTCCGGCCGCTGCTGATCGAGGCGCTGCTGCGCATCCGGGCGGCGACGATCGGGTTGCTGCTGGGTCCCCTGCGGCTGGCCTTGCTGCCCGTTGGGCTGATTCTGCCGGTTCGGCGCGCCGATTCCCGGCTGGCCGGACGGCTGATCGCTTCGCGGGGCGCCGGCCGGTGCCTGCACCTGGCGCGCCCGTTCACGACGCTCCTGATTGAAACGATCGAGGCGCTGCTGTCGCTGCTCAATCGCCTCGCGACGCTCGCGCTCCAGCGCATCGCCACGCGCATCCGCTTGCTGGCGAAGCTCCCGAATGCGGTCGGCGCGATCGCGCTCCAGTTCCTGCACGTCGCGCTGATAGCGGTCGCGGTCGGATTGGCGGCGTTCACGCAGTTCGCGCCGGCGATTGTCATCGAGAGCGCTGAGAAGGGCGACGGACGGTGCGAACAGCCCGGGCGTATCGTCGCGCACATATTGGCGTACGACGACGCGGCGGTCTGGCTCGATGGTGCGCACCACGCGTCGGGGCGGCCCGAAGCGGTCGCCGAACGCGATGCGCGGCGCGAAGACGCCGATGCGCCCGCCGGCGTCGTCATAGAAGAGGTCGTCGCTCCGATCCACGTCCACGATCTCGCGGCTGACGATTCGGGTGCGGGCCACCCGGTCATAGGCGCCGCGTTCGATGCCGCGATTGACGTAGTAGCCATTCTCCCAGATCGGGTCGTATTCCTGCGGCGCGGCGCGCAGATAGACGCTGATCTGGGGAATCGGCGCGGCATGGATGCCGATGTCCCGCTCGCCCATGTACTGGTCGTCGATGAAGACCCAGCTTTCCGCAACGGGAGCGTCATAGTGGCTCGCCCGGCCGGTGGCGAAGCCGTCGCGATCGGGTGCGATGGGCGCCCAACCGGTGCGGCCGCCGCCCCGCCGCCACGTCACCCAGGCCGGCGCCCAGGTGTCGCCCGGAACCCAGAACCAGCCATAGGCCGGATCGTAGCTCCAGCGGCCGTAATGATAGGTTGCCCAGCCGAACGGCTCGTCGGAATCCCAGTACCAGCCATAGGCGTCGGTCCAGACCCAGCGTCCCTCCTGATAGGGCCGCCAGCCGGGGCCGACATCGGAGGGCACGAACACGTACCGATAGTCCGGGTGCTCGACCCATGTGCCGTGATCGGCGAGCTGGTCATAGAAGACGTTGATGTCCATCGGGGCGCCCGCTCGCGGTCCGCCTTGGGGACCAGCCTGTGCCAGGCGTATCGCAGAGGTCTCCGCATTGGCAGGCGGCACGAGCGAGCTGGCAAGGAAGCTTGCCGCCAGGCCAGCAACGAGCCATCGGCTTCCAGAATTCATCATAGACAAGTTCCCTACGCATACGAGAAGGCACGGATTAACGCGATTGCCGCCTTTTGGTTGCGAAGCAATCAGCATAATTGCGAGGGTAATAGCGCTCCAAATTATTGTGGCGCAAACATGTCAATGAATAGATCGGTGTTCAGGTATGCTATCGCGTTGCTCGTGCAGATTGCGAAACTGGAGCGAATGACGCCGTCATATGTTTGCCTGAGTTGGCGAACGCTGCGTCGTTCCTTTACGCTTGGCACGGAGACGCAGGCCGCGGGCTTCTTACAGGCTCGCGCGGCGTCGCCTCCAGCCCACGGCCCGCTATTTCATCGAGAGGACAACCGGTCCCGCGACCGGGTCCGTTACGCCGAGCCCGCCACCCAGATCCTCAAGTGTCTGGCGGAAGCTGTCGAGCGTGGCGATCATCGCCGGGCGTCCGGCGGCCAGCGCCTCCGTGCTCTCCCATTCCGCGATGATGCAGTAGCGTCCCTCGCCAGTCTTTATGATGTTGGCGTGCCGCATCCCGGGCCAACTTCCGGCGATGTTTCTATGGGCGTCGAGAAAAGCCTCGTCCATGCCAGGCTTGACCTTGAAACGCACGACGTTGAACGCAGTCATGATCCCTCCTCATGGCAAGTATGATGGTAGCGATGGCTTCAATCGGCGATCCATCGCGGGCCGTCCGCGAGCAGACGCTCGGCTTGTCCGACAATGTCATTGATCACGCGTGCGGCCGACTCCACGCTGTGGATCAAGCCGGCTGCTTCTCCCATTAGGACCCCGGTGTTCTCGGCGTCGCCGGCGTGGAAAGCATCCCAATAAAGCCTGCTCTGGACTGACAGCGTCGGCTCCTGCGCCAGTTGATCTTCGCGGCCGTGCCAGGCCGCGACAAATCGATTGTTCAATACGCGCGTGACGAACTCGGTTGTCGGCCAATGATAGTTGCGGGCAATGTCCACGGTCTTGGTCTTGATCGTCTGATCGCCGTCGGCGGCGACAATCGCCTCACGGAATCCCTGCGGCGCGGCAGATTCCAAAGTTGCCAGGAACCGTGTGCCGATCAGCACGCCGTCGGCGCCGAGCATCAGCGCCGCGGCGAGCGAGCGGCCGTCGCCGACACCGCCCGCGGCGACCAGAACCGTCTCCGGTGCCTGTTTCGCGAGAAGATCGGCTATTTCGGAAACGAGCGTGAAGGTCGAGCGGGAACCGCTGTGGCCGCCGGCTTCATTGCCCTGCGCGACGATGACGTCCGCGCCCGCTTCGAGCGCCCGACGTGCATGCGTCATCGACTGGACCTGGCAGAGGACCGGCACTCCCGCTGCTTGGGAGCGCGCCGCAAAGGGCGCGGGCGAGCCAAATGAAAACATGAGCGCCACGGGTCGCCGCGCCAGCACGAGATCGAGCAGATGTGGCCGGGTTGCCAGCGACCACGTGATGAAGCCGCATCCGACACGCGCTTTGCCCGCGGCAGCAAACTCCTTGTCCAGCCAGGCTTCGTCGCCATAGCCGCCGCCGATCAGACCGAGTCCGCCGGCATTGGACACCGCTGCCGCAAGCCTCCCGCCGGCCATCACCCCCATCGGGGCAAGTACGATGGGATGCCGGATGGAAAAACGCTCGGTAAGTCGTGTGCTCAGGGGCATGGGCAGGGCCCATTGGATCACCGAGACACCATAGCAGGATAAGCCCTACCTACACACCGGGGAGCAAAACAATCCGATGCGTGCCGCAGCAAGATTAGGTCGCTCGAAATCGTCGGTAGCGGAGTGACGCGTCCTAGGGAGGCTAAGCGTCAGTCTCGAAGCATCAGCAAAATCACCGCATTAAGTCGCCGTGCGTTGTCTGAATTGGCTGAAAATTGTATGGCTTGCCTGCACGGTTGGCAACGCCACAACAGAGTTGGGAGGTTATCGTGCTCTAATCCCAATCACGTTCCAGATGGGATCTTGACAATGACAGGGCGGACCTCTCGACGGATCCGCCCCGCTTATGTGATGTTTTCGAACTCTGGAGGCGTTAGTTACGCTCCAGTCGAAGCCTCTGTCAGCTTGGCGACGACGTGGTCGAGACTGAAGCTCGCCGCTTTCTGCCGCGGCGGAAACTCTTTGAAGGTTTCCAAGAACTCGGCGACTATAGCCTGCGCGGGCACGAGCATATAAATGTGCCGGAACATCCAGTCGTAAAAGGTATTTGAGGTGATCTGAGCCCGCTCATACGGGTCCATCCGCAGATTGAAGATATAGGGCGCTCTCAGCGTTACGAAGGGGTCCTGCCAAATCTTGAGCGTCCCCGCAACTCGCTGCTCCATAAACATTATCTTCCAATTGTCGTAGCGCAGAGCCGCAACATCTCCTTCATCGGTGAAGTAGATGAACCCCTTGCGCGGGCTTTTGGGTTCCTTTCCAGTCAGATACGGAAGCAGGTTGAATCCATCAAGATGAACCTTATAGGTTCTCTTGCCGATCTTGTGGCCTTTCTTCAGTTTGCCGGAGATGTCTGGTTCGCCAGCCACCGCGAGGATGGTTGGAAACCAATCCTGGTGGCTGATGATCTCATTCGAGATTGAGCCCGCTTTGATCTGTCCAGGAAAGCGCAACAATAGGGGCACGCGATACGCGCCTTCCCAGCTGGAGTTTTTTTCGTTTCGGAATGGCGTCGTGCCTGCGTCCGGCCATGTGTTCATGTGCGGGCCGTTGTCGGTGCTGTATTGCACAAACGTATTGTCCGCGATGCCAAGCTTGTCCAGGAAGTCCAGCATCTCACCGATGCACTTGTCGTGGTCAATCATCACGTCGTGGTATTCGGACTGCCAGCGGCCGGATTGACCACGGCTCTCGGGCTTCACATGCGTCCAGGCGTGCATATGCGAGGTGTTGAACCAGACGAAGAACGGCTCCCCGGCGTCGTGGGCGGCCTGGATGAACTTTTTAGCCGCCGCAAGGAACTCGTCGTCGCACGTTTCCATGCGTTTCTTGGTCAACGGGCCAGTGTTCTCAATCTTCTGGCCGCCCTTGCCGTCCGCCCAGCAGTGCAGGACGCCCCGCGGGCCATACTTTTTCTTAAATTCGGGAAAGTCTTTGGCATTCGGATAGTCAACCTCTTCGGGCTCTTCCTCGGCGTTCAGGTGATAGAGGTTGCCGAAGAATTCGTCGAAGCCGTGCATGGTCGGCAGATGCTCGTCGCGGTCGCCGAGGTGGTTCTTTCCAAACTGGCCAGTGCGGTAACCGAGTGGCTTCAGAGCCTCGGCAATGGTGATGTCTTCAGCCTTTAAGCCCAAGTCTGCACCGGGAAGACCAACCTTGGTGAGACCGGTACGCAGTCCGCACTGGCCCGTGATGAATGAGGCGCGTCCGGCGGTGCAGCTCTGCTCTGCATAAGAGTCCGTGAACAGCATGCCTTCGCTGGCGAGGCGGTCGATATTGGGCGTCGTGTAGCCCATGAGTCCTCGTGAATAGCAGCTGAGATTCGACTGACCGATGTCGTCTCCCCACATCACTAGAACGTTGGGTTTTCTCGTAGCCATTTGCTTCCTCCTGCTCTGCTTTCTGCTGAGCTAATGCGTCATTGGCTATCTCGACCGGCGGACCGCCGGGTGCCCCAAGTAGAATGCCTGAACTAAGGTCGATGCAAGGAAATGTTGCCCTCGAATTTACCACTCTTATGTCAGAAGCTTTCAGCAAAGCAGGTGGTAGAAAGTCGACGAACTATCGCCAACATCATTTGTAAACCAACATTGTAGAATTATTTATACCGCATTATATGACAGTGAATGCCAAGCCGGATGCGGATGGAAATTACTATGAAAGGCGCACTATTCGCGAGCGCGAATCTTCGCCAAAGAGATTTGCTTTTGAGTCAGACCGTCAATACCTTCTGGCAGCAAATGCTTGAAGGTTGCGGCGGGTTGTCATGGCGGCAGAACCGGTAGACCACGATGCGAGCCGCTTCACGGTCAAGCCGACATCGGACAGTCATTTTGCGTGGCTTCGCACGCGCCTCAGCCTTGAGCGGACCTTGATGTCTTGGGTTCGGACGTCGGTGTCGCTCATCGCGTTTGGCTTCACCATCGTCCAGTTCTTCGAGCGCTTCGGCAACATGCCCGGCGTTGCGGATGCCTCCGACCCACAGGCGCCGCGTTATCTCGGCCTGGCCATGATCGCGGCCGGTATCCTCGCACTTGTCGTCTCTGTTTGGCAGTATCACAGAGTTTCCAGGTACCTGAACGGAGGCAACTTCACTCCGCTTGTTGGCGTAGAAGATGGACCCATACACACGCCGCTTTATGCCGTCTCGATTACGCTGATCCTCATAGGCGTCTTCGCATTTTTTGCGGTGGTGACGCGGTCGCTCTGACGAGTGTTATCGACGCCTGCTTCGCCACAAACGAGACGAGCCGGAAGCCATGACGGCAGCACAACTTATCCCGCTCATCATCAGCATCAGCATCTTTCTGCTCGTGCTTGCGCTAGGGCTCGACGCGGAACGCAAGGACGCACTCTATCTGTTTCACCGACCTTTGCTGCTGTTCCGGTCGATTGCGTCTATGAACGTGGTTATGGTGATCATCGCCGCAGCGATTGCGCTTCTGGTCGACATGGCCCGCCCGGTTGAAATCGCGCTCGTGGCGCTCGCAATTTCTCCTGTGCCACCGATACTGCCCGGCAAGCAGCGAAAGGCGGGCGGTTCGGAGCGTTACGCGATCGGTCTGCTGGTCGCCGCCTCACTGTTCTCGGTGTTGCTGGCCCCACTTGGGGTGAGCCTTGTCGGACTGCTTTTCGGTCTCCATCTCGGGGCGCCTCCGACAAGGATTGCGTTCATCGTTTTGATAACGGTCCTCGCGCCGCTAGTGACGGGTATTGCGGTCAAGCGCTTCCTGCCGGAGCTTGCGGCCCGCGTGAAGCGTCCGACCGCCTTGGTCGCAATGGTGTTGTTGGTGCTCGCCTGTCTGCCCGTTCTCTTCACAACGTGGCCCGTGGTGTGGGGATTAGTCGGAAACGGCGTCGCGCTTGTGCTGATTGCCTTCACGTTGATTGGCCTGCTGGTCGGCCACAGTCTTGGTGGGCCAGTTGCGGGGGATCGCACGGCCTTGGCATTGGCCACGGGAACTCGGCATCCGGGCGTTGCCATCGCGATCATTAGTCTGAATTTTCCTGACGAGAAAGCCGCGCTCGCGGTCGTGCTCTATCATCTCGTCGTCGGGACTTTGGTATCCATTCCGTACGTTCGCTGGCGGCGAAAGACTGCTCGGAGCACCCTCGGATAACGGCGGCGGAGACGGGAGGAATGCAGATGCTGCGCCATAACTGGCGGCGGCGGCGCGGCGTCCCCGGATTGCTGCCACAGCGGTCAACGGCGTCGATGCGCCGGGCGAGCTATTGCAAGAAGCGTGGAGGCGGCCGTGGTGCGTGAATGGCTCCTCGCCCTGACCGAAATCGTGGTCCCCACGATCGAGCTGATGGCTCTTCTGTTTATCGCAGGCGGAACGCTACAGGCCTTTGTCAGTGGTCTGCGTTTCATGTTTGCGCGCTGCGAGGATATCCCGGGTTCCCGTGTGGTGTGGCTTCGCTATTCGCGCTGGCTCATTGCTGGATTAACGTTCCAGCTAGGCGCTGATATCATAGCTACTTCATCGGCTCCAAGCTGGAACGAGGTCGGCCAGCTCGGCGCTATTGCTGTCATCCGCACGTTCCTTAATTTCTTCCTTGAACGCGATCAACGGGAGATGAAGACGGAAGAGCCCGAATGAATCCTCTAGGTCCACCGTGGGAGCTTCACGAGGGCTCTCGCTTAGAGAGCGCCGCGCGGTAGACGGGCTGGTCCTACTCAAGCAGTTCCCCGTGGGGGATGTGGTGATCGTCTTCCATGCCTCGGCGGTTGAAGTCGATGTGCACAAGGTCGGGCTACTTCGCCCGCTCTTTGGAGGTTTGGAACTGGCGGTGGCCGTCGCCGTCCTTGCGCGGCGCCTCGTCGGCGGCCAGAAGCTCGCGCAAGAACTCCGCCTCAATGTCGGAAAGCGCGATCCCGGCGGTTAGCCGACTTGTATCACCCGATTGTATGAGGGCGGCAGCCAAAGGCGTTGATTTACGGAAACTTCAGGCCAGCACAAAGGCTTGGCAGCTGGCGCGCCCTAGGGGAGTCGAACCCCTCTCTCCACCGTGAAAGGGTGGCGTCCTAACCGATAGACGAAGGGCGCGCAGGCGGGTGCCTTATAGGGGCAAGGAACGGGGTGCACAAGACGTCTCGCACCCCGTCATCCACAGCGCGATGAATCCCCTCATTGAGGTTTCTTCAACGCGTCTCGTCAGATGGCCGCGACGTTGACGCTAAAAGGTCGCCACAGCCGTCCTGTTATCCCGGCTTCACCACTTACCGGTGTTGGGCATGGAGAGCCACGGCTCCTGCGGCTCGCGCTTGCCGCCTTTCTGCAGCAACTCGATCGAGACATTGTCCGGCGAGCGCACGAACGCCATGTAGCCATCGCGCGGCGGGCGGTTGATGGTCACTCCGGCCTTTTGCAGCTTCTCGCAGGTCGCATAGATGTCATCGACCTCGAAGGCGAGGTGGCCGAAATTGCGGCCTTCACCATATTCCTCGGGATCCCAATTATAGGTCAGCTCGATCTCGGCGCCTTCCTGGCCGGGAGCGGAAACGAAGATCAGCGTGTAGCGGCCCTGCGGCGACTCGCGGCGGCGGGTCTCCTGGAGGCCGAGCTTGTTGACATAGAAGTCGAGCGAGGCGTCGATATCGGTGACACGCACCATCGTGTGCAAATACTTCATGGCAATCCCCGTAATGGCCGGCACCCCGCATAATGGTCGGTGGCCGTGCCTGAGCGGCGCATAGGCGGCAGCAACATATGGTGGTGGACGGCGACATCAAGGCCGCGCGCACGGAACTTAGGCGCGTGGTCGCGGGCATGCGGGCCGGGCTCGCCTTCACCGGCGCCGGCATCTCGACCGAGTGCGGCATACCGGATTTCCGCTCGCCCGGCGGGCTGTGGACCAGGAACCGGCCGATCGATTTCGACGAGTTCGTCGCCAGCCGGACGGCGCGCAACGAGGCGTGGCGGCGGCGCTTCGCCATGGAGCAGGCATTCGGCGGCGCGCAGCCGGGCAGGGGACACAAGGCGCTCGCCGACATGGTGGCGGATGGCCGGCTGCTCGGCGTCGTCACCCAGAACATTGACGGGCTGCACCAGGCGTCCGGCGTGCCGGACAGCAAGCTGGTAGAATTGCACGGCAACAGCACCTACGCGACCTGCCTCGATTGTGGCACGCGCTATGAGCTGCCTTGGGTGCGCACCCGTTTCGACGCCGCGGGCGGCGCGGCGCCGGACTGTCCGGATTGCGACGGGCCGATCAAGACCGCGACCATCTCCTTCGGCCAGGCCATGCCGGTGGACGAAATGGCGCGGGCGCGCAAGCTGAGCCTCGCCTGCGACGTTTTCCTCGCCATCGGTTCTTCTCTGGTGGTCTATCCTGCTGCCGGTTTTCCGATCGAGGCGAAGCGGGCGGGTGCAGAACTCGTCATAATCAACCGCGAGGCGACGGAACTCGACGATTTCGCCGACCTCGTCATCCACGCCGACATCGGCGACGTACTCGAAGGGATATCCACAGCGCATTAACGAAGCGGTGCACGAACGTTACGCGAATCAATTTGGGTGTTTTCGTGGCGCAATGCAGTGTTATGCTGGGCAATAGCGGGGAATCGACTAGGTACTCGCTTAAGGCGTCAAGGGTTTTGCGTGGCGGGGGCGTAGGGCTGCATGGTGTCCGATGCATCGGGACCCAGATATGGTCTGAATGATCGCGGTTCGTTCGACGAACACGCGGACGATTTGAACCCGGATACGGTGCCGGGCCTGGTACAGATCGCCGGCACCATAAAATGGTTCGACGTTTCAAAGGGTTACGGCTTTATCGTGCCGGATCGTGGCGGTGCGGACGTGCTGTTGCATGTTACCTGCCTGCGCCGCGGCGGCTACCAGACGGCACAGGAAGGTGCCCGCGTCGTCTGCGAGGCGGTGGCGCGCGACCGTGGCTTCCAGGCGCTGCGGGTGATCTCGATGGACGAGAGCACCGCGGTGCACCATTCACAGCTGCCACAGGCGCGCACCCACGTCTCGGTGCAGCCGACCGGCGGTTTCGAGCGCGCCTTCGTCAAATGGTTCAACCGGCTGCGCGGCTTCGGCTTCCTTTCGCGCGGGGAGGGCACGCCGGACATCTTCGTGCACATGGAGACGCTGCGCCGCCATGGCCTTACCGAATTGCGGCCCGGCCAAGTGGTGCTGGTGCGCTTCGGGCCGGGGCCGAAGGGCCTGATGGCCGCCGAGGTGCGCCCCGACGGGGCGTCGACGCCGTCATCGCATTGATCGCTTTAGCTTGAAGCGGCGCCGCCTTGATTGCGACGGCATTGCGAGTGCATTGATCGCTGTCCCGCCACCGAGGGGAGCGCCAGCCGCTCCTCATTCCATGCGATTTGCACCCATGCGATCTGTCCTTGCGCGATTTGCGATTTCCGGACTTGCTCCTGCCAGCAGGCGCTCCTTGCTCGCCGCCGGCCTCGTCATGGCGGCGCTCGCTTTTGCCGCTGCCGCGTGTGTGCCGTCTGCCCACGCGGCGACGGTCGAGCCGCTCAGCATAGATACCAAATCGGGGCCGGTGGCCTTCAAGGTGGAGATGGCGCTCACCTCGGACGAGCGCGCCAAGGGGCTGATGTACCGCACCGAACTCGCCCCCGACGCCGGCATGCTGTTCGATTTCCGCACTGACCAGCAGGTTTATATGTGGATGAAGAACACTTACCTGCCGCTCGATATGGTGTTCATCCGCTCGGACGGGCGCATCGCCAGCATCGCGGCGAACACCACGCCGCTTTCCACCGAGACCATCTCCTCCGGCGGCCCGGTGCGGGCGGTGCTGGAACTGCCGGCCGGTACCGCCAAGGCGCGCGGCATCGCCGTGGGTGACCGGGTGCGCCATCATCTGTTCCCGAACGATTAGGGCGGTCGGCCAGGTCGGCATCGCGCCGCTTGACGCTCGGCGTCCGCCATGTCATCCGACGTGGACGTGATGTGGCCGGTGCGGGGCATAGCGCAGCCCGGTAGCGCGGAAGTTTTGGGTACTTCAGGTCGCAGGTTCGAATCCTGCTGCCCCGACCAGCCGGCCGCGTCGCGTCGGGAACGCTGCGGCAGGCGGCGGACCCGGGCATGAGTGCCTGGGAATGAGTGGGAGCGAGGGGCAGATGGTTGCACGCATCTACAAGCCGGCCCGGAATGCGATGCAGTCCGGCAACGCCAAGACCGAACTCTGGGTGCTGGACTATGAGCCCGAGCAGCCTCGCCAGGTCGAGCCGCTGATGGGCTATACCTCTTCAGGCGACATGAAGAGCCAGCTCCGGCTGACGTTCGACACCAAGGAAGAAGCCATCGCCTATGCCGAGCGCCGCGGCATCGCCTTTCAGGTGCAGGAGCCGAAAGAGCCGATCCGGCGCAAGATCGCCTATTCCGACAATTTCAGCTTCCGCCGCATCGGCCAGTGGACGCACTGAGCCCCGCGGCATTTTCGTCTATAACAGCCGCTGCATCGGCCCCGTAGCTCAGCTGGATAGAGCAGCCGCCTTCTAAGCGGCAGGTCGCTGGTTCGAGCCCAGCCGGGGTCGCCAGCCTTCTTCCGCTGCGAACGTCGGGATTGCTGTCCCGTTTGGTCCTGGCGCCGGCTGTCGGGTGCATCAGGGCCGTTGCCGCGGTAGGCTGATCCATTGTGCCGTTCTGCACACGGAACCATCCCCCACATCGGAAGTTGTCTGTCCGAATGCAGCGCACGCTGTGCGCATCGTTCCGAGACTTCCAAAGAGGATGGAGAATAACCATGCGCAAGATCGTTCTTGCTGCCGCTACTCTGGGAATTCTGTCGATCGGTGGCATCATCAATGCGAACGCCCAATACTATCAGGTCGATCCGTATGCCCGTGGCGAGGTCTATGCCCAGCCGGGCGTGACGGTTGTCGAGCCGGGCTACGCGGGCCCTGTTTATGAAGGCCGCAATGTGTATGTCGAGCCGGGCCCGGGCCCGATCTATGATCACGAGGCGACTGTGCCCAGTCAGAAGACCGCTCGTGACCTTCTGATCTGGAAGCAGCCGGGCGACCAGAACATCATCAATCAGGAACGCGCAAACGAGCGCGCTAAATAACTGCGCTCCGGACGATCGCACCTGTCACGTAGAAGGGCGACCCAGAAATGGGTCGCCTTTTTCGTGTCCGGCGCAATCGCGACGGCCTTTGCCGGCTTTTCTGCGGCGGCACTCTTGATCCTGCCCCAGTCTCTTGTTCCCTTGTGGGACAAGAAGGGCACCTTGCCCGGGATCGGAGAGTTCCATGACCAAACATGCCGGCGCGCTTGTCGACACCCTTTCGCATGAGGAGCGGCTCGACCGGCTCGGCGAAGTCGCGGTGCATGTCGGCCTTGGCCTGAAGCCCGGCCAGGAACTGGTGATGACCGCGTCGATCGATGCGCTGCCGCTGGTGCGGCGGATCACCGAGCATGCCTACAAGGCCGGCGCTTCGCTCGTCACCACGCTGTTCAGCGATGAAGAGGCGACGCTGGCGCGCTTTCATTACGCGCCGGACGCGAGCTTCGATGCCGCCAGCGCCTGGCTCTATGACGGCATGGCGGCAGCGTTTCGCTCCGGCGCGGCGCGGCTTGCTATTTCCGGCGAGAATCCCTCGCTGCTCGCCAATGAGGATACGGGTAAGGTCTCGCGGGCCAATCGGGCGCGCTCGAAGGCCTACATGCCGGCGCTGTCGCTGATCGCCGGGTTCGACATCAACTGGACCATCGTCTCCTTCGCCTCGCCGGCATGGGCCAAGGCGATGTTCCCGGATGATCCCGAGGACATCGCGGTCGCCAAGCTCTGGCACGCCATCTTCTCTGCCTCACGGATCGACACGCCGGATCCGGTGGCGGCATGGCGCGCGCACAATGCCGAGCTCAACGCCCGCACCACGCAGCTCAACGCGCGGCGCTATGCGTCCCTGCGCTTCCGCGGGCCGGGTACCGACCTCACCGTCGGCCTCGCCGATGACCATGAATGGGCGGGCGGCGCTTCCACCGCCAAGAACGGCGTGGTCTGCAACGCCAATATCCCCACCGAGGAAGTGTTCACCACGCCGCACAAGCTGCGGGTGGACGGTCATGTCGCCAGCACCAAGCCGCTCTCCTACCAGGGCACGCTGATCCAGGACATCGCGGTGAAGTTCGAGGGCGGGCGCATCGTCGAGGCCCGCGCCCGTACCGGGCAGGACGTGCTGGAGAAGGTGCTGGAGACCGACGAGGGGTCGCGCCGTCTCGGCGAGGTGGCGCTGGTGCCGCATTCCTCGCCGATTTCGAAGAGCGGGCTGCTGTTCTTCAACACGCTTTATGACGAGAATGCCGCGAGCCACATCGCGCTCGGCCAGTCCTACAGCAAGTGCTTCATCGACGGCGCTTCATTGACGCCCGAGCAACTCGCCGAGAAGGGCGCCAATTCCAGCCTGATCCATATCGACTGGATGATCGGTTCCGGCGAGATCGATGTAGACGGCATTAGCTTCAGCGGCGAGGCCGAGCCGGTGATGCGCAAGGGCGAGTGGGCTTGACGCGCCGGGTGAGCGGGTTCGCCGCGGACAAGTTCGCTTCCTGATGCGCGCGAACTATGGTGAACTCCCGCCGCGCCTGGGGAGGCGCACGGGGAAGATCTCAGGGGAGACGGAGCGCATGTGTCGCTGGCGCGCATGGTGGAAGGGGCTGCCGCCTCTTGCCCTCCTTATCGCCGCGGCCGTGTTCTTCTCACGCGCACCGGTGGAGAGCGATCTCTCCGAGCGTGCCGAAAACCTCATGAACGAGATCGGCGAATCCTGGGCGCGAGCCAGCTTTGACGGGCGCGACGCGCTGCTGCAGGGCGAGGCGCTCTCCGAGGATGCGCGACTGAAGGTGCGCGCCGAACTCGCCCGCATGTCCGGCGTGCGCACGGTTGAGGACCGCACCACGCTGCTGCCGGAGCGCCGGCCCTTCACGCTGTCCGCCATTCGCGATGGCTCGAACCTGCGGCTCGAGGGCTATGTGCCCTCGCGCTATGCACGGGTGCGTATCGTGGAGGCGGCGCGCACCATGCTGCCGGGCGTGACGGTGAGCGGCGCGGAAGGACTGGTGCGGGCGCGCGGCGTGCCGGCCGGCGATTTCGCCGGCGTCGTCGCCTTCGGCATCGCTCAATTGGCCAAGATGCCGTCAGGGCGCGTCACCATCTCCGACGATGCGTTTTCCATCGAGGGCCGGGCGCCGGACTTCGCCACCTATGATGCGCTGGAAGTGACCGTGCGCACCGAGCTGCCGTCGGATTTCAAGCTGGCGCGCTTCGCCGTGCTGCCGCCGGCGGTTTCGCCCTTCCTGTGGTCGGCACAGCGTGAGGAAGACGGCGTCCAGCTCTCCGGCTACATCCCGCTCGGCGATGCCCGGCGCTCGCTGCTCGACGCGGTGCGCGGCGCGGTGCCGGGTGCGGCGATCTCGGACCAGCTTCGCCTCGCCGATGGCGCGCCGCCGACCGATGGCTGGCTGCGGGCGGCCGCGTTCGCGCTCCAGCAACTTGGCCGGCTGCCGGGCGGCAAGGTGACGCTTTCCGATACCACCATCGCCCTTGAGGGCCGGGCGCCGGATTTTGCCGCCTACGACGCCCTCGCGGCGGCTCGCCGTGCCGTGCCCGAAGGCTATACGGTCACGCGTTTTGCCGTCGAGCCGCCGACGGTCGCGCCCTTCACCTGGGGCGTGCTGCGCGGCGCCAATGGCCTGCGCGTGGTCGGCTATGCGCCCTCCGAGGATGCCAAGCGCCTGGTCGGCGACGCGGTGCGCGCCGCTTTCCCCGGTGTGCCGGTGAGCGACGAGATGCGCATCGCCTCGGGCGGGCCGTCCGCCGAGACCTGGGTGGCAGCGACGGTGTTCGGGGTGAATCAGCTGGCCAAGTTGCGCATCGGCGAGATACGCGGCATCGGCGCCAAGCTTTCTATCATCGGCGAGGCGCAGGATTCCGCCGCCTATGGTGCGGTGAGTACGGCACTGGCCGCGCCGCTGCCCGGTGGCTTCGCGCTGGAGAAATCCGATGTGCGCCCGCCCGTGGTGAAGCCCTACGTGTTCGGGCTGCGCAAGGACGGGCAGGGGCTCACGGTCTCCGGCTTCTATCCGGTGCGTCAGGATCATGACGCGCTGCTGGCGCTTGCGCGGGTGCAATTGCTCGGCGCGGCGGTGAACGATGTCTCGGCGGTGGCGCTCGGCGCGCCGGACGGCTTCGCCCGCGCCGCGGCGGTCGCTTTGCGCGAACTGGCGCGGCTGGAGGGTGGCGAAGCCCGGCTCGACGACCAGAAGCTGCGCTTCTCCGGCACCGCGCTCTATCCGGCAGCGGTGGATGCGATCCGTGCCGCGCTGGCCGCGGACCTGCCGGCGGGTTTTTCCGCCGAGGTGACGCTGGAGATCGCCCCGCCGCCGCCGCCGATGGACAAGGTCAGTTGCCAGAAGGCGCTGACCGATCTGCTGAGCCGCGGCTCCGTCAGCTTCCAGAAGGGCAGCGCGGCGCTCGATCCGACCAGCCGCGGCCTGCTCGACCATCTCGCGGCCGTCGCCTCGGGTTGCCCGGAAGCGACCATCGAGATCGCCGGCCATAGCGGTGCGCAGGGCGACGGCGCCGACAATCACGACCTCGCGGCGCAACGCGCGCAATCGGTCGCCGATTATTTCGCCCAGGCCGGAATCTCCGCCGGCCGGCTGGTCGCGATCGGCTATGGCGAGAGCGACGGCCTGCCGGCTGCGAACACCACCGGCCTGCCGGACGGCCGGCGCATCGAATTCATAGTGAGGTAAGGCAATGTTGTTCCTGGCGCTGGAGCTCTGGCCCTATTTGCTCGTCGCGCTGGCGATCGGCCTCGCCACCGGCTGGCTCAGCGGCTGCGCGCCGCGCCGCGTGGCAATCGACACCGTCGCGCCCGCTGCCGAGCCGGCGGAGGGGACACCATGATGGCTTTCGCCGCGCAGGTTGGGGCGCTGCTGCTCGTGGCCTTCGTTGCAGGTTGCGGCGGCGGCTGCTGGCTGCGGCGTAGTCTAAGGGGCTGACCCAAGAGTCGACGATCGGTCCCAAGGGCCGGTCGTTCCCACCGTCATGGCCGGCCTTGTGCCGGCCATCTCGATTCCCGATGCGCTGTCCGGAATCGAGATCCCCGGCACAAGGCCGGGGATGACGGTCATTTTGGATGCATCGGTCTGGTCCCGTTAGACCGCAGGCTTAAAGCCCGCCCACGGCTTCGGTCTTCGGGCGGGAGCCACGCAGGTCGGCTTCGATCTGCAGCGTGCCGCGGCCGCCGAAGCGGGTCTTGTAGACCTGCGCATTCTCCATCACCCGCTGCACATAATTGCGGGTCTCGGAGAAGGGGATGCGCTCCACCCAATCGATCGGGTCGATGGCGGGATCGCGTGGATCGCCATAGGCGGCAACCCATTTGGCCACGCTGCCGCGCCCGCCATTATAGGCGGCGAAGGTCAGCACATAGCTGTTGTCGTAATTGTCGAGCAGGCTGCGCAGCTCCGCCGCACCGAACTGCACATTCACCGTCGGGTTGTTGTGCAGGCTCTTGACGTCGAAGGGGACGCCTTCGCGCTTGGCGATGGTGCGCCCGGTGGCCGGCATCACCTGCATCAATCCGGTGGCGCCGGCGCGCGAGACCACGGCGGCGTTGAACATGCTCTCCTGCCGGGCAATGGCGTAGACCACGGCGCGGTCGACATCCGGTCCGATCGGGCGGTAGCTCGGAATGCCGATGGTCGGATAGGCGTCGGCTTCCAGCGGAATGCCGCGGTTGAGCGCATTCTTGCCGATCACCACCATGGCCCGCGCATTGCGCTGACCCTCGGCGATGTCGGCGAGCAGGCCGAGCGAAGCGGCGTCCGGCAGGCGCTCGGACAGGTCGGAGGCCAGGGCCATGGCGAGGTCGCGCTCGCCGAGCTGGAGCAGCAGCTTGAAGATCTGCACGCCTTCGTCACGCGAGAAGGCTGTGCGCTGGGCCGCGCTCGGTGCCGGTGCCTCGCGCACGCTCATCGCCGTCAGGCCGAGCCGGGCGCGGGCGATCAGGCCGTAATAGGCGGTCGGGTAATTGGCCGCGACCTGGTACTGGCTGCGGGCGCCGGCATTATTACCGAGCGCCTCGGCAGCACGGCCCTGCCAATAGAAGCCGCGGGCGATGGTCGCGGGATGCGACTGGCCCTCGGCGATCTTGGCGAAATGCTGCTGGGCGGTGCGGGCATCGCCGAGGAAGCGCAGGGCGATCCAGCCGGCGGTGAATTGCTGCTCGGAGCGCTTGTTATCGTCTTCCGGCGGGGCGGCGTCGCGCGCGATCTTGTAGGCGGTCTTGGCGTCGCCGAGATCGAGCAGTTCGCGGGCGACCAGCCGGCGCTCGACCCACCATTCATCCGGGTCGACGATGGCGGCGGCCTCCTTTGGAGCGCTCGACAGGATGCGGGCTGCGGTCGCGTCGTCTCCGGCGCGGCGTGCAATCTTGGCCTGGGTGTAGAGATAGGCCGGGTCGTTGCGCAGCCCGAGCGGCACGGCGGCAAGCAGCTT
The DNA here is from genome assembly GCF_012971745.1 of Starkeya sp. ORNL1. Classification (NCBI taxonomy): domain Bacteria; kingdom Pseudomonadati; phylum Pseudomonadota; class Alphaproteobacteria; order Hyphomicrobiales; family Xanthobacteraceae; genus Starkeya; species Starkeya sp. ORNL1. Next base: position 542,629 of record NZ_CP048834.1, read on the forward strand.
GGTCGGATCACCATTCTTGGCGAACAGCGCGATGCGGGCGCGGGCGAGGGCGACGACATCGTCACCGGCACGCTGCGCCGCACGCAGGCCGCGGGTCGCGTCCTCGGCGTAGAGCAGCTTGTCGGCGCGGTATTTATGATCGGCGCGGGTGAGCAGGCCGCCGAACTCCACCATGACGGTGGATTCGGTATCTTCCATCAGCGGATCTTCGCGCCAGGCGTCGCGCAGCCACGCGGTGCCGCCGGTGCGGTCGCCGGCGGCGAACAGGGCACGGGCAAGCGCGAGCTTGCCCTCGCCGGAGATCGGCCGTTGCTCGGCGAAGAAGGCGCGTACCGTGCCGGGATCGCGGTTCTCGGCGAACAGCAGATATTCGAGCCGTCGGCGCAGCACGGTAGGAGTCGGCAGCGTCGGGTGCTGCTGAATGATTGCGACCGCCCGGTCGAAGCCGAGATCGCGGGCCGCGGCACGGATGGTCAGCCAGCGCACCAGAGCGCGGGCGCCGGGATCGCTGAGCTGGTCGGCGGCGGCAAGCGCCGCGGCGGACTGGCCCTTCTCGGCGAGATCCATGGCGCTCTGCAGCGAGCCGAGCGCGCCCGGAAGCGGCGCCGGCTTGACTGAGCCGGTGGACTGCGAATCAGCAGGCTTGGCGTCGTCCTTCTTCGCCGAATCCTTTTTCGCCACGTCTTTCTTGGCGGCGTCTTTTTTGGCGTCCTTTTTCGACGCTTCCTTCTTGCCGCCGTCCTTCTTGGACGCGCTCTTCTTGTCGGTGGGCTTGGCCGCCGTGGTCTTTGCGGGTGGCTTCTTGGCCTCTGCGCTCGCAGGCGCGGTGAAGCCGGCCGCCACAAGCATCAGGACGGCCGCAAACGGCATCAGAACGCCAAGACGGCGCGCGCTTATATGGCGCATGGGTTCACGCTCTCCCGACACTGACGCGAGACTTCTTCTGACCGCCGCGCTCGCAAGCCGGCACGGCTAGTTGTCCCGCGATCTTATTGACGAAACGCTAACCACAACCCCAGTCCGCGCAATCATAATTCGCGCGGCAGGCGTGTTTCTGCCTCCGCAAGAGGGCGAAACCGGGGCAGCCTCCCGTATGACGTGCGAGGCAGGAACGGAGCACCATCAGGGTTGACGTGCCAATAAGGCGCTTCCCCGCGGGCGCGTGACGCGATATCTGATTGCCCCTTCGCCTGGAACATCATTCGCGGGCGAAGCCGTCGCAGAGATTCCCCAGGAGCGCGCCATGCCCCACCAGCCGCCATTCCGTGGCTCATTTACGGCTCTCGTCACGCCGTTCCGTGATGGCGCGCTCGACGAGAAAGCCTTTCGCGGGCTGGTCGACTGGCAGATCGAAGAGGGCATACACGGCCTGGTTCCGGTCGGCACCACTGGCGAGAGCCCGACGCTGTCCCACGACGAGCACCACAAGGTGGTGGAGTGGTGCGTCGAGCAGGCCGGCGGCCGCGTACCGGTGATCGCCGGCGCCGGCTCCAACAGCACGGCGGAAGCGATCGGCCTCGCGCAGCATGCAGAGAAGGCGGGAGCGAATGCGGTACTGGTGGTGACGCCCTATTACAACAAGCCGGGCCAGGAAGGCCTGTACCAGCACTACAAGGCGATCAACGACGGCATCGGTATTCCGATCATCATCTACAACATTCCCGGCCGCTCGGTCGTCGACATGTCGGTGGAGACCATGGCGCGGCTGTTCGAACTGAAGAACATCGCCGGGGTGAAGGACGCCACCGCCAATCTGGTGCGTGTCAGCCAGCAGCGCGCCGCGATGGGGCCGGGCTTCAACCAGCTCTCCGGCGAGGATGCCACCGCGCTCGCCTTCATGGCGCATGGCGGCGACGGCTGCATCTCGGTCGCCTCCAACGTGGCGCCGAAGCTGTGCTCGGAATTCCAGAACGCCTGCCTGTCCGGCGACTACCACACCGCGCTGAGCTACCAGGACCGGCTGTTCCCGCTGCACCAGGCGCTGTTCGTCGAGACCAACCCGTCGCCGACCAAATATGCGCTCTCGCTGCTCGGCAAGCTGGTCGACGAAGCGCGCCTGCCGATGGTGCCGGTGAGCGAGAAGACCAAGCAGACGGTGCGCGCCGCCATGGTCCATGCCGGGCTGCTGAACTGAGGCTGCCGTGGTAGGCTCGTCGGCATGACCAAGCTGCTGGACGAGGCCATCGCGAAGCTGAAGGCATTGCCGGACCAGGAACAGGATCGGATCGCCGACCTGTTGCTGGAGCTTGCCGTTGCGGATGGCGCTGATCACGAACTCACTCCCGAGCAGATTCGGGAGGTGGAGATCGCGATGGAACAGGCCGCCCGCGGCGAGTTTGCTAGCGACGAGGAAATGGCAGAGATCTGGCTCCGGTTCGACCTTTGAGGGTTCGTTTCACTCTCAAGGCGCGCAGTCAGCTGGCCAGTATCGAAGCCTTCTGCGAGCGCGCTCACCACGCGGCTTGAAAACCGTATCGGGAGCGATCATGCGGTCGCTCGCCAATATCGCCTCAGCTCCCCAGGCGGGACGGCCAGCCGTCCATCCAGGCAATCGCAGGTGGCGGGTGGCGGGCCTGCCTTACGTCATTATCTATTCCATCGACAATGAACGTGACGAGATCGCGATCCTTGGCGTATTTCACACGGCCCAAAACCGCGACGATGCAATGAAGTGAGACGTGCCGATGACCGAGAAGAAAGTCCTCCCCCGCAAGGTCGTCGCCGATAATCGGCGGGCGCGGTTCGACTATGAGATCGGCGAGGTCTTCGAGGCCGGCATTGCGCTGTCCGGCACCGAGGTGAAGAGCCTGCGCGGCGGCAAGGCGACCATTGCCGAAAGCTACGCCACGGCCAAGTCCGGCGAAGCGATCCTCTACAACTCGTTCATCCCGGAATATCTCCAGGCCAACCGCTTCAATCACGAGCCTCGCCGGCCGCGCAAGCTGCTGCTGCACCGGCGCGAGATTGCCAAGCTGTGGCAGGCGGTGGAGCGCGAGGGCATGACCGTGGTGCCGCTGCGCATCTATTTCAACGAGCAGGGCCGAGCCAAGGTCGAGCTTGCCATCGCGCGTGGCCGCAAGGCGCATGACAAGCGAGAGGCGCTGAAGGCCAAGGACTGGGCACGCGACAAGCAGCGGCTGATGCGCGACCGCGGCTGACCGGCCAACAAAAAAGGCGCCGGTAACGGCGCCTTTTTCTCATGACGCCAATGGCTTGGCGTCAGTCCTTCGCGCGCTCCACATAGGAACCGTCCGACGTCATGACGACGATGCGGGTGCCGATGCCGACATGCGGCGGCACCGCGGAGCGTACGCCGTTCGAGAGGATGGCGGGCTTGTAGGAGGACGAGGCGGTCTGGCCCTTGGTCACCGGCTCGGTGTCGGTCACTTCCAGCACCACGCGCTGCGGCAGATCGATGGCGATGGCGTTGCCCTCATGCATGGATAGCATGACCTGCATGCCCTCCTGGAGATAGGCGGCCTGATCGCCGATGACATCCTTCTGCACCGCGACCTGGTCGTAATTCTCCGGGTTCATGAAATGATAGCCCTCGCCGTCCGAATACAGGAAGGTGTGCGGGCGGTCTTCGACATGGGCGCGCTCCACCTGCTCGGTGGTGCGGTAGCGCTCGGAGATCTTCACGCCATCGGAGATGCGGCGCATGTCGAGCTGCGTGACCGGCGTGCCCTTGCCGGGGTGGATGTTGTCGGCGGTAAGAACGACATAGAGCTTGCCGTCGATGTCGACCACGTTGCCCTTGCGCAGCGTGCTGGCGATGACCTTGACCATTACGGTCCTCTGGCTGTTGGGTGCGGCGGGGCCGCTGCACCGGGATTCCGTTGGGCGCCTCCTATACAAGCGCGCCCGCCTGCCGCCAACCCCGCCTCGATGTTGCGAGTGAAGCAGAATGAACGTTCCAGCCTCGCCCTGGTGGGATCCCGGTCAATATGCCGACCGCCGGCCCTTCCTGCTGGCACGGGGGCGCATCACTGCGGCGGTGCGGGATTTCTTCACGGGACAGGGGTTTGTCGAGGCGGAGACGCCCATTCTCCAGGTCTCGCCCGGCAACGAGACGCATCTGCATGCCTTCGCGACCTCGCTGATCGCGCCCGATGGCACGGCGCAGCCGCGCTATCTTCACACCTCGCCGGAATTCACCGCCAAGAAACTGCTGGCGGCGGGGGAGGAGCGGCTGTTCGTGCTCGCCCGCGTGTTCCGCAATGGCGAGCGGACCGGATTGCACCATCCCGAATTCACCATGCTGGAATGGTATCGGGCGAGCGAGACCTATGACGCGCTGATGGCGGACTGCTCCGCCTTGCTGCGCGCCGCTGCCGAAGCGGTGGGAACTCGCATGTTCCGGTTTCGCGATCTGGCTGCTGATCCGTTCGCGGAGCCGGAGCGGCTGACGGTCACGCAGGCTTTCGAACGTTATGCCAGCATCGATCTTGCGGCGAGCCTAGGCCCGGATGGCCGGACCGATCGCGACGTGCTGTGGCGTGCCGCAAGCGCTGCGGGCATCCGGGTGGCGCCGGACGACGTCTGGGCCGACGTTTTCACCCGGGTGATGGTGGAGAAGATCGAGCCGTTCCTCGGCATCGGCCGGGCGACGATCCTCACCGAATACCCGATCTCGGAGGCCGCGCTGGCGCGGCCGAAGCCCGGCGATCCGCGCTTTGCCGAGCGTTTCGAGCTCTATGTCTGCGGTGTCGAGTTGGCGAACGCGTTCGGCGAACTGACCGACGCCGCCGAGCAGCGCCGCCGTTTCCTCGCCTGGATGGGCGAGAAGCAGCGCATTTATGGCGAGCGCTACCCGATCGACGAGGAGTTCCTCACCGCGCTGGAATCGATGCCGGAGGCTTCCGGCATCGCGCTCGGGCTCGACCGCCTCGTCATGCTGGCGACCGGTGCAAGCCGGATCGAGCAGGTGCTTTGGGCGCCGGTGGCGCCTTAAGCGAGATGCGCCTTCACCGCGGCAAACACCGTGTGGAACATCGCCGGCGTCAGCACGCCGGTGTTCGTGTTGTAGCGGGAGCAATGGTAGCTGTCGAAAAGCCGGAGCCCGCCGATCTCGTGCGCCGCGCCGTGTGCAAACTTGAACCGCGACAGCCTCTCGCCATGTGCCGCCAGCACCTGATCGTGCGCAATCTTTCCAAGTGCAACTATCGCTTGCAGCTGTAGCATGCCGGCTATGGTGGCGTGTAGGAACGGCCGGCAGGTCTTCATCTCGTCGGTGGTCGGCTTGTTCTCCGGCGGCACGCAACGCACTGCATTGGTGATGCGGGTGCCGATGAGGCGCAGACTATCGTCCGCCCGCGCTTCGAAGTGGCCATCGGCAAAGCCGTATTGGATCAGCGTCGAATAGAGCAGGTCGCCGGCATAGTCACCGGTGAACGGCCGGCCGGTGCGGTTGGCGCCGCGCAAGCCGGGCGCGAGGCCGACGATCAGCAGGCGCGCATCCGCGTTACCGAAGGACGGCACCGGCGCATTGTGCCAGTCATGCTCGACGGCACGCCATTGCTCGCGGAAGGCCACGAGCCGCGGGCAGCGCGGGCAGTCGCGCGTCGGCTCGGTGCCGGCGCCCGCAACGGGACCAGCGTCGGCAGCGAACATGAGGACCGCCCGCGATCAGGTTTCGGAGAATTCGTCGGCGGTGCCCGACGGGGCAGGGCCCCGGCGTTCCAGGAAGCGCGGCGTCTCCTGCATGCGGTTCGAGCGCTCGCCGGGGTCGCGGCCGATCTTGGCCTGCAATTCAACGAGATCGATGAAGGCGTCCGCCTGCCGGCGCAGGTCGTCCGAGATCATCGGCGGCTGGGTGTGGACGGTGGAGACCACGCTGACCCGCACGCCCTTGCGCTGGATCGCCTCGACCAGCGAGCGGAAATCGCCGTCGCCGGAGAAAATCACGATGTGATCGACATGGCCGGCGAGCTCCATGGCGTTCACCGCCAGCTCGATGTCCATATTGCCGCGCACCCGGCGGCGTCCCTGGCTATCGGTGAATTCCCGCGCCGGTTTGGTGACGACCGAGTATCCGTTGTAGTCGAGCCAGTCGAGCAGCGGCCGGATCGACGAATACTCGGTATCCTCGATCAGAGTCGTATAATAGAAGGCCCGGAGAACATAACCACGCCCCTGGAATTCTTTCAGGAGCCGCTTATAATCAATGTCGAAGCCGAGCGATTTGGTGGCGGAATAAAGATTAGCGCCGTCGATAAATAGTGCGATCTTTTCCATGTTCGTAGCCATTTGACGCAATACCTTGTGAAGTCCGTCGAAAAGCGACGTATCAGCTGGGTTCGCCCAAGCTGTAGTTCAAGAGCTTTAGACACCGCGACTTTGTGGCGGGTGCAAGGCGGATGCTGAGCCGGAACATGGCATGTTCCTGAGCCGGCGCCGCACCTGTGCATGACGGGCATACGACAGCCCGGTGACGCACGGCGCTTGCTCTTCTCGCTGCGTTCGGATAAAGCCAGCAGCTTCCCGAAATCACCGACAGGAGTGCCGAGGCATGGCCCGTGTCACCGTCGAGGACTGCATCGACAAGGTCGACAACCGCTTCGAGCTCGTTCTTCTTGCCGGGCATCGCGCCCGCATGATCTCGTCCGGCGCGCCGATCACCGTCGACCGCGATAACGACAAGAATCCGGTTGTCGCGCTCCGCGAGATCGCCGACGAGACCATCTCGCCGGAAGACCTCAAGGAAGACCTCATCCATTCGCTCCAGAAGTTCACCGAGGTCGACGAGCCCGAGCCCGAAACCGTGCCGATGATCGCTTCCAGCGTGGAAGGCAGCACGGACGATTCGGACGTCATGCTCGACCGCATGACCGAGGAAGAGCTGCTCGCCGGCCTTCAGGGCTTGGTGCCGCCCGAGCCGAGCGACGACGACGAGGGTTGATTCTTTCGGGATCGAGCCCGTTACGACAGATGCCGCGACCGGTCGCCAGCAAGCGCCGGTCGCGTTTTCATTTGGGCGGCAGACGGGGAAAAGTAGGCTCGGCTCAGGCCGCGAGTCCTTCCGAGCAGCCATAATGTCCGGCTTGCTGAGCTTCGGGCAGGCGCTCGTCTTCGAGCGTCTTCAGCTTTTCGCGCAGTTCCTCGTTCTCGGCGCGGAGCGCGGATTGGGCCGAGCCGCAGAACATGGCGGCTCCGAAAAACCCGGCGAGACCACCCAGGACATAAGCTGCCAGATAGCCGATCCATGGCAGGATGTCGTCCATCCCAAGCCTCCTCAGTGAGCGTCTTTGTTATTAATTTATTTCGAAATTGATAGCACGCTTATAAGCTGATTTCTACCTGTCGTTGTCCAATTTCTCCGGCCTGCCGTTTTCCGTGCTTGCATCGCCTCCGAGTGATGGCGATATCTAGATTCCCGGTCGTCGAAACTACCGGTCCTCTCACGGGTTAAGCTGTCATGATGCGGCAGTACGAGCTCGTCGAGCGCGTGCGCCGGTACAATCCCCACACCGACGAGGCGCTCCTCGATCGCGCCTATGTCTATGCCATGCGTGCGCACGGCACGCAGACGCGCGCCTCCGGTGATCCGTACTTCTCGCACCCGCTTGAAGTGGCGGCGATTCTCACCGACCTGAAGCTCGATGACGCCACCATCGTCGCGGCTTTGCTGCACGACACCATCGAGGACACCGGGGCGACTCGCGACGAGATCGACCGGCTGTTCGGCCCGCAGATCGGCGCGCTGGTCGAGGGTCTCACCAAGATCAAGAAACTTGACCTGGTCTCCAAGCAGGCCAAGCAGGCGGAGAACCTGCGCAAGCTGTTGCTCGCCATCGCCGATGACGTGCGCGTGCTGCTGGTCAAGCTCGCCGACCGGCTGCACAACATGCGCACGCTCAAATGGGTGCCGCAGGAGAAGCGCAACCGCGTCGCCGAGGAGACGCTGGACATCTATGCCCCGCTCGCCGGGCGCATGGGCATGCACGACATGCGCGAGGAACTGGAGGACCTGTCGTTCCGCCAGCTCTCGCCGGAGGCCTATGAATCGATCCGCTCGCGCCTCCAGGCGCTGAAGGAGAAGAATGGCGAGCTGGTCGTGGCCATCGAGCGCGAACTCTCCGACGCCTTCACCAACAAGGGCATCGCCGCCAAGGTGAAGGGCCGCGAAAAGCGCCCCTATTCGATCTGGCGCAAGATGGAGCGCAAGTCGGTCGCGTTCGAGCAGCTCTCCGACATTTACGGCTTCCGGGTGTTCGTCGAGAGCGTGGAGGAGTGCTACGCCGCGCTCGGCGTGGTCCACACCAAGTGGCCGCTCGTGCCGGGCCGCTTCAAGGACTACGTCTCGACGCCGAAGCAGAACGACTACCGCTCGATCCATACCACCGTGGTCGGCCCCGGCCGGCAGCGCGTCGAACTGCAGATCCGTACCCGCAAGATGCACGAGATCGCCGAGTACGGCATCGCCGCGCATGCGTTGTACAAGGATGGCGGGGCAGGCGAGGACCTGCTGACACGGGATTCCAGCGCCTATGGCTGGCTCCGCCGCACCATCGAATTGCTGGCGGAAGGCTCCAGTCCCGAGGAGTTCCTGGAGCACACCAAGCTCGAACTTTTCCACGACCAGGTGTTCTGCTTTACCCCCAAGGGGCGGCTCATCACCCTGCCGCGCCGGGCGACGCCGATCGATTTCGCCTATGCGGTGCACACCGACGTCGGCAATATGGCGGTCGGTGCCAAGATCAACGGCAAGGTCTCGCCGCTGGTCTCCGAACTGCACAATGGCGACGAGGTTGAGGTCATCACCTCCAAGACCCAGTCGCCGCCCGCCGCGTGGGAATCCATCGTTGTCACCGGCAAGGCGCGCGCCGCGATACGCCGCGCCACCCGTGCGGCGGTGCGTGCGCAATATGCCGGCCTTGGCCGCAAGATCGTCGAGCGCGCCTTCGCCCGTGCCGGTAAGGGCTTCTCCGAGGAGAAGCTGTCCGGGGCGCTGGGGCGGCTGGCCCGCGCCTCGCTCGACGACGTCTATGCCGCGGTTGGCCGCGGCGAGATGCGCGCCGACGACGTGGTGAAGGCGATGCACCCGGAATGGACCGGTCCGCGCGCGCCGGAGGAGCGGGCAGGGACCCCCAAGGGCGAAGGCTGGTTCGAGCTGAAGGGCGGCCAGAGCCTCAAGTTCAAGATCCCCGGCATCGAGGCCGATCCGGACCCCAGGACCGCGATCCCGATCCGCGGCATCAACAGCGAATTGCCGGTGCGCTTCGCGCCGAATGGCGGTGCCGTGCCGGGCGACCGTATCGTCGGCATCCTATCGCCCGGCGAAGGCATCACCATCTATCCGATCCAGTCGCCGGCGCTGCAGGATTTCGAGGAAGAGCCGGAGCGCTGGCTCGATGTGCGCTGGGATATTGACGAGGACGACCCGCACCGCTTCCCGGTGCAGATCGTGGTGGTGGCCACCAATGAGCCGGGCTCGCTCGCCCAGATCGCCCAGGTGATCGGCGAGCGCGACGGCAATATCGACAATGTCCGCATGTCGTCACGCTCGGCCGACTTCACCCGCATCGTCATCGATGTCGAGGTCTACGACCTGCGCCACCTCAACGGCATCATCGCCGATCTGCGCTCGCGGCCGGTGGTCTCCAGCGTCGAGCGGGTGAACGGCTAGAACATATTCCCCAAGCCGGGATTTCCGTCGTACGCAAAGGAACCGGCTTCGAGGTTCCGCGTTTGTCCTGTCACACAACAGGGGAGAAGCGGCCATGCAGACGGAACAGCTTCGCGGCGTGCTCAAGATCGCTGCCGGCAAGGCCAGGGAATTCCTCGGTCGCCTGGTGCATGACGGCTCTCTCGAGGCGCACGGCAAGGTCCAGCAATTGTCTGGCCGCGCCGCGCTCGCCTGTGTCCGCGTCCGCTCGGGCGTGAAGGGCGTCGCATAACGGGTCGTCCCGCGTTGGCCCATCCGCCGCCATAGGCGGAGCCCCCGTCAGATCATGAGGACGATCCGATGCGAATCCGCTTCGGCTTTCGCATCGCGCTTGATTGCGCGGTGCCGACCCCCGCCACCTTTGCACTCGACGTCCACCCCGACCGGGCGCGCGACGTCATTGCCCAGTCGCCGCTCGTGCTGCGCCCGAACGTTCCCGTCGTCGCCATGACCGACGCGTTCGGCAATATTATTCGTCGCGCCATGCTGCCCGCCGGGCGCATCACCATCGAGCGCGACGGGCTGATCGACGACAGCGGTGCACCCGACACCGTCAATTTCGCCGCGGAGCAGACGCCGGTCGACAAGCTGCCGGTCGAGGCGATGCCCTACCTGCTGGGTAGCCGCTATTGCGAGACCGACGTGCTGAGCGCGGAGGCGTGGCGCTTGTTCGGCCATGTGCCGGAGGGCTGGTCGCGGGTGCAGGCGATCGTCGATTTCGTCCACGACCACATCAGCTTCGACTATCAGCTCGCCGACGCCACACGTTCGGCAGCCCGGGCCTATCAGGAGCGGCACGGCGTGTGCCGCGACTTCGCCCATCTCTCCATCGCCTTCTGCCGGGCGATGAACATCCCGGCGCGCTATTGCACCGGCTATCTCGGCGATATCGGCGTGCCGCGCGATCCGGCGCCGATGGATTTCTCGGCCTGGTTCGAGGTCTATCTCGGCGGGCGCTGGTACAGCTTCGATGCGCGCCATAACAAGCCGCGCATCGGCCGCGTCGTGATGGCGCGCGGGCGCGACGCCACCGACGTCGCCATCGTCCACACCTTCGGCCAGCACGTGCTCGCCGGATTCGAGGTGTGGACCGACGAGGTCACCGCCGAGGCATCGGGCGCCGCCGTCGCCGCCGAATAGGGTGAGGCGGTTTCAAGCTGCGACAGCTTCGTGACGGCGCCCGCGGGATCGGCTATCACCTCGTCCGATTTCCGCAACGGGTCGCTGACATGACGCACGACGAAGTTCTGGGCGAATTCCGCGCCGCCGGCGCGCTGCTCGAAGGCCATTTCATTCTGACCTCGGGGCTGCGCAGCCCGATTTTCCTCCAGAAGATGTTCGTCTTCATGGATCCGGTGCGCACCGAGCGGCTGTGCCGCGCACTCGCCGAGAAGGCGCGGGCCACGTTCGGCACCATCGACTATGTGGTCTCGCCCGCGGTCGGCGGCATCGTGCCGGGCTACGAGACTGCCCGCCAGCTCGGCGCGAAGGCGGTGTTCGTCGAGCGCGAGGACGGCAAGTTCGCGCTGCGACGCGGCTTCGTCATTCCCGAGGGCGCGCGGGTGCTGATGGTGGAAGACATCATCACCACTGGCCTGTCCTCGCGCGAGTGTCTTGCGGCCATCGCCGAGTATCCCGGCCATGTGGTCGGCGCCGCCTGCCTGATCGACCGTTCCAATGGCAAGGCCGATCTCGGCGTGCCGCTGGTGGCGTTGGCGACGCTCGACATCCCGACCTATCCCGCCGATGCTCTGCCGCCCGAACTCGCCGCGCTGCCGGCGGTGAAGCCAGGCAGCCGTGGCATTCAGGGGGTGAAGGCGTGAACGCAGTTGCCGCGGTGCTGCCGATCCGGCTCGGCGTGAATGTCGATCACGTTGCGACGGTGCGCAATGCCCGCGGCGGCGCGCTCCCCGATCCGGTTCGGGCGGCGCTGCTGGCGGTCTCCGCCGGTGCGGACGGCATCACGGCGCATCTGCGCGAGGATCGCCGCCATATTCGCGACGACGACATGCGCCGCCTCAAGGCAGAATTGTCGGTGCCGCTGAATTTCGAGACGGCGGCAACCGAGGAGATGGTCGCCATCGCCCTCGACATCGCGCCGCACGCCTGCTGCCTGGTGCCGGAGCGGCGCGAGGAGCGCACCACGGAAGGCGGGCTCGACGTCATTGCCGGTGGTGCGGCGCTCGCGCACAAGGTCGGGGCGCTGGGCAGGACGGGCATCCGCGTCTCGCTGTTCGTCGCCCCCGATCCCCGGCAGATCGCCGCATCCGCGGGCATTGGCGCCGCGGTGGTCGAACTGCACACCGGCACCTGGTGCGAGGCGCTGGCGGCCGGTCACCGCGTGGAGGCCGATGCCGAGCTTGGCCGGCTGCGCGCCGCGGCGACCCAGGCAGCCTCGCTCGGGCTGGAGGTCCATGCGGGGCATGGGCTCGACTTTGCCAGCGCCGAGACTATTTCCGCCTTCGGCGAGGTACGCGAGCTCAATATCGGCCACTTCCTCATTGGCGAGGCGATCTTCGAGGGGCTGGAGACCTCGATCCGCCGCATGCGCGAGGCGATGGCGCGGGGCCGTGCGGCTTTGCGCACCGGCGCGGTGGTATAAGGCGACAGCATGATCCTCGGCATCGGCTCGGACATCACGGACGCCCGCCGCATCGCACAGGCGCTGGAGCGCCATGGCGAGCGCTTCCTCGATCGGGTGTTCACGCCGACCGAGCGCGCCAAGTCCGACCGTCGCGCCCGCCGCGCGGAGAGCTATGCCAAGCGCTTCGCCGCCAAGGAGGCCTGCGCCAAGGCGCTCGGCACCGGGTTGGCGCAGGGGGTGTTCTGGCGCGACATGGGCGTGGTCAATCTGCCGTCCGGGCGGCCGACCATGCAGCTCACCGGCGGGGCGGGCGAACGGCTCGCCGCGATGACGCCACCCGGCTATGAGGCCCGGATCGATCTCACCATTACCGATGACGGCCCGCTGGCGCAGGCCTTCGTCATCATCAGCGCGGTGCCGAAAACCAATGCGGAATGACGCAAGGATAGCTCCGGTGATCGTGAATTCAACGCAACCCGACGCGTTGCCGCAGGCGTGCCGAGCCGCTATAGAGCCCTCCGGCCCTGCTTCGGAGGCCGTCCGGCCGTGCGCGGCGTCCCATCGGAACACTCCATGACCTCGACCACCGAACCGAAGAAGGAAGGCGGCGTCGGCGAAACCGTCCGCGTCATCATCCACGCCTTCCTCATTGCCATCGTCATCCGCACCTTCCTGTTCCAGCCCTTCAATATACCGTCGGGCTCGATGAAGGAGACGCTGCTGGTCGGCGACTATCTGTTCGTCTCGAAATTCAGCTATGGCTATAGCCGGTTCTCGCTGCCCTTCTCGCCGCCGCTGTTCAGCGGCCGCATCTTCGGCTCGACGCCGGAGCGTGGCGACGTGGTGGTGTTCAAGCTGCCGCGCGACGAAACCACGGATTACATCAAGCGCGTAATCGGCCTGCCGGGCGACCAGATCCAGATGATTGGCGGCGTGCTGCACATCAATGGCCAGGCGGTGAAGCGCGAGCCGGCCGGCACCTGGGTCGATGACGAGGGCGGCGGGCAGTCGCAAACCGTCAAGGTGTGGACCGAGACGCTGCCGAACGGCGTGAGCTACCACACGCTCGACCTTGTGGATAACGGCTTCTACGACAACACGCCGGTCTACAACGTGCCGCCCGGCCATTATTTCATGATGGGCGACAATCGCGACAATTCCACCGACAGCCGCGTCCTGAGCCAGGTTGGCTATGTGCCCTATGAGAACCTGATCGGCCGGGCACAGGTGCTGTTCTTCTCGGTGAAGGAAGGCGAGGCGGCCTGGCAGTTCTGGAAGTGGCCCTGGACGGTGCGCTGGGATCGACTGTTCTCTTTGGTGCGATGAGCAAAGGCAGCAAGCGGGCGGCCGGCGACGGCGACTATTCCGAGCTCGAGGAACAACTCGGGCATGTCTTTGCCGATCGCGGCCATCTTGCGCTCGCTCTGACCCATATCAGCGCCATCACCGCGCTCACCGGGCCGGCGGCGCGGTTGAAAAGCTACCAGCGGCTGGAGTTCCTCGGCGACCATGTGCTCGGCATGGTGGTTTCCGACATGCTCTATCGGGCCTTTCCGCAGGCCGACGAGGGCGACCTGTCACGCCGGCTCGCCGAGCTGGTCTGCGAGGAGGCGTGCGCCGAGGTCGGGCTGGCGATGGGGCTCGGACCCTTCATCCGGCTCGGCGCCGGCGAGGCACGCTCCGGCGGCCATCAGCGGCCGACCATCCTGGCCGATATCGCCGAGGCGGTGCTGGCGGCGGTGTATCTCGACGCCGGATATCCCGCGGCGGCGGAGATGGTGGAACGCTTCTGGCGCCCGCGCTTCGCCGCTCTCAAGGGGCTGGTCCGCGACGCCAAGACCGCCTTGCAGGAATGGGCGCAGGCTCGCGGCTTGCCGCCGCCGGTCTATCATGTGGTGGAACGGCAGGGGCCGGACCACAATCCCGAATTCCGCGTCGCCGTCGAGATTCCCGGCTATGATCGGGTCGAAGGCGTCGGCAGCTCGAAGCAGGGCGCGCAAAAGGCGGCGGCGGGCGTCTTCCTCGAACAGGTCAAGGCATGAACGACGACACGTCGGAGACACGCTGCGGATTCGTCGCGCTGATCGGAGCGCCGAATGCGGGCAAGTCGACGCTTACAAATGCGCTGGTCGGCACCAAGGTCTCGATCGTCTCGCACAAGGTGCAGACGACGCGCTCGCTGGTGCGCGGCATCGCCATCGAGGGCGTGAGCCAGATCGTACTGGTCGACACCCCCGGCATCTTCGCGCCGAAGCGGCGGCTGGAGAAGGCGATGGTGCGCTCGGCCTGGGGCGGGGCCGGGGATGCCGATGCCGTGGTGCTGCTGATCGATGCGCGGGCCGGCATCACGGAGGAGGTCGAGGCGATCGTGCGCGGCCTCGCCGAGGTGCGACGGCCGCGCGCGGTGCTCCTGAACAAGATCGACCTGGTGAAGCGCGACAGCCTACTCGGCTTGGCCGCGGACGTGGCTGCCAAGATCAGCGTTGACCGGCTGTTCATGGTCTCCGCGCTCGAAGGCGACGGCCTTGCCGAACTGCGCGCCTGGCTGGCCGAGACCGTGCCGCCCGGGCCGTGGCTCTATCCGGAAGACCAGATCTCCGATGCACCGATGCGCATGCTCGCTGCTGAGATCACTCGCGAGAAACTGTTCCACCGGCTGCACGAGGAGCTGCCCTATCGTTCCACGGTCGAGACCGATTCGTGGAAGGAGTTGAAGGACGGCTCGGTGCGCATCGAGCAGACCATCTTCGTGGAGCGCGAAAGCCAGCGAAAGATCGTGCTCGGCAAGGGCGGCGAGACCATCAAGGCGATCTCGACTGCCTCGCGCAAGGAACTCGTCGACATCGTTGAGGCCAAGGTGCACCTGTTCCTGTTCGTGAAGGTGCGCGAGAATTGGGCGGACGATCCCGAGCGCTATCGCGAAATGGGGCTCGATTTTCCCGGCGCGGATTAGAGCCCTTTCCGTTCGGATGGAATCATCCGAACGACAAGAAAGTGCTCTGGATTCAATAGCCTGGAGCTTTTTCTAATCGCTAAGGTCATTCAACTTTTGCGGAAAATGCGCTAGAGCGCGCTCCCGCAACAAGGTCTGCACATGGAGTGGACCGACGACGGCGTCATTCTCGGCGTGCGGCGCCATGGCGAAGGCAACGCCATCGTCGAATTGCTGACGGCTGCCCATGGCCGGCATCTCGGCCTGGTGCGCGGCGGCGCCTCGCGCCGTCACGCGCCGTCGCTGCAGCCCGGCAATGCGGTGCGGGCGACGTGGCGGGCGCGGCTCGACGAACATCTCGGCAGCTATGCCATCGAGGTGACGCGCGCTCGCGCCGACCGGCTGATGGACCATGCCCACGCTGCCTTCGCGCTCGGCCATATGGCGGCGCTGGTACGACTGCTGCCGGAGCGCGATCCGCATCCGGAACTCTACGGGCTGTTCGACGAGATGGTGGAGCAGCTCGACGCGGCCTCGCTCGCCGGCATGATGGTGGCGCGCTTCGAGCTGGTGATGCTGTCGGAACTCGGCTTCGGGCTGGAGCTCGACCGATGCGCGGCGACCGGCGGGCGCAATGACCTGCTCTATGTATCGCCGAAATCGGGCCGGGCGGTCAGCGCCTCCGCCGGTGAGCCGTGGCGCGGCCAATTGCTCGACCTGCCGTATTTCCTGGTGGGGGAGGTGGCCGAGCTGCCCGGTGCCAAGGAGATCGACGCGGCCTTTGCGCTGACCGGCTTCTTCCTGGCGCGGCGGGCCTTCGAGCCGCGCGGGCTCTCCATGCCGGAGACCCGCGCGGCGTTCCTGGCTGCGCTGGCACGCGAACGCACCAGCGCACGCTCATGATCGAGAGGTCAGTTGATGCGGACGGTGAAGCCACGGTCGCCGTAATAGCGGCCATTGTGGTAGTAGCGCGGGCCGGCCCAGACGCGATCGCAATCGCGGACGGTAACGCGGGTGCGCTTGCCCCACTGGTTGGTGCGCCACACCGTGCGGTTCCTGCAGACGGTACGCCACGCTACGTCCTGCACGAGCGGGGCGGCGGTTTCACGGGCCAGTCCCGGTGCGGCGAGCGGGGTGGCAGATGCCGAACCGGCAGCAAACAGGCCGAGCGCAGCAGAACCGAAAGCGGCAAGCACAAAATTACGCATGAAAGCCTCCATGGGGGCGTTGAGTCGCCGACCGGGAGAACTTTTACCGACGGATTCGGTTCCGAACGTGAATGAAGTTGCGAAATTCAGCCATAAGCGTGAATGCTTATTCAGACAAACTGACATGCCGGCGAAGTAACACGTTAGGGTGGTAACTTCGCACTCCGGATTTGCTGATTCGCAGCTTGCGCGCGCGAAATATTACAGAGATTTAATCCGCGTCCGAGACGCCAGAATTCACGCTCACCACGGACGTTCGCTACTTGTTCACGTCACGCTCTCGATGTAGCCAAGAAACCATGAAAACCATGGACAAGAATCATGGGTGAGAGACCGATTCCGCCGGATGGCGGCTCGATCGAGCCGGTTGGCCTGAAGGCGGCGCTCGAGGAGCGCTACCTCGCCTATGCGCTCTCCACCATCATGCACCGCGCGCTGCCGGACGCCCGCGACGGGCTGAAACCGGTGCACCGGCGCATCCTCTATGGCATGCGGCTGCTGCGGCTCGATCCCGGCACGGCGTTCAAGAAATCGGCGAAGATCGTCGGCGACGTGATGGGTACCTTCCATCCGCACGGCGACCAGGCGATCTATGACGCGCTGGTGCGCCTCGCGCAGGATTTCTCGCAGCGTTATCCGCTGGTCGACGGGCAGGGCAATTTCGGCAATATCGACGGCGACAACGCCGCAGCGCACCGCTACACCGAAGCGCGCATGACCGAAGTCGCGCGCCTGATGCTCGACGGCATCGACGAGGACGCGGTCGCCTTCCGTCCTAATTATGACGGCCAGAGCGAGGAGCCGGTCGTCCTTCCCGCCGCCTTCCCGAACCTGCTGGCGAACGGCTCGACCGGCATCGCGGTGGGCATGGCGACCTCGATCCCGCCGCACAATGCGGCCGAGCTGATCGATGCCTGCCTGCATCTCATCGATAATCGCTCGGCTACCACCGACGATCTGATGCGCTTCGTGAAGGGGCCGGATTTCCCGACCGGCGGCGTCATCATCGACGGCCCGAACCAGATCGCCGACGCCTATGCGACCGGGCGCGGCGGCTTTCGGCTGCGGGCGCGCTGGCACAAGGAGGAGACCGGCCGCGGCACTTATGTCGTCGTCGTCACCGAAATCCCCTATGGCGTGCCGAAGTCGCGCCTGGTCGAGAAGATCGCCGAACTGCTGAACGAGAAGAAGCTGGCGCTGCTGGCCGATGTTCGGGACGAATCCGCCGAGGATGTGCGCCTCGTGCTGGAGCCGCGGGCGCGCAATGTCGATGCCGAGCTGATGATGGAGAGCCTGTTCCGGCTTTCCGAGCTTGAGATCCGCTTCCCGCTCAACATGAACGTGCTGGTCGGCGGGCTGGTGCCGAAGGTGGTGAGCCTCGGCGAAGCCCTGCTGGAATGGCTCGACCATCGCCGCGATGTGCTGCTGCGCCGCTCGCGCCATCGCCTGAGCGAGATCGAGCACCGGCTCGAAGTGCTGGGCGGCTATCTGATCGCCTATCTCAATCTCGACGAGGTGATCCGCATCATCCGCGAGGAGGACGAGCCGAAGCCGGCGCTGATGGCGCGCTTCGAACTGACCGATGTGCAGGCCGAGGCCATCCTCAATATGCGGCTGCGCAGCTTGCGCAAGCTCGAGGAGTTCGAGATCCGCAAGGAGCATGACGCGCTCTCCAAGGAGAAGGACGGCATCGAGAAGCTGCTCGGCTCCGAGGCGAGGCAGTGGAAGACCATCGCCTGGGAGCTCGGCGAAACCCGCAAACGCTTCGCTCCCGACACTGACCTGGGCCGTCGCCGCACCGGCTTCGGCGAGGCCGCCGCGCACGACGCCGACGCGGTGAGCGAAGCGATGATAGAGCGTGAGCCGATCACCGTCGTAGTGTCGGAGAAGGGCTGGATCCGCGCGCTCAAGGGCCATGTCGCCGATCAGTCGACGCTCGCCTTCAAGGGCGACGACGCGCTCAAGCTGTCCTTCTTCGCCGAGACCACGTCGAAGCTTCTGGTGTTCGCCACCAACGGCCGCTTCTACACGCTCGACGCTTCCAAACTGCCGGGCGGGCGCGGCCATGGCGAGCCGTTGCGACTCTCTATCGACCTCGAGCAGGAAGCCGAGCTGATTACGGTGTTCGTCTATCAGGGCGGCCGCAAGCTGCTGGTGGCGGCGAAGGAAGGCCGTGGCTTCGTGGTCGCCGAGGATGATTGCATCGCCAATACCCGCAAGGGCAAGCAGGTGCTCGGCGTCGACGCGCAGGAAGCCTGCGCCGTGGTGCCGGCGATGGGCGACACCGTCGCGGTGATCGGCGATAACCGCAAGCTGCTGCTGTTCCCGCTCACCCAGATCCCGGAAATGACCCGCGGCCGCGGCGTCAGGCTGCAGCGCTACAAGGATGGCGGGCTGGCCGACGTGAAGGTGTTCTCGCTTGCCGACGGGCTGACCTGGACCGACACCTCCGCTCGCACCTGGACGGTGAACGACCTTACCGAATGGCGCGGCGAGCGTGCCGGAGCCGGCCGGCTGCCGCCGAAGGGCTTCCCGCGGAACAATCGGTTCGGGTGAAGACAGTCGGTCATGCCCGGGCTTGTCCCGGGCATCCACGACCTTGCTGCATGAACAACCGTGGATGGCCGGGACAAGCCCGGCCATGACGGTTCGAGGCAGACGCGGGGCCTCAAACCCCGATCTTGCCGCCGTCCTTCTTGGTGATGACGACGACGGCCGGGCGCACCGGCATGTCGTTCTTGAAGTCCGGCCAGCGGGTCGACAGGTCCTCGTAGTAGGACGGCCGGCCGAACGGCGCCCAGTCGGTGCCGCCGTCGCCCGGATGCTGGACCGCAACGAAGGCGCTTTTGTCGTCCGGCGTGAACAGCGGGCCGCACAGTTCGGCGCCGACCGGCACGCGGAAGAACAGCTTCGAGGTGGCGCGGGCCTCGCCGTCCACGTCGACCGCCCAGAGGCCGTCGGTGCGGCCGGTGTCCTTCGGATTATTGCCGTCGGTGGCGACCCAGAGCCGGCCGGCGGCGTCGACGGCGCAATTGTCCGGCATGCCGAACCAGCCATTCTTGGTGGTCTCGGTCGAGAAGGAGGCGCCGACCGCGGCGACGGAGGGATCGCCGCACTTCAGCAGCACTTCCCACTTGCCGGTGGTCGCAGCGAAATCGCCGTCGGCTTCGGCGATCTCGATGATGTGGCCGAACGCGTTGGCGGCGCGCGGGTTGGCTGCGTCGGTCTGGTCGGCCTTGCGACGCGAATTGTTGGTCAGCATCACATAGACCTTGCCGTTGACACCGTTCGGCTGGATGTCCTCGGGGCGGTCCATCTTGGTGGCGCCGATTAGGTCGCCGGCACGGCGGGTCTCGATCAGCACGTCGGCCTGGCTGTTGAAGCCGTTCGCCGCGGTCAGCGGGCCCTCGCCATGGATCAGCGGCAGCCAGGCGAAGGTGCCGTCCGCGGCGAACTTCGCGACATAGAGCGTGCCTTGGTCGAGCAGGTCCATATTGGCGGCGCGGTCGGCGGCGTTGAATTTGCCCGCCGTGACGAACTTGTAGACATAGTCGAAGCGCTCATCATCGCCGAGATAGAAGACGACGCGGCCATCCTTGGCGACGATCGATTCCGCGCCCTCATGCTTGGTGCGGCCGAGCGCGGTGCGCTTCTTCGGCACCGAGTTCGGGTCGCGCACATCGACCTCGACGATCCAGCCGAAGCGGTTCGGCTCGTTCGGCTCCTTGGCGAGGTCGAAGCGGTCATAAAAGCGCGCCCATTCATAGGCGCCTTCCGGCACGCCGTAGCGCTTGTAATTGGCGGCTTCCTTGTGGCCTTCCGGCAGCTTGCCGGAGAAATAGCCGTGGAAATTCTCCTCGGCCATGATGTAGGTGCCCCACGGCGTCACGCCGCCGGCGCAATTATTGAGGGTGCCGATCACCTTGCTGCCGGTGGGATCGGCGCTGGTCTTGACGCGCTCATGGCCGGCGACCGGGCCGGTCAGCACCATGTCGGTGGTGGAGGTGATGCGACGGTTCAGCTTGCCGTCCTTCACCACCTGCCATTTGCCGCCCACCTTGCGGATCTCGACGATGGTGCCGCCATGCGCGGCCATCTCGATATCGACGCGCTTGCTGTCGGCGGGCGCCATCTTGAGCTTGCCCTCGGCAACGCTGACGATGCCGGGGAACATCAGATGTTCGTTGGTGTATTCGTGGTTGACCACCAGCAGCCCGTGCTCGGCCGAGCCGTCGAGCGGGATGAAGCCGACATAGTCGTTGTTGTAGCCGAACTGGCGGCGCTGCGCCTCGGCGCTCTGTTTGGTCGGGTCGAAGGCGGGCGAATCCGGGAACAGCGGATCGCCCCAGCGCAGCAGAACGTCGGCGTCATAGCCCTCGGCGACATGGTGATGCGGATCGACGCCGGCCTCGACCTCGGTGAAGGAGAAGGCCGAGCCGTTGGCCGCCCTGGCTTTTTCAGCGCTCAGAAGCGCCACCGGGCCGACGGTGGAGGCAATGGCGGACACGGCGAGCGAGCCCTTCAGGAAGCCGCGCCGTGAGAAGCGGGTGGAAATGATCTCACCCATCGTCGGGTTCGCGGTCGGATTGCTGCCTTCGCCGTCAGCTTCTTCGAGAAGGCTGGTGCGGAACACGGCTTCGCTCGACGGACGATCACTCATGGTTGGTTGCTCCCGCGATTAGCTACACTGATTGGACAGGTTCTAACCTGACGTTGGGGTAGCGACAGAAGCATGACAATCTTCCCCTAGGTAATATCTCCCATCGCATGATGCCGGCGTTGAAGCCGATCACCGGGGCCCTATGTCCCGATGATCGATCCCCGCGCGGCAATTCGGCCTCGCGCCCTCGGACGCGCGCGCCGGACGTCGTCGCCCGCGGCGAAAAAGCGGGCCGGAAGGAGAGCTGGTCTTGAGGGTGAGAGGTGTTACCGGGGCATTTCTCATCATCGTCGCCGTCAGTACCGGCATCAGCTTGAACGGCGCCGCCCGCGCTGCGGACCTCGCCATCGCCTGCAGCGCACTAGGCAAGGAGCGCGAGCTCTGCCTGCAGGGCATCGACGAATGGGCGAAGCGCACCGGCAATACGGTGCATATCGTCTCGGCCCCGAACTCGGCCACCGAGCGCCTCGCGCTCTACCAGCAGCTGCTCGCCGCCCGCGCTCCCGACATCGACGTGTTCCAGATCGACGTCGTCTGGCCCGGCATATTGGCGCGCGATCTTGTCGACCTCACCGAGGCGGCCGGACCGCACGCCGCGGACCATCTCCCGGCCATGATCAAGAGCGCGACGGTCGACCGGCGCCTGGTCGCCATGCCCTGGTTCGCCGATGTCGGCCTGCTTTATTATCGCAAGGATCTGCTGGAGGCGGCGGGGCGACCGGTGCCGAGGAGCCTCAGCGAGCTCGCCGAGACCGCAAAGCTGGTGCAGGCGCGCCAGCGGGCGGCCGGCGATCCCGGCTTCTGGGGCTATGTCTGGCAGGGCAGGGCGTATGAGGGACTGACCGTCAACGCCCTGGAATGGATCGCCTCCAGCGGAGGGGGCACCATCATCGACGACGCCGGCAAGGTCACCATCGACAATCCCGCGGCCGAAGACGCGCTCATCACCGCGGCCGGCTTTGTCGGCACCGTCAGTCCGCGCGGCGTGCTGAACTATACCGAGGAAGAGGCGCGCGGCGTGTTCCAGTCCGGCCACGCGCTGTTCATGCGCAACTGGCCCTATGTCTGGGCGCTGGGCCAGAGTGCGGACAGCACCGTGAAGGACCGGATCGGCTTTGCGCCGCTTCCGGCCGGAGGGCCGCAGGACACGCCGCACGCCGTGCTCGGCGGTCAGTTGCTGGCGGTCTCGGCCTATTCGGCGAACCGGGAACTCGCCATCGACCTCGTCATGCATCTGACGGGACGCGAGGAACAGAAGCGCCGCGCGCTCGCCGGCTCGTTGAACCCCACCATCCCCGCGCTGTTCGATGATGCCGATATCCGGCGGGATGCTCCGTTCATCGCGCAGTTGCGGCCCATCTTCGAACAGGCGGTTGCCCGCCCCTCGGCCGTGGCCAAGGCCAGCTACAACAAGGTTTCGGCGCGCTTCTTCGACGCCGTTCACCAGGTACTCTCCGGCACCCTCGACTCGGCGCCGGCGCTGGAGCGGCTCGCCCAGGCACTGCGTCGCGAAGAGGCGCGTCGGGGTTGGGGGCGGTGAGCGGCGGGGCGACGTCCGCCCGCAGCGGTGGGCTCGCCCGATCGCGGGCGCGGGCGGCATGGATGCTGGTCGCCCCGGCTCTCATCGTGCTCGCCGCCATTGCCGGATGGCCGCTCGCACGGACCATCTGGTTCAGTTTCACCGATGCCGAACTGAGCGATTTCTCCCACTACGCCTTTGTCGGCTTCGCCAATTATCTCGGCCGCTTCGAGGGCGATTGGGACGGGGTGCTCGCAGATCCGGTCTGGTGGGGCGCATTGTGGAACACGCTGTGGTTCGCCCTGATATCGGTCTCGTTGGAGACATTGCTCGGCCTCGTCTTTGCGCTGGTGCTCGCCGTCCGTTTCCCGGGGCGCGGAATGCTGCGTGCCATCGTGCTCATCCCCTGGGCGATCCCGACCGTGGTCTCGGCGCGCATGTGGGGCTGGATGCTCAACGACCAGTTCGGCATCGTGAACGATCTGCTGATGAGGCTCGGCGTGATCGCGGAGCCGGTCGCCTGGACAGCGGACGCCGGCACCGCGCTCTGGGCCGTCATCATCGTCGATGTGTGGAAAACGACGCCCTTCATGGCGCTGCTGATTCTCGCCGCGCTCGAGATGCTGCCGAGCGACATTTATGAAGCGGCGCGCCTCGACGGCGTGCGTCCGCTCGAGCTGTTCATGCGAGTGACACTTCCGCTGATCCGGCCGGCGCTGCTCGTCGCCGTCGCCTTCCGCAGCCTCGACGCGCTGCGCATGTTCGACCTGATCTATGTGCTGACCGCCGGCGGCTCCGACACCATGACGATATCGAGCTATGCGCGGCAGCAACTCGTCGATTTCCAGGAGGTCGGCCTCGGCTCGGCGGCGGCGACGCTGGTCTTTCTCGCGATCGCCCTGGTGACGGTCGCCTGCCTGACGGCGAACCGGGTGCGCACCGCCGCGGAGGAGACGCGATGAGGCTGGCGAAACGCATCGGCTTCTGGCTGCTGGTCGCCGCTATCGCGGCCTTCTCGCTGCTGCCTTTCCTCTATGCCGTCGTCACCTCGCTGCGTGCCGGCTCCGAGCTATTCACCGTCGCCTATTGGCCCTCGCGCCCCACGCTGTCGAACTATGCCGCGGTCTTCACGCAGCAGCCCTTCGGCCGCAACATACTGAACTCGGTCATCGTTGCCGCAGCCGTGGTTGCCCTCTCCCTCGCGCTCGGCACGATGGCGGCCTTCGCCTTCGGTCGCATTGCCTTCCGCGGGCGGAGCGCGCTGCTTGCGGCGATCCTTGCGGCGTCGATGTTTCCGCAGGTTGCCGTGCTTTCCGGCCTGTTCGAGCTGATCCGCGCGCTCGGGCTCTATAATCGCCTGCCGGGTCTCATCCTCGCCGACCTGTTGCTGACGCTGCCGTTCACCGTCTGGATGCTGACGGCATTCATGCGCGACCTGCCGAAGGAGATCGAGGAGGCGGCCATGGTCGATGGCGCCGGCACACTCACCATATTGTGGCGGATCTTCCTGCCGATGATGGGGCCGGCGACGGTCTCGACCGGCCTGCTCGCCTTCATGGTGGCCTGGAACGAGTTCCTGTTCGCCCTGACATTCACGCTCACCGACGCCCAGCGCACAGTGCCGGTGGCGATCGCCCTGATGACGGGATCGAGCGCCTTCGAGTTGCCATGGGGGATGATCATGGCCGCCTCGGTCGTCGTGACACTGCCGATCATCGCTCTGGTGCTCGCCTTCCAGCACCGCATCGTCGCTGGGCTCACTGCTGGCGCGATCAAGGGGTGAGGGTATCACCACGGCACAGCGATCCGCTCTATTGAGCGGTAGCCGTCGCGGCCGGCAAAACATCGGCGCTCGGAGCGGAACTCATCGCGACCTCATCCGTTCCGCTAGAGCATGCTCCGCAAAAGTTGGGAGACTTTTGCGATAAGAACATGCTCCAGGGTATTGAATCTAGAGCACTATCTTATCGCCGGATGGTTCCGGGCGGGTAGGGCTCTAGGACAGTCCAGAAGCTGCGGAAATGGGAGGTCGAAATGAGAGTGGGCGAAGCCATGACGCGCGACGTGCGCATCACCAATCCCGACCAGACGATCCAGCAAGCCGCCCTGATGATGGCGAGCCTCGATGCCGGCGTGCTGCCGGTCGCCGACCATGACCGTCTCGTCGGCATGATCACCGATCGCGACATCGCGATCCGCGGGATCGCGGCCGGCAAGGGTCCGGACGCCAGGGTACGCGACGTGATGACCGCCGACGTCAAATACTGCTTCGACGATCAGGACGTCGGTGATGTCACCCGCAATATGGGCGACATCCAGGTCCGGCGGCTGCCCGTGGTCGATCGCGAAAAGCGTCTGGTCGGCATTCTCTCGCTTGGCGACATTGCCGTGAGCAGCGGTGGCGACGATGCGGCCGGCGAGGCGCTGAAGGGCATTTCGCGGCACGGCGGCGCGCATTGCCAGAGCGCCGCCTGAGCGAGCGCCCCGCGCCAGCTTCTAGTCTTCCACCCGTTCCCAGCCTTGCGGGGCGAGGCGTTCCTGGGGCAGGAAGCGGCGCTTGTAGTCCATCTTCGGCGAGCCATCGACCCAATAGCCGAGATAGACATAAGGCAAGCCCATGGCGCGGGCCTTCGCCACATGATCGAGGATCATGTAGGTGCCGAGCGAGCGCTGTGGCTCGTCGGGCTCGTAGAAGGAATAGACCATGGACAGGCCGTCGGCGAGCACGTCGGTCAGCGCCACTGCATAGAGCGGGCCCTGGCCGCGGCCATGGATCGCGGTGTCCGGGCCGCGCCGGCGGTATTCCACGACGCGGGTGCGCACATGGCTGTCCTCGACCATCATGGCGTAGTCGAGCACCGTCATGTCGGCCATGCCGCCATCGCTGTGGCGGCTGTCGAGATAGGCGCGGAACAGCGAATACTGCTCGGCGGTCGGCACCGCGGCGCGCATGTCGCCGATCAGGTCCTGGTTGGCCTGGCGCAGGCGGCGGAAGCTGCGGGTGTCCTTGAAGTCGGCTGCGACGATGCGCACCGAGACACAGGCGCGGCAATGCTCGCACGCCGGCCGATAGGCAATCGACTGGCTGCGGCGGAAGCCGCCATGGGTCAGCACGTCGTTGAGTTGCGGCGCGCGCTCGCCGACCAGATGGGTGAACACCTTGCGTTCTTCGCGCCCCGGCAAGTAGGGGCACGGCGAGGGAGCCGTCAGGTAGAATTGCGGTGTGTCGCGCGGGTGCTCGGTCACGGCGGTGTCAAAGGATTCCCGTGCTGAGGATCGCGCGGGAAGGCGAGCGCGTCAAAGCCGAAAGCGGAGGTGACGAAATTTTTGATCAGCGATACCGCCGGAGGCTGGTGGCGCGGGACTCGGTGTTGGTCACCACGGTGCCGAGCACAAAGTCGTGCAGCAGGCGGCGGCGGCCGTTGAACAGGCCGATTAACACCACGAACGGCGTCAGCACGCTGAACGATACCCAGAACAGCACGATGCTCATCACCGCGAGCAGCGAGTACATCGGCGCGCCGTACCACAGGCGCATCTCGATATCGACGGCGCGCATGCCGACGGTCGCCGAGCGCGGTCCGCCCAGCGTCAGCCCGGTATAGGCCAGCGCCCAGATGATGAAGGCCGGGCTGAGCAGGCTGAACAGGAACCAGCCGAGGCCGAAGGTCACGATGCCGAACACGAAGATGAAGATCGAGGCGAGCACCAGCGGTCCGAAGATGATGATGGCGTCGATCAGGAAGGCGATGAAGCGCCGCGACAGCACGCCCTCGAAATATTCGGGCTGGGTGACCGGGTCATGGGCATAGGGCTTGGGCTCGCCCGAAGTGCCGAGCTTGGGAATATCGGACATGCGCGAGCCTCCTTCTGCTCTGCACGAAAAATGGTGGAGCGGCTCCCTTGGGGCAAGGGGCGCGGTGTGCCCCGTTCAGTTGCCCGCCGAGTGCCAGTCGATGCGCACCACGTCCATGCCATCCTCGACGAGGGCGCGGTGCACTTCCTCAGCATGCGCACGGTCCCGCGTCTCCACGGTGACGTCCAGCCGCGCGCCCTTGGCGTGCACGTCGAGGAAATGCCGCTTGTGCTCGACTTCGAGGATATTGGCGCCAAGCCGGCCCAGCAGAGTGGAGATGATGCCGAGCTCGCCCGGCCGGTCGAGCATGGAGAAGCGGAAGGAAACGATGCGCTCCTCGCGCTCCAGTTCGCGCAGCATGATCGAGGCGACGATGCGCGGGTCGATATTGCCGCCGGAGACGACGAGGCCGACATTGCGGCCGCGATAACGCTCCGGATCGGCCAGCAGCGCGGCGAGGCCGGCGGCGCCGGCGCCTTCGGCCAGCGTCTTCTGCTGGGTGAGGAACAGGTTCACCGCGCGCTCGAAGGTCGGCTCGTCCACCAGCACGACGTCGGAGACCAGCGCCGAGACGATCTCGCGGGTCAGCGCGCCGACATGCTTTACCGCGATGCCCTCGGCCAGCGTCGGGCCCTCGCAGGGCAGGTTCTGCTGGTGCAGCGCGTTCCACATGGCGGGATAGAGCGTGGTCTCGACACCGACGACCTCGATGTCCGGACGCAGATGCTTGGCCGCGATCGCCATGCCGGAGATCAGCCCGCCGCCGCCGATCGGCACCAGCATGGCGTCGAGATCGGGGGCATCCTCCAGCATCTCGGCAGCGATGGACCCCTGGCCGGCAATGACGTGGGCGTCGTCGTAAGGGTGCACCCAGACCAGCCGCTCTTGCCTGGCGATGCGGTCGGCCTCCTCGTGGGCATCGGCGACGGATTCGCCGTGCAGCACCACGCGGGCGCCGTGCGCCTCGGTGGCGGCGACCTTCACGATCGGCGTGTGCTTCGGCATCACGATGGTGGCTTTGATGCCGAGGCGGCGCGCATGATAGGCGACCGCTTGCGCGTGATTGCCGGCCGACATGGCGACGACGCCGCGTGCACGTTCTTCCGCCGAGAGGCTGGCGAGCTTCACCAGCGCGCCGCGCTCCTTGAAGCTCGCGGTCACCTGGAGGTTCTCGTACTTCACGAACACATGCGCGCCGGTAATCGCGGAGAGGCGCGGCGCCGGCAGTGTCGGGGTACGCAGAATGGCGCCGGTAAGCAGCAGGCGGGCGGCGGCGACGTCGGCAGGCGAGACGGGCAAGGTCATGGAGAAGCTCAGAATTCCCGCGGCGTCGGGGCCGCCCGGTTGAGCAACCCACCCGGCCGCAGCACGAGAAAGGCAACGAGAAGCGAGTAGATCGCCACGTCGCGATACACGATATTGATGGCCGAGGACCAGAGCGTTTCGACGCCGGCGACCACAATGGCACCAATAAACGCTCCCGGGATCGACCCGATTCCGCCGATCACCGCCGAAATCAGCGCCTTCAGCCCGATCGAGATGCCGGCGCCCGGCTCGATGGTGCCGTAGGCGACCACCGCCACGGTGCCGGCAAGCCCCGCCGCGGCGCCCGAGAGCACGAAGGTCGAGGCCAGCAGGCGCGGGGCGTTCACGCCGAGCAGGCACGCCATCAGCGGGTCGTCGGCATAGGCCCGCCAGGAACGGCCATAGCTGGTGAAGGCAAGCAGGCCGAGCAGGATGGAAGCCCCGGTC
This sequence comes from Starkeya sp. ORNL1, assembly GCF_012971745.1. Classification (NCBI taxonomy): domain Bacteria; kingdom Pseudomonadati; phylum Pseudomonadota; class Alphaproteobacteria; order Hyphomicrobiales; family Xanthobacteraceae; genus Starkeya; species Starkeya sp. ORNL1. Next base: position 570,807 of record NZ_CP048834.1, read on the forward strand.
ATGCCGAGCCCGGCCGCCAGCAATTGCGCCGGGGTGACGGTGGCGATGAAGCCTTCGCCGCCGGCGAGCGGCACGGGGATATTGAGCAGCGGCGGCAGCCAGTTCTCGCGCATGCCATAGGTGATGCGCAGCAGCTCGGTCAGCACGATGGCGAGCGCGATGGTGCCGATCAGCACCGGCTGCGGCGAGCGCGAGCGTCGGGTAAGCGGCAGCACGACGACGCGGCCGACGACCCAGCTCAGCAGTGCGGCGGCGGCGACGCCGGCGAGAAGCGCGGCCGCGAGGCCCGGGCCGGTGAGGCGCCCGAAGCTCATCACCACGCCTGAGGCGACCAGCATATTGACGCCGCCGGTCACCGCGATCTCACCGAAGGCGAGGTTGATACGCCCGATCAGCCCGTAGACCAGGGCGAAACTGGTGGCGATCAGGCCATATATGCCGGCGAGCGTCAGTCCGTTCAGCGCCTGCTGCAGCCAATAGGCCGCTCGCATCGAGAGCGCGAAGGCCGGCGCGCGTTCGATGAACGGGGTGGCGTCGGCGAGCCACCAGCGTTTCAGGAAGAAAAGCTTGATATCGCTCAGGGGGCCGGCATCGGTGTCGACGGCGACGAGATCGAAGCGATCCACGCCGGAACGGCCGGCGAAGCTGCAGGTCAGCCAATGCGGGCGGGTGACATCGTCCTCACGCACCGTGTAGCCTAGCCGCAGCGTATCGGCGTCCTCGGGCAGCGGGGCGAGGGAGGTTTCGCGGATGGTCGCGTCCTCGTCGTACAGCGCCGGCGCAATGGCGCGGCAGATGCGCGCCTGGTCGGCATCGAGCACCGAGCTGCAGCCGGCCAGCAGCAAAAGGAAGGCGAGGGCAGCGAGGAGGCGCATGCCGGGAACCTAGAGCCCTATCCGCCCGGATGGAATCACCCGGGTGAAAAGATAGTGCCCTCGATTCAATGAGCTGGAGCATGTCCTCATCGCAAAAGTCTGCCAACTTTTGCGGAACATGCTCGGCATCCCGGCAGCGGACGTTCAGCCCTGCCGTGCGAGCAATTCGGCGACCCGGGGTGCGAAATATGTGAGCACGCCGTCGGCGCCGGCACGCTTGAAGGCGATCAGGCTTTCCAGCATCGCCTTCTCACCGTCGAGCCAACCATTGCGTGCCGCCGCCTCGATCATCGCGTACTCGCCGGAGACCTGATAGGCGAAGGTCGGCAGGCCGAACGTCTCCTTCAGGCGGTAGACGATGTCGAGATAGGGTAGGCCGGGCTTCACCATCAGCATGTCGGCGCCCTCCTCGATGTCGAGGGCGGCTTCGCGCAGCGCTTCCATGCCGTTGGCGCTGTCCATCTGGTAGGTGCGCTTGTCGCCCTTGAGGCAGCCGGTCGAGCCGACCGCATCGCGGAACGGGCCGTAGAAGGCGGAGGCATATTTGGCGCTATAGGCGAGGATCTGGGCGTCGAGGTGCCCGGCTTCGTCGAGCGCGCGGCGGATGGCGCCGACCCGGCCATCCATCATGTCGGACGGCGCGATGACGTCGGAACCGGCCTCCGCCTGCACCAGCGCCTGCTCGATCAGCACGGCGACGGTCTCGTCGTTCAGCACGCGGCCATCGTTCGCGAGCAGTCCGTCATGGCCGTGGCTGGTATAGGGATCCAGCGCGACATCGGTGATGAGGCCGATCTCCGGCACCGCGGCCTTGATGGCGCGCAGCGTGCGGCAGGTGAGATTGTCGCTGTTCAGCGCCTCCCGCCCATCGGCGGTACGCAGCCCCGGATCGGTATAGGGGAACAGCGCGATCGCCGGGATGCCCAGCTTTGCCGCCCGCTCGGCCTCGCGCACCGCCTCGTCGACGGTGAGCCGATCGACGCCGGGCATCGAGGTGATAGGCGCGCGGGCCTCGCTGCCGTCCATCACGAAGATCGGCCAGATCAGGTCGGAGACGGTGAGCGTGTGCTCGCGCACCAGCTGCCGGGCCCAATCCGCCTTGCGGTTGCGGCGCGGACGGTGGGCGAGGTCGAGCCGGGTCGCCACATCGGACCGGCCGGCAGGCTCGGGTACCACCGGGCGCGGGCGGGCAAAGGGAATCGCCATGGGAACGCTCATCTCGTGCAGTTTCGAATGCTTATAACGTCATAATGGACGGAGCGCGATATGCGCCGGATCAAGGCGGCCATGCAGACGACAGCGCGCCGCAGGGCATGGTGACGCGGGGATGACAAGGCAAGCTTGGCTTCAGCTTTGCTCAAGCCCACCTCAGGCATCCGACAAGCATGGCTTACAAAAAGCCGCCGCAGGGGCTATTGCCATCGCGGGCGGCTGCATCCGGGGGATTCGTGACCGGCAATATCGGCATTGGCTTCGAGGTGCGTGGCGCCGCCGGCATCATCACGCTCGATCGCCCGAAGGCGCTGAACGCCATTACCCATCACATGGTGCTCGCCATGCGGGCGCAACTCGACGCCTGGATCGCTGACCACGCCGTCCAGCATGTGGTGCTGCGTTCGGCCCATGAGCGCGCCTTCTGCGTCGGTGGCGACGTGCGCCACATGGCCGAACTCGGCAGCACCGGCCGCAAGGAGCAGGCGAGGGCGTTCTGGCGCGACGAATATGCGCTGAACCATTTGATCTCGCGCTACCCCAAGCCCTACGTCTCGCTGGTCGACGGGTTGTGCTTCGGCGGCGGCTTCGGCGTCTCCGGCCACGGCAGCTACCGCGTGGCCGGCGACAAGCTTGGCTTTGCCATGCCGGAAGTCGCGATCGGCCTGTTCCCGGATGTCGGCGGCACCTATGTGCTGCCGCGCCTTCCGGGCTGGGCCGGCACCTTCCTCGCCATGACCGGAGCCCGCATCGGCATGCCGGACGCGGTGGCGCTCGGCCTTTATACCCATCACATCCCGACCGAGCGCTGGCCCGACCTGCTCGAGGCGCTTGCCGCCGGCGACGAGATGGACGCGCTGCTCGACCGCTTTGCCGTGGTGCCGCCGCCCCCGGCGCTGGCAAGCCTCTATCCCATGATCGACCGCGTCTTCGCCGGAGGCACCGTACCGGCGGTGGTGGCGGCGCTGGAGCATGCCGAAAAAGGCGAGGGCGTCGAGGCGGAATTCGCCCGGCTCCAGCTCTCGACCATCCGCCGCGCCTCGCCGACCAGCGTGTTCATCGCTTTCGAGCAGATGCGCCGTGGCCTTTCGCATGATCTCGCCGGCTGCCTCAAGCTGGAATTCCGCGTGGTGACGCGCCTGCTCGACGGGCATGATTTCTTCGAGGGCGTGCGTGCTGTATTGATCCACAAGGACCAGGCGCCGAAGTGGCAGCCGTCGCGGCTCGAGGATATCGATCCCGCCGCGATCGCCGCGCTGTTCGACACACCGCTCCCCGACGAACTGGTGCTCCCCGAATGACCCTGGCCGGCGCTGCCTCATGTCGATGACGCCTTACGATCCGCTCGACGGCGCGCTGGGCCCGGCCTCGCACCGGCTCGGCCCGTGGCAGCGCCGGGTGCTGCAGTATCTGCGCGGGCTGGCGGCCTTCCTGCTGCTCAAGACGGTCTATAGCTGGACGCTGATCTGCGGCATCTGGGATGGCGATGTCAGCCGCTTCGAGGGGCTCTCGCTCGCGGCGCAGTCTGCGGTGATCTGGGCCGGCATCATGAATCCGGTGGCGGCGGTGGGCCTGTGGCTAGGCGCGGCCTGGGGCGTGGTGCTGTGGCTGGTGACCACGCTGGTGCAGATCATGATCAACGCCTCGGCGCCGGAAGGCGTCGGCAGCCTGGTATTCGTTGCCGCGGTCGAGGCGCTGCTGGTCGGCTTCTATGCCTTCCTGACCTACAAGGCGACGCGCGAGACCGAAGACTGATCTTTCGCGCCGAATTTCGTCCCGCGGCGAATTCCGAAGTCAGATGAAATGGTTAGGCCGATGTAAACGGGCAGCCTTGCGGCTCCCGGCGTGGCCGCGTGCAAACCCTTGAAGCCCTTGAGTTTAGACGATCGGATTCACCGCACGTAAAGGACGTGAGGTCACTAAAGATTCATCGTGCCGTTTAAGCGCTTTTTATAAGCCTTCACGTAAAACCAGACGCATCAGAGGGAACTAATCCCTCAAATGAAAATAAAATTTGAGGCGTCAGACATGAAGAGCACAGCACAGGCGGTGGAAACTGCCAAAACCGATGAACGTCGCGAAGAAATCCGGCCGCTTTACATGGAGGCGCTCACGCTCGTCGAGCGTCTCCATCGCCGGCTCTTGGACGTTATAAAGGATGAGTTCGACCGGCGCGGCCGTTCGGACGTGAACAGTGTGCAGGCGCTGCTGCTGTTCAACATTGGCGATGCCGAACTCACCGCCGGTGAATTGCGCACCCGGGGCTACTATCTCGGCTCCAACGTCTCCTACAACCTGAAGAAGCTGGTCGAGATGGGCTACCTGCACCATCAGCGCTCGCGCATCGACCGCCGCTCGGTGCGCATCAAGCTCACTGACAAGGGTGAGGAGGTGCGCGACATCGTGGAGAAGCTTTACCAGAAGCACATCGCCACGATCGAGCAGATCGGCGGCATCGGCGCCCAGGACTTCCAGGTCATCAACAAGGCCCTGGTCCGGCTGGAGCGCTTCTGGACCGATCAGATCCTCTACCGGCTCTGAACGCAGGGGCGGGGGCGCGAGGAGCCGGCGCGGGCGTCGCCTGCGTGCAAGGCGGCTCTGCGTCGGGCGTGCTTTGAAAGGCGGAAGACGCTGTGCTAAGCGACCGGGCGATGTTTCCGGTCGGGTACGGCCGTCGTTCGTCGTTCCCGCCGCCCGAGCCATGGAGCCCGGCCTATGTCCTCGCTTGCCAATACGGTCGCGGATACCGCGACGTTCTTCTCCGCGCCGCTCGACGAGACCGATCCGGAGCTCGCCGGCGCGATTCGCGCCGAGCTCGGTCGCCAGCGCGACGAGATCGAGCTGATCGCCTCCGAGAACATCGTCTCTCGGGCCGTGCTCGAAGCGCAGGGCTCCGTGCTCACCAATAAATATGCCGAAGGCTATCCGGGCCGCCGCTATTATGGCGGTTGCCAGTATGTCGACGTCGCCGAGACGCTCGCCATCGAGCGCGCCAAGAAGCTGTTCGGCGCCGGCTTTGCCAATGTGCAGCCGCATTCGGGCGCGCAGGCCAACACTGCGGTGTTCTTCGCGCTGATGCAGCCCGGCGATACCTTCCTCGGCCTCAACCTCGCCGCCGGCGGGCACCTGACCCATGGCGCGCCGGTGAGCCTCTCCGGCAAGTGGTTCAAGCCGGTGCCCTATAATGTGCGCCAGGACGACCAGCGCATCGATTATGAGGAAGTGGCCAAGCTCGCCGACGAGCACAAGCCGAAGGTCATCATCGCCGGCGGCTCGGCCTATCCGCGCCATATCGACTTCGTGAAGATGCGCGCCATCGCCGACTCGGTCGGCGCCTATCTCATGGTCGACATGGCGCATTTCGCTGGTCTGGTCGCAGGCGGCGTGCATCCGAACCCGGTGCCGCACGCCCATGTCACCACCACGACCACCCACAAGACGCTGCGCGGCCCGCGCGGTGGCATGATCCTCACCAATGACGAGGACCTGGCGAAGAAGGTCAACTCTGCCATCTTCCCGGGCACCCAGGGCGGCCCGCTGATGCATGTCATCGCCGCCAAGGCGGTGGCGTTCGGCGAGGCGCTGCGTCCCGAGTTCAAGCTTTACGCGAAGAACGTCGTGGAAAATGCCAAGGCGCTTGCGGAAAATCTCAAGGGCCATGGCTTTTCCATCGTCTCCGGCGGCACCGATACGCATCTGATGCTGGTCGATCTCCGCCCGAAGAAGCTCACCGGCAAGGTGTCGGAGGCCGCGCTCGGCCGTGCCCACATCACCTGCAACAAGAACGGCATCCCGTTCGACCCGGAAAAGCCGATGGTCACCTCCGGCGTGCGCCTCGGCACCCCGGCCGGGACCACGCGCGGCTTCGGCGTTGCCGAGTTCCAGCAGGTCGGCGACATGATTGCCGAGGTGCTCGACGTGCTCTCGCAGAAGGGCACCGACGAGGACAGCCTGGTTGAGGCCGCGGTTCGCGAAAAGGTGGCGGGACTATTGGCGCGGTTCCCCATCTATAATTGAAGCGAAGCCGCTATATATAGTAGCGATTCGCTAGCCGAGGAACTTCGATGCGCTGTCCCTATTGCGGGAGTCTGGACACCCAGGTGAAGGACTCCCGTCCGACCGAGGACAGCGCTGCGATCCGGCGCCGCCGCATCTGTCCGGATTGCGGCGGCCGCTTTACTACCTTCGAACGCGTTCAGCTGCGCGAACTCACCGTGGTGAAGCGTTCCGGTCGCCGCGTGCCGTTCGACCGCGACAAGCTTGCCCGCTCGATCGAAGTGGCGCTGAGGAAGCGCCCGGTCGATGCCGAGCGGGTGGAGCGGCTGGTTTCCGGCCTGGTCCGGCGGCTGGAGAGCATGGGCGAGAGCGAGATCGGCTCGGAGACCATCGGCGAACTGGTAATGGAGAGCCTGAAGCAGCTCGACGACGTCGCCTATGTCCGCTTCGCCAGCGTCTACCGCAATTTCCGCGAGGCAAAGGACTTCGAGGCGGTGCTCGGCGAGCTCGACTCCCGGGAAGACGGACGGCTCGACGAATGAGCGCGCCGCCGGGCGCGGGGGTCGATGACTGGCTGATGCAGGCCGCGCTGGCCGCCGGCCGCCGCAATCTCGGCATGACCTGGCCCAACCCCGCGGTCGGTGCGCTGGTGGTGCGCGAGAGCGGGCAGGGGCCTTTGATCCTCGCCCATGCCGGCACCGCGAAGGGCGGGCGCCCTCATGCCGAGCCGCAGGCGCTCGCCGACGCCGGGGAGGCCGCGCGCGGCGCCACGCTCTACGTCACGCTGGAGCCCTGCTCGCATCATGGTCGCACGCCGCCCTGCGTCGATGCCATCCAGGCGGCCGGCATTTCGCGCGTGGTGGCGGCTATCGAGGATCCGGACATCCGCGTTGCCGGGCGTGGCTTTGCCTTCCTGCGCTCGCAGGGCATCGAGGTGACTACCGGCATCGGCACCGAGGAGGCGCGCCTCGCCCATGCCGGCCATATTCGCCGTGTCACGCTCGGGCGCCCGCACCTCATGCTGAAACTCGCCGTCTCGGCCGACGGCAAGGCCGGGCTCGCCGGCCGGCGCCCGGTCGCGATCACCGGCGAGGCCGCGCGGCGCCAGGTGCATCTGATGCGCGCCACCCACGATGCCGTGCTCACCGGCATCGGCACCGTGCTGTCCGACGATCCGCAGCTCACCTGCCGGCTGCCCGGCATGCTCGACCGTTCGCCGGTGCGGGTGGTGCTCGACAGCACGCTGCGGCTGCCGCTTGCCTCAGCTTTGGTCGCCACCCACGAGATTGCCCCGCTCTGGCTGATCGCCGCCGAGGACGCCCCGGCCGACCGCGAGACCACGCTCACCGAGATAGGCGTCGAGGTGATGCGGGTGCGCCGCCGCCCAAATGGCGGGCTCGACCTCCACGAGGCCCTGCATCTGCTCGCCATGCGCGGCATCACCCGGCTGATGGTGGAGGCGGGGCCGCGGGTCGCGGCAGCCTTTGTGCAGGATGGGCTGGTCGACGAGGCGGATATCTTCACCGCGCCGGCAACGCTCGGCACCGACGCAATCGATGCCTTGCACGGCTTGCCGCTCTCCGCCCTCGACGCTTATCTGAGCGAGACCGAAACCGCGATGCACGGGCCCGATCGCCTGCGCGTATTGAGGCGAGCCTAGAGATCATGTTCACCGGCATCATCACCGATGTGGGCGAGGTGGCGCGGATCGAGCCGCGCAACGACGTCCGCCGCCTGACCATCCTGACCCGCTACGACACGTCCAGTATCGACCTCGGCGCCTCCATCGCCTGTTCGGGCGTCTGCCTGACGGTGGTCGGCACCGATGAGGGTACGTTCGACGTCGAGGCGGCGCCGGAGACGCTGGCCATCACCACGGTCAGCGGGTGGGGGCCGGGCACCCGCATCAATCTGGAACGCGCGCTGAAGATCGGCGACGAGCTCGGCGGCCATATCGTCCAGGGCCACGCCGACGGCGTCGCCAAGGTGATTTCCCGCGAGGATCTCGGCGAGACCACGCGCTTCTGGTTCGAGGCGCCCGAGGCACTCGCCCGCTTCATTGCGCCGAAGGGCTCGGTTGCGCTCGACGGCACCTCGCTCACCGTGAACGAGGTCGAAGGCGCGCGCTTCTCCTGTTTGCTGATCCCGCACACGCTTTCGCACACCGCGTGGGGCGAGGTGCGAGCTGGGAACGTTGTCAATATCGAAATCGACATGATGGCCCGCTACGCTGCGCGGCTTGCGGAGTTCCGCTGAGCCCTGTACGTCCTCGACCCGTCCATCTGCATGAGGTTGCTCCATGGCGAGCCCGCGCCCGCCGCGTGCCTCCGATGACGCCCCGGTCCACGGGCGCGTGCTCATCGTCGAGGCCCGCTTCTATGACGATATCGCCGACGAACTGCTGGCCGGCGCCACCGCCGCGCTGACGCATGCGGGGGCGAGCTATGACGTCGTTACCGTGCCCGGCACGCTGGAAGTGCCGCCCGCGGCCGCCATCGCGCTCGATGCCGCGGCCCATGCCGGCCATCCCTATGATGCGGTAGTGACGCTCGGTTGCGTGATCCGCGGCGAGACCTATCATTTCGAGATCGTCGCCGGGGAATCCGCCCGTGCGCTGATGGACCTCGCGGTCGCCCGCAAGATGCCGCTCGGCAATGGTATCCTCACCGTCGAGACCGACGAGCAGGCATGGGTGCGTGCCCGTGTGGCCGATGGCGACAAGGGCGGCGGTGCCGCCAAGGCGGCGCTGTCGCTGCTGCGTCTCAAACGCAAGGTCGGGTGAGGCATGTCCACGACGCCGACCAAGCCCGTCAACCACAAGCCGATCCGCAAGAGCGCGGCGCGGCTCAATGCGGTGCAGGCGCTCTACCAGATGGATGTCGCGGCGACCCCGTTGCCGGAGATCCTCGCCCAGTTCGAAAGCCACTGGATCGGCCGCGAGATCGAAGGCGACGAGATCGCCCCGGCGGATCTCACGCTGTTCCGCGATATTGTCGGCGGCGTGCTGCGCGAGCAGCGCACGATCGATCCGGTGCTCGACGCCGCTCTGGTGAATGGCTGGCCGCTGAAGCGTATCGAGGCGGTGTTGCGCGCCGTGCTGCGCGCCGGTGCCTATGAACTCGCCAGCCGCATGGATGTGCCGGCGCGCGTCGTGGTGGCGGAATATGTCAATGTCGCCGCCGCCTTCCTCGACCGCGAGGAGACCGGCATGGTGAACGCCGTGCTCGACGGGCTCGCGCGGGAGAAGCGCGCCGACGAATTCACCAGCTAGGGGCGAGAGATGAGCTCGGGTTCGGGCGAGGGCGGCTCCGCCGAGGACAGGCTGATCGCCCGGCTGTTCGCGCCATTGGCGCGGCACCCCGGCGCGCTCGGGCTATTGGACGATGCGGCGGTGATCGCGCCGCCGCCGGGCCACGACCTGGTGCTGACCAAGGACGCACTGGTCGCCGGCGTGCATTTCTTCCCCGAGGACCCGCCGGCCTCGATCGCCCGCAAGGCGCTGCGGGTGAACCTTTCCGACCTCGCCGCCAAGGGCGCCGATCCGCTCGGCGTGCTGCTGGCCTTCGCAGTGCCACCGGATATGGGCGAGGCGGCGCTGGCCGCGTTCGCACGCGGTCTCGGCGAGGACTGCACCGCTTATGGCGCGCCGCTGCTCGGCGGCGACACGGTACGCACGCCCGGCCCCTTCACCGTCTCCATCACCGCACTCGGCACGGTGCCGGCGGGGCGGATGGTGACGCGGCTCCATGCCGGGGCAAAACAGGCCATCGTCGTCACCGGCACCATTGGCGACGCGGCGCTCGGTCTCGCTTTGCGGCTCGATCCCAAGCGTGCCGGCTTTGCCGGGCTCAGCCCCGCGCATGTTGCCTTCCTGAAGGATCGCTATCTGCATCCGCGCCCCCGCCTGGTGCTGAGCACGGCGCTGCGCGAGCATGCCAGCGCGGCGATGGATGTCTCGGACGGGCTCATCGGCGACCTCGCCAAGCTGCTCGCGGCCTCGCGCATCGCCGGCCGGATCGAGGCGGCGCGGGTGCCGCTCTCCGCCGCCGCCCGTGCCGCGATCGCGGCGGAGCCGACGCTGTTCGAGACCGCGCTTACCGGTGGCGATGATTACGAGATTCTCGCGGTGATGCCTGAGGAACGGCTCGACGCCTTCGGCGCGGTCGCCACTGCAGCGGGCGTCGGCGTGACTGTGCTCGGCCGGACGCTCGCCGGCGAGGGGCTGGCGGTCGAAGCGGCGGATGGCGCGCCAATGGTGCTTGAGCATCAGAGCTTCAGTCATTTCTGAGCCTGTACCAAAGGCTGACATTCTACGGATTGCCACGGTTGTATTCCGGCCCTAGCTTCGCGGAGAAGGGGCGGACAGATCGGGAACCCAAAGAATGAAGACGTTAAGGATCATAGCGGCCGCTGCGATTCTCGCGCTCGGCGCCAGCGCGGCGCATGCGGAGATGAAGAAGGTGCGCATCGGCACCGAGGGCGCCTATCCGCCCTTCAATTCGGTGAGCACCTCCGGCGAACTGGTCGGGTTCGACATCGACATCGCCAAGGCGCTCTGCGCCAAGATGAAGGTCGAGTGCACCTTCGTCGCCCAGGACTGGGACGGCATCATTCCGGCGCTGCTGGCCAAGAAGTTCGACGCCATCGTCGCCTCGATGTCGATCACCGAGGAGCGCAAGCAGAAGGTCGCCTTCACCGTCCCGTATTATTCGACGCCGGGCAATTTCATCGCGCCGAAGGACACCAAGCTCACCGACCTCTCGCCGGCCGGACTGAAGGGCAAGACCATCGGCACGCAGTCCTCGACCACCGCGTCGGTGTATCTGGAGGAGAAGTACAAGGACAGCGACATCAAGCTCTATCCGACGCAGGACGAGGCCAACGCCGATCTCGCCAATGGCCGGCTCGACACCATCCTGGCCGATAAGTTCGTGCTCTACGAGTGGCTGGAGAAGACCGACGCCGGCAAATGCTGCAAGTTCATCGGCGCCGACATCAAGGACGTGAACCCCGAGGGCACCGGCATCGCCGTGCGCAAGGAAGACAATGAACTGCGCGAGGCGCTGAACAAGGCGATCAAGGAGATCGTCGCCGACGGCACCTACAAGAAGATCAACGAGAAGTATTTCCCCTTCAATATCTATTGATCGGCATTGTTGACCGCGGACCCGGCGCCCGCCGGGTCCGCTTTGTCTTTTCTCTCGCGTCCGATCTCGGTGAACCCATGAAGTCCGATACCATCGTCCTGGGCGCCGGCATTGTCGGCACCTCGGTGGCGGTCAACCTTGCGCTCTCCGGTGCCAAGGTGACGCTGATCGACCGCCGCGGCCCGGGCGAGGAGACCTCCTACGGCAATGCCGGCCTCGTCGAGCGCGCCTCCATCTATCCGGTGGCATTTCCGCACGAGCTCAAGGCGATCATCGACGTCGTGCTGAAACGCAATCCGGCGGCGAACTACCATTGGAGCGCGCTGCCTGGCCTCGCGCGCTGGCTGTACGCTTACTGGCGCGCCTCCTCGTCCGAGGGCGTCCTGTCCTATGCCCGCACCATCGAGAAGTTGCTGGCGTTCAGCCTGTCCGAGCACGAGCGGCTCGCCGGGCCGGCCGGCGCCCTGCATTATTTCCGCGAGGGCGGCTGGCTGAAGGTCTATCGCAGTGAGGCGGGGCTTGCCCGTGAGCGTTCCGAGTTCCCGCTGGCGCGCAATTATGGGCTGACGCCGCGCGAGATCACGGTCGACGAGGCGCTGACTCTGGAGCCGAATCTCAGGCCGATCTTCCACGGCGCCGTGCTCTGGTCCGACCCGCAGTCGGTCTCAAGTCCGGGCGGGGTGACCAAGGCCTATGCCGACTATTTCCGCAAGCTTGGCGGCACCATCGTCCAGGCCGATGCGCGGGCGCTGGCGCCGATTCCCGGCGGCTGGCGGGCGGTGACCGAGGATGGCGGCGTCGACGGCGCCAATGCCGTGGTCGCGCTCGGGCCGTGGGCACCGGACGTGCTGCGCTCGCTCGGCCTGCGTCTGCCATTCGCGGTGAAGCGCGGCTATCACATGCACTATGCCCCCGCCGGCGGCGCCGGCCTGTCGCGGCCGGTACTCGACGAGGAGGGTGGCTATGTCATCACCCCGATGGAGCAGGGCATTCGCCTGACCACCGGCGTCGAGTTCGCCCGTCGCGACGCGCACAAGACCCCGGTGCAGCTTGACTGGACCGAGCCGCTGGCGCGCGAACTGTTTCCGCTCGGGCCGCGCCTCGAGGCGGAACCCTGGATGGGGTGCCGTCCGGCCTTTCCCGACATGCTGCCGGTCATCGGCCCGGCGCCGGGGCGCCCCGGCCTGTGGCTCGCCATCGGCCACCAGCATCTGGGCTTCACGCTCGGCCCGGCGACCGGACGCCTCATCGCCGAAATGATGAGCGGGGCGACGCCGTTCACCGATCCGGCGCCGTTCTCGGCCGCGCGCTTGCGCTGAAACGCCGTCATTTTGGCTGCCATGCCGCGTCAGCATGCCGCAAGCGCTGTAATGTCAGCGGATTATGCGGTTTGCGCCCAAGGTTTCGTTGCGGGTGGCGCGACTTTTTGGCACGCTCGCCGCAATTCGGGCCCAGGGGCGGCGGACTAGGGCACCGAGGCCGGCAAAGTGCGGCCAACCGACAACAACGATCCCGCCGCTTCGGAAACAGCCTAGGTGGGATTGAACTCATGCTTTCTCTATTTCTGATCGTGCTCTGCGGCTTGCTGTCGATCGCCTATGGCGTCTGGGCATTCCGGGAGGTCATGTCGTCTGACCCCGGCACCATGCGCATGCAGGAGATCGCGGGCGCGATCCGCGAAGGCGCGCAGGCCTATCTTGCGCGGCAGTACACGACCATCGCCGTCGTCGGCGTGGTCATCTTCCTCATCGTCGGTTTCATGCTCGGCTGGCTGGTCGCCATCGGCTTCCTGATCGGCGCGGTGCTCTCCGGCATTGCCGGCTTCATCGGCATGAATGTCTCGGTGCGCGCCAATGTCCGCACCGCGCAGGCGGCGACGCAGTCGCTGGAGGGGGGCCTCGACCTCGCCTTCAAGGCGGGCGCGATCACCGGCCTGCTGGTGGCCGGCCTCGCGCTGATGGGTGTCACGATCTATTACGGCGTGCTTACCCGTGGGCTGGGCTTCGCTCCGGGCGCCCGCACGGTGGTCGACTCGCTGGTGGCACTCGGCTTCGGCGCCTCGCTGATCTCGATCTTCGCCCGCCTCGGCGGCGGCATCTTCACCAAGGGCGCCGATGTCGGCGGTGACCTCGTCGGCAAGGTGGAGGCCGGCATCCCCGAGGATGATCCGCGCAATCCCGCCACCATCGCCGACAATGTCGGCGACAATGTCGGCGACTGCGCCGGCATGGCGGCTGACCTGTTCGAGACCTATGCGGTGACGCTGGTCGCCACCATGGTGCTCGCCATCATCTTCTTCGGCACCAATGCGGCGCTGCTCGGCTCGATGCTCATCTATCCGCTCGCCATTGGCGCGGTGTGCATCATCACCTCGATCGCCGGCACCTTCTTCGTCAAGCTGCCGGCGAGCCGCTCGATCATGGGCGCGCTCTATCGCGGCTTCATCGCCACCGCCGGCCTCTCGGTGGTCGCGGTCGCCATCGTGACCTGGCTGGTCATCGGCTTCGGGCCGATCGCCGGCACCGACTTCACCGGCCTCTCGCTGTTCCTGTGCGGGCTGGTCGGGCTGGCGGTGACCGGGCTGATCGTCTGGATCACCGAATACTATACCGGCACCGGCTTCCGCCCGGTGGTGTCGATCGCCCAGGCCTCGGTCACCGGGCACGGCACCAACATCATCCAGGGCCTCGCCGTGTCGCTCGAATCGACCGCGCTGCCGACCTTGGTGATCATCGCCGGCATCCTGTTCGCCTACGGCCTCGCCGGCCTGTTCGGCATCGCCATCGCCGCGACCACGATGCTGGCGCTCGCCGGCATGGTGGTGGCGCTCGACGCCTTCGGCCCGGTCACCGACAATGCCGGCGGCATTGCCGAAATGGCGGGCCTGCCCAAGGAAGTGCGCCAGTCCACCGACGCGCTCGACGCGGTCGGCAACACCACCAAGGCGATCACCAAGGGCTATGCCATCGCCTCTGCCGGGCTCGGAGCGCTGGTGCTGTTCGCGGCCTATAATCAGGACCTGAAATACTTCACCGCGCAGGCGACGCCGGGCAGCTATTTCGAAGGCGTGACGCCGAACTTCTCGCTGGAGAACCCCTACGTCGTCGTCGGCCTGCTGTTCGGCGGCCTGCTGCCGTTCCTGTTCGCCGCCATGGGAATGACGGCAGTGGGGCGTGCAGCCGGCGCCATCGTCGAGGAGGTGCGCCGGCAGTTCCGCGAGAAGCCCGGCATCATGCAGGGCACCGAGAAGCCGGACTATTCCCGCGCGGTCGACCTGCTCACCAAGGCGGCGATCAAGGAGATGATCGTGCCCTCGCTGCTGCCGGTGCTCTCGCCGGTGGTGTGCTACTTCGTCATCTATCTGGTGGCGGGCGGTGGGGTCGCCGGCAAGTCGGCGGCGTTCTCCGCGCTCGGCGCCATGCTGCTCGGCGTGATCGTCACCGGCCTGTTCGTCGCCATCTCGATGACCTCGGGAGGCGGCGCCTGGGACAATGCGAAGAAGTCGTTCGAGGATGGCTTCGTCGACAAGGACGGGGTGCGCCACTTCAAGGGTTCCGAGGCCCACAAGGCTTCGGTGACCGGCGATACCGTCGGTGATCCCTACAAGGACACCGCCGGCCCGGCGGTGAACCCGATGATCAAGATCACCAATATCGTCGCGCTGCTGCTGCTGGCCATGCTCGCGCACTGACGCGAGCGTCCCGACACGAAAAAGCCCCGCGTCGCTCGTCGGCGCGGGGCTTCCTATTGGCGGCCGGAAAATGTTCCGGAGTTACATGCCGAGGCCGGGATTCAGCGTGCTGGCGGTGAAGAGCTGGCCGAGGAAGGAGAGTTCCTGGCCGCTGGTCGGCGTGGTGCGCGAGGCGAAGTCGAACACCTTGCCGTCCTTCAGCCCGTAGTCGGCGATGCGCGTGACGCGCTTGTCCTTCTTGTCGAAATAGACCGCCATGACACGCTGGTCGACCACTTCCGGCTTCAGGAACATCACCTTCTTGGTCTTCTGCGAGATGTAATAGAACACCTCGCCATCCACGGTGGCGACGGTCGAGGGCGTGCCGAGCACCAGCAGCACCTGCTCCTGGCTGGAGCCGACCGGCACCTGCTCAAGCGAACCGTCGGTGGCGACATAGCCGCGCTGGCGTTCGGTGACGAAACCGGTGGGCGTGCGCGGCAGGCCAAGAGTCGCCGTCGGGATCACCGTGCCACTGGAGCAGGCAGACGCGCCGAGCGCGACCGCAAAGCAAGCGGCGAGGGCGAGGCCGCGCCGGCGGGCGGTGAGCGTCGTCCGCTCAGAGATCATAGGCAAGCACTCCATTACCCGACCGTTCCCCTTTATCCTGAAGCGCGGCAGCCATCCAGAGGCATCCCCGGCAAGGCCCCGTCCGTCGATACCGTGCCGTGTCAAAGCGACGCCGCATTCGCGGGGCTTTGTGGGGCCGATATCGACCGCATTCTCCTTGCCACCCTCGGCCGGCCGCGCTAACCCGCCCGTTCGTATCCTGGAGGGCCAGGCGGGCCGGCAAGCATCGGACGGCAGACGGACATGATTCTGCGCTTCTTCCGCCGCGACGACGGACGCGCGACCATCGAGCGCCTCTATGGCGCGATCGTGGCGCAGTCCCGCAATCCGGCGTTCTATACGGATTTCGCGGTGCCGGACACCATTGCCGGGCGCTTCGAGATGATCCTTCTGCATGCTTTTGCGCTGTTCCATCGCCTGAAGGACGAGCCGGAGGAGCGTCGCGCGCTCGGCCAGCGCGTGTTCGACGAATTCTGCCGCGACATGGATTCGAACCTGCGCGAGATGGGCGTCGGCGATCTCACCGTGCCGAAGAAGATGAAGCGCGTGGCCGAAGCCTTCTATGGCCGCGCCGGGGTCTATGACGCCGCGCTGGCCGCGGGCGACAATGCCGCGCTCCAGGACGCGCTGCTGCGTAACGTCTATGCTTCCGACGCCGCGCGGGCGGGCGAGGCGGAACGGCTCGCCGCCTATGTGCGCGGCCTGGCCGCTGCGCTGGCCGGACAGTCCTTCGAGAGCCTCGCCGCCGGCGAGATAGTGTTTCCTGCCGCTGCGCCGGCGCCCATTGCCGAGACCACGTGATGAACGATACGCCCAGATCCGCTAAGCCTGCCCTCAGCCAGTCCGTGGTGGTGGCGCACCTGCCGGAAGACGGCCAGACTTTCCGCGTCACGCCGGACGAGGCGACCCGCGCGGCGCTGGCGAAGGAATTCAGCATCGTCGCCATTCCCGCGCTCAAGGCCACTGTCACGCTCACCCCGGACGGGCGCGGCGGCGTGCGGGTCGGCGGCCATGTCGAGGGCACCGTTCGCCAGACCTGCGTGGCGACCCTGGAGCCGTTCGATGCGCCGGTCTCCGAAGAGATCGAGATGCATTTCGTGCCCGAGGACCGGCTTCCCGAGATGCGGCCCGGCGCCGAGATCGAGGTTGGGGCAGATGAACTGCCTGATCCGCTGGTCAATGGCGCGGTCGATATCGGCGCCGTGGTCAGCGAATTCCTGGCGCTCGGCATCGATCCCTATCCGCGCAAGCCCGGCGCGGTGTTCGAGGTGCCGCCATTGCCCGGGGCCGAGGAGGAATCGCCCTTCAGCGCGCTGGCGCGGCTGCGGCGCGACGAGCCGAAGGGCGAGGAATGAGCGGCACAATTGCCGCGCCGGCACGACAGGCTATTGTCACGGCCCCGCGCTTGAGGCATCCGTGAGCGCCGCGCGCTGAACGTCCGCGCGCTGAACGTCATCGTGCCGATCCCATTTTTGTCCGATCCGTTTGGACCGACCAGGAATTCGAACCACCTTATGTCATCGCTCGTCCGCATCGCGCTCGACGTCATGGGCGGGGATCATGGTCCCGAGGTGGTCATTCCCGGCGCCGAGATCGCGCTGACGCGCCATCCCGACATCCGCTACCTGCTGTTCGGCGACAAGGCGCGCATCGAGCCGCTGCTGGCTTCGCGCCCGAAGCTCGCCGCCGCCAGCGAGGTGTTCCACACCGACGTCGTGGTGCAGATGGACGACAAGCCGAGCCAGGCACTGCGCCGCGGCCGCCGTGTCTCCTCGATGTGGAAGGCCATCGACGCGGTGCACACCCACCACGCCGACTGCGCGGTTTCCGCCGGCAATACCGGCGCGCTGATGGCGATGGCCAAGGTCAATCTCAAGACCATGGCCGGCATCGGCCGCCCGGCGATCGCCTGCCTCTGGCCGACCATGCGCGGCGAGAGCGTGGTGCTCGATGTCGGCGCCTCGATCGGCGCCACCGCCCAGCACCTCGTCGACATGGCCGTGATGGGCGCCGCCATGGCCCGCATCGTTTTCGACATCGACCGGCCGAGCGTCGGCCTGCTCAATGTCGGCGTCGAGGAGATCAAGGGCGTCGAGGAGGTCAAGGAAGCCGGCGCGGCGCTGCGCGAGGCCAACCATCCCGGCCTCAACTACCATGGCTTCGTCGAGGGCGACGATATCGGCCGCGGCGTGGTCGATGTCGTGGTCACCGAGGGCTTTGCCGGCAATATCGCGCTGAAGACGGCGGAAGGCACCGCCAAGCAGTTCGCCGAATATCTGCGCAACGCCATCAATCGCAGCTTCCTCTCCAAGATCGGCTATGTGCTGGCGCGCAGCGCCTTCCGCGCGCTGCGCGAGAAGCTCGATCCGCGCAAATCCAATGGCGGCGTGTTTCTCGGCCTCAACGGCGTCGTCATCAAGAGCCATGGCGGCACCGACGCCGAGGGCTTCGCCTCCGCCGTCGATATCGGCTACGACATGGTGCGCTACGAGTTGCTCTCGCGCATCGAGAAAAACCTCGACAGCCGTCCCAGCGTGGCCGGCACTCCCACCGTTCCGCCCGCGGCCGCTCTCCCCACGGACGCTCTACAGGTTCAATCGTGACGCAATTCCGATCCGTCGTGCGCGGCGTGGGCTCCTACCTGCCCGAACGCATCCTCACCAATGCCGACCTCGCGCTGATGGTGGACACCTCCGACGAATGGATCGTCCAGCGCACCGGCATCAAGGAGCGGCGCATCGCCGCCGATGGCGAGGTGACCTCCGACCTCGCGCTCCACGCCGCCCGTGCGGCACTCAAGGACGCCGGGCTGGAGCCGGGCGACATCGACCTCATCGTGCTCGCCACCTCGACGCCGGACAACACCTTCCCGGCGACCGCGGTGGCGGTGCAGGCCGGGCTCGGCATCACCCATGGCGCGGCGTTCGACCTGCAGGCGGTGTGCTCGGGCTTCGTCTTCGCCATGGCGACCGCCGATAATTTCCTGAAGGCCGGCAATTTCCGCCGCGCGCTGGTGATCGGCGCCGAGACCTTCTCGCGCATCCTCGACTGGACCGACCGCACCACCTGCGTGCTGTTCGGCGACGGGGCAGGGGCGGTGGTGCTGGAGCGAGTGGCGGCTGACGAGGCGAACGGCGCCGGGATACTGACGACGCATCTGCGCTCGGACGGCCGGCACAAGAACAAGCTTTATGTCGATGGCGGCGTCTCCTCCACCCGCAGCGTCGGCTATCTGCGCATGGAGGGCCGCGAAGTGTTCCGCCATGCGGTCGGCATGATCACCGACGTGATCGAGGATGCCTTCGCCGCCACAGGGGTCGATGCGCAATCGCTCGACTGGTTCGTGCCACATCAGGCGAATCGGCGCATCATTGACGCGAGTGCCACCAAGCTCGGCATCGCGCCGGGCAAGGTGGTGATGACGGTTGATCGCCACGGCAACACGTCCGCTGCGTCAATTCCGCTCGCGCTCGCCGTGGCTCATGCCGACGGGCGCATCAAGCGGGGCGACGTCGTGCTGCTGGAAGCGATGGGCGGCGGCTTCACCTGGGGCTCGGCGCTGCTGCGCTGGTAAGCGAATTTGTGTGCCTGCGCAGACCGTTGCCGTTGACCGTGAACGCCATCGACGCCTAGGCTGGAGTCGGGACGGTGCGATTGCGTATTGGGTGGAGAGAATAATGTCCGGTCGGACAATCACGCGCGCGGATCTTTGCGAGGCCGTGTATCAGCGCGTCGGCCTTTCCCGCACGGAATCCGCTGCTCTGGTCGAGACGGTGCTGTCGGAGATCGCCGATTGCGTGGCGAAGGGCGAGACGGTGAAGCTGTCTTCCTTCGGCTCCTTCGTGGTGCGCCAGAAGGGTGAGCGCGTCGGCCGCAATCCGAAGACCGGCGAGGAGGTTCCGATCTCGCCGCGCCGCGTGATGGTGTTCAAGCCATCCAACATCCTCAAGCAGCAGATCAACGCCGAACCGGCGAAGTGATCCGGTAGGAGGTGCTGGCCGTGGAGAAAG
Source organism: Starkeya sp. ORNL1 (assembly GCF_012971745.1). NCBI lineage: Bacteria > Pseudomonadati > Pseudomonadota > Alphaproteobacteria > Hyphomicrobiales > Xanthobacteraceae > Starkeya > Starkeya sp. ORNL1. Next base: position 590,347 of record NZ_CP048834.1, read on the forward strand.
GCCCCGACGCCTTCCGCACGATCAGTGAGGTCGCGGACGACCTCGATTTGCCGCAGCATGTGCTGCGCTTCTGGGAGACGCGCTTTCCGCAGATCCGCCCGCTCAAGCGCGGCGGCGGGCGGCGCTATTATCGCCCTGACGACATCGAGCTGCTGCGCGGCATAAGGCATCTGCTCTACAGCGAGGGCTACACCATTCGCGGGGTGCAGCGCATCCTGAAGGAGCAGGGGCCGCGCTTCGTGCAGATGGTGTGGCTGGAGGCCGACGATGTCGGGCTCGCCGACGCCGATATGGGCGAAGACATCGGCCGGGATCTCGAGGATCTCGGCATCGATGCCGGTCACCCCGGCATGGCAGCGGATGCGGGCGAACGCCGTGCTGCGCGCGCGCCGCTCGACGACGAGCCGCGTGGCGGGGCGCTGGGCGGCATTCTGAACCTGCTGCCCACGCGCCGTGGTCGCGAGGGCGAGCGCAACGAGCCTTCCGCGCGGATCGCGCGCGAGGAACTGCCGGAAATCGTCGACATGCCGCCGGTACGGCAACCGGAGCCGGCGCATCCGCGCAACGCGGCGCCAGCTGCTCGCGAGAGTGAGGCGCATCGCCCGTTCGAGGAGGACGGCCCAGTGGACGCGATGCCGGCTTTCCCGTTCCGACCGGCGCCGGCGCGCTTCGAGCCCAGCCGCGAGCCAAATCGCGAGCCGGTTCGCCCGCGCGGGGCGGACCCGTCCTTCATGCCACTGCGCGCGCAGCCTTACGGCCCGCCGTCCGACTGGACGCCGCCGAGCGAGACCCGCGCCTATACGCCGGCACGGCAGCCGGAGCCGCGCCCAGAGCCGCGTCCGACTGAAACCCGCCACGCCGAGAGCCGCGCTTCCGAGCCGCGCGGGCGTACGGCTGCCACCGAGCCGTCGCGCGTGAACCTCACGCGTGACGACATACGGCGCCTCCAGGCAACGCTCTATGAGTTGCAGGAGTGCCGTCGGATGCTCGATGCGGCGTTCGAGGACGAGCGCTGAAAGGCCTTAATTGGCCGCGCTCTGGCTGACCACGGCGAGATCGACCTTGGCGACGCCGCGCGAGCGGAAGCCCAGCACGTCCGCGGCGGCAGTCGAGACGTCGATCACCCGGCCACGCACGAAGGGGCCGCGATCATTGACCCGCACGATGACCGAACGCCCGTTCGAGGTGTTGGTGACGCGGACCTTGGTGCCGAAGGGAAGGGTGCGGTGCGCGGCGGTCATCGCGGCGCCACTGTGACGCTCGCCGTTGGCGGTGCGCCCGCCATATCCGTAGTAGGAAGCCATGCCGCTGCTGGCGCCAAGCTTGGCGCTGCCAGCGAATGCCGAGCTGTCGGCGGCGGCGAAGATCATGCTGGCGGTAAAAACCGCAGCGGCGATGCGTCCGTTTTTCCAAGCCTTCAATGCTTCTGTCCTTCTCCCGTTGAAACCATGAACGGTCGATGAACAAGAAATTGTGGCGATGGTAAGCCGCTCGCTGACTCCGCCGTAGAATATTCCGTATGCCAGAGCCATTTTCATAGCCAGACTCCCGTAGTCTCGCCATCGGCCCGAGCCAATCGCGAGAAGAGTTTCGGCTGCATTTCCAGTATAGAAACCGCTCGTCTAGCGGCATTTCGGCAACACTATCTCAGCATCCGGAAATAGCCTGCGGGAGCCGGAGAAGTGCCATTGCGCCACTCCGAATAACTCATGACGCTGGGTTAGGTTCCGGCGCCGACCTGACCTCACGAAGGTGGGGTTACACGCCGGCTCGCGCTGGTGATATGGACAGGGATGAACGCATAGGAGGCGATCCATGACCATACGCGTCACCACCGGCGAACCCGCAGCCAAGGACGTTGCCGGCCTCCTCTTGGCCCTGGACGTGCCGTCGAGCCTCTGGAAGAACGGCAACCGCCAGGCCCGTTCTCCGATCACCGGCGAGATCGTCGCCCACGTCATCGAGGCCAGCCCGGCCGAGGTCGCGGACACCGTCACCCGCTCGGTCGAGGCCTTCCACATCTGGCGCACCGTGCCGGCGCCGCGGCGCGGCGAACTGGTCCGCCTGATCGGCGAGGAATTGCGCGCCCACAAGGCCGAGCTCGGCCGGCTGGTGACGCTGGAAGCCGGCAAGGTGACGTCCGAAGGGCTCGGCGAAGTGCAGGAGATGATCGACATTTGCGATTTCGCGGTCGGTCTCTCGCGCCAGCTCTATGGCCTCACCATCGCCTCGGAGCGTCCGGGCCATCGCATGATGGAGAGCTGGCACCCGATCGGGCCGGTCGGCATCGTCACCGCCTTCAATTTCCCCGTGGCGGTCTGGTCGTGGAACGCCGCGCTGGCGCTGGTCTGCGGGAACAGTGTGATCTGGAAGCCGTCGGAGAAGACACCGCTGACCGCGCTCGCCGTGCAGGCGCTGTTCGAGAAGGCCGCCGCCAGGTTCGGCGATGCGCCGGCCGGGCTGTCGCAGGTGCTGATCGGCGCCGGCGATGTCGGCGCCGCCCTGGTGGACGACGCGCGCGTGCCGGTGCTGTCGGCGACCGGCTCGACCCGCATGGGCCGCATCGTCGGCGAGCGGGTGGCCAAGCGCTTCGGCCGCTCCATCCTTGAGCTCGGCGGCAACAATGCCGCCATCGTCTGCCCATCGGCGGATCTTGGCCTTGCCTTGCGCGGCATCGCCTTCGCCGCCATGGGCACGGCGGGCCAGCGCTGCACCACGCTGCGCCGGCTGATCGTGCATGAGAGCGTCTATGACGATCTGGTGCCGCGCCTCGCCAAGGCCTACGGCTCGGTATCGATCGGCGATCCGCGCGTCGCCGGCACGCTGATCGGCCCGCTGATCGACGAGGCCGCCTATGCCGGCATGCAGCGCGCGCTCGATACGGCGCGGGCGGCCGGCGCCAAGGTGCATGGCGGCGAGCGGGTGCATGCCGAGCGCTGGCCGGATGCCTATTATGTCGCCCCGGCCCTGGTCGAGATCGACGAGCAGACCGACGTCGTGCGGCAGGAGACCTTCGCGCCGATCCTCTATGTGCTGCGCAGCGGCGGCCTGCAGGAATCGATCAAGCTGCACAATGACGTGCCGCAGGGCCTGTCATCCTCGATCTTCACCAATGACCTGCGCGAAGCGGAAGCCTTCCTGTCCGCCGAGGGCTCGGATTGCGGCATCGCCAATGTGAATATCGGCCCGTCCGGGGCCGAGATCGGCGGCGCGTTCGGCGGCGAGAAGGAGACCGGCGGCGGGCGCGAGTCCGGCTCCGACGCCTGGAAGGCCTATATGCGGCGCGCCACCAACACCATCAACTACTCGCGCGCCTTGCCGCTGGCTCAGGGCGTTTCGTTCGACATCGACTGATCCCCGCTCCAGCGGGTCACCACATCGGTCAGCGCCGGGCGAGGGCGGTCCGGCGCGATCATGCGCGGCCGGCCGATATGGATGAAGCCGGCGACCTTCTCGCCGGCGCGCACGCCCACCAGCGCGGCGGCCTGCGGATCGCGGCCCGGCCATTTCAGCAGCCATTGCGTGGCGAAGCCCATGGCACTGGCTGCAACGGTCAGCGCCATGCCGGCGGCGCCGGCGGAGAGCATCTGGTTCCACTCAGGCACCTTGGAGGCCGGATCGGGCCGGCTGACCACCACCACGGTAAGCGGCGCGCGCTCCAGATAGAGCCGCCACATGTCGCCCTTGCCCGCCGCCATCTCCGGGTTCTGCCTTGCATAGAGCGCATCGAGCCGGTCGCCGAGCTCAGCTCGCGCCTCACCCTCGATCAGGATGAAGCGCCAGGGTATGAGCCGGCCGTGGTCCGGCGTGCGGGCGGCCAGGCGCATCAGCCGGTCGAGTTCGTCCGGCGTCGGGCCCGGGCCGGCGAGCGTGCGCAGCGGCACCGAGCGGCGCGCCTCCAGCAAGGCGAGCGTCGCCTCGGCCGGCGGGATCATCAGCGGACCCGCGGACGAATCGAGCGGCTCGGGCTGAGGATGCGAATGGTGGTTCATCAATTGGTCTCCGCGGCGCGCATTTCAGTGTTTGTACGCCTTTCCGGCCGGTTGCGCGGTGGGGGTGTTGTCACTATAACGTCGACGCCGGTCGTCGGAGTGTAGCGCAGCCTGGTTAGCGCACTAGTCTGGGGGACTAGGGGTCGTGGGTTCAAATCCCGCCACTCCGACCATTTACCCGCTCTGATATTGCAGCGGAAATCGGCACCGATCGGAACGCCCCGCCGATCGCCAAAATGGAACGAAAAAACGTCAGATCACCGAAACGGCAGCTCCAAAATATTGGGGCATGTGCGTTTCGATGCCATTCTTTGGCGTCGAGCAGCGCGGCGGCAAGCGCGCGCCATCCGCCGCGGCGAAACCGGGCAGGGGCCATGGGAGTGCTCTGATTGAGATTGAAGGCGCCTAGCCGATGGGTGAGTATGAATGCAACTAGAGGGGGAAGCTGTGCCGAAGAGTTGCTTTATCGTGAGCCCGATTGGGGAGCCAGACAGCCGCGAGCGCGTTCACGCGGAATGGGTGGCCGAAATGATTATCCGGCCTGTTCTGAATGATATCGGCGACATCAACGTCGAACGGTCCGATGATATTAATACTCCTGGCCTTATAGATTCTCAAATCATCGACAGATTGCTGAATGTAGATTTGGTCATAGCGGATCTTTCATTTCTCAATCCAAATGTGTTTTATGAGATAGGGATAAGACATCTCGCTCAGAAGCCAATAATTCATTTGCAGCTGGAGAGCGAAAGAATACCGTTCGACGTATTGCTGTACAGGTCAATAAAATTCTCAATTTCTCGTCCCCGTGATATCGAGGCTGCGAAGCTGTTGCTAAAAAATCAAATCAACGTAGCGCTTGCGCCGGATTATATAGTGGAGAACCCGGTAACGAGAACGCGCGGTCGCGTCGAGTTGGCTGAGCACGCCACGCCAGAGATGCAAACGATCATGCGAGATATTGAGGCCCTTTCGGCGAGAGTATCTCGCGTCGAGAACGGCTCCGAGGCGCTAAGTCATATGCCGCGCAAGAATTGGTACGATCTGCTTAAAGACTTGCCTAGTACGGCTTTTATTGAAATCGTCCCGATTCCCGGAGAAGATCCAGATGACAAGCAAATTATGGACGCGTTGAGAAGTGGAGGCGCGAGGCCAACTGCCGTAAACGGGTCGTCAGGAAAGCTGAGAGTAAGTTTTTCTAGAACTCAATCTTTTGACCCACATATAATACGTGAATTATTGGGCTCATTGCCCGGAGTCGCAGAGGTGAATGGCCCCTTTATTTCGGCAAACGCACCCCCTAAATCCGATTGAGTGACTCCACAATCCGCCGCCCCATGCTGCCAGCTGATCCCAGAGCTGGGTGAGCAGCCAGCCGCCGCCAGCGACGACGATCGACACGGCGATGCGGGCGACCGCGACTACGGCGCCGATATGCCTGCGGAAGGTCTGGAACTCTGCGATGTCCTCGCCGTGCTCCTTCAGGGTCGCCGATATTTGCTCGACCTTGTGCTAAACTAAAAGCGACCCGCTCATCGTCCGCATCCAGCTTGTCGAGGTCAGCCAGTTTTCCACGCACCAAGCTCGCGCGGTGCAAATCATCGACGCGACTATTGCATATGGCGAGGTTGGTCTCGGAGATGACGAGAGAACCCTACCCCGTGACCTGATCCAGCAGCGCGCGGATGCGGTCGCGCTCGGCGATGCTTTCTTCGCGGATCGTGTCGAAGCCGGCGAGGATGCCGCGGGCGCTGCGGGCGGGGAAGCCGGCGCGCTCCAGTTGCGCCACGATGAGCAACTGACGCGTTATGTGGGCGTCGACGTTGATAATCTGCTCTTCCAGACGGGCAAGGCGGCGCAGCATCTGTGCGCCGGTTCCGGGTTGTTGCGGTACGATGTACAGCATGAGCAGCACGCCTGTGCCGAAGGCCCGACGCGGATGCGGCGGCCGATCTGGCAATAAGCCGGCCGCCGCGGGTCGACGCCAGGCCCCCCAAACGCGTCGACGTATTTATTTACAATTCCTTGACAAATTCACCAAGGGGAGAAGTTCCTCGACCATGGTTTCCGAACCCTTGCGAGGCTGATTTCGGGCAGGTGTGACGTCAACGCCTCAGTTCATTTGTGTAGACGATTCCGCAGCCGGCGCGCTCAGTACGCGTTCTCGCTCTTCAGCAGCGCGAACGGGGTGCGGGCGAGGATCAGCATGTCGAACATCACCGACCAGTTCTCGATGTAGAACAGGTCATACTCGACGCGGCGCTGGATCTTTTCGCTGGTGTCGGTCTCGCCGCGCCAGCCATTGATCTGCGCCCAGCCGGTGATGCCGGGCTTCACCCGATGGCGGGCGAAATAGCCGTCCACCACCTCGTCATAGAGCCGGTTCTCGGCCTTGGCGTGCAAAGCGTGCGGGCGCGGGCCGACGAGGGAGAGATTGCCGAACACCGCGACATTGATGAGCTGGGGCAGCTCGTCGAGGCTGGTCTTGCGGATGAAGCGGCCGACGCGGGTGACGCGCGGATCGCCCTTGGTGACGAGCTTCGAGGCGGTGACGTCGCTCTGCTCGACATACATGGAGCGGAACTTGAACACCTCGATCAGCTCGTTGTTGAAGCCGTAGCGGCGCTGGCGGAAAAACACCGGCCCGGCGCTGCCGAGCTTCACCGCGATCGCCACCGCCAGCATCACGGGGGAGAGCAGCACCAGCAGCAGCCCGCCGACGATGCGGTCGAACAGCCATTTCTGCACCACGTCCCAATCGGCGATCGGCTTGTCATAGATGTCGAGCACCGGCACCGTGCCGACATAGGAGTAGGAGCGCGGGCGCAGCCGCAGCCGGCTGGTGTGGGCGGAGAGCCGCACATCGACCGGCAGCACCCAGAGCTTGCCGACCATGTGCAGCACGCGCTCTTCCGCCGTCACCGGCAGCGAGACGATGAGCAGATCGATGCGGGTGCGGCGAGCGAACTCGACGAGATCGTCCACCGTGCCGAGCTTGGGGATACCCGCCACCAGATTGGGCGAGCGTTCGTCATTGCGGTCGTCGAACAGGCCGATCACCTCGACATCGCCGTGGCGGTCGCGCTGCAGGGCCTCGATCAATTCCTCCGCGCTGGTGCCGCCGCCGACGATGACGGTGCGCCGGGTGAGGCGGCCTTCCGCGATCCAGCGCGCGATCAGCCGCGCCAGCACCAGCCGCGCCGCGAGGATGGCAAGCAGGCCGCCAACGAACCAGGCGATGAGCCAGACGCGGGAATAGGTGCCTTCCAGCTTGGCGAAGAACACCACCGCGAGCCCAAATGCGAAGGCGACGAGCCAGGCGATGGTGATGCGCCCGAGCTGCGGGGCGATGAAGCGCAGCGAGCCGACCTCATAGGCGCCGGCGATGTGGAACAGCAGCACCGCCAGCAGCGACAGCGCGAGGATGGCGACCGGATAGGCCGGGTCGAGGCCATAGGTCGGCATCACATAGGCGATGTGCAACGCTATGCCGACGAGGACGAGGAGCAGGAAGTCGACGAGGCGCATCGCCCCGGCCAGCACTACGCGGGAGAGGGCCGGCACCACCGGACGCGCGGCGATCTCGCGTGCGAGGTCGCCAAGCTCGCGCGCGGCGCTGCCGGCGCGCACAGCGCCCGCCGGCCCTGCGGCGCGCAGCGCGTCGCGCGGGGAATATTCCATCATTCCGGCCAGCTCCCGTCGGGATGCGTCTTCTGCCGCATCGGCATGCGAGAGCTGCCGCGCGCTCATTATTTGAACGCATCCTAGCGCAACCGGGTCACGGAAGCCTTAATCCGAAGCGTGAGGTTTGACGGTAACCGGACCCTAACGGGATCTGCGTGCCGCAAGGCCTTCGCGATAGGCGCTCATGATGCCGTCGCACATGGCTTCGGTGCTGAAGGAACTGCGGACCCGGGCGCGGACGCGCAGCGTGCGTGCGGTCAGCGTGCCGAGATCGGTGCCGATGGCGCCGGCGAGAGCGTCCGGATCGCCCGCCGGCACCAGCGCATCGGCATATGCGCCGAAGATCTCCGGTATGCCGCCGACATTGCAGGCGATGATCGGCATGCTGGCGGCAACGCCTTCGAGCACGATGTAGGGCAGGGACTCGGCGCGGGAGGGCACCACCAGCACGCGGCCGAGCGAGAAAGCCTGGCGCGCATTCATCGGCGGCAGGAAACGGACCTGGTTGGCAAGCCCGAGCTCGTTCGCCAGTGCCCGCAACTCGTCTTCCTCCGGGCCGGAGCCGACCGCGGTAAGCGTTACGGTGCGGCCCTGGCGGTTCAGCTCGGCGAGCGCCTGGAGCAGGATGTCGACGCCCTTGCGCCGCGCCAGTTCGCCGACAAAGACCAGGTTGCTGGCTTCCGGAACCGGCAGCGCGGGTTCGAACTCGCCCGCCGATATGCCGTTATGCACCACCCGGGCAATGCCACGCGGCTTGCCGACCTTGGTCTGGTAGACGCTGGAGGCGTACTCGCTCTCGAACAGCGAGACATCGGTGCGGAAGCGCAGCAGCGACTCGCAGCCGAGATAGAGGAAGCCGCCCGGCGTCCACTTCGAATAGTTCAGGCTGCCGCCGTGTGGTGTATAGGCTTTCAGCGCCTTGCCGCCGCCGAGCCGGGCGAACAGCCCGCCTTTGGCGCCGTGGCCGTGCACGATGTCGGCGCGCACCATCTTCGCCCGCCGCGCCGCCAGCGAGATGCCGCGCAGATCGCGCCGGCTCGGCAGGCGGTCCATGGGGATGCGGTCGATGCCGAGCGCGAGCTCGGGCGCGATGCGTGCCAGCGCCTCGTCGGCGCGCCCGCCGCCGGTGATGGAATCGGCAAGCAATCCCACCTTGTGGCCACGCGCCGCCTGGGCGGAGGCCAGGTCCATGACGTGACGGAACAGGCCGCCCACCGGCGCGCGCAACACGTGAAGGATGCGCAGTGGGCGGTCGGGGTCCGCGCTCATCAGAACCAGCGTTCCTGTATGTTGATGGTGTCGCCCGGGCGGACGGGATAGGTCGAGGGTACGGTGGCGGTAACCACTTGCCCCTCTATGTTGCGCGATATGGTGGCGGATGTCTTTACTGCGCGCGGCGAGAATCCGCCAGCAATCGCGACCGCCGTCTCCACAGTAAGATTGGCGACGTAAGGGTACTGCCCGGACTGCACCACCTCGCCGAGGATGAAGAAGGGCCGGTAGGTCTCGACCTCGACCGCGACATTGGGCTCGCGCATGTATCCTTGGCGCAATCTGGCCTGGATGTCCTTCTGCAGTTCCGCCACGGTGCTGCCGCGCGCGTCGACGAGGCCGATCAGCGGCATGGCGATCTTGCCCGAGGCATCGACCGAATAGGAGTTGGTCAGGCCGGGCTGGCCGAACACCACGACACGAAGCCGATCGCCGGCATCGAGCGTATAGGGCGCCTCGAAGGCGGGGCTGACGGCGACCACGGCGGGGCCGCGCGTCGCGCATGCCGCCAGAAGGAGGCCGAGCACCACGACGGCGCAACGACTGAACATCGGGAATCCCTGCTTCGCGAGAGCTTGCCCGAGTAGTGCGTCCGCATGGTTAATGAATGGTAACCATTCTGCGCGCCATCCTTAACAACATGGAAACCATAGCGCTTCATAGATTGAGCCATGGTGCGCGATGATCAGCCGATTCCTGCAGATACCAGTTCCGAGGCGAGCCCGCCGATGAGCGAGCGCGAGCGTGCGATCGATGTCGGCGCGCTCGGCCGGCATCTATGGGCGCGACGCTGGCGGATCCTGATCCCGACCGTGCTGGCGGCGGTAATCGCTGCGGTCGCGGTGAATATGGTCACGCCCTATTATTCTTCCGAGGCGCGGCTGCTGATCGAAAGCGGGCAGACCGTCTTCAATCGCCCGCAGAGCGAGCAGGGCGCCGGCGACGAGCGCTCGGTGGTCGAGCCCGAAGCGGTGCAGAGCCAGGTGCAGGTCATCCTCTCGCGCGATCTCGCCCGCCAGGTGGTGCGCGACCTGAAGCTCGACGAACGGCCGGAATTCGCGCCGCAGCCGGGCTTCCTGTCGCGGCTGCTCGGCATGGCCGGGATCCGTCGCGAGGCCTCGCAGACGACGCGTGAGGACGCCGCGCTCGCGGTGCTGGCGAAGAATCTCAACGTCTATAATTTCGAGCGCTCGCGCGTCATCGCCATCGACTATTCCTCGCCCGATCCGGAGCTTTCCGCCCGCATCGCCAATGCCTTCGCCGAGGATTATCTCAAGCTCCAGCAGGTCTCGCGCGCCAATGCGACGCGCCAGAGCACGCAGTGGCTGGCTACCGAGATCGAGGCGCTGCGCACCAAGGTGGGGGACGCCGAGGCCAAGGTCGAGGCTTTCCGCTCCAAGGCCAATCTCTATGTCGGCGCCAATGGCACCACGCTGACCGCGCAGCAGCTTGGCGAGCTCAGCACGCAGCTCACTTCGGCGCAGGCGCAGAAGGCGGAAGCCGAGAGCAAGGCGGCGGCGATCCGCGCGCAACTGCGCAATGGCGGCGCCATCGAGGTCTCCGAGGTACTGAATTCCGACCTGATCCGCGCTCTGGTCGAGCGCCGCATCATGCTGCGCGCCGCGCTCGCCGAGCAATCGGCGACGCTGCTGGCGCGCCATCCCCGCATCAAGGAGTTGCGCGCCCAGATCGCCGATCTCGACGGCCAGATCCGTGCCGAGGCGATGACCATGGTGCGCAGCTTCGAAGACAGCGCCAAGCTCGCGGGGGCGCGGGTGGATGCGGTGTCGAACCAGCTCGACCAGATCAAGCAGCAGGCAGCCACCGCCGGCGGGCAGGACGTCGAGCTGCGCGCGCTGGAGCGCGAGGCGAGGGCGCAGCGCGACCTGCTGGAGAGCTTCCTCGGCCGCTACCGCGACGCCGCCTCGCGCAGCGATCCGGCCTCGGTGCAGCCGGATGCGCGCATCATCTCGATGGCCAGCGCGGCGATCGAGCCGACCTATCCGAAGAAGCTGCCGATCATATTGATGGCGGCGCTGGCGATGATGCTGCTCGCCGCCGCGCTCTCGGCGATCGGCGTGCTCATGGCGGCGGCGCCGAGCGAGGATGATGAACCGGACGCGCCCTCACCGGTGCCGGGACCGGTGCAAGGCGACGGCCCGCATCATCTGCCGTGGATCGGCTCGCCGGGTTCCGACGTGCCGGAGGCGGGGGCTGCCCGCGCCGAGGCGATGGCGGAGACCAGGCTGGCCGACCTGTCGCGGCTCGTCGAACTGCGCGGCGAGGGTGCGCGGCTGGTCATCGTCACCGGCCCGGAACCGGACGAGGGCGTCGCGCGCTGCGCCTTGGCGCTCGCCCGCTCGCTCGCCGCTCCGGAGCGCCGCGTCGTGCTGGTCTGCCTCGACGTCTCGTCCGAAGCGCTCAATGCGCTCGGCCTCGACGAACGCGCGCCCGGCCTCACCGATCTGTTGTTCGCGGTGGCGAGCTTCTCCGAGACGATCCATCGCGACAACGCTTCGCGCAGCCATCTGATCCCGCCGGGGCGCGGCTCGCGCGACGCCGACGGGCTGGTCGCCGCCGATCGGCTGATCCTGATCCTCAGCGCCCTGGCGCAGACCTATGATCATGTGGTGGTCGCCGCGCCGCCGCTCGGCATGGCGGTCGGAGCCGGCAAGATCGCGGCGCTGAAGCCGACGCTGATTCTGGTGACGCGCCCCGACGGCTCGGCGACCGATGCGGTGGAGGCGTTCGATACGCTGGCGGCGCGCGGCTTCGGCGAGATCGCCATGGTCACCTTCGCCCGCGACGAGGCGACGGCGGAGCCCGCGGTCGAGGAAGCGGCGGCGTGATCGGCGTCAGATCGCGCGCAGCCGGCGGATCTTCGCGAGCGCGTTCCAGAGCAGCGGCGAGCGCTTGACGGCGCGCTTGGCGCGGCGGGCCTCGCGGTCGGCGATGGCATAGAGCCGCCCGGTAATGCTGAGCGGGATCACCACATCGACCAGGCTTTCCGTCTCGTTGCAGAAATGCGTCTTGTAGCGGGCCTCGCCGACACCGAGGTCGAAGCTCTCATAACCGCGGCGGCACAGGTCGGCGACGACATGGGCGGTGAGCACATAGCCCGGCGTCAGTCGGGCATGGCAGCAGGCGCTGTAGGACATGAACATGCCGGAGAAGCGGCGCCCGTCGCCGATGCCGCCGAACACGGCGATCGGCGCGCCGTCGACATGAAGCCCGTAGAGGTCGAGCGACGTGTCGGTCAGCGTGTCGAGGAAAGCGCGGGTGCCCGGGGCCGCGAACGGGTCGGGCACGCCCATCTGCGCGAACTGCGCCGCCTTCTGGCTGAGGAAGGCGTCGAGCAGCATGGTGGTCTCGGCATACCCTTCGGCGCGTGTGACACGGAAGCCGGGCATCGATTCGAACTTGCGGGTCTTGGCCCGTACCTGCTTGCGCGCATCGTGGCTCAGCACGCGGCGCAGATAGGCCTCGGGATCGGCATCGAGCCGGACGCGATAGGCATCGGACGGCGAGGGCAGGGCGCCGGCGAGCAGCGCGAACGGGTTGCGCCGGCCGCGCCATTCCACCGCCTGGTTCGACAGCGTCAACACGTCGATCTGCGGCGCGGCGCGATGCAGCTTGACGAGTGCCGCTTCGAGAGCCGGTCGGCCGGCACCGAGCGCGGCATCGGACCACGGGCCGAAATGGAAATTGGCGTGCTTGCCGCCGAGTGGCTCGGCAATGGCGAGGGCACCGCGCCGGCGCCAGCCGAGCGGCCAGAGAAAGGCTGGCTCGTCCTGGGGACCATGGCCGACGGCGATGAGCGGATCAATGCCTTGCTGACACCCGATCTCGCGCCACCATGTCTCGACAAATGAGCGGTGCTGATAGGGCGTGAGCAGGCCGGTATGCTCGAGGTGGCGCCACGCCTCGCCTGCCGCGTCGAAACCGTCGTGCACGGCGACGCGGGTAATGGCGGCGCCAGACTGCGCCTCGCTCAGCATGTCCAGGGCGTCGGCGGTCAAGGACATGTGGGCCGCATGCTCCGTTGCACAATGGAAGGCGGGTCGATCGCGAGGAGACCCACGCGGCAAGCGTCGGCCCGTCGACGCGTACGGTCCATTCTCAGTACGGATACTAGTCCATAAATGCCGCTAATTTGCCACTAAATTGCAAATCGAGTTGGTGCACGCGGTTAACGGGCAGTCTACTGGAACGTGCAATGACCGCTGCTGCCGCCAGCGGGTCCCCGCTAGCGATTTGTGAAGACTTGGCATGGCACGAAATCGGCGACAGTCCGTTGTCCCCACGGATGGGTCGCAGGAGTAAGCGGCTTGAAAGGCCAGGCGCGCTATTTGTTGTATCGCCTCGCGCTGGAAGGGCTTTCGCTTTCCGGTGCGGCGCGGCTCGCCGCCCCCCACACCGGCGGGCTCGGCGCGATCCTCACCTTGCACCATGTGCGCCCGGCGCGCAGCGGCGCCTTTCAGCCCAACCGCATCCTGGAGATCACCCCGGACTTCCTCGACGCCTTGCTCGGCAGGCTCGCCCAGCGCGGCATCGAGTTCGTCAGCCTCGCCGAGGCCCGCGCGCGGCTGCTGGCCGGCCGTTCGGAGCGGCGCTTCGTGTGCCTGACCTTTGATGACGGCTATCGCGACAATGTCGCCTATGCGGAGTCCATCCTCACCCGGCACAAAGTGCCGTGGACGCTGTTCGTCGCCACACGCTTCGCCGACCACACCGGGGAGATGTGGTGGCTCGCCCTCGAGCGGGCGATCGCCTCGTCGGATCAGATCTCGTTCGATCTCGGCCAAGGGGTCGAGCTCTATGATTGCCGGAGCGATGCGGCGAAGGTGCGCTGCCATCAGGCGCTCTATTGGCGGCTGCGGGCGCTTGACGAGGTGCAATTGCTCGCCAGCGTGCGCGATCTCGCGGTGCGCTACGGCGTCGACATGCGCAGCTTCGCCCGCGAGCTCTGCATGGGCTGGGACGAATTGAAGCGGCTGGCCGCCGATCCGCTGGTGACCATCGGCGCCCATACGGTGAGCCATCCGCGCCTCGCCAAGCTGCCGGAAGCCGAGGCCGAGACGGAGATGCGCCGCAGCCGGGAGATCATCGGCGAGAAGCTCGGGCGCATGCCGACGAGCTTCGCCTATCCGATCGGCGATCCTACCTCAGCGGGGGAGCGCGAGTTCGCCATGGCCCGCAAGATCGGCTTCGAGACCGCGGTGACGACCCGGCCGGGCGTCCTCGGGCCGGATGCCGATCCACTTTACCTGCCACGCATCTCGCTCAATGGGCTCTACCAGAAGCCGCGTTATGTCGAGGCGCTGCTGTCCGGCTTGCCGTTCCGAGCGCTCACAGCGTTTCGGGACGCACGTCGCCCTTCAGCATCCAGCGTATGAGCAGCCCGGCCGGCACCACCCAGCCGAGACCCAGCACGACATAGGCCACGAACTGCAGATAACCGGGCAATTCGGTGACGCGACCCTGCGCCAGTGCCATGGCGCCGAGCGCCCAGACCAGCACCAGAATGATCATCAGCACCGTGCCGATGAGCTTGCGCAAGCGAGGCGGCAGCGCACTTTGGCTCGCGGTCCCTGCCATCAGCTTGCTCCCATGAAGTTGATCCTGCAGCGACGCACAGGACATTTGGTCCCGTTGCGCGCAACAATGGGGCTCTATATCGCTCGCGCCGCCTGGGCGGAAGCTCGATCAGGCAGGCGTGATGCTGAAGCGGGGGCGGCGGCGAGGAGCGCGGGAATTGGCAGGACAGGATTTGGCGACGACAGACCGGATGCGCCCGGTGCGGCTCTGGCTCTATGCGATTGCTGCGCTCATCGTGCTGATGGTGGTGGTCGGCGGCGCGACGCGCCTGACCGAATCCGGTCTCTCCATCACCGAATGGAAGCCGGTGACCGGCATGCTGCCGCCGCTGTCGGATGCCGCCTGGCAGGCCGAATTCCAGAAGTACCAGCAGATCCCGCAATATCAGATCCTAAACAAGGGCATGAGTCTCAGCGAATTCCGCACCATCTTCTGGTGGGAATGGGCACATCGGTTGCTCGGTCGCCTGATCGGCTTCGTGTTCCTACTGCCGTTCCTGTTCTTCGCGTGGCGCGGCCTGATCGGCCGCGCGCTCGGCTGGCGGCTCGCCGGCCTGTTCGTGCTCGGCGGACTGCAGGGCGCGGTCGGCTGGTGGATGGTCTCCTCAGGCCTCGCCACCCGCGTCGATGTCAGCCAGTACCGCCTCGCCATCCACCTGACGCTGGCGTGCACCATTCTTGTCGCCACGCTCATCGTTGCCGATGGATTGCGCCCGCGTGCCGGGTCCGAGCCCGAGTGCGGGCGGGTGCGCGGTCTTGGCATCGCGCTGCCGGTGCTGGTGCTGGTGCAGATCTTCCTGGGCGGGCTAGTGGCCGGCCTCGATGCCGGCCTCACCTTCACCACCTGGCCGCTGATGGACGGGCACTTCATCCCGCCGCTGGAGCAGTTGCTGGTGCAGCAGCCGGCGTGGCGGAATTTCTTCGAGAATGCGATGACCGTGCAGTTCGACCACCGCATGGTCGCCTATGCGCTGTGGGGGCTCACGCTGCTGCACTGGCTGGATGCACGGCGCTTCGGCGGGCCGGCGGAGCGGCGGGCGCTGCTGCTGTTCGGCCTTGTCACGGCGCAGGCCTTCCTCGGCATCATGACGCTGATCCACCAGGTGCCGATCGACATCGCACTGACGCACCAGTTCGGCGCGACCATCGTGCTGATCGCCGCGACCATCCACGCGGCGCGGCTGGCTCGAAGAGGGGCTCTGCTTGAGCATCCTTCGAGGCTCGCTGCGCGAGCACCTCAGGATGAGGTAGCTCTTTCAAGATCAACCTCATCCTGAGGTGCCCGGCAACGCCGGGCCTCGAAGGATGTTCAAACAGCGCGACATTCGCGCTGCCGGCTACTCCGCCGCTTCGGAGCGGCGCTTCATCGGCCGGCGGGCCAGCACCCCGGCGAGGAAGCGGCCGGTGTGGCTGCGCTTCTCCTTGGCGATCGCCTCCGGCGGGCCGGCCGCGACAATCTCGCCGCCGCCATCGCCGCCTTCGGGGCCGAGATCGATCACCCAGTCCGCGGTCTTGATGACTTCGAGATTGTGCTCGATCACCACCACCGTATTGCCCTGCTCCACCAGTTCGTGGAGCACCTCCATGAGCTTGGCGACGTCGTGGAAATGCAGGCCAGTGGTCGGCTCGTCGAGGATATAGAGCGTGCGCCCGGTGGCGCGGCGCGACAGCTCCTTCGACAGCTTCACCCGCTGCGCCTCGCCGCCGGACAGCGTATTGGCCTGCTGGCCGACATGGATATAGCCGAGGCCGACGCGTGACAGCGTCTCCAGCTTCTCGCGCACCGCCGGCACCGCCTTGAAGAACTCGGCGCCCTCGTCGACCGTCATGTCGAGCACGTCGGCGATCGACTTGTTCTTGAAGGTGACCTCCAGCGTCTCGCGATTGTAGCGCTTGCCCTTGCAGACATCGCATGTGACGTAGACGTCGGGCAGGAAGTGCATCTCGATCTTGATGACGCCGTCGCCCTGGCAGGCCTCGCAGCGTCCGCCCTTCACATTGAAGGAGAAACGCCCCGGGCCGTAACCGCGCGCCTTGGCCTCCGGCAGCCCGGAGAACCATTCGCGGATCGGAGTGAAGGCGCCGGTATAGGTCGCCGGGTTCGACCGCGGGGTGCGCCCGATCGGCGACTGGTCGATATCGATCACCTTGTCGAGATGCTCCAGCCCCTCGATGCGATCATGTGGCGCGGGCGGATCGGAGGCACCGTTCAGCCGGCGGGCCACCGCCTTGTAGAGCGTGTCGACCAGCAGGGTCGACTTGCCGCCGCCGGAGACACCGGTGACCGCAGTGAACAGGCCGAGCGGTATCTCGGCGCTGACGTCCTTCAGATTGTTGCCGCGCGCGCCGATCACCTTGAGCATGCGCTTGGTGTTCGGCTTGCGCCGCTTCGGCACCGGCACGCTCATCTCTCCGGTGAGGTATTTGCCGGTGAGCGAGTCCGGATGGGCCAGGATGTCCGCCGGCGTGCCCTGCGCCACGATCTGGCCGCCATGCACGCCGGCGCCGGGGCCGACATCGACCACATAGTCGGCAGCGAGCACGGCGTCCTCATCATGCTCGACCACGATCACGGTGTTGCCGAGGTCGCGCAGCCGCCGGAGCGTGCCGAGCAGGCGCTCATTGTCGCGCTGGTGCAGGCCGATCGAGGGCTCGTCCAGCACATAGAGCACGCCCGTCAGGCCGGAGCCGATCTGGCTGGCGAGACGGATGCGCTGGCTCTCGCCGCCGGACAGCGTGCCGGAGCCGCGGGCGAGGGTGAGGTAATCCAGCCCGACATCGAGCAGGAAGGCGAGGCGCTCGCGTATCTCCTTCAGGATGCGCACCGCGATCTCGTTCTGCTTGTCGGTGAGCTGGCCGGGCAGCGCGCCGAACCACTCGAGCGCCCCGCGCACAGAGAGCCGCGCGGCTTCACCGATATGGCTGCCGGCGATCTTCACGGCCAGCGCCTCGGGTTTCAGCCGGTAGCCATGGCAGGCGGCGCAGGGCACCGCGGAGAAATACTTGCCGATTTCCTCGCGCGCCCAGTCGCTCTCGGTCTCGCGCCAGCGCCGCTCGAGATTGGTGATGATGCCCTCGAAGGTCTTCGAGGTCTCGTAGGCGCGCATCCCGTCATCATAGACGAAGCGCACCGCGTCCGAGCCCGAGCCGTAGAGAATGACGTTGCGCGCCTTCTCCGGCAGTTCGTTCCACGCTGTGGTCAGCTTGAAGCCGTAATGGCGGGAGAGCGCGTCGAGCGTCTGGCCGTAATAGGGCGAGGTCGACTTGGCCCAGGGCGCCAGCGCGCCCTGCTTCAAGGTGCGCGACTTGTCCGGCACCACCAGTTCGGGATCGATCTTGCTTTCATGGCCGAGGCCGTCGCACACCGGGCAGGCGCCGAACGGATTGTTGAACGAGAACAGCCGCGGCTCGATCTCTGAAATGGTGAAGCCGGAGACCGGGCAGGCGAACTTCTCCGAGAACAATATGCGCCTGGGCGAGCCGTCCGCCTCGGTTTCGTCGGCATACTCCATCACAGCGATACCGTCGGCGAGGCCGAGCGCCGTCTCCAGCGAATCCGCGAGGCGACCGGCAATGTCGGCGCGCACCACGAGGCGGTCCACCACCACGTCGATGTCGTGCTTCAGCTTCTTGTCGAGCGCCGGGGCGTCGGCGATCTCGTGGAAGGTGCCGTCGATCTTGACGCGCTGGAAGCCCTTCTTCTGGAACTCGGCGAGTTCCTTGCGGTATTCGCCCTTGCGCCCGCGCACCACCGGCGCCAGCAGGAACAGCCGGGTCTTCTCCGGCAGCGCCAGCACGCGGTCGACCATCTGGCTGACCGTCTGGCTCTCGATCGGCAGGCCCGTGGCCGGCGAATAGGGCACGCCGACCCGCGCCCAGAGCAGGCGCATATAGTCATAGATCTCGGTGACGGTGCCGACCGTAGAGCGCGGATTCTTCGAGGTGGTCTTCTGCTCGATGGAGATGGCCGGCGAGAGGCCGTCGATCTGGTCGACGTCCGGCTTCTGCATCATCTCCAGGAACTGGCGGGCATAAGCCGAGAGGCTTTCCACATAGCGGCGCTGGCCTTCGGCATAGATGGTGTCGAAGGCAAGCGACGACTTGCCGGAGCCGGAGAGGCCGGTGAAGACGACAAGGCTGTCGCGGGGGATTTCGAGGTCGACATTCTTGAGATTGTGCTCGCGCGCGCCGCGGATCGAGATCACGCGGGCATCGCGGCGGGGAGTGTCCACGCGATCCTTCATTCCGGTCTTTCCTGGGCTCTTCGTTCGGCTCGGCAGATTCTTCATTCCGGCTCGACAGATGGGCCGGACCCGTTCAGGGCATGGCAATGAACTTCGAGACGTCGTAGCGGAAGCTGCGCCGCCCGCTTCACGTTCCGTCGAACTCGCTCATCGCCGTCGAGCCCACAAGATAGTCATCCTGCTGCGCCGCGTCATCACCGCCCGGCCGGCGAATCTCATCCCGGACGCCGGAAGACCGGCTTGCGCCCCATTAAGCACGATGCTAGGAACAGAACAAGAACGATCTTGATCGCCGTTTTCCGTCGCGCGCGCGGGCTCTCGTTGCCCGTGGTGCGGCCGGCGAAGTTGGGTGTGGAAAAGGACGCTGCGGCGGGTCTCGCGCCGGTCGTGGTCGTCTAGGATGGCGGCTCTTGTGGCGCATGGCGCCGACGGTTTGGAGGACGAGATGGCGGGCAGCGTCAACAAGGTGATACTGGTCGGTAATCTCGGCCGCGATCCGGAAGTGCGGACCTTCCAGAATGGTGGGCGGGTGTGCAATCTGCGCATCGCCACGTCCGAGACCTGGAAGGACAAGGCGTCGGGCGAGCGGCGCGAGCGCACCGAATGGCACAGCGTGGTGATCTTCAACGAGAACCTGCTGCGCATCGCCGAGCAGTATCTGCGCAAGGGCACCAAGGTCTATATCGAGGGCCAGCTTGAGACCCGCAAGGCGACCGACCAGTCCGGCGGCGAGCGCTATTTCACCGAAGTCGTGCTGCGCCAGTTCCGCGGCGAACTGACCATCCTCGACAGCAAGGGCGGCAGTTCGGAGTCCGGTGACGACTATTCCAGCGGCGGCGATTTCGGCTCGTCGGGCAGCGGCTTCGGCGGCGGCTCCTCAGGGGGAGGGCGCTCCTCCGGCGGCGAACGCAAGCCCGCGGCGGCCGTCAGCGGTGGTGGCGGCTCACGCTTCGGCGGTGGAAGCAGCGGCGGCGACCTGGATGACGAGATCCCGTTCTGAGCGGTTTGTTCCAAAGGGCGACGCCCTCCCGAGGCCGGCCTCAGGACAAGCCACGTCATCCTGAGGTGCTCGGGCGCAGCCCGAGCCTCGAAGGATGTTGAAGCAGAAGACGGTCATCGGGTGCGTCGTTATCCGGTCAGAAACGCCGCGCGTATCCCGTCCATGACGAACTGCACCGCCAGCGCGGTCAGCACCACGCCGAGCAGGCGAGTGAGGATGGCGTTGCCGGTAACGCCGAGCAGGCGGTTCATGCGCTCGGCAGCGAGATAGACGGCAAGGCACGCGGCCACCACCAAGGCGGTGATGACGAACAGCCCGGCGAGCCGCGTCGGATCGCCCTTGGCCTCGCCGGCCAGCAGCATCATCGCGGTGATGGCGCCAGGCCCCGCCATCAGCGGAATGGCGAGCGGGAACACCGAGAGGTGGTGGAGATGGTGCTCGCGCATCATCGCCTCGGCGTTCTCGCTCTTGCGCTCGGTGCGCCGGCCAAACACCATCTCGAAGGAGATGGCGAACAGCAGCAGGCCACCGGCGATGCGGAAGGCGGGGAGGGTGATGCCGAGCGCCGCCAGGAGCGGCGCGCCGATGGCGCCGAACATCGCCAATATGCCGAGTGCGATGATCGAGGAACGCCACGCGACGCGGCGGCGCTCTTCCGTGGACAGGCCGCTCGTAACGGCCAGGAAGATCGGCGCGAGGCCGGGCGGGTCGAGCACGACCAGCATGGTCACCGCCGCCGAGACGAAATAGTCGAGCATGGTCGCGCCTTCGGATGGTCCGCCGCTTCCCAACGGTCCTGGATCGAGCACCTGATGGTAAGCGTTATGCGCGGGAGAAATATACCGCTGATATCAATTGCGGATCGGGCGGAAAGCATCGGTGCGATGTCTGCAACCACCGGGTCGGCCACGTCGCGGGAACACGCTTTTTGGATGGTAATATAAGGCCGTTTCGCCACGCTTCCGCCACGTTCCGACGAAGCCGTCAAAACATTCTCATAACATATTGATTTAACAGGACTTCTTGAACCCTCGAAACGACCCCTGCGCTGGCGTGCCGTGGCGGAATCGGCTAGAGAGAGCCGACGTTTCGTAGCTTTGGAAAGTACCCTCCGTGTCCGAATCCGACGCCAGCAATCCAGGGGAAGGTGGTCCCTCGGACATCCGGCCTGTCTCGATCACCGACGAGCTGTCGCGCAGCTATCTCGATTACGCCATGAGCGTGATCGTCTCGCGCGCGCTGCCCGACGTGCGCGACGGTCTCAAGCCGGTGCACCGGCGCATCCTGTTCTCGATGCGCGAGAACAACTACACGCCTGACCGCGCCTACAACAAATCCGCCCGCGTCACCGGCGACACGATGGGTAAGTACCATCCGCACGGCAACCAGGCGATCTATGACGCGCTGGTGCGTCTCGCGCAGGAATTCTCCATGCGCCTGCCGCTGATCGACGGCCAGGGCAATTTCGGCTCGGTGGATGGCGATCCGCCGGCGGCCGAACGCTACACCGAGGTGCGGCTGGCGCGTCCGGCCATGGCGCTGCTCGACGACCTCGACAAGGACACGGTCGACTTCCAGGACAATTATGACGGGCGCGAGCAGGAGCCGACCGTGCTCCCCGCCCGCTTCCCGAACCTGCTGGTCAATGGCGCCGGCGGCATCGCGGTGGGCATGGCCACCAATATCCCGCCGCACAATCTCGGCGAGGTGGTCGATGCCTGCATTGCCCTGATCGACGAGCCGGACATGGAGATCGAGCGGCTGCTCGACCTCATCCCCGGCCCGGATTTCCCGACCGGCGCCCTGATCCTCGGCCGCAGCGGCATCCGCCAAGCATACCTCACCGGCCGCGGCTCGGTCGTCATGCGCGCGCGCGCTACCATCGAGACGACGCGGCGCGAGCGCGAAGCCATCATCATCACCGAGATTCCCTATCAGGTGAACAAGGCGACGATGATCGAGCGCATGGCCGAGCTGGTGCGCGAAAAGCGCCTCGAAGGCATCGCCGAGATTCGCGACGAGAGCTCGCGCGAGGGGATGCGCGTCGTCATCGAGATCAAGCGCGACGCGCAGGCTGACGTCGTGCTGAACAATCTCTACCGCATGACGGCGCTGCAGACCTCGTTCGGCGCCAATATGGTGGCGCTGAACGGCGGCAAGCCGGCGCTGATGACGCTGCACGACCTGCTGACCGCCTTCGTCGCCTTCCGCGAGGAGGTGATTAGCCGGCGGACGAAATTCCTGCTGCGCAAGGCGCGCGACCGGGCCCACGTGCTGGTCGGCCTCGCCATCGCAGTGGCGAACATCGATGAGGTGATCCGCACCATCCGCACCTCGCCGGACCCGGCGACCGCGCGCGATTTGCTGATGGCGCGGCATTGGCCGGCCCATGACGTCGCGCCGCTGATCGTGCTGATCGACGATCCGCGCCACCGCATCGCCGAGGACGGCACCTATCGGCTTTCCGCGGAACAGGCGCGGGCGATCCTCGATCTGCGCCTGCAGCGCCTCACCGCGCTCGGGCGCGACGAGATCGCCGACGAACTCGACAAGATCGCGGTGGAGATCCGCGAATATCTGGAGATCCTGGCCAGCCGGGCGCGCATCCGCAGCATCGTCAAGGACGAACTGCTTGCGGTGAAGACCGATTTCAATACCCCGCGCCGTACCGAGATCGTCGAGGCCGAAGGCGATTTCGAGGACGAAGACCTCATCGCTCGCGAGGATATGGTCGTCACCGTCTCGCACGCCGGCTATGTGAAGCGCGTGCCGCTCTCGACCTATCGGGCGCAGCGCCGCGGCGGCAAGGGCCGTGCGGCGATGCAGACCCGCGACGAGGATTTCGTTACCCGGCTGTTCGTCGCCTCGACGCACGCCCCGGTGCTGTTCTTCTCGTCCAAGGGGCAGGTCTACAAGCTGAAGGTGTGGCGCCTGCCCATCGCCGCGCCGCAGGCGCGCGGCAAGGCGCTGGTCAACATCCTGCCGCTCGATGCAGACGAGCGCATCACCTCGATCATGGCGCTGCCGGACGAGGAGGTGTGGAGCGGGCTGCAGATCATGTTCGCCACCACCGGCGGCACGGTGCGGCGCAACGAGCTGTCCGACTTCACCAATGTGAACCGCAACGGCAAGATCGCGATGAAGCTGGAGGAGGGCGAGGCAATCGCCGACGTCCAGCTCTGCAGCACCGCCGACGATGTCTTGCTGACCACGGCCCATGGCCAGTGCATCCGCTTCCCGACCACCGAAGTGCGCGTGTTCAAGGGACGCGATTCCATGGGCGTGCGCGGCATCGCGCTGGAAGGCGACGACCGGGTGATCGCGATGTCGATCATCCGCCATGTCGAGGCCAACTCCGAGGAGCGCGCCGGCTACATCAAGATGGCCAATGCCGTGCGCCGCAGCCAGAGCGGCGCGGAGAACGGTGTCGAAGAGGTCATCGAGACGGATACGGAAGAAGAGGGCGGGGCCGAGGGCGGCGGCTTGTCGGCGTCGATCGACCAGGCGCGCTATGTCGAGATGGGCGCGGCCGAGCAGTTCATCCTCACCCTCTCGGAGAATGGCTACGGCAAGCGGTCTTCGTCCTTCGAGTACCGCATCACCCGTCGTGGCGGCAAAGGCATCGTCGCCATGGCGGTGAATGACCGCAACGGGCCGCTGGTGGCGTCCTTCCCGGTGGAGGAGAGCGACCAGATCATGCTGGTGACCGACGGCGGCCAGCTCATACGCTGCCCGGTGAACGGCATCCGCATTGTCGGGCGCGGCAGCCAGGGTGTCATCGTCTTCGATACCGCCGACGACGAGAAGGTGGTCTCGGTCGAACGCGTTACCGAGGAAGAAGACTCCGAGGCTGGCGAAGCGGCGGACGAGGCCGCGCCGGAGTAAGCGGCGCGGCCCACATGCTGCAACTTTAATTTGTAGCGCGACGGAACCCGGAGGCGGCCAATCGGTTTGGCCGTCCGTAACGGGGACGTTGTCCGATGCCGACCGTGCTCAATACCACCGTGCCAAAGGTGCCTTTGTGGGGTCACGCCGGCGCGCGCCTGCCTTTGCTGGACGACGAGGCGGCCGCGATCAAGCTGGCCGTGTCGCACCTCACCTTTCGCTATGGGCAATTCACGGCGCTGAAGGGCGTCAGCGTACCCATCGCCGCCAACAAGGTCACCGCCTTCATCGGCCCGTCCGGCTGCGGGAAATCCACGCTTTTGCGCGCGCTCAACCGCATGCACGACCTCTATCCGGACCAGCAGGTCGAGGGCGAGGTCTGGATGGGCGGCGAGAACATTCTCGATCCGTCGGTCGACGTGCTCACGCTACGCCGGCGCATCGGCATGGTGATGCAGCGGCCCACCCCGTTCCCGATGTCGATCTACGACAATGTGGCGTTCGGCATGCGCCTGAATGAGGAACTCGACCACTCGGAGCTGGATGAACGCGTCGAGATGGCGCTGCGCCGTGCCGTGCTCTGGGATGAGGTGCGCAACATTCTGCGCCGGAGCGCGCTCAGCCTCTCCGGCGGCCAGCAGCAGCGCCTGTGCATCGCCCGGACCATAGCGGTCAGGCCGGAGGTGATCCTGCTCGACGAACCGTGTTCGGCGCTCGATCCGATCTCCACGGCGCGGGTGGAGGAGACCGTCGAGGAGCTGAAGAGCGACAGCACGGTGGTGATCGTCACCCACAACATGCAGCAGGCGGCGCGGATTTCCGACTACACCGCCTTCCTGTATCTGGGCGAACTGGTGGAGTTCGGCCCCACCGGGCGGATCTTCGCCAATCCGCGCGACGCCCGTACCGATCGCTACGTCACCGGCCGGATGGGGTAGAGCATCTCCCCATCAGATGGAATCATCCGATCGAAGAGGAGTTGCTCCAGCGTATTGAATCTAGAGCACTCATCTGTCGTTCGGATGTTTCCAACCGAATGGAAAGGGCTCTAGAGGCGGTCAGGCGCGCCCGTCAAGAATACCGGCCACCACGGCGCCGGCCTTTTCGCAATCGGCGCGGCTGACGTCGAGATGCGTCACCATGCGCAGCATGCGCGGGCCGAAGGCGAGCAGCAGCACGCCCTGCTGCCTGGCGCGGGCGATCACCTCGGCATCGGGCGGCGCCTCTGGGCGGGTACGGAACACCACGATGTTGCTCTGGACGGTCGCGAGGTCGAAATCGGCGTTGCGGGCGCCGCTAATGTGCTCGCCGATCAGCCGCGCATTGGCGTGGTCCTCGGCCAGGCGCTCCATGTGGTGGTCGAGTGCATAGAGTCCGGCGCCGGCCAGGATGCCGGCCTGGCGCATGGCGCCGCCGAACAGCCGCCGCTGCCGGCGCGCAGCCACCATGTCCTCGCTGTTGCCGGCGATGACACTGCCGACCGGACAACCCAGCCCCTTGGAAAGCGCGATGCTGGCCATGCGAAACGGCGCCGCCAGCTCGCGCGGGGTCTTGCCGGTCGCTACCGCCGCATTGAACAGCCGGGCGCCGTCGAGATAGGTGGTCATGCCGAGCTCGCCGGCCGTGACGCACACGTCTTCGACCAGTGTTTGTGGGAACACCACGCCGCCGCCGCGATTATGAGTGTTCTCGATCACCACCAGCGTGGTCGCCGGAAACACCATGTGGCCGCGCGGCTTGAAGGCGCCGCGCAGTTCGTCCGCGGTAAAGATGCCACTGGTGCCGAGCGCGATGATCTGCACGCCGGCATTGGCCGAGGCGCCGCCCGCCTCGTGCCAGAGCAGGTGGGCCTCACCACCGGTGATGACCTCCTCGCCCGGCCGGGTCAGCACCTTCACGGCGATCTGGTTGGCCATGGTGCCGCTCGGCACGAACACCGCGGCCTCTTTGCCGAGCAACTCGGCGATGCGGGCCTCCAGCGCATTGACCGAGACGTCCTCGCCATATTGGTCGTCGCCGACCGGAGCGTTGGCCATGGCCTGGCGCATGGCGTCGGTCGGGCGGGTGAGGGTGTCGGAACGCAGATCGATCAGACGGTCGGCCACGGGCGCTTCCTCGGCTTGTGGGACGGCGCCGTTCTAGCGGTACGGAGCCGGCGCGCCAATCGCCGTCCGCCGATTGTCATGGCGAGCAGCGATATTGCGAGGAATCGCGGTCGTGGCTAACGCATGGGCATGTCCATGGAGCGGCGAAATGCGGTTACTCCTCTGTCTGGTGCTGCTGGCCGGCATGTTCGCGACATCGGCAGGCGCGACCGACGCCGTCGGCTTCCGCCGCCTGCGCATAAATGATCCGGTCCGGCCGCTCGGTGCCGTGATCGCGCTCGATCTCGGCTTGGCCCGCGGCTTCGATCCCGACAGCCTTGCCCATTTCACCGTTCCGGTGCTGGTGATCGCCGCCGGCAATTCGGGCGAGAATATCCCGGCAGCAATGGAATCCGGCTACCTCGCCGCGCATTTGCCGAAATCGACGACGCGCTTCGTCACCGCTTCCCGCGCCGCGCATTTCAGCTTCCTGCCGCTCTGCAAGCCGGGCGCTGTCGCGCTGCTGGAGACCGACAAGCCCGGCGACGGCATGGTCTGCCGTGACGGCGAAGAGGGGCGCCGCGCTGGCGTGCACCAGGAGACCATTGCGGAGGTGATCCGCTTCCTCGCGGCGCCGCCGAATTAGAGCGCAGAAGCGGGCAAGCTTGCGCACAAGCCATTCCGCAGCTAACCCTTGCGCGCACACAAAGCAGCAGCCCGAGGCACGCCCGCAGGCATGAGCGCACGCATCGCCTTCTATCCCGGCTCGTTCGATCCACCCACCAACGGCCATGTGGAGGTCGCGCGCGCGGCCGCGCGCCTCGCCGACCGGCTGGTGGTCGGGGTCGGGGTGCATCCCGGCAAGGCGCCGATCTTCAACGCGCCCGAGCGGCTCGACATGCTGCGCGAGGTGTTCACCCCCGTCGCCGCCGAGGCCGGCGCCGCGCTCGACTGCGTGACCTTCGACGATCTGGTGGTCGACGCCGCCCGGCGCGAAGGCGCCAGGCTGCTGATCCGCGGGCTGCGCGACGGCACCGACCTTGACTACGAGATGCAGATGGCCGGCATGAATGCCGTGCTGGCTCCGGACGTGCAGACCGTGTTCCTGCCGGCTTCCCCCATTGCCCGTCCCATCACTGCAACCCTTGTGCGGCAGATCGCGGCGATGGGAGGAGACGTTTCCGCATTCGTGCCGCCCGCGGTTCTCGTGCGGCTGCGCGAACGTTTCGGCCGCGGAACTTGATTGCCGGGTGATGCCTGATCGCCGCGCACTATCTGATCCGCTGCGGGCGAGGCGCCCGCGATCCGCTCAACGGAGTTTTCCATGTTCCGACGCCTGATGACCGCCGCGACCCTGCTGCTCGCCCTCGCTCTGCCGGCGGCCGCACAGACCAAGAAGCCGGATCCGCAGAACACCATCATTATGCAGACGACCAAGGGCCCGGTCGTCATCGCGCTGCGCCCGGACATCGCGCCGAAGCATGCCGAGCGCATCAAGCAGCTCACCCGCGAGGGCTTCTATGACAATGTGCCGTTCCACCGCGTGATCGAGGGCTTCATGGCCCAGACCGGTGACGGCGAATTCGGCAACGGCACCGGCGGCTCCAAGCATCCGGACCTGCCGGCCGAATTCTCCAAGGTGCCGTTCAAGCGCGGCACTCTGGGCATGGCGCGCGCGTCCTCCCCGGACAGCGCCAATTCGCAGTTCTTCATCTGCTTCGGCGACGCCTCGTTCCTGAACGGCCAGTACACCGTCATCGGCGAGGTGATCTCGGGCATGGAGAATGTCGACAAGATCAAGCGTGGCGAGCCGGTGGTTAACCCCGACAAGATCGTGTCGATGAAGGTCCAGGCGGACGTGAAGTAACGCCGCGGCGACCGACCTAAATCAAAGGAGAACAAGATGAGCGATGCAGAGAACACGCTGGTGCTGGAGACCACGCAGGGCCCGGTGAAGATCAAGATGCGCCCGGACCTCGCTCCCGGCCACGTCGCCCGTATCACCACGCTGGTCAATGACGGCTTCTATGACGGGGTGGTGTTCCATCGCGTGATCGAGGGCTTCATGGCACAGACCGGCGATCCCACCGGCACCGGCCGCGGCGGCTCGGGCGTGAAGCTCAAGGCCGAGTTCAACAAGGGCCGCCACCAGCGCGGCACCGTCTCCATGGCCCGTGCGCAGGATCCGAACTCCGGCGACAGCCAGTTCTTCATCTGCTTCGGCGACGCCTCCTTCCTCGACGGCCAGTACACCGTTTGGGGCGAGGTGATCGAAGGCATGGAGAATGTCGACAAGATCAAGCGCGGCGAGCCGGTGCAGAACCCCGACAAGATCGTCTCCGCCAAGATGGCGGCGTGATCGGAATCATAATTTAAGTCGTCATCCCGGAACGGCCGCCAGGCCGTATCCGGGATCGCGAACGAAATTGGTGGGGAGGGGAAGTCCATCCTTCCCAAATTCCCTCATGGCCGGGCTCGACCCGGCCATCCAGGAGGCCAGGCGCCGCGCCGGCGGTTCTGGATCCCCGGGTCAAGCCTGGGGATGAGGGCTTACTGGAAATCTAGATGCGCGTCGACCTGTTTGATTTCGAGCTGCCGCCGGAGCGGATCGCGCTCAGGCCGGTCTCGCCGCGCGATGCCGCGCGCCTGCTGGTGGTGCGGCCCGGTGCCCAGCCGGAACTCACCGACGCCCAGGTCCACGACCTTCCCGACCTCCTGAACCCCGGCGACGCTCTCGTCGTCAACGACACCCGCGTAGTGCCGGCGCGGCTGAACGGCGTGCGCCGCCGCGAGATCGGCGAGGGGGTGAGGGTCGAGGCGATGCTGCACAAGCGCATCTCCGCCGATACCTGGCTGGCATTGGCCCGGCCGGCCAAGCGACTGGCAATCGGCGACCGCATCCGCTTCGGCGGGGAAGGGGACGCCTGCCTGCTCGGCACCCTCGACGCCACCGTGGACGAAAAGGGCGAAGGCGGCGAGATTCGCCTGCGTTTCGATTTTACCGGCGCCGCGCTCGATGAGGCGGTCGCCACGGTCGGGCACATCCCGCTGCCGCCTTATATCGCGGCCAGGCGACCGGACGATGCGCAGGATCGCGCCGATTACCAGACCATGTTCGCCCATGAGGAAGGCTCGGTCGCGGCGCCGACCGCCGGCCTGCATTTCACGCCCGAGCTGGTGACGCGGCTGGAGGCGCGCGGCATCGCCACCCACCGTGTGACGCTGCACGTCGGTGCCGGCACTTTCCTGCCGGTGAAGTCCGACGACACCTCTGGCCACCGCATGCACGCCGAATGGGGCGAGGTCTCCGCCGAGGCCGCCACCGCGCTGAACACGGTGAAGGCGGCCGGCGGGCGCATCGTCACCGTCGGTACCACGGCGACGCGGCTGCTGGAGAGCGCGGCATCCGATGATGGGCAGCTCACGGCGTGGCGCGGCGAGACCGACATCTTCATCACGCCCGGCTACCGCTTCCGCTTCATTGGCGGCATGCTGACCAACTTCCATCTGCCGCGCTCGACCCTGGTGATGCTGGTCGCCGCCTTCATCGGCCATGATGTGCAGAAGCTCGCCTATGCCCATGCCATCGCGAGCGATTACCGCTTCTATTCCTATGGCGATGCCTGCCTTCTGCTGCCATAAGCCCCGGCCATGAGCGACATCTTCCATTTCAGCCTGAAGGCAACCGACGGCGCTGCTCGCCTCGGCGAGATCTCGACGCCGCGCGGCACCATCCGCACCCCCGCCTTCATGCCGGTCGGCACCGCCGGCACGGTGAAGGGCATGTATCCCGAGCAGGTGCGTGCGCTTGGCGCCGACATCATCCTCGGCAACACCTATCACCTGATGCTGCGTCCGGGCGCCGAGCGGGTGGTGGCGCTCGGCGGGCTCCATGAATTCGCGCGCTGGCCGCACCCGATCCTCACCGATTCCGGCGGCTTCCAGGTGATGTCGCTGGCGGCGCTGCGCAAGCTTACTGAGCAGGGCGTGACCTTCCGCTCGCACATTGACGGTGCCTATTACGAGCTGACGCCGGAGCGCTCGGTCGAGATCCAGGGCCTGCTGGGCGCGGACATCCAGATGCAGCTCGACGAATGCGTGCGGCTGCCGGCGACGCCGGAGGAGATTGCCCGCGCGCTCAGGCTCTCATTGCGCTGGGCGGAGCGCTCCAGGCGAGCCTTCGAGGCGCAGCCGGCGGGAAGGGCGCTGTTCGGCATCGTGCAGGGCGGCGATGATCCCGAACTGCGCGTGGAGTCGGCGCGTGGCCTCGTCGACATCGGCTTCCAGGGCTACTCGATCGGCGGCCTCGCCGTCGGCGAGCCGCAGGAGGTGATGCTGCGCATGATCGAGACGGTAGCGCCGATCCTGCCCACCGAGCGCCCGCGCTATCTGATGGGTGTGGGCACGCCGGACGACATCGTTGAATCGGTGGCGCGCGGCGTCGACATGTTCGATTGCGTGATGCCGACCCGCGCCGGGCGGCATGCGCTCGCCTTCACCCGCTTCGGCCGCATCAACCTGAAGAATGCGCGCCACGCCGACGATCCGCGCCCGCTGGATGAGGCCAGCGATTGCCCGGCGGCGCGCGACTATAGCCGCGCCTATCTGCACCATCTTGTCCGCTGCGACGAGATGCTGGGCTCTATGCTGCTGACCTGGGTGAACCTTGCCTATTACCAGAGCCTGATGGCCGGCATCCGCGCCGCGATCGACGAAGGCCGGTTCGAGAGCTTCAAGGCAGAGGTGCAGGAAGGCTGGGCGCGCGGGGACATCCCCGCGCGGTAGTCTAGTTCCATCAGGACCACGTCATCCTGAGCTGCGAGCGAAGCGAGCCTCGAAGGATGCTCGCTCCAAACTGCCTCAACCCTTCAGCTTCGTCGCGATGGTCGCGACGTGGCGGCCCTGGTAGCGGGCGCCTTCAAGCTCCACGGCCGAGGGGAAGCGGGCGCCGTCGCCGCCGGTGATGGTGGAGGCGCCATAGGGCGAGCCGCCCTTGATCTCGTCGAGGCCCATCTGCCCCTGGAAAGCGTAGGGCAGGCCGACAACGATCATGCCCTGGTGCAGCAGGGTCGGGATGAATGTCAGGATGGTCGATTCCTGGCCGCCATGCTGGGTGGCGGACGAGGTGAACACCGAGCCGACCTTGCCGACCAGCGCGCCGCTCATCCACAGGCCGCCGGTCTGGTCCATGAAGCTGCGCAGCTGCGAGGTCACATTGCCGAAGCGGGTGCCAGAGCCGAAAATGATGGCGTCATAGTCCTTGAGGTCATCGACAGTGGCGACCGGAGCCGCCTGGTCGAGCTTGAAGCCGGATTTCTCGGCGACCTCGCGCGACACGATCTCCGGCACACGCTTCACATCGACTTGCGCACCGGCCTCGCGCGCGCCTTCAGCGACCGCGTTCGCCATCGCCTCGATATGCCCATAGGCCGAATAATAGAGAACGAGAACCTTCGCCATTTTGCCAACTCCTCGAAGCGCTTGGCGTCGGCTGCTGCCGTCCGCCGGTTTCGAGCGAGAAGGTAGTCGGGCGGCCGGCGCAACGAAAGGCGCAAGGTCGGCAGACCGATCTTGCATGAATGCAACGCAGAATGGCTTGGAGTGTAGAGCGGTTCGGATGGACGGCCAGAGGATGGGTTCGGGCGCTTGCCATCCGCCGGTGAACCGCTTAATCCCCACCGCGTGAGAGCCCGTAGCTCAGCCGGTAGAGCACGTGACTTTTAATCATGGGGTCTCGGGTTCGAATCCCGACGGGCTCACCACTTTACCCCACTAAATCAACGCCTTAGACGTGGCTCTTTTTTGGAGCGCGTCTTCGCGTCTCTGGGGTCACGCAGGGGTCATTTGGCATGTCCGGCACGGCGACCGCGTTCAACGAGACGGCCGGGGTCGTCGGACTGCTGATGTCGATCCTGGTCTGGGTGAATTCCTATATGGCGTACCTGTAGGCGCCAAGCGGTGAGGGCGGATCGCTTGTCGCCTCAGAATATCGCCAGCGGATTCACCTCACCGCCCGTGGCACCCTTGAACCGCCAGGGAGCGGCGCTCAGGAAGAAGCTCCAGCGCTTCTCCTGCGCGCAAGCGGCTGCAAGCCCGTCAAGCTCGGTATGATCAAGCAGCGTCATGCCCATGAACGGTATCGCGACCATGTGCATAGGTTCGGTCCAGCGGGGGAAGTCCGGACGCGGCGGGTGAACGTCGCTGTCGGAATCGCTGCTGAGCACCGCCACGCCGCGCTCGCGTAGCCACGGCAGGCAGGCAGCGTGAAGCCCGGTACCGAGCCTGTAAGTGTTGCGCGCTCCTGCGCCGTTGCGCACAAACAGGATGTCGCCTTCCTGGACGCGAACGTCATGCAGCTTTTCGGCGGCGTCGAGATCCGCGGGCATGATGGTCGATCCGGGCGGCAGTGGGCCGCCGCGCACTTCTGCGACGTCAAGCAGGACTCCCCGGCCGACGATGCCGTTGGCGCCGACATGTTCTATGCCGAGCTTCCGTGTTCCGTCCGGCGTGACGTTGTCGATCGGATAGCCGTTGTACATGCCGCGCCGGCCTTCAGGCGTGAAGATGTGGCACAGAGCGTCCACATGGGTGACGGCGAACCCATGGCACGTCATGGCTACGATGTCGTAGCAGCCGGCCTCTTCGGGAAGCGGATCCTCATAGCGGATCATCTTGTAGGAGAAGTTCCGCAATTCGGGGGTGGTCGGAGCGATTTCCCGGCCGAGCGGGACCACGCGTCCGGCGCGGATCAGCGCTGCCGCGGCAAGCCGCCGTTCGGCGGTGATGAGGTTCAATGTACCCAGTTGGTCGTCCGGACCCCATCGCCCCCAATTGGACAGTGCCGGGAGCGCCCGTTCGAGGTCCGCGTCAGTGACTATCGGAGGCGCAGGGCCCGCAGCGCCAGCCGCCGGGGCGACTGAGCCGGCGCTTGCAGCGGTTGCAAGAGCCGCCGCGCGGTGCAGCAGGTCCCGGCGGGAGAGCCCGGGTGCCGCATGATCGTTTGTTGGATGTCCGGCCATACGACTCCCCGATCTGCAATGCAGCACGAAAGTCTTCAACCGGAAGGTAGCACGGCAATTGCGGGGCTGGCCGTAGAAATTACCGCCGCAGATGCTGACCGCAGATCAGACAGTCTCCTACCAGCCTAAGGCGACACCAGATAATGCTGGCCCCATTCGGTCTTCGGAATGGGCTCGCCGAGCGCGTACTGGAACGACTTGATCTCGAGCCCGTCGTCGCTGGTCTCGCAGACATAGGACAGGTGATACCAGGTGTCGCCGCTGCGGATCGCGGCGCCCGGTGCCTTGACCACGGCGCCTTTGACAGCGGTGTCGTGGTACGCGTAGGCCACGAGTTCGTCGGGGTGCAGTGGCTTGTGCTCGCGCCCGACGACACCCATGCCGCGGGCATTGCAGCGTTGCTCGACGCGGAAGGTCGGGTCGAGCGAGAGCATCTGCGCATCATCCGGCTTGCGAGCTTCTGCGGGGCAAGCGGCGACGACCAGGAGCGCTAGGGCGAGGAGGTGCGGTTTCAAGGCGATTCTCGCGAGTCCGTGACAGACGGCGTTCTGTTTCCATCAATGCGGCGGCGAGGGCAAACGCCGCGCGTACGACTTTGGTAATAAATCCGCGAGCGGAACGCGCCGTCGGCTGGGCCGTTATCCCTGACCAAAGGTGAGTGAGTGCAGGGAGCCTTGCGATGAATCGCAGCCACGCGATGGAACGCCTGAAGGCTGACGCCAGCGGCAATACCGGGCTCAGCCACGTGCTGACGGAGGCGGTGCCGGGGTTCGCCTCGCCGGAAGACGCGGTGAACTTCCTTGCCGCGCGCGGCTTCGAGGTCTCTGCCCGCGATCTGGTCGAGGCGGCCGCGGACGAGGCCCGGGACGAGACGCCGGTCGGCGAGGGCGAGGGAGGTTATGGCGCGCTGATGCGCTTCATCATCGTCCGCTAGCCCGGATCCGGAAGGTGAAAGCCGAGGCGGACTTCGTCTCGGCTTCGAGTATGTGTCCGCTCTGAAGCACGAGGGCAGGAATGTCGATCACCGACATCGGGTCGGTGCATTCCACTTCGATCAGCGTTCCCGCGCTCGCGCGCTCCAGCGCCCGCCTGGTGTGCAAGGCGGGCAGCGGGCATTTGAGGCCTCGGAGGTCGAGGCGCACGTTTCGCTCGGACATATGCGATCTCCGGAGCGAGCGCTTAGACGCCCCGGAGAACGGGCGCAAGCTTGACAGGCGCTACCGCTGCGGGAGATGTCCGGACGGATCGTCATTCAACCGTCGCAGGCTCGTCATGCGCATCATCGGTTTCGCGGGCTGGAGCGGGGCGGGGAAGACCACCCTGCTCGATGATTTGATTCCCGCTTTGGTACGGCGCGGTGTTCGGGTATCCACCATCAAGCACGCGCATCACGAATTCGACGTCGACAAGCCGGGCAAGGATTCGCACCGCCACCGCATGGCCGGCGCGACCGAGGTGCTGGTCTCCTCGATGAACCGCTGGGCGCTGATCCATGAATTGCGCGGCGCTCCCGAAGCCGACCTGCCGGAACTGCTGGCCCACCTCGCTCCGGTCGATCTCGTGCTGGTGGAGGGCTTCAAGCGCAACCGGCATCCCAAGATCGAGATCTGGCGCGCCGAGGTCGGCAAGCCGTTCCTCCACCCGGACGATCCCTTCATCGTGGGCATCGCATCCGACGCCGCGATCGCAGATGCGCCGCTGCCGGTGATCGACCTCAATGATGCCGAGGCACTGGCGGATTTCGTGATGATCCACGCCGCGCCGGCCGGCGACGTCGATTGGCTCACCGAGGCGGATCAGGCGTTCGGGTAGTGGGCGAGGGTGCGCTCGGCCTCGGTGAGGTCCGCGGGCGTGTTGACGTTGAAGAACGGGTCATAGGGCTCCGTCGGCCATTCCACGCCGACCGCCCCGATCAGATCGGCGAAGCGCCCGGCGCGGCGTTCGCCGCTTTCCAGCAAATGCCGCAGCGGGCCGCGCGACGACACCCGCCATAGCCCGACCACCGGATGGCTGCGTTCGCCGGACGCCGCAATGGCGGCCGGGGCGGGACCGCGCCCGGCCAGTAGGCGCGGTGCAAGGTCCGGCGGCAGGAACGGGCAATCGCCCGGCGCGGCGAGTACCCACTCGGCGCCCGGCCGATGCGCGGCGGCATGGTCGAGACCAGCGAGCAGGCCGGCGAGTGGGCCGGGATTGTCCGGCATCGCGTCCGGCACCACGGTGAGCGTGCTGCCGAAGCGCGCGGCATCGCCATTGGCGTTGAGCAGCAGGGTTTCCACTTGCGGCGCCAGCCGGTCAGTCACCCGTTGCAGAATGGTGCGGCCAGCGAGAGCGGCCAGCGCCTTGTCGCCGCCGCCCATGCGTCGCGACAGCCCGCCGGCGAGGATCAATCCGACAATGCCTGCCATGTCACCCCGTCGGCCGCGTGAGGATGAAGGCGGCGACGGCGACGAAGAACACGCCGGTCACCACCAGGAGCGGCAGCGAGAGCCCCATCAGCACCAGTATGCTGAAGCTGAACACCATGCTGCCGGCGGAGAAATATTGCGCCGAGCGCGGAATGGCGCCATTCGCCCGCCACGCCACCACTGCCGGCCCGAGTTGGGGATGGCCGAGCAGCCAGGCCTCGAAGCGCGGCGAGGAGCGCGAGAACAGCCAGGCGGCGATGATGAGGAACACCGTTCCGGGCATCATCGGGGTGAAGATGCCGATGATGCCAAGCCCCACGCACACCCAGCCGAGCGCAAACAGCAGCCAGCGGCCCGGTGCGATGGCGGACAGGGGTTTGTCGCGAGTATCGGTCATGTCGTCCGGGATATACGCCTTACGTGGCGGGATGACGAGAGTTTGGGGCTGAGTTTGGAGCGTAGCTAAGCTGTAGCTTTGCTTGAGCATCCTTCGAGGCTCGCCACGCTCGCACCTCAGAATGACGTCGTCTTTAAACAACCACGTCATCCTGGAGGTGCCCGGCAAAGCCGGGCCTCGAAGGATGCTGAAGCAGGACCGCGCTCACCCCGCTCCAAGCAATCTCACCGCAATATCCCGCTCGAACAGGTGCAGCAGCAGCCGCAGTGCGGGGCCGCGCGGGCCGCTCAGGTCGGGATCGTCGGCGACGATCGCGAGCGCGTCCTTCCTCGCCTTCTCCAGCAGGCCGCCATGTACCTCCAGCTGCGCCAGCTTGAAGCCGGGAAAGCCGCTCTGCCTGGTGCCGAGCACGTCGCCTTCGCCGCGCAGCTTCAAATCCTGCTCGGCGAGGAAGAAGCCATCCTCGCTCTCGCGCAGTGCCCGCAACCGCTGGCCGGCAACCTCGCCGAGCGGCGGGCGAAAGACCAGGAGGCAGGTCGAGGCGATGTCGCCGCGCCCGACCCGGCCGCGGAGCTGGTGGAGCTGGGCCAGACCAAAACGCTCGGCATGCTCGATGACGATGATGCTGGCCTCCGGCACATCCATGCCGACCTCGACCACGGTGGTAGCGACCAGCAACTGGGTTTCACCGGCGGCGAAGGCGGCCATGGCGGCGTCCTTCTCGGCGCCCTTCATGCGGCCATGGACCAACCCGACGCGCGCGCCGAAATGCGCCGTGAGGTCGGCGAACCGCGCCTCGGCAGCGGCGAGGTCCGAGGTCTCGGATTCGTCCACCAGCGGGCAGATCCAGTAGACCCGGCGCCCCTCGGCCAGCGCATGGCCGAGCCGCTCCACCACCTCGTGCAGGCGTTCCGAGGAGACGGTGCGGGTGTCGATCGGTTGGCGGCCCGCCGGCTTCTCGCGCAGTTCGCTCACATCCATGTCGCCGAAATAGGTGAGCACCAGGGTGCGCGGGATCGGCGTCGCCGTCATCACCAGCACGTCGACCGCCTCGCCCTTGGCGGCGAGCGCGAGGCGCTGGTGCACGCCGAAGCGGTGCTGTTCATCGACGATGGCGAGCGTGAGATCGCGGAAGGCGACGCTCTCCTGGAACAGTGCATGGGTGCCGATCAGCAGATCGATCTCGCCGGCGGCAAGCGCAGCAAGGAGCTGGTCGCGGGATTTGCCCTTTTCCCGCCCGGTGAGCAGGCCGACGCGCAAGCCCGCTGCCTCGGCAAGCGGGGCGACGGTCTTCATGTGCTGCCGGGCGAGAATCTCGGTCGGCGCCATCAGGGCAGCCTGCCGGCCGGCCTCCACCGCGGTAGCGGCAGCGAGCAGTGCCACCACCGTCTTGCCGGAGCCGACGTCGCCCTGCAGCAGTCGCAGCATGCGGTCGCCCGAG
This sequence comes from Starkeya sp. ORNL1, assembly GCF_012971745.1. Taxonomy (NCBI): domain Bacteria; kingdom Pseudomonadati; phylum Pseudomonadota; class Alphaproteobacteria; order Hyphomicrobiales; family Xanthobacteraceae; genus Starkeya; species Starkeya sp. ORNL1. The sequence goes on from NZ_CP048834.1 coordinate 627,367, forward strand.
CCCATGTCGGTGCGGATCGCCTTCAAGGCCTCGCGCTGCGAGCCGGTGAGGCTGAAGGGCAGCGCCCGTTCGATGCGGCCGGCAATCTCGCTGGTGCCTAGACTCGGCCGGCCGGCATCGCGCACGGTGCGGGCGCGCACCAGGCAGAGCGCAAGCTGGCCGGCCAGCAGTTCATCATAAGCCAGCCGCCGCCAGGCGAGGCCCGAAGGCCCGGCCTCGGTGGGGTCGGCGGGGTGATGTATGGCCTCCAGTGCTGCGAGGAAGCCGGGCCAGGCTTCGGCTTGCAGCGTGTCATGGCCCTGCCATTCCGGCAGGTCGCGCACCAGACGCAGCGCGGCGTCGACGGCGCGGCGCACATGGCCGTGGCCGAGCCCTTCGACCAACGGATAGAGCGGCTCCACCGGCGGCAGGCGGGCAAGGCCGGCCTCATCCACCACGCGGTCGGGATGCACCATCTGCCGCATGCCGTCATAGAGCGCGATCGAGCCGGAAATCCAGCGCGTCTCGCCGATGGGGAGCAGGCGTTCCATGCGGCCGCGATCGGCATTGAAGAAGACCAGCGTGACGTCGCCGGTATCATCGCCCACCACCACCCGATAAGGCGCACGGCTGCCGCGCGGCGGTGGGCGGTGCTGCTCGACCCGCACCTCCAGCGTCACCACGGTATCAGGTGCCGCCTCTGCGATGGTCGGGCGGGCGCGGCGGTCGATGGCGGAGGAGGGCAGGTGCATCAGCAGGTCGACCACCCGCGCACCTTCCGGCCGGCCGAGCAGCCGGGCAAATGGCTTCGCCAGCTTCGGCCCGATGCCGGAAAGCTCGGTGAGCGAGGCAAAATAGGGGTTGAGGACGTCCGGCCGCATCGTCGCGCGAGGGTGGACGAGCCGCGCGCGGAGTGCAATGTGGCGTCGCGATTGCCCACCGGCCATTCGCCGCGCTAAACACTGCGCCCTCTCGCATCTGCGAGCTTCGAGGCCCATATGACCGGCACCACCCGCTCCAGCGCCGATCTCGACCCGCGGCGGCGGCGCATCCTCTACCGTTCCTGGCATCGCGGCACGCGCGAGATGGACCTGTTGATGGGCCGCTTCGCCGACGCGCTGATCGACCAGTTGTCGGAACACGATGTCGCGGACTTCGAGCGGCTGATCGAGGTGGAGGACCCGGAGCTGTTCGCCTGGATCGGCGGTGTCACGCCGCCGCCGGAGCATGACACGCCGGTGTTCAAGCGGTTCAGGACATTCCATTTGTCGGGCGAAGGCGTTCCCGAAATATGAAGACCACGACGACCAATCTCGCCGCCCGGCTGGTGCCCGGTGGCACTGTCACCCTTGCGAACGTCCCGTCCGGCATGCACGGCCTGGCAGCGGCGGACCTTGCGCGCGCGCTTGCGGCGAGGCCGGATGCCGCCTGGCCGACGCTCACGGTCATTTGCCGCGACGCCGAGCGCATGGCCGAGCTGGAGCGCGCGCTGGCGTTCTTCGCGCCGGGCATCGAGGTGCTGCCGCTCCCCGCCTGGGACTGCCTGCCTTATGACCGCGCCTCGCCGGCCGGCGCGATCGTCGCGCGGCGCATGACGACGCTCGCTCGGCTCGCCCGGGTGAAGGGGCGCGAGGCCGGTACCATCGTGCTCACGACGGTGAACGCCGCGCTACAGCGGGTGCCGGCGCGTGCGCTGGTCGCGACGCAATCCTTCTCGGCGGCGCAGGGCAATGCGCTCTCGCTCGACGAGGTGGTCGGCTGGGCCGAGGTGAACGGCTTCCTGCGCACGCCGACGGTGCGCGACACCGGCGAATATGCGGTGCGCGGCGGCATTGTCGACCTGTTCCCGCCGGGCCTGCCGGCGCCGGTGCGGCTGGATTTCTTCGGCGATACGCTGGATTCGCTGCGCGCCTTCGATCCGGAAACGCAGCGCACCACCACGCAGATGCGCGCGCTCGACCTCGTGCCGATGAGCGAGCTCCAGCTCACCACCGAGACCATGCGCCGCTTCCGCATGGGCTATGTCGCCAGCTTCGGAGCCTCCACCAAGGGCGACCCGCTCTATGAGGCGGTAAGCGAGGGCCGGCGCTTCCCCGGCATGGAACATTGGCTGCCGCTGTTCCACGAGAAGCTCGACACGCTGTTCGACTATCTTGAGGGCACGCCGGTGCTGATCGAGGCGCAGGCCGAAGAAGCCGCCGGCGAACGGCTGACCCAGATCGCCGATTATTATGAGGCGCGGCGCGAGGCGCTGGAGCATCCGGGGCAGGGGAGCGGCGCGCCCTACAAGGCGTTGAAGCCCGACGCGCTCTATCTCACTTCCGCGGAGTGGGAGGCGGCACACAAGGGCCGCGCGCTGGTGCGGCTCAGCCCGTTCGCGCTGCCGGAATCCAGGGATGTGATCGATCTCGACGGCCGCCCGGCTCGCTCCTTCGCAACGGAACGGGCCGATCCCGAGATCAATCTGTTCGAGGCGGCCGCGACCTATCTGCGCGAGCTGGCGGGCAAGAAGCGCACTGTGCTTGCCGCGTGGTCGGACGGCTCGCGCGATCGCCTCGCCACCGTACTCGCCGATCACGGGCTGAAGGGCACCGAGCGGGTCGGCTCGCGCGATGCCGCCGAGACGCTGCCGAAGGGCGCCATCGGCCTCGCCGTGCTCGGCATCGAGAGTGGCTTCGAGACCGATGGGCTTGTCGTCATCGGCGAGCAGGACATTCTCGGCGACCGCCTGGTGCGGCCGAAGCGCAAGGCGCGCCGACCGCAGGACATCATCGCCGAGCTGACCTCGCTCACCGCCGGCGATCTCGTCGTCCATGTCGACCACGGCATCGGGCGCTTCGTCGGCCTCAAGACTATCGAGGCGATGGGCGCACCGCACGACTGCCTCGAAATCCACTATGCGGAGAGCTCGAAGCTGTTCCTGCCGGTGGAGAATCTCGAGCTGCTGTCGCGCTATGGCTCGGAGGATACCGAGGCGCAGCTCGACCGGCTCGGCGGTGGTGGGTGGCAGGCACGCAAGGCCAAGATGCGCAGCCGCATCCGCGAAATGGCGGCCGAGCTCATCAAGGTCGCGGCCGAGCGTCAGCTCAAGGAGGCGCCGCGGCTGGTGCCGGCGGCAGGGCTCTATGACGAGTTCCGCGCCCGCTTCCCCTATGAGGAGACCGAGGACCAGGACGCTGCCATCGACTCGGTGTTCGACGATCTCGGCTCCGGCCACCCGATGGATCGGCTGATCTGCGGCGATGTCGGCTTCGGCAAGACGGAGGTGGCGCTGCGTGCCGCCTTCGCGGTGGCACTGAACGGCAAGCAGGTCGCCGTGGTGGTGCCGACCACGCTGCTGGCGCGCCAGCACTTCAAGACCTTCTCCGAGCGCTTCAAGGGGTTGCCCATCGTGGTCCGGCAGGCCTCGCGCCTCGTCACCTCGAAGGAAATGTCGGAGACCCGCAAGGGCCTCGCCGACGGCACCGTCGATATCGTCGTCGGCACCCATGCGCTGCTCGGCAAGGCGATCTCGTTCAAGGATCTCGGCCTCGTCATCGTCGACGAGGAGCAGCATTTCGGCGTCGGCCACAAGGAGAAGCTGAAGCAGCTGCGCGCCGAGGTGCATGTGCTCACGCTCACCGCGACGCCGATCCCGCGCACGCTCCAGCTCGCCATGACCGGAGTGCGCGAGCTCTCCATCATCGCCTCGCCGCCGGTCGACCGTCTCGCGGTGCGCACCTTCGTCACGCCGTTCGATCCGCTGATCGTGCGCGAAGCCCTGCTGCGCGAGCGCTATCGCGGCGGCCAGAGCTTCTATGTCTGCCCGCGTATCGAGGATCTCGGCGAGGTGAAGGAGTTCCTCGACCGGAACGTGCCCGAAGTGAAGGTCGCGGTGGCCCACGGCCAGATGGCGGCGAGCCAGCTCGAAGAGATCATGTCCGCCTTCTATGACGGGCAGTTCGACGTGCTGCTCTCCACCACCATCGTCGAGAGCGGGCTCGATATCCCGACTGCCAACACGCTGGTGATCCACCGCGCCGACATGTTCGGCCTCGCCCAGCTCTACCAGCTGCGCGGCCGGGTGGGTCGGTCCAAGACCCGCGCCTATGCGATATTTACTTTGCCGGCTGAAAAGGCGATCACCGCACAGGCGGAGCGCCGGCTCAAAGTGTTGCAGTCGCTGGATACGCTAGGCGCCGGCTTCCAGCTCGCCAGCCATGATCTCGATATTCGCGGCGCCGGCAACCTGCTCGGCGACGAACAGTCTGGCCACATCAAGGAAGTCGGCTACGAACTTTACCAGGAGATGCTGGAGGAGGCGATTGCCAACCTCAAGGCCGGCATCACTGCGCCGGTCGCCGACAAATGGTCGCCGAACATCTCCATCGGTACGCCGGTGCTCATCCCGGAGGATTATGTCGCCGACCTGCACGTGCGGCTCGGCCTCTATCGCCGGCTCGCCGACATCGAGACCGACGGCGAGATCGAGGCCATCGGTGCCGAACTGGTGGATCGCTTCGGCGAAGCGCCGGTCGAGGTCGACCAGTTGCTGAAGCTCGTCGCCATCAAGGCGATGTGCCGGCGCGCCAATGTCGAGAAGGTCGATGCCGGCCCGCGCGGGGCGGTGATCACCTTCCGCGACGCGAAGTTCCCGAACCCGGGCGGCCTCGTCGCCTATCTCGGCAAGCCGCACGTCATCGCCAAGGTGCGACCGGACCTGAGGATCGTGTTCTCGGAAGACTGGCCCGACGCCACGGCGCGGTTGAAGGGCACCGGTGCGATCCTGAAGGATTTGGCGAAGATCGCGGAGCAGACGGCCAAGGCGGCTTAGTCACGTCATCCCGGACGCGCCGCAGGCGCGAGCCGGGATCGTCCGCGGAACTGGCGAGCGATCCCGGCTCTACGCGCTATGCGCTTCGGCCGGGATGACGATGGTGGAGAAGCGGATCACTGCTCGTCGTACGCCCCGTCATTGTCCGGCATGAGATCGGAATCGACGTCGGAGCCCGCACCGGAATCGATCGGGTCGTTGCCGCCGGCCTGGTCCTGGTAATCCTCGCTCTTGTCGGAGCCGGGATTGTCCTCGAGCGGGCCGGGATCGAGATAATTGGGATCATTGTGGGTCGGGAAGGTGATCTCGACATCGCTGCTGCCGCCGGGGCGGATGGTAATGTGCTCCTCCGCCTGCTGTGCGAACGCAGGACTGGCCGCGAGGCCGAGAAGGGCAGCAAAGGCGATTGCGGCGTAGCGCATGGGTCGAACTCCGAGTGGGCACGGCGCCCTCGCTGCCCTAAGGAGCCGTTTCCGTAGCGCCTGTCCAGAGCCAAAGAGCAGGAATGGCTGCGGACGCAGCGTCACCTCAGCTGACCTGCCACCAGCTCTCCGCCAGCGTTCCCGACAGCGACACCTTGGCCGGGCGCGCCACCTTGCGCCAGCGCGCCACCCACTGGCCGGGCGTGTAGAACAGCGGCACCGAGAACTGCGCCGAGATCAGCACGCGGTCGAGCGCGCGCACCGCCGAGACGAAATCCGGCCGCCCCCGCGCTTGCAGCAGCGCCTCGATCATGGCGTCCGCCGCCGGGCTCTTCAGCCCCATGAAATTGCGCGTGCCCGGCGTGTCGGCAGCCGCCGAGCCGAAATAGAAGGACTGCTCATTGCCGGGCGAGAGCGACTGGTCCCAGATATAGGGCACCATGTCATAATCATAGGTCTGCTTGCGGTTCTCGAACTGCACAGCATCGACCGGGCGGATGTCGAGGGTGATACCGGCGCGCTTCAGCATGCGCTGATAGGCGAGCGCCAGGCGTTCCTGGTCCTTGGTTCCGACCAGGAGTTCCGCCACGAACGGCTTGCCGGTGGCGCGGGAGGTGAGGGCGCCTTTCTCGACCTGCCAACCAGCGGCATCGAACAGATCGAGCGCGCGCTTGAGGCTCTCGCGGTCGCGTCCCGAACCGTCGGAGACCGGCGGTTGCCAGCGGCCATCCATCACCGCCGGCAGCACCGCATCGGGGAAGCGGGCGAGCAGTTCGCGTTCGCGCTCATCAGCCGGCCGGCCGCGAGCGGATAGCTCGGAATCGTCATAGAAGCTGCCGTTGCGCTTGTAGACGCCGAAATAGAGATTGTGGTTGGACCATTCGAAATCGAACAGCTCGACGAACGCCGCCCGCACCCGCACATCCTTGAATATGTCGCGCCGCATATTGAAGATCAGCGCCGAATAGGGCTTGGGCTGCCCGGTCGCGACCTCCTCCAGCACGATGCGGCCGTCGCGCACCGCGGGAATGTCGTAGCCGGTCTTCCAGCGACCGGGATCGGTCTCGAAGCGTATGTCGGCAAGCCCGCGCTTGAAGGCCTCGAACTGGCTGTTGACGTCGCGATAGAAGTCGTAGCGCAGGCTGTCGAAATTATAGTTGCCGCGGTTCGGCGCGAGGCTCCGCCCCCAATAGTCCGGCGCGCGGGAGAGGATGACGGTCTCGCCCGGCTTCACCTGCGCGACGACATAGGGCCCGCTGCCGAGCGGCGCGGTGAAGCTGGTCTCCTCGAAGCTCGCCGCATTGGTGGCGTGCTCAGCCAGTATCGGCATCAGCGCCAGGATCAGCGGCAGCTCGCGGTCCTCCACGGCGAAATCGAAGCGTACGCCGCGTTCCCCATGGAGCGCGGCCTTCGCCACCTTGCCGTAATAGGTGCGCAGGTTCGGCCGGCCTTTGGTCTTCAAGAGCTCGAAGGAGAACAGCACGTCCTCGGGACGCACCGGGCGCCCGTCGGAAAAGCGCGCGGCGGGGTCGAGCTCGAAGGCGACATAGGAGCGGGCATCGTCGGTCTCGACGCTGCGCGCGATCAGCCCATAGAGCGTGAAGGGCTCGTCGGGACTGCGCGCCATCAGGCTCTCGACGATGTTCCAGCGGATGAAGGGCGGCGGCGTGCCGCGCACGATGAACGGGTTGAGGCTGTCGAAGGTGCCGACCGCCGCCTGCACGATTCGTCCGCCCTGCGGCGCCTCCGGATTGACGCTGGCGTAGTTGGAAAAGCCGGCCGGGTAGAGCGGCGCACCATGCATCGCGATACCGTGGGCCGGACCGCTCGCGCTCCACGCGACACGTGGTCCCAGCGCGAAGGTGGCCCCGGCGAGGCTATTGCGGATGAAACGGCGTCGGGTAATACCGGCCAAGGGCGAAGGCTCCTCGTCCACGTGGCGAGTCAGGAATTTATCAGATAGAAGTAGCACGCCGCGGCGGGCGTAACTGCCGAAACGTCACGGTCCTGCCTTAATTGGCACCGAGACAGCCACCACCCGGAGAAGGCGCCCAGGCGTCCGCCGCCGTCGCGTGGCGATTGGCTTGCACGACAGGAACTCGATATGACCAGACGCTCATCTCTTGCGCCGCGCCTTGCGCAATGTGCCGTTCTGGCGCTCGCCATCACTGGCGCGGCGACCATGGCGCAGGCCCAGACGGCGCCGACCCCCGCACCCGCCAAGCCGGCGGCACCGGCCAAGCCCGCTGCTCCCAAGCCTGCAGCGACGGCCAAGCCCGCGACGCCGGCCAAGCCCGGGGCGGCCGCGGCCGGTGGTGCAGCAGCTGGCGCTGCCGGTGCGGCTGCTGCCGCTCCCGATGGGCAGGCGGCCCCGACGGCGCTGGCGCTCCCTTGGTTGAAGCGCTGCGCCGACGATCCGCAGATCAAGAAGCAGATCTGCAGCATGGAGCAGACCATCCTCAGTGATGTCGGGCAGTTCATCGCCCGCTTCGGCATCCTCGAGGTGAAGGACGATAACAAGATGGCCTTCACCATCGGCCTGCCGAACGGCGTGCTGCTGCGCCAGGGCTTCCGCGTCGTGCTCGCCGGTGATGAGCCCAAGGCTGGCAGCTACGTGGTGTGCGACGACAAGACCTGTCGCGGCGATGTGGTGATCGACACTGCCTTCCTCGACAAGATGAAGAAGGCGCCGGGCGTGACCCTGCAATACGCCAACAGCACCGGCCGCATCGTCTCGATCCCGGTCGGCCTCGGCGGCTTCACCAAGGCCTATGACGGCCCGCCGACCGACCAGAAGGCATTCACCGACGAATTCTCGAAGATCGAAGCGACGATCAAGCAGAACGTTGCCCAGCGCCAGCAGGCCGTGCAGCAGCAGACCCAGCAGATGACCGAAGGCCTGGAGAAGCTCGGCGCCCAGCGCCAGCAGGCTGCCCCGCAACAGTGATCGACTAGTCGGTCACGATACAGGTTACGAACGCCCGGCCTCGTGCCGGGCGTTTTGCTTTTTGCCGGCGCCAACGGCAGGCGTCACCCCACAAACGGGCGTCACCTCACAAACAGATGTCATCCCGGACGGCCGGAGGCCGAGCCGGGATCGCACAGGCAAGGTGTTGTGCGGGACTTCACGCGATCCCGGCTCTACGTCCTGCGGGCTCCGGCCGGGATGACGATGTGGTAGGGACAGAGCGCCTACTGCAGCCGGTCGGTCCGCACCCGCCAGCCGCCATCGCCGTCGGCGACGAGCATCTCTTCGACCTGCGGGTGGCGCACCGGCTCGCCGGAGGTGTCCGGTTCGAGGTTCTGTTCGGAGACATAGGCGACGTATTCCGTCTCCGCATTCTCGGCGAGCAGATGGTAGAAGGGCTGGTCTTTGGTCGGGCGGATGTCCTCGGGGATCGACTCCCACCATTCATCGGTGTTGGCGAATTCCGGATCGACGTCGAAGACCACGCCGCGGAACGGATAGTGCCGGTGTCGCACCACCTGTCCGATACGATATTTGGCGTTTCGTTCCTTCATCATCCGTCCGTTCCATCGTCACGAAGGACCGCCGCGGCGCGAGGAAGGCCTCGGGAGCGGTCCTGTTCGGCCCGGCGGCTTAACCGCGAACCCGTCATTCAGCCGCAACATATCCATTCGCACGCAAAGTCGAAAGACACCCCACGAAGTGACGGATTGACCCGTATCGAATCCCCCGATAGCTCGCGTCCATGGCTGAAGTCCTCGCCCTGGCGCTTCCCTTTTTCGGTGTGATCTTCCTCGGCTTCGGTTGCGGTCGCATTGCCCGCATCCCGGAGAGCGGGCTGGCCTGGCTCAGCTTCTTCATCATCTATGTCGCGCTGCCGGCGCTGTTCTTCTCGCTGGTGGCGCGCACGCCATTCGCCGAGCTGACCAATGGCAGCTTCATCCTCGCCACCACGGCCTCCACCGCGACCTGCTTCGCGCTGTCCTTCGGCATCGGGCTGTGGCTGCGGCGCGGCAGCGTGCCGGAGGCGAGCATCGCCGCCATCGTCGGTTCCTATGCCAATGTCGGCTATATGGGCCCGGGCCTGACGCTCGGCGCGCTGGGCGCCAGCGCGTCGGTGCCGACCGCGCTGATCTTCGTGTTCGACAGCCTGTTCTTCTTCACCATCGTGCCGCTGCTGATGGCGACCTCGACCCGCTACAAGCGTTCGCTCGCCGGCACCGTGTTGCTCGTCATCAAGCGGGTAGTGACGCATCCTTTCAACATCGCGACCTTCCTGGGCGTCGTCGCCGCCTATGTCGAGTTCCACCCGCCGGCCGCCATCGAGCGCACGCTGGAGTTCCTGAAGAACGCCGCGGCACCGTGCGCGCTGTTCACGCTCGGCGTCTCGGTGGCGCTGCGGCCGATGGAGCGCTTTCAGTGGGAAGTGCCGCCGCTGATCGCCATCAAGCTGCTGCTGCACCCGTTGCTGGTGTTCGTGGTGCTGTCGCTGGTCGGCAGTTTCGAGCCGGTGTGGGTGGCGACGGCGGTGCTGATGGCCGGCCTGCCGCCGGCGCTCAACGCCTTCATCATGGCCAAGCAATACGACACCTATGTCGAGGCGGCGTCCGGCGGCGTGCTGGTGGGCACCATGGTCTCGGTGCTGACCGTGACCGCGCTGCTCTATGCCGTGCAGCACGACATGCTGCCGCGCACGCTATTTCCTTAATTTACTCTCCCCGACGGGGAGAGGGGGAAGGTCGTCGTTTCAAAGCGGGCGACCGGCGACGAGGCGCGGCACGTCCCGGGTCGGGCCGACGCCCTCGCGCATCACCGCGCGGCGCAGCGGTGGTGCGCTCTGCATCAGCCACAAGGCAAGGCCGCGCAGGCCGTGAACCGGCACCAGGCTGGTGAGCAGCGAGCGGTTGAACAGATCGACCGCAAAGGTGCGCGCGCCGATATCGGCACGGCGCCGCCGCTCATAGGTCTCGCCGATCGTCGACCCGCCGATATCGCCGCCGGCGCGCAGCGCATCGGCGACGAGCTCGGCCAAGGTGGCAGCGTCGCGAATGCCGAGATTGAGGCCCTGCGCGCCGATCGGCGGGATGACATGGGCGGCCTCGCCCATCAGCACCGCCCGACCGGAGTTGAGGCGCTCCGCAGTGCCGGCGCTCAGCGGGAAGCTGCCGCGCGGGGATTCCAGCCGCATGGCGCCGAGGATGGAGTTCGCGCGCAGTTCCATGGCGCGGGCGAAGGCATCCGGATCGAGCCCGATCAGGCGCTCCGCCTCCGCTGCGCCGACCACGCAGACGATGCTGGAGCGGTTCCCCGGCAGCGGCACCAGCGTGAACGGGCCGGTCTCGGTGTGGAACTCGGTCGAAATGTCGCCATGGGGCCGAGTGTGCGCCAGCGTCGCGGTGACGGCGACCTGCGGGTAGGAGCGCGGGTGCGTCGCGATGTCGAGCGCGCGCCGCACCGCCGAATCGCGCCCGTCCGCGGCGACGAGCAGACCGGCATGCAATGTGCGGCCGCTATCCAGCGTCACATCAACATGATCGGAGCCATTGGCGACGTCGACCAACTGGGCTGCGATGCGGGTGATACCGGCGTCGCTCACCGCCGTATCCAGCGCAGCATTCAGGTGGAGGTTCTCGACATTCCAGGCGAAGGCGTCGAGCTCCATCTCCCGCGCCGAGAAGGCGACCTCCGGCGCGCGCAGCAGCCGCCTTGTGCCGTCGATCAGCCGCATCACCTTGAGCGGGGCCGCATTTTCGGCGAGGCGCGGCCAGACACCGAGCATCTTGAGCACGTTCACCGAGCCGTCCATCAGCGCCGTGGTGCGCGGGTCGGGACGGCGTTCGGGCGCCACCAGCGTGACCGAAGCTCCAGCCGCAGCCAGCGCCAGCGCAGCCGTCAATCCCGCCGCGCCGCCACCGACCACGATGGCCGTGCCTTGAGCTGCCCTTAAGTCAGGATTCGTCACGCTTTCATCTCTTTGTCATGCAACTCGGCTTGCGGGGATTTAAGCCGGCTCGCGAGTGTGGGATAAGCAAGCTTGGTCCGATGTGGCATTCCGCACGGACGGGCGCAACGCTGTTGCGGTGTGCGAGTTGGACTTGAACGGATTTGACCAGGTATTGGCGAGATAAGCCTCGGTCGCGGGAGGAAGCGGTGCCGGCATCGACGAAGCTGACCGAAATGGTTCGGCCGGGACGGCAGACGCTGGCCTTTGCCGTCCATCTCTTCACCGCGTCCGGTGCGGTGTGCGGTCTGCTGGCACTGATCGCCGCGGTCGAGGGCAATTGGTCGCGCATGTTCGCCTGGCTCGGCGCGGCGCTGTTCATCGACGGCATCGACGGCACCATCGCCCGGCGCGTGCGCGTGGTCGAGGTGCTGCCGCGCTGGTCCGGCGAGACGCTGGACCTTGTGGTGGACTATCTCACTTATGTGCTGGTCCCGGCCTTCGCCGTCGCCACCGGCGGGCTGATGCCATACTGGATGGCGATGCCGGCGAGCGCGGCGATCCTGCTCACCAGCGCGCTGTATTTCGCCGACGTCGACATGAAGACTGAGGACAAGTATTTCCAGGGCTTCCCGGCGGTGTGGAACCTCGTGGTGTTCTACTTCTTCCTGGTGCCGCTCAATCCGTGGGCGATCCTCGGCATCATCGCGGCGCTGTCGGTCGCGACCTTCCTGCCGATCAAGTTCGTGCATCCGTTCCGCGTTGTGCGACTGCGGGCGCTCACCCTCGGCCTGCTCGCCGCCTGGGGCCTGCTTGCGCTGCTGGCGGTGCTGGAAGACCTTGAGCCCGGCACTTGGGTGATTGGCGGCCTGTGCGCGATCGCGCTCTATTTCCTGCTGTTCGGACTTATACGGCCGCGCAAGACGACTATCTAAACGCCCGGTATCCCGAAGCAGGGAAGGGGAGTTCAATGGCGCACGCGATCCGTATCCACCGCACTGGCGGTCCCGAAGTGCTGAGCTACGAGGAGGTGCCCGTTGGCGCGCCCGGGCCCGGCCAGGTGAAGCTCCGCCAGACCGCGATCGGGCTGAACTTCGTCGACACCTATTTCCGCTCGGGCCTTTATCCCGCAGCCGAGGGATTGCCGATGATCCTCGGCAATGAGGCGGCCGGCGTGATCGATGAGGTCGGCGAAGGCGTCAGCGATTTCAAGTCGGGCGATCGCGTCGCCTATGGCTTCTCGACCGGCGCCTACGCCACCGAGCGGGTGATGGCGACCGCTTCGCTGGTGAAGCTGCCGGAGTCGATCTCCGACGAGACCGCCGCGGCGATGATGCTCAAGGGCCTGACGGCGAGCTATCTGCTGCGGCAGACCTTCCCGGTACGCTCGGGCCAGACCGTCCTGGTGCATGCCGCCGCCGGCGGGGTGGGCCTGATCCTCACGCAATGGGCAGCGCATATCGGCGCCACCGTCATCGGCACTGCTGGCTCACCCGAAAAGGCCGAGCTCGCCCGCGCCAACGGCGCGCACCACACCATCCTCTATAATGACGAGGACTTCGTCGCGAAGGTGCGGGAGATCACCAAGGGCGAATTGTGCGAGGTGGTCTATGACGGTATCGGCCAGGCGACCTATCCGGGCTCGCTCGACTGCCTGAAACCGCGCGGCATGTTCGTCAGCTTCGGCAATGCGTCGGGGCCGATCACCAATTTCAACCTGCTGGCACTGTCGCAGAAGGGCTCGCTCTACGCCACGCGGCCGACACTGGCGACGCACGTATCGACCCCCGGAAAGCTCGCTGCCACCGCCGGTCCGCTGTTTGATGCGGTGCTGTCCGGCATGGTGAAGATCCCCGTCAACCAGACCTATCCGCTGAGCGAAGCCGCCCAGGCGCACCGCGACCTCGAAGGCCGGCGGACGACGGGCTCGACGGTCCTGATTCCGTAATCCCTTCGGCGCCTCATCCTGAGGTGCGAGCGCAGCGAGCCTCGAAGGATGCTGAAGCAGAGGGCCGTCGTCCTAGGCGGGCATCCTTCGAGGCCCGGCTCGCGCCGGGCACCTCAGGATGAGGTCGCTCATTAAGTGGCCGCCCCATTTCGCGGCAGGCCCAGGCCAGACTTTAGGCTTGCCCCAAAAATTGGGCATGCGATGCTGCCGCACGAACCTCCCGCGTCGGCAAAGAGCGCATGAGATCAACACCTTCCGAGCGCCAAACCGATTCGCGTCTGCGTCCCGCCGGGCGCGCTCATGACTGAGGAAGCGCCGTCCGCTAGTCCGCCCGCCGCGCTGCTCGAAGCGATCCACCTGACCAAGCACTTCGGCGCGCTGGTCGCCAATGACCATGTCAGCCTCGCCATCCGCGCCGGCGAGACCCACGCGCTGCTCGGCGAGAACGGCGCCGGCAAGTCGACCCTCGTCAAGATGATGTGCGGGCTGCTGCAGCCCGATGCCGGCGAACTCCTTTTCGAGGGCGAGCCGGTCTATTTTCCCGACCCAGCGACGTCGCGGGCACGCGGCATCGGCGTGGTGTTCCAGCATTTCGCGCTGTTCGATGCGCTGACCGTGGTGGAGAACGTCGCGCTCGGGCTTCCCGGCCACGAGCCGCTTCCGGCATTGGCGAAGCGCATCGAGGATTGCGTTGGCCGTTATGGCCTCGCGGTCGAGCCCTGGCGCCGGGTCGGTGAGCTCTCGGTCGGCGAGCGCCAGCGGGTCGAGATCGTGCGCTGCCTGCTCGGCGATCCGCGTGTGCTGATCCTCGACGAGCCGACCTCGGTGTTGACGCCGGACGAGGCCGAGGGACTGTTCCGCACTGTCGACCTGCTGACCTCCGAGGGCCGCGCGGTGCTGTTCATCTCGCACAAGCTCGACGAGGTGCGGCGCCTGTGCCAGCGCGCCACCGTGCTGCGCGGCGGCCGATTCATCGCCGAGGTCGATCCGCGGGTCGAGAGCTCGGCGAGCCTCGCCCGGCTGATGGTCGGCGCCGAGGTGCCGCGCACCCCGCGCGAGCTCACCCACGAGATGGGCGAGCCGCGTCTTCTGCTGCACCATCTCAGCATTGCCGGCGACGGCAGCCGCGGCTCGGCGCTGCACGACATCAATCTCGAAGTCCGGGCCGGCGAGATCGTAGGCATTGCCGGCGTGGCGGGAAACGGCCAGACCGCGCTGTTCAACGCGCTGTCTGGTGAGCGGCGTGCGGTCGAGGCGGAAAGCATCGTGATGAACGGCACCGCCGCCGGCTGGCTGTCGCCGACGCAACGGCGGGCGCTCAAGGCCGGCTTCGTGCCGGAGGAGCGCCTCGGTCATGCCGCGGCGCCCGACATGCCGCTCTCCGACAATGTGCTGCTCACCACCCATGGCGACGGCACCGTCGTCACCGCCGGCGTCATCCGCCATTCGGTGCTGAACACGCTGTTCGGCGGCATCGTCAGGGGCTTCGACGTGCGCTTTGGCGGCAGGGACCCGAAGGCGCGGCGGCTGTCCGGCGGCAACCTGCAGAAGTTCGTCATCGGCCGCGAAGTGCTGCGCGGCCCCAAGCTGCTGATCGTCGACCAGCCGACCTGGGGCGTCGATGCCGCCGCCGCCGCCTTCATCCGCACCACGCTGCGCACCAAGGCGGCGGAGGGCTGCGCCGTGCTGGTGGTGAGCCAGGACCTCGATGAATTGCTGGAATTCACCGACCGCATCGCGGTGATGTCGGAAGGCCGGCTCACCCGGCCGGTGCCGGTCGCCGAGACCTCGCGCGAGGCGATCGGTCTCGCCATGGGTGGCATGCACGAGGAGGGCGCCCATGCCGCTTAGGTTGGAGCGGCAGGAGAATGTGCCGGCCTATGGGCTGGTACTGGCGCCGCTCATGGCGCTGGTGTTCACGCTGATCGTCGGCGCCATCATGTTCGTGCTGATCGGCCAGGATCCGGTCCGCGCGTTCGGCATCTATTTCGTCGAGCCGCTGACCGATCTGTGGACCATCCAGGAACTGATCGTCAAAGCCTGTCCGCTGCTCTTGATCGGCATCGGCCTGTCCTTCTGCTACCGCGCCAATCGCTGGAACATCGGCGCCGAAGGCCAGTATGTCGCCGGCGCGGTGGTTGGCTCATGGCTCGCCTTGATGACCCACGGCATGGACGCCGGGCCATGGGTGCTCCCGGCCATGTTGCTGCTAGGGTCGATCGGCGGGGCGCTGTGGGGGCTGATCCCGGCTTTCCTGCGCGTGCGCTTCGGTGCCAGCGAAATCCTCACCAGCCTGATGCTGGTCTATGTCGCCCAGCTCGGGCTCGACTATCTGGTGCGCGGTCCCTGGCGCGATCCGGCGGGCTTCAACTTCCCGCAGAGCGTGACCTTCGACGACAACGCGCTGATGCCGCTCTTGATGGAAGAAGGACGCCTGCACGGCGGCATCATCATCGCCCTCGTGGTGGTGGCGGTGGCGACCTTCGTGCTGGGACGCACTTTGGTTGGCTTCTCCATCGCACTCGGCGGTTCCGCGCCACGTGCCGCGGCCTTTGCCGGCTTCGACGAGCGCAACGTTACCTATGGCGTGTTCGCGGTGTCCGGCGCGCTCGCCGGCCTTGCCGGCATCATCGAGGTGGCCGGCCCGATCGGGCAATTGCAGCCGTCGATCTCGCCGGGCTACGGCTTCACCGCCATCATCGCCGCCATGCTCGGCCGGCTGCATCCGGTCGGCGTGCTGATCGCAAGCCTGGTGCTGGCGCTCACCTATATTGGCGGCGAGGCGGCGCAGGTGTCGATGCGCATGCCGTTCGACGTCACCCGGGTGTTCCAGGGCACGCTGCTGATCGCCATCCTCGCTTCGGATGTGCTGGTGCGCTACCGCGTGCGCCGGGTCGAGGGGCATGCCCATGCTTGACACCGTGGTGCTCGGCGCGGTGCTGGCCAGCGTGGTCGCGGCAGCGACACCGTTGTTGCTCGCCGCGCTCGGCGAACTGGTTGCGGAGCGCGCCGGCACGCTCAATCTCGGTGTCGAGGGCATGATGATCATCGGCGCCGCGGTCGGCTATGCCACCGCCTATGGCACCGGGAGCCTGTTGCTCGGGACGCTGGCCGGCATCCTTGCAGGTGTGCTGCTGTCGCTGGTGTTTGCCGGCCTCGCCATCTGGCTCGCCACCAACCAGGTGGCCTCGGGCCTCGCCACCACCATCCTTGGCCTCGGCCTCGCCGGGCTGATCGGCGCGCCCTATGTCGGCACTCGGCTCGACGGCGCGCCGGAGCTAAACATACCGGGCCTGAGCCATATCCCGGTGATCGGGCCGGTGGTGTTCGGCCAGGACGCCTTCGTCTATGCCTCGCTGCTCCTGCTCGCCGCCGTCACCTATGGCTTTGCGCGCACGCGGCTTGGGCTCATCCTTCGCGCGGTGGGCGAGAACCACGCCGCCGCGCACGCACTCGGCCATCCCGTGCGCAAGATACGGACGCTTGCCGTGATGTTCGGCGGCGCCTGCGCCGGTCTCGCCGGGGCGCACCTGTCGCTGGCCTATACGCCGTTCTGGGCCAGCGACATGACCGCGGGACGCGGCTGGATCGCGCTGGCGCTGGTGGTGTTCTCGGCCTGGAAGCCGCTCTGGCTATTGGCCGGCGCCTACCTGTTCGGCGCGGTCTCGATCTTGCAACTGCACGTTCAGGGCTTCGGCCTCGGCATACCCTCGCAGCTGCTCTCCTCGTTGCCCTATCTTGCCACCATTGCGGCGCTGGTCATCATATCGGCGTTGAAGAAGGGGCAGGGGGCACCGGGCTCGCTGGGCGTGCCGTTCGTGCCGGACCGCTGAATATCGTTCAACGAGGAGACGTCATGCGCAAGATTTTCTCACTGGCGGTCGCGCTTGCCGCGGGGGCTGGGCTCGTCGGCCTTGGCCTCGCCGGTGCACACACCGCCGCAAACGCCGCCGAGAAGCTCAAGGTGGGCTTCGTCTATGTCGGGCCGGTCGGCGATTTCGGCTGGAGCTACCAGCACGATGTCGCCCGCAAGGCGGTGGAGAAGGCCCTCGGCGACAAGGTCGAGACCAGCTTCGTCGAGAACGTACCGGAAGGTCCGGATGCCGAGCGCGTGATCGAGCAGTTGGCCCGTGCCGGCAACAAGCTGATCTTCACCACCTCCTTCGGCTTCATGGAGCCGACGGTGAAGGTGGCGAAGCGCTATCCGAAGGTGATGTTCGAGCACGCCACCGGCTTCAAGCGCGACAAGAACCTCGCCACCTATGCCGCCCGCTTCTATGAGGGGCGCTACGTCCTCGGCCAGATCGCGGCCAAGACCTCGAAGAGCGGCGTGGTCGGCTATATCGGCGCCTTCCCGATCCCGGAGGTCATTTCCGGCATCAACTCCTTCATGCTCGGCGCGCAGTCGGTGCGGCCCGACATGAAGGTCAAGATCATCTGGGTCAATGCCTGGTTCGACCCGGCCAAGGAGGCCGACGCCGCCAAGGCGCTGATCGACCAGGGCGCCGACGTGATCACCCAACATACCGACAGCCCAGCCGCCATGCAGGCGGCGGAGTCCCGCGGCGTGAAGGCGTTCGGCCAGGATTCCGACATGATCCAGTTCGGCAAGAACGCCCAGCTGACCGCCATCGTGAACAACTGGTCGGACTATTACATCGACCGGGTGAAGCTGGCGCTCGACGGCAAGTGGACCTCGATCGACACCTGGGGCGGGCTCAATACCGACATGGTGCATCTGGCGCCCTTCACCAACATGCCGGACGACGTGAAGAAGCTGGCCGAGGATACCGAGGCCAAGATCAAGGTCGGCACGCTGCATCCCTTCCAGGGCCCGGTCTACAAGCAGGACGGCACGCTCGCGGTGAAGCCCGGCGAGAACCTGGCCGACAAGGACATCCTGTCGATGAACTGGTACGTCAAGGGCATCGACGACAAGGTGCCGGGGCAGTAATTCGTTGAGGGCACTATAAGTACGTTGTCATCCCCGGCCTTGTGCCGGGGATCTCGATTCCGGACAGTGCATCAGCAGCCGAGATGGCCGGGACAAGCCTGGCCATGACGTCGGGTTGAGTTGGTTAAATCATGGGTCAAAGCATTCCGCTGGACATCGAGGCGCTGGGCCGCCGCGCCGCGTCGATGATCGAGGCGCTGGGCGCGATCTCCTCCTCGCCCGACCATCTCACTCGCCTGTTCCTCACCCCCGAGCACCGCCGCGCCGCCGATCTCGTCGCCTCCTGGATGCGCGACGCGGGCCTGGGTGTGTCAGAAGACGCGCTCGGCACGGTGCGCGGCCATTGGTGGCCGGCGGGCGAAGAAGCGCCGCGCCTGCTGCTCGGCTCGCACATCGACACGGTTGAAGACGCCGGCAAATATGATGGCTGCATGGGCGTTGTGCTGGCGCTGCTCGCGGTCGAGACCATTGCCAAAGCGGGGCTGAAGCCCGCCTATGGCATTGATGTGCTGGCGTTCGGCGACGAGGAAGGCTCGCGCTTCCCGACCACGCTCTCCGCTTCCTCCGCGATCGCCGGGGTTTTCCAGCCCTCCATGCTGGTCGCGAAGGACGCCGATGGCGTCAGCTTTGAGGACGCCGTGCGCGCCTATGGCAAGGACCCGGCCGATATTCCCTCAGCGGCCTATGATCCGAACCGGGTCATTGCCTATGTCGAGGCGCACATCGAGCAGGGGCCGGTACTGGAGGTCGAGGATCAGCCGCTCGGCATCGTCTCCGCCATTGCCGGCGCTTCGCGCCTCTCCGTCACCGTCACCGGTGAGGCGGGCCATGCCGGCACCGTGCCGATGCGGCTGCGCCATGATGCGCTGCTCGGCGCCGCCGAGATGGCATTGGCGGTGGAGAAGATCGCCAAGGCGGACCGTCACGGCATGGTGGCGACCGTCGGGCGCGTGCATGTCGATCCGGGCGCGGTGAATGTCATCCCGGCGCGCGTGGTCTTCACCATCGATCTGCGCTCCGGTTCGGATTCTTCGCGGCGCGACGCGCTGACCCGGTTCGAGCGCGAGGCTCACAAAATCGCCGATCATCGCGGCCTCGGCGTCGTCATCTCGGCCTTCCATGAGGTGGCGACCGTGCCTTGCTACCGCGACCTCGAGGTACGCTTGAGCAATGCTGTAGCCGAGCTTGGGCATCGTGCGCCGGTGATGCCCTCCGGCGCCGGCCATGACGGGCAGGCAGTGTCGAAGCTCTGTCCGGTCGGCATGCTATTCGTGCGTTGCAAGGGCGGCGTCAGCCATAATCCCGCGGAATATGCCAGCCCTGCCGATATGGGACTTGCAGCCGCCGCGCTGGTACGCTTCATCGAACGCTTCGAACTGCCGAAGACAGGCAGTGCCACCGGAGTATCGACGTGACCAGCGCCAGTGCCGATTTCGACGCCCAGCGTTTTGCCCTGGAGACGGAGTTCCT
The DNA here is from genome assembly GCF_012971745.1 of Starkeya sp. ORNL1. Classification (NCBI taxonomy): domain Bacteria; kingdom Pseudomonadati; phylum Pseudomonadota; class Alphaproteobacteria; order Hyphomicrobiales; family Xanthobacteraceae; genus Starkeya; species Starkeya sp. ORNL1. Next base: position 646,862 of record NZ_CP048834.1, read on the forward strand.
GAAAGCGCTGGTGCGGGTGCCGAGCGACAACCCGCCGGGCGACTGCGCGCCGCATGCCGAGGTCGCCGCGAAGCTGCTGGAAGAACTGGGCTTCACCGTCGAGCGCCATGTCGTCGCGGAGCCGTTCGTGAAGACCTATGGCATGCGCTCGGTGGTGAACCTGGTGGTGCGCACCACGTTCGGCAGTGGCAAGGGACCGGTGATCGCGCTGAACGCCCATGGCGACGTGGTGCCGCCGGGCGAGGGCTGGACCTTCAATCCCTATGGCGCCGAGGAAAAGGGTGGGGCCATCTATGGCCGCGGCGCGGCGGTGTCGAAGTCGGACTTCGCCACCTACACCTTCGCGCTGCTCGCGCTCAAGGAGCAGCCGGAAGGGCTCGACGGCAGGGTCGAGCTGCATTTCACCTATGACGAGGAGGCGGGCGGCTTTCTCGGGCCGAAATGGCTGCTGGAGCACGAGCTGACCAAGCCGGACTATGCGCTCTCCGCCGGCTTCTCCTATTCGGTGGTCATTGCCCATAATGGCGCGCTGCATCTCGAAATCGTGGTGCGCGGCAAGCAGGCCCATGCCGCGCTGCCGGAGACCGGCGCCGACGCGCTGGAGGCGGCGACCAGGATCCTCACTGCCATCTACGCGGAACGCGCGCGGCTCTATGGCATCACCAGCGCGACGCCGGGCATCGGCTCCCCCAAGATCACCGTCGGCCTGATCTCCGGCGGCATCAACACGAATGTGGTGCCGGACCGCATCGTCATGCGCGTCGACCGCCGGCTGACGCCGGAAGAGGACGGCCTTGCCGTCGAGGCGGCGCTCACCACGCTGATCGAACGGGCGGTGGCGGATCGCCCCGGTATCGAGGTCGAGTGCCGGCGCATCATCCTCGCCGAGCCGCTGCGCACGCTGCCGGGCACCGAACGCCTGGTCGAGGCGATCCAGAAGCACGCCACCGAGGTGCTCGGCGTGACGCCGCCGGCGACCGCGGTACCGCTCTATACCGATGCCCGTCATTACACGGCGCAGGGCATTCCGACGGTGCTCTATGGCGCCGGCCCTCGTACCATTCTCGAGGCCAACGCCCACGCCGCCGATGAGCATGTGCGCCTCGATGATCTCAAGGCCGCGACCATCATCGTCGAACGAGCGCTGCGGGACCTGCTCAAGGCACGGTGATCGCGGACGCCAGGAGACCAAGCCATGACGGCGTTCTGGCAATGGCTGGTGCCGCAGCCGGTGTGGGTGATCCTGCTGGTGGTCGGCGCCATCCCGATCATCACTGGTCTTGCGGTCTATGTCCTTGCCCTCTCGGCGCCGGTGGTGCGGTGGGTGAAGCCGCAGGAGATCGCCCCGCCTTATCTCGGTGCCGTCACCCTGCTGTTCGCGCTGTTTGCATCGCTGATGATGGGCGACATCTGGCACCGGGAGACGCGGGTCGGCGAGATCGTCCAGGAGGAAGCGCGGAGCCTGCGCGCCGCGCTCGACATCGCCGCGGTGTGCGGGGCGCCGTGCGATGATGCGCGCGATGCGACCTATGGCTATGCGCGCCTGCTCGCCAACCAGGAGTGGAGGCGCAGCTGGGTCCATCTGAGCCCATTGGCCGATGCCGGCCTCGACCGGCTCTTGTCGTCGCTGAAGACGATCAACACCGACAATGCGGCGCGCACCAGCCTGCTGACCCAGCATCAGCAATTGCGGCGGCTGCGCAGCGAGCGCTACGGCATCATGAATTTCGACATGGCGCCGCACCGCTGGAACATGCTCATCATGCTCGGCGTGCTGACACAGCTTGTCCTTGCCTCGGTGCATGTCGGCCGCCGCGTGGCGCTGACCGTGGTGCTCGGCCTGTTCACCGCCGCCTTCGTGGTGACGCTGGTCTACATGGCCGAGTTGGCGTGGCCGGCCGCAGACGCAACCGTCATCTCGCCGGAGGATCTCCACTACATCCTGCTGGTGCCGAACGGAAGCTGAGTTGAACCACGTCATCCTGAGGTGCCGCGAAGCGGCCTCGAAGGATGCTCGTCCCCGAAGACCGCCATCTGCTTCAGCATCCTTCGAGGCTCGCTGCGCTCTCGCCTCGGGATGACGTCGAGCAGGCTTGTCACCAAACTGCAAACGATTGCATAATGCGTGTGCCGCCCGCGCAAGACGGGCGCCGATGCCACGCAGAGGAAGCGCACGCCAATGAACGATGCCACCATCGCGGCGTCTGCCGCCGCATTCCGTTCGGATCCGGAGCATGTCGCGGTCACCGAGCCAGTCGCCGGCTCCGACCGGCCGGTCCATCTCATCTATGTCGAAATGCGCGACGGCCTCTATGCGCCCATCGGACTGCGCGTGCCAGCCGGGCAGGGGCCGTTCCCGTTGGTGCTGTTTGCTTCCGGCAATGGCGGCGGCGGCATGCGAATGATCCGCGATTTCACCCATAACCAGAGCTGGACGCAGGAGCGGTTCCTCGATGCCGGCTATGCGGTTGCCTGGACGCGCTATCGTGCCGAGGTGGACTACGCCTATGACCGGGTGGGGCCACTGGTCGAGGACATAAGGCAAGGGCGGCAGCTGCTGAACCGCGGGCCGCTGGAATATGAGGATCTCATCTCCATCGCCGAATACGCCAAGACGCTGCCCTTCATCGATCCGGAGCGCATCGGCTACATGGGCATGAGCCATGGCGGCGAGATGGCGCTGAAGATCGCCTCAGAATACCGCGGCATCCGGGCGATGATCGCCAGCGAGCCCGCCTCGCACGAATTCGTCCGGCTGCGGCCGGATACCACGGCGCATATCGACCCACGCACCGGCCTGCTCAATGTCGAGAAGATGCTGATGCGCGATCCGGCCAAGGTGCGGGCGCGGATCACCGAGGATGTGGCGCAGGCCCGCGTTGCACCGATCGCGACGCCGATCCTGGTGCAGGGCCGCGACAGCGACGAATTGCAGGGCATTTTCCGCGTCAGCTACGACCTGCTCGCCGAGGCGGGGAAGGACGCGCGCTGGAAGTCCTACGACCATGACGTGCACGGCTTCGTCTATGTGAAGCGCAACGCGGCTGGCGTCTATGAACCCGACCCGGTGCAGACCGAGGCGGTGGGGGATTCGATCGCGTTTTTCGACGAGTATCTGAAAGGGTAGATCACCACGTCATCCTGAGGTGCGAGCTTGAGCGAGCCTCGAGGGATGCTGAAACAGGACAACGATCATCTGCCACGAATATCCTTCGAGGCTCGGGCTTTGCCCGAGCACCTCAGGATGACGTTGCTTGTTTACCGCGAGCGCTGATCAGAACCCGACGGCGGTGCCGTGCAGGTCATAGGCGTCGGCGCGCTCGATCTTTACGGTGGCGATCTCGCCGACGCGGAGCGGACGGCGCGCGGCGACATGCACCACGCCGTCGATCTCCGGGGCGTCAGCCTTCGAGCGGCCGATGGCCACCGTCGGGCCGACGCTGTCGATGATGACCTGCTGGCGGGTGCCGACCTTGCGCTTGAGGCGGCGGGCGCTGACGCGCTGCTGCGTCGCCATGAAGCGATCCCAGCGCTCCTGCTTCACCTCGTCCGGCACCGCATCGCCGAGGTCATTGGCGGGTGCGCCGCGGACCGGCTCATATTTGAAGCAGCCGACGCGATCGAGCTCGGCCTCGTCGAGGAAGTCGATAAGTTCCTGGAACTCGGCCTCGGTCTCGCCGGGGAAGCCGACGATGAAGGTTGAGCGCAGCGTCAGGTCCGGGCAGGCCTCGCGCCATGCCTTGATGCGCGCCAGCGTCTTCTCCTGCGCCGCCGGGCGCTTCATGCGCTTTAGCACGGTGGGGGAGGAGTGCTGGAACGGGATGTCCAGATAGGGAAGGATCACCCCGTCCGCCATCAGCCCGATCACTTCGTCGACATGCGGGTAGGGGTAGACATAGTGCATGCGCACCCACGCGCCGAGCGTGCCGAGCTCGCGGGCCAGATCGAGGAAGCGGGCGCGGACCTCACGATCCCTCCACTTGCTCTCGGCATATTTCAGATCGACGCCATAGGCCGAGGTGTCCTGCGAGATGACGAGGAGTTCCTTCACCCCGGCGGCGACCAGCTTCTCGGCCTCGCGCAGTACGTCGCCGGCCGGCCGGCTGACCAGGTCGCCGCGCAGCTTGGGGATGATGCAGAAGGTGCACCGATTGTTGCAACCTTCTGAAATCTTTAGATAAGCGTAGTGGCGGGGCGTGAGCTTCACGCCCTGCGGCGGCACCAGATCGAGGAACGGGTCGTGCTGCGGCGGCACCGCGATGTGCACCGCGTCCAGCACGCTTTCATATTGCTGGGGGCCGGTGATGGCGAGCACGCTGGGGTGCACGTCGCGGATCTGCTCCGGTTCGGCGCCCATGCAGCCGGTGACGATGACCTTGCCGTTCTCCTTGAGTGCGTCGCCGATGGCGGCGAGGCTTTCCGCCTTGGCGCTGTCCAGGAAGCCGCAGGTATTGACGATGACGAGGTCGGCGCCCTCGTGCTGCCGCGAGAGCTCATAGCCCTCGGCGCGCAGTCGCGTGACGATGCGCTCGCTGTCGACCAGCGCCTTGGGGCAGCCGAGCGAAACGAAGGAGATGCGCGGCGCCGCACCGGGCGCGGCAATAGGGGCGTCCAGCGACGCGGCGTCGGCCATGATGGATCGGGGCTCGGAATTTCAGGATCGCGAGCCGTTACGGCACAGCGCCCCGCGCGTCAACTCCCGGCCGCCCTACGATGCCGTGAGCGTCAGGCCGCTCGGTCGGTCGCCTGCTCGATCACAGCGTCGAACAGTTCGAGTTCGGGATGGCCGAGATAGAGCGGCTTGTTGCCGCCGGCGGAGCGGTGGGCGGCGCGGAAGGCTTCCGAGCGGGTCCAGGCTTCGAAGTCGGCGCGTGAGTTCCAGATGCTGTGCGAGGCGTAGAGCGTGTGGTCGTCCTTTGCGGGGCCGCGGAGCAGGCTGAATGCCTTGAAGCCCGGCACCTGCGCCAGATAGCTGTCGCGCTCGCGCCAGACGCGTTCGAACTCCTCCTCGGAGCCGCGGACGACCTTGAAGCGGTTCATGGCGAGGAACATCGGCGTCTCCCTTGCGTGTCGGGGCCGAGTCTCGCCGAGCCGGGCGGCGAGGGCAAGGCGACCTTTCGTCAGACGAAGAGGGCGGCTCACGCCGCCCTCGTCTCAATTGCACATCCAGTGCGACGTCATCCTGAGCCGCGAGCTCAGCGAGCCTCGAAGGATGCCCATCCCCGATGACCGCCCTCTGCTTCAACATCCTTCGAGGCTCTGGCTGCGCCCGAGCACCCCGCGGTTGGCCATTGGCCAACCGCTAGGGATGACGTGGTTCATTCAGAGGAGACCGATCTCACTTCAGCTTGCCGACATCGATGCCGAGGGTGATGGCGCCGATCGCCTTGCCCTTGTCGGAGATGGTGACGCTGACCTGCGAGATCTTCTTGCCACCGTCATCCTCGGCCTTGTCGACGAAGATCGAACCAGGGCCGGCGCCATAGGATTTCTGCCACTTGGCCTCGTCGGCCTGCCAGAAGTCCGAGGTGCCGTCGGTCTGGCCGACATTGAGGCCGCGATCGTCCATGACGAAGGCTTCGGTGATGACGCCGCCGGACGCTTCCTTCTTCTTGGTGAGGAAGGCGGCGAGCGGGTTCTTCATGGTGCTGTCGAGCAGTTCCGGCTTCTTCGCCACCCAATCCTTGTCGAGCTGGTCGATCTCGGTCTGCATCAGCTTGGCATGCGCCTTGTTGGACGCCTCCACCGCTTTGATGACGACCGGGTCGCTGAGCCAGGACTCGACGTGCTTCTTCACATATTCGGTTGCCGGCTTCACATGGGCCATCTCGTCCTGCGCCAGCGCCGGGACCGCGCCCACGGCGAAGGCAGCCACCGCAAGGGCGGCGATCTTGGTGCAAATGCTCATTTCGTTTCCTCCGGACGGTCGTTCAATCGCCGCCTGAAGGTGAGCCTAGCACAAGACCCGAACTATAAATCAAGAGCTTCGACCGCATTCATCTTCATTGCCTTGCGGAATGCCGGCTCTTAAACATATTGCACCTGCGAACATCTGTAGTCGTTGTCAAGTTTTTCATAATATATGATGAAATCAACATTGATCGTCGATGCCGCACTCGGCCTGTGGGGTATCGCATCTGCGATATATTCACGCATTCGGCCAACCCGCCGTTCAATTCGACTTCCGCAAACGCCCGCTGTGGTTGCGGTGTTCTGCCATGCTAACGGAAACGCCGCCGGGAAATCTCAACACTGGTATGCAGAATGTAATGTATGACCCACGGTATTTTTGATTTGCATCGCCTCCGGCTGACGAAATTGTCACAGCGGCCGAAAAAATTGCATCATGAATTCGCCTCACGAGAAGGTGTTTAACCCAGGTAGCCGCTGGCCGCTGCGGTGTGGCGAAAGAGGAAGGCGCGCGGCGGACTTTCTGTCATCATCCGCTGGCACAATGACTGCCATCAACAAGTGCTGCCCGATCGCGCGGCTCCGGCCCCTGCGCGTCGCCACGGGAAAAAACGAACGGGTCGCACCCGACAGGGAGAGGTTCAACGCCAATGAAAAGCATCGACATCAGCCGCCACACAGATTTCCGTCCGCAGCCCGTGCAGATTCGTGTCGGGAGTGAGGACATCGAAGTCCGGTCGCTGAATTGCGCCATCGACCTGATTCGTTCGCTGCGCCATGACCGGCTCGGCAATTATGCCGAGATGCTGCTCGTGCAACTCGAAGCTGCCCGCGAGCCCGAACAGCAGGCGAAAGCCTGGACCGCGTTCCGCACCTGGTCGACAGCGTGCGGGCTCGATGCCCAAATCGCGCGGGCGGCCTGAACACCTGATATTGCTGAAGAACGGAACGCGCCGTCCTCCCGGAAGGGAAGGGCGGCGTTGCCGTTTTGCGACTTCGCGCCGGTATCGCGCCGCCGGCATCCCGTTGCCGACGCATGGCAGCCTCGCAACGTTACAATGACAGGACGTTAGCAGTCGGACGCAGGATCGGTTATGTCTGCCGCGGGGCTTCGACGACGGGGATAATGTGAAGCGCGTCATTCTTGCACTTGCGGCGCTCATCGGAACCGGTGCGCCCTCGAGCGCCCAGAGCCCTGCGCCGCAGCCCACGCCCTGGGGAAACTTTGACTGGTCGCAAGTCGCCGCGCCGCGCGTGACGCTGCCGCAAAGCGTCGTCCCGTTGCAGCCGACGATTCCCGGCAGCGTGGCGGCGCCGCCCGCGGCCCCGTCGCCCGCGCGCACGCCCGTCGTCCGCGCACCTGCCGTGCAGGCTCCTCCCGTCCAGCCGCCCGCATCGCGCCAGGCGGCCCGGCCAGGCGCGTCGCAATCGACGACGCAATCCGCGCGGACGGCCGCACCGACCACGCCGCGCCGCGCACGCACGGTGGCCGCCGCTCCCGTCGAGGACAAGGACCCGCCCCAGCCGGTCCCAGCGGCTCCGGTAGAGCCACCGCTTGCCATCCTGCTGGACGGGCTCGGCATTTATGTCCAGCAGGACTATGTCGGCGTCTCGGCGCTGGCGCGACCGCTGCAGCAGCAGGGCTACCGCACCATCGTCGACAATCATTTCATGCGCAATGTGCAGGGGCAGGTACCGGCCATCATCATCGGCCATTCGATGGGTGGCCAGTCGGCACTGAGGCTGGCGCGCCAGATCGTGCAGGCCGGCTATCCGGCGCCCGATGTCATCACCATCGACGCCGCTCCCTTGCCGTCGCCATGCGCGGTGCCACGCTGCACGAACATCTTCAGCCCCGGCTTTCCCCAGGTCGTCGGCGCGCAGAACATCTCCGCCTGGGACCACGGCGCCTATCTGGTCAGTCACGCCATGCTGGCCAGCAATCCGGCGATCCAGCGCATGGTGCTGCAGTACACCGCAAGCCTTATCGCACAGCGCAATGGCGCGCGGGTCGCGGCGCAACGTTCATCCAACGACTGATCCGGTGTTCCGCGCCAATGCCCTGGTACTTGGCGGCGCCACCACCTATCTGCTGCTCAGTCCTGCTGAGCTTACCGTGGTGCCGACAATGCAGAGAATGGCGAGCGAGCTCGTTCAATGGTTCGAGGCGAACGGCCTCAATCCCGCCGACTATCGTGTGCGTATCGAGGCCAAGAGCATCGCCGCGCAGCGTGACCTGCTGAAGCACTTCGTCGAGCAGGTGGAGCCGGCCATGACGCCTGCCGCCGCCAGCCACCTCAAGCCGAAGCTTGAGGGCATCGAGATCAGCGTCGAAGGACCGTTGCCGCACTTCCGCTGACGAGCGGCGCCAAGAGACCTTTGCCAATCAATGCTTTCGCCACGGCACGTGCCGTGGCATGAAACAGCGAAGCCTCGCTCCCCAAAGGACCCAATGCCGATATCGCGCCTGTCGTTCGTCCAGGCAACGCTGCTCATGCTGCTGGCGGGCCTCATCGCCCTGGTCGCGATCGTCGGCACCACGATCTGGCTGGTGAACCGCACCCAGACCTATGTCGAGGAATTGAATCAGGCGCGCGAGTTACGCAGCGCCGCGATCGACCTTTTCGTCACCCTGCAGAACGCAGAGACCGGCCAGCGTGGCTATCTGCTTACCGGCGTGGAGAGCTATCTGGCGCCGTATGATCGTGCCAAGGGCTTGTTTCCGCAGCGCCTTTCCCGCCTCGAGGCCGCGGCAAAGATCAATGCGCCCGACCAGACGGAAGTCGATCGCCTGGCGCCGATCCTGAACGACAAGATGGCGGAGCTCCAGCAGACCATCGATCTCGCCAGAGCGGGCCATGGCGAAGAGGCGCTCACCATCGTTCGCACCGACAGCGGCAAGCAGCTCATGGATGATGCGCGCGCCATCCTCTCGCGCCTGCTCACGACCGCCGAGGCCCGGCTTGCCGACCGCATCACCGCCCAGCGGGACAGTGCCGACACGCTGTGGTGGGCAGCCATCATCGGCGGGCTGGTCATTCTGGCCGTCACTTTCGGGGGCGCCTGGACCATCGTGCGCTACACGCGGGACCTTGCGGACACCCAGAAGGAGGTCGAGGCACTGAATGTCGGCCTGGAGGAGCGGGTGCGCGAGCGCACCGCCGATCTTGCCCGGGCGAATGACGAGGTGCAGCGCTTCGCCTATATCGTCACCCATGATCTTCGTGCGCCGCTGGTGAACATCATGGGCTTCACCAGCGAATTGGAAACCAGCCTCGACTCGATCCGCACCTTCATCGCCTCGGCGCCGGGCGAGGCGGTCGACCCGGCGTTCGCCGAGGCACGGGTGGCGGTGCAGGAGGATGTGCCGGAAGCGCTTGGCTTCATCCGCTCCTCGACCCGCAAGATGGACGGCCTGATCAATGCCATCCTCAAGCTGTCGCGCGAGGGGCGCCGTGCGCTGAAGCCGGAGCCTGTCGACCTCGCGGCACTGCTGAAGACGGCCGAGGAAAGCCTCACCCACCAGCTCAATGAGAATGGCGGCAGCATCAGCGCCGCGGTCGGATTGCCGCCGATCGTCTCCGACCGGCTGTCGCTGGAACAGGTCATCGGCAATCTGCTCGACAATGCAGTGAAGTACCGCTCCCCCGAGCGCGCCTTGCAGATCAAGGTCGCGGCGCGCCCGGCGCCGGGCAATCGCGTCGCGATCACCGTCGAGGACAATGGCCGCGGCATTGCCGAACAGGATCATGAGCGGGTGTTCGAACTGTTCCGCCGCTCCGGCGTTCAGGACATACCGGGGGAAGGCATCGGCCTCGCCCATGTGCGCACGCTGGTGCGCAATCTCGGTGGCGACATCACCCTCAGTTCACGGTTTGGACAGGGGACGACGTTCAGTATAGAGCTGCCGCGCGACGTGCGGGTGTTTCTCGGGAGTAAAGCCGCGTGACCGAAGATGCCAAGCCGGTGACGATCGTCATGATCGAAGACGATGAAGGCCATGCGCGCCTCATCGAGCGCAATATCCGCCGTGCCGGCGTGCAGAACGACATCGTGCCATTCACCAATGGCACGGACGCGCTCAACTTCCTGCTTGGCACCGACGGCAGCGGAGCGGTCAGCGCCGGCCGCCATCTGCTGGTGCTGCTCGACCTCAATCTGCCGGACATGACCGGCGTCGATATCCTGGAGAAGGTGAAGGCGAATCCGCACACCCGCCGCTCGCCGGTGGTGGTGCTCACCACCACGGACGACGCGCGCGAAATCCAGCGCTGCTATGATCTGGGCGCCAATGTCTACATTACCAAGCCGGTGAATTATGACGGCTTCGCCAATGCCATCCGCCAGCTCGGGCTGTTCTTCGCGGTGATGCAGGTCCCGGAGACCGCGTGAACGCCATGCCAGGCACCGGCACGCTGCGCGTGCTCTATGTCGATGACGATCCGGCACTGACGAGGCTGGTGCAACGCGCGCTGGCCCGGCGCGGCTATACCGTCGCGACCGCCGCGGACGCCGCCTCCGGCCTCGCGCGGATCGCGGAAGGCGGCATCGATGTGGTGGCGCTCGATCATTATCTGCCGACTGGAACCGGCCTCGACGTGTTGGCGGAGCTCGGCCTCCGCGAAGGATCGCCGCCGGTGGTCTATGTCACCGGCTCGGCGGAAACGGCGGTCGCGGTCGAGGCGCTGAAAGCGGGTGCCTTCGACTACGTGCCGAAAACGGTGAATGACGAATTCCTCGAACTGCTCGGCAGCGCCATCGACCAGGCCGTCGACAAGGCGCGGCTGATCCGCGCCAAGGAGGAGGCGGAGCGCCAGGTGCGGGTCGCCAAGGATCGCGCCGAGACGCTGCTCTCCGAGGTCAATCACCGTGTCGCCAACAGTCTCTCCATGGTGGCGGCGTTGGTGCGCCTGCAGGCCAATGCCATTGCCGACAAGGGCGCCAAGGCCGCGCTCTCGGAGACGCAGGCGCGTATCATGGCGATCGCCGGCGTGCACCGGCGGCTCTACACCTCGGACGACGTCCGCAGCGTGGAGATCCACGAGTATCTCACCGGGCTGATCGGCGAGCTCGCGGTCTCGATGCGTGAGGCCGGCCATCATTCCTCGGTCAGCGCCGAGGTCGAGACCATGCCGGTGCCGACCGACAAGGCGGTGTCGATCGGCGTCGTGGTCACCGAACTGGTGACGAATGCCTTCAAATATGCCTATCCGGACACCGCCGGCGGCGACATCCGGGTGAGCTTCGGGCGCAATGGGGACAATGCCGCGCAGCTCGTCATCGAGGATGACGGGATTGGCTGGCGCGGCGACGGCACGGCGCGCGGCACCGGGCTCGGCACCCGCGTCGTCAAGGCGATGGCTGGCAGCCTCGGGGCCGAGTTGAGCTATGACGCGCCGGAACGTGGCACCCGCATCCGGCTCGACTTTCCGGTGTGACGCCAGCTGATATCCGGCCTTTCAGATCCGGGCGACGACGCTCTTCAGCTTGCAATAGGAGCGCAGGCCTTCCATGCCCTTCTCCCGCCCGAAGCCGGACTTGCGGTTGCCGCCGAAGGGCACTTCGATGCCGCCTGCGAAATACTCATTGATGTAGACCTGTCCCGCATCGACGGCGCGGGCGTATCGGTAGGCCTTGGACAGGTCGCGCGTATAGATGCCGGCCACCAGGGCATAGTCGGTGCAATTGGCTGCGGCGATCGCCTCGTCAAGTCCGTCAACCACCTGCACAGCCAGCACCGGCCCGAAGATCTCCTCCTGCACGATCGGATCCTTGACGCCGCGCGCGGCGACGACAGTCGGCTGGAAGAACCAGCCATCGGCGGCGTTCGAGGGGCGAGCGATGTTGCCGCCGGCATGAATGATGTTGCCGGCCGCCTTGGCCTGCTCGACGTGGCCGGCGATCTTCGCGAGCTGGGCCGCTGAATTCACCGGCCCGATGGCGGGATTGCGCAGTCCGTGCCCGATGCTGAGGCCCTCCATCCGGCCGGCGAGACGGTCGATGAAGCCATCGGCGATGCTGCGCTCGATGACGAGCCGCGAGCCGGCCGAGCAGATCTGCCCGGCATTCTCGAAGATCGCCTCCATCACCCCGTTCAGCGCGGCATCCGGGTCGGCGTCGGCCATGACGGCGAGCGGCGACTTGCCGCCGAGTTCCAGCACCAGGCGCGTCACGTGCTTCGCCGCCGTCTGCATCACGCGTATGCCGGTGTCGACCGAGCCGGTGAAGGTGATGTGGTCGATGCTCGGGTGATCGGTCAACGGCGCGCCGGCCTCCCGGCCGGTACCGGTGACGACATTGAACACACCCGCCGGAAGCCCGGCCCGGTGCGCCAGTTCGGCGAGCATCAGGCAGGTGAAGGGGGTCTGCTCGGCCGGCTTCGCCACCACGGCACAGCCGGCGGCCAGCGCCGGGGCGATGCCGCGCGCCGCAGTGGAGAGCGGATAGTTCCACGGGATGATCTGGGCGGCGACGCCGATCGGCTCCTCGATGGTGAAGCCGACATAGTCCGGCCCGAGCGGGATGCTGGCGCCATGCAGCTTGTCGGCGGCGCCGGCGTAATATTCGAAGGCGCGGGCGGCACCGCGCACGTCGCCTTCTGCCTCGACCAGCCGCTTGCCGCTATCGAGGCTCTCCACCACCGCAAGCCGGTCGGCATTGTCGCGGATCAGGGCGGCAAGACGGTTGAGCACACGCCCGCGCTCCGCAGGGGTAGCCCGGCCCCATTCGCCGGCAAGCGCCCTGCGCGCGGCAGCGACGGCGGCGTCGACATCGGCTGCCGTGCCGGCGGCGAAGCCGGCAAAGGCGGCGCCGCGGCCCGGATCGAAACTTTCCATCCGCCCACCGGCTTCGGACGCGACGAAGCGTCCGTCGATGAAATGGCCGTCGGGCAGCCCCTTCAGCGTGCCCGTCGCCAATGCCTCCTCGACGAGGCTGTCGCGCACCGCGCTCATAGCGCGACCTCGCTCACCTTGTAGTCCGCCTTGTCGAGCCAGGAGGGCTCGATCTCCATGCCCCAGCCGGGGCCTTCCGGGATCTGGACCGCACCGTCGCGAACGACCAGCGGATTGCGCAGCAGGCCGCGCTCCCACGGATAATAGTCTTCGCCCTCGATGGAATATTCGACATAGGGCCCGGCATTCTCCAGCGCGCCCATGACGTGCAGCGTAAACGCAGTGACCATGGACTGGTTGGCGGAATGCGGCGTTACCAGCATGCCGGCATCCTTCGCCATGTCCGCTACTTTCAGCATGCGCACCACGCCGCCGATATAGCAGACGTCCGGCTGCACCACGTCGACGACGCGGTTCTCGATCATGTAGCGCCAGATGGTGAGGTCGCAGTCCTGCTCGCCGCCGGTGACATCGAGGTCGAGCGCGTCGCGCACTTCGCGCGTCCAGTGATGCTGCCAATAGGGGCAGGGCTCCTCAAAATGGATGATGCCATTGTCCTGGAGCATCTGGCCGACCTCGATCGCCTTCTTCGGCGAATAGGCGCTGTTGCCATCGACCAGGAGGCGCGCCTCGTCGCCCAGCGCCTTGCGCACCATCGGCACGATGGCGTCGGTGCGGCCGGGCCACTCGTCCTCGTCATGCCCGCACTCCTTGCCGACGCGGAACTTGAAGGCGCTGAAGCCGTGCGCGTCGCGCAGGCGCGGCAGGCGGTCGGCTTCCTCTTCCGGCGTGATCTCGCCGCGCTTCATGCTGGAGGCATAGACCGGGAAGGGGCGGGGGGTGCCGCCCAGCAACGCGCAGACGCTCTTCTGCTCGATCTGGCCGCGCAGATCCCACAAGGCGGTGTCGAGGCCGGTGATGGCGCGGAACAGATAGGAGCAGGGGAATTTGTGCTCGCGCTCGGGGATCAGCGTGACCAGCGCCTCGATATCGGAAGCGTCAGCGCCAAGGGCATAGGGCGCGACCTGGCGATGAAAGACCTGGGCGGTGATGTCCGCATTATAGGGCGACAGCTGTCCCCAACCCTGTCGGCCCTCGTCGGTGGTGACGCGGACAAAGCCGACATAGCGGTTCGAGAAGGTCTCCAGGCGCTGGATTTTCATGGATTGCCGATGGTTCGGGACTGCGCTTGCGCGGTTTCGCTGGATATTCCCGCTCCAATGGTCTGGAACTAAGGTCCATTCTGGAGAAAACTACAGGCCAATTGCCGGCGAGGAGGTCGTGCCGTCATGGTCAAATGGGCCAAGGGAGCCTTGCTCCAGTCCATCGTCATCGATCGCGAAGCGCCGCAGGCCTTGAGCCTGCAACTGTGCGCAGGCCTGCGCGACCTGATCCTCGGCGGCATGCTGAAGGCCGGCGACCGGCTGCCGGCAACCCGCATCCTCGCGGCACAGCTCGGCATGGCCCGCACCACGATCGTCGAATCCTTCGAACGGCTGGTGGCAGAGGGGCTGCTGGAGACCAGGGTGGGTGCCGGCACCTATGTCAGCCAGGCCATCAACGCGGAGCGCCCGGCAGCACAGCCGCAGAAGCCGACACAGCCGGCGACCAGCGCGCGGCTTGCCCAGTCGATGGCGGCCGCCTCCGGGCGTTTCGCCGAGCGCCTCGCCCACCAGCCGCGGGCCTTCACCACGGCGATGCCGGCCTTTGACGAATTCCCGATGGCACAATGGTCGCGCCTCGCGGCCAAGCACTGGCGCAAGCAGCGCTTCGACGTGCTGGGCTATCCCGATCCGCTCGGCTACCGGCCGCTGCGCGAGGCCATCGCCTCGCATCTGCGCACCAATCGCGGCATCGACTGCACCGGCGACCAGATCTGCGTCGTCGCCGGCGCGCAACAGGCGTTCCAGCTGATCGGCGGCGCGCTGCTCGATCCCGGCGACAAACTATGGTTCGAGAATCCCGGCGCCATCGGCGCGCGCAACAGCCTGCTGCTCTCCGGCGCCGACCTCGTCCCGGTGCCGGTGGACGATGCCGGCCTGAACGTGGAACGCGGGCTGGAACTGGCGCCGGACTTCACGCTCGCCTTCGTCACCCCCTCGCACCAGCAGCCCCTGGGCACCAAGATGAGCCTGGAGCGCCGCTTCGCCCTGCTCGACGCTGCCGAGCGCTGCGGCGGCTGGATCATCGAGGATGATTGGGACGGCGAATTCCGCTTTTCCGGCCAGCCTTTGCCGACGCTGAAGGGCATCGATACCGGCGGACGGGTGATCTATGTCGGCACCTTCTCCAAATCGCTGTTTCCGGCGCTGCGGCTCGGCTTCCTGCTGGCGCCGCCGGCGCTCGCGCCGATCCTGCACGCCAGCCTGGAGGCTTTCTCGCCCGGAGTTCCGACTGCGCCGCAGGCCATCGTCGCCGACTTCATCGCCGAGGGGCATTTCGCCACCCATGTCCGGCGCATGCGCAAGCTTTATGCCGAGCGCTACCAGACGCTCTACGACGCGGCGCAGGCCCAGCTTGGGGACTGGCTCGACATCATGCCGACCACCACCGGCATGCATACCGTTGCCTATCTCAAGCATGGCCTCGACGCCGAGCGCGTCGGCGCCGCCGCCACCGCGCGCGGCATCACCGTGGCTCCGATCAGCCGCTTCTGCACCGAACCTTTCCCACGACAGGGGCTGGTGCTCGGCTTCAGCGGCTTCGGCGCGCCGCAGATCGAGCAGGGCGTCAGGGTGTTGCGCGGGGTGTTCGAAGGGCTTCGCGCCGCTGCGTGAACGGGGCGAAATGGTCTGTCCCGTTTTGCCAGAATGGACCTGCCTGACATACCAATGCCGCCCTAGAGTTCCATCCAGAGCCGGCGCGCGCTGGCTCCAAACCTCGATAGGAGGATGGATACATGACCAGTCTGAGGGGACTGCTCGCCTGTGCGCTGGGGATCGCGGCTCTCGCCGCTCCGGTCCCGTCGCAGGCCGATACGCTGCGGCTGCTGACCTGGGGCGACTATGCGCCGGAAGCGGTCATCAAGAAGTTCAAGGAAGCCACCGGCATCGATGTCGAGGTCACGCTCTCGAATAATGAGGACATGATCTCGAAGCTGCGTGCCACCGGCGGCGCGGGGTTCGATCTCGCCCAGCCGAGCCAGGACCGCATCCTCGGCCCGCAGACCGATTTCGGCATCTACAAGCCGCTCGACGTCAGCAAGATCGACACTTCCAAGTTCATTCCCGACCTGCTCGACGCCTCGAAGAAGAACACCACCATCGACGGCAAGGTCTATGGCGTCTCGCATCTTTGGGGCACTTCGGGCCTCGTGGTGAACAAGGCCAAGGCGCCGAACCTCAAGACCTTCGCGGACCTGTGCTCGGACCAGTACAAGGGCCACGTCTCGATGCGCCTGAAGCGCACCGCGCTGTTCGGCATGGCGTTCGCGCTCGGTGACGATCCGTTTGCCGCCTATGGCGACAAGGCCAAGTATCAGGCCATTATCGAGAAGGCCGGTGCCGCCCTTGCTGCCTGCAAGAAGAACGTGAAGGCCTATTGGTCCGGTTCGGACGACCTGCTCACATGCTGCGCTCCGGCGAGGTCTATGCCTCCGAGGCTTGGGATTCGACAGGCTTCAAGCTGAACGGCGAAAACCCGGACATTAATTTCGTCGCCCCGACCACCGGCGCGCTCGGGTGGATCGATACGTTCGCGCTGCCGGCCAAGGGCAAGAACGACGAAGCCGCCTATAAGTGGATCAACTTCGTCATGCAGCCCGAGATCGCCGCGCTCATCGTGCAGTCCTCGGGAAGCTTCTCGGCGTCCAAGGGCTCCGATGCGCTGGTCCCGGAAAAGCTGCGCAAGGCGTTCCAGGAAGCCTTCCCGCCGCAGGTGATCGCCAATGTGAAGTGGTTCCCGGCCATTCCGCCCGGCTATGAAGACATGGAAGGCAAGATCCTCGACAAGATCGCGGCGCAGTAAGCTCGACAAGGCCCGGCGGCATCGCTGCCGGGCCTCCCCTGGCGGTGCCGCGCCGATCATGACGTCATCCTGAGGTGCAGGCATCGCGAGCCTCGAAGGATGCGCACGCAGGATATGACCACCTGATGGCCTACGACCTCGAATGCCGCAATGTGGTGAAGAGCTTCGGTGCGTTCGTCGCGGTCGATGGCGTCTCGCTGCAAGTCCCGCAGGGCTCGTTCTTTTCCATCCTCGGCCCCTCGGGCTGCGGCAAGACCACGCTGCTGCGGATGATCGCCGGCTTCGGCGCGCCGACCTCGGGGGACATCCTGATCAATGGCCGTTCCATGCTGCAGGTGCCGCCCAACAAGCGGCCCGCCAACATGGTATTCCAACATCTCGCCTTGTTTCCGATGATGAGCGTCGCCGAGAATATCGGCTATGGCCTGCGCCGCCGCGGCATCGGACGCGCGGAGATCGCGCAGAAGGTGCAGGCGGTGCTGGCGCGCATCAACCTGCCCGATGCCGGACCGAAGCGGATCGACCAACTGTCCGGCGGCCAGAAGCAGCGCGTGGCGATCGCCCGCTGCATGGTGCTGGAGCCGACCGTGCTGCTGCTCGACGAGCCGCTGGGCGCGCTCGATCTCAAGCTGCGCGAGCACATGAAGCTGGAGCTCAAGCAGCTCCAGCACCAGTTCAACACCACCTTCGTCTACATCACCCATGACCAGTCCGAGGCATTGGTGATGTCGGACCAGGTGGCGGTGATGAATGGTGGGCGCTTCGAGCAGGTCGGCACGCCGCGCGAGCTCTATTATCGTCCCGCCACCGCCTTCGTCGCCGGCTTCGTCGGCGACAGCCACCGCTGGTCCGGACGGGTGGAGAGCGCGGATGGCGCGCGCCTGACGGTGCGCAGCGACACCGGCGTGACATTGGCGGCCCAGGCGACCGATCCGCTCGTGCCCGGCGCGCGGGTCGACATCTTCGTGCGGCCGGAGGCGGTGGAGATCGTTCCCGCCGCAACGGATGCCGCGGAATCCGGCGGGGTGAACCTGATGCACGGCATCCTCGAAAGCCTGCTGTTCAACGGCGCCGCCAGCCGCGCCATGGTGCGGCTTTCCGAAGGCGACCTCGTCGGCGTCGCGCTGCCGCAGACGCTCGGCCGCAGCGATCTCGCCGAAGGCGCCGCGGTGCGGCTGCGCTTCGCCGCCGATCAGGCCACCGCCTTCCCGGCAGCGGGCGCAGCCCGATGACCGGCGGCACCATGCGTGGGGAGGGCGGCTCGGCACGCAGGCTCGGCTTCATCCTGGTGCTGGCACCGTTCCTGCTGTGGACCTTCCTGCTGGTCGTCATTCCGCATATCGACCTGCTGCTGATCTCGCTGCGTGAGAAAGTCGCGCCGCGGGTCTTCGAAACCGGCCTCGGCAATTACGACGCGTTCTTCGGCGAGCGCGTCTATGTGATGGCGCTGGTGCGCACCGTGGTGATGTCGCTGATCGCCACGGCGCTGACCCTGCTGATCGGCTTTCCCGTCGCCTACTACATCGCCAAGATCGCCAAGGGCCGAGCCCGCACCGGGCTGTTCATGATCTGCCTGATCCCGTTCTGGGTCAGCGAGCTGGTGCGGGTCTTCGGCTGGATGATCCTGCTGCGCGAGACCGGGATCATCTCCGGCCTGCTGCAGTATCTCGGCCTCGTCGATGGTCCGGTCGAACTGCTCTATAACGACGTCGCGGTGATGGTCGGGCTCGTCTACACCTCGATGCTGTTCATGGTGGTGCCGCTGATCTCCACCCTCGACAGCCTCGACGACGCCTTGATCGAGGCAGGTTACGACCTCGGCGGCAACGGCTTCGTGGTGCTGCGCGAGGTGGTGGTGCCGCACGCCATGCCGGGCATCGTCGCCGGCTGCATCGTGGTGTTCATGCTGAGCCTCGGCAACTACCTGACGCCGACCTTGCTCGGCGGCAAGAACAGCCAGTGGTTCACCGCGCAGATCTATTCGCAGTTCATCACCCGCTTCAACTGGGAGGTCGGCTCCGCCTTCGGCTTCGTGCTGCTGGCGGCCTCCAGCCTGATCGTCTGGCTGGCGCTGCGGGTCACCGGCCAGTCGCTCTCCACCACCATCGGGCGGGGATAGGCGATGCTGAACTCGCTGCCGCAAAACCCGCTGCTGCGCGCCGCCTATGTCGGCTACATCGCGCTGTTCCTGTTCTATCTCGCAGCGCCGCTGATCGTGGTCGCGACCTTCGCCTTCAACGATTCACTGGCGCCTTCGCTGCCCTGGCGCGGCTTCACGCTCGACTGGTTCTTCGGCTCCACCGAGCCGAAGCTCGGCCTGTTCTTCGACCGCAACATCATGCGCGGCATCGGCAACTCGCTGATGGTCGCGTTCGCCACCACGGCGCTGGGGCTGCTGTGCGGGACGACGACGGCCTTCCTGTTCGAGCGCTACGATTTCCGCCTGAAGGGCCTGTGCTACATGCTCATGCTGGCGCCGCTGGTGATCCCCGGCGTCATACTCGGCATCTCCATCCTTGCCTTCTCCAGCAGCGTCGCCAATGCGGTGGACGACCGCTTCGCCATCGAGGTCGGGGCGCTGCGGCCGGGGCTGGTCCTGGTTGTCCTCGGCCAGTTCTCCTTCATCGCTACCATCGCGACGCTGGTGATCGCGGCGCGCCTGCGCAAGTTCGACCGTTCGCTGGAGGAGGCAGCACTGAATCTCGGCGCCAGCCAGCCTGCGGTGCTTGCCACGGTGACGCTGCCCTATCTCAAGCCCGCGCTGATCGGCGCCGGGCTGATCGCATTCCTGATGTCGTTCGAGAACTTCAACACCACGCTGATGCTGGTCGGTTCCGATCCACCGCTCACCATCACCATGTTCGACCGCATGAAACAGGGCTCGACGCCGGTGCTGAACGCGGTGTCGCTGTTCCTGATGATCGGCTCCGGCCTGCTCGGCCTGGTCAGCGTGCTGGTGCAGCGCGGCAAGGCGGCGAACTAGGGCCATGAGCGAATACGACTACATCATCGTCGGCGCGGGCTCGGCCGGCTGTGCCGTGGCCGGCCGCCTCGCCGAGGCCGGGCGTTTCCGCATCCTCGTGATCGAGGCCGGGCCACGCGACCGCAGCGTCTGGATCCATATGCCGATCGGCTATGGCAAGTCGTTCTACAATCCGCGCGTCAACTGGATGTACCGCACCGAGCCTGAGCCTCAGCTCGACGGCCGCACCATCTATCAGCCGCGCGGCAAGGTGGTCGGCGGCTCCAGCTCGATCAACGCCATGGTCTATTCACGCGGCCAGGCCGAGGATTTCGACGCCTGGGCGGCGCAAGGCAATCCCGGTTGGGGCTGGCCTGACGTGCTGTCTTATTACAGGCGCATGGAAGACCATGCACTTGGCGCCAGCCCCTGGCATGGCGCCGGCGGGCCTCTCCATGTCAGCGACATCGCCGGCAACGTGCACCCGCTGACGCATGCCTTGGTCGAGGCGGGCAGGCAGGCGGGCCTCGCCTTCAATCCGGACCTCAACGGCGCCACCACGGAAGGCGTCGGCTACTACCAGATCAACACCGCCGGCGGCTTCCGCATGTCGGCGGCGCGGGCCTATCTTTGGCCGGCGCTGAAGACCGGGCGTGTCGATCTCGTCACTGATGCACTGGTGACGAAGGTGCGGTTCGAGGGCCGCCGCGCGGTCGGTGTCGCGTATCGGCGCGACGGGGTGGAGCACGAGGCGCGGGCGCGCGGCGAGGTCATCCTCGCGGGCGGCGCCGTCAACACGCCGCAACTGCTCCAGCTCTCCGGCGTCGGACCCGGCGCGCTGCTGTCCCGCCACGGCGTACCCGTGGTCATCGACTCTCCGGTGGGCCGAAACCTGCAAGACCATCTCTGCTACGACCATGTCTATCGCGCCAGCCGGCCGAGCCTGAACGACGACCTGCTGCCGCTGCTCGGCAAGCTGAAGGTGGGGCTGGCCTATGTGCTGGCGCGGCGCGGGCCGCTGTCGCTCAGCGTCAACCAGGGCGGCGGCTTCATGCGCAGCCGACCCGGCCTCGACCGGCCGGACATGCAGCTCTATTTCTCGCCGCTCTCCTATGAGCGCGCCACGCCCGGCGTTCGGGCGCTGATGAAGCCCGATCCGTTTTCCGGCTTCTCGACCAGCGTCTCGCCATGCCGGCCGACCAGCCGCGGCCATGTGGAGATCCGCTCCGCCGATCCGTTCGAGGTGCCGGCGATCGCGCCAAGCTATCTGGCGACGCAGAAGGATATCGACGACCTCATCACCGGCGCGCATTTCCTGCGTCGCCTTGCGCAGACACCTGCGCTTGCCGCCATCATCGCCGAGGAACTGAAGCCGGGACCCGCCGCGGTGTCGGACGCAGATATGCTCGCCGACATCCGGGCGCGCGCCTATTCGGTGTTCCACCCCTGCGGCACCTGCCGGATGGGTCCCGATCCGGCTGACGCCGTCGTCGACGCCGAATTGAAGGTGCATGGCGTCGACGGGCTCCGCGTGATCGATGCATCGATCTTTCCGAGCATCCCTTCCGGCAACACCAACGCGCCGGCTATCATGGTCGGCGAGAAGGGCGCCGATCTCGTACTGGGCAGGAACAACGCCGGTATTGGCGGGTTGTCGGCATAGGGCGTCGTGTTCCGGGAGGCCACCTTGGCGAGCCGCTCGTTCTGGAAGGGCTATCTGAAGCTCTCGCTGGTGACCTGCGCGGTCGCCATGACGCCGGCCACGACCGAAAACGCCAAGGTCCGGTTCCACACGCTGAACCGCAAGACCGGTCACCGCGTCGTCAGCCAATATGTCGATGCCGAGAGCGGCAAGCCCGTTGATGAGGAGGACGAGGTCAAGGGTTATCCGCGCGGCGAGGACGACTACCTCGTGCTGGAGGACGACGAGATCGACGCGGTGGCATTGGAGAGCACCCGCACCATCGACATCGAGATGTTCGTGCCGCGCGAGAGCATCGGCTGGATCTGGTACGACCGGCCGCATTATCTCACACCCGACGACGAGGTCGGCGAAGAAGCGTTCTCGGTCATTCGCGACGCCATGGAGGCGACCGGGACGGTCGGCGTCTCGCGGCTCGTGCTCTACCGGCGCGAACGCGCGGTGATGCTGGAGCCGCGCGACAAGGGCATCATCTTGTGGACGCTGCGCTATGGCGACGAGGTGCGCGACCCGGCCGAGTATTTCGGTGAGATCGGCAGGGGCAAGAGCGATCCCCATCTCATGGATCTGGTGTCGACGCTGATCGAGGAGCGCACCAGAGCCTGGGATCCGGACATGGTGGACGATCCGGTGCAGGCGCGCCTGCTCGACCTCATCGCCTCGAAGAAAAAGGGCAGGAAACGCCCCGCTAAGAAGGCCGAGCCGGAGATCGAAGCGCCACCAGGCAACGTCATCAACATCATGGACGCGCTGCGCAAGAGCCTCTCGACGGAAGCAAAGCCAAAGCGACGCTAGAGCATTGCTATGCCGCTTTCCTGCGCTTGCCCTGCCTTTGCTCAAGCGGAACCGCGGCGGCGCGGAAGCCCTCCCACGGATCGGACTTCAGGGCCGCGAGCCGGACGGGAGTATTGGCTACCGTGAAATAGGCCGGGCCGATACCGGGGTTGAGCTCATTCCAGGCCAGCGGCATCGAGACCGCGGCGCCCGGCCGGGCGCGGGTCGAATAGGCCGCTACCGCCGTGGCGCCGCGCTGGTTGCGCAGATAATCGACCAGTATCTTGCCGCGGCGCTGCGACTTGGTGATGGTCGAGACGAAGCGGTCCGGCGTGTCGGCGGCCATGGCGTCGGCGATGCCCTTGGTGAAGGCCTTCACCGCGGTCCAGTCCGCCTTGGGCTTCAGCGGGGCGACGACGTGCAGGCCCTTGCCGCCCGAGGTCTTCACGAAGGCGGCGAGGCCGGCATCTTCCAGGCGCTGGCGCACTTCTCCGGCTGCGGCGATCACCGTCTCCCACGGCACCTGTTCGCCGGGATCAAGGTCCATGATGATGGTGTCCGGCCGCTCCCAATCGGCCACCGTCGACCCCCACGGATGGATCTCCAATGTCGCCGCCTGCACCAGGGCGAGCAGCCCGTCGAGATCATTGATGCTGATCAGCGGCTCTTCGCCGGTCTCCTTCGGATCACGGACCAGCGCGACCTTTGGATTGATGCCCTTCCAGGCGTGCTTCTGGAAGAACTTCTCGCCCGTGATGCCGCTCGGGCAGCGCAGCAGCGCCAGTGGATGGCCGACGATGAAAGGCGCGATCTGCGGCCAGACTTCGGTGTAGTAGTCGGCGAGCCCTTCCTTGGTCACGCCGTCATCGGGCCAATAAAGCCGGTCGGGATGGGTAAGCTTCACGTTGCGGCGCGCCGGGGCAGGGGAGGCCGCCATCTTCGGCATCTCTCTCACCACGTCGCGTGCGGCCTTGTCCTCACGCAGCCCTCTGAACGAGGCATGGCGCAAATGACCATCGGCGGTCCAGGCGCGGAACTCGACCTCTGCCACCAGTTCCGGTCGCACATAGCGCGCCTGCCGGGCCTCATCCGCGGTTAGGCGCTTTGCAAAGGGACTGGTCTGGATCCGCATGCGGTTGAGCCGGCGGAACAGTTCCTCGGCGACCGGCACGGTGAAACCCGTACCGACGCGGCCGACATGGACCAGGTCATCGCCATCATAGACGCCGAGGATCAGCGAGCCGATCGCCTGGCGCGAGGTGGTCGAGGGCACATAGCCGGCGATGACGAATTCCTGCCGCGCCGAGCATTTCGACTTCACCCAGCTCTTGCCGCGTCCGGAGCGGTAGGGCGCATCGCGTAGCTTCGAGACCACGCCTTCGAGGCTCAGCCGGCAGGCGTGGCTCAACACCAAGTCGCCGTCCTCCTCGAAATGGTCGCTGTAGCGGATGATGCCGGCATCCTTGCCGATAAGCTGTTCGAGCAATCTCTTGCGTTCGATCAATGGGAGGGCGGTGAGGTCATAGCCGTCGAGGTAAAGCAGGTCGAAAGCGTAGAACAGGAACCGGTCGCTGCGGCCTTCGCTGAGATCGGCCTGCAGGGCCGAGAAGTCCGAGGCGCCGGTATCCTTCTCGACCACCAGCTCGCCGTCGATCAAAGCGGTGCCGACCGGCAAGGCTTGCAGCGCCTGTACCACAGGCTTACCGAACTTGGCCGTCCAGTCGAGGCCGCTGCGGGTCAGCAGCTTGATGCGCCCGGCCTCGATGCGGGCCTGCAGCCGGTAGCCGTCGAACTTGATCTCGTGCAGCCAGCGCTCGCCGCGGGGCGGAGACGCGATGAGGCTCGCCAGCGTCGGCTCAATGAAACCGGGCAGGGCGGCCTTGCTTGCTCCCTTGATGGTCGACGGGTCGGGAAGGGGCGGGTGCTTCTCCTCTTCCAATACGGCGTCATCGGACGGTGAGGCCGCTTTGGACTTGCGTCGGGACGCAGCTTTCTTGGCGATCTCGCCGGTTTTCGAGGACCAGCCCGGTTCCTCGCTAGCGACATCAGCGATCTCGCGGCCGGTCTTCACTGATTCCGGGCGTTCCTCGAGAATATCGGGCGCCTCCTCCGGCCGGGCGAATTCGTCGTCGCCCTTGATCAGCAGCCAGTTCTCCCGCTTCTCCCGCGGCTTGCCGTGCATGCGCACGAGATGCCAGCGGCCGTGGAGCTTCTCGCCATTGAGCTCGAAATCGAGATGGCCCTTGGCGTAGCCCTTATGGGCGTCGCCGATCGGGGTCCAGGTGCCGCGATCCCACACGATCACGGTGCCGCCACCATATTCGCCTTTCGGAATGGTGCCTTCGAAGCCGCCATATTCGAGCGGATGGTCCTCGACATGGACGGCGAGGCGCTTCTCGCCGGCTACAAGGCTGGGGCCGCGGGTGACGGCCCAGCTCTTCAGCACGCCGTCCATCTCCAACCGGAAGTCATAATGCAGCCGCGTGGCGTCATGCTTCTGGATGACGAAGCTGTTGCCGGATTTGCGTCCCCGCCCGCCTTTGGGCTCCGGCGTCGCGGTGAAGTCGCGTTTCTTGCGATAGATTTCGAGCGCCATCGATCAACTCGCCTTCCGGCGCGGCGCGGCGGGCTTCGCCGACTTGGATACCGCAGGCTTCGCCGATTTGGACGCCGCGGTCTTCGTCGCTGTCTTCTTGCCGCCAAGCCCGGCGCTTTCGCGCAGCGCCGCCATGAGGTCCACGACCTTCTCGCGCCGCGGCGCCTTGCGGACCTCGATCTTACGGCCTTCGAGCTTGGCCTTGACCAGTTCGGCCAAGGCCGCCTCGTAGCGATCCTCATAGGCAGATGGGTCAAACGAGCCTTTCTTGGTCTCGATGATGTGCCGGGCGAGGTCGAGCATCTCGTCCTTGGTCTTCATCTCGGGCACGCCGTCGAACGCTTCCTTCGCGGACCGCACCTCGTAGTCGAAATTGAGCGTGTTCGCGATCAGCCCGTCGCCGTCAGCGCGGATCAGCAAGGTGCGCACACGCCGGAACAGCACGGCTTGTGCGATCGCGGCCACCTTCTTCTTGCGCATGCCTTCGCGGATGAGGATGAAGGCTTCGGTCGCCGTCTTGTCGGACGGCGCGAGATAATAGGGCTTGTCGAAATAGACGTCGTCGATCTCGGCGAAGGGAATGAAGGCGGAGACATCCAGCTTCTTGTCGCTTTCCGGCACCACGGAGGCGACTTCCTCCGGTTCCAGCATCACATAATCGCCCCGGCCAACCTCGTAGCCCTTGACCTGGTCGTCCTTCTCCACCGGCTTTCCGGTGTCGACATCGACGAACTGGCGATGGACGCGGTGTCCGGTCGCGCGGTTGATGGTGTGGAAGGCGATGCGGTCGGAGGTCGAGGCGGCGGTGAAGAGCGCCACCGGGCAGGTGAGCTCGGCGATCTTCAGATAGCCCTTCCAGTTCGCCCGCGGTGCCATGGCGCGCTCCTATGGTGCGCAAGGCAACGTCACGAGAACGGAATCTGTTCCGACGAGACCCTGGCGCGACGTCAAGCCTTGCCCCTGATCCTGCCCTCCCTGTATGATCAATGTAAGGGGTTACTCGCGATTACCCCGTGAGGCGCCAGCCCAAAGATCGCGTCCATGTTCCCGATACGGGGTGGACGCTCATGTCATCGAACACCGAAATCACCGCATCGCAGTTGGCGCGCCTTGTCGGCCTGCCGACCGGCCCGACCATCGTCGATGTCCGCACCGATGCGGACTTCGCCGCCGATCCGCGCCTGGTGCCCGCTTCTCTACCTCGTGACGCTTTGGCGGTCACCGCATGGGCGGCGGAATTCACCGGGCAGGACGTCGTCATCCTCTGCCAGAAGGGCGCGAAGCTCAGCGAGGGCGCAGCGGCCTGGCTGCGTCACGATGGGATCAAGGCTGAGACGCTCGAGGGCGGCTTCGAGGCCTGGCGCGCCGCGGGTGGGCTGCTGGTCGCGACCGGCAAGCTGCCGCCGCGCGACGAGTTGGGGCGTACCGTCTGGGTCACGCGGGCGCGTCCCAAGGTCGATCGCATCGCCTGTCCCTGGCTGCTCCGCCGCTTCGTCGACCCGAACGCCGTCATCCTGTTCGTGACGGCGTCGGAAGTGCCGGCGGTGGCCGAGCGCTTCAAGGCAACGGCGTTCGACATCGACGATGTGTTCTGGAGCCACCGCGGCGAACGCTGCACCTTCGACACCATGATCGAGGAGTTCGGACTCTCCTGCGCGCCGCTGGATCGTCTGGCGACCATCGTGCGGGCAGCCGATACCGCGCGCCTCGACCTCGTGCCGCAGGCGGCCGGCTTCCTCGCTGCATCGCTCGGCCTCTCCCGCATGTTCCGCGACGACCTCGACCAGCTCGAAGCCGGTATGCTGCTCTATGACGCCTTCTATCGCTGGTGCCGGGACGCCACCGAGGAGACGCACAATTGGCCTTCCAGCGCGAAGCCGGCGTGGGGGAGGCCGCGATGTCGATAATCGTCACGACGGACGAGCCTGTCGCCATGCCCACCGCTCCGACCTTTGCCGAGGCGACCAGGGTATGGGCCAGGATCGGCCTCCTGAGCTTCGGTGGGCCGGCCGGCCAGATCGCCCTCATGCACAAGGAACTGGTCGAGGAGCGCCGCTGGATGGGCGAGCAGCGTTTCCTGCATGCCCTCAATTACTGCATGCTGTTGCCTGGCCCGGAGGCGCAGCAACTTGCCACCTATATTGGCTGGCTGATGCATCGCACCCTCGGCGGGCTCATCGCCGGGCTGCTGTTCGTGCTGCCCGGCGCCCTCGTGATGCTGGGCCTCAGTATCCTCTATGCCGTCTATCGCGAGATACCGCTGGTCGACGCCGTGTTTTTCGGCGTGAAGGCCGCGGTGCTCGCGGTGGTGGTCGAGGCAGTGCTGCGGATCGGCAGGCGAGCCCTCAAGAACCGCACCATGGTTGCCATCGCGGTCGCGGCCTTTATCGGCATCTATGTCTTCCACGTTCCGTTCCCGCTCATCATCCTGATCGCGGGCTTGGTCGGCTGGATCGGCAGTCGGCAGGCACCCCAACTCTTCACGGCCGGCGGGCACGGCTCGAAGGGGGATACGCCCGATTTCAAGGGCGTCGTCGATTTGATGTTCGAGCGCGGTGAGCTTGCCCATGCCGACCCATCCCGGGGGCGAGCCTTCCGCGTGCTGGCGATCTGGCTGCCGGTCTGGCTCGGACCAGTGCTGTTGCTCTGGCTGTTCACCGGCTCCGCCAGCGTGTGGACCCAGATCGGCGGCTTTTTCAGCGCGATGGCAGTCGTCACTTTCGGGGGCGCCTATGCGGTGCTGGCCTATGTCGCACAGGCCGCGGTGGGCAGCTTCGGCTGGCTCGCGCCGGGGGAGATGGTCGATGGGCTGGGGCTCGCCGAGACCACGCCCGGACCCCTGATCATGGTGCTCCAGTTCGTCGGCTTCCTCGCCGCCTATCGGACGCCCGGCACGCTCGATCCGCTCCTTGCCGGCTGCCTCGGCGCGCTGCTCGCCACCTGGGTGACGTTTGCGCCGTGCTTCCTGTGGATCTTCCTCGGTGCGCCCTATGTCGAGGCGCTTCGCGGCAATCCGGCGATCTCGGCGGCGCTGTCGGCCATCACCGCCGCCGTGGTCGGCGTGGTGATGAACCTTGCGCTCTGGTTCGCGCTGCATGTCGTGTTCCGCGAGGTGCGGACCTTCGAGATATTCGGCATCGGCCCGGACCTGCCCGTGCTGGCCTCGATCGACTGGAGGGCGGCGCTGCTCGCCGCTTGCGCGATGATCGCGATGCTGCGCTTCAAGGTCGGCATGATGCCGACGCTTGGCGCCTCCGCCGCAGCTGGAGTGCTGCTCACGTATTTGTTTGCGTGATAACGCCGTGCGAAGCTGAAACCGGCTGGTTGAAGCTGGGCGCCGCGACACTAGTTAAGGCGCGCACCCCAGCCGGAGGCGTCCGTGCCGCATACGAGACCAGGCTATATCGGCTTGATCGAGCATCGTCTGCGGACGGTCAAGGCTGGTTCAGCGCCCGGCCTTCGCTCGGAAGTTGCACATATGCTCGCCGCGGCGCGTTCGCTGGTCAATCCCGGCAGGGCCTTCGACGACGAAGTCGAACGGCTTCTCAGCGAGTGCGCATTGCTTCGGGATTCCCTGCTGGAAGGGCGGGGCGGTCGCGTGGAGCGAGCGGCGGCGCTCGCCACGCTCGCGGGAATCGAGACGCTGCTCGCCGAGCCCCACTATCCGGTCGAAATGGACCGGCTGGCAAAGCGCCTCGGCTGATTAAAGCCCAGCCGCCTTGCGCAGTGCCGCGTTGATGCGATCCTGCCAGCCCGGTCCGGCTTCCTGGAAATGATCGAGCACATCCTTGTCGAGCCGGATCGACACCTGCTCCTTCACGCCGGGCGGCGACGGAGCCTTGCGGGGAGCCACAGGCGGCATCTCGACCGGCTTGGTGGTAGCAGCTTTGAAAGCGGCCTCCGCATTGTCGCGGACCGAGCCGAATGGCCGGCGTGTCGTGGTCATCTCATTCTCCTGTGTTCCTGATTGTCCGCCAGGGGCGGCGCTGCCCATTCGAAGTCGGCAACGGATATGAAGCTGATGCCCGCTGCCGCCATGGCGTCGAGGGCCGCTTCAAGTGAACCGTCGAGATCAATACCGCGGCAGGCGTCGAGCACAACAGCGACATCGAAGCCGAGCCGCGCCGCATCCAGGGCGGAATAGGCGACGCAATAGTCCGTGGCGAGGCCGGCGAGGAACACCCTGCCTATGCCACGCTCGCGCAAATAGCCGTCAAGCCCGGTCGGCGTGGTGCGGTCATTCTCGAAAAAGGCCGAATAGGAATCGATCGCGGGATCAAAGCCCTTGCGCAGCACCAATTCGGCCTTGGTCAAATCGAGATCGGGATGGAAATCGGCGCCATGCGTGCCCTGCACGCAATGCACCGGCCACAGCGTCTGCGGCCCGTAGGCGACCTCGATGGTCTCGAACGGGTGCCGGCCGGGGTGGGCCGCGGCGAAGGAGGCATGTTCGGGCGTGTGCCAATCCTGCGTGACGACGGCGCGGCCGAAGTGCGCCATCAGGCGATTGACCAGCGGCACGATGTGATGGCCGTCGCCAACGGCGAGCGTGCCGCCGGGGCAGAAGTCATTCTGAACGTCGACGACGATCATCATGTCGGAACGGGTCGGGCGGATCACGGACACCTCATGTGCCTCAGCGCGGATATGGCTGCGATAGCGCAAATCGGGGAGCGTGGCACGCGATCAGCTGAAATCTCCCGATGCACCCGCTCCGCCCGAGGAACCACCGCCGCCACGTGGAGAAGGGCGGCTGCCGCGATCGTCGTCGCCCGGGCGCAGGCGGGTCTGGCCGGCCGCACGGGCCAGGAAGATGACGCTGCGACGCAGCCGGCTGGTGCGCTTGCGCGGCACCCATCCGATCACCACCAGCACCTTGCAGATGAAGGACACCACGATCAGCGCGGCGATGGCGACGAACAGCACCATGACCAGGAAAGCGCCGAGGCTTACGGTCTCGATCGGGGCAGGGGGCACGTCGTCACCGTCGCACTGGCAGCATCCATCATAGGATACCGTATATCGGTGTCGCCCGAAGCGGCGATCCATCGTTCGACCAAGCTGTCGCCGCACGCGGTTACCGCCAGGCCTCTCTCGCGAAAGGCTCAATCGCGATCCGGCGCACCGAGCGGGAAGAAGGGGCGGTACGGCCGCGCCTCGTCAACCGCGCGGGCGAAAGAGGGTCGCGCCAGCAGGCGTTGACGATAGGCATGCACGTTCGTGAAAGCTGCGCCGATCGTGTGCGTCCAGTCGGCGTAGAACAGCGCCGGCGCCGCCGCACAATCCGCAAGGCTGAAAGCGCCACCCGCCGCCCATTCCCGTCCAGCCATCACGCCGTCGAGCCAGCCATAGGCGGTGTCGAGCATCGCGCGAGCTTCGTTCGCGCCGTAGGGATCGCGGTCGGCCTCGGGCCGGATGCTGTCGAACACGATCTTCTGCTGGGGCGTCGAGATGTAGTTGTCGAAGAAGCGATCCATCAAGCGGACCCGGAGCGCCCCGTCGCGATCGACGGGGATGAACCTCACGGGACCCGGATGATGCAGGTCGAGGTACTCGATGATGATGCTGGATTCGAGGATCGTCGCCCCTTCGTCCTTCAGGATCGGGAACCGCTTGATCGGCCATAGGGCGGTGAACTCGGCCATGGTCGGCGTGTCGTCGAGCATGCGGAACTCGAACGGCGTGTCGTTCTCATAGAGCGCGATCAGGGCTTTCTGGCAGTAGGAGGAGAAGGGGTGGGCATAAAGCTGCATCGAGGTGGCTCCATGGCGAGGGGTCACCTCAAGGACGAATTACGGCGCCGATTTCCGACATGGTCGGCGACGGCAATGAGCCTAGATGGTCAGCTCGCCTTCGTCGGTGCCGTCCCAATAGTGGATGCGCGACGCGTGGACCTTGATCAGCACGAGGCCGGCCGTGTCCACGCCCTCCTCGAACCAGTTGGTGAGATCCGAAGTCCAATGTGTCTCGAATTCCGCCTTGTCCCGGATCAGCGTTGCGTTGCCTTCGACCGCGATGAAGATCGGCGGGGTGCCGAACAGGCCTTTCCTGCCCTGCAATGAGAGGCCGACGTGCGGATCGCGTTCGATCTCGGAGACGACATGAGTGTGGTCGAGCGCGAAGAAGAAGGAGTCTCCATCATATTCGACATCGCCATTGTTGCTCATGGGCCGC
Source organism: Starkeya sp. ORNL1 (assembly GCF_012971745.1). NCBI lineage: Bacteria > Pseudomonadati > Pseudomonadota > Alphaproteobacteria > Hyphomicrobiales > Xanthobacteraceae > Starkeya > Starkeya sp. ORNL1. Next base: position 677,839 of record NZ_CP048834.1, read on the forward strand.
GCCGCAATTCCGCCGCCGGGCGTGTGCGTCGACAGCATGGCGAAATCGATGTCCCGCATCTCTTTCGAGATGTCCGAAAGCGTCATTGTGCTCACGTTCGTCCTCCAGCTTTGTGGAGTGGGAACGTTCGGCGCCGGATTTTGATCCCGCCGACTGTCATGCGACGACGCGGCTGGCGGCCACGCGGACTATCGCCGCCTGGCCGCCAGGTCTTCACCAATCGTCATGGCCTGGCGGCCTGCACCTCGGGCTTCACGAGCGCACGAATGCCCGCGAAGATACGCCCGGGAAACAGCCTGCCATACGCGACCACGCCGTCGTCCTTCCACGTCAGGCGATCTCCGGAGAGAGCGAGCGTGCTGCAATCCCAGGTCTTTGGCGGGGCGATCTCGGTCTGGTCGTCATCGGGATCATAGGCAAGGCAGAGCTTGTTGCCGTCTATGCGCCACCAGCCCCGATACGATTCCCTGTTGTTGCGGCCGACGATCGCACCGTTCGGCTGCAAGAACTCCTCGTAATACTTGCCGTCCTCGATGCCGATGATGGTATTTCCGACGACCCGGGCACGGATTTCAGCGCCGCTGAGCTCGCCCTCCGCGGCGAGAGCGCCGGTGTGGAGCGGCAGCAGGATCAAGAGGATAGGTCCCAGATACTTGATGGCATGCATGATCTTGTCCTCCGCAGTTTGCTGTCAGCCGAGAAGGTACGGATAGGCGACAAAGCCGAGATCGCAGAGCAGTACGAACAGGATCGCGAGCTCCACCTTCAAGTTTCCATTGGCCTGTTGGGCCTCGAGCAGTCGCGAAGTGATGAGTTCGTAGTGTTCGAGCGCGAAATCGATCGGTTCGCCCAGCACTTCGAGGCGATCGTAAAGCTCGGCCTGCAAGGCGAGCTCGCCGAACAGACGCTTTGAACCGGCCTGAAGCGCGCGATCGAGCTGCTCGAGCGTAGCCTCAAGCCGCAGCGCTGAACTTGCCATTGCCGTCACCGTTTCCGCGACGCGACTGACCTTCGCCTTGCGGAACCATTGGTCCCGCGCATAGACGGTGTGCGTCAGGCGGGTGTCGCGCCGGATCGCCGGCCAGATGGCGGACATCCTCGCTTCGAGCGCGCTGGTGTCGCGCTCGGCGATGGTGAAGCGGGTCACCGCGTCCAGTGCCTCGTCGAGCTGTTCCGGCGCGGCGTAGACGATGGCAAGCGTATCGGTCCAAACGACGCGGGCGGTGCGCAGACCGGCCCGAACGACGCGGCCGGCTGCCGTGCTCACCATGGGAACGCCGGCAAGCCAGGGAATTTCGATATCCGTCGACGCGCCGGGCGGCATCCACAGCACCGCCAGCGACTTGCCGCCATCATCGTGAATCGTCGGCGGTGGCATCCGGAGATCCTCTGCCATCCATCTCGCATAGACGGTGCGGGGCTCCGTAATCGTGTCGACGCGATCTTCGGTCTCTAGCGGACGGGTCCGGAAACGGACGCGCCAGGCTTTTGCCTCGATATCGGGCAGATGCACGACATTGGTTTTCAGCATGTTACTGCTCCCTGTCGATCATCGAAATCAGGTGACTCTGGTTGGTCTGCTAGTCAGGGATTCGGTGCGGTGATGAGCGCGGCCGGAATGCGCTCATCCTCATAGAGGTGATCGCGAATGATCCGCTCGGCCGCCTCGATGGCGTCGAGATCCTGCGCGGCACTCGCTTCGGTGCCGTAGAAGCAATAGAGGACGCTCTCGGGGTCCTCGTACCAGACGCCTGATGCGAGGCCGGCGGCGACCGTTTTCTTCCAGACCACGTCCAATCGCCGCGGGTCGGCCAGCGCAAATCCGAAGCCGACGGCGATCAGCTGATCCGCCCAGTCCCAGCGAGAGGTGAAGGTACCGATGCCGGACAGCAACTCCTTGCGCTCCACGAACTCGATCGGCAGGTCAACGGTAGCGGAGCCAAGGACCAGGCCGTACCGGGTGACGCGGCGGACCTCCTTCAGCAGATCGGAAAGCTGTGCGCGCTCGAAGCGGCAGAGGCCGGTGTCGAGCACCACGTCGAAATAGCCCGCGGCGAGCTTCATATCCGCCAGCGCGCAGCACAGATTGACCTCGCGCAGCTCACGCGGTGTCTTTGCCCAGACCGAGCGGCTCGGCTCGATACCGATAGCGTCGAAGCCGAGGGCGCGAAGACCGGCAACGAGCCGGCCGCGGCCGGAGCCGATATTGAGGATGCGGGCGCCGGGGCGCACGCCCCACACCAGTTCGAGCAGTTCGGCGAGATAGGAGGCATTGAAGATCGCCCCTTGCTCCTCGTCGTCACCGATGAACCAATGGCTGATCGTGGTGCCGCCGATGCGTTCCTTCCGGTAGGCTTGGCGCTTGCCCAGGATCTCCGCCACCAGGATATCAGTCGCGGCATCGGCGGAATCGAGGACGCCATTGAGCGTCGCATCGAACAGGTAGTCGCCGACCGTGATCAGGCCCGGAAGCTGTTCGGCTGTCGGCCGATGATTCTGGTAGGGGCTCCGCACCGGGTAGCCGCCGGGAATGGCGTTGACCGATGCCATCCAGCGATGGACGCGGCTGTCGACGATGAGCCGCTTGCCGATGGCGAGCTCCGGCGGAAGCGCATCGAGGCATAATTTCTCGATCTCGCTATCGGAGAGGTTCGCGAGCCCCAAGGCGGCGTTTCCGGCAATCAGGAAGCCGAGTACGCCCCAGCTGCCGATCGCGTTGCGCGCGCCCTCGTCATAGACGCAGCAACCGTCGAAGGCGTCGAGCATCCACCACGCGCCCGGCAGCAGTTCGCGCCAGAACGGACGCTGAAAAACCAATGTTGCGCGCAGATAATGGCCCGGCCGGTCGAAATAGTTGATGTGCCGTGCCATGGCCTGCTGGAGGTGCGGCGATCGCCAGTCGATGATGGAGAGCGCCGTCAGTGGCAGGCACAGCACGACATAGTCGGCCACGATGGCCTCGCACGTGCCGTTGATGCACATGCCGAGCTGATAGGTCCCGTCGAACAGTGGCCGGACCGAATTCAGGGATGCGTTGAACCTGACATCGGCATCGATCTGCTCGACCAGGCGATCGACGATCTGCTCATTGCCGCCGATGACGGAGAAGACGTCGATATAGCCTTCACTGTCCATCAGGGCGTTCTTGAGGAAGGTGAGCCCGTTGGTGAGATGCGGCGGCGCGGCGACATCGCTGTGCGCCATCACCCGCACGTATCGGCGGGCCATTTCGTCGGACATCTCCGCGGCGATTACGTCCTCCCCGGATATGCGAGCCCAGGGATGGCGGTTGTCGACGTTACGGGCGCTCGAGTAATAGTCTTGCGGCCGAAGCATTTCGGTGCGCTTCTGCCGAAACGCGCTGACCTGCTCCTGCGTCACGTCGCCGAACTCGGCACCAAGATGATCACTGTCTACGATGATCTTGCTGTCGAGTATGCAGGCGCCACCGGAAATGTGCTTGATCTCCAATCCCAGTTCGTTCTGGATCAGATCGCGCAGCGGATCCGGGCCAAGCGCGGAATAGTCATAGATTTCCGCAACCCCGGCTTCATAGATGCCGACTCCGGCAAGTTCCTTGGTGACGATCTTTCCGCCGAGCCTTTCACTGGCTTCGTAAATCGTGATCGAGCAGGCGTTTCCAGCCTTTGCCGCGAGATGCCGGGCGGTGAATAGACCTCCGGGTCCGCCACCGATAATAGCAACCCTGTACTTTGGAAACGACGAATCAACTGAAGAAAAGTCCGATGCAACCGGTATATCCTTCATAGCTACCTCCTCGAAGCAGCGACGATGACCGGTTTAACCGCAGAAGGCCGACCTGTTCTTACGCGAATAAACCGAATTCTGAGCGCAGCCACGCCATGCGCCGGTCGCGATGCGGCGGCGCTTGAGCATTCGGATCGGGTGATCCAGAATTTGCAGATATCGTAGGTCAGGTGACGTCCCGGATTCGTGCGCATGGGCGACGGTTGTCAGCCGGGGCGGATGCGACGAAGACCGACAGCGGCGAGCCTCCCAGCCAGCCAATGCTTTATCTTATTCCAAACATATTATAGCTGTTTTCGAACTATTTCAACTGCAAGTCAGCATTAACTTGCATCGCCTTGTGCCGAGGTAAGATAAGACCACCAGATTACGCCGGGATGTTTCGAAAATTCGACGCCCGCAATGATTTACTTCGTTTTTATGGACGCTCTCTGCGGTGAAAGTATAGAGATATTGCAGAACTGCGGCAATTACTCGATATATATGATGCTTAACGATGCAATGGTGATCCTTTTCCATCGCTGATTATCCGGAGAAATATTTGCCTAGATACGAAAGCGCCGCGCGCGGGGCACTTTCGATTGCCGAACGTCTCGGAATTTCCGTATCCTTACCGCTCGGGCGACACGGTGTGGTTGGCTAGCATTTCGAGCGCCTTGACCATCGCCGAGTGATCCCACGCCGCGCCGCCATGGGCCGCGCAGGCGCTGAACAGCTGCTGGGCGAGGGCGGTGGCCGGCAGCGAAAGCTGCAGCTGGCGCGCGCCGGACAAAGCGAGGTTCAGGTCCTTCTGGTGCAGCTCGATGCGGAAGCCGGGCGCGAAGGTGCGCTTGACGATGCGTTCGCCATGCACTTCGAGGATGCGCGAATTGGCGAAGCCGCCCATCAGCGCCTGGCGCACCTTGGCCGGATCGGCGCCGGCCTTGGAGGCGAACAGCAGCGCTTCGCTGACCGCGAGGATGTTCAGCGCGACGATGATCTGGTTCGCCACCTTGGTGGTCTGGCCATCGCCATTGCCGCCGACCAGGGTGATGTTCTTGCCCATCTTCTCGAACAGCGGCTTCACCGTCTCGAAGGCAGCCTCCGGGCCACCGACCATGATGGTGAGCGAAGCGGCCTTGGCGCCGACCTCGCCGCCGGAGACCGGGGCGTCGAGATAGTCGCAGCCGAGTTCGTTGATCTTTTTCGCGAACTCCTTGGTCTCGACCGGGGCGATCGAGCTCATGTCGACGACGATCTTGCCCGCGGTAAGGCCGGCGGCGACGCCGCCCTCACCGAACAGCACACGCCCGACATCATGCGTATCGGGCAGCATGGTGAAGACGATGTCGGCCTGTCCCGCCACGTCCGCAGAGCTGACACAGGCAATGGCGCCGGCCTCCTTAAGCGCCCGCGGCAAGCCGCTGCGCGAATGGCCATAGAGCTCGTGGCCTGCCGCCAGCAGGTGGCCCGCCATCGGTGCGCCCATGATGCCGAGACCGACAAATCCAACCTTCGCCATCCGTCTTTCCTCGATGCCTTGAGCTGTCAGGACTTGTACTTGCGGGCGATAGCTTCGGTCGTGCGCGCCAGCGTGCCGGTATCGATGCCGACCGCGGTGAAGACGCAGCCGGCCGCCATGTAGCGCCGCGCCAGCGTCTCGTCGCCGGTGAGGATGCCGGCGCGATTGCCCGCCGCGAGGATGCGCCCGATCGTCTTCTCGATCAGCTCGACGATGAACGGATTGCCCTGATCGCCCAGATAGCCATAGTCCGAGGACAGGTCGCCCGGCCCGATGAACAGCCCGTCTATGCCCGGCACGGCGGCGATGGCTTCGAGATTGTCCAGGCCGAGCCGGGTCTCGATCTGCACCAGCAGGCAGATCTCCTCATGCGCGCGGTGGTGATAGTTCTGGACCCGGCCGAAGCGCGAGGCCCGGCTGGCACCGGCAAAGCCGCGAATCCCGTCCGGCGGGAAACGTGTCGCCGCCACCACGGCCCGGGCCTGCTCCACCGTCTCGACCATGGGGATCAGGAAGCTCTGCACGCCGATGTCGAGATAGCGCTTGATGACGATGGGGTCGTTCTCCGGCACCCGCAGAATGGGATGCGTCGGGTTCTCCATCATCGACTGCAGCTGCCCGAGGATAGCCGGCACATCGTTCGGCGCATGCTCGGCATCAAGCAGCAGCCAATCGAAGCCGGAGCCGGCGAGGATCTCGGTGGCGGTATTGCTCACCATGCTGTTCCAGAAGCCGATCTGCTGCTGGCCGGCCAATATGGCGCGCTTGAAGGTATTTACGGGCAGGTCCACGTGTGAGGTCCTCTTGAAACGATGGGCGAGAGAAGGGCGCGCGCTATTCGGCGAGCGCTTCCTTGCGCTTGCGCAGCAAAGCGGGCGAGAGCATCGCGAGAAGCATCAGCGCGACGATGGCGAGCAGCACGGCGCTGATCGGGTGCGTGAGGAAGACGGAAGGGTCGCCGTCCGAGAGCTGCATGGCGCGGCGGAAATTCTCCTCCAGCTGCGGGCCCAGCACGAGGCCGAGCAGCAGCGGCGCGGGCTCGACCCCGACCTTGATGAAGAAGTAGCCCAGCATCGCGCAGCCCAGCATCAGCCAGACATTGAAGGCGCTGTTGGAGATGCCGTAGGTGCCGATGCAGCAGAACAGCACGATGGCCGGGAACAGCAGGCGATAGGGCACCTTCAGCATCGAGACCCACAGCCCGACGAGCGGCAGATTGATGATGAGAAGCATGAGATTGCCGGTCCACATGCTGGCGATCACGCCCCAGACCAGCTCCGGCTGTTCGGTCATCACCTGCGGACCGGGCTGGATGCCCTGCATCATCAGGGCGCCGATCATCAGCGCCATCAAGGCGTTGGAGGGAATGCCGAGCGTCAGCAGCGGGATGAAGCTGGTCTGCGCCCCGGCATTGTTGGCCGCCTCGGGACCGGCCACGCCCTCGATCGCGCCCTTGCCGAAACGCGAGGGATCCCGCGCGAGCTTCTTTTCCACCGCGTAGGAGGTAAAGGGGGGCAGGGCCGCGCCGCCGCCGGGCAGCACGCCGAGTGCGGAGCCGATCAAGGTGCCGCGTACCATCGCCGGGAAGGCGGCCCTGAGGTCCGCCCGAGACGGAATGAGGTCGCGCAGCTTCTGGCTCACCACCTGCCGCACGGCGGGGCGTTCCAGATTGGCGATGATCTCGGCCAGGCCGAACATGCCCATCGCCACCGGCACGAAATCCATGCCGTCTGCCAGAGCGGGAATGCCGAAGGTCATGCGCGCGGCACCCGAATTGACGTCGATGCCGACCACCCCCAGCAGCAGGCCGAGAAACACCATGGCCAGCGACTTCGACACCGAGCCGTGGGCGAGGATGACCGCGGCGAACAGGCCGAGCACCAGCAGGCTGAAATATTCGACCGCGGTGAATTTCAGCGCGAGCGCGGCCAGCGGCAGGCTGAGCACCGCGATCACGATCGTCGCGACCGTGCCGGCGAAGAAAGACGAGATCGCCGCAATGGCAAGCGCCGGGCCGGCGCGGCCCTGCTTCGCCATCTCGTGCCCGTCGATGCAGGTGACGACCGACGAGGTCTCGCCGGGCACGTTCACCAGGATCGCGGTGGTCGAGCCGCCATATTGCGCGCCGTAAAAGATGCCGGCGAGCATGATCAGCGACGAGGCTGGCGCGAGACCGAAGGTGAAGGGCAGCAGCAGCGCGATGGTCGGGATCGGGCCAATGCCGGGTAGCACGCCGATGGCGGTGCCGATGACGACGCCGATCAGGCAATACAGCAGATTGTTGAGCTGCATGGCCGTCGAGAGGCCGAGCAGGAGATTGTCGAACAATTCCATGACGCGCCCCTACCAGGGCCAGACCGGCACGGGCAGCGCCAGCACCTTGACGAACAGCAGGATCGCGGCGGCCGTCATGCACAGGCCGAACACGATGATCTCGAAGAACCGGCTCTCATGGCTGGCGAAGGCCGCCACGACGATGGTCGCCAGCGAAGCCACGGCGAGGCCGAGGCTTTCCACCAGCAGGGCAAACAGCCCCACCGCCACCGAAATCGCCAGCAATGGCCGCACATGCACGCGCTCGATCCCGGCATGGGAACTGATGATGCCGCGGCCGGTGAAGAACAGGCCGAAGCCGAGCAGCACCAGCGCGATAGCGCGCGGCATGTAGCCCGGCCCCATATTGGCGGCGGTGCCGCCCGCCAGTTTCCATGTCGCGGCGAAGGTGCCCGCCGCGACCACGATGAGGAAGCCGCCGAACAGCAGGTCCGGCCAGTCGAATTGGCGATGTGTCACGAGCAGGACCCGACCGTCGCGTCAGTTGGTCTTGATATCGGCGGCGCGGACGATGCCGCCCCAGCTCTCGATATTGGTGGCGAGCCACGACTTGACGTCGTCCGGCGTGCCGGGACGCACCGAGCCGCCCTGTTCGGCGATCTTCTGCTGAATGTCGGGCATTGCCAGGATCTTCTGCAACTCGGCATTGAGGCGGGCGACCATTTCGGGCGGCGTCTTGCCGGTGGTCAGCAGGCCCTGCCAGGTGCCGGCATCGGCCAAAGGCAGCTTGGCTTCCTTGAAGGTCTCGACATCCGGCAAAGCCGGCAGGCGTGCGTCGCCGGTCACCGCGATGCCGACCAGCTGCTTGTTGGTGACGAAGGGCAGGGTGGCCGTCGCGCCATTGATGATGACGGTGCTCTCGCCGGAAACCACCGCGCGCGAGGCCGCGGAGCCGCCCTTGTAGGGCACGTTCTTCCAGTCGATGCCGAGGCCGCGGGCGAGCGCCACCGCGGTGATGTGGTTGAGCGCGCCGACGCCGGAATTGGCGACCGCGAGCTTGCCCGGATTGGCCTTGGCATAGGCCACCAGCTCGGCGACGTTCTTGGCCGGCACCGAGGGATGCACCGCCATTACATAGGGGCCGAACATCACCATGCCGACCGGGGCAAGGTCCTTCTGCACATCATAGGTGAGATCCGGGAACAGGCTCGGCGCGACGGCGAGCGAGCCGATGTCCATCAGCAGCAGCGTGTGGCCGTCCGGGCGCGCCTTGGCGACGGCATCGGCGCCGATATTGCCGGCCGCGCCCGGCTTGTTCTCGACCACCACCGGCTGGCCGATGGCCTCGGACAGCTTGGGGCTGATCAGGCGGGCGAGGATGTCGGACGTGCCGCCGGGCGCGAACGGGACGACGATACGCACCGGGCGCTCGAAGGTCTGGGCCTGCGCGAGAGCTGGGGCGAGCGCGCTACACAGCGCCAGAGCGGCCGCGGCCGCCTTGAGAAGACGAAGGCTCATGGGCATTCCTCCTGAGAAACGGCGAGGGCGCGCTTTGCGCGGTTCATCCTTGGGAGCACGGCAGCCGCGTTCCGAAGCACATGCTAGGGGAGGTGCGATGCGTCAATGAATTGTTCTGAGTATCGATCGATGCTATTTTTGGATCGATGTTCGAGCTCAGTCACCTTCGATGCTTCGTGGCGGTCGCTGAGGAATTGCATTTCGGCCGCGCCGCCGCCCGCCTCAATCTCACCCAGCCTCCGCTCAGCCGGCAGATCCAGCTGCTCGAGCACACGCTCGATGTCCGGCTGCTGGATCGCACCAGCCGCTCGGTCGCGCTCACCCGTGCCGGGCACAATTTCCTGCCCGAAGCGCGCCGGCTGCTGCGGCTGGCGGAAGGCGCGGCGCTCGCCGCTCGCCGCACCGCCAGCGGCGAGGAGGGCTCGATCACGCTCGGCTTCACCGCGGCGTCGGGCTACGAGTTCCTGCCGCGGCTGATCAAGACCTTCCGGACCGAAGCGCCGGGCATCGACCTCGTGCTCAAGGAGATGGTCTCGGCCGACCAGCTGGATTCCCTCACCGCCGGGCGGATCGATGTCGGGCTGGTGCGGCCGTCCTTCAACCGGCGCGAACTGGCCTCGCTCTGCGTGGTGCGCGAGCCGCTGCTGCTCGCCGCGCCGGAGGACCACCCCCTGGCGACGGCGCCGGAGGTCAGCGTCGCGGATCTCGACCGGCAGCCGATCGTGACATTCTCGCCCTATGAGGCTCGCTACTTCTACGATCTGCTGGCGACGATCTTTGCCAATGCCGGCATCACCCCGCACTATGCGCAGCATATCAGCCAGGTGCATTCCATCATGGGACTGGTGAAGGCCGGGATCGGCCTCGCGCTGGTGCCGCGCGCCGCACTCAATCTCGGCTTTGAGGGCGTGGTGCTGCGGCCGATCGCGATCGATGCCCGTACCATCGTGGAACTGTACGCGGTCTGGCGACCGTCGAACACCAATCCGGCAGTCGCGACGCTGCAGAAGACGTTGCGGGAGCTCGCCGAGACGTCTCCGCCGCACGCCGGACCTCTGGGCCATCGGAGCGTCGCATCCGGCGACTTCACAGGGTAAGGAACCGCGTGGCACTCTTCCAGGCGTCGTCGAGGGGGAGCTCAGATGATTCGGGCGGGCACATTGCCGGCGCGTTCCAATGTCCGGCGCTCGATCATTGGCGCGTTCGCCTTGCTGGTGACGGCGTTTGCCGCAGCTGGTGCAGCGAGCCCGGCGCGCGCTGACCTGCTGAGCCTCGGCCAGCCCGCCAATGTCGGCGAGGCCAAGATCGCCGCCACGGCCTATCGCGCCAGCGGCAAGTACGACCGCGACCTCAGCCGCGTCAGCGCCGCGGCCGGCGCCTGGATCGCGCTGCGCGCCCCGCAGGTGAGCCGGCCGGCGGTAGTGTTCGACATCGACGATACGCTGCTGACGAATTGGGAAGTCATCAAGGCCGACGATTTCGGCCGCGTCTTCGGCGGCCCCTGCAGCCTATTGCCGGAAGGTCCATGCGGCTGGGTGGCGTGGGACTTGCGCGGCAAGACGCCGGCCATTCCGCAGACCGTCGCCGTCTACAGGAAGGCCCGCGCACTGGGCGCCGCGGTGTTCTTCATCAGCGGACGCGACGAAACCCAGCGCACCGCCACAGAGCGCAACCTGCGTCTTGTAGGGCTCGGCGATTACAGTCGGCTGATCCTGGTGGCGAAGGGCGCGCACTATGCCTCCGCCGCCGATTTCAAGGCGCCGCAGCGGGCCGCGATCGAAGCGGCCGGCTATCGAATCATCGCCAATATCGGGGATCAGCCGTCCGACCTCGCCGGCGGTCACGCCGAGCGCACCTTCCAGCTGCCGAACCCGTTCTACCGGATTCCCTGAGGCGCTAACGCGCCGTGATGCCACGCCCGCTTGCCGGGCGCATTCCCTCCCTGGCCCGGCGAAGAAGCCGCATCGCGACCGCAAAAGCTCCCACTGCTGATGGAGGCATCCGGAGCCTTACTTTAGGCAACGTCAGGTTGATCGAGCGCACCACCGGGCGCGAGGGCGGGACTTTCCGAGGCCAGCATTTAGGCGTAGCATTCACGTAAGAAAATGGCGCAAGCTGTCCTAACAGGAAAGCAGCAATCCATGGACGAGATAGCGAGAAAATCCAAGAATTCGCCTGAAAGCCACAAGGAAAAGCTTGGCGGGAAAGAGTACCTCAAGGAATTGAGAAAGCTTCAGACCGAACTCTGCCTACTCCAGGATTGGGTCAAGCATACCGGCCAACGGATCGTCATCGTGTTCGAAGGCCGGGATGCCGCGGGTAAGGGAGGCCTCATCCGCGCACTTACGGAACGGGTGAGCCCACGGATATTCCAGGTGGTAGCGCTTCCGGCTCCCTCCGATCGCGAGAAGAGCCAGATGTATATCCAGCGCTATCTGAAGTGGTTCCCCGCAGCCGGAGAGGTGATCATCTTCGACCGCAGTTGGTACAATCGCGCCGGCGTCGAAACTGTAATGGGTTTCTGCACCCCGGAGGAACGCGACCAATTCCTGCGGCTGACACCAAAGGTCGAACAGCAGGTCATCGACAACGGCATCACGCTCATCAAGTACTGGCTGGAAGTGGGCAATGCGGAGCAGAAGCGTCGCTTCGAGGCACGCATCGAGGACCCGCTGCGTCAATGGAAGCTTTCACCCATGGATCTTCCCTCGCGCAAGCGCTGGTACGAGTATTCGCGCGCCCGCGATCAGATGCTTGAGGCGACCGACACCGATTTTTCACCGTGGCATATCGTACGCTCCGACGACAAGAAACGCGCGCGGCTCAGTTGCATCGCAGACCTCCTCTCGCGTATCCCGTACGAAAAAGTGCCTCGCTCCAAGGTAAAGCTACCGGAGCGATCCGAAAAGCACGCTTATGACGACGAAGCGACAATGAAGAACCGTCGTTGGATCGCCGAGAGATATTGACCACGCGCTGTTGGGAGAACAGGTCATGGCGCAACTGCTGAATCCGAACGAGCTGAAAAACATCTCCGAAGCCGCGGAGATGGAGAAAATCAAGGAAATGCTGGCGCGAAAACGCCAGGCGGACACCAGGGACGACGATCTGAAGAAGACTTTCGAGTCGCGCGAAGTGTCCCCACTGGCGGCTGAACGCATCAATACGGCTGTTCGCGCCGCAGCCGAGAGGGGCGCGCGCGAGGTCCAGGTACTCCGGTTTCCCGCGAGTTACTGCAACGATGGCGGCCGGCGCATCAATATCGGCGACCCCGACTGGCCGATCTCGCTGGAAGGCTTTGGCAAGACTGCGTACAATTACTTCGAGAAGGAGCTGCGCCCCCTGGGCTACAAGCTGCGCGCTGAAATCGTCAGCTTTCCGGAGGGATTACCTGGCGACGTCGGCATCTATCTGGCGTGGTAGGGCGGCGCCCTTTCTGCATGCCGAGGAAGCCGCCGGATCCTTTGTTTGAGGGAGCCCAGCGTGCCGACCCTTCCGCTTCTTTCCAGCTTCAAAGGATATCAAGCCGCGTGGCTCCGGTATGATATAACCGCGGGACTCGCCATTGCTGCGGTCGGATTGCCGAGCGCGATCGCCTATCCGGCGATTGCCGGACTGCCGCCGGAAGTCGGCCTGTATTCAAGCATCGTACCGCTGCTGGCCTATGCGCTGCTGGGCTCATCGCGGCAGCTCATTGTGGGACCCGACGCAGCCACCGTCACGGTACTCGCGGCAGTACTTTTGTTGCTGAGCCCATCCTCGATGGAGGACCGCATCATCGTGTCGGCGGCAATCGCCGTCATCGTCGGGCTACTGTGCTTCGTGGCAAGCGTGCTGCGGCTCGGCTTCATCGCCAACTTCCTGTCGAGGCCGATCCTGGTCGGCTTCATGTCCGGCATTGCGCTGTCGATCCTGGTCGGCCAGCTTGGCCGCTTCACCGGCGTCAAGATCGACAGTGAAGGTCTGCTCCGGCCGCTTCTCGAGCTCGCAACCAAGGCCAGTCAGATTCACTGGCCATCGCTGGTGCTGGGCATCGCGCTGTTCATCTTGCTCCGTGTACTGGGGGCATGGCTCCCGGCGATACCGGGCCCGCTGGTGGTCGTGGGATTGGCGACAGCGCTGTCTGCTGCCTTCGACTTCCCCGGATTGGGAATCCGCGTTGTTGGTGACATCCCGTCGCAATTGCCGTCGCCTATGCTGCCGATCCCGCACGGCGTCGATATTGGCGAACTTGTCCTGGGAGCCGTGGCGGTGCTGATAGTGAGCTTCGGTTCAGGCATCGTGACCGCGCGCAGCTTCGGCGCGAAGAACAAATATCCCGTGGATGCCAATCGCGAGCTCTTTGGGTTCGGGGCGGCCAACGTCGCTTCCGGACTGTTTGGCGGCTTTGCCGTGACGGCATCGGATTCTCGTACCGCGATCAATGATTTGATGGGCGGCAAGACGCAACTGGCGGGCATCGTTTCGGCTTTGGCGCTCGCGCTTACGATCCTGTTCCTCGCCGATGCGTTGTCCTTTCTCCCTGCTCCGGCGCTCGGAGCCGTGCTCGCCTCCGCTGCCGTCAGTCTCATCGATATACAATCGCTGCGCGACTTATGGCGGATCAGCCGCATCGAGTTCGTGTTCGCCCTCATCAGCATCTTGGGCGTGGTGGTTCTTGGCGTTCTGAACGGCGTCGTCATCGCGGTGGGCGCTACGCTGCTCTACCTTCTCATGAAAGGCATGAGGCCCCGCGACGCCATGCTGGGCCGCATTCCCGGGCGTGAAGGTTTCTACAAGCTCCACCGCAATCGCGACGCGCAGCCAATCCCCGGGCTTGCCATCTATCTCCTGCAAGGCAACCTGCTGTTCTTCAACGCGGACCACGTGCGAGGGCGGATTGAAGACACCATCGCGAACCTGCCCTCGGGAACCAGGTGGTTCATCTTCGATGCAAACGCCACCTCACACATCGACAGCACGGCGGCCGTCATGCTGGATGATGTCCTCGGCCTCGTCGGCCAGCGGGGTCTGAAGTTCGCGATCGTGGAACTCCACAGCGAACCGCTCGACACATTGCGCCGATCAGGCGTGCTAGCCAAAGTCGGGGCTGACATGATCTTCGATGATCTGGAGGATGCGGTCTCGGCCTTCGCCGCATCAGAAGCCGCCCAGGCTGGCCGCTCACGCTTACCCCCATGAGGAAATGAGCGTTTGGCGGATACCGGCCGCGCACCCACCGGGGCCGCGCCAAGGCTGAAGAGCAGCACGTGTATGCGACAGCCCTTCAAGGGAAGGGCAGGGGCACCGCGCGATCATTGACTGAACAGGTGGACCGGAGATGCCACGCATGACGCCGGCGGAGGACGATCCTGCGGCGGAGATCCCGGGCGAGACCTCTGCGATACGCAATGCTGCGTCCCGCCGCGTGCTCGACCCGGTTTCGCGCGCGAGCGAGATACTGTTCGGCCTGATCATGGTCCTGACCTTCACCCTGTCCCTCGCCGCAGCCGAGGCGGGCAGGGCCGACGTGCGGGCAGTGCTCATCGGCTTGCTGGGTTGCAATCTGGCCTGGGCCATCATCGATGCCGTCATGTACCTGATGGGCGTGCGGGGCGAGCGCGGCCTGGCGCATTCCACGCTCCAGGCGATCCGCAGCGCCGGGAGCCCGGCCGAAGGACGTGCGATTGTCGCCGGGGATCTTCCGCCTGCCGTGCGGCCGGCCCTGACGACGCGCGACCTCGAGCGTATCCGCCTCCATCTCGCCAGCCTTCCTGCTGACAGCGTCCAGGTCCGGTTGGGCCGGGAAGACTATCTGGGCGCGCTCTGTGTCTTCCTGCTCGTGTTTCTGTGCCTTTTCCCGGTTGCCGCGCCTTTCATCCTGCTTGACGACGTGACGCTCGCCCTGAGGATTTCCAACGCTGTCGCGGTCGCCATGCTGTTCCTCACCGGCTTCACCTTTGGCCGCCAGGTGGGAAGGCCATGGCGCACAGGTCTCCTGATGGTGGTGATCGGGACTGCCCTGGTCGCTGTCGCGATAACCCTCGGCGGCTAGGGCGTGGGCTCTGTCCCGATGCGAGAACAGAACATTCCATCCGGCGGCGCGAATCCACGACGCCTCGTCTTCTACGCGCAGTGCTTCGCTGCCGTTTGTGCGCCCCCCTGCTGTTCAAAGGGGCCTGATTTCGGCAGCCAGCTGAGATTTAGGGGATAGCGTGTGTACAACAATGAAGGCTTAATGATCGAATCTCTTCGATCGCCTTAATGAACCCGACAGTCCGAAGTGCATATAGATTCGTCTACGATGCAGTGAGGAAACGTCCGCCGAATGGGCCCAGGAGCCTTACCCAAAAATCCGGTGGGTCTTCGATCTCGCCTTATCTGGGCGTTGCTTGTCGCTCTATGCCTGTTCCTCGTCGAGCGGGTTTGGACCGTTACGCGATATCGCGCCGAATTGCTCGCTGCGGCGCAGGAACGGGTGCTGGATCTGGCGCTGCGCGGCCAGGCGGCGTTCGATCAGGACGTTGCCAGCGCAAAGGTTACACTTGGCATCCTCGCCGAGCGGGAAGCGGACCTGATTGACACGCCTGCATGCGGCACGCTTCTCGCCAACACGCTGACGGCAGCTCCCAACATTCTTCACCTGACTTTCACGAACACCGAGGGCGTCGTCACATGCTCCACCCTGGAGCGCAGCATCGGCCAGAATTATATGGATCGGCCGCATATTCGCGTGCCGCTGCAATCCGGAACCTGGCACATCAGTGACCTGATTCACGGCAGGGTCCTGCAAGAGCCGACCCTCTTCGTCGCGCTTCCCGTGACGAATGCCAGCGGGGATACCAGCGGCCTGCTTCTCGCCCGTCTGAATCTGACGTGGCTGTCGACCTTTATCGCGAACAATGACCGATTTGGAGAAACCTCGACGGTTCTGGTCGACAGCACGGGCGAATACGCCGCCGAATTCCCGCCGAGCGACGATGGCTCGACGCAGATATTCGTTCCCAATATCGCTCGGGCGAGTTTGGCTCGAAGCGAAGGAACCGCTGAGCTCGAAGACGTGAACGGGCGTGGGGTGCTGGTCGGCTTCACACGCCTTTCCTTGAACAATGCCCATCTCGCCGTGCTGCTCGATCGAGATGCTGCCCTTGCCAGCATCAACCGGGCGCTTCGCGAAACCCTGTTCGCCTTTGCGGCAATCTGCGCGCTGGTCGGGGCCGGCGTGGCATTCGGCGCAAACCGCTATGTCGTGCGCCCGGTCGAACGCCTCGCGGCCAGGCTGGCTTCTGTCGGGCATGGCAATCACTTGCCACCGGGGACGCCGATTACCGGCGTCAAGGAAATGCAACCATTGGAGCGAGCCATTGATGAGATGGTGCTCCGCCTGGCTGACCGCGAACGCGAATTGCGCAATGCCAACGGACATCTCGCGGCCCTTGCGGCGATCGATCCCTTGACGCAGATCGCAAATCGAAGGGCTTTCGACAGCTACTTCGAGACTGTCTGGCGAAGCGCCTTGGAGACGAAATCGACCATCGGCGTCATCATTCTGGATGTCGATCACTTCAAGAGCTTCAACGATATCTACGGGCATATTGCAGGCGACCAGTGCCTACGCGATATCGCCGCTGCCTTGAGCCACGAGGTTCGCTTCGAGCGCGATCTTGTGGCCCGGCTCGGGGGCGAGGAGTTCGTCGTGCTCCTGCCCGAAAGCGTGCCGACCTATATCGAGAGCGTGGCGTTCCGGCTGCGCCGCGCGGTCGAGGTGCTGGCCATTCCCCATTCCCCCACCGCCCTCGGCATCATCACCATCAGCGTCGGGTTCGCGTCGCACGCGCCGAAGCGCGGGGATCCTCCCGGAATGCTGCTCGGCAACGCAGACCGTGCGCTTTATCGCGCCAAGCGCGAAGGCAGGAACAAGGTACGCGGCGACGAGGGTGAAGCGGCCTGAATCAAAAAGTCGCTGCCATCGTCAATTTGTGAGCTTTATTGATCAACAACGCAGGTGAGCTCATGGCGTTTGTCAGGCAGTTCACGCTGAATCATTCGATCCGACAGCCGCGCGATCAACGCCAGCACCACGCCATTCATCATCGCGTCTTCATCGACATCCGCGTCGAGGCTCGGAGCCGTGCCGCCGACCAGCGGGCGGCCGTGCCAGGCGAAACGCAGCTCCAGCATATATTCGTCGAAACCCGTCGAAACTTCGATTGGTGAGCCGTCCGACAGGTGCGCAGCTGCCTCATTGAACTCCTCGGCCACGCGCGACAGCCTGGCGACGGCCTCCAGGCGGGCACCCTCCAGCCCGCCGACTTCGAGCAGGAAGCGCCGCAATGGCTTGAAGCCGGTGGCTGGATCCCAGGTCAGCCGATGCGATCTGCGGCTACCGATCCGAAACAATGCGTTCAACGTCAGGGCGGCCACAAGGCCGAGCACAAGTGAAGAGCTGACCACGGGCCGAAGGATCTGCGGCAGATGCTGGGCGTAGAGGGCCGGTATCTCATCGAAGGAAATGCCGAGCAGGAAGCCCAGCCCGACCGCGATCGTTCGCCGCGAGTCGAGCATTCTTTGTCCGAGGATCGAGACACCCGACAGCACCACGAACGCCGACGCGAAGAGCAGCGCCGCACCCAGCACGCTCTGTGGGATGGCCAGCACGAAGCTGGATGAGCCCGGCAGGAAGGCGAGGGCGATCCAGCCGAACCCGACGCCGATGGCGACGCGGCGCGACAGCACCTCCGTTGCCACCGACAGGCCGACGCTGGCGGAATAGGTGTTGAGCCCCATCGTGCCGATCACTCCCGCGATCAGCGTCCCGAGCCCATCCGCCAGCGCGCCGGCTTCGATGCTGGAGTAATCCGGCCGCTTCCATTCTCGATCATTGGCTTTCTGGCTGGCGACAATGTCGCCGAACGCGCGAAGCGTGCAGGCAAGCGCACCAACCAGAAATCCGGGCAGCAAGGCGACATCGAAGCCAGGCGCTATCAACGGCCACACCAGCGTCTCCAGCGGGGCTGCGTGTTCGCCAGGGGGCGAGCCGCCGGCAAGTTGAAAGATCGCATGAAGGATCGTGCCGGCCGCAAGGCCGATCAGCACGGCCATGGTGCGCACGCGCGCTCCACCCCAGACGGAGAGGGCGATCATGACGGCGAGGGCGGCCATTGCTGCACCGCTGTCGCTGGCGGCCAGCGGAGCGTCATTGGTAAAGCCGACCATGAGCTTAAGCGCCACGGTGCCCAGGATCATGCCGATCATCAGGACGACCAGTCCGACGATCTCGATGGGCAGGTAAGGTCGCAGGCGGCTGATGAAGCGGCTGAGAACTATCTCGGTCGCGCCGGCAGTGATGGTGAGACCCGCCACGGCCTCCAGCCCTCCGCTCTTCGCAGCGGCCAGGCTTGCCGGCAGATAGGCGGCCGTGAAGACCGCGGGCAGCAGGAAGCCACTGCCGACACGTGGCAGGCGGAAGACATGGCCGCTCCACGCCTGCGCGAGGGTCGCGACGCCCAAAGCGAGCATCGACAACGCGACGTATCGAGCCTGAAATATGTTGTCCGCACCCGCGGCTTGCGCGACCAGCAACGGGAACACGAGCGTCACCGCCATGAGCCCCATGTGCTGGGCGATCGAGGTCAGCAGGACTGAAAGCGGAGGACGTGAGTGCTGATCGTATCGCACGCCTAGGTCGGCCCGAGCTTCTTGAGCTTTACCCCCGGCTCGCCGCCGTGCCCCGGGATGAACTCGGCGCCGGCAACCTCAAATGCACACGCGATCTGCGGCAGAGGCCAGTTGGTGGGTGTGCGGGTTGCCCGAGACTGTGCTGGAGTGATCATGGCGCGGACGGTAACTTGATCCACCGTTGCGGCCAATCGCAATCTGGTGGCGTCGACGCCTGGAAATGAGGGAGATGCCTACTGGCTGACCTCGGTGCTCCGGCAGCGCCACTGTTGGTGCCGACACGACGCGCGTCCTGTTTCCACCAATAGGATTACGGGTCTCGGCTGAACTCCGTGTGCACGGTCCTCTCCACACGCCCGGCCATTGTCAGCAGTGGTGGGCTGATCATCGGGGCTCTGCCACTTCAGGCGAGCCACTTAGCCACGACGATGACCACGGCGATCACGCCCATGGCGATCATGATCGCGTACAGAATGGTGCTGCCCGGCCGATAGGTTTCCGGCTCCCCGTCGTACGACCAATTGTCGTCGTCCGGTTCCATGTCCCAAGGCTTCTCGATGTCGCGGTCGCGCGGTGTTTCGTCAAAACGGCGAGAGATCATGGCGTTCCTCCCGAGCGGTAACGACCAATCCGCCGGCAAGTTCCGCCCCACAGGGCAGGCGGGATCGCCGCGCAATATCCTGCGATGGCGGGCGCTACCGCTGCCGCGCGGATCGACCCGGTGTGGGATCATGGGTAGTAGTCGGCGCTCAAGGTGCTCCCAGCGCTGAAATAAATCGGTCCTAACGGAACCTCAGTTCCATAACACACGTTTACTTTGCTTCCTAACCGGAGGAAGCACTCATGAAAAAGGTAGTATATGCCGCCCTTCTGAGTAGTGTTATTATTATTCCGGCGTCTGCCATTGCTCAGACTGCCGTCGTAGCGGTACCGTCTGAGGTGGAAACCTATGTCGTGAAGGAAAAGACACCCTCCGTGATGATGCAAGGCGATGTCATGGTGGGCTCTGAGCTGCCGCGCGCCGTCGTCATCCACAAGGTGCCCAAATTCGACGCCTTCAGCTACGCTGTTGTGAACAATCGGCGAGTCATCGTCGACGCGAAGACTCGGAGAGTCATCAAGATCATCGAATGATTTTGGGACGCGATGTGCCGATGGCTCCGCTCGGCAACTTCCCTGTCATTTTGCCGGGCGGCTCACCTCTGTTGATCGCCCCCCGGGGGTAGACCGCTTCATGGTAGGTCGCCCACGGGTTTCATGCGCGGACGGACGTTGCGGCTTGCATCGGGTGCGCGTTTGTCCAAGCCTGTGAGGAAGGCATCGGCGAACACTGCCCGCCGATGCCCGACCGTTCATCAATCCACAAAAGATCGACTGACCGCCGCCTCAGGCGCCGACTTCTCCACACGCGGGTCCGCTGGGAGTTGCAGCACATGCGCAATCTGCCCCGGGCTCAATTGCGTGAGCAGGACAATTCTGCCGTTCGCAAATTCCAGCGCATCATGATGCACGCACGGCGTATCCTCATCGATATGACGGAACCGCGCCACAGTCTGTTTGACTTTGCGTCTCGGCAGGAAGGCGATCGACCATTCGAACTCGACTGCCTTATCGAAGACCAGCTCCGTTCCTGGGAGCAGGCACACCGCAACCCCTGGCTCGCCCACGGCCGCGAAACCGCGGGTGGCTGATTTCGAGAAGCGGCTCGACACAAGCTCGTCCCCAACCTTCGCTGGTCGAGAGGCGACAGCGGCAAGGCTGTAATCGCACATGGAAGGCCTCCTCTGGCTGGGTAGCCAGGGTTGGCCACCCTTCCAGGAAAGATAATCCCACATCAGGTGAGCATGTTTCTCACAATGGGCGGCCTACGAGAATTTGACCGGCGCCACGTTGCGCAAGGCGTCCGAGCGGATCGGCGGCTAGATCGCCGCGGCAATCAGGGGGAGAGGACGGACTCGCGGAGTAGGTGGACACAATGAGCGTCCGGACCGAACAGCCAAAGCCGATCGGCATGGTTCGCGCGGCTGCAATCTTCATCGGATGGTGCTTGCTCCCGCTTTCCTTCGTCCTCGACGGGGGGAGATCTGTGCTGGTGATTGCCGCAGCAATAGCTGCGCTGGGCGTGCTTTTCGGCGTAGTGACCGCCGTTCTTATTGCCGCGACCCGACGCCGCTGGATAACCGCACGCCGCCTCGCCCTGACCGCGCTGCTGATGGTTGGCACGCTCTACATGGCAGAGCGTCACTCGACGGCCATTCGTTTCGCTCTCGCGCGTCCCTTCTATATTTCACAGGTGCATCGGCATTCGCTGCAGCGAATGCGGTGGGATTGGGCCGGCGGGTTGGGATGGGAGGTATCGCTGCTTTACGACGCCTCCGGCTCACCGCCCGACTCCAAGTCGAAGGATGGCAAAGGCTGCACCCTGGATGTCCGTCGCTTAGACGCTCAGTTCTACCTCGATGGGATATTTTGCTAGCGCCCTTGGGCGACGTCGACGAGCAGCGACGAGTGCGATTCCACCAGGAGATTCTACGATGCGTGCCGATGCATTGGCGGCTGGCGGAAGGGGTGGGATTCGAACCCACGGTGGGCTTGCACCCACGGCGGTTTTCAAGACCGCTGCCTTAAACCACTCGGCCACCCTTCCAAGCGCACCCATCCTCGCGATCACGGCTGTCGATTCGACGTGGCGCCGTCATGATCCCGAAGTCGCGGCACCTTATCTTGATTGATGGCGCGCTTTGCAAGCGGGACGGTGGCGCTACAGCGCGGTACCGTGTCGGTCACGTGGCGTTTACCATATCGCCGCTTTCGCCGCATTTTCGCCCCACTCGGGCAGCCTCCTGTGTCATAAGGAACGACCGCATGCGGACAGGGCATGCGGCTCGAATCGGGGTCGCGTTCCATTTGATCCAGAAGCGCCAGCTTAAGGCGCGCGGAATCGGGTGGAGTGCTCGCGCAGCGGTTGGGGTGCATGGGGAACGAGATAGGGCCGAAGTGCGCCCGTCGCACATATCGAGCCGGAATTCCTGTTTCACACTTGTCTGTCGGTAAGCTCGGCCGGGCCGTCCTGGTCGTCGGCGTTGGGCTCGTCGTCGCCAATTGCGGCGCCACATCATCCAAGCTCGCCAGCAAGGTTGACCCGAAATACGGCGTCACCGCCAGCCCGCGCGTGGTCGCGTTCGGCCAGCCGGTGCCGAAGGGCGGCGGTGCCTATAGAGTTGGTAAGCCGTATCAGGTCGCCGGCCGCACCTATGTCCCCGAAGCGAACACCCGCTACAAGGCGGAAGGCATCGCCTCCTGGTATGGCGACGACTTCCATGGTCGCCTCACCGCCAATGGCGAGGTGTTCGACATGGAATCGATCGCCGCGGCGCATCCGACGCTTCCGATGCCGTGCTATGTGCGCGTCACCAATCTCGACAATCGCAAGTCGATGATCGTGCGCGTGAATGATCGCGGTCCCTATCACAGCGACCGCGTGATCGACGTGTCGTCGAAGGCGGCGGATCTGCTCGGCTTCAAGGGTCGCGGTACCGCCCGTGTGCGCGTGGAATATGTCGGGAGCGCGCCGCTCGAAGGCTCCGACGACCGCAAGCTGGTGGCGACGCTGCGCAATGACGGCTCGTCGCCGATGCCGGTCAATTCCGGCGTGATGGTCGCCTCCAACGGCGCGCTGCCGGTCTCGAGCGTCGCGACCTCGCGTCTGCCTGCCGCCAATGCGCCGATGCCGCCGGATCGCCCGTTCGATCTCGGCGAGGGCACGGGCGTCGCGAGCGCGGAGCCGGTGCTGCGTACGCAGAATGTCGCCGTGGTCGCTCCGGCGCCGCGCGCGGTCGCCACTGCGCCGCTGCCTACCATTTCGACCCAGCGTCCGGTGCAGGTTGCGACGGCAGGCATGCTGCCGGCAGTTCGCCCGGCTGCCGCCAAGCCGCATGCCGTTGCCCAGGCTCCGCTGCCGGCCGCGCCGGCGCCGGTGGCTCAGGCCGCGCCCCGTCCGGTGCGGGTGGCGAATGCGGCGCCGCCGCCCGTACAGCCCTCCGGCGATCCGCTCGCCGCTGCGGGCTGGATGGTCGGCCCGCAGCCGGTCGCCAATTATGCGCCGTCCTCCGGGATGGTCACGCCGGTCGGGACCGGACGCGGGCTCTATTGAGCGGCAATCGCATTGCCTAAACACATGATCCGCTGCTAACTCTCCCGCATAGTGCGGGGGAGAATGTCGGTGCCGATGCGCATGTTCATGTGGCCGTCCTTCCGCCAGAAGCTCCGGGAGGCACCCGGCGCGCGGCTTGCTCTGATCCTGGCCCTTCTCTGCCTCACCATCGCGTCGCCGAACCGCGCGCGTGCGCAGGCTGAAGGCCCCGCCATCGCCTCGCCATCCGCCATATTGGTGGACTATGAGAGTGGCACGGTGCTGTTCGAGCGCAACGCCGACGCGCCGATGGCGCCGGCGAGCCTCAACAATCTCATGACCATGGAAGTGGTATTCCACGAGATCGTGGAAGGCCGCCTTACGCCGGACCATGAGTTCAAAGTGAGCGAATATGCCTGGCGGCGCGGTGGCGCGCCTTCCGGCAACACCGCTATGTTCGCGGCGCTGAATAGCAATGTGAAGGTCTCCGACCTGATGCGCGGCGTCATCGTGCAGTCGGGCAATGACGCCGCCATCGTGCTGGCGGAAGGCATTGCCGGCAACGAGCTGGCATTCGCCAACAAGATGAACGACGAGGCGAAGCGGCTGGGCCTCACTGGCTCGACGTTCCGCAATCCCGGCGGCCTGCCTGATCCGGACCAGAAGGTGACGGCGCGCGACATGGCGAACCTCACCTCGCACCTCATCCGCGACTACCCGCAATTCTATCCGATCTTCGGCGAGGCGGAATTCACCTGGAACAAGATCCGCCAGTCGAACCGCAATCCGCTGCTCGGCATGAGCCTTGGCGCCGATGGCCTCAAGACCGGCTTCCTCAAGGATGTCGGCTATCATCTGGTCGGCTCGGCGGTCTCGAATGGCCAGCGACTCATCGTGGTGGTGATGGGTTCGAAGAGCGACAAGGAGCGCGCCGAGGACGCCCGCAAGCTGCTGGAATGGGGCTTCCGTTCCTTCGAGCAGAAGCTGCTGTTCGATGCCGGCCAGATCGTCGGCGAGGCGACGCTGTATGGCGGGACGCGCGGCGGCGCGCCGCTCACCGGCAAGGGACCGATCCATCTGCTGGTGCCGCGTTCCGGCAATGAGCGCATCAGCGCCAAGATCCAGTATGAAGGGCCGATCCGCGCACCGGTCACCAAGGGCGCGGAACTGGCGCATCTGCGGGTGTTCCGCGGCGAGCAGGTGGCGCTCGACGTGCCGCTGGTCGCCGCCGAGGATGTGCCCCAGGGCCCGCTGTGGCGCCGCGCCATGGATGGCGCCTATGAGCTGGTGGTCGGGCTCGCCCGGCAAGGCTATGCCAAGCTGAAGGGCTCGTGATGGCCCTGACGGCCCGAAACCGAAAGACGCGCGAGATGGCGGCGCCGAAGCCGGCCGCACCGCTTGGACGCGGCTGTTTCATCAGCTTCGAGGGCGGAGAGGGGGCCGGCAAGTCGACGCAGGTGCGCCGGCTCGGCGAGCGGCTGCGCTCCCTCGGCATCGCGGTGGTGACGACGCGCGAGCCGGGCGGCTCGCCGGGCGCCGAGGCGGTGCGTCACGTGCTGCTCTCCGGCGCCGCCAAGCCGCTCGGGCCGGTCACCGAGGCGATGCTGTTCGCCGCGGCCCGTGCCGACCATGTCGAGACCACCATCCGCCCGGCACTGGAGCGCGGCGCCTTCGTGATCTGCGACCGCTTCATCGATTCGACCCGGGTCTATCAGGGCACGCTCGGCAATGTCGATCCACGCATGATCCGTGCGCTGGAGCGCGTGTCGGTGGGCGCCACCATGCCGGACCTCACCATCGTGCTCGATTTGCCGGCCGAGGAAGGCCTGCAGCGCGCCACCGCGCGCAGCGGCGCCGGCGCGGACCGCTTTGAGAGCGAGGATGTCACCTTCCACCGGCATCTGCGCGACGCGTTTCGCGAGCTTGCCGAGCGCGAACCGGAGCGCTGCGTCCTCATCGATGCCGGCGGCGACGTCGACAGCGTCGCGGACGCCGTCTGGCGCACCGTCGAGGCCCGGCTGATGCAGCCTTCCGCCATGCGGGGAGGGGGCGCGTGAGCGCGCCCGCCGCTCCCGAGGCCGACCGTTTTGCCGGCGCCCCGCACCCGCGCGAACGCCAGATGCTGGTCGGCCATGGCGAGGCGGAAGCCATGGTGCGCGCGGCGTGGGATGCCGGGCGACTGCCGCATGCCTTGCTGATCGGCGGGGCCGAGGGCATCGGCAAGGCGACGCTGGCCTACCGCATTGCCCGCTTCGTGCTCGCGAACGGTGCCGCACCGGCGCATTTACTTGCCGTGGCCCCGGAGCATCCGGCAGCGCGACAGGTCACCGCTCTCTCGCATCCGGACATGCTGGTGCTGCGCCGTGTGCCGGGCGACACCGGCAAGCTGCCGACCATGATCCCGGCCGAACAGGTGCGCCGGGTGCGCAGCTTCTTCGGCTCGACCGCGGCGCTCGGCGGCTGGCGGGTGTGTATCGTCGACACCCTCGACGAGATGAATGCCCAGGGTGCCAATGCGCTGTTGAAGACGCTGGAGGAGCCGCCGGCGAAGTCGCTGTTCCTGCTCATCAGCCACGCGCCCGGCCGGCTGCTGCCGACCATACGCTCGCGTTGCCGGCTGGTGCCGCTGCGCGCGCTTCCCACCGACGATGTCGCCGCGGTGCTCGGCGATCTCGCCGAGACCATGCCGGACCTTAACCGCACCGGCATCGCGGAGGCGGCATTGGAGAGCGGTGGCAGCGTGCGCGAGGCGCTGGTGCTGCTGTCCGGGGAGGGGCTCGCCATCCGGCAGGCCACGCGATCGCTGCTCGATCGCATGCCGGACATCGATCCGAAGGAATTGCACGCGCTCGGCGAGCGCCTGCAGGGCGACCGCGAAGGTGCGTTCGAGAGCTTCACCGCCACTGTCGAGGCCTGGGTTTCAGACCACGCCACCGGACGGCGGCAACGGCCGGCGCTGCGCCTTGCACGCCTGCCGGAGGTGTGGGAGAAGGTTCGCCGCGCCGCGATCGACGCCGACACGTTTAATCTCGATCGCAAGAGCTTCGTTTTCCGAATCTTCGCGTCGCTCAATGAGGCCGTGCGCCCCTGACGCGCCGGGGATTCCCGGTGCCGCAGGAAGAGACCCGCGTGAAACCCGCCTATTACATCACCACTGCGATCGATTATCCCAACGGCTCGCCGCATATCGGCCACGCCTATGAGAAGATCGCCTCCGACGCCATTGCGCGCTTCCAGAAGCTCGACGGCTATGATGTCCGCTTCCTGACCGGCACCGACGAACACGGGCTGAAGATGGCGCAGACCGCGGAGAAGCAGGGTCTCACGCCGATCGAATGGGCGACGAGGAATTCCACGCGCTTCAAGGAGATGGATGCGCTGCTGGGGGTCGATTACGACCGCTTCATCCGCACCACCGACACGGATCACTACGCCGCCAGCCAGGCGATCTGGCAGCGCATGGTCGAGGCTGGCGACATCTATCTCGACGCCTATGCCGGCTGGTATTCGGTGCGTGACGAGGCCTATTACGCCGAGGACGAGACGACGCTGAACCCGGACGGCGTGCGGGTCGGCCCGCAGGGCACGCCGGTCGAATGGACGGAAGAGAAGAGCTATTTCTTCAAGCTCTCCGCCTATCAGCAGCGCCTGCTCGACTATTACGAGGCGCATCCGGACTTCATCCGTCCGGAGGTGCGCCGCAACGAGGTGCTGAGCTTCGTCAAGGGTGGGCTGCAGGACCTCTCCATCAGCCGCACCACCTTCTTCTGGGGCGTGCCGGTGCCGGGCGCGCCGGAGCATGTGATGTATGTGTGGGTCGACGCGCTCACCAACTACATCACCGGTGCCGGCTATCCGGACACCGACGGCGCGCTGTTCAAGCGCTACTGGCCGGCGGATCTGCATGTCATCGGCAAGGACATCATCCGCTTCCACGCCGTGTACTGGCCCGCCTTCCTGATGTCGGCCGGCATTGCGCCGCCCAGGACAGTCTTCGCCCACGGCTTCATCCATAATCGCGGGGAGAAGATGTCGAAGTCGGTCGGCAATGTGATCGACCCGTTCGACCTCGCCAAAGCCTATGGCGTCGATGCGCTGCGCTATTTCCTGCTGCGCGAGATCCCGTTCGGCCAGGACGGCACCTACAGCCACGAGGCCATCGTCGCCCGTACCAATGCCGATCTCGCCAATGACCTCGGCAATCTGGCGCAGCGCTCGCTGTCGATGATCGGCAAGAATCTCGGCGGCGTGCTTCCCGCCGCCGGCGCGCTGTCCGCCGAGGATGCGGCGATGCTGGAGGCGGCCGATGCCATGGCCGCCAAGGCGCGCGAGGCCATGGCCGGCCAGCAGATCCATCAGGCGCTCGCCGTGATCTGGGCGGTGGTGGCGGATGCCAACCGCTATTTCGCCGCCTCCGCACCCTGGGAGTTGCGCAAGACCGATCCGGAGCGCTTCGGCACCGTGCTGTGGATCACCGCCGAGGTGATCCGCCAGGTGGCGCTGCTGGCGCAGCCCTTCATTCCGGGCAGCGCCGCCAAGCTGCTTGACCTGCTGGCAGTGCCCTTGGAGGCGCGCAGCTTCGCCAGCCTCGGCGCGGCCGGGCGGCTCATTGGAGGCACCAGCCTGCCGGCGCCGGTGGCGGTGTTCCCGCGCTATGTCGAACCCGAAGCCGAGTGAGTACTGCATGATCGTCGACAGCCATTGCCATCTCGACTTTCCCGACTTTGCCCAGGAGCTCGACGATGTCGTCGCGCGGGCCAGGGCGTCGGGCGTCGGGCGGCTGGTGACGATCGGCACGCGCATCCGCCGCTCAGCCGAGGTACGGGCGATCGCCGAGCGGTTCGACGACGTGTTCTGCTCGGTCGGCACCCATCCGCACAATGCCGGCGAAGAAGCCGACATCACGCTCGATGAATTGCTGGCCGAGGCCGACCACCCCAAGGTGGTCGCCATCGGCGAAGCCGGGCTCGACTATCATTACGATCTCGGTCCGCGCGCGGCACAGCGCGCCGGATTCCTCATGCACATAGCAGCCGCGCGGCAGACCGGCCTGCCGCTGGTCATCCATGCCCGCGAGGCGGACGACGACGTCGCCGCCATCCTCGAGGACGAAAGCGGGAAGGGGGCCTTCCCGTTCGTGCTGCACTGCTTCACCGGCGGCGCCGACCTGGCGCGCCGGGCGGTGGCGCTCGGCGGCTATGTGTCGTTCTCCGGCATCTTGACCTTCAAGAGCGGAGCGCCGCTGCGGGAGATCGCAGCCAACCTGCCCGCGGACCGCGTGCTGGTGGAGACCGACGCGCCCTATCTCGCGCCGAACTCCAGGCGCGGCAAGCGCAACGAGCCGTCCTTCGTGGTGGAGACTGCCCGGGTACTGGCGGAGACCCGCGGCTGGTCGGAGGCGGAGGTTGCCGAGACCACCACGGCGAATTTCTTCCGGCTATTCTCCAGGGCGAGCTGAAACGGAGCCGGACAAAGCCCATGAGCCTCACCTTCACCATTCTCGGCTGCGGCTCTTCGGGCGGCGTGCCACGCGTGGGGCAAGGCTGGGGCGCCTGCGATCCCGCCAATCCACGTAACCGGCGCCGGCGCTGCTCGATGCTGGTGGACCGGGCGGGCGAGGGCGGCACACTGACCCGGGTGCTGATCGACACCTCGCCGGACCTGCGGGAGCAATTGCTCGACGCCGAGGTCGACCGGCTCGACGGCGTGCTCTTCACCCATGAGCATGCCGACCATACCCATGGCATCGATGATGTCCGCCCGCTGAGCATTCATCATCGGCGGCGGCTCGATGTGTGGCTCGATGCCGAGACCTCGATGATCGTGCATCAGCGCTTTGGCTATTGCTTCCAGACGCCGCCGGGCAGCGACTATCCGCCCATCCTCGACGAGCATCGCTTCCGCCACGGTGAGTTGGTGACGATCGACGGGCCCGGGGGCAGGGTGCAGGCGGTGCCGTTTCGGCAGTATCACGGCACCATCATCTCCTATGGCTTCCGCTTCGGCGGCCTCGCCTATTCGAGCGATCTCCACGACTTGCCGGCGGAGAGCCTGCCGCTGCTTGAGGAGCTCGACATCTGGATCATCGACGCGCTGCGCATCACGCCGCATCCGAGCCATTTGTCGCTGAGCGAAGCGCTGGACTGGATCGAGCGCATGCGACCGCGTCGCGCCGTGCTCACCAATCTGCACACCGACCTAGACTATGACACGCTGGTGCGGCAACTGCCGGCTCATATTGAGCCGGCTTACGATGGCATGAAAATCACGCTGTAGCAGCGGGTTAGGCGGTGCTTCTCAGCTCGCCTGCGATCCGAACAGCGCGTCGCTGCCGGGCCAGAGCACGTCGTCGGAGTGAGAATCCGTCACCACGACACGCGAGCGTCCGCCGCGCTTGGCCTCGTAAAGCGCCTCATCGGCGCGATCCAACATCTCGACCGGCCCGGGAATGGCATTGCCAGGCTCGATGAAGGCGACGCCGATGCAGCAGCCAATGTTCACCTCGGCGCTGTCGACCAGATAGGGCCGAGCGACCGCGTCGCGCAGCCGGGTGGCGATGCGGGCGGAATCGTTGCGGCTCTCGTGCAGCACCACGATGAATTCGTCGCCACCGAGCCGCACCACCAGATCGGCTTCGATGGCATTGGCGGTGAGCCGCTCGGCAACCTGCGCCAGCACCTCGTCGCCGGCGCGATGGCCGAAAGCGTCGTTCACCGGCTTGAACTCGTCGAGGTCGATGGCGAGGACCGCAAACGGCCCGGAAGCGCGGGTGCGGGTGGCATTGGCGAGATAGCGCTCCAGCAGGCGGCGATTGCCGAGGCCGGTGAGCCGATCATGATAGGCCAGCCCTTCGAGCTGGGTGACCATGGTGTTGAACGAGGTGGCGAGGTTCTCGATCTCGATGACCGACGGCGGCACCTTGGCGCGTTCGTGCAGATTGCCGGCCGCCATGGCACGCGCGGCCTGATGGATGTGCCTGAGGCCGCGACTGACGCCGAGCTCGACGAAGATCACGGTGACGCCGAATGAGCCGAGCGCAACGGCGATTAAAAGCAGCAGATCGGTCCAGAAGGCGCGTTCGATCGGGGCGAACACCACGGCGCGTGCCACGCCCACAGCGATGGTGACGCCGATATCCGACAGCCGCTCGACGCCAAAGACCATGGCTTCTCCGACCGGCTTGTCCGTGAGCAAGGTGCCGGCCGGAATCTTCGGCAGATCGCGATAGAAGCTGGTGAGGTCGCCGGCCGGCGTGCGGAAGGAATTGGCATAGATGGTCGAGCCATCGCGATCGACAATATAGACCGAGGCGCCGTGGATCGCCGCGGTCTGTGCGGCGAGCTGCTTCAGCCAACCGAGATCGATGCCGATCACCAGAGCGCGCTCGAAATTGCCAGCCTCATCGAGCAGCGG
Organism: Starkeya sp. ORNL1; assembly: GCF_012971745.1. Taxonomy (NCBI): domain Bacteria; kingdom Pseudomonadati; phylum Pseudomonadota; class Alphaproteobacteria; order Hyphomicrobiales; family Xanthobacteraceae; genus Starkeya; species Starkeya sp. ORNL1. The sequence goes on from NZ_CP048834.1 coordinate 708,102, forward strand.
CAGCCCAGCCGCCACCAGCTCGCGCTTGGAGCGCTCGCCAATCAGCACGTTCGAGACGGTGAAGCTCTTGGTGCGCTTCATCTCCATGAAATAGTGCCGGCCGGAAATATTGAACCGCGAGGGATCGCCGGTGCCGCATACGCCCTGGCCGTTGGCATCGATCACCAGCAGGTTGGTCATCGATTCATGGGCGGTCTTGAGGTCGGTGAGGATGCTGTTGCAGCCTGCAGACACCGTGCGCACCGCCGGAATGTTGGACAGCACGTTCAGCAGTCCATAGGCGCTCTTGATCACCTCGGCATGGCGCGCGGCCGCCACGCGCGCGAGCTCGCCCATGTCGCGCTCGGCCTGCGCCAGCGCGATATCCTTGGCATGGTTGAGACGTGCGATATCCAGCGCGGATAGCGGGGCAAGCCCGATCGCGGCGGCAATCAGCAACAGGCAACGCAGGCTCAGGCGAGGCAGGACCATTCCGAGAAGTCGCATAGGCATCTCCGACCGCGACTTCGATACCACCGTGGGTATTAAGGCCGGCGTGCCGCGCGGCTACCTCATGGACAAAAATTGGCGACATGATTTCCGGGGATTTAATTTCCATAATATGTCTTCTACGAATCATCCTATGAGTTCGGCGCCGAGGCATTGCCGTCCCTTCTCCCGGCTGTTGTGGACTTGCGCTTCGCGCTGTCTTCTATGGTGGCTGCCGTTCGCCCCGTAGCCGCCACCGTGAGAGAAAGCCCTTGAAGCCGTCCCGCGACATCGACCAACTGCTCGCCATCATGGCCGCGCTGCGTACGCCCGGGACCGGCTGTCCCTGGGATCTCGAACAGGACTTTGCGACGATCGCGCCTTACACGATCGAGGAAGCCTACGAGGTCGCCGACGCCATTGCGCGCAACGATCTCGATGATCTGTGCGACGAACTGGGCGATCTGCTGCTGCAGGTGGTGTTCCACGCCCGCATGGCCCAGGAGCAGGCAGCCTTCGATTTTGGCGATGTCGTTTTCGCTATATGCGACAAGATGATACGCCGACATCCGCACGTGTTCGGCGATGCTCGCGGTCGCGATGTCAAGGCGGTGAACATCGCCTGGGGTGAGATCAAGGCGGAGGAAAAGCGGCTTCGCGCTGCCCGCCGTGTCGAACGCGGCGTGGCTCCGGACGCGGGGGGCGGGCGCACGCTTGATGGTGTGCCGGTCGGCCTGCCTGCCCTCACCCGCGCCATCAAGCTCCAGGACAAGGCCGCCAAGGTCGGCTTCGACTGGCCGGACGCCCGACCGGTGATCGACAAGATCCGCGAGGAGATCACCGAGGTCGAGCAGGAGATCGCGAGCGGCGACCGTGAGGCCGCGGCCGGCGAGGTCGGCGACCTGCTGTTCGCCGTGGCGAACCTCGCCCGGCACCTCGGCGTCGATCCGGAGACGGCGTTGCGCGGTACCAATGACAAGTTCACGCGGCGCTTCAGCGCCATCGAGGACGCGCTGGCAGAGGAGGGCCGAGCACCCTCCTCCGCGACGCTGGATGAGATGGAAGCGCTGTGGCAGGCGGCCAAGGCTGGGGAATAGACCATGGGCCGCTCGATCTATCTGGCCGGCCCCGAAGTGTTCCTGCCCGATGCCGCCGCGATCGGCGAGCGTAAGCGCCGCATCTGCGCGCAATACGGTTTCACGGGGTTGTTTCCGCTCGATAACGGCCTGGATCTTCAGGCCGGCACGAGCGTGGCGGCGGCGATCTTTGGAGCGAACATGAAGATGCTCGCCGGCGCCGACCTCATCCTCGCCAATCTCACGCCGTTTCGCGGCGTCAGCGCGGATGTCGGTACCGTGTTCGAACTCGGCGCGGGCTATGCGATGGGCAAGCCGGTGTTCGGCTATTCGAACGTGCGCGGCACCCTGATCGAACGCCTCGCCGCCCTCACCGAGTTCCAGCCCTTCAAGGCCGGCGCCGACGATCGGCTCTATGCCGCCGACGGGCTCGCGGTCGAGGATTTCGGCCTCGCCGACAATCTCATGATCGCCGAGGCACTACATTGTTCCGGAACCGAAATCATCATGCCTGACCGTGAGGTCGTGGATATCGGGCGCGATCTCGGCGTGTTCGAGCGTTGCATCCGGGCCATCGCCGCTCTGACCGGCTTCCCCGTCTCCCCATTGGGGTGAGGGATCTGCACCGCTCCGCAATCGTGCGCCCCCTCACCGACCCGCTTCGCGGGCCACCTCTCCCCAACGGGGAGAGGAAAAAGTGTAGGCCAACCTGCGGCGAACTAGCCGTCCCGCCTGGCCTTTGCCATGCGCCGCGCGCCGAAGCGGCGTTCGATGCCGTCGGCGCGGTCCGGCTCGACCCGGACGGCAAGGTGCACCCGGCCATTCTCGCCGTCGCGACGCTCCAGCACCTCGCTGTGACGGTAAAGCCAGCCCAGCCCCTCACCGTCCGAAGGATCAAGGTCGAGCATCAGCGTGACCCGCTCGCGCGACAGCCTTTGCCGGATGGCATCGAGCAGGGCGTCGATCCCCTCGCCGGTCAGTGCCGAAACCGGCACCGGATGCTCGTCGCCGGTCCGGCGCTCCGCGACATTGAACACCCGGGTGCGGCCGGCCTCGTCGAGGCGGTCGATCTTATTCCAGACCTCGATCAGCCGGCCATGGTCATCGGCATCGATGCCGAGATCGGCGAGCACGTCGCCGACATCCTGCGCCTGCGCATCCGCATCCTCATGGGACATGTCGCGCACATGCAGGATGATGTCGGCCTCGATTACCTCTTCAAGCGTGGCGCGGAAGGCGGCGACGAGTTGGGTCGGCAGATCCGAGATGAAGCCCACCGTGTCGGACAGGATGACGCGCTCGCCGCCGGGCAATGCGACCACGCGCAAGGTCGGGTCGAGCGTGGCGAACAGGAGATCCTGCGCCCTCACCTTCGCCGCCGTGAGCCGATTGAACAGCGTCGACTTGCCGGCATTGGTGTAACCGACCAGTGCCACGACCGGATATGGCACTTTCTTGCGGCTGGCGCGGTGCAGCGCGCGGGTGCGCTTCACCTGTTCCAGTTCGCGCTCGATCTTGATGATGCGCTCGCCAATGAGGCGGCGGTCGGCTTCGATCTGGGTCTCGCCGGGACCGCCGAGGAAGCCGAAGCCGCCGCGCTGGCGTTCCAGATGGGTCCAGGAGCGGACCAGCCGGCTGCGCTGATAATTGAGATGGGCGAGTTCGACCTGCAGCACGCCCTCCTTGGTGCGGGCGCGCTGGCCGAAAATCTCCAGGATCAGCGCGGTGCGGTCGATCACCTTGGCCGCCCACGCCTTTTCCAGGTTTCGCTGTTGCACCGGAGTGAGCGGGGCATCGACGAAGACGAGACCAGCGTCGTTGGCCTTCACCAGCCCCTCGATCTCCTCGACCTTGCCGGTACCCAGATAGGTGGCCGGCCGAATCTGGCTCAGCCCGACGGTGCCGCTTGCGACCACATCGAGATCGATGGCGCGCGCAAGGCCGGCCGCTTCGTCAAGCCGCGCTTCGGGCGTGCGGCGCACTTCCGCCCCCTCGCCCGGCTTCGGCCGGGTAAGATAAGGCACGATGACGACCACGCGGGTCGCCTCGCCGGCCGGTGGAACTGCCGGGCCGTCGGACGCCGCCTTGCCGGGGCGGCGTCGTGCGGCGCTCTTCAGTTCCAACTCAGGCCTTCTCCACGGCCTCGTCCGGCGCCTCGAACAGCTGGACGGGGTGACCCGGCATGATGGTGGAGATGGCGTGCTTGTAGACGAGCTGGGAATGCCCGTCCCGCCGAAGGAGTACGCAGAAGTTATCGAACCAGGTCACCACGCCCTGCAACTTGACACCGTTGACGAGGAAAATGGTGAGAGGGGTCTTGTTCTTGCGGACGTGGTTGAGAAACGTGTCCTGGAGGTTCTGGGAACGATCCGCGGCCATGATTTTTTTGATCCGTTGTTTGATGGTGTGCCGGCGCGGTCACCCTCACCACGCAACCTCATTCCGTCCGGGGAACGTGCTGCGTGTGCGAAGGCGTGCTGGTTTTAGCATCGCACACTAGGTCCATCGTGCAAGATACTTTCGCCGCATGGCTTATGCGCGTTGTCACAGCGCGATTTCGGCGACCTCGTGGAAGGCCGCGCGCAACCCCTGGGCGACCGAACCGGGATGGCCATTGCCGATCGGGCGGCCATCGATTCGCACCACCGGCATGACGATGGTGGTCGCGGCGGTGATGAAGGCCTCGCGTGCCACATAGGCTTCCTCGACCGAGAAGGCCCGCTCCTCGACCTTCAAGCCCTGCTGCGCCGCGACCTCCAGAACCACGGTGCGGGTGATGCCGCGCAATATGCCGGTGTCGGCCGGCCGGGTGACGAGCACGCCGTCCATGGTGACGATCCAGGCATTGGTCGAACCGCCTTCGGTCACCTTGCCTTCGGGATCGACGAACCAGGCCTCGCGCGCGCCGGCCTCCTTCGCCGCCTGCTTGGCAAGCACATTCGGCAACAGGCCGACGCTCTTGATATCGACCCGCTCCCAGCGATTCTCCGGCACGGTGATGACGCCGACGCCGTCCGCCGCCTGCCGCTCCGCCTTGGCGAGGTCGGCGGAGCGCGCGGTTACCACCACGGAGGGCTGCACCTCACGTTCGGGAAATACGTGATCGCGCCGGGCGACGCCGCGAGTCACCTGGAGATAGACGATGCCGTCGCGCACCTTGTTGCGCCGGATGGTCTCGCGCATCACCACGGCGAGCGCGGACGGCGGCATGGGCTGGCTGATCCGCAACTCCCGCAGCGAACGGGCAAGGCGCTCCATGTGCCGACGCTCGTCGATCATGCGCCCGCCGCGCACCTCGCACACCTCATAGACGCCATCGGCGAACTGGTAGCCGCGATCCTCGATATGGACCATGGCATGTGCGTGCGGCACGTAGCGGCCATTCACATAGGCGATGCGCGACATATTCCCTGCCCTGCCCTCGAGCGACTCTAGCGCCGCCAGAAACCGAAATGAATGAGCCCCAGCACCATGAGGATTTCAAGTCGGCCGAGAATCATCGCCAGCGCGAGTATGATCTGGGCATAGGCCGGCAACGCCCCCCATTCAGGCCAGGCCGCGGAGCCGTCCCAACCGGCGGCATAGATCGGGCCGGCATTGGTGAGCGCCGACAGCGTCGCCACATAGGCGGCCTCGAAGCTCGGCATGGCCGGCGCCACCGCCGCGGTCAGCACGACGAACACCGCGCTGGCAATGGCAAAGCAGAGCCAAATCGCCTTCATCATCTCCAGCGACACGGTCTGTCGCCCCAACCGGCGCGGGCGCACCGCGTGCGGCATGATCAGCCGGTTCAGCTCCAGCAGGCTCTGCAGCCCCATCACGCCGACGCGGTACATCTTGATGCCGCCGCTGGTCGAGAAGGTGGCGCCGCCGATGAAGATCAGCAGCGTCACCAGCGAGATCGGCAGCGCCGAGAAGGCGCCGGCATGCGGCTCGACGCCGGTGGTGGTGATGAGCGAGATCGCCGAGAACAGTCCGTCCTCCAGCGCCAGCGGCAGCGACAGGCTGCCTTCCGGCGTATCGAAGCGCACGGCGGCGGCGAGGATGCCGACGATGAGGCAGACCAGCAGCACCGCAATGTTCTCGCGCTGGCTGAAGGCAAGGCGGAAGCGCCGCGTCAGCATCATGCGGTGCCATAATATGCTGGTGCCGCCGACCAGCATGAAGAACATGAAGACGAATTTCACCGCGGCCGATCCATAGGCCGACATGCCGTCCGCATCGGGCAGCAGGCCGCCGGTAGACAGCGCGGCGCTGGCAAGGCCGAAGGCGTCGAAGCCGCGCAGGCCGACGGCATAGAGCGTCAGCATGCACACCACGGTCGCACCGGCGTAAATCGGCAGGATGTGGCGGATGGCATCATCGAGCGCCGTCGATTCCGTGGAACCGTGCTCGATGGCGCGCGCGCTGCGATCCGGCAGCCCGCCAATTCCGGCGGGCGCCAGCACCGCGACGACGCCGACCAGGGTGATCAGCCCGCCAAGCCATTGCAGCGACAGCAGCCATGCCAGCGTCGAGCGCGGCAGGTCGGCGACGTCGTGGACCTGCGCCGCGCCGGTCGTGGTGAAGGCCGCCACCGCCTCGAACCACGACCCGACCGGCCCGAGCGGCGTGGTGGCCGCGATCGGAATGGCGGCGATGATGGGCAGCCCGACCCAGATGGCGACCAGCAGCGCATAGGAGGATACGCGGTCGAGCCGGGCGGCGCGGTTGCGCGTGGCGAGATGCACGCTCCCCGCCGCGAAGATGGTCAGCAGAGCGGTCAGCATGAACACGATCGCCGCCGGCTCGCGGCGCACCACGGCGATCATGGCGGCGAACACCAGGAAGGCCGCCATGGTGCCGGCCGCAAGGACGCCGTGCCGGGCGAGCGCCATCATCGCCGCTGCTCTCCCACCGGCTTCAGAAGAATTCGAGGCTGACGCGGAACAACTGCTCGACGCGCTTCACCTTGTCGGCGAGGGCGAACAGCACGATGCGGTCGCGTGCGTGAATGACGGTGTCGCCACGCGGCAGCACGATCTTGCCGCCGCGGATGATGGCGCCGATCCGCATGCCGTCGAACAGGTCGAGCTCCTTCAGCGGCTTGCCCACCAGCGGCGAGGTTTCCAGTGCCTCGGCCTCGATCACCTCGCCGGCGCCGTCGAGCAGCGAATGCACGCCGCGTATGCGCCCCTTGCGCACGTGCTGGAGCACCTTGGAGACGGTGATCTGGCGCGGATTCACATAGGCGTCGATGCCGAGCCCGCGGGCAAAGGCGGGATAATTGGGATCGTTCAGCAGCGAGAGCATGCGCCGCGCGCCGAGCTCGCGCGACAACAGGCAGGACAGGATGTTGACGCGGTCATCATTGGTCACCGCAATCATGGTGTCGGCATCGCCGACCGAGGCCTCTTCGAGGATGATGCGGTCGAGCGCGCTGCCTTGCAGCACGACGGTGGTGCCGAGCTCCTGCGCAATCGCTTCGGCCCGCGCTTGGTTGTCCTCGATGATCTTGACCCGCGCCTTGGGATTGCGGCGCTCCAGCTCGCGGGCGACATAGAGCCCGATATTACCGCCGCCGCCGATGACGATGCGCTGGGCGGGCAGCTCGTCATGGCCGAAGATCGAGAGCGTGCGCGTCACCTGCTCGGCGCGCGCGGTGAAATAGGCGACGTCGCCGGCGATCAGCGAATCCGTCGAGCGCGGCACGAACACCTTGCCCTTGCGATTCACTGCCACCACGACGGCCTGCAGATCCGGGAACAGGTCGGTGAGCTGGCGCAGCGGGGTGTCCAGCACCGGGCAGTCGTCCTTGCACTCCACGCCGACCACGACGACGCGGCCTTCCGCGAAATTCACCGTGTCGATGGCGCCGGGCAGCGAGAGACGACGCAGCACCATCTCGCCGACCTCGATCTCCGGCGAGATGACGACGTCGATCGGCAGATGGTCGCGCGAGAACAGGTCGCGCCAATGGCCCTGGAGATAGCTCTGGGCGCGGATGCGGGCGATCTTGGTCGGCACGTCGAACAGCGCATGGCCGACCTGGCAGGCGACCATGTTGACCTCGTCGTGCAAGGTCACCGCGATCAGCATGTCGGCGGCTTCCAGCCCGGCCCGCGCCAGCACGTCCGGATGCGAGCCGTGGCCGACGAAGCCGCGCACGTCGAGCGTATCGGTGATGGCCTGGATGAGGCGCGGCGAGGTGTCGATGATGGAGACGTCGTTCTGCTCGGCGGCTAGGCGCTCGGCGATGCCGAAACCCACCTGCCCCGCCCCGCAAATAACGACTTTCATCGAAACCTCTCTACCGATTCACGGGCTGAAGCCTGTTCGGATCGCAAAAGTCTCTCAACTTTTGCGGAACATGCTCCGCACCAGCTTGCTGCGTCCGATACAGCCAGCCGGACGATTCACTCTATAGCAGGTTCATCGGCCGCTGGTGACGGCAAGCGTCGGCGGTTTTTCTCTTTGCTAAGCTGCCCCAGCAACCAGCCCTTGAAGGCCTGCATGGCCGGGGTCTCGTGCCGCGATTTCAGCGAGGTGAGCCAATAGCTGCCAAGCTCGACTTCGATATCGAAGGGGCGCGCCAGCCGGCCGGATTTCTGCTCGGTCTCGAACATGCGGGCCGGCAGCAGCGCGATGCCGACGCCCCGCGCGGCGGCCTCGGCCATGGTGACCGAGGAATCGAAGGTGAGCCCGCGCAGGCGCGAGGGCTCCGGCACGCCGGCTGCGACGAACCAGCGCGACCACTCGTCGGCACGATAGGAGCGCAACAGCATATGCGCGCCGAGGTCGTCGGGCGCCGTCAGCCGCGCGGCGATCTCAGGCGTGCAGAACGGCGTCAGCGGCGCGGCGAACAGCGGCACCGCTTCAGTGCCGTGCCAGGAGCCGTCGCCATAGCGGATGGCGTAGTCGAGCCCCTCCCCGGCGAGATCCGCGCGGTTATTGTTGGTGAGCAGCCGCAGGTCGAGATAGGGGTTCGCCTTGCCGAATGCGTCAAGCCGGTCCAGCAGCCAGCCGGTGGCGAAAGTGCCGACCGTGCCGACGGTGACCACCTCGCGGAAATGGCCGTTCTCGAAGCGATCGAGCGTCGCACGGATGCGGCCGAAGGATTCCGAGAGCACCGGCAGCAGCGCCTGCCCCTCATCCGTCAAGGCGAGGCCGCGCGGCAGGCGGCGGAACAGCCGCACCCCGAGTATCTCCTCGAGGCTCTTGATCTGGTGGCTGACGGCAGCCTGCGTCACCCGTAGCTCCAGCCCGGCGCGGGTGAGGCTGAGCTGGCGGGCCGATACCTCGAACGCCCTCAGGGCATTCAACGGGACATGCGTCTTAGCCATCGCGGAGCCCTTAGTTTTTCTAATGGGTCGTCCGATTTATGATCGTTTGTCAAGGTTTGCCGCCTCCGGCAGCTTGCGCACCAGCTTAACGGAGGCTTCTGGAATGATCGACAGACGGGTTTTCACGGCGGGCTTGCTGCCGCTGATCGCCGGCATCGCGCTGGTCGCCAAGACACGGCCGACCTTCGCAGCGGGCAGCCTCCAGTCGCAGCTCGACGATCAACTCCCAGTGCTGGAGAAGAAGACCGGCGGGCGGCTCGGCGTCACTATCATCGATACCGCGGACGGCACGCGGGCAGGTTATCGGGCCGACGAGCGTTTCCCGATGTGCAGCACCTTCAAGGCGCTGGCGGCGGCCGCCGTGCTGGCGCGGGTCGATGCCGGCAAGGAACAGCTCGACCGCATCATCCGCTATGCGAAATCGGATCTCGTGACCTATTCGCCGACCACGGAGAAGCATGTCGCGGACGGCATGACCCTCGCCGCGCTCTGCGAAGCCACGATCACGCTGAGCGACAACACGGCCGGCAATCTGCTGCTCGCCAATATTGGCGGGCCGAAGGGCCTGACCGCCTATGTCCGCACGCTCGGCGACACCATGACCCGGCTCGACCGCAATGAGCCTACCCTCAACGAGGCGAAGCCCGGCGATCCGCGCGACACCACGACCCCCGCCGCGATGGCCGCAACGCTCCAGCGGCTCGTGCTTGGCGACTCGCTGTCGCCGGCATCGCGGCAGCAACTGGCGGACTGGCTGGTCGCCACCAAGACCGGCGACGAGCGGCTGCGCGCCGGGGTTCCGACCGGGTGGCGCGTCGGCGACAAGACCGGCACCGGAGCAAACAATACGGCCAACGATATCGGCGTGCTGTGGCCGCCCAACCGCGCGCCCATCGTGGTGACCGCCTATCTCACCGGGGCGCGCGCGGCGATGCCGGTCCGCAATGCCGCCATCGCCGAGGTGGGCCGGCTGGCCGCCGGGGTAGTCGGCTGATCAGCCGATCCCCAACGCCTTCAGCTTGCGATGGAGCGCCGAACGCTCCATCCCGACGAATTCGGCGGTGCGCGAGATGTTGCCGCCGAAGCGGCTGATCTGGGCGACCAGATATTCCCGCTCGAACACCTCGCGCGCCTCACGTAGCGGCAGGCCCATCAGGTGCTCGCCACCATTGCCGTTCGGCAGGCTCGGCACCAGCGAGCCGACATCGGGCGGCAGCATGCTCGCCGTCACCGCGGAGTCGGGGTCGCCAGTGGCGAGGATCAGAAGCCGCTCGATATTGTTGCGGAGCTGGCGGACATTGCCCGGCCAGTCGTGCGATTGCAGCACGGCGAGCGCGTCCTCGGCTATGCGCCGGCGCGGCAGGCCGGTGCCCTGCGAGATCTGGTCGAGGAAATAGTCGACCAGCTCCGGCACGTCCTCGCGCCGCTCGGCGAGCGGCGGCACGCGCAACGGCACCACGCCGAGGCGGTGATAGAGATCCTCGCGGAAGCGGCCGTCGGCGATCTCCTTCTCGAGATTGCGCGCGGTGGAGGAGATGATGCGCACATCCACCGATACCCGCGTCGCGCCGCCGACCCTGAGGAAGTTCTGGTCGACCAGCACCCGCAGGATGCGATTCTGCGTCTCGCGCGGCATGTCGGCGACTTCGTCGATGAACAGCGTGCCGCCATGGGCCTCTTCCAGCGCGCCGACCTGACGACCCTGCCCTTCGCCGCCCTCGACGCCGAACAGCTCGGTCTCCATGCGCTCCGGCGTGATCGCCGCGGCATTGATGATGACGAACGGACCGGGGGCGCGCGCCGAGCTCGCATGCAGCATGCGGGCGACCAGTTCCTTGCCGGAGCCGGATGGGCCGAAGATCATGATGCGGCTATTGGTCGGCGCCACCTTCTCGATGGTCTGCCGCAGCTGGTTCATTACCGTCGAGCGGCCGATCAGCGACTGCGCCACCGGCGAGCGCTGCTTGAGGTCGCGCACCTCGCGTTTCAGCCGCAGCGTCTCCAGTGCGCGATCGGCGACCAGGAGCAGCCGGTCGGCGTTGAACGGCTTCTCGATGAAGTCGTAGGCGCCCTGCTTGATAGCGGCGACCGCGGTCTCGATGGTGCCGTGGCCGGAGATCATGACCACCGGCACGTCGGGATGGTCGCGCTTGATCACGTCGAGCAATTGGAGCCCGTCGAGCTTGGAGCGCTCCAGCCAGATGTCGAGAAAGATCAGGTTGGGACGGCGCGCGATGATCGCGTTCAGCGCCTCGTCGCTGTCCTTGGCGGTGCGGGCGCCGTAGCCCTCATCCTCCAGGATGCCAGCGACGAGGCCGCGAATGTCGGCTTCGTCGTCGACGATGAGAATATCCGTCGCCATTACCGTATCTCCCTTAAACCGCGACCGAGCGAATCGGCCTCTCGCCGACCGCGGTGTTCACTCCGGAAGGCCCGCCATCGAGGGAGAAGCGCAGCCGTATCATTGCGCCCTTCCCGCTCGGGGCATCGAGCAGCTCGATCCCCCCGCCGTGCTCTTCCATGATCTTGCCGACGATGGCGAGGCCGAGCCCGGTGCCCTTCTCGCGCGTCGTCACATAAGGCTCCAGCAGCCGCGCCCGGTTCTCGGTGGGCAGGCCCTTGCCGTTGTCGATGACATCGACGATCGCCATGCCATGCTCGGTCTTGAGCTTGACCTCGATGCGCGGCGGCTCGGTCCGTTCCTCGGGGGGAATGGCCGTAATCGCCTCGGTGGCGTTCTTCACGATGTTGGTCAGCGCCTGCGAGATGAGGCGCCGGTCGAACTTGGCTTCGACCGGCGCGTTCGGCACCTCGCAGTCGATGGTGATGTCGGGATTGCCGACCCGCATCAGGAACACCGCCTGGCGCACCGTCTCGGCGACGTCGAGCGCTTCCACCACGGGCTTGGGCATGCGGGCGAAGGAGGAGAACTCATCCACCATGCGCCCGATGTCGCCGACCTGGCGGATGATGGTGTCGGTGCACTGGTCGAACACCTCGCGGTCCTCGCCGATCACCTTGCCGTAGCGCCGGCGCAGGCGCTCGGCGGAAAGCTGGATCGGGGTCAGCGGGTTCTTGATCTCGTGGGCGATGCGGCGCGCCACGTCGGCCCAGGCGGACGTGCGCTGCGCCGAGACCAGTTCGGTGATGTCGTCGAGCGTCACCACCCAGCCATGGTCGCCCTCGCGCGACTGCTCGGTGGTGAAGCGCACCGCCAGCACCCGCTCTCGCCCGTCGCGGGCGAGCGTGGTGTTGGCCTGCACCGTCTTCTGCCCGGCCTGCATGGCCTCCGCGATGAGGCCGGAAATCTCCGGGATCACCACCGCGAGCTGTTCGCCCAGCACATCCGCCTCGGTCACGCCGAGCAGCTTCTCGGCCGGGCGGTTGATGATGGAGATACGTCCTTCGGCATCGATGCCGATGACACCGGCGCCGACGCCGGACAGCACCGCCTCGGTGAAGCGGCGACGCGTATCGATCTGGTCGCGCGCCTGCACCAGGTCGTTGCGCTGGGTGCGCAGCTCATGCGTCATCTTGTTGAAGGTTTCGGCGAGGCTCGACAGGTCGCCTTCCGACCGGCGCACCGGCACCTCGACGAAGAGATTTCCGGCGGCGACGAGATCGGCGGCGCCGATGAGACGACGAATCGGTGCGACCAGGCGATTGGCGAAATTTATGCCGAGCCAGACCGCGGAGAGCAGCACGGTGAGCGAGATCACCGCATAGAGCAGTGCAAACGCCACCTGCACGCCGACGCGGCGCTCCTCCAGGCTGCGATAATCCGCAACTGCGGCTCGCGTCTCGTTGAGGTACTGGATGACGCGGGGATCGACCGGGCGCGCGACATAGAGGAAGAGGTCGCCGAAATCCTTGAGCGGGATCACCGCGCCGACGAAATCGGCGTCGTTCGGCAGATAGATCAGCGGCTGGTCTTCGGTCGCATCCTTGATGGCGAGGTTCGACGGCACCGGGAATTCGCGCCCGACACGGATGGTGGCGCGGTCGACCACGGTAAGGTCACGCTGGATCACCATCGCGGCGGGCAAGCCGCGCACCGCCGCCTGGGCGGTCATGGCCTGCCGGAAACGGCTGCGGTCCTGGTCCCAGAGCGGGCGGATGCGTTGCAGGTCGCGCGCCATGCCCATGACGTCGCCGCGAATCGAATAGGCATGCTCGCGCACATAGGTCTGCGCTACCGACACTGCATTATCGACGATGGCGCGCGTGCGCACCGAGAACCAGCGGTCGAGGCCGCGATCGAGCGTGACGCTCGCCAGCAGCGCGACCAGGATGGCCGGGACCACGGCAACGACGCCGAACAACGCCACCACCCGCACATGCAGGCGGGCGGCCGCCCTGCCCCGCCGCCGCGCCTTGACGATGCGCCAGACCTCGCGGCCGATGATGCTGATGAGCACCAGCGACATTGCGCCGTTGAGGCACAGCACGGTGATGACGACTTCCTGCGACGGCACCAGCGGGGTGATGCCGATCAGCACGATGAAGCTCACCAGAGCGGTGATGAGTGCCACCAGCACCGCGAGCGGCGCCAGGCCCCACAGGCTAAAGCGGAACCCCGCCCCGCCGAAATCCGGAGCGTCGCGTGTATCGAGTTCCGGCGTCTTCGTGTCGGTCATTCACCACCATCAGCCGCCCGGGACTCGCACCATCCCGCGGGACATGATGCACTGGGACGACACTGGTGCAAAAATGTGACATTGTCGCCCCCCACCGGAATTATTCCGTGGAAGGCCACGATTTCCGTCACATAAACCCAAAGACGGCATGCAGCCCGTCCCGGCGTGACGCCCCTGCGGCGACGACCGGCTTTAGCGACTGGTGCGGATTATCTGGATGTCGAGATCCCGGATCTTCTTGCGCAGCGTGTTGCGATTGAGGCCGAGCAGTTCCGCCGCCTTGATCTGGTTGCCGCGCGTGGCCGCCAAAGCCGCGGAAAGCAACGGATACTCGACGTCCTTGAGGATGCGGTGATAGAGCCCGGGCGGTGGCAGCGTCTCGCCGAAGCCGCCGAAATAAGTGTTGAGGTGGCGCTCCACCGAGGAGGCCAGCGTCTCGTCGCCGCCACTTTCTTCCGGCGCGGCGGTCGAAATCGGCGTCGACAGCTCCGCCTCGATGATTGAGGCGGTGATGATCTCCTGCGGATAGAGCGCGGACAGACGGCGAATCAGGTTCTCCAGCTCGCGCACATTGCCGGGCCAGCGATAGCGCTTAAGCCGATCGAGCGCGGCGGCATCGATCTGCTTGCGCGGCAAGCCCTCGCGCTCGGCCTGCAGAAAGAAGTGGCGCACCAGGTCCGGCACGTCCTCGGTGCGCTCGCGCAGCGGCGGCAGCCGCAGCGGCACGACGTTCAGCCGGAAGAACAGATCCTCGCGGAACAGGCCCTGCTGGATCAGGATGCGCAGATCCTTGTTGGTGGCGGCGACGATACGCACGTCAGTCTTGATCGCGGTGCGCCCGCCGACGGTGGTGTATTCGCCCTGCTGGAGCACGCGTAACAGGCGGGTCTGCGCCTCCATCGGCATGTCGCCGATCTCGTCGAGGAACAGCGTGCCGCTTTCGGCCTGCTCGAAGCGGCCGGCGGAGCGGGCATTCGCGCCGGTGAAGGCCCCCTTCTCATGGCCGAACAGCTCGGATTCGATGAGGTCGCGCGGGATCGCCGCCATGTTGATGGCGACGAACGGCCCGTTGCGCCGCTTGCCGTAATCGTGGAGCGCGCGCGCCACCAGTTCCTTGCCGGTGCCGCTCTCGCCGGCGATCATCACGGTGAGATCAGTCTGCATCAGCCGGGCGAGGACGCGGTAGATGTCCTGCATCGCCGGCGAGCGGCCGACCAGCGGTATGGAGTCGACGTCCTCGACGTTCTTCAGCGCCGATTCCGGCTTCTTCGGCTCGGAGAGCGCGCGGCCGACAATGGCGATCAGCTCCTTCAGGTCGAAGGGCTTGGGCAGATATTCATAGGCACCGCGCTCGGAAGCGCGGATCGCGGTCATGAAGGTGTTCTGCGCGCTCATCACGATGACCGGCAGGTCGGGCCGCACCTTCTTGATGCGCGGCAGCAGGTCGAAGGCGTTCTCGTCCGGCATCACCACGTCGGTGATGACGAGGTCGCCGTCGCCCTGGCTCACCCAGCGCCACAGCGTCGCGGCATTGCCGCAGGAACGGACTTCATAACCGGCGCGGGACAGCGCCTGGTTCAGCACGGTACGGATCGCCGCGTCGTCGTCGGCAACAAGTATGCTTCCCGTCGGCATGGCGGCTCTCAACTCTCGGCGGCGGCAAGGCCGCGATACATGGGCATGAGGACTCGGAAGGTAGTCCGGCGGGGCTGGCTGTCGCACTCGATGATGCCGCCATGGTCGCCGACGATCTTGGCGACCAATGCTAGGCCGAGGCCGGTGCCGGTCGGCTTGGTGGTCACGAACGGGTCGAACAGATGCGGCATCAGGTCTTCCGGCACGCCGGGGCCGTTGTCGCGCACGCAGAATTCCAGCGGCAGGCTGACCCGCGTCGTGGTGCCGGGCACGGTGAGCCGCACGCCGGGACGGAAGGCGGTGGTCAGCAGGATCTCGCCATCCGAAGTATCTCCAATGGCTTCGGCGGCGTTCTTCACCAAATTCAGGAATACCTGGACCAATTGGTCGCGATTCGCCAGCACCGGCGGCAGCGAGGGGTCGTACTCCTCGACGAAGCGGACGTGCCGGGCGAAGCCTGAGGAGGCCAGCGTGCGCACATGCTCGAGCACGGCGTGGATATTGACCGGCTCGCGCTCGATCGGGCGCTCGTCGGAGAACACCTCCATGCGATCGACCAGCTTCACGATGCGGTCGGCCTCGTCGGTGATGAGCCGGGTCAGCGAGCGGTCGTCGTCGCTGGCGTTCAGCTCCAGCAGCTGCGCCGCGCCACGAATGCCGGACAGCGGGTTCTTGATCTCGTGCGCAAGCATGGAGGCGAGCGCGGTGACCGAGCGCGCCGCGCCGCGATGAGTGAGCTGACGGTCCATCTTGTCGGCGATGGTGCGCTCCTGGAGCATCACCACCACATGGCCGGGATATTCGGAGAGCGGCGCGACATGGATGTCGACGATGCGCTCGCCGCCATTGCGCGGCGTGCCGAGATCGACGCGATATTCATTCACCGCAGCGCCGCGCCCGCGCACCTGCTCGATCAGTGACAGCAGCGGGCTGCCGAACGGCACGAATTCGTGCAGCCGATGCCGCGCCAGCACGGCGAGGCTGCCTTCGAAGAAGCCCTCGGCGGCAACATTGGCATCGACGATGCGGTCGTCGGCATTCACCGTCACCACCGGGTGCGGCAGGGCATTCATGGCGGCGTCGGACATCACTGTGCCGGCCGCCTGGGCGAGACGTCCCGTTGGCTGAGACTTCATGCCGCGGCTCTCCAATTCAGGTCGTCGAAGGCGGCGCGGATGCCCGCCTCTACGTGTCGTGGCTGGTCCAGCCGCAACAGGGCGGCGCGCCAGTGCTTGACGAATTCGGCGTCGCGGCCGGCGCTCGCGGCGGCGGCTTCCAACGCCCAGCCGATGTGCTTGCGCGCGGTGCGGCAGCCGAGTTCGCGGCCATAATGGCCGAGCCAGCCCTCATAGAGCTCCAGCAGCACGTCGCGCTGTTCTTCCATGGCGGGGTCGGCGAAGGCGCGGCCGGTGCCGAGCAGCGCGGCGACCTGCCCAGGGAACCATGGCCGGCCCTGCGCACCACGGCCGATCATCACGCCGTCGGCGCCGGAGGCATCGAGCATGGCGCGCGCGTCGGCGAAGGTGGTGAGATCGCCATTCGCCATCACCGGAATGCCAACCGCATGTTTCACCTGGCCAATCGCGCTCCAGTCGGCGCAGCCGGTATAGAATTGGCAGCGGGTGCGGCCATGGATTGTGATGAGCCTGACCCCGATCGCCTCGGCGCGGCGGGCAAGCTCGGGCGCTACCAGGGCCGCGTCATCCCAGCCGAGCCGGGTCTTCAGCGTCACCGGCAGGCTGGTGGCGCCGACCACCGATTCGATGATCTCGGTCGCCAGATCGAGATCGCGCAGCAGCGCCGAACCGGCAAGGCCGGTGGTCACGCGCTTGGCCGGGCAGCCCATATTGATGTCGATCAGCGCCGCCCCTGCCCCTTCGGCGATGCGGGCGGCCTCGGCCATCAGCTGCGGGCGATTGCCGGCGAGCTGCACCGCATGGATGGCGAGCCCGCTGCCTTCGGTGCGCAGCACGGTCTCGGCATGTCCCATGGCGAGTGCGTCGGACGCGACCATCTCCGACACCACGAGGCCGGCGCCGTAGCGCAGCGCCATGCGCCGGAACGGGGCATCGGTGATCCCGGCCATGGGCGCGAGGAACACCGCATTCGGAATCGCGAGCGAACCGATCTTCATGCGGGAATTGTCGGAAGCGGCAGGGATCAAGCGCTAATCACACGATGCACAACAAATGGGCCAGAGCCCGGATGCCTACATAATAGCCAGCATCCTCGCGGCAGCAAGCCTCCTGATGAGGCAAAGGCAAAAGTTGCATACCAGACCCGCTTTTGCGCTAAACCGACGCGCACGGCAAGCACCCGCTGATGCGGGCAAGCGCTTGCTGATGCAGGCAAGCACTTGCCTATGCAGGAACGAACAGCGCTTTGAGGCAGCAAGGCATGCGGACGGACGTGATCGTAGTGGCGGCGGGGCGCGGGCAGCGGGCTGGCGAAGGCCCGCCCAAGCAATTCCGTACCATTGGCGGCGAGATGGTGCTGCGCCGCACGCTGGCGCGCTTTGCCGGCAATCCCGCCATCCGCTATGTGCTGCCGGTCATCCACGCCGACGATGCTGTCCCCTGCGCCACGGCAATGGCCGGAATCGCGCGAATCGCCGCGCCGGTGACCGGCGGAGCAACGCGGCAGGCCTCGGTTCGTGCCGGGCTGGAGGCCCTTGCCGCCGATCCGCCGGATCTGGTGCTGATCCATGACGCCGCCCGGCCCTTCGCCTCGGACGAACTCATCGCCCGCGCCGTCGCGGCGGCAGCCGAACACGGCGCAGCAGTGCCGGCGCTGGCGCTGACCGACACGGTGAAGATCGTCGATCGCGACGGTTTCTCCGCGTCGGGCCCGGATCGTGCACAACTCCGCACGGTACAGACGCCACAATCCTTTCGCTATGATCTCATTCTCGAGGCCCATCGCGCCGCAGCCGGCATCGACCATCTCACCGACGACGCGGCGGTGGCGGAGGCTGCGGGGCACAGGGTCGCGACCTTTCCGGGCGAGGTGTCGAACGTGAAGCTGACGACCGCAGAGGATTTCGTGCGCGCCGAGCGCGAGGCGGCTCTCGCCCTCGCCGATATCCGCACCGCGACCGGCTTCGATGTCCACGCCTTCGGCGAGGGCGACCATGTCATGCTGGGCGGCATCGCCATTCCGCATGGCTTTGGACTGTCGGGACATTCCGATGCCGACGTGGTGCTCCATGCGCTCACCGATGCGCTGCTCGGCACCATTGGCGCCGCCGATATCGGCCATCATTTCCCGCCCTCCGATCCGGAATGGAAGGGCGCTTCCTCGGACCGGTTCCTGGCCCATGCGGCGTCGCTGGTGCGGGCTGCGGGCGGGCGCATCGCCCATCTCGACGCCACGGTCATCTGCGAGGCGCCGAAGGTCGGGCCCCATCGCGAGGCGATGCGTACGAAGATCGCGGAGATCGCCGAAATCCCCCTCGCCCGCGTCAGCGTCAAGGCGACAACAAGCGAACGGCTGGGCTTTACCGGCCGCCGCGAGGGCATCGCCGCACTGGCGAGCGCGACCGTCAGACTGCCGTGGACCGATTAGAACCGAGGCGACTGGTATGGACGAGCGGGCCGATGCGATCTTTCTGGAAGCGACGCGCGTGCTCGACCTCTGCCGCGAGCGCGGACTGACCGTCGCCACGGCCGAATCATGCACCGGCGGCCTCGTCGCCGGCGCACTGACCGACATCGCCGGCTCCTCGGATGTGCTCGATCGCGGCTTCGTCACCTATTCCAACGCTGCCAAGATGGACGTGCTGGGCGTCTCGGCGGCAACGCTGCGGGCGCATGGCGCGGTGAGCGCGGAAACGGCGCGGGAGATGGTCGCAGGCCTGCTGGCGGCGGCCGGCACCTCGCTTGGTGTCTCCATCACCGGCATTGCCGGCCCCGGCGGCGGGTCCGCGGAGAAGCCGGTTGGCCTCGTGCATTTCGCGGCGATGCGTGCCGACGGGCGGATGATCGAGCGCCGGGAAGTGTTCGCCGGGCAGGATCGATTCGGCGTACGGCGACTCTCGGTGCTCACCGCACTGGCGATGCTGGCGGAACTGGCGGCTTAGGCGCGAGCCAGGTTCGGGCGGCCATAGACCTCGTCAGCCCGCTTCTCGAACGCCTCGGCGAAGCGGCGGAAGGCGGCGTCGAACATGGCGCCCATCAGGAGGCCCAGGGTGCGTGAGCGGAACTCGTAGGAGATGAAGAACTCGACGTCGCAGCCGCCGCTCTCGAGCGGCTTGAAGTTCCAGCGATTCTCCAGCCGGCTGAAGGGCCCGTCGAGATACTCGACCACGATGGTCAGCCGCGGCCGATCGAGCGTCACCTGGCTGGTGAACGTCTCGCGGAACATGCGATAGGCCGCGGTCATGTCGGCGATCAGGATGTCGACGCCGTCGCCGCTCGCGACCCGGCGGCGGACTCGCAGGCTCTCGCACAGCGGCACGAATTCCGGGTAGTGCTCGACATCGGCGACGAGGTCGAACATGTCGGACGCCGAATGGCGTACCCGACGCGCATTGCGAAACGACGGCATGGGGATCAGGCCGAAACGGGCGCCAGGCGGCCGAGCTTTGCCTCGCGGGCGCTCCGCAACCGGGCGAAGTCCTCGCCGGCATGGTGCGAGGAGCGCGTCAGCGGGCTGGACGAGACCATCAGGAAACCCTTGGCATAGGCGATGGTCTCGTAGGACTTGAACTCGTCGGGCGTGATGAACGCCTTCACCTCATGGTGGCGGCGGGTTGGCTGGAGATACTGGCCGATGGTCATGAAGTCGACCTCGGCGGAGCGCAGATCGTCCATCAGCTGGAGCACTTCGTTCCGGACCTCGCCGAGGCCGACCATGATGCCGGACTTGGTGAAGATCGAGGGATCGAGTTCCTTCACCCGCTGCAACAGCCGCAGCGAGTGGAAATAGCGCGCGCCGGGACGGACCGTGAGGTACAGCGAGGGCACGCATTCCAGATTGTGGTTGAAGACATCAGGCTTGGCCGCCACCACCTCCTCCAGCGCGCCGTCCTTCCTGAGGAAATCCGGGGTGAGGATCTCGATGGTGGTGTTCGGGCTCAAAGCCCGGATGGCGCGGATGGTGCGGGCGAAATGCTCGGCGCCGCCGTCGGCGAGGTCATCGCGGTCGACCGAGGTCACCACCACATGCTCGAGGCCGAGCTTGACCACGGCTTCCGCCACCTTGACCGGCTCGTCGCGGTCGAGCGGTCCGGGCATGCCGGTGCGGACGTTGCAGAACGAGCAGGCGCGCGTGCAGGTGTCGCCCATGATCATGAAGGTGGCGTGCTTCTTCTGCCAGCACTCACCGATGTTCGGGCAACTCGCCTCCTCGCACACCGTGACGAGGCCGTTGGCCCGCACGATCTTCGCCGTCTCCGCCCAGCCCGGCGTGCCGGGCGCGCGCACCCTGATCCAGTCCGGCTTGCGCAGGACCGGCGTTTCCGGACGATTGGCCTTCTCCGGGTGACGGGGCCGGGCGGCGTCGCGGCTCAGGGTGTTGACGACGGTGACCATGAGGGTCCCTTGAACTATGCGGATCCTGCGGAAAGCAGGCCTCCGCTGAGTTAATCACCGCGGCGGGGAAAGGAAACCCCGTCCGCGGCGCATCTCTCCCCTGCCCGGTGCATGGACGAACTATCGCCCGCGCAGGCGCCGCCAGACGAACAGTACGATGATCGCACCGATGGTCGCGGCGATCAGGGTGCGGAAGAAGCCGAAAACCGGAACTTCGGCGAATTCGGCGAGCTTGCCGCCGACGAAGGCGCCAATCAGGCCGAACAGGAGGTTGGCCAGCAGCCCCTGATCACTGGCGGTAACGCGCTCGGCGATCCAGCCGGCGAGCAGGCCGATAATGATCATCGTCAGCCAGCCGACACCCGGCTCGTTCAATGCAGCATACGTATCCATGAATGTCTCTGATGCCCCTGCCCTAATGTTCGAGCGCGGTCAGATATGGATCACGCGTCCATAGGCCGACAGCACGCTCTCGTGCATCGTCTCAGAAAGCGTGGGATGCGGGAAGACGGCGTGGATCAGCTCTTCTTCCGTTGTTTCAAGATTCATGGCGATCATGAAGCCCTGAATCAACTCCGTGACCTCGGTGCCGATCAGATGAGCGCCGAGCAACTGGCCGGTCTTGGCATCGAAGATAGTCTTCACCAAGCCTTCCGGCTCGCCGAGCGCAATTGCCTTGCCGTTGCCGATGAAGGGGAAGCGGCCGATCTTCAGCTCGTACCCGGCTTCCTTGGCCTTCTTCTCCGTCAGGCCGACCGAGGCGATCTGCGGGTTGCAATAGGTGCACCCCGGGATCTTCAGCTTGTCCATCGGGTGAGCGTGCAGCCCGGCGATGTTCTCGACGCAGATCACGCCTTCATGCTCGGCCTTGTGCGCCAGCATGGGAGGGCCGGCGACATCGCCAATGGCATAGATGCCGGGGACGTTGGTGCGCCCGAAGCCGTCAATGACGATGCAGCCGCGATCGGTCTTCACGCCAAGGGCTTCGAGCCCGAGATTCTCGATATTACCAACCACGCCGACCGCCGAGATCAGCTTTTCGGCGGTGAAGGTCTCGGTCTTGCCGTCGGCGGTCTCGACCGTGGCGGTGACGCTGTTCGCCGCCTTCGCCACCTTGGAGACCTTGGCACCGGTGAGGATCTTGATGCCCTGCTTCTCGAAGCGCTTGCGGGCGAGGCCGGCGATCTCGTCATCCTCGGCCGGCAGGATCTGCGGCAGCAGTTCGACCACCGTCACTTCCGCACCCATGGTGCGGTAGAAGGAGGCGAACTCGATGCCGATGGCGCCCGAGCCCATGATGAGCAAGGACTTCGGCATGGTGGGCGGGTTCAGCGCCTCGAAATAGGTCCAGATCTGCGTGCCGTCCGGCTCGATGCCGGGAATGGCACGCGGGCGGGCGCCGGTGGAGATGATGACGTGCTTGGCGGTGTAGTCACCGCCCGGCAGCGTGTTGCGCGGCGGGTTCTCGGCCCCAGTGACCGTGACCTTGCCGGGGGCGGTGAGGTTGCCCGTGCCCCAGATCACATCGATCTTGTTCTTCTTCAACAGGCCGGCGACGCCGGCGCTGAGCTGCGCCGCGACGCCGCGCGAGCGCTTCACCACGGCGGCGATGTCGAAGCCGGCCTTGTCGACGGTGAGGCCGTAATCCTTGGCGTGCTCGGCATAATGGAAGATCTCGGCGGAGCGCAGCAGCGCCTTGGCCGGGATGCAGCCCCAGTTCAGGCAGATGCCGCCGAGATAGGACTTTTCGACCACCGCGGTCTTCAGGCCCAGCTGCGCCGCGCGGATCGCGGTGACATAGCCGCCGGGGCCGGAGCCGATGATGAGGACGTCGTAATTGGTGTCGGCCATCTGGGTTTTTCCGTCATGCCCGGGCTCGTCCCGGGCATCCACGGCCCGAACAGCCTCATCAAGGATGTGGGATAGCCGGGCCAGAGCCCGGCTAGAGCATTGCTCTGGCTCTAGACCAGCATTGCCATCGGCTTTTCGATGATCTGCTTGAAGGCGCCGATCAGCATGGCGCCCATGGCGCCGTCCAGCACGCGGTGGTCACAGGTCAGCGTCACCGTCATCACGGTGGCGACTGCCAGCTCGCCCTTCTTCACCACCGCCCGCGGCTCGCTGGCGCCGACCGCCAGGATAGTGGCGTGCGGCGGGTTGATGACGGCGGTGAAGTCCTTGATGCCGAACATGCCGAGGTTCGAGATCGCGGTGGAGCCACCCTGATATTCGTGCGGCGCCAGCTTCTTGTTGCGGGCGCGCGCGGCGAAGTCGCGGGTCTCGTTGGAGATTGCGGAGAGTGTCTTGGTCTCGGCCTTGCGGATGATCGGGGTGAGCAGGCCCTTGCCGCCGTCGATCGCCACCGCGACTCCGATGTCGGAGTGCTTGAGACGCAGATAGCGGTCCTCGGCCCAGACCTGGTTCGCTTCCGGCACCTGCTGGAAGGCGAGCGCGAAGGCCTTGATGACGAAGTCATTGACAGAGAGCTTGTAAGCCGGCTTGCCGTCCTTCTCCGGCGCCGCCTTGTTGAGCTCCTCGCGCAGCTTCATCAGCGCATCGAGATCGCAATCGACGGTGAGGTAGAAGTTCGGGATCGAGGTCTTCGATTCCGTCATGCGCTTGGCGATGACGCGGCGCATCGAATCGAGCGGAATCTCCAGATAGGAGCCCGGCTCGTAGAAGGCCTTGGTCTGGTCGGCGGAGAAGCCGGACGGCGCGGAGACCGGCGACGGCTTGGGGGCGGGTGCCGGCGCTGCGCTCGGCGCAGGCGCCGCGGCAATAGCGGTGCCGCCAGCCTTGGCGCCGGCGATATCCGCGGCGACGACACGGCCGTGCGGACCGGAGCCCTTCACCGTGGCGACGTCGATGCCGGCTTCCTTCGCCAGACGACGCGCCAGCGGCGAGGAGAAGACACGTTCGCCGGCATGGCCGTTGCCGGCCGTCGCGACGGGAGCGGGAGCCGCCACCGGAGCGGGTGCGGGAGCCGCGGCCACCGGCTCGGCAGCCTTCGCGGCTTCGGCCTTGGGAGCCTCAGCCGGCTTCGGCGCAGGCGCGGCAGCGCCGCCCGCGGCCACCGCCTTGGCATCCTCGCTGCCCGTGGCGAGCACGGCGATGAGCTGGTTCACCGGCACATCCTGCGCGCCCTCGGGCACCACGATCTTGGCCAGCGTGCCCTCGTCGATGGCTTCGACCTCCATCGTCGCCTTGTCGGTCTCGATCTCGGCAATGACGTCGCCGGGGGCGACCTTGTCGCCTTCCTTCTTCAGCCATTTGGCAAGGTTGCCCTTCTCCATGGTCGGAGACAGGGCCGGCATCAATATCTCGATCGGCATGGCGCGCTCCGGCCTCAGCGATAGGTGACCGCCCGCGCGGCATCGACCACATCCTGCACGGAGGGGAGCGCGAGCTTTTCGAGATTGGCGGCGTAGGGCATCGGCACATCCTTGCCGGAAACGCGCAGCACCGGAGCGTCGAGATAGTCGAACGCCTGTTCCATCAGCCGGGCGACGATCTCCGAGCCGACGCCGGACTGGCCCCAGCCCTCTTCCACCGTGACGCAGCGCCCGGTCTTCTTCACCGAGGCGATGATGGTCTCGGTGTCCATCGGGCGGATGGTGCGCAGATCGATGACCTCCGCCTCGATGCCGAGCTTGGCGAGTTCCTCGGCGGCCTTGAGGGCGTAGTTCATGCCGATCGACCAGGCGACCAGCGTGACGTCCTTGCCGGGCCGGGCGATCTTGGCCTTGCCGAGCGGGACGATGAAATCGTCAAGCTTGGGCACCGGCGAAGAGTGGCCGTAGAGGATCTCGTTCTCGAGGAAGATCACCGGGTTGGGATCGCGGATCGCCGCCTTGAGCAGGCCCTTGGCGTCGGCGGCGGTATAGGGCGCCACCACCTTGAGGCCGGGAATGTGGCTGTACCAGGCGGTGTAGTCCTGGCTGTGCTGCGCGGCGACGCGGGCGGCGGCGCCGTTCGGGCCGCGGAACACGATGGAGCACTGGATCTGGCCGCCGGACATATAGAGCGTCTTGGCGGCGGAGTTGATGATCTGGTCGATCGCCTGCATGGCGAAATTGAAGGTCATGAACTCGACGATCGGCTTCAGCCCGGCCATGGCCGCACCGACGCCGACGCCGGCAAAGCCGTGCTCGGTGATCGGGGTGTCGATTACGCGGCGGGCGCCGAACTCCTGCAGCAGCCCCTGGGTGATCTTGTAGGCGCCCTGATACTCGGCGACCTCCTCGCCCATGACGAAGACATCGCCGTCGCGGCGCATCTCCTCGGCCATGGCGTCGCGCAGCGCCTCGCGCATGGTCTGCGAGACCATCTCGGTGCCTTCCGGCACATCGGGCTCCGGCAGCACTTCGGGCTGCGGCGGGGTGGCGACCGCCGAGACTGCCGGCGCCTTCACTTCGAGCTGGCGGCCGTCCGGCGGCGAGGATTCCGCCACCTCTTCGGACGCAGCGGGGGCCGGTGCAGCGGCCTTGGGCGGCGTGGCACCGTTCAGCGCTGCAGCACTCTCGCCATCGCCGAGAATCACGGCGATGGGGGTGTTGACGGCGACGTCCTGCGTGCCTTCCGGGATCAGGATCTTGCCGAGCGTGCCTTCTTCGACCGCTTCCACCTCCATGGTGGCCTTGTCGGTCTCGATCTCGGCAATGACGTCGCCGGACTTCACGGCGTCGCCTTCCTTCTTGATCCATTTGGCGAGATTACCCTTCTCCATGGTCGGAGACAGGGCGGGCATCAGAATTTCGGTCGGCATGGCGGCGTTCCCTCGAGAAGATCGCGCGTCACTGAACGGTCTGCGCCGGCGGCGGCACAAACGTCAGGTTGCTATAGACGGCCGCGGAACCCGCGACGACGAGAATGGCGGCGAAGAAGCCGACCATCATTTTATTGAGCAGCGTCGCCTTGTCGGGCGCGACGCCGGAGAACAGCCGCGCGGCGAAGGGCCACGCGGCGAGCAATGCGAAGGTCGAAGGCTTGGCGGGCTCTCCGCTTGCGCGGTTCGCCATGACGACGTCGTAGCCGGTCTTGATCGCGAAGACCCACAGGACGACGGCGGCGGAGCAGCCGGCGACCAACAGGATGAAGAACAGGCCGACCAGCATGCCGCCGCCCCCGCCCGTCAGCGCAGGATGTCGGTATAGAGTTCGGAAACGTCAGGCTCGGGATCGTGGGTGGCAAAGTCGGCCGCGGCGTTCATGACATCGCGGATCTCGGCATCGATCGCCTTGAGCTCGTCCTCGCCGGCCCACGTCTTCTCGATCAGGCGGTTGCGCACCTGCTCGATCGGGTCGTGCTCGGTCCGCATCTTCTGCACCTCCTCCTTCGACCGGTACTTGGCCGGATCGGACATGGAGTGGCCGCGATAACGGTAGGTGAGCATTTCGAGGATGTAGGGCCCCTTGCCGGAACGGGCAAATTCCACGGCGCGCTCGCCGGCGGCCTTCACCGCCCGCACATCCATGCCGTCGACCTGCTCGCCGGGAATGTTGAAGGAGGCGCCGCGCTTGGAGAAGTCGGTCTGCGCCGAGGCGCGGTTCACCGACGTGCCCATGGCGTACTTGTTGTTCTCGATGATGTAGACCACGGGGAGCTTCCAGAGCTCCGCCATGTTGAAGCTCTCATAGACCTGGCCCTGGTTCGCGGCGCCGTCGCCGAAATAGGTCAGGCATACCCCGCCATTCTCGCGGTAGCGATTGGCGAAGGCGAGGCCGGTGCCGAGCGATACCTGGGCGCCGACGATGCCGTGGCCGCCGAAAAAGCCCTTCTCGATGCTAAACATGTGCATCGAGCCGCCCTTGCCCTTGGAATAGCCGCCGCGGCGGCCGGTGAGCTCGGCCATGACACCCTTGGGGTCCATGCCGCAGGCCAGCATGTGGCCGTGGTCGCGATAGCCGGTGATGACCTGATCGCCGGGCTTCAGTGCCAACTGCATGCCGACGACGACGGCTTCCTGACCGATATAGAGGTGGCAGAAGCCGCCGATCAGGCCCATGCCGTACATCTGGCCGGCCTTTTCCTCGAAGCGGCGGATCGCCAGCATCTGGCGATAGGCGTCGAGTTCCTGCTCCTTGCTGAATTCAGCCGGCTCGTCGGAGCGGCGTGCCGCCGAACGGGCACTTGCCGGCTTCGCTGGCCCCTTGGCGGAATTCCTGGTGGCGACGTTCCTCGCAGGCGCTTTCTTAGCGGCGACGGCCATGACCCCTCCTCGGCTCGTTTCCGAATTGAGAAGCTACATAGCCTATGTCAGAACGTCGCGCTACGCCGTCAATGCAATGGTGCAGCGCACAACATGCTGTAGACGCAATGGTTTCAGCTTTTAAACTCGATTTCGGTTAATGTCGATATTTAACTTACGTCGAGTTTATAATGGTACGTCGCGCAAGCGTCATTGACACGAAAAAGCTTAGTTCAGACGGCCGCTTGAGTGGCCTTGCCGAAGCATTACGAGATCCTTGGGATTGATCAGATTGAGCAGCGAGCGGCCTTCCTCATCGAGGATATCGGCATCGATCCGTGCTGGATCGAGCAGGCCAACTTTCGACTCCAGCGCCTCGCGCTGGGCACGCAGCGTGTCGAGTTCCTCGCTCAGCGCGGTGTGCTGCTGTTCGAAGTTGCGCTTGGCGATCAGGCCGTACTGGCCGTTATAGCCCTGCACGGCGAAGTAGCCGATCAGCGCGGCCGCACCGAGATGCAGCACGATGGTCTGGAAAATGGCGCGGCGGCGGGTACGTGTCATCATGGGAATCGAGCTTAACCATGTGCGGTTGAGGCTCGGTTAACCGTGATGGGCGCGCGCGTCATAGTGCAACACGCATGTCCCTGCCCTTCTTCAACCCGAGGCCGTCATCCCGGCCGGAGCACCGCAGGTGCGCAGAGCCGGGATCGCGGGAAGGTTCGGTGCGCGTTTTCCCGGGCGGCACAAGAGAGCCATCCCGGTCGTTCGCGATCCCGGATCGGCCTGCGGCCGCCCGGGATGACGCTTTCGAAAATGTAGACCTCAGCCCAGCGACTTGATCGCCGAGCGGCCGGCATAGAGCGCCTGGGTGCCCAGCTCCTGCTCGATGCGCAGCAGCTGGTTGTACTTGGCGGTGCGGTCGGAGCGGGCCAGCGAGCCGGTCTTGATCTGCCCGCAATTGGTCGCCACCGCGAGGTCGGCGATGGTCGAATCTTCGGTCTCGCCGGAACGGTGCGACATCACCGCGGTATAGCCGGCCTTGTGCGCCATCTCGACGGCGGCCAGCGTCTCGGTGAGCGAGCCGATCTGGTTGACCTTCACCAGGATCGAATTGGCGACGCCCTGCTTGATGCCGGCTTCCAGACGCGTGACGTTGGTGACGAACAGATCGTCGCCGACCAGCTGGCACTTGGAACCGATGGTGTCGGTGAGCAGCTTCCAGCCGGCCCAGTCGTCCTCGGCCATGCCGTCTTCGATGGTGCAGATCGGATAGCGGGCAACGAGATCGGCGAGATACTTCACCTGGGTCTCGATATCGCGGACGGTCCCCTCGCCGTGATAATCGTACTTGCCGTCCTTGAAGAACTCGGTCGAGGCGCAGTCGAGGCCGATGAACACGTCCTCGCCGGGCTTGTAGCCAGCAGTCTCGATGGCCTTCACCACGAAGGCGAGCGCGGCATCGGCCGACGGCAGGTTCGGGGCGAAGCCGCCCTCGTCGCCGACATTGGTGTTGTGGCCGGCATCCTTCAGCGCCTTCTTCAGCGTGTGAAAGATCTCGGCGCCGGTGCGCAGGCCCTCGGCAAAAGTCGGCGCGCCGACCGGCAGGATCATGAACTCCTGGAAGTCGATCGGATTGTCGGCATGGGCGCCGCCATTGACGATGTTCATCATCGGCACCGGCAGCACGCGGGCATTGACGCCGCCGACATAGCGGTAGAGCGGCAGGTCGCGCGCGGAAGCGGCGGCCTTGGCGAGCGCCAGCGAGACGCCGAGAATGGCGTTGGCGCCGAGACGGGCCTTGTTCGGGGTGCCGTCGAGATCGATCAGGATCTTGTCGAGCGCCGACTGGTCCTCGGCGTCCATGCCGCCAATGGCGTCGAAGATCTCGCCGTTCACCGCGGCGACCGCCTTCTGCACGCCCTTGCCGAGATAGCGCGCCTTGTCGCCGTCGCGCAGCTCGACCGCCTCATGGGCGCCGGTGGATGCGCCCGACGGCACCGCGGCGCGGCCCTCGGAGCCGTCCTCCAGAACCACATCGACCTCGACGGTCGGGTTGCCCCGGCTGTCCAGAATTTCACGCGCAACGATATCGACAATGGCCGTCATCGGATTCCCCG
This sequence comes from Starkeya sp. ORNL1, assembly GCF_012971745.1. NCBI lineage: Bacteria > Pseudomonadati > Pseudomonadota > Alphaproteobacteria > Hyphomicrobiales > Xanthobacteraceae > Starkeya > Starkeya sp. ORNL1. Next base: position 737,075 of record NZ_CP048834.1, read on the forward strand.
TTCCTCGCTCGCCGTTCGTCGGCGCTTCTACTCGACCCATATGACATGCGAAAGGGGTGCCACGCGCGCCCACATGTAAGGGAGTATCCAATGACCGACACCACCCTCCAGCTCGGCCACGCGGTGGCGATCCCCGCCTCGCCCGAGGAAGCGGTGCTCGACCGCGTGCCGAACCCGCACCCGCAGGCGCGCTATGTCGCGCGCTTCACCTGCCCGGAATTCACCTCGCTGTGTCCGGTGACCGGACAGCCGGATTTCGCCCATCTGGTCATCGACTATGTGCCGGCGGACTGGCTGGTCGAATCGAAGTCGCTGAAGCTGTACCTCACCAGCTTCCGCAACCACGGCGCCTTCCATGAGGGCTGTACGCTGGATGTCGGCCTGAAGCTGGTCGAGCTGCTGGCGCCGCACTGGCTGCGCATCGGCGGCTATTGGTATCCGCGCGGCGGCATGCCGATCGACGTGTTCTGGCAGACCGGCGCGCCGCTTGACGGCGTCTGGCTGCCCGACCAGGGCGTGCCGTCCTATCGGGGGCGCGGCTGAGCCGCCGCCCCTATTCGACGGTGACGGATTTGGCCAGGTTCCTCGGCTGGTCGACGTCGGTGCCCATGTGCACCGCGGTGTGATAGGCGAGCAGCTGGATCGGCACGGCATAGACCAGCGGCGCGATGGCCGGGTGCATTTCCGGCAGCGTCAGAGTGGCCTCGGTGCCGATGCCCGCGGCCTTCGAGCCGTTGCCGTCGGTGATGAGGATGATACGTCCGCCGCGCGCCACCACTTCCTGCACGTTCGACATGGTCTTCTCGAACACACCGTCATGCGGGGCGAGCACGACGACCGGCATCTTCTCGTCGATCAGCGCGATCGGGCCGTGCTTCAGCTCGCCGGCGGCGTAGCCCTCGGCGTGGATGTAGCTGATCTCCTTCAGCTTCAGCGCACCCTCCAGCGCCAGCGGGAAAGCGGTGCCGCGGCCGAGATAGAGCACGTCCTTCGCCTTCATGAGGGTGCGGGCCAGCACCTCGATCTCCGGGCCGAGCGAGAGCGCCTCGCTCATCAGGCGCGGCACCTCGACGAGGGCATGCACCAGTTCGCGCTCCTCGGCGACCGAGAGCACACCGCGCGCCCTGCCCGCCGCCACGGCGATGGCGGCAAGCGTCGCCAGCTGGCAGGTGAAAGCCTTGGTCGAGGCGACGCCGATCTCCGGGCCGGCCAGCGTCGGCATGACGACGTGGCTGTCGCGGGCAATGGTCGAGGTCGGCACATTCACCACCGCCAGCACGTGCTGGCCGTTTTCCTTGGCGTAGCGCAGCGAGGCCAGCGTATCGGCGGTCTCGCCGGACTGCGAGATCACGATCGCCAGCCCGTTCTTCGGCAGCGGCGCCTCGCGGTAGCGGAATTCCGAGGCGACATCGATTTCCACCGGCAGGCGCGCATAGCGCTCGAACCAGTATTTCGCGACGAGGCCGGCATAATAGGCGGTGCCGCAGGCGGCGATGGAGATGCGGTCCAGCTTGGCGAAATCGAACGGCAGGTCGGCTGGCAGGCGCACCGTCTCGCTCGCCATGTCGAGATAATGCGCCAGCGTGTGGCCGACGACTTCCGGCTGCTCGTGGATTTCCTTGGCCATGAAGTGGCGATGATTGCCCTTCTCGACCATGAAGGCGGAGGCGGCGGCCTTCTGGATCGGACGGCTCACCTTGTTGTTGGCGGCGTCGCGCACCTCGATGCTGCCATGGCGCAGCACCGCCCAGTCGCCGTCGTCCAGATAGGAGATGGTGTCGGTGAAGGGCGCGAGCGCGAGCGCGTCGGAGCCGAGATACATTTCGCCGTCGCCATAGCCGAGCGCCAGCGGGCTGCCCTTGCGGGCGCCGATCAGCAGGTCCTCGTCGCCGTCGAACAGGAAGGCGAGCGCGAAGGCGCCGCGCAGCCGCGGCAATGAGGCGGCCACCGCATCGACCGCGCTGCGCCCGTCGCGCATCTCGCGGCTGACGAGATGCGCGACCACCTCGGTGTCGGTCTCGCTCTCGAAATTGGCGCCTGCTTCGAGCAGTTCGTCGCGCAGTTCGCGGAAATTCTCGATGATACCGTTATGCACCACGGCCACCTGGGTGGTGGCGTGCGGGTGGGCATTGGCGACGCTCGGGCGGCCATGGGTGGCCCAGCGGGTGTGGCCGATGCCGATGCGCCCTTCGAGCGGCGCCTCGCGCAGCACCTTCTCGAGGTTGCGCAGCTTGCCCTCGGCGCGGCGGCGGTCGAGCCGGCCATGTTCAAGCGTGGCGACACCAGCAGAATCATAGCCGCGATATTCGAGGCGTTTGAGCGAATCGACCAGACGGTCGGCGACGGGCGCGGTGCCGACGATACCGATGATGCCACACATGAGCGCGCGAACCTCTCAGAGGAATCCAGCAAACCTACCCGCACGGGTTTAACCGCGCGTCACCAGCTTACCGAAATCAATTCGGGTATCGCTTCGTGTCGCTTTTAAGCTCGAAGCGTGGCGTTGCTCGGTTTCAGCATCCTTCGAGGCCCGGCTGCGCCGGGCGCCTCAGGGTGACGTGGTTTTAAGAGCTACGTCACCCTGAGGTGTGAGCGAAGCGAGCCTCGAAGGATGCTCAAGCAAAGCACCTGTCACTTATTCTTCAGCGCCGCCAGCCGTTCGCGCAGGCGCATCGCCCAGCCTTCCTTGTTCACCTGCCGGGCGCGGCCGACGGCGAGCGCGTCGCCGGGCACAGTGTCGGTGATGACCGAGCCGGTGGCGGTATAGGCGCCGTCGCCGATGGTGACGGGGGCGACCATCAGCGTGTTGGAGCCGATGAACACGTTCGCCCCGATCGTGGTGCGGTGCTTGTTGTAGCCGTCATAATTGCAGGTGATCGAGCCGGCGCCGATGTTGGTATTCGCGCCGACGCTGGAGTCGCCCACGTATGAGAGGTGATTGACCTTGGTGCCGGCGCCGAGCTCGGACGCCTTGATCTCCACGAAATTGCCGATCCGCACCCCCTCGCCCAAAGCCGCGCCGGGGCGCAGCCGTGCGTAGGGGCCGATGGAGACGCCGCGGGACAGATGCGCGCCTTCCAGGTGGCTGAAGGCGTGGATGACCACCTCGTCATCGACGACGACGCCGGGACCGAACACCACGTTCGGCTCGATGACGACGTCGCGCCCGAGCCTGGTATCGATCGAGAGGAACACCGTCTCCGGCGCGATCAGCGTGGCGCCATTCGCCATCGCCGCGGCGCGCAGGCGCTGCTGGATGATGGCTTCCGCTTCGGCGAGCTGGGCGCGGGTGTTGACGCCGGCGACCTCGGCGGCATCCGCCTCGGTGACGGCGGCGTCGCGGCCGACGGCGCGGGCGATCTCGACAGCGTCGGTGAGGTAGAATTCCTTCTTGGCATTGTCATCGCCGATCGCATCCAGGATCGGCAGGATGGAACGGCCATCGAACGCCATCAGTCCGGCATTGCACAGCGTGACCGCGCGCTCGGCGTCGGTCGCGTCCTTCTCCTCGCGGATGGCGGTGAGCGTGCCGCCGTCGGTGAGCAGCCGGCCATAACCGGTCGGGTCCGCGGGACGGAAGCCGAGCACGGTGACCGCTGCGCCCTCCGCCAGCGGCGTGCGCAACGCGGACAAGGTGCTGCCCTCGACGAGGGGGGTGTCGCCATACATGACGACGACGTCGTCATAGCCGCGCTCCAGTGCGGCGCGGGCGGCGAGCACGGCATGGGCGGTGCCACGGCGCTCGGCCTGCACGAAGATCTCCGCGTCAGGAGCGATGCTCTTTACTTCCTTGGCGACATCGTCGCGTCCCGGCCCAACCACCACGGTGACAGCAGCCGCGCCGGCGCCGCGGGCGGTCGCCACCACATGGCCGACCATGGAGCGCCCGGCCACCTTGTGCAGCACTTTCGGCAGAGACGAGGCCATGCGCGTGCCCTCACCGGCCGCAAGGACAAGGACGAGCAGACTGCGCATGGCGGGATTCCCGGATAAGCCGCGATATGGCGCCTTCTACCGCGCCGCGCCGGCCGGCGGAAGGCCGGAGCACGCCCCCTCCCTTCGACCATGGGACGGGAATCGATCGAGCGTGTATCAGGTCTCGCATGGAAAGCACCGCCGCACGCCCCGTCGACACTCCGCTTCGATCCAATCCCGGCGCGATCGCTGCGTTGCTGCTGACGCCGCTGTTCTTCGCCGTAAATTTGGTGCTGGCGCGCGCTTCGGTAGCGACCATCTCTCCCTGGACGCTGGCGTTCTGGCGGTGGTTGTTCGCGGTGGCGATCCTCCTGCCCTTCGCCGCCGCCGCCATGGTTCGCCACCGCGTCATCCTGCGGGAGCAGTGGAAGCAACTCCTGATCCTCGGCGGCCTGCTCACCGTGATTTGCGGCGGCAACGTCTATGCCGCCCTGCAATACACCACGGCCACGAATGCGACGCTGATCTACACCACCTCGACCATCATGGTGGTGGTGCTGGACGCCATGCTGGCCCGCCGGCGGCTGCCGGCCGGACAGATCATCGGCGCAGTTGCCGGCTTCATCGGCATTGCACTCATTACGCTCCACGGCGAGTTGCATCGGCTGGCCGATCTGAGCTTCAATATGGGCGACCTCAGTGTTTTCCTGGCCGCGCTGGCCTGGGCGATCTATTCGCTGATGGTGCGCAAGGGGCCACTGGTGCAGATCGGCGCGGTGCCGGCCTTCGCTGCGATCGCCATCGCCGGCACGCTCATGCTGGTGCCCCCGATGCTGTGGGAAAGTGCGCATGGCGGCCACTCGCCCGCCGGACTGCACGCCTGGCTCGCTGTGCTGGCGCTCGCCGTCTTCCCGTCGGTGCTGGCGCTGATCATGTTCCAATATTGCGTGAAGGTAGCGGGTGCGCCGGTGACGGCGATGTTCCTTTATCTGCTGCCAATCTACGGAATACTGATGGCGGTCGCCCTGCTGGGCGAGGAGTTGCACCCTTATCATGGCGTCGGCTTCGTGCTGGTCCTGGGCGGCGTGGTGCTGGCGACGCGTCCGGCGCGTTGATCGCTGCCGCCCCGCGTGGCATCTGTGAGGCCAGTATAAGGAGAGAAACGTGTCGCGACGCAGCTTCCTGCCCGGCCCCCGCATCAGCAACCTCGTCGTCGGGCTCGGCGTCGGCGCGCTCGGCTGGGCGGCCTACATGCGCTACGCCGTTCTGGAGCCGTCCGCGGTCGGGCTAGCCTGCGAGGCCGGCCTGCAGACCGGCACCTGCGCGGTGCGGCGCGTGGTGCTGACGCTGCACAGCTATTCGGTGTTCGGCATCGTGGCGCTGGTGCTGGCAACGCTCCAGCTGATCCGGCCCTCGACGCTGGTTTTCACTCTTGCGCTCGTCGCCAGCGCGCTCGGCGTCGTGCTCTATAATGGCAACCTTGCAGCGCTGGCCGCAGGGCTGCTCATCGTTTCGTTTGCGCGCCCGCAGCACTCCGCCACAGAGTGAGGCCGAACAGCACAAGCAGCGCGCCGGTCCACAGGCCCTGCCAATTGGCCAGGGTCTCGTTCAGCGCAATATAGACACCCGAGACGGCCAGGACGATGGCGGCGATCCATTCCGCATGGCGGTCCTCGCGAGCAATGCCGCCCGGCGCCGCAAAGGCGTAGAAGGCAAAGGCGGCAATGATCGGGGTCAGGCCGGAGAACTGGAAGTCCTTGTAGCGCGGGTCGAACACCAGCCCGAGCGCGATCTGCGTCGCCAGCACCACGCTCACCCCCAGCGCGCCGGCGAGTGCCAGCTCGATGCGGGACGAGGTGCGCCATTGCGCCGGATCGAGGAAGGTCGAGAGCGCGACCATGCGCGCCCGCGCCGCGACGCCCGCCGCCGCCAGCAGCGGCGCAGCGAGCCCGAGCGCCAGCATGACGATGCTGCGCAGCCAGCCGCCGAAGCCGAGGCTCTCGACTGGCGCCGCCGCAACCGCACGCCCGATGGTGAGACCGGCGAAGAGCGCGATGCCGGCGACCGCGCCCCATTCGCCGCCGCTCAGCGGCTCGCCCGTATTGCGGCGCTGCGTCCACCAGGCTGCGCCGAATACGGCGAGCGCCAGCGCCATGCCGCCCAGCGCCTGGACGATCCAGGCCGGATGGTTGGAGACCGGCTGGCCCCAGGCGAACTTGAAGTCGCGCGAATAGGCGTCGAGGAAGCCCCAATGGCCGCCGACCGTGCCTTCCAGCGCCCGCTTCCACGGCTGGTCGAACGCCTCGATGACGTTCACCCGGTAATTCTTCTGCACCGCCAGCGCGAGCAGTTCCTGGATGACCTCGGCCTGGTTCGAGGGTGACGGCTCGGCACCTTCGCGCATCCGCCCGGCACTCGGCCAGCCGGTCTCGCCGATCAGTATGTCGCGCCCGGCGAACACCTCGCCCATGTGCGAGCGGATGGCGTCGATATGGGCGACCGCCTTGTCGGCGGAGACCGGCACGTCTTCCCAGAACGGCAATATATGGATGGTGACGAAATCAACCGCGTTGGCGAGATCGCGATTGCGCTCCCAGAATTCCCAGACGTCGGCATAGGTGACCGGGACCTTCACCTGCCCCTTGACGTCCCGGATGGTGGCGGCAAGGTCGATAGCCGACATCTCGCCGCGCAGCAGCACTTCATTGCCGACGATGACGGATGTGATGACGTCAGTGTTCTCGTTCGCCGCCTTCACCGCCTCGCGGATCTCGACGGCGTTCTTCTCCTTCTCGCCGCCGAGCCAGATGCCCTGCAGCATGGTGAGGCCGTGCTTGCGGGCGAGACCTGGCGCGGCGGAGAGCCCCATCTCGGTGGAATAGGTGCGCACGCATTTGGTGATCTTGGCGAGCCGCTCGAAATCCTCGTCGATCTGCCAGGCCGGGATCATCAGCCCCGCCATGAAGGGCGACTGGCCGGGACGGAACGGCGCATAGGAGACGCAGGGCAGCTTGTCGCCGGCGGCGAGCGGCGAAGCCGGAGCGGGAACCGGGTGGCCGAGCCATGCCCAGACGGCACCGATCGCCGCGATGACAAGTGCGGCGAGCGCGAGTGGCAGGCGCATGCGAAACATCTCCGGGAAGTCTGGCAATCTGGCAGGATGCGTCTTGTAGCCCGGAGCGTGTGTCTGCGGAAAGGCGCTTCGTCGCACCACCGCATCCTGCAACCATCCGTGCACCTGCACGTACGACACGTCGTCATGCTGACAAAATCAATAGCTTCTCCTAGTGTCCCGACTTCCCTCTCTTATGCGTGACGAATTTCATCATGGTGTGCTCGGTACGTCCTCTCGCCGCCCTCCTCGCTGGCGGATTCCTTCTCGCGGCCGTCGGCGTGCTCCCTGCCGGCGCCCAATCGAACAATGGCGAGCAGAAGCCTGCGGACCAGCAGGCGGCCGAGCAGCAGGAAGCGCAGCGCCGTTCGGTGGAGGAATTCGCCGAGGCGGCAAAGCTTCCCGGCAATGCCGGCCTGCCGGAGTGCGTGTGGAGCGGACGGCGCATCGCCATGCTGTTGTGGCGCGACGACATCGACACCGCGCGGCGCCACATGGAGCTCTATGAACGCTTCGGCTGCCCGATGGAGCACCTGAAGATCGCCTTCCGCTGCCTCGTGCGGCAGGGCAACATAGATGCCAAGTCGCAGGAGAAGCTGACCGGGCGCGTCCATGCGTGCTGGGTCAATCCCGACGCGCCGCCGCCGGCCACGGCCAGCGCCCCGGCGGCCGCTCCGGCGCAATGATTTAGCGTAATGATTTCATGGCGCAGCCGCGTGTCCGACATGCGGCCGCCACAGAGCGGAACAAATATCCGGTTGAACGCGTTGGGGCGGCGGAAATCAGCATGTGCGGCAGCGAGATTCTCGCGGCGCCGCAGTAGGTCATGCTGCACCAGCGTCAAAATTGGACTATAGGTACCATCATCTCTCCTTCTCCTTCTGTGGGTAGGTCCATGCGCCCCGCTGTTCGTGTCGCCGCCGCCGTGGTCGCGGTAGTCACGTCCGTGCATGCTTTCGTCTGGCTTGCGATGCGCCAAGAAGTCTCGGCGCCGGCTGTTCCCGACCGCTTCGCCAGCTTCTCATTCGCGCCTTACGGGCGCGGAACCAATCCGGACAAGGGTCAGGCCACCACCGAGGCGCAGATCCGCGCCGACGTCGAGGCGGTCGCGCCCTATACGCGCGCCGTGCGCACCTACGCCTCCACCGGCGGACTAGAGCTGGTGCCGAAGATCGCGGCCGAGAAGGGCCTGAAGGTCACGGTCGGCGCCTGGATCGACAAGGACGAGACCCGCAACGCGCACGAGATCGCCAACGCGGTCGATGCCGCGCGCAAGAATTCCAACGTCATCGGCATGGTGGTCGGCAACGAGTCGATCCTGCGCGCGGAGAAGACCCCGGCCGAGCTGATCGATATCATCCGCAAGGTGAAGCAGCAGACCAATGTCCCGGTCACCACGGGTGAAACCTGGGACGTCTGGCTGGACCATCCGGAACTGGTTTCCGCCGTCGACTATATCGCCGCGCACATTCTGCCCTATTGGGAAGGCGTACCCGCCGACCAGGTGGTGGATCGCACCATCGGCATCTATGACCGGCTGCGCGCCGCCTATCCCGGCAAGCGCATCGTCATCGCCGAGTTCGGCTGGCCGAGCGCGGGCTATAACCGCGACGCCGCGGTGCCGGGCGAGTTGCTGCAGGCCAATGTCATCCGCACCTTCGCCGCGCGGGCGGACGGGCTCGGCATCGACTACAACATCGTCGAGGCGTTCGACGCGCCGTGGAAGAGCTTTGAAGGCAGCGTCGGCCAGTATTGGGGCGTGATGGATGCCGACCGGCAGCTGAAATTCCCGCTCTCCGGCCCGATCACCCCGTCCAACTACATGCCGACCGCCCTGCTCGCGGTGCTGCTCGGCTTCGCCTTCTGCGTGCCGATCTTCCGGATGCAGCGCCTCACCGTGGCCCAGACCGCGGTCATGTCGGGTGCGGCCTGCCTGGTCGGCGCGTGGCTTGCCACCGTCACCGACCATTGGCTGACGCACTACGTCATGGGCGGCAACAAGGTGACCTTCGTCGCCAGCGTCGTGCTGCTGGTGCCGCTCGTCATCGTCATGCTCTATCGCGTCGAGGAACTCGCCACTGTCGCCTTCGGCCGCACGCCGCGCCGACTGCTTACCGGCGCGACCCCCGGCCTGCCGACCCGTACGCCCAAAGTGTCGATCCACATCCCGGCTTATAAAGAGCCGCCGGAGATGCTGAAGCAGACGCTCGACGGCGTGGCGCGGCTGAACTACCCGAACCTCGAATGCATCGTCATCATCAACAACACGCCGGATCCCGCCTTCTGGGAACCGATCGAGGCGCACTGCGCCGCGCTGGGTGACCGCTTCAAGTTCCTGAACCTGCCGAAGATCGCGGGCTTCAAGGCCGGCGCGCTGCGCATCGCCATGCAGCACACGGCGCCCGACGCCGAGATCATCGGCATCATCGACGCCGACTATGTGGTGAGCCCGGAATGGCTGAAGGACCTGGTCCCGGCCTTCGAGGACCCGACGGTCGGCATCGTGCAGGCGCCGCAGGACCATCGCGACGCCGAGAAGAGCCTGATGCACGAGGCGATGAACGCTGAGTATGCCGGCTTCTTCGACATCGGCATGGTCCAGCGCAACGAGCATGACGCCATCGTCGTGCACGGCACCATGTGCCTGATGCGCCGCGCCGCCATGGTGGAGGCCGGCGACTGGTCGAGCGAGACGATCTGCGAGGACACCGACCTCGGCCTCTCGATCATCGAGCGCGGCTGGAAGAGCCACTACACCAATACGCGCTATGGCTGGGGCCTGCTGCCGGACGACTTCGCCTCGTTCAAGAAGCAGCGCCATCGCTGGGCCTATGGCGGCATGCAGATCGTGCGCAAGCACTGGCGCCGCCTGCTGCCCAACGCCTCGCGCCTCACCTCGGCGCAGCGCCGCGAGTTCGCCATCGGCTGGATGAGCTGGCTCGGCTCGGAAAGCATCGGCGCGCTGGTGGCCATTCTCAGCCTCGCCTGGGTGCCGTTCGTGCTCGGCCTCGGCATCGCGGTGCCGCAGCGCATCCTGACCCTGCCGATCCTATTCTGCTTCGGCATCTATGTACTGCACTTCATGGCCATGTACCGCATGCGTGTCGCCACGACGCCGGTGCGCATGCTCGGCGCGGCCTTCGCGGCGATGGCAGTGCAGTTCACGGTGGCGAAGGCGGTCTATGACGGCTTCCGCTACAAGGACCTCGCCTTCGCCCGCACCGCCAAGGGCAGCTGGCTCGCCAACGCCGCCCGCGCCTTCCCGGCGCTGCCGGAAGCGATCATCGGCTCGGGCCTGCTGCTCTCCGCCGTCGGCCTGCACATGACCAACTGGCATGCGGTGGTGGAGATCGACCTTTTCGCCTTCGCGCTCGCGGTGCAGGGGCTGCCGTTCCTGGCGGCGGCGCTGATCGGCTGGCTGGAGGGCTCGACGCTCAACAGCCCGGCTACCTGGGTCGCCCTGCGCGCCCGCGTCGCCGCGTTCCTGCCGATCCGCACCGGCACCCGCCCGCCGGCGATCGCGGAATAGGCCGGCTCGACGCCTGAATCGGAAAGGCCCGGAGGGACGACCTCCGGGCCTTTTGTTTTTCTTGCGTCCATTCAACGTCATCCCGGCCGTAGGCGAAGCCGGAGAGCCGGGATCGTAGGAAGGTGAAGAACGTTTTCGCGATCCCGGATCGGCCTGCGGCCGTCCGGGATGACGTCTCAAAGTGGGTGGGATGACGCCTGTCGGAAGGAGGCCGGGCCGACGCCGGGCCTAAGCCTCCGGCTCGAACACCAGCGTCGCGCCGAGCGCGGCCTTGGGGCCGATGACGATGACGCCCTCGATCTCCTCCGCCGTCATGCGGCTTGAGGCGAGGCGCTTGCGGGTGACGGCGATATCCTTCACCGCGAAGCGCACCGCGCCGATGCGCAAACCGGCATCTGCCGCCGGCGCCGCTCCGAAGCGCTGCGCGAACAATTCGCGGCTCATCAGTTCGATGGTGCCGCGCGGCGTCTGCGCCAAGTGCCAGCCATTGGTGGCACGGCGGAAGTCGGCGCCGGTGAAGGCCTTGAGGAAAGCGAGATGTGCTTCCGGCTCGTCGGCGGTGAGCACCGCGCCGGCAATGCCGGTCACGCCGTTCATGTGGCGCTGGAGATCGGGCGCCCAGAAATTGTCCGGCAGCTTCTGCAGGCTGGTGAAGAAGCCGGCATGGGGCGCCGCCGGATCGCGGGCGAAGGCCAGCGTGAAGGCGACCTCGACATCGCTGCCGTCCGGCCGGCGCCCGGTGCGGGCAAAGTCGAACAGCTTGAAGCCACCAGAGCCGGCTGCATCGAACGCCGCCTTGTCCGCCGCCGGGTCCTTGCTCTCCAGCACCAGCATCGAGAGGCCCGGCCCGACCTCGGCCAGGAAATCGCGATTGAAGGCGCCGAAGGAGAAGACTTCATCCTCGTGCGGCGGGATCGCCTCCGGCTCGGCGACCTCCAGCAACTCCAGGAAGAAGCCGGGGAACTGGACGATGCGGTTGTGCGTGCCCCAGGGATGCCGGTTCCGCGTGCCCACCGTGAAGCCGAGCATGTCGTAGAGTTCGCCGGCGGCCTCTAAGTCCTTCACGGCGTGGACGATGTGGTCGAGACCCCGGGCCATGGCGGCTCCTCACGCTGCGCACAGATGAGAGGCGCGCCCGGCGCCCGATAAAAGCGCTGAGGCATGTTCGGAGTCGCAAAAGTCATTCAACTTTTGCGGAACATGCCTTCAGAACAGCCGGCTCTGCACCACCGCCGCACCGACGAACGAGGCGAACAGCGGATGCGGGGCGAACGGCCGGGACTTCAGCTCGGGGTGGAACTGTACCCCGATGAACCATGGATGGTCCGGATATTCGATGATCTCCGGCAGCAATCCGTCCGGCGACATGCCGGAGAAGCGCATGCCGCACGCCTCCAGTCGGTCGCGATAGGCAAGGTTCACCTCGTAGCGGTGACGATGGCGCTCCGAGATGTCGGTGGAATGATAGACCTCGGAAACCCGGCTGCCCTCAGCAAGGTGCGCGGGATAGGCGCCGAGCCGCATGGTGCCGCCGAGATTGTCGTTCAGGCCGCGCCGCTCCAGCTCATTGCCGCGCAGCCACTCGGTGAGCAGGCCGACCACCGGCTCCTCGGTCGGGCCGAACTCGGTGGAATTTGCCGCCGGAACGCCGGCGAGGTTTCGCGTTGCCTCGATCACCGCCATCTGCATGCCGAAGCAGATGCCGAAATAGGGCACGCGCCGCTCGCGGGCGAACTGCGCCGCGCGGATCTTGCCCTCGGCGCCGCGCTGGCCGAAGCCGCCGGGGACGAGGATGCCGTGGACATGCTCCAGGAACGGTGCCGGATCCTCGCGCTCGAAGATCTCGCTTTCGATCCAGTCGAGATTGACCCGCACATTATTGGCGATGCCGCCGTGGGCCAGCGCCTCGATCAGCGACTTATAGGCGTCCTTCAGGCCGGTATATTTGCCGACGACGGCAATGGTGACCGTGCCCTCGGGATTGCGGATGCCGCCCTCGATGCGCTTCCAGCGTGTGAGGTCCGGCTCCGGCGCCGGCTCGATGCCGAATGCGGCCAGCACCTCGGTGTCGAGCCCGGCATCATGATAGGCGGAGGGCACGGCGTAGATATTGTCGGCGTCGCGCGCCTCGATCACCGCGCTCTCGCGCACATTGCAGAACAGGCCGAGCTTGCGGCGCTCTTCCTGCGGAATGGCGCGGTCGGTACGGCAGAGCAGGATGTCCGGCTGGATGCCGATGGAGCGCAGCTCCTTCACCGAATGCTGGGTCGGCTTGGTCTTGAGCTCGCCCGCGGAGGGGATGAAGGGCAGCAGCGTCAGGTGAATATAGATGCAATGCTTGCGCGGCAGCTCGTTGCCGATCTGGCGGATGGTCTCGAGGAACGGCATCGCCTCGATGTCGCCGACCGTGCCGCCGATCTCCACCAGCACGAAATCATACCCCTCATTGCCGGAGAGGATGAAGTCCTTGATGGCGTTGGTGACGTGCGGGATCACCTGGACGGTGGCGCCGAGATAGTCGCCGCGCCGCTCCTTGGCGAGGATGTCCTGATAGATGCGGCCGGTGGTGACATTGTCGGCCCGCGTCGCCGGCCGGCCGGTGAAGCGCTCATAATGGCCGAGATCGAGGTCGGTCTCGGCGCCGTCATCAGTGACAAAGACTTCGCCGTGCTGATACGGGCTCATGGTGCCCGGATCGACGTTCAGATAGGGGTCGAGCTTGCGCAGCCGGGTCTTGTAGCCCCGAGCCTGCAACAGCGCGCCGAGCGCAGCCGATGCTAGGCCCTTGCCGAGCGAGGACACGACGCCGCCGGTGATGAAAATGTAGCGCGCCATGGAATCCGGTTTCTAGCTGCAAAAACGCGATTCGACGAGAGGCCAGCTCATCATGCCGGCCCTCGCCTGTGGGTAAAGATGTTTGAGCGAGCGCAGACGTACCGCGACCGCCCGGCCCATCACTGGGACTGGGGAACCTGCGGGCCGGCCGGAGCGGCGGGCGCCGTCGGTGCGGGCTGCGCGCCCTTGAGCTGGTCGAGCACCGAGCCGCCCGGCGCCGGCTGGCCCGGCAGACCCGGAGCCGTGGTGCCCGACGGCGTGAAGATGGTGGACGGGCCGCGGCCCCAGCCTGCGAGCACGGTGAGCGAGATGCTGGTGATGAAGAACAGGCCAGCGAGGATCGCGGTTGCCCGCGTCAGCACATTGGCGGAACCGCGGGCACTGAAGAAGCCCCCTCCCCCGCCGCCGCCACCGATGCCGAGCCCGCCCCCTTCGGAGCGCTGGATCAGCACGACGCCAATGAGCGCCAGCACCACCATGAGGTGGATGACGATGAGTACGGTCTGCATGTGACGCCTTCGAAATCGAATCCAGAAACGGGCCGGCACGCGAGGCGGCCGCCCGGACATTCGGCGGGTTCCTACACGATCCCGCCGGCCATTTCCACCCGCCGGGACCGCGCAGCACGCACCATTGCCCTGCGGGCTAAAGATAGGCGCGCGCGATGGCGATAAAAGAGGCGGCCTTCAGGCTGGCGCCGCCGACCAGCGCACCGTCGACATCTTCGAGCTTGAGGATGGTGCCGGCGTTCTCCGGCTTCACCGAGCCGCCATAGAGCAGGCGGATGCCCTCCGCCTCCGCGCCGAAGCGCTCGCGCAAGGCTGCGCGCATGGCGCCGTGCATCTCCACGATGTCCGCCTCCGATGGCGTGCGCCCGGTGCCGATGGCCCAGATCGGCTCATAGGCGACGACCAGATCCGCGCCCGTCGCGCCGTCCGGGATGGAGCCGGCGAGTTGGCCGACCACGATCTCCAGCGCCCGGCCGGCGTCGCGCTCGGCCTCGCTCTCGCCGACGCAGACGATGGCGACAAGGCCGGCGCGGCGCGCTGCCTCGGCCTTGAGGCGCACCAGCGAATCAGTCTCGCCATGATCGGCGCGCCGCTCGGAATGGCCGAGAATCACGAATCCGGCGCCGGCATCCGCGATCATCTCGGCGGAGATGTCGCCGGTATGGGCGCCGCATGGAGCGGGATGGCAGTCCTGGGCGCCGATGGCGAGCCCGGAGCCGGCGGCGACCGCCGGGAATGAAGCCAGCAGCGTCGCCGGCGGGCAGATAAGCAATTCGGCCCTGGCCTGGAGGTGGCTGTCATAGGCGGCGATCATCGCCTCCAGCTCGACCACGGAGGCACGCAGCCCGTTCATCTTCCAGTTTCCGGCGACCAGGGGGCGGCGCGTCATCTGTCTCCCTCACGCATAGAATAATGTGGGGTAACAGAGCGTAAGGCGCCGCGCAAACGCTGGAGGTGCGACGTTGCGGCCATAGGTAACGTCGCGGTGTGGTGGCGTTGCGGGTTCGCGGCACCCTCCCTATGATGCGCGCCTTTCGCGAGCGGGGCTTCCGGCGCGTTTACCGATCAACGAGAAAATTCAATGTTGCAGTCCCTGCGTAAGCACGCTTCCGGCTTCGTCGCCAAGCTCCTCATGGCCCTGCTGATCGTCAGCTTCGGCATATGGGGCATCGCGGATGTGTTCCGCGGATTCGGCAGCCAGACGCTCGCCACCATCGGCTCGACCGAGATCTCGGCGCCGGAGTTCCGCCAGCTCTATCAGGAGCGGCTCCAGCAGATCAGCCAGCAGATCAAGCGCGGCGTCGCGCCCGACCAGGCGCGCGCGCTCGGCATTCCCGACCAGTTGCTGAGCGAGCGGCTCGGCGAGGCGGCACTCGACGACCGCGCGACGCGCCTGAGACTCGCGCTCTCCGACGACGAGCTGGCGAAGCGCATCCAGCAGAACCCGGCCTTCTTCGGCCCGTCGGGTGCGTTCGATCATGATTATTTCCAGCGCCTGCTGCGCTCCAACGGCTTCACCGAGGCGCGATTCGTCAGTGCCGAGCGCAAGCTCGCCTTGCGTCAGCAGTTGATCCAGTCGCTGGGTGGCGGCATCGAACTGCCGGCGGTGCTGACCAGCGGCATCCAGCGCTTCGAGAATGAAGAGCGCTCGGTCGACTATGTGATTCTCAATCCGACCCCGGCCAAGGACATTGCCGACCCGACGGAGGATGCGCTGCGCGCCTTCTTCGAGGCCCGCAAGGTGGCGTTCAAGGCGCCGGAGTTCCGCAAGATATCGGTGCTGGCGCTCACCCCCGACGTCGTCGCCAAGACCATCGAGATTTCCGACGCCGACGTGCAGCAGGTCTATGACGCCAATTCCGCGCGTTTCGGCACGCCGGAGAAGCGCGTCGTCCAGCAGATCGTGTTCCCCAATGCCGATGAAGCAAAGGCTGCGGCCGACAAGCTCGCCGCCGGTACCGCGTTCGCCGACATCGTGCTGGAACGCAAGCTGACGCCGACCGATGTCGAGCTCGGCACCGTCACCCGCGCGCAGATCTTCGACAAGGCGGTGGCGGACGCTGCCTTCTCGCTGCCGCAGGACGGCACCAGCGGCGTCATCACCGGGCGCTTCGGGCCGGTCATCATCCATGTCGGCGCCATCACCCCGGGCAGCGTGAAGCCGCTCGCCGAGGTCGCCGGCGAGATTCGCACGCAGCTCCAGTTGCAGCGCGCGCAGCAGGACCTGCTGAACAAGCACGACCAGATCGAGGATGATCGTGCCGGCGGCGCGAAGCTCACCGAGATCGCCACCAAATACGGCCTCACCGTCCAGACGCTCGATGTCGACCGCCAGGGCAAGACGGCGGACGGCACCGCCGCCCCCGACTTCCCGGGCCGCACCGATGTGCTGAGCGGCGCCTTCACCACCGATGTCGGCGCCGAGAACGACCCGGTGCAGATCGCCGGCACCGGCAACCAGGCCGGCGGCTATGTCTGGTACGACGTCGAGGCGATCACCCCGCCGCGCGACCGCACCTTCGAGGAGGCCCGCGCCCAGGTGCTGGAGCGCTGGAAGCAGGACGAGGCGCAGAAGGCGCTCGATGCCCGCGTCGCCGACCTCAAGAAGAGGATCGAGGGCGGCGAGAGCTTCGCCAAGGTCGCGCAGGAGGCCGGGCTGGAGCTGAAATGGGCGAACGGCATCCGTCGCGGCCGCGCTTCCGCAGGCATCCCGCAGGGCGCCATCGCTGCGGTGTTCGATGCCAAGAAGGGCGCCATCGGCTCCACCCCGATCGAGGATGGCGACAGCCAGCTGCTGTTCCAGGTGCGCGACGTCAGCCTGCCGGCCGACGGGACGCAGAGCGCCCAGATCCTCGACCAGGTGCGCGATCGCATGGAACAGGACCTGATGACCGAGTATCTGGTCCGCCTGCAGTCCGATCTCGGCGTGCGCATCAACCGCGTCGCGCTCGACCAGATCGTCGGCGGCGGCGAACAGGCCAACTGAGCGGCGACATGAGCTTCCTTCCAGATGCGGCCGCCTTCGCCGCGGCCTATGAGCGCGGCGAGGCGCAGATCGTCACGACCACGCTGGTCGCCGATCTCGAAACCCCGGTCTCGGCGTTCCTGAAGATCGCCGGCGAACGGGCGAACAGCTTCCTGCTGGAATCCGTCGAGGGTGGCGCCACGCGCGGGCGCTACTCGATGATCGGCATCGATCCGGACGTGATCTGGCGCTGCCGTGGCGATGCCTCGGAGATCAACCGCCGCGCGCTCACCGAGGCGGAGGCGTTCGAGCCCTGTGCCGAGCCGCCTTTGCTCGCTTTGCGCGCGCTGGTGCGGGAATCCCGCATCAGCCTGCCGGAAGGCTCGCCGCCCATGGCGGCCGGCGTGTTCGGCTATCTCGGCTATGACATGGTGCGGCAGATGGAGCGTCTGCCGGAGGCCAAGCCCGACGTGCTGGGCGTGCCGGATGCCATCTTCATCCGCCCGACGGTGATGGTGGTGTTCGACCAGGTGCGCGACGAGCTCACCGTGGTCAGCCCGGTGCGCCCACACGCCGGCGTCACGGCCACGGCTGCCTTGGAGGCTGCGCACGAGCGGATCGAGCGGGTGATACGCGCCCTCGATGCGGCGTTGCCGAACGCCGAGACCGCCGACCCCTTCCACGAAGAGGTGATGCCGGTCTCCAATACGCCGCCGGATGAATTCCAGGCGATGGTCGAGCAGGCGAAGGAATATATCCGCGCCGGCGACATCTTCCAGGTGGTGCTCTCGCAGCGCTTCGAGGCGCCATTCGCGCTGCCGTCCTTCACGCTCTACCGCGCGCTCAGGCGGGTCAATCCCGCGCCGTTCCTGGTCTATTTCAATTTCGGCGACTTCGCGCTGGTCTGCTCCAGCCCCGAAATCCTGGTGCGGCTGCGCGACGAGACGGTCACCATCCGCCCCATCGCCGGCACCCGCCGTCGCGGGGCGACGCCGCATGAAGACAAGGCGCTGGAAGACGAGTTGCTGGCCGATCCGAAGGAGCGTGCCGAGCATCTGATGCTGCTCGATCTCGGCCGCAACGATGTCGGGCGAGTCGCCAAGATCGGCACGGTGAAGGTGACCGACAGCTTCTTCGTCGAGCGCTACAGCCAGGTGATGCACATCGTCTCCAACGTCGAGGGCGATATCGACCCGCGGCGCGACGCGCTCGATGCGCTGGCCGCCGGTTTTCCGGCCGGCACGGTGTCCGGTGCGCCAAAGGTGCGGGCGATGGAGATCATCGACGAATTGGAGCGCGACAAGCGCGGCATCTATGCCGGGGCCATCGGCTATTTCGGCGCTGATGGCGAGATGGATACCTGCATCGTGCTGCGCACCGCCGTGGTGCGGAACGGGCGCATGTATGTCCAGGCCGGCGCCGGCATCGTCTATGACTCGGTGCCGGAGAGCGAGCAGCAGGAATGCATCAACAAGGCCCGTGCGCTGTTCCGCGCCGGCGAGGAGGCCGTGCGTTTCGCCGCGCGCGCCGGGCGGGGGCAATGATGTCCCCTCGCCTCGCCTGCCGGCTTGACCGTGCCGCGCCGCGCGCCCTAGAGCTTGTAACGTCGGGGCGTGCCCGGCAGGCAGGCGCACGATGATCCTTCTCGTCGACAATTATGACAGCTTCACCTGGAACCTCGTCCACTATCTCGGTGGGCTCGGCGCCGAGGTGGAGGTGCGTCGCAACGATACGCTGACCGTCGACGAGGCGCTGGCGCTCAAGCCAGAGGCCATCGTCATCTCGCCCGGCCCCTGCACGCCGACCGAGGCCGGCATCTGCTGCGATCTCATCGCGCGCGCCGCCGAGGAGATTCCCGTGTTCGGCGTCTGCCTCGGCCACCAGGCGATCGGCCAGGTGTTCGGCGGCGACGTGATCCGCGCGCCGCTGCCGATGCACGGCAAGCTCTCCGATGTGCGCCACCAGGGCGAGACGGTGTTCCGCGGCATAAACGGCCCGTTCAAGGCGACCCGCTACCATTCGCTGATCGTCAAGCGCGACACGCTGCCCGCCGGACTCAAGGTGACCGCGGAAACCGATGACGGCCTCATCATGGGCCTCTCGCATCGCGAATTGCCGGTGCATGGCGTGCAGTTCCACCCGGAGAGCATCGCCTCCGAGCACGGCCACACCATATTGAAGAACTTCCTGGACCTTGCCCGCGCCTGGAATGCCGGGCCGCGGCGTTCGCGGGCGGCGTGAGCAAAATGGAAAACCTCAAGAACCTGATCGGCAAGGTCGCGACCGGCACCGCATTGTCGCGCGAGGAATCGGCACACGCTTTCGACATCATGATGTCCGGCGAAGCCACGCCCTCGCAGATCGGCGCACTGCTGATGGGCCTGCGGGTACGCGGCGAGAGCGTGGACGAGATTGCCGGCGCAGTTTCGACGATGCGCTCCAAGATGCTGCGCGTCGAAGCCCCCACGGGGGCGGTGGATGTGGTCGGCACCGGCGGCGACGCCTCCGGGTCCTACAATATCTCCACTTGCGCCTCCTTCATCGTCGCCGGCGCCGGCGTGCCGGTGGCCAAGCACGGCAATCGCGCGCTCTCCTCCAAGTCCGGAGCCGCCGACGTGCTGATGGCGCTGGGCGTGAAGATCGACCTCACGCCCGAGCAGATCTCCCGCTGCATCGCCGAGGCCGGCATCGGCTTCATGTTCGCCCCCGCGCACCATCCGGCGATGAAGCATGTGGGCCCGACGCGGGTGGAGATGGGCACGCGCACCATCTTCAACCTGCTGGGTCCACTGTCGAACCCGGCCGGCGTCACCCGGCAGATGGTCGGCGTGTTCGCGCGCAGCTGGATCGAACCGCTCGCCGAGGTGCTGCGGACGCTCGGCTCCACCAGCGCATGGGTGGTGCACGGCTCCGACGGGCTCGACGAGATCACCACCACCGGCCCGACCTATGTGGCGGAGCTGAAGAACGGCACGATCCGCAGCTTCGAGATCTCCCCAGCGAGCCTCGACATCGCGACCTCGACGCCGTCGGCGCTGAAGGGCGGCGACGGCACCGTCAATGCCGTGGCGCTGCGCGCGGTGCTGGCGGGCGAACCGGGCGCCTATGCCGACGTCTCGCTGCTGAACGCCGCCGCCGCCTTGGTGGTGGCCGGCCGCGCCGACGACATTGCCGCCGGGCTCGACATTGCACGCGCCAGCCTGAAAGCGGGCAAGGCGAGCGAGGCGCTCGAGCGGCTCGTCGCGGTCTCCAACGCAGCCTGAGGAGGCATAGCGATGGCAGATATTCTGGAACAGATCGGCGCCTACAAGCGTGAAGAAATCGCGATGGCGAAGCAGTCCAGGCCGCTCGCGAGTGTTCGCGCTGCGGCGGAAGCGGCGAGCCCGACGCGCGGCTTCCTGAAGGCGATCGAGCACAGCATTGCGACTGGCCACACCGCCCTGATTGCCGAGATCAAGAAGGCAAGCCCGTCGCGCGGCCTGATCCGTGCCGATTTCGATCCGCCCGCGCTCGCAAAAGCCTATGCGGCCGGCGGCGCGACCTGTCTGTCGGTGCTGACCGACGCGCCCTCTTTCCAGGGCGCGCCGGAGTTCCTGACCAGCGCTCGCGCCTCCTGCGCGCTGCCGGCGCTGCGCAAGGATTTCATGTACGACCCGTACCAGCTGTATGAGGCTCGTGCCTGGGGCGCCGACGCCATCCTCGTCATCATGGCGGCGGTCGATGACGCTCTCGCGCTCGACCTTGTCGAAGGCGCCCACGGCCTCGGCATGGACGCGCTGGTGGAGGTGCATGACGGCGCCGAGCTCGATCGCGCCCTGAAGCTGCCGGCGCGGCTGATCGGCATCAACAACCGCAATCTGCGGACCTTCGAGACGTCGCTGGAGACGTCGGAACGCCTCGCGCCGCGCATCCCGGCGGACCGCATCATGGTGGGCGAGAGCGGCATCTTCACGCCGGCCGACGTGGCACGGCTGGCCGAGGTCGGCATCCGTTCCATCCTGGTCGGCGAGAGCCTGATGCGGCAGGCCGACGTCACCGCGGCGACCCGCGCCTTGCTGGCGCCGGCCGTCCTGCGGGCGGCGGGCTGAGCCGTGGCCGCTGGCGAGGAACGTCTCACGCATCTCGACGCCACCGGCGCCGCGAACATGGTCGATGTCGCCGACAAGGCGATCACCGACCGCACCGCCACGGCCGAAGGCCATGTGGTGATGACGCAGCAGACGCTGAACCTGATCCTGTCCGGCAATGCGAAGAAGGGCGACGTGCTCGGCGCGGCGCGCATCGCCGGCATCATGGCGGCGAAGCGCACCCATGAGCTGATCCCGCTCTGCCATCCGCTGCAGCTGACCAAGGTCGCGGTGGAGATCGACGCCGATCCGGCGCTGCCGGGCCTCGTCGTGCGCGCGACCGTGCGCACCTCCGGCAAGACCGGGGTCGAGATGGAGGCGCTCACCGCGGTCTCCGTCGCCTGCCTCACCATCTATGACATGGCCAAGGCGGTGGAGCGCGGCATGCGCATCGAGGGCATCAGGGTCGTCGAGAAGGCCGGCGGCCGCTCGGGCCACTGGCAGGCGGACTGACCATGGCGCTAATCCCGACTGAAGAAGCGCTGGCCCGGGTGCTCGCGGGCGCAGGCGCGCTGGACGCCGAGACCGTGCCGGTTGGCGAAGCGCACCATCGCGTGCTCGCCAGCGCGGTGATCGCCGGCCGCACCACGCCGGCGGCGGACGTCTCGGCGATGGACGGCTATGCGGTGCGTGCCGCCGATGTCGCGACCGTGCCGGTGACGCTGACACTCGCCGGCGAGGCGGCGGCGGGACGCCCGCATGACGGCACGCTGCAATCCGGCGAGACGGTACGCGTGTTTACCGGCGGCGTGATACCGGCTGGCGCCGACGCCGTCGTCATCCAGGAAGACACGCGCCGCGAAGGCGAGCGCATCACCATGCTGGAAGCGACGACGCGTGGTCGGCACGTGCGTTTCGCCGGCGGCGACTTCGCCAAGGGCGACATCGTGCTTCAGGCCGGGCACCGGCTCACCGCCCGCGACCTCGCGCTCGCCGCCGCTGCCGACCATGCCAATCTCGAAGTGGTGCGCCGCCCGCGGGTCGGCATCTTCGCCACCGGCGACGAGTTGGTGCCGCCCGGCACCGGCGCCGGCCCGCATCAGGTGATCCTCTCCAACATCTATGCAGTGGGCGCCCTCGCCCGGCTTGCCGGCGCCGAGGTGGTCGATCTCGGCCGGCTTGCCGATACGCCGGACGCGACGCGCGCCGGTCTCACCAGCGCCCTCGCCGCCGATCTCGATGTATTGGTGACGACCGGCGGCGCCTCGGTCGGCGATCATGATCTCGTCGCCCCGACGCTGCTCGGCCTCGGCATCGAGCTTGCCGTGCACAAGATCGCGCTGCGCCCGGGCAAGCCGCTGATGTTCGGCCACGCGAACGCCACCCGGATACTTGGCTTGCCCGGCAACCCGGTGTCGGCACATGTCTGCGCGCTGCTGTTCCTGGTGCCGCTGCTGCGCCGCCTCCAGGGCGAGACAGCGGGCGTCGACCGATTGCCGCTGACGCCGGCGGAACTCGGCGTCGATCTCAAGGCCAATGATCTGCGGATGGATTTCATGCGCGCCGAGATCATCGGCCGGGGCGCTCGCGGGCCGATCGTGCGGCCGCTGCCGGTGCAGGATTCCTCCATGCTCCGCCTTCTCGCACGCGCCGACGCGCTGCTGGTGCGCCCGCCGCATGCGCCGGCGGGCCGCGCCGGGGACGCATGCGACATCGTGCTGCTCAACGACTGACCTCGCGGAATCCGGCCCGGCTCGTGCATGATCGCGCGGACGTAACGGAGCAGAGCCGATGCAGATCAATCTCCCCGAAATCCTTGCCGAGGTGACCGCGGTGTTCCAGCGCTACGAGGCGGCGCTGGTCTCGAACGACGTGGCAACGCTCGACGCGCTGTTCTGGGACAGCCCGCTCACCATCCGCTATGGCGGAGCGGAGAATCTCTACGGCATCGAGGCGATCCGCGCCTTCCGTGCCGCGCGCTCGGCCATGGGGCTCGCCCGCAGCCTGGAGCGCACGGTCATCACCACCTACGGCACCGACATGGCGACCGCCGCGACGCTGTTCCGCCGGGCGGCGACCTCGGGCAAGGTCGGCCGGCAGATGCAGACCTGGATGCGTACGCCGGACGGCTGGAAAGTGGTCGCGGCCCATGTCTCGCTGATCGAGGAACCGGCCGCGGGCTGACGGGCCGGGGCACCCGCTATATGCTCCGAACCTTCAGTTGCAGCGGGCGAATCGCGCCCGATCCGGGAATTTCACCGTCGCATGCGTTCCGTCCCCGCCCCCCTCGTCCCCACTGGTGATGCCGGACCCGCTCCGCGTGCCACGCGTGCAGAGGAGTTGCGCTTCCAGATCGCCGACGAGATCACGCGCGGCCTGCTGCCACCCGGCACCACGCTGGACGAGACGGCGCTCGCCGCCCGCTTCGGCGTCTCCCGCACGCCGGTGCGCGAGGCGATCCGCGAACTCGCCGCCTCCGGCCTGGTCGACACCCGCCCGCACCGCGGCGCCGTGGTGGCGCGCCCGAGCGTCGAGCGGCTGCAGGCGATGTTCGACGTCATGGCCGAATTGGAGGCACTGTGCGCCGGGCTCTGCGCGCTGAAGATGAATCCGGCCGAGCGCCGCGCCTTCGAAGCGCTGCATGCGGAGATGGGAGACCTGATGCGAACCGGGGATTTCCTCGGCTATCGCGAGGCCAACGAGACCTTCCACACCTCGATCTATGCCGGCAGCCACAATGGCTATCTCGCCGAGATCACGCTCGGCACAAGGCGTCGGCTCTCGCCGTTCCGCCGCGCGCAGTTCCGCGCGCTGGGCCGGCTCGCGCTCTCCCACACCGAGCATGACCGGGTGGTCACCGCGATATTGCGCGGCGACCGGGACGGCGCCGCGGTGGCGATGCGCGACCATATCGTCATCGTCCATGACGCTTATGAGCAGTATGCTCAAAGCGTGTGATCGTAATTGCTTACGGTAAGTTCCTGATGTTATGCCTTAGATCGCAGCCGCCTCTACCTCCGCGGCGAGGAAGCCGCGCCAGCCGCCATAGGCGGTGATGTCACGCGCGGATGCCACTCCTGTCGCTTCGACCAGGAAGCCCTTCACGTCGGAACCGTCGTCCAGCGTGATGCTGCCGATGCCGAGCGGCGCCGGTATCTTCGCCAGGAACGGACCATAATTCTGCGCCGGCAGCGACCACACCTCGCACGCGATCGGCGCGCCGCTTCCCGGTCGGCCGCGCAGTAGACCGGGCCGCCGAACCCGGCCTTCCGGCAACAAGTACAGCCGATAATCCGCATTGGTGCGGGCTTGCCGCACGAAGGTGCCGCCGGCCGCCAGTAATTCGCCATTGAGCGGCAAGCCGGACAGATGCGCGCCGAACAGCGCGATCTCGATCCGCCCCGGCCCGGCAGTGGGCGTGGCGGGCGCGAGTGGAGGTAGCGCACGCCCTGTGGCGCCCATGGCGAGCCCGGTGCGGGCGTGGAAGGCCGCGCCGATCGCCGCAAGATGCGCGTCGCGCCCGGCCGGCGCCAGCAAGGTGATGCCGAACGGCGCACCGTCGCGGCGGATTTCGGAGGGTACGGCGAGGCCGCACATATCGAGCAGGTTCACAAAATTGGTGTAGATTCCGAGATTGCTGTTCAGCCGCACCGGATCGGCATCGAGCTGCGCCAGCGTGTAGACGGTAGGCATGGTCGGCACCATCAACGCATCGAGCCCGGTCATCTCCTGTCGCGCCCGCGCCTTCAACTCGGCAAGGCGGTAGAGACCGCGGAACGCGTCGACCGCGCTCAGGGCCCGCCCCTGTTCGATGATGGAACGCACCACTGGATGAAAGGAATCCGGCCGGGATTCCAGGAAGCCGCCGACCGCGGCATAGCGTTCGGCGACCCAGGGACCGTCGTAAAGCAGGCGCGCCGCCTCGAAGAAGGGCTCCATCTCGATCTCGACGATATCGGCCCCAAGCGCACCGAGACGGGCCAGCGCGCGCACGAAGGCGCCTTCGGTCTCGCGATCGCCGAACGTCACGCAATCCACGCTGCGCGGCACGCCGATGCGTAGCTTCGGCGCCACGCCGCCGGCATGGCCAAGCGGCAGATCGCGCGAGAAGGGATCGGATGGGTCTGCCCCGGCCATCGCCTGTAACGCAGTGAAGGCATCGCCGACGGTGCGCGCGAACACCGAGACGCAATCGAGCGAACGACACGCCGGAACCACGCCGGTGGTCGAGACCAGGCCGAGGCTCGGCTTCAACCCGACGATATTGGTGAGCCCGGCGGGAATGCGGCCCGAACCCGCGGTGTCGGTGCCGAGCGCAAATGGCACCAGCCCGGCGGAGACGGCAACGCCGGAACCGGAACTGGAGCCGCCCGGCACCAGATCGGCGCGGATCGGATTGCGCGGCGTGCCATAGGGCGAGCGGCGGCCGACAAGGCCGGTGGCGAACTGATCGAGATTGGTCTTGCCGACCACGATGGCGCCGGCCCGGCGCAGGCGCGCCACGCTCACAGCATCCTTGGTCGCCATATAGGCGAAGTCCGGGCAGGCGCAGGTGGTGGGCAGGCCGGCGACGTCGATATTGTCCTTCACCGCGAAGGGCACGCCGTAAAGCGGCAGCCGCTCGGGATCTGAGCCCTCCAACGACTTGAGCTGGGCGTGGATCGCCTTGGGTTCGGCAATGGCCGTGAACACCGCCGGGTCGTCATAGGCGGCGATGCGCGCCATGCAGGCCGCGAGTGTCTCCGCCGGTCGCGCCTTGCCTTGCCGATGAGCCGCCACGACCTCCGCGATTGTCTCGACCAATACAAGCCTCCCGACTCTGCCGCCCCTGGCGCTATGCCCTTGCAATAGGCACTCTGCGCCAGATTGCATACAGGCAAATGTCGGGCCGCTTTGGCCGTCCACGGAAACGGCGGGGCATTAGCGGTATCTTTACTGTTGTGGAACACAAAAAGAACAGCTAGGTTTTTGTTCGTGCTTTGTTTCGTTTGACTCGGGCCCGTCTTCGCCTGTGTCAGCCAGATCGAGGGGTCGGAATGCTCACCCGCAAACAGCATGAGCTGCTTCGCTTCATCCATGAACGGCTCAAGGAAAGCGGCGTGCCGCCCTCCTTCGAGGAGATGAAGGAAGCCCTCGATCTCCGCTCGAAATCAGGCATCCATCGCCTCATTACGGCGCTCGAAGAGCGTGGCTTCATTCGCCGCCTGCCGAATCGCGCTCGGGCGCTCGAAGTGGTGCGCCTGCCGGATAGCGTGCAGCCGATCCGCCCGTCGCGTAACTTCTCGCCGAACG
This sequence comes from Starkeya sp. ORNL1, assembly GCF_012971745.1. NCBI lineage: Bacteria > Pseudomonadati > Pseudomonadota > Alphaproteobacteria > Hyphomicrobiales > Xanthobacteraceae > Starkeya > Starkeya sp. ORNL1. The sequence continues at coordinate 763,299 of NZ_CP048834.1, forward strand.
TGGTCGAGGGTGGCCTCGGCCGGGTGCGCCCGCCCACAGAAGACGAGCCGTCGCGCCCGGTGCCCATCCCGGTGATGGGCCGCATCGCCGCCGGCACGCCGATCTCCGCGATCCAGTCGCGCAGCCACACCATTTCGATGCCGCCGGAAATGCTGGCGAGTGGCGAACACTATGCGCTTGAGGTACGCGGCGATTCGATGATCGAGGCTGGCATTCTCGACGGCGACCTCGCGCTGATCCGCAAGACCGAGACCGCGGACACGGGTGAGATCGTGGTGGCGCTGATCGATGATGAGGAAGCCACCTTGAAGCGGTTGCGCAAGAAGGGGGCATCGGTCGCCCTCGAAGCGGCTAATCCAGCCTACGAGACCCGCATTTTCGGCCCTGACCGGGTGCGCATCCAGGGACGCCTGGTCGGCCTGTTCCGCCGTTATTGATCCGGCGCGGGCGACGCCTGCTCCGGCGACAGGGTCTCGGTATCCGCCGTGCCGGCAGGATCGATCGGCGTGATGGGTCGTGGCGACTTTGCCGCGGCGTTCGCCAGCTTTTCACGCGGCATCGGCAGCCAAGGTCGTTCTACGCCTTCCGGGCGACCACGAACAAGTTGTGGCCCATCAGCGGCGAGATGGAGCGCTTGCGCGCCTGAGCTGCCATCCGGCGCGATCCGCACCACATAGGCCGCGCAATCCTCGGGTGGCTCGAATGGGGTGACGAGCACGGCGGCGAGACGGCAGTCGTCGACGAGCGAATCGCGCGAGAGCGACAGGGCGGCGTTTCGCCCGTCCGTCATCGGCAGTGTACAGCCCAGCCGATCGCAAAGCGGCGCCGCCATCTGTGCGCCGGGCGCGGCGAGCGCGGCACGATCCCCCTCCGCGCCAAGCCATTGCTCGCCGGCGAAGCGGCTGGCGAGAACTGCCGTCGGACGATCCCCCATCAGGGCGAGGCGCCCATCTAGGCCCCGCACCGCCACGGTCTTTCCGGTGGCGTCGACCAGCAGATCCGGGCGGTCGGGGGACGCGCCGATCCAGAGACCCGCCGCTGCCAGCACCGGCGCGATGAGAACGAGGCGGGTGCGCAGCAGGCACAGGCAGGCCAGAGCAAGGCTGAACAGGATCAGCGTCGCCAGGGGAAACGCCGGCAGGCCGCGGTCGGCATCCGGCATGGCCGCCACCGTCGCGGCAATGTAGCTCATGCCATCTATGCCGAACCCCATGGCCGACCATGCCGGTCCGTCCCAGCCAAACGGTAGCAGCAGCGCGCCCAGCAGCCCGAACGGCATGACGATCAGCGATACCAGTGGCGCGGCGGCGAGATTGGCCAGCAGGCTGAACGGCGCGAGGCGCTGGAAATGGAAGGCGGCGTAGGGAGCTGTCGCCAGCCCGGCGACCAGCGAAGTCACGAGCAGAGCCCCGACATAGCGCAGCGCGTAGCCGCCGACCGGCGTGCTTGCACCGACCGAATTGATGAGGCGACGGCCGAACGCTTCGTGCGCGGCGACCAGCGCCAGCGTTGCGGCAAACGACATCTGCGTTCCGGGATCGAGCAGCGTCGCCGGCGCAGCGGCGAGCACGATCATGGCGGCGATGGCGAGCGTGCGCAGCGTCAGCGCCGGACGTCCGAGCATCACCCCGACAAGCACCAGCAGCGTCATCAGATAGGAGCGCTGCGTGGGCACCTCATTGCCGGACAGCACGAGATAGAAGGTCGCCGCCGCGATGGCGGGCACGGCGGCGTAGGCCTTGATCGGCCAGCGTAGTGCAAGCGCGGGCCACAGCGCCAGCAAGGCGCGCGCCAGGATGAAGGTGGTGGTGGCGACCAGCGCCATGTGCAGGCCGGAGATGGAGAGGATGTGCGAGAGGCCGGAGACGCGCATCACCTCCTCGACGCTTTCGCTCACGCCGCCACGCAATCCGGTGACAAGCGCCACCGCGATCGCCCCGGTATCGCCGGACAGGACCGCAGTGATGCGTCCGGCCATGGCGGCGCGCACTTCGTCCAACCATGCGGCGAAACCGAGCGTGGGTGGCACGGCCACCGGCGCCGCGCTCTCCCGGGCCTTGCCGAAGGCGAAGCCGGTGGCGCCGATGCCGTCGAACCAGGCATCGCGGCCGAAATCATAGCCGCCGGGATAGGCCGGCCCCGGCGGCGGGCCCAGCGTCGCACGGACGGTGACATGGCTGCCGACCGTAGGCGGCGTACCCGGCACGGTCACGCGCACCCGTTCGGGTCGCGGCTCGCCTGCCCGCTCCAGGGCGGTCACGCGCAGCACGATGCGTCCGTTCTGCTTGCCATCCTTGGTGCGCAGTTCCGCTCGCTCAACGAAGCCGGAGACTTCCGCCGCGACCAGCTGCGTCGGCAACACCGGATGGGCGATGCGCGCAGTGTGTAGCGTGGCAAGTGCGAAGCCGGCGGCGATGGCCGCCAGTCCGGCCAGCAGGTGGAAGGCAACGGCCCGACTCCGTACCGCAAGGGCGAGGGCCATGAGCAGTGCTGTAAGCGCTGAGGCCGCTATCGTCGACGGCTCGCGAGCAGCGCCAAAATAGAGGCCGACGCCGATGGCAAAGGCGACCGGAAGCCAGAGGAAACCGCGTCGCTCGCCAACCTCCCGCGCCAGATCGAGCGCGAGTCCTGCCCCCAGCTTGCGCAAGCCCGGCAGGCCCGGAGCGAGTATCGGCCCCGCGAGTGGGCGTACTGCAGCAATCGCGCGTGACCGCGCGCCATGCTGCCGCCCTTGCTCATCAACCATTCCCCTGCCCCCGACCGGCTCGCCAAATTCGCGTCTAATCCTTGGATTATCCGGTCGTCCGCCCGATTTTGCCTGCCTAGCGACCTATGCTACACGCAGCGCGCCCGCTCACCAGCCAATTGCCGGCCTGTTCGCGTATCCAATTTGCCGAACCGCCGCAGTGAGATCTAGCTTTCATGTCAGAGACCGTCGTCACCCGCTTCGCCCCTTCGCCGACCGGCTTCCTGCACATTGGCGGCGCCCGTACCGCGCTGTTCAACTGGCTCTATGCGCGGGCGAAGGGCGGCAAGATGCTGCTGCGCATCGAGGACACCGACCGCCAGCGCTCCACGCCCGAGGCCATCGACGCCATTCTCGACGGCCTCTCCTGGCTCGGCATCGATTGGTCCGGCGACGTCGTCTACCAGTTCGCCCGCGCCGAGCGGCACCGCGCGGCGGTAGACCGCATGCTGGCCGACGGGCGTGCCTATCGCTGCTATGCGACGAGTGCCGAGCTCGAGGAGATGCGCGAGACCGCGCGCCGCGAAGGCCGGGCGCCGCGCTATGACGGCCGCTGGCGCGACCGCGACCCCTCCGAGGCGCCCGCCGACCGGCTGCCGGCCATCCGCCTCAGGGCGCCGACCGAGGGCGAGACGGTGATCGACGACCTGGTGCAGGGTCGCGTGGTGTTCGCCAACAAGGATCTCGACGATCTTGTGCTGCTGCGCTCGGACGACACGCCGACCTATATGCTCTCGGTGGTGGTCGACGACCACGACATGGCTATCACCCACATCATCCGCGGCGACGACCATCTCACCAATGCTGCCCGTCAGGCGCAGATCTATGCGGCGCTCGGCTGGAGCGTGCCGAAGATGGCGCATATCCCGCTCATCCACGGGCCGGACGGCGCCAAGCTCTCCAAGCGCCATGGCGCGCTCGGCGTTGATGCCTATCGCGCCATGGGCTACCTGCCCGAGGCGCTGCGCAATTACTTGGTGCGCCTCGGCTGGAGCCATGGCGACCAGGAGATCTTCTCCACCGACGAGATGAGCCGCCTGTTCGACCTCGACAAGGTGGGCCGCTCGGCGGCTCGGTTCGACTTCGCCAAGCTTGAGAATTTGAACGGCGTTTATATGCGTGCAACGCCGGACGATCAGCTGATGTCTGCGCTGGACGCAGTGCTGCCTCACCTGCCGAACGGCGCCAGCGTCGCCGCCAAGCTCACGCCCGGCAAGCGCGCGCAACTGCTGGAGGCGATGCCCGGCCTGAAGGAGCGCGCCAAGACGCTGGTCGAGCTGATCGACAGCGCCGCCTACATCATCGAGGACCGACCGGTCGCGATCGACGACAAGGCGCGCGCTCTGCTCACCACCGAGGCGAGGTCGCTGCTCGCCAAGGCGCGCGCCGCGCTGGCACAAGTCGAGGATTGGTCGGCCTCCAGCACCGAGACCGCGGTGCGGGCGGTAGCCGAGGAGGGGGGCATCAAGCTCGGCGCACTGGCCCAGCCGATGCGCGCGGCGATCACCGGGCGCACCTCGTCGCCCGGCATTTTCGACGTGCTGGCCGTGCTCGGGAAGGACGAGAGCCTCGCCCGGCTCGCCGACCAGAGCGGTGTTGCGGCCGCCGCTTGAGCTCGCGCAAGGTGAGCTTTGTGCGAGCGCGAACGCGGGAAATCGACGGCAAACCCGAGGGTTGCCTTGGCGCGCAATACCACGCCCGCTGCGCTTGCGAGCACTAGCCGAAAGAGCTACGACTTTAATAATCCGCGCCGAGACGGGACATTTTGATGCACCCGCAGCTGGCCGCGCAGGCCGTGACGGATGACGCGACACCGTCACGCATTCGCATTAAATCGGTTCATCGATTTCAGGGAGATCCCGTATGGACGCCATAAGTTCCTCGGCGAAAAATGCCACGCTCACGATCGGCAATCAGAGCTGGGATCTGCCTATCCTGCCGGGGACCATTGGTCCGGACGTCATCGACATCGGTAAGCTCTACGCCCAGACGGGCATGTTCACCTACGATCCGGGTTTTACCTCGACCGCCGCCTGCGAAAGCCAGATCACCTATATCGACGGCGATGCCGGCCTGCTCGTCTATCGCGGCTATCCGATCGAGCAGCTCGCCGAGCACGGCGACTTCCTCGAGACCTGCTACCTGCTGCTGTACGGGGAATTGCCGACCGCGGCGCAGAAAGCCGATTTCGATTACCGCGTCACGCGCCACACCATGGTGCACGAGCAGATGAGCCGGTTCTTCCACGGCTTCCGCCGCGACGCCCACCCGATGGCGGTGATGGTGGCCTCGGTCGGCGCGCTCTCGGCCTTCTATCATGACAGCACCGACATCTCCGATCCGCAGCAGCGGATGATCGCGTCGATTCGCATGATCGCGAAGATGCCGACGCTGGCGGCGATGGCTTATAAGTATACCATCGGCCAGCCTTTCGTGTATCCGCAGAACGACCTCGACTACGCCTCGAACTTCCTGCGCATGTGCTTCTCGGTGCCGTGCGAGGAATACAAGGCGAACCCGATCCTCTCCCGCGCCATCGACCGCATCTTCATCCTGCACGCCGATCACGAGCAGAACGCCTCGACCTCGACGGTGCGGCTCGCCGGCTCCTCGGGCGCCAATCCATTCGCCTGCATCGCCGCCGGCATTGCCTGCCTGTGGGGGCCGGCGCATGGTGGTGCCAACGAGGCGGCGCTGAAGATGCTGGGTGAGATCGGCTCGGTCGATCGCATCCCGGAATACATCAAGCGCGCCAAGGACAAGAACGATCCGTTCCGCCTGATGGGTTTCGGTCACCGGGTCTACAAGAACTACGATCCGCGTGCCAAGATCATGCAGCGGACCTGCCACGAGGTGCTCGGCGAACTCGGCATCAAGGACGATCCGCTGCTCGACATCGCCATTGAGCTGGAGCGCATCGCGCTGCAGGACGAATATTTCGTCGAGCGCAAGCTGTATCCGAACATCGATTTCTATTCCGGCATCACGCTGCGCGCGCTCGGCTTCCCGACCTCGATGTTCACCGTGCTGTTCGCCCTCGCCCGCACCGTGGGCTGGATCGGCCAGTGGAAGGAAATGATCGAGGATCCGGGCCAGCGCATCGGCCGTCCCCGCCAGCTCTATACCGGCGCCACCCAGCGCGACTACGTGCCGATGGCACGCCGGAAATGATGAACCGCTGAGGCGGTATCGACCAACGAGAAAGCCCCGGGACGCTGTCCCGGGGTTTTTGTTTTTGGATGGCTTGGAGCGCCGCTCTGCGTGAGCTCCTTCGAGGCTCGCTGCGCTCGCACCTCAGGATGACATGGTTACAAAAGCAACGTTATCCTGAGGTGCCCGGCAAGCCGGGCCTCGAAGGAGCTCACGCAGAACGCCGTTCCCCAACCACATCCAGCACGACCTGGGCCGCGCGCTGCGCCGGTGTCTTGCCGTCGACTTTGAGAATCTCGCGCAGCCGCCTGAAGCCATTGAGCTGGCGCTCACGTGCCGGCCCCTCATTCATCGCTGCCTCTAGCGCCGCGGCAAGCTTTCCCGGGACGCAGTCGGTCTGCAAGAATTCCGGCACCACATCCTCGCCAAGGATGCGGTTGGTGAGGATGATCGAGGTGCCGCTGAGCAGGATCGGCGCCAGCCAGGCCTCGATGGTGTGCACCTTATAGGCTGCGACGGTCGGCACGCCGGCGAGCGCCAGTTCCAGCGTCACCGTTCCGGAAGCCGCGAGCGCTGCCCGTGCCCGCCGGAAGGCGGCCTGCTTTTCCCCCTCGTCCGTGATGATGCGCGGCTGCACCGGCCACCCGGCGGTGATCGCTCTCACCTCCGCCTCGCGACGCGGCAATGTCGGCAATGCGAGCTCGAAATCCCGACCGGAGGCGCGCAGATGTGCGAACGCCGCGCCGAAATCAGCGCCAAGCCGCGCAAGCTCCGAGCGCCGCGAGCCGGGCAATGCGAGGAGCAGCGGCGGCTCTGCGGCGCGTCGGGCCGCATCGCCCGCGTCGGGGGTCAGCCGGTCGAGTACGCCGAGCAACGGGTGGCCGACATAAGTGGTCGGCGGGCCGCCGAGCCGGGCCATGGCTTCGGGCTCGAATGGCAGCAGCGCCAGCACATGGTCTGTATAAGGCCGCATCGCCTTGGCCCGGCCGGGTCGCCAGACCCATACGGTCGGCGCGACATATTTCACGACCGGCAGATCCGGCAACCGGGCGCGCACCCGAGCCGCGACACGGTGGTTGAAGTCCGGCGCATCGACCAGCACCAGCACGTCCGGCGGCTCCTTGAGGATCGCGCGGACCGTCTCGCCCATGCGCCGCAAGATGCGCGGCAGCCCGGCAATCACCTGGCCGAAGCCGATAGCGGTGATGTCGTCCATCGGAAACAGGCTCACGAGGCCTGCCGCCTCCATGCGCGGCCCGCCGACGCCGCGAAAATGAACCGCGCCATTGAGCGTCTGTCCCAATTCCCGCATGAAGGCCGAGGCGAGCACGTCACCGGATTCCTCGCCGGCGACCACGAAGACGTCGAGCGGACGGGAGCGCGGGCTCATGATGTCAGGCTTACCGGCGGGAGGCCGACCAGGAAGACGCCGGCCGCATCTGCGGCGCGCACCAGTTCCGCCGTGTCGGTGACGATGACGCCACCCGCTTCGACCGCGATGCCGGCGAGCCCAGCCTTAGCGACGCCTTCGACGGTGCGCGGGCCGAGCGAGGGCAGATCGAACCGCCGGTCCTGGCCGCGCTTCGGCAGCTTCACCAAAACGCCGCGGCCAAGCGGTGTCTTGAGCCGGCCGATGGTGCGCAACTCGGCGCAGCGCGCCAGCATCAGGTCGGTGCCTTCCGCCGCTTCAACCGCCACGACGTGGCCATTGATGACGACCACGGCCTGGCCGATGTCGAATGGGCTCAACGCCTCCAGCGCCTGCTGACCTACAGCGATGTCGGCACTGTCATCCGCGCTCGGACGGGCACCGGCAAGGCTCCCCGCCGGAGCGAGAATGCCGGGCGCGACCTCGTGCGCGCCGAGCAGGCGGAAGCCTTCCTCCTCGAACAATTGGCCGACGCTGGACAGCAGATGATTGTCGCCGCCGCGCAGCATGCCGAACACCCGCGGCAGGCGCCGGAGTCCGGCCAGATCGAGCCTGAGGTCGCGGATGCGCGGGCGCAGCACCGTGCCGATGAAGACGACATCGCGGCAGCCATGGCGGCGCAACTCGGTGGTGAGCCGGCCGAACTGGCCGAGATGAACCCAGGCATGCGGCCAGGCTTCGATCTCCTCGCCGGCGAAGCCGCGCAGCGGGAACATCACCACGCGCCGGCCAGCCATCTCCGCGGCACGGGCGACCGCGGGCGGGAAAGCGCCGCCGCCGCAGACGATGGCAAGCGGCGCGTCGTCCATTGGCGCCGCCTCAGGCGGCTTCGTCGACGGCGCTGCCATTATCTGCATCATGCGGCACCGTGATCCGACGCTTGCCGGCGCTGCGCACGAACTCAACGATGCGCAGCACATTGGCGTCGTCGACGTAGCGCTGCGCCACCCGATCGACCCGCTCACCGAGCGTGCTGCCGCCATAGAAGATCTCGCGATAGGCGGCGCGCAGCGCGTGGATCTGCGGACGGGTGAAGCCGCGGCGCTTGAGACCGATGATGTTCAGCCCGCCGAGGCCCGGGCGTCCCTCCACCACGGCGCCAAACGGGATGAGGTCATGGCGCAGGCCGCACATGCCGCCGACGATGCACTGCTCGCCGATGCGCACGAACTGGTGCACGGCCGAGAGCCCGCCGATGAAGACGTTGTCGCCGACGGTGACATGGCCGGCGAGCGTCGCGTTATTGGCGAACACCGCATTGTCGCCGACCGAGCAATCATGCGCGATATGCGTGCCGACCATGAAGAAGCCGCCGCTGCCGACGCGGGTCTCCATATGGCCACCGGCAGTGCCGATATTCATCGTCACATGCTCGCGAATGATGCATTTATCGCCAATGACGAGCCGGCTCGGCTCGCCCTTGTAATGCACCGATTGCGGCGGGGTGCCGAGCGCGGCGAACGGATAGACCACCGTCCCCTCCCCGATCTCGGTATGGCCGGCGACCACGACATGGGAGATCAGCCGGACGCCGGCATGCAGCGTCGCATCGGGACCGACCGTGCAGAACGGCCCGATCTCGACATCATCAGCAAGGTTGGCGCCGCTCTCGACGCGGGCGGTCGGATCTATGCGTGGCATCTCAATCCTGTGCAATCATGGCGCCGACCTCAGCCTCGGCGACGAGTTGGCCGTCGACCTTGGCTTCGCCGCGGAACCACCACATGTTCCGGCGCTTGGTGATCTGCGTCATGTGGTACTCGAGCACGTCACCCGGCACCACCGGCCTGCGGAACTTCGCCTTGTCGATGGTCATGAAATAGACCCGCTTCGGGCTGGCATCGCCGGGCCGGCCGAGGATGCAGATGGTGCCGGCGGTCTGTGCCATGCCTTCCAGGATCAGCACGCCCGGCATCACCGGCTGGTCCGGGAAATGGCCCTGGAAATGCGGCTCATTGGCGGTGACGTTCTTGATGCCGATCGCCCGCTTGTCACCGTCGATACCGATGATGCGGTCGATCATCAGGAACGGATAGCGATGAGGCAGCGCGGCCAATATGCGCTGGATGTCGGCCGAACCCAGAGTGCCGGCATCAACCTTGGCCGCGGCATCGGTGGTCGTCGCAGTCTCGTTCATTCGGTCTCACGTCCTTCCTGACCGGGCCCAGCCTCGCGTCCCGCGCGGCCGAGGCGCTGTACTGCCATAACCTCACGGAACCATTCGCGCATCGGCTTGGCCGGCGAGCCGCCCCATTGCACGCCGGGCGGCACGTCGTGCTTGACGTTGCTCGTGGCGGCGATCTGCGAACCAGTGCCAATAGTGACATGGCCGATGACGCCGACCTGACCGCCCAGCACCACATAATCACCCAGCGTCGCGCTGCCGGCGATGCCGGTCTGGGAGACGACGATGCAGTGCCGGCCAATGACGACGTTGTGCGCGATTTGCACCAGATTGTCGATCTTGGTGCCCTCGCCGATCACGGTATCGCGGATGCCGCCGCGGTCGATCGTGGTGCTGGCGCCGATCTCGACATCATCCTGAAGCACGACGCGACCGACTTGCGGGACCTTCATGTGGCCTCCGGCGCTGCTCAGATAGCCGAAGCCGTCCTGGCCGATTCGAGCGCCGGGATGAATAATGACGCCATTGCCGAGCAGCGCGTGCAGGAGTGTCGCGCCGGCGCCGATGGCGCAGTCGCGCCCTATGCGCACGCCGGGACCGATGATCGCGCCGGCGGCAATGACGGTGCCGGCGCCAATCTCCGCACCCGGCCCGACCACCGCGCCGGGATCGAGGGTGACATCATCCTCGAGACGGGCCTGCGGATGCACGAAAGCCCCCGCGGCGACTCCCTTGTGGCCGAACACGGAGCCGGGCCGCAGCGTATCGCGGTAGAAATGACGGGTGACGGTGACGAAGGCGGCATAGGGCTTCGGCACCGCCAGCACCACCGTGCCTGCCGGCGCATAACCCGCGAAACGCTCGCTGGTGAGGCATACGCCCGCGCGCGTAGCCTGGAACTGCGGCACGTAGCGCATGGCATCGAGGAAGCTGAGTTCTTCAGGCCCGGCGCGGTCAAGCGGCGCCACGGCATGGATCGTACGCGATTGCACGGCCGGATCGGCGGGCGCGGCGATGCCGGCAAGCGCACAGATGTCGGCAACGCTCAGCGGCGCACGCGCCGATATGAAGACGGGATCGCTCATCCGAAATGCCAGACCGACCTCAGGACACGGGCGGTCACCTTAAACGAACCGACGGCCCGGTGAACCGGGCCGTCGCAACGAAATCGCAAAGATCAGTTGGATCAGAACTTGGTGCCGCCGCTGAAGCGGAACGCCTGGGTCTGGTCGTAGTCTTCCTTGGACAGCGCCCACGCATAGTCAAAGCGCAGCGGACCGAAGGGCGACTTCCAGATCAGACTGACGCCGACCGAGGAGCGGATCAGGTCGCTGTCGGCGACGCAGACGGCACCCTTTGCATTCTTGGACTTGGCACCGTCTGTCTCGAACTGTGCGCAATCCTGATCGTTGGGAGCACCGACAACATCAAAAGTCGTCGGCCCCTGATAGTCCCACAGCGAACCAGCATCGGCGAACACTGCCGCTTTCAGACCGACTTCCTTGGGCAGGAAGGAAAGCGGGAACTGGATTTCCGCCGTCGTGCCCCAGTAGAGCGTACCGCCCAGTGCATCTGTTTCGTTCAGATCTCCACCGCCAGAGGCAAGGTCGCGTGGACCAATACCGTTGGGCTCAAAGCCGCGCACCAGATCCGGACCCTTGAAGAAGTTGTCCAGGATGCGCAGATCCTCGCCGCCCCAGGAGGCGATGTTGCCGGCCTGGCCGCGCAGCATGAGCACGAAGTCGCCGAACAGCGGGTAGTAGTAGCGGGAGTCGAACGTGGTGCGGATGAAGTTCACGTCGCCGCCGACGCCGGCGAAGTCCTGCTTCAATTCGAGCAGGTAGCCCATGCTGGGATCCTGATTGTTGTCCAGCATGTTGTACGACAGCGTATAGCCAACCAGCGAGGTGATCGTGGGGTCATCGATGACCTGACGGATTGCCCAGGATAGATCCTGCTCGCTCACCTCGTCGGAGAGCGTGATCTCCTTCTGGTAAATGCTGTAGCGCAGGCCCAGCGTCAGCTCGTCGGTGAGCGGCAGGCCGAGGCGCAGCGTGCCACCGATGGTCGAGGTGTCGTACGGGCTGTAGGTGGTCGCGGTGGTCTCTTTCCAGAACAGGTCGGTACCGGCCGAGATGCGGTAATCGAGGAAATAGGGCTCGGTGAAGCTGAAGTTCGCACCCTGGACGTTCTCACCCAGCTGACCGCCGAGAGAGACGTACTGGCCGCGACCGAGGAAGTTCTTCTCCGAGATATTGACCTCGCCGATGAAGCCGTCGGTCGTGGAGTAGCCGCCTGAGACCGAGAACTCGCCGGTCGGCTGATCTTCAACGATCACCTGCAGGATGACGCGATCGGGCGCCGAGCCGGGCTCGTTGTTGATCTTCACGGTCTTGAAGTAGCCGAGGTTGCGCAGGCGACGCTCGGCGCGGTCGACCAGCACGCGATTATAGGCATCGCCTTCGCCAAGATCGAACTCGCGGCGGATGACCCAATCGCGGGTGCGGGTGTTACCGCTGATCTCGATGCGCTCGATATAGACACGCGGACCTTCTTCCACCGTGAAAGTGATGGAGATGGTGCGGGTCTCGAAATTACGGTCGCCGCGGGGGCGCACCTGGGCGAAGGCGTAGCCGCTCTTCGACACCTCGACGGTGGCGTTCTCGACCGAGCGCTCCACCAGATCCGCATTGTAGATCTGGCCTTCCTGCGTGCGCAGCGCGCCGCGGATGCGGGCGGCATCGACGTCACGAATATTGGAAAGCACGTCGATCTTGCCGAAGCGGTACTGCTGGCCCTCCTCCACGACGAAGGTGAGCACGAAGCCGCCATTGGTGCGCTCGAGATCGGCGCTCACCGAGACGATGCGGAAATCGGCGTAGCCGTTCTTCAGATAGAAGCGGCGCAGCAATTCCTGGTCGGCATTGATGCGGTCGACGTCATAGACGTCGGTGCTCTTGAGGAAGGAGAGCCAGTTGGTCTCGGTGGTGGTGATCTCGTCCTTCAGCTTCCACTCGGAGAAAGCCTTGTTGCCGACGAACACGATCTTGGAGATGCCGACCTTTTCGCCTTCGGTGATCTCGAAGACGAGGTCGACGCGGCCCTGGCCGCGATCGATGGTCTTCGGATCGACGCGCACATCGTATTTGCCGGCGCGACGGTAGAGGTCGATGATGCGCTGGGTATCGGCCTGCACGGTGGAGCGGTTGAACGCCTCGCGCGCCTTGGACTGCACCTCGGCCGAGAGCTGGTCGTCCTTGATCTTCTTGTTGCCTTCGAAGGCAACGCGGTTGATCACCTCGTTCTCGGAGACCGAGACGACGAGGCGGCCGCCACGATTGCTGATGCGCACGTCCGAGAACAGCCCGGTGGCATAGAGCCCCTTCAGCGCCTCGTCGATCTTGGCCGCATCGAGCTTCTGGCCCGGCTGGGTATTGAAATAGGACCGAATGGTCTCAGCATCGACGCGGCGATTGCCCTCGACGATGATGGAACTGGCAGTCTGTGCCTGCGCAGCGACGGGCAACGCAACGGTGCCGGCGACCCCCGCAACGGCCGTCAGCAAACAAATGCCAACGACCGACGCCATTTTACTCACGAACCCGACACGAGCAGCCATGTGGTGCGCAACCTTACCGTTGTTCTGATGACCGCCGCCGCCCGCTGACCCGGTCGGAGACAGACTCTCACCCTGCGGATTCGCTTGTACAGGCTTTTCCCCCACCTGCAAATGAACCCGCACCCCCGAAATACCCTTTTCCAGGCAGGCGTGGCACCGCGGCAACGCCTGCCCGGACGAGGGTCAAGATTTTGATATATTGACAATATTGAGGATGTCGTTCCACGTCGCGAACAGCATCAGCATCAGCACCAGAGCAAGGCCGATACGGAAGCCGAGCTCCTGGGCGCGCTCGCTCAAAGGGCGGCCGCGCAGCGCCTCGATGGCGTAAAACATCAGATGTCCACCATCAAGCAGCGGAACCGGAAACAGGTTCAGAAGCCCGATCGACACCGAGAGCACTGCCGCGAGCTGCATCAGCGGTGCGAAGCCGAAGCTGGCCACCTGCCCCGATACCTGCGCGATGCGGATCGGCCCGCCGAGCTGATCCGCCGATTCCCGCCCGGTCACCACGCCGCCGATGTAGCTGAAGGTGCGATCGATCACGAACCACACCTCCTTGGTCGCGGCGCCGACCGCCTCGATCGGCCCGTAGCGCTGCGTCGTGATGCCGCCTTCGGCCGAACGCGCGACGCCGAGTTGGCCGATGCGGTGCACGTTGCCGAAGGAATCGGTGATCTCCTTGAGGTCCGGCGTCGCCTGCAGCGTCACCTCATGGCCGTCACGCTCGACCACGAAGGCCAAAGCCTGCCCAGCCGCGGTGCTGACGATCCGCTGCATGTCGCCGAAGGATTCGATGGGGCTGCCGTCGATCGACAGAATCAGGTCGCCGGCCTTGAATCCGGCGCGCTCGGCGGCGCTTGCCGCCTGCACCGAATCGACCCGCGGCGTGGCGATCTGCTTGCCGGTCGTCATGAACAGGCCGGCAAAAATAGCGATCGCCAGGATGAAATTGGCGATCGGCCCGGCGGCGACGATGGCGGCGCGGGCGCCGACCGACTTGTGGAAGAAGCTCCCCTCGCGCTCCGTAGCGCTCATGCGATTGATCGCGACGAGGTCGGGCGCGCTCGCGGCGTTCTCGTCGCCGAGGAATTTCACATAGCCGCCCAACGGGATAGCCGCGAGCCGCCAGCGCGTGCCGTGGCGATCGTTGAAGCCGGCGATCTCCGGCCCGAAGCCGAGCGAGAAGGCGACGACCTTCACGCCGGCGCGACGGGCGACCCAGAAATGGCCGAGTTCATGGAAGAACACGACGATCGTCAGCACGAACAGGAACGGGATGAGGTATCCGAGGAGCCAACCGGCCCCGCCACCCAGCGAGGTAAGAATTTCCATGAGCTCCACCTATCAAAGCGTCCGGCAGATTCCGTAGCAGCTTGCACATAGGATGCCTTTGCGGCGATCTTGAGCAAGGGAAACGGGACAATTTGCCTAATATCCGAGTTAATGTTTTCGCATCAACCGCTTGCCGTCCCTCGCCTCACCACAGCATGAGCCCGACGGCCGGCGCCGCCGGATTGCGCAGCAGGCCGACAAGAAGCGCGAGCACCGCGGCGGCGACGAAACCGTCCAGCCGGTCCATCAGCCCGCCATGGCCGGGAATCAGAGCGCTTGAATCCTTGACCCCGAAGCGGCGCTTCATCGCCGATTCATAGAGATCCCCGCCTTGGCTCGCGATGCTGGCGGCGAGGCTTGCACAGATCAGGCCGGGCGCCGCCGGAATGTCGAACAGCCGGGCTGCGGCAATGCCCGCGAGCGTGCCGAGCAATGCTCCGCCAATGGCTCCGGACCAGGTCTTCTTCGGGCTGACCCGCGGCCAGAGCTTCGGTCCACCGAGCAGCCGCCCGCAAAAATAGGCAGCGATGTCGGTGGTCCAGACCACGGCGAACAGCCAGAGGATGCTCGCCGCACCGACCATGGGATCGATGCGCAGCAGCAGCGTCGGCACCAGCACGGCGCCGGCATAGGCGAGGCCGGCGGCCGCCCAGCCGCGCGGCTCGCCGGCAAGAGCGAGCGCCACAATGCCGAGCGCGACAACGATGAAGACGCTCAGGGCCGGGGCCAGCATCACCGCGACTGCGGCGGTCGCGAGCGAGATGGCACCGAGCCCGAGCACGATCGCCTTGGGTTGCAGGGCGGTCATCATCCCCCATTCCCACAGCACCAGCACGGATGCCAGCAGCAGCACTGCAGCGAAGGGCCAGCCGCCCCACCAGGCCGCCAGCAGCATCAGCGGGCCGAGCAGCAGTGCGGAAGCGAGGCGCGGCAGGAAATCGGCGCCGAGGGATGTTCCCATCAGGGCGTCGCCGCCCCGATCCCGCCAAAGCGCCGATCACGGCGCCGATATTCCGCGAGCGCCTGTTCCAGCACACCGCGGTCGAAGTCCGGCCAGAGCACCGGTGTGAACACCAGCTCGGCATAGGCCGCCTGCCAGAGCAGGAAATTCGACAGGCGCTGCTCGCCGCTGGTGCGGATCACGAGATCGAGCGGCGGCAGGCCGACGGTATCGAGTTCCTGGGCGAGCCGATCCGTCGTGATGTCGGCGGCGCTCAGCCGGCCTGCCTCGACCTCGGCGGCAAGGCGCTGCGCGGCGCGGGTGATCTCGCTGCGGCTGCCATAATTGAAGGCGACCGCGAGCGTCAGCCCGGTATTGGCCTGCGTCACCTGTTCCGCCTCGTCGAGCAAGGCGGAGACTTCGCCGTCGTGGGGATGGCGCTCGCCGATGATGCGGATGCGCACATTCTTGGCATGGAGGGTGGCGAGGTCGTTGCGGATGAAGCGCTTCATCAGCCCCATCAGATCCGCGATCTCGGCGGCCGGACGCGACCAGTTCTCGCTCGAGAAGCTGTAGATGGTCAGCGCCTCGATGCCGAGCTCGCCCGCCGCCTCGACGGTGCGCCGCACCGCCTCGACGCCGCGACGATGCCCTTCGAAGCGCGGCAGGCCGCGCGACTTAGCCCAGCGGCCATTGCCATCCATGATGATGGCGACGTGGCGCGGCACGGCGGCGGCAGCCACGTCCGCGGCGGCCCCGTTCTCCATGCCCTTCGGCATCTCGCGATTCGGCACGTTCATCGCCGGTCCCCGCACCCGGCCGACGCAAGGCCGGCCGCCCGCCATCTTCGGAGCGCATTCCGTTCGGATGAAGGCATCCAAACGATCAGGCGCTCCCGATCTCGAAATGCTGGCGCTGCTCTGCTCGCAAAAGTCATGCAACTTCCGCGAAGCATGCGCCAGAGCATGTTCCGCAAAAGTTGGACGACCTTTGCGATGAGAACATGCTCCAGCGTATTGAATCTAGAGCGCTATCTTGTCGCTCGGATGATTCCATCCGAGCGGATAGCGCTCTAAACGGCGAGGATTTCCTTTTCCTTGCCGCTCAGCACCTGGTCGATCTCGCTGATCGACTGATCGGTGGTCTTCTGCACCTGATCGGCCAGGCGATCGAGTTCGTCCGAGCTGACCGCGCCGTCCTTCTCGGCCTTCTTGATGAGGTCGAGCCCGTCGCGACGCACATGGCGCACCGCGACGCGCGCAGCCTCGGCATATTTGTGCGCGACCTTGACCAGTTCCTGACGGCGCTCCTGCGTCAGTTCAGGAATTCGTACGCGCAGTACCTGGCCTTCCGTCTGCGGATTGAGGCCGAGGTTGGAATCGCGGATTGCCTTCTCGACAGCCGAGACCATGCCGCGGTCCCATACCTGCACCGAGAGCATGCGCGGCTCCGGGACGTTCACCGAAGCGACCTGGTTCAGCGGCATGTGCGAGCCGTAGGCATCCACCTGGATCGGCTCCAGCAGGCTCGCCGAAGCGCGCCCGGTGCGCAGCCCGCCGAGTTCGTGCTTGAGGACGCCGATCGCGCCCTGCATGCGGCGCTTGAGGTCGCTTACGTCGATCGGTTCATTGGCCATTCTGGACCTCTTATCGTGCATTACCCGGCCATAGCCGGAATCCGGAAGCGCAGCATGGCTGCCGGGAACCGCGCTATATCCGATGGTTTAGGCCCGCTATGCAAGGGTGCATGACGGTGTTCAGGGAGCGACCGTGGTGGCCCTGCCCTCCCCGCGAATGGCGGCGGCAATGGCGCCGGGCTCGCGGATCGAGAACACGATGATGGGGAGCTTGGCTTCGCGCGCGAGGGCAAAGGCAGCGGCATCCATAACTTTCAGGTCCTTGGCGAGGGCCTCGTCATGGGTCAGCCGCTCATAGCGCGTGGCAGTGGGATCGCGCTTGGGATCGGCGGTATAAACGCCGTCGACATTGGTCGCCTTCATCACCGCATTGCAGCTCAGTTCCGCTGCGCGCAGCACGGCGCCGGTATCGGTGGTGAAATACGGGTTGCCGGTACCGCCGGCCAGCAGCACGACGCGCCCGCGCGCGAGATGCCGCGCCGCCGGCTGGCGCGCATAGGGCTCGCAAATGGTCGGCATGGGAATGGCGGAGAGCGTGCGCGCCGGCGAACCCGCCGCCTCGACCGCCTTCTCCAGTGCCAACGCGTTCATCACGGTCGCCAACATGCCCATATGGTCGGCAGTGGCGCGGTCGAGCCCCTCGCCGGCGACGCTGGCGCCGCGCAAAATGTTGCCGCCGCCGACCACCACGGCGATCTCCGCCCCGGTGCGGCGGGCCTCGACGAGGTCACGGGCAATGTGCTCGATGGTCGGCCAATGCAGGCCGAATGCCTCGGTACCCATCAGCGCTTCGCCCGATACCTTCACGAGCACGCGCTTATAGAGGGGTCTGCCCGCTTCCGCTGACATCACGCTGGCCTCTCGCTTTGTTGCGCCGGGACTAGAGCATCGGACGGATGCTGACAAGATGCTCTAATACTTTGAAATCAAGCACGTTTTCTGCGTTTGAATGACCGGACTGAATGCGGCTTGATCCAGGTCCGATCCATATTCGCAGGCACAATAAAGCACGCCGCACCACCCGCGAGGGGGCACGGCGTGCTTATCCACGTGTCAGATCCGAATCAGACGCCAGCAGCAGCCGCGACTTCGGCGGCGAAGTCGCTCTCGGCCTTCTCCACGCCTTCGCCGAGCGCGAAGCGCGCAAAGGCGACGAGCTTGATCGGCGCGCCGACCTTGCCCTCGCTCTCCTTCACCGCCTGGGCGACGGTCTTGGAGGCATCGTGGACGAAGGGCTGCTCGAGCAGCGTGACTTCCTTGAAGTAGGTCTTCAGGCCGCTCTCGACGATCTTCTCGACCACATTGTCCGGCTTGCCGGAGGCCTTGGCCTTGTCGGCGAGGACGGCGCGCTCACGCGCGATCACGTCCGCGTCGATGCCGGCAGCGTCAAGCGCCTGCGGGCTGGCGGCGGCGACGTGCATGGCGATCTGGCGACCGAGTGCGGCGAGTTCATCCGTCTTGCCGGTCGATTCAAGCGCGACCAGCACGCCGATCTTGCCGAGCCCCTCGCCCACCGAGCCGTGCACATAGGTGCCGATGACGCCGGCCGAGACTTCGAGCCTCTTCGAGCGGCGCAGATTCATGTGCTCGCCAATGGTGGCGACAGCGTTGTTGACCGCCTCAGCGACCGTGCCGCCAGCCGGATAGGAAGCGGCCTTCACCGCCTCGACGTCATCGGCCGCACCGAGAGCGACCTTGGCGATGTCGCGCACCAGCGCCTGGAACTGGTCGTTGCGGGCAACGAAGTCGGTCTCGGAATTCACCTCGACGACGACGCCGGAGGTGCCGGAGACGGCAAGGCCGATCAGGCCCTCGGCAGCGACGCGGCCGGCCTTCTTGGCGGCCTTGGCGAGGCCCTTCTTGCGCAGCCAGTCGATGGCGGCCTCGATGTCGCCCTCGACCTCGTTCAGCGCGTTCTTGCAGTCCATCATGCCCGCGCCGGTCTTCTCGCGCAGCTCCTTCACCATGCCCGCGGTGATGTTGGCCATGTCACTTCCTCGCACGAATTAATGTGTCATTCGAAAGCACGGCCGGCCGGAGGGTTCCGGGCCGGCCGTGCCTAGTGTTACGTAGGGCTAGATCACGCTAAATTGGATCTGGTCGATCCAATTTCAAGTAACGCGCTCCAAGCCCCCTGCCGCCTGAAGTCCGAGCCGGTCACTCGACTTCGGCGGTGAGTTCCTTCGCCTGGGCGATCCAGCCATCGACGCGGCCGGGCAAGCCCACTTCTTCGCCGATGCGGTGCGCATCCTGCGGATCGAGCGAGGCGATCTGCGAGAAGTGGAAGATGCCGAGATCGGTCAGCTTCTTCTCGATCGCCGGCGACACGCCGGTGAGCTTCTTCAGGTCGTCGGCAATGCCGCGCGGGCCGGAGAGCGGCTCGAAGCCGTGCCACTGCGGCTCGCCGGAAGGAAGATCCTCCATCAGCGGGGCTTCCGCGGCGCCGAGGTCGACGCCGATGTCGCCCTGGGCGCGGCCGATACCGTCAATGGCGGCACGGGCGACGAGGTCGCAATAGAGGTTGATCGCGCGGCCGGCGTCGTCATTGCCGGGAACCGGGAAGGCGATGCCGTCCGGATCGCAATTGGTGTCGAGGATGGCCGCGACCGGGATGCCGAGGCGGCGGGCCTCGGCGACGGCGAGGTCTTCCTTATTGGTGTCGATCACGAACAACAGGTCCGGCAGGCCGCCCATGTCGCGAATGCCGCCAAGCGCGCGGTCGAGCTTCTCGCGCTCGCGCTGGAGCGTCAGGCGCTCCTTCTTGGTGTAGCCGACGCCTTCACCGGCCGCGAGCACTTCCTCGAGCTTCTTCAGCCGGGCGATGGAGTGCGAAATGGTCTTCCAGTTGGTCAGCATGCCGCCGAGCCAACGGGAATTCACATAATACTGCGCCGAGCGCTTGGCCGCGTCGGCGACCGCATCGGCCGCCTGGCGCTTGGTGCCGACGAACAGCACGCGGCCGCCGCGGGCCACGGTGTCGGACACCGCCTGCAGCGCACGGTGCAGCGAGGGCACCGTCTGGGCGAGGTCGATGATGTGGATGTTGTTGCGGGTGCCGAAGATGAAGGGAGCCATCTTCGGGTTCCAGCGGTGGGCCTGATGGCCGAAGTGCACGCCAGCTTCCAAAAGCTGACGCATGCTGTAATCAGGGAGTGCCATTGTCGTCTCTCTTCCGGTTGAGCCTCCGCGGACGAACGCCGGACCGAGGAATTTCGGTCGCGGCACCGGAACGGCCGTATGGTGCACCTGATTTAAGACGCTGCTTCAGCCCGAAGGGCTTGGTCCAGCCATAGGTCAGGGACACCCGGCCGCAGTCCGCGTGCGGGATGGCGCGGCTTATAAGCGAGGAGTCGCCTTGGTGCAAGGTGTGGACAGCGCGCAAGACAGAGGCGACCGGCTCGCAATTCGATGAGCTCGAAGGAACCACCTTTCCAGCCTCATTCCCGGGCTTGACCCGCGGATCCAGACTTCGATGGGGTGCATGCGGCGCGGCTGGATCCCCGGGTCAAGCCCGGGGATGAGGGACTGTTGGAGATTGTCCGCTCACAGATCGAGCGCCGCAGTCAGGTCGCCCATCGGGGGTTCGCTGTGCGCGGCGAGCGCCTTGTCGCGCTCGATCAGGCCTGGCAGCACCGGCAAGCGCCAGCGGGTGGTGATGAAGCGCAGGATCGATGTCGTGTCGTACTGCGTGTGGTCAACGAAGCCCTTCCTGGCGAAAGGCGAGACGATAAGCGCCGGAATGCGGGAGCCGGGACCCCAGCGGTCGGCCTTGGGCGGCGCGACATGGTCCCAGAACCCGCCATTCTCATCATAGGTCACCACCACCAGCATGTGCTCCCATTGCGGGCTCTTCTCCAGATGGGCGATGAGATCGGCGATGTGCGCGTCGCCGGCACCGACCGAGGCATAGCCGGCATGTTGGTTGAGGTTGCCCTGCGGCTTGTAGAAGGTCACCGCGGGCAGCTTGCCCGCGTCGATGTCGGCAATGAAAGCCGTGCCGTTCAGCCCGCCATCGCGCAGATGCTCGGCGCGCGCCGCGGTGCCGGGCGCAAACTGCACGAAATAATTGAACGGCTGGTGGTGGTACTGGAAGTTGGGCGTCGGCTGGGCGTTCTTGCCGTCGAGCGCGGCCTGCCAGGCTCCGGCATACCAGGCCCAGTCCACCCCCTTTGCGGTGAGGAGATCACCGATGGTGACATCATGCTGCGGCGGAAGCGTCGTCGCCTTGCTGGGATCGGCGAGCGCCTTGTCCTGCCCTTCCGCCGGCGGATTGGCGCTCGGCTGGTAAGGCGGCTGCATGGTGTTCACCGCATAGAAGTCCGGCGTCAGATTGTTGCTGTTGGCGAATTTCGGCACGCCGTCGATCGCCGATGCCGGCGCGTTGACCGCCGGCGTCAGGGTCACGCCGTCCGCCTCGACCTTGGAGATCGAGTCCTTGGCCGGGCTCTGGTCGGCGTTCGGATAGGTCGGGATACAGGCGCAGACCAGCGCGAAATGGTTCAGGAAGGAACCGCCAAAGGCGCCCTGGAAGAAATTGTCGGCCAGAGTGTACGTCTTCGCGACATCCCAGAGCTGCTGCTTGGCCTGGGCGTAGTTGCCCATCACCAGGGCGCCGGCGTCCGCATAGGCGACGAAGCGGTCATTCTTGCCGCCATCGATCTGCATCTGCTCTTCATAGAAGCGGTGCCAGAGATCGCGCGTGACCACGGCGTCGGAGATGTTGAAGCCGTCGGGATCGTCGATGGCGAATGGCGCATTGGCGAGATGCTCGGTCTGGGCCTGGCTCACCGGAGGCGTGACACCCTTGGCGGTGAGACCGGTCCAGATCGGCGGCAGTTCCTTGAACGGCTCGCCATTGCGGTCGACCTGCTGGTAGTCCGCGGGTTTCAGCCCCTGCAGGCCGCGTGCGCCGGGGAATGTGCCGTAAATATTGTCGAAGCTACGGTTCTCGGCATAGATCACCACCACTGTATCGATCTTACCGAGCTCAGCTGATGCCGCAACGGCAGGTATCGTTACGGTAATCGCAGCGATGCTGGTGCCGGCGAGCAGCAAAGCATGAAGCAGCCTCATGGAAATCATCCCTCGGAGTGGTGCAACCAACGCTTTACGCTGATCGCGAGCGCTGGATACGTCTGGTGAGATTTACAATTATTCTCAGCTAGGCGCTTCTCATTGCAGTTTCGTGATCGCTGAAGCTTGCCATCATCACGGATCTGTCATCTTCCCCAATCACTGATCGGCACGAGCGCGCCAGCAGCGGGCGCCGACCTGATCACGGAGTTGAAGGTGGCGGAGATGCGTCATTGGGCGGGGCTGGTGTTGGCCGGCCTGCTGGTCGGCATCGCGACGGCGTCGATCGCGACCGAGGGGCCTGCCATCGACCTCGCGGGAAGCCCTGGCCTATCCCGGGCCGCTGCCATCCATCGTGCCGCGGCGCTTGATGCGCTCGGGCATAAGCTGTTCTTCGATCCCGGCCTTTCGGCGTCGAAATCGCTGTCCTGCGCCTCGTGCCACGCTCCGCAGAACGGATTCTCCCCAGCAAACGCGGCGCCGGTGCAATTTGGTGGCGCCAGGCTGGACCAGCCCGGCACGCGGGCCGTGCCGTCGCTGACCTATCTCCAGGCCACGCCGCAATTCAACGAGCACGAATTCGATTCGGAAGAGGAAGGCGATGCGAGCGTCGACAACGGCCCGACCGGCGGGCTGACCTGGGACGGGCGGGCCGATCGCGGACGCGACCAGGCGATGCTCCCGCTGTTCGCCGCCAATGAAATGGCCAATGCCCGCCCGGCCGACGTCGTCGCTGCAGTTCGCGCCGCGCCCTATGCCGCCGAGGCCAGGGCACTGGCGGGTGCAGACGATGATGCGGCGCTATTCAGGACCGTGCTCGATGCCTTCGAAGCCTTCGAGCAGGACCAGCCAACCCTCTATCCCTATACCAGCAAGTACGATGCCTACCTTGCCGGGAAGGCGTCGCTGAGCGAGCAGGAGACGCTCGGGCTGAAGCTGTTCGAGGCCCCCGAGAAGGGGAACTGCGCCAGTTGCCACCTGAGCCAGCGGGATGGCAATGACACGCCGCCGCAATTCACCGATTACGGGCTGATCGCGCTCGGCCTGCCACGGAACATGGCGATCCCCGCCAATCAGGATCCCGCCTATTTCGATCTCGGCCTGTGTGGTCCCTACCGCACCGATTTTCGCGATCGGCCGGACTATTGCGGGCTGTTCAAGACCACGTCACTGCGCAACGTCGCGCTACGGAAGAGTTTCTTCCACAACGGGATCTTTCACGATCTGCGCGATGCCGTCGCCTTCTATATCTATCGCGACGTAGAGCCGGAGCGCTTCTATCCGCGTCGACCGGATGGCACGATCGCCATCTATAACGACCTGCCAGAGCGCTACTGGGACAATCTCAACCAGGATCCGCCGTTCGGCGGCAAGCCCGGTGATCGCCCGGCACTCACGGAAGACGAGATCGACGACGTCGTCGCCTTCCTGAAGACGCTGACCGACGGCTACTCGACGTCGGCTGACAACGCGATGGCACAGAAGGCCGCACGTTAGAACGGGCGCTAATGCGCCTCGACCTGCACCACGCCGGGCACAGCCTTGATGGCGCCGGCGATCTGCGGCGACAGGGCGAAGCGGCCGGGCAGCTTCACCTCCACCTGGGTGTCGCCGCGCTCGCCGAGCAGCAGCACCAAAGCCACCTGCCCGTCCCCTCGCCCGCCGCCCGCGAGCGAATTGAGCCGCGCGGCGACGCTCTCCAGCGGATCGGGCGAGCGCAGGAAGATGCGCAGCCCCTTCTGCATCTTGGTTGCGGCGGCATCGAGCGGCTCGGCGCTTTGGATCCGCGCGCGCACATCCTCGCCCTGCAACTCCGCCGACACGTGGAGCAGCAGCGCGGTGCCGGGCTCCAGCACCTCGCGAAGTTGCGCCAGCCCTTCCGAGAAGATCACTGCCTCGAACTGGCCGGACGGGTCGGAAAGCCCGACAATGCCCATCTTGGTGCCGGTCTTGGTGCGGCGCTCCTGCCGGCTGACGACGGTCGCGGCGAGCCGGCCGGCGGCGGCGCCGGCGCGTACCGAGCGGGTGAAGTCGGTCCAGCGCTGCACCCGCAGGCGCTCCAGTGCCGGGGCGTAATCGTCGAGCGGATGGCCGGTGAGAAAGAAGCCGATGGCATCGTATTCGCGCTGCAGCCGCTCGGCCGGCAGCCACGCCTCGGCGTTGGGCAATGGCAGGCTGGCGCGCGCCGCGCCGCTGCCGAACATGTCGTTCTGCCCGACCGCGGCGTCCGCTCCGAGCCGCGCCGCATGGGCGAGCACCGGATCGATGGCGGCGAGCGCGCGGGCACGATTCGGCTCCACCGTATCGAACGCGCCGGCGCTGACCAGGCTTTCCAAAGTCCGCTTGTTCAGTGCCTTGGCATTGATGCGGGCGGCGAAGTCGGCGAGATCGGCGAAGGGCCGTTCGCCGCGCGCCTCGACGATGGCATCGACCGCATGGCCGCCGACGCCCTTGATGGCGGCTAGCGCGTAATAAATCTTGCCGTCGCGCACCGCGAATTCACGGCCGGAATGGTTCACCGACGGCGGCACCACCACGATGCCGAGCCGCTGCGCTTCCTGGCGGAATTCGCCGAGCTTGTCGGTGTTCGACATATCGAGCGTCATCGACGCGGCGATGAATTCCGCCGGGTAGTTCGCCTTCATATAGGCGGTCTGGTAGGCGACCAGGGCATAGGCCGCCGCGTGGCTCTTGTTGAAGCCGTAGTCGGCGAACTTGGCGAGCAGGTCGAAAATTTCCGATGACTTGCCCTTGGTGACGCCGCGCTCCACCGCGCCGTCGACGAAGCGTTCGCGCTGCTTGTCCATCTCGGCGCGGATCTTCTTGCCCATGGCGCGGCGCAGCAGGTCGGCTTCGCCGAGCGAATAGCCCGACAGCGTCTGCGCGATCTGCATCACCTGTTCCTGGTAGATGATGACGCCGTACGTTTCCTTCAGGCTGGTCTCGAGCGCGGGGTGGACATACTCCGCCTTCTCCTGCCCGTTCTTCACCGCGCAATAGACCGGGATATTGGCCATCGGGCCCGGGCGGTACAGCGCGACGAGGGCGATGATGTCCTCCAGCCGGTCCGGCTTCATGTCCACCAGCGCGCGCCGCATGCCGGAGCTTTCCACCTGGAACACGCCCACCGTCTCGCCGCGGGTGAGCATGTCGTAGCTCTTCTTGTCGTCGAGCGGGATGGTGCCGAGATCGAGCGTGATGCCGCGTTGCGCCACCAGGCGCACCGCGGTCTGCAGCACGGTCAGGGTCTTGAGGCCGAGGAAGTCGAACTTCACCAGTCCGGCCTGCTCGATCCACTTCATATTGTATTGCGTAACCGGCATATCAGAACGCGGGTCGCGATAGAGCGGCACCAGTTCGGCGAGCGGACGATCGCCGATGACGATGCCGGCCGCGTGGGTCGAGGCGTGGCGGTTCAGCCCTTCGAGCCGCACCGCGATGTCGAAGGCGCGCTTCACCACCGGCGAGGAATCGCGCTCGGCCTGGAGGCGCGGCTCGTCATCGATGGCGCGGGCCAGCGTCACCGGATTGGCCGGGTTCTGCGGCACCAGCTTGCAGAGCTTGTCGACCTGGCCATAAGGCATCTCCAGCACGCGGCCGACGTCGCGCAGCACGCCGCGCGCCTGCAAGGTGCCGAACGTGATGATCTGTGCCACCTGATCGCGCCCGTAGCGCTGTTGCACATAGCGGATCACCTCGTCGCGCCGCTCCTGGCAGAAATCGATGTCGAAGTCCGGCATCGAGACGCGCTCGGGATTGAGGAAGCGCTCGAACAGCAGGCCGAAGCGCAGCGGATCAAGGTCGGTGATGGTCAGCGAATAGGCGACCAGCGAGCCGGCGCCCGAGCCGCGCCCCGGCCCGACCGGGATGCCCTGCGCCTTCGCCCATTTGATGAAGTCCGACACGATGAGGAAGTAGCCCGGGAACTGCATCCGGGTGATGATTTCCAGCTCGAAGGCCAGTCGGTCGCGATAGACCTTCTCGTCGAGGCCGGGCGCGGTGCCGTGCACGGCGAGCCGGCGGGCCAGCCCCTCCTCCGCCTGCAGGCGCAGTTCCTCAGCCTCGTCGCGGTCAAAGGTAAAGCGCGGCAGGATCGGCTTGATGGTGCGGGGGCGATAGGCGCAGCGCCGCGCCACTTCGATCGTATTGGCCAGCGCCTCGGGCAGATCGGCAAACAGCGCCATCATCTCGGCACGGGTGCGGAAGCGGTGCTCGGGGGTCAGTTGCCGGCGGTTACTCTCGGCCACCAGCCGGCCCTCGGCGATACAGACCAACGCGTCATGCGCCTCATAGTCGTCTGTGCTGGCGAAGAAGGGTTCGTTGGTGGCGACGATGGGCAGTTCGGCTCGATAGGCCAGTTCCAGCAGTTGGGCCTCCACCGCCCGCTCCTCGGCCGCGCCGTGACGCTGGACCTCGACATAAAGCCGGTCGCCGAACAGGCGCGCCAGCGTGGCCAGCCGGGTCTCGGCGAGTTCGCCATTGCCCGACGCGATCGCCCGGTCGATCGGGCCATCCGGCCCGCCAGTAAGCGCGATCAAGCCATCGGTCGTGTCCTCCAGCCACGCACTGCGGATATGCGGTGCGCCATCGGTGGCGGTGTCGAGATAGCTGCGCGAGACCAGCGCCATGAGGTTGCGCCAGCCATGCTCATCCGCGGCGAGCAGAACGATGCGCGGCCGCGTCGTTTGCGGCCCGCGGGCGTTCTGCTGATCGGCGAAGTCCACCGCCACCGCGCAGCCGACGATAGGCTGGATGCCGGAGCCGGCCAGCTTCTCGGAGAATTCCAGCGCACCAAACAGGTTTCCGGTGTCGGTGAGCGCGAGAGCCGGCTGCTTGTCCTTCTTCGCCAGTTCGGCGAGCTTGCCGATGGTGAGCGCGCCTTCGAGCAGCGAGAAAGACGAGTGGACGTGCAGATGCACGAACCCAAGCTCAGACCCTGCCATCGCCACTCTCCTCGCCGACTCGATCCGGCGAATGGTGGGGATACCGCGCGGCCGCGTCTACGGTGCTGGCCGTGCAGTCCCCGTCTTCCTCAGGCGCCGCCGATCAACCCGGCCCAGGCGCCGATCATGGCGACGAACAGGCCGATGGACGAGAGCGCAGCGACTTCACGGAGCAGGATGCGGATCATGGCGACCTCCATGGAACATAGGAAGAACATTGTTGCCCTTCCGTTCCAGAGTCAAATCCGTTCCACATCTGTTCTCGTTCGTCGTTACCGAAATCCTAATGCCAGTCTCAGACGAGCTCGACGACCCGCCCTTCGCGGAGCGTGACGCGCCGATGCATCTGGCTGGCGAGGTCCATATTGTGGGTGGCGATGATTGCCGCGAGGCCGGTGGCCTCGACGAGCTGGGACAGCGCATGGAACACATGGGCGCTGGTCTTGGGATCGAGATTGCCGGTCGGCTCGTCGGCAAGCAGCACGCGCGGCGCATTCGCCACGGCGCGGGCAATGGCGACGCGCTGCTGCTCGCCGCCGGAGAGCTCGCCCGGGCGGTGCTGCAGCCGCTCGGCAAGGCCGAGATAGCTGAGCAACTCGGTTGCCCGCACCGAGGCTTCGCGCTTGGTGAGGCCGCGGATCATCTGCGGCAGCATGACATTCTCGAGCGCCGAGAATTCCGGCAGCAAATGGTGGAACTGGTAGACGAAGCCGACATCGAGCCGCCGGATGCGGGTGCGATCGGCATCGGGCAGGCCCGCCGTGGGACGACCCGCGATCAGTACCTCGCCGGCGTCCTGGTGCTCCAGCAGACCGGCAATGTGCAGCAGTGTCGACTTGCCGGTGCCGGACGGCGCGACGAGGGCGACGGACTGGCCCTCCATCACTTCGAAGTCGGCGCCGCGCAGGATGTCGAGCGTGCCTTCGCCTTGCACGTAACGGCGCTCGATGCCGGTCAGACGGAGAGCGGAGGCCATCGTCTACTCGTAGCGGAGCGCTTCCACCGGATCCATGCGCGCGGCGCGCCAGGACGGGTAGAGCGGAGCGAGGAAGGAGAGGATGAGCGCCATGATGACCACGGTCGCGGTCTCGCCAGCATTCATCTCGGCGGGTAGCCGGCTAAGGTAATAGAGCTCGGGCGAGAACAGCTCGGTCGCGGTCAGCCAGGAGATGAACTGCCGGATCTCCTCGACATTCAGGCACACCACGAGGCCGAGCAGGAAGCCGGCGAAGGTGCCGACCACGCCGATGGCGGCGCCGGTGACGAGGAAGATGCGCATCACCGCGCCGCGGGTCGCCCCCATGGTGCGCAAGATGCCGATGTCGCGGCCCTTGTCCTTCACCAGCATGTTGAGGCCCGAGACGATGTTGAAGGCCGCCACCACCACGATCAGCGTAAGGATGAGAAACATCACATTGCGCTCGACCTGCAGCGCGTTGAAGAAGGTGGCGTTGCGCTGTCGCCAGTCGACCACATAGATCGGCCGGCCGGCCGCATCGTTCACCGCCTTGCGGAAGTAATCCATATTGTCGGGATTGTCGGTGTAGACCTCGATGGCGGTGACGTCGCCATCCTTGTTGAAATAGGCCTGCGATTCCGCCAGCGGCATGAACACGAAGGCGCTGTCATATTCAGACATGCCGATCTCGAACACCGCGGCGATCTTGTAGACTTTTATGCGCGGCGTCGTCCCCATTGGGGTCACCGTGCCGCGCGGGGCGACGAGTGTGAGGTTGTCCCCTGCCCGCACCGAGAGCTGGTCGGCGAGGCGTTTGCCGATGGCCAGCCCCTCGCCCGTGTCGAAGCCCTCCAGCGTGCCCTGGCGGATATTGCTGCCGATCGAAGGCAACGCGCGCAGATTGGCCTCCGACAGCCCGCGCACCAGCACGCCGCTGGCATTGAAGGCGGACGAGGCCAGAGCCTGCCCTTCCACCAGCGGCACGGCGAGCTTGATGCCCGGCACGCCGGCAATGCGCTTGGCGACCTCGTCGAAATCGGTGAGCGGACTGTCGATCGGCTGCACCAGCAAATGGCCGTTGAGGCCGAGGATCTTGCCGAGCAGTTCGGTGCGGAAGCCGTTCATCACCGCCATGACGATGATCAGCGTTGCCACGCCCAGCATGATGCCGAGGAAGGAGAAGCCGGCGATGACGGAGATGAAGCCTTCCTTGCGCCGCGCGCGCAGGTAGCGCAGCGAGAGCATCCATTCGAAAGCGCTGAACGGGCGCGTGCCGGTCGGCTCCTGCCGCTCCTTTGGAGCTTTCGGGGCCGCCTCGCGGCGCGGGGCTTCCTTGCGCGGCGCCTCGGCCCGCGGCGCCCCCTGGCGGGGGGCGCTCTTGCGGCCGGTGGCGGCCGCCTCTCCGCCCCCGTTCGCCCTCATCCCAAAACCCGCGTCAGCACCGCATCGAGCGGCAAGGTCTCGCGCGAACCGTCGGCGCGGCGTTTCAGTTCGACCGTGCCAGCGGCGAGCCCCTTCGGCCCGACGATGATCTGCCAGGGCAGCCCGATCAGGTCCGCGGTGGCGAATTTCGAGCCGGGACGCTCGTCGGTGTCATCGTAGAGCACGTCGACCTGGCGGGCCTGGAGCTCGGCATAGAGCTTGTCGCACGCCGCGTCGGTGGCGGCATCGCCAGGCTTGAGGTTCAACAGGCCGACGCGGAACGGCGCGATCTCTTCTGGCCAGATGATGCCGTTCTCGTCGTGAGAGGCCTCGATGATCGCGGCGACCAGGCGCGACGGGCCGATGCCGTAGGAGCCCATATGGACCGGCCGCTCGACGCCATCAGGGCCGGCCACCTTGGCGCCCATCGGCTCGGAGTATTTGGTGCCGAAATAGAAGATGTGCCCGACCTCGATGCCACGCGCCGACAGCCGCCGATTCTCCGGCACCTGCGCGAACGCCGCCTCGTCGTGCTTCTCCTCCGTGGCGGCATAAAGGCTGGTCCACTGGTTCACGAGGGTTTGCAGCGCTTTTGCATCAGAAAAATCGACATCGGTGCCCGGCGTCGCCATGTCGAGATAGTCGGCGTGGCAAAACACCTCGCTCTCGCCGGTGGAGGCGAGGATGATGAATTCGTGGCTGTGATTGCCGCCGATCGGCCCGGTGTCGGCCACCATCGGGATCGCCTTCAGGCCGAGCCGGGCGAAGGTGCGCAGATAGGCGACGAACATGCGGTTATAGGCGGTGACCGCGGTCTCGAAATCGACATCGACCGAATAGGCGTCCTTCATCAGGAATTCGCGCGAGCGCATCACACCGAAGCGCGGGCGTACCTCGTCTCGGAACTTCCACTGGATGTGGTAGAGGTTCAGCGGCAGATCCTTGTAGGAGCGCACATAAGCGCGGACGATCTCGGTGAGCATCTCCTCATTGGTCGGGCCGAATAGCATGTCGCGCTCGTGCCGGTCCTTGATGCGGAGCATTTCCTTGCCGTAGTCGTCATAGCGCCCGCTCTCGCGCCACAGATCCGCCGACTGGATGGTCGGCATCAGGATCTCGATGGCGCCGGAGCGGTTCTGCTCGGCGCGAAC
Organism: Starkeya sp. ORNL1; assembly: GCF_012971745.1. Taxonomy (NCBI): domain Bacteria; kingdom Pseudomonadati; phylum Pseudomonadota; class Alphaproteobacteria; order Hyphomicrobiales; family Xanthobacteraceae; genus Starkeya; species Starkeya sp. ORNL1. The sequence goes on from NZ_CP048834.1 coordinate 793,826, forward strand.
CACATCGCAAATCTTGTCGAGCACGCGCTTGCCGAGCGGCAGCCAGGCATAGATGCCGGCGCTTTCCTGCCGGATCATGCCGGCACGCAGCATCAGCCGGTGCGAGACGATTTCCGCTTCCTTCGGAACCTCGCGCAGGATGGGAAGGAAATAGCGGGACAGACGCATCACGAAACTCACGATTCGGCCATCTCGGACAGACGGCGCCGGGCGGTCCGAGTGAAACCGGATCGCCCACGAAAAAACAAGCCCTCGCGGCGGGGAAGGGCTGCGAGCATCTCCCTCGCCGCCCCTCGTCGTGGCTCGCCTTGCGCTTGATCAGGTCGGTCGCCGGGCGTGGATGCCTGCCTGCCCGCTGCGATCCAGTGATAGAGCCAGATCGTAGAGGCCACCCGTCCGACTTTAACGAAATCATCTCTAAGATCAAACTACCGTAGATTCATGCTGCACCGCCGCATCTTGAATTGAAATTCCCCCGCAGTATGGTTGCAGTGGATGAACAACTTGGCTCTTTCGCGCGAGATCGTTGGTGCTACGCAGAATAAGAGGCTCGACCGGCGGCGCTGGGACAATTCGTCCGCTGGACGATTGCACGGCAACTCCGCGCATCACTGGTTGTGATACCATCCCGCTCGTGCACAACGATGGAAGCGGGAGTTGCGTGGCGGTCACCGGCGGCGGCCGTCGTGGCGCAGTCATCATTCTCCAGCAACGATTTTTGCTTTCCCACCTCTGACGACAGGAATCTGGCGATCCATGTTTCCCATACCCCAGCCTGCGCTTTCGCCGAACACCTATGAGTATGAATCGTTCCCGATGGTGAAGCCGACCGGCTTCCGCGAGTACGATGCCCGCTGGTTCTTCGGCAAGGAACTGAACCTCATGGGGGTTCAGGCCGTCGGCATGGGCCTGGGCACGCTCGTCAAGCGCCTTGGCGTGAAGCCGGAGTTCGTTACCGGGCACGATTTCCGCGCCTATTCCGCTTCCATCAAGCAAGCGCTCGTCAACGGCCTGCTGGCAACCGGCTGCACGGTGCATGACATCGGGCTCTGCATGTCGCCCATGGCCTATTTCGGCCAGTTCGAGCTCGACGTCCCCTGCGTCGCGATGGTCACGGCCTCGCACAATGACAATGGCTGGACCGGCGTGAAGATGGGTGCGCAGCGCCCGGTGACGTTCGGCCCCGACGAAATGAGCGCGCTGAAGGAGATCGTGCTGGCGGCCGATTTCGACCTGACCGGCGGCGGCGCCTACAGCTTTGTGCCGAATTTCTTCGACCGCTATTTCAAGGACCTGACCAGCCGGCCGAAAATCTCACGCAAGCTGAAGGTGGTGGCCGCCTGCGGCAACGGCACGGCCGGCGCCTTCGCGCCGCAGATCCTCGAGGCGCTGGGCTGCGAGGTGGTGCCGCTCGACACCGAGCTCGATTACACCTTCCCGAAGTACAATCCGAACCCCGAGGACATGGAGATGCTCCATGCCATCGCGGCGAAGGTGAAGGAGACCGGTGCCGATGTCGGCCTCGGCTTCGACGGCGACGGTGATCGCTGCGGCGTGGTCGACAATAATGGCAACGAGATTTTCGCCGACAAGATCGGCGTCATGCTGGCCCGCGACCTGTCGAAGCTCCATCCCGAGGCGACGTTCGTGGTCGACGTGAAGTCAACTGGCCTGTTCGCGAGCGATCCGGAACTCCTGGCCCGCGGGGTCAAAGCCGACTATTGGAAGACCGGCCACTCCCACATCAAGCGCCGGGTTGCCGATCTCAACGCGCTGGCGGGCTTCGAGAAATCCGGCCATTTCTTCTTCAATGCGCCGATCGGGCGCGGCTACGACGACGGCCTGGTGACGGCGATCGCGGTGATCGACATGCTCGATCGCAACCGCGATAAATCCATGGCCGATCTGTATGACGAACTGCCCAAGACATGGGGCTCGCCCACCATGTCGCCGCATTGCGACGACGAGGTGAAATACCGCGTCGTCGACACGGTCCTGAAGCGGTTCGAGGCCAAGAAAGCCTCCGGCGACAGCATGGCGGGCAGCCCGATCGTCGATCTCGTCACCGTCAACGGCATTCGCGTCGTCACCGAGGACGGCACCTGGGGGCTCGTGCGGGCCTCATCCAACAAGCCGGAGCTGGTGGTCGTCGTCGAGAGCCCGATCTCGGAAGCGAAGATGCACGCCATGTTCAAGGAGATCGACGCGGTGGTACGCGAGAACCCGGAAGTCGGCGCGTACAACCAGACCATCTGACGGGCTTGATAGCGGCGGCACCGGGCATGTCCCGGTGCCGCCATCGGCTTCTCCGGAGGACGATCAAGCCGGTGGCTGACACTCTCGTACGAGAACGTTCGGGCGAGCGTTATCCCGAAGCTATTGCAACTCTCGAACCTAAACGATCAGCAGTTCAGTGCTGACGATTAGGTCATCATTCTCGGCTTTGAGTTCAGCTCGGCAAACTGGTCATGCGGGGTAGCGCCCTCCCCGCGGTCCGACGCAGGCTTGTTCCAGCGTCAGCGCAAGATGGTCGGCAACGTGCCGCCCAAGGTGAAACTCGGGCGAGCGGCTTGCCTCACCGAACCGATCCGGCCCGCGGGATGCGCGCCCATTCGAGATACTGGCGCGCTGGATCGTGGGCCTTGCGCATCGCCGGCCCGCTACCCGGCCTCCCGCCCCGAATGGAGGCGCCAGCCTCAATCAGAAAATCCGCTCCGGCACGCGCACGATATCGCCCGGATTGACCATCGTCGTCGTCGTGACCGAATAGGACTGCTCGTCGCTTCTTCCTGCCCGGCGTATGTAGACCGTGCTGTCATTCGCGCGATACGTAAATCCGCCCGCCACGGCCACGGCGCTCATCACGTTCATGCCGTTGCGATAGGGGTATTCACCGGGCTTCGACACTTCGCCCAGAATGTAGAAGGGCCGATAGGTCAGAACTTCCACGTTCACCCGGGGATCGCGCATATAGCCGCCGCGCAGTTTTGCGGTGATGGCCTCTTCCAGCTGCCGCTGGGTCATGCCAACGGCCTTCATGGTGCCGATCAGCGGCATGGCGACCGAGCCGCTGGAATCGACCGTGAACTCGCCTGACAGCGTATCCTCGTTGAACACGGTGATCCGCAGCTTGTCTCCAACGCCCAGTGTGTAGCTTTCGCTGACATTAGACGCACCGGCCGCCCCAGCGGCAGAGCCGGGTGCCGGGCCGCCGGCGCAGCCGGCAACTAAAAATGCCATCATTGCCAATACGGATAACCGACGGCAGTTAGCACCAACAGGCAAAGACAGATATGCTACGAAATTACGCGTCATTTGCAATGAACTCTATTGTTTCATCCGTCGCCAAGACGCTAAGAATTACATAACCGCGCGCACAAAGCACCGACAATTGTGTCAACATCGGGGACAAGACTGACAGTGCGTTTCAAGCTCGAGACTAATGTATAGTCTCAACTTACATCCTTCCCAACCAAAGAATACAGATTGAATGTCGCAGGGCCATCGCTTGGCCACACCAGAACGTCTGGGCGAGTCACTATCCATAACGTTGCAGGCCGCTCCCCGTTGATTCAACGTTCAAGTTACGGCTTCGCGTCGAACCGTCAAGGTCACGACAGAAGAGACAAATCCAGAACTTGACCTGCTTGCGGTTGCCGACAGGTCATTATTGCAGCCTCTGTGTCATTGAAGAAACTCAATCTAACCGAACTGACAGTGGAAGCCGACTTAAACGATGAAGGAAATATGACCGCTCCTAAAATGCACCAGGAACGCCGCGCTTTTGTCGATAATCTACGCGGCATCACAATACTTGGTGCAACGGCGGTGCATGTCGGGCTCCATCGATGAGCCATCATCACCCTTGGTTTCATTGTCAGCAGTTACATCGAGCGTTGCCGCGCAGATGAGGGCCCGGCGACCGGCACGGCCGCTCAGGAGCTGGCGGTCGCGCTCTCGGCCGACACCGTTGCAGGCTGCAGTGGCGAACGAGAGGGTTTCACATAGCCGGGCTGATCGGCGTAGAGAAACCGCCCGTACGGGCCGACCTCGATGTTCTCCTGAATAATTTTGGCCGGGTTGCCCACAACGACGCAGCGCGGGGGCACGTCCTTGGTGACGACGCTGCCCGACCCGACCACGCATTCATCGCCGATCTGTATGCCAGGCAAGATGATGCTGCGAGCACCAATGAAGCAATTCTTCCCGATTCGCGTATGCAGGTAGAGCCCTCGCGTACGGTCATGGCACAATATCGCGGAATCGAACGCGACATAGGTCATCTCACCGATATGTATCCCTTTCGGGAAGGTCTTATCGAATCGGACGCTCAATGAATATGTCGCCGTGGGGTGGATATCCATCCCCCATAATTTTGTGTAGTAAAAATACTTTAGTTTCACCAGAAACCTTCTGAGCCAAGAAAATTGATTCAGACTCCGAAGCTTCATCAGAAGATCCTCGCTTTGCATTCAGCACTGATCGGGTCGACCGCTATTGCGACCGGCCCGCGACTGCCAGATTTGAGCCGATGAACTCGCCGAGCTTTACCTCGCCGCGGAGCATCAGGACCAGGCCAACCGCGATCTTTCGGAGATATTCCCCGGCAACGCCGGCATCCTTGATTGCATGCCGACGAATGGCGAGGAGTGCGCCGCGATAATATTTCGCACGCAAGCCGGTATCCCTGTCGCGATGCCCGACGATCTCGGCATCCACAAAGTCGGTCCGTCGTGCCTTCAGGTAGGCACGGATGGCGTACTCGACGTCTTCCCCACCATTGTTGGGGGTACCCACGCCGAGCATCTCATCAAAGCCCCCGATCGCGCGCACAATATGGCCCCGAAAGAAGATCGTGTTAGAGGACGCGTTGCGGACGACGTGCCGTGCCTTCGCGGTCAGGATCATCCCGGCCTCCATGCCGCCCATCAGCGGCTTCGATGCGTAGCGGCAGAACAGGAAATCCAGATCCGGACAGGTCCGGAATCGGTCGGCGATGGCCCGCAGCGTCTCCTCCGGGTACCAGCAATCGTCATCGGGATAGGCGACCATCTCGGCCGCCTTGAGATGGCCACCGCGCTCGGCTTCCCTGAGCAGCATATTCCGAGCCGCCGACAGCGAGACGATATTGGGAATCGAGATCGGCGCAACGAATGACGGCCAGTCGGCGGCCACGCTTTGCAACTTACCCTCGGGACAGTTCTGGACGAGAAGAATCAGGCGGACGTTGTCATTCGGGAGCACGTTGATTGCCCGGTCGAGCGATCCGAGCAGACGATCCAACGGTGGGATCGTATCCCCTTTCAGAATACCGGTGGTCAGAAGAAGGATATTCATGGCTCACTTTCGCTGGCGCTTCCTTCACGGGCGGATCATGACCGAGACACGTCACATTTTCGAGCACAATTCAGACGCGCCGCACGCTTATCAGGATTTCCGTGGCCACTCCACCAGATCTGTTGCATCGCAGCACCGTTCTGTATCATCATTGGTGGCGGCATCGGGGAGAGCCGTGGCGACGTTCTATGCGGTGCCGCGCCTGTAAGCTCGGACGTCTGCATGTAATAATTATGTCTCCCTGTGATCGAGCCACGGGATCCAGAAGGATAGGCCAGCATGCCCTTTCGGATAGCGATAGCAATCGCTTACGGCGTGTTCATCATCAACGCCGGCGCTGTCCTGAAAATCGATGCGATCAACGTTATCGAGAAGGGCGCCTTCCTTATCGCGGCGACACTTTATGTGACCAGCCGGCCTCGCAGCAATGTGATATTGTGGATGCTGGGGCTCAACTGCCTGCTGATATTTTTTCTCGGATACTTCACGACTTATCCCGGTTTTTCGTGGAGTACTCTTATAAAATCACTCAATCAGATTTTCATCGTCTATATGTTGCTGGCCTGCGTACCGACGGAGGCGGACCGCGATGCCTTCCTCAAGATCGCCGCGTGGTTGCCGATCGCGTCCACGTTCCTCGGCATCCTCTATCACCTGGCCGGCCTTCGCGCGATTTCAGGCTTTGAGTACTCGACCGGCCTGATGCGCTTCCAGGGCTCGCTGATCCCCGCATTCCTGGCCGGGGTCGCGATGTGCGGCACGTTTGCCGCCATGCAATTCGCCCTCATCAAACGGCCCATCTATTTCGGCGTTGCCGGAGCCGATTTTCTGATCCTGCTCCTCACCGGCGGGCGCGCCGCCTTGGCCGTTACCCTCGTCGTGTGCGGCGTTTCGTTCTATCTGAAGCCGCAGGTTTCCCTGAAGCTGAAGACCATAGGCACGATCGTCGGCCTCGCGGTCGGCGGCCTCATGCTTGGCGCCATGTGGGAGAGCATCGCCACCCGGTTCCAATCCAGCGGCGCGAACGGCCGCGACATCATGTGGCCGTACCTCGAAGATCTGGCGTCGCAGTACCCCTGGACCGGCGTCGGGTTCGGCCATCAGTTCTTCACGGTGCCGCGCGAAGTGGTCATCCTGACCGGCTCCACCGCAGCGCATAATGACTTCATCCGCATCATGGTCGAATTGGGTTATGTCGGCGTCGTCATCTTCTACGCCCTGTTCATTCTGGCTGTGCTGTGGGTCTGGCGCAGTCCGCACGTCAACAAGAGCCCGATCGTCCTGATCGCTCTCGCCGGGTTCCTCTTCCTGTCCCGCACCGACAATGCCCTCGCGACGCCCGCCTATTTCCCGCTGATCATCCTCAGCGTCATGGCGAGTGTCCGGTATCCCTCGCGTACGCCGGCGAGAGCGGGCGTTCCCGACCGTCTCCCGGCGGTACCGCGGCGCGCTGCGGTACGGCCGATCGCACCTTTGCAGCCGTCCGGCCCCGCCGGCTCGGCGTCAGGGAGTTGATCGCCTGGTCACGAACATCGTCGTGACATCTATGCCGATGAAGTCGCGGGCGAAGGGGCGATGGGGGGCCGCGATCGAGTCGAGCTCGCGGGCGAGTTCCGGCGCCGTTCGCTGGAAATGGCCGTCGAGGATATCCATCCAGGCCGCCATGTCGTCGGTCCTCGATTGCGGATAGCCGACCTGGGCGGCGAGCTTGCGAGGATCGGCGAAATTCGCCGCCGTGAAGCGGGCTGCGCGCTGCAGGCTCGCCTCCTCGGCGGGCGTCAATTGAACATTGTTGGCATCGGCGATCGCGACCAGCAAAGCCAGCGGCTCGAGGGCGAAGCTGTGATAGTGCAAGGTCCGCCCGCCGCGGCCGATCTCGTGGGGCAACGAACCGTCGCCATTGACCTTCTGCAGAGCCCGGTGCAACTCGCGCATGGCCCAGTCGAATTTTTCGCGATCCTGGGTGAGTACGGCCATGGCGCCCACCGCGGCCGCCGCCCAATAGCTCTGGTTGAAGGTCCCGTCGAGCCACATCAAATGGTTCGGGCGCCGCTGCTTCGGCGGCGTGAAATCGTCGACGATCGCGTCGGACAGGCGCGTGAACCACGCCTCGACGGCTGCGACATCGCGGTGCGGCAAATCACCCCCGCTTGAGGCGATCGCAAAGGCATTTGCCGCGCCCACGCTCGTCCAGATGCCGACGAGTATGGCTTGTCTGCGGCCGATGGGATCGTTCTGGTCGAGATTGCCGAGCAAGGCATCGGCCTCTGCCCAGCTCCGGAGTTGCGACACGATGCACAGTCCGGCCTCCCTCCGCGCGAAGGCCGAGCGCACATAATTTTCACCGAGGTCGAACAGCACCTTTCCGAGTGCATCGGTCGGGCGGACCCGCGCGACATAGCGGGTCATCGCCGCCCGATCCACGACCGAACGCGTCGGGTCGGGCTTGTAGAAGGTGAACATGCCCGACATGTCCGTCAGCGGTGGGACGAGCTCGGGGCAGGCAATCCCGCCGGCCAATCCGCCAAAGCCCTGCCGGGCAATCACCGCCCTCGTGTCGAAGGCGTATTTCAGCTCCGCAGCGACACCGGAGGTTCCGCTTGCCACGATGCCGAACCAGGACAGACCCACGACACCAAGAGCCCGCAATCCGGCGCGCCACGGCCTCCCGGGACGCATCGAACGCAGGTGCGACCTCGTGTCGGATCGAGACTGGTACATGCAATGCGATCGCTGGATGTCGGATTCCATGCTGCTGTCGATACCCCAACTCTTGCGCCCGGCTTGCCCCACATCTAGTCTAATATTGGATAAGGACTATGCACGCTGACATATGGATTGTGATTGCATTCGCGTGTTGAAACAGGATCGCTGAGGCAACAAACTAAACATGGCTTATTTTTGGGCGAGCAAATCGGTCGACGATCTACGTGGCGGCGCCAAGGCGAAGCTTGATGTATATCGAATTCTCGCGGAAAATGGATTTACCTCTTCGAGCCTGAGCGCTTTTGAAAAGTTCCCGCAGATAAACCGGATACTGGAGCTGCTGCGGTTGCTGGCGCTGCCGCGAACCACCGAGGTGGTCTTCCAGTTTCCCAACTATAACAGCTTCAACAAGCTGGCGTCGTACCTTGCATCGCTGCGGCATCGTGTCCTGTTCGTCGTCCACGACGTGGATTCGATCAGGGACGTACCTCATCACCAGTCGCTCGCCATCCTGAAGCGCAGCCATGGCTGCATCGTCAGCGGCAGTCTCTGGAAGACTGCCGAAATGCAGGCTCTCGGGCTGCGCATCCAGTCTCTGGAATGCTGGGACTATCTGACGTCCGCACCGGCGGCCAGCGAATGGAGTGCCGACGGCAAGGTGCTCTATGCCGGCAACCTGGCTTCCGACAAGGCCGCATGGCTCTATGACAGCCGGCGGCAATTGCCGCTCTATCTGGCGGGCGTGAACTATGATCCGTCGCGCAAGCTTGGAGCCGATACATTCCTGGGGCCGTTCTCCTCCGACGCGCCCTCATTCCCGGCCGATGTCTCCTGGGGAGTGGTCTGGGACGGCGATAGCCCGCTCGAGTTGGCGGGAAAGGCCGGTCACTATCAATGGTTCAATCAGCCGCACAAATTCTCGATGTATATTGCGATGGGCCTTCCCATCATCTGCAGCAAGGCCGCGGCGGCTGCCAAGGTCGTGGAGAAATACGGCGTCGGCATCTGCGTCGACAGGCTGGATGATGTCCCGGTTGCCATCGCGGCCATTCAGCAGGATCCGGCTTCCGCAGACCGGATCCGCTCGAATGTCGAGGCACTAAGGGGTCGGATCGTCTCCGGCGATTTTCTGCGCGATGCGCTCATCCGCCTCGACCTGCTGCCGGATGCAAATCGCCCGAGAGTTCAGCATCGTCTCGACCCATCGCGCGCCACGTCGTGACGCGGCGCGCCGCGCTACCAGGAGTGGCTCCAGTAGGTGACCATCGTCGCCTGCGGGAAGAGGCATTCGGCGGTCTTTCCATCCAGCGGGCTCCTGTTGACCAGGATATCGCTGCGCAGCAGCCGATGTATCGGGTTGGTCCAGTCGATCGGGTACCATTCATCCGGATCGAGGAGCGTGATCTCTCCCGCGGAGATGCTGGCCGCCAGGGGCTCGCCCAATTGCGACAAGACGCCCTCGCATAATCTGCCCAGTTCGGCGCGATCCGCCGAACTGTAAATGTCCACCACTTCCTTCAGGAACACCGGACCGGTGAATTTCTCCGGCCCGAGACGAATGATCTCGTCATTGTTCTTGTGCGCTTCCAGCTTCTGCATCATCAGAACCATCGCGAGCACCCAGAACATCTGCCGCGGCCGGGAAGCCATGATCGCGTTCGGCACCGAATGCTCGAACGAGCCGTCCGCCCCCATTCGGCCCAGCAGAACGTCACCCCTGCCCTGCAGCGACGCCAATGGACGCAAACACTCCGTGTCCATGTCGGCGTAAAAACCGCCAAAATAGAACAGGAAGAATATCCTCACCGCGTCGACGCGATAGATTTCCTTCGGGTAGCGATCATAGAACGGCATGAACCAGGGGAATTTTTCCTGCACGAAATTCCGGTTGTCGGCATCGTCCCACAATATGACGTCGAAGCCCGGATTCTTGTCGATGAAGGTTTGCCGCCACTGGCTGTAATTGCTGGGTATGCTGGCATGCGTCTTCCAGGTCTGAAAGACGATGGGCGGTATCTGAGTGGAGTTTTCGCCGGCCTCGCGTGGCAAGCGACCGCCTTCCGCATTGGCGCGCTCGCCTCCGGCGAAGCCCGGCGCGGCCGCCCCCTTCCACCGGGACCATTTGCGGGCGGCAACCAGCTTCAGGATCGGCATCGCCGACGGATGTCCGACGCCGTGAGCAAGCCTTCGGCCACGGCGGACCACCTTCTCGAATATGTTCACCGTTCCAGCTCCACGCGCATACGTCCAGTCATACCCACCCCTCAAACCTCGCGCCGAGCGCGGGCACTCCGTGTCGCCGCCCAGGCCATGTCGTCGCTCGGATCAATCGGGCCGCTGCCGGGTGACAAGACCGGCATAGAGATCAGCCGTCCGGGCGGCGATGTCCTTCCACGAGGGGATCGAGAGCGACAGCTTCCCCGCCCCTTCGCTCAGCGCTTCCCGCAGCCCCCGATCGGCCGCAAGCTGCGTCAAGGCCTTGGCCAAGGCCGGCGGATCATTCGGCGGCACCAGAAGACCGGACTGCCCCGACGTGATCATGTCGGCGAAGATGCCGACATCGGAGGCAATGATGGCGCGGCCATATTGAAGGCTCATCATGAAAGCGCCGCTCGCCTGTATCTCCCGGTACGGGAAGACGAGAACGTCCGACGCATTGAAGAGGCCATCTATTTCATCATCCGCCACATGACGGAAACGGAAATCGAACACGTCGGCAACGCCACCGGCGGATGCCAGATTCAGCAGTTCCGCACCGTCGATCGCGAGCGCGCCGGCAATCACGAAGCGGCATCTCTGCCGGACTTCGACGGGCATGAGCTTCACGGCTTCGATGAGTATGTCGATACCTTTGTACCGTTTGACGATACCGAACACCAGGAACACGATCTTGCCGTGCTCGCCAGGCACCGGCCCGGGCTGGATGACCGGAGCGGGTTGCGCGTTGAGCTGCCCGTGCGGAATTACCGAAATATCGTCTTTGCCGGGGATCTTCTCCCGCAGGCGCCGGGCGCCTTCTTCCGTGTGGACGATGATATGGGAGAAAGCCTGGAGCAGTTCGCCCTCGCCCCTGGTCCGCGAGCGCGACACGCTATCGCCATTCGCGGTCACGATATCATGCTGGGTCAATACGATCGGCGTTCGCTTCGACAGATATCGAACCAGGCGCATATCGATCATCGGCAACACCGCCCATTGAAAATGGACGACATCGACCCGCATCTGTCGCAGCTTGCGGGCCAGGAGAACGCTGCTTGCAGCATATTGCGCGGTGCGGAGCATGGACTGCAGTCGATTGGTCCAGACCCCGGCGCCCTTCCCTACCGAGCGGTCTTCACTCGGCAGTTCGATATAGGCCGAACCTTCCAGGTCCCATTGCTCACCAGCCTTGAGCGGCCGACCGAATGCCGTGATCTTATGCCCGTTGGCGATCAGGCCAGACGCCAGCGCCTTATTATAGGGCATTGTGTACAGGAACGGATCGACAAGAGCGATATGCATGCTCAACTACTCACGCTCAATAATACCGACCGGAAAACAGTGTTCCCTTGCCCGGAGAAAATAGCACCCGCTACGACAGGCTCATGGCCAAGCGTTACGGTCCGGCAGGATCGCGTTGAAACGGCGACGAACGACAGGAAGGTCATCTCTAACACTCCGGCCCGCCAATTGCCGCGGCGATGGTCGGCACGATCAGGCGAACGGTGACTTCGGGCGCCGGATGGGATCCATCCGGGATGGCCTCATCGAGTTCGCGCTTGCTCAACGTTGCCCAGGCCGGCCGGTGATCGATGAAGGTTGCCCCCATTTCACGAGCCAGGAGCTCATGCGCGGCTTCATAATCGGCGAGGAAGGGCCGGACCCATCCCCGTATGCCGTGCACCGGGTTCATGGCCATGACAAAGATCCGCGGTGGCGGCGTTTCCGCCTGCAGGCGCCTGACGATGCCGCTCATATTGGCAACGCTCTGCTTCAACGAGATGAAGCGTTGAAGCGCCGCATCATTGGTGGCGAATTCAATCAGAACCACGTCCGGCTTTTCCGCCGCGACCTGATCCACGACCGTGCTGGCCCAATCGGATCCGGCCCCGTTCTTGGCCACCGTCACCACGGTCACTGGCTGTTTCAGGCACTCGACGAGGCGCTCGCGCAAGGGCGTCTGCCACCCGCCCTGAACCGTCAGGCTCGTGCCGTACGCGACGATCTTCAACTCTGCCGCCTCCGCCCAAGAACTGAACATGGCCAGGGCAACCCCGACACATAGCGCCCGCCGGCGCCCCCGCACTGCGCCGACGCCGTCAAAGGCAGCGGGCACACGCACACTCAACCGTGCAGCCGCTCGAACGCGCCGAGATATTTGCCGGCTTCGCGTTCCCAGCTGAAAGCACTTTCCCCAAGAGCCCGCGCGCGCTCAGCCCGCATCGCGCGCTCCTGCGTGTCGGTCAGCAGCGTCAGGCATGCCCGCCCCAGATCAGCGGGGGTCTCGCCCTGCGCATAGGTACCCGCATCGCCGAGCAGGCGCTGCGTCTCCGACAGCGGATAGGCGACGCTCGGCACGCCAAGTGCGGAATATTCGAACACCTTGTTCATGCTGATCTTGTCATTGTAGTCATTGACCGGATCCGGAATGACGCCGATGTCGAAGGTGCTGAGGCATTCGAGCAGTTCCGGCCCGGACAGGTAGCCGGTGAACGTCACATAGTCGTCGACCTCGAGCTCGGCCGCCAAGGCCCGAACCGATGCCAGGGCCGTCCCGTCGCCGATGATGACGGCGTGGAAATCCCGGTAGTTGCCCTCGCGAAGCAGCCAATCCACCGCCCTGATCAGGTGATCGAGGCCGTCCTGGTCACCGATGATGCCGATATAACCGAGGATATTGGCGGAGCGTGCGCGGATGTCCGCGCGGGGCTCCACACGCCGAATCCATGATGAGTTCGGCACGCTGTAGACCGTCACCACATCCTCTGGCTTCTTGCCGCCGCGCCGGATGGCAATCTCACGGAAGGTCTCATTGGTGGAGATGACCAGATTGGCGCTCTTGAAGGTCAACCATTCGAGCGCCTTGAGGGTATTGAGCAGCAGACGCCGCGGCCCGAATTTCGCAACGAACAGCTCGGGGCTGACATCGTGATGGTCGAAGACGAGCTTCTTGCCCAACAGCTTCCACGGCGCCGCGACAATGAACAAGAGGTCGGGCGGATTGCAGATCTGTACGACATCGAAGCCGCGCTCGCGGTAGACGCGCCACAGCAGACGCCCTTCATGGAACAATGCCGCAGCATACTCCGCAACGAAACCGAGTGTGCCCCGCGCCTCCAGCGGCAGCGGATGCCGATACACCGCAATGCCGTCGATCTCCTCGAACTCCGCGGGATAACGCTCCGTACGCGGGCAGATCACGGACACTCGCCAGCCCGCGCCGTGCAGCACTTTTGCCTCTTGCCAGACGCGGCGATCGAACGGCACCGGCAGATTTTCTACCACAATTACGCAGCTTTTATCCGAATGATCTGCTTGTGTTTTCAAGACTAACCTATCTTAAAGCTAACCTAGCCGCGATTTGATGAGGCTACCGCAGAGCAACATACTTTGGCAAGACATGGAGCGGAACGCCGCTGCGCTCTGCGACGGACAACCGCCCCTAACATTCCCTATCGTTCAGTTATGCCTCAGCTTTCCGGAACGGGAGATGACATTTTCCGCTTGGGGTTGCTCGCCTCATTTTTGATGCATCGCAGCACATACAGTACGCGGATTGCGGAATGATGGTCGCACGAGGTCGAGATGCGGTTACTCATCACACTATCTCTGGTGGTTGCGGGTTATTGCACTACTCCGTTGGTTGCTGGTCAGGCCGCCGAGGCGACCACGGAATCGCCTCCGCCCTGTTCCAATCCGCAGGCCATCGGGACATCACGCGTCATACCGGTCCAGACGGAACGCACCGCCGGCATAGGCGCCTTCTATTTCAAGCGGACGCTCAAGCTCAATCCGGGCGAGTACCTGCTGACCTTCGACGATGGGCCCGCTCCTGCGACCACACCGCAGATACTCGCCATACTGAAATCGGAATGCATCCGCGCAACCTTCTTCATGATCGGCAAGCACGCAGAGGCCTATCCGCAGATCGTCGCGCAACTGCGCGACGCCGGACAGGTGCTGGCCAGCCACACCTACAGCCATATCGAGCTGACAAGCATGCCGCTCGACCAGGCGATCCGCGATCTCAAGCGCGGTTATGCCGCAGTCGAGCATGCGGCCTATGGAACGTCGTCCGATGACGACAAGCCACGCTTCGTTCGCCCCCCAGGACAGAAGCTCAATCCTGCGATCGTCGCCTATACACGCCAGCATCAGATCACTCTCGTCACTGCCGATATCAGTCCCCAGGACTGGCGGAACAAAGCCCCCCAGATCACCATGGCGGTGCTGCACAAGGCGCTCGACCAGACCGACCGGGGCATCATCGGCCTGCACGACACCCAGAAGAACACTGTCGCCATGCTCCCCATGCTGATTGCCGAACTCAAGCAGCGCGGCGCCAAGCTGGTGGCGATGGAGCCGCGATAGTCCGGCCATATTGCCTCGCCCCCGACCACGTGGGCTCGCCCTCGCACTCAGGCGAGGCTTTGCATGCTCTGCCGCGCTGCGCGAAACGACCGATCCAGGCGTTGAACGCCGCCTCGCCTCGGCGCCTCACGTCATCATCCGGCCGAGGCGCCGGGTCGGCGCGCTCCACTGCAACGCCTTCTTCAACAGGATCGGCCCGAACAGGCCGCATATCAGTGCGGCGAAGACGAGCAGGATGAACCACTCGCGCGGCATTCCCGCCTTCAGGAAGACCGCCTGACACACGCCAATGAACGCGGTGTTCAGGAGATAAATGACGAAGGAATGTTCGCCGAAATACTCCAGGGCCCGATCGCTCGTCGGATGCTCGCGCAGCGTATATCCATGCACGCATGCCATCGATGCCAGCCCGACGGGCAGGTAGCGATACTCCGTGCCGGCCAGAAGGAACAACAGGGCGAAGAATATGAGCGCCCACAGCAAGCTATACCGACGCAGGATGGGTCCGAGGACATCGAATTTCTCGTAGGCCAGGCCACCGACAAGAAAGAAGATGTAGAATTTCATTATCCGATCGAAATAGAAATCGTCGGACACCTCAATGAAATATGGGAGATAATGCATAAGCAAGGCCAGAGCAATCAGCGGCACCAGCCTGCCGCCTGCCAGCCTGAATAGCATCGGCGTTATTATCGTATAGACGAAAAGGACAAACAGGTACCAGATGGAGATGACCGGGCTCTGCGAGGTCTCGAAAAACATATAATAATATGACGAAAAATACCCCTTGTAATCTTTGATGAAGACAAATTGACCGGCAACATATTTCCCAGAAATGAGAATTACACCAAACACAAAGAACGGTATGAGCAAGCGCTCCGCCCGGTTCACGAAGAATGGCGGATACGTGTCGCCGGTCTTGAACTGAGCTTTTGTATAAAAGAACACGAAGCCGCTGAGGTACATGAATAGCGGCATGTGGAACGAATATATCAGCCCGCGCGTGTCCGCCATCCATGCCGGCTCGACGCCAGGGATGCTGATGTGGCCGAGGACTACAAGGAAGATCGCAATCCCCTTCGCCCTGTCTATGTCCATAAGACGTTTTCTATGGACCGGTGCGGCGGATTGCATGATAGGCCCCTGTTGCTCCGACTCGGCAATTACGACCATTTTCGAACGTCTATCCGACTATCGAATTAAATAGTGTAATACTTTATGACAGCTCTAGCATCGGATCCAGATGCCCAACACTCCCTGTCTATGCTGCCTTTTGTCTCGGCAGTCACAGTGGAGTGAAAGTCGCCACACGCGGCTCCATCAGCTTGGACGAGGCAAGATGCGGGCGAACAGATTATCCAGCTGAGGCGCATGGACCTGCGCCATTGCGCGCAAATCCGTCGCCGTCGCCACCGGTATCTGCTTCAGGAAACTGATGATGCGGCTTTGATACGGCGCCCATGTCACGCCGAACAGCCGCCCCAGATCCGACAGGCATACCTCCTTGGATTCAGCGGGCAACTGATCCCAGCGGTCGATCAGGAAGACAATCCGCCGGGCCATCACGCCGCTTTCGTAAGGTCCTGTTATCTCGGACATTTTTACCGCCGCCTGGGACAGTTCCGCCGTTGCGCTTCGCCGTGCGGCGTTACTGGCGACGTCGAGCCACGCGGACGAATTCGTCGGATCCACCTCGACCACGCTTTCGGCGCGTGCGAGCGCCGCCGATGGCAGGATGAAAGTGTCCTTGTCGTTGTCGATCAGGGAACGCGCGCGCTCGCGCAAACCCGCGGTATCACGCCAATCCTCGAACGTCATGGCCCACCGGCCCGGCTCGACCTGCGCTTGCTCGACCGAGAATAACGTCAATCTGGCGCCGAACCACACCAGGCCGGCCGCCAGCAGGATCAAGCCGGTCGCGCAGAGCGACGACGCCACAGCGCTCCCGGAAGCGGTCTCCGGCCTACTGAACATAGTAGCCTTTGTAATAGGACGACGAGTAATAGCTGTATTTGCCGTATTTCGGCGTGTAGCGCTCGTCGACCTTGTTGAGAACGACACCGGCGATCTTCCGGTCGATCGAAATCTGCCGGACCGCCTGCTGGGCCACCTCGCGCGAGGTCGAATTCCAGGCAACGACGAAGACCGTCTTGTCGACGATCTGGGCGACGATCACCGCATCGACCACCGGGCCGATAGGCGGCGTGTCCACCACGACGAGATCGAAGCTCTCGCGCAGATGCGCAAGCAATTGCTCCATGCGCGCGGAGCTCAGGAGATCCGGCGGGTTCTGCGTCTTGCCGCCGGCGGCAAGCACATAAAGACCGGTTGTCTTGTCCCGGTGGAGAATGCCTTCGGGCGAAACATTGTTCGCCAGCAGTTCGACGAGGCCCGGCGCGTCCGTAAGGCCGAATATCTGGCTCGCCGAAGGGCGGCGCAGATCACAGTCGACCAGTATGACCCGCCTGCCCGACATGGCAGCCGACACCGCCAGGCTGATCGCCATCGATGTCTTGCCTTCCTTGGGAAGCGAGGACGTGAACTGGACGATCTTGGGCGGGTTGTCGACGTCCGACATCTGAATGCCGGTTTTCAGGCTTCGGATCGATTCACTGAATCGAGACAACGGCTTGGCGTCGAGATAGCGCGACAGGGTCGTCGCCTTGCCGTCGATGCTGGAGAGCTCCGACGGATCGATCCGCTCCACCGAGGTGAGCACCGGCAGGCCGAGCGTGTCCTCGACACGGCGAGGGCTGTTGAAGCCGGAGTTCAGCGCCTCCAGAAGGCCGGCTACGCCCAAGCCAAGCAGGCCGCCGAGCGCGGTTGCGATGGCAAGGAAGAATGGCTTCTTGGGAAAGCTCGGCCGCCCGGGCGGAGTGGCGACCGATATGATCCGTGCGTCGCGCACTTCGAAACTGGTCTGCTCGGCCGTGAGCTTCGATTGCGAGAGGAAAGATTCGTAGAGCGTTTTATTGGCGGAGGCGACCCGCTCGAGCTGCCTCAACTGCACGCCGAGGGTGTTGTCGCTGCCCGCCTGCCCGGTCAGGAGCGCCACGCTCTGGGTGAGCGAATCCACCCGGCTCTGGGTCACGTCATAGGCATTCTTCAGATTGCCGACGATGCGATCGACCTCATTGCTGATCTGCCGATCGATCTCGCGGCGCTCGGCGCGGACATTGACGACGCCAGGGTGGCGGTCGCCGTACCGGCTGACGAGGTCGGCTTCGCGCCGCACCACCTCCGCCTGCTGCGTGCGCAGATTGGAGATGACCGACGATTTCAGCACATCCGGAATCGCCTGGATGTTGCCCTTCGCCTCGATGATCCGGGTTGCCTGGTCGAGCTTTGCCTTTGCCTCTGCCGCTTCGGCCCGCGCCCCGACGAGCTTGCCGTTAATCTCCGACAACTGCTGCTCGTTCACGGTACCCGTATTGGTCATGACGAGGTTGTTCTTGCTGCGGAAATCCTCGACCGCCTCCTCCGACTTGCGCAGATCCTCGCGCAATTCCTGCAACCGATCGCCGAGCCAGCTGGCCGCCCGGCGCGCATTGTCGAAGCGCGCCTCGAGCTGGTCGACGATGAAGGCATCGGCGATCGCATTGGCGAGGCGTGCCGCCTTCTGCGGATTCTCGGAGGTCACGTCGATCTGCAGCACCTTGGTGCGATCGATGCGCTTCACATCGAGTGCCGCGGACAACCGTCCGATCGAGGCGAGAACGTCCGGCGGGATGGCATCGGTATTGGCCTCGGCCTGCGTGTCCGCCGCGGGCTGCTTCTTGAGCAATGAGGTGACGAAGCCCATCAGGCTCGACAACCAGTTGCCGCCGCTCTTGGAGGCCCCGAACTCGGGATCGTCGACAAGGTTCTCCTTCTCCACCACGCGCCGCAGCAGGCTGCTCGATTCAATAATGGAGACCTGGCTCTCGACCGCGGTCATGTCCATCGTGAAGGACGGCAGCAATTCCTCGATGCCGGTAACCTGCTGGGAGCGCAGATCGAGCAGTATCTGCGTCGAGCTGGTGTAGCGCGGCGTCAATGTGAACAGGATCAAGAGCGTGAAGGCGATGACGGTCCCAGCGATGACCGCGATCAGCTTCCAGCGCCGCCACAGGAAGTCCAGAATGACGTTGAAGTCGAAAGCTTCGACCCCCTCGCGGATCTCGCCTATCGGAATTCGGCCGTGCATCATCCCACCCACTCGTTCATCGGGCCCGGTCCAATCCCTGCTCTATTCATCCCGCCTCGATCATACATGATTATCATGACTTAATTGCACACCAGTTTAAGTTCTGATTTGGCGAAAGCGAGACAAGGGCCGAGAAAACATCACGCCAGCAAGCGATTGTCGGGCATGAAGCCTGTTTCGCCGGCTGTGTAGTGCTACATCTAGTAAGTCGACATTATTATTTCTGCTTTCGAACTATTTCTCTGCTGACGTATCGGGATTCCGCTGTGATCGAAATCCTTCTGCATCATTCGGCGGCACAGGGGCCGCCGATCAGTCCGCAGCGTCTCGCCGTGTCCCCCACCCAGCAAACTACAGGCCACAATGCCGGCCTCGCGAAACCGCGCGACTTCATGCCGTGCTCATTCGACTGCTCCAGGATTGAGCAAGCCCCGCCCCCATGATCGCCCAGAAGGTGATGGCGACGGCCTCGATCTGAATGCTGAAATCGACCAGGGCATGGAGCAGGACCAGGATGCTCGCCCCGATGGCCAGGAAGCTCACCGTCGCAACCCGCTCTCGCTTGTAGGCGCCAAGTCCGATCCGGATCAGCAGGGAGAGGACGACGGTGCCGAGTGTGATCGCTGCGGGAAAGCCGAGTTCCAGGATGAGCTCAGCGTAGGTATTGTGTGCCTTGTCCCATCGCGCCCCGATACCGAGCGAACTGTCGCGATAGAGCGCAAAGATCTGCTCGAACGAGCCGAAGCCGAAGCCGGTCCACGGCGCATCGAGAGCGGCGGAGATCGTCTGCTCAGCGGTCGAGGTGCGCAGATTGGCGCCGCCCGCATTCGCCATGCGGTCGAGAAAATGGTCGCCGAAACTGAGCATTGCCGCGGCGCAGGCACCGACGATGAACAGCAAGGCGATGATCACCGCCGCACGATGGCGGTTCGTCGCCAGCGACAGCAGCACGATCAGCGCGATGAGGGCGATGAACGAACTGGTGATGCCGGCCCGTGAACCGGTCAGCATCAGGGCACTGGCGAGGCTGAAGGCCACGAAGGCGAGACACGCGCCATACCCCGCGGTGACCTCGATGATCCGGGCCATCCGCAAACGCAACGGCACCTTCCCGGCCCGGTGCGTGCGATAGGCGGCAAGCAGCAGCGCGAAGGAGGCCAGCAAGGCCATCCCCAGATAGGTCGCGCAGGTGTTGCGATTGATGAAGGTCGAGCTCAATGAATCCTGGTAGTCGGTCCGCTCGAACCAGAGAATGGTATCGGGAAAGGCATAAAGCTGCACGATGCCATACAGCGCGTAACCAAAGCCTATGATTGCAATCGCCCAGGTCAGATAATGCGCGTGGAGCCCATCACGGCAGAGTTGCAAGGCGAGCCAGAACACCAGGGCTACGGTCAACAGGCGAAGCAGGGCGACGAGCCCGGCATCGGGCGCCACCGAAATGCTGCCGGTGACCGGGCGCCCGAGCACCTCGCTGGTCATGGCCCAGATCGGATGATTCCAGGCCTCCGGCGCCCAATGCGACGCCTGGAAGAAAATCCACCCGCACACCAGGCCAAACAACACCATCTCGAAGGCGATACGGCGCGGCGCCACGGGATGCGCACGCCGCCGCACCAGCAGGCTCGCCTCATAAGCGATGACGAGGCACCCAAAGAGAACGGCATTGACGCCCCAGCCGAACAGCCGGTTGCTTCCCAGCGGAAACGGCACCCAGGCCAGCGCGACCAGGAAGCTCCAGAAGAAGACTCGGTCGATGTCTATGCTGCGCCGCGCCTGCCGGCTGGCCTGCTCATCTACCTTTGGCGGCACGGCGGGCCAATTCGCCGCCATGGTGCCACCAGATCGATCATTGCGGATGTCACGTCCCATCATTGCTTCCGCACCTGTCCGCTCTGGAACTGTCCTATGCCCGCGCCTGGAGAATTCTGACACTGTCGTCTTCCAGGACGGCGCAGGTTAGGCGGTTGGTCAGATAGGCACCGGTATCGAGATTGATCCGGTTGGTGCGTATTTCCGGTTCCATCACCGGCGTATGCCCGTGAACGATCCTCTTGCCGAAGGGTGTGTCGTCGCTGAGAAACGGCTCGCGAATCCAGATCAGGTCATCGAGCGTCTGCTGCGCCAGCGGCACGCCCGGCCGCACGCCGGCGTGGCAGAAGAAATAGTCGCCGATCTCGACGCTGACCTCGAGCGAGCGAAGGAAATGCAGATGATGGGCCGGCAATGCGGCGATCAGTGCCGCCCGCGCGCTCTCGAGGCGGGTGCCGGACGGCATACGCTGCGCCTCGACCCCGTAGGAGAAGAGCGTCTCCAACCCGCCGTTCAACAACCACACCTCGCCTGCACCCGCCGCCTCGAGAAAGGAGAGCATCATCATCTCGTGATTGCCCGCGAGGCAGCGAACCGCCGTGGGAAAATCACCGCTCGCCAAACGCTCGACGACGAGCCGAGACTCGATTCCCCGATCGATATAATCGCCCAGGAAAATCGTCTCGGCTTCGAAATTATCTCCGCGCGAACCGCGGATATCAGCCTCGATGAGCACCGCCAACTGATCGAACAGATCATGCCGACCGTGCACATCCCCAACCGCATATACCCGCCTGCCCGCCGGGATGCGGTAAACGAACTGAGACGCTGACGATACCGGCATACAGGAACCACGGCTTGCATTCAGAAGGAGACACGCGACGCGCTGAGCGGTTGCGGCCGGCTCGCGTCAACCCGTGTCTCGGCCGATTATGGCCCATATGCAAGCGCGGCGTCCTCCTGCAGCCAATTGTCGGCCCATCCATTCGCATCATCGAGGCGCGTTGCAGCACGTCTCAATATTGCAGCTTCAGACCCGCCGTGACGACACTGCGATTATAGTCGTCAACATCGATGCCATTGGTCGTGAAGTCGGTATAGCGGTAGTTCAAGGTCGAGGTGAGATAACGGTTGATCAGATACCGGAGCGAAGCGCCATAGGTATACTTATTGTCGGTACGATCGTTGCCTTCATACTCTTGTTCTTTATAGGCAAAGATACCGCTCACAATGATATTGCGGCGCAGTTCATAGTCAGCGCGCACACCATAATCCGACGTCAGGACGCTCGATCCGCCATTATAGGTCGAACCATCGATCTTGCGATCCGCGGTAAAGCTGACGGTCAGCAGAGGCGTCGCAAACCACGCCAGATCGCCGCCGAAGTAAAATCCGGCAACGTTGTCGAGGAACCCGCTGTCCGACGTCCAATCCAGATAACCGACATAGGCCTCGCCCCGCAGCAGCCGGGACGGCTCGAACTTCAATCCAACCGCCGCGGTATATTGGTCGCCGTCATAAAGCGAGTCCTCGAACTCGGTCCACTCATAGGCGAACTGGGTGAACACACTGGTCAGAGGGCTGATGTCATAGCCGACCCTGGCGAACGCGTCGTACGTCGTGCCGTTCCGATACGTCTGATCGATGAATTCGCCATCGGCGAACTGGTCGAAATCCTCCCAGCGGAAGCTGAACCCGGTGGACGTCCAGAGCCGATTGAACCGGTTATCCAGCTTAATTCCGCCGTCCACCCGGTCAAACGCGACCGGTACCGTAACCTCGTTGAAGGTCTGGCCATCGCCAGGCGTCTCGTGTCCGTGCAGATAGTTCAGGAAGCTCGAAACGCTCATATCGGGCGTTATGTCCAAGCGCCCCTTGCCGCCGGCGAAATAGTCCACATAGTCGGCATCGCTGTAGTGCGCGTAGGTCGCGCTTTCCGCGCCGACCGCGAATGACAGATAGTGCCGGCTCCAATCCGACTTGATATCGAGCGTCGGCCGGAATTTGAAGATCCAGTCCGCTTTCTCGTTCGTCCCCACGGCCGTGATGTTGTCGTCGTACGATACCGACGACAGCAGGGCCGGATAAAACAGGAACGAGCCCAAGCGGACCCCGACCGGGGTGTAGTCGGGTTGCGGACGATCGGCGACTCCGGCGTAGCGGGGATCCACCTCCACCTTGTCACGCGAGCTCGGCGGATAGTCAGCCGCCCTGGCGTCGACGACCGCCACCCCGGCGCCAAAGGCACCCAGCGTCAACACCAACGGTATGGATTTCACTCGAAACATCCCGCCCCGCCCCAACTCAGCAACCACACGATGAAATATTCGGTTCCGCACTACTAAGCGTCGATTCAAAGATGCCACTTCAGTTCGGACTTGAATCATCGTCATCGTCGGTATCGGGATTGACGACTACGGTACTCAACCCACCCGGAGTACTCTGGCTTGCCTCGCTCAGCGCCTGATTGAACTCGCTGCCGAGCGATGCACTGATCGTGCCATCGGCGACTGCATCAGCCACCGCAGCCTGGATGGCAGCAGCGGCGGAAGGATTGGTCACGGCGAGCGAGGCCGCGCCAATTGCGATCCCCTGAACCAGGGCCGACGCGATCGCGGGATTGCTCTTAGCCAAGGTAAGAATGGCCCTGGTCAACTGGGCAGCGATAGCCGGATTGGCGGCGACAATCGCGCCGATACCGGCGCTCAGCACGGTGGCGTTCACCACACCACTGGAGTTGGTGGACTGCGCGATCACTGACTGTACGCGTGTCATGGCGATTGCCACCTGGTCCGCCTGAACGCGAACCACGCCAGCGGGCACGCCTACGCTACGTCCCCAGCCGCCGACGGCCGCCGCATAAGCCGACGACCCGGCCTGCGAGAGAACGACGAACGCGACGACCACCCCCCTGGTCACCACGCGCTTCGCATCGCGATTTTTCATCATCAGCCTGCCACCTTCCCCACTGGCTTGAAGGTAGCTTCTCGCAGATGCGAACGTCAAGTAATACGTTGCGTAATTTCGCCGAGCGACAGCGGCTATGGGTAATTCAGCAACAGTTTGAGCCCTCCCGCGCTGCAGCACCGACTGAATATATCGGAAATACTCGAAACTTAGCCCATTAATTTGCGGGATCGAGCATGCAACCATTGCTCCCGAAGAGCCGAGAAAGCTCGGATTGACAGCGCGATAGCTCAAAATCATTGTGAAATTCGAGATATATTCAGCGGAAGCTGGCTAAAAGACCGCGCTGTATTCAGTAATTCGCACCGAGCAAGCAAAGTAGTTTTGTACCGCGCCTTTCGGCAGCCGAACTTACCCCTATCGAGCCGGGGGTATTCGCACTGCCCTGCGCTAAAAGCATAAGAAAATGCCCGCGATGGACTTTCGCGGGGTCATGGAATGCCAGCGCCGATCTTTGCGCGCACACAATCGCTCATCTCTCGGAGAGCGTGAATTACTCTCCAAGAGGCATATTGCGGCTGGAATCGTTGCTTTGCTCTTCAGTTCGACGGAAGTGCGTCGAGAAAGCCCTTAATCTGCTGGAAATTCACAGCAGCGCGCCGCTTCATTTCCGCGGCGATTTCCGGCGTCGGGCCGTTGGCGAGTGCGGCCTTCAGGGCATCAGCCATGCGCTCACGGTTGAGCTCTGCGACGTCAATCGTCAAGGTAGTACCGAGAGCCTGGCCGAAATAGTCGCGCATGATGCCCCAGGCCTTGCGGGAATAGGCGATCGACACGGTGGGGATGCCCTGCGACATCGAGGCGATGGTGGCGTGTGTGCGCGCCCCGATCAGCGCCTCGCACAGCCCGATGACGCCCTTGAAGTCGGATGCCGAAAGCGGCAGCGAGAGGATGACATTCTCCAGCGGATTGCTGCAGCGCTTGAGCACCTCGCGACAGGCGTAGAGGTCGTTGTTGCGGCGGTCGCGTTCCTGCACATGCGGAACGAGTACGACCGAAAATCCCTCCTTGTTGAGGCCGTCGATGAAAGCGGCGATCTCCCGCAAATACTTGTCCGGCTCGACGTCGGAGCGGAACGCAAGTATGCCGCCGCTGACCGACAGGGCGATCAGCCGCCGCCCCTGCGTCGGGAAGCGGTGTTCCATCTCGAGAATGTAGCGAGCCTCGTCCGGCGGCGTCACCGGCAGCAGGAAGGCGACGTCGGCGGTGAGCTGCGGGTTTATGTCGGGCGTGATCGTCTTGAGATATTCCAAGGATTCGGTCTCGCGGACCGTACAGATGGAAATATTCTTCGTGGAGTTCTTGAAATACTCCTCGGCCTGCTTGTTGAACGGGCCGATGGTCTGCGCCAGCAGCGCCACGGGCTTGCCGACATGAAGCACGCGCGCATGCGCGGTGAAGTCCCAGTAATCCGAGGTGAACACGTCGCCGCCGGTGCCGACGATGAGGTCGGCCGAGAGCAGATCGCGCTGCGCGCGTCCGAACCGGCGATTGCCGGGAAGATACTGGTTGAGCGCCGCTGCGGCCCGGTACGCCATGGTCTGGCGTCCCGGCGACCAACCCGCGCGGGGTATGCCCGACAGCGGAAAAGTCTGGTCGATGCGTTCGCCGAACTGGGGACGGTCATACTGCTCGTCGCCCGTGTGGAGCGAGATGTGCAGATCCTTCCGGTCGATGACATCTTCCAATCCGAGAAGGATCGAACTGACCAGCGCTTCGCAGCCACG
This sequence comes from Starkeya sp. ORNL1, assembly GCF_012971745.1. Lineage (NCBI taxonomy): Bacteria > Pseudomonadati > Pseudomonadota > Alphaproteobacteria > Hyphomicrobiales > Xanthobacteraceae > Starkeya > Starkeya sp. ORNL1. The sequence continues at coordinate 819,131 of NZ_CP048834.1, forward strand.
ATTACGTCCGCCGGTCATATTGGTAATGGCTATGCGCTTCATCATGCAACCTTCGGTTCTGGATCGATGCGGCTCGTTCAATGCTGGTCAGGCAAGCGGTCCGTTGACGACCGCCGCCGATGGCGACTAGAGCCCACATCGTTCGGATGGGATCCTCCGAACGATAAGAGTTTTAGATTCAGTAGCCTGGAGCATTTTTTGATCGCAAAAGTCAGTCGACTTTTGCGGAAGATGCCCTAGGCGATCACACTGGCCACGGCCTCGAGCGGGCGCCGCGGCGAACTGGCGACCTTGAAGGCTTCGGGCATATGCCCGACCGCCATCATCATGATCACCGCCTCATGGTCGGGTATGCCGAGCGCCGTACGCATCTCGCGATCGCGGTGGCACTCCGTGCTCCAGTTCAGCATGCACACGCCGAGCCCGCGGGCATGAAGGGCGTAGTTCAGTGACATCGCGAACAGTCCGCCGTCGACCCAGCACTGGTTGCGCTCGCCAAGCGAAGTAAAGCCGCGCATGTCCGACGTGACGATCAGGACCGCTCCGGCCCGGTCGCCGAATCCCCTATTGCCGTTCTGGTAACTGAGCGCCTTGGCCCTGGTGTCGTCGGAGAGGGCGATATGGACCCGGGCGGTTTGCCGGTTGCACACCGACGGGGTCTTCATCGCGGTGGCGACGGCGGCCTCGACTACTGAACGTTCCACCGGCTCTCCGGTGAAATTGCGCACGCTATAGCGGTGCCGGGCGAACGCATCGAAATCGATATTGGAATGTGCGTAGATGGCCTCGCGAGAGATCATCAGCGTCCCGGCGGAGCCGGCCGTGGGATCGGCGGGCGCCGTGGCAAGGAACGCTTCGATCGCCTCCATCGGAGCGTTCGCCTGCCGATGGAACGCAGAATACTCGGCAAGAGCCGCACGGGCGCAACGCGTCGGCAGACCCGGGCCGAACCGCTGCTCATAGTCCGGCACCGCCTTGAGCAGGCGCTTGGTGACGTCGCTGCCGAAGCCGACGCGCGGCGCGGGAAGCGCCAAGCCCTTCTCGATGCGGTGGTAGTCCATGGTGATCAGCGCACCCAGCGTCTCCTCGTCATAGGGCGAGTCGAATGCCGTGGAACTGCCACCAAATCTACGCATATCGTAGAAGTAATTATTCAGGCCTCGGTATCTGGCGAACTGCTTCTCGCCGAATACCTTGCGTATCAATGTTCCGATGATGGACATTGCGTCTCTCGCCTCTACATCGCCGGAGGTGCCGAACTTGCGTCATGGCCGGTGCCGACGCTGAACGTCGACAGCCCGCTTCTCTGCCCGCTTCGCAGTCGCGAAAGAAAACCCTCATCTCGCGTGCAGAGCAATAGATGCCAAAGATTGCATCCCCGGCGAATGCAATCCTGACAAGCAACTTTCACTTGAACGGCCCTTTCCTCAAGGCGTTGGGCAGCATCGCGCGGAATTCCCCGAAATTCTCATTCAGGAAGCGACGGCCCACCACCAGCAGGACCAGCGGATAGACCACCGCGCCCAAGGCCACCATCGCGACCAATCGGGGAACGATGTGCCACTCCATCAAGAACCAATGCCGCACCAGTGCCACCACGAGCGCCATGATCGCGCTGGCAACGAAAGGCGGCAGGATGCCGAATATGGCCTTGCGCCATTCGACGTGAAGGCCACGCTTCAGCAGGAGCAACGCAAACGGCAAGGTGACATGTGCCCGGATCGTGCTGCCGGCCGCCACCTGGACGACACCGAATCCCACGGTGACCAGCGACACCGCCAGGTTCGTCACGAACGCGGCAATATTGGAGAACAGGACGTACTGCGTGCGCCCGATAGCGGTCAGCGCCGGATAAAGAAAATAAAGAAGCGTTGCGGGCGCAACCACCAGGCCCAGCATGGCCATCACCTGCCCGCTGATTTCCCATTGCGGGCCAAAACACACCGCGACGAAATCGGGCGCGATAGCGGCGGCGCCGAAGAAGACCGGGCACGAGGCCAGGCTGCATGCCTTGGTCAGCCGGAGATAGGCATTACCGACACCGCGCGCCTCACCCTGGACACGCGAAAAGGCGGACAGCGCGACCTTCTGCAATGGGTTGATGGTCAGTTCGACCACCATCGACAGGCCACGCGCACCGACCCGGTATTGCGCGATCGCCGCCGGCCCGTATGCCATTCCCACCACGAAAGCAGCGATATGGCCATTGGCCGTGGCCAGGAGCTGGCCTCCCAGCAAATGCATGGACGAGCCGAAAAAGCTCCGCAAAGCCTCCCGCGAGAAGAAGAATTGCGGTTGCCACTTCGCCGACACCCAATTCACGATGGCCTCGAAGGAGCCGACGACGAGCCTTGTGATCACCAGCGCCCAGACGCCATAGCCATGATAGGCAAGCGTAATCCCCAGCGCCCCGCCGGCGATGTTCGAGATCATGGTGCGGGTCGCGACGAGCTTGTAGCGGAACTCGCGCTGCAGCTTGGCGAGGTGCACGATGCTGATGCTGTCGATGAACAGCATCAGCGACAGGGCAGCGACCACCGGCCCGAGCGTGGGGTCGTAATAGGCGCTGCTGATCGGCGCCACCACCCCGATCAGCACGGCGCACAGCGCGCCTGCGAGGGCGAGACTGGTCCAGAAGGCGGTCGACGCGACCTTGTCGTCCCAGGTTTCCCGCTGGATCATCGCCTCGGGGATGCCGGCCGAGACCATGATCCGGCTCACATCCACGAAAATGCTGGCAAGAGCGACAATCCCGAATTCCGCGGGCTTCAGCAGTCGGGCAAGGACAAAAAAAACAAGTATTCCTGAAATATTTCCGAACGATGTACCAAGAACTAGCCAGAATGCGCTTGACGCAAATTTCTTGCTAACACTCATTACGCGGTATTTCCTGCTTCCAAGGTGCGCATCTCTCTTCGGGAGCCAGCCCCAAGTCAAGCGCGGCCGGCGCTGCCGCAGGCGTCAACACAAGTGCTCGACTGCTCCGGATTTAATAGTGCACTGCAAAAAAATCTGCTGCAAGCGCGCCTGCATCGTCACCTCCGAGCCGTCACCGACGAAGCCCGGACCATACGGTTCGCATCATGACAGGGATGCCACACCTCAAAATGGGCAGAATGGCCGCAGTCATTGAGGCCGAGGGCATCCAACAAGGGCGGTATTTGAAGAAATCGGCATTGCCGCGCGCTCGACCCCAGCGAGGAAATATACCGAAATCCTTCGCAAGGCCGGGTGCTCCAATGCTCTAAGCGCCGATTTCGATAGATGAGTATTGCATCGCAGCAACGATCTATTGCGGCGCAAGGATGACAAGGCAGAGACTTGTGATCTAAGGTGCCGACCTCAAGAAAGGGGTCCGCCGTCGCTTCTTCAAGTGCGATGTTCGGCCCGGGTCTCGGGAGGAAAATCGGCAAGAAAGCCCCCCGGCGGATCGCCGCAAAAGGTACGGAACCGGGAAGTGGCGCGGAATAAAAGAGCAGGCGGGATCGCAGATCCCGCCTCTTTTTTTATGTGTCACATGAAGCGTTGCGCCTGAATGACGCACACGGCCCTGCTCCTCGTGCGTTCACCAACGACTTTCCGAACCACCCCCTGCTTCAGCATCCTTCGAGGCCACCTACGGCGGCACCTCAGGGTGAGGTCAGTCAGTCATACCTCTCGCCACACCATGCACGCATCGCAGACCGGCGTGCCGAGTGCTCACCCGGCGCCGGCGGCCTTGTCGATGTCGAACGGCATCGGGAACATGTCGAGGGTGAGGTGGCCGCCTTCCACCGCCCAGGCGAACGTGCCGACCAGAATCGCCGCGAGGATGGTGGTGATGATGGCCGCCCGCACCAGCCGCGGGCGGATCGGCGCGCCGGGCTCGGTGCCATCCTCCACCGCGCCGTCCTCATGCTGCGAGCGCACGCCGAACGGCAGCACGGCGAAGATCGCGGTCCACCAGACGATGAAATAGATGGCGATGTAGGTGGTGAGGCTCATGATGCGTCTTGCCCTGCCATACCGTGCCCTGTCCCGCGCCGCTCAGGCTTGTTCCAGTTCGACCAGCGTGCCGAGAAAATCCTTGGGGTGAAGGAACAGCACCGGCTTGCCGTGGGCGCCGATGCGCGGCTCGCCGCTGCCGAGCACGCGCGCGCCCGCCGCCAGCAGCCGGTCGCGGGCCGCGACGATGTCATCGACCTCGTAGCAGATGTGATGGACGCCGCCGTCCGGATTGCGCTCCAGGAACTTCGCAATGGGCGAATCCGCGCCAAGCGCGGCCAGCAGTTCGATCTTGGTGTTGGGCAACTCGACGAATGCGGTCGTCACGCCATGCTCAGGCTGGTCCACCGCCGCCGAGACACGGGCGCCCAGCGTGCCGCGATAGAGCGCCGTTGCGGCTTCGAGGTCGCGTACCACAATAGCGACATGGTTGAGACGGCCGATCATGAGCGCGCACCCTTCGAGCTGGTCCCGGCCGGATCATTTCATCCGGCCGTGGAAAGCTCTAGCCGCGCTTCATACGCCGATCACCAGCACATGGCAGAGCGGCTTCTTGCCCCAGGCGGCATTGACGGCACTGCGCACCGCGCGCGTCAAGGATTCCGCGACCGCATCCGGGTCGCGCCTGCGCTGCTTCGGCAGGTTGTCGAGGCAATCCAGCACCGCTTCCTCGATCACATCGGCGAGCGGCGTGCCGTTGGAGCCGAGCTCCGGCAGGCCGCTGATGTCGATCATCGGATCGCCGGCGAGTTCGCCCTTCCCGCTCATCGCCACCGCGATCGAGATCAGGCCGGCGAAGGACAGCCGGCGCCGCTCGGCGATCGCCCGGTCGGCGTCGCCGACCAGCACATGGCCGTCCTTGTAGAGCTTGCCGACCGGCAGTTCGTCCACCACTTCGGCCGGCTTGTCGGGGGCGGCACTGGCGAGGCGCAGGAGGTCGCCATCGACCATGCGGATCACCTCGCTCACCCCCATGCGGCGGGCGAGATCGGCATGCTCGGCAAGGTGCATCGGCTCGCCATGCACCGGCACCGAGATTTTCGGGCGCAGCCAGGAATACATCATCTCCAGCTCGCCGCGGCGCGGATGGCCGGAGACGTGCACCAGAGCGTGCCGGTCGGTCAGCACATCGATGCCGTCCAGCACCAGCGCGTTGATGATGCGATTCACCCCGCGCTCATTGCCGGGAATGGTCCGCGAGGAGAAGATCACCATGTCGCCGGCCGAGAGCGCGATCTCGGGGTGATCGTCATCGGCGATGCGGGCGAGCGCGGCGCGCGGTTCACCCTGGCTGCCGGTGAGGATCGCCACCACCTTGTCCCGCGGCAAATAGCCGTAGGCGTCGACCGGCCGGAACGGCGGCAGGCCGTCGAGCAGGCCCTGCTCGCGCGCCACCATGACGACGCGCTCCATGGCGCGGCCGACCAGCACCACTTCCCTGCCCGCCTCGATTGCGGCTTCCGCTACGGAGCGGATGCGGGCGACGTTCGAGGCGAAGGTGGTCACCGCGACGCGATGCTTCGCGCCCTTGATGATTTCCTTGAGTGTCTTCTGCACGTCGGTCTCGGACGGCGAGATGCCGTCGCGCACCGCATTGGTCGAATCGCAGATAGCGGCCAGCACGCCTTCGTCGCCCAGCGCCTTGAAGCGCTCGGGATCGGTGACGTTGCCGACCACCGGCGTCGGATCGATCTTCCAGTCGCCGGTATGGACGACGAGCCCAAGCGGAGTGCGCAGCGCCAAACCATGGCTGTCGGGGATCGAATGGGCGACCGGCAGGAACTCAACGTCGAAGGGGCCGATCTTCACCCGTCCGCCGGAGGGGACGACGTGGAACGGGATCTTCGGCGCCCCCGGCTCATTCAGCCGGCGGGCCTCGGTCAGGGCCGCGGTGAAGGGCGTGGTATAGACCACGCAGCCGAGCTTCGGCCACAGGTCCAGCATCGCGCCGACGTGGTCCTCATGGCCGTGGGTGAGCACCAGGCCCACAATGTTGGCGCGCTCTTCGATGAGGAAGCGCACGTCCGGCATGATGAGGTCGACGCCCGGCGTATCCGGTCCGGCGAAGGCGATGCCGAGATCGACCACCAGCCATTGCCGGCGATCAACCGGGCCGAAGCCATAAATGCCGAGATTCATGCCGATCTCGCCGACGCCTCCCAGCGCCGCGAAGACCAGCTCGTCCGGAAACCTGACCACTCAATTGCCTTTCAATGCGAGGGCGCGGCGACCATGGGGAAAACGTCGCCGGCGCTTATTCTTTCGCGCGTGCCATCGGGTCGGCGCAAGATCATTGCGCCCGATAAATCAAGCGATTCGAACACGCCATCCGCCTCGCGCTCGCCGGTGCGCACGGTCACCGCCTGGCCGAGGCCCGGTGCGCGGCGCATCCACGCCTCGCATATATCGCCGAAGCCGGCACCGCGATTCCATTGGGCGAGGCGCGCCAGAAAGGCGCGGTCGAGCGCGGCGCGCAGTGCCGTCGGCTCGGTAGGATACCCCGTTGCCGCCAGATGGGTAGCCGGATAGGGCGTGTCGGACGGATGATGGGCGCAATTGACGCCGAACCCTATCGCCGTGGCGTTGCGCCCGTCATGCCGCACCGCGCCCTCGAGCAGGATGCCGGCGAGCTTGGCGCTGTCGACCAGCACGTCGTTCGGCCATTTGAGGCCGATGCGCAGCGGATCGACCCCGGTCACCGCGCGCACGGCGTCATAGAGCGCCAGCCCGGCAACAAAGCACAACTCCGGCAGGCGCGCCGAAGGGCCGGCGTCGACCAGCAGCAGCGATGCATAGAGATTGCCCGGCTCGGAGCGCCAGGGCCGGCCGCGGCGCCCCCTGCCCGCGGTCTGCCGATCGGCGGTGATCCAGAGCGGCGCCGGCCCGTTCGCCCGCGACAACGCCTCGGCGTTAGTGGAGCCGATCGCGGTGAAATGAACGACCGGGGTCGGCCCGTCTCGATCCGCCATCCCTAGAAGAGCGCCCTCGCCGCTGCACCGGCCGCGGTCAAGAGCGGCGCCGGCCAGACGAACAGCAGCAGGATGAAGGCCCCGCTAACGCCGAGCACGGCGCGCAGCGGACCCGGCATCGGCTCGAAGCTGCCGGCCGGCTCGTCGAAATACATCACCTTGATGATGCGCAGATAATAGAAGGCGCCGACCACGCTCGCCAGCACGCCGACCACGGCGAGCGTATAGAGCCCGGCTTTGATCGCGGCGAGGAAGACATAGTACTTCGCCAGGAAGCCGGCCAGCGGCGGGATGCCGGCCAGCGAGAACATCAGTGCCGCCAGCAGGAACGCCATCAGCGGGCTGGTGCGGGCGAGGCCGGAGAGGTCGTCGACGGTCTCCACCATGCCGTCCTTGCGGCGCATGGCGAGAATGCAGGCGAAGGTGCCGAGCGTCATGGCCATGTAGATGGTCATATAGACCAGCACGCCGCGGATACCCTCCTCGGTGCCGGCGGCGAGGCCGACCAGCGCATAGCCCATATGGCCGATGGAGGAATAGGCCATCAGGCGCTTGAGATTGCGCTGGCCGATGGCGGCGAAGGCGCCGAGCACCATGGAGGCGAGCGAGATGAAGACGATGATCTGCTGCCACTGATGAGTGACGTGCGGCAGCGCCTCGACCGCGACCCGCATGAACACGGCGATGGCCGCGACCTTCGGCGCCGAGGCGAAGAAGGCGGTCACCGGGGTCGGTGCACCCTCATAGACGTCCGGTGTCCACATGTGGAACGGCACCGCGGACACCTTGAAGGCAAGGCCGGCGAACAGGAAGACGATGCCGAAGATCAGCCCGATGGAGGGAGCCTGCGCCGCCTCGGCGATCCTGGCGAAGTTCACGGTGCCGGTGAAGCCGTATATCAGCGAGGCGCCATAGAGCAGCATGCCGGAGGACAGCGCGCCGAGGACGAAATATTTCAGGCCGGCCTCGGTGGAGCGCACCGAATCCCGGTTGTTGGCGGCGATGACATAGAGCGCGAGGCTCATCAGCTCGAGGCCCATATAGAGCGCGATGAGGTCGCCTGCCGAGATCATCATCATCATGCCGAGCGTCGAGAGCAGCACGAGGATGGCGTATTCGAAGCGGCTCTGATTCTCGACCCTGAGCCAGTCCACCGACATGGCGAGCGCGCCGCCGGCACCAAGCAGTGCCAGCACTTTCATGAAACGGGCAAAGGCGTCGACGCGGAAGCTGCCGTTGAACGTGACCGTGTCCTGGCCGGGTGCCAGCACGACCAGCACCAGGGCCGCGAACAGCGCGGCGATGGCGAGGCCGTTGACGGTGTTGACCGATTTGGCGCCGACGATCGCGCCATAGAGCAGGAGCGCGATGGCGGCGGCGGCCAGCAGCAGTTCGGGCAGCGCGGGGCCGAGCGCGGGAATGGCGAGGTTCATCGGGCGGGCTCCGCGGTCATCAATCTCTCATACGTCACGGCAGCACCAGGGCGGCCGCCTTCACGGCACCGGCCGCCACATCGGCGCGCGCCACGATCGCCTGCACGGCGACATTGCAGGCATCAAGCACCGGCTGCGGCCAGACACCGAACAGGATGGTGAAGAACACCAGCGGGAACAGCGCCGCCATCTCGCGGCGGTTGATGTCCAGGATGCTCTTCAGGCTCTCCTTCTCCAGCGCCCCGAAGATCACGCGGCGATAGAGCCATAGCGCATAGGCGGCCGAGAGGATGACGCCGGTAGTGGCGAAGAAGGCGACCCAGCTGTTGCGCCCGAAGGTCGCCATCAGGGTCAGGAACTCGCCGATGAAGCCGGAGGTGCCAGGCAGGCCGACATTGGCCATGGTGAGGATCATGAACACCGTGGCGTAGATCGGCATGCGGTTCACGAGGCCACCATAGGCGGCGATCTCGCGGGTGTGCATGCGGTCATAGATGACACCGACGCACAGGAACAGTGCAGCCGAGACGAAACCGTGGCTCACCATCTGGAACACGGCGCCCTGGATGCCTTCCTGCGTCAGCGTGAAGATGCCCATGGTGACGTAGCCCATGTGCGCGACGGAGGAATAGGCGATCAGCTTCTTCATGTCCTCCTGCATCAACGCCACCAGCGAGGTGTAGACGATGGCGACGACGGAGAGGGTGAAGACGAAGGGCGCGAAATAGGCCGAGGCGTCCGGGAACATCGGCAGGCTGAAGCGCAGGAAGCCGTAGCCGCCCATCTTCAGCAGGATGCCGGCCAGGATCACCGAGCCCGCGGTCGGCGCCTCGACGTGCGCATCGGGCAGCCAGGTGTGCACCGGCCACATCGGCATCTTCACCGCGAAGGAGGCGAAGAAGGCAAGCCACAGCCATTGCTGCATGCCGGCCGGGAAGCCGTGCTTCAGCAGCACGGCGATGTCGGTGGTGCCGGCCTGCCAGTACATCGCCATGATGGCGAGCATCATCAGCACCGAGCCGGCCAGCGTGTAGAGGAAGAACTTGAAGGTGGCGTAGATGCGCCGCTTGCCGCCCCAGATGCCGATGATGAGGAACATCGGGATCAGGCCGCCTTCGAAGAAGAAGTAGAACAGCAGCAGATCGAGCGCGGAGAAGGTGCCGACCATCAGGGTCTCGAGCACCAGGAAGCAGATCATGTACTCCTTGACGCGCACATGGATCGCTTCCCAGCTCGCCAGGATACAGATCGGCATCAGGAGCGTGGTGAGCAGCACGAACGGCAGGGAGATGCCGTCGACGCCCATGCGGTAGGAGGCGAAGTCGCCGAGCCATTCGCGGTGCTCGACGAACTGGAAATCGGTATTCGACGGATCGAAGCCGGCCAGCAGCAGCAGCGAGATGGCGAAGGTGACGAGGGTCGACCACAGCGCCACCCAGCGGGCGTTGCGCTGCGCCACCTCGTCGTCGCCGCGGATCATCAGCACGATCAGCAGCGCGCCGACCAGCGGCAGGAAGGTGACGACGGAAAGGATGGGCCAGTCGTACATCAGTGCGCCCCGCCGAACATGAACCAGGTGATGAGCGCCGCGACGCCGACCAGCATCACGAAGGCATAGTGATAGAGATAGCCGCTCTGCAGCCGCACCACGCGGTCGGTGACATCGAGCACGCGGGCGGAGACGCCGTTCGGGCCGAAGCCGTCAATGACGCGTCCGTCGCCCTCCTTCCACAGGAAGGTGCCGAGCCGCTTGGCCGGACGCACGAACAGGAAGTCGTAGAGCTCGTCAAAGTACCACTTGTTGAGCAGGAAGCGGTACAAGAGGTCGTTCTGCGCAGCGAGCGCCTTCGGGACCGCCGGATTGACGATGTACATCCAGTAGGCGAGCGCGAAGCCGATCACCATCATCACGGTCGGCGCCCATGGCACCCAGCCGGGAAGGTGGTGCATCTCCTCGAGGATCTTGTTCTCCGGACCCATGAAGATGGATTCGCGGAAGAACTCCTCGACATGGTGGCCGGCGAAGTACTGGAAGAACACCGCACCCGCCAGCAGCGCGCCGACCGCCAGCACGCCGAGCGGAATGGTCATCGTCGGCGGCGATTCATGCGCATGGTCGAAGGTGTGGTGGTCGGCGCGGGTTTGGCCGTGGAAGGTCAGGAACACCAGCCGCCACGAATAGAAGGAGGTCAGCAGCGCCGCCACCACGGTGGAGACGAAGCCGTAGGTCGCCATCGCGCTGTGGCTCGCAAACGAAGCCTCGATGATGGCGTCCTTGGAATAGTAGCCCGCGGTGAAGGGGAAACCCGTCAGCGCCAGCGTGCCGACCAGCATCATGGCGTAGGTGAACGGGATCTTCTTCCACAGCCCGCCCATGTGCCGCATGTCCTGCTCATGGTGCATGGCATGGATCACCGAGCCGGCGCCGAGGAACAGCAGCGCCTTGAAGAAGGCGTGGGTGAACAGGTGGAAGATGCCGATCGAATAGGCGCCGGTGCCGAGCGCGACGAACATGTAGCCGAGCTGCGAGCATGTCGAATAGGCGATCACCCGCTTGATGTCGGTCTGCACCAGGCCGATCGTCGCGGCGAAGAACGCGGTGGTGGCGCCGAAGAAGATCACAACGTTCAGCGCGGTCTGCGACAATTCAAACAGCGGCGAAAGGCGCGCCACCATGAACACGCCGGCGGTGACCATGGTCGCGGCATGGATGAGCGCGGAGACCGGGGTCGGGCCTTCCATGGCGTCCGGCAGCCAGGTGTGCAGGCCGAACTGCGCCGACTTGCCCATGGCGCCGACGAACAGCAGCAGGCAGATGACGGTCGGCGCGTCCCAGTCATGGCCGAGGAAGTGGATGGTCTTGCCGACCAGCGAGGGCGCAGCAGCGAACACCTGCTCGAAGGCGACCGAGCCGGTCATCATGAAGACGGCGAAGATGCCGAGCGCAAAGCCGAAATCGCCGACGCGGTTGACGATGAAGGCCTTGATCGCCGCGGCGCAGGCGGAGGGCTTCTCGTACCAGAAGCCGATCAGCAGATAGGAGGCGAGGCCGACGCCTTCCCAGCCGAAGAACAGCTGGACCAGGTTGTCCGCGGTCACCAGCATCAGCATGGCGAAGGTGAAGAGCGAAAGGTACGCGAAGAAGCGCGGCCGGCTCGGATCCTCGTGCATGTAGCCGACGGAATAGAGGTGCACGAGCGAAGATACTGTCGTCACCACGATCAGCATCACCGCGGTCAGGGTGTCGACGCGCAGCGCCCATTTCACGTCGAGGCCGCCCGAGGCGATCCAGGTGAACAGCTCCACCTGCCCGTCATGATGGCTGAAGCCGGTGTCGATGAAGGTGATCCACGACAGCAGGCAGGACAGGAACAGGAAGCAGGTGGTGACGAGCTCGGAAGCCCGCGCGCCGATGACGCGGCCGAACAGGCCCGCGATCAGGAAGCCCGCGAGGGGAAGGAAGACGATCGCCTGATACATTGAGCGGCTCCCCTCAGCCCTTCATCGTGTTGATGTCCTCGACGGCGATCGAACCGCGATTGCGGTAGAACACCACGAGGATGGCGAGGCCGATGGCGGCCTCGGCGGCGGCGACCGTCAGCACGAACAGGGCGAAGATCTGCCCGGTGATATTGCCGAGGAACACCGAGAAGGCGACGAGATTGATGTTCACCGCCAGCAGGATGAGCTCGATCGACATCAGGATGACGATGACGTTCTTCCGGTTGAGGAAGATGCCGAGCGTGCCGAGCGTGAACAGGATCGCCGCGACGGTGAGATAGTGCGGGAGGCCGATGACCATGCTTCAGAGCCCCTTGCCGGAGGGCACCTTGACGATGTCGATCGCCATCGCCTTGGTACGCGCATTCTGGACCGGGACGCTCTGGCGCTTGACGCCCTCCTTGTGGCGGAGTGTCAGCACGATGGCACCGATCATGGCGACCAGCAGCACGAGGCCGGCGGCCTGGAAGAAATAGATGTAGTCGGTGTAGAGCACGCGGCCGATCTGCACGGTGTTCGACACCGCCGGGGCCGCATTCGCCACCGCGCCGGTGACGCCCTCGCCGAAGGTCCAGGAACCGAACACCAGGACCAGCTCGGCGAGGAAGACGAGGCCGATCAGCGCGCCGACGGGGAGATATTGCAGGAAGCCCTGGCGCAGTTCGACGAAGTCGACGTCGAGCATCATCACCACGAACAGAAACAGCACCGCGACCGCGCCGACATAGACGACGACCAGGATCATCGCCAGGAACTCGGCGCCGATCAGGATGAACAGGCCGGAGGCGTTCACGAAGGTGAGGATGAGATAGAGGACGGAATGCACCGGATTGCGGGAGGCGATGACCATGAAGGCCGACGCCACCGCGATCGCGGAGAACAGATAGAAGAACAGCGCGGCGAGGCTCATGCCCGGCTTCCCCCCTTGTGCCCGGCACACAGCCAGCCGGACGCCTTTGCGGCTTTCCTCGTCACGTCACTCACCTTGCAATTCCCCACTCGCGCTCAACGGTACGGCGCATCGAGCGCCATGTTGCGCGCGATCTCGCGTTCCCAGCGGTCGCCGTTCGCGAGCAGCTTGGCCTTGTCGTAATAGAGTTCTTCGCGGGTCTCGGTGGCGAACTCGAAGTTCGGCCCCTCGACGATGGCATCGACCGGGCAGGCTTCCTGGCAGAAGCCGCAATAGATGCACTTCACCATGTCGATGTCGTAACGCGTGGTGCGGCGGGTGCCGTCATTGCGGCGCGGGCCAGCCTCGATGGTGATGGCCTGCGCCGGGCAGATCGCCTCGCACAATTTGCAGGCGATGCAGCGCTCCTCGCCGTTCGGATAGCGGCGCAGCGCGTGCTCGCCGCGGAAGCGCGGCGAGACCGGGCCCTTCTCGAACGGATAGTTCAGCGTCGCCTTCGGCTTGAAGAAATAGCGCATCGCCAGGAAGAAGGCGGACACGAACTCCGTGAGGAGCAGCGAGCGCGCGGCTTGGTCCAGTCTCATTTCTCGCGCTCCTCAATCCGCCATCGACACCGCAAGGCCGAAGCCGAGCAGCGGCATTGCTACCGCGATGACGCGGATCACCGTCTTCCACCATGCAATCACCGCCTCGAGTTCTCGGACGGGAAGCTTGCGGCCTTCATTCGAGGTGCGGATCGACTGTTCCACGAATTGCGGCAGCACGTACCATTCCACCAAGCCGAACAGCGCGCCGGCGGCAGCGCCGGCCCAACCGATCAGCGAGGCATCGTAAAGCGCGGTCAGAACGCTGTTGTCCATCATCCACCTGCCCCGGGCGCCAGGCCCGTGAAGTGCAGAACGCCGGCCACCAGCACCACCATCGCCAGCGAGATCGGCAGGAACACCTTCCAGCCGAGCCGCATCAGTTGGTCGTAGCGGTAGCGCGGCACCATGGCCTTGACCATGGCGAACATGAAGAAAACCAGCAGGACCTTGAGCAGGAACCAGATGATCCCCGGAACCCAGGTGAAGGGCGCAATCGGGAACGGCGGCAGCCAGCCACCCATGAAGAGGATCGCGGTCAAGGCGCACATGGTCATGATCGCCACGTACTCGCCGAGCATGAACATCATGTACGGCGTCGACCCATATTCTACCATGAAGCCGGCGACTAGTTCCGACTCCGCTTCGCCGAGATCGAAGGGCGGGCGGTTGGTCTCGGCCAGCGCCGAGACGAAGAAGATGATGAACATCGGGAACAGCGGCAGCCAGTACCACTGGAACAGCCCCCACGGCCCGTTCTGCGCCTCGACGATGGCGGTGAGGTTCAGAGAGCCGGCGCACATCAGCACGGTGACGATGACGAAGCCGATCGAGACCTCGTACGACACCATCTGCGCCGCGGCGCGCAGCGCGGACAGGAACGGGTACTTCGAGTTCGACGCCCAGCCGGCCATGATGACGCCATAGACGCCGAGCGAGGAGATGGCGAACACGTAGAGGATGCCGACATTGATGTCGGCGACCACCCAGCCGAAATCGAGCGGGATCACCGCCCAGGCGGCGAGCGCCAGCAGGCAGGTCAGGAACGGCGCGATCAGGAATATGCCCTTGTTGGAGCCGTCCGGGATGACCGGCTCCTTCAACACGAACTTGATCAGGTCGGCGAAGGACTGGAACAGGCCGAACGGACCGACCACGTTGGGGCCGCGACGCAGCTGCACCGCCGCCCAGATCTTGCGATCGGCAAGCAGCACATAGGCGACCACGATCAGCAGCCCGACCAGCAGGGCAAGGCTCTGCGCCAGGATGATCGCGATCTGGATGAGGAGGTCGACCCAGGAGGTTTCGGCAGTCATCGTCGGGTCTCCCTCACTCGGCCGCGGCCGCAAGGCGGCCATGGGCGAGCGCGGCACATTCGGCCATCACGGCCGAGGCGCGGGCGATCGGATTGGTGAGATAGAATTCCATCACCGCAGCGCGGAACGGCGCCCGGTCGCAGGCCCCTCCCCGCTCGGCGAGCGCGATCACCGCCGCCGGATCCGCCGGCTGAACATGGTCGACACGGGCGAAATGCGGGAACGCCCCATAGAGCGCGGCGCGAAGCTGGCCGAGCGAGTCATAAGGCAGCTTGTGGCCGAGCACGTCGGACAGCGCGCGCAGCACCGCCCAATCCTCGCGCGCATCCCCGGGTGGGAACGCAGCACGGTTGGCGAGTTGGGCCCGGCCTTCGGTGTTCACATAGGTGCCGGACTTCTCGGTATAGGCGGCGCCCGGCAGGATGACGTCGGCGCGATGCGCGCCGCGGTCGCCATGGGTGCCGAGATAGACCACGAAGGCACCGGGCGCGATCTCGATCTCGTCGGCGCCAAGGACGAACAGCACGTCCGCCCCGCCGGGAGCGGTGAGCGCCGCGGCATCCTTGCCGCCCTCGCCCGGCACCGCGCCGACATCGAGCGCGCCGACGCGGGCGGCCGCGGTGTGCAGCACGCCGAAGCCGTTCCAGCCATCCTTCACCGCGCCGACCGCCACCGCGACCCGCGCCGCGAGCGAGAGCACCGCCGCGCCGTCCGGACGGGTGACCGCGCCCTGTCCCACCAGGATCAGCGGCTTGGCCGCGTTCTTGAGCGTCTCGGCGAAGGTGCCGCTGCCGACCAGCTCGGACAGCGTCTCCGGGCCGGCGCCGAGATATTCATAGGGATAAGTGAGATCGAGATGCTCGCCGATCATGGCGATCGGGAAATTGCCGCGCAGCCAGCGCTTGCGGATGCGGGCGTTCAGCACGCTGGCCTCGCGGCGCGGATCGGCGCCGATGATCAGCAGCGCGTCCGCTTCCTCGATACCGGCGATGGACGGGTTGAACAGGTAGGAGGCGCGGCCGAGCGAGGGGTCGAGCGCGGCGCCGTCCTGCCGGCAATCGATGCTGGCCGAGCCGAGACGGGTGACGAGATCCTTGATCGCGAAGGTTTCTTCGACGCTGGTGAGATCACCGACCAGGGCGCCGATGCGGTTGCCCGGCACGCCCTTCACCTTCGCGGCAATGGCGGCGAACGCCTCCGACCAGGTGGCGACGCGCAGCTTGCCGTCGACGCGGATATAGGGCCGGTCGAGCCGCTGGGTCTTGAGGCCGTCCCAGATGTAGCGGGTCTTATCGGAGATCCACTCCTCGTTCACGTCCTCATTGAGACGTGGGAGGACGCGCATCACTTCGCGGCCGCGGGTATCGACGCGGATATTGGAGCCGACGGCGTCCATCACGTCGATGGATTCGGTCTTCACCAGTTCCCACGGGCGGGCATGGAAGGCATAGGGCCGCTGGGTCAGCGCGCCGACCGGGCAAAGGTCGACGACATTGCCCTGCAATTCCGAGGTCAGCGCCGCCTCGAGATAGGTGGTGATCTCCATGTCCTCGCCGCGCCCGATGGCGCCGAGTTCGGAGACGCCGGCGACTTCGGTGGTGAAGCGGACGCAGCGCGTGCACTGGATGCAGCGCGTCATCGAGGTCTTCACCAGCGGGCCGATATATTTGTCCTCGACCGCGCGCTTGTTCTCGGCATAGCGCGAAGTGTCCACGCCATAGGCCATGGCCTGGTCCTGCAGATCGCACTCGCCGCCCTGGTCGCAGATCGGGCAGTCCAGCGGGTGATTGATGAGCAGGAACTCCATCACCCCTTCGCGCGCCTTCTTCACCATGGGTGACTTGGTCATCACCACCGGCGGCTCGCCGTTCGGACCGGGGCGCAGGTCGCGCACATTCATGGCGCAGCTGGCCTGGGGCTTGGGCGGACCGCCCTTCACTTCCACCAGGCACATGCGGCAATTGCCGGCGATGGAGAGGCGCTCATGGAAGCAAAAGCGCGGGATTTCCGCGCCCGCGGCTTCGCACGCCTGGAGCAGCGTGTACTCCGGCGGAACCTCGACCTCGATGTCGTCGACGATGAGCTTGGCCATGCTTATCTCACTCCGCCGCAACCGGGACGGGGTCGGGATGCGGGTTCGCCGCGTACTGGTCGATGCGCCGCTCGATCTCCGGGCGGAAATGCCGGATCAGGCCTTGGATCGGCCACGCCGCGGCGTCGCCCAGCGCACAAATGGTGTGGCCTTCGACCTGGGTCGTCACCTGGAGCAGCAGGTCGATCTCGCGCTTCTGGGCGCGGCCCTGTACCATGCGGTCCATGACGCGCCACATCCACCCCGTTCCTTCGCGGCACGGCGTGCACTGGCCGCAGCTCTCATGCCGGAAGAAATAGGAGATGCGGGCAATCGCCTTCACCACGTCGGTGGACTTGTCCATGACGAGGACACCGGCGGTGCCAAGGCTCGACTTCACCGCCCGGGTGCCGTCGAAATCCATGATCAGCTCTTCGCACTGATCGGCCGGGATGATCGGACAGGACGCGCCGCCGGGAATGATGGCGAGCAGGTTGTCCCAGCCGCCGCGCACGCCGCCGCCATGCTTCTCGATCAGTTCCTTGAACGGGATGCCCATCGCCTCTTCGACGATGCAGGGCGTGTTCACGTGGCCGGAGATGCCGAACAGCTTGGTGCCGACATTGTTCGGACGGCCGATGCCGGCGAACCACGCCGCGCCGCGGCGCAGAATGGTCGGTGCCACCGCGATGGATTCGACATTGTTCACCGTAGTCGGGCAGCCATAGAGGCCGACATTCGCCGGGAATGGCGGCTTCAGGCGCGGCTGGCCCTTCTTGCCTTCCAGGCTCTCCAGCAGCGCGGTCTCCTCGCCGCAGATATAGGCGCCGGCGCCATGGTGGACATAGATGTCGAAGTCCCAGCCATGGACGTTGTTCTTGCCGATGAGGCGCGCCTCATAGGCCTGGTCGACCGCGGCCTGGAGATGCTCGCGCTCCTGGATGAACTCGCCGCGCACATAGATATAGGCGGCGTGCGCACCCATGGCGAAGCCGGCGATCAGGCAGCCTTCGACCAGATGGTGCGGGTCATGGCGCAGGATCTCGCGGTCCTTGCAGGTGCCCGGCTCGGATTCATCGGCGTTCACCACGAGATAATGCGGGCGCCCGTCCGACTGCTTCGGCATGAACGACCATTTGAGCCCCGTGGGGAAGCCGGCGCCGCCACGACCACGCAGGCCAGACGCCTTCATGTGGTCGACGATCCAGTCGCGGCCGGCCTCCAAGATGGTCTTGGTGCCATCCCACGAGCCGCGCTTAAGCGCGCCCTGCAGGCCCCAGTCGTACTGCCCGTAGATATTGGTGAAGATGCGGTCCTTGTCCGAAAGCATTGCCCGCTCCTCAATTCGGCTTGGTCGGCGCGACAGGCTTGGGCGCAACCGGCTTGGCCGGCTTTTCGCGATCAGCCTCGCCAGCCGCCTCCACCGCCTTGGCCGGTGGCGGCTTGGCGGGGGCAGGATCGCTCTTCGGCGGCGCAGGGGGAGCCGCAGCAGCAGCCGCAGGCGGCGGTGCCGGCGGGGTCGCATCGCCGTTCGCGCGGGCGGCGATCGCCTCGCGGGCGGCGGCGAGGCCGACGCCCTGCCCGATCATCGAGCCGTCGAACAGTTCCGGCGAGGTCAGCGTGCGCAGGCCGGTGACCGGCGCGCAGGTCATGCGGCCATTCTGCGGGCCCGGCTTCGGCTTCTCGCCGCGGGCGAGGCTGTCGAGGATCTTTTCGAGGTCCTCGGGGGTGAGGTCCTCATAGACGTCCTTCCACACCTGGATCATCGGCGCGTTCACGCAAGTGCCCGCGCATTCGACCTCTTCCCACGAGAAGTCGCCATCGTCGGAGAGGTGGAACTGTTCGTGATGGATGCGGCTCTTGCACACCTTCATCAGCGCCTCGGCGCCGCGCAGCATGCAGGGCGTGGTGCCGCAAACCTGGATATGCGCCTTGCGGCCCACGGGGTTCAGCTGGAACTGGGTGTAGAAGGTGGCGATCTCATAGATACGGATCGGCGCCATGCCGAGCATGTCGCCCACCACCCGCATCGCCGGCTCGGACAGCCAGCCGCCGGCCTGCTCTTGCGCGCGCATCAATAGCGGGATCACCGCGCTGGCCTGCCGGCCCGCGGGAAACTTCGCGATGGTCTTCGCGGCCCAGTCGAGATTATCCGCCGTGAAGGCGAAACTCTCGGGCTGAACCTCCTTGGGCGCCAGCCGGCGGACAGACATGCCGAACCCTTCTTATCGAACCGCTGATCGAGACTCAGCGGTCCACTTCACCGAACACAATGTCCAGCGATCCGAGGATCGCCGAGATGTCCGCGAGCATGTAGCCGCGGCAGAGAAAATCCATCGCCTGGAGATGCGCGAAACCGGGCGCGCGGATCTTGCAGCGATAGGGCTTGTTGGTGCCGTCGGCGATCAGATAGACGCCGAACTCGCCCTTGGGCGCCTCGACCGCGGCATAGACCTCGCCGGCGGGGACGTGGAAACCCTCGGTATAGAGCTTGAAATGATGGATCAGCGCTTCCATCGAGCGCTTCATCTCGCCGCGCTTGGGCGGCACGATCTTGTTGTCGACCGCCGAGACCGGGCCGGCTTCCTTCAGGAGGCGCTCGCAGCACTGCCGCATGATGTAGGCGGACTGGCGCATCTCTTCCATGCGGATGCAGTAGCGGTCGTAATTGTCACAATTCTTGCCGATCGGGATGTCGAATTCCATCTCGTCGTAGCACTCATAGGGCTGCGCCTTGCGCAGGTCCCATGCTGCGCCCGAGCCGCGCACCATCACGCCCGAGAAGCCCCACGCCCAGGCGTCTTCCAGCGAAACGATGCCGATATCGACATTGCGCTGCTTGAAGATGCGGTTGTCGGTGAGCAGCCCCTCGAGGTCGTCGCAGAGCCTGAGGAAAGGCGGGATGAAATCGCGGATGTCCTCGATCAGCTTCACCGGCAGGTCCTGATGGACGCCGCCGGGACGAAAATAGGCGGCGTGCATGCGCGAGCCCGAGGCGCGCTCATAGAACACCATCAGCTTCTCGCGCTCCTCGAAGCCCCAGAGCGGCGGGGTCAGCGCGCCGACGTCCAGTGCCTGCGTGGTGATATTGAGCATGTGCGAGAGGATGCGGCCGATCTCGGAGTACAGCACGCGGATCAGCTGGCCGCGCTTGGGCACCTCGATGTCGAGCAGGCGCTCCACGGCGAGGCAGAAGGCATGCTCCTGGTTCATCGGCGCGACATAGTCGAGCCGGTCGAAATAAGGCATCGCCTGCAGATAGGTCTTGGTCTCGATCAGCTTCTCGGTGCCGCGGTGCAGCAGGCCGATATGCGGATCGACGCGTTCGACGATCTCGCCGTCGAGCTCCAGCACGAGGCGCAAGACGCCATGCGCCGCAGGATGTTGCGGCCCGAAATTGATCTGGAAGTTGCGGACGCCGGCGTCGACCTTGGTGGGTGCGTTCATCTCTCTCGCCCTCCGCCTCAGCCCGCCTTCGGGGCGGTTGCCTTCTCGTCGCCCGGGAGCACGTAGTCGGTGCCCTCCCATGGCGACAGGAAGTCGAAGTTGCGGAACTCCTGCGCGAGCTTCACCGGCTCATAGACCACGCGCTTGCGCTCATCGTCATAGCGCACCTCGACGAATCCCGTGGTCGGGAAGTCCTTGCGCAGCGGATGGCCGTCGAAGCCGTAGTCGGTCAGCAGGCGGCGCAGCTCCGGATGGCCGGAGAACAGGATGCCGTAGAGGTCATAGGCCTCGCGCTCGAACCACAAAGCGCCGGGAAACACCGAGGTGGCGGACGGCACCGGCGTGGTCTCGTCGGTCTGCACCTTGATGCGCACGCGCGCGTTCAGCGTCGGCGACAGCAGATGATAGACGACATCGAACCGCTTCTCGCGCTTCGGCCAGTCGACGCCGCAAATGTCGATGAAGCTGATGAACTTGCAGGAGCCGTCGTCGCGCAGGAAGCCAAGCACCTTGAGGATGTGCGCCGCATCGGTGAGCACGGTGAGCTCGCCATAGGCGAACTCTACGGCGCGCACCGCGTCGCCGAGTTGCTCGGTGACCTGAGCGCCCAGCTCCTTGAGGGTCTCGTCCATCTCGCTCACGTGCGGTCCACTCGTTCGTGCTTGCGATCTTCGGCGTTCACGATCTTCAGCGCTCAATCGTGCCGGTGCGGCGGATCTTCTTCTGCAGAAGCAGCACGCCGTACAGCAGGGCTTCCGCCGTCGGCGGGCAGCCCGGGACATAGATGTCGACGGGGACGATGCGGTCGCAGCCCCGCACCACCGAATAGGAATAATGATAGTAGCCGCCGCCATTGGCGCAGGAGCCCATGGAGATGACGTAGCGCGGCTCCGGCATCTGGTCGTAGACCTTGCGCAGCGCCGGGGCCATCTTGTTGGTCAGCGTACCGGCGACGATCATGACGTCGGACTGCCGCGGCGAGGCGCGCGGGGCAAAGCCGAAGCGCTCGACGTCATAACGCGGCATCGAGGTCTGCATCATCTCGACGGCGCAGCAGGCGAGGCCGAACGTCATCCACATCAGCGAGCCGGTGCGGGCCCAATTGATGAGTTCGTCGGTCGCGGTGACAAGGAAGCCCTTGTCGGCGAGTTCGGCGTTCACCTCGAGGAAGAACGGATCGTTCGCGCCGACCGGACGGCCGGTATTCGGATCAATGATGCCCTTGGCCGCGGGAGCGACCGCCGGGCCGGATGTCGCGCTCAATCCCATTCGAGCGCCCCTTTCTTCCATTCATAGACAAAGCCGACGGTCAGCACACCCAGGAATACCATCATCGACCAGAAGCCGAGGTTGCCCAATTCGCCGAACGTAATCGCCCAGGGAAACAGGAATGCGACTTCCAGATCGAAAATGATGAAAAGGATGGAGACCAGATAGAAGCGGACATCGAACTTCATGCGCGCATCGTCGAACGCATTGAAGCCGCATTCATAGGCCGACATCTTCTCCGGGTCGGGGCGGCTGTAGGCCACCAGGAACGGCGACACCAGCAGCGCGAGGCCGATGACGGCCGCGACGCCGATGAAGATCACGACCGGCAGATAATCCTGAAGCAGGCTGCTCATGGACGCCATCCTCCGCGGTCTTCATATGCCATGGCCGTGCCAGTTCCGCAGTTGCGAAATGTTCAAAGCACGAGGCAGGCTTATCGCACCGCCATAAGCGAGGCAAGGGCATCAACTGCGGTTAACGCCGTGCTGGTATACAGAATTCACAGAATGGCCGCGCGGCCGGTTCAATAAGCGACACGGCGGCTTGCGGGGATTCCGCTTGGGCAGCGAGGGGCGCGGGTTCCCGCGATGGATGCGGCCAGTAGCAGCGGGCATCAAGGATGCATGGCTGGTATTCTGTGCAGTGCGGTACAGCCCGTGCCGGGCCGGTCGTTATGAGTCGCAGGCCGCGACTTTCCGGCATGCCCACCGGTGTGAGGCGTGATCAGCAAACCCGGCGGCAGTGAACCACGAACGGAAAAATTGTCACAGGCGCACAGCCTGTTCGCCAGCGCATGAAATGCCTCAGGCTACGGCGGCGCAGTCGAGTGCCGCCACATGTCGCCCTCGGCTCCATTTCCAGCGCAAGGCAATCGAATCGAGGCTTCGACGGCGCGTGGGCGCCGCGCACCCACCAAGCGCCTGGGCGCTACGGCCGAGAGCCCATCGGCGCGACCGTCATACCTGCTGCGATCTGCCGCCCGATCCGGTTGAACCGACTCTCGATGACGGTGAAGAGCACCCACGAGACAAGGAGAATCACCGGAATGCAGCCCATCAGCAGCGCCGCGACGGCAAACTTGGACTGAGCGCCGCCAAGCTGAAGATAAGCGCCGACCACGATGGAAAAAATCGGAATATGGATCAGATAGGTCGAATATGACCACGTCCCGATCGTGGCGATAAATCGGTTCTTAACGAAAAGATCGGTCAGCAGGTTCACGATCGGCACCCGGAACGAAACACGCCCGGCCTCGGACATCGCGCAGGCGAGGAAGGCTATCCAGATTATAGCCTCGATAACGCTCGCGAACTTGAGGGTGATGAACGCCAGAACGACAAGCAGTTCGGCCCCGGCATTCGCCAGCGGTCGATACTCAAGCGCGGCGCGCGAGAGTATGCCGATCAGGAAATATGGCATCGCCAGCAGCAGGAAGGCCGGGTACTGCCATTCCCCGATGAGCCCGGACGTCGCCACCTTGAACAGCACCAGCGACACGCCACAGGCGATGATCATCGTGCGCGTCGACCGCAGCAGCAGCGGCACCAGAAACGGCGCCACAAGGTAGAACTGCCATTCGAGCGATAGACTCCAGGCCGGAGTAAGGAAAGCCGAAACGGCATAAGGCAGCACCTGCGTCGGCACCAGACCATGAAGCATCGAAAGATGCAGCGCCAGATGGACGACGAAGTTGTCGTTCTGGGAAGCGATGCGATCCAGCTTCATTTCGCCCCCGGAAATCCAGGGCAACCCATACGCCGAGGCATACAGTCCGGTTACTGAAATCGCCAATGCCAGACTGAACAGATAAATCGGGAAAATCCTGAACGCCCGCCGAGTTATATATGGTAGATATTCTTCCCTCTTACTCAAGAGAAGGTGCGTTATCACAAAACCACTGACTATAATAAATACGTTAACCGCCATATCATTACGCAATAATATTCGCGATACCGGAGCGGGCAGAAAAGTGCTTGCTCCAGCGAGCTGTACAGCGTGACCAAACACCACCCACCAAGCCATATAAGCTCGCAGGCTCTCAATCGATCGAAAGTTTTGCATGTACGGCCCCGTAACGTTATGCGAGTTTGCACCGCAGCAAAGCGCTGTGCAAGAGTAGACGTCGACCATCAAGTGGATGGCCGTCGATGCTCATTGCATTCTTGGATCGAAGAAAGCGGAAGAATCGACGAAAATCCGGGGGTTGGCATCGGCAGGAGCGGGATGTTACGCATGAGGAAGGCGAGGCGAACCGTTCGTGCAATTGGGCGTCGGAACATTTAGACGCCATAACACTTCGAAATCAGTTTCATTTATCTGCGAACTTGTCGTCATGGTTTTACAGTTGTGATGGATTTCATCCATTCGAATTCTGGTTACTGCCAACAGGAGGGGGGTAAGGATGCAACGTCGGAGTTTCCTGAAGGGTTCGGCCCTCTGCATCGGCATCGCCGCCACAGGCCTCCCGACCGGCGTCCTTGCCAGCCAGCCGGCGATGCGCCTCCTGCGCAGCCCCGCCTGGGCCCGGCTCGGGCAACGCGCCCGCACAGAGCTCCCGGCGACCGATATTGCCGGCCTCGACGCCGACGCCCATTCGGTCATCGAACTGCTGTCCACGTCACGCCAAGGCTTCAAGGCGCGCCTCGCCGACGACATACGCGAGGGACGGACGGTCACCATAGGCGGCGTGACGCTTTCACGGTCGGAGGCGGCGTTGTTCGTCTTTGCGAGCCGCACTCCCCTCGCCTGATATTCCGAGCATTAGAGGACTGACATGGCTTCAGGCTATATTGATGCGCGTGGAGATGGCGTCGGCGATGTCATTGAAGCATCGGTCGCGGTTATCGGATCGGGCGCCGCCGGCCTTACCTTGGCCCGCGAGCTTGCAGAGGCCGGCCGAAGCGTTGTGCTCATCGAATCCGGCGGATTCGATCTGGAGGGGCAGACCCAGAACCTGTTCTCCGGAAAGAACCTCGGGCTGCCCTACTATAATCTGAGCTCCTGCCGCCTGCGGTATTTCGGCGGCACGACCAATCACTGGAGCGGCTTCTGCCGGGCAAACGACGCGATCGACTATGAAGGTCGCCCGGAGATCGGTTTGCCCAAGTGGCCGGTCGACCATGACGAGGTCGATCCCTACATTCGCAAGGCGGCGGATTCGCTGCAGATTTCCAACGAATTCTTCGATCTGTCGCAGTTCATGCACAAGGTCGGCATGCCGACGGACACGCTGGCGGATTCCAGGTCGAAGATCCTGGAGACCAAGGTCTTCCAGCTCGCGAAACACATCCGCCTCGGGCAGATATACCGGGAGTCCCTGGGGCAGCGGCCGAATCTCGCGATCTATCATCACCTCAACGCCGCGCATATCCAGCTTGCCCCCGACGGCAAGACGGTGACCCACGTCGATTGCGTCACCCTGACCGGCAAGAAGGTGCAGGTAAAAGCCAAGATATTCGCACTCTGCTGTCATGCCATCGAGAATGCGCGCCTTCTCCTGGTGTCGAACGATGTGGTCAACACCGGCATCGGCAATGAAAGCGATCATGTCGGCCGGTACTTCATGGACCACACCCACATCTTCGCCTCGAAGTTCATTCCAGGCCCGAACTTCCCGCTGCTTTATGATCGGCGCTTTGCCGAAGCCAAGAATTTGAACATCAATATCGGCTTCAAAGACAATTATCTTCGCGACGAGAAACTTCTTCAGTATTATTGCCGCTTCAATCCGGTTTATTTCGACGAAGATATCGGCGATTCGCTGCGACGGGTTCGACTTGGGTTCTATGAACCCGGCGATGTGTCCTTCCTTATGGACGTCGGCAACATCCTTCGGGACATCGACAGCGTCCTGGTGTCGGAGATCGGCACCAAGCAGTCCATGCTGCCATACCCGCTGCCGGACTATTACGAGATGGAGCATCGGCTCGAGCAGGCCCCCAACCCCTCCTCCCGCGTGGTCATATCCGATCGGCGCGACGCCCTCGGCAGCCCGATCGCCGATCTCCACTGGGAGATCCTCGATGAGGATGTCCGGAGCTTCAGCGTCGGCCAGGAGAGGATCGCCAGCGAATTTGCCGCTCTCGGATATGGCCGTGCCGAGATGGAGGAGATCACGCCGGAGCTCGTGAAATCGCGCATTGCCGGGCACTATCATCAGATCGGCACGACCCGCATGAGCGACACCCCCGCGGATGGCGTCGTCAATCGCGACTGCCGCCTGCACAATGTGGGCAATCTTTACGTCGGCGGCAGTTCCACATTCCCCACTGCGGGATATTCCGGCCCGACGATGATGATCATCGGCTTCGCGATTCGCCTGGCGGACCAGATAAAGACGGACACATCAGTATGAGCATCGGCGTATATTTGGAGCCCCGCCCATGATCGCGCGCATCATTTACTTCATCCTCTGCGTTATTATCCCGCCGCTGGGAGTCTATATGCTCCGCGGCGCGGGAATAGGGTTCATTCTGAACCTGCTCCTGACGGCTGGCTCTGCCGTCGTTTTCCTTGGCTTCTACGCCGGTCCCGGCCTTGCCCTGTTCGGGTTGGCGGTCCTGCACGCCGTCATCATGGCCGTATTGCCAAGGCGCCCGATCGCGGCTGTCACGTATCAGTAGAGTTACAGGGTAAGGGCGTTGGGGATGCGAAGAATTGCCTGTTGCGTAGTTTTGATGGCCGGCCTCGTAGGATGCGGCGAGGAGGCGCCTCCCCTGGACAAGAACGCCGTAGCGCGCGGCGAGAGGGTGGCAGTGAACTGCACGCCCTGCCATAGCCTGAAATCGCGCGCACTGAATGTGGGCCCGCCGCTCAATGACGTGATCGGGCGCAAGGCGGGAACGTTTCCCGGCTACGAATACTCTCCCGAGATGAAGGCGTCGGGCATCACCTGGACACCGGAAGAGATTGCCCGCTTCGTCCAGAACCCCATCGAGGTCGTGCCCGGTACAAAAATGGCGCTCGGGCCTCTTACGCCCGAAGAGGCATCGGACGTCGTTACCTATCTCCGGTCGCTCAAGCGCTGAACCGGCGGCCGATCCGGCGATCGGCCGCCGCCTGCCGGTTGTGCATAGCCGGTAGCCCTATTTGCGACGGAACGTGTCCGATGCGGTGATGGGCCGCAGGACCCGCGCCGGGTTGCCGGCGACCAGCACTTTCTCGGGAATGACCCCACTCACGACCGAACCGGCGCCGATCACCGAGTGATCGCCGATTGTCGTACCGGGCAGGATAATCGCGCTGCGGCCGATCCAGACATTCCTGCCGATGCGGGTCGGCGCCGTCTTCGGCTCTTCGCCTTCATCGATCTGGTGAAAGTTCGTGTCGAAGATGGTGACGAAGTCGGCGATCAGGCAATCGCTGCCGATCTCGACCGACCGTGCCGCGGCAATCGCCACCGCGCTGTTGATGAAGGTGCGATCACCGATCCTGATGGTGGCGTTGCGCTGCGTGGCGAAGCGCGCCGAAGCGGTCAGGGACCGGATGGTCACCTGCGTCCCCATATCGATCCGGCCGTGATTCTGCGTCCAGGGCGTCTTGCCGATCAGCTTGAAGCCGGCGCCGCACGCGATCCCCTTCTGCCGTGCGAAAAGCCGCGCCCGAAACGGAGCCGTCAGATCCGAAAACCACGTCATCCAGGAACCTCCAGCCCGTATAGCCGAGCTTAAATCGTATGGCTTGAACGGTCGGTGTCAGGCGCCGATGCAGCCTGCGCACCTTGCGTTAGGGCAGCGCGACACGTTGAAGCGACGCACCGCGCATTTGAAGAATGTCGTCGGCGGCAATGGGTTCGGCCCATAAAATGCTCGCCGGAGCGCCTCGTTCCTCCACCGATGGCGAGCAGCCCGCTCCCACTGCATGGAAACATGCCGTTCTGCGTTGGTCCGGATCGCTTTGAGATGAGGCAAGAATAATGGCGCCTACAAATCGCGTGCGAAACGCACATTGGGACAACGCAAAGGGTCTCGCGATTGTCGCGGTCGTCGGGATTCATGCGACGACGATGGCATCGACGTTTCCAACCGACAGTTCGAACTTCGCATTTGGCATGGACCTGCGACAGGGGTTTGATTTCGCCGTTCCACTATTCCTTGCAATTGCCGGATACTTCACCGGACTGAAACCTTTGGGATCTCCGATCGAGTTCGTGCGCAATCGCGCCATCAGGATACTCCCACCCTACGTCTTCTGGACGGTGATCTATCGCCTGGCGTTCCGAGCAGGCGACCTCGCATCCCCGGTTGCGATGATAAGACATTTCGCCACCGGATCCGGCGTGATCATCGGTTATTTTGTCATCGTCCTCAGCCAGATGATCATTTTGACTCCGCTGATAGACAGCATCGAAACAAAATCATTGCAAATAGCAACCATAATCCTGACAACCATGGCAGGATTGACATTCACCTATATTACGGCTGTTTTCTACAGTGGCGCCACCATCGCCAAATTTCCTTATTACGCACTACCCTTTATTGTCTGGTATCCGTTCTATCATATGGGGTTTCTTGCGGCAAAGTGGGGTCTGGCTGACCGATTCGGCACGCGAGGATGGTCCATCGCGTTTGCGGTGATGTGGATGGCAGGGTTGGGCGCTTCCTTCATCGAAGCCTCCTGGCTCGTCCATTGGGGACTGCCGTCCTTTGCCGGCTCACAGGTAAAGGCGACGAGCATGGCCGCCTCGCTCGCATTGTTCTTCTTGTTCCTCAGCCTGTCCAAAGCCGCAAGCATCGAGAATGACGGCGTACTTTCCCAACTGGGGAAGGATTCCTATTTCATCTATTTCTTTCACCTTCTTGCCTTCACGGTGCTCGAAGCCGCGCTCCGCGGCGTTCCGCAGATCGTCGATCACCAGTTCGCATATGTACCCGCGCTTATGCTTCTGACGCTTGGGGTCTGCATCATCGCCGCCAGGATCGCGCGTGCCTTGCTGCCCAGGCGGTGGCTGGGCGTCCTGCTGGGTCTTTAGGCCGCGCTTCCAGCGTACAGCCGTGGCCCCTCGCCAGCCCCGACGCGCGGCTCGCATTCCGGCGTCGGCCCGCCCACCTCTTGTGCGCGGTCCTGCTGCAATGCACTCTGCGCCACTGGCATGGGGCGAGATATGCAAAACTTCAGGTCGATCGAGAGCTTGCGCGCTTATATGGCGTGGTGGGTCGTTTTCGGCCACGCCGCACAACTTGCCGGCGGCCAGTATATTTTTCCACAAGCGCTATATGCGATCCTCGACGACAATTATAAGGCCGTCAACGTCTTCATCATCGTCAGCGGCTTCGTGATTACTCATCTTTTGCTGAGCAAAGATGAGAATTACCTGCCATATATTACCAGGCGGGCGTTCCGGATCCTGCCCATATATTTGTTCTGCCTCGTGTTGTCCGTGGCAGTCACCCACCTGATGGTCACCGCAAACACGCTGCCATGGGTGGCGGGCCACGATATGCGGCTCGACCGGTTCGCGCAGGAGGCGCAGAACTTCCATCTGCACCTGCTCCTGCATCTGACCTTGATGCACGGCCTCCCGCCGACCGAACTGCTGCCGTTCTCGGCGTCGGCCTTGCTGCCTCCGGCATGGAGCCTTTCGCTGGAATGGCAATTCTATCTCGTCGCACCGTTCCTGATTCCACTGCTGCTGCGCTCCACGCTCAGCATGATTCTCACATGCGTGGCGCTTCTGGCTCTGCACAAGCTGGCACTGTCCGGCCTGATCGGGCATTGGCAGTATCCCGCCTTCCTGCCCTTGCCGATCCAGTATTTTCTCATCGGCATCCTGTCGCGGGCGGTCCTGGAGTATCGCCCGCTTGCCAATGCCGGCGTTGAATTGCTCGTCGTGCTTGGTGCCATCACGCTCAAATTCGCCGGCGTGATCGAGACGGCCATCTGGATGGCGTTTCTCGCCTGCGCAATGTCGGAAGCCGGGCGCCTCACCTTCCGGATCGCCGCGCTCAGCCGCTTCGCCGACATCGCCATCAAGAACAGGCATATCGCCAGGATCGGAACGTGGTCCTATTCGACCTATCTGATCCATATCCCGATCTTCGCCATCGTCGTCGGCACCTATGCGTCGCTCGCCACGCGGCCATCGCAATGGACGGTGGTGGAATTGCTCGTGCTTTGCATGCCGATCACGCTGGCCCTGTCCTGGCTGCTCTTTACCGAGATAGAAGCCCGATTCAATCTGATCGGGCGCAAACTCGCCCAGAACATGCAAACCGCGCCTCAGGCATAGATGGCCCGGGGCGGCCGTCACCCGGAACGGTCAATGTCAGGACCGTCCGGCGGGACCGGAAGGATCCTCGCCCGCGCGCAAGGCTACCGCTTAAGGCGGATACCAGCGGGGTACCTCAGCCTGCGTGGGCATAAGTGACATTATGGGTTGTGGGTCGGCTACGACGCCACCGCGGCGGCGGTCCGTCACATATCGCCCCCCAGCCCCAGTGAGGGGCCGCCGCTAAGCTGCGCGTCGCTCTGTGGGCCGCTCTCCGGTGTCGACGACCACAACACGACTCGGTTCGCGTTCGATCATGCGCCAGCACCGCTCATGTAGGGTTCCTGCCATAGCCTGCTGCCGGACCAGACGTTCGGCATCCCGCAGATCGTCAGCATCGATGGTGACTTCAGCGACATCGCGGCTGAGCGCAACGCGCTCGATCTTGATCGTGAACAGCGGCATGGCTTGATACTCCACTTTCGTCGCGTGGGTTTCTGCCGCGAGACGCGCTGGAGAGATTTCGAATTCGCACGCAATGAACTGAGCGGACGCTCCAGCCGGACGCTATCCACGCGGACAAAAAGCTGAAACTTGGCAGCTCTAAAGGTTGAAACTGGACCGCTGGGTTGTCGCGCAAGCCATTGCAATCAATGGCGGGAGTGACGGGGCTCGAACCCGCGACCTCCGGCGTGACAGGCCGGCGCTCTAACCAACTGAGCTACACCCCCAACTGACGGGTCGCGTTGACCTCGCGTCGAGTGGGCCGCGTGTTACGGCACCCCCATCCGGGTGTCAAGCAAGGCCGCCGCTTTATCCTCAGCCCGTACGAATTTCGGCCCGACAAGATGCCCCACGGGGACGCTCAGCCGGGCAAGCGGGGACGCCGGTTGGACAGGATTTCTTCGGCCAGCGCCTCTCCCGCGATCAGCAGCGGCACGGCGAGAAAAGTAGTGCCGATCAGGTCCCACAGCCAGGTTCACACCGCCATCGACAGGAACACCCCGAACGGATTGAGCGATACCTGGCGCCCGACGATCATCGGCATCAGGAAATGTCCCCCGACGCTGGTGAGGACGAGGAACGCCCCCATCGGGGCGAGGCCCTGCAAAATCGTCGGGAAGGTGATGAGCCCGACCGCGGCGAGAATCGCCGTCATAACCGCCGGCCAGACATAGGGAATGTAGGTCGGCACGCAGGCGAGGGCGCCCCACGGCAGCGGATTGGACAATCCGAGCCCCCAGGTCATCAGGCCGGGGCGACACCAAGGCAGAGGTTGATGAAGGTCGCGGTGGCGAGATAGGCGCCAAGCCGCGGGGTCACCAGGCACACCATGCTTTGCTGGATGGTCGAATCCGCGACACCGACCTGGAGCGGCGGCCTCGGCGGACGGTCGATCGATTCGATGGAAGCGATGAACGAGGCGATGGTTCGCAGCACCAGCAGGAGCGCCTCGAAGCGCTCCTGCATAGGTTTGCCGATCTCCGGCGCCCGGTTGACCCAGTCTGCCGGCGGCGCGGCCAGCGCGGCGGTGACGCCGTGGAACACCGCGCACCGCAGGCCGACTAAGAGGAACGAGGCCGTAGCGTCGGAATGCCGCGGTGGCCCGAGGCTTCGATCGCCGGGCCGATGACGCTGCCGATGATCACCGCGGCGACGATGGGGATGAGAATCGCCCGCGCTGCCACCAGCGGGCCGAGCGCGATGACGATGTTCGCCACCTGCGTGAGACGCAGCCACAATCGCTCATTGCGCTCGACGGTCAGAACGCGTGCCGACACCTCCGCCCGGAACTGGTCGGCCTCGCCGGCTGTGCGGTGCCGCATGTCCATTTGAAATCCCTGCGCGGCCGCCGATGGCCGAGGCGGCAGGGAGTCGCGTGCTACCCATCCAGACACCGCAGCATTCGAAGCGTTACGCGAGAGACTTCGAAGCGTTAAGATACAAGGGCCCCGCGACGGCAATGCGCTTGGCCAACTGCATTATTTCCGTCATGCTGCGAGTGCGAAGGTGTCGGCGGCGGCACGCTCGCGCTGTTCACGGGCATGGAGGCAATACGGATGCTGAGTACTTCTTCGATCGTGCCGGTGATACTGGCCGGAGGCAGCGGTTCGCGGCTTTGGCCGATCTCGCGCGACAGTCTGCCGAAGCAGTTCCAGCCGCTCGCCAGCAGCCGTACGCTCTATCAGGAGACGCTGGAGCGCGTGTCCGACCGCAGCCTGTTCGCCGCCCCCCTCGTCGTCACCCACGAGGATTTCCGCTTCTTCGCCCGCCGCCAGGCCAGCGAGATCGGCATCGAGGCCACCGTGGCGCTGGAGCCCACGCGCCGGGATTCCGGCCCCGCCTTGATCGCCGCGGCCATGATCGCCCAGCGCCTTGCCGGCGAGAACTGCCTCGTGCTGGCCCTCGCCGCCGACCATGTCGTGCTCGACCAGGAACTGTTCCTCGATGCCTGCCGCGAGGCGGCGGTCGCCGCCGGCGAAGGACGCATCGTCACCTTCGGCATCACCCCGAACGAGCCGCGCAGTTCCTATGGTTATATCCGCCCCGGCAAGACGTTCGGCGAGAGCGACGTGCGCGCCGTCGATGCCTTCGTCGAGAAGCCGGACACCGCGACTGCGGCCCGCTACCTTGCCGAGGGCTATCTCTGGAACTCCGGCAACTTCCTGTTCCCAGCCCAGCTGCTGATCGATGAAGCGACCCGCTTCGAGCCGGAGATCGTCGAGGCGGTGGGCGCCTCGGTTGAAACCGCGGTGAACGATCTCGGTTTCCTTCGGCTCGATCCGACCGCCTTCGCCGCCTCGCCGGCGAAATCGATCGACTATGCCGTCATGGAGCGCACCGATCGTGCCGCCGTGGTCGCCGGAAGGTTCCGCTGGTCGGATATCGGCAGCTGGGACGCGCTGCGCGAACTCACCGAGAGCGACGAGTCCGGCAATGTCACCCGCGGCCCGGTGACGCTGCTCGACAGCCGCAACTCCTATGTCCGCTCGGAAGGCCCGCTGGTCGCGGCGGTGGGGCTGGACGGCGTGTCGGTGGTCGCCACCGACGATGCCGTGCTGGTGATGCCGGCGGAGCGCTCGCAGGACGTCAAGGCGCTGGTCGCCAAGCTGAAGGCCGAGCGCCACAATGCGGCGAGCGAGCATCTGAAGATGCACCGCCCCTGGGGCACCTACCAGACCATCTGCCGCGGCGAGCGATTCCATGTGAAGAAGATCGTGGTCGAGCCGGGCGAGCGGCTCTCGCTGCAGAAGCACCACCACCGCGCCGAGCACTGGATCGTGGTCAAGGGCATTGCCGAGGTGACGCTCGACGGCCGGGTATTCGAGGTGCGCGAGAACGAATCGACCTATCTGCCGCTCGGCGGCGTCCATCGCCTCGCCAATCCCGGGAAGATCAACCTCGAGCTCATCGAGGTTCAGACCGGATCCTATCTCGGCGAGGACGACATCATCCGTTTCGAGGACGTCTATAACCGCAACTGAAACCGCAACCGGGCGGCGCAGCCCCGCCGCTCTCGTTTGCCGCCCTTTCCTTTCACTGCGAAGGATTCGAACTCATGCATGTCGCGATGATCGGCACCGGCTATGTCGGGCTGGTGTCAGGAGCTTGCTTTGCCGATTTCGGCCATTTCGTCACCTGCGTCGACAAGGACGAGCGCAAGATCAAGGCGCTCCAGCAGGGTGTGATGCCGATCTATGAGCCCGGGCTCGACGATCTCGTCGACCGCAATGTGCGGCAAGGCCGGCTTTCCTTCACCACCGACATCGGTCCGGCGGTGGAGAAGGCCGACGCCGTGTTCATCGCCGTCGGCACCCCCTCGCGGCGCGGTGACGGCCACGCCGATCTTTCCTACGTCTATGCCGCCACCCGCGAGATCGCGAGCTCCTGCCGCGACTTCACCGTCATCGTCACCAAGTCGACGGTGCCGGTCGGCACCGGCGACCAGGTCGAGCGCATCGCCCGCGAGACCGCGCCGGGCGCCGACATCGCCGTGGTCTCCAATCCGGAGTTCCTGCGCGAAGGCGCGGCCATCGAGGATTTCAAGCGGCCGGATCGCATCGTCGTCGGCACCGACGACGAGCGCGCCCGCGCGGTGATGACCGAAATCTACCGCCCGCTCTATCTGAACTCCTCGCCGCTGCTTTTCACCGCGCGCCGCACCTCGGAGTTGATCAAGTACGCCGCCAACGCCTTCCTGGCGACCAAGATCACCTTCATCAACGAGATCGCGGATCTGTGCGAGCGGGTCGGCGCGAACGTCCAGGAAGTGGCCCGCGGCATCGGCCTCGACAACCGCATCGGCTCCAAGTTCCTGCATGCCGGCCCCGGCTATGGTGGCTCGTGCTTCCCCAAGGACACGCTGGCATTGGTGCGCACCGCGCAGGAAGCCGGCGCGCCGCTGCGCATCGTCGAGACCGTGGTCGGGGTCAATGACGCGCGCAAATCGTCCATGTCCCGCAAGGTGGTCGCCGCGCTCGGCGG
Source organism: Starkeya sp. ORNL1 (assembly GCF_012971745.1). Lineage (NCBI taxonomy): Bacteria > Pseudomonadati > Pseudomonadota > Alphaproteobacteria > Hyphomicrobiales > Xanthobacteraceae > Starkeya > Starkeya sp. ORNL1. The sequence goes on from NZ_CP048834.1 coordinate 853,309, forward strand.
CGACGTGCAGGGCGCCACGATCGCGATGCTCGGCCTCACCTTCAAGCCCAACACCGACGACATGCGCGAGGCGCCGTCCATCGCGATCGTCCACTCGCTTCTCGACAAGGGCGCCAATGTGCGGGCCTATGATCCGGAAGGCATGGCCGAGGCTCGCCACGTGCTGCCCAGCGAAGTCGTCTATGCCGAGGACGCCTATGAGTGCGCCAAGGACGCCGACGCCCTCGTCATCGCCACCGAGTGGGATGCGTTCCGCGCGCTCGACTTCGACCGGCTGAAGGCAACGCTCAAGCGCCCGGTCATCATCGACCTGCGCAACATCTATCGGCCGAGCGAAATGGAAGCCCGTGGCTTCCTCTATGACAGCGTCGGACGGCCGCAGCGGGTACACTGAGTGGCGATCGGCACGGGACCACGGCAGGGACGGATTGCATCTGCGCCCGTCGGCGCTTATTCACGCCGTTCATGCCGACCGCCGGTTCCGTGCCGAAGGAGGGCGCATTGGCCCCTATCGATCTCGAAGATTCTGCCCGTCTCGACGATTCTGCTCTTGAAGGTACTGCCCGTCGTGAAGATGCCACGCATCGTGCATCGTCCCCGAACGGGGCGGCGCTGGGTGCCAATCTGCGACGGACCCTCACCATCGAGGCGGCGGGGCTGGCCGCCCTGCTCGATGCCCTGGACGGCCCGCTCGGTGAAAGTGTCGAGCGGACGGTGCGGCTGATCGAAGACGCGCGCGGTCGGGTCATCGTCACCGGCATGGGCAAGAGCGGGCATATCGGCCGCAAGCTCGCCGCCACCCTCGCCTCCACCGGCACCCCTGCGCTTTTCATGCATGCTGCCGAGGCCGGCCATGGCGATCTCGGCATGGTCACGCCGGATGACGTGCTGGTCGCGCTGTCCTGGTCCGGCGAGACCACCGAGCTTGGCGACGTAGTCTATTATGCCGGCCGCTTCGCCGTGCCGCTCGTTGCCATCACCGCCAATGCGAACAGCGCGCTCGGCCGGGCCGCCGATATCGTGCTGCAATTGCCCAAGGTCGAGGAAGCCTGCCCGAACGGGCTGGCGCCGACCACGTCGACCCTCATCCAGCTGGCGCTCGGCGACGCGCTCGCCGTCGCGCTGCTCGAGCGGCGCGGCTTCACCGCCTCCGACTTCCGGGTCTTCCACCCCGGCGGCAAGCTGGGCGCGCGCCTGCTCAAGGTGAGCGACCTGATGCATGGCAGCGAGGCCATGCCGCTGGTCGTCCTCGGCACGCCGATGAGCGAGGCCCTGATCGAGATCACCAGCAAGCGCTTCGGCTGCTGCGGCGTGGTGGAGACGGGCGGCCAGCTTACCGGGATCGTCACCGACGGCGACTTGCGCCGCCACATGGGCACCGAGTTGCTCGCTCGCCCGGTCGAAGCGGTGATGACGCCGGCTCCGCTGGTGATCGAGCCGGGCGAACTCGCCTCCGCCGCGCTCGGCCTGATGAGTCGCGGCCAGATCACCGTGCTGTTCGTCGTCGATGCCGGCGTGCCGGTCGGCGTGCTGCACATTCACGACGTGCTGCGCGCCGGCGTGGTGTGACCAGAGCCGCTTCCCCACAATCGCCCAGGAGAACCCCATGAGCGGCCACGAGAGCGGCCAGAAGGGCGGCACCGCCGCCAACGCCACCGTCACGGTCGGCGATGTGAGATTCGCCAACCATCTGCCGCTCGCCTTGATCGCCGGCCCCTGCCAGATGGAAAGCCGCGCCCATGCGCTCGAATGCGCGGCGGCGCTGCACGAGATCGCCGGGCGGCGCGGTATCGGCCTTGTCTTCAAGACCTCGTTCGACAAGGCCAACCGCACCTCGATCAAGGGCGCCCGTGGCATGGGCCTCAAGGCGGCGCTGCCGGTGTTCGCCGAGGTGCGCGAGCGCTACGGCATGCCGGTGCTCACCGACATCCACGAGATCGAGCAGTGCGTGCCGGTCGCGGAAGTGGTCGACATACTGCAGATACCGGCCTTCCTCTGCCGCCAGACCGACCTGCTGATCGCCGCGGCGCATACCGGACGCACGGTGAATGTGAAGAAGGGCCAGTTCCTGGCGCCCTGGGACATGAAGAACGTCGTCGCCAAGCTGACCGACAGCGGCAATCCCAATGTGCTGGTGACCGAGCGGGGCGCGTCCTTCGGCTACAACACTCTGGTCACCGACATGCGGGCGCTGCCGATCATGGCCGAAACCACCGGAGCCCCGGTGATCTTCGACGCCACGCATTCGGTCCAGCAGCCGGGCGGACAAGGCACCTCCTCGGGCGGCCAGCGCGAGTTCGTGCCGGTGCTGGCGCGGGCCGCGGTCGCGGTCGGAGTCGCGGGGGTGTTCATCGAGACTCACCCCGATCCCGACCACGCCCCCTCCGACGGACCGAACATGGTGCCGCTGAAGGATTTCGAGGCGCTGCTGGAACGGCTGCAGGCCTTCGACCGGGTGGCGAAGGCGGCGTAGCGCCACAACAGCCGACGACGATCCGATCGCCGTCGGCAGCGTTCAGCCTCGCGCCCGCTGGCCGAACAATACCTTCTGCGCGTCCTTGTCGGTGGCGAGGTCGATCTTGCCGCGGTCTTCGGCGTTCACGGCAAGGCCGCGCTTCACCGCCGGGCGCGCCGCCACCGCCGCCAGCCAGCGGGCGAAGTGCGGGAACTCGGCGATGTCCTGGCCCTGGCGCTGCCACAGCTTGGCCCAGCCGTAGCAGGCCATGTCGGCGATCGAATAGGCGCCGGCCAGATACTCGCGGTCCTTCAGCTGGGTGTTCATTACCCCATAGAGCCGGTGGACCTCATTGGTGTAGCGGTCGATGGCGTAGGGGATCTTCTCCGGCGCATAGATGCGGAAATGGTGCGCCTGGCCGGCCATCGGCCCCAACCCGCCCATCTGCCAGAACAGCCACTGGTCGACCCCGACCCGGCCGCGCTCGTCGAGCGGATAGAACAGGCCAGTCTTGCGGCCGAGATACTGCAGGATCGCGCCCGACTCGAAGATCGAGATCGGCGCACCGTCCGGCCCCTCGGGGTCGATGATCGCCGGCATCTTGTTGTTCGGGGAGATGGCGAGAAAATCCGGCTTGAACTGGTCGCCCTTGGCGATGTTCACCGGAACCACCTCATAAGGCAGCCCGCACTCCTCCAGCATGATGCTGATCTTCCAGCCATTCGGCGTCGGCCAGTAAAAAAGCTGGATCGGCTGGGTCTGGAGTTCGGCCATCATGTCGCCCTTGCGCTGCCTCCCCTCGCCCTTAAGGGCGGCGGGCTTGATTTTCCCGCTCCAGAACTAGGACTCCTCGCGTCGCGTGGCAAGCGCCGCCTACATCGGCCAGCATTGCCCGGATTCAAGATCACGGGCCAGTGAAATTCCGTTGCGGGAGCACATTTACTTTACGATACGACAGATGTCACATGTATTCATACGCATTACCATGATGATTTCTTGGATCAGTCCCAATTCGGACACGGAACAGGAAGCAAATGACGGCGTGCCGTCGAGCGACGGCCCCTATGACAGGAGGCTCCCGATGATCCACGCCAAAACCGCCGCTTTCACCACCGCCGCTTTCCTGCTCGCCACCGCTTCGGCGTTCGCGCAGGACGCGACCACGACGCAAGAGCCGGCCATGCCTGCCAAGCCCGCCCTCACCCATGCCCAGAAGCTGGCGCTGGAGAAGAGCTGCAAGAGCGAATGGACCGCTGACCGCAAGGCCGGAAAAGCCAAGGACATGACCCGCAAGGTGTACATTGCCGACTGCTTGAAGAAAGGCGCCTGACGCCCCGGAGCCCTATCCGCCTGGATGGAATCATCCGAGCAAAAGGATAGTGCTCTCAGTTCGAACCGCTGAAGCACGTTCCAAGCGCAAAAGTCTTCCAACTTTTGCGGAATATGCTCTCGTCGCGGCGTCGCTACCGGCTCGGCCCGGCGGCGCCGCGATCCTGGCAGGCGGCCTTAACGCTGCTGCCACATGGACTTGATACGGTCCTTGCAACCGCCAGCGCGCGGGAGGAAAATGCAACTGAGCGGCTGAAGGCTGCACGACGCTGCCGAACCGCCCGGAAACGTCCTAGTTCAGGCCGTCGCACGGCCCCAGGAGGCCAACATGTCCGCTCGTATCAAGCCGCTTACTCTCGCGCTCGCCGCCGCGCTCGTTCTCTCCTTCGCCAGCGCCGCCGCGCAGGCCCAGGCCCCCAGCAAGATGAAGGTCTGCGCCGATCAGTGGAACGAACTGAAGGCGAAGAACCAGACCGGCGGACAGACCTACCAGGAATTCTCCAAGAAGTGCATGTCGGGCGACGGCGCCGCCGCTGCGCCCGCGGCAAAGCCGGCCGCGACGACGACCACCACGACCACCGCACCGGCCACCACGACGAAGCCTGCCGCGGCGCCCAAGCCGACCCAGGCTGCCGCCAAGGACGACGAGGAAGCCGGCACGGCGAAGGAAGACCTCGCCAAGTGCAATGCCTCGTGGAAGGACTACAAGGCGCAGAACAATGTCTCCGGCGCCAAGGCCTGGCACGTCTTCATGGCGCGCTGCCTGCCCTGATCGGACACTTCCGCATCGGCCAGACTGCCAGCATCCCCGGAAGCCGCACTTCCGGGGATGCTGAGTTTTGGGGGCGCCGCCCTTATGGCAGCAACGAGCGCATCAGGGTGCGCGATCCCGGTTGGTTCGAAGGACATCGTACTCGATCGCCAGCCGCGCGGTGTAACGCACGGTCTCCACGCCGACCACGAGAAGCCCGATCGGCAACAGGATGCCGAACACCAGCAGCAGCCAGATCGCGCCCTGCGTCTGGATCGAGCGTGCCGCAGAGGCACGGCTCGCCCGCGTACAGACAAAAAGTCCGACGGCCGAAACGAGCACGATGGCGAGACCGAGCAACATCATGAAAGGCGTCTAGCGCATCTGGGGAAGCCGCGCCACATCGCGCCTCACCATCGCCCGTTCATCTGCATGCGCCGCGTTGCCCATCGGGCGTTGCGCACTACCGCAGCTTCAACTTGAAGCCTTCGTGGCTACGGACAAAGCCGAGGCGCTCATAGAAGCGGTGGGCGTCGGTGCGGCGTTTCGACGAAGCCAGGGCAAGTTGCACCGCGCCGCGGGCACGCGCCTCGTCCATCGCGAAGCGCATCATCGCGGCGCCGATGCCGCGCCCGCGCGCAGTCGGCGCGACCTGCACCGCTTCGACCAGGGCACGGGCGCCGCCGCGCGCCAGAAGCGTCGGCTGGATGGTGAGTTGGAAGGTGCCGACCACCTCGGCTCCGAGGCAGGCCACAAACAGCGTCTGGCCGGGATCAGCGGCGATTGCCGCAAATGCCCGCTCATAATCCGGGCGAGCGCCGGCATCGGTCGTATCGCCGTGCCCTCCGACGTCGTCGGCGGCGAGAACGGCGATGATGGCCGGCAGGTCGTCGATGTGGGCGACGCGGATGGTCAGCGCCGCGTCCATTGCCGCAAGCTCGCCAGCTACTGCCATCGTCAGATGCCGAGCTTGCTCTTCAGGAGATCGTTCACCGCCTGCGGATTGGCCTTGCCGCCGGTCTGCTTCATCACCTGGCCGACGAACCAGCCGAGCATGGTCGGCTTGGCCTGCACCTGCTCGACCTTGTCGGGGTTGGCGGCAATGATGGCGTCGACCGCCGCCTCGATGGCGCCAGTGTCCGTCACCTGCTTCATGCCGCGAGCCTCGACGATGGCGCGCGGATCGCCGCCTTCGGTGAAGACGATCTCGAACAGCTCCTTGGCGATCTTGCCCGAGATGGTGCCGTCGGCGATCAGGTCGACGATGGCACCGAGCTGCACCGCGGAGACCGGCGAGGAGGCGATGTCCTTGCCTTCCTTGTTCAACCGACCGAACAGCTCATTGATGAGGAAGTTCGCCGCCGCCTTGGCGTCGCGGCCCTTGGCTGCGTCCTCGAAAAAGTCGGCAGTGTCGCGCTCGGCGACCAATACGCCGGCGTCATAGGGCGTCAGACCATAGGCGGCGATGAAACGCGCCTTCTTCTCGTCCGGCAGTTCCGGCAGATGCACCGCGAGCCCGTCGACGAAGGTCTGGTCGAATTCCAGCGGCAGCAGGTCCGGATCAGGAAAATAGCGATAATCGTGCGCTTCTTCCTTGGAGCGCATGGACCGCGTCTCGCCCTTGCCGGGATCGAACAGCCGCGTCTCCTGCACGATCGAGCCGCCATCCTCGAGGATGCCGATCTGCCGGCGCGCTTCGCTCTCCACCGCCTGGCCGATGAAGCGGATGGAGTTGACGTTCTTGATCTCGCAGCGCGTGCCGAAGGGATCGCCGGGCTTCCTCACCGAGACATTGACGTCGGCGCGTAGGCTGCCCTTCTCCATGTCGCCGTCGCAGGTGCCGAGATAGCGCAGGATGGTGCGCAGCTTGGTCACATAGGCCTTGGCCTCCTCGGAGGAGCGCAGGTCCGGCTTGGAGACGATCTCCATAAGCGCGACGCCGGAGCGGTTCAGGTCGACCAGCGACTGGCTGGGATGCTGGTCATGGATCGACTTGCCGGCGTCCTGCTCGAGGTGCAGGCGCTCGATGCCGACCTCGAAGCTGCCGCCCTCCGCCATGTCGACCAGCACCACGCCCTCGCCGACGATCGGGCTCTTGTACTGGCTGATCTGGTAGCCCTGCGGCAGGTCCGGGTAGAAATAATTCTTGCGGTCGAACACCGAGCGCAGATTGATCTCGGCCTTCAGCCCCAGCCCGGTACGCACCGCCTGCCTCACGCATTCGGCATTGATCACCGGCAGCATGCCCGGCATTGCCGCATCGACCAGCGAGACATGATCGTTCGGCTCGCCGCCGAACTCGGTCGACGCGCCGGAGAACAGCTTGGCGTTGGAGGTGACCTGGGCATGGATCTCCAGGCCGATCACCACTTCCCAGTCGCCGGTCGCGCCGCGGATCAGCTTCTTCGGGTCGGCGGGGCGGGCATGCATGTTCATGGGTCGGGCCTGCTCTTGCGGTGCCTTGCGTAGGTTGGTTCTGCCTACTCCCAAAGCCTAGCCTGAGGCAACCGCCCTGCCCGGTCAGCGGCGTTCAGCATGGCGAGTGCCAGTGTGCCCGGGTGCTTTGGATGCGGAAGTGGCCGCATGCTAGTATGCACCGCCCGGGAGAGACGGCTGGCATGAACCTGCGTACCGATATACCGATGACGAAGGAGGCCTTCCTGCGCTGGGTGCAGCGGCAGGAAGGCAATTACGAGTATGTCAGGGGCAAAGTCGTCATGATGGTGCGGGTCACGCGGAACCACGGGTTCGTGACCCGCAACCTTCTGTTGCTCCTGTCCGAGCGCCTCTCATCGGATCAATGGAACGTCTTTGCCGATGCACTCGCGGTCGACATCGGCGAGTCGATCCGTTGCCCCGATATCGTCGTCGAGCCGGTCGGCGGAGAAGGTTCAAGCGTCTTCACCGATGCCCCGGTGCTGCTCGCTGAGGTGCTTTCGCCCTCTTCACTTGAAACCGACCTCCACGAAAAGGCGGAGGAATATACCGCCCTGCCTTCACTTCAGGCCTATGTCGTGCTGGCCCAGGACGAACCGCGACTTTGGGTCTGGCAGCGCGATGGAGACGGCCTGTTTCCGAGGGCAGGCGAAATGATCGAAGGCTCCGACGCCGTTCTCGAACTGCCAGCGCTCGGCATCGAACTGCCACTTGTCGCCATCTATCGCGGCGTGCGCTGACAGCCCCTCACCTCACTCGATCGCCACCAGCGCATACGGGCATTGCAGATTGCTGTCGTCCGAACTGCCACGGTAGCAGAGCAAGCGCTGCGGTAGGTCGGCGATCAGTTCGGTGGTGTCGGGCTGGCCGTTCGCCGATGGCTTGCGGCCGAACAGGATGCGGCCGGGCTCGATCGACTTCACCACATAGTAATATTGCGCATTGCCGTCCGGGCGCTCCTGCAATTCGCGCCAGTCGCCCTTGCCGATATTAGTGACGGTGGCGTCAAGCAGCCGGTAGGTCTTGGTCGCCTCGTTATAATAGGGCGTCTTGAAGGTGATGGTCTTGGCATTGGCGAGGTCGAGCGTCTGCTTGGCGCCGGCATAGAGCCCGACCACAGAGAGGGACAACGCGCCCAATACCATGACCAGGAACACCGCGAATCCAACCCATGGCGAAGAAGTGCGCGCCCGCGCCAAATAGAATACGCCGGCACAGCCGATCACCAGCAGGCATAATGCGATGATGCCCAGTCCGCTCTGGCTCGCCGCCTTGATGACCTCGGGTCCATTCTGGAAAACTGTCTGTATCCACTCCACGACATCGCCCCCCGGCTGATCACCGGCTCCTGCGTCAGCGCGGCGCCGGCAGAATGCGCCTCCTGGTGGCTGAACAGCAAGAGATGTCGCCACTTATCGTGAAGGAATGCCGTTGCGACAAGTCGATCAGGCGGCGTTTCCTCGACACGCTGGCAAGAAAAACATCGGCAATTCGTTTGATTTCAGCGCGAATGCTTCCGAAATCGAATCAAATCAAGAACGTTTACACCCGCACGAAAATACCGAGCGGCGTTCAACCGAGGCGTTCATTCTCGTAGGCGATGACCCAGTCGATCATCACCCGCCAGAGCTTCTCGGCAAGCTCGGGCGGCACGCCCTCGGTCTCGGCGCGGGAGCTCACCTTCTCCACCACGTCCTCGACCCGCTCCGGCAGCAGGGCGGCGAGGCCCTCGCTCCGCTTGACGGCGATGACGTGCTTCACCACCTCGAGACGGCGCGCCAGCAGCACGACGATCTCGGCGTCGATACGGTCGATCTCGGCGCGGAACGGAGCGAGCGAGCGTTCGTTGGAAGGCAGCTCGCGCGACATCACACCCACCATTTGTCCGTGACTTCGAAGCGGCCGGCCGCTTCTTCCACCACCTGGCCCAGCGAGAACAGCGTCGCCTCGTCGAACGGGCGGCCGATGAGCTGGAGGCCGAGCGGCAGGCCGTCCGAGGACAGGCCGGCCGGCACCGAGATGCCCGGCAGGCCCGCCATGTTCAGCGTCACCGTGAACACGTCCTGGAGATACATCTCCACCGGATCGGCGCCGGACTTCTCGCCGATGCCGAAGGCGGGCGAGGGCGTGGCCGGCGCCAGCACGGCGTCGATGCCGTCGGCGAAGGCGTTCTCGAAGTCGCGCTTGATCAGCGTGCGTACCTTCTGCGCCTTCAGATAATAGGCGTCGTAATAGCCCGCCGAGAGCACATAGGTGCCGATCATGATGCGGCGGCGCACCTCGGAGCCGAAGCCGGCGGCGCGGGTCTTCTCATACATCTCGACGATGTCGCGGCCGGGCACGCGCTCGCCATAGCGCACGCCGTCATAGCGGGCGAGGTTGGAGGAGGCCTCGGCCAGAGCCACGATGTAGTAGGATGGCAGCGCGTATTTGGTGTGCGGCAGGTGGATGTCGACCACCTCGGCGCCGGCGTCGCGCAGCCAGTCGGCGCCCTGGTGCCAGAGCGCCTCGATCTCCTCGGACATGCCGGCGACCCGGTATTCGCGCGGGATGCCGATGCGCTTGCCCTTCACCGAGGCGCCGATGGCGGACTCATAGTCCGGGACCGCCAGGTTGGCGCTGGTGGAATCCTTCGGATCGTGGCCGGCCATGGAGCGCATCAGCAACGCGGCATCGTTCACCGAGCGGGCGATGGGACCCGGCTGGTCGAGCGAGGAGGCGTAGGCGACGACGCCCCAGCGCGAGCAGCGCCCATAGGTCGGCTTGATGCCGACGGTGCCGGTGAAGGCCGCCGGCTGGCGGATCGAGCCGCCAGTATCTGTCGCCGCCGCGCCCGCGCAGATATGCGCCGCCACCGCCGCCGCCGAGCCGCCCGACGAGCCGCCGGGCACCAGCGGCTGGGTCGAGCCCGTGCGCCGCCAGGGCGAGACCACAGGGCCGAAGGCGCTCGATTCGTTCGACGAGCCCATGGCGAACTCGTCGTGGTTCAGCTTGCCGAGCAGCACCGCGCCGTCGCGCCACAGATTGGCGGTGACGGTGGATTCGTAGGGCGGCACGAAGTTGCGCAGGATGTTCGAGCACGCCGTGGTGCGGATGCCGTCGGTCGCGAACAGGTCCTTGACGCCGAGCGGGATGCCTTCCAGCGGGCCTGCCGTGCCGGCAGCGATCTTTGCGTCGCTCGCCTTGGCCATGGCGCGCGCCTTGTCTGGCGTCGCCAGCACATAGGCGTTGAGGTCGCCGGCCGGCTCGATGGCGGCGAGATAGGCTTCGGTCAGTTCGGCAGCGCTGAAATTGCCGAGCGCCAGACCTTCGCGGGCGGCGGTGATGGTGAGGCGGGTGAGGTCGCTCATCGGATCACTCCACCACTTTCGGGACGGCGAAGAAACCGTCCTCGGCCAGCGGCGCATTCGCCAGCACACGCTCGGGATAGTGGCCGTCGGTGACGACGTCCTCGCGCAGCGGCAGCTTCATCGGGGTGACGCTGGTCATCGGTTCGACACCTTCCGTGTCGAGCTCATTAAGTTGCTCGACAAAGGCGAGGATGGAATTGAGCTCGCCCTGGAGATGGGCCACCTCGTCCTCGGTCACCGCGATACGCGCGAGATGCGCGACACGACGGACCGTCGCCTGATCGACCGACATATGACGTCCTTAGGAAAAGCGGAACCGGCGCGCCCTATAGCAGGGTGCGCCGGGATGGGGCAACGCGGAGCTGCTTTAGGCGAGCATCCTTCGAGGCTCGCTAACGCTCGCACCTCAGGATGAGGTCGCTCTCTAAAAACCACCTCATCCTGAGGTGCCCGGCAAAGCCGGGCCTCGAAGGATGCTGAAGCAGAGCGCCCTAAAGCCCGATCTCCACCGGCTTGCCGCTCTCCAGCACCTTCACGGTGGCTTCCTCGTCGACCAGCGCGACGAAACGGTCGGCATTCGGCTCCAGCGGCGGGAAGGAGGCGTAGTGGCAGGGGATGATGGTCAGCCCCGGCACATAGCGCTTTACTGCCAACGCCGCGGTGTCCGGCCCCATGGTGTAGCGGTCGCCGATCGGCACCACCACGACATCGGGCTTATGGATCTCGGCGATCAGTCCCATGTCGGAAAAGATGTCGGTGTCGCCCATGAACCAGATGGTCGGCTCGCCCGGCGCCTTGACGATGATGCCGTTCGGATTGCCGAGATAGACGGACTTGCCCTCGACGATCATTCCCGAGGAATGGTCGGCGCGCACCAGCGTCACGGTGAAGCCGCCCTGGTCGGTGGTGCCGCCGGTGTTCATCGAATCGAGATTCTTCACGCCCTGCGTCGCCAGCCAGGAGCAGAGGTCGGCATTCGTCACCACCTTGGCGCCGGTCGCCTCGGCGATCGCGGCGGTGTCGCCAAGATGGTCGCCATGGCCATGCGTCAGCAATATGTGGGTGGTGCCGAGCACCGCGACGTCGCGGCTCGAGGCGAAGGAAGGATTGCCGGACAGGAACGGGTCGATGAGCACGACCTTGTCCGCGAAATCCAGCCGAAAGGCGGAGTGGCCGTACCAGGTGATCTTCATAGGCGTCTCCATTAAACATCGATGGGGACAATAGGGCGCCACACCGCAGGTACAAGGGTGAGCCCTACCGTTCCCGCTTTTGTGTCGACATGCTGGCGACGCTCTTCGTCAGCCGGATGACGACGTGGGCCTGGTCGGTGGCGCTGCGGAATATACCGTGCTAGCGCATGGCTATGACTGCTCCGATCCTACCGATCACCGAGGCCGCCGCCGTCCTGCCGACGCGCGGCACACTGCTGGGGCTCGACCTCGGCACCAAGACCATCGGCATTGCCAGTTGCGATCCGGAGCGTCGGCTCGCCACCGCGGTCGAGACCATCGCCCGCAAGCAGTTCACGCCGGATGCCGCGCGCATCCTCGATCTCGCCAAGGCGCGCGGCGCCGTCGGCTTCGTTCTCGGCCTGCCGGTGAACATGGACGGCTCGGAGGGTCCACGGGCGCAGTCGACCCGCGCCTTCGCCCGCAATTTCGCGCGGTTGACCGAACTGCCGATCGCGCTGTGGGACGAGCGGCTCTCCACTGCCGCGGTGGAGCGCGACCTGATCGCCGCCGATGTCAGCCGGGCCAAGCGCGCAGCGGTGGTCGACCAGCACGCCGCCGCCTTCATTCTGCAAGGCGCGCTCGACCGGCTGCGTATGCTCAGCGCCTGACGCCATGGCGAATGTGCTGGCGGCGCTGGTGCCGGTGTTCCTGATCATCGCGCTCGGCATCGCGCTGAAGCGTTTCCTGCTGCCCGAGGCGAGCCACTGGATCGCGCTGGAGCGGCTGACCTATTTCGTGCTGTTCCCGGCCCTGCTGGTGGTGAGCATCGCCCGCACCGATCTCGGCGGCGTCGCGGTGGTGGAGGTGACCGTCGCCCTGCTCGGCGCCATCGCCATCATCGGCAGCGCGCTGATGCTGGCGCGCCGCCCGCTCAGCCGGGCGCTGGGGCTCGACGGGCCGGGCTTCACCTCGGTGTTCCAGGGCGCGCTGCGCTGGAACACCTATATCGGGCTCGCCGTGTCCGGCGGCCTTGCCGGGCCGGCCGGGCTCGCTGTGGCGGCGGTGGCGATCGCCGTCATCATCCCCACTGTCAATGCGCTGAGCGTCATCGTGCTGGCACGCCACGGCACTGCGGGCGGCGATGCGCGCCTCATACTGATGCAGCTAGCGCGCAATCCCTTCATCTGGTCCTGCGCGGCGGGCATTCTCATCAATGCACTGCACGTGCCGGTGCCGGCGGTGCTGATGAGCTTCGCCGACATTCTCGGCCGTGCCTCGCTGGCGCTGGGCCTGCTCGTGGTCGGTGCCGGATTGCGGCTCGACGATCTGCGCCGGCCGCGCATGGCGACCTGGCTGACATGCGTGCTGAAGCTCGGCGCGCTGCCGGCTCTCGCGGTCGCCATCGGCGTGGCGTGCGGGCTGTCGGGGGTCGATCTTCTGGTGGTCGCGATCGCGAGCGCAGTGCCCTCGGCGCCGAACGGCTATGTGCTGGCGCGGCAGATGGGCGGCGACGCGCCGCTGCTGGCGCAAATGCTGACCATACAAACGATACTGGCGGCGGTGACGCTTCCTCTGGTCATCGCCGCCGTATCAATGCTTTAGCCAGGCTCTAGCTCGACCTCAGCAATGCTGTGGCAAAGCCGGGTCAGCAACGGGTGTAGTAACCTTGGCCGCGATACGGGCCGCTCTGCACCCAGCAGCGGGAGCCATAGGCATAACGCGGCGCCGGGGCGTAATAGACCTGCGGCGGCGGCGCATAGACCACCGGCGGGGCAGCGTAATAGTAGGGGTCGCCATAATAGGGACCGCGGGCCGCACCTGCGATGGCCGCGCCGGCCAGCACGCCGGCGGCCACACCGCCAGCAACCCAGCAGCCATTGCAGCGCACCTGCTCGGTGGCGGCAGGCACCGACTTGGCAAGGCCAAGGTCAGCGCCGAGCGGTGCAGCCGAAACCGGGGTCGCGAGCGACGCCGCGACGGTCGCGGCAAGACCGACGCCAGTGAACATCTTGGAGAAACGCGTGCTCGACATGAGACTTACTCCTGAGGACACGCCTCAACGTTACGGCGTGATCTATATCGAGTGTGGGGCCGATGTGGTGAACGGCAACTGAATGGACGGTGACCGTTTGGTGACGCGATTCCGGCTTTTCAGTTCACTTTTCAACGCACGGCCGTCCGCAGCGTTACTTCAACGCGAACGCGTGACGTATGTTCCCACCCGTCAATACCGATTCCGGTGGGAATCGATGGTCAGGTGCTTGCGATTACGGGCGGGTGCCTCTATCCAGCCGACTTCGATATGACATCGAACCCGACCGCCACCAGCTTCACCTTCCCGCACCGGCATTTGCTGGGCATAGAAGGGCTTTCGGCCGAGGACATCATCGGCCTGCTCGATCTTTCCGAAGAGTTCGTCGCCCTCAATCGGGAAGTCGAGAAGAAGCGCGCCACGCTGCGTGGCCGCACCCAGATCAATCTGTTCTTCGAAGCCTCCACGCGCACCCAGTCGTCCTTCGAGCTGGCGGGCAAGCGGCTGGGCGCTGACGTGATGAACATGTCGGTCAGCACCTCCTCGGTGAAGAAGGGCGAGACCCTGATCGACACCGCGGCGACGCTGAACGCCATGCACCCGGACGTGCTGATCGTGCGCCACTCAGCTTCCGGCGCGGTGGAATTGCTGGCGCGCAAGGTCGACTGCTCGGTGGTGAATGCCGGCGACGGTGCCCATGAGCATCCGACGCAGGCGCTGCTCGACGCGCTGACCATCCGCCGCAACAAGGGACGCATCGAGGGGCTCACCGTCGCGATCTGCGGCGACATCCTGCATTCGCGGGTCGCCCGTTCCAACATATTGCTGCTGCACCGGCTCGGCGCGCAGGTCCGCGTCATCGGCCCCTCGACACTGCTGCCGCGCGACATCGACCGCTTCGGCGTCGACGTCTATCGCGACATGAAGGCTGGTCTCGACGGCGTCGACATCGTCATGATGCTGCGGCTGCAGCGCGAGCGGATGAACGGCTCCTTCGTGCCCTCGGTGAAAGAGTATTTCCACTATTGGGGTCTCGACGAGGCCAAGCTGCGCTACGCCAAGCCGGACGCCCTCGTGATGCATCCCGGCCCGATGAATCGTGGCGTCGAGATCGATTCCGCGGTGGCGGACGGCGCCCAGTCGCTGATCCGTGAGCAGGTCGAGATGGGCGTTGCGGTGCGCATGGCGGTGCTCGACGCGCTGTCGAGGAACCTTCCCAATGCCTGAGCCCCGAATCTCCGATCCTCGCCCCACCCTTCTCGCCGGCGCCCGGATCGTCGATCCCTCGCGCGACCTCGACACCGCCGGCGACCTGCTGATCATCGACGGCGTCGTCAAGGACATCGCCACCGGCCTGCGCAATGCCGGGCTGCCCGAGGACACCGAGATCGTCGAGTGCCGCGGCCTCGTCATCGCTCCGGGCCTCGTCGACATGCGCGCCTTCATCGGTGAGCCAGGCGCCGAGCATCGCGAGACCCTGGCCTCGGCCAGCCAGGCGGCAGCGGCCGGCGGCGTCACCACAATCGTCTGCCAGCCGGACACCGATCCGATCATCGACGACCCCGCCATCGTCGACTTCGTCAAGCGCCGGGCCCGCGACACCGCCATCGTGCACGTCCATCCGATGGCGGCGCTCACCAAGGGTCTCGCCGGGCGCGAGATGACCGAGATCGGCCTGCTCGGCGCTGCGGGTGCGGTCGCCTTCACCGACGGCGCGCGCTCGGTCGCTTCGGCCCAGGTGCTGCGCCGGGCACTGACCTATGCGCGCGATTTCGGCGCGCTGATCGTGCATCACACCGAGGATGCCACGCTCACCGGCGAAGGGGTGATGAATGAAGGCGAGCTCGCCTCGCGGCTCGGCCTTGCTGGTGCGCCCAAGGCGGCGGAGGCCATCGTGTTCGAGCGCGATGTGCGGCTCACCGGCATTACCGGCGGGCGCTACCATGCCGCCTCGCTCACCTGCGCCGAATCCCTTGCCGTGCTGCACCGGGCGAAGGAGGACGGGCTGACCGTGACCGCTTCCGCCTCGATCAATCATCTGACGCTCAACGAGCGCGACGTCGTCGGCTATCGCACCTTCTTCAAGCTGTCGCCGCCGCTGCGCGGCGAGGATGACCGCGTCGCTCTGGTCGAGGCGGTGGCGAGCGGGCTGATCGACGTCATCGTCTCCGACCACAATCCGCAGGATGTCGACGTCAAGCGCCTTCCCTTCTCCGAGGCAGCGCCCGGCGCCATCGGGCTGGAGACCATGCTCGCCGCCGGTCTGCGGCTGGTGAATAGCGGCGCCGTCGACCTGAAGACGCTGCTGCGCGCCATGTCGACCCGCCCCGCCGAACTGCTTGGCCTCGACGCCGGCTCGCTGCGCCCCGGCGCGCCGGCCGACATCGCGGTGATCGCGCTTGACGAGGCCTGGCTGCTCGACGCCGCCAGCCTGAAATCACGCTGCCGCAACACGCCGTTCGACGAGGCGCGTTTCGAGGGCCGCGTAGTGCGCACCCTCGTTGCCGGCCGCACGGTGTATGAGTACGTTTGACGTTACGGACGCACGAACAATAAGCCCGGCACAAGGCGGGGCATGACGGGTGGGGAGCGCATATCATGACCTGGTCCCTCCCCGCCTTGCTTACCTTTCTCAGCCTCGCGCTCGGCTACCTGCTCGGCTCGATCCCGTTCGGGCTGATCATCACGCGCCTGGCCGGAACGCAGGACATCCGCACCATCGGCTCCGGCAATATCGGCGCCACCAATGTGCTGCGCACCGGGCGCAAGGGGCTCGCCGCGGCTACCCTGGTCGGCGACGCGCTGAAGGGCGTTGTGGCGGTGCTGGTCGCCCGCGCGCTGTGGGGCGAGCAAGCAGCGCTGCTTGCCGGCCTCGCCGCCTTTCTCGGGCATGTCTTCCCGGTGTGGCTGCACTTCAAGGGCGGCAAGGGCGTCGCCACCTTCCTCGGCGTCGCGCTTGGCCTGTTCTGGCCGGCGGCGATCGCCTTTGCCGTGGTCTGGCTTTCCTGCGCCAAGCTCACCCGCTATTCCTCGCTCTCGGCGCTGATCGCCAGCGTTGCCGCGGCAATCGCGGCCTACCTCCTTGGCAATGCTCCAGCCGCGCTGTTGCTCGGCTTGCTCGCCGTTCTGATCTGGATCACCCACCGCGCCAATATCGCGCGGCTCATAGCCGGCACCGAGGGCAAGATCGGCGGGAAGGCGTGAGGCCATGTCGCGGCTCGACGATGCACAGCGCCGCGACTGGCTCCGGCTGATCCGCACCGAGAATATCGGCCCGCGCAGCTTCCGCTCGCTGATCGAACGCTTCGGCAGCGCTGCTGCCGCCATAGAGGCGCTGCCGAGCCTCGCCCGTCGTGGCGGCGGCCTGATCGCGCCTCGCGTGCCGGACGTAAGGGAGGCCGACACCGAGATCGCGGCGCTGGCGAGGCTGGGGGGCCGCTTCATCGGGCTCGACGAGCTGGACTATCCGCCGGCGCTGCGCGAGACCGAGGGCGCCCCGCCGCTTATCGCGGTACGCGGGCGCATCGACATGCTGAGCCGGCCGATGGTCGGCGTGGTCGGCGCGCGCAACGCCTCCGGCGCCGGGCGCATGATGGCAGCCAAGCTCTCCCGCGAGCTTGGCCGCACCGGACTGATCATCGCCTCCGGCCTCGCCCGCGGCATAGACGCCGCGGCGCATGAGGCCGGCCTCGATACCGGCACCCTTGCCGCCCTTGCCGGCGGCCATGACCGGCCCTACCCGCCGGAGAATCTGCCGCTGCTGGAGCAGATCCTCGAACGCGGCGTGGTGATCACGGAGATGCCGCTCGGCTGGGTGCCGCGAGCGCGCGACTTTCCCCGCCGCAACCGGCTGGTCTCCGGCGTCTCGCTCGCCGTGCTGGTGGTGGAAGCGGCGGAGCGTTCCGGCTCGCTCATCACCGCGCGGCTCGCCGGCGAACAGGGCCGCGACGTGTTCGCGGTGCCGGGCTCCCCGCTCGACCCGCGCGCTGCCGGCACCAACCAGCTGATCAAGCAGGGCGCCGGGCTGGTGACCTCCGCCGCCGACATACTCGACGTGCTCGGGCCTTTGATCGAGCGCCCGCCGGCCGCATTCAGGGAGCCGCCGGCGCCCTTCGCCGCGGAAGAGCCGACCGAGAGCATCCGCACCCGCATGCTGGGTTTGCTCGGGCCGACGCCGCTCGCCGTCGACGATCTCGCCGAATTGGCGCAGGCTTCCGCCTCCGACGTGCAGATCGTGCTATTGGAACTCGACATTGCCGGCCGGCTGGAACGTCATCCCGGCGGCCTCGTATCGCTACTCTGATCCGGCATTTCTGGCGTCTTCGACACCCTCCGGTGGTGGGGCGCAAATGTCACGCCATTTGCATAGGAGACCCGCATTCGGGACGGTGCATTTGACAGCGTGGCATGGCTACCCCATTTTCCGGCCGCTCTCGGGGCTGAGCTTTTCCTCCAACGAAACATGGCAGGCGCATGCAGGTCGTCATCGTCGAATCGCCCGCTAAGGCGAAGACGATCAACAAATATCTCGGACCGGGCTATGAGGTGATCGCCTCATATGGCCACGTGCGTGATCTGCCTGCCAAGGATGGCTCGGTCGATCCCGAGCATGATTTCCGCATGCTGTGGGACATCGATCCCAAGGCGCAGAAGCGGCTCGCCGACATCGCGCGGGCGGTGAAGGCCTCCGATGGCCTGATCCTCGCCACCGATCCGGATCGCGAAGGCGAAGCCATCTCCTGGCACGTGCTGGAGATATTGAAGGAAAAGCGCGCGCTGAAGGACCAGCCGATCTCGCGCGTGGTCTTCAACGCCATCACCAAATCGTCCGTGCTCGAGGCGATGAAGAACCCGCGCATGATCGACGCGGCGCTGGTGGACGCCTATCTCGCCCGCCGCGCCCTCGACTATCTGGTCGGCTTCACGCTTTCCCCGGTGCTGTGGCGCAAGCTGCCCGGCGCCCGCTCGGCGGGGCGCGTGCAGTCGGTGGCGCTGCGCCTGGTCTGCGACCGCGAGCGCGAGATCGAGGTCTTCGTGCGCCGCGAATATTGGTCGATCGCCGCGACGCTGGCGACGCCGCGCAATGAGACCTTCGAGGCGCGCCTCACCGGCGCCGACGGCAAGAAGATTACCCGGCTCGACGTCGGCACCGAAGCCGAGGCGATGACGTTCCGCAGCGCGCTGGAGAAAGCGGACTATGTGGTGCGCTCGGTCGAGGCGAAGCCCGCCCGCCGCCACCCCTACCCGCCCTTCACCACCTCGACGCTGCAGCAGGAGGCGAGCCGCAAACTTGGCTTCGCACCGGCCATCACCATGCGCATCGCGCAGCGGCTCTATGAGGGCATCGACATCGGCGGCGAGACCGTCGGCCTCATCACCTATATGCGTACCGACGGCGTCGACATGGCGCCGGAGGCGATCGCCGCGGCACGCTCGGTGATCGGCCACGAATATGGCGAGCGCTACGTGCCGTCCGCGCCGCGCAAATACACCGCCAAGGCGAAGAACGCGCAGGAGGCCCACGAGGCCATCCGGCCGACCGACGTGGCGCGGCTGCCGAAGGAGGTCGCTCGCCAGCTGGAGCCCGACCAGGCCAAGCTCTATGAGCTGATCTGGCTGCGTACCGTGGCGAGCCAGATGGAATCCGCCGAGCTGGAACGCACCACCGTCGATATCGACGCCAAGGTGTCGGGCCGCGCGCTGGAGTTGCGCGCCACCGGCTCGGTGATCAAGTTCGACGGCTTCCTCACGCTCTATCGCGAAGGCCGCGACGACGAGGAGGAGGACGAGGAGAATCGTCGCCTCCCCGCCATGTCCGCCAACGAGATCCTGGCGAACAAGGGCATCAAGGCCGACCAGCATTTCACCGAGCCGCCGCCGCGCTATTCGGAAGCCTCGCTGGTCAAGCGCATGGAAGAGCTCGGCATCGGCCGGCCCTCCACCTATGCCTCGGTGCTCGCGGTGCTGCGTGACCGCGAATATGTGAAGCTCGACAAGCGCCGCCTCGTCCCCGAGGACAAGGGCCGGCTGGTCACGGCGTTCCTGGAGAGCTTCTTCGACCGCTACGTCGAGTACGACTTCACGGCCGACCTCGAAGAGAAGCTCGACCGCATCTCCGCGGGCGAGCTCGAATGGAAGGACGTGCTGCGCGACTTCTGGCGCGACTTCGCGGCCGCCGTCGGCGAGATCAAGGACCTGCGCGTCTCCGAGGTGCTCGCCGCGCTCGACGAGATGCTGACCGCGCACGTCTTCCCGCCCAAGGAGGACGGCTCGGATCCGCGTGTCTGCCCGACCTGCGGCAATGGCCGTCTGTCGCTCAAGATGGGCAAGTTCGGCGCCTTCATCGGCTGCTCGAACTATCCGGAGTGCAAGTACACCCGCCCGCTCGCCGCGCAGAATGGCGAGAATGGCGAGGCGGAAACCAACGGCACCCGCGTGCTCGGCACCGACCCGGTGACGGGCCTGGAGGTCACGCTGCGCGAAGGGCGCTTCGGCACCTATCTCCAGCTCGGCGAAGGCAAGGACGGCGAGAAGCCGAAGCGATCCAGCCTGCCCAAAGGCCTCGCGCCGGCCGATGTCGATCTCGAGACCGCCCTCGCCTTGCTCTCGCTACCGCGCGAGATCGGCCGGCACCCGGAAAGCGGCGAACCGATCCTCGCCGGCATCGGCAAGTTCGGCCCCTATGTGCAGAGCGGCAAGACCTACGCCAATATCGACGCCGGTGACGACATCCTCTCGATCGGCCTCAACCGCGCAGTGGCGCTGATCGCCGACAAGCAGAACAAGGGTCCGGGCGGACGCCGGGGCACACCCGCCGGCCGCGAACTCGGCGAGTATCCGGAAGTCGGCGGCGTGATCAGCGTGCGCCCCGGCCGCTTCGGGCCTTATGTGAACCACGGCAAGATCAATGCGACGCTGCCGAAGGGCACCGACCCGGAGACGGTGACGCTGGAGCAGGCGGTCGAGTTGATCAAGGCCAAGGCCGGCACGACACCGGAGCGCCCGGCGCGCAAGGCGGCGGCGAAGAGTTCGCCGGCTAAGAGCCCGGCGAAGAAGCCGGCGGCCAAGAAGGCGCCCGCCAAGAAGCCGGCTGCGAAGAAGGCCGCTGAGGGCTAGCCTGTCATCCCGGCCCACGGCTCTTGCCTTCGGCAAGCCGGGAGGACAGGCTCCGCGATGCGCTGAGCCGGGATCGCACGAAGCTGGAGAGCGTCACGCGATCCCGGATACGGCCTGACGGCCGTTCCGGGATGACGTCTTCTGGTGCGCCCCTACTCGATATCGATGTGGTGCACCGTGGTGCGCAGCGGGCGCTCTTCCATGATGAGGGTCGCCACCAGCCCGATGAACAGCGCGAAGCCCGCCGCTGCGAACACCCAGCGGAAAGCGTGCGCCATGGTCGCCGCTTCCGCAGCGCCCAGGGCCAGCGAACCTCCGGTCTCGTGCGGGCCGCTGACGCCGGCGAGCCCGATCACGATGGCGCCGAACACCGCGGTCAGCACCGCGCCGCCGAGCGAGCGGAAGAAGTTCATCGCCGCCGTCGCCGTGCCGATCTGCGGCACCGGCACCGCATTCTGGATGCCCACCGTCGCCACCGGCAGCACCGTGCCGAGCCCGACGCCGGCTATCCCGGTGAGCAGCACCAGAACGGCGAGCGGCACGCCGGCGGGATCGATGGCGAGCACCGCCAGCGCTAGCATGCCGATGGCCTGACCGGCGACCGGCAGGCGCTTGTAATGGGGGATATGCGGCATCAGCCGGCCGGTGGCGGTGGCGCCGACCACCACGCCCGCCATCAGCGGGATCATGGCGAGCCCGGATTGGCTGGCCGAGAGGTGCAGCACCGACTCGAAATAGAGCGGCAGCTCGATCGACAGGCCGATCAGCGTACCCATGGCGCAGGCCGCGGCGATGATGCCGGTGAGCACCACCTGGTTCGACAGCACCGAGAGCGGCAGCAGCGGTTCCACCGCGGTGGCGATGCGCAGGCCGAACAACGCCCAGAGCACCACCGATCCGGCGACCAGGCCCAGAACTTCGACCGACCCCCAGGAGAAGCGCGTGCCGCCCCAGCTCAGTGCCAGCAGCATCGCCACGGTGGCCAGGCACATCAGCAGCGCGCCGAGCACGTCGAGCCGGTGCTTGTGGTGGTGCGGCGGCAGCCGGCGCAGCGCCCGCTCGCTGCGCACCGCGGCGGCGATGCCGAGCGGCACATTGATCCAGAAGATCAGCGACCAGTGCAGATGCTGGGCGAAGAAGCCGCCGAGGATCGGACCGGCAATGGAGGAGGAGATGAAGACGGCGGCGAAATAGCCCTGGTACTTGCCGCGGTCGCGCGGCGCGATCATCAGCCCGATAATGGTCTGCGCCAGCGAGATCAGCCCGCCGCCGCCAATGCCCTGCAAGGCGCGGGCGACGATAAGCCAGAAGATGCTCGGCGCCAGCGCGCAGGCGATCGAGCCCACCAGGAAGACGGCGATGCCGGCGAGCAGCACAGGGCGCGGACCGTAGATATCGGCGAGCTTGCCAACCAGCGGCGTCACCGCTGTGGCGGTGAGCAAATAGGAGGTGACGATCCAGGGCAGGCTTTCGAGATCGGAGAAGGCAACGCCGATGGTCGGCAGCGCGGTGGCAACGATGGTCTGGTCGAGAGCGCTGAGGAACATCGCCAGCATGACGCCGAACAGGATCGTGCGGACTTCGGCTGGGTCGAGGGTCAGGGAGGCGTCGCTTCCCGGAGAACGGGCATCCATCGTGATTCTTTCCGGCTTCAGGCAGGCTTCGGACACTGAGGGCCCGGCGCGGCGGCAACATGAACCGGAATGCCGGGATTGCAAGTGAGCAAACGATCAATTTCAGGAGCGATTGACGATCCAAGGTTCGGCTTTTCCGAAATCGAGTTCCGTCAACCGACGACTATTCCGAACATCGGGAAAGATTATGTTGCGCTCGCGCCGGGGATCTCTCCGGGCAAAGGCGGAGACGGCGAAATGCTCAAACTGGTGTTCGGTGCCCTGGCACTTCTTGGTTCGGCGGTGCCAGTGGCAGCTGAGGTGCACCCCTTCCCGGCCGCGTTCCGCACCGAGGATATCAAGGTGGATGCGGATACCACCATCCATGCCCGCGTCGGCGGACAGGGACCCACGGTGGTGCTGATCCATGGCTTCGGCGATACCGGCGACATGTGGGCGCCACTCGCGGCCAACCTGGTGAAGGACCACACCGTCGTCGTTCCCGACCTGCGCGGCATGGGCCTCTCCTCCCATCCCGCCGGCGGCTATGACAAGAAGACCCAGGCTGGCGACGTACGCGCGGTGCTGGAGAAGCTGGGCCTCGACCGCGCGGTGATTGTCGGCCACGACATCGGCACCATGGTCGCCTATGCCTATGCCGTGCGCTACCCGCAGGCGACGGTGAAACTGGTGGTCATGGATGCGCCGGTCCCCGGCATTCCGCCCTGGGACGAGATCGTGCGCAATCCGCTGCTCTGGCATTTCGATTTCGGCGGCCCGGATGCCGAGCGGCTGGTGGCGGGCCGCGAGCGCATCTATCTCGACCGCTTCTGGAACGAGTTCGCCGGCAATCCGGCCAAGATCGACGAGGCGACGCGCGCCCATTATGCCGCGCTCTATGCCCAACCCGGCGCGATGCGCTCCTCCTTCGCCCAGTTCCGCTCGATCCGTAGGGATGCCGAGGACAACAAGACGGCGATGAAGGTGAAGCTCACCATGCCGGTACTGGCGATCGGCGGCGAGAAGTCGTTCGGCGCCATGGAGGCAGTAGTGATGCGCAATGCGGCCGGCAATGTCACCGAGCTGGTCATCCCCGATGCCGGCCACTGGCTGATGGAAGAGCAGCCCGAGACGACGGTGAAGGCGGTGCGGGCGTTCATCGAGCAGCCGTGAGCGGCTTGGCATGGGCATACTTCGAGGCTCAATACACTTGCGCCTCAGGATGAGGTTCATCTTGTAAGAGCGACCTCATCCCGAGGTGCCGGCCACAGGCTGGCCTCGAAGGATAGTCACCCAGCGCACCCAGCCATCGACGCACCGCCATGGGTCCACTAACTATAGTCCTCTGATCGAGGACCAAACGACTCGTGCGCAAACCCCGCCCCACTGCCAAACACACGCCCAAGCCCCGCCTGCCGCAGGGCCTGCCGACCAAGGAGGCGCTGACCGCCTTCATCGCGGAGCATGGCGGCGATGTCGGCAAGCGCGACATCTCCCGCGCCTTCGGGCTCGACGGGCAGGACCGCATCGCGCTGAAGGCGATGCTGCGCGAATTGAAGGGCGAGGGCGTCGTCGAGGGCAAGCGGCGCCGGCTCCACGTGCCGGGCGCCCTGCCCGCGGTCGTCATGTCCGAGATCGTCGAGCGCGACGAGGACGGCGAACTGATCGCGGTACCGATCGACTGGGACGAGGCCGAGCACGGCGATCCCCCACGCATCATGGTCAAGCTCGCTCGCCGCGGCCGCCTCGCCGGTCCGGCGCCGGCGATCGGCGACCGCGTGCTGCTGAAGACCGAGGAGATCCCGGAAGCCGACGGCCATATCCGCCATACCGGCCGGGTGCTGAAGCTGGTCGAGAAGGCGCGCGCGCAGGTGCTCGGCATCTTCCGCAAGGACCGCCAAGGTGGCGGGCGCCTCATCCCGGTCGACAAGAAGAATATGGGCCGCGAGCTCATCATCCCGCCGGATTTCGAGAACGGCGCCGAGGAAGGCGACCTGGTGGCGGTGGAGATCGTGCGCCACCATGCCTATGGCCTGCCGACCGCCAAGGTGAAGGAGCGGCTCGGCTCGCTCGCCACCGAGAAGGCGGTGAGCCTGATCGCCATCCACGCCCACGCCATCCCCCACGTGTTCCGCCGCGAGACGCTGGCGGAAGCCGACGCCGCCAAGCCGGCAACGCTGGCGGGGCGCGAGGATTGGCGCGCGCTGCCGCTCATTACCATCGACCCTCCCGACGCCAAGGATCATGACGACGCCGTGCATGCGGTGGCGGACGAGGATCCGGAGAACAAAGGCGGCTTCATCGTCACCGTCGCCATCGCCGATGTCGCCTGGTATGTGCGGCCCGGCTCGTCACTCGACCGCGAGGCGGTGGTGCGCGGCAATTCGGTGTATTTCCCCGACCGCGTCGTGCCGATGCTGCCCGAGCGCATCTCCAACGACCTGTGCTCGCTGCGCCCGCTGGAAGACCGGCCGGCACTCGCCGTGCGCATGGTGATCGCGGCGAACGGGCGCAAGAAGCGCCATACCTTCCACCGCATCATGATGCGCTCGGCGGCGAAGCTCGCTTATGCGCAGGCGCAGGACGCGATCGAAGGGCGCACCGACGAGACCACCGCGCCGCTGCTCAATGACGTGCTGCGCCCGCTCTATGCTGCCTATGCCGCGGTGAAGAAGGCGCGCGATGCCCGCGAGCCGCTGGAGCTCGACCTGCCCGAGCGCAAGATCCTGCTGAAGCCGGACGGCACGGTCGACAAGGTGGTGGTGCCGGAGCGGCTCGACGCGCACCGGCTGATCGAGGAGTTCATGATCCTCGCCAATGTCGCCGCCGCCGAGACGCTGGAGGAGAAGCGCATCCCCCTCGTCTATCGGGTGCATGACTCCCCCTCGCTGGAGAAGTTCTCCTCGCTGCGCGAATTCCTCAAGACGCTCGACATCGCGCTGCCGAAGACCGACACCATCCGGCCCTCGCACTTCAACGCCATCCTCGCCCGGGCCGAAGGCACCGAGCTGTCGCCGCTGGTCAACCAGGTGATCCTGCGCTCACAGGCGCAGGCCGAATACGCCAATGAGAATTACGGCCATTTCGGCCTGCATCTGAAGCGCTATGCGCACTTCACCTCGCCGATCCGCCGCTATGCCGATCTCATCGTGCACCGCGCTTTGATCCGCGCGCTCGATCTCGGCCGCGACGGACTGCCGGAGAGCACCACGCCGGAGGGGCTCGCCGAGGTCGCCGCGCGCATCTCCGCCGCCGAGCGCCGGGCGATGTCGGCCGAACGCGAGACCATCGACCGGCTGATCGCCCACCATATGGCGGAGCAGATCGGCGCCACCTTCAAGGGCCGCATCGCCGGGGTGACGCGGGCGGGACTTTTCGTCGCGCTCGACGATACCGGGGCGGACGGCTTCATACCGGCGGCGACGCTGGGCCAGGACTATTACCGCTATGAGGAATCCCGCCACGCGCTGGTCGGCGAGCGTACCGGCGAGGTGCACCGGCTGGGCGACCGAGTGGAGGTAAAGCTGGTCGAGGCGGCCCCGGTCGCCGGCGCGTTGCGATTTGAGCTTCTATCCGAGGGCGCCTATGTAGCGGGCGCGGGCCGTACTCGCTCGCGCGGCGGACGCCGCGAGGAGAGCCGGCCGAAGACCGGGCGCCGCCGCTACGGTCCGCATTGAAGAGCGTGCCGATGAGCCTCATCGTCCATCCCGCCACGCCGGCCGAGAGCCGTCCGGTCGGTACCGCGATCAAGCGCGGCTTCCTGATGCGCTGCCCGCATTGCGGCGAAGGCGCGCTCTATCGCGCCTATCTCAAGGTGAATGACCGCTGCCCGTGCGGCGAGGAGCTGTGGCACCAACGCGCCGACGACTTTCCGCCCTATGCGGTGATCACGATTGTCGGCCACATCATCGTACCGCTGGTGCTGGCCCTGGAGATCGCATGGCACCCGGCGCTGTGGATCCATCTCGTGCTGTGGCTGCCGCTCACCGCGCTCCTCAGCGTCGCGCTGCTGCCGCCGGTAAAGGGCGCACTGATCGGTTACCAATGGGCGCTGCGCATGCATGGCTTCGACCGCACCTCCGAGGAATATGAGCCGGCGCCGCCCTCGCAGCGCGGCGGGTCGCCGGCGCCATGAGCGTCGACGAGGCTCCCGAACGGCTGGTCAATCTCCGGCGCGAACAGGTCCATCCCAATCGCCGTCCGGTCGATGCGGCGACGCTGGTCCTCATCGATCCCTCCGGCCGCAAGCCGCGCGTGCTGCTTGGCCTGCGCCATGCGCGGCAGAAATTCGTGCCGGCCAAATTCGTCTTCCCGGGTGGGCGGGTCGATCCCGCCGACCGCCGCATGCCGGTATACGGCGCGCTCGATGCCGAGAGCGAGCGCCGGCTGGAGGCCCGTGTGGTGCGCCCCAGCCTGTCGCGCTCGCGAGCGCTGGCGCTCGCCGCCATTCGCGAAACCTTCGAGGAAACGGGGCTGCTGCTCGGCACGCGCGAAGCCGGCAGCCCGCCTTTGGCACTGCCGCCGGGCTGGGAGGGCTTCGGCGCCGCCGGCGTTTTCCCAAATCTCGAAGCGCTGCGCTTCGTTGCCCGCGCCATCACCCCGCCGCGGCTGGTACGGCGCTTCGACACCCGCTTCTTCATGGCCGATGTGCGCGATGTCGCCCATGAGGTGAAGGGCGTGGTGGGTCCGGATTCGGAACTGACCGAACTGCGCTGGCTGACCCTCGAGGAAGCCAAGGCGGCGGATATTCTCACCATCACCCGCAACATATTGGGCGAGGTGGAGCAACGTCTCGCTCCCGGCGGCTATCGCCGCCCGGTGCCATTCTATTATATGCGCGGCGGCGCGTTCCGCTGCGACACGCTGGATTGATACGAACGACGTTTCTTCCTGGTGCGCATACTCACTGGTACGCATGGCCTCTTCCGAACAATCGATCACCGCCTCCACCGCCGCGTCATTGGCGGCGGCGATCGGCGCCATTTCGGTGGTCGGCATCGGGCTTGGCCTGTCCGTGCCGCTGCTGGCCCTGGAAATGGAAGCGCGCGGCATCCCGCGCACCTGGATCGGGCTGAACACCGCCATGGGCGGCATCGCCACCATATTGCTCGCGCCGTTCATGCCGCGGCTGGTGCGGCAGTACGGTGCCGGACCGATGCTGATCGGCGCCATCGTCCTCGCCATCGCCACCCTGATCGGCTTCAAGGCGACACCTTCCCTCGCCGCCTGGTTCGTGCTGCGCTTCCTGTTCGGCGCGGCGCTGTGCGTGCTGTTCGTGGTCAGCGAGTTCTGGATCAACGCCGCGGCGCCGCCGCAGCGGCGCGGCCTGGTCATGGGCGTCTATGCGACGGTGCTGTCGCTCGGCGTCGCCGGTGGGCCGGCAATCCTCGGCGTCACCGGCATCGAAGGCTGGGCGCCCTATCTCGCAGG
Source organism: Starkeya sp. ORNL1 (assembly GCF_012971745.1). Classification (NCBI taxonomy): domain Bacteria; kingdom Pseudomonadati; phylum Pseudomonadota; class Alphaproteobacteria; order Hyphomicrobiales; family Xanthobacteraceae; genus Starkeya; species Starkeya sp. ORNL1. Next base: position 880,996 of record NZ_CP048834.1, read on the forward strand.
CGCCGCGCTGTTCGCGCTGGGCACCATCCCGGTGCTGATCGGCGCCAATGGCGCGCCCGAGGTGCATACCGAAAGCCGCCTCGGCATGATGGCGCTCATCCGCATCGCGCCGAGCGCGACGCTCGCCGGCCTCATCTTCGGCGCGGTCGAAACCGGGGAGATGAGCTTCCTCGCCATTTACGGCCTGAGGCGCGGGCTCGACGAACAGACCGCGGCGCTGCTGATGACGATGGCGCTGCTCGGCGGCGTCGCCTGCCAGATCCCGCTCGGGCTGCTCAGCGACCGCATGGACCGCCGCAAGCTGCTGCTCATCTGCGCGGTGGTCGGCGTGGTCGGCTCCCTGCTGCTGCCGGCATTGGCCATGGATGGCTGGGCGATCCGGGCGGTGCTGTTCGTATCCATCGGCGTCGTTGCCGGGCTCTACACGGTCGGGCTCGCCCATCTCGGCGCACGTTTCGAAGGCGCCGAGCTCGCCGCGGCCAACGCCGCCTTCGTCATGCTCTACAGCATCGGCCTGATCATCGGACCGCCCATGGTCGGCGCCGGCATGGATGCACTCGATCCGCACGGCTTCGCCTATACGATCGCGGCGCTGCTCGGCGTCTATGCGGTGGTGGTCGCCTGGCGCATCGCGCGGGTGCCGCGGAAGTAGTGCTTAGCGTCTCTTGGGCGTTCGTCACTCCAAAGCGACGCGCAGTGTACGGTCAGCCTCACTTTTGCGTAATGTCGCCTCAAGCTGTTCGGAATACCTGACGGTGGAGATTTTGCACCATGGCGAAGCTCGTCTTTGGAATGAACCAGTCCCTGGACGGCTACGTCGACCACCTGGCAATGCCGACAGGCCCCGCACTCTTTCGTCACTGGACAGAGCACGTGCGCGACCTGACGGGCAGTGTGTACGGTCGCCGCATGTACGAGATCATGCGTTATTGGGACGAAGACCGTCCTGAGTGGAGCGCGGAGCACCGCGAATTCGCGGCGGCGTGGCGGCGCCAACCGAAGTGGGTCGTGTCGCGCTCGTTAAAGTCGGTCGGCCCCAACGCCACACTTGTCGAGGATGACATCGAGACGGTGATACGTGGCCTGAAGGCCCGGATGGTTGGGGAGATTGCAGTTTCCGGACCAGACCTGGCACGAAGCCTGACCGATCTTGGTCTTGTCGATGAGTATCGACTCTACTTGCACCCTGTCGTGCTCGGTCGCGGCAAGCCATTCTTCGCCGGCCCGCGACCAACGCTCCGCTTTGTTTCCACGGATCACGTTGGCGAGGACGTGATCAGGCTGACATACGTTCCTGCCTGACCGCGCGTCTCGCCAAACGGACTGCGCCTTGCGCTGCAACCGACGTCCCAACGGACGCAGCACCCGCGCTGCATTCCTTGACATTCGCGTGGCAATCAAGGATACGGACCATCAACGAGCGGCCTTTGTGTCGCGCGATCCCATTCACATCGACGTGGCGCTAACGGGTCCGCCCGGCCACGCTCTAAGGAGACCGGCCATGGCCAAGGCGGCGACCATCAAGATCCGGCTCGTGTCGAGCGCCGACACCGGCTATTTCTACGTGACCAAGAAGAACTCGCGCACCATGACCGACAAGCTGGTCGTGAAGAAGTACGACCCGGTCGCGAAGAAGCATGTCGAGTTCCGCGAAGGCAAGATCAAGTGATCTGACGCCTCCGCGCTCAGAACGACAAAAGGCGCCGCGAGGCGCCTTTTTTATTTTCTCGAATATGCCGGGAATTCCAGAAATCAGGTGGCCAGAGATTCGGTAATAGGAGATCGGCGGGCAGCGGACCAGAGAGGCCGTCCGGCATCGCCGCCCGCCGATCGAACCCCACGGACCCAGGAGATGCGGCGGACCTGAGCACTCCGCAGGGCAAGCCATAATCGGAATGGGCGAAGGCTAACGCAAAGTCCGGCGAAAGCAATCCGCAAATCAGAAATTCGAAATGAATTCTCATGCTTGGAGTCGAATCGGCTACCTCAGGCAGCAACATACACCACGCGGTTGCGTCCCTCGCGCTTGGCCCGGTAGACCGCCTGGTCCGCCCGCCGCAGCAGCGTGGGCACATTGTCGACCACGCCCTCGCGCGTGGCAATGCCGACGCTGATGGTGACGTCGATCGACCGGGTGCCGCCAAGTATGGCGAAGGGCTCCGACTCGATGCGCTGACGCAGCCGCTCGGCCACCATCTGCGCGATTTTCAGGTCGGTATCGGGCATCGCGACGACGAATTCCTCGCCGCCATAGCGGCAGGTGAGATCGATGCCGCGCACATTGCTGCGCAACCGCAGCGCGAACTCGCGCAGCACGTCGTCGCCGGCAGTATGGCCGAAGCTGTCATTGACCGCCTTGAAGAAATCGACGTCGATCAGCATCAGCGAAACCGGGCGCCCGCGCACCGCCGCCTGGTCGAGCATCACCGCGAGGTGGTTCTCGAGATAGCGGCGATTATGCAGCCCGGTCAGGCCGTCGGTGATCGCCATCTCCAGCGACTGCTGGACGGTGTCGCGCAGCCGGTCGGTGTAGCGGCGCCGGCGCACCTGGGTGCGGGCGCGGGCGAGCAGTTCGTTGCGGTCGACGGGGCGGATCAGATAGTCGTTCACGCCGAGATCGAGTCCGCGCAGCAGGCGGTCGCGATCCTCGAGCTCGGCCAGCAGCAGGATCGGCAGATAGCGAGAGCGCTCCAGCGACCGGATCTGGCTGCACAGCCTGAGCGCATCGAAATTGTCGAGGTCGAGGCTGATGATGGCGAGGTCGTGGTCGCCCTCGGCGAGCCGGAACAGCGCTTCCTGGGGATCCTGCTGGGTCTCGACCTCGTGCTCGCTGAGCAGCATGTCGGCCATGCGCGCCAGCGCGGCCGGCCGGTCTTCCAGCAGCAATATGCGCCCGCCGGCCCCGGTCTCCGCCAACACGTCCATCAGCGGGTCGGGCAGGCCGAATTCGCGCGTGGCGGTGGCACGCGTGCGCAGTTCGTCGGTGACCATCTTCAGCCGCACCAGCGAGCGCACGCGGGTGAGCAGCGCGACATCGTCGAACGGCTTGGTGACGAAGTCGTCGGCGCCCGCCTCGATGCCGCGCACACGGTCCGAGGGCTGGTCGAGCGCGGTGAGCATGATGATCGGGATATGGTAGGTCGCCGGATTTTCCTTGAGGCGGCGGGCCACCTCGAAGCCGTCCATGATCGGCATCATCAAGTCGAGCAGCACGATATCGCATTGGCCGCGCTCACATATTTCGAGCGCCTGGAAACCGTTGCTGGCGGTGACGACGTCGAAATAGTCGGCCGAAAGCCGGGCCTCCAGCAGGCGCACATTGGCGGGAACGTCGTCGACGACGAGGACGCGCGCGGTCATCGCCTCATGTCTCGCGGACGAAGTGCCGAACCGTTTCCAGGAACTTGGCGACCGAGATCGGCTTCGACAGATAGGCCTCGCAGCCGCCCTCGCGGATGCGCTCCTCGTCGCCCTTCATGGCGAAGGCGGTGACTGCGACCACGGGGATCGCGCGCAGCTCGGGATCTTCCTTCAGCCAGCGCGTCACATCGAGACCGGAAACCTCGGGAAGCTGGATGTCCATCAGGATGAGATCCGGCTTATGCTTGCGGGCGAGTTCCAGCGCCTCGGCGCCGTTGCGCGTCTCCACGGTCGCATAGCCGTGCGCTTCCAGCAGATCGTGAAAGAGCTTCATGTTGAGCTCGTTGTCTTCCACGATCAGAATGGTTTTGGCCATGTTACTCTCGGTGTCGCGGTTCTCGGTGTGGTTGCTCGCGGTATTTGCGCCGCCTCAGGCGGCCCCCACCGGACAAGAAACCCGGCCCGACGAACCCGGCCTGCCACGGTGGGCAAACTAGCCCTCATTCCTTACGGAACAACAAATGCGATCGTCTAAACTCCGGCCTTTGACCACGGCAGTAGCGGCCCGCGAAGTCGCCATCGGCGCCCTCGGCTTCCTCGCCGTCGATCCGGAGCGAATCGGCCCGTTCCTCGCCGAGAGCGGCCTCTCCCCGGCGGACCTGCGCGGTGTCGTCGGCTCGGCGGCCTTTCAGGTAGCCATTCTCGACTATCTCATCAATCGCCAGGATCTGCTGCTGGAATATGCGCGCGGCGCGCAGATTGATCCCGGCCATGTGGTCGCCGCCCGCGAGATCCTCGCCCACGAGCCGGCGGACCGGAATCCGGACCGGGGCTGAGGGAGTGCCATGGCTGCGATGCCCGGGCTCTGCCGCGACTGCCTTGCCGACACCGGCGGCGCGCTGCGCTGCCAGCGGTGCGGCAGCCCGCGCACGCTCGTGCATGGCGAACTGCTAGCGCTCAGCATCGCCCATATCGATTGCGATGCCTTCTATGCGGCGATCGAGAAGCGCGACGATCCCTCGCTACGCGACAAGCCGCTGATCATCGGCGGCGGCAAGCGCGGCGTCGTCTCCACCGCCTGCTACCTCGCCCGGGTAACCGGCGTGCGCTCGGCCATGCCGATGTTCAAGGCGCGCGCGCTCTGCCCGGACGCCGTGGTGATCAAGCCGAACATGGCGAAATATGTCGCGGTCGGCCGGCAGATGCGCGAGCGCATGCTGCGCCTCACGCCGCTGGTGGAGCCGCTTTCGATCGACGAGGCATTCCTGGACCTTTCCGGCACGCAGCGGCTCCACGGCGCGCCGCCGGCGCATCTGCTCGCCCGTTTCGCCCGCGATGTCGAAGCCGAGATCGGCATCACCGTCTCGATCGGGCTGGCGCCGAACAAATTCCTCGCCAAGCTCGCCTCAGACCTCGACAAGCCGCGCGGCTTCGCGGTGATCGGCGCGGCCGAGGCGCGGGCCTTCCTCGCCCCGCGCCCGGTGGGCGCCATTTGGGGGGTCGGCAAGGCGACGCAGGAGCGCCTCGCCCGCGACGGCTACCGCACCATCGCCGACCTGCAGCAGGCGAACGACGTGGACCTGGCGCGCAAGCTCGGCGCCGAGGGACTGCGGCTGGCGCGGCTCGCCCGCGGCGAGGATAATCGCCGGGTCAATCCGGAGCGCGAGACCAAGAGCATCTCGTCCGAGACCACCTTCGATGACGACATCGCCGAATTCCGCTTCCTGGAGCAGACGCTGTTCCGGCTCGCCGAGAAGGTCTCGGCGCGGCTGAAGGCGGCCGAGCTTTCCGGCCGCACCGTGACCTTGAAGCTGAAGACCGCGGATTTCCGCCTGATTACCCGCGCCCGCTCGCTGGAGGCGCCGACCCAGCTTTCGCACCGCCTCTTCGATACCGCCCGCGAGTTGCTGGCCCGCGAGACCAACGGCACGCGCTACCGGCTCATCGGGGTCGGGGTCTCGGAACTCGAGGACCCGACGCTGGCCGACCCGGCCGACCTGGTCGACGTCCAGGGCACCAAGCGCGGCGTCGCCGAACTCGCCATCGACAAGCTCAGGGCGAAGTTCGGCACCGACGCGGTGGGCCGCGGCATCCTCATCGACGCGCCGACGCGCGCCTCCAACGCTACTTCGCGCACGGTTCCTCAGGAAGCGCCTCGAAAGCGGTGAGCTGGCCACGCAGCACGAAGTCGCCATAGTCCAGCTTCAGCGCCCGGCTGACGCCGTTGTCGTAGAGATCGAAGCTGATCACATAATCGGGCGTGGTGGCGCTGGTGCCGCGCTCGAAATAGCTGATGGTCACGGGAAAGCGCGTGCGCCCCGCCAGCCCGGTCGCCTTGGCGGCATCCTCGAGCCCGTCGGTCGCGGTCTTGGCCTTGCCGATGATGGCGAGCGTGTCATAGACCTTCTTGCCATCGGAGGAGCCGTCATAGACCGGCACTTCCAGCACCGGATCGCCGGCCTCGGCCTGGGTCAGCACCTTGATCACGTGCTGGGTCGGCAGCACCACGTCGGGACCGAGCGAGAAGCTCTCCTTGGCCGGCTTGGTAGCATTGACGAACAGCTTGCCGTCGCGCCGCTCGGCGACACCATCGGCATCGTCGCGAACCTCGGCATTGATCTTGTTCTGGATCTTGAAGCGATAGGTGTTGGCTTCGCCGTCTTCCCACGTCGTGGTGGAGAGCGCACTGGTCATGCGCCCGCCCCCGTCCGTGTCGAGATCGGTGCGCTGCACGAGTTTCACGGTGTAGCCGTTGCAGGCATTGCCGCGCATCTCATAGACAATCTCCCCTTGCGCGGCCTCCACATTCTTGGCGGCCTTGGAGCCGTCGAGCGAGAGCGCATAGATGGCGCGGTGCGGGGCGAGCTGGATCGCCGCGGCCGAAGCACTTCCCACCGGCACGAGGCATAGCAGGCCAAGGCCGCAGGCGCGGGCGAAGTCGTCGAGACCCATGGGGCGAAGCTCCTTAACGGCAGGCAAATGCGCGGCTTGCGCACGGCAAATCGATCGTCCAAACATCGGTGATCAAACACAAGGCGAGAACAAGGGCGAAAGTTGGAACGCCCTCGCCTTCCCCGCTGATTACGGAGACTGACATGACCGGCACGATCGACGCGAAGCTGGCGTCCCTGGGCATCACCATACCGACGCCCGTGGCGCCGGCGGCGAATTATGTGCCGACCGTCGTCAGCGGCAACCTGCTGTTCGTCTCCGGTCAGATCTCGGTGACCGCGGATGGCACCAGGCTCACCGGCAAGTTGGGCGAGACCGTCGATGCCGAGGCCGGCCGTGTTGCCGCGCGCCAGTGCGGCATCAATCTCATTGCGCAGGTCAAGGCGGCGCTGGGCGGCGATCTCGATCGGGTGAAGCGCGTGGTGAAGCTCACCGGCTTCGTCAATTCGACGCCTGATTTCACCGACCAGCCCAAGGTGGTGAATGGCTGTTCGGACCTGTTCGTCGAGGTGTTCGGCGAGGCCGGACGCCATGCCCGCTCGGCGGTCGGCGTCGCGCAATTGCCGTTCGGGGTTTCCGTCGAGGTCGAAGCCATCATCGAGATCGCCTGATGCCGCTGGCGGGATCGGACTGGCTGACCGCCCGGCCGGTCGCGCACCGCGCCTTGCACGATGCGGCGGCCGGCATCATCGAGAACATGCCGTCCGCGGTCGATGCGGCCATTGCCGGCCTGTACGCGATCGAGGTCGATGTGCAGATGTCGTCGGACGGCGAGGCCATGGTGTTCCATGACGACGACCTCGATCGGCTGACGCTCGCTACCGGCCCGCTGAAGACGCTGACTGCCCGCGCGCTTCAAGCGGTGGAATTCCGTTCCACCGCCGATCGCATGATGAGCCTGCCGGACCTGCTCGAGCGGGTTGCCGGACGCGTGCCGCTGGTGATCGAGCTGAAGAGCCATTTCGACGGCGACACGTCGGTGGCGGTGCGTGCCTGCGAACTGGTGGCGGACTATGCCGGGCCGGCGGCCTTGATGTCGTTCGATCCGGAACTGGTGGTGGCGGTGCGCCGGCTCGCTCCCCATATCCCGCGCGGCATCACGATGGAGCGTCGCTATGACGATCCGGAATGGGCGCCGCTTCCCGCAACGACCAAGTTCGCATGGGGCAATCTTCTCCATTTCCCGCGCACCCGGCCCGATTTCGTCGCGCATTATGTCAAGGAGCTGCCGGCCCCGGCGCCTTGGCTGGCACGGAACCTGCTGGGTTTGCCGCTGCTGACCTGGACGGTGCGCACCGAAGCGGACCGCGCGGCCGCGCATCGTTATGCCGACCAGATGATCTTCGAGGGCTTCCGGCCCTGATGCGCGTGCCGGTGGAACGCGTATCCACCGAGGGACTGACGCGCCGTGGCTGAACGCGAATACCGCATCCGCATTGAAGGCGACATCACCGGCATCGGCCGCGGGGCATGGGACGCGTGCGCCAATCCCGCGCTCGAATCGGTATCAGGATCATCAGGCAACAATTTGATACCGAAGGATTATTACCGTTCACGTGAAGCATTGTGCGACGCAGCAGAAGCTGATGTTGAACTTGAACAAACGTCATATAACCCGTTTATTTCATATGATTTCCTCGCAAGCCTCGAAGAATCCGGATCGGCCGGTTCGCGCACCGGGTGGCTGCCGCAGCATCTTGTGCTGGAGGATGATACCGGCGCCGTCCTTGGCGTCTGCCCCGCCTATTTGAAGTCGCATTCACGCGGCGAGTACGTGTTCGACGAGGGCTGGGCCGACGCCTATGAGCGGGCCGGCGGACGCTATTATCCCAAGCTCCAGGTCAGCGTGCCGTTCACCCCGGCGACCGGCCGGCGCCTGCTGGTGCGGCCCGGCGAGCAGGCCGAAACCGCCCGCGCCGCATTGGCGCAAGGGCTCACTGCGCTGGCCCGCATGCGCAAGGCCTCCTCGGTACATGCCACCTTCCTGACCGAGCAGGACGCGGCGGCCCTGCAGGAGGAGGACTTCCTCCCCCGTACCGACCAGCAGTTCCACTGGCGCAATGGCGGGTATCGCAGCTTCGAGGATTTCCTCACTGCGCTGGCCTCGCGCAAGCGCAAGGCGATCAAGCGCGAGCGCCGCGAGGCGGTGGAGAGCGGCATCGAGATCTGCCACCTCACCGGCAAGGACATCACCGAGGAAGCGTGGGAGGCGTTCTTCGCCTTTTATATGGAGACCGGCTCGCGCAAATGGGGTCGGCCCTATCTCAATCGCCGCTTCTACACGTTGATCGGCGAGCGCATGGCCGACAAGGTGCTGCTGGTGATGGCGAAGCGCGCTGGCCGCTACATCGCCGGCGCCATCAATTTCATCGGCGGCGACACCCTCTATGGCCGCCATTGGGGCTGCGTCGAGCAGCACCCCTTCCTGCATTTCGAGGTCTGCTACCATCAGGCCATCGAGTTCGCCATTTCGCGCGGGCTCAAGACCGTGGAGGCCGGGGCGCAGGGCGAGCACAAGCTGGCGCGCGGCTATCTGCCCGTCACCACCCATTCCGCGCATTTCATTGCCGATCCGGGCTTCCGCCAGGCGGTGGCCGAGTATCTCAAGCGCGAGCGCGCTTATGTCGCCGAGGCCGGCGCCGAGCTTTCCGAGCTCGGTCCGTTCCGCCGCGTCTCCGACGAGCCGTGAACGAGCCTTGACCTCGAACGCATTGCTTGCGATGCGGATCGTCCCAGAACGGAGGATGCGCGATGCCCGCCTATGATCCGAGCAATGTCTTCGCCAAGATCCTGCGTGGCGAGCTTCCCGCCCATCGCATCTATGAGGACGATATCGCCCTCGCCTTCCTCGACATCATGCCGCGCACGCCCGGCCATGCGCTGGTGATCCCCAAGAAGCCGGCGCGCAACCTGCTCGACGTCACGCCGGACGACCTCGCCCATGTGGCGCAGGTCGCGCAGAAGGTGGCGCAGGCGCAGATGCAGGTGTTCGACGCCGACGGCATCACGCTGCAGCAGTTCAACGAGACCGCCGGCGGGCAAGTGGTGTTCCACCTCCATGTCCATATCCTGCCGCGTTTTGAGGGCGTGGCGATGAAGCCGCCGCAGTCGGAGATGGAGAAGCCGGACGTGCTCGCCGACCACGCGGCGAAGCTGCGCGCCGCGTTGGAAGCGTAAAGTCTAGGGCACGCCGAGCCACCAGGCGCCGCCGACCAGTATGGCCTCGGCGGCGATGACGCCTGCCAGCACCGAGCGCTTCACCAGGCCGAACACCGCGACGCCGCCAAGCACTGCACCGAGCCGCAGCCACAGCGGCAGCGCCACCAGCGCGCCGCTCGGCGTCAGCACGAGGCGCGCCACCACGGCGGCCAGCAGGGCGGTGGCAACCGCCCTCACCCATTGCATCAGCAGACCGTTCTCATCGAGCCCACGCCCGAGGAGCACGCCCACCACGCGCCAGACTTCATTCGGCAGAAAGCCAAACAGCAGCACCACGAGGATGGCGCCGAACTCGCCGCTGAACACACCAGTAGCCGCGTTCATGCCTGCCACCGCAGCAATCTGGCGGCGGCGAAGGCGAGCGTGCCGCCACCGACCCCGCTCCAGAACAGGTCGAGCCCGCCCGGACTGCCGATGACCAGCGGGGAGAGCGCCGCGCCGAGCACTATGGCGAGCCAGTCGACATGCGCCTTAGCATTGCGCACCAGCAATATCGAAAACGAGATCGGAGTCAGCAGCAGCAGCGCCACCGATAGCGGCCCCGGCAGGCGGTCGGTGAGGAAGAAACCGGCGAGATTGCCGGCAACGCTGATGGCGATCAGGCCGCTGCCGAGACCGATCGTAAAAGGCGGGCGGCCTTCGACCGGCACCTTGGGCAGCAGGCGGAAGCCTTCCACCCACATGGTGACGGCGATGAAATGCGCACAGAACAGCTCGGTGGCGAGGCTGGTGCGGCGGCCGCGGATCAGCGGCATCAATGCCACCACCATGGGCATCAGCCGCACGCCGGAGAGGCACACCGCGACGGCGACCGCCGGCAGCGCGGTGCCCGAGCTGATGCCGCCGACCAGGATCACCTGCGCCGGCAGCGCCCACACCAGCACGGTCGAGAGCAGGCCCGCACTGATCGGAAAGCCGATATCGTGCAGCAGGCCGCCGAAGCCGATGAAAGTGACCGCCAGCACCAGACCCGGCACCGAGAGCGAGCCGCGCATTCCGCGCAGGAAATAGACGAACGGGCTCACGCCCGGCGCGTCGTCGGCGGGATCGAGACCTTCGCTATAGGCGGGATCGCTGGAGTCGAATGATGAATGCATCGGCGGCTTCTCGCCGCCGTTGATCGTCCCGCGGGGACGCAAGGTCAAGCCGGACATTGGTTGTTTCCAGGCGCGACGTCATCCTGAGGTGCGAGTGAAACGAGCCTCGAAGGATGCTGAAGCAGAAGGCGCTCTGTGGGGGCATCCTTCGAGGCCCGGCTAGCGCCGGGCACCTCAGGATGACGTCGCGCTTGGAAACAAAAATGGCCGGGGCGAACCCCGGCCATTTCCTCATCCGATCAGCGCGACTTGCGCCTCATGCCTTGACCAGCGGCACCTTGGGCACCGTGGTCCGCGGGCGCGGGCCGCCATCACCGCCACCCGAAGGCTTCTTCGGCTTCGGGCGCGAGGTGGTGGCGCTGGCCTTGCGGCGCGGCGCCTTGCGCGGTGCCGCCGGCTCGATCTTCTCCGGCTTCGGCGTCACCGGACCAGCCGGGAATTCGAAGCCGAGCGAGGTCTCGCCGATCTCGTCCTTGACCACGACGACGCGGACATGGCCGCCATGCTTCAGCTTGCCGAACAGCACCTCGTCGGCCAGCGGCTTCTTGATGTGCTCCTGGATCACGCGGCCCATCGGGCGCGCACCCATCTGCTCGTCATAGCCGCGCTCCACCAGCCAGGCGGTCGCTTCGTCCGACAGCTCGATGGTGACGTTGCGGTCGGCCAGCTGGGCCTCGAGCTGGAGTACGAACTTCTCGACCACCAGCGAAATGACCTCGCTGGTGAGATGCGCGAACGGGATCATCGCGTCGAGACGGTTGCGGAACTCCGGCGCGAACAGGCGGTTCACCGCTTCGACATCGTCGCCCTCACGCTTGGACCTCGTGAAGCCGAACGCGGCCTTGGACAGGTCGGCAGCGCCCGCATTGGTCGTCATGATCAGGATGACGTTGCGGAAATCCACCTGCTTGCCGTTGTGGTCGGTCAGCTTGCCGTGGTCCATCACCTGCAACAGGATGTTGAACAGGTCCGGATGCGCCTTCTCGATCTCGTCGAGCAGCAGCACGCAGTGCGGATGCTGGTCGACGCCATCGGTGAGCAGGCCACCCTGGTCGAAGCCGACATAGCCGGGAGGCGCGCCGATCAACCGGGAGACGGTGTGGCGCTCCATATATTCCGACATGTCGAAGCGCAGCAGCTGCACGCCCAAGGTGGAGGCGAGCTGCTTGGCGACTTCGGTCTTGCCGACGCCGGTCGGGCCCGAGAACAGATACGAGCCGATCGGCTTCTCCGGTTCGCGCAAGCCGGCGCGGGCCAGCTTGATGGAGGCGGAGAGCGCCTCTATCGCCCTGTCCTGGCCGTAGACCACACGCTTCAGCGTGGTCTCCAGCATCGACAGCACCTCGGCATCGTCCTTCGAGACCGTCTTCGGCGGGATGCGGGCGATGGTGGCGACCGTCGCCTCGATCTCCTTCACGCCGATGGTCTTCTTGCGACGACCCTCGGGGAGCAGCATCTGCGCGGCGCCGCTCTCGTCGATGATATCGATCGCCTTGTCCGGCAGCTTGCGGTCGTGGATGTAGCGCGCGGAGAGCTCCACCGCCGCCTTGATGGCGTCGTTGGTGTAGCGCAGCCGGTGATAATCCTCGAAGTACGGCTTCAGCCCCTTCAGTATCTCGATGGTGTCGGGCACGGTCGGCTCCGGCACGTCGATCTTCTGGAAGCGGCGGACCAGTGCCCGGTCCTTCTCGAAATACTGGCGGTATTCCTTATAGGTGGTCGAGCCGATGCAGCGCAGCGTGCCGGAGGCCAGCGCGGGCTTCAAGAGGTTCGACGCATCCATGGCGCCGCCGGAGGTGGCACCGGCGCCGATCACGGTATGGATCTCGTCGATGAACATGATGGCGTTGGGATACGCCTCGATTTCCTTGACCACCTGCTTGAGGCGCTCTTCGAAATCGCCGCGATAGCGCGTGCCGGCGAGCAGCGCGCCCATGTCGAGGGCGAACACCGTCGCGGTGCGCAGCACGTCCGGCACCTCGCCGTTCACGATGCGGCGAGCGAGCCCTTCGGCAATCGCGGTCTTGCCGACGCCGGGGTCGCCGACGAACAGCGGATTATTCTTCGAGCGGCGGCACAATATCTGGATGGTGCGCTGGATCTCGCTGTCGCGGCCAATCAGCGGATCGATCTTGCCGTCGCGTGCCTTCTTGTTGAGGTTCACGCAATAGGCGTCGAGCGCATCCGCCTTCTTCTTGGTGTCCTCCCCGGTCTTCGTCTCGGTCTCCTCTTCGGCTCCGCGCACGGGGCGGCTGTCCGACATGCCGGCGCGCTTGGCGATGCCGTGGCTGATGTAGTTGACCGCGTCGTAGCGGGTCATGTCCTGCTCTTGCAGGAAATAGGCCGCATGGCTCTCGCGCTCGGCGAAAATCGCGACGAGCACATTGGCGCCGGTCACTTCCTCGCGGCCGGACGACTGGACATGGATCACGGCGCGCTGGATCACGCGCTGGAAACCGGCCGTCGGCTTGGAATCGTCGCCGGCGTCCTGCACCAGATTGTCGAGCTCGGTGTCGATATATTCGACGAGGTTGCGGCGCAGCTTTTCGAGATCGACATTGCACGCACGCATCACCGCGGCGGCGTCCTGGTCGTCGACCAGGGACAGCAGCAGATGCTCCAGCGTCGCGTACTCGTGGTGGCGCTCATTAGCGAGCGCCAAGGCCCGGTGAAGCGACTGCTCGAGGCTGCGGGAGAAGGTGGGCATCGGGACCTCTTTCTTTAGTCGCTGCCGTGCGTCACTTCTTCTCCATGACGCATTGCAGAGGATGCTGGTGCTTGCGTGCGAAGTCCATCACCTGGGTGACCTTGGTCTCGGCCACTTCGTAGGTGAAGACACCGCACTCCCCGACGCCATGCTGATGCACATGCAGCATGATGCGGGTCGCCTCCTCCCGGTTTTTGCTGAAGAAATTCTCCAGAACGTGAACGACGAACTCCATTGGCGTGTAGTCGTCGTTGAGCAGAAGCACCCGGTACAGGCTCGGTCGCTTCACCTGCGGCTTGGTGCGGGTGATGACCGCCGTTCCGGGCGCGTCGCCACCCCGCCGACGACGCTCGTCGTCGGCCATCATGAAGGGTCGATGTGGTGGCGGTTCGGCCGGTGGCATGCTGTCTCTGAAGGCTGCCCGGCAGGAGTGCCGGGTTCGATTGCGAATATAATATGTAGCCCACACCTCCTCCGCCAGTGCGTCGATGGCTTAATGCGAAACCGACGCAGGGCGTTTCCGCTATCACGTGCGATATTTTGAAATTCGCATCTATTTTTAGGTATGACCGGGTTTCACCAATCAAAGTCAGGCTTCGGTAACGGCTTCCCGCCATGGTGCCCGCGACCCTGGCGCTGCCCGTTGGCGCCGCGAGGAGCACTGACGGTCGATGCGTTCCGCCCTTTTGAAATTCCGCGCCGACAGGTCGGGCAATGTCGCCATCCTGTTTGGCATCCTTGCCGTGCCGCTCTTCGCAGCAGCGGGGATGGCGCTCGACTATGCCTTCGCAGTGCGCGAGCGCACCGACCTGCAGAACGCCGTCGACGCCGCCGCGATCTCGCTGGCCAAGCTGCCGCAGAACACCTCGGCGGCCGACCTCAAGACCAAGGCGGAGGCCTTCGTCACGGCCTATATGCCGAACAGCGCGGCGAACGATTTCAAGATCGATGTCGTGCCCTCGAAGGGCCGGCTCGATGTCACCGCGACCGCGAATTATCCGACCACCGTCGTGCGCGTGCTCGACCTCATCAGCAGCAATGCCAGCCATGCCAACATGGAGATCGGCGCTTCGGCTACTGCCTCCTGGGGCAATGGCAAGGTCGAGGTGGTGCTGGTGCTCGACAACACAGGGTCAATGGACGGCAACAAGCTGACCAATCTGAAGACCGCGGCGAACTCGCTGGTCGATACGCTCGCCACCCAGGCGACGGATGACAGCACGGTAAAGATCGCCCTGGTGCCGTTCTCCAGCACGGTACGGCTGCCGGTGGACAAGACCGACTACAAGACCGCCAGCTGGATCGACAAGAACGGCGCCTCGCCGATCGCCAAGGAGATCTTCAACGGCACCGCGAACGTCAAGCGCTTCGACCTGTTCAGCAAGATCGACGCCAAGGTCTCGCAAAGCGTCACCTGGGCGGGGTGCGTGGAGAGCCGGCCGGATCCCTATGACGTCACAGATCCGATGCCGTCCACCGGCACGCCCGGGACATTGATCGTGCCCTATTTTGCGCCGGACGAGCCGGACAGCACGCACAACGACAATCGCGGCCGTACGGTCGCCGACTATGCCAACAACTACATTGCGGACGGCGTCGCCGCGAGCAAGCCGTGGAAGGAAAAGCAGGGCGCGACGGCGAAGTACGACACCAAGGCGTCGCAGACCATAGGCGCGGACTATGGCCCCAATGTCGGCTGCGACATGCAGCCGATCGTGCCGATGAGCTCCGATCTCACCAAGACCGGCGTGATCAAGACCGGCATCAAGAACATGAAGGCGGTCGGCAACACCAATATCCCGATGGGCCTGGCCTGGGGCTGGTACGCGCTGTCGCCCAACGACATGCTGAGCAACAATGCGCCCTATTCGGACGACGAGACCGGCAAGGTCATCGTGCTGATGACGGATGGCGACAACACCATCTCGAACCTCGACGACACCTACAACAAGAACGGTTCGGCCTATTCAGGCGTCGGCTATATCTGGCAGAACCGGGTTGGCGTCAGCGCCACCAATGCGAGCGACTCCGCGCGCCAGACCGCGCTCGACAACCGGCTGAAGCAGTTGTGCGTCAACATGAAGGCGGTGATGAAGAAGCCCGGCAGCACGACGCCGGCGATCGAGATCTATACCGTGCTGGTGGAACTCGACAGCAAGGCGACCAGCAAGCTGCTGACGGACTGCGCGACCTCGCCGGACATGTTCTACAACGTCGCCAACTCGGCAAACCTGCTGTCGGTGTTCAACAACATCGCCGGCTCGATCAGCAAGCTGCATCTGTCGAAGTAGGGCGGGAGCCGAGCGTCAGAACCACGTCATCCTGAGGTACGAACGTAGCGAACCTCGAAGGATGCTTAAGCAGAAGACGTTCATCGGGGACGGGCATCCTTCGAGGCCGCGTCGCGGCACCTCAGAATGACGTCGATCTAAAACGTCCCACAAACAAAAAGCCCGGCTGTGCGCCGGGCTTCGTGTATCGGGCAATGAGATCGCTTCAACCTATCACTTCGGCTGGATCTTGCCGAGCATGCCTTCGTACGGCTTGTAGGTTTCCTTGGCGAGATCGGCGTAGAGTTCGCCCATCTTGGTCGCCTGGGCCACGAAGCCTTCGTAAGCGCTCTTGAAATAGGCGGACTGGATCTCGACGGCCTTGTCCAGCGTCTTGGCGCCGAAGAGCTTCTCGGCGGCAGCGGTGCCTTCCTCGAAAGACTTCTTCGAATAATCCGCAACTTCGACCGCGATCGCCTGAACGCCCTTCGACACGGTGCCGAAGCTCTTCATGGCGATGTCGAGGTTCTCTTTGCCGAGCTTCTGCATCTCGTCGATGTTCTGCAGCATGGGCTTCCTCCTTGGATTGCCACTCGCGCCGCTTGTGCGGCCTACGCGCCTCGCGCCGGAATGGTCACAACCGCACGTATCTGTAATTTAGTGCGACGCACCATCGGCGTCAAGAATTTTGTTGCACCGCAAAATGACCCGAACCCCGGTAAAATAAGGCAAGCGCCCCTCCGTGAGGGGTCGAATCCCGGCGAATTATGGCAAGTCACGGATACTGTTCCACAGTTCGGCCCACGATCTGCTCAAGTTTACCAGTTCGTAACCGAGGTGTTCGTAACATCCGCTCTGTTGCCCGAGTGCAACGGTAGCGCGGTGAGGCGGCTGCGGATTGGGGATCGACCGGGCAAGACTGCCCGGCACAAGATCCGGAGCCGATAAAAGGGGCCTTTCCGGCCGTGTGCCGGAAGCAAGCATCGGGACAGTGTCATGCAGATTCCTGACGGGATCGGCACCAAGTTTTTGCGTGCTGGAGTTGTGCTTCTCGTGGTCGCCGTTGCCGGCGCCGGGGTCGCTGAAGCGAAACCGAAGAAGAAGCGCGTGGCCGCACGGCCGGCCGCTGCCCGCGTCGTCGCCGACACCGGCGTCTGGAAGCGCGGCTATGCGGACATCGTGATCGATGCCAACACCGGCAAGGTGCTGCACGAGGAGAATGCCGACGCGCTGCGGCATCCGGCCTCCGTCACCAAGGTGATGACGCTCTTCCTGCTGTTCGAGCAGCTCGACACCAAGAAGCTGCGTCTCGATTCCGAGCTGCCGGTCTCCGCCTATGCGGCGAGCCAGCAGCCCTCCAAGCTCGGCGTGAAGGCCGGCACCACCATCAAGGTGGAAGACGCCATCAAAGCGTTGGTCACCCGCTCGGCGAACGACTGCGCCGTGGTGATCGCCGAAGCGATTTCCGGCGACTCCGCCAGCTTTGCCGCGTTGATGACCCGCAAGGCGCGCGCGCTGGGCATGAGCCGCACCACCTTCCGCAATCCGAACGGCCTGCCCAACCCCGAGCAGGTCACCACCGCCCGCGACCTCGCCACGCTGGGCCGTGCCATCCAGGAGCGCTTCCCGCGCTATTACGGCTACTTCGCCACGCGCAGCTTCTACTACAAGGGCGTCGCCATCCGGAACCACAACCGGCTGATGGATCGCGTCGAAGGCATGGACGGCATCAAGACCGGCTATACCTCGGCCTCCGGCTTCAACCTGCTCACCAATGTCGAGCGTGACGGCCGCCATCTGGTCGCCGTGGTGCTCGGCGGCACCAGCGCCGGCGCCCGCGATGTCCGCATGGCCGGGCTGATCTCCGACAACCTGACCCGCGCCTATGCCGGCAGGCAGACCGTCGCGCCGATCGCCGAAGCGCCGATGCCGGCCGACGGCAGCGCCGCCTTCGCCAATGTGGTCGCCTCGCTGCCGGCCGAGCAGCCGAAGGCGCCGGAACCCAAGGCTCAGGAACCCGTCCAGGAACAGCCCAGGGTCGTCACCATGCCGGCGCCGAATGCGCGCTTCGCTTCCGCGGCGATGACCGCCAATGACGCTTCCGACGCGACGCTCACCACCTCTGCCATCCCGCTGCCGGCGCCGACCGTGAAGCCGGCGGCCGCGGCGAAGGCGGCCCGCACCGCTTTGCCCGCCCCGGGTTCGGCCGAACCGATCGTACCGGTGGCGGTGAAGACCGTGGCCGTGGCGCGTCCGGCAGCGCCGACCGCCAGCATGGCAAATCAGCCGGGCACGCTCGGCACCCTCACCTTCTCCGGCGGCAAGATGATTGCGCAGCCGGCCCCTGCCGCCGCCAGACAGACCCCGGTGCAGGTGGCGAGCGCCGGTCCGGTGGCGCTGCCGCAGCGCGCTGTCGAACCCGCGCCGGCTCCCGCTTCCAGTGCATCGCGCTCCGGCTGGGCGATCCAGATCGGCGCCTATGGCAGCGAGGCGGATGCGCAGGCGCAGATCGCCAAGGCCCGCTCCAAGGCCGGAGCCCCGCTCGCCAAGGCCGATCCCTATACGGAGACGGCGACCAAGGGCGCGACCAAGATCGTACGGGCCCGCTTCGCCGGCTTCGACGCTGAAGACGCTGCGCAGGACGCCTGCAAGGCGCTCAAGCGTAATGCCTTCGGCTGCATGGTTTTCAGGAACTAGGGGTTTGTCGACGATGTCCGCGCATCAGGATGTCCTTGGCTTCGTTCACCCGGGCGGCGAGGTAATTCGAGCCCCCCTGATCGGGATGCAGCTTCTTCATCAGGCTCCGATGGGCCTTGCCGATGTCGTCCGGCCCCGCGCCCGGCTGAAGCCCCAATATTTCGTAGGCCTCCTGTTCCGTCATCGGGCCGCGAGCCGGCGCGCGAGCGCCCCGCCCGCCCGTGTCGCCCTCAGCGTGTTCACGCCAGCTGGGCGCCCGGCGGTCAAGATAAGCTTCGAGTAGGCGCCGGCTCTCAGGGTCGACCGCGACCGCGAGGCCAGCGAGCTTGGGGAGTTCGATGCTGTCGAGCTCCTGGCCGGCTAGGGCACCGTTCGTCACCCGTCCCGAGAGCCGCCCGCTGTCATGGTCGAGCACCATGTCGAGGAAGGCGGTCTTGACCGTGGATGATCGCCCGGCGGTCTTTCGGCCCCGACTTCCCGGCAGCAGGCCGCCAAAGCTCCAGCCGATCAGCGACAGGCCGAATACCCCGAGCGGGATCGCGGTCTCGAAATGGCCGCGCACGGCGAGGAAGCCGGCGACCAGCAGCAGCGCCGCGCCGCCGCCCTTCTTGGCGTATCGGGACAGCAGCCTGGGGTCGGCCTTGGCGAACTGCTTGAGGATGTAGAGCGCGAGCCCGAAGAAGATCACGCCGCCGAGCAGGGTGATCATGCGCCGCCCCGCATCGCCGTGATCAATCTCTGCGCGCCGCCGCCATCACCCGAGTTCGCCAGCGCCACAAGCGCCCTGGTTCCGCCCGCGGCGTAGGCCGCAACGGCGCGCAGCAGCGCGCGCAATTCCGCAGCGGCGCCGGCATCGAAGCGGCACCAGGCGCCGCGGGTCAGCCGGGCGATCTCGCGGAAGGCGCGCTCCACGCCCGGGTCCCGCCCCTCCTGGAACATGAAGGCCGGCACGCCGCGCAAGGCGAGCGGACCGGCCGCGGCACAGAGCTGATCCAGCGTCTCCTCCATGGCGTCGCCGACGAACACCAGCGCGTTCACCGGCGCCTCGCCGGCCTCGCGCGCGGCGTGGCGCAGCACGCGGCCGATCTGGGTGCGGCCGCCCTGGCAATCGATACGCGCCATCATCGTGCCGAGCTTCCTGGCGTCATCCATCCAGGGCGAGGCACGGCATTCACTGAGGCCGCGATAATAGACCAGCTGGATGGCGAGGCCGCCGGTCGACGCGGCGGCCTCGAACATCTCGGCCTGAAGCTGGCAGGCGAGGTCCCAGGTCGGCTGGCGGCTCATGGTGGCGTCGAGGCCGAAGATCAGCCGGCCATGACCCTCGGTGACGGCGGGCGGACGCGCCTCCACCTCCTGGAGGAAACGAGCGACCTCCTCGGAGGGCGAAAGCGGAAGCTTGTTTCGGTCGGTCATCGTTTCGTGTTCTGGCGGCAGGAATGCCGCCTTCCGATCCTTCAGGTGGGCTGCGCCGGGCGTGCCGGCAAGCGGCCTCATCGCGGCGATTGATTCCCGTATGTCCTTTGCTAGGTTCGCCGCCCTTGCGCAATGGGCGAACGAGCTGGCGCAATGGGCGGGCGAACTGGGGAGTTCCATGAAGGCCGAAGGATTGAAGCGCGCGTCGACGCCGGCAAGCCTGCGTCGCCAGGTGCGCGAATGGCGCGCGGCGGGCGAGCGCATTGCGCTGGTACCCACCATGGGGGCGCTCCATGCCGGGCACATCGCGCTGGTGCGCGCGGCGCGGCGGCGGGCGTCGCGCGTCATGGTCTCGATCTTCGTCAACCCGACGCAGTTCGGCCCAAACGAGGATCTGAGCCGTTATCCCCGCACGCTTGCCGACGACCTCGCCAAGCTCCGGGCAGCGCGCGCCGACCTGGTCTATCTGCCGGCGGTGGCGGACATCTATCCCGAGGGCTTCAGCACCAGCGTCACGGTCGCCGGGCCGGCGCTAGGCCTGGAGACCGATTTTCGCCCGACGCATTTCGCCGGCGTTGCCACCGTGGTGGCGAAGCTTCTGGTGCAGGCTGCGCCCGACCTCGCCTTCTTCGGCGAGAAGGACTACCAGCAGCTCAAGGTCGTCACCCGCATGTCGCGCGACCTCGATCTGCCGGTGAACATCGTCGGTGTGCCGACGGTGCGCGAACCGGATGGGCTCGCTCTGTCCTCGCGCAATGTCTATCTCTCGGTCGACGATCGCCGCACCGCGCCCGCGTTGTATCGTGCCCTCACCGAGGCGGCCTCCGCCATCGCCGGCGGCGAGGCGGTGGAAAGCGCCGTCGGGCGTGCGCGTACGCTCGTGACGCAGGCCGGCTTCGTGCTGGATTATCTGGAAGCGTGCCACGCCGAGACACTGGCGCCTATAGCATCCGCCAGCGAAGGACCGGTCCGCCTGCTGGTCGCCGCGCGCATCGGCTCGACGCGGCTGATCGACAATGTCGGGGTACCGGCCCGCTAGACCGTCATGTAGCTGACCGCCATGCCGATGATGACCAGCAGCAGCCCGATGCCGAGCACATAGCGCATCGGGCGCACTTCGGCGGCCTGGCGCTCTTCCGGTTGCGATTTGACGACGACCTCGCCGTCCTCGACGACTTTCCGCTCATTGCTATCCTGAACCATGGTCGGGCCTCTGTCCGGTTTGTCCGGGGCTAACGCCCCGAACCGGCGGATGGGTCCCTTGGCCGGTCAGAGCAGGCCGAGCGTGCGCAATTCGCGGCGCAATTCATCGGGCAATGCGGCGGCGTCGGTTCCGGCGCCGAGATCGGGCGGCGCCTCCTTGGCGGCGAGATATCGCCAGCCCTGGAACGGCCCGCGCGGGCGCGGCTCGACACGGTGTACCACCGGCTCCATCACCAGCCGGCAGCGCCGGATGCCATCGCCGTCGACAAAGGGGCGGATGGCCACGAGATTCTGTCGGCAGGCGATCTCGCCCTTGATGACCCAATAGAGCGAACCGCCATCGAGCAGTTCGTCGGTACGGGTCGGCACCATGCGGGTGGTGTGGAACTGCTCGACCGGCTCGCCGCGGGCCCGCTTCTCCGCGAGCTTTTCCGCGATCCATTCCTCGAGGTCGCGAATCGATTCGGCGCCGACGCACAGCTTGATGAGATGCAGAGGCATGCTCTCTCGCTAGCACCAGCCGCGAGGCGAGACCAGAGCGTCTACGGCGGAATTGCTCCCTCTCCCCATTGGGGAGAGGGTTGGGGTGAGGGGTCTGCAACTCTCAGCAATCGCGCTCCCCCTCACCGACCCGCTTCGCGGGCCACCTCTCCCCGACGGGGAGAGGGACTTACTGGCGGGCTTCCGACTCAGACGCGCTTGACCACCGGCCAGTCGATCTCGTCCTCGGGCAGCACGCCGGTCTCCTTGAGACCAGCCTCCTTCCACTCGACGAAGGCGGGATGGGCGTGCACCGCTTCGACATAGGCAGCGGAGACCGGATCGACGGGAACCGCATAGGTGCGGATGCGGCTCGCCACCGGGGCGTACATGGCATCGACGCCGCCAAACGCGCCGAACAGGAAGTCGCCCCCTGCCCCATGCGCCGCGCGTGCGTCCCGCCACGCCGCGGTGATGGCGGCAACGTCTCGTGTCGCAGCTTCCGGAATGGCGCGGGCTTCGACCGGCCGCCAGAGATTCATCGGCAGCGCGCTACGCAGCGCTGCGAAGCCGCCATGCATCTGCGTCGCCAGCGAACGGGCGAACGCGCGCGCCACCGGCTCCTGCGGCCAGATGCGGGCATCGGGGAAGCGCTCGGCGAGGTGCTCGATTATGGCAATGGATTCCCACACTGCCGCCTCGCCATCGAGCAGCACCGGCACCTTGCCGGCCAGCGAATGAGCGCCGACCCTGGCCTTGAAGTCAGGGGCATCGAGCGGGACCAGTATCTCCTCGAAGGCAATGCCGGCGGCCTTCATCGCCATCCACGGCCGCATCGACCATGAGGAATAATTCTTGTTGCCGATGATGAGCTTTAACGTCATCGCACCGCCCTCCCGTTAGCTGAGCTAGGATCGGGCTATAGCCCTGCCATGGCAAACGCAGAGCCATGATGGCCGGCATCACCCGCCTTGATGCCGCGCTGCGGCACGCGGGGAGCGCACATGCAAAAACGGCGCGGACCGTGAGGACCGCGCCGCTTGTGTGTAGTCGGAGGACCGAGGATGGGCACGACAGGCCGGCTTTTCAGCCCGCCACCACCGTCGCCGCTTCGAAACCACCGAAGAGATAAACCAAGGCCACGCCTGCAAGAAATGCGACGACGGCCCAACGCGCGACTCCCCAACAGGAGCGCTCGGTAAGGGAATTCATGCCGAACCCCGGATTGCCTTCACATGTCCTGCAGCTCGGCGGGCCACCCCACCGGCAGTCGCCGGACAGCAACAATAATTAATAAAACGTGAGCGTTCTCGCAATCGCAAAAACGTCATACAACCCAACGGAAACGCAACTCTGCTCTGTGATAACCACAAGGCGGCTAACTACCCTCCAGCAGGCTACCGCCCCCCGACGCCTTGAACCCCGCCCAGACCCCGATCACCATGCGCTAGCCGGCTTTCGGCGGAATCATCAGCGCGAATCACGGCTCCCCGATGCTCGGCTTCACCACCCTCGACGGCATCGCCTTCGCGGCCTTCGTCCTCGCCTGGATCGCCTACCATCTGCTGATGGAGGGCGATTGGTCGCAGCGGCGCACGCTCAACCGCCGCATGGACGCGTTCCGCGTGGAGTGGATGCAGAACATGCTCCGGCGCGATAACCGCATCGTCGATGCCCAGATCATCGCCGCACTGCAGAACGGCACCGCCTTCTTCGCCTCGACCTCGCTGCTCGCCATCGGCGCGGCGCTGGCCATATTGCGCTCGGCCGAGGATGTGATGGCGATCTTCAACGACCTGCCGCTGGTCGCCCCGCCGGCGCGCGGCGCCTGGGAGGTGAAGACGCTCGGCATCACGCTGATCTTCGCCCATGCCTTCTTCAAGTTCGCCTGGGCCTACCGGCTGTTCAACTACACCACCATCCTGCTCGGTTCGACGCCGCCGGTCGAGGAAGCGGACACGCCACGCGCCCAACGCCACGCGCTGAAATGCGCGCGCATGGCGACCCTGGCCGGCCGCCATTTCAATCGCGGACAACGCGCCTTCTTCTTCGCCATCGGCTATCTTGGCTGGTACGTGAACGCCTACGCCTTCATGGCGGCGACGTTCGCCATCTTCCTGGTGATATTGAACCGGCAGTTCGGCGGGGATTCGCACTGGGTTCTGGATGACGAGGACGGGCCGATGGACTTCGAAGAGAAAAAGGCATTGGCCGAGACGGAGCCGCCGCGATGAGCACCCCGGATGCATCTTCCAAGGCCGGCTTCCCGGCTGAAGAGGCGGTGGAAGCGGCCATACTCGCGCTCGCCGGGCGCCCCGATGCGCCACGCAGCATCGACCCCTCCGAGCCGGCACGAGCGCTGGCGGAGGGCGCCGAGGATTGGCAGCGCTTGCTGCCGGCGGTGCGCCGCGCCGCGGTACGGCTCGCCATGGCGGGCAAGCTCGTCATCTATCGCAAGGGCAAGCCGGTCGATCCGGAGGATTTCCGCGGCGTCTACCGGCTCGGCTTGCCGCAGGATCAGGTTTAAGGCGCCGGAAACAGCGTCGAGATCCGGCCGGTGATCCGATAGGCGACGAGCCCGAGCCATTCGCGCGCAGCATCGTCCAGATCGCTCAGGCCTTCCGCCACCGTCCCGTAGGGCCGCCACAACATCTTGCCGGTTCCGGTGTGGTAGTCCACCGGATAGGCGGTCACCTCGAAACCGATGGCGCGGAAGCAACCCATGGAACGCGGCATGTGGGCGGCCGAGGTCACCACCAGCCACCGCTCGCCGAGCTTCGGGTGGACCATGTCCATGACATTGCGCGCATTCTCGGCGGTGTTGCGGGCCCGGTCCTCGAACAGCACACGGTCCGCCGCGAGGCCGAGCGACGGCAGCACGGCGCGGATGGTGTCGCTCTCGGTCTGGCCCGGCGTTTCGAACAGTGAATTATTGGCGCCGGTGAACACCAGCTTGGCCTGCGGATAGCGCCGCGCCAGATCGCCCAAAGCGAAGATGCGCTCGGCGGCGTCCGAGAAGCTCGGCTGGCCGCGGGCGGCAGAGAGATATGGGTTCTCGGCGCCACCGAGCACCACCACGCCATCGACCGGCCGGCCGTCATCGACGAAGGCGGGGAAGCGATCCTCCAGCGTGCTCAAGGCGAGGCGAGGCAGCGGCGAGATGCCGCCGAGGACGATGCCTATCAGGCCGAGCACCGCCAGCGCCAGGCCCAGGCGCCGCCGCCGGATCGCCAGCACCATGCCGACCACCATGATCAGCACAAGGAGATTGGAGGGTGCCAGCAGCGCCCAGGCGACCTTGGACAGCGTGAAGAACATGTGCCGGAACCGCCTGGAGAAATGCGCTGTGCTTCAAAATCCTTCGAGGCCCACGCTGTGTGCGGGCACCTCAGGATGAGATACACCGAAACTATTGCACAAGCTGATCCTGAGGTGCTCGCGTAGCGAGCCTCGAAGGATGCCCATCCCCAATGACATGCGTCTTAAGCAATCCACTCAAAGAAATGACCGCGCCGCATAACCGCGGGCGAGCGCGCGCATCGGCGCGCCGGCTTCGGTGCCGGCGGCGCGCGCGAGATGCTGCTCGATCTTGGTAAGCGGCACCGGCCCACCGAGCAGGAAGCCCTGCACGTGATGGCAGCCGACCGATTGCAGATAGCGCAGCTGCTCGCGGGTCTCGACGCCTTCCGCCGTCACCGCGATGCCGAGCGCACGGGCGAGCCGCACCACGCAGTCGATGATCGCCGCGGCGTCGTCGGTGTGGCCGATATTCTGGGTGAAGCTCTTGTCGATCTTGATGTTGTCGACGCGGAAGCGGCGGATATAGCCGAGCGAGGAATAGCCGCTGCCGAAATCGTCGAGCGCGATGCGCACGCCCATGGTGCGCAATGCGGAGAGCGCGGCGAAGGCTTCCGGCTGGTTGCCGAACAGCAGATTCTCGGTGATCTCGATTTCCAGCCGACGCGGATCGAAGCCGGTCTCCCGCAATATTCCCGCGATGGTCGCGGCAAGGTCGCGGGCGCGGAAATCGACCGGCGAGAGATTGACCGCAAGCTTCAGCTTGCCCCAGTCGCGAGCCTGCGAGCAGGCACGGCGCAGCACCCACATGTCGAGGGTGGTGATGAGGCCGGTATGCTCCGCCACCGGTACGAATTCGTTGGGGGGCACCAGGCCGCGGGTCGGGTGGAACCAGCGCACCAGCGCCTCGAAGCCGATCACCGTCTCGCCGTCGACCGCAAATTGCGGCTGGTAGTGCACGTCGAGCGCGCCCTCGGCCAAGGCGCGGGATAGCTCCACCTCGACCTCGCGGCGGCGGCGCACCTCGACTTCCATATCCGGCTCGAACAGCCGGAAGGCACCGCGCCCGTCGCTCTTGGCGCGGTAGACCGCGATGTCGGCAAGGCGGATCAGCTCGTTGGCGGCGAGGCCATGGTCGGGCGCAACGGTGGCACCGATCGAGGCACCGACAATCAGCGTGTGGCCGGCGACCACGGCCGGCCTGCGGATGCTCTCCAGGATCGAGGCGCCGAGCGTCGCGATCTCGCCGTCATCGGCACCGACCGGGATCAGCATCACGAATTCGTCGCCGCCGAAGCGGGCGGCAAGGCCGTCGGGTCCCACCATGGCGTGCATGCGCCGGCCAATCTCGGCGAGCAACAGGTCGCCGAGATGGTGGCCCAGCGTGTCGTTGATGTCCTTGAAGCCGTCGAGATCGACGAAGAACAGCGCAAGACGGTGCCCCGGTCCGACGTGCCCAAGCTTCTGGCCGAGCACGCGCATCAGCATGGCGCGGTTGGCGAGGCCGCAGAGCGGGTCGACATAAGCGAGGCGCGAGGCGAGCGCCTCGCTCTCGGCGAGATCCTGCGTGGCACGGCGCGCGTACCACAGCACGATGGCCGCGGCGGCAAGCAGCAGACCGGCGGTGCCGACCAGAGCCGGCAGCAGCGTCTTCAAGAGCCCGCTGCCCGGATTCTCCGGCAGCCAGGTCAGCCAGGCCGGCGCCACCTGCGGATCGGCAAAGGGGATGGCGACCTTCATCCGCTCGTCGCCGTTCAGCTTCTCCGAGATGTGCGGCTCGGCGAGATGCAGTTCGCTGACGAGATCGCCGAGGAAGTTCTGCTCGAGGAACAGCACCGTGACGGCGACCGGCGGTACGCTGCTCGGCGAAATGACCCGGCCGAAATCCGGGGTGATGCTGACGGCGCCGACCAGAGCCGGCCGCCCGTCGACCCGCGAATAGGCGGCGCGGAAGATCGGCTCGACCGCATTCTCCACCGCCTCGGCCTTTTTGCCGCTCGCCGCGGCGGCGGCGCGCTCGGCGCTCGCGGTGTAGGCGCTCTGCACGCCGCGAACCAGCGGCATGATGGCCGGCGCGTCGAACGGCGCCTGGTCGGCCGGCACCAGGGCGCCATCGATCGAGGCATAGCCGAGCTGGTCGTCGAGCACGACAAACGAGCGGTCATGGTGCTGGGTGTTGTGCAGCCAGCTGCCGAAATTCTTGTGCACCCATTCGACGTCGAGGAAATAGGCGGTGCGCAGAACCGATTCGTCCCAGTGCGCGAAGCTGGACAGATCGCGCTGCAGCGAGGCGGCGCGGCGCTCGAGCGATTCCGAGACCATTTCCGCCCAGCGCTGGCGCGAAGCGGCATCGATGCGCTCGGCCGCCACCAGCGCAAAAGCGCCCATCGCCGCCACCGCCGCCATGATGACGAGCGCGACGGCAATGATCATGCGGTCGCCGGGACCGGCGCTGCGCCCTATCGGACTGCGGCTCACAGGCACGCCCCGTCCGCTGCGCGACGGCACGCCGATGCCCGGTCGCACCCGCCCGGCCGGACGTTCGTTCGGCCGCTGACGCAGGCCTGCATACCCAACGCTCCCTCGATCACGGTGAATTCGGATCAATCTAATCCAAATTCATGAAACGCGATCAATGTCACAACAATCGGAGCCGACGTCGCCTGGAAACCGCGTGGCCCGAAAACCACGTCGCACTTTTCGGCTCGCGCCTCCGGATTGTAGCCGGCCACACTTAACGCTCGATTGAGCTTACGCTGCGGAGCCGCCGGTGATTGCGATTCCGCCGCGCGGCGCCAGCCTATTCGGTTCTCGCTGCCGTGTCAGAACCAAAGCGCCGCAATGCCGAGAAAGGCGAAGAATCCAACGACATCCGTCACCGTCGTCACGAACGGACCAGAGGAAACCGCCGGATCGATCTTCATGCGCGCCAGCGCCAAGGGTATCAATATGCCACCGAGCGCGGCGGCGACCAGATTGATGATCATCGCCAGGGCGATGACAAAGCCGAGATCGATGGCGCCGAAGCGCGCAAACACCACCAGCGCCATGATGACGGCGAAGGCAACGCCGTTGAACAGCCCGACCAGCAGCTCGCGGCCGATGACCCGGCCGGCATTGCTGGCGCGCAATTCGCGGGTCGCCAGCGCGCGTACCGCCACCGTCATGGTCTGCGTGCCGGCATTGCCGCCCTGGCTGGCGACGATCGGCATCAGCACCGCGAGCGCCACCATGCGCTGCAATTCGTCGGCGAACAGCGAGATCACGGCGGATGCGAGATTGGCGGCGATCAGATTGAGGAACAGCCAGGAGAAGCGGCTCTTGGCGATGTACCAGAAGCTGTCGGACAGCTCTTCGTCCGCCGCGACACCGCCGAGCGCCTTGACGTCCTCGTCCGCCTCTTCCTGGATGACGTCGACGATGTCGTCGATGGTGAGCACGCCGACAAGGCGGCCCGCCTCATCGACCACCGGCGCCGAGATCAGATTGTAGCGCTCGAAGACGCGGGCGACGTCTTCCTGGTCGTCGACAGCCTTCACCACATGACGGTCGGGCGTCACCACCTCGCCGAGCTTAACTGTGCGTTTGGTGCGCACCAGCCGGTCGAGCGGCACCGAGCCGGTGTGCCGATAGGAGGGATCGACGACGAAGACCTCGAAGAAGGTCTCCGGCAGGCCCTCGGTCTCGCCAATATAGTCCAGCGTCTGGCCGACCGTCCAAAACGGCGGCAATGCGATGAACTCGGTCTGCATGCGCCGGCCGGCGCTTTCCTCGGGATAATCGAGGCTGCGCTGCAGGGCGGCGCGCTCCGGCATCGGGAGCTGGCCGAGAATCTCCTGCTTCTCGGCGTCGTCGAGGTCCTCGAGGATGTAGACCGCGTCGTCGGAATCGATGTCGCGCACGCCCTCGGCGACGGTGGCGGACGGCAGCCCCTCGAGGATCTGCACGCGCACCGTCTCGTCGAGCTCGGTCAGCGCGGTGAAGTCGAAATCCGCGCCGAGCAGTTGGATCAGCTTCGGCCGGTCTTCGGGATCCAGCGCTTCCAGCAGCGCCGCGACGTCGACCTCGTGCAGATCAGAGACGAGTGCGCGCAGCAGTTCGACATTGCCGGCCGCGATGGCGGCCCCGACCCGGGCGACGAAGTCCGGATCCGGCCCTTCGGTCTCCGGCCGGGAAGCGACGGCGAGTTCGTCCTCTTCGCGCATGGCGCTTCTCCGGTCCGGTGGTGAAATGGGAATCTTCGGCCTTCTCTTAGGAAGTGGCGTTCCCCAAGGCAAATTGCGCGAACGCCCTCCCCGGCGGCGCGGCGACGCAGCGTCCCAACGCCAGAACGTATCTCCGCGAGGTCGTATGCACGGGATCGTGAGAATTATCGTGAATATGGCTGGCACTTTCCCCAGCGCCAGCCGTTAGCCTCCCACATAGACAGTGCAGAACAGGAGTTTGCGTGATGCGCAAGATCATTACCGTCGCTATAGCTGCCCTCACATTGGGCGCCGCTACCGTCTCAACCACTGCCGTGGAAGCACGGGAGTGGCGTAACCAAGGTTGGAACGGGAATCATCACGGTGGCGGCCGCCATTATTCTGGAAATTATTATGGCCATGGCTATCTTGGTCACGGCTATGGCTACCGAGGCTACGGCTATCGCGGCTATAACAATGACGGCGCCCTCGCCGCCGGCATCATTGGTGGCATCGCCGCAGGCGCGCTGATAGGCAGCGCCGCGCGCGACAGCTACGCCCCGGCCTGCACGCGCTATCGGTCCTATGATCCCGACAGCGGCACTTTCGTCGGCAGGAATGGCGTCCGCTACGCCTGCCAGTAACCACAGTCCAGCGCCGCCTTGCGCGGCGAAGTCGCAGGGCCCATCCTCGAAAGCGGGTGGGCCCGTTTTCGTGCTCGTTAGGTCCGTGAGACGATGCGTCCGATGGCACGCGCCGCGTTCCTGGTCGCCGCCATACTCGTCTATGGCGCCTGGCTCTGCGTGCCGCTGCTCTTTCTGCTGTTACCGCTCACCCGCTGGCACCTTGCCGGCTATGCCGCATTCGCCGCGGTGAGCTTCGCCTGGCAGCGTATCCATGCCGCGCGCCTGCTCGATGCCGGCCTGCCGGCATGGCCGTCCTTTCCGCTGGCGGCGCTGATGTTCACACTGGGCTGCGCAGCAAGCGAACCGGCGGGAATGCTCTATGCGATCGTGCCGAGCGATGATGGCAGCAGCGGTGCGCTGCCGCCGACCCCGGTGCTCGATGTGATCGGCGGGCTGCTGGAATCCTATGCTCCCGCCAGCCATGGCGATCTCATCATCGGCTCGCTGATTACGGCCTTCATTGCACCGCCGCTCGCCGCCTCTATCCTGCTGGCGCTGGTTCCAACCGCGCACAGGGAGCGCGTTGCCTGATGCATACCGCCCGTATCATCGTCCATGGCCGCGTGCAGGGCGTCGGCTATCGTGCCTTCGTCGCCGACGAGGCCGAGCGGCTCGGCGCGCGCGGGTGGGTGCGCAACCGAGCCGACGGAACGGTGGAGGCGCTGGTCGGCGGCGGGACGGATCTCGTCGAGGCCATGGTCGCCGCCTGCCGGCGCGGGCCGCGCATGGCCGAAGTGACGAGGATCGACGTGCTGCCGGCCGATGGCGAGCCGCTGCCGGAAGGCTTCGACCATATCCGCGCGATGTTCTAGTCCGCGGTTCTAATCCGTGGTCGGACCGAACACCGCCTCGAATTCGCGCCGCAGCGCGATGTCCACATCCGCCATGTCGGCGGTGAGGCCGAGATCCATCAGGCTGGTGACGCCATGCTGACGCACGCCGCACGGCACGATGCCGTCATAATGCGACAGGTCCGGATCGACGTTCAGCGCGACGCCATGCAGCGTCACCCAGCGCCGCACGCGGATGCCGATGGCGGCGATCTTGTCCTCGGCCTCGCCCGGCTTGTCGGGACGCTTCACCCAGACGCCGACGCGGTCCTCGCGCCGTTCGCCGCGCACATGGAAGGACCACAGCGTGCGGATCAGCCATTCCTCAAGGGCGGCGACATAGCGCCGGAGGTCCGGCTGGCGGCGCTTGAGGTCCAGCATCACATAGGCGATGCGCTGGCCCGGCCCGTGATAGGTGAACTGCCCGCCCCGTCCGGTCTGGAATACGGGCAAGCGCTCGGGATCGACCAGATCCTCGCGCCGCGCGCTGGTGCCGGCGGTGTAGAGTGCCGGGTGTTCCAGCAGCCAAACCGTCTCCGGCGCCCGCCCCTCGGAGATCGCTGTGGACAGCGCATCCATCTCGGCGAGCGCGTCGGGATAGGCGACCGCGGAATCGGAGATGCGCCAGCGCACCGGCGGCGCGCCGGCTTGCGCGAACAGCCTGGTGTCCAGGCTGTCGCGGGCGCTGCGGGGCATGGTGTCGGCGTCGCTCATGGCCCACACATAATCATCGGCGTGCGGAATGTCTCGCCTGTCGGGGACAGGGCCTGAGAGCAGCCGTCGAGCCCTTGTGAACGCCGGTTCGATCTGTTAGACGATCCCCCGCTCGCGGACCGGCCTGAGGCTGCTTCGCGCTGCATGCGGTCGTGGCGGAATTGGTAGACGCGCTGCCTTGAGGTGGCAGTGGGTAACACCGTGGAGGTTCGAGTCCTCTCGACCGCACCATCTCTTAGATTGTGCATTGATTTCATTATCCTTTTCGGCCTTTATCCCGCACCGGCAGACCGGGTGCGGGAATAGATGTTCCGGCATCGTTCGATAAGAGATGCATGGCGTTCGTCGCGAGGCGCTTTCGGTCCGCCTTTTTCGTGTAGAGCGACGCCATTGTGCCGCCTGTCCATCCGAAGATGGCTTCCAATTGCGCAACCGTCGCCCCGGCATTGGCCGCCCTGGTCGCCGCGATCTTCCGCACGCCATGCGCTGAGCCGGGAACGCCGGCCGCCTTGCACGCTTCCCGAAATTCGTTCCCGAATGATTCCTTGGTGAGCGGGCGCCCATTTGCGCCGGCGATGAAGGTCAGATCGCCACAGGGACCAGTATCCAGTGTCGCGCGGAGCACAGGCAGGATTGGCAACGTCACCTCGACAGTCTCGCCGCTCTTCTCGGTCTTGATCGTTGCAATGCCGTCGCGAACATGAGGACGCCCAAGGCGAACAGCGTCGCCACGCCGGAGGCCGGTGAAGGCCAGCACGTCGAGCCACACCCGCTGACGGGTGCCGATCGGCCAGCGTGCCTCGTATGCGGCGATGTGTTCTTCGGTCCACGGGGGGAAGCCGTCGCCGGCCTTCCGCGGCGGGTTATCGACGCCTGCGGTCGGATCGGTCTTGACCATCTCGGCTTTCACAGCCCATCGGAAAAGCCCCCTCATGGCGTCGAGGAAATTGCGGGCCTGCGCCGGCGTCGCGGCGCGCCGCTCCTTGCCAGCGATGATCTGCGCCTTGGTGATCTTCGACAGCGGCTGATGGCCCGCGGCCTTGATGACATGGACAAAGATATTGTCCCGCTGACGCCGCGTCGCCTCGGAAAGGCCCGACCACTCGGTAGTCTCCCGATATCGAGCGAGCAGCCAGGTCAACGATCCGGCAGACGGAGCAGCCTTTGCAGGTCGCTGGTTGCCGGCCAGGGCGGCTTGGTACTCGGAATCGAATTCCGGCGTTCCGAACGCGGCGCGAATACGGATCCGACGCCCCTGCCCTTTCCGCACGTACCACACGGTGTTGCCGTGCCGTGTGATTTCGCGATGCAAGTGCGGGGGGCGCGGGCGGGGCATGGCTACATTCCCAAATCCGGTTCAGGGAGCCCGTGCGTGGGAAGATCGAACGGAACGACGGGCGGCTTGCCAGGAATGATGATGATCTTGCCGTCCTTGTCGACTTCCACCCGCGCGACACCAATCCCCGCTGCCTCGACCGCCTTAACCGCCGCCGTCAGGTCTCGTTGACGGAAGGTGCAAGGCCCGCGCGACATCAGTTCACCACCTCGACGCCGATGGCCTCGCGCGCGGCGAGCCACGCCTCAACAGCAGCGACGCGGGCGCATAGCGGCGCTGTTGGGCTCGACGATCGGCGGAAGCCAGGGAACGGCGCTTGCTGATCCTTCGCGCGCCGGCGGAGCGTGTCGGCGGAGATGCATACCCCGCGCTCACCTAGGAATCGCTGGATAGCGCCGGTGGTCATGAAGATGCGATCCATGCTCATGCTGGCGACACCGCCCGCTCAGAGGGCGATGTCGGGCGAGGCGGGCTCGCGCCGGAAGAAGTCGAGGATGATGTACGCTGCCTCGGCGCTGGTAGAGCGAACGTTGCGCGACGCCGCATCTTGCAGCCTCGACTTGATCGACGCTGGAACGCGGACCATAACGTTGACCAGTTCTTCGCTCTTGGCCGTCCGCGCGTATCGAGGGGTCGCCGAATCTTCGGACATTTGGAACGCTCCTTTTTGCAAGTGCTAATGACGTATATCGATCAGAACGTAGCGTGAACGTAAAGAACGCCCGAAATGGATTGCCGTGTAAAAGCGCGGGTTTTCTCGGACAGATCGCGGACAAGGCCTCAAGACGCGGTTCTGAGCGTGACATGCCGGGTTCGCCTTGTGACGCCCGCGAAGGGCTTTGTGACGCAAGGCGCGGGCGATGTGACATGCGGCGCGCCGGCGGTGACATTCCGCCTGGACAAAAGGCGGTCAAAAACTGGACGGATGGCGGTCATTCACGAGCGCGTGAGAATACGCGCGCTGCGTCAAACCATGCAAAACGGCGGGTTTGGACGAGTCGAGAGGTATGCTCCGGCCGTCGCACTCGGCCGGGGTCCAGTCGTTTAGACGGCGCGAAGCATGTCCCAATGCATATTGAGCCGAAGCCTGAAACCCGGGACGTCGTGCGCGGCGATCGCGACGCCGGCACCCTCAGCGCCGAAGAACACCTCAGCGCCTAGCGCCCGGCCGGGATAGGCATCAGCAAGGGCGGCCTTGATCATCTCGACGCCGGCGGCAACGCGCGCTTGGGCATCGATATGCGGCGGTATAGCCGCGGCGGGAGGCGATTCCTTGCGCATCACGTCGTCCCTCCAGTCGCATCGCTGGTGACGGCGTCAACCGTCTTCATCGCGGCTTCGATGCGATCGAGCAGGACGCTCGCCACGGCCACGACGGGGCCGCTGCAGTGCTCAAACTCCATTCCACTGCCCATAAGGCTCAGCGCGCCGGCGAGGTCCCTGGCATCAGTGAGGAGATCATGGACAGAGATCAGGCGATCTCGGGGAGCCACATCGAGCGAGCTCATATCGCGCTCCCATGGAAGGCGCCGGGCCGCTGCTCGACGAGGCCATCGAGGTCCGCGATGCCGAGCTCGGCATGATCCATTTCGGCGTCATGCGTATCCTCGGCGTCGTCGGCGCCGGTGTCGATGAAGCCGCGGCCGTGCGTCTCGACGGCTGTCAGCTCCAGGTCTGAATCGCCGTCCCAGGCATCGAGGAGATCAATCATCTCTTCGAGCGTGCGCTCCATGATGGCACGCAACTCGTATAGCAGCATGAACGTGGCCCCGAACGTGGCGGGGGGCGAGGGTATGCCGGCGGCGTTTGCCGGCGCGGTGGGGCGCGACATGCGATGATTCTCCGGTAGCGATTTTCGATATCACTATCGTTAATCGCTCATACACCGTGTCGCAAGCGAAATTCGCTACCCCTATCGATTTCTTATAGCTCGTGCGGTATCCTCGTCAGCATGATTACACCCGCTCAATGTCGCGCCGCCCGAGCCACGCTCGATTGGTCACAGCAGCAACTTGCCGAGGCGTCGAAGATTGGGAACGCCACGATCCGCAATTTCGAGAGCGGCAAGTCCTCTCCGCAGAACGCTACGCTGGATGTCCTACGGCGGGCGCTCGAGGCGGCCGGCATCGTCTTCCTCGCAGACGGCGAGCAGGCCGACGGGGGACCCGGCGTGAGGCTGGCGAAGCGCTGATGGAGGCGATAACGCAGAGCGCTTACACGACCCTCTAAATCTGAAGTCATAGCAGGCAACTGTAACGTCAAGAATCAGGAAGGCATTGACGGTGAGCAAACTTCGGCGGCTATGGGACCGTTCGTGGGACATGCTGCGGCCTTCGGACGAATATAAACGACGATTCCGATCCGCGTCCGAGGCTGATTTAAATAAAGCAAAGATTCTTTCTGATGTCGTGCAAATTGTCATTAGTCTATCTATTGCTGTATACGCTCACAGTTATCTGCTTGAACAACGAACAAAATCTGTTGATGTATTTGAAATAATTGTGCTCATTGCAGGCAGTGGCATGATCCTGACGTTTATCGTCGTCATGGGGTTTTATTTATGCTCATCTATTTCGTATTTCTTTCTTAGTGAGGCGGCTCCATTCGAGCATCCCGCGCTCCGCCTCCTTGCCATATTTGTTTCGATCGGCGGATCGATGGCCGTTATGGAAGCCGTGTATCGGTTGATCACCGCGCTTGCCGCAAAGTCTTCTGCGCTTTGAACCGCAAGGCTTACCTGCGCGCGGTACACGGCGATAACGCTGTCGTGCGCGCCCTTGGCGCGGGCCAGGCGAGCGGCGCTCCATCGAGCGGGGATGACTGTTCAGCGCTTTAGGCGACGATCGGATGGCGGGACCGCGAGCGGTCGGCGCCTTCCCGGCTTCTGCGGCCTGAACTGATTCGGGCGGATGACGTTGAGTCCGCCATGACGATGATTCACATGCACCCCGTGGCTTTGTGGGACCGAAGCGGGACCAGGCGCGTCCTCGCCGACGTCGAGGCGGCCGCCCTTTTCATGCTGTACCAATGGCCGCAGCGCAGTCGGAGCGGCCAGCTTCGCCTCGCGGCGCAGATCGCAGCCCTCGCAGCCATGGAAGGCTCTGGTGCTGGGACGGCGGAGGAATTCCGCACCGCCTTGATTGCTGCAGCCGCCGAGGCCGACATCTTGGCGCCCCTCCCGGAGCGGCCCGGTACGGAGTGGCAGATCGAACGCTGGAGCTTCGATGTCGGGGATCGTAGGCGCAGCGATGAGCGATAGCGGCAGAGAGCATTTCGCGATGATCGCCGGCGAGGGCTGACTAAAGATGGCCTCGCTCCCGACGTCCGCGGCGCTGTCAGAATTGACGTCTGGAAACCCGCCAGTGGCGAACTCGTCGCGGATGGGGTCTTGTCGGCGGAAAAGCTTCCCACCCAGCGCAACGATCGCCGCGCATCCCTGACGCTCGGCAGCGGTGAAATTGTGAAAATCGAGCTCAGCCAGGTCACCGCGGGAGGCGGCCTTCAGGGTGTTGGATCCCGTCGTGCCGACGCTCCTCTGAAGGCGCATTTCCGGATGGATTTCCCTGCGACCTACTGCCATCATTGAGGTGCAGTATTACACCGTACAACCGCCTGTCCTTGCCGGTCCCCCGCGATATGCCCGCCTTTCGACAACTCCTTGTGCAATTCGAAGTAGCCCTCAACGACTACGCTGCCGCCCTAACTGCAGCTCGCCATGCCTCCGTCTGCCATGAAGAACGCTTGCGGCTGTTACAGGCCTGTGACCCGCTCTGGGAACGGATTCAAGAGACCAGGCAACAGCTCGATCAACTGGTTCTGAATGACGACGAACAGTGCCCATCCCCATAGCACCGTGTCGCCGCAGCCCGGCCAGGCCACCAATGGTCGGCCGGCCCAACCAGGAACACGTTGGAGCACGCCGTGGCTCGCTGCGATCGCCGTTCAGGAGCAGCGATACGCCGCCTATGAACCGTGGAAGCAGTTGAACCTTAGGCGCTAGGCTTTCGGGCCTACCCGCGCCCGCAGGTGCGCCTGCCACATGATGTGGGCGTCGCCTTGGCGCCGGTTGTACGGCGATGACGCTGTCGTGCGCGCCCTCCGCGCGGCCAGGGCGCGCGGAGCAAGACCACGGTCGATGGTGGGATCAGCCAGAGGATGATCATTAGATGACGGCACCAGCCAACATGAGCAAACCACCAACTAGCACAAGCGCAAAGCCAGGCCAGTTCTGAGATAGCTCAAAAACGGTGCTACCGTTGCGGCGGGGTTCGAGGGTGTCAGCCGTCGCAGCCGAACGCCTTGTTTGGCTCAGCGGGCCATTCCACACTGCGGCGACGCCCAGGTAGATGACGCCAGCGAGAACCGCTAGAGAACCGAAAAAGAGCACAGGCATCATACCCTCCACTGCGGCCGACTAGTGCATAGCTTTTCGCCGCCCCATCAGGAGCTGAGGTGCCGTGGTTTCGGGTTAAATGGTCCACGCCGGCGACGATTAAGAGGCAGCCGCCCGGCAGCGGCAGGGGTGTGCGGGCGCCGGGCGGCTGTTGGCCGCTCCCTGCGGTGTTGGGAGAGGCGACCAACCGCGCATTCGTCACGGGCCGGCTTTGCTACAGACGTTGATCGGCATGCGCCGCGTACACGCCGTAGCCGCCGCCGGACGCGTCGCTGCTGTTGTCCGGCGGCAGGGGGTCGTCGCAGCGATGGTGCCAAACAAAAGCGCTGATACGAGCGCCGCGGATGTGAGCAAGATCTTTCGCATCGCGAACCCTTAGTCGATGATCTTGACGACCTTGCGGGTCTTAGCCTCGACGATGACACGGCGATTGTTCACGACGGCATAGCTGTAGGTGTCGTACTTCGGCACTGTGTGCAATTCAACGGTGGCTGGCAATTCCGAGCCGATGATCACCTCACGTTCGACCTTCACCGACGGCGTTTTTTCCTTGACGACATAGGTTTCGACCTCCGACGGCACGGTCACGATCGCCGCTTGTGCAAAGACCGACGAGGGAATGGCAACAACGCCGGCTACGAGAACGGCGTACAAAGTCTTGTTCATTTGAGCCTCCATTTGAGTAATGTGCAGATTGGAAATACTTGAGAAAGAAATGCGTTCCCGATCGAAGTATTTATTTTCAAAACTATTGGTCAATGAAATACAGGCGGCCCCGCCCTCTTTCGAGGGCGAGGTTGATGTCTAGTCTCAAGCAGCAAACGAGCGGGCTGGACCTTTTATTCCGCGCGGTGCGAAATTTTGGTCGTCGTGGTGGGATAATACATCAGCGGAGCACCAACTGAGGCAATTGGGCTTTGGCGGCGAAACATCAAGGAACGATATCTGCGCGCTGGACATTGGCCAGTGGATAGCCTGTGCCCCGCCCGGTGAGGGGCGGCCGCTAGGTAAGCTTGCGAAGGTGTGGTCGGCGCGGATCGAGAGGAGCGTGCATGCCCTTTATGAGCCAAGGCTATGATCCAGAGATGATCGCACTCCTTGAGGAGTGCCTGAACAGTGCCTGTGCTGCCACAGTAGGCAGCGCCGATCACATCCCGGACGACGAGCTCCGGCGGAGACTCGCTGCGGCGCTGTTAGAGGGTGCTGGCTACGGCATGACGGATCGCGAGGCACTCATCGGATTCGCGCTGAGCGCGCTGCCGACTTTCCGCGAAGCGCTGACGAGGCCGAGGCATTGAGCCCCTCCCGTCGACCAAGCCGCAGAAGATGCGCGGGCGCCAGCGTTTTCCCACTCAGCGTCATCTTTTTGCCGGCATAGCAGCAGAACCGAAGCACGCCCGCGGCGTTAAACCCGCCATGCAACGGAAACCTGATCTACCCTATTGGAACGCCAGTTTGGATAGGCCTGTCCCAACCGAGGACGGCACCGAGCTGCATTCGCTGCACGAGGCGGCGGCGTTCATAGAAGCGCACGCGTCCCGCCGTCCGAGCCTCGCATTCGATGAAGCGCGGATTAGCCTCAAGCAGGCGGCGGAGACCGGCCACGGCGCTGATATCGTCAAGGCGCGCCGCACGATCGAGTTCGCGCTGGAGGACGTCAGATTGCACCAGCCGAAGCGCGCCGACCACTCGCCGCGGCTCCCGCAGCCGATCCGCGTGAAGGGCCGCGAACTCGTCACGGTAGCGGACGCAATGCAGTACCTCGGTACACTCGGCGCCGAAATCTGGCAGTTTGAAGAATATCAGCAAGTGCAGGATGCGCTCGTCACCGCGCTCGACACGCGGAATAATCCCGATATCGCGCGGGCTGCAGCCCTGTTCTTGAAGTTCCTGACCACCCGGCGCTTGATATGAGCGGCGGGCCGCCGCTGCCGATGTCCTAGTCCCAGACGGCGCCCACGTACATCAGCAAACCGCTCCGCCAGGTCGCGCGTATCTGGTCGGGACGTGAACTATCCTGCGTCTAACGGCGTTTAATCGCTACCGCGGATTGCTCCCAGCGTTCGCGGTGCCGGTGAAGGCGCCGCTGGGACTCAACACCGAGGCGGCGTCTTCCCGGCTATCCCTTTGACGAGGCTTCCCGCCGCATCCGTTCCTCTCGAAGCCGAGCAGTCTTTTTGGGCTTCTCAGCCAGGCGGTCTTCCTCGCGCTTCACGAAATCCGTGGCCTCGGCGAGCGCGATGTTTTTGGCGGATTGGGTTCACGCGTCATGGCTCCTTGAATGAGCCTTTCAACCAGCCTCCAATCCCTGCAATAGAGCCGCCGCGGCATCTGACGTGATGAAACGGCGGCGCCGATGATGCCACTCGCTAGCGCCGCCGCCAGCCCCTGCGCCGAGGGAAGGCCGCAGGCTTATCGCAGTAGGCAAAGTTCAACGCAGGTAGCCCCAAGCGGCGCCGAGCACGAAATCAGGGATCCGGTAGCCCTCTGATGCATTATCTTGGGCCATGAGCGAGACGGATTTACCCCACTGGAATGCGGACTTAGACAAACCCATCCTGTTGCGTGACGGGAAGGAGCTACGCACCCTGCATGACGCCGCGGTATTTCTCGATGAACGGTTCGCGGGGCAGCGCGGCGTTCAGCTCACCGGCGTGCGGCTCGCGCTGAGATTCGCCGCTCGAACCGGCGCGGTGGCGGAGATTCTCGACGCTCGCCGTGTCGTCGAAATCCTGCTTCGTGGCAACGACCTCGTGTGAGGTAGTCCCTCTTTAGGGCAACGCGGCGGCAGCCAGACCGATCAGGCTGCTCGCTCTGCCACTCAGCCTTAATTCAGCGGCTCACTTCCAAGCGGGCGCGTCTCTGATTACGTCGATCAAGTCGTCCGACAAGATCGTCTCGATCTGTTCCGCGAAGCGTTCGCGATACAGCGTCATAAGCGCATCGTGGCCCGCGTCGGACGAACTGCAGAGCGCATCCTCAACCACGATGACCCGGTAGCCGCGATCGACGGCACCCAAGACCGTCGCGAGAACGCATACATCGGTTTCCGCGCCGGTGATGATGAGCGTATCGGTGAGCCGTGCATTGAGGTTGGGAGCCAAGTCCGGCGCTGAAAAGGCGGACAGCCGGCGCTTCTCCACTGTCAGCGCCGGCGGCGTAAACCGGGCCAGTTCCGGGATCAGATCGAGCGTCCCCGGAGCCAGGCGTTGCTGCGTGACGTGCTGCCACCGCCGATAATAGCGGCGCCAGGCGCCCACCTCTTCCTCTGGGGTGGCAGGCGGAATGAACCGGGTGAACACGGTTCGTTCGCACAGCCTTTCGCACAGCCTCACGACGACCGGCAGCACCCTTTCGATCCAAGGCGTGGCCCATGGACCGGTTGGAGCGAACAGCTTCTGCATGTCGAGGCAAAGATGCACTGTCCGTGAAGAGAGTGGCCCGTGGAGCAATCCATCGCGCGCTTGAGCCATGCTCACGACCTCCGTTGAGGTAGGGAGAACCCGTTGAGACAGTGGCAGTTCCGCTTCGGAACAAACGCCGCCAGGAGTCGTTGAGCCCCGCAATCCGGCGGCTCTCGCCGCTCGCTGAAAACGAGGAAACCCCACATGGCACCCAAGGCGGAAAAGAACTTAACCAACCTGTTCCAAGAAACCCTCAAGGACATCTACTACGCGGAGAAGCAGATCCTACGCGCACTGCCCAAAATGGCAAAGAGTGCCCAGTCGGCCGAGCTTGCTGCGGCGTTCCAGAAGCACCGCGACGAGACTGAAGTGCATGTCGAGCGGCTTGAGCAGGTTTTCGAGCTGTTGGGCGTTCAAGCCCGCGGCAAGACCTGCGACGCCATCATCGGCATCATCGATGAGGGCAAAGAGATCATGGAAGATTTCGCCGGCACCGCCGCGCTCGATCCGGGTCTCTTGGCCGCGGCGCAGGCAGTAGAGCATTACGAGATCAGCCGTTATGGCACGCTGCGGACCTGGGCACAGCAGCTCGGCATGAAGGATGCGGTGAAGCTGCTCGATCTGACGCTCGGCGAAGAAAAGGCCACCGACGCCGCGTTGTCTCAGCTCGCTACGACGGCCGTAAACGCGAAGGCAGCCTGACATCGTCGCCGCGAGGCGGGCGCGCCACGCCCGCCGGCGGCAGCGCATCGGAAGGAATCGCCATGAACGATATCATTCGCCGCCGGGCATACGAGCTTTGGGAAGGCGCCGGGCACCCGAGCGATTTGGACTTGGACTTCTGGCTGGCAGCCGAGAGGCTTGTTGCGCTTGAGGAAAGCAGTCGAAACCAGCCGCGGACGAAGGCAACGTTGGGTCAGGACGCTTCGGAGGCCCCGTTGTCAGAGACGAAGCAGGGCGCGCGCGATACGCTCGTTCCTTCCGCATCGCCCGCGCGGGGCGCCGCTAGCTAAAGGTCACGCGCCTCGCCACTCAGGCCGTTTTGGACCAATCGCGCTGGCGCTTCTCTCGCTCTGCGCTTGTCTGCTCGAGAAGCCGCCGTGTCCGGGCGGCTGCCGCTTGGCACCTATCGTGAAGAATCGCGAGCTCGCTTTCCGTCAACCCCTCGATTCCCATGAATTCGTCTTCAGCATCTGATGACCGGATTAGCTCATCCAGTTTTGTCTGGATCGCCGCGCCGTCCCCGGTTCTGGCTATTCTGGATAAGGAACACCATGAGGAAGGTGACGATGGTTGTTCCTGTGTTGATGCCAAGTTGCCACGTCTCAGAACACCCGAACATCGGACCGGTCGCCGCCCACACGAGGACAGCAACAAGACAGACAAGGAAGGCCACCGGTGTTCCCGCGGCATGCGCCGATGCATTTGCAAAGCGGCCGAATAGCGGTCGATTCGCTGCGCGATGGTGCGAGATGCACGGCGTAGACATTCGCCTCGGACTCAGGGACGCCTTCGGAGGTCATCGCCCCCACTATGCCACCCACGGCGCCGCCCGCGGCCGCGCCGGCAATCGCACCTGCAGCCGTCGCGGCAAGCCAGCCAGCGGCGACCACGGGCCCAATGCCCGGAATGGCAAGAAGGCCAAGTCCAGCGAGCAGACCACCCGCTCCGCTGCGCACGATGGTAGCACGGGCGCACGCGTAGCCCGGCCTTGACGACGAGCGTCCCAGCTTGCGCCTTGTGCGACGCCAGACCGCCGCCAAGTACGACGGCGCCGAGGTCGGTGAATCGGCGCCGTCGCTCTCGCAACAAAACGAAGCCGCTCACTGCCGAACCGGCGATTGAGCGGCCAAGTCTCACTTGCGATTCGAGGCAGAGACCTCGCAATTGCTTCATGAGGCAAAACGCGCTGTCCTGTTACGTCATTTTATAGAATGCTCACTGCATGTGCGTGAGCGTGCTTTGCACGTCACACCCTTTCCTGCGGCCGGCGCCAGCTAGGGTCTTCAGTCTCGACTGATGTGGAGGTAGCATTGCGCGTGGGTGATGCCGCCCCTAAATTTCCGCCGATTCCGGTGTGATGCGACGCGGGGAAGGGGATGCTGGATCAAGATCGTTCGGTGCTTATGACGCTCTATCAAGCATGGAGGAGCCAAACGATTTCAGTTGTGGGTGAGGAAGAGCTCATCGAAAAGGTGGGCCATCTCGGAGGCGCCGCAGAACTGCTCGATTGCGTCAATCGATTGGTCGAAGAGGGTTATTTAGGTCGGTCGCCCACTTCGATATACCTCACCTCGAAGGGCATGGAATACGGCGTCAGCGCCGGCCGTCCTTCGGCCAAATGAATGCGCGAGACTTCGGAATGCCCGTTCGGTCAACTTGTGCGCCCTTCGTGAAAAGCAGACAGTTGCGTCGGTGACTAAGTGCTCGGGAGGTCAGCCATGCCTTTCAGCAACAAGGGCTATGATCCGGAGACTATCGCCTATCTCGTGCAATGCCTGGATGTGGCGATGGAAACGGCGTGCCGGGTGACGGGTTCGCCGCCAAGTGATGATCTGCGGAAGAGGCTCGCCCTGGCGCTCATGGAAGGCGCAGATACGGACCTTGGCAATCAAGACGATTTGATCGACTTCGCTCTCAGATCACTGCCGGAGCTGCGCAGTCGACTGGCGAACTGAGCGTCCCTCACCTAGAAGTCGTCAACGGCCACCGAGCATCACGGCGTGCCGAGGCACCTCCGCCCGCGGGTGAAGCACGCGGCTGCGCGCGAGGTCGCGCGACGCGGCGCCAAGTACCCCCAAGGCCCGTGATATCCGGATTCCCGACCGCATCGTGACCGCCCAGGACGAAGCCGCGGAATGAGGCGAAGGCGTGTACGAGCGCGCCCAAAAGACCTACGCGATACCGCATTTTACCGAGGAACGACGACGCGCTGCCGGTGTTGAACGTCATCAACCGGGAGCATCTGCATGAAAGCGCTGACGTGGCACGGGAAGGGCGATGTTCGCTGTGAGGAAGTGCCGGATCCCAAAATCGAGCAGCCCCGCGACGCCATCATCAAGGTGACCGCGTGCGCAATATGCGGTTCGGATCTCCACCTTTTCAACGGCATCATTCCCCGCCTCGAGACCGGCGACGTGCTTGGCCATGAAACCATGGGGGAAGTCGTCGAAGTCGGAAGTGACATCCGCAACCTGAAGGTCGGCGATCGGGTGGTGGTGCCATTCACCATTTCTTGCGGCGAGTGCTTCTTCTGCACGCGCGGCTTCTACTCCGGGTGCGAGCGTTCCAATCCCAACAAGGAAGAAGCCACGAAGCTGTGGGGCAACTCGCCCGCGGGGCTATTCGGGTATTCCCATCTGCTGGGAGGGTATGCAGGCGGCCAGGCAGAACTCCTGCGCGTGCCATTCGCCGATGTCGGTCCCATCAAGGTGCCTGATAGCCTGAGCGATGAGCAAGTGCTCTTCCTGTCGGACATTTTCCCGACCGGCTACATGGCGGCAGACTTCTGCAATATCCA
This sequence comes from Starkeya sp. ORNL1, assembly GCF_012971745.1. NCBI lineage: Bacteria > Pseudomonadati > Pseudomonadota > Alphaproteobacteria > Hyphomicrobiales > Xanthobacteraceae > Starkeya > Starkeya sp. ORNL1. The sequence continues at coordinate 924,761 of NZ_CP048834.1, forward strand.
GCGCGGCGACACCATTGCAATATGGGGCTGCGGACCTGTCGGCCAGATGGCGATCCGATCAGCGTTTCTGCTTGGCGCTGAACGCGTCATTGCGATCGATACGGTCTCTGAACGCCTCGCTCTCGCGGCGCAAGGCGGCGCCCAAACACTCGATTTCCTTGAAGAGGACATCTACGAGCGGATAATGGAGATGACGCACGGCCGCGGCGCTGATGCGTGCATTGATGCGGTCGGGACCGAATCCGAGCCGAGCGCGAGTTGGGACGCCCGGCTGGATCGCATCAAAGTAGCCCTGTTTATGGGCACCGATCGGCCTCACGTGTTGCGCCAGGCTATTCAATGCTGCCGCAACTTCGGCACCGTCTCAATCGTCGGCGTCTATGGCGGCTTCCTCGACAAAATTCCTATGGGCTCCGCCATCAATCGTGGGCTGACCTTCCGCATGGCGCAAACACCGGTCCAGCACTACGCACAGATGCTGCTCGAGCGGATTGAAAAGGGCGAGATCGATCCGTCCTTCGTCATCACGCATCGGGCCAGGCTCGAGGACGGCCCCGAGCTCTACAAGACGTTCCGCGACAAACAGGACGGCTGCATCAAAGTCGTCATGAAACCCTGACGGAGAAAATCCATGGCTAACGCAGTTCGCCCGCTCGCTGTCGTCACGGGAGCGTCGTCGGGCATCGGTTTCGAACTGGCGAAAATCGCGGCGCGCGAAGGCTATGACCTGGTAATTGCCGCCGACGAGCCTGAGATCCGCGAGGCCGCGACCCGTCTGTCCACGAATGGAGCGAACGTAAAAGCGGTCGAAGTCGATCTCTCGCACCTCGAGGGGGTGGATCAGCTTTACGCTGCCATCGAAGGGACCGGGCGTCCGGTGGAGGTCCTGATCGCAAACGCCGGGCGTGGTCTAGGCCGAGCTTTTCTTGATCAGGATGTCGCCGACTGGCGGCGCGTTGTCGACACCAATATCACCGGCACGATCTATCTGGTCCAAAAGGTCGCCCGCGAGATGCAGGCCCGTGATCAAGGACGCATCCTGATTACTGGATCTATCGCCGGCTTTATGCCGGGCGCGTTTCAGGCGGTCTATAACGGGACGAAAGCCTTCATTGACAGCTTCTCGTTCGCGATCAGGAACGAACTCAAGAACACGAAGGTGACGATCACCTGCCTCATGCCGGGAGCAACGGAAACCGAATTCTTCGAGCGCGCTGACATGATGGATACCAAAGTCGGCCAAGCCGAAAAAGATGATCCCGCCGACGTTGCCGAAACTGGGTTCAAGGCCATGCTGGCCGGCGAAGGTGACGTGGTCAGTGGCTGGAAGAACAAGCTGCAATCCGCGATTGCTAATATCACTCCGGCCGGCGTGCTGGCTGAACAGCACCGCAAGATGGCCGCACCCGGCACCGGAAATAAAAACTAGCTTCCCGCGGACATCGTTCGTGGACCATGCGCAGCGCGCTGACCGCCTCCGATGTGTTGATAACGCGAGTATGAGCGGACAGGAGAGCCGGGATGAATGACGCCCACGATGTAGTGAGAATTCGCGCCTACCAACTGTGGGAAAATGCTGGTCGGCCGGAAGGCCGCGACGTCGAATTCTGGCTGATGGCCGAGCGGCTGATTGCGATCGATGAAACCGCTGACAGTGGCCCGGTTAGCGAGATCGACACGATCCACCGCACGCTCGAGACGCCACCGAAAGCGGGGATTTCGCCGCAGGCTGACCCGAAAGGCGGCAGCCAGACGGCCCCGACTCCCAGCGATCTCGTTGATCAGAAGGCACGCGACCGCAGCCTGACTTAGCTTAAGGGCGTTGGCTTTTGAACGTCGGCATCTTTCCACTAATGACAAAATTGGACGTGGTGTCGCTTGCGCCTAAATCGATGAGGCGGACGTCGACCGGCTCGCCGGTGTCAAGGAGGAGCACCGCCGTGCGGTCGATCTTTGCGACCACCAGCGCCCACGCCTCCGCCGCGAGCACCCCGCGTGTTATCAACTGACCCTGTTCAGGGCCAGATGTCTCCCGATAGATGTCCAGGCGGTAGGTAGCGACGGCGGAACCAGCGTCCTTCGTGCGGAGCCAGCCGGTTCCCGTGAGGGTCGCGATCAACTGCATGGTTTTCTGCTCCACCCCAGCCGAACGGCGGCAACTCGGCCTGCGCGATAGCCTCGCGCGCCGTCACGTCGCTGCTAGTTCCGGCTTCCTTTGACTGAGCCAAGTCACTTTGAAGCGCTTGGTTCCGCAGTATGTTAGCCGGTCCTTGACCAGCAGCACGGACTTGTCGAGCAGGGAGGAGCGCCTCCATCACGCCCTATCTGCCGAGCGAACTCGGCGCCGGCAGTTGGAGTCCCGCAGCGCGGACGCTGGCGCTGTCCCCGGCCGCCGCGTGCGTCCGCGGCGTGGGCGGTTCCCGCCGCCGTCGATCACAGTGAAGTTGGCGCGCTTCACGGGGAGCCAAGCCTATGGCGTGCGTGAGGCCTGTCATTTTTCATCGTTCGCGTCGTAGTACCCGCCCTTCAGCGGCCCGGAGGCACTACCCAGCCGGCGCCGGCCCGGTGATGTCGGGCGTAGGAGGCGTAAGGTTGAGCTGGTTCCGTAGCCGGTCGCGCTCGGCGAGGTGCCTCGTGTAAGATTCCTCAAAGGTGCGAAGGAGGTCGGCAGCGTCGCGCGTTGCCTCTCCATTGCGTTTCAGCTCCTCCACCGCTCGGCGCTGGAAGGCTAGCAATTTCTCTCCCTCCTCGATGTCCCGCTCGGCATCTCGCAGGAGCTCGATGATTTTCCACCGTTCCATAAACGCGACCCTTGACGCTGAAAAAATCGTCCGCAAGACCATGTCGCCACCGCCCCATGGGGCGGCGCCACGTATTGCTTTTGCGGCGAGTAAATCCCCTGTACCCGGCTTCCGTTCCCAGCTCCATTGCGATCGAGTGGCGAACTACGCGCGTCCCTCACACTGGCTCGGCGGACCGAAGCCGGGTCGTCGCGCAACCAGTGGACAGGAATTCGTTCGTTCGAATTGGGCCGTGATAATCCTCTGATCTCAATGAGCTTATCGGCTTCAGGTATGTCCGACGAATTTTTTTCCGACACCTCTTGAACTGGTTTTTTTCGTTCCCCAGATCGCTACGCGTCGGAGCCAAATTGGACCGACAAAGGGACGTCACGCCGCGCAAGGTGTGGCGGTTTGTACCATGTTGCTCAAATGGAGGATGTGGCTATGAGAACCTTCGACTTCGCACCCCTGTATCGCTCCACCGTCGGCTTTGACCGGCTGTTCGACCTTCTCGATACCGCGACCACGGCAAGGTCCGATTGGCCGCCCTACAACATCGAGAAGACGGGCGAGCATGAATACCGTATCACGATGGCCATCGCAGGCTTCCGGCCGGAAGAGGTCGAACTCACCCAGCAAGGCAATACGTTGCTGGTCGCCGGCAAGAAGGCCCCGGACGCGGAGGACCATCAGATGCTTCACCAGGGCATCGCATTCCGCAATTTCACGCAGACCTTCAACGTCGCGGACTACGTGAAGGTGGCTGGTGCCACGCTTCGCGATGGCCTGCTTTCGGTCGACCTCGTGCGCGAGGTGCCGGAACAGTTGAAGCCTCGGCGCATCGACATCGCGTCTACAGCGACCCCGACCGCCGAAAGCCACGTGAAGCAGATCGATCAGGCCAAGGCGGCCTAAACTCGACCCCACCGACATAACTGCCGTCCAGCCTCCCGGCACGCCACCGGGAGGCACTGACCGCGGAGACTGGAGATGCTGCAAGACCTGAATTTTTTGCGCGAGCCTGCCACGCAGGTTCCGATGGAGTGCCAACCACGCACCCCCCAGGAGGTCCTCAACCATCCCTCGATGAGCGTCGAGGCGAAGCGAGCGACCCTCGCCTCATGGGCGTCCGACCGGCATGCCGTGCCCAACTTCCCAGGCGTCCGCCAGCTCGAAAACGGAAGCCTCGTCAGCCTGGCTGAGATTCTGCAGGCATTGCGAGAGCTCGACGATGAGCCGGGACCGGAGACTTCTTCGAACCTCGTCTCATTGGTTGAATTTCGCGGCCGGCACCGCGCACGGTCGATGCCGTGGCGCGTGTCGACCCCAAGGCCGGATGACGATCCGCCGCCTCGTCCGGCTGCGGCGTCATTTCCAGTGAGCTATTTGAAAGTAGACGCGGTTGGCAGTCTGGCCGCCGGGGAACAGAGCCGGTGCCGAGCGCTCTAACGGGCGCAGAGAAGTCAATCCTTTGGTCACTGCTCAAGGAGGCCGCTCGCGCTCGCGGCGGCCTTCCCAGTGCGGCATCGCTCCTTGGCTGCGCCCGCATGACCGGGAGGAGGAAACGTCATGCTTTTCCATGAAGAAGGCTTCGATCCCGAGAAGATTGCATTTCTTGAGGACTGCCTGGACACCGCATGCGGCCTCGCGCCGAAACTGGCGAATGTTGAGTGCAACGGCGAAGTTCGGAAGAAGCTCGCCTTGGCCATCCTCGAGGGTGTGGCAAGGGGAATGCGAGCGAGGGACGAACTGATTGATTTCGCGTTGCGCTCGCTGCCACCATATCGGCTGAAAAGAGCGGGTTGATGCGGGCTTGGATCTCGCGGACCTTCATATCCGGAGACGCCCGCCGGTCGACGAGTACTTCCTTGCTAATGCCGCGCATCTCCGCGGCAACCGGCAGATGAGGCATTCAGCCCGTCAACCGACGCTGCAGTTCAGTAAAAGCCGCCAGCTGCCAAAGCTTGACGGCGCCGGCGGGCATTCCGACCGCCTTTTGCGACCGCCCGGTCGCCCGGATCTTTCGGCCCGCCTCGAGGACGATCTCTGCCGCATCCGCCCGCGCGGCGATATCGCGGCCGTGCCGCGCGATGATCTGCAACGCCAGTTCGGCGCCATAGGCGCGGCCCTCGGAATCGAGAAGCGCGGGCACACGGTGGCCGCTCACCAGTCGATCGCTCATTGATTACTCTAGCTCGATGTCGGCGTGGATGCCCCGCAAACCTTGGCCGAGCCGAGGGCTGCCGATCCGCGGCGAGACGGTTGACGAATTCACGTTCTGGATCGCGTCGAGCAGGCGCTGAACCTTTTCAATCGCCTGGTCGATCGATCTCGTGTCGATATTCGGGGTGCCGGTCGCGGTGTCGAGGCTCTCGACCGCGGCCTTTGCCGTGTCGACCTGCTGCTGCACGCCAGTGGCGAAGTCGGATCCGATGCCGCCAGCGCCGGCCGGCGCGCCGGAGATGGGCGGCAGCCCGTTTTGCTGCCGGAAGCGCTGGCGCTCCTGCATGCGGCGATCGTAGAATCCCTGAGAGCCTCCTTCGGGCGGCGTGTAGGCCGGATGATCTTGCCGGTACTTCTCGCCAAGCGGATCCGGGGCGCCGCTCTCCGTCGCCGTTGAGCTGTTCAGCCTGTCGAGGAGGGCCTCGATGCCCTGATACGCCGCAACGATGGCGGCAAGCCAGGTACCTATTTTTACTAGCCGCGTGGCGCCAGCCAGCAGGCCACCGCCTGCGGCAGCCGCGCCCGCGACGCCAGCACCGGCCGCCGTGCCGATGCCAACGGCGCCGAGCAGCGCGCGGAGCACTGCGACGCCGGCGGAGGCGCCGGACAGGATCCATAACGCGCGGCCGATGAGACTGAGCGCCTTGCCGAAGGCGGCGAAGCCAAGTGCGGCGCCGCCGATGGTGGCGCCCCACCCGATGATGGTCCCCCAATCGGAACCGATGAAGCCCGGCAGCGGGCCCATCACCGCACCGACGCCGTCCGCGAGCGCCCTTGCCGCGGACCCCATTTCACGGAAGCGACCGAAAATGACGGCGAGCTGATCCGTATCTCGATCGAGTGTCCCGATGTTGCCGAGGACAAGGTTCATTAGGCCTTCAAGGCCGCCCTTCAGGTCCTTCACGCCGTCGAAGCCGAGCCCGGAGGCGAAGCCGCCGATAGCCTTGCCGATGCGATCAAAGATCGACACCCGCTGGTCGAGGGTGTTGAGCCCCTGCGTGAAGCTGTCGAGGAACGTGGTCACCACCGGCATGACCTTGTTGCCGATGGCGATCTGAAGGTTCTCCGCCGACGCCCGGAAGCGATCGAACGCGGCCTGCGAGGTCTGGATGCGGCGCGCGAAGTCCGCTTCCACCATGCCCGACGCCGAAAGCGCCTGCTCCCGGATCTTGCGGTAGCGTTCCGTGTCCTGCAGCAGCGCCAGCATGCCGAGCTGCGCCTGGCGATCCTCAAAGAGATCGCCGATGGTGGCGCCCTTCGCCATCGCCTTGCGCGTGGTCTCGACCATCGCCTCGATCGGCGACATGCCTTTCTTCGTGAGCTTCTTCATTTCCTCGCGGAAATTGATGCCCATCTTCTTGAATGCCTTCTGCGTCGTCGGCGTGCCGGCTTTCTGGAGCACGTTGATTAGATTGGTGGCCGCCTCCTCGGCGTTTCCGGCGCCCTGGCGCACGACCTGCAGCGCCGCGGCGAGATCAGCCGCGCCCTTTACACCCTTGATGCCGAGGTTCTGACCAAGCGCGGTAATTGACGGGAAGTACCGCGCCATGTCGCGCAACTCAAAGGCACCTTCCTTGCCGCTGGCCGCCATCGCATCGAAGGCGCGGATGACCTCGTTCGACGGCACCTTCAGGTTGGCAAACACCGCCTGGCCGGCGCGGGCGATATCGTCCGAGGCCGCGCGATAGGCCGTCGCGGTCTTGTTGATCGCCGGCAGCATGCCCAGCGCGTTGCTGACGTCCTCTGCATTGGTCTTGCCGCCAAGACCAAGACCGAGCAGCGTGTCGAACGTTCCGGCGGTTTGCTGTGCAGCTTGGTTGCTGTCCCGGGCGATCTTGCGGATGGTCTCGCCGAGATCCTGCAGCTGGCCGCCGGATAGGTCAGCTTTCTGGCCGATGTCTTCGAGAATCGTCCCGTAGGCCAGTGAGGCGTCGACGGGCCCGTCGAAAGCCCTCTTCAGCGCGAAACCAACGATCGCCGCCGTACCGGCCACTCCGAGGAGCGTCCGACCGAACCGGGATGCTGAAGTTTCGCTCGCAGCCAGCACACCGCCAATGCCGCCACTGACGCCGCCGGCGACGCGGCGCAGACCCTGCAGCGAAGATGCCGCGACCTTGGCCGGGCCGCTCACGCCGTCGATGAGCTTCACCAGCAGAGAGGAAGTCAGCGTCGCCATTTCCGCACCTCACGAACGGCGTCGAGCCAGGCCAGGATTTCTTCGGCGGGCATCTCAAGGACAGCGGTGACTGGCGTGCTTAACTCGCCCGCGACAATGGCAACGACGAGCCGCCACTCTTCGGCTCCGCCGACAGCGCCGGTTCCAAAAAACTCTGGCTGGCCATGACAATCGTGGTGATGTCAGAGAACGCCAATTCACCTGCAGCCTCGCTGCCGATGCCGGCGACGACACCAGCGACACAGACGAGCGCCTCTATCACCGCGGCGTCCGGCATCACGTTCGCGCCCGCCTGGTTCTGCTCGGCGAGCTTTGTCAATGCTGGAAGGTGTCGAGAGAGTTCAATCATCCCGCGGCCAGTTGGCTGGCGGAGGTCGACCGACGTGATCTGCTTGCCGTCGATCTCGACGGGGCACTGCAGGGCGATAGTGGTCATGGAGGATTGCCTTCAAGGGTTGGACTGACCGAAGCCGCGGGCCCGTAAGCCGGCGACGACGCGTTTCGTGGTGGCGGATGGTTTCTGGCCAGGCGGTGTCTCGCCGCGATGGTTCGCGACGGCTCGTTTGGCGATTGTGTCGCTCTTCGCGCGAGCGTCCGTGGGAGCGGCCGCGAGCGCGGCGCGGATCTCGTCGACGCTTCGCTCGGACAAGAAGAGCTGTTCCGCAAGAACCTTCCGACCCTTGGCTTCGGGCAGCGACAGGATTTCTGTGTGACGCTTGCGGTCAGCGGCGAGTGCCTCGCGCACCGCCTTTTGGATATTGGCCTCGCCCGCCGCCGCGTACGGCGTGGACGTGTTCGGCACGAAAGGACGCTGCATCGAGGGGCGTGCTATCTCCTCCATCATGTGGAGCGCAGCTTCCCGCGATATACCCAACATAGGAGATCGCATCGACGTTGTTCCTCCGTTGGGTGTCAGCGGCGGAAGACGCTGACGCGCTCGACCTCGGTAGGATCCGCGGTGCGCGCTGGCCTGCCCGAAGTGAAGCCCGCGATTTGACGTTCCTCCCCCCGATACCCGGCCGGCGGCTGCGCGCTCTGCTCGACCGGAACGCCATCATCTCCAAGCTCTGGCGCCCTAGCGCGGCCGATGTGGATCGTCTCCGGCGACGGAGACGCCGGCCTAATGATTAGAGCAGGTGTCGGAAATGGCGGTTGGACGCCTACGGGCCGTTCCAGCTCCGGCGGAGCTACCCCCTGGATCGGAACTCCGTCCCGCTGGAGGTGGTGAATAAGATCCTCGACGGCCGAGATGTAGCCGGGGAAGAAGGCGTCTGTGCCGGACATGATTTCGGTGGGGATGCCTTGCGCTGCTGGGATCACAACTTTTCGTTGGCGCCGCCCTTCGCTACGCTCGCTGTTATGCCCTGCCGCGCGCAGACGGTCGCGGATCGTCCGTCCACGGTCGGTGATGGCTATGCCGTGCGCGGCGGCGATATGTCGTGCGGCGGCCATCCGCTGGAGAGGACCGACAACGCCGCGGAACGCGATGCTGAAGGCTTCGAAAGCTTCTTCCTCCGCGCGCCGGCACGCGGTGGCGATCATCTCCTTCTCGTCGGCCTTCGCCTCGGAGAGCGCCGCGGCCGCCGCGGAAATTCGCTCATCCAAGATCTCGAGAGCGGCTTCGGCCGTGTCGCGCTCCTCATCCAGCGCTGCGAGCCGGGCGCTGAAATCAGCGATCGCCTTCTTCGCCACCTGGTCGCCTAACGCGGCTTCGCCGCGCGCCCGCTTGAGCTGCGCGCGAATTCCGTCGCCTTCGGGATCGATTGCCTCTAGACGCGCTCGGCGAGCCGTTCGATCAGCTTGCAGCCTGCTGAGCTGCCCCTCTAGTTTGTTGATGTCGGTCATGGTGTCTTTCCTTCAGGGATGGAGAGTGGATCCGCGCCAGCGCGGAGCGCCGCGGCCCGCTCGCGGAAGCGGCGCTCGCATCGAGCGAGTGCGGCGTCGATCGCGGCTTTGACCGCAGCTCGCGCCGCGCGATCCCGGCTTGCCGCGGCGGGAACGCCGTCGAGCTCGACGCGAAAGGTCGCGATGGTGTCGCTGAAGGCAGCTTTCGCGTCGGCGAAATCCACCAATTTGCCTTCCTCGCGAGCCACGCGAAGTTCGATCTCCCGCGCGCGGGCATCCTGGACGCGGGATGCACTCGCGGCCTTGCTGGACCGGCGCTCCTCGTCGCGCTGGAAAGCCACCATCGCGACCAGGCCTTCGACGAGCGGGATCGCGTCGCGACCTTTCTTCGGCAGCACGCGATCGCGCTGCAATTTCCTGACGTGCGACGGCGTCACGTCGATGCGCTCGGCGAACACCGCGGTGGAGACGATTTCGGGTGCGGGAGCGTCGACGGCAGCAGAGCTTTTTGCGGTCATGGGCGCCGCTCCAAACGAAACGAAAGTGGAAATCTGGAAACCTGAAAAACAGCGAAATCTCGGGCGGCAGCGCCCCCGCAACGCTCGCTCGGATTTAGACGGTCCCTAACCGGTCGGGCGTGCAGCGGGGGCTGCCGACGCCCGCGCCGAGCCGCCTCCGCACCGTGGATGCAGACCTGCGCCTGATGCCCGCCGATGCCCATGTGCGGCGCGCTGCGCGCCCGCATTGCTGTGGCCCTGCTGCTGCGGATCATAGGCAGGCGACGACTACCCGACATCGGTGTCCGCCTCTTCGCTGGAAGCGCATGCCGATCGGAGCCGATCGATCTCCGCCAGGGCCACGCGGAGCTCATCGAAAAGCTCTTTGGCTGCCCCTGACTTGAGCCGAAGCTCAACGCTTTCCGAACCTGTAAGGTTGACCCTTATCGACACCACATAGCGCGGGCCGCCCCGACTGCGGGACACTCTCGGCCGTTCAACGACACGCGCAGATGCCCGGTTCGTACGCGACGCTTCGTGCGCCGTGACAACCTGGACGGCTGCGGCGGTCGTGCCATCCGGTTCGCGCTCCAAGCCAACGTACATGCCAACCATCTCCCCCTCGCCAGATGAGACATGACGCAACTCGGGGGTCGGCGCTTGGGATTTAATGGGAGAAAACTCCGCTTCCTCTTGGTGCAGTTCCCGGTACTTGCGGCGGAGGCGGTCTGCGGATGCTTCGTCCGAAGCGCCGACTACATTGACCCGCTCGACGATCTCGCGAGCGAGAGCTCTCGCGCCGCGGGGGACGCCGCCTTCCGCATAAATCCGTTCGAGCTTCGCCATGAGCTCGAGGGCGGCGAAGTCGGAGATGGCCGGCCGACCGCCGTGAGATCGCCTTGCGATCCCGCTCATTGCCGCCACCTCGACCATACAGGCGGTCTTGCCGCCGGCGAACCGGCCGCGCGTGTGGCCTTCGCAAAGAGCCGAATGATTTCGGCTCCGTCGATCCGGCGCAGGGCTCTCACGTCGATGATTGGCGGGGCGAGGCGGATGATCGCGGCGCGCTTGGCGCGCGCTCCCGGGGGCCCGATCGGTGGCGTGACACAGGTTGCGTGCGCAACATCATAAGACTCTTCTTTATGCTGCGCACGCAACCTGTCGCAGGCCTCTCGCGGCTCCGCCCTGGCGTCGCGCTGCCGGCGATAGTAGGTCGACCGGGAGATGCCGAGACGCCGGCATTCGGCCGCCACGGAAGCCATCTCATAGGCCTCTCGCGTCTGACCGTCAGGATTGCGTTCCGCGGCGCGCCGCGCGCGCTGCGCTTCGGCATGGCGCTGCTTCCGCAGCCGCTCTCGCTCGTCGCGGTCGGCATCAATCGCGCCCATCGTCGTGATGTTCGCGGCCTGCCTTTCGGCCATCACGATGCGGAGCTGGTTTGCGGCGCTGTCGGCCCGCCAGATCCGCGGATCCTCGATGGCACGCTTCACAGCGCGCAGCACCCCGAGCTCGGTGACGAGAGGCAGCCACCGGCTCGACCAGGCGATGACCGCCGCCCGCACTGCCCGCAGCGGATCCGGCCGGCCGGCGGCTCGCTCCAATTCGATGGGCACCAGCAGGTTCACTGCGATCGCGAGATAAGCTTCGCCGTCATCGGTATCGCAGGGGCCGCCATAGCGGAGCGTGATCAGGCGCTCGATTTCGTGCAGCCGACGGGCGCCGAAGCGCCAGCGGCCGGCGGTGCCAGGCTTGTGGCGGTAGCCAAGCTGCGCGGAACCGACCGTGACCCGATGGGCTCGGTCCGGCACGACGCGCGCCGCAGCCGCCACGACGTCAGGCGCGTGAAGCCGCGGGTCTATGACCGCGGCGGGGAGATGCGTCTCTCGCGCGATAGAGGCCGCTGTCATGCCGCACCTCCGGCACTCTCGTCCGCCAACACCACCGCGCGCATCGCGTCGCGCTGGCGATGGTAGGAGCCGATGAAGGCGCCCCCGAAGTTGAAGGCTCCGAAAGAGGCTGGACCGGCCTCTGCGATCGTGCCGATGCGACGACGGCCGTCATATACGGCGCGACCGACCACATTAAGAAAAACTTGCACATCTAGGGCAGCTAGATTAGATTTTCTTTCGGTCGCCTTGCCCAGATGACCATTTCGCTTTGCCCCGCTCGCGGTGTCCCCCGCGGCGGGGTTTCGCGTCTTAGGAGGCAATCGCGGTGCGGGAGGCGGATCTAAAGTCCCTTGCGCGACAAAGCGGGCGTTTCGCCCGCACCTTTTCCCAAGGTATTGATTTTCCTTAACCTTGGCACTTCTCTCGACCGCACCAGTTTTTCCTGGTGCAGAACCAGATCAGGCACCAGCTTTGGTTTCCTGCTTGAGCGTGAGCTCGCAGAGCCACCGACAGGAACGCCGGCGCGGCGCAGGATTTTCCTCAATCAGTGCTGCGCTCAGCCGCATTCCAGGGCGCGGCAAGCCGTGAGCGGACACGCCGGTCGTACTCGTCCGCGAGGGCGCGCAGGGCAGCGGTGCCGTCACCGGTAAAGGACGGGCCATGCATGAGCGCCAGCGTGCGCGGTGCAAGCTCGGAGAGACCGCGGATCGTCGCGCCCATTCCGGGGTTCAGCGAAGAATATTTGAACATGTCCTCCGCGATGATCGCCGGCCCGACGACATCGCCCTCGGTCAATGCACGGTCATTGCCGAGCTGGGTGAACAGGTCGCCGCACAACAGCGTGCGCGTTGACTCCTCGTACAGCACGCCGGCGTCCCAACCATGCGGAGTGTGCGGGGTATCGATGAAGCGGACCCTCTTGCCGGCGCCGAGGTCGATGACTTCGCCGTCATTCAGCACACGAGGCGCACGGTCCGCGAAGTCGTTGAGCGACACCATGCAGCCGGTGCTTCCATGCGCGGGCGTTGCCTGAGGCGCAACGGCGAGCCATTCGTTCATCGCCCCGCACTCGTCGGCTTCGAAATGGCCGAAGGCGATCCAGCGCAGCCGTTCCGGCGGGATGATGCGGCGGAGAGCGTCATGGTTGAGCGGAAACATCCTGCGCAGACCGGTATGGAACATCAGCGGCTCGTCGCCCAGGACGAGAAACTGATTGAAGGTGAAGCCGGCGGGCGGCGCGATGTCCGGCACATAGGTCGACAGCCGATAGATGCCCTCGGCGATCTCGCTGATCTTCGTCTCCATGAATGCCTCCAAATATCGATGTGCTGAGACAGCGCCGCAAAGCGGCCGGCGCTCCGACCTTCAGCATGATCGCAGAGCGTGCGGGCGTTCAGCGCCACACGCTCTATGCGCATTTTCCCGATGAACGCAGCCTGAATCGCGCCTGCCCGGCACTGGTCGTGGAGCGCGCAGGGGCACCACAACCGCGAGACGTCGGGGCGCCCTCTCGCTAATCTCGCCCCCGGAAAGATCGGCCGAGGCAGCGCCGCGCCAGGCGCCGGAGCCGTCTTCCGAACGTCGCATGACTGTCTCATTTTCCGCGCCGACGGTACAGTATGGCGGGATTCGACCCGCGCGAGCGACCGGGCCATTTCGAGGAGGAAAGAATGGAAAGCGGCAACATCGTCGAACGGCTGCGCGAACTGGCGACGCACCTGGACGACGTCCCGCGCGAGAAGATCGAGGACGAACTGCTGGAAGCGGCCGAAGTCATCGAGCGGCTGCGCGCCGAGCTGGACAAGGTGGCGCCGATCGCCGCGGGCGAGGCGCCGGCGAAGATCTGAGATATGGCGCGCGGAGCTTCCCGCTTCATGCGTCGGGAGCACCGCCGACCGCCGCGGCGATGGGCGAAGCGAAGCATCCTGGCCGCGACATCAGCGGAAGCCTCGAACATCTCTCGCCCTTTCGCGTGCATGACGTAACGCTCCAGCCTTCCTCGCCGAGAAATGCGAGCCGGCTAGCGGCATCTGAATTGTCGCCGCCGGTCGAAATTTGGATGGACAAGGCTGCGGCGTGCCGCGATACCTTCGCCCCGACTGTGATGTCTGGGGGGACTTGGTCGTGCACGCACCTCGCCGCGTATTCGCACTCGCGATCCTTACGGCACTTGCCGGAGTGTTTACCGGCCTGGCGGGCGCGCCGGCCGCCGCCAACCCGACGGCGCATACCAACCACCCGCAGAAACTGCCGCCGCCGCCGAAGCGCTCCGAAACCCATGTCTATCTCATGCGCGGGCTGTTCGGCGTGTTCTCGCTCGGCATGGACGACCTTGCCGGCAAGCTGAACGCCAAGGGCTATCGCTCCGATGTCTATGCCTGGGATACCTGGCCGCAGGTCACCGCGCTCGTCACCCAGCGCTATAGTGACGGGCACCGCGGGCCAGTGGTGATCATCGGCCATTCGCTGGGCGCCAATTCGGTGTTCAGCGTCGCCGATACCCTGCACAAGCAGAATATTCCGGTGCGGGTCGGCGTCACCTTCGATGCCACGCAGCCCGGCCAGGTGCCGTCGAACGTCGCCGTCTTCATCAATTTCTGGGCCCGCGACGGCTTCGGCCACCCGGTGCAGCCGGCGCCCGACTACACCGGCGATCTCGAGGATTACGACCTGTCGACGCAGCCCGGCATCGACCACACCAATATCGATGCGCTCGATCGCTTCCACCAGTTCATCATCGGCAAGCTGGATGGGATGACGGCCCCGGACTGAGGCCGAGGCCCAGTCTTCACGGCCGGGGCGCGGTGGCGACCTCGCCGGCCGGCACCACATGCACGATCTTGTAGCCGTGCTCCTTCAGCGCGGCGAGGAAGGCCGGCAGCATCTTCACCGTCTGGGCGCGCGTGTCATGCAGCAGCAGGATGCCGCGCTTGGCATGGTCAAGCCGCTCCATCACCAGCTTGAGTTCGACCTCGGGCGTCATCTCGTTCCAGTCGCTCGCCCAGAAATCGGCGCCGAACACGGCAATGCCGCGCTTGCCGAGATAGTCCAGCAGCGCCGGTGAGGAGCCGAAGCCGGGGAAGCGGAAGAACGGCACGCGCGGCTTGGCGCCGACGCTGCCATAGGCCGCCTTGTCGTCGGCGGCTAGCCCGCGCTCGATATCGGCAACCGCCTTGTCGAACGGCATATCGGCCAGCGTCATCGGATGCGTCATGCTGTGGTGGCCGAGCGTGTGGCCCTCGGCGAGGATGCGCTTCATCAGCGCCGGATGCGCCGCCGAATTGCGCCCGACCGTGAAGAAGGTGGCGTGCACGCACTGGTCGGCCAGCGCCTTCAGCACCTGCGGCGTCGTGCCCGGCAGCGGGCCGTCATCGAACGTAAGTACCACCTCGCCGTCAGCGAGCGGCAAGGTCTGCGGGAAATGCTTGGTGCCGACCTGCAGCCCGGCGGGATCGACCGCCAGCACGCGTTCGGTGCCGAGCTTGCCGGCACAGCGGGGATCGGTCGGGGCCGCTTGAGCGGCAGCAGGAGAAGCGGCGCCGAGTGCGGCAGCGCCGACCAACGCAAGGCAAACCAGACGAATGACGGACATGAAGCGGGGCTCGATGCTGACGCCGACCGCCCTTCCATAGGCCAGCCGCGAGCCTGCGGCCAGCGCGATGACAGATTTTGTTGCATCGCACTAACGTCAGCGTGGCGCGCAAGCCACGCTGACAGCGTCGAGGTACCGCATCAGGCGGCGCGGTCGACCAAAGCGCGCAGGGATGCCGGCATCGCGGCGGCGCGGTCGGCCAGCAGGCGCACCAGCGCCGCGCAGGCCGGACTGGTGCGGCCCTCCCGGGACAGCCGCTCGGTGAGCCACGCCGCGGGCTCGTCGGCGACGGCCACCGTCTCGACCAGGCTGTCGAGCTCCGGCCGATAGCCGGCGAGCGCCAGCATGTCGAGCGCCATATGGGCGCCGTTGCGGGTGTCGGCCGACGGCATAGAGAGGCTGGCGCGCGAACCGGCGTGGAGGCGCGAGGCCGAGCGCACATGCTGGACGACGGCGCGCACGAACAGCGTCTCGAACGCCGGATCGTTGGCGGCGCCGCAGGTGGCGTCATGAATGTCGAACAGCACGTCGGCCTCCTGCCGGGAGACCGCCCGCCCCTCGCCGCCACCGCCGGCCGTGAGCACGCGGCGCAGCAAAGCGACATCATGGGTATCGACGACGCGGCTGAAATGGATGCGGCCGTTGGAAAGCGGTCCTTCGCCGGTGATGATGGCGGCGAGCACCTGACGCAGCGCGAAGGCCGGCAATGCGGGGGCGACGGAGCGTGCGCCTTCCATCAGGCGCAGCAGCAGCGGCAGCGCGCGGGGGCTCTCGGCCATGCAGCCAGCGATGCTTGAAGCCTCGGAGCGCGGCTTGTCGACGTTACGGTTCTGCGCCTGCGGATCGGCAAGCTGTTCGGCGAGCCATTCGGCCTTTTCGCTGGTGACCATCTCGGCCGGCGCGGTGTGTTCGAGCAGATGCGCGGCAATGGCGTCGACGAAGAACACGGCCCAGTCATGGGCGCCGGCCACCACCAGCCGATCGAAGGCGATGAGATCGCAGGCATCGCGGGGATCGGTCACCCCGCCCGAGAACATCGCCGCGCTGAGATAGGCGACATCCGCCGCCGCCACCGCTCCAACCGACCCGCGACCCGCGCGCCTACTCAACTCACCGATCACCACACTCTCCCAACGCAACACATTTAATCAAATGTGCATGGGCGAGGTTACCGGCTGGTTACTTGTCGCGTCGCAGCAAGAATATCGCTGGGGAAGACCGGCGCTCAATAAGCGTTGCGGTGGAAAACTACCATCATGGTGCGCACAACGATCTTGAGATCGAGCCAGAGCGACCAATTATTAATGTATTCGAGGTCGGCGGCGACGCGATGCTCGATGTCGGCGCGCACATGGGTGGCGCCGCGCAGTCCGCGCACCTGGGCAAGGCCGGTGACGCCGGGCTTCATGCTGTGGCGCGACCAGTAGGTCGGCACCAGTTCCCAGAACAGCGCCCCTTCGGCCCGCGAGCCGAGCGCATGCGGGCGCGGACCGACGAGGCTCATGTCGCCGGTGAGCACATTGATGAGCTGCGGCAGCTCGTCAATGCTGCTCTGCCGCAGGAACTTGCCGAGCCGCGTCACCCGGCGGTCTTCGCGCGAGGCCGAGACGCCGCCATTGGCGTCGGCCAGGTCGGCACGCATGGTGCGCAGCTTGAAGCAGCGATAGGTGCGGTTATTGCGGCCGACACGGTCCTGCACGAAGAAGGCCGGGCCGCGGGAGTCGAGCTTCACCAGCACCGCGAACACCGCGATCACCGGGCCGAATATCGGCAGTAAAGCGAGCGTTACCGAAAGGTCGAAGACGCGCTTGGCCAGACGTTCGCCAAGCTTGAGCGGGCCACGCGAGACCACCAGGGTCGGGCGCCCCTGCCAGTCGGAGAGCGCCAGCGGCTGCACGTCACCGAGATCGGCGATGATCTCCGCATCGACGCCGCTGATGCGCATCACTTCCGCCCATTCGCGGCGCTCCTCGGCATCGGCGAGCGAGATCACCACGCGGTCGGCATCGCGGACCATATTGGCCATGCGATCGAAGAAGGCCGGATCGCTGAGCGACGGCTTCAGCCCGACGGCGCGAATGTCGACATGCCGGGTCAGGCTGTCAGCGACGCGGCCGGCATGGGCTTCCGCCCGGTCGGCGAGCACGATGATGGTGGGCTCGACCACGCTACGGAAGGCCTGACGGATCAGCTTCACGCCGATGGCCCGGGTGACGAACAGCAGGCCGACCGCGGCGAGCAGCATGTAGGCGGTCTCGAGGCGGGAGAATTGCGAGCCGACCTGCAGGGCGAACGCGGCGCAAAGGCCGAACGCCGTTGCAACGCCGAGCGCTGCCAGCGCGATGGCAAGGGAACGGCTGAAGGAGGACAGCCGGCGCATGCGATAGGCGCCGAACGTCATCGCCGCCAGCATATATGTCGGTGCCAGCACACCGAGGCTCTGCATCCAGTTATTGGAGCCGAGATCGCCCTGGCGGATCGCCGCGGCGAGCAGGGCGGCCGCGAAAATGACAAGCAGATCGATGACGCCGGCACCGGTCATCAGGCCGAGGCGGATCAGATTGCGATGGCGCAGCAATGCATCGCGCCGCTGTGCGGCATCGGCGATGCGGTCTCCACCGACATATTCGGCAACCTGACGATCCGCGACCCTACGGTCCAGACGGCGCACTTTTACGTCCAAGTAGCTACCCGCTTCGCTCATGGCGTTCGCATCCCGCTCTTGTCGCGGCCAGTGAAGGCCGATCCCCGGAGCCCCAGAGGGGCAGTCTCAATTCGACGGTATCTTCAAACCAAATCGCTGCGTCTGCTAAGTCGGGAAATGATCGCGATGAGCTTCCCCGTTGCAGCGCACACTAGCCGATCTTCCAGGCTCAGGCCATCCACGTGGCTAAAAAAAATATCTCATGCCAGATATTAACAAGATGATGCCGCAAGATAGCGGGCGAATACGCAGAACCATCTTTCTAAAACTGAACTAATTCTCCGGGGAATCGACAATAGGGTCATATTGCGCTGCATCAAAACCGAGCACATTCCAGCTTTGTGCCATATGCTGAGGCAGCGGTGCCGACACGTCGAGCAAAGGCTGGCCCTCGCGCGGATGCGGGATCACCAGCCGACGCGCCAGCAGGTGCAGGCGATTCTGCAGGCCGCCGGGCAGCGGCCAGTTCTCGATATCGAAATACTTCGGATCGCCGACGATCGGATGACCAATATGGGCGGTGTGCGCGCGCAGTTGATGGGTGCGCCCGGTCACCGGCTTCAGCGACAGCCAGGTAAGCTTCTGCCCCGCCTGGTCGACGACGGCGTAGTAGGTGACCGCATGGCTCGCCTCGTCCTCGCCATGGCGGGCGACCCGCATGCGCTCAGCAGCATCATCCTTGGCGAGATAGGTGGAAATACGGCCCTGCCGTGGCCTCGGCACGCCGGGCACCAGCGCCCAATAGACCTTGCGCGCGGCGCGCGAGCGGAAGGTCTTGGCGAGTGTGGCGGCCGCCAGGCGCGAGCGCGCCACCAGCAGGATGCCCGAGGTGTCCTTGTCGATGCGGTGCACAAGACGGGGCTTCACCCCCTCTTCGGTACGCAGCGACTCCATCAGGCCGTCGACATGACGATAGGTGCCGGAGCCGCCCTGCACCGCGAGGCCATAGGGCTTGTTCAGCACCATGACGTCACGATCCTCATAGAGCGTGATCGACTTCAGGAAAGCGGCGTCCTTGTCGTCGTCCACCGGTCGCCGCACCGCAGGCGCCGCAATCGTGCGCTCGCCGGCCATGGGCGCGGGCCCACCCGCTTTGGCCGCAGGCGATTTCGCTGCAGCGCGGTCGAGCTTTTCCCAGTCGGTCTGCCCGGCAGCGCGCGAGACGCCGCCTTCGAGCGGGGGGATGCGCACGCTCTGGCCGCTGGCGAGCCGCGTATTGGTCTTGGCGCGCGCACCGTCGACCCGTACCTGCCCGGTACGCAGCAGCTTCTGCAGATGCCCGAAGGCAAGGTCCGGGTAATGGGTCTTGAACCAGCGGTCGAGGCGCATGCCCTCCTCGTCCCGGTCAACCTGATGCGTCTCGACGGCCATGTATGGAACTCCTCAGCATACCGACATAGACGAGGCGCAGGCATCCGTCACGTCAACGCGCACAACAGCTCAGATGGTTGACCATGCGTGCCAAGGCTCATAGTTTTGTCGCCAGCGATGGGGATGGGGTCCCCCGAAACCGCCGTAAAGGCTGATGACTCCTACCAGGCGTGTTCAGCGCGGTAGGAATCTATTATTCCCCACCTTCCAGATCATGCCTGTCCTGTTGATGCGATCCTCGCCCAGGGATCGCTTGCATGAGGAGAGGCCATGAGACGATTCCCGACGATCCTGCCTGGGAGCTACGACGCCGACGGGCCTGGCCCCGATGAAGCGCGCCGTCTCCGGACGAACGCGATACGCTTGCCCCGGGCCGGGCATGGAGGCTGATCGATGCAGATCCCGGAAAAGGCATCGCTGCTGCGGATCCTCATTGGCGAGGACGACCAGGCTGACGGCCGGCCACTTTATGAGGCGATCGTTCTCAAGGCGCGCGAGGCCCATCTTGCGGGGGCGACCGTCCTGCGCGGTCCGCTTGGCTTTGGTCGATCCAGCGTCCTGCACACGGCGAAGATGCTCCGCCTGTCGCAGGACCTGCCCATGGTGATCGAGATCATCGATACCGAGGAGAAGATCCAGGCCTTCCTGCCAGCACTGACACGGCTCACCCAGAGCTGCCTGATCACCCTGGAGAAGGTTACCGTGCTTCGCTACGGCGCCGATGATTCCGGCATCATTCCCGATGACGGTGATTGAATTCCCTCGCGCCGATGATGCCCTCTCCAACGCTCGCGAAGCTGGACGCTCCATGAATCTGGAAGCCTGTGCCCTCGTATTGCTCGGCGGCTTTTTTGGCGGGATCTCCCGCTTCTTCCTCTCGGGCGTGGTCGGTCGCCGGATCGGCGAGACATTCCCTTGGGGCACATTGGCCGTCAATGTCTCAGGCGCCCTGGCCATCGGTGCCTTCGCCGGAGCGGCGCGCTCGATCGGGGGGATCTTTGCCAGCGAAATGTTTCGCGACCTGATCGTCGTCGGCCTGTTCGGCGGCTACACGACGGTGTCTTCCTTCTGCCTGCAGACGCTGAACCTCGCCATCGACGGCGAACACCGGCGAGCCGTCTTCAATGTCGTCGCCTCGGCCGGTTTGTGCGTCCTCGCGGTCGCGATCGGCTTCTGGTCCGTCGTCCGGTTGGTCGGGTAACCGCGATGCCGAGACATGAAAAGTGGACAGCCGTGTTGCGGTTCTATCTCGCAGTGGGATGCGGGGCTGCAATCGGGTCACTGCTCCGGTACCTGTCCGCAGTGGTGATCGTGTCGATGCTGGGGCAGAGCGCCCTTCTGGCAACGGCCTTCGTCAATATTGTCGGTTCGTTCGTGATCATGTCCTTCGCGACGCTGACCAACCCGGACGGACGCTTCCTTATCGGGCCGGTCGGCCGCCAGTTCGTGATGGGCGGTCTCTGTGGCGGCTTCACCACCTTCTCGGCAATGAGCCTCGACACATTCATTCTGCTGTTCGAAGGCGACTTAACCCTCGCGGCTACCTATCTCGTAACGGTGGTGGTCTTTTCGCTGGCGGCGGCCTGGATCGGCTACGTTCTGGCGGCCCGGCTCAACAGATAATCCGGAGGCGCAGATGAGCCTTCCCAGGGAATCCGTCCTCCTGCGGATATTCTTCGGCGAGGAGGACAGGGCACCGAATGGCAAGCCGCTCTACGAGGCCATCGTCACGAAGGCGCGCGAAATGAGCATGGCCGGCGCGACGGTCCTGCGAGGGCCGCTCGGCTTCGGACGATCGAGCGTCCTTCACACGGCGAAGATCCTGCGGCTGTCGCAAGACCTGCCCATCGTCGTCGAGATCGTCGACGCGCCTGAGAAAATCGATGCGTTCGTCCCGGCGATCATGGAATTGACGAAGAGCTGCCTAATCACCACGGAAAAGATTCAGGTCATTCGCTACGGCGCCGGTGACTAGAGCATTTCCCGATCAGATGGGATCATCTGATCGAAGAGGAATTGCTCCACCTTATTAAATCTAGAGCACTCAGCGCGCCGCGCGCATCACCGCTCGCCCCGCTCCGCTCGCAGCCGCGCCCAATAATCCAGGCGCTTCCGGATCTCGCGCTCGAAGCCGCGGTCGGGCGGATCGTAGAAGGTCTGGCGGCCGAGCTTCTCGGGGAAATAGTCCTGGCCGGAGAACGCGTCCGGCTCGTCATGATCGTAGCGATAGCCGCCGCCATAGCCCTCATTCTTCATCAGCTTGGTCGGGGCGTTGAGGATGTGCTTGGGCGGCACCAGCGAGCCGCCCTCCTTGGCCACCGCCAGCGCCTTCTTCCAGGCGGTATAGACCGCGTTCGATTTCGGCGCAGTGGCGAGATAGACCGCGGTCTGCGCCAGCATCAGTTCGCCCTCGGGCGTGCCCAGGAAATCGTAGGCGTCCTTGGCGGCTGTGGCGATGACGAGGGCCTGCGGGTCGGCGTTGCCGATATCCTCCGCCGCCATCCGCACCAGGCGCCGGGCGAGGAAAAGTGGGTTTTCGCCGGCATCGATCATGCGCGCGAGATAATACAGCGCGGCATCGGGATCGGAGCCGCGTATCGATTTATGCAGCGCGGAGATGAGGTTGTAGTGGCCGTCCTCGCTCTTGTCGTAGATCGGGGCGCGGCGCTGCACGATCTCCTGCAACTCGTCGGTGTCGAACACCTCGCCAGGCCGGGCGGCGCGCCACACCTCCTCGGCCAGCGTCAGGGCGGCGCGGCCATCGCCGTCGGCCATGCGGGCGAGCGCGGCGCGGGCCTCGTCGCCGAGCGGCAGCGCCTTGCCCTCCAGCGTCTCGGCGCGCACCAGCAGGCGCTCGATCGCGGCTTCGTCCAGCGCCCGGAACACCAGCACCCGGGCGCGCGACAGAAGCGCGGCGTTCAGTTCGAAGGACGGGTTCTCGGTGGTGGCGCCGACCAGCGTCACCGTGCCGTCCTCCATCACCGGCAGGAAGCTGTCCTGCTGAGCCTTGTTGAATCGGTGGATCTCGTCGACGAACAGCAGCGTGCCCTTGCCGATGGCGCGGCGGCCGCGCGCGGCGTCGAACACTTTCTTGAGATCGGCGACGCCGGTGAAGATGGCGGAGACCTGCTCGAAGTGCAGGTCGGTCTCGTGTGCCAGCAGGCGGGCCACCGTGGTCTTGCCGGTGCCGGGCGGGCCCCAGAACACCAGCGAGCCGAGCGAGCGCGCCTCCAGCATGCGGGTAAGCACGCCGTCGGGGCCGGTCAGGTGCTCCTGGCCGACCACTTCGTCGAGCTTGCGCGGCCGCAGCCGGTCGGCGAGCGGACGCGGCGCCTCGCGCTCCAGTCCGGCCGCCGTGAACAGGTCGGCCATCGCCGCCTCAGCCCGGAAGCATGGCAGTGAGCTTGCGCCCGCCGCGCTGCAAGGTGACGCGCCACACCCGCGAGGGCTGGCGGGTGGCGCTTTCGAGATCGGCGGTCGTGGCGATGGTGACGCCGTTCACCTCGACGATGACGTCGCCCGCCTTGAGATTGGTGGCATCGGCCGGCGAGCCGTCGGCGACGGCAGTGACGACGACGCCCTTGTCGACATCGACGGTGCGCATCTCCTCGACCACTGCGGGCGAGAGGTTCACCACGGTGGCGCCGGTCAGCGGCGAGCGGCCGGTGAGCGTGAGCTCGGCACGCGGCGTCGTCTCCGGCGCCGGCTCCAGTTGCACGCGCAGCTGCATCTCCTTGCCCTGCCGCACGATGCCGATGTTCGCCTGACCGCCGAGCGGACGGGTGACGAAGCGGTAGCCGAAGGCATCGGGATCATCGACCGCCTGGCTTTCCACGGCGACGATGAGATCTCCGGTCTTCATGCCGGCGGTGGCTGCAGGGCTGCCCGGTGTGACCGTCTGCACCAGCGACCCGACGGGACGCGCGAGGCCGAGGCCCTCGGCGATGTCCGGCGTCACCTTCTGCAACTGGGCACCAAGCCACGGCCGCTTCACCGTCTTGCCGCCGCCCATGGCGGACTGCACGACGATGCGCACCATGTCGGCCGGAATGGCGAAGCCGATGCCCTGCGAGCCGCCGGAGCGCGAGAAGATCGCGGTATTGATGCCGACCACCCGCCCTGCCCCGTCGACCAGCGCACCGCCGGAATTGCCGGGATTGATGGCCGCGTCGGTCTGGATGAAGAAGCCGTAATCGGTGATGCCGGTCTGGGTGCGGGCGAGCGCGGAGACGATGCCCTGCGTCACCGTCTGGCCGACGCCGAACGGATTGCCGATGGCGAGCACGATATCGCCGACCTGGAGATCGTCCGACGAGCCGAGCACCGCGGCCTGGAACGCCGTCTTGCCGTCCTTCAGCTTCAGCACGGCGAGATCGGTGCGGGGATCGCGCAGCAGCACGTCGGCATCGAATTCGCGCTTGTCGTTCAGCGAGACACGAACCTCGTCGGCGCCTTCGATGACGTGGTTGTTGGTGACGACCACACCCGAGGCATCGACCATAACGCCAGAGCCGAGCGAGCGCTGCACGCGCTCGGACGGACCGCTGAACCCTGGCCCGCCCGGTGCGCCGAAGAAGCGGCGGAAGAACGGATCCTCCAGCAGCGGATTGCGACGCTGCTGCACCGTCTTCTGCGCATAGACATTGACGATGGCCGGCGCGGTGCGCGCCACGATCGGCGCGAAACTGAGCCCGATCTCGGCACGCGAGGTCGGCACCCGCGGCTGCTGGGCGTTGGCGGGAACCGCGGCGACAAGTGCCACGGCTAGCGAGCAGACCAGGGTGCGGGCAAGATGCGTCATGCCGGCAGATATAGCGGCGGCAAGGCGGCGGAGAAAGGGCATGGATGGGGAAAGCAACGGCGTTTCGGTTGCAGGCTGCACCGGACCACCCTCGTCGTCATGGCCGGGCTCGTCCCGGCCATCCACGGTTGCCAACTGGGCAACGCGTGTCTGCGCCATCCGGCACAAACAAAAAGGGCAGCCCTGCGGCCGCCCTTCGAATGGTTCGCTGCTTAAAGCCGGCGGTCAGGCGGCTTCGGCGGTCTTGTTCGCCTCGTGGCGGGCGAGATCGGCGGCGCCCTTGGCCTCGACGTCGCGGTCGACCAGCTCGATCACGGCGACGGCAGCCGAATCACCATGGCGGAAACCGGCCTTGATGATGCGGGTATATCCGCCATTGCGCTCCTTGTAGCGCGGGCCGATCACGTCGAACAGCTTGCGCACCACGGCGACGTCGCGGATCTCGGCGATGGCCTGGCGGCGGGCGTGCAGGCCGCCACGCTTGCCGAGGGTGATCAGCTTCTCGACCACGGGGCGAAGATCCTTCGCCTTGGGCAGCGTGGTGAGGATCTGCTCATGGGTGATGAGCGCCTGCGCCATGTTGGCGAACATGGCCTTGCGGTGCTCGGCGGAGCGATTGAAACGGCGATGCGCCTTGCCGTGGTTCATGACGAAATTCCCAAAAGCGACGGCTTCGAGCCGGGGTTGAAGAGACGGCTCGAACGCCGTGCGGATGCTCAGTAATGATCTTCGAAGCGCTTGGCGAGGTCTTCGATGTTCTCGGGCGGCCAGCCCGGCACTTCCATGCCGAGATGCAGGCCCATGCTGGCGAGAACTTCCTTGATCTCGTTCAGCGACTTGCGGCCGAAGTTCGGGGTACGGAGCATCTCCGCCTCGGTCTTCTGGATCAGGTCGCCGATATAGACGATGTTGTCGTTCTTCAGGCAGTTGGCGGAGCGCACGGAGAGCTCCAGCTCGTCCACCTTCTTGAGGAGCGCCGGGTTGAAGGGCAGCTCCTGCATGGCGGGGCTCTCGGCCTCGCGCTTCGGCTCCTCAAAGTTCACGAAGATCTCGAGCTGGTCCTGCAGGATGCGCGCGGCATAAGCGAGCGCGTCCTCGGGGCCGACCGAGCCGTTGGTCTCGATGGAGAGCGTCAGCTTGTCATAGTCGAGGATCTGGCCCTCGCGGGTGTTCTCGACCTTGTAGGAGACCTTCTTCACCGGCGAATAGAGGCTGTCGACCGGGATCAGGCCGATCGGCGCGTCTTCCGGGCGGTTGCGGTCAGCCGCGACATAGCCCTTGCCGGTGTCGACGGTGAATTCCATGCGGATCTCGGCGCCGTCGTCGAGCGTGCACAGCACGAGCTCGGGGTTCAGCACCTGCACGTCACCGACGGTCTGAATGTCACCGGCGGTGACGACGGCGGGACCCTGCTTCTTCACCACCATGCGCTTCGGGCCTTCGCCCTGCATCTTGATGGCGATGTCCTTGATGTTGAGGACGATGTCGGTCACGTCCTCGCGCACGCCGGGGATCGAGGAGAACTCGTGCAGCACGCCGTCAATGTGCACCGACGTCACCGCTGCGCCCTGGAGGGACGACAGCAGGATGCGGCGCAGCGCGTTGCCGAGCGTCTGGCCGAAGCCCCGCTCCAGCGGTTCGGCGATCACGGTGGCGAGGCGCTTCGGATCGCTGCCGGCAGCGACCTCGAGCTTTTCCGGCTTGATGAGCTCTTGCCAGTTCTTCTGAATCACGACGTCACCCTTGCTTTCGACGGGCCCCGGCCTCCGGGCGCCCGCCCCGCGAGGAGCGGGAAGGAAATGCCAAACGCAGCGGCGGGCGCGGGGCCGGAGCCTCGCGCCCGAACAGCGTCAAACGCGGCGGCGCTTACGCGGGCGGCAACCATTGTGCGGGATCGGCGTCACGTCGCGGATCGACGTCACGGTGAAACCCGCAGCCTGGAAGGCGCGCAGAGCCGATTCACGACCGGAACCAGGGCCCGAAACCTCGACTTCGAGGGTCCGCATGCCATGGTCGGACGCCTTGCGGGCGCAATCCTCCGCCGCGACCTGCGCGGCATACGGGGTCGACTTGCGCGACCCTTTGAAACCCATGGCACCGGCCGACGACCAGGCAATGGTGTTGCCCTGCGCGTCGGTGATGGTGATCATGGTATTGTTGAACGAGGCGTTCACATGCGCCACGCCGGAGGCAATGTTCTTGCGTTCGCGGCGTTTGACGCGGGCAGCTTCCTTAGCCATAGGTCCTTTGATCCTTCAGGCGCGCCCGTATTGCCAGGCGCTCGGGATGAAACTCACGACGGGCGCGAAGGCCCGCCGCATCACTTCTTCTTGCCGGCGATCGCCTTGGCCGGACCCTTGCGGGTACGGGCATTGGTGTGGGTGCGCTGGCCGCGCACCGGCAGACCGCGGCGATGACGCAGGCCGCGATAGCAGCCAAGGTCCATCAGACGCTTGATGTTCATCGAGACTTCGCGGCGCAGATCGCCCTCGACGATATAGTCGCGGTCAATGGTCTCGCGGATCTGCAGCACTTCCTGGTCGGTGAGCTGGTTCACCCGACGCTCGGACGGGATGCCGACCTTCTCCACGATCTCCTCGGCCTTCTTGGGGCCGATGCCGTGAATATACTGGAGCGCGATGATGACGCGCTTGTTGGTCGGGATGTTAACGCCTGCAATACGAGCCACTTCGGCTTCTCCATCTGCGCCATGGCCGAGACCATGACAGGACATTCGCCCCGCGTCCGGTGGAGACCGGCCCTTGCGGGGCTACGCACGAACGCGCCCTTCGACATCCTCGGCGGACGTCGAAATGACGCAGTCGCTTGAGTGAAGCGCGGCACATAGAGGGAATCGGGCTCTATGTCAAGCCACGCGGCAGGATTTCCGAGGATGACCCTCTTTTCTCTCCCCGTTGGGGAGAGGTGGCCCGCGAAGCGCGTCGATGAGGGAGAGCCCGATTGCGGACCGGCGAAGGCCCTCACCCCATCCTCTCCCCGTCGGGGAGAGGGAGCTACCCTCAAACCGTCTCCAGCACCTCGGCGATGGCCTCGCTGACCTCGTCGATCGGCCGCATGCCGTCGACAGGCACCAGGAGGCCGCGCTCGGCATAGTAAGGCGCCACCACCGCGGTATCGCGGTTGAACGCCTCCAGCCGGGTCTTGAAGACTTCCGGATCGTCGTCCTTGCGCACCGGCTCGCCGCGGGCCGCAGTTTCCTGCGCGCGGCGCATGATGCGCTCGACCAGCTTGGTCTGGTCGACCTTGAACTCGATCACGGCGTCGAGCTTCAGGCCCTTCTCGCGCAGCATGTCGTCGAGCGCCTCGGCCTGCGCCACGGTGCGCGGGAAGCCGTCGAGGATGAAACCCCGCGCGGCATCCGGCTGCTCGATGCGGTCGGCGACGATGCCGATGACGATATCGTCGGAGACGAGGCCACCGGCATCCATCACCGCCTTGGCCTTGAGGCCGACGGGCGTGCCGTTCTTCACCGCTTCGCGGAGCATGTCTCCGGTCGATAGCTGGACGATGCCATGGCGGGCAACCAAACGCGTTGCCTGCGTGCCCTTACCCGCCCCTGGCGGACCCAGCAGTATCAACCTCATCGGCGCTTCCCCTTGAGCTTGGCCTTCTTGACCAGGCCTTCATATTGATGCGCCAGCAGATGCCCCTGGACCTGCGCCACCGTGTCCATCGTAACGCTAACCACGATGAGCAGCGAGGTGCCGCCGAAATAGAACGGCACCGCGGCGTAGGAGATCAGGATCTCCGGGAACAGGCACACTATCGCAAGGTAACCAGCACCGATGACGGTAATGCGAGTCAACACATAGTCGATATATTCCGCCGTGCGCTCACCCGGGCGGATGCCGGGGATGAAGCCGCCGTGCTTCTTCAGGTTGTCCGCAGTCTCGGTCGGGTTGAACACGATCGCGGTGTAGAAGAAGCAGAAGAACACGATCAGCAGCACATAGAGCAGCATGAACAGCGGACGGCCATGGCCGATCAGCGCCGTAACCGTGGTCAGCCACGGCGGGCCGGAGCCCTGCGTGAAGCTCGCTACCGTGGTCGGGATCAGCAGCAGCGAGGACGCGAAGATCGGCGGGATGACGCCCGATGAGTTCAGCTTCAGCGGCAGGTGAGACGACTGGCCTTCATAGACCTTGTTGCCGACCTGGCGCTTCGGATACTGGATCAGCAGCCGGCGCTGGGCGCGCTCCATG
This sequence comes from Starkeya sp. ORNL1, assembly GCF_012971745.1. Classification (NCBI taxonomy): domain Bacteria; kingdom Pseudomonadati; phylum Pseudomonadota; class Alphaproteobacteria; order Hyphomicrobiales; family Xanthobacteraceae; genus Starkeya; species Starkeya sp. ORNL1. The sequence goes on from NZ_CP048834.1 coordinate 952,865, forward strand.
AACACGATGAACATGATCACGGCGACCGCCATCAGGATCACCGCGATGATGATGCCGGTGGAAATCGCACCCTGGCGGCCGAGCTCCAGCGTGTTGGCGATCGCCGAAGGCAGCTCCGCCACGATGCCGGCGAAGATGATCAGCGAGATGCCGTTGCCGATGCCGCGCGAGGTGATCTGCTCGCCGAGCCACATCAGGAACATCGTGCCGCCGGTCAGGGTGATGACCGTGGAGATGCGGAAGAACCAGCCGGGATCCGAGACCACGGCGCCGGAGCCTTCAAGGCCGACCGAGATGCCGTAGGACTGGAACAGCGCCAGCACCACGGTGAGGTAGCGCGTGTACTGGTTGATCTGCTTGCGGCCGGACTCGCCTTCCTTCTTCAGCGCCTCGAGGGTCGGCGAGACCGTGGTGAGGAGCTGGATGATGATGGAGGCGGAGATGTACGGCATGATGTTCAGGGCGAAGATAGCCATGCGCGAGACCGCGCCGCCCGAGAACATGTTGAACAGGCCCAGGATACCGCTGGACGCCGTGCGGAACACGTCCGCCAGGGCGTCCGGGTTGATACCCGGCATAGGAATGTAGGTGCCGAGCCGATAGACGAGAAGCGCACCCAGTGTGAACCAGATGCGCTTCTTCAGTTCGTCGGCTTTCGCCAGAGCACCGAAATTGAGGTTAGCCGCGAGTTGTTCTGCTGCGGACGCCATGGTGGCTTCGCTCCTCGCCCGTGCCCTAGATCAAAGAATCGGAGTGCCTGAGGTAAGCCTCAGGCCGCCGTTTCGCCAGAGGCTTTCGCGGACGCCAGCAGCGTCACGGTGCCGCCGGCCTTCTCCACCGCCGCAACGGCGGTCTTGGTGGCATGCGCCACTTCGAGCGTGACCTTCGCCTTCAGCTCGCCGGTGCCGAGCACGCGGACGCCCTGCTTGACGCGGCGCAGGGCGCCGGCCGCGACCAGGGCCGCCTCGGTGACGGGCTTGGAGGCATCGAGCTTGCCGGCGTCGATCGCGGTCTGGATGCGATCGAGCGAGACTTCGTTGAAGTCCAGGCGGAAGATGTTGTGGAAGCCGCGCTTCGGCAGACGCCGATGCAGCGGCATCTGACCGCCTTCGAAGCCCTTGACCGCGACGCCGGTGCGCGAGGTCTGACCCTTCACGCCACGACCGCCGGTCTTGCCCTTGCCGGAGCCGATGCCGCGGCCGACCCGCATGCGCTTCTTGCGCGAGCCTTCATTGTCACGAATATCGTTGAGGTTGCTCATCGACCTATCCCCTCACGCTTCCACGACGCGCACGAGGTGGCGGACCTTGGCAACCATGCCACGGACAGCCGGCGTGTCTTCGAGCGTCGAACGACGCCCGAGCTTGTTCAGGCCGAGACCAATGAGCGTCGCCCGCTGGTCTTCCGGACGGCGGATCGGGGAGCCGATCTGCTCGACCGTGATGGTTTTCGCGTTCGCCATGATGCGCTCCTATCAGTCGGTCGCTTCGGCGTCGTCGACGCGGCGGCGGCTCTGCAGCTGCGACACCTTGAGGCTGCGGCGAGCAGCGACGAGGCGTGGGCTGTCCTGGTTCTTCAGCGCGTCGAACGTGGCGCGAACCATGTTGTACGGGTTGGACGAGCCGAACGACTTCGCCACCACGTCCTGCATGCCCAGCGTCTCGAACACGGCGCGCATCGGGCCGCCGGCGATGATGCCGGTACCGGCCGGGGCGGCGCGCAGCACCACCTTGCCGGCGCCGTGATGGCCGTGCACGTCATGATGCAAAGTGCGACCCTCGCGCAGCGGCACGCGGATCAGCGCGCGCTTGGCGGCATCCGTCGCCTTGCGGATGGCTTCCGGCACTTCGCGCGCCTTGCCATGGCCGAAGCCGACGCGGCCCTTCTGGTCGCCGACCACGACGAGCGCGGCAAAGCCGAAGCGCCGGCCGCCCTTCACCACCTTGGCGACGCGGTTGATGTGGACCAGCTTGTCCACGAAAGTATTGTCGCGATCCTCGCGTTCACGCTCACGTTCACGAGCCATGATCTAATCCTCTTTCCGCGGTGACCCGCTCGTGTCGTCAGAAGTTGAGGCCGCCCTCGCGGGCAGCCTCCGCGAGCGCCTTGACGCGGCCGTGATAGATGAAGGCGCCGCGGTCGAACACCACGTCCTTCACCCCGGCCGCGACGGCGCGTTCCGCCACGAGCTTGCCGATCGCCTGCGCCGCAGCGATATCCGCGCCGGTCTTCAGGCTGCCCCGCAGATCCTTCTCCAGCGTCGATGCCGCGGCGACGGTGACGCCGTTCGCATCATCGATGACCTGCGCATAAATGTGCTTCGACGAGCGATGCACGGAGAGGCGCGGCCGCCCGTTCGCCGCCGAGCGAAGCGCCCGACGGACACGCGCCTTACGGCGCTCAGTAGCGTCCTGATACTGTGCCATGGTTCGATTCCGTTACTTCTTCTTGCCTTCCTTGCGGAAGATGAATTCGCCGGCGTACTTCACGCCCTTGCCCTTGTAGGGCTCGGGACCGCGGAACTCGCGGATCTCGGCGGCGACCTGGCCAACCTTCTGGCGGTCGATGCCGGAAATGACGATTTCCGTGGGCTTCGGCGTGACGATCTGGATCCCTTCCGGAACCGGATAGATCACGTCGTGGCTGTAGCCAAGCGCGAGGTTCAGGTTCTTGCCCTGCACCGCGGCCTTGTAGCCGACGCCGGTGATCTCGAGCTTCTTCTCGAAGCCCTTGGTCACGCCTTCGACCAGGTTCGACACCAGGGTGCGGGACAGGCCCCACATCGCCTTGTGGCGGTTGGTCTCGCCGCGCGGCTTGAAGGAGATGACGTTCCCCTCCAGCGTGGCGCCGATTTCCTCGACGATCTCGACCTGAAGGGCGCCCTTGGGGCCCTTCACCTTGACGGTCTGGCCTTCCACGGCGGCGGTGACGCCGGCCGGGACGGTGATGGTGGCTTTGCCGATCTTGGACATGTGCTCTGCTTCCCCGATCAGAAGACGGTGAAGAGGACTTCGCCGCCCACGTTCTTCTCGCGGGCTTCGTGGTCCGCCATCACGCCCTGCGGCGTGGAGACGACAGCGACGCCGAGACCGTTGGCAACGCGCGGAAGCGTCTTGACCGACGAATAGACCCGCCGGCCTGGCTTGGAGACGCGGGAGATCTCGCGGATCACCGGCTCGCCGTCATAGTATTTCAGCTCGATCTCGAACTCGGTGCGGCCATTGACCGGCTCGCCCGCTGAGTAGCCGCGGATGAAGCCTTCCGCCTGGAGCACGTCGAGGACGCTGGCGCGCAGGCGCGAGCCCGGCGTCGAGATGCGTTCCTTGCGGCGCATCTGCGCGTTGCGGATGCGGGTGATGAGATCGCCGATGGGATCGGTTGTCGACATGGATCAGCCCTCCCTCACCAGCTGGACTTGACGAGGCCGGGGATCTGGCCCTGCGAGCCGAGCTCGCGGAGCGCGATACGGCTCATCTTCATCTTGCGGTAGAACGCACGCGGACGGCCGGTCACTTCGCACCGGTTACGGATGCGGACCTTCGCCGAATTGCGCGGGAGCTGCGCGAGCTTGAGGACCGCGGCGAAGCGCTCCTCGATCGGCAGTTCCTTGTCACTGATCAGGGCCTTGAGACGCGAACGCTTGCCGGAATAGTTCTTCACGAGCTTCCGGCGGTGTTCGTTCTTTTCGACCGCGCTCTTCTTCGCCATATGCTTTTGCTCCTAGTCTCCGCGTTTGGGGCTCCCGCCCCACGGCCGGAAGGGGATGCTTACTGCCGGAACGGGAAGTTGAAGGCCTTCAGAAGCGCGCGCGCCTCTTCGTCCGTCTTCGCCGTCGTGCAGACGATGATGTCCATGCCCCACATCTGATCAACCTTGTCGTAGTTGATCTCGGGGAACACGATGTGCTCCTTGATGCCGAGCGCGAAATTGCCGCGCCCGTCGAAGCTCTTCGGGTTCAGGCCGCGAAAGTCGCGAACCCGCGGCAGCGCGATGTTCACGAGGCGGTCGACGAACTCGTACATGCGGGTCTTGCGAAGGGTAACCTTCGCGCCGACCGGCTGGTTCTCGCGCAGCTTGAAGTTGGAGATCGCCTGGCGGGCACGCGTCACCACCGGCTTCTGGCCGGCGATCAGCGCGAGGTCGCCCGCCGCGGTCTGCACCTTCTTGGTGTCGGCAGTGGCTTCGCCAACGCCCATATTGATGACGATCTTCTCGATGACCGGCACTTCCATGGCGTTCTTGTAGCCGAACTGCTCGATCATCTGCTTGCGGATGACGTCCTCGTACTGGGACTTCATCCGCGGGGTGTAATTGGCCTCAGCCATCGATCTTCTCCCCCGAGCGCTTGGCGACGCGCACCTTGGTGCCGTCGGCCTGCACAAGGAAACCGACGCGGGTCGGCTTGCCGTCCTTCGGATCGGCGATCGCGATGTTCGACAGGTGGATGGGACCCTCCTTGGAGATGATCCCGCCTTCCTGGTTCGCGCTCTGCCGCTGGTGGCGCTTCACGAGGTTCACGCCGCGAACCTTCGCGGTGCTCTCCTTCGGCAGCACTTCGATGACCTCGCCGCTGCGACCCTTGTCGCGGCCGGCGAGGACGACGACCTTGTCGCCCTTTTTAATCTTCGCCGCCATCACAGCACCTCCGGCGCCAGCGAGATGATCTTCATGTGGTTCTTGGCGCGAAGCTCGCGCGGAACCGGCCCGAAGATACGGGTGCCGACCGGCTCCTTGTTGTTGTTGATCAGCACCGCAGCATTGCGGTCGAAGCGGATCACCGTGCCGTCGACGCGGCGGATGTCCTTGGCCGTGCGAACCACGACCGCCTTCATCACGTCGCCCTTCTTCACGCGGCCGCGCGGAATGGCTTCCTTCACCGACACCACGATGATGTCGCCGACATGGGCATACTTACGCTTCGACCCGCCCAGCACCTTGATGCACATGACGCGACGCGCGCCGGAATTGTCCGCCACGTCGAGATTGGTCTGCATCTGGATCATGACGCACCTTTTTCTCGTAACCTGCGCGCGACCAGTGGAACCTGGCGCACCTCACCCCGTTTCCGGGAAACTTGTCAGCGAAGCGAGGATCAGACCTCGACGCGCTTCTCGCCCTGGACCACGGTCCAGTGCTTCAGCTTGGACAGAGGACGGCTTTCCTCGATCCAGACCGTGTCGCCTTCCTTCCAGGAGTTCGCCTCGTCATGGGCGTGGTACTTCTTGGAACGGCGGACGGTCTTCTTCAGCAGCGGATGCGTGAAGCGACGCTCGACCCGGACCACGACGGTCTTGTCCTGCTTGTCGCTCACCACGACGCCCTGCAGCAAACGCTTCGGCATCGTTATCTCCTCACTTCGCCTTGGCCGCAGTCGCGGCCTTCTGCGCCTGGATGGTCTTGATCCGCGCGATATCGCGGCGGATCTGACGCACCCGCGCCGTGTTCTCGAGCTGGCCGGTGGCACGCTGGAAGCGCAGGTTGAACTGCTCCTTCTTCAGCGACAGCACATCGTCGGAAAGCTCGTCCGGGGTCTTGGTCCGGAGATCGGAAGCCTTTGCCATGATGATCCCCCTCACTCGGCGATGCGTTCGACGAAGCGCGTCTTGATCGGCAGCTTGGCAGCGGCCAGCGTCAGCGCTTCCTTGGCGACGTCCTGGCTGACGCCGTCGATCTCGAACATGATGCGGCCGGGCTTCACCTTGGCCGCCCAGAACTCCGGCGCGCCCTTGCCCTTACCCATGCGGACTTCGGTCGGCTTCTTCGACACCGGCACGTCCGGGAAGACGCGGATCCACACCCGGCCCGCACGCTTCATGTGACGGGTGAGCGCGCGACGCGCGGCTTCGATCTGGCGCGCGGTAACGCGCTCCGGCTCCATCGCCTTCAGCCCGAACTGGCCGAAGTTGAGGTCAGTCCCGCCTTTCGCAGTGCCGTGGATGCGGCCCTTGAACTGCTTGCGGAACTTGGTGCGCTTCGGTTGCAACATGACTCGCGCCTCTCATTATTCTCGCAATTGACTCACGCCGCGTCGCGGCGCGAGGAACGACCACCCGACGGCTCTGCATCCGCCTGACGCTTGTCCTGCGCCATCGGATCGTGCTCGAGGATTTCGCCCTTGAAGATCCAGACCTTGACACCGCAGGTGCCGTAGGTCGTGAAGGCGGTGGCCGTACCGTAATCCACGTCCGCGCGCAAGGTGTGCAGCGGCACGCGGCCTTCACGATACCATTCCAGGCGCGCAATTTCGGCGCCGCCAAGACGGCCGGAGCAGTTGATGCGGATGCCTTCGGCGCCGAGACGGATCGCGGACTGCACGGCGCGCTTCATGGCGCGGCGGAAAGCCACGCGGCGCTCGAGCTGCTGGGCGATCGATTCGGCGACCAGGCGCGCGTCGATTTCCGGCTTGCGGATCTCGACGATGTTGATGAACACCTCGGAGGCGGTCATCTCGGCGACCTTCTTGCGCAGCTTGTCGATGTCCGCGCCCTTCTTGCCGATCACCACGCCCGGACGAGCCGAGTGGATGGTGACGCGGCACTTCTTGTGCGGACGCTCGATCACGATCTTGCTGACCGCAGCCTGCTTGAGCAGCTTCTGCAGCATCTCGCGGATCTTGATGTCCTCGTGCAGCAGCTGGCCGTACTCGCCCTTGCTGGCGAACCAGCGCGAGTCCCAGGTACGGTTGATGCCGAGCCGCAGCCCGATCGGATTGACCTTCTGACCCATCAGGCCTTCTCCTCAACTTCACGCACCACGATGGTGATGTGCGAGAACGGCTTCTCGATACGGCTGGCGCGGCCGCGGGCGCGAGCGGCGAACCGCTTCATGACGATGCCCTTGCCGACATGGGCCTCGGCGACGACGAGATCGTCGACGTCCAGCTCATGGTTGTTCTCGGCATTGGCGATGGCCGATTCCAGGCACTTGCGAACATCGCCGGCGATGCGCTTGCGCGAGAATTCAAGGTCGGCGAGCGCGGTCGCGACCTTCTTGCCGCGGATCAGACCCGCGACGAGGTTGAGCTTCTGGGGGCTGACGCGAAGATTGCGAGCAACCGCCTTGGCTTCCGTATCCGCGAGCGCGCGCGGACGAGCTGCCTTACCCATGACTCTGACCTCTACTTGCGCTTGGCTTTCTTGTCCGCCGCGTGCCCGTAATAGGTACGGGTCGGGGCGAACTCGCCGAACTTGTGGCCGACCATGTCCTCGTTCACCGAGACCGGGACATGCTTGTTGCCGTTATAGACGCCGAACGTGATACCCACGAACTGCGGCAGGATCGTTGAGCGACGGCTCCAGATCTTGACCACGTCGTGACGCGTCGACGAGCGAGCGGCTTCCGCCTTCTTGAGGAGGTAGCCGTCGACGAACGGACCTTTCCAGACCGAACGAGACATTCTTCAGGTTCCCTCGCTCACTTCTTGCGGGCGTGACGGCTGGACACGATGAACTTACCGGTCGACTTGTTCTTCCGGGTCTTCTTGCCCTTGGTGGGGAAACCCCACGGGGTGACCGGATGACGGCCGCCCGAAGTGCGGCCTTCGCCGCCGCCGTGCGGATGGTCAACCGGGTTCATCGTGACGCCGCGGTTGTGCGGCTTGCGGCCAAGCCAGCGTTGACGGCCGGCCTTGCCAAGATTGATGTTCATGTGGTCGGGGTTCGAGACCGCGCCCACCGTGCCGAAGCACTCGCCATGCACCAGGCGCTGCTCGCCCGAGTTCAGGCGAACGATGACGTAGCCCTGGTCGCGGCCCACGATCTGCGCATAGGAGCCGGCAGAGCGAGCGATCTGCCCACCCTTGCCGATCTTCATCTCGACATTGTGGACGATGGTGCCGACCGGCAGGTTGCCGAGCGGAGCCGCATTGCCGGGCTTCACGTCGACGCTCTTGCCGGCGATCACCTGATCACCCACCGCGAGACGCTGCGGCGCGAGAATGTAGGCCAGCTCGCCGTCCTGGTACTTCAGGAGCGCGATGAAGGCGGTGCGGTTCGGATCATATTCGATCCGCTCCACCACGGCCGGCATGTCACGCTTGGCGCGCTTGAAGTCGACCAGGCGATAAGCCTGCTTGTGCCCACCGCCGCGGAAACGGACGGTGATGCGACCATGATTGTTGCGGCCGCCGGCCGAACTCTTGCCTTCGGTCAGCGTCTTGACCGGCTTGCCCTTGTAGAGGGCCGAGCGGTCGACGATGACGAGCTGGCGAAGGCTCGGCGTTACCGGCTTGAAGGTTTTGAGCGCCATTGTCTGCGTTCCCCTAATGCCCGGCTCACAGACCCGTCGTGATGTCGATGGTGTGGCCCTCGACGAGGGTCACGACCGCCTTCTTCACGTCGTTCTGTACGCCCTTGCGGCCCTTGAAGAACTTCGTCTTCCCCTTGCGGACCAGCGTGTTGACGCTCTTCACCTTGACGTCGAAGAGCTTCTCGACCGCCTCCTTGATCTGCGGCTTGGTAGCCGTCAGAGCAACCTTGAAGACGACCTGGTTGTGCTCGGACGCGGTCGTGGCCTTCTCGGTGATCACCGGGGACACGATCACGTCGTAGTGGCGCGGATCGATGCTCATTTGAAGCGCGCCTCCAGCGCATCGACAGCCGCCTTCGTCAGGACCAGGGTCTGACGGCGCAGGATGTCGTAGACGTTGATGCCCTGGACGGGCAGCACGTCGAAATGGCCGATATTGCGCGAGGCGAGGCCGAAATTAGCATCCACCTCGGCGCCCGAAATCACGAGCGCGTTCGACAGGCCGAGACCCGCCAGCCGCTCCTTGAGCAGCTTGGTCTTCGGCTCGGCGAGCACCGCCTCGTCGAGGACGACGATCTGCTGATCCTTCGCCTTCACCGAGAGCGCATGCTTCAGAGCGAGCGCACGGACCTTCTTGGGAAGGTCGGACGCGTGGCTGCGCTGCACCGGACCGAATGCCCGACCGCCGCCGCGGAACTGCGGAGCGGAAGCCGCACCGTGGCGAGCGCCGCCGGTGCCCTTCTGCTTGTACATCTTCCGCTTGGTGCGGTTGATGTCGGCGCGCGACAGCGTCTGATGCGTGCCGGCCTGGCGACGCGAGAGCTGCCACACCACGCAGCGGTGCAGGATGTCCTGGCGCGGCTCGAGGCCGAAGATCGCGTCGGACACGGTGACGGAGCCGGCGTCGGCACCTTCGAGAGTTTTGACCGCCAATTCCATCACACCGTCTCCTCGGCGCTGGCCTCGGCCGCGGGAGCGGCATCAGTCTGCGCATCAGCCGTCTCGGCCTCGGAGCCCGGGAGCCGGAACTTGCCCGGCTTCGGCGCTTCGGCCGGCAGCTTCTTCTTCACCGCGTCGGCGACCAGGATCCAGCCGCCCTTGTGGCCAGGAACCGCGCCCTCGACCGCGATCAGACCGCGCTCGACATCGGTCAGCACGACCTTGAGGTTCTGGGTGGTCACCGTCTCGACGCCCATGTGACCGGGCATCTTCTTGTTCTTGAAGGTCTTGCCCGGGTCCTGACGGCCACCGGTCGAACCGATCGAACGGTGCGAGACCGACACGCCGTGGGTGGCGCGCAGGCCGCCGAAATTATGGCGCTTCATGCCGCCGGCAAAACCCTTACCGGTCGAGGTACCGGTGACGTCCACGAACTGGCCGACCACGAAATGATCGACGGTCAGTTCGGCGCCGACCGGGATCAGCCCCTCTTCCTCGACGCGGAACTCCGCGAGCTTGCGCTTCGGCTCCACCTTCGCCACGGCGAAGTGGCCGCGCATGGCGCGCGGGGTGTTCTGCGGCTTCGCCTTCCCGACGCCGAGCTGAACGGCGACATAGCCGTTCTGATCCAGCGTGCGGTGAGCAACCACCTGGCAATTATCGACTTTCAGCACAGTGACCGGAACATGTTCACCTGCATCGGTAAAGATGCGGGTCATGCCGACCTTCTGGGCGATGACGCCTGACCGCATGGCCGTGTCCCCTCGCCTTTCTCAGAGCTTGATCTCGACGTCGACGCCGGCGGCGAGGTCGAGCTTCATCAGCGCGTCCACGGTCTGCGGCGTCGGGTCGACGATGTCCAGGAGGCGCTTATGGGTGCGCATCTCGAACTGTTCACGGGATTTCTTGTCGACGTGCGGCGAGCGGTTGACGGTGAACCTCTCGATCCGGGTCGGCAGCGGAATCGGACCGCGAACCTGCGCACCAGTGCGCTTCGCGGTGTTGACGATCTCGCGGGTCGAAGCGTCCAAGATTCGATGGTCGAACGCTTTGAGGCGGATCCGGATGTTCTGGCCGTTCATTTACTTCAGGCTCCCAGAGGGCTCGCCACTGCTTGGGCTATATTCGTTTGGCTCGTCATTCGGCTCGACTGTCGAGCTCAACGAAGTGGGGCGCGCCGGCGGACCGGGGCGCCCCGGTAGTAATCGCTCACTCGATAATGCTGGCGACGACGCCGGCACCGACGGTGCGGCCGCCTTCGCGGATGGCGAAGCGCAGCTTCTCTTCCATCGCGATCGGCACGATCAGCGCAACGTCGACCGTCACGTTGTCGCCCGGCATCACCATCTCGGTGCCTTCCGGCAGCGTCACGATACCGGTCACGTCCGTGGTCCGGAAGTAGAACTGCGGACGGTAGTTGGTGAAGAACGGGGTGTGACGACCGCCTTCTTCCTTGGTCAGGATGTACGCCTCGGCCTTGAACTTGGTGTGCGGCTTCACCGAACCCGGCTTGCACACAACCTGGCCGCGCTCGACGTCCTCGCGCTTGGTGCCGCGCAGCAGCACGCCGACATTGTCGCCGGCCTGGCCCTGGTCCAACAGCTTGCGGAACATCTCGATGCCGGTCACCGTGGTCTTCACCGTCGGACGGATGCCGACGATCTCGACTTCCTCGCCGACCTTCACGATGCCGCGCTCGACGCGACCGGTCACCACCGTGCCGCGGCCCGAGATCGAGAACACGTCCTCGATCGGCATCAGGAACGGCTGGTCGATCGGACGCTCCGGCTGCGGGATGTAGGCATCCACTTCGCTCATCAGCTTCTGGATGGCTTCCTTGCCGAGCTTCGGATCGCCGTTCTCCAGCGCCACCAGCGCCGAGCCGCGCACGATCGGAATGTCGTCGCCGGGGAAGTCGTACTTCGACAGCAGCTCGCGAACCTCGAGCTCAACCAGCTCCAGCAGTTCCTCGTCGTCGACCATGTCGCACTTGTTGAGGAACACCACCAGCGCAGGAACGCCGACCTGGCGCGCCAGAAGGATGTGCTCGCGGGTCTGCGGCATCGGGCCGTCCGCCGCCGACACCACCAGGATCGCGCCGTCCATCTGCGCCGCGCCGGTGATCATGTTCTTCACATAGTCGGCGTGACCGGGGCAGTCGACGTGCGCATAGTGACGGTTCGACGTCTCGTACTCGACGTGCGCCGTCGAGATCGTGATGCCGCGCGCCTTCTCTTCCGGCGCCTTGTCAATCTGGTCGTACGCCGTGAACGTCGCCCCGCCCGTCTCGGCGAGAACCTTCGTGATCGCCGCCGTCAACGACGTCTTGCCATGGTCGACATGGCCAATCGTACCAATGTTGCAGTGCGGCTTCGAACGGTTGAACTTCTCTTTGGCCACGGGACTCTCCGTCGGTCGGTCTTAAATCTGGTTACAGCTGCTCAGTCGGTTCAGGCCGGACGCTTACGCGTACTTGGCCTGGACTTCCTGCGCGACGTTCGACGGCACCTGCTCGTAGTGGTCGAACTGCATGGTGAAGGTCGCGCGGCCCTGGCTGAAGGACCGCAGCGTGTTGACGTAGCCGAACATGTTGGCCAGCGGCACCATCGCGTTCACGACGTTCGCATTGCCACGCATGTCCTGGCCCTGGATCTGGCCACGCCGCGAGTTCAGGTCGCCGATGACCGAACCGGTATAGTCTTCCGGGGTCACCACCTCGACCTTCATGATCGGCTCGAGCAACACCGGGCTGCCCTTCTGCAGGGCTTCACGGAACGCCGCACGGGACGCGATTTCGAAGGCCAGGGCCGACGAGTCGACTTCGTGGTAGGCACCGTCGGTCAGCGTCACCTTGACGTCGACCACCGGGAAGCCCGCCAGCACGCCGGAACCCAGCACGCTCTCGAGGCCCTTGTTGACGCCCGGGATGTATTCCTTGGGCACCGCGCCACCGACGATCGCGCTGTCGAAGGCGAAGCCCTTGCCGACTTCGTTCGGCTCGACCGTGAACTTCACCCGCGCGAACTGGCCGGTACCACCGGTCTGCTTCTTGTGGGTGTAGTCGACTTCGGTCTTGCGGGTGATCGTCTCGCGATAGGCCACCTGCGGCTGGCCGATATTGGCATCGACCTTGTAGGTGCGCTTCAGGATGTCGACCTTGATGTCGAGGTGCAGTTCGCCCATCCCCTTGAGGATGGTCTGGCCGCTCTCGTGATCGGTCGACACGCGGAAGGACGGATCCTCCGCGGCGAGCTTGGCAAGCGCAATGCCCAGCTTCTCCTGGTCGGCCTTCGACTTCGGCTCGATCGCGATCTCGATGACGGGTTCCGGGAACTCCATCTTCTCGAGGATCACGGGCTTGGCCGGGTCGCACAGCGTGTCACCGGTGCGCACATCCTTGAGGCCGGCGAGAGCGACGATGTCGCCCGCATAGGCTTCCTTGATGTCTTCGCGGTTGTTGGCATGCATCAGCAGCATCCGCCCGACGCGCTCACGCTTGTCGCGGGTGGAGTTCAGCAGGCCCATGCCGGTTTCGAGCTTGCCCGAATAGATACGGCAGAAGGTGATGGTGCCGACGAAGGGGTCGTCCATGATCTTGAAGGCGAGGACCGACAGCGGCTCGCTGTCCGACGGCTTGCGATCGGTCTCTTCTTCGGTGTTGAAGTCGATGCCCTTGATCGCGCCGCGGTCGAGCGGGTTCGGCAGATAGTCCACCACGCCGTCGAGCAGCGGCTGCACGCCCTTGTTCTTGAAGGCCGAGCCACAGAACACCGGGGTGAAGACGCGGCGGACAACCGCCTTGCGGATCAGGCCCTTCAGGACCTCCTCGGACGGCTCCTGGCCGTCGAGATAGGCGGCAAGCGCGTCGTCGTCGAGCTCGACCGAGGCCTCGAGCAGCTTGCCGCGATATTCGACAGCCTTGTCGAGGAGGTCAGCCGGGATCTCTTCGTCGTGGTACTTGGCGCCGAGCTCTTCATTGTCCCAAACGATCGCCTTCATGCGGACGAGATCGATCACGCCCTTGAAGTTGGCCTCGGAACCAATGGGGAGCTGCACGCACACCGGGTTGCCGGCGACGCGGTCGGCGATCATCTCGACGCAGTTGTTAAAGTCGGCGCCGATCTTGTCCATCTTGTTGACGAACACGATGCGCGGAACATTGTACTTGTCGGCCTGGCGCCACACCGTCTCGGTCTGCGGCTCCACGCCCTGGTTGCCGTCGAGCACGCACACCGCACCGTCGAGCACGCGCAGCGAACGCTCGACTTCGATGGTGAAATCGACGTGGCCGGGAGTGTCGATGATGTTCAGGCGCTTGCCATTCCAGAAAGCGGTCGTCGCGGCGGACGTGATGGTGATGCCGCGCTCCTGCTCCTGGGTCATCCAATCCATGGTGGCGGCGCCGTCATGGACTTCGCCGATCTTATGGCTCTTGCCGGTATAGTAGAGGATCCGCTCGGTGGTCGTGGTCTTGCCGGCATCAATGTGGGCCATGATGCCGAAGTTGCGGTAGTCCTCGATGGCATGTATGCGCGACATGTCAGTTCCTCGTCCCGGCTCTCTTCGTCACCAGCGGTAGTGAGAGAAGGCGCGGTTCGCCTCCGCCATACGGTGGGTGTCTTCACGCTTCTTCACGGCGGTACCGCGATTGTTCGAGGCGTCCAGCAGCTCGCCGGACAGGCGCTCGACCATGGTCTTCTCGTTGCGGGCACGGGCCGCAATGATGAGCCAGCGAATGGCCAGCGCCTGACGGCGCTCCGGGCGAACTTCGACCGGCACCTGGTAGGTGGCGCCGCCGACGCGGCGCGAGCGCACCTCGATGGAGGGGCTCACATTGTCCAGCGCCTGCGTGAACACGCCGAGCGGCTCGGACTTGGCGCGATTCTCGACCAGGTCGAGCGCGCCATAGACGATCGTTTCCGCAACCGACTTCTTGCCGTCATACATGACGGCGTTCATGAAGCGGCTCAGCACTTCGCTGCCGAACTTCGGGTCCGGGGTGACTTCGCGGCGTTCCGCGCGGTGACGACGGGACATCGTTCAGATCCTCACTTCAGCCATCACTTGGGCCGCTTGGCGCCGTACTTCGAACGGCGCTGCTTACGGTTCTTGACACCCTGGGTATCAAGCACACCGCGCAGAATGTGGTAACGCACGCCCGGAAGGTCCTTCACGCGGCCGCCGCGGATCATCACCACGGAGTGCTCTTGAAGGTTATGACCCTCACCGGGGATGTAGCCGATGACCTCGTAGCCATTGGTCAGACGGACCTTGGCCACCTTACGAAGCGCCGAGTTCGGCTTCTTCGGGGTCGTGGTGTAAACGCGGGTGCATACGCCGCGCTTCTGCGGGCTCGCCTGCAGGGCCGGAACCTTGTTCCGGGCCTTCTGGGCTTCCCGCGGCTTGCGGATTAGCTGGTTGATCGTCGGCACGCTTCTCGCCTTCGTCTCGCTGGGCGGGGAGGAACCCCCGCGCATACCCATTTCCGCGGCAGCAACCGCATCTAGTTTTCACGGGTCGGAACGCGCATGAGCACCGGCAATGCCGGCATAGCGAAACCCAGCCCACGAACGAAAAACGCGCCGCCGGCCGAATCTCGGCCGAGGGCGCTGCACGTTCAGAGGACCGCGCAGCAGCCAGATTGGCTATTGCGGCGCGGTCATGCGCCTGATTTGCTCATACTTCGATCCGGCAGCGTCTCGGATTTCTCCGTCCAGACAAGGCGTCCGAACGCGGTAAAACCGACCGCCTGCCGCGAAAGTCCGGGCCTTCTACGCGTCGACTCGGGTTTAGTCAACCCCGAACCGTGAAATTCAGATGACGGAGAGGGCGCGCGAAGCCCGACGATCATTAGATTTCGTTCGACTCAGCCGCCACGCAAGATCGTAACGGAAGGACGGGTGGCCGAGACCCTTCAATCCAGGAATCGGTAGCGCCTGATTCTGCGGTACTCGGCTGGAACATCCGTCCACCCTCCCCGCATTCGTCGTCCCGGACGGCCGCGGGTCGATCCGGGACGGCTGAAGGTATTGATCGGCACCTTCACGCAATCCCGGCTCTCCGGCCGCGCCTGCGGCCGGGAGGACGACAAGCGGGCGCGTCAGAAAAGAAAAGGCCGCCCTCGCGGGCGACCCTTCCCTCTGTTCCAAACCACGCTGCCTGCGGATCACTCCGCGGCGGCGGGGCCTTCGATGGCCTCGGCGGCGCCGGCATCCTGCTCGTTCTGAGCGAGGATCAGCTCGTCGCGCGAGGTCGCGGTCACCCGCAGCTTCGACATCTGGGCGCCGGTGCCGGCCGGGATCAGCCGGCCGACGATGACGTTCTCCTTCAGGCCGCCAAGATCATCGGACTTGCCGTTGACCGCAGCTTCCGTGAGCACTCGCGTCGTCTCCTGGAAGGAGGCGGCGGAGATGAAGGAGCGCGTCTGCAGCGACGCCTTGGTGATGCCGAGCAGGACCGGATGACCGGAGGCGGGCTTCTTGCCCTCCAGCGCCATCTGGGCGTTGATCTCGTCGAGCTCGGAGACGTCGATCTGCTCGTTGGTGAGCAGCTCGGTGTCGCCGGCGTCGTCGATCTCGACCTTCTGCAGCATCTGGCGGACGATCACCTCGATGTGCTTGTCGTTGATGAGCACGCCCTGCAGCCGGTAGACCTCCTGGATCTCGTTGACGAGATAGGCGGCGAGTTCCTCGACGCCCTTGATGGCCAGGATGTCGTGCGGCGCCGGGTTGCCGTCGACGATGAAGTCGCCCTTCTCGACGAGGTCGCCATCCTGCAGATGGATGTGCTTGCCCTTCGGGATCAGGTACTCGACCGGATCGTCCGTCGAGTCCTGGGGCTCGATGGTGACGCGGCGCTTGTTCTTGTAGTCCTTGCCGAAGCGGATGGTGCCGGCGATCTCGGCGATGATCGCCGCATCCTTCGGCCTGCGCGCCTCGAACAGCTCCGCCACCCGCGGCAGACCGCCGGTGATGTCGCGGGTCTTGGCGCTTTCCATCGGCACGCGCGCCAAAGCGTCACCCGCCTTGGTGGTGGAGCCGGGATCGACCGAGAGGATCGCGTCCACGGGCAGCGTGTAGCGGGCGTCGCCGCCGCGCGGCAGCTTCGCAATCTTGCCGTCGGCCGACTTGACGACGATAGACGGACGCAGCTCGGTGCCGCGGCCGGTACGCCAGTCGGTAACGACGCGCTTGGCGATGCCGGTCGATTCGTCGACCGACTCGCTCATGGACGCCCCTTCCACCAGGTCCTCGAAGCCGACGATGCCGTCGATCTCGGTGAGGATCGGGCGGGTATAGGGATCCCACTCGGCGATGCGCTGGCCGCGCTTGATGGTGTCGCCTTCATCGACCTTCAGCTTGGCGCCGAAATTGATGCGGTGGACCGCGCGCTCGGTGCCGTCATGGTCGACGACCACGACGGAGAGGTTGCGGCTCATCGCGATCAGTTCGCCTTCCGAGTTCCGCGCCGCGTTGCGGTTGCGGATGCGGACGGTGCCTTCGAAGTTCGACTCGACGAACGACGAGTCAGCCAGCTGCGCCGCACCACCGATGTGGAAGGTGCGCATGGTGAGCTGGGTGCCCGGCTCGCCGATCGACTGCGCCGCGATGACGCCGACGGCCTCGCCCATATTGACGGGCGTGCCACGTGCCAGGTCGCGACCGTAGCAGGTGCCGCAGACGCCGTTCTTGGCCTCGCAGGTCAGCACCGAGCGGATCTTGATCTGCTGGATGCCGGCCTTGGTGATGCGCTCGACGTCGACTTCCTCGATCATGCGGCCCGACGGCACGATGACCTTGCCGGACGCCGGCTCGACCACGTCTTCCGCCGCAGTGCGGCCGAGGACGCGCGAGCCGAGCGAAGCCACGATCTGGCCGGCATCGACGATCGCGCGCATGCCGATACCATTCTCGGTACCGCAGTCGACGGTCGTGATGATGCTGTCCTGCGCCACGTCGACGAGACGACGGGTCAGGTAGCCGGAGTTCGCGGTCTTCAGCGCGGTGTCGGCGAGACCCTTGCGGGCGCCGTGGGTCGAGTTGAAGTACTCAAGGACGGACAGGCCTTCCTTGAAGTTCGAGATGATCGGGCTCTCGATGATCTCGCCCGACGGCTTGGCCATGAGGCCGCGCATGCCGGCAAGCTGCTTCATCTGCGCCGGCGAACCGCGCGCCCCGGAGTGGGACATCATGTAGATCGAGTTGATCTGCTTGGTCCGGCCGGTCTCCGGGTCCTTCTTGACCGCGGAGATTTCCTTCATCATCTCCTCGGCGATGCGGTCGGTGCACTTGCCCCACGCATCGACGACCTTGTTGTACTTCTCGCCCTGGGTAATCAGGCCGTCATTGTACTGCTGCTCGTATTCCTTGGTGAGCGCACGCGTCTCCTCGACCAGATCCCACTTCTTGGCCGGGACCACCATGTCGTCCTTGCCGAACGAGATGCCGGCGCGGAAGGCGTGGTGGAAGCCGAGCGACATGATGCGGTCGCAGAAGATGACCGTCTCCTTCTGACCGCAGTGGCGGTAGACGGTGTCGATCATGTTGGAGATTTCCTTCTTCGTCATCAAACGGTTGACGACGTCGAAGGTGATCTTCGGGTTCTTCGGCAGCAGCTCACCGAGCTTGAGGCGGCCAGGCGTGGTCTCGTAGATCTTCGAAACCTTCTCACCGTTTTCGCCCACACCGATATAGCGGCCGCGCACCTTGGTGTGCAGCGTGACCGCCTTGGCGGCGATCGCGTGGTCGATCTCGCCCATGTTCGCGAGCGCCATGCCCTCGCCGGGCTCGTTGTCGCGCATCAGGGAGAGATAATAGAGGCCGAGCACGATGTCCTGCGACGGCACGATGATCGGCGCGCCGTTTGCCGGGTGCAGGATGTTGTTGGTCGACATCATCAGCACGCGGGCTTCAAGCTGCGCCTCGATGGACAGCGGGACGTGCACCGCCATCTGGTCGCCGTCGAAGTCCGCGTTGAAGGCGGCGCAGACCAGCGGGTGAAGCTGGATCGCCTTGCCTTCGATCAGCACCGGCTCGAACGCCTGGATGCCCAGGCGATGCAGCGTCGGGGCGCGGTTCAGCATCACCGGATGCTCGCGGATCACCTCGTCGAGGATGTCCCAAACCTCGGGACGCTCCTTCTCGACGAGCTTCTTCGCCTGCTTCACGGTGGCGGACAGGCCCTTGGCGTCGAGGCGCGAATAGATGAACGGCTTGAACAGCTCCAGCGCCATCTTCTTCGGCAGGCCGCACTGGTGCAGCTTCAGCTCGGGACCGACCACGATCACCGAACGACCGGAATAGTCGACGCGCTTGCCGAGCAGGTTCTGGCGGAACCGGCCCTGCTTGCCCTTCAGCATATCGGCGAGCGACTTCAGCGGGCGCTTGTTGGCACCCGTGATGACGCGGCCGCGACGGCCATTGTCGAACAGCGCATCGACCGCTTCCTGAAGCATGCGCTTCTCGTTGCGGATGATGATGTCCGGCGCCTTCAGCTCGATCAGCCGCTTCAGGCGGTTGTTGCGGTTGATGACGCGACGGTACAGGTCGTTGAGGTCGGAGGTCGCGAAGCGGCCGCCATCGAGCGGGACCAGCGGACGCAGGTCCGGCGGGATGACGGGCACATGCGTCAGGATCATCCATTCCGGCTTGTTGCCGGACATCTGGAACGCCTCGACGATCTTCAGGCGCTTGGCGAGCTTCTTCGGCTTCAGCTCGGTGGTGGCCTCGGCGATCTCCTTGCGCAGGTTCGCCGCGATCTGCTCGAGATCCATGGCGCGCAGCAGTTCGCGGATCGCCTCCGCGCCGATCAGCGCGGTGAACGAATCGTCGCCATACTCTTCCTGCGCACGCAGATAGTCCTCCTCCGAGAGGAGCTGACGCTCCTTCAGCGGGGTGAGGCCCGGCTCGATGACGCAGTAATATTCGAAGTACAGGATGCGCTCGAGGTCCTTGAGCGTCATGTCGAGCAAGAGGCCAATGCGGCTCGGCAGTGACTTCAGGAACCAGATGTGCGCAACCGGAGCGGCGAGCTCGATATGGCCCATGCGCTCGCGGCGTACGCGCGAGAGGGTGACCTCGACGCCGCACTTCTCGCAGATGATGCCCTTGTACTTCATGCGCTTGTACTTGCCGCACAAGCACTCGTAGTCCTTGATCGGGCCGAAGATGCGCGCGCAGAACAGGCCATCACGTTCCGGCTTGAAGGTCCGGTAGTTGATGGTTTCCGGCTTCTTGATCTCGCCGAACGACCACGACGCGATCTTATCCGGGCTCGCGATCGAGATCTTGATCTGATCGAACGTGGGCGCCGGAGCTGCCGGATTGAAGAGATTCATCACCTCTTGATTCATCGCCGTCTCCTTCGGCTCGGACCGGGCTGCCACCGCCATGGCCGCCTCGCGTCACTGAAAACGTCACTCATATGCAAAGCATAGGCGCGGGTGCGGACACCGGAGCGTCCGCACCCTGTTGACCTCACTCGGCCGCCGGCAGGCTCTCGCCCGCGCCCGGCACGACCGACTTGGTCTTGGAGTTCATCAACTCGACGTTGAGACCCAGCGAGCGCATTTCCTTGACGAGCACGTTGAAGCTCTCAGGGATACCCGCCTCGAAGGTATCGTCGCCGCGCACGATCGCCTCATAGACCTTGGTGCGACCGGCCACGTCGTCCGACTTCACCGTGAGCATCTCCTGCAAGGTGTAGGCCGCGCCGTAAGCTTCCAGCGCCCAGACCTCCATTTCGCCGAAGCGCTGGCCGCCGAACTGCGCCTTTCCGCCCAGCGGCTGCTGGGTGACGAGCGAGTACGGCCCGATGGAGCGGGCATGGATCTTGTCGTCGACCAGATGGTGGAGCTTCAGCATATATATGTAGCCCACCGTCACTTTGCGATCGAACACCTCGCCGGTACGGCCGTCGAACAGCGTCGACTGCGCCGACTTGTCGAGGCCGGCCAGCTCCAGCATGTGCTCGATGTCCGCCTCGCGGGCGCCATCGAACACCGGAGTGGCGATCGGCACGCCGCGGCGCAGGTTCGAACCCAGTTCGACCAGGCCCTCCTCGTCGAGCGAGTCGATGGTCTCGTCCTTGCCATAGACCTTGGTGAAGGCCTCCTTCAGCGGCTTGACGTCGTGCGCCAGCTTGTAGGCTTCGACCGCACGATCGATCACCCGGCCGAGGCCGGCGCAGGCCCAGCCGAGATGGGTCTCGAGGATCTGCCCGACATTCATGCGGCTCGGCACGCCGAGCGGGTTGAGCACCATGTCGACCGGGGTGCCGTCCTCAAGGAACGGCATGTCCTCGACCGGGACGATGCGCGAGACCACGCCCTTGTTGCCGTGCCGGCCGGCCATCTTGTCGCCCGGCTGGATCTTGCGCTTCACGGCGATGAAGACCTTGACCATCTTCATCACGCCCGGAGGCAGCTCGTCGCCGCGCTGCAGCTTCTCGACCTTGTCGAGGAAGCGCTGCTCGAGCCGCTTCTTCGATTCGTCGTACTGGTTGCGCATGGCTTCCAGCTCGCCCATGAGCTGGTCGTCGGCGACCGCGAACTGCCACCACTGGCTGCGCGGATATTCCGCGAGCAGCGAGCGGCTGACTGCCGTCTCCTTCTTGAAGCCCTTCGGACCGGCGACGCCGACCTTGCCGTCCAGCATCTCCGCAAGGCGCCCGAAGACGTTGCGGTCGAGGATGGCCTGCTCGTCGTCACGGTCCTTGGCGAGCCGCTCGATCTCTTCGCGCTCGATCGCCTGGGCGCGCTCGTCCTTGTCGACGCCGTGGCGGTTGAACACGCGCACCTCGACGACGGTGCCGGTGACACCCGGCGGGACGCGCAGCGAGGTGTCGCGGACGTCAGCTGCCTTCTCGCCGAAGATGGCGCGCAGCAGCTTCTCTTCCGGCGTCATCGGGCTCTCGCCCTTCGGCGTGATCTTGCCGCAGAGGATGTCGCCCGCCTGAACTTCGGCGCCGATATAGACGATGCCGGCTTCGTCGAGGTTCTTCAGCGCCTCTTCCGACACGTTCGGAATGTCGCGCGTGATCTCCTCCGGCCCGAGCTTGGTGTCGCGGGCCATCACCTCGAATTCCTCGATGTGGATCGAGGTAAAGATGTCGCCCTTCGAGATGTTCTCGGAGAGCAGGATGGAGTCCTCGAAATTGTAGCCGTTCCACGGCATGAAGGCGACGAGGATGTTCCGGCCGAGCGCCAGGTCGCCGAGATCGGTCGAGGGACCGTCGGCGATGATGTCGCCCTTCTTCACCCGGTCGCCGACACGCACCAGCGGACGCTGGTTGATGCAGGTCGACTGGTTGGAGCGCTGGAACTTCTGCAGGCGGTAGATGTCGACGCCGGACTTGGAGGCGTCGTTCTCTTCCGTGGCGCGGATAACGATACGCGTCGCGTCCACCTGGTCGATCACGCCGGTGCGGCGGGCGGCGATGGCAGCGCCCGAGTCACGGGCGACCACGCTCTCCATGCCGGTACCGACGAAGGGCGCGTCGGCGCGAACCAGCGGCACCGCCTGGCGCTGCATGTTCGAGCCCATCAGCGCGCGGTTGGCGTCGTCGTTCTCGAGGAACGGGATGAGCGCCGCCGCGACCGAAACCAGCTGCTTCGGCGAGACGTCCATGAAGTCGACGCGGTCCGGGCTCACCAGCAGCACGTCGCCGGCATGGCGGCACACCACCAGGTCTTCGACGAAGCGGCCTTCGCCGTCGAGCGGGATGTTGGCCTGGGCGACGTAGTACTTCCCCTCCTCCATGGCGGAGAGATAGACCACCTCGTCCTGCACCTGGGCGTCGCGCACGCGGCGGTACGGCGTCTCGATGAAGCCGTACTTGTTCACGCGGGCGAAGGTCGCGAGCGAGTTGATCAGGCCGATGTTCGGGCCTTCCGGCGTCTCGATCGGGCAGATGCGGCCATAGTGCGTCGGGTGCACGTCGCGCACCTCGAAGCCGGCACGCTCACGGGTCAGACCGCCCGGGCCAAGCGCCGAGAGACGGCGCTTGTGGGTGATCTCCGAGAGCGGGTTGGTCTGGTCCATGAACTGCGAGAGCTGCGACGAGCCGAAGAACTCGCGTACCGCCGCAGCCACCGGCTTGGCGTTGATCAGGTCCTGCGGCATCACGGTGTCGACATCGACGGAGCTCATGCGCTCCTTGATGGCGCGTTCCATGCGCAGCAGGCCGACGCGGTACTGGTTCTCCATCAGCTCGCCGACCGAGCGCACGCGCCGGTTGCCGAGATGATCGATGTCGTCGATCTCGCCCTTGCCGTCGCGCAGTTCGACCAGCGTCTTGATGACCGCGAGTATGTCCTCGCGGCGCAGCACGCGCATGGTGTCCGGCGCATCGAGGTCGAGGCGCATGTTCATCTTCACGCGGCCGACCGCGGAGAGGTCGTAGCGCTCGGAATCGAAGAACAGCGAGTGGAACATCGCCTGCGCGGAATCCAGCGTCGGCGGCTCGCCGGGACGCATCACGCGGTAGATGTCGAACAGCGCGTCCTCGCGCGTCATGTTCTTGTCGACCGCGAGGGTGTTGCGGATATAGGCGCCGACATTGATGTGGTCGATGTCGAGTACCGGCACCTCGTCATAGCCAAGCTCGACGAGCTGCTTCAGCATCTTCTCGGTGATCTCGTCACCGGCCTCGACATAGATCTCACCCGAGGTCGGGTTGACCAGATCCTCGGCGATGTACTGGCCGACCATCTCGTCGTCCGAGATCTTCAGGGCCTTGAGGCCCTTCTCGGCGAGCTGGCGCGCCTGGCGGACGGTCACCTTCTTGCCGGCCTCGACCACGACTTCGCCGGTGTCGGCGTCGATCAGGTCGGCGACCGCCTTGTAGCCCTTCATGCGCTTGGGATCGAACGGCATGCGCCAGCCGTCCTTCGCGCGGGAGAAGGTGATGGTGTTGTAGAAGGTGTTGAGGATCTCCTCGCCGTCCAGCCCGAGCGCGAACAGCAGCGATGTCGTCGGGATCTTGCGACGGCGGTCGATGCGCGCATAGACGATGTCCTTGGCGTCGAACTCGATGTCGAGCCAGGAACCGCGATACGGGATGATGCGGGCGGCGAACAGCAGCTTGCCGCTGGAGTGCGTCTTGCCCTTGTCGTGATCGAAGAACACGCCCGGCGAGCGGTGCATCTGGGAGACGATGACGCGCTCGGTGCCGTTGACGATGAAGGTACCGTTCATCGTCATCAGCGGGATGTCGCCCATATAGACATCCTGCTCCTTGATGTCCTTGACGGACTTGGCGCCGGTATCCGGGTCGACATCGAACACGATGAGACGCAGCGTCACCTTGAGCGGAGCCGCGAATGTCATGCCGCGCTGGCGGCACTCGTCGACGTCATATTTTGGCGGCTCGAATTCGTAGCGTACGAATTCCAGCATGGCCGCGCCCGAAAAGTCGGAAATCGGGAATACGGACTTGAAAACCGCCTGAATGCCGTCGTCGTCGCGCCCGCCCTTCGGCTCCTGGATCTGCAGGAACTGGTCATAGGATGCCTTCTGAACCTCGATGAGGTTCGGCATCTCAGCCACTTCCTGGATCTTGCCGAAGAACTTGCGGACCCGCTTACGACCGGTGAACGTCTGCGCCATGTCGCTCCTCGCTCCGTCCGAGTATCCGTCCGCGCGTTCCATGCCCCGCCGCTGGGCCATGGAACCGCATGATTGCGAGAGTGCCGAAACACCGAAGGGCGCCTTGCCAGCGCCCATGCTCCGACCATCTGCGCACCTGACGGCTCGCCGGGCGATCCCGTCTGAGATCGCCGGGAGAGCCGTCACGCTCTCGTCGCGCTTCCGAAAGGCGGAAGCGCGGGGCCGCCGGCGAACCGGCGACCCCGAAATTCATGAGCTCACTTAAGCTCGACCTTGGCGCCGGCCTTTTCGATCTGCGCCTTGATCTTCTCGGCTTCTTCCTTGGACACGCCTTCCTTGACGGCCTTGGGGGCCGCTTCGACGAGGTCCTTGGCTTCCTTGAGGCCGAGGCCCGTGATGGCACGGACTTCCTTGATGACCTCGATCTTCTTGTCGCCGGCGGCGGCAAGGACGACGGTGAACTCGGTCTGCTCTTCCACCGGAGCGGCGGCGGCAGCACCCGGAGCGGCGGCGACGGCCACGGCGGCCGCAGCGGAGACGCCCCACTTCTCTTCGAGGAGCTTCGCGAGCTCGGCAGCCTCGAGGACGGTCAGGTTGGAAAGCTCGTCGACGAGCTTCGACAGATCAGCCATTTTATCTAAGTCCTTGGATTTCGGTTCGAACCAGATTTTACCGGGAAAGCCTCACGCGGCTTCGTTCTCGCGGCCGTAAGCCCCGAACACGCGGGCGAGCTTCGCCGCCGGCGCGTTGACGACCTGTGCGATCTTGGTAGCCGGGGCGTTGATGAGCCCAATCAGCTTGGCGCGCAGTTCGTCCAGAGACGGCATCGTGGCCAGGGCCTTGACACCGTCGGGGTTGAGGGCGGTCTTGCCGAATGCCCCGCCAAGGATGACGAACTTGTCATTGGTCTTGGCGAAGTCGACGGCAACCTTCGGCGCCGCAACAGGATCGCTCGAATAAGCGATGATGGTCGGGCCCTTCAGCAGGGAGCCGACATGTGCGACGTCCGATCCTTCGAGAGCGATCTTCGCGAGGCGGTTCTTAGCCACTTTCACGGTCGCGCCGCTCGCCTTCATCTGCTGACGCAGCTTGGACATCTGAGCGACGGTGATACCGGAATAGTGGGCCACGACGACAACCGAAGTGCTCTTGAACACTTCGGAAAGCGACGCGACGAGCTCTTCTTTTTGCGCTCGATCCACTTCTCTTGCTCTCCGGTGGCGGATTGGGAGGATCCCGCTCCGCCGGTTTGCGCCTTGCCGGCCCATCTTCGAGAAGACGGGTCGACGCTTAGTTCCTGTCCCCCTGGGACCCGGAAATTCCGGCCAAGGCGCTGGTTCGAGCCGAAACCCAACGACCGGCAAGCCGGGCATCACGTCTCGGTCGTACCCCGTCTATGCAGGCCCCGGATTGGGATTACGCCGGGCTTTTGAGGGCGCGGCACCTGCAGTCTCGGACAGGACTTAGAGCGTGTTCCCCTTCCGTCCTTGGACATCGCGGAACATGCTCTAGGCCGGCAGGGCGAGCCCCACCGGCCCCTTCGTCCGGGTTAATGGACGAAAGTCTGAAATTTCTTCGATATCGCCCCGAACGAGTCCGGAGCGAAACCTGCCATATAGAGGGTCGAAGTGGATTTGTCACCCCCGATAGCATCAGGGGCTTGACATTTCCACATAGCGGCGATCACGCCACCGCGACCTCGATCAGGCGCCGGCACCCGCGGTGAGCACCGTGGCCGGCTCGACCTTCACGCCCGGGCCCATGGTCGAGGACACCGCGATGCGCTGGACATAGGTGCCCTTGGCGCCGGTCGGCTTGGCGCGGACCACCGCGTCGGCGAAGGCGCGGATGTTCTGGGCCAGCTTGTCGACCGGGAACGAGGCCTTGCCGATGCCGGCGTGGATGATGCCGGCCTTCTCGACGCGGAACTCGACGGCGCCGCCCTTGGCAGCTTCCACCGCGCCCTTCACGTCCATGGTCACGGTGCCGACCTTCGGGTTCGGCATCAGGCCGCGCGGGCCGAGCACCTTGCCGAGACGGCCGACCAGCGGCATCAGGTCCGGCGTGGCGATGCAGCGATCGAACTCGATGGTGCCGCCCTGGACGATCTCCAGGAGGTCCTCGGCGCCGACGATGTCGGCACCGGCCGCCTTGGCCTCGTCGGCCTTGGCGCCGCGCGCGAACACGGCAACGCGCACGGTACGGCCGGAGCCGTTCGGCAGGTTGCACACGCCGCGGACCATCTGGTCGGCATGGCGGGGATCGACGCCGAGATTGATCGCGACCTCGATGGTCTCGTCGAACTTGGCGGTGGCCCGCTCCTTGATCATGCCCAGAGCCTCGTCGAGGCCATAGAGCTTCAGGCGATCGACGCCTTCACGGGTAGCACGGACACGCTTTGCAATGTTTGCCATCGGTTCAGCCCACCACCTCGAGGCCCATGGAACGGGCGGAGCCTTCGATCATGCGCACGGCCGATTCGACGGTGTCGCAGTTCAGATCCTTCATCTTCTTCTCGGCGATCTCGCGCATCTGGGCGTTGGAGATCTTGCCGACGAAGCCCTTGCCGGGCGTCTTCGAGCCGGAGCCGGGCTTCTTCTTGGTCTCGAGACCCGCCGCCTTCTTCAGGAAGTAGGAGACCGGAGGGGTCTTGAGCTCGAAGGTGAAGGAACGGTCCTGGTACGCCGTGATGACGACCGGGATCGGCATGCCCTTTTCCAGCTGGCCGGTCTGCGCGTTGAACGCCTTGCAGAACTCCATGATGTTCAGGCCGCGCTGGCCGAGCGCGGGGCCGATCGGGGGGGCGGGATTCGCCGACCCGGCGGGCACTTGCAGTTTGATATAGCCGGTAATCTTCTTCGCCATGTCTTACTCCCAATATGCGCCGGCGCTCCGCCGGCTTAGGGGTCCGTGGTGCGGGTTGAAGACGGTTGGCGACCGCCTTGCCCTCCCACGACCTGCCAGGGTGGCGCGAGCCGCCCCGGCGTGATCGCTCAGGTCTTTTCGACCTGCGCGAATTCCAGTTCGACCGGGGTGGCCCGGCCGAAGATCGACACCGCCACCTTGAGGCGCGAGCGGGCGTCGTCGACTTCCTCGACAATGCCGTTGAAGGAAGCGAACGGGCCGTCCGCGACCTTCACCGTCTCGCCCACCTCGAAGGTGATGGAGGGCTTCGGGCGCTCGATACCCTCCTGCACCTGCTGCAGGATGCGCATCGCCTCGCTCTCGGGGATCGGCATCGGCTTGTTGTCGGCGCCGAGGAAGCCGGTCACCTTCGGGGTATTCTTGATCAGATGGAACGCCTCGTCGGTGAGGTCCATCTTCACCAGCACATAGCCCGGGAAGAACTTCCGCTCGGCATCGACCTTGCGGCCGCGGCGTACCTCGACGACCTTCTCGGTCGGCACCAGCACCTGCTCGAACAGGTCGGTGAGGCCACGCTGCCCGGCCTGCTCCTTGATCGAGTCCGCGACCTTCTTCTCGAAGTTCGAATAGGCGTGGACGATGTACCAGCGCTTCGTCATCTCGCCTTCCCTCAACGGCCGATCTGCAGGAGCTGCGCCACGGCGAAGCTCAGGATCTGGTCCGCGACCAGGAAGAAGAGGGACGCCAGCACCACCATGACGAACACCATCGCCGTGGTGATGAGCGTCTCGCGACGGGTCGGCCAGGTGACCTTGCGGGTTTCCGCGCGGACCTGCTGAAAGAACTCGACGGGGTTCGTCTTCGCCATGCTCGTCTCGAAACGCCTCTAGCGCGGGGGAGTTATTCCCGCGCTGTCCACATCAAATCAAATGGGTAGAGCGGGCGTATAGCCTGTGCGGCGGGTTACGTCAAAGGACATGCTGAAGATTTGTACGCGCCACCGAATCCGCAAGTATGGGGAGCGCTGCAATCCTTGTCCTGCCGCCGTCTTCTTGAAGGTGGCAGGAGTGGAGGGACTCGAACCCCCAACCCCCGGTTTTGGAGACCGGTGCTCTAACCAGTTGAGCTACACTCCTAAGCACGCCGAGGCGGCCCGGGCGCTGTTCCTAGTTGATCCGGCCCGCACCTGTAAAGGGGCAGACGGCCCCAATTCACGCATCACGCCGCGGCTACGAGCACACGCCTGCGGAATATAGCGCAAAACGAATCGGGCGCCCTTGGGGGCGCCCGAAACATCTTCATTGCGAAGCAGAGCCTCGCTCACTCGATGATGCTGGCGACGACGCCGGCACCGACGGTGCGGCCGCCTTCGCGGATGGCGAAGCGCAGCTTCTCTTCCATCGCGATCGGCACGATCAGCGCAACGTCGACCGTCACGTTGTCGCCCGGCATCACCATCTCGGTGCCTTCCGGCAGCGTCACGATCCCGGTCACGTCCGTGGTCCGGAAGTAGAACTGCGGACGGTAGTTGGTGAAGAACGGGGTGTGACGACCGCCTTCTTCCTTGGTCAGGATGTACGCCTCGGCCTTGAACTTGGTGTGCGGCTTCACCGAACCCGGCTTGCACACAACCTGGCCGCGCTCGACGTCCTCGCGCTTGGTGCCGCGCAGCAGCACGCCGACATTGTCGCCGGCCTGGCCCTGGTCCAACAGCTTGCGGAACATCTCGATGCCGGTCACCGTGGTCTTCACCGTCGGACGGATGCCGACGATCTCGACTTCCTCGCCGACCTTCACGATGCCGCGCTCGACGCGACCGGTCACCACCGTGCCGCGGCCCGAGATCGAGAACACGTCCTCGATCGGCATCAGGAACGGCTGGTCGATCGGACGCTCCGGCTGCGGGATGTAGGCATCCACTTCGCTCATCAGCTTCTGGATGGCTTCCTTGCCGAGCTTCGGATCGCCGTTCTCCAGCGCCACCAGCGCCGAGCCGCGCACGATCGGAATGTCGTCGCCGGGGAAGTCGTACTTCGACAGCAGCTCGCGAACCTCGAGCTCAACCAGCTCCAGCAGTTCCTCGTCGTCGACCATGTCGCACTTGTTGAGGAACACCACCAGCGCAGGAACGCCGACCTGGCGCGCCAGAAGGATGTGCTCGCGGGTCTGCGGCATCGGGCCGTCCGCCGCCGACACCACCAGGATCGCGCCGTCCATCTGCGCCGCGCCGGTGATCATGTTCTTCACATAGTCGGCGTGACCGGGGCAGTCGACGTGCGCATAGTGACGGTTCGACGTCTCGTACTCGACGTGCGCCGTCGAGATCGTGATGCCGCGCGCCTTCTCTTCCGGCGCCTTGTCAATCTGGTCGTACGCCGTGAACGTCGCCCCGCCCGTCTCGGCGAGAACCTTCGTGATCGCCGCCGTCAACGACGTCTTGCCATGGTCGACATGGCCAATCGTACCAATGTTGCAGTGCGGCTTCGAACGGTTGAACTTCTCTTTGGCCATTGCATCTTCCCTTGCGCGGCAACCGAGCCACGAAAAATCGGGCGTGAAATAGGTGGTTTCAACGGTTTCCGCAAGCGCTTCGCCCCTCCGGCGCCGACACGGGCAGGCAAGCTATTTCATCGCAAGCCACTCGGCGTATTTCGCGGCGTAGTTCTTTACCAGCGTACGGCCCGGATCGAGCGTCGCATTGGAGCTTTCGACCAATGCCGCCACAGGGCTGGACAGTCCTCCGAGCAGCGGCACGGCCACCGTAATCTCTGGCGAGGCGACAAGCGTCGCTCCGCCGGGCTCGACCAGGGTGACGGTGGCGGCAAGGCTCGCAATCTGGTCGGTGAAGACGCGGCGCGCCAGCGAAGGAACGTCGAAGCGCTGAAGCCGCACTACCGCCTTCGCCGGCTTCGGCCCGGCGAGTTTCCCCGCCGTTGCCGCCTTCAAATCGCTCGTGAAGATTTCCGTGAGGAGCCGGCTGACATGGGAGGCAAGCTCGGGTTCCGCACTGACCGGATTGGTGCGAATGCGGCCTGCGGCCGTGGCGTCGAGGTTGCGGGCGCGGATGAACGCCTCCTCCTCCACCGGCCAGGAGCGAACCGTGCTGGCGCCATCAAGCTCGACGGAGGCGATGTGGAACTCCTCAAGCGGAGCGGAAGGGGACGGAGGTGGCAGTGTGGCGCACGACGCTACCATCATACCGCAAAGAGAAAGCACCGGTATCCACAGGCGACGCATAACCGACCATCCGTTGGGGAAGATGGCGGACTGTGGACGAGGTAACCGGCGCTAGGCAAGGGGCTGGAGCGGGTGAAGGGAATCGAACCCTCGTATTCAGCTTGGAAGGCTGCTGCTCTACCATTGAGCTACACCCGCGGAGCCGGCACGAAACAGGGTCGAGGGGCGACGTGGTGGGGGAGGTAGGACTCGAACCTACGAAGGCGTAGCCAGCGGATTTACAGTCCGCCCCCTTTGCCGCTCGGGACACTCCCCCTCGCACGTCGGTCGTGCCCGGTACGCATAGTCTGAACCGGTCTTGCGACCACTCGGGGACCAGACGACGCAGTGCCGGGCCACCCGTGCGGCCGGCTTTATGGTGAGCGGCCCCTGCCCTGTCAACCCCGCTCGGACCATGCGCCCACAGGCAGTGTCCAATCCGGCCGATCGAGCGGCCCGCACGGCGGAAATTGCAAAGCGGCGGCGACCGTGACAAGAACCGCGGCATGACCGGCCGTCCTCCTCCTTTCAAACGCTCCCCGAGCCGTTCCGCGCCGCAGCGCCGGCGCGGCGAACGCCCAGCCGGGCGCCCTTTCGGCGAATGGCCGGAGGACGTGGCGATTCTCTATGGCTGGCACAGCGTCGCCGAGGCGCTGCGCAATCCGCAGCGGCGCATCCGCCGCCTGCTCGCCACGGAGAATGCCGCCAAGCGCCTGGTGGAAGAGGGAATCGAACCCTCGCCCGCCGCCGAGATCGTCCGCCCCGGCGAGATCGACCGGCTGCTGGAGCCGGACGCCGTGCACCAGGGCATCTATGCCGAGGCCGACGCCCTGCCCTCGCCTTCGCTCAAGCAGGCATCGAAGAGCGACCTGATCCTGGTGCTCGACCAGATCACCGACCCGCACAATGTCGGCGCCATCGTGCGCTCGGCGGCGGCGCTGGCGGTGGGCGCCATCGTGACGACGGCGCGGCACAGCCCGGCGGCCACCGGCGTCCTGGCGAAAAGCGCCAGCGGCGGGCTGGAGCATGTGCCGTTCTGCTTCGTGCCGAATCTCGCCCGTGCCCTCGACGAGTTGAAATCGCTCGGCGTGCTGGTGGTCGGCCTCGACAGCGAAGGTCCGGCGGACCTGCTCGACACACCGTTGCGTGCACCGCTCGCACTGGTGCTGGGCGCCGAGGGCAAGGGGCTGCGACAGCTGACACGGCAGACCTGCGACGTGCTGGCGCGGATCGACCTGCCCGGCAAGATCGTCAGCCTGAATGTGTCGAACGCCGCCGTGCTGGCGCTGCACGCGGCCCGGCGCGCCATAAGCAAACCGCAGTGATTGCAACGTTGCACTGCACTTACGACCAATTACCAATCGTCAATTAACGGTTATTTCGACAAGCTCCGGCCTGGATGCGCGCGGATTCTGGATAGTTCGCGCGCGACGCAAGCCGGAGTTCGGCACCGCTGCATCGAGACGGCGGACCTTCTCTGGAGGAGAAACGGCCCGAGCCGGGGTGTTCCTTTAGGGAATTCCCGCAACTCGACCTGAAGAACCGGAAGGCGCCGCCATCGGCGCCAGCGATGACGTGCATGC
Source organism: Starkeya sp. ORNL1 (assembly GCF_012971745.1). Classification (NCBI taxonomy): domain Bacteria; kingdom Pseudomonadati; phylum Pseudomonadota; class Alphaproteobacteria; order Hyphomicrobiales; family Xanthobacteraceae; genus Starkeya; species Starkeya sp. ORNL1. The sequence goes on from NZ_CP048834.1 coordinate 984,321, forward strand.
CCATGCGGGCGGCGCGCCCGTTGTCGCGCGCCATGACAATCAGCAGTGGGGAAGGGAAGCCACCATGTCAGTCACGACCGCCGGGCCCGTCGGAAAGACGGCGCCCATGACCCGGGAGGAGCGGAAGGTCATCATCGCCTCCTCCGCGGGCACCGTCTTCGAATGGTATGATTTCTACCTGGCGGGCTCGCTTGCCGCCAACATCGCCGCCACCTTCGTGCCCGGCACCAACGACACCGCGAAATTCATCTTCGTGCTGTTCGGCTTTGCCGCCGGTTTCGCGGTGCGCCCGTTCGGTGCGCTGGTGTTCGGCCGCCTCGGCGACCTGATCGGCCGCAAATACACCTTCCTCATCACCATGACGCTGATGGGCATCGCCACCTTCGTGGTCGGCCTTTTGCCCGGCTATGCCAGCATCGGCTATGCCGCCCCGGTGATCTTCATCATCTGCCGCCTGCTGCAGGGACTCGCGCTCGGTGGCGAGTATGGCGGCGCCGCGACCTATGTGGCCGAGCATGCGCCGCATGGCCGGCGCGGCTTCTACACCTCCTGGATCCAGACCACGGCGACGGTCGGCCTGTTCCTGTCGCTGCTGGTGATCCTGGTGCTGCGCCTCAACATGACGCCGGAAGACTTCGCCTCCTATGGCTGGCGCATCCCCTTCCTGCTGTCGATCATCCTGCTGGGCTTCTCGATCTGGATCCGGCTCTCGCTCAATGAATCGCCGGCGTTCAAGAAGATGAAGGAAGAGGGCCTGCGCTCGAAAGCGCCGCTCACCGAGGCCTTCGGCCGCTGGGACAACGCCAAGATCGCGCTGATCGCGCTGCTCGGCGGCACCGCCGGCCAGGCCGTGGTGTGGTATTGCGGGCAGTTCTACGCGCTGTTCTTCCTGACGCAGACGCTGAAGGTCGACGGCACCACGGCGAACCTGCTGATCGCGTTCAGCCTCCTGATCGGCACGCCGTTCTTCATCTTCTTCGGCTGGCTGTCGGACAAGATCGGCCGCAAGCCGATCCTGCTCGCCGGCTGCCTGATCGCGGCGGTGACCTATTTCCCGCTGTTCGAGATGATCGCCAAGACCGCCAATCCGGCCCTCATCGCGGCCACCGAGAACGTGAAGATCGACATCACCGCCGATCCCGCGGGCTGCGGCACGCTGTTCGACCCAGTCGGCGTGCGCACCTTCACCGCACCGTGCGACGTGATCCGCCGTACGCTGGCGACCAACTCGATGCACTATGAACTGAAGCCCGGCGCTGCCGGCTCTCCGGTGGCCGTGACGGTTAACGGCACCGCGGTAACCGCGGCTGACGCCACCGGCGCTGCCGTCGGCACCGCCACTGTCGCGGCGGCGCAGGCCGCCGGCTATCCCAAGCCTGGCGATGCCTCGATCGTCAAGCAGCCCTCGGTCGGCGGCGTGCTGAGCGATCCGCGGACGCTGAGCCTGATCGGCCTGCTGTTCATCCTCGTGCTCTATGTGACGATGGTGTACGGCCCGATCGCTGCGCTGCTGGTCGAACTGTTCCCGACCCGCATCCGCTACACCGGCATGTCGCTGCCCTACCACATCGGCAATGGCTGGTTCGGCGGCTTCCTGCCGCCCACCGCCTTCGCCATCGTGGCGGCCTCCGGCAACATCTTCTCCGGCCTGTGGTACCCGATCGTGATCGCCTTGATGACCTTCGTGATCGGCCTGATCTTCCTGCCGGAGACCAAGGACCGCAATCTCGACAACTGGCACTAGAGCCAGTCGTCAAATCTGCAAACGAAAACGGCCCCGCGCGAGCGGGGCCGTTCTGTTTTTCAGGGAACGGACCGTTCCTTGACGCGCTCATAGCCGGGCTTGACCCGGCTACCTAGACTTCCGCCGGTGCATGCGACATGGCTGGATCCCCGGATCAAGTCCGGGGATGAGGGCGTTGGGGTCTTCAGTCAGGCTATCGGGATGCTCGCTTCGAGCGCCGTCAGATCGCCGCGACGACGACGATCTCGACCTTGTAGTCCGGGGTTGCCAGCGCCGCTTCGACGGTGGCACGCGCCGGGGTGTTGCCGGGCGAGACCCAGGACTCCCACACCGCGTTCATCTCGCCGAAGGTCGCCATATCAGTGAGGTAGATGGTGGCCGAGAGCAGCTTCGACTTGTCGCTGCCGGCGGCGGCCAGAAAATGATCGATCTGCGCGAGCACCGCGCCCGTCTGCTCGGTCACGCTGGAGCCGAGCGCCACCTGCCCGGCGAGATACACGACCGATCCATGGACCACCGCCTGGCTCATGCGCGGCCCGCCGTCGAAACGCTTAATGCTCATTGGTCCGTCTCCCTACGCTCGGCGCGGCGCGCGAGCTGTTGGGACGGGCGCCTAGCGCGCCCTGCCCCGTCAGGTCAAGCATTCAGCTCACTGCGCCGCCGGCATCGGCTTCACGGTGCCGATATTGTAGATCTGCACCCGCCGATTGACTGCCGCATCCGGCTTGCTCGGATCCTGCAGCGCCTCTTGGCCTAGACCGACCGCTTCCAGACGGTTCGGCGCGACGCGGAACAGCGTGACCAGCGCCTGCACGATGGCGTCGGCCCGTTCCTGGCTGAGCCGCAGATTATATTCGCGGGTGCCGGTGGCGTCGGTGTTACCGACCACCAGGAACTTGTAATTCCACAGCATCGGATGATGCATGGCGTCGGCGATCGAGCCGAGCGTCGCGTAGGATTCCGGCCGGATGATCGGCGAATTCAGCGCGAACTGGATCTGCACGGTGATCTGCGCAAGCTGGTTGAGCTTCTGGACGAGATTGGGTGTCTGCGTCGGGATGCCCGGATTCTGCGCGATGCTCTGCTGGGCCATCTGGCGCAGCAAGGCGGCACTGATGCCCGGATCGTCGGAGGTGACGCTCTGTAGCCCCTGGATGATCTCCGCATCGGAGGTCACGGTCTGGGCACGGACTGCCGCGGGCGCGGCGACGAGGGCGAGTGCGGCGGCGAGCATGGCCGGGCCGGCGAGGCGGCGAAGATAGGTCGACATGGCGGATGATCTTCCCTTGGGCGTTGCGTGGTCGGCCATCATTGCCAGCCGGCGTCGATGAGGGTCTGCTTGCACACACCGCGCACCACCTTGCTGGAGCCCAGCAGGCAGTCGAGGATGTTGGCATCGCCCGGCTGCACGCCGCTGCAGAACTCGGCGACATCGGCGCTGCAGGCCTTGAAGGAGCCGGCCTGGGCCGCGGCGCGCTGCTGGATCGAGGCGACCACGCGCTGATAGTCGGCAAAGCACTGCGGCGGCACCTCGGCCTGGTGCTCATTGAGGCACTGCATCACCTGCCCGCTGCCGATATTGACCTTGCCGCAGTATTTCTCGATGGACGGCCCGCAGCTCTGCGCGATCAGTGCGCCGGCCTGCCGGTAGCTCATGGTCTGCGCCTCGGCGCTGCCGGCCCAGCCGGCGAACACCAGCGCAGCCAGTGCGATTGCGATGCGTGTCATTCTTCCCCCAGTTCAATAGAGCCTGTCTCAAGTCGCAGCACGGCAATACCAGCCGCGGCGCCGCGACTGGTAGCATTATCTCGCTGGATAGTCCGTCTTCACGCAACGGCGGTGACGAAACATGGTTATGCCGGTGTGCGGGTTGCGGCGCGCGCGGCCCGCTGCTACGGCTCTGCGCCAAGCCGGTTTAGCTCAGCGGTAGAGCAGCGGTTTTGTAAACCGAAGGTCGGGGGTTCAATCCCCTCAACCGGCACCAACGCCCCGTCCACGCTGGGCGACAGACGTCCATAAAGCGTTTCTACCTAACGGTTTCCGAGCGCTGAGCCGTCCACCGCCATCTGGCGGGGGCTCTGGCGGCTGGCATATCGGTTCGGCGGCATGCAGAAGCTCCTCGCGCTCGGTGTTTATCCCTCAATTTCGCTCGCGGCGGCCCCGGAGGAGCGGGAGAGCGCGAAGCGTGGTTTGAAGCAGGGCATCGATCCCTCCGCCAGCAAAAAGGCGGCACGAGAGGCACCGTTCGCAACTGTCACAACCGCGGGCGTAGAGGACCGGCTTCCGGGCGCCGGGTCAAAGGCTGACGATGGCGATATCCAGATGATAGCTGATGCTAGTCCAGATCCTCCGGCGTCTCGCCGTACCGGCGGATGATCACGGCGGGTTCGAACTCGCCGACGTCCGGATCGCCTGTCCTCGAGAATGCAATTACGCCAGCCTTGCTGTTGGCGAGGGCGAGCGCCGTCGCTTCGGCCTGGGCTTTGCTCTGCATCTCTCGCGCCTCCTCGCCGACGAGCTCGCCGTCTTCAGTGCGAACGAATGGGATGACGACGTAGTAGGTGATGCTCATACTGCCACCTTATGGCCCGCCCGCAACGCACTCGGAAGCAGACGCTTCCGCAGGCCACTGAACGGTCACAGCTTGCCGTGCAGCCACATGATGGCCTCGGATGCAAAAGTTCGCATGTTCGCCAGACGATCCGCGGAGCCGGTTTCCATGGTCCGGACCGCCTCGATCGGACCAGACACGGCGATGCAGCTGTGCCCCGCCGCATCGCCATATCGATTGCCCGCCGGTCCCGCGGCGCCGGTTTCCGCCAGACCCCAGGTCGCTCTGAGCCGCTCACGGAGCCGACGCGCGACAAGCAGGGCGTAGGCTTCGGTCGCCGGCCTGATCCCTTGCATATCGGCCGGCGTGATCCCGAGCAGACCCTCGCGCGCATGGCCCGTATAGAGGACTGCGCCGCCGAGGAAGAAGGCGGATGCTCCGGCTTGTGCAAGCAATGAGGCAGCGATCAAGCCACCAGTGGACGATTCTCCCACCGCAACAGTCTCACCGCGAGCGCGCAGGCGCTCGCTGAGCTTCGCGGCGTCGACCAGCAGCGTTTGCATGACCTCTCCGAAATTCAGCATGGCGAGGGTGGCGCCGATCGAGGATCAATCCACCCACCACTGCCGAAACGTCTTGAATTCTCGGCCGACCGATTCCGACACATGCCATGGCGACGCGAGGGTCACGCCCTGCGGGCCTTCGACCGTGCGAAATCCCCTTGCTTCGAGGCTTCGGAAGAAGGATTCCGTCGCCTCACCTGCGTGCTCGAGCACCTGCATTTCGCTCATCGGAATTCTGCATTCGGCGTCGGCGACGCGCGCCGGCAATTCGCAATCGTTCCCCATAGCTTCCCCTGTTTTCTTTCAAGCGGATGTGCCTCCGCCTCGCGAACATGATTCGTGCAAGATACCCCATGATGACCATGCAGCCAGCCAACCGCTGGTTCGGACGTTCATGCCCCGCTCGCGGTCTCTGCTCTGATGCGCGTTCCGAACTGCTCAGCCAGATCGGCTGCGAAGCCGACCACCATCCTCTCGTACGGCGTCATCCGGTCGGCGAAGCGCCCCGCAGGGCGGCTCATGCCCGCCATCACTGCATCGCCACCTCGAACCCGCCCTGCCCTGCCGTCTCGCTTGGCCGCCGGGTGCGGCCACTCGTCGTCCCCTCTGCAGCCGTTCAGCCAGGTGGCGAGATGGCAGACCTCGATGTCCGGCGACTTCCCGGCGATGTACCCGGGCGAATCACGCTGGAGATAGAAGGCAAGCCTGTGCCGGCTGCCGGAACGCTGTCGTTCGGCATGCTGATCTCGCGGTTGTTCAATTGGACCAGCATGATACGATTGTATTAACGCAATCCAATTGTCTGTACTTTTAGATAAATGTGAGCTAAATGGACAATCGTCCTACTGGTCGACAACTCGCTGCAGCGAGAGTCCTGCTTGGGCTGTCTCAGCCGGAGTTATCGCAGTTGGCAAAAATCTCGACCCCGACCCTGAAGCGCATGGAGGCAAGCGTCGGCGCGGCGGTCGGGATGGCAAACAACGTCGGCGCCGTTGTAGCCGCCCTCGAAGCCGCCGGGATCGAGTTCCTGAACCACAGCCAGCCGGGCGTGCGGATAAGGGCTCAATCCCTGGGATTGGCGCCGGAGCAGCTGAATGCCTCAAGCGACGATTGATCCTCCCGGGCGGTCGGCACAACTCGCCGCGCCGACGCGCGCACGTCACGGCCGCAGCGTGTCTCGATGAACCACGATGTCTCGCTCATCGCCACTATCGCCATGGGCTTCGTCCTGGCTTTCTGCTTCGGTTATCTCGCCATACGCCTGCGGTTGCCGCCGCTGGTCGGCTATCTGGTCGCCGGTGTCGCGCTTGGCTCATCGACACCCGGCTTCGTCGCCGACGCCGCCATCGCCGGCCAACTCGCCGAAGTTGGCGTTATCCTGCTGATGTTCGGGGTCGGCCTGCATTTTTCAGCCGCGGATCTCATGGCCGTGCGCTCGATCGCGATTCCTGGCGCGATTGGCCAAATCGTCATTGCCACCACCATGGGGATAGGGTTGGCCGCGGCATGGGGCTGGAGCTTCGGCACCGGCCTCGTCTTTGGTCTCAGCCTCTCGATCGCCAGCACCGTCGTGCTGCTGCGCGCGCTCGAGGATCGCAACGAGATGACCTCGACCGCCGGACGCATCTCGATCGGCTGGCTCATCGTGGAAGACCTGGTGACGGTATTTGCCTTGGTGCTGCTGCCGACGCTGGCCGAGCTCCTCGGCGGCCATGTCAGCCCGCACGGCGACGGCGCACCGGCAGGTGGCCTCGCGGTCGCCTTCGCGCTCGTCGTCACGCTCTGCAAGGTCGGAGGCTTCGTTGCACTGGCGATGCTGCTTGGTCCGCGCCTGGTGCCCTGGCTGCTCAAGCAGGCGGCACGCACGGGCTCGCGCGAGTTGTTCACGCTCGCCGTCCTCGCCGTGGCGCTCGGCATCGCCTATGGCTCGGCCGAAATATTCGGCGTTTCGTTCGCTCTCGGGGCGTTCTTTGCGGGCGTCGTTTTGAGCGAGTCCCACTTCAGTCACCGCGCCGCGGCCGACTCCTTGCCGCTGCAGAATGCGTTCGCTGTACTGTTCTTCGTCTCCGTCGGGATGCTGTTCGACCCCTCGATCCTCATCTACCAGCCGCTTGCGGTCGTCACCGTGCTAGCCGTCATCCTGTTCGGCAAGTCGCTCGCAGCCTTCGTGATCGTGCTTGGGCTGGGCTATCCGATACCGACCGCGCTCGCCATTTCCGCCTCGCTCGCGCAGATCGGCGAATTCTCCTTCATTCTGGCCGGACTCGGCATCGCCACCGGGCTGCTCACGGCGGAGGCGCGTGACCTGATTCTGGCAGGCTCGCTCCTGTCGATCATCCTGAACCCCTTCCTCTTCGCCACGGTCGACGCACTCGTGCCGAAGCTGCGAGCGGCAGGCGGGGCGAACGCCTACGGCCGGGAGCGTCTCGCCGTCCTGCTTCAGCGGCTGCAGGACACAAGCAAGCGGCAGTCCGAGCGCGAAGCCGAACACAGGCTGCAGGTCGAGCGACTGGTCGAGCGGTTCCCGATCTTTGCCGCCCTCGACGCGCAGGCACGCGAGAACCTGCTGCTACTCTTCAGCTCTCGCACCGCGATGCCGGGTGAGCGCCTCATCCGCAAGGGGGACCGGCCAGACGCCGCCTATTTCATTTCGACCGGAGCGGTGGAGGTTGCCATTCCCAAGCGCAACATCCGATTGAGCCACGGTGACTTCTTCGGCGAGATGGCCCTGTTGAGCGGCGCGCGGCGCACCGCCGACGTGACCGCCATCGACTATTGCGAGTTCCTCGTGCTCACGCGGCGGGACTTCCAGTCCTTCGTCTCACGGCATCCCGAGTTGCGCGAGGGATTGAAGAAGGTCGCGGCGGAGCGCGAGGAAATGAACCGGGACGCCTGACCTGGCGCACCTGAGCCGAATGCCCCGACATCGTTTTGGCAGGCGTCACCAATTGCCGGGCTCGTATCGAGACCCGGCATGAGTGTCATCCATTTGCCTCGACGGTCAGGGTCAGCGACAGCAGTTCGGCCGCCCGCTTGCCGAGAATGATCTCCTCGTCGGAACGCGGGAGATTCAGCGCCTTGACGTGTGCCGCGCAATCGAACTCGCCCATGTCGAACGGATAGTCGGTGCCGAACAGCACATGGCCCGAACCGACCCACTCGATGAGCGATCGCAGCGTCGGCTGCGAATGGGTGAGCGTGTCGTAGAAGAAGCGGCCGAAATCCTCTTCGGGCGAGACCTTGAGATGCACCTTCGCCTCCGCCCGCTCGTGCCAGCCATGGACGAAGCGGCCGACCTGGTAGGGCGTGAAGCCGCCGCCATGCGAGAGCATCACCTTGAGGTTCGGGTGGCGCTGGAACACCCCGCCAAACACCAGGCTGGCCGCGGCGATCGTGGTGTCGAGCGGGTTTCCAATGAGGTTGGACAGATAGTAGGACTTGGTCCGGTCCGCGCCGGCCGGCTTCTGCGGATGGATGAAGATGAAGGCGCCGAGTTCGTCGGCGACCTCCCAGATCTCCTCGAGATCCGGGTCGTCGAGGTTCTTGCCTTCGATATGCGAGCCCAGCATCGCTCCCTTGAGCCCGAGTTGCTTCATCGCACGGCGCAATTCCTGGGCGGCGGCGGCCGGCGACTGCAGCGGCAGGGTCGCCAGGCCAGCGAAACGATCCGGCATGGCGCGCACCTGCGCGGCGATCTGCTCGTTCTGGATCTGCGCGAACGCCTGGGCGAGCTGCGGCTCGGCATTGTAGACGAGCGTGTGCGGCACGACCGAGAGCACCTGCATGTCGACGCCAGTATCGGCCATCGTCTTCAGGCGCAGATCCACGTCCCAGGCGAGGCGCGGGAAGTTGCCGCGGGTCCGCCCCATCATCTCGAGGGTGGCGCCCTCGGCCCGCATATTGGAGAGCCGGGGCCCCATCTCCGACGATTCCGCGCACATCAGCCGCATCGTCTCCTCGGAGAGGATGTGGGCGTGGACATCGATTACCTGCGTCATGGAGCTTACCCTGCTTTGAGAGCCGTGCGGCGTGCGCGCCGCCTTTGAAGGGAGATCAGCAGCGGCCCGACGAGCGAGAAGATCACCGCGAACAGCAGGATCGCCGCGATCGGGCGCTGGATGAAGATCAGGAGCGATCCTTCGGAGAACATCAGCGACTGCCTGAGCGAGCTTTCCATGATGGGCGTGAGCACCATGGCCAGCACCAGCGGCGCGCGCGGAAAGTCCGTCTTGATCATGAAGTAGCCGATCACGCCGAACACGATCGCCACCACGACCGGGAAGATGGTGAGCGTCTGGGCGTAGGCGCCAACGAGCGAGAGCACGATGATGCCCGGCGCCAGATAGACGTAGGGAACGCGCAGCACCGAGGCGAACAGCGGTGCCAGCGGCAGGTTCAGGATCAGCAGCATGAGGTTGCCGGTGAACATGCTGGCGATAAGGCCCCAGACGAGGGCCGGCTGCTCGGTCATCAGCGACGGGCCGGGCCGGATGCCCGCCAGGATGAGCGCGCCGAGCAGCACCGCGGTGCCGGGACCACCGGGAATGCCGAGCGCCAGCATCGGCACATAGGCACCGTGTGCCGATGCGTTGTTGGCGGATTCGGCCGCCGCGATGCCGTCGAGTGCGCCGTGGCCGAACTGCTCCGGATGCTTGCTGAAGCGACGCTCGACGAAATAGGCCATCAGCGAAGACACCGCCGCGCCCGCCCCCGGCATGACGCCGATGATGAAGCCGATGATGCCGCCGCGCAGTATGGCGGCACGACACTTGATCCAGTCTGCCTTGGTCAGCCACAGCTCGCGCAGCCGCATCTTGGCGACGGGGCCGGCGTCGGGAGTATCGAGCGAAGCCAGCACTTCGCCGATGCCGAACAGGCCGATGGCCACCGGCAGAAAGTCGAGCCCGTCCGCAAGATCGTCACTGCCGAAGCTCATGCGCGGCGTGCCGGTCATCGGATCGGTGCCGATCAGCGCGATCATCAGGCCGAAGGCGGTGACGAGCAGCGCCTTCAGCACCGAGGAACTGCCGAATCCGGCGGACGCAGTGAGGCCCAAAGTCGCGAGCAGGAAATATTCCGGCGTGTTGAAGCTGAGCGCGAACTGGCTGAGCGCGGGCGCGGCGAAAACGAGCACGACCACCGCGCCGATGCCCGCGAGGAAGGAGCCGATTGCCGCGATGCTGAGCGCCTTGCCGGCATGCCCCTGCCGCGCCAATTGGTGGCCGTCGACCGCGGTCATGACGCTGGAGGCTTCGCCCGGCACGTTGATCAGCACGGACGTCAGCGTGCCGCCGTATTGTGCGCCGTACATGATCCCGGCGAGCATCATCACGGCGATGGTCGGCGGCATGCCGAACGTCACGGGAAGCAGCAGCGCCATACCCGCCGCCGGCCCGATGCCGGGCAGCGCGCCGATCAGCTGGCCGAGCAGCACACCGATGAAGGTGAACAGCAGGCCGTGCGGGCTGAGCGCCGTTTCGAAGCCGTGCGCCAGCGAGATCAGTTCGTCCATGATCGTACGCCTACAGACCGACCATGCCCTTGGGCAGATCGACGTTGAGCCAGGTCTCGAACACGCCGTAGACGATGGCGGCGGTGATTGCTGTCGCCAGCAGGCTGGGGAATAGCGGTCGCCGCTTGAGCACGAGCAGGAAGGTGAGCATCAGCAGTACCGATCCAACCAGCATGCCGAGCACCGGTATCAGCAGGACCAGCGCCAACAGCAGTGCGATGACGGTCCCGGCCTGCGGAAAGTCCGAGAAGTCGGGTTGTTCTTCGCGCGGACCGGTGCCGCGGATGGTCTGCACCAGCAGCAACACCGCGACCACCAGTCCGAACCCGGCCACCCAATAGGGCATGAAGGCCGGGCCCGGCGAGAACCCCGTCCAGTAGCTGTCGCCCAGCAACGAGACGGTGCCGGCCCCCAGTGCTCCAAGGACGAGAATAATGGCGACGATGTTGATCATCGTGCCGCTCAGTTCTTCGCAAGACCGACATTGGTGAGGGCCGCCCGCCACTTCTTCTGGTAGTCGTCGGTCCAGGCCCTGACCTTGTCGCTCGGCACGAAGACGGTGGTCCACCAATTGTCCTTGACCATCTTCTGCCATTCCGGCTGCTTCACCATGGCGGCGAGCTTCTCGTCCCACCACTTCACGACGGCAGGGTCGAGGCCGGGAGGACCGGCGAGGCCCCAGGTCTGATCCCAGATGAGGTCGTAGCCCTGCTCGCGTGCGGTCGGCACGTCGCTGAACTCGGGGTCCGGCCGGCGCTGTTCGCTGAACAGGGCGATGACCTTGATCTTGTTCTGTTTCTTCAGCTCAATCGCTTCGGCGACACCGAGCACGATCATGTCCGAATTCTTGCCGAGGAAGGCGGTCTGCGCGGCGCCGCCGCCGTCGAACGGGATGTAGTTGAACTTCACATTGCCGGCCTTCTCGATCATGCCGGTGACGATGTGGTCGACCGCTCCGACCTGGGCGCCGGCGATCTTCATGCCGCGCTCGCGCTCGCCGGCCTTGGCGATCAGGTCCTTGAGGTTGTTGATCGGACTGTCAGGCTGCACGGCCACGGCGACTTCGCCGCGCACGAACATCGCGATCGGCGTGACCTTGTCGTAGAAGGTGTCGACGCCCTGCGTGATCGGCGTACCCCAGATCGGCCCCGCCAGAGCGAGCAGCACATTGTCGTGGCCGGCCTTGCCGATCACGAACTTCGCCGCGACCGTCCACGACCCGCCGGTGCGGTTCTGCACCACGATCGGGTTGGGCACGAGGCCGCTTTCATTCAGCACCTTGGCGACCTGGCGCATCACCACGTCGGGCGTGCCGCCGGCACCGGTGCCGACGGTGATCTCGATCGGACCGACGGGTGCCCGCGGCGCCTGCGCGGATGCAACCTGTGGAGCGAGCGTTGTGACGGCGGCGAGGCCGAGGACGCCGAGTGCGCCGTGCACTGCGGACCTGCGGGTCGGTGCTTGCATTTCCATCCTCCCAGATGTGATCGCAGATTGTTCTGCTTGTGTTCATGATCACGTAGTCACGTCTTATTCGTTTACGCGTCGACTATCCAAAAACTAGTTACGCAGCCTTTACGATCGATTACCGTGCTCGCCTCAGTCGACATTGGCGCATCGACTTCAAAGGCAAAACGATAATACAGATAATCAGCCTGCATTTCGCTCAATACCTTGACGGAAATTCTTCACACGATAGAGATTTCCTTGCCCACAGGTAAGGTAGAGACAGGCGAGACCTTTTTCTCCGAAGGCACAGCGCGCCGGCATTTCCGCGGGAAAGGCGAGGGTTTCGATCACCGCGCCGGAGGGTGCGAACACATAGATCAGCGGTCCCGGGCCGCCACGCGCCCATCCGGCGCAGGCGACGATGTTGCCGTCGCGATCGAGGCACATGCCTTCCACGCCGCGATCCGCCTTGCCGCCGGTGGAGGTGAAGGTGTGCAGCACGCGATAGTCGCCCACCTCGCCATTATCGGCGATGGGATAGGCGCGCAGTTCGCAACGGCGCGGACCGCCGCCCTCGCCTTCCGCCACGTAGAGCGTCCGCTCGTCCGGGCTCAGCAGCACGGCGCGCGGTGCCGTCGTGTCATGGGTCACACGCGTCAGGAACCATGGCAGGAATATGCCATAGGCCTTTTCGCGTGACGCGCGCAGCACCGAGGCGTGATCCAGCGGCGGGAAGATCTGCGGGCCGGTGGCACGCACCGGATTATACGGATCGGCGAACCAGATGCGCCCTTTGCCGTCGACCGTGAGGTCGGTCGGAAAATTGTGAAACTTCCCCCTTAGCCGGCTTTGCGTCGGGCGCGACGAGCCGTCGGCGACGAACTCGATGACCCGCCGGCTGCCTTCCTGCGCGCCGTACACCTCGCCGGCCGGACCAACCGCGATGCCGTTGACCCGGTTGGTGAAGCGGCGAAACTGGGCCACCTCCCCGGTCGCCGGATCGAAGCTCATGACGCGGCTCTCGCCGACGATGGAGAACAGCACCCGGGCGCCGTCCCAGGCGACGCCGCCGGCGGCGCCGTTGAAGGGACCGGCGATGCGTTCGATTTCAGCGCGCATCGGTGCCTCCGACCGGAATCCCCGGGATCAGCATCCGGGCGCGATAGATCGCGTGATGCGTGGTGATGTAAAGCGAGCGCCAGTCATCATCGCCGAATGCCAGATTGGTGCATTCGGCGGGAATCTTAAGCCGCCCGAGCAGCGTGCCATCCGGCGCGATCACATGCACGCCCGCAGGGCCGGTGCAGTAGAGATTACCCTCTATGTCGACCTTCATGCCGTCGGCGTGCCCGACCTCCTCGCCCTGGAGCTCATAGAAGATGCGGCCATCGCCGATGCTGCCATCGGCACTCACGTCGAACACCCGGACCAGCGACTGGCGCGTATCGTTCACATAAAGCCGCGTCTCGTCCGGCGAGAAGGTCAGTCCGTTGGGGAAGACGAAATCGGTGATCACCGGCGTCAGTTCGCCACCAGGGGAGAGCCGGAACACGGCGTTGAAGTCGAGATAGCGCTGGAGATCGTCGCTCTCCATTCCGGGGATGTAGAACGCCCCGTCGCCGTCGGTCCAATAGATGGCACCGCTGGAATGCACGACGATGTCGTTCGGGGTGTTGATCTTGGTGCCCTGATAATGCGTGGCGAGCGGCACGATGGAGCCGTCCGCCTCGCGCCGCCACACCGAGCGCGACGCCCAGCCGGCGACAACCAGGCGCCCTTCGTGGTCGATGGTCATCCCGTCGGCATGGCCGGACGGATGGATCACCTCTTCCATCCCGATTCCGGGCGTCCACTGCCAGATCCGGTCCTCGATGATGTCGGTGAAATAGAGCCGGCGGTTGCGCCAGTCCCAGACCGGGCCCTCCGCGAAGGTCGTGCCGCGCGCGATCTGGACCAGCGGTGCGGTGACATCGGCGATGTCGCGCATCCTCGGGTGGCGGAATTCGACATCCATTTCAGTTCGCCCCCGTCTTCGCCGCTCCGCGCCGGTCGGTCCGGGCGCGATACAGTTCGCCTTGCGCGGTCGTCACATACAGGTCCTCGAGCCCGTCGCCGCCAAAGGCGCAGGCGGCCGGGAGATCGCCCGGAAGCGAATGGGTCGCGAGGATGCGGCCCTCGGGGGTGAACACATAGACCAGCGGCCCGGGGCCGGCCGCCCGCGAGCCGGCGACGGCGACGATGTTGCCCTCGGCATCGAGGCACATGCCCTCGATGCCACGATGCGCGCCCTGCCCGTCCCGGCCGAAGGCATGCAGCACCCGCGGCGTGCCGACCGAGCCGTCCGGCCGAACCGGATAGGCGCGCAGCTCGCGGTCGCCCGGCGAGGAGGGTTCGCCATCCGCGACGAACAGTGTTTTCTCGTCGGCGGACAAGGCAAGCGTGCGCGGCGATACGGTGTCGAAGGTGATGCGCCTCAGCGCCCAGTTGCGCCGGTCGTCGCGATGCAGCCGCAGTATCGAGCCGTGCGGCAGCGGCGGGAACAGCGCCGGCCCGAAGACCCGGATCGGATGGAAGGGATCGCAGAACCAGACCCGCCCCGCCGCGTCGACCGTGAGCGCGCAGGGATTGTTATGGTACTTGCCGTCGAGCAGCGCCTTCAGCGCCGTCACCGAGCCGTCCGCCATCAACTGGATGATGCGGCGGCCGCCTTCCTGCGCGGCATAGAGCTCGCCATTGGGACCGTAGGCCAGACCCTTGGCACGATTGGTGTAGCGGCGCGCCTCCTCGGTGGCGCCGGTCTTGGGATCGAAGCGGAGCAGACGATGCTCATCCACCGTGGTGAAGAGCATGGCCGCACCGTCCCACACCAGCCCGCCGGCCTCGCCTTCGAAGGGACCCGCAACACGTTCGAATTGCCAGCTCATCGGGCGAGCCCTCCGACCGGCACGGGAATGCCCTGCTGCTTCATGCGGATCCGCAATACGTTCTCGTAGGTGGTGACGAACAGCGTGCGCCAGTCCTCCTCGCCCCACGCGAGGTTGGTGGCATGGCCCGCGATGCGGATGCGCCCGATCAGGCTGCCGTCCGTCGCGATCACATGGATGCCGCCCGGCCCCGTGCAGTAGAGCGTGCCGTTGCGATCGACCTTCATGCCGTCGGCGACGCCGGGCTCGGTACCGGCAAGGCGATGGAAGATGCGGCCATTGCTGACGCTGCCATCGGCGGCGACATCGAACGCGCGGATCAGCGCCAGCCTGGTGTCGTTGACATAGAGGATGCTCTCGTCGGGCGAGAAGCAGAGCCCGTTGGGATAGGTGACGTCCGGGACGACAAGGCTGGTCTCGCCGCCGTCGACGCCGACCGAGTAGACGCCCTGAATATCGAGGTAGCGCTGCAGGTCCTCGCCGACCATGCCGGGAATGACGAGGCCGCCGGCCGAGTCGGTCCAGTAGATGCGGCCGTCCGAGCGCACCACGATGTCGTTCGGGCTGTTGAATTTCTTCCCGTCGTAGCGCGAGGCCACATCGACGAAGCGCCCGTCATGCTCGATGCGCCAGATGGTGCGCGCCGACCAACCGGCGACGTTGAGGCGGCCCTGCCGGTCGAAAGTGAGGCCATTGGCATGGCGCGAGCCTTCGAGGAAGGCCGAGACGCCGACGCCCGGCTTCCACTGCCAGATCGTGTCGCCGATGATGTCGGTCCAGATCAGGCGGTTCTCGCGCGCATCCCAGACCGGGCCTTCGCCGAACAGAAGGCCGTGCGCAATCTGCTCGATCTGCGGTTCGCGATCGACGATCGCGTCGAGCGCGTCGGTCGCGAGGTCGGTGCCGAAGCGGGTTCCGATCTTCATGGCAGCCACGGTTGCTTGGCCATGGCGCGCTCGTCGCTTACCGCGTCGATCACCACCGGCCGATTGGCGGCATAGGCTTCCCTGAGCGCGCCATCGAGATCCCGAGGGTCCTCGACGCGCATGCCGACGCAGCCGAAGCTTTCGGCGACCTTGGCGAAATTGATGTTGGAGTGACGCCACATCTCGTCGGCGCGGCCGCGCTGCTCTCCGCCATAAGCCTTATCGAACAGCGGAATTTCCTGATTGAGCGACGAGTTGTTGTTGACGACGGTGACGACGTTGATGCCGTAGCGCGCCGCCGTCTCCAGTTCGGCGATGTGATAGTAGAAGGCGCCATCGCCGCTCCAGCACAGCACCGGCCGATCCGGCAGCGCGCATTTCACGCCGAGCGAACCCGGGAAGCCCCAGCCCATCGAGCCGGCGCAGCGGATGAAACGTTGCGTCGGATGGCGGAGATCGATCATCGTCGATGACCAGATGCCCGAATGCCCGGTGTCGGTGACGACGACGCCATCCGGCGGCAGGGTCTCGCCGATGGCGCGGCAGATGCGCTCGGGACGCATCGGCCTGGCGCTTGACGAGAGGAACGGCTCCATCTCCGCACGCCACTGCTTCACGAAGCCGCCGACTTCCTCGATCCAGCCGGAGCGATCCGCCTGCGGCTCCCCGCGTGCGACATCCAGCAGCCTGGCCGTGGCGACTTTCGCGTCGCCGAGAACCGAGACGGCGTTGACGTAGTTGCGGCCGAGTTCGGCGGGATCGATGTCGATCTGGATGACGCGCGTGCCGCGCGGCGGCACCTGCCAATTGTGCGTCACCTGCCCGCCGGTATGGCTGCCGATGAACAGCACGAGATCGGCTCCGACCACGGTCCGGTTGGCGCAACCCCGCGAATAGGTGCCGACGACGCCGGCAGAGAGGCGGTGATCGTCGACGATCGTGCCCTTGGCGTTCATCGAGGTGGCAAGCGGAATGTTCAGCGCCTCCGCCAGCGCCAGCACCTCCGCCGCGGCGCCGGAGGAGATCACGCCGCCGCCGGCGACGATGACAGGGCGCGTGGCCCGGGAGAGCAGGCGCGCAGCCTCGCGGATCGCTTCCGGTTCCGGCTCCGGCCGGAAGGCCGGCACCCTGGTGAAGCGCTGCTCGACGATGGTGTCGAGGTCGGTGCGGCCCTCGGCGACCTGGGCATGCGGTCCGGCGATCTGCAAATGCGCCGGGCCCGGACAACCGGAGGTGGCCTCGCGGAAGGCCTGGCGCAGCAGGTCCGGCAGGCGCCTGGCGTCGTCGACCCGGGCGTTGAACTTGGTCACGGGGTCGAACTGCGTGAAGTCCTCCAGCTCCTGGTAGGCGTGCCGGTAGCGCGAACTGGGCGTCGGGCCCCCGGTGATGGCGATGACGGGGCTGCTGGCGAGCTTGGCGTCGCGCAGGCCCGCCGACAGGTTGGACGCGCCGATATACTGCGCCATGCAGATTCCCGGACGGCCGCTGGCCCGGGCATAGCCATCGGCCATGTACGCGGAGGCCTTCTCGCCATGGACCATGACGCGGCGAATGCCGAGGTCCTCCATCTCCGCGAGCCCCTTGAGCATGATCGCGGGCAGAAAGAAGACGTGCGTTACACCGCTGTCTGCCAGGAACTCGGCGAATATTCGCGAGCCGCTTTTCTGAGGCACAAACTTCCTCCCGGCCGCCCCTTCTTGGAGGGGTTTCGGCTGTTGCTATTGGCGTCGAGGAGGAAGGTAGACAGAGGCGTTTATGCCTTGAAGGATTTTGTTGTCATGGACGCATAACCAGCGGTTATCCGTTCGCAAGCTGTCCGGGCGCCACGCGATTGATGAAATCCGCCATGTAGCCGCTCAGGCGCGTCTCCGGCCGCGTCAGGATCACCACCGGCGCCGAGCCGAACAGATGCGTCGCATCGATCGCATCCAGCGCGGGATCGACGGTGCGCTCAAAGGTGATGGTCGGCAGCACGGCGATGCCGAGACCGACGCGGACATAGGCCTTGATGACATCGGCATCGATCGCGGTCATGGCGATGTTCGGCTCGATCCCGGCGCGCTCGAAGGCAACGTGCACGGCGTGGCCGCCGGGGAATGAGGCATCGAGGGTGAGCAGCGGGTGGCTGCTCAGTCGCTTCAGCGTCAGCGGAGTTTCACGGAACACCGGATGGCCGATGGGCGCGATCACGCTGCGTGCGAGATCGCGCCCACGAAAGATGCGCAGCTCACCCTCGAGTTCGCCTTCTGCGCTGGTGATGCCGACATCGGCGGTGCCGCTCGCGATGGCGCCGATCACCTGCGCCGGGTTCGCCTGCAGCAGATGCAGATGGACCAGCGGGTAGGCCTGGCGAAAATCCTTGATGATCGGCAGCAGCGCGTAGCGCGCATGGGTGTGCGTGGTGGCGATCGTCAGCCGGCCGCTGGTCTGATCCTTCAGGCTCTGATCGGAATGGACGAGATCGTTGATCTCCAGCAGCACACGGCGGGCGACGGCGAGCGTGGTGTGGCCTGCTCCGGTGAGGCCGACAATCCGGCCGCCGACCCGCACCAGCAGCTCCGCACCGAGCTCCAGTTCCAGGCTGTTGATCTGCTTGCTGATCCCAGGCTGCGAGATATGCAGCGCCTCCGCCGCACGGGTGATGCTGAAGCCGTTGTCGACGATCGCGCAGAGAAATTTCAGTTGTTCGAGCCGCATCGTCCCAAAATGCTTCCGGTACCGTCCGCATACCTGTCGCCAGGACCGACGAGGCCTGCCTCCCCGGCAAGCCCCGCACACGTCCTGTTACTGGATCCTAACATTGCTTCGCGTTCACTCTGCGAGAAGGCGAGTTGCGCAAATCCCGGGATTGGACAGAGGACGTCCTCGGCCGATCCCGCGAAATCCGGGCTGATCTACCCTACCCTACCCTCAATCGCACCAGACAACCCGGACATCGGCCGCAACCCGCGAGGAAGCCAGGGGGGCACCACCGGGTGGCGCCGCTGGCTGGCCTATTGCGGGCTGAAAGCGATCGGAGAAAGCGTGGACACCAAGGTGCAGGCCAGCAGCACAGGGCAGTGATATAACGGAACTCGCGCATCTACCAATTGCTGATTGCTGAGCCCATCGAATAAACTCCACCGATTGAATTCGGCGTTGCTGATGACCGTGGAGGGCGACCATGTCTGGCTACGCATTGGATAACTCGTGGGACAAGGCAAAAAGACGACTGGCTCTCCTGGAGTTTTACCTTGATCCGATGACCAAGCGTCGCATTGGCGCTCTGGGGCTTCGTGAAGGGGCGCGTTGTCTAGAGGTCGGTGCGGGTGGCGGGTCGATCGCACTATGGCTAAGCGAGCAGGTGGGCGCCGCAGGAAGCGTTGTGGCCACAGATATCAATGTGGCGCTGCTACAAGAACTGGTGCGACCAAATCTGGAAGCAAAGCAGCACGACATCCTATTGGAGCCATTGCCCGAGGGCGATTTCGATTTCGTCCATTCGCGATGGCTGCTTCATCATCTTCCTGATCCGGAACTGGCAATCAGCCGGATGGTCTCAGCGCTCCGGCCTGGCGGCTGGCTTCTCCTCGAGGAGGTGGACTTTTTCCCTGTCCATGCGTCCGAATCGTCCGATTACCGAGACTTCATGGTTGCGCTGACCGATACGGTCGTCAAAGCGTCAGGAAGGGACTGCTTCTGGGCACGCGCATTGCCGAAGATTCTAGCCGGCTCCGGGCTCAAGGATGTGGGTGGCGAAGGCGACTTTTCATTGCTGCAAGGCGGCTCTCCCGTCGCGGAGTTCTTCAGTCTTACCGCAGAACAGATGCAGGGCCGGATGTTGGCCTCAGGTGCGTTGGACAAAGACAAGCTCGATCGGGCGCTGGCGCTTCTGACATCTCCCGATTTCTGGGCATTCGGCGGTGGCGGAGTCTCCGTCTGGGGGCAGAAAAGCGTCAACTAGGCAAAAGTGGTTTCGCTCCTGCCTACGCCGCACGAGCTTGCCGCCTCCAACGCGGGGTGCCGAAGGCCGGCACGACGTAGCCCGGCAACGTGACGTTGGATCGATTTGGAGCTTGCACGAGGCGCCGGTTCCAAGACAAGGGAGACCTCCCTGATGGCGACCATTGCCCCACTGCTCCGGGAAATCCGCGACAACGCAGTTCTGTGGCTATTGATTGTGGTTCCTGCGGTATTCCTTGCCCAGGCGTTCCAACCCGAAGCGCATACGCTGCTGTTTGTACTCTCCGTGCTGGCGATTGTGCCCCTGGCCACGCTGCTGAGCCATGCGACGGAATCCGTCGCCGCCAGAACGGGCGATGCCGTGGGTGGCCTCCTCAACGCCACGCTAGGCAACCTGACCGAGCTGATCATTGCTCTGGCCGCGTTGCGTGCCGGACAGTACACCCTGGTGAAGGCATCCATCGCCGGAGCAATTGTCACCAACACGCTTTTCATGTTGGGGGCATCCTTCTTGATTGGAGGCCTCAAGTACCATGTGCAGGACTTCAATCGGGTCAGCGCCCGCCTCCAGACCAGCCTTCTGTTTCTCGCGGTTATCGCGATGCTGGCTCCGTCGATTGTCGCCGATGCCGATTCCGCAACCTCAACGGCGTTCGTGAACAAATTGAGCGTGGGCCTGTCGGTGCTGCTCATCGGGACTTATGCATTGGGCCTGGTGTTCTCGCTTAAGACACATCGGGAGTTCTTCGGTGCCATCGCTCCAGAGGAGGAAGCTGGCGAAGTGGCGTTGCCGTTGGGATTGGCGCTGGCGACCTTGGCCGGAGTCACGGTCCTCGTGGCATTGGTAAGCGAGGTATTCGTAGAATCGGTGCAGCACGCTGCCATCGCATTCGGAATGACCGCCGCCTTTGTCGGCTTCATTGTGGTAGCGCTGGTCGGCGGCGCCGCCGAAATGGCTTCGGCATTTTCCGGCGCAAGCAGGAATCGGCTGGACTTGAGCGTGGGCATTGCCCTGGGGAGCGCATCCCAGATTGCGCTCTTCGTCGCTCCAATGCTGGTTCTCATCAGCTACGTCATCGGCCCGGCACCGATGGACCTGCTGTTCTGGCCAGGCGCGGTTGTCATGGTGCTCATTTCCACGTTCACAGCGTTCCTGACTACCAGTGGCGGACGTTCGGCTTGGTTCGTCGGTGTGCTCTTGCTGATGGTCTATGTGATTTTCTCCATGACGCTTTACCTTCTGCCACCCGCTACGCAGTAAACGAAGAGCAAGGAGTGGGAAGCTCCCGCACCGTTTCACCCCGTCAGGGTGTGGTCCAAGCCTTTAGACGCGGGGTGGAACCACCCCTAACGCGATTGACCAACCCATTGAAAACGCACAGTGGTCATGTGGGTCCGTCAGTTCCGCCTGTGGATCCTTTACAGCCACCTGGCGCGCTTGAAGCGCACGTACAGCACCCCGCAGAGCACCGTGATCACCCCCACCACGGCGAAGTAGCCGTACTTCCATCGCAGTTCGGGCATGACGTCGAAGTTCATCCCGTAGATGCCGGCGATGGCGGTCGGGACGGCCAGCATTGCCGCCCAGGCGGCAAGCTGGCGGGTGATCGCGCCCTGGCGCTGTTGCTCCAGCAGGGTGCTTGCCTCGAACACCGAGGACAGGACGTCACGTAGCGTCTCGACCATCGAGGCGACCCGTCGGACATGATCGCGGACGTCACGGAAATAGGGGCGCACCTCGAAGTCGACGCAGGGCATTTCGTGGTGTTCGAGGCGGCTGGCGACCTCTTCCATAGGCCCGAGGATTCGCCGAAATCGCATGAGCTCGCGCCGCAGATTGAAGATGCGGGCGATTTCCTCGCGGCGGAGGAAGGCATCGAGCGCATGCCGCTCCATGGCGAGCACTTCTTCCTCGATCGCCTCGACGATGGGGAAATAGCCGTCGACGATGAAATCGAGTGCCGCGTGCAGGATGTAATCCGGGCCATACTTCAGATGCGCGGGCGCCGCCTCCAATTGCTGGCGCAAGTCGCTGTGGGACCGCGCGGAGCCGTGCCGCACGGTGATGATGTGGTTGGAGCCGACGAACATGTCGGTCTCGCCGTAGCCGATCTGCTCGCCCTCCAGATAGGCCGTGCGGGCGACCACGAAGATCTGGTCGCCGTAGACATCGACCTTGGGGAGCTGGCGGGCTTTCAGCGCGTCCTCGACCGCCAGGGGGTGGAGGTCGAAGCGGTCCTGCAGGATGCGTAGCTCGTCCTCGTCCGGTTCGAGCAGACCTATCCAGGCGAACTCGCCCTCCGCGAGTTCCAGACTCTCGGGCGCATTGAGATTGATCTCACGCCGCCGCTTTCCGTCGCCATAAATATAGGCTGCAATAACGCTCATCCGGCCTCCGACCGCTATGTTCTCAGAGGGGGCGGGCAAAGGAATACGAGCCTGCAGCTTCAACGTCAGGGCGTCGGTGCCGTTCCTAAAGTGCCTTTCCCGGTTGCTAGGTCTGCAGCCCTGCCCGCGGCCGCTTTCCCAAAGCAGGCTTGTGACCGGAATCAGACACGGGTTGGCTTCTCACCTCCCCTGCCTCTTCCACAGGCCGATAATATGCGGGCGTGAAGGTCAGCGAGTGTCCGGCGGTGTCGTACCATCCCGATGTCGGAGGAAAATCGTCACCCTTCACGTACCGGGCGCCAAGGTCGCAATAAAAGCCCATCGCTTCCGCATTGCCGTTCCTCAGCCATAGAGCCTGGCTCAGGCCCTCCTCATCGAGCTCCAGCTCCAGATGAGATATCGTTCGCCAACCCTTGTTCATTGTCACTTTGATCCTGACTGCAGATGCGCCAGCTGCCCGCTGTGCTCGCAATCCGTGAGCGATCCAATCCTGGGGCTTCAAGAAGCGGCCTGATGCGCCAACCTCGGCGTGTGCGCGAGGAAGAGGGACCAGAGGATCTCGAAGGCCGCCTTCAGCTGGAGGCGGCCGAGAGCGGCCCGTGACGACGGATCAAGCGCCGCGAACGCGCGGCTCACCAATGCGGGCTTCGAGACCGAACGTCGTATCGAGCATGCATATTGGCCGCGTCCGTGATCTGGCGATTGGCGCGATCAAAGAACCGCCGAAGGGCCCGCCTGAAAGAGCGGATCGTCATTTTCTTCTCCATGCGACCGGATGGCCGCGGAGGGAGATATGCTCTGGGGCGAATAAAACCGCGATTGGGATTGTGGCCGAGGCGTGTAAGCGCGCCATAAAGTCCGACGGAATGGTCGATGCGATACCTCGCGCGACAGGCAGGGTTCGTCGGTCTGCAACCAATCGGCGCCGGAAACGGAAAGCCGCCCCGACACCTGGCTCGCGCAGAATGCTGGAATCCGTTGGTACGTCGCGCGAACGGCAAACGTCGTTTCTGTTTTTTTATCAGATGCTTAGGCACGCCGACTTGTACTTAGACACGCCGACTTGCCGCCATCAACCGGCACCAACTCCCCCGTCCACCGTCGTCGACGGACGTTCCGAAGCGTTGCAGTGTCGAGCTTGGGGGATTGGAGCTATTGGTCGACGGACGCGGTCTTGATCAACGCCCTGAGCATGCCTTTGCGCTTGGCTTCGTAATAGTAGCCCTTGGCGTAGAGCGCCACGGCCCGCGTCTCGTTGCGGCCGGCGACCTTGTAGGCGTTGGCGAGATAGGCGACGGCATAGGTCATATTGGTGTCGGCATCGAGCAAATCCGCGGGCTCGCCACGGAAACCGAGGCCACGGGCGGTCTGGACGCGGATCTGCATCAGCCCCCAATAGGGACCATTGCGCTGTTTCGGATCGAACTTGCTTTCTCTCCAGGCCACGCGACGAACGAGGCTCGCAGGCAATGCGAAGCGATCGGCATGACGCAGGATCAACGCCTCGATCTCGGCCGGGGCCTGTGAAGCCGTGACACGACCGGCGCGGATCGGCCGCGCCGCGGGTACCGCCTCCGCAGGGGAGTTCTCCTCGAGGTCAGGCGTCGACGCATTGTCGACGGGCGGCTCGACGACGTCCTGCTCCAGGGAGGCCATCACCACCGCGGGTCGTCTCGGTGGCAGGGGAACAGGCACGCCCGTGAGCGTGCCCTGGTTTACGGCAACCTTATCCGTGAAGGACCCTCGCAGGTCTGCCGGCGCGGCGACGACCCTGGGATCGACGGAAGCCTGCCTCCAGGCAGCGAACCTCTCGCCCGACGTCGCCAGCAGCGAAGGTGATGTGAGCCAGTCCGCCGCCAATGGGGCCGACAGTTCGGCAGGAAAATGCTCCACCGGCACCAGCAATTCGGCGGGGATCGGCTGCAGAACGAGCTGCGGCCCGGAAGACACAGCCGGTCCGGATAAAGTCGCCTTCTGGGCAGAAAGGGCCTTTCGCTCAGCCGCGTGCGCAGCCTCCAGCGTCCAGACGCCGACCAGCGCCAGGCTCAGCAATGTAAGGACCGCCCCGTATCGCCCGCGCATCCACCGTCTTTCCGCGCCCAGGATATTAAGGTCTTGTTAGCACAATTGGCGGGAGGTCGAAAACCGGGCAGCGCAACGGCCCGGCATGGGATGGTGCCACACAACCTGGGAGGCGCCCCCTGCTAGCTTGCGGCGGCGCGTCGCTCCTTGAGACGCGTGGCGGCGGCGGCATAGCCGCCGGTGGCGCCGTCGACGAAATGCACATGGTCATGGCCGACCACGGATGGGACGAAACAGGTCACGATCGCCGCATCCTGCCGATGCAGGCCGTATTCGGCGACGCGATCGGCAACGGCCGCTTCCAGCCGCGCTTCCAGCCGGTCGGCAAGCGCGGGCGTGCCGTCCAGCGTCATGCGCAGGCCATCGTCGTATTTGCGGAAGTCGGCATTCTCGGCGATTTCGCGCCGATAGACCGCGGGATCGAACCTGCCGAGCCGCAAGCCCAGGCGGAATACGAGTGCGGCGCCGGTCCACTGCGCGGCGATCCTGAGGCGGCGCAGCAGCATCGGCATGCGGTCGGGCGCCGCCATCGACGCCTCGACACCGATGCCATCGGTGGCCCAGCGCAGCGCTGGTCCCTCGTCGGGGATCGGCCGCGCCGCGTCGGTCCCGCTGCCGGTCATGGCCAATATGTCGGCGATGAGCGCATGGAACGCCCCGCCTTGCTCGTCGCCGGAGGGCACGACGATCAGCGACAGGATGAATCCGTGCCGCGCCACCATCTGCTGCCAGCGGCAGGAAAGCCCGGAAAGGTCGGGTCGCGCGCCGGGCGCGGCGGCGGGCACGGCGAACTCGCCGCGCTTGAGCGCCTGCTCGGCCAGCGCGATGCCGCCGCCGGCGAACATCGCGTACCGCGCCTGCGGCGAGGTGGCGAAGCGGGCGACCCTCACGTCCCGCCCCTGCGCGCGCAGCGCCGCGACGGGGATCAGCGCCGCGCGCAGCGGCAGGTCGAATTCGTCGCGGGAGAAGGCGCTGGTGGCGGCGAGCGCCTCGCGGGCCGGCGCCGCCTCGGCAGGCGCGACGGCGAAGGTCGCGCCATCGCCGCCGAAGGCGTAGGGAAAGGGGCTGTGGTCGAGAGCATTCGCCATCGCCGCGATGATCGAGGCGCCGGCCATGTTCACCATCTTGTAGCGCCCCTGCGCGATGGCCTCGCTGGAGGCGACGACATCGGTGATGCCGATCCACCAATCGTCCGGCAGCGGTACATAGTGGCCCTGGTCCATGAGGCTGTCGAAGCGCTCGAACAGCGGCACGCGGGCATAGAAATCTTCCGTCGCCGTCATCACCACCGCGCCTTGGCCGCCACCAGGCCGTTTAGCACATTGCGCTACCGATAGCCTGCTGCCTGCAGTTCGAAGAGGTCGGCGTAGCGGCCGGCCTGCGCGATGAGTTCCTCGTGCGTGCCCGCGGCCTCCACCTTGCCCTCAGCAAGCACCAGTATGCGGTCGGCCATACGGACGCTGGAAAAGCGATGCGAGATGAGGATCGCGGTCTTGTCCTTGCTCAGTTCCTTGAAGCGCCGGAACACTTCGAACTCGGAGCGGGCATCCAGCGCCGCCGTCGGCTCGTCGAGCACCAGCACCTCCGCTTCGCGCATATAGGCGCGGGCAATCGCGATCTTCTGCCATTCGCCGCCGGAGAGTTCGACGCCGTTCTTGAAGCGCTTGCCGATCATCTGGTCATAGCCGGCCGGCAGCCTGGCGATCACCGCGTCGGCCTGGCTACGGGAAGCCGCCTGCTCGATCCGGGCGCGGTCGGTCCGCGCCGCGATCCTGCCGACGGCGATGTTGTCGGCGGCGCTGAGATTGTAGCGGACGAAATCCTGGAAGATCACGCCGATATTGCCGCGCAGATCGTCGAGATCGTACTCGCGCAGATCATGGCCATCGAGCAGGATCCGGCCCTCGTCCGGATCGTAGAGGCGGGTCAGCAACTTCACCAGCGTGGTCTTGCCGGCACCGTTCTCGCCGACCAGCGCGATGACCTCGCCGGCCTCCAGCGTGAAGCTGAGATGACGCACCGCCCAGCGCTCGGCGCCGGGATAGATGAAGCCGACATCGTCGAACACGAAGCCCTGGCGGATCGGCCGGGGAAAGGCGCGGGGATTGGCCGGCGACAGGATTTCGGGCCGGACTTCGAAGAAGGAGAAGAGGTCGTTCAGATAGAGCGCCTGGCTTGCGGTGGTCGAAAAGCTGGACAACAGGCCTTCCAGAAGGGTGCGCAGCCGGCGGAACGAGCCGGCAAGGAAGGTCAGGTCACCCACCGAGAATTCGCCGGCGAGTGTGCGCCACGCAATATAGGCGTAGGCCAGATAATAGCCGACCGTGCCGATCGCGGTGAACAGGCCGCCCCAGGTGGCGCGCCGCATCGCGAGCCGCCGGTTGGCGGCGTAGAAGTCCGCGGCGAGGCTGACATAGCGGTCGATCAGGAAGCTATTGAGGCCGAAGATCTTCACTTCCTTGGCGGTCTCGACGCTGGCGGCGGTCTGGCGCACATAATCGAGTTCGCGCCGCTCCGGCGTGCGGGTGAAATCGAGCGAATAGCTCTTGGCGTTGAAGTGCGCCTCGCCGAGGAAGGCCGGCACCAGCGCCACCAGCAGCAACGCAATGAGCCAGGGCGCGTAGAACACCAGGCCGGCGGCGAAGCTCGCCACCGTCACCAGATCCTGCGCCTGGCCGAACAATTGCCCCATCAGGGTCATGCGCCCGCTGGTCTGGCGGCGCGCCCGCTCCAACTGGTCCTGGAAATCGGCATCCTCGAAATCCTCGAGGTCGAGCTTGGCGGCATGCTCCATGAGCCGGACGCTGGAGGCGTTGGTGACGCGTTCCGACAACAGGCTGTCGACCAGCGAGACGACCCGGCCGAGAAGATCCGCCAGGACGGCGAGCACGAATTCGGCTAACAGCAGGAAGCCGAGCCATTCGAGCAGGCCGCTGGCCAGCCATTGCGCCAATGTTTCCGGCTTGCCCGGCATCTGCACCAGCAGCACGACGTCATCGATGATCAGCTTGCCGACATAGAGCGTCACGACCGGCAGCAGTGCACGCAACAGCCGCAGCACGAGCGAGGCTGCCGTCAGTTGCGGGCTGGTGCGCCAGACCATCGCCATGAAGGGGCGCAGATTGCGCAGTGCGCCGACCCGTTCCTTGAGGGTGTGGGTGTTCGGCAAGGGCGGCGCCGCCATCATTCTTCGGGTGGCCGCGGGCGCGCTCCGACCGCCATTGCTGTAGTGCCGCGGCATGAATTCGGTTCCGTAATTCGAGAGGCGTGGCAGATGCACATATGGCGTCGAAGCCGGCCCCGGCCAATTTGTCGCGAGCTCCGCACCTCGTGCCGGGGCTTACGGGCCACCTGACCGGGCTTAACATGGCGGATGCGTTTGGTCCGATGGCAGGTCGCGACCCGGTTACCGGGAGGAATTGGTGAGTGTATTCAAGGTGGTGGTGCGCAGTGCCGGCGTCGGCGTCATCCTCGCTGCCGGGCTGGTGGCGGCGCTCGGCAATGAGGACGTGCTGAAGCGCATCCAGGACCCGACGCAGCAAGTGCTCCAGACGGTCGACTACGCCAACACCCGCTACTCCCGCCTCGACCAGATCAATGCGGGCAATGTCGGCAAGCTCCAGGTGGCGTGGAGCTTCTCGACCGGCGTGCTGCGCGGCCATGAGGGCGGCCCGCTCGTCGTCGACGGCGTGATGTACCTGCACACCCCCTTCCCCAACATCGTCTATGCGCTCGACCTCGACCATGACGGCCGCATCCTGTGGAAGTACGAGCCGCGGCAGGAGCAGCAGGTCGCCGGCATCATGTGCTGCGACCTGGTCTATCGCGGCCTCGCTTATGCGGACGGCATGGTCTTCCTGCATCAGGCCGACACCACCATCGTCGCGCTCGATGCCCGCACCGGCGAGAAGAAGTGGTCGGTGGCGAACGGCGATCCGAAGAAGGGTGAATCCAACACCGCGACGGTGATGCCGGTGAAGGACAAGCTGATCGTCGGCATCGCCGGCGCCGAGTTCGGCGCGCGCGGCCACCTCAGCGCCTACAACATCAAGGACGGCACGCTGGCCTGGCGTGCCTACAGCACCGGCCCGGACGCCGACCTGCTGATCGAACCGGAAAAGACCACCGAGCTCGGCAAGCCGGTCGGCAAGGACTCCTCGCTTAGGAGCTGGCAGGGCGAGCAGTGGAAGATCGGCGGCGGCGCGACCTGGGGCTGGTTCGCCTACGACCCGAAGCTCAACCTCGTCTATTATGGCAGCGCCAATCCCTCGACATGGAACCCCTCGCAGCGCCCCGGCGACAATAAATGGTCGATGACGATCTTCGCGCGCGATGCCGATACCGGCGTCGCTCGCTGGGTCTACCAGATGACCCCGCACGACCAGTGGGACTATGACGGCGTCAACGAGATGATCCTGACCGACCAGGCCGTCGACGGAAAACCGACGCCGCTGCTCACCCATTTCGACCGCAACGGCTTCGCCTACACGCTTAACCGCGCGACCGGAGAGTTGCTGGTCGCCGAGAAATACGATGCGACGGTGAACTGGGCCAGCAAGGTCGATACGGACAGGAGCAGCCCGACCTATGGCCGGCCGGTCCTCGACCCGGCGCATGGCACCGAGGCGCAGGGCGAGGATGTCACCTATTCCGGCATCTGTCCGGCGGCGATCGGCGCCAAGAACCAGCAGCCGGCGGCCTACTCCCCGAAAACCCAGCTCATGTACGTGCCGACGAGCCACATGTGCATGGATTACGAGCCGTTCCATGTCGACTATGTCGCTGGCCAGCCCTATGTCGGCGCCACGCTGTCGATGTATCCGGCGGCGGGCGGCGACGGGCGCACCGGCGGCTTCATCGCCTGGGACAATGTGAAGGGGAGGATCGTCTGGTCGGTGCCGGAGCGTTTCTCGGTCTGGTCCGGCGCCCTCGCCACCGCCGGCGACGTCGTGTTCTACGGCACGCTGGAAGGCTATCTGAAGGCGGTCGACGCCCTCACCGGCAAGGAACTCTACCGCTTCAAGACCCCTTCCGGCATCGTCGGCAACGTCACGACCTATGAGCACCGGGGCCGCCAGTATGTCGCGGTACTGTCGGGGGTCGGCGGCTGGGCGGGGATCGGATTGGCCGCCGGCCTGACGGACCCGAATGCCGGCTCCGGCGCCAAGGATGCCTATGCCGCGCTCGGCAGCTACACCGCGCTCGGCGGGCAGCTCACGGTGTTCGCGCTGCCCGACGGCCGGTGAAGCCTGCGCGGCTTATCGCTCTCAGCATCGCGAAGACGCCGGCAAAGGCGAGCCCGCTGACCAACACGCCGAGGACGATGTCCGGCCAGTTCGTCCTGTCGGGTGCGGACGTGGCGATGCCGAGCGCGGCTTCCAGCGCCTCGACGCTGGGCCCGGTCGCCGCGATCGCCACTGTATGTGCCGGCAGCTTGGCCATCCGCATCGCGCCTGCATCGGTGTCGAACCACGGCACCTCGATCGCTGGCAGCTCGACGGCTTCGTCCGTGGTCGGGCGGATGTCCCACACGAAGGTCGCCCTCGCCCGTGGTCCGTCGCGACCGGACACCACGGGCAGCCGGCCGGGACGGCGCAGCGCCTGGCGCCGCTGCTCGGCCGTGGCTTCGTCGAGCGCGACGGCGAGCGTGGTCGCCCGCGTCACCGGGGACGCGAAGGCGATCAGCTTCGGCACCGGCGGCATGGCAAGCGGAGGAAGCTGGTCGTCGGCGACGCCCTCGGCTTCGAGGGTGACGGTGCGCCGGGTCGATTGTCCGATGCCGAGCGCCTCCGGGGGCACGCTCCAGCTTTCCGTGAGCGTCACCGAACGCGCCGGGAGCCACCAGGCGCCTTTGTCCTCCGGCATCGGCGCCACGTTCAGCGTTTGCGGCGCGCTCGCCAGCGTCACCTCGCGCCGCTCGCCGGACGCATCGATCACCGTCAGCCGGTGGGTGAAGGTCGGAATCGTCAGCATGCCGCCATGCTGCGCGAACAGCGCCAGGGTGCGCTGGAGAGCACGGGCCGGCCGGCCATTATCGGTCGCCGAGGTCCAGACGTCGCCACCGAGTTGCACGACGCGGAAGCCGGGAAGCGCTGGAACCTCCAGCTTTTCCAGTGCGATGGGCATGGTGTAGAGACCGCGAATGCGCACCAGAACCATTTCCTGCGGATAAGGCGCGCGGCCCTTGTCCTCGACCTCGACCCACAGCCGCGCGCCGGGGATCGCGACTGTGTCAGCCACGGCGGGAGATGCGGCGAGGAGAAGCAGCAACACCAGCCATCGTGCGATCACCATGGCGAGGCTCCCGGCGGTGCCGCGGTTGCGGCCTCGATGCGCCGCTGGTGTTCGGCGGCGATGCGGGCGCGCAGGAAGCGCACCGGATCGTCCGGCAGCGAGGCGAGCCATTGCAGCGTCGCCTGTGCCGTCTCCATGGTCGGCGGCGGCGCTGCCTCGCGCGGGCTCGGTCCATCCGACTTAGCGAGGCTGGTCTGGCCGCCGCCGCGGCCGGCCCGTCCGGCACTGTCCGAAGCGGCGCCCTTCGACGAGCTAACGCCCTGCTCGCTGATGCCGGCCTCGGCGTCGCCGCGTCGGTCGACCCGGCTGGAGCCGGCCTTGTCGGCACTGGCCCCGGATTCCCGCGTGCCGGCCATGCCGTCGCCCTGGGAGGATTGCAGGCCGGCGGCGTCGCCCGCAGTGTTCTCGCTGGCGCTCTCCTTGGTCGCGGTGGCGCTGGCGACGCTGGCAGCCTTGCCCTTCACGGCTGGCGCGTGCGGGCTCATGAGCGCCAGTACCAGCGCGCGATTGGCCCGCGCATCGCCATCATCCGGATCGCGCCGCAGCGCCAGGTCGTAAGCCTTGACCGCGAGCTTGAAATCGCCGGTATGGGCCAGCACGTTGCCGAGATTGTAAGCCGCCTCCGGACTGCGGGTCGCGCGCAGGGCGGAAAGCGCCTCATCATGCCGGCCGGCCTGATAGAGCGCGATGCCGCGCCACGCCTGATCGTGCAGCACCGACGCAGCCAGAGACGGCATGCCCCAATGCAGCAGCAGCCGGCCGCCACGATCGCCGCCGGCCAGCGCGACCGCGCCCGCGAGCACGCACGCCGCGATCGCGAGCACGCGCATCATGCCCGCCTCCGGAACAGCAGCAGCAGTGCCGGCATCGCGAGGATGAGGGCGTAGCGGCCATAATCGGTCCAGGCGAGAGCGATATAGTCCGCCTGCCCGGTCCGGCGGGCCGGGCTTTCGCGAATGGCCTCGGCCACGGCCGAAGCATCGCTGCCGGTGGCAAGGCGCCCGCCACCGGCGCGGGCGAGATCGGCGGCCGCGTTGAGATCGGGCAGCGGCGCGGAATCCGAGGGATGAGGCGCCGGCGCGTAGATCACATGCACATGACGGCCCTCCCCGCGGAGCGCGGCCGCCTGCGCCAGTGTCGCTTCGACGATGCCGCCGCCATCCGTCACCATCACGATATCGCCGCCCAGCATGCGCGCCTGAGCAAAGCTGCGGCGGGCGAGCGCCAGCGCACGGGTCGGATTGCTCCCGGCGTCCGGCACGACGCCGGCGGTCTCGCCCATGATGAGCGGGCGCAGTACTTGACGGTCGCCGGTGAAGGCCGCCGCCGCGTAGGCGTCTCCGGCATAGAGCACGAGCATGGCCTGCCGCGAGCCGGCCGCCTCCAGCGCCTGCATGGCGGCGAGCCGCGCATCGCCCGATCCGCCGCCGTCGGTGATTGAACGCGATGTGTCGATCAGGATGGCAAGGCCATCGAGATTGCGGAAGGTTTCCGCGGTGCGTCGCTCAACGGCAGGGCCGGCCAGGGCGGCGCCGATGATGCCGGCGGCGAGCAGCCAGAGCGAGAGGCCGGCGGACTTGGCGGCGACCACCGCGCCGCGCCGTTCCAGTGCCGCCAGCAGATGCGGGTCCACGGCGCGACGCCAGTCACCCAGCGATCCGCGCGCCCGCCAGGCGATGGCAATCAGCGCGACGAGCGGCGGCGCGGCCAGCCAGAACGGGCGCAGCAGCGTGATGTCGACGCCGCTCATGTGCGACGCCCCATGGCGAAGCCCATGAGGCAGAGCAGCAGTGCCATCCCGGCCGGATAAGGCCATAGCTCGCGGGCGATGGCGACCGGCGCGCCCTCGATGCGCGTCGGCTCCAGCGCGTCGATGGCCGCGGTCACAGTGCGCAAATCGTCGGTGGTGCGGACGCGGAACGACTCACCGCCGGCGGTCGCGGCGATATCCTCCAGCGCCGCGGCGTCCACCTGCTCGCCGGCGCCCTCGCCCGCTGTGGTGTCGCTGCCGAGCGCGATGCTGTGCACGCGTACGCCGAGCGTCCGGGCAAGTTGCGCCGCGGCCTGCGCGCTGACGATGCCGGCGGTGTTGGCGCCGTCCGACAGCAGCACCACCACTTTCGAAGCGGACGAGGAGTCCTTCAGCCGCTTCAAGGCGAGGCCGAGCCCGTCGCCAATGGCGGTGGAGCGGCCGAGCATGCCGATCTCGGTATCGGCCAGCACGTCCTGGATGGCGGCGATATCGAAGGTCGGCACGGCGGCGAGCTCCGCGTTCTCGGCGAAGAACACCAGCCCGATGCGGTCGCCCGCGCGCCGGCGCAGGAAATCCCGCGTCACCGCCTTCACCACGTCGAGCCGGCGCGCAGGCTGCCCGTCCAGCGTGAAATCCTTGGCCTCCATGCTGCCGGAGACGTCGAGCACCAGCATGAGATCCCGCCCGCTCATCGGCAGCGCGACGCTGGCGGAGATCATCTGCGGCCCGGCAAGTCCGACCACCAGCGCGACCCATGCCGCCCAGGCCAGCCAGGGAAAAGCGCGGCGGCCCGGCTCCGGCGCCCACTCGCCCGGCGCGCGCCCCTCCGCGTTCAGGAGGATGGAGAGGGGCACACGCAAGGCGGCCGACGATGCAGCGCGAGGCCGCAGCAGGACCACCGCAAGAAGCGGGAGCGGCAAGGCAAGCAAAGCGAGCGGTGACGCGAAGGCGAGGCTCGCCAGATCTGGCATCGTCATCGCGGCCGCCGACGTTTCAATAGCCGGCAAAGCGTCGTCTCGACTGCATCGACATCGGTGTCTTGGAGCGGCCGGTAGAGCGCCTCGCCAAACACCATGCCGTCGCCACGGGTGAAGAAGTCGGTCGCGAACAAGTGGTCCAGCCGGTCGAGCCAGGCCGGGCCCTGCAGGTGACCGGTGTCCGCCCCCACGGTCGCAACCGCATAATGGCGGAGCGCGACGGCGTGGGCGCAGACGCGCTCCGCCGGCTCCAGGCGCCGTGCCAAGTCGAGCTTGCGCAGGGCATCGCGCGATGGGGCGCGGCGTTGCCGCCACGCCGAGAACAGCGCGAGTACGCCCGCCAGCAGCAACGCGACCAACGCCCCAGCGGCAACACTGAGCGCGAGCATCTCGACCAGCGAGGAAGCGGGCGGCGCCGGCAGCCGCATCGCGTGCAAGGCATCGAGCGGATCAGGCATCGTCGCCATGCAGCCGCCCCAGCATCGCCATTTGCCGTTCCGGCATCAGCTCGGCGTCGAACCGCACCGCGTGCGCTCCCAGCCGGCGCAGCGCCGCGATGCGGGCCTCGCCTGCCTCGGCACGCGGATGCGTGACGATGTGGAGGCCGCGTTTGCCCTCCGGCGTTATGAACGGGTACGCACCGCGCGGCGCCGTCCGCTCGAAGGCGTCGCTGACCAGCGCGATCCGCAGGTCGACGCGGTGGGTCGCGGCGCGCACCGCGTCGTCGAAGCCGATACCGGCGCTGTCGAGCCCGCTCGCCAGCACGATGGTGCCGCCGCGCGGCAGCGCGCGCGCCGCCATCTCCAGGGCTTCGGCAAGCGGTGCCTCCGCCATGAATGGCGCGGCAATGGCCTCGCCATGGGCGCGGTGCAGGCCGCCGATGATCCGGGTCATCGCCCGGTCGCCGGCCGCCGGCTTCAGCAGCAACGGCTCGGACCCGCCAATGGCGAGCAGTGCGACCCGCCCGCCAAGGACCGCCGCCCGCCATCCGGCCAGAGCGAGGATTTCCGCCGCCACCACCGAGCGGAAGGCGCGCCGGGTGCCGAACAGCATGGAGGCGCGGAAATCGGCGAGCAGCAGCGTCGTCTGCTCGCGCTCGTCGCGGAAGGTGCGCACATGCGGCCGGCCGGTGCGGGCGGTGGTGTTGCGGTCGATATGGCGGACATCGTCGCCGTGCGTCCAGGCCCGCACCTCGTCGACTTCCATGCCCCGGCCGCGCCTCTTCGTCACGATCGGCCCCGGCAGCGCGGCGGTCCGGTGGACCCGCGCGCTTTGGAGGTTGTGGACGACATGGCGCAGGCCGAGCAGCGCCTTGATGTCGATCGCGGTGCCGGCGCCCTCGCCGATCACAGCGGCGCCACGCGCTCGAGGATGCGAGCGACCACGCTGCGCGCCGTCTCGCCCTCGGCAGCAGCGCGCCATGTCAGGCCGAGGCGATGGGCGAGGATATCCTGCGCCAGCGCCTGCACGTCCTGCGGCGTGCCGTGCGCGCGGCCCGCGAGATAGGCCCGCGCCCGCGTCGCGGCGGCAAGCGACAGCGTGCCGCGCGGCGAGACCGCGTGCTCGATGGCGGCCGCTACCTCCGGCCCGGCCGAGCCGTCGCGCGTCGCCATCACCAGCCGGACCATGAAGTCCTTCAGCGCCGGCGCCAGATGGACCGCGTTCGCCTCCTGCCGCGCCAGCCTGATCTCGTGCGCGTCGAGGCGCAGCGGCACGTCCTCCGGCGCAGAGGTCTCGCGCTCGACCAGATCGAGGATGGCCCGCTCGCTCGCCGCATCCGGCATCGTCACCGGTACGTGGAACAGGAATCGGTCGAGCTGGGCTTCCGGCAGCGGGAACGTGCCCTCATGCTCGATGGGGTTCTGCGTAGCGACGACCATGAACGGATCGGGCAGCTTGTGGGTGGTGCCGCCGGCCGTCACCTGCCCCTCGCCCATGGCCTCCAGCAGCGCCGACTGCACCTTGGGCGGGGCGCGGTTGATCTCGTCGACCAGCACCAGCGAATGGAACACCGGCCCCGGCACGAACTCGAAGACACCGGTGTCGGGACGCCACACCGGGGTTCCGGTGAGGTCGGCCGGCATCAGGTCCGGCGTGCACTGGATGCGGGCGAAGGAGGCATCGAGACCGCCGGAGAGGCGCTTGACCGCGCGCGTCTTGGCGAGGCCGGGCGCACCCTCGATCAGCACATGCCCGCCGCTGATGAGGGCAATGAGCAGCCGCTCGACCAGCGGCGTGCGGCCGATCAGCCCGCGCTCCAGCGTCTGCGCAAGGGCGGCGACGCGATGCTGCACCTCGGTCTGTGGCCGGGTGACGGCCTCGCGCATCATGTTCATGCCTGCCCCGCGGTTGTTGCGATCCGAAGCGCAGTGTCTAGCGAATACCGCCGCTAGGAACGGGGCGATCTTCCCGAACCCGGTTGGGCAAATTTCCCGATACTCGCGCTGCCCCTTGCCTGCGCGCTACGTCAGGCGCGAAATCACCCCACGCGGCTAGAGCATGTTCCGCAAAAGTTGGAAGACTTTTGCGATCAGAACATGCTCCAGCTTCTTGAATCGAGAGCACTATCTTTTCGCTCGGATGATTTCATCCGAGCGGATAGGGCTCGAAGACCGCGCGCCCGGAGACGCCGCATGAGCCTGCTTCTCAGCCTCACCTTGCGCCTGATCGGCGTGGTGCTGTTCTGCCTGGTCTGCGCCATCGGCTGGATCATGCAGGACACCGACCAGAGCATGCGGCTCGGCGTCGAGGCCTCCGCCCAGCGGGTCGCACGGCAGATCGAGACGCGGCCCGGCCTCGGCAGCGCCGGCATACAGGCCTTCCAGCCGCCCTCGCTGTCGGACTGGCAGATGGATGCCGCCATCGCCTCGATCCTGCCGGGCGTATGCGTGGAGTTCGGCATACCCAGCGAGGTACGCCGCCGGCTGTGCGGCGGTTGGGACGGGCTCGGCGACACCGCGCCGCAATGGTTCGGCGCGGTGTATGACCGCGTTTTCGATGTCGGCGTCCCGGTGGTGCGGCCGATCATGTTCCGCGGCCGGGAAGTCGGCACGGTGATCGCCTCCCTCGACCGGGTCGCGGCGGTGACCGGGGCATGGCGGCAGGTCCGCGTCATGGCGGGGATGGCGGTGGCGATCGCGCTCGGCATGTGCCTGCTGGCGGCACTCGCGGTCGGCCACGCGCTGCTGCCGGTGCAGGCGATCATAGCGGGTTTGCGGCGGCTCGAAGCCGGCGACCATGCCAGCCGCCTGCCCGCCCTGCGCATCACCGAGTTCCGGCGCATCGCCGAAGCGGTGAACGACCTCGCCGACCGGCTGGAGCGCACCACGGCAGAGCGCACCGCGCTGACGCGCCGCCTGTTCCAGGTGCAGGAGGACGAGCGCCGCGCGCTGGCGCGCGAGCTGCACGACGAGTTCGGCCAGTGCCTCACCGCGGTGAGCGCCCTCGCCGCCTCGATGGAGGCAGGGGCGGAACGGCCCGATATCGCCGCCGACGCCAGCGCGATCTCCCGGATAACCGCGCAGATGATGGCGACGCTGCGCGGCGCCTTCGCCCGCCTGCGCCCGCCCGACCTCGACGAGCTCGGCCTCGAGACCAGCCTGCGCAACATGGTGGCCGGCTGGAACACGCTGCGCGGCGGGCGCGCCGAGTTCCGCATGGAGGTGGAGGGCGACCTTGCCTCGGTGCCGCCCGGCGCCGCGCTCAACATCTACCGCATTGCGCAGGAGTGCTTCACCAACGCCGCCCGCCACGGCAACCCGACGCGGGTGGTGATGCGCCTGACACGGGAGGGCCAAAGCGGCGGCAGCGTCGGCCTTGTCGTCGACGACAACGGCGGCGGCGATCCCGATCTCGTTGGAGCGGGTTCCGGTTTCGGCATCCTCGGCATCCGCGAGCGCATCGGTGCGCTCGGCGGAACGCTGTCCATCGGGCGCTCGGCGGGCGGGGTGCGTATCGCCGCGCTGGTGCCGCTGGCGGGCGCGGCGTCATGAGCGGCCTGTCGATCCTGCTGGTGGACGACCATCCGGTGGTGCGGGAGGGCTATCGGCGGCTTCTCGAACGCCAACCGGGCTATCGCGTCGTGGCGGAGGCGGAGAACGCGGCCGAGGCGTACCGGGCCTACAAGGAGAGCGCGCCCGATATCGTCATCATGGACCTGTCGATGCCCGGGGCGGGTGGCCTGGAAGCTGTCCGCCATATCCGGCAGTGGGACCGTGCCGCCCGCATCCTGGTCTTCACCATGCACCAGGCGGCCGCTTTCGCGCTCAAGGCGTTCGAAGCCGGCGCATCCGGCTATGTGACGAAGAGCAGCGCGCCGGACCAACTGGTGCGCGCCGTCCAGTCGGTGGCGCGAGGCGGGCGGGCGCTGAGCGACGACATCGCCCAGGAGATCGCCGCCGACCGGCTGTCGAACCGCTCGTCCGCCCTCGACGGCCTCGGGACGCGGGAGACCGAGATACTGCGCATGGTGGCCTCGGGGATGGACACGCAGCAGATCGCCGGGGAATTGCGGCTGAGCCTGAAGACGGTCCAGAATTACCACTATCAGATCAAGTCCAAGCTCGGCGCACGGACCGATGCGCATCTGGTCTGGCTCGCCATCGGCGCGGGCCTGATCTCCGGTTCCGAGCAATGAGTTGCTCCAAGGGAAGCGCTTGAGACGGTCACGGCCTGACACTAAGGTGCCGCGTTGAGGCGTCGGGAGCGGCGTCGCGACCGGCACGAGGGCGGGCATGGGCGAGCTTGAAGTTCTCGATCCGCGCTTCGGCAAGCTGATCATCGCGAGTGCGAAGCTTGAGCAGCTATGGACCGGCGCGCGATGGGTCGAGGGGCCGGCCTATTTCCCGGCCGGGCGCTACCTGATTTTCTCCGACATTCCGAACGACCGGCTCATGCGCTACGACGAGACCAGCGGCGTCGTCTCCGTGTTCCGCGAGCCTTCTGCCAACAACAACGGCAACACCGTCGATCTCGAAGGCCGGCTGGTCTCTTGCGAGCACAAGGGGCGGCGGATCACCCGCACCGAGCACGACGGCAGCGTCATTGCCCTGGCGACGCATTTCGAGGGCCAGCGGTTCAACTCGCCGAACGACATCGTGGTGAAATCGGACGGCAGCATCTGGTTCAGCGATCCGACCTACGGCATTGACGGCGACTATGAAGGCGACGCCGCCCCATCGGAAATCGGGGAAGCCAACGTCTATCGCCTCGACCCGGCCACCGGCACGGTCACGGCGGTCGTGACCGATCGCGTGCAGCCCAACGGCCTTGCCTTCTCGCCCGACGAGGGGATCCTCTATGTCAGCGACACGGGGTCGAGCCATGTCGCCGGGCATCCGCGCACCATCACCGCCTATGAGGTGTGGCCCGACAACACCCTCGCCAATCCGCGCACCTTCGCAACCTTGCCGGACGGCGCCTATGACGGCTTCCGCTGCGATGCCCAGGGCAATGTATGGAGCTCCGCGCTCGGTGGCGTCCACTGCCATGCGCCGGACGGCACCCATATCGGCACCATCCCAATCCCGGAACTGGTCTCCAACGTCTGCTTCGGCGGACGCAAGCGCAACCGGCTGTTCGTCACCGCGCAGACCTCGCTGTATGCCATCTATGTCAATGCACAAGGCGCGCTGCGGCCGTAGGCGCCCAATAGGAGTTTGGTGAATGCAAAGCGAGAGCGCCGCCGAACCGACCGTCCTGATCGTGGGGAGCGGCCCGGCCGGATTGTTTGCAGCGTGCGAACTGGTTCGGCATGGCGTCACGCCGCGCATCGTGGAGAGCAGGCTCGAACCGCATCACGAGACGCGCGGCACCGCTCTGCAGCCGGCGGTGCTCGAACTCATCGACCGCGGCGGCCTGATCGAGCCGTTCCTTGACGCCAGCGTGCATATCAAGCGGGTTCACGTGCTCGGCCCGGGCCTGCAGCAGCTCGCGGAAATGACCCTCGCCAATATCGGTTGCAAATATGAGCATCAGTGCAGCCTGCCGCAGTGGCACACCGAGGCGATCCTGCGCGAGCATCTGGAGAGCTGCGGCGTCCGGATCGAGTACGGCACGCAAGTGAAGGCGATCGAGGACGACCCGGCGGGCCTGCGGGTGACGGTCGAGGCCGGCGGCCGCGAGGAGGTCTTCACCACGTCCTACGTGCTGGGCGCGGGCGGCGCCCACAGCATCACCCGCCATTCGATGCACGAGCATCTCGCCGGGGACACCTATGGCGGCCGGTACATCGTCGCCGACATGAAGCATCGCCTGCCCTACCAGCCCGAATGCGGACGGGTGATCGTGGGCGCGGAAGGCTTCGTGCTGGTCTCGCCGCTGCCGGACGAGCGCTGGCTGATCTTCGTCAATCGCGACGAGGCCGATACGCGCTCCGAGCTTCCGAGCGCGGCCGAATTGAGCGAACTGCTCAATCGTCGCGCCGGCGTCGATCTCGGCATGCACGATCTGCGCTGGGCCTCCTATTTCAACATGCACATGCGCGCCGCCGAGCGCCTGAGCGACGGGCGGCGGTTCCTGCTGGGCGATGCGGCGCACCTCTCCAGTCCGATGGGCGGCGAAGGCATCAATGCCGCTTTCATGGATGCGGCCGACATCGCCTGGAAGCTCGCCCTCGTCGTGCACGGGTCCGGCAAGCCGGCGCTGCTCGACAGCTACGCAGCGGAGCGCGGCGCGGCGGACCATCACGTGCTGGAGGTCTCCAACGAGATCCATAACGCCGTGATGGAGCTGATCGCGATGTGTCGGGACGGCATGCCGACTTTGCCGCCGGCCGATCCGGTGAAGGGCATGGCGATCGTGCGCCGGCGTTCGATGCTCGACGTCTCCTATGCGGGCAGCGCGCTCGTCGGCGAGGCCAGCGCGGCAGTGGAAGGCCCGGCACCCGGAGAGCGCTTCCCGGTCCGCCATCGCCTCAGCGGCACCGGCCACCATGTGATCGTGTTCGGCGAAGCGCCGCGCCTCGACCATTTGCGTGCACGTTGGAACGGCCTCGTCTCGGTCGTCGATGCCTCAAGCGAGGGCTTCGATGCATCCGCAGCCGGCGTGCCCAATGGCGGCGCCATACTGGTCCGGCCGGACGGCTTCATCGGGTTCCGCGCTGCCCCGGCTGACGAGGCGACGATGGCCGCGCTCGACGCCCATCTGGCGAGCTATCTGGTGCCGGGATCTCACCAGGCGGTGTAGCCGCCATCGATCGTCAGGATGGTCCCCGTCACATAGGTCGAAGCCGCGGAGGCCAGATAGACCACCGCGGCGGCGACCTCGGAGGGTTCGCCGACGCGGCCCATCGGCGTCATGTCCAGCCAGACATTGAACAGCTCGGGCCGCTCGCGCATTTTCAGCGTCATCTCGGTCGCGATGTAGCCCGGCGCCAGCGCGTTCACGCGCACCCCGCTCTTCGCCCACTCGGTCGCCAGAGCCTTGGTGAGCATGTGCACGGCACCCTTGCTCGCCATGTAGGAGGCCGCCGTCTGCGGGCGATTGATGATCAGGCCGGACATCGAGCCGAGATTGACGATGCTGCCCTGCCTTCGGTCGACCATATGGCGCCCGAAGGCACGGCAGCACCAGAATACGCCATTGACGTTGACGTCCATCACCTCGCGCCATTCGTCGTCAGGCGTTTCGACCGCCGAATTGAGCCGGGCAATGCCGGCGCTGTTGACGAGGACGTCGACCTTGCCGTGTTCCTCGACGATCGCGGCGGCTGCCGTGGTCACGGCAGCCGGATCGGTCACGTCCAGAACCGCGGAAGCGGCATCCACTCCGCTCTCGGCGAGACGTTTCACGGCCGCATCCAGCGCAGTCTGATGTCGACCTGCGACGATGACCTTTGCCCCGCATGCCCCGAGCGCCGTCGCCGACTCGAAGCCGATGCCGCTCGAGCCGCCGGTGACGACGGCGACGGATCCCGTCATGTCGAACGCGTTGCGGTAGTCCATGGGCGCCCTCCTGACGGTCTTCATCGAGCGGCACGGACCTTATCATGAAACATCCAGACGGGGCGCCGGTCGCGGATGGCTCATAGGGAGCTACCCTACTCCCTCATCCCCGGACTTGACCCGGGGATCCAGACTTCAACCGGGTGCATGCGGATGGGCTAGATCCCCGGGTCAAGCCCGGGGATGAGGTAGAATGGAGATTCTGGCCTGCCTATTAGCCGGCTCTCTAACCTGCCGCGACGCCGAACCTGCGACGATAATCCGTCGGCGCCAGGCCGGTGATGCGCTGGAACAGCTTGCGGAAGGCGGAGGCATCGCTGTAGCCGACCTCCCAGGCGATCTGTTCCACCGGGCGGCGGCTGAGTTCCAGCGCCTCGCGTGCCTTGGCGATCCGGATCTGCTGGGCATATTCGGTGGGCTTGAGGCCGGTCGCCTTCTGGAACCGGCGCAGGAAGGTGCGCTCTTCCAGCCCTGCGCGCCGCGCCAGCGCGGTGACCGCATGGTCTTTCGCCCCGGTCGCCTGCAGCCAGTGCTGCACCTTCAGGATCGCGGCATCGCCGTGATCTAGGCGCGGGACGAAGTGATTGTATGGCCGCTGGGCGCGACCGGGCGGATCGACGATCAGGAAGCGGGCGGTCTCCAGCATCACGCTAGGCCCCAGCAGACGCTCCACCAGCGTGAGCCCGAGATCGGTCCAGGCGAGGATGCCGCCGGCGGTGATGATGTCGCCATCATCGATCACCATGCGGTCGACATCGACCTTGATGGCGGGGAAACGCTCGCCCAGCGCATCGGCGAATGCCCAGTGGGTGGTCGCCTGCCGCCCTTCGAGCAGGCCGGTCTCGCCGAGCACGAAGGCGCCCGCGCACACCGAACACAGCGTGGTGCCCTCGGCATGGCGATCCGCCATCCAGGTGGCGAAGCCGCGCATCGACTGCATCTTGCCCGGCATCACCAGGCTGGGCGGGGCGATCAGGTGACTGGGCTTGTGCGGTTTGCCGGGATGGCTGTCATAGGTGCACGCCACCCCCGCCCCGTCATCGGCCTGTCTCCAGTGGGTGACACGTATCGCCGCCGGGTCGCCGTCGTCGCTCGCCGCGGTGACGTCGCCGGCGATGCGGAACAGGTCGGTCAGGCCATAGACCGCAGCCAGTTGCGCGTCCGGATAGATGAGCAGTCCAATCTCGGCGACGATCACGGGTCCCTCGGCACTCTGTCAGTTTCGGCCCGCCCGATGTCAGTTCTGCCAAGCGCGCCCGTCAGCCCTCTCGCCTACAACATCCACACCGAGGCGCACAGAGCGGCGGCCCACAGCAAAACGAGGAGAACCGACATGAGCACTATCACCACGAAGGACGGCACCGAGATCTACTACAAGGACTGGGGTTCCAAGGACGCGCAGCCGATCGTCTTCCACCATGGCTGGCCGCTGAGCGCCGACGATTGGGACAACCAGATGCTCTATTTCCTCGGCCAGGGCTATCGGGTGATCGCGCATGATCGCCGCGGCCACGGCCGCTCGATGCAGACCGCGACCGGCAACGAGATGGACACCTATGCGGCCGACGTTATCGAGCTCGCCAAAGCGCTCGATCTGCGCAACGCGATCCATATCGGCCATTCCACCGGCGGCGGCGAGGTGGCGCATTATGTGGCCCGTGCCGAGCCCGGCCGCGTCGCCAAGGCGGTGTTGATCGGCGCGGTGCCCCCGATCATGGTCAAGTCCGAGAAGAATCCGGGCGGCCTGCCGATCGAGGTGTTCGACGGCTTCCGCGCGGCGCTGGTCGCCAACCGCGCGCAGTTCTACATCGATGTGCCGGCCGGCCCGTTCTACGGCTACAACCGTGAGGGCGCGAAGGTCTCGCAGGGCGTCATCGACAATTGGTGGCGCCAGGGCATGATGGGCGGCACCAAGGCGCATTACGACTGCATCAAGGCATTCTCCGAGACCGACTTCACCGAAGACCTCAAGACCATCGAGGTTCCGGTCCTGGTGATGCACGGCACCGACGACCAGATCGTGCCCTATGCCGACTCCGCGCCGCTCG
The DNA here is from genome assembly GCF_012971745.1 of Starkeya sp. ORNL1. Classification (NCBI taxonomy): domain Bacteria; kingdom Pseudomonadati; phylum Pseudomonadota; class Alphaproteobacteria; order Hyphomicrobiales; family Xanthobacteraceae; genus Starkeya; species Starkeya sp. ORNL1. Next base: position 1,027,417 of record NZ_CP048834.1, read on the forward strand.
CGGTGAAGCTGCTGAAGAACGGCACGCTCAAGAGCTATGAAGGCCTGCCGCACGGCATGTGCACCACCCATCCGGAGGTGGTCAATCCGGACCTGCTGGCCTTCATCAAGGGCTGAAGCGGCTCATCGAGGATTGAAGGCTTGGGCGAGCCGGGCGACCGGCTCGCTTTCTTCATGTCGGCGCGTCGGCGAGCGGATTGAGCGGCGGCAAGGACGATGGGGGCGATGCCGACGCCCGCGTCGCGCGGAGCGACTCGAGGCGATCGAGCAACAGGTTTGCGTCGCTCGCGCTCCACGGCACCGCCGCCGTGCCGAACAATGAAGCCTCCAAAGGACGGACGAACTCCCGGGCCTTTGCACGTGCGGCCGGCGAGAGGTCGGCACACCAGGCCGAGTATGCGCGATAGACGGCGCGCGCATCGCCGGCCCTGCAGGCGTCGCGCAGCGCGGCAAAAGCCCTGCTTTCCGGCGTCGCCGCCGCCGCGTGCCGCGCACGGGCATGGGCGGCATAGCGCGTGCCGATCCAGAACACGAGACAGAGTGCGGCGAACAGCGCCGCATAGGCGAGGCGCCGGTTTGGTGGGGCCGTCTCGACGCCTGAAGCCGGCTCTTCCGCAACGCTGATCGTTGCCCCGGCCCCTGCGGCCGCCTTCAGTGCACCCTCGCCCAGATTCCACCAGGGCTGTGCGACCGCCGGCAGTTCGAACCGCCCGCCACGCTCGAACACATAGGTGATGCGGTCGACCCGCCGCCCGGTGATGGCGCCGCGATTCATGCGGTCCTCGCTGTCCGGCGGATCGGTATAGACGCGCACGCCGTCCGGCGCGCCGAGCGGCAGATCGCGCAACACGAGGCCGGGAACGTCCTCGGCCGTGCGGGTGACGGTGCGGACGATGGCATCGCCCGCCTTGAAGGTGCCACCCGGTGCCGGCGCCCATTGCTCGTCGAGCGTGAGGTGCCGGGTGGCGACGACCGGCTGGGAGGGATCGACACCTGCCGGCACCGTAACGCTCATCTCCACCGGTTCGCCGCGTGTGCTGCCCGTCGTCTCGCCGGCGGAATCGAGCAGGGTCACGGTCGCGGGTGGGATCGCGAATTCGCCACCGCGCCGCGGATAGAGCGCGAACTCGAAGCGCTGGCCGACATAGGGCTCGCCGCCGATGGTATCGCGCACCGTGGTGCCCTGCGTCTCGAAGCGGAACGCCTGCACGCCGGCGACGTCCGGCACCGCGACACGCGGCGGCCTCCGCATCGCATTATGGAACAGCACATCGACATACAGCGCGACATGCTGGCCGATGACGGCGCCGGCCGCAGGATCGGCCTTGGTGCGCACCACCACGGCCTCCTGCGCCGCGAGCGGGCCGGCCAGGCCGAGCAGCAGGAACGCAAGCGGCCATCTCATGGCGACGTCCCGCCCTGCTGCTGGAGCTGATAGCCGAAGCGGGCGCGCAGGAAGTCGGCAGGCCTGGTCTGCACCCGCTTCAGCCACAGCGCGCGCACTGCCTCGTCGCTCATCGGCGCGCCGGCGGTGTCGGTCTGCTGGCCGCCCGGGTTCTTCGCATCCTTGTCATAGACGATCTGGTCGGCGCCCTCGCGCTGGTCGCCGGCTTCCCCTCCCGGCGCCTTCATGCGCTCCGCGCGCAATTGCGCGAGCGTGCGATTGGCCTCGGCGTCCGCAAAGCCCGGCCGCAATCCCAGCGCGCGGTCATAGCGGGCGACGGCGTCGTCATATTTGCCGAGCATCACCAGGGCATTGCCATGATCGTAGGCGCCGTCCGCGGTGTCGATGCCGGCGAAAGTCTGCGCGGCGTCCTTGAAGTTGCCGGCGCGCATCAGGGCGGCGCCGCGCCACATCGGATCGAGGAAGGCATCGGCAGCCTGCTGATACTTGCCGTGCTCGAACAGATAGCGCCCACGCTGGTCGGGGCTTGCCCAGAGCGCGCTCCAGCCGACCAGCCACGCAGCAATGCCAAGCGCCGCGACAAGCATTGCTACCAGCATTGCCACAGCCCGGCTTGAGTGGTGCTTGCGCGCGTTCATGCCAACACCCAGCCGCGGCGGAACCAGCCGAGCACCAGCAGCGCGATCAGCGGCGTCAGCCAATAGCCCGCCTCCTCCCAGCGCGGCGCCTCGCCGGCGAGCGGCGGTGCAGCGCCCTTGGTGGCGAGCGTGCGGGCGAGGCCGGCGACATCCGCGGTGTCGAGCGTCGGCACCACGAGATCGGCGTCGAGTGCGGATACCGCAGAGTTGAGGCTGGGATCAGCGGACACGCGAGCAGCGGGCTGCATGGCGAACAGCGTCACCGGGACGTCGCGCTCATCCTTGAGCGCGGCAATCGCACCGGGCGCCACCGTGTCGGCGAACACGACGATGGAACCGCCCTGCCTGCCATCGGTCAACACCTGCCCGGCGAGCTTCACCGCAGCAGCGAGATCGTCGCCCTCGCGCGGCATCACGTCGGGCGCCAGCGCGCCCGCCATCGTCTCCACCACCGCGGCGTCCGGGGTCGGCGGCAGCACCAGATGCGCCGAGCCGGCATAGGCGACGAGCCCGGTCGGCGCGCCCTCGCGCAGAGCCAGGAGGTCGCTCATCTTCTGGCGGGCGCGGTCGAGCCGCGTCGGCTGGAGGTCGGTGCCGAGCATGGACGGAGCGACCTTCAGCACGAACATGGCCGGTCGCGCGCTCTGCGCAAACGGCGACGGCGCCTGCCGCCAGGCCGGGCCGGCAATGGCGAGGACGCCGACGATCCAGCCCGCCAGCAGCAGGTCGCTCGGCTTGAACCGCCGCGTGTCGCCGCCGACGATGAGATGGCGCAGCAGGGCCGGGTCGATCGCCGCCCGCCAGCGCGCCGTGGTGTCGGTCTCGCGCCGCTCCAGCCACCACAGCGCGAGGGCCGGCAGCAGGAGCAGCAGCCACCATGGCCGCAGGAAGTGGAATGCGGCGAGCGCGTCCATCATCGCGTCGCCTCCGCCACCCGCCGGCGCGGCCAGCGCACCAGCCGGATCGCCTGCATAAGCATGGACAGCAGCGTCAGCGCCGCCAGCGGCAGCCAGTACAGTTCGACCCGCGGCTGGAACGAGACGGTATCGACCTTCCGGGTCTCGATCGCATCGAGCCTTGTATAGATGCCGGCCAACTGGTCGCGGTCGAGCGCGCGGTAATAGCCGCCGCCAGTCAGGTCGGCGACCTGCTTCAAGGCGGCCTCGTCGAGCTTCTCCTCGCCCGCCGCCGCCGGATCGCCGACCGCCACGGTGTGGATGACGATGCCCTTGTCCTTCGCAATACGCGCGGCCTCGTCCGGCGGCACGCTGCTCGCCGTATCATTGCCGTCGGTGAGCGCGATCATGGTTTTGGCCGGCGCGGTCGATGTCGCGAACAAATTGATGCCGAGCCCGATGGCATCGCCGAACACGGTGCGCGGCCCGGCCATGCCGACCTGCATCTCGCCGAGCAATTGGCGGGCGAGCTTCAGATCGGTGGTGAACGGCACCAGCGCGAACGGCGCATTGCCGAACACCACGACGCCGACGCGGTCGCCCTGCCGGCGGGCAAGGAAATCGTCCAGCACCTGCTTCACTGCAGTGAGCCGGTTGACCTTGTTGCCGGCGGCATCGGTGAAGTCGGCGGTGTCCATCGAGCCGGACAGGTCGACCAGCAGCAGCAGGTCGCGCGCCGGCTGGTCGTGATGGACCGGCGGCAAGGTCCATTGCGGGCGCATCAGCGCGCCGAGTGCGAGGCACCAGCAGGCGGCAAGCCCGAGGCTGCGCCACAGCCCGCGCCGGCTGATGCTCGCCCCTCCCCGTGGCGAAGCGCCGGTGAGCGTCGCGAGTTGAACGAAGAACGGCACGCGGACCGCAGCGCGGCGCGCGGCGTAGGGCGGCACCAGCCAATAGACCAGCGCCGGCAGCGGCAGAAGCAATGCGAGCCACGGGTGCGCGAAACCAAGCATGGGCGCTACTCCGCCGCCCGATGGCGCTTCACCCAGCGCCGCGCCGCCGCCACGATCGCCGCGCCGTCGCCGCTCTGTGCGCCATAGGCGGCGCGTTCGAGCGCGGCAGCGGGGCCCTTGGTAAAGGCATCCGTTTCCGCGGTGCGGTCGAGGAAGGCCAGCCAGGCGGCGCCGGTGAGGCTCGCCACCTCGGCGCGCGGATAGGCGACCAGCGCGGCGCGCTTGAGGATGGCGGAGAGCGCCAACACCCGAGCCGGCTCATTGACGGGATCGAGCGCGGCGAGTTCGGCCAAAGCGGCTCGGCGATAGGCATTGTGGCGATGGCGCCGGATCATGTGCACGGCGAGTATCGCCAATGCCGCCGCCAGCGCCGCGGCCACGATCCACCAGCCCGGCGCCGGCGGCCACCATGGCACCGGTGGCGGCACGATAATGTCGCGCAGGTTGGAGAGGTCGGCCGGATCGCTCATCACGCGGCACTCGCAGCACGCGCGGCCGGCGCCTTTCTGGCAAGGCGGCGGCCCAGCAGTTCGCGAAGCTGTTCCGACGTGTCCCGCACGGTGGAGAGGGGCAGCACCGGGATAGCGCGGCGGCGCGAGAAGCGCTCGATCGCATCCCTCCGGGCGTTGAAGTCGGCAGCAAAGCGCGTGCGCAGATCCCGGCCGGACATGTCGATATTCATCTGCCGCGCGGCCTCGGCGATGACGGCGCGCCCGACATCCGGCAGTTCGGCCTCCAGCGGGTCGGAGATGAAGATCGTCAGCACGTCATTATGGGCGGTGATCTCGGTCACCAGTCTCACCGTCTCGGCGTCCGCCCCGGCCGCGTCGGTGATGAGGGTGACGAGCCCGTCATGTGGCATCAGCCTGGATGCCTTGCGCAGGGCCTCGTTGAATAGGCCGGGGTCGGTCGGCCGCGGATCATCCGCGCGCAGGGCCTGGTTCCGCCGCACGATGGCGTCGAGGATCGGCGCCACCGCAGCGTTGCGGGCGCGCGGCCGGATCTCGTCGATCCCGTCCTCGGAGAACACGATGGCGCCGACGCGGTCGCCGAGCGAGGTCACCCGCCACGCCGCCAGCGCCGCCGCCTCGGCCGCGACGACCGATTTCATGGCCCGCCGGCTGCCGAAGAACATGCCGAGCCGCTGGTCCACCAGCAGTAGCACCGGCCGATCGCGCTCCTCGGTGAAGACCCGCACATGCGGCGAGCCGAGCCGCGCGGTGGCCGGCCAGTCGATGGCGCGGACATCGTCGCCCTCGTAATAGTGGCGCAGCTCCTCGAATTCGAGCCCGCGGCCGCGCAGCCGCGACGCGTGGCGGCCGGCCAACAGGCTGTGCACCGGCTGCTTCGGCAGGAAGCTGAAGCCCTTGGCGCGGTGGCGCAGGCGCAGCAGTTCGTCGAGTGTCACATGGACCCGCGCCTCCTCGGCCATATGCGCCCTCCCCGTCAGACCGCCACGGCGACCTGCTTCACCAGTTCGTCAATGACGTCGTCCGCCCGCATGCCGTCGGCGCCGGCCTCATAGGTCAGCGACACGCGATGGCGCAGGCAGTCATGCACCACCGCCTGAACGTCCTCGGGCGTGACGTAGTCGCGCCCTTGCAGCCAGGCGTAGGTGCGCGAGGAACGGTCGAGCGCCAGCGTGCCACGCGGGCTGGCGCCGATGCCGATCCAGCCCTTGAGCTTGTCGCCATACTCCGCCGGCCGGCGCGTCGCCGCGACGAGGGCGACGATGTACGTCTCCACCGCCTCGACCATGGAGACCGCGTCGATCTCCTTGCGGGCGGCAAAGATCTCCGCCTGAGCGATCTTGGCGGGCGGCGCCTCCGCGGTGCCGGCCTGCTCGGCGCGCACCAGCCGCAGCACCTTCGCTTCGTCGGCATCGCTCGGATAATCGATCCGCACATGCATCAGGAACCGGTCCATCTGCGCTTCGGGCAGCGGATAGGTGCCTTCCTGCTCGATCGGGTTCTGCGTCGCCAGCACCATGAACAGGTCCGGCAGGCCGTAGCGCTTGCCGGAGACCGTGACCTGGCGCTCCTCCATCGCCTCCAGCAGCGCGGACTGCACCTTGGCGGGGGCGCGGTTGATCTCGTCGGCCAGCACGAGATTGCCGAAGATCGGCCCCTTGCGGAACTCGAAGCTGCCGGCGCCCTGCCCGTCGGTGCGGTAGATCTCGCCGCCGGTCACATCCGACGGCAGCAGGTCCGGGGTGAACTGGATGCGGCTGAACTCGCTCTCCAGCGCCTGCGACAGGCTCTTGATGGCGCGGGTCTTGGCGAGGCCGGGCAAGCCCTCCAGCAGCACATTGCCATTGGCGAGCAGCGCGATGACGAGGCGCTCGACCACCCGCTGCTGGCCGATGACGGCCTGGTTGACCCGCTTCTGGATCTCGATGACGGAGTCGCGCGCCGCCATCGCTCAGTTCTTCTCGAACGGGTAAATGACCTTCCAGTCATTCTTCATGTCGACCACCAGCCAGCCGCGCTTTGGTGCTTCGTCCAGCGCCTTGTCGAGCTTGCCGACCTGGGAGTCGCGGTCATAGGCCCATTCGCGCACCGCATCGGTGTGGTGGACGATCAAGGCGAAGCGCGGGCCGGTGTTCAGCGTGGTCCATTGCAGCATTTCAAGGTCGCCGTCGGAATTGCCGGCGGCGAACACCGGGCGGCGGCCGATGAAGCGGTTGATGCCGACCGCCTTGCCCGGCCCGTCATCGATGAACTCGACCTCGGGGAGCTTGCGCAGGATCGGCGTATCGCCGTTCAGCTGGTACTCGGTCTTGCCGGACGAGCCCACGACCTGTTCGGGGGGGATACCGTAGGTCTGCATCGTCCAGGGCCGCATGAACTCGATGCCGCCGCCGGAGACGATGAAGGTCTTGAAGCTGTTGGCCCTGAGATAGGCCAGCAGTTCCAGCATCGGCTGATACACAAGATCGGTGTAAGGCCGGTCGAAGCGCGGATGGCGCGCGGTCTTGATCCACTCGGTTACGAGCGCGTGGAAATCGGCCACCGTCATGCCGGCATGAGTCAGGGCGACGATCTGCAGGAGGCCCTTCTCGCCCAGCGCCGCGAGCGCCGCCTTGTCGCCGGAGAGCACCGCCTTGTAGGGCTGGGTCTCGGCGAGCGCCGGATTGGCCTTCACAAGCGCCTTGAGGCGGTCGATGGCGAACAGGATCTGGAAATACATCGGCTGCTCGGACCAGAGCGTGCCGTCATTGTCGAAAGTGGCGATGCGCTCCTGGACGGGCACGAAATCCGGTCCGCCTTCGCCGGTGACGCGGCCGACGAAATCGACGATCGCCGTCTTGGCGGCGCCGTCATTCCAGGAAGGCAGCGGGTCGGTCTGTGCGAAGGCGCCCGGCTGGATCAGCGTGACGAGGCCCAGCGCGAGCACGCCGGCTATCAGGAGGCGTCGGCTGAGTTTCAGGAAACGAAACGGCATGGCTCATTCCCCGCTTTCTTGCGCTCAGAACTTGCCGCTGATCTGCAACGCCACGGCATTGCCCTTCATGCGGTTCTCGACCTCGACTTCGTGCGCCCATTTCAGCGTGAAATCGACTTCGGTGTGCTCGTTGAAGGTGGCCTTGTATTTGATGAGCGGGCCGACGGCGATCGAGCGCCCTTTGAAACCACCATGGTTGTCGGCGAAGGTGCTGTCGTCGTCCTCGAACTGATAGAGGATGCCGCCGATAGCCCCGATGGAGAATTCCTTGGTCAGGCTCTTGGTCAGTGCCAGATCGAGATGGGCCACCGCGCCGCTGTAGTAATCGGTGTCCGTATTCCGGGTGTTGATGTCGATGCCGAAGGCTCCCGAAAAGTCGAGCCCGTATTCCGGGATCAGGCGGGTGAAGGCGATGCCCGGGGTGAAGGTCCAGTAGTTCAGGCCGATGAAGGCGAGATCCCCCTTCCCCCATTCGCCGGTCGGCGCCGTCACCGTCAGCGACAGCGCGAAGAACATGTCCATCGCATCGCTGTGCCATCCCATGACCGCCGGTGCGAACGCGATGTCGCCCAGCCCGGAGGCCTCCTGAACCACCTCGAATGGGCCGACATCAGCCTTCGCCTTGGTCCAGCCGACCGGAATTGCGCCCTGGAACGCATAGGTCCAGTTGCCGGGCAGGTCCAGCTTCGGCACATAGATGCCGGCGAGGGCAGTGACATACATGTCGGCTTCCAGCCCGACCGCGATCGAGCCGCCGCCGAACGGCACGTCGCCCGCCGTTGAACCATGGTAGTACATGCTGGTCGCGATCCAATAGAAGCCGGGCACCGGCGGCACGATGCCCATGCCGGGCCCGGCGAGCGCGGCCGGAAAATACCGGCCGGCGACCGCCTCGGTCGCGCTGGCCTCCATTGGGTAGACCGTCATGTGCAACGCCGCGCATGTGAGCGCTACGATCGATGCACAACTTCCCCCTGTCCGTATCCGCATGGTTGCCCCCTCAGAATGATCGGCTACCGGCTAGTCACATCTCCTTCGCAGTCGGGAATTTCCATGTTCCGTCCAGCACCTCGGCACGTGGCCGATAGAGCCGAACCATGTAATTCCAGCCCGGCATGACCGGCAGGCAGTTCGGCACCTTTCCATCGCAGCCGCCGAACTGAACCACCACGCTCCCGTCCGAATCCTTGGCAGCCGTTATGTTGTTGATGTTGTACGCGTTCAGATCGTTCTTCTGGTAGTATCCCTGGGCGTTATAGAGGCTGATCGACCAGAATGCGTCGACCGGAACGTCCCTTACGGCAAGCCTGTAGATCGTGTTGCCGTCATTCTTCGCAGGCACCACGTTGAGATACAGGGCCTCCGTCTCGGGATTTCCGCCCCAGGCGGATGCTGACCCAAGGAGGCGGCGCACGGGGTCGACGTCTTCCTTCCGACCAAACATGTGCTTGGTGTCCGGAAGCGTGGAAGCAAGCGCCCGCAACGCGTCGCGAACCTTCTTCTGGCTGACCGGATCCCAGTTCGGGACCTCGAAGCTTCCCGGTCCTCCCGGCTGACTGACCTTTATCGCGTCCTGCAAGGCGTGGACGGCGGCGACGTCCTTTGCGTCGTTGGGGTCGACGAGGATGCGGATGCCGGCGACCACGTAGCGCGTGCCGATCTGGTCCTTGCTCAGCGTGTGCTCGCCAGCCCCATAGCTCACCGAATGGGTGTACTGGTCTTCATCGATGATCTGGAGTGACAGGAAGCGTGTGCCCGGATCGGGAAGGGAAATGGTGACCGGGCCGGCGTCGAGATCGAACACCGCACTTGTGTAGAGCGTGTCCCGGTTGAGCCGGACCACGTCCTGATGATCGATCGAGGCCGGCTCGCGACGATGGGAGAGTTTGCCGAGACCGCCCTGCTTCACGAGGTTCGAGAAATACAGGTCGCTCTCGGCGCGCGCGAAATTATCGGCCGTGACCGGGACTGTCGCGACCGGCGACGCGCCGCCTGCCCCGCCTGTGGACGCGGCCGCCGCCACCTTCTCCACGTCGGGCAGTTTCCAGCTCTTGTCGAACAGTGGTTTCTCCGGCCCATAGAGCCGGAACATGAGCTCGAACTCGCGGTTCGGATCGGTCGGCACCCAGTTCGCCTCCTTGCCGGCCGGTGCCTTCGGCCCGAAATAGACGTCGACCGAGCCGTCCGGGTTCTTCTCGACGCCCGCGGAGATGGAGGCGACGCTGGCGCGGTGCATGTTGCGCACCAGCGCGTGGGTGTCGCGGTCATAGACGGTAGCGGACCAGTATTGCTTGACCGGCGCGTTCGGCGGCACGGTGAGGCGATAGGTGCCGGCACCGTCGAACGGATTGCCGTCCTTGTCCTTGCTGGTCAGCAGATAGAATTGCGCGGTGCCGAGCCGCTTGATGCCGGTAAAGCCGAGCGTGTAGCTCACGCCGCGTACGTCGACCATATAGATGTCGTTGTCGGCATAGCCGTTCTGCACACTCTTCGCGAAATCGGCCCGGGCCGCCGGAAACCAGCGAATCCCGGCATTCATCACCGGGAAGCCCTGATCATATTGATCCGAGAGCCAGGCATGGGCCTCACGCGCGGCGGCGTTCAGCGCCTCTTCGGTCTTGGCATCTGGATTGTAGGGCTTGCCTTTCTCGATGCCGATCGTCTTCAGCTGATCGATCATGGCGCGGTCGCGCGGCAACCAGGGCTCGCTCTGCACGATGCGGTCGAGATTGCGGTAGAAGCTCGCATCGTACTTGATCGTCGTGTCGAACAGCGTGCCCGACGCATCGACGAAATTGGTCGGCGGCGGACTGGCCGCCTTGGCCAGCGGATAGACCTTGATCTGCTTGCCATAGGCGACCGACTTCGCAATGTCCTCGTCGCTGTGGCTCTTGAGGTTCGAGCGCATCAGCGCGAAGCCGCTGAAGGTGTCCGACGGCAGGGCGATATAGCCCTTCGGCACCTTGCCGGTGTAGCCCGGCGGCAGGATCAGGTACTTGCCGCCCTTGCCCTTGTCGGCGCCTTCAGGGCCGGCATCCTCGAGCGGCATCTGCCAGACATTGACAATATTGCCGGCAATCGAGCCGCCGACCGCAGGCGGGATATCGATCACGATCGGGCCGTCCTTCACGTTCCAGAAGGACATGAAGTAGATCGCGTCGGGATTGGGCGTCAGCGTCTGGTTCTTCCAGTCAGCCGGACGCGACCAGAAGACGACATCGTTCGGCTTGGCAGTGGTCTTGCTCAAGGCTTCCTGCAGCATCAGGTCGGCATTCACCGCCGGCATGCCCCAGATCATCGCCTCGACGCCGCGGCGCTCGATCATGCGGCGGGCGAGATCGTCGGATGAGGACGCCTGCGCCAGGGCGCCGAATGCCGTGAATGACAAGAAGATAGTCGCCGCGATCATCTTCTTCATGTGGCCGCTCCCATAGATGCATTTGCGAGGCCGCATCCGCGCCAGGCAACCGGGCACTCCCGGCTCGAGCAGATCCCCGAAGTCACGCGGTGGCGGATGGAGCGGCAGGGCGAATCGCCCCGCCGCTCGCTTCATTGCGAGGACATCCTAGTTCGGAAGCTGCCGCATCATCTGTTCGGTGATCTGGTCGATCGAGAAACTCGCCGGCTTCTGCGCCGGTGGGTAGTCCTTGAAGGTCGAAAGGAACTGCGCCACCAGCGCCTGCACCGGCACCACCAGGAAGGAATGGCGCAGCGACCAGTCCCAATAGGTGTTGGAGGTGATCGGTGCCCGCTCGAACGGGTCCATACGGAGATTGATGATGGTTGGCAGGCGTCCACAATCGAACTGTGCCTGCCAGACCCGCAGCGTGCCCTCCACGCGTTGCTCGCAGAAATTGAACTTCCAGTTCTGGTAGCGGACGGCGACCAGCTGATTGTCGTCATTGAAGTAGAAGAAGCTGTCACGCGCCGATTTGTCGGTCTGGCCGGTCAGCAAAGGGAGCTGGTTGAAGCCATCGAGATGGACCTTGTAGGTCCGACCGTTCAGGCTCCAGCCGTCCAGCAATCGTTTCGTCACATCCGGATCACCGGCTGCCGCCAGCAAGGTCGGAAACCAGTCGAGGCCGGAGACAATCTCCGTCGAGATCACGCCCGGCTTGATATGGCCGGGCCATCTCACCATGGCCGGAACCCGATAGGCACCTTCCCAATTTGTGTTCTTCTCGCCACGGAACGGGGTCATCGCGCCATCCGGCCACGAATTCATGTGAGGACCGTTGTCGGTGCTGTAGATCACGATGGTGTTGTTTTCGACACCAAGGTCCTTCAGCTTCTGCAGCAGCTTGCCGACGTCGCCGTCATGTTCGAGCATGCCGTCGAAATATTCGGAGATGCCGCTCTTGCCGAGCATTTCCGGGCGCACATGCGTGTAGAGATGCATGCGGGTGGTGTTCATCCAGGTGAAGAACGGCTTGCCGGCCTTCACCTGGCGATCCATGAAATCCATCGCGGCGTTGGTGGTCTCGTCGTCGATGGTCTCCATCCGCTTTATGGTCAGCGGACCAGTGTCCTCGATCTTGCCGTCGGCACTCGACTTGATGACGCCGCGCGGGCCGTATTTCTTGCGGAACGCGGGATCCTTCGGATAGTCCGGATTCTCCGGCTCCTCTTCGGCATTGAGGTGGTAAAGGTTGCCGAAGAACTCGTCGAAACCGTGCGCCGTCGGCAGGAACTCATCCTTGTCGCCGAGATGGTTCTTGCCGAACTGGCCGGTGGCGTAACCGAGCGGTTTTAGCGCCTCGGCAATTGTGATGTTCTGCGCTCGCAAGCCGAGATCGGCGCCCGGCAATCCGACCTTCGAGAGGCCGGTGCGCAGCGTCGCTTCGCCGGTGATGAAGGTAGAGCGCCCCGCCGTACAACTCTGCTCCGCATAGTAATCGGTGAAGATCATGCCATCGCGCGCAATGCTGTCGATATTCGGCGTGCGATACCCCATCAGCCCCATCGAGTAGGCGCTGACATTCGTCAAGCCGACGTCATCGCCGAAAATGACGAGGATGTTCGGCTTTGCCGTCTGCGCCGGCGGCGCTGTCTGCGCCGAACTGACGCTTACCAATCCGGCAAGTCCGCCGCATAGGATCGCGGCCGATGCCAATAGCTTTCCAATCCGCATAACGCCCTCCCTGTTACGCCTCAGAACGGCACGACGTAGCCTAGCCGTAATCGTCGTAGATGGCGGCCCACTTCCTCCGGCCGCCTGCACGCACTTGCGACGTGAAGATCGCGAACTTCACCCGCACCTAGAAAGGCACTGCGGTGATCGCCGCCGGCGGCGTAACGCCCTCTCATTCGGACGCCTCTCTCTTTTGAGGTGTCGCCTGCCTTTTCCATTCCGGACCTCACCGCACAGGCGTCATCCTCTCCACCTCCTGGAGGCGCTTCAGCGCCGCCTGTTGGCGCAACATGCCGTAGTTGATGCCACTTGCATTGAGCGAACTACCTTCCTGGAATGGGAACTGGTCGAAGTCGGAGAAGAACTCCTTGATCTTTCCTTGGATGGGCACGAGCAGCCACATGTTGCGGGCAAGAAATTCAAGAGCGCCGCCACCTTCCTTCATTGCCCGTTCATACGGGTCCATGCGCAGATTCGCGATCAACGCCCAACCGGGGGTCTCGCGCGTAGCCGTTGCGATGTTGCCTTCACTTGCCACCGCGAAACTCAGCTTCCAGTCATTCCACCGGATAGCATTGAGATTTCCGCCCTGATCGAAGTAGTACATGACATCGCGCGGCGGCACCTTGGCCCCACCCTTGAGCAGAGGTGTCAGATCGTAACCGTCAAGATGCACCTTGAAAGTCTTGGTTCCCGCGTTGAAGCCTGCCTTCATTTTCTCGGCCAAGTCAGGGATACCCGCCGCCGCGGCGAAGGTCGGCATCCAGTCCATCAGCGTAACGATATCGTTGACCTGGCTGCCCGGCTTCACCACGCCCGGCCAGCGCACCATCATCGGGATGCGCATGCCGCCTTCCCAGGTCGTGCCCTTTTCGCCATGAAACGGGGTCATCGCCCCATCCGGCCACAGTGCGAGTTCTGCGCCGTTATCCGTCGTGTAGAGCACGATGGTATCGTCCGCGATCCCAAGGTCATCGAGTTGCTTCAGCAACTGCCCGACGTGGCCATCGTGTTCCGCCATGCCATCGGCCTCAAGGCCCTTGCCTGTCTTTCCCGTGCTCTCCGGCTTGAGGTGGGTAAAGATGTGCATGCGCGTGGCGTTGAACCAGACGAAGAAGGGCTTGCTCGCCTTGTTCTGGCGATCAATGAAATCTTTTGCCGCCGCAAGGAATTCCTCGTCGATCGTCTCCATGCGCTTTGTATCGAGCGGCCCGGTGTCTTCGATCCGTCCGTCCGCATGGGAATGGATAACCCCCCGAGGCCCGTACTGCTTTCGGAAGGCCGGATCCTTCGGGTAGAAATAGCCCTCCGGCTCTTCCTCCGCATTGAGGTGGTAGAGATTGCCGAAGAACTCGTCGAAGCCGTGATTGGTCGGCAAATGCTGGTCTTGATCGCCAAGATGGTTCTTGCCGAATTGGCCGGTGGCGTAGCCCTTGGTTTTCATCACGTCCGCGATGGTCGGCATCCAGTCCGTAATCCCATGCGGGTCGCCGGGCATGCCGATGGTAAGTAGGCCGGTCCGGAAAGGCTCCTGGCCGAGAATGAATGACGCCCGCCCGGCCGTGCAGCTCTGCTGCCCGTAGGAATCGGTGAAGATGGCGCCTTCAGCGGCAATCCTGTCGATGTTCGGCGTGCGATAGCCCATCAGACCCATGGTGTAGGCGCTGATTTGCGAAATGCCGATATCGTCGCCGAAAATCACCAGAATGTTCGGAGCTTTACCTGAGGCCGGTGCAGCTGTCTGAGCCGGCGTTTGGGCTTGGGCAATCGCGGTGCCGCTTATTGTGGATGCAGCGACAAGTGCGGTTGTTCCCGTCAGCAGCGAACGCCTGCTCACGGAACCGCTTTCACCAGCATTGTTCGACTTCTCAGCCATCCTTGCCTCCGACAGCTATTGCCTCGAATGAATTCTCAGGTGAACTGGAAATTCAGCGGTCTCTCCAGCCTCAGAACGGCACGACGTAGTTCACGATCGCTTCCTGCCGCAGCACCACCTGGCGGATGATGTGGCTGGCCTTGACGTGGTCGGTGTAGATCGCCGCACTGCCGGCGCTGCCCGCCGGCAGGCGCTCGCCGAGTTTCGGATCGTCGAGCTTCACCCGCACCACGAACGGCGCGGCATTGATCTGCACCGGCGCGGCCGCGGTGCCGGATGGCGCCGCCTGCCCGCTGGCGATCGCCTGCAGCACGGTCTCGACGCTGCCGGTGAAGACCTCGCCCGGAAGATATTTGAAGGTGATCTCGACCTTCTGCCCCGGCGCGATGTAGCGCGCATAGATTTGCGGCACCTCGACCACGGTCACGGTCTCGGAGGTGTCGATGAAGGCCATGACCGGCGAGAGCGTGAGGTTCGACACCCGGGCGCCCTTGCGCAGCGTGACATTGGTGACGTAGCCATCGGACGGCGCACGTACCGTGGTCTTGTCGAGGTTCCATTTGGCGCCGTCGACCTGGGCTTTCAGCTGGTCGACCTCGCTCTGGCGCTGCTCGACATTGAATTCGGGGGAAGCCTGTTTCCGGGCGAGCTCGGTCATCTGCCCGAGCCGCAATTCGGCGAGCTTCAGCTGCGCCTCCAGCGCGCCGAGTTGCGCCTGATAGGGCGTGGGGTCGATCTTGAAGAGGACATCCCCGGCCTTGAGCGGGGTGTTCGGCGCGACCGGTACCTCGGTCACCTCACCGGCAACGTTGGGCACGATCTGCACTGACTGCCGGCCGATAATGGCAGCACCTGCCGGCGCCCCCCACCCCATCGGGATGAACAGCCCGACCAGCAGGACAAGCAGCACGAGGATGGGGGAAATCTTCCAGAACAGATTGCTGGGAACGATCTTGAGCCAGATCAGGATCACCAGGATCAGTATGTACGCATTGAGCAGGAAGACGATCATGGGACCGGCTCCTGCCGGCCCGTCGCCGGCCGCGCCGGCACGTCGACATAGGCCCAGATGAAGGCCAGCGGCCACAGCACGAAGCCAAAGATCAAGGTGATCCAGCCGGCTACGGATACTGCCTCGGCCCATGGATGACCGCGCTTGCGCGCGACATATCCGGGCGCCATGCCGAGTATGATGAAGATGCCGACCGCTGAAGCGATCGCTACCACAAGAACAATGATGGCGAATATATCGATGAACGCCACGACACGACCCCCGTCGGCTCCAAATCTAGGCGCCATGGAGGCAAAGGAAAGAAAAATATTTATGTCAGCCTGAATGACCTACCAGGCTGGACAGCGCGTACAATTAAAAGTTGTTACAACATCGTAGCAATATTTCAGGATCATTCAAGGTGTCGACAGTACAAATCGGGACCGCGATCGACGACCGCGATCCCGAGCCGGCAGCCTTGCCGCAGACTTATACCCCTAGCGCCTTCTTCACGGCCGTCATCCCGTCCTGCCCATCGCGCGTGCTCACGCCGGCAAGCCATGGCACGATCAGCTCCGGCTTGCTCTTGAGATAGGCCTTCGCCGCGGCCTTGGCGTCGCTGCCATTGTCCAGGATCCCACCCATGATGGTGTTCTCCATCGGCACGTTGAAGGTAAGCTGGTTCATCAATTTCGCCACGTTCGGGCAATCGGCCGCGTAACCCTTGCGGGTGATGGTGTAGATCGAGGACGCACCGTAGTTGGCACCGAAATACTCGTCTCCGCCCGAGAGATAGACGAGGTCGAAATTGGTGTTCATCGGATGCGGCTCCCAGGCGAGGAACACGATCCAATCCTTGCGCTTGCCGGCCCGCGTCACCTGGCTGAGCATGCCCTGCTCGCTCGATTCCACCAGCGTCCAGCCGTCGAGGCCGAACTGCTTCGCCGTGATCATCTTCTGGATGTTCTGGTTCGAGGGGGCGCCAGGCTCGATGCCATAGATCTTCTTGTCGAACTTGTCGGCGTTCTTGGCCAGGTCGGCGAAATTGGCGACGCCGGCATCCGCCACATATTTCGGCACCGCCAGAGTGAAGCGGATCTGCTCCAGGTTCTGATGCAGCACGACGATGTCGCCGCTCGCGGTCAGCGGCTCGACGAAGCGCTTCTGCGCCGGCATCCAGTTGCCGAGGAACACGTCGAGCTGGCGGTTCTTCAGCGCTTCGAAGGTGACCGGAACCGCCAGCGTCTCGACCTTCTGCTTGTAGCCGAGCGCCTCCAGCAGCACGCCCGCAACGGCATTGGTCGAGGTGATGTCGGTCCAGCCGGGATCGGACATGCGCACCGTGGTGCAGGCTTCCGGCTCCGCGGCTGCGGCGCGCTCGGAGAACAGAGACGTGCCCAGCGGGAGCACCAAAGCGGACATGCAGAGCAGGCGTAGCAGCGTCTTCGACATTTCCGTCTCCCTCGTGTGTCCAGTCTGATATGCGGTTCAGGTGTTGATCGGCCGCACCCGCGGATAGCGGGCCATGGCCTCGAGATCATCGAGGTCGGCGCGGTTGCGGATGTATTGCGTGCTGGCGTCGCGGAACGGCTGGTAGTCCCACGGCGTGGGGGTACCGATGTCGAGCGCGGCGTTGACGAAGTGGCGCCGGCGCTGGCTTTCGCGCACCGCCCGGTCGAGCGCCACGAAATCCCACCGCCCGGCGGCCTCGGAGCGGAAGTTGGCCAGCGCGTCGGGCGCAACCGCCGCCTGCGCGAGGTTGGCAAGCTCAAGCGGATCGTCCACGAGATGATAGAGCTGGTCCGGATCGGCGGGGCTGTGCACGAACTTCCAGGGGCCGCGGCGGATCATGACCAGCGGGGCGATGGCGCCCTCGGCGAGATATTCGCCGATCACCTCATCATGGCCGTCGCCGCCCGCGAGGTGCGGCAGCAGGCTGCGCCCATCCAGTGGGGCCGCATAGTCGCCTGCGCGTCCATCATTCGCGAGTTCCACCAGAGTGGGCAGCATGTCGACGAGGGAGACTGCATTCGCGACACGGCGCCGCGCGAAGTGCTTCGGCGCGTGGACGATCAGCGGCACCCGCGCAGCACCCTCGAAGAAGCTCATCTTGTACCAGAAGCCGCGCTCGCCCAGCATCTCGCCATGATCGCTGGTGACGATCACCACGGTATCGTCGGCGAGATTGGTTGCCCGCAAAGCCGCCATCAGCCGCCCGACATTGTCGTCGACATAGGATATCGCCCCGTAATAGGCGCGGCGGGCGTTGCGGACATGCGTTTCGGTGATCTCGGCATTGTCCATGTCGCAGACGTGCCGGAGGCGGTGCGAATGCGGATCCGGCGCCCAGTCGGCCAGGCCGACCTTCGGCAGTTCGATCTCCTCGTCGCGATAGAGATTCCAGTAGCGTTCGGGAATCGCGAAGGGGTCGTGCGGGTGGGTCAGCGACACCACCATGCAGAACGGCCGCTCATCGCGCCCGCGGGCGGCGTCATAGATGGCACGCTCGGCGGCGAACACCACCTCGTCATCATAGTCGAGCTGGTTGGTGCGCACGCACAGCCCGGCATCGGTCACCGAGCTCATATTGTGATACCAGCTCGGGCGCTCCTGCGGCCGGGACCAGTCCGGCGTCCAGCCATAGTCGGCGGGGTAGATGTCCGTGGTCAGCCGCTGCTCGAAGCCGTGCAACTGGTCGGGCCCGCAGAAATGCATCTTGCCGGACAGTGTGGTCCGGTAGCCGGCCCGCCGCAGATAATGCGCGAAGGTCGGGATGTCGGCGCGAAATTCGGCGGCATTGTCATAGGCCTGCGTGGCGGAGGGCATCCGTCCGCTCATGAACGCCGCGCGCGACGGCGAGCACAGCGGGCTGTTGCAATAGGCATTGTCAAAAACCACGCCGGCACTGCCGAGCGCGGCCATGTTCGGCGCTCGGGTCAAGGCGTGGCCATAGGTCGGCATGGCCGCCGGCGCCATCTGGTCCGCCATGATCAGAAGTATGTTCAAGCGCCGACCGCCCATTCCGATCTCCAGCCGATCTTGACGTCACCCCAGGCCTTGACGTCACTTGAGGCAAAGCCTTTGATCATCGAGGCTCGGGCCAGCAGCGCGGTGCGTAAACGTCCGAATTCGTCATGGAGCCATGAGATCTACTCATGCGAGAAAGCCGCCAGCTCGTGCCGCTGCATCGCCTCGCCGTATTCGAGGTGGCGGCGCGCCATGGCAGCTTCAGCATGGCGGCCCGTGAGCTCGGCATGACGCAGTCGGCGGTGAGCCACCAGATCGCCGATCTCGAAGCGGAGCTGGGCATCCAGTTGTTCCAGCGGGTGTGGCGCGGGGTGACGACCACCGAGGCCGGCAGCTTTCTGTTCGAGGCGGCCCGCCGCGGCATCAGCGAGATCGCCGCGGCGATCGAAGTGGCGCGCGCCATAGGGCGGCGCAGCCAGCTGACCGTGCTGACCGATTTCGGCTTCGCCGCCTTCTGGCTGATGCCGCGCCTCGCCCAGCTCCGCGACAGGCTGCCGGATGTGGATGTGCGGGTGATCACGGCGCAGGGCGCAGCCGACCTCGAAGGCGCCCTCGCCGACTTCGCGATCCTATTCGGCGCCGCCTCCTGGCATCGCTACGAAACCGTGCGGCTCGTCGAGGAGGATGTGGTGCCGGTGGCGAGCCCCGGGTTTCTCGGCCGGCATCGCCTGCGCTCCGCAGTTGATCTCGCCGCGCTGCCGCTGTTGCATCTGGAGCGGCCCGATCCCGACCGGTGGCTGAGCTGGGGCGAATATATGGAAGGTTGCGGATTGCCGGACGCGGCCGGCGCCCGGCAGGTCCAGTCCGGCCTCTCGTTCAACAATTACATGCTGGTGCTGCAGGCGGCGATTGCCGGCCAGGGCATCGCGCTCGGCTGGCGTCCGCTCACCGACGACCTGCTGCGGCAGGGCCTGCTGGCCGAGGCGCCGCTGCCGCGCGTTCGCACCGGCCGCGGCTATCACCTCATCACCATGCCCGGACGCACGCAGCAATCCCGCACCACGCGGGAGTTCAAAGCCTGGCTGATGGACGAATTCGGCGTCGGGGCCACGCCGTCGTGATGATCGGACCGGAGCCGTCATCATCGCGGCTCCGCCGGGACCATGAGTGGGCGAGAATTGCGGCTCCGGCTCAAAGCCGGCACAATTCGCGCGCCGCAACCCGCCGCACGATGGAGGATGTCATGGTCGATCCCGACGCATTGTACGCTGAGCTCCAGGCCGTGTTGCGCGAGATCGATGAGCTCCAGGAGAAAGTCGGGGCGTCGGCTTCCTCCGAAGACCGGCAGGCGCTTGAGCATGGCCTGAAGCAACTCGTCGATCGGAAAGTCGCGATCGAGGAGGAGATCGATCAGGCGACCGGCGCCTCACGCTAGCAGAACGTGCGAAAGCGCCACCGTACCTCTCCGCGCCCGAGGGCGAGCCTCGACGTCTCTCGTGAGACGGCGACTGGAAGTCGCTTTGCCCGGCCATGACGATAGAAACGGCCCATTTCCGCCGCCTCGGCGTTTGGCTTTTCCATTTCGAACGTCGGTGATGCTGTGCATCGAACAAAAAATTGTGCAGTGCAGCAACGAACGTTAATGTGGGAAGTTAGCTGTTCGGCAGCGGAATCCAGCGGTTCGCCGCAGAGGGTTGCGTAATGAAAGACATGTTTTCCGAGATCCGGCGCGGACCGGTCTTTCGCCTTCGCGGGCTGCCGCTTCCGCAATCGCGTCGCCCCGATCGGCTGCGCGACCTGGAGGATTTCGGCTCCAATCCCGGAGCGCTGCGGGCCCGATGCCACGTCCCGGCGAACCTGCCGCCGAATGCCCCGCTGGTCGTGGCGCTCCATGGCTGCACGCAGACCGCCGGCGACTATGACAATGGCTCGGGTTGGTCGCAGCTCGCCGACCAGCAAGGTTTCGCGGTGCTCTATCCGGAGCAGCAGCGCACCAATAACCCGAACCTCTGTTTCAACTGGTTCGCGCCGGACGACATTCGGCGGGGCAGCGGCGAGGCGCTCTCGATCCGGCAGATGGTGGAGACCATCATCGCCCGCGAAGGGCTGGATCGCACGCGCGTCTTCGTCACCGGCCTGTCGGCGGGCGGCGCCATGACATCGGTGATGCTGGCGACTTATCCCGAGGTCTTTGCCGGCGGCGGCATCATTGCCGGCCTCGCCTATGGCGTCGCCACGACAATCCCGGAAGCGTTCGACCGGATGCGCGGCCTCGGCATGCCATCGGATACGGCGCTTCGGAGCCTGCTGCGCCAGGCGTCCGGCAATAGCGGCCACTGGCCGCGCATTTCGGTCTGGCAGGGCACGGCCGACCACACCGTCACACCCGTGAACGCGCAGGCCATCGTGGCACAATGGCAGGGCATCCACGGGCTGGATGGTGTTACGCCGCAGGTGACGACGGCCCAGGGCCAGTCCCGCCGTGTCTGGCGCGATCGGCGGGGGCGAGAGCTCATCGAGGAATACAGCATCGCCGGCATGGGCCATGGCGTCCCGCTCGATACGCGCGGCCAACACCATTATGGCGAGGCAGCCCCCTATATGCTGGAAGCCGGCATCTCCTCGACGCTCCAGATCGCCCGTTTCTGGGGGATAGCGGATGCCGGCGCGCTGGTGGCTGATGATGTTGGGGCCGAGGCGGCCCTACAGCCGTCACATGCGGAAAACACGCCGGAAATCGCGCCGCAGGCTTTCACGTCGATGGCGGGCCATGCCACCTCGTCGCAATCGGCAAAGATACGAAAGGTGATCGAAGACGCACTTCGCACCGCCGGTCTCATGCGATGATGCTATAGCGGGGCGCTCAGTTCCAAATGAGACGCCTCCAACCAGCACCGCAGGACACCATCGCCTTATGGCCGAGACCCTAACTGTAAGGCTGCCGACCGGCGAGATCCTGGCGCCCTCGCCTTCCCTGATGGACAGCCCGACATGGCCGGCCTATCGCGATCTCGCGAGCCAGGTCGCCTCCTATGGCGCGGCCTTCGGCTGGATGACCCGGATCGGCGCCGTCCTGCAGGATTTCGGCGCGGTGGTGGACGCGCTCGATGATCCCTCGCGGCTGCCCACCGCCCGACAGCACGCGAAAGCTTCTCTCGCCGCAATCGCGCCGCTGCTGAATGCCGGCGTTCCGGCCGGCGGGCTGCCATTCGTGAAGGACGTCTACACACTCGCCCTGGTGATGACCCGCGAGCTACAGGGGGAGCTCATCACGCTGCTGCCGGCCGAGGTCATGCCGATCAAGAACCTGCCGGCTAAGCGTTTGCCGGCTGCCGGCAAATTGGCGCTTCGCAGCGCGCAGATCGAGCCGTTCAACACCGCCCTTGCCGCTTCCGGCACCATCGTCGCCCTGCTGCAATCCGTTGCCCCGTTTGCCTCGCAGGCGGCGGTCCCGACGCCGACCTTCCCCGACCTCGAGGAAGCCGGCACCGCGACGGAGATGAAGGCGCGCATCGAGCAGATCTCCGCCTTCGCCGAGCAGCTCGCGGCGGTCGTGGAGGCACTGCCGGACTGAAGGACCCGTCATTAACGGTGACGCTAACAGATGATGGGAAATTACCTTCGCTTGCCGCCGACCGCGGCTAGCATTCGCCCGCCAACAAGGGAGGGCGTCATGAAGGGCATCATCATCGGCGTGGCTGCGGTCGCCGGGCTTGTTTCGGTCGCACAGGCAAAAGATGCGGTGTCGCTGGTCGGCACCTGGACCGGCCATCGCGAGCGGGTGGCGAAGGTCGAGGGCTGGCGCGATGGCGAGGCGACGCTGGTCATCACCGAGCAGAAGGGTCTCACCTTCATGGGCCATCTCAAGCGCGCCAACCCCAGCGGCGATGTCGACGAGCCGCTCTGGGGTGCCTTCACGCCGGGTGGCCGGCTGATGGCCGGCGCCGACGAGGAAGGCGTCTATTCGTTCGAACTCGTCAACAACAACACGCTCGACTATTGCTATGTTGAGGCAGGTGCTTCGCCGCGGGCAGTGTGCGCGCGGCTGAAGCGGAAATAGCCGGCAACAGGAGTGCTTCTCAGATGGTCGATGCCGCAACTCTCATCGAACTGGATCAGCGCATCGCCGCCGTCCGCCAGAACATCAGCGACCTGACCGAACAGGCCGCCGCCTATTCCGGCGCGGAGGACGAAGCCCGCAACGCCGACCGCATCGCCGAGCAGCAGGCGATCCTCGACACGCTGCTCAAGGAGCGCGAGGCGTTCGCTTCCTGATACGACGTCATCCTGAGGTGCGAGCAAGGCGAGCCTCGAAGGATGCTCAGGCAGAAGACGGTCCTCGGGGACGGGTATCCTTCGAGGCCGCTTCGCGGCACCTCAGGATGACGTAGTTCGGGTTCAAGAACCCTATCGCGCGATCCCGCCCATGCCGCGTGTCAGCGCGGTGATGGCGAGTGGTACGCTCAGCGTGACGATGAGCGCGATGGTGCTCATTGCCATGCCGAGGCCAATCGAGCCCTGCTCGAACTGCCGCCAGATGAAGGTCGCGACCGTCATCATCCCCACCGGGGCGACCAGCACCGAGGCCACCAGCTCGCGCGAGGCGACGGCGAACACCAGCAGCATCGCGGAGAGCAGGCTCGGCCAGATCAGCGGCAGCACGATGCGCCGGAGGCTGGTCAACGACGAGGCGCCGGAGACCCGCGCCGCCGCCTCCAGATTGTCGTTGATCTGCCGGAGCGCCGCATTGGCATAGCGGATCGGATAGGGCAGCAGGATGCAGGAATAGGCCAGCAGCAGGATGAACGGCGTGTTGTAGGGCGAGAGCGGCAGCGGCCGGTTCCACGCCAGGATCAGGCCGACCGCGACCACCACGCCGGGCAGCGCATTCGGCAGCATGCTGAGCGCATCGAACACCGCCTTGCCCCGGAACCGCGTCTTCACCACCGCGTAGGCGACCATCGCACCGATGAAGCCGGTGAGCAGTGCGGTGGCAAGGCCGAGCGCCAGGCTGTTGCCGAGCGCACGCAGGCCGCCGCTCTCGAGGCTCAGCAGGGCTTCGAAATTCTCGAAGCCGAGATTCCCGGGACTGAGCCCGCCGGAGATGGTGCGCGACAGCGCCGTGGCGAGGATGGCGAACAGCGGCACGCCGGTCGCGAGCAGCGCTATGAGCGTGAAGCCGATCAGCACCGGCAGCGCCATCGCGCCGAGCGGCGCCGGAACGAAGGCCTGCGGCTTGCCGCCGGTGGTCTCGAAGGAGCGCCCGGCAAGGATCTTCAATTGCAGCGCGAAGGCCCCGACCGACAGCAGCACCAATATCAGCGACAGGATCGCGGCGCCCGGCAGGTCCACCGGCCAGTCGGCGGTGCGGGTCTCGATCGCGGTGACCAGCACCAGATAGCCGGACTGCCGGCCGAGCGCGGCGGGCGTGCCGTATTCCTCGATGGTCAACGCGAACACCAGGAGCGCGCTTGCCACCAGCGCCGGCGTCGCCAGCGGCAGGGTGATGCGGCGGAAGGCGGTCCATGGCCCCGCCCCGCACACCCGGCCGACATCGGCATAGCGCGAGCCGATGGCGACCGCGGTACGGGAAACCGCAAAATAGATGGCGGGGAACAGGTTCAGCGCCATCACGAAGACGAGGCCGGCAAAGGAGAACAGGAACGGCCCGGCATGCAGGCTGGTGAGCTGAGCCAGATAGCCCCGCGGCTGCAGCGTCATGATCCAGCCGAGCGTCGCGATGTAAGGCGGCACCATGAACGGCACCAGGAACAGCACATCCCACAGCGGGGCCAGCGGCACCGCATAGAGTGCGCGCAGGAAGCCGAGCGGCACGGCGATGATGGCTGCGAGCGCCACCACGCAGACGCCGAGCAGCAGCGTGTTGCGGGTCAGGCGCAGCAAGGCGGGGTCGCCCAGTACGGCGGCGACCTGACCGAATGGTCGCGCGAAGGACCCGCGGCCGAGCTCGGGGAACACGGCCTGCAGGATGACGAAGGCGATCGGCACGGCGACGAGGATGAGAAGGCCCGCCATGCCGAACCAGACCGCAGGTCCAGCGGTCTGCTGGTCTGCGGTCTGCTGGCCTGAGCGCATCTCAGTGGCCGAAGGTCTTGGCGAACCGGGCCAGCGTCTCGTCGCGCTTCGGATAGACCGCGGCGGCGTCGATGGTGATGACCTTGATGTCCTTGATCAGCGGGCGGCCGGCGGCGATGTCGGTGCGCGCCGGGATCAGGAACACCTTGGCCACGGCAGCCTGGCCCTCATCGGACAGCACATAGTCGATGAACTTCCTGGCGTCGTCCTGCTGCTTCGACCAGTTGAGGATCATCATCGGGCGCGGCGCGACGATGGTGCCGGAAGCCGGGAAGATAACTTCCAGCGACTCGCCCTTCTTGGCGGCGGCGAAGGCCAGATAGTCGACGCCGCCGAACACCGCGGCCTTGGCGCCCTGCAGCACCGGGTTGAGCGCGGCGGCATTGGCGCCGCCGATCACCGCGCCATTCGCCTTCAGATCCTCGAACAGCTTCCAGCCATTGCGCGCCTGCTCGGCGGCGACCAGTTCGAAGGAGGCGCCGGACTGCGTCGGGTCCGGCAGCACCACCAGGTCCTTGTAGTCGGCCTTGGCGAGGTCGGTCCATTCCGCCGGCTTCGGCGTGCCGCTCTTCGGGTTCCAGGCGATGGCGAGCGCCGAGATGCCCTGTGCCACAGCGGTCCTGGTCTTGTAGGCGTCCGGCACGGTCTTGGCGTTCGGGCTCTCATAGGCGACCAGCCAGCCGCGCTTGTCGAAATCGGTCGCGGTATCCCACGAGGCGGAGATCAGCACGTCGACCACCGGGTTCGACGCTTCGGCCTCGATGCGGCCCATCACCTGGCCGGTGGTGCCCTGGAAGACATTGGCCTTGATGCCGGTCGACTTGGTGAAGCCGCTGGCCAACGCCTCGATCAGATTGGCCGGGCCGGCCGAATAAACCGTGATGTCGGCGCGGGCGGCGCCGCTAAAGGCAAGGCTCGCGGCGAGTGCCGCGACGGCAATGGTCCTGCGCATGGCAATGCTCCTAGACATGGATGGTCTCCTTGGATGAAAGCGGAAGGCCCGTCGCGGCGGTGTCGGCAAACCAGCACAGCCGCGTGGCGTCGACGGAAAGTCCGATGCGCGCGCCGATCGTGCCGCGCTCCCGATTGGCGAGCCTGACCACGGTCGGCGCCGGGGTATCGCCCGCGCCGAGCTGGACGGTGAGCAGATGATGGTCACCGCGGAACTGCGAGCCGATGACAACTCCGGTCAAAACCGCATCCGCGCCGTTCGCTACATGCAGGGCGTTGCGGGCGAGCAGCACGCTGGCCCGGCCAGCCTCGCGCGGCCCCTGCCCGGCATCCGTGAGCCGCTGGCCGATCGCGGTCAGCCACCAGCCCTCGGTGCGGCGCTCGACCTCCACCGTCGGACCGAGATTGAGCTGGTCAGACACCGCGGGATCGGCGGGGCGCTCGACGATCTCCTCAGGCGCGGCGCGCTGCACGATGCGCCCGCCACGCATGACGGCGACAGTGTCCGCCAAGGCGAAGGCTTCGCTCTGGTCGTGAGTGACATAGATCGCGGTGAGCTTCAGCCGGCGCAGCAGCGCGGCGAGTTCGCTCGCCAGTTCCTCGCGCAATTCGCGGTCGAGGTTCGACAGCGGCTCGTCGAACAGCACCAGGCTCGGCTCGGCGACGATGGCGCGCGCGATGGCGACGCGCTGCTGCTGGCCGCCGGAAAGGCTCGAAATGGCCCGCGCCTCGAAGCCGCCGAGCCCGACGCGCTCCAGCGCGGTGCGCACCCGCGTCTCGCGCTCGCTGCGCGGCACCTTCCGCATTTCGAGCGGGAAGGAGACGTTGGCGCCGACGCTGAGATGCGGCCACAGCGCGTAATCCTGGAACACCATGCCGAGCCCGCGCCGCTCGGGTGGCACGAACAATCCCTTCGCCGCGTCGGCGACCGGCGCGCCGGCGAGGTGAATGGTGCCCTTGGTCGGCGCCGCGAGGCCGGCGGCCAGCCGTAACAGCGTGGTCTTGCCACAGCCGGAGGGACCGAGCAGCGCCAGCACGTGGCCGGCCGGCAGCACAAGATCGATGCCGTCGAGAATGGTCGCCGTACCGTAGCTCTGGGAAAGGCCGGCGATCTCGACCGCGGGCGCGCCTTCGCGAGCTGAAGGGGATGGCATGGCCGAACCGGAAAAGCCGAGGGAAAGCGGTCGAACGTGACTGCGCCGCCGTCGGTTAGCAACGCTTCATGACAGTTCGACGACAGTCGCGATTCCGAAGCGTTGTCTTACCTTGGGGCACTTTCGGGCACACTCGCCATCACGCCCGACGTCGCGAAGCGCGCCTGCGGCAGCGCGGCGTAAAGCGCGGGCAGCTTGGTGCGGTCGAGGAAGGCCGGCAGCACCTCCACCGCGGCAATGGCAGCGATGACGGCTTTGAGGTCCGACAGTGGTGGGTGCACGTTCCAGCGCACGAAAGAGGCGCGGCCCTCGCCGACCAGTTCCGCCGCGAGGGTGCCGCTGCCGACATGGCCGGTGAAGGCGATGCGCACGCTAGGCTCGTCGCGCCATTTCACGGCGAGCTCGCGGCCGAGACCGCTGCCGAGGGCCGGCTTGGCGACGATCATCACGCCTTCCGGCGCCGCTCCGGCGTCGAGCGGACCGGCATTCGACAGCATGCCGGCGAGCGCGGCGCGGCCGTGGGCCGTCAGCACCTCGTCCTCGGCAGCAATCACGGCTTCCGCGATGTGCCGATGCGCCGGGCAGAGCCGTACATGTGCGCCGGAGCGGGCCAGCACCACCGCCATCTCCAGCCCGCGCCCATCGGCCGGCGCCGGCAGCAACAACGGCCCCTCGCCTGCCATGGCGACGAGCTTTGCCGCACCGATATCGAGCGGCTCGTCATAGTCGCCATAGGAGGCGTCGACGATCGCCAACGTCGCCGGCGGCGGCATGTCGAACGGGTAGAGCGCGGACTCCCGGCTGACGTCGCCAGTATAGAGCAGGCTCTCATTGGCAGCGGCATCGGCAATATGCAGCCACACCCCGCCCGGCGCGTGCCCGTTGCGCCCCGTCGTCACCCGAAGGCCGAGGATGTCCGCCATGCCGCGCAGCGGCAGCGCCGACGTCGGGCGTGTCAGCGTGTCGCCTGCCAGATCATGGACCAGCGCCGTCATGAACACCGGCACTTCGGGCGGGACGAGATCAAGCGCGGCGATATGGTCGAGATGGCCATGGGAGACGAGCACGGCGTCGAGCGTGCCGATCCCGCTGAGGTCCGGCCGCCGCTTGTTGTCCGGGCCCTCGCCGCAGTCCAGCAGCAGGCGTCGCCCGTCGATCTCGACCAGGAATGCCGCCGGTCCCTTGACCCCGAACCCGGAGATCGCCTCGACCCTCATGTCCGCTCCGTGGCCATTTCGTCCGCCCCGGCGAACTGGGTGTCGTGAAGGCGGCGATAGATGCCGGGGCCGGCGATCAGGTCGCCGTGGCGACCCTGTTCGGCGATGCCGCCATCGGTCACCACCACGATGCGGTCGGCATTGCGGATGGTGGCGAGGCGGTGGGCGATCACCAGCGTGGTACGCCCTTCCGACAGCGCGGCGAGCGACTGCTGGATCTCGCGTTCGGTCTCGGTGTCGAGCGCCGAGGTCGCCTCGTCGAGTATCAGGATCGGCGGGTCCTTGAGGAAGATGCGGGCGATGGCGACGCGCTGCTTCTGCCCGCCGGAAAGCTTCACGCCGCGCTCGCCGACAATGGTGTCGAGCCCGGCCGGCAGGCCGGCCACCATGACGTCGAGCCGGGCGCGGTGCACCGCCTCCGCGATCTCGGCCTCGGTGGCGTCGAGCCGGCCATAGGCGATGTTGTCGCGCAGCGTGCCGGCGAACAGGAACACGTCCTGCTGCACGATGCCGATATGGGCGCGCAGCGAGGCCAGCGTCAGGTCGCGGATGTCCACGCCGTCAATGCTGATGCGCCCGGCGCTCGGCTCGTAGAAGCGCGGCAGCAGCGAACAGATGGTGGTCTTGCCGGCGCCTGACGGGCCGACGAACGCCACCGTCTCGCCGGCGCGGATGGTGAGGTCGAGCCCGCGCAGCACGAGCGAGGCGGCGCCGCCATAGCCGAAGCTCACCTGCTCGTAGCGGATCGCGTCGCGCAGCCCGGTCATCTCGGTCGCCTGCGGGCGGTCGGCGATATCGGCCTTGGTCGCCAAGAGGTCGAGATAGGAGCGGAAGCCGGCAATGCCCTTGGGATAGATCTCGATGATGGCGTTGATCTTCTCGATCGGCCGGAAGAACACGCCGACCAGCAGCAGGAAGCCGATGAAGCCGCCATTCGACAGGTCGCCGCGGATGACGAACCAAGTGCCGGCAACCATCACCACCATCTGCGTGAGCCGCATGCCGAGATAGGACAGCGAGGCATTGGCGGCCATGATGCGATAGGCGGCGAGCTTGGTCTCGCGGTAGCGCGCATTGTCGTGGGCGAACAGCGCGCGCTCATGGTCCTCATTGCCGAACGCCTGCACCACGCGCATGCCCCCGACATTCTCCTCCAGCCGCGCATTGAAGTCGCCCACGCGGGCGAACAGCGCGCGGAAATTGTGCGTCATCCGTCCGCCATAGTGGCTGGTGAACCAGGCGGTGACCGGCACCACGGCGAAGGTGATGAGCGCCAGCGGCACGTTCACCGTCAACATCAGGGCGAAGGCGCCGAGGAAGGTCATCACCGCGATGAAGGCGTCTTCCGGACCGTGATGGGCGACCTCGCCCACCTCCTCCAGATTCTTGGTGATGCGGGCGACGAGATGCCCGGTCTTGTGGTTGTCGTAGAAACTGAAGGACAGCTTCTGCAGATGGTCGAAGCTGCGGCGGCGCATCTCGGTCTCGATATTGATGCCGAGCATGTGCCCCCAATAGGTGACGATCGCCATCAGCCCGGCATTCAGCACATAGATCACCAGCAGCGCAGCAGCCGCCGCGGCGATCAGGCTCCAATTCTGCTCGGGCAGCAGTTCGTCGATGAACAGCTTCACCGCCATGGGGAAGCCGAGTTCCAGCAGACCCGAGATCACCGCGCAGGAGAAGTCGAGCAGGAACAGGCCCTTATAGGGGGCGTAATAGGCGAAGAACTGCTTCAGGATGGTCATTTTCACGTGCATCGGGCAATGGGCCGTCCGCCGATCGGCGAGGCCGTGGCGAGGGTATATTTCACAAAGCCGCTCCGGTGTCATGACATCGGGATGGCGGAACTTGGCTTCAGCATCCTTCGAGGCCGCCTGCGGCGGCACCTCAGGATGACGTGGTTCTTATAAACGCGACGTCATCCTGAGGTGCGAGCGTAGCGAGCCTCGAAGGATGCTGAAGCCAAGCCACAGCCCTGCTCAAGCACCGCCCTGGCATTGCTTGCGGAACTGCGAGGGCGGCAGGCCGAAGCGGCGGCGGAAGCTGCGGTTGAAGTAAGAGAGGTCGCCGAATCCGGCCTCATAGGCGATGGCGCTGACCGAGCGCAACGCGCCCTCGCCGCGCCGCTCCAGCATGGCCCGCGCCACTTCCAGCCGCTGCTCCAGCACATAGGCGGTGAAGGTGGTGGCCTCCGCCTCGAACAGCTTCTGCACATAGCGCGGCGTGATGCCGTGCGCCTCGGCGATGGTCTCCACCGAGAGATCGCGGCGAGCGAGTTCGCGGCCGATATGATCCTTCAGCGTGGCGAGGCGGGCGGCAGGGTTCGGTGCGCGCTCGTGCGCGCCGTCCAGCCCGAACAGCACGCCGGCGAGGTCGCGTATGTGGTTGCCGGCGAGCCGGGCATGGCGCTCGCTCTCCAGCGGGATCATGCCCTGCATCAGCGCGCCGGCGTAGTGCGCGAGCAGCAGCAGCCGGTTGTCGTTCGCGGATGCCGGCCGCAGCAGCAGCCCGTCGCGATGCGCGCCGCGGGCGACGGCCGGCGCGGAGATGCGCAGATGGTCGACCCGTACCGGCTTGGTGGAGTCATATTCGAAAGGCTCATCCAGCGTGAGCAAGGCAGCGTCGCCGGCCGAGATCACCAGTTCGCGTCCACCCTGGCGAACCGGCATGGCACCGCCGACCGGGCGCAGCAGCAGCACCTCCCCTGCCGGTTCGCTCTCCGCGTGCTCGGCGTGCCGGAATCGCGCAGCGACGCTGAAGCAACTGGCAAGCAGCGCACCGGGCAGCGCGCAATGCACGATCCGGCCCTTGAACAGCGCGCCTTCCGCCACCTCGATCTCGATGCCCGCCATCATCCCGGCAAAGGCGCTGCGGAAGGCGTCGACCCGTTGCGCAGCCGGGAAATGAGAGCTTTCGAACCAGGCCGGCTGGTAAGGCGCATGCATCATGGAATGATTCCAAGTCGTTGCCGCACAGTAACACCGCGTCTTTAAGTGCCCGAGTTCGTTCTAGGCCAGTTTCGGTTTCGTGTCTGCCCAAGCAGAACCACTTCATAAATATTTACAAGTCAGTCCGATGGGCTCAACGCAGATCGCCTGAGGTGCGGCGGCTGCTTATTCGGAAATGTTATAAACTATGAAGCGGTCGGCGCGCGGTGTTCTCTTATCGTCCTTCAGTGTTCTGGCGTTCTGCCTGTCGCATCCGGCCTTGGCCCAGCAAGCGACCAATGACGGCGAGACCATCGATCTCGACACCGTTACGGTGACCGCCACCCGCGCCGATCGCCCGCTCAGCGACGTGCCGCAGACCGTGCGCGTCGTCGAGCGCGCCGAGATCGAGGAGCAGCTTCAGCTTACCAACAGCGCCGCCGCGGTGCTGGCCAAGCTGATCCCCGGCTATACGCTGCCGACGCAGACCATCTCCAGCGCCTCCGAGACCTTTCGCGGCCGCGACCTGCTGGTGATGATCGACGGCGTGCCGATGAACACGCCGCTGCGCGACGTCTCGCGCATCTTGCCGATGATCGACCTCAATACGGTCGAGCGCATCGAGGTGGTGGCCGGCGCCTCGAGCCTGTACGGCTCGGGCGCCACCGGCGGCACGGTGAACTTCATTACCCGCAAGCCGACCGAGGGCAAGCCGACGGTCGCGGTGAATGCCGCCATCCGCGCCTTCACCGCCAAGCTGGGGGAATCGCTGGCGCCGGAGGTCTCGGCCACGGTGTCGGGCAAGGCAACGAGCGGCGTCGACTATCTGTTCAGCGGCAGCGGCACCTTCGCCAACAAGACCTATGACGGCGACGGCCGCGAATTGCCCTCCGACGGCATGCTCGGCCAGGGCGGCGGCGACCGCTTCGGGCGTGGCAATTTCCTCGGCAAGGTCGGCTACGACTTCGACGCCGCCCGCCGCTTCGAGGTGTCCGCCTCCTGGATCTATATGGAGCAGGATCCGCAATGGATGACGCTCTACCAGGCACCGTTCGCCCGGCCGGACATCGGCAATGCCTATACTGGCGAGAGCGTGCTGGAGGACACCAAATCGGTGTCGGCGCGCTACACCGATACTGGCTTCGCGCTCGGCGAGCTGAGCGTGCTGGCGTATTACAACGACATCAAGAAGCGCTTCAACTACAGCGAGTTCGACATCGGCTACAACAACACGGTGTATTATTCGGGTAACCCGGCCTCGCCGACCTCACCGTATAATCAGAGCGAGCTCTATTCCGAACGCGCCGGCCTCAACCTCACCATCGACACGCCCATCAACTTCATCGACGGCGCCAAGCTGACCTGGGGCTCCGACGTCGTCTATGACCGGACGTGGCAGACCATGACCAATGGCGAGGACATCTTCACGCCATTGCAGCAGACCACCTATGCCGGCTTCGCCCAATTGCAGGTGCCGATCGGCGAGCGCCTCGTGGTGCGTGCCGGCGTCCGCTACGAATATCTCGACCTCTCGGTATCCGATTATACGCGGCCGGCGGCATTCACGGGCGGCGTGATTCCGCCTTACGGCCCGGTCGCCGCCATCCTGCCGCCGCTGAACGTAACCGGCGGCGACTACAATTATTCCGCGCCGACCTTCAATATCGGCGCCACCTTCAAGCTGACCGAGACCTCGGAGATCTATGGTGGCTTCAGCCAGGGTTTCGCGCTTCCGGACCTCGGCGCCTTCACCCGGCGCGCCGGCGCGCAGACCACGGCCGACGCGCTCGCCCATAGCTGCGGGCTGATGCCATATCCGCTGCCGGGCAACGTGCCGGCCGGCGTCAATCCCTGCAACAGGTCCTGGACGCTCTCCTATGACGATCTCGGCATCGAGGCGCAGATCGTCAACAATTACGAGCTTGGCCTGCGCTACGGCTTCGGACGCTTCCGCGGCAGCCTCGCAGGCTTCGTCTCCACCTCCGACCAGGGCGTGAACTTCGTCGCCGCCACCAACAGCATCAAGCAGCAGAAGGAGATCATCTATGGCGTCGAGTTCACCGGCGAGTACGCGGTGAACGACCAGCTCACCCTCGGCACCAATCTCGGCTGGCGCGAGGGCAAATGGGATTCCGACGGCGACGGCGACATCGACTACTACCTGCCGAACAACCGCATCTCGACGCCGTTCCGCGGCACGGTCTACGGCGACTATGTCTTCAAGACCGGCACCCGCTTCCGGCTGGAGGGCGAGTTCTGGTCCGGCCGCGACGAATATGACGGCACCGACAGCAATCCGGCCGACGGCCTGACCATCTACGAGATCGACAGCGGCGCCACCATCAATGCCGCGATCAGCCAGCCGCTCGGCGGCGGCACGCTTTATGTGTCGGTCGACAACCTGCTCGACGCCGACTACGCGAACCCGACCGCGACCGCCACCCGCAATCTGCCGGTGAATGGCTGGGGCCGCACCGTCACGCTCGGCTTCAGCAAGACGTTTTAAATGCCGGACAAGAGTCATTCCTGGTTGAGGACCACCTCATCCTGAGGTGCCGCCATAGGCGGCCTCGAAGGATGTTGAAGCAGAGCAACGTCCCTCTGCGTGAACATCCTTCGAGGCTCGCTGCGCTCGCACCTCAGGATGAGGCGGTAGGAATTGAAGTAGATCCACCATGGTGCGTCTCGACAATGAGGCCGGCAGTCTGGTCACGCTGCGCTTCCATCAGCCTTATGCCGACGCCGACGAGGCGGACTATCTCGCGGCCCTTGAGACACTCGCGGCGTTGACCGAGCCTTTCGTACTGCTCACCGTGTTCGGGGGCGGACCCGGCCTGTCGCAGGCCGGCGAGCGGGCGCAGGCGCTGTGGTTCAAGCGCAGCCGGGGGGCGATGCAGCACAAGTGCCGCGCCTGCGCCATCGTGCGGCCGAATGCCAGCGACGACATGGCCGCGGTGTTCCGGCGGCTGTGGTCGTTCCCGATCCATGCGACGCCGGATGAGGGGGAAGCGCGCCGGATGCTTTCGCGCTACATGACGATGGGGAATATGGGGGTCGCTCGTGAGCGTGGCTGAGCAGACGGCAATCGAGGCAACGGCGCCGCCGCTCGGTCGCACCCGGCTGTTCCTGGTGTTGGCCGGGCTCTATCTCGCCCAGGCGATCCCGGCCTATCTCATGGTCGCCGCGGTGCCGCCGATCATGCGCGAGCAGGGCGTGTCACGCACCACCATCGGGCTGATCGCCATATTG
Source organism: Starkeya sp. ORNL1 (assembly GCF_012971745.1). Taxonomy (NCBI): domain Bacteria; kingdom Pseudomonadati; phylum Pseudomonadota; class Alphaproteobacteria; order Hyphomicrobiales; family Xanthobacteraceae; genus Starkeya; species Starkeya sp. ORNL1. The sequence continues at coordinate 1,061,374 of NZ_CP048834.1, forward strand.
CTGGTCCCCGGCGTGCTGAAATTCCTGTGGGCGGCGAAGATCGACCAGATCCGGCCTGTCGCGCGGGCGCACCGGGCGAGCTGGATCCTCATCACCCAGACCGGCACGGTGCTGGCGCTGTTCGCGCTCGCCTTCTTCGAGCCGACCGACATCGTCGCCTTCATGACCATCGGCCTGATCATGTCGGTGCTGGTCTCGACGCAGGACATCGCCACCGACGGCTATGCGGTGCGCCAGCTGGCGGCACGCGACCGGCCGCTCGGCAACGCCATACAGGGCGGCGCGGTGGCGCTCGGGGTGGTCGTCGGGGGTACCTTGAGCCTCGTCATCTACCACCACTTCGGCTGGCGGCCGATGATATGGACCATGTGCGCCGCCTCGCTGTTGCCGCTGATCGCCGCGCTGTCGATGCGCGAGGACGCCGACCCGGAACCCGCCGACCAACCGCGCGCTTCGCTCAAGGCGTTCTGGGCGCGGCCCGAGGCGCGCGAGGCGCTGCTCATCGCATTGGTCTATCGCGCCAGCGAGGGGCTGATAAAGGCGATGGAGGGCCCCTATCTCGTCGATCGCGGCGTGCCGCTCGACATTGTCGGCTATCTCTCCGGCGGCGCCGCCGCCACTGCCGGCCTGATCGGCTCCGGCCTTGCCGCCATATTGATGCTGCGGCTCGGCGCCTCCGGCGTGCTGACGCTGCTCGGCCTGCTGCGGACGATCTGCTTCACGCTGTTCGCTGCGCATGCGCTCGACCTCGTCACCGGCTGGCCGACGCTGTTCGGTGCTGCGGCGTTCCAGACGCTGATCCGCTACATGGAGATCGTCGCGCTCTACAGCGTGTTCATGGCGGTGTCCTCGAAGGCCCAGCCCGGCACCGACTTCACCATCCTCGCCTGCGCGCAGCTGGTGATCTATCTGATCGGCGCCAGCCTGGCCGGTGTGTTGGCGGACCTCATGGGCTATGGGCCGCTGTTCGCGCTCGCCGCCGTGCTCTCGCTAGTAGCGGTGATCTTCACCCGGTCGCGGCTACGGCGGCAGTCGGCCGCAGCTGTTTTGGCCGATTAGCACCCCGGCGGAACACTCGGTCGCACCCGAACCGAGGAACTGGCGGCGTATCGTTGCGTTGGCAACGGTAATAGCCGGCGGACCCCAGATGCTGACCATTCTCCTCCTGATCCTGATCATCATCCTGCTGGGCGGCGGCTATTACGGGCAGCGCGCCTATGGCGCGCGCGCCTTGATCGGGGTGGTGATCGTTGCGCTGGCGCTGCTGATGGTTTTCTGGGTCGCCAGCGACGAGCGGGCAGTCGGCCCCGGCGTGCCGTCGATCATCACGCAATAGAGTTCTGTCTGCAGAATCTTACCTGCTGCCGCAATCGTCGGGCGCCGGCTCGCCGGCGAAGCGCGCCTCGATCCATTGCACCGCGGCGTTGTACGAGCGCTCGGGTACGTCGGTGTGCTCGGCGCCAGATTCCACCAGGAAGCGCACCGGCACCTTGTGGGCGCACAATTCGTCGCGGTAGAGGCTGGTGACCAGCGGCTGCACGATGGTGTCGGAGCCGCCCTGCGCAATGAAGACCGGCACACCCGGCGGCGTGACGCCCGGCGTGTTGCCCTCGATGAGGCCGCGCCAGGGCTGGATCACCGTCACGTCGGTTGCGAGGAACCCTTCGCGCTCGAAGGGCGCCTCGTCGACGCCAAGCGACAGCACCTCCTGGAAGGTCTCGGCGCACTCGCGAGCGATGGGGTTCAACACCAAGCTGACGCGTTCCTCGACGGCGGTCCCGGCCGGGATATTGTAAAGCTGCGACCAGGACCACAGCGCATACGCCGAGAGCACCTTGCCCGGCCGGCCGCTGAGATCGGCGCGGATGATGGTGCCGAGTTCGGTCGGCGGCGCCTGCGCGGCGATGCCGGCGAGCTTCAGTTCCGGCGCATAGGATTTGGCGAGATTGCCGGCCCACAGCGCGGCATGGCCGCCCTGCGAATAGCCCCACGGGATGAAGCGCTCGCCGGCCGCGGCATTTGGCAGCGCACGGGCGGCGCGGGCGGCATCGAGCACGGCGCGGCCTTCGCTCACCCCGATGAGATAGGGGTGGATGCCGCCGGTACCGAGGCCGGGATAGTCCGGCGCGGCGACGACATAGCCATGGGAGAGCAGGTCACCGAGACCATGCACGCGGTCGAATACATCGGACATCAGCGAGGGCGCGCAGTGCCGGGCGACGCCGCTGGTGGGGTGCGCCCACACCACCAGCGGACGATTCGCAGCCCCGCCCGAAGCAGGGATGGCGACGACGCCGGAAACCGCGATCGGCTCGCCCTTCAGCCCGATAGAGCGGTAGAGGATACGGTAGGCACTCGCGGCATGCGGCGGCGGCGTCATCGGCTCGGCGCGGATCAGCGTGCCGGGATGGCCGTGCAGTTCGGCGGGCTGGGTCTGGTAGAAGGCGTCGTCGGCGAAAGCCGGAGAAGCCGCCACCGCAATGATGGCGGCGAGAACGAATATCGAGCTACGCACGGTGTCTGTTCCCTGCCCCCCAGATGCCACACCATAGTGCGCATCCGGGACAGAGGGATCAATTCCCCGCTTAATTCCAGCGTTCCGTGATCCCAGACGGCCACAGGCCGATCCGGGATCGCGTGACGATCTGTTGGGCGATCCCGGCTCTGCGCCCTGCAGGCTCCGGCCGGGATGACATGCTTCTCACGCCGCTACGGCATCGTCCTTGATGCCATAGCGCGCCGCCGGACGGTCGCGCGAGAGGTCGGGCACCATGGCGAGGCGCGCGGCGTCGTATGCCTCGAATACCTTCACGTCGGGCATCGACGGGATGGTGATGAGCTCGCCCTGGTCCAGGCCGGCAAGCGCGGCGTCGACAAGGTCTTCGGCCGACATCATCATCTCGGCCGGTATCTGCTGCTCCGCGATTCCGGCGCTGCCGAAGAACTCGGTGCGAGTGTAGCCCGGCAGCACGGCCTGAACGCGTACCGGGGTGTCCTTCAGCTCGCTCTGCAGGGACTGGGTAAGGCCGAGCACGAAGGCCTTGGTGCCGGCGTAGGCACCGAGGAAATGGTCCGACACGAAGGCGACGACGGAAGCGACATTGACGAGCGTGCCCTTGCCACGCGCGCTGAACGCGTTCACCGCTGTAACCGCGAGGCGGTTCAGGGCGACGACGTTCAAGTCGACCATCGCTTCGATCCGATCGATGTCGGCACCGAGCACCGGGCCTTCCGTGCCCGAGCCGGCATTATTGACCAGCAGGGTGATGGCGGCGTCGTCGCGGATACGTTCGGCGACGCGACGCACGTCGTCCCTCTTGCCGAGATCGGCGGCGAGCACATCGACCTTGCGGCCGGTGCTGCGGGCGAGGTCGGCGGCGAGGTCGTCGAGGCGGCCCTTGTTGCGGGCGACGATGACAAGATCGTAGCCGCGTGCGGCCAGGCGCTGCGCGTAGACCTTGCCGATGCCGGACGAGGCGCCGGTGACGAGCGCCGTGCCCTTTGCTTCTGTGTGAGCCATGAAATCCTCCCAATGGGTGCGGGCGTCGAGCCCGTAGCTGATGTCGGCATTTAAATTATGATCATCATCTAAAATCCGCAAGCTCGCGAAAGCCGAGATTTCCGTGAACCCTCTGGTGTCGCCCGGCGTATGTCGGAACGGACGAACGGAGAATCTTAGCATGACCAAGCCGGCGCCTGCGCTTTTCTGGTTCCGCGACGATCTGCGGGTCGCCGACAATCCGGCGCTGGCTGCGGCGTGCGCCTCCGACCGGCCGGTGATCTGTTGCTATGTGCTGGATGAGGAGAGCGCCGGCGTCCGCCCGCTCGGCGGCGCGGCACGCTGGTGGCTCTCTCGCTCACTGGCGGCGCTGGAAACCGCCATAAAGCGGCACGGCGGCACCCTGGTGCTGCGGCGTGGCAAGGCGGCGCATATCATCGGCGAGCTGGTCGCGGAGACCGCCGCGAAGGCGGTCTATTGGAACCGGCGCTACGGGGCTGCCGAGATCGCCGTCGACACCGCGATCAAGGAAGCGCTGAAGCGGCAAGGTGTCGAAGCGACGAGCAGCAATGGTGCCCTGCTGCATGAGCCGTGGGAGGTGCTGAACAAGGCGGGCGAACCGTTCCGGGTGTTCACGCCCTATCATCGCGCGGCGGCGGCCCGGCCGGTCCGTGCGCCCTGCCCGGCGCCGCCCTCGCCGCGTCTCGTCAACGGGATCTCCAGCGACACGCTCGCCGACTGGACGCTGGAACCGCAGCATCCCGACTGGGCGGGTGGCCTTCGTACCTTCTGGACGCCGGGCGAAGACGGCGCGCGCGAGCGCATCGCGGATTTCCTCGATGGCGGCATGAAAGGCTATGCCGGCGGCCGCGACCGGCCGGACCAGGACCACACCTCGCGGCTCTCGCCCTATCTGCGCTTCGGCAATATCTCGCCGCACCAGGTTCTCGCTGCCGTCGGCCATGCCGAAGATGCCGGCACCATCCCCGCCCACGACGCCGCGAAATTCTTCGCCGAGCTTTATTGGCGGGAATTCTCCTATGCGCTGCTGTTCCATTTCCCGGACCTCGGCACGCGCAATTTCCAGCGGCGCTTCGATGCTTTCCCATGGCGGAGCGATACCGCCTTCCTGAAAGCGTGGCAGCGCGGGCGAACCGGCTATCCGCTGGTCGATGCCGGCATGCGGCAATTGTGGGAGACCGGATGGATGCACAACCGGGTGCGCATGGTCGCCGCCTCCTTCCTGATCAAGCACGGCCTGATCGATTGGCGCGACGGCGAAGCCTGGTTCTGGGATACGCTGGTCGATGCCGATCCCGCCAACAACACGGCAAGCTGGCAATGGGTAGCGGGCTCCGGCGCGGATGCCGCGCCCTATTTCCGCATCTTCAACCCGGTGACGCAGAGTGAAAAGTTCGACCCGCAAGGCGACTATATCCGCCGCTTCGTCCCGGAATTGGCCGAGTTGCCCGCGCAGACCATCCACCAGCCATGGGCGGCGAGCGAGCCGGTGTTGAAGCAAGCGGACGTGCGGCTCGGCGAGACCTATCCGCGCCCGATCATCGACCATGCCGCGGCACGCCAACGCGCGCTCGACGCCTTCGCCCGCGTCAAATGAAACGCGGGAATCCGTGACGGAGCAGCCTCACCCGGTTGCCCGCGGAACCATGGTCCACTAGTTTCGTCGACCTTTGGCTCACTGGCACACAAGTTTTCCCATGGACATCCGAAACGGCCTCGTCGAAGCGATCGGCAACACGCCGCTCATCAAGCTGGAGCGCGCCTCGAAGGCGACCGGCTGCAACGTCCTCGGCAAGGCGGAATTCCTCAATCCCGGCCAATCGGTGAAGGATCGCGCTGCGCTCTTCATCATCAAGGATGCCGTCGCGAAAGGTCACCTCAAGCGTGGCGGCGTCATCGTCGAGGGCACCGCCGGCAATACCGGCATCGGCCTCGCTTTGGTCGGCAATGCGCTCGGTTTCCGCTCGGTGATCGTCATCCCGGACACCCAGAGCCAGGAGAAGAAGGACATGCTGCGGCTCGCCGGCGCCACGCTGGTCGAGGTGCCCGCCGTGGCGTACGCCAATCCGAACAATTATGTGAAGGTCTCCGGCCGCCTCGCCGAGGAACTGGCGAAAACCGAGCCGAACGGTGCTATCTGGGCCAACCAGTTCGACAATGTCGCCAACCGGCAGGCACATATCGAGACCACCGGCCCGGAATTGTGGAAGCAGACCGAGGGCGCGCTTGACGGCTTCGTCTGCTCGGTCGGCACCGGCGGCACGCTGGCAGGCGTCGGGATTGCGCTGAAGGAGCGCAATTCCCGCATCAAGATCGGCCTCGCCGATCCGATGGGCGCGGCTTTGTTCAGCTACTACACTACCGGCGAACTGAAGAGCGAAGGCTCCTCCATCACCGAAGGCATCGGCCAGGGCCGCATCACTGCGAATCTCGAGGATGCGCCGATCGACGTCGCCTACCAGATCCCCGACGCCGAAGCGGTGCAGATCGTGTTCGATCTGCTGGAGTATGAGGGACTGTGCCTTGGCGGCTCGTCCGGCATCAATGTCGCCGGCGCCATCCGGCTGGCCAGGGAGCTGGGACCGGGCCACACCATCGCCACCATCCTCGCCGATTACGGCACGCGCTATCAGTCGAAGCTCTTCAACCCGGATTTCCTGCGCGAGAAGGGCCTGCCGGTGCCGGCCTGGCTCGAACGCGAGGTGAGCGTTCCCAACGTGCTGGTGTGATGGCAACCTCCCTGCTCTTTCGCGACGACGCCTATCTGCGCGAGACCCCGGCAGTGGTGACCGCGCTGACGCCGGAAGGTGGCGTGATCGTCGACCGCACCGTGTTCTACGCCACCGCCGGCGGCCAGCCGGGCGACAAGGGCACGCTGGTGCGCGGCAACGGCAGCGAGATCGCGATTGCGACGGCCACCTACGGGCCGGACAAGTCCGACGTGATCCATGTGCCTGCGGCGGGTGTGGAGCTTCCCGAGATCGGCGAGGCGGTGACGCTCCGGCTCGATTGGGAGCCGCGCTACAAGCGCATGCGCATGCACACCGCGCTGCATCTGCTCTCGGTCGCCCTGCCCTATCCGGTGACCGGTGGCTCGATCGGCGATGAAGATAGCCGGCTCGATTTCGACATTCCCGATGCCGGCCTCGACAAGGATGCCATCACCGCCCGGCTCGCCGAGATGATCGCGACAAATGCCGCGGTGACCGAGAGCTGGATCAGCGATGACGAGCTGCTCGCCAATCCGGGCCTCGTGAAGACCATGTCGGTGAAGCCGCCGATGGGCAGCGGCCGGGTGCGGCTGGTGAAGATCGACGGGCTCGATCTGCAGCCCTGCGGCGGCACCCATGTGCGCAACGTCCGTGAGATCGGCGCGGTGCAGGTGACCAAGATCGAGAAGAAAGGCCAGCAGAACCGCCGGGTGCGGCTCGGCTGGGCCTGAGAGACGACGGAGAAATCCCATGACCGATGAACGCTCCTCCTGGCTGGTGTCCACCGAGTGGCTGGCCAGCCATCTGAACGATCCCGACCTCGTCGTGGTCGACGGCTCCTGGCACCTGCCCACGAGCGGCCGCAACGGGCACGCCGAGTATCTCGCCGCGCACGTCCCCGGCGCGGTGTTCTTCGACATCGACAAGATCTCCGATACGTCGAGCGGCCTGCCGCACATGCTGCCGAAGTCCGGGGCGTTCGGCGCCGCGGTCGGCGCGCTGGGCATTGGCGACGGCATGACGATCGTCGTCTATGACGGCTCCGGGCTGTTCTCGGCGCCGCGGGTGTGGTGGACGCTGCGCGCCTTCGGCGCGAAGAACGTGCGCATCCTCGATGGCGGGTTCCCGATGTGGCAGGCCGAGGGCCGGCCGGTCGTGGCCGGATCGGCCTCGCCGGCGCTGAGGACCTTCACCGCCATGCTCGACAGCGCCGTCGTCGCCAATATCGAAGAGGTCGCCCGCAAGCTGGAGGACGGCACTGCGCAGGTGGTCGATGCCCGCCCTGCCGACCGCTTCCGCGGCGAGGCGCCGGAGCCACGCCCGGGTGTGCGCCCCGGCCACATACCTGGCAGCCGCAACCTGCCCTTCCCCGAAGTGGTGGCGAACGGCAAGCTCGCCACGCCGGAGACCATCCGCTCCGCCTTCAATGCCGCCGGCGTCGACCCCGCCAGGCCGACCATCACCAGTTGCGGTTCCGGCGTCTCCGCCGCGATCCTATGGCTGGCGCTGGAGAGCATCAACCAGCCGCCGGTGGCGATCTATGACGGCTCCTGGGCGGAATGGGGCGCCTCCGACATGCCGCTGGCGATCGGACCGGCTTAGTAGAAGGGTCTTGACGTGAGCAAGCTTGAGCCCACATTGGTCATTGTAGTCATATTAGGATGATGACGGATGAAGGAACTCCAGCTTCGGGACGCCAAAGCCGGCTTTTCCGCGGTTATCGAGGCGGCAGAGCGCGGGGAACCGACGACCATCACCAAGCATGGCCGTCCTGCCGCGGTCGTCGTTTCCTATGAGGAATGGAATCGGCTTCGCCGCCAACTGCCGGATTTTGCAGAATTGCTCCTTGCGGTTCCCTCGCTCGATGAGGATGACGTGCCGAAACGCCGCCCCGCCCGCATGATGTCATCCGATTGATGTCCGGCTATCTACTCGACACCAATGCAATTTCCCTGCTCGCCCCTGGTCAAGAGGCGAGCGATGCAGCCGGATTCCGGGCGTGGGTGGGCGAGCGTGGGGGTGAATTGTTTCTGTCGGCGATCACAATCGCCGAATTGCAGGCGGGGGTTTCTCGCCTGGAAAGAAAGGGCGCAACGCGCAAGGCCGAAGCGCTATCGCGCTGGCTGCATCTTGTGCTGGAGCTCTATGCCCCCCGCATTCTTGCCCTTGACGCCCATGCCGCGCTTGAAACCGGTCGCCTGCTTGATCGGTCGATCGGTGCTGGCGGTGAGCCCGGCTTCGAGGACGCCGCGATCGCAGCGATCGCGGCGGTCCATGAGTTGGTTGTGGTGACGGCCAATACCCGTCACTTCAAGCTGTTCGGCGTCCCGTTCATGGCGCCGCCGGCGGCATGATCGCTCTCATTCGTCGGTAAACGGACCGATCACCAGCAGTTCCAGCTTCATCCAGCTCGCCAGCTGCTGGTAGTTCAGCTTCACGGCGTTGAGGCTGTAGGTGACCTCGGAGCGCGTCGGGCCGACGCACTCCATCTTGCCGTCATCCTTCTTGATGCGCTTGCAGGCGTCATCGGTGTCCGAATAGAAGACCTTGCCATAGAGGCCCGGCTTGGTCTGGTCGGAGGTCGAGAAGAAGGCGTCGGACTGCGCCGCCGCATTGGCCTCGTCGAAGAACTGATCGCCGCCCGAGGCCGCCTGCTGCTCGTTCCAGCGCAGATTATATTCGTAGTAGCCGGTGTATTCGCGCTTCTTGCCCTTGGCGTCGGTGGTCGAGCCGGTCTCCTCGACATAGCGGATCGAGCCGGTGACGCGGTCGGTGTAGCTCTTGTCGCCGACCGTATAGGCGAAGGTCACGCCGTTCTGGTCGGTCAGCCAGTTGCCCAGTTCGTAGTCGTAGTCGAGATTACCGGAAACGCGGGTCTCGGGCAGGAAGGAGAACGGGCCTGAGGGCAGACCGAGCCGCTCGAAGCGCAGCGGGTCGGGGTTCTTGACCTGGATCGAGACCACCTTGCCGTCGACATAGCGCGAATAGACCTTGGTGGCCTCGGTCTTGGCGCGGCGCACCAGTTCGCCCACTTCCCACCAGCGCGTCACCTCGCGGCCCTGGATCGAGCCGGTGACCTTGGAGGTGGTCTGGTTGCCCTTCACCACATCGAGCCGGAGCTGGCCGGTCTCGGGCAGATAGCGGCCGCGATTGTCGATCTGCATCTCGCCGCGCAGGATGGCGACGTCGCGGGCGATCTGGCCGGGATTGGTGGGATTGATGACATCGTAGCGCACCGAATAAGCGAGCTTGCTGCCCGGCGTGCGCTGGATGGTGCCCTTCATCAGGAATAGGTCGGCGACCGCGATCTCGCTGATGTCATAGGTGTCGACGCCGCTGGCGCTGCGCTCGGAGCGCGAATTGTAGTCGATGATGATGGAGCCGGCGACCTTGCCCTTGTCGGCCGGGATCTCCTTGATCGCCTGGGCCGACTGGCCGAGCGCGCCACCGGCGCCGGCGAGCAGCAGGACACCTGAAAGCGCCGCGCCGCCCAGCGCGACGCGGAAGCTGTTCCGCGTTTTCATGATCATGTGCCACGTCTCCTGGATCGCTGTCCGCCGCATCGGTGCAGCCGCCGCGATACATCGGGCGGAGCACCTGAACCGGCACTGAACGTTGGGGGATGTGGTGCCCTGAAGACGTCATCCCGGACGGCCGTCAGGCCGATCCGGGATCGCGCAAACGCTCTTCACCTTCCTACGATCCCGGCTCTCCACGGAGCCTGTCCTCGGGCTTGCCAAAGGCAAGACCCGTGGGCTGCGGCCGGGATGACGACTTAATGGGCTATCAAACCACCCCTCAATGCAGGATCTGGCTGAGGAACAGCTTGGTGCGCTCGTGCTGCGGGTTGGAGAAGAACTCGTTCGGCTCGTTCATCTCGATGATCTGGCCGGCATCCATGAAGATGACGCGGTTCGCCACCTGGCGGGCGAAGCCCATCTCGTGGGTCACGCACAGCATGGTCATGCCTTCCTCGGCGAGGCTCACCATGGTCTCCAGCACCTCCTTCACCATTTCCGGGTCGAGGGCGGAGGTCGGCTCGTCGAACAGCATGATCTTCGGCTTCATGCACAGCGCGCGGGCAATGGCGACGCGCTGCTGCTGGCCGCCGGAAAGCTGGCCGGGATACTTGTTGGCCTGCTCGGGGATCTTCACCTTGCGCAGGAAGTGCATGGCGAGGTCTTCCGCATCCTTCTTCGGCATCTTGCGCACCCAGATCGGGGCAAGCGTGCAGTTCTCCAGGATGGTCAGATGCGGGAACAGGTTGAAGTGCTGGAAGCACATGCCCACCTCGCGTCGGATCTCATCGATGCGCTTGAGGTCGTTGGTGAGCTCGATGCCATCGACCACGATGCTGCCCTGCTGGTGCTCCTCCAGCCGGTTGATGCAGCGGATCATGGTCGACTTGCCGGAACCCGAGGGCCCGCAGACGACGATGCGCTCGCGGCGCTTCACCCGAAGGTTGATGTCCTTCAGCACATGGAATTCGCCAAACCATTTATGCACACCGATAAGTTCGACGGCGACTTCCTTGGCCGGCTCGACATGAACGGCAGGAATTTCATCGCTTGGGACGATCGAGGGGGCTTGGGACATCCATGGTCTCCGTCGTTCAATGCCGGTGGGAGGTGTTGAGCCGCCGTTCCACAAACAGCGAGTAGCGTGACATGCCGAAACAGAAGAAGAAATACACGACACCGGCAAAAGCAAAGCCGGTATAGAGGGTTACCGGGCTTGCCCAGTTCGGGTCGGTGAACGCCGCGCGCAGCTGGCCGAGGAAGTCGAAGATGGCGACGATCAGCACCAGCGTGGTGTCCTTGAACAGGCTGATGAAGCTGTTCACGATGCTCGGGATCACCATCGTCAAAGCCTGCGGCAGGACGATGAGCCGCATCATCTGGCTCCAGGTGAGCCCCATCGCCATGGCGCCTTCATACTGGCCCTTGGGGATCGCCTGCAGGCCGCCGCGCACCACTTCGGCGAGATAGGCGGCCGAGAACAGCGCGACGCCGACCAGCGCCCGGAGCAAGCCGTCCGGATTGGTACCGGCCGGCAGGAACAGCGGCAGCATGTAGGTGGCGAAGAACAGCACGGTGATGAGCGGCACGCCGCGCCAGAACTCGATGAAGATCACGCACAGCAGCCGCACGATCGGCATTTTCGAGCGCCGGCCGAGCGCCAGCAATATGCCGAGCGGCAGCGAGGTGACGATGCCGGTGACGGCGATCACCAGCGTCACCAAGAGCCCGCCCCATTGCCTGGTCTCGACATAAGGCAGGCCGAAATCGATGTCGCAGACGAAGATGACGATGCCAAGCGCCAGGAAGATCCAGAACACCGTCTGCGCCGTGGCCTTGCCGGCGCCGACCAGCGAGCCGATCAGCGACGCGACACCCATGACGATCAATGTCGTGAGCACGTAATCCGCCCAGAAGGCGAGGTTGACGCCCATCACCATGACGTCGCCGGTGAGCGGGCGGATCAGGCCGAAGCGCTGCAACAGGAAGGCGTTGGCGTTGACGTTGCCGCCGGTAAGCAAGATGAAGGCGACGACTGGGTAGACGGCGAAGAACAGGATCGCGTTCAGCCGCTTGCCGGGCCAGGACAGCACCAGCAGCGGCACCAGCAACAAGGCGCCCAGCGCAAAGACGATATTGACGCGCCAGCGCTCGGAGCCCGGATAGAAGCCATAGATGAACTGGCCGAACTTCGCCTGGATGAACGGCCAGCAGGCACCGACGCCGGGGCCGAGGCAGGCTTCGCGGTTCTGCCCCTTCCACACCGCGTCGATGAAGAAGAATTTCACCATTGGCGGCACGATCCAGACCACCAGCGCAATGCCGATGACGGTCAGGATGGTGTTGAGCGCGCTGGAGAACAGGTTCGCGCGCATCCACCCGATGACGCCGACCTGGCTGCCGGGAGGCGGCCGCGACGCCTCCATCTCGGTGCGGATGTAAGAGGAGCTGTCGCTCATCGTCATGTCCGCGCCCTCACCGTTCGACCAGCGCGACGCGCTTGTTGTAGGCGTTCATGATGACGGAGGTGAAGATCGAGATGGCGAGATAGACGCCCATGGTGACGGCGATGATCTCGATCGCCTGGCCGGTCTGGTTGAGCGAGGTGCCGGCGAACACCGCGACCAGATCGGGATAGCCGATGCCGACCGCCAGCGAGGAGTTCTTGGTGAGGTTGAGATACTGGCTGGTCAGCGGCGGGATGATCACCCGCATCGCCTGCGGAATGACCACGAGGCGCAAGGTCGGGCCGGAGCGCAGGCCGAGCGAGTTCGCCGCCTCGGTCTGGCCATGGCTCACCGACTGGATGCCGGAGCGCACATTCTCGGCGATGAAGGCCGCCGTATAGGTGGAGAGCGCCACGGTGAGCGCGACGAATTCCGGGATCACCCGCACCCCGCCGACGAAGTTGAAGCCCTTCAGCTCGGGGCGCTCGAAGCTGATGGGAAAGCCGGTATAGACCATCGCCAGCAGCGGCAGGCCGACCAGCAAACCGAGGCCGATCGGCAGCATGCGCAGGCCGCGACCGGTTTCCTCGCGCCGGCTCGCCGACAGGCCGGACAGCAGGATGGTGAGCAGCAGGCCGAGGCCGAACGCCCAGAGTACGAGGCCGGTGCCCTCGCCGAACAGCGGGCGCGGCACGATGATGCCGCGATTGGACACGAACGCCTCGCCGAAGATGCTGATGCTCTGGCGCGGATTGGGCATCGCGCTCAGCACGGCGAGGTACCAGAACAGGATCTGGAACAGCGGCGGCAGATTGCGCAGCACCTCGACATAGACGGTCGAGAGCAGCCGCACCACGAAGTTCTTGGAAAGCCGCCCGATGCCGACCAGGAAGCCGATGATGGTGGCGAAGAAGATGCCGACCACGGCGACCAGCAGGGTGTTCAGCAGGCCGACCAGGAAGGCGCGGCCATAGGTCGAGGTCTCGCTGTAGGAGATCAGGGTCTGGTTGATGCCGAAGCCGGCGGTCTTGTCGAAGAAGCCAAAGCCGGTGGCGATGCGCTGCGCGGCAAGGTTGTCGCGGACATTGTCGAAGAACATCCAGCCTAGGAAGATGACCAGGGCCAGTGCCACCACCTGCAGCACGATGCTGCGCACGCGCGGATCGTTTACGAACGACGTCCCCGTCCGGAGCGGAACGGGTTGAGCTATGTCTGCCATGATCCCCCTTCGCCTCATTCGAGGCCCGCTTCATGCGATTATCGCGCCGATCTTATGCCGGCTCAATAGCAGGGCGGCTTCCCGGTGGACCGGGAAGCCGCGTGTCGTCATCAGCGAACCGGCGGGGCGTATTGCAGGCCGCCCTTGCTCCACAGCGCATTGGTGCCGCGCTCGAGCTTCAGCGGGGTGTTGGGCCCGACATTGCGATCATAGACCTCGCCATAATTGCCGACGAGCTTCACGATCTGCACCACCCAGTCCTTGGAGAGACCGAGCATTTCGCCGAAATTGCCTTCGGTGCCGAGCAGGCGCTTTACTTCGGGGTTGGCCGACTTCAGCTGCTCGTCGACGTTCTTCGAGGTAATGCCGAGCTCTTCGGCATTGATCTGGGCGAACAGCGTCCACTTCACCAGGTCGAACCACTGGTCGTCACCATGGGCGACCACCGGGCCGAGCGGCTCCTTGGAGATGATCTCCGGCAGCACGATGTGGTCGTCCGGGTTGGTCAGCTTGAGGCGCTCGCCGGCCAGGCCCGAGCGATCGGTGGTGAGCGCGTCGCAGCGGCCGGCATCATAGGCCTTGACCACCTCGTCATTGGTGGCGAAGGCGATGACTTCATAGGTCATGTTGTTGGCGCGGAAGAAGTCGGCAAGGTTCTGCTCGGTGGTGGTGCCGGTCTGGGTGCAGACCGAGGCGCCGGAGAGCTCGAGGGCCGAGTTCACCTTCTTGTCCTTGCGGATCATGAAGCCCTGGCCGTCATAATAGTTCACGCCGGCGAAGTTCAGGCCGAGCTGGGTATCGCGCGACATGGTCCAGGTGGTGTTGCGCGACAGCACGTCGATGTCGCCGGACTGCAGCGCAGTGAAGCGGTCCTTGGCCGAGAGCGGGGTGAACTTGACCTTGGTGGCGTCGTTGAAGATCGCCGCGGCGACGGCGCGGCACAGATCCACGTCCATGCCGGTCCAGTTGCCCTTGTCATCGGGCGTGGAGAAGCCCGGCAGGCCCTGGCTCACGCCGCAGGTGACAAAGCCCTTGGACTTGATCTGATCCAGCTTCGCGGCCTGCGCGCCGGCGGCGACGAGGCCGAAGGCACCGGCGAGAGCCAGTGTGGAGAGGAGGCGTTTCATGGCGGCAGCCTTCTTCATGAGTATCGTTTTGTGCATGAACGCCGCTTCCCCGGCGTCATGGGTGAAATTCGTAGGCAAGTAGCGTGCCGTCCCACACAGATTCGCATCATGGCGAGGTGCGCCTTTCGTCTGGGAACAGCGCGTCCGCCGGCTCTCCCTATGGTAGCCGACGCCACGTCAGTCTGAGCGCCCTACCACTGCCCGGTCAAGCGCTTGACGCTACTGTCGGCGATGGCGTCAATGCCTGCGGGGCGCCGCGAGCAGATGGCAGACGAGATGGCAGGGCATTCGGGGAACGACAACAAGAACAAGAGTGGCGGCCATAACGGACCACCGCTCGCAACGGCGACCGAGATCGTCGTCGCCGGCCGCGATCCCGCGCGTTTTGACGGCTTCGTGAATGTCCCGGTGGTGCGGGGCTCAACCGTCCTCTCCCCCACCGTCGCGGACATGGAAGGCCATACCGGCCGCTATAGCTATGGAAGGCGCGGCAGCCCGACACTGGAGGGCCTTGAGACGGCCCTGACCAAGCTGGAAGGCGGAGCCGGCGTGGTGTTGACCCCCTCCGGGCTGTCGGCGGTGCGCCTTTCGTCTGGGAACAGCGCGTCCGCCGGCTCTCCCTATGGTAGCCGACGCCACGTCAGTCTGAGCGCCCTACCACTGCCCGGTCAAGCGCTTGACGCTACTGTCGGCGATGGCGTCAATGCCTGCGGGGCGCCGCGAGCAGATGGCAGACGAGATGGCAGGGCATTCGGGGAACGACAACAAGAACAAGAGTGGCGGCCATAACGGACCACCGCTCGCAACGGCGACCGAGATCGTCGTCGCCGGCCGCGATCCCGCGCGTTTTGACGGCTTCGTGAATGTCCCGGTGGTGCGGGGCTCAACCGTCCTCTCCCCCACCGTCGCGGACATGGAAGGCCATACCGGCCGCTATAGCTATGGAAGGCGCGGCAGCCCGACACTGGAGGGCCTTGAGACGGCCCTGACCAAGCTGGAAGGCGGAGCCGGCGTGGTGTTGACCCCCTCCGGGCTGTCGGCGGTCGGCCTGGCGCTGCTCGCGTTGCTCGATGCCGGCGATCACCTGCTGATGGTCGACACTGTCTATCAGCCGAGCCGGCGCATCTGCACTGCGCAGCTGCGGCGCCTCGGAATCGCCACCACCTTCTACGATCCGCTGGTCGGCGCCGACATCGCCGGGCTGTTCCGCGAGAACACCAGGGCGGTGTTCATGGAATCACCGGGCTCGCAATCCTTCGAGATGCAGGATGTGCCGGCCATCGTCGCGGCGGCACGCGCGCGCGGCGTCACCACACTGATGGATAATACCTGGGCGACGCCCTATTTCTTCCGCCCGCACGATTTTGGCGTCGATGTCTCGATCCAGGCCGGCACCAAATATCTCGGCGGCCATTCCGACCTCAATCTCGGCACCATCTCGGCCAATGCCGCGCTATGGCCACGCATTAAGGGTGCCTATAGCGATCTCGGCATCACCGTGGCGCCGGAAGACGCCTTCCTCGCCGCGCGCGGGCTGCGCACCAT
The DNA here is from genome assembly GCF_012971745.1 of Starkeya sp. ORNL1. Lineage (NCBI taxonomy): Bacteria > Pseudomonadati > Pseudomonadota > Alphaproteobacteria > Hyphomicrobiales > Xanthobacteraceae > Starkeya > Starkeya sp. ORNL1. The sequence continues at coordinate 1,077,461 of NZ_CP048834.1, forward strand.
GGCGGTGCGGCTGGAGCGGCACCAGGAATCGGCGCTGAAAGTGGCACGCTGGCTTGCCGCGCGCCCGGAAGTACTCAGCGTGCTGCACCCGGCGCTGCCGGAGCATCCCGGCCACGCCATCTGGCAGCGCGACTTCAAGGGCTCGTCCGGCCTGTTCAGCATCATCCTCAAGCCAGCGCCGAAAAGCGCGGTCGACGCCTTCCTCGACAGCCTGGGGCTGTTCGGCCTCGGCTATAGCTGGGGCGGCTTCGAGAGCCTTGCCATCCCGTTCGACTGCTCGACCTACCGCACCGCGACGCAATGGGCGGCGGGTGGGCCGGCGGTGCGCTTCCATATCGGGCTGGAGGATCCGGCAGACCTCATCGCCGATCTGGAGCGCGGGCTCGCGAAGCTGGCTTAGGTACAACGTCATCCTGAGGTGCGAGCAAGGCGAGCCTCGAAGGATGCCGATCCCCGATAGCCGTCTTCTGCTTCAGCATCCTTCGAGGCCCGGCTGGCTCCGGGCACCTCAGGATGACGTGGTTCTCACGCCTGTTGCTGTGCCGCCTCGGCGTTGTCGCGGCGGCGCTCGCGCAGCACGAACTGGACGTTGCGCAGATAGATGACGAGGCTCAGCAGCTGCCCGGCGATGAACACCGGGTCCTTGCGGTACAGCGCATAGATCAGCAGCAGCGCGCCGCCGCCGATGGAGAAGCTCCAGAAGGCGAAGGGCACCACGCTGCGGCCGGCCTTCTCGCTCGCCAGCCACTGCACCACGAAGCGGCCGGTGAACAGCAATTGGGCGACGAAGCCAAGAATGATCCAGCCATCGATCTGGATCACGAACACATCGTGCAGATAGTCGCCAACGGCGTGGGCGATATCAACCAGCATGGCCTGGCACCTCGGTGACGACGGGGGATGGCCGGCGGCGGCGGATCAGCCACCAAACCCCGGCGAGATCGAGCATGCCGACCCACATGCGGTCCCAGATGCCGTAATTGGACTGGCCGGTGAACCGCGGGCGGTCGAGCACGTCCACGAGCCGTACCTCATAGCCTTCGCGCCGCACCAAGGCAGGCATGAACCGGTGCAGCGCATCGAAATAGGGCAGAGCGAGATAGAGCTCGCGGCGGATCGCCTTCAGCCCGCAACCGGTGTCGCGGGTGTCGTCGCGCAGCACGGCGCGGCGCACCGCATTGGCGATCTTCGACTGGTAACGCTTTGAGACGGTGTCCTTGCGCCCGACCCGCTGGCCCTGCGCCAGCCCGACCGCCGGCCCGCCATCGATCAAAGCGCGTACCAGGGCGGGGATGAAGGCGGGATCGTTCTGGCCGTCGCCGTCCAACGTGACGATGACGCCACTGCCGGCCGCTCGGGCACCAGTGCGAATCGCCGCGGACTGGCCGCAGGAGCGATCATGACGCAGCCCCCGGAGCCATGGGCGCGTCGCCATCAGCCGGGCGAGCTCGGCATCGGTGCCGTCGGTCGAGCCGTCGCTCACCACGATCACCTCCAGCGCACCGAAGCCTTTGGCCATGCGCTCGATATCGGCGATCAGCGGCGCCATGTTGCCAGCCTCGTTGCGGGCCGGGATCACCAGGCTCGCCAGCAGCGTCACTCTGGCCGGTGCGGTTGCGGCAGTATCAAGCAGTTGGTCGGACATAGGGAATTCGGCACTCCGTCCGGCCCTCGCCGGGATCCAGGGCCGCACGCGTGCCCGAAGGCCCCTGCAATGTCCGTCAATGATTGCGTCTGGATGACAGTGCTGGAGCGATCCTCGGGTGGAGCGCCAGGTGCCGCTACGGACGGCTGCCGCGATAGAGCGAGATGTCGAGCTTGCGGCCATTGTTGAAATTCATGCCGAACACCGACTCGCCGCGCTCAAGGCGCAGGCCCAACTCCTCGGCGCGGCGCGCGAACGCATCTTCCATGCGGCGCTCGACGAAGACGACACGGCAGCCGCCTTCGGCGAGGAATTCGGCGGCGCCGGTGGCATTGGTGAAGGTCACCTTCCCCGGCATCACGAACATCAGGCTCACTTCGTTGAAGCCGGCAGAGGCGATCTGCGCCGGTACGCCCGGCGTCGCACAGCGCTCCTTGGCAGCAAGTTCCTCGAGGCGCGGCGAGATCCACACGCTCTTCATGTCCGGCACGATGAGTTGCATCACGCCGAAGCCGGAGACCAGCATGCCGGCGACGGCCAGCAGCGAGGATTTCTCCACGCCGTACTCACCGACGAACACCACGGCGACGACGAGGGCGAAGAAGCCGACCACCAGCAGGGGCCAGGCGAGGATCGAGGTCGAGCCGTCGAGCACGGCAAGCCCGACCAGCGCACCCACCGCGATCGCCGCGCCGAAGATCGGCCACATCCACAGCGCGCGGGCATAGCGCATATTGCCCAATGCCATGCCCCCGCGCTCCACCACCATGGCGACAAGGATGGCGATGGCCGGGAAGGTCGGCATCACGTAATGCGGCAGCTTGGTGGGGATCAGTTCGAAGATCAGCCAGTTCGGCACCACCCAGGCCAGCAGGAAGCGCACCGGCTTCAGCCGGCGGGCACGCCAGACCAGCGGCGCGGCGAGCGCAGCCAGCGGCGCCGCCGGCCAGAACGAGCCCCAGAAGGCGAGCAGATAGGTGCCGGGCGGAGCGCCGTGGCCCTCCTGGCCGCCCGCCAGCTTGCTCATCATGTCGCCGCCGACCGATTGCGCGATGAAGCTGTCGCCGGCGCGCAGCAGGATCAGCGCGAACCAGGGGGAGACGGCGACGAGGCACAGCACCAGCCCGGTCACCGGCGCCAGCGGGCGCACGAAACGCATCGAGCGCTCGATGACGGCAAGGGTGATGATGGTGACGCCGGCGAACATCGGCGTCAGCGGCCCCTTCACCAATATGCCGATGGCCATCGCCACCCAGAAGATGGCGGCGAGGCGGATATCGACCTTGCCGGACCGCTCCGGCGGGGCGAGATAGGCGCGGGCCAGCGCGCCCATGGTCGCGACCATGGTGGCGAGCAGCATCGCGTCGGTCTTGGCGAGCCGCGCCTCCACCGCCACCGCGGCGCAGGTAGCGAGCAGGATGGCGGCGAACACCGCGCCGCGCCTTCCGACAAAAGGCAAGGCTGCCCAGAAGGTGAGCAGCACCGCGAGCACGGCGCCGATGAGCGAGGGGATGCGGTAGAGCCAGATGGTGCGGGTGGCGTCGGGCACGCCGAGCGCCTGCGCGGCGCCGACGATCGCCGACTGCATCCAGTAGATGCCGATCGGCTTTTTGTAGCGCGGCACGTCGCCGAGCCGGATATCGACGAGATCGCCGCTCTCCACCATCTGCCGCGAGGCCTGGACGAAGCGGGCCTCGTCGCGGTCGACGACGGGAATGAAGAAGAAGCCCGGCAGCAGCGACACCGCGCAGAGCGCCAGCAGGAAGGCCACCGCCCGGCCGTTCGAACGGGTGGCCCAGTCGAACAGGCCGGCGATCCAGTGCACGATGCGCCGGCCATATTCGTCGACCCGCAGCGGGCGGGTCGTCTTCAGGCCGTCTTCAGTATGCACCATGTGGTCCGCGCCTCAAAAAGCGGGCGGACCTTATCAGATACGCAGCGCGCCGGAAGAGTGCGGCGCACCACGGAAGCGGACGGCGACACTGTGTTGCAGCCATGCCGCGAGGAGCGCCGACAACACAACGGGGTACCGCTGGTTGAGAGGCTGCTCGCCGCTGGACCGATCGACCTGTCATCCCGGGCTCGTCCCGGAGATCCATGGCTGCGCCGGGAGAGTGACCGTGGATGGCCGGGACAAACCCGGCCATGGCGATGGAAATCGCCGATGGGCTGCGCCCGAGCTAGCGCCAGCCTCCCCTGCCCGTCACTGCCCGCAAGTCACTGCGGGCAGTTCTCCTGTCCGGGCTGGCAACCGCGATTGCGCTGCTTTCGGTCCTGCTGTTGCTGGCCACCATCCTGCTGCTGGCCACCCTGGCGGCGCTGGTCCTGTTGCTGCTGCGGCTTCTGGCGTTGCTCCTGCTGCTGTTGCCGCTGCTGCTGGCCCTGCTGCTCCTGCTGCTGCTGACGGCGACGCTGGTCGTCGCGTTGCTGCTGCTGGCGCTGCTCGTCATTGCGCTGCTGGTCGTTGCGCTGTTGCTGCTGGCGTTGCTGGTTGTCGCGCTGCTGTTGCTGGCGCTGCTCCTGCTGCTGTTGCTGACGACGCTGCTGCTCATCGCGCTGCTGCTGACGCTGCTGGTCCTGCTGCTGTTGGCGCTGCTGGTCCTGCTGGCGACGCTGCTCCTGCTGCTGACGCTGCTGGTCCTGTTGCTGCTGGCGCTTTTGCTCCTGCTGCTGGCGCTTTTGCTCCTGCTGCTGGCGCTGCTGGTCCTGCTGGCGCTGCTGATCGTCGCGCCGCTGCTGCTCTTGTTGCTGGCGCTGATCCTGGCCCTGACCGCGACCTTGGCCTTGACCACGTCCCTGACCCTGATCCTGGCCTTGGCCACGTCCCTGACCTTGTCCCTGACCTTGGCCCTGATCCTGACCACGTCCCTGACCTTGGCCTTGGCCTTGGCCTTGGCCTTGGCCTTGGCCTTGGCCTTGGCCTTGGCCTTGGCCTTGGCCTTGGCCTTGATCTTGGCCTTGGCCACGTCCCTGACCCTGACCTTGGCCCTGATCCTGGCCACGTCCCTGACCCTGACCTTGGCCCTGATCCTGGCCACGTCCCTGACCTTGGCCTTGGCCTTGATCTTGGCCACGTCCCTGACCCTGACCTTGGCCCTGATCCTGGCCACGTCCCTGACCTTGGCCTTGGCCTTGGCCTTGGCCTTGGCCTTGGCCTTGGCCTTGGCCTTGGCCCTGGCCCTGGCCACGTCCCTGACCCTGACCTTGGCCCTGACCCTGACCTTGGCCCTGTCCCTGACCTTGGCCCTGATCCTGGCCACGTCCCTGACCTTGGCCCTGATCTTGGCCTTGGCCACGTCCCTGACCCTGACCCTGACCCTGACCCTGACCCTGACCTTGGCCCTGACCCTGATCCTGGCCACGTCCCTGACCTTGGCCTTGGCCTTGGCCTTGGCCCTGACCACGTCCCTGACCTTGGCCTTGGCCTTGGCCACGTCCCTGACCTTGGCCCTGACCTTGGCCCTGATCCTGGCCACGTCCCTGACCTTGCCCCTGGCCCTGACCTTGATCCTGGCCACGACCTTGGCCCTGACCGCCACCTTGGCCCTGGCCCGGAACGAACGGGCCGGGACCACCAGGCCCACCGCCCGGCCGTCCATCATCCGAACGCGGACGGCGGCCGGGGCGGTTGTCGACACAATTGCCGTCGCGCCGCGTGAAGCCAGGCGCGCAGCCGCCCATGCCGGGCGGCAGCCCGATGCCGGGACCGCCCGGGCGCGGGCCTATCGGCCGCTGCACGCAGCTGCCGCGGTCACGATCCCAGCCGGGCGGGCAACGGTCGTCGCCGGGCTTCGGACGGAAGCCGGGGGTGCAGGAATCGCCCTGCCTCACCCAGCCGGGCGGGCAGCGGTCGCTGATCGGCCGCGGCCGGCAGCGGCCGTCGACGAACACCTCGTCGCGGCGGCAGAAGTCCGGACCCGGGCGCGGGCCGACCCACGGATCGTTCGGCCGCACGCAGAAGTCGCCGCGACGGATCGAGCCCGGCGGGCAGCGATCGCCGATCGGCCGCGGCCAGCAACGGCCGTCGCGGAAGATCTCGTCGCGGCGGCAATCGGGGCGATACTGCTCGCAGCGACCGCGGTCGAAGCGCTCGCCGCGGGGGCAGCCGCAATAGCCGCCCGGCATCGGCCGCAGGCCCGGCGGGCAGAAATCCTGACGTCCGCAGCGGCCATTGAAATAGACGAGGTCCGGCGGGCAGCCGCAATAGCCGCCGCGGCGCCAGACGAGGCCCGGCGGGCAGCCCGGCCGTATGCAGCGCCCGTCAACGAAGATGTCGTAGCGGTCGCAGACGATCGGCGGCGGCGCGCACGTGCCGCGATAGCGCACGAAGCCCGGCGGGCAGTCATAGACGCACTCGCCGTCGCGGAAGCGGGTGCCGACCGGGCAGCGCACCGGCACGGCGCAGAATTCACCGTCCCACACCGTGCCCGGCGGGCAGCCATAAGCCACCATCGGCGGCGGCGGTGCGGCGAACGCCACCGGCGGAGGCGGCGGCGGAGCCGCGCTGCCCTGCACCGGGCGGCAAAACTGCCAGGTCGCGATCGCGCCCATATAGCCGCGCGCCGCCGGGTTGCCCGGCTTGTCGTCATAATCGATGTACCAGGCGGTCGTCGGCGGCTCGTTCTTCGGCCGGATCATGTCGAGCGCGTTGCCCTGCAGGCCGTCTATGTCGGCCGGCCCGCCGCCGGGCGGCTGGGCGTTGTTACCGGGATCGCGCAGCCGCTCGCCGGTGCTCCACAGCGTGGTGCCGCAGGTCGAGGGGCCGAGTGCGCCGGACGCATTGTAGCCATTGCCGATGGCGACGCCGCCATCACCATTGGAGAAGGCCGGCAACAGGCCGACGGCATATTCGTCGCCGACCGAATCCCACAGCGCACCGCTGTCGGGATCGGGATCGCGCAGCGGCCGGAAGCGCATGACGCGCGCTTCGCCCGGGGACGCCAGCTCGCCGAAATCATAGGAGCCGAGCGGCTGGCCGCGCTCGGCCACATAGAGCAGGCCGGAGCGGTCGAAGGTGAGGCTGGCAATCTCGATGCCCTCGCGCAGCGCGGGGACCTCGACCTCGAAGCGGATATCGCTGGTGAAGCCGTTCGGACCGACGCCGACCGACCAGATTTGCGGGCCTTCGGCCACGGAATAATAGAGACGACCCTCGCGCACGCCGAGCGCGCCGACGAGGCGCGGCAGCGGGGCGAAGCCCCAGGTCTCGGGCCGTTCCACCTCGAAACCGGATTGCGTGATGTCGAGCCGGCCTTCCGGCGCGTCCACCACCGGTTCCATGCCGAGCGCGGTGCGGCCGGCATTGCCATGGTCATAGACGCCATGCTCGCGGCCATCGAGGCCGAAGGCGTGGATCATGCCGGTCGAACGGTCGGCGGCGAAGACCTGCTTGCTGGCGGGATCGAAGGCGAGGCCGCCGAGGCCGGTGCCGGTGTTGGGCTGGCCATTGAAGCGCACATCGGCGAACAGGTTCACTTGCCCGCTGCGGCCATCCACCCGCCAGATCGAGCCGGGTCCGCCGTTTTGCTGCGCCGGGCCGAACAGGCCGGGCATGAAGGCGGCGCCGGGCGCACCCTGGCGCAGCCGCGCGCCGTTCGAGCCGACGATCGGCAGGCCATAGGCGGAGGTGGCGGCGAGATAGATGTTCGGCGGGGTGGCATCGTCGAGCGCGACACCGAACACCTGGCCGACCTGGCCGGCGGTGATGGTGCCGGGCTTCGGCGCATTGACCAGCTGGCCGCGCGGTGGGCCGCCGAGATTCTGCAGCGCGACGACGCGAGCGGAGGGGCCGTCGAGATCGATGGCGAGCCCGTCAGGACCGCCCTGCCCGGGCCGAACACCGGAGAAGCCGGTGACGACGGCGTCGCCCGGCGCCATGGCGCCTTGGGCATAAAGGGGGGCGGGAAGCGAGGCGCAGAGTAACGCAACACTTGCCGTGATCACCGCACCGATGTTGGCGCAGTGGCGGCGCAACGCCTTCAAGCAACGCATGCCTTCCCCCCGGAAGCGGCGCAGGTTCGCGCCCAGCACTGTTTTGTGGAACGAGGCTCGGCGCCGATCAAGGCAATAATGCGGACGCAGCGTCAGTCGTTCCGTTGACGTAGCGGTCGCAAGGGAGGATTGCCGGCTATTCGGTGGGACTACTTCCTTCCCTCTCCCGCTTGCGGGGAGGTGGCCGGCGAAGCCGGTCGGGAGGGGGAAGCGGCCGAGTGCGGCGAGGCCCCCTTCCCGACCCTCCCCCGCAAGCGGGAGAGGGAGTTATGCGCGCTCGCCTTAGAATTCCTGTTGCGTCGGCCGGAACAGGATCTCGTTGATGTCCACCTCCGCGGGCTGGCTGATGGCAAAGGCGACGGCGCGCGCGAAGCTGTCGGCAGGGATGGCGTTGGCCTCGTAGAAGTCCTGAACCCCCTTGGCGACGTCCGCCTCGGTGATGCTCTGCGGCAGTTCGGATTCCACGGCGCCCGGCGAAATGATCGTGGTCCGGATGTTGTACGGCTTCACTTCCTGGCGCAGCCCTTCCGAAAGCATCCGCACCGCCGCCTTGGTCGCGGCATAGACCGCGCTGCCGGCGCGCACCTTGTGACCCGCCACCGAGGACACATTGATGATGTGCCCGCTCTTCTGCGCGCTCATGTAGGGCAGGACTGCGGCGATGCCGTAGAGCACGCCCTTGATGTTCACATCGATCATGCGGTCCCAGTCCTCCACCTTGCCGCGCTCCAGCGGCGAATGCGGCATGAGGCCGGCATTGTTGATGATGACATCGACGCGCCCATGGGTCCGCACCGCATGGTCAACCAGATGCCTGACCTCCTCGGCCCTGGTCACGTCGGTGCGCACGAAAGCACCCTCGCCGAGCGACAGCTCGCCGGCGAGGGCCTGGAGTCGATCGAGGCGGCGGGCGCCGAGGATGAGTTTCGCACCCTCTGCGGCAAGGCGGCGCGCCGCCGCTTCGCCAAGGCCGCTGCTGGCGCCGGTGATGACGATCACCTTGTCCTTGATGCCCTGTGTCATGAGTCCCAGGTCCTGTCGTTTGGGGGCGGCACCGATGCTCAGCGGCCGACCAGCTTCTGCAGATGCTCCGGATAGCGGGCGCCTTCCACCGTGATCGCGGAGACGGCGCCTGCGATCTCGCCGAGATCATCGGGCGTCAGCTCGACACCCGTCGCGGCGATATTCTCCTCCAGCCGATGCAGCTTGGTGGTCCCGGGGATCGGGACGATCCACGGCTTCTGCGCCAGCAGCCAGGCGAGCGCGATCTGCGCGGGCGTCGCCCGCTTGCGGGCGGCGATGTCGCCGAGCCGATCGACCAGAGCCTGATTGGCCTTTCGCGCCTCCGGCGTGAAGCGCGGCACGACATTGCGGAAATCGTTACTGTCGAAGGTCGTGGTCTCGCTGATGGCGCCGGTGAGGAAGCCCTTGCCCAGCGGGCTGAACGGCACGAAGCCGATCCCGAGTTCTTCCAGCGCCGGCAGCACCTCCTGTTCGGGCTCGCGCCACCACAGCGAATACTCGCTCTGGACCGCCGCGACCGGCTGGACGGCGTGGGCCCGACGGATCGTCTGCACGCCGGGCTCGGAAAGCCCGAAATGCCTGACCTTGCCTTCCGCGATCAGCTCCTTCACCGCGCCCGCGACATCCTCGATCGGCACCTGCGGATCGACTCGGTGCTGATAGAACAGATCGATGAACTCCGTCCTCAATCGCTTGAGCGAAGCCTCGGCGACGCGCTTGATGTGCTCGGGCCGGCTGTTGAGGCCGTGCCGCGCGCCGCCATTGGTATCGAAACCGAACTTGGTGGCGATCACGACCCGGTCGCGAACCGGGGCAAGCGCTTCACCGACCAGTTCCTCATTGGTGAACGGGCCATAGACTTCCGCGGTGTCGAAGAAGGTGACGCCGCGCTCGATCGCCGAGCGGATCAGCGCGACCCCTGCCGGCTTGTCCAGAGCCGGACCATAGCCGAAGCTCAGGCCCATACAGCCCAGGCCGATGGCCGAGACTTCGAGGCCGCCGTTTCCGAGTTTGCGCATCTGCATCTTGTTGTTCCTTCCATTGCATCGCGGAGGAACGGGGCTTCAGCGTCCGTACTGTTCGTCGGACACCTGCTCCATCCAGTCGACGCTCTTGCCGTCTCGTGCCTCCGCTATGGCGATGTGGGTCATGGCCGATGTCGCGGTGGCGCCGTGCCAGTGCTTTTCGCCCGGCGGGATCCAGACGATGTCGCCCACGCGGATTTCCTGGATGTCCTCGCCCTCGCGCTGCACCCAGCCGGTGCCCGAGGTCACGATCAGCGTCTGGCCGAGCGGATGCGTATGCCACGCGGTGCGCGCGCCGGGCTCGAACGAGACAAACGCGCCGCCGATGCGCGCCGGATCATTCCGCTGGAACCGCTGCTCGATGCGGACGCGGCCGGTGAAATAATCCGCCGGCCCGTCGCTGGGCGGCTGGGAACCGTGGCGCAGAATTTCCATGGCCGTTCTCCCTCGCGTGCCGGACGCCGGGGCCACGTCTTGCCTGCCCGCGCGCGTCTCGAACACCGTCTTGGCAACAGGTAGCGCGGACATCGCCCGCGGCCAGCCAGCATAGAACGCAAGGTGCGTGATGACTTCGGAAAGCTGGGTCTGGCTCAGGCCGTTGTCCATCCCCCGGTTCATGTGGAAGGCCAGTTGGTCGACCTGGCCGGCCGCGATCAAGGCGGTGATCGTCACCAGGCTGCGATCGCGCGGCGCAAGGTCGGCGCGGCGCCACAGATCGCCGAACAGGACGACGTTGGTGTAACGGGCGAGCGCCGGCGCGACAGCTCCGGCCTGCGCCTCCACCGCTGCCGCGCGCTGCGCCTCGCTGGCGTCATCGACGGGGATGCGTTCGCTCGATTGCGCTGCGAGTTGCTCGGCTCCGATGCCGCGCTGCGTGAATACGTCCTTGGCGACGCCGACCGCCGACATGGCCCGCGGCCAGCCGGCATAGAAGGCAAGGTGCGTGATGGTCCCGGCGATCTCGCCGGGCTTCACCCCATTGTCCAGCGCGCGATTGAAGTGGCCCGTCATCTGGGCGGTATGCCCGCCGGCGATGAGCGCGGCGATGGTAACCATGCTGCGATCGCGTGGAGCGAGCTCGGTGCGCTTCCAGACATCGCCGAACAGCACCTCATCAGTATAGGCGCCAAGTGCCGGCGCGACCTCATATACGATGGCGGGCGCCACACGCCTGGGTGCTCCGGCCTGCTCCGCCTCGGCGGGCACGGCGAGCGAAATGACGGCAGCCATGGCAGCGGGCAGCTTCATTGATCAGCTCTCTGATTGGGCAGCGTCGGTGTACGGGCTGCGGAACAGGCGGGCCGCTCGCTTGCCCTCTCGCAGCACGCGAGGGGCCAGCAATCCGCCAGGCCGTGAAAATAGGTCGTGCCGCTTCTAGCGATTAGGCGCTAAAGATCGCATGGACTTATATCGGAGGCTCATGAATGCGCCGCGAAGAACTGGGAGACCTGGCGGCATTCCTCGCCGTCGCCAGGGAGCGGAGCTTCACGCGGGCGGCTGCGCAACTCGGCACCTCGCAATCCGCGCTCAGCCACACCATCCGCCGGCTCGAGGAGCGGCTCGGAGTTCGACTGCTGACCCGCACCACGCGCAGCGTGTCGCCGACCGTCGCGGGGGAGCGCCTGCTCCAGAGCCTGGGCCCGCGGTTCGAGGAGATCGAACTGGAACTCGCGGCCCTGAGCGAGCTTCGGGACAAGCCCGCCGGGACCATCCGCATCACCGCAGGCGAGCACGCGGCCGACGCGATCCTCTGGCCGGCGCTGGAAAAGGTCCTGCCGGACTATCCGGACATCAAGGTCGAGATCATCGTCAATTACGGCATGATCGACATCGTCGCCGAGGGCTATGACGCGGGAGTGCGGCTCGGCGAGCAGGTGGCGCGGGACATGATCGCGATGCGCATCGGGCCGGACATGCGCATGGCCCTGGTGGGCGCCCCCGCCTATTTCGCCAGCCGACCGGCGCCGCTCGCGCCGCAGGACCTCACCGCTCACAGCTGCATCAATCTGCGCCTGCCCACTTATGGCGGGCTCTATGCCTGGGAGTTCGAGAAGGACGGACGCGAGCTGAAGGTACGCGTCGAAGGCCAACTGGTGTTCAATACCCTCGCCCTCAGGCTGAATGCGGCCCTTGCGGGCCTGGGGCTCGCTTATATGCCGGAGGATGCAGTGCGGACGCATCTTGCCGAGGGCCGCCTGGTGCGCGTGCTCGCAGATTGGTGCCCGCCCTTCCCCGGCTATCACCTCTATTATCCGAGCCGGCGCCAATCCTCGGCGGCTTTCGCCGTGCTGGCCGACGCGCTGCGCTACCGGGGTTGAGTGCTGATCGTTCGGATGATCCCATCCGAACGGAAAGGGCTTTAACGCGTGGCAGTCGTATCGACGCCGAAGACATGAACGTGCCGGTTGAACCCCTTCAAGGAGCGCGCCTCCAGCTCGACGAGCGCAACGGCCGTCCCGACCGCCTGGGCCGCCACGCGGTCGATAAGGATTTCGCCGTCCTTCGCGCTCGCGCAGAGGCGCGAGGCGAGGTTTACGACATTGCCGACCGCGGTGTAGTCGAGGCGGCCTTCGGAGCCGATCCGCCCCACTGTCGCCGGCCCCATCGCCAACCCGACACCGAAGCCGAGCTGATGTCCCGCTGCGCGCCATTCGGCCAGAAGCGTCTGAACGCTTGCCTGCATGTCGCGCGCCATCGCGACCGCGCGCCCGGCCGGGTCCGGGCAGGCGACCGGCGCGTTCACCAGCACCATCGCGCCATCGCCCGAAAAGTTGGTAAGCGTCGCCCCATGCGTCGCGACCACCCTTCCGAGCGCATCGTAATAGCTGCCGAGCACCCCGATGATGGTCTCGGGCTTCACCTGGGTCGAGAAGGCGGTGAAGCCGCGGAGATCGCAGAACACCGCCACCACTTCGACGCGCCGCCCGTCGAGCACCCGATCGTCGCCGCTTTGGTCGACAAGTTCGGCGACCTGCGGCGCGAGGAAGCGCTTGAGCCGGCTGATGCGTTCCGAGCGCTCCTGCGAAACGGCGAGTTCGCCGGCCATCTCGTTGAAGCGCTGCGCGAGGCGCTCGAGTTCGTCGCCGGTGGTCAGCTCGATGCGATGATCGAACTGGCCCGCGCCGATCCGGGCGACCCCATCCTCGAGGAGGCGGATCGGCCCGACCATGCGCTGCGTCAGCCAATAGGCGAGCAGCGCGGCGAGGATCGCGCCCGCGATGAGCAGGGCGCCGGTCCGCCACAGCGCCGCATAAATCGGCCCAAACGCCTCCGCCGCCGGCTGCTCGACGATGACGCTCCATTCCACCATGGGGATCGACGCCATCGCTGCCATGACGGCGTCTCCCTCGATATCCCGACCGGCGATGGCCTGGCCGGGCTGCGCCAGGATGGCGGCGCGCAGGAGCTGCAGCGGCCGGGTCGTGGCGTGGTCGGCACGCAGCACCAGGCTAATGTCGGGATGCGCAACGAGGCGTCCCGGCTGGTCGAGCACGAAGGCCTTGCCGGTCTGCCCCACCCGTATCGCGGAGATCACCTCCCAGATGAACTTCAGGTTGACCTCCGCGATCGCCACGCCAACGGCCGAGCGATTTCCCGCGACTGCAACCGTCATGTAGGGTTCCGAACCGCCCTGGAAGGTGACCGGTCCGAACCAGACCCGCTGAGCTCTCGCGCCGATCACGGCGGGATTGCGGGAATCGTCGTCGCCGCTCTCGATGCGGTTGAGGCCGATCCGCGAAACGAAAAGCCGCTCCTTGCCGGCAGAATCGACCAGGCGCAGGCTCAGGACGGGTTGCACCTGGCGCAGCAGGCGCAATCCGTCCAGCCGGCGCCGCTCATCGGCGCCGACCGACCATGGAAGCTGCACCATCCATCCGAGCTGGTCGCGGATCCCTTCGAGGAATTCCTGGATCTTGACGGCCGCGAGTCGCGCCTCCGCGTCGAGCAAATCGCTCAACCGGGCCCGCTGATCGCGATAGCCGAGCCATGCCTCGCTTCCGCCCGCGATCAAAAGCGGTACAACCACCGCCGCGAACAGGGCGAGGAAGTATTTCGTGAACAGCGAGGTCCGGGGGCGCGCCGGTGCGTTGGTCACCATCTGGCCTTGTCCGCCGTCTCTCCGGCCAAGCAGGCTGTTGAACAGGCTATTCGATCACGACGTCGGCGCTGCTCAGGAGCGAAGGCGGGACCGTCAGGCCGAGCGACTGGGCGGCCTTCAGATTGATGAAGAACTCCACTTTCGTCACGCGCTGGACCGGCAGATCGGCCGGCTTCTCGCCCTTGAGGATGCGCCCGGCATAGATTCCAGTGTGTCGATGCGATTGCTGGAAATCGCCGCCATAGCTCATCAGCCCGCCGGCCACCGGAAAATCGCGGCTCTGGGTGATCGCCGGAACGGCATGCTGCGCGGCAAGTTCGGCGAGCCGCCGGCTGCGATTGGCGAAATAGGGATCGGAAGTGAAGACGAGCCCGGCGGCCTCCATGTCGCGGACCGACGCGAACATCCCCTCGAATTCGTCGGACTTGCTGGCGTTCAGCACCCGCAGCTGCAGGCCGAGCGTAGCGGCGGCGGCATGGAGATTCGTCAATTGCGAGTTGACGGTCGGGCTGGTCGGGTTGGCCGCAATCGCGAAGCGCTTGGCCTCCGGGAACAACTCGCTCATGAACTCCAGGCGCTTGCGCGAAACCTCGACGCTCAGGCTCGTCACCCCGGTCATGTTGCCGTCCGGCCGGGACAGGCTGGTTACCAGCCCAAGCGCGACGGGATCACCGCCAAGTTCGAAGACGATCGGGATGTCGCTCGTGGCCGACTTCGCCGCGAGCGCCACCTCCGCACCGCCCGGTGCGACAATCACCGTCACCGCGCGCTTGACGAGTTCCGCCGCCAGCGCCGGCAATTGACGATATTGCCCGTCCGCCCATTGGAACTGGATGGCGACGTTGCGTCCCTCGACATATCCGGTCTCGGCCAGCCCTTCCGCGAAGGCGGCAAGGCGGCTGGCGTAACGTTCCGGATTCTCGGAGCCGAGATAGCCGATCACAGGCATGGCGGACGGTTGCGCGCGTGCCGGTCCTGCCCATGCCACGACCCCAACCATCGAAGCGATGAAGTCGCGCCGCCGCATCCAGGCTGTTGCTCGGCGAGAGCCCGAGCGATGCGGCAGGAGGTCGTCTCGGCCGGCGACCGACATGGCTGCAACCCTGAGCGCTGAACATAAGCTCGCGCAATTGGCATCATAGCCGCGCGGCGGGAGCGGCGAAAGTCGTCAACTACGATCGGAACAGGCCCCTCACGGCCGAACTCTCAGCACAATACGGGTCGCTGGCTACGCGCCCTGCGCATCCTGCCCGCGCAGCAGATCCGAGCCACCGACCAACGGGAAGCCGAGGCCCGCCCAGCGGCCGGGGGTCCAGTTGCGCAGCAGCCAGGGCACGCGGGTCGCGGGCAGCGCCTTGGAGAACAGGAAGCCCTGCGCGAAGTCGCAGCCATTCATCCTGAGATAGGCCGCCTGCGACACCGTCTCGACGCCCTCGGCGGTGGTCTTGATGCCGAGGCTGTGGCCGAGATTGACCACGGCGCGGACGATGGCAGCGTCATCGGCGTCGCGCTCGATGTCGCTGATGAAGGAGCGGTCGATCTTGATGCGGTCGACCGGGAATTGCTTGAGATGGGTGAGCGAGGCGTAGCCGGTGCCGAAATCGTCGAGCGCGATCAGCACGCCGGCATGGTGCAGCTTCGACAGGCTGTGGCGCACCGCCTCGATGCCGCGGCCGAGGAACACGCTCTCCGTCACCTCGATGGCGAGGCGCTCGGGTGGTACCGAGCGCTCGGCAAGCGCGTCGAGCACCCGCTCGGCCAACTCGCCGCGGGCGAATTCGGCCGAGGTGACATTGATGGCGACGCGGCCGAACTCGTGGCCGGCATCCAGCCATTCGCGCATGTCGCGCACCGCGACATCCAGCACCCGGGCGCCGATGGCGATGGCGAGGTCGGTGTCCTCGAACGCGCCGGCGAAATCGCCCGGGCCGAGCAGCCCCTTGCGCGGATGGCGCCAGCGCAGCAGCGCCTCGAAGCCGGCAATGGCGCCGGTGCGCAGCGAGATCTTCGGCTGGTAATAAGGCAGGAACTCGCCATTCTCGAGCCCCATGCGCACGCGGCCATTGAGCTGGACGCGGCTCTCGGTGGCCTCGCGCATCACCACGTCATACTGCACCACGATGCCGCGCCCGGCGGCCTTGGCGCGGTAGAGCGCGATGTCGGCGTTCTTGAGCAGTTCCTGCGGATCGGTGCCGTGCTCCGGTGCCATGGCGAAGCCGATGCTGCCGCGGCACGAGAGCTTGCCACGGCGATAGACGAAGGGCTCGCGCAGCGCCTCGAGGATACGTTCGGCAACTTCCATGCCCTCGGCCGCGCTGGTGACGCGGTCCAGCACCACGACGAACTCGTCGCCGCCGAGCCGGGCGACGGTGTCGACCTCGCGCACGCATTCGATCAGCCGGCGCGCCGCCTCGATCAGCAGCGCGTCGCCGGCATCGTGGCCGAGCGCGTCGTTGACGTCCTTGAACTGGTCGAGATCGATCAGCAGCAGCACGACATGGCAGCCGGCGCGGCGGGCGCGGCGCAGCGCGACGTCGAGCCGGTCGCGCATCAGGCCGCGATTGGGCAGGTCGGTCAGCGCATCATGATTGGCCATGTGCCACATGCGCTGCTCGGCTTCCTTCTGCTCGGTGACGTCCTGCAGGATGCCGAAGGCGCGGACCGCGGCCTCGCCGTCGCGCTCGATGTCGCAGCTCTTGCGCACCATGCGGTTGCGGCCCTGCGCATCGATGAAGGGCAGCTCCAGCTCGAAGGATTCGCCAGTTCGCAGCGAGGCTTCGAAGCGGCGCTGGAACTGGGCACGGGCCTCGCTCGGGAAATGCGACAAAGCAAGGTCCGGCGAGGGCTCGCGCCCGGGCGTCATGCCATAGATGCGATAGACGCCGTCCGACCAGGTGAGCTTGCCGCTGGCGACGTCGAATTCCCAGCCGCCAACCTTGGCGAGGCGCTCGGTCTGCGCCAGCAGCGTCTGGCGCCGCCACAGTTCACGGCTCTGGTGCTCCAGCTGGTTCTGGCTGGTGCGGCGATGCTCGAGCTCGCTCTTGGCGCTGCGGGTGGCCTCGTGGAGGCGGATCTGGTCGGCGACGACGGACGCCAGATGGCGCACGATCTCGGCCTCCCCGGCGGTCAGTTCGCGCGGCTCCGGCCCGAAGATGCACAGCGCGCCGATATTGAGGCCGGGCCGCACCGCGACCGGAGCGCCGGCATAGAAGCGGATATGCGGCGCGCCGGTGACATAGGCATTGTCGCGGAAGCGCGGATCGGCGGTGGTGTCGGGCACGACGAGGATGTCGTCGGACAGGATGGTCCAGGTGCTGAAGGAATCCTCGCGCGATGTCCCGTCAATGGCGAGGCCGATGCCGGAGGTCGCCTTGAACCATTGCCGGTCGCGATCGACCATGCCGACGCAGGCCGACGTCGCACCGAGCGCTTCACACGCAATGGCGCAGATGCCGTCCATCGACGGCGTCGGGCAGGCATTCAGGATGTCGAGGGCATAGAGTTCCGCAAGCCGCTCCGCCTCGTTCTCCGGTACCGGATATGCCATCGAATATGTCTTCCCGGTCGGCGAAGATCGAGGAGCGTTTTCGGATGTCGAACGCGCCGGTCCGGCAGATTTTTCTGCCCTTCACCGGTGTCGACCTTCCAAACAGCCCTCACCCCGCGCGTCGTCTAGATGCCATATCGAAACGCGCAACCCTACGTTACTTTGGGGCTGTTAATGCCCGCTTTTTATGTTTAGTGAATGTGGTGTGAACCCGTTCAGCGAAACTTCCGGGTGCCACACCACTCCTTTCAGACACCGGCGAGAGCCGGGCTCTTCGAACCATGCGGCACCAGGCCGCCGGCCTGCTCGATGAAGCGCGCCACGTCCTCGACGCCCTGGCCCGCCCGCACATTGGCGAAGACGAAAGGACGGCGTCCGCGCATGCGCTGCGAATCCCGGTCCATCACCTCCAGCGAGGCGCCGACATAGGGCGCGAGGTCGATCTTGTTGATGACGAGGAGGTCCGAGCGGGTGATGCCGGGACCGCCCTTGCGCGGGATCTTCTCCCCCGCCGAAACGTCGATGACGTAGATGGTGATGTCGGCAAGCTCGGGCGAGAAGGTCGCGGCGAGATTGTCGCCGCCGGATTCGATCAGGATGAGGTCGAGCTTCGGGAAGCGCGCGCGCATGTCCGCGATCGCCGCAAGGTTCGCAGAGGCGTCCTCGCGGATCGCGGTGTGCGGGCAGCCGCCGGTCTCCACCCCCATGATGCGCTCGGCGGGCAGCGCCCCGGCGCGGGTGAGGATTTCGGCATCCTCCTTGGTGTAGATATCGTTGGTGATGGCGCAGAGGTCGTAGCGCTCGCGGAATGTCCGGCACAGCGCTTCCATCAGCGCGGTCTTGCCCGAGCCCACCGGCCCGCCAATGCCGACCCGCAGCGGCCCGCTCGTCTCCATCATCCTTCTCCCATCTGCACTCAGCTTCGGAACAGTCTCGTATATTGCGTCTCGTGGCGCATCGAGGCGATATCGGAGCGCAGCGCAGCGCAGGCGATCGCATCGAGCGGCACGTCGGGCGCCGCCTGAGCCGCGGCCCGCACCTCGGCGACGAGGCCGGCCAGCACGCGGTTGCCGTCGGTCTGGCCCAGCGGCACCAGGCGCACCGCGGCGGAGACCAGATTGGCGGCCACCGCGGTGAGGAAAGCCGAGAGTGTGGAGGCAAGCGGCAGGCCATGTGCCGCCGCGCTGACGCCGACCGCCACCGGATAGGCGACGCGTCCGTCCCAGGCGTGCGCCAGCCGGTCGAGCCTGGGCGCCGGCCAGGCGGCGCGGGTCGCGGTCATGAAGGCGTCGCCCTGGTTCAGCGTCTCCATCTGCCGCTCGCGCGAGGGTGCGAACGCCGCCGCCAGTTCCGCCACTTCGCGCAGATCGGCGTCCGAACCATCGCGCAGTGCGCGCCAGGCAAGAGCGAGCAGCACCGCATCGCAGAACGGCCCGCCGTGCCGGATCAGGTCGGAGACCCAATCCATCAGCGTCGCCGCATCGCGGATGTCCCCGGTCTCCACTGCCCATTCGAGCCCGTGCGAATAGGCGAAGGCGCCGACCGGATAGGCCGGCGACAGCCAGACCAGCAGCGGCAGCAGGTCGACGGCGTCCTGGTGCCCGCCGGCCTCAGCCGTGCCGGTGGGCATGGTCGTGGTGGTGATCGTCGTGGTCGTGGCCGCGCTTGTGGTCATGGTCGTGCACGTGGATCACGTCGCGGGCCGGCTCGTGAGCATGTTTGTGGTCGTGGTCGTGGCCATGATCGTGCCCATGATCATGGTCGTGACCATGGTGCGCGTGGTCGTGGTGCGCGTGATCGTGGTGCGCGTGATCGTGGTGGCTGTGGCCGCAGCCGCATGCTTCACCGTGCTCATGATGATCGTGGGCATGGTGTTCATGTGCGTGATGCTCGTGGCCGTGGGCTTCCGCCGCCTCATAGGCGCCGCCTTCCGGCTCGAACGCGGCTTCCACCACCGACACGGTGGCGCCGAGACCGCGCGCCATCTCTTCCAGCACGTTGTCGCGCGCAATGCGGATGCGGTCGGCCAGCAACTCCGCCGCCACGTGGCGATTGCCGAGATGCCAGGCGAGGCGGGCGAGGTGATGGGCGTCGCGGGCGACGATCTCCGCCACCGGCTCCTCGGCCGCGACCACGGCGACGATCCGGCCGTCATCGAGCTTCAGGCCGTCGCCATGCTTCAGGTGGGTCGCCTCAGTGAGGTCCAGCAGGAAGGCTACATCGCCCTCCCCGCGCATGGCGATGCGGCGGCGGTGGCGGCCATCATGCGGCAGCACCACGCGGTCGGCGGCGCTCGCCGCATTCCAGGTGCCGGCGGGAAGGACCTCATTGGCGCGGATCATGGGTGAACTCCTGCTCGGTCGCGATGCCCCGCATTCACTTAGAACAGGAAGTAGCGCTGCGCCATGGGCAGCTCGGTCGCCGGTGCGCAGGTGAGCAGTTCGCCATCGGCGCGGACCTCATAGGTCTCCGGGTCGATCTCGATGTGCGGCGTCGCGCTGTTGTGGATCATCGAGGCCTTGCCGATGCCGGCGCGGACGTTCTCCACAGCGAGGAAAGCCTTCTCCAGCCCAAGCCGGGCGCCGACGCCGCGCTCGACGGCCGCGCGCGAGGTGAAGGTCACCGACGTGGCGGTACGGGCCTTGCCGTAGGCACCGAACATCTCGCGATAGTGAACCGGCTGCGGGGTCGGGATCGAGGCGTTGGGATCGCCCATCTGCGCCGCGACGATGGCGCCGCCCTTCACCACCATGTCCGGCTTGGTGCCGAAGAAGGCCGGCGACCAGATGACGAGGTCGGCGAGCTTGCCCGGCTCCACCGAGCCGATATGGCGCGAGATGCCGTGGGCGATGGCGGGATTGATGGTGTATTTCGCCACATAGCGCTTGGCGCGCAGATTGTCGTTACGCTCGGAATCCCCGGGCAGCGGGCCGCGCTGCAGCTTCATCTTGTGCGCGGTCTGCCAGGTGCGGGTGATCACTTCGCCGAGCCGGCCCATGGCCTGGCTGTCGGACGAGATCATCGAGAGCGCGCCGAGATCGTGGAGGATGTCCTCCGCCGCGATGGTCTCCTTGCGGATGCGGCTCTCGGCGAAGGCGAGGTCTTCGGCGATCAGCGGATCGAGGTGGTGGCACACCATGAGCATGTCGAGATGCTCGTCGAGCGTGTTCACCGTGAAGGGCCGCGTCGGGTTGGTGGAGGACGGCAGCACGTTCGGCAGGCTTGCCACCTTCATGATATCGGGCGCATGGCCGCCGCCGGCACCTTCGGTGTGGAAGGCGTGGATGGTACGGCCCTTGAAGGCGGCGACGGTGTCCTCGACGAAGCCGCTCTCATTGAGCGTGTCGGTGTGGATCATGATCTGGATGTCATGCTCGTCCGCCACCGACAAAGCGCAGTCGATGGCCGCGGGCGTGGTGCCCCAGTCCTCGTGCAGCTTCAGCGAACAGGCGCCGGCCTCGATCTGCTCGGTGAGCGCCGCGGGCAGCGAGGCATTACCCTTGCCGGAGAGCGCGAGGTTCACCGGGAAGCTGTCGAAGGCGCGCAGCATCATCTCGATGTGCCAGGCACCGGGTGTGCAGGTGGTGGCGTTGGTGCCGGCCGCCGGCCCGGTGCCGCCGCCGAGCATGGTGGTGACGCCGCTCATCAGCGCATGCTCGATCTGCTGCGGGCAGATGAAATGGATGTGGCAGTCGAAGCCGCCGGCGGTGACGATCTTGCCCTCGCCGGCGATGATCTCGGTGCCCGGCCCGATAACGATATCGATCCCCGGCTGGATATCCGGATTGCCGGCCTTGCCGATGGCGAGGATGCGGCCGTCGCGCAGGCCGATATCGGCCTTCACGATCCCCCAATGATCGAGGATCAGCGCATTGGTGATGACCGTGTCGGCGGTGCCGCCGGCCCGCGTGGTCTGCGCCTGCCCCATGCCGTCGCGAATGGTCTTGCCGCCGCCGAACTTCACCTCCTCACCATAGACGGTGAGGTCGCGCTCCACCTCGATGACGAGCGAGGTATCGGCAAGGCGCACCCGATCGCCGGTGGTGGGGCCGTACATCTCGGCATAGAAGGCGCGGGAGATCTTCAGGGACATGGGGGTCTCGTCACATCACGGGTGAGAAGGCGGGATGCGTGGCGGCTTTTCGATCGAACGTATAGGTCGTCGCACACTCGAGATCGGCATTGATCTCGGCGATGAAGTAGTCGGCGAAGTGAGCGGATCCATCTTCCCATGCGGCCATGGCGCGGCGGATCGCCCCTTCATGCGAGAAGGTCAGGTCGTCCTGATCGAGCAGCGATTGCAGGACCGACAGCACATCCGCCTTGCTCCAGCCGAGCGTGCGACGCAGCACCCACACCATCTCGTGGACGACGACCGCATTGACGAGCACGGGCGTGTCGGGAGCGATGGATTCGAGTAGTTGCTGTGCCTTCCCGCTTTCGATCGGGCTGTCCTGCAGGATCAGACGCAGCAGGACATTGGTGTCGAACCCGATCATGGCTTCTTGCCCAGCCCGCTCAAATAGCGTTCCCGCATCGCTTCGTCGATCGCCGCGTCGATATCCTCGTCCGTCAGCGGCCGCTCCAGCTTCACCGGCTCGCGCGAGCGCACCCAGTCGAGGAAACGCTTCGGCTTGCGCGGCGCCACCTCGGCGGTGCCGTCGTCGCGGAGTACCACGTGGAGCTTGTCGCCGGCCTTCATGTTCCAGCGCTTGCGCAGTTCGGCCGGCAAGGTGAACTGGCCCTTGCTGGTGAGGGTGATGTCAGTCTCGTAAGGCATGACGCAATCTCCTTACTTTGAAGATATGCCTTACGACAGCCTTCCGCAAGGCAACTCACAGCTTCCCCATCACGTCCTGCCGGAACCCATAGACCTCGCGCTTGCCGGCGAGCGCGACCAGCGTCACCTCGCGGGACTGGCCGGGCTCGAAGCGCACCGCGGTGCCGGAGGGGATGGCGAGGCGCATGCCGCGCGCCTTGTCCCGCTCGAAGGCGAGCGCCGGGTTGGTCTCGAAGAAATGGTAATGGCTGCCGACCTGGATCGGCCGGTCGCCGGTATTGGCGACCGTGAGCGCGACGGTCTCGCGGCCGGCGAGCAGCTCGATCTCGCCGTCCTCCACCAGCACCTCGCCGGGCACGACGGCGGCATGCGCGCCGCGGATCGGCTCATGCACCGTCACCAGCTTGGTGCCATCCGGGAAGGTCGCCTCGACCTGCACGTCATGGATGATCTCGGCGATGCCGGGCATCACCTGCTCGGCGGTCAGCACGGTGGCGCCAAGGGTCATCAGTTCGGCGACGCTCTTGCCGTCGCGCGCGCCCTCGATGACGACATCGGTGATCAGCGCGATCGCCTCCGGATGGTTGAGCTTCACGCCGCGCTCCAACCGGCGGCGCGCCACCATGGCAGCCATGGCGACCAGCAGCTTGTCCTTCTCACGGGGGCTCAGATTCATCGGGACTCTCCGGAAACAGGCGGATCAGAAGCGGAAAACAGGCATCAGGAATGCCAGATGCGCGGCGGGTCAGCTATGCCCAATTCGCCGATGATGCGGCGCAGCGCCTTGTCCAGTACCGCGCTGTCGCGCGCCAGCAGGCGAACCGAAAGCATGCCGTCCCAGGCGCTGGCGCCGGCCTCGAGCGTGGGGGCGAGATCATCGGGCAGACCGAGCGCAGCGCGCACCGCCTCCAGCCGCGCCTCGGCATCGGGGGCCACCAGCAGAACCGTGGCAAAGGCGGCCGCCCCCAGAGCAATGCTGGGGCGATCGAGCAGCTTTGCTATGTCGCCGCCGAGATCGAGCCCATCGGCATAGATCAGCCGGCCATTGCGACGGATGCGCCAGCGATCATGGAGCGCCCCGGTCGCAAAGCGCTCGCCCCGCGCGGCGCGGCCGAGCGCGACCGGTTCCACCAGAAGCAGGCGGGCGCCCTCCCTGACCTCGGCGGAGATGGTGCGCTCCACCCTCGCCTGATCGAAGAGGATGGTCCATTGCGGCAGCCAGTCGAGGCTGGCGCCGGGCTCGACCAGGAGATCGACGTCGATCTTCGAGACCGCGCCGTCGGAGCGATAGATCTTCTCCGCCGCCTGCGTCGTCGCCACCAGATGGGCACCGGCGCGGGCGATCATCTGCGTCGCCACCGCGTCGCCGCCCGCGATCCCTCCGCCGGTATTGATCAGCACCGCCTCCAGCGCGGCACCGCGCTTGCCGGAGCGCGGGAAACGGGCGCGGCTCGGCCCGGCCTCCTCCAGCCGGCCGAGCACGGTGCGCTCACCCAGCGCCCTCGCCTCGACCAGCACCCGGCCATGCGAGCGCAAGCCGGCGGGAACGCGCTCGATCGGAGAGAAATCAGACGGCAATGCGGTTACGTACATCCGGGTCCTCGAGCGCCGCGCCGTCGCCCGACATCACCACCGCGCCGCGCTCCATCACGATGAAATGGTCGGCAAGTTCCTTGGCGAAGTCAAAATACTGCTCGACCAGCACGATCGCCATGTCGCCCTTGGAACGCAGATAACGGATGGCGTTGCCGATGTCCTTGATGATGGAGGGCTGGATGCCCTCGGTCGGCTCGTCCAGCACCAGCACCTTGGGCCGCATCACCAGTGCGCGGCCGATGGCGAGCTGCTGCTGCTGGCCGCCGGAGAGGTCGCCGCCACGCCGGCGCAGCATGGAATCCAGCACCGGAAACAGCGAGAACACATCGTCCGGTATCTCGCGCTCGCTGCGCTTCAGCGGCGCGAAGCCGGTCTCCAGATTTTCCGCCACGGTGAGGAGCGGAAAGATCTCGCGGCCCTGCGGCACGAAGGCGATGCCGCGGCGCGCGCGCTCGGCCGGCGCCAGGGTGGTGATGTCGGCGCCATTGAAATGGATGGCCCCCCTGGCGATCGGCGCCTGGCCGACAATGGCGCGCATCAGGCTGGTCTTGCCGACACCATTGCGCCCGAGCACGCACGTGACCTTGCCGGCCTCGGCCTTCAGCGAGACCCCGCGCAGTGCCTGGGCGGCGCCGTAGAACAGATTGACGTCCTTGACTTCGAGCATGATGCGTCAGCGCCCCAGATACACTTCGATGACGCGCTCATTGGCGCTGACCTGGTCGAGCGAGCCTTCCGCCAGCACCGAGCCTTCGTGCAGGCACATCACGCGCACGCCGAGATCACGCACGAAGGTCATGTCGTGCTCGACCACAACCACGGAGTGCCCGTTATCGTGGATCGAGCGCAGCAATTCCGCGGTCTGCGCGGTCTCGGCATCGGTCATGCCGGCGACCGGCTCGTCGACGAGAAGCAGCTTCGGGTCCTGCGCCAGCAACATGCCGATCTCCAGCCACTGCTTCTGGCCATGCGAGAGCGCGCCGCCCAGGCGGTTGCGGTGATCCGAGAGCTTGATGGTGTGGAAGATCTCGTCGATGCGGTCGCGCTGCGCACCGGTTTCCTTCTGGAAGATATTGGCGAGCGCGCCGCGCTGGCCCTTCAGGGCGAGGCGCAGATTGTCGATCACCGTGTGGCTCTCGAACACCGTCGGCTTCTGGAACTTGCGGCCGATGCCGAGCGTGCAGATCTCGGTCTCGTCGAGCTTGGTGAGGTCGGTGGTGCCGGCGAACAATACGTCGCCGCGGTCCGGCCGGGTCTTGCCGGTGATGACGTCCATCATCGTGGTCTTGCCGGCGCCGTTCGGGCCGATGATGGCCCGCATCTCGCCGGGATCGACGGTGAAGGACAGCGCGTTCAAGGCTCGGAAGCCATCGAAGGTGACGGTCACGTCGTTGAGATAGAGCAGCGCCTCGGTGAGGCTCCTGTCGGAGATGGCCCTGGCCTCGTGCTCTGCGGGCGGCTCCAGCGTATCAATGTCGCTCATGTCCGCCTCCTCACTCGGCCGGCTTGGGTTCGGCGACCTCGGGCAGCACATCGGGCGATGGCAAGCGCTTGGCCCGCCATTCCAGGAAGGTGCCGAGGATGCCCTTTGGCAGGAACAGCGTCACCGCGACGAACAGGCCGCCCAGCATGAACAGCCAGTAGGGCGCGAGGAAGCCGGAGGTGAAATAGGTCTTGGCGTAGTTCACCAGAACGGCGCCAAGCGCCGCGCCGGCGAGCGTGCCGCGTCCCCCAACCGCCACCCAGACGATGATCTCGATGGAGTTGGCGGGGGAGAACTCGCTCGGATTGATGATGCCGACCTGCGGCACATAGAGCGCCCCGGCAATGCCGGCGAGGCAGGCCGAGACCACGAAGGCGACCAGCTTGTAGTTTTCGGCGCGATAGCCGGTGAAGCGCACCCGGGTCTCGGCGTCGCGGATGGCGATCAGCACCTTGCCGAAATGCGAGCGCACCAGGAACCGGCACAGCACATAGCCGCCGGCGAGCGCGAGCGCGGAGAGCGCAAACAGCACGGCGCGGGTACCGTCGGCCTGGATGTTGAAGCCGAGGATATCCTTGAAGTCGGTCAGGCCGTTATTGCCGCCAAAGCCCATGTCGTTGCGGAAGAAGGCCAGCAGCAAGGCGAAGGTCATCGCCTGGGTGATGATCGACAGATAGACGCCGGTGACGCGCGAGCGGAAGGCGAACCAGCCGAACACCAGAGCGAGGATGCCCGGCGCCAGCAGCACCATGATCACGGCGAAGGGGAACCAGTCGAAGCCGTACCAGAACCAGGGCAGTTCCTTCCAGTTCAGGAACACCATGAAGTCCGGCAGCACCGGATCGCCATAGACGCCGCGGGTCCCGATCTGGCGCATCAGGTACATGCCCATCGCATAGCCGCCGAGCGCGAAGAAGGCGCCGTGGCCGAGCGAGAGGATGCCGACATAGCCCCAGATCAGATCGACTGAGAGCGCGAGCAGCGCGTAGCAGAGATATTTGCCGAGCAGCGCCATCACATAGGTCGGCACGTGCAGGGCGGAGTCCGGCGCGGTGAACAGGTTCAGCGCCGGGATGAGGATGGCCGCGCCGATGACGATGGCGAGGAAGATGCGGCCGCTCGTGCCGAGCAGCGCCGGAATCGGCGTGTCGAGCGGGCCTGTGCCGGGCGTATTCATGCTGGGCGTACTGGTGCTGGGCGTACTCATGCCTCGATCGCCCTTCCCTTCAGCGCGAACAGGCCGCGCGGTCGCTTCTGGATGAACAGGATGACGATCACCAGCAGCGCGATCTTGCCGAGCACTGCGCCGGCATAGGGCTCCAGCAGCTTGTTGGCGATGCCGAGCGACATGGCGCCGACCAGCGTGCCCCAGAGATTGCCGACGCCGCCGAACACCACGACCAGGAAGCTGTCGATGATGTAGCTCTGGCCGAGATTGGGCGACACGTTATCGATCTGCGACAGCGCCACGCCCGCCATGCCGGCAATGCCGGAGCCGAGGCCGAAGGTGGCGGCGTCGACCCAGTTGGTGCGGATGCCCATGGAGGCGGCCATGCGGCGGTTCTGCGTCACCGCGCGCATCTCCAGCCCGATGCGGGTCAGCCGCAGCACGCCCATCAGCGCGATGAACACCAGGATGGCGAAGACAATGATCCACATCCGGCCATAGGTGACCGAGAGATGGCCGATATCGAAGGTGCCGGACATCCAACTCGGCGCGCCGACCTCGCGGTTGTTGGCGCCGAATATGGTGCGGATGGCCTGCTGCAGGATCAGCGAGATGCCCCATGTGGCGAGCAGGGTTTCCAGCGCGCGGCCATAGAGGAAACGGATCACGGTGCGCTCGATGATCACGCCGATCAGCGCGGTGAAGATGAAGGCGAGCGGGATGGCGATGATGAGCGACCAGTCGAACAAGCCGGGCGCATAGGAGCGGATCGCCTCCTGCACCACGAAAGTGGTGTAGGCGCCGAGCATCACCATCTCGCCATGGGCCATGTTGATGACGCCCATCACGCCGAAGGTGATGGCGAGGCCGATGGCGGCCAGCAGCAGCACCGAGCCGAGCGAGACGCCGTACCAGACATTCTGCGCCACGCCCCAGACCGCGAGGTTGCGGTCGATGCCGGCAATGGCGGTTGCCGCGGCGGACTTCACCGTGGCCGGGGTGTCGGCCGGCAGGTTGCGCAGAATGGCGAGCGCGTCCTGGTCGCCGGCATCGGCGATGGTGGCGACCGCGGCGACGCGCTCGGCCTCAGGCGCGGCAGGATTACCGATGATGAGCGCCGCGCGGGCCTCCTCCATCGCCGCCTTCACCTTCGGATCGGTCTCGCGGGCGAGCGCGGTCTGCAATGCGGGCAACGCCGCGACATCGCGCGACTTGAACACCGAGATCGCAGCCTCAAGCCGCTTGGCCGGGTCCGGCGCCATCAGCGAGAGCGCGCCACTGGCGGCCTCGATGGCGCCGCGCACCCGGTTATTGGCACGAACCGTCTTCAGGCTCGCCGCATCGACGGTCGCCGGGGCGCCGGTGGTGGCGTCGATCAACGCACCGTCGGTGCCCTTGATGTAGACGAGCTTGCTCGCCGGATCGAACAGCAGCCGGCCGTCGCCCAGCGCCGCGACCACGCTGCCGGCGCGCTCATTGCCGCTGGTGACCAGCAGGCCAAGCCCGGCGAAGGTGTCGGCGTAGGAGTCGGTGGTGAATTTCGCGAGGGCGTCCTCATAGGGACCCGCCTTGGCATCGGACGGCAGGAGGGCCGCAAACAGCGCCAGCCCCAAAAACAGGGCGGCGGCGAAGCTCGATGGAAGCCGCATCACAATTCCTGAAGTTCGATCGGCAAAAGCGCGATCGACAAAACGCCGATCGGCAGGTGGAACGGGCGGGGCTGCAACGCCCCGCCCGGCCGCATTCTTCTCCCTCTTCCCATGGGGGCGAGGGGCTAAGGCCGTGATCTCACGCGCCGCCGCACTTCTTGGTCTTGGCGTTGTAGTTGCCGCACTTCAGCTTCACCCAGTCGGCGTCGAGGTCCTTCGAGCCTTCGAGGAAGTCGGACCAGGCGTCGCCCGGCACCAGACCGTTGCTCTTCCACACCACGTCGAACTGGCCGTTATCCTCGATCTCGCCGATGAAGACGGGCTTGGTGATGTGGTGGTTCGGCAGCACTTCGGCGACGCCGCCGGTGAGGTTCGGCACCTTGATTCCCGGCAGGGCGTCGATCACCTTGTCGGCGTCGGTGGACTTCACCTTCTCGACCGCGGCGACCCAGGCGTTGAAGCCGATGACGGTGGCTTCCATCGGGTCATTGGTGGTGCGCTTCGGGTTCTTGGTATAGGCCTGCCACTTGGCGATGAAGTCCTTGTTGGCAGGGGTATCGATCGACTCGAAGTAGTTCCAGGCGGCGAGATGGCCGACCAGCGGCTTGGTGTCGATGCCCGCGAGCTCTTCTTCGCCGACCGAGAACGCCACCACCGGGATGTCGGTGGCCTTGATGCCCTGGTTGCCGAGTTCCTTGTAGAACGGAACGTTGGCGTCGCCATTGATGGTCGAGACTACCGCGGTCTTCTTGCCGGTCGAGCCGAACTTCTTGATGTCCGCCACGATCGTCTGCCAGTCGGAATGACCAAACGGCGTGTAGTTGATCATGATGTCTTCCTTCGCGACGCCCTTGGAGAGCAGGTACGCCTCGAGGATCTTGTTGGTGGTGCGCGGATAGACGTAGTCGGTGCCGGCCAGCACCCAGCGCTTCACCTCGCCGCCGTCCTTCGACATCAGATAGTCGACCGCCGGGATCGCCTGCTGGTTCGGAGCGGCGCCGGTGTAGAACACGTTGCGCTCGCTCTCCTCGCCCTCGTACTGGACGGGATAGAAGAGGATGGAGTTCAGTTCCTTGAACACCGGCAGCACGGACTTGCGGGACACCGAGGTCCAGCAGCCGAACACCACGGCGACCTTGTCCTTGGAAATCAGCTCGCGGGCCTTTTCGGCGAACAGCGGCCAGTTGGAAGCAGGATCGACGACCACCGCCTCGAGCTTCTTGCCGAGCACGCCACCCTTCTTGTTCTGCTCGTCGACGAGGAACAACACGGTGTCCTTCAGCGTGGTCTCGCTGATGGCCATGGTGCCGGAAAGCGAGTGCAGCACGCCGACCTTGATCGTCTCCTGGGCCTTGGCGGGGACGAGAGCGCCGGCCAGCACGAGCGCAGCCGCGCCCGCGGCCACGCGGCCCGCATGGGAAAACAGATTAAACATAGTCGTTCCCTTCTGGAGTTCGCACGCAGGACCCCCGTCCGCGCGCCGGGTCAGAAGGTTAGCAATGGCCGTGCCAAGCGAGCCGGGGCACCGGCCAGCGCCCGCGAGATACCTTCGGCAACGCTCGGAAAGTCGAATTACCGCGAGCTTTGCCTAGAAAGGCGGCAGGCCCTCACCAAATGCATGCTCCGGCGGCAGCCGAATCCCTATGCATGCATCGGCCGCAAGGCTCACGCTGTCACAAATGCCGGAATGAAGGCAGATAGCCGGCTAATCGCGGAATCCAGCGTGGCGTCATGCTTGGCAAAGCAGAAGCGCACCACGCTGCGCACCGGCTCCTGGGCGTAAAAGGCCGAGACCGGAATGGCGGCGACGCCACCCTCCGCCACCAGCCGGCGGCAGAAGGCCTCATCATCAAGCGTCGCACCGAGCGGACCGATATCGATATTGAGGAAATAGGTGCCGGCCGAAGGCAGCACCCGGTAGCCGAGATCCGCCAGCCCCTGCCCCAGCCGGTCGCGCGAGCGCTGCAGGCCGGCGCGCATCGCCTCGAACCATTCCGGCTCCTTGCCGAGCCCATAGGCGACGGCTTGCTGGAGCGAGGGCGGCGTGGTGAAGGTGAGGAACTGGTGCGCTTTCGACAGCGCCCGCATCAGTTCCGGCGCGGCGCAGACGAAGCCGACCTTCCAGCCGGTCATGCCGAAGATCTTGCCGGCCGAGCCGATCTTGACCGCGCGCTCGCGCAGGCCCGGCAATGCGAGCACGGAGACGTGGCGGCGACCATCGAACACCACGTGCTCCCACACCTCGTCGGACACCAGCACGGCATTGCTGCGCCGTACAAAGCGGGCGAGCAGTTCCAGTTCCTCGGCATCGAAGACGCGGCCGGTCGGATTGTGCGGGTTGTTGAACAGCACGACGCGGGTGCGGGCTGAGAAGGCGCGCTCCAGCGCCTCTTCGGTGATCCGCCAGCCGGGCGGCGACAGGCCGACGAGGCGCGGCACGCCGCCGGCGCGCTGCACCAGCGGCAAATAGGCATCGTAAAGCGGCTGGAACAGCACCACTTCATCGCCGGGCTCGATCAGCGCGAACAGCGCGCCGGCGATCGCCTCGGTGGCGCCGGAGGTAATCATCACCTCGCTCTCGGCATCGAGATCGAGGCCCTGCCAGTCCCGGTAATGGCGGGCAACGGCATGGCGCAATTCCGGCACGCCCATCATCGGCGGGTATTGGTTCCAGCCGTTGAGCACCGCCTCCGCTGCCTTCGCCCGCACGTCCTCGGGGCCGGGATCATCCGGAAAGCCCTGGCCGAGATTGACGGCGCCATGCTCGCGGGCGAGCCGCGACATGGTTTCGAACACGGTGGTAGGCAGGTTGGCAAAGAGCGAGTTCATTTTACGCGCGCTGGATGTTGTTCTTGATGATGAACAGGCGACTTGCGCCTTTATCCTCCCGTGCGCGGCAAAAGGGAAGAGAGGCGCGCCCTCCTGCTTCAGCATCCTTCGAGGCCCGGCTTTGCCGGGCACCTCAGGATAAGGTCGTTCTTTTTCTCCAACCTGTCGTCATCCCGGCCGAAGAGCCGGGATCGCGTGAAGTCCCGCCCAACACCTTGTCTGGGATCCCGGCTGGGCCTTGCGGCCGTCCGGGATGACGACCGGTAGCAGCACGAACAAAGAAAAAGGGCCGCACTTGCGTGCGGCCCTTCAAAGGCTGGTCGCGGGAAGATTCGCGAAGACGATCAGAACTTGTAGTTCAGGCCGGCCTTGATGGTGTGGAACTTGGTCTCGACGTCGAGATTGGCGTTGAAACCATCATCCGAGATGTCAACGAGGTTCTGGCTGCCCAGATCGACGTAGAGATATTCGGTCTTGAAGGTCCAGTTGTTGGTGATGGCGTATTCGAGACCAGCACCGACCGTCCAGCCCCACTGGGTGTCGCTCACCGAGTCGCTGGCGTTGAAATCGTCGATATTGATGCTGTAATGCGACTTGACCTTGCCGTAGGCAGCACCACCGGTGCCGTACAGGAAGACCTTGTCCCACGCATAGCCGAGGCGGCCGCGGATGGTGCCGAACCACTCGACCTCGGAGCCGGCGCTGAAGCTGGCGTCAAGCTCGTTATTGCCGTTAACGTCCAGAGAAGCGTTACCGGAAAGCTCGCCCTCGATGCCCGACCACTGGAAATCGGCCTCGATGCCGATCACCCAGCTATTGTCGAACTGGTAGTTGTAGCCGATCTGACCGCCGCCGAAGAAGCCGCTCGAGGTGAGCTTGAAATCACCGTTGAGATCGAAGTCGTCTTCGCGGAAATCATCCGAGACATTGTACGGATATTTGAACTTGTCGCCGCCGTAGCCGACGTTCGCGCCGAGGTAGAAGCCAGTCCAGGAGAACACCGGGATCACCACGACCGGCGGAGCCTTCACCGGGTAGGACAGGTCAGCTGCGTAGGCGCCGGAAACCGGCAGGAGCGCGCCCAGGAACACGGTCGCGAGCAGGTACTTCTTCATAGTGGGCATCCCCCAATTGAACTGTCCCTGATTGTAGCGAAGCCCGTCTCCGCAACTAGTGCGAATAGGCAACACTCCTCCGAGATCGATCAGCCTATACTTCCGTGCCATGATACCATTTGGATCATCATAATACCTTTTTAAGGTATCATTCAGCATATTTTACCTTAAGAAATCAGCAATGAATGCAATGTGCCAGTATTGCGTAACGGGCCCGTGAAGGCCGTTGCCGGCGACTCGTACGCCGTGACTCAGGGAACCAGAACGGCGTGGTTGTCGAAACGTAAGCTGCCGGATTTCCGGGCCGCGACACCAACGCCTTCACCATCGGTAACCATGAGCGCAATCTCGCCAAGCCCGCTGGTAGCAAGGAATTGGCCGGCCTCCCGGGTGGCGGCGAGGCCGCAACCGTCGACCATCGGAACCGAGCCGATGAAGCGCCCGTCGCGCTGCCACAGGCAAACCCGATTGCCGCGCGGGCTCGCCGCCGCGACATAGGCCCCGGAGGCATCGAAGGCGACGGAGCCGATATAGGTGCGCAAGCCCCGCCACTCGGCGTCCGGCGCATCGAAGGCGCGCAATGCGCCCTCCGGTTGCACCGCATAGAGCAGCGGGCGGGCGAGTCCGTCGTTGAGCAGATCCTGCGCCGCGACCACCACCAGCCCGTCCACTGCGACCGCAAGGTGGCGCAGCGAGAGAGATTCCAGGTCGGCGCCGAGTTGCGCCAGCGCGCGGGTCTCCCCGCTGGCCGGGTCGATCACGGCGATACTGGCGCCGGCGACCTCGGCGCCGAGCGCCTCCGGCGTATGCGGCTCGACGCCGCCATTGGCCACCACCAGCGCATCACCGGCGCGCAATAGGTCGTGCGGGCCGATGCCGGACGACGCCCATTCGGTGCGGATGGCGAAGCCCGCCGCGGGATCGCGCAGGGTCACGGTACCCTGCCCGCTTATCCGGTCGATCTCCACCGCCAGGAAGCGCCGGCCGTCATCGCTGAAGCGGCCATGGCCGGAGAAGACGCGCCCCTCGCCGGGCTCGAAGGTAGCGGTCACCGTGCCGTTGATGCGGTCAAACAGGATCGCGGTGGTGCCCGGCCGGCGGGCGACGGCGATGGCGCTGCGCCCATCCGGCGCCGGCTCCACCCAATGCAGGCGCTGCGTGCCGAGCCCGACCTGGGTCGCGGCATAATCGGGCGCCAGCACGACGGGGGCGAAGCCGCCCTCGACGCCGGCGGTCGCCAGCCACTCCGCATCGAGCGCATGGTCCTGCGCATGGGCGGCGCCGAGCAAAGCGCGCGGCGCCAGGGCAAGGCCGCCGAGCCGCGCCAGCAGCGAGCGGCGGGAGAGGTCGGAGAGGCGCATGGCGGTGTCCTTTTCCGTGGGCCGGAAGGTGTCGCTCGGCTTCAGCATCCTTCGAGGCTCGCTGCGCGAGCGCCTCAGGATGAGGTTCTGCTTTATTGAACGACCACATCCTGAGGTGCCGGCCAACGGCCGGCCTCGAAGGATACTCACGCAGAACGGCTAATCCCCATCCAGCGCGTTGAAACCCAGCGGCACGCCGAGGCCGGAGGCGAGCGGCTCGGCCACGGTCTTCTGCGCCGCCTTCAGCGCCACAACCGTCGCCTCCAGCACCCTACGACCCTTGGCGTCGGCGGCGGCGGCGCCGACATCGTCGGGCAGCCGCTTCACGGCATCGAGCGCCGCCTGGCCGGCCTTGTCGACCACGCCCTGCGACTTGGCATCCAGGCCCTTGGCCAGCGCCTCGGAGAGCGCGTCGGCGCTGGCGATGGTGGCGAGGATGGTCGCCTTGGAGCGGCCACTGCGGCGGCGGTCGGCGAGTGCCGGCTTGGCATCGGCAATGGTCTTACCGGCGACCACCAGCAAGCGCTGGTCGACGACGCGCTGGTAGGCACCGGCTAGGTCGGTCACCATCTGGCTGAGCAGCGCATTCGGATCTGGGAAGAACACCGGATCCGACTTGCCGGCGATGAGTTGCGCCAGCAATCCGGTCGAGCGATCGCCCCAGCCGGAGCGGATGCCGCGGGCGATCTCGTCGAGATTGCCGGCGATGGCGAGGCCGATGGCGCAGCGGCGCGCCGATTCCGGGCCGCTCGCCAGCGCCGCGGACGCGCCATCCTCATAGAGCAGGCGCTCCAGCGCCGGCAGGCCCTGCGCGGCGGCGCTGAGCCGGCCGAAGCGCTCCGGGGCGAGGCGCTCCTCATTGGGATCGGCGATCAGTTCGGCCAGCGAGCGTGCCACCGCATTGCGCCGCTCCGGGAACAGGTTGAAGCGGTCGGCGCGCAAGGCGAGGATCACCGGGCCGGAGGTGATGAACTCGACAGCGGCCCAGGCATCCGAAGCCGTGCCGAAGCGTTGCTTGAGCCCGGCTATGCCATCCGCGCCCGGTGCCTTGCAGAAGGCCTTCCAGGCATCGAGCTGCGCCGTGGTGGCGGCGGCGAGCGCGTCATAGCGTGGCAGCAGCCATTGCTCGACCACCTCGGGTGCCGAGACCGGAGCGGCCTGGGCGCGGCTGACGAAGACCTGCGTCAGCAAGGCGGCGGCCGCCGCGACGCCGGGCACGCTCTGGCCGATCTGCGCGGCAAGCGCCACCAGCAGGGCCATCAAAGAACGAAACATCTCTCAGTCCTCGGTCAGAGGGAGGATACATACTCAATGAGCGCGCGGCGCTCGCCGGCGCTCAGTTTGTCAAAGCGCGCGCGGGCGGACGAGGCCTCGCCGCCGTGCCAGCCGATCGCCGCGTTTACATCGGCGGCGCGCCCGTCATGCAGCAGGCCGGTGCCCCGCGCCAGCGCCCGCGACAGGCCGGCGAGCGGCGCGGTGCGCCATTCGCCCGCCGCGGCGCCGGGCACGCCGGTGGGATCGGCAAGCCCCTCGCCCATATCGTGCAGCAAGACATCGGTGAACAGCGCGGCGCTGCCGCCGTCCCGGGTGGGCAGGTGTGGACGGTGGCAGGCGGCGCAGCCGACCGCTGCAAATAACTTCGCGCCGCGCTTGTCGGGTTCGGATTTCGGGATGTCGAGCCCACGGAGATAGGCGACGAGGCGTTGCACAATCGCCTCGCCAATCTCGGGCTCGCCCTCCACCTCGCGGCCATGCGGGGCGTTGCGGCAGGCGGTCTGCACCTCGGTGCAGTCGCCCCACGGCTCCAGCCGCAGCGGCGTCGACAGGCCGAGATCGAGCGCGAAAGCTTCCGAGGCCTGGCTCTCCAGCGTGGCGTGGCTGGCCTTCCAGCCGAACCTGCCAATACTTGAGCCATGCTCCGGCATTGCCAGACGGCGCGCATGGCCACGTATGCCGTCGCCGTTCCTGTCGTCGGGATCTTCCATGGCGAGGATGGTGGCGTCGGTGACATCCTCCAGCCGGCCTCGGCCGCGCAGGTCCGGCGCGGCGCGCAGCGAGATCCGGGTCGCCGGATCGAGAGGGCCGTAGCCGGGTTGCTCGATGCGCGGGATGCGGCCGCCATCCTGCACATCCACAGCGATCACGCCCTCGGCCGGAATGCCGGGGAGCGTCATGGTCTCCAGCCGGTGCCCATAGGTCGGATCGCCCGTGCCGTCGGGGCGGATCAGCGAGAGCACGAGACCGAGGCCCTCGGGGTGCCCCTGCGCATCGAGCGCGGTCGCGCCGCGACCGGCGCCGCCGGGATGGCAGGAGGCGCAGGAGCGGGCATCGAACAGCGGGCCGAGCCCGTCATTGGCGCGGGTCGAGCTCGGCGCCGGCACCCAGGCGCGCTCGAACAGCGCCTTGCCGATGGCGCGGTCGAGGCCGGCATCGTCGGCCGCGGCGGGGGTGAGGAGGAGAGCGGCGAGTACCGCGGCAAGCAAACCTCTCCCTCGAGGGAGAGGTCGGCGCGCAGCGCCGGGTGAGGGTGGAGGAACGCTGCCGACGCGTAGCGCCCCCTCACCCCAACCCTCTCCCCCTCGGGGAGAGGGAGCTTCGGCCGCTCCTTCCGCCATCACACCACCCGGAACCAGCCCATCATGCCGGCCTCCATGTGCTCCAATATATGGCAGTGGAACACCCAGTCGCCGCTCGCCGCGACGAAGGCGATATCGACGGTCTCGTCGGGCTGCACCAGCACAGTGTCGGCGAAGTGCTTCGGCAGGCGGCCGGACGAAGAGTCGATCACCGCGAAGGCGTGGCCGTGCAGGTGCACCGGATGCGGATAGCGCGTGCCGTTCTTGATGGTGACGCGGTAGCTCTTGCCCTCGACCATCCTCGCCAGCGGCGGCGGCACATTGCGCTTGTCGCCGGTCGGCCAGGATTCCTGGCTGATCGCCCAATAGGTGGTCGAGCCGACGCACAGGCTGTCGATCAAAGCTTTCGCCAGCGGATCGTCCGGCGGCAAGCCGGTCTCCTTCACCGCGGCGTCGGTGGCCTGCTGGAGAGTGAAGGTCGATTGTTCGGCGCGCTTCAGGTCCGGCTGCGGCAGCTTGGCCGCGGGCAGAGCAAGCGCGCGGAACGGGCGCTTGCGCTTGTCGGAGGGCTCGGCGGTGAGCGTAGCGAAATGATAGATGTCGGCGGCACGGTAATCGCCGATCTGCACGCTCTTGCCGGCTTCGGGCATGCGGATATGCAGGTCGATGCGCTGCGCCGGGCCGAAACGCCAGATGCCGTCGGGCAGCTTGTCCAGCGGGATCGGCGGCAAAGCGTGTCCATCAATGGCGATCAAAGCCGCGTCGGCGCCTTCGACGCCGATATCCATCACCCGCGTCGAATCGAGATTGAGGATGCGCACGCGCACGTCGCTATTTGCGGGCGCCTTGAGATCGAGCGTCGGGACGCCGTTCACGGTACGGGTGGCGCCATAGGTGCCGGCCTTGGAGGCGCCGTCCGGCTCGGACATGGCGAGGTACGTGCCGTCCTCGGCAAGCCGCCAGTCCTTCAGGCAGAGAATGTGCTCGGCGTCGAACTTCGGATCCCGCGGATCATCGACGATCATCACCCCCGCAAGACCGCGGCCGACCTGGCCGGTCTCGTCGCAATGCGGGTGGAAGAAGAAGGTGCCGGGATCGTTGAACGGGATGCGATAGACGAAGCGGCCGCCGGGCTGGACCACGGGCTGGGTCAAGGTGGGCACGCCGTCATATTCGTTCGGCATGCGGATGCCGTGGAAATGCACGGTCGAGCCTTCGCTCAGATGATTGTCGAAGGTGAATTCGATCTGTTCGCCGCGCTTCGCCCGGATCAGCCGGAACGGCTCGCCATCATAGGCGAAGATGCGCGTGGCGGGCTTGTCGGGGCCGAGCAGATGCAGGTCCATCTCGCCGGCCGAGAGCGCCACGGTGCGGGACGCTACCGCCGACGGAAGCACCCGCGCCTCGCTGGTTTGCGAGGGCGCGAGCACAGAACCCGTGCCGAGCGTCGCCCCGGCCAGGAGGAAGGCGCGGCGCGAAAGCATCGCGCCGCTTTTGGTCACAGTGCCCTCACTGCGTGACCTTGGACGGGTCGTCGAGGCTGTCGGAGCCCTCGACCTTGATCTTCAGCTTCAGGCCGGCGACCACGCCCTCGAAGGCGCGGGTCTGGGCGACCAGGCTGTCGACGCCCTTCTGCACCAGCGCGTTGCCCTCGGTGTTGCCCTCGCCAATCATCTGGTCATAGGCCTCCTTGCCGCTGTCGGCCTCGTCCTTGATCGCCTTGAGAGCGGCGAGCGCGGCGTCGACCTTGATGGCGGCTTCGTCCGCCGCCTTCGGCGCGAGCGCGGCAGCATAGGCGGCGATGGACGGGCCTTCGACCACCGAGCCATCGACGCGGGTGTACTTGCCGCGATAGATCGAGGCGATGCCGACTTCGTCGTAGTAATGCGAGTTGTGGGTGTTGTCGGAGAAGCAGTCGTGCTCTTCCTCCGGATCATGGAGGATGAGGCCGAGTTTCATGCGCTCGCCGGCGAGTTCGCCATAGGAGAGCGAGCCGAGGCCGGTGAGGATGACGGCGAGACCGGCCTTGTCCTTCTTGGCCAGCACCGACTTGCGGGCCTTGCCCTTGGCTGCCCAATTGTCGGCCATCTCCTGAAGGTCGGAGACCAGCAGGTCGGTCGCGGCCTTCAGGTAGGCGGCGCGGCGCTCGCAATTGCCGCCGGTGCAGTTCTTGGTATCGTAGTCGCTGGCGGGACGCTTGCCGGCGCCGGGCCCGGTGCCGTTCAGATCCTGGCCCCAGAGCAGGAATTCGATGGCGTGATAGCCGGTGGCGACGTTGGATTCGACGCCGCCTGCTTCCTGCAGGCTCTCCAGCAGCTTCGGCGTGATCTTGGTGGCGTCGATGGTCTTCTTGCCGACGCGGATCTTGGTGTTGG
The DNA here is from genome assembly GCF_012971745.1 of Starkeya sp. ORNL1. Lineage (NCBI taxonomy): Bacteria > Pseudomonadati > Pseudomonadota > Alphaproteobacteria > Hyphomicrobiales > Xanthobacteraceae > Starkeya > Starkeya sp. ORNL1. The sequence continues at coordinate 1,115,723 of NZ_CP048834.1, forward strand.
CGATCACATTGGCGGTGTAGAGCGGGTTCTCGTCCGACTTCTCGCCATAGGATTTGGTGTCGACATAGTCGATCAGCCCCTCGTCGAGCGGCCAGGCATTCACCTTGCCCTCCCAGTCATCGACGATGGCGTTGCCGAAGCGAAAGCCCTCGGTCTGCTGGTACGGCACGCGGGCCGCCTTCCAGGCCGCCTTGGCCTTGTCCTGATTCTCGGTGGTCGGCGCGGCGAGGAAGGCGTCGACCGCGGCCTGCAGATCCTTGGCGGTCTTCAGGCTGTCGCCATACATGGCCTCGGCGATGTTGGCGTAGGTGACGAGAATCTCGCGCGGCTTGGGGGCCGCGCCCTGCGCGGATGCGGGGGCGGCGGCAAAGACGCCGAGCGCGGCGGCAAGCAGCGGCGCGGCGAAAAGGGCTCTGGCTCGCATGGACATCTCCTTGGGCGTCGCGGCGGCGCCGACGATGGGCCAGTCCTACGCCAGTGCGGGAAGATGCTGCAAGACTTCGAAGTTACATTGGAATTGTTTTATTCTTAATCATTCCGCTGCGTCATCAATGAATTACAAGACGTTACCTGTCCTGTTTGGAATCTATACAAACAACTAGACGCTATTGGCTATCAAGGGCGCCAGCGCCTCGGCAAGGTCTTCGTCCGTCACGGTGGAGAGCGGCTTCATCAGCTTGGCCGCCTCGGTGCGCCGGCCCGGCCGCATCACCAGCACCACGGTCTCGGCGCCACCGCAGGCGGGATCGCCGCAGGCGATCTCGGTGATGGAGACAGTGGTCTCCTCGCCGACGCCCAGCACCGCGCGCGCCTTGTCCGCAAGTTCGCGCGCTGCATCCGGTGCCGCTTCACGATCCCGCCCCCGACGGAAGAACAGCCGTGCCATGATCCGACTCCGTTCGCGCGCCCCGCTTTACCGTGTGGCGTCATAGCGTGAGACTTGGAAAACGGCGACAGCGGGGCGGTGCGCTGCCGGGCATCCTTCGAGGCCGGCCCGAGGCCGGCACTTCAGGATGAGGTTCCTCTGTGAAGATACGACCTCATCCTGAGGTGCTCGCGTAGCGAGCCTCGAAGGATGCCCACGGCGAGCGTCAGGCGAAATCCGTCGAGCGCGACACCTCGTCCCACGCCGCGATCTCGGCCTTCAATGCCGCCAGCTTCTCGGCCACCAGTTGGAGCGCGTCGGTGCCGAGAAAGAGATGCGCCGGCGGATTCTCCGCCTCCACCAGCTTGAGCAAAGCCTGCGCCGCCTTGGCGGGATCGCCGAGCTGGTTGCCGCGGCGGGCCTGCCGTCCGGCGCGGATCGGGTCCATCACCGCGTCATAGTCGGCAATGGCGCGCGGCGAGCGCACCATGGAGCGGCCGGCCCAATCGGTGCGGAACCCGCCGGGCGCCAGCGCGGTGACATGCACGCCGAACGGCTTCACCTCCTTGCCGAGCGATTCCGAGATGCCCTCCAGCGCGAACTTGCTGCCATGGTAATAGGCAATGCCCGGGAAGGTGATGAAGCCGCCCATCGAGGTGACATTGACGATGTGGCCGGAACGGCGATGGCGCATGCCCGGCAGCACCGCCTTGATCATCGCGACCGCGCCATAGACATTGGTGTCGAACTGGCGGCGCAGTTCGTCCAGCGAGGATTCCTCGATCACGCCTTCCTGGCCATAGCCGGCATTGTTGACCAGCACGTCGATCGGCCCGACCTCCGCCTCGGCCTCGGCGACCGCGCCGGGAATGGCGTCGAAATCAGTCACGTCGAGCACCACGGCGTGGGCGCGACCTGGTGCCAGCGCCTCGAAATCAGCCGCCGCATCGGGATGGCGTGCCGTGCCGATCACGGTGTGCCCGGCACCAATCGCGCCTTCGGCAAAGGCCTTGCCGAGACCGGAATTGATGCCGGTGATGAGAAAAATCTTCTGGTCGCCCATGTCCTGCTCCTCAAAGCGCGCGGCGACGGAACCATCGGGGCCGTCGCTGTTTGAAATTGATATCGTGATATTGAATTTATATCGTGATATAGAATTTTAACAGAGGGACGACGCACACGGGTTTGTGAGGTCATGGGACACGGCCAGCCACCCTTGAGGGAGCAGAACCGGCTGCAGGCGCGCGAGGTCGTGCTCGATGCTGCGGAGCGCCTGCTCGACCGGAGCGAGAACAGCGATTTCTCGATGCGCGAGCTGGCGGCGGAGGCCGGCGTCGGTTTCGCCACGCCCTTCAACCATTTCGGCAGCAAGAACGCGATCATGCAGGCGCTGTCGACGCGGCTGATCGAACGCATGGCCGCGCGCTACGGTGCGGTGAGCCCAGCCGGCGACGCCATCGACCGCGTGCTCGCGATGGGAGAGTTCGCCATCGCGCAGACGCTGGAGCGGCCGGTGATCGCCAAGGCGGTAGTGAGCTCGCTCAGCGTGCTCAGCTCCACGCCGAGCAATGTCCGGCCGAAATCGCAGCTTCTGTGGTCGCTGGCGCTCGGCGATTACGCCGGCATCGCCGGCGACATGAGCCGCCTCGCCCAGGCCGTGCTGCCCGAGCAGCTCGCCTATTCGTTTCGCGGCTGCCTGTCCTTCTGGATCGCCGGCGAGCTGGGCGATGACCGGCTCGCCGCGACCTTCGAGACCGGCGCCTGCACCATCCTGCTCGGCTTCGCCGCTAGTGAGCGCCGGCCAAATCTGCTGGAACGGATACGTGAAGCATCATCAAACGCGACCGATCCCACTTAAGTATTCGTTCGCTGTTTTAGTTTAGAACTATAATAATCACGGAAGATAATTCTTGCCGAATTCATCGCCGGCGCGTAGCAATGCCAACGAAGTCGCGGCGGGCGATGCTGGATCAAGTCACCCGCCGGTCAGGACCGGAACCGTTCGCGAGGCCTCTTTCCCGGCTGGTCTCGTGGGCTGCGCGGGACGGCGGCACGCGCTCCCTCAAGAGCCGTCGTCCCGCGATCCCCTTTTCATGAAAAGTCGCTCGGCTTGAGCATCCTTCGAGGCCGCTACGCGGCACCTCAGGATGAGGTCGTTCTTTCAGTGGGACCTCATCCTGAGGTGCCCGGCAGCGCCGGGCCTCGAAGGATGCTCAGGTAGATGTCCCACTCACCCCCGCCGCCGCGCGCGTTCGCGGGCGGTGCGGCGCGGGCCGAGCAGGCGGGCGATGGCAGCGCCGGTGAGGATGCTCTTGTCGCGGGTCTCGTCCTCATCGTCGAGGACGAGGCCGGCCAGCGTCACCCGCTCATCCTCCACCGCGCGCACCACCAGCGTCGCCGCGCCGATATGCACCCGGTTGCCGATGCTGGGGCGCTCGTCGAAGCGCTCGGCGAACAGGTCGGCGATGGTGAGGTCGCGCTCGTGCGGCTCGACCGGCAGGCCGTAGAGATCGGAGATGGCGCCGAGCACGATCTCGCCGCGGAACGGGAAGGCGGTCGCCAGCTCGACATCGGGCCGCTCGTCGCCGGCGACGAACAGGCGGTCGAGCCGGCGCACCCGCTCGGGCGGCGCCAGCAGATAGGCATAGTCGCCATTCTGCGGCAGGCCGGCCTGCTCGGCGGAGAGAATGGCGCCGTCGCGCACCACGATCAGCATGCGCGCCCAGTTCGGCAGCGTGCCGTGGCTCAGCACCGGGCTGCCGCTCGCCACCGGATAGGCCACCAGCTCGTAATCGAGCTGGCCCGGCAGGTCGATCTCGAAGCGCCGCGCCTCGCGCAGTGGCTCGGGCAGCGCCACGCCGAAGCGGCGTGCGGCATAGGTCAGGCTCCAGCCCTGCACGATCAGCGACACCAGCACCACGGTGAAAGCGACGTTGAAATAGACCTCGGCGCTCGGCACCCCGGCCAGCGTCGGAATGGTGGCGAGGAAGATCGACACCGCGCCGCGCAGCCCGACCCAGGAGACATAGGCCTTCTCCTCGGGCTTGAAGCCGAACGGCGACAGGCACAGCCACACCGCCACCGGCCGTCCGACCACGATGAGGAACACGGCGATGCCGAGCGCCGGCGGCGCGTATTCGATCACCTTGGAGGGTGTCACCAGCAGCCCGAGCATGACGAACATCACCAGCTGGCAAAGCCAGGTGGCGGCGTCGTGGAAGCTGACAATGGAGGCGATGGCGCGCACCGGACGGTTGCCGAGCACGAGGCCGGCGAGATAGACGGCGAGGAAGCCGGAACCGTCGGCCACCGCCGCAAGGCCGAAGATGACGATGGCGGCGCCGATGGCGAGCAGCGGGTGCAGCCCGCTCGGCAGATCGAAGCGGTTCAGCAGCGCGGCGAGGCCAAGCCCGCCGGCGACGCCGACCGCGGCGCCGAGCACCGCCTGCTGCGCCAGGGCGCGCAGCGAATCCCAGCCCGGATAGTGCTCGCCGGCGGCGATGAGACCGACCAGCACGACAGAGAGGAAGATCGCCACCGGATCATTGGTGGCGGATTCGATCTCGAGCACTGCGCCGACACGCTTGCGCAGTTGCAGCCCGCCGGCCTTCAGCAGGAAGAACACCGCGGCCGCATCGGTCGAGGCCACCACCGAGCCGACCAGCAGCGCTTCCAGCGGCGGCAGGCCGAGCAGGAAATAGGCGACGATGCCGACCAGGCCGGCGGTTACCAGCACGCCGGCGGTGGAGAGCAGCACGGCGGGCGCCAGCGTGCCGCGAAAGCTCGAGAGCCGGGTGCGCAGCCCGCCATCGAACAGGATGATGGCGAGCGCCGCCGAGCCGACGAGGTACGTGGCGCGATAGTCGCTGAAATGGATTTGCCCCGGCCCGTCCTCGCCGGCCAGCATGCCGATGACGAGGAAGACCAGCAGCAAAGGAGCGCCGAAGCGAGAGGCTATGAGGCTGGAGAAGACGCCAACCACCATGAGGGCGGCGCCGGCGAGCAGGAAAATATTCGTGAGGGTAATAGTCTCCATCGACGTGCGGCGTGCCCCTTTCCTCTCGCCGGCCCATTCACGGCGAGTTGAATTCAGGTTTCAGGCGACAATGAGGGAGAAACTGACGAACGTCAGTTTTCTTGTCTGGTTTCAGCACTTTCCGCCATGGTGTCACCCGATCATGGGGGATAGCCGAGACAGACCGCACCGAGCGTGACGACAGCGCAGGCGGCAATGCGGCGCAGCGTCAGCTTCTCGCCCAGGAACAGCCATCCGATCAGCGCCGCGAAGACCACGCTGGTCTCGCGGATCGCCGCCACCGGACCGGCCGGGCCGAGCTTGAAAGCAGCGACTACGAGGCCATACGCAACGAGCGAAACCACGCCGCCACCGAGTGCATTCAGCGTCTGCGGCGCACGGAGATCGACGGCGATCCTGCCGCGGCAAACCAGAAAGGTAGCCAGCAAAAGGATGCCGTAGACCACCAGAACCCAGGCGGCATAGGCGCCGGCACTTCCCGCTTGGCGCACGCCGATGGCGTCGACGGTGGCATAGAGCGCGATGATCGCGCCGGTGGCGAGCGCATAGAGGATCGATGAGGTAGGCGCACTGGCCTTGCCGAAGGCGAGGCTGGCAATCCCGCCCGCGACCAGGCTGACGCCGACGGTCTGCAGCAGGGACGGATGCTGGTGCGCCATCACCGAAGCGCCGAGCAGCACCAGCAGCGGCACGCTGCCGCGTACGATCGGATACACCTGCCCCAGTTCGCCCTGCCGATAGGCCGCCACCAGGAACAGGCTGTAGACGACCTGGAGACCGGCGGAGGCGAGGACATAAGGCCAGACCACGGACGATGGGAGTCCGTAATAGATGGCGAACGGAAGCGCGACCACGGTGCTGGCGAAGCTCATCACGGTCACCGTCCATAGCCGGTCGGCACCGGTGCGCAGGAAGGCGTTCCATGTGGCGTGGAGGATGGCCGCGAGCAGCGCGAGGCCGATGACTGTGGGGCTCATGGCTGCGTATCCGGCGTCGCGATCAGGCGGAGGGCGGTGGCGCGTGCGTTGCCGATCGCCTCATCGCCCTGCCCCATCTCCGCGAGCAAGGTCGCTCCCTCGATCAGCATCAGCAGCACCACGGCGGTGCTCTCTGCCCGCTCGCCGGGCATGATGCCGGCGAGTATCCGCGCCATGCGCCGCCTGAGACCGTTCTTCTGCGCCGCGACGGCCTGGAAGGCCGGATGCGCGGGATCGCCGAATTCGGCAAGAGCATGTGCGAACAGGCAGCCATGGAAATCCGGGCTGCGGAACCATCGCGCGTACCAGTCGAAGATGGTGCCGATCTTCTGGCCGGGCGTGCCGGCCTGTTCCGCCAGTTGATCGAGCTGGCGTTCGAAACGGCGGGCGCGATCGTCCAGCACTTCGACGATCAGGCCGTCTTTGCTCGGGAAGTTGCGGTACATGGTCATCTTCGCCACGTCCGCCTCGGCGATGATCCGGTCGATGCCGGTGGCGTGGAAGCCACCACGCTTGAACAGCCGGTAGGCGGTTTCCACGATGTGCTGGCGCTTGTCGGGACGGGCGGGTGCGGGGGACATGGCAACGGAATGTGATGAGACAGGTCTGTATCATGAGTAGGCGCGAATGGCAGTGTGCGTCAACGGGGCGTCCTGCGTGAGCATCCTTCGAGGCCCGGCGTTGCCGGGCACCTCAGAGCCTGACTCAAGATTCGACTTATCCGTTGAAGGAGCCAGCTTTCCACCCTCATCCCCGGACTTGATCCGGGGATCCAGACTTCAACCGGGTGCATGCGGAGGGGCTGGATCCCCGGATCAAGTCCGGGGATGAGGGCCAATTGGAGTTTTCGGTCACACTCTCAGGATGACGTGGCCCTTGCCGCATCCCCCTCGCCCTCCCGCTGGAATCCGCCGACCCACGGCGCGGGCGGGTCGCGGCGGAGGAAGGCCAGCACGCCGCGCGCGGCGGCGTGGCCGGTGGCGAAGCTGGCCTGCAGCAGGTAGCCGCCGGTCGGCGCCTCCCAGTCCAGCATCTCGCCCGCCGCGAACACGCCGGGCCGGGCCCGCAGCATGAGGTTCGCGTCGAGACCCGCCTGGGCGATGCCGCCGGCGGTGGAGATGGCGCGGGCAAGCGGCGCGACGCCCTCGATGCGCAGCGGCACCGCCTTGACGAGAGCCGCGAGTTCTTCGGGCGCAACGGGCAGCGTGGGCGCTGCCTCGCGCATCAGGCCGATGGCGGCGGGATCGAGGCCAGCGGCCTTGCGCAGGCGGTTCGAGGTGGATTCACCCTTGCGCACGGCGGCGAGCTTCCTGGCGATGGCCACCTCGGTGAGATCCGGCCGGAGATCGACAGCGAGTGTCGCCGCGCCGTCGCGGTCCAGAACGTCGCGGATGGTCGATGCGAGCGCATAGATCGCGCCGCCCTCCAGCCCGGTCGAGGTGACGATCGCCTCGCCGCGCACGCTCCTGCCCTCCAGCGCCATGGCGATGCGCTTCAGCGGCGCCCCGGCGAAGCGCTCGCGGAACGGCACCGACCAGGCGACCAGCGCCCCGCTGTTGGCCGGACGCAGGCGCGCCACCGCGACGCCCTCGGCCTCCAGCCGCGGCACCCAGGCGCCGTCGCTGCCGAGCCGCGGCCAGCTGGCGCCGCCAAGCGCGAGGATCACCGCATCGGCCGCAACGCTACGCTCGCCATCCGGCGTCTCGAAATGCGGCCGTCCCTCTTGGCCCCAGCCGGTCCACAAATGCCGGGTCTCCAGCCGCACGCCAAGCCCATCGAGCCGATGGGCCCAGGCGCGCAGCAGCGGCGAGGCCTTGAAGCTTTTTGGAAAGACGCGGCCGCTCGAGCCGATGAAGGTGGCCTCGCCGAGCCGGTCCGCCCATTCGCGAAGCCGGGCCGGCGGGAAGGCGTCGAGCATCGGCTCCAGCCAGAAGGCCGCCTCGCCAAAGCGCGTGAGGAAACGCTCGCGCGGTTCGGAATGCGTCAGGTTCAGCCCGCCGCGCCCGGCCAGCAGGAATTTGCGCGCCGGCGAGGCCATGCGCTCGAACAGCGTGACCCGGCATCCGGCCTCCGCCAGCGTCTCCGCCGCCATCAGCCCCGCGGGGCCGGCACCGATGATAGCGACGTTCGGAATATTCGAGTCAGATCCTGGGCTTGGCGCCAACGCTTGATACTCCGATTCACGAGGGCCCCATCCGCTCGGGCGATTTCATCCAGGCGGACAAATCTTCGAACTTTTGCCGAACATGCCCGAGTTGCGAGCGCTCAAACATTCCGCGAGTCCTGTCAATCATTTGGAGGCGGAAGATGGCATCCCGATTCCAATTCCGCTTGCACACAAATAGATTCAGGCGGTTGCGAAAATGAGTCCGAAACCTCCGACAAGCTACTGATATGTCAGCTTTGTTCGGCTACGTCGGTAATGCGCAGGCTCACCTGGCTACGGCCCTGCCAGCTGTCGAGATCGAGCGTGCCGGCGACATGAATCTGTTGCCCACGCGCGCCCAGGAGCGCCTTGCCGAGCGGGCTTTGGGCCGCACGGAAGGCGACGGCGGAGAGCGACGAACCGTCGCTCGCGCGCAGCCGCACCCGCACCTGGTCGGCGTTCCCCGCCTCGGCATGGGCGACGCGGTGGGCCGGAAAGGCGAAAACCGGCTGCGGATTGCCGGCGCCATAGGGCCCGGCCCGTTCCACCAGATCGACCAGTTCCGGCGTCGCCGCGCCGGCCGAGAGCGCGCCGTCAATGGCGAGCTCATCCACCGCACGGGCGTCCTCGACCGCGCCGGCCAGCACCTCTTCGAGATAGGCCCGGAGCGCGCCGAGCCGGCCGCGCTCCACGGTGAGGCCGGCCGCCATGGCGTGGCCGCCGCCCTTGACCAGCAAACCGCGCTCGACGGCACCGCGCACCGCGCGCCCGACATCGACACCGGGAATGGAGCGCGCCGAGCCGGTGCCGACATCGCCGGTGAAGGCCACCGCAAAGGCCGGCCGGCCGAACTTCTCCTTCAGCCGCGCCGCCACCAGCCCGACCACGCCGGGGTGCCAACCCTGCCCGCTCGCCAGCACCACCGCGCTTTGCCCCTGCGCCCCGAGCGCAGCATCGGCCTCGGCCTCCGCCTCGGCGACGATGGAGCGCTCCACTGCCTGGCGCTCGGCATTCAGCCGGTCAAGCTCGACAGCGATGGCCCCGGCCTCGACCGGGTCTTTCGCCAGCAGCAGCCGGGTGCCGAGCGTGGCATCGCCGATGCGCCCGCCGGCATTGATGCGCGGGCCGAGCAGGAAGCCAAGATGCCAGCACTTCAGCGGGCCGTTCAGCCGGGCGGCGTCCATCAGGGCGGTAAGGCCCGGCCGCTCGCGTCGGCGCATGGCGATCAGGCCCTTGGTGACGAAGGCGCGGTTAAGGCCGATCAGCGGCACCACGTCGGCTACCGTGCCAAGCGCCACCAGATCCAGCATGGCGAGCAAATCCGGCTCCGGCCGCGCGGGTTGCCACCAGCCGCGGCGCCGCAGTTCGCGCACCAGCCCGACCGCGACGACGAAGACGAGGCCGGCGGCGCACAGATGACCGAGGCCGGAGAGATCGTCGGCGCGGTTCGGATTCACCAGGCCGGCAACGTCGGGCAGTTCCTCGCCGGCCTGATGATGGTCGATCACCACGACATCGAGGCCGAGCTCATGGGCGCGGGCGAACGGCTCGAAGCTCACCGTGCCGCAATCGACCGTCACCAGCAGCTTGGCGCCACGCGCCGCCAATTGCTCGATGGCCGGGATATTGGGGCCATAGCCTTCGAAGATGCGGTCCGGAATGTGGAACCAGGGATCGAGCCCCCCGCTGCGCAGCACCGCGACGAGCAGCGCGGTGGAAGTGGCGCCGTCGACATCATAATCGCCGAACACCGCGACTTGTTCGCCGCTGGTCACCGCATCGGCAAGGCGGGCGACGGCCGCCGGCATGCCGGTGAGCGTGTCGGGATCGGGCAACAGGCGGCGCACCGTGGGGTCGAGCCAGGCTTCCACCTCGTCGACCGGGACATTGCGTCCGGCCAGCACACGGGCCAGCAGTTCCGGCACGCCTTGACGCTGCACGATGGCGAGCGCCGCCTGCGAGCTGCGCAGATCCAGCCGGTCCCGCCAGAAGCGGCCGGTGACGGAACGCTCGACGCCGAGGAAGGCCCGCGGCGGCGGCAGTGCGGAGACGGCGAGACTCATGAGGGAGGATCAAGCCCGATATGTGGGGCCACGTCGAGGGGTATGGCGCTAAAGGTTGGGGATGCCGTGTTCTGCGTGGACATCCTTCGAGGCCCGCCGATGGCGGGCACCTCAGGATGAGGTGGCGTTTAAAACCTCACGCCACAAACGCCTGCCGCACGAATTCGCGCAGCAGCAGGATCTGCTTCGGCAGGATGGTCGGGTCCTGCAGCGCGCGGCCGAGCACCAATCCGCCCTCCACCACCGTGGTGACGGAATCGGCCAGCGTATCGAGGTCGACGCTGTCGCGCGGCGGATAGCGAGCGGCGATGCGGTCGAGCCGTTCGCGGAAGCGTGTCCGCCAGAGCAGCATGCCGGAGGCGTTGAGTTCGCGGACGTCGCGGCTGAACAATTGGTCCTGGTAGCACAGCGTCGCGGCAAGGCAGCCGGGATGCGCCTCCGGCAGCTCGGCCATCATCTCGGCGAACAGCCGCAGGAACACCAGGAAACCGTGCAGCGGATCCTCGTTCAGTTCGTCGGCGCGGGCGAACAACTCGTCGATCAGTGCCTTGTCGTGCTCCAGGTGGCGCTCCAGCAAGGCGCGGGCGAGATCATTCTTGTCCTTGAAATGATAGAAAAAGCCGCTCTTGGTGATGCCGACGCCGACGATCAGCTCCTCGATCGAGGTGGAGGAGAATCCCTTGGCCAGCACCATCTGCTCGGCAAGCTCAAGCAAGCGCTTGCGAGTATCCGAGCGGCGGCGCGGGGTCATATCCAGCATGGCTTACTCTACCATAGGTACAGTTGAGCGCGTCGGTTTTATGTTGCGCTGCGGTTGCGGCACACCATGGCTTTAGCCAAGCCGCTGTGAATGCAAAATGAATTAGCTTTCGAACCAACTTGACCACGTGCCCGCTAGAGGCGCCCCGGCGGATAGGCCAAAACCACCACGGATCACACAGCGGTCGGCCGCTACGCCAAGGAGCCGTCATGGCCAAGTATCGCAATAATCTTCCCCTGCTCTCCGATACCGTCTTCCTGATGGATGGCGGCATGGAGACCACCTTCATCTTCCATGAGGGCATCGACCTGCCGTGCTTTGCCTCGTTCACCCTGATGAATGACGAGATCGGCCGCCGGCAGTTGCGCGCCTATTACACCCGCTATGTCGACCTCGCCCGCACCCGCGGCGTCGGCTTCGTGTTCGACGCGCCGACCTGGCGTGCCAATCCGGACTGGGCGGCCAAGCTCGGCTTCAACGCCGCGGCGCTCGACGACGTCAACCGGCGCAGCATCGAGTTGCTGCTCGGCATGCGCGAGATCTACGAGACGCCCTCCTCGCCCATGGTGGTGAGCGGAGTGATCGGCCCGCGCGGCGACGGCTACCGCGCCGACAACGCCATGTCGGCGCTGGCGGCGGCGGATTATCACGCTGGCCAGGCCCGCACCTTCGCCAAGGCCGATGCCGACATGGTGAGCGCCTACACGCTGAACTATGTCGAGGAAGCGATCGGCGTCGCCATTGCGGCGAAGGATGCCGGCCTGCCCTCAGCCATCTCCTTCACGCTGGAGACCGATGGGCGCCTGCCGACCGGGCAGCCGCTGCGCGACGCAATCGAGCAGGTCGACGCCGAGACCGCCAATGCGCCCGTCTACTACATGCTGAATTGCGCCCACCCGACGCATTTCAACCATGTGATCGCGGAGGGTGGCGTCTGGCTCGACCGCATTCGCGGACTGCGCGCCAACGCCTCCTCGCGCTCGCATGCCGAGCTCGATTCGGCGCCGGACCTCGATCCGGGCAATCCGGAAGAGCTCGGCCGGCAGTATCGGAGCCTGAGGGGGCGCATGCGCAACCTCAACATACTCGGCGGCTGCTGCGGCACGGATTTGCGCCATGTCGAGCAGATCTGCTTCGCCTGCCTGCCGGTGAGCAAGGCGGCGTAAACGCACCGAAAGTGCGCCCTTTCCATCGCCATGGCCGGCCTTGTGCCGGCCATCTCGATTCCCGATGCGCATTCAGGAATCGAGATCCCGGGACGAGCCCGGGGATGACGGCGGTTGTTGGATGCGCCTGCGATCGGGATGACGATCATGAGAGTACACGACGCAACGTCATCCCGCTGTCATCCTTCCGTTACGTGCCGGACATGGGAAGCCTTCAGAGGAACGCGGGTCCCCACTCGTCCCCGAAGGAGACCACCCATGTCGCGCGCTTCTCTGCTCGCCGGCGTCGCATTGGCGTTTGCGCTCACCACCGGCGCCCACGCCGACCAGACCTATCCGGCGACGCTGACCGGCCATGCCGTGATGCCGGCCGAAAGCTTCCTCACCATGCCGGCCGACGCCCCGGCCGATCTCAAGACTTCCGGCAAATACACCACCGGCAAGCGCGTCGAGGCGATCGGCACCGTGGAAGGCACCTCGGGCGGGCGCCCGACCGGCGTCTTCCTGCCGTTCCAAGGCCAGCCGCTGCAGGGCCATTCCGGCATCAAGACCATGCCCGACGGCACCTTCTGGATCCTCACCGACAACGGTATGGGCGCCAAGGCGAACAGCCCGGATTCCGCGCTCTATCTCAACCGCTACAAGATCGACTTCAAGGAAGGCACGTTCGAGCCGGTCGAGACCATCTTCCTGCGCGATCCCGACAAGAAAGTGCCGTTCCGCATCGTCCATGAAGGCACCGACGCGCGCTATCTCACCGGCGCCGATTTCGACACCGAGAGCTTCCAGATCATCGGCGACGACTTGTGGATCGGCGACGAATTCGGCCCCTATCTCATCAAGGCCGACATGAAGGGCAAGGTGGTCGAGATCTTCGAGACCATGGCCGGCGAAACCCCGGTGCGCTCGCCCGACCATTATCTCGTCACCTCGGCCGGCGCGCCGAACGTCACCGCCGATTTCAACGATCGCCGCTCCAAGGGCTTCGAGGGCATGGCCTCCTCCAAGGACGGTCGCTTCCTCTATGCGCTGCTCGAAGGCCCGCTGTGGGACAAGGAGAAGAAGGACTGGCAGAGGAGCGCCAATGGGCGCGAAGTGCTGCCGATCCTCGAATTCGACGTGAAGGCGGGCAAGTGGACCGGCCGCTTCTGGCAGTATGAGCTGGAGCAGAACGGCAATGCCATCGGCGACTTCAACATGATCGACGCCTCCACCGGCCTGATCATCGAGCGCGACAATGGCGAAGGCACCGCCGACAAGGCGTGCGCAGAAGGCAAGAAGGCGCCCGACTGCTTCCACGACATCGCCAAGTTCAAGCGGGTCTACAAGGTCGAGCTCACCGACGCCAATGTCGGCAAGCCGGTGCGCAAGATCGGCCATATCGACCTGATGAAGATCGCCGATCCCGATAAGAAGGCCCGCAAGCCGCTTACCGACGGCGCGCTCGCCTTCCCGTTCTTCACCATCGAGAATGTCGATGTGGTGGACGCCACCCACATCGTGGTCGGCAACGACAACAACCTGCCCTTCTCGTCGAGCCGAGACCCGAAGCGGGCCGACGACAACGAGATGATCCTGCTCGAAGTGGGCGAGTTCCTGAAGGCGAAGTGAGCCCTTCAAGTCGTCATGGCCGGGCTTGTCCCGGCCATCTCGGCCTCTGTCGCGCTGTCCAGAATCGAGATCCCCGGCACAATGCCGGGGATGACGGCCATTCAGGGACGAGCCTTCAGCTTGCAGGTTCGCTCGCGGCGACGATGGCGGGCGACTGGCGCAGGATCAGGCCGACGCCGGCCAGCATGACCAGCGCGCCGACCAGCTTCACCGGCGCCGGCGTGTCGCCCAGCAGCACGATGCCGAACAGCACGCTGAGCAGCGGGTTCAGCATCGAATAGGGCACCACGCTGTTGATCGAGTGCTTGCGCAGCAGCCAGTACCAGATGCCATAGGCGGCGATCGAGGAGATCACCGCGCTGTAGACGATCGACAGCCAGCCGTGCCAGGTCGCGGTGCCGAGCGATTCCCACTGGCCCTGCTCGAAGAAGGCCGAAGCCACCAGCAATTGCGGCACGGCGATCAGCGAGGACCAGCCGGTCACGGTCAGCGGCGAGATGTCCGGCATCGACTTGATGATGAGATTGGTCACCGCCCAGCCGGTAGCGCTCAGCAGCAGCAAGGCGAGCGGCAGCGGGCCCGGCAAGGTCGGGCCGGCGGCGAGCACGCCGATACCAACGACCGCAAGCGCCAGGCCGAGCAGCCGGACCACGCCGAACGGCTCGCGGAACAGCAGGCAGGCCAGCACGGTCGCGATCGGCGCGCCGAGTTGCACCAGGATCGCCGCGGTCCCGGCTTCCGATTCGGAGAGCGCAACGAACAGCAGCCCGAAATGCATGCCGCCAAAGGTGATGGAGACCAGCACCACCCAGGGCAGCTGGCGCAGCGTGATGCGGGTGAAGGGAATGATGAGCGCCGCCACCAGCGCGAAACGCAGCGCGCTGAGGAAGATCGGCGGGATCTCGGCGATGCCGAGCTTCACCACCACGATGTTCAGCGCCCACGCCACGACGACGGCGAGAGCGAGCAGCTTGTCCTTCAACGGCATGGGAAACCGGGTGCGATAAGAGAAGGCGGCGATCCGCGCGACCGCATCCGTAATCCTTGGTATACCAACAACGCCTTAAAGCAGAGCGCGGCGTGGTCATGCCTGCCGTGCGGACGCTGCATGGATCGCGGGCATGCGCGGTTTGCGGGCATCTATTCGGCCACACCCCATGGCGGCGGAACGCCGCCTTGCCTCATGCCTCGCGCCGGGTAAGGTGCGCGCCATGCTCGACCTTACCCTCCTCGGCCGCCTGAATTTCCAGCACGCTGCCCCGACCAAGCCGCCGCTGCCGCCGGGCCGGCACGATCTCGGCCTGTTCGAGGAGCGCGACTATGCGCTGGTCGTCCCCGAAGGCATCGACGCCACAGTGCCGACGCCGCTGGTGACGCTGTTCCATGGCGGCGGCGGCAGCGCCGAGAAGATCATGCCGATCCTGCGCGGCCATGCCGAGCAGAACAAATTCCTGCTGCTGGTGCCGCAATCGCTGTTCCCGACCTGGGACATCGTCATCGCCGGCAATGGCCCGGACCGCGAGCGGCTCGACATCGGGCTGGCCGAGGTTGCCGCGCGCTTCACGCTGGACCCCACGCATTTCGCCTTTGCCGGCCATTCCGACGGCGGCAGCTATTCGCTGTCGACCGGTCTTTCGAACGGGCGGATCGTCAGCCACATACTGGCGTTCTCGGCCGGCTTCATGACGGTGCTGGCGCAGGAGGGCGCGCCGCGCGTCTTCATCGCCCACGGCCGGCAGGACACCCAGACGCCGATCGAGACGGCGGGGCGTTCCCACGCCGCCAAGCTGCGCGCGGCGGGCTACGACCTGCAATATGTCGAATATGACGGCCCGCACGCCTCGCAGCCGCCGATGGTGGCGCTGGCGGTGGACTTCTTCCTGGCGGACCGGATCCGCGGGTAGCGGCGCTTACCAAACGCTTTCCTCTCCCCGACGGGGAGAGGTGGCCCGCGCAGCGGGTCGGTGAGGGGGAGCGCGGCTGCGGAGCGGCGAAGACCCCTCACCCCTACCCTCTCCCCAATGGGGAGAGGGAGAAAACGTCGCGATCAGTTCGGCTTCTTCGCGCCCTTGGCGATCTCGGCGACCTGGGTCTCGATGTCGCCCAGCAGCGCGACGAAGGCGTCGGCGCCCTTGTCCAGCGCCTGGCGCAGGTCGCTCGACCAGGTGGCGTGGCGCAGCGTGTAGGTGGTGAAGGACGAGGAGCCGTACTTCCTCACCAGATGGTCGCTGATCTTGAACGGCACCGGCTCGGACGCGAGGTAGCGCGTCGTCTCGTGCTCCTTGATGAAGGCGGCGTAGGTTTCGGCCAGTGCGCGATACTGGTCGGCGGCCGCGAGTTCGTCGAACTTCGCCAGCAGCGGGATGAGCGGCGAGTGATGGGTCTTCTGATATTCGGCAGCGGTCATGGATCAGTTCCTCATCCATCGGAATCGCGTGCCGGAGCACCGCGCGGAAAGGTCCACGCCCGGCCCGGCCGGCCTCCGAGGTAAGCGGATCGGAGGTGCGGTGCAAGGCCGCGATGGGAAGTTTTTCCGCGCCGCGGCAAAATCGCAGCGGACAGCCCGACGTGCTAGGCTGTCAAGGTTCAATCGATGCGCGTGCCGCGCGTCGGCGCGGCCTCCGACGCATCACGGAGGGAACACCATGACCACTTACATCATGCTCGGCAAATGGACCGAGCAGGGCATCCGCAGTGTTCGCGATTCCGCCAAGCGGCTCGACGCGGCAAAGAAGATGCTCAAGGACATGGGTGGCGAGATCAGGAGCTTCCATCTCACCATGGGCGACTATGACTTCGTGATGAATTACGAGGCGCCCGACGATGCGGTCGCCGCCCGCTACACCCTGCAACTCGGCATGCTGGGCAATGTACGCTCGCGCACCATGAAAGCGTTCCCGGAGGCCGCCTATCGCGAGCTGATCAGCTCGCTGCAGTGAGACCTTAAGCCCTCTCCCCGTCGGGGAGAGGGTTGGGTGAGGGGTTTCGACCGCCGCCCAAAAGGCCCCTCACCCCTGCCCTCTCCCCAACGGGGAGAGGGGGAAGTAGCGAGATCAATCGAAGCCGAACTTCGAATGGTCGCGGTGCTCGGCTTCGATCCAGCGCACCGTGCCGGAGGCCGAGCGCATGACCACGGTGTGGGTCTTGATGACGTCCTTGTCGAACTTGACGCCCTTCAGCATGTTGCCAGTCGACACCCCGGTCGCCGAGATCAGGCAGTCGCCGCGCACCATGTCGAAGATGTCGTAGACCTTCCGCGGATCGGCGACGCCCATCTTCTTGGCGCGGGCGCGCTTCTCGTCGGTGTCGAGGATGAGGCGGGTGTACATCTGGCCGCCGATGCAGCGCAGCGCCGCCGCCGCCAGCACGCCCTCGGGCGCGCCGCCGGTGCCGAGATAGATATCGACGCCGGTCTCGTCCGGGTCGGTGGTGTGGATCACGCCGGCGACGTCGCCGTCGGTGATGAGTTGCACCGAGGCGCCGGTGTTGCGCACCGCGGCGATGATGCCGGCATGGCGCGGACGATCAAGGATCAGCGCGGTGATCTCGTTCGGCTTCACGCCCTTGGCCTTGGCCAACGAGTGGATGTTCTCCTCCGGCGAGGCGTCGAGGTCGATGACGCCCTTCGCATAGCCGGGGCCGATGGCGATCTTGTCCATATAGACGTCGGGCGCGTTCAGCAGCGTGCCGCCTTCGGCCATTGCCATCACCGCGATGGAGCCGGGCATGTTCTTGGCGCACAGCGTAGTGCCTTCGAGCGGATCGACCGCGATGTCGACTGCCGGACCCCTGCCGGTGCCGACTTCCTCGCCGATGAACAGCATCGGCGCCTCGTCGCGCTCACCCTCGCCGATGACGATGCGGCCGGCGATCGGCAGGCGGTTCAGCTCGCGGCGCATGGCGTCGACGGCGGCCTGGTCGGCAGCCTTCTCGTCGCCGCGTCCCCTGAGCCGGGCGGCCGCCACCGCCGCGCGTTCGGTCACGCGCACCAGCTCAAGCGTCAAGATGCGCTCAAGCGCCTGGCCAGCCTTCACCGTAATTTCCGCCATAAGCCCCTCTCAATCCTTCTCGATCCGTATCACCTGCGGTGCAGACGCGATCACCCCATCGGCCTCGATGGCGGCGATAGCGCGGCGCACCGCGTCTTCCGTCGTCGCGTAGGTGATCAGCACCACCGGTGCCGGGTCCTCCGCGCTTTCCGGGCGGTCGCCACCATGGGGACGACCGCGTCGGTGCTGCATTATGGACTCGAGAGAAATGTTCTGCTCGGCCATATGGCGGGCAATCGCTGCCGCCGTTCCAGGCCGGTCCACTGCCGCGAGGCGGATATAATACCCGCCCTCATGACGTTGCATTGTCGCCCGCTCGGCATTGCGCAAATCTTTGGCGGCACTGCCGAAAGCCGGCGCGAAACGTTGCGCCGCAAGGTCGCAGAGATCGGCGACCACGGCGGAGGCAGTGGCATCACCGCCGGCGCCGGGGCCGACCAAAGTGAGCGGCACGGCGTCGCCATCGACGGCCACCGCATTGGTCACGCCCGAAACCTGGGCGATCGGCCAATGTTTGGGCACCATGGTCGGATGCACCCGCTGCTCCACTCCGGCCTCGGTGCGCACCGCGACGCCGAGCAGCTTGATGCGGTAGCCGAGTTCGTCCGCCGCATCGAGATCGGCCAGCGTGATGGAGCGGATGCCCTCGACATGCACCGCGCCGGCGTCGGGCGCGACGCCGAAGGCGAGGCTGGCGAGGATGGTGAGCTTGTGGGCGGTATCGAAGCCGTCGACATCGAAGCTCGGATCGGCCTCGGCATAGCCGAGCCGCTGGGCCTCCTTGAGGCACGCCTCGAAGGACAGCCCCTCTTCCTGCATCCGCGTCAGTATGTAGTTACAGGTGCCGTTGAGGATGCCGGAGACGCGGGCGACCGTGTTGCCGAGCAGCGCCTCGCGCAGCGTCTTGACGATGGGGATGCCGCCCGCCACCGCCGCCTCGAAATTCAGCGAAACACCCTTGTCGGCGGCAAGATGGGCCAGCGCCACGCCATGATGGGCGAGCAGCGCCTTGTTGGCGGTGACGACGTGCTTGCCATTGGCAAGCGCAGTTTCCACCGCCTCCCTGGCGACACCGCCCTCCCCGCCGATCAGTTCGACGAAGACGTCGATGCCGGGATCGCGGGCCAGCGCCACCGCATCGTCCGCCCAGCGCACATTCGAGAGGTCGATGCCGCGATCGCGGGAGCGGTCGCGGGCGGCGACCGCCACCAGTTCGACCGGGCGGCCGGCAATGGCGGCGATGGTGTTGTGGCGGCGGGCGAGCATGCGCACCACGCCCGCGCCAACCGTGCCGAGGCCGGCGATGCCAATCTTGAGCGCGGGCGCCATGGAACGATCCGAAAACGCAACGAAATCCGGGGTACGGGCACTGCCCCGGACCCGGAAGCCCAGGGGATCAGCGCGCCGCGGCGAGAGGGACGACGTTGTGCAATGTTTCCGCGCCCGATTCAAGGAAGCGGCGGACATTGCGCGCCGCCTGGCGGATGCGCTGCTCGTTCTCCACCAGGGCGATGCGGACATAATCGTCGCCGTGCTCGCCGAAGCCGACGCCCGGCGCCACGGCGACATCCGCCTTCTCGATCAACAGCTTGGAGAACTCCAGGCTGCCCAGCGAACGGAATTTCTCCGGGATCGGCGCCCAGGCGAACATCGAGGCGTTGGGCGAGGGAATCTCCCACCCGGCCCGGCCGAAGCTGTCGACGAGGGCGTCGCGGCGCTTCTTGTAGACCTCGCGCATCTCGGCGATGCAGTCCTGCGGGCCATTGAGCGCGGCGGTCGCCGCCACCTGGATCGGCGTATAGGCGCCATAGTCGAGATAGGACTTCACCCGCGCCAGCGCCGCGATCAACCGCTCATTGCCGACCGCGAAGCCCATGCGCCAGCCGGCCATGGAGAAGGTCTTGGACATCGAGGTGAACTCCACCGTCACATCCATGGCGCCCGGAACCTGCAGCACCGAGGGCGGCGGGTTGTCGTCGAAATACACCTCGGAATAAGCGAGGTCGGACAGCACGATGAGGTCGTGCTTCTTCGCGAACGCCACGACGTCGCGATAGAAATCGAGGTCGGCGACGCAGGCGGTCGGGTTCGACGGGTAGCAAAGTACCAGCGCCAGCGGCGAGGGAATCGAATGCGCCACGGCGCGCTCCAGCGCGTGGAAGAAGTCCGGTCCCGGCTCACATGGTACCGAGCGGATCGCCGCACCAGCCATAAGGAAGCCGAAGGCGTGGATCGGATAGCTCGGGTTCGGCACCAGGATCACGTCGCCCGGCGCAGTGATGGCCTGCGCCATATTGGCGAAGCCTTCCTTGGAGCCGAGCGTGGCGACCACCTGGCGCTCCGGATCGACCTTCACGCCGAAGCGGCGCTCATAATAGGCCGCCTGCGCGCGGCGCAGCCCCGGAATGCCCTTGGAGGCCGAATAGCGATCGGTGCGCGGCCGGCCAATGGTGTCCTTCAGCTTCTCGACCACATGGGCCGGAGCGTCGAGGTCGGGATTGCCCATGCCGAGGTCCACGATGTCGGCCCCGGCGTTGCGAGCGGCCGCCTTGACGCGGTTGACTTGCTCGAAAACGTAAGGTGGCAGCCGGCGGATGCGGTGGAAGTCAGTCATGGGTCCCTTGCTCCAGGCCTTCCCGATCAAATAGCGGGAGGCGATCGGGCGCTTCATATCACCGAATGCGCGCGCCCGCATCGCGGTGCTTCGCAGGCTAAATTGGCGGAAGAATGATGCGCGTGAGGCGGCGCGCCATTTTCGTTTATTGCGCGCGCCGATTTACCGCGCCTACTGCGCCTGCTCGATATCCTGACGCATCTTGGTCTCGCGGCTCTTCGCCAGTCCTTCGAGATCGGACTGCATCTTCGCCTTCTCGGTGTCGTTCAGCACCGGACGGGTGCCCGCCGTCGTCGGCGTCGCGAAGCTCGGGAACGGCAGGTCCTGCCGCACCGGGGAATGGGGTGCCTGATGCGAGGCGGTGCCCGATGCAGCGGCAGCATTGGTGGCGACACCTGTCGTCGTGCCACCCGGGGCAGCAGCACCAGCGGCCTGCGACGCCGCCGGTGCGTGTGTCGCCTCGTTCGTCGCCGTGCCGTGAGCGGAAGGCGCCGGCTCCGCGGGCGTGGCGGTCGCGGTCGTCTCGGGATCCGGGCTGGTGATGAACGGCAGCGGCGCATCGGCGCCAGCACAGCCCGCGAGCAGAAACGCAAGCGCACCGAACAGGGCCGGCTTGCCGACGCGCCGACGCAGCTGCCGCGTTGTTACGCTGTCGCTCAAGCGAGACGTACTCCTGCTACCAAACGCCCCGCAGCGAACGCTCTCGCGGGAGCCGCCGGGCCTGTCTATGATGGCGACATATGAACACGAGTGCCCGCGGGAGCAAGCGGTGAGTAAACGCAACGCCTTGGGGACGCCTCCGGACGAATCGGCCGCTCCCGATGCGCCGAACGCGGCCTCCGGGATCGATCTGGAAGCCTTTGCCGGCAACCTCGCCCGCCTCGTCGAAGAGGGCGGACGGGCCATGGCAGCCTATCTGCGTCCGCGCGAGGACGGCCGTATCAAGGACGACGTCGCCGAGGACATCGCCGAGGTGATGAAGACACTCGGGCAGGTCGCGGAATACTGGCTCTCCGACCCGCGGCGCACGGTCGAGGCGCAGTCGCGGCTGTTCGGCGGCTATCTCTCGCTGTGGTCGTCGACGCTGAAGCGGCTCGGCGGCGAGGAGACCGATCCGGTGGCGGCGCCGAGCGTGCGCGATGCGCGCTTCGCCGATCCCGCCTGGAGCAGCAATCCGTTCTTCGACGCGCTCAAGCAGACCTATCTGCTCACCTCGAACTGGGCCGAGGGCCTGGTCAAGGAAGCCGAGATCGACGAGCACACCAAGCACAAGGCGGATTTCTACGTCCGCCAGATCGCCGGCGCGGTGTCGCCCTCGAACTTCGTCCTGACCAATCCGGAGCTGCTGCGCACCACCCTCGAATCCAATGGCGAGAACCTGGTGCGCGGCATGAAGATGCTGGCGGAGGATATCGAGGCCGGCGGCGGCGATCTGAGGATCCGCCAGTCCGACGATTCCAAGTTCAAGGTCGGCGAGAACCTCGCCACCACGCCGGGCAAGGTGATCTTCCAGAACGAGCTGATGCAACTCATCCAGTATGCGCCGAGCACCGAGACGGTGCTGCGCATCCCGGTGGTGATCATCCCGCCCTGGATCAACAAGTTCTACATATTGGACCTCAATCCGGAGAAGTCGTTCATCCGCTGGGCGGTGGCGCAGGGCCTCACCGTGTTCGTGGTCTCCTGGGTCAATCCCGGTCCGGAGCTCGGCGGCAAGGGCTTCGCCGACTACATGCAGGACGGCGTGCTGAAGGCGATCGAGGTCGCCAGGCAGGCCGCGCACACCCGCGAGGTGCATGCGGTCGGCTACTGCGTCGGCGGCACCATGCTCGCCATCACGCTGGCCTGGCTGGCGGCGATGCGCCGCAAGGTGGGCATACGCTCCGCCAGCTTCCTCACCACCCAGGTCGATTTCTCCCAGGCCGGCGACCTCAAGGTGTTCATCGACGAGGAGCAGATCGCTAACCTCGAGCGCAAGATGCTCGAGACCGGGGTGATGGAAGGCCGCAAGATGGCCAATGCCTTCAACATGCTCAGGGCCAATGACCTGATCTGGCCCTATGTCGTGAACAATTACCTGAAGGGCCAGGCGCCCTTCCCGTTCGACATGCTGTACTGGAATTCGGATTCGACGCGGCTGCCGGCGGCGAACCATTCCTTCTATCTGCGCAATTGCTATCTCGACAATCGCCTCGCCACCGGCGAGCTGGAACTGGCCGGGCGCAAGCTCGACCTCTCGCAGATCTCGCTGCCGACCTATTGCCTCGCCACCCGCGAGGACCACATCGCTCCCGCGGCATCAGTGTTCCTCGGCATGCAGCTGTTCGGCAACGCCACGCGTTTCGTGCTGGCGGGATCCGGGCACATTGCCGGCGTCATCAACCCGCCGGCGCGCGCCAAGTACCAGTATTGGACCGGCGGGGCGCCGAAGGGGACGGTGGAGAGCTGGATCGGCAAGGCGGAGATGCATGCCGGCTCGTGGTGGCCGGACTGGTTCGCCTGGATCCAGCAGCAGGACAGCCACGAAGTGCCGGCGCGCGAGCCCGGCGGCGGCCGCCTCGCCCCGATCGAGGACGCGCCGGGCAGCTATGTGAAGGTGCGGGGCTGAAGCGTTGTGCCGCGTGAGCATCCTTCGAGGCTCGCTGTCGCTCGCACCTCAGGATGAGGTTGCTCTAATAAGAGCGACCTCATCCTGAGGCGCCCGCCTTGGCGGGCCTCGAAGGATGCCCAAGGCGGGCCACTTCAAACCAGCGCCAAGCCTTCACAAGCCGTTAGTCACTTTGGTTGACGACGCACTTGATATGGTTGCCTCAGGATACCGTCATTGAGACTATGTGTGTGCGTGCAATTCTCGCCACGCCGCCTGTCTGTCCTAATGGAGCCCCCAATGTTCAAGCTTGGCGCTGCCCTGTGCGCAAGCGTCGCCCTCGCCGCGTTCACCGCGCCGGCTCAAGCGGTGCCCGCCCGCATTGATCTTCCCTCACTGACCATCAATGTCGCCGAAGGCTGCGGCCCCGGCGCCTGGCGTGGCCCGTGGGGCCATTGCCGCACCACGCCCTATTACGGCCCGCTGCCGAACGGCTACTATCAGGAGCCCCCGTCGGGCACCGGCCCCTGCCCGCCCGGCTACTGGCGCGGCCCCTGGGGCCATTGCCGCAACACGCCCTATCACGGCCCGCTGCCGGGCGGCGGCTTCCAGCCCTGATACGAGATCGGCCCCTCGCGGGGCCGATTTTTCGTTTTGACGCTCTGTTCGACCATCCTTCGAGGCTCGCTGCGCTCGCACCTCAGGATGACGTGGTTCATTAAAATGCGACGTCATCCTGAGGTGCCGGCCGACGGCCGGCCTCGAAGGATGTTGAGCCGAGCGCCTCACGGGAACAGCGCGATCTGCTCCAGGCCGAGCGTCTCGGGATAGCCGAGCACCAGGTTCATGTTCTGCACCGCCTGGCCGGAGGCGCCCTTCACCAGATTGTCGGTCGCCGAGATGATGATGACGCGATCCGGCTGGCGATCCGGCACCACGCCGATGAACGCCATGTTCGAGCCTTTCACGAAGCGCGACTGCGGTACCTGGCCGGCCGGCAGCACGTGGACGAACGGCTCGGCCTTGTAGAAATCCGCCAGCACCCGGTGCACGCCGGCGGCGCCGACACCCGGCGCGGTCTTCACATAGATGGTGGCGTAGATGCCGCGGTTCATCGGCACCAGATGCGGCGTGAAGCTCGGCACGATGCTGCGGCCGGCGGCCTTAGAATATTCCTGGTCGAGCTCGCCCATGTGCCGGTGATTGCCGACGCCATAGGCGTGCATGCCATCGGTCACCTCGGAGAAGAGCAGCGACTCCTTGGCCGAGCGGCCGGCGCCGGTGACGCCGCTCTTGGCGTCGATGACGATGTTCTCCGGCTCGATGGCGCCGGCCTCGATCAGCGGGACAACGGGGAGGATCGCCGTCGTGGTGTAGCAGCCAGGATTGGCGACGAGGCGCGCCTTCTTGATGTCGGAGCGATACAGCTCGACGAGGCCGTAGACCGCCTCCTGCTGCAATTCGAGCGCCTGGTGCGGATGCCCGTACCATTGCTCATAGGCGCCGGGATCGCGCAGCCGGAAATCGGCCGACAGGTCCACGATCTTGATGTGCGGCGCCAGTTCGAAGGAACGCTTGATCACCTGCTGCGTGGTGCCGTGCGGCAGCGCGCAGAAAGCGAGATCGATGCCGGACCAGTCAAGCTCGTCGATGGTGACGAGCTTCGGCAGGTCGAACGGCGCGAATTGCGGGAACACGTCAGCCATCGCCTGGCCGGCCTTGCGGTCGGCGGTCAGCGCGACGATGGCGGCTCGCGGATGGCGCAGCAACAGGCGCAGCAGTTCCGAGCCCGTATAGCCCGAAGCCCCGAGTATCGCGATCCGCGCCTTGGCGTCCGACATGTCCTTCTCCCGCCTGCGTGAAAAAGCGGCCGCAGAGAGTGGCTGCGGCCGCGGAACTGCGCAAATGGCCGCGTCGCGGCGGCTTTGCAAGCGCGCGGGTCTACACCCAACGCATGGCAGACGGAAGACGACTTCTGTGGACGCATGGACAATCTGCCGCTGCGGCATCTTGTAGTAAACGTTTCAACAGCAAATATTGAATGCAATCGCGGTGCGGGCCGCTCGGCAACGAATCAGGAGCGACACCGTCATGCTTTTCCCTTTTGCCCTCTTCAATCTGGGGCTGGATATGGCTCGCCTCGCCGGCGAAGCCCAGTCGGTGATCGCGCTGCGTCTGGCGCGAATCTCGGTCGGCGATGCCGACGCCGGCACGGAAATAATGCGCATGGTGACGGAAAAGGCGCTCGCCGCCGGTGAAGTCGGCATGCATCTCGCCTCCGCGGCAGCAACCGGCCGGCTCGAGCATGCGGCGCACGACGTGGTGGTGCTGTATCGCCGCCGGGTACGCGCCAATCGCCGCCGGCTGTCACGCTGAAATCCCTGTTCACGATTGGTTCTGATTTGAGGTTCCGGTTTGCGTTGCACGCTGGCATAGTGCATGCGGGTTTCGAATCGACCGCATGACCGGAAAGCGCTGATCCCTGATGGCCAAGCCGAACGACCTGTTCGCCGCGATTCCCGAGCCGGAACCGCGGCGCCCGGCGCGCGAGCCGCGCCCCGCCGCGCCGCCCGCCGAAGCTGCCTATACCGCGGCCCATATCGAAGTGCTGGAAGGGCTCGAGCCGGTGCGGCGCCGGCCGGGCATGTATATCGGCGGCACCGACGAGAAGGCGATGCATCACCTCTTCGCCGAGGTGATCGATAATTCGATGGACGAGGCGGTGGCCGGCCATGCCACCTTCATCGATGTGGAGATGACCGCCGACGGCTTCATCACCGTCACCGACAATGGCCGCGGCATCCCGGTGGAGAACCACCCGAAATTCCCCGGCAAGTCGACGCTCGAAGTGATCCTCACCGTGCTGCATGCCGGCGGCAAGTTCGACAGCAAGGTCTATGAGACCTCCGGCGGCCTGCATGGCGTCGGCGCATCGGTGGTGAACGCGCTCTCCGACGTGTTGGAGGTCGAGGTCGCGCGCAACCAGGTACTCTACAAGCAGAGCTATTCGCGCGGCATCCCGCAGGGCAAGGTGCAGGAGGTCGGCCGGGTGCAGAACCGGCGCGGCACCCGCGTGCGCTTCCGGCCCGATCCGCAGATCTTCGGCGAGGGCGCGCGCTTCAAGCCGGCCCGCGTGTTCCGCATGTCGCGCTCCAAGGCGTATCTGTTCGGCGGCGTCGAGGTGCGCTGGAGCTGTGACGCCGAGCTCGTCGCCGGGACCGATGTCCCGGAAAAGGCGACGTTCCGCTTTCCGGGAGGCCTGCGCGACTATCTCGCCGGCGACATCGAGGGCCAGACCCGCGTTCATCCCGACATCTTCGCCGGCAAGATAACCAAGCCCGGCGGGCACGGTTCGGTGGAATGGGCGGTGGCGTGGCTCGGCGATGCCGATGGCGGCGTCTCCTCCTATTGCAACACCATCCCGACCATCGAGGGCGGCACCCACGAAACCGGGTTCCGCGTGGCACTGCTGCGCGGCCTGCGCGACCATGCCGAGCGCACCGGCAATGCCAAGCGGGCGGCAAGCATCACCACCGACGACGTGATGGTGGGCTGCGCGGCGATGCTCTCGGTGTTCATCCGCGAGCCGGAATTCCAGGGCCAGACCAAGGAGAAGCTCGCCACCTCCGAGGCGACGCGCATCGTCGAGACCGCGATCCGCGATCCGTTCGACCATTGGCTCGGCGGCAATCCGGTTCAGGCCAGCAAACTGCTCGACTGGGTGGTGGAGCGCGCCGAGGAGCGGCTGCGGCGCCGGCAGGAGAAGGAGATCTCCCGCAAGACCGCGGTTCGCAAGCTCCGTTTGCCGGGCAAGCTCGCAGACTGCTCGAACAATTCGGCGGCCGGCTCCGAGATCTTCATCGTCGAGGGCGATTCGGCCGGCGGCTCCGCCAAGCAGGCGCGCGAGCGCCAGACCCAGGCGGTGCTGCCGCTGCGCGGCAAGATCCTCAACGTCGCGAGCGCCGGCAAGGATAAGCTGGCGCAGAACCAGCAGCTCTCCGACCTGATGCAGGCGCTCGGCTGCGGCACCGGCACGCAGTATCGCGACCAGGACCTGCGCTATGAGCGGGTCATCATCATGACCGACGCCGATGTCGACGGCGCGCACATCGCCTCGCTGCTCGTCACCTTCTTCTTCCGGCAGACGCCGAAGCTGATCGAAAACGGGCATCTGTTCCTCGCCGTGCCGCCGCTCTATCGCATCACGCAAGGCACCAAGACGCTCTATGCGCGCGACGAGCCGCACCGCGACGCTCTGCTGAAGAGCGAGTTCAGCGGGCGCGGCAAGGTGGAGATCGGCCGCTTCAAGGGCCTCGGCGAGATGATGCCGGCGCAGCTCAAGGAAACCACGATGAGCCCGAAGACGCGCCTGCTGCTGCGCGTCACTGTCGGCGACGCCGAGCAGGTCGCCACCGCCGACACGGTGGAGCGGCTGATGGGCAACAAGCCGGAAAGCCGGTTCGCCTTCATCTCCGAGCGCGCGGCGTTCGCAGGCGAAGAATTGCTGGATATCTGACGTCTCCTTCGCGGCGTTACATGGCCCTCACGCCGTCATCCCCGGCCTCGTGCCGGGGATCTCGATTCCTGACAGCACGTCAGTCACACAGATGGCCGGTCCAAGCCCGGCCATGACGGTGTTATGCTGTGCCAAAAGCACAGGGAGGCGCTCCATGCTCGACCATGTCGGTTTTGCCGTTTCGGATTTCGACCGTTCGAAGGCCTTCTATCTCAACGCCTTGAAGCCGCTCGGCATGTCCCTGGTCATGGAGGTCACGGCCGAGCAGACCGGCAATGGCGCGGCGGCGGGCTTCGGCTCGGACGGCAAGCCGTATTTCTGGATCGGCGAGGAGGACGCGGTCGGAAGCCATGTGCATGTGGCGCTTGCCTCGCCCGACCGCCGTTCGGTCGACGCCTTCTATGAGGCAGCGATGGCGGCGGGCGCCCGCGACAATGGCGCGCCGGGACTGCGCCCGCATTACCACCCGGATTATTACGGCGCCTTCGTGCTCGATCCCGACGGCCACAATATCGAGGCGGTCTGCCACAAGCCCGAGTGAGCTTGCTCGTCGAGCAGGTCCTGATCGCAAAAGTCGTTCAACTTTTGCGGGACATGCTCAGCGCCGATCGAACGCGATCCGTGCGGCAAGGCCGAGAAAGACGAAGCCGGTCAGCATCTGGAAGGCACGCGCCGCGCGGCGGCTCGCCGCCAGCCAGCGGCCGATGCTGCCGGCAAAGCCGCCCACCGCCAGATTGACCAGCGTGCCGCCGACATTGAAGACGGTGCCCAGCAGCAGGAATTGCAGGAAGGTCGAGCCGCGCGCCGGATCGACGAATTGCGGCAGGAAAGCCAGCACGAACACCGCGATCTTGGGATTGAGCAGGCTCACCACCACGGCATCGCGCCCGGCTTTCCACGCGCTGCCGCGCGCCCCTTGCGGCGCCGTGAGCACGACCGGCCGGCGGAACGCCTGGATCGCCAGCCACACCAGATAGAAGACGCCACCCCAGCGTATCGCCTCGAACGCGCCCGGGTGCGCGACGAGCAGCGATGCCAGCCCGATCCCCGCGGCCAGAGTGTAGATGAAGCCGCCGGTGGCGATGCCGAGACTCGCCGCCATCCCCGCCCTCGGGCCCGACTTCATGCCTTGGCCGAGGCAGAACAGCATGTCGTTGCCCGGCGTGAGGTTCAGCGCGAGGGCGGCGGGGATGAAGATGAGGAGGGTGTCGAGGGGGATCATGAGCTAGCTTGGCTTCAGGTCGGCTGTGGCTTTGCTTGAGCATCCTTCGAGGCCCGGCTTTGCCGGACACCTCAGGATGAGGTCGTTCTTTTAAAGCAACCTCATCCTGAGGCGCGAGCGCAGCGAGCCTCGAAGGATGCTCAAGCAGGACACCCTCAAAACCTCTCCGACTCGCGATCGATCGCCACGATCTCCATGGTCCCCGCCGGCAGCGCGACCTCCTCGCCGACCGTCTTGCCCAGCAGGGTGCGGGCGACCGGGGCGCTCCAGGCGATGCGGCCGGCCTTGGGATCGGCCTCGTCCTCGCCGACGATGCGCCAGGTGCGCTGTTCGTCATCCTCGTCGACCAGCGTCACCGCCATGCCGACGGTGACGGTATCGCCCTCGGCCGGCGGATCGACCGGCTCGGCATTGGCACGGCGGGCGGTCCAGTAGCGCAGGTCGCGCGAGGCGCGGGCGACGCCGTCGCGATCCCCCTGCCCGCCGGCAGTGGCGAGTTCCTCGCGCAAGCGCTCGATCTCGGCCTCGATCAGAGCGAGGCCGCGACGGGTGACGAGGTTGCGATTCGGGCTGATCGGGCGCTCGGGGAGCACCTCGGCGCCGGAATCCTCCTTCACGAAGGCACGGCTCATGTTCGGAAGACCTTGACAGCGGCGAAATGCGTTGACTTTGCGGGGTTTGTCCCTATGTTGCGTTGCGTCGTCACACCGTTCCGATTGATGCGCTCCGCGCTTAGACGATGCAAGCCGTCCCCGGATACGGCTCGGGGAATGCCGGTGAGCGGTGCGCTGCCGCAGAATAGACCCTCTATGCCTTTTAACGAACTGGGCCTGAGCGACAAGGTGCTCTCGGCCGTCACCGACGCCGGGTATACCGAGCCCACGCCCATCCAGGCGCAAGCCATCCCCCACGTGCTCGCACGGCGAGATGTGCTCGGCCTCGCGCAGACCGGCACCGGCAAGACCGCTGCCTTCGTGCTGCCGATGCTGACGCTGCTGGAGCAGGGCCGCGCCCGCGCCCGGATGCCGCGCACCCTCATCCTCGAGCCGACGCGCGAACTCGCGGCGCAGGTCGAGGAGAACTTTGTCAAATACGGCAAGAACCACAAACTCAACGTCGCATTGCTGATCGGCGGCGTCTCCTTCGGCGACCAGGACAGCAAGCTGCTGCGCGGCGTCGATGTGCTGATCGCAACGCCGGGCCGCCTGCTCGACCATGTGGAGCGCGGCCGGCTGCTGCTCTCGGGCATCGAGATCCTCGTCATCGACGAGGCGGACCGCATGCTCGACATGGGCTTCATCCCTGACATCGAACGCGTCTGCAAGCTGGTGCCATTCACCCGGCAGACGCTGTTCTTCTCGGCCACCATGCCGCCGGAAATCCAGCGGCTGGTCTCGCAATTCCTCTCCAACCCGGTGCAGATCGAGGCGTCCCGCCCCTCCTCCACCGCAGCCAACATCACCCAATTGCTGGTGGCCTGCGGGCGCGAGGACCATGAGAAGCGCGACAAGCTGCGCGATCTCATCCGCGGCGCGGAAAACCTGCAAAACGGCATTATCTTCTGCAACCGCAAGCGCGACGTCGGGGTGGTGCACAAGTCCCTTCAGCGGCACGGCTTCAATGTGGTGGCGCTGCACGGCGACATGGACCAGCGCTCGCGCATGCAGGCGCTCGAGCAGTTCCGCACCGGCGAGGCCACTTTGCTGGTGGCGTCCGACGTCGCGGCGCGCGGCCTCGACATTCCGGCGGTGAGCCACGTCTTCAATTACGACACGCCGCACCACGCGGAAGACTATATCCACCGCATCGGCCGGACCGGCCGTGCCGGCCGCTCGGGTGCCGCTTTCACCATCGTCACCCATGCCGACGTGAAGTCGCTTGCCGCTATCGAGAAGCTGATCGGCAATCCGATCGAATGGATGAACGGGCAGACACTCGGCGATGCACCGCCGCGCGAGGCTCGTTCCTCCAGTCGCGGTGGCGAGCGCGGCGGGGAACGCGGTGGCGAGCGTGGCGAACAACGCCGTGGCGCCCGTCCGGCCCGCCGTCGCGAGGAGCGCCCGCAAGACGAACGCGGCCATTCCGAGCGCAGCCATTCGCATCGCGAAGAAGCGCCCGTCGCGGTCGCGAGCAATGTCGAGGAACTGCCGCGTGGCAACCGCCCGCCGCGTCGCGAGCGCGCCAGTGCCGCGCCCGCGCCGGTGGAGACTGGACCGCGCCCCGCGCCGCGTGCGCCGGTCAATCCGACCACCGCGCGCCGCCCGCAGGCCGAGCGGCCGCACAATGACGAGCCGGCGGATACTTCGCACCTGCCGGCCTTCCTGCTGCGCCCGGTGAAGATCAAGGCGGGCTGAGCGCTGCCTGTTGGGGCTGCTCCGGCAGTCCCGGCGCCAGCCGGCTGCGCAGACGCCGCACCAGATCCGCCTTGAGCGATCCGGCATCGGCAGCCTTGGCCCAGGCGGAGAATGCGATTTCCACCTTGTCGAGCGTGAACTTGGCGACATTGGCCGAGGGGCCCGGCGATTTGTTGGTGCGCGGATCGTTTTGCAGGAACGCCAGGCCTTCCGCGATCGTGCCGTCAATATCGCCGCCCGGCTTCATCTCAACGGTCAGATCGAGCCGCCGCTCGCCATAGGCCGACTGGTTGACGATCGCCGAACCCCAGACCTGGCCGTTGGGGATCAGCACCTGCACGTTGTCGCCGCTGGCAAGTTCGGTGGTGAACAGAGTGAGGTTCTTCACCGTGCCGGCGCGCCCGGCCACCTCCACGCTGTCCCCGACCCGGAACGGGCGGAACAGCAGCAGCATGACGCCCGCCGCAAGATTCGATAGCGTGCCTTGCAGCGCAAGGCCGATGGCCAGCGATGCGGCGCCCAGCACCGCGATGATGCTGGTGGTCTGAATGCCGAAGCGTTGCAGCACGGCGACGCCGACAAAAGCCAGCACTGTGTATTTGGCGAGACTCCCGATGAAGCCGATGACGGTGATGTCGACCCGATGCGTCGAGGCGAGCGCCCGCGTCACCGCACGGTCCACGAGGGTCGCCACCCACCAGCCGACAATGAGCAGGCCGAGCGCATAGAGGACGTTCAGTCCGTACAGCACGAACAGATTGCCGAGTTCTTCGAAGTTCATGAGACCGCCTTTGCCATTGCACCAGTAGGGGCAACGGCCGAGACGCCGTCAGGTTCGCCTTGTTCGCTTAGGTTTGGCGGCCTTGGCCTCCGCCGCGCGGCGGGCCACATCCAGCGCGGCATAAGCGATCTCGGCCACCGCGTCGGGATCGTCGAGCCGGCGGTCCGGGATCGACCAATAGCCGAGCGAGATGATGCGGCCCTTGCCCTCATAGGCGAACGGCTTCGAGCCCTCGCCTTCGAGGCGGGCAGCCAGCGCCTGGTCGGCCTTGAGGTAGATCTCGCCGAAGCCGGAAAGCGCGAACATCACGCCGTCGGCATAGATGCCGAGGCCGCCGAACATGCGCCGGCACTTCACCGGGCCGAAGGAAGCGAAGATGTCGGCGACCTCATCGGCGTCCATGGCTTTGCTGTGGTTTGGCTGTGGCTTGGCTTGAGCTTCGCTGTAGCTCGGCTTGAGCATCCCTCGAGGCTCGCTGCGCGAGCACCTCAGGATGAGGTGGTTCCTAAAAATACGACCTCATCCTGAGGTGCCCGGCAAAGCCGGGCCTCGAAGGATGCCGAAGCAGTGGAACAGCCGCCTCAGGCGTGCGCGTCGGCCGGCTCGCCCTTCGCCGGGGTGATGGCGACGGATTCGCCGCAGCCGCAGGCCGAGGTCTGGTTCGGATTGTTGAAGACGAACTGTGCGGACATCTTGTCGGCGCGGAAGTCCATCTCGGTGCCGAGCAGATAGAGGATGGCCTTGGGGTCGATGAGGATCTTCACGCCCTTGTCCTCGACGACCTCGTCAAAGCGGCCCGCCTCCTCGGCGAACTCCAGCGTGTATTCCATGCCGGCGCAGCCGCCATTCTTCACGCCGACGCGCAAGCCCGCGACGGGCTTGTCGGCGCGCGCCATGATCTCCCGCACGCGGGACGCGGCGGCATCCGTCAGGCGCATGACGGAAGGACGGGGGCGGGCTTCAGCCATAATCGTCTCCTAATCGACGCCGGTTCAAGGCCGGCGGATCGGTCGTCTTAAGATGGGGGATGTGCGCGCTGGACTCAAGTCCCCGCTTCGGCTTGATAATTCTTCCAAAGCCCCGGCGTGCCCAGTTCCGCAAGGTGACCGTCCGGGTCACGGAAATAGACGCTCACGCCACCGCGCGGCCACGTCACTTCCGATTCGATCGGCACGTTCTCGCTGGCGAGATGCGCGCGCCAGGCGTCCAGCGCCTCGGTGGGAATGGCGAGGGCAAAATGGAGCGGCCCGTGGCCGTCATGCGGCGGGATGGCGCCGCCCGGCAGATGCACGGTATGCAGCGTGCTGCCACGCTTGAACAGCAGCAGCGCGCTCGCCGGACCGGCGTCATAGACCACGAGGCGCTCGTCACCGAACATCACCGGCAAGGCGAAGACGCGGTCATAGAAGGCCCGCGCCCGCTTGAGATCGTCGACATAGAGGCAGGTTTCGAGGACGCCGCTGATCCGCGGCGCGCTCACCAGAGATTCAGCGCAAGCCGCGCTTCCTCCGACATGCGCCCCTGATCCCAGGGCGGGTCGAAGGTGAGGTTGACGGTGACGCCCGACACCCCGCCAACACTCGCCACTGCGCCTTCCACCATGCCGGGAAGCTCGGCGGCGGAGGGACAGTTCGGCGTGGTCAGCGTCATCTCCACCGCAACCTGGCGGTCATCGGCTATGTCGACCTTGTAAATCAGGCCGAGTTCATAGATGTCGACCGGGATTTCCGGGTCATAGACGGTCTTCAGCGCGCCGACGATGTCGTCGGTCAGGCGCTCAAGCTCGTCCTCGGGAATCGCGGAGGCGATCGTCGGGACGTTCGGAGCCTCGGTGTCGATCTCGCTCATGCGAAAAGATCCTGCGCCTTGATGAGGGCCTCGGCGAGGCGGTCGACTTCCTCGTGCGTGTTGTACAGCGCGAAGGAGGCCCGGCACGTCGCCGTCACACCATATCGGCCAAGCAGCGGCATTGCGCAATGGGTACCGGCCCGCACCGCAACACCGGAGCGGTCGATCACGGTAGCAATGTCGTGCGGATGGGCGCCTTTCACGTCGAAGGCGAGGATCGCGCCCTTGCCCGGTGCATCGCCATAGATGCGGATGGAATTGATGCGCGAGAGCCGCTCCTTGGCATAGGCGCCCAGGGACGCCTCATGCGCGGCGATGCGCTCGCGGCCAAGGCTCTCCATATAGACCAGCGCCTCGCCGAGGCCGATGGCCTGCACGATGGGCGGCGTGCCGGCCTCGAAACGGTGGGGCGGCTCGCCATAGGTGACGCCCTCTTCCGTCACCGTGCGGATCATCTCGCCGCCGCCCTCATAGGGCGGCATCTTCTCCAGCAGATGCCGCTTGCCGTAGAGCACGCCGATGCCGGTGGGGCCGTAGAGCTTGTGGCCGGTGATGCCGTAGAAATCGACATCGAGATCCTTCACGTCGACCGGCATGTGCACGGCGGCCTGCGCGCCATCGACCACCACCAGCGCCCCGACCTCATGGGCAAGGCGGGTGATCTCCTTGATCGGCGTCACCGTGCCGAGCACGTTCGACATATGGGTGATGGCGACGATCTTGGTCCGCTCGGTGATGAGGTCCTTGAAGGCGTCGAGATCGAAGGCGCCGTCTTCCGTCACCGGTGCCCATTTGATCACCGCGCCCTTGCGTTCGCGCAGGTAATTCCACGGCACGATGTTGGAGTGGTGCTCCATGATGGAGAGCACGATCTCGTCGCCCTCGCCAATCGACTGGCCGAGCGAGGAGGCGACGAGGTTCAGCCCGCCGGTGACCGAGCGGGTGAAGATCACCTCTTCCAGCGAGCCGGCATTGAGGAAGGCGCGGCAGCGCTCGCGGGCCTCCTCGTACGCCTCGGTCATCGCATTGGCGAGGAAGTGCAGGCCGCGATGGACGTTGGAATATTCGTTCTCATAGGCATAGCGCATGCGATCCAGCACCTGCACCGGCTTCTGCGCCGAGGCGGCATTGTCGAGATAGACCAGCGGCTTGCCATAGACCTGCTTGGCCAGGATGGGAAAATCCTGGCGGACGCGGGCGACGTCGTAGGTGCCGTCGAGGACGGCTGGGTGGATGGTGGTCATTGCACGACCTTTGCTCTCGCCGGCCTGGCGAACATCCTTCGAGGCCGGGCTGCGCCCGGCACCTCAGGATGACGGTCGCTAAAAGATGAACGTCATCCTGAGGTGCGAGCGGAGCGAGCCTCGAAGGATGCCCACTCCGCGCGCCCTCAGATCAGCCCCGTGCCTTCAGCCATGCCTCGGCGCGGGCGACCAGCGCTTCGCGCAGGCCGTCATGCTCCACGGTCTCGATGGCTTCGCCGACGAAGGCCTGTACCAGCAGGCTCTGCGCTTCCTTCAGCGGAATGCCCCGGGCGCGCAGATAGAACAGCAGATCGTCATCGAGCGCGCCGCAGGTGGCACCATGGCCGCAGGCGACGTCGTCGGCGAAGATCTCCAGCTCCGGCTTGTTGTCCATCTCGGCATCGTCGCCGAGCAGCAGAGCGCGGCTCATCATGCGCCCGTCGGTCTTCTGGGCGGCCTGGCGGACCACGATCTTGCCCTGGAACACGCCGCGGCTCTGATCGTCGAGCACGTGCTTGAACAATTCGCGGCTCTCGCAGCCGGGCACGGTGTGATCGACGAACAGCGTCGAATCGGCGTGCTGCCGATCCTTGAGCAGCGCCGCGCCATTGATCGACACCTTCGTGTCCTCGCCCGCCAGCGTCGCATAGAGCGAGGTGCGCGAGACCGCGGCGCCGCTGGTGAAGGTGAAGCTGCGCAGCTCGACATTGCGGCCGACCTCGAACAGCAGGGTCGCGAGATGCACGGCGCTGGTGCCTTCCGCCTGGAGGCGGACGATATCGAGCCGGGCGTCGTCGCCGACAGTGAACTCGGTGGCGCTGTTGGTCTGGTAGGCAACCGCCTCCGGACCCTCGAAGCTCTCGACATAAGTGAGCTTTGCGCCCTCGCCGACCACCACCAGCGAGCGGGCGTGGCCGAGCGCCGGGGCAGCACCGACATAGATGTGAGCGACCTGCACCGGACGTTCGACCACCGTGCCGGGAGCGACATGGACCAGCACGCCGTCCTCCGCGAGCGCGGTGTTGAGCGCCAGCGCGGCGTCATAGCGCGACGGCACGATGCCGCCGAGACGGCTCAGCAATTCATTGCCGTCCTTGATGGCGGCAGCGAGCGGCTGGATGGTCAGGCCCGGCTCCAGATCGGCGAGATCGGAGAGTTCGGGAACCACGACGCCATTGGCGACGACGATGCGGCGCGTGCCGGCATCGGCAAGGGCCTGCACGTCCGGTGGCGTCGATGCCTTGCCTGCAAGGGGAACCGCGTCGCGCAGGATGGTGCGCAGATCGGTGTATTTCCACTCCTCGATGCGGCGGTGCGGCAGGCCCTGCTCGGCGAAGCTGCGGGCCGCCGAGCGGCGCAGGTCGGCGAGCCGGCCCGGCGTCGCCGGCAGCGTGTCGAGCGCGGCGATCAGCGCCTGCTCGGCAGGAGTGCGGATGGGGCGGACTTCGGCGTTCATGACTTCACCTCACGCCGCGCTCTGCTGGTACTCGGCATAGCCATTGGCTTCCAGCTCCAGCGCCAGCTCCTTGCCGCCGGAGCGGACAATGCGGCCATTGTTCATGACGTGCACGAAGTCCGGCACGATGTGGTTCAAGAGGCGCTGATAGTGGGTGATGACGATCATGCCGCGATCCGGCGAGCGCAGCGCGTTGACGCCTTCAGAGACGACCTTCAGCGCGTCGATGTCGAGGCCGGAATCGGTCTCGTCGAGGATGCAGAGCTTCGGCGCCAGCACCGCCATCTGCAGGATCTCCATGCGCTTCTTCTCGCCGCCGGAGAAACCGACATTGACGCCGCGGCGCAGCATGTCCTGGCTGATGCCGAGCGCGCCCGCCTTGTCGCGGATGAGGCGCAGGAAATCCGGGGTGGAGACCTCTTCCTCGCCGCGGGTCTTGCGCTGCGCGTTCAGCGCCGAGCGCAGGAAGTTCATGGTGGCGACGCCGGGCACCTCGATCGGGTACTGGAAGGCGAGGAACACGCCCTTCGCGGCGCGCTCGTCGATCTCCATCTCCAAGAGGTCCTCGCCGTCGAGCGTCACGGTGCCCTCGGTGACCTCATAATCCTGCTTTCCGGCGAGGATGTAGGACAGCGTCGACTTCCCCGAACCGTTCGGGCCCATGATGGCGTGCACTTCGCCGGGATTCACCTGGAGCGAGAGCCCCTTGAGGATTTCCCGGCCCTCGTCGCCGTCGATCCTGGCGTGGAGATTGTCGATTTCGAGCATGGCCATTGCGTTCATTCCGTTCTGGCGCGAGGCATCCGGGTCGGTCGGGATCGCGCAAAATTCCTGGGGGCGATCCCGGATCGCAGCCGTGCTACGTCCGGGATGACGAATGCGGAGCCGGACGTCAGCCCACCGAGCCTTCGAGGCTCACCGAGATCAGCTTCTGCGCTTCCACCGCGAACTCCATCGGGAGTTGCTGGAGCACGTCCTTGACGAAGCCGTTGACGATGAGGGCCGTCGCCTCTTCCGCCGACAGCCCGCGCTGCTGGCAGTAGAACATCTGGTCCTCGGAGATCTTCGAGGTCGTCGCTTCGTGCTCGAAGTGCGCGCTCGAATTCTTGCTCTCGATGTAGGGCACGGTATGCGCGCCGCACTTGTCGCCGATCAGCAGACTATCGCAATTGGTGAAGTTGCGAGCGCCGGTGGCCTTGCGATGGGCGGAGACGAGGCCGCGATAGGTGTTGTCCGAGTGGCCCGCCGCGATGCCCTTGGAGATGATGCGGCTCGACGTGTTCTTGCCGAGATGGATCATCTTGGTGCCGCTGTCGACCTGCTGGCGGCCGTTCGAGATGGCGATGGAATAGAACTCGCCCTGGCTCCCGTCGCCGCGCAGGATGCAGCTGGGGTATTTCCAGGTGATGGCCGAGCCGGTCTCGACCTGCGTCCAGGAGATCTTGGAGCGGTCACCACGGCAATCGCCGCGCTTGGTGACGAAATTGAAGATGCCGCCCTTGCCGTCCTTGTCGCCGGGATACCAGTTCTGGACGGTGGAGTACTTGATCTCGGCATCGGCCAGAGCCACCAGCTCGACCACGGCGGCGTGCAGCTGGTTCTCGTCGCGCTGGGGGGCGGTGCAGCCTTCGAGATAGCTCACATAGGCGCCCTCGTCGGCGATGATGAGGGTGCGCTCGAACTGGCCGGTGTTGCGCTCATTGATGCGGAAATAGGTGGAGAGCTCCATCGGGCAGCGCACGCCCTTCGGCACATAGACGAAGGAGCCGTCCGAGAAGACCGCGGAGTTCAGCGTGGCGAAGAAATTGTCGGTCACCGGCACCACGGAGCCGAGATACTGGCGCACCAGCTCCGGATATTCGCGGATCGCTTCGGAGATCGGCATGAAGATCACGCCGGCCTTGGCGAGCTCTTCCTTGAAGGTGGTCGCCACCGAGACCGAATCGAACACTGCATCGACCGCGACGCGCGAAGTGCTGCCGCTCTCGATGCCGAGCAAAGCGTCACGCTCGCGCAGCGGGATGCCGAGCTTCTCATAGGTCTTGAGGATCTCGGGGTCGATCTCGTCGATCGACATCGCCGCCTTCCGCTTCGGCGCGGAGTAATAATAGAGTTCCTGATAGGCGATCGGCGGATAGCTCACCCGCGCCCAATCCGGCTCGCGCATGGTCTGCCAGCGGCGGAACGCCTCTAGCCGCCATTCCAGCATCCACTCCGGCTCGTCCTTCTTCGCCGAGATGAAGCGGACGGTATCCTCGTCCAGACCCTTGGGCGCCTTCTCCGATTCGATATCGGTGAAGAACCCGTACTTGTACTGATCGACGTCGATGGAGCGGACCTGCTCCACAGTCTCCTGTACGGCCGGCAT
This sequence comes from Starkeya sp. ORNL1, assembly GCF_012971745.1. Classification (NCBI taxonomy): domain Bacteria; kingdom Pseudomonadati; phylum Pseudomonadota; class Alphaproteobacteria; order Hyphomicrobiales; family Xanthobacteraceae; genus Starkeya; species Starkeya sp. ORNL1. Next base: position 1,154,386 of record NZ_CP048834.1, read on the forward strand.
CGTCTTTCTCCTCTCCCACGCGGGGTCAAGGCCCGCGGGTCAAGTCCACACTCACGTTCCGGTCACGCCGCCCGAAGCACGGCAGGACCGCCTCAAAATCACGCCGCGCGTCGGCGCAGCAGGTTCGGCAGCACCCGGCGAAAGGTGCCGAGCGCACGTTCCACGTCTTCCTCGACGCTCGACCAGCCGAGCGACATGCGCACCGCCGAGCGGGCGATGCGCTCGGGCACGCCCATGGCGGCGAGCACATGGGACGGCGCGACCTTGCCCGAGGAGCAGGCCGACCCGGCGCTGACCGCGACACCGGCAAGATCGAGCGCGATCAGCAGCGTCTCGGACGGCACGCCGGGCAAGGCGATGCACGAGGTGTTGGGCAACCGCTCGACATCGCCGACGAGAAGCACCAGCTCTGGGAATTCGCACCTTAGAGCGCTTTCAAGCCGGTCGCGCAAGGCAGCGATGCGCGGCATCTCGGTAGCGAGGTCACGCTTCGCACTTTCCGCCGCGGCGCCAAAGGCGGCGGCGGCGGGCACGTTCTCGCTGCCGGCGCGGCGGCCACGCTCCTGGCCGCCACCGGCGATCAGCGCCGCGGGGCGCAGATCGGGATCGGCCATGACGAGCGCGCCGGAGCCCGGCGCGCCGCCGAGCTTGTGGGCGGAGATCGAGAGCATGTCGACGCCGAGCGCGCCGATATCGACCGGGATGCGGCCGGCGGCCTGCACCGCATCGGAATGGATGACGGCGCCGTGCGCCCGCGCCCGCCGGGCGGCTTCCGCTACCGGCTGGATGACGCCGGTCTCGTTATTGGCGACCATGATGGAGACCAGCGGACGGCGCCCGGCTTCGGCATGGCCGGCGAGCATCGTATCGAGCGCATCAAGCTTGATGCGGCCGCGGGCATCGACCGGGATCAGTTCGACCCGATCGGCGGCAAAGCGATGGCCGCGCAGCACCGCGGAATGCTCTACCGGCGTGGTCACCAGCACGTTGCAGGCGAGCGGCTCGCCACCGCGAGAGATGTCGGGGGTCAGGGCCAGTACGTCGGCCTCGGTGCCGGACGAGGTGAAGACAACGCCGGCGGGATCCGCGCCGACCAGATCCGCCACCTGCTTGCGGGCATCCTCCAGACGCGAACGGGACGCCCTGCCCTCGCCATGGATGGCGGAGGCATTGCCGGTACGGTTCAACGCCGCAAGCAGCGCCTCCGCCGCCTCGGGGCGGATCGGCGCTGTGGCATTGTGGTCGAAATAGCTGCGCTCGGTCGTCGTCATCGTCTCGAATTCGAAGAGAATGGCCGTTGCTTACCGCGAGAGGAGGCGGGACGCACCCTATATAGGTACGATTCCCTGACCTTGCTTGCGCATGCCTCTTGCATGCTTGCAAATCAAGGCCATCTCCTTCATAGGTTTGGCTTCCGCCACCTCCGTCGGGCGGCATTTTGCGCTGGTGTACAGCTCAAGAATTGCAACCTGACGTAGAAGATTAGAATTATTCTAACAAGTTAGGAGTAACAACTCCTGGCGTCAAGGTATCAGGGCGGAAAACCCCACACGGGCCAGACACCCGGCAAGGTTGGAAACCCGCTTGGCGACAGGGGTTTCGCCGGAACTCCTTTCCGGAACCTAGCTCCCATACGCCCCAACGGGTCGCAGCTTCAAGGTCACGAATTTCCATGCCCGAGGTCATCTTCACCGGCGAGAAGGGGCGGCTTGAAGGCCGCTACCAGCCGGCCAAGACGCGCAATGCCCCCATCGCCATCATCCTGCATCCGCACCCGCAGTTCGGCGGCACGATGAACAATCCGGTGGTCTATAATCTCTATTACCAGTTCGTGAACCGTGGCTTCTCGACCCTGCGCTTCAATTTTCGCGGCGTCGGCCGCAGCCAGGGCTCGTTCGACCACGGCCAGGGCGAACTGGCGGACGCCGCCGCGGCGCTTGACTGGGCGCAGTCCATCAATCCGGACGCGCGCGCCTGCTGGATCGCCGGCTTCTCGTTCGGCGCCTGGATCGGCATGCAACTGCTGATGCGCCGCCCCGAGGTGGAGGGCTTCATCTCCATCGCCGCGCCGGCCAATCTCTACGACTTCTCGTTCCTGGCGCCCTGCCCCTCGTCCGGGCTGTTCGTCCATGGCGACAAGGATGCGGTGGTGCCGTTCTCCGCCGTCACCGGCCTGGTCGAGAAGCTGAAGACACAGCGCGGCATCATCATCGACCAGCAGACCGTGCCCGGCGCCAACCATTTCTTCGACGGCAAGACCGACGAACTGATGGAAGTGATCGGTGCCTATCTCGACAAGCGCCTGCCCGGCACGCGCAAGAAGGAAAGCGCGGCCTGAGGGTCAGCGCCGTCATCGCAATTGCCAATGGCCGGGCATCGCCCGGCCATTTTCATTTCAATTCAGGACCAAGCGCGCCGGCTGGCTGAGCGTCACCACGTCGCCGCGGCGATAAAGCTCGATCTGGCGGACATCCGCGCTGTCTTCGGCGGGAACCGAAAAGCTGACATGCTGCTCGGGCTGCAGCGTCGCGGTGACGCGCACCGGCGCACCGCCGCCAATGCTCAGCGTGGCGACGACCTGATAGCCGTCGCGCTCCGGCGTGTAATAGGCAACGCCATGGACATAGCCGAGATCGATGGTCTGGGCATGGCCGGGCGAGATGTTCTGTGACTTGTCGACCGCGCTGGCCGGGGCCATCGCTGCTGCGCCAAGGATGAGGCCGATCACGCCGGCCGGGATAAGGGCGCCGAGAAATACGCGCATCCGAGTTTGCTCCATATGTTCTGTCCAGGTTCTTTGACCCGTTCATCGAGTCGCCTGGCGAGCCGGAGGCTCCGGGAGCCGCTAACGTAGGGAAATTATTGTGCGATGCATCATGAGATCTTGCATCGCACCAATGCGTTTTAGGAAACTGTGGCGAAAGGTATCAAAATTCAGTTTTTCTGAATGAGGTATTCAGGGTGTGAGCGAGGGGGTGCTCTCCTGCTTCAACATCCTTCGAGGCTCGCTGCGCTCGCACCTCAGGATGAGGTGGTTTTTTTATGTGCGACCTCATCCTGAGGTGCCCGGCAATGCCGGGCCTCGAAGGATGCTGAAGCCGAGCGACCCGGCCTAACTATGCACTCCGCCCCGCATCGGCTCGGGCACCCCCGTCGTCGTCGGGAAGCTCAGCGGCAAACCTTTCAGCGAGCGCACGGCAAGGAAGCCGAAGGCCTGCGCCTCCAGGAAATCCGCCGACCAGCCGACGGCATCCGCGCTCACCACCTCGACGCCCAGCCGCTCCGCCAGCATGCGCAGCAGCGTCGGATTATGGGCACCGCCGCCGGCGGCGATCACTCTTTGCGGCCGGCGCGGCAGCAGCGGCAGGACCGCCGCGACCGAGGCGGCGGTGAGTGCGGTAAGCGTCGCCGCGCCATCCTGCGTACTCATGTCGTCGAGGCTCGTCTGCTCGGCCACCCAGTTGCGGAAAGCGTTGCGGTCGAGCGATTTCGGCGGCGACAGCCGAAAGAAACCGTGGCGCAGCAGCCGCTCCACCGCCGCCTCGTCCACCGTGCCGTTCGCCGCCGCAGCGCCCTCGCAGTCGAACGCCTCGCCGGTGCGCTCCTTCATGAAATCGTCGATCAGCGCATTGGCCGGGCCGGTGTCGCAGGCGATCGGATCCGCCTCGCCATCGATGAAGGTGATGTTGGCGACGCCGCCGAGATTGAGCACCAGCAGCGGCTGCGGCCGGCCAAGCGCGCGAGCCAGCGCGCGGTGATAGACCGGCACGAACGGCGCGCCCTGCCCGCCGGCCGCGACATCGGCGGCGCGGAAATCATGCACCAGCCGCACACCCTGCCCGGCGAGAGGCCGCAGCGCCTCGATCAGCCGCGCACCATCGCCGAGTTGCACGGTGAGCCGCTCCTCCGGCTTGTGCAGCACTGTCTGGCCGTGGAAGCCGATCACATCGATGCCGCCCTCGACCGGGGATTCGGCGAGGAAGCGCGCCGCCGCCTCGGCATGGCGGGTGGTCAGCAGGATCTCAGCGCCGCGCAGCGAGCCGGGGCGTTCGGTGCGATCACCGAGCGTGGCCGCCTCCTCCAGCGCGCGGAAGAACAGCTGGCGGTCCTCCGGCGCGTAAGGGTAGGTACGACCCGGGCCGAAGCTCACGACCGTCTCGCCGTCGGTCTCGATTAGCGCCACATCGATGCCGTCGAGCGAGGTGCCGCTCATCAGGCCGATCGCTTTCATTGCCACGTCTCCCCGGGATGCACTGAAGGCTCGAAGCTGATACTAGACCCGCCCGACCTTAAATGATTGACCGCCAGCAGGCCGATTATGAGCAGCTACAAGTCCGATTTCCTGCGCACCCTCGACGAGCGCGGCTTCATTCATCAGATCTCCGATGAAAAGGGCCTCGACGACCTGTTCGCCAAGGAGACGGTGACCGCCTATATCGGCTTCGATCCGACCGCGCCGAGCCTGCATGCCGGCTCGCTGATCCAGATCATGATGCTGCACTGGCTGCAGGCCACCGGCCACCGCGCCGTCTCGCTGATGGGTGGGGGCACCGGCATGGTGGGCGACCCCTCCTTCAAGGACGAGGCGCGCCAGCTGATGACGCTGGACACCATCGAGGCCAATATCGCCTCGATCAAGCGGGTCTTCTCGAACTATCTGAGCTATGGCGAGGGCCCCAGGGACGCGTTGATGATCAACAACGCGGAATGGCTGCGCGCGCTCAATTACCTGGAATTCCTGCGCGATGTCGGCCGGCATTTCTCGGTCAACCGCATGCTGTCCTTCGACAGCGTGAAGACGCGGATCGACCGCGAGCAGTCGCTGTCCTTCCTCGAATTCAACTACATGATCCTGCAGGCCTATGACTTCGTCGAGCTGGCGAAGCGCTATGACTGCCGGCTGCAGATGGGCGGCTCGGACCAGTGGGGCAACATCGTCAACGGCATCGATCTCGGCCACCGCATGGGCACGCCGCAGCTTTATGCCCTGACCTCGCCGCTGCTCACGACCTCCTCGGGCGCCAAGATGGGCAAGTCGGCCAATGGCGCGGTGTGGCTGAACGCCGACATGCTCGGGCCGTACGAGTTCTGGCAGTACTGGCGTAATACCGAGGATGCCGACGTCACGCGCTTCCTCAAGCTCTACACCACGCTGCCGATGGCCGAGATCGCGCGGCTCTCTGCGCTCAATGGCCCGGAGATCAACGAGGTGAAGAAGATCCTCGCCACCGAGGTGACGGCGATCCTGCACGGCCGCGAGGCGGCGGAGGGCGCAGCCGAGACCGCGCGCAAGACCTTCGAGGAAGGCGCGATCAGCGCCGACCTGCCGACGGTCGAAGTGCCAGGGGCCGAGCTGGAGGCCGGCATCGGTGTGCTGGCGGCGTTCGCCGAGAAGGCGGGGCTGGTGGCCTCGAACGGCGAGGCGCGCCGTCAGGTGAAGAGCGGTGGGCTCAAGGTCAATGATGCCACCGTCACCGACGAGAAGGCGGTGCTGACCAAGGCCGACCTGACGCCGGAAGGCGTGATCAAGTTGTCGTTCGGCAAGAAGAAGCACGTGCTGCTACGGCCGCTGTGAGGCCCCTCACCGGCTGTTGTCGCTGCCGAACCACTTGTCGTAGATGGCCTGATAGGTGCCGTTCTCGACGGTCTTGAGCAGGCCGGCATTGACCACCGGGCGCAGGTCACTGCCGGCCGGGAAGACGATGCCGTAATCCTCGGTGCGGAACGGTGAGCCGGCGACCTTGACCCGGCCATTGCCGGCGTGACGGGCGTAGAACAGGATCATCGGGGTGTCATAGACGGTGGCGATGGCCTGTCCCTTCAACATGTACTCGACCGCCTGGTCGAAATTATCGAATTCCAGCGGATCGGCCTTCAGCTCCCGGAGATAGCGCGCCGAGGTGCTGCCGGAGATGGTGGCGACGCGCTTGCCGATCAGGTCGGCCGGCCCCTCGATGCCGCCGCGCAGCGACGAAACGGTGAGCGTGGTGGCGATCAGCGCGGTGAAGTAGGCGATCAGCAGCACACCCGCCGCCTTCCAGACGAAGGCCAGGAAACGACCGTACCAGCTCTTCGCCGTGGCGGAGGCCTGGCCGATCATGGCTTCGGCCGACCAATACAGCGTCTCTGCCATGCCGCGCCCATACGACTTCGGCACCAGCCACTCGCCCTCCTTGCGTCCGCGCTGCATGAACCAGAACAGGTGCGCCGGGATCAGCAGCAGCGCGAAGAACACCGCGAGCGCCGCCAGCACGTCGGAGGTGATGAAGCTTGCGAACACCGCGAGGCCGGGCCGCCCACCCGCCGGCACCAGTATGGACAGGCCGGAGCGGAACATGGGCTGGGAGAAGTCCATCACCAGCGCGCGGTCCGAGGTGACGGAGATGGCGGCGATGCCGGCGGGGTTCGCGCCGGTCCGCACCGAATCGAGCAGTGCCGGCAGCGTCGGATAGACCTGGAAGCGGCTCTTCAGGCCGGTCTCATTGGCGATCGCCTGCCAGAGCTCGACGCTGAAACCTTCAAGTTCGCCGGTCCCCGGCGTCTTGCCTTTGGCGCCCTTGTCCATGACGAAGGGTGGGATAAGGCGTGTCGCCACCACCAGTTCGGCGCCGGGCACGTAAGGCGGCGCGGTCTTCTGGGGTGCGACGCCCTGGATCCTGATGTCCTGCGCCGTGGCGGCGCCGGCACCGGCGATCAGGCAGGCGACCAGCGCGGCTGCGACCAGACCGATGTGTTTGAGAAGAAGTGCACGCATGGAAGACGCCCCCGAACCGGGCGTACGCTAACCGCGCGCAGCCTCAAGCGCCACCCGCCGCGGAGGACATAATTACCGGAGCGCGCTGCTTGAGCATCCTTCGAGGCCCGGCTTTGCCGGCCACCTCAGGATGACGTGGTTCTTCAAAGCAACGTCATCCTGAGGTGCGAGCGCAGCGAGCCTCGAAGGATATTCAAGCAGTGCGACGCCTTATCTGGTCGGCACCATCTTCGGCGGGGTCGGATCGGGGGCGGCGCGGAACTCGAAGATCTTGCGCAGGAAGCCCGGCGCCACCATCGAGATCGGGTTCACCCGCAGCGTCGGCCCGCTCATCGGCCCGACGATCTCATAGGTGACGCCGACCAGCCCCTCATTCGGGCCGCCGCCGAGGAAGAAGCCGAGAACCGGCAGCTTGCTGAAGATATTGTTCAGCCCATAGGCCGGCACATAGGTGCCGCGCACCGAGACGCGGTCGCCGGCAAAATCCATCAACCCGTCGAAGGTCGAGCCGATGGCCGGTCCCCAGATGGCGCCCTCGCGTATTGCGAGACGGCCCTGCGAGCGCTGGAAATCCACCTGAAGCTTGGAGAAGGCGATCGCCGCGCCCGGCGCCGGGCGGCCGTCGCGGCTCTGCGAGGGGGCAGCGGCGATCAGCCGGTCGAGGCCGCCTTCGCCGCGGATGACGAAGTCGCGCATATTGACGACGCCGTCCTGCGGCGCGCCGTCGCCGCGCGGGGCGTCGACATTGATCCAGAGATCGCCGCCATTGATCTTCGGGTAGAGGTCGATGAAGCGCAGCAGCGCGCCGGCATCGGTGGTGGCGATCTGCAGCATCGGCCGGCCATTGTCGCGGGCCTTCAACTCGCCGGTCACGCCGCCGTCGCGCCCGACCAACGCCCCCAGCGAGAAGGCACGCAGGTCGCCATTGCGGCGCGACATCTTCAGCACCGCCTGCCGCATCACCTCGCCATTATTGCCGGCGACGACGCCGAGATTGACATCGAGGTCGATGTCCATCGGCTTCTCGTCCTTGCGGCCGGCGACCGGCGCCTCGAGCAGGCTCTTCAGGAAGGCGCGGGCCTCGATCACCTCGCCGCGGACGGTGATCTTCAGCGCGCCGTCGTCGCTGTCGACCTTCACACTGGCCTTGTCGCCATCGGAGAGCTGGAAGGTCGGCAGGTCGGCCGAGACCAGAGAGGCCTTGGAATCGAGGACGATGTTGCCCTTTACGCTGACGCCGGAGCCGGTGATGGCGAGGTCGTCGAGCTTGGTGCCGCCATTGGTCATCGTCGCCTTGGCGGTGAGCTTGGCCGGCTTGCCGGCGGGCTTGGACCAGCCCGGCACCAATTCGGCGAGCCGCGCGGCGCCAAGGTCGAGTTCGACATCGGCGGTCTTGGCCTTGTCGTTCATCGTGCCGGAGAGCTTGACGCCGACCGTGCCGGAGAGGCCCGCAAGGTCGAGGTCCATGCGGTTGCGCGCGGCATCGTCGAGATTGGCGGCAAGGCGGAATTCGTTGTCGCTGCCGTCGCGCGGCTTGCGCAATTCGAAGCTCGCCGGCGCGCCGCCGATCTTGCCGTCACCGCGCAGCACGGTCGCGGCAGAGGTGGCAAACACCTTTACCGCCGCGGCCTCGAGCTTCTGGCCCATCAGCACCTTCTCGGCGCTGAAGCCGGCAAGGCTGGCCTCGAAGGCGAAGTCGACATCCTGCTCGGTCATCTTCTCGCGCAAGGTCAGGTTGATCTGGGCGAGGCCGTCTATGGTGCCTTTTACGCCGGCCGGGTCGACCTGCTCGCCCACCGGGCCGCGTAGCGGCGGGATCGACATCAATTCGACCGCGGCGGCTGCGGAGCCGGCAACCTTGACGGTTACCTTGGCGGCCGGGTTCTTCGGCACGGTGTTGGGAATGTCGAGCACGCTCTGCGGCAAAGTGATACTGCGCCCGCCGGGGGTGTCGAGCACCGAATTATTGACGACGACATGGGCGCTGCGGCCGCTTGCCTGCACGACGACGTCGGCCTTGCGCATCGGCGGCAGGCCGGGCACCGGGCGCAGCACGCCATTGCTGCCGGCCACGACGACGCTCAGCCCCTCGGCCGGGAGCGGGCGATCCTTGTTGCCGATCGAGTTGAGCGGCGCGTGGAAATTGACTTCCGCCTTGGTGACATCACCGGAGACGATGTGGTCGTAAACCCAGCGCCGCACATCCGGCGCCGCCAGGATCGGCCAAAGCCGCTTCAGCGCGGTGGCCGACATCGGCGCGCCGGAGACACTCATCTCCAGGAACGGTTCGGCCGCACCGAGATTGAGCTCGCCGCCAATGGTAACCCCAGCCAGCGGACCCGACAGAGTGCCCTGCTCGATCACCATGCGGCCGCCGGCGGGCTCGAAGCGCACGTCGAAGGCGGCGCGGTTGATGATCAGCGGCGGGTCCTTCTCGGAGTCCGGTCCGCCGCCGCCGAGCTTTGCGTCGAGGCTGGTGGCGTGCAGCCGCCAGGGCTGGCCGGGCACCGGAGGCGCCACGATCTCGGCGCCGACGGCGATGTCGAGCGGGCCGGCCTGCACTGCCAGCGGCTCGAACACCATCACCTTGCGCGCGGGGTCGAAGCGGAAGGTGATGGAGGCCTCGTCGATCACCATGCGGCCGGCGGCATCGGCGCCGATCTGCAGTTCGCCGGCCCCGGCGACCAGCTTGCCGGAACTGGCGACAAGGCGCCCTTCGGCGTCGATTCGGCTGTTGAGGTCGACGGACAGCGGCGAAGTGGCGATCAGGTCGCCATCGCCCTTGCCGGCGGCGATCATCAGATCGTGCGGGGAGAGGTCGCGGATCTGCACCGAGATCGGCCGCCCGTCAGCCCCGAGGGTGCCGATGGTGGCCTTGGCCGACCACGGCCCGTCAGTGCCGCCGGAGGTGAGGTCGAGCGTCATGCCGCCGGCCGGCGGGCGGCTCACCGCGATGCTGATATGCTCGAATGCCCAGCGCCGGCCGCTGATCTCGCTCTCGATGCGCAGCGTGCCGTCCTTGAGGCCGATATCGGTCAATGCGGCGCCGTCGAGCCCACCACGATCGATGCTGTCGGCGAGCACGGCCAGGCCCTGCAGGTGCATCGGGTCGAATGGCAGGGTGTCGGAGGGCGTCGGTTCGGCCGGCGGCGCAGCCGGCGCGGCGTCGGCCGTGGGCGCACCATTGGGTGCCGGCGCCGCCGCGCCCTGGGTGGTCCTGAGATCCGGTTGGCGCGCCGGCGCGTGCAGCGGCTTGGCGTTGCGCCCAGTAGCGACGGAGAGCTCACCCTGCGCATTGATGTGGACGGTGAGCTCGACGCCGACGAGATCGATACGCCGCGGCGTGGCAGTCCAGGGCATGGTGCCGGATTGCAGCGTCACCTCGGCTTGCGGCGCATTGGCGATGATCTCGCCCTGCGCATCGCGCACCGTCACGTCATTGACCCGCAGCAGCGTGCCGCCGGAAGCGTCCCGCGCCGCCGAAAGGCTGCCGATCTCCACCTTGTTGCCATTGCCGAGCCGCTCTTCCAGCGCCCGCGCCACATAGGGGCGGGCGAGATCGGCGGTGAGGATGCCGGAGGCGAACAGCGTATAGATCGCGCCGGCGCCGATCAGCACCAGCGCGACCAGCCCGCCGCACGACCAGCCGCAAAGGCGCAGCCAGCGACGACCGGCGCGCGGCGCCTCACAGCGCCGTGCCATGCGTCGAAGCTGAGGCCGCCGCCCCGCCTTGGCCCGGGCGATCGCGGCCTTCTGCGTCGTCTCGGCGTTCATCAGGCGCTCGATCCCCCGCACGCTCCGCCCCGATGCCGCCGTGGCCGAATAGTGGCGGCGGCATCGTCACGCAGGATGGCCGATCCATTCCGGATCGCAATCCGTATCGACAAATGTTTCCCCTTGATGCGAATTCCCTGAAAACCCGACGAAAGGAAGGCAGATGACGACGCTCACGGCCGGCGACCCTGCACCGGACTTCACGCTTCCCGCACCAGGCGGCGACACCCTTTCCCTCGCCGACTTTGCCGGGCGAAAGCTCGTAATCTATTTCTACCCCAAGGCGGGAACCGAGGCCTGCACCCGAGAAGCGCATGATTTCAATAAATTACGGGGAGATTTTGACGCAGCCGGCACCGCGCTGCTGGGCGTCTCGCCGGACCCCGCAAAAGCGCTCGGGCGCTTCACTGCCAAGCACGAGATCGGCTTCCCGCTGGCGGCGGACGAGGCCCACCAACTCATCGAGGCCCATGGAATCTGGGTCGAGAAAAGCATGTATGGGCACCGCTTCATGGGCGTGGAGCGCACCACCGTGCTGATTGACGCCACCGGCCACATCGCCCGAATCTGGCCGAAGGTCAAAGTCACCGGGCATGCGGAGGAGGTGCTGGCAGCGGCGCGCGCCCTCTGATTCGGCATCCGCGCGCCGGGCGATACCTGAAATTAACCATGCCGACGGGAAGCTCATACCGTCGATCGGCGATGATTCCCGGTGTGCGTGGCGGGTTGCATGGTGTCTCTAGCGCGTTCGCCTTCAAGAGCATGGCAATGGTCGCCCCCGCGATGGTCGCACGTGCTGCCGACCGTCGCACGCCGCCATCCCCTCGCCTGCGCCGGCGCGCTGCTGGCCGGCGCTTTCCTGCTCACCTGGTCGGCGGCGACCACCAGCTACATACTTTTCCATGACGATGCGCTGCGGCTCCTCAACAACCGGGCGCACAGCCAGGCCGAGGCCTATCAGCGGCAGATCGCGACACTGGAAGCGAGCCTCGAAGAGCAGCGCTCGCGTCTCGCGGTCGAGCAGCGGCGCACCGCCACCACGATCGAACAGTTGCGCCAGCGCCAGATCGCCATCGAGGCCCGGCACGGCCTGCTGTCCGACCTGATGAACGCCGCGCCCGAGGCGCCGCGTCCGCCGAAGAGCGGCGATCGCAGCAGCATGCTCAACACGCCCGCGGGGTCGCGGCCGATTTCCGACACCGTGATCCTGGGCGCCACCGACTTGCGCGAGGCCCGCCTCGAGGCCGGTGCGGAGCCGACCGCGCTTGCCTCCGCGCAGGCCGCTCCCGGGTCCTCCGATCTCGCCGCGCTCAATGGCACGCTCGACCGGCTGGAGCGCGAACAGGCCGGCGCGCTCGACGTGATCGAGGAGACGCTGGAGCGGCGCGACCGCCGCATCCGCACCGTACTGGCCGATCTCGGCGTCGCCGCGCCGGTGCGTCCAATCGGGGTGCCGATCCAGGCCGCCGCCGGCGGCCCGTTTGTGCCGGTCGGCCCGACGGGCGATGGCTTCGACCAGCAGAGCGGGCGGGCGCGGGCCATGCTCGCGGATCTGACCCAGCTGAAGCAGAAGCTCGACACCGTGCCGCTGCGCCGGCCAATCGCCGGGAGCATCGAGACCACCAGCGGCTTCGGCGTGCGCGTCGATCCGTTCCTCGGCAAGGCGGCGTTCCATACCGGCATCGATTTTCGCGGCGACACCGGCGATCCCGCGCGCGCTACCGCAGCCGGCACTGTGACGATCGCCGGCCGCGACGGCGGCTACGGGCTGATGGTCGAGGTCGACCACGGCAATGGGCTGGCGACGCGCTACGCGCACCTCTCCGCCATCAGTGTCTCGGTCGGCGACAAGATCGCGGCCGGCGGCGTGGTGGGCCGGGTCGGCTCCACCGGCCGCTCCACCGGGCCGCATCTGCATTACGAGACTCGCATCAAGGGCGAGCCGGTCGATCCGCAGCGTTTTCTGCGCGCGGCGGTGCGGCTCGGCGACATGAGCTGACGCCGCAGCTTCCGTGACGCGCGGCACTGCGAGGCGTAAGGTTGTGGCTGGTCGGTTTCCACCCGTTGATCCAGGGAGGGCACCATGCAGCCGGTCAACGAAGACAAGCTCAATCAATTCCTCGGCACGATGATCACCGACATGGGCGCGGCGATGACCGCCGCACTCGTGCTGGTGGGTGATCGTCTCGGCCTCTACAAGGCGCTCGCCGCCGAACCCATGACGCCCGGCGAGCTCGCCAAGCGCACCGGCACCGCCGAGCGCTATGTGCGCGAGTGGCTCTCGGCGCAGGCCGCCGCCGGCTATGTGCGTTACGACCCGGAGGCGAAGCGCTTCTCGCTCGATCCGGAGCAGGCCCTCGTCTTTGCCGACGAGGACAGCCCGGCCTTCCTCGGCGGCTTCGGCGACATCGTCCAGGCGGTGTTCCGCGACGAGCCGAAGATCACCGCCGCCTTCAAGTCGGGCAAGGGTGTCGGCTGGCACGAGCACGACCCATGCCTGTTCTGCGGCACCGAGCGCTTCTTCCGCACCGGCTACAAGCACCATCTGGTGCAGGAATGGCTGCCGGCGCTCGACGGTGTGGAGCAAAAGCTCATGCGCGGCGCCAAGGTCGCCGATGTCGGCTGCGGCCACGGCATTTCGACGCTTTTCATGGCGCAGGCCTACCCGAGGTCCACCTTCCACGGCTTCGACTATCATCCGGCCTCTATCGAGGCGGCGCGCCAGCGCGCGCAGGCGGCGGGCGTCGCCGACCATACGCAGTTCGAGGTCGCCTCGGCCAAGGCCTATCCCGGCGGAGGCTACGATCTCGTCTGCTGCTTCGACTGCCTGCACGACATGGGCGACCCGGTCGGCGCCGCGACGCATGTGCGCGAGACGCTGGCGCCGGACGGCACCTTCATGATCGTCGAGCCGTTCGCCCGCGACCGGCTGGAGGACAATCTGAACCCGATCGGCCGGGTCTATTACGCCGCCTCGACCATGATCTGCACCCCGGCCTCGCTCGACCAGGAGGTCGGCATGGCGCTCGGCGCGCAGGCCGGCGAGGCGCGCCTGAGCGAGGTGCTGCTCCAGGCCGGCTTCACCCGCATCCGCAAGGCGGCGGAGACGCCGTTCAACCTGATCCTGGAGGCGCGGCGGTAAGTCCGGGCCGCTCGCTCCTCAAGCGTCATCCCGGACGGCCGCAGGCCGATCCGGGATCGCAGGAAGGTGATGCGCAGGATTTTGCGCGATCCCGGCTCTACGCCCTTCGGGCTTCGGCCGGAATGACGGCTTTGGGGAGCGGGGAAGGAAGGATGTTCACGCCGAGCAGCCTCAGTCCACGTCCTCGACGCTTGCCGGGCCGCCGCCATAGGCGCGCTGCGCCAGAGCGGCTTCCATGAAGGGGTCGAGCGCGCCGTCCAGCACTTCCTGCGGGGTGCCGGTCTGCACGCCGGTGCGCAAATCCTTCACCAGCTGGTAGGGCTGCAGCACATAGGAGCGGATCTGGTGACCCCAGCCGATGTCGGTCTTGGCGGCCTGGTCGGCGGCGGCCTGCGCCTCGCGCTTCTTCAGCTCCAGCTCATAGAGCTTGGCACGCAGCATCTCCCACGCCGTGGCGCGGTTCTTGTGCTGCGAGCGGTCGCCCTGCGCCACCACGGCGATGCCGGTGGGGATATGGGTGAAGCGCACCGCCGATTCGGTCTTGTTGACGTGCTGGCCGCCGGCGCCGCCGGAGCGCATGGTGTCGATGCGCAGGTCGCTTTCCTTGATGTCGACGACGATGCGGTCATCGATGACAGGATAGACGTCGACGCTGGCGAACGAGGTCTGGCGGCGGGCGTTGGAATCAAACGGCGAGATGCGCACCAGGCGGTGCACGCCGGCTTCGGTCTTCAGCCAGCCATAGGCATTGTGGCCCTTCACCTGGATGGTCGCCGACTTGAGGCCCGCGGTTTCACCGGCGGATTCTTCGAGCAGTTCGACCTTGAAGCCGCGCCGTTCCGCCCAGCGCGTGTACATGCGCAGCAGCATCAGCGCCCAGTCCTGACTGTCGGTGCCGCCGGCGCCGGCATGGACTTCGAGATACGAATCATTGCCGTCGGCCTCGCCGGAGAGCAGGGCTTCCAGCTGGCGGCGGGCGACCTCGGCCTTCAGCTTGGCGAGCGAGGCCTCGGCCTCCTTGACGATGCCGTCATCGCCCTCGGCCTCGCCGAGTTCGATCAGCTCGACATTGTCGGACAGCTCGCGCTCGATGCGCTCGAGCGAACCGAGGCCGTCCTCCAGCGTGCCGCGCTCCTGCATCAGCTTCTGCGCGCGCTCGGGATCGTTCCACAGGTTCGGATCCTCGGCGAGCGCATTCAGCTCGGCGAGGCGCGCCTTGGAGCGGTCGAAATCGATGTGCTGCCGGAGCAGGCCGGCGGCTTCCCGGATCTCGTCGATGCTCGTTTCGAGATCGGCGCGCATATGTTGGACACTCTTCAAGGGGGTGCGAAAGGGGGCGGAAAATAGAGGCGACGGGGCTGACTGTAAACGCCCTCGATCCCAAGGCCGGCTTCGGTCATGCTGGCGGCGCAAAATCGGAGTTACAGCTTATGCGCCTGATCGGCATGATGGATTCGCCCTATGTGCGCCGCGTCGCGGTATCGATGAACGCCATGGGGCTCAAATACGACCATGAGCCGGTCTCGGTGTTCCGGCATTTCGATGCCTTTGCCGCAATCAATCCGGTGGTGAAAGCCCCGACCTTCGTCACCGACGAGGGCATCATGCTGGTCGATTCGACGCTGATCCTCGCCCATCTCGACCGCATAGTCGCTCCGGAGCGGCAGCTCTCGCCGACCACCATCGAAGCCCATGCCCGTGCACAGCGCGTGGTCGGACTGGCGCTCGCCGCCTGCGAGAAGACCATGCAACTGGTCTATGAGACCAAGCTGCGCCCGGAGGAGAAGCAGCACGACTGGTGGCGGGAGCGCGTGCTTAGCCAGCTTGCCGCCGCGTATCGGCTGCTGGAAGCCGAGATCGGCTCAGGCGAGACCTGGCTGTTCGGCGACCGGCCGCTGCAGGCGGACATCAGCTCGGCGGTGGCCTGGCGCTTCACCAATGGCGAATTGCCGGGCGTGGTCGCGGCGGAGGCCCATCCGAAGCTGGCGCGCCTCGCCGAGCGCGCCGAGGCACTGCCGGAGTTCGTGAAGGCGCCTTACGAGTGAGGCAGGTTGCGCGCCTTGAGCATCCTTCGAGGCCCGGCTTTGCCGGGCACCTCAGGATGAGGTCGCACTAAAAGAGCAACCTCATCCTGAGGCGCTCGCGCAGCGAGCCTCGAAGGATGCTCGCGCAGGGCGACCTCAGTACAGCCCGCCGGTGCCGTTGTTGCCGACCGCGCGGTCGGCTTCCGGGGTCACGTTCAACGAGGCGCCGCCGGAGCCGATCACCGAATAGCTGTCAGGCGGCGCGGTGCCGGGCTTGAAGGCTTCCAGGATCGCATTGTCGCCCGGCCCGGCGCGCAGGCCGGTCTTTGGATTGATGCGGATCAGCTTGATGCCCGGCGGCACGCGGAACGGCACCGCGGGACGATCGGCAATCGCCACCTGGAGGAAGTCGCGCACCACCGGGGCGGCGATAACGCCGCCGGTCGAGCCCTTGCCCATGGGCTTGGGCGTGTCGAAGCCGAGATAGACGCCGACCACGATGTCCGGCGTGAAGCCGATGAACCAGGCGTCCTTCTCGTCATTGGTGGTGCCGGTCTTGCCGGCGATCGGCTTGCCCAGCGCCTTCAGTGCCGTGCCCGTGCCGCGCTGGACCACGCCTTCCATCATCGACGTGATCTGGTAGGCGGTCATCGGATCGAGCACCTGCTCGCGCCGGTCGACCAGCGTCGGCTCGGCTTGGTTGGTCCATTTCTCGGCGTCGCAGCCGCGGCACTCGCGCTCGTCGTGCTTGTAGATGGTCTTGCCGTAGCGGTCCTGGATGCGATCGATCAGCGTTGGCTTGATGCGCTTGCCGCCGTTCGCAATCATCGAATAGCCGCTGACCATCTTGAACACCGTGGTCTCGCCGGCGCCGAGCGCCATGGAGAGCACCGGGAGCAGATTGTCGTAGATGCCGAAATTCTTGGCGTACTGCACCACGGTCGGCATGCCGAGATCATTGGCGAGGCGCACCGTCATCACGTTGCGCGACTGCTCCAGGCCGAAGCGCAGCGTCTGGGGCCCATAGAACTTGCCGGAATAGTTTTCCGGCCGCCATGTCTCCTGCCCGGCCTGCGCCAGTTCGAACGGCGCGTCGAGGATGACGCTGGACGGCGTGTAGCCATTGTCGAGCGCCGCCGAATAGACGAACGGCTTGAAGGAGGAGCCGGGCTGACGCATCGCCTGCGTCGCCCTGTTGAACTGGCTCTCGTCGAAGGAGAAGCCGCCGGCGAGCGCCAGCACGCGCCCGGTGTACGGGTCCATCGCCACCATGGCGCCTTCGATCTGCGGCTGCTGGCGCAGCCGCCACTGGCCGTCCTGGCCGGTGACCGGCTCGACATAGACGACGTCGCCCGGCTTCAGTACCGCCGAGACGCCGCCCTTGCCGCCGCGCCGCGCCCATTTCACGCCGTCGGGCGTCACCAGCCCGACATCGCGCGTGGTCATCAGCTCGCCGGACTTGTCGCGCTGCGGCTGCAGGCCGATCCTGGCCACCGTGTCGTTGCTTTCCAGCACCACGGCGAGGCGCCAGGGAATGTCGGTGAAGGTGCGCACATCGGCGAGCCGCGCGCCCCAGTCGCCCGAGGTCTCGATGCGCGTCACCGGCCCGCGCCAGCCGCGCTGCTCGTCATAGCGCGTCAGCCCGTCGAGCAGCGCCTTCTTGGCGATGACCTGGAGCTTCGGATTCAGCGTGGTGCGGACCGAGAGGCCGCCGCCATAGAGCTTGTCCTCGCCATAGCGCTCGAAGATCTCGCGGCGCACTTCCTCGGCGAAATACTCGGCGGAGAAGATGTGCGCGCCGGTCGGGCGCACGGTGACGGCGAGGTCTGTGGCCTTGGCCTTCTCGGCGTCGGCCACCGAGACGTAGCCATTCTCCGCCATGCGGTCGATCACCCAGTTGCGGCGCTCGACGGCGGCGTCGTGGCGGCGGAACGGGTGGTAATTGTTTGGGCCCTTGGGCAGCGCCGCGAGATAGGCGGCCTCCGCGACGGTCAGCTCGGAGACCGACTTGTCGAAATACAGCAGCGAGGCCGCGGCGACGCCATAGGAGCCGATGCCGAGATAGATCTCGTTCAGGTACAGCTCGAGAATCTTGTCCTTGGAATAGGTGCGCTCGATGCGTAGCGCCAGCAGCGCTTCCTTGATCTTGCGGTCGAACGAGACCTCATTGGTCAGGAGGAAGTTCTTCGCCACCTGCTGGGTAATGGTCGAGGCGCCCTGCGGGCGGCGGCCGGAGCCATAATTCTGCAGATAGGCGTAGCCGGCGCGGCCAATGCCGAAAATGTCAATGCCGCCATGGTCATAGAAATTCTTGTCCTCGGCGGACAGGAAGGCATCGATGACCAGCTTCGGAATATTCTGGATCGGCAGATAGAGCCGGCGTTCCTTGGCATATTCCGCGAGCAATGCGCCGTCGGCAGCGTGGATGCGCGTCATCACCGGCGGTTCGTAATTCTGGAGCTGCGAATAGTCCGGCAGATCCTGCGAGAATTTCCAGACGAAATAGCTCGCGCCGGCGCCCACCACCACGAACACGATCGTGCCGAGCGCGAACAGGAAGCCCATGAAACGCAGAAGCAGCCGCATCCGGCCCCGACCCCAATTGCTGCAACAGCGGCGAGAGACCTTTGTTTTCGGTCCTTCGCCGACGCCTGACGGCTTCGAGCACTTTCTTGTCGTTCGGATGGCTTCATCCGAACGACAAGAAAGTGCTCTCGCTCAATAACGGCTGGAGCATGTTCTGATCGCAAAAGTTAGCCAACTTTTGCGGAACATGCTCAAGCGTCCGATGCGTGCCCGCCTTTAGCCCGTGTGCGTGCGAACTATGGCCTTATCGCGGCCGGCTGCGCCTGGACGCCGCTTCCCTGAATGCCGTTCGCCCCGGCCCCGCCCGTCCCGGCTGTCGCCGATCCGATCGAGATCGGCGTCGCCGCCGGTTTCGCGACCTGGGCCGAGAAATAGGCGTCGATCGCCGTGACCATGGCAGACGTCACATTAGCCCGCCATTCCGGCGATGTCATGAGGTCGACGTCGCGCTTGCTCGACAAATAGCCGAGCTCGAACAGCACGGATGGCACGTCCGGCGCCTTCAACACCTTGAATCCAGCCGATTTCAGCGGCGACTTGTGCATGCGCGCGGCGCCGGCTACCGCCCCGCCGAGGGTGCGGGCGAACTGCGCGGAGAAATTCTTGGTCTCGCGCTGGGCAAGGTCGAGCAGGATGCCGGCGACGTCGCTCGGCTCTTCCGACAGATCAAGGCCGGCGATCAGGTCGGCCCGGTTTTCATCGTCGGCGAGGCGCTGGGCCTCGGCGTCCGACGCCTTGTCGGACAGCGTATAGACGGTGGCGCCGCGCACATCGTCATTGCCGCGCCGCGACAGCGAATCGGCGTGCAGCGAGATGAACAGCTTGGCCTGCAATTCGCGGGCGATGCGCACCCGGTCACCGAGCGGCACGAAGGTGTCGCCGTCGCGTGTCATCACGGTGCGGTAGCGCCCGGTCGCGGCCAGCTTGTCGCGCAGCGCGCGGGCGATATCGAGCACCACCGATTTCTCGTTGATGCCGGCGCCGGTATTCACCGCGCCGGAATCGATGCCGCCATGGCCGGGATCGATCACGATCACCGGGCGGGTGTCGCCGTCCGCGGCAAGGCCGGCGCGCAGGCCGGGCGGGTCCTCGGCGCGGCGCACCGGGGCGGCGACCGATTTCATGAAGCTTTCGCGGTCAGTCCTGGTGAGATCGACCACGAGGCGCGCCGGCTGGCCGTCCACCGGATCGAGCACGAAGGCCTTGTCGATCTTCACCGGCGATGAGACGTCGATCACCAGGCGTGCCTTGCCCGGCGCGAACAGGCCGAAGCGATAGGCCGAGATGAGGCCCCTGCCCTCGCGGCCGGCCTCGGAGGGCAGCGCGAACACCACGTCGGGCAGGTCGACCACGACACGATAGGGATTGGCGAGGGTGAAGGCGCCGAGCGTGATGCGGCGCGACAGATCGACAATGAGGCGGGTGCGCTCCTCGTCGCCGGCAAGGCGCGCATCGGTCGCCACCGCCGGCTCGGCGGGCGCCGCCTCGACGGCTGGAGCCACGGCGACCGGCATTGCAGGCGCCGTAGGTGCCGGGGACGGTGCGGCGGGGGTATCCGGTTGCGCCGCGAGGGCGTAAGGCGTCATGGCGGCGAGAAAACCCGCAATCGCCAGCACCGCCGCGCCTGCCCGCCTGCGTCCGTTCATTCCCGCCACGGCCTCCACCGCCAAGAGCCCTATCCGCTCGGATGGAACCATCCGAGCGATGAGATAGCGCTCTCGGTTGAAACGCTGGAGCATGCTCTGATCGCAAAAGTCTTCCACCTTTTGCGGAACATGCTCCAGTCGAACTCATACCCGAATAGACCGGCGGGGTTAACCGAAGCTTGACCATGGCCGTGCCGCTCGACGTGCGGCGTGTCGCCGATGCAACGCCTTACATCACCGGATGCCTGTCGAATGGGCACGCCCCATGTTTCCAATGCCTTGCCAAATCGGCACGCATGCCGCTATTAAGAGCACGCATATGGTTCGCATTCCGGGTCGCCCCATCGGTGTCCGGCTCTCGCGGTCCGACGGCGCGGACCGACCGCCAGGAATGGAATAGGTCCGCCCCTCGCCACGACTGGTCCCCTCCGGGAGCGTGGCGACGCGCAGCGCGGCCTTCCACAGGTCGCCGGTTCCGGTCGGTCTCCGTTCGCCGACATCTTCTTCCGGGCACCCGGCGTAGCTGTCGCACGCCTGTTCTTCAAGCGTGCCGCGCGCATTGCCGCCAGATGCCGAGGCCGGGTCCGAGCGATCGCGGCTTACCGCGTTCGGTTCGAGGATGGACGGCAGTACGATATGAGGCGTCAGCCACACGGGGCAGTTGAGCGAGAGGACCGGCTGAGCCGTGCCTTCCGCGACTGCCGGACGGCTGCTCCGCATCGCCGCCTGCGCACATTTCGTCAGGCATTGCGCCATCCTCTCCCGGTTCCAGTCACCGCTTATGGGCACATCTCGCGCGACGCGGCTTTTTCCGCGGCATCCGCGCCACCGTGCCCGCTTATGAGAGTTCCATGGCCAACAAGATGCTCATCGACGCCACCCATCCGGAAGAGACCCGGGTTGTGGTGGTGCGCGGCAGCCGGGTCGAAGAGTTCGACTTCGAGGCCGCCAATCGCAAGCCGCTGCGCGGCAACATCTATCTCGCGAAGGTAACGCGGGTCGAGCCGTCGCTGCAGGCCGCCTTCGTCGAATATGGCGGCAACCGCCACGGCTTCCTCGCCTTCAGCGAGATCCATCCCGACTATTACCAGATCCCGGTCGCCGACCGGCAGGCGCTGCTTGCCGAGGAGGAGCGCCAGCAGCGCCGCGACGCCGAGGAGGAGAACGAGGACAAGCCGCGCGGCGGTCGTCCGCGCCGCCAGCGCTCGGCCAGCCCGAAGCGCAGCGACGGCGATGAAAGCGTCTCGGAATCGCCCGAAGGCACGGACCCCGGCGACGGCGAAGTTTCGGAAGCCGCCGAGGCTGCCGGCGAGACCGAGAACGAGGCCCCCCGTCCGCGTCCCTCGCGCCACAAGCCGTCCTCCGACGATGAAGGCGGCGGCGGGGTCGAGGAAGTCGCCGGCGAGGAAGAGGTGGTCGAGCAGGTCGGCTCCGACGACGCCATGGAAGAGGTCCCGGAGCGCGGCCCGCAGCGCCGCGCCCGTTCCTACAAGATCCAGGAAGTCATCAAGCGCCGGCAGATCATGCTGGTGCAGGTGGTCAAGGAAGAGCGCGGCAACAAGGGCGCGGCGCTCACCACGTACCTCTCGCTCGCCGGCCGCTATTCGGTGCTGATGCCCAACACCGCGCGCGGCGGCGGCATCTCCCGCAAGATCACCTCGGCCGAGGACCGCAAGCGGCTGAAGGAGGTCGCCTCCGACCTCGACGTGCCGGAGGGCATGGGCGTCATCCTGCGCACCGCCGGTGCCAACCGCACCAAGACCGAGATCAAGCGCGACTTCGAGTATCTGCTGCGGCTCTGGGAGAATGTGCGCGAGCTGACGCTGGCCTCGACCGCGCCATCGCTGGTCTATGAGGAAGGCTCGCTGGTCAAGCGCTCGATCCGCGACCTCTACAACAAGGACATCGAGGAAGTCCTGGTCTCCGGCGATGAAGGCTATCGCGAGGCCAAAGACTTCATGCGCATGCTCATGCCAAGCCATGCCAAGAATGTGAAGCCCTATCGCGACCCGCAGCCGGTGTTCGCCCGCTTCGGCGTGGAGAGCCAGCTCGACGCGATGTTCCTGCCGATCGTGCAGTTGAGATCGGGCGGCTACATCGTCATCAATCCGACCGAGGCGCTGGTCTCCATCGACGTGAACTCGGGCCGCTCGACCCGCGAGCACAATATCGAGGACACGGCGCTGAAGACCAACCTGGAGGCGGCTGAAGAAGTCGCCCGCCAGTTGCGCCTGCGCGACCTTGCCGGGCTGATCGTCATCGATTTCATCGACATGGACGAGAAGCGCAACAACCGGGCGGTCGAGCGCAAGCTGAAGGATTGCCTGAAGAACGACCGCGCCCGCATCCAGCTCGGCCGCATTTCGCATTTCGGCCTGATGGAGATGAGCCGCCAGCGCATCCGCACCGGCGTGCTGGAAAGCTCCACCGAAGTCTGCCCGCATTGCGGCGGCACCGGCCATGTGCGCTCGGTGTCCTCGGTCGCGCTGCAATTGCTGCGGGCGGTGGAAGATTATTTGCTCAAGTCCAACGCCTACAACGTCATCGTGCGCACCCGCGCCGAGAACGCGATCTATGTGCTGAACCATAAGCGCGCGCATCTGCACGAGCTTGAGGAGCGCTTCGGCGTCGCCATCGTGGTGGCGGCGGACAATACGCTCGCCGGCTACACACCATTCGCGATCGATCGCGGCGAACCGGTTCCGAACCCGATCCCGATGCCGCGCGCGCCGGTCGCCGTGGTCGAGGCGATCGAGGAAGAGGAAGAGCCGGTCATCGAGGCCGAAGAGGTCGAGGACGAGGTGGTGGTTGCCGAGGCTGCCGCGCCGGCTTCCGAGGCCCGCGAGGGCGCCCCCCAGCCGCGTGGCGAGGGCGAGGAAGGCGAAGGCGCCAATCGTCGCCGCCGTCGGCGCCGTCGGCGCCGGCGTGGCGGTGGCGGCGAGAACGGCCAGCGTCCCGGCTCCGAGGGCCAGCAGGACGGATACGAGGCTGGCGGTGCCGATGATGGCGAGGATGATGATGACGGCGAGGACGATGCCGATGCGGGCATCGAGTCCGGCGTCACCGCGGACGCTCCGGCTGCCGACGAGGCGGCACCCGGGCTGACCACCAGCTTCGTGCCGCCGTCCGATCCGCAGCCGGACTATTATGCGCCGACGCCGGACGAGGCATCGGCCCCGGCTCCGGTCGAGGCTCCGCCTGTCGAAACGACGCCTGTCGCGGAGGTGCCGGCCGAGGCGGCTCCTGCCGAGGCCACGTCCGCCGAAGAGGCTCCTGTCGAGGGGGCGCCGCGCAAGCGCGCCCGCCGCGCCACCACGCGCCGCCCGCGCGGTGCAAAGGCGGAGGCCGAAGCGGCCGCTGCCGTAGCTTCGGGCGAGGCACCTGCTGCATCGGAGGCTACTGCGACGGAGGCCCCTGCCCCCGCTGTCGAGGACGCCAAGCCGGCGCCGCGTCGCCGCCGTTCCACGGTGCGCGAACCGGCGCCGCTGCTGAACTCCGACACCAGCGCTTCGGTGACCCAGGAATCGCTGCCGCTCTCGGTCGAGCCGCAGCAAACGCCGGTCGAGACGCCGGTCGAGCCGGCGCCTGCTCCGGTGGAGAGCGCGCCCGAGCCCGCGGCGTCACACGAGGCGCCGGAACCCCAGGCCGCCGAGCCCGCCCCGGCAGCTCCCGAGGCACCGGCGGCGCAGGAGCAGGATGACCGCCCGCGCCGCACCGGTTGGTGGCAGCGCAAGCTGTTCGGCGTCTGAGATGAATGCCCGGCGGGCGGCGCGGACGCGCTGCCTGCCGGGGCTTCCCCTGCTTCAACATCCTTCGAGGCCCGGCATGGCCGGGCACCTCAGGATGAGGTGGTACTTGCACAAACAACCTCATCCTGAGGTGCTCGCGCAGCGAACCTCGAAGGATGTTGAAGCGGAGGAGCTTGGGGCCTCGTTGCCTCAGGCCATCCCGCCTGCTTCGATACCTCCGTAACCGGAGGAATCGATTTGCCTTATCGTGACGCGAACTGTCGTGCCCGCTCGCTGTGCCTCGCTCTGGCTACCCTTGTTCTGGCCGGGTGCGCGGGCCAGACCCAGTTTCCGAAGGGAACCGCCGACAATTCCGGCTATCTTGGCGCCGGCACGCGCAGTTCGATCGTCGTCACCAACAAGAACTATGACCGCGCCATCGAGTGCGGCGGCGCTATCGCCCGACTGCACAAGAACGGCGACGGCACCGGCATCGACCCGCAGGAGATCGAGGCGCTCGGTGCCGCCTGGATGGCCAATGCCGTCGAACTCGGCGCGCGGCGTCGTCTCAATCAGCAGCAGGTCGTCACCGCCGCCGGCGCCGCCGGCGGGCAGATGAGCGCCGAGCAGGCGGCAAGCGTGTGGACCGGATGCAAGGACGGGAATTGAGGGATTGAGTCCGGAAACGGCGCCAAGGGATTGATCTGCTTGAATATCCTTCGAGGCCCGGCTTTGCCGGGCACCTCAGGATGACGTGGTTATGAGAACAAGGTCATCCTGAGGTGCAAGCGTAGCGAGCCTCGAAGGATGCCCGCGCCCGTCACCCCCGCTTCAGGAAGTCCCCGATCCGCGCCACCGCCTCGCGCATGTCGGCGGCCGAGCCGGCATAGGACAGGCGCAGATAATGGTGGCCGCGGTGCGGGTCGAAATCGACGCCCGGCGTCGCCGCCACATGCGCCTCGTCCAGCAGGCGGCGGGCGAAGGCGGCGGAATCCGCGGTGAAGCGCCCGACATCGGCATAGAGATAGAAGGCGCCATCCACCGGCAGGAACTCCGGCAGGCCGGCGGAAGGCAGGCCCTGCATCAGGATCAGCCGATTCTCCTCATAGCCGTGCTTTACCGCCTCCATCTCCTCGCGCCCGTCGAACGCCGCCTCGGCCGCGACCTGCGAGAGCGTCGGCACCGAGATCATCAGATTCTGCTGGAGCCGCTCGGCGGCGCGCACCAGCGGCTGCGGCATCACCATCCAGCCGACGCGCCAGCCGGTCATGCAGAAATATTTCGAGAAGGAATGGATCACCGTGGCATCCGGCGACAGCGCCGCCGCGGTCGCCGCCGGGAAGGCGTAATCGAGCCCGTGATAGATCTCGTCGGAGATGAAGCGGATGCCGAGCTCGTTCGCGGTGGCAAGGAGCTGCGCGAGGCCGTCGGGCGTCATCATGGTGCCGGTGGGATTGGCCGGGCTCGCCACCAGCAGCCCCTTCAGCGGCGTCCTGCGATGCGTCTCGCGCAGTGCCTCCGGCGTGATGGTCCAGCGCGAATGCGCGTCGGTGTCGATCAGCACCGGCTCGCAGCCGAGCGCCGTCAAGATGTGCCGATAGGGCGGATAGCCGGGATTGGCGATGGCAACGCGATCGCCTGGCTCGAACATGGCAAGGAAGGCGAGGATGAAGCCGCCGGAGGAGCCGGTGGTCACCACCACCCGCGCCGGATCGAGATTGAGCCCATAGCTCTCGCCATAGTGCCGGGCGATGCGGGCGCGCAGCGAGGGGATGCCGAGCGCCATGGTGTAGCCGATGCGCCCATCATCGAGCCTGCGGCGCGCCGCCTCCCGCGCGGTGAGCGGCGCCGGCGCCGCCGGCTGGCCGACCTCCATGTGGATGACCTGCCCGCCTGCCGCCTCGATGCGAGCAGCACGCTCCATCACATCCATGACGATGAAGGGGGCGATCTCGCTGCGCCGCGACGCCTCAATCAGGCCGGCAGTCGCCAGGCGGGCGGAAATGTCACTCATGTCGTGTCCGTTGCCGTCCAGGTCGGTACGTGCTGTAGGTTGCCGCACCGTTGCCGCATTCTGCGGTTCGTGTGCCCCCCACCCCATCCGAACGATGCATGATGCTTCCGACGCGGCTTGACAACCCCCAGGGACTGCCCGCCCGCGTGGCGCGCAAGGCGTTGCGCCTCGCTGCCCATATCGGCGCATTCGCCGCTGCGCTGGCGCTCGTGGTGCAACCCGCTGCAGCCCAGCAGAAACGCCCGAACATCATCCGCGACGTCGAGATCGAGACGCTGCTGCGCGATTATATGCGGCCGATCTGGGCGGCCGCCGGTCTCGGCCAGCAGAATATCCGCGTGGTGCTGATCGCCGATCCGTCCTTCAACGCCTTCGTCATGGACGGCAAGCGCATCTTCGTGAACACCGGCGCGCTGATGCAGTCGGAAACACCGAACGAGATCATCGGCGTGCTCGCTCACGAGACCGGCCATATCGCCGGCGGCCATCTGGCGCGCATGCGCCAGCAGATGGAGAGCGCGCAGACAATCGCCATTGCCGCCATGCTGCTTGCCATCGGCGGCGTCGCGGCGACTGCCGGCAGCAACAATGTCGGCGGCAATCCCGCCGGCCTCATCGCCGGTCCGCAGGAGATGATCCGGCGCTCGCTGCTGGCCTATCAGCGCGGCGAGGAGCAGTCCGCCGACCGCGCCGCGGTGAGCTATCTCACCGCCACCAAGCAGTCGCCCCGCGGCATGGTAAAGACGTTCGAGCGCTTCCAGAACGATCAGATCTTCATCAGCCAGCGGGTCGATCCCTATGTGCTGAGCCATCCGATGGCACGCGAGCGCATCGCCGCGCTGGAAGACCTGGCGGCCAAGAGCCCGTATCTCAACGTCAAGGATCCGCCGGCCCTGCAGGCGCGGCATGACATGATGCGGGCCAAGCTGGTCGGCTTCACCGAGCGTGGCGACACAATCGCGCGGCGCTACCCGCTCTCCGACAACTCGCTGCCGGCGCGCTACGCGCGTGCCATCTCCACCTATCGCTTCGGCAACGTGCAAGAAGGTGTGCGGCAGATCGATGCGCTGATCGCCGAGCAGCCCGGCAACCCGTATTTCTACGAGCTGAAGGGCCAGGCGCTGCTGGAAGCCGGCCGCGCACGCGACGCAACGGCGCCGCTGCGCAAGGCGTCGGAGCTCACCGGCGGCAATCCGCTGATCCGCACCATGCTCGGCCAGTCCCTGGTCGAATCCGGCGACAAGGCCTCCACCGACGAGGCGATCCGCGAGCTCAATTTCGGCTTGCAGCGCGATTCGAGTTCGTCCTCCAGCTGGCGCTATCTCGCCACCGCCTATGGCCAGAAGGGCGATATTCCCAATGCCGACCTCGCCTCGGCGCAGTCTGCCTTCTATGGCGGCGACTATAAGCTCGCCCGCGAATTGGCCGGCCGCGCGCGGCAGAAATTCCCGCTCGGCTCGCCCGGCTGGCTGAAAGCTGACGACATCGTCAATTTCAAACCGCCGAACATGCCGGTAAGAAGTCAGTGAACGGCGCCGCTTTCCAGCGGCCAAACCCAATTTCGGAGACCACCATGCCGCTTTTTGCCCTGCGACCGCTCGCGATTAGCCTCGCCGCGGCGGGCTTCGCGCTCTTCGCGGCCCTTGCCCCGGCGAACGCCCTCGACGACGCCCAGCGCAAGGAGATGGAAAGCGTGGTCCGCGATTACCTCCTGAAGAATCCGGAGGTGATCCAGGAAGCGATCGCGGAATTGCAGAAGCGGCAGGAGGCGGCGGAATCCGCCCAGCGCAAGGGCGCCATGGCCGACCTGAAGCCGCTGATCTTCGATTCGGCGCGCGGCGCGGTGGTCGGCAATGCCAAGGGCGACGTCACTTTGGTCGAGTTCTTCGATTACAATTGCGGCTACTGCAAGCGGGCGCTGGCCGACCTCGAAGAGCTGGTGAAGAGCGACCCCAAGCTGAAGATCATCCTGAAGGAATTCCCGGTGCTCGGCCCGGGCTCGGTCGAGGCGGCGCAGGTCGCGGTCGGCGTGCGGCTGGTGGCGCCGGACAAGTATTACGCCTTCCATGACAAGCTGCTCGGCCAGCGCGGCCAGGCCAACAAGGCCAAGGCCCTGGAAGTCGCGGCGGACGTCGGCATCGACCGTGCCAAGCTGGAGAAGGCGATGGCCGATCCGGAAGTGCGGGCGACGCTGGAGGAGAGCTTCAAGATCGCCGACGCGCTCGGCATCAACGGCACGCCGAGCTATATCGTCGGCGACGAGGTGATCGTCGGCGCGGTCGGTCACGACAAGCTGCGCGACACTATCCAGTCGATCCGCGCCTGCGGCAAGGCGCAGTGCTGAGGTGCCCATTCTCCCATGTCGTCATCTCGGACGCCGCGCAGCGGCGAGCCGGGATCGTGGGAAGGTGACGAGCATCATGCGATCCCGGCGCGCGCCTTTTGCGCGGCCGGGATGACATCCAAAGGAAAAACTCGCCGAAATTGCAGGCATGCGGCGCTTGAGCCGTGCACAGAAGCCTTGCAAGGGCTTGGCGCGCGCGCCGGGTTTGCTATAACGCCGCGGCCGTGCGGCATGGGTGCCGCGCGTGCCCCGTTCCACGAGTCGCGATGCCCGACACCATCCATGTCATCAACGGACCGAATTTGAACCTGCTCGGCACGCGCGAGCCGGAGGTCTATGGCCGGGCCACGCTGGCCGATGTGGAAGATGCCTGCCGCGAAGCCTGCGCACGGCACGGGCTCGAGCTGGTGTTCCGCCAGAGCAATCATGAAGGCGAGCTCGTCACCCTCCTCCAGGAGGCGCGCGGCTCGCTCGGCGTGGTGCTCAACGCCGCCGCCTATACCCACACATCCATTGCGCTGGCGGATGCGATCAAGGCCGTCGGCCTCAATGTCGTCGAAGTGCACCTATCCAACGTCTTCGCCCGCGAAGCCTTCCGTCACCATTCCTACATTTCGCCGGTCGCCCGTGGGGTGATCTGCGGTCTCGGGATCGACGGCTACCGGCTCGCCATCGACGCGCTCGCCCCGCGACGCGCCATGTGAGGGAGACGGGCTTGGAAGCGACCGTCACAGGATCATGATGAAAACCAACAAGCCGGAAATCGACCCTGCGCTGGTGCGCGAGATCGCCAATCTGCTCTCCGAGAGCGACCTCACCGAGATCGAGGTGCAGCGCGAGGATCTGCGCATCCGTGTCGTGCGCCAGCCGCCGACCCTGGTGGCAGCGGCGCCTTATGCGGTTGCGGCCGCGCCGGCCACGGCCCCGGCTGCTGCGCCCGCCCCGGTGGTCACCGCGGAAGCGGCCGATCCGGCCAAGCATCCCGGCGTCGTGCCCTCACCCATGGTCGGCACCGCCTATCTCGGCCCGGATCCCGGCGCCCGCCCCTTCATCGAGGTCGGCGCCGTGGTGAAGGAAGGCCAGACCCTGCTCATCGTCGAAGCCATGAAGACGATGAACGCCATTCCTGCCCCCCGCGCCGGCACGGTGACGCGAATCCTCGTCACCAATGCGCAGCCGGTCGAATATGGCGAGCCGCTGCTGATCATCGAGTGAGGTGCCACTGATGTTCGGCAAGATCCTGATTGCCAATCGCGGCGAGATCGCTCTGCGGGTGCTGCGCGCCTGCAAGGAGCTCGGCATCGCCACCGTCGCGGTGCACTCCACGGCGGACGCCGACGCCATGCACGTCAAGCTCGCCGATGAGAGCGTGTGCATCGGTCCGCCGACCGCCAAGGACAGCTACCTCAACATCCCGAACCTGCTGGCCGCCTGCGAGATCACCGGCGCCGATGCGGTGCATCCGGGTTATGGCTTCCTCGCCGAGAATGCCCGTTTCGCGGAAATCCTGATCGACCACGGCGTGCAGTTCATCGGGCCGAAGCCCGAGCACATCCGCATCATGGGCGACAAGATCGAGGCGAAGCGGACCGCCAAGAAGCTCGGCATACCCTGCGTGCCGGGTTCGGAAGGCGGCGTCTCCTCCGACGAGGAGGCGCGCAAGGTCGCCGCCGAGATCGGCTTCCCGGTGCTGGTGAAGGCTGCGGCCGGCGGCGGCGGGCGTGGCATGAAGGTGGCCCGCTCGGCCGAGGAGCTGGCTTCCGCGCTCTATACGGCCCGTTCCGAGGCGCGCAACGCCTTCGGCGATGATTCGGTCTATCTGGAGAAGTATCTCAGCACGCCGCGACACATCGAGATCCAGGTGCTGGGCGACGGGCGCGGCAATGCCGTCCATCTCGGCGAGCGCGACTGCTCGCTGCAGCGCCGGCACCAGAAGGTGTGGGAGGAAGCCCCCTCCCCGACCATCACGCCGGAGCAGCGCGCCGAGATCGGCGAGACCGTGGCCAGCGCCATGCGCGAGATGAAGTATCTCGGCGCCGGCACGGTCGAGTTCCTGTACGAGCAGGGTCGCTTCTATTTCATCGAGATGAACACCCGCATCCAGGTGGAGCATCCGGTGACCGAGGCCATCACCGGCATCGACCTGATCAACGAGCAGATCCGCGTCGCCGCCGGCGAGCCGCTCGACATCACCCAGGACGACATCGTGCTGAAGGGCCACGCCATCGAGGTGCGGGTGAATGCGGAGCATCCGCGCACCTTCCGCCCCTCGCCGGGCAAGGTCACCAATTGGCACGTGCCGGGCGGGCCGGGCGTGCGTGTCGATTCGGCGGTCTATCAGGGCTATTCCATCCCGCCCTTCTATGACAGCCTCGCCGGCAAGCTGATCGTCACCGCCCGCACCCGTGCCGAATGCCTGATGCGGCTGCGCCGTGCGCTCGACGAGTTCGTGGTCGACGGCATCGAGACCACGCTGCCGCTGTTCCGCGAGCTGGTGCATAACGACGACATCATACGCGGCGCCTACGACATCCACTGGCTGGAGCACTTCCTCGCCGAAGGCGAGCCGGGGAGCTAAGATGCGCTCGGCTTGAGCATCCTTCGAGGCCCGGCTTGGCCGGGCACCTCAGGATGACGTAGTTCTCAAAAAGCGACGTCATCCTGAGGTGCGAGCGTAGCGAGCCTCGAAGGATGTTGAAGTAGGCCCCGCTTCACAGTCTCGCCCTTCTCCGTCATGCTGGTGACATGTCCCGCCCGCGCGATCATCAGGTCGAGATCACTCCGGAAGTGCTGCTGAAGGCCTATGCCTGCGGCATCTTCCCGATGGCCGAGAGCGCGGAAGATCCCGGCCTCTACTGGATCGAGCCGGAGCGGCGCGGCGTCATTCCGCTGCATGGCTTCCACATCCCCGACCGGCTGGCCCGCACCGTACGCTCCGACCGTTTCGAGATCCGCGTCGATCATGATTTCGACGCGGTGATGGATGGCTGCGCGGCGCCCGCCCCCGGACGCACCAAGACCTGGATCAATGCCCGCATCCGCAAGCTCTATTGCGACCTGCATGCGCGCGGCTTCTGCCACTCGGTCGAGGCGTGGGAAGACGGCAAGCTGGTCGGCGGGCTCTATGGGGTGCGGCTCGGGCGCGCCTTCTTCGGCGAGAGCATGTTCCACACCTCGCGCGACGCCTCGAAGGTGGCGCTGGTGCATCTGGTGGCACGGCTGCGCAAAGGCGGCTTCGCGCTGCTCGACACCCAGTTCATCACCGACCATCTGCGCAGCTTCGGCGCGGTCGAGGTGACGCGGCGGCAATACACCCGGCTGCTGGCGCAGGCGCTCGACGGCGAAGGCAATTTCTATTGCTGGCCGCCGGGCGAGGCGATCTGCGGCGCGGTCTGCTTGCAGTCGATCAGCCAGACATCATAGATCGGGTGCTCGACGCCGTGCAGGCCGGGGCTGTTGGCGAACATCCAGCCGCCGAACAAATGCTTCACCCCGCCATCCAGCTCGATCTCCTGCACCTCGACGAAACCAGTGGTGTTCTGCGTCTCGGTGGATGGCCGCGTGTAGCAGGCGCGCGGCGTGATGCGCAGCGCGCCGAACTGCACCGTCTCATTGATCGAGACGTCGAAGGTGATGATGCGGCCGGTGATCTTGTCGAGGCCGGAGAACACCGCGGTCTTGTTGGTGATCTTCTGCGACGGCGGCTGGGTGACCTCGATATCGCCCCCGGGGCCGACGGTCGCGGCGCCCGGAACGTTCGGCGCGCCGTTTGGCGGCTGGCCGGCAACGGGTGGCTGGCCGTTGCCGGGGAATTGGCCATTGCGCGGCGCCACGGGCGCGCCGATCGGCGGCTCCATGATCGGCGGCACGCCGGCACCGCCAGGTGGCGAATCAGGATCCTGCACCGGCCCGCCATCGGGCAGATTGGCCGGCGGCAGCGGGCGGGTATCGACGCCGCCCTGCCAGCCCTGCGCGCCGGCAGCGCCTATCCCGCCAAACAGGAGAAGGCTCGCCAGACAAAGGAGGCGAAACGGGCCAGGCATCAATCGATGGCGCATCAGGCGATGGCTCGGAAGGTCACGGAAGGCGCCCGTAGACACCTGCAATACGGCGAGCAAGGGGCGGCACAGGACGGCACCGCCGATCAATATCCATCAATCCGGCGACCAGGCCTTGTAGTCGCCGGTCACCGCGGGACGATGGCCATAGCCCAGCGTCGAGCCCGGCGGGCGATAGGCGCCGGGGGTGCCGGTGGGGTTGGCGCGGTGCGGCAGCTCCCACGGGTGCGCCTTGTACTCTTCCTGGCTCGGCGGCACGTCGGTGCGCTGATGCATCCAGGCGTGCCAGCCCGGCGGTATGGAGGTCGCCTCGGCGACGCCGTTGAAGATCACCCAGCGCCGCTCAAAGCCGAGCGCCGGGTCGATCTTGCCGCCTTTGGTGCGGTAATAGACGTTGCCGAACTCGTCCTCGCCGACCCGTTCGCCGAAGCGCCAGGTGTGGAGGCGCGTGCCCATGGTCTGGCCGTTCCACCAGGTGAAGACTTCGGTGATGAAGGTGGACAGATTCACGAGGGCATCCTGGCAGTTCTGAGCGTCAAGTATCGGCCGGAACATGCCATCCGGCCAAGGCGGTGTCCAGCAAATGCAGGCGCTTCGGGTGCGGCGTTCAGCGGCTGCGGCCGTCGAAATGGCGCACCGGGAAGCTGTCCGGCTCGACACCGTCGAGGCAGCGCACATTGAGCGCCACCATGTGCACGCCATCGGGGCGCATGCCCCGGGCGAACGGCTCGACGCCGCAGGTGGTGCAGAACACGTGGCCGATGACGTGCTTGTTGAAACGGTATTCGGCGATTCGGTCGGCGCCCTCGGTAAGCCGGAAATCCTCCTCGTCGGTGAAGGCGAGCAGCGTGCCCTTTTTCTGACAGAAGGAGCAGTTGCAGGCGACGACGCCGCTGATCTCGGCTTCCGCCTCATAACGCACGGCGCCGCAATGGCAGGAACCGGTGTAGGTCTGCTTGCCGGTTTCGGCCGGCTTGGCTGCGGCTTCGGCCGGGGCGGCGGTGACGGTGGCGGTATCGCTCATCGGGGCTCCTCGCGTCTCGGTTCTTGGGCGCGAGGGTGGGCGATGGGGGACGCGATGTCCAGCGGATGGCGGTTGCTTATGCGGCCCGCGTCGCCTCGGTACCGATGAGCGCTTCCGCCGGAATTCCCCACTCCGCGTGCAGCTTGCGGATCATGGTAAGGGTAAGCGGCCGCTTGCCGTTCAATATGTCCGAGGCGCGCTGGCGTGAGCCGAGCAGGCGGCCGAGATCGGCCTGGCTGTAGCCGCCGGTTTCCATTCGGTAGCGGATGGCGTCGAGAGCATCTGGCAGGTCGATCGGCCAATGGCGGCGCTCATAATCCTCGATGACGAGAGCGAGGAGATCGAACCGGTCGGCAGCCGGCGTGCCGGGCGTCGGCTCGTTGTCGAAGGCGAGCGCGATCTCCGCCAGGGCGTCGTCGTACTCGGCCTCGGTATGGAGCGGGCGGATGTGTTTCATCACACGGTCTCCGGCTTGATGCGGTCATAGTCCGCATGAGCGCCGATGAACTTCACCAGCACTCGTTTGAATTCGTAAGAGACATGAACGATCAAGCGATACTTGTTGCCACCGATGTCGAAGATGACGCGATTGTCGCCGACGAAATCAACAGTCGTCCCGAATTGGCGTTTGACGTCCGACGGACTGCTCCAATCGGCTCGCGACGTTGCAGCAAACCATGCCTTCAATGGACCCTCGGACGGCGGATGCCTGTCCCAGAATTGCCTGAGCGTCCGCCGCGCGATGATCTGCATATCGCGAGACTATTATGTCACCATGTTGGTGACAAGGCAGCAGATGCAGGAATGGCCGGGACGAGCCCGGCCATTTCAATCTCGTCAGAGCAGAGCGCCAGCGCTCACGAACAGCCCGTCGTTGACCCACAGGTCTCGCACTTCAGGCAGGTGCCGTTCCGCACCATGGTGAAGTTCTGGCACTCGGGGCAGGCTTCGCCTTCATAGCCCTTGGCCTTGGCGATGGCGCGGGCCTCCGCCTTGGTCGGGTTCGCCGCCGGGGCCGGAGCGGACCAGGGCAGGTCCGCGGTCTCAACGGCCTCTTCCTCGACGCTCGGCTTCAAGGCCGTCGCGCCCTGGGTCAGGCCGCCGCGCAGCGCGGTGACGCTGGCGCCGCCCACCGAGCGGGTCTCGCCGCCGGCCACCGGGCTCGGCACCACCATCAGCCCCACCGACTTGCCGCGCGTCAGGCCCTTGGAGACCATGCGCGAGGCCGGTGCGCCCACCGGCTTGCCTTCCTCGACGCCCTTGCCCAGCGCGTCGAAGGCGGACTCGGCCGGCTCGACATGGCCGAGATCGTTGCGGCCGAGATAGGACACCGCAAGCTCGCGGAAGATGTAGTCGAGGATCGAGGTGGCGTACTTGATGGTGTCGTTGCCCTGCACCGGCCCCGCGGGTTCGAAGCGGGTGAAGGTGAAGGCGTCGACATAT
Organism: Starkeya sp. ORNL1; assembly: GCF_012971745.1. Classification (NCBI taxonomy): domain Bacteria; kingdom Pseudomonadati; phylum Pseudomonadota; class Alphaproteobacteria; order Hyphomicrobiales; family Xanthobacteraceae; genus Starkeya; species Starkeya sp. ORNL1. The sequence continues at coordinate 1,188,923 of NZ_CP048834.1, forward strand.
TCTTCCAGCGGCACGCCATATTGCAGGCCGAGCGACACCGAGATGGCGAAGTTGTTGATGAAGGAGCGTAGCGCCGCGCCTTCCTTGTGCATGTCGATGAAGATCTCGCCGAGCCGGCCATCATCATATTCGCCGGTGCGCAGATAGACCTTGTGGCCGCCGACCACCGCCTTCTGGGTATAGCCCTTGCGGCGGTCCGGCATGCGCTCGCGGTCATGGATCGCAACGATGCGCTCCACGATCTTCTCGACGATCTTCTCCGTCACCTGCACGGTGCGCGCCGCCGCCGGCTTCTCGATCAGAGCCTCGACCGCGTCCTCCTCGTCTTCGTCGTCGGCGATGAGTTGCGAGTTCAGCGGCTGCGACAGCTTGGAGCCGTCGCGATAGAGCGCGTTGGCCTTGAGCGCCAGGCGCCAGGAGAGCAGATACGCCTCCTTGCAGTCCTCGACGCTCGCCTCGTTCGGCATGTTGATGGTCTTGGAGATGGCGCCCGAGAGGAAGGGCTGCGCCGCCGCCATCATGTGGATGTGGCTGTCCACCGAGAGATAGCGCTTGCCGATGCGCCCGCACGGATTGGCGCAATCGAACACCGGATAGTGCTCGAGCTTGAGGAACGGCGCGCCTTCCAGCGTCATCGCCCCGCAGACATGGATGTTGGCGGCCTCGACATCCTTCTTCGAGAAGCCGAGGAAGGACAGGAGGTCGAAGGCCGGATCGGCCAGCTTGTCGGCGGGCACGCCGAGCTTGGCCAGCGCCTCGTCGCCGAGCGTCCAGCGGTTCAGCACGAACTTGATGTCGAAGGCGGCCTTCACGCTGGCATCGACCTTGGCCAGCATGGCGTCGTCGAAGCCCTTGGTGCGCAGCGTCGAGTGGTTGATCGCCGGGGCCTGGGTGATCGAGCCATGGCCGACCGCATAGACCTCGATCTCGGCGAGCTGGCTTTCGCTGTAGCCGAGCGTCCGCAGCGCCTCCGGCACGGCGCGGTTGATGATCTTGAAGTAGCCGCCGCCGGCCAGCTTCTTGAACTTCACCAGCGCGAAGTCGGGCTCGATGCCGGTGGTGTCGCAATCCATCACCAGGCCGATGGTGCCGGTCGGCGCCAGCAGCGTGGTCTGCGCATTGCGGTAGCCATGCTCGGCGCCGAGCGCGAGCGCCTTGTCCCACGCCGCCTTGGCATGGTCGATCAGGATGGCGTCCGGGCAGGAGGCGTGGTCGAGCGGCACCGGCGCGGTCGCCAGCTTCTCATAGCCGGCAGCCTCGCCATAGGCGGCGCGGCGATGGTTGCGGATGACGCGCAGCATGTGCTCCGCATTCGGCGCATAGCCGGGGAAAGCGCCGAGTTCCTTCGCCATCTCGGCGGAGGTGGCATAGGATACGCCGGTCATGATCGCGGTCAGCGCGCCGCAATAGGCGCGGCCGGCGGGCGAGTCATAGGGGATGCCCGAAGTCATCAGCAGGCCGCCAATATTGGCGTAGCCGAGGCCGAGGGTGCGGTACTCATAGGAGAGCTGCGCAATCTCCTTCGAGGGGAACTGCGCCATCAGGATCGAGATTTCGAGCACCACCGTCCACAGCCGGCAGGCATGCTCATAGCTCTCGACATTGAAGCGCCCGTCCGCCTCGCGGAACTGCAAGAGGTTCATCGAGGCGAGGTTGCACGCCGTGTCGTCGAGGAACATGTACTCCGAGCACGGATTCGAGGCGTTGATCGGCCCTGCCGCCGGGCAGGTGTGCCAGTCATTGATGGTGGTGTGGAACTGGATGCCGGGATCGGCGCAGGCCCACGCGGCGTGGCCGATCTTCTCCCACAGGTCGCGGGCCTTCAGCGTCTTCGTCACCTTGCCCGAGGTGCGGGCGGTGAGGTTCCAGTCGGCATCGGCGGCCACCGCATCGAGGAAGCCGTCCTCGACGCGCACCGAATTGTTGGAGTTCTGGCCGGCGACGGTGAGATACGCCTCGGAATCCCAGTCGGTGTCATAGACCGGGATGTCGATGTCCTTGTAGCCCTGGCGGGCGAACTGGATGACGCGGCGGATATAGCTCTCCGGCACCTGCGCCTTCTTGGCGGCGCGGATCTCGCGCTTGAGCGCCGGGTTCTTCTCGGGGTCGAAGCAATCCTCGCCCTCGCCTTCGCAATTCACGCAGGCCTTCATCACCGCCTTCATGTGGCGGGAGAGCAGCTTCGAGCCGGCGACGAGGGCAGCGACCTTCTGCTCCTCCTTCACCTTCCAGTCGACATAGGTCTCGATGTCCGGATGGTCGACATCGACCACCACCATCTTGGCGGCACGGCGCGTGGTGCCGCCCGACTTGATGGCGCCGGCGGCACGATCGCCGATCTTCAGGAAGCTCATCAGGCCGGAGGAGCGCCCGCCGCCGGAGAGCCGCTCGCCCTCGCCGCGCAACGCGGAGAAGTTGGAGCCGGTGCCGGAGCCGTATTTGAACAGGCGCGCCTCGCGCACCCAAAGGTCCATGATGCCGCCCTCGTTCACCAGGTCGTCGGAGACCGACTGGATGAAGCAGGCGTGCGGCTGCGGATGCTCATAGGAGGTCTTGGAGCGGACCAGCTTGCCGGTGATGTAGTCGACATAGAAGTGGCCCTGGCTCGGACCGTCGATGCCATAGGCCCAGTGCAGGCCGGTATTGAACCATTGCGGCGAGTTGGGCGCGGCCATCTGCATGGCGAGCATGTAGCGGTGCTCGTCATAGAAGGCGTGGGCATCTTCCTCGCTGTCGAAATAGCCGCCCTTCCAGCCCCAATAGGTCCAGGTGCCGGCCAGCCGGTCGAACACCTGGGTGGAGAGATGCTCGCCGACATAGCGGTCCTTCTCGGCGAGCGAGGCGAGCGCCTTGGTGTCGGCGGTGCCGCGCCACAGGAAGGACGGGACGGTCTCCTCCTCGACGCGCTTCAGCCGCGCCGGCACGCCGGCCTTGCGGAAGTACTTCTGGGCGAGGATGTCGCTGGCGACCTGGGAGAAGTGCTCGGGCACCTCGATCCCGTCCTGCCGGAAGACGATGGAGCCGTCCGGGTTGCGGATCTCGCTGGTCACGGTGCGGAACGCGATGTCCGCATAAGGAGAACGGCCTGCCTTGGTGTAGCGGCGCTCGATGCGCATGTCCTTCGTCCCAGTTTACGCGCCTGCCCTGTTGCCCCGGCTGGCGTCGCCCCAATTGTCGGCCCGGTTTTCTGCCCGAAGCCTGCCCTGTCGCGGGGACTGAACGGTCCCCGTCATCTTCTCATGATCCCGGGCGAACGCCCAACCGCAGGCGCAATTTGCCTGCACCAGCGTCGCCGCCAGCCGCATAAGGGTCGTTCGATCCTGGGAAGGTCCGAGTGCAAGAACGCCGCGCCGAACCGACACTCAAACTGTCCGACTCTCTCTGGCCCGTCAAGGGATAGCGGAAAGTCGTGAACAAACCCCTACATCTCGTATGTAGGGTGTGGATAACGGGAATCCAGTCCCACGGCCCCTATCGAGCGCGGATTCGCGCGAGGAGTCCAGCGGCTCTAACGCCGGGGAACAGTGGACAACGGGGATAGCGGAGATCGCCCACCACAATATGTGGGGGGTCGTCCCGGCAGGATGGCCGGAGACTCATTCGCGATACCGGAACGACCTGATCCTGAGGTACTCGCGTAGCGAGCCTGGAAGGATGCTCGTCCCCGATGACCGACACCCTGTTTCAGGATATTTCGAAGCCGCCGCGGCGGCGCCTCAGAGCCCGACCGAAAACTCGGCGGCGATTCTGGAACCACCTCATCCCCGGCGGTTGGCCCGTGGGCCAACCCGGGAGTGCTCGGGCAAGGCCCGAGCCTCGAAGGATGCTCGTTGCCGGTCGCCGGCGCTCGGTTTCAGCATCCTTCGAGGCCGCCTGCGGCGGCACCTCAGGATGAGGTCGTCTGTTTGAGTCAGGCTCTCAGGATAAGGTTGTCTATTGTGGCCATCGCGCCCCCTCGCCTCGCAACGGCCAAAGAAAAGCCGCCGCCCCGGCGGGAGCGGCGGCTTCTCGATACGCAGGCGGCTAAGTTGTTGCCGCCGGAAGATCAGGAAACGCGCAGATTGACAGCGGCGGTCTTGCCGGAGCGCTGGTCGGTCTGCAGCTCGAACGAGATCTTCTCACCATCGCGCAGGCCCTGCAGGCCGGAGCGCTGCACGGCGCTGATATGCACGAACACGTCCTTGCCACCGTTGTCGGGCTGGATGAATCCATAGCCCTTCTGGTCATTGAACCACTTCACGGTACCGGTTTCGGTAGACATAGCCTCGGTCTCTTTCAGGATATTGATTGCACATTCAGGTGGGTGCCGCGCGCGACCCCCGCCGCTCAGTCGATCTTGGAAGACGTGCGATTTTGGAAGAAGTGCTGAACGTGCCCCGGCGATTAGCAGGTGGAACGGCCCAGTCGTCCGGCCAAAGTCTGCTGGAGAGACTAGCCGGAATAATGCCCTTTGCAAGCGCTGGCACCGGCACAATGCAGCAAAACCGCCATTCCGCGAGCGGAATGGCGGTTATTTTATACCATAAGCGTCGAAGGCGCGAACGCACGAGATGTGTGCGCGAACGAGCCAGGCGACCTCAGATCGTGCGCAGGTTGACGGCTGACGTCTTGCCGGAACGCTGGTCGGTCTGCAGCTCGAACGAGATCTTCTCGCCGTCGCGCAGGCCCTGCAGGCCAGAACGCTGAACCGCACTGATATGGACGAAGACGTCCTTGCCGCCGCTGTCCGGCTGGATGAAGCCGTAACCCTTCTGCTCGTTGAACCACTTCACGGTGCCGGTATCAGCCATAGACGTACCTTCGAAGAACCTAGGTTTTCACGACAGACAAGCTAACACGATGGCGCCTGTCTGGTTCAGTCGAGTTTTGGGGAAGCGGCTGATCGCAGGTCGCGGACATCGCAGACGCAACGGCACAGTCATTCGGCCAAATTCGAGCTGCGCTCAGATTCGTCAAAAATGTGGCTTTTACGCGGCGTGTATGCCGCAAAGACTGCCACCAACGCGCCCCATCGTTGCTGCGCTGCGGCGCAGAGGGGCAGCGGAGACGAAAAAGCGCCGGCCCAGGACCGGCGCCCTTCGCGGCTGCAAGGTCCCGGCCGGCAGCTCGATGCCGGCCGCGCGACCAGGATCAATAGCAGTTGCCGCGGTCGACGCGCACGACCCGGCCGTTCGGGTAGTGGTACATGCAGCGCCCACCGGACCAGTAGTAATAGGAGTTGCGGCCGCGGCGACGGTCGCTTTGATTGCCGATGGCGGCACCGGTCACGCCGCCGATCACCGCGCCTGCCACCGCGCCGCCGGCGCGACCGGTGACGGCACCGCCGATGATGGCGCCGGTGGCGCCGCCGATCAGCGCGCCGGCCGCGGTGTCATTGGCGGACGCCGCAGTGTTGGAGCTGGCGACGGCACCGGCGACGAGCAGCGCCGCAAGAGAAAGACGAGCGAACATTGATGGGTCTCCGACCGCTGATTGCATACGGCTTGGGGCGGCAGGCGATGATTGCCTGCGCTACGCCCGCTTGCACCGCGTAAGTCATTAACTACACGGCCGAATCCGAACGCCAGATGAACGGAGCGCCCGCCCCTGCCTTAACGGCAGCGATTATTGCTGACGCGGGTGATACGCCCGTTCGAGGCGCGGAAATAGCAGCGCCCGCCGCGCCAGAAATGATAGGAGCGCCGGTTCCGGCGATCCTGGCTGGCGCCGATGGCGCCGCCGGCCACGCCGCCGATCACCGCGCCGGCGACGGCACCGCCGGCCCGGCCGGTCGCCACCCCGCCAATGACGGCACCGGTGGCGCCGCCGATCACGGCGCCACGCGTGGTGTTGTTCTGCGCCGAGGCCGGCGCAGCGAGCAGAGCGCCAACGGCGATCACGGCCGCAAGAAGGGAAGTGCGAAACATAGCGACGTCTCCATCAGTGGCCGACGGTCTCGGCCCGGACCTTCACTTTTGTGTGCCGGCGCTCAGGCAATGCTGTGCTTCCACGACCGCCAGCGCCGTCATGTTGACCACGCCGCGCGCGGTGACCGACGGGGTGAGGATGTGCGCGGGACATGCCGTGCCGAGCAGAATCGGCCCGACCGGGAGCGAATCGCCGAACACCTTCACCATCTGATAGGCGATATTGGCGGCGTCGAGGTTCGGCATGACCAGTATGTTGGCGACGCCATGCAGCCGCCCGCCGGGAAGCACCCGCTCGCGCATCTCCGGGATGATGGCGCTGTCGCCTTCCATCTCGCCATCGACCATCAGATGCGGGGCACGCTCGGTAAGCAGTTCCACCGCATGGCGCATCTTCTTGGCGCTCTCGTCATCGCGGCTGCCGAAATCGGAGTGCGAGAGCATGGCGATGCGCGGCTCGATGCCGAAGCGGCGCACATGTGCGGCGGCGAGGATCGACATCTCCACCAGGTCGTCGGCGGTCGGGTCGGTCGTCACCTGGGTATCGCAGAGGAAGAAGGCGCCCTTCTGCGTCAGCAGCAGCGACAGTGCCGCCACGTCGCGCACGCCGGGCGCGAGGCCGATGATGGTGCGGATGTGGCGCAGATGGCGGATGAAGCGTCCCTCGACGCCGCACAGCATGGTGTCGGCGTCGCCTCGCACCACGGCGAGCGCCGCGATCACGGTGGGCGTGGTGCGCACCAGCGTGCGGGCCAGTTCCGGCGTCACGCCGCGACGGCCGGCGCACTCGACGTAAGTGTGCACATAGTCGCGATAGCGCGGATCATCGTCCGGGTTGATCAGGTCGAAATCGCGGCCCGGCTTCATGGACAGGCCGAAGCGCTCCAGGCGGGTGTCGATCACCGCCGGACGGCCGATCAGGATCGGGCGGGCGATGCCCTCCTCGATCACCACCTGCGCGGCACGCAGGATCCGCTCATCCTCGCCTTCGGCATAGATGACCCGCTTCGGCGCCTGCTTGGCGAGGCCGAACAGCGGCTTCATCACGAGGCCGGAGCGGAACACGAAGCGGTCGAGGGTTTCCTGATAGGTGTCGAAGTCGGCGATCGGCCGCTGGGCAACGCCGCTGTCCATCGCCGCGCGGGCCACCGCAGGGGCGATGCGCAGGATCAGGCGCGGATCGAACGGCGAGGGAATCAGCGAGTTCGGGCCGAACACCGGGGTCTCGCCGCCATAGGCGCGGGCCACCACGTCGGACGGCGTCTCGCGGGCAAGCTCGGCGATGGCGTTCACCGCCGCCGCCTTCATCTCCTCATTGATGGTGGTGGCGCCGGCATCGAGCGCACCGCGGAAGATGAAGGGGAAGCACAGGACGTTGTTGACCTGATTCGGGAAGTCGGAGCGGCCGGTGCAGATCATGGCGTCCGGCCGGGCGTCGCGGGCGAGGTCCGGCATGATTTCCGGCGTCGGATTGGCGAGCGCCATGATGAGCGGACGATCGCCCATGGTCTTCAGCATTTCCGGCTTCAGCACGCCGCCGGCGGACAGGCCGATGAAGATGTCGGCGCCGACGATCACTTCGGCGAGGGTGCGGCACGCGGTGTTCTGGGCGAAGGCGCCCTTGTAGGGGTCCATCAGGGCGGCGCGGCCTTCATAGACCACGCCCTCGATGTCGGTGACCCAGATGTTCTCGCGCTTCGCGCCCATGGAGACGAGCAGGTTCAGCGTGGCGATGGCGGCGGCGCCGGCACCGGAGGTGACGATCTTCACCTCCTCCAGCTTCTTGCCGCCGAGATGCAGCGCGTTGACCACGGCGGCGACGACGATGATCGCGGTGCCGTGCTGGTCGTCATGGAACACCGGGATGTTCATCTTCTCGCGCAGGCGGGTCTCGATCTCGAAGCACTCGGGTGCCTTGAAGTCCTCGAGATTGATGCCGCCGAAGGTCGGCTCCAGCGCGGCAACGACGCTCACCACATGGTCCGGCTCGTGGGCGTCGATCTCGATGTCGAACACGTCGATGCCGGCGAATTTCTTGAACAGGACGGCCTTGCCTTCCATCACCGGTTTGGAGGCGAGCGGTCCGATATTGCCGAGACCGAGCACCGCGGTGCCGTTCGAGACGACGGCGACGAGGTTCTGCCGGCTGGTCAGTTCGGCGGCCAGGGCGGGCTCGGCAGCGATGGCCTCGCACACCGCGGCGACGCCGGGCGTATAGGCGAGCGCGAGGTCGCGCTGGTTGGCGAGCGGCTTGGTGGGCTGGATTTCAAGCTTACCGGGGCGCGGCAGGCGATGATAGATCATCGCGCCCGAGCGCAGGTCGTCCGATATATAAGAAGCCATTGGCGTTTCCCTTCCCCCGATCAGGCGGCGCAGAATATGGAATTTGAGGTGCGGCACAACGCCTTTCCGCGCATGGCGGGGCCGTGATTTCGCACGTTATACTCGCGGCGTCGCACGTCGCGTTCATCTTGGGTTCGGCGTGCATCGCCGAAGTTGCAGCCCGCTTCCGCTTCCCCCGCGCCTCTCAGGTCGAGATCCATGCGTAGAATCGCCATTGCCGTCCTCGTGCTCGTCGTCGCTGCCCTTGCCGGCTATTTCGGCGTCAACGCCTACGCGCAGAACGAAGCAGAGCGCCAGGTCACGACGCTGTTCGGCAATCTCGAAGCGGGTGGGCTGAAGGCGAACCACGGCACGGTGGGGTTCGACCTGTTCGCCCGCCGTCTCGACATTGCCGCCATCAATCTGGCGACGCCCGATGGCGGCGGCGCGACGAGCATCGGCCGGGTGACCGCCAGCGGCTTTTCGCCGCCGGTCGACGGGAGGGTGAAGGCGGCGAAGATCGAGATCGCCGACATCGCCTTTGACGGGCCGAGCCCGTTCTATGCCGGCATCAAGACCGGCTACCGCATCCCGCTCATCACCATCGAGAATTATGAAGGCCCGGAGAACGTCGCCGCCTCCAGCTCCGAGCCGTGGCAATTGCTGCTGAGCTTCCTCGAATCGGCCTCCGCCAGTTCGGTGAGCGCGCCGGGCTTCACCATCACCACCAATGCCGGGACCGGCGATGGCGTTACCTCGAGCAGTTTCAATTACGGGCCGACGCGTCTGTCCGACATTGCCGGCGGCAAGATCGCGACCATGCAGATCGCGGCCGCGACCTTCGCCATCGACAGCGCCGGCAAGCTGCCGGGCACCTCGGCGAAGGGCGAAATCAGCGCCATGACCGCCAAGGCGATGGACATCGGCGCCATGATCGCGCTGGTCGATCCCGAGCGCCGCGCCGCGGCCACCACCTTCCGCACACTCTATGAGAGCATCGAGGCCGACGGCTACAAGATCAGCTTCGACAACGGCATCGCGCAGCAATGGAAGAAGGTCACGCTAGGCAAGGTGGCGGTGAAGCCGTCGGCGCTGCCGGTCGACCAACTCATGGCCTTCAGCCGCCGCATGCAGGAATTGCAGGCCAAAGACGAGACCGCGCCCCCCGCCGAGATCGCCGGCATGCTGGCTGCCATGGCCGGGCTCTATGGCGCGATCGAGCTCGGCGGCATGACGCTCGATGAATTGACGATGCAGCAGCCGGATGTGACCGACTTCACGCTGAAGACGCTGCTCATTGGCGAGATGAAGGATGGACGCGTCGGCACGGTGGCGCTGGAGGGTTTCAGCGGGAGCGACCCGTCCGGCAAGGCGGTGAAGATCGACCGCTTCGTGCTCAACGGGTTGCGGCCCGGCGAGCTGATGCAGCTCGGCGCCGATGCGGTCATCAACCCGGCCGAGCTGAACACGGCGCAGCACCATCTTGCCGCGCTGCGCGCGCTCGACGGCGTCGAGATCGAAGGCGTGGAGGCGCCGATCGGCCCCACCCCGGACGATGTGGTGAAGCTCGGCACCTTCCAGTTCTCCTGGGGCGGCTTCATCGGACCGGTGCCATCTAAGATGGCGACGAGCCTGCGCATCTCCGGCCCCATCGCCCAGCTTGCCAATGAGGAGCCGTTCTCGCTGCTGGTGGCGAGCGGCATGAACCGCGCCAGCCTCGCCTTCGACGGCGGGCTGAACTGGAACGAGGCGGACAAGACCGTCACCGCCGCGCCGCTGTTCGTCGAGATCGGCAACGCCTTCTCCGCCTCGGCCAAGGTGACGCTTACCGGCATCGACAAGGCGAGCTTCTTCTCCGCCGACGAGGCCGAGGCGCTCAAGGGCACGCTGGCCTCCAATCTCGGCTCCATCGACGTCGCCCTCACCGATGCCGGCATCTATGAGATGAAGCTGAAGCAGGTTGCCGAAGACCAGGGCGCGACGCCGGAGGCGGTGCAGCAGATGACGGTGGGCATCGCCCAGATCTTCGCCCAGCAGCTCACCTCCGACCGGCCGGAACTGGGGGGCGCGGCGAAGGCGATCATCGACTTCCTCTCGGCGCCGAAGGGCAAGCTGGTGCTGAAGATCACGCCGAAGGCCAGCCTGCCGCTGATCACCGTGGTGAAGGCCGCCAACGACGACCCGATGAGCCTGCTCGACCTGGTGAACATCGAGGCGACGGCGTCGCGGTGAGGGTGCGCTGCTTCAGCCTCCTTCGAGGCTCTCTGCGCTCGCACCCCCGCAGTTGGCCATGGGCCAACTGCTAGGGATGACCTGGTTATAAATGCGACGTCATCCTGAGGTGCCGGCCAACGGCCGGCCTCGAAGGATGCCCACGCAGAGCGCGCGTCTCACTTCTCCGGCAGGTTCGTCCGGATGTGCAGCTCGCGCAGCTGCTTCGGGCTGGCCTCGTTCGGCGCGCCCATCAGCAAGTCCAGCGCCTGCTGGTTCATCGGGAAGATCGAGATCTCCCGCAGGTTCGTGGTGCCGCACAGCAGCATGACGATGCGGTCGACGCCGGCGGCCATGCCGCCATGGGGCGGCGCGCCGTACTGGAAGGCGCGGTACATGCCGCCGAAGCGGTCTACCACTTCCTTCTCGCCATAGCCGGCGATCTCGAACGCCTTCACCATCGCCTCAGGGCGATGGTTGCGGATGCCGCCGGAGGCGATCTCATAGCCGTTGCAGGCGATGTCGTACTGGAACGCCTTGATGGTCAGCGGATCCTGGCCGTTCAGCGCCTCCAGCCCGCCCTGCGGCATGGAGAAGGGGTTGTGCGAGAAGTCGACCTTCTTGTCGTCCTCGTTCCACTCATACATCGGGAAGTCGACGATCCAGGCCAGCTCGAAGCGGTCGAAATCGACCAGCTTCAATTCCTCGCCGACCTTGGTGCGCGCCGCGCCTGCAAACTTCACGAACTTCAAGGGATCGCCGGCGACGAAGAAGGCGGCATCGCCCTCCTTCAGGCCGAGCTGTTCGCGGATCGCGGCAGCGCGCTCCGGGCCGACATTGTTGGCGATCGGGCCGGCGCCCTCCCCGCCTTCACGCCACATGATGTAGCCGAGGCCGGGCTGGCCCTCGCCCTGCGCCCAGGAGTTCATGCGGTCGCAGAAGGCTCTGCTGCCGCCGGTCGGGCCGGGGATGGCCCACACCTGGTTGGCCTCGCTCTCCAGCATGCGCGCGAACACCTTGAAGCCGGAGCCGCGGAAATGCTCGGAGACGTCCTGCATCACCAGCGGGTTGCGCAGGTCCGGCTTGTCGGTGCCGTATTTGCGCATCGACTCGGCGTAGGGGATGCGCGGCCAGTTCTGCGTGACCGGCTTGCCCTCGGCGAATTCCTCGAACACGCCACGGATCACCGGCTCGACGGCGGCGAATACGTCTTCCTGCTCGACGAAGCTCATTTCCAGGTCGAGTTGGTAGAACTCGCCCGGCAGGCGGTCGGCGCGCGGATCCTCGTCGCGGAAGCAGGGCGCGATCTGGAAGTAGCGGTCAAAGCCGCTCATCATGATCAGCTGCTTGTATTGCTGGGGCGCCTGCGGCAGCGCGTAGAACTTGCCGGGATGGATGCGGCTCGGCACCAGGAAGTCGCGGGCGCCTTCCGGGCTCGATGCGGTAAGGATCGGCGTCTGGAACTCGAAGAAGCCCTGGCCCTTCATGCGCAGGCGCATCGCGTCGATGATCGCCCCGCGCGTCATGATGTTCTTGTGCAGCTTCTCGCGGCGCAAATCGAGGAAGCGGTAGCGCAGCCGCGTCTCCTCCGGATATTCCTGCTCGCCGAACACCGGCAGCGGCAATTCGGCGGCCGGGCCGAGCACTTCGATGTCGGTGGCATAGAGCTCGACCTGCCCGGTCGGCAGGTCCGGGTTCTCGGTGCCGGCCGGGCGCAGGCGCACGCGGCCATCGATGCGGACCACCCATTCCGAACGCAGCGTCTCGGCGAGCTTGAAGGCCGGGCTGTCGGGATCGGCCACCACCTGGGTCAGGCCGTAATGGTCGCGCAGGTCGATGAACAGCACGCCGCCATGGTCGCGGATGCGATGGCACCAGCCAGAAATGCGCGCATTCTCCCCCACATCCGTGGCGCGAAGGGCTCCGCAGGTGTGCGAGCGATAACGGTGCATGGTGCGTTCTTCCTGGGCCGGCAACACGAAAAACCCCTCCGCGGGGCGCGCGGAGGGGTGCATGCAGGTGTCGGTTTTGTCAAGGAACGTCGGACAAAACGGACGCAGCGATCAGGGCACGTAGCGCAGGGTAAGGCCCGCGGCGCCCAGCGCCAGCGAGGCGCCGACATTGCCCTCGACCGAGAACGGGTTGAGCGCGAACGCCTTGTCGGCGCCGATCAGCGCATTGCCGGCAACGCCGACGCCGAGTGCGATGTCGCCGGTGGCGCCGACATAGGTACCGGCCAGCGCGCCGGGCGCGACCTGCGCGGTCACCGCCAGCACGCCCCAGGTCATGATGCCCGCGCCGGTGACGCCGAGATCGAGGCCAACCGTGGTGATGGAGCCGGCATAACGCTGCGGCAGGTCACCCTGGCTGGAGCTGAAGGTGCAGGTCATCTCCTGCTTGGAGGTTACGATCCAGCCGATGCTGGCTTTGACATGGCACACCAGCACACCGACATCGACGCGGTCGGCGGCCTCGGCACGCGGCGCTGCCGCCACGGATCCGGCAACGCATGCAACGGCGGCGAGCGCCGCCAACGTCATCTTCATGGTCCTATTCCCCCAAGGCCCGGCCGGCCTCGCCGACCCTCAGCCTCGCGGAAAGACATAAATGAAGTCGGGCGCAGGTGCACCCCCGACTTCAGCGCTTTGCGCCGGCAATCTTAATCGCGCGGTGCATCCGGTCGGTCGGCGGGGTGGCCCGGGGCGTTCTCGGGGTCGCCGAGCGAGGGCTGCACCGTCTGCTTCGGCTGGCGCCTGCCGGGAATCACCCGGGCATCGCCGGTCGAACGCAAGGCGCGGCGCTCCTGCTCGCGGGCGGATTCGATGGTCCTGGTGGTCTCGCGCATGAGATTTCTCCTCTCTTCCTGTAGGGCAACAGGCGCATAGCGGCCTTGTTCCGTACAAAACCTCACCTTTCCGGCTGACAATTCCGCTCCGGCTCCGTTATGAAACAGGGAGCATGGACATGATCAGTTCGACATCCGACCTCGCTGGTGCCTGCGAACGCCTCGCGCGCCATCCGTTCATCACGGTCGACACCGAATTCCTGCGGGAAACGACCTTCTGGCCGAAGCTCTGCGTCGTCCAGCTCGCCAGCCTCGACGAGGCGGTGGTGGTCGATGCGCTCGCCGAGGGGCTCGACCTCGCGCCGTTCTTCGAGCTGATGGCGAATGAGCAGGTGCTGAAGGTGTTCCATGCCGCGCGGCAGGACATCGAGATCGTGTGGCACCTCGCGGGCATCGTGCCGCACCCGGTGTTCGACACCCAGGTCGCCGCCATGGTGCTCGGCCACGGTGATTCCATCTCCTACGACCAGCTGGTGCAGCGCCTGACCGGCCATGTGCTCGACAAGTCGCTGCGCTTCACCGATTGGTCGCGGCGCCCGCTCTCGACCGCGCAGATCACCTATGCCGAGGCCGACGTCACCCATCTGCGCGACGTCTTCGTGAAGCTCGACGCCGACCTCGCCAAGCGGGGCCGCAGCGAATGGGTGAGCGAGGAGATGGCGGTGCTGACCTCGCCTGAGACCTATCGGCAGGAGCCGGAGCACGCCTGGGAGCGGCTGCGCTCGCGCGCCCGCAAGCCCAAGGAGCTCGGCGTGCTGATCGAGGTGGCGGCGTGGCGCGAGCGCGAGGCGCAGGGCCGCGACATGCCGCGCTCGCGCATCCTGAAGGACGAAGTGATCGGCGAGATCGCCACGCAGCAGCCGACGACGCCGGAGCGGCTGGCGCAGTTGCGCTCCATCCCCAAGGGGTTCGAGCGCTCGCGCGCCGGCGAGCAGATTCTGGAAGCGGTGAAGGCCGGGCTGGCGCGCGATCCCAAGACGCTGCCGCGCATCGAACGCGAGCGGCCGCTCTCCAACGGCGCCTCGGCGACGGTGGAGCTCTTGAAGGTGCTGCTGCGCATGACCTCGGAGCAGCACGGCGTCGCCGCCAAGATCATCGCCACGGTGGACGATCTCGAACAGATCGCCAGCGAGGACGAGGCCGAGGTCGGCGCCCTGCGCGGCTGGCGCCGCGAATTGTTCGGCGAACGGGCCTTGGCGCTCAAGGCGGGGCGCCTCGCGCTCGCCATGCAGCGCGGCCGGGTGATCGCACTGGAACGGCCGGGGGAGTAAGCCGCCCTTACGTCAGCAACTCCCGCCGCAGCAGCGCTTCCAGCCAATCGGCAAAGACCTGGAGCCGGCGGGAGAGATGCTGGCGGTGCGGGTAGAGCAGCGTCATCGGCATCGGCGTGGCGCGATGGTCCGGCAGCACCTCGACCAGTTCGCCCGCCGCCAGATCGGACTTCACGTCATAGGCCGGGATCTGGATCAGGCCGAGCCCCGCGAGGCAGCAGGCGATGTAGGATTCGGCGTTGTTGACGGTGACGCGGCCGCGCATCGGCAGGCTGCGCAACGCGCCGTTCTCCATCCATTCCCAGTCCTCGACACGCCCGCTCGATGGCGAGGCGTAGTTCACGGCGAGATGCGCGCCGAGATCGGCCGGGGTTTGCGGCACGCCATGGCGTTCGAGATAATGCGGGCTCGCGACATTGATGAGCTGCAGTTCGCCGATGCTGCGGGCGATGAGGCCGGAATCGCTCAAGGGGCCGACGCGCAGCACGCAGTCGACACTGTCCTCGACGAGATTGACCATCCGGTCGGTGAGGCCGAAATCGATGTCGATCTCGGGATAGAGCGCGAGGAACTCCGGCAAGACGGGCGCGATGATCAGGCGGCCGATCCGTCCGGGAACATCGATCCGCAACTTGCCGGCCGGACCTGTCGCCTGCTGCCGGAAGAGGTTTTCCGCCTCCTCGACATCGGCGACCAGTTGCAGGCAGCGCTCGTAGAATGCGGCGCCATCCTGCGTCGGGGCGACCTTGCGGGTGGTGCGGTGGAGCAGGCGGGCGCCGACGCGCAGTTCCAGATCGTGGATCGCCGCAGAGACTGACGAACGCGGCAGCCCGAGCGTATCGGCTGCGCGGGTGAAGCTCGCGCATTCGACCACGCGCGCGAAGGTGCGGAACAGGTCGATGCGATCCATGGCCTCCGCCGCGCCAATTGTTCGCCATTACTGACAAGTCATGTCAGCAATGGGCAGTTTATGGCGCCAGGCTAGACGATATGGTCCGCTGCGGAAAGCGGCTGCGCAAGGTGGCCCGCTCGACGGCACAGAAGGCCAGGGCCATGACCGACCACAGCATCAAGGGCAAGACCGTTCTCATCGCGGGCGGGGCGAAGAATCTCGGCGGGCTGCTCGCCTATGATCTCGCCCTGCACGGCGCGAAGGCGGTGGCGATCCACTACAACAGCGCATCAACCAAGGCTGCGGCGGACGACACCGTCGCGGCGATCAAGGCCACCGGCGCCGAGGGCGTCGCCTTCCAGGGCGACCTGAGCACGGCCGGCGCGGTGGAGGCGCTGTTCGCCGATGCCATTGCTGCGGTCGGCAGGCCGGACATCGCCATCAACACGGTCGGCAAGGTGCTGAAGAAGCCGTTCGTCGAGATCACCGAGGCCGAGTATGACGAGATGACCGCGGTCAACTCGAAGTCCGCCTTCTTCTTCATCAAGGAGGCCGGCCGGCATCTCAATGAGAATGGCAAGATCTGCACGCTGGTGACGTCGCTGCTCGGCGCCTTCACGCCGTTCTATGCCGCCTATGCCGGCACCAAGGCGCCGGTCGAGCATTTCACGCGCGCCGCCTCCAAGGAATTCGGCGAGCGCGGCATATCGGTGACGGCGATCGGGCCCGGCCCGATGGACACGCCCTTCTTCTATCCGGCCGAGGGTGCCGACGCGGTCGCCTATCACAAGGGCGCAGCGGCGCTGTCGAAATTCTCCAAGACCGGCCTCACCGATATCGAGGACATCGTGCCCTATATCCGCTTCCTGGTCTCGGACGGCTGGTGGATGACCGGCCAGACCATCCTGGTCAATGGCGGCTATACGACGAAGTAGGCCTCTGCCCGCGGCGGCGTCCGTGGGCGCCGCTCCTCATCCCGTCGAGATCACCGAGTCGCGGCCGATCAGGCGGGCCAGCGTCTTCAGGCGCGAGGCGATGCGCTCGCCGGCGAGCATGGCCAGTTCGCCTTCGAGGTGCAGCACCAGCTTGCCGCGATCGACGGTGAGCGGTGCGGACGGCAGCGTGTCGGGCATCGAAGCCGAGACCAGATAGGCGACGCGCATTGCCGCGCCGAGGATGCGGGCGCGGTCCAGCAGGCGGGTCGTCACCAGTTCGCGGATACGCGGCGAGAGCTCGTCGTCGATCAGCCCGACATGGCGGTAGAAGATCGACAGAGCGAGGAAGGCGCGGCCCGGATGGTCGACGCCGATGAAGGCGGCGTGGGCAATGATGTTCAGGCTCTGCTCGCCGCGATAGTCGGGATGGGCGCGCCAGCCGATATCGGCGAGCAGGCAGGCGGCGTGGCGCAGCCGCTTCTCCTCGACGCTCTCGTCGATGCCGGTCGAGGCCATGAACTTGTCGGTCCACTCCGCCAGTTCCTCGCCATGGCGCGGCGAGCGCGAGCGCAGCCAGTTCAGCTCGGTCGCGGCGGCGATCAGCGGATCGGTGCGCTGCTCCTCGTCGGAGAGCGCCTCATAGAGCAGGCCCTCGCGCACGCCGAGCGCGGAGACATGGATGCTCTCCGGCTTGCCGAGTCGAATGATGTGCTCCAGCACCAGCGCGCCATAGGCCAGCAGCGGCCGCCGCACCTCGGAGACCATCTCGATCTTGGAGAGGGTATCGGTCGGCACGCGGCGGATGAGGCGGCAGAATTCCAGCGCCTCCTTGGCCGGCATGACATAGCCGTGCATCACATGCAGCGGATAGCCGCGCTGCCACATGTGCAGGCGGGTAAGCGCGCGCCAGGTGCCGCCCACCGCATAGAAAGCCCGGCCCTGGAGGTGCTCCAGATGGCTGCTGCCGGCCAGCGCTTCCTTGACGATCTTCTCGGCCTTCTTCAGCGAGCGGCCGGAGGCGTCCTGCAGAGCGAGACCGCCGAGCTGGAAGGTGGCGCCGGAGCCGATGCGGTGGCCGTGCAGGTCGGCCAACTCAAGCGAGCCGCCGCCGAGATCGCCCACCACGCCATTGGCGCGGTGCACGCCGGAGACCACGCCGAGCGCGGAGAGCTGGGCCTCGCGCTTGCCGGACAGCAATTCGACCTCGGTGCGGCAGATCGCCGAGCATTGGGCGATAAAGTCCGGACCATTGGTGGCGTCGCGCGCGGCGGCGGTGGCCAGCACCTGGAGCCGGCCGACGCCCATATGGTCGCACAGCGCGCGGAAGCGGCGCAGCACGCTGAGCGCCTTCTCCACCGCCTCGGCGTTCAGGCGCCTGGTGGTCGCCACCTCGCGCCCGAGCCCGCATGACGCCTTCTCGTTGAAGATAGGCGTCGGCGAGCGCGACAGGCGCTCATAGACCACAAGGCGCACGGAGTTGGAGCCGATGTCGATGACAGCGACTGGGGCCCCCGCAACGAGGCGGCCCGGCGCCTCGCGGCTGACTTCGATCATCGCGTCACGAACGTTCGCGGCGGCGGACGAGGCTGCGCGGAGAAGATTCTTTAAGTGATTTGCCACGTCCAGATAGACTCGGATTGGTCATGAAATACTGGTGGGCGTTGAACGACTCATCGCCCGGGCCCGGCACTATGCGTTCGGAGGTTCCGTCAGGCAATAGACGCCAGCTTTGCTGGTTATCTTCGAAGTTGGCGACCATGATCTGGTCCAGTATCTGCATGTGCACGGTCGGATTGACGATCGGGCACAATGATTCAACTCGGCGATCAAGGTTGCGCGGCATCAGGTCGGCGGAGGAGATATACACAGCCGATTTCGGGCTCGGCAGGCCGTGGCCATTGCCGAAGGCATAGATGCGCGAATGCTCGAGGAAGCGCCCGACGATCGATTTGGCGCGGATATTGTCGGACAGACCCGGCAAACCAGGACGCAGGCAGCAGATGCCGCGCACCACGATGTCGATCGGCACGCCGGCCTGGCTCGCATCATAGAGCGCGTCGATGATCACCGGATCGACCAGCGAGTTCATCTTCAGCCAGATGGCGGCAGGCTTGCCGGCCTTGGCGAAGCCGATCTCGGCCTCGATGTGGTCGAGGATGCGCGTCTTCAGCGTCAGCGGCGACACCGACATCGCCTCCAGCTCCGCCGGCTCGGCATAGCCGGTGATGAAGTTGAAGATGCGCGCCACGTCGCGGCCGATCACCGGATCGGCGGTGAAGTAGGAGAGGTCGGTATAGATGCGCGCCGTGATCGGGTGGTAGTTGCCGGTGCCGACATGGCAGTAGCTCGCCAGACTGCCGCCCTCGCGGCGCACCACCAGCGAGAGCTTGGCGTGGGTCTTCAGCTCCAGGAAGCCGAACACCACCTGCACGCCGGCGCGCTCCAGGTCGCGGGCCCAGCGGATGTTGGCTTCCTCGTCGAAGCGAGCCTTCAACTCGACCAGCGCGGTGACCGACTTGCCGGCCTCGGCGGCCTCGGCGAGCGCCTTCACGATCGGGCTGTCGGACGAGGTGCGGTAGAGCGTCTGCTTGATGGCGACGACGTTGGGGTCGCGCGCCGCCTGGCGCAGGAACTGCACCACAACGTCGAAGCTCTCATAGGGATGGTGGACGACGAGGTCCTTTTCGCGGATCGCCGCGAAGCAGTCGCCGGCATGGTCGCGGATGCGCTCGGGGAAGCGCGCATTATACGGCTTGAACTTCAGGTCCGGCCGCTCCAGCGAGACCAGCTGGCTGAACTCGTTCAGCGCCAGCACGCCGTCGACCAGGAAGATCTCGTCGCCGGCGACGCCGATCTCGCGGGCGACGAAGTTGCGCAGTTCCTCCGGCATCGAGGCGTCGACCTCCATGCGGATCACCGAGCCACGGCGCCGGCGCTTCAGCGCACTCTCGAACAGGCGGACCAGGTCCTCCGCCTCCTCCTCGACTTCGAGATCGCTGTCGCGGATGACGCGGAAGCCGCCCTGCCCCCTCACCTGATAGCCCGGGAACAGGCGGCCGATATAAAGCCCGATCATCTGTTCCAGGGTGATGAAGCGCATCGTGCCCTGGGCATCGTCCGGCAGGCGGATGAAGCGGTCGATCTTGGCCGGCACGCGGATCAGCGCGTTCATCGAGCGCCCGTCGCTGATGCGCGAGAGCTGGAGCGCCAGCGAGAAGCCGAGATTGGGGATGAAGGGGAATGGGTGCGCGGGATCGATGGCGAGCGGCGTCAGCACCGGGAAGACGTGATTGAGGAAATGCTCGTCGAGCTGCTGGCGATCGCTCTTCTTCACGTCGGCGCCGTCGACCAGCACGATACCCACCTTGGCGATGGCGATACGCAATTCGCGCCAGCGCGCCTGCTGGTCGCTGGCGAGCTTGGCCACCTCGGCGGAGATGACGGTCAGCTGGGCGGAGGGCGAGAGTCCGTCCGGGCTCTTGGCGGTGATGCCTTCGCGCACCTGCTCCTTCACGCCGGCGACGCGCACCATGAAGAACTCGTCGAGATTGTTCGCCGAGATCGAGAGGAAGCGAAGCTGCTCCAGGAGCGGATGGTCGAGGTTGGAGGCCTCCTCCAGCACGCGGCGATTGAACTCGATCCAGGACAACTCACGATTGATGAAGCGGTCCGGGCTCGTCATCCAGTCGAATGCCGGTTCAGCCGGAGCCACCTGCTCACGAATCGCTTCCGCCACCGGCTGCTCCTGTTTCTGCGCCACGGTCATGCCCCGTTATACGCTGTTCGGCGGCCGCCGCGCCGCTTTTTACGGCGGACCTTCGCCGTCCATCATGACGGCTCGATGACGCTGGGGGAACGTCGGTTGATCAACCATCCTCGTCGGTTTCGCCGTTGCCGGACGGCGGTTGCGCGCGAAGCAGTTCGGAGGCCAACGATTTGTTGAGCGGGCGCTTGCGCGCCAGCGCCTCACGGTCGAGCGCGGCGACAAGATCGCGCAGCGCCGCCAGCGAGCGCTCCATGCGCGCCAGCATGAAGGGCACCAGCCCCTCCTCCGGGGTGATCTGCCGGTCGGCGAACAGCTTGAACGCCACCGCCGCGAGCAACGCATCGTCCGGTGCGCCGATCTCGACCGCCGGCACTGCACGCAGCCGCGAGGCGAGGTCGGCGGTGGCGAGCCCCGCCGCCAGCGCCGCCGGGGCGCGACGCGCCGTCATCAGCACATTGGCGCGCTGCTCGCCGGCGAGGTTCATCAGATGGAACAGCGCCGCCTCGTCAAAGGCATCGTCGCCGATATCCTCCAGCACCAGCGCGCCCTCCGCGAGCGCGCGGGGCACCGTCGCGGCATCGAGCGCGCCGGCGGGCAGGATGGCGGCTCCGCTGCGCGCGGCGAAGATGCTGGCGAGGTGGCTCTTGCCGGAGCCTTCCGGCCCGATCAGCGCAACGATGAGCGCCGGCCACTCCGGCCAGGCGTCGATCAGTGCCAAAGCGTCGCGGTTCGACGGCGCGGCAAGGAAATCCGCCCGCGCCCGGCTCTCCGGGTGCGGCAGGTCGAGCGGAATCTGGCGCGCAGCCATGGTCTCAACTCACTCCGCCATCCGCCGGGTCGGTCTCCTCCCCGGTATAGAGCGGACTGTGAAGATATTGGTAAAGCGCGAAGCGCATCAGCACGCCGATCGCCGCCGCCATCGGCACCGCGAGCAGCAGGCCGAGGAAGCCGAGCACATAGCCGAAGGCGAGCAACGCGAACATCAGCCAGACCGGGTGCAGGCCGACGCTGTCGCCGACCAGCTTGGGCGAGAGAATATAGCCCTCGATGAACTGCCCGAACAGGAAGATGCCGGCGATGATCGCGATCATGCCCCAGTCGGGGAAGAACTGCACGATGGCGACGCCGACCGCCAGCACCAGCCCGGTGAGCGAGCCGACATAGGGGATGAAGGTGATGACGCCGGAGACGAAGCCGATCACCAGGCCGAAATTCAGCCCGGAAATGGTGAGCGCGATCGAATAGAAGGCGCCGAGGATGAGGCACACCGCCGCCTGCCCGCGCACGAAGCCGGCAATGGCGCTGTCCATCTCGCGGGCGATCTCGCGGATGGTCTCGCGATTGTTCAAAGGCAGCCAGGAATCGACCTTCTCCACCATGCGGTTCCAGTCGTTCAGCATGTAGAAGGCGACGACCGGGGTGATGACCAGCAGCGAGAACAGCGAGATCAGCGCCTGCCCGCCGGTCCAGATCGACTGCAGCAAGGTGAGCATATAGGCCGCGCCCTGGGTGACGAGGTCGCTCATGCTGCGCTGGATATTGGGTAGCCGGTCGCCGATCACCGAGCGCAGCCAGCGAGCACCCTCCCCGGTGGCCAGCGACTGGAGCTTGAGGATGTATTCTGGCAGCCGCTCCAGGAAGGCGGCGAACTGGCTGCCGAGGATCGGTATGACCAGCAGCATCAACATGATGATGCACATCAGCGCCAGCCCGATCACCACCAGCGAGGCGATGAGGCGGTCGATGCCGAGGCGCTCCAGCCGCGTGGTGATGGGGTTGAGGAAATAAGCCAGCGCGAGGCCGGCGACAAAGGGTATCAGCACCCCGCTCAGCAGCCAGCATAGCAGGACGAAGCCGACCAGCACGGCCAGCCAGAACTTTACCTGTCGATGCAGGACCATCCGAACTGCGCCTTCCGACAACGCTTTGTGCTTGGCCTCGCGCCCGACCCCGCGCTCCGCCTTACGCTTGGTACGCCCGATTCATTGATACAGGACAAACACGGCACGGGCGATTGTGCAAAAGGCGCGGCCCTGTCGCCGGCCGCGGGGGCGAATTTGGCGGAAGCGCGTGGCCGCGTACGAGCACGCAGGGGCGCCCTACGCCACCGACGAAACTTCAGGTAGCATCAACCACTTGTTGGCGGTCGGGGGGCAAGCTGTGCGTTCGTGCGGGCCGAGCCTCTTTGAATGGGCCAAACTCGGTCGGCGGTGGCTTTGCTCCGCGCCGCTTCTGATCTTCTTGATCCTTGTAGCATCGTCTCCTGGTGGTCGAAGCGAAGCAGCTTCGGAAGCCAGGCACGTCCTTGTGCTTTATGAAAACAACCGGCTGCTTCCGGCCAATGTCGAGGGGGATCGCGGACTCAATCAGGTCCTTTCCGGTCGGGAGGGAAACACCGTCGTCAGCACCGAATTCCTCGATGCGCCGCGTTTTACCGGCCAGGACTATGTGCAGACGGTCGTCACCTTCCTTCGTGAAAAATACACCGCCCATCCCCCTGATGTCATCGTTGCAGCAGGGAACGGAGCATTGGGCTTCCTGCTCAACAATCGGACGAAACTTTTCCCATCTGTCCCGGTCGTATTCATGGGCGTCGACTTCGCGTTCGTGAAGCTGAAGCAGCCATTGCCCACGGACGTCGTCGGCATTCCGGTCGAGTATGATCTGGCGGGGACGATAGACCAGGCTCTGAAATGGCATCCAGACGCCAAGCGGCTCGTCGTGGTTACCGGCGCGTCGGCGCCCGATCGCGAAATGGAGGCCTCGCTAAAAGCTTTGACAGGACAATTCGCCGGGCGAGTTACCACAGAGTTCCTGGGCGGCCTGCCGACCGATGAAGTGCTGAAGCACCTCGGCGCGCTTGATCGCAATACGGTGGTGTTCACGCCAGGCTACTTCCAGGATGGCGCAGGCCGCGATTTCGCCCCTCGCGAGGCAGCGCGGGCAATGGCAGCGGCTTCCACCGCCCCGGTCTACGGGCCTTACAACACCTTCATCGGTGTCGGCATTGTCGGCGGCGCGATGCCAAGCTTCGAGGCCATGGGGCGCGAAGCCGGGGGTATCGTGAACCGGTTGTTCACCGGTACTGACCCCGCGACATTGCAATTGCCGCAGATCATGCCAACCACGCTGAATGTCGACTGGCGGCAAGTTCGACGCTGGGGCATCAGCGAGAGCGAGATCCCCCCTGGTACGGTCGTGCATTTCAAGGAGCCGACATTCTGGGAGGCGTACAAGACCGAGGCGCTCATTGCGATTGCAATCGTCCTCCTGCAATCGGGATTGGTTGCAGGGCTATTGATCGAACGTCGCCGCCGTCGAGGCGCCGAGGCTTCGGTAGACAAGCACCGCTTTGAACTTGCGCACGCTTCCCGTCTGGCGATTGCGGGCGAGCTGACAGCCTCGATTGCCCATGAGATCAACCAGCCGCTGGGTGCCATCCTCAGCAATGTGAACGCGGCTGAGTTGATGCTCCATTCCGGCACCGCCCAGGCCAGCGAGCTCCAGCAGATTCTTGGCGACATACACCGCGACAATATCCGCGCCAGCGAAGTCATCCGCAGGCTCAGGAGCCTTCTCACCAAGCACCAGGTCGAACGCAAGGTCATCGACCTGAATGACTCGCTCGCAGACATGGCAACGATACTGCGTGCAGAGGCACACCGTCGGCGCGTAACTCTCGCAATCCGGCCAGAGTTACCCAGTGTCGAGGTCATAGCCGACCGTATCCAGATGCAGCAGGTGCTGCTCAATCTCGCCCTCAATGCAATGGATGCTGTCAGCGACGTGCCGGATGAGCGAAAGACGGTCATGATTTCGACGGAGCGCCGCTTGGGAGACGCGCTCATAACCGTTCAGGATCGGGGCCACGGTATCGCTCCGGAGCATCGTTCAAAACTCTTCGACTCTTTCTTCAGCACCAAGCGCACCGGTATTGGCCTCGGATTGTCGATCGTGCGAACGCTTGTCGAAGCGCAGAATGGTAATGTGTGGGTAGAAGACGCGCCCGGCGACGGCGCAGTTTTCCGCGTGAGATTGCCGCTTGCTGGCCAGACTGCCTCGTGGGGGGAAGAAAATGACCACTAAGGCACAAATACACATCGTCGACGACGATGCCTCATTGCGAACCGCGCTTATCCGTCTGCTTGGCGCAGCCGGCTTCGACGCCGTCGGCTATGCGTCGACTGGCGACTATCTGCTTAGCCGACCGGAGAGCCGTCATGGATGCCTGTTGCTCGATGTCAGGCTGCCGGCCGGGCCCTCGGGTCTCGACCTCCACGCTGCCTTACGGGAACTCGGCGCCGACCTGCCGGTGGTGTTCATGACAGGGCACGCCGACGTGCCGACGTGTCTGCGCGCAATGAAGGCCGGCGCGGTCGATTTCCTGGAAAAGCCGATCAAGGCGGAGACGCTGCTCGAAGCGGTGCGGCGCGCTCTTGCACTCGACCTGCAACGGCGCACCGAGCGAACCCAGGAAGAAAGCCTGAGCAACAGGTACGGCTCGCTTTCTCCCCGGGAGAGGCAAGTGTTCGATGGCGTCATAGCCGGCAAGCTCAACAAGCAGATTGCCGACGAACTCGGCGTCGCCGAGCGCACGGTGAAAGCGCAGCGCGCTCATATGATGGAAAAACTGGGGGTCGGATCATCCGCCGAGCTCGGCCGACTTGCCGAGCGCCTCATGCGCATCCGCGATATCAGGGGCCTCCAGAGCGAGGCAAACAGCCCTTAAGGGAAATCCGACCTGCCCTTGCGTCCAATGGGCCAAGCCGGATTTGGGTGCAATGGTGGCCATTGGAGGATCCATGGCCACCGCCCGGGTTGTCATAATAGATGATGACGACAGCATGAGAAAAGCGCTCCAGCGCTTGCTCGCGGCCGCGGGATTCCAACCCGTCGCCTACGGCTCCTCGGAAGCATTTTTGGAGGATAGCGCGGATAGCCGTTCCAGCTGCATCGTATGCGACCAGAATTTGCCGGCAATGCCCGGGCTTGAATTACTGCAACTCATTCGTAAACGACAAGAAGAAATCCCGTTCATCCTGATTACCGCGTTCGACAGTCCCGGTTTAGGCGCCCGCGCGCTCAGTGACGGCGCCATTGCCTATCTCACCAAACCATTTGCCGGCTTCGAACTGATCGAAGCCATCCGGGAAGCAATTGCCCTTTCGGGCAAATCGCGTCGCCCGTCGGCCCAATAGTCGCTGGCGCCGCTACGCGCGATGGTGGCGCGCATCCTTGGGTCGGGTGCAACCAATGAGCAGCTATGGGAGCCTCAAGATGGACATTCGATCGAAATCGTGGTGGGCCTCCACCGCCCTGGCAGGTGGACTAGCAATAGCGGCGACGGTCGGACACGCGCAGCCCGCAGCGGCGCAGACACCGGCCAAGCCCAACATCCTCTTCATCATGGGCGACGACATCGGCTACATGCAGCCGAGCATCTACCATCGTGGCCTGATGGTCGGCGAGACGCCGAACATCGATCGCATCGGCCGGGAGGGCGCGCTCTTCACCGACTACTATGCCGAGCAAAGCTGCACGGCCGGGCGCAACGCCTTCTTCACCGGCATGCATCCCCTGCGCACCGGCATGATCCCGCCGCAACTGCCGGGCAGCCCGTCCTATCTGCGCCCGGGCACGCCGGCGCTCGCCAAGTTCCTGTATGACCTCGGCTATTCCACCGGCGAGTTCGGCAAGAACCATCTCGGCGACCACACCGACGCGCTGCCGACCGCGCACGGCTTCCAGGAATTCTGGGGTTATCTGTATCACCTCGATGCCATGCAGGGCGTCAGCTTCCCGGACATCAACAAGACCCCGACGGAACAGACCGTCGCGCCGCCTTGCCGCAACACCCCGGTTCCGGGCCTGAGCGAGCCTCCCGGCGCGGTCGATCCCAAGACCACGCTCTGCCTCATGCCGCCTCGTCCCGTGCTGGCGTGCAAGTCCTCGGACGGCACCTCAGCGAACCAGACCTGCAAGGACGAAGGCCCCCTCACGCTCGAGCGCTCCAAGACGGTCGATGAGGAAATCTCGAGCAAGGTGATCGATTTCCTCGATCGCAACAACCCCGCAAGTACCGGCAAGCCGTTCTTCGTCTGGTACAATCCCGCCCGCATGCACATCACCACCGTGCTGTCGGACAAGTACAACAACATGATCGGCGAGCCCGGCGGCAAGGACTGGGGCGCCAACGAAGCCGGCATGAAGCAGATGGACGACAATATCGGCTATGTCCTCAAGAAGCTCGAGGAGATGGGCCAACTCGACAACACCATCATCATGTTCACGACCGACAACGGCGCCGAGACCATTACCTTCCCCGACGGCGGCACCACCCCGTTCAAGGGCGGCAAGCTGAGCACGTGGGAGGGTGGCATGCGCGCACCTCTGGTCGTGCGTTGGCCGGGCCACATAGCGCCGGGAACCGTGAAGACCGACATCTTCGCCTCGCTCGACTGGCTGCCGACGCTGGTGGACATCGCCGGCGGCGAAAAGGGCAACGACCTCAAGGCGCGGATCGAGAAGGGTGCTTACCCCGGTATCGTCAAGACCACGCTCGACGGTGTGAATGAGCGTGACTACCTCGAAGGAAAATCGCCGAAGTCGGCACGCAACACCTTCTTCTATTATTCCGGTAAGGACCCGTCCGCGGTCCGCTACAAGAACTGGAAGATGTACTTCGCGATGGTTTCGGACGATCCGGCCGGCTTCCTGACCGGCGTGGTGCCCTATCACTGGACGCAGGTCGTCAACATCAAGCGCGATCCCTTCGAAACCTCGATCGGCCAGCAGTACAAGACACTCTTCGGCATGGGCGGTGCTCTTACCTCACCTTCGACGGCTTATGTCTATGATTGGAACATGCTGCCGATCGGCCAGGCGCTCTGGCTGAAGGAACTCTCAAGCTACATCGACTATCCTCCGCTGCAGGATCCGGCGAGCTACAACCTCGAACAGGTCATCCAGCAGGTGAAGGCAATGAGGACGTCCAGTCGCGCCGGCGAATAGCGGCGGTTGAGAAAGTGGCGGGCGTCCTGCGCCCGCCTCCCAACCTGGGGGTTGAACATGCCGCACGGATCTCTCGTCGCAATCACCCGCCGGGCCGCGGCGGCGGCGCTGCTTCTGCTGGCGATGCTGGCGGCATCGGTGCCCGCCTTGGCACAGGGCGCCTCGCCGGGTGCCGATCCGCTCCCGTCCTGGAACGACGGCCAGGCCAGGCAGGCGATCCTGGACTTCGTCAATAAAACGACCGAGCAGGCGAGCCCGGATTTCGTCCCTGCCGACGACCGGGTCGCCACCTTCGATCAGGATGGGACGTTGTGGGTCGAACAGCCCTCCTACACCCAGTTCATCTTCTGCCTGGAGCGTGTTCCCGCAGTGGTGGCCAAGCGGCCGGAGCTCGCGAAGGTCGAGCCGTTCAAGACGGTGCTTTCCGGCAATAAGGAAGCCATCGCCAAGCTCACGATGAAGCAGCTCGAGACCATCGCCGTCGCCACCTTGACCGGCATGTCGGTCGACGACTTCAATGCCGAGGCGGTGAAATGGACGTCAAGCGCCAAGGACAAGCGTTTCGGCCGTCTCTACACCGAGCTTGTCTACCAGCCGATGCTCGAAGTGATGGCCTATCTGCGAGCCAATGGCTTTAAGACCTACATCGTCACCGGAGGCGGCCAGGATTTCGTGCGCTCCTATTCGCAGCGCGTCTACGGCGTCCCGGTCGAGCAGGTCGTGGGCACCGCGGGCGGGACGAAGTACGGCTATGGCAAGGATGGCAAGCCATTCCTGACGAAAGAGCCGAAGCTGCTGCTCAACGACAATAATGCCGGCAAGGCGGAAGGCATTCATCTGATGATCGGCCGTCGCCCCCATGCGGCGTTCGGCAATTCCACCGGTGACCAGCAGATGCTGGAATATACCAAGGGCGGTGACGGCGCGCGGCTCTCGGTGCTCGTTCTCCACGATGACGCGGAGCGCGAGTTCGCTTACGGTCCTGCACAGGGCCTCCCCGCCACCAAGGTCGGCACCTTCACGCAGGCGCTTTACGACGAGGCCAAAAAGGCGGGCTGGACCGTGATCAGCATGAAGAACGACTGGAAGCGCATTTTCCCGTTCGACAAATAGAAGAGAGCCAGTGTGAACAGAGCAGCCCGCGACCGCCAGCACTCCGCGCCGGCGCCTCTCGAGAGCGAGATGGTCTTCATCGCCGGCGGCACCTTCCGCATGGGCTCGGACCGGCATTATGCCGAGGAGCGGCCGGTGCACCGGGTGAGCGTCGACGGCTTCTTCATCGACGCGACGCCGGTGACCAACGCGCAGTTCCGTGCCTTCGTCGAGGCCACCGGCCATGTCACCGTGGCCGAGATCACGCCCGATCCCAAGGATTATCCGGGCGCACTGCCGCATATGCTGAAGGCCGGCTCGCTGGTGTTCACCCCGCCGGACCATCCGGTGGACCTGCGCAACTGGAGCCAGTGGTGGGCGTTCCGCTTCCGCGCGAACTGGCGCAAGCCTTACGGCCCGGGCTCCTCGATCAAGGGGCTCGACGACCATCCGGTGGTGCATGTCGCCTATGCGGATGCCGAAGCCTATGCCGCCTGGGTGGGCAAGTCGCTGCCGACCGAGGCCGAATGGGAATTCGCCGCCCGCGGCGGGCTGGAGGACACCGAATTCGCCTGGGGCGAGGAATTCAGCCCCGAAGGCCGGCAGATGGCCAATACCTGGCAGGGCGAGTTCCCGTTCCAGAACCTCGCGCTCGACGGCTTCGAGCGCACCTCGCCGGTGAAGTCCTTCCCCGCGAACGGCTACGGCCTCTACGACATGATCGGCAATGTGTGGGAATGGACCAGCGATTTCTGGTCGACCCGCCATCCCCAGGACGCGCCGAAGGCGTGTTGCGTACCGCTGAACCCACGCGGCGGGCCGGAGGCGGCGAGCTTCGATCCGACACAGCCGGAGATCCGCATACCGCGCAAGGTGCTGAAGGGCGGCTCGCATCTGTGCGCGCCGAACTATTGCCGCCGCTATCGCCCCGCCGCCCGCCATGCCGAGCCGGTCGACACCTCGACCAGCCATGTCGGGTTCCGCTGCGTGCGGCGCGGACCAGCTACGTAACTCACGCCGCCATGTGGCGGGCCCACTCGCCGAGATAGGCGGCGGCGGAGAGCGTGGTCAGCGCGCCGACCAGCACCATGCCGAGATCGAAGGCCGGTCCCGGCGGAAAGCCGAAGCCGAGCGAGGCCAGCACGAAGGCGGCGAACACGATCTGTGCCGCGGTGTTCAGCTTGGACACCACCAGCGGCCGGATGGTCACCGGCTTGTCCAGCACCCAGGACAGGATCACCGCCGAGACGATCATGATGTCGCGCGACACCACCGCGATCGCCACCCATTGCGGGACATAGCCGGCCACCGCCAGCGTCACATAGATCGAGACGAGGAGCGCCTTGTCGGCGAGCGGGTCGAGATAAGCGCCGAGTTCGCTCTGCAGGCCATAGCGCTTGGCGATGAAGCCATCGATGGCGTCGGAAATACCGGCAGCGAGGAACAGCCAGAAGGCGACGCCCGGCCGCCCGGAGACGATGGCCCATACCACCACCGGCACCGTGAAGATGCGGGCAATGGTTATGATGTTCGGAAGGTTCATTTTTTTCGGCGTTCCCCCATCATGAAATAATGCCGTACCGCTCGCTTGCCAAGGCAAGCTGCCGATAGGGCACCTGGTTCAGGCGGTGACGGCTCCCGCGGGACATGGCACAAGGCGGCTCCCGCCCGTGTAGCGCCCCGTGTTCCATGCGCCCTTCCATCGCCATCTCCGCCATCGTCGCCGCTCTCGTCGGGTTCGGCGGCACGCTCGCGCTCATCGTCTCCGCCGCGCAGGCGGTGGGCGCCAGCCCGGAGCAGACCTCCTCCGGCGTGCTGGGCCTTTGCCTCTCCATGGCGCTGACGACGCTGTTCCTCAGCGTGCGGCACCGCATTCCGATCGTGACCGCCTGGTCGACGCCCGGCGCGGCACTGATCGCCGCCTCGCACGGGCTCACGGTGGGTACGGCGACCGGCGCCTATCTGCTGGTCGGCGTGCTGATCCTGCTGACCGCCACGGTGAAGCCGCTCGGCACCCTGGTGCAGCGCATCCCGGTGTCGATCGCCGCGGCGATGCTGGCAGGCGTGCTGTTCCGCTTCGCCGCCGCGGTCTTCACCTCGGCGCAGGCCGACCCGGCGCTGGTACTGCCGCTTGTGGTGCTGTTCCTCGTCGCCCGCCGCGTCAGCCCGTTCGGTGCGGTGCTGGTGGTGCTCGGCGTCGGCGTCGCGCTCGCCTTCGCGCTTGGCCGGGTCGGGCCGCTGCCTGCCGGGATCCCGCTGCCGAGCATCACGCCGATCATGCCGGAGTTCGATGCTCAGGTGCTGATCGGCATCGGACTGCCGCTCTATCTCGTCACCATGGCGTCGCAGAACCTGCCCGGCTTCGCGGTGCTGCAGGCGGCCGGCTACAAGCCGCCGGTTACCTCGATCCTCACCGCCACCGGCATCGCCTCGCTCCTCACCGCCCCGTTCGGCTCGTTGACCAGCAACGTTGCCGCCATCACCGCCTCGCTCTGCACCGGGCCGGACACCCACCCGGACCCGGACAAGCGCTGGATGACCGGGCCGTTCTACGCGGCGAGCTATCTGGTGCTGGCGGTTGGCGGGGCTTCCATCGTGGCGCTGATCGCCGCGCTGCCGGCGGGACTGGTGGCGACCTTTGCCGGGCTGGCCCTGCTCGGGCCGCTGGCGAACGCGCTCGGCACCGCGCTGCACGACATCACAAGGCGCTTCCCAGCGGTACTGACGCTCGCGGTTACCGCCTCGGGCGTCTCGCTCGCCGGTATCGGCTCCGCCTTCTGGGGGCTGGCGGCGGGATTGCTGGCACTCGCCATCGATCATGCGCGGCGGAAGTAACTCTCCCCTGCTTGCCCCCCGCCGCATAAGCCGCTAATCCGCGCAGAACCTTCCGGGGGAGATGATGAGCGAGACGGACAAAGGCCTCAGCTATCGCGATGCGGGTGTCGATATCGACGCCGGCAACCGCCTTGTCGACCTCATCAAGCCGCTGGTGAAGGCGACGCGCCGTCCCGGCGCCGATGCCGAGATCGGCGGCTTTGGCGGGGTGTTCGATCCCAAGGCCGCCGGCTTCAAGGATCCCCTGATCGTCGCCACCACCGACGGCGTCGGCACCAAGCTGAAGATCGCCATCGAGACCGGCAAGCACGACACCATCGGTATCGACCTCGTCGCCATGTGCGTCAACGATCTCGTGGTGCAGGGCGCCGAGCCGCTGTTCTTCCTGGATTATTTCGCGACCGGAAAACTGGCCCCGGAAGTCGGCGCCAGCATTGTCGCCGGCATCGCCAAGGGTTGCCAGGAAGCCGGCTGCGCGCTGATCGGCGGCGAGACTGCCGAGATGCCCGGCATGTATGCCGAGGGCGACTACGACCTCGCCGGCTTCTCGGTCGGCGCCGTGGAGCGCGGCGAGTTGTTGCCGCTGCCGACCGTGCAGCCAGGCGACGTGCTGCTCGGCCTCGCTTCCTCCGGCGTGCATTCCAACGGCTATTCGCTGGTGCGCCGCATCGTCGAGCGCTCCGGCCTCGCGTGGGACGCCGAAGCCCCGTTCTGCCATGGCCATAGCCTCGGCGACGCCCTGCTGACGCCGACGCGGCTCTATGTGAAGTCCGCGCTCGCCGTCATCCGCTCGACCGGCAAGGTCAAGGCGCTCGCCCACATCACCGGCGGCGGCCTCACCGAGAACCTGCCGCGCGTGCTGCCGGCCGGCACGGTGGGACGGATCGACCTCTCCGGCCTGCCGGTGCCGCCGGTGTTCCGCTGGCTGGCGCAGACCGGCGGCGTCGCGGAGGCCGAAATGCTGCGCGCCTTCAATTGCGGGATCGGCATGGTGGTGATCTGCGATGCCGGTGACGCCGAGACGGTGGCGGACGCCTTCGCCGATGGCGGCGAGGAAGTGATCCACCTCGGCGCCGTCGAGCCCTGTACCGGCCCGTCGCGCACCATCTATGACGGCGCGCTCGACCTGGAATGCCCGCTGTGAGCGAGACGCGGGTCGGCGTCCTCATTTCCGGGCGCGGCTCGAACATGGCCTCGCTGATCGAGGCCGCCGCCCAGCCGGGCTATCCGGCCGAGATCGTCACCGTGATCTCCAACAAGGCGGATGCCGGCGGGCTGGTGCGCGCCGAGGAAGCCGGCATCGACACCGTGGTCATCGACCACAAGGCGCATGCCGACCGCGCCAGCTTCGATGCCGCGCTCGATGCGGCACTGGAAGAGGCGAAGGTCGAACTGGTCTGCCTCGCCGGTTTCATGCGGCTGCTCACCCCCGGCTTCACCGAGAAATGGCGGGGGCGGATGATCAATATCCATCCGGCGCTGCTGCCGAGCTTCCGCGGCCTGCACACCCATGAGCGGGCGCTGGAGGCCGGCGTGAAGATCCATGGCTGCACGGTGCATTTCGTGACGCCGGAAATGGATGTCGGCCCCATCATCATGCAAGCCGCCGTGCCGGTGCTCGAGGGCGACACCGCGGAACTGCTGGCTGCGCGCGTGCTGGCGCAGGAACACATCATCTATCCCGCCGCGCTGCGCCTGATCTGCGAAGGCCGGGCCCGGATTGAGGGCGAGCGGGTGGTGGTGGACGAATTCGAGGTGGCCGAGCGCGCGCTGGTGGCGCCGGGGATCTAGGGCAGCCCTGGCGGGGGTGATCAATGGGCAGCGAATCCGGTGCCGCGCGCATGGCCGCAGCGGCCATCGCATTGATCGGCTGGGTGGGGCTGGCGGTGCAGTTCAGCGCCACCTTCGAGCAAAGCGGGTCGCTTGCCGTCACCGTCTGGATCCTGCTCCGCTACTTCACCATCCTGACCAATCTGCTGGTGGCGATCGTGTTCACCGGCATCGCGCTCGGCAAGCCGGCATTCCGATCGCCGGCGCTGTTGGGCGGCATCACGCTGGCCATCCTGCTTGTCGGCGTCACCTATAATCTCGTGCTGCGCGGGCTGATCGAGTTACACGGCGCGGCGAAGCTGGCCAATTTCATCCTGCACGACATGGTGCCGGTTCTGGTGCCGCTGTTCTGGCTGCTCTTCGCGCCGAAGGGCGGCCTGCGGATTCGGGACGGCTTGCTGTGGTCGCTCTATCCGGGGGCGTATCTCGCCTATGCGCTGACCCGAGGCGAGATCGAGAACAAGTACGCCTATCCGTTCATGGACGTCGCAAAGATCGGCTGGCTCCAGACCGCCACCAACGCCTTCGTCATCCTGCTGGGCTTCCTGGCCGCCATCCTTGCGCTGGTCTGGCTGGATCGGCGCCTGACGAAGAAATAGTGCCAGCACTTCCGCGGTTGTCCGGCTGGAGCATCCTTCGAGGCTCGCTACGCTCGCACCTCAGAATGAGGTCGTTCTTAGATACAACCTCATCCTGAGGTGCCGCCGCAGGCGGCGTCGAAGGATGCTCCAGCCGGACGCCCTCAAGCCCGCTCGATCCGCACCCGGTTGTCGTGAAACGCCGCGCCGCCATAAGGCGCGACCGGGTCGGCGCCGGTGAGCGTGTTGATGCCGCGGCCGCCCTCGTGCTTGCCGTTCGGCCAGATCGATTCCGCCACCACCACGCCGCGCCGCACGCCCTTGAAGCGGCGCAGATGCAGCAGCACCTCGCCGCGCGCGCTGGCGACACGGACCAGTTCGCCCTCAGCGAGGCCAAGCGCGTCGGCGTCCTCCGGATGGACCATCAGTTCCGGCCGCTTCTCGCGATTGAGCGAGCCCGGCGTCTCGGTGAAGCTGGAATTGAGGAAGGAGCGCGCCGGCGACGTGACCAGGCGGAACGGATAGTCCGCATTCGCCTCCTCGATCACCGCCCAATGGTCCGGCCATTGCGGCATCGCGTCGGCCGGGCCGAATCGCTTCGGCGCCGAGGATGGCGCGCGCGACCAGTCCGGCTTCAGGCGAAACTTGCCGTCCGGCCAGTGGAAGCCCTTGAGATAATGCGCAGTCTCGAAATCCGGCTGGACGTCGATAAAGCGCTTTTCCTCCAGCTCTTCGAGCGTGCCGCGCCCGGTCTTCTGCAGCGTCCAGTCGATCAGCTCGCGTGGGTTCATGGTGAAGCCGGGGTGCTCGGCACCAAGGCGCTGGGCCAGGGCGGCGATCACCTCATGGTTGGAGCGGCATTCTCCCGGCGGCTCGATCAGCTTCGGGCCGAGGATGACATATTGATTGCCGCCGCCCTGATAGACGTCGTCATGCTCGACGAACATGGTGGCCGGCAGCACGATATCCGCCATGCGCGCGGTTTCGGTCATGAACTGCTCATGCACCGCGACGAACAGATCCTCGCGCGCGAAGCCGGCCCGCACCCGCGCCTGATCGGGGGCGATGGAGACCGGATTGGTGTTCTGGATCAGCATGGCGGTGACTGGCGGGCCGCCAGCGAGCGCATCCGCATCGCCGGTGAGCACCTCACCGATGCGCGACTGGTCGAGCATGCGCGCCGTGTTCTTCACGCCATCGGCGCCGACCATCAGGTCGGAGCCCTCGATCATGCGCTTGTTCCAGCGATAGATCGCGCTGTTGGAGTGGAAGACCCCTCCCCCTTCATGCTGCCAGGCGCCGGTGACGGTCGGGATGCAACTCACCGCATGCATCGCCACCGCGCCATTGCGCGAGCGGGTGAAGCCGTAGCCGGCACGGATGAAGGTGCGCGGCGTCCCGCCGATCGCCCGGGCGAACGCCTCGATCTCGGCCGCAGGCAGGCCGGTAATGGCGGCCGCCCATTCCGGCGTGCGGTCCCTGAGGTGGGCTTCGAGGCCAGCGGGATCGTCGGCGAATTTCGCAAGATAGGCGCGGTCGGCAAGGTCGTCGCGGAACAGCACGTGCATGATGGCGCAGGCAAGCGCGTCATCGGTGCCGGGGCGGATCAGCACCGGTATGTCCGCCTGCTCCATGGTCGGGGAATTATAGACATCGACGACCGCGATCTTCGCGCCGCGCTCCTTCCGGGCGCGCACCGCGTGGGTCATCACATTGATCTGGGTCGAGACCGGATTGGTGCCCCAGATGACGACGAGGTCGGACTTCGCCATCTCGCGCGGATCGGGCCCGGCAAGCTTGCCGGTGCCGGCGAGGAAGCCGGCCCAGGCCGGATTGACACAAATGGTGGAGAAGAAGCGCGAATAGCGCTTGGCGTGGGTCAGCCGGTTGATGCCGTCGCGCATCACCAGGCCCATGGTGCCGGCATAATAATACGGCCACACCGCTTCCGGGCCGTGGAGACGCTCGGCCTCCAGGAAACGCTCGGCGATCAGGTCCAGCGCATCGTCCCAGGAGATCGGCGCGAACTCGCCCGAGCCCTTGGGACCGGTGCGGCGCAGCGGCTGGGTCAGCCGGTCCGGATGATGGGCGCGCTCGGCATAGCGCGCGACCTTGGCGCATATGATGCCGGCGGTGAAGGTGTTGGCGCTCGAGCCGCGCACCCGGCCGATGCGGTTGCCGGAAATGTCGATTTCCAGTGCGCAGGTCGACGGGCAGTCATGCGGGCAGGCGGAATGGCCGGTGCGGACCGGCGCGACGTGCTGATTCATGAAAAACGCTCCGCCACCATGGTAGCGGAGCGTTTCCCGATTTCATACCGCGCTGCGAAAAGCAGCAACGATCAGCTCAGGCTCAGCCGTGCGAACCGCTTTCGGCGGTGTGCGCACCGCGCCGGCTCTTCCAGATCCAGCCGAACGCGATGACGAAGGCGGCGCCGACCGCAGACGCCACGTAATGCGGTAGCGGCGCAGCCTTCAGGCCGACCGGATCGTTCGGATCCTCGATCTTCTCGACCATCTCCGGCGCGGTGCCGGCCAGATATTCCAGCACCACCTTGTCGCCCAGCAACATCTCGCCGGCGATCCAGCCGAGCAGGCCCGCACCCGCCCAGATCAGGATCGGGAAGCGCGCGATCAGCTTCAATATGAGCTGCGAGCCGAACACGATCAGCGGGATGGTGAGCAGCAGGCCGAAGATGAAGAGTTCGGCATGGCCACGCGCCGCGGCGGCGATGGCGACGACATTGTCGAGGCTCATCACCGCGTCGGCGATGGCGATGGTGCGCACGGCCTTCCACAGGCTGTCGGAACTCGCGACCTCATGGCTTTCGCCGCCCTCGTCGATCACCAGCTTGATCGCGATCCAGAACAGCAGCACGCCGCCCAGCACCTTCAGGAAGGGCACGCCGAGCAGATAGGACACCGCCAGCGCAAAGATGATGCGCAGGCCGACCGCGGCGCCGGCGCCGAGGATGATGCCCCATTTGCGCTGGCTCTCGGGCAGCGAGCGGCAGGCAAGGGCAATGACGACCGCGTTGTCGCCGGACAACAGCAGGTCGATCCAGATGATCTGGAGCAAGGCCACCCAGAAGATGGGATCCCCGAAGCTCATTCGATTTCCTCTCAGGTCTTTAGCTGACGATAGGGCAACGCGCGCAAAGGTCCAGATTTACGCTACGTCACTTGGCGGACACAATTCGGTTGGTGAGGGAAACAAACCGAGGCACCCGCGGCCCTGGGGGCCGCGGGTGCAAGATCGTGTCAGGGATTGGAGCTTTCCACGTGCGCGCCCTTGCGCGCGCGGGCGATGGTCCAGCCGATGGCGAGGACCAGCAGCGCACCGGCGATGGCGACCGGATATTCCATATTGTGCGCGAAGGCTTCGCCGAAGAACTCGTGGATCTTCACGTCCGAGATGAACATCTCGCCGGCCACCCAGCCGAGCAGCGCGGCACCCGCCCACACCAGGGCCGGGAAACGCGACAGCAGCGACATGATGAGCGCGGCGCCGGCGATGATCATCGGGATGGAAATGATCAGGCCGATGATGATGAGCGTCCAGTTGCCGTCGGCGACGGCGGCGATGGCGACGACATTGTCGAGGCTCATCACCAGGTCGGCGACAGCGATGGTGCCGACCGCCCGCCACAGATTGTCATGACCGGCAACGCCGCCCTCAGCGCCTTCTTCCTCCGGCAGCACCAGGTCGACCGCGATGTAGAGCAACGCCAGCGCGCCGACGATCTTCAGCCAGGGCAGGCCGAGCAGCGTGGCGACGACGGCGGTGAAGACGACGCGCATGCCGACGGCGACGCCGGCACCGAGAATCATGCCCCAGCGGCGCAGATTATCGGGAAGCGAGCGGCAGGCCATGGCGATGACCACGGCGTTGTCGCCCGAAAGCAGGATGTTGATCCAGATGATCTTGAGAAGTGCGAGCCAGAACAGGGGCTGCATGACGTCCATTGGTGGTGTTTCCCTCACCTCCCATCCCGACAGGATGGGGCCTCGTTATGGTTTTCCGGCGTTGGCGCGCCGACACGAGTTGAGGCAAGAGGAGGTGGCTCCGGCGGGCCCACTCCTAGGGCGCTCTAAATGGCGCGCCAAACGGCATCCCCGCTGCGGGCCACTTCTCCGTGGCCGGACCCCCGCAGCGCCTAATAGCCGCCAACATACATAATAATCCATGCGGTGGCCAAGCCCCTTTGGGAAGGTTTGGCAATCGCCGGGCAAAAAACTACGCCCGCTTGGTATGGGACCAAGCGGGCGCAGCAGCAAGAGACAACAGCCCGGTAACGGGCAAGTACCGGTAATCGGTAATACTGGCGGGCGCGAAATGCGCCCGCGCCGGTATCAGCCGACGATCTCGTTACCGGCGAAGAACTGCGCGATCTCGATCGCGGCATTCTCGGCGCTGTCGGAACCGTGCGCCGAATTTTCGCCCACGGACAGCGCGAACTCCTTGCGGATGGTGCCTTCTGCGGCGTTCGCCGGATTGGTGGCGCCCATCACTTCACGATACTTGGCGATGGCGCCTTCGGCTTCGAGCACCTGCACCACCACCGGCGCGGAGATCATGAACTCGACGAGTTCGCCGAAGAAGGGGCGCTCCTTGTGCACGGCGTAGAAGGTCTCAGCCTGGGCGCGGGTCATCAGGATGCGCTTCTGCGCGACGATGCGCAGGCCCGCCTTCTCGATGAGGGCGTTGACCGCGCCAGTGAGGTTACGGCGCGTGGCGTCCGGCTTGATGATCGAAAAGGTGCGCTCGAGCGCCATGGGTGTGGTCCTTGTTCGGGATTTTGAGGTCCGTTGGAGTTCGCGGCGGCTTATAGCGGCCGTGTTTTGCAACGGCAAGACGAACAAAACCGTGTGTTTTGGGATGAAAGCATCCGCGGCCCGCCCAATATGAACAACAGAAAACAAGCGGTTCAGACAGCGTTGCGCCTTCATCCCTCATAGAGACGCCACGCAATCGCACACAGCTTGACCGTACAGCTTGGCCGGGACGCCCGGCAGACCGCTATCAGGAGTTCGACATGTCGAAGCTGATCATCACCGGAATCGTCGGCATCGTCGCACTCGGTGGCCTCGCCGTACTACCGCAGATTTCGACCGCTTCCGCGACCTCGACCTATGTGGCGCCGACGGATGTTGCCTACGTGGCCGAGCGGGCCATGCAGGCTCCGGTGAGTGTCGGCTTCGGCTCCGGCAGCTATTACGCGCCGGCCTTCGCGGCCAACCGCCAGTCCAGCTATCGCACCTGCTTCATGAAGCGGACCGTGACCTTCACGGCGCAGGGCCCGAAGCAGGTGATGACGCCGACGTGTGCCGACTGACACCTGCCAGCGCAGGCTGTACGGCACCTTGCAACCGACGCCTGCCGGGGCAGGCAATAAATACCTCTTGACGTACGTGCAGACGTAGGCTACTGCGCGCGCCGACGCTGTTGCATCGACGCATCGGTCAAGCCCCTATCGCGATTTTAATCACGAATTGCTGAGGGGCCTTGGAACTTTCTCGTAACCACACACGTTAAGCCGACGTGAACGACCGAAAACTATGAATGATTGATGAACGCACCTGTTCTCGAACATTCATGAGGCTGAACCGTCCACAACAAGCGGTTCAGCTTCGGTTCTGACGCAGTAGGCGAGAGTAACGGCATGATGAGTTAAAAAGCCGGCGACCTAACCGCCGGATATAATCGGCAGGGAAGGTTAAGTGCTATGCTCAAGACCGTCGCTATTGGAAGTATCGCTAGTTTAATCGCCATCGCCGCACTGTTCGCTGGCGCGGCTTCGGCGACCGGATATCTGAAGCGCGAGGCCGCGACCGTGGCTGCTCCGCTCGCTCCGGAACTCGCCGGCGACTGCGTTGTACAGATGCGTTGGGTGAAGAGCGCCGGACAGATGGTCCAGGTGGAACGCCCGGTTTGCTACTGACGTCCGCAAGGACGTGACACGAGAAATTCAGGAATAGGCTCGCGGCATCCCCACTCCCCCAAGCCCCACGCGAGCTTATCAGCCCCGGCTCCCTCCCCAGGAGCCGGGGCGTTCTTTTTTGTGGGGTTTTGCAAATTTATTTTTGCTTTCCATTTCAATCGGTTAGGCCTGTTTTGGTGAGCTTACCACCCGCTTCCCTTTGAACTCACTTCGCGATTCGCATACTGATCGGGCTACGTTTTGGGTTACAGCGAGCCCGCGGCATGGACGTCTCCCGGTATGTGCAGAAACAAGCCAGCGGCATTTACCGCTACTATCGTCGAGTTCCAGCCGAGGTGGCGAACTTAGACCGCCGCACGTTCGTCAAGAAAAGTCTCAAAACGAAAAACCACAAAGAGGCTCTTGAGCGCGCCGACCCGATAAACGCGTCCACAGAGCGCCTGTGGGCGGCGCTGGCAGCTGGCAAGGGAACTAGCCAGAATTGGGAGAGGCACGAGGCCGCGGTGCGCTTGGCGCAATCTTTGGGCTTTTCCTACCGTCCCATATCCGAATCGGCGACAGAGCCACTTGCTTTGCTGGATGCCAGAATTTCTGCGGCGATGGAGTCTGCTAGTCAGCACCCGGAGGCCGAGGTCGCCCTTGCCGGACTTGCCCCCGAGCCCAACCCACGCGTCAGTGACGTTTGGGAAATGTACGAGGACCACAACCGAGCTGGCTTGATGGGGATGTCGCCCCGCCAGCGGGAGAAGCACAAGTCATCACGATTGCGTGCGCTGACCTACCTGAAAGCTGTGCTCGGAGACATCCTTCTCAAGAATATTGATCGAGCTGGCGCGTTGAAATTCCGCAACTGGTGGACCGACAAGATCGCGAGGGAAGGGTTGCGCGCCGACAGCGCTAATCGAAGCTTCAGCGATATCGCTGGCATGATGACGGTGATCGACGGTGCATTGCAGACCGAATTTCACGCGGTGTTCGAGAAAGTCCGCATCAAGGCGACGAACAAAACGAAACAGCGAAAGCGCCCGCCATTCCCGCCAGAGTGGGTTCAAAAGAACATCCTGAAGCCTGGCGCGCTCGCCACCATGACCCTCGAATGCCAATTGATCGTCTACACGATGGTCGAGACGGGCATGCGCCTGGGCGAGGTGTGCAATCTCCGGGAGGAAGATATCCATCTTGACGATGAGGTGCCGCATCTTGACGTGGCAGAGCGCGATGACCGTCGCCAAAAAACGGATTACTCGATTCGCCGTGTCCCACTGGTCGGCGTCTCGTTATGGGCGATGCAACAGGCTCCGAAGGGATTCGAGCGGTATGCCGACAAGGCGGATAACGCCTCGTCCTCGATCAACAATCTGATGAACAAGGCTGGCTTGCGTCCGACGCCGCGGCACACGGTCTATTCCCTACGGCACACGTTCCAAGATCGCATCGAGAACGCGGGTGCATCCGACCGCATGCAGGCCGATCTTATGGGCCACGAATTCGGTCGGCCGACATATGGTGACGGCGCCGAGATGAAGCGCCGGCAGGAGCTGCTGGAGCGCATCCAATTCAAGTGGGGCTAACGCTATCGGCTTGAGGTCAGAAGAACTGCGCCGAGCACTCCTTGCGCTTCGGATTGTGGCCTGCGCGTTTCTCGCGCTAGAATTATCTGGCCGGCGCACGGTGGCCAGCGTCCGCAGGGCCGCCCGTGACCTCTGGTCCGTTAGGGCCGAATGAAGCCCCACCTCGGACGAAGGAAGCGGGGGAAACCCGAACGAGGGTGATGCTCAGAGCCACGCTTCCGGCGAGACAGAAGGCAATGCAAAGGACGGCGACGATGAGCGCCTGCGTGATGGCGGCCGGATCGGTTCGTGCGCCCAGCACCTCGTAGAAGACCCCACCGATTACTGCGACACTGAGCGCGGTGCTGACTTGGAGAGTCGAGCTGGCGATCCCGGCGATCATGCCGGAAAAGGCCGGCGCGACCCGGCCCGTCACCATCGCCATCAGGGTGGGCAGCGCGAGCCCTTGCCCAAAACCGATGACAAACAGGAGGGCGGCAAGTGGCATCGGTGCGGGATGCACGCCGGTCAGTGTCGCCGAGATGAGCCCGGCGAGACCCAGGAACCCGACAACCTCCAGCCCCATGCCGATCGGATTAACATAGGCGCCGAAGAGCCGCCGGCAAAATGGCGTCGACAGTGGTCCGAACAGGAAGCCGGCCCCAAACGGCAGGAAGGCAAGGCCGGCCTGCAACGGGGTCACCTGTAGTGCGCCCTGTAGATAGACCGAGAACAGCAGGAAAAAGCTGCCGATCGAATAGAACAACAGTGCGATCAGCAGCGCGCGGCCCAGTCCCGGCGCCCGCAAGGCGCTGGGATCGAGCAGAGGGGCGCCGCCCGCACCTGCCAGCCGGGTCTCATAACGCCAGAAGAGCCATGCCAGCAGCGGCACCCCGACGAGCAAGACCCAGGACCAGAGCGGCCACCCAGCTTCGCGCCCCTCGATCAGCGGCACGAGCAGTGCACCGAGCGTCAGCATCGACAGCGCCATGCCGCCGAGATCCAGCCGGCGTGCGTCGCGCGCGCGCGTTTCTTTCAGCAGCGGAATGCCAAACAGCAGGACGAGCATCGCCACCGGCAGGTTGATCAGGAAGATCGCCCGCCACCCCAGCCCCATAAGATCCATCGAGATCAGGACGCCGCCCAATGCCTGCCCGACCACCGCGGCCAAACCGAAGATCGCACCATAGATGCTGAGGGCGAGCGGCTTCTCCCTCTCCGGGAAAATCGCCTGCACCGAAGCGAGCGCCTGGGGCGCCATCACGGCGGCCGTTACGCCCTGCAATGCGCGCCCGGCGACCAGCACCCAGGGCGACCAGGCGAAGCCGCACAGCGTCGAGGCGGCGGCAAAGCCGATCAGGCCGAGGAAGAACACACGGCCGCGACCGAACAGATCGCCAAGCCGCCCACCGGTCGTCAGCGTCACGGCATAAAGCCCGGCATAGGAAGAAATGACGAGCTGCTCGGCGGAGGAGGAGGCGCCCAAATCCCCCCGGATCGAGGGGAGCGCCACATTGACGATGAAGAAGTCGAGCGGCGGCAGGAACGTACCGACCAGCAGGATCACGAACATCGTCCAGCGCCGCGGCTCGAGCAGGACGTCACCGTCCCGGACCATAGCGGCCGTAAGGGCCGCGGCTTCACATGTTGTCGCGCTCATGAGTGTATTTCCGTTCTTGAACCTAAACTTCGCTGCCGCCGATCAATTCAGGCCGCCCTATCCGGTGCCGACTGCCGCACCCATCCGGGCATGGGGAGGCTCAAGCGCCGGCAGCCCGCGCTGGCGGCAGCACCCTCGGTCATGGCCCGATGGCCATGGCGATCATCATGTTGAAGAGAGCTTGGCTGTCCTTGCCGCGGGCGCTTAGCCGCCTGTCGGCCAGCCTCCTGCTGGTCGGCCGGGTCGGTACCCCTCAGCCGTTCGCCGTGGCCGTCGCGTTGCCGCTGAGCGGCGTCGCCAGATTGCGCTGCGGCCTGACGGCGGTGACGAGATCGACGTCGGCCATCACGCGCACCGTTTCCGGCGAGGCCAACGCCGCCTTCATGGCCGCCTCGTCCCGGAAGACGCAGGTCGCGATTGCGATCAGGCCGCCGCCGTCTCCCTGCGGGAAAAAGCCGGCGAGGCGTTCGAGCCCGTATGGACCCCAGCATTCGCGCACGAGCGGGAAATGGACGTTGATCCAGTGTTCACGGTCGAATGGCGTGTCGGCATCGCCTGCATAGGTC
The DNA here is from genome assembly GCF_012971745.1 of Starkeya sp. ORNL1. NCBI lineage: Bacteria > Pseudomonadati > Pseudomonadota > Alphaproteobacteria > Hyphomicrobiales > Xanthobacteraceae > Starkeya > Starkeya sp. ORNL1. The sequence continues at coordinate 1,232,134 of NZ_CP048834.1, forward strand.
ACGTACATGGTGGTCACGGCGGGGTTCCTAGTTGTGCGTTTCGAAATCGGTCGCGATGGATACGTCGCGCCAGGCGGCGATGTCGGCGCGAAAGGAGTCCAGCTTCTGCTCCGTTATCGCGTGGGCGCGCGGCCCGATCGGAAGGTGCAGCGGAGGATGCTCGGCATCGACGGCCTGCAGCATCACGGCGACGGCTTTGGCCGGGTCGCCGGCCTGCCGGCCGTTGTTGGTTTGGCGGTAATGTCGTCTCGCCGGCACCGTCTCGGCGTAGGCGGCGATCTCCCGCGCCGCGGTGATCATCGAGCGACCGAGAAACTCGGTGCGGAAGGGGCCGGGCTCAACGATGATCACTTGCACGCCGAGCGGTCGAAGCTCTTGTGCGAGCGCTTCGGACAGGCCTTCGACGGCAAACTTGCTCGCATTGTAGAAGCCGAAACCCGCCGAGCCGGCGATCCCGGCACCGGAGGAGAGATTGACGATGCGGGCTCCGGCACGTTTGCGCAGCGCCGGCAGGGCGGCGCGGGTCGTCTCGATCAGGCCGAAGACGTTCACCTCGAACATCGGCCGATATTCGTCGGGCTCTCCCTCTTCGATCGCGCCGATGAAGCCGAAGCCGGCATTGTTGACGAGGACGTCGAGGCCCTCGAACGCGCTTCCGGCCAGAGCCACGGCCTTTGCGGCGTCGCCGGCGCGGGTGACGTCTAGCGAAATGCTGCGGACCGTCTCGGGATAGCGTTCGCACAGCGATTTCAAGCTATCCGTCGAACGGGCGGTGGCGACGAGGCGATCGCCTCGCGCGGCTACGGCCTCGGCAAGCTGCCGGCCCAGGCCCGACGAGCATCCTGTGATCAGCCAGGTTTTCATCATGTTCTCCTTCAGCGGTGGGACCGAGCGCCGCATAGGCCGACGCAATAGGCGGCCAGCGCGCTGCCATCCCCCGACGGGATGAGGCGAATGTAGGTGATTGGATTTGTTCGATAACTGACAGTATCGTACATCCTCCGTTCATTTTCGTGGGTGCGGCGATGGAGTGGAGCGACGTCAGGATATTTCTGGCCATAGCCCGTACCGGCACGCTGGGCGCCGCCGCCCGGGCGCTTCATCTCAGCCATCCTACGGTCGGACGTCGCCTTCGGGCTCTCGAACAGGCCACCGGCCACACGCTGTTTCAGAGAACGGCCGACGGTTTCATTCCGACGGAAGAAGGCAACGCCGTCATCGCTCTGGCCGAGCAGATGGAGGAAGGCGCTCTGGCCATCGAGCGGCGGCTCGCCGGACAGGAGCAAGCCCTTCAGGGCACCTTGCGCATATCTTCGGCCGACTGGTTTGGCGCCTATGTCCTGCCGCCGATCATCGACGATTATGCGAAGGCCTACCCGTACGTGGATCTGGAAATTCTCACCGGCACCCGCCTGTTCAGCCTCGCGCAGCGGGAGGCCGACATCGCTTTCCGGATCGTCCCGTTCGACAACCCCGATGTCGTGCAGCGACGACTGGTCCGTCTGCCCTATGGCGTCTACGTAGCGGCAGGCTCACCCGAGCCGTTGTATGGTGATGGAGTCGGCTTTCGGCTCATCACCCACGACACGTCGACCGGCCAGTTCCCGGATATTGCCTGGCTTACCGAGAGCTTTCCAAACGCAAAGCCGCTGCTCCGGTCGAACAATCGGAACGTGCAGGGGCGGATGTGCCGTCAGGGCATTGGCATCGCCGTCCTCCCACAAGTGGTCGGAAGTCAGATAGTGGGTCTTCGCAAGCTCGATCTGCCGGTAGAGCCACCTTCACGGGATATCTGGATGGGCTATCACCGGGACATCCGGCGCCTTCAGCGGCTGCGAGCCTTCATAACCGTCGTGACCGATCATATTGCGAAGACACCACTCCAACTGTGAACACTGCAGTCGCCAACTTCAGCTTGACGGCCGGTCGTCAGTCCAATGCCGGCCTGAGAGGACATACCAACTTTCAGAGCTGATGCTGGGATCAGCTAAGCGAGCTTTCTGAGGTTCTGGGCGGTGGCGGCGAGGAAGAACTCGTCGTGGGCCCGTTGTGGCCCTCGCAGGCGCAGCCAGTCGAGGCGCAGGAGGCGCTTCAGGTGCGCGGACAGCATCTCGACCTTCTTGCGCAATCGGCGTGAGGTCCGGACTTCTTCGGATCGGGCAATGTCGCGTGCGCCCTCGTAGATCGAGCGCGGAACCTTGCAGGCCGGCACGGTCTGGTCCGCGGGCGCTGTAGACTGACCAATGCACTCGCGGCACCAATCGCGTGGTGCGGCGTTAGGCAGGGTGGCGAGCCTGCAATGGATGCGAGACCGCCTGCTCGAGAGCGAGATCCGATGCGCACCACCGTCAATGGCACCAATGTTCTGCTTCCAGGCGACCCACGGGTTTCGCTTCTGGACTTCCTGCGCGAGACGCTCCACCTCACCGGCACCAAGAAGGGCTGTAATCAAGGCGCCTGCGGCGCCTGCACGGTGTTAGTCGGGAGCGAGCGGATACTCTCTTGCCTCGCCCTGGCTGTGCAGTTCGCGGATAGGAACATCACCACTATTGAAGGGCTCGGCTCCCCGACCGAACTCCACCCGCTTCAGGAGGCCTTCGTCGAGCACGACGGACTGCAGTGCGGCTACTGCACGCCCGGACAGATATGCTCAGCGGTAGCGATGGTCGAAGAGGCTCGCGCCGGGTTCCCGAGCCATGTCACCGCTGACCTCACTCTGGACAGCTATGCTCTCACGCATGACGAGTTGCGCGAGCGCATGAGCGGCAATCTATGCCGCTGCGGTGCGCATAACGGCATAATCGCCGCCATCCAAGCGACCTACACCCATGACGAAGTGGAGAAACTTATTCCCTTGGAGGCGGCCCAATGACCCCGTTCACCTATAGTCGCGCGACCGATCCCGCAGACGCTCTCCGCCTCTCCGGGGACAATGGTGCCAAGTTCCTCGGGGGAGGCACCAATCTTGTCGATCTGATGCGCGAGACCATCGAACGGCCGACAGTGCTGGTCGATGTGACGGGCCTCGACAGCACCATCTCCGCAACTTCCGACGACGGTTTGAGGATTGGCGGAGCGACCAGAAATTCCGCGCTCGCATCCAACCGACGCGTACGCACTGACTATCCGATGCTTACTCGGGCGATCGTTGCCGGCGCGAGCGCGCAGATCCGCAACATGGCAACGGTAGCAGGGAATCTACTGCAGCGAACGCGTTGCACCTATTTCTACGACGACGGGTCCGCGTGCAACAAACGCTCACCAGGCCAAGGCTGCGATGCCCGGGAGGGATTTCACCGCTATCACGCGATACTGGGCGCTTCCGAAACCTGCATCGCGACCCACCCGTCGGATATGGCCGTTGCCTTGGCAGCCCTTGATGCTGTGGTCCACCTGAAGAGCAGCGACGGCGTTCGCAGCCTGCCGGTCACGGAACTCCACCGCTTGCCGGGTGAACGCCCTGATATCGAGACCGATCTGCGGCCTGGCGAATTGATCACCGCCGTCGAACTTCCGGCCCTACCGCTTGCAAGGAACTCGACCTATCGCAAGGTGCGTGATCGATCGAGCTACGCCTTTGCGCTGATATCGGTCGCCGCTGCACTGGATGTGAAGGACGGCAAGATCACTGACGTCCGTCTCGCGCTCGGCGGTGTCGCGCATAGGCCTTGGCGCGCGCGAAAGGCCGAGGCCGCCCTTATCGGGCGAAACGCCACTCACGCTAACTATCTCGCTGCGGCCGATACAGAACTGGCGGAGGCGAAGCCGCTCCCGCTCAACGCGTTCAAGGTCGAGTTGGCGAGGCGCACGATCGCCGCGGTCCTGAGTGATCTCGCGGCGCGGTCTTCGGAGGCACGCTCATGAGCATTGTCCAAGACGCCAAGCAGGCGATGCAGGGGCTGGTTCAAGGCGCGATGGCCAAGGCGGTTGCGCTGGCTCCGGATAGATGGATGCCCGGCGGCGAGCCCGATCCGCTGATCCGCCACCAGAATGGGCACATAGGCAAGCCGCTCTCCCGGATCGACGGCCCCTTGAAGGTCACGGGACAAGCACGGTTCGCGGCGGAATTCCCGATGGAGGGCATGGTCTACGCGGCAGTGGCCTACTCCACTATCGCCAGAGGCACGATCACCCACCTTGCCACTAACGAGGCCGAAGCCGCCCCTGGCGTGGTTTCGGTGATGACCCATGAAAACGCCCCCCGCCTCAAGCCCCCGCCGGTGTTCATGTCGGCAAGCAAGGCCGCGGGCGGCGACAATCTGCCGATCATGCAAGATGCGAGGGTTCGCTGGAACGGCGAGCCGATTGCCGTCGTGCTCGCTGAAACCCAGGAACAGGCGGAATATGCCGCCTCGCTGGTAACCGCCACTTATGATGAAGAAGAGGCGCTTGTCTCGTTTGCCGAAGCCGTCGCCAAGGGTACGGCGCAAAGTCTCTTCATGGGGCAACCGCTCCACAATGAGAAGGGCGATGCCGAGAAGGCATTGGCCAGCGCCGCGACGAGCATTGATTCCACATACACCACGCCTCGCCACAACCATAACGCCATTGAACTTCATGGCGTGACCGTCGCGTGGGATGGCGAGACGCTGCGCATCCACGATGCCTCGCAGTTGGTCGCGCACACCGCGTGGTCGCTCGCCCAGATGTTCGGGATCAGCGAGGAGCAGGTGCTTGTCACTTCGCCGTTCGTCGGCGGCGGTTTTGGCGGCAAGTGCCTGTGGCAGCACCAGGTACTCGCCGCCGCCGCGGCGAAGCTGGTCGGCAGGCCGGTGCGGCTCGTGCTGTCGCGCGAAGGCGTGTATCGCGTCGTCGGTGGGCGCAGCCTCACCGAGCAGCGCGTCGCGCTCGGCGCCGATGGAGACGGGCGGCTGCGGGCGCTGATACACACCGGAACGACGGCCAAGACGAGCGGCAACGTCATGCCCGAGCCGTTCATCTTGCCGACGCGCAGCGCCTATGCCGCCGAAAATTATCTGCTCGACGTTCAGTCGGTCGAGCTCGACATGCTCGCCAACACCTTCATGCGGGCGCCGGGTGAGTCGGTCGGCACCTTCGCGCTCGAATGCGCCATCGATGAACTCGCCGAGAAACTCGGCGTCGATCCAATCGCGCTGCGCATCCTCAACGAGCCCGAGACGGATCCGACATCGGGCCTGCCCTTCTCCGCGCGTCATATCGACGTGGCGTGGCGGCACGGCGCGGAGAAATTTGGATGGCAGCATCGCGATAGCCTGCCGAGGAACCAGCAGGACGGCGAATGGCTGGTAGGACTTGGCTGCGCGACCGCGACCTACCCCTATTACCGTATGCCTGGCGGTGCCGCGCGGATCACATTGACCAAAAACGCCGAGGCCACGGTCGACATCGCCGCCCATGAGATGGGTATGGGCACCGCCACGGTGCAGACCCAGGTCATTGCCGAGCGCCTCGGCCTGCCATTGACAGCCGTCACCTTCAATTATGGTGACTCAACCCTGCCCGGCGTGGTGTTGGCCGGCGGCTCACAGCAGACGGCTGCGATCGGAGCCTCGGTTATCACTGCACATCGCGCATTGGTCGCGGAACTCATCAAGCTCGCCGGCAACGATAGTCCGCTTGCCGGCCTGACGCCGGACGAGATTGCGAGCCGCGATGGCGGACTTTGCAAGCGCGACGACGATGAGCGGTTCGAAAGCTACGCCTCGATCCTCGCCCGCGCGCAACGCGACCAGGTCAGCATTGAGGCGACCCCGCCCATGCCGCTGGAAACGATGCATTGGTCAATGCACAGTCATGGCGCGATGTTCTGCGAGGTGCGGGTCAACAGCATCACCGGCGAGATCCGGGTGAGCCGGTTCCTTGCATCCTTCGACTGCGGCCGAATCCTAAATGCGAAGACCGCGGCGAGCCAATTCCGGGGTGGCATCATCATGGGCCTCGGCCTGGCGCTGATGGAAGAGACCCAGTTCGACGAGCGTAAAGGACGGGTCATGAATCCGAGCCTCGCCGAGTACCACGTGCCTGTGCACATGGACGTGCCGGAGATCGAGGTGATGTGGACCGATATCCCGGATCCACACACGCCGATGGGTGCGCGTGGGGTGGGCGAGATCGGGATCACAGGCACCGCCGCGGCGGTCGCCAATGCTGTTTATAATGCGACAGGAAGACGCGTGCGCGACCTGCCCATTACCTTGGATAAACTGATCTGAGGCCAGCCCGCAATCAACCAGCCTTCGCTCGCACCCGTACCTCTGAAACCGAAAAGAGCCGCGCAAGGCGGCCCTTCTGCCGGTATGGCGAGTGCTGCCTCAGGCGGCAGCGGCAGCAATATTGGCCTTCGAGTTGGCGAGATCTGTTAGACCCTGATCGGTCTTTTCCTCTTCATCCAGCGTCTCGCCGAACAAACGGGCTGGTTCCTTCAAGCCGAGTTGCTTCGCCCAGGCCTGGAGTGCGCCATATCGCGAGATTTCATAGTGCTCGACAGCCTGCGCCGCCGCGATCAACCCGGCATCGAGGGCGATGCCGCCGGCGAAATCCTCCGCAACCTCATCGCCTTCCTTCAAGATGCCCTTGATGGCTTCGCAGGGCACGCCCTCGGCTTTCACGCCGATCGACTTGAACGCCTGGTCAAGGCGGGCAACATGGCCCTCGGTCTGTTTCAGGTGCTTGTCGAACGCGGCCTTCAGTTCCTTGGACTTGGCTGCCTTGGACATCTTCGGCAGCGCCTTGAGAATGGCGTTCTCGGCGAAGTAGACGTCCTTCATGGTGTGCAGAAGGAGCGCATTCAAATCCTTGTCGGCCATGGCAGTTCTCTCCTCGCCCCTAACGGGCGTCGGGGAAAGTGTTGGCCTGTCACAAAGTTCCCCATCTAGACGGCTCACAGTCAAGTCTTTTGATGGCATGCCAACAATAGGTGCGAAGACGTCATGTTAGTCGCGTGCCATACCCATGTTAATGAAGGTCAGCCTCGCCGGAGCCGCTGGTGCCTTGCTCATGCGACAGGGGACGAGTAATCCGACATGGTGGAAAATCGCCGACCGTGGGACGAGGGCCAGCGCCTGGCCCTCCTTGAGAGCTACCAGATACTCGACACGCCACGGGAGCAAGACTTCGACGACCTGGCACGGATTGCGTCGGAGGTGTGTGGCACGCCGATTGCCGTCGTCAATCTCGTTGCCACATCACGCCAATGGTTCAAGGCCGAGGTCGGTCTTGGGGTGCGTGAAACGCCCATTGAAACTTCTTTCTGCGGCCATGCGATCCTCACCTCCGATTTCATGATGGTGCCTGATGCCACCAAGGATGAGCGGTTTGATTGCAATCCGCTCGTCACAGGCGAGCCCGGATTGCGGTTTTATGCCGGCGCACTTCTAAAGACACCCAATGGCGTGCCGATCGGTACTATGTGCGTGCTGGACTATCAGCCGCGGCGCCTAGATGAGCACCAGATTAATACGCTAAAGCTACTTGCCCGGCAGGCGATGACCCAGATCGAGCTGAGGAAGTCACTCGCGGATAAGGAAGAAGCGCTTCGGCAGCATCAACTGGCGGCCGAGCAGCAGCGGGTGTTGGCATTCGAACTGAAGCATCGAATGAAAAACACCCTGACTATGGTGCAGGCGATTGCTAACCAGACCCTCCGCGCCGGCGTGTCGGTCGACGAAGCGAGAACGACATTTGCTTCGCGGCTCGCAGCCTTGAGTAAGGCGCAGGATATTCTGACACAAACCAGTTGGACCCGGGCATCCATCAGGGATGTCGTACAAGGCGCACTCGCCGCGCATGGCGGCGACGGTGCACGATTCTCCATCTCGGGACCTGACGTAGATCTCTCGGCGCGTTGCGGGCTGGGTCTAATGCTAGCCCTGCATGAACTCGCCACCAACGCCGCCAAGTACGGCGCGCTGTCGAACAGTGTCGGTCGTATCCACGTATGGTGGGAAGTCGACGCCTCTACCCCTGCCCCTGAATTCAGCCTGGTCTGGGCAGAAAGCGGAGGTCCGCCGGTTGTGGAGCCTGATCGGAAGGGCTTTGGCTCGACGATTATCGAGCGTTTCCTCGCCAGCTATTTTCGAGGAACAGCTCTGCTAAGTTTTGCAGCGACAGGCGCAATTCTCAAACTTCAAGCTCCGCTCGACGCGCTCGTGAACGAGGATTGAGACACAGATTTGAATCTCAGGGCGGTGCGGGCCACTCTCCGCCGCGGCAAGCCACTCTGCCTGTTCATTTGGACTCATCGCGGTACTGCGCCAAAGCCTGTGGTCACGCGCGAGCCGGCGTCGTGCGGGTCGTAGGGGCACATGATCGGCTCATCGACCGCCGGTTCGATCGTCGACGTCATGTCCGCTTCAAACCGCAACGGCTTACGGCAGACTGAGCAGACCAGAATTTCCAAGACAAAGCTCCGCGCCGGGTAAACCGCCTTCGATGAATCGCTCCTTTTCATAAGGTATGAATTCTCTTTTGATAAGCAAAGACACATCATTTGTTGGTGTGGAGATCCGTGAGGAGATTAAGAAGTCAACGGTATGACTAAACCGCGCTCATCCTTTGGTATTTGAACTATTGGAGAGTAGGTATGACGAGTTTGTTCACGGAGCCACCGCGGGCCAACCCGGATCCACGCAAGCGCACCACACTCGACGAGGTAACCGAGCTGGTAAAGCGTGAAGAGCAGACCCGCCTTTCCGAACACACAAATAAGACCGCTCAGCTTCGTGAGGCGCGTCTAGGCTTAACTAGAAACAAGACCGGCGAATGACGGAACGGTAGTTTGTGGTGGGCGTTGAGGCTCCGATCAAGGAGCTGTGTCATGCCGAAGTACACGTTCGAAATGCTCGGAGAGACAACGCCGCAGCATTTGTTCCTCACGGACGACAATGCGGCCTGGTCCGAACTTGTAACACTCTGCGGTGAGATTCTGCGTGACGTCGACGGCAAGCTGCCACCCAAGGCCCAGTTGGAGATGCGGCTCTCAAACGAGGGCGGGAAGGAACTCGCCACCTTGCGAATTGACGCTGATCGGCACACGGAGAACCCGACTTAGGTGCAGCTAAGGCACCGCACATGGACCCGGACCTAGAAACCCTCGATCGCAAGCATGAGTGAGTGATCCGAATAAGGCTTCACGAGGAACCGTCCGCGCGAGGGAAGCTTGCATTCCTGGCCGGTGTATCGGCCAGAAGTGACGATTAACTCGATTGGTGGCCACCGCTCTCGAACGGCATACGCAAGCCTAAGGCCGTCAATCGAGCCTGGCATGTTGACGTCGGTGAAAACGATGTTGATGTCGCTTCGAGATTCAAGGATTTCGAGCGCTACATCAGCGTTCGCCGCCTCCAGCACCTCGTATCCCGCGTCTTCGAGCATGATGACGGCGCACAGGCGCACGATCGGCTCATCCTCGACGACGAGGACGACGCTTCGCGAAGATGGGTTGACGTCGGACACTGAATTTCGCGGATCGAGAAGACACTCGCGTTTATGCGCGGCGCAACAACTCTTTTGTCTAGAATCGGTTCCAATCTAAATCGGTTATTGCGCGCGAGCCTCCCTGCCGCCGCTTCCGGGGCGTAACCAGCGGCTGGGCGATGTGACTCGGCAGAGTGGCGTTAGGTCGCTCTGGGGAGTCGCGAGCACTTTCGCCTGCCCCGCCCGCTCCTACTTGGGCGTCCTTCGTCGTTCGCTGTGCCCAACCTACCGAGCGCGGCAGTCACTTTCATGATTGCCAGAGACCTCTACCGTTTTTGACTGGCGACAAAGGTCGCAAGATAGCCCCTTCCGAGCCTGCGTCGCGTCACGCGCCAAAGTCAGTTCCCGGCGGCATCGGCGAAGGAGCCGCGAGTTGTGTGATGGAATCACCCGGCCAAATGTCCTTGGAGACAGTTTCCGCACGCCTAGTCGACAATCCGCAGCGATCCCGTCGTAAGCATCTCGCCGATCTTCGCGGAAAGCGTCTCTATCGCAAATGGCTTCGTAATCATCGCCATGTTGGTGCCGAGGAAGCCTGAGCGAATCGCAGCATTTTCCGCGTACCCCGTCAGAAACAGAATCGGCAATGCCGGTCGTTGCTGGCGTGCGACCTCGGCAAGCTGCCGCCCGTTCATTCCCGGAAGGCCGACGTCGGAAATCATGAGGTCGATCTGCTCCGGGGAGGCCAAAATGCGAATGGCAGCCTGAGCTTCCGGAGCTTCTATCGGCGTATAGCCCAGTTCTTGCAGGATTTCGCGCACCAGCATTCGAACGGCCTCATCGTCCTCGACGACAAGGACCCTCTGTCCGCTTCCGCCATGTGTGGCAAGCACCGCATCGGCGTCACCTGTCGCCTGAGAATCAGCCACAGGTAGATAGAGCTCCACAGAGGTTCCGGCGCCGGGCTGGCTCTTGATCTGGACCTGGCCGTTGCTCTGCCTGGCAAAGCCATAGACCATCGACAGGCCGAGGCCAGTGCCATGGCCTACCGGCTTTGTGGTGAAAAACGGCTCGAAGACTTTGGTGAGGAGATCGGCCGACATGCCGACTCCGGTGTCGGAAACCGCGATGACGATGTAGCTGCCTGCCTTCATATCGGGAGTGGCGACGACGTCCGCTGCACCAAGTTCCGCGAGCCTGGTTCTGACCGTCAGGTCACCGCCGTCCGGCATCGCGTCCCGTGCATTGATCGCGAGGTTGAGGATCGCGCTTTCCAGTTGGTTGCCATCAACAACCGCAAACGGCAGGTCGTGATCGAGCTCGACACGTAGGCGGATCGATTCGCCTGTCGTTCGACTGAGCAAATCCTCAAGCGACCCAACTAGCACGTTCACATTGGTCGGCTTGGAATCGAGCGATTGCCGCCGCGAAAACGCCAAGAGCCGCTGCGTCAGTGCCGCGGCCCGAAGTGCCGAAACCGAGGCCGCGTCCATGAAGCGGCTGAGATCCGTGAACCGGCCGGCGGCGACGCGCCGCTTCACGATATCGATCGATCCGATCACTCCTGTGAGCATATTGTTAAAGTCGTGCGCTATGCCTCCCGTGAGTTGGCCGACTGCCTCCATCTTCTGTGATTGCCGCAGCGCATCCTCGGCGAGTAGTAGCGCTTGTTCGGCCTCTCGCTCCGCGGTGATATCGCGCCCCACTGCCTGAAGTAGATCTTCGGAAGCAACGGCACTCCATTCGATCCAGCGGGCACCGGCATCGCGAGCGCACAACTGGAGGACGAAGGGCTCGGGCGGCGTGCCATCGCCCAAGGCTCGCAGTATGCGGCGGAGTTCAGCCTGCTGTGCTGGCACCACGAAGTCGGCAAGATTAGCGCCGACAAGTTCGCATTCCGTCCAGCCGAGGATGCGGGTCCAAGCGGGATTGGTGGCATTTATGGTGCCGTCGAGCTGGAGAACGCCCATGAGGTCGGTGGACAGCCGCCACATGCGGTCGCGATCCGCGGTCCGTTCGGCGACGCGAAGCTCCAGCGTCAAATTGAGGCCGCGTAGTTCCGCCTCGGCTGCCTTGCGTTCATTCGCGTCGCGGAAAATCGCGGTCACGAAGGTGCGGGAATCGCTGCGCCAACGCGAGGCGGTTACTTCGAGATAGGTGGCCGAACCATCCTTGCATCGCGCGATCACTTCGATCGGCCGGGTCAGGACATCCCCCTTGAGGAGGCCATGCCATATCTCGCTCCATTCATCCTGGTCTTCCAATATGGGCGACAGTGCGCGGCCGACGAGTTCCTCTGGCGAGTAGCCAAATTGCTGCGCCGCGGCCGGATTGGCGAGTTGGATTATCCCCTCGGCATCTAGGGTCAATATGGCATCAAGCGCGCTGTTGACAACGGCGCGGTAGCGGGCGTCCTGGCGCGCACGCAATACACGCTCGCGATGGACACTAGCCGTCACGTCGACGATCTGCACGAGACACGACGAATAGGGCCTGTGCCCCAGCGGACGGATAGAGGTGTTGTGTATCAACTCGAAGCCGGCCGGGGTACGGAGCGGCAGCATTTTCGAATGCAGGGCCTGGGTGAGCAAGCTTGAAGACCCAGATTCGAATGCTTCAGAAATCGCCGACTGGAGCCGTGGCGAGACGCTCTCGGGAAAGACCTCGGCGAGCGTCCTGCCGACGCAGTCCGAAGCGGCCTTCTGAGTCGCGGTCGCCATCCAGGCGTTCCATTTTACGATGCGTCGCTCGGCATCTAGGACAAAGATGCCGATATCGGCGGCTTCTACGACGATGTCGTTCAATGAAACGTCAGCCGGGGCCATCTGTCTCTGGAGCCGTTTCACCCGCCACACGCTCTATGAACTCGTCCAGCAGGCCACGCAGTGCCTCGAGCGACGGCATGTCCATGAGCATGGCGATATAACCGCGAATATCCCGCTCGCGCACAGCGAAATTTATATAGAGGAACAGGACGACGTCGCCCGCCTCCGGCGGCGGCGCGAGATTGAAGAGATCCTGTCCCCGGCCGCGCAGTATCTCAGGCAGGGACATTTTCAGATTGCGATGCAGCAAATTGGCAATGGTGGCCAGGCAACCATTGAGGATTATGTTGCCGGTCTCCGCGAGGGCCTCTTGTTCGAGATCGATGATGTCTTCCAATGGCAGCTCGCCGCCGGTTACCGCTCGCACCAGCTCGAGGCTGTTGGTTTCGGGAAAAATCAGCAGCGCCCGACCGGTGATGTCGCCTTCAAACACCTGATGTACCGCTACAAGCTGCTTGGCCTCGTGGTTTCCGATGATCTCGATCGCGTCGCGGCGGCTGACCAAGGCGACATTGGGCACCGATAGAAGGACCTGTTGGTTTACCAACTCCCGCAAGCTGGCAGCCGCTCGGCTCACGCCAATATTGACGAGCTCGACAAGCGCATCGATCTGCAGCTCAGTCAGCGGAGTGGTAATTCCTGGGGTCACACATCCCCCTTCCGTTGCAGCGTCAGGCGCAGGAACTCGGCAAGAGCAGGCTCTGTCAGCGGCTTGGACAGGAAAGTCGCGCCCAGGTTTCGGGTCTGCGCCACGATCTCGTTCTGGCTGTTCGCAGAAACCAAGGCGATAATGGCGTTCGGAGCGACGTGCTGAAGTTCAGCGGCGAGCTGCAGGCCATCGCGTCCCGGCATGTTGAAGTCAAGCAAGGCGATGTCCACGCTCGCCGTCCGCGCCAGCTCCAGCGCTTCATCGGCGTTCTTGGCCTCCAGCTGGGTCCAGTCCGGATAGAGTCGGGTCAGCGCCCGGCCGATGGCCATGCGGGCCAGTTTGCTGTCGTCGACGATAAGGACCTGATAGTTCATTCTGTCTGGAATCCGGGTTCTGGCGGCGCTTGCGACGTCCTACCTAACATGCATCCGGTCCTCAATCCGAACCTGCCTACCGTGAATCCGTTTTCCCAAGAAGCGGCGCCACGAATTTACGTAGGAAGATCCCCTTGGGCGCGCCGATCATGGCCGGCCGGGCGTCGAGAAGGATCTGGATGACCGCGGTGTGCGCCCGATCGCAAGTCGTCCAGTCAACTCCGGCGCCCGGGGACGACTGAAGATGACGCAGCAATTGCTCGGCCTCGTCCACCTGGCACACGCCTTCCAGAACGATCACCGCGTTGTCATGCAGCCTTACCGTCATAGAAGCAACTCGTGCAGATCGAGGACGATGAGGACGCGCCCGTCGCCAAGCAATGTGGTGCCCGCGCAGGGCAATCCCGACAATATGCTTTCCATCGGCCGCAGCATGACATCGATGCGCTCCCCTACCCGCTCCACCTCCAGACCGTTCACCTGGCCTGCGGCGATGGTGATCGCAACCACTGCCTCGGTGGCCAGCGGCGCAGCGCGCTCCAGACCCAAAGCCTGCGCTAGGTTGAAAAGGGGAACTGTCCGCTCCCGCCACACGAAAGCGTGCGCCGCGCCGATCGCCGAGATCGCGGTCCGGGGCACACGAACGGTCTCGATTACCGCTTCGAGGGGAATGCCCAGGATCTGTCCCCCAGCCTCGACGGTCATCACCTGGGCTTTCATGACGGTGAAAGGAAGGGTAAGCCGAACCGTGCTGCCATGTCCGAGGCGACTTTCCACCCCCGCCCGGCCCCCCAAGCGTTCCACGGCCACACGCACTGCATCCATCCCAACCCCGCGCCCGGAATAGCCGGTGATGTTTGCCGCCGTGGAAAAGCCCGGCACAAAGATGAGCTCGATGGCCTGGGCGTCGTCCATCGCCGCGATCGTCGCAGCCGGCGCCACGCCGCGTTCCGCAGCGACGATACGAAGCCGCGCGACGTCGATGCCACGGCCGTCGTCTGCCACCTCGACAATGAGATGGTCGCCATTCCGCCACGCCCGCAGGCTGATCACACCAGTAGCGGGCTTGCCTGCGGCGATCCGGCCTTCCGGGCTTTCGATGCCATGATCGGCAGCGTTGCGCAGGACATGGAGAATTGGCTCGAAGAGGGCTTCGGCGACGGCCTTATCTGCTTCCGTCTCGTCGCCTTCGATGTCGAGCCTGATCGACTTTCCCAACGCGTTGCCCATGTCGCGCACGGGGCGCGGAAGTCTGTGGAACACATGGCGAAGCGGCAGGACGCGCATGCTCAGCACTGCGTGCTGGAGATCTTCCACCATCCTGCCTAGCCGACCATGCTGATCCTTAAGTAGGGCCGACACCCCGCGAAGGTCGCCGCCGCGTTCCGCAAGGCGAGCCGTGTGCCCCACGGCATTCTTCAGGACGGTGAACTCGCCGGCCAAGCGCACCAGCGCCTCGATCCGCTCGACATCGACACGAAGCGACCGCGCGCCCTGATCTTGGGGCGACAAGGGCGATTGCGGCGCCTCGTGCGGCAATGTTCCAGGCCCGCTCGACGGAATGTTCTCTAGGGTTGCCAGGTTCTCGAGCGCCTCAAGAAGCGAACGATAGTCGTCGCCCGGCGCATTACGGGCGAGGTCGGCGATGACATGAGCGTCGCCGTCTCTCCCGGCGGCATGCAGCACATTGACCGCGAGCCGTGCTACGGAGCCGGCCCGCCCGACAAAGCCGTCGTCGCGCGCTCCTCGGAGGATATCGATTTGGGCGGCCAGGAGGTCGCGTGCCATCCGCGGCAGTTCCCCAACCGGGGGCGACAGCTCATGCAGATCGACCTCGCCGATAGCCGTTCGCAGCCTCGCGGCGACCGTCTGCATTGAACTCGCTGTGACGGCGAAGATCAGCAGGTTGCAGGTGAAGGGATTGATGTCGCCCACGATCCGGGCTGCATCGCGCGGTACGAGGTCGATGGCGAGGAGATTGCCATCCGACTCGAAGCGCGCAAGCGGATCCTCTCCTTCGAAGAAACAGTCGGGATCCGGAGAGTAGAGCACAGCGCATCGCGCCTGCGCCCGCATCGTAGGGCTTTTTAGCCAAAGATCCCGTAACCAAGCGTCCAACCGCGACGCCGCCGGACGGTCATCGTCGGCATAGCTTGCAAAGAGTGCGACGACCGCATCGGCGGCTTCAGCCCCGTCCGGGGCGACGCCGGTTTCCTCCATCATATCGAGCCAGCGCGCGACCTGGTCGAGGCACGAGAGACAGCGGCTTATCGAAAGCTGAGTGGCCGGCTCGGCGCCACTCCTGGCCTTGGACAGCACCTCTTCGGCGGCGTGGACCGCCCGCTCCATCGCGGGAAACTCGATGATGCCAGCTGCCCCCTTCAAGGTGTGGAAGGCCCGGAATGCGCCGTCGATGGCGTCCGCATCGCCGGGTCGCTCCTCCATGGCAAGCAGATCGGTGTTGGCTTGCTCGACGAGTTCGCGCGCCTCGATGAGGAACTGCTCCATGAACTCGTTCATGAAGGCACCCCGCACAGCATGCGAGCATAGTGGAGCAGCCCCTCCTGGCTCAACGGCTTCACCAAATAGAAATTTGCCCCGGCCTCACGCGCAGCTTCGATATCCTCCGGTGCCGCCTCGGTGCTGGTGATCAGCGCGGGAATGGAAGCGATCGAGGATTCCTGCCGTCTCAAAACCTTGAGGAAGGTCAGGCCATCCATCCGCGGCATGTTGACGTCCACTACGAGTAGGTCGACTTCTGCCAGCAGCAACTTCTCCATGGCCTCCAGGCCATTCAATGCTTCGTCGACCTCGAAACCGCCGTGCTCCAGAGCTTCGCGGTAATACCGCCTGACCAAGCTGGCATCGTCGATCACCAGCACGCGCTTGCCCACCGCATCAGCCATTGGCACGCTCCGCCGGCCGCCGGTATACGATGGCGTCGGAGTATCGGCACACCTCGAAGAGCGGCGATATGCGGCTCATGGATTCGGTATGACCGAGGCAGATGAACCCCCCAGGCAATAGATTTTCATAAAGGTTTTCCGCAGCCACCCTCCGCGAGCTGTCATCAAAATATATCAGGACGTTGCGGCAGAAAATGACGTCGAACATGCCATGCGCACGGGTCTGGCCGATTTGGACCAGATTCACCGGTGAGAAGCTGATGGAATCCCTCAAATCCTGGTGAACCAGCCAGCGTTCCTCACCGACCGGTTCGAAATACTTTGCGATCAGCTTGTCCGAGAGCCTCATCAGGGCTCGGCGACCGAAAAGTCCCTGCTGCGCCGCCTCGAGCGCGCGCGTATCAATGTCTGAGCCGACGATCTCGATGTTGTAGGAATCGACCTGCGGCCAGTTCTCGAGCAGCCAGATGGCGATCGAATAAGGTTCTTCCCCGGTCGAACACGGCACCGACCAGATGCGGATGGTATCCCCTCGGCCGCGGGCGCGCGTGCGGTCCCGCAGAAGATCGGTCGTCAGGCACTGGAGCTGCTGCTCTTCCCGATAGAAATATGTCTCGTTCACGGTAAACGCGTTTATGAAATGCTCGACCTCGCCGGCAACGTCGGCGCGCAACCGGGCGAAATAGCTGGCGAAGGAAGTCGTGCCAGTTTCGATCATGCGATCATAAATCCGGCGTTCGACGTAATAGCGCTTGGCCTCGGTGAAAACCATCCCGGTACGGCGATAGATAAACTCGCAGAGCCGTCCAAACTCATCCTCGCTCACGACCCTGCCGTCAGTCGCGGTTGGCATTGGATGGTTTTCTCAAGCGCTTCACGGCAATCTCGATCGCGAATGCGAGGAAGGGCGAACCGGCAAACCTTTCGGCGCAGAGTTCCAATACCGGCTGCGCCTGTGGCTCCCCTATTTCCGCAAGGACGTCCACTGCCGCAGCGCAAACGTTCGGCTGGTCTTCGCGTTCCAACAGTTCGCACATAAGCCGCGTCGCCTCGCCGGCGGGTAATCCGCGCACCAGCTCGCACGACAGCAGGCGGACGTCCGGGTCGGCGTCGGCGAGCAGTGCAGGAAGGCGCGCGGCGACGAGGTCGGGCATTGTCCGCATCGCGTCGAGTGATCCGGTACGCAGACCGACATCGTCGGAGCGCAGCAGCGCCAGCAGGATTTCGGCGCCTTCCACCGTCGGGCTGCGAGCAAGACCGGTGAAAATGACTTCGCGCACCCGGGCGTCGCTCTCGCCGGCCAAAGCAGCCCCGGCAATGGTCACACCGCCGGGCATGGCGAGCAAAGCACGCGCGGCACGCCAGCGCTCCTCCACATTGCCATGGCCGAGCGCGGAACGCGCGGCCTCCAGATCAAACGGAGCCTCGGGCGACGCGGAGACCGTGTTCTTCCGGATCAGAGGCATGTCATGGCACCATTTTCTGTAGGCGCGCGGCAATCTGCGGTAACGGCACGATCCAATCGGCCCCTCCCGCCTTCACCAACTCTCCCGGCATACCCCATACGACCGCGGTCTCCTCCGCCTCGGCGATGGTGCCGCCACCCTGGGCTTGCAGCAAGGCCATGGCATCGGCGCCGTCATTGCCCATGCCGGTCATGAGGACGCCGACGAGCTGGCTGGGCGAGACATGCTCCATGGCACTGCGCACCAGGCGATCCGTGCTGGGATGCCAAAGGTAGTGCGCATGCGCGGGAGCCGCCATCGCCACCAGGCCGGCGGCGCGACGGGCGACGATCAGGTCGGCATCGCCGACGCCGATATAGACCGTGCCCGGCCGAAGCGGCGTCGGTTGCCTAACCTCTACGACGGACAGCGCGCATATGCCGTCGAGCCTTCGCGACAGCGCGCCGGTAAAGCTCGCCGGCATGTGCTGGGCGACCAGGATCGGCCAGGGAAAGTTCGCCGGCAGGGCTGTTAGCAGGGCTTCCAGCGCGGGCGGGCCGCCAGTCGATGTGCCGATCAGGACCAAGCCCTCACCCACCGGCCGCTTCAGCCGGCGCGGCGCCGCCGTCGTACTGCGGGTGTCCGTGCCGGCATTGCCGATGCGGTGGCGGACCCGCTCGCGAAGACGCGCGCTGGCCTTCACCCGTGCTCCCGCCGCGCCACGTACCTTTGCCACCAATTGCGGCGCCCATTCGCCGATGTGGAGCGATACGGCGCCGGTGGGCTTGGGAACGAAATCGATCGCGCCCAGCCGGAAAGCCTCCAGTGTCGCCTCGGTGTCGGCTGTGGCATAGGAGGACACCATCACCACCGGACATGGCCGTTCGATCATCAGCCGATCTAGGCAGGCGAGGCCGTCCATGCGCGGCATGTTAAGGTCGAGAGTGACCACATCGGGAGCGAACGACCGGTTCAGCTCGACCGCCTCGAAGCCGTCCCGAGCGAAGCGTACTTCGAAATCAACTTCCTGCGCGAACACTGCGCCGAGAAGCTTCCGCACGAGGGCTGAATCGTCCACCACCAGGAGACGGATCACGGATCGATCTGTCTGGTCTTGGCAGCAAAGCTATCCAGAAGCCCGCGTTCCGCCCTCGTCAGCAGTTCGGCAGGATCGAGGATGAGGACGATGCGGCCGACCGAGTGAAGATTGAGGATGCCAGACACCAGCCGAGTGGCTTCGCCGGTCAGGTCGGGCGCGGGGTCGATGGCATCCGCGCTACTGCTCAGAATGTCGGTGACGCTGTCGACAATGATGCCCGCACGATGCCGTTTGGTGCGCACTACGACGATCCGGCGACGCGTGTCGTCCTTGCTCGCGGGCAGGTCGAAACGCCGGCGCTGGTCGATGACGGGCAACACCTCGCCTCGAAGATTTATGACGCCTTCGAGGAATTTGGGCGTCTTTGGGACTCGCGTGACCTTTCCGGGTAGATGCGTAACCTCGTCGATGGCATCGATGGGCAATCCATATTCGTCCTCGCCCAAACGGAACACGAGGAACTGCACGTCCCTTGCCGACGCGCACCCGGTGTGCGTCGTGTCGCTGCCGATTCCGCGCTGCGGATCATGGCGTTGCGAACCGAGGCGTTGCATGACCTCCTCCCGAAACAGCGATTCAGGTTCAAGGATCGAGATCAGGCGGCGGCCGGCCTCGCCGCGGTAGATCGCCTTGACGCGGCTTTCCCCGCCGATCCGCGCGGCTAGGACCGCCGGTATCGGCTCGATCATGCTGTGCTCGGCGGGAATGATGGCGCGCATGCGATCGACCACGATCCCAACAGGGATCGAGCCAATCTTGGCCACGACAACCTTCTCACTTCCGTGCATCCTGTCCGGAGCGGGAAGGTCGAGCAGGCAACGCAGCGAGAACAGCGGCAGCAACCCTTCGCGATACGCCATGACGCCAAGCGACTGCGATTCGCGGTGCGACACCTTCATCAGCGTCGCCGGGATCGGCACGATCTCCAGGACCGCGTCGATGGCAAGTGCATATTCTTGGTCCGCGACCTCGAAGCTGATTAAGCGCAGTCCATCGGCAGCGTTGTTGCCAGTCGCGGGCGAAGCAAACGCGGCGGTCGGCGCAGGGGCGCGAGCCGGCCGGCTTCGTGGAACGAAGACCTCCGCCAGCCGGTGATGAATATCGAGCACCTTCGCCATGTCGCGGTCATCGTGGAACCGGAACACGCCCTTCAAGCGTTCATCGGGCCGGGCCACGCCGCTGGCAAGCGCGTCTTTCACCTCATCGGAGTTGATGACTACCAAGGCATCGACGAAGTCGACCGCGAGTGCCACGGGCGCGGCGCCGCTCAACACGATAGCACGTGCCCGCGAGGTGTCTTCGGCATCCTCATAGCCGAGCAATGCGCGCAGGCTGGCGACGGGTACCGGCGAGCCGCGCAGATAGCCGATACCCATCAGGCCCCGTGGAGCGTGCGGCACGCGCGCAACCGCCGGCACGCGGACCACCTCGGCCACTTCATCTGCCGGCAGCGCGTAAAAATCGGCAGCGATGCGGAAGGTCAGAAACCTGCGGTGCCCCGCGCCCCCTCCCACGGGCCGGTGGGCGGGCTTATCCATTCTGCTGCTTCAATTCGTCGGCGAGAGAGGCAATCTCCTCGATGGCCGCGGCGAGATCCTCCGCGCCGCGTGCCTGCTGCGAGGCGGCCGTTGCGGCTTGGCGAGAGGCCGAGCTCGCCTGTTCGGCCGCCGCCGCGATCTGCCGGGCTCCCCCAGCCGCCTGCGCCGCCGCGCTCATGATGGCTCGCGCACCATCCAGGATGGCCGCGTTGGCCCCGCTCATGGCGGCAACATCGCCATCGAGGCGTTCCAGCGATCCAAAGATCGAACGGTTGCTTTGAACCTCAAGTTCGGCGGTTAGGATGCTCTGTTCGCAATCGCGGCGTAGCGACGAGATCTGATCGAGGATCGTGCGCACCGTGTCCTTTATCCGACCGACACTTTCCGAAGACTCCCGCGCCAGCGAGCGGATATCACCTGAAACGAGGGCAAACCCTCGCCCTGTCTCGCCGGCCCGAGCCGCCTCCACGGCGCCGCTGACTGCCAGCATGGTGGTCTGGACCGCTACCAGCGCAATGGCATCGACGATCTTCTCGATCCCACGGCCCATGCCCTCGAGCCGCTCGATCGTAGCGAGGCTGGTCTGTGTACCTTCGAGAGCCGTCGCAACGCCGTTCATGAGTTTTTCGATCGTCTGCCGGCTATCCCTGAGTGCGGCCTGCGCTGTAGCGACACCGTCATTTGCGGCGACGGCTTTGTCCTGCGCGATACCCGCACTCGCCTCAATCTGTGCCAGGGCGGCGGCGGTCTCCTGAGTGGCACCGGCCTGCTGCTGCGAGCCCCGGTTGATCTGCTCGACGGCGGCCATGATCTGCGCGGCAGCGCTCGAGAGCTCCTGGATGGTGGCCGACAGTTCTTCCGCCGTTGTGGCTACCTGCTCGACCTGCTCCCCAACGCCGTCGCGCTTGCGCAAGACTTCCGTCGCCCGTGCCAAAGAGTGCGCGGCCGTCTGTCCCTCTTCCAGCGACAGCGCCTGCTGCTGGACAGCCGACTGGGCTTCGCTGGCAGCGCTGGCCTGCTCCTCAGCCGCGCCTGCTACCAACTCCGCACCGCGCTGGGCCTCGATCGCGGCTCGTTCCGCGTCCAAGGCGGCGAGAAGTATGCGCTCGCTGCCTTCGGATAATGCGCTCATGTCCTGGCGAAGCGTGTTGAGGGCAACAACCACCGTTTTGCCAGTTCGGGCTTCGGTGGCGGCAACCTCAGCGGCGGCCTTGATGGTGGCCGCAACGTCCCCCACCTCCGACTGTATGGTCGTAGCGAGTTGCTGTACCTCGGACGCGCTACGCTCGGAGATCTCAGCGAGCGCCCTCACCTCGTCAGCAACGACGGCGAAGCCGCGGCCCTGATCGCCGGCCCTCGCAGCCTCGATGGCCGCGTTCAACGCCAAAAGGTTCGTCTGGTCGGAGATCCGGGCCACGGTCTGCGTGATCTCGCCGACGTCCCGCGCTCGGCTTTCCAGCTGCGCGATCATGGCGACAGATGCTTCCTGACGCTGCGCGTTCCGCTCAATAGAACGAATGGACGTCGTGATCTGTATGGCGGCCTCGGCAAGGACCAACTGGACCGCCTCCGTACGCTTGCGGGATATGTCCGCCTGCGCACGTGCCGCTTTCAGGTTCTCCGTAACGTTCTGGATCGCCGCGAGTTGTTCCTGCGAACCACCGGCGGACTCCTCGGCGCCGCTGGCAATCTGCTCCATGGAGCGGCGAAGCTCCTCGGCGGCAGCAGATGCCTCCGCAAGCCCGCTGGCGAGTTCCTCGGTCGCCGCGGCGAGACGTTCGGCAACCTTTTCATGTCGTTCCACTGGCGCTGAGGGGCGAACCGCAGGGAGCGCCTTGGGCGCGGCAGCCGGAACAGGCGTGGCGGACGCCGATGCGCCCTCGGAAACGGGACGTCGCTTATCGGCGCCGGAGGATATCTTCGTCGACTTAACGAGCGCCATTGATACTCTCGATGGGTGACCTTGTCGGGAACGCACATTGCGCTGTCGACATTTCCGGCGCAACCACATGGGTTGTTCGTATTCCGGTAGGGCTCCAGGATTGGTCCGAGGCATACTCCCCGGTTTACGCGAGGTCGTTACCACGAAGCAGGATTTCTACGACACGGCGAGCGTCGAGAATCTCAGCCACCGCGCCGGTTCGAGCGGCGAATTTCAGTGCGAGCAGCACCCCGGTGAGCTGAACGCCACGCTGGCCTATGAACCGTTCTTCGAGGAACACCACGGCCTCATGCAGGGTGCGTAGCTCCTTTCCATCCCGCAACAGGATAGGTTTGTCTAAGTCTGCGTTCCAATAGGGTAAATCCGTCTCGCTCATGGCCGAGTATAACGCGCCAGAGGGCCACCGGATCCCGACGGCCGGCTGGTACCTTTAGAGGGCGGCTCACCTACGCAAGCACACCAGCCTCCTTGGCCGCGAATACAAATGCATCTCGGAACTTGCCGGCAGCGGCGACGCCATTGACGACGTCTCGCGCCGCGATCCAGGCCGCGTGGTGAGCCTCTGTCCCGACGAAGTCCCTTGGCGACTGCAGCATGAGAAAGGCGAGCGCGCCCTCCACGTCCCCGAGCGAACGCTTGCCAGCGTCGCCGTCTTAAACAGACACCCTGATGCGGGATGCCGCACGCACACCGGTAATGGTAGCCGTCCTGCTCTCCGACCAGAACAGGCCAGCGGCGGTCGTGAACGCCTACCGTGATGGCCGGACCGCATTGGTGCCGCTCGAAGCGCTGAGCGCCCCTGAAGGCAAGTCGCTGCAGGTATGGACCTTGTTTGACCGCGCGCGGTCCGGTCTCCATCGGCCTGTTCGATGCCCTGCGCAGTCTTGACCTGAAGATCGAAGGCCTGCTGGTGACAAGCCAGGACCAACTTTTCGAGGTCACGCTGGAGCCCGCAGGCGGATCGCCGACCGGGCCAATCCTAATGAAGGGCAACGCCAGCCGTGCACTTTAGCGCAGCGTTCAGAAGCACTACCACGTCGGCGATGATGGGCCTCACGCATTGACCTTCCACACGGGCACCGGCGGGAAGTCCAGCCAGCAATCAACTCCTAGCCTCAGGCCGCACAGCTACGTAGCTGCCATCTGACGGAAAAATCGGCATACCCAAGCCGGGGAGGAACCGCTGCGGCGTCAAAAGGCCCGGGGCGATACCTTCACCGACATCGCGAGCTTGTTGGTTGATTCCCCGCGGCGGCAAGTCAACGACGATGGCTCCAAGCCGTTTTGGACAACGCCTCCGCCAATTGACCCATCGCGACGATTACGACGCCCGAACCTTGTCCAAGTGGCGCTTCAAAACGGGCGTTGTACAGGCCATTCTGCATTGTACATTCTCTCAATTTCTTGAAACGATGATAATTATACTACGAAAACTAAACAGAATTCAAGATATTGAGCGAAAGAACCACGGCTGCAGAGATCAATACTACCCCAGCGACCGCGTCCAACTTTCTTCGGTAGGCTGGAAGCTTCAGCTTGGATGACAATCCCACCCCCGCCAGACTCCACCCGTAAAACCTGATTGCGGAAGCCGAGAGGAATCCGAATGCGAATCCTATTTGGGCCTCACTGGCATATCCGGACGAGAAAACACCGACGAGAAACATCACCTCCAGCCAGGCCAATGGGTTCAGCCAAGTGACCGCAAGCATCAAACTGATTGCGCGGAAGCGGGATCCGCGGGCCTCGGTCGGCACCTCGGCCTCGGATGCTCGGCTGACCCTGATCAGCACGCGCAGGCCGCACCACGCTAGAAATCCCGCGCAGCCCAACTGTAGCGTGCCAGATAGGGTCGGATGCTGCGTTAGCACCGTACCGAGGCCACCAATTCCCATGGCCACCAAAGCAATCTCGGACACGTAGCCGGTCGAGGCGACTGCCATGGGATGGTTGCGCAGCATACCCGCCCGGATAAGCATCAGATTCTGAGGGCCAAGAGAGAAGATTAGCCCAAGACCGAATACAAAGCCCGACACCGTGGCCGAGGAGAACATAAGGTCGGCGCGCATCGTCTATCCTCCGAATTAACTCGCTGGCCTGCTTGGCGAAATACGTAGTTGAAGCCGCGGCATGGATAGACGCCGCAGCGCGTTGCCCATTGGGACGTCGCCGTTGCCGTCGCTGCGGGCGGTTTTGCAGGCGTGCAAATGTGGCTGAGTTGGGCGCGGCGAGGTGCTTACGGGAGCTTTACTCGGCTTTTAGACCTGCTGCCTGTGCAACAGGCGGCCATTTGCGCGACTCTGCGGCGAGAAAAGCGCGGGCATCTGCCGCCGTGCCGGTACGAGGTATGTATCCGGACTTTGCAAGGAGCGCGGGGACATCACCATCACGCAATCCCTCGTTAATCGCGGTGTTTAGTGCGTCGACGACGGCGGTCGGGGTTCCTGTCGGTGCGAGGACCATTGCCCAAGCGTCGGGATCGAAGGAGAGCTGCGGGAAGCCGGCCTCAGTGACAGTTGGTACGTCCGGCAGGTCAGCGGTCCGGTGCGCGCCGGAATAGGCAATCGCCCGTAGCTTGCCCTCTCGGACCATCGGCGCCAGCATCGCTGATGTGCCGAAGTTCATGTCGATCCGGCCGCCAAGCATGTCGGCAACGGCCTGCGCGCCACCACGATAAGGAATGCCGCGAATGTCGACGCCGCTCGACCTCTTGAGGGTTTCCCCCAGCAACTGGGGCGGCGTGTTCAAGCCATAGCCGAAGGTCAGCGCTCCAGGGTTAGCCTTTGCATACGCGACCAGTTCCGTCAGCGAGTGGACCGGCAGCTCCGGGCGGACCACCAACACGTGCGACCACACGGCGATGGTGGAGATAGCGCTAAAACTAGTTTCAAGGTGGGGTTCCCGCGAACCCTGCAGACCAAATGTCTGAGAATTTATAGCGAGCAGGAGGGTGTAACCATCGGCCGGGGCACGCGCGACAAATTCCGTCCCGATTACGCCGCCTGCCCCCGATTGATTGTCGACCACGACCGGTTGGCCGAGCCTCTGCGAGATATCCTTGGCAACTACGCGTCCCAGGAAATCGACCGGACCACCTGCAATGAACGGCACGACAAGCTTGATCTGTCGAACGGGATAATCGAGGGCGTTCGCGTTGGCCCCGAGTGAAAGCCATGCGACGAGCAGCCCAACCAGCAAACCAACCTGCTTGGGCAACCGACTTTCTGCTGAGCATCGAGCTACAGACATCGTCACGATCCGCCCCCCGGCTAGTGGACATCGTCAGCTCATGGTTGAGCCGATGGCGGCTATCTCAATCAGGTCGGGCCCATGCGTCCACAATGTTTAAGCGATACCAGCCCGCGGAATTAGTGCGAGCCCGCCCATCGCAAGATCTAGCGAGCTAAACTTGGTGGGCCAGCGGCCCAAGTACATCGAAGAGCATTCGCAGGGAGTTTCGGACCGCACCTGTCAGGCCGGCTTCGTTACGAAAGCGTGGACGTTGCGCCGCGTACGCAAGGTAAAGCGTGCGGCGGACGGCGGGCAAGGTAATGGGACGCGCTTCGAGCAGGCCGTTGCGCACCTCTTCAGCGACCGCAAAATATGGCAGGATGCTGCACGCTGCTCCACGGCTGACGAGACTTTTCATGGCGGATACGGAGCGCACCTCATAAACCACCCTGAGTTCGACGCCTTGTTCGGCCGCCTGTTTGGCCACCGCTGCGCGCACAGTGTCACCCGGTTCCGGCATGGCGAGAGTTTCTTCAAGGGCATCTGCGAATGCAACCGGTTTGGCCCGGTGCGGGCCGGGCAGGCTCACAAGCACCAGGTCATCCTGAAGCAGCGCAGTACGGGTGATTTGGGGCTGATCCGGAACGTCGTAAGCTAGAATGAAGTCGACGTCGCCCCGTGTGAGATGTTCGAACAGCACATGGCTCATCGCCTCCACCATGCTGAGCGCCACCTTGGGGAGGCGCTCGCGGACGGTAACCGCAATCTCGGGACCGATGACAGGCATAAGAGCGGGGGTTGTTCCCAGGCGGATCGATTCAGTGCTCTCGCCGCCGAGAGCCGCGACCTCCCGTCGAACCTGTTCGATGAGCTTCAGAATTACACTCGCCCGCTCGTACAGCAAACTTCCCGCCGGCGTTGAGGTGACGCCGCGTGAATGTCGTACCAGAAGTTCTACGCCGACGTCTTCTTCTAATAGCCTGATTTGCATGCCGAGTGCGGTTTGCGCGACATGAAGACGATCAGCCGCTTTCGTCATATTCCCCGCGTCGAGCACGCTGACGAAATATCGGAGCTGTCGAAGATTCATGGTCACCTCCGTGAGGCCCGCCACGCCTTGACCCCTCGATCGCCTCATACGTGCAACCCAATGTATCTGAACTGCGCCGCTGTCGGACAGCTGCTCGCGGAATCGATGAAGCGCCTCATAACTCTCTCGATGCCGTGCCGCCTATCGCGGCAGATCGAGCCGATGACTGCCTATAGGTTTGGGCCTTCGAGCACCCTTATCTGTTATCCCACGGCTGACGACGCCAGGCCGCGGCTCTGTCAGATCGAGACGCTATAGAAGGCTGGCGCGTTCATTTCTCGCCGCAACGCTCCTCGCGAAAGGCGATGAAGCGCAGAACATTCGCAAGGTGGGATGGATAGGTCGGGTCATCAACGACTTCGGCTAGCCGCAGGAAAAAGATAACGTCCATATTCGGCAGGACCATGTGGCGAACACAGCCCTGCATGAGCGCCGTTAGCGAATGGGATGGGGAATCGAGCGCACGCCCACAGGGTGCGCTCAAGCTTCCAGCGCGGCCCGTATATCCAGCATCCGCCGTGGACCTTGGTAATGTCGATATGCTGCTCTGTCACCTTGGCCTTTAGATCCTTCTCGGCGGCGCCTGGCACAAAGAAGGCGTGACAGGTCCATGTGCGAAGGTAGGTTGGCGCGTCTGACGGGATTTCCGCAAGCACTCCGGCATAGGTCGTTATCCGGCGGGTGACGATTTCATAGGGCTGCATGCGCTAAGCTTACGCGAGTCGTCGGCTCCTTAGAACTTTCCTTGCGTTACGGAATTGATTCCCGTCGCTGCGCCCCTCCCAGCCGGCGCGGGACGGGCGGCGGCGCCAGAGTCGGCATCATCGGCGCCGCCGTTCGCAGCAACACACCATGGTGCCGCGCCGGTATATCAATGCCAAAGAAGGAAAATGGCAGCAGCTACGTCAAAGCCGAACTCGCCGGCCTTAGCTTGGCAGAGCGTGCCTTGCTGCGACGAGCAGTCTATGAGCACCCCAACGCGGTAAGGGTCGACGAAGCCGACGCGGTGCTTGCCGACAACCTCCAGCGGTTAGATCTATTACGCCCTGCTGCCATAGGGCAGCGATATTGCTGGCGACTGAATGATCGGTTGGTTGCGCGCCGTTCATCGCTGCGGGAGGCACTGTTTCCGCAATGAGGAAACCCCGCAGTTTAGGAGGAGACTTCAGTCCGACCTCAGCACGTTGAGGTGTTAAGCCGAAATCGCCAGCGACATTCTGGATGCTAGGGCCTATGCTATCTGTATTCGCGGCAGCATAAATGCCCGCGCCCAAAAACGATCGGGCATTCCCCATTTTGGGCGCCCGTCACACATTCATCGGGCGCTGAAATGTTTACCGAGACGTGGCGTGCCATACGCCGGGCCGTGGAAGGCCTGGCGGAAGCGCCGCATTCGAAACCGGCGTATTTGTAATCCCGATCGAACGCCTCGCCACCTCGCTCCGGCCGGGCGCGCCCATAGCTGTCAGCAGCGCTCCGGTCGCGATCGAGGTGGCCGGCTGGATGCAGGCGAACTGTGCAGGCGTGCTGGCCGTTGCATGGGCCGGCGATGGCCCGTTGGTGCTGGCGCGGTATGGCGAAACTGGCGGCGAGGGCGACGAGCTGAAGTAGGGCGACGCGACTCGTCCACCAGCCCGGCAGCATGACCAACTAAAGCCACTGCGAAAGGAGGCGGCGGTAATAAGCTTGTTCAAGGAACCGAGGCGCATCAACCCAAACGCGCTCAAAAAGACCTCGCTTGCCGAAGTCACCGACCTCGTGATGCGGGAGGAGGATATGCGTCGGTCTAAAGATGCCGCGAAGACCGCTCGTCTAAGGGAGGCAAGGCTGCTTCGTTCAGACGACAAGCAGGAACAGTCACGCCCATCGCCATCCCGCGATAAAAGTCTCAAATCCATCAATTGATGGAATGAAGCCGAAGGTACCCCCGCTAGGGTGCGCCGTGCTCTAGCGATCTATCCTCTACGGCACGTGACGGTGGAGGTTTCGCTGGTGTTCCGACCGACCCACTGGCGAGCCTTCACCGTTTTCGTCCCAATGTTCCTACCGGTCGGACGGAGTTGAACGCTTTCCGGATGAACCAGCAACTCGAGGAGCGGGCGCGAGCCCAGTGCGCCGCCGACGTGGACGCCTCCGATCCTCCGGTGAGAGACCGGTTAGCCTGCATCGAACGCTATTGGCTGGTTGTCGCCGCCGAGATTGCCGGCGGCCATATCGTGGAACGCGGAGTCGCTCTCCCGGCCGATTTTGATGAGCGTGTGCGGAAGTTTTTGTATCTTCGTCGCCATCGGGTTTAGCGGCCTTCGATCCCGTGGACAGAAGGAGATAAGCAAGGCCGGGAAGGCGCCGCTTGGTGTTGAGACGAGCCACGCCTTCACCGGCACCGCGGGCGCTGGGAGCAACCCGCGGTCTTCTTCAACGTCGATCTATCGGCACCGGTTCACAACCGACTGTGGCCCTATGCGCGGTGGAACCTGCCATCAAATGTTGTGGCCGACGATGCCGCGCGTACTAACCTCATTTCCCGAGGCTGGGTTGCCAGAAAGGAACCTCTATGGCGACATACCTTTTCGAGGTTCGCGGCGACCGCGGGGGCAGCGAGGCGGATCTGCCTGATGACGCGGCCGCGTGGTCGGCGCTCGTCACGTGGTGCGGAGAAATGTTACGGGATGAAGGCGGCAAACTTTCTGAATCGAACGGTTTGAGTTTGACCGTCCGCCAAGGGGGGCGTTGGGTAGCCACTATCGACGTTGCGGCCCGTCACCACCCGTTGGCCCGCCATTAGCGTCCACTCCGTCCTCCCATGACCCAGGTTTGGCAACCCGCGCGATGGCTCTTGCCGCGGCCAGCCAATGGATAGGTCCACCCCGAGTTGGCTTTCCCTATAACCGGTATCCCACCTTGTCCTCCGAGATGAGCTTGTCCCGGATTTCCTCCAACGTCATGGGTGGCTCGTTATCCCGCTGAACCAGGAAGCGGTCGGTCATTCTGTTGGGGTCAGCTGCCCTGAGCTCAAGCGTCGCAAGTGCTTCACCAAGAGTGCCCACCGTAGCAAATGGCTCGACGGTGCTTTCCGTAGTCCAATCAGCCGAGACCTCGAAAAGCTTGTATGTGTCCGACATCCGATCGCCCTCCTACATTCGGCGCTCTCGCTGGATAGCGAGAGCGCCAAAGGACCACGCCTCAGCTTGCTGGCAAGTCGTCGCGCAACCTGCCGCCCACCGTCGCGAAGTAGGTGGCCGAAAAGGCGCCTACGAGAAGCGAGACGAACACCCAGAGGGAGGTGTAAATCCCGACCTTGCGCGCCGTTTCCGCAGCCTGCTTTGCTTTGGCTGCGACTTCGTCCGCAGTCGCCTTCGCCTTAGCAAGCACGTCGTTTACCCGCTTCTCCGCATCCTGCGGGCTGAGGCCGGTTTCGCGCGCGACCACCTGTGAGACATAAGCCTTGTCATCTGCAGACAGATCACCGTTGATCGCCGATCGGGCGAGTATCCGCCCGACCTCCGCTCGCGCATTACCTACGTCGCCTTGCGCAGGTGGCGTCTGCGTGCGGAAAAGCATGTCGGTAAAATAGGCCACCGGACTTTGGCCGTCGGTATTTGCGTTCGCGCCGGTGGCTCCCACTGCAGCAGACGCTGCTTGGCCACCGGCCTGCACCGCCGCACCAGCGACATTCGCTGCACCGCTCGTGACTGTCGCCAGGGCGGAAGCCAAAAGCGTCGCACTCACCAACGTGGCAACGGCCCACACGGCGAAGCCGTGAGCGGTATCGCGGAAAAACACCTCATCGGTGTGAACGCCGACCCAGGTCGTACGAAGTCGACCCGCGATATACCCCCCCACGCCCGAAGCAAAAAGCTGGACGGCGAGGAGCCAGGCGACTGCCAGCACTCCCAATGTTGTGGCCGAGACCCCGCTGTTCGACCACGGGGAGATGGACACAAGGCCTAGACCGGCCCCGAGCGAGACCAAGGTGATTGTGAGAGCCGCGCCCACCGCCGCGCCAGCGATAATTGCTCCCCACGAAACCGCGGATTGGGCTGACTCTTCGCCTATGGCGCTGGTTGCTAAAATTGCGCGATCGGACATCTGCGAAAAACTCCAGATTGAGACGGCTGAATGTGTCTCTCAGCGCGTGAAAAGCGCGAGAAGGATGATGATCGGAATCGGAATGCCGATCAGCCAAAGAAGAATGCCGCGACCCATGGGAAAATCCTCCACTCGCCGGCCGCAACGGCCGGACTGTCGCTGAAACAAGCCAACATGGACGAATGTTCCTTGTCTGTCGGAAGGTTAGCGAGATGCCGACTACGGGAACTTGAATCGAGATGCGCCGCGATGGTTTGTGAACATGGCGGCGCATCCAAGAGCGTCGGGCCTACTGCGGATTCGTGGGGGCTTGCGGGTTGGTCTGCGGCCGGTGGGTACAGTCCGCCGCGCCTGCGGGACAGCTGCCAGACTGACGCAAGGTATTGGAGTTTGAGCCATCTCTGCTGGTGGTGCTGCCCTGGTTGCCCGCAAGCCCGGAGCCGCTGCTCTGGCTAGCGCCGGTGCCGCCGCCCGTGCCCACATGGCCTCCGGTCGGCAGAGCGAACGCCCCTTCCCTTTCCGGACCTCGCCCCGTTCTCCTTCGGGAAGGTTGGGCTTTTTTCATTTGTCCTTAGGCCAACCCCTTAGTCCGCTGCGGCAGCTTGCCTCTCACACTCTCTCAGTTGCCCTGCACCACGAACGCCGGGGGGCTGCTCCGCTCGACTAACGTGAACCCACCGCAGCCCGCGCATAAAAGACGCGGACCCTTAGTTGGTATAGGCAGTCACCTCTCTAGCCGTATACATTCCTCAATGCCTGTGGTGGTCAACATAATCGTCCCGCGTATTTCCATAATATGACCGTGCTTTATCAGACGGTTGACGATGACATTTGACACGCCACCGTGGTGATACAGAAACCCAGCGAGCTCCGCTCGGCTTGCAAAAGCGATCTGGCGAACTCGTAGAGCGTGAAAGATCTGCAGAAGCACGTCCCTGTCGCTCATCAGTATCATGCGTGCCGTCCGCTGGGTGAAAGATCGGAATCAACGTCGACGTTCGCAATTCCGTTCAGTGGCATTCGGGCTTCGACCGTTCG
Source organism: Starkeya sp. ORNL1 (assembly GCF_012971745.1). Classification (NCBI taxonomy): domain Bacteria; kingdom Pseudomonadati; phylum Pseudomonadota; class Alphaproteobacteria; order Hyphomicrobiales; family Xanthobacteraceae; genus Starkeya; species Starkeya sp. ORNL1. Next base: position 1,263,756 of record NZ_CP048834.1, read on the forward strand.
ACTGCAGGCTTACGCATGTGCCCTAAATACTGGCCCGCCAGAGGGCGACTTAGGGGACGCCACGGTGGACCGACCGCGCGTCCTACGTACGAGTGGGTCTCGCACCGTGGAATAAACGCTCCCGCCTGTTCGTTTGCTGATTGGGAAATGGACGTCAACCGCGCCTTCGGACGAAGGTGTGGTCATTTGCGTTTCGTCATTACAGTAACTTTTAAATAAATAATTCTGCCGGGAACAGCTTTCTCTTTCAAGTATTTCCAACCTGCGAGATTACATATGGAGGTTCGCATGAATAAGGTTCTGTATGCCGCGCTGGTGGCCGGTGTTGTTGCTCATCCGTCGTCGGTGTTTGCGCAGTCAGCAGTGGTAGCTGTGCCGTCCGAGGTTGAGACCTATGTCGTGCAGGAAAAGACTCCATCGGTGAAGATCGAGCGCGAAGTTATTGTTGGATCCGAACTCCCGGACGCAATCGAGCTTCGTGCCGTTCCGAAGTTCAACACTTACAGTTATGCAGTGGTGAACAACAGGCGCGTCATCGTCGAAGCGAAGACGCGAAAAGTAATCAAAGTGATCGATTGAGAATACGGCGATGCGGAAGATAGTGTTTGCATCCGCCGCAATATTATCTGCTCTCTTTTTTGGCCTCATCGCTGCGGCGACACCGATGCCCGAGGAGAGCACCAGCCCCGCGTCAGGCTACGGAGTGTTTGCGCTACAGGCCCATCATCGCCTGTAGCCCGTCGGGCTCATTTCATGGGTCGCGGCGGCGGTAATTGCCGCGGTGGCCATCGGAATCTCGGAGGCGACTATGCGCAAAATGCCCTCAATTGTGTTCGCCGGCTTATCAGCGTCCGGCAGCGTGCAGCGATACGAGCAGCGTAATACCCCTGATAACGACAACGTTTCGCGTAGGCAGGCTCGCAGGAGTGCCAACGAGCGACGCAGTCGGAGAAGGGTCATGTCGTCGTCAGGTCAACCGCCGGCAAGATAATCGACACCTTCATCATCGCGCAGCGGCGATGATGCAGGTTGTTCCCACCGGAACCCTGGGGGCGACCAAACGCCGCCCGGCAATCACCCCTGCTTTTGCCGGGCGGCTGACTTCCGTAGTGCGTGACCGATGGCGTGCTGGGGTTAACACCGAAGTGGCGGGCTGCAAGTCATTCGCGAGCCCGCGACCCACCCCGGCATACCTGGCCCGCGCCCCACCCCGGCATACCTGGTTGGACGAGACGCTGCTCTATTCGCCGCTAGAGAAAGAAACGCCGTCCGGAACGCTAGCTACCGCGCCAGTTGGCGCTCCTCGTCCTCGGGCGTCAGCGGATCTCCTGCCTTTATCTGCTGCAGGTACAAGTCGATGACGGTTTCGCCGCTCGCCGGAACGTATGCATCCGATGACGGCTTGGCGATTGCGGCCATAGTGCGCCACGTGCCCTCGTAGCGGCACGCTAGCGCTTCAGCCCTCGTCTGGTCAGCGACAAGTACGTAATCTCGACAAAGAGTGCCGTCCTCGAGCCGGTAGGTAGCGACGGGATCCAGCACGCCGCCCGCAATTGGCCGCCGCTCCCCAGACGCCAACTTTTGCAGCGCCGCCGAGACATCCGGATCGTCGAGGTGGCTGAGCGCCGTGCGTCCCGGATCAACCAAGGGCGACGCACCCAGGAAATATCCGAGGCCACCAGCGAATACGAGGAGGGCAGCCGCGGACAAGCCCGCGCCTGTCATCCGATAGCGGGAGGTCAGAAACGTGGACCACCGGTATGGCTTTTCTTCAACAGGTCTCGTGTCTGGGCGTCGAGCCATGGCAGAGATAGCCGAGATCAGTTCCGGTGACGCCTGTTCAAGGCCACGGCTTATCGCCGCCCGCGCTAGACGACGACTACGAGTAAATCCCACCAACTCCTTTATGAGCTCTGGATCGCTGGCCATCGCGGTTTCCACCGCCAGAGCGACGTCTTCGTCAAGCTCGCCGTCCGCATACGCCATGAGTGTCTCGTCACTCGGATGCAGGTGGAGGTTCTTCATCCCCGCTCCCTCACGTCGGTCTCGTGTCCGTACGCCTCGACGAGCCGCTTGCGCGCTCGTGCCAATCTGCTCATCACTGTACCGATCGGAACGTTCAATATATCGGCTGTCTCGCGGTAGGACAGTTCGTCAACGCAGACGAGCAACAACACTTCGCGCTGCTCCCAAGGCAAATCCTCAACTCGTTCGGCAATCTGGGAGAACTCAACGCGGCTAAGCGCATGACGTTCGCCGTCGATTACCATGTCGCTCGCCTCCGCGCCTTCAACCTCGGCCTGGACCCGCGCTCGTCGCACGCCGTCAATCCAGCAGTTCCTTATGATCCGAAAAACCCAGGCATCCAGACGCGTGCCGGGTGTCCAGGAAGATGATTGCAGCAGCGCCCGCTCGCAGGCGCTCTGAACTAGATCATCCGCGAGGGCGGATGACTGGCAGAGCGCGTAGGCATACCGACGGAGCCGAGGCAACAGCATCGGCAGTTCGCTGCGCACGGACGGTGACATCTCAACCCTGCCGATAAGTACTGGAATAACGAACGAGCGGTCCGGTTTATTCCCCCGGGGATCGCGCAGGGATCAAATCGCTTGCGGTGCCGTTATGTTCCGGGCGCCGCTCGTGAGGCGTCGTTTGGCAGATCTCACATGCGCTTATCCCGATATTTGCTTGTGCTGACGGGGCTCGTCGTCCTCGCCGCCATGCTTCCCCTAAAGCCGACGATCGAGAGGTGGACGCCTGGCGTCAAAACCGCCGCAGCCGACGCAAAGGACGGCAACGGCAATGGCGGCGGCAATGGCGGCGGCAACGGCAATGGCAATGGCGGCGGCAGTGGCAATGGCAATGGCAATGGCGGCGGCAATGGCAATGGCGGGGCGAAGGGGAATGGGAAGGCCAACGGCAACAGCAAGAAAGCGGGTGTAGACGTCGGCGAGGTCGAAGCCCGATCCTCCGGCGTCGCGTTCACCGCTGCTACGGGATTGTATGGCCTGTCCCCTCTTAAAACCTTTATTCTCAAGATAGAGGCCAAACGCAGCAGAAAAATCGCCCAGGTGTCGACGCCCGGGTTGAGGAGACAGAGCACGAACGCGACAAGGCGAGGCAATCAGGCGGCCGTGCGCAGTTGGGCAGCCGGGGGAACGGGGTCCACCGCTTCGATGGCGCAATTTTCGGGACCTGCGCGGCGCAGCGGGATCGTCGTGTCTGGTCTGAAATCTGCCGACATCGCGCGCCTGTCGGCAAAGGGGCTAAGGGTAACACGCGGCACAACCGTCGCGCGCCCCCCGGTTGTCACGTTCCAGCTTCCTACGGGAATGTCATTGCAGGCCGGACTTCGCGCCGTCTCCGAAGTAAATGCGCAAGCCGTGTCAGATGCCGATGCCTACTATCACACCGACGCCGGCCCCACCGATTGCCCTTCGTGCGCCGCGGCGCAGGTTCAATGGTCGGGCGCGACCTGCGGCAGGCCGCCTGTGATCGGAATGATCGACACCAAGGTCGACACGGCCCATGAGGCCCTCATTGGCCAGGACATTGAGGTGGTGGATCTTCCAGGCGGATCGGGTACGTCACGCGCTGAGCATGGAACCGCTATCGCTGCATTGCTGACCGGCAAGCGGGAAAGCGAAGTTCCCGGCTTGATGCCGCAGGCAAAATTGCTCGCCGTCGATGCCTTTGCCGTTGAAGACGGTGAAGAGCGTGCGGATGTCGTGCATCTGGTCGATGCGCTTGAAGCGCTGTCACGAAGGGGCGTCCGCCTCGTGAACCTCAGCTTCTCCGGGCCGCCTAATACCGTGCTCAAGCAGGCTATCGATAAAGCCCTGGCGGAAGGAATGATCTTGGTGGCCGCTGCCGGGAACAATGGTGCGGGTGGCGGCCCAGCATATCCTGCCGCCTATCCCGGCGTCCTCGCCGTTACTGCCGTCGATAGCGACGCGCGGATCTATAGTCGCGCCACGCGGGGAGATTACGTCGCGCTCGCTGCCCCGGGCGTGAGGATCAGGACGGCTGCCGCTGGGGGTGGAGACACCACGCATTCGGGAACATCATTCGCAGTGCCTTTCGTAACGGTCGCCGTGGCCAGCCTATTGTCACGCGACCCAGCGCTGGATGCCACGGCGGTCTCGGGATATCTCTCCACGGCAGCCCGCGATCTCGGTCGGCCCGGACGGGACCCTGTTTATGGCTGGGGCTTGCTGCAAACGGCTGGCATATGCGATTGGCCCCGAGCCGCACCAATGGCGCCGATCGCTGGCGATATGACGCCTGGGGGATCTGCCGAGGGATCTTCCCGCAAGGGTCGGGAATAAACTCCCTCTCTCATTCGTTTGCGTCATGAATCCGCGGCACGCATCGCTCGCCAACCTGATTGGTGGGATATGCGCAAACGCGCCCTGCCGTCAGAAGACAGTTAGTCCGATCTGTTCTCCCGCGAATGTAGTATTCGTGGGGTCTTTGGCGTTTGTACTACCGTATCGTCACAGATTTATATTCATATAATTGGAAACTTTACACTCTGGTCGCGTTCTACATTCTCTTTCGGCAAATGGAGTGCAACATGAACAAAATTCTTCTCGTGAGTGCCGTTGCGTTGAGCGGCCTTCTCGTTCCCGCCGAGGCGTTCGCCCAGGAAGGCGCGGTGCCAGGTGCAATTGGTGGCGCGGCAGCGGGCGCGGTTATCGGCGGACCAGTGGGTGCCGTGGTGGGGGGCGTCGCGGGCGCTACCGTGGGTGCGGCGGCCACCCCGCCGGCCGAAGTACGTACCTACGTGATTCATGAAGACGCCCCTTCGGTCCGTGTAGAGCGCGAAGTGGTGGTCGGTTCGGAACTGCCTGACACCGTGGTCCTGCGGTCCGTACCCAAATACGAAACGTATAGCTACGCCGTGGTGAATGATCGCCGCGTCATCGTCGAGGCCAAGACCCGCAAGGTCGTCCAGATCGTCGAGTGACCCTGTAAGCGTGTAAGGCCGCACGTTCACGCCAACTCATCCATGGAGGATAAGATGCGGAAACTCGCTATCACGGCGAGCACGTTGGTTCCAGCGATGTTGTTCGCCGGGACGCTTGCGGCGCAGACCCCGTTGCCGCAGGAGCAGCAGCGTGGCCCTGCGGCTTCCGAGGCGCCGAAAAGCCCAGGCGCGGGCAGCGGCAAGACGGAACCGGGCGCAGCTGGCAACGCACAGCGCGCCCCCGACGCAAGCGGTGGCGAAAGCGCGCGAGGCAACGAGCAACCCATGTCGCGACAGAAGAGCGGCGCGGCTCCATCCAAGGAGATGGAACAGCGGCAGGGCAAGGAAGGCACCGCGCCATCGAAGGAGATGCAGCAACAAGGCAAGACGGAAGACGCCACTCCTTCAAAGAAGAAGACGCAGGACGCCCAGCGGCAGGATGAGAGTTCGCCGAACAGTGCCCAGCGCAAGCCGGACACGTCATCAACCCAGGAGACCCAGCGCAGCAAGACCGAAACAGAGCAGCGCTCCGGCAGCAAGCAGGGCTCCGACGTGGAGACCACTGGGAGCGTTGGTATCACCGCCGAGAAGCGCACAACCATCCGCGAGACGATCACGCGAGAGCGTGTGACGCCGATACGCGACGTGAATTTCTCAGTGAACGTCGGCATCGAAGTGCCGCGGACGATTGAGCTTCGCCCGCTGCCCGCACGGGTGATCGAGATCGTCCCGCAATATCGGCGGTACCGTTACTTCATCCTCGCCGACGGGCGGATCGTCATCGTCGAGCCGGCGTCGTACAAGATCGTCTACATCATCACGGCTTGAACCCAACAGGTGTTGCTCCCCGAGGGGCGCTCGGGAAGCAGCCTGTGCCGCCCGGCAGCATCGTTGCCCGCTGCCGGGCGGCCGCGCAAACCAAAAGCATAGCTTTGTGCGGTCCGCCTCTTAGATCTTCACGTGCATTGGAGAAGAGAATGACAGATCAGCATCACTTGCTTAAATCTCTTCGAACCTTGATGAGCGAAATCGAAGATATTCAGTCTAAGGCTGCGACCTGCGTCGCGGCTGAAGAGCGAGTTGCCCTGGAGGCCGAGCTTCAAAGTCTGATCAATCGGAAAGTGGCCGTTGAAGAGGAAATCAATCAGACGACAGGAGCTTTTAGGTAGCTAACGCGGCGCTCACATAGTGGAGTATCGCCGAATCACTACAACAACACTGCAAGAGTATCGATAGATTGGGATGACACTGTATTAATTTGTATTAGAATGTGATATTGACTCCAGTATATGCGTTTAATCTGCTGAACTTATGCTGTCTATCTGAGTTGTAATTGCATCGTTCAGATGATTTGGAGGATAAAATGTCAAGAATCGCGATCGCTGCTCTCGCACTTGCCGCCTGCGGCCTCGCCAGTGCCGCTAGTGCTGCGCCGCTCACTGTGGGCTCGCATATGTCGCTCAACAGCTCGACGGAAAACGTGCGTGTCGTCTGCCGCGAGAAGACCGTCTGGCGCACGAATAAATGGGGTCAGTCGAAGCGCGTCACCGTGCGCGATTGTGATCGCATGGGCCGGGGCCCCGGCTATTACGGTGCCGACCGTCCGCGCTACGCAGAGCCTCGCCGGGGCGGTCGCTATTATCACAATGGGCAGTATTACTCCGACCCAAGCTTCACTGTCCGGATCCGCTGACCCTCGGTCGCGCGTCCAGAGTGGCGATGAGGAATCCTCGTCGCCACTCGCCTGGGGGCGCAGCTTAGAGTTTCGTGTTGCCTTGGTTGGGTCGATCCGTGGAGTTTCGATGCCGACGTACACGCTCAGAGTTGAAGAAGACGGGTCCGACGAAGAAGTCGAACTGATGGACGATGCTGCTGCCTGGTCCGCGTTGGTCGCCTGGAGCGCGGAGATCCTGAAGGACATAGATGGAAAGCTTCCACCGCACCCAGAGTTGACGTTCTCAATTACCGAAGGCGAGCGCGTGGTTGCGGACCTCCGTGTTTGCGCGAACCGGCCATCACAGTTTCCGCAATCATAGGCGTGTGGGTAGGCCCGGAAGGGGAACTATCTTGCCTATCGCTTGTTCACTCCGCACATCTTTTGAACAAATCGGATGGTTGTCATGAAGCGCGTTTCCGTTGCCGCGGTCGCTTTCGCTATGAGTTGCGCCGCCGCCTTCGCCCAGGCCCCAGCGGCTAACCCAGATCCCGCGACGCCCGCTACAAACAACCCGGACACCAATCGCCCGGCGATGCCGGCGAAGGGAGCCAACAGCTTCACGGAAGCTCAGGCTAAGTCCCGCATCGAAGCAAAGGGATTTACTCATGTAACTAACCTCGCCAAGGATAAAGATGGTGTCTGGCGAGGAAAAGCTACAAAGGGCGGCACCTCTCACGACGTCGCACTCGACTACCAGGGGAATGTATTCCCGCATTGAGAATGAATCGTGTCGATGGAGGAAGTGCGATGACGACTATTTCCGGACTGTTTGACAATTACGACGACGCCCTCACTGCGACGAACAAACTCCAGGCATTGGGTATCGATCGTGCAAATATCAGCATCGTGGCTAACAATACGGATGACTGGTACAGCCGCCGGACGGGGAGCGCTGACACCGAGAGCGAAGCTGGAGAGGACGCGGCCAAAGGCGCCGGTGTAGGCGCTGTCGTCGGCGGAGCCGGCGGTCTTCTCGCGGGACTGGGCCTGCTCGCCATACCGGGAATCGGTCCTGTCGTGGCGGCCGGCTGGCTTGCCGCCACCGCAGCCGGTGCGGTGGCTGGTGCGGCTGCCGGCGGCGCCGTCGGCGGCATAGTCGGCGCGATGACATCGGAAGGTGTCCCGGAGACCGAAGCCAATGTTTATGCCGAAGGTGTTCGCCGCGGTGGAACTCTCGTATCGGCCCGTGTCGATGACAGTCGGGCAGCTGAAGCGCGCGCGATCCTGAACGCCAACAGGGCGGTTGACCTAACCGCGCGCGAACGCTCCTACCGTGAATCGGGGTGGTCGCGCTTCGACCCAGACGCGCCGACCTATACGGCAGAAGAAGTAGCCCGTGAACGGAGCCGGTATGGTTCCACGGTCTAAGGCTGACTGAAAATTGGCGAGACGAGGCTCGCTCTCAGATTGCGGAGAGCGAGCCTTGTTATATCCGCCGTTTTACTGGGTCATCAGTGAGCAGGGAGCGCGTCGCGATGCATGAGATCTATCGCATCGTCGGCCAAGAGGGCGCCTGGCATGTGGTCCAGGAAGCCGGCTTGGGAATGGCCTATACGACCAAGGAAGCCGCATTCGAAGCGGCTGTGAGCGCGGCCACCAACGCGATTGAGGCGGGGCATGATGTAACCATCCGCGTGCCTACGACGCGGACTGGCGAAAGTCAGGTGGGTGGCCAAAGCGACTGACAAGCCAATTCTCAGGGCCGACCTTGTCTCGCTCGTTGGGCCTAGCGATCACTAGTGCCGCGCGAAGTGCTCATAGCGTCAACGATGTCGAGCTGGCGCAGAGCTAGTTCGCCAACCGGGCGCGCAGCTCCGGCAGTGATCTGAGAGCGAAGTCGATCAGATCGTCTTGATTGCCGAGGTCCGTATCTACGCCCTCCATGATCGCCAGGGCAAGCCTCTTCCGCAGATCATCACTTGGCGGCGAACCCGTCGCCCGGCACGCCTTTTCCATCGCCACATCTAAGCATTGCACAAGATAGGCGATTGTCTCCGGATCATAACCTCTGCCGCTGAATGGCATGGCCCTGACTCCCGCGTTCCGCCGAGGTCTCGGCGTTCGAACAGTGAATCCCAATTACCAGATCACCTAATGGCCGCGCCATCAATGGGCGGCATTTTCATTCAGAGACCATTGCCCTCGGAGCCACCGGCTGCGGCCGACGGAGAGAAAAGACCTGTCTGCCTCGTGCGGCGACCGCTTCGACCGCTTCGTAGCCCCGGTCAAATTCTCGTAGGCGACCCCATTGTGAGAAACAGGCCCACCGCTGCGGAATTATCGTTTCCGGAAGGGTGGCCAACCCTGGCTGCCCAGTCAGAGGAGACGTTCCATGTGCGATTACAGCCTTGAGTCTGTCGCCTCCCGACCAGCTGAGGTCGGAGACAAACTGGTTTCGAGCCTCTTTACGAACTCGGGAACGCGCGGATTCGCCGCCGTCGGTGAACCGGAATGCGCGGTCTGCCTGCTTCCCGGAACGGAACTGGCCTTCGAAAACCAGGTTGAGTTTGAAGGGCGGTTTGGCTTCTTCTCGACCCGTAAGATCAACCAGACCGTTGCGCGGTTCCGCCATATCAATGAGAACATTCCGCGCGTGCACCATGACGCGCTAGAGTTCGCCGACGGAAGAATTGTCCTCCTTACGCAACTGAAGGATGGGCAGTTCGCGCAGGTGCTACAGCTGCCTGCGGATCCACATGTGGAGAAGTCGACGCCGGACGCCGAGAGTCAATCTGTTCTCGTTTGAAGAACTGTGCAACGGACCTCGTCGACCGCTGCATGAGCTTATTTGGACCCTCGACGACGAACCTTAAGGAAAGGGCCGCTCACGAACGGAGCGGCCCTGGAACAGAAAGCTTCCCCGCCGCTTGGTAATCGAGCCGCACGCACAGGCGGCAGGGAGGAAACCAATGTCACGCACCATAATGGCCATCGCCGCGACACTCGCGCTTACGGGCACTGCCTACGCCGGCCCATGCACCGACCGGATCACACAGATCGAAAAGTCCATGAACACCTCCGACGCCGGATCGGGACCGACCAATATGGGCTCGCCGAGTGCCGGCGGTTCCGGCGCGCCGTCGGGCCAAGCGGCCCAGACGCCGGGAACGAGTGCTACACCGGCGATGAACGCTACCGTTGGCAACAAGGCGGCGTCTCCGGCTGATGTCCGAGCCCAGACGCAGGGTAATCCGACTGCAGCGCAAGGCGGTAGCGATCAGTCCAAGCAATTGAGCGATGCGCTCGCCACAGCCAAAGCTGCAGATGCCAAGGGCGACGCTGCCGCGTGCGGCAAGGCGCTCGACGAGGCGCAAAAGTTCATTAAGAGCTGAGTGTCAGGAGCTCGCCGCGCGCATCCGCGGACCGCACGAGCGCGAGATCGCCGAGGCTGCAATCTCCGCACGGAGGAGTGCAGCGGCGCCAACCGGCGGGTTAAATCAGGCGGCGCGCGTGCAACAACTTCAAGACCAGAGCGCCGGCACGCGCGACGTCGCCATCTATTCGAGTGTCGAGTGCAGTGACCAGGGCGTCCTGTGCCTGTTGGTAGTCATCGTGCCACCAAGCGCCGGCGGCCAGCTTAGCAAGATAATCCATCCCGTCTGCGACGGTAGAGAGCACTCGGCTCTCTAGCCGTATCGGTCGCGGAAACCGTGGCGAGTGGTCTGCGGCCTTCGCCGGATGGAGCATGATGTCCTCTAATGCGAGCTCGATCATGCGGCGCGCCCTTATGATGTCGGAGCCATGGCCCGTTTCCGCGGCCTCCTCGCAGCTCAGGCGCGCTGCATCGAACGCGAGGCTCTGGCGGCGGGATGCGTGCCCCTCGATAAACGCCGCCGCTTCGTGCAGCGTGCGGAGCTCGGTGCCATCCTCGGTTCGGACAGGCCTGTCGAAGCTGGAATTCCAAAAAGGCAGATCAGGTTTTCTTTGCATGGCGGGTGTAACGCGGCAGCCTTCCATCGGTTCGCCGCCGGGGTACGGGACAACCCCGGTCGGCCCGTCGCATGCAAGGGCAGCCCGCTCAATCGAGAGGAAAGCCTCTAATTTATTGTCCATTTCGAAATATCGGAGGCGAAAGAAGCCTTAGCGTTGTTTCTTACGCTGCGGCACCTATCGAAAGTAAATGTTTCGACCATTCGCACACCGACAAATCACCTATTCTTTGTGTCCGTTTCAGCTTATCTTTCCGGTTGCAATTTCTGAGGTGAGTAATGATTCATGAATGGCTGGACGGGTTGGATGACTCAATCCATGACATCTGCATCGTAGGATCCGGCCCGGCAGGTATTTCACTCGCTCTCCAACTGGAACGTTTCGGACTATCGGTCCTGGTGCTGGAATCCGGCGCCCGGGCTCGCGAGGTGGCCAATCAAGACCTCTCCAGCGCCAACTTTCCTGATTCCGATATGCACTACGAGATGGACACCATTGTCTCCCGACAATTAGGTGGCACGTCGAATCTCTGGAGCGGCCGTTGCGTACCGTTCGATCCAATAGACTTTGCGCCTAGGCCGTCTCTGGTCGACGGCGCGTGGCCGTTTCGCTATGAGGAATTGCTTCCCTACTATGATGGCGCGTCCCGGTACGCTCATTCGGGGCCGCCGATATTTAGCCTTCCCTCGGAGAATTCCAGATCCTCCGACGATGACTTCAGTTGCGCCACGCTTGAGCGATGGAGCCGCGATCGGCGCATGCACGTCGCGCATAAGGCGCGACTGACCAACAGCCGCCTCATCGATATCCGCTTGCGCGTGACCGCCACGGGACTGAACTTCACCGAAGCGGGCCGCGTTCACTCGATCGACGTCGTGCGATCGGATGGCAATGAGCGCCGGCGCATCCGGGTACGCAAGCTTGTCCTGGCCGCGGGTGGGCTCGAGACGACACGCCTTCTACTCGCCGCGCAGCGCTATGCACCCGAGCGCTTCGGTGGCCGCAACGGCTCGCTCGGGCGCTATTATATGGGGCACGTCACCGGCATCATCGCGGAGATCGAGTTCCAGAATCCGGAACTCGATCAGGAACTCGACTTTTTCATCCATGACGGGGTCTATGCGCGCCGCCGCTTCGTGCCGAGTTTCGCAACCCAGTTGCGCGAGCAGATTCTCAATGTCGCAATGTGGCCGATCATTCCCAAGGTGGCGGACCCCGGGCACGGCAATGGCGTGCTGTCGCTCAGTTACCTGGCATTGTCGCATGAGAAGCTGGGCGGACGCCTCGTCGCCGAGTTGATCCGCAAGCGGCACGCCGGCCTGGAAGCCGATCGGGGCCTGCATCTGCGAAACGTGCTCAGGGACCTCCCTCACACGGCGGCTTTTGTGCCGAGTTTTCTATGGCGCCGCTATGTTTCGAAGCCTGGACTGCCTGGGCTATTCCTGCGCAGTCCTGATCATCGCTATGGACTGTTCTACCAGTCGGAGCAATCGCCGAACCCTGATAGCCGGGTCACACTGACCAGCGCCGTGGATCGCACCGGCTTGCCCAAACTGATGATCGATCTGCGGATACGCGAAGAGGATGCGCAGTCGGTGGTGCGGGCACACGAACTATTCTCGCAGTGGCTACATCGCAGTGGCCAGGGCACATTGAGTTACAGGATGCCACGGCCCGATCGCATCGACGCAGTGCTCGCACAGGCGCGTCACGGCAGCCATCAGATTGGCACCGTCCGCTTGGGAAAATCCCGTACGACCGCGGTTGTGGACAAAGATCTCCGGGCGTTCGATTCCCCGAACCTATTCGCGGTCAGCAGCGCCGTGCTGCCAACGTCCAGCCAAGCCAATCCCACCCTTACAACGATGGCTCTTGCTCTCCGCCTGGCGGACACTCTTGTCCGCGAGGATGCGCGTGAACGCTACCCGGCGGCCGTCGCAACAATCGAACCAAAGCGATCGACGGTTCAGGCCTGAGTGAAGCGGAGTGGACGAGGTGATTTCTCGGACTACCTTGCAGCGCTCGCAAGGTTCAATTCCATCACTTGATTGAATGCTGCCTAGGCGCTTCCGCTAGGGTGCAAAGTGCTTACTGTTCCACCCTCTACGGCACGTGACGGTGGATGTTTCGCTGGTCTACCGACAGACCCACTGATGGGCCTTCGACCCGAACTCGCCGACCTTTACGCTTGACAGAGATCACTCGCGAGCGTGACCGTTATAGCGTCTGATCTTCTGTCAGCTTGACACGCTTGCTCGCTGCCGTGTCGCAGCGAGCAAGCTACGGCAGGCCTCGACGCAACCAACGGCCGCCAGCCCCGTTGTCCTGTTCGGCAATTCAGCCGGAGAATTCGATGGCACCGCGTTCATTCTGGAAAGGCTACCTGAAGCTGTCCCTGGTTACGTGCCCGGTGCAGATGTCACCCGCGACCTCAGATCGCGAAAAGATCAAATTCCATACGTTGAACCGTGCCACCGGCCACCGACTCGTCACGCAGATGGTTGACGCAGAAACAGGCGAGCCCGTCGAGGAAGACGAAGAGGTAAAGGGTTATGAGCGCGGCGAGAACGAGTATGTCCTTCTCGACGACGCCGAAATCGAGGCCGTCGCGCTGGAGAGTACCCGCACGATTAACATAGAGACGTTCGTGCCAAAGGATTCGATCAGCTGGATTTGGTACGACCGGCCGCATTACCTCAAGCCAGATGATCCGGTCGGCGAGGAAGCTTTTTCCGTCATTCGCGACGCCATGGCGGCCACAGAGATGGTCGGCATATCGCGGCTTGTCATGTATCGGCGCGAGCGCGCAGTGATGTTGGAGCCGCGCGACAAAGGCATCGTGCTCTGGACATTGCGCTACGGCGATGAAGTTCGCGATCCAGCCAATTATTTCGGGAGCATCGGCGAGGATGAGGTCGACAAGGACCTGTTGTCTCTCGGCACGTACCTCGTAAAGGAAAAGACCGGCCGCTGGGATGAAAAGTCGCTCAACGATCCTGTCCAGGATCGCCTGCAGGACTTGATCAACGCCAAGCTCAAGGGTCGTAAGCCCGTCAAACAAGCCAAGGAAGAAGAACCGGAGCGGCCAGCCAACGTCGTGAGCATCCTCGACGCTCTCCGCAAGAGCGTGGAGACCGAGAGCAAGGGGAAGACCAAGCGGCGCTGATTAGCTTGCCTTGCGGCTCTGCGCCCGGGCTGCCGGCCTCTTGGGCGCCGTCCCGGCTCTGACTGCCTTCTTCGGAGAAGTCTTCGCGGAGGCCGGCTTGCCCGTGACACCGGCGCTCTGCCGCAGCGCTTCCATGAGGTCCACCACCTTGTCGCGCTTCGCCAGCTTGGGCGCCTGGATCGTGCGCCCCTCCATCTTCGCCTTCACTAGTTCGGCGAGAGCGGCCTCGTATCGGTCATCAAAGTTCTTGGGATCGAAGCTGCCGACTTTTGTGCTGATTATGTGCTTGGCCAGATCCAACATCTCGCCCTCGATCTTCATCTCGGGGACGTCATTGAAGGCTTCTTGAACCGAGCGGATTTCGTAGTTGAAGTGCAGCGTGTTGCCGACAATGCCCCCTTCAAACGGTCGTAGTAGCACCGTGCGCATACGACGGAACAGTACCGCCTGGGCTAAGGCAGCCACCTTTTGCGTCCTCATCGCTTCGCGGATTACACCGAAGGCGACGGCGGCAATGCGGCCGTCCGGAGCGAGGTAATAAGGCTTGTCGAGGTAGACGTCGTTGATGTCATCGCAGGGAACAAAGCGCAGGACGCTGAGCGTCTTGTCGCTGACAGGCGTGGCCGCCGCAATCTCCTCGGGCTCAAGTATGATGTATTCGTCTTTGCCGACCTCAAAGCCTTTCACCTGGTTTTCGCGATCGACGACGTCGCCGGTGTCCTGATCGACGAATTCGCGTCGCAGCCGATGACCGGTGGTTTGATTGAGCGTGTGGAAAGCGACCCGCTCCGAAGTCGATGCCGCGGTATAGAGCGCCACCGGGCAGGTCAATTCGGCCACCTTCAGGAAGCCCTTCCATTGTGCCCGAGGTGCCATCGACGCGCTCCCTACTACGAGAGACTCAACGGCGCCTCGACGACTCCGTTCCCGGTACGATGATGACTCTATGCTTCGGCTTCTGGCCCGCCGTGGCGGGATACCCTCCGAGACCCGGACACTCAGTTCCTAGCGCATATCCGTTTGATCGCCTCGCGTTGCGAATATTCTGCCCGCGAGCGTGGTCGGTGCGCCGAGCGAACACTAGACGGTGTATTTGTCGTGATGGCCGCCGCCTTAGGGCTTTAGCAGCTTGTCTTTTGTGAGCACTCCAGCGGCCTGAAGTCGTCCCAAGTGATCCGACTCGTTCCAGCTTTCAGCGACCTTGCCGCACTTCATCCGGAAGATGTTGATGCCGGTATAGGTGGTCTCGACATTCGACGGGCCAACGCCTGCGAAGTCCCCGACTTGCACGCCGGTACGCTTCCAGCGGACCACCACCATGTCGCCACTAACTATGACCTGCTGGACGTCAAACGCCCCACCATTGAAAGCCTTGTACCACTCGGCGACCTTTTGCTTGAGCCCGGCGGGCGTCTGCGCATCTTCACCGATGCCGAAATGATGTTTGTAGTCCGTGGACAGAATCTCATCGAATACCCTCTCATCAGCGGCTGCGAAGGCGTTCATGTACGCGCTCGCCAGCGCCGCATTCGATTCATCCGTGCCCTTGGCGCAGGCGGCCGCGGGGCCTTCTTCCTGTGCTTGCGCGGAAACCACGGCGTATAAAGCGCCCTGGGTAAACGTAGCTAAGACGGCGAAAAGTAGCAGGCGATGGCGTAAGGGAACACGCATTCGGATTCCTCCTGCGAGGCGGTGCCACACTGAGCAGCCCGCATCTGCTGCGTCCAGAACGCATGACATGGCGTTCTGCTCCGTCGGCCCAACACTGTATGGAACCGAAACTTCAGCCGATCAGTTTCCTTCCGAACGAAAATTCGGAGGAAACATGGTTCGCGATCCGCGCCGTCTCGATCAAAACACCATCGTGATTGACCCAGCGAACGTTGATGCTGTGCTGAACGATAGGCCGACGCCAGTGACCAACCCCTCGGCGCCGCCGCTCGACGAGGTTCGCAATGACAATACCCCTCGCGAAAAGAGGCTCGGCCCGAAGACGCAAAACACGGTCGATGGCTCGCGCGAAGGTACGCCCCTTAAGCCCCGAGACCCACGGCGGTAGAGCTCGGGTCAGCTGGGTCCGATCAGATGTCGACCGCGATCCGCAATGGCATCAGCTGATCAAGTGACGTTAGTGGTCACCATTCAGTCGGACACGAACATCTGTCATGGCGGCCTTTTGGGTATGCGCGTGCGCAATCCTATTAATCAACCTCGTCCGGCGTGTCGCCGTAGCGTGCCAGGATTTCAGCCGGCTCAAAGTCGCCGAGATCCGCATCGCCTTTGCGAGAGAACGCGATTGCGGCGGCAACCGATAAACTCATGGTGCGGGCACGCGACTTGGCCTGATGCTCGTTCTGCGCCTCGACGCCTTCGCCGGGAACAAGGGTGCCTTCCTCAGTTCGAATGAAAGGAAGGGCTACGTAGTAAGTGATGGTGGACATTGCTCCTCTCATTCCTTCGGTCGGGAGTGCAGGGGCGGGGGCGCCGAGTGCCCCTTGAGGTGGAAGTAGGCCGGATCGCCCGTGAGGATCTGCGCCAGCTCGTCGATGTTCTTGACGACCGCGCCAGCCATGGCCCGATAACCGGATCGCGGCCCGTGCATGCCAGAGAACTTGATGACGCCATCCCGCGCCTTCCTGAGCAGCTCAAGAAGCTCCTTGTCCTCGATCCTTGGCGGTGAATGGCGAGGCTTCGTCATGGCAGGCTCCTAGTTGTTCCTATTTTGTTTCCTTTTGGGTTGCGGGAGTCAATGCATTTGGCCGGCGACGCATTCCTAAGCGATCGCGTGGCGATCGGGCATATCGTCGGGGATGTATCAGCAGGCAGAACGGCTCACGACGGCAACGCTCGACCGGAACTCGCCCGAGCGGTGAAGCGTTCGTCCTGTATTCAAGGATGTTTGCCCTAAGACGCCCACGGAGACGCAACTCTGGCTCGAATCCTTCCAGAACCGGCAGCCAGAATTCTGTCGACGACCATTCTCGTTACGCTGTCGATCTCCCTGCCCCATGACGGCTCGCCGGAATGCGAGGCCGTCGTCGCTGCCAATTCGGAAACCCGCCGCTTGCCGCCATTCGGGCAAACACTCAAAGGAAGGCCACCATGCCCAATCGTTTGAAAATGCAAGATCCGCGCTCGCAGTATCCTAAGCCGCCTTTCCCCGAGCAGCCACAGGCGGCGCCGGGTCTCGCCCGAAAAATGGACCCGCGTCCAGATCATGGCGAGGAAAGTTATCGCGGATCGGGAAAGCTCGACGGGCGTAAGGCACTGGTGACTGGCGGCGACTCCGGCATCGGCCGCGCGGCAGCTATCGCTTTCGCTCGCGAAGGCGCGGATGTGGCCATTTCCTACCTTCCTGAGGAAGAGGCTGACGCCAAGGAGGTCATCGCGCTCATTGAGGTTGAAGGACGCAAGGCGGTCGCGCTCCCCGGCGATGTCAAGGAGGAAGCCTGGTGCCGCGAGTTGGTGCAGAAGGCGGTATCAGAACTTGGGGGGCTGGACGTTCTGGTCATCAACGCCGGCAGACAACAGTACCGTGATAACATCGAAGAGCTGTCGACGGCTGACTTCGACAAGACGATGAAGACCAACCTGTACGCTCTGCACTGGATCGCGCAGGCAGCGGTGCCGCATCTGCCGCCCGGCGCATCGGTCGTCACCACGGCATCGATCCAAGCGTACAAGCCCTCTCCCATCCTGCTCGACTACGCAACGACCAAGGCCGGCATCGTGGCCTATACCAAGGCGCTCGCTAAGCAACTCATCGAAAAGGGCATTCGCGCCAATGTGGTTGCGCCCGGCCCCTTCTGGACGGCGTTGCAACCAAGCGGCGGCCAGCCTGACGAGAAAGTCGAGAATTTCGGCAAGGACAGCGATTTCGGGCGACCAGGCCAACCCGTCGAACTCGCGCCGATTTATGTGCTGCTCGCCTCGCAGGAGGCAAGCTTCATAAACGGCGAGGTCTTCGGCGTCACGGGCGGCAAAGGTGTCGCCTGACCGGCCTCGCGACCGGGATGCCTATGCGCCTTTGCCCTTGCTCATGCAGTTCGTCTGACGCGGGCCACGATGCGCAGATGACGCTCAATCTCGAGCGCTTCGCTGAACAGATCGAGACGATCTCGTCGGGCGACCTTATCCATGCCGTGAGAGATGGCCGGCTTTTGGAAGCGCGCTTCGTATTAGGACTTGGAGGCAGGAACAAGGACTAGGATCGGTTGTTAGCCGTCACAACAGGGTGGATCGTCCCATGTCCCTAACGGCCCTAGCTCTCAATTGTACCTTGAAGCGTGGGAAGGAATCCTCGTCGACCGACAAGTTGCTCGGCGAGGCGCTCGAGGAACTCGCGAAGCTCGGCGTCGACGGCGAGCGCGTGCGGGTCGCCAATCTCGACATCAAGCCCGGGGTAACGTCGGACGAGGGCGATGGCGACGAGTGGCCGGCGCTTCGTCAACGAATTCTCGACGCCGACATCCTCATTCTCGGCACGCCGATCTGGCTCGGACAACCGTCTAGCATTGCGAAACGTGTGCTGGAGCGCATGGACGCGTTCCTGGACGAGACCGATGACAAGGACAGGATGCCCTCGTTCGGCAAGGTTGCCGTCGTGGCGATAGTCGGCAAGGAAGACGGCGCCCACCATTGCCACGCCGAAATCTTCCAGGCCCTCAATGACGTTGGGTTCACCATCCCAGCGTGCGGCGGGACCTATTGGATTGGCGAGGCTATGGGCTCAACGGAGTACGCGGATCTGCGAAAGCCCTATGACAAGACAGCCCAGGCCACAGGCATGATGGCGGCCAATGCGGTTCACTTGGCCGAGCTTCTTGCGAAACAAACCTACCCGGGGGTCACTGAATAACTTGGAGGGTCGAGCGTGGGGCGCGCAATCGCCAGGATCATCGAACACTAGGCGTCACCTGCCGGGTGAGCGGTGTTCGGCCTGCTAGCTGGTGGAATTTGGCCGCTCTCACGAAAGTCGAGCCGCCAAGTGCGCCACGTCTCGAACCACGTGATCCTGAGCGTGGCAACGACGATCATCCTGCCCCACATCGTGAAGCGTCTCGTCGCCAAGAACACCTGACAGGTGTTTCATTCAACGCCGAGGCATTCCTCATTCGGGAAGGTCCCACGACGCCGTCCCGTCGGGACATGCGATGCATCTCGCGGCTCTGGCCCACGTGGTGTCCCGCGTCTGGCCTACTTATACGACGGCAGCCTGGCGACGTACGGCAACGACTTCCCTTGCATGCTCCTCAAAATCACTGTCAGCGGGTCCTCGGGGTCGCCCTTGAGGATCAGCTTCTCGGAGAACATGCCGAGGTGGCGGCCGCTGCATCGCGCGGTCGCGATCCCGAAGCTTAATCTCGAAGCCGTCCTTGGTCTTCTTGACGCCCCCGTACAGCAGATGCGCTCATCCTTTGAGGCTGGATAACTGTCGAGGGCATGAACGACACCCTGGCTGGTCCCTGGGCATTCAGGGCACGCTCCCAGCGGCAACAACACGTGCTCCTACGAAGAACGAAGTGCGCAGGACTACGTCAGCATCGATCTCTGCCCGGCGATCGATCGCGCATCGCCATTCGATTTGCGTGGCCGAGGTTAACATTTATGAGGAGGACTGCCGCCCACTCGGAGGCCGTCTTCGCGCTGTAACAAGCCCTAAACAACGCTAAAAAACAACAATATCAATGAGATAGTCTGCAATGAACACGGCGCGATTTGACGATGGGCGCGTCGAGATCCGGAGATAAGCGAGGTATATATGCACCTCTCAGAAGCGTAATACTTTGAAAATTTCTGCAAATTGCCGTACTCGGATGCCGCATGTCGACTAATTATCGAAAAATATATGGAAAATTTCCCATCTTTTCGTTCCTCTGAGGTACCTGAGGACGCCTTTGGCCCAATGCATATTAGAGCCGGGACCATCCATGGCACCCTGGCAGAAGACGTCGAGTGCATCGATGTCGTCTTCCGCAGGCTCGACGAGGATGAGGGCGACATCGTCCGGATCAACGGATGGCTCTGGTGCGTCGAGGTCGTGCCGCCCGAGGCCGATCCTCTGGACGACTTCAACTACTTCGGCTCGCGACACCACTACTGACCGCGCTCCACATCACCAATGACCGCAACTCGCCGGGGCTCACTGCCCCGGCTTTTTTGTGCCCGATGAAAACCTGTCAAACCTGTCATGCTCTTACACGTAGATATGGAGATTTCAGGGGTTTTGCATAGCTCGCGGCATAAGCCATGCACTGAGGACATAGAGATATCAAACGACATGACTAGTTATATAAAGGGGATTCTCTCTCTATAACTATATATAAAGGCTCATCTTTTTGCCGCCGAAACCTGTCAAATTCGACCATGACTAGTTTTGACTAGTTTCGCCAATAAACGACAGCACTGCTTACCCACCTAGAAAACTAGTCATAACTTGTCAAAACTAGTCATGACACCCCCAGCCCCCAGCCCCCAGCCCCCTTGACGCCCCCGCCCCATGTTTTCATTTTGTTCGCATGATCGAGACGCTGGGCGAGGCATACGATTTGTCGTGGAAGGTGCATGCGCGATGCGGGCGCGGGAGCCGCGTGGGCGTGACCAAGGTCGGCTGGTGCGACTGGTCATCCGATCTCGATCTGAAGACGCTGGTGGTCAAGGGCGGGACTTCCCCCTTGCGGACCTTGCGAGCCGGCTGCGCTTCCCGCGGTGCCGAAGCATGACCATCCCGCGTGGTGTTCTCGTCGCCGCGTCTGGGCGAGGCTGCGCTGATGTCTTGATTGGCCACCCGATTGGTATATTCCCACAATACCGCCATGGTCCTCCTTCACTGGCATGAAGGGGATGGCGATGCCGCGGCGATGGAACACGGGGCGCGTTGCCCTTTATGGAGCACTTGTAGGCGCGCTCTACGCTCTGCTGAACACCGGCCTCGACACCACCTCATCCCTGGTAGCATTCGAAGCCTTCGGACAGGCGATCGGCGGCGGCGCGGTCGGCGCGGTGCTCGCAGCGTGTGGCTCCGGCCTGCGCAATGCTCTGGTCATGCGGAAGCAGGGGAAGCCCGTCTGAGCTACGCCTGCTGGTCTTCGCTGTTGGATCGTCAGTCGCGCACGAACTGATAGCTGACCTTCGGCGGGCCTCGCTTCGCAGGCTCCTTGATCGGCTTCACCTGCCCTGCCGACATCATCATGTCCATCATCGGGCCAAGCTCGCGGGCTTTGATGCTGCCCTGCAGCTTCCGCAGAAGCTCGCGGTGGCCGATCGTGCCAGTGGTGCGGATGATCCCCAGCACGCGCTTGTATTCGGCCTGGTGCTCGTTCTCGACCATGTTCTGGCGCATGCCAGTGACGAAGGTGTCGAGCGACCAACGCACCAGACGCCCCGCGAACGTCACGTCGCACAGGTCGACGACGATGCCGTGCAGATCCCGGTCAGAGAAGCGGCCGACCGCATGGATCAGCGCGAGCCGACGCACCATGTCCGTGAAGCGAACCCACGTCTCGAGCATTGGGTCTGTGTCCGCGCCGCAGACCATGTCGTACTGTTCGTCGGCCAGCTCGGCGAGCCGTGCCTCGGCCTCCGGTGTTCCGCCGACGCTGGTCATCTCGGGCGGCACCTCCGCATCGGTCGGCCCCATGAGCGGCAGGCCGGGCTTGACCACTTGACCGGGCTTAGGCTGGTTCTGGAAGTCGTACAGCAACTGGAGCCGTCGCCTCAGCCCTTCCGGCACGTCCTTGGTGGCAAGGACCGGGGTCGAGTAGCGCACGCGCTGATACTTCGGCAGCACGAGGAAGCGGTTCAGGAAGCCGCCCGCGACGTGCTTGCTCCGCAGGCTCTCATAGAACCCCGTGGGCGTGGTGAAGCCGAAGATCGAGAGGCTGGGGCGCTTGATGATCGTATAGCCGCGCGACATGGTGCTCTCGGGCGCGAACGTGCCATCCGACAGGCCCCAGAGTGTGCAGAGGTTCAGCAGCAGGTTGGATTCCTGCGAGCTGGCGTTCCGGCCGGTCATCTTGGCGTACAGGCCGCTGATCTCGTCGACGATCTGGCACTGGAGCGGATGTGAGCCCAGGTGGACGCCCAGCGTGGCCGCTGACGACACCGATGTCCGGTGCAGCGTCATCATGGGGTGCTCGCCCGAAGCGGCGTCCAGCAGCCGCTTTAGGGCTTGCTGCGGGTGATCCTTGCCGCCACCCGTACCCATGATGCCGACCATGTAGAGGTGCGTCGGCGTCTTATCGGCGGAGAGCCCGTAATAGAGCCGCCGTCCCATCAGTGTGCTGACGGCCATAAGCGACGCCGCCGCGGCGAACAGCGGGATGCGCGTGCCGCCACTGTCGAGCACGTAGCGCATCATCTCGCCGAGGATGCCGGGGAGCTTCAGGTACTCCTCGGGGAACTCGCGATCGGCGTCAGAGAGCTGGGGCGCGGCCTCGATCGGCTCTACGTCGTCGTCGGCGTCGGCGCGCAACGCACTGGCAAGGATCGCCTCACCCAGCGCATTCGCCTCGGCCATGAACGCGGCGTCCTCCTGGCCGAAGCCCAACGTCTCGGGGTCGATCCCCATCTGCGCGCACAGCCACTTCGCTCCGGAGAGCGAATCCGGTGCGCCGCCGAAGTCCATGACAACGCTGATGGCCGTGCTCGGCGCTTCCAGCCCGAAATCCCAGATCCCGGTTGGAATGATGCCGAGGTCTTCCTCAAGGGCGCGGCCAAGCGCTTTGCTTTTGATCCGGTAGCCACCCGTGCTCAACTGCGTCCTGGCCGATGGGAATACGGCCGGCACCCATGCGTCGAGGTTGGCGAGCGCGGCATCGTTCACATTCCGGAAGAAGTTGCCGGGCCTGACAGGCGGCAGCACCGTCACGTTCGAGGGGCGCACGGGCTGCGGCAGCACCGCCGGCAGGTTCGGCGTCGCCGGGGCGGCCGGTGCCGGCGTGGGCCTGTTCGCCTCGATACGTGCCAGCAGGGCTGCGATAGTGCGCGGCGCCGGCCTGATCGACATGGGCGAGCCGTCGATCTGCGACTCGGTCATCGTGAAGTAGCGGCCGAAGACGTACATCTCCACATTGGCTTCGTCGCATTTGATCGTGCGCTCGATCTTGCCGCGGGCGATCATGTGAACGCCTGTGCCGGACGGACTGCCCTCGGCATAGGTCTCTTCGAACGCCAGAATTTCCGCAGCCCACGGCTCAAACTCACCTGTGTCCGGATCTCGGCAATGGTCGAGGTCGATCGCGGTGTAGTTATCGTCGGCCGTGAACACATAGCCGTTGCCGGCGAGGCCCTGCGCGAGCGTGCGCGCTTTGGCCTGCTCGTAGGTGCCCCAATCTTCCGGCTTCCCACTGCTGGCAAGCCGGCCAGTCATCGGATTGACGGGGAGCTTGGTCTGCTTGCCAGAGTCGCTCCTCGGGGCGCCGAGCTTCCACGACACCCATTTGCGGTGCTGGCGCAACTCGTCATAGGCGGGGATGTCCTCGCCGTTCTCGCCAATGTGGTCGTACTCGTCCAGCACGAGTTGGAAGCCGAGCTTTGCCATCAGAAGCCTCATGGATCGATGGAGCGTGTTTCCATCGGACCGTCGACCACTGCGCACTCAGCCCTTTGGGCAGCGGTGAACAATGTCCGGCGAGATTTTCGGAACGCGGGAGCAGTTTTCTAGAAATGCTCAGATCACGATTGACTGTTTTCGGAATTTCTCCGAATATCCAAATCGCGTCAAGCGGAGAATTTGGACTCTGGTAATTGACGCGCCCGGCCTGATGTGTCGGAGAATTTTGGACGGCCAACCAGACGAGGCTTTTGTGACGCAGGAAATGACGTTCACGGATCGGGTTCAGCGGAGAATGAGTGCCCTGGAACTCACCGCCGTCGAGGTCGAGCGGCGTGCCGGCTTTAACCGGGGGTACGTGTCGGATCTGTTTTATGGCAAGAAGGGCACCATCAAGGGTGGCAAGCTCGTCGATTTGGCCCGCGTTTTAGAGACCACCGAAATTTGGTTGCTACGCGGAGTCGGCGAGGAAGACAGGGGGCCCACTGTCTACGCTTCACTGATATCTGGATCGGCAACTTCAGGGAAAGCCGAACCCATGAACGGGTTGCCGGCCGAGGTTCGCACGAGCTGGGATCAAGTAAGTCGTGCGCAGGAGATCCGGGTTTCGATCAAGTGGCTGAATTTGGAAACGGGCGCGTGCGGGGTCGCCACGGACTCGCACCCCGAGGCTACTATTGCAGCGACCATCGTGGACCCCGCGATCATGCTTCCAAATAGCCCGTATGGCTTGGCCTTCGCCTCGCGATCGATCATTACGGTGATCGCCAAGGCAGCTAGCCGATCGGGCGGCCAGAACCACATCGTTATTATCGACTTTCTAGAGACGGGCGGATAACGCCCAGTCGAAGTTCGCCCGACGGCCCCGGCGTGCGCCGGATTTTTTTTGAATTTTCCTTCGGATTAATTCCGTAAATCCGTAAACCTTGTGTCGAGAGGTATCGGATGTCTGGATGACGTCCAACACTGGTCGAATGGACGTTTCAAAGATGTCGTCATCGGTCGCAAACGGAACTCTCCACTTCGGCAAGTGGGCACCGGTCGCCTGTGCCTGGCAGACCGATTGCTATGAGCCGCTGGAGCAGTACGTGCGCCTGGGCATTTCGAGCGGCGTGGCGGAGTTGATCGCCCGCGGCGAGTGCCGGTCGTCGATGGTAACGGACGTGAGAGCGGCAACGTCGTGAACCATCCCCCTCGCCTACCCGCCGATTTGTACGACGTACCGCACCGCGAGCGGATGCTTGCCTATGCGGCTGACTTAGTCGTGCGCTTTGGTGAGGTCGCTCTACCTCTGTTCGAGCGATATGAGGCCGAGTTGGAGGTAGCTCACAACCGCGATTTTGCAATTGGACGAGCTAAACGCATCGTAGAGGCAAGGCGAGCCGGGGCACCTTCATTTCGGGTTACAATTTAGGCTACAGTGTTGGCTACTAGCTGACTGACCGTCCGTCTATCTATATATTATTATTCACATTTTTTCGTGATAATTTTTCTCAGCACTCCCTCCCCAGGAGCCGGGGCGTTCTTTTTTGTACCCGAATCCGCCCGCGCTGCGCGGCAGGCGCAGCCTCCCGGCACCGCTGAACGGGCGATGAACGGGCTACCAACCCATTGTTCATGTAGATGAATCTGACGCAACGAAGCGTTCAGGAAGCGTTCCTGCGCGGTGCGCCATAAATGACATCAAGGCGGGCGGACATAGCGAATGCCCTCCACCACTTCCACGAATGCACGGCCCCGGTTCGCCGACCCCCGGTGCCGTGTTGCCCCGGTCCTGCCCAGCAGGATCGGGGCTTTCTATTTCAGCACACCCGTTCAATGGACAGCTGCCCGGTCAGCTCGTACCGGCGCGGGGAAGAGCCCCGCTCTACCAGGCCCACCTCGCACTTGGGCTCGGGATCGGTGAAGCGCAGTAGGCGCACCCGCGGGTCCGTGCCCCCACTGCGTCGATGAACAGTTCCGGCAGCAGCGTCACCCCCTGCCCGTTCGCCACCAACTGCACGATGCTGGGCGGCAGGTGGCGCGATGGTTGCTGAGCCGCCGGGGATCGACATTCGCGCGCACCTTAAGTGCCTGGTCGCGCGGGCAAGGGCCATCTACCAGCAGCAGAATATCCTGACGATCGAGTAACGCCGGCCGGGCCGCACCCTCACCAAGCGCCAGCGACCCCTCCGCCGGCACCGCGAGCAGGAAGGCATCCTCGAACAAAGACAGGCTGGCGCAGTCGGGATGATCGACCGGCAAGCTGGCCGTGACCGCAACCCGATAACAATTCCGTGATCAGCATGCTGGCCTGCGCCTCGTGCAAGGCGGGTTCCAGCAGCGGAAAATTCGCCCGAACCGGCAGCCGCCCGAACGAGGCCACCGCCGAGCTGTGTCTCCGGCTCGCGGATCCGGATGGAGAGCGCCGGCTCCGCGACGGCGCTCGCCTCCGCGGCGCGGCTGAGATGGCCAAGCCGGGCCAAGCGCCGAGACAGCGCAGCTGCCGGAAGGAGATGATGGCCATCAGCTTAACTTATCATATGAGCTACTTAAACTGATTGGCTCTTACGATTGGAACGGCTCAGTATCCGTTACAGAAGCTGGCGCACCAGAATCTCGAGCGCATCCCCGAGCGCGGCGGAATGAGAAAAGCCCCGCCCGGCGACCGGGCGAGGCTTTAAAGCAGATTTCAAATGACGGCTTGGCTGCAAGCCCCCCGTGGCCGGGCCGACATGACGGGCGGCGGAGCAATCCGTCGCCCGTCTCCGTCTAGACTCAGCTCCAGATCAGTCCTCGAGGACCTTGTTCTTGAACAGCAGGCCGGCGAGGAAGCCGCCGATCGGCGGGACAATGATGAACAGCCAGAGCTGGGAGATAGCCTTGCCGCCGACCAGCAGCGCCGGGCCGATGCTACGGGCCGGATTGACCGACACGCCGGTGACCGGGATGAAGGCGATGTGGATCATCACCAGCGACAGGCCGATGGCGAGGCCGGCCGCCGGCGTCGCGCCTGCCTTCGAGGTGGCGCCGAGAATGACCACCAGGAAGATGAAGGTAGCGACCAGTTCGACGATGATCGCCGAGGCGAGACCGTAGCCGCCGCCATAGCCCTCGCCCCAGCCATTCTGGCCGAGGCCGGCGGCGGCGACATCATAGCCGGCAAGCTTGCCGGACACGATGATGTAGAGCAGGACGGCGCCGGCGATGCCGCCCAGCACCTGGGCGATAATGTAGCCGGGCAGCTCGGAGGTCGGCAGGCGGCCCGCCGCCCAGACGCCGATGCTCACCGCGGGATTGATGTGGCAGCCCGAGATCGGGCCGATGCCATAGGCCATCGACGTCACCGCAAGGCCGAAGGCAAAGGCCACCGCCAGGAACCACACCGGCGAGGCGCCCGCGAAGCCGGTGATGGCGACGGAGCCGCAGCCGAGCAGCACGAGCACGGCTGTGCCGATGAATTCTGCTACATACTTCTTCATGATCCCCCCTTGCGCCCACGGCGCGAATCGAGTGCCCACACCGGCAGTATAGTAGCTTCGGCCTGATCCGCTTTTCCGCCTTTTCGTGAATGAGGACGGTAAATGTCGCTTTCTCGCTACCATATGCTTGCCGGCTATAATCGCTGGGCCAATCAACGCCTCTATGACGCCGCGGCGAAGCTCGACGATACTCGATACCGGGAGGATCGCGGTGCTTTCTTCCGTTCGGTGCATGGCACGTTGAACCACCTCGTCGTCGCCGACCGCGTCTGGATGGGCCGCTTCACCGGCATTGGCGAGGAATCCCCACTCGACGCCATATTGTTCGAGCGCCTGGAGGATCTGCGCGCCGAGCGCGAAGCCGAGGACGGCCGCATCGTCGCCTTCGTCGCCGGGCTGGACGAGGCGGGGCTCGCCCGCGTGATCGAGTATTCGAACAGCTCGGGCCGGCGCTTCAGCCAGCCGATCGACACCGCGCTCGACCATTTCTTCAACCACCAGACCCACCATCGCGGCCAGGTGCACGCGCTGCTGAGCCATTTCCTCGGCAATGCGGCGACACCCTCACTGGACCTGATCGCCTTCCAGCGTCTGCCGGGCGGGGTGGCGACGTTGTATTGAGCATCCTTCGAGGCTCGCCGCGCTCGCACCTCAGGATGACGTAGCTCCTGGATGATCATCATCCTGAGGTGCCGGCCAACGGCCGGCCTCGGAGAATGCTGAAACAGCGCGCCCCCCGCACCCCGCGCTTGCCCGCCCTGCCCCGCCAAGGCTAAAGCCTTCGGCATGATCTCACTTGACGATATTTCGCTCCGGCTCGCGGGCCGCCTGCTGATCGACCATGCCTTTGTCGCCATCCCCGAGGGGGCGCGGGTCGGACTGGTCGGGCGCAACGGCGCCGGCAAGACCACGCTGTTCCGCGCCATCACCGGCGAACTTTCGCTGGAGACCGGGCAGATCCGCGTGCCGACCCGCGCGCGCATCGGCCAGGTGGCGCAGGAGGCGCCGGCCGGGCCGGAGACACTGCTCGAAGTGGTGCTCGCCGCCGACAAGGAGCGCGCCGCGCTGATCCGCGAGAGCGCCACCGCCACCGATCCCACCCGCATCGCCGAGATCGAGACCCGGCTGGCCGATATCGGCGCCCATGCCGCGCCGGCGCGCGCTGCGCGCATCCTCGCTGGTCTCGGCTTCGACGAGGCGGCGCAGGCGCGGCCCTGCGCGGAATTCTCCGGCGGCTGGCGGATGCGGGTGGCGCTCGCCGCCATATTGTTCGCCGAACCGGACCTGCTTTTGCTCGACGAGCCGACCAATTATCTCGACCTCGAAGGCACGCTATGGCTGCAGGACTATCTCGCGCATTATCCGCGGACCGTGCTGCTGATCAGCCATGACCGCGAACTGCTCAACAGCTCGGTGTCCTTCATCCTGCATCTCGACCGGCAGAAGCTGACGCTGTGGCGCGGCGGCTATGATTCCTTCGACCGGCAGCGCCAGGAAAAGCTGATCCTCGATAGCAAGCAGCGCATGAAGCAGGAGGCGAAGCGCAAGCACATGGAGGCGTTCGTCGAGCGCTTCCGCGCCAAGGCGTCCAAGGCCCGCCAGGCGCAGTCGCGACTCAAAGCGCTGGCCAAGCTCGCACCCATCGCGGATGTGGGAGGCGAGGAGGCGGCGGCGATCTCGATTCGCCATCCCGAGCGCCTGCTCTCGCCGCCGATCATCACGCTCGACGGCGTCGCTGCCGGCTATGAGCCGGGCAAGCCGATCCTGCGCAACCTCACCTTGCGCATCGATCACGACGACCGTATCGCGTTGCTTGGCCCGAACGGCAACGGCAAGTCGACCTTCGCCAAGCTGATCGCCGAGCGCATTGCCTCGCAAAGCGGGCGTATCGTGCGGGCAAGCGGGCTGGAGGTTGCCTATCTCGCCCAGCACCAGCTCGACGAACTGGTGGCGGACGATAGCGCCTATGACCATGTGCGCCGGCTGATGCCGGACACGCCGGAAGCCAAGGTACGCTCGCGCGCGGCGGAGATGGGCTTTTCCGGCGCGGCGGCCAACACCCGAATCGCCTCGCTTTCCGGTGGCGAGAAGGCGCGGCTGCTGCTCGGGCTCGCCGCCTTCCACGGGCCGCATCTGCTGATCCTCGACGAGCCGACCAACCATCTCGACATAGTGGCGCGCCAGGCGCTGGTCGAGGCGATCAGCGCCTTTCCCGGCGCGGTGATCCTGATCAGCCACGACGCCACGCTGCTCGATGCCTGCGCCGAGCGGCTGTGGCTGGTCTCCGGCGGCACGGTGAAGCCGTTCGAGGGTGATCTCGAGGATTATCGCCGGCTGGTGCTGGCTCGTACCGACACCTCCGCCGGCAATGGCAAGACCGACGGAAAGTCAGATGGCGATCGGGCCGAGGCGCGCCGTATCGCCGCCAGCAAACGCGCCGAACTTGGCCCGATGCGCAAGCGCATCAAGGATGCCGAGGCAGGTATCGCCAAGCTGGAGCGGGAAATCGCCGTGCTTGACGAGAAGCTCGCGGCGCCAGGGCTCTATGAGCGCGATCCGGCGGGGGCCGCGAAGCTCGGCAAGGCCCGGGCCGAGGCATCCGAGGCGCTCGGCCACGCCGAGGAGAGCTGGCTGGAACTGTCCGCCTCCTATGAAGAGGCGCAGGCGGCCGGTTGAACGACCGGACGGATACTGACTGCCCCCTCGATACCGCGCGCGTGCAGCGGCACTGATAGCTTCAGTTCTTTCGCCATTCTTTGACTGGCACCGCCTCTGACAAGGCGAGGCACGTCTCATTGCCGCGCCTCCCCGCTGGACAAGGGCGAGAGCCGACAACAAAAAACCCCGGCTTTCGCCGGGGTTTTCCGTATCCAATCTCAGACGAGATCAGAAGGAGCGCTTGGCTTCAAGCAGGATACGATCGGTGATCTGCTTGTTGTTGCCAGAGTAGCTGTTGCTGTCGTCCCAGTAGTTGCTCGGCGCATCGGAGTCGTTGATGCGGCCGTTGTAGCTGAACTCGGTCCAGACTCGATCATACTGCAGGACGAACTGCAGACCCTTGACCGGCTTCCAGCCGATGTTGGCAGCAAGGCTGTACACCTTGTCCTTACCCTGCTCGTACTGATTGACGTAATCCGGATTCGGGAAACCGCTATTGACAGTATTGACGCCGTCAAACGTGGTGTAGCTGTCGGTTTCGCCGTAGCTGCCGACAAACGACGTGAACACGGTCGGGACCCAGTAGTGGCGAATACCACCGCCGACGTACCAGCCGGAGATCGAGTCGCCGTTGAAGTCCACCGACTGAGCGCCGCCGAAGTTGCTGGCATCGCCATCAGCGAAGTCCATCACGCCCGTCGCGCCAAAGCCAAGATAGCCCAGAGCGCCGTCCGCATACGCACCTTCGAGGTAGATAGTGGTGGTCTCGGCGATGTCGAAGCGGACACCGGCGAGGGCAGCCCAACCCCAATCGTCATTCGGCTGAGAATTGAAGTTGCCGTACTGGTCTTCGAGGCGATGAAGAGCGCCAGACAGGCGAGCCGCGCCCCACGAACCTTCGTAGCTCAGATTGGCGACGATATCCGGAACTTCCTGGCGGTGCTCACCGAAGGAGCTGTCGATACCGATGTCGAAGTAGTCGCGAGTACGCTCGTAAGCGTCTTCGATGGCGATCGTGGCCGAGAAGCCGTTGCCGAAGTCAGCCGTGTAGGCAATCTGCAGCGGAGTGGCGTCCGAGTAGAAGAAGCCCGGATCGATACCTTCGTAGAAGTCACCGGCCCAGAAGTCGAAGTTCGAAGTCGCCTTACCGAAGGTGAAGCCCGCGAACTGGATGTAGCCGTACTTCAGGCGGAGCGTATCGGCAGTGTAGTCCTGCGCGCTGTCGCTGCCGTAGGTATAGCGCATTTCGAAGTAGCTGCGCAGCGTGCCGTACTCGGTCTGAGTGCGGGCGTCCATCTGGATCGCGGCGCGAGTCTTGAAGTAGCTCTCAGTGTCGCTCTGGCTGAAGTTAGCATTGCCGCTGGTGCGGTCGCTATACCCACCGGGGTGGTCGTAATCGACGCTGAAGTTATCTTCGTTCTTGAAGTTCTCGACATAGAAGTCAGCGGTGACGTAGCCACCGATCTTCAGGCAGGTGTCGGTGCCGGGAATGTAGTAGTAGCCCGCGCCGTAGGTGGAGCAGATCTTCACATATTCCGCAGCCTTTGCCTTCACAGGCAGATCGGCCGCCGCAGCAGTCCCGACCATCGCAAGCCCGGCAACCGAGCCGAGTAGCACGTTCTTAATGACCGTCTTCACTTCATTCTCCCCCAAATTGGACCAATGTTGGGTTTTCGATTGTCAGGACCCACCGCATAGAACCCCGCGGCATCCGAGGAGGATATTGTTTGAATCGCCCCAGCGGCGCAAAGGCTAAGTAGCCGTCAACAGGGCTCTGGGGCTATTCCGCGACAGAGTGTTGCCGCCGGGTCACATTTTCGGGGGTGGCACCATGGTGTGGATAGACCAGCCTGAGCGAAGCCATGCCGATACCGCCAATAAAGGCCCGATGGCGGCGGGAAAATGGTGCCGGATGCCCGCACAAAGCCCGAATTTGCTGGCCTTCGCGATAATCGCCGGTCCGATCGGCAGGCCCCCGCGCTACTTGCGCTGCCAGCGTCCGTCTGCGTCCTGCTGCCAATAGGCGACCTCGTGGCCGCCACGGACCGCGCCTCGCCAGTGCTCGCGCGCGCGGTCCACCTGTTCCGGGTCTGAACCGTCGAACAGGTGGACGAGGCGCAGATACGACTCGATTCTCTCGAGCCCCACCCCGTCGATGAGGAATCGCACCGCCGCGCCATTGGGATTCACGTCCGAACTGGTCAGCAGCACCGGCTGCAGCGCGGCGTCCGGCTCGCGGTCGGTGCCGTGCGGCAGGAAGGACGCGTCGTCGTATGTCCACAAATGCTGGTCGAGCGCCTCGATGCGCTCACGCGATGCGGCCTGAACGACGCAGCGCCAGCCGCGCTCCAGGCATTTCTCGATGAGTTGCGGCAGCACCCGCTCCAGTGGCAGGCGCTGGAGATGATAGAACGAGACTTCCGTCATGGTGCCGCCGCTCAGCTCCGGCTCGTTCAGCTCTCGTAGTGGTCGGCGACCAGCCGGTCGAGCAGGCGCACGCCCCAGCCCGAGCCCCAGCTGCGGTTGAACTCGGAAGCCGGCGACGACATGCCGGTGCCGGCGATGTCGAGATGCGCCCATGGCACCTCGCCGACGAAGCGCTGCAGGAACTGCGCCGCGGTGATCGAGCCGCCGAAGCGCCCACCGGTGTTCTTCATGTCGGCGAAGCGCGAATCGATGAGCTTGTCGTAGTCGGGCGAGAGCGGCATGCGCCACACCTTCTCTCCGGTGGCGAGGCCAGATTCGGTCAGCCGCACCGAGAGCGTGTCGTCATTGGAGAACAGGCCGGCATTCTCGGTGCCGAGCGCCACCATGATGGCGCCGGTGAGCGTCGCCAGGTCGACCATGAATTGCGGCTTGAAGCGCTCCTTGGCGTACCAGAGCACATCACCGAGCACGAGGCGGCCCTCGGCGTCGGTATTGATGATCTCGATGGTCTGGCCGGACATCGAGGTGACAATGTCGCCCGGGCGCTGGGCGTTGCCATCGGGCATGTTCTCGACGATGCCGATCAGGCCGACAGCGTTCACCTTGGCCTTGCGGCTGGCCAGCGCATGCATCAGGCCGACGACGCAGGCGGCGCCCGCCATGTCGCCCTTCATGTCCTCCATGCCGGCAGCCTGCTTGATGGAGATGCCGCCGGTATCAAACACCACGCCCTTGCCGATAAAGGCGACGGGCGCCGCATCCGACTTGGCGCCATCCCAACGCATGACGACGACGCGGCTTTCCTGGGCCGAGCCCTGGCCGACACCGAGCAGCGCCCGCATGCCGAGCTTGCGCAATTCCTTCTCGCCGAGCACCTCGACGTCGACGCCCACCTTTTCCAGCGCCTCAGCGCGGCGGGCAAACTCCGGCGGAGTGAGCACGTTGGCCGGCTCATTGACGAGGTCGCGGGCGATGGTGACGCCCTCGCCGATGCCTTCCTTCTTGCGCCAGGCTCGCTTGGCGGCGGAGTCATCACTTATATAGAGTGTGACCTTCGGCTTGGCGGTCTGGTCCTCGGGCTTCTTCTTGGTCTTGTAGCGGTCGAAGGAATAGGCGCGCAGCCTGAGGCCCAGTGCGAACTCGGCCGCAGCCTCCGGCGAGACCGTGGCGCTGGGCAGTTCCAGTACTACCGCTGCCTCGCGGGCGGAGGCCGGCAGTCGTCCCATGACGGCGCCGCCGAGCTTCAGCCAGTCGAACGGCTTCATCTCGCCCGGCTTGCCGACGCCGGCGACGATCAGGCGGGAGGCTTTGAGCCCCGCCGGCGCCACCAGATCGAGCGCGCTGCCGGCCTTGCCCTCGAATCGCTCGGCCGCGGCGGCACGAGTGAGCAGGTCGCCGGCCGGCGCCAGCAGCGCCTCGGCCGACGGGCCGAGCGTGACGCCCTCCCCTGCGAGCAGGATGACGATGCCTTCCGGCGCCGCCGGCAGCTTCGCAAAATTGATCTTTATGGACTCGGACATCACGCACCTTCGGTTTCCGCGGCCTTCTGGGCCATCTTTAACCGAACGATGACGCCGCGACGAGACCATGCAAGGCAGCACGTTCTCATATGGTTGCGCGTTTGATTTGCGAACGGCGGCGCCAGCGCCTATTCATCTCGCGCGGCGGCGGAGAGGATCAGCCAAAAGCTGAGCGACCGGAACTGACGATGGAATGCGCCGCATGATCACACGGCTCGACCGCTACGTGTTCCGGATGGCGGGCAGCGCCTTCGTCGGCACCATTGTCGTGCTCGCCGGCATGATCTGGGTGACGCAGGCCCTGCGCGAACTCGACATCATGACGACCCAGGGCCAGACCATCCTGGCCTTCATCTTCATCACCGGCCTGGCGCTGCCCGCCTTGGTGCTGGCGCTGGCGCCAGCGGCACTGTTCATCGCCGTCGCCCACACGCTGTTCAAGATGAACGGTGATTCGGAGATCGTGGTGGCGAGTTCGGCCGGTATCTCCACGGGCCGTTTCCTGCGCCCGCTGATCACGCTTGCCTTGCTGGTGGCGGTGCTGTGCGCCCTGTTGTCGCTGGAAGTGGTGCCGGCAGCGATGCGGCAGTTCCGCTACGAGATCACGCGGGTGCGCGCCGACGTCGTCGCCTTCATCGCGCAGCCCGGCAAGTTCACCACGCTCGCCAAGGGCATCGTCTTCAATGTGCGCGAGCGCAACTCCACCGGCGTGCTCGGCGGCATCTTCATCAATGACGCGAGCGACGAGAACGAGGTGAGCACCTATCTCGCCGATCGCGGCCAGATCGTCGACACCGAGAACGGTACCTTCCTGATCCTGGAGAACGGCGCCATCCACCGCCGCACCATCGGCAAGAACGAGAGCAACAGCAATGTGGTGGAGTTCCAGCGCTACGCCTTCGATCTTTCGCCCTTTGCCAATTCCAAGGACGGACCGTCGCTGCGCCCGCCCGAACTGAGCTTCGGTGCCCTGCTCAACCCCTCGCCGACCGATCCCGGCTACAAGAAGGAGCCGGGACGCTATACCGAAGAAATACACCGGCGGCTGTCGCTGCCGCTGTATGTGCTCGCCTTCTTCAGCATCGCCATCGCCGCGCTGGCCGAGCCGCGCACCACGCGCGAGGGGCGCGGCCTCGCGCTCGCCGGCACCATTCCATGGGTGGTCATGCTGCAAATAGCGAGCTTCGGACTGATCAACCAGATACGCGGGCAGCCGGGAATCGTTCCCTTCGTCTATATCGTGCCGCTGGTGGTGCTGCTCGGCAGCGCGCTGGTGCTGTCCGGCCGCTTCAAGCCGCGTGCGCCGGCGGCGGTGTCGCGCTTCTTCGACGCGATGGCGCAGCGCGTCGTGCGCGCGACGGTCAACTGAGCCGGCCATGGACAGGCGCTTGATGCGGCACGCGAACACGCACGTCCCGGGAACCCCGGTGGGAGGCCCGTCATGATCGGGCGCACCCTGGGCTTCTATTTCGGCCGGCGCTTCCTCGGCTCCGTGCTCGGCATCTTCGTCGGCTGCGTGTTCCTCATCATGCTGGTCGACTTCCTGGAGATGGCGCGCCGCGTCGGCGAACGCGACGTCGACACCACCACGCTGCTGCTGCTTATCCTCTACCGCGCCCCCTTCTTCACCGAGCAGTTGCTGCCGTTCGCGGTGCTGTTCGGCGCCATCGGCACCTTCCTCACGCTGTCGCGACGCCTTGAACTCGTGGTGGCGCGGGCCGCGGGCATCTCGGCCTGGCAGTTCATCGGCCCGGCGGCGCTGGCGGCGGTCACGCTCGGAGTGCTGTCGACCGCGGTCTACAACCCGATGTCCGCGACCTTCAAGGAACAGGCGAACCAGATCGAGGCGCAGATCTTCAACCGCCAGACCGGGCTGTTCTCCGCCTCGAACAGCGGCTTCTGGATCCGCCAGCAGAGCGTCGACGGCCAGGCCATCATCCAGGCTGCCGCCAAGGCCGATGGCGGACGCCAGCTCTCCGGCGTCACCGTGTTCGTGTTCGATCCGAAGGGCGTACTCACGGAACGCATCGAGGCGCGCAGCGCGAAGCTCGAATCCGGTGCCTGGATACTGAGCGAGGCCCGCGTGCTCACCCCGAGTATCGGGGTACAGACGTATGACCAATATGTCGTCGCCACCAACCTCACTCCGAATCAGGTTCAGGAGAGCCTGCAGAGCGAGACTGTCTCATTTTGGGATTTGCCGGGGGCTATCGATGCCGCGACCCGCGTCGGCTTCGGCGCCGACCGCTATGAGCTGCAGTATCAGAGCTTGCTCGCCCGGCCATTGCTATTGCTGGCGATGGTGCTGATCGCTGCGTCAGTCAGCCTGCGCGTCTTCCGTTTTGGCGGTATCGGTCAGACGATTCTCGGTGGCGTCGCGGCCGGCTTTCTGCTTTATGTATCAACCAAGCTCGCCGAGGATCTCGGGGAGGCAGGGGTCGTGTATCCCGTTATTGCAGCGTGGTTTCCAGCAGTCGTTGGGGCATTGATGGGGGTTCTCATCCTGCTTCACCGGGAGGACGGATGAAGGTCGGCAGCGTATACGCCGGCCAGGCTCGGCCAGGGGAAGCGAAGCGCCACGGCGCTCTCGCGGGTCGTGTCTGTTGGCCGCTCCTGACGGTGGTTTTGGGTGCGCTGGGCATAATGGGCCCGGCGAGCCAAGCCTTTGCTCAAGGTTTTGACGCCACCAAGCCGGTGTTTGGCGACACCGTCGGCAATTTCCAGCGTGGATTGGGCTCGACGAACCGGGATGCGACGACTGGCCCCAGCCCGTCGTCGGCAGCAGCGCGCGACATGATCGCCCGCCGCCAGACCGACCCGAACGCCAAGATGCTCGTGACCGCCGACGAGCTGGTCTACGACTATCGGCGCGACGAGGTCGCGGCGGTCGGCAATGTCCAGATCTATTATGACGGCGCGGTGCTCGAGGCGAAACGCGTCGTCTATGACCGCAAGAACAACCGGCTCCGCGCCGAGGGCAATGTCCGGCTGAAGGATCGCGACGGCAAGCTCATCACCGCCGAGAACCTCGACCTCGCCCAGGACTTCAGCACCGGCTTCGTCAATTCGCTGCGCATCGACACGCCGGACAACATGCATTTCGCCGCCGCCCGCGCGGAGCGCACCGGCGGCAACACCACGACGCTCACTAGCGGCGCCTACACGCCCTGCGAGCCCTGTAAGGAAAATCCGGAGAAGCCGCCGCTCTGGCAGGTCAAGGCCGCCAAGATTATCCATAACGAATCCGAGCAGACCATCTATTTCGAGGATGCGCGGCTCGAATTCATGGGCGTGCCGATCGCCTGGTTGCCCTATTTCTCGGCGCCGGATCCGACCGTGAAGCGCAAGTCCGGCTTCCTGGTACCGAAGTTCATCAACACCACCGAGATCGGCTTTGGCGTAAGCACGCCGTATTTCTGGAACATCGCCCCGAACATGGACGTGACCTTCTCCCCGCTGGTCACCTCCAAGCAGGGCCTGCTGCTTGACGGCGAATTCCGCCACCGGCTGGAGACCGGCGCGTACAGCGTACGCGCCGCCGGCATCGACCAGCTGGACAAGGACGCCTTCTACGACACCACGAACGGCATACCCGACCCGACGCCCGGCTATCGCGACCAGCGCGGCCTGGTGGAGACCCACGGCCAGTTCAACATCAACAAGCAGTGGTACTGGGGCTGGGATGGCTGGCTGCTTTCCGACCAGACCTTCCTCAGCGACTATGATCTGATCGAACACAAGTCCAAGGAAGTGGTCTCGCAGATCTTTCTCGTCGGCCAGGGCGACCGCTCCTATTTCGACGCCCGGGCGATGTATTTCACCGGCCTGACCGAATTTGATGACCAGGGCCAGCTCCCGGTCATCCATCCGGTCGTCGACTACAGCAAGGTGCTCAACGAGCCGGTCTGGGGCGGCCAGTTCAGCTATAATTTCAACCTCACCAGCCTGACCCGCGACGAAGCGGACCTGCGCGCCACCTCGCCGGAATTCGTCGTGCCCCAGCTGATCGAGGGCGCGACCAATGAGTGCGACCTCGCGCTGACACCGGATCCTGCGAAGGACTGCCTGCTGCGCGGCATTGCTGGCACCTATACGCGCCTGTCGGGCGAGGCCAACTGGAAGCGCACCATCGTCGATTCGGCCGGCCAGATGTGGACGCCGTTCCTGAACGTCCAGGTCGATGTTGCCGCCGTGGAATCGTCCCCCGACGATGCGCCCTGGCTGGTGGGTGGCGGCCAGGACGAGTCGCTGATCCGCGCCATGCCGGCGGTGGGCCTCGAATACCGCTATCCCTTCATCTCGGTGCAGAACTGGGGCACCCAGACCATCGAGCCGATCGCCCAGGTGATCGTGCGGCCGGACGAGAGCCAGATCGGGCGCTTCCCCAACGAAGATGCCCAGAGCCTGGTGTTCGACGACACCAACCTGTTCGAGATCAACAAATATTCCGGCTATGACCGGGTCGAGGGCGGCACCCGGGCCAATGTCGGCATCCAGTACACCGCGAACATTCGTGGTGCCGGCCAGATAAATGCGCTGTTCGGGCAGTCCTACCAGCTCGCCGGCCAGAACTCCTACGCCATTGACGACATGGCCAATACCGGTGCCGAGTCCGGCCTGGAGACCGACCAGTCGGACTACGTCGCCCGAGTCTATTACGCGCCGAACAAGGATCTCGCCCTCATCAGCCGCTTCCGCTTCGACAATGACGACATGTCGATGCAGCGCTTCGAGTTCGAGGGACGCACCGCGTTCGACCGCTTCACCATCAGCGCGCTCTACGGCTTCTATGAAGCGCAGCCCGACCTCGGCTTCTACGACCGGCGCGAGGGCGTCTACACCACCGGCACGATGAAGCTGACGGACAATTGGAGCCTGCTCGGCGGCCTGCGCTACAATCTCGAGGAGAGCGAGGTCGATTACAGCGTGGTCGGCATCAGCTTCATCAACGACTGCTTCGGCCTCAGCTTCAGCTACCAGTCCGACTACACCGAGAGCGGCAATCGCGAGCGGGTCGACACCTTCCTGCTCAAGATCAGCCTGCGCACGCTCGGCGAAGGCGGCTTCTCAACCAAGATCGGCTCGACGCTCGACTCCGAATGAGCCGGGCCGGCAAGAACCACCGATGGGGGCGCGCCGGGGCGGCCTGGGCATGATCCGCAAAAGTTGAACGACTTTTGCGATCGAATCATACTCGGTCTTGGCGGCACATCCGGGGTATAGAGGCTCCGACGTCGCATTGGCGCCACAAGCACTCCGCAGAAGCTAGCCGGCAGGCTGGGCGAGCGAGCGAGGGGCACGGCGCCGCCTGCGGCCGGGTTCGAGGAAGACGCACACCATGCGCAAGATCGGCACGCTCATAGTCGGCACGGCTGTCGCCGGCATCCCCATCACCGATATCCGCAGCGTGCGCGGGGCGCGCATCACCTTAAGGACGTTCCGTCTCGGCGCCGCGGCCATCCTCGGGCTGGCGATGCTGGCGCTGGCAGGCGGCGCCCCGGCCTCGGCCCAGCAGATACTGGTCATGGTTCAGGGTCGGCCCATCACCAATTTCGACGTCGCCCAGCGCATCAAGCTGATGCAGCTCACCGAACGCCAGACGCTGACCCAGAAGCAGGCGCTCGACCAGCTGATCGACGACCGTCTCAAGATCTTCACCGCCCAGCGCTTCGGCGTGGAGATGCAGGCGGGCGACATCGACAAGATGTTCGCCAGCATCGCGAGCCGCAGCGGGCGCACCGCGGCCCAGTTCTCCGAGGCACTGGCGGCGCAGGGCCTCAGCGACCGCATCATGAAGAGCAAGCTGAATGCCGACTATGTGTGGGGCAGCTATGTGCGTGGCCGCTTCTCCTCGGCCACCTCGGTACGCGATTCCGACGTATTCGCCGCGCTGAACGCCAAGGGCGCCGACACCACCCAGGCGCAGCGCGCCACCGAGTACACCATCCGCCAGATCGTGCTGGTGGTCGGGCGCACCGCCCCACCGCAGGCGCGGGCGCAGCGCCTGGCCGAAGCCAACGCGCTACGGGCCAAATTCAATGATTGCGACGCCGGCGTCGCCGAGGCGCGCGCGATGCGCGAGGTGGTGGTGCGCGATCCGGTCATCCGTACCTCGCCCGACGTCGCCGCGCCGCTGCGCAAGATCCTCGACGACACCCCCATCGGCCGCACCACGCCGCCGGAGGTGACCCGTGCGGGCATCGAGATGGTGGCGATCTGCAACAAGCGCGAAGTGGTCGGCGACAGCGTGCAGAAGAAGGAAGTGCAGAGCGAGCTGCAGACCAAGCAGTTCGAGCAGCAATCCGCCCGCCTGCTGGAGGAAGCCCGCAAGGGTGCGCTGATCGAATACCGCTGACACCCGACGCCGCCTGCCGCCTCGACGGTGCTCGATCGCCCTGGTCTGGATCGAGTGGACCCAGATTCATGAACGTGATCGATACCAACACACTGAAGCCGGATACCGCCGGACAGCGGCTTCGCACCTCCCGACAGCAGGCCCTCGTGCTCTCGCTTGGCGAGCCCGCGGGCATAGGGCCCGATATCACGCTCGCCGCCTGGCTGCGCCGCGAAGCCGACCATATCCCGCCTTTCATCGTCGTCGGCGATCCTTCTTGCCTGGAGCGGCGCGCCGCTATGCTCGGCCTTGACGTGCCGCTCGCCACCGCGATTCGGGCCGATGCCGCCTCGAAATTCGGAGATGCCCTCCCCGTGCTGCCGGCCGGCCCCGAAGCCACCGCCGCGCCGGGCCGGCCGGACGGCAGCAGCGCCGCGGCGGCGCGCATCGCCATCGAGACCGCCGCAGGCCTGGTGCAGAGCGGAGAGGCCGCCGCGCTCGTCACCAATCCGATCGCCAAATCCGTGCTCTATGAGGCGGGCTTCCGCTTTCCCGGCCACACCGAATTCCTCGCCCACCTTGCCGGCGAGCCGCCGTTGCGCCCGGTGATGCTGCTGTGGTCGGAGGAACTCGCAGTGGTACCGGCAACCATCCACGTGCCGCTCGCCGAAGTGCCGCGGCTCCTGACCCGGGAGTTGCTGGTCGAGACCGGCCGCATCGTCGCGCGCGACTATGAGCGCCGCTTCGGCCTCGCCCGTCCGCGCCTCGTGGTCTGCGGGCTCAATCCGCACGCCGGCGAGGACGGCACCATCGGTCGCGAGGATGAAGAGGTGGTGCGCCCGGCGGTCGAGGCGCTGCGGGCGGAGGGCATCGATGTGCGAGGACCGCTGCCGGCCGACACGCTGTTCCATGCGGCGGCGCGGAAGACCTATGACGTCGCCATCGGCGCCTATCACGACCAGGTGCTGGCGCCGATCAAGGCGCTCGCCTTCGACCGCGCGGTGAATGTCACGCTCGGCCTGCCCTTCGTGCGCACCTCGCCCGACCACGGCACCGCGTTCGACATTGCCGGCACCGGCCGCGCCGACCCTTCAAGCCTGATCGCCGCCCTCAAGCTGGCGCGGCGGCTGGCGGATGCAGGGCGATGAGCGCGCTCGATGATCTGCCACCGCTGCGTGAGGTGATCCGTGAGCACGGGCTCTCGGCGCTGAAGTCGCTCGGCCAGAACTTCCTGCTCGATCTCAATTTGACGGCGCGCATTGCCCGCGCCAGCGGCGAACTCAAGGACGCTACCGTAATCGAGGTCGGCCCGGGACCGGGGGGGCTGACCCGCGCTCTGCTGGCGCTCGGCGCCACTGTGATCGCGATCGAGCGCGACGCCCGCTGCATCGCCGCGCTCCATGAAGTGGCGGCGCACTATCCCGGACGCCTCACTGTGGTTGAGGGCGATGCGCTCGCCGTCGACATGGCGGCGCTCGCCGACGGTCGGCCGGCGCGGGTGGTCGCCAACCTGCCCTATAATATCGCGACGCCGCTGCTGATCGGCTGGCTCTCCACCGAGCCTTGGCCGCCCTGGTATGACAGCCTGACGCTGATGTTCCAGCGCGAGGTGGCCGAGCGCATCGTCGCTGCGCCCGGCTCGGAGCATTATGGCCGGCTCGGCGTGCTGACCGGCTGGCGCGCGAGCGCCCGGATCGCCTTCGATGTCGCACCCTCGGCCTTCGTGCCGCCGCCCAAGGTAACGTCGTCCGTGGTGCACATTGTGCCGCGTCCCGCGCCCCTGCCCTGCGAGCGGCGCGCGCTGGAGCGCATCACCGAGGCGGCGTTCGGCCAGCGCCGCAAGATGCTGCGGCAGAGCCTGAAGAGCCTGGGCGTCGAGGCCGGCGCGCTGCTGGAGGCCGCCAGCGTCGAGCCGACCGCGCGGGCCGAGGAGATCCCGGTCGAGGGTTTCGTGGCGCTGGCCAATGCCTGGGTGACGATGCGGGGCGCGCAAAAGGCCCACGCATAGGCGCTTGTTCTTTCTTTGTTCAGGCCACCGTGGCAGAGTTGCCCATAGGTGAGTTAGCGAGGGGGAACGTGATGAACGACAAGGCGACGGCCTTTCGCCAACTGCATGATGAACCCGGCACCTTCATCATCCCCAATCCGTGGGACATAGGAACCGCGCGCATCCTCGCCGCACTGGGATTTCCCGCGCTCGCGACCACCAGCGCCGGCATGGCGTTCTCGCTCGGCGGCGCCGAGGGCGCGACGCCACGAGAGGATGTGCTCAGCCATTGCCGGGCGATCGTCGGAGCGACGCCGCTTCCGGTCTCGGCGGATCTCGAAAAAGGCTTCGGCGACAGCCCGGAGAGCGCGGCCGAGACGATCCGGGCCGCGGCCGATATTGGTCTTGCCGGCTGTTCGCTGGAAGACCACACCGGCGACCGGGATGATCCGATCTTCGATTTCACCTTGGCGGTCGAGCGCATCGCCGCCGCGGTCGAGGCCCGGCGCGCGCTGCCGCATGATTTCGTGCTGACGGCACGCTGCGAGAACTTCCTGTGGGGTCGTCCCGATCTCGATGACACCATTCGGCGTCTGCAGGCCTTCGAGCGCGCCGGGGCCGACGTACTCTATGCGCCGGGCCTGCACGATCTCGGCACGATCCGCACCGTCTGTGAAGCGGTGACGCGGCCGGTGAACGTCGTGATGGGCATGCCGGGCGCGAGCTTCGGCGTGGCGGAACTGGCAGCCGCCGGCGTGAAGCGCATCAGCGTCGGCTCGGCGCTGGCGCGGCTCGCCTTTGGTGCGTTCGTCGAGGCCGCGCGGGAAATGCGCTCGACGGGCACCTTCCGGTTCTCCGAGCGCGCGATGGGTTTTGCCGAGCTGCAGGGATTCTTCACGGGTGCGACGAAGGCGTAGGGATCGCAAGGACAAATTCACTCGCTCCCCCAATCGTCATCAAGTCAGTTTGGCTGAGGGATTTGAGCGTCTCGCAGGGTAGCGTTGGCGATGACGACGAGCTTTCGCGCGACAGCGGCGATGGCGAGGCGCTTTGGTTTTCCAGCGGCGGTGAGGCGCTGGTAGACGGCGCTCAAGGCTGGGTGGGCGCGTGCAGCGGAGAGCGCCGCCATGAAGAGCACGGGGCGCAGGGCTGCGCGGCCGCCGGTCATTCTTCGGTATTTTCGGGCGGATCCGGAATCTCTGGGATGGGGAGCGAGGCCGGCGAGGCTGGCGGCCTGTTTGGGGCCGAGCCGGCCGAGTTCGGGCAGCAGGGCGATGAGGGTGCGGGCGGCGACCGGGCCGATGCCCGGGATGGCGCGCAGGATCTGCTCGTGGCGCGCCAGGTCGGGGTCGGCGTCGAGTTGCTCGGCCATGAGGCGGTCGATCTCGGCGATCTGGCTGGTGAGGAAGTGGATCTGCCGATCCAGCAATTGATGGAGCGGTTCGGCGCCTGGAGCGCCGCGCCGGTTCTTGGCCTGGGTGCGCTGGGCCAGCAGATCCTGACGATGGCGCAGCCGTGCGGCGAAGGCTTCGCGTTCGCGGCTGGGCACTTGCCAGGGCGTCAGGGTGGCGGCGCGTTCGCGGCCGTACCGGCTCAACCAGGCGGCGTCGATCCGGTCGGTCTTGGCGCGTCCGCCATGGGAGGCGATGAAGGCCTTCGCCTGGGCGGCGTCCACGCGGGCGGCCGGCAAGCCCACCGCGGCCGCCGTCTCGAGCAGCGCGCGCTCGTAGCCGCCAGTGGTCTCGCAAATCAGCCAGTCATAGCCGGCGTAGGGCGCCAGCGCCGCGCCCAGGCTCTCGGGGGTGTTGGCCGCGCTCCAGCTGCGGCCGGTTTGGTCGTCATGGAAGACGATGCTGCCCTTGGCGACATCGGCGCCCAGGATGCGCAGGCCGGCATTGGCCGGCGGGATGGGTTGAGGCATGATCTCGCTCGGCTTCGGATTGTCTGCGGGCGCGCTCGCGCGGCCCAGTCAAGTCAACAAGCACACGAAGCCGGCCCGCCGCCGGACCTTGATGACGACGGGCGTATCGCCCGATCCCAGAACGGCCGCAGCGGCGGGCGCAGATCCGGGGCTGGCCGGCCCCGGATCTGCTTCCGGCCAACACCACAATGCATCATCTCCAACAGACAATCCCGGACGGTAGGCCGATCCGGGATCGTAGGTAGGTGCTGTGCGGGACTTCACGCGATCCCCGCTCTACGGCTTCGCCTTCGGCCGGGATGACGGCATTGGTGCGAGCCGGGAATGACGGCCTGGGCTGTGAAGATCAATCCGTCAGCCGCGCCAGTTCTTCGTCCAGTCGCTCGATTACCGGTGCGAGGCCGGGTTGGCGGGCGCGGCGCAGGCGCTCGGCGAGCAATATGTTGCTCAGATTGACGAAGGTGCTGTTGAGGTCCTCGTTCACCAGCACATAGTCGTAATCGGTCCAGTGCGCGATCTCCGTGCGGGCGTTCTTCAG
The DNA here is from genome assembly GCF_012971745.1 of Starkeya sp. ORNL1. NCBI lineage: Bacteria > Pseudomonadati > Pseudomonadota > Alphaproteobacteria > Hyphomicrobiales > Xanthobacteraceae > Starkeya > Starkeya sp. ORNL1. The sequence continues at coordinate 1,307,937 of NZ_CP048834.1, forward strand.
CCGCTTTTCGATCACGCCGGAAGCATCCTCGGCACGGCGCTCCAGCCGGGTCTTCAGCTCGCCCGCCGAAGGCGGCAGCACGAAGACGCCGACAATGTCCTCGCGCATCTTCTCATAGAGCTGTTCGGCGCCCTGATAATCGATGTCGAACAGCACGTCGCGGCCGGCCTTCAGCGCCGCTTCCACCGGTTCGCGCGGCGTGCCGTAGAAATTGCCGTGCACCTCCGCCCACTCCAGCAGGTCGCCGGCATCGCGCAGCCGCTCGAATTGTTGCCGGGTGAGGAAGACGTAGTGCACGCCTTCGACCTCGCTCGGCCGGCGGCCGCGCGTGGTCACCGAAACCGAGAGATAGATATCGGGATTCCGCTCCAGCAGCAGGCGCGCCAGCGTCGACTTCCCCGCCCCGGAGGGCGAGGAGAGGATCAGCATCAGGCCGCGGCGGGCAATGACGGGCGCTTCCTTGGCCATGGGCGTCACTCGATGTTCTGGACCTGCTCGCGGAACTGCTCGACCACGCTCTTCAGCTCCAGCCCGATGGCGGTGAGCGAGACGTCGTTGGCTTTCGAGCACAGCGTATTGGTCTCGCGGTTGAACTCCTGCGCCAGGAAATCCAGCCGGCGACCGACCGGCGTGCCTTCGCTCAGCATGGCGCGAGCGGCGGCGATATGGGTGACCAGGCGATCCAGCTCCTCGCGCACGTCCACCTTGGAGGCGATCATGATCGCCTCCTGGTGCAGGCGGTCGGGGTCGAAATTGCTATTGGCGTCGAGCAGCACCCGGACCTGCTCGGCAAGCTTGGCGCGGATCGCCTCGGGACGGCGAGCCGGATTGGCCTCGGCGGCCTGGGTCAGCCGCTCGATGGCGTCAAGCCGCTCGCTCAGCACCGCATTGAGCGAAGCGCCCTCGGCATTGCGCATCACGATGAGCGCGTCGAGCGCCGCCTCGAAGCCGACCAGCAGGCCCTGCTCGATCTGCCGGCGCTCCGCCTCGCTCTCCTCGGGCTCGGCAACCTCGATGACGCCCTTCAGCCCCAGCAGGCTGTCGAGCGCCGGCGCCGGGGCACCGGCGGCCGCAGCGGCACGGCCAACTGCGGCATAGACCGACTGCAGCAGGTCCTCATTGACCCGAACACTCACCGAGGCATCGGTACGCGCCATGGTCAGGTTGGCCGAGACATTGCCGCGGGCGAGCCGGCGGGACGCGCTCTGGCGCAGCGGGGCCTCGATGGCCTCCCAGCCGACCGGCAGGCGCAGGCGCAGGTCGAGCCCCTTGCCGTTGACGGATTTGAGCTCCCACGCCCAGTTCCACGGGCCGGCGGTGCCGTGGGTCCGGGCGAAGCCGGTCATGCTCGCAAGCGCCATCTTATCCCCCTGCCCACACGGAACGGCGAGCCGGCGGGACCATAGCGACCGACCGTACCGGCCTCAAGCTGTTGATTGGTCTTCATAGAGCCGCGACGCGACGCAGGTCATCGGCTTCAGCATCCTTCGAGGCTCGCTACGCTCGCACCTCAGGATGAGGTGGTTCTTTGTTTCGCGATGAACCTCATCCTGAGGTGCCCGGCAAAGCCGGGCCTCGAAGGATGCTCACGCGGAGCGACGCCCGTTGCTCAATTCACTGCGGACGGCTTCGGCGCCGGGGTGGCGGCGCCGGAGGTGGCGGGCGCGACCACGGAAGGTGTGGCGCCGGTATTGCCTCCAGTACCCGCGGGGATCTGGGCCGGATCGGCCTTCTGGTCCTTCTCGATCTGGCGCCAGCGCGCGACGTTCTTGTTGTGGCCGTCGAGCGTGTCGGCGAAGGCGTGGCCGCCGGTCCCGTCGGCGACGAAAAAGAGATCCTTGGTCTGCGCCGGATTGGCGGTGGCGACCAGCGAAGCCTTGCCCGGATTGCCGATCGGGCCCGGCGGCAGGCCCTCGATCGCATAGGTGTTGAACGGCGTCGGCGTAGTGATGTCGGTGCGGGTGATCGGCCGGTCGAGCCGGCCCTTGCCGCGCACGATGCCGTAGATGATGGTCGGATCCGACTGCAGCTTCATCTTCTTGTTCAGCCGGTTGATGAACACTGCGGCGACCCGGGCGCGCTCGTCCGACTGCGCCGTCTCCTTCTCCACGATGGAAGCGAGGGTGACGAGTTCATCCGGCGATTTCAGCGGCAGGTCCGGGCTGCGACCGGCCCACACTTCCTTCAGCAGCTTCTGCTGCTCGCGGGCCATGCGGCGAAGCACGTCGTCGCGCGTGGTGCCACGCGTCACCTTGTAGGTGTCGGGCAGCAGCGTGCCTTCGCGCGGGGTCTGGCGCACCGTGCCGGTGAGCACGTCGACATCGGCGAGACGCTGCACGATCTGGTCGGAGGTCATGCCCTCGGGCACCGAGATGGTATATTCGACCACCTTCCCGGAGACGATGGTGGCAAGCACGTCTCGCGACGAGGCGCCCTTGCGGAATGCGTACTCACCGGCCTTGAGCTTGCCCGAGGCCTTGGTGCCGAGCGCGGCGCCGACGAAAACCCATTTGTCGTTGATGACGCCGTTGGTGACCAGGAGGTCGGCAATGTCCATCAGCCCGGTCGATTCGGGAATGATGACGCTTTCGTCCTGCGCCAACGGACCGGGCGCCTCATAGCGGATGCGGCCGATCCAGAAGGCGCCGCCGCCAATGATGACGAGCACCAGCAGCAGCGTGAAGAACAGATTGCCCGCGATGACGAACGGGTGGCGGGCCCAACGCGAGGGCGGCCGGGACGGCTTGGGAGCTTGGTCGGTCATGGGCCCTCGCGTAGCGATTCGCGGGCGGCGCGACGCGAACGCAGCCTAACCTCAAATATGGCGAAAGCGGGAAGCCTGCCGCAGCGGCAAAGCTCCCGCCCTCACCCAAGCACGGTCAGTTGGTGTAGCGACGGACGACAAGAGAAGCGTTGGTGCCGCCGAAACCGAAGGAATTCGACAACGCGTAATCCACAGTCTTCTCGCGTGCCGTGTGCGGCACGAGGTCCATGGGGGTATCGACGGAGGGGTTGTCGAGATTGATGGTCGGCGGCACGACCTGGTCGCGAATCGCCAGCAGCGAGAAAATCGCCTCCACCGCGCCGGCGGCGCCGAGCAGATGGCCGATCGCCGACTTGGTCGAGGACATCGAGACCTTGGCCCCGGCATTGCCGACCAGGCGCTGCACCGCGCCGAGCTCGATCTCGTCGCCGAGCGGCGTCGAGGTGCCGTGGGCATTGATATAGTCGAGCTCCGAGGCCGAGATTCCGGCCCGCTTCAGCGCCATCGACATGCAGCGGAAGGCGCCGTCGCCATCCATGGCGGGGGCGGTGATGTGATAGGCGTCGCCGGAGAGGCCGTAGCCGACGATCTCGCCATAGATCTTGGCGCCGCGATTGAGTGCGTGCTCGAGTTCCTCGACGACGACGACACCGGCGCCCTCGCCCATGACGAAACCGTCCCGGTCCTTGTCATAAGGGCGCGAGGCCTTGGACGGCGTGTCGTTGAAGCCGGTGGAGAGCGCGCGGCAGGCGGCGAAGCCGGCCATGCCGATGCGGCTGATCGGCGATTCGGTGCCGCCGGCCACCATGACGTCGGCGTCGCCCAGCATGACCATGCGAGCAGCATCGCCGATGGCATGCGCGCCGGTCGAGCAGGCGGTGACGACCGCGTGATTCGGCCCCTTGAGGCCGTGGGTGATGGAGACATAGCCGCCGGCGAGATTGATCAGCCGACCGGGAATGAAGAACGGCGAGACCCGGCGCGGCCCGCGCTCCTTCAGGAGCAGCGAGGTCTCGGCAATGCCGGAGAGACCGCCAATGCCGGAGCCGATGAGCACGCCGGAGGCGCACTGGTCCTCATGGGATTCGGGGTGCCAGCCGGCGTCATCGAGCGCCTGCGTCGCCGCCGCCATCGCATAGATGATGAAGTCGTCGACCTTGCGCTGCTCCTTCGGCTCCATCCACTGATCGGGATTGAAGGAACCGTTCGAGCCGTCGCCGCGCGGCACCTGGCAGGCGATCCGGCAAGGCAGATCGTCGACCTCGAAGTTCTCGATGCGGCGGGCGCCGCTTTCACCGGCGAGGATGCGACCCCAGGTGGTGTCCACGCCGCAGCCGAGCGGCGTCACCATTCCGAGACCGGTGACGACGACGCGCCTCATGCGTTATCTCCGGGGCACTCAAATATCATGGGCAGGGAGGCCGCGGAGGAAGGTCCGCCGCGGCCATGCCGGGGAACGACCTCAGGCCGCGTTCTTCTCAAGGAACTTGATGGCGTCGCCGACAGTGAGGATGGTCTCGGCAGCGTCGTCGGGGATCTCACAGTTGAAAGCTTCCTCGAAAGCCATCACCAGCTCGACCGTGTCGAGGCTGTCCGCGCCGAGATCGTCGATGAAGCTGGCATTCTCGGTGACCTTCTCCGGCTCGACACCGAGGTGCTCGGCCACAATCTTCTTCACGCGCTCGGCAATATCGCTCATCGGTTCACCCCTGTCCGTATCCGGAGGTTTGCTACGTTGTTTCAATGTACGCCACCACGCCGTAAGCACGGTGGGCGGCCCGTTTTCCTGCCCCGATTACAGGACTTGCCGGACTTGTCCGCCGTGCGGTGGCGGTGTCCGGACCCTGTGAGCCGAGGCGGCTGTTAGCACACTTCATCCGGCAAAACCAGCGCCCGCCAGCGGCGCCGAACCAGCCGGAATCACTCGATTCTACGTCAGATCATGGCCATCCCGCCATTGACGTGCAGCGTCTGGCCGGTGACGTAGCTCGCCTCCTGCGAAGCAAGGTAGACTGCCGCGGCGGCAATGTCCTGCGGCGCACCGAGCCGGGCGGCCGGAACCGCGGCCAGGATCGCTTCCTTCTGCTTGTCGTTCAGCACGTCGGTCATCGGCGTCGCGATGAAGCCGGGGGCGATGCAGTTCACGGTGACGCCGCGCGCCGCGACTTCCTTGGCGAGCGCCTTGGACATGCCGATCATGCCGGCCTTGGCCGCGGCATAATTGCCCTGCCCGGCATTGCCGGTGACGCCGACCACCGAGGTGATGCCGATGATGCGGCCGGTGCGCCGGCGCATCATGGACTTCGCCGCCGCCCGCGTCAGGCGGAAGCCGGCGGTCAGGTTGATGGCGATGACGGTGTCCCAGTCCTCGTCGCGCAGGCGGATGAACAGCCCGTCGCGGGTGACGCCGGCATTGTTGACGAGGATGTCGAGCGGGCCGAACGCCGCCTCGGCCTGCGGCACCAGCGCCTCGACTTCTTCCGTCGAGGAGAGATCGCACGGCAGCACATGGACGCGCTCGCCGAGTTCACCGGCGAGTTGCTCCAGCACCTCGCGACGGGTGCCGGAGACCGCGACGGTCGCGCCCTGGGCATGGAAGGCGCGGGCGATGGAGCCGCCAATGCCGCCGGTGGCGCCGGTGACGAGCGCGGTCTTGCCGGTCAGATCGAACATGAGGTTCCCCCAGGATTCAGGTGCCAGAGTCGGACGCCGAAGTGCAGACGTGGAGTTCAGGCGGGTTGGCGGGCGCTCGCGAGGGCGGCGACGTCCGCCGGCTCGGCGACGTTCACGCTCGCCACCTCGCGGGCGATGCGCTTGGCGAGGCCGGCGAGCACCTTGCCGGTGCCGACCTCGACGAGGCGATCGACGCCCTGCCCGGCCATATAGACGACCGACTCGCGCCAGCGCACGGTGCCGGTAACCTGCTTCACCAGCAGCGCGCGGATCTCGTCCGGCTGGGTCACCGGCGCGGCGGTGACGTTTGCCACCACCGGCACCACCGGGGCCTTGAGCGACACACCGGCCAGCGCCGCGCGCATCGCCTCGGCGGCGGAAGCGATCAGGCGGCAATGGAAGGGCGCTGAGACGGTGAGCGGAATGGCGCGCATCGCGCCTTCGCGCTTGGCGATCTCGCAGGCGCGGGCGACCGCGGCGGCATCGCCGGAGACCACGACCTGTCCGGGCGCATTGTCATTGGCGATGTCGCAGACCTCGCCCTGCGCCGCCTCGGCAGCGACCGCGACCACCTTGTCGAAGTCGAGCCCGAGGATCGCTGCCATGGCGCCGGCGCCGACCGGCACCGCCGACTGCATGGCGATGCCGCGCAGGCGCAAGAGGCGCGCGGCATCGGCGATGGTCAGGCTGCCGGCGGCGGCGAGCGCGGAATATTCGCCGAGCGAATGGCCGGCGACGAAGCCGGCGTCGCGGGAGAGGTCGAGCCCGGCTTCGGCTTCCAGCGCGCGAATGGCGGCGAGCGAGTGTGCCATCAGCGCCGGCTGGGTGTTGGCGGTCAGAGTCAGCGTCTCGATCGGCCCATCCCACATGATGGAGGACAGCTTCTGACCGAGCGCCTCGTCCACTTCCTCGAACACCGCGCGGGCGGCGGGATAGGCCTCAGCGAGCGATTTGCCCATGCCGACGGCCTGGCTGCCCTGTCCGGGGAAGATGAAGGCGGTGCTCATGAAGCGATGTTTCCGAACTATTAAGGAATTGGGGCGGGGAGGAACACCGGCAGGGCCGGCCTGTCAAGCGCAGGGTGGTTTTGGCAAGCCGCTCGCAAACACGTCCCCCTTACGCTAATGCATGTTGTGCGTCATTTGCGGACTTTTGTGTCTCGGACGCGCTCCAGCATATTGAATCCAGAGCATTATCCTGCCGACCGGACGATTATGTCCGAGCGGATGGGGCTTTAGGGCTCCGCGGCGCCGGAGCGAGACAGACAGATGCGCATCCTTGTCCTCGGCGCTTATGGGCTGATCGGCTCGCATGTCGCGGCGCACCTTCATGCGGCCGGGTACGAGGTGGTGGGTGCCGGCCGGGACATCGACGCGGCAGTGCGCCGTATGCCGCATCTGCGCTGGGTCGCGGCTGATCTGGCGAAGTTGCGGCAGCCGGAGGACTGGCACCGGCACCTTGCCGGCATCCACGCGGTAGTGAACTGCGCCGGCGCGCTCCAGGCGAGCCCGCGGGACGATATCGCCGCGGTGCATGTGGACGGCCCGCTGGCGCTCTATCGCGCCTGTGCCGGCTTGGGCATCCGCCGAGTGGTCCATGTCTCGGCGGCCTCGGTTGCGGCCGGGCGGCCTACCGCCTTCAACACCACCAAGCAGCGAATGGAAGAGCTGTTGAAGCCGCTCGACCTCGACTGGGTGATACTGCGGCCTGGGCTGGTGCTGGCGCCCGCGGCCTATGGCGGCACCGCGCTGCTGCGCGGGCTGGCGGGGTTCCCCTGGTTCATTCCCACCGTGCATCCGGAGCGCATCGCGCAGGTCATCAGCGTGCATGATGTCACGGAGGCAATTTTGCGCGCGCTGTCGCCGCCCTCCCCGGCGCGGATTTCTGTCGACCTGCTCCATGAGGCGCCGACCCGGCTGGCCGAGATCGTCACCGCGCTGCGCGGCTGGCTCGGCTTTCCACCGGCGAAGGTGATTGCCATCCCAACCCGGCTCGCCGGCCTCGCTGCCAAGGCGGGCGACGCGCTCGCCGTGCTCGGCTGGCGCCCGCCGATCCGCAGCACCACGCTCGCCCAGCTCGGCATGGGCGTCACCGGCGATGGGGCGGCGTGCGAGCGCGCGTTCGGCTTCCGGCCGGCCTCACTCTCGCAGATGCTGGCGCAATCGCCGTCAAGCGTGCAGGAGCGCTGGTTCGCGCGGCTCTATTTCATCAAGCCGCTGGCGCTGCTGGCGCTCGTGCTGTTCTGGCTGCTGTCCGGACTGATCGGGCTCGCCACCGTCCCGGCTGCCGCCGCGGTGCTGGAGCGCGCCGGCTGGCCGGCAATCCTCGCCATCGGCGCGGTGGTGGCGGGCTCGCTCGTCGATATCGCGCTCGGCGCCCTCGCCGCCTTCCGCCGCACCGCGCCGACGGCACTGAAGGGCATGATCGCGGTGTCAGTGCTCTATCTGCTCGGTGGCACGCTGGCGCGGCCGGACCTGTGGGCGGATCCGCTCGGCCCGCTGCTCAAGGTGGTTCCTGGGATGGTACTGGCGCTCGCCGCCCTCGCGGTCATGGATGAGCGCTGATGGAACTCTATCTCGCGCTGAAGACGCTGCATGTGATCGGCGCCACCATGCTGCTCGGCACCGGCGCCGGCATCGCCTTCTTCATGCTGATGGCGCACCGTACCGGCGATGCGCGGATCATCGCCCATGTCGCCGGTATCGTCGTCATCGCCGACACCATATTCACCGCGTCGGCGGTGATCCTCCAGCCGATCACAGGAGCGGCCCTGGCGAACATCGCCGGCTGGCCACTCTTCGAAGGCTGGATAGGCCTCAGCTTGCTGCTCTATGTGGTCACTGGCCTGTTCTGGCTGCCGGTGGTGTGGATGCAATGGCGCATGCGCAACCTCGCCCGCGCCGCTGCCGCGGCGAGGAAGGATCTGCCGGCGGAGTATCATTGGCTGTTCCGGCTCTGGTTCGCGTGCGGCTTCCCGGCCTTCGCCGCGGTGATCGGCATCGTCTGGCTGATGGTGGCGAAGCCGAACTTGTAGGCCACGCACCTTGCTTTTGCCGGCTTTTGCCGTATAAGCGCGCCCACTGTCAGTCCCGGCCGGGGGCTGAACGGACGGTCGTGCTTATTCGCACGACAGGCTCCCTGACAAAAGCCGCCGTCCCGTGTCCCCGCCTTCGAGATGGTTTCGAGCCTTTCCACGAGGCTCGAAGGGCTCGCCGCCGGGATGACGGCCGCATCCGATGACGGATGCCGGATACCATGGAAAGGCTAGGAACATGGCTCTTTACGAGCACGTCTTCCTTGCGCGCCAGGACGTCACGGCGCAGCAGGTCGAAGAGATGACCACCCGCTACAAGGGTGTGATCGAGGCCAATGGCGGCACGGTCAGCAAGACTGAATACTGGGGCGTGAAGACGCTCACCTACCGCATCCGCAAGAATCGCAAGGCGCATTTCTCGCTGCTCAACATCGACGCCCCGGCTCCGGCCGTCGCCGAGATGGAGCGCCAGATGCGTATCGACGAAGACGTCCTGCGCGTCCTGACCATCCGGGTCGAGGAACTCGAGGAAGGCCAGTCGGTCATGCTGCAGAAGCGCGACCGTGACGATCGCGGCGATCGCGGCTTCGGTGATCGCGGCTTCGGCGGCGACCGCGGCTTCGGCGGCGGCGGTGGCCGTGGCTTCGGCGGTGGTGATCGCGGCTTCGGCGGCGGTGGTGGCGGCGGTGGACGCAGCTTCGGCGGCGACCGTGACGATCGTCCGCCGCGTCGTGACCGTGAAGAGGCGGCTCCGGCCAGCAGCGGGGAGAGTGAGTGATGGCTTTCAGTGGTACCAGCGGCGCTCCCGCTTCCAGCGGCGCTCGCCGCCCCTTCTTCCGCCGTCGCAAGACCTGCCCGTTCTCCGGCGCCAATGCGCCGAAGATCGACTACAAGGACGTGCGCCTGCTGCAGCGCTACATCTCCGAGCGCGGCAAGATCGTGCCGAGCCGCATCACGGCGGTCTCCGCCAAGAAGCAGCGCGAGCTGGCCGCCGCGATCAAGCGCGCGCGCTTCCTCGGCCTGCTGCCCTTCGTGATCCGCTGAGCCGGACCTGACTTCCGTCCCCGGCCGGGTGCCGGGGACGCCAGACAGATAACGACAGGTCTTCGGGAATGGTCCCGCGGGCCTTGGCTGGGGCGGACATGATCCGCCTCTAACCGCTCGAAAGCGGGACAGCTGGTCGAATGATACAGACGCTCCTCATAGCGCTGGGTGCCGGCGCGGCATCCGCCCTCCTCGTCGCCACGGTTGCGACGGGTAGCGCGCTGTCTGTGCCGCTGTTCTATCTCGCCCCCCTGCCCGTGCTCATTGTCGGCCTCGGCTGGTCGCAAATGTCCGCGCTGATCGCCGCCTCGGCAGCGGCGGTGGGCCTCGGAGTGCTGTTCGGCGTGGAGTTGCTGGTCGCCTATGTGGCCGGCGTCGGCCTCCCGGCCTATGCGCTCGCCTATCTCACGCTGATGGCGCGGCCCAATCCGACCTCGGGCGAACTCGAATGGTTCCCGGTCGGGCGCCTGGTGCTCGCAGCTGCCATTCTCGGCTCGCTCGCCGTCGCAGCCCTGATCCCGCTGGTCGCCGGCGATGTCGAGGCCTATCAGGCGGCGCTGAAATCGCTGATGACCAGCATGCTGCAGGAGCGCGCCGGCGAATTGCCGCCCGACGCCGACCGGCTCACCGACTTCCTGGTGCTGGTGATGCCGCCGGCCGCGGCGGTGCTGACCATGGTGACCCAGCTCGGCAATCTCTGGCTCGCCGGGCGGGTCGCCCGCACCTCGGGCCGGCTGATGCGGCCCTGGCCGGATCTCGCCTCCCTTACCTTGCCGCGCGGCGCCATCGTGCTGTTCGGCGCCGCCATCGGCATTGCCGCGCTGATGAGCGGCTTTGTCGGCCTGATCGCCGAGACGCTGTCGGCGACACTGATCATGGCCTTCGCCTTCGCCGGGCTCGCGGTGGTGCATGCCACCACCCGCGGCGCGGCCGGGCGCACGCTCGTCATTGCCACCGTATGGCTCGCCGCTTTGGTGCTCGGCTGGCCGTTCGCGGTGCTGGCGATGCTGGGTGTCGCCGACCTCTTCCTCGATCTGCGGGCGCGGATGCGCAACCGCCGGCCGCCCGGCAGCCCGCCGGCCGCCAACGACCTTTGAATTGAATTCCTAGAGACGATCACGACACAGACAAGAAACGGAGAACTGAGATGGAAGTCATTCTGCTAGAACGCGTCGCCAAGCTCGGCCAGATGGGCGAGACCGTGCGTGTGAAGGACGGGTTCGCCCGCAATTTCCTGCTCCCGGCCGGCAAGGCGCTGCGCGCCACCAAGGCCAACAAGGAGCGCTTCGACTCGATGAAGTCGCAGCTCGAGGCCCGCAACCTCGAACTCAAGTCGGAAGCCTCGAAGGTCGGCGAGAAGCTCAACGGCACGGAAGTGACGCTGGTGCGCCAGGCCGGCGAAACCGGCCAGCTCTATGGCTCGGTGTCGACCCGCGACATCGCCGATGCGCTGACCGCCGCCGGCTTCACCGTGACCCGCACCCAGATCGTGCTGAACCACCCGATCAAGACCATCGGCCTGCATGCGGTGCCGGTCACGCTGCACCCGGAAGTCGAGGTCTCGGTGAAGGCCAACGTCGCCCGCAGCGTCGAAGAGGCGGTGCGCCAGTCGCGTGGCGAGGACCTCTCGGTCAATCGCGACGACGAGGATGAGGACGAGGAGACGCTCGAGGCTCAGGCGGAAGCGGCCTCCGAGGCGGCTGACGAGGCCGACGAAGCCCAGTCCTGACGCCTTCGCGGATACTGACCTAACGTCATACGTCGAATTGCGTAGCCCGGCCGGTCTCGGCCGGGCTTTTTTGCGATTCAGGTATGCGACGGCATCATTGCTACGCCTCGAATATTATGATGCAATTATCTTCATCAAAGGGAAACATGCCCCTTCAGTGGGCAGGCGGTTCTGATTACCGGCCGCTGGTATTCCAGGGAGGCGGCCGATGGAACGGTTGCTTGCTCGCGCCTTGTCGAAGGTGGTTCGCACCGGCGACCTGATCGTCACCCTCGCCTCGGGCGAGGCCCGCCGCTTCGGCGACGGTTCCGGCCCACCGCTCGCCATACGCTTCAATTCGGAAAAGTGGCAACGCGCAATCGCGCTCGATCCGGAGCTGAAATTCGGCGAAGCCTTTACCGAAGGCGGCGTCGTGGTGGAGCGCGGCGACATTGCCGGCGTGCTGGCACTGTTGATGTCGCAAGTCGGGCTGAAGCCGCCGGTTGTCCCAGCCAAAGCATTGCTGGGGCTACGCTATCTGCTGCGACGCCTGGCCCAGTTCAACCCTCCGGACCGCTCCCGGCGCAATGTCGCGCATCATTACGACCTGGATGGGCGGCTCTATTCACTCTTCCTCGATGCAGACCGGCAATATAGCTGCGCCTATTTCGAGCGCCCGGGCCAGACGCTGGACGACGCCCAGCTCGCCAAGCGCCGCCACATCGCCGCCAAGCTGCTGCTCGACCGGGCCGATCTCGAACTGCTCGACATTGGCTGCGGCTGGGGCGGGCTCGGGCTCTATATGGCGGAGAATGCGGGAGCCAGGGTCACCGGCATCACGCTCTCCGAGGAGCAACTCGGCATCGCCCAGTGCCGCGCGCAGGAGCGCGGGCTGGATGGGCGCGCCGAGTTCCGCCTTCAGGACTATCGCAAGACACCGGGCACGTTCGACCGCATCGTCTCGGTCGGCATGTTCGAGCATGTCGGCGTCGGCCATTACGACACCTATTTCGCCCGTGTCGCCGAGTTGATGAAGGACGACGGCGTCGCGCTGATCCATTCCATTGGCCGCTCGGAAGGACCGGGCATCACCAATCCCTGGATCGCCCGCTACATCTTCCCGGGCGGCTACATCCCGGCACTGTCCGAGGTGCTGCCGGCGATCGAGAAAGCGGGGCTCTACGTCACCGACATCGAGATCCTGCGCCTGCATTATGCCGAGACGCTGAAAGCCTGGCGCGAGCGCTTCATGGCGCACCGCGAGGAGGCCGAGCGGCTCTATGACGAGCGTTTCTGCCGGCTCTGGGAGTTCTATCTCGCCGCCTCCGAGATGGCGTTCCGCCACCAGGGCATGATGGTGTTCCAGGTGCAGCTCGCCAGGCGCGAGGGCGTGGTGCCGATGACGCGGGACTATATCCCGCATGCCGAGACGCGCCTGCGCGCCGCCGAGAACCGCAACCGGCCCGGCCTGCGGCTGGCAGGGGAGTGACCCCCTTCCCACGATCCGTCATCCCCGAATTGCCGCAGGCAATATCCGGGATCGCGTGACGTTCTCTACCTTCACGCGATCCCGGCTCTCCGACTTCGCCGACGGCCGGGATGAAGACATACATATGAGTCGGACACCGACTCACCCCACGTCACGGTCAAGCGCGATTTCGCTGTCCACAGCCGCTCCACAGGACAAAATAACGCCGCCCGAATCGCGTGAGACTCGACGCTCGCGGAGGGTTAGCTGTTGAGGTGGACAAGCACCGCGAACACGGAAGATCTGGAACGAAATGCTCGACTCCCCCGCCCGCCCCACGGCGGCGTCCGAACCCAGCTACCGCACCGCGCCCCACAATGTGGAGGCCGAGCAGGCGCTGTTGGGCGCCATCCTCGTCAATAACGAGGCGTTCTACCGGGTGTCGGACTTCCTGGAGCCGCGGCACTACTTCGAGCCGATCCATGTGCGCATCTACGAGACCGCGGCCGCGCTGATTCGCGCCGGCAAGGTGGCCACTCCCGTCACGCTGAAGACCTTCATGCCGGCGGACTTCGACGTCGGCGGCATGAGCGCGCCGCAATATCTCGCGCGCCTCGCCGCCGAAGCCACCACCATCATCAATGCCGAGGATTATGGCCGCACCATCTACGACCTCTCGGTGCGCCGCGACCTGATCGCGATCGGCGAGGAGATCGTCAACGAGGCCTATGAGGCGCCGATCGACGCGACGCCACAGGGCCAGATCGAGGAAGCGGAGAAGCGGCTCTACGAGCTGGCCGAGACCGGGCGCTACGATGGCGGCTTCCTGCGCTTCACCGACGCGCTGAAGGAAGCCGTCGACATGGCGAGCCGCGCCTTCCAGCGCGACGGCCACCTCTCCGGTCTCGCCACCGGGCTCGACGACCTCGACGCCATCATGGGCGGCCTGCAGTCGTCGGACCTGATCATCCTCGCCGGCCGCCCCGGCATGGGCAAGACCGCGCTCGCCACCAACATCGCCTACAATGTCGCCGCCGCGTATCGCGGCGAGACCTTGCCGGACGGCTCGGTGCGTGCGGTCGATGGCGGCATTTGCGGCTTCTTCTCGCTGGAAATGTCGGCCGAACAGCTCGCCACCCGTATCCTCGCCGAGCAGACCGAAATCCCCTCCTACAAAATCCGCCGCGGCGATATCTCGGAATCCGATTTCGACAAGCTGGCCGCCGGCGCGCAGATGATGCAGACCGTTCCGCTCTATATCGACGACACCGGCGGCATCTCGATCGCCCAGCTGCGCGCCCGGGCGCGGCGGCTGAAGCGCCAGCGCGGGCTCGACTTCATGGTGGTGGACTATCTCCAGCTGCTCACCGGCTCCTCCAAGCGGGCCTCGGAAGGGCGCGTGCAGGAAATCACCGAGATCACCACCGGCCTCAAGGCGCTGGCCAAGGAACTCGCCGTGCCGATCATGGCGCTGTCCCAGCTCTCGCGTCAGGTCGAGAGCCGCGACGACAAGCGCCCGCAGCTTTCGGACCTGCGTGAATCCGGCTCGATCGAGCAGGACGCCGACGTCGTGATGTTCGTGTTCCGCGAGGAATATTATCTGAAGGGCAAGGAGCCGAAGGAAGGCACCGAGGAATGGTTCAAGTGGGACACCGATCTGAAGGCGGTGCAGAACACCGCTGAAGTCATCATCGGCAAGCAGCGCCACGGCCCGACCGGCACCGTGAGGGTGGCGTTCGAGCCGCAATTCACCCGCTTCTCCTCGCTCGCCCGCGATGACCGGCTGCCGGTGCCGCATTCATGAGCGGTATCGATCGCGCTGCCATTCCGCAGGCCGAAGCTGGCGGCATCCTCACCGTCGATCTCGGCGCCTTGGCCGCGAACTGGCGCGACCTTGCCGGCCGCGTGGCGCCGGCCGAGTGCGCCGCCGTGGTGAAGGGCGACGCCTATGGCACCGGGCTCGAGACCTCGGCGCAGGCGCTGTGGGATGCCGGCGCCCGTACCCTCTTCGTCGCCCTGCTCTCGGAAGGAAAGCGGCTGCGCGCCGTGCTGCCGGCCGCGACGATCTATGTGCTGAATGGCCTGTTCGCGGGCACCGAGGAGACCTATCGCGACTCCCGCCTGCGCCCGGTGCTCGGCAGCCTGCCCGAGATTGCGCTCTGGACCGCGTTCTGCGCCAGGATCGGCAACAGGCTTCCCGCCGCCCTGCATGTCGACACCGGGATGAACCGGCTCGGCCTCGCGCCGAGCGAAGCGGTGGGACTGGCCGAGACCCGCGAGGAGATCGGCTTCGAACTCGCTCTGCTGATGAGCCATCTCGCCTGCGCCGACGAGCCGGGCCATCCGCTCACCGTGCGCCAGCTGGAAGACTTCCGCGCTATCGCCGCGCTTTTCCCCGGAGTGCCGGCCTCGCTCGCCAATTCCGCCGGCTGCCTGAGCGGACCCGATTTCCATTTCGACCTGGTGCGGCCGGGTATCGCGCTCTATGGCGGGCGCTCGCGCGCCGACATGGCGCCGCTGCGCCCGGTGGTGACGCTCGAATTGCGCGTCAGCCAAGTACGCGACGTCCATGCGGGCGAGACCATCGGCTATGGCGCCGCCGCTACCGCAAGCGAGCCCATGCGCATCGCCATCCTCGCTGCCGGCTATGCCGACGGCATTCCCCGCCTCGCCGGCTCCTCGGACACGCGCGGAGGCGCCGAGGCCATCATCGCCGGCCGGCGCTGCCCGCTGATCGGGCGCATCTCGATGGACCTGATGGCGCTCGACATCACTGCCCTGCCGGAGGATGCGGTGAAGGCCGGCGACCTCGCGACGCTGCTCGGCAGGCAAATCGGCGTCGACGAGCTGGCGCGCCATGGCGAGACCATCGGCTATGAGATCCTGACCTCGCTCGGCCGGCGCTATCACCGGCGCATCGGCTGATGGCGAAGCGTACCTCCAGCTTCGTCTGCCAGAATTGCGGCGCCACCTATCTGCGCTGGCAGGGCAAATGCGATTCCTGCGGCGCCTGGAACTCCATCGCCGAGGAACAGGCGGCAACCGACGCAACCCCGATCGCCCAGCGCACCTCCCGCAAGGGCCGCGTGTTCCCGCTGGAAAGCCTCACGGGCACCAGCGAGGAGGCGCCGCGCGCCAAGGTCGGCATTGCCGAGTTCGACCGCGTCACCGGCGGCGGGCTGGTGCCGGGCTCGGTGCTGCTGATGGGCGGCGATCCCGGCATCGGCAAGTCGACGCTGCTGATGCAGGCCGCCGCCGCGCTGGCGAATGGCGGCCACCGTGTCATCTATGTCTCCGGCGAAGAAGCGGTGGCGCAGGTGCGCATGCGCGCCGACCGTCTCGGCCTCACCAGCGCGCCGGTGGAGCTCGCCGCCGAGACCAATGTCGAGGACATCGTCGCCACGCTCGCCTCCGGCAAGGCGCCGACGCTCTTGGTGGTCGATTCGATCCAGACCATGTGGACCGAGACGGCGGAATCCGCGCCCGGCACGGTGACGCAGGTGCGCTCCTCGGCGCAGATCCTGATCCGCTACGCCAAGCGCGCCGGCGCCAGCGTGGTGCTGGTCGGCCACGTCACCAAGGACGGCCAGATCGCCGGCCCGCGCGTGGTCGAGCACATGGTGGATGCCGTGCTCTCCTTCGAGGGCGACGGCGCCCACCAGTTCCGCATCCTGCGCGCGCAGAAGAACCGCTTTGGACCGACCGACGAGATCGGCGTATTCGAGATGACCGGGCTCGGCCTCGCCGAGGTGGCCAACCCGTCCGAACTCTTTCTCTCCAATCGCGACCGCGGCGCGCCGGGCACTGCGGTCTATGCCGGCATGGAGGGCACGCGCCCGGTGCTGGTGGAGATCCAGGCGCTGGTGGTGCCGACCAGCCTCGGCACGCCGCGCCGCGCCGTGGTCGGCTGGGACAATAACCGGCTCTCCATGGTGCTCGCCGTGCTGGAGGCGCGCTGCGGCGTGAAGTTAGGGGGCCACGACGTGCACCTCAATGTCGCGGGCGGCTTCCGCATCTCGGAACCGGCGGCGGACCTGGCGGTGGCGGCGGCGCTGGTCTCCTCGCTCAGCGGCGCGGCGCTGCCGGCGGACGCGGTCTATTTCGGCGAGATCAGCCTGACTGGCGCGGTGCGCCCGGTCTCGCACGCCCCGGCGCGGCTGAAGGAGGCGGTGAAGCTCGGCTTCTCCCGCGCCGTCATCCCCTCGCCCGCCGCGCGCGAGAATGGCGGCCGCGAGGCGCCGGACACCGCCATCGCCACCTCTCGTGTCGCCTCCCTGGGCGAACTGGTGGCGGATATTGCGGCAAATGCCCCGAAACGGCCGCGTGCGGTGCCACAAGACGGATGACGCGGACGCGCGGCCGCGCTATACCTCGCGCGCTCCCGGTCGGGCCGGTTCTACCGGTGCCGATTCTCCTGTTCCTCCGGCGGAACGCGCTTCGGTCACGGTGCCAAATCCTTGACGCTGCTCGATATAATTCTCCTCGCCGTCATGCTGGTCTCCGGGCTGCTCGCTATGGTGCGCGGCTTCATGCGGGAGATCTTCGCCATCGCGTCCTGGGTGATCGCGGCGGTGGTAACGCTCTATGCCTATCCCCACGCGCTGCCCTACGCGAAGCAGTATATTTCGCAGGACACCCTTGCCATGGCGGTGTCGATCGGCGGCGTGTTCCTGCTGACGCTGCTGATCGTCTCGATCATCACGGTCAGGATTTCCGACGCCATTCTCGACAGCCGCATCGGCGCGCTGGACCGCACGCTCGGCTTCCTGTTCGGGCTGGCGCGCGGATTCCTCATTATGGTTGTAGCCTTCCTGTTCTTCAACTGGCTGGCCCAGAACGAACAGGGACAACCCGAGTGGATTCGCGACGCTCGCTCCAAGGTGGTCTTGCAAAGCGCCGGTGACTGGCTCATCTCCGTTTTGCCGGATGATCCTGAGAAGCTGATCCGCGAAATTCGCGGGCCGAAGGATACCGACCAGGAGGCCACCGAGCCGCCGCCGGAGCCTGTCGCTCCGCAGCAGCCCGCGCCGCCGGCACAGTAATTGCGGAGGGATCGCCGGAACGGACATCGTTTCGGCGGTTTTTCGTTGCAGTGGCAGGAACGGAGCGCGCGCGGTCCCAATCCGCGCTTGAGGAGATCCATCATGGCATCTGGCGGTGACGGCGCAGGCGCGACGGTCGCGGATTTCGAGCCCTTCGACCCCAATGCCGACCGGCTGCGCGAAGAATGCGGCGTGTTCGGCATCTATGGCCATCCCGACGCTGCCGCCATCACCGCACTCGGCCTCCACGCGCTCCAGCATCGCGGCCAGGAAGCCGCCGGCATCGTCACCTATGACGGCCGCCGCTTCCATTCGGAACGCCGGCTGGGCCTGGTCGGCGACGCCTTCTCCGACGGCGAGGCGATCAAGCGCCTGCCGGGCGAGGTCGCGGTTGGCCATGTGCGCTATTCCACCACCGGCGAAACCATACTGCGCAACGTGCAGCCGCTGTTCGCCGAACTCGACGGCGGCGGCTTCGCCATTGCCCACAATGGCAACCTCACCAATGGCCTGACGCTGCGCCGCCAGATCATTCGCGACGGCGCCATCTGCCAGTCGACCTCCGACACCGAAGTGATGCTGCATCTGGTGGCGCGCTCCAAACGGGCGCGCTTCACTGATCGCTTCATCGACGCGCTGCGCACGCTTGAAGGCGCCTATGCCTTTGTCGGCCTCACCAACAAGAAGCTGGTCGGCGCCCGCGACCCGCTCGGCATTCGCCCGCTGGTGCTCGGCGAGCTCGACGGCCACCCGATCCTCACCTCCGAGACCTGCGCGCTCGACATAATTGGTGCGCGCCACGTGCGGGACATCGAACCCGGCGAAGTGATCGTGTTCTCCTCCGACAAGGTGGAGACGCTGCGCCCCTTCCCCGTCGTGTCGCCGCGCCCGGACATCTTCGAATACATCTATTTCGCCCGGCCGGATTCCATCGTCGGCGGGCGCAGCGTCTATCAGGTGCGCAAGACGCTCGGCCAGCAGCTGGCGCTGGAATCGCCTGCGCTGGCCGATGTGGTGGTGCCGGTGCCGGATTCCGGCGTGCCCGCCGCGATCGGCTATGCCCAGGCTTCCGGCATCCCCTATGAGCTCGGCATCATCCGCAACCATTATGTCGGCCGCACCTTCATCCAGCCGACCCAGTCGGTGCGCGACCAGGGTGTGCGGATGAAGCATTCGGCCAACCGCTCGGTGGTCGAGGGCAAGAGCATCGTGCTGCTCGACGACAGCCTGGTTCGTGGGACGACATCCGTCAAAATCGTCCGCATGATGCGCGAGGCCGGTGCCCGCGAGGTGCATTTCCGCATCTCCTCGCCGCCCATCACCCATCCGGACTTCTACGGCATCGACACCCCGGACCGCGACAAGCTGCTGGCCGCCAGCCTCGATGTGGAAGGCATGCGCCGCTATATCGGCGCCGACAGCCTCGCCTTCCTCTCCATTGACGGCGTCTACCGCGCCATGGGCTATGAGGGCCGCAATCCGGCGCAGCCGCAATTCACCGACCATTGCTTCACCGGCGAATATCCGACGCCGCTCACCGACCTCAGGGGCGAGATGGCGCCGCGCCAGCTCTCGCTGCTGGCCGAAGCCAGCTGAGAGGCAGACCGAACATGCCGGCACCGACCGGCGCCTGAAGAAAGCTTGGGGGGACGGCATGGTCGAACTCAATCAATGGCATCGCGGCCGGTTGATCGACCATATCCAGATCGTCGTCGCCGACCTGCCCGCCTGCCGGCGCTTCTATGGCGCGGTGTTCGAAGCGCTCGGCGTGCCGCTGACCGACGGCACCGGCTATTTCTTCTGCGACGAGTTCTTCGTCAGCGCCGGCGTGCCGATGACCGGGCGCGCCCATATCGCCTTCCAGGCCCGCGACGAGGATGCCGTGCAGCGCTTCCATCAGGCCGCGATCGCCAATGGCGGGCGCGACAATGGCGGACCGGGCTTGCGCGAGTACCATCCCGGATATTATGCCGCCTTCGTCCTCGATCCCGAGGGCAATAATATCGAGGCGGTTTATCATGGTCCGGCAACGCGCTCCGCGCCTTCGGTGGTCATCACCGACGACGCCTGACCGCATATTTCAGGAATCCCCGACATGACAGACGGACCGCTCGCCGGCCGCTATGCCCTCGTGACCGGCGCGACGCGCGGCATCGGGCGGGCGACCGCCCTCGCCCTTGCCCAGGCCGGCGCGCACGTCATCGCCATCGGCCGCACGTCGGGCGCGCTGGAGGAACTGGACGACGAGATCCGGCATGCCGGCTCGACGGCGACGCTGGTGCCGCTCGACCTGAAGGATGGCGACGGCATCGACCGTCTCGGCGGCGCGCTCTATGAGCGGTTCGGCCGGCTCGACGTGTTCGTCGGCAATGCCGGCGTGCTCGGCCCGATGACGCCGCTGGCGCAGATCGACCCGAAGGAATGGGCGGACACGCTCACCGTGAACCTCACCGCGAACTGGCGCTTCATCCGCTCGCTCGATCCGCTGCTGCGGCTCTCGACCGCCGGGCGCGCGGTGCTCATCTCGTCCAGCGCCGCGCACAAGGCGCGAGCCTATTGGGGCCCCTACGCCGTCACCAAGGTCGCGGTGGAAATGCTGGCGCGCACCTGGGCGGCGGAAACCGAGAATCTGTCGAACCTGAAGGTGAACCTGTTCAATCCCGGCCCGACCCGCACCCGCATGCGCGCCAAGGCCTATCCGGGAGAAGATCCCGAGGTGCTCCCGCCCCCCGAAGAAACCGCTCAGGCCATCCTCGCACTCTGCCTGCCGAGCTTCGAAGAGACCGGCAGGCTCTACAATTTCCCGGCGCGGAAGTTCCTGGAGTTCAAGCTTCCGGAGTGATGTCGCTCGGTGCGGGCATCCTTCGAGGCTCGCTGCGCTCGCACCTCAGGATGACGTGGTTATAGGCGCAACGTCATCCTGAGGTGCCCGGCAAAGCCGGGCCTCGAAGGATGCTGAAGCAGCGCGCCCTCAATCCTTCTCCGCGTACGGATTGTCCTTCTCGCGCAGCGTCAGCCTTATCGGCACGCCGGGCAGGTCGAAGGCGATGCGCAGGCCGTTGGTGAGATAGCGGATATAGCTCTCCGGCAGCGCATCGGCGCGCGAGCAGAACAGCACGAAGCTCGGCGGGCGGCTCTTGGGCTGGGTGATGTAGCGCAGCTTGATGCGCCGGCCGGACACCGCCGGCGGCGGATGGGTGTCCACCGTCTCGCTCAGCCAGCGGTTCAGCGGATTGGTCGCCACGCGGCGGTTCCACACCTCGTGCGCGGACTGGATCGCCTGCACCAGCCGGTCGAGGCCGGCGCCGGTCAGGCCGGAGACCAGTACCACCGGCATGCCCTTCGCCTGCGGCAGCCAATGGTCGGCCTCCTCGCGCAGGCGGGAGGCGAAGCCGCTATCCTTGACGAGGTCGGACTTGCTGAGCGCCACCACCAGCGCCCGGCCCTCGCGCACCACCAGGTCGGCGATGCGCAGGTCCTGCTCCTCGAAGGCGTGGGTGGCATCCATCAGCACCACCACCACCTCGGCGAACTTGGCGGCGCGCAGGCCGTCCGCGACCGAGAGCTTCTCCAGCTTATCCTCGACGCGGGCGCGCTTCCTCATGCCCGCGGTGTCGAACACCTTCAGCTTCACGCCATGGCGCTCGACATCGACGGCGATGGAATCGCGGGTGATGCCGGCCTCGGGACCGACCAGCAAGCGGTCCTCGCCGAGCAGCGCATTGATGAGGGTCGACTTGCCGGCGTTGGGCCGGCCGAGCACGGCGACACGAATCGGACGGGCGGCCCCCTCCTCCGCCACGTCTTCTTCCGGCTCCTCGCCACCATCGTCGGGGAAACACTCTTTCAGCGCACGGAACAGGTCGCCCATACCCTCGCCATGCTCGGCGGAGATCGCGACCGGCTCACCGAGCCCGAGCGAGAACGCCTCCAGCATCCCGGACTCACTGTCGCGGCTCTCGCTCTTGTTGGCGACGACGATGGTGTGACGTCCGGAGCGGCGTGCCAGTTCGGCGAAGGCACGGTCCGACGGCGTCAGCCCGGCACGGGCGTCGATCATGAACAGCAGGACGTCGGCTTCGGCGATGGCGGCCTCGGTCTGGGCCCGCATGCGGGCTTCCAGGCTCTCCGCCTTGGCCTCTTCAAGGCCGGCGGTATCGATGACGCGGAATTCGAGATGGCCGAGCCGGCCATCGCCCTCGCGGCGGTCGCGGGTGACCCCGGGGCGGTCGTCGACCAGCGCCAGGCGCTTGCCGACGAGGCGATTGAAGAGCGTCGACTTGCCGACATTCGGCCGGCCGACAATGGCGACGGTGAGGGACATGGCTGATTATTGCGCCGGTTTCGCGGGCTTGGCGGCAACGGCTGCCGGGGATTCCGGCGTCGGAGCGGCGCCGTAGCTGCCGGCCGTCGCCGGCTGCGGCGGCGCCGCATTGTAGTCCACGCCCGGCACGCCCTCGGGGAATACCTGCACGCGCGTGCCGCTCAACTTCTTTTCCTTGTCGAACGGATTGAGCGCGTCCAGCGTCTCGCAGCCCGCCGCGGCCAAGGCAAGGCCGAGTGCGGCGGTGACGAGAGCCAATCGATAGAGCGGGCGCTGCCGGAGGGTCATGGGCGTTCTCCTATTGCGGCGCTGCCGGCGCGGGAGCCGGCTCCGCGGGCGGAGCGGCGTCCGGCGCAGGGGCCGGGGCGGCGGATGCAGGCGGCGTAGGCTCGGCGGGCGCAGGCGCGGATTCGGCCGGCGCGGGCGTGGCGGCTTCCGGCGCAGTCGCCCCCGGAGCGGTCACCTCGGGCGCGGCCGGCACAACGGCTTCCGGCGCGGGCACCACAGGTTCCGGCGCCGGCACGGCAACCTCCGGCACGGCGGGCACCGCGGGCGCGGCCGGGGCCGGCGGCGTCAGCGATCCCTCGGGAATCGGCGAAGCACCGGGCAAGGTCGGCATCTCGGAGGCCGGCGGTAGCACGGGCGCGGTCGGCACCGGCAGTATCGGCGCGTTCGGCACCGGCAGCGCAGGCGCGGTGCTCGTAGCCGGCGGGGCGCCGGCAGTGGCGAGCGTGCGCATCAGTTCGGCGCGCTGGCGCATGCCAGGCGGCAACTCGCCATCGGCGAGCAGGGCCTCGAAGGTCTTGGTCGCGGCGTCATAGTCGCCGGCGCGATACTGGGCGAGGCCGAGGATCTCGCGCGCCGAGTTGCGGAACGCGCCGGTCGGGGTGTCGAGCGGCTTCATCCGCGCCTCGATGTCGGCAAGCGGCGCGGTGTCGACCAGCAGCAGGCCGGCGCGGATGCGGGCGACGTCGCGAGCCAGCGGATCGACGCCATTCTCGTTCGCCAGCGCATCATAGGCGGCGACCGCAGCGGCCTTGTCGGTATAGGCAAGCTCGGTGGCGGCGCGGAAGCGGGCGAGGATGCGATAGCCGCTGGTGCCGTCCTTGGCGATCTGGGCGAAGGCGGCCTGCGCCTCGGCGTGCTTGCCCTCGTCGGAGAGCTTGAGCGCGGCGGCAAAGCGCGCCCCGGAGGCCGCGGCCTCGCGGGTCTGCCACCATTCATAGCCGCGCCAGGCGCCGACGCCGATGACGATGAGCACGGCCAGCCCGATGATGTAGGAGCCGAAGCGGGACCAGATCTTGCCCAACCGCTCGCGACGGAGATCCTCGTCGATCTCGTTGAAAATATCAGCCATTTCTTATCCGTTGGGCGGCAGGCGAAGCGCAGGTGAGCGCCAGCCTTGAGGGCCGCGTAAGTTAGCGATGCGGCCTCATCAAGGCAAACCGCCGCGAGGTATCGGGATCAGCCCTTTTTCGCAGCGTAAACATGCTCCGGACCGGGGAAGCTGCGGGCCCGCACCTCGGCGGCGTAATCCGCCACGGCGGCGCCGATCGAGGGGCCGATATCGGCGAACTTCTTGACGAAGCGCGGCACCCGGTCGGACAGGCCGAGCATGTCCTCCAGCACGAGGATCTGCCCGTCGCAGGCAGCCGAGCCGCCAATGCCGATGGTCGGCGGCGCGACCTCCCGGGTGATGGCGCGCGCCACCGGCTCCGCCACGGCCTCGACGACGATGGCGAAGGCGCCGGCCTCGGCAATGGCGCGGGCATCGTCGCGGATGATGTCGGCGCTGGCCTCGTCGCGACCCAGCGCCTTGAACGAGCCGAGCGTGTTGATGGATTGCGGGGTGAGGCCGACATGGCCCATCACCGGTACACCACGGTCGGCGAGGAAGCGCACCGTCTCCGCCATGCGCCGCCCGCCCTCGAGCTTGATGGCGCCGGCGCCGGTCTCCTTCAGCACCCGCGAGGCGGTGGCGAAGGCGTGCTGCGGCGAGCCCTCATAGGAGCCGAACGGCAGGTCGACAACCACCAAGGCACGTGAAGAACCCCGCATAACCGCTTGGCCCTGCAGGATCATCATCTCCACCGTGACCGGCACGGTGGTCTCCATGCCGTGCATCACCATGCCCAGCGAATCGCCAACCAGGATGAAGTCGACATGCGGGTCGATCAGCCGGGCGGTATGGGCATGGTAGGAGGTGAGCGAGACGATCGGCTCGCCGCCCTTGCGGGCCCGGATATCGGGCGCGGTGAGCCTGCGGGCAGCGGACTGTAGGGACATGATGTTCAGCTCGGCATTACGGGCACGCCCACCACATAAGGGTGGAACAGGAAGGCGAGCGCGGCATAAAGCACGAGACCGGCAATGACCGCAACGACATCGCCGCCCCACCCGGAGGGCGCGACCGGCAGCGGATCGCCGCGGCGCTTCAACGCGATGCGGTCATAGACCGCCCAGGCCAGTATCAGGACGCACAAGGTGATGGTGGCAGCATCACCATTGGCCAGCAGATGCGCGAGCGCCCAGGTCTTCACCGCGACCAGCAGCGGGTGCTTCAGCGTCGCCCGAATATGGCTCGGCACAAAGGCGGCGGCGGCGAAGATGGAGGCGAACAGCATCAGGAGCAGCGTGATGTGCCGCATCGCCACCGGCGGATCCCAGAGCTGCGCCGGGCCCTGCGCCCGCCATGCCGCGTAGCCATAGGCAGCGAGCACCAGGCCGGCGGCGGAGACCGCGGAATAGAGCCCCTTGTACGGCCCCTCCCCGATCCGGCCGATGAGCGCGGCGCGCGCCTCGCGGCGGGTGGTGAAGATGTGCGCACCGAGAAACAGCGCAAGGCCGACGAGCATCAGGATCATGGCGACGGCTCCGGGAGGATTGAGGTCGCCGGCAAGCTAGATGGATTCCAATCCACGCGCCACGCGCCCGGCCCGCGGTACAGGGTCTCGGGGGATGAGGGCGCGCGCTTTGCGTGGGCATCGAAGGATGCCGAAGCAAAACGATCTCACATCACGCGGCATTCCGCGGCTCGATGGCGGCAAGAACGTCGGACATCTCCTCCCGAGAAACCTCAAGATCATATTTGCTCTGCATGTTCATGAACCAACTCGCATCGACGCCGAGATAGCGACCGAGCTTGAGGGCGAGCGGCGCCGTGATGCGGTGGCGGCCATGGCACAAATCGTTCAGCTGGCCGCGGGATACACCGATGGCGTTGGCAAGCGCGTAGACCGAGATGCCCATCGGATCGAGGAACTCTTCCTTCAGGATAACGCCGGGATGCGGAAGGGGAATTTCTCTTGCCAATGTCGCCTCCATCAATCGTGGTAATCGACAAACTCGACGTCATGGGCATCGCCGTCATACCAGATGAAGCAGATGCGCCATTGGTCGTTTACACGGATCGAATGCTGCCCGGCTCGGTTGCCGCCCAACTTTTCCAGTCGATTGCCAGGCGGCACACGCAAATCCTCCAGCCAGACGGCCGTATCCAGCAGGAACAGCTTCTTCACGGTCCTTTTGCAAACATCCGGCGGCACGCCGCGTACAAAGCGTCCCTCAAAAGAGCTTGCGCCTCGTTCCCACGAAAGCTGACGATCAGAGCATGCGTACCAAGATCTGGTACGTACCAAAATATGGTACGTCGCCGCTTGATCAAAGCGTTTCTGGTGAGCGATCTCAGCGGTCTGCCTTCGCCTCGCGCTGGATCGGCGGCGGCTCCGGCGGGCGCTCGAAGACGATGCCGCATTTCTTCTCGATGGATACGCGCTCGATGGCCTCCATCTCGCCCTTCAGCCGGGCGAGTTCGGCCGTCGTCGCATCATCGCCGCCGATGAAGAACAGCGCGGGCCAGAACACCACGATGCTCACCGTGGTCGCCACTGCGTCGCTGGTGGCCTTCTTGTTCTGGACGCCGGTCAATTGCTGCACCCGTGCGGAAATGCGCTCCGCCTCCTGGCTGATCTGTGCGCAGTCATATTGCTGGTAACTCAGTGGCGACACATAGGCCGCCGCGACCTTGTCAGCCGACTTCGCACACGCGCCGAGCGCGATCATCGCGCAAAGCGCTAAAAACCAGTTCATGCCAACCCCCAATTGAAGAGCGGCGAGCATATTTCAGGCGTGCAACCGAGTCACCGACAGAGCTGACCTATCGACATGTCTCTTTGTCGCGCTTCCCAATTCTTAAACCGCCTCCTCGATTTCTCCGGCTCGTCGTCACCTGCCCTCAACCATGTGAACGCTCCGTGCTTCCCGCAGGAGGATCAATCGTGGCAATATCGCGGCAGGGTAGAAGTGAGGGGAGTGCGATGAAGCGGATCATCACCGCCTTCGCAAGCATGGCCTTTGCAGGACTTGCATGCGTTTTGTCATCGACGGTGGCCAGTGCCAATGTCGTGGCGAGGGTCGATATTTCCAGCCAGCGCATGAACGTCTCGGTCGACGGCTGGCCGCGCTATAGCTGGGCCGTGTCGACCGCACGGCGCGGCTTCAATACGCCGACCGGCAGCTACCGGCCGCAGCGCCTGTACCGCAGCTACTTCTCGAAGAAGTACTACAACTCGCCGATGCCGCATTCGATCTTCTTCCGCGGCGGCTACGCGATCCACGGCACCAACTATATGGGGCAGCTCGGCCGACCGGCCTCGCATGGCTGCATCCGGCTGGCGCCCGGCAATGCGGCAACGCTCTATTCGCTGGTGCAATCATACGGTAAAGGCAACACGCGGATCGTCATCGCACGCTAGCTCACACGCCCCACCACATGTGAACTTGTGCTCCGGTCGATGATGCTATCGTGCTCCCGGTCCGCCTTCGCGGGCGGACAAGGTCGCGCATGCGGCCGCGGAAGGGCCCATGCTGCTCGACTACACGTCGCTCCTGCTGTCCATCGGCTTCTCGGCTGTCTGCCTGTCGGCCATATTGTTCGCCGCATGGCTCACCGCGCGCACCGAGGGCTTCCTGCTGACCTGGGCAGCCGGCACCGCCTGCGTGGTCGGCAATGTCTTCACCTACAGCGTCTATGTCGATGCCCCGAGCCCGACGCTCGGCGTGATCGCCTTCGCCTTCCTGCTCGGGGGGCTCAGCGTGCTCTATGGCGCGGCGCGGCAGTTCCGCCTCGGTCGCCTGCCGTGGCGTCGCACATTGATAGCGGGCGTACTCTCGCTCGGCATCGCGCTGCCGCCGATCGGGATCGGCTATGACGGCGTCGGCTTCGCTCTGGTGAACATCGCGGCGGCGCTGCTGCTCGCCATCACCGCTCATGAATATTGGATCGGACGCCATGAGGCGCCGAGCGCCATCACCGGCATCGCCGCGCTCTATCTGCTGGTCGGCATCTCCTTCGCGCTGTGCGGACTGGTGCTGAGCCTCGACGGCAAGCTGGTGCTTGACGGGCCACCGAGCAACTGGGCGGAAGACCTCAATCTCATCATCGTCATCGCCGGTGTGCCGGGCATCGGCGCGATGTCGCTGGCACTCAACCAGACGCGCCTTGCCCGCACCCACAAGCGCGAGGCGATGACCGATCCGCTGACCGGGCTGCTGAACCGCCGCGCGCTGTTCGATGCCCATGATAGCGGACCGCTGCGCGGCCAGATGGCGGTGATCCTGTTCGACATCGACCGCTTCAAGCGCATCAATGACGAGCACGGCCACGCCACCGGCGACCTCGTCATCTCGCTGTTCGCGCAAGCGCTGCGCGAGAGCCTCGGTGGCGGCGAATCCGCGGCGCGGCTCGGCGGCGAGGAGTTCGCACTGGTGCTGCCGAAATCGAGTGCCGAGGCCGCGCTGCGCCATGCCGAGCGGGTTCGGTCCGATTTCGCCGCGCTGGCGCTGCACCAGGGCGGTCTCGCCTGCACCGCCAGCGCCGGCATCGCCTTCGGCGAGGCCCATGGCAGCAGCTTCGAGGCGGTGCTGAACGCCGCCGACCAGGCGCTCTACCAGGCCAAGCGCACCGGGCGCGACCGCATCGCCTCCGCCGGCCTGCGCCTCGTCGAACCGAGCCCGCGCTTCAGACGCTGATCTGCCCCGTCGCCAGCCCGTACGCGGCGGCGAGCGCGCCGGCCACGGCGACGGCGAACATCACCACCTCGATGACGGTGAACACCGGTCGCCCCTGCTCGCGCCGGGTGATGACATAAAGCAGCGTGCCAGGCGCATAGATCACCGCCGACAGCAGCAGGAATTTCAACCCGCCCGCATAGATCAGGCCAAGCGCGTAGAGCGTGGCGAGGCCGGCGCGGACCAGATCGCCGCGCCGCTCCGGCGCAACCGGACGATAGCTCTCGCCCGTTATAGCCAGCTTCAGCGCATAGGCGGCGACCAGCAGATAGGGGATCAGGATCATCGAGCTGGTGAGCTTCAGCGCCAGCAGGAAGGCCTGCTCGGCGAACAGCGTGATGATGAGGAAGCTCTGCACCAGCGCATTGGTGAGCCAGAGCGCGGCGGCCGGCACGGCGCGGGCATTCTCCCGCGCCAGGAAGGCCGGCATGCTCTCCATCTTCGCGGCGGAAAACAGCACCTCGGCGGCGAGCAGCGACCAGGACAGATAGGCGCCCATCACCGAGATGATGAGGCCGGCGCTGACGAACACCGCGCCCCAAGGCCCGACCACCGCCTGCAGCACCCCGGCCATGGAGGGGTTGCGCAGGGCGCCCAGTTCCTCGCGCGGCAGCACGCCATAGGACAGCACGGTGATCATGACCATCAGTGCCAGCACGCCGAGGAAGCCGAGCAACGTGGCGAGGCCGACATCCTCGCGCCGGCGGGCATAGCGCGAATAGACGCTGGCGCCTTCGATGCCGACGAACACGAACACCGTCACCAGCATGGTGCCGCGCACCTGGGCGAACAGGTTAGGGGTCTCGGCGCCGGCGCCGCCGGAGAGGTTGGCGGCGAACACGTCCGGCTTGAACGCCGCCGCGACGATGACGATGAACAGGATGATCGGGATGATCTTGGCGACGGTGGCGATGCGGTTGAGGCTCGCCGCCTCCTTGACGCCGCGCAGGATCAGGAAATGCACGGTCCACAGGATCACCGAGGAGACCGCGACCGCCTGCACGGTGTTGCCGTCGCCGAAGACGGGGATCAGCGCACCGAGCGTCGACTTGATGAGTACGAAATAGGAGACATTGCCGAGGCAGCACACGGTCCAGTAGCCAAGCGCGGAGAGGAAGCCGGGATATTCGCCGAAGCCGGCCTTGGCATAGGCATAGACGCCGGCATCGAGCTCCGGCTTGCGGCGCGCCAGGGTCTGGAACACGAAGGCCAGCATCAGCATGCCGCCGCCGGCAATGGCCCAGGCGATCAGCGCGCCATAGACGCCGGTGGCGCGGCCGAAGGTCTGCGGCAGCGAGAAGATGCCGGCCCCGACCATGGAGCCGACCACCATGGCGGTCAAAGTGAAGACGGAGAATTTCTGCGTCTGTTCGGCAGCCATGGGTACCCGCGTGACATGATCGCCCGCACGCGCGCCGCGCGGGCTAAGATCATGTCAATGGATCGGGTGGGCGGGCCGTCAAGTCGCCCGGCGCCCGGGCGTGCGAATGCGGGACGTGGCGCGCAGTTTTGGGACGCTCGGAGGCTAGTGACTCAACATAGCCACGTCATCCCGAGGTGCGAGCAAGGCGAGCCTCGAAGGATGTTCTAGCAGGGGGCGGCCGCTGGGGTGGGCATCCTTCGAGGCCCGGCGTTGCCGGGCACCTCAGGATGACGTTATTCTTTTGAATTCGATTCAGCCGACCTTCTTCACGTCCTTGATGTCGGTGAAGACGATGCCGGGCCAGCGGTCGCCGGTATAGCCGACCATGAAGGCCGACGAGGCCAGGAAGACCAGGTCGCCGTCGAGATCCTCCGCAGTGGAGGAACGGTTGGCGGTGGCGAAATCCTCAAGCTTCTTCTTGTCCTCGCTCGACACCCAGCGGGCGAGCTGGAACTCCGACATGTCGAAGCCGATATCGAGGCCGTATTCCGCCTCCATGCGGTTCTTCAACACGTCGAGCTGCAGCGAGCCGACCACGCCGACAATGGCGGGCGAGCCGTCGGTCGGGCGGAACACCTGCACCACGCCCTCTTCCGCCATTTCCTGCAGCGCCTGCTTCAGTTTCTTCGCCTTCATGGCGTCGGAGAGCTTCACCCGGCGCAGGATTTCCGGCGCGAAGGACGGCACGCCGACGAAATTCAGGTCCTCGCCCTCGGTCAGCGTGTCGCCGATGCGCAACGCGCCATGATTGGGGATGCCGACCACGTCGCCGGCATAGGCCTCGTCGGCGATGGCGCGATCCTGGGCGAAGAAGAATTGCGGCGCCGTCAGGCTCATCTGCTTGCCGGTGCGCACCAGCTTCGCCTTCATGCCGCGCGTCAGCTTGCCGGAGCAGAGCCGCGCGAAGGCGATGCGGTCGCGATGGTTGGGATCCATGTTCGCCTGGATCTTGAAGACGAAGGCCGACATGCGCGGCTCCTCGGCTTCGACCCGGCGCAAATCGGCATCCTGCGCCCGCGGCGGCGGGGCGTAGCGGCCGAGCCCTTCGAGCAGGTCGCCGACGCCGAAATTGCGCAGCGCCGAGCCGAAGAACACCGGCGTCAGATGGCCCTCGAGGAAGGAATCGAGATCGAAAGGGTTGCAGCCCTCGCGCACCAGGGTCAGTTCCTCACCGAGGGCCGCCTCGTCGAGGCTGGCATTGAGCCCGGCAATCGCGCTCATGCTCATCTGCCGCAGCGGGCCGGTCTTGCCCTCGTCGCCGTCGAGCAGCCGCATGCCGCCGGAGGCCACGTCCATGGTGCCGACGAAATCGCGCCCGCGCCCGACCGGCCATGTCATCGGCGTGGTGTCGAGCGCCAGCGTCTTCTCGATCTCGTCGAGCAGGTCGAACGGATCGCGGCTCTCGCGGTCCATCTTGTTGATGAAGGTGATGATCGGGATGTCGCGCAGCCGGCACACTTCGAGCAGCTTGCGGGTGCGCGCCTCGATGCCCTTGGCGCCGTCGATCACCATCACCGCGGCGTCGACCGCGGTCAGCGTGCGGTAGGTGTCCTCGGAGAAGTCCTCGTGGCCGGGCGTGTCGAGCAGGTTGAAGACATGGTCCTCGAACTCGAACGTCATCACCGAGGTGGCCACCGAGATGCCGCGCTCGCGCTCGATTGCCATCCAGTCCGAACGGGTGGACCGCCGATCCTTCTTCGCCCGCACCTGGCCGGCCAGCTGGATGGCACCCCCAAACAGCAGCAGCTTCTCGGTGAGCGTGGTCTTGCCGGCGTCCGGATGCGAGATGATGGCGAAGGTGCGCCGGCGCGCCACTTCGCGCGCAATCGGCGAGGGCTGGTTGGAGCGGGCGATGATGGCTGTGTCGGTCATGGCGCGTATGTCGCAGCGAAGCCGCGCGAGATCAAGGGTGGCGGGTGGGTACGTTCGTTAAGCGGTGAAGGGGTAGCGTGGCTGTAGCTTTGCTCGAGCATCCTTCGAGGCCGCCTATGGCGCCACCTCAGGATGAGGTGGTTCTCACAGCGACCTCATCCTGAGGTGCTCGCGCAGCGAGCCTCGAAGGATGCCCAAGCCGAGCGCCCTGCCCCACCGCGACCGAGCCATGGCCACCAACGCCCACGCCACCGCCCGATCTTCGCTCACCGTCTCCGCGGAGGCGCTGGTCAATGGCGCGCTCTATGGCGCCATCCTCATCAGTTTCCTCGTCATCATCGAGCCGGCGCCCTATGAGGGCCTGGTGGCGCTGCTGGCGCTCGCCCTCGTGCTCGCGGGGGCGCGGGTTGACCGGCTGCTGGCGCCGATGATCCTGCTGATCGCGATCTGGGCGGTGTTCGGCGCCTTTGCACTGATGCCGGTGATCGAAAATACCCAGTCGCTCACCTATTACCTGGTCTCAGTGTATCTCGCGATCTCGGCGCTGATCTTCGCCTGCCTGTTCGCCGAGCACACCGAGCGGCGGCTCCTGACGCTGCAGCGCTCCTACATCGTCGCCGGGCTGATCGCCGCGATCCTCGGCATCATCGGCTATTTCGACGTCATCCCCGGGCTGCGCGGCCTGCTGGTGGAGAATGACCGCGCCAAGGCGACCTTCAAGGACCCGAACGTCTTCGGCCCCTATCTGATCCTGCCGCTGCTGTTCCTGGTGCAGGAATTCCTCTATCGCGGCCTCCGGCTGCGCCACATCGTGACCGGCCTCGTCATATTGATGGCGCTGTTCCTCAGCTTCTCGCGCGGCGCCTGGGGCCATGCGGTGGGCTCGGCGCTGTTCATGGTGGTGATGATGTTCTTCACCAGCCCGAGCCCGCGCTTCCGCCGCCGCCTCGTCATGCTGACGCTCGCCGCCGCCGGCGGCATTGCGGCGATGCTGATGCTCCTTCTGTCCTTCGGTTCGGTGAAGGACATGTTCGCGCAGCGTGCCAACCTCATAAACTACTATGACACCGACGCGCCGAGCGGGCGTTTCGGTCGCCAGCTCGAAGGCTTCCTCCATATGTTCGATTATCCGAACGGGGTGGGGCCGAAATATTTCGCCGTGGTGTTCGGCCAGGACCCGCACAATGTCTATCTCGCCACGCTCTATGCCCATGGCTGGATCGGCGGCTTCGCCTACTCGGTGCTGGTGGTCACGACGCTGGTGGTGGGCTTCAAGGGACTATTGGTGCGGGCCCCCTGGCAGCCGGCGCTGATCGCGGTCTACGCCACCTATCTCGGCGTGGCGCTGGAGGGCTTCATCATCGATACCGACCATTGGCGGCATTATTTCCTGCTGATGGGCGCGGTCTGGGGCCTCGCCATCGCCTCGCTGCGCTACCGGCCTGCGTTGCCCAAAGTGCCGCGGCGGCTGGAGGATCGTGCAAGGATCGCCCAGCCCTGATCTACCGCTGTCGGCCGTAGCTGCCGGAGACTGCCTCCATTGAAACCAATCGGATGGAGGCTCTCATGGGCGTCTCGACACGGGCCGCGCTTGCCGCCGCGCTCACCACCGCCGCGCTGCTCACGGGCACCCCGTCCCACGGCACGGAGGCCGGCATGGCAGACCACCCCTATATCGGCATGTGGATCACCGGCGACGGCCACATCCGGCAGCAACTGCTGCCGAACGGGCGCTATGACGAAGCCCGTGGCACGCGCAAGAGTGCCTATCAAGGGCGCTACAAGGTGACGGGCAACCATATCGACTATTGGGACGACACCGGCTTCACCGCCGACGGGCGGTTCGAGGGCGACGTGCTTTATCATGGCGGCATGGTGTTCTACCGCGAGGGCACGCGGGCGGAGTAACGCCCAGAGGGCCCTCATCCCCGGGCTTGACCCGGGGACCCAGACTTCGGCGGGGTACATGCGGCGTGGCTGGATCCCCGGGTCAAGCCCGGGGATGAGGGCGTAAATTGGGTCGCCTCGGCCCAGTGAATTTTGAGTCAGCTCCTCAACCGGCGACGTTGGCCGCGTACAGCTCGGGCTTGAAGCCGACCAGTATGCGTCCGCGGCCGAGATCGAGCACCGGGCGCTTTATCATGGACGGGTTCGCCATCATGAGCGCGAAGGCGCGCTCCTCGTCGAGATCCTGCTTCTCAGCCTCGGGAAGCGCGCGGAAGGTGGTGCCGTTGCGGTTCAGCAGTGTCTCCCACCCCACCTTCTTCGCCCAGGCCTTGAGATGGGCGAGGTCGATGCCGGTTTCCTTATAGTCATGGAAGGCATAGGCGACGCCGTGGCCGTCGAGCCAGGTCCGCGCCTTCTTCATGGTGTCGCAGTTCTTGATGCCATAGATGGTGACGGGCATTTGTCTTCCGTGAGCAGGCAGGTCAGAGGCGTTCGATCAGCGCCATGGCGGCGGCCGGATTGCGCACCTTGTAGCCGCTGATCACATAAAGGAACACCTCGTGCGGGCCGGCTTTCCCGGGCTTGGCCACGCTCGAAAGATCGTCCGGCACCTTGCCGCCGGCCAGCGCCTGCGCCCGCTTCACCCAGCGGTCGAGATCGGCCTTCGAATAGCCGGCGGCCTCGTCCTCGCTGGTGCCCATGATGCGGGCATAGACGAAGGGCGCGGTGATATCGGCAATCTGAGGGAACTCACTGTCGCCGGCCAGCACGATGGCAACCTCGTGCTCGCGGGCGAGCGCGATGAAATCCGGCGACTTGAAGCTGTCATGGCGCACCTCGACGGCGTGGCGCACCTTGTGGCCGTCGACGCTCCTGGGCAGCAGCTTAAGGAAACCGGCGAAATCGTCCGGGTCGAACTTCTTGGTCGCCATGAACTGCCAGTTGATGGGGCCGAGCTTCTCCTTGAGTTCGGTCACTCCGCTCTTGAAGAAGCGCTCGATCGACTCGCCGGCTTCCGCCAGCACCCGGCGATTGGTGGCGAAGCGCGGGCCCTTCAGCGCGAAGATGAAACCGTCCGGCGTCTCGGCCCGCCATTTGGCGAAGCTCTCGGGCTTCTGCGAGCCGTAATAGGTACCGTTGACCTCGATGGAGGTGAGCTTGGAGGCGGCATATTCCAGCTCGCGCTTCTGCGCCAGCCCGTCCGGATAGAACGCTCCGCGCCACGGCTCGAAGGTCCAGCCGCCGACACCGACCCGGATGTGCTTGGCATCTTGCTGTGGCACGCGCTCACCCTCCCCGCCTGACAATGCGAGGGCGAACATAGGGTGGACGGCGGATGCCGCCAAGGCCGCAGATACCATGAAAGGCAGCGGGCGCAGCCAGGAGAATCCCGGGGCGCCCGCGTCGATCAAGGCGCCTTGCCGCTTACCAGTAGGTCCAGAAGCAGCTGCGGAACGGACGGCCCCAGCGATCAAAGCGGGTACGGCAGACCCAGCGACGTCCGCCCCACCAACGGCCGCCATGCCAATAGCGGCCGCGACGAGTACCGCCTCGCCAGTAACCGCGGCGATATCCGCGCCGGTATCCGCGCGCATAAGGCAGGCCTGCGCGACGATAGCGTCGGCCGGTACGCCGGCCCGTGCGCCGGCCGGTGCGGCGCGCCGGGCCGCGGCGATATTGCGCCTCCTCGACCGGGGTGCCGTCCGGCGTTTCGCCGGAGGCGTCGATTTCTTCCGCATCCAGCATGTCATCTGGAGGCGCGAGGTTTCTGAGCTGGTCAAGCGGGGTCGCTTCGGCGGTCGGAATAAGCGTGCTGGCGAGCGCGGCTGAGCCGGCAAAACCAAACAGCCCGAGCAGGAAAGAGCGTCGTTCCATGGAGAACCTCCCGATCATGCGGCCAACATGGTTCGTCCCTTATGCCAGCGCTGTCTATAAGCAACGCAGCATCATCGCCGGGTTTTGATGTTGTTGGGTAACAAACGAGTGGACAGTCGTAACATATTACCACATCACATCGAGGATAATCTAAAAATATTATGTATACTTTGACCGAATAGCGGTACGGCTAACTTGATGGGACAACATTATTGACATTACGGGGCTTGATAATCTTGGAAGGCGCTCTAGGCCTGAGCAATACGCACCGCCAGTCGCTCCAGAGCCAGCAGTAACAGCACAGTCACCGCCACCAGGATCATGGTGAGCGCGGCACCGGAGAAGATGTCGCCACGATCGGTCAGCGAGAAGATCGAGACCGGCAGCGTCACCCAGCCGGGTGGATAGACCATCACCGTCGCGCCGAGTTCGCCCATGGAGAGCGCGAACGACAGGCCGAACGCGGCGACGAGATAGGGCGCGATGAGCGGCAGCGTCACCCGCCAGAGCCGATAGGCCGGACGCGCGCCGAGGCTGGAGGCGACCTGCTCGAATTCGGGCGAGAGCCGCGACAGGCCGGCCGAGACATTGCCGAAGGTGAAGGCCGAGATCAGCGTGAAATGCGCGATCATCACGATCGCCACCGTGCCGTTCAGCAGCAAGGGCGGCTGGCTGAAGGCGACCAGCAGGCCGAGGCCGACCGACACCGACGGCACCGCGCTGGGAATGAAGAACAGCAGGCCGAGCAGCTTGCTCACGCCCTCGCTCTGGAGTCGCAGCCCCAGCGCCGCCCAGGTGCCACTCACCAGGGCCAATAGCGACGCGGCGAAACCGGTCAAGAGGCTGGCCTTGACGGCATCGAAGGAAGCGCCCGACAGCACGTCGCGATAATGCTCCAGCGTGAAACCGCTCGGCAGCAGGCCGTTCCACTGATGGGCGATGCTGGAGAGAAAGATGACGGCCAGCGGGCAGAGGAACAGCACGCCGAAGATCAGCGCGGCGATGGCCCACAGCGCGACGCGACCCGAGAGCGACCAGACCAGCATCGTCAGCTCCCGAAACGCGCCGCAGCGAAGCGGTACAGGCTGAACAGGCCGAGCGACAGCGCGATGTTCACCACCGCGACGATGCATGCGACCTGGTAGGCGGATTCCTGGATGGCCTTGGAATAGATCAGCAACGGCAAGGTGATGACGCCCTTGGCGCCGATGAACAGCACGATGCCGAACTCATTGACGGTGAGCAGCAGGCAGAGGCTGCCGCCCGCGATCAGGGCCGGCAGCGCCGCCGGCAGGATCACCTGCGCCACGATGCGTGCCGGGCGAGCGCCGAGAATGCTGGCAGCCTCGATCTGGCCGCGGTCGACCAGCGAGAACGCCGCCAGCAAGGGCCTGAGCACGAAGGGCGAATAGACGGTGACCTCGGCGAGGATGACGCCCCAGCGCGAATAGAGGAAATCGACCGGCGGCAGCGGCAGCGCCAGGGCATGCATCAGCGCGCCGTTCAGCACGCCGGCCGAGCCATAGAGGAAGGTGAAGGCCAGCGTGACCAGGAAGGTCGGCAGCGCGATGAAGGTGTCGATCAGCCGCGCGATGAACACGCTGCCCTTGAACGGCACGAAGGCGAGGATCAACGCCAGCACGAAGCCGACCACCAGACAGCCGAGCGTCGCCGAGAGCGAGATGGTGACAGTGTTGATGAGCGCGTTGAAGAAGAAGCGCGACTGGAGCACGCCGAGGAATTCGGCGGCGTTCGGCGCCCCGCCATCATCGAGGAAGGCCTGCCGCACGATCAGGGCCAGCGGGTAGAAGAACAGCAGCGCAAGCAGCGTGGCGGGCGGCAGGATCCACCAGCCGCCGATCCCGGCCCTCGTTCGCGGCGATGTGGCGACGGCCTCAGCCACCGGCATCCTCCGGAACCAGCGAGGTGTCGCCGGGCGCAAAATAGAGCGTCATCGCCGTGCCGGCTTCCGGCAATTCGAGCGGCAGGCGGGTGGCGGCGACGCGCACCACCGTGCCTGCGACGTCGAGCACCAGATGGGTCAACTCGCCCTGCCAGTTCACGTCGCGCAGCGTGCCGACCATGGAATTGGCGTGGTCCCCGTCCGGCGTGAGCGAGAGATGCTGCGGGCGGACGCAGAGCAGCACGGCGTCGCCCGCCTTCTCATCCCGTCCGGCGGCGGTGAGCATGGTCTCGCCCATCCGGACGCGCGCGAAGCCGTTTGATCCCGGTGCTTCGGCTACCGTGACAGGCACCAGATTGGCGCGGCCGAGAAACTCGGCGGTGAAGCGGTTGGGCGGGCGCCGATAGAGTTCGGCGGTCGCGCCGTGGGCGGACACCGCGCCGTCGCGCATGATGGCGATCTTGTCGGCCAGCGTCAGCGCCTCGGTCTGGTCGTGGGTTACATAGAGGATGGTGAGGCCCGGCAGCTCGCGATGCAGCCGTGCGATCTCCTCGACCATGTTGCGGCGGATCTGTGCGTCGAGCGCGGAGAGCGGCTCGTCCAGCAGCAGCACCCGCGGGCGCACCGCCAGGGCACGTGCAATGGCGACGCGCTGCTGCTGGCCGCCGGATAGTTCGCGCGGAAAGCGCCTAGCATAGGCTGACATGCCGACGATGCCCAGCGCATGATCGACCCGCTGGGCGATCAGCCCCTTCTCCGCGCCTTGCGCGCGCAAGCCGAAAGCGACGTTATCTGCCGCCCGCATATGTGGGAACAGCGCGTAGTTCTGCACCACCATGCCCAGCCCGCGCTCATAGGGCGGCAGATTGGTGACGTCGGTGGCGCCGATCAGAATGCGGCCGCTCGCCGGTTTGACGAAGCCGGCGACCGCACGCAGCGCCGTGGTCTTGCCCGAACCCGATGGCCCGATCAGCGCCAGGATCTCGCCCGCCGCCACGTCCAGCGTCAGCGGCTTCAGCACCACATGGCCACGATAGGCGACGCTGACCCGGTCAAAGGCGACATTGGAGCCGGCGCCGCGAACCTCCGCAGCGCCGATATCCGAAGCGTCCGTAGCTACGAGAGCGACAGCCGGCATGGTCAGGAGCCGGTCGCTTCGTTCCAGCGCTTGACGTAGGCGGGCAGCTTCCGCAGCACCTCGTTCCAGTCCGGCTGCCACACGGTCACACCCTGCATGGCGTCATGCAGCCGGGTGAAGTTGGCGTCGGTCGGGGTGACGTCCTTGCGCGCCGGGATGCCGATGGCGATGGAAGAGACGGTCGCCTGCACATCCTTCGAAAGCAGGAAGTCGATCAGCTTCTTGCCGTTGTCGCCGTTCGGCGCGCCGGTCACCAGGCCGATATAGTAGGGCAGTGCGAAGGTCGAGCGGGTGCCATCCGTGCCGGCCGGCCAGAATACCTTGATGTTCGGGTTGTCGGCCATCTGCGACATGTTCATCTGCAGGTCGCCATTGGCGACGAACAGCTCGCCCTTGTTGACGAGCGCGGTCAGCTTGCCGGTGGAGGCCGACGGGCCGACATTGTTGTGCTGCAGCTTCTTGAGGAAATCGAAGCCGGCCTCCTCGCTGCCGAAGGCGTGGATGACCTGCAGCATGACGGCGGTGCCGTCGCCGGCCTGGCCGGGGGTGGAATACTGGATCTTGCCCTTGAACTTCGGATCGAGCAGATCCTTGTAGCTCGCCGGCGCCGCCGACAGCTTGGCGCTGTCATAGATGAAGTTCATGTAATTATTGACGAGCGGCTGGTACATCGGCGCGCCGCCATCGATCTGCGCTGCAGCTTCCGGCGTATAATTCTGCAACAGCCCGTCGGCGGCCGCGCGCTGCACGAAGGGCGGCAGCGTCACCAGCACGTCGGCCTGCGGGTTTGACTTCTCCTTGGCGATGCGTTCGACCACGCCGCCGGAGCCGCCCTCGATGTACTGGACCTTGATCCCGGTCGCCTTGGTGAAGGCGTCGAACTGGGTCTCGTACCAGCTACCCTTGCCGTCATGGAGGCCGTCGGCCGAATAGATGGTCACGACGGAGCTGTCCGCATATGCCGGTACGGCAAGGCTGACGACCAAAGCCGCGGCGGCGGCAAGAGCGCGCTTCATGTCATTTCTCCTACATTCTGCAATGACTTAGGAACAGCTAGGAGAGTTGGACGACGCTCGCGTGACAGCGCGGACGGCCGCGCCGCGGCCCATTTCACGGTGACTTTTGGGCAGTTCCTGTCGCTGACAAGGCGTCGTCGCGCTGCTGTGGCCCAAACGCGAAGCTCCATCGCGCAGAGGGTCAATCAGGCTACAACTTCACGTCGAGGATACCGCAAAGTTTCGCTTGGAGGGGTGTGAAGCCTAATCGATGCAGTCAATCAGGTCATTTACGAAGCACGAAGCGGGTACGCGCGCCTATGGCCAGTTTTACGAAAGATCACGACTTCGGCACTGATTTATACTTTCTATGACTTAGAGAGGTCGGAACGTCAGAGAACGCGCCGAGCAAAGAAAAATTTCAAACTCCGCCTGCCGTCGGATCGCGTCCACTGCGTCGCCCGCCGGGGAATCGCACTCGGCAATGGCTTGGAACTGTTGCCGCAGCTATGCTCAGGTCATGACGACATACCCGAAGATACAGCTTTCCCGACTGCGTGATATCGGCTGGTCGCTTTGGGACCCGATCGGCTTGGCAACGATCAAGGACGCGTGGAAGGACAGTCCGCCTGCCGACGAATATGATAGTTATCTTCTACACGTCGCCAGTCTGTTTCGACAGAAGGCAAGTGAGGAAGAGTGCGTGCGCTACCTAGAGAACATCGAAGTTGATCATATGGGGTTAGAAAGCCGCCACGACACTCGGCTGCGCACGGAGCAAACCGTTCGCGCGATCGGCAAATATCTTGCGTCCCTGCCCGGTTGAACCGCTTGGGTTCAACAACACCGATCAATCCGAGCGACTAAGGAATCGACCTTTTTGTATTCCTGTCATAGTTCGATCTACAGCCGGATTACCCCTACTCCATCGCCCAAGGCCCGCGTGCCCCACTCCACCACATGCTCGTGGTGGGTGAAGACGATCACCTGCGTCACCGCACCGAGTTCCGCCAGCAGGCGCAGCGCGGCTTCGGTGCGAGGCTCGTCGAAGGTCACGAACAGGTCGTCGGCGATGAAGGGCAAGGGGGTGGCGCGGCGGGCATGTTCCTCGATGGCTGCGATGCGCAATGCGAGGAACAGCTGGTCGGCGGTACCTTCCGACAGCGCCTCGACGCCGAGCAACTGGCCGTCCCGCAAGGCGGCCAGCCGCGGTGGGTCCTGGTCATAATCGATGCCGATGCCCTCCCAGCGCCCGCCGGTCAGCGCGGCGAAGGCGTGCGAGGCGCGCTCGACGATGGGGTTCTGGTGCTGCTGGCGGTAGCGCTCGATGGCGGCGCCGAGCAGCCGCGCTGCCACATGATCGCGGGTGAAGCGCTCTACCGCGCCGGCGATCTCGGCCAGCGCGTCCTGCTCGTCCTGCGCCGCGGCGGCCGCGCCCTCGCGCTGGTCCAGTGCCTTCAGCGCGGTCTGCGCCTTTGTATCGCGCTCCACCGCCAGATCGCGCGCCTGCCGTGCTGCGGCGTGGGCGGCGTCCGCCTCGGCGGCGAGACGGGCCAGCGCCTCGTCGTCCCGGTCCGCGATATCGGCGCGGATATCGGCCTCGCTGCGCGAGCCGCGCAGATCAGCCAGCCGTTCGCCAATCTCCTTGAGCCTGGCATCGATCGTCACCGCCTGCTCCAGCCGGTCGAGCAATGGCGGCAAGGGTTCGCGCGCAGCCGCCGGCAACGGCTCGACGAGAATGGCGAGCGCCGCCTCGCCGCGCTCCAGTGCCGCGCGCGCCTGCTCCAGCGCCGCGCGCCGGGTCTCCAGCGCCGTGGCGGCGGCATCGGCCCGTGAACGCGCCTGCCGGGCGGCGTCGAGCCGTGATCGCAGATGCCGCACCGCCTCGAAGGCGTCGCCCTCGGCGGCGAGCCCGGCGCGCTGCTGCGCGTCGCGGACCCGCGCGATGAAATTCGCCTCGTCGCGCTCGATGCCGGCGACGCGGTGCTCCGCGGTGCCGAGCTTCTCGTCGAAGGTGAGCGCCTCGCGCCAGAGGCCGAGCGCCGCCCGCGCCTCCTCGACCGGCGCCCCGGTGCGGATGGCGAGCAGCGGAAACACCGTGGCGGCTTCCTCGGCCACCGCGTGGCGCTCGCGGGCGATCTCGGCGCTGCGGTTGGCGAGATCGGCCTGCTGCTTGCCGAGTCCGCCAAGGTCGCGCTCGCGGTCTCGGGCCTGCTGGAAGCGCGCCTCGCGCTCACCCAGCGCATCGCGCAGTTCCGCCATGCGCATCGGCGCCTCGCCGGCCACCGGCAGGCCGAGATCGGCGCGCAGCCGGGCATAATCCTCGCGCTCGCGGCGCGTCTCCTCGCGCTGGCCCGCAGCCTCGGCCGCCTCCTTGCGTGCCGTCTCGCGGGCGACGCGGATCGTCTCCGCCTCGCGCAACAAGGCGATGGCGCTCTCATCCGCCGGCGGCGCGAGGCGACTTGCCGCCCACAGCTCGCGCCAGGCCGCGCTGGAGCCTTCGTGCCGCGCGTCGGCTTCGGTGAGGCGTAGCTGTGCGGCGTCGATGCGGATCTTCAGCGTGGCAATGTCGCGCTCGGCGCTCGCGAGGTCGGCGAGGCGTTCGGTCTCGCGCAGGCGCTCATCGGCCAGCAGATCGGCGGCACCGAGGGCACGGTCGAGCCCCAAAGCGGCGGCGCGGTCGCCTTCCGCCGGGCCGCGCTCCAGCAGCACCAGCGGACGCACCGCGCCCCATAGCGCGTCGCGTTCGCGGCGGGCGGTCTCGATCGCCGCATCGGTCGGCGCCGGACGGCCGGCATTGATGGCGGCAAGCCGCGTCTCCAGCTGGGCGAGCTGTTCGACGAGGTCGGCATGCGCTTGCCCTTGACGCGTCACCGCTTCAGCGGTCTCCCGCGTGTGCCGCAGGCCGGCTTCCGCTGCGGCGAGCAGCGGAAGCGGCCGCACGGCGAGCGCATCAGCGTCGGCAATGCCGATGGCGAGGCGCGTGGCCCGCTCGGCGAGATCGGTGCGGCTCGCCGCCAGTCGGTGATCGAGACTGCGCAAGGCGCGCTCGCGCGCCTCGGCACCGTCCAGCGCGGCAAGCCGGCGCCGCAGCGAGGCCGGATCCTCGACCGGCGCGTCGGCGCCGCGCCCCTGCTCCAGCTCAGTGCGCCGCGCCGCCAGATTGCGCTCGGCGTCGGCAAGCGTTGCGCTGCGCACCTCGACCGCGGCAAGCCGGTCGACCAGGGCATCGGCGCGCGCCAGCAACGGCGCGCCGGGCAGGCGCTGGCGCAGCGTTTCCACATCGGCAAGGCCGAGGCCGGTAGCGATGCGCACCAGCGCGCCGCGCGCCTCGGTCGCCTCGTTACGGCGATTGGGCAGGCTGCGCAGCTCGGCCTGTACCGCGGCGCGCGCCTCGTCGGAGCTCTCGATCGCCTCAGCGAGGCCAAGGATTTCGTCATCGAGCGCGATGGCGTTGAGCGCTGCCTCGGCGGCGGCGTGTTCGCCGTCGGCCGTGGCGACAGCCGCCCTCGCCTTCTCGATCGCCGCCAGCAGGTCGCGCGCCCGGGCGACGAAGCCGGCCGGCATGGAGGGCACATCGCCCAGCGCCGCACGGGCAGCCAATTGGATATCGAGAGTGCGAAGCTCCCTCGCCGCCCGGCCGAGCGCACGGGCGCGGTCGGCGGCAAGACCGGCATCAGTCTCTGCGCCAACCGCGTGGCCGCGGGCCGCGGCCGCCGCCTCGGCTTCCTCGCGCAGGCGTCTTACTTCGGTGACGCGCACTTCCTGCTCGCTTACCAGGGCATGAGCGGCCTTGCGCCTTTCCATCGCGACATAGAATTCGTGCGAGGCGGTGCGGCGGTCGGGATTGAAGGTCTTGGCCGCCCGTGCCTGGAAATCGTCGCGCAAGCGGGCCACCTGGCCGAGGCCGGGCGCCGCCGCCACCAGCGCCTCGGCGAGATCGCCGCCGCCGGCCAGCAGGCTGCGCCCGCCGGCGCGCAGGCGGGCCTGGTCGAGGCCGAAAATGTCGAGGAAGGCCCGCCGGTCATGCGCGCCGAGGAAGGGCGCGAGGCAGTCATCGTTCAGCGGCGCACCGGTCTCGAGATCGACCAGCGTGGCGGTACGGCGCTTCAGCCGGGCGAAGGCGAGCCCGCGCCCGTCCACTGCCGCGATGCGCGCGGAAATACGCATATCCTTCGATGCATGCAGGAAATCGAAGCGGGATCGCAGCTCGATGCCGTACAGCGCATCGGTCACCGCCGCCAGCGCCGTGGTCTTGCCCGCCTCATTGGCACCCTGGACGATGGTAACGCGCGAGTTTGGGTCGAACTCCAGCACGCGGTCCGTGAAGCGGCCGTAACGGTCGAGGCCGAGGCTGTGGAACCTCATGGCTGAGGCTCGCCGGGTTCGGTCGCAATGCCGCCGAGCGCGGCCAGTACCGCCTGCTGCGCGGAAGCAATTGCAGCTACCGCCACCTGCCCGATATCGGCGGTGTCGTCGCCGAGCAGCTTCAGGGCATCCGCCGGGGCCTTGCCGCGGATCTCGGCCAGCGTGCCGGCGATGTCGTCCCGGAAGCCAGGCTCGGCGGCAATGGCGGCGAGGATCTCGTCGAAGCCGATGGCGGCGGACAAGGCAAAGCCGCGCGGGCCGGTCGTGGCGTTGCGCAGCTTCTCGATCAGCACGTCGTCGCCGACCTCGGCGGCAATGGCCTGCGCGTCCTCGGCCACCTGCCCGGCATTGGCGGAGAGATGGCCGTGGA
Source organism: Starkeya sp. ORNL1 (assembly GCF_012971745.1). NCBI lineage: Bacteria > Pseudomonadati > Pseudomonadota > Alphaproteobacteria > Hyphomicrobiales > Xanthobacteraceae > Starkeya > Starkeya sp. ORNL1. Next base: position 1,351,954 of record NZ_CP048834.1, read on the forward strand.
GCACGGTCTCGCCATGCAGCGTCAGGCGCAGCGCCAGCGGACGGTCGGCGGCCTCGCGGGCGGCCCTGATGGCATCGCGCACCCGCTCCTCGAGCGCGGCCCTGGCCTCGATGCCGGAGAGATCAAGCATGACATGCTCGAAGCGCGCGGCGTCGAGCGTCAGCGCCTCCAATCCGGCGATGCGCCCGTCGGTGACGGTGACCAGCGTGGCGCCCTTCGGGCCGGTCTCGCGGGCGTGGCGGCCCTGGAGATTGCCGGGGAATACGATGGTGCTCCGCCCCGGCACCACCTCGCGCTGGTGGATATGGCCGAGCGCCCAATAATCATAGCCGGCCCGCTCCAGATCCTCGACCGAGCACGGCGCATAGACATCGTGGCCGTCGCGACCGGTGAGCGAGGTGTGCAGGAGGCCGATATTGAAATAGCCGGGCGTTGCCGGCGGATATTCGAGCGCGACATTGTCAGCGACGTGCCGGTTGGCGAAACCGCGCCCGTGCAGTGTCACGCGCAATTCCTCGATCGCGACCGATTCCACCGCGCGCACCGAAAAGCTGCGCACATTGGTCGGCAGCGGCAGGCTCTTGCTGACGACGGATTCGGCGTCGTGATTGCCGCGAATGGTGAAGACCGGGATGTCGGCGCGTGCCAGCCGCCCCATCTGCCGCACGAAGAACTGCCCGGTGGCGTAGTCGCGCCAGTCGCCATCATAGATGTCGCCGGCGATGATCAGGAACGCCACCTGCTCGCTGATCGCCACCGAGACCAGATTCTCCAGCGCCCGGCGCGAGGCCTCGACGAAAGCGCCGGCGATCGCGCCGCGCCGGGCGAGACCGCGCAGCGGGCTGTCGAGATGCAGGTCGGCGGCATGGAGGAATTTGAAGGAGGACATGAGCGGAGCGGTTAGGTCTGGTCGGCGGCGTGCGCCAGTTCAAGGCGCCGATCCGCGGAACGGAATCGGCAAGCGGATATTTGCGCCTTCCGACCAGAACACAATGCGCTCGTCTTCGATATCCCGCCGCGACGGTCAGCGAACAGGGAGTCTCATCCCACCCACGCCGAGCCGCGGATGACGCTGCAGAAATTGCCGCGCTGGAAGGCTGGATCCTTGTCGGCCAGAACGTCCGCCTTCACGTTGCCGAAGGTGGTCTCCGGCTTGTGCTTTATGCCCTCATAGAAGCTCTGGATGATGTCCTCCTTGAAGTGTGGCGTGCGGGGATGGGCGTGAACCACGGCTTCGCGCTCGGCATCGCTGTATTCGCGATAGGTGAGACCGAGCACATCCATCTCGACGCCCGCGGTGACCAGCGCCACCACCGGGTGCATGTGCTGGGGGATGCCGGGCGTGGTGTGCAGGGCGATCGCGGTCCACACCGTGTCGATGTCGGCCTGGGCGATGCCGTGGCTGCGCAGGAAATCCCGCGCGGCATTGGCGCCATCGACCTCGAAGCGCTCGTGCGGGCTGCTGTGCTGGTGCGTCAGCCCCATGTCGTGGAACATGGCGCCGGTATAGAGCAGCTCGGCATCGAACTTCAGGCCGCGGCGCAGCCCGGCCAGCGCGCCAAAATAATAGACCCGGCTGGAGTGGTGGAACAGCAGCGCGGGTTCGGTGTCGCGCACCAACTCTGTGACCGCCCGCGCCAGCCTGCTGTCGGGAATGCTGATGCCGCCTATGCTCGTGGACATGGATGTTCTCCTTCATCTGAGGTGAACGGAGTTTCTGCCGATCCACGATCGCGCTCAATGAAAGCAACGCGTCGGTATCCGCCAATACTGCGTCGATTACGGACATATCGATCACAAGAAAAACGGCGCCAAAACTGGCGCCGCTAATAATCCACCTCATCCTGAGGTGCCGTCGCAGATGGCCTCGAAGGATGCCCACGCAGATGACCGCTCCTCTGCTTCAGCACCCTTCGAGGCTCGCTACGCTCGCACCTCAGGATGAGGTTCAATGGAAGGAAGACCTCACACCGCATTCTCGTCGTGCAGTTCGGCGATTTCCTGCTGGTTATAGCCGAGACCGGTCAGGATCTCGTTGGTGTGCTGGCCGAGCAGCGGCGACGCGGTCACCTCCACATCGAGGTCCGAGAACTTGATCGGGCTGCCGACCGTCAGATAGGTGCCGAGCGTCGGGTGGGCGACCTCGACGATGGTGCCGCTCTTGCGCAACGAGGGATCGTTGGCGATCTCCTTCATCGACAGCACCGGTGCACAGGGGATGTCGAATGTGCGCAATATGTCGATGGCCTCGAACTTGGTCTTGTCGGCCAGCCATTCCTCGATCACCGCGAAGATGTCGAAGATCTTGTCTTGGCGGGCGATCGGCGTGCTGTAGGCCGGATCCTCGATCCACTCCTCGCGGCCCAACGCCTTGCAGACATTCGGCCAGGCCTGGCTCTGGATGGTGAAGTAGATATAGGCGTTGGGATCGGTCTCCCAGCCCTTGCACTTCAGCACCCAGCCGGGCTGGCCGCCGCCGCCGGCATTGCCGCCGCGCGGCACCACATCGCCGAACTCGCCATGGGGATATTGCGGGTACTCCTCAAGATAGCCGACCGCCTCCAGGCGCTGCTGGTCGCGCAGCTTCACCCGGCAGAGGTTCAGCACGGAGTCCTGCATCGAGACCCCCACCTTCTGCCCCTTGCCGGTCTTGTCGCGCTGGTGGAGCGCCGTGAGGATGCCGATGGCGAGGTGCATGCCGGTGTTGCTGTCGCCCAGCGCCGCGCCGCTCACCGTCGGCGGGCCGTCCCAGAAGCCGGTGGTCGAGGCCGCACCGCCCGCGCATTGCGCGACGTTCTCATAGACCTTCAGGTCCTCGTAATGATGGCCGTCGGAGAAGCCCTTCACCGAGGCGACAATCATGCCGGGGTTGAGCTCGCTTATGTGCTCCCAGGTGAAACCCATGCGATCGAGCGCGCCGGGGGCGAAATTCTCCACCAGCACATCTGACTCGCGGATCAGCCGCTCAAGCACCTCTTTGCCCTTGGCGGTCTTGGTGTCGAGCGTGAGCGACTTCTTGTTGGAATTCAGCATGGTGAAATAGAGCGCGTCGACATCCTTCACATGGCGCAGCTGCGTACGGGTGACATCACCGGCGCCAGGACGCTCGACCTTCACCACATCGGCGCCGAACCAGGCGAGCATCTGCGTGCAGGCCGGTCCGGCCTGGACATGGGTGAAGTCGATGATCTTGATGCCTTCGAGCGGCTTGGTCATGGCGTGGCTCCTTGGGATGATTTGGGCTCCTCAACGAGAAGCGGTCGGTCCCAAAATGCGGAGCGTCAGCGCGCGCGCAAGCCGCTGACCAGCCTGGTATTATAGTTTGGCAGCAATGGCTTGCGATTTGGCAGGATCCGACGGACCGCTCGCTCAGCCGACGTTCGCGCCGTGCGAAAAACTCGCCCGATACTGCACCGGAGTGAGGCCGAGCCGCCGCATGAAGACGATGCGCATGCGGTCCGCCGAGCCGAAGCCGCAATCGCGCGCGATCGCCTTCAGCGGCTTGTCGCCCGCCTCCAGCAGATTGCGGGCTACATCGACGCGGGCGAGTTCGATGAACTGGTGCGGCGTGACCCTGGCGGTCTCGACGAACAGGCGGGCGAAGTTGCGCTCGCTCATGCCGGCAACCGATGCGAGTTGCTTCACGCTTATGTTCCTGGCGATGTTGCGAACGATGAAGTCCTGCGCCTTGGCGATGGGCGAGGCATCGTCCGCCACCATGTTCAAGAGCGGGCTGAATTGCGACTGGCCGCCCTGGCGCTGCGCCACCACGACGAGGCGCTTGGCAACCGCCAGGGCGATCTCGGCGCCATGATCCTCGGCGACCAGGGCGAGCGCGAGATCGATGCCGGCGGTGACGCCGGCCGAGGTCACCAGCGCGCCCTCGCGCAGGAAGATGCGGTCGCGCTCGATGCTCGCCTGTGGGAAGCGGTTCGCCAGCGCCTCGGCATTCTGCCAGTGCGTGGTGGCGCGCTTGCCGTCCAGCAGCCCGGCATGGCCGAGCGCAAAAGCCCCGGTGCAGATCGAGCCGAAGCACCCTGCCCGCTCGGCCTCGCGCCTCAGCCAATCCGACAGCCCTGCGCTGGGCGCGGCCTCGGGCAGCAGCGGACCGCCGGCGACGAACACCATGTCGAATGGACCTTCGGCCGTCTCCAGCGTGCAGTCTGGGACGATGCGCATTCCGTTGGAGGCGCGGAACGGCCCGGCCTCGGTGCCGACCACCACCACCTCATAGCCCTGCCCGTCCGGGAGAAAGCCGTTGGCCTCGGAAAACACGTCCAGCGGGCCGGCGACATCGAGCGCCTGCACCCCGGGAAACACGATGATCGCGACGGTTCTCATGGGGAAGGCAGATAGGGACAGCGCGGCCGGCAAGGCAAGAGGTGGCGGCAAGGGCGAGGATTGAATGGAGAGCGGTCGGGGCCTGTCGAACGAGAGCGGGATGGACCGCTTCGAAACCCCGACCGCTCAGGTCGCTGCCTCCGGCAGCCAGGGCTCATCTTCGCCCCAGATGCCGATCCAGCGACCATCCGCCAGGCCCGTGAACCATCAGCGCGAACATGCCGCCGGCGATGGCGAGGTCCTTCTCGAAATGCAGCAGTTCGTTCCGAACACCGAAATTGGTGTGGAACAGCACGGCGGTGGCGAGGCAGAAGCCACCGAGTGCAGCGGCGCCGAGGCGCGTATAGCCGCCGGTCAGGATGGCGAGCCCGGCCACCAGTTGCAGGGCGATGGTCGCCAGGAAGAGCGCGGCGGGTATGCCGAGCGCTGCCGCCGTCGCCGCGAAATTGCCGGCAGCGAGGAGGACTGCGGCCTCATGGAGGAAGATCGTGGACAGCAGCACGCGCGCGGCGAGCAATACGCCGTCCTCAAGGACGCGCGGCACGGCCATAGCCACGATCAGTTGGAGGATATGGAGGCGGGCCACGGCGCCCGCCTCCGCGTATCGGTTTCTCATGGCCGGTCAATTGCCCGCTTTGGCCGCGATCGCCTGTGCGAGGTCTTCGCGTTCCTCGCAGCCGGCCGGGCAGAGCTTCTCCAGCGCGGCGAGTTGCTCCTTGGCCTTGTCGATATGGCCGGTCTCGATGAAGAGTTCGCCGAGATATTCGCGCGCCGCCTTGTGGTCCGGCTGCAGCTCCAGCGCCTTGTTGTAATAGGTCAGCGAGGTCGTGGTATCGCCGGTCTTGCGCAGCGTGAAGCCGAGAAGATTATAGACGTCGGCCTGCTGGGTATCCTCGGCGAGGTCGCGCAACTCGGCCAAAGCCGCCTTGTAGTCCTTGGCCTTGATCTTGGCGCGCACCGAGGTGAGGTCGACCTCGTCGCTCGACGTCATGTTGTCGACCGCGAAGGCGGGAACGCTCAGGGCGAGCACCGCGGCGCAACCGAAGGCGGCGGCGAGGCCGCGCAGATGGGACGGCTTCTTCATGGGATGTTCCTTTCTCGGTGAGCGTTCAGGACTGGACGACAGGGGTGAAGGCGTAGGCGTTGCCGTCCTTGACGAAGGTGCCGGCGCCGGGGAACGGGAAATGCGCGCCGCAGATCGCGATTCTGTCGGCGATGACGCGGTCGACGAGCGCGCGCCGGGCGGTGATGGCGGTGGGCCCATCCTGGTCGTAGGTGCCCTGCCATTCCGGGTGCGGCGCGAGCAGAGCCGGCACATACATGGTGTCGTTGGACACCATGAGCTGGTCCTTGCCGGAGGTGACGAGGAAGGCGGAATGGCCGGGTGTGTGGCCGAACGCCTCGACGATACGCACGCCGGGCGCGACCTCGGCATCCTTGCCGACCAGCTTCCAGTTCTTCCAGGTCGGGAACACCTCGGCGATGCGCTTGCCGGCGGCGCGGCGGCCTTCGGGAAGCTTCTCGACCCGACCCGGATCGGTCCACCAATTATATTCGGTGGCGTTGACCACCAGCTCGGCGTTCGGGAAGACCGCCGCGTTGGTCCCCTTTTCCATCAGCCCCCAGACATGGTCCGGGTGAAAATGCGAGACGAGGATGGTGTTGATCTGGTCGCGATCGATGCCGGCGGCGCGCATATTGGCCGGCAGATGGGTGGCGTTGGCCTGCCACTGGCCGACGCCCGAGCCGGCATCGACCATGATGTACTTGCCGCCGATCTTCAGCACGATCACCGTCAGTGGGATCGGCATGAATTCGGTGGTGAGGCCCGCCTTCGCCAGCGCCGCCTTGGTCTCGTCGACCGTGGCGTTCTTGATGAAAGTGGGATCATGAGGCTTGCGCCAGATACCGTCATAGACCGCGGTCACCTCGATATCGCCAACCTTGTACCTGTAGAAGCCGACGGTCGGCTCCAGTGGTGTCTCCGCAAATGCGGGCGGGACGAATTCCAGAGGTTTGCCAAGGCCCAAGGCAGCCATAGCGGTGGCCGCACCGAGTACGGTGCGGCGTGACATGATGAACATTTCCAGCTCTCCCAAGATCAAGGCGATCGTTTGAGCGGGGTGTGGTGCATGGACGAATGCCCCCGCTGTGGGAGAGACCGGAGGCGGCGCGGATATATTCTCGGATCCCCGAAAATTATTTTGGGACGGCGAATTTTTCCGGAAACGGGAATAAAACTGCGCGTCGGACTGTCTGTGCTGGTTGGCTGCGGTATCTGCCGCGCCGCTCCGTCCGCGTGCGAAACCGATCATCGATCGGACGCGCCGGAGGGGAACTGAAGCGCCACGCATCCGGGGGCACGTGATGAGCCGCGCAATGGCTTCGACGAACGCGATCGGTCTGGGCATCCTGTTCGGACCCGCGCGAGGATTTTCATTCCGCGCATTCGCCAGACAATTGATGGGATTGCCGTCAGCGCCCGCGCGACGCGGCGCCGGTGTGGCGATCCTGATGAGCAAGGTGGAGTCGCGCCTGTTCGCAAGCTCGACGAGCCGGCAGGAGACCATCACCGGTCCGGCGGTCGACGAGCTGGCGCAGCGCTTCCGGCAATCGGTGCTGCCGGAACTCGACGCCGCCTACAGTTTCGCGCGCTTTCTCTGCAAGGACGGCGATGCGGCGCACGACATCGTGCAGGACGCCTTCGTCAAGGCGTTCCGCGCCTATGGCGGTTTCAAGGGCGGCGATGTCCGCGCCTGGGTCTTCGCCATCGTGCGCAATTGCTATCGCGACTGGATGATGGCCAAGCGGCGAGTAACGCGCTTCGAAGTGACCTCAATCCACGAAGATGACGAATCTCCTCTCGATGCCATCGCCTCGGAGGCGGACACTCCGGAGACCAGCCTGCTGCGCAAGACCGAGGCCGAGGCGGTGCGCACGGTGCTCATGGCGCTGCCGCGGCCGCTCCGCGAAATCCTGGTGCTGCGCGAGATCGAGGATCTGTCCTATCGCGACATTGCCGAGATCACCACGTTGCCGATCGGCACGGTGATGTCGCGCCTTGCCCGGGCACGCCGCGAATTCGCCAAGTCCTGGTCGTCCGACCCGGCGGAGGCGCGGGCATGAAGACTTTATCCGATGCCGCCTGCACCGAACGCTCGCTGATGCTGCATGGCTTCATCGATGGCGAGCTCGATGCCGCGCATTCCCTCGAATTCGAGCAGCATCTCGCGGCATGCCCGCAATGTGCCGCCGAGGTCGCGAAATATCGCGCGATGAAAAGAGTGATCGGCAAGTCCGATGTGCGCTGGCGCGCCACCGACGCCCTGCGGGCGCAGGTCCTCGCGGCGGTCGAGCGGGAGGCGAGCGCGGGCCGGGCGGCTTATCCCGCGCCATGGCAGGCGCAGCCGGCGCCGCGGCGCTTCGACCTCTACGCCTTCATCCGCCAATGGAGCTTCGTGCCGACCTTGGCGGCGTTGGCGGCCATGCTGTTCCTGGTAGTGTTGCCGGGGCAGCACCAGGGCACTCTCGAAGACGAATTGCTGGCGAGCCATATACGATCGCTTCAGGTCGACCATCTCACCGATGTCGCGACCTCGGACCAGCACACGGTGAAACCGTGGTTCAACGGCAAGATCGACTTCGCGCCGCCCGTGGTCGATCTCGCCTCCAGCGGCTTCCCGCTGGTCGGCGGACGCGTCGACTATGTTGGCGGGCGCGTCGTCGCGGCGCTGGTGTATCGGCGCCACGGCCACATCATCAATGTCTTCATCTGGCCGGCGCCGCCCGGGGACGCCACGACCGCCATGCGCGACGGCTATAATTTGGCCAACTGGTCAAACGACGGGCTGGCGTTCTGGGCGGTCACCGACGCCAGCGCCGACGACCTCGCGAAGTTCCGCGCGGCCTTCGACAAATAGCGCTTCCGCACTCCACGGCACGCTTGCCAGCTCAGCGGGCGCGCATCTCTGCGCCTGTGCGACGGCGATCCCATCATCGAGGTTCACATGTCCTACGACCCGCACGACTTCATCATCGAATGGCGCGACATCGGCGCCGGCTGCCTGTTGTTCGGAATGGCGCTCATCGGCTTGTCCGCGCTGGGAGCCCCCCGAGAAGAAGACTACGACGCGCCGTCCGTGCATCAGACGGCGAGCGCTCCCTACGTGCCATGTTCCGAACAGCCGCCCTTCTCGTGTACGCCATTGCATGCGGGGCGGCCGACGCCGGAAGATCGTTTGTCGCTCTATACGGAGAGGGACGCAGATGAGGACTGCGGCTCCGGGGAGGTCGGCGCCTATCTATGAGGCGGCTTGCGCCGCAGCGGCGCATTACCGCTTGATGAAGTGATTCACATTCCGCCGACAAAGACTTGCAATTATTGCGGAACCTGGCTTGCCCGATCCGCCAGGCGCTGCATCATGCGGCCGGCGGCGGCGAGTTCATCGAGGCCGATCCACTCGTCGGCCTTATGGGCACGGGAGATGTCGCCGGGGCCGCAGACCACGGTGGGAATGCCGGCTTCGGCATAAAGTCCCGCCTCGGTGCCGAAGGCGAGCGTCAAGGGCGGTGCGTCGCTCGCCGCGAGTTCGCGCGCCGCCCCGACGGCGGCGCTGTCAGCGGGGGTATCGAGGCTGGGATAGGCGCTGATCTCTTCCACGCGCACATCCGCCTCGGCCGCCTGTTCGCGGATGCGACGGCGCGCACGCTGCAGTATGGCGTCGATACGGGCGATGACGTCCGCGGCATCGGTGCCGGGCAGCGTGCGCACCTCGAATTCGAGCACGGCGCGGTCGGGTACCAGGTTCAGCGCGCCGCCGCCATGCAGCGAGCCGACATGCACGCTGGACCAGGGCGGATCGAACGCCTCATTGCTGACGACACGCAGTTCGGCGCCGAGCGCGGCGAGGTCGCAGGCGATGGCGGCGGCGGCTTCCACGGCGTTCGCCGCGCGGTGCGGCAAAGCGGAGTGGCCGCCGCGGCCCAGCACGGTCACGCGCCGCGCCAGCTTGCCCTTGTGCGCATAGGCCACGCGCATGCCGGTCGGCTCGCCGACGATGCAGAGCGAGGGACGCATTGGCAGCGCCGCGACGGCAGCCACCAGATCGGGCGCGCCGGCGCAGCCGATCTCCTCGTCATAGGAGAGGGCCAGATGCACCGGCATGGCGCGGGCTGAAGCCGCGAAGACGGGAACATAAGCCAGCACGCTGGCAACGAAGCCCTTCATGTCGCTGGAGCCGCGACCATACAGCCGGCCGTCGCGCAGCGTGGCCGCGAAGGGCGGGCTCGACCAGTCCTGCCCCTCGACCGGGACGACATCGGTGTGCGCGGAGAGCACAATGCCGGGCCGCTCGACCGGGCCGATGGTGGCGAGGATGGAAGCCTTGTCGCCGGCGGCGTTCGGGATCAGGCGGTACGGCACGCCCGCCTTTCGGAGCAGCGCGCCGATATAATCGACAATGTCGAGATTGGAGCGATGGCTGACGCTCTCGAAGGCGATGAGATCGCCCAGGATCGCGGTGATATCCGGCGAAGTCTCCTTGCCTTCGAGCCTCGTCATCGTCCGCCCTTCACCTTGTCGGAAAGGATCTTGTCCGAGAGCCCTGCGGACTTGCGGACGAAGTCGAGCGGGCCCTCGAAGTCGAAGCTGTTATAGACCGCGGCCAGGTGATTGAAGTGCGGCGCCTGCGCGAACTGCACGAAGGTCAGCCGGTGCCCGGCATAGTCGGAGTTGAGCAGGTCGCGGGCGAACGCCAGCAGCTTGCGGCGGTCCTCCGCCTCCCACTGGTCGTTCAGCGTGTAGAACTTCTTCAGCCAGTCGCCCGAACCCTCGGCGTTGAAGGCGGCGGCGTTCGGCGTGACGCAGATCTGCCCGCCGCACAGTTCGCGGGCGATATGCATCATCGCCGGCAGGTTGGCGCAGGCATGCACCCGCCCGGCATAGAGCATCGACTGGTGCGGCATCAAAAGCCCGCCGGGGCTCTTCTGCGCCATCGCGATCGAGGCGGTCAGGTGGGCGTTGATGCCTTCGCGGTAGCAGACGAGGTCCGCCAGTTTCTCGCGGACCGACTGCAGCTTGTCGAGACCGGTCTGCCTGGCGTTCCACATCGCCGCGCCGATCATCATGTCGGCGACATAGAGCAGGCGCTGCACATAGGGAAACGCCGAATAGCGGTGCAGCGTGCCGCGCACATGCTGCGCCGCCTTGGTGTGGCGGTAGAAGAAGATGTCCTCCCAGGGGATCAGCACATTGTCGAAGATCACCATCGCCTCGACCTCGTCGAAGCGGTTGGCCAGCGGATAGTCGGCCGGGTCGCTCCTGCCGGCAAAGCCGGAGCGGCAGATGTGCTTCACCCCCGGCGCGCCCATCTTCACGATGCCGCCGACCGCATAGTCCGACAGCGTCTCGTTGGTCCAGGCGCCGACGGTCGGCTTCAGGAAGGCCTGGTCGGCATAGGCCGCGGCGGTCTCGTACTTGGCACCGCGGATGACGATGCCGGCATCGGTCTCCTTGACTACATGGACCATCATGTCCGGGTCCTGGTCCTGCGGGGCGCGCGAGCGGTCGCCCTTCGGATCGGTGTTGGCGGAGACGTGGAAGATGTCGTTGTCGAGGATGCTGGCGACGTGGCGGTCGACATTGTCGGCAAAGCGCGGGTCGTACTCGGCCAGCACGTCGCGGCCATCGATCAGCGACCAGACCTCGCCGATGGTCTCGTCGCCGACCCTCGTGACGACGCCGCCAATGTCCTTCATCACCGCATCGACCGCCTCGACCTTGTCGGTCCAGTCGCTGGTCTCGCGGGGCGGCTTGTAGAAGATGGTGTTGCGCTCATTGTCGGCGACATAAGTGAGGCGGTCCTGATAGGCAGCCTCGTGGGCCATGTCGTAGATCCGCGCCCGCACATCGACGATCGGCTTGAAGGCGGGGTGCCGGGTGACGTCGGCGACGCGCTCGCCATCGATCCAGACCTCGCGGCCATCGCGCAGCCCCTGCCGATACTCATCACCCGTGCGGATCATCCTGCCCATCCTTTCTCGTGATCAAATCTTGTGCGAGAGCCGACGGGGTCGGTAAAATATTATTAGCTGTTGCTGCGGATAGTTTTTTCGGTGAACGGCGGAAAAGCGGACACAGAACGACCTCAGCCTGCCCGACCGAAAACGTCTGGTACGATCGTCATCCTCGGCCTTGTGCCGGGGACCTCGATTCCGGACAGCGCGTCAGACGCCGAGATGGCCGGCACAAGGCCGGCCATGACGCGGGAATTGGCCGCTTGACCGGCGCGGCATTGCCCCGCCGCTCCGGAAGGCACGCCCGCTGGATAGGCAATCCTGAAGCTGGGCAACAATTAAATGTATTTTTGAATCCATCCCGGCCGCGCAAGTCTCTCGCCCGGCGGCGACCGGCATTTGGTCGACCGGACGTGTGAATGAAGCCGTGGCGCTGATTGGCGCCGGCGGTGCTTCTTCATGAATCGGCGTAATGAGCGCCGCAACTTCCAATAAAACAAAGCATCGTCGGTCGCCTTGCGGCATGCGCCTAAAGAAGTGGCGCCCGGCGACAAATCTAGCCCCCTGCCCTCGTCAGTTTTCAGGCTGGCCGCGCCTTGGCATAGCAATTGCTTTTAATTGGCGGGTGGAGCCGACCTGCAGCTCCGCCCCGCGGGATAACCCCCGAACACATCGGTGAAGGTCGGGCCTTCATCTGTTCGTGGACCATCGAAGATGTCTGCGCCTGCACGACCGATAGAGGCATGATCCAAGGATAAAGACGATGCTCAATAAAGTTCTCGGCCGGCGCGTCGCCGGACTGGTCTGCGGCACGGTGATGGCGGCCATGATTGCGCCCCTTGCCACCTCGTCCGCCTTCGCCGGCAAGATCTCGATCGGCCACACCATCTGGGTCGGCTACGGCCCGCTCTATCTGGCCCGCGAGCTCGGCTACTTCAAGGAAAACGGCGTCGATGTCGACTTCCAGGTGGTGGATGATTCCGCGCTCGCCATGGCGGCGCAGGCCGCCGGCAAGCTCGACGGCACTGCCACCACGGTCGACGAGATCCTGAAGTACCGCTCCGACAATTTCTGCTTCAAGGCGGTCGCGGTGTTCGATGAAAGCCATGGCGGCGACGGCATGGTCTCGCTCGACAGCATCAAGGGCCTGCCCGACCTCAAGGGCAAGACCGTGGCGCTGAACGAGGGCTCCACCTCGCAGTTCTGGTTCTCCTATCTGCTCAAGAAGCAGGGCATCCCGCTCAAGGATGTCACCGTGCTGAACATGAGCGCGGACGCCGCCGCCGCCGCCTTCATCGCCGGTCAGGTCCCAGTCGCCGTGACCTGGGAGCCGAACCTGACGCTGGTGAAGACCAAGAAGGTCGGCAAGGTGCTGATGGACAGCGCCGCCACCCCGGGCGTGATCGTCGACGTGCTGGAGATCTCCTGCAAGGTGCTGGAAGAGCGGCCGAACGACGTGAAGGGCTTCGTCGCCGCGCTGCAGAAGGCGGTCGACTACATCAAGACCAACCCCGACAAGGCCTACGCCATCATGGCCAAGGGCGTCGGCGGTTATCTCAAGGAGCCCAAGGACTTCGCCGACGCCGCCTCGGGCGTGAAGTTCTACGACAAGCCGATGACGATCTCCTATCTCGGCACCAAGGAGAAGCCGGGCCAGATCGCCGACGTGATCAAGCTCGGCAATGAAATCTGGTCCGACCTCGGCAAGATGAAGACCACGATCGACTACCACGCCGTGATCGATCCCGGCTTCACCCAGTGATCCATCCCTGAGCCGAACATTCCGGGCGCGGGCCTGCCTGCGCCCGGACCTCTCAGACCTTCAGGTTGTTGAATGGCGCGCAAACGTTCCCTGATCGATCTCTGCCTGACCCCCAAGGCCGATGTGCCGGGCTCGCTCAAATTCGTCATATCCGCCGCGGTGTGGCTCACGGTGATCGCGGTGTGGTCGCTGCTGACCTATGGCGGCTTCATGCAGGATATCTTCCTGCCTTCTCCCTCCGCCGTGACCGGTGCGTTCTTCCGCCTGCTGGGTGATGGCACGCTCGCCGAGCACATCTGGGCCAGCCTCCAGGTGGTGGTGATCGGGTTCGTCATCTCGTCGATCATCGCGGTGCCGCTCGGCCTGCTGATGGGCACGTTCCGGGTCGTGCAGGCCGGGCTCGAGCCGCTGGTGAACTTCATCCGCTATCTGCCGGTTACCTCTTTCGTACCGCTGTTCATCCTGTGGATCGGCATCGGCATCGAGCAGCGCATCGCCGTCATCTTCTTCGGCACCTTCTTCCAGCAACTGGTGATGATCGCCGATGTCTCGCGCGGCGTGTCGAAGGACCTCCTGAACGCCTCCTACACGCTCGGCGCCAGCCGGCGGGACGCGCTGCTGCATGTGCTGACCCCGGCGGCGCTGCCCGGCATCATCGACACGCTGCGCATCACCATGGGCTGGGCCTGGACCTATCTGGTGGTCGCCGAACTCGTCGCCGCCTCCTCGGGCCTCGGCTATATCAGCATGAAGGCGATGCGCGGCTTCCAGGTCGACGTGATCTTCCTCGCCATCGCGGTCATCGGCCTGCTCGGCCTGTTCACCGACCTGATCTTCCGGGTGATCCGCATGAAAATGGTCGGCTGGGCGCAGTGACGCCCGGTGCCGAGCATGTCGGGCACGAGGCCCTTCCTCCAGATGATGAAAACGGCTCGATGAACGTTGCAGCAGCCCTGAAGTCCGTCATTCCCCTCGACGCTGCGGTCGATGCTCATGGCAGGATCGACACACCGCCGCGCCTGCGCATCAAGGATGTGCGGCTCGAATACCAGATGCCGAGCGGCAAGACCGTGGCCGCCATCGATCGCATCTCGATCGACGTCCCCGACAATGAGTTCGCCGTTATTGTCGGCCCCTCGGGCTGCGGCAAGTCGAGCCTGCTCTATCTGGTCGCCGGCCTCGCCGAGCCGACCGAGGGCGACATATTGCTCGGCGACAGCGTGGTCGACGGGCCCGGCGCCGATCGCGGCATGGTGTTCCAGTCCTACACGCTGTTCCCGTGGCTAACCGTGCGCGAGAATGTCGAGTTCGGCCTCAAGCGCCGCAAGGTGGCGCCGCAGGAGCGCGAGGACATCGTCAACCGCTACCTCAACGAAACCGGCCTCGCCGCCTTCCACGATGCCTATCCCAAGCAATTGTCCGGCGGCATGATGCAACGCGTGGCGATTGCCCGAGCCCTCGCCAATGATCCCAAGATCCTCTTGATGGACGAACCGTTCGGCGCGCTCGACAGCCAGACCCGCTCCAGCATGCAGAAGCTGCTGCTGAGGGTGTGGGAACAGCACCAGAAGACCGTGCTGTTCGTCACCCACGACATCGACGAGGCCATCCTGCTCGGCGACCGCATCTATGTGATGACCGCGCGCCCCGGCCGGCTGAAGCAGGAGATCAAGGTGCCGATCGCCCGCCCGCGCTCGCTCGACATGGTGATGGACCCCGAGTTCATCGCCGTGAAACGCCGGATCCTCGACCTGCTGCGCAACGAGATCAAGGACGACGAGCATTGAATTTGCTGTTGTCGTAACTGCCGCTTGCTACGTTGCAGCACCCTCTCCCCGTCGGGGGAGAGCGATGGGGTGAGGGGTCTTGCTCCGCAATCGCGCTCCCCCTCACCGACCCGCTTCGCGGGCCACCTCTCCCGTCAAAGTCGGATGCATCCGACTTTGACCGCTTGGAATGCAGAACTCGGCAACAGCCGAGTTCTGTGGGGGAGAGGGGTTGATTAGCCAACCTCTCCGAGGAGCCTCTCCACCGCCCGCCGCGCCATAACCGCCGCGAGATGCGCGCGATAAGCGCCGGTGCCGTGGATATCGGCGATCATGTCGTGGGCCGGCAAAGCGAGCCCGACGAGCGCCTCCACAGTGAAGTCGGTCTCCAGCGCTGCCTCGGCTTCGCTCCAGCGGAACACGCCGCCCTGCGCAGCACCGGTGACGGCTACCCGCACCCTGCCCTCTCCCCGCGCCACGAAGACGCCGGCCATGGCGTAGCGCGAGGCGGGATTGGGGAATTTCTCATAGGCGCCACGCGCACCCACCGGGAACGCGACGGCGGTGACGATCTCGCCCGGCTCCAGCGCGGTTTCGAACAGACCGAGGAAGAAATCTTCCGCCGCGATGTGCCGGCGGTCGGTCTCGACCGTGGCGTCGAGCGCAAGCAGCGCGGCCGGGTAGTCGGCCGACGGGTCGTTATTGGCGATGGAGCCGCCGAGCGTGCCGCGATGGCGCACCGCGGGATCGCCGATCAGCCCGGCAAGCTCGGCCAGCGCCGGGATCGCTTCCCGCACAACCTTTGAGGCAGCGACATCGGCGTGCCGAACCATGGCGCCGATGCGCAGGACGTCAGCTTCGCGCACGATGTCGCGCAACGCCGGGACGCCCGCGAGATCGATCAGGTCGCTGGGGCTGGCCAGCCGCTGCTTCAGCGTCGGGATGAGTGTCTGCCCGCCGGCAAGCAACCGCGCATCCTCCCCCGCACTCGCCAGCGCCAGCGCGGCCTCAAGGCTTTCCGGGCGGTGATAGTTGAAACTGAACATGGCGCGCTCCCGCTCACTCGGCCGCATGCGACGTGGCGGACGCATCGCCCATGGCGCGCGCGCCGCTGATGATGGCGGTGACGATGTTGTGGTAGCCGGTGCAGCGGCAGATATTGCCCTCCAGTTCGCTGCGCACCGTCGCTACCTCCAGTTCGGTACCGTGCCGGCGGGAGATGTCGATGCCGGCCATGATCATGCCCGGCGTGCAGAAGCCGCATTGCAGGCCGTGATGCTCGCGAAAGGCTTCCTGCATCGGATGGAGCTGCGCCAGCGTGCCGACGCCTTCGATCGTCAGGATCCGCGCGCCCTCGGCCTGGACCGCGAGTACCGCGCAGGCCTTCACCGCTTCGCCATCCATATGGACCGTGCAGGCGCCGCACTGGCTGGTGTCGCAGCCGACATGGGTGCCGGTCAGGCGCAATTCCTCGCGCAGGAAATCGACCAGCAGCATGCGTATGTCGATCTCGGCGGTGACGGCAGCGCCGTTCACCGTCATGGATAGGAGAGGCATGGCGCGTTCCCGGTCGCGAGTTCATTCTTGCGGCGCCTCGACGCCGGCTACCCCATCCAGCAACCGGCGTGCCATCACACCGCCGAGCGGAGCAGCTGGGCGCTGTGTCGTCCGACTTCAGCTCCCCTGGCACCATCTGCCCGCAATCCGGGCAGCCGCGCCGCCTATTTAGTCAATTGACATGCATGTAAATAAAAGAAATTCTGTCTCAATGGTTCTATTATTAGAACGATAGGGAATAATGGTTCCGGCGCATCATGCGTCACCGTACCGGGCATCGCATGAATCCGTTCGAACTGACTGCCGACATCGCCGATCCCGCCGCCTACCGCGTCACGGTTGCTCATTTGCGCGGGCGCGGGATCGCCTTGCCGAGCTTCGCCGAACTGGCGCAGCCTCGCCTCATGCCCGCCGGCCGCAGCGCCGCGGCGGCGCTGGCCGACACGAGCGCGCCCGACCCGCACAATCTGTTCGGCGTGCATTGGTACAATGCGGCGATGAGCGTCGCGGGACGCGAGGTGCCTGCCCATATCGAATTGCCGAGCAGCGTCACCGGCGTGCCGGCGCGCATCTTCGTCATGCTCGGGCGGCATTTCCCGCTGATCCGGGCGCACAAGGTGCTGGCGGCCTATGCCTGCCTCGCCCCGCGCCTCGTCACCGGGCGGTTCGACCCGACGCGCCATCGCGCGGTTTGGCCGTCGACCGGCAATTACTGCCGCGGCGGCGTCGCCATATCGCGCATCCTCGGCTGCCGCGGCGTCGCGGTGCTGCCCGGCGGCATGAGCGCGGAGCGCTTCGACTGGCTGGAGCAATGGGTCACCGACCCGGCGGATATCGTGCGCACCCCCGGCACGGAATCCAACGTCAAGGAGATCTATGACGCCTGCGCCGAGATCGGGAAGGACGAGGCCAATGTCATCCTCAACCAGTTCTCCGAATTCCCGAACTATCTCGTGCATTATGCCGTGACCGGCGCCGCCGCCTCCGCGCTGTTCGAGGCTCATCGCGAAGGCGCGCCGGCTCTCAGGCTCGCCGCCTTCGTCGCCGGCACCGGATCGGCCGGCACGCTTGGCGCCGGCGACCGGCTGAAGGAAGAGCATGGCGCGAAGATCGTCGCCATGGAGCCGGTGGAATGCCCGACCCTGCTCTATAACGGCTTCGGCGAGCACAACATCCAGGGCATCGGCGACAAGCATGTGCCGCTGATCCACAACGTCACCAACACCGACATCATCGCCGGCGTCTCCGACCAGGCCTCGGACGACCTCGCCCTACTGTTCGGCAGCGCGGCGGGCCGCGCCTATCTGATGGAGCGGCGCGGGCTTGAGCCCGGCCTCGTCGAGGCGCTCGGCACGCTCGGACTGTCCGGCATCGCCAATGTGCTGGCCGCGATCAAGACCGCGCGCCGTCTCGACCTCGGGCCGGACGACGCGATCCTCACCATCGCCACCGACGGTGCCGAACTCTATGGCAGCGAGCGCGCTTTGCATCTGGCGCGCAAGGGCGGGAGCTACGACCAGATCGATGCGGCGGAAGCGTTCGGCCAGCATCTGCTCGGCGGCGATGCCGACCATGTGCTCGAACTCGACCATCGCGACCGCCAGCGCGTGTTCAATCTCGGCTACTACACCTGGGTCGAGCAGCAGGGCATTGCGATCGAGGATTTCGAGCGCCGCCGCCACCAGTCGTTCTGGAAGGGCCTGCACGCCCAGCTCGGCGCCTTCGACGAACTGATCGCCCGTATGAACCGCGACGCCGGCGTCGCCATCGCCGCCTGAGGACAAGCATGAGCGCCGTCACCCCTTATCTCGAACTCAGGCAGGCGACGCGCGAGCGCGACCGCAGCCTGCGCGACAAGGTGATGTCGCTGGAGGAAGCGGCGAAACTGGTCAGCAATGGCGAGCACGTCGCGCTCGGCGGCTGCACCGCTTCCCGCACGCCGATGGCGATGCTGTGGGCGCTGATCCGCGCGGGGACGCGGGACCTGACCGTCTCACGCTCCATCGTCTCCACCGAGGGCGACTTGCTCTACGCCTCCGGCGCCTCCAGCCACATCATCACCAGCTGGTTCAGCCAGGGCATCGTCTGGGGTGTCTCCAAGGTGATGCGCGCCTATACCGAGACCGGGCGGGCGCGCTTCGAGGAATGGAGCCACATGGCGATGGGCCTGCGCTATCGCGCCGGCGCCATGGGCGTGCCGTTCCTGCCGATGCGCTCGATGCTGGGCTCCGGTGTGCTCGATCGGGCGGAGGGCGCCAGGGCCATGGAATGCCCGTTCACCGGCGAGACGCTGCTGCTGGTGCCGGCGCTCAACCCGGATGTGGCGCTGATCCATGTGCAGCGCTGCGACGCCTTCGGCAACGCGCAGATCGACGGCCTGACCTTCATGGATGTCGACCTGGCGATGGCGGCGAAGCGGGTGATCCTGACCACCGAGCGCATCGTCTCCAACGAGCAGATCCGCCGCGCGCCGGATCAGACCAAAATCGGCTTCTTTACCGTCGATGCGGTGGTCGAGGTGCCGTTCGGTTCCGCGCCGCATGAAAGCTACGGCCTCTATGAACCGTTCTACGGCCATATGGACCTCTATGCCGAGATGACCGCCAGGGACCCCGATGCTGGCGCCAAGGCTTATCTTGAGCGCTTCCATTACGAGCCCCGGGATTGGGCCGATTATCTCGGCCGCATCGGCATGGCCGAACTGCTCGATGCCCGGCGCCGCGGGAGCAGCATCAATGACGATTGAGGCCCTCGCCGCACTGCCGCCCGACGAGGCGCGGGCCGACTTCACCGCCTCCGAATTGCTGGCGGTGATGAGCGCGCGGCTCCTGAAGGACGGCCAGACCGTGTTCGCCGGCGTCGGCATCCCGCTGCTGGCGGCGATCCTCGCCCAGCGCACCCATGCGCCGGGGCTGACCATATTGTTCGAGGGCGGCGTGATCGGGCCGTTCGTGGTGCCGGGTCGGCTGCCGCCCTCCACCAATGAGCAGCGCTGCGCCCGGCGCGCCAACATGCTGGTCTCGATCACCGAGGTGCTGCTGCTCTTGCAGCGCGGCTATGTCGATGTCGGCTTCATGGGCGGCGCGCAGATCGATCGCTACGGCAATCTCAACTCCTCCTTCATCGGCGATGCCGACAAGCCCAGGATTCGCCTGCCCGGCACTGGCGGCGGCAACGACATTGCCAGCCTCGCCGACATGATCGTCGCCATGCGCCACGAGAAGCGCCGCTTCGTCGAGAAGGTGGATTTCATTACCAGCCCCGGCTTTCTCGACGGTGGCGACAGCCGCGCCGCCTCCGGGCTGCCCGCCGGGGGCATGTTCCGCGTGGTGACCGATCTCGGCATTCTCGGCTTCGATGCGCAGACCCGCGCCATGATGGTGGTGGCGCTGCATCCCGGCGTCTCCGCCGCGCAGATCCAGGCCAATACCGGCTTCCCGCTTCCGGTGCCGGCGGATGTCGCGGTGACCGAGCCGCCGACGCCCGTGGAGCTCACCATATTGCGCGAGCTTGATCCCGAGCGGCTCTACACCGCCTGAAGTTCCCTGTCCTCATGGAGAGCCCGATGACGACCCCGGCCTTCGGCGTTGCCATGCGCAACTTCACGCGCTTCCCGGAGCTGCCGGATGCCGGCGCGTTGATCGATTACGGCGTGCGGATGGAGGAGCTGGGCTTCGAGTCGCTCTGGGTCTGGGACCACATATTGCTCGGCACCGACCCGCATTTCCCGATCATCGATTCGCTGTCGCTGCTCACCGCGGTCGCCGCACGCACTACCACGATCAAGATCGGCACCGGGGTCCTGGTGCTGCCGCTGCGCAATCCGGTCATTCTCGCCAAGCAGCTCTCCTCGCTGGACCTCATCAGCAAGGGCCGGCTGATGCTGGGCGCCGCGGTCGGCTGGTACAAGCGCGAGTTCGACGCCGTCGGCATCCCGTTCGAGCGTCGCGGCAAGATCATGGACCGCAACCTCGACATCCTCCGTCGGCTCTGGACCGAGGATTCGGTCACCGGCGAATGGGACGAGCTCAATCTGCGCAATGCGGTGATGTTCCCCAAACCCATCCAGAAGCCGCATCCGCCGATCCTGATCGGCGGCTATGTCGATGTCGTGCTGAAGCGCGCCGCGACCAAGGGCGATGGCTGGCTCACCTATTTCTACACGCCGCAAGGCTTCAACGAAGCCTGGGCGAAGATCTCGGCCTATGCCGAGGAGGCCGGCCGCGATCCCGCCTCGCTCTACAGCCTCAACCAGCTGCCGATCTATGTCGGCGACCGAGCGACCGGCATGGCGAAGATGACCGAATGGCTGCACGCCGAGTGGGACCTCTCCAAGGGCAGCCTCTCGACCTTCGACAGCGCCATAGTCGGCACCCCACAAGAGTGCGCCGAACAGATCGCCGCCCACATTGCCTGCGGGGTGAAGAAGATCGTCTTCGTGCCGTACCGCTACGAGGCCGAGCAGGTCGACGCGCTGGCGCGCGATGTGCTGCCGCTGCTGCGGGGGTGAGGCGCCGGGCGTGATGGGCGGTGGAATCTGAAGTTACGGCGAGACTTAAGCTGGCGCCGCGCAGCGCACGGTGCTGATTACGTCGAAGACTGGCGATATCACGCGGCCTGGCAGATCATCTACACCGAGCCTTCGAACTTTAGCCCCTCATCTAGCGCCAGAATGATTTGATCAGAAAGATTCCTCAGTTGCTGGACAGCGAGATCAAATGTGTAGCCCAGGTTTTCGTCTTGTGGAAAACTTAGCTCTATAGGCGTCTCAAGCAGGTCAGACTTTAAGTACACAGTGATAAGCGTGACAGGATTTCCGAATCCGTCCGTGCCAAATCCAAGATTACTAATACGAATTGTTGGATTCATCTTTCTGACTCCAAGATTAATTTGGCTCACTCTCGCGGTGAGGACTCCGAATCGACCGTGAATTTGCTAAGAAAAGGCACCCCTTCTTCAGACTTATCGTCTTTTGGACATCTGGATTTGACGACAAGATTGTAATTAAGCCGCACCAGATTACTTCTAAGCGTCGGAACGCTCGCCGTCATCACCAACACTTCACGTTCCAAAGCGCCGCCAGGAAACCTTTGGCGTCCCGTGTCGATTTTTACCAAATCGATGCCGACGAGCGAAGTTTCTCCGCCAACGCTAATGGTGGACAGTCCCGATGACAGAGAAAACTCGAGATCTTCGCTGCGTTTATAATCCCGAATAGATCGCGACATGTTGACCGGAACAAAAAATGCATAAGATATCGTCATAATCGGGGCGCCACCCTGATCATTGATCTCCACGATTCCGGAGTAGAATTCGAGAAGATCTACGAGATCATCTTTAAGAGGCCCCACCCAGTTAAGATATTTTGCCTGAAGCACTCGCTTGATTGGTAAAGACATTGCCGCGCCCTCTCATCTTAGGATGATAAAACGGAAATAAAGCAGAAATTTATATTTTTCCTCGGCAATCATTACCGACGCCGTAGCCGCAAGCGATGCTTGCATGCCCAACTCTTTGTCACAAGCAGAGCCATCGAACCTATGCCAGCAACGCGACGCGCGGCGCGGAAGTCCGTGCATCTCAGATGCAGCACGCAAGCAAACCGGCGGGCGAGCATCGGCGGGATGCGCCACATGAGCGTTCGATGTACCAGTCTGGCGCTTCGCGCTCGCAATCTTGTCGAGCGGCTCAGACCGATCGTGTCTCGTTGGCCACTTGAATACGAATGGGTGAGGTACTCTTGCCACCTCGCGGAGAAATGCCTTTGCGGGTTCGTGCATGGTTGGATTCTTGCTAAGCTACACCTGCGCTCGCAGCCAGGGCATCCGCCATGCCGGACACCAAGCACAACGCCAATCCGGGAGCCGGGGCCGAATTGGACCCTCCGGTCGGCGAGGGTGCGGAACAGAATGGTTCTCGCGAAGCCCGCCACGAGAAGAGAATCCTGACCGTCCTGTCCTATGACCTCGTCGGCTCGACTGCCCTGCTCGGCAAGCTCGACATCGAGGATTTCGAAGCTCTGATCTCCGCGTTCCAGCGAGCCGCGAAGCAGGTAGTAAGCTCCTGCTCGGGAACGATGCGGGCAGAGGCCGGCGATGGCGGCATCGCCGTCTTCCCTACGAGGATGGGAGACAAGGACGCCGCTTCGCTGGCGATCCGATGCGGCTTGGGAATCATCGAGGCATGCCGGCGCGTCGCGGCGGAGAATGGGCGCAGCGACCTTCATGTGAGGGTCGGGGTAGCAACCTCCATCACGCTGATACTGAAAGGCGATCCAGTCTCCGCGCCGGACAATGAAACGGGCGCCGCCTTCGCCATGGCGGTTCGGCTGCAGGCCATGGCGCGCCCGGACAGCGTCTTCGTCTCCGATGAAACGCGCCGCCTGGCGCGGCGCTCCCACGTCTTCAGCAATTGCGGCGTCCATGCGCTCAAGGGCTTTGCGCAGCCCGAGCGGGTCTGGCAGGCGCTGCGCCACAAGCGCGAGGTCGACCGCTTCTTTGCCTTTGGGCGCCTCGCCGGCCCGTTGATCAATCGCACCAGCGAGCTCGCGCTCATCCAGCGGTGCTGGGACGACGCCGTTTCCGGGCACGGCCATGTCATCCTCATCGAGGGCGAAGCCGGCGTCGGCAAGTCGCGCCTTCTCCACGAGGTGCGCCGGCGCACGCGCCTGCAACGCAACAAGCTGCTTTTCTTCCAGTGCATGCCTAGCAACTCGCATTCCTCGCTCCACCCGCTCCGGCAGGCGCTCCAAAGCGAATTGGGTCAAAGCGGGCATGCGATGACGGCGCAGCGCGCCGCCGAGATCTTCGCCGCTCAGGATGTCCGCGACGGCGAGGTGGTCGACGTCTTCTCCTTTCTGCTCGGGCTGGAAGGAGCGCCGGCGGAGTTGAAGGAGCTGGATCCGGGCGCGATCCGGGCACGGGCCAATGCTGCAGTGCGCACGGCGCTGCACGCAATGTGCGCTGGCGGACCGGTGATACTCGTCGTCGAGGATATCCACTGGATCGATCTGACATCGAGGCAGCTTCTCGGCGAGCTCGCAAGGACGGTTCCGGACTGTCCGGCGCTTCTGATCGCGACGACACGACCCGGCTCCAGCGACCGGCTGGACGTCGAGCACGAACGCATCGCACTGGCGCCGCTCGATCATGCCGACACCCGGCGCGCCATCGAGACACTATGGCCGCCCGGATTGGGGAATGTCGCACCCGAGCTTGTCGACCTGGTGGAGCGCGTCACCGGCGGCGTGCCGTTCTTCATCGAGGAGGTCTGCCAGTGGCTGGCGGAGAATGAGACCCTCGAGACCGGGCGCCTGCCCAAGGGCGCCTCGCCCAGCAGGATCTCGGTACTGGAGAGCGTGCTCGGTGCGCGGCTGGAATCTCTCGGGCCCGCACGCGACGTCGCGCGCGCGGCGGCGGCGGCGGGCAATCGGTTCAGCCCCGCACTGCTGGAGAGATTGCTGCCCGAGTTTGACCGGCCTGAGATCGCCGAGGCGCTCGAAGCACTCACCGAGGCCGGCTTCGTCGTCCGTTCGAGGCCGTCCGACCCTCCGCTCTACGGCTTCCGGCACGCGCTGATCCAGGAAACAATCTACGCCGACACGCTGCGCAAGCACCGGCAAGACCTGCACCGGCGCCTCTATGCAAGTGCCAGTAGCGATCGCCACCTTGCCGGCTGGCTGACGACCGCGGCACTGGCCGAACACGCCGAACGGGGCGGACTTCTGGAACAGGCGATCTGCGCGTTTGTGGGCGCAGGGGTGGAAAGCTCGTCCCGGTCGGCCATACCGGAAGCGAGAGCGCTGCTGGAACACGCGATCGATCTCTGCCGGCAGGTGGCCGAGCCGGGCCGACATGACGAACTGCAGCTTTCCGCCATGGTCGCGCTCGGACCCATCCTGACCGCCGCCGAAGGGCCGAACTCCACATACGCCCGGAAGCTCTACGAGGGAGGCGTCGAGATCGCCCGGCGGCGACCGTCGGCCGAACGGGCCAAGTGGTTTCCCATCTATTGGGGGTGGTGGTTCACGGGATCGATCGTCGACGGCGAGCGCGCCCAGGCGGTCGTCAACGACCTGCGCGATGTCGATGATCCGGAAGTCCGGCTGCAGGCCAAGCACTGCCTGTGGGCGGTCGAATTCAACCGTGGCAGCCATGACGGCTGCATCGCGGCCGTGGACGCCGCCCTGCCGCTCTATGACGCCGGCCAGGGCAATGCGAACGCGACCCGCTTCGGCGGGCACGATGCGCGCGTGTGCGCCCTGGCACACCGGGCCCTGTCGGAGTGGTTCATCGGGCACGCGGCGAGTGCCCTGCGATCCATGGCCGAGGCCAGGGCGTGGGCCAGGCAGACCGGCCATGTCAGCAGCATCACCCATGCCTGCATCAACGAGGCGATGCTGCATTGCTACCGACGCGACTTCGCCGCCTTGCGCGGCGTGATCGCCGACCTGCGCGAGCTGACCGAGCGCCACCAGCTTCCGTCCCTCGCGGTTTCGGCGCAGATCTTCGAAGGCTGGTGCGACGGCAATGCCTGCCGCCTTGACGAGGGCAAGGCCAAGATGCGCGAGGGCCTCGGCCTGCACGGCGAGGTGCAGACGCCGGAGGATGAACCGGTCTATTGCGCCATGCTCGCGGAACTCCTGGCGCGGTCGGGCGAGATCGACGAGGCACACGCCCTGCTTCGCTCGGCCGTGGAACAGGCGGAAACCGGCGGCAGCCGCTATTGGCTGGCCGAACTGCATCGGCGAACCGCACTGCTGTTCCTTCAAGCTGGCGCGGATCCGGGTCTTGCAGCGGCAGCGTTCGAGCGCAGCCTCGCCACCGCAGCCACGCAGCAGGCGGTGCCGCTCCTCATCGGCGCCTATGAGACGCTCAATGAGACGCGCGTCGCGCCCGAGCTGCTGCGGCTTTACGTCGACCGCGTCCGATCGGCCGAGGCCTCGGTGGAACCCGGCGCGCCCCTGATCGTGAACCCCGAACCGTCGCTGTGGGGCTAGGCGGCCTTGGAGCAGTATTCCCGCTTTGGTCCGCCGCCGGATGCAACACTGGCGGCGCTGATGCGGATGCGCGAGACCCTCGGCATTACGCGCGTGGCGGACATTACCGGGCTCGATCGCGTCGGCATTCCCGTCGTCCAGGTGACGCGGCCGTGTTCGCTGTCGAACACCGTAGCTCAAGGCAAGGGGACGAGCCTCGGCCGAGCAGCGATATCGGCGATCCTTGAATCCGCCGAGAGCTTCTTCGCCGAGCGCACCGAGCGCTTCGACATCGTCGAGGCATCCGCCGCGGCCTTGGATCTGCCGTACGCGCGATTTGCGCTGCATCTTCGCGACGACGTGCCGGCCGACTGGCAGGACAGGGTGACGGCGTGGGTCGCCGCGGATGATCTTATGGGCGGCGGGCGCCACCTTGTTCCGCTGGAACTGGTGCACACGGCCTATGTCGTCCCACCGAGCCCGACGGATGGGATCTTCATCGCGACCACGACAGGACTGGCGGTCGCCCTCGATACCAGAGACGCGGTGACCCATGGCGTGCTGGAATGTGTCGAGCGCGACGCCCTGGCGCGCGCGCACCGCAGACACGGCTTCTTCCAGCACAGCCGCATCGATCCGGCGACGATCGAGGACGACGGGGTTCTGGCGCTGCTGGACGAACTCGCGGCAAAGGGCCTGCTCGTCGGCCTCTGGCTGGCGCCTTCGCCAACCGGCGTGCCCGCGATCTGGTGCCATCTGCTGGAGAGCGGTCCGCGCGAGACGGCACTGCTGCACCTCCCGGCAGAAGGCTCCGCAGCCGCGCTCGATCCGGCCGCAGCCATCATCCATGCGATCCATGAGGCGGCTCAGGCGCGGCTCGCCGCGATATCCGGTGCCAGGGACGACGTGACCCGCGCGTGCTACCCCAAATACCCGGATTGGCAGATGATCGCGGCGCACCGCCGGCTGATTACCGAAGGTCCGCGCAATATCGACTTCGCCGCGCTTTGCGCCGACGTGCCGAAGGACAATCAAGCCCCCCTGCCCGCTCTCCTCGCTCGTCTCGAGGCCAGCGGCGTGGGAAATCTGTTCGTTGTCGGCCTCGATACCGAACCTTGCGAGGGACTCTCGGCCGTTCGGGTCGTCGTTCCCGAGCTTCTTCCTCTTCTGGCGTGATCCGATGCGACCCAAGCTCGTATTCACCGGCCCCACGCTTTCACACGCGGACGCACGGCGTGCGGCCGACGTGATCTGCCTCCCCCCGGCCGTGCAGGGCTCCATCGTGGCCGCCGTGCAGCACCATGACCCCGCTGCCATCGTGATCGTGGATGGCGGCTTCCAGACCGAGCCGGCAGTGCGGCACAAGGAGATTCTCTGGGCGATCAGCCAGGGCGTTGCGGTCATCGGCGCCGCCAGCATGGGCGCACTGCGCGCCGCCGAGCTTCATCCCCATATGCGCGGGGTCGGCCTCATATATCGCTGGTATCGGCGCTACGCGTTCGCACCGGACGACGCGGTCGCCGTGCTCCACGGTCCTGAGGCGGTCGACTTCTCCCCACTCACCGACGCCCTTGTCGACCTGCGGCGGACGGTGCGAGCCGCGAGGCGTCGCCGGCTGATCGCCAACGACGTCGCCGTTTGCCTGGAGGATGCGGCGCGGTCCCTGAACTTCCGCGAGCGCGCGCTGGAGCGCATGGTTCGCGCCGGCCTGCCGGCCCGCAATGATGCCGAGATCGATATGTGTGCAAATGTCCTGAGGGCGGCCTTCGTCCAGCAGAAGAAGCACGACGCTCTTCAAGCAATAAAGCTTCTGAACGAAAGCCCGCTCGTGACAACATCGCTGTCCCATTTCAAGGTGACGGCGGCCTTTCTCCGAGATCTGGAAGAAGCTGGCCTGTCGATTTGACGGCTACTGTGCCAATTCTTTCTGCAATTTACCTGAAGTAGAAAGATGGTACTATGACCACCCATGAGAGGGTCTGAGCAGCTTAACGCGCCTGAAACGGCCGGCCCGGGGGCACCGTCGGCCGGAACGCGCTTTCTGCTCTATCCTCAGGCACCTCAAATTTCCGGGTATGAAAGACCCGAGACGGTGTGGATCTCGACGCCGCCAGGACAGGTGCATCCCGGGCCGGAAGATCGGCGCATGTACGTGCGCGATCCGGTTCTCGACAAGGAGCCTTACGAATTTCCGAATCTGCCTCCGTTCGTCGGCACGACTTTTCCCCCGGCGGAAGCCGGGTTCGATGGTCATTTCGACCAGATTACGGTGAGCTCACGCCAGTTTCTGGCCGCGCACGCCTTCGGCGCGGCGAGCCGGGTGCTGGACGTCTGGGAGAGTTATCTCGGCAAACCGGTGGCCTGGTACTTCGCCGATACCTATGAGCGGCTCGAGATCATTCCCTATGTGGACTGGGAGAACGCCCAGTCGGGGTATGGCTATCTCGAACTCGGGCGGGAGGCTGGCACGGACGGGCGCGGCCATCCCTACGCGCTCAATTTCGACGTCATCGCGCATGAAATGGGGCACGCCATTCTCTTCTCGCTTTTCGGCATTCCGGCGAAAGGGCTGGGAGACGCGGATTTCGGTCCATTCCATGAAGCCAGCGCCGACCTGATCTCGCTGCTGTCATTCCTGCATTTCGATAGTGGGATGGACCGGCTGCTGCGCCATTGCCAGGCCAATCTGCTGGTCCTCAACGAACTGAACCGCATCGCCGAACTCACGGGCGACCGGCAAATCCGGCTCGCCAGCAATGCGCGAAAGATGTCGGAGGTGACGGGTGAGATGCATGACCGCTCGCGGCCGTTTACCGGCGCCGTCTTCGATACGCTCGTCGATCTCTACCACGCCGGACTGGTGCGGCAGGGGCTCGCCGACGAGAAGCTGCTCGGTCTCGATATAAGGGAGCTCGGCCAGGCGGATATGCAGCGCATCTCCCGCTTTACGGCCGAGGCGTACCAA
Source organism: Starkeya sp. ORNL1 (assembly GCF_012971745.1). Classification (NCBI taxonomy): domain Bacteria; kingdom Pseudomonadati; phylum Pseudomonadota; class Alphaproteobacteria; order Hyphomicrobiales; family Xanthobacteraceae; genus Starkeya; species Starkeya sp. ORNL1. The sequence continues at coordinate 1,380,336 of NZ_CP048834.1, forward strand.
GCCCGTCCGCTGCTTTTCAAGAGCGAGCTGATCAAGGCGCGCGACGCCGTTGCGCTTGCGCTCGCGCAGGCATGGCCAGCCCTCGATCCCGACGATCTCACCTTCGCCGACGCCGCCGCAACCGTCATGGAGAAGGCGGATCGCGTGGGCGCGGACGTGGCGGCGGGCTTCGAAGAGAACTTCCGATGGCGGGAGATTGCGTGAACCGACGATCCTAGGGAGGAAAATGCAATGGGCGACGAGTTCCACCGGCCTACCCTGACGTTTCCCAACGGCGCCTACAATGCGAGCCAGGTGCGCCTCTATGGCCTCCCGGGGGTCGGCCGGCTGCTATTCGCCGGGGAGTCCGGAGCGGCGGGCGGCGCCAACATCTCTGTATCGGCTAATTTGTCGACGGGTAGCCCGGAGGAGGACGAACGAGCCCGCGCTCAAATGATGCAAGTGATCAACGACATGGTTCCTGACAGACAAATGTCTGACATGGATAAATTTGCCCATTTGGTAAAGCAGAATATTACAATCCCAATATTTTCTGGCATGTCATTTCAGATTGCCCTGGATATGAGAAAACTGGGAAACATTTTCCTGACCGCGGTGACGACATTCAAGGAAGCATCAGAGACGGGTAAGCTTCTCTCGTGCGGACTTATTGTCGGATATGCGTATGAGGGGCACTGTTACGATCTTCCAAAGCCTAAAATCATGCTGATCCCCGTATTCCCTCAGAAAATACCCCCTGATGACTGCGGGTACGATCTGAAGAACGACAAAGTCTCGACCGGTGTGGACAGATACATGCTCTGGATCGTCGACAAGCTCGACGAGTGCGTCGAATTCGAGATGAACCAGGGCTTTGTCGAGCAGCTTGTCCTCGACGCCAACATGCCCGGCAAGCGCTCGCCGACCATGTACGCGTCCCGCATGCAGATGGCCCACCGAAGCGGACGGCTGAGCGAATAGGAGGGCGCCGCCACAACTCGCAAGGGCGTGAACGCATCACGCTTCACGACGACTTGCACCCTGCGATCGAGGCTGCTTCCATTCCCTATCGTCATGCTCCGACGATCTCATCCCGGAGGCCTCGATGGATCGGCGACGCTTTCTGGCGACCGGGTTCGCGACGCTCGCGCTCGGAGTGCAAGCGCGTGCTCAGCACGCCAATCATCTGCCGCCGCTGAAGGAAGCGCCGCCCTCGCCCGCGCCGTATTCCCGGCTTCAGGGCGGCGGCTTCGTGCATCACCTCGAACCGGCGCAGCAAGCGCAGCGCGTGTTCGACAGCCCGGCGTCAAAGGGGCCGCCCGGCCATTGGATTGCCCGGGCGCCGTTGCCACTGCCGCGCAGCGAGATGGCGTGGGCGACCGCCTGGGCGGGGCGCATGCATATTATCGGCGGCTATGGCGAAGGCCGCGTCGATCGGGCCTATCACCATGTCTACGACCCGCAGGCCGATCGCTGGTTCGATGCCGCGCCGCTGCCGCGCGGCGCCAACCATGTGGCAGTCGCTGCGGATGCCGGGCAGGTCTATGCGCTTGGCGGCTTCATCGAACAGAACCGCAATCCGGACACCAACGCCTATGCCTATGACGTCGGGGCGGACCGATGGAGTTCGATCGCTCCCCTGCCCCGCCCGCGCGGCGCCGCCGCGGCGGTCGCATTGAACGGCAGGATCCACCTCATCGGTGGCGCCGGTGCGCCGACCGCGGAGCGGGCGAGCGTCGGCTGGCATGAGGTCTATGATCCACAGGCAGACCAATGGACGGCGCGGAAGGCGCTGCCCGGCGCGCGCGACCATGTCGGCTGCGTCGCCCATGACGGGGTGATCCACATCATTGGCGGTCGCTTCAACACGTTCGAATACAACACCAATCTGCACCATGTGTACCTGCCGGAGCGCGACACCTGGGAGGAGCGCTCGCCGCTGCCGACGGCGCGGTTCGGCCACGGGCTGGTGGTCTATCACGATCGCCTGTTCGCCATGGGCGGCGAGGCCGGCATCCTCAACAAGGGCGTGCCGCAACAGGCCAAGGTGTTCGGGCAGACCGAGAGCTATGATCCGAAGAGCGATACGTGGCAGCAGCATGCGCCGATGCTGACCCCGCGCCATGCGGTGGGCGCGACCGTGCTGGGCGACCGGATCTATGTGGCGGGCGGCGGCGCCGTGCTCGGCGGCTCGCTGCAATCCGCCGTCCATGAGGCTTTCACGCTGGATTGAGAATCCACCGGGCGCTCGCCAAGCTCTTGCGATGATCGGGCCGGTCCATACCTAACGGATATATCCGGCGCCCGCCGGAGCTTCCGTTCGGGATGGAATGATGAATATCGGTCCGATCTTGCGTTCCGTTGTCGGCGTGCGCGCCCATGTTCCGGATGACGCCTTCACCGCCTCCACCCTCGGCACTCGCCGGGAGGGCAGCGGCGTGGTGATCGGCGACAACGGGCTGGTGCTCACCATCGGCTATCTGATCACCGAGGCCGAGGAGATCTGGCTGACCACCCAGGACGGGCGCGTGGTTCCCGCCCATCTGGTCGGCTATGACCAGGCGACCGGATTCGGGGTGGTGCAGGCGCTCGACCGGCTGGATCTGCGCCCGGTGGAATTCGGCGATGCCGCCGGCGCCGCGATCGGCGAGGCGGTGGTGATCGCCGATGGGCAAGGCCAGACCGTCCAGGCCAACATCGTGGCCCGGCAGGAATTCGCCGGCTATTGGGAGTATCTGCTGGACGAGGCGATCTTCACCGCCCCCGCCCACCCGTCATGGGGCGGCGCGGCGCTCCTCGATGCGGACGGCAAGCTGCTCGGCATCGGCTCGCTGCATCTGCAGATGAGCCAGGACGGCGAGGTCTCGGACATCAACATGGTGGTGCCGATCGACCTGCTGCCGCCGATCCTCGGCGATCTGCTCAGCCGGGGCCGGGTCGACAAGCCGCCGCGCCCCTGGCTCGGCACCTTCTCGGCCGAGAACAACGGACGGGTGGTGGTGATGAGCGTGACCGAAGGCGGGCCAGCCGCGCAGGCGGGCGTGCAGCCGGGCGACATCATCTCCGAGGTCAAGGACGCGGAAGTGGAAGGCCTGGCCGATTTCTACCGCAAGCTCTGGGCGAGCGGGCCCGCCGGTTCGGAGGTTCCCATGAGGATCATCCGCAACGGCCGCGAAAGCTGGCTTCGGGTCCGCTCGGCCGACCGCGGCGACTTCCTCAAGCGCCCGCAACTGCAGTAGCCGCGAGCGTTTTCGCGCGCTCAAACCCGGGGCCGCGCCCATATTGCGCGGTCCGGATTCGAGGCGCCAGTCTGCGATCACCAGCAATTGTACGGGAAGAAGGAATACGGGTAGTCGCAGTAACTATCGTCATAGCTCGCCGACTGGTGCCGGCGCCCATGGAAGAAATCGCGACCACCAAAATGGTTGCCGCCGAAGCCTCCATGGTCACCGCCGAAGCCTGCCGGGCTACGACCGAAGCCACCGGCGAACCCTCCATGGGTGCCACCGAAGCCACCGCCAAAGCCGCCATGGCCGCCACCGAAGCCTCCGCCACCAAAGCCTCCCCCGCCAAAGCCACCGCCGCCGAAGCCGCCTCCGCCGCCATGGCCGCCTCCACCTCCGCCACCACCGCCCCCGCCTCTCACATAGATCAGCGAAGCATCGCCCGGGGTCGACACGGCGTTCGTCACCTGAACCGAAGACGGCGTGGTGGCCTGAGCCATGGACGGCATCGTCGAGCTGATCGCCAGCACCGCACCGAGAACGGCGGTCGCCAATATTGGCATTGCTCGCGTCATGATACTCTCCTTTACCTCTAAGCCTTCAGAACGTTTGAAAGCTCACCGGATATGGGTGGGGCAAGGCGAGTTCATTATTATACATACGGATATATCATATATATTATTAGCCTGCTTCGATCAGACGATCGTGCGTGGACATCATCGCGAGCGACGAAGCCGGCCGTGCAATAAAGGCCTTCATCAGCCGGTCTGCTCGCCGTCCCAATATCCCCGCGCGCCGGACATGTCGAAAACGGTGTCCACGGCATAGACCCCAATCTTGTTGGAGTCCGGATAGACGCAGACGTCGCTGGCGATGCGCTGGCCGATCATTAGGTAGCTGCACGGGCCCGAGCCGCTGTTCATGAAGGAATGGCCGACCTCACGGCCAGCGGGGAAGCAGGCATAGTCGCCCGGTCTCAATTCGTAGCGCTCATCGCCGAGCAGCAGCGTCACCTGCCCTTCCAGGATCAGCGCGTGCTCCTCCTCCAGCATGTGATAGTGCAAGGGGCACAGGCGCCGGCCGGGCGCCGGCGCTTCGATCAGCACGCCGACGCGATAGTCGGTGCTGCCGATGGCCGCATAGGTGAGATGCCTGGCGCTGCCGCCGAACCGCGTGCCCTCGCTCGCCTCTTCCAGTTTCACCTCATGGGAGGAGATCGGCGGGCGCGGCTTCGTCGCCATCGGGGGCACGAGCCGCACGGCATCGGACGGCGGGATCGCACCCGCGGGAAGACCGGTGTCTTCCCCATCCCAATAGCCGCGCGTCGCCGCGAGGTCGAAGATGGCGCGCGGGCCCAAAGCACGCACCAGCACTTTCCCGGAGTCGGTATAGACCACCACCTCGTTCGGATTGCGCTCGCCCACGATCACATAGCGGCAGGTCGCGTCGCCATTGTTGATGAGGCAATGTCCGGCCGGCTGCCCGGCGGGAAAACAGACATAGTCGCCGGCCTTCATCTCATAGCTGTCGGCACCGATGCGCACGGTGAGCGCGCCTTCCAGGACATAGACATGCTCCTCCTCGAAGACGTGGTAGTGCGCCGGCGCGCTCTGCTTGCCCGGCGCCAGTTCCTCGATGGCGACGCCGACGCGATAATCCTCGCCGACCGCGGCGCGGGTCAGATGGCGGTAGCGCACGCCGAAGCGCGGCACCTCGGACCATTCCTGCCAAGCGACATCGCGCGACGAGATCGGCATTGACGGTACAAGTGTCCCTGTCGACATGTGTCGGCAACCCCGTGCGATCCGGCGCCAGATAACGTTAGGGCAGATATTGGGCGCGAGATGGCCGGCGGCAACATCGATCGGCAGGTTGGTAGCCGGTCCGTTGCGTATAATGATGCCGCCGTCCGGGAAGCCTCCACCATGAACGCTCGCGCCGTCTTGTTCGCCCTAGCCCTGGTGCTGGCCGCGCCCGCGGCGCAGGCCGACACAGGCACTTTCGTGCACGTCTCCGACATCCACTTCAATCCGTTCGACCCGCCATTGCGCGCCCGCGCGCTGGCCGGCATGCCGATCGAGGATTGGCCGGCCTTCTTCGCCGCCGACCCGGACCAGACGCTGGCGACGTGGGGCGAGGACACCAACCACGCGCTGCTCGCCACCTCGCTCGATGCGCTTGCCAAGGCTTCAGCCGACGCCGACTTCGTGCTGGTCACCGGCGACCTTATCGCCCACCGTTTCGAGGACAATGTCGAGGACGTGCTGGGCTTCCCGCAGGGCTCCCCGGCCAATGCCGCCTTCGCGGTGCGAACCACGCTGTTCGTGGCGGAGCGCCTGCGCGCGGCCGCGCCCGGCAAGCCGGTGTTCGTCTCGCTGGGCAATAATGATTCAAGCTGCGGCGACTACCGGATCGATCCCGGCGGCACCTATCTCGCCGCCACCCGCGAGGCGGTGCGCGATCTGGTCGGCCCCGGCCGCGTCGCCGCGGATTTCGACGAGACCTATCTCGCCGGCGGCTATTATGCCGCCCAGCACCCAACGCTGCCCGACACCACCATCATCGTGCTCGACGATGTGCTGTGGTCGATCTGGTATCGCAATGGCTGCAGCACCACCGGCCTCGATGGCGCCAACGCCATGATGGTCTGGCTGGAGAAGCAACTGGCGCAGGCGAAGGCCGCTGGCCGCAAGGTCTGGCTCGCCCACCATATCCCGGTGGGTTTCGACGCCTATGCCACCACCCATTCCCGCAAGGCGACCTGCAAGGAGCGCATCGTGCCGATGCTGGCCGAGCCGTTCGCCTCACAATTCGTGGCGTTGCTCGTCCGGTATGGCGGCACGGTCACCGCGAGCTTCAGCGGCCACATCCACCATGACGATTACCGGCTGCTGCGCGACGCCGATGGCGCGGTCGCCGGCGTGGAGAAGATCGCGCCGGCGATCAGTCCGGTCTTCGGGCAGAATCCGGGCTTCCACATTTTCAGCTATGACCGCACGACCGGCGCGCTCGCCGATTTCTCGACGCGCTATCTCGCCAATCTCGGCACGGCGCTGAACCCCTTCGCGGCCGAATGGAGGGAAGAGTACATCTTCTCCAAGGCCTATGACGTGAGCGGCTACTCGCCGGCCGGCGTCGAGACCGCATGGCGGACGTTCGAGGCGGAGGGGGTAGCCGACGACACCTTCCGACGCCTCTATAATGTCGAGAAGGGCGAACTGCCCGCAGAGGGCCTCCCGGCCTATGTCTGCGCCATCGGCCATGTCGACCCTGCCGGCTTCACCGCCTGCTATTGCGGGCAGTAGGCGCGCGTCCCGCGCACGACACACACCTGATTGCATGCGAAACTGCAACACAACGCAACACTCAATCGCATACACTATTTGCATGCGATTTGATCAACGCGCTGTCATATTACGCACCTGGACTCCATTTGAAATGGAGCACTTGAATCGCAATTCATTGATTTTGCGATGAACTTTGTCCAACAGCGAGTTGGCACACTCTCTGCATAGTGATTTGTGCATGCACTAACTGCATGCGATCAACAAATCCAGAGCAGGGTCAGTCCAATGTCCAATCCATTCCAGCTACACGGCGATATCAGTCGTCGCTCCTTCCTGAAGGCCGGCGTCGCCGCCGGTGCGCTCGCCGCGACCTCCCGCTGGTCGCCGGCCGCCGCCGATGATCCCAAGGTGCTCAATTATCTGTCCTGGCCGGGCAATGCCGATCCCTATCTCGTCGAGCAGTTCGAGAAGGAGAACGGCGTCAAGATCCGCATCAAGGAATATGTCGGCGGCGACCAGATGCTCGCCGTCATCAACCAGTCGCCGCCCGGCTCGTTCGACGTCGTGCTGGCCGACGCCGAATATATGCACCTGCTGCACGAGGCCGACTTCGTCGAGGAGCTTGATCCCGCCGACTATCCGCTGAAGGACTACTGGCCGGAATTCCAGAAATTCCCGCTGCACTGGTTCGACGGCAAGCTCTACGGCGTGATGACCGATTTCGGCTATCTTGGCCTGTCCTACAACACCAGGGAATTCACGCCGAAGGAGGTCGCCTCCTATGCCGCCATGTGGTCGGAAAAGGCCAAGGGCAAGGTCGGCTTCTTCGACTGGTATTTGCCCTCCATGGGCTCGGTGAGCCTGTCGAACGGCAATCGTCCGCCGTTCGATATCGACGCCGCCAAGTTCGACGCCATGAAGGAGAAGCTGTTCTCGCTGAAGCCGCAGGCCTCGGGCTTCTACACCATCGCCGACATCTTCTCCTCGCTCACCAATGGCCGCGCCCAATTGGTGCCCGGCATCGGCGAGTGGATCACGCTCGGCCTGCGCATGAACGGCGTGCCGGTCGACACCATCATCCCGGAGGAAGGCGGCCTGCAATGGACCGAGTCGCTCTCCATCGTGAAGGGAACGCCGAAGCAGGACCTCGCCCGCAAGTTCATCCAGTACACCACCTCGCCCGAGGGCCAGGTGAAGATGGCCACCAAGGTCGACAACAAGAAGAGCATCCCCTCCATCGCCGGCTGGAAGCTGCTCAACCAGACCATGCCGAAGGAGGCCGAGATCCTGCGCATGACGCTGACCGGGCCGAACGTCATGGACGAGTACAAGGCCAAGAAGATCCAGTTCCGCCAGCTGCCGAAGCAGCAGGAGATCGGCGACTGGAACGACGCCTGGAGCGAGTTCAAGAGCCTCTGAGAGCAACCATGAGCAGGGGAGCTGCCGCCATGGCTGTCTCAACGAATGCGCGTGCCATCGCTGCCCCGCGATGGTCCTTCCCGGGGGCGGCCCGCACGTCGGGCGCGCCGGCGGTGATGCCGGCAATGCTCGGCGTGCCCGTCGTCGGGTGGCAGGCCGTGTTCTTCGCGGCCCCCCTGCTCTTCCTCGTCATCGTCACCTTCTGGCAGGTCAAGTCGTTCCGGCTGGAGCCGGCCTTCGTGCTCGACAACTGGTCGCGCATCCTGTTCTCGGCCACCTTCCAGCGTGCGCTCGGACACACCTTCATCGTCGCCACGATGACGACGGTGCTGGCGGTGCTCATTGCCTTCCCGGCGGCCTACACCATCGCGTTCCGGCTGCCGGCGCGGCTGCGCGATCTCACCGTCGCCTTCCTCATCGTGCCGATCTTCTCCAGCTACATGCTGCGCATCTATGCCTGGCAGATCGTGCTGAGCCCGGAGGGCATGACCAACAGCGCGCTCGCCTGGCTCGGCATCGGCGCATTGCCGCTGCTGGGCGGCGCCTTCTCGCTCCAGGTCGGCCTGCTGACGCTGACACTGCCCATCGCGGTACTGATCCTGGTGTTCGCGCTGTCGGGCATCGACAACACGCTGATCGAGGCCGCGGAGAATCTCGGCTGCCGCCGCAGCCGGGTGATCGCCCACATCATCGTGCCTGCGGTGCGCCCGGCCATCACGCTGGCCGCGACCACCAGCTTCCTGCTGGCGTTCGGCGACTATATCAGCCCGCTCTTCATGACCGGCAGCAAGCCGCCGACGCTCTCCATCCTCATCGTCGACACGGTGAAGTCCGGCTCGCAATGGCCGCGCGCTTCGGTCATCGGCGTCGCCATGCTGGTCGTGCTTGCTCTCGTGGTCGGCCTCGGCCAGTTCCTGGCGCGCGGACGCACCGCCAAGGCGGGAGCACACTGATGGACCGCATGCTCCTCACCCGCGTCTCGCGGCTCACCCAATATGCCTTCCTGGCCGCGCTGTTCGTGTTCATCGCGATGCCCATGCTGGTCATCGTGGTGTTCTCGTTCGACGCCAACCGCTTCCCCACCATTCCCTGGGGCGGCTTCAGCCTGCAATGGCACAGGGCGATCCTCGCCGATCCGATGATCCGCGACGCCTTCGTCAACAGCGTGCTGGTCGGCTGCGGCACCGCGGCGTTGTCCACCGTGCTCGGCTTCGCCGCCGCCTATGTCGATTTCCGCTACCGCTTCCGCTTCAAGCTCGGCTTCGTGCTGCTGGTGGCGATCCCGCCGGCAGTGCCGGCGACGATCCTCGGCATGGCGATGCTGGCCTTCCTGTCGCGCATCGGCCTGTTCGGGCGGCTGGAGACCATCATGGCCTGCCATGTCGCGATCGCGACCTCGTTCTCGATGGCGATCATCCGGTTGCGGATGAACGATCTGAGCCGGGATCTTGAGCCCGCAGCCTGGAACCTCGGTGCCTCGCCATCCGCGGCGCTGCTCCATGTCGTCATCCCGTTCTGCAAGCCGGCGCTGATCGCCTCCTTCTTCCTTTCGGCCGCGGTCTCGTTCGACGAGTTCCTCATCGCCTGGTTCGTCGGCGGCGTGCATGAGACGCTGCCGGTGCGCATCCTCAATCTGCTGCAGGGCCAGGTGAACCCGAAGATCAACGCCATCGGCACCGTGGTGCTGGTGATCAGCGTGGTGCTCGTCCTCATCGCCCAGCGTTTCACCGGTGTCCGCGTCGGGCGCCGCAGTTCCCAATCCTGAGCCGGAGAGCCCGATGGCATCCCCCTTCCTCGCGCTCGAAGCGCTCGACAAGCAGTACCCGGACCATCACGCGGTCCGCAGCATCGATCTCGATATCGCCGCCGGCGAATTCGTCGCCATCATGGGTCCGTCCGGCTGCGGCAAGTCGACGACACTTCGGCTGATCGCCGGGCTGGACCAGCCGAGCGGCGGCGACATCCGGATTGGCGGCGTCAGCATGCGCGACGTACCGGCGTTCCAGCGCAACACGCCGATGGTCTGGCAGAGCCTGGCGCTGTTCCCCTTCATGACGGTGGCGGAGAATGTCGCCTTCCCGCTGCGCATGCAGAAGGTCGGCGCCAATGAGCGGCGCAGGCGCGCGCTCGACTGGCTGGACAAGCTCGGCCTCGCCGGCATGGCGGATCGGCACGTCTCCCAGCTCTCCGGCGGCCAGCGCCAGCGCGTCGCCATCGCCCGCGCGCTGGTCACCGAGCCGGCGGTGCTGCTGCTCGACGAGCCGCTCTCGGCGCTCGACGCGCATTTGCGAGTGCGCATGCAGACCGAGCTCGCCCGGCTGCACAAGCAGCTCGGCATCACCTTCGTCTATGTCACTCACGCGCAGTCGGAGGCCTTCGCGCTGGCCGACCGCATCGTCATCATGAGCGAGGGCCGCATCCAGCAGGTCGGCCGTCCGCAGGACGTCTATCGCGCACCCGCCAACGCCTTCGTCGCCGAGTTCATGGGCATGAACAACCTGATCCGCGGTGATGTGCGCGGCGTTCAAGGCGGCTTGCTCGACATCGACAGCCGGCTGGGCAGCTTCAAGGTGCCGATGGTCGATGGCCGCAGCGCTGTCGGCAAGGCGAGCTTCGTGGTCGCCGCCGACCGCATCACGCTCAGCGCCGCGAACGACGACGGCCCGGCAGGCGGCATTGCCGGCACGGTGCTCGGCCTGGAGTTCGTCGGCTCGGTGCAGACGGTATTCGTGGAGGTGGCCGACGGCATCGAATTCCGCGTGCAGAAGCAGCAGCACGAGATCGAGGCGCTCGACCTCGTTCCCGGCCGCAAGGTGAATCTGAGTTGGGACCCGCGGCACGCCTGGCTGCTGCCGCAGGCCGCCTGAATTTCAAGGAGGAAAGCATGTACCAGGAACACTTCATGAAGCGCGCCGTCGAGCTGTCGCGGCAGGCGCTGGAACAGCCGGGGACGGAGCCGTTCGGCTGCGTCGTCGTAAAGGACGGCACCATTGTCGGCGAGGGGCTGAACCACTCGCTCGCCCATTTCGACCCGACCTCGCATGGCGAGGTGGAGGCGATCCGCGATGCCTGCCGCCGGCTGCAATGCGTCGACCTCACCGGCTGCGACCTCTACACCTCGTGCGAACCCTGCGCGATGTGTGTCGCGACCATGGAGGTCGCCGGCATCTCCAGGCTCTATTACGCCGCCTCGATGAAGCAGGCCGGCCGCGCCTTCGCCGACCTCACGCCTGCCGAGCGTCACCCCATCGATACCGACGCGCTGCGCCGCTCGGCGGGAGCCCTTGTCGAGGAACGCGCGATGCCGGCACACCAGCATATGGACGGCGAGGCCGTCGCGATTCTCGATGCCTGGGCCATGGCCCGCAAGGCGGCGACAGCGCAGGGCGTGTGACGATGAAGACCGAGAGATCCGCCAGGGGAGCCGCACGCTCCGTCAACGACCCGACCGCCAAGGGCAAGGGCCCCCCTGCCCCCAGCGCCGAGACCATCGCCATCTCGCGTACCGAGGCCGTCCACGAAGCGCTTCGGCAAGCCATCATCGAGCAGCGCCTGCAGCCCGGCGCCAAGCTCCCGGAGGACGCCATCGGCGACGCCTTCGGCGCCAGCCGCACCATCGCCCGCGAGGCTCTCGGGCGCCTCGCGGTGGAGGGGCTGGTCGAACTGAAGCCGAACCGCGGCGCCTTCGTCGCCAATCCCAGCCTCGACGAGGGCCGCGATGTCTTCGTGGTCCGCCGCGGCCTCGAGCGCATCGTCACCGAATGCCTCGCCGGCCGGCTGAAGCCCGCGGAGATCGAACAGCTCCGTGCCCATGTCGCGCTCGAGCAGCGGGCCGCCGGCGCCAACGAGGTGGAATCGATCCGCCTCGCCGGCGAATTCCACCTCCTGCTCGCCCGGCTGACCGGCAACCACGTGCTGATCCGCTACGTGACCGAAGTGGTCTCGCGCTGCTCGCTCATCCTCGCCATGTATGGCCGCCCGCACTCTACCGATTGCGGCGTGTCGGAGCATATCGAGATCGTCGACGCGCTGATCGCGGGCGACGCCGCCCGCGCTTCGCAACTGATGGATCATCACGTCGCCTCGGTCGCCAGCCGCGCTCTGCTCCAGGAGAAGGCGGAACGCGACATTCGCGATGTGCTGGCGCCCTATGCGGCGCGGATCAAGGGCCTATGACCATGACCGCCATTCGCGACGACGCCACTGGGACGGTGGCCTTCGATTTCCGCGCGCTCTCCGAGCGCGAGCGCTACAAGCTGATGATCGGCACCATCGTCCCGCGGCCGATCGCCCTGGTGACGACGGTCGATGCCGAGGGCCGCGTCAACGCCGCCCCCTTCAGCTTCTTCAACTGCCTCTCCGCCGATCCGCCGATCCTGGCGCTCGGCGTCGAGAACCATCCGGACATGTCGTTCAAGGACACCGCGCTCAACATCCGGCTGACCGAGGTGTTCACCGTCAACATCGTCTCGCATGCGATTGCCGAGGCGATGCATGTCTGTGCGGTCGGCTTTCCGCCGGGGACCGATGAGCTCGGCGCCGCCGGGCTGACCGCAATGCCCGGCGCGAAGGTCGCCTCGCCCTGGATCAGGGAGGCCCCGGCCGCCTTCGAATGCCGCCGGCATCTGACGCTGGAACTCGGCAAGTCCCGGCAGATCATCCTCGGCGAGATCGTCTATGCGCATTATCGCGCCGATGTCGTCGATGCCGAGCGGTTTCGCGTCGATCCCGCCGGCCTCGACGCCATTGCCCGGCTCGGCGGCAGTACCTGCGCCACCATCCGCGACCGCTTCGATATGCCGACACCGACCTTGGCGGAGTGGGGAGAGCGTCCTGCCGACCGGTTACCGCTCTAGCCACGCGCCGCCAGGCCGCCGATCCGCGACCTCTTGCCGGCGGGCGGCTCGATGCTCGCCGTCAGCGGCGCGGCGGCGAAGGAGCGCGCGGTCTGCCCGGCCGGCGCATCGGCATAGAGCGTGGTACGCGGGCGGGGGTGGCGGCCGAGCGCGCGGATCGTCGCCTGCATCCGCTCCGGCGGCATCTCCTGGCCGTGGGCGCCACCGGCGGCGCGGCTGATGGATTCGTTCATCAGCGTGCCGCCGAGATCGTTGGCACCGGAACGTAGCGCAGCCGTGAGTCCGGCCTCTCCGAGCTTCACCCACGAGGCCTGGATGTTCGGAATCAGCGGATGCAGCGCGAGGCGCGCCACCGCATGCATCAGGATCGCCTCGCGATGGCTCGGCCCCTGCCGCGTGCCGCCCTTGAGATAGAGCGGCGCTTCCATGTGCAGGAACGGCAGCGGCACGAATTCGGTGATGCCGCCGGTCTCCGCCTGCAAGGCGCGCAGCCGTGCCAGATGCCGCGCCCAATGATGGTAGCCATCGACATGGCCGAACATGATGGTCGAGGTGGTGTTGAGGCCGACCCGATGTGCGGTTGCCACCGTCTCCAGCCATTCGTCAGTGTCGAGCTTGTCAGGACAGATGATGGCGCGCACCTCGTCATCGAGGATCTCCGCCGCGGTGCCGGGCAGCGAGCCGAGGCCGGCTTCCTTGAGGCGCACGAGGAATTCCGCGATCGGGATGCGAAGCGTCGCCGCGCCGTGCCGCACTTCGAGCGGCGAGAACGCGTGGACGTGCATCTCCGGCACCGCCCGCTTCACCGCGCGCAGGATGGCGACATAGGTCTCGCCGGAGAAATCCGGGTGGATGCCGCCCTGCATGCACACTTCGGTGGCGCCGCGCTCCCAGGCTTCCACCGTGCGGCGGGCGATCTCGTCGAGATCAAGCTCATAGGGCCGGCCGCGCAGATGCTCGTTGGCCCGCCCCTTGGAGAAGGCGCAAAAGCCGCAGCGATAGGCGCAGACATTGGTGTAGTTGATGTTGCGGGTGACGACGTAGGAGACATCGTCCCCCGCCACTTCGCGACGCAGTTCGTCCGCCGCCTCGCAGACGAACTTCGCCTGCGCGCCCCGCGCCTCGAACAGGCGGATGATTGCGTCCTCGCCAAGCATCCGGCCGGCGAACACACCGTCGAGCGAGGCGGTCAGCGCGGCATTCGCCGCCACCGCGGGTGCCGCCGGCCATGCGACGACGCGCTCCTCTCCCACGGACGCGCCCACGCGCCAGCCGCTCTCCTGTGCCAGCCCACCACCATCGGCCCGGCGCAGCGCGTGAGGCGCGACCTTGGCATCGAGCCAGGTGTTCGCGGCGTGGAGATGGCGCGGATATATGGCGAGCCGTGGCGCCAGCACCTTGCCGGCGCGCGCGGTGGCGACGCCGAGCGCGGCCAGCGCCGGCCAGGGCGCCTCCGGGTTCACATGGTCGGGGGTGACCGGGGAGACACCGCCCCAATCATTGATGCCGGCGTCGACCAGCGCCTTCAGCCCGTCCGGCTGCAGGTTCGGCGGCGCCTGGATCGAGATGCCCGGCCCGAGCACCAGCCGGGCAGCGGCCACGGTCCAGAGATGCTCGTCCAGCGAAGGCTCAAGCGCCTCCGCCATCTTTGTCCCCGCCTTGGCGCGGAAATTCTGGATGATGACTTCCTGCACGTGGCCGTGGCGCTCATGGGCGTCGCGGATCGCCAGCAGCGCCTCGATCCGCTCGCCTCGGGTTTCGCCGATGCCGATCAATATGCCGGTGGTGAAGGGCACGCGCGCCTTGCCGGCCGCCTCCAGCGTGGCGAGCCGAACAGTTGGGTGCTTGTCCGGCGAGCCGAAATGCGGGCCGCCGCGCTGCGACAGCCGCGTCGCGGTGGTCTCGATCATGGTGCCCTGCGAGACGCTGACCGTCTTGAGCGCGGCAAGGTCGTCCTCGCCCATCACCCCGGCATTGAGGTGCGGCAGCAGGCCGGTCTCCTCCAGCACCAGCCTCGCCATGGCGGCGAGATAGGAGAGCGTGGTCGCGTGGCCAAGCGCGGCGAGTTCCTCGCGCGCCTGCCGGTAACGCAGCTCCGGCTTGTCGCCGAGCGTGAACAAAGCTTCGTCGCAGCCGGCCCGGCCGCCGGCGCGCGCTATGGCGAGCACCTCGTCGGGAGTGAGGAAGGCGCGCTCGCCGCGCCGCGGCGGATGGGCGAAGGTACAGTAATGGCAGACATCGCGGCAGAGCTGGGTGAGCGGGATGAACACCTTGCGCGAGACGGTGACGATATCGCCGAACCCGGCATCGCGGATCCGCGCCGCTGCGGCGGCCAAGGCGGCAATGTCATCGTTGCCGGCCAGCGCCATCGCCTCGTCGCGCCCGAGGCGGCCACCCACAAGGATACGCTCGGTGATCGCGCCCACGGCTATCGAGCCCATCCCTCGCCCGCCCGCCTCAGCCCACCATCATCTCCGGCAGCGTGACGACCTTGATGCCGGCATCCTCCATGCCCTTGCGCACCGCGCTTGCCACCGCGATGGCGGTCGGCTCGTCGCCGTGGAGGCACAGCGAGTCGAACTTGGTCGGCATCTTCTTGCCGGTCACCGAGATGATCTCGCCGTCGAGCACCATACGGATGGCGCGCTGCGTCGCCACCGCCGGGTCCTTGATCACCGAGGTGGGGACGGCGCGCGATTGCAGATTGCCGTCATCGTCATACATGCGGTCGATGAAGGCTTCGCGCGCCAGCGGCACATCGAGCGCCAGCGCCGCCTTCTCCATCTCGGTGCCGGAGAGCGCGAGATACCAGAGCGAGGGGTCCACCGTCTTCATGGCGCGGCCGATGGCGAGCGCGTAGTCGGCATTCACCGCGGCCATGTTGTTGAGCGCGCCGTGCGGCTTCACATGCGTGACCTTGATGCCGGCATAGGCAGCCATGCCGGCGAGCGCGCCGAGCTGGTAGGCGACCATATATTCGAGGTCCGACGGGCGCATCTGGATCTGCCGGCGGCCGAAGCCCCAGATATCGTTGAAGCCGGGATGGGCGCCGACCGAGACGCCGTTCTCCTTCGCCTTGAGGCAGACATCGCGCATCACCGTGGCGTCGCCGCCATGCAGGCCGCAGGCGACATTCACGCTGGTCACGATCTTGAGGATCGCATCGTCGTTGCCGATGTCATAATGGCCGTAGCCTTCGCCCATATCGGCATTGATGTTCATCCGCAGCGTCATCGCCAGCCCTCTCTGCTCCCGCGTCTCACGGCATTAACGCATTAAGTTTTCATCGCTTTCAAGAGGAAACATACTATCATTAGAATGATTGATCGGATGCTTGGATGATGGAGAAACTAGCACCAAACGGAACCCGCCTCGGTGACGCCGCCATCTTCCTGCCGGTGGGCGACACGGCGTTCGCCATCGAGTTCGGCACGCGCATCGATCCCCTGCTCAACGCCATGGTCCACCGCGCCGCCGCGGTGCTGGCAGCGGAGGCGCCCGAGGGCCTGACCGAGACGGTGCCGACCTTCCGTTCCCTCCTGGTGCATTATGATCCGCGCCTCACCAGCGCCGAGGCGTTGCAGCAGCGCATCGAAGCGCTCGATCTCGGCACGGTGGAAGTGACCACGCCGACGCGCATCTGGCATCTGCCGGTGCTCTATGGCGGCGAAGCCGGCCCGGACCTCGAAGCCGTCGCCACGGAACTCGGGCTCGGCGCCGACGAGGTCGTGGCCCTGCATGCCGACACAGTGTACCGCGTCTATGTGCAGGGCTTCCTGCCGGGCTTCGCTTATCTCGGCGACCTGCCGGAGCGGCTCGACCTGCCGCGCCTCGCCACGCCACGGGTGCGGGTGCCGGCCGGCTCGGTCGCCATCGCGCAACGCATGACCGGGGTCTATCCGGTGGAATCCCCGGGCGGCTGGCGGCTGCTCGGCAATACGCCGCTGCGCTTCTTCAACCCGGCGCACACGCCGCCGACCTTGCTGTCGCCGGGCGACGGCGTGCGTTTCGTGCCGGTCGAGGCGAGCGAGCATGCACGGGTGAAGGCCGTCGTCGCGCAGGGCAACTACGTGCCCGAATGCGAGACGCGGCCATGACCAGCGCGGCCAAGCCCACCTTGCACATCCTCCAGCCGAGGCCGCAGACCACGGTGCAGGATCTCGGCCGCTTCGGCTTCCAGGCGCTGGGGGTGCCGAGCTGCGGCGCGCTCGATCCGGTCGCGCTTCGGCTTGCCAACCGGCTGGTCGGCAATGCGGAAGGCACCGCCGCGCTGGAATGCCGGCTGATCGGTCCAAGCTTCGAAGTGCAAGGTGCGCCGGTGCGCCTTGCACTTGCCGGGGCGTCCGCCTCGATCGAAATCGACATGGATGGCGACACACGGCAAGTCCCTGCCTGGCGCGCCGTCACCGTGCCGGCGGGCGCAACCGTGCGGGTCGGCGCGCTGCGCGGCAGCGGCTGCGCGATATTGGCAGTGGCTGGCGGGCTCGATCTGCCCGAGGTGCTGGGCTCGCATTCCACCGACCTGAAGGGTGGCTTCGGCGGCCATCAGGGTCGGGCGTTGCGGGCTGATGACATCATCGGCGTGAACCGGCCGCCACTGGATGGCCCCGAGCTCGAACTCCCCTCCCCGCCGTCCCTGGAATTCGCCGGCACCTTGCGCGTCGTGCTCGGCCCGCAATCGGACGCCTTCACGGCGGAGGGCCTCGCCACCTTCCTCGACACGCCCTATGAGGTCTCCCGCGAGGCCGACCGCATGGGCATGCGCCTTCAGGGACCGGCGCTCACCTTCTTCCGCGGCGCTGACATCGTCTCCGACGGCATCGCCACCGGCGCCATCCAGGTGCCGGGCTCCGGCCAGCCGATCATATTGCTCGCCGACCACCAGACCATTGGCGGCTACGCCAAGATCGCAACCGTCATCTCGGCCGATCTCCCCGCCGCCGGCCGGCTGCTGCCCGGCGCCGCGATCCGCTTCCGCCCGGTGAGCGTCCACGAGGCGGAAGCGGCCCGCCGCACGCTGGAGCGCGAAGTTGCGCGACTGATCGGGAGCATGGCGCCCGTGCGCGAGGCGGCCAGCATCGACGAGAGGGCGCTGTTCTCGGCCAATCTCATTTCGGGTGTCGTCACCGCTCTGGACGCTCCTTGAATCAAGGATCGCCGTCATCCCCGGCCTTGTGCCGGGGATCTCGGTTCCGGACTGCGCATCGGAGGCCGAGATGGCCGGGACAAGCCCGGCCATGACGATTGAGATGCCCCGCTTCACCTGCCACGACGGAATCACCGCTCTGCCGCGGGAACGGCATTACATGATAGAGAAGACAGCACGTTCGGGTTGATTCCGGGAGGAATCACCTCGCTTTGGAACATCTCGCCGGATCGACGACCCATGCCCAAGGATGCCGCCTCGGCACTCGCCAGTCCCGATTATCGCCGCAGCCCGGTGCCGCGCTATCTGCAGATCGCCGGCGTAATCCGGCGCCGCATCGAGGATGGCGTCTGGCGGCCGAACGAGAAGATCTCGACCCTTCAGGAGTTGGAGGCCGAGTTCCGCGTCGCTCGCGTCACCGTTCGGCAGGCGGTGGAACTGCTGCAATCCGAGGGCCTGGTCCGCCGCATCCAGGGCAAGGGCACCTTCGTCTCCGGCTCGGTCGAGGAGAAGCGCTGGCTGAAGCTCGACCTCAAATGGCGCTCGCTGGCCAGCACCATCGGCATGAACGTGCCGCGCTTCCTGCCCGTCACCACGCCCGCCCCGGAGCCGCCGCTGAAGCCGGAGGATGGCACGCCGGCGGCGCACTATCGCTATATGGAGAGCGTGCAGTCGCGGCGCGGCCAGCCTTATTCCTTCGCCCGCGTGCATCTCGACGAGAATGTCTATCGCCTCGCCGATCAACGCTTCGGGCGCGAGCCCACCATCAGCGTGGTCGCCTCGCTGGAGGAGTTGAAGGTGAAGCGGGCGCGGCAATCCTTCATCGTCGGCACCGTCGAGCCCCGCGTCGCCAACCTGCTGGCGACGGGCATCGGCTTTCCCACCGTGGAAGCCCATCTCGTGGTGGCGGACGCGGACGACGTCGTCATCTATGTCGCCGACATCATCTATCGCGGCGACTGCGTGCAGTTGGACATCGACCTGCTGCAATAGGGCTCCCTGCCAGGACCGGACGACACACGGGACACCGAGCCGAAGACTTTGCTTGCAAGTTATATTTGCGAGCCGATAGTATTGTTCTGCCAACGATTTCAATAAGCTCCAAATACTTCATAAATTAAAAATAACTTCGGAGGAAGCTATGGTCCCGGTTGTCGATTCCACAATGCTTGCGCGCGCGCATGTCCAGGGTGCTGCGGACAAATCCGTAAACTGGGCTGGAGCCTTTGCGACGTGCGGCGGAAATAACGCCACGCAATCCTCCACCATCGTCTATGAGATCGAGCCCGGCGGGCATCTTGGCTGGCACACCGACGCAACCGAGGAAACCCAGTACATCATCGCCGGCACCGGCGAGTTGCTCATGGATGATGGCAAGCATGCGGTCGGGCCCGGCAGTGTGTTCGTGCTGCCGACGGATGTGCGGCACGACCTCGTCAATACCGGCACCGAGACGCTGCGCGCCGTCGCCTTCTTCGCTGCGGCGATGTTCACGCAGACCTTCGACCAGATCATGCTGCCGCCGAACACGCATGTGCTCGGGACACCCAATCGGGAAGGGTGAGCACTAGCGCCGCCCGAACAGTCGGGCCATCCAGCCTTTCAGCATCGACCACGCCAGCGATCCGGCATCGAGGGAGCGCGCCTGCTCCGGAAGGGCAGCGCCCGATAGCGCCGCCGCGAGGTTCTCGGCGAAGCTGCGGGTGATGCGGCCGGCGAGGTCGCGGGCGATGGTGCCGCGGCTCATCTGGGCGAGCGGGCCCTTCAGCTCATAGGCGACATCGACATGCACGTCGGTCGCCGTGCCGCCCTCCACCGCATCGAGCCGATAGGTCAGCATCGCCCGTACCCGCGACGCGCCCTTCGTGTCGACGCCCTGGCCGTTGATTGTGCCGGTTCGTGTCGCGGGATCGGCCGCGAGCAGCGCCGCGCCGCGGAACGCCGCCTGCATCGGGCCGAGCTTCACCAGCATCTCGGCCTCAAGGCTGCGTCCGTCGCTGGGCGCGACGAGCCGGGCGCCGGGCAGGCAGGCAATCACCTTGTCGGGCTGCTGGAAGAAGGCCCACACCGTCGCCGCATCGGCCGGTACCCGGAACTGTTCAACCAGTTCGACCGGATTGCGCAGCGGCTCCAGTGAAACGGCCGTCTCTTGCGGCGAGGCGGCGGGCCATGCCGGCTCCGGCGCCTTCGCGACCGATGATGGCGCGATCGGCAGGGCCAGCGGCGAGACATAGGCCGGCGCCGGCACCGTCGTGCCCCTTGTCATCACCGCCGCTTCCCCGATCCGCTCCGCCGCCACCTGCTGCACCGCTCGAATGATGCCGACATAGCCGGTGCAGCGGCAGAGATTGCCGGCGAGTTCGTGGCGGATATCGTCGGCGCACGCTCCGGGGCGGCGCAGCACGATATCGCGCGCCATGATCAGCATGCCGGGCGTACAGAAGCCGCATTGCAGGCCGTGCTCGACGCTGAACGCCTCGCGGAGCCGCGCCGTCACCGGATCGTCGGCGAGGCCTTCGATGGTGGTGATGCTCGCGCCATCGAGAGCCACCGGGAAGGCGATGCAGGAGCGCGCCGGCGCGCCGTCGATCAACACGGTGCAGGCGCCGCACACGCCGTGCTCGCAGCCGAGATGGGTGCCGGTGAGCAACATCTCCTCGCGCACGAAATCCGCCAGATGCTGGCGCGGTTCGATGTCCGCCGCGATTGGCCTGCCATTGACCTCAAGGCGCACCGGCTTCATGCGGGCCGCCCCCACGCGTCCATCGCTGCGATGGCCTCCCGGAACACAGCACGATGCAGGTCGAGCGTCGCCGGATCCGCGGCGAGCCCGGCCTGCGCCAGATAGGGATCGATCAGGTCGGGGTTCGCGACGAACACATCGGCCGCCGTCAGCACGATGGGCTTGCCCTCGGTGGCGCCGATAGCGAGCCGGCAAATATTGCGCGCAGAATCCAGCAGCACCGCGCACATCGCCTCGGCAAACTCCCCGGCCTTGCGGCAGGATTTGCGGTAGCCCCAGCGGGCGGACGTCGAGAGCCGCGGCACGAAGACCCCGGCGATGATTTCGCCTGGCGCCAGCGCGGTCTGGAACGCGCCATGGAGAAAATCTTCGACCGCCATTTCGCGCCGCCCGCCGGGGCCGGCGAGATACACGTTCGCACCCATGGCGCTCAGCGTGGTCGGCCAGTCGGCCGCCGGATCAGCGTGGGCGAGGCTGCCGCCGACCGTGCCGCGATTGCGCACTGCGCGATAGGCGATGCCCCGCGCGATGCTCGCCAGCACGCCGCCGGTCGGATCCGGCACCGCGCCGTCCTCGAATTCTGCATGGGTGATGCCGGCGCCAAAGAACACGCCGTCGGGCCGCTCCTCCACATGGCGCAGTTCCGCCAGTCGCGCGATATCGACCAGCGCCACCGGGCGGGCAAGGCGCAGGTTCAGCATCGGGCCGAGGCTCTGGCCGCCGGCGAAGGCGCGCGCGCCCTCCCCGCCGAGCATCGCCACCGCCTGGTCGAGCCGCTCCGGCCGGTCATAGTCGAACCGCGCGGCCTTCATGACGGCAACCCCGCACGCGCGGCCTGCAGCGCCTCGCGCACCCGGCGCGGCGTCATCGGGCAGGTGCCGAGTTCCACCCCGAGATCGCCCAGCGCATCATTGATGGCATTGCCGATCGCCGCCGGGGGCGCGATGGCGCCGCCCTCGCCTATGCCCTTCTGGCCGAATTTCGTGTTCGGCGAGGGCGTCTGCATATGGGCGATGCGCACGTCCGGCATCTCGTTGGCGCCGGGCAGCAGATAATCGGCGAAGGTCGAGGCGAGCGGCTGGCCGTTCTCGTCATAGGCCATCTCCTCATAGAGCGCGGTGCCGATACCCTGCGCGGTACCGCCATAGATCTGGCCCTCCACCACCATCGGGTTCAGCAGCACGCCGCCATCCTCGACCACGACGTAATCGAGGATCTCGACCGCGCCGGTGCCTGGCGTCACCGCCACCACGGCGGCATGGGTGGCATAGGAGAAGGTGCCGGTATCGACTACGGGCCGGTAGCCGGCGACGAGATCTAGTCCGTCCGGGTCGACATCGGCCGGCAGGTTCTGCGGCTTGAGGTACCAGGTCGCGGCGATCTCGCTGAACGTCACCGAGCCGGCCGGTCCATGCACTTCGCCGTCGCGGATGAACACCGCACCGGGATCGGCTTGCAGCAAGTGCGCACCGATCCGCTTCAGCCGCTCGCCGAGTTTCTCGCAGGCCGCCGCCACCGCGCCGCCCGCCATCACTGCCGAGCGAGAGCCCCAGGTGCCGGTGGAATAGGGCGTCATGGCGGTGTCGCCATGCACCACATTGACCAGTTCAGGATCGATGCCGAGTACCTCGCAGGCGATCTGCGCCAGCGTGGTCTCCATAGACTGGCCGTGGCTCTGGTTGCCGACGCGGATTTCCAGCGTGCCATCGGGGGTGAGCCGCGCGCCGCACTGCTCGAAGCCCGGGACCATGGGAATGCCCCAGCCATGATAGACCGAGGTGCCGTGCGCGCCCTGCTCGCAATAGACCGCGTAGCCGACGCCGATGCGCCGGCCATCCATTTCGCCGCCGCGCTGCCGGGCGCGGACGGCGTCGTGGTCGATCATGGCGCGGGCCCGGCGCAGGCTCTCCGGATAGTCGCCCATGTCGAAATCCTTGCCGGTGATGCTGCGGAACGGCATCTGCTCCGGCTTGACGAGATTGCGCAGCCGCACCTCGCAGGGCTCAAGCCCGGCGGCGCGGGCGACGGCGTCGACCATCAGCTCGATGGCGGTGCACACCCCGGTCCTCGCCACGCCGCGATAGGGCACGATCGGCGGCTTGTTGCTGCACACCGAATAGGCCTTGCAGCGATACGCACCGAAATCGTAGGGCCCCGGCAAGTTCGAGACGACCTGCGCGCCTTCCAGGCACGCCGAGAACGGATAGGCCGAATAGGCGCCGGCATCGACATGGGCTACCGCGTCGAGGCCGAGCAGCCGGCCATCGGCATCGGCCCAGGCGGTCATCTCGTAATGATGCTCGCGGCAATTGGCGGCGGCGATCAGATGCTCGCGGCGGTCCTCCAGCCATTTGATCGGCCGGTCGAGCCTGAGTGCCGCCCAGGAGCAGCACACCTCCTCCGGCTGCAAGAGCCCCTTCCAGCCGAAGCCGCCGCCGACATCCGGCGCCACGACACGGATCTTGCGCAGGTCCAGCCCCAGGCACTCGGCAAGGCCCGAGCGCACGATGTGCGGCATCTGGGTGGAGGTCCACAGCGCCAGTTGCTCGATATGGCGCTCATAGACCGCGATGCAGCCCTTGCCCTCCAGCGGCGCCATGCATTGCCGGCTGGTGCGCACCCGGCGCGTCACCTTGATCGGCGCGGCCTCAAGCTCGGCGCGCCGCGCCTCGAAATTCTTCTCGGCGGCGGAAACCAGGAACACATTCTCCGGCCAGTCCTCATGGATCAGCGCCGCACCGGGCTCGACCGCGCGCAGCATGTCCCAATTGGCGGGCAGTTCCTCGAACTCAATGGAGATCTCCTCCAGCAGGTCCTCGGCCTCGGCCCGCGTGTCGGCCAGCACCATGACGATCGGCTCGCCGGCGAAGCGCACCTTGTCGCTGGCGAGCGAGGGCTGCACCGAGACGCGGAAGCCCGGCAGGCCGGTGCGGGCGAGGATGTCCTTCACCCCGACCATGTCGGCATGGGTGAAGGCGCGGCCTTCCAGATGCTCGGGAATATGGATCGCCTTGATCCACCCGTGGGCGATCGGCGAGCGCAGGAATGCGGCCTCCAACTGGCCCGGAAATCGCATATCGCCGATGAAGCGGCCGCGGCCCTCGAGCAGGCGAGCATCCTCCTTGCGGCGGACCGAGGCGCCGACACCGCGATGGGCGCGGGGCTCACCGACTTGCTGCTCCACGGGCCTCACAAACGCCTCCGCCAACCCCTTGTGCGATGCACTATCTTATTCGATTATCGACGATATCAAGTGCTATGTGCTGATCTTCGCACAAATAGTATCATTGGCAACCGGATGCCTCGTCGGCACCCGGCGGGCGCGGGGAACGATGATGAAATTCGGTGTCGGCCAGCCGTTCCGGCGCGTTGAGGATCTGCGCTTCATCACCGGCACCGGCCGCTACACTGACGACCATCGCCACCCGGGCGAGGCCTTCGCCGTGGTGGTGCGCTCGCGTGTCGCCCACGGCGTGCTGCGCTCGGTGGACGCCGAGGCGGCGCGGCAGATGCCGGGCGTGCTCGGCGTCTTCACCGCTGCCGATCTTGAAGCCGACGGCATCGGCACGCTGCCCATCGTCGTCGTGCTCGACCATGCCGAGGGTGGCACCATGCCGGTGCCGCCGCGCACGCTGCTCGCCCGCGGCAAGGTGCGTTATCTCGGCGAGCCCATCGCCTTCGTGGTGGCGGAAACGCTGATCGAGGCGGTGGAAGCCGCCGAGGCGGTCGAGATCGACATCGAGGATCTGCCCGTCGCGGTCGAGCCGGCGGCGGCGCTCACGGACGGCGCACCGCTTCTCTACGACGAAGCCCCGGGCAATCTCGCGCTGCATTTCACGCTCGGCGACATCGCGGCGGCCGACGCCGCGCTCAAAGCCTCCGACCGCGTGGTCGAGATCGATCTGGTCAATAACCGCATCGTGGTGAACTCGCTGGAGGCGCGCAACGCCATCGGCATCTTCGAGCCCGAGGCCGGCGATTTCACGCTGATCTCGGGCACGCAGGGCAGCCACATGATCCGCGAGTGGCTGTTCGAACCGGTCTTCGCTCTGCCGCCGGAAAGGCTGCGGGTGATCACCCCCGACGTCGGCGGCGGCTTCGGCATGAAGGCGGTGCCGTACCCCGAACAGGCGCTGGTGCTCTACGCGGCCCGCAAGCTGGGGCGGCCGGTGCGCTGGCAGTCCTCGCGCTCGGACGCCTTCCTCTCCGACACGCAGGGCCGGGACAATCATTCGCGCGCCCGGCTTGGTCTCGATGCCGAGGGCCGCTTCACCGCGCTCAAGGTGGAGACGCTGGCGAGTTGCGGCGGTGCGCTCTCCGCCTTCGGCGTCTATTGCCCGACGCTGTCCGGCCCGCCCATGGCGCCGGGCGTCTATCGCATTCCCAAGGTCGCGACCGATGTGCGCATCGCCTTCACCAACAACGCGCCGATCGACGCCTATCGCGGCGCCGGCCGGCCGGAGGCGGCCTATCTGATCGAGCGCCTCGTCGACAAGGCGGCACGCGAGACCGGCATCGCACCGGACGCGTTACGCGCCATCAACATGATCGCGCCGGAGGAGATGCCGCATACCACCGATACCGGCGTCACCTATGATTCCGGTGACTTCGCCGCGGTAATGCGCACCGGCCTCGCGGCGGCGGACTGGCATGGCTTCGCGAACCGGCGGGAGGGCAATGACGGCCGGCTGCGCGGCATCGGCCTCGCCTATTACATCGAGCGCACCGGCGTGCCGGGTAATGAAGGCGCGGTGGTCGAGATCGGTGCGGATGGCCGCATCGTGCTGCATGTCGGCACCCAGTCGACCGGCCAGGGCCACGAGACCACTTATGTGCAGATGCTGGCCGAGCGGCTCGATGTTCCCCCGGAATCCATCACGGTGAAGACCGGTGACACCCGCCAGCCGCTGCCCTCGGCCGGCGGCACGGTCGCCTCGCGCTCCATGGTGCATGGCGGTGGTGCGCTCAAGCTTGCCGCGGAAGCGGTGATTGCGGAGGGCCGCGCGCTCGCAGCGCAGTTGCTCGATGTGCTGCCCGAGGCGGTGGAGTTCGACAGCGGCGCCTTCCGCGCCACCGGCACCAATCGCCATGTCGGGCTGCTGGAGGTCGCGGCCTCCGCTGGCGGGCTGACCGGTGTCGGAGATTTCACGCAAGAGGACGGCACCTTCCCGAATGGCGCGCACATTTGCGAGGTGGCGGTCGATCTGGAGACCGGGCGCATCGAGGTCGAGCGCTACACCGTGGTCGATGATTTCGGCCGGGTGCTCAATCCACTGCTGCTCGGCGGCCAGATCCATGGCGGCATCGCCCAGGGCATCGGCCAGGCCATGCTGGAGCGCACCGTCTACGACCCCGACAACGGGCAACTGCTCTCCGGCTCCTTCATGGATTACGGCCTGCCGCGCGCCGACGACCTGCCCTTCTTCGACTTCGCGACGCAGAACGTGCCTTGCACCACCAATCCGCTCGGCATCAAGGGCGCCGGGGAAGCCGGCGCCATCGGCGCGCCGCCGGCCTTCGTCAATGCGGTGGTCGATGCGCTGGCCCATCTCGGCATCGCCCATCTCGACATGCCGCTCACGCCGTCGCGGGTGTGGGAAGCGATCGAGGCGGCGAAGCAAGGCTAGAGCTTTGGCTGAAATTCCCTCTCCCCGTTGGGGAGAGGTGGCCCGCGACGCGGGTCGGTGAGGGGAAGCACGATTGCGGAGCCGCGGAAGGCCCCCTCACCCCAACCCTCTCCCCCTCGGGGAGAGGGAGCTTCACTCAATCTCCGCTATGGCACGTCCGGCATCGTCGCGGGCAACGGCCACCAGCCGTCTTCCCTCAGCTCGAACAGCGGACAGCCATAGCCGGCGCGCACCGGCGGTGGCGGTGCCAGCGCGGCGAGCGGTGTCTGCCAGCGATTGGTCTGCTTCATCGCCACCACGATGCCGGCAACCTCGGCATCGAGGCGCCTCAGCAGCCGGCAGGCGGCGATTGTCGTGGTGCCGGTGGAGATGGCGTCGTCGACGATGACGACGCGGCGGCCGCGGACCAGCGGCGCAAGATTGGGATCGAGGCGCAGCCGCTTACCCGCCTCCGGGCTGGTGATGGAGGAGACCGGCTCGGAAAGCGCGTCGTCGTACCAGAACTTCCGGCTATAGCCGAGCGGGGCATAACGCAGCTGCCCGAGCCGCTCGGCCACCAAAGCAGCGAAGGCAAGGCCCAGCGTCGGAAGCCCGACCACGACCTCGGCGCCAAGCCAGCGTGCCTCGTCCGCCATATGGTCGGCGAGCGCGGCCACCACCGTATGCGAAGCCTGGTTGGCGATCAGCGAAGCGACGGCGAGCCCCTTGTCCGGCAAGGCGCGCAACGGCAGCACGAGATAACGCCCGCAGGGCAGAGCCACCGGATAGCCGAAGCGATAAGGCGGCGTCGCCGAGAAACGCTCCGGCACTTCGCCGGTCAGCTCCTGCCAATAGGCGAGCGTCGGCTCGGTGAAATCGCCCCGCTCGCTCACAGCTCTCCCTTGGCCATCTGGCCGGCGATGAAGTCGGCCTGCCGGATCGCCAGCGCGACAATGGTCAGTGTCGGGTTGCATGCGCCGCCGGTGGCGAAGCTGCTGCCATCGGCAACGAACAGGTTCCGCATCTCGTGCGCGCGGCCATTGCCGTCGAGCACGCCGTCCTCGGCGCGCGCCGCCATGCGGTTGGAGCCGAGATTGTGGCTCGCCGGATAGGCCGGCGCCTCGATGATGCGCTTCGCACCGGCCGCCTTGTGGATCGCCGTCATGGTCTTGTAGCCGTGGCTGCGCAGCCGCAGGTCGTTCGGGTGGTCGTCATAGTGGATGTTGGCGACCGGCACGCCGAAGGCATCGAGTTCATCGGTCAGCGTCACCCGGTTGCCCGGCTGCGGCATGTCCTCGCCGGACAGCAGCATGCCGGCCATATGGCTGTATTGCTCGATGACGGAGACGAAGTCGCGCCCCCACCAGCCGGGTTCGAGGAACGCCGCCGTGGTCGGCAGACCCATCGAGTTCAGTTCGACATAATAGCCGCCGGCAAAGCCGCGCGCGGGGTCATGGCGCACGAAGTCGCGCACCAGCCCGGTCATGATCTCGCCGCGGTGCATGTTCACCGGCTTGTCGAACACCGACCACACGGTCTGGATGACATGGCGCAGATAATGCCGCCCGACATGGCCCCAGCCATTGGCGAGGCCGTTCGGAAAGCGCCCGCTTGCCGAGTGCAGCAGCAGCCGCGGGCTCTCGACGCAATTGCCGGCGAGCACCACCGCCCGCGCCTTCTGGCGCTGGCGCACGCCATTGCCATCGACATAGACCACCCCGGACGCCTTGCCCGCCGCGTCATGCTCGACCTGCACCGCGCGCGATTGTGGGCGAAGGTCGAGCTTGCCGGTCGCCAGCGCGCGAGGAATCTCGACATTCAGCGTCGACCAGCGCGAGCCGGTCTTGTCGCCGGTGATGGTGAAACCGTCCTGGATCGTCGCGGGGCGGCCGTCATAATCCACGGAATTGATGGCGTGGCGCCCGGTCGAGACATCGAAGCCGAGCCTCGATGCGCCCCAGTACATCACCTTGAAATTGTTGTTCGGCGGCAAAGGCGGCAGGCCATTGGTGCCGGTGACCCCCATCTTGGTCTCGGCAAGGTCGTAATAGGGCTCCAGCTCTTCGAGCGTGATCGGCCAGTCGATCAGGCTGGTGCCGGGGATCTCGCCATAGACGGAGCGCGCGCGCATCTCGTCGGCGATCAGACGGTAGCAGCAGCCGGACCAGTGGGTGGTGGTGCCGCCGACCACCTGGCAATGCCAGCTCGGCGCTTCCGGATGGTCCTTGGCCACCCGCCAGCTTCCCGAGGCGGTGCGCTTGTCGAGCCAGGACAGCATCTCGTAGCCGCCCCACTCGTCATTGACGAAATCTTCGGCAGTGAGGTGCTTGCCCGCCTCCATCAGCACCACCTCGACGCCACGCCTGGTCAATTCATGGGCAAGCGTGCCGCCGCCGGCGCCGGAGCCGATGATCACCACGACGCCGTCATCGTCGAGGTCGTAGCGCTTGGGGGTGGAAATGGCGTCCATGGCGAAGGTCCAGTCTGAGCGGAAAGCTGAGGCGCGAAGGGGGTCAGCTGGCTGCCGGGGGATCGGGCAGCCAGTCGAGATCGTCGAAGCCGCGCTTCACATAGCCGCCGAGATGGACGGAAGCGCCCTCATAGCCGAAGGCCTGCCACACCTCGATATCGTCATAGAGGAAGCGCACGGTGGAGCGCTGCACCAGCCGGAATGCCGGTGTGCCCTCGATGCGCTTCAGCACCTCGGTCCGATAGCCATCCGACAGCTCGACGAAAGGCAGCGGCATGGCCTCGTCCACGAGGTCGACGAGTTGCGCCATCATCTGTGCTGCATTGGGCGAGGCGGCCGCCATGCGGTCGAACTGCGCCACCACCCGGCGATAGACCCGCTCCGGCAAGCCGTCATGCGGGTAGAGCGTGTGGGCCACGCTCGCCAGCGTCTCGGCCACATGGCCATCGAACACGCGCAGCGCGCTCACCCATTCCGGCCCTTCGGGGAGTTCGATTGCCCTGCCCGCGAGCTTCGGATCCTTGTGCGCCACGACACTCATAAGACGGACGTCTCCCTGCAACGCGCCGGAACGGCGATGCCGGCAATGCAAATTTCCGTCCATCCCGAGTTAGAGCCGCGTGCCGATCGATTACCCTTTTCAGCGCTTCGGCTTCCGATTTTCCAAGCCGGGCCAGAGCGCGCTCCGGCCGCCCGCTTCCCTGCCTCTCGCCATACCGACCTTCAACCCGCCGTCGCGTGGGGCCGCCAGGCGATGACGCCTTCGGTGCGGGCCCGCACCTCGGGCGAGGCCAGGCAGGTGGCGACGGCCTCGAAGCCCGGCGCGCCGGGATAGGGCGCGACCTCGAATGGCGGGCTGTGATTGGCCGGGCAGAGGATGATCGCCTCGTCCGCGCCCACGGCCGCCAGATCCAGGATCGCGCTGGAGCGGGTCAGCATGAAAAGCGGCCGGGCATCGGGCCCGCGGCGGCGCAGATGGGCGATGAGCGCCTCCTGGGTCGCCTGGTCCAGCCCCTGCTCGATCATGTCGACCACGGTGACGGCCGGACCGTCGTCCTCCAATCCTCCCAGCAGGGCGGTCAACGCGTCAGACACCCTTGCGCCATCCTCGACGAGCCAGGCCAGCGCCGTCTCGACCCGCGAGCGCAGGGCGGGATCGGCCGCCATGCGAGCCCGCGCCGCCGCCCCGCCATCGGCCAGGCGGTCCAGGCCGAGGAAGGCAGCGTTGGGCAGCGTCTGCGCGAAGCGCTGCGCCAGCTGGGTCTTGCCGCTGCCGAGCGGACCGATGATGTAGTTCAGCGGTCGAAAGTATCCGAGCTCGAACCGCTCGCCGCCCCAGGGCCAGGGCAGGTCGAAGGCGACGCCGGGCGCCGTGGCGGCGCCCGCCAACTTCGCCAGTTCGCCCGCGGTGGGCGCCGCGCCGCGCGCAAGATCGCCCCGCAGGCCGCGCAGCTTCTCGATCGTGCCGACAAGCTCGTGGAGCCGGCTCTCGAGAACCGATTGGTGTGCGGCAAGGGCCGGCTCCAGGCCCTGGGGATCGCCGTTCAGCACCCGCGCCACCTGGGTGAGGTTGAAGCCCAGCGCGCGCAAGGCGACGATCTCGGCGGCCCGGCGCATCTGGTCGGGACCATAGGCCCGCCATCCGGCAACGGTGCGGACCGGCGCGATCAGGCCGCGCTGCTCATAGAGCCGGAGGGCCTTGGCGGACACGCCAAGCTGTCCTGCGGCTTCGGAAGCGTTCAGGAACCGGGCGGACGAACTCACGAATCACCTCGTCGCTGCATGACCGCCGATCTATCGGGGCGGCCCCAGGGACCGAGTCAACATCGCGGCTCAACATCGCTGCCTCGTCTTCCGAAAGTGCTGCGCACGCTTCACAAAAACTTCATTCTGCCCGAGATGTCGCCAGAAGACACCGGAAGCGGGTATTGTAGGGCGGGTCCTGCACGAGGCTGCATTATGCGAACCGCTTTACTCGCCGTCCCCCTCATCGTCATGGCAACGTCGACGCTTGCCGAGGCGCGCCCGGATTCCCTGAGAATGAGCTGTGCCGCGACCTATGGCCTGGTTCAGCGATCCGGTGCGGTGGTCATCGGCACCGGCCCCAACCTCTATGAGCGCTTCGTCACCGATGCCGGCTATTGCGAACTGACGCAGACCACCGAACCCGCCTGGATTCCAACCGGGGACAACCCGCAGTGCCTCGTCGGAAAGCGCTGCATCGAACGCCGACTGAAGCGGCGCTGAGCCCCGGTCCCGCCGTGCCGGCCAGCGGATGATCAGGGCGTAGCATGCGTTACACGTTGCGCCAGCTTGGCTATTTCATCGCCGCGGCGGAGACCGGCAGCATTACGCTGGCCTCGGAGCGGGTGCACATCTCGCAGCCCTCGATCTCCACCGCGATCTCGCATCTCGAACGCGAGCTCGATGTGCAGTTGTTCGTGCGCCACCACGCCCAGGGCCTGTCGCTGACGCCGATCGGCCAGATCATGCTGAAAGAGGCCAAGCGTCTGGTTGAACAGGCCGAGGGGCTCTATGCGCTGGCTTCGGAGGCAACCTCGCAGGTGCGCGGCCAGCTCAATGTCGGCTGTTTCGTGACGCTGGCACCTCTGGTCATGCCCGAACTCGCGCATTCGTTCGAGAGCGCGTTTCCGCAGACCAGGATCCACCAGGTCGAGCACAATCAGGAACAGCTGATGGCCGCGCTGCGCCATGCGGAGATCGACATCGCGCTGGCCTATGATCTGCAGATGCCCGACGAGGTGGATTTCCTCCCCTTGGCCAGCCTGCCGCCGCAGGCCTGGGTGAGCGAGACGCATCCCGTCGCCCAGCAGCCGGCGACCACGCTCGAAGAGCTGGCCGAACTGCCCTTCATACTGCTCGATCTGCCGGTCAGCCGCGAATACTTCCTGGCCCTGTTCATGAAAGAAGGGCTGGAGCCGAAGATCGTGGCGCGCTCGGCGCACCAGGAAGTGGTGCGCACCATGGTCGCCAACGGCTATGGCTATTCGCTCGCCAATGTGCGGCCGCGCTCGGATTTCGCGCTCGACGGCAAGCGCATCGTGCGCGTGCGCATCGCCGGCGAGCATCGCCCGATGCAGCTCGGGCTGGCGACGCTGGCGAACTACCGCCGATCCCAGCTGGTAGAAGCCTTCCAGAGCCATTGCCGGAGCTTCATCTCCGACGCCTATATCCCCGGCATGGCGGCGCCGAGCACCGAGCGGCGCGTGCGGTTGTAGGTTCGTCGAAAAGAACGACGTCATCCTGAGGTGCGAGCGACAGCGAGCCTCGAAGGATGCCCACCCCCGATGAGCGCCCACGGCTCGAGCACCTTTCGAGGCCCGGGCTCTGCCCGAGCACCTGAGAGCCTGACTCGAAATTCGACGTATCCGTCGAGAGGAGCCCCTTTCCACCCTCATCCCCGGGCTTGACCCGGGGATCCAGACTTCAACCGGATGCATGCGGAGGGGCTGGATCCCCGGGTCAAGCCCGGGGATGAGGGCAAATTGGAGTTTTCGGTCAGCCTCTCAGGATGACATGGCTAGGGGTGGCAGGTGCGCCTTGAGCAGCACGCAGTGCACGCCCTTGTTGATGTCCACGGTCTGGGTGATGCGCATGTCGGCGATCAGCGAGCACAGCGTGTAGGCGTCCTGCGCGGAAAGCCCGGAATGCTCGCGTATCAGCGCGATCATGTCGCGCAGCGCGATCTTGGCGGCATCGTCGAGATCCTCGTCGAAGCCCATGGTGATCCAGCAATCCGCCTTCTCGGCGCGCGGCGTGGTCAGCTTCATGTCCTTGCGGACATGGAACTCAAAGGTGCCGGTGAGCGCGGTCTCCAGAGCGGAGAGGCACACCTCGCCATCGCCCTGCACGCCATGGCCGTCGCCGACCGAGAAATTGGCGCCGGGCACGAACACCGGGAAATAGATGGTCGCGCCGACGCCGAGCTCCTTATTGTCCATGTTCCCGCCGAACACCCGCGGCTGCACCGAGGAGAGCGGGCCCCATCCGGGCGCCGGCGCGACGCCGAAATTGCCGAAGAACGGAGCGAGCGGCAGCTCCTGTCCCCAGGGCAGAAGCGCGAGCTCGCGCTTGAGGTCGAGCGGGATGTGCAGG
Source organism: Starkeya sp. ORNL1 (assembly GCF_012971745.1). Classification (NCBI taxonomy): domain Bacteria; kingdom Pseudomonadati; phylum Pseudomonadota; class Alphaproteobacteria; order Hyphomicrobiales; family Xanthobacteraceae; genus Starkeya; species Starkeya sp. ORNL1. The sequence goes on from NZ_CP048834.1 coordinate 1,413,182, forward strand.
CGGCGGGCTTGCGGAAAGTCCTCCGGCAGCGTGCCCCAGAATGGCAATTGCACGTTCCCGCCCCAGTTGGAGCGGAACTTGATATCGAGGACACGGACCTCCAGCACGTCGCCGGGCTCGGCGCCCATGACATGGATCGGCCCGGTGAGCAGATGCGGGCCGGGACCGTGCGGGGCCGTCGCAAGTACTTCGCGATGCTCGGGCAGCACGGGGAGCCCGGAGGAAGGATCCGGCAGGTCTTCCAGTTCGCCGGACAGCGTGTCGATCACCACCCGATCGCCCGAGGCGATGGTGAGCACCGGCGGCACCGCGGCGTCCCACAGCCCCCACTGCACATTGCCCGGCGTCGACGGCAGATAGTGGTCCATCGCTGGTTCCTCAGAGTCCGACCTGTAATTCCAAGACGACCGTCATCCCCGGCCTTGTGCCGGGGATCTCGATTCCCGACAGCGCATCAGAGACCGAGATGGCCGGGACAAGCCCGGCCATGACGGCTGAGACGATCGTTCCTCACCCCTTCACCGCGCCCAGCGTAAGCCCGCGCACGATGTGCCGCTGCAACACGAACACCACGGCGAGCACCGGCAGCAGCGCGGTCATGCCGACCACCGCCATCTCGCCCCACCGCACACCCTGCGAGGTGATCAGCTTCGGGATCGAGACGGGGAGCGTCTGCACCGCCTTGCCGCCGAGCATGAAGGCGAACAGGAACTCGTTCCAGGCAAAGATGAAGCACAGCACCGCGGTGGCCACGATGCCGTTGCGCAGCAGCGGGAACACCACGCGGCGGAAGATCTGCGGGCGCGACCAGCCTTCCAGCGCCGCCGCCTCCTCCAGCTCCACCGGGAGATCGCGGCAGAAGGAGCGCAGCACCCAGACATAGAAGGAGAGGTTGAAGGTCATGTAGGCCAGTGTCAGGCCGAGGAAGGTGTCGAGCAGATTGAGCTTGGCGAAGATGAAATAGAACGGGATGACGAGGCACACGGGCGGCGCCATCCGGGTCGCCAGGATGAACAGGAACAGATCGTCCTTCATCCGCATCTCGAAGCGAGCGAAGGCATAGGCCGCCGGGGTGCCGATGATGACGACCAGCGCGGTCGACATCAGGCACAGCACGAAGGAGGTCAGCAGGCTCCAGTGGAAGCCCTGCGCGATGACGTATTCGAAATGCTCCAGCGTCGGGGTGAACAGCCAGACCGTCGGCCGCGCGAACATCGCCTCGTTGGGCTTCACCATCATCGTCGCCATCCAGAAGATCGGGAACAGCACGATGATGGCGTAGACCACGGTGACGCCGGTCCAGAACAGGCCCTTCGAGCCCTCGATGCGATTTGAATCGTCGGCCATGACGGACCTCTAGAAGGCGTTCAGGCGCTTCTTGGCGACCTGATAGAACACGTTGCAGAAGGCGAAGAAGGCGAGCCAGACCAGCACCGCGAGCGCAGAAGCCTCGCCGATGTTCCAGAACTCGAAGGTCATCTTGTTGGCGAGGATGCTGGGGGTCTCGGTCGCGGTGCCCGGCCCGCCGCCGGTGAGGATGTAGACGGTGTCGAACACCTTGAAGGCGTCGATGAAGCGCAACAGCCCGATCACCACCAGCAGCGGGGTCAACATCGGCAGCGTGATGTGGAAGAACATCTGGAGCGGGTTGGCGCCGTCCACAGCGGCGGCGCGATAGGGGCCGAGGGGGAGCGCCTGCAGGCCGGCGAAGAAGGCCAGCATCATGAAGGGCGTCCACTGCCAGATGTCGACGAAGATCAGTGCATAGAGCGCAAGGTCCGGCGAGGCGAAGGCGGAGGTCTCGCCGATCAGGTTGAAGCGCTCCAGCACATTGTAGGAAAGGAAGCCCCAGGAACCCGCCAGCATGATCTTCCACAACAGGCCGACCACGATCGGCGCCATCATGGTGGGCATGAACAGCAGCGGGATCAGGACCGACCGCCCGCGCACATTCTGGTTCAGCACCAGCGCGCCGGCGAGGCCGAGCATGAACTCGATCGGCACGGCGATGCCGACGAAGATGGCGGCCACGCCCATGGAGTTCCAGAAGCGCCCGTCGCCGAGCAATTGCAGATAATTGTCGAAGCCGATGAATTCGGTGACGCGGCCGAACTTCGCCGCATGGAAGCTCAAGTACACCGTGTAGAGGAACGGGATCAGCGAGACCACGGTCAGCGTGATCATCGACGGCGCGATCAGCAGATATGGGTACCAGAACCGCCCGCGCGGCGCTGGGGCCGCAGCGGTTGCCGGCAGTGTGTCGGTCACGCTGGTCATGATGGTCGCGTCGCTCCGGATCCGGGAGAGACCCTCTCCCGTGGGAGAGGGGTCGATGTCGAGGCGGCTCAATGAGCCACCTCATCCTGAGGTGCGAGCCTTGGCGAGCCTCGAAGGATGCTCAAGCGGAGCGCGGCCATCGGGGACGGGCATCCTTCGAGGCCCGGCTGACGCCGGGCACCTCAGGATGAGGTCGCTCCCCTCAGACTCTCCTCACAGCAGGCACTTGTCGGCGCAGAGCTTCACCATTTCGGCCTGGCCCTTCTTGGCGCCGGCTTCCGGCGTGAGCTTGCCGAGGCCGACTTCCTGGGCGATGCCGCTCATCACGTCGTAGATCTCGTAGAATTTCGGCATCTTCGGCTTGGCCACGGCGACTTCGAGCGTGGATTCCATCGCGGTATAGAGCGTCTTGTTGGCGCTGCCCGCGATCGCCGGAAGGGCCCAGGACGAGGCGCGGATCGGGACGCCGCCCGAACCCAGCGTGATCAGCTTGTCCTGCTGTTTCTTGTCGGCCAGCCATTCGAGGAACAGGAAGGTGGCCTCGGGGCTCTTGCTGGCCGCGCTGATGACGGTGACCGACGGTTCGGCCTCGGCCGAGCGCTTGGCGGTGGAGCCGGCCTTCACCGGGATCGGGCCATAGACGAACTTGCCGGCGAACGGCGAGACGCCGGGCTTGTCGATGCCGAGCACGAAGTCCGACCAGGCGATGGACTGCGCGGCGATGCCGTTGCCCATCACGGTGGGCACGTCGACCAGCGAATATTCGGCGATGCCGGGCGGGGCGAAGGTCCAGAGCTCGCGCCACATCTTCAGCGCCGCCACGGTCTGCGGCGTGTCGAAGTTCGGCTTGCCATTGGCGTCGATCAGGTCGCCGCCAAAGTTCTTGATGAGGTTGCCCCACAGCGTCGGAAAGGTGGAGCCGCCTTTGATGCCTTCCAGCACGATGCCGTAGAAGTCGCTTTCCAGCGGATTGCCGGCCAGCATCGCACCCTTCTTGCGAGTGAAGAACTCGGCGATGTCGCGCATCTGCTCGATGGTCTTGGCCGGGGCGAGGTCGTAGCCATACTTCGCCTTGAAGGCGGCCTGCTCGCCCGGATCGTTCAACAGGTCGGCGCGCGCCCAATAGACCTGATTATAGTTCCAGTTGATGAAGGAATACTGCTTGCCATTGGCGAAGGCAGCGGTCTTGAACGGCTGCTGGATGAAGTCCGACGTATTGAGGTTCGGATTGGCCAGCTTCGGATTGCCGACCATGTCGTCGAGCGGGCGAATGACGCCGGCCGAGATCATCGGGCCGAGCTGGAAGCCATGCAGCATCACCGCGTCGTAATAGCCGCGGCCGGACAGCATGTCGGCCTGGCCCTTGTTGATCACCTCGAAATGGTTGAGCAGCTCCCACTCGACCTTGATCCCGGTCTCCTTCTCGAAGTCGGGCACGATCTTGGAGAGCGTCTCCTGCAAGGGCGTGATCTCGTCGAGCACGCGGATAGTCACGCCCTTATAGGGCTTCGCCGCCTCGGCATAGAAGCTCGCGTCGTCGGCATAGACGCCGGCCGACCACAGCACGGCAGAGGCCGCCATGGCGGCGGCAAGGCACCATTTCGTCGTCATTGCTGTTCCCCTTCGTTGTTTTTCAGCCGCCAGGCACGTTTCTCAGGCACTCGGAATTCAGCGGTTCCCTCTCCCCACTGGGGAGAGGGTTGGGGTGAGGGGTCTTCTCGGCTCAGCAGCCGTGCTCCCCTCACCGACCCGCTTCGCGGGCCACCTCTCCCCAACGGGGAGAGGGAAGTAGCAATGCTCCACCTCACGCCACGGGCAGTGCCCGTCCCGTCGGTCCGTCGAACAGGATCAGCCCCTCGGCCGGCAGAGCGAGGCCGACCGGACGGCCGATGCCGCCGCCCTCACCGAGCGCGCCGGCGGCCGCCATGGTGGTCTTGGCCTTCACCAGCAGCCCGCCGAGATCCAACGTGAGGATCGCGTGCTTGCCGAACGGCTCGTTGGAATAGATCTCGGCACCGAGCGCGCCCGGCATATCGGCAGGCACCACCGTCACCGCATCCGGGCGCACGCCGAGCACCACGTCGCCGCTCATGCTGAGGCCCGCGGCATGCGCCAGCGGTGCCGGCAGCGGCAGGCGCAGCTCACGCCGGGCGAAGCAGCGCGCCCCGGCCTCCTCCACCAGTGTGCCCGGTACCAGATTCATCGGGGGATCACCGAGCAGGCGGGCGACGCGGGTGCTGACCGGGTTCAGCCAGATCTCCTCCGGCGTGCCTACCTGCTCGATCCTGCCGCCATCGATCACCGCCACCCGGTCGCCGACCGAGAGCGCCTCCATGCCGTCCGGCGTCGCCCAGATGGCGGGCGCCGGCTGGCCGGCGAGCCGGCGGCGGATCTCGCCGCGCAGCTTGTGGCGCAGCTTGGCGTCGAGATGGGAGATCGGCTCGTCGAGCAGGAACAGCGCCGGCTGCTGCACCAGCGTGCGGGCGAGCGCGGCGCGCTGCTTCTGGCCTCCGGACAGCGCGCCCGGCAGGCGGGCGTCGAGCTGGCGGATCTCCAGCAGTTCCAGCACCTCGTCGACACGCCGGTTGGCGGTCGCCAGATCAGCCCGCACATTTGGCGCCAGCAAGGGCGAGAGCGCGTTCTGGCGCACGGTGAGGTGCGGATAGAGCGCGTAGGATTCGAACAGGAAGGCGACGTGGCGACGGCCGGCCGGGATCGCCGCGAGATCGCCCTCGCCCAGCCGCAGCGTGCCGTGGTCCGGACGCTCCAGCCCGGCGAGGATGCGGCAGAGCGTGGTCTTGCCGGCCCCCGAAGGCCCGGTCAGCGCCAGTATCTCGCCGGGCGCGACGTCGAGATCGACGCCGTCGAGCACCTGCGTGCGGAAGCTCTTGCCGATGCCGCGGATCGTAAGGCCAGCGGCTGCGGCGACCGGCATGCGCAGCGGCGCGTTCACGAAGCCACCTCCAGATTGCGGCCGCTCTCGGCGTCGAACACCAGCAGCCGGTCGGGATCGATGTGCAGCCCGACGGCATCGCCCGCGCGCCAGCGCGACGGGCCGGCGACTTCGGTGACGATGGTGTCGCCGGGGTTGCCGCCTTGGCCTTCCAGCCGGACGGTGAGTACATCGGCATCGCCGCGCGGCTCGCGATAGATGATGGTGCCCTTGGCGCCCTCGCCGGGCGCGGTCAGCGCGATGTGCTCAGGACGGATGCCGGCGATCACCGCCGCGCCGGGGCGGCGCGCCAGCAATTCCACGCGCCGTGCATCGAGCGTCGCCCGCCAGCCACCGCCGGCAAGCGCACCCTCCCCGACCTCAGCCGGCAGCAGGTTCATCGGCGGCTCGCCGATGAAATTAGCGACGAACAGATTGGCCGGCCGCTCATAGAGATCCTGCGGCGAGCCGACCTGTTGAAGCACGCCGTGATTCATCACCGCCACGCGATCCGCCATGGCGATGGCCTCGGTCTGGTCGTGGGTGACGAGGATGGAGGTGACTTGCCGCAGCTTCTGCAGCCGCTTGATCTCGGCGCGCAGTTGCACCTTCTGGTCGGCATCGAGATGCGACAGTGGCTCATCGAACAGGATCACCTCGGGATCGCGCACCAGCGCGCGGCCGATGGCGATCCGCTGCTGGGCGCCACCGGACAGCCCGCGCACGCCTTGGTCGGCCATCTGGCGCAGGCCGAGCAGTTGCAGCACGCCGCCGATCCGCTCGGCCGCCGGCTGGCCGGTGATGCCGCGCACCTTCAGCGGGAAGGCGACGTTCTCCCACACCGTCATTTGCGGGTAGAGCGCGTAGTCCTCGAACACCATGGCGATGTTGCGCTCGCCGGGCGCCAGGCGCGAGACCGGCCTGTCACCGAACCAGATCTCGCCGGAGGAGACACTCTCGATCCCCGCGGCCATTTTCAGCGTGGTGCTCTTGCCGCAGCCGGAAGGGCCGAGCAGCGCCAGCATCTCCCCGGCGTCGCAGGCGAGGTCGAGCTGCTTGACCGCATCGACCTCTCCATAACGCTTGAAAACCGAGACAAAGGCGATCGACGACATCGACGGCTCCACGAGCTATGTCGATGAACTATCCAAGTTCTGTGCCAAAGTGTGCTGGTTTATAGAATCTCAGGAAAAGGCGGACTTGCGGGTGCTTGCTCAAGGCCCGCCTGCTTCGCCACTGCTCAAAAGATCATCGATAGCGTGACGCGAGGGCGCCTTCTGCGCAGGCAAACAGCAGGGCGAAACTGTACTGCTGATCTCGAACAACCTCATCCTGAGGTGCCCGGCGGTAGCCGGGCCTCGAAGGATGCCCATCCCCGATGACCGCCTTCTGCTTCAGCATCCTTCGAGGCTCGCTACGCTCGCACCTCAGGATGAGGTGGCTCGTTTAGAATCCGCCTCTCGGGCCCTCATCTTCCGTAGAACGAGACGCCGCTCGCGCCTCGGCCAGTTCGTCGCGGCGGCCGCAGCAGGCCCTCGTCTTCCAGCAGACGCCAGGTGCGCGGCCCCATCGGCCGGCGGGCGAGGCGTGCAATGTCGGCGGGCGTGTCGAGATCGACTGCCATGCCGGGAAAGGCACCGATGCTGGGCACGATACCGAGCCGTTCCGCGGCCGCGCGATGGGCCATGAAGCTGCCCGGCCCGAAGGCGAAATCGATCGCATCGGGCGGGCTCGCCAGCAGTGCGTTGGTCCCCTGCCCGTCATGGGCCGCAACCAGGCTGACCGCGCGGCCCTCGCCGTGTCCGGCCAGCAATCGGACGATCTCGGCGGTGGTGACGGCGGGAATATCGCCCGGCAGCACCAGCATGCCGCCCGCGCCCTCGACCTTGAGCGTGCGGGCTGCTGCTGCCAGCGTCTCGTTGAGGCCGTGATCGGCATCGGCAAGCACGCGCGCGCCATGCCGCGCGGCGATCAGGCGGGCTTCGGGCTCGCCGGTCGCCACAGCATATCCGGCCAGCCCCTCGACCCCCGCCAGCGCCGCCAGCACGTCCTCCAGCATGGCGCGCACCAGGGCCTGCCGCAGATCCGCGGGGAAAGCGGCGGCAAGGCGGCTCTTCGCGCGGGAAAACGCCTTCACCGGCACCACCGCCCAGATGCCGGCCGCGCTCATGCCCGGCCCCCCGCCAGCTCGGCTACGGCGGCGAGCACGGTGCGCGCGAGATAGATGCGATCGTCGAGGCTGCGCATCAGTGTCGCCGCCGCGAAGACCCGCATGCCGGCGGGCACCTCGACATCGGCGTCGAGGGCGTCGACCATGAGGCCGTCGATCAGGCCTTCATAGTGCCGCGCGACGGTGGCGGCGCTGGGTTCGAGGCCGAGCTCGGCCATCATCTTCGCGGTCGGCCCCTTCACCGCTTGCCCGGCGATGATCGGCGAGACCGCAAGCGCCGGCACGCGCCGGGCACGCAGCGCCTCTCGCATCCCCGGCACGGCGAGGATGGGATCGACCGACAGATACGGGTTAGACGGGCAGATGATGATCGCGGCCAGCGCCGGATCGGCGATGGCCGCGGCCACATCGGGCGCCATACGCGCGCTCACCGCTCCGGTGAACTCCAGCGCCTCCACTGCCGGCTCGCAGCGTCGGCGGACGAAATAATGCTGGAAGTCGAGCCAGCCCTCGTCGGTGCGCACGCGGGTGCGCACTGCGTCGTCGCTCATCGGCAGGATGCGCGAGGCGATGCCGAAGCGCTGTCGGAACGCCTCCGTCACCATGGACAGCGTCTCGCCGGCCCCGAGGCGCCTAGTGCGCTCGACATGGGTGGCGAGGTCCCCGTCGCCGAGCAGGAACCAGCTCTCGCCGCCGAGCGCAGCAATCGCCTTCATGAAGGTCCAGGTCTCGTCGCGGCGGCCCCAGCCCTTGGTGGGATCGTCGAGGCCGGCGAGGGTGTAGAGCAGCGTGTCGATGTCGGGCGATACATGCAGGCCGAGATGATTGAAATCATCGCCGGTATTCGCCACCACGGTGAGCGCGCAGGCCGGCAGCAACCGGTCGAGCCCGAGCGCGAGCTTCGCCCCGCCGATGCCGCCGGAGAGCGCCACCACCTTCGCGCCGTCGCTCATCGGAACAGATCCTCCGCTGCCGGCCGGATCAGATCGATCGCCGCGCCGGGCGAGCCGGCGGGCGAGAGGCCGCGCACCAGCACCACCGGGCGCCCCTCGTCCGCCTGCCCCATCAGTAGCGAGGCGCCGGCGGCGATCTCGTCGGCGTGGCCAACCAAGGTCACCTGCAAGGGCCGGCCGAACAGGTCCGGCTCGCCGCGCCGGTCGAGCAAGGCCGGCAGGCCGGCCGCGCCGATGGCGACGCCCATGGTGCCGAGCCGCCAGGCACGGCCGAAACTGTCATTGATCACCACGGCGATCCCGGTGCCGCTCGCAGCGCTGAGCGCCGCGCTCAGGCGCCGCGCGCTGGCGTCCGGGTCCTCCGGCAGCAGCAGCGCCATCTCGCGGCCCTCAGTCGCCACGTTCGACTGGTCGATGCCGGCATTGGCCATGATGAGGCCGAGCCGGTGCTCGACGATCAGCACGCCGGGCCGCGCCCGTACCACCCGCCGGCTCTCGCGCAAGATAAGCTCGACAAGGCGCGCATCCTTGCGGGTCTCCGCCGCCAGAGCGGTCGCCTCGGCGGAAGGCGTGACGGTGGCGAGATCGACCAACCGGCCCTCCGCTTTGGAGACGATCTTCTGTGCGAAGACCACGGCGTCGCCAGAGCAAAGCTCTAGCCCGGCCCTGGCAATGCCAGCCAGCGCCAGCGCCGCGAGATCATCGCCCGGCCCGACCAGCGGAAAGCCGGGGATGGCGACGAACTCGATGCGGGGCGCTTCCATGAGGCGTCCCTAGCCGAACTTCGCGCGCAGCTTCGGCAGCACCTCGGCCGCATAGAGGCGCAGGAAGCGCTCCTGGTCGGCGCCCGGCGCATGGAACACCAGGTGCCGGAAGCCGAGCGCGACATAGGCGCCGATCTTCTCGACATGCTCGTCCGGATCGGTGGAAACGATCCAGCGGCTGGCGGCGCGCTCGACGGGGAGCGCATCGGCCAGCCGCTCCATCTCCAGCGGGTCGTCGACCGACATCTTCTCTTCAGGCGACAGTGTAAGAGCCGCCCATAAGCGCGTGTCCTGCTTCGCCTTTTCCATGTCGGTGTCGAACGACACCTTCATCTCGATCATGCGGTCGAAGCCGATCACCACGCGGCCGGATTCGGCGAGCCCTGCGGCCACGTTCGGCAGCAGCGTCTCGCTGTAGAGCGCCGGGTCCTTGCCGCTGGTGCAGATGAAGCCGTCGCCTGCGCGCCCGGCGAACTTCGCCACCAGCGGGCCGGCACCGGCAATGTAGATCGGCACCGGCTGTTCCGGCCGGTCATAGATGGTGGCGCGCTCGGTGCGGTAGAACGCGCCCTCGAAGCTGACCCGCTCCTCGCTCCACAACAGGCGGATGAGTTGCACCGCCTCGCGCAGCCGGGCGGTGCGCTCCTTCAGCTCCGGCCACGCCGCCCCGGTGGCCGGCACCTCATTGAGCGACTCGCCGGAGCCGACGCCCAGCACCACCCGTCCCGGATAGAGCTGGCCGAGCGTGCCGAAGGCCTGCGCCACCATGGAGGGGTGGTGGCGGAAGGTCGGCGTGAGCACGCTGGTGCCGAGGATGACGCGCGAAGTCGAGGCGCCGAGCGCGCCCAGCCAGGCGAGCGCCGCGGGCGCGTGGCCGCCGGTGTGGCGCCAGGGCTGGAAATGATCGCTGATGAAGACGGAATCGAAGCCCTGCTGCTCGGCCAGCACGGCGAAATCGAGAAGGCGCCGCGCGTCGAACTGCTCCGCCGACGCCTTGTAGCCAAGTCTGAGCACGCCATCCCTCCGATGCGCGAGACCGCATCGGAGCATGATAGAGTGAGATGATAGTGCAGCACAATATGATAAATTATTATTCGAATACAGTTGCTTGCAATTGCCACTGACGTCACCGCGGCTAGCGCGCGACGCGCTCAGGCCGCCTCGAATTCCCGAGACGCCGTGAAGAGATTGCGGCCGATGGCGCGGGCGGCATCCAGATGGATGGCCGGATCCTGCCGGTCGGATTCGAACAGCAGTTCGGAGGTCACGACCCGCGCGCCGCAATAATCGAAGATGCCATGGTCGATCTGCGTCTTCATGGCGCCGAAATAGCCGTGCCGGGCATAGGTTCGCGTGTCGGCGCCACCAATGGCGACGAGATGGACCTTGAGGTGGCGCAGCTTCTTCACCGAACCGGCCTCGGCGCTCTCGTCATAAGCCCAGCCATTGGAAAACACGCGGTCGATCCAGCCCTTGAGCAGCCCCGGCATGGACCACCAATAGACCGGATAGACCAGCACGAGGGTATCGGCGCGATCGATCCTCGCCTGCTCGGCGGCGACATCGGCGGGGGTCGGCGCCTGCCGGCGGTGGGCGGCGTGATCGGCCAGGGTGAAGCGCGGATCGAAGGCTTCCCCCGCCAGATCGGCGATCTCGAAGGAGTTGCCGGCATCGGAGAGGGCAATGCCCTCGCCCAGGTGCGCGGCGATGTTTTGGGTGAGCGACTTGGGATCGGGATGCGCGACGACGATGAGCGCGTGCATGTCGGGAACTCCTGGCTATGGATTGCCGGCGAAAGGCGAAGCTTATATACTGTTAGTAAGTTACTTTTGGTATATAAGCATGTCAAGCGTCGAGCCGAAGGACCCCGCTACCAATCCGCAGCCGCGTCGCCGCCTGTTGCGCGAGGACCGGCATCGCCAGTTGATAGACGTCGCCTGGCGGCTGGTTCGTAATGAGGGAACCGAAGCGTTGACGCTCGGGCGGCTTGCCGAGCAGGCGGGCGTCACCAAGCCCGTCGTCTATGATCATTTCGACACGCGGTCCCGGCTGCTGGCGGCGCTCTTCCAGGAGTTCGACGCACGCCAGGACGCGCTCATGGACGCCGCGCTCGAGGCCAGCGAACCGACCTTGCCGGCCCGGGCTGCGGTCATCGCCTCCTCCTATGTTGCGTGCGTGCTGCTGCAGGGCCGAGAGATACCGGGGGTGATCGCGGCATTGGCAGGCTCGCCCGAACTCGAAAAGATCAAGCGCGACTTCGAGGTGGCGTTCATCGAGAAGTGCCGGGTGGCGCTTGCGCCGTGCACCTCGGGGGGCGCCATCGCGCCCGCCGGCCTGTGGGCCATGCTGGGAGCGGCCGAGGCATTGTCCTATGCCGCGACGACCAACGAGATCACCGCCGCGCAGGCCGAAGGCGAACTGTTCGAGATCATCGTCGCGATGGTCGCCCGAAGCGCGCGGGAGACTGGCGCGGTATCCGGGGCGTGACGCCAGCGCTACTCGTCACGCCATCCGCCGACGCCCCTCACCCGCGCCCGAAGGGGCCGAACGCGCAATGTATCAGCGGTTCAGAAGCCGAGGCGGCGCAGATCCTCCGGGACGAACATCTGGCCGCTGCGATTCTTCACGCTTGGCAATTCGGCGACCTTCGCGCGCCAGGCGACCAGCGTGGAACAATCCTCCGGCACGGCGATGCCGGCGGCATCGGCGAACATCAGCCCGGCAAAGACGGTGATATCCGCCATCGAGAACGCGTCGCCGGCGACGAATGGCTGGCTCCGCAGCACCGTATTGAAATACGCCATGCCGCGCAGCGCCTTGTCGCGCTGGCGATTTCCCCAGTCCTGGCGGCCCGCCCATTCAGGGCTTTTGAACGCCTGGAGATCGGGGCCCAGGCCCGGTGTCGCGTGGTGGAAATAGATTCCGACCGGGTCGAGCAGCTCGGCTTCCGCCCGTCGCTGCATCATGTGGATGAGCGCCTTCTGCTTCGGCGTCGTGCCGGTCAGCGTCGGATGTCCATCAAGATTGTCGAGATACTCGGTGATCGCCGTGGATTCTGCGATGTAGGTGCCATCGTCGAGCTGCAGCACCGGCAGAACGCCGGAGGGGTTCTTTTCCAGGAAAGCGGGCTGCTGGTGCTCGGCGGCGATCAGGTCGACGGAGACGAACTCGACTTGGGATTCGAGCGCCTTTTCAGCCAGGACGATGCGGATACGGGCCGGGTTGGGAAAGCCGGGACGATCGAAAATTCTCATTGCGATGACCTTTGTTTGTCTGTCTATCGATAGATAGATACGATGGAGTCGAGTAGGCCTTTGCAGTTTCGACGTCAAGAACTATCTATCGAGTGATAGGCAAGGTTCCATCATGGCGAAAACGAAGTCGGATATGCGCGAAGCGGTGATGGCGGCGGCTAAAGCCACCGTGCAGGCACACGGCTATAACGCGCTGAGCTTTCGCGAGATCGCGAAGGAGGTCGGGATAAAAAGTGCCAGCGTGCACTATCACTTCCCGACCAAGGGCGATCTCGGGGCGGCGCTGGCACGCCGCTACACCGAGGATGGCGCGGCCTATCTCGGGGGACTGCTGGCCGGGTCGAGTGACCCGACATGGTGCATGGACCGGTACACCGAGATCTTTCGCTCGGTTCTCGCCAACAATAATCGCATGTGCCTGTACGGCATCATGAGCGCTGAACTCGACGACCTCCCGCCCGAGGTCAGGACCGAGATCGACAGGTTCGCCGCGATGAATGTCGGCTGGATCACGCAAGTTCTGGCGTTGGCGAAGCCTGATGCAGACGAGCAGGCTTTGAGCGAGCACGCGATGGCGATCTTCTCAGCCATCGAAGGCGCCCAGCTCGTCGCCCGTAGCTGCCAGGATATCGGGGTCTATGACCAGACTGTCCGAACCTATCGCGCGACCGGGCTCATTCCGTAAGCGCACCGCGACCGCTCATTCGCCGGCCACTCACTTCCCGGCCGCTCATTCGCTGGTCTTGGGCGACCGCCGCGCGCCCCCGCTCGCCGTCGCCGGCGGTCTGGCGTCGCCAGGCGCAGCCGGGCCGGTCAGCCCGCGCAACAGGTCGATCGGCATCGGAAAGACGATGGTCGAGCTCTTCTCAGTCGCGATGTCGTGCAGCGTCGAGAGATAGCGCAGTTGCATCGCCTCGGGTGTCACCGCAAGGATGTTGGCGGCTTCCACCAGCTTCTGGGCGGCCTGCTGCTCGGCTTCGGCGCTGATGATCCGCGCCCGGCGGTTGCGCTCGGCCTCGGCCTGCCTGGCGATGGCGCGGATCATGCTCTCATTGATGTCGACATGCTTGATCTCGACATTGGCCACCTTGATGCCCCAGGCGTCGGTCTGGCTGTCGAGTATTTCCCGTATGTCCAGATTGAGCTTGTCGCGCTCGGCCAGCATTTCGTCGAGCTCGTGCTTGCCGAGCACCGAGCGCAGCGTGGTCTGCGCGAGCTGGCTGGTCGCGATCATGAAGTTCTCGACCTGGATGATCGCCTTGTCGGCGTCGACCACTCGGAAATAGAGCACGGCGTTCACCTTCACCGACACATTGTCCCGCGAGATCACGTCCTGGCTCGGCACGTCGAGCACGATGGTGCGCAGGTCGACGCGCACGATCTGCTGCACGAAGGGGATGAGGACGATGAGCCCCGGCCCCTTCACCCCGGAAAAGCGGCCGAGGGTGAACATCACCGCGCGCTCGTACTCGCGCATGATGCGGATCGCCGACAGGGCAATGATGATGACCAGCAGGACGATGATCGCAAAGGGGACGAATTCGAGCATCTGACGTTCCTCACTCCTGCGGCGGAGATACCGCATCCGGCACGACGACGAGGGTCAGGTCATCACGGGCGACCACGCGGACGCGCTGGCCCGGCGCAAGCGGCGCATCGGCGCGCGCCTGCCAGCGCTCGCCCGGCATCTGGATCAGTCCCCTGCCGCCATCCCACGCCACGACATGGCCGGCGCTGCCGAGCAGCGCGGCGTCGCCGGTCACCGCCGTGCGCCGGTGCGCGCGCCATGCCGCGCCGATGGCAAGAAGGAAGAAGGCGGCGCTCATCGCCGCGGCCGTCGCGATCACCGGCCACGACAGGGAGAAGCCCGGCACGCTGTTGTCGAACAGGAAGATCGAGCCGACCACGAAGGCCACCACCCCACCAATGCCAAGAACGCCGAAGGAGCCGATGACGGCCTCCACCACCATGAGCACGATGCCCACCAGCAGGAGCCCGGCACCGGCAAAGCTGACCGGCAGCAAGCCGAGCGCGAACAGGCCGATGAGCAGCGAGATCGCTCCGATGACGCCGGGGGCGACGGCGCCGGGACTGAGGAACTCGAAGATCAGCCCGTAGACGCCGAGCAGCAGCAGGAGATAGGCGATGTTCGGATCGGTGATCGTCGCCAGGAACCGGGCGCGCCAGTCCGGCGCGATGGCGACGATGTCCACCGCGCTGGTATCGAGCGTCACCTTCTGCTGGTTGACGGTGACGATCCGCCCGCCGGCCTGCGCCAGCAGGTCTTTCAGGTCGGTGGCGACGATCTCGATGACGCCCTGCGCCAGCGCTTCCTGTGAGGGCAGGCTCGCGGCCTCGCGCACCGCGCGCTCGGCGAAGGCGATGTTGCGGCCGCGCAGCGAGGCAAGGCCGCGAATATAGGCGGCGGCGTCATTGACGGCCTTCGCCATGTGGGCGTCCTGCGGCGCCTTCTGGTCCGCCTCGCCGCCTTCGCCGCCACCGAGCGTCACCGGGGTGGCGGCGCCGAGATTGGTGCCCGGTGCCATTGCCGCGAGATGGCTGGCATAGAGGATATAGGTCCCCGCGCTTGCCGCCCTCGCCCCGCTCGGGCTCACATAGGTGATGACCGGGATGGGCGAGGCCAGGATGGCGCGCACGATCTCCCGCATCGCGGTGTCGAGGCCGCCGGGCGTGTCCATGCGCAGGATGATCAAGGCGGCGCCGCGATCGGACGCCTGGGCGAAGCCCTGGCGCAGATATTCGCTGGTGGCCGGCCCGATCGCGCCGTCGATATCGAGCAGGATCGCCGTGCGACCGGCGCGGGTTTCCTCGGCGCGGGGTGCCGCAAGACCCAGGCCGAACAGGACAATGATGCCAGCGGCAAGGCCGGCCAGCCATGATTTCCGACCGCTTCGGCGCATGCCACTCACGGTCACAGTTCAGCCCTTTCGCGACGGCCGCCGTGACTATCTGATCAAGGAACAACCACCGCGCGGCGGCGTCATTCATGAGAACGCCGTCGCGCCGGGCATGTTCCCTGATCGGGGTGCCACCGGGCGGTACCGCACGCCTTGGCAGCGTTGCGCGGGCCTCGGTATTTGCGGCGATGCGGGCTGCTACGCCGCCCTGCCGAGCACGACGACCACTTCGGTGGATTCCCGCTCATGGGGTGCGAGCGTGCTCCTGGTGTCGTCGGTCCAGCTCGCGAGCTTGATGACCTGCCCGGTTTCCAGCTTGCCGTCGCGGGGCTCGCCGGGTTCGATGATGTTGAGGCCATTACGGTCGATGAAGAACGTATGATCACCGAACAGGCGATTGAACTGCTCCATCACCGGGTGGTTGTCGGGGACGGGCTGGGCATCGAATTGGCTCAGGGTCCGGTCGATACGGGCGGACGTCAATTTCATGGCTGGCTCCTTTCGAAGAGATCGGAATTGACCGTGAATTTGCGAATTGCGGCTTTCACCAAGGCAATCCGTCATCGTGCAGCTATGCAGGCGTCAGGCAACTGCGCGGGCTTGCGAATACTCGACGCTTGTCTGGGCGACGCGCGATCATTGTTGCTGACGGGACGATGAATATCGCCGTAATCCGGTCATCGCCTGTCTCCGATGCGTCCATTTGGTGAAACCAATGCGGCCGCTCTGTGAAGCGGCTGGCCCTGGTCGCCTGATCACCGCCGGACGACGATGAGCGCGTGCCTGTCGGAACTCCTGCTTATGGATTGCCGGCAGGTCGCTTCTGCGGCCAGGGGTTCACGCCATCCCGCAGCCAGAGGAGCGCGTCCAGCCAGAAGCCTGCGGCGTGCCGCGCATGAAACAGGCTGAAATGCCCAATCGCATCGAAGCCGAGATCACCGGGCGTCAACAGCACCTCGGTCCGCGCTGCACCGACGTAATAGCCCAGCGTCCTGCGGACAGCCGGCACCGTGCCGATGTCATCGTCCGAGACGACGACGGCAAGAATTGATGCGCTGACGGCAGCAAAGCGCCGAATGACCTCCTCTCGCATTTGCGGCGGATGGTTCAATTCCATCCGCGCCCGGCGAAAGCTCCACTCATTGGCGACGCCCACTGGGAGATCCTCGAGCCAGCCAAGCCGCTTGCCCGGGAAATAGCCGAACATCGCGGTCACCGCCGGCATAAGGACGTGCCATTTCAGGAACAGGCGGGTACGCCGGCCGGCCGCATAATCCCGCCACCACCCATATTGGGCACCAACCGTCAGCATGCGGTCGATCGCGGTGGCGTTCTCCGAGAGCCCCGGCAGATACCCACCGATGCTGTGCCCCACCACCAGCAACGAAGCCGCCGCATCATGGTCCCGCGCGAAGCGGAGCGCCGCGTCGAAATCCAGTTCGCCCCAGTCCCGCCAGCGATAGCCCTGCCCGCGCAGTCGTTCCGGCCGAGACAGGCCAATGCCGCGATAGTCGTAGGTCAGCACGTCGAAGCCGCGCTCGGCCAGAAAGCCGGCAAAGTAGTGATAGTACCGCGCCGCAACGCCTGTGGCCGGATTCACGATGACTATGCCGTGCGAGCGCCCACCGCGCCGCGCCCACAGGTGCCCCCTCAGCGTGACACCGTCGCGGCAGGCGATCTCGATGGGGCGTCCTTCCGGCATCGGAACTCACATGGCTCACGCCGGTCATCGCTCTCTCATCCCGACAGCGCGGCGGCGGCGAAAAGCTACGCAAGCCGCAGCGTTGCGTATACTCACTGGTCGGTATACATCGGGGCATGGGCTACGAACCGTCGACGCGCGATCGCATCATCTCCGCGGCCTCGAAGCTGTTCTACAGCGACGGGATCAGGGCGGTGAGCGTCGACGCCGTGGCCGAAAAGGCCGGGCTGACGAAGCGCACCCTCTATTATCATTTCAGGAGCAAGGACGACCTGATCGCCGCCTATCTCGATGCGCGCGACCAGCCGAATATCGCCCTGTTCAAGCGCTGGTTCAGCGAAGCGGAAGGCGGCCTCGCCGCCCAGGTCCGGGCCATCTTCTACAATCTGGCGAAGGCAGCCCGGCACCCCAAATGGCGAGGCTGCGGGTTCCTGCGTACTTCGTCCGAACTCGCCGGCATGCCGGGGCACCCGGCGATCAAGATCGGCGCTGCCCACAAGAAGAAGTTCGAGGACTGGTTGCGCGGCACGTTCGAGGCCGAGGGCATCCCGGACGGAGTTGCGCTAGCCCGGCAGGTGCTGCTGTTGCTCGATGGCTCGTTCGCCGTCGTTCAGCTTCACCGAGACCCGTCCTACATGGAGACGGCCGGTGATGCCGCCTTCGCACTGGTCAGCGCGGCGCTGGACGCCTCATGACCTCCGGGTATCCCCTCCAGCAGGACCTCGATCGCGGCATCGATCACTGGCGTGCGCTTGTCGTGGGCGTAGAGGCCGTATTGCACGGTGAGCGGCTCCGGCACGCCGGCTGACGTCTTCAGCACGCGCATGGCGCCGCCGCGCACCGGCTCCGGCGGCAGCAGGCCGATGCCGAGCCCGTTCTCGACCGCCGCCTGCAGGGCCATGATGCTCTGGCTGGTGAAGGTGACCCTATGCTCGCGGCCGTTCGCGACCAGCGCCTCGATCATGCGCCGGCGCCACAGGCAGGGCGCGGCGAAGGCGACGAGATCGAGGGGCCGCGCCGGATCCGGGACATGGTCCAGCGCGCAGACCCATTGGAGATCGACATTCCAGGTGACCAGGGCATCGGCCACCACCACCGAGGTCGGGCCGATCATGAGATCCAGCCCGTCCTCGCGCCAGAGCTGGCCGAGGGCGACGCTGTGCTCCACCACCACGTCGAGGCGGATATCGGGATAGCCACGATGCAGTCGCCCCAGCGCGGCCGGGAGCGCGGCATTGGCCACCTCCTCGGCGAGGCCGATGCGCACGCCGCCGCTGATCTCGCTCTGCCGCAGGCGCGCCGCGGCTTCATCGCTCAGCGCAAGGATGCGGGTGGCGTAGCCGAGGAAGATCTCGCCCTCAGTGGTGGGCACCACGCCGCGGCCGGTGCGCTGGAACAATTGCCGGTCGAGCAGGCTCTCCAGCCGGCGCATCTGCATGCTCAGGGCGGATTGGGTGCGGCCGGTCTGCGCGGCGATGCGGCTCAAACTGCCTTGCCGGCACACCGCGACAAAGGTGCGAAGGAGGTCGAGGCCGATCTGCTCGGATATCATTTCTGCTGAACTCTGATCTCACCGATATCAGTCTACAAGCGTAGCTCGCGGCACGCTATCTCCCGATCCCACACGCTGAAAGGGAGAGACGATGAAAGCGATCCGTGTTCACCGCCATGGCGGGCCAGAGGTGCTCGCTCTCGAAGATATGGAGATCGGCTGGCCCGGCCCCGGCGAGGTGCTCGTGCGCAACCGGGCGATCGGCCTCAACTTCGTCGACACCTATTTCCGCACCGGGGAATACGCGCCGCCCGCCCTGCCCTTCACACCGGGCAATGAGGGCGCCGGCGAGGTGGTCGCGGTGGGCGAAGGCGTGACGGAATTCGCTGTGGGCGATCGCGTAGCCTATGTCGGCACGCTCGGCGCCTATGCCGAGGAGCGCATCGTGCCGGTGCATTTCCTCGTGCACCTGCCCGATGCGATCGATTTCGCCACCGGCGCGGCGATGATGCTGAAGGGCCTCACCGCGCAGTACCTGCTGCGCCGCACTTTTCGCGTCGAGCCGGGACACACCATCCTGGTGCACGCCGCGGCGGGCGGTGTCGGGCTGATCCTGACGCAATGGGCCAGGCACCTCGGCGCCACCGTCATCGGCACGGTCGGCTCGCCGGCGAAGGCGGGGCTGGCGCGCGCCAATGGCTGCGACCACGTCATCGACTACACCAGGGAGGACTTCGCAGCGCGGGTGAAGGAGATCACCCATGGCGAGGGCTGCCATGTGGTCTATGACGGCGTCGGCAAGGCGACCTTCCCGGCCTCGCTCGATTGCCTCCGGCGTTTTGGCACTTTCGTCAGCTACGGCTCGGCGTCGGGGCCGATCCCGCCATTCGACATCATGCTCCTGATGAAGAAGGGCTCGCTGTTCGCCACCTGGCAATTGCTGTTCGACCATCTGGCCAGGCGCGAGGACGTGCTCACCATGAGCGCGGAATTGTTCTCGGTCGTTGCGAGCGGCGCTGTGAAGATCCCCGTCCATGCGCGCCTGCCGCTGACCGACGCGGCCGAGGCGCACCGCCGGCTCGAAGCCCGCCAGACGACAGGAGCGACGGTGCTGCTGCCCTAGCGGGACGTTCCGCCGCTCACGCGGGCGGCGCGGCCGTGACGCGGGCGAACACCGCGTCGAGCGCGCGCTCCAGCGCTGCGAACACGCCGTCCTCGGTGACGGACTTCAGCACCTGCTCGTTGAGCCCGCCGCGGGTCTGGTGCTCGTCGGCCAGCGCGGCGAAGCCGCCGCCGTGCGCGGCCGGCGAGGTGCCGGCGAGGCCCTGGAACATCTGGCTCACGAACGCCTGGGCATTGTCGGGGGCGACGCCGCGGCGCGTCATCCAGACCGAGAGCGTCTCCGCCAGGGCGAAATAGCTGGCCATGACGCCGGTGGCGGCCGAGAAGGCGTCGAACTCGCGCTCATTGCCGAGTTCGATCGCGGTGCCCAGGGCGTCGAACAAGGCCTTGATGGGCGGGCTCGGCGGATAGATCGCGGTCGGTCCCTGCCGGCGGGCGACCGAGGGCAAGGGTACGGCCCGCGTCGCCAGCGTCGCGGGGGCTATCAGGGGCCCGAGATAGTCGAGCGACAGCGTGGCGATCACGCTGAGGACGTGATGGTCGGGCCGGAAGCGCAGTTCGGGCAGCACGCTCGATGCGATCTGCGGCCGCACCGCCAGCACGACGAGGTCGCTGGCGTCGAGCACGGCCTGGTTGGTCGATGCCACCTGTACACTGTCGAAGCGGCCGGCGAGATCGGCGGCGACCTCCGCATTGCGCGGCGACAGAATGATGGGGTCGATGTTCCCTGCCGCGCGCAGCCCGATGACCATCGCCGACGCGATGGTGCCGGTGCCGACAAATCCCAGTCTCATGCCGTGCCTTCCAAGCGGAGTGATCGAAGACCATGCGCGCGCGGCCGAGCCGTAGCGCACGCTGATCTATCACCGGAAGGGGCGCGGCGGCGAGGCCGCAAATCTGTCCTCGAGTTTCCCGTCAGGCCCTCCGGCTGGCGATCAATCTCAGCCAGGGCGCCATATGGAAGGCGCTCATCAGCGCATACATGACAGCCATTCCGCCCAGCGGCCACGCATCCGGCGCGGCCGGGCAGAGCATGTCTGCCGGCCCGCCGAGCACGCCGGTCAGCAGTGCCATGATCGCGAAGGTCGGAGCGGCCGCGAGATTCAGCCAGCCGGCCGCACCGAGGGCGGGCGCATCGGCGCCCGCCGTTTCACGCTGGACAGCGATCATCGTGGCGCCCCCTCAGCTCCGACCGTACTCGTCGTGGCGGCGCCACCAGATGCCGGCCTCGTTGCGACCCTTCGGGGCGCGATCGAGCCACTGGTACATGCCCCACAGGCCGTCCAGCCCGCGCGAATAGGCCGAGTAGGTGTGGTAGACGACGCCGTCCTCGATCACGAACGCGCTCATGCCCGGCCGATCGCGCGCATAGGTGGCGGCGTCGGTGCCGGACATCGCCGCGAACTCGGCGACGGGCGCCGGCACCGGCGTCGCATCCATCGCGTGGCCGCCGCGCTCGTAATTATAGTCGATGCCGCCCTCGCGCTGCTGCTGCTCGGTGAACGACACGTTGAAGTCGAAATTGAAGTCACCGCCGGCCGAGGACGCCCACGGAAAGCTCCACCCCATGCGCTGCTTGTAGGCCTGCAGCCTGGCGAGCGGCGCCCGCGACACCACGCAGAACGCGACGTCGTGATTGGCGAGATGGACGACGGAGCCGTCGAAGCCATCGGCCAGCGCCGAGCAACTCGGGCAGCCGGCCTTGTAGTCGGGCCCGAACATGAAGTGGTAGACCAGCAGCTGCGAGCGCCCCTTGAACAGCTCGGGCAGCGCCACGCTGCCCTCCTCGGTGTCGAAGCGATACGCCTTGTCGACCCGGACCCACGGCAATTCCTGCCGCCGGCGCACCAGCTCGTCGCTCTGCCGCGTCAGCGCCTTCTCGGCTTCGAGCAACTCACGCCGGGCCGCCAGCCAGCTTTCGCGTGTTGCAGTGATGTGTGTCGTCATTACCTTCGCTCCTTCGTCGGGTGTGTTCGTGGTGTGGCCAGACTAGGGACCGGGCATCGGCAGGTGGGAGTGACAAGTGTGGCGGGATTCCAATGGACTCTCTGATCACCGCCGCGGCGCGTGCGCTCGCGGCGGGTGATCCACTCGGCGCGCTGAAAAGGGTCGCGCTGCGCGACGACGCGCCGGCGCTGGCGCTTCGCGGCATCGCCATGGCGCAGCTCGGCGATCTCGCGCGGGGCAAGGCCCTGGTGCGCAGCGCAGCGCGCGCATTCGGCCCGAAAGAGGCGGTGGCCCATGCGCGCTGCATAGTCGCCGAGGCCGAGATCGCGCTCGCCGCCCGCGACCTCGGCTGGCCGGCAAAGACGCTCGACGCAGCCCGGGCGACGCTGGAAGCGCATGGCGATCGGGCGAACGCGGCGCATGCGCGCTATCTCGAGGTCCGGCGCCTGCTGCTGGTGGGTCGGCTCGACGAGGCCGAGCAACGGCTCGCCGAGCTGGATCCAGCCCCCTTCCCGCCCGCCTTGAGCGCCGCGCACGAACTCGTGGTGGCCGGGATCGCGATGCGCCGCCTGCACACCCAGACGGCGCGTGATGCTCTTGCCCGCGCGGGACGGGCCGCGCGCGAGGCCCGCATTCCGGCGCTGGCGGCGGAGGTCGAGAGCGCCTCGCTCTTGCTGGACACGCCGGCGGCGCGGCTGATCGCGCACGGCGCGGAACGCCCGCTGCGGCTCGAGGAAGTCGAGGCGCTGCTGGCGTCGAAGGTGCTCGTGGTCGATGCGTGCCGCCATGCCGTGCGCGAGCCGCACCTGGTGATCTCGTTGGCGACGCGCCCAGTGCTGTTCGCGCTGGCGCGCACGCTGGGCGAGGCGTGGCCCGGTGACGTGGCGAGGGACACGCTCATCGCCCGGGCTTTCGGCGGCAAGTCTGCCGATGAATCGCATCGTGCCCGCTTGCGCGTGGAGATCGGCCGGCTGCGCACCCTGCTGCGGCCGCTGGCCCGGGTGAGCGCGACGCAGCGTGGCTTTGCGCTCGCCCCGCGCGGCGTCGGCGAGGTCATGGTGCTGGCGCGGCCGGTCGAGGAGCCGCACGCGGCGGTGCTCGCCTTCCTTACCGACGGAGAATCCTGGTCCAGCTCGGCGCTGGCGCTTGCGCTCGGCGCCAGCCAGCGCACCGTGCAGCGGGCACTCGATGCGCTCGGCGCCGCCGGCAAGGTGCAGTCGTTCGGCCGTGGCCGGGCGCGCCGCTGGATGACGCCGCCGGTGCCCGGATTCACGACGACCTTGTTACTCCCTGCCCCCTGGCCGGGTGACTAGAGTTCCGGAAGGTGAGTTTCGGGCACCCACGCAATCCGTCGTCCATTCGCTCGAAACCAAGGAGTGGAAACATGAATCGCTCGGCAGCCGAAATCCTGCGCGAATACGGACCGTTTCCAGGTGCCGACGACGTGGCGGGCGTCACCTTCGACGGCCGGCAGGTCTGGTTCGCTTCCGGCGACCGGCTGAACGCCTTCGATCCGGAGAGCGGAACGCTGCAGCGCACGATCGATGTCGCCGCGCATGCGGGAACGGCATTCGACGGCCGGCACCTGTACCAGATCGCCGAGGACCGTATCCAGAAGATCGAACCGGCCACCGGCCGCGTGATCTCCACCATCCCCGCGCCGGGTGGTGGCGGCGACTCCGGGCTCGCCTGGGCCGAGGGCACGCTCTGGGTGGGGCAGTATCGGGATCGCAAGATCCACCAGATCGATCCCGAGACCGGGGCGATCCTGCGCACCATCGAGTCCAGCCGTTTCGTGACCGGGGTCACCTGGGTCGATGGCGAGCTCTGGCACGGCACCTGGGAAGGCGGCGAGAGCGATGTGCGGCGGATCGATCCGCGGACGGGCAAGGTGCTGGAGCAGCTCGACATGCCGGCCGGCATGGGTGTGTCCGGGCTGGAGTCCGATGGCGGCGACCGGCTCTATTGCGGTGGCGAGAAGAGCGGCAAGGTGCGGGCAGTGCGCCGGCCCGGAGCGCAGTCGAGGCGCCGCCCCGAAGCCCCGGGCGACTGATCGCCGCTGACCATGCCTGTCAATCCGCGACGGGTTCGAGCCGATCGGCGCGGGTGGCCCGCGCCTCGTCCCGTGCAGCGGAAACGGAGCTCCCGTCCCGGCCATATTGCCGTGGCGAACGGCCCATAACGCGCTTGAAGGCGGTGCTGAAGGCGCTTTCGGATTCATAGCCGAGCGACAGCGCAATGACGGAGATGGGGTCGCCGGTGTGCGCCAGCCGGTCCCCGGCCAGCAGCATGCGCCAGCGCGTCAGATACTCCATGGGCGTGGCGCCGACCGTCGCCTTGAACTTCAGGGCGAAGGTCGATCGTGACATGCCGGCGCGCTCGGCCAGTTGCTGCAAGGTCCAGCGCTGCGCCGGATCCTCGTGCATGGCGCTGATCGCCGCGCCCATCTGTCTGTCCGAAAGGGCGAAGAGCCAGCCGACGCCGCCGCTCGATCCTCCCGCCAGATGCGCGCGCAGAGCCTGGACCAGCATCATGTGCGCGAGGTGCTGTATGACCAGAAAGCCGCCCGCCTGCTGATCCCGCAGTTCCTGCATCATCCGCTCCACCGACCAGCGCAGCGCCGCCTGATCCGGCTCCTGCCGGATAAGGACGATGGGCGGCAGCATCCGCAGCAGGATGCCGGCATGATCGCCGGCAAGGGCGAAGCGGCTGCTGACGAGGAAGAACGCGCCGCCGCCATTGTGCCTGGCGATGCCGCCATTGCGCGCGCTGGAAAAAACCGTGACGGCGTCGACCGGCGGCACAGCCATGTCGCTGGCGAGGCGGAAGGGCCGCCCGCTCGGCAGCAGGAAGCAATCCCCGCTCTCCAGACGGACCGCGTCCGCAACGCCCTCCACCGACAACCAGCACGCGCCGGAAACCACCGCGCCGCATTTGATGCTTTTCTGCTGATCGGGGAACTGGATCGACCAGTCCCCGGCGGCATCGAAGCCGGCGGACATGTGGCTGCGCGGCTTCAGCAGCGACAGCACATCTGAGAGCGGGTCCATGGGCCATCCCGGACGATTGCGAAGATAATACGGACCCTACAGCATAGATCGTATTTTCCAATCCCTTATCTTCACAACCGGCTTGCAAAGGCGGCCAGGAACGCAAGTGAAGGATAAGTCGATGCGTGTATTCGTCACCGGCGCGACAGGCTTTGTCGGTTCTGCCGTCGTTCAGGAACTGATCAATGCGGGCCATCGGGTGATCGGCCTTGCCCGCTCGGATGCCGCCGCAAGGTCTCTTGCCGACGTGGGCGCGCAGACCCACCGCGGTGATCTCGAAGACCTGGAAAGCCTGCGCAGCGGAGCCGCCCTGGCGGACGGCGTGATCCACACCGCCTTCATCCACGACTTCTCGAAGTTCGCGGCCAATTGCGAGATCGACCGCCGCGCCATCGAGGCGCTTGGTGCCGTCCTCGAAGGCTCCGACCGGCCTCTGATCGTCACCTCCGGGACCGGGCTGCTTCCGCAAGGCCGCCTCGCGACCGAAGACGACATGCCGGCCACCTCGATCCCCCGCGTCGCTTCGGAACAGGCGGCGGCGTCGGTCGCCGCGCGCGGCGTGCGCGTGTCGGTGGTGCGCCTGTCGCCGTCGGTCCATGGCGACGGCGATCATGGTTTCGTTCCGCTGCTCATCGGCATCGCCCGCGAAAAGGGCGTCTCGGCCTATATTGGCGAAGGGCTCAATCGCTGGCCGGCGGTGCACCGGCTCGACGCCGCCCTGCTGTTCAGGCTCGTACTGGAGCAGGGTTCCGCGGGTGCCCGCTATCACGGGGCAGCCGAGGAGGGTGTGGCGTTTCGCGACATCGCCGGCGTGATCGGCCGCCGCCTGAAGCTGCCGGTCGTCAGCAAGACCGCGGAGGAAGCGGCCGAGCATTTCGGCTGGTTCGCCCATTTCGCCGCGCTCGACAACCCGGCCTCGAGCGAGCGGACCCGGCGCATGCTGGGCTGGCAGCCGAAGCAGCCGGGACTGCTGCCCGATCTCGACCGGCCAGGCTATTTCGAAGCCTGAGTGCGGAGAGCGGCAATCAGCCCGGCCACCCGACCGCGATACCGTCGAGCACGCAATCGAGGCCTTGATCGAACACGACATCCGCCGGGTCGCCAACATGATGCAAGGATACATGCAGGCGTTCGGACGTGAGCGGAGTGCCGGACAGACGATTATCGTTGGCGAAATGCTCGCCGAACTCCTTCATCTGGCACGCTGTTGCGGAATCCGGAAGCACCGCGAAGAAAAGCCGTTCCGGCTTTATCGGTCTATCAGGCAGATCGCGATGGAAATCGAATGTCCCTTGCATGGCAAAGCCTCCATGGCATTCAATTTACCGAAGTTAGAACAAATAGTGAACACATGGCAATGTGCGATTCGGCGAATCGTGCGAAAATGCCCATGAGGTCACTCCCGGGCGCGGGCACGGCGATCCGGACTCGGCGCCTCCCTGGTGCGAAGGTTGAAGCGCCGACTGCTTCCGAGCTTCGGGGACTATGCCATGCTCGTTTATATGCTCCAGCTTGCGGCGTGGATGGTTTTCATGGCCGCGCTGATCCTGTGGCCGGCCGGCACCCTGGCCTATCCGGCCGCCTGGGTGCTGCTCGGCCTGATCACGGTCGGCGGCCTTGCCATGATCCTCTGGCTGTCCAAGCACAGTCCGAGCCTGCTGCGCGAGCGCATGGCTTCACCGCTGCAGCGCGACCAGAAGCCCTGGGACCGCGTGTGGCTGTCGCTGTTCATGCTCGGCTTCTGCGCCTGGATGGCGTTCATGGGCTGGGATGCCGCGCGCACCGCCTTCACCGCAGTTCCGCTTTGGCTTCAGGTGCTCGGCGGCCTCGCCATTTTGGTCAACAGCGTCGCTACCTGGTGGACGTTCCGGGAGAACAGCTTCGCGGCGCCGGTGGTGAAGATCCAGAAAGGCCAGCACGTGATCGACACCGGCCCTTATGCCATCGTGCGGCACCCGATGTATGCAGGCGCCTTGCTTCTCCTCGTCGGCCTGCCGTTGTTGCTCGGCTCCTGGCTGGGCCTGGCATTTTCCGTGCTGTTCATCCTGGGCATTGCATGGCGCGCCGTGCACGAGGAGCGTGCCTTGCGCGAGGGCCTGGCGGGTTATGAGGACTATGCGGCGCGTGTGCGATACCGCTTCATTCCCTTCGTCTGGTAGTCCTCATCTCACATTCGCTCGCCGGGCAATTGGCTGGCTTGCTTCACCCAGGCGGCGAACTGAGCCTCATTGAGCTGATCGTGCTCATGAATGTCGAGGTAGCGCGTGTCCTTGCTCCTGGACGCGCCCGGCGGAACAGGGTGCAGCGCCGCGCCGCGGAAGAAGGCCACCTTGATGTACTTCATGAAGCAATGGATGCCGAGGAACCAGCCCTCGCCCTCGATCCCGTAAAGCGGCGAGTTCCATTTGACGGCCTTGTGCACGCCGGGGACGGTGCGCTCGATCAGCGCGTCGAGGCGTTGCCCGACGTCGCTTTTCCAACCCGGCATCGCCGCAATATAGGCGTGCACCGGGGCGTCGCCGTAGCCCTTCGCGATCTGCGGGTTGCCGCCGGAGACAAGAGCTGGCTTGGCGGCCTCCTTCGCGACCTTCGCCGAGTCGTCGGACGTCTTGCCGGCCATTGTGCTCACCCGTGCGGTGGAACTCGGCAGAGGTCAGTTCTTTGGGGCCTCCGGCGGTGTCGTGCTGGCGCTCGGCGTGCCGATGTCCGGCGTGGTGGTGCTCGGGCCGGCCGGGGTCGCCTCGGCGGCGGGCTTGTCGCGGCGGATCACGATGTCGCCGTTGGGCTGCACTTCAGGCATCTTGTAGGGGATGAAGGACTGGACATAGTCCATCGCCTGGGTGGCAGCCTCCGAAAGGCTCTTCTCGATGCGATCGAAGGTGCTCGGCGGCTCGGTCGACTGGCCGGTCTGCTGCGCCATCGCGGACGAGGCAGCGCCGAGCACGGTGGCGGCAAGGCCGAGAGCGAACAGATGCTTGGCGATGATCATGGTCATTTCCTCATCTTGGGCGGCATCGCCGCCGTCAGTTGATCTTCAGTACCACGCGCTCCGAGCGCCGGCGCAGGCCGATAATCATCAAGAGCACGAGGAAGATCCAGAAATTCAGCTTGTTCGCCAGCCAGCCGGCGTAAAAGAACAGGTAGACGCAGGTATAGGCACCCCAAAACAGGATGATGACGTTACGTATCGCGTGGGCGATTGCGCGCTTCGAGCGATACATGATCAGCGGCGCGTAGAATACCAGCCCGCCGAGCACCAGCACCAGCACGCCAGCGATGCTCGGCAATTTGCCGGAGAACGGCCAGGTAAGAATCGCCGAGACATCGTAGGAGAACGGGTTGGCCGGGCCGGCGAGAAACTGGCCGAAGCTCATGTCCCACGGCCCGCCTTTGCGAAAGATCTCGCCCGGCTCCAGCAGGCCCCAATGGACGTTCGAGGCGAGGATGATGCCGCCCGCCAGCAGGCCGACACCAAGCGAGGCGAGCTCGATATAGGGGGTGAGCGGCAGCTGGGCGTCGTGCGCGGCGTTCACCGCGCGGCACATGGCTGCGAGCAGTACAAAGGGGAACAGGCCCAGCAGCGTCGCCTGGACGAGAAGCGCAAGGCCTGTCAGGACGAATTGGCTGCCCATTATCGATCCGTCATCACAGCCGGCAGTCCCCGGAAGACGCGGCGGCGTTGGGGTCCGTGCAATTGCCAGGCATGGTGAGCGAGGGAGCCCCCGGGCTGCGCACGTCCCGCACCAGCGCGCTCAATGTCAGTACCGCCCAGATTAGCATCAGGAACACCACCAGCACAGCGATACCGATAACGACGAACCGTGCCCGATAGAGGATCAGGACGACGGCGATCGCCAGCGGAAGCACGACGAAGCCGACAACGAAGAGCGTCTCAAGCATCCGCCGAAATTCCCGCAAGCCCCACCGGGAGAATGCCTTCCGATAGGGCACTCCTTAAGGTGCCGGGGTGCCGGATGGAAGTACCCTGGCGCCCCTTCCCCACCCGCAACGTCGCACGCGCCTGCCTAATGCACGATGACGGGCTTCTCTTCCAGTTCCCGCACCTTACGGGCATTGGCCTCCGAGATCGGATCGAGCCTGAGCGCGGCCTCGGCCTCCTCTCTGGCCTCGACCGGCTTGCCGGCCTTCTCGTAGAGAGCGGCGAGCCTGGCGTGCAGCCTGGCGTCGTGCGGGCTGATCTCGACCGCCGCCGCGTACTGGATGATGGCGTCGTCGAGCAGGCCCTGCTCGACCAGCATGTCGCCCCATGCCGTGCGGGTGGCAAGGTAATTCGGGTCTGCCCTCACCGCGCGAGCGAAGTAGCCATCGGCCGCGACATAGTCCTTCTTGGCGGCGCGGATCATGCCGAGATTGATCAGCGGATAGAGGAATTCCGGCTGCTGGAGGAGCGCCGCCTGAAGGTGGCGCTCGGCATCGCCATACGCCGCCTCGCGCTGCTCCGGGGTCAGGCTGGTGTCGTTCTCTGCCCTGAGCATGTGCACCCGCCCAAGCATGCCATAAGCCAGGAAGTGCTGCTCGGTGGGCTGGTTGACGAGGAACCTCTGGATCGCCGCATGGGTCTTGGGGAAGTCGAATTGCTTCTGCTCCAGCTCCATACGACGGTGATAGAGCGCGATAATATAGGGATTGATGAATTCGAGGATCTGCACTGCGCCTTCGTGCAGCAGGGCGTCGATTTCATTGCCCTTGCCCGTCACGTTGCCCTTGCCGCTGCCCGTCACGATGATCAGCTTGACCGGGTTGTCTTCGTCCTTGGTGTAGACCCGGACGTACAGCCGCGTGACGCCGTCGGCCTCGGTGATCTCGCCATTGATGTAGTACTTGATCAGGCCGAGCATGTTGCGAGCGCCGTTGATCAGCAGGCCGACCTCGAAATAATCCTCGAACGCGTTGATGCCCTTCTCGACACCGCCCTCGTCTATGTTGATCGCGTGAAGCTCGGAGGCGGCGGCGACGCTCATCTCGCGCAACTCGTCGCTCAGCTGGCGGGTGGCCACCGTCGAACTGTAGCCGCTCCATTCCCTGAAGGTGGGAACGTCGACCTTCTCGATGACGATGTCTTCACCGATGAACAGTGCGGTCACGAAGACCAGCGCCGCCGCAATTGCCGGCAGAGTGAAGATGCCGAAATCTAACATGCCTGCCCCCAGCAAACCTTGAAAACGCCGTCCCCGCGTGCGCTGGCGCCGGTCCCGGCAGCCCTGCACCCGATACGCTATACAGGCGACCTTCCGAAGCGTCCGAGTAGATCTTTATATTCGGTCGCTTCGATCAGCGAGAGCCCGGAGGCATGAAACCTCTCGAACTCAGCCGGAGTCGGATAAGTATTCAACTTTAGCTGGTATTCCGCCTGCGGAATAGCTTCTATCTGCCTGTCGTCCATCATGGCTAAGATCAAATCCGCCAGCAGCCGGTTGCCTAGCAGATGGCTCTCTAGGTTGTGCGCGAACGCAGAGCGGCCGGCTACGATCGGCAGTTCGCCGCTCGCCAGCACGGGGCCGTTATCGATGCCCGGCACGACGAAATGTATCGTGCAGCCAAGGCTTGCCTCGCCGGCCAGCATCGAGAAGAAATGCGGGTACAGGCCGGCATAATCCGGCAGCCTGCCGGGATGCACGTTGATGATGCCGCGCCGCGGCAGCGCGATGATTTCCGGCGGAAACAGGAAGCTGAAACGGCAAGAAACCATCAGGTCCGGGGCGAACTCGGCGATGGTGGCGAGCAGCGCCGGATCGTCCATGGCGCGGGCGACGACAATCTCGATACCGTGACGCGCCGCCAGTTGTGTCGGCGTCATCAGGCGGCCCGGCGGCAGTGGCGTCGGGTCGGCATCGAGCTTGGGAAAAACCGTGCCGAACGGCAGGTCGCGCTCGTGATACTTCATCCTTGTCAGTTCGGGCACGACAAGTTCCACCGGGCGGGTACGCTCGGCGAGAACGACGCGCAGGCGGCAATCCGGCAATGCGAGCAGGCGCGGCAGCAGATCGTTCAGCAGCACCGTGGAGGTGAGGTCACGCTTGCTGAAGATGAGGATGTTCACGGCCGCGTCCCGCGATCATTCTTGATGATCTCGACGACATTCAGCAGCGAGAGCGGCGGGTAGCGCTCCAGCCGGTGGGCGACGTCCATGTTCACGATCAGCGAGAAATGGTGGAGCGCCTCGACCGGCATGTCCTGCGGCTTCTGCCCATCCACCAGTATTTCCTCGGCGCGATGGCCGGTGAGCTGGCCGATGGTGTAGTAGCGGCCGACAAGGCCGAGCAGCGCGTCGGATTCCACCACCGGCACCTCGCCGGCGGCCGCCACCGGGATGCCGTGCTCCACGGCCGCGCGGGTAAAGGCGTCGCGGTTGTTGAGGACGAAGGAGCTGGAGCCGATATAGATCAGGTCGACCTTCGCGTCGGCCATCCCGGCGATGATATCCGGCAGGCTGGCGGCGACCGGCTCGCCGTCGACGTCGAGCGGCACGGCCCTGGCGACGACCTCGAAATTCAGCTTCGGGGCAACGGCACGCAGCGCATCGACGGAGGCCACGGCATTGGTCTCGTCCTCATTATAGACGATGCCGACCCGCTCGAACGGCATGTAGGAGCGGATCGCCCGCATCTGGGTTTCCTCGGGCACGGTGACCAGCGTGCCGGAGACGTTGCGGCCCGGACGTTCGAGGCTCTGCACCACCCGCGCGGCGAGCGGGTCGGTGACGATCATGAACAGGGTCGGGATGTCGGTGAGGTGCCTGGCCGGATCGACATTGTCGAACTCCCCGACCATGCCGAGCGTCGCGCTGGTCCCCCAGGTGACGACGAGGTCAACCTTGTTGGCGCGCGCCTCCGCCACCAGTTCGGCAAAGCTCAGCTTCAGGGTGCCGGCGTTGCGGATCAGGTACTCCACCGGAATGCGCCGCAAGGCCAGGTAGTCCCGGAAGCCGCGGCAGGCATCCTCGCAGCCGCGCCACAGCACCATCATGATCTTGAACGGCGCGGGCTGCTGCTGGGCCCTCGCAGGCCCGGGCATGGCGAGCGCGAGGCCGAGCAGGATGAGCGCAAGGATGCGGCTCCTCATGTCGGCACCTGCGGCGACCGGGTGTTCCAGCGCGCGAGCAGCAGCAGCGGCGCGGTGATGGCGATCATGCCGCCCATCGTCATCAGCGCCGCGATATAGCCGAAGCAATAGGCAAGGCCGGCGACCAGCAGCGGGCCGATGACGCTGCCGACGCGCTCCAGCATGCGCAGCGCGCCAAGCACCATGGTCTGGCCGACCTCCTCGATGTCCTGCCCGCAAATCTCCGGCACCAGTGCGATCTGCGGGGAGATCGAGAGGGCATGGGCGAAGGCGACCGCCAGCACTGCGGCGGACACGCCATAAATGTCCGCGCGAAACCAGAGGAGGAACATGGCGAGCCCCGACAGCAGCGTGCCGGCGAAAACCAGAGACCAGCCATAACCGCGCTGGTCGTTGAGGCGGCTGACCCACGGGCCGACAAAGACGATGACCAGCGAATACAGGATCATCACCCGCCCGGTGTCGGCCTCGGAGATGTTGATCCCTGCGAGATAGAGCGGCACGGCGTAGAACAGAAAGCCGGTCAGCACGATCTTGTTCGGGATGGCGGCGAACATCACCAAAGCCAGGAAGCGCGGATTGCGCAGCGCGATCCCGAGATCGCCCAGCCGGAAGCGGCGCGCGGCCGGCTCCGGTGCCTTGGTCTTCGCCATCATGCGAAGCGCCAGCATGCCGGCGAGCAGGCAGAGCGCCGCCGCACACACGAACACCGGGCGATAGCCGATACGGTCGACGAGGATGCCGCCGATGGCGGTACCGCAGATGCTGGCGGACATCAGCACGGTGACGAACACCGAGATGCCCTGCGTACGATCGGCCCGCGTCGTCACCTGCACGATGAAGCCTTGCGCAGCGATGGTGCACATGCCGTAGCCCACGGCCCCGAGCGCGCGGGCGCCCACCAGTTGCAGCAAGCTGCCGGCCAGCGCGGCGCCGAGGAATCCGCCAATGGCAACGACAAGACCGGAGAGGAAGATGCGGCGCGATCCATATTGGTCCGCCCACGAGCCGGCGATGGGCGTCGCGAGCGCCAGCGTCAGCATGTAGACCGAAATCGGGACGCCGATCAGCACCTGCGGCGACAGCCAGCTGTCGTGCACCTCCAGGCTGCGAATATAGAGCGGCAGAAACGGCTTCTGCAGTTCCTCCGCCATGACGAACACGAACAGCGGCAGGCGGACATCGTTGATGGACGCCCTGATCCCATAGCTCTCCAGCGGCCCGTCGATGAGGCCGAGCCGGGCACCGAGTGCGGTGACCCTGTCGCGCAGCGCCGGGCGCTGGCCGGCACCGTCCACCAGACGGCGGTAGCGGTCGTTGAGACCCTGCACGATCGCGTTGAAGCGCGCGATGACCCGGCCGATGCCATCATTGGCATGATAGGCGATGAGGCGGTGCAGCTTGCCCTGTGCGCCCGCCTCCACCGCCGAAATCAGCTGGTTGAGCGGCGTGATGGTGCGCCCGGTCAGCAGCACCACCGCCATCTCGAAAGCGAGGAACAGCGCGACCAGCAGGACGATGAAGACGTCCGCGGTGAGTTCCTCGAGCTGGCGATGGATGTAGCGCGGGTCGAGCCCGATGGCGACGACGGCCGCCGTGACGCCGCCGGGGTCGGCACGCGACAGCATCACGTCATAGTCCCCGTCCCTGACGATGTCGTGGTCGATGCTGCCGAGCGCGAAGGCGCTCACCTCATCCGAGAGGGCCGTTGCGGCCTCCTGCATGCCGTCGCCGGACATGAACAGCGGCCGGCCCTGCGGGTTCAGGATGCCGGCGAACTGGATCTCCGGGTGCGAGGCGCGCACCTCATCGAAATAGGCGACGACGCCGACCAGCTTTTCCAGCGGGATGCCGAGATTCAGCGCCTGCTCGACATCGAGCGTGGCCAACTCGGCCACCGCATCGGTCTTCTGCATGATCTCGGGCGTCAGTGCCGCCTCGAACAGCTGATGGGTGCGCACCGAGAGCAGCGTCGCCGCCGCGATGACCAGCGCCAGCGTCAGCAGCAGGATGCGGGTCCTGATGCGATTGAGATCGGCGATGGGCTGGACTCGGACGTTCACGAGCGCGGCTCCGCTGCTGCCGCGTGCGCGATCTCGCGCTCGATGTCGGCGAGTTTGGCCTTCGCGCTGGTGGCGTTGGCGCGGAAATGCGTTGCGAGTTCGCGAAGCCGGGCCGGCAGCCGAGCGCCGGCCGCACTGTCGGGCGCATCGGGATCGAATGTCGCCGACAGGCCGGCCAGCGTGCGGCGAAGCCCGCGCGTGACCAGCAGCGAGCCGGCCACCGCGACCAGCGTGAACAGCGCGAAGATGGCGAGCGCGCTGATGATCAGCTCGTCCCGCATAGCGGCGATGTTGCGGTGGGCATCTTCCAGCGAATAGCTCAGCACCGCGCCGCCGACATTCGGCACTGCGCCCGAATCGATCCTGATGCCGACGATGACTGGATCGCTCTCCGCCAGCTTCCAGTGCGGGCCGGTGGCGTGCTCCTGCGCGTGCAGCCATTCCGGCGCGGCCGGCTTGCCGACCTGATCCGGGTCCGTCGAGAACACGATGCGCTGTGATGCCGTATCGAACAGCGCGATGCTGCCAATATGCGGATCCCGGTTCATCGCCGCCTTGAGGATATTGCCGGCGGCGGCGACACCCTTCAGCTCAAGGCCGAGATTGAGCACCACCTGGATGGAATCGCGGGTCCATTCGGTGATCATGGCGATGCGCCGGTCGGCGAGGCCATTATAGGTCGAGATGAACTTCGAATAGTTCAGCGTCGTCGCCAAAATCAGCACGAATCCCAGCGAGACCAGCAGCGTCAGCGTGACATAGGCCGTCGAGCCGAGCGACGCGCGCAATGATTGGAAAATGCGCGCGGCCCGCGAGGGGCAACGTCGTGCGTCGGTAGACAAGGCAACCCCGTCTTGAACCTGTAGAAAGCCACTATCGTTACGTCATTGCCAGCGTCAACAAGCATTTCATCAAATATCGGATCGGCGGAATCCGAGCATTGGGTTTGACGCGCGGAGCCGCTGTGCGACACTCATTCCGACATGCTGCCAGCCTTGCACGCACACCTGCCGCATGACGCGCGGCGACTAATCGGACCCGGTCGATCGGATGCATGAATTCGGCATTATTGACTATGCAGTGCGCTGGCTGACGTCGATGATGCTCGTGCTCGGAACCTATAATCCTTACGCCATGTCGTACTATCACTGGCTGTTTGAGTATCCCGGCCAGGTTCCGTTGAAGATCACGGTCGGCGTGGTGCTGCTGATCCTCCATGTGGTGGCCATCCTTGCCGGCATGCGTTCGCTCGGCCTCATCGGCATCGGGCTGCTGACCGCGCTGTTCGCCTCCGCCGCGTGGATCCTGATCGACAACCAGCTGCTGAATGTCGAAGATCCCAGGGTGTTCACGCTGACGCTGCTGGTGATCCTCGCCACGCTCTATGGCGTCGGGCTGTCCTGGTCGCATCTGCGCAATCGGCTCAGCGGGCAGGTGGATTCCACTGACGTGACCCTCAACTCGCCGGTCTGAGGCGCGCCGTGCCACGTCTCGACATCAATCCGCCACTGCATGTCGTGTCGCTGTTCGCGCGGCGCTCGCTGCTGGCGGCCTTGCTGGTGTTCGGCACCTACAATCCGAGCGGCAATTCCTATTATCACTGGATCTCGAACACCGAGAGCCTCACCACCACGCAAATCTGCGTCGGCATATTGCTGCTCACCGGGCTGGTGGCGATCGCCCGCATGACGTTCCTGAGCATCGGCTATTTCGGCATAGCGGCGATCTCGGTGATGGTGCTGATGGGCATCACCTTCGGCGTGGGCCTCGGCTTCTTCGGCTTTCAGGACGTAGAGATCACCACCTATCTGGTGCTGTTCTGGATCGCGCTGGTGCTGGGTGTCGGCACCAGCTGGTCGTTCGTGCAGAAGCGCCTGTCGGGCGAGCGCGACGTGCTGCGTACGCCGCCATAGGCTCAGCCAGTAGCGGAGAACGCGCCGGTCTCTTCCGGGTGCTCGCCGGCGTCGTCCACCTCGATCGTCACATGATCGATGCCGAAGCTCGCCTTCAGCCTGGCGCGCACCGCCGCCTTTACCGGACCGGAACTCGCGCCGTCCTTCAGGCGGAGGTGCAGCGAGGCCATCAACCGCTCGCCGGTGAGCCCCCACACATGGATGTGGTGGACATTGGCGACGCCCTCGATCTCGTCGAGCTGCCTGGCGATGACCGGGCTTTCGAGTTCCTCCGGCACGCCTTCCATCAATATGTTGAGCGAGGAGCGCATCAGCGTCCACGCGCTCTTGAGGATCAGCACGCTGACGAACACCGAGAGGATCGGGTCCACCGGCATCCAGCCGGTGGCCATGATGACGATGGCGGCGGTGATGGCGGCGACCGAGCCCAGGAGGTCGCCGAACACGTGAAGCAGCGCGCCGCGCATGTTGACGTTGCGCCGGTCGCCGCCGCGCAGCACCAGCACGCCGCCGATGTTGACGCAGAGGCCGATGACCGCGACCGCCAGCATCGGGCCGGCAAGCACCTCGACCGGCTGCGAGAAACGCTCGATGGCCTCATAGACCACCCATATGGCAATGAGGAACAGCGTGGCGCCATTGGCCAGCGCCGCAAGCACCTGGAAGCGGTGATAGCCGAAGGTGCGGCTCTCGTCCGGCGGGCGGCGGCTGAGCCGGAACGCCATCCATGACAGGAACAGCGCCACCGTGTCGGACAGCATGTGGCCGGCGTCGGCGATCAGCGCCAGCGAGCCGGAGAGATAGCCGCCCGCGGCCTGCGCGAACATGTAGCCGCCGGTGATGATCATCACCCAGAAGACGCGGCGCTGGCTGTCGTCGGTGACGGTCATGCCGTGGTCGTGGCGCTCGCCGCCATGATCGTGCGGGGCATGGTCGTGGGGGGCGTGACGATGGCTCGCATCGTCTTGTCCGTCGGCGGAGGCGGTCATGCGGCTGGTCCTCGGCTGGCGGAGACGAACGCAGGCCCGCACCCCGATTGAGCGGGATGCGGGCGGATGTGCGCTGTAGAGGTAGACGACTAGTTGATGCGGATGACGCTGCCGAGCGGGCTCGGCTTGCGGTTCGCAGCCGGCACGGAATCCGTACAGAGGCTGTGGCGCCAGGTCATGTAGGAAGCCCGCGCGTCTTCATAGGACGGCGCGTTGGTGGTCTCCACCGTCGGCAGCACCGGATTGGCCACCGTTCCGGGCGCGGCCGGAACGTTCACGGTGACCTCGGTGCCAGCCGGCGCCAGCTTCATGTCATAGGCGGCAGCCGCGACCCGATCGGCGACCACATAGGGGATGACGTAGTCGTGGGTGACCGCGTAGGTCAGGCCATAGGTGGCGACAGTGCCGGCGGCCTCGCGCGTATTCGTCGGGCCGAAGAACGGCACCATGAGGAACGGCCCGGCGGGCACGCCATAGCTGCACAGGGCGTTGCCGAGATCATCCGCCTTGGAGACGTAGCCCATGCGCGTCGCGACATCGAACACGCCGCCGATGCCGGCCACGCTGTTGATGGCGAAGCGGCCGACCGACACGCCCATATTGTTGAAGTCGCCCTGCGCGGCGCTTGAGATCGCGGTCAGGGGCTCACGCAGATTGGTGAACACGTTGTCGATGCCGAGCTGGACCGAAGCCGGCACATTATCGCGATAGGCGCTGATGACAGGCGTCGCCACCACCGCGACGAAGGCGGTGTTGAAGGCATAGGTCGCGCGGTTGATGGTCTCGAACGGGTCCCAGATGCTGGCGCTGGTCGTTGCCGTCTGGGCGGAGGCCGCCGCCGGCACGCCCGCAACAAGCGCGGCGGCCAGAACGAGCGGCAAGTACTGCTTATGTCCTCGGATCATTCAGGCCTCCTGTAGCGATGGCACGAAGGCCCCTGCCCCCGCGTTGTGCGTATGTCGGCGTCAACCAGGCGCCGGTCTGCAAGGCAACGGCGCCGCCTAGGGCAGGACCGCATAAGTAATCACGACGGCACTTGC
The DNA here is from genome assembly GCF_012971745.1 of Starkeya sp. ORNL1. Lineage (NCBI taxonomy): Bacteria > Pseudomonadati > Pseudomonadota > Alphaproteobacteria > Hyphomicrobiales > Xanthobacteraceae > Starkeya > Starkeya sp. ORNL1. The sequence goes on from NZ_CP048834.1 coordinate 1,450,851, forward strand.
CGCACCGATCGCGGTGGAGAGCGAACCTGTCGCCAGGAACCCGAGCGTGAACGCCCCACCCAGTACCGCAGTTCCTACCAGGGCATGCCGCAAGGTGCTGTCGAACCCCGAACCCGTCGCATCATCCTGCGGTGGGTCAGCATCGTGCCCGGCCAGCTCCAGCTGGGCCGGCCTCCCGAACTGGGCGGACTGCGCGAAAGCCGTTGCCGGCGTTGCCGCCAGGGTGGTTGCCGTCAAGAGGATGATGACCGCCCGATTGCCCCGCACGCTGCGTTTCCCCTAGCGAATCTGGTTGAGCAGGCTGGCGCCCTCGGTGACCACGCGGGCACCGTTGGCGAGCCCCGACTCGACCACCATCTGGTTGCCGGCGACGCGGGTGGCGCGCACCTGACGCGGCACGAAGGTCTCGGCGCCGGTGCGCTCCCATACGATGGAGCGGCCGTCGCCGTCGCGAATGACGCTGGAGGCCGGCACCGGAATTCCGGCAATGGTCTTGTTCTGCTGCACGATCACGGTCACCGGCTTGCCGACCGAAAGCCCTTCATGCGGGCCGACGACGCGGAAGCGCAGCGGGATTGCCTGATTGCTCAGCGTCATGCCGCCGCCGATGAATTCGAGCGGGATCGGCTTGCCGTCACCGGTGATGGCGGTAGCGGTGCGGATGTTCTCGGCGATGGCGGCATCGTAAGCGGCGGCTTCCACCCACAGCGCCTCGGGATCGACGATCTCAAACAGGATCTGGCCTTGATTGACCGTGCTGCCCACCACCGCGCCGACCTTGGAGATGACGCCATCGGCGGTGGCGCGCAGGCTTTCGCGGCGCTCGAGCGCGGATTGCAGCGACAGCAGCTCGCGACGATAGCCTTCGATCTGGACCTTCTGCGCCTCAATCTTGTTGGTGCGGTAGCGCACGAACAGCACGCCGGCGAGCCGCTCCATCTGCTTCTCGGCGAGCGTGATCTGGTTGGAGAGCTGCTGCACGCGCGCCTCGATCTGCGCGCGCTCGGAGACGGTGACGGTCGGCTGCAGATAGGCCAGCAGATCGCCGCGGCGCACCCGCATGCCAAGGAAGGGGAACGTGCCCTGATTGGACTCGATGATGCCGGCGAGCGCGGCATTTACCGTGGTGCCGACGCTGGGATCGGTGATGACGTGCCCGGGAATTTCAAAGGCCATGGCGACATCGGCCTTGCTGCACACCTTCCAGCGCACCGAGAAGACACGCTGCGTCGACATCGGCAGGAAGGCCGAACCGTCGGGGCGGCGATGCGGGGTGTCGCGGATGAGGTCGAGCGCGGCCTGGGGCTGCGCCTGCGGCGGGACGATCGGCAGCGCGGCGGGCGCCTCCGGTGCGACCTCTGGAGTTGCAGCAGCGGGCTCGGCAGCGGAGGAATGGGCAGCAGTGGGAACGGCTCCCGGGATCGGCGCCTGGGATGCGGGAAGCCCGGCGCCCAGGATGCCATCGGTCTTCTGCCCGGCATTCAGCAGCGCGGCGACGCGGTAGGAACTGGGCACGGCCTCGCCGGCGCTCGCGGAGCGACTGGCAAGAGCGGTGCCGGCATCGGGATTGCTCATCAGGATCGGCAGTACGGCGCTGGAGGCCCCGACGACCTCACGGGGCTTGCCGTTCTTGTCGAGGCCATTCTTGTCGAGGCCATTCTTGTCAATGCTGGCGTCGCGCGTCGGTGCGGTGCGAACCTGCGCCGGCTTCGCGTCGCCGGTGCTCGGCGGGTTGATGCCAAAATCCTGGCTCTCGTTCTCGATGAAATAGCGGGCGACATACTTCGTGCCGACCTCGGTAACGATGCCCGTTACCGCGATGGTGGCCGCGAAGATGGCTGTAGTGAGCAGATAATAGAACATGACGAGCCCCCGGCATCGAACAGGCCGCCGCAAAGCCAATTCGGTATCATACTAACACGCCAGACGTAGCTTACGTAACATTGCGCGCGAACAAAAATACACTCCGCGCGCTCCCCGGCGCCGAAACGCTCGGGCATGTCGCGATTTAAGGCGAGGCTACATGTAACGCTGCCACACAGAGTATGTTAACGCCTTACAACAACAAATAAAACTTGATCTAACGCGGTCGGCGAATATTGTAAAAGGCCAATTTTAGATTCACGCAGGCACCCATGCACCGCTCGTTCCGAAACCTTGCCGGCGCCCTCGCCCTCGGTGCCGCATGCCTGATTGCAGCCTTCCAGCCCGCTGCGGCGCAGGGCATTGCCACCGATATGGATTTGCGCGGCATCACCTCGCTGCGGGTGACGGCGAGCCCGATGACGGTCGATTCGCTGGATTGCAGCGTCGAATCCGCCGCCATGGTGCGCGAACTTCGGCAGCAACTCGTCTCGGAAGGCATGAAGGCGACCGATTCCGACGCCGCGCTTGCGGTGGTTACTGTACTGTCGACCCGTGACGCCAACACCGACGTGTGCAATTCGACGCTGATGCTCGGCGCCTACAAGAAGGCATCGTTCTTCGACAAGGATGTCGGCTGGATCCGCACCGGCTATGTCGTGATGTGGCAGAGCGCGGTTCTGGTATCCTCGCCCAGCGAGACCCATTCGGTGCAGGTTCGCGACGGCCTCGCCAAGCTCGGCGACGCCCTGCTGGGTGATTGGCGCAACGCCAATCGCCCGGTCAACTCCGCCAGCAGCCAGTAGTCTGCCAGCAAAGAAGTCGAACTCCAGCCGGCAATATTAACCTTCCCGGCAATATTAATCTTCGCCGTAGAGCCAGTTGCCGACATAACCGCCGACCACGGCGCCGACCACGGTGACGCCGGCCTGGCCAGCCGTGAGCGCATAGCTGCCGCCAGCCATCATGGCGCTGGCGCCGCCGCTGCCGGTGAGCAGGACCGGCGTGATCATGCCGGCGGTGAGCGCATTGGCGACGATGACACCGCCCACAGCGCCAGCGGCAATCGCGGCGACGCGGTAGAAGCTGGTCTCACCCTCAATGGCCGGGGCCGGCACCGTGCTGGACTGCGACGGGATGGTTACCGTCGGGGCCGGAGCCACGGCAGCAGGCTGCTGCGCATGAGCCGGCGCCATTATTGCGGAGCTGAAGGCTAAAAGGCTCAGGCCAAGTATCAGTGCGCGCATCGCGCTCTCCCGTTCATCGCGTCGCCGCACCCGGATGGCTGCGACCGGCGCCAACAGCTGCACTTGAAACGACGCACGATCCGCCGAGACGATCAGACGGTGCGAAACGGCAGGGCGGCCAGGATCGAAGTCGGCTTCTTTTCCTTGCCGATCTTATCATACCACCGGCGCGACATCAGCATCGAACGCTTGGGGCGGAATTTATTCTGTTCCATTACCTGCTTGACGTAAAGGCGGGCCTCCTCTTCGGAAAGCACGCCACCAGCCAGCTCATTGTAGAGCGCGGCGGCCTCGCGAAACTTCTTCTTGCCGAGCTTTTTGCGCTTGCCGCCGAAGCGGTCGAGGATCGGCACCATGCGGCCATCGACCTCGCGCTCCAGCCGGATGCCATTCTGCTGCGCCGCATAGAGCACGATGCCCCGCGCCTCGGTAGGGTCGAGCCCGAACTGCGAAATCCCCTGCTCCAGCAGGCGACGCTCCTCGGCCTTGGAGACGAAAGGGCGATCGAGCGCCGCGAGTTCCACATAGCCCATGAAACGCTCGCTCGACGTATCCTGCTTAGGCATTGCCAGTCCCGCTCCCGAAAGTCGGCGTCGCCACCGGCTTCCCCCCACCCAACATTACATGCACGGCCCAAGCAGAGCCGGCGCAACACTTATCCCGCATCAGCCCCAGAACTGCAGTACCGCAAAGAACGCATGGGAAACCAGCGTCAACGATACCCCGATCACAATGGCTTTGGCGATGGCGTTATTGATAGAAACCACCGATGTTTTCGGACGCAGGCCGATGAGGATCGCCGCGCTGCTGCCGAGCAACGAGCTCAGGACAATCTTGGCAAACACCCAGCCGAGCTGGCCGTAAAGAGCGGGACCTGCCTCCAGGAGACGGCGGAAATAATTCTCCTGCCAGAACTCCGACGGCTGGTCGGGAAAGAAGACCTGCCAGGTCTGCAACGCCGACCATGACGCCATCGCCAGAGCGGCAACCGTCAGCAGCGTCAGCGACAGCGTATTCGCGACCAGGATCGAGACGACGAGATAGCGGAACCCCGAAATATGGAGGTTGCGCATCGCCGGAAGCTGGGCGGAGAGCATGCGGTTGCCGAGGTCCGCGCAGATCACCGCGCTGTTGCGCGCCACCACGAGGATGGAGGCGATCAGCGGCACCGATATGGTGGTCTGCACGAAGCCGATGCCGGCCAGCGTCTCGTCGTGCAGGATCGACTTCAGATAGCCGCCGAAGGCGTGATAATTGAAGCCGAACCACATCGACACGAAGCCGAGAATGGCGCCGCCAAGGCCGAGATAGCCCAGCATGAAGGGCGACGCGCACAGCACCCAGAAGTATTCGGCGAAATAGCGCGCGAACCAGCGCAGCGGATGGCCGGCCTTGGCATAGCTGCGCCAGGCATCGGCCTGCGGGCTGCTCGCGCCGGCCTCGACGGCGATGAGCGCGCTCTCGCCTTCGAGGTCCAGCCCCATCATGGCCCGCTCGATAGCACCGATCTCGGCGGCGACCGGCCGGATCGTGCGGCTGCGCGTATCCAGCAGCAGCACCTTGTCGGCCAGCGGCAGCAGATCGTCGACGTGGTGGGCGGCGATCACCACCGGGGTCGAACGCTCGGTGCAGATGGTCTTGATGATGCCGGCGAGCCGGCGCGAGGAAATGATGTCAAGGCCGGAATTCGGCTCGTCGAGGATGAGGATCGGGTGCCCGGCGATCAGCGTGCGGGCGATGGCGATGCGCTGCTTCTGGCCGCCCGAGCACGAAGCGATCGGCTGTTCCGGCCGGATGTCGGACAGCAGGGACATGATCGGGCTGGAATCATAGGCGCGCGCGCTCAGCGGCGCATGATCGGCGGCGATCTTCACGTTCTCGCCGGCGTCGAGGTCGTCGAACAGCGCATTGCCCTGGAACACCAGACCGCACATGTCGCTGCGGCTGGCCGACAGATCGACCTCGCGCTCGCCATAGCTGAGCCGGCCCTCGATCTGCCAGGCGCCGTCACGCTCGTCGAGCAGGCCGCACAACGCGTTGATGATGCTGGTCTTGCCGCTGCCGCTGGGGCCGATCAGCACCACCAGCTCACGCGAGCTGACCTCGAAATGCGCGTCGCGCACCAGCTCGACACCGTGCGGCGTACGGATGGTGAGGCCGCTGACGCGCAAGGTGGCCTCGCCAACGGACGCCTCGCCAAGGGACGCGTCTCTCTGGGACGCCTCGCTCATGAGCCCGTCTCCACGCGCTGGAGCGGGATGGCGGCATCGCCCTCCATGCGTTGCAGCCGGGCCATGTCGTCCGGCGTCACCAGCAGGATGAGCGGCACCCGCGAGGCGACGGCGAACGCCTTGAAGACGTGGGCGGCGAGCGGGTTGAGACTGCTCTGCGCACCGAGGCCGCCAAGGTGCTGCGGCAACGCGCCGAGCAGTGCGAAAGCGCTGTCGGTGAAGGGGCGGAGCATGCTGCGAAGGCGCGGGTCCCAGAACATCTGCGTGACGACGGCCGGCACGCGGCGGTCGCGCAGCAGCGCGTCGATGACGCCGATGGCGATGCGCTCGGCCATCTGGCGGGCTTCGGCGGTCTCAAGCTGGGTGCGGCCGAACTCCAGCAGCACCTGCTGCACGCGCGGATCGGACAGCGTCGCCGTCATGGCGCGGATCGCCGGCTCATAGTCGAGATCGTAGCCGAACGGCATGCCGAGCGCGTTGGCCCAATTGGCGCGGAGCATCTCCCACACCGCGGTTTGCAGCCGGCTTACCATAATCGCCTGCACCTCGCCGTTCAGTGCACGGCGCATCGCGGGCTGGGCCTTGGTCAGCAGGCCCTCGAGCGCCGCCTGGGTGCGCGGGTCGCGCCAGGCTTGCGAGATGGCGTCGGTGAGCATGGCGCGCAGCACCGGCCGATAATCGGCGTTGAAGACCGCCGAGGTGATGATGCGCTCGACGGCCTGCGCCGCCTGATCCTGCACATTCATGATGCGCCGGCGCAGTTCGCCCTGCGAACGCTCCGAGGCGGCGCCCCACAGGATGCCGAGATTGGGATCGGCCAGCAGCGCCTGGGTGGCATCGGTATGTTCACTGGCGGTCGAGCTGAACAGCTCGACGCGGATGCGGCCATTCTGCAGCGAGGCGGTGCCGTGCCGGATGACGCTGTGGTCCGGCCGCATGACGAACACCGGCACCGGACCGGCCCACACTTCGGGATTCTGGGGCGTGGGCTCGCGGAAGTACAGGATCTGGTCGGGGCGCGGTGCGTGCGGCAGCACCCACCACGCCGCCCAGATGAAACCGAAAATGATCAGCAGCGACATCAGCACGCCGCCGGCCCATCTCATGCCGGGCGACGGTCTGTAGGCCGGCACCTTGAAGGGCGGCAGTTTGAGCGGAGGCATCCTGAAGGGTGGCCTTGTCAGCAAGGGCATGGGCATCCTGCCTCTCCGCCGGACATCCACGACATGATCTCGAATGCGCCGGGCAGGTTTATTCATTGCGGCAGCAGGTCTAGAGTCCTGGCGCTACTGTCGAGGAACCCCCGTTGCGCATCCGCCACCCCCAGCCGCGCAATTTCGGCCTGACGATGTTCCTGACGCGCCTGTTCGGCGCGCTGTTCCTCGTCCTGTCGACCTATAATGCGAGCGGCTACTCGCTGATCCACTGGTTCCAGACACGCGGGCCGCAGGACTGGCTGCTGCTGCTGCCGATCACCTGTCTTTACGTTATCACCTATATCGTGCTGCTGCGTATCACGGTTCGCCACTTGCGCGGGACGGGCATCGCGCTCACCGTCGCGCTGCTCGGCTCCATCGCTTATGTGCTTGTCGACGCTGACATTATTCCGCTGGAAGACGGCAACGACCTGATGCCGATCCTGCTCTATATGTTCGGCGGGCTGATCGCCATCGGCATATGCTGGGCTTCGGCCTGGGTCATGTTGACCGGCCAGGTGAGCATCGACAATCTGAATGCCTGACGTTTTCACGCCGCACGCGACCGCGAACGGAACGCCAGCAACGCGCTGACCGCGATATAGATCCCGATGGCGAGCCCGGCGAGCAGCAGGCCATGCGTCGTGGTGCTGGGCGCGGTCATCTTGCGCGTCACCGAGGTCTCGACGCTGCGCTGGACCAGCGTCAGCGGAATGATCTCGGTGCCTTCGCGCTCACCGATCTTGTAGGTCAGTTCCAGATCGTTGCGGCCGCCGGCGAGCATCACGTCATTGGCGACATAGGTGCCGGGCGCGACTTCCTCGAAGCTGACCGGCACGAAGTCGATGGTCATCTCCAGCTGCGCGCCCGTGGTCGGCTGGCCATCGGAATAACGTTGCAGGAACAGCACCAGCCGGTTGCGGTCATAGGCGATGACGGCTTCCTGATTGCCGATGCGGGCCTCGGCGCGCGGCGAGACGATTATGGCGCGCGGCGCGGCACCGTGATCGTGCCCATCCTGCGCATGGCCCGCTGTCCCGCCGGCCATCAGGAGCAGCATGGCGCAGAGCGCCTGCGCCAAAGCGTGCCGGATAGTCGTCTCGAGGCCCTGCCCGCCCGCTCGCGCTTTATTGCCCATCACCATCTACCGGTTCCACGGCCGGCGACCGAACGCCTGGTCGATCTTTCCGTCCGTGCGATACAGTGCTTCCAGCCGGCGATGCTCGGAGCGAACATCGTCGATCAGCCAGCGCCAGAAATGCATCAGCCGGCCTTCGTCGCGCACGCTGCCGAGCAGGATGCGCATGACCGACATGGTCACCTGGTGCTCGCGCTCGAACTGGGCGCGCAGCCAGCGCTCGCGCTCCAGCTGCGGGTCGTCGCGCTCCGGCGCCGCCGGGTCCGGCCGAATCGGTTCGTCCGCCAGCCCCGGGGTCGGCGGGGGCGTCGTAACTTCGGCTGGATTAGGCGAATTCTCGGTCATCTCGCCCTGTGGACGCAGCCACTCAATAATCACGCACGCCACTACTCTATCATGCGCCGTCAAAGTGTGGTGACGTAGCGGCCACACCTTATGCTATATGACTAATGCCCGCTTCGGAGAGTCGGTATGTTTTACCTTGTTCCAGTGGTCATTATCGTGCTCGGGCTCGCAGCCGACCTGCTGGTCGAGATCTCTGCGGAACTGTCGAGCGAGATGCTGATCGAAGCCGACGCCGGCGTCTCCGCTTCCGGCGCCCGGCTGATCGGCGGCCGTGTGATCGACATGCGCCCCGAAGCCTCCCTCCCCGGCACCTTCAAGCCCCACGTCACGGCGCCGCTGGTGCAGTGACCGGCGCCAGATCGGCGCTCGCCGGCTCCTTCGCCGGCACGGAGATTTCCTTGACGACCTTCTCCTTCAGCTTGTCCAGGACCAGGCGCGTCATCTCGCTGATCGCCGTCTCGGCGCGCACATAGTTGCGGGCGGCATCGAGCCAGGGCTGCAGTGGCACGGTGTACTTCGCGCCCATGTCGCGCAATGTGGCGACGGCGCCTTCGACATCGCCGGCGGCAAGCTGGGCGTCGGCGCGGGTCACTGCGAGATTGGCTTCTTCCACATCATAGGGCTCGGTGGAGAGGCCGACATAGCGGTTCATCAACGACATGCCATAGCCGTAATAGCCCGCAGGCTCCCCGATTTGCAGGCCGGCCACCGCGACATAGGACGGGAACACCCGGCGCAGTTCCGCGGCATTGGGAACGCCGGTGCGGGCTGGCTCCGCCAGTTCGGTCAGATTGGCGGAGAACAGTTCGTTGTTGCCGACGATGGCGTAGACGTTCACCAGTTCGGCCTCGAACGGTCGGCCGGTATAGAAGGTCGAGCGCAACTGGCCAAGCGCCACGGCGAAGACCGGGGATGCCCCGTCGATCACCGGATCGACGCGCCGGCTGTCCTCGACGAGAGCCTGCTTGAGGCCGGTGATCTCCTCGGACTGCTTGTCGAGACGGGCGACTGCGGCAGCCTGGTCGTCGAGCGACTGCGAAATCTCGTTGTTGAGCCGGCCAAGCTGCTCGCCGGTGCCGCGCAGGCTGGTCTCCAGCAAGGAGACCCGTTCGGTCAGCGGCGAGAGGCGCAGGTCGATGGTGGGAGCGAACTTCGGCACCAGGAACGCGACGGCCAGGGCCACCGCCGCACCCGCGACGGCGCCGCCCGCGATCCCGGCCCATGGCGGGATGGGCGACGTTGCCATGCCCTTCGCCGGCCCGGAGGGAGCGGGTTCTTCGGGGGCCTCCGGCGTGGCGATCGTCTCGATCGCGACGACCTCGGCGACGGGGGCCGGTTCGGCGACATCGCCCTGACGCAGCCAGTCCTCGATGGAACGGGCAGCGGCCGGCGCCGGCTCCTGCACGCCATTGGCCGGCGGCTCGACCGGGCTCGCGCTCGCATTGCCGATCTCGCCGCCGCCCGAGGCGGCGCCGTCGACATCCGTCTCACGGTGCATGAGGACCGGTTTTGCCCCGATGGTGACCCGCTTCGCGGTCATGCTGCCTGCTCCATGACTTCGGCCGTCAGGGCCGCGATTTCCTTGGTGGCCGAACTGCGCGCGTCGAGTTCGCGGACCAGCCGGCCGGTCGCCACGCTTTCGGCAAATGCGATGCGCTGGCCGATGACCGTGTTCAACGGCAGGATCTCGCCGGTCAGCGCCGAGCGAAGGTCGCGGCCCAGCACCGTGCCGGTGATGCAGCGATTGACGATGAAGGCTGCCTTGAGCCCTGGCTTGAAGATGCGCGCTTCATTGATCAGCGCGACGATCTCCATGCTGGCCCAGAGGTCGTAGGACGAGGGCTGCACCGGGATCAGGATGAAATCGGAGGCGAGGATCGTCGAGCGGGCCAATGCGGTGACGCGCGGTGGGCCGTCGATGATGATGTGATCGTGGTTGCGCGCCATGTCGGGCACTTCCTGGTGCAGCACCTCGCGGGCGAGGCCGCTGACCGCGAACAGGCGCGGCAGGCCGCTTTGCGAACGGGTCTGCGCCCAGTCCAGCGCCGAGCCCTGCGGATCGGCGTCGACCACCGCGACACGGGCGCCGCCCGCTGCCAGCTCGCCGGCGATGTGTGTCGCCAGCGTGGTCTTGCCGACGCCGCCCTTCTGGTTGAGCAAGCCGATGATCATGTGGCGGCTCCAGCGGGGCGGCAGGGTTGCGGGGTGCGGGACGCGGAGGGGGTCATCAATACGCCGTCTCCAGCTTGGTGCCCGGTGCCGGGAGCAGGCGCTCCAGCGCGGACGGCGCGAAACGATAGAACAGCAGCGGGGTCAGCATGGTGTCGAGCAGCGTCGCGCTCATCAGGCCGCCGAAGATCACCACCGCGACCGGGTGCAGGATTTCCTTGCCGGCCTCGTGGCCGCCGAGCAGCAGCGGGATCAGCGCCACCATGGCGGAGGCCGCCGTCATCAGCACCGGCACGAGGCGCTCGTTGGCGCCGCGAATGATGAGCTGGTGGCCGAAGGGCTCTCCCTCGTGCGTCATCAGATTGATGTAGTGGTTGATCTTGAGGATGCCGTTGCGGGTCGAGATGCCGGCCAGCGTCACGAAGCCGACGATGGAGGCGATGGAAAGTTCGACACCGGAAATCTTCAGCGCGATCACGCTGCCGATGAGGGCCAGCGGCACATTGGCCATGATGATTGCGGCCAGCAGCACCGACTTGAAGCGGACATACAGGATCGAGAACACCAGCAGGAACGAGATCGTCGACAGCCCGGCGAGGCGCAGCGTGGAGCGCGCCTGCTCGGCATAGACGCCTTCGAACAGCATGAAGTAGCCCGGCGGCATCTTGATGCCGCGCATCATGCCCTCAAGCTCGCCGCCGATGAGATTACTGCCGGATCCGTCGGTATTGGCGGTCACCAGGATGCGGCGCTGGCTGTTCTCGCGCAGCACCTGGTTGGGCCCGGAGGTTTCCGACACCCGCGCCACGGTGGAGAGCGGAACCTGCCCGGCCGGCGTGTCGATCAGCATCGAGCCGAGCTGCGGGGCGGCGCGATCGGCCTCGCTGAGGCGCACCACGAGATCGAAGTGCTTGATGCCGTCAATGATCTCGGTGATTTCCTCGCCATTGGTGAGCTGGCCGATGCGGCCGGTAAGCTCGCCGGGCTGCACGCCATAGAGCAGCGCGCGGTCGGAATCGAAGTGTACCTGAATCTGCGGCACCGGCACCTGCCGCTCGATGGCGACATCGGTGAGGCCCGGAATGGTCTTGAGCCAGCCTTCGACATCGCGGCCGATGGTGCGCAGCGTATTGAGGTCGTTGCCGAAGATCTTGAACACGATCTGCGCCGACACGCCGGCCAGTATGTGGTCGATACGCATGGCGATAGGCTGGCTGAGGCTGAACGCGCCCGGTAGGCCGCCAAGGCGCGTGCGCACGTCCGCCATGATCTTGGCGAGCGGACGGGCACCCTCATGCCTGAGCTCCAGCTCGATCTCGGTGACGTTGACGCCGAGTGCGTGCTCGTCGGCCTCCGACCGGCCGGTGCGGCGGCCGACCTTGATGGCCTCCGGTATGCCTTCCAGTATCCGCTCGGCGGTGGCAGCGATGCGGCTGGATTCTTCCAGCGAAATGCCGGGCTCCAGCGTCAAGGTGATGACCAGCGCGCCCTCGTTGAAGGGTGGCAGGAAAGAGCGTGGCAGGGTCGGCACGATAGCGGCGGCGATGAACACGCCGGCAAGGATGCCGGACAGGACCGGCGCAGGATGGGCGAGCACCCAGTGCAGCAGCCCGGTATTGGCGCGCTTGATGGCGCGCACCATGATGTTGTCGTGCTCCTCGATGCCCTTGGTATTCGGCAGGAGATACGAGCACAGCACCGGCGTCAGCGTGATCGACACGATGAGGCTGGCGAGGATCGAGACGATGTAGGCGATGCCGAGCGGGGCGAACATGCGCCCCTCGATGCCCGGCAGCGCGAACAGCGGCACGAACACCAGGACGATGATCAGCGTGGAATAGACGATGCTGGAACGCACCTCCTGCGAGGCGGAGGCGATGACGTCCAGCGCGGGCTTCGGGATGGCGCGATGGGCATTCTCGCGCAGTCGGCGGAAAATGTTCTCGACATCCACCACCGCGTCGTCGACCAGCTCGCCAATGGCAATGGCAAGGCCGCCGAGCGTCATGGTGTTGATGGTCAGCCCCATCCAGCGCAGCACGATGAAGGTGGTGAGCACGGAGACCGGGATCGCCACCAGCGAGATCGCCGTGGTGCGGACATTGAACAGGAACAGGAACAGCACGATGGCGACGACGACAATCGCCTCGGTCAGCACCTGTTCGAGATTGCCGACCGCCGCCAGGATGAAGTCGGCCTGGCGGAACAGATAGTCATTGACCCGCGTGCCCTCCGGCATGGTGCGCTGGAGTTCGGCGAGCACGCGCTCGACTTCCGCCGTAAGCTTTACCGTGTCGGCCTGCGGCTGCTTGTTGACCGAGATCACCACCGCCTCGCCGCCCATGAAGCCGGCATCGCCGCGCCGCTGCTTGGGCTGGAACGAGGCATCGGCGAACTGGCGCAGCAGCACAGGCTGGCCGAGGCGGTGGTCGACGACGACGTTGCGCAGGTCCTCGAGGCTCTGGGTGCGCGAGAGGTTGCGGATCAGGAATTCCTGATTGCCCTGATTGACGACGCCGCCGCCCTTGTTGGAGCCGAACGCCTGCAGGGCCTGGCGCACTTCGTTGATGGAGACGCCGAGCTGGCTCATGCGCAGCATGTCGAGCGTGACGCGGTATTCCTTCACCAGGCCGCCGATCGGCACCACACGGCTGATGCCGGGCACCGATTTCAGCCGCTGCGCCACGGTCCAGTCCGCCAGCTCGCGCAGTTCCATCGGCGAAAGCGTGGACGAGGAGACCGCGACCAGCATGATCTCGCCCATATAGGAGGAGATCGGCGCCAGGATCGAGGTGACGCCCGGCGGCATCTCGACCTGGAGCGGGGCGAGCCGCTCGGTCACGATCTGCCGGTCGACGTAGACATTGGTGTCCCAGTCGAACTCGACATAGACCACCGACAGGCCCGTCGTGGAGGACGAGCGCACCCGGGTGACGCCACTGGCGCCCGCCATCGCGGCTTCGATGCGGGCCGATATCTGGACCTCGACCTCCTCGGGCGCGAGGCCGGGCGCCTCGGTAAGGATGGTCACCAGGCCCTTGTTTAGATCGGGCAGCACATCGACCGGCAGATTCTGTAGCGAGATACCGCCATACACCATCGCGCAGGCGACCAGAACGACCACCAGCAGTCGGGCGCGCAGGCTGATATTGACCAGGTATGCGAACATGGTCGGTCGTGGTCCTCAGGTCACGCTGCTATCGGAAAGGGCGGCAGCGGACCCGTGATGCAGGTGTCCTGCAGGCGGGTCGGCAGGCACGGCGATGGTGCGGGAGATGGCGATCGCGGTCATGAGCGCGGCGAGCACCAGCGTGCAGACGATGGCCGCGCCGGTCGAGATATCCAGCGTCGCCGAGGCGATGAGGCCGAACAGATAGCCGGCGACGCCGATGTTGAACGCGATCATCAGCCGCCAATGCCTGGGCGCGTGCTGGGTGGCGAGCGCCGGCACGATGAGCGAGGCGAACACCAGCAACACGCCGACAATCTGCACCGAGGCGGTGATGACCACGGCGAACACGCCGTAGAACAGCACCTTGTTCCTGACGAGATCCTGCGTGTACCAGATGCCGAGCGCTGCCGCCGAGATCAGGCTGAGGACGATGAGCTGGGTCTGCGAGACCCACAATATCTGCCCGACCAGCAGTTCCTTCAAATACTCGGAGCCGTTGGGGCTGAAGGACAGCAGCACGATCTGCAACGCTGCCGCGACGATGTAGATGACGCCGATGATGGCTTCCTGGATCGCCGGGAAGCGCTTGTCGGTCCAGGTCAGCAGCATGGAACAGCCGACCGCCGCGGCGATGGCGCTGATCTGCACCGCCCAGCCCGTCGTCGCCCCGAGCGTCATGTTGCCGAACACGACACCAAGCGCCGCGACCTGCGCCAGCGCGATATCGATGAAGATGATGCCCCGGTTGAGCACGATGGTGCCCAGGGGAACGTGCGTGGCGAGGATAAGAAGCCCCGCCACGAAGGCGGGGCCGAGGATATCGAGACTAAGGGCGTTCACGGCCAGCCAGCCCATCCAGAAGCCGCTCGACGGAATCCTTGTAGTAGCTGAGCAGATCCGTCGCTTCGGGCGTGCCTCCCACGGTGAAGGGCAGCTTCACCAGCGGAATCTTGGCCTTTTCCTTGACATAGCGCGACGGGCTCGGATCCTCGTAGGCGGCATAGATGATGAAGCGGATATTCTGCTTCGGCACCTCATTGACAACTGCGGTCAGGTGGGCTGGTCCGGGCGCGACGTTCGGCTCGGGCTCGACCGTGGCGGCGGTGCGGATGCCGACCCAATTGAGCAGATACGTGGAATGGTCGTGCTGCACGGCGATGTTGACGCCCTTCAGCGGCGCGGCCTTGGTCTTCAGTTCCTTGGTCAGGGCCGTGAGCTGAGTGATGAACGTCTTGGCGCGCTCGGTGTAGACATCCTTGCCCCCCGGATCGAGGGCGATCAGCCGCTTGGCAAGCTGTCCGGCAACGATGCGAACATTGTTCGGGTCACCCTGGATGTGCGGGTGTACTTCATGCTCCTCGCCCTTTTCCTCTTTCTTGGGCTCGCTCTTCTCCTCGCCGTGGCCGTGCTCCTCGATCAGCTTCACGAAGTCGCCGGCCATGAAATAGCCGGGCTTGCCCTTGGCGAGCTTCGGGTTGTTCGCGCGCTCGAGCATGGCGGGAAGCCATGCCTCCTCGAGTCCGGCACCAGTGCAGAGCATGAGGTCCGCCCTGCCGAGCGCGGCAATCTGGCCCGGCGTCGGCTTCAGATTGTCCGGATTGTCGAACGGGGTGGTGGCAAGGGTCACGGTGCCGATGCGGTCACCGCCGAGCGACTTCGCCAGCGAGGCCCACTCGGGAACGCAGGCGAATACTTCGAGCGGTGCGGCCCTGGCTCCGGTCGAGAAGGCCGCGAGCAGCGCAGCGCCCGCCAAGGCCGTGGTGAACACCTTCATCTTTTCTTCCCCCCAGACTGCGTCGCAGCTCGTTCCGCCGAATCGGGAGCACTCCGCATGGTGCATGGGCCCGTCGTCGAAACGATATCTCGAAAGACCTCACGTATTCAAAAAAGATTCACGCCAATTAGACTTGAACACACACGCAGCACGCCAGGAAAGCACGGCTTCTCGACCGAGAACGGCGTCGCCAACTTTGCGGAAGTCGCAATGTCGGTACTCGGCCAGTCTCTACGAGGCGGCCGTCAGGCTGCGCCTCGCCCGAGGCGACGCCGGAGAAGGCCGCGACTAGTTGCGTTCGCGACCAGCCAGCCCATCCAGAAGCCGATCAACGGAGTCCTTGTAGAGACCGAAGAGATCGCCGGCTTCCGGCGAACCGCCGACCGTGAAGGGCACTTTCACAAGAGGGATCTTCGCCTTCTCGGTCACGTACTTGGACGCGCCCGGGTCCTCATAGGCGGCGTAGATCACGAAGCGAATCTTGTCTTTCGGCACCTCGTCGATGATCTCGGTGAGGTGCGCCGGGCCGGGCGCCACGCCGGGTTCGGGCTCGACGGTGGCAGCGGTCTTCACGCCGAGCCACTTGAGCAGATAGATCGAATGGCCGTGCTGCACGGCAATGTTGATGCCCTTCAGTGGCGCGGCCTTGGCCTGCAATTCCTTGGTCAGCGTGGTGAGCTGGCCGATGAACGCCTTGACGCGCTCGCCATAGACATCCTTGCCTTCGGGATCGAGCGCGATGAGGCGCTTGGCGAGCTGGCCGGCGACAAGGCGCACATTGTTCGGGTCGCCCTGAATGTGCGGATTGCCGGCTTCGTGCATATGGGCGCCGGCGGTCTTCTTCTCGCCGTGGCTATGGTCGTGCTCGTCCTGGTCGTCTTCGATCAGCTTCACGAACTCGCTGGCCATGAAGTAACCGGGCTTGCCCTTGCCGACCTTGGCATTGCCGGCGCGCTCGAGCATGGCAGGCAGCCAGCTGTCCTCGAGCCCCGAGCCGGTGCAGACGATGATGTCCGCCTTGCTGAGCGCGGCGATCATGCCGGGCGTGGGCTTCATGCTTTCGGGATTGTCGAGCGCCGAAGTCGCCAGCGTCACGTTGGCGAGGCGGTCGCCGCCGATCGCCTTGGCCAGCGAGGCCCATTCGGGCACGCAGGCGAATACTTCGAGTGGCGCAGCGTTCGCACTGCCTATGGCCGAGAACAACAGTGTAGCCCCGGCAGCGGCCGCAGCAAAAGTCTTCATGGCATCTTTCCTCGCCGCTGCCCCCCGCTTCGCGCAACCATTATTCACCCCGTGATCGCCACCGGCGGCCCCACGGAAGTCAAATAGATTGTACGAAATTCAAAATACTTGGGCGCAGCAATCCCCAGCCTAGCACCGTCTGCTCAACTTAGGGTGCAGAATAGAGGAAAATGCGAACTGTCCAAAGGTAATTTCTTGAAACCCTGCGGCATCACCCAAGGTATTTGGCTCTGCAAAGTTAATAGCGATGCCCGGCATCTGGCGGAGTACCAGTCAGATTGTGGCAACGCGGGTACCGGCCAGATCAAGCTGGCCATCGCGAGCGCCCGCCCCGCCGCCCC
Organism: Starkeya sp. ORNL1; assembly: GCF_012971745.1. Lineage (NCBI taxonomy): Bacteria > Pseudomonadati > Pseudomonadota > Alphaproteobacteria > Hyphomicrobiales > Xanthobacteraceae > Starkeya > Starkeya sp. ORNL1. The sequence continues at coordinate 1,467,569 of NZ_CP048834.1, forward strand.
GTCGCAAGCGGGCGCCGGCCTGATGTTCGGCATCGAGCAGGTGGCGGACAAGGCGACGAAAGCCGCCTTCGACCCGCATCTACGGGTCGGCATGCCGTTCGACCGCCTCGCTTGCGAGAACGGCCTGATCGCGCGCTGCATGGGCGATGTGCCCGGCTTCTCGCCACCACTGATCGTCAATGAGGCGGAGTTGGACGAGATCGCCGAGCGCTGCACCACCAGCCTCAGGCAGCTCGAACGCGAGCTGCGCATGGCCTGAGCCGTCAGCCCAGCGGCAGCCTACGCCGACAGGCCACCGTCGATGTTCAGTACGGCGCCGGTTACATAAGTGGCGTCGTTGCGGACCAGGAAGCCCACCCCAAGAGCTATTTCCTCGGGCGTTGCGTAACGCCCGAGCGGTATGGCGGCGTCGAACGTCTCCTTCAGCGACGCGAAAGGGGCCAGCATGTCGGTGTCGATAAATCCGGGCTGGAGAACATTGACGGTGATGCCGCGCCCCGCCAGGTCGCGTGCTGCGCCCTTGCAGTAGCCGGCGAGAGCCGTCTTCGTCGCCACATAGTCGGCGACAGCCGGGAACCCGACATGACTCGCCAGGGCCGACCCGATCGCGACGATGCGGCCGCCCTCGCCCATGACGCGCGACGCCGCGCGGATGATCGCAATCGCTCCCGTGACATTGACCGCATATTGCTCGTCAATGCTGCCCTCGGCTTCAAGGGGGCCGCCAATGATACCCGGCAAGAGCTGGCCGGCATTGGCAACGAGGATGTCCAGCCTTCCAAACCGACCCATCACGGTATCGATCAGCGTGTTTGCCTGCGCAGCCTTGCCGTGGTCGATTCTCAGCGCAAGCGCATTACTCCCGCGGGATTGAAGGTCCTTCACGAGTTCCTTGGCGCGCGTTTCCGAGTTGGCATAGGTGAAGATGACGTCTGCACCCTCGCTCACCAACAGTCGAACAATAGCAGCCCCGAGACCGCGCGAACCACCGGTGACGATGGCGACCTTTCCGGCAAGATTTCCTGGCATTTTGACATTCCTCGTCGAGAGCATTCGAAGGAAGACGATCGCTCGAACGAGAGGCTCATCTTTCGCTCGTCGACGACCAGACCTCGAGGGTCATGGAGCGAACATAGGCCATTACGAAAATGCCCGCCGGGTTCTAAAGCGCCCTATCATTTGTAGGATCGCGCCCTCTCTCGGGGGCACCCGGCCACCTGCTGCGACCGTCACGCACTCTCGTCGGGGTCGGCATGCGCGATGTTGCCGCCAAGGCCCGGAACATGATTTGCGGTCGCACCCGGCGGGTAGCCGAACCGGTGGCGAAATGCCCGCGAGAAATAGGTGTAGTCGCGAAAGCCGCACGCATAGGCAATCTCGCTGAGGGGCTGGCGTGTATTCGTCAGCGCCCGCCGCCGCAGAAGACATGCGGCGTGATCCAGCCGGAGCGCATGGATGCAGTGACTGCAGCTCAAGCCGCGCACCGTGAACAGCTTCTGCAAATAGCGTAGCGAGATCCCGGCTTCGGACGCCGCCTGGCACGGGCCGAAGTCCGGATCGGCAAAATGATCCTTTATGATGCCGCGGACACGGATGAAGAGCTTGTCGGAATGGAGCGACACCGGCCACGGATCGGAAGGCGCGAACAGCGCACCCACCAGATCGTAAACCGCAAGGCGCATATAGGAATCGGCCGGCGAGGCTGCCCCTCCTTCAGCTTGCTCCGCGTCCCGCACAAGCTCGAACAGCAGGCGTCCGGCCGACGTTCCACGACGCCGGCAAATTCCGCCCTGAGGGTCAAATCCAAGGTGTGAGGCGAGTGACTGGCGCGGCAGATTGAGCGTCACGCAGTTCCACAGCGCGCGTTCATCGTCGGCGAGATAGGTTACCGGCCGGGTCGCATCGACGAGCACGACGTCCCCTGCCGACAGCCGCACGGCCTGATCATTGTGGCTCATCGCGGAATGCCCGGCGACCTGAAAGACCGCGAAATAATCGTCGACGCCATCAAGGCGAATGTCACGGCGCGTCCGCTCTACCCGGTGCGCATTGGAGCCGATATCCAGGGCTGCGAAGCCGCATACGTCGAGGGGACGTACCCAGCCGGCAAAGACGTCTGGTTCGAAGCCTTCCGGGTTGTACCGCCCGCACATCGAGAGCAGCCGATCTCTCCATGCCTCGTAGTCCAGTTGCGGCTCGCCAGGAAGTTCGTCACCCGGATGCATCATTGCCTCCAATACGTGCTAGGCGGCAGGCACTTCGACGGCAAGATCTGGACGATCGTGAGGAAAGACGCCTGATCTGTCCTCTCGCGATCGACGAGATCATCTAGATGGAATACCGCTCTCGTGTTCGCTAGGTCTTGCGTCGAACTGCGCATCGGCCTGCCCCAGCGGCAGCTACACTTCCAACCCATGCCGCTTGTTGATGCCGACATCATCAAGCTCTACGCACCATCGCGGTTCCGTACTTGCCCGGGATTCCTGCATGTGGCGGCTTCGTACCGTAGTTGGTGGCCCCGGCGCGCCGCGCCGGGCGCAGCGTGTGCGCGCCAGTACAAGTGACGGGGCGCGATCGCCCCGCGACACGCCGTGCCGGCGCACCTAGGTTCGTCACACACGTATCGGCCCCACGCTCGCGATCGCTGCTCCGCTCCACCGCAGAGGCCGAAGTTTCCGGAGTTGCTTGATGGAAATCGTCATAGAAGAGCTCACCACCTGCCAGGTCGTCCAGCAGGGGGACGCGATCTTGCTTGGTTTCGTCGACGCGGGCGGCGACCCGGTGACCATCCGACTTTCTCTGGATCAGGTCGGCGCGCTGGCAATGACGCTGCCCGGGCTGATCGACAAGGCGTTGCAGGCGCGCTTCGCGGACCAGAGCCTGCGCTATACATACCCACTCGCGTCGTGGGCCGTCGAGCAATCGTCCGACAAGGCGCAAGCTCTTCTCACACTGCGGACGGAGGATGGCTTCAGCGTCTGCTTTTCCATCCCGCGCCAGCAGCAGATCGAACTCGGCGAGGCGTTGATGGCGCGGGCGACGCCGAAGATGACGTCACGTAAGAACTAGAATTTATCTTGATTTTCCTATTTAACCCCAACGACAAAGTACGCCCTAAAGTAGATTCTCTACAGTTCTTATCACTGCGTGCAGATCGCCCTTGCGAGCACGGTACATGAAACGCGCGTCCAGAGCCTGACCGATATCCCGGAATGGACCGTCATCCCTGGCCTTGTGCCAGGGATCTCGATTCATCATGGCGCATCGGGAATCGAGATGGCCTGCACAAGGCCGGCCATGACGTGGGAAATGGCCCGCTTAACCTGCCACCGCTGAATTATGAGTTAGGTCCTCAGGGCACCGCCTGAGCATGGCCACGCCCCCCAGGCGGTCATGGCGAGAATCTGGCATCGCGAGTCAAGTTCCGCAGCAGTTAAACCAAGCAGCGCGACGCGCAATGCGCGCCAGTACGATTGATGGGGCGCGATCGTCTCACGACACTCGACATTCGCAAACCTAGATTCATGAGTGGCATCGATCGAGATGCGTTCACGGATCAAGCGGAGACATCAATGACACCGATAGCGACTTTGAGCGAAATGACAAAGACAGCTGCGGATCCGCTCTCCACAACGGCGCGCCCCCTGACCGGGGATGAGTATATCGAGAGTATCCGCGACGGACGGGAAGTCTATCTCTACGGCGATCGTGTTGCGGATGTGACCACGCACCCCGCCTTCCGCAACTCGGTACGGATGACGGCGCGGCTTTACGATGCATTGCACGACCCCAGGACCCGTGACGTCCTGACCTGTCCAACCGATACCGGCAATGGCGGCTATACGATGCGCTTCTTCCGGGCCGCCCGCTCGGCAAAGGACCTGGTCGGCGACCGCAACGCAATCGCCGCCTGGGCCCGGCTTACCTATGGCTGGATGGGGCGCAGCCCCGACTACAAGGCGTCCTTCCTGGGAACGCTCGGCGCCAATGCCGATTTCTACGCGCCCTTTCAGGACAATGCCCGTCGCTGGTATCGCGTGTCGCAGGAAAAGGTCCTGTACTGGAATCACGCGATCATCCATCCGCCCGTTGACCGCAATCGCCCTCCGGATGAGGTCGCCGACGTCTATGTCCATGTCGAGGAAGAACGGGACAACGGCCTGATCATCAGCGGAGCGAAGGTTATCGCTACCGGCTCGGCGATTACTCATATGAACTTCATCGCCCATTACGGGATCATGCTCAAGAAGCGGGAATACGCACTTATCTGCACGATCCCGACGGGCGCGCCAGGGATGAAGCTCATCTGCCGCCCGTCCTATGCGATGACGTCCGCCGTCATGGGCAGCCCGTTCGACTATCCTCTGTCGAGCCGGCTGGATGAAAACGACACCATCTTCATCCTCGACCGTGTCCTGGTCCCCTGGGAGAACGTGTTCGTCTATGGCGATATCGAGAAGGCCAGCACCTTCTTCCCGCGATCAGGCTTCCTGCCGCGTCTCACCTTCCAGGGCTGCACGCGGCTTGCGGTAAAGCTCGATTTTCTCGCCGGATTACTTCTCAAGGCCGTGGACATCACCGGTACCAAGGAATTCCGGGGTGTCCAGAGCCGGCTGGGGGAAGTGTTCGCCTGGCGCAACATGATGTGGGCGCTGACGGATTCGATGGCCCACAATCCGGACCCGTGGGTCGGCGATACGGTCCTTCCCAATACGAACGCTGGTCTTGCCTATCGATGGTTCATGACGGTCGGGTATCCGCGGGTCAAGGAGATCATCGAGCAGGATCTCGGCAGCGCGCTCATCTACTTGAACTCCCACGCCGCGGACTTCAAGAACCCCAACGTCCGCCCCTACCTCGACAAGTATCTTCGAGGCTCCAACGGCTACGACGCGGTCAATCGGGTCAAAGTAATGAAACTGATTTGGGATGCCATCGGCTCCGAATTCGGCGGTCGCCACGAGCTCTATGAGCGCAACTATGGCGGCAATCACGAGTCCATCCGCACCGAGATCCTTGCCGCGCAGGACGCCATGGGCCTCACCGAAGCCTATCGCCAGTTCGCGGACCAATGTCTCGCCGAGTACGACCTCGATGGCTGGACTGTTCCCGATCTCGTCAATCCCGACGACGTCAACATGATCGGGAAGTTCAACCCACAGCCTCAACGCGGCAGATGAGCCGTTTATCGAGCGGAGAGAACGACAATGACCGTCGAACGCACAAGGCTCATCCTCGAGGATCTTGAGCAAACCCTCCTGCAATTCATGCGCAAGCATAAGATCACCCACGATGAATATCGCCGCGCGACCGACATCCTCATAAGCACCGTCAAGGCCGGCGAGGAATCGCTGCTTTACGATGTCTTCTTCGAAGCGGAAGCGACGGATATCGGCAATATCGGCACGCAAGGCAGCATCGAAGCCATCGAAGGTCCGTTCTATCTGCCGGACGCTCCCAGGCTGGAACGGCCCTATGTCCTGCCGCAGCGTTCCGAGGAAGTCGGAGACGTATTGTTTTTTCGTGGCCGTGTCACCTCGACCGATGGCCGGCCGCTGGCTGGCGCCGAACTGGACATGTGGCAGGCGGACGCCGAGGGCCTCTACTCGAACATCCATCCCGGCCTGCCCGCATGGAATCTGCGCGGCCGCTTCCATACCGCGGCCGACGGCACCTTCGAGGTGCGCACGATCGTTCCGCCGCCTTATGAAATCCCGAAGAACGGTCCGACCGGAGTGGTGCTCGATATACTCGGCCGGCTTTTCTTTCGCCCGGCGCACCTGCATGTGAAGGTCAGGCATCCGCAATATGGCGACTTGACCTCCCAGCTCTATTTCGACGGCGGTGAATACCTCAATAGCGACGTCGCGAGCGCCGTGCGTGACGACCTCGTCGCGCAACTGATCCGCTGCGACAATCCGAAGGATCTGGCGTCCCGTGGGCTGCACAAGCCCTATTTCGAGGTCCGCTACGACTTCGTTCTCGTGCCACAACAGGCCGAGAACCTTCGCAGAACGGCATGAAGGGGTGAGCAAATGACTGCTTTGCAAATCCCGGATCCGTCGTCCTGCTTTCGGCAAGCCATGCGGCGCCTGGCCGCCACGGTCTGCGTCGTGACCTGTGCCGACGAGGACAGCTGGCATGGCATGACGGCGACGGCCGTCACGTCAGTCTGCACGCAGCCACCGGCCGTGCTGGTCTGCGTCAACACCGCCACGGCGTTCCACGCACGGCTGTCCGCCTCGGGGACTTTCTGCATCAATCTGTTGAAGTCCTCTCACGTGCAGGTCTCGCAGGGCTTCGCCGGCGACCTCAAAGGCATTGAACGGTTCGAGCGGGGCAATTGGCGGCTCGCGCGCCGCTTGCCTTATCTCGTCGATGCCCAGGCCAATCTGTTCTGCAAGACGGCGTCAGTGGTGCACTTCGGAACCCACGGCATCTTCATCGGCTGCATCGAGCACGTGCGGTTGGCAGAGGACACGGCCCCTCTCGTCTATCAGGACGGCCACTACGTGACGACCTCGCAACTGGCGGGCAGCTGATCATTTCCGCTGCCTCGCCGCCGACCTGGCGAAGGCGACCAGGGCGGCGCTGGCGGCATGCGCACACGGACCGTCTGCAAGGACGATCGCAACCGCGGCGGAGGTCTCAATGACACCCCTGGGAGTATTGCAACATCGCGCCGACAGCGACCCCGATGGGGTGGCTTTCATCGCAGGCAATCACAAATGGAGCTACCGACAATTGGCGACGCAGGCCGCGCGCCTTGCGGGTGGGCTGGTCGCGCGCGGCATTCAAAAGGGCGATCGCATCGCCCTGCATATGCCGAACCGGCCCGAGCTGGCTGTTGCGCTCTATGCCTGCTTCCGCACCGGGGCTATCGCCGTCCCTGTGAACATCAGATTGAAAACGGCGGAGCTGGCGCCGCTTCTGCAGCGACTACAGCCGGCGCTCTATATCGGTGACGCCGATCTCTACAGCCAGATGGAGCCGATCGATTCCTCAATCCTCCGGCAAGATTGCCGCTTCATGGTCGGCAGCACCGGCCGCGACACTCACCTGCAGCCATGGACCAGCTTGCTGAGGGATGCCGCTCCCGACGCGCCATCTATATCGGATGCCCGTTCGCCGGCCGTGCTGCTTGCAACGGCCGGAACAACAGGCGCGCCAAAATTCGTCGTCCACACGGATGCAACGCTGGCCGCGGCGGCCGATCTCTGGAAGCACCTGGGACTTGAAGAGGGTCAAACGGCGGCTCTCTTCTGTCCCATGGTACATGCGAGTGGGCTGTTTACTTTCCTGGCGTGCATCCGGTTTGGCGCACCCATGGTTCTGCTTGAACGCTTCGATGCAGATCGTGTTCTCGATGCGATCGAGCTTCACCGATGCAACTGGCTGCTCGGCCTGCCATACATGTTCGCCGCCCTGCTGGAATGTCAGCGGGCTCGGCCACGGAACGTCGAAACGCTGCAATTCTGCCTGTCCGCTGGAGATGTCTGTCCATCGCGACTTCAGCAAGAGTTCACGCTGGTGTCCGGCGTCCCGCTTCGCTCCGTCTGGGGCGCGACCGAGGCACCGGGCTCCCTCGCCTACGGCCTGGAGCCTGGACCGGTCAGCCGCATTTCGCCGGTCACGCAGGTGCGCCTTGTCGATCACGCCGGCACGTCGGTGCCGCCGGGCGAGGTCGGCGAGCTGGTTGTTCGTGGGCCCAATGTCAGCACCGGTTACTGGGCCGGCCCCGGCCTGATCGAAGATATGCCGGAGCGCGGCTGGTACCACACGGGCGATCTCATGCGTCAGGACGACAAGGGTGATCTGTGGTTCGTGTCCCGCAAGAAGGACCTCATCGTCTCCGGCGGATCAAACATTTCTCCCGTGGAGGTCGAGCGTGTCCTGCTCGCCCATCCCGCTGTCGCGGATGCGGCCGTCGTCGGGATACCCGACGACGTGCTCGGGCAACGCGTGACCGGCTTTGTCCAGTTGCGGGAGGACGCGCCGCGGCAGATCCTGAATGACGTGCTCGACCGGCTCAGGGCAGAGCTGGCGGACTACAAGGTGCCGGAGCGCCTGCACGTGGTGCCCTCAATTCCGCGTAACGCTCTGGGCAAGACCGATCGCAAGGCACTGGCAGCCATGATTGTTTGCCAAGGCCCCAATCGAACGCCGAAGCCTCGAACGGCACCGCGTCGCTAGAGCATTTCCCGATCAGATGGAATCATCTGATCGAAGAGGAATTGCTCCAGTCTTTTGAATCTAGAGCACTCATCTGTCGTTCGGATGTTTCCATCCGAACGGAAAGGGCTCTAGGAGATCAGTGTCCGCTATTGCAATGCGGACTTCGCGCGCAAGCGGCTGTCATTCTTGCAGACCGCTATCACGGTGTTGCGCAACCAGCGATGGACCGGATCAGCATCCATGCGGGGATGCCACGTTGCCGACACGGTGATCTCGGGCGTCGGAACCGGGAGCGTGAAGCCCTTCACGCTTTCGGCTGCCTCGCCGGCGTCCGCTCCGGCAAGGCTGCTGAGGAATGTGTGCGTCACAAGCGCGATCAGGTCCGAACATCGCGCAATTCGTACTGCATCCGGGAATCCTGGCACGACCGCGACCACGGCGCGCTTCAGCCCGAGTGTCTCCAGGGCATCATCGACCGGCCCCGTGCTCACGCCTCTGCGCGAAGCCACCACATGGCCACAAGCCGCGTAGCCTTGGGGCGTGATTTTTCGGCCTGCCAGGAGCGGATGTCCCGCGCGCGCAACACCGATGAATGTGTGCCGGAGAGCCGGCTGAGCATCGAGGAGAGCATTCCGAATTTGGTAAAGGTGCTCCTCTCCGTGCAAGGCGCTCCCGGGCTCCAGTATCTCGACTACCTTGGCCGCACCGTTCCTTGGTGACCGAAAGCACCGTCTGCGCCCATTTCAGCGTGCGCACAGCACTTGCAGCGGGCGTCTCGACACTCATGACATGCAGGGTAACGGCAAGCCCGCTCCTCTTCGATTTGACATTCTTCCTACTAGTTGGTAGGTAGAAACATGACAAACTCACCGACCAGGGCTGATGACATTCTGCGCTGCACGCGCTCCCTCATCATCAGGGGCGGCTATGACAGTTTCAGCTACGCCGATATTTCCAGTGTGGTCGGCATCCGCAAGGCGAGCATTCACCACCATTTCCCCAGCAAATCGGATCTGGTCCGTACCCTGGTCGCAAAATACCGCGAAGAGGGTGAAGCCGGGATCGCCGAACTGGAACGGCATGTCCCTGATCCGCTTGAGCAACTTCGCGCTTATGTCGGCTATTGGGAGAAGTGCATCACGGACGCGACCCACCCGTTCTGCGTCTGCGCCTTGCTCGCTGCCGAGATCCCGGTGCTTCCCGAAGCCGTCGTTCTTGAAGTGCGGGCGCATTTTCGACGACTTTCGGACTGGCTCACCTCGGTCCTGGAGCGAGGCGCCGCGCAAGGCCGCCTCGCGCTGACCGGGACCGCCAGGGCCGAAGCTGAAACATTGATGGCCACCGTCCATGGCGCGATGCTTTCGGCGCGCGCCTACGGCGACGCCACGACTTTTGGCGCAATAACCCGCCCCTTGCTGGAGCGCATCACCGCTTGAATCGGAGTTATCGAGGAAGGTGGACGCACGATCCGATTCCCTTCCGACTAGTAGATAGAACTTACCGTGCCTGGAGTTTTGCCGGCGGCAAACTGCTTGCTCGAACACCCCTTCCCTTCAGATGAGAAAGGCATTTTCCCATGTTCGGAATTTCTCCGCTTGGCTGGATCCACACACTCGGTAGCCTGCCGGCCATTCCCGTGGCCCTTTACATGTTTGCCCGCCATGGCCGGATCGTTCCTCGATCCACACCGGGCGTGGTCTATTTCGTCTCCATGCTTATCGGCGCCGCGACGGTCTTCCTCGTGGCACATCAGCCGGTCAGCTACGTCATCGGCACCGTGACCATTCTGGTCCTGCTGGCAGGTTACGGGGTCGAACGCATTCTGGGTTCCACGCGCGTCGCCAGATACATTGAAACCATCTGCCTCAGCCTCAGTGCGTTTCTCTTGATGGTGCCGACCGTCAGCGAGACCCTGCGCCGCGTTCCGGACGGCCACCCCTTGGTCACCGACCTCAAATCGCCGCTGCTGCTCGGCGCTCAGGCGGGGCTCCTGGCTATTCTCGTGATCGGCCTGACGGCCCAGATCATCTATCTGGCAAGGCGGGGCAAGACTGCCGCGCAGTGGTCATAACACCATACCGCCGGCACGATGGTTCGGTTTGCGGAGACGAGCAGGATCAGCCGCTAACACCGGCGATCGATGGTCAACGCCGTCGCGTTCGCCTATGGTGCCGCGCCTTTCCAGCCTGATTGTCTGTCCTCCGTGAAGCACCCCGCCCGTCTGCAAGCCACCCTCGACCTGCTGCATGAAGTCGACAGCGTCGCGCGTCCCGCCGATGCTGTCGTCTCCGCATGGTTTCGCGCTCGCCGCTCTATCGGCGACACGGATCGTGGCCAGATTTCCGAATTGCTCTACGCCCTGCTGCGACATCACGCACGGCTGGGCTGGTGGCTGGCGAAGCACGGCCGCGAAGCCACTCTGCGCAACCGGCTGCTGGCCTGGCTCGCCATCGGCGAGGGCAAGACGCGCGATCAGGTCCAGAGCCTGTTCAATGGTGGGGAATTGGCGCCTGCCGTCCTGACGGACCATGAGCGCAACTTGCTGGTGAAATTGCAGGGCAGCCCGATCGACCATCCCGCCATGCCGGACGAGGTGCGTGGCGAATGTCCATCATGGGCGCTCGCCGCCTTGCGGCGCCGGTTCGATGGCTCGTTCCAAGGCGAGATGGCGGCTCTGCTGACGGCCGCTCCGCTCGATCTGCGGGTCAATCCGCTGAAATCCACGCGCGAGGATGCGCTGCGCGCGCTCCGGGATATCGGCCTTCCGGCCGAGCCGTCGCGCATGGCGCCTTTCGGCATTCGCGTGAACGAGCGGCCTTCGCTCGCCAGCCTGCCGATGCTGAGAAACGGCGAGGTCGAGATCCAGGACGAGGGCTCGCAGCTCGTCGCCATGCTGGTCGATGCGCGACCGGGCGAACGCGTGGTCGATTTCTGCGCCGGTGCCGGCGGCAAGACGCTGGCGATCGCCGCGCAGATGGCAAACAAGGGCCACGTCGTCGCCTGCGACGTCCTGGACAGGCGCCTGAAGCGCGCCGCCGAGCGTTTCCGGCGGGCGGGACTGCACAATATCGAGACCCGGCCCCTGGCCGGCGAAACCGATCGCTGGGTAAAGCGTCACCGGGCCTCTTTCGATCGCGTGCTGGTCGATGCGCCGTGCAGCGGCACCGGCACCTGGCGGCGCAATCCCGATGCACGCTGGCGCCCGTTGGGACCGGGGCTTGATAATCTGCTGCCGCTTCAGGCGAGCATACTCGCCAGTGCCGCGCGGCTGGTGAAGCCCGGTGGCCGGCTGGTCTACGCCACGTGTTCCCTGCTGGCCGAGGAAAACGAGGAGCAGGTCGCCGCCTTCCTCGCGGCCAGCCCCGGCTTTCGTGTGGTGCCACTGCGCGAGGCGGCACCACAGCTGACCGATTCAGCCCATCCGGACTTCCTGTCGCTGACGCCCGCGCGCCACGACACCGATGGCTTCTTTGCCGCCGTCATGCAGCGCGACCCCACGCCGTCGTCGGACGAGTAGCGAGACGATCCGCCCGCGGACCGTTCACTTTTTCCGCGGGAACGGAACGCCCTTGGTGGTGAAGCGCTGTGCGGCCTTCGTGCGGCTCACGGGCCGCGGCGTGCCGGCGGCCTTGCCGGTGCCCGGCGGCTGGTGGGCCGGCACGAGCTGCTCCGGGCGCGAGCCGATCAGGTCGGCGCGGCCCATCAGTTTCAGCGCCTCGCGCAGCAAAGGCCAGTTGTCGGGATCGTGGTAGCGCAGGAACGCCTTGTGCAGCCGGCGCTGCCGCAGCCCCTTGACCGCCTCGACCTTCTCGCTCGCCCCGCGCCGCACGCCGCGCAGCGGATTGACGCCGCTGTGGTACATCGCCGTGGCAGTCGCCATCGGCGCCGGCAGGAAGGTCTGCACCTGATCGGCGCGGTAGCGGTTCTTCTTGAGCCAAAGCGCGAGGTTCACCATGTCCTCGTCGGTCGTGCCCGGATGCGCGGCGATGAAATACGGGATCAGGAAATACTTCTTGCCGGCCTCCTTCGCGGCGGCCTCGAACATCTCCCTGAAACGGTCGTAGGAGCCGATTCCCGGCTTCATCATCTTGTCGAGCGGGCCGCGCTCGGTGTGCTCGGGTGCGACCTTCAGATAGCCGCCGACATGATGCGTCACCAGTTCCTTGACATATTCGGGGCTGGTCACGGCGAGATCGTAGCGCACGCCGGAGGCGACCATCACCTTCTTGACGCCCTTCACCTCGCGCACCTTGCGATAGAGCCGGATCAGCTCGTCATGCGAGGTGTTCAGGTTCGGGCAGATGTCGGGGAACACGCAGGAGGGCAGCCGGCACGCCTTCTCGATCTTCGGATCCTTGCACGCCATCCGGTACATGTTGGCGGTCGGCCCGCCAATGTCCGAGATCACGCCGGTGAACCCCGGCGTCCGGTCGCGGATCCGCTCGATCTCGCGCAGGATCGAGCCCTCCGAGCGGTTCTGGATGATGCGGCCCTCGTGCTCGGTGATCGAGCAGAAGGTGCAGCCGCCGAAGCAGCCGCGCATGATCGTCACCGAGAACTTGATCATGTCCCACGCCGGGATCTTCGCATCGCCATAGGAGGGATGCGGCGCGCGGGCGTAGGGCAGATCGTAGACGGCGTCCATCTCGTCCGATGTCAGCGGGATCGGCGGCGGGTTCAGCCAAAGGTCGCGGTCGCCATGGCGCTGGACGAGCGGGCGCGCATTGCCGGGGTTGGCCTCCCGGTGCAGCACGCGCGAGGCTCTGGCATAGGCCTCGCGGTCCAGCTCGACCTCGTCATAGGCCGGCAGCCGGATCACGGTGTCGCCGGGCTGGCGGGTCGCGCCCTCATCGGCGGAATCGAGATCGTCGGCGCGCAGTTCCGTATAGTGCTCCGGCACGCGGCGGAACAGCGCGACGCCCCGGATGGATTCGAGATCGGACGGCGCCTCGCCCTCGGCCAGCCGGTTCGCCACCTCGACGACGGCCCGCTCGGCATTGCCATAGACCAGCAGGTCCGCCTTGGCGTCGGCCAGTATGGAACGGCGCACCTTCTCGGACCAGTAGTCGTAATGCGCGATGCGGCGCAGCGAGGCCTCGATGCCCCCGAGCACGACCGGCACGTCCTTGAAAGCCTCGCGGCAGCGCTGGGCGTAGACGATGGTGCAGCGATCCGGCCGCCGGCCGCCCTCCCCGCCGGGCGTGTAGGCGTCGTCGTGGCGCAGCCGGCGATCCGCCGTGTAGCGGTTGACCATCGAGTCCATGTTGCCGCCGGTGACGCCGAAGAACAGTTTCGGCTTGCCCAGCGCCTTGAACGGCTCTGCCGACTGCCAGTCGGGCTGCGCGATGATGCCGACCCTGAAGCCCTGGGCTTCGAGCAGCCGGCCGATGATCGCCATGCCGAAACTCGGATGATCGACATAGGCATCGCCCGTCACCAGCACGATGTCGCAGGCGTCCCAGCCGAGCGCCGTCATCTCGGCGCGGCTCATCGGCAGGAAGGGCGCCGCCTCACCGGAATGCGCGCGGTGGTGGCTGGGCCCCGACATCAGGGGTTTTACGGCATAGGCTTGGGTTTCCATGGCGCCCACGGATAAGGCTTCGCAGCTGCGAATTCAACTAATGTGGACGTAGGTGCGTTCAATGCTGCGATAGCCGCGCCCGAGGGTTCTCGGGGGATGAGCGGCACGCGATGTTCCGTGACACGGCGGCGACGGCGAACATGGAGGCCGTGTAAAGCAGCTCGGGGTCGAAGGTCATACCCTTCCGGACTCCGGTCAAGGCTCCCCAGCAATACACCCGGACCGAGTGGTTGAAGAGCAAATCACTCTCGGTATCGCGGATGAACTCCGTCACTTCGCGCGCGAGCGCGCTGTCCGGAATACGCACTTCCAGTATGTCCTTGAGCACCATGATATTCCCCATGGTCATTTACCGCTGTCCGGGACTCGCGAGACCTGACCGCCACCCGGTTCAGGTAGTGATCAGGAAGCGCCGCGGTCGGTTCGGCAAAATTGCGCCAGGCAGCCCCTGCCCTCCGCCGGCAGCCCACGTCGTTTTGCGGATCAGGCTGTAAAGGGCGGCCGTGGCCAGTAGACCATCACATGTCGCTCAAGGCCGGCACAGCACCGGCCTGGTTTTCGACGACGGCCTGCGGCGTGTTCCGGAAGCCGATGGCCAACCGATTGTAACCGTTCATCGCCACGATTGCGAATGTGAGGTCGACGAGTTGCTTCTCGTCGAAAACGTCGCGCGCCGCCTTGTAAGCGCTGTCCGGCACTCCGGTCTCGGCGACACGCGTCACACTCTCGGCCCAGGCAAGCGCTGCGCGCTCGGTCTCGCTGAAGAGGCTGCCGGCTTCCTGCCAGGCCTGCACCAGCGCAATCTTCTCGAGCCTCACCCCCCTCTTGATGAGGTCGCGGGTGTGCATGTCGAGACAATAGGCACAATTGTTGATCTGCGAGATCCGCAGATAGACGAGGTCCACCAGTTCGGCGGGCAGTCCGCTCTGCATGACGTAGCCATAGACGCCGCCGAGCGCCTTGGCGCCATTGGGAGCGATCTGGTTGTAGTCGAGCCTCATGGTCATCATTCTTGTCCGTACGGTCTTACTTCACAGGGGTGGTGAGCGCCTTGTCGTCGGAATCGACGACGAAGACCGCGAGCAACTTCGCCGGCCTGGTCTTGCTTGCGTTGCGGCTGATCGAATGGGTTGAGTTCGGCGGTTCGGACCAGCTTTCGCCGGCCTTGTAGATGCGGGTCTCGCCGTCATTCACCTTCGATTCGATCTCGCCGGAGATGACATAGGCGTAGATGAAGGCGGACTTCGCATGCATGTGCGGCACGGAGGCCGCGCCGGGTGCATACTCGACTTCCAGAGAGACGAGCGACTTGCCGGGAATATTCGGAATCGCCTGTTCGAATTTGGGCGTGACCGTTTCGGCCTTGCCGCCATGCGCCAGGGCGGAACCGGCGATCGTCACGGCAAAGGCGGTGCTGGCAGCAACGATCAGGGTGCGGATGCTCATGGGCTTTCTCCTTCTCCAGGCCCAAAGATGCCTCCTCTTGGGCTAGAATGAAGGACCAAGAACGCGAAGAAATCATGTACCACGGGGCCATGAACGAGACGCTGCAGCTGAAAGTCGACCGCACCGCAAAGCTACCTCTGGCGGAGCAGATCCGCAGGGGCCTGGCCGCAGCCATCGAGGGCGGAGTGCTGGAGGCCGGCGCCCGGTTGCCGTCATGGCAGGATCTCGCCGCCCAACTCGGTGTCGCGCGCGGTACGGTGCGGACCGCATACGAAAAGCTGGCCGCCGCCCAGTTGATCGAGGCCTCGCGAGCCGCCGGCACGCGCGTCGCCCAGCGTCCCCGGACTCTCGTCAGCAGCGAGCAGCCGCCGGATGCCGGCTCGTTCATGGAGATCTATCGGGAGATGACGCAGGGGCCTGCGCTCTTCCAGATGGGCATACCGGCAACTGAGACCTTTCCGGCGACGCTGTTTGCGCGCATTCGGGCGCACGCGGTTCGTGCCGAGGCAAGCGTTCCACCTCTCTATCCCGATCCGCGCGGCGAGCTTGAACTGAGGCGGGAAATCGCAGGCTATCTCGCGATCGCTCGAGGCATCACCTGCTTGCCGTCGCAGGTCATCATCACGGGGGGCTTCGGCGCGGGGCTCGGGCTGGCGCTCAGCGTTCTGGGCTTGGGCGGGCAAACCGCCTGGATCGAAAACCCCAGCTTCCCCTGGACCAGGAAAGGGCTTGAGCTCGCCCGCCTGTCCCTCGCCCCGATCCCGGTTGATGCCGACGGTATCGATATCGATCACGGCTTGCACCACCATCCTGACGCCAGGCTCGTCCTCGTGACCCCTGGCCAGCAGGCGCCTCTCGGTTCCACCTTGTCGCTTGAACGGCGCCTTCGCCTGCTTGAGTGGGCGGCCGCACACCAGGTTTGGGTGATCGAGGACGACTATCTGAGCGAGTTGCAGCTGTCAGGCAGGGCTGCGCCTGCGCTCGCCTCGCTCGACCGAAACGGACGGGTCATTCACATCGGCTCGTTCAGCAAGACGATCAGCCCGACCATTCGGCTCGGCTTTCTGGTCGCGCCGGTCGGGCTCGCCTCCCGGTTCGCCGACATGGCGGCGTGTCTCGCGCCGGCACCGGGTCCCGCGGTGCAACTCGCGACCGCCGAGTTCATGAGCGAGGGCCACTATATGCGCCACCTCCGCCGTACCAAGCGCGCCTATGCCGCCAAGCGGCAGGCGTTGCTTGAGTGCCTTCGGGCATCCGGTGCCGCCGATCGCCTTGCCACCCCCGGCCTGGCGGTCCTGTTGCGATTGCCAAGGGGAACGCCGGACTTGGCGGTGGCACGCGAACTCTATGCGTTCGGCATGTCGCCGGCACCGCTTTCGGGCTGGTATATGTCGCCGGACAGCGCCGAGTCCGGGCTTCTGCTCGGTGTTGCGACCGCGCCGACGCGCAATCTCGCCCGATCCTGCGATCGGCTCTTCGCGGTCATCCGCAGGTTCAGCTGACGGGCTTCGAGGCTGAACCGACAGCTGATCATTTCCAAAGCGGCTCCTGTCAGGCCAGTTGCTTCAGAGACTCGCGCGCCGAGCGGGTTCATCCACATACAAGGGATAGTCGGTGTACCCTGCAGGGCCCTCAGTATAAAAAGTCTTGGAATCCCATGCGTTGAGCGGCCAGTCATTGCGTAGCCGCTCGACTATGTCGGGGTTTGCCAGAAAGGGCTTCCCGATCCCGATGAGATCTGCCTCGCCCGCATCAATTGCGGCCTGCCCATTTTCCTTCAGGTAGCCGCCCGTGAGGATCAAAGGTCCCTGAAAGGCGCTGCGAAACGCCCGGAGGAAATTCTCAGGAATGGAGACGTCGTCAGCCCATCGGGTCTGGTCGCTGAAGTGCACATAGGCAATATGACGCTTCGAGAGTTCGGCCGCGAGCGTCAGATAGGTCTCGCCCTCGTCTTCGAATGCCGGCATCTCATTGTATCGGCCGAAGGGCGACAGTCGGATACCTGTGCGCTCGCCGCCAATTGCGTTTATCACCGCGTCGACCGTCTCCATCGTGAAGCGAATACGATTTTCAATCGAGCCACCGTAGCGGTCGTCACGCGTGTTGAGTGCTCCGTTGATGAATTGATCATGGAGATAGCCGTTGGCGGCATGGATCTCGACACCGTCCAGCCCAGCCTCACGAGCATTGCGCGCGGCCTGAGCGAACTCGCCGACGATCTGCGACACTTCCTCGGCCCGCAAGGCGCGTGGCTTGCTCTGTACCAGGAAGGCCGGTTTTCCGTCCTCGTCGAAGGCCATGGCGATTGCTTTGGTCGCTCCCGTGTCGGTGGAACTGACGGTCGGCTGACCGTTCGGTTGATGCGAGAAATGGCTTGCGCGACCGCCATGCCGGATTTGGCCGAAGATCACCCCGCCATGGTCATGAACCTCGTTGGCCACATGGCGCCACGCTGCGATCTGGGTCGGCGTATAGAGGCCAGGCTCGAACGCCCAGGTGCGCGCCCACGGGCTTATGGCGATGCTGCCGGTAACGATGAGCCCGGCGCCCGCGCGCTGCGAGAAATAGCGCGCCGTGTCGGCCTCCGGTGCCCAGTCGGAGTTTCGCGCACGCGATCGCTCCATCGGCGCCATGACAATGCGGTTCTTGAGGTGGACAGGTCCCAGATCATACGGGTCGAACAGGGAGGACATAAGACAGCTCCATTGGAGAATTGATGCTCCAACCGAGCTAATCCATCTTGCGGTTGCTTATTAGCTGACCTCGAATCGACTCACTGTTGCGCCTGGAGCTATAACGAGTAGATGGACACACGTTTCGATGGCATCGCGGAATTCGTCGCGGTGGCGCGATTGGGGAGTTTCACGGCGGTGGCTGCGGAGCTTGGCGTGACCAAGTCCGCAGTCGGGCGGGCGGTTTCGCGGCTTGAGGCCCGATTGGGCTCCAAGTTGCTCCATCGGACGACACGTCGGCTGATCTTGACGCCTGCTGGCGAGGCCTGGCTCGAGCATTGCGTCGCCGCGCTTGCCGAACTCGATCGCGGCGAGAGCGCACTCTTACTGGCCCGGGACACGCCAGGTGGCGAAGTGCGGATCGATCTGCCCACAGCTTTCGGCCGGCTGCATGTCATGCCAGTGCTGCTCGAAGCGGCTGAACGCTATCCGGCACTACATCTCAATGTGAGTTTCACAGACCGGCGGGTCGACCTTCTTGGCGAAAACATCGACCTCGCGGTGAGAATTGGCAATCTTGATGACTCGGCTGAGCTGATCGCCCGCCAGATTGGAGTCCAGCACGTGGTGATCGTTGGAGCCCCTGGCTATATCGCAAAGCGGGGCACTCCTCGGTCCTTGGCCGATCTTGCAGTTCACGATTGCATCGTAGGGCGACGGCAAGGACATCGCGTTGCCTGGTTGGTGAAACAACCGGATGGCTCGATCGCGCGGCATGCTGTTTCCGTCAAACATGAAATCCAGGATTTCGAGACGGTGCAGAGCGCGGTGAGAGCAGGACACGGCCTTGCGCAGCTTCCATTATGGATGGTTCAAGACGACATCCGCGATGGAACGCTGCTGACGGTGCTGGATGGGATGTCCGGCGGCGAGGTGCCGATCAACGTCCTTTGGCCACGCACCAAGGCTCTGCCGGCCAAGATAAGAGTTCTCGTAGACGCTTTGGTTCGAGGCCTGCGCGAACTATCGACTGCTATTGCCTAGGCGACATCGCCGTCACATCGCGGAGCCTGCGAAGTATGGTCAGCACCCCGTCCTCACTTCGACACCGACGCGAACACGCAGAATCCCGGCTGCATCAGACGCCCTCCAACTATGGAAGATAGACTTGGGATATCTTGCCATTCATCCCTGGATCAGACTTGCCGGTAAGCGGTCGTTGGAGGTTTCCGGCTGATCCATGCCAAACCGCTAGATCGGTCGAGCAGGTTATCGCCACGAGTGACTAGCTGGCGCCCCACGGAGGAAGGGACGCCCAAAGCGTCACCGCCACCGTGTGTGCGCTCTCAGTCCGGACAGGGCTGCCCGGCAGCTCCCCATAGAGCCATGTCCTTGACATGATCCTCGAAGGTTCCCGGTGGAGTCGTGCGGCCGGCGCCGGGCTCCCATCCCCTGGGGATGAATCCGTTTAGCGATGCATCGTGCCGCAAATGCTCAACGAGGCCGACAGCGTCGCGACCGCCATTCCGCTTGGAATCCTTAAGTTGGGCACAGATCTCGGCGCCACTCTTGCCAAACCAGATGAATTCTACGGGTGCAAGCTGCCAGTCGATGCCGGCATGCAAGGGCGCCGGTGCGGGGGGATTTGGCAATGATGAAGTGACATGGCACGTCGAGCACGGAACCGTTTCCGCTCCAATGCGGCTTTTTCCGCCATGGATGTTCATGCCGTGTACTCGGGATTTGCTTTCGCCGGCCGGCGTCCAGATCGGCACAGCCTTCGCATCGACATGGCAATTGGCGCAACGCGGATGCGTCACCACTGCCTCAATTCTCTTCCAGGCCTGCAGCCCCTCGCCCCGGCTGACGCTGCCCATTGGCAACGCATCTTTCGACTCTTCCTTGGCCAAAACAAAGCCCGTAAAGGCGAAGATTGATGAACTGGCAAATGCGAGCGCAATCAAAGATATCCTTCTCATGGCCCGCCCTCACACGAAATCGACGAATTTGTTGAAAGGCATTTCTCGGATGCGTTTGCCCGTCGCGGCGAAGATGGCATTGGCCAGCGCTGGCGCCGCAGGTGGCACGGGTGGCTCCCCGATGCCCCTGACCGTGTAGTCGTTCTCAAGACCGCGCACCTCGATCACCGGGCATTGATACATGCGCATGGATTCGTGGTGGTTGTAGTTCGTCTGCTGTACCGCCCCCTTGGCATAGGTGAGTTCGCAGTTCATGGCGTGGCCAAGACCCCAGACGACGCCGCCCTGGACGAGATTCTGGAAGTTGACAGGATCCACCACCTTGCCGACATCGGCTGCCACCCAGACCTTGTCGATCTTGATGCCCGCGTCGGTCATAGTCACTTCGACGATCTCGGCGACGGCCGTTCCGAACGACTCGACAAACGCAACGCCGCGGCCCTTTCCGCTTCCAAGCGGGCCCTTCCAGTCCGCCATCTCGCCAACGGTTTCCAGCAGCTTCCGGTAGATCGGAATCCTGCACATCGCGATGCGCGCCGTGAGCGGGTCGAGCCCCGCGGCGTGAATCAATTCGTCGATGAAACCCTCGGTGAAGAATCCATTGGCGGATGCCCCTACGGACCGCCAGGTCGTGGAGGGTGACAGTCCTTGCACTTCGAAGCTTGTCGCCCGGTAATTCGGGATGTCGTAGTAAACGTTCCAGATTCCGACCCCCAGCTGGCCATCGGGGTCTTTCGAGGGTGAGCCCATCCTTGCCAAGAGCTCCTTGAACGGCGCTGTTGCGGCCACCTGCAAATCAGCCGCGACGATCCTTCCATCCTTGACGCTTCCCCTGCAGCGGCCCATCGCGATCTGCCGGGGAATGTCCTGCAGGAAGTCCTCCTCCCGCGAGAAGATGAGCTTCACCGGCGTCCCGCGCAGCTGGTTCGCGATCTCGGCAAGCACTCTGATATTCTCGAATTCGAGCCGATGCCCGAAGCTGCCGCCCATCCATTCGTTATGAAAGGTCACTTGTTCC
This sequence comes from Starkeya sp. ORNL1, assembly GCF_012971745.1. Classification (NCBI taxonomy): domain Bacteria; kingdom Pseudomonadati; phylum Pseudomonadota; class Alphaproteobacteria; order Hyphomicrobiales; family Xanthobacteraceae; genus Starkeya; species Starkeya sp. ORNL1. The sequence continues at coordinate 1,488,440 of NZ_CP048834.1, forward strand.
GGCTTCATGCCGATCGCCGTGGCCGCGATGTACTGCACGGATTGCGGCGTTTGGTGGCCAACCCAGATTTCCATTCCCTTGTCGGTAACGATGCCTATGCCGTTGAGCGGCTCCAGCGGCTGATGGCCCACATAGGGTGCGCGATATTCCGCCTCGATCAGCGTCCCGTCTTTCAATCCAGCGTCGATATTCCCGTCGTTGCGCCATTCCTTGGCGAGGAACTGTGGAGTGAAGGATGAGGCCACGGTTTTCCAATGGTCGGCCTGCTCGGCCGGATATCTGCTCGGCTCCCATACGCAGTCGACAAGCTCGGCCGCCTGCATCGCGTACCAGCTGTTCGTCGCGATCACCGCGATGCCATTCGATACCTTGAGGATCTTCTGGACCCCTGGCATCGACTGAGCTTTGCTTGCGTCGTAGGACTTGATCGGCTGACCCTTGTTGGGGTTCAGCTTGACGGCCGCGTACACCATGCCGTCCATCTTCCGATCGATACCGAACTTCATTTCGCCGGTGACTTTCGGACGGATGTCGAGCCGCTCCATCGGCTTGCCGATAAATCGCCATTGTGATGGCTCGCGGAGCTTGGCGACCACGACCGGCGTGATCTTCGCCGCATCGGCCGAAAGCGCGACATAGGGAATTTTTGTCCCGTTCGGCAGGATCACGTTTCCGGCCTCAGTGCGTAAGTCGGCCGCCGCGACTCCGCTGCGCCTGGCTGCGGCCGCCTTCAGCGTTTCCCGCGCGATCGCGCCGGCCATGCGCAGCTTCTCGTAAGTGTCGGGAATCGTACTGGAGCCACCGGTCATCTGCAGGCCAGCCTTCCTCAGCCATTCCAGCGCCGCCGCGCGAGCCTTCTCCGCTTCGGGGCTTTGGTCCGGCGCCATGAAGGGCGCGAGTTCGTGGGCAAAGCCGGTGTTGAAATAGGCGGGACTAGGTCCGGCGAAGCGAATCTCGAATTGGCCCGGCTCGACGTCCAACTCCTCGGCGATCATGAGAGGCTGGATGGAGCCGACGCCTTGGCCTTTGTCGGCATGCTGGGCAATCAGCGTGATTTTTTCCGGACTGATCTCGACCCACGGATTGAATGTAACCGAATTCGGACCGAGATCCGCCATCAGCGGATTCGTCGCGGCAGCGGAAGACGGTGCCTGTTGCGCCTGACCATACTGACCGAAGGCGACGCCACCAGCGACCGAGACGGAGCCGAAAACGAAGGTACGGCGCGAAAGACCTGGCATTTCGCCCATGTCATTTCCCCCCCATCTTCTCGGCGGCCGCGTGGATCGCAACGCGAATGCGCTCATAGGTGCCGCATCGGCAGAGATTTCCCGACATGACCTCGTTGATGTCTTCGTCGGTCGGCTTGGGAATCGCCTTGAGCAGTGAAATCGCCTGAATGATCTGGCCGGTCTGACAGTAGCCGCATTGCGGTACCTGATGCTCGATCCAGGCTTCCTGCACAGGATGCAGCTTTCCGTTGCCGACCGCTTCGATGGTGACTATCGCCTTTCCTGCGACATCAGCCATACGCGCCTGGCACGAGCGGACGGCGGCTCCGTCAATCTGCACCGTACAGGCGCCGCACTGAGCTATTCCGCAGCCATATTTGGGGCTCGTGATACCCAGTTCATCGCGTAAAACCCAGAGCAAAGGCATCTCTGTGACGACGTTTACTTGGTGTTTTATCCCATTGACGGTTAGTTCGATCATACCGACGCCTTCCCTCAGTAGACGTTGCTGTTCGTTGCCGCGAGCATGGCCTACGACGAGGCCGTGCTCTGGCTGATGGCCGCGGCTGCCGCCCCGGCCACCGCAATGTCCTGTTCGACCGAACCCGCGCTGGCACCCACCGCGCCGACGATCTGGCCGCCAACCTTCACCGGCAGGCCGCCGCCAAAGATCACGACATTGCCGCCATTGCTCCGCTCTATCCCGAACAGCGGCGCCCCGGGCTGAGCCAACTCGGCGAGATAATCCGTCGTCTTGTCGAACATGCGCGCCGTCTTCGCCTTGCCGATCGCGAGATCGATGCTTCCCGCAAGCGCGCCGTCCTGGCGTGCGAAGGCGATGAGGGCGCCACCGGCATCAACCACCGCAATATTGTAGGGAATGCCGAGGCTCGCTGCCTTGGCCTCGCCGGCCGAGAGCATCTGCTTTGCATCCGCCAGCGTCAGTGTATCGAGCGTGCGAGGCATGCATCCCCTTTCTCTCGACCCGAGTTCAGTCCGCCGGCCGACACGACCGCAACGAGAGGCAGCCGCCAATAGCTATCGACAACCGGGTCTCAACCGAACGATTACTAGCGCAGCAGACGACTTTCATCCGGGACAACCGCATTCGCCGTTCCGTATTGCCCAGGAGAACAGTTAGCATCAGGGCGCCGGGAGCTTCGGTTAAAAGATGTAAATTCAAAACTGGCGCATTGCTCGCCTCGGCCGAGCTCGCCATAGGCAGGAAAACCGCCGAAGTTCTTGAGGCCGGCCGTCCACGAGTTGGACATCGGATCGGTACATGCCGCATGCTTCGACCTTGACCGGTCTCATCGGCCCAGGATGTCGGGAACCGGGACGTCCTTCGGGACCGGAGCCTTCCCGTATTCGTGCAGGCGTGCCGCTTTCACGTTCTCTCCTCCCATCGTCGTCTGGGACGTGTCGTCTTGCTGAGCTAAACTCACGTGCGGGTAGCGCCAGGGTAAAAGGAGCTTAAATTCGCCAACACCCCAAAGTTCACCACACTGAGACTTGGGTGCGTTCCGCCAGATTCGGTTCGGCACAGTTCGACAACAGCCGTTCACGACAGAGTCATTCGAGAGACATGCAACGATCCGACAGACCAGGCGGCAAGACATATTGCTTCGGTGATTATCGGTTCATTCCAGACCGGCAATTGTTGATGCTTGGCGACAAGCCGTTGCGCGTAGGAAGCCGAGCTCTCGATCTGCTTAACTTACTGGTCAGCCATGCGGGGGAAGTCGTCGGCAAGGATGAGCTGATGCGTTTCGTCTGGCCGGACACCTTCGTCCACGAGAGCAATCTGAAGGTCAATATCGCCGCGTTGCGCCGTGCTCTTCCGCGAACGGCTTCAGGCCTGTCGTGCATTGCCACCGTGACCGGGCGCGGCTACCGCTTCGTCGCCCCGCTGCGCATCTACGGAGACGATCAGCCGCAACTCCATTCCGAAGCGGCCAAGGCCCCTGTCCGGGAACTGCCCCGCCTCGGGGAAGTCATTGGTCGCGATGACGTCATCGCAGACCTTGTCGCCAGGCTTCCGGAGTGCCGATTCCTGACGGTTGTCGGCCCGGCGGGAGTCGGCAAAACGACTGTCGCCATCGCCGCGGCGACACGCCTTCTCAACCGGCATCGGGACAGCGTTTGTTTCGTGGATCTCGCCGTCATCGGCGACCCTCAACTCGTGGACGCGACGATAGCGGCATCGCTCGGCATCGGCGGCAAATGGACGAACATGCTTGCCGGTATCGTCGAAGCACTGCGCAATGACGAAATGCTGCTCGTGCTCGACAATTGCGAGCATGTCCTCAGCACCGCTTCGGCGATCGCGGAACATCTGACGCTGGCGCTTCCGGGTCTTCACATCATCGCCACGAGCCGGGAGCCGCTTCGATCGCGGTCGGAGAGCGTCTATCGCTTGTCCCCGCTCCCGTATCCGGATGAGCACGGCGGCGAAAACCCGACTGACGCCCTGACCTTCCCGGCCGTCCAGCTCTTTGTGAGGCGGGCAAGCGAGGCGTACGGCTACCGGCTCGACGACGCGGACACGCCCGTCGTTGCAGCCATATGCCGACGCCTCGACGGAATCCCGCTTGCAATCGAACTCGCCGCATCGCGGCTGCCGGTTTCAAGACCGTCGGTCTTGCTCGGTCTTCTCGAACACAGTTTCGAGCCGCTTGTCGCCGGTTCCGATGGAACTCCGCCGCGGCACCAGACCCTGCTCGCGACGCTCGACTGGAGCTACCAGCTCCTTTCCAGGAATGAGGCCCGACTTCTGCGTCTCCTGTCGGTTTTCTCGGCGGGCTTCTCTCTCTCCGATGTCATCGGCGTGGCCGAGCACCTCGGCCGAGGCATCGAGGAGATCGCGGTGTGCACGGAAAGCCTGGCGGCGAAATCGCTCCTGTCGACCGCGCACGATGCCGCCGGGCCGCGCTATCGGCTGCTCGACAGTACCCGCAGCTTCGCGGCCGAACGGCTGGCGGCGACTGGAGAGGCCGCCGACGCCCGATCCAGCCACGCGCGCTATCTTCTCCGGCTGTTCGAGCACGCCGAGTCGGAGTGGCAGTGGCGGCCGAGGAACGAATGGACCGCCTCCTACGAGCCGCGAACGAACGATCTTCGCAACGCAATCGACTGGACCTTCGGCGATGGCGCGAACCCCGAGGTCGGCGTGCGTCTCACCGGCGCCGCTATACCGCTCTGGGACGAACTGTCGACCGTCGCCGAGAGCCGGCGACGTGTCGAACGGGCGCTGCAATCCGCCGAAGCCCTGTCGCGCTGCGACCCCGCCGTCAGGATGAAGCTCATAGCGTCCTATGCCTCGGGTCTCAATTTCTCCGACCATCTCGGTCCGGAAGCCGACGCGGCGTGGATGGAGGGCAACCGCCTGGCGCACGAGATCGGCAATGTCGATTACCAGCTCCGCACCTTGTGGGGCCTTGGCATATTGCAAAGCTTCACCGGGCGGCACCGACAGGCGATCGCCACGCTCAGGCAGTTCGCCCAACTTGCCGGCCAGGAAAGCGAGCGACCGGCGGTCGCGGAGGGAGAGCGCGTCAGGCTGACGGCCGTCTTCTACTGCGGCGAGGTCCGGCGAGCGCACGATGAGCTGAAGCGGCTCGTGCGAGAACATGCGACCACCGCCAAGCGCTCGGGCGTCGCCCGCTTCCAGATGGACCGGTTCGTATCGATCCGGGTGGCGCTGGCGATGACGGCCTGGGTAGCCGGAGACCGCGGCGCAGCGACGGCGGCGCTCCAGGACGCGCTCGACCACAGTCTTGCGCGCGACCATATGGTCTCGCTTTGCAACGCCCTTGCTCAGGCGGCTCTTCCTCTCGCTTTCTGGTCAGGTGAGACGGAGATTGCACGCCGACATGTTGCGACGCTCGCCCACAATCTTGCCTTGCGCGAAATCGCGATCTGGCGGCCGGTCTGTCGTTTCTATGACGGCGCCGTGGGAAGCATGGACGGCGACGCCGAAGGCGTCGACACGATGCGCCTGGCGATCGAGCAACTCGTCGCCAGCAACTTTCTCGTTCGGGTGCCAGTCTATCTCACCATCCTCGCGGAAGCCGCGTTGCGTCACGGGCGCATCGCGCTCGCCCGCGACAGCCTGAGCGCCGCCTTCGACCGTGCCGACCGGCAGGACGAGCATTGGTCCAGGCCGGAACTGCTGCGCGTGCGCGCGCTTCTGCAGCGACTGGACGGTGACCTGTCCGGCGCCTCTGAAACGCTTCTGCTCGCCGCCGAGACAGCCAGGGAAAGCGGTGCACTTTTCTTCCGGCTCCGTGCCTCGACGGCCCTGGCGGAACTGTGGGTGGAAACCGACCGGCATGTGGCGGCAGCCGAACTGCTGTCACCCGTCTGCGCGGAATTTGATGACGTACTACCTTGCGTGAACGTGGCGAAGGCGCGTCGACTGCTCAAATCTCTCGGGCGGCGGGACACCGCCCTGCGCACCGGCGCATCCTGAACTAGAGCCCTTATCGTTCGGATGGAACATCCGAACGATAAGGGCTCTAGATTCAATAGACTGGAGCAATTCCCTTTCGATCAGATGATTCCATCTGATCGGGAAATGCTCTAGCCGTTCTTGTTCGCAACCAGAGCCGGATCGAGGACGAAGGCGCTCCGCTCGGCGAGGTCGGGTATTTTCGACAGGTAGTTCTTGTAGTGCGGCGTCTCGCGGTGCGCCGCCACCGAGGCATTGTCGACATAGAGTTCATCGAGAATATAGCGGTCGGCTTTCGCCTGATCCCGCCAGACATCCCACCGCAGATTGCCGGGCTCCGTCCTGCAGTGGGGCGCCATGCCGAAGAGTAATGCCTCAAGTTCTCCGGCCTTGCCCGGCTTGGCGAGCAAAGTGGCTATGGTCTTGACGTGCGGCATGATCAGACTCCGCTATTTATCGGCAGTCTCGATGAAGGCTGCGACCTCTTTGGGATGCGAGAGCATCACGGCATGGCTGCTGTCGATCTCGACGGTTACAGCACCGGCCCGCTTGGCGAATCCCCGCTGGGACGTCGGAGGGATCATCATGTCTTTCGTGGTGACCATGAAATGCGTGGGCCTGCCCTTCCACGCGACCTTGTTGATCGGAGTCTGCACCGCCTCCAGACCCCACGGAACCTGGGCCACGGCCATGAAGCCTGTAATCGAGGTGTCGACATCGGCTGCAAATGCTTTCGGGAATTTCGCCGGGTCGACGAGCAGGTAGCCGTCACTGGGTGGCAACAGCGGTGCGGCCGATTCTCCAGCCGGAACCGGCTGTTCCGCAAGCGATGCCACCGACTCCCCGGAGTCCGGCGCAAAGGCTGCGATATAGACCAGGCTCTGCACCTTGGGGTTATTGCCCGCCTCGGTAATAACCATGCCGCCATAGGAATGGCCGACGAGGATCACCGGATGTTTCGCCGCGGCGATAACACGCTCTGTGGCCGCAACGTCGCCACTGAGGCTGATGGTCGGGTTCTGGACGACCAGCACCTCATACCCGTCGTTGGTCAGGGTGTCGAACACGGCCTGCCAGCCGGAGCCGTCGACGAACGCGCCATGCACCAGGACGATTGAGACGGGCTTGTCGGCGGCAACGGAGGCGACTGGAGAAATAGCGATCATGGCGGCGACCAATACCCAGATTGAGCGTTTCATCGTTTCAAACTCCAGAGCGCTTCCGATCCAGCGCCGCGATCAGGGCGGCGGCGATCGGGTGGTCCGAGCGGGGGTTCTGCCCGGTGATCAGCTCGCGGTCCTCGATCACATGGGGTTCGAAATCCGGGCCCACCGTGGTTTTGGCGCCTGCGAGGTCCAGAGTTTCGGGCATATGAAAATAGAGCTTGCCGTGCAGGATGTTGTCCTCGATGGGCTTCTCCTCGCTGCCCGAATAGACTGTCATCCGGTAGCCGGCGTACTGCCATCCCTTCGCAAGTTCGGCTGCCTTGGCGCGGTCGCCCTGAATCAGCGCCGCGCGAAATTCCTTCGCCCGAGGCAAGGCGGAGATCGAGATGATCGGGCCGTGGCAGAGCAGCGCGGTGGGCTTTCCGGCCGCATGGAAATGCCGAAGTATCTCGCCCGCGTCGGGATCCTGCATCAGGTCGACGACAGGCCCTTGCCCTCCCGGGGCGAACACGCCTGCATAGTTGTCCAGCCCCTCCTCGATCACCGATCGCAAGGTGCGGCCCTGGTTCGTCGATGGATCGTTGGCGAAGAAATCCTTGCCACGCCGATACGCCGCCTCGTCGCCGCCGAAATGCTGGACCGCATCGGACGCCGGGTCGATATAGGGCTTGGCGCCCGAAGGGGTGGCGAGCAGAACTTCATAACCCGCTCCGACAAGCGCCATCATCGGCACTACAGTCTCGTTGAGATATTGTCCCGTCGGACCGGTGCCGCCTCCCTGAATTTCGATCCGGGTGGCGTTCGACCCCAGCACCACCACTTTGCCCTTGCCCATGGAAGCCTCCTGATGTTTCGCGGTGGTGGCGGACCGAAGCCGGCCATCCGGGAACTGCGGAGACGATATCGCGGCGGCTGCAGGACGGCTGGTTAAAAGAGGTAAAAGCCGAAGCGGGTCGTAGCGGCAGGCATCGGCCCGGCGACGTTACGCGGAGGCCTCGGTTTTCCGGATCGGATAAGGCCCCAGGAAAAGAACCGTTGCCGCGCCACCGATGAGCAGCAGTGCACAGGCTTCGAGGATTGCCGAATAGGTGCCCGTGCTGTCGAACGCGTAACCGAACAGGCTAGGCCCTACGAAAGCGCCCACCACGAAGATGCCGTACAGGGTGGCGTAGGTCGTGGCATAGCTCCGCATTCCGAGATAGCGAGCGACCAGATAGGCCATCAGGTCGAATTCTATGCCGGACGTCAGGCCGAGCAGCAGAATGGCAATGCAGGCCATGGAGAAGCTCACATGGTCCAGCGAAAGGATGAGGCAGGCGCCCGCGCCCAACGTCAATATGACCGTGCCCACCGCAGGCGCCCAGAAGCGATCGACCAGAACGCCACCAAGCAGCCGGCCGGCCACGGCAGCTATTCCGACGAGCGAGGCGAGCTGGACGACTTCGGTCGGCGACAGGCGCAATGAGCGAAGTATGTTCTCGATGTTGGGCAGCGGCGCCGCGACGGCGAGCGACATCGGGATGAAGACGATGGCCAGGAGCCAGAAAGAGCGAGAGCGGAAAGCTTCGCGAGCGGTCATGCCTTCCGACGCTTTTCTCGCCGCCGGCCCCGCGCCGACATTCCTGCTTCGCAGCCCAGCGAAGCCCCAGAGAACCATCGGGCACGCGATGAGCACCGGCATTGCGCCCACCACGAGTATCGCCACGCGCCATCCGCCCGTCTCGATCAACAACTGGGCCAGTGGTTTTACGACGAAGGCGAACAGGCCCGCGCCGGACAACACGATGCCAAGGGCAAGACCGCGGCGCTCCTCGAACGCGCTGTTGATCACTCGCGTGAAGACGACTGGGGTCGCTCCCAACCCAAAGATCGCGATAGCCAGCCAAGAGAGATAATATTGTCCGACCGAACCGTTCGATGCCGCGAGCGTCATGTAGCTCAGGCCGAGGCACGGCAGGGAGACCGATGCCACCAGGCGCGCGCCGAATCTGTCGATCAATGTCGCGAAAAATGGCCCGACGATCAGAACTGAACCGGCCAACAACGACAGACCGCCAAAAATCGTCGCGAACGACCAGCCGAATTCTTTCGCGAAGATCGGCGCAAAGACGCCGATCGTATAGAACGGGATGGCGGGCATGCCCAAAGTCGTTCCAAGCAGGCCGGCCAGAACCAGCCGCCATCCGTTCCTGAACTCGGCGAAGTCCGTTCCCTTCACTAAGGCACTTCCTTTGTCGGGATCGAAAATCCGGCAATCGTATCGCTGGGCAGATGGACCGTTCGCAACGTATCTCTGCCTGCAACCCGTGCAAGGTTCGTGACAATCCTGGACACCGGCGAATACTGTCGGATGGATGCGGCCCACCCATGAAGACGTGCTGTCTCTCGAATGTCCGCATTCGGGATGCGGCCGCTACCAGGGCAATGACGTGAAGCGGCGCGAAGCAGACCCGCTTTTGTGTGCGCCCTTCTACGCTAGAGTGCTCCCACCCCTCGAAGCGGCCTTACATCATCTTGAAATGCGCGCAAATCGGACTGCGAAGGCAGGAATGGAGAGCGCCAGCCCGACGGGAGTCAAATACGGACGAAAGCGGCAACAAGCTACGGCGAAAACCGCCGCCGAAACTACGCTATTGCCGCCGCTTGTATCGTCACTCCCACTCGATCGTCCCCGGCGGCTTCGACGTCACGTCGTACACGACCCGGTTCACCCCCTTCACCTCGTTGACGATCCGCGTCGACACGCGGGCCAGGAACGGCATCTCGAAGGGGTAGAAGTCCGCCGTCATGCCGTCGACCGAGGTGACGGCACGCAGGCCGACGACGTAGTCGTAGGTGCGGTAGTCGCCCATCACGCCCACTGTCTTGACCGGCAAGATCACTGCGAAGGCCTGCCAGATGGCGTCGTAGAGGCCGTGGCGGCGAATCTCTTCGAGATAGATCTCGTCGGCGAGGCGCAGAATATCCAGCTTCTCCGGGGTGATCTCGCCGGGGCAGCGGATGGCGAGGCCGGGGCCGGGGAACGGGTGGCGGCCGACGAAGATCTCCGGCAGGCCGAGTTCGCGGCCGAGCGCGCGCACCTCGTCCTTGAAAAGTTCGCGCAGCGGCTCCACCAGCTTCATGTTCATGCGCGCCGGCAGGCCGCCGACATTGTGGTGGCTCTTGATCGTCACAGAGGGACCGCCGGTGAAGCTCACGCTCTCGATCACGTCGGGATAGAGCGTGCCCTGGGCGAGGAACGCGGCGCCGCCGATCTTGCGCGCCTCTTCCTCGAACACGTCGATGAACAGCTTGCCGATGGTCTTGCGCTTCACTTCCGGGTCGGTGACGCCGTCGAGCGCGTTCAGGAACATGTCGCCGGCGTCCACATGCACCAGCGGGATGTTGTAGGAATCGCGGAACAGCGTGACCACCTTCTGCGCCTCGCCGAGACGCAACAGGCCGTGGTCGACGAAGACGCAGGTGAGCTGGTCTCCGATCGCCTCATGGATCAGCACCGCGGCGACCGAGGAATCGACGCCGCCGGACAGGCCGCAGATCACCCGCTCCGAGCCCACTTGCTCGCGGATGCGGCGGATGGCCTCCTCGCGGAAGGCAGCCATGGTCCAGTCGCTCTTCAGCCCGACGATATTGTGCACGAAGTTAGCCAGCAGCTTGCCGCCGTCCGGCGTGTGCACCACTTCGGGGTGGAACATGGTGGTGTAGATGCGCCGCTCCTCGTTCACCGCAATGGCGAAGGGGGCGTTCTCGGAGGTGCCGGCGACGACGAAGCCCTCGGGCAGCACGGTGACGCGGTCGCCATGGCTCATCCACACCGGATAGCGCTGGCCCACTTCCCAGAAGCCGGCATAAAGCGGGCTCGGCTCGCGGATTTCGACATCGGCGCGGCCGAACTCGGCGGCATGGCCGCCTTCCACCACACCGCCGAGCTGAAGCGCGGCGGTCTGCTGGCCATAGCAGATGGCGAGGATCGGCACGCCGCTGTCGAACACCGCCTGCGGCGCGCGCGGGCTGTTCTCATCCATCACCGAGGCCGGGCCGCCGGAGAAGATCACGCCCTTGGGTTTCAGCCGCTCGAAGGCCTCGGCCGCGTGCTGGAAGGGGTGGATCTCGCAATAGACCCCGGTCTCACGGACCCGTCGCGCGATGAGCTGCGTCACCTGCGAACCGAAGTCGATGATGAGAATGGTGTCGTGCTGTGCGGGTGCGTCGAGTGCTGTCATGACAGGCTTCTAATGAGCGCCGGGCCGTGCGTCCAGCGCCTTCATGGCCAAGCAGCCTTGCATGCGGCTCAGGGCTTGTCCCTACGGATGGTCGGGAAATCCACGGGAAGCCCCCATTGGCGTCATCCCGGAATGGCCGTGAGGCCATATCCGGGATCGCAGGAAGGTGTTGTACGGGATTTCACGCGATCCCGGCTCTGCGCCCTTCGGGCTTCGGCCGGGATGACGGCGAATGGAGAGGGAGAACGATGCTCAGATCTTGTCGCCCCACAGGCCGTCGCAGCCGTCGGGGGCCGCGGTCACGCTGGAATGGCGCTTGAACAGCTCGGCGCAGCCATAGGCACGGGCCTGCTTGGGCAAATGCGAATTGATGGCAACGCCGATATTGTCATAGGGGTCGTTCGCCATGAAGACATAGTAGGCCCAATAGCCGCCGACGATGATGATGAGGATAATGATCAGCCGAATCAGGCCCATGGCACTCTCTCCGCATGCGGGTTCAACGACCCGACACGGAATCTAGGGCGGTGTCGGGGTGACGTCGAGACTGACTTAGGCTCGTTGCAGCATGGCGACGAAGAATCCATCCGTGCCGGTGCGCCGCGGTGTCAGCAGCAGGCCCTCATCGCTCACCAGCGCCGCCTGTGCGAGAGCCGGGCCACGGGCGCCCAGCGCCAGTACAGCCTCGGCCGGCGGGATGACGCGGAAATCCGGGTTGGCGGCGAGCAGCCGGCGAATCTGGGTGCCGTTCTCCTCGTCGAGCAGCGAGCAGGTGATGTAGGCGAGCCGCCCGCCCGGCTTTACATGACGCACGGCGGCATCCAGCACGGTGGTCTGGTCGCGCATGCGCTCGGCCAGCGCGCCGGGGCGCATGCGCCATTTGGCGTCCGGGTTACGACGCCAGGTGCCGGTGCCGGTGCAGGGCGCGTCGATCAGCACCAGGTCCATGCGGCCTTCCAGGTCCTCCAGCACGTCGGCCTTGCCGCGCGGGGTGCGCACCTGGACATTGTGGGCGCCGGCACGCTTCACCCGGTCATGGATCGGCGCGAGGCGGCGCATGTCGTCATCATAGGCGTAGAGCTGGCCGGCATTGTCCATCAAGGCCGCCAGCGCCAGCGTCTTGCCGCCGCCGCCGGCGCACAGATCCAGCACCTGCCCGCCGCGCGGCGGGGCGGCGAGGATGCTGGCGAGCTGGGAGCCCTCGTCCTGGATTTCCACCTGGCCCTTGAGATAAGCCGGCTCGGAGGTGAGCGGCGGCGCCTTGCCGTCGGCACTGAGCACCACGCGCAGCGCCAGCGGCGACCATTCGCCCGGCTTCGGCTCCAGATGCGCCAGCGCGGCCGCGGCCTTCTCCGGCAGGGCTTTGAGCGTGTTGACGCGCAGATCGAGCGGGGCGCGCTCGGCGAGCGCGGCGCCCTCGGCCGCGCTCTCGTCGCCGAACACCGCGGCGAGATGGGCGTCCAGCCATTCCGGATAGTCGCCGGCAATATGAGCGGGTGCGCCTTCGAGGCTGGCAGCTTCCAGCCGGGCGCGCTCGTCATCGGTGAGCGGCGCCGGGGCGAAACGGCTGCCGTCGCACAGGCCGGCAATCGTCTCGGCGTCCTGCCCGCGGGCGAGCCGAAGCGTGCCGAGCAACACGGCGCGGGCATCCTCCCCGCCCAGCACAAAGCCCGCCGAGGCACGCCGGCGCAGCGCGTCATGCACCAGGCCGGCAATGGCTGCGCGATCGCCGGAACCGGCGAAGCGGTGGTCGCGGCCCCAGTCCTTCAGCACGTCGGCGGCCGGCCGGCGCGCGGTGTCAACGGCGGCGAAGACTTCAATGGCAGCGGCAAGCCGCGCGGCAGGCGTCATGGCGGGTACGCGATCACGGGATGATGGGGGCAAAGATGATAGCGAGGGCGAATAGCACCCACATCGCCAGAAGTACAATCACGCCCACCAGATAGGCCGGGAAGCGCAGGCGGATCTCGTTCGAGGTGACGTAGACGAAGGCGTGCACGATGCGCGAGAGCACGAACACCCAGGACAGTATCACGAACAGCAGGTCCGCCTTGCGGGTGATGAGGGCGAAGGCGACGATGGCATAGAACAGCACCGGCAGTTCGAACTGGTTGCGGAAGGCGTTGCCGGCCTGGCGTGCCTCGGGCGGCCAGGCGCGGTCGTCGAGCCTCGCCCCCTCGCCTACCGTGCCGTTGCGCACCGCGCGGTAGCGCACGGGGCCGAGCCAGATCAGCAGGGCAAAGGTGAGCGCCACCTGCACGAACACCGGGAGCAGCACGGCGGGAATGGACATCGGGTCTTTTCTCCTGGGAAGCTGGGGCGAGGTGCCGGCACGACGAAGGCCCCGTGGGATGTGCCGCGGGGCCTTGTGAGGCTATGTGATTCCGGGAGCGAGGGCGTTCTGCTTCAGCATCCTTCGGGGCGAGCTTTGCTCGCACCTCAGGATGAGGTTCGTCATTTAGTGCGACCTCATCCTGAGGCGCCGACCGCAGGTCGGCCTCGAAGGATGTTCACGCAGATCACTTACGCCGCCTTGCGGTTCACCGAACGCAGCGCGAGCTCGGTCAATACCTTGTCGGCGTTCTTCTCCTGCGCGAGATTGGCCTCGAACAGCTTGGCGGCCTCCGGCATCTTCAGCTGGCCGGCCCAGGCGATCAGCGTGCCGTAGCGGGCCATCTCATAATGCTCGACCGCCTGGGCGGAGGCGAGCAGGCCGGCATCCATCACCTCGGGCGCCTCGGCCTCCTCCATCACCTCCTTGGCCTCGTCGACCAGCCCTTCGATCGCGTCGCATTTCACGCCGCGGGCCGGCTTGTTCATCATCTCGAACACCTGCTGCAGGCGTTCCACCTGGCCTTCGGTCTCCTCGCGATGGGTCTCGAACGCCTTCTTCAGCTCCGGCGTCTGCGCCGCCTTCGCCATTTTCGGCAGCGCCTTGAGGATCTGCTTCTCAGCGTAATAGACGTCCTTCAGCAGATGGACGAAAAGATCGTTCAAGTCTTTCATGACCGTGCCTCACCCGTAATTCTTGACGCGCGGAGTGCGCGTCGCCGGAGCAAACGCGGCGTTACGTCAAGTGTTCCTGCCTTTTCGAACAGCCTTCCGCATCGGTGCCATGGAACGGCATGGGCGTCTTCGCCGTTATCTGGCAGCACGCCGGAGGGACCATGGCGAAACAGGCGGTTACCACCGCGAAGCAGAGCGGGGCGCGCCAGTCGGGCAAGCAACGGCGCTCGGCGTTCACGCGCTTCTCGCAGAAAGTCGCGGCCTATTCCGGCAAGCCGATCACCTTCATCGTGGCGCTCGGCATCATCGTGGTGTGGGGGCTGAGCGGGCCGATCTTCGGCTTCAACGACACCTGGCAGCTGGTCATCAACACCTCGACCACCATCATCACCTTCCTGATGGTATTCGTGATCCAGAACAGCCAGAACCGCGACACCGCCGCGCTGCAGATCAAGCTCGACGAGCTGATCTCCAAGCTGGAGGGGCCGCGGGAGATATTGCTGGATCTGGAAGAGCTGGACGACGATGCGCTGGAGGAGTTGCGCGCCGAGTTCGAGGCGATGGCCGAGAAGGCGCGAAAGGCCGGCGGGACGGCAAAAGCCGCAGCCTGACGCGTCGCCTCACTCGCCGGGATGGCCCGGCGGGAATGAGCGCTCGTGCAGGCGGCGCAGGGCAAAGTAGCCCCCACCATCACCATGATGGGCAGGACCACAGACGCCGACGGCAAAACACGCCGTCGACGCCCGGTCCAACGCATTGGCGAAAAGCTTGGTCCGCTCGTTGTGAACGAGGCTCATGCGCGAGCGCCCTCACGCCCGCGAGGGATAATTCGGGCTCTCGCGGGTGATGGTGACGTCGTGGACGTGGCTTTCGCGCAAGCTGGCGCCGGAGATGCGCACGAACTGCGCCTTCTCCCGCATCTCCTCCATATTGGCGGCGCCGACATAGCCCATGGCGGCGCGCAGGCCGCCGACCAACTGGTGAAGCACGCCGGAGACCGGGCCCTTGTACGGCACCTGCCCCTCAATGCCTTCCGGCACCAGCTTCAGCGTGTCCTTCACCTCGGCCTGGAAGTAGCGGTCCGCCGAACCGCGCGCCATGGCGCCGACCGAGCCCATGCCGCGGTACGACTTATAGGAGCGGCCCTGATAGAGATAGACCTCGCCAGGGCTCTCGTCGGTGCCGGCGAGCAGCGAGCCGATCATGGCGCATTCCGCGCCTGCCGCCAGCGCCTTGGCGAGATCGCCGGAGAACTTGATGCCGCCATCGGCGACCACCGGGGTATCGCTGCGGTGCGCCACCTCGACGGCATCGAGGATGGCGGTGAGCTGCGGCACGCCGACACCGGCGACGATGCGGGTGGTGCAGATCGAGCCCGGGCCGATGCCGACCTTGATGGCGTCTGCGCCGGCATCGATGAGGGCGCGGGCGCCCTCCCCGGTGGCGATGTTGCCGGCGAGGATCTGCACCTTGTTGGAGAGCTGCTTGATGCGGCTCACCTGGTCCAGCACCTTGCGGGAATGGCCATGGGCGGTATCGACCACCACGAGGTCGACGCCGGCTTCCACCAGCAGCTCGGTGCGGCGGAAGCCATCCTCGCCGACCGTGGTGGCGGCGCCGACGCGCAGGCGGCCCTGCTCGTCCTTGGCGGCGTAAGGATTGGCGACCGCCTTCTCGATGTCCTTCACGGTGATGAGGCCGACGCAGCGGTAATCCTCGTCCACCACCAGCAGCTTCTCGATGCGGTATTGATGCAGCAGGCGCTTGGCCTCGGCCTGGTCGACACCGTCATGCACGGTGATGAGGCGGTCCTTGGTCATCAGCTCGGCCACCGGCTGGCCGGGATTGGTGGCGAAGCGGACGTCGCGATTGGTGAGGATGCCGACGAGCCGGCCGCCGCGCCCGTTCGGCCCGCGCTCCACGACCGGAATGCCGGAGATGGAGTGCCCCTTCATCAACGCCAGCGCGTCGGCCAGCGTCTGGTCCGGATAGATGGTGACCGGGTTCACCACCATGCCGGACTCGAATTTCTTCACCTGCCGGACATGCTCGGCCTGGGTTTCAGGCTCGAGATTGCGGTGGATCACGCCGAGCCCGCCGGCCTGCGCCATGGCGATGGCGAGCCGCGATTCGGTCACCGTATCCATGGCCGAGGACAGGATCGGAATGTTGAGGGAAATGGAGCGGGTGACGCGCGAACGCACATCCGCCTGTCCGGGCATGACGTCGGACAGGCCGGGCTTCAGCAGCACGTCGTCGAAGGTAAGCGCCTCACGCGCGAGCCCGTCGGATACCGGCATCGCCAACTCCCTTCTGAGGGGCGGCGGCACATTCCGCCTCGCCCGATGTGTGGATATGAGCGGAGCGCGGCAGCTATGGAATGATTGCCACGCTCGGTCGAGTTGGCGAGGGCTCATACCACGCGCTGCAGCGCATTCCTAGGCTTCAGCGACCCATATTGCGCATGTGAGCAATGCGTTGCGCAGCGGTCCCGAGCGAAGAAGCTGCTCGGATGGACGCGCGATCCGCCGCTCCCGGGGTGCGAGGGCACGGGGCACGCGAGCGACCGGGTCAGATGCCGGGTGGCGAGCCCGATCGTCGGGACACCATCGTATAAATGCTGCATCTGATGGTCCAATTGACGCCCCAGAGCGACCACTGACAGATAAGGCCATGGCTTGGCAGCGCCAGCGCCGCGTTGGCCAATTCAGAGCAACCGACTGAACAAGGCAAATGGACAGCTACCCGAGTAGCTGTCCGGCCGTGGCGTCAAGCCGCCGCCGGACAGGCACCCAGTCAACCTGGACTGCTCCTGGCGGAACCCGCCGGGCGAGCATCGGTCGGGCCTGGAGCACTATCTTGCCGCTCGGATGATTTCATCCGAGCGGCAAGATAGTGCTCCAGGGTCAATGAGCTGGAGCATGTTCTGATCGCAAAAGTCTTCCGACTTTTGCGAAACATGCTCTCGCCTGTCCGGCTCGCCTCCCGGGCCCGCTTTGGGTCGAGGAGGTGAGTCATGAACAACGTCATTCCCTTCCGCGGCAGGGTCGCGGCATCCGTATCCGCGCGGGCCATCGCCCTCACTATCCAGGCGCCGGAGAGTGTCCGGGTGCGGGCAATGCCGCGCCCGGTCCTCATCGCCATCTGGCGGTCCAATCCTGTGAATGGGCGGCTGGAATCCCGCTGGACCTACGAGCCCGGCAGCAATGCCGACGAGGGCGTCAGTCGTGGCGCCCGTCATTGCCTGGTCGCGTAGGACCCTTCCGCAATCCCTCGCTCCTTCGACGGTCATTCCGTGGACGACCCGGCCGAATAATTCGGCCGCGGCAGCGGTTTCGCTCGGGCGTGCCCCGTTCCTGTCCCTCGTTTCCCCCTGAGGTCCAGCATGGTGTTTCTTGCCAACGACCGCCGGGAACACAGCGCCGTCGCCGCGCTGGTGCGTGCCCGCATCCTTCCCAACGGCTACGACCTCGTCGCATTCGCGCTGATTGTAGCCTTGGCCGTTCTCGCGGTTCACGGGGTCGCCGGCATGCGGTCCCCGCTCGCCGGGCTGGCGAGCGCGCCGGTCTCGCTCGATCCCGCACTTCTGCCCGAATACGCGCTACGCACGACGCTGCGGATGTTCGCGGCGATCATCGCGTCGTTGATCTTCACCTTCGTCGTCGCGACCCTGGCGGCGAAGAGCCGCCGCGCCGAGATGGTCATCATCCCCGCGCTGGACATCCTCCAATCCGTCCCGGTGCTCGGATTCCTCACATTCACCGTGACCTTCTTCATGGGCTTGTTCCCGGGAAGCCAGCTCGGCGCCGAGTGCGCCTCGATCTTCGCGATCTTCACCAGCCAGGCCTGGAACATGGCCTTTTCCTTCTACCAGTCGCTGCGGACCGTGCCGCGCGATCTGGACGAGGTCAGCCGCGGGTTCGGCCTCTCGGCCTGGCAGCGCTTCTGGCGGCTCGAGGCTCCCTTCGCCGCCCCCGGACTGGTCTGGAACACGATGATGTCGATGTCCGGCGGCTGGTTCTTCGTCGTCGCCTCCGAGGCGATCACCGTTGGCGATACCACGGTCCAGCTCCCCGGCCTCGGCTCCTGGCTGGCGGTTGCCATCAGCAAGCAGGATTTTGCCGCAGTGGCCTGGGCGGTGCTGGCCATGGCCATTGTCATCGCCCTCTACGACCAGCTCCTGTTCCGGCCGGTCGTCGCCTGGGCCGACAAGTTCCGCTTCGAGCAGACGGCAGGCCAGGAAAAGCCCCGCTCCTGGGTCTATGCGCTGATCCGGCGCACGCGCCTCCTCAAGCGCCTGACCGCGCCCATCACCTCGGTGTGGGACCGCCTGCTGCTTGTCCGGTTGTCGACCACACGGCACGTCCTGCCGATCAGGCGACGCGATCGGACCGCGACGACCAGGGTTTTCGACTATGCCTGGCTCGGCCTGATCACCGCCCTCGGCGCATGGGGGGTCTGGGCTGCCGCGTCCTATGCGAGCCAGACCCTGTCGTGGGGCGATGCATGGGAGGCCCTGAGCAGCGGCCTCGTCACGCTGGTGCGCGTGATCGTGCTGATCGCCGTGGCGAGCCTGATCTGGGTGCCGATCGGCGTCTGGATCGGCTTGCGACCCGCTGTCGCCGAGCGTGTCCAGCCCTTGGCCCAGTTCCTCGCGGCGTTCCCGGCCAATGTGCTCTTCCCGTTCGCCGTCATCGCGATCGTCGCGACCGGGGCAAATCCGAATATCTGGCTGTCGCCGCTGATGGTGCTCGGCACCCAGTGGTACATCCTGTTCAACGTCATCGCCGGGGCAAGCGCATTTCCGACGGATCTGCGCGAGGTGTCCTCGGTCTACCAACTGCGCTCCTGGACCTGGTGGCGGCGCGTCATGCTGCCGGGGATCTTTCCCTATTACGTCACCGGCGCTCTTACGGCCTCCGGCGGCTCCTGGAACGCCAGCATCGTCGCCGAGGTGGCGAGCTGGGGTAACACCAGGTTGGAGGCCTTCGGCCTTGGCTCCTACATCGCCAAGGCGACGGACGCGGGCGATTTCCCGCGGGTCGTCCTCGGCATCGCGGTGATGTCGCTCTTCGTCACCCTCTTCAACCGCACCCTCTGGCGTCCGCTCTACGTCTTCGCGGAACGCCGCCTGCGTCTCGACTGACCATTCCCGCTGGAGGACCGAACATGGATACCATCGTCATCACCGGGCAGCCCGCGGTCGCCAGCAGCGCGACGATTATATCCGCGAAGCAGGTCTGCCAGACCTATGACAAGGGCTCCTCGGGGTCGCTGGTTGTTCTCGAGAAGGTCGATCTGGAACTGCGCCCGGCCGAGATCGTCGGCCTGCTCGGCAGGTCCGGCTCGGGCAAATCGACCCTGCTTCGCGCCATTGCAGGCCTGATCCGCCCGAGCGGGGGCTCCATCACCTTCCAGGGCAAACCTGTCACCGGCCCCACCTCGGGCGTCGCCGTCGTGTTCCAGAGCTTCGCCCTGTTTCCCTGGCTGACGGTCCTGGAGAATGTCGAACTCGGGCTGGAAGCGCAGGGCGTGATGCCCGCGGAGCGGCGCAAGCGCGCGCTCGCCGCCATCGACCTGATCGGTCTCGACGGGTTCGAGAGCGCCTATCCGAAGGAGCTCTCCGGCGGCATGCGCCAGCGTGTCGGGCTGGCGCGCGCCCTCGTCGTGCACCCGAAGGTGCTGCTGATGGACGAGCCGTTCTCCGCGCTCGACGTGCTCACGGCGGAGACCCTGCGCACCGACCTTCTCGACCTGTGGTGCGAGGGCCGGATGCCGATCGAATCCATCCTGATGGTGACGCACAATATCGAGGAAGCGGTGCTGATGTGCGACCGCATCCTGATTTTCGGGTCGAATCCGGGCCGGGTCATCGCCGAGATCCGCGTGGACATGCCGCAGCCGCGCAACCGGCTCGACCCTGTTTTCCGCAATCTGGTGGAGGACATCTACGCCCGGATGACGGTGAAAAACGGGGTGCCGACGCGGGACGGGCTCTTTCCCGGCACCGGGATCGCCATGGAGCTACCGCATGTCTCGACCAACCTGATGGCCGGCCTGATCGAGACGGTCGCAGCCGAGCCCTATCGCGGGCGGGCCGACCTGCCGCCTCTGGCTGCGGAGCTCCGCCTCGATATCGACGATCTCTTCCCGGTGGCGGAGACGCTCCAGCTCCTGCGCTTCGCCGATATCGAGGGCGGCGACATCAAGCTGACGGCGCCCGGGCTGCGCTTCGCCGACAGTGAGGTGGATGAACGCAAGCACCTGTTCGCCCAGCATCTTGCGACCTATGTGCCGCTCGCCGGCCATATCCGCCGGGTGCTCGACGAACGGCCGAGCCACCAGGCTCCGGCGCGGCGCTTTCGCGATGAGCTGGAGGATCACATGTCGGCCGACTATGCCGCGGATACGCTGAAGGCCGTCACCAGCTGGGCCCGCTACGCCGAATATTTCGCCTATGACGAGCAGGCGGACCTGTTCACGCTCGAAAACCCGAGTTGAGACGATCGCGCGTGATCATCCCCGACCAAAGGCCGTCCCATACCCATCGGGCGGCCTGCGTCACGACTTTCATCACCGACCGGTCAGCCGATGATCTCCTCGCAGACCAGCAGCAGCAGGAAGCCTGCAAAGAACATCGCCGTCACCCATGGACGGTCGGGTGTCTCGTGCGCTTCGACCAGGAGTTCCTCGGTCACGAGATAGAGCAGCGCGATCAGCCCGAAGGCGAAGAAGCCGGTCACCACCGGGTCGGGCAGCGCGCCCACAGGCGCCGCGAGGAGAGCGCCGATCGGCAGCAGCAGGACCAGCGCGGCGGTGATCCCGACGATCTTGAGCCGGGAACGGACGCTTTCGCCGAGTTCGTTGGCAACCGTGAGCCCGAGGAACAGGATTTCGAGGGTCAGGGCGATGGTCAACAGCAGCCCGACCCTTGGACTCGCGGCAAAGCCGATTCCAAGCACCAGGCCATCGATCAGGATATCGATGCCGACCGCCGTCATCAGCCCCACCGGCCCCTTGGCCCGGGTTTCGAGCTGGCTGACCAGCAGCATCACGGCGACACCGATCGCGCCGCCGATGACCGTTGCCACGGGCGAGCCCCGATGCATCACGTCGGGCAGGATTTCACCGGCTGCCGCCGCGAACACCACACCCGCCGCGAAATGCTGGATGGCGCTGACGATGTTGGGGCCGGGTCGCGTGTTCACCGCGACCGTCGCACCAATGATGGCGGCCGCAGCCGGAATGAGCGTGTACATCCAGGCCGCGGTCATCATGGCAGCGTCATTTCCCCGGTGGTGCCGTGTGTTCCGGCAAAACCGCTACGTGGCACGGCTCTTCTTGAACAGGGTATACAACAAGGAGGTGTCACTTTCCGGCCGCGGAACCCAGACTGGAACAAGGCCGGTCGGGAACCGGAACCTCGATCGGCACATGCGAGAGGCGCAAAATCGGCCAATCGGAGTCGGTAGCATATGGAGCGATGACAGATTACGGCTGTGAGACCGAAGCACCTGCGGAGGATGCGCAATGAGGCGCGAGTTTGTCGAGCTCCCGATCGAGATGCCTCTCCTGTGGACCGGCATCATCGCGCTTGCGGGGGCGATCTTCATAGCGGACACCCTCACCGATCTGGAGATCGCCGTCGGCGTCCTGTATGTCGCGGTGGTTCTGATCTCGGTGAGGTTCGGCAGGCCTCGCGCCGTCATGCTCGTGGGCGCCGGATGCAGCCTTCTCACGATCCTGAGCTATTTCCTGACCCCTCGCGGAGCGCCGGAGTCGGGCTTGGTGAACTGCGCCCTGAGTCTCGTTGCCATCGGGGCGACAACCTACCTCGCTGTCAAAACCCAATCCGCCGAGGCAAGGGTGAGACAGGCCCAGGCCGACCTCGCCCACATGTCGCGGGTCACGACCATGGGCGAGTTGACGGCCTCGATCGCCCATGAGGTGAGCCAGCCGCTTGCCGCCATTGTTGCCAACGGCAATGCCGCGATCCGGTGGCTTGCCGCATCGCCGCCTGATCAGGATGAAGCGCGGCAAGCGCTCGACCAGATCATCAAGGACGCCGGTCGTGCCGGCGACGTGATCGGTCGCGTGCGCCGTCTCGCCACCAAGGCCCCGCCATTGAGAGACAGGGTCGACCTGATCGACGCGATCCAGGAAGTTCTCGCGCTTACCCGTAGCGAAGTCCGCCGGAACCATGTGCTGCTGCGCACCGAGCTCGCGCACGAACTGCCCGCCATTTTCGGCGATCGGGTTCAACTGCAACAGGTGATCCTCAACTTCGTCGTCAACGCTGTCGAAGCCATGAGCGGGCTCGAAGCCGGGCCGCGGGAGTTGCTGGTCAGCGCCGCCACGGATGGCAAGAAGGTCACGGTAAGCGTACGCGACTCCGGGGTGGGCCTCGCTCCCGAGGCCCTTGATCGGGTCTTCGCCGCCTTCTACACGACGAAGCCGACCGGGATGGGCATGGGGCTCGCGATCAGCCGCTCCATCGTCGAGGCGCATGGCGGAGCCGTTTATGCCGCCCCCAACCTCCCGCGCGGCATGGTGTTCGGCTTCACATTGCCGGTGCGCGCCGAAGCGAAGGAATAGCGGCGTGCAGGACGGGAGGCCGATCATCTACGTCATCGATGACGACCCCTCGGTCCGGCACGGTCTGGACAGCTTGTTCCGCTCTGTCGGCTACGACGTCCATTGCTTCGCCTCGCCGCGGGACTTCGCCCTGCATCATCGGTCTGACGGTCCGGCCTGTCTTGTACTCGACGTGAGGATGCCGGGGCCGAGCGGTCTCGATTTCCAGGGGGAACTCGCGAGGGTCAACGACCCGATCCCCATCGTTTTCCTCACCGGGCACGGCGACGTCCCGATGTCGGTCGGTGCCATCAAGGCCGGAGCCGTGGAGTTCCTCCTGAAGCCTTTCCGCGAGCAGGACCTCCTCGACGCCATCCGGACCGCCATCGAGCGGGATCGGACCCGGCGCCACGAGGATGCCGCCATGGCGGAGCTCAAGTCGCGTTTCGCTACGCTCTCCGCGCGCGAGAGGGAAGTCATGGCGCTCGTCGTGAGTGGCCGTCTCAACAAGCAGGTCGCCGCGGCGCTCAGCCTGAGCGAGGTCACGGTCAAGGTCCACCGTGGTCAGGTGATGCGCAAGATGCGCGCCGATACGTTCGCAGACCTGATCAGGATGGCAGACAAGCTCGGCGTGTCGCCGCGCCCCATCTGACCAACAGAGAGACCTTACGGCCGCCAGCCGGGCGGCGGGGCGCCGTGCTTCTCGATGGCGTCGACGATCTCCTGGTGCCGGCGCTTCTCCCGCTTCATGTGCACGGCGACGATGCCGTGGATCGACGGTACGAAGAACAGCACCGGGAAAATCCAGCCGAAGATCAGGCAGAGCACGATCAGCACCACGCTGCCGATGGCCGAGAACGGCTGCCCGTTCAGCAACAGCGCCAGCGGCGGCAAGAGCGCGGCAAGGATGTAGATCATCTCGGGTCGTCCTCCCATCGACGCATCATGATGTAGGGAGCATTGCGGGTTTCGCAACGCCTTGGCGCGAGCCATGCGTGCAGCGGCCACGATGACGGATATTTGAGTTTGGCCGGTTCCCCCGGGCGCCCGACGCGCGCTATAGGGCGATGGAGTTATAAATAGCGATTTCCCAGCAGCCGGAATATTCGCCGTGCGATCCGAACGCCTCGTCCCGCTCATCGTTGCCTGCGCCCTGTTTATGGAACAGCTCGATTCGACGGTGATCGCGACCTCGCTGCCGGCCATCGCCATAGATCTCCACGAAGACCCGATCTCGCTCAAGCTGGCACTGACCTCGTATCTGCTCAGCCTCGCCGTGTTCATCCCGGCCAGCGGCTGGTTCGCCGACCGTTTCGGCGCCCGCACCGTGTTCCGCGCCGCCATCGTGGTGTTCACCATCGGCTCGCTGATGTGCGGGCTCGCCCATTCGCTGCCGGACTTCGTGATGTACCGCATCCTGCAGGGCATGGGCGGGGCGATGATGGTACCGGTCGGCCGGCTGGTGATCCTGCGCACCGTGCCGAAGAGCGAGATCGTCTCGGCGCTCGCCTGGCTCACCGTTCCGGCACTGCTCGGCCCGGTGATGGGCCCGCCGCTCGGCGGCTTCATCACCACCTATTTCGATTGGCGGTGGATATTCTTCCTCAACATCCCGATCGGCATAGTCGGTGTCCTGCTCGCCACCCGCTTCATCCCCGATATTCGCGAGGAGGATGTGGCGCCGTTCGACCTCAGCGGCATGGTGCTGTCCGGCGTCGGGCTCGCCGGCATCGTGTTCGGCTTCGCGCTGCTCGGCCAGCAGGCGGTCTCGCCCTATATCGCGCTCGCCGTCATCGTCGTCGGCATCATCGCCATGTTCTTCTATGTGCGCCACGCCCGGCACACCACCCGGCCGATCCTCGACCTCGGGCTGCTGAAGATCGAGACCTTCTATGTCGGCGTGGTCGGCGCCTCGCTGTTCCGCATCGGCATCGGCGCCCTGCCCTTCCTGCTGCCGCTGCTGTTGCAGATCGGCTTCGGCATGACGCCGTTCGCTTCCGGCCTCATCACCTTCGCCTCGGCGGCGGGAGCGATGACGATGAAGTTCACCGCGCAGCCGATCATTCGTACCTTCGGCTTCCGGCGGGTGCTGATCGTGAATTGCGTGATCGCCGCCGCCTTCATTGCGGTGGGTGCGCTGTTCCGGCCCGACATGCCGCATCTCGTCCTGATCGGCTGCCTGCTGTTCGGCGGCTTCTTCCGCTCGCTGCAATTCACCAGCACCAATGCGCTGACCTATGCCGACGTCTCCAGCGAGGCACTGAGCCGGGCCACCAGCTTCGCCAGCGTCGCCCAGCAGGTGTCGATCTCGATGGGCGTCGCGGTGGCGGCGCTGATCCTCGACGGCATGCGCGCCTGGCGCGGCGATGGCACCATCCAGCTCGGCGATTTCAGCGTCGCCTTCACCATGGTCGGCCTGATCGCGGTGTGCTCGATATTCTTCTTCATCCGGCTGCCGGAAAATGCCGGCGCCGAAATGGCGCGGCGGCCTTCCAAGGTGGTGCCGGCAGGGGACGCGCCCGGCGAGATGGGCAGCACGGCGTGAGGTGAGGTTGCTCGGCTTGAGCATCCTTCGAGGCCCGGCTTCGCCGCGCACCTCAGGATGAGGTCGCTTTTAACAACCACCTCATCCTGAGGTGCTCGCGCAGCGAGCCTCGAAGGATGTTGAAGCAGAGGAACGGGCTCCTCAGCCCGCCCGCCCCCTGAATCCCGTCGCCACCACATAGAGCTCGGCCGAATCCGCCCGGCTGGCCTGCGGCTTGATGTGGCGGACGGTGGCGAAGTCGCGCTTCAGGTCGGCGAGCAGCCCACCCTCGGTGCCGCCCTGGAACACCTTGGCGACGAAGGCGCCGCCCGGCGCCAGCACTTCGCGCGCGAACGCGACGGCGACCTCGACCAGCCCGACGATGCGCAGATGGTCGGTGGCGCGGTGGCCGGTGGTGTTCGCCGCCATGTCGGACAGCACGACATCGGCCGCGCCGCCCAGCATCTCCACGAGCCGCGCCGGCGCCTCGTCAGTAAGGAAATCGAGCTGCGCCATGGTCACGCCGGCCATCGGCTCCATCTCCAGGAGGTCGATGGCGACGACGCGGCCATGGCCCTCCTCGGCCTTCACGCGCTTGGCCGCGACCTGGCTCCAGCCGCCGGGGGCGGCGCCGAGATCGATCACCCGGCCGCCGGGCTTCAGCAGCTTCACCTTGTCGTCGATCTCGATCAGCTTGTAGGCGGCGCGCGAGCGCCAGCCCTCGCGGCGGGCGCGGGCGACATAGGGATCATTGAGCTGGCGTTGCAGCCATTTCTGCGACGACGGCGAGAGCGAGCGCGCCTTCTTCAGCCGCACCTTCAGCGGGCGCGCCTCGCCGCCCGCTGCTCGCGGTGCCGCCTTGCCGGGAATCCGCTCACTCATCGATACGCTCGCTCATCGTGCCGCTTCGGCAAAGCCACGCCATACCGCATCGGCCCGCATCAATTCCACCAATATGCCCTCGCGCAGGCCGCGATCGGCAACGCGCAGCCGGTCGCAGGGGAAGGCGCGGCGCACCGCTTCCAATATGGCACAGCCGGCCAATACCAGATCCGCGCGCTCGGCGCCGATGCAGGGATTGGCGACGCGCTCGGAGAACGGCATGGCGAGCAGCCGGTCGACCACCGCCTGGACCTGCCCGGCGCCGAGCCAGGTGCCGTCGACCTGGGCGCGGTCGTAGCGCGGCAGGTCGAGATGCACGCCGGCAATGGTGGTGACGGTGCCGGAGGTGCCGAGCAGATGCAGCCGGCCGCAATCATGCGGGCCGACGGCGGCGACGAAGCCTTCGAGATGCGGCTGGAACTCGGCGACCATGGCTTCGAAATCGGCGGCCGTGACCTGCACGCCGCCGTGGCGCTCGGCCACCGACACCACGCCGAGCGGCACCGAGACCCAGGCACGGATGATCGCGGCGGGCGGGCCGCCATCATCGGTCTCGACCCGGTCGAGCCAGACCACCTCGGTCGAGCCGCCGCCAATGTCGAACAGCACCGCACCATCCGAGCGCGGATCGACCAGCGGGGTGCAGCCGACCGCAGCGAGGCGGGCCTCGGTCTCGCGATCGACGATCTCGAGCTCGAGCCCGGTATGCTGTTTCACCCGCTCGATGAAATCGGCGCCATTGGCCGCGGCGCGGCAGGCTTCGGTGGCGATGAGGCGGGCATGGGCGATGCGCCGCGCCCCGATCTTGGCGGCGCAGACCCCAAGCGCATCGAGCGCGCGGGCCATCGCTGCCTCACTCAGCCGGCCTGAGCCGACCAGCCCTTCGCCGAGCCGCACGATACGCGAGAAGGCATCGACCACACGGAAGCCGCTGGAGGTGGGCTTGGCGATCAGCAGGCGGCAATTATTGGTGCCGAGATCAAGCGCGGCATAGCACGGCGCCTCGGCGGCGCGGTCCGAGCCGGCCTCCTCGCCGCGGCGCGGGCCGCTCTTGCCGTGCATGGAAGGGCCGTGCGCATTGCCGTGGATATTCTTCTCGTGCGCATTCTTGCCATGGCCGCCCTTGCCGTTGCGGCGCCACCACGGCACACGATTCCGGCCGTCGCGCGCATCATCATCGCGCACGACGCGTTGGCCGGCGTCTCCGAGGGCCGGCCTATGGGTCTCATCGACCATTATGGACATCCGGGTATGGGGCGCCACGGCGCAGGCGGCGTCTCATCCCGGGGGTCGGATCTGTTCGCCACATCTTGTATTCAAATGTAGCAGTCCATGCGCACGGCGCAATGGCCGGCGCTGGCATTGGACGCAGGGTGGCAGTTTTCGCGTGTGTAGACGGGCGGCAACCGTTCCAGGCCTGCCCGTGCCGGGCCGCCCTGTGCCATCGAAGCGAGCCTTGGTGCGCCGCCCTGCGGCAGTATCCTTCGAGGCCGTCGACGGCGGCACCTCAGTGCCTGACTCAAAACTCCGCCCGATCCGACTCGGACCATCCCTTACGCCCTCATCCCCGGGCTTGACCCGGGGATCCAGACTTCGACCGGGGACATGCGGCGCGGCTGGATCCCCGGGTCAAGCCCGGGGATGAGGGCGCTTTTGTGCTTTCGGTCAGGCTTTCAGGATGAGTTCGCTCTGGAGAGGAGCCCGACGCTACATCCCCGAGCTTGGCCCGGGGATCCACGTCCGTACGCGCGGTAGCCGCGGTTCCCCTCCCCCGCCGGTCAGCGCCGGAGGGCGGGGAGCGCCTTGTCGATGCCGGTGAGCGGCAGCTTGAGGTTCACCGTCTTGCCGTCGGCGAGCACGAACGCCGCGGTCGCCTCGCTGCCGGCGACCAGTTCCTTGGCGAAGGCGTCGTCGAACGGCCCGCGGGCGTCGCAGCCGCGCTGTTCGCACAGCACGAAATCGACCTTGCGCGGCTTGCCGGCGCCGACCGTCAGCTGGACGCCTTCCTGCACCCGGACGCCGAGCGGCGTGCGTACCGCGAAGACCGGCTTGCCGTCATTGTCCTGGCCGATCTGCCAGACGAACACGCTTTGCTTGGTCTTCTTGCTGGAGATCTGCATGACGGCGGAGCAGTTGCGCTTGCTCGACTTGCCGACGGTGTCGCGACAGGTGACCACCCAATTGTCGTAGACGATGGTCTCGGTGCGCACCGGAGCCGTAGGCTGCGCCGGTGCGCCCGGCTGGGCTGGTGCGGCGGCCTGGCCGGCCGCCGGCTTCGGCGCGGTCTGCGCCACCGGCTTCTGGGCCGGGGCGGCCTGGACCGGTTTCAGCGGCGCCGACTGCACCGGTGCGGTCTGGGCGCTGGCCAAAGTCGGCACAAGAAAAGCGAGCACGGTGGCGGAAGCCAGCGTGGCGATCGTCCGCTTCGCGCGGGGACCGGCAGGCGCGTTATGCATATTGAACATTATGGTGCCTCGTGTCGGGCGCCGGGCAGCGGTCAGTTTGGCGCCTGCCGCGACGAAATTGGGCCGATCCTGTGCGGACCGGCCCATCGATAGTCACTCCAAGAGATTCCGGCAAGGAGCGCGAAGCGCTCCCTGCCTTTTCCTCACCAGCGGACCTTGACGCCCGCGGTACCGGCCCAACCTTCGACGTCGCCGAAGTTGTACTCGCCGCTGCCGTACACCGCGACATTCTCGGTGATCGCGGCATTGAAGCCCGCACCCGCATTGTACCAGGTGCCGCCGATGTCGCTGGCGAGGATGACGCCGGAGACGTTGGTGTTGTTGTCACCCGCGAACTCGGACAGCACGTTGAAGATCGCCCAGGGGGTGATCGCCATGCCGTTCGCCGCGGTGACCGTGGTCTGCAACTGCAGACCGAGGCGGCCGACCAGGGAGTCCGCATCGTCCGGCCTGACTTCGACGCCGTTCGAGGCGGTGTAGGCGTCCTGGCTGACATTGACGTAAGTCAACTGGCCCTGCGGCTGGACGACGAAGCCATTGCCGAGGTCGAAGCCGTAGCCGACTTCACCCGAACCACCCCATGCGGTGGCGTTGGTGCTGGCCTTGAAGTCGTTGCCGTCGCCGTCCACGTCGCCGTTCATGTCGACGTCGAGCACGTCCACCTTGCCGACGAGGTCGACATACCAGCCGGTGCCCGGAAGGCCGCCGACCTGGCGGAAGGTGGCGTAGATACCGGCGTTCCAGCCGTTGATATCAAGGTTGGACTTGTCGTTGCCGTAGAAGAAGGTGTCGTGAACGTCGGCCTTGGACCAGCCATAGCCGCCGAAGGCGCCGAAGCTGATGCGCGAGGCGTTGTAGTCGAAGGTGTAGTCGGCACCACCCTGCAGGCCGTAGGTGGTCTGGTCGAAGTCCCAGCCCTTGTCGACTTCGTAGGACAGGTCGGCGCCGCCACCGCGGATCCAGGCCTGCCACTTCGGCGCCGGCGCCGGGATATAGGCCGGAGCCTTGGTCGCGAGGTCGGCGTTGCGGCCTTCCAGCGAGTCCTGCTGCTTCAGCTCACCGAGGCGCTTATAGAGCGTGTCCATGCCAGCGTAGAAGTGCCGCTGGGCCGCCGAGGATGCCGTGGCAAAGGTGCCCGTGCCCTCGACGAGGTCGGAGCGCAGGTACCAGTCGCCGTCGGTCTCCGACTGGAACAGCCGGTAAGCGAAGACGCCGTCGATCACTTCCCGAGCGCCGGTATTCTTGTTGATGCCGAGTGCGAAGGCATCTTCCGCCGACACGTTCGAGCCGCTGGAGTCGACGATCTTGATACCATCCTGGTCGCCGAGGCCGGTGAAGGTGCCGTTTCCAGGCGCAGCGTTCGCCACATAGACGGTGGTGACGTAGCCGCTGTCCTTGATCTCTCCGTTCACACGCAGCAGGTCGGTGTCGGAGTTGCTGTCACCAAGCACGGTGTCGATGGCAAGGTTGCCACCGCCCTCGTAGGTGCCGTGGATCGTCAGACGGTCCGCGGCATAGGTGTCGCGCATATTGACGGTGCCGTAGTTTATGAACTCCACCGAATTATTGTTGGAGCCGATCTCGACACGAGCCTGGCCGGTATAGGTGAGGTCGAGCACGCCACCCGGATTTGCAAGCCCGTTATACTGGTCACCGACATCGAGCACTGCGCCGTTACGGCCCACGCCGTCGTCGAGCACGAAAGTATTGGTCTCGAGATCAGCGAACCGGTCGGAGAGCTTCAGCACCGAGGTGCCGCTGACGTACACCAGGCCGGAGCCGTCATTGGCGAGGAAGCGGTAATTATCGCCGGTCAGGTCGAGGCGCGAATTGCCGACCACGTAGAGCTGCTGCCAGCGCTCGACTTCGTCGAGCTCGAGGTTGCTGTCCGCGGCGACGACCATCACGTCGTAACCGCGTCCGCCATCGACTTCGCCGTTGAAGTGGAAGTTGGTGTTGTTGCCGACGTTGTCGAGGTTGACCATGAGCAGGAAGTCGTCGTCGTCGTTGCCTTCGATGTCCTCACCGATGGTGATGGAGTTGGTGTTGAAGGCAGCGATGACAATGTTGTCGTCGCCGTCACCACCCTCGACATCACCGCGGATATCGATGTCGCCGCCATTGGTGGCGAGCAGGCCG
Organism: Starkeya sp. ORNL1; assembly: GCF_012971745.1. Classification (NCBI taxonomy): domain Bacteria; kingdom Pseudomonadati; phylum Pseudomonadota; class Alphaproteobacteria; order Hyphomicrobiales; family Xanthobacteraceae; genus Starkeya; species Starkeya sp. ORNL1. The sequence goes on from NZ_CP048834.1 coordinate 1,519,101, forward strand.
ATGAAGTCGCCGCCATCGCCACCGGAAACGTCGCCATCGACATCAACCAGGCCGCCACGATTGGCGAAGAGGAAGATGCTGTCGCCGCCCGAACCGCCGCTCACATCGCCGTCGACATAGATGTTGCCGCCGCGATCCGCGATCAGAGCGAGGTTGTCGATGCCGGAATTGCCTTCGACATTGCCGTCGACGCGAACGTCACCGCCGCGGGTGGCGAGCAGGGTGATGTCGTCGCCGTCATCGCCGCCCTGGACGTCATCGCGGACGTGGACTTCGCCGCCGCGATCCGCTGCCAGCAGGATGCTGTCGTAGCCGTCATTGCCCTGCACATCGTCATCGACGTGGATTTCAGCGCCGCGCGTGGCGATCAGCGCGATATTGTCCTGACCGTTACCACCTTCGACGTCCTCGCCGACATCGATGTCGCTGCGGCGACCGCTGGCGAAGAGCAGGATGTTGTCGTTGTCGTCGCCGCCCTCGACGTTTTCGTCGACATTGACGTCGCCACCGCGGGTCGCGATCAGCGCAATGTTGTCGATGCCGCTGCCGCCACGGACGTTATCGTCGACATTGACGTTGCCGCCGCGGCTCGCCGCCAGCGTGATGTAGTCGCTGCCGCTGCCGCCATCGACATTGCCGTCGACATCGATATCGCCGCCGCGGTCCGCTGCCAGCAGGATGTGGTCGCTGCCGTCATTGCCCTCGACGTCGTCATTGATGTCGATCTCGGCGCCGCGCGTCGCGATCAGAGCGATATTGTCCTGGCCGTTGCCGCCTTCGACGTCCTCGTCGACTTCGATGTCGCTGCGACGGCCGGTGGCGAACAGCAGGATGTTGTCGTTGTCGTCGCCGCCCTGGACGCTGTCGTCGACATAGATGTCGCCGCCGTCGAAGGCGATCAGCGCGATGTTGTCGAGGCCATCGTCACCATCGACGTCGCCGTCGACATTGATGTTGCCGCCACGGCTGGCGACCAGCCCGATACTGTCGCCCTGGTTGCCGCCGGAGATGTCGTCGCCGACCACGATGTCGCCGCCGCGGTCCGCACGCAGGAGGATATCGTCATAGCCGTCGCCGCCATTGATGCCCTGGTCGATCTCGACCCGGCCGCCACGGTCCGCGAAAGCGAAGATGTTGTCCTGGCCATTGCCGCCGGACACTTCGTCGAAGTCGACGGTGCCGCCGCGGGTGGCGCCGAGCACGATGGTGTCATCGCCATCGCCGCCATAGATGTCCTCGCCGCGGATCAGACCGCCAGTGGTGGCGAAGGCGCCGATGAAGTCGTTGTCGTCGCCGCCACGAATATCGTCATCGAGAATGATGCGACCGCCGCGGCTCGCAGCGAGCAGGATGAAATCTTCGCCGTTGCCGCCAGAGATGCCCTGGTCGATCTCGACCCGGCCACCGCGATCAGCGAGTGCGACGATCGCGTCGTCGCCGTCGCCGCCGCCGAGTTCGTCGAAGTCGACGGTGCCGCCACGGGTGGCGCCGAGCACGATCGCGTCGTCGCCGTTGCCGCCGTAGATGTCTTCACCGCGGATCAGACCGCCGCGGTCAGCGAAGGCGCCGATGAAATCGTCCTGGTTGCCGCCATTGATGTCGTCGCCGAGGATGACGCGACCGCCGCGGCTGGCGCCGAGCAGGATGAAATCCTCGCCGTCGCCACCGTTGATGCCCTGGTCGATCTCGACCCGGCCGCGCCGGTCGGCGAACGCAACGATGTTGTCATCGCCGGTGCCGCCCGAGACTTCGTCAAAGTCGACCACACCGCCGCGGGTAGCGCCGAGCACGATGTCGTCATTGCCGGAGTCGCCGTAGATATCCTCGCCGCGGATCAGGCCGCCGCGATCAGCGAAGGCGTAGATGTCGTCGTTCTGGCGGCCGCCGTGGATGTCGTCGCCAAGGATGATGTCGCCGCCGCGGCTGGCGCGCAGCAGGATGTCGTCATAGCCGTCGCCGCCGGAAATGCCCTGGTCGATCTCGACCCGGCCGCCACGGGTGGCGATCGCGGTGATGTCGTCATTGCCATCGCCGCCGCCGAGCTCGTCGAAATCGACGACGCCGCCGCGGGTCGCAATGAGCGTGATGTCGTCGTTGCCCGTGCCGCCGAAGATATCTTCGCCGCGGATCAGACCGCCGGTCGTGGCGATCGCACCGATATCATCGTTGCCACTGCCGCCGGTGATATCGTCAAAGAGGTGGATCTCGCCGCCAGCAAAGGCCGCGAGGCCAATGGTGTCGTCGTCACGGCCGCCGTTGATGCCGTCGAAGATCCGAATCTCGCCGCCGAAGCCAGCGAGTGCAAAAATCCGGTCGTCGCCGTCGCCGCCATTGATCTCGTCCGCGAAGATGTCCGCACCCGGCCCGATCGAACCCAGGATGACGGTGTCATCGCCGTCGCCGGCGAAGATGCTCTCGATATTGGTGTTTTCCTGGGGCAGGAAACCGAGGGCACCAACCACGATCAGATCATCACCGCCCGAGGTAATGATGTCGCCGCTAAGGTCCGAATTGATGACGAAGATATTGTCGTCACCATTACCCGTCAGCATCGACACGCCTAACAGATCGCCCACGTTGGCATTGTAGGCAACGATCGTCGTGTCGGTATTGAAGTTGAAGATCGGCGAGCTGGTCGGCCCCGAGTTGCCGGTGCAGAAGACAAACGGACTAACGAAATTTACTGGGCCTGGAGCGCACGCCGCCGCCGCCGGGCTGACACCGCCGCTGGTCAGCAGCGCGGCGCCCAGCACCAGCGCGGAGGCCGAACCGAACAGCGCCCCCTTGCGGTGATCCACCTTCGTGGATGCGGGTGCATTTCGCGTGTGGCGCTGGCGGGTAATCCCGCCCTTCGCGATGTTCTTGTTCACAAACTTCCTAGCCATAAAGGTCAGCCCCCGCTTGAACCAACTGACGTTGCGTCCGGCCCCCGCCGATCCGCCTCCGCCTGTGACCCAATCCACAATCCCGCCACACATCGGGCAGGAATCGGGACAGTCACGATCCACGGCGACACTACCCAGCACCCGATTCCGCCACAAGCTATGAGGGTACCCGCAACCGCCAACCCCAATTAATAGCTGCCGCTCTCAGAAAAAGGTGTCATACGACCGTCAATTTCATAAAACGGCCCGGATTTCGAATTACACGAGGAATCATATGCGCTTACGGTCGGTAATCCGCCTTGTATTTTTCTCACAAATAAGCCATGATTCGCACAAATACGAAAATTGCGAGAAAATCGTATTTTTCCCGTAGCAATTGGCGGCGGTTGTGTTATTTTTACCACGGGTCACACGAAGAGGGGCGGCGGGAACGGCGGGCGACTGCCGCTTCCACGGGCAAGGGACTTTCTGCGGGGAAAGCTCGGCTCGGCTGTAAAACATATGCAGATCGGATACACGGTGCTGGGCCGGGACGGCTCAGGGCCTGCATACGCGTATGGTGAAGCGGGCGCAGGCGAGCGCGAGAGCGCCCAGGCCGCGGCCGGCGATGTCGCCGCGCTCGAAGCGCTCGGCTGCGAGAAGGTGTTCACCGATTCGGACGGCGCGCGGCGCGGCGAACGGGCCAATTTCCGCGCCGCGCTGGATTTCCTGCGTCCGGGCGACGTCCTGGTTGTACCGGCGCTGCGCCATCTCGGCAGCGACATTGAATCGATCGTGCTGCTGGTGGAGCGGCTGCGTCGTTCCGGCGTGTCGGTGCGCATCGGCGACATGATCGTGCCGCAGACGCCGACCGGCGACGCCTTCAACATGACCTGCCGGGAGTTCGCCCGGCTGGTCGAGCCGCCGCCGGAGGCGGAAACCGCGGCACCCGGCGGGGCGCGCCGGCGCGGCCGCCCGCAGGCACTCTCCGCCAAGGACCTGGCGAAGGCGCGCCGCCTGCTTGCCGAGAGCACCATGACGGTGTCGGATGTCGCCCGCGCGCTCGGCGTCTCGCCGGCGACGGTGTACCGCTATTTCCCGCGGCGCGCGCCGAAGCCGATCCTGCCCGGCGATACGCCGGGCTGAAGCAGCCCGGTCTTTCCTCACTTCCCAGGAATGTCATCCCGGCCGGCCGCAAGGCCGAGCCGGGATGATGCCTTTGTCATCCCGGCCGGCCGCAAGGCCGAGCCGGGATGATGCCTTTGGGAGGGTGCCGACCGCGATGTCTTACGCCGGCTAACCACCCCCCTCCCCGCGCTCGCAACAAAGCGAGGGAATCTCCACGGATCGACAATGTGATCGCGGCGCTGCGCTGGATGGCCGGGTGGTGATAACACTGTCCCGCACCGCCTCATCGCGAGGTGCCGGCGCCCGCCGGGCCTCGAAGGATGCCGGAAGCAGAAGACGACCCCCGGGAGACCGACCATGAAGCCGCTGCTGATCGACGGGCAATGGGTGAACGCGCCCGACGCCAAGGCCAATATCAACCCCTCCGACACCAACGACGTCATCGAGCTCTATGCGCTGGCCAATGAGGCCCTCGCGCAGCAGGCCATCGAGGCGGCGGCCAATGCCTTGCCGAAATGGTCGCTCACCGGCCCGCAGACCCGCCACGACATATTGCGCCGCGCCGCCGACGAGATTCTCGCCCGCTGCGAGGAGCTGGGCCGCCTGCTCAGCCGCGAGGAAGGCAAGACGCTGAAGGAAGGCATTGGCGAGGTCACCCGCGCCGGCAACATATTCGGCTTCTTCGCCGGCGAAGCGCTGCGCGCGGGCGGCGAGCTGCTGCCATCCGTCAGGGACGGTGTCGGCGTCGAGATCACCCGCGAGCCCACCGGCGTCATCGGCATCATCTCGCCGTGGAATTTCCCGATCGCGATTCCCGCCTGGAAGATCGCGCCGGCGCTCTGCTACGGCAACACCGTGGTGTTCAAGCCGGCCGAGCTGGTGCCGGGCTGCGGCTGGGAGATCGCCGATATCCTCACCCGCGCCGGCCTGCCCGCCGGGGTGCTGAACTTTATCTATGGGCCGGGCTCGGTGGTCGGCCAAGCGATGCTGGAGAGCCCGCTCGTCGACGGCATCTCCTTCACCGGTTCGGTCGCCACCGGCAAGCGCGTGGCGGAGGCCTGCGCCCGCCATATGCGCCGCTGCCAATTGGAGATGGGCGGCAAGAACCCGCTGGTGGTGCTGGATGATGCCGATCTCGACATCGCCGCCGATTGCGCGGTGGACGGCGCCTTCTTCGCCACCGGCCAGCGCTGCACCGCCTCCTCGCGGCTGATCGTGAGCGAGGGCATCCATGACCGCTTCGTCGCGGCCTGCGTCGAGCGGCTGAACCGCCAGCGCGTCGGCGATGCCCTGAAGGCCGATTCGACCATCGGCCCGGTGGTGGACCAGAGCCAGCTCGACCAGGACATCTCCTATATCGATATCGGCCGCAGCGAGGGCGCCAGCCTGCACTGGGGCGGCGAGCGGCTGAACCGCGAGACGCCCGGCTTCTATCTGCAGCCGGCCTTGTTCGTGGACACGGCGCCGGCGATGCGCATCAATCGCGAGGAGATCTTCGGCCCGGTGGCCTCCGTGATCCGGGTGCGCGACTATGACGAGGCGCTACATGTCGCCAACGACACGCCGTTCGGCCTCGCCTCGGGCATCTGCACCACCAGCCTGAAGCACGCCCGGCATTTCCAGCGGCATTCGCAGGCCGGCATGGTGATGGTGAACCTGCCGACCGCCGGGGTCGACTATCACGTGCCGTTCGGCGGCCGGAAAGGCTCCAGCCTCGGCCAGCGCGAACAAGGTACGTATGCGAAGGAGTTCTACACCGAGGTGAAGACCGCCTATGTGCGGGGGTAGCTACGACCACGCATCCTTTTACCTCCCCCACGCTTCGTCATCCCGGACGGCCGTAAGGCCGATCCGGGATCGTAAGAAGGTGTTGCGCGGGACTTCACGCGATCCCGGCTCTCCGCTGCGCTCCGGCCGGGATGACGGCACACGATGGAGCCTAAAGGTTGCGCGGCTTCGGCTTCAGGCGAGGGCACCGCGGACCCGCCCCTTCCGCGTCGCCCGGCCCCGCACATAGCCCCAGCTCGCCTCCTGCTGGGCGATCGCCAGCAGGCGCTCCAGGAAGATGTGCTCGACCATGAGGGCGCGGATGGTGGCGCGCAGGTCGCCGTCGCAGACGGCGATCGCCTCGTCAATGTCCGCCTCGCTCACCTCGATCGGATCGCTCAAACCCGGTTTTGCCTCGCCCGCCATGCCCCGCCTCCTCGCCTGGGCGGCGATTCATGCCACGAGAACAAATGCGGAACAAGCGCGATCTGGCGTTACGCAGCTGCCTTTCAGTAGGCGGGCGGGTCGCTGGCGGGGAAGGACTCGTCGCCGGCCTCATCGACCTTGTCCCAGGTCGCCGGCGGGCTCTGCATCTCCTCGGGACCGGCATTGCGCGTCTCGCGCGGGCCGGCGGCCCCGCCGACCCGGCCCTCTTCCTCGATGCGCCGGTTATTGTGCATCCACAGCAGGGCCCCCATCGTTGCCGCCACCGTCATGACCGGGAACAGACGAACCGTCATAGCTGCGCTCCACCGTTGATTTCGCTGGGGAGAACGCGCCGGGACGGGCAGCGTTCCGGCCGGCGCGACCGATGTTCCCGGTCGACGTCGATGCAACGATTGTCACCGTCACGCGTTAAGCCGCATCATGGTCACACGCTGCAATTATTGCCCGGCACTTGCCCGCCCCATCGAGGTGCCCGCCGATGCGCAGGGGCAGATCCGCGTGTTGGAGACCATCGGCGAGGCCTCCGACTATATCGAGGCGTCGGCCTCCCCTGCCGATGATCCGAGCGTGCTCGACACGGTGCAGACGCTGCTGCGTGCCGCGCAATCCGGCTGGCCGGAAGACATTGCGGAGGCGACCGAGCAGCTCGAGCGCTATCTGCAAGCGCATCGCGCAGCCTGATCCGCCTCCACCAATCACCGCTCTCCGGCTACATCCATTTCGCCAGTGCGCGCAGTTCGCTTGCGGTCTGGCCGGAGTCGGCAATGACCTGCTTATAGTCGAGCGCGGTATAGGCGCCGGCGCGGCGCAGGATGCGGCCGTCCACCACCACGAGATCGACATTGCCGGGCTGGGCAAGGTTCACCAGCGCATCATAGGGATCGCCCATCAGCGCCATGTTTGGATCGCTGGTGCGGATCAGGATGATGTCGGCCCGCTTGCCCGGCGTCAGGCTGCCCACCTGCTTGTCGAGGCCAAGGGCGATTGCGCCATCGATGGTGGCGAGCTGGACTAGGCGCCTGGTGGTGAGCTTGCTCGGGTCGGGCATGCGGTGCTGGTACAGCGAATACAGCGTGCGCATGCAGCTGAAGCAGTCGCAATTGGAATTGGCGATGTGGTCGATCGACATGCTGACCTTGACGCCGGCATCGAGCAGCTCGCCGAGCTGGATCTCGCCGACCTTCGAGGCCCGGCGCGACTCGCCCTGCGGCGCGGTCGAGTAGCTGGTGCCGCGCGCGGCCAGGATCTGGCGCTCCTCCGGCGTGGTCAGCAGCGCATGCACCAGTTGCACGTCCGACCCCAGCAGCCCGGCCTCTTCGAGCAGCTTGATCGGGCTGGCGGACGAGGTGTGCATGGTGATGGGCAGGCCGAGATCGCGGGCCGCGCCCCAGTCGCGCTTCGCCATATCGGTAGTTATGAGACCGCGGCCGGGACTGGTGCCGCCGCCGATGTTGCGCGAGCAGATGCCGAGCGTGAGCAGCGGATTGTCGGGCAGCCACTCCTTCTTCACGCGGGCGAGGTCCGGGCTGTCCATCGGCAGTTCATTGGCATAGCCCTGCGGCGTGCCATAGGAGAAGCGGCCGCGTATGCCGACATCGCGCATCGCCCGCAATTCGGCATCGGCGTGCGCGGGGCTCCTCACATTGTGCGCCCAATTGTGGGTGGTGGTGATGCCCGCATAGAGCGCCTCGGCGAGGCCATGCTTCACCGCGCGATAGGAATGCTCCGGCTGGTAGAAGGTGCCGAGCGTCGCCGTCACCGGGAAGTAGCCGAGCTTGGGATTGTCCTCGCGCACCACCGGCCGGCAGGAGCTGGTCCACAGATGCCAGTGGGTCTCGACGAAGCCGGGCATGCAGATCATGCCGGCGCCATCGATCACCTCGGCGCTGGGCGCGTCGACATTCGCCGCCACCGCGATGATGGCGCCATCACGCACATAGACGTCGCCCACGGCGAGGTCGCCCAGCGCCGGGTCCATGGTCAGCACATTGGCGCCGCGGATGACGAACTCGCCGCGGGCGGGGAGCGCAGCCGCCGGCGCGGCAGCGCCGGCATTTGCCTGTGCTGCGGCTCGGCCGGCTGTCGCAGCGGCGGCGGTAAGTGCCGTCGCGCCGATGAGCACGTTGCGGCGATTGATGGAATTGGACGTCACGGTTTCCTCCGCCCCTGGTGGTTGGCCCACCGGCCTTTGCCTGACGGACGCTTTGGCGCGCTTCCGTCGGGGCGGCAGAGTAGTCATGCAATCGTTTGCGTCAAATCACGCTTGGTGTGAGGAGCGAGGACCGGGACGCCATTTTCTCAAATACAGCCACCTCATCCTGAGAGCCTGACTCGAAATTCGACGTATCCGTTGAGAGGAGCCCCTTTCCACCCTCATCCCCGGGCTTGACCCGGGGATCCAGACTTCAACCGGGTGCATGCGGAGGGGCTGGATCCCCGGGTCAAGCCCGGGGATGAGGGCAAATTGGAGTTTTCGGTCAGCCTCTGAGGTGCTCGGGCAACGCCCGAGCCTCGAAGGATGCTCGCGCAGATGGCCATCCCTCTGCTTCAGCATCCTTCGAGGCCGCCTACGGCGGCACCTCAGGATGAGATGGCTGTATTGGAGTCAGCCCTTCACGCTGCCAGATCGTCCAGCAGCTTGGCGAAGCGCCAGGTGACGCGGTCACGGTCGCGGTGGACGCCGCGCTCGACCAGCCGTTCGCCGCGCCGCCAGACGCAATCGATGGCGGGGCGCGGCGTCGCGAAGATCCAGCGGTCGAGCGCGGCGGCGTTCTCGCCGACCAGTTCGGCGTCGAGGCTGACCATGTCGGCGGCATTGCCCACGGCGATGCCCGAGGGGGCGCCGAGCGCCTGCGCGCCACCGGCGAGCGCGGCATCGAACAGCGCCGTGCCGGTCGAGCGCCCTTCCGCCATCGCCATCACGTTGCGGGCACGGCGTGCCAGGCGCTGCGAATATTCCAGCATGCGCAGTTCGCTCGCGGCATCGATGAGCACATTGGAATCCGAGCCGACGCCGTAGCGCCCGCCCGCGCCCACGAACGCATCCGCCGGGAAGATGCCGTCGCCGAGATTGGCCTCGGTGATCGGGCACAGGCCCGCCACCGCGCCGCTGTGCGCCAGCCGCACCGTCTCGGCATGGGTCATGTGGGTGGCGTGGATCAGGCACCAGCGCTCGCCAACCTCCGTCGTCTCGAACAGCAGTTCGACCGGCCGCCGTCCGCACCAGGCGAGGCAGTCATCGACCTCCCTGGTCTGTTCGGCGACATGGATGTGCAGCGGGCCACCCTGTGCCAGCGGCACGATGGCGGCGATCTCCTCGGCCGTGGCGGCGCGCAGGCTGTGCGGGGCGAGGCCGAGCACGGCGTCCGGCAAGCCGAGCAAGGCGCGGGCGCTCGCTTCCATCAGCCGGGCGAAGCTCTCGGGGTCGTTGATGAAGCGGCGCTGGCCGTTATTGGGCGGCTGGCCGCCGAAATTGCCGTGGGCATAGAACACCGGCAGCAGCGTCAGCCCGATGCCGGTGCTGGCGGCGGCGGCGGCCATGCGCCCGGCGAGTTCGCCGATATCGGCATAATGCGAGCCGTCACGGTCGTGATGCACATAATGGAATTCGCCGACGCGGGTGAAGCCGGCTTCCAGCATCTCGACATAGGCCATGTTGGCGATGGCCTCCATGTCGTCGGGATCGAGCCGGTCGAGCGTGCGGTACATCTGCTCGCGCCAGGTCCAGAAGCTGTCGCCTACCGGGCCGCGCACTTCGGTGAGGCCGGCCATGGCGCGCTGGAAGGCGTGGCTGTGCAGGTTCGGCAGGCCGGGAATGGCGACGGTGTAGCGCTCGTCCGCGTCCGCGGAATCGGTCCCGGCGGCGATCCCGGCGACAAGGCCGTTCGCGATTTCCACCGTCACCGCGTCCGCCCAGCCGGTGGGCAGCAAGGCGCGTTCGAACCACAGGCGCATCATGGTCACGGGCTTTCCCATCTGCTCTGGACAAGCCTCACGGCTGCGCTTTATGTATAGACATTATTGCCGCGGCTGCCAATGCGCCGCGCGAGCGCGAAGGCATGCAAATGCGTTGCGACCGGCTGTGGCGCGGGGCGAGACTGGCCACGCTCGCCCCTTCGAAAAGCGGGCTCGGCATTGTCGAGGACGGCGTCATCGCCGCCCGCGACGGGCGCATCGTCTTCGCCGGCAGCGCGCCTGAGGCGACGGGCCTCGAGGCCGACGAGATCATCGATTGCGAGGGCCGCTGGATCACTCCCGGCCTGATCGACTGCCACACCCATCTCATTTTCGGCGGCGACCGCGCCCACGAATTCGAGCTGCGGCTCGCCGGCGCCTCCTATGAGGAGATCGCCCATGCCGGGGGCGGCATCGTCTCCACCATGAAGGCGACGCGGGCGGCAAGCGAAGCGGACCTCGTCGCCAGCGCGCTGCCGCGGCTCGATGCGCTGCTGGCGGAAGGCGTCACCACCATCGAGGTGAAGTCGGGCTACGGGCTTTCGACCGACGCCGAGCTGAAAAGCCTGCGCGCCGCGCGGGCGCTGGCCGCCCGTCGCCCGGTCTCCGTGGCGACCACCTTCCTCGGCGCCCACGCGCTGCCGCCGGAAGCCGATGGCGACAAGGACGCCTACATCGCGAGCGTCATCGACGACATGCTGCCGGCGGTCGCCGGCGAGGGTCTGGCCGACGCGGTCGATGCCTTCTGCGAGGGCCTTGCCTTCTCGCCGGAGCAGGTCGCGCGCGTGTTCGAGGCGGCGAAAGCGCTCGGGCTGCCGGTGAAGCTGCATGCCGACCAGCTCTCGAACCTCCATGGCGCCGCCCTGGCCGCCCGCTTCGGCGCGCTGTCGGCGGACCATCTGGAGCACACCGACGAGCACGGCGCCGCGGCCATGGCGCAGGCCGGCACCGTCGCGGTGCTGCTGCCGGGCGCCTATTACTTCATTCGCGAGACCAAGGTGCCGCCGGTGGCGCTGTTCCGTGCCCATGGCGTGCCGATGGCGCTGGCGACCGACTGCAATCCCGGGACCTCCCCCCTCACCTCGCTGCTGCTGACGCTGAACATGGGCGCGACGCTGTTCCGCATGACCGTCGAGGAATGCCTCGCCGGTGTCACCCGCGAGGCGGCGCGTGCGCTCGGCCGGCTCGATGAGATCGGCACGCTGGAAGCCGGCAAGAGCTGCGACCTCGCCATCTGGGACATCGAGCGCCCAGCCGAGCTGGTCTATCGCATGGGATTCAACCCGCTCCACCGGCGGGTCTGGAGGGGTCGATGAAGTTTGTGGTCCTGACGCCCGGCGCGGTATCGCTCGCGCAGTGGCGCGCCATCTATCGCGGCGCCGGCCTCGCGCTCGATCCGGCCTGCCGGCCGGCGATCGCGCGGGCGGCGGAAGCGGTCGCCGCCATCGTCGCCAAGGGCGAGCCGGTCTATGGCATCAATACCGGCTTCGGCAAGCTCGCCAGCGTGCGCATCCCCGCCGCGGACCTCGCCACGCTCCAGCGCAATATCGTGCTCTCGCATGCCGCCGGCGTCGGCGAGCCGATGCCGCATCCGATCGTGCGGCTGATGATGGCGCTGAAGCTCGCCAGCCTCGCGCAAGGCGCCTCCGGCGTCGCGCCCGCCACCATCGCCATGCTGGAAGCCTTCCTGGAGCGCGGCCTCACCCCGATGGTGCCGTCGCAAGGCTCGGTCGGCGCATCCGGCGATCTCGCCCCGCTGGCGCACATGACGGCGACCATGATCGGCGTCGGCGAGATCTTCGTCGATGGGGCGCGGGTCCCGGCGGATATCGCGCTGGCGGATGCCGGGCTGACACCGCTTGCGCTCGGCCCCAAGGAAGGGCTGGCGCTGCTCAACGGCACGCAATTCTCCACCGCCAATGCGCTGGCCGGCCTGTTCGAAGCGGAGAACCTGTTCCGCTCGGCGCTGGTGACCGGCGCGCTTTCCACCGACGCCGCCCGCGGCTCAGACGCGCCGTTCGACCCGCGCATCCATGCGCTGCGCAAGCATCGCGGCCAGATCGAGACAGCGCACGCGCTGCGCAGCCTCATGGCCGGCTCGGCGATCCGCGCCTCGCACCTCATCGGCGACGAGCGGGTGCAGGATCCCTATTGCCTGCGCTGCCAGCCGCAAGTGATGGGCGCGGCGCTCGACCTGCTGCGGCAGGCGGCAGCGACGCTGGAGACCGAGGCCAACGGCGTTTCCGACAATCCGCTGATCTTCCCGGACACCGGCGAGGCGCTGTCCGGCGGCAATTTCCACGCCGAGCCGGTGGCGTTCGCCGCCGACATGATCGCGCTCGCGGTGTGCGAGATCGGCTCGCTGAGCGAGCGGCGCATCGCCATGCTGGTCGATCCCGCGCTGTCGGGCATGCCGGCCTTCCTCACGCCGAAGCCAGGGCTGAATTCCGGCTTCATGATCCCGCAGGTCACCGCCGCCGCGCTGGTCTCGGAGAACAAGCAGCGGGCCTATCCGGCAAGCGTCGATTCCATCCCCACCTCGGCCAACCAGGAGGACCATGTCTCGATGGCCGCGCACGGCGCGCGGCGCCTCGCCGGCATGGTGGAGAATGCGGTGTGCGTGGTCGGCATCGAGTTGCTCGCCGCCGCGCAGGGCTGCGATTTCCACGCGCCGCTGGCGTCGAGCGCGGTGCTGGAGCAGGTGCGCCGGATGCTGCGGGCGCAGGTGCCGCATCTCGACGACGACCGGCATTTCGCCCCCGACATGGAGGCAGCGAACGCTCTGGTGCGCTCCGGCGCGGTGGCCGGCCTGGCGGGCGGCCTGCTGCCGAACATCAGCGGGGAGTGATGGGGATGCCTTGTGGTCATACCCTAACCACCCTCATCCCCGGGCGTGACCCGGGGATCCAGACTTGGACCGGGTGCATGCGGGGAGGCTGGATCCCCGGGTCAAGCCCGGGGATGAGGGTTGGAGTGATGTGTGGGGAAGAAGGAGCAGCGGCATGACCCTCCCCTCCTTCATCCACATCCATCGCGGCACCGCGCCGCTCGTCGTCAGCCTGCCGCACACCGGCACCGAGATCCCCGACGAGATCGCCGGCGACCTCGTCTCGCCTTGGCTGGCGCGCAAGGATTGCGACTGGTGGATCGAGCGGCTATACGACTTCGCCGCCGATCTCGGCGCCACCACGGTGCGCACCAGCGTCTCGCGTACCGCCATCGACGTGAACCGCGACCCCTCGGGCGTCTCGCTCTATCCGGGACAGGCGACCACCGAGCTCTGCCCGACCACCACCTTCGACGGCGAGCCGCTCTACATCGAGGGCCGGGCGCCGGACATCGCCGCGCGCAAGGCGCGCTGGTTCGAGCCCTACCACGCCGCGCTCAAAGCCGAGCTCGACCATGCCCGCGCGGTCCACGGCACGGTGGTGCTGTATGATTGCCACTCGATCCGCTCGGTAGTCCCACGGCTGTTCGAGGGAACGCTGCCGCACTTCAACATCGGCACCAATGTCGGCGTGACCTGCGCCCCCGCCTTGCAGGCGCAGATCGAGGCGATCTGTGACGCCAGCGGGCTCAGTCGCGTCAGCAATGGCCGCTTCAAGGGCGGCTACATCACCCGGCATTACGGCCAACCGGCGGATGGCATCCACGCCGTGCAGATGGAACTCGCCTGCCGCGGCTATATGCGCGAGCCGCTCGGCCCGGTGAACGAGCCGGACTGGCCGACGCCGTACGATCCCGAATATGCAGCGCCGCTGCGCGCCGCCCTCATCGACATCTTCAAGGCCTGCCTCGCCTTCGCCCGCTCGGAAGGGAAAAGCTCATGACCCGCATCGACAACAACCGCGTCATCCGCGCCGCCCGCGGCACGGAGCTTTCGGCCAAGAGCTGGCTCACCGAGGCGCCGATGCGCATGCTGATGAACAATCTCGATCCCGACGTCGCCGAGCGGCCGGGCGAGCTGGTGGTCTATGGCGGCATCGGCCGCGCCGCCCGCGACTGGGAGAGCTTCGACCGCATCGTCGCCACGCTCAAGACGCTGGAGGCCGACCAGACGCTGCTGGTGCAGTCCGGCAAGCCGGTCGGGGTGTTCCGCACCCACAAGGATGCGCCGCGGGTGCTGATCGCCAATTCCAACCTGGTGCCGCACTGGGCGACCTGGGAGCACTTCAACGAGCTGGATAGAAAGGGCCTGGCCATGTACGGCCAGATGACCGCCGGCTCCTGGATCTATATCGGCGCGCAGGGCATCGTTCAGGGCACCTACGAGACCTTCGTGGAGATGGGCCGCCAGCATTTCCGCGGCAGCCTCAAGGGCAAATGGATCCTCACCGGCGGGCTCGGCGGCATGGGCGGCGCGCAGCCGCTGGCCGCGACCATGGCCGGCGCCTCGTGCCTCGCGGTGGAATGCCGGCCGTCGAGCATCGAGTTCCGGCTGCGCACCGGCTACCTCGACACCCACACCACCGACCTCGACGAGGCGCTGCGGCTGATCGAACAGTCCTGCGCGCAGGGCAAGCCGCTCTCGGTCGGCCTGCTCGGCAACACCGCCGAAGTGCTGCCGGAACTGGTGCGCCGCGGCGTGAAGCCGGACGTGGTGACCGACCAGACCTCGGCGCATGACCCGGTGAACGGCTATCTGCCCGCCGGCTGGACGCTAGCCGAATGGGAGGATCGCCGCGCCTCCGATCCCAAGGGCGTCGCCAAGGCAGCGAAGGCCTCGATGGCGGTGCATGTGAAGGCGATGCTCGACTTCCACCATGCCGGCATCCCCACCGTGGATTACGGCAACAACATCCGCCAGATGGCGCTGGAGGAAGGCGTGACCAACGCCTTCGACTTCCCCGGCTTCGTGCCGGCCTATATCCGCCCGCTGTTCTGCCGCGGCATCGGCCCGTTCCGCTGGGCGGCGCTGTCCGGCGATCCCGAGGACATCGCCCGCACCGACGCCAAGGTGAAGGAGCTGATCCCGGACAATGCGCATC
This sequence comes from Starkeya sp. ORNL1, assembly GCF_012971745.1. Taxonomy (NCBI): domain Bacteria; kingdom Pseudomonadati; phylum Pseudomonadota; class Alphaproteobacteria; order Hyphomicrobiales; family Xanthobacteraceae; genus Starkeya; species Starkeya sp. ORNL1. The sequence continues at coordinate 1,534,249 of NZ_CP048834.1, forward strand.
TGCACAACTGGCTCGACATGGCGCGCGAGCGCATCAAGTTCCAAGGCTTGCCAGCGCGCATCTGCTGGGTCGGGCTCGGCGACCGCCACCGGCTCGGCCTCGCCTTCAACGAGATGGTGCGGACCGGCGAACTGAAGGCGCCGATCGTGATCGGCCGCGATCATCTCGATTCCGGCTCGGTGGCCTCGCCGAACCGCGAGACCGAGGCGATGCAGGACGGCTCCGACGCCGTCTCCGACTGGCCGCTGCTCAACGCCCTGCTGAACACCGCCTCGGGCGCGACCTGGGTGTCGCTGCATCATGGCGGCGGCGTCGGCATGGGGTTCTCGCAGCATGCGGGCATGGTGATCTGCTGCGACGGCACCGCCGACGCCGATGCCCGCATCGCCCGGGTGCTGTGGAACGACCCGGCGACCGGGGTGATGCGCCACGCCGATGCGGGCTACCAGGTTGCGATCGACTGCGCGCGCGAGCACCAGCTCGATCTGCCGGGGATATTGGCCTGATCTCGCGGGCGGGACGGGCGGGACAGGACCCGCAATAATTTCTTCGACGAGGCTGGACTAACGCGGTCGCCAGCCCCGTATACGTTTCATGAGGTCGCAGAAGCCCAGCTTTGATGTCATCGGCCAGTTGTCGGCGCTGCGCCGCTATGCGCGCTCGCTGACGCGCGACGAGCATGATGCCGAGGACCTCGTGCAGGACACGCTGGTCCGCGCCTATGAGCGGCGCGCCGGGTTCGACACGTCGCGCAACATCCGGGTCTGGCTGCTCTCGATCCTCCACAATGCCTTCATCGACGGCGGCCGGGCAAAGCGGGCGGAGGCGAAGCGCGTGCTCCACGCTGCCGAACTGGCGCCCGGCGCGGAAGGCCCGGCGCAGGAACATCATGTGCGGCTCGCCGACGTGCGCCGCGCCTTCCTCGATCTGCCGGACGAACAGCGTTCAGCGCTGCATCTCGTTGCCATCGAGGGCCTGAGCTACGCCGAGGCCGCCAATGCCCTCGGCATTCCCTCCGGCACGCTGATGTCGCGGCTGGCGCGGGCGCGCGCCACGCTGCGCGCGCTCGAAGAGGCCGAGGGCCGCTCCCGATCCGACGCCCCGCCGCGTCCCAGCCACCTGAAAATCGTCGGAGGTTCGGATGAACCATCTTCCTGACCCCGTCTCCGAAGACGATCTGCAGGCCTATGTCGACGATCAGCTCGCCGTGGCGCGGCGTATCGATGTCGAGGCCTATCTGAGCCGTCACCCGGCCGAGGCGACCCGCGTCATGGCGCACCTGCGGGTGCGCGATGAACTCCGCCTCGCCTTGGCCGAGACCACCGCGCTGCGCGACGCCACCACCACGGATGCCGCCCGCCGGCTGGAGAGCGGGCTCTCGCGCGGTCGGCTGGTGTCGCAGCTCCGCCGGGCCGCCGCGATTGCCTTCCTGGTCGGAGCCGGCTGGCTGGCCCATGCCTATTCCGGGCCGTTCGGCGTCAGCGAGGTGGTGGCCTCGAGCCTGCCGCCGTCCTACGTCTCCGAGGCGGTCATGGCCCATCGCACCACGCTGGTGCGCGCCGCCATGCACTCGCAGCCCGCGGTGCGCGACTACGATCCCGCCGAGATCCGGGCGGCCACCGCGATCCAGCTCCCCGCCTTGCCGGCGAACTGGGAGGTGACGGACGTGCAGGTCTTCCCGTCCGCCTTCGGGCCGAGCGTGGAGATGGCCATCCGCACGGCGCAGTTCGGCACGGTTTCGCTGTTCGCGGTGCGCCCCGGCAGCTTCGACGTCGTGCCCGCGACCCTGGTCGCGCGCGACGAGCTCGCCGCCGCCTACTGGCAGATCGGCGAGGTGGCCTACGCGCTGGTGGCGAAGGCGGATTCCCGCGAGCTCGACAAGGCCGCGACCGGCCTAGCCAAGTCCCTCTATTGACGTCGCTTTACTGAACATCCCCGGAGGAGAACGGACATGAACACGCCGAATTACGGCTACGGCTTGAAGAGCGTCGCCGGCCACCTCGACCAGGCCCAGTTCGACGAGGGCCTGCGCCGGCATATGCTGCGGGTCTATAATTATATGGGCCTCGGGCTGGTGCTCACCGGCGCGGTCGCCTTTTTCGTCGGCAGCACGCCGGCGCTCTATGTGCCGATCTTCTCCACCCCGTTGAAGTGGGTGGTGATGCTGGCGCCGCTGGCCTTCGTGCTGCTCTTCTCGTTCCGCATGCAGTCCATGTCGGCGAGCGGGGCGCAGGCGATGTTCTGGGCGTTCTGCGCGGTGATGGGGCTGTCCATGGCCTCCATCTTCCTGGTCTTCACCGGCACCAGCATCGCCCGCACCTTCTTCATCGCGGCCACGATGTTCGGTGCGACCAGCCTCTATGGCTACACCACCAAGCGCGACCTCTCGCAGTTCGGCTCGTTCCTGATGATGGGCCTGATCGGCGTGGTGATCGCCAGCGTGGTCAACATCTTCCTCGGCTCGACCATGCTGCAGTTCATCGTCTCGGTGGTCGGCATCCTGGTCTTTGTCGGCCTGACCGCCTGGGACACCCAGTCCATCAAGGAACAGTACGCCGACAATTTCGACGCCGAATCCCAGCAGAAGCTCGCCGTGTTCGGCGCCTTCTCGCTCTATCTGAACTTCATCAACATCTTCCAGCTGCTGCTGAATTTCACCGGCGAGCGGGAATGAGCCTATCCCACGCGACAATCGGAGCACTATGAGAATGGAAAACCAGGATCGCCAGGCCATTGAGGGGCTGTTCTCGCGCCTCGGCGAGGTGGAGCGCCAGGCGGCTGCGCGCGATGCGCAGGCCGAGGGCTTCATTCGCGAGCGCATCTCCCAGCAGCCGGGAGCGCCCTATTTCATGGCCCAGACGATTGTGATGCAGGACTACGCGCTGCAGCAGGCGCAGGCGCGCATCCAGCAGCTCGAACAGCAGCAGCAGGAGGCGGACGAGCGTCCGGCCGCCGGCGGCGGCTTCCTGTCGGGAATGTTCGGCGGCGGCCAGAGCGCGCCGCGGCGTTCCTCAGTGCCGACCTCCGGCCGCACCCCCCTGGCACGTGACGTGCCGATGGGCGCGCCGCAGATGGGCGGCCCTGCGGGCGGCATGCAGATGGCGCCGGGCGCGATGGCCCAGCCGGGCCGTGGCGGCGGCTTCCTCGCCGGCGCCGCGCAGACCGCGATGGGCGTTGCCGGCGGCGTAATGCTCGGCAATGCGCTGGGCGGCATGTTCGGCGGAGGCGAAGCCAAGGCGGCAGAACCGGCGGCGGCAGAGCCCGCCCCAGCGCAGCAGCCGCAGGAACCGGCGGCGGCCGAGGAGGAAGGCGGCTTCTTCGACGGCTGGTTCGGCGGCGACGAAGAGAACTGATCGATCTTCATCACGAGGCGGAGGGCCGGCACGGGCCGGCCCTCCGCCCGGCAATTGTGGGCGCCGCGCGCCGGCGCTCGACAATTAAGTCTAGACAAATAAGATCGTCCTCGCACTGAGGAGGACGTTACATGGCGCGTCAGGACAAGCTGAAGCTCGGCACTTTCGTCTACACCTTCGGCTATAATCCGGCGGGCTGGCTGCATCCTGCGAGCGACGTCAACGGCGCCAATGATTTCGCCCATCTCCTGAAGGTGGCGCAGATCTCGGAAGCCGCGAAATTCGACTTCATGTTCATGGCGGATTCCCCCGCCAGCGCCGTCGGCGACCCCGAAGCGCTGTGCCGGCTGCCGACCAAGATGAACCGCTTCGAGCCGCTTACCCTGCTGGCGGCGCTGGCCGCCACCACCTCGCGGCTCGGCCTGGTCGCCACCGCCTCGACCTCCTATTACGAGCCCTACAATCTCGCGCGCATCTTCGCCTCGATCGACCACCTCAGCGGCGGGCGCGGCTGCTGGAACGTCGTCACCTCGGACCATGACGAGACCGGCTACAATTTCAACCGCGAGGGGCTCGACCCGCACGCTCTGCGCTATGAGCGCGGCAAGGAATTCGTCGATGTGGTGTTCGGGCTGTGGGACAGCTTCGAGCGTGACGCGCTGCTGCTCGATCGCGAGAGCGGCGTCTATTACGACAAGGACAAGCTGCACACGCTGAACCACAAGGGCCCGCATTTCCAGGTGCGCGGCCCGCTCAACATCGCCGCCTCGCCGCAGGGCCGGCCGGTGATCGCGCAGGCCGGCGGCTCGGAGGCTGGCATCGAGCTTGCGGCCGAGACCGCCGAGATGGTGTTCTCGCTCGCTTCCAATCTCCAGCGTAGCCGCGACTTTTACGCCACGCTGAAAGGGCGCATGGCGAAGTTCGGCCGCCAGCCGGACGAGTTGAAGGTGATGCCGGGCGTCGTCATCAATGTCGGGCGCACCGAGGCCGAGGCGCGCGCCAAGGTCGACTTCCTGCTCGACCAGTTGCACCCCGATGTCGGCCGGCAGATGCTCGCCGAATTCCTGGAGGCCGACCTCTCCGGCGTGCCGCTCGACCAGCCATTCCCCAGGGATCGCCTGCCCGCCGCGCCGAAGGGCTCCAAGGCGCTGTTCGACGAACTGACCGACTTCGTCATGAAGGGCCACACGGTGGGCGAGCTGATCCGGCTGTTCGGCGAGAAGCACACTGGAAACGGCATCACCGGCACGCCGGCCCAGGTCGCCGACTTCATGGAGGAGTGGTTCGAGGCCCGCGCCGCCGACGGCTTCATCCTGATGTTCCCGACGCTGCCCTCCGCACTGGAGGATTTCGTCGAGCTGGTCGTGCCGGAGCTGCGCCGCCGCGGGCTGTTCCGCGAGGAATATGAGGGCACGACGCTCCGGGCGAACATGGGATTGTCCATGCCGGAGAACCGTTATGCGCAGGCCCGCCGCCAAAGCCAGGCGCCGCGCGAGGCGGCGTCATAGCGCGGCTCACGCCGAGTATCTTCCCAGCCTGCGCGATGCCATAGTGCGCGCATAGCGAGCGGTCGGCGCGCGGATCGTCCTGGGGGGCAGGCGATGAAGCAATGGCTTGCATGGGTGGGCGGCGCGCTGGCGGCGATCGCGCTGGTCGTGTCGCAGACCGACGCGATCCTGACCTTCGCCGCCAAACGGCTCGGACCCTATCTGGCCCCCTATTTCACGACCACGACCACGGTCACCGTCAAGCTCGATCCGGCGCTCGATACGGTCGTCGACGTCATCGTCGCGGATCCCGCGAACGCCAATCGGGCGCTGCTGGTCGGCCAGGCGCGGCGCAATGCGGATGCCCGGCTCAACGTGCCGGTGAATGTGCGCTACGTCGTGGCCTGGCAAGGCGAGGGGCTGAAAGCCGGCACCGGCGAATTGTGGGCGGTTGACGGCGCCACGTACAGCCTCGCCTTGATCGGCAAGGACGACGAAGGGACCAGGATGGGCCTGCGCCGCACCGATGCGCCGGCCACCGCACCGTCGACGAGCGAGCCCAGTGCCGATCTGCTGCTGTCCGGCCGTGCCGCCCGCGCCGTCGACAATCCCGCGGCTGGGGTCAATTCGAACGCCCTCCCCGAACTCGACCGGGCGGTGGCGGTGGTCGGGCTGTTCGAAACCGGCACCACGGACTGTGCGCGTCGCCTGGCGATCGTCCCCGGCGGCATCAGCGGCGGGCGCTCGCTGGCGGTCGGATGTGTCGGCGCCATGGCACCGGGGTGGCTGACGCCGGTGCTGAAGCGGCTTGATGGCAGCCCCGGCGCCATCGAACACCTGTTCGGCGACGATGCCACGGCGGCCCGCACGCTGCTGGGCGGTGGCGGCATCAATGAAGCCGACGTGCGGCGCGTGAGCAGGCGGCTCGCGGAAATCCCAGAGTTCTGGATCGCCTATCAGGGGAGCGTGCTCGACGCCTATGCGCAGGCGACGGCGCTGGCGCGAACCGCAGGCTTCGCCAGCGAGCGCGGACGGCTCCTCGTCTTCGACCGCATGGCCAATAGCGGCGTTGGCAGCGTGAACCGCGCCATCGCCCGCTATGCCGAGCTCTTCCCCGACGACGCGCCCAACCGGCCGACGGACGAGGCGTCCCGCCTCAAGGCATTCGGCGACATCTTCAAGGCGCAGGTACGGCCATCGGGCTACGCCGGCATCATCACTGCCCGCATCGACACCATCGTGAGCGGCAAGGGCTCGGTGCGCGGCATCAGCTTCTCGCTCGACCAGCTCGGCGTCCCGGCGACGCCGTGAGCGCGAGGACCGCAAGAACCACCTCATCGTGAGGTGCCCGGCGTCAGCCGGGCCTCGAAGGATGCCCCCCGATGATCGTCTTCCGCTTCAACATCCTTCGAGGCTCGCTATGCTCGCACCTCGGGATGAGGTTGTTGGGTGGGCACAGATGCGAGGCCGCACCAATATTGTCTATACATATTCACCCATGCTAGAGAGCCGCCCTGCCACCGCGCCCCATGCAGCGACGGGCTTGGCGGGCAAATTGCAACGCTGGCGGCGGGCATAGGGAAACGCATGTTCAACACCGCCATCGTCCTCAAATCGCTGCCGATGCTGCTGGAAGCATCGATCTGGACGGTGGTCTATTCGCTCTCCTCGGTTGCCATCGGCTTCTGCATCGGCACGCTGATGTGCGCGGCCGGCCTGTCGCGCTCGCCGGTGATGCGCCGGATTACCGCTTTTTACGTCAGCTTCTTTCGCGGGGTGCCGCTACTGGTGCAATTGCTCATCGCCTATTACTGCCTGCCGCTGATCGGGGTGAACGTGCCCTCCTCGCTCGCCGCGGTCGGCACGCTGGCGTTGTGCACCGGGGCCTATAATGCCGAGATCCTGCGCGGCGGCTTCCTCGGCATCCCGCCCGGGCTGATCGAGGCGGCGCGCATGGTGGGCCTGTCGCATGCGCAGATCCTCACCCGCATCCAGGTGCCGCTGGCGGTGCGCCTGACGCTGCCTTCGCTGGTCAACGAGACCACGATGATGGTGAAGGCCTCCTCGCTGATCTCGGTGGTCGGCGTGCTGGAGCTGACCCGGCTGGCCCAGAACATCGCGACCTCGACCTTCCAGCCGCTGGAGATCTACGCCACGGCGGGCATCATCTATTTCATCATCAATGGCGTGATCTCACTGCTCGGCACGGCTGTGGAGCGGCGCTTCGACGTGGAGAAGGCGGCATGACCTTCCATCCCGCCATCCTGCTCGACAATTGGCGCGACATACTCGACGGCATGGCGCTGACCATCCTGATCTGGGTGATCGGCACGGCATTCGGCCTGGTCATCGGGCTGGTGGTGGCGGTGCTGCAGCTCTTCACCAACCGCTTCGTCGCCGCGCCGCTTACCTTCTATGTGGCGCTGATGCGCGGCACGCCGTTCCTGATCCAGCTCTTCATCATCTATTATGGCGGTCCTTCCTTCGGGCTCGATCTGACGCCGCTGACCGCCGGCATTGCCGGGCTGGCGCTCTATGGCGGCGCCTATTTCTCCGAGATCTTCCGCGCCGGCTTCCTCTCGGTGCCGCCCGGCCAGATCGAGGCCGCGGAGATGATGGGCATCTCGAAGCTCGACATCATCCGCCACGTCCAATTGCCGCAAATGCTGGTCATCATCCTGCCGGCGCTCGCCAACATGACGGTGCTGCTGTCGAAGGAGACCGCCGTGCTCTCGGTCATCACCGTGAACGAGTTGACCTCGGTGGTGCAGTCGATCGGCTCCACCACCTTCGCCTTTGCCGAGACACTGTTGTTCCTCGCGCTGGTCTACTGGGCGTTCCTGGAGATCGTCACCTCGCTGGCGCGGCGGCTCGAAAAGCGTGTCGGCCGCTTCACCCTGCGCCTCCAGCACTGACCGGACCAGATCATGAGCACCAATCCGATCATCGATGTCCGCAAGGTGTGGAAGCGCTTCGGCACCCATGAGGTGCTGAAGGGCATCGATCTCAGCATCAGCAAGTCCGAGGTCACCTGCATCATCGGGCCGTCCGGCTCCGGCAAGTCGACGCTGCTGCGCTGCATCGCCTTCCTGGAGGCCTATAGCGAGGGCGAGATCTATATCGAGCGCGAGTTGCTCGGCTTCTCGCTGGAAGGCGGCAAGCGCGTGCCCGCCTCGGATGCCGAGATCGCGCGGGTCCGCCGCAATATCGGCTTCGTGTTCCAGCAGTTCAATCTGTGGCCGCACATGACGGCGCTGGAGAATGTCGCCGCGCCGCTGCGCCTTGCCCGCGGCATTCCCCGCGAGGATGCGGCCAAGCGCGCCCGGGCCATGCTGGAGAAGGTGGGCCTCGCCGCGCGGGCCGACGTCTATCCGAGCCAGTTGTCCGGGGGCCAGCAGCAGCGCGTCGGCATCGCCCGCGCGCTCGCCATGGAACCGCACATCATGCTGTTCGACGAGCCGACCTCGGCGCTCGATCCCGAACTGGTCGGCGAGGTGCTGCAGGTGATGCGCGACCTCGCCCGCGAAGGCATGACCATGGCCGTCGTCACTCACGAGATGGGCTTTGCCGCGCAGGTCGCCGACAAGGTGGTGTTCATCGATCGCGGCGTGATCGCGGTGTCGGGCTCGCCGGAGCAGGTGTTCCGCCGCGACGAGAACCCGCGGCTGCGCCAGTTCCTGCAGAACTATTTCGAGCGCAACGTGTTCTGGCAGACCGCCTAAAGCGGCAGCTCGGTCGACGACTTGATCTGCTGCATGGGGATCTCGGTCTTGACGCTCTGCACGCCGCGGATGTTGGACAAATGCCGCGTCTGGAACTGCCGATAGGCGTCGATGTCCTTGGCCACGATGCGAAGCAGGAAGTCGCAATCCCCGGCCATCAAATGGCACTCCACCACTTCCGGCAGCTTGCGCACCTCGGAGGTGAAGTGATCCACGGTTTCGGTGTCCTGGCCGGCCAGCCAGACCCGCGCGAATATGGTCATTCCGAAACCCAGCGCCGCCGGGTTGAGGATCGCCACATAGCGATCGATCGCGCCGCTCTCCTCCAGCATCCTCACGCGTCGCAGACATGGCGAGGGTGAGAGCCCGACCTTCTCAGCAAGCTCGATATTGTTGATGCGGCTGTTGTGCTGCAGGGCGCGAAGTATCCGCCGGTCGATCTCGTCAATGGCTCTCGGCATGTCGGCTCACGAACCCTTGCGGCGAAGCTGCGAGGCGCTGGCATAAAATGCCAAGCTTTTCCCCGCCTCTAGCTTAGGATACCAAACTTGGCGCTTAATGGGGCAAGTTTGGGCGCAAATTGCGTACCCCGCGGCATAAATTCGACTGACGTCAATGGTCGAGAGGATGCCGCGTTGAACGAGATCGGCTTCATCGGTTTGGGCGTCATGGGATTGCCGATGGCGCGCAATCTCGCCGCCGCAGGCGCCAGGCTGCGCGTCTGGAACAGGTCACCGGAAAAATACCGTGCGCTCGAGGCGAGCAATGTGACAACCGCCGCCACCGCGGGCGAGGTCCTGCGCGCGGTCGAGGTCACGATCATCATGCTGGTGAACAGCGAGGCGATCGACGAGGTCCTCGGGCGCGGCACGAGCGATTTCGCCTCGAACATCCGCGGCCGCACCATAGTCAGCATGAGTTCGGTGTCGCCCGACTATTCCTGTGCGCTCGCCCGGGACATTGGCGATGCCGGCGGCCTCTATGTTGAAGCGCCGGTCTCGGGATCCCGCAAGCCGGCCGAGGACGCCCAGCTTGTCTGCATGGCGGGTGGCGGTCCCGCCGACGTCGCCCGCGTGAGCCCGATGCTTCGCCACATGTGCCGGGAGGTCATCGATTGTGGACCGGTGGGCAACGCGCTGCGCATGAAGCTCGCCGTCAATCTCTATCTCAACACCATGCTGGCGGGACTGGCGGAAGCCGTCCATTTCGCCAGCGAGAACGGGCTGCCGCTCGATAAATTCAAGCAGGCGATCGATGCCGGCCCGCTGGCCAGCGACCTGACCCGCGTCAAGCTGCCCAAGCTGATCCAGCGGGATTTCTCCGTGCAGGCCGCGGTGAGCGATGCCTTCGCCAGCACCCGGCTCATCGCCGACGCGGCCCGCAAGGCGGCGATGGCCACCCCGCTGCTGGACCTGAGCAGCACACTCTACGGCCGCGCTGTCGAACTCGGCGATCCCCGCGCGGACATGGCGAGTGTGGTGCGGGCGATAGAGGCCGACACCGCCCGTATTCGCGGTGCGACCGCGCAGCCACGGCCGAACGCGCGCCCGCAATCACGCTCTGGACATTGACGCGCTGGTGGAGCGCGGCATGCGGATGGGGTGCTTGCCGAAGCGATGAGCCGCCTTCAGGCAAGTCTTGCGTAGTTGTTGCCTGCCCCGATCCGAAATACGCCGGCGTCCGCTTCCTGACCTCGCTTAAAGAAGGGGCACGCGTCGCGTTGCGTCGATAAAAGGCTTATGTCTATACTTAATCGGCGTTTCAAAAGGATGCTCCGGTCCCCCTCCGGAAAGCATCGGAACGGGGAACAGGAGAGACCAATGCACATCGTCACCCGGCGTGTCGCCGTCCTGCGCGCTGCCGCGCTCGGCCTTGCCGCCACGCTCGCGCTGTCCGGCGCCGCCCATGCCGAAGACCTGCTCGCCAAGGTAAAGGCCAAGGGCGAGCTCACCGTCGGCACCGAGCTGCAGTTCGCGCCGTTCGACTTCGTCGAGGACGGCAAGCAGGCCGGCCTCAACAAGGAGCTGTTCGCGGAGATCGGCAAGGAGCTCGGCGTAAAGGTCACCTTCCTCGACCTGCCGTGGCCGAGCGTGCTGCCGGGCCTCGAGGCCGGCAAGTTCGACATGGTCGCCGGCCCCGCCACCATCACCAAGGCGCGCATGGAGCGCTACCGCTTCTCCTCGCCGATCGCCGACGCCACCGTCGCAATCCTGAAGAAGAAAGGCGACGCCTCCATCACCAAGCCCGCCGACATCGCCGGCAAGAAGGTCGGCAGCGGCAAGGCCACCGCCCAGCTGGCGCAGCTCCAGGAGTTCGCCAAGACGCTGCCGACGCCGCCGACCATCCAGGAATATGTCGACTTCAGCCAATCCTATGCCGATCTCGGCGCCGGCCGCATCGTCGCGGTGGCCAACTCGCTGCCGAACATCGCCTTCCTCGCCAAGCAGAAGCCGGACGTGTTCGAAGTGGTGGAGCCGCCCTTCGGCGCGCCGGTGTATTTCGGCTATATCGGCTCGAAGTCCGCGGACGCCAAATCGCTGATGGACGCCATCGACGCCGCCATCATCAAGACCAAGCACGATGGCCGCCTCGCCGCCTTGCAGAAGAAGTGGTTCGGCACCGAGATGAAGACCCCCGACCTGGTGACCGAAGCCAGCTTCTGATTCTGCTGCGGACCTGCAACAACAACCGTCATCCCCGGCCTTGTGCCGGGGATCTCGATTCCGGACAGTGCATCGGAGTCCGTCATGGCCGGCACAAGGCCGGCCATGACGGTGGGAATGTGGTGACCTCCGCGTTCACCCTTTCGGGGCGAACCGGGCCACGAGGTCGTAGCGCTCGCCGCGGAACAATTGCCGCACGAAGGTGATGGTGCGATCGGTGCGCGAGGTCCGCCGCTCCAGGCACAGGCACGCCGCGCCCTTCCCCGCACCCAGCGCCTTGGCGTCGCGGGCGCCGGCATTCACCGCGCTGATGCGATGCTCGGCCGCCGTCCACGGCACATGGCCGAGCAGCCAGGAACCCGGCGGCACGCTGGCGAAATCCACCTCCGCCGCCTCCGGCACCGTGGCGAGGCCGATGAGCCGGTCCTCCACCGCCAGCGGCGTGCCGTCGGCGAGATGGCGGCAGCGCAGCTCCAGCACCTCGTCGCCCTCCCGGAAGCCGGCTTGCGGCCGGTCGGCCGACGTGACCAGCCGTCGGCTGGAGCTCAGCAATTCATAGCGATAGTCGGCGCCGCGGCGCGCCACCTCGACCGCGATGTCGGGAATCTCCAGCACCGCCGACTGCATGCGCGGCTGCGCCACGAACGAGCCCGCCCGCCGCCGGCGCTCGATCAGGCCGGCGCTGGCGAGCGAGGCGATCGCCCGGTTCACCGTCATCCGCGCGCAGCCATACTGCGCCATCAGCTCGTGCTCATAGGGGATGCGATGGCCGGGATGCCAATGGCCGGAAAGGATCTTGGCCTCGAGGTCGGAACGGATGCGGTAATGCAGCGACACGCCGGGCTGGACCGAGGTCTGCAGTTTCACGGACGTTGCCACGCTGGATCCGCTCTCCGAATTGTTGGTCTGCCGAAGTGTGTCACGGAATATGTATAGACACAATTTGGTTAGCCGTGGCCCCTTGCCTGCCGAGCATGACCGGCGGCCTGATGACTCCGCGGGAATCGCTCTTATGATCGCCGCGGATCGCGATGGCGCGCCAAGCCATGACGAGGAGCGTGCGTGCCAGGATCGTCCGTCAGTTTCGTGCTGTATCTCGTTGCCGTAGGCGCCGGCGTCAGCATCGCCTTCCAGCAGATCCTCAACTCCAACCTCCGCATTGAGCTGGGCTCGCCTTGGTGGGCCGGGTTCGTCAGCTATTTCGTCGGCACGCTGGCGATGCTGGCGGCGATCATCATCTCCGGCGGGTCGTTGCTGTCGCCGAGCATGATCGCGCGCACCTCCTGGATCTCCTGGACCGGCGGCATCTTCGGCGCGGTGTTCATCGGCACGGCCATATTGATGGTGCCTCGGCTGGGGGGCGCGACCGTGCTTGCCCTGGTCGTGGTTGGCCAGATGATCGGCTCGCTCGCCTTCGACCATTTCGGCCTGCTCGGGGTGGCCCAGCACGCCGCAAGCCCGACCCGCCTGCTCGGCGCGGCATTCCTGGTGATCGGCGTGGTGCTGATCGCCCGTCATTGAGTGTGACGGCTGGATAGAGGAGCTGACGCGGCGAGCACGCCCTGGCGCCTGCCCTGTCTGACGCTACGTCCAGTGTTGCCTGCGTGCCATTCTGCGCGCCGGCCCTACTTTCGGTGGGTTGTGCCGGCGCTCAATGAGGCAAATATCGAGGGCGCCGCCCGTCCCGCCCCCAGGAGAGTTTATCGTGGCCCAGTCCGCTCTGTTCACGCCGTTCCGCGTCCAGAATCTCGATCTCGCCAACCGGATCGTGATCGCGCCGATGTGCCAGTACTCCGCCGAAGACGGCTGCATGACCGACTGGCACCTCATCCATCTCGGCCATCTCGCGCTGTCCGGCGCGGCGCTGCTGACCATCGAGGCGACCGCCGTGCTGCCGGAAGGCCGCATCACCTATGGCGATGTCGGGCTGTACAATGACGAAACCGAGGCCGCCCTTGCCCGGACCCTGGAGGGCGTGCGGCGCTGGTCGGACATGCCGATCGCGATCCAGCTTGCCCATGCCGGCCGCAAGGCATCCAGCGAGGTGCCGTGGAAGGGCGGCGCGCAGATCCCGCCGGGCACCGCCAATGGCTGGCAGACCGTGGCGCCTTCCGCCGTGCCGTTCAGCGACGGCCAGGTGGCGCCGCTGGCGCTCGATCGCGACGGGCTGGCGCGGGTGCGCGACGCCTTCGCCGCGGCAGCCACCCGCGCCGCGCGGCTCGGGTTGGACGCGGTGCAGATCCATGGCGCCCATGGCTATCTGCTGCACGAATTCCTCTCCCCGCTCTCCAACCAGCGCGAGGATGAATATGGCGGCTCGCTGGAGAACCGGATGCGCTTCCCGCTTGAAGTGTTCGAGGCGGTGCGCGGCGCATTCCCGTCCGGCAAGCCGGTGACGATACGGGTGTCGGGCATGGACTGGGTGGAAGGCGGCTGGGACATCGAGCAGACCATTGCCTTTGCCGAGCGGCTGCAGGCGCTCGGCTGCGATGCCATCCATGTCTCCAGCGGCGGCCTCTCCCCGGCCCAGCAGATCCCGGTAGCGCCGGGCTATCAGGTGCCGCTGGCCCGCGCCGTCAAGACCGTGGTGCGCGTGCCGGTGATCGCGGTGGGGATGATCAGCAGCTACGAGCACGCCGAGGCGATCGTCGCCACCGGCGATGCCGATCTCATCGCGCTGGCGCGGGCGATCCTCTACGATCCGCGCTGGCCCTGGCATGCCGCCGCCGAGCTGGGCGGCAAGGTGCGTGCGCCGAGCCAGTATCTGCGCTCCGAGCCGCGTCGGGCCAGGGGCCTGTTCGAGGCCACGTGACACTGGGCGTGCTATTTGACGAACGCGAACGCCACGAAGCCGTTAAGCTCGACAAACCCACGATGCGGAGAATGCAATGACCAAGGTCGTATATGTGATTGTCGAGCATGATGGCGGCTGGGCCTACAAGGTCGGCGACGTCTTCTCGGAAACCTTCCCGTCACACGAGGCCGCCCACGCCGCCGCCGACCGCGCGGCGCGCGAGCAGACCATATCCGGCGACACCACGCCGATCGAATATGAGGACCGCTCCGGCACCTGGCACGAGGAAACCGCGCGCGGCAACGATCGTCCGGAAACCGAGGTGAAGGACTGAGGGAGAGCCGAGGCCCATGAGACCGACGATCGCCGCTCTCCTGGCCGGCCTGCTGCTCTCGGGCGCCGTCTTCGCGGATGGCGCCCTCGCCGATCCCGCCGCCGACGAAGCCGCCATACGCGCGCGCCTCCATGGTTGGGCCGCGGCGTTCAATTCCGGCGATGTCGATGGCGCCTGCACCCTGTTCAGCGACGATGTGCAGTCCACCGTTCCCGGCACGCTGAGCGGCGACAAGAACGCGATCTGCGACCGGCTCCGCGCCGCGATCGGCAAGACCGACCGCAGGCTCAGCTACGCCGCCGACATCCACGAGGTGCGGATCTCCGGCGACCAGGCCGTGGTCCGCCTCACCTGGACGCTGAACGTCAACCGTGACGGCAAGACCGCGACCAGCACGGAGGAAGGCATGGACGTCTTCCACCGCCAGCCCGATGGCCAATGGCAGATCGTGCGCTTCATTGCGTTCACGAACCGGGACGACGATCAGTAGCGTGCATCAGGACTGATGCGCCCTGTTTCAGCATCCTTCGAGGCCGCCTGGGCGGCACCTCAGGATGAGGTCGTCTATTTTGAGTCAGGCTTCAGGGTAGGCACTGCGTTCAGGCCGAAGACTTGGCCTTCGCACTTGGCCTCAAGCCCGCTCCCGATCAGCTTACATGGCTTTCATGGTTATAAAGACCAAATTTGCGCAGGGTCGACCTCGCCGAGCTAATGTGGTGTAGATCGATCAGGTACAAGCAGTGGTTCGTCGGTTCGGTGTGTGACGTCGAACCGGGCCAAGGAGCAAGCCAAGTCATGACTGGCAGTCGCCTCGCTGACCGGCTCGCCCGCGAGATCATCGATATGATCCTCATGGGCAAGATCGATGCGAACGAACACCTGAGCACCCCGAAACTCGCCGATCTTTTCGGCGTGTCGCGCTCGCCGGTTCGGGAGGCCCTGCTGCGCCTGGAGAAGCAAGGCATATTGCTGCTGCAGCAGAACCGCGGCTTCTTCGTGCGCCAGCCGATCCCCGAGATGCCGAAGGTGGTGGAACGCAATAAGGCCGCCGAGAAGCTCGATGCGTACCACAGCGTCGCCGAGGACTGGCTCAAGGATAGCATCCCGGCCGAAGTAACCGAGCAATACTTGCGCAAACGCTACGGTCTGACGCAATCCGAGCTCGCGGCGCTGCTGAATCGCGCGATTGACGAAGGATGGATGGAACGCAAGCAGGGTTATGGGTGGCGTTTCCTGCCAGTCGCCAAGACCCCGGAGGCCTTAACCCAGATCTATAGATTTCGATCGATCATAGAGCCCGCGGCTTTTATGGAAGATACGTTCCAGCTCGACCGGCACACCTTGAAGGAGCTTAAGGGCATTCAGGAATCGCTGTTACGCAGCGAGATCGTCAATCTGCCCGCGGATCGTCTGGCGACGATCAACTCGCAGTTCCATGAAGAACTGATCCGCATGTCAGGCAACTTGTTCATGCATCAGGCATTGGTGCGCCTGAATCGGACTCGCCGGCTGCTGGAATATCGCTCGATGATCGACCGGTCGCGCATTTACAAGCAATGCGAAGAGCACCTGGCTATTATCGAACTGCTGGCGCGCGGCGCGAACCTTGAAGCGAGTTACTTCATGCGGACGCACCTTATCGGAGCGCTGGCGGGCAAGCTCGCGAGTTCGGACATTGTTGCTGACGATACGCCGAATGGCCCCGGCGCCGTTCCTGATTGACCATCCGCAGCGATTACGCGGCCATTGCAGCCCTTGGGATCGCCCGATGCTCGGCCCGGCGTGACGCCGGGGCGCACCTGCACACATGCCGAAATGCGCTTCAACTTGCCCGCTGCTCACCACGCCGGATCCGCTGTCCCGACGACGCCGCGCATCGGATCGTCGAATTAGAATTGCATTTCTCCGTGAAAATATGCTCAATTGATCGGGCGGACCTCGCTAGAAGGTCACCGGGAGCACGCCTTGCATTCTCCGTCGTCTGCCGACCCCGCCTGCCGTGCGGCTTTGGCGCCCGTGCCGTCGCAACCGGCACTGGTGCGCGGAGATATCGGCGCACTGTATTCGGGCGGTCGCCATGCCCTGGTCTGATCCCGCCGACACCGGCCCGGCCTTTCTCGCGTTTGAGGGGCGTCGACTGAGGCTGGCGCAGCTGGCCTCGGTCGCGGGTCCGCGGTTGCCCCGATTGCCGCATGTCCTGCGCATTCTTCTGGAGAACGTGGTTCGCCGGGCGGAGCAGCAGGGGCTGCCGCTCGCCGACGAAGCAGCGGCAATTCTCGGCTGGCTCACTGAGCGCACCAGCAATGCGGAGATTTCCTTCGTCCCAAGCCGCGTCCTGATGCATGACACGACCTGCGTGCCCGCACTCGTCGACATTGCGGCGATGCGCGACGCCGTCGCGGAGGCCGGCGGCGATCCCCGGCGGCTCAGCCCGATGCTGCCGGTCGATGTGTCGGTCGATCATTCCGTAGGGGTCGACCATTACGGCGTGCCCGATGCCTTCACCCACAACATGCAGCGCGAGGTCGAGCGCAACGGCGAGCGTTATCGCTTCATGAAGTGGGCGAGCCAGGCCCTCGACGGGGTGCGCGTGCATCCGCCGGGCACCGGGATCATGCACACGATCAATCTCGAGCAGCTCACGAGCGTCGCCAAGGTCGAGGTCGTCGACGGCATCGAGTGGGCGATCCCGGACACGCTGGTCGGCACCGACAGCCACACGCCGATGGTCAACGCGCTATCCGTACTGGCCTGGGGCGTCGGCGGGCTGGAGGCGGAAAGCGTGATGCTCGGCATGCCGATCGAGCTGCGCGTGCCGAATGTCGTCGGCGTGCGGCTGACGGGCAGGCTGCGCGAAGGCGTGACGGCAACCGACCTCGTGCTGCTGGTGACCCACCAATTGCGCAAGCACGGTGTTTCCGGCGAGTTCGTCGAGTATTTCGGGCCGGGCGTATCGACACTCAGCGTCGGCGAGCGTGCCGTCGTGGCCAATATGGCGCCGGAATACGGCGCCTCCTCGGGGTTTTTCCCTGCCGACGAGCGCACCATCCAGTATCTTGCCGAGATCGGCCGAACGCCCGAGAGCATCCGCCTGGTCGAGGCCTATGCGAAGGCGCAGGGGCTGTGGTTCGAGCCGCACGCCGAACCGCAATTCACCTCCATCGTCGACATTGATCTCGATACCGTCTCGACCAGCATCGCCGGTCCGCAGCGGCCGCAGGATCGCATCTCCCCACAGCAGAGCGCGGCCGTCCTGAAGCCGATGTGGCCCGCTGGCGAGGCTCCGGCCGCCATGCCGCGCACCCCGGTGGCCATCGCCGCCATAACCAGTTGCACCAACACCACCGATGTCCGGCTCGTCGTGGCGGCGGGCCTTGTCGCCCGCAAGGCCAGGCGCCTCGGCCTCAAGCCTTCCGCCTGGGTGAAGACGTCGCTGGCGCCGGGCTCGCCGACCGCGGAGACCTATCTGCGCCGGGCCGGCTTGCTGGAGGATCTCGAGGCGCTCGGCTTCGGCATTGTCGGCTATGGCTGCACCACCTGCATCGGCAATTCGGGCCCCCTCGCCCCGATGATGGCCGAGGCGATGACGCGCGAGCCCGTGTTGCCGGTCGCCATCCTGTCGGGCAATCGCAATTTTCCCGGTCGCGTCCATCGGCAGATCGAGGCCGGGTTCCTGGCTTCGCCGCCGCTGGTCGTGGCCTACGCACTGCTCGGCGATGCGAGCCTCGACATATTGAGCGACCCGCTCGGTGTATCGGTGGACGGCAGGCCCGTGCGCCTCGCCGACATCTGGCCGTCGAGCGCCGAGATCGATGCCGCCCTCGCGCTCGCTCGCGAACCCACCGATATCGCCATCGCCTATGATAAGGCGGAGGCCAGTCCGATGTGGCAGGCCATGGAAGCGCCGGCCACGCCCCGCTTCCCGTGGGACGAGGCGTCCACCTATCTCCGCAGGCCACCGTTCGCCGCCGCCCGGCTGCCGACCCGGCTTGGGCACTATATGGCCGATCCGCTGATCGTCCTTGGTGACGACATCTCCACCGATCACATCTCGCCGGCCGGGCAAATTCCCCGGCGCGGACTGGCGGGCAAATGGCTGATCGCGCATGGCGAGCGGGCGGACGATCTCAACGTCTATGCGGCGCGGCGCGGCAACTGGCAGGCGATGCTGCGCGGGGCCTTCACCAACAGCACGGTGCGCAACCAGCTGAGCGACGGGATCCCGCCCGGCGATACGGTGTTCGCGCCAACCGGGGAAGTACTGCCCTTGTGGGTCGCCGCGGGGCGCTATGCCGAGCTCGGCCGCTCGACCATCATCGTCGCCGGCGAGCGCTACGGCGCCGGATCGTCGCGCGACTGGGCCGCCAAATGCCCGGCACTGCTCGGCACGCGTGCGGTGCTGGCGCTCAGCTTCGAGCGTATTCATCGCTCGAACCTTATCGGCATGGGAATTCTTCCATTGCGACTTCCCGCCCAATTTGGCCCGGAGAAGCTGGCGCTGCGGCCTGGCGATCTGGTCGAAGTCGGCGCCGGGGCGGACACGCTCACGGCGCGGTGCACGGTGCCAATCTCGGTGCACCGGATGTCCGGCGCGGTGGAACGGTTCGAAGCCGTCGCCGCGGTCGAGACCGGGCTTGAGGTCGCGACGCTGCGGGCCGGCGGCATCATCCCGATGATGATCGAACGGGCGCTTGCCGGCGCCACGCCCACGAACGGACACGTCGAGGAGCCGTCACCATGAGCGCCACTACACAGAGTTCGCTGCCGGCAAGCGGCCCCACCCGCGATCTGGCCGACTATGTCGCTGACGTCGGCAGCTTGAATCCGCCGCCAGAGGTGATGGAGCGCGCGCGCGTCGTGGTGCTCGACACCATCGGAGCCATCGTGCTTGGCACGATCCAGCCGGCCGGACGCATTGCAAGGCAGACGCAGCTCTCACTCGCCGGCGCAGGCAGCAGCTACGTCTTCGGTACGGAGCAGCGAAGCGACGTTGCGTCCGCGGCCTTCATCAACGCGGTGCAGTGCCATGCCCACGAGGTCGACGATTCCCATTTCGCCAGCCTGACCCATCCGGCTTCGACCTGCCTGCCGGCGATCCTCGCATGCGCGGATGGAACCATGACGGCGCGCGAGGCGCTCCTGGCTCTGATCGCCGGCTACGATGTCCAGTGCCGCGTCGCCGCGTCGCTTGACCCCCGTGTCCTGCACGACCAGGGGTTCATGCCGCTCGCTCTGTGCGGCGTGTTCGGCTCGGCGGCCGTGGCGGCGGCCAGCCTTCGCCTCGACGGCGCGCGCACGATCGACGTGCTCGGGCTCGCCGGCCTGCAGGCGGCGGGCACATGGGCATGCGCGACCGACGGGACGCATATGTCCAAGGCGTTCATGTCCGGCTTTCCTGCCAGGAACGGCATCGTCTCCGCGCTCATGGCACGCAATGGTTTTCGCGCTCCGCAGCAGATATTCGAAGGCCGCGACGGCATGCTCAGCGCCTTCGGCAAGAACTCCGATCCGGCCCTGCTGACCAAGGATCTCGGCAGCTATTTCGAGATCATGGGCACCAGCATCAAGCGGCATGCCTGCGGCGGGCCGATACGCGGTGCCGTCGACGCCCTTCTCGATATCATCAAGACCCACGCGGTGCGGCCCGAGCAGATCGCCAGGATCACCGTCGAGCTCGCCGTATCGGCGTGCGTCATCGTCGACAGCCGCGACGATTCCACCATCAATCTGCAGCACGTGATGTCGGTTGCCGCGCTCGATGGCGTTGTCGGCGTCGCGCAGCATGAGCCGGAGCGGGTGGCCGCGGAAGACGTCCGGGCGATGCGCGGCAAGGTCGTCCTCATCCGCAGCGAAGAGTTCGAGAAGGTCTGGCCGACCGTGCGGCCGGCACGGGTCACGGTTACGCTCGCGGATGGTGTGGAACACACCTCCTATGTCGAGCACGCCGTCGGCTCCCCGGCCAATCCGCTGAGCTGGGACCAGACGTACGAGAAATACTCCAACACCACCAAGGATGTTTTCACGCCCGCCGACGCCCGGCGCATCGCCGACCGGGTGTCGTCGATGGAGACGGCCCGGGACCTCGACGAATTGCTCGTCGACCTCGCCCGCTCCAGCCTCGACCGCGAAGCCTCACCCGGGGTCGCCGTGCCCGCAGCTCACGGCTCGGTGCGGGCGGCCGAGACCCCGCTCGTCGTGCTGCAGGGCGTCAACAAGCACTTCGGCGCGACCCACGCGCTGAAGGACATCGATCTGGAAATCAATCGCGGCGAGGTCGTCGTGGTGATCGGCCCTTCGGGTTCGGGCAAGTCGACGCTGTGCCGGACCATCAACCGGCTGGAGACCATCACCAGCGGCACCATCAGCATCGACGGCGTTCCGCTGCCGCTCGAGGGCAAGGAGCTGAACCGTCTGCGCTCCAACATCGGGATGGTGTTCCAGTCGTTCAATCTGTTCGCGCACAAGACCATCCTGGAGAATGTGATGCTGGCGCCGACACTGGTGCGCCATGTATCGCGCAAGGAGGCGGAGGCGCGCGCGCTCGAGCTGCTGGCGAAGGTCGGCGTCGAGGATCAGGCGCGCAAAATGCCGGCCCAGCTCTCCGGCGGACAGCAGCAACGCGCCGCCATCGCCCGCGCGCTGGCGATGAAGCCCGAGGTCATGCTGTTCGACGAGCCGACCTCGGCGCTCGACCCGGAAATGATCAATGAAGTGCTCGATGTCATGCAGGCGCTCGCCGCCAGCGGCATGACCATGGTCGTCGTCACCCATGAGATGGGCTTTGCCCGCAAGGCTGCCGACCGGGTCGTGTTCATGGATGAGGGGCGCATCGTCGAGGAGGCCGCACCGGAACAGTTCTTCAGCGCGCCGAAGACCGAGCGGGCGCGCAATTTCCTGTCGAAAGTCCTGCACCACTAAAAATTCCTGCACCACTAAAAATAAAGAGGAGGAACGCCATGAAGAGCAGAAGCATTACCGCACGAAGTGCCGCCATGACGCTGCTGGGTGTCGCCCTTGTCGGGACCGCGCTGTGCGGCGAGATATCCAGCGCAGCGGCGGACACGAAGCCGAGCTTCCCGGCTGGCTCCACGATGGAGAAGCTGGCCACGGCCGGCAAGATCAGGGTCGGCGTGAAGTTCGACCAGCCCGGCCTCAGCCAGAAGAATCTCAGGGGCGACCTCGAAGGCTTCGACATCGAGATCGTGAAGGTCATCACCGAGGGTCTCGGCCTGAAGCCCGGCGACATCGAATGGATCGAGACCTCGTCCAGCAACCGTGAGCCTTTCCTGCAGCAGAACAAGGTCGACATGGTCGTGGCCTCGTACGGGGTCAACGAGAAGCGCAAGAAAGTCGTCAGCTTCGCCGGGCCCTATGTCACCAACGGCCAGGACGTCATGGTGCGGAAGGGCAATCCCACGGGCCTCAAGGACGTCACCAGCCTCGCCGGTCAGAAGACCTGCGTCATCAATGGCAGCGAGGGCCAGGCCGCGGTCGAGAAGTACTCGCCGCAGGCCGACATGGTCGGCTTCGACGTCATCTCCAAGTGCCTGTCGGCGCTCAAGAACGGCTCGGTCGTCGGGGTCGTGACCAACACCCACATCCTTGCCGGTCTGGTGGCAAAGGATCCGCAGGACTTCGAGTTGCTGAACCAGCCTTTCGCCGCCGGCACCTGGGGCATCGGCATCGCGCACGGCGACACTGCCTTCTGCAAGTTCATCGACGACCAGCTCACCAAGGCCGCGGGCGACGGCGTCTATGAGAAGGCCTGGGCCGACACCGTCGGCAAGGGCGGGTTGACCTTCCGCCCGCTGCCGCCGCTCGAACCCTGCGCCTGAGCCATCCATCGGCGGCGCGCTCTGCGCCGCCCTCACGAAGTGGAGCACCACCGGCGTCATGACTGCTGTCCTCGACAATATCGGCCTGCTCTGGACCGGGTTCTGGACCACGATCCTGCTATCCGTGTTGTCGGGGGCGGTGGCGCTTGTGCTCGGCACCATCGTCGCGGGGATGAGGGTCTCCCCCGTGCCGCTGCTCCGCGCCATCGGCGCCATCTATGTCGCCGTGGTCCGCAACACGCCTTCTACGCTGCTGTTCTTCTTCGCGGCGTTCATCCTGCCCGAGCTGGGCGTCCAATTCTCCTATTTCGTCTTCGCGTGGATTGCGCTGTCGATCTATTACGGCTCGTTCTTCTGTGAAGTCGTGCGCTCGGGCATCAACTCGGTCTCGGTCGGCCAGGCCGAAGCGGCCCGAGCGCTCGGGTTCAATTTCACGATGACGCTGGGCAACGTGATCCTGCCGCAGGCGCTGCGCACCGTGGTGCCTCCGCTCATCAATACTTTCATCGCGGTGGTCCGGACCTCGGCCATAGCAGGCGCGTTCGGCGTGGCGGAGCTGTTCGCGATGATGAACCGGCTGGCCAACAAGGAGAGCCATGCCGTGCTGCTCATCCTTGCCGCCGTCGCCGTGCTGTATCTCCTCATCACCATCCCGGCGAGCCTGCTGGCCGAGTTCCTCGAGCGGAAGGCGGCATTCTCGCGATGAGCAATGTTCTCTACGATACGATAGGTCCGCGCGGACAACGCAAGGTCCAATGGTGGACGGCGGCGATCGTCGTCGCGTTGGCGGCTATATTTTATGCCGTTTACCACCGGCTGGAGCAGCGCGGGCAGGTCTCCGCGGAACTGTGGTCGATCCTGCTCAACCGGGACCTGCAACTGCTCCTGCTCGAGGGGCTCGTGGCCGCGCTCAAGGCGGCGGCGGTTGCCACGATACTTTCGCTGCTCGCCGGCATGGTGCTGGCAGCGGGGCGGATATCGGAGCACGCATGGGTGCGGCTGCCGATACGCGCCTGGATCGAAGTGTTCCGCAGCGTACCGCTGCTGCTGCTGATCTTCTTCGTCTATCTCGGCGCGCCGGCAATCGGCATCAATGTCCCGACCTTCTGGTCGCTGGTGATCGGCCTCGCGCTCTACAACAGCGCCATCGTCGCCGACATCATCCGTGCCGGCCTGCTCGCGCTGCCGCGCGGCCAGCGCGAGGCGGGGCGCGCGCTCGGCCTCAGCCGCAACCAGACGCTCAGGGTCATTCTCATCCCGCAGGCGGTGCGCCAGATGCTGCCGACGCTGGTGAGCCAGATGGTGACCGTGCTCAAGGAAACGGCTCTCGGTTTCATCATCGGCTACACGGAATTGCTCCGGAACGGTCGGGTGGCCGTGGAGTTTCTCGGCGGCGACTACGCCATCCCGGTCTATACCGGCGTCGCCGTCATCTACATCTCGATCTGCCTGTTGCTGTCGTTGCTCGCCACCGAGCTGAGCCGGCGGACCGCCGCCCGCGGGCCTTTGAGGCCGCCGCATACGGGTGGCTAGGAAAATCCAGAATCCCCTGAAATGACGAAAAATCGGGAGTGCGCCGTGGCCAGGCCGACCATAATCGACGCGCAAGTGCATCTCTGGGAGCCGGAATCGAAAGAGCGGCCCTGGGTCGAGGGCGCGAGCAGCTTCGCGCATCGCGCGTCGTTCTCGGCTGAGGAACTGCTCGCGGCCATGACCGGTGCGGGCGTGGACAAGGCGGTCCTGGTGCCTCCCTCATGGGAAGGCGAATGGAACGAGACCTGTCTCGAGGCGGCGCGCCGGCTGCCGGACCGGTTCACCGTCATGGGTCGGCTGGAAGTGGAAAAGCCGCTCGATGTCGAAGCGCTGCACAATTGGGCCAGCGTGCCCGGCATGTCCGGGATACGCCTGACATTCCGCAGGGAGCATGCGCTCCAGCAACTGCGCAACGGCGAGGCGGACTGGATCTGGCGCGGCGCCCAAGCGCTGGCGCTGCCCGTGAGCATCTATGCCCCGGCCGCCACGGCATTGATCGGCGACATCGCGCGCGCCCATCCGGCGATGCGGATCATCGTCGATCATCTGGGACTGGACCTCGGCATCCAGGATGGAACGATCAGGCAGTCGGTCGACAGGCTCTGTGCGCTGGCCGTCCATCCGAATGTGGCCGTGAAGGCAACCGCGCTGCCGAGCCATGTCAGCGAAACCTATCCGTTCCCCATGCTGCAAGAGATCGTCCACACGGTGATCCGTGCCTTTGGCGCAGAACGCGTGTTCTGGGGAAGCGACCTCACGCGGCTGACCTGCCCCTATGCCGAGTTGGTTGACTTCTTCATCGACGAGCTGGCCGGGCTGACGGCGGACCAACGCGAACTTGTCATGGGAAAGGGTATCGCCCAGTGGCTTCGCTGGGCGCCCTGAGGCTCAGGCGGACGCTGCCTCGCGCATCGGGCTGGTGGCCGCCTGCCGCTTGACGAGCTTACGTGCGGACCAAGGTGAGCGGAAAGAGCTTCCTGATATCGTCGACTTGGTCGATGTTCCAGATGAAGTCCAACAGGTCGTCAGCCTGGCTTTCCGGCATCTGATCGCTCACCAGCGTACGGAATTTCTCCTCGATCTCGGCGTCCGACATCGGATTTTTCGGGTGCCCGCGATGGTATTCCACCCGGAATTCCTCGCGGCTGCCATCCTTGAGAAGCAGATCGAAGTCACAGAGCATCGCCTCCGGCTCGCGGCGATTTGCCTCTTCCGAGACCGAGCATTCAATGCGCGCGACGAGAGCCAGCAGCTCGGGATCGTGCAGATACGGATCTTCGAAGTACTCGACCTTGATGGATCCGTATTTGAGCGCCACTGCCGCGGTGTACGGCATGCTGTGATCTGCCGTTTCGCGGTTGGCCGGCGTCCACTTGTCCCGGTCGCCGGCCATCATCTCGACCGCCGTGTGCAAGGTCCGGACATGGATCTTCTCGATTGTATCCAGGCTCTTGCCGAGGCTTTCCAGGCGCGCGCGGGCCTCGAGCGCGGCATGGACCACTGACTGCGAATATTGTCCGAGCGGATATCGCTTGATGAGACAATCCATGATGCGGAACGGCTGGCCGTTGCCGCCGAACGCGGGGAGTTCAAACGCCTTGCGCGTCACGGCGACGAAGTAGCCGCCCCTGCCCTCGAACACCGGATCCGGTCCGGTCATGCCTCGCTTGGCCATCTGCACCGTGAACAGCGCGTTGCGGCTGGTATTTGCGTAGGCGCAGCCTTTCCACATCGACACGTTGCCGATGCGCGTCTGATAAAGTGCGACGTTGGCGGCAACCGTGATGCTCAGGGCGGTGGCGGTCTGTTCGGCGCTCAGTCCCATGAGGCGAGAGGCGCCAAGCACATTCGCCATCGCACCGATGGTCACATGATCGAACCCCATCGGCTTGAAGTTGATCAGGTCGCACATCCGGCAGAACATCTCGTAGGCGAGGACCGTCGAGGTGATGAAATCCCTGCCGGTCGCATTGCCGATTTCCGCCGCCGAGATCAAGGCGCCGATGCTGTCGCTGGGGTGTCCGGCTTCCTTGCCGATATAGCCATCGTTGAAATCGAGGTATCGGATCATGACGCCGTTCGCGAACGCCGCGAGATCCGGGCTGGTCTTCTGGCCGGTGCACAGCACGGTGGCCGGCTCCGTGCTGGTAACGGTCGCTGCGAATTCGCGGGCGATGCGCGATGGCTCGCTCGCATAGCCGCCGATCGCGCAGCCGAGGGTATCGACGATCATCCGCTTGGCCTGATGGACGACCTCGGGCGGCAAGTCCTCATACTTCAGCGATGCCGCATAGGCACCCAGCTTCTCAGCGATAGTCATGTCGTGGGATCACCCTTGATCGTGCCGCGTTGTCCCATGCTCGGGCGGTCGCCTAGCCAGCGGCAAGCGACGAACGCCCGAGCGCTCAGTTTGAAGGGCGGTCTATTCCGGCTTGATGCCGGCTTCCTTGATGACCTTGGTCCACACCGCGGTGTCCTTTTCGATCAGCTCGGAAAACGCGTGCGGGGTGCTGCCGACCGCACTCAATCCGACGCGGTTCAATCCTTCCACCACCGACGGTTCGCGGACCGCCGCGACCGCCTCGTCATGCAGCTTGTCGATGATGGCCTGCGGGGTTCCGGCGGGAGCCAGCAAGCCGTACCAGGTCCACACCACGACGTCGGGCAGGCCGGCCTCTTGCAGCGTGGGAACGTCGGGAAGCTGCGGCAGGCGCTTCACCCCGGTGGTTGCAAGCGCCGTCATCTTGCCGGCCTGGATCTGCGGCAGCGTCGAGGGCACGCTGCCGAACATCAACTGGGCCTCGTCGCCAAGCACCGCCGCGGTGGCCGGGCCGCCGCCCTTGTAGGCGAGGTGAGTGAGGTCGACGCCGGCCTTCGCCTTGAACAGCTCACCTGCGAGATGGAGCGGGCTGCCGATTCCAGCCGAGGCGAAGTTCAGCTTTCCCGGATTTGCTTTCGCATATGCGATCAATTCCGCCACGGACTTCACCGGCACCGAGGGATTGGTGACGAGCAGATACTGCCCGTCGGCCAGTTCGGTGATCGGCACAAGGTCCTTCTTGATGCTGAACGGCAGATCGGGAAACAGACCCGGGTTCACGGTCAGCGCGGTACTGAAGCCGAGCAGCAGCGTGTAGCCGTCGGGATTCGCTCGCGCCACCAGATCGGATGCTATGTTGCCGCTGGCGCCGCCGCGATTGTCGATGAGAACCTGCTGGCCGAGGCGTTTGCCGAGCGCATCGCCGACGAGCCGCCCGACTGCGTCGCTGCCCCCGCCCGGCGGAAACGCCAGGATCAATCGAATGGGCTTGTCCGGAAATGCCGCCGACTGGGCATGCATCGGCAACATCGCCACCATAACAATAAGTATCGATGCCAGATTTCTGAATATACGCACCTGCTGTCCTCCCGGTTGGTCTTGTTGTTGTTCGGCTTTTCGTTGCAAGCAGCTCGCCGCAGGGCATTGCCGCGGACGGGCTCAATCGCCCTCGTCATCGTCAGATCGATCGCGGCGGCCGGCGCTGGCCAGGGCCATTCCCCCAATGTCTCATCTTGGCCTTTTATAGCGTATAAAACCATCTTCTGACGGCTCGGCAAAGGAAAACATTGAGACCCGCGGACGCACGGCAAGGGCAGTATCAATCTCTGGTGCGAAAACTGGCATTCGGCTCGGCATCTCGCCTTCGACAGGCAAACGTGACTCCGTATCGCTTTTCTACGTGTATAAAGCCAAACACTTCGTGAGCTGCAGCGGTAGACGCAATGCCGACCGTGGCGCCGTGGCGCTATCCTCAGCGAGGGCAGGCGATGGATTGAACCGATGGGTTCGACTGGGACGGCCGGCCCAGACATTGCTAAAGTTCGCCGCGGCCGAGCTTCGGGGAGCGATCTGGCAATGTGGGACCGCCATCCGGTAAGGCTGTCGCTTGTTCACATGCTGCCGTCCGTGGCGCGCAGGCACGGTCTCGACCTGGCGCCGCTGCTGGCGGGCGCCGGGATTGCTGTCGGCGACCACCTCCAACCCACACAAGTCGTGAGACGGGCCCAGGTCTCCAGCCTGCTCCTTGAAGCGGCGCGGCGCGCCGGTGAGCCGGCGGTCGGTCTCGAACTCGCCGCTTCGGCGGATCCGGAGCAACTCGGCCTGATCGGATTCGCCGTGTCCACCGGGCGCACATTGCGGGAATGTCTCGCCGCTCTCGCCCACAACATGCCCGCTTTCCAGGGCGGCGTTCACATCACGCTCGACGAGGCGAACGGCCAGGCGGTGTGGCGTCACAACTTTGCCGACAGCGATCCGGATCATGCCCGGGTGCTGAACGAAGGCGTAGCCGGCTTCATGGTGGCGATGGTCCGCGCCATCTCCGGGTGTGCGGGAGAGGCGCTCCATGTGAGCCTGCCGCACCGCCCGCAATTGGCCGTCCGGACCTACGAGGACAAGCTCGGCACCCGCATGTCGTTCGGCAACGGCGCCGGCATCGCGATATCGATCGATCCCGCCTTGCTCGATCGACCGAACCGGATCCTCGGAGCGGCGCCCGCGATGGCCGATGTTTCCCTTCTCGCCGAGGATGCCGGCTGGCTCAGCGACGACGCCCTCGTGGAAACGCTGCTGCGTACATTCGAGCGCGCCGCCCTGGCGGGCACGCTGTCGCTGATCGAGGCGGCCCGCAGCCTCGGGCTGGCGCCGCGCAGCCTGCAAAGGCGCCTTGCCGTGCTCGGCACCAGCTTCGAAGCGCTGGTCGACAGCTGGCGGCACACGCAGGCGCGCCTTCATCTCGCCAATCCGCTGCTTCCCGTTGGCTCGGTCGCGCGGGCGCTCGGCTATAGCCAGCCCGCCCATTTCGTGCGGGCGTTCCGGCGCTGGGAAGGCGTGCCGCCGCTCGTCTTCCGCCGCATCCTCATCGAGGACGGCGCTGGCGCGAAATGGCAATTGAGCACTGCCGGGGCGTTCGCTAATCCAGCCGGCAAGGCGCAATATCTGACCGCGTCGGACAGCTTGCTGATCGACTAGCAACGCGTGCGCCCGATCGGACATCATGGCCCATCAGCGAACGCGAACGGCAGCAATCATGAGCCACAGTCGACGTGACGTCCTTGCCGGCAGCGCCGGCTTCCTGGCCGCCATAGCCGGGCTTTCCGTGCTCAGTTCCGGCGCGCGTGCCGAAGCCGCGCCCCGCCCGCACATCCTCTATATCGTCGCCGACGATGTGGGCTTCGCCGATGTCGGCTTCCATGGCTCCGACATCAAGACGCCCAATCTCGACGCGCTCGCCGAAGGGGGCGCCCGGCTCGACCATTTCTACGTCCAGCCCATGTGCACGCCGACCCGCGCGGCGCTGATGACCGGCCGCTATCCGCTGCGCTACGGGCTGCAGACCGGCGTCATCCCCTCGGGCGCCACCTACGGCCTCGCCACCGACGAGTTCCTGCTGCCGCAGGCGCTCAAGCAGGCCGGCTACCGCACCGCGCTGATCGGCAAGTGGCATCTCGGCCATGCCGATCGCAAATACTGGCCGCGCCAGCGCGGCTTCGATTATTTCTACGGCCCGCTGGTCGGCGAGATCGACCACTTCAAGCACGAGGCGCATGGCGTCACCGACTGGTATCGCAACAACGATCTGCTCGTGGAGGAGGGCTACGACACCGAATTGTTCGGTGCGGACGCGGCGACGCGGATCGGGCAGCACGATCCCGCCATGCCGCTGCTCCTCTATCTCGCCTTCACCGCGCCGCACACGCCGTACCAGGCGCCGCAGCGCTACCTCGACATGTACGCCCACATTTCCGACCCATCGCGCCGCGCCTATGCGGCGATGATCACCGCCATGGATACGGAGATCGGCCGGGTGGTCGAGGCGCTCAAGCAGCGCGGCATGCGCGACGACACGCTGATCGTGTTCCACAGCGACAATGGCGGAACGCGCAACAAGATGTTCGCCGGGGAAGGCGCGGTGGCGGGCGATCTGCCGCCGCAGAACACGCCGCTGCGCGAGGGCAAGGGCACCCTCTATGAGGGCGGCACGCGCGTGGTGGCGTTTGCCAACTGGCCCGGACGGATTGCGCCGGGAGGGACGGCCGAGGGCGTCGTGCACGTGGTCGACATGCTGCCGACGCTTGCCGGGCTGGCCGGCGCGAGCCTCGAGAAATCGAAGCCGCTCGACGGCATCGATGTGTGGCCGGCGCTCTCGGCCGGCGGCAAGGGCCGGGAAGAGCTGGTCTATAATGTCGAGCCGACCCAGGGCGCGGTGCGCCAGGGCAAGTGGAAGCTTTACTGGCATGTCGCGCTGCCGCCGAAGGTCGAACTGTTCGATCTCGACGCCGACCCGTCGGAGAAGTCCGACCTCTCGGCGCAGCATCCCGACAAGGTGGCCGAGCTGCAGCAGAAGGTGATCGAGCTCGCGCGCACCATGGCGCCGCCGCTGTTCTATGGGGCGGCGCTGAAGGCGACGCTCTCCGCGCCGCTCGCGACGCCAAGTGCCGCCATCTATGAGATGGGCGCCGAGGACGACTGATACCGACAAGCCGTGCGACAGGCACTCGTTTCGCCTGTAACAGCCGCAGGCCTAAGCCCCGGATTTCACTTGTCTTTTCGGATTGGCTGGGGGACCTGGATTCGAACCAGGACTAACGGAGTCAGAGTCCGCAGTTCTACCGTTAAACTATCCCCCACCGAAATGACTGTAAACGCTGGGGAATTCGTCCCGGTCTTACAATCTCGGCGGCCGGTTTTTACAAATGCCGGCGGCGAACGCGCGGGATATAGCGCTTCGGCCGTACGCGGTCTACCCCTTTCGACAGGATTGTGACGGCAACCACGACGTCCTGCCGCGTTCAATCGCCCATGACAATCGAGACGGAACTGGCGTGGGTATGCGAAGGGCTCGGAGCCCGGCGCAGGATCGACGATGTCGAGCGCGCTGCGTAGATTCTGCTGAATAGCTGGCCCGATGCAGACGTGACGTCCAATACCCACCCTGCAGCTCGCAAGGCCTCGTCTGTTGTGCTGGAGGGCAAGAAGAAGGTACCGGCCCTCAGGGTAGCGTTCGCGAGGGCGGCAAAGGGGGCCGGGATACTGGCTCCAGTGAGGAGCGTGCCGGCGTCGAGTTCCCTCCGGCATTGCCCCCTGGGACATGCCCGGGCGAAGCGACGGCGGCGAAAGCTCTGACGTTACGGAAATATAATTTGCGTGCGCGCGTTAGCCCGTGCAACCATTGGTCGATTTTCGATAAAAGCAAGACGACGATGGGGATTTCGGGGAAGAAGCCATATACGCCTCCGACGCTTAAGAAGTCGGCGGTATTATCATCCGTCACCGCGGCGCCAGTATCGCGTTCTGGTGGCGCTCGGTCGTCCAAAAAGCAAGAGACGCAATCGACCTCCACGGGCGAGACCAGCGACACCGAGTAATGGACGCGACAATCGAAGTTGGCGCGCCGACGGAAGCGCCAGGCACTCGCCAGGCGAGAATCCAGACGATCTATTCAGAGAATCAAGTCGCAGCACATCGACGCGATGCAGACGGAGGCGGCACGTGGGTCTATGGCGGCCATTCTGACCGGCAGGCGCGCTGAACGATCTCGGCTTGGCGTGGCGCTGCAGCGAAGGCTGGGGACCGTCGAGAAAGTCTGCCCGCAAACCATCAAATGATGGAATCCCGGCGTTTCAACCCACACTAACCTGATTGCGCCGCGAGCCGCCTAGCCCTCGTACTCGCGGCATCGGCGAAGGCGCCGCCCGGTAATGATCCCTCATACCCATCCGGGCGGCGCCTTCCCGAGTTGAAGGCCGCTCTGTCTCCCGGCTCTCCGACACGAGTGGCGCAAATCCGTCCGCTGCGGTCCACCGTGAACGCCAAAGCGACAAAAGCCGCCCGGCGCCGGCCCCCCAGGCCCCGAGCGGCTAGTCTCACTTGCGAGCGAGGCAGAGAACCCCGCGCCGGATATATGAGCCGACCACTGAGCCGTATTCACATCATTTGATGGTCTGGCCATAGCCGGCGCCCCGGCGTGTCCATCCGGCAACATGCACGGCTCCGTCCTCAGCCGTTTCCGGATGGAGGACACGCTGAAGGATCTTGGCTTGGCGATGCGCTGACAGCTACAGCCTCACGACGAACCCGGAAGCGCTGCCGCCTCGTCGGCCGTGCCGATCGCCAAGCTGTTGCCTGAGCGTCTGGCTTGTAATTCCCTCTTCCCGCATCTCGCGCACGTCGCCCGGCTGGGCGCGCGCCGGGATCGCGCGCAGGGCGGTGTCGCGATGCGCTATTTGGTCAGCGGCACGATGACTTCGTCGCCCTTGGTCGACAGCTTGACGATGTCCTTGCCGTCGACGGCCATCGACATCAGGTCGACCATCCTGATCTGGCTGTTCTCGTAGGTCCGGAAATAGTAGCGGCGGGCCTTGAGGTCCGCGGCGCCGGTCCAGACCGTGTAGTCGGCGACGACGTTGCCGTGGGAATCCTTCTCGGCGTCGCGAGCGGCCCCCTTCGGTATGTCGAACTGGTTGAGGACGTGGAAGGCTTCAAGCACGGCGTCCCTGCCCGTCTTGGGCTGCAATACGGACTGGCTGAACGCCACCGCGCGCACGAAGCGGGAGGGCGGCGTGAAGTCGCCGGGCAATCCCAGCATGCCCGTGCCCTGTCCGGTGGGAACGATCTTGACACTGCCGAGCTGCACCGGCGGCGCATTGGTCATCGAGAAGTTCAGATAATTGCGCAGATTGGTCATGTGCCAGTCGAACGCCGGCGAATTGGTGATGACGCCCAGCGGGTTGTCGTTGACGGTCAGCTTGCCGCCGACATACTCGATGACGATGGACTGGCCCGAAGCGTCATGGACGACATAGTGCGCCTCCGGGGCAAAGCCCCAGCTGCCGAACACCACTGACGGCACGACGATGTCGCCGATGTGGGCCTTCACCTCGTCGATACTGGCGAAGTTCTCCAGCACCCACGAGACCACTTCCCATTGCGCGATGCTCTTGTCGGCGACGGCGGGGCTATAGGGCATGTAGCCGGCAGAGGTCGGGAAATAGAACATTCCCGCGGCGAGGCCCTTCTCGTTCAGCCCGTCGAACAGGATCGGCAGGCCGACGCCGTTCATGCCGACGCTGGCGTATTTCGTCGTCCATTTCAGCCCTGGCTTGCCGTCCGGCGTGGTTCCGGTCCGTGCAAAGCCGCGCGGCACCATCATCGCGTCGGACTGGATGTCGATGCCGAACTCCATCGTGCGCGCATTGACGACCGTGCCGTCGGCGGCCACGAGGCGGATGCCGGTGCAGGCCTGCGCCGACTGTGCGGCGCAGCTCAGCAAGATGGCTCCGATGCCGACGACGGAAAGAGCCCTTGTAAAGGCGGAAGGCTTGGCCACGGGCAGGTCTCCTGGGACGCGTTTCGAAACTCTCGAATGCATTCCCGGGATCATTACCACCAGAACCGCATACCTATCTCAGGCAATTATCGGCGTGGTTTCCGCTCCATGACCTGTCCGCGCAGTGGGATGGCCTTCAGGCACCATACGTGTCGCGGGAGCGTCGCCATGCGTCGCGAATCGCCCCGCTCCTGACGCATAGCCAGACCGTGTCTTTTGCATGCGTTTTGTGGGTAACCTTGTGTGTGCTGGTTATATAATACCATTATAGATGCCTTTCACCGCATCATGGTTGCGGAATGGTAAAGCGCGGCACGTGAGAGCGCCCAGCTTACCATGCGTCCAGTACAGTGCTGTCATGCAGCATTGCGACTGTTGCGACGCACAAAGCTAGCTATATTGCTGGCATACCGAATACAGGAGACTTGCTATGAACACCCTGCCGCTCAGCCGCCGCGCTTCGCCCGACCTGTTCACGCGCGTTGTCGACGGCATCGGCGCTTTCTTCGACGCCATCGCCGAAGGCCAGCGCATCGCTGCCCGCTACGAGCAGCTCTCGCGCCTGTCCGACGCCGCCCTTGCTCGCCGTGGCATCACCCGTGGTGACATTGCCCGCGTCGCGGTCGCCGGTCGCTGAATATATAGGTCCGACGCGGCGCTCCTGAAGGCGCCGCGCCTGATGATCCCTACGAGTCCTCATCCTGAGGTGCGAGCGCAAGCGAGCCTCGAAGGATGATGGAGCAGGGGAAGGCCACCGGAGGCGAGCATCCTTCGAGGCCCGGCGTTGCCGGGCACCTCAGGATGAGGTCGTTCCGGGTGGCGAGCTTCCAGCCAACTACCTCACGCGGACGGTGACGCTGTCGCTCGCCCCATCCGCGTCCGTGACCGTCAGCTGCACGAAGCCCTTGCCCGGCGGCTGCCAGAACAATGTCGCGCCGCGGGCGGTTTCGCCTGCCGGCACGCCGTTCACCAGCATCGTCAATCCGCCACGGCCGCCGCTCACCTTGAGCGCCAGCGGCCCGTCGCCGTCCTGGTCCAGACTGGCGCCCTCCGGTGGAAACGCGATCCGCGGCCCCGTCCCCACACTCATGCCCCCTGCCCGGCCGAAATAGCGTAGCGGCGGCGGCAGGTCGGGATTGCGCGCCACCAGCGCATCGCGCGGCGGCTGCGCGAACGGCGCCGGCCGGGTCGTCAGCCGCGCAAACGCATCGAACAGCAGCGGCGCCGCCGCGGTGCGCCCGATCATGCCCGGCACCGGCTGGCCGTCCGGCCGCCCCACCCACACCGCCATGGTCCGCCGCCCGTCAAAGCCCACCGCCCAGGCGTCGCGATAGCCGAACGACGTCCCGGTCTTGAACGCGATCCGCCCGCCCAGCGCATTGTGCGGCGGCGGGGTGCCGGCGAGCGTCTGCGCCAGATACCAGGCCGCCACCTCGCTCATGAGCCGGTGCGCGCCGACCGGCGCCGTCGCCACATCGTCGGCCCGCGCCCGCAACGCTTTGGCCTCGCCGCCGCGGGCAATCGCAGCATAGAGCGAGGCGAGATCCTCCAGCCGCACCCCGACACCACCCAGCCCAACCGCCAGCCCTGGCACCTCGCCGGGCGGCAGCACCAGGCGCGTGCCCGCCTCGCTGAGCCGCGAGGCGAGGCGCTGCGCACCGACGCCCTGCAGCAGCGCCACCGCCGGCACATTCAGCGACAATTGCAGCGCCTGCTTCACCGGGATGGTGCCCTGGAAGCCGAGGTCGAAATTCTCCGGCCGGTAGGTGCCGAAACGGGTCGGCTTGTCGTCGATCAGCGTCTCGGGATGGGCGATGCCGTCCTCGAATGCGAGGCCATAGATGAAGGGCTTCAGCGTCGAGCCCGGCGAGCGCACCGCTTTCGTCAGGTCCACCGCACCGGCTCGGTCCTTGTCGGCGGGGTCGGCGCCGCTGATGCGGGCGAGGATGTCGCCCGAGGCATTGTCCACCACCATCATCGCCAGCGACACGCCATCGCCCAGCGAGCGGGCGCGCTCGCGGGCGAGGTCCTCCAGCCGATCCTGCGTGCCGCGGTCGATGGCGAGGCGCTGCACGCCCGCCGCCGGGCGCTCGCGCAGCGCGGCCTCGGTGGCGTGGGCGGCGAACATCGGCATCGGCAGGCGCCGGTCGATGAGCGCGGCAGTGCGCGCCAGTTCGGCCTCCGGCGCGCCGAACAGGCCGTCCTCATTGAGTCGCGCGATGACGCCGTCGCGCGCAACGCGGGCGGCTTGCGGGGCGCGGTCCGGCCGGCGCTGCTCGGGTGATTGCGGCAGCGCCACCAGCAACGCGGCTTCGGCCAGCGTCAGGCGCTTCGGCTCCTTGCCGAAATAAGCGAGGCTGGCGGCGCGCACGCCTTCGAGATTGCCGCCATAGGGCGCCAACGCGAGATAGAGCGCGAGGATCTGTTCCTTGGAGAGACGCGCCTCCAGCTCGATGGCGCGGCGCATTTCCTTGAGCTTGGCTTTGAGGCTGCGCTCCTCGCGCGGCTCCAGCAGCCGCGCCACCTGCATGGTCAGCGTCGAGGCGCCCGAGACGATGCGGCCATGGGTGGCGAACTGGTAGGCGGCGCGCACCATGGCGAGCGGATCGACGCCGCCATGCTGGTAGAAGCGCTTGTCCTCATAGCCGACCAGCATGCCGAGGAAACGCCGATCGACGCGGGCCGGCTCGGCCTTGAGCCGCCAGCGGCCGTCGGCGAGCGGGAACGCCCGCAGCAGCAGGCCGTCGCGGTCCTGCACTTCCGGCGAGAAGGCGATGCCTGGCGCCGGGGGTGCGTCATGACGCACCCCCGAAACCCAGGCATAGGTGCCACCGCCGACCAGTACCCCGGCCAGCAGCAGGCCGGCGGACAGGCGCGCGAGCACGCTCACTTGGCCCCTCCCGTCACCTCCATGGAGCCGGCCGCGGTCCGCGCGAAGCGGCCGGGACGGTACATGTCCTCCACCGTCGCCGGCGGGTGGGCATAGGTTCCGGGCGAGACGGCGCGGACAATATAGGCGACGCGCAGCGTGCCGGGCTCCTCGGCATCCTCGGTGAGGTCGAAGGCGGCGACGAAGCGGTCGTCGCGGAACTCGGTGTGGTCGGCCTCGGTGGTCTCCTCCAGCCAGGCCAGCGAACTGGTCTCGCCGCCGACCGCAAGGTTCGGATTGTCGATCTCGAGGCCAGCCGGCAGATAGTCGACCATCAGCACCTGGGACGGCGCCGCCTCTTCTTCTTCTGCCTCCAGCACCACGACGAGGCGCTGGTTCTGCTTAACCTTGGCGGGATCGGCCGGCTTGCCGTCGAGCGTGAAGTGGGAACGCGTCAGCTTGAAGCCCTTCTCGGCCGCCGGCTCAGGCGCTGCCGGCGAGCCATTGATCGAGACCGCGACATCGACCGCCGCGGTGCCGCGATTGGTGAGCGTCAGCGGATGGCCGGCGAGTTCGTCGCGGCTGAGGCTGCGCTGATAGATGCCGGTGGTCTGCGTGCCGTCGACATCGAGCGCGATGCCTTCACCGGTACGCGCGGCCCGCGCGGCGAGCAGCAGCCAGGCATCCTCCTGCGTCGAGGTGCGCCCGGCGCTGGCCGCAGCGCTGGCGAGGCGCACCCGCGCAGTGCGGGCGGCATCCGGGAAACCGGCCTCGGCCGCGAGCGTCGCGACCCCGGCGGCGTCGCGCAGCACCGAGCCGAAATCGGCCCGGCCCAGCGTGTCCGCCGGCGCCGCGGCCGGCAGGAATTCCAGCGCGGCGTTGAACACCTTCTCGGCCCTGCCCTTGTCGCCGAGCATGGCGAGCGCCGCGGCGATCTGGCCGCGGGCAAACGGGCTCTTCACCTCGTCGAGCTTGGCATCCGCCACATAGCGCAGGTCGCCGAGCGGCGCGCGGCCGTTGCGGGCCAGCACATAGATGGCATAGGCCGCGCCGTCGCCGGTCGGGCCGTCATCGCTGCCTGAGATGGCGATGGCGTTCTTCAGCCGGTCGAGCGCCAGGGTGAAGGTCAGCTCCGGCACCTTGTAGCCGCGCTCGCGGGCCCGGGTGAGGAAGTCGGTGACATAGGCGTCGAGGAACAGGTCGTTGCCGCCCGCGCTCCACAGCCCGAACGAGCCGTCCGAACCCTGCCGGGCGCTGATGCGCTCGATGGATTCGCGAATGCGCTGCTCGGGATCGTTGGTGAGCCGCACCGGCGAGCCCTTGGTCAGCTCGCTCAGATAGAGCATCGGCAGGGCGCGCGAGGTGAGCTGCTCCGAGCAGGTGAACTGGTAGCGGTCGAGCGCGGTGACCAGCGCCGGCACGTCGAGCGCCGGATCGGGGCCGGCCGAGACCACCACCGAGCCGGTGCCGGGCACCAGGTCGGCCATCAGGTCCTCGCTGACGGTGATGCTCTCGCCGGGCTTGAGCGAGCGCACGGTGCGCCGGGCGATCTCGAGGTAAGCCGGGCGCACCCGCATGTTGTAGTCGCGGTTGATCGCCAGCCCGCCGGGGCCGCTGAGCCGCACCGAGAGCTTGGCCGGACCGATGCCGGTGCCGGAGACCGGGAGGATGAGGGCCTGCTTGCCGCCCTTCTCCAGCTTCACGCTCTTCGGCGCATCCGCAACCGCCACCGGGCCGTCCGCCACGATGTCGAGCGCATAGTCGCCGGCTTCGGCTTCGACATTGCTCAAGTCGAGCCGTAGCGTCGATTTATCATTGCTGGCGAGGAAGCGCGGCAGCGTCGCGGTGATGACGATGGGGTCGCGGATCGTCACGTCCTGCTCGGCATGACCGACCCTGTCGGCGCTCCACGCCACCGCCATCAGCCGGCCGGTGCCATCGAACGGCGGCACCGCGAACTCTACATTGGCCTTGCCGTCCGCGCCGACCTTGACCACGCCGGAGAACAGCGCGAGCGGCGGCTGCGTCGGCGGGTCGGCCTTCATGCCGCCATCCATGGCGTCGCCGCCGGAGCGCAGCCGGCCGCGCGAGCCCATCATGCCGTCGATGAGCTGGCCATAGAGGTCGCGCACCTCGGTGGAGAGCGCCCGCTGGCCGAGATAATGGTCGTCCGGATCCGGCGCCTCGAAGCCGGTGAGGTTGAGGATGCCGACATCGACGAGGGCGACGGTGATGTACGCCTCCTCGCCCGACTTCAGCCCGGTCAGCGTCACCGGCACCGAGAGCGTATTCTCCGGACGCACCTTCTCGGGCGCCTCCAGCTTCACGGCAAGCGTGCGCGCGGCATGGTCGACGCCGAACCAGGCGAGGCCGATGGCGCGGCCGGGATTGCGGCCGGCGGAGACATCGAGCGGGCGATGCAGGAAGGCCAGCGCATAGGCGCCGGGTCCCCATTTGGCATCGACCGGGAACGTCACCTTGGTGTCGCCCGCAGTGACATCGACGGTCTTCGAGGCCAGCACACCGTCGCCGACGACCAGCACGGTGGCGGAGCCGGCATAACGGCTATTGAGGTTCACATTGAGCGTTTCGCCCGGGGCGTATTCCGCCTTGTCGAGCGCGACATCGAGCCGGTCCGGCGTCTCGGCGGTGGCGTCGCCGCCCCAGCCGGCGGCGAACGGCACCGTGGTCGAGGTGTCGCCCTGGGCCACTTCGAGCCGGTATTGGCCCCATTCCACCGGCACGGTGATGCGCGCCGTGCCATCCGCGGCGAGGTCCAGCGTGCCGTCGGCCACCTTGCGGGTGGACTTCACCGGCTCATAGTTCCACATGCCGTCGGTGCGATACCATTGGTAGCTGCTCTCGATGCGGAACAGCTCCCACTTCACGCCGGGTTTCGCGATCTGCTTGCCGGCGGCGTCCACCGCCATCACGTCGAACCCGGCCTGCGAACCCTGGGCAAGGTCTTCGCCCTTGAACAGCGGGCGCACGCCAATGCCGGCGCTGGTGGCCGCGACCGGCAGCTTGATGGAACGCTCGATGGCGCGCCCGCCGCCTTCGGCGAGGCGCACGATCACTTCCGCCTGCAGCGGGCGCTGGGTGGGCGGCAATTGCGGCAGCGTGACCTTGAGGCTGGCCTTGCCATTGGCATCGGTGCGCGGCGTCTCGGCCAGCGGGGTGCGCACCGTCTCGAAGCCGTCATCGGTGCGGCCGAAGCGCCAGCCGGGAAGGCCGGGACGCTCCTTGGCGATGCTGACCGCAATCTCCGCCTCGATATCGAGGCCGGCGGCCGGCGGGCCGAACAGCCAGCGGCCATTGGCGGCGATCTCGGCCGGCTTGTCCGGGGCGATGGTCGGGCTGGCGGCGGTCAAGGTGAGGTCGAGCCGTTCGGGCACATAGTCTTCGACCAGGAAGGTGGCCTCGCCGATCGGCGAGCCCTTGGGATCGGAATAGGCCTCGATGCGCCAGGTGCCGGACATCGCGCCGGCCATGACGGGCAGGTCGGCGGCGCGGCCGCCGGCGCCGGCATCCTGCGCCAGCAGGCGGCGATCCTCGACGCCGTCGGGGCGCTTGAGAATCAGGGTCAGCGGCACGCCGGCGACCGCCTTGGCCTGCGGGTCGCGCACCAAAGCGGTGACATGCACGGTCTCGCCGGTGCGGTAGACGCCGCGCTCCGGGGTGACGAAAGCATCCAACCCTGCAGGCGATGCCCGGCCGCCGACGCCGCGGTCGGTGAGGTCGAAGGCCTGGTCCTTGAGCGCGAGGAAGGCATAGTCGCCATCCGCGCCGCGGGCGATCAGCACCGCCGGGGCGAAGCCGTCCTTGCCCTTAACCAGCCCGGCATCGAAATGCGCGGTGCCGGTGGCGTCGGTCTTCACCGTGGCCAGCACCTCGTTGGATTTGGCGACAAGGCGCAGTTCGACATCGGCGGTCGGCCTGGCGGTGCCGAGCGAGCGCACGATGGCGGTCAGCCCGTCATTGCCGGAAAGCGCGGTGAGGCCGAGATCGGACACCACGAACCATTGCGTGGCGCGAGCTGAATAATCGTCGTCCGTGCTCCCGGAATCTCCGGTCGGTGCGGCGGTCAGCGCATAGACGCCGGGCGCCAGCGTGCCCACTGCCTCGTCCACCGGGAAGGAGGTGACGACATCCTGGTTCAGCGTGTTCGCGGTCTCCAGCTGGCCGGAAAACACCAGCTCGGCGCGGCCTTCCTTCAGCTTCGTGCGGTCATAGCCTTCGAGATTGCGCAGGAAATCGCCGTCGATCGCGGAGGTCAGCAGGCTGCGGTCGCCGATGCGGTAGAGTTCCACCGCCACCGCGCTGGTGTTGATCGACACCACCGGAATGCCGCGCGGGCCCGAGCGCGGCAGCACGTAATTGCGGCCGGTGAAGCGCGCGGCGG
This sequence comes from Starkeya sp. ORNL1, assembly GCF_012971745.1. Classification (NCBI taxonomy): domain Bacteria; kingdom Pseudomonadati; phylum Pseudomonadota; class Alphaproteobacteria; order Hyphomicrobiales; family Xanthobacteraceae; genus Starkeya; species Starkeya sp. ORNL1. The sequence continues at coordinate 1,574,609 of NZ_CP048834.1, forward strand.
GCTTGCGGTCGCGCACATAGATGGAGAGGTCGGAGGCCTTCAGCAGCTTCTCGGCCGGAATCACCGAGGGGATGCCGGCGCGCACCTGCACATTATAGCGCTCGCCATGCTTCAGCCCTTCGACGCAGAGCTGGGTCTCGTCGACGGTGACCGCCGGCTTGTCCTGGCCGGACACGGTGATGAAGGAGGCGTAGTCGATCCGCCCCGGCGCCAGGTTCTCGGAGAACTGGATGCAGACGCGCGGGTTCGCGGCGTCCGAATCGACCGAATAGTCATAGATGCGGAAGCCCTTCTCGGCGCGCAGCTTGTCATACCAGGCGCGCTCCGCGGGCACTTCGCGATAGGACAATGCCAGCAATTCGGTGTCGAGCGCGGCGCGCCACACCGAACGGTCGGAATAGAGGTGGGCGAGGAAGAACAGCGCGTCGGCCTCGTCATTGCGACTGGTGGCGCGGCGATAGGCGAGATAGCCGGCGCCGGCGGCGCGATCGAGGAAGGTATATTGATCCTCGTCTTCCTTCGGCTTGATGAGGGTGATGGTGCGGGCGAGGCGCAGCCACAGGCCGGCATCGTTGCCGGCATTGATGGCGAGGCTGGAATAGAGGTCGGCGGCGGTGCGGGCATCGCCCTTGGCGAGCGCGGCGTCGGCATCCTTGCGCAGCTGCGGCGCGGGTTTGGCCAGCGGCTTCTGCGAGCGCTTCAGCCCGGATTCGAGCTTGCGGGCGGCCTCGACGAGGTCGGAGCGCGAATAGGTCTTGGGCAGCGGCGCCTGTACCGCGGCTGGCGGGGCCGCGGCCTGTGGAGGGGCCGCCGGCGGCTTTGGCGGCGTCTGCGCCGCCGCGCCGGTCACGAGGGCAAACGAAAGCGCGGCGCTGAGAACCGCGCGCGACAGAACTTGGATCATGGGAGCCCCCGGGAATTCGCCGACCGGTCGCCGATAACGGAGCGTCAGTTCACGACCGGAGTATGGCAGAGCGGTGTCAGCCGGACGCGATGACGCAATAAGCTTGGCTCTAGGCGGCGCGGCTTGAACGGCGCATGAATGAGATACCGTTCGAAGCCGCTCCGTGCGAGCATCCTTCGAGGCTCGCTGCGCTCGCACCTCAGGATGACGTGCTACTTTAAGAAGCGACGCCATCGACGACCCATAAGCCACACACCGTGCATTGCCGTTCACGTGCCATTGAATAGGCCAGCGCGCTTAGGTATACGGGCCGACATCCCTTTTGGGGCCCGGACGTAGCGATAAGCTGCGGGCGAGGCGCCCTGACCACATCACCGCCGGCCCCGGGCCAGCCGAGACCAGAGGAAGTCCATGTCTTCCACGTTCGACACCGTCGCCAACATCATCGCCGAGACGTGCGATATCCCGCGCGAGAACATCACGCCGGATAGCCACGCCATCGACGATCTCGGCATCGACAGCCTGGACTTCCTGGATATTGCCTTCGCCATCGACAAGGCGTTCGGGATCAAGCTGCCGCTCGAGCAGTGGACCCAGGAAGTCAACGAGGGCAAGGCGACGACCGAGCAGTATTTCGTGCTCAAGAATCTCTGCGCCCGCATCGACGAGCTGATCGCCGCCAAGACCGCCTGAGGCGGTCGGCGAGGCAGCGTGGCAGGGCAGGACGGGGAATGCGGCTCGAATATTTCCAGATGATCGACAAGGTGCTCCACCTCGACCTCGAGGCGCGCACCATGAAGACCGCGAACCTCGTTCCGCTCGAAAGCCCGATCTTCGAAGGCCACTTCCCGGGGCATCCGCTGCTGCCCGGCGTGCTGCTGTTCGAGATCATGGCGCAGAGCTGCGGCATGCTCCTGCTGCGCACCCACAATTTCGACCGCATGGCGTTCCTCGCCTCGGTCGATAAGGGTCGGCTGCGCACCTTCGTCACCCCGGGCCAGACCATCGAGGTCGACGCCGCGCTGCTGCATGACGGTTCCGGCTACGCCAAGCTCTCGGCCAAGGGCCGGATCGACGGCAAGCCGGTGTGCGACGCCGAGCTGACGCTGAAGACCATGGCCTTCCCCGCCCCGGAGCTGCGCGGCTATCTGCTCTCCACAGCCGAGCGCATCGGCATGCCGATGAACTGCGACGGCAAGGGTCTCGGCGTCGGCGAAACGGACATTTCGGGAAACCTCGCGCATGCCTGACCGCCGCGACGTATGGATCACCGGCATCGGGCTCGTCTCGTCGCTGGGTGAAGGGCTCGACGCGCATTGGGCGGCGCTGGAAGGCGGCGCCGAGCCGGTGCTCGACCAGTCGGGCTTTGCGCCCTATGTCGTGCACCCGCTCGCCAAGATCAATTTCGACCTCCAGATCCCCAAGAAGGGCGACCAGCGGCAGATGGAGCCCTGGCAGCGCATCGGCACCTATGCGGCCGGCCTGGCGCTCGCCTCGGCGGGGATCGCCGGCAACAAGGACATACTCGGCACCACCGACATGGTGGTGGCGGCGGGCGGCGGCGAGCGCGACCAGTCGGTCGACGGCTCCATCCTCACCGAGATCGAGAAGCAGCCGGACCCGGACGTCTATCTGAACGAACGGCTCCAGTCGGACCTGCGCCCGACGCTGTTCCTCGCCCAATTGTCGAACCTGCTGGCCGGCAACATCTCCATCGTCCATGGCGTCACCGGCTCCTCGCGCACCTTCATGGGCGAGGAGAGCTCGGGTACCGACGCGGTGCGAATCGGCTGGGCCCGCATTGCCGGCGGCACCAGCGAGATCGCCCTGGTCGGCGGCGCCTATAATGCCGAGCGCCGCGACATGCTGCTGCTCTTCGCGCTGAAGCGGCTCGCCATGATGGCGCCCTGGGCGCCGGTGCTCACCGAACCCAAGGGCGTGCCGACCGGCTCGGCCGGCGCTTTCCTGGTGCTCGAATCAGCCGAGCATGCCAGGGCCCGCGGCGTGACGCCGATCGCCAAGCTTTCCGGCGTCTGGTCGGAGCGGGCCAAGCGCAACCAGCCCGGCGCCGTCGAGGCGGTGCTGGAGAAGCTGATCAGCGAAGCCGGCAAGATCGCCGGCACGTCCGATGGCACAGCGGTATTCTCCGCCGCCAGCGGCGCGCCGGAGCCGACTCTCGCCGAAGCCGCCGTGCTGGCGAAGGCCGGACTGCCGGTGCGCTCGGTGACCGACCGCGTCGGCCACGGGCTGGAGGCGCAGATGCCGGTGGCGCTGGCCATCGCCGCGCTCGCCGTTTCCAAGGGCAAGCTGATCGCACCTCTCCCTGGGGAAGCTCTGGAAGAGCCTTTCGAGGGCACACTTTCCCGTGCCATCGTGACCGGCGTGGGGCATTGGCGCGGCGAGGGAGTCGCGCTGGTCGAGAAGGTCGACTGATCTCCCTGCCGCGGTTATGACCGGGGCTTAGCAGTGCCTATGGACCATGCCGGGGGGCATCAGGAGGCGAACACATGGCGTCCTATACCGATAAGGCCGGCCGGCCCATCGTCGTCATCACCGGCATGGGCCTGATGACCTCGCTCGGCCAGGGCAAGCAGGACAATTGGGCGAAGCTGACGGCCGGCGAGAGCGGCATTCACCGCATTACCCGCTTTCCCATCGCCACGCTGAAGACCACCATTGCCGGCACGGTGGACTATCTGCCGAGCTCGCGCACCGCGCCGGACCTCTCCGAGGAACTGGCCTCGCTTGCCGCCGATGAGGCCATCGCCCAGTCCGGCATCGGCTCGAAGGGCGATTTCCCGGGGCCGCTGTTCTGCGCCGTGCCGCCGATCGAGCTGGAATGGCCGCAGCGCCGCATCCTCGGCCGCGAATCCGCCGCCAACGGCCCGATCTCCTATGACGACCTGCTGCGTGCCGCCGAGACCGGCGGCCATGATGCGTGGCACGAGCGTTTCCTCTATGGCTCGATCGCCGACCATCTCGCCGACCGCTTCGGCACGCGCGGCCAGCCGATCTCGCTGTCGACCGCCTGCGCCTCCGGCAACACCTCGATCCAGCTCGCGGTCGAAGCCATCCGCCGCGGCGATTGCGACGCCGCCCTCTCGATCGCCACCGACGGCTCGGTGACGGCGGAAGCGCTGATCCGCTTCTCGCTGCTCTCGGCGCTTTCCGCCAACAACGAGAAGCCGGAGGCGGCCTCGCGTCCGTTCTCGAAGAATCGCGACGGCTTCATCATCGCCGAGGGCGCCGGCGCTTTGGTGCTGGAAAGCCTGGAGCACGCCACCGCGCGCGGCGCCAAGGTGCTCGGCGTGCTGGAAGGCGTCGGCGAGATGGCCGACAGTTTCCATCGCACCCGCTCCAGCCCGGACGCCAAGCCGGTGATCGGCTGCATGCGCGCGGCACTGGCGGATGCGGGCGTCAATCCGGACGAGATCGACTACATCAACGCCCACGGCACCTCGACGCCGGAGAATGACCGCATGGAGTACACCGGCATGAGCGCGGTGTTCGGCGAGCGGCTCCCCAGCATTCCGCTCTCGTCCAACAAGTCGATGATCGGCCACACTCTGACCGCGGCCGGCGCCATCGAGGCGGTGTTCTCGCTGCTGACCATCCAGAACGGCCGCATCCCGCCGACCATCAATTACGAGGTGCCGGACCCGGCCATCCCGCTCGACGTGGTGCCGAACGTTGCCCGCGACGCGGACGTGCGCCGGGTGATGTCGAACTCCTTCGGCTTCGGCGGGCAGAATGTCTGCCTCGTGATCGCGGGCGAGCCGGCGTGACGCGGATATTGGCCGCTTCTGCTCCCTCTCCCCGTGGGGGAGAGGGTTGGGGTGAGGGGGACGCACGCTCTCCGATGCTGGCCGCCCTTCCCCCTCACCCGGCCCTGCGGGCCGACCTCTCCCCCTCGGGGAGAGGTAAGAACCGGGTGCATCCATGACCCAGCGCGTCCTTGTCACCGGCGGCGGGCGCGGCGTCGGTGCGGCGATCGTGCGCGCCTTGGCACTTGCCGGGTTCGATGTCGTCTTCACCGTGCGCACCGCGACCTCCGAGGCCGAAGCGCTGATCGCCGGGATCCGGGCCGAGAAGCCGGATGCCGCGCTCGAGGTCCGCGCGCTCGACCTTGCCGACAAGGCGGCGGTCGATGCGCTGGCCGCGCAGGTTGCGGAAGAGCCGGCCTATTACGGCCTCGTCCATAATGCCGGCATGAGCTACGACACGCTCGCCGCCATGGTCGACCAGACCCGGGCCGAAGAGCTCATGCAGGTCAATTACTGGTCGTTCGTGAAGCTGGCCGGTGCGCTGATCCGGCCGATGACGCGAGCCCGCGCCGGCCGCATCGTCGCCATCGGCTCGATCGCGGCGGATGTGGCCAATGCCGGCAACAGCATCTATGCCGGCTCCAAGGCGGCGCTCGCCGGCTATTGCCGCACGCTCGCCATCGAGAGCGCGCGGCGCGGCATCACGGTGAACGTGGTGGCGCCGGGCTTCGTCGACACCGCCATGCTGGAGCCCTATGCGGCTTACCGGGCGAATGTCGAGAAGCAGATACCGGCGGCACGCTTCGCCAGGCCGGAGGATGTCGGCGCCGTGGTCGGCTTCCTGCTCTCCCCCGGCGCCGCCTATGTGACGGGGGCGACCATACCGGTGGATGGCGGTCTCACCGCCGCACTAGCCATTCAGCGCTGATTTCGGTATCCAGCCGGTCACGTTTTCCCACGCCCTCGTTCCGTATCGTCCGGCCATGAGGGACACCCCTTTCCGCCGGAGCCTTCCATGCGCGCGCTGCAACTCATCTCCGACCGCAATCTGACGCTTACCGAGCTGCCGGAGCCCGAGGCGCCCGCGGCCGGCGAGGTGCAGGTGCGCATCAAGGCCCTGGCGCTCAACCATATCGACGTCTGGGGCTGGCGCGGCATGGCCTTCGCCAAGCGCAAGATGCCGCTGGTGGTGGGCGCCGAGGCGGTCGGCGAGGTGGTGGCGACCGGTGAAGGCGTCACCCGCTTCAAGCCCGGCTCCAAGGTCGCGATGTATGGCGCGCTGACCTGCGGCCAGTGCCGCAACTGCCGCGCCGGGCGCGACAATCTCTGCGAGGAGGTGGCCGGCGTCATGGGCTTCCATGTCGACGGCTTCGCCCGCGACCTCCTCAACATCAAGGACCGGCTCTGCGTCGAGATCCCGGACGGCATCTCCTGGACCGATGCGGCCTGTGCGCCCGTCACCTTCTCCACCGTCGAGCACATGCTGTTCGACAATGCGAAGCTCGAGCCGGGCGAGACCGTGCTGGTGCATGCGGCCGGCTCCGGCATCGGCACGGTGGCGATCCGCATGGCCAAGGAGATCGGCTGCACCGTGCTCACCACCGCGGGCGATGACGAGAAGTGCGCCAAGGCGCTGGCGTTAGGGGCCGACCACGCCATCAATTACCGCACCGACCGCTTCGAGCACGAGGTGCGCAAGATCACCAAGAAGAAGGGCGTCGACGTGGTGTTCGAGCATGTCGGCGCCGAGACCTGGAACGGCTCGCTGCTGTCGATGAAGCCGGGCGCCCGGCTCGTCACCTGCGGCTCGACCTCGGGCGTCTCGGTGAACATGAACCTGATGCAGCTGTTCCAGCGGCAGTACCGCATCATCGGCTCGTTCGGCGCGCCGATCCGGGCGATCACGGACGGGCTGAAGCGCATGGCGCGCGGCGTGATGCCGGTGATCGATTCCGAACATGCACTGGAGGATTTCGGCGCCGGGCTGGAACGGCTGGAAACCCGCCGCGTGTTCGGCAAGGTGGTCATCCGGTTCTGAGCCCTCCAGTCAACAACCTCATCCTGAGGTGCGAGCGAAGCGAGCCTCGAAGGATGCTGAAGCAGAAGACGGCCATCTGCGTAAGGATCCTTCGAGGCTCGGGCTTCGCCCGAGCACCTCAGGATGAGGGCCGGTCAATTCCAGAGGACACCCGGTGACCGCCCCTGCCCTGCCCTGGCCGACACGCCTGCGCAACCTTGCGCTCTCGGCCATCGTGTGGGTGCTGGTGCGGGCGCTGCGCGCGCCGGGGCCGCGCTTCGCCGCGTGGGTCGGCAGTTTCTGGGCGCGGGCCATCGGGCCATGGACGCCGATCCACAAGACCGCGCTCGAAAATCTCGCTCGGTCCTTCCCGGAGAAGAGCGCCGAAGAGCGCGCCGCCATCGCCCGCGGCATGTGGGACAATCTTGGCCGCGTCGCCGGCGAGTTCGTCCATCTCGACCGCATCTGGCAGTACAATATGTGGGAGCCGGCAAAGAGCCGGATCGAGACCACCGGCGTCTCGAATTTCGTCGCCATGCGGGTCGACGGCAAGCCGGCGCTGGTGTTCACCGCGCATCTCGGCAATTGGGAATTGCCGGCGATCGCCGCCGCCGCGCAGGGGCTCGACAGCGCCGTGCTGTTCCGCGCGCCGGACAATGACTTCTTCGCCGAGATGCTGTTCAGCGCCCGCTCCCAAGTGATGGGCAACCTCGTCGCCGCCTCGCATGTCGCGGTGTTCGAATTGGCAAGCGTGCTCGACCAGGGCAAGCATCTCGGCATATTGGTCGATCAGGCGCGGCGCGGCGGGCCGATCGTGCAGTTCTTCGGCCGGCCCGCGACCACCAATCCCACCATCGCCCGCCTCGCCCGGCTCTACGAATGCCCGGTGCATGGGGTTCGGGTGATCCGGCTGCCGGGCGGGCGCTTCCGCATCACCTGCACGCCCCCGGTCGAGTTGCCGCGCGATGCCACCGGCAAGATCGACGTCGACGCATCGATGCAGGCCATCACCTCGATCGTCGAGGGCTGGATTCGCGAGCATCCGGAGCAGTGGACCTGGTTCTACCGCCGCTGGCGCGGGGGGAAGAGGAAGAAGGCGGGGTGAGGATTGGGGCCGCTCTGCTTCAGCATCCTTCGAGGCCGGCCTGCGGCCGGCACCTCAGGATGAGGTCGTTACTGAAAAATGCAACCTCATCCTGAGGTGCGAGCGCAGCGAGCCTCGAAGGATGCTCACGCAAAGCACCCCAAACAAAAACGGCGCCCTCCTTGCGGAAGGCGCCGTCTTCACGTCAGTCCCTAAGACTCACTTGCCGCGCTTGAACTTGTTCCAGGCGCGGGTCACTACGCGCTGCAGGTCCTGCGGGTTGGTGGTAACGGTGAACAGCTTGCCCTGCACCTCGGCATTCGGGTAGATCGCCGGATTATCCAGGATCGCCTTGTCGATGTACTTCTGCGATTCCAGATTGCCGTTGGCGTAGGAGATGAAGTTCGAGTTCTTCGCCGCCACTTCCGGCTTCATCATGTAGTTGATGAAGGCCAGGGCGTTATCGACATTCTTCGCATCCTTCGGGATCGCGAAATTGTCGAACCACATCAGCGCGCCTTCCTTGGGAAGGACGTACTCGATGTTGACCGGCTTCTTCTTGGTCTTGGCGGCGGCTTCCTCGGCGCGGGTCTTGGCCTGGAACACGTCGCCGGACCAGCCGGTGGCGATGCAGATGTCGCCGCGGGCCAGGGCATTGATGTAGCCGGAGCTATCGAACTTCTTGATGAAGGGGCGGATCGGCATCAGCAGCGCCAGCGCCTTCTCGACGTCGTCAGGGTTCTTCGAGTTCGGGTCGATGCCGAGATAGCGGAACGCGGTGGGGATGATCTCCTCCGGGCCGTCCAGCATGTAGACGCCGCAATCCTTCAGCTTGGAGAGCAGTTCCGGCTTGAAGATGATGTCCCAGGTGTTGAGCGGGATCTCGCCAAGGCGTTCCTTCACCTTGTCGATGTTCATGCCGATGCCGGTGGTGCCCCACATATAGTTCACGGCGAACTTGTTGTCGGGATCGTAGACGCCGAGGCGCTCGGAGATCATCGGCCACTGATATTGCAGGTTCGGCAGCTTCGACTTGTCGAGCGGCAGGAACACGCCGGCCTGGATCTGGCGCTGCAGGAACGAGCCGGTGGGCACCACGACGTCATAACCGGTCTTGCCGCCGAGCAGCTTGGTCTCCAGCACTTCGTTGCTGTCGAAGACGTCGTAGCGGACCTTGATGCCGGTTTCCTTGGTGAAGTCTTCCAGCACCGACTCGTCGATGTAGTCGGACCAGTTATAGACATTCACGACCTTGTCCTGCGCCGTAGCGGGTACGCTCGCCATGCCGGCGAGGGTACCCACGGCGAGGACACTGGCCGCCAATGTCGTTAGGAGCCGAGCCATCCTGTTCTCCTTGGGAAGGTTGCATCTCATAGGAACGTCCGCCCCCGCTTCTGTTCCGAGAGTCAGGCTAGTCGGACCAGCCTGTCTGCTCAAGCCTTAAGCATGGTCACAAATACGTCTCATACTCGAGCGGATTGATCCGCTGCTCGAACGCAGCGACTTCCGCCTCTTTCATTACCGCATAGACGCGACGGAACTCCGCGCCAAAAGCACGCTCGACAAAGTCCGATTTCGCAAAATTCGCCGTCGCCTTTCGCATGGAATAGGTCAGGCGTGGCGCGGAAGCCTCATAGGCATTGCCGGTGAGTGGCGCCGGCGGCACCAGATGCTTTTCGATGCCCTCCAGCATCCCGGCGAGAATCGCCGCGAGCACGAGATGCGGATGGGCATCGGCGCCGGCGATGCGGTGCTCCAGCCGCCGAGCCTTGGGCGGGCCGTTCGGCACCCGCACCGCGACCGAGCGGTTGTCGTAGCCCCAGGAGATCCCGGTCGGCGCGTAGCTGCCCGGCACCAGCCGGCGGAAGCCATTGTAGCTCGGCACGTAGAACAGTGCGGTGTCGGCCATGGTGGCGAGCAGGCCAGCTGCGGCCTCGCCCAGCAGCACGTCGCCTGTCCCCGGCGCACCGAAGGCATTGGCGCCGGCACGGTTCAAAAGGCTGACATGGACATGCATGCCGGAGCCGGCGAACTCCAGGAAGGGCTTGGCCATGAAGCTGGCGCGCAGGCCGTGCTTGCGGGCGACGCCGTCGATCAGGCGGCGCAGCAGGATCGCGTCGTCCGCTGCCGCCATCGGGTCGGCGCGGTGATAGAGGTTCACCTCATACTGGCCCGGTGCGGCTTCCGAGATCACGGTGTCGGCCGGCAGGCCCTGGATGCGCGCCGCCTCGCGCACCTCGTGCAGCAGGCCGGCATAGGCGTCGAGGTCGGACATGGAATACATGTTCTGCCGAGCCGGGCCGCTGCCCTTGGTGGCGAACACCGGCTCCGGGACGCCGTCCGGACCCGGCGCCTGCTTCATCAGGTAGAATTCCAGCTCGAAGGCGACGCAGGGCGTGTAGCCGAGCGCTTTGAGCCGGGCGATCTGCTCGGCGAGGCGGTGGCGCGGATCGAGCACCCAGGGCGTGCCGTCCGGCTCGCTCATGGAGAGCAGCACCTGCGCGGAGGGGCGCAGCGCCCACGGCACGGACTTCAGCGTGCCCGGCACCGGCCAGCACAGCCCGTCCTTGTCGCCGGTCTCGATATGGATGCCGGTCTCCATGACCTCGCGGCCCCAGATGTCGAGGCCGAAGATCGAGCTCGGAATCGCGACGCCGTCTTTCCAGATCTTGGCCGCCGCCCCGCCCGGAATCCATTTGCCGCGCAGCACGCCGTGGGTGTCGGGCAGCAGGACCTCGACGATCTCCGGCGCCGGATTCTGCGCAAGGTACTGGCCGAGCTCGTCAGTGGGGGCGGAGCTGGTACTGGCGCCCGTGGTGGGCTTGGGACTTTCGGCCGCGTCCTGCGACACGGCGTGCGGCAATGGCATGATAGACCCTGGTTGTCTCGCGGTCCGATTGTGGCCCCGCCGGCGCCAGCGTCAAGCGCCACGCCATTCTGTCATGCCATGTTCATGCCACGCGGCTTGGCTTGACGCACGCAAAATGTGATCACATTCTCCACGGGATTTGGCCTACTTCAAACAGACAACCTCATCCTGAGGTGCCCGGCAGAGCCGGGCCTCGAAGGATGTTGAAGCAGAAGACGGCCATCGGGGACGGGCATCCTTCGAGGCTCGGGCGTTGCCCGAGCACCTCAGGATGAGGTCGTTCGGGGTGCCGGAATTGAATCGCTCAGACACTTGATCAACAGGATCACCATGCCCCTCCCCACCTCCACGTCCGAGCTGCGCGCGCTCGATGCCGCGCACCATCTCCACCCGTTCAGCGACATGAAATCGCTCAACGCCGAAGGCGCGCGGGTGATCGTGAGGGCCGAGGGGGTGTGGCTGGAGGATTCCTATGGCAGCCGCATCCTCGACGGCATGTCCGGCCTGTGGTGCGTGAATGTCGGCTATGGCCGCACCGAGATCGTCGAGGCGGTCCGCGCCCAGATGATGGAGCTGCCCTATTACAACACCTTCTTCAAGACCACGCACAAGCCGGCCATCGAGCTCGCCGCCAAACTGGCCGAACTGACGCCGCCGCAGTTCAACAAGGTGTTCTTCACCGGTTCGGGGTCGGAATCCAACGACACCGTGATCCGCATGGTGCGGCGCTATTTCGACATCAAGCAGCAGCCGACCAAGAAGATCATCATCTCCCGCCGCAACGCCTATCACGGCTCCACCGTGGGCGCGGCGAGCCTTGGCGGCATGGCGCCGATGCACGCGCAGGGCGGCCTTCCGATCCCCGACATCGTGCACATCGCCCAGCCCTACTGGTGGGGCGAGGCGCGCCAGGGCGAGACGCCGGACGAGTTTGGCCTGCGCACCGCTCGCGCGCTGGAATCCACCATCGACGCGCTCGGCGAGGACCGCATCGCCGCCTTCATCGCCGAGCCGGTGCAGGGTGCCGGCGGCGTCATCGTGCCGCCCCCGACCTATTGGCCGGAGATCGCCCGCATCTGCCGCGAGCGCGACATCCTGTTCATCTCCGACGAGGTGATCTGCGGCTTCGGGCGCACCGGCAAATGGTTTGGCTGCGAGACCTTCGACACCCACCCGGACATACTGGTGATGGCCAAGGGCATCACCTCCGGCTACATGCCGCTCGGTGCGGTAATGGTGGCGGACCGTGTGGCCGAGACGCTGCTGGAGGGCGGCGACTTCAACCACGGCTACACCTATTCCGGCCATCCGGCGGCCTGCGCCGCGGCCATCGCCAATCTCGACATCATGATCAATGAGAAGATCGTCGAGCGGGTGGCGGACGATGTCGGGCCGTACCTCGCCGCCCGCTGGCGCGCGCTTGCCGAGCACCCGCTGGTCGGCGAGGCGCCGATGATCGGCATGGTCGGCGCACTGGAGCTGACGCCGGACAAAATCGGCCGCACCAAATTCCCGGATGTCGGCAAGGTCGGCACGCTGGCGCGCGACTTCTCGTTCCAGAACGGGCTGGTGATGCGCGCGGTGCGCGACCGGTTGATCATCGCCCCGCCGCTCACCATCTCGCATGGCGAGATCGACGAGTTGGTCGCCCGTGCCCGCAAGACGCTCGACGACACCTACGGCACGCTCAAGCGGCAAGGTTGGGTGGCGTGAATGGATGGATCGCGCGGTTGCGTCAAACCAACGCAGCCCTGACATGATACCGCTTTTCGTGCTTTGATGCCGCTGGGGGACTTCGACTGGCCTGCAATTGGCAGTGACATGGATGCACTAAGCCGAGCGCCGGACGGTGCGGGTGTAACCCACGCACGTGTCGCGGCGTTGCGTTCCGAAGCCGAGGCCCTCTATCTCGGTACACGACCGAAGACCCGCGCCGCCGCCGGCGCCGCCGCCCATCTGTTCGAGGGCGTGCCGATGCACTGGATGACCGACTGGTCTACCCCGGTGCCCCTCATCATCGAGCAGGCGGTGGACGCGCGTCTTCGCGATGTCGACGGCCATTCCTATGACGACTTCTGCCTCGGCGACACCGCGGCGCTGTTCGGCCATGGACCGGCGCCGGTGGCGGAAGCCATTTCGCGCCAAGCCAATCGCGGCCTCGCCACCATGCTGCCGAGCCCGGATGCGGCCGCGGTGGGCGACCTGCTGGCCAGGCGCTTCCGCCTGCCGCAATGGCAGATCGCCTCCACCGCGAGCGACGCCAACCGCTTTGCCATCCGCGCTGCCCGTGCCGCTACCGGGCGGCCACGGATACTGGTGTTCGACGGCGCCTATCACGGCGCGGTGGACGAGGTGTTCGTCGAGATCGGCCCGTCAGGGCGCACCGTCAACCGGCCGAGCCTGGTCGGCGAGCCGCGCGACCTCTCGGCGCTGACCCGCGCCGTGCCGTTCAACGACCTCGACCAGCTGGAAGCCGCGCTCGCCGACCATACGGTGGCCTGCGTCATCGCCGAGCCGGCCATGACCAATTGCGCCATGGTGCTGCCGCAGCCGGGCTTCCATGAGGGGCTGCGCGAGATCACCCGGCGCCACGGCACGCTGCTGCTGATCGACGAGACCCACACGCTCTCCACCGGGCCGGGCGGCTACAGCCGGCGCTACGGCCTCTCCCCGGACCTGTTCGTCGTCGGCAAGGCGATCGCCGGTGGCATCCCGGCCGCGGTGTGGGGCATGAGCGAGGAGACCGCGGCGCGCTTCAAGATCGCCCGCTCCAACCTGCCGCCCGGCCATTCCGGCATCGGCACCACGCTTTCCGGCAGCCCGTTCCAGCTCGCGGCATTGCGCGCGACGCTGGAGCAGGTGGCAACGGAGGCCGCCTATGCGCACATGGAGAAGCTCGCCGACCGCATGGAGGCGGGACTGGCGGCGATCCTCGACACGGCCGGCCTGCCCTGGCACGTGGCGCGCTGCGGCGCGCGGGTGGAGATCGTGCGCGCGCCGAACCCGCTCAGCAACGGCGCCGAGGCACGCCGCGCGCATTACCCGACGGTGGAGACCGCGATCCATCTCGCGCTGCTGGTGCGCGGCGTGCTGATCTCGCCATTCCACGACATGATGCTCGCCTCCCCCGCCACCAGCGAGGAACAGGTCGACCATCTCATCAGCGCGATGCGCGAGGTGACCGGGCGGCTGGTGGGGTGAGGCCTTCCTCCCCTCCAATCCGCCGTCATCCCGGACGGCCGAAGGCCGAGCCGGGATCGTAAGAAGGTGTTGCACGGGACTTCACGCGATCCCGGCTCTACGGCTTCGCCTTCGGCCGGGATGACGACACCGTTGGAAATCTCACCCCTGCTCGGTCTCGAACCCGGCCGCCTTCCAGGCCAGCAGCCCGCCCGCCATGTGGCGGTGCAGGTCGTGGCCGGCGGCCTGCGCGGCGGCAGCAGCCTTTTGCGAGCGCTGGCCGGAGCGGCAGGAGAACACCAGGGTCTTCTCGCCGGGATCAGGCAAGGCGGCAGCGTCGAAGGTCGAGAGCGGGAACTCTACCGCGCCGGGAATGCGTTCGACGGCAAGCTCATTGGGCTCGCGCACGTCGACCAGCAGGATGGAGCCGTCCTCCAGACCCGCCTTGACCTCCTCGACCGAGAGATGCTCGATCACGCCGCCAAACGGGTTCTGTTCCATCGTCGTGCTCCCTGCTGCTCGCCCGGAGGTAGACCCGCGCGAGCGTGACCGCAAGGGGTGTCAGCGCGGGCGCACCGCCAGTATGCCGGCGACGATGAGACCGCCGCCGAACAGCACGGTGAGCGAGGGCACCTCGCCGAACAGCAGCGCCGCCATCGAGATGCCGATAACGATCTGCAGCAGCAGCACGATGGAGATGGTGCCGGCGGTGAGCCGGCCGAGCGCGAAGGTGGCGAGGCCCTGGCCGAAGGCATGGGCAACGATGCCGAGGCCGACCACGGCGAGGAAACCCTGGAGGCTCGCCGGGACGATCTGCTCGCCGGCACCGACTGCGTAGGCGAGGCAGAACACCGCGCCGGCCGCAGTGGAGATCAGCGCCACCATGCCGCCGCCGAGGCCGGGAACGCGCACCACACCACCATGGGTGTGGCCGCCGCGGCGCATGACGCGCACCACGATCATATAGGCGGCGTAGCAGGCCGCCGCGCCGGTGGCGAGCAGGTCGCCGAGCAGGCTGTTGATGCCCGCGGCAGCACTGGTGCTGTCGAGCACGATGATGGCCGAACCGGCCATGGCCAGCACCAATGCGATGAACAGGCCGAGCGTCGGGCGCTCGCCAAGGCAGGCCCAGGCGAACAGCAGCACGAACACCGGCGCCATGTTGCCGAGCAGCACGCTGTTGGCGGTGCTGGTATTGGCCAGCGCTGCATGGAAGAAAACGAGGTCGGCGGCGAAGAACAAGCCGGCCAAGGTGCCGAAGGCGAACTGCCGGCCGCTGAACGGGCGCAGCCGCACGCCGGCGCCGACCGTCGCGACGTGGCGGGCCTTCATGGCACGCCATTCCGCATAGGCCCACAAAGCGGTCGGGCCGACCGCGAACAGCATGCGCCAGAAGCCGATCGCCGCCGGGCCGGTATCGGCGAGGCGCACGAAGATCGGCGAGAAACCGATGCAGCCGGCCGCCACCAGCACGGCGATGAAGGCCTGCCGGCGCAGCCGCGCCTCCTCGATCGCCGGGATGGAGATCGACGCGAGAGCGGCGTCGTCGAGCGGCGACGACAGCGCGACGGAGGCGGGAGGCGGGGGTGACATTGCGGAACTCTTGAAAGCGCACGAAGATAAGCGGGAACGCAACCGGCACGGGATCGGAAGCCGGCGAAGCGCCGGCGACGCAGACACGGCATCGTCCGAACTGCGGTCTATACCTTGCGCTCAAATCGTAAAAGCAAATTTATTTTGTCGATGCATCACTAAAGATGATATGACATTCGTATGTCTGCCGGTGGCAGTTTTTATGTGAGGCCGGCCGAACCTTGAGGGAGACGACGATGCGCCACCTCGATACGGAATCGCTCGGCATGCTGATCGCCATCGTCGATTGCGGCGGCTTCACCGCGGCGGCGGAGCGGGTCGGGCGCACCCAGTCGGCGGTCTCGGCGCGCATCGCCCAGCTCGAGGAGAGCCTTGGCGTGCGCCTGCTGGAGCGCTCGCGGCGCGGCATTTCGCTGACCGAAACAGGCGAGCGGCTGGTGGCTCATGCGCGGCGCCTGCTCGCCTTCGAGAGCGAGGCGCTGGCCGATCTCAAGGGCGGCACGCCGGAAGGCAGCGTGCGGCTCGGCATGCCGGACGATTATGTCGACGCCTATTTCACCCCTACCATCGCCCGCTTCGCGGCGGCGTATCCGCGGGTCGAGATCTCGATCCGCTGCGACCTCTCCAAGGTGCTTGAGCCGGAGGTGGAGCGCGGCCATGTCGATGTGGCGCTCATCACCCGCGACCTGACACGCCCGACCGGCGAACTCCTGAAGCGCGAGAAGCTGCTCTGGCTCGCCGCCCGCGGCCACCGGCCGGAGCGCAACGACCCGCTGCCGCTGGCGCTGTTCCCGACCGGCTGCCGCGCCCGCCCGCACATCGCCGCCGCGCTCGACGCCGCCGGGCGCGCCTGGCGCGTTGCCTGCACCTCCTCGTCGAATGGCGGCATCTATTCCGCGGTGGAGACCGGGCTGTGCATCACCGCACTGCCGGAATGCGCCGCGCCGGCCGAATGGCGCCGCCTCGGCCCGGCCGACGGCCTGCCGCCGCTGCCGGAGATGGAGGTCGGGCTGGTGCTGGCGCCGGGCGCTTCCGCCGCGGCGCGACGGCTGGCGGACACGTTCCGCACCGCGCTCTCCGCCGGCCCGCTGGCGGTTGAGGCGGCGTAGGTCGTCCTGCTTGAACATCCTTCGAGGCCGGCCGATGGCCGGCACCTCAGCAACCGTGTTGTTGAGGCTGCCAGGGTGTGTCTCTGGCGAGTAGGGTGTTGAGGAGGCCGACCAGCTTTCGCATGGCGGCGACGAGGGCGACCTTGGGCTTCTTGCCGGCCTGGCGCAGGCGGTGGTGGAAGGCCTTGAGGGAAGGTTCGTGGCGGACGGCGGAGAGCGTGGCCATGTAGATGGCGCAGCGCACGCTGGGGCGTCCGCCGCCGATGTGGCGCTCGCCGCGCCAGGTTCCGGAATCACGGTTGATGGGGGCGACGCCGACGAGGGCGGCGGCCTGACGGGCGCCGATGCGGCCGAGTTCCGGCAGTTCGGCGAGAATGACGGCGGCGGTGAGCTCGCCGACGCCGGGCACGCTGGTGAGGATGTCGCGGCGGTGGGCGAGTTCGGCATCGGCCTCCAGCGCCAGGGCGATGGCGGCGTCGACACCGGCGAGCTGGGTCTTGAGAGCGGCGAGGCTCTGCTCGATCCAGTGCCGGATGGTGCCCTGGGCGTGCTCGAGGCGGTTCTTCTCGGCGATCATCATGTCGACGAGCTGGCGGCGGCGGGCGACCAGGGCGGCGAGCGTCTCGCGCTCGGCCACCGGATCGGGCAGTGGCCGCGGCGCCATCAGCGCGCCAAACAGCGCGACGGCGCCGGCATCGAGCGCATCGGTCTTGGCGAGCTGGCCGCGGGCCCGCGCCAGATCGCGCACCTGGCGCGATTGACCACGGCGACCGCGACACCGCCGCGCTGCAGCGCGCGCACCAGCGCCAGCTCGTAGCCGCCGGTCGCCTCCACCACCACCAGCCGCGGCACCGGCCGCAGCGCGGCGACCAGCTCGGCGAGGCCCGCGGGCGTGTTGGCGAAGCGGCGCACCCCGGCGCGCCCGTGCCAGGCGACGTCGAGATGCCGCTTGGCGACGTCGACGCCGACCACGGCGCCGGAATCAGGGTCGGTCATGATCGGCTCCTCCTTGCCATGCGGGCTCACAGGCCCATGCAACCGTTCGAGCGAAGACCGAACGGCGGAGGAGCAGGCTGAGGTACGGGCCGCGTCCCGCGACGCGCCCAAGGACGACACGGTCCCCCGCCGTACCCGGGCCAAACACGGCCCAAGCACGGCTAATCTACCTCAGCGCCCACATACAAGGATTGTCTGTTGGAGATGATGCATTGTGGTGTTGGCCGGAAGCAGATCCGGGGCCGGCCAGCCCCGGATCTGCGCCCGCCGCTGCGGCCGTTCTGGGATCGGGCGATACGCCCGTCGTCATCAAGGTCCGGCGGCGGGCCGGCTTCGTGTGCTTGTTGACTTGACTGGGCCGCGCGAGCGCGCCCGCAGACAATCCGAAGCCGAGCGAGATCATGCCTCAACCCATCCCGCCGGCCAATGCCGGCCTGCGCATCCTGGGCGCCGATGTCGCCAAGGGCAGCATCGTCTTCCATGACGACCAAACCGGCCGCAGCTGGAGCGCGGCCAACACCCCCGAGAGCCTGGGCGCGGCGCTGGCGCCCTACGCCGGCTATGACTGGCTGATTTGCGAGACCACTGGCGGCTACGAGCGCGCGCTGCTCGAGACGGCGGCCGCGGTGGGCTTGCCGGCCGCCCGCGTGGACGCCGCCCAGGCGAAGGCCTTCATCGCCTCCCATGGCGGACGCGCCAAGACCGACCGGATCGACGCCGCCTGGTTGAGCCGGTACGGCCGCGAACGCGCCGCCACCCTGACGCCCTGGCAAGTGCCCAGCCGCGAACGCGAAGCCTTCGCCGCACGGCTGCGCCATCGTCAGGATCTGCTGGCCCAGCGCACCCAGGCCAAGAACCGGCGCGGCGCTCCAGGCGCCGAGCCGCTCCATCAATTGCTGGATCGGCAGATCCACTTCCTCACCAGCCAGATCGCCGAGATCGACCGCCTCATGGCCGAGCAACTCGACGCCGACCCCGACCTGGCGCGCCACGAGCAGATCCTGCGCGCCATCCCGGGCATCGGCCCGGTCGCCGCCCGCACCCTCATCGCCCTGCTGCCCGAACTCGGCCGGCTCGGCCCCAAACAGGCCGCCAGCCTCGCCGGCCTCGCTCCCCATCCCAGAGATTCCGGATCCGCCCGAAAATACCGAAGAATGACCGGCGGCCGCGCAGCCCTGCGCCCCGTGCTCTTCATGGCGGCGCTCTCCGCTGCACGCGCCCACCCAGCCTTGAGCGCCGTCTACCAGCGCCTCACCGCCGCTGGAAAACCAAAGCGCCTCGCCATCGCCGCTGTCGCGCGAAAGCTCGTCGTCATCGCCAACGCTACCCTGCGAGACGCTCAAATCCCTCAGCCAAACTGACTTGATGACGTTGCACTTAAAAGATGAACCTCATCCTGAGGTGCCGCGCAGCGGCCTCGAAGGATGCTCAAGCAAAGCGCCCTTACCTTGATGCAAGCGTCGCCGAAGCTTGCTATCGCTCGCTCATGAGCGACGCCCCTCCCCTCGACCTCCCAGCCGACACCACCACGCCCCACGGCTCCGCCCGCGAGGTGCTGCTTGCCTTCGTCAAGCTCGGCCTCACCTCGTTCGGCGGGCCGGTGGCGCATCTCGGCTACTTCCGCGACGCCTTCGTGGTGCGCCGCCAATGGCTCACCGAAGCCGCTTACGCCGACCTCGTCGCGCTCTGCCAGTTCCTGCCGGGCCCGGCCTCCAGCCAGGTGGGCATGGCGCTGGGGCTGATGCGCGCCGGGCCGGCCGGCATGGCCGCGGCATGGCTCGGCTTCACCTTGCCTTCGGCATTGCTGATGCTCGGCTTCGCCTATGGCGTCGACAGCCTGGGTGCGCTCACCGGCGTCGGCTGGCTCGCCGGGCTGAAGGCGGCTGCCGCCGCGGTGGTGGCGCATGCCGTGCTCGGCATGGCGGCCAGCCTCTGCCCGGATCGGCCGCGCCGAACCATCGCGCTCATCGGTGCCGCTGCGGCGGCGGTGCTGCCCGGCGCTATCGGTCAGGTCGCGGTGCTGATCGCCGGCGCGCTCGCCGGGCTCGCCTTCCTGCGCCTGCCGCCGCGCCCGGCCGGCGAGCCGCTGCGGGTCGCCGTGCCGCGCCGCGCCGCCCTTGCCGCGCTGGCGCTGTTCGCGGCGCTGCTGGTCGGCCTGCCGGTACTGGCGCAAGCGAGCGGCAGCGCGGCGCTGCATCTGGCGGACGCGCTGTACCGTGCCGGCGCGCTGGTGTTCGGCGGCGGCCATGTGGTGCTGCCGCTGATCGAGGCGGAGCTGGTGCATCCCGGCGGGCTGACGCGCGAGGCCTTCCTTGCCGGCTATGGCGCGGTACAGGCGGTGCCCGGGCCGCTCTTCACCTTCGCGGCCTATGTCGGGGCGATGATGCCGAGCCCGCCGAACGGCGTGATCGGCGCCGCCATCGCGCTGGTCGCGATATTCCTGCCGTCCGCGCTGCTGGTCTATGGCGCGCTGCCGTTCTGGGCGCGGATCGCGGCGGACCGGCGGGCGCAGGATCTGCTGGGCGGCGTCAATGCCGCCGTGGTCGGCCTGCTCGGCGCTGCCTTCTGGGATCCGGTGGTGAGCGCGGGCGTCACGTCCGGCCGCGCCTTCGCCCTGGCGCTCGTCGCCTATCTCGCGCTGGCGCTCTGGCGCGTGCCGCCCTGGGCGGTGGTGGTCGGGGCGGCAGTGGCGGGGGCGATGATGCTGTGAGCCGTCAGTCGGCGACGACCCGGATCTTCTGCATCATGCCCTTATCCTCGTGCGCGAGGATGTGACAATGGAAGACGAAGTCGCCAACCATCTCGCGGGTGAACTTCATCCGAAGCCGAACCTCTCCCGGGAGATCGGGTGTGTCGACGCCGGGTTGCGAGGATGAAGCCCGGCGCGAGGCGGGCGGAATGTTGATGGTGTCGAGGATCGGCGCACGGCCGTCGATCGCATCGGCCTCGGTCACGTCGCGGAAATGCATCTGATGCATGTGGAAGGGATGGACCTCCAGCGTGTAGTTCTGGATGGTCCATTCTTCGACGGCGCTGTCCTTGCCCTTGAGGTGCACGACGACGTCGGGCGGCGAGTCCGGCACGAACGGACGTATCGCCACCGGTTGCCCCTGGCCATCGGTGGACTGGATCATGGTCAGGAAGAAGTCGGTCGAGTTCGGGTTGAACTGACCCTTGCCCGGCGGCCCGACAATCCATTGCGACTTCGACACGGTGAAGCCGCGCGGATATTCCATGAAGGCGAAGACGCGCTTCACGGCCGGCTCGACATCGAGCATGTGGGCGTAGGTCGGATCCTGCGTTGCGGGGAGAAGCGCCGCAGCATCGGGCGGCGCGCTGGTGGACGCCGGGGCACCCGTGGAGACCACGCGCAACAGGCGCCGCGCCGGAATGCCGTCGGCGGCGCAGCCCGGCGTGACCTGGGTGGTGTCGAGATAGAGCGTAGCCCCCGGCGGTGGCGCGTCGACGAGGAACTCCACCCGGTTGGCCGTTGCGAGGAGCAAGGGCTTCTTGGTCGTGTCCACCCGGTCGATGCGGCGATGACCTTCATTGTCGTAGACCGGGGCACCGTCGAGCGCGACGATCTCCAGCGGCAGGATGCTGGTCTTCCCGTTCTGTGACAGCACGAGCTGCGGGCTGATATAGGTCTGGGCCGACGCGTTCACGAGGCGCCAGAGCTGGCGCTCGCCGGCCGCCATGGTCTTCACTAGGACCTTGTCGTCCGGAGGCGGGAACGCGGCCGTCTCGTTGACGAGGGCGCCGTTCAACGTCAGCCGCGTTACCGCGGGGCCGCCCACATCGGGCAGATCGGCCGGGCAGCCGGCGATATTCTCGCGGTCGATGCGCGGATCGACAGTCGGGAACCAGTTGCGCCCGGCGGGGGCGGCCGGCGGCGTGACCGAGGCCGCCGCGAGCTTGACCGCAGGCACGAGCGGCGTCGTCTCGCCCGGGACATATGCGCTCGGAATATCCCTGACGATCATCACGTCGTCGCTGATGCCGAGCTTCTCGCGGCGGACGTCATCCTCGCCTTCGATGACGATGGCGCCGCTCGCGCCCATCATGGTCTGCGCGAGAGCCTGGCCGTGCATGTGCGTGTGGTAGAAATAAAGGCCCGTCGGATGATTGGGGGCTATGTCGTAGGAATAGGTCAGCTCGTTGGGAGCGTTCTGGCACGTCAGCTGCGCCGGGAGCGGGCCGTTCCAGTTCGCCGCTACCAGCACGCTCTGGAGCACATTGTCGCTGCAGGGCTGCGGCGACACCTCAAGACCGTGGACGTGGAGATTGGTCGTCCCATCCGAAAGATGGGGGATGTTGGTCTGGATCGGATAGAACGAGCCATTGGGGCCCGGCCCGGCCTTGAATCCTTGCTCCGGCTGAGAGCAGGTCTTCGAGACCGGGGGACCGCCGACATAGTTCTCGATGTCGCAGTTCTCGGTATTGTCCGGGCCGGAATTCCAGAGCGTATTGGTGAGGTGGATCGTCAGGCGATTGCCCTGCTTGATCCTGATCACCGGCGCGGCCGGCAGCGAGCCATTCCTGAAACAGAGGCTCGTATTGTCGACGCCGACGCCAGGGCCGATCCCAAGATCGAGATCGACCTTGACGTCGCCGGGCCCGGTCACGCTCGGCAGGCTCTGGTAGTCGGTCGGCGGCGCCGTGCAAACGGCCGGCGCCGGACTGTCGGCACGCAAGGCCACCTTGGTTGCCGAGAATTGCCCACCGGCGAAGGAAGCGAATGGCAGGCGCCCGGCAGAGCCCCGGCCATCCGCGGTGCAGAGGTACGAAAGCGGATCGAATGGAATCGGATTCACTGCAACGGGAACCGGCTTCACCGCCGGAATCGGATTGATCGTAGAGATCTGAGAAGGCCCGACGACCATCGCAAAAAGCGATGCGATGCCGGCCAGATATCGCTCAACCACGGCGCGCCCCCCAGCTGCCGAGAATTCCGGTCCGGCAGCGCCGGAGAGCCCTATCTTGATTGAAAAACGGGCCCTCCGCAATCAGCCAGGCGGTACCCGATCACGGTCCACGCACGACCGCCGAGGCTGCCCGGTCCGGCCCCCGGCGATCAAACGCGATGCGCGCCAAGAGACGCGCGCGAAGAAAGTCAGGCTTCCCGCTTGATGGTGAACGCCGAGAAGCTCTGCGCGGTCGGGAAGACCTGCAAGCGGTTGATGTTCACGTGGCGCGGCGTGGTGCAGCAGAAGAAGATCTGCTCGGCCATATCCTCGCCGGACAGCGGCTGGAGATTGGCATAGACGCTGTCCGAGCGCGCGGCATCGCCGTGGAAGCGCACCAGCGAGAACTCGGTCTCCACCATGCCGGGTTCGATATTGGTGACGCGTACATTGGTGCCCGCGAGATCGGCGATCAGGTTCAGCGCGAACTGCTTCACGAACGCCTTGGTGCCGCCATAGGCGTTGCCGCCGGGATAGGGATAATCGCCGGCCACCGATCCGGTGAACACCACATGGCCCTCGCCCCGCTCCACCATGCCGGGCAGCGTGGTGCGCACGGTGTAGAGCAGGCCCTTGATGTTGGTGTCGACCATGTCCTCCCAATCCTCGAGGCTGGCGCGGTGCGCCGGCTCGAGGCCGAGCGCGAGGCCGGCATTGGCGAACACCACGTTCAGCGCCGCGAACGGCTCGGGGAGCGAGGACAGCGCATCGGTGAGCGCCGCATTGTCGCGCACATCGACCTCCAGCGGATGGAGCCGCGGGCCGAGTTCATCGCGCAGCGCGATCAGCCGGTCGGCGCGCCGGCCGGTGGCGACCACATGGGCGCCGGCGCGGGCGAAGCGGCGGGCGGTGGAGGCGCCGATGCCGGAGGTGGCGCCGGTCACCAGGACCCTGAGCGTGGACGGATCGAGCATCTGGTACATGCGGCCTCCTCATCAATGTTGCACCGCCAGATAACGCCAACCGGACGCAGCGTCCATTACCTGGAAGGCCGAGGTCCGGCCGGTCCGGCATGCTTAAGCATTTATTGAACATGACGCCCGAATGTGTGGACTTGCCCTATCGGCCGCTGTGGGGTCATGCTGACGCCACGATCCTCATCGACAACGTCACCAAGACGACACGAACAAGCAACGACAAGAAGCGGGCAAACGGGATGAAATGCGGCTGCGTATTGGCCGCATTGGGGACGCGCACGGTGCGGGCCGTGACGAGGAGTGACAATATGAACGCCACCACCCTTGCGGCAACGACAGCCGCCGCCTTGCTGCTGGCAGGCTGCAGCACGGTTCTCGACGGGTTTGGTTCGGCGTCCAGTTCCGCTTCTTCACCCGTGGAAAGCGCGAAGATCACCCCGGCGCCGACCGGCTCGGTGGAAAGCTCCGCCGTGCCTGCCGCGCAGCCGGCCTATGGCGCCGCCGCCGCCACCGCCAGCGCCGCGGTGACACCGAAGCCTTCGACCGCCGCCAACGCTGTCGCCCTCACCGCGCCGCCGGCCGCCACCGCGCCGGGCGGCGTCGCCTATGCCGAACCGGGCGCGGCGCGCACGCAGCTTGCCGGCAAATGGACCTTCACCTGGGATGGCGGGCAGAAGAGCTGCCCGGTCACGCTTTCCACCAGCCAGGGCATGTCCGGACTTGCCGCCAGCGCCGACCTTTCCTGCCCGAACGACATCTTCATGACCAAGGGCTGGGACATGTGGGGCAACGAGATCGTGCTGCAGAACCATCTCGGCAAGGTCACCGCCCGGCTTCAGCCGGCCGGCGGCGGACGCTTTGACGGCGTCGCCACCGCGGACGGTGGCAAGATCACGATGGTACGGCTGTAGGATCTCCCTCGACGCCAGTTTTGACTTCCTTTTCCCTCTCCCCGGTGGGGAGAGGTGACCCGCGCCAGCGGGTCGGTGAGGGGGTGCTCGGCCGGGAAGCCGAGAAGGCCCCTCACCCCACCCCTCTCCGCCAAAGTCGGATCTATCCGACTTTGGGCTTTAGGTTGCTGAACTCTGCAACAGCCGAGTTCAGTGCGGGGAGAGGGAGCTAGTCGCACCCGGTGATCTTGGCCGGCAACGTTATTCCTAATCCTTGCTTCATTTAATAGTGAATGTCGCGGAACTGCTGCGGCAGCAGATATTTATGCCTTGCGGACCGGAGATGCTTCGCCGAGGCAAATAAAATAAAGGATGCGTTAACGGGCGAAGCCAATCATCTTGTCCATGAGCGGAACCGATTGATTCGGTTTTGTCATCGGAGGAGGTTCTGATGCTGCACGTGTCGGGCGTGACCTCGTCGGGCGTGTCCCCCCTGCTGGCGGGAAGCCGCGGCAAGTCCGATGAACTGCGCCCCGCCGAGCCCGCTTCGCTCACGCACCTCATGTCGAACCACCTCGCCGCCGCCCGTCCGCGCTCCGACGCGGAGGCGCTGCGCCTGCTGCGCCAGGCCTTCCCGGGTGCGCCGCTCGCCGCCCGCGTCGCGGCGATGGCGGGCTGGGTGCGCTGAACTCTTTTCCGGGGACTGCGTGAACATCCTTCGAGGCTCCGGCTGCGCCGGAGCACCTCAGGATGACGTGGTTCTATAAAGCGACGTCATCCTGAGGTGCTCGCGAAGCGAGCCTCGAAGGATGCTGACGCAGAGCGGCCTCAGTTCAACCGCCCGGGCCGGTCTTCCGCGCCGTCATCATCCGTCAGCACCAATTCCTCGGCCTCCGCTGCCACCGCCGCTTGCGGGTGGGTTGCGGCGTAGTCGCGGGAGAGCTGGGCGTAGCGCATCACCGAGAAGGGCAGCATCGACAGATAGGCGACGGTGAGCACCGCGAGCACCGGCCACGGCCAGGTGACCAGAACGGCGACGAACAGCACCACGCAGACGAACAGCGGCAGCACCGCGTCGCGCGGGATGCGGCTGCCGAGTTGCTTGCCGGACCAGGCCGGCAGGCGCGAGACCATCAGCAGCGCGATGCCGAGGCAGTAGGCCGCTGCCACCGCCGGCGAGGCCATGAGGCGCGGCAGGCCGATCAGTTCCAGATAGATCGGCAGCAGCACGCAGATGGCGCCGGCCGGCGCCGGCACGCCGGTGAAGAAATCCCCGGCGAAGGGCGGCTTGTTGGGGTCTTCCAGCATCACGTTGAAGCGCGCGAGACGCAGCGCCGCGCAGATGGCGAAGGCCAGCGCGGCGATCCAGCCGACCGAGCCCAGCGTCTCCAGCCCCCACACATAGAGCACCAGGCCAGGCGCCACGCCGAAGCAGACGAAGTCCGACAGGCTGTCGAGCTCGGCGCCGAAGCGCGAAGTGCCGTGCAGCATGCGCGCAAGGCGGCCGTCCATGCCGTCCAGCACCGCGGCCAGCACGATGGAGGCGAGCGCCAGCTCCAGCCTGCCTTCGATCGCCATGCGGATGCCGGTGAGGCCGGCGCACAGCGCCAGCAGCGTGACCAGGTTCGGCACCAGCACGCGGATCGGCACCGCCTGGAAGCGGCGGCGCTTCGGCTCCGGCAATTCCCTCATATCGGGATCGAAGGGCGGGAACGGGTTCGACATCAGCGAAGTCCTCGGGCGCAGTGCAGCGGCTTGATGCTTGACGACGTTACGTCAATGCGGACGGTCAGCTTACACGAAAGGCGAGCTCGCGCGCAGGCGCGGCGAGATCGGCGATGACGGTTTCGCCGGCAATGGCGCGCTGGCCCTCGGCCACCGCCGGGCGGGTGCCAACGGGCAGATAGACGTCGACCCGCGAGCCGAAGCGGATCAGGCCGTAGCGCTCGCCGGTGCCGATGGCCTCGCCCTCGCGCACGAAGGAGACGATGCGACGCGCCACCATGCCGGCGATCTGCACCACGCCGACCTGCCCGATCGGCGTCTCCAGCACCATGCCGCTGCGCTCATTGTCCTCGCTCGCCTTGTCGAGATCGGCGCTGAGGAACTTGCCGGGCTTGTAGGCGATGCGCAGGATGCGCCCGCCGATCGGCGCCCGGTTCACATGGACGTCGAACACGTTCATGAAGATGCACACCCGCGGCAGCGGCTTGTCGCCGAGATCAAGCTCGCGCGGCGGAATGGCGGGGCCGACGAGGCAGATCCGCCCGTCCGCCGGCGACACGATGAGGCCATCGCGCAGCGGGGTGACGCGCTCGGGATCGCGGAAGAAATAGGCGATCCAGGCAGTGATGAGCACGGCGATCCAGCCGAGCGGCGGGACGAGCCAGAGCAGCACGACGGAGACGCCGGCGCCGATCAGCAGGAAGGGGTAGCCCTCGCGGTGGACCGGCGCGAGGCCGTTGCGGATGGAATCGATGACGGACATGGGTGCCTTCCGGATCGGGAAGCGCGCACGGTTAGAGGGCGCGCGCCGGGGCGTCAAATGGGTGGGGGGATCGGGTGGCTTCAAGCATCACTCGATGCCATATCCGATGTGTTCAAAAAAAGCGGCGTCATGAGGACGACGGCGCTCCGCCTCACTCCGATTCAAAAGCAAGGACCGGAGTTCGCCACTCGAGCGCTCTCGGCATCATCGGCCTATATCAGGGACACGAGGCCGGACATGATGACCGCAGCATTGCAGACCAAGCCGCAGCCGACCAAAGCGAATGATCCGCGCTGGGTGCGCATTGTCGCCCGCGACCGGAGCGCGGACGGGGAATTCTGGTATTCCGTGATGACCACCGGCGTCTATTGCCGGCCGTCCTGCGCCTCGCGCGGGGCGAACCCCAGGAATGTCCAGATCCACGACACGCTGGAGGCAGCGAAGGCGACCGGGTTCCGGCCCTGCAAGCGCTGCCATCCGGATGGGCCGTCGATCGAGGCGGAGAATGCCGCGATCGTCGCGCAGGCCTGCCGGCGGATCGAGGAGAGCGAGGACGAGCCGTCGCTGGCCGACCTCGCCGTTGCGGCCGGGCGCAGCACCGGCTATTTCCACCGCATCTTCAAGGCCGCCACCGGCCTGACGCCGAAGGCCTATGCCAGCGCACACCGCGCGGCGAAGGTCCGCGACGGTCTCGCGTCGGGCAATAGCGTGACCGGGGCGATCTATGAGGCCGGGTTCAATTCCAGCGGGCGCTTCTATGAGAAGTCGACGGACCTGCTCGGCATGACGCCGAGCCGCTATCGCGCCGGTGGTGCCGACGAGGAGATCCGCTTCGCGGTGGGCGAGACCTCGCTCGGCGCCATCCTCGTCGCCTCCAGCACCAAGGGCGTGGCGTCGATCCTGCTCGGCACCGAGCCCGAGGCGCTGGTGCGCGAGCTGCAAGACCGCTTCCCGAAAGCCCGGCTGATCGGCGCCGACCGGGACTATGAGGCGCTGGTGGCGCGGGTGGTCGGGTTGGTGGAAGAGCCGACGCTCGGCCTCGATCTGCCGCTCGACGTGCGCGGCACCGCGTTCCAGCAGCGGGTCTGGCAGGCGTTGCAGCAGATCCCGGCGGGGCAGACCGTCTCCTATGCCGAGATCGCCCGCCGCATCGGCGCGCCCAAGGCGGTGCGCGCGGTCGCCGGGGCCTGCGCGGCGAACCACATCGCCGTGGCGATCCCCTGCCACCGCGTGGTGCGCAATGACGGTGCGCTCTCCGGCTATGCCTGGGGCGTGGAGCGCAAGCGCGCGCTGCTGGAGCGCGAGGCGCAAGCGGCCGGCTGAGCGGATTCGAAGGCAAGGACCGGAGTTCGCCACAGCGAGCCCGGTCCTAGCGTGGGTCTCCCGATCAAGACCGGAGCCACGCTGATGAACATCCTCGCACCCATCGCCCCGGCGGATAACTCCGCCGCGGCCCGCATCGCCCGCTATGGCTGGCCTCAGCTCGCCGACGAGCTGAACAGCCACGGCTGCGCGGTGCTGGAAAAGCTGCTGACGCCGGAGGAGTGCCGGCAGGTCGCGGCGCTCTATCCGCAGGAGAGCCATTTCCGCAGCCACGTCCACATGGCGCGCCATGGCTTCGGCAAGGGCGAGTACCGTTATTTCCGCTACCCGTTGCCCGAACTCATCGCCGGCCTGCGCACCGCGCTCTATCCGCGCCTCGCCGACATCGCCAATGAATGGGCCGACCGCATGGGCGTCACCGAGCGCTATCCGGCCGAGCACGCGGCGTTCCTCGCGCAATGCCATGCCGCCGGGCAGACGCGGCCGACGCCGCTGCTGCTGCAATATGTGCCCGGCGACTTCAATTGCCTGCACCAGGATCTCTATGGCGACCTCGCCTTTCCGATCCAGGTGGCGATCCTGCTCTCCGAGCCGGGGCGCGATTTCACCGGCGGCGAGTTCGTGCTGACCGAGCAGCGCCCGCGCATGCAGAGCCGGGCCGAGGTGGTGCCGCTCACCCAGGGCGATGCCGTGGCTTTCGCGGTGCATGACCGGCCGGTGAAAGGCACGCGCGGGCACTACCGGGTGAATTTGCGGCACGGGGTCAGCCGGCTGCGCAGCGGCATGCGGCACACGCTCGGCATCATCTTCCACGACGCGAAGTAATGGAGCGAAAGCGATGACTTTCCTCGCCTTTCACGAGATCGCTGCCAGGCGCGGCGACGGCATGCGGCCGGAATTGCTCGGGCTGATGCGGCGGAATCCGCGCCTTGTCGAACCATCGGGGCCGTATGATAAGCGCGGGACGAATGGCGGCGGGACGCCCATGAGCTATTCCTTCAAGATGACCGACACGCCGGTCGGCCGGCTGAAGCTGGTCGCCGGCGATCTCGGGCTGGCGGCAATCCTGTGGCCGGACGAGGATCCGCGCCGGGTTCGGCTCGGGCCGCTGGTCGAGGACGAGGGCCACCCGATCCTGATCGAGACCGAACGCCAGCTCGCCGCCTATTTCGCCGGCACGCTCACGCGCTTCACCGTGCCGCTCGATTTCCAGGGCACCGCGTTCCAGAAAAGCGTCTGGCAGGCGCTGCTGGCGATCCCGTTCGGCGAGACCCGGTCCTATGGCGAGATCGCCCGGCAGATCGGCAAGCCCAGCGCCGCGCGCGCGGTGGGCGCGGCCAATGGCCGGAACCCGATCTCGATCATCGCGCCCTGCCACCGCCTCCTCGGCTCCAACGGCGAGCTGACCGGATTTGCCGGCGGGCTTGCAGTGAAGGAACATCTGCTCAGGATGGAGGCCGGCGCGCCCATCTCCTGAGCGCCCGACCGCTCCAGGAGCAAGCTCATGTTCGCCGTGCTGTTCGAGGTCTATCCGAAGTCGGACCAGTGGGACGCCTATCTCGGCTATGCCCGCATGCTGAAGCCGGAGATCGAGCGCATCGAGGGTTTCGTCGACAATGTGCGCTACCGCAGCCTGACCCGCGACGGCTGGATCCTGTCGCTCTCCAGCTGGCGTGACGAGAAGGCGCTGGTGCGGTGGCGCACCCAGGCGAGGCACCACGGCGTGCAGGAGAAGGGCCGCTTCGAGGTGTTCAACGACTATCATCTGCGGGTCGGCCAGCTGACGCAGGACACGCACCTGCCCGCCGGCCACGCGCTCATCGAACAGCGGCTGGACGAGACCGAGACCGGCTAGGCCACCGCCATCACCCTGATCGACGCCCACCGCGCGCCGGAATGGGTGAAGGAGTCGGGGCCGGACACGGTGGCGCACTGGCTGGGGCTGGTGCCCGACGCGCCGGGGCTGGTGGCGTGGGACGTGTTCGAGGCGGTGCTGACGCCGGGCGACATCATATTGCTGATGTCATGGAGCGACCGCGCCGCCGCCGAGACTTTCGACGCGCTGGTCTCGCTGCCCGAAGGCGGCCGGCTGCGCCACATCCGCGTGGTGCGCGACTACGGCATGTTCGACCGCCGCGAGGCGCCGCAATATTACCCGGAGGTGACGCGAGGCGCCGGCTAGTTTCCGTCATTGACCAGCTCGCGCCGGCCGACCGCGACGATCTCCCGCGTCAGCTCCGCGAGGTGGCCGGACGACATCCGGTTCACCTGCCAGAACAGCGGGATATCGACCGGCGTATCCGGCACCAGCTCGCGCAGCCGGCCGCTGCGCAGATGATCCGCAACCAATTGGACCGGGTTCATTCCCCACCCCATGCCGGCAAGGCTGGCCTCGACGAAGCTCTGGGTGGAGGGCAACCAATGGGTGGGATGAACGACGGCACGCCCGAACGCCAGCCGGATCCAGCGATCCTGCAAGCCGTCCTTCTGGTTGAAGGTCAGCGCCGGCGCATTGGCCAGCGCCTCGATGGTGACGCCCTCAGGGAAATGCCGCGCGATGAATTCGGGGCTCGCCGTCGCGTGGTAGCGCAGCGCGCCGAGCGCGGTACGCCGACACCCCGGCACCGGCTTGCCCGAGCTGGTGACGGCCCCGGCCACCTGCCCGCGCTGCAGCCACTCGGCGGTGTGGTCCTGGTCGTCGACCGCGATGTCCAGCAGATGCGGCGAGCGGCGGGTGAAGTTCGCCGCGGCCTCGAGGAACCAGGTGCCGAGGCTGTCGGCATTGGTGGCGATACGCAGAGTGACGCGCTGGACATCGCCCTCCAGCCGCGCCGCCGGCAGATGCTGAAGCAGCTCATGCTCCAGCATGCCGACATGCTCCACATGCCGGCACAGCCAGGCGCCCTGCTCCGTCGCGGTGCAGGGCTGGCCGCGCACGATGAGCACCAGGCCGAGCCGCTCCTCCAGCTGCTTGACGCGCTGGGAGACGGCGGACGGCGTGACATTGAGCGCCAGCGCCGCCTTCTCGAAGCTGCCGGCCTGCACCACGGCAGCCAAGGCACGGAGCGCGGGATAGTCCAGCATTAGCCGCCCTTAATCCGATTGATCAGCATTAATTGGGCTAAGGCGGCTGAAAAAGCTAGGCAGCGCGGACCCTCACCGGACACCGCATCATGCCGAGCAGCGCCTTCCTCGCCGGGCTCACCGTGAGCCTCAGCCTCATCCTCGCCATCGGCGCGCAGAACGCCTTCGTGTTGCGGCAGGGGCTGCGCGGCGAGCATGTGTTTGCCGTGTGCCTCGCCTGCGCGGTCTCGGACGCGCTGCTGATCGGCCTCGGGGTGAGCGGCTTCCGGCAGATCGCGGCGCTGGCATCGTGGATCGACCCAACGATGCGCATCGGCGGCGCCGCCTTCCTGCTGTGGTATGGCGCGACCAATCTCTATTCGGCGCTGCGCTCGCGCGGCGCGCTGGTTGCAGCCGAGGCGTGCCCAGCCGCGCTCGGCCCGACGCTGGCGACCTGCCTCGCGCTCACCTGGCTGAACCCGCACGTCTATCTCGACACGGTGGTGCTGATCGGCACCATCTCCACGCAGTTCCCCGGCCGGGCATTGGCTTTCGCGACGGGCGCGACGGCGGCCTCCTTCCTGTTCTTCTTCGCGCTCGGCTATGGCGCCGGCTGGCTGCGCCCGATCTTCGCGCGGCCCTCGGCCTGGCGCATCCTGGAGGCCGGCATCGCCTTCACCATGTGGACGATTGCCGCCCGGCTGCTGATGGATGCGGGGGCGTGACGCGCTTGCGTCCCGGCTGGAAGAACGCGGCACCCGCATGATACCGTCGCCCGCCATTCAAGGAGGGCCCCAATGCGGATCCACGCCATCTCTGCCGTACTGCTGCTTTGCGCAACTGGCCTCGCCCAGGCCCAGGAACCGCCAAACCTCGTTGGGGTGTGGAAAGGCTCCTCACTCGCTGTCGGCATCGGCTCCACGCCGTATCGCGTGCCCGATGGGCCGGGACCGACCTTCTACGAGCAGGCGCAGGAATACACCTACACCTTCACCGAGCAGAAGGGCGCCCGCTTTATCGGCACCCTCGCCGCCGGCAAGGGTACCGAGACCGTGCTCGGGTCGTTCCAGCCGCCCTACTTCACCGGCGGCATCTTCATCGACGATGACGGCCACTACACCTTCACGATGCGCGACGCGACCACGATGGACCTGTGCTACGACCACCTTTATCCGAAGTCCAAGGTGGTGGCCTGCTTCACGCTGAAGAAGCAGTAATCCCGCGAAAGGTGGGGCTCTGCCTCACCTGTCGTTGGGGTTCGGGATGGTGCCGAGGCCGGCCTTCAGCGACTGGATTTCCGCACGGATCGGGGCGAACGGGCCGTAGCGATGCTGTGCCGTCGGGAAACTGTCGGCATAGGGCTCGTACGCCGCGTCCACCGGCTTCAGCAGCAGATCGGGATAGTCGCGATCAATGTCGGGCCGCGAGGGGCGCGGCTGCGAGACGACATAGGCAGCGACATCCCAGGCATCCTCCGGCGCCAGCGTCGGCGCCACCCACGAGGTGCCGTTCGGCATGTTGTCGTGGACGAAGTTCGCCAGCGTGATCAGCCGCGCGGCACCCGCCCCGTCATTGAAGCTGTCCGGTCCCCAGAGCGGCGGCACGCCATAGCCGAGGTCCGGCTGCGCCTCGTTGCGCCGGACGCCGAGACCGTCGCGGCGATGGCATTCGGCGCAGTTCTTCGCATAGAGCGGCGCGCCGCGATTCGGATCGGCCGCGCGGTCCAGCTCCGGCATCGCCCCTGCCCCGCCCCCGGCGATTTTCGCGTCCGGGGGAATATTGGTCGAGAGCACCTTGAGATAGGCGAGGATCGCCTGCATCGGGCGCGCGCTCTCCGGCATCGGCCGGCCGTTCAGGCTGCGCTTCATGCACTGGTTCACCCGATCGAAGATCGAGCTCACCTCGCCGCTGCGCGTGCTGTAGGCGGGATAATCGGCGGAGGCCGCGACCAGCGGCAGGCCGAACTTCTTCAGGCCGGCCTGGAGGTGGCAATTGGCGCAGGCGAGATTATTGCCGGCAAAGCGCGCGTCGGTATCGTCGACGTCGGGACCGATATGGGCGTAGGTCGCCTCGATGATCGAGCGCCCATACCGCGCCAGCCGGCCGAACTCATCATCCGGCAAGGCATCGAGGGCCGGCACGTCCCAGAGCACGATCTTCGCGGGGGGCGACTGCGGCGCGGGTGCGGGCTGGGCGAAAGCGATCACGGCGGGAAGCAGCACCGCCGCGCATAGGGCAGCGACGCTGCTCCCGAAGCCGAGCCGAGCCATGCCGCTGATTCCTTTCACGCGAAGTACTGCCGCTCCCGAAGCGGCGCATCCATACCATTGCTCCCCGGCGATATCGAGCGAAGCGCCGGTGCGTTGACAAGCGGATCGGCGCCGCGATCAATGCTCATGGGGGACGCCATGGATTATGTCTGGCAGCACGATCTGAAGGGCGAAGCGGACCGGCTGCGGCTGATGTCGCGCCTGCTCGATCCATCGAGCCGCTTTCGCCTGCTGCGCACCGGCGTGGGCGCGGGCTGGCGCTGCCTGGAGATCGGCGCCGGCAACGGCTCGGTGTCGCAATGGCTGGCGCGGCAGGTGGGACCCACCGGGCACGTGCTGGCAACCGACCTGCACCCCGATCTGATGCAGGGCATTGCCGGCGGCAATCTCGAGGTGCGCGCCTTCGATGTCGTGCATGACGACCCGCCGGGCGCGCCGTTCGATCTCGTCGCGGTGCGCGCGCTGCTGCACCATCTGCCGGAGCGCCGTACTGTGGTCGCGCGCATGGCGCGCTGGCTGAAGCCGGGCGGCTGGCTGTTCGTGCAGGAGCCCGATTTCTATCCGACCTGGACGGTGGAGCCGCCCTCGCAGAAGACGCTGTGGGAGCAGTTCATCCGCTGGGCGCAGGCTCACCAGATCGACTATTATGTCGGCCGCAAGATCCCGGCCTGGGTGCAGCAGGAAGGCCTCACTGATATCAGCGCGCAGGGCCATGCCGAGCTCTATAATGGCGGCTCGGACTTCGCGCAGTGGTGGGACTACGGCCTGCGCGAGATCGCCGGCCGGCTGAAGAGCGAAGGCGGCGTCTCCGATGCCGCGCTCGACGAGTTCCACACGCTGGCGCGCGATCCCGCCTACTGGACCACGACCATCGCCTTCACCGCGACGACCGCCCGCAAGCCCGGCTGACCGGCCCGGCGCGACCCGTCAGCCCGTCGCGGGGATTTCGAGCTTCTCGAACGTCTGTATGCCGTGGCCCTGCTTGCAGGCGCAGCCATACTGGAGCGCGATCTCGTCGACCAGACGAGCGCGCGCGACGCGTGTGCCGGCGATGGTCCGGTCGACCCATTCATCGGGCACGGTCAGCGACATTCCCGGCTCCAGCAGGCACAGGATTCTTCTCAGTTCGTCGCCGTTCAAGCGAACCTCCGTTGTGCGGGTGGGGTGGTGGCACCGGGGGGTGGTATAAGGCGGCGGGAGATGGGGTTTTGTTGACTGACGATGGGCTAGCGCGGGACGGGAACGCCGCCCTTGCGCTTGATCCGAGCGGCAACACGGAAGAGATCCGGCACATTAACCCGCCGATCCGGCCGCTCCTCGACGACGTACAGGCGCTTTAGGGCGAGCAGCAGGCGTTCGTAAAAATCGCGGGCGTTGAGCGTAGGACTGGAGATCTCTGTCGGTATCCTTGGAACATCGCTGCCACCAGGATTGCGCTGAGCGGTAAGCGTCTTCTCAAGGTTCGCGCCCTTGAACTTGCTGAAAACCTCGGCGCGCTCGGCGGGCACGATCAACCCATCGAGCGACTTCATAACCTCGCCCAGCCAAGGGTGGTCCTCCGCCAGTTCAGTCACCCGGTTTGCCGAAGCGTCTTGCACGCTGTCGCGGATTTCCAGGTAGGACAGCGGCAGCGACGCACCGTCGTTCGTCCGCTCAGCGGCCCGTTTCAGCGCCATTAGAAAGCTTCTCGGGCTAGCTTCGCCGCGGGCGTCGGATAGGTGGCTCGGAAGCCAATTGTAGGTCCGACCGCGGCGCACGCCGCCCATGTGCTCTCCGGCCAAGGCCTCGAAGGCACGCTGCTGCGCCAAAGGATCCGAATACAGAGCGGATTGGTCGACTTTGGGTACGAGGATCGACAGGGCGTCTCCGACCTTCGCCGTGTCCAAATAACGGAATAACAGGGCATAGAGATCTACCGCCGTCCATTTCAAGCGCGCCGCGCTGCCCTTGATCTTGGACGCATCCGGGAAGCGCCAGATCTCCTCGTCGTTGAAGAAGTCGCTGCGCAGAAATACTTTGAAGCGGATCGAAGAATAAGAGTCGCGAAGTTCGAGGCCGACTTCAAGGATGCCACGCACCAAGCGACGAATGGCCCCCCAGTCCGTGCCGGCGATCCGGTCGAGTGCGTCGAAGACGATGAGCAACTTGGCCCCATCGCGGCTCAGGGCTGTGTTGAACTCCGCGAGAAGACGCTCTTCCTCCTCCGCGTGCGCATCCAACCAACGACAGGCGCCGGCCCAACCTTTGTCGGATGCGATCTCCGGCGGAAGCCGTTCGTTGAGCGATCGCGCGGCGGATCGCAAGGTCACGAGTCGCCAGATGGTATTGGCCGGAACATCCTTGAGGGCGGATGTCAGAATTTTCGCTGAGGGGTACTCTTCCCGACCGCGAGCCTGAGCGAAGCCCAATTCGACCCTCAGCTGGTCCAGGCGAAGATTGGGGTAGGATAGAGCGGCGCGACGACGAGCATCGTCAAACGTCAGGATGGCGCTCCAGAAAGACTTACCGACGCCGCGGTCCCCTTCAACGACCATTTCGTCGGGATCAATCGCCTGCGCGTGCGATCGCGGGGTGATAAGCAGGTCCAGATCGGGTTTGTCGGTCGCCGACCACTGCGCGATCGACGGCAGGTTCCGGATCGCGGCGCGTACTTTGGAGACAGCGTCAGTTCGGGCGGTCATGGTTTCTGATCTAATCCCAGTCGTTCGATGCACCAACGCGTGAATGCGCCAAAAGCCGCCTCTGCCACCTCCGGATTGGTCTGCTCGGTGAATTCCAGCGGTTCGTATGTCTGATACCGCGGATCAAAGGCGATCGACACCGGATAGTGCGGCGCATCGCTGTCATCGGGCGCGAAGTTGAACACATCGAGATCACCCGCATCGGACGCCTCGTCGTAAAGTCCCTCCGCGAAGACGGTGGCGATCCGATCAAGGAAGCGTTCCGAGGCCACGACGTCACCCGGATTGGCGACCCGTCCGCGAATGGTCTTGAACCGAAGTCTCCAGTCATCGGCCTCGGGGTTGGTCGGCGCGAAGCGCTGGAGGTAGGTAAGCAGCGCCGAATAGGTGACGAACGA
This sequence comes from Starkeya sp. ORNL1, assembly GCF_012971745.1. Lineage (NCBI taxonomy): Bacteria > Pseudomonadati > Pseudomonadota > Alphaproteobacteria > Hyphomicrobiales > Xanthobacteraceae > Starkeya > Starkeya sp. ORNL1. The sequence continues at coordinate 1,611,119 of NZ_CP048834.1, forward strand.
CTGGTTGCTATCCGCCATGAAGAGCAACACGTCCGCGCCTAGCGCTAGGAGGGGCGCAGCCGAGATCTCGGACAGGCCGGCGCGCGCATCAATCAGTACGGCATCGTATCGGCGCGTCTCGCACGCGCGTTCAATCAGTTCCGTAACGCGCTTCCCGAAGGTGGTGATCCTGCCGTCTTCCGGAGATTCCAGTAGAGATCGCGAAAGCTTACCCAGGACTGTGCCTGGCGACCGAAAGCATCGCACGCCGAAAGCCGGAATGACATCGATCCGGCCCGAGTCTCGGGCGACCGGACTGGTCCCGATCAGGTCGCGGAGCTTGGGAAGTTCGGCGTTAAGGCCCTGGATCGCGCGTTCGGCGAGCCAGTCGAGTGCTCCGAACTCCGGCGTCAGTTCCTCGGGCAGCATCGCTTGGCCCAGACCCGGCGCTTCCAAGTCGAGATCAAGACAAAGAACCGTTCCCCCGCGCATCGCGATATGCGTCGCGAGGACTGTGAGGGCCGTAGTTCGCCCTACCCCTCCTTTGATGCTGTAAAATACCAGTCGCGGCGGCTCCACGGCTACCGGCGCGGGGCTCAAAGTCCAGTCCACACCGGCGAACCGGCGTTCTACATATTTGATCCTCTGATCTCCCACCACCAAGAGTACGGGCTCCGAGCTTGGCTGATCTAGATGAACCAAACGCCCGAACCTTGGCGCATAACGACCGAGGCGCTTACGCAGCGCCTCATCGAGGGCCGAAACCCGAGCTTTTTGGGTCGTCTCAGGCACGAAGACGTGCAACTGGCCCTGGCCGTCGCGGAGGTAAGTAACGTCCGCATCCGCACCCAGTATGTCTTGGACCACTTCAATCGCGATGCGGAGGCTGTCGTCGTAGAAGACCGGATCAGCCATCGTCAGAACCCCTGCATGAGTCTAAGCACCCGCTCAGCGTCGGTGCGCCATTGGTCGACCTGAGCGGAGGGTGTGTACCCCGGGGCCGTATAGCGGTCGTGCACCGACCAGCCCGCAAACAACCCAGACAGCACGGCCAGGATGCGCTGCCCCTTGAGACCCGACAAATTGGGAATCGCCGCGTCTCGAAGGTCTCTTTTCACGTCTGGATCGAAGTGCTTGTTGGGCCGGCTGCCGTCTTCCTCTATGCAGACGGCCTTCACGGCGCACTCGCCGGCTATCCCATAATGGTGGCCGGCATTGTCTAGCCGAGCCTGTTCCCGCAAGAGCTCGGCGTCCTCGAAATGGCGATGCGCCGCGCTTAAATAATCTTCAGCCATCATTCTCAATCCAGATTCTCGACCAAGGTAAAGGCACAGCCTGTAATCCGCTAGCTCGTCCGACAATTCGCACGTCTTTGCCCGATGCCCCATAGGGCATTCCGCGCGTTGCAATGCACACGCGCCTCGAACTGAAGCGAACTCGGACTGCTGTCCAAAGAATTCGGGGACTGTCCAAAGACCGCAATTGGTCAGACATCGCCTTGGCCCGTTGCTCTCGGGATTGCCTGAGAGAGGCCGTTTCAAACGTCGGCTATGGGTCATAAGCAGAAATCTAAGTACTATACGCGGTCCCCTAGCGAAATAGTTGGTCGTGGCGTCTTTCAGCATTCAGAATATGGCTCGCCTTGAGCGCTGGTACCTTTCCCACAATCCATTTGTTAGCATCCAATCAACGCCGTAAAGTAACTGCGAACGTGTTCTGGCCAGCAGCAGTCAGGTGGTTGATATGTGGCGACCGGTCGCTGGCGCATCTGGCGCCGAGATCTTCGCGCTTACCAACAAGCCGCCGATCACCAATTCCAACGCCTACCTCATCCGCACGGCGACGCGCATCCTGATCATCGATCCCAGTACCGAGCCCGCCCAGATCGCGCGCATCAACGAACTGGTGGCCGAGAGCCAGACAGCGGGCAGCCTGACGGCATATGAGCTGGGGGACGCGCGCGAGAAGTGTCGCTGGCCTGAGCGCGGGAGCGGCGTCCGGCAACCCGGCGGGTGCGATCAGGGCTAGTGAACCGGCGGCCCGTTCAGCATCGACGAAAACACGCTCCGGCACGTCGCTCCGCCCTTCGGCATAACCGTAGTCTCCAGCATCACCGGCATCCGGCTCGCGCCCGAGGCCAGCAGCGCGCGCGCCTGCTTGGTGAGCTTCAGCTCCAGGATCAGCTTGCTGGCCTGGCGGAACTTCGTCACCGGGGCGCGGGCGAGTTGCAGGTCGCCTTCCAGCGCCACCAGCCGGGCGGTGCAGGCGGCGCCGGCCGAGCCCTCGCAGACGATCTTCACCAGGCCGTCCTTGGAGGCGTTCAGCTCCAGCCAGCCGCCGCCGACGGCGCAGGCGCGGGCCGGCGGGGGATCGAAGCGCGGCAGGTCGATGGGCGCGCGGCGGGTGGTGAAGTCCAGCGCTTCCGCGAGGTTCCTGGCGTGGCGGTCGCGCGTCGTCATCGGCTCCAGCCCCCAGCGCCACTCGATCATCTTCAGGATCGAGCAATGCTCATAAGGCCCCGAGGTCTCGACCTTGCGCGGCGCGAACGGGCCCATGGCGATGGCCGGCACCCGGAAGCCGAGGCGCTTCAGGTCCGGCAGCGGGCCCGAGCCCGCGAGCTTCGTATCGTCCTGGCAGGCGGGCGGCGGCACGTGATCGTAGAAGCCGCCATGCTCGTCGAAATTGAGCACGAACACCATGCGATCCCATTGCGGGCTCGCCTTCAGTGTGTCGTGAACCTGGGCGAGGAAGCCCTCCGCCACCAGGAGATTGCCCCATGGGTGGTAATCGTTCGAGGTGCCCATGTCCTCGGCGCGGTCGGTGTAGTCGGGATCGACGAACACCACATTTGCGAGCTTGCCGGCGCGCGCATCGGTCCAGAACTTCTCGATCGGATGGGAGATGTCGTCATAGCGCTTGCTGGCGAACAGGCCGGTGACAGGGCTGTCGTGATAGTAATAGCCGGCGCTGAGGCCGGCCTCGCGCACCCGATCGAAGATCGAGGTGTTGATGAGCACCGGCCGGCGCTCGCCCGGCCGCGGGAAATCGCACCAGCCCTCGTCGAGCTGCGTGGTGCCGGTGAGCGCGAACAGCCGGTTCTCCCAGGTCGGCCCCATCATCGATGAGAAATAGGCATCGAACGTGGTGTAGCCCTTGGCGAGCGCGCTGAGGATCGGCAGTTCGTCCTCGCGGTAATAGCCGATGGGAAACCTGTCGCCGACCTTGGCGGTCTTGAGGAAGCCGTCGCAGCGGCCTTCAGCATATTGCACGGCGATGCCGGGCCAGGTGTGGTCCGGATCATCATAGGGGCAACCCTGGAAATCCGGCCCCAGCGGCCAGGTCTCGTGGGCGGCGCCGCTGGTGTCGAGGAAGGAGAGCCCCTGCTGGCGGCCATTGGCGCCGGGCAGCCAGCCCAGCACATGGTCGAAGGAGCGGTTCTCCATCATCAGCACCACGACGGTGTCGAACGGCGCATCGGCCGGCGCCGGCAGGCGGCTGCCGGCCTGCGGCGCCGTCTCGCCCACGGCGTGGGAAGCGGCGCCCATGGCGGCAAGGCCGCCGGCGAGGCCGACGAAACGCCGGCGCGTGTACTTGCGTGCCATCTCTCCACCTCGCCTGTCAGTCTGCCATTCAGGATGAACGGGCGAGGCTAGCGCATGATGCAGTCGCAGGCGGAGCGCGCGGCGCCGGTGTGGCGCCAGTTGCCGTCCCACTTGCCGTTGCCGCAGACGCGCGGACACTTCCACTTGGCGTCGCCATCATTCCAGATCACTCCGGCATCGACGGTTTGCTTGCGGGGCCCGCGCTCGCTCCAGTTCCGCCCGCCCTTGCCCTTCCCTTTGCAGAAGCACACCGAGTTGCGGCCCATCTCCACGGTCTTCCAGTTGCCGTCCCAGCCGTCGCGCCCGCAGGTGCTCGGGCATTTGCGCTGGGCGTCCATGTCGTTCCAGATCGGCCCGGCGGATTGCCAGTCGGCGCGGGCCGGCGCCGTGTGAAGCGCAAGCACGGCAAGCATCAAGACGATGGCCCTGATCAGCATGGTTCCTCTCCCCTGTCGGACGTGTGTCGCCGACTTTTCCGGATGTGCTGCACGTATCGCGCGCCGGCCCGCCGCATCGGCGAGCCGGATGGGGCTAGCCTGGAGGCAGATTGTTGCACCAGGATTTGATGGTGGCCGGCCTCGCCGGTCGGCCGGCCCGCCGTTCAGATCGGATGGAATTCGCGGGGGTAGCGCCAGGAGCAGCCGCAGGTGGCGCGGTCACGACCCATGCGGTGCCAGCTGCCATCCCATGTGCCCGCGCCGCAGGCGCCCGGGCAGATCATCTGCGCCTCGAGGCGGCTCCGGATCGGGTCGGTCTCGATGCAGATCCTCGGTCCGCGAGGATTGGCGGCCAGCCAGTTGTCGTGGCGCCTGCCCTTGCACAGGCAGACGGAGCTGTGGCCCGCCTCCACCAGCTTCCAGCTGCCCTGCCAGCCGACACGCCCGCACACCTGCGGGCATGTGTGCCGGGCTTGCGCGTCGTTCCAGACCTGCCCGGCGGGTCGCCATTCGGCGCGGGCCGGCAGGGTGTAAAGCGCAAGCATGGCAAGCACTAAGATGACGGCCCTCATCAACATGGTGCGTCTCCCTGGCGGGCGCGCGTGACGCCGGCCTTTCCCGGATGTGCTGCACGTCTGGCGAACCGGCGCCGGGTCGGTTTCCCGGCACGCGGCTACCCTAGAGGAAGACTGTTGTACCATGAATCGGGTGCGGCTGGATGGGGTTGCAGACTGGGGTGATGGGCTGAATCCCCATTTCAATATCGGAACGACCTCATCCTGAGGTGCCCAGGCGCAGCCTGGGCCTCGAAGGATGCTCGTCAGCGATGCCCGTTCCCCTGCTTCAGCATCCTTCGAGGCTCGCTTCGCTCGCACCTCAGGATGAGGTGGTTAGTTTTGAGTCAGCCTCGGGATGGCGTGTTCTACTCGCTGAGGACGCCGCTACATCCGCGCGAGCACTACGAGGGTCTCGCCCTTGGCGCCGAGCAGCACGAGCTTGTGGCGCACCGTATCGATGCGCCAGCTGCGCACCGCTTCGAGCGCGGCGAGGAATTTGCGCTCCTGGTCCATCACCGCGGGCGAGCAGGCCATGCGGGTGGTGGCGAGCGGACCGAGGGTGATCGTGGCGCCCTCGACGCGCGCCTTGCCCATGATGCGGTTGCAGCCGCCGGTGCCGCTGATCCGCCCATCACCGGCGATCTCCAGCACGCTCTGCAAATAGTCGATGACGCCGCCGCCGCGAATGTCCTCCGCCAGCCAGCGGCCCGCGGGCGAGGTCGGCGAAGCCGCCACGGCCGTGCCCGCCGGCAGCACGAGCGCGGCGATGAGCGGCAGCAGGATGTGCGACGCGCCTTGTTTCATGAGCCGGCCTCCCGCCTGCCGCATTGGAACAGCCTTGCCATTTGTAGCCATCCGGCGTGCCGCTTAAGATGACCTGTATTCGTCAATGGCCAGTAGTATTCAGGTAGTTCCGATGTGGCGACCGATCGCCGGCGCGCCGGGCGCAGAAATCTTCGCGATCACCAGCAAGCCATCGATCACCAATTCGAACGCCTATATTGTCCGCACGCCCGCTCGCATCCTGATCATCGACCCCGGTGCGGAGAAACCACAGGTCGAACGCATCAATGAGCTGGTGGCGGAAAGCCTGGCGGGTGGCGCGCGGGAGGTGTCGCTGCTGCTCACCCACGCCCATCTCGATCATTTCCGCGCCGTGGAACATCTCGATCCCGGCGGCGTGCGGCCATGGACGCTGGTGCACGCCGAGGGCGCCCGCGCGATCCGCAGGAAGGACCGGCACCACACGCTCGCCATCCTCTACCGCAACGCCGTGATCCCCGACCTCGCCATCGACGACGTGTTCTTCGGCGCCACGCCGCCCGTCGGCGGGCGACGTCGGGTTGAGATGATCGGGGCCAGCCGGACCACCATCGAGAGCTTCGAGATCGCACCCGGCATCGAGCTCGACGTCTATCCGACACCGGGACATTCCACCCGCAGCGTGTCGTTCCGCATCGGCCGCGAACTCATCATCGGCGATGTCCCGTTCGGGGCGAGCCCCGGGCTCGCCGGCTTGAGCGGATGGAGCAGCGAGGCATTGCGCAGTTCCACCCAGACGATCCGCGACCTCATCGCCGCGCACCGGATCGAGATGTGCTGGCCCGGCCATGGGCGCCCGCTTGCGGGAGAGGAAGCGGCCGGGCTGCTCGCCGATGTCGAGCGGCAGCTCGGCGACCTCGGCGAGATCGTGCGGATCGACGAGGAGCGCATCACGCTGCTGCGCCAGTTCGCCATCGAGCTGCTGCGCGAGATCGAACGCCTGATGGCGCTGGTGGGCGCGCGCCTGCTGCTGGCGGCGAGCCATCTCGAGCAATTGGAGGAATCGGAGGAGGCGTCACGGCTCGCTGACGCGATCGACTTCGACGGGATCGACGCGCTGCTGGCGGAGTTCCGCGATTTTGCGCGGGCCTTCGAGCGCGGCGAGCAGCCCGAATTGTCCGTGGCCATGAAGGCGGGCGCGACGGTGGGACGGATCGCGCGCGCGGTGGAGAGCTTCCAGCCGGTCGGAAGCCGGCACGGCACCATGGTCGGGCGCATCGACTATCTGATCGATGCATTCCTCCAGGCAATCCGCGGGCTGGTGTTTCCGGTGCCGACCACGACGACCGACCTCGCCGAGCTGGTGCGCCAGACCCTCGCGCGCGAACAGGCCCCGGCGCATGGCGCCGACGAATTCCTGGAAGCGGCGGACGATCCGCACGGCTTCGGCCATATGCTGGCCGACAATCTGATGTCGTCGCACGCCTTGCGCCATTGCGAGGTGCAGCTTCACGCACCGGCGGGCGAAGTGCTCGCGGAGATAGATGCGGTGGCGTTCCAGATGGTGCTGCTGTCCACGCTGGAGACCCTCGCCGCGCATGGCGACGGGCCCTCGCTCGCTATCGAGATATTCCGCGACGATGCGGCTGCCGTGCTGCGGGTCAGCTCCGGTGCACCACCGGCAATCCCGCCCATCCGAGCGGCGCTCTATCATCGCGCGATGAAGCGGATGCAGGGCACCTACCGTGTCAGCGCGGAGCATGTGACGCTCACGACGATCGCCGTCCGGAACGAGCAAGGGAACGCCTGACGCCGCCGGGCCGGCAGCGCGGGCGCCTCAGTGCCGGCCGCCGCCACCGTGCGAGCTGCCGCTGTGCGACGAGCTGCTGTCGGCCGAACTGCTGCTGGCCGAGCTGTCATGAGCATTGCCGTCGCGAGCGCCGTCGCCATGATGGTGGTGCTGGTTTTCGCCGGACTGCTGCCTGATGGCCATACTGCCATTGGCCGCCATCCATGAAGTCATATCGTTCGCCTGGTATTGCGGCTGCACAGGCGCGCCACCCATTGAGGCGGCGTCGGCGCTGGAGATGGCGGCACCGGCGATCAGGCCGGAGAGGAGAAGGACTGAAAGGGTCTTGCTATGCATGAACTTCACTCCCAATTGCGCCGGCTCCCGCGGAGCTGCGGCGCCTTTCGGACTGAAGCTATGCATTTGAATCCGATGCCGAAATCAGACGTACATATAGGAGGATAGGCGATGCGTTCGCTCGCTCCATACGGGTGTATGGGCAGGCGGCCCGGCATCGTGATCCCGCGCCCGAAGAATGCCGACCGTCAAGGGATGGTGGCTCGGCGGTCTGCATTCTTCAAGGCACGCACCCCATCCGCGGTCAGCCGGATGGCCAACTGGTGAGGTCGCGGGTGAGATGCTCAGCGACGGCCGCCGCCGTGACCGCTGTGGCCCTCGTGGACGCCATCGCCATGGCTGAATTCATGGGCGCCCTGGTCGTAGCCGGACTGCAGGTCGATGGCGGTCTGGCCATTGGCGGCGAGCCACGAATCGAAGGGGTTCACCTGGGTCTGCTGAATCGGCACCCGGCGCAGCGTGGCGGCATCGGCGGTGGAAACGGCGGCGCCGGCGACCAGGCCGGACACCAGGAGGATTGAAAGGGTCTTGACGTACATGGTCGTCTCTCCTGTCAGCACCGCGGGTTGCGGTGATTTGGTGACGACCAAGCTATGGCTCTGAAGGCAATACAGAAATTGAACGAGCATATGGTCCGCTAGGCGATCCGGCGCGCTGTCCGCATACTCTGGTATGGGCATGTCCGTCCGTCATGGCCGGGCAAAGGGACCTCAAGCCGCTTTGCCCGGGGATGACGGACGATCTATCGGCTACGCGTCAGGCTCAGCGCCGGCCGCCGTGCCCGCCGCCATGGCCAGTGTCGTGAGTCGGATGACCTCCAAGGCTGCCGCCGTCATCGGAAGCGGAGGCATCGGGCTCCTGCTCGATGGCCCTGTTGGTATTGGCCGCCATCCAGGGATCGACGATATAGCCGCCATGGTGCCCCGCCTGCGGCACGTAGCGCAGCGGCGCTGCACTGGCACTGGAGACGGCACCAGCGGCGATCAGGCCGGAGACGAGCAGGATCGAGAGGTGCTTCACATGCATTGTCGTTACTCCCTGTCCACACCGGCTCCTGCGAGGCCTTGTGCAAGGCCTCGTGCAAGGCCGGGATAGTTACCAGAGTCTATGACGCGCAAGTCTATGCGGACATAGAACGAAGATTTAGATAACTAAACGATGTGACGGCTTTCCCCATACGACTGTATAGCGACCGTTGCGTCACCTGATGCAGCCGCCGCGCCTCCTGCCCGGTGCGCGCGACATACTCGATGGAGACGCCGCCATATTGGTGGATGCCTTCCGCAGCGAGTTCCAGAACGCCGTTCAACAAAGCGTCATCTCCGCGGCGGCAGCTTTTTCCAAACCGGTGCACAGGCACCGAGCCGGATTACCGTACCCACAACCGCGAGCTACACTCTGCGGCGATTCCATGCCGGGAGGCTTGCTTGCGACGCCGTATCTGGGCTGCCCTCTTCCTGCTGGCGGCGCTCGCCCTCGCCTGGCGCATGGTCGCCATTTCCGGCAATCTTCCCGAGGTCGTCACTGCGGCACGGTTCGAGGAGTTGCGTGCCGACTCCCCGCAATTGCGCGCGTTCCTGCGGCGCATGCCGAAGGGCGCCGACCTGCACACGCACCTTTCCGGCGCGGTCTATGCGGAACGCTTCATCACCTGGGCGGTGCGCGACGGGCTGTGCCTACGCCGTGCCGACTGGGCCATCCTGCCGCGCCCGAATGGCGCCGCAGCGGACCAGCCGTGCGGGGCGGACCCTGCCGTGGTCCCGATCGCGGACGCGGTATCGGGCCCGCGGGGGCAGACGACCTATGATCTCCTGCTCGATGCGCTGTCGATGCGGTGGTTCCTGCCGACACCGGCAATCCCCTCGGGCCATGACCAGTTCTTCGGCACGTTCGGCAAATTCAACGCCGCTACCGGCGGTTCCGACTGGCAGGCGACGCTGGCCCGCATGGCCGAGATGATCGCCGACCAGCTCAGGCAATACGATGCCGATGCGGTGCAGTACGCCGAGTTCATGGTCACCCTGCTGGAGGGCGACGAACGCCGGCAATTGTCGCAGGCGATCGGCACCGAGACCGAGCCGGCGGCGATGCTCGCGGCGCTGCAGAGTGCCGGCCTTGCCCAGTCGGTTACCGGGAGGGCGCAACAGGTCGCGGAACTGGTCAAGCAGATCGATGCCCTGCTCGATTGCGGCAGCGAGCGGCGCAAGCCCGGATGCGGCGTCACGTATCGCTTCATCGCCCAGGTGAACCGCAACAGTGCCCCGGCGGATGTCTTCACCCAGACCGCGCACGCCGCCGCGCTGGTGCGGGCGGCGCCTCATAGCGTCGTCGGCCTCAATTATGTGGGGCCGGAGGATTATCGGATCTCTCTGCGCGACTACCGCATGCACATGAAGTGGATCGGGTTCCTCACCGGCAGCGACGTGCCGGTGGCGCTGCATGCCGGCGAGCTATGGCTCGGGCTGGTGCCGCCGCCCGATCTCGACTTCCACATCCGCGAGGCGGTGGAGGTTGCCGGCGCCCGCCGCATCGGCCACGGCACCGCGGTGGGCTTCGAGCGCGACATGAACGGCCTGCTCGCCGAGATGCGCCGGCGCGGCGTGACCGTCGAGATCGCGCTGACCTCCTCCGACGTCATCCTCGGCGTGCGCGGCACCGAGCATCCGATCACCACCTATCTCAATGCCGGCGTGCCGGTGGTGCTGGCGACCGACGATGCCGGGGTCTCCCGCATCGACCTGTCCAACGAATATTACCGCGCCGCGCACGAACACGGCCTCGGCTACCGCAAATTGAAGTCCCTCGCCCACAACGCGATCACGCATGCGTTTCTCGGCGAGGACGAGAAGCGGCGGGAGCTGGAAAAGCTGGATCGGTCGTTCGCGGATTTCGAGCGGTCGGTGGCGCATGGAGAGACTTGGGTGGAGTGGGTGCAGGCGGTGGCGCTGGGTGCGGTGCTTACTCGGTGAGGGCGCACACCGCATGGAAAGCCCGAGCTTGCCAGTCGAGCCGTGTAGCGGCAGTCCCGGCCCGGGGGAGTTGCTCAAATTGTGCATGCTGGAGTATCAACGCGTCGGGGAGCAGGACAGGGGAAGTCCAGAATCATGATCACGGACGGTGGGGATGCCGATTCCGGCAAGATGAATGAGATCGCTCTGCGCGGGCCTCGGGCGGGACTTATCGACCGCCGGTCGTTTCTGGTCGGCTCGGCGCTCAGTCTCGGCGCGCTCGGGCTGGCCGGTTGCGGGACAGTCGATGGCATGAGCCTCGCCGAGGCGAAGAAGCTCTACGGGCCGCTGCCCGACGAGAAATTCCCGATTCCGGGGGTCGACGTCAGCAAGGTCAATCCGAAATATTATCGCCGCACCGTTCGCTACGACACCAAGGAAGAGGCGGGGACGATTATCGTCGATCCCGGCAATTACTACGTTTATCGCGTCGAGGGCGAGGGATCCGCTACCCGCTATGGTGCCAATGTCGGCCGCGCCGGCTTCCTGTGGAGCGGTGACGCTTATGTCGGGCGCAAAAGCGAATGGGCGACCTGGACACCGCCCAAGGAGATGATTCAGCGTCAGCCCGAGGCGGCCAAATACGCCCGCGGCATGCCGGGCGGCCTCGACAATCCACTCGGCGCCCGCACGCTTCATCTCTATCAGAATGGCGCGTACACGCTCTACACGATCTACGCGACCAGCGATCCCGAGTCGATCGGCTCAGGCGTTACCAGCGGCTGTGTCGGCCTCCTGAGTCAGGACATGATCGATCTCTACGCACGGACGCCGGTCAAAACGAAAGTGGTCGTCCTGCCGGCATAGGCAGCGCGTCAGCCTCCGGTTCAGGCGCCCGTCGGCGGGTAGCGCAAGGAACAGGACCGTTCTCAGGGTCTCAGCGATTAGGCGGGTGGCGATCTCGGGAAGTTCGCCCGATCTGGCCGCCCGAAAGCGGACGTTCCCAACCGGTTGGTGGGCGTCCGCATCGTGAATTGGCCCGCCCCCGGTTAGACCTCGATGTTGGCGAAGCGGCTCCAGCGGGCGGTTCGCGCGATCACGGCGCCGGGCACGGCGTCACGCCCCAGATCTCGGTCGCATATTGTGCGATGGTCCGATCGCTGGAGAATTTGCCCGAGCCGGCAACGTTGAGGATCGCCTTGCGCGCCCAGGCATCCCTGTCGGCATAGAGCTCGCAGAGCGCGCGGTCCGCCTCGAGATACGAGCCGAGGTCCGCAAGGTGCAGATAGCGGTCGCCATTCTTCAGGAGCCGATCCAGCAGCGGGGCAAAGACGCCGCGCTCATTCTGGCTGAAATAGTCGCTCGCTATCAGGTCCAGTGCCGCCCGGGTCTCCGGGTCGTTATGGTAGTGCCAGTAAGGGTCGTACCAGCCGGCGGTGTCCGACACTTGCTGGGCGGTCAGGCCGAACAGGAAGAAGTTCTCCTCGCCGGCCTCCTCGGCCATCTCGATCGTGGCGCCATCGCGCGTGCCGATGGTCAGCGCACCATTCATCATGAACTTCATGTTGCTGGTGCCGCTGGCCTCGTAGCCAGCCGTCGAGATCTGGTTGGAGACGTCGGAGGCCGGTATCAGCCGCTCGGCCAGAGAGACGCTGTATTCCGGCAGGAACACCACCTTGAGCCGCCCGCGCGCGACAGGATCGCCATCGATCGTGCCGGCGAGGTTGTTGATGAATTTGATGATCAGCTTGGCGAGGCGATAAGCCGGTGCAGCCTTGCCGGCAAAGAAGAAGGTCCGCGGAGCCATGTCCGTCGCCGACCCGGTCCGCAACCGGTTGTAGAGGATCACCACGCGAAGCGCATTCAGCATCTGCCGCTTGTACTCGTGGATGCGCTTGACCTGGCAATCGAAGATGCTGTCGGGATCGACGACCTCGCCGGACGCCGCCTTCAGCCAGTTGCTGAAATCGACCTTGGCTTCGCGCTTCGTCGCGAGGAACGTCTGGTGAAAGCCGCGGTCGTCAGCGGAGGGCTTCAGTCTGGCGACCTGGCCGAAATCCGTCACCCAGCCATCGCCGATCACGGTCGTGATGGCTTGCGCCAGGCCCGGATTGGCCAACATCAGCCAGCGCCGCGGGGTCACGCCATTTGTCTTGTTGTTGAACCGCTCCGGAAAGATCTCGGCGAGGTCCTTGACAGTCGCGCTGCGCAGCAATCGCGAATGGATCGCGGCCACGCCATTGGTGCTGTGCGATCCGACGATTGCCAGGTTCGCCATCCGCACCTTGTCTTCCGCGCCTTCCTCGATGAGGCTGACGCGCTCGATGCGTGCCTCGTCGCCGGGGTAGACCCGCCGCACCTCGGAGAGGAAACGCTGGTTGATCTCGTAGATGATCTCGAGCTGGCGCGGCAGCAAATTCCGGAAATAGTGCAGCGGCCACTTCTCGAGCGCCTCGGGAAGCAGCGTGTGGTTCGTATAGGCGAGCGTGCGGCGGGTGATGTCCCAGGCCTCGTCCCATCCCAGATGTGCCTCGTCGAGCAGGATGCGCATCAATTCGGGAACGGCGAGCGTCGGGTGGGTATCGTTGAGCTGGATCGCCACCTTCTCCGGAAAGGTGCTCCAATCGTCGTTGGCGCTGCGAAACCGCCGCACCAGATCGGCGAGCGAGCACGCGACCAGGAAATACTCCTGAACAAAGCGCAGGCCCTGGCCCATCTCCGTCGAGTCATCGGGATAGAGCACGCGGGTCACGGTCTGCGCCGAGATGCCCCCGACGAGGGCGCCGACGAAATCCCCGGTGCTGAACTCCTGAAAGTCGAAGGTATCGTGCGCCGCGGCGTTCCACAGGCGCAGGCTGTTGATCGTGCGACCACCGAAGCCGACGATCGGCCGATCATAGGGGACGCCGACCAGAACCGACGGGCGGTTGGGAACCACCTGCAGGCTCTCATTATGCATCTCGAACGATCCGGCGAGCTTGACCTCGACGGCTTCGCTGCGACGGGAAATCTCCCAGGGGTCCTGCCGGCGAAGCCAATTGTCCGGCCGTTCGCGCTGCCAGCCATCGACGATCGACTGGCTGAACATGCCGTATTCGTAGCGCAGCCCGTAACCCATGGCCGGGAGCTGCATGGTGGCCATGGAATCGAGGAAGCACGCGGCGAGCCGCCCGAGGCCGCCATTGCCGAGCCCGGCGTCGGGCTCCTGGTCGACCATGGCCATGACGTCGAGACCTTGGTCGCGCAGCGCTCGCTCGACCAGCGGGTGCAACATCAAATTGGCGATGTTGTTGCTCAGCGACCGGCCGATGAGGAACTCCATCGACATGTAATAGACCCGCTTCGGATTCTGCCGGTCATAGTGGCGCTGCGTTTCGATCCAGCGCTGCGACAGCAGATAGCGCACCGACCGCGCCGCTGCTTCGAAGCGTTGGCGCTCATAGGCGCCGGCGGGCTCGACAACGGCGTCCGACATAAGATGCTGGACGAACAGTTCATTGAGCCGATCAGCGCCCAGAACCTGGTCGCCCTGCCCGCTCGGCGCCGCTGTCGTTTGTATGTTCATTTCGAGCCCCCTGTCGTCGATCAAGCCCGTGCGATCGGGCTTCCACGTTTGATAGCCGGCAAATCTCAAGAGTGGTCGAGCACGCAATGCGCGTGCAGATCTCGGGTCGGTACTATGCAGAGGGGTAGGCCTCGATCTTTAAGCTTTTGTGACCTCGGTTTCGGCAAGCGACCTATGCAGCGCGGCAAAGGCGGCGCTCGGGTGGGCGGCGAACTTGATGCGTATGGAAGCCGCTGCCCCAAAAGACCCACGTGCTCGCGCTGCACAGCCGCGGGGTGCGTGGCTGGGAGCGGTGGCGAGGACGGTGGTGCCAGGTGCGCGGATATCGGCGGCGACGTCCGAAGGTATCGGCGCTCAGGCGCGGCGCTTGACGATGCGCATGTTCATTTCGGTGCGCAGCCGGAAGCCGAGCGCCGTGTAGAGCGAGATGGCTGGCGTGTTCGACGCATAGGCGTGCAGGAAGACAGTCTCGCCGCGCCCGGAAATCTCGCCCGCGACGAAGCGGAAGAGCAGCGTGCCGAGGCCTCGTCCCTGGAAATCCGGATGGGTGCAGAGGCCGCTGAGCTCGGCAAAGCCGGTCGGGCGCATCCGCTGGCCGGCCATGGCTATGAGGTTGCCGTCGACCTTTACGCCCCAGAAGGTTCCGAGCGCCTGCGCCCGCAATGTGAACGGGCCGGGATTGGTCAAGGTTGCAAGGGCGAGCATCTCCGCCGCATCGGCTTCCCCGAGCGGCTCGATCCGGCTGTCCACGATCCGCTCATAGGGACGTTCGGCGACCATCTGCACCAGATTGCCTTCGCCGACGACCATCAGTCCCGGCGGGATCGCGATCGGGCCGGCCTCGACCAGCGCCATGACCTCGTCGCGGGCCGGCAAATTCTCCAGCGCCTCGAGGCTTTCCGCCGCATCGTCGGCAGCGGCTGCGAACGGCACGATGGAGGGCGGGTAACGGCGGGCAAGCGCGTTGCCTTCGCTCAATGTCGCATGGGCGGTTCGAAGGGCATTCCAGGCCGGACGGTCAAGAAGGTGGTTCACGGCTTCTGTTCCTTGTCGAGATTGCCCCGGCGGGCGAGCGGCGCCTCGGCAAGCCCGCCCTCGATCGCCGCAAGCTGGTCGAGGAGCGCTCCTGAAATTCCGCCGCAGAGTTCGAACACCGCCTGTTCGACGCGCGGCCAGACCACGCGCTTCGAGTAGTTGACCAGCTCTTGTCCCTTGGGAGTCAGCGAGACCAGGCGGCGGCGCTGATCCCTGGCCGAGGCCTGCATGTCGACGTAACCCAGCTCCAGAAGCTGCGAGACGGTGCGCGTGGCGCCGGGCTGGGTAATGCCGACGGCCTGGGCGAGTTCGCCGATGGTCAGCGGCCCGCTGCGGTCAATGGCTGCAAGAAAGGGATACTGGGCGGCCTGAATGGAAACGCCGAGCTCCTCGATAATCTGCTGGGTATCGGCCTGAAGGCGCTCGCCGATACGGCGGAAGCGGCTGCCGAGGCAGAGCAAGCCCAGCGACTTCACGACATCCTCGACCAAGACCCGTTCCTCTCAATATCGATAAGCTATTATATAACGTGTTATATAATGGCGTCAACGCGATGGCATGCAGAGCGGGGGCCTTCGTCGTTCTGACGGCTAGGCGGCCCAGTCCGGTGCGCGGCCTTTCGGGTTGACGAGGCGGCCGTCGGGCTTGGCAACGCCGTCGATCCGCGCACGCTCGTCCGCGGTGAGGGCGAAATCGAAGATGTCGATATTGGCCGCGACGCGCTCGACGCTGCTCGAGGACGGGATGGCGCAAACGCCCTCATGGTCGATCAGCCATCTGAGAGCGATCTGCGGCACCGACTTGCCATGCGCGGCGGCAATGTGGAGGAGCGACGGCTCCTCCAGGATGCGGCCGCGCGCCAGGGGGCAATAGGAGATGAAGGCGAGGCCATGCCGGCGGCACGCCGCAATCATCCGCGACTGGTCGAGAAGGGGATGGAACTCCGCCTGCAGCGCCGTCAGCGGCTCGGGGCTGAGGCGGATCGCCTCCTCGAGCAGCGTCAGGTTGAAATTGGCGACGCCGATGTGGCGGGTGAAGCCGCGCCGCTTCATCTGCGCGAGCGCGCCTATGGTGGCGGCGAGGTCCATCGTCGGCAGCGGCCAGTGCACCATCAAGAGGTCCGCCTGGTCGATCCCGAGCGCGGTGAGGCTCTCCGTCGTCGAGCGCTCGAAGTCGACGGGGGCGAGGTCCTCGTGCGACACCTTGGTGGTGACGAACACCTCGTCGCGCGCAAGCGCGCTCTGCCGCAGCGCCTCGCCGACACTCTCCTCGGTGCCGTACTTGCGGGCGGTGTCGATATGGCGATAGCCGCTCCTGAGCGCCGCCAGTATGGATTCGACGGTGGTGGAGCGCATTCCGCCGGTGCCGTAGCCGATGGCAGGGATGGCGGCGCCGGAGGCGGTGGCGACCCGCGGGCCGCCCGCGGTGGTGGTCGTGGTCGTCGTGGTCATCTGGGCTACTCCTCCCGCGGGGCTCGGCTTGCAGCACGATCGGCTGGCAGGTGACCGAGTGCCATGTTGCTCTCGCCGACGCGACACATTAACGTCCTATGCAATCGTTTGCGCGAAATATCCAACCGACGCAAGCGCTGGCCGCGTCGCGTGCGGCCGCAGGAGGAAAGCCGTATGACCACTGCCGCCGAGGGCCGCGCCATCGTGTCGGACGAGAACCCCTTCTTCGTCACGCCAAGAGGCTTCTACCGCCGCTGGCTTGCCATGCTCGACGACCACGCCGAGTTGCAGGCCCATGTCGACAGCCTCAAAGCATCCACCGAGGACGAATGGGTGCCGGTCTGGCGCACTGCGGGCCGCACGCACGAGGACCGCGGCGACGCATTGGAGGCGCAGAAGGACTATGAGGGTGCCCGCCGCGAGCATCTCATCGCCAAGACCTACTACGCCATCGCCCGCTTTCCGTGGGAGCTGTCGCCCTTGAAGCGCGACGTGAGCGCCGATTGCGCCCGCGCCTTCCGCAAGGCGAACGCCCACCTCGATCCGCCGGTGCAGGTGGTCGACATCCCCTGCGACGGCAAGTCGATCCGTGCTCACTTCCGCGCCCCGAGCGCGTCGAGGCCGGTCGGCGCGGTGCTCATCATGTGCGGCGCGGACGTCTTCAAGGAGGATCGCGGCTGGGCGAGCGACATGTGCATCGCCGAGGGCCTCGCCGCCCTCGTCATGGATGCGCCAGGCACCGGCGAGAACCCGTTTCCGTGGGCACCGGAATCGGTGAAGGCGTGGATGGCCGCGGTCGACTGGATGGCCGCCCGTCCGGAAGTCGACGGCAACCGCATCGGCGCCTTCGGCATCAGCCGTGGCGGCTATTCGGTGATGCAGCTCGCCGGCGCCTATCCCGAGATGATCAAGGCAGTCGTCGCCTCCGCCGGGCATCCGTTCGGCTATGAGCTGACGCCCCAGGAGATGGACTGGGTCGTGGAGGGCCGCAGCCGCCGCTCGCTGTTCGTCTATGGCCCGCCCGGCAGCCCGCCGGCTTTTCCAAAATGGTCCAGGGAGAAGGAGACCGAGATCTTCGACCGGTGGTCGCTGAAGTCGCTTGGCCTCGTCGATCGCATCACCATGCCGACGCTCATGATCAACGGCAAGAACGACATCCTCGCGCCGATCGGCAACATCTACTACATGCTCGAGCACGGCCCGGTGACCGGCCGCGAGGCGCGGATCTACCCGGACGGCGGGCATTGTGCCTTCAAATACTACAAGGAATGGGCGCCCGCCTCGTTCAAATGGCTGGCCGACAAGCTGTCGCGCTGAGCGGCCCGCTTGATGCGGGTGCACCCGGCGGCGATGTGCCGCCAGGTGCCGGGCGGGTCTCAACCGCGCCGGGCGGCCTCGATCGCGGCGACGTCGATCTTCCCCATGCCCATCATGGCCTCGAAGGCGCGCTTGGCCTCGTCTCCGCCGGCTGCCATCGCCTCGGTCAGCACACGTGGCGTGATCTGCCAGGACAGGCCCCATTTGTCCTGGCACCAGCCGCAAACATTCTCCTGTCCGCCATTGCCGACGATGGCATTCCAGTAGCGGTCCGTCTCTTCCTGGCTGTCGGTGGCAATCTGGAACGAGAAGGCCTGATTGTGCTTGAACGCGGGGCCGCCATTGAGGCCGAGACAGGGAATGCCGGCTACGGTGAACTCGACTGTCAGGACGTCGCCCTTTTTGCCTGAGGGATAGTCGCTCGGCGCGCGGTGGACAGCACTCACCGCGCTGTCGGGAAAGGTCTCGGCATAAAAGCGGGCCGCAGCCTCGGCGTCCTTGTCGTACCAGAGGCAGATCGTATTTTTTGCAATTGGCATAGGTATTCCTCTCGATGTGAGCCAAGAAAACCATTCGCGTTTGCGCTCTATCGAAATAGGTCGCGAACCGCGCTGCTCCACCCCGGCAAGCATTGGTCGGCCGTCGGAATGCCGAGATTGACAACGCTCGCCCGAGCGTTGCGTGCGCGATGCGCTATTGATTGATCTCGGGCTCGACGAGCCTTGCCAGGTTGCGCAGCGATTCCTGCCAACCGAGATAACAAGCCTCCGCCGGGATCGCGTCCGGGATGCCCGCCTGCACGATTTCCAGCTCGGTGCCGACCGATACTTTCTTCAAGGTCACGGTCACCTGCATCTCGCCGGGCAGGCTGGGATCGTCGAACGTGTCGGTGTAGCGCACGCGCTCGCCGACAACGAGTTCAACATACTCGCCACCGAAGGCGTGGCTATCGGTCGTCGTGAAGTTCCGGAAGGACATTCGGAAGGTGCCGCCGACCTTTGGCTCCAGATGGTGCACGGTGCAGGTGAAGCCGTTGGGCGGCAGCCATTTCGCGAGCGCGTCGGCCTCGACGAAGGCGCGATAGATTTTCTCCGGGCTGGTGGCCAGAACGCGGTGCAGGCGTACGGTGCTGGGCATGCGCGTTGATCCTCATGAATGCTCGATCCATGTTGCAAGGACGAACGAGGCTTCGCCACTCCGACACCAGGCTTTCAGATTTCCAATGGCAGCGCCGCCGTCAGCTGCTTGATAAGCCGGCCCCTCAGCTCCGCAACCCCGGCGCCTCCTGCCCGGTGCGCGCGACGTACTCGACATAGCCGCCGCCATACTGGTGGATGCCTTCCGGCGTCAGCTCCAGCACGCGGTTCGACAGCGCGGCGAGGAAATGCCGGTCATGCGAGACGAACAGCATGGTGCCCTCGAAGCTCGCCAGAGCGCCGATCAGCATCTCCTTGGTCGCCATGTCGAGATGGTTGGTGGGCTCGTCCAGCACCAGGAAGTTCGGCGGGTCGTAGAGCATCTTGGCCATGACCAAGCGGGCCTTCTCGCCGCCGGAGAGCACGCGGCACTTCTTCTCGACATCGTCGCCGGAGAAGCCGAAGCAGCCGGCGAGCGCGCGCAGCGACCCCTGCCCGGCCTGCGGGAAGGCATCCTCCAGCGTCTCGAACACGGTGCGCTCGCCCTCCAGCACCTCCATGGCGTGCTGGGCGAAATAGCCCATCTTCACGCTGGCGCCGAGTGCCACCGTGCCGGCGTCCGGCTTGGTGGCGCCGGCGATCAGGCGCAGCAAGGTCGACTTGCCGGCGCCGTTGATGCCCATCACGCACCAGCGCTCGCGGCGGCGCAGTTGCAGGTCGAGCCCCTCATAGATGCTGCGATTGCCGTAGCTCTTGTGCACGCCTTTCAGGCTCGCCACGTCCTCGCCGGAGCGCGGCGCCGGGCGGAATTCGAACTCGATGGTCTCGCGGCGGCGCGGCGGCTCGACGCGATCGATCTTCTCCAGCTTCTTCACCCGGCTCTGTACCTGAGCGGCGTGCGAGGCGCGCGCCTTGAAGCGCTCGATGAACTGGATCTCCTTGGCGAGCATCGCCTGCTGGCGCTCGAACTGCGCCTGCTGCTGCTTCTCGTTCTGCGCGCGCTGCTGGGCGTAGAACTCATAGTCGCCGGAGAAGGTGGTGAGCGCGCCGCCGTCGATCTCCACCACCTTGGAAACGATGCGGTTCATGAACTCGCGATCATGCGAGGTCATCATCAGTGCGCCGTCATAATTCTTCAGGAACGACTCCAGCCAGATGATGCTTTCGAGATCGAGATGGTTCGACGGCTCGTCGAGCAGCATCACGTCCGGGCGCATCAAGAGGATTCGGGCGAGGCCGACGCGCATCTTCCAGCCACCGGAGAGCTTGCCGACATCGCCGTCCATCATCTCCTGGGTGAAGCCGAGGCCGGCCAGCACCTCGCTGGCGCGGCCCTCCAGCGCATAGCCGTCCAGTTCCTCGAAGCGGGCCTGCACCTCGCCATAGCGCTCGATGAGGGCTTCCATCTCGTCGGCGCGGTCGGGGTCGCCGAGCCCGGCCTCCAGTTCCTTCAGCTCGGCGGCGACCACGCTCACCGGGCCGGCGCCGTCCATCACCTCGGCCACCGCACTGCGGCCGGCCATGTCGCCGACATCCTGGCTGAAATAGCCGAGCGTGACACCGCGATCGACCGAGATCTGCCCCTCGTCCGGCGGTTCCTGCCCGGTGATGAGGCGGAACAGCGTGGTCTTGCCGGCGCCATTGGGGCCGACGAGGCCGACCTTCTCGCCCTTCAAGAGGGCCATGGAGGCCTCGATGAAGACGATCTGCTTGCCATTCTGCTTGCCGATATTGTCGAGACGGATCATGCGCGCGCGGTGCCTTCAGGGATTTAGCCCGCGCAGATAAGCCATCCCGACCCCGCGCGGAAGGTGACGCGGGGGCGCATGGCCGGATTTGACGTGGCGGAGGCGTTATAATGCCTTGCCGGCCTGTCCATCCTCGAAGGCCGCCGCCGGCGCTCCGCACGAAGGTGACGCCGGACCGCATGCCGTGCCGACCACGGCATGCGGTCAGAAGCGCGATCGGAACGTCTTTACGGCCCAGGAGCCGTCGCCCTCGTTCATCGTTGCCGTGAGTATCGTGTCACCATCCGTCCGCACGTTGACCAGACCATAAATGAGGCCCGCCACCAGTTTCGTGCGCGATAGCACGCGCTGTTTCTTTGCCGGACGCAGTGCGCCCGGCTTGGTCTCGGTGAATTCGATGGTGACGCGCTGCAGTTCGTTCGCTTCGATCCGCTGCTCCTGGTCGCTATCGGGGTCGCTAATCCGCAAAGCCTTCGGATTGCCGATGGAGACCGAGCGCGCCAGCTCGGTGGAGTAGACGAGAGGCGTGATGATCTCGTCGTCCTCAATGGAGAGATGTCCGACGGCGCCGCTGGCGGCGACCACACGCGGCTTGGGATGATCATGCCCCTCGCCGTCACCGGAGCTGATGATTGTCGCCGCCGGCGCCATGGCCTGAAGGAAGGCGTATGACACATCTTCGCTGCCATGGTGGCAGGCCTTGGCGACATCGCATTGAAACTCCAGCCGGCGGCCGGTGTAGAAATCGAGCAAAGCCTGCTGGCTTGTCTTGTTCAAGTCGCCGGTCAACAAGATCCGCGCGCGGCCAAAATCCATGCGCAGCAGGACGCTGTTGCCGTTCGTGGTCTTGGAATCCGCCCCCAGTTTCTGGAGGCCCGGCTGGCCATCGACGTCGAATTCGACGGGACCCAGAACATGGATGACCGGGCCATTGTCGTCGGGTCCGAAGCCGGGCAGGAATGGCGTGACGTGGCTGAGCCGGGTGATCGAGGTGGGCTGGCCGTCAGCGCGCCGCGCCGCCACCACCTTCCCGATGAAATTGCCCCAGGCACCCTGAAGCCTGGAGCCGCCCGGGCCGGCAGCGTTTTCGGCCGAGGCCCGGTCGCCGAGCAATTGCACCTGGTACTGCGCGTCGCCTCTCACCACGGTACGACCCAAAGTGCGATCGGTACCGTCCGGCTTGGTCCACCATGAAATGCCGGCGTGATAGAAAGCCTCGACATGGATTTCCTGGGTGTCGAGTTCGCCTTCCTGCGCCGTGTCCAGGAGATCGGCAAGGCCGCCATAGTGATCGAAATCATTGTGAGACGCGATCATGGCGTCGAGCGTGATTTCGTCCAGGCCGTAATCCTCAAAGAACTTCCAGTCCACAAAATCGGCCGCGCTCTTGCCGGTATTCTGCGCGCTGCGAGGATGGCCGCCATCGATCATGATGTGCCGGAAGTCAGGGGTCTTGATCAGCACGCCGTCGCCTTGGCCGACATCGATGAAATACACCTCCAGAAGAGACTTGCCGCCCCTCAGCGCATCCTCGTCGATCCAGCCGGCTCGCTCGCGGCCGCGTGCCCTGACGCGGAGGCGGCCATTCTGGCGCTCTCCAAGAAGATGGACGCCATCGCCCCATAACAGATAGCCGGCTGTCTTTTCTCCCGTCGAGTCGACAAAGAGATCTGCGGACTTCGCCCCGATAAACGCATCGAAATCAGGTTTCGCCATTTGCGTGTCCCCCCGCGGGCACATGATGCCACCTGAAGTTGTTTACGTAAATGGAGCACAGCCAACTCCCGTTGCCGAGTGCGGAGCTTGCACGCTCTTCCACGACCCTGTAGCGCGACTACCGCAATACGTGCTTGACTGTGCCGGACCAGCCGACTCCAGGGGGGCGTTGTGGCTAGGGTCGCCGATGATCTCGTTCGCCGGATTCTGTTCGATGGGCGCGCCGGGCTGCGGCTGCTCAATGAATCCGCCGTGCAGGTGGATGTCTGGATCGCCTTCGCCGGCAAGCCGGCCGATCCGGTCGACCTCCTGCTGACTCCGCTCGACACCACGCCGGCGGCCACTCTCGCCCGCGTGCTGCACAAGGCGCTGGACGGCGTGCCGACGAAGGTGCCGCGCCATATCGCGCCGCTGGAGGCCACGGTCGCGATCCGGCTCGGCTTCGAGGAGTTCGTCAGCGAGGTGCTGCCGTGCACCGGGCTCGACCTCGACGCTGCCTTCGACGACCTGCGCACCTTGATGCTGGCGCGCCGCGGCGGCGACATGGTGGCCCCGCTCACCGCGCGGGATCTCGCCGCCTTCATCGATGTCAGCCGCGGCCGGCTATCGCCGGAGGTCCGCGCCGCGCTGCTGGTCACCTTGCTGCTGCTGGCCCGCAAGCTGGATGCTGGCCTGCTGATTGCGAGCAACGATCAGTCCTCGATGCCGGTGATGGCCGGCACCGCCGGCGACATGCCGCTGCCGCTGGAGCGCGATCTCAGGCCACCCCTTGCGCGGGTCGACCCGTTGATCTGGCGGGTGGCGCTGAACCGGCAGGTGGTGCCGCTCTCGCTCTCGGTTTCCACCATCAAGGCGGACGCGGCGCAGCGGGTGTTCGACATTGATTGCCGCAACCTGACCTGGGCGGTGATCGATTCCGGCATTGACGGCTCCCACCCGGCGTTCCGCGACCACGCCGCCGGCAATTTCGCCACGCGCGTGGACAACGCCTATGATTTCGCGCGGATGCGGGCGCTCGCCTCGTTCGACACGCTCGCCGATGCCGGCCAGCGCGCGGCAATCCTCGCCGAGATCCAGGGCAAGCTGCTGATCGACGCCAACGCGGCGGCCGCCCTGCTCGCCCGGCTGCAAGCCGATGCGCAGGAAGGCCGGCCCTATGACTGGGATGCGCTCTCCAGGCTGCTGGAAGTGGCGCCCGACCGGCTCGACGCCGTCGCCGACGACAAGCCGGACGGCCATGGCACCCATGTCGCCGGCGTGCTGGCCGGGGATTGGCGCGAGGATGGCGGCGAGGTGTTCCGCGGCGTCTGCCCCAATCTGCGGCTGCTCGATCTGCGGGTGCTCGGCGACACCGCCACCGATACCGAGTTCGCGGTGATCGCGGCGCTGGAATTCGTGCGCTGGATGAACGGGCGCAACCGCTTCATGAGCATCCACGGGGTCAATCTCTCCATCGGCCTGGTGCATGATCGCGACAATTATGCCTGCGGGCGCACCCCGGTGTGCCTTGCCTGCGAGGCCACCGTCGCCTCCGGCGTCACCGTGGTCGCCGCCGCCGGCAATTGGGGCGCGCAGCGCTTCACCACCCATGATGGCGACTATGCCGGCTATGCCTCGATCTCCATCGCCGATCCCGGCAATGCGGCGTCGGTCATCACGGTGGGTTCCACCCATCGCGAGCGGCCGCACGAATATGGCGTCAGCTTCTTCTCCTCGCGCGGGCCGACCGCGGACGGGCGGGCCAAGCCCGACGTGGTGGCGCCGGGCGAGCGTATCGACGGGCCGCTGCCCAATCTCGGCTTCGGGCGGCTCGACGGCACCAGCATGGCGGCGCCGCATGTTTCCGGCGTCGCCGCGCTGCTGATGGCGCGGCATCCGGAAATGGTCGGCGATCCGGCCCGGGTGAAGTCGGTCATCATCTCCAGCGCCACCAGCCTCGGCCGCGAGTCCTATTTCCAGGGCGCCGGCCTCGTCGACGCGCTACGCGCCCTGCAAACGGTGTGAAAATGGCGAAGACAGCAAAACGAGCTTCCCCGGCCTCCCCCCCGCGGGCGCGTCGCACCCCGGCCGCAGCCGCCGCGGACACGGCGACGACCAAGAGCAAGACCGGCCTGATCTTCGAAGCGCTGCCGGCGCGCTATGGCGACTGCCTGCTGCTGACGCTGCCGGGTCCGGAGCGCCCGATCCGGCTGCTGGTCGATGGCGGGCCGTCCGGGGTGTTCCGCACCTCGCTCAAGCCGCGCCTCGACGAGATATCGGCCGGCCCGCCGGCGGAGAAGCCGCTGGCCATCGACGCCGTCATGGTCAGCCACATCGACGAGGACCACATACTCGGCATCCTCGATCTGTTCGGCACCCTGCGCGACGCCGATGAGCGCCGGGCACCGCGCGCCTACCAGCCGCGCTGGCTGCTGCACAACAGCTTCGACGGGCTGGTCGGCGAAGGCGAAGGCGGCGCGGCGCGTGCCATGAGCGGGGAGACGGTGCTGGCGAGCCTCAATGCCGTCTCCGGCGTGCTGCTGGACGACAAGGCGCACACCGCCCGTCTCGTGCTGCAAAGCTATGGCCAGGGCAGCAAGCTCGCCTCGCTGGCCGCGGCGCTCAAGATCAACCGCAACCCGCCGGATCAGGGCCTGATCCAGTTCACCACCGCGCAGCCGCGGGTGCTGCGGCTCGGCGATGCGACACTCACCGTGGTCGGGCCGCTGAAGGAGGAGATCGACGATCTGCAGAAGGAATGGGCGAAGTGGAAGGCGAAGCAGAAGGACAAGGACGCCACCGCCGCCCTCGCGGCCTATCTCGACAAGAGCGTGCCGAACCTTTCCAGCATCGTGGTGGTAATGGAATGCGGTAGCCGGAAGCTCCTGCTTACCGGTGACGCGCGGGGCGATCATGTTCTCGAAGGGCTGGAGGCCGCCAAATTGATGCCGGCATCCGGACCGCTGAAGCTCGACATACTGAAGCTTCCGCACCACGGCTCATCGCGCAATCTCGACGTCTCGTTCTTCAAGAAGATCCAGGCCGACCATTACGTCGCCTCCGCGGATGGCACTTACGGCAATCCCGACCGGGAGACGCTGGAGATGATCGAGAAAGCCCGCCCGCAAGGCGGCTTCACGGTGCACCTGACCTACAGCGCGGAATCCTGCGACGCGACGCATAAGGATTGGCTGAAGGATCGCAAGGAGGGCCCCTTCGACCCCAAGAAGCACGCCATCGCCGACATTGTCGGGCGGTGGAAGTCCGAGGGAAAGATCAGGGTCGCGGAGGGCCCGGTGAGGCTGGCGCTATGAGCGGCGCGGGATAGTCGACGACCGGGCTCTCCGGCACGGGCTCGGCGACCGGCGCCGCGGGCTCCGGTATGATACGCTCGCCCAGCGTCTCCGCGTCGACCGGATTGAAGTCGGCCGCCGCGCCCCAGAGTGTCGCCTCGTCATGGCCGCGCAGATTGAGTGCGCGGCGCAGCGCGCGGATGGCCGGGCCGGCCTTTTCGGGCGCCGTCCAATAGGACAGATGGCGGAACCGCGGTGTGCCCATCGGCACCCGGATATCGCGCACGCCGGCGCCGAGCAGCGAGGCGACCGGGCCGGAGATGAAATCGCCGAACAGGCCCAGCGCACTCGGATAATAGATGTTGGTCCACACCGTCGGGGCGAACACCGCGCCATGGTGTGGCGTCCTGGTGTCGGCGTCCGGCGGATAGGAGAAGCGCGGCGGCTTCTTGCGCTCCAGAAAAGGCGGCACGGTCGGCGCCTCGCGCAGCGCCTTGCGCGCTTCGAGATCGGCCTCGTCCTTGCCGAGCAGCACGTCAGCCTTCGACAGCGGGCAGCCCATGGTGACGAAGTCACTGACCAGCCACAGCGGCTCGCCGGCCTTGTTCTTCATCTTCGACAGTTCGGCGAAATAGGCGCGCTGCAATTCGCGATAGTCCGACAGGCCGTCCGGCGCGTCCTTGTTCAGCGTCGGGGTAATCTCCTCGAGCAATGTGAGGAGTTGCATCGCCCTGGAATGCTTGCCGTGGCCGGCGAGCAGATCCTCGCTATGGAGCCGGCCCCAGGCGTGATTGAGGATATCGTAGCCGATCACCGAGCCGAGCGAGTGGCCGGCCAGGATGATGCGGTCATATTGCCCGCTGGTGTGGAGCTTGGTGATGAGGTCGATGCCCGCCTCGCGGATCGCCTGGCGCGCGGCGACATTGCCCGGCGCCGGGCTCAGATAGCGGGCGGCATCGCCCAGCACGGGGACGATCCACACCGTGGCGAGGAGCGAGGCCGCGGCGACGATCGCCGACAAGATGAAGGACGGCCAGCCGACCAGATCCCACAGCTTCAGCGCCGTGATCAGCACGAACACGCCGATGATGAGGGACAGGATTAGCCCGACAATCCAGCCCGCCTTGAGGCGCGCCGGCACCCGCGACGGCGAGCGGACCAGCAGCCGCTTCAGCCAGCCAATGACGGCGCCGAGCGTGTTGCCCTGCATCATGTGGGCCCAGTAGAACTCGAAGAAATCGACGCGCCGCCGCTTCTCGCCGCTCCAGTAGCGGGTGGTGATGCGGCGCAGTTCGAAGCTGCCGGTGATGCGGTCCGGCGTCGAATAGATCTGCGTCTGGCCTTCCGGGATCAGTTCCGGGTCTTTCGTCCAGGCGGCGTCGGCAAATCCGCGCAGCGTCTCCATCGGCCATTGCTCGCCCATGCCGTGGATGAGCACCACCGCGGTCCTCTTGCCGTCGCGCGCCGGCGTGACGGCAGTGTCGGGTATGAAGGTCGTCGCGTCCGATTCCATTGATGCCGCCCCCGGCCAGAATTGTCGCCATGCCGAAGTGAAGCCGGCACGCTAATCATGGATTGTGATGCGACCAGAATACATGATTTTACGGCAGGCGATATTTGCATGATCGGCAAATGGCTAACGCGCATAGCTTCGCTATGGCCGCCTATACTGCCGGCCTCGCGACTAATCGGCGTGCGACGTGCCCCTGCCCTCACGAAGGCGGTCGGGGCGGCTCAGCGCGCCGCGCCGGCAGCTCGGCCGCTCTGCAGTTTCAGCTGCTCGAAGGCGTCCTCCACGAGGCTCACATGATGCAGCATGGCGGCATGGGCGCCGGCAGCGTCGCCGGCCAGCACGGCGCGCGCGACGACGCCGTGCTCGATGTGCGAACGCGCCAGCCGGCCGGAGGCGCGGAACTGCGCCTGCCGGAACGGCGCAAGGCGCCGGCGCAGGCCGATCGCCATTTCCGACAGCACCGGATTATGCGCGCCGGCATAGAGCATGGTGTGGAAGCTGGTATTGGCCGCGGTGTAGCCGGCGACGTCGCCGCGTGCCACCAACTCACCCATCGCCTCCTGCATCGCCTCGAGCCGGCGGCGCTCGATGGGGGTCATGCTCAGCGCGCAAAGCCGGGCGCAGGTCGCCTCCAGTTCGCCCATGGCGACGAACAGCGTCTCCAACTGCTCGGAGGTCACTTGCGTCACCACGGCGCCGCGGCGCGGGCGCAATTCGATCAGGCCGGTGGTTGCAAGTTGGCGCAAGGCCTCGCGCACCGGGGTCCGCGAGGTGCCGTAGCGTTCCGCAAGCATGAGCTCATCGAGCCGGCAGCCGGGCTCCAGTGTGCCGTCGAGAATGGCATCGGCCAGTTCCTCGGCCAGCTTCTCGGTTCTGGTCTGACGTTCGTCCGCCATGAGGCGCAGGCCCTATCCCGCTGCTGTCAGCGCGAAAATCACTCTCAATGTCTCGCATAAAACCGCGAATGCACACAGCCCAGAAATTGAGCGGCGGTGAATTCTATTTCAGCACGCAATATCTAGAAATTGCATGCACAATCATGACAGAGAATGCATAGCGGCCTTCGCGGCTTGTGCCGACCTGGCCGGATCTGGAGCTCTGGCATGAACCGTCGCGAATTCCTGAAGTCCGCGTCTGTCCTCTCCTGCGCCGCCTCCACCGGCGTCGCCGCCCCCGCGGTGTGGTCCTCGGCCAGTGCGCAATCGGCGCGCGCCGAGACGCTGCTGGTGGTGAGCGAAGGCGGGCCCAACAATCTCGACATCCATGGTGTCGGCACCAACCGGCCAGGCTATGAGGTGGCGTGGAACTGCTACGACCGGCTGATGAGCTACGGCTCGAAGACGCTGCCGGACGGCACCCGCTCCTATGACCGCGACAAGCTCACCCCCGAGCTTGCCGAGGAATGGACCGAGACCCCCGGCTCGGTGACCTTCAAGCTGCGCAAGGACGCCAAATTCCATGACGGCTCGCCGGTAACGGCGGAGGACGTGAAATGGTCGTTCGACCGCGCGGTGACGGTCGGCGGCTTCCCCACCTTCCAGATGAAGGCGGGTTCGCTGGAAAAGCCCGAGCAGTTCGTCGCGGTCGACGAGCGCACCTTCCGCGTCGATTTCCTGCGGCCGGACCGGCTGACCATGCCGGACCTCGCGGTGATCGTGCCCTGCGTGTTCAATTCGAAGCTGGTGAAATCCAAGGCCACCGCGCAGGACCCGTGGGGCCTTGAATACACCAAGCAGAACACCGCCGGCGGCGGCGCCTACAAGGTGTCGAAATGGACCTCGGGAACCGAGGTCGCCTATGAGCGCAACGAGGCCTGGACCAGTGGGCCGAAGCCGGCGCTGAAGCGCATCATCTGGCGCATGGTGCCCTCCGCCGGCAACCGGCGCGCCTTGGTGGAGCGCGGCGATGCCGACATCTCCTTCGACCTGCCGTCCAAGGATTTCGTCGAACTGAAGGCCGGCGGCAAGGTCGCGGTGGTGTCGAACCCGATCGGCAACGGCATCCAGTATATCGGCATGAACGTGAACAAGCCGCCCTTCGACAAGCTGGCGGTGCGCCAGGCGGTGGCCTACGCCCTGCCCTACCAGAAGATCATGGACGCGGTGATGTTCGGCCTCGCCAAGCCGATGTTCGGCGCCGGCTCCAACACCGTCACCGATCCGGTCTGGCCGCAGCCGCACGCCTACAACACCGACATCGCCAAGGCCAAGGCGCTGCTCACCGAGGGCGGCTATCCCGAGGGCTTCGAGACCACGCTGTCATTCGATCTCGGCGGCGGCGCGGTGAACGAGCCGCTGGCGACGCTGGTGCAGGAGAGCCTCGCGCAGATCGGCATCCGCACCACGCTCAACAAGATCCCAGGCGCCAATTGGCGCGGCGAATTGCTGAAGAAGGAGATGCCGCTGATCGTCAACTTCTTCTCGGGCTGGCTCGACTATCCCGAATACTTCTTCTTCTGGTGCTATCACGGCCAGAACGCGGTGTTCAACACCATGGGCTACAAGAGCCCGGCGATGGACACGCTGATCGACGGCGCCCGGGCTGCCGCCGCCAAGGCAGACTGGCCGACCTACACCATCGATGTGAAGGGCTTCGTCGACCTCGCCTTCGCCGAGGTGCCGCGCATCCCGCTGTTCCAGCCCTATCTCAACGTCGCCATGCAGAAGCAGGTGAGCGGCTATCAATACTGGTTCCACCGCCAGCTCGACTATCGCACCCTCGCCAAAGGCTGATCCACCAATTCGCCAGCACGAATGGAGGCCGCGTTGCTTGCACAGATCGCCAAACGCCTGATGACGGCGGTGCCGAGCATCATCGGTGTCATCATCGTCACCTTCCTGCTGACGCGGGTATTGCCCGGCGACACCGCGGCCTATTTCGCCGGGCCGGCGGCAACCCCGCAGGCCATTGCCGAAATCAAGACCAAGCTCGGCCTCGACCAGCCGTTGCCGGTGCAGTTCCTCGCCTATGTGAAGGATCTCGCCACCGGCAATCTCGGCACCTCGCTCACCACCGGCCAGCCGGTGTTCGACGATATCCGCGCCCGCCTGCCCGCCTCGGCCGAGCTGACGCTGCTCGGCCTGCTCATCTCGGTGCTGGTGGCGGTGCCGCTCGGCATCCTGGCGGCGGTGAAGGAAGGCTCCTGGATCGACCATCTATGCCGCGTGGTGGCGACCGCCGGCGTCTCGCTCCCGGTGTTCTTCACCGGGCTGCTTCTGGTCTACGTGTTCTACTTCAAGCTCGGCTGGGCGCCGGCGCCGCTCGGGCGGATCGACGTGTTCTTCACCGCGCCCGAACCGATCACCGGCTTCTATCTGGTCGACAGCCTGCTGGTCGGCGACATCGAGACCTTCCGCGCCGCCTGGTCGCAGATCTGGCTGCCGGCGGTGACGCTCGCCATCTTCTCGCTGGCGCCGATCGCGCGCATGACCCGCGCCTCGATGCTGGCGGTGCTGGCCTCGGACTTCGTGCGCACCGCGCGGGCCAGCGGCCTCAGCCCCACCAAGGTCGTGATGGGCTATGCCTTCCGCAATGCGCTCCTCCCGGTGGTGACCACGCTCGGCATGGTGTTCTCCTTCCTGCTCGGCGCCAATGTGCTGGTGGAGAAGGTGTTCGCCTGGCCGGGCATCGGCTCCTACGCCATCGAGGCGCTCATCACCTCGGACTATGCGCCGGTGCAGGGCTTCGTGCTCGCCATGGCCATCCTCTACGTCCTGCTCAATCTGGGGATCGACATCGTCTACGGCGTGATCGACCCGCGCGTGAGGATCGAGGCATGAGTGTCGCCACCGCGTCTCCCGCCGCCACCGACGACAGCATCCTCGCCCACCTGAAGCACATCGTCACCGAGAACCCGGTGACCGGGCTTGCCTTCGGCCTGTTCGCGCTGTTCCTGCTCGCCGCGGTGATCGGGCCATGGATCGTGCCGCACGATCCGCTGGCCAGCGACACCGCGGCGGCGTTGCAGGGGCCGTCAACGACGCACTGGTTCGGCACCGACCAGCTCGGCCGCGACATCTTCAGCCGCGTGGTGGTGGCGACCCGGCTCGACATGATCATCGCCATCGCCTCGGTGGCGCTGGTGTTCTTCGCCGGCGGCTTTGCCGGCATCGCCTCCGGCTATTTCGGCGGCTGGACCGACCGCATCGTCGGGCGCGTCTCCGACACCATCATGGCCTTCCCGCTGTTCGTGCTGGCCATGGGCATCGTCGCCGCGCTCGGCAACACGGTGACCAACATCGTCATCGCCACTGCCATCATCAATTTCCCGCTTTATGTCCGCGTCGCCCGGGCGGAGGCCAATATCCGCCGCGAGGCCGGCTTCGTGCAGGCGGCGCGGCTGTGCGGCAATTCGGAGATGCGCATCCTGCTGACGCAGATCGCGCCGAACATATTGCCGATCATGATGGTGCAGGTCTCGCTCACCATGGGCTACGCCATCCTCAATGCGGCGGGCCTGTCCTTCATCGGGCTCGGCGTGCGCCCGCCGACGCCGGAATGGGGGATCATGGTGGCGGAGGGCGCCTCCTTCATCGTCTCCGGCGAATGGTGGATCGCCTTCTTCCCCGGCGCGACGCTGATGCTCGCGGTGTTCTGCTTCAATTTGCTCGGCGACGGCCTGCGCGACCTCGTCGACCCGCAGCGCCGGACGTGAGAACAGGAATCAAAATGCACACCTCATCCAGAGCGTCGGCTCCCTCTCCCCGTCGGGAAGAGGGTTGGGGTGAGGGGTCTTCGCCGCTCCGCAATGATGCGCCCCCTCGCCGACCCGCTACGCGGGCCACCTCTCCCCAGCGGGGAGAGGGATTCCCCGGCCGTGCTCTGAGGTGCTCGCCATGAACGTCCACGCCCCGGTGAACTACGCACAGCCCCCTCTCCTCGAAGTCCACGACCTCACCGTCGAGTTCGCCACACGGCGCGGCACGGTGCGCGCGGTGGAGAAGGTGAATATCAGCCTCGCCAAGGGCGAGACGCTGGGCATTGTCGGCGAGTCCGGCTCGGGAAAATCCGTCACCTCCTACACGGTGATGCGCATCCTCGACCGCGCCGGGCGCATCGCGGACGGCACCATCCGCCTCGGCGGCGTCGATATCGGCACCGCTCCCGAGGCGACGGTGCGGGCGCTGCGCGGACGGGAGATGTCGATGATCTTCCAGAACCCGCGCGCCGCGCTCAACCCGATCCGCAAGGTGGGCAAGCAGATCGAGGACGTGCTGATCGAGCATGTGCAGGCGCAGCCGAGCGACGCCAGGGAGAAGGCCATCGAGGCGTTGAAGGCGGTGCGCATCGCCCGCCCCGAGGAGCGCTACCACGCCTACCCGTTCGAGCTTTCCGGCGGCATGTGCCAGCGCATCGTCATCGCTTTGGCACTGGCCTGCCGCCCGCAATTGCTGATCGCCGACGAGCCGACCACCGGGCTCGACGTGACGACGCAGAAGGCGGTGATGGACCTGGTGGTCGAGCTGACGCGCGAGCGCAACATGTCGACCATCCTCATCACCCACGATCTCGGCCTCGCCGCCGCCTATTGCGACAAGGTGATGGTGATGGAGAAGGGCAAGGTGGTGGAGACCGCCACCGCCGAGGCCATCTTCCGCGCGCCGGAGCATCCCTATACGCGCAAGCTGATGCGGGCGACGCCGCGCCGCGGCGCCACGCTGCGCGGGCTGCTGCCCGAGGATGCGCCGGCGGCCTTGCCCATCGTTGCAGTGCCGCCGAAGGGCGATGGCCCGCTGCTCAAGGTGGAGCGCCTGCTGAAGGAATATCCGCGCCAGGCCACCAGCACCGGGCTCGCCAAGGTGTTCGGCGTGCGCGGCGCGGTGGAGGACCCGTTCCGCGCGGTGGACGGCATCAGCTTCGAGGTCGGGCGCGGCGAGAGCCTCGGCCTCGTCGGCGAATCCGGCTGCGGCAAGTCCACCACATCGATGATGCTGATGCGCCTGATCGACCCGACCTCCGGCCGCATCGTGTTCGACGGCACCGACCTTTCCACCATCCCGGCCAAGCAGTTCGCCCGCTCGCAATGGCGGCGGCGCATCCAGATGGTGTTCCAGGATCCGACCGACAGCCTCAATCCCCGCTTCACCGCGGCCCGCTCGATCGCGGACCCGCTGCTGCGCATGGGCGAGACCGTCGGCGGGGCGGCCTTGCGGGGGCAGGTCGAGGAATTGGCGCAGCTGGTCGGCCTGCCCGTCCAGTTCCTCGACCGCTTCCCTCACCAGCTCTCGGGCGGCCAGAAGGCCCGCGTCGGCATTGCCCGCGCCATCGCGCTCAGGCCCGACCTCGTGGTGCTGGACGAGCCGACCGCGGCGCTCGATGTCTCGGTGCAGGCGGTGGTGCTGAACCTGCTGCAGGACCTGAAGCTGCGGCTCGGCATGAGCTACATCTTCGTCAGCCACGACCTCGAAGTGGTGCGCATGCTGTGCGACCGGGTCATCGTGATGCGCGCCGGCCGCATCGTCGAGGAAGGCGTGACCGAAGAGGTGATGGCGGCGCCGAAGGCGGACTATACGCGCGAGCTGCTGTCCTCGATCCCGCATCCGCCGATCTAGGCCGGGCGGCAGCCGTCAGGCGGAAGCAACCGCAGTTTACCGTCGTTTGCCGTTCAGGGCCTCGCGCTGGGCGAAGACGCGCGTGACCTCCGCCAGGTTTTCGGTGCCCCAGGAGCAGAGCGGCACGAGAGCCTCGGCGAGGCTGTGGCCCAACGGGGTCAGGCTATAGTCCACCCGTGGCGGGACCTCCTTGTAGTCGGTCCGCTTCACGAGACCGTCGGCCTCCAGCTCCTTGAGCTGCTGAATCAGCATCTTGTCGCTGACGTCGCGCACGGCTCGCCGCAGCTCGCCGTAGCGGGTCGGGCCGCCCTGGGCGAGGAAGTAGAGGATCAGTGGCTTCCACTTGCCGGCGATGACCCGCAGCGTCGCGTCGAGGCCGCAGGTGAAACCAGGCAGCGTCGGGGTGCATGCCTGGGCCGACGGCGAAGCCTGCGCCGGCGGTGAGATCTGGTCTGAACGATCTGATGACATTTCTCTGGCACTTACCAAAAGGTGCATACTTGTAGATAAGTGGGTAGGCCGCCAGCTCAGTGCAACCTCAATGAAGGAGCACATCATGAGCAGACTACAGGGCAAGACGGCAGTGGTGACGGGCGGCGGCAGCGGCATCGGGCTCGGGGCCGCCAAACGGTTCATCGACGAAGGCGCGTTCGTCTACATCTTCGGCCGGCGGCAGGAGGCGCTCGACGCCGCCGTGGCGAAGCTGGGTCCCTCGGCCCGGGCCGTGCAGGGCTCGGTGACCGACCTGGCCGACCTCGATCGGCTGTACCAGCAGGTAAAGGCCGAACGAGGCGGGCTCGACATCGTGTTCGCCAATGCCGGGACCGGGTCGTTCGCGCCGCTCGGCGAGATCACGCCCGAGCACTACGATCAGATCTTAGACGTCAACGTGAAAGGGCTGATCTTCACGGTGCAGAAGGCCCTGCCGCTGATGAAGGCGGGGTCGTCGATCATCCTTACCGGCTCGAGCACCGGGGTGATGGGGACGCCGCAGTTCAGCATCTACAGCGCGACCAAGGCGGCAATCCGCAATCTCGCGCGCAGCTGGGCGCTTGACCTGCGCGACACAGGTATCCGCGTCAATGTGCTGTCTCCGGGGCCGACCAAGACCGAGTTGGCGATTGAGGTCGTGGGCGAGGAAGGCCTGGCCGCGCTCGGGGCCACGACGCCGATCGGCCGCATGGGCGACCCGACAGAGACCGGGGCGGTGGCCGCATTCCTGGCGTCCTCGGACAGCAGCTTCATGACCGGCGGCGAGGTCTTCGTCGACGGAGGCCTGGCACAAGTCTGAGGCAACTAAACCTGAGGGCTTCGGGAAGTGGACCGAAGCCCTCAATGCGCTGCGGTGAACCGGCCTCAGCCCAGGCGGGCGGCGCGGGCGAGTCCGTGGGCTACCAGCCGGTCGATCACCTCGGGATAGCTGACGCCGCTGGCCGCCATTGCCTTGGAATACATGCTGATATTGGTGAAGCCGGGAATGGTGTTGAGCTCGTTGATGAGGATGCGCAGCTCCGAGGTCACGAAGAAATCCACCCGCGCCATGCCATCGCAGCCGACCGCGCGGAACGCCTTCGCCGCCATTGCGCGGACCGCGCTCTCGATCTCTTCCGGCAGTTCCGCCGGCACTTTCAGGGCGGCGCCATCCTCGTCGATATACTTGGCGTCGTAGGTGTAGAAGCCGTGGCTCTCCGCCGGCACGATCTCGCCGGGGCGGGAGACGAAGAGGCCGCCCTCGGGATCCTCCAGCACGCTGCACTCGATCTCGCGGCCGCGGATGAATTCCTCGGCCAGCAGCTTGCCATCGTGCCTGAAGCCCTCGGCAAGCGCCGCCGCGTAGTCCTGCTCGGTCGAGACCTTGCTGACGCCGACGGAGGAGCCCTGCCGGGCCGGCTTGATGAACAGCGGAAGCCCGAGCGTGCCTTGCAATTCGGCAAAGCTCGGCGCGGCGCCCGGGTGGATCGTGACGGAGCGCGCGGCCGGCAGGCCCGCCTCGTTCAGCAGGCGCTTGGCGATGTCCTTGTCGAGCGCGTTCGCCGAACCGAGGATGCCGCAGCCGACCAGCGGCACCCGCGCCACCTCGGCGAGCCCCTGCGCGGCGCCGTCCTCGCCGTGAAGCCCGTGCAGCACCGGGAACAGGATGCCGATCTCCGGCAGCTCATGGGGCATGCCATTGGTCGGGATCGCCAGCATGCGCCCCTGCCCGCCCGGCACCAGGCAGACTTCCGTGCCCACCGAAGGCTTCGCCAGCGCGCCGTCCTCGAAACTGCTCAGCAGCCATTGTCCGTCGCGGGTGACGAAGACCGGAACCGCGTCGTATCGGGCGGGATCCAGCGCGCGCATGACATTCGTGGCCGAGAGCACCGAAACGTCATGCTCGGCGGAGCGGCCGCCGAAGAGCACGGCGATGCGCAGCTTCGATGTCGTCGTCATGGGCGCTCCTTACCGATGGGATAGCTGGCACATACATCGATTTGCGCCTTAATCCTATCGGGCGAACTTCCGCGCGCCGGCGACGCACAGGATCACGGCGACGGTCACCGCAAGCATGAGCGAGGTCACCGGCTCGTGCAGCAGCGTGGCGGCCAGCGCCAGGCCGAAGAACGGCTGCAGCAGTTGCAACTGGCCGACGGCTGCGATGCCGCCCTGCGCGAGGCCGCGATACCAGAACACGAAGCCGATCAGCATGCTGAACAGCGAGACATAGCCGAGGCCGAGCCAGGCCGGCGCCTCGATGTTGGCGAAGGTCGGCGGCATGGTGAGGAACATCAACCCGATCATGACCGGCAGGCTCAGCACCAGCGCCCAGCAGATGACCTGCCAGCCGCCGAGCGTGCGGGAGAGCCGCGCGCCCTCGGCATAGCCGAGGCCGCAGACGATGATCGCCGCGAGCATCAGCGTGTCGCCAACGGGCGAGGCCGTCAGTCCCTGCGACAGGGCGAAGCCCGCCACCAGCGCGCTGCCGAGCAGCGAGAAGAACCAGAAGGCCGGCTTCGGCCGCTCGCCGCCGCGGATGACGCCGAAGATCGCCGTCGCCAGCGGCAGCAACCCGATGAAGACGATCGAATGTGCGGAGGTCACGTGCTGGAGCGCCAGCGCGGTGAGCAACGGGAAGCCGACCACGACGCCGAGCGAGACCACCACCAGCGAGGCGATGTCTCCGCGCGCGGGGCGCCGCTCCCGGAAGATGACGAGCAGGCACAGCGCCAGCGCGCCGGCAATCGCCGCGCGGGCGACCGTCAGGAACACCGGATCGAATTGCATGACGGCAACGCGCGTGGCCGGCAGCGAGCCGCTGAACACCACCACGCCGATGAAGCCATTGATCCAGCCGGTGGCCGTGCGGTCCATGTCGCGCTCCCTCACATGCAGCGTCCTATCCGCTGCATCGGCTGGCGCGGCCAGTGACAAATCGGTACAGTCAGGCCAAACTGTTATGGTTCAAGGTACAGTACAGATGAGCGAGCAAACCCTCGGCACCCGCGTCGAGATGGTCATGGCAACGATCCGCCAGCGGATTGCCGGGCGCAGCCTGACCGCCGGCGCCCGGCTGCCCTCGATCCGGGGCATGGCGGTGACGCTCAAGGTATCGGCCTCGACGGTGGTGGAAGCCTATGAACGGCTGGTCGCCGAGGGCGCCATCCACTCCCGGCCGGGCTCGGGATTCTATGTCGCCAGCCAGACGGCGCCGCTGTCGCTCGCGGAGGTCGGCCCGAAGCTCGACCGCGCCGTCGATCCGTTCTGGGTGTCGCGGCAATCGCTGGAAGCCGGAGATGGCGACCTGAAGCCGGGGTGCGGCTGGCTCCCGCCATCATGGCTGCCGGAGGACGGCATAAGGAAAGCGCTGCGCACGCTCTCGCGCGCCGACGGCCCGGCTCTGGCCGACTACAGCACCCCATTGGGCCTGCCGCCCTTGCGCCAGCTCATTGCCCGCCGCATGGCCGAGCGCGGCATCGAGGCCTCGCCGGACCAGATCATGCTGACCGATTCCGGCACGCAGGCGATGGATTTGCTGTGCCGGCTGCTGATCGAGCCTGGCGATGTCGTGCTGGTCGACGACCCCTGCTACTTCAATTTCCAGGCCCTGCTGCGCGCACACCGCGCCAGGATCGTCAGCGTGCCCCACACGCCCGTCGGTCCTGACATCGCGCAGTTCGGCAGCGCGCTGGCCGAACACCGGCCGCGGCTCTACATCACCAATTCCGCGATCCACAATCCGACCGGCGCGACCTTGTCGCCAGTGGTCGCGCACCGGGTACTGAAGCTCGCCGACCAGTTCGCGCTGACCATCATCGAGGACGACATCTTCGCCGATTTCGAGCACACCCCGGCGCCGCGCCTCGCGGCGTTCGACGGGCTCAATCGTGTCATCCACACCGGCAGCTTCTCCAAGACGCTGTCCGCCTCGGCGCGCTGCGGGTTCATTGCCGCGCGGCCGGAATGGATCGAGAGCCTGACCGACCTCAAGATCGCCACCTCGTTCGGCGGCGGGCGGCTCAATGCCGAGCTGGTGCTGGCCGTGCTGAGCGATGGCGGCTACCGCAAGCATCTGGAACAGCTGCGCAGCCGTCTGGCGCGCGCCATGTTCGATGTCGCCGCCAGGCTGAAAGCGCTGGGGATCGCGCCCTGGCTGGAGCCACAGGCCGGCATGCTGCTGTGGTGCCGGCTGCCGGACGGCATCGATGCCACGGATGTCGCGCGGACGGCGCTTGCCGACGGGGTGGTGCTGGCGCCGGGCAATGCGTTCAGCCTGTCGCAGTCCGCCGGGAACTATATGCGCTTCAACGTCTCGCAGACGCTCAGCGACCGCACGTTCCAGGTGCTGCGCGAGGCACTGCGCACCAGTGCCAGAGGCAGGTGACGGCGCAACGGCGCGATCGATCCTCGCGCCGGGTAAACCCGGCGGAAGATCGTCCGCTGACCCGAAATCCCATCCTGGATGGGCCTCAGTTCACGCCGCGGGTCGCCTCGTAGAGGAACCAGGAACGGCGCTCGGCCTCGTCGATCCAGACCTCGATCAGGCTGGTCGTGGCTACGTCGTTATATTCCTCGCAGACGCCGTGCACCTCGCGCAGGAACAAGATCAGCTGCCTGTTGTCCTCGCCAAGCTCGGCGAGCATGTCCTGCGGCGTCACGAAGTCCGCGTCATTGTCGGCGATGCGCTGCAGGCGCCGGATGTGGCCGATCGAGCGCAGCGTGTTGCCGCCGACCTTGCGCGCACGCTCGGCGATGGCGTCGGTGGCCGCGAAGATCTGGTCGCCCTGCTCGTCGAGCATCAGATGATAGTCACGGAAGTGCGGGCCCGACATGTGCCAGTGGAAGTTCTTGGTCTTCAGGTAGAGGGCGAACACGTCGGCCAGCAGGCCGGTGAGCGCCGCTGCGATGTCGCGGGTGGCGTCCGAGCCGAGATCGGTCGGGGTCTGAAGAGGGGCGGCCCGGCGGGCCTTGGCGGAAGTGTCCATAGTTCACGCTCCATCCTGTTCGCGTCGCTGCGTCGGGCCGGGCAGCCCGCCCGGCACATCCGGAGCAATCCGAACGGAAGATGCGTGCCGCCCCGGACGCCAGAGGAGGCTTAGGCGATCCGGCGTCGCGGCAGAATTGACCGCTGGTTTGGCGCACTCATACTTCGGTTTAACCCGTATCGGGAAAGCCGTGTCGTTGCGACATCCCCTTGCGACAGCGCCGCTTTTCCGGGCGCACGTGCGCGATGAGGCTTCACGCAGCGTGCGTATGGGAAAGACTTCCAGCCCGCGCCGCGCAAAACAGCTTCACAAGACTTGCAGCGCAGCTTTCCGAAGACGTCGACCCTCGCTGCCGGGGCCAACGCACGGGAAGAGCGCATCCAAAAAAGCAAACGAAACTTCCGGAGCCAGGATGTCATGTCCATCGTCGAGCCTGTCACCAGCAAGTTTGTTGCGCCGGCGACGCCCGGCGATCCGCCGTTTTCGCTGGCGGCCGGCGTCCGCCGGCTTGCCATCCCCGCGGTGGCGATCGCCCTCGTGATCGGCCTGGTCGTCGTCTCCGACCATCAATGGGGCGAATGGGTGAGTGCCGCCGCTATCCAGTCGACCGACGACGCCTATGTCGAGGCCGATGTCTCGACGCTCAGCGCGCGCGTCAGCGGCAATGTGCTGCGCGTGCTGGTCAATGACTTCCAGTCGGTGAAGGCCGGCCAGCTTCTCGTCCAGATCGACCCCGCCGACTACCAGGCCGCGGTCAATGCCGCGCAGGCGGCGGTGGCCGGCGCCCGCGCGGCGCTGGACAATCTCGCCAACCAGGAGGCGCTGCAGCGCGCCCTGCTGCAGCAGGCCAAGGCGCAGCATGACTCCGCGGTCGCCTCGCAGACCGTGACGCAGCAGGAGCGCGACCGCCAGCAGACGCTCCTGAATGGCGGCATCGCCGGCACCCAGCAGAAGGTCCAGCAGGCGAACGCGGCCTATTCCGAAGCGGTGGCGGGCGTGGCGGCCTCGCTCGCGGCGATCGAGGCGCAGCAGCGCCAGCTCGATGTGCTGGTCGGCCAGGAGGGCACGCTGCGCGCCAATCTCGATGCGGCGCAGGCCAACCTGACATCCGCCCAGCTCAAGCTCGGCTACACCTCGGTGGTCGCGCCGTTCGACGGCGAGGCGAGCACCCGCGCGGTGCAGCCCTCGGACTATGTGAATGTCGGCACCAACCTCATCTCCGTGGTGCCGGTGCCGAATGTCTATGTCATCGCCAATTTCAAGGAGACGCAGCTCACCCGCGTCGCCGCCGGCCAGCCGGTCGACCTGACGATCGACACCTTCCCGGGCCAGACGCTGCGCGGGCAGGTCGGGCGGCTGTCGCCGGCGAGCGGTGCGGTGTTCGCGCTGCTGCCGCCGGACAACGCCACGGGCAATTTCACCAAGGTGGTGCAGCGCATCCCGGTGCGCATCGAGATCGATCCCGGCCAGGCGCTGACGGACAAGTTGCGCGCCGGCATGTCCGTCGAGGCCAGCATCCATGTCGACGACGAGCACTGAATCGGCCGCGCAGCCTGCTGACGTGCCGCTCGTCCTGGGCGTTCCGCGCCCGGTCTTTGCGGCGGCGGCGGTGTTGCTGGGCTCGTTCCTGGTCGGCTTCGACACCCGCCTGTTCAGCGTCGGCCTGCCGGATCTGCGCGGCGCCTTCGGGCTCAGCTACGACCAGGGTGCGTGGCTGAACACCTTCGCCACCGCGCCGCAAATACTGATCGCGCCGGCGGTGGCCTGGCTGGCCGCGACCTTCGGCGTGCGCCGCGTGCTGTTCTGGCCGAGCCTCGTCTATGCCGCCATCTCGTTCGTGCTGCCGCAGGTGCGGGACTGGCACCTGCTGGTGGCGCTGCACATGGTGCGCGGGCTGCTGCTCGGCGTGTTCATCCCCGCCACCATCATGATCATCTTCCGCAACCTGCCGACCAGATGGTGGGTGCCGGCGCTGGCGATCTACGCCTTCCGCCTCGCCTTCTCGCTGAACACCGGACCGCTGCTGATCGGGCTCTACGACACCCATTTCGGCTGGCAGTGGATCTATTGGCAGGACATGATCCTGGCCCCGATCATCGGCGGCCTGGTGTGGCTCGGCAGCCCGCACGAGAAGACCGATATCGGCCTGCTGCAGCGCGCGGACTGGGGCGGCATGGCGCTGCTCGGCAGCGGCTGGGCGCTGATCTATGCCGGGCTGGACCAGGGCAACCGGCTGGACTGGTTCCAGTCCGGCCTCATCACCTGCCTGATAGGTGGCGGGGCGGCCCTTATCCTCGGCTTCTTCATCAACGAGATGCTGGTGCGCAATCCCTGGGCCAGCCACAAGGTCATCGCCACGCGGAACACCGCCATCGCCCTGTTGATCGTGCTGAGCTACACCGCGACGTCGCTGTCGAACTCGCAGCTCGTCACCGGATTCCTGACCACCGTCGTGGGGCTGCGGCCCGAGCAGATCGGCTGGACCATCTTCCTGACCAGCGGGCTCCCGCTGCTCGTCACCACACCGCTCGCGGTCCTGCTGGTGCTGCGCTTCGATGCGCGGGTGACGATCATGATCGGCTTCCTGGCCTTCGCCATCGCCGCCAGCATGGGCACCGGTCTCAGCGCCATCTGGGGCCCGTGGAGCTTCACGCCGATAACGCTGATCCAGTCGGTGGGGCAAGGCTTCCTGCTGCTCGCCGCCATCGTCTACATCCTCGCCAATTCCGATCCGAAGCAGGCCACGGCGACTGCCGCCTATATTCAGGTGATACGGCTGGGCGGCGCCGAGACCGCCACGACGGTCATGGCCACCTTCCTGCGCCACCGCGAGCAGTTGCACTCCTATCTGCTCGGCCTGCACGTGCCGGCGGGCGGCGCCCATACCGAAGGGGCGCTGGGCCTGTTCTCCCACGTATTCTCCGCCGACGGCGCCTCCCCGCAGGCGCTGTTGGCGCGGAGCGCGGCGAGCCTCGCCGGCCTCATCAGCCAGCAGGCGAATGTCCTCGCCTATATAGACGGCTTCCAGGTGACGTTCTGGGTGGCGCTGATCGGCCTGGTCCTGGTGGCGCTGCTGGGCCCGGCGCCTCCCGGCATATTGGTGCCGAAGCCGCGGCAGTGGCAGTGGCCGTTCCTGCGTCCGCGCGTGGCGCGAACGCAGGAATAGCGGCTGTTCGTTGCCCGGCTCCCGTCAAGCGAGGTAGCTGACGGCGCCGGTCTCCAGGTCATAGATGGCGGAGACGATCTTCAGCTTGCCCTCCCCGACGAGGCCGGTCAGGAGCGTGCTCGCCGTCATCAGCCGCGCCGCCGTCCGCTGCGCGCTCTGCTTGGCGGCGTTGTTGACGAAGTCGCCGGGCTCGTTCCGCACGGCGAGCGCCGCGGGCACGATCGGCTCGATCATCGGGCCGATCGCGCCGGGATAGGTGGCGTTCTTGGTGACGACGTCGCAGGCCGCCTTCACCGCGCCGCAGCTGGTGTGGGCAAGCACGACGATGAGCGGCGAGCCGAGCACCGCCGCCCCGTATTCGACGGTGCCGAGCGTCGCGGTGTCGACGAGGTTTCCGGCGTTTCTGGCGACGAACAGCTCGCCGACCCCGTGACCGCCGAATATCAACTCGGGCGGAACGCGGCTGTCGGCGCAGCTGATGATCGTCGCCCAGGGCGCCTGGTGCGCCGCCACCGCGTTTCGCTGCGCGGCAAGATCGTTCGAGCACAGCTCCGGGCGGCTGACAAAGCGTTCATTGCCGGATTTCAGCGCGGTGAGCGCCTCGCCAGGGGCAAGCACCCCTACCGGGCCATCGGCGGCGCGCGCCGCCCCGACCACCCCGCCGACGGCGAGCGCCGCGAGACCGGTGGCGCCTATTCTGAAGAAGTCCCTTCGACCTACGCCTTCACAGTTCCTGCACATCTTGACGTCCCCCCTGATCCCGCCCGGCGCAAGCGGGGCTTTGTGCAACCGCGCCGCTTCGAGAACTCACGACGACGTTCGGCGATCTTCGGTGATCGTATAGAGTTCGCCGTATAGGGGCACCTCACGGCCGCAATTGCAACGGTTCGCAGGTGCCCGCGATTTACTCCCGCCAGA
Organism: Starkeya sp. ORNL1; assembly: GCF_012971745.1. NCBI lineage: Bacteria > Pseudomonadati > Pseudomonadota > Alphaproteobacteria > Hyphomicrobiales > Xanthobacteraceae > Starkeya > Starkeya sp. ORNL1. The sequence continues at coordinate 1,654,397 of NZ_CP048834.1, forward strand.
CCTGAAACAGATTGGTCCAACGTTCCGGAATGCCGAGGCTCATTTCCGACTTGCCCCCGCAGGCCGGCAGGCGAACGAGCATGGTTCGCCACTCCGGCATGCCGGGCCGCTCGGTCAGATTGAGCAGGTCGATATAGTCCCGGGTACGGTGAACTTCCTTGAATTCATAGCGAGCCGTTCCGCCTTCCGGCGGGTATTCGCGCCAGACACCCTGAGCATCCATTTTGAAGTAACTATGCGCGCTGTGATAGACATCTGCGTAGGAGATACAGTCCGGCAGATCGAGAACCTTGAGCGTTGCCGGAACGACATTGCTGATGCTGCCGATCAAGGAAGAGACGGCCGCCAGCGCGGCGGCAAGAGTTCCCACAAGGGCAATAATCGGATTCGACTTTATCCAGGAAGAAATGGCGTTCAACGTCTCCATGACGGCAAGGCCCCTTCCGCGCGCCATCCGGGTCCGGTCGAGTTCGCAGTTCGCTTAAATGCCCTGGGTGGCAGCCCACATCGACGCCAAACTACAGGGACCGTGGCGACACGCCAACCTATAGGCGTACCATCTTGGCAGCGGCCTGACCGTGCCGACGGGAATTCCGCCGGCACGGCACGCGGACCTCACGGACGCAATTGCAGCGTCTCGATCACCTGCTCGCCGAACTGCTCCATCCAGCCATGCTGCTGCGCCGGCTCCAGCGAGGCGTCGGCGACCACCAGCGTGCAGTAGCTCGCGATCAGCGCGTTGGCGACATCGGACAGGCGCGCCTTCGGGTTGGTGGTGGCGAGCGCACCGGCGAGCTGGGTCGCCTTGTCGCCGGAGACCGGCAGCGTCGGCTTGCCGAGCAGCGCGGAGGCCTTGCCGGCGAGCGCCACCGGCACCAGCTTGCCGTCGTCCGCCGGGCATTTGAGCGGGCCGGCGAGGCTGCCGGGCTCGCGCGTCACCAGCGATTTTCCGGCCGGGCTCGCCCAGATGGTGTCGACCGGCGGGAACGCCACCGCAGCGGCGCCGGGCGAGACATCGGCGACGGCTTCCAGCGAGAAGCGGCGCAGTTCGGCATGCTTCTGGTAGGTCTCGGCAGCGCTCGCCGCGACCACCGGGCAATAGGCGGTGACCAGCGCGTTCACCACATCGGCGGGGCTCGCCGAGGGGTCGGCGCCCTGATAGCTGCTGACCATAGCCGGCACGTCGCGATTGCCACCGGCCAGCATCGCCGAGATGGCAGCGACCGCCTTCGGATCGGGGGTCGCGACGCCCGGCGCGCCGCCGACTTCGCCGCAATCGAAGGACGAGGCGGCCTGCGTGCCATAGTCGGGAACCGGCACGGTCTCGCGCCAGGCGGCGACCATCTTGGCAGTGGCGTTCGCCGCCGCCTGGTTGCCCCAGCTGGTGCGCACATAATTGGCGAGGTCGGCAATGTCGCGATCGGACAGCCGTCCGGCGAAGGACGGCATGGCGCCGAACGTGCCGCCGGCCGGCAGGCCTTCGAGCGCGACGGTGATGATGTTGTAGGGCTCGTCGGCCGTCACTGCCGGATTGTTGGCCAGCGGCGGAATGGCATTGGCGACACCGGTGCCGTGGTCCTGGTGGCAGGCGGCGCAATTGTCGATGTAGAGCTTGGCCGCGCGCTTGTAGACCCCGGCCGGCAACGGCGAGAGCTTCTGCGGCGCCGGGGCGTCCGGCGGCGGCGGGCTGTCGAGCAGATAGGTCACCATCGCCGCGCGGTCGGCGTCGGTCAGAAAGGCCAGGCTGTCGTGGATGACTTCCGCCATCGGCCCGAACACCACGGTCTTCTGCGGTGCGGAGCCGGTCTTGAGGAACTGCACCAGCGTATCCTTGGTCCAGTTCTTCGCCAGCGCGGCGGAGGCGATGTCCGGGGCGTAGAAGCCGTCAATATCCGCGCCGGTGAACTGCGCCTTGCCCTTGATGCCGCCGAGGATGTTGCGCGGGCTGTGGCAATCCGAGCAATGGCCGAGCGCCTCGACCAGATAGGCGCCGCGGTTCCATTCCGCGCTCTTGCCCGGCGTCGGCTTGAAGCTGGCCGGTGCGAAGAACAATTCGCGCCATGCCAGCATGCCGAGGCGGATATTGAACGGGAAGGACAGGCCGTTCTCGGTATTCTCGACGGCCGCCGGCGGGATGCGGCGGACATAGGCCCACAGCGCCTTCAGGTCAGCTTCCTCGATGCCGGTATAGGCATCGAACGGCATGGCCGGATAGAGGAAGGCACCGTCGGCGCGGATGCCGTCATGCAGCGCGCGCTTGAACTGGTCATAGGTCCAGCGGCCAATGCCGGTGGTGGGATCGGAAGTGATGTTCACCGAATAGATCGCGCCGAACGGCGTGTTCAGCGCGAGGCCGCCGGCATAGGGCTTGGACTTGTCCGAGGTGTGGCACGGCATGCAGTCCGCGGCCCGGGCGAGATACTCGCCGCGCGTCACCAGCGCTGAATCATCAGCCGGCGCACTACTCGGCGCCTGCGCGCAGGCGAGCGAAGTGCCGAAGAGCCAGGCGGCGGCGACAAGCGCGCCCCTAATGTTCGAGTTCGGCACGTCAATCATTCCGCTCCCCCATCCCGCACGGACGCAGCGGCATCACTTTAGACCGATCCCAGTGTCATGTGCCACGGGTTCGGGAGGCGTTGGTTAGCGGTGCGCACGAATGCCGGAGCTTCCGGGCATCCGGTTTGCGCCGCGTTGGCGATGCGCGTAAATTGACGGCTGCTGGTCACCCAGCGGTGGTAGTGATGCCTGAAGAGTTTTCTGCGCATCCGCATCCTCATCGCAGGCTTGCGGCTATCCTTGCGGCCGACCTCGCCGGGTTCAGCCAGATGATGGGCCGCGACGAGGAAGGGACGGTTCGTCGGCTGAAACAGGTTCGCCGCGAGATCGTCGATCCCACGCTTGACGAGCATTACGGCAAGATCATCAAGAACACCGGCGACGGCTTCCTCGCCATGTTCGACAGCCCGCTCGAAGCCGTGCGCTGCGCGATCGTCATCCAGCAGTCCCTGTCGGCACGGAACACCGGCCTGCCGCGCGATTACTGGCTGCAATACCGGATCGGGGTGAATCTCGGCGACGTCATCGTCGAGACGGACGATGTGTTCGGCGACGGCGTCAACATCGCCGCCCGCCTGGAATCCCTGGCGACGCCAGGCGGCGTCTATATTTCGGGGGGCGTCTATGAGCAGGTCAAGAACAAGCTGGTCTGCGGATATCAGTCGCTCGGCGACGAGAAGCTGAAGAACATCACCGATCCCGTCCGCATCTATCGGGTGCTTCCGGACCCTGCATCGGTCACCGCCACGACGAGAAAACTGCGGCCGTTCATGATCCCTGCCGGGATCGCGGCCGCTCTTGCGCTGGCTGCCGGTCTCTACGCCACCGGCTACGTGCCGGTCGGCGGAGGATCGATGCTGGCGTCGGTCGACCAACTCCCGCGCCGGGTGATCGTCCCGCCCATCACCGTGACCAGCGAGCCGGCACGCGCGCCGCCGGCTGCGCCACCAGCGGGCAACACTGTGGAGGCAGCCAAGCCTTCGGACGCGGCCAAGCCTCCGGACGCAGTCAGGTCTTTGGAGGCAGCCAAGCCTCCGGACGCGGCGACGCCTTCCGCGCCGCCCGCGAATCCCGCAGCCGGCGCCGCGGCTCCAGATCAGCAGGTCGCGATCCTGGCCCCGAACCTTCCCGTCGCGCGGATGATCCAGACCGCATCCGGCTTCCGCGACTGCGAGAACTGCCCCGAGATGATCCGCATACAAGGCGGGTCTTTCCGGATGGGCAGTGACGAGGACACCTCGGAACAACCGGTCCATACCGTGACCGTCGCGCCATTCGCCATCGGGCTGTCGCCGATCTCCGTCGCCGAGTGGAACCGATGCGCGGCGGCAAAGGGCTGCAGCTTCAGGCTCGACGGCAGCGACACCGCGCCGGCCCGCAATCTGAGCTGGCTCGATGCGAAGCAATATGTCGACTGGCTCGCGCAACTGACCGGCAAACCCTACCGTTTGCCGAGCGAAGCGGAGTGGGAATACGCCGCCCGGGCGGGAACCTCGACCCGCTTCTGGTGGGGGCCGGCGGTCGAGCCCGGCAAGGCCAATTGCAAGGATTGCGGCGTGTCCCAGGATCCGAAGGCGCCGATGCCGGTCGCCAGTTTCGCACGCAATGCCTTCGGCGGCGCCGATTTCGGCGGCGGGGTCGCGCAGTGGGTGGCCGATTGCTGGCTGCCCAACTACCGGGATGCGCCAGCGGATGGCTCGCCGCGAACGGTCGAGAATTGCCGCGAGAACGTCCTGAGAGGCGGTTCCTGGCGAAGCAACGCGGCCTCGGTGAGGCCGGCGAGCCGGACCCATTACGATACCGGTGTACGTTACCCAGCACACGGAATGAGGATAGCGCGTTCGCTCTGACAGGAGGGCTCAATGGGCCGATCAGCGAGCAGCATCGTACTTGTCTGTGCCGTAATGAGCCTGTTTCCGCCCGGTGCCCTGGCGCAGACCGCGCCGGAACAGCCACCTCCAAAGCCAGCGACGCCGCAACGCGCGCCGGCTCCCGATGCCCGCCTCTACATCATCTATCCCTGGGACGGCGCGCAGGTCCGCGGCGAATTCTGGGTGCGGTTCGGCCTGCGCAACATGGGTGTGACGCAGGCCGGCAGCGCCGCTCCGAATGCCGGACATCATCACCTGCTGGTCGATGTCACCGAGCCGATCGATCCGGAAGATCCGCTGCCCACCGACAACCAGCATCTTCACTTCGGTGCCGGCCAGACCGAGACGAAGCTCGAGCTGCCGCCGGGAAAACACACCCTCCAGCTGGTGCTCGGCGACCAGGAGCACAGGCCGTTCACGCCGATGCTGATCTCCAAGAAGATCACCATAAATGTGTTGCCGTCGGCACCGGCGAAGACATCGAAGAAAGGCAGCGGGAAGGGCTCCTAGGGCAATAGCGTCACGCCAGCGTGCGTTCGTGATAGCCGCGCGTCGAACCGGAAAGCAGATCGCGTGCCCATCGGCCAATGTGGCGTATCACGGTGCCTCAATCGGGGCGCCGCCAGATATCGAGGTTCGATATGAGCGAGAGCCGCCCTCCCTTTCCACCCTTCACCCGCGAAACCGCCAAGCAGAAGGTCCGAGGCGCCGAAGACGGCTGGAATTCCTGCGACCCCGAGCGGGTATCGCTGGCCTATACCCCGGACAGCTACTGGCGGAACCGGTCGGAGTTCATCAATGGCCGCGCCGAGATCGTCGCCTTCCTCGCGCGGAAATGGGTGAAGGAACTCGACTACCGCCTGATCAAGGAACTCTGGGCGTTCACCGACAACCGGATCGCCGTCCGCTTTGCCTATGAATGGCATGACGATTCCGGAAACTGGTTCCGCTCCTACGGCAATGAGAACTGGGAATTTGCCGACAATGGCCTGATGCAGCGGCGCTTCGCCTGCATCAACGACCTGCCGATCAAGGAGAGCGAGCGCAAGTACCATTGGGACCGCTCGGGCCCCCGCCCCGCCGACCATCCGGGGCTTTCGGAACTGGGTCTCTGATCCCGGGGTTCCTGTCGAGACGGGGCCGATTCCTGCCTCGATGAACATCACCCTCCATTGGCCCTCTCGTCACCCGCCTTCCGTTTCGTCCGGGACCATCAACCCGGCAGCAACGCACTGAAATCGCTGTTCCGCACTCGGCGGGATGGCGCCCAACCACCACAGCACAAGGAGCAATAAAATGGCCTACGTCACCACCAAGGACGGCGTCGAAATCTTCTACAAGGACTGGGGTCCGAAGAACGCGCAGCCGATCGTCTTCCATCATGGCTGGCCGCTCTCGTCCGATGACTGGGACGCCCAGATGATGTTCTTCCTGGAGAAGGGCTACCGCGTCGTCGCCCATGACCGGCGCGGCCATGGCCGCTCCGCCCAGGTATGGGAAGGCCACGACATGGACCATTACGCGGCCGACGCGTCCGCCGTGTACGAGCACCTCGACCTGAAGAACGCCGTCCATATCGGCCATTCGACGGGCGGCGGCGAAGTCGCCCGCTATGTCGCCAAGTTCGGCCAGCCGCAGGGCCGCGTCGCCAAGGCGGTGCTGGTCAGTTCGGTTCCCCCGATCATGGTCAAGTCCGAGAAGAATCCCGGCGGCACGCCGATCGCGGTGTTCGACGAGTTCCGCAGCGCGCTCGCCGCCAACCGTGCGCAGTTCTATCTCGACGTCGCCTCCGGCCCGTTCTACGGCTTCAACCGTGCGGGCGCGAAAGCCATACCGGGCGTGATCCAGAATTGGTGGCGCCAGGGCATGATCGGCGGCGCCAAGGCGCACTATGACGGCATCAAGGCCTTCTCCGAGACCGACCAGACCGAAGACCTCAAGGCCATCACCGTACCCGTTCTCGTGCTGCATGGCGACGACGACCAGGTGGTGCCGATAGACGATGCCGGCCGCCTCAGCGTCAAGCTGGTGAAGAACGGCACGCTCCGGGTCTATCCGGGCTATCCGCACGGCATGCTGACCATCCATGCCGACGTCCTCAATCCCGACCTGCTCGCCTTCGTCAAGGATTGAGCCACAAGGCTATATGGCTGGCCCTCCCGTCGATCGCTGCTCGATCGACGGGAGGGCTACGGGTTGCAGTCCCGAGGCCGATCCCGCCGAGTAGCCTATGCCCAGGGGAACGCCTATCATCAGCGGCCATTCCATCACGTCATGAGAGCCTGACTCGAACTTCGACTTATCCGTTGAAAGAGCTACCTTTCCACCCTCATCCCCGGGCTTGACCCGGGGATCCAGACTTCGGCCGGGTGCATGCGGATGGGCTGGATCCCCGGATCAAGTCCGGGGATGAGGGCCAGTTGGAGTTTTTGGTCAGGCCCTGAAGTGCGCTAGGAACAGGCCGGCGGCATTCGTCCGGCCACTGGGAACGTCGCCGAATGAAGCCTGCATCCAAGACGGGACGCCCTGTTCCTCCGCCTCAGCAGCCAATTCAGGCGGCCTCGCCCGTTATCCTGGAAACTCAGGGCTTCCACATCCGAAGCCTGCGCCCGCACGACGCCAGCGAGAAGCTCTCCGCATGGCTCGCGGATCCGGACATGATGTGGGGGCTGAACATTCCGGCGCGGGACTGGCCGATCGAGAAACAGCAGGCCTTCATCCTCTCGTTCGACAATCGCAAGCGCTATCTGATCGGCATTTTCGCCAAGGCGGGCGGGGCGCTGATCGGCTTCTACATACTCGAGGTCAACCTCACCCATCGCACCGCGCATATCTCGGTCGGGATCGGCGATCGGGACTATTGGGGGAAGAACGTTTTGTCGGAGACGACCCCGGCACTGCTGGATTGCCTGTTCAAGACACGGGGCATCGAGAAGGTGGTGGCACGGATCATCCCCACCAATCGGCGCATCCTGTTCGGCTTCATGAATTCGAAGCGTTTCTTCTTCGAGGGCCGCCTGATCGGCGAACTTCTGACGCCGAATGGGGAGCGCACCGACGTGCTGTCATTCGCTGCGCTCAAAGACCGGCCCGCTGCCGCCAGATGAGCCGGGGCAACGGGCGGCTCGGGGCGGAGTTCCGGACAATCGCCGAGGCATTGGATGCCGCCGCCGGCGGCGATGCCGGCCTCGGATTCTTCTCGTCGCGCGGCGAACTGGCCTCGAGCATGAGCTACGCGGCGCTGCGCGAAGCCGCGCTCACGGCGGGACGGGCGCTGTTGTCCAGCGGTCTCGCACGCGGGGACCGCGTCGCCGTGATCGCCGAGACCGGCCCGGATTTCCTCAGCGCCTTCCATGGCTGCCAGTATGCCGGGCTGGTGCCCTGCCCCCTGCCCTTCATGACCTTCATCGGCGGACGCGACGCCTATTGCGCGCGGATCGGCAGCCTGATGCGGGCCGCGGATGCCCGCGCGATTTGCGCGCCGGCCGCGCTCGAAGGCGTTGCACGTGAGGCTGCGGAAGGCATTGGCGCCTTGGCGCTGAGCTTCGATCAGCTTCGCATCGGCGGCGCGAACATGCCCATGACGCCGAGCGGTCCGGACGACCTCGCCTATATCCAGTTTTCCTCCGGATCGACCGCCGCGCCCAAGGGCGTGCCCGTGCGGCAGGCGGCGCTGCGCGCCAATGTGGCGGCGATACTGAACGATGGAGTGCAGCTCACGCAGGAGGACCGGGCCTTCTCGTGGCTGCCTTTTTATCACGATATGGGCCTTGTGAGCCTCTCGCTGGCTGCGCTGTTCGGCCAATGCCCGGTCGACTACATCGCGCCGTCCTCGTTCGCGCGCCGACCCGGCCTGTGGATCGAGCTGATGTCGCGTCTCGGCTCGACCATCACCGCTGCCCCGACCTTCGGCTACCGGCTGGCCGCGCAACGCGCGGCACCGGCGGACGCCATCGACTTGTCGCGATTGCGGATCGCCGGCGTCGGCGGCGACATGATCCGGCTGGACGATCTGGAGGCGTTTGCGGCCGCGCTGAGCGCCAAGGGCTTCGACGCCGCCGCCTTCCGCCCGAGCTATGGTCTTGCTGAAGCGACGCTGGCGGTCGCGTTCGCCGACCGGCTGGAGACCCACGATCCGTCTTCGGACGCCGCTCAGCCCGGCGAAAGTGCGCGGCGCTTCGTGGTGTGCGGCCGGGTGATATCGGGCCATGAACTCATCATTGCCGCGCCGGACGGCGCGCCGATGCCGGGCGGAGAGGTCGGCCGCATCCTGGTGCGCGGACCCAGCATCATGGACGGTTACGTCCGTCCGTCCACCGACGGCTCGCCGCTCGGCCCTGACGGCTTCCTCGACACCGGCGACCTCGGCTATCTGGTCGAGGGCAAGCTCGTCGTCACCGGGCGGGCCAGGGACGTGCTGCATTTCCGCGGCCGCAATATATGGCCGGAAGACATCGAGTGGACCGCGGAGCGGATCCCTCCCCTCAAGGCCGGCGATACCGCGGCCTTTGGCGTGAGCGACGGAGCCGGCGACGACCGGCTCGTCGTCCTCGTGCAGTCCGGGATGCCGGACGACGCGGCCGAGACGCTCTGCCAGCGGGTCCGCGTCGCCGTCAGCGAGGCGGCCGGCGTGGTCTGCGAGGTCGTCACAGTACCGCCCCGCAGCCTGCCGTTCACCTCATCGGGCAAGCTCTCCCGGCAGGCGGCCCGGCTGAAATATCTGGGCGGCGAATTCGGACGCGTTCCCTCGGCCGATTAGCGCCGAACCACCTTCACAGGCTGGCCGCCCTCGTGCAGCAGCTGGCTTTGCCAGCGAAAACGCGGCGGGGCCGTTGATGTCAGCTCGAAGCGGGCGTCCCGCAGGAACACCGCAAGGAACGACATCATTTCGATGACGGCAAAGCGCGCGCCCGCACAGACCCGCGGCCCCACGCTGAAGGTGAATGAGTGCCCGACATTGGCGGCCCCGGCATCCGTCGCATCGATGTCCACCGCCCAAGGGTCGGAACGGGATTGGGCGCCATGCTGAACGCCGACTATGGAGACGAGGACCTGGTCATCCCGCCGGATTTGGTGCCCGCCCAGCGTGTCGTCGCCGAGAGCCTTGCGCCCGACCATCGGCGCCGCCGGGAAGATGCGGAGCACGGCGTCGAGAAATCTCTCGAAGTCCGAGACATCAGAGAGCTGTTCCCAGTTGGTCACGCTACCGTTCCAGAACCGATCGGCGGCGCGCCCCAGCCTTTCCTGGAGCTCCGGGTTTCGCGCCAGGAGATAGCAGGCCCAGCCCATGGAGGCGGCCGTCGTCTCTGCCCCGGCGGCGAAGAACAGCGTCACCTCGTGCTCCAGCACGAAGCCATTGTCCGGAACCGCGCTCAATTCGCGGATCCGCGACAACAGGCTGCCTTCCTCCACATCGCCGGTGCGGAATGAGGCGAGGGACGCCAGAACCTTCGCCCGGACCTCCAGAAAGCTGCGCAACCGGTCCGGATCGAGCGCGGCTGGCCCCTGGTCCGGCATGAAGGCATATTCGGAGCCGAACGCGATCATGCGGGCGATGTCGGCGACATCGACGCCGCTCTCCTCGAGCGTGCGTCCGAAGAAGGTCTCCACCATCACGCCGGCCGCCATCTCCCGGAACAGGTCGTCGGGCAGTGTCGGCTCGCCCGCATCGGAGCGCGCACTAAGCTTTTCGATGGTCGCCGCACCATGCCGGATACAGCGTTCGAACGTGCCCTGCCGGTCGAATTTCGCCAAATACGCCTGGGAGAGCCGCTGCCGGATTTGCCAGGCCTCGCCATTCTCGGTGATCCGCGAGGGGCCGAGGGCCTGGGTGTAGCGCAGCATGTTCTTGGCGTAGTTTCCGGCATTGGTCCGCAGCACGCGCTGCGCCGAATCGATGTCCTGCACGATCAGCACAGGATAACCGGACATCACGAGCGCCACGTCTTCGCCGCTTCGCTCCTGCGCAAGCCGGTACAGCAAGGTGCAGAAGTCGCTGGCCTCGCTCATCCCGCCTTTTCCAGCACCGCCGCTAGGTCGCGCACCGACTTCACGCCGATCAGACGCACCACGTCGAACTCCACGCCGAGGTGCCGCTCTATCTCCAGCACCAGCGACTCGAAAGCCAGACTGTCCATCGGCTTGACCGCGCTTATGTCCGCGTCGTCGCCGATCATCGCTTCGGGGATGAAAAGCGCCCGCGATAGCACTGCCTTTGCGGCCTGTAACTCACTCATCAGGCTGCAACACGTGGATGACGATGGGTCATGGAACCTGGGCTACCTTCGTTTTATATTCCAACGAGATAACTCCTATAGTGTGGCTTTTCAACACTGTCTCGCGGCGATGGCAGAGAGTAACCTTTGGTGGCATGCATGTCTGGGGGCCGCCATGAAGAAGTTTCTGCTCTGCACCGTTTTCGGCCTGACCGTGGCCACCTCGTCGGCGTTCGCCGCCGATCTGAGCTACCCGGTCAAGGCACCACCCATTGCCATTGTTCCGGCCTATAGCTGGACCGGCTTCTATCTCGGCGCCAATGCCGGCGGCGGCTGGGGCGACTTCGACACCTGGCAGGGCAAGTACAGCGACGGCAACCTGGTGGACTCGCAATCCTGGTCGCACAGCGCGGGCGGATTCATTGGCGGCGGCCAGATCGGCTATAATTATCAGTTCTCGAACAATGTCGTCGTCGGCCTCGAGGCGGATTTCGAATGGAGCGATATCGACGCCACGACGAGCGGCGATGGTGACGGCGGTCATTACAGCTACGGCTCCGAAGTCGACTGGTTCGGCACCCTTCGCGGCCGGCTCGGCTACGCGTTCGACACGCTTCTTGTCTATGGCACCGGCGGCGCCGCCTATGGCAAGGTGAAGATATTCGACAATAACTGGTCGTCGCCGGGTGATTATTCCTACAGCGATACCCGCTGGGGCTGGACAGCCGGCGGCGGTGTCGAATGGGCCTTCGCTCCGAATTGGAGCATAAAGGCGGAATATCTTTACGTCGATCTTGGCACGTTCCGCGTGGATGACTTTACGCCGGACTTTTTTAACCTTAGCCAGGAGACCGACTTCAAGTTCCACACGCTCAAGGCCGGCATCAACTACAAGTTCTGAGCTTGAAGCATTTATGGAAGGGGCCGCGTCGCGCGGCCCCTTTTTCATGTCGGGACTTCGCTCCAGCCTTCACTCGCCGCCGTCGTCGTCGGTGTCGCCCTGCGAGTACGGGTCGGCCAATGCGGCATCGGGGCGGCTCACCGGCACCTTGCCGGAGGTGAGCGTCGCCAGCTTGGCCGGGCCGGAGCTGCGCAGGATCGCGCGGTAGCTCGGATGCATGCCGCCATCCATATAGACCGGGGAAACCGCCGGGGTGGTCTGCGACAGCCGGCCGATGGTCTGCTCGTCCTGCGCCTCGCGCTGCGCCACCAATTCGGCGACCTGCGGATCGGTCGGCTCCTGAAGGCACGGCGCCAGCGGATCCTCGTTCGGAAACGCCGGGTCCGCGGCCGAGGTGAAGCGATAGCGCCCGCCGCAGGCCGACACGTTCGGCGGCTGCCGCGTCACCGCGAAAACGTCGGTGCCTTCCTTGAGATTGCGCCAGAACGGCATGTTCGGATCATTGCGATTCAGCGCGAAATTGCGTGGCGTCATGCGGAACGGCAGCGCCTGCACCTGGAAGGCCGGCTGCCCCGCCGCCAGCGCATCGCGCGCCACCGCATAGACCTCGGCGATGCCGTCATCGGTCATCGCATAGCAACCGGACGAGGTGCAGGCGCCATGCACCATCAGCGCCGCGCCGTGATAGCCGAGCGCGCGTTCCAGATTATTGGGATAGCCCAGATTGAAGGCGAGGTAGAATTGCGAGTTCGGGTTCATCAGCCCCGGCGTCACGCTGTAGAAGCCCTCGGGCGCCTGCCGGTCGCCCTCCTGGGTCTTGGGCCCGAGCCTGCCGGACCAGCGGCACATCGGATAGGTCTTGAGCAGCGCATAGCGGCCGGAGCGGTTGCGCTTCCACACCTCCAGCTCGCTCTCCTTCTTGTAGATGCGGATCATGATCGGATCGGCCGGCGTCATGCCGCGCGCCGCCATGTCCTTGACCAGCCGGGCCGGTATGGGCTGCGAAGCACGATCGTCGACCGCGACGCCGACGCAGCCTGCGACGAGCAAGGAGAGGCCGAACAGCACGGCCAGGCGGAAACGGGTACGGGCGCTGGTACTCATGGGCAACTCGCAACAGGTCGGGTCCGAACATCGGCAAGGCGACGGTGCAGCCGCCCTTCATCGCCTGCGAATCTGGCAGGGATGAGCCCGCGCGGCCCCCGCGCAGCTGCGAAGTATCATCATGATTTACAGAAGGTTCCGTTAACCACAGGGTGGTGCCGTTCGCGGCGCCGCCGACCTATAGAGCCACGTCATCCTGAGGTGCCCGGCGAAGCCGGGCCTCGAAGGATGCTCGTCCCAGATGACGTTCCTCTGCTTCAACATCCTTCGAGGCTCGCTGCGCTCGCACCTCAGGATGACGTGGCCCTCAGCCGATCCGCACTTCCGCCACCAGCCCGCCGCCCTCGCGGTTGCGCAGCTTGAGTGAGCCGCCGGTCGCCTGCGCCAGTTGCTGGGCGATGGCCAAGCCCAAGCCGGTGCCGCCGGTATTGCGGCTGCGGCTGTGCTCCAGGCGGAAGAAGGGCTGCATCACCGCTTCCAGCTGGTCCTCGGGGATCCCCGGGCCGCGATCCAGCACGCTTATCCGCACCCCCTCCCCTTCGCGCGCGACGCTGAGCTCAGCAGCACCGCCGAACTTCAGCGCGTTGTCGACGAGGTTGGTGAGGATGCGGCGCAGCGCGTGGGGGCGCACCGTCACGGTGCCGGCGGCGCTCGCTGTCACCGTCACATCTTTGCCGGTGTCCTGATAGTCATAAGCCAGGCTCTCGATGAAGGAGCCGATATCGATGCGCGTCGCGGCCTCAGCATCGCCATGGGCGGTGCGGGCATAGGCGACGCCCTCCTTCACCAGCCGCTCGATCTCATCGAGATCCTGCATCAGCTTGTCCTTCTCCACCGACTCGTCCGCCATCTCGGCGCGCAGCTTCATGCGGGTGATCGGGGTCTGCAGGTCGTGGGAGATGGCGGCGAGGATCTGCACCCGCTCCTCCAGATACTGCGCGATGCGCTCGCGCATGGCGTTGAAGGCGCCGGCGGCGCGGGCCACCTCGCTCGGCCCGGCTTCGCTCAGGCGCGGCGCCGTGCGGTTGGGATCGAGCGCGTCGGCGGCCTGGGCGAGGTCCGCCAGCGGGCGGATCGCCTGGCGCACCGCGAGCCAGCAGCAGGCGACCAGCAGCAGCAATTGCGCGATGAGCGCATAGGGCAGCCATTCCGCCAGCGGCATCGGCGCAGGATTGACGTCGATGGTCAGCGGGCTGCCGTCATGCAGCGTGAGATGGGCCTGCAGCCGCTGGCCCTCGCCGGGGATGGCTTCCACCGTCACCGGGAAGCGCCCACCTATGGCGTCGCGGATGCGGGCGGCGATGTCGGCGCCACGCGCGCTGAGCTCCGGCACGCCGGGCTGGCCGGCGCCGAGCATGAACGAGTAGGCGCCGCGGTCGAGTTGCGGCACCCAGGCCGGACGCTCATCTGCCGGCAGCCGGTCGAGAATGGCGACGGAGGTCGCGACATCATTCTCCAGCGTGCCGAGCATCACCTGCCGGGCAGTCACGTAGCGCTCGAGGAAGATCACCCCGAACGACAGCGCATGGGCGATGATGACGCCGGCGAGCAGGATGACGAACAGCCGGGCGGCGAGCGAGCGCGGCCACAGATGGAGATCGCGCAGCGCGAGCGGCGTGCTCACGGGCGCGGCTCCGAGATGTCGACCGGCATGGCGAAGACATAGCCTTCACTGCGCACGGTCTTGATATAGGCCGGCTCGCGGGCATCCTCATTGAGGCGCTGGCGCAGCCGGCTGACCAGCAGGTCGATCGAGCGGTCGAACAGCTCCGCCTCGCGGCCCTGTGTGAGGTTCAGGAGCTGGTCGCGGCTCAGCACGCGCTGGGGATGATCGACGAACACCCGCAGCAGCCGATATTCGGCGCCGCTCAGCGCGATGGTGGTGCCGTCCTTGTCCAGCAGGTTGCGACCGACGGTATCGAGCTTCCATTCGCCGAAGGAGAGGATGGGCGCCGCCTCGGTGACGCGCAGATTGGGCGGCAGCATGCGGGCGCGGCGCAGCACCGACTTGATGCGCGCCAGCAATTCGCGCGCGGCGAAGGGCTTGGCGAGATAATCATCGGCACCCATTTCCAGGCCGATGATGCGGTCGGTCTCGTCGCCGCGAGCGGTGAGCATGATCACCGGCGTCGCCTTGTGCTTGCCGGCGCGCAGTTCGCGGCACAGCACCAGGCCGTCATCGCCCGGCATCATCAAATCAAGCACGATAAGATCCACGGTGTTGGCCTCCAAGAAGGCGCGCATGCGCCGGCCGTCCGGCGCCACGTCGACGCGCAGGCCGTTCTTCCTGAGATAGGAGGAGACCAGATCGCGGATCTCACGGTCGTCATCGACGACGAGGATGTGGTCGATGTGATCCATCGTGCAGTGCCTTCACCTCTTGCGTGCCGGAAAGCTCTAGCACCATTCCCGATGAGGCTGGCAAGACCGGCCGAAGCAGAGTTGTAAGCCACTGTACGCGCGAAGTGGCCGGATACACTGGCTTACAAAATGCCCGCCGGCGAGGCTTCCCCGGACACATGCGGGATAAGTGGCGGCCACCAGATGCGGTGGACGGCTGGTGCTTCAGCCGCTGCGCCGAGGCGCATCATCCTCGCAAGGACACGATGATGACCCTGCTGGTCGTTGCCTATATTGGCGGGGTGCTGACAATTCTCAGCCCCTGCATCCTGCCGGTTCTCCCCTTCGTCTTCGCCCGCGCAGGACAGCCCTTCTTCAAGAGCACGCTGCCGATGCTGGCGGGCATGGCGCTCACCTTCGCCGCCGTCGCCACGCTGGCCGCGGTCGGCGGCGGCTGGGCGGTGCATGCCAATGAGATCGGGCGGAGCCTCGCTCTGGTGCTGCTTGCGGTGTTCGGCGCGACGCTGCTTTTCCCGGCCATCGCGGAACGGCTCACCCAGCCGGTCGTCGCGCTCGGCAACCGGCTCTCGGAGGCTGCGGGCACCTCGCCGGGCGTTGGCGGCTCGCTGCTGCTCGGCGTCGCCATCGGCCTGCTCTGGGCGCCGTGCGCCGGGCCGATCCTCGGGCTGGTGCTGACCGGCGCCGCGCTCAATGGCGCCAATGCCGGCACCACCGCACTGCTGCTCGCCTATGCCGGCGGCGCGGCGACCTCGCTGGCGCTGGCGCTCCTGATCGGCGGGCGGGTGTTCGCCGCGATGAAGCGCTCGCTCGGCGCGGGTGAATGGCTGCGCCGCGGGCTCGGCGTCGCCGTGCTCGCTGCGGTCGCGGTGATCGGCCTCGGTGCCGATACCGGCCTGCTGGCGCGGCTGTCCGGCCCCACCACCAGCCGGATCGAACAGGCCTTGATCGACGCCACCAGCCCCGCCGCGCCCAGCATGGTCGCCAGCAACGGCGCGGTGCCGATCGGGGCCGACGCGCCCTATCGCAGCCGCCTGCCGGTGGAGGGACAGTTCCCCTCGCTCGACGGTGCCGGCGGTTGGCTGAATTCGGCGCCGCTGAGCACGCAAGCGCTGCGCGGCAAGGTCGTGCTGGTGGATTTCTGGACCTATTCCTGCATCAACTGCATCCGCACCTTGCCTTATGTCCGCGCCTGGGCGGAGAAGTACAAGGACCAGGGGCTGGTGGTGATCGGCGTGCACACGCCGGAATTCGCCTTCGAGAAGAAGCTCGACAATGTGAAGGCGGCGCTCGGCAATCTGAAGATCGACTATCCGGTCGCCATCGACAATGACTACAAGGTCTGGCGCGCCTTCCAGAACAGTTACTGGCCGGCGCTGTACTTCATCGATGCCGAAGGCCGTATCCGCCATCACCAGTTCGGCGAAGGCGATTATGACCGCTCGGAAAAGGTGATCCAGGACCTCCTGAGGGAGGCCGGCAGCCGCAAGGCCGAGGGCGCCGTCGTGGCACCCACTGCCACCGGCGCCGAGGCGGCGCCCGATCTCGGCGCCCTCGCCTCGCCCGAGACCTATGTCGGCTATGAGCAGGCGAGGCGCTTCGCCTCGCCCGAGGGGCTGAAGGCCGGCGCGCGCGACTATACGGCGGGCGCGCCGGCGCTGAACCAGTGGGCGCTCACCGGCAACTGGACCGTGGGGCCTGAGCAGGCCAGCCTCAACCAGCCGGGCGGAGGCATCGTCTACCGCTTCCGCGCCCGCGACCTGCATCTCGTGCTCGGACCCGGCGCGGCCGGGCGGCCGGTGCCGTTCCAGGTGACGGTCGACGGCCAGCCGCCGGGCGTCGACCACGGCACCGACACCGACGCGCAGGGCAATGGCACGGTGAAGGAAACCCGGCTCTACCAGCTGGTGCGGCAGGCCGGCCCGGTCGAGGAGCGCACCTTCGAGGTGCGCTTCCTCGCGCCGGGCGTGGAGGCATTCGCGTTTACGTTCGGGTGAGTACGACGTCATCCCCGGCCTGGTTGTAAAGACCGGAGACACCCCTGACAGGTGTTCGGAGACATGCCTGACAGTCAGGGCGGGTCGTGTGGGGGCTTTTTGAGGTCGATGGTTGTGATTCTGGTGGCGCCGAAGCAGACGGCATAAAGGCCGTCGCGCTTGTGCGGGCGGATGGCGAGGAGTTCGCCGCGGAACGCCTTGGGCACCTTCCAGAGCCGGTTGTTGAAGCCGACATAGGCCTTGGTGGTGCCGACCCGGCGGACGATCTCGGCGCTGTCATAGTGCGGTGTGGGCAGGCGCTCCGGGAAGGGCCGCGGCGAGGGTCGGTAGCGGCTGGCCGGCACGGCGAGGCCGATCCCCTGGTGCGGGCGGACATGGTTGTAGTCCTCGCGCCAGGCTTCGAGCGCGGCCTGGGCCTGATCGAGGCCGCGCAGGATGGCGAGGTCGAACACCTCGTCGGCAAGGCTGCGGTGGAAGCGCTCGTTCTTGCCGCGGCCCTGCGGGTGGTGGGGACGGGCCGGAATGGTGCGGATGCCGAGCTTGAGCAGCCAGACCCGCAGCGGCGTCCACTGCCCCGGGCGGCCGCCGCCCCAAGGCGCGCCATTGTCGACATAGATGGCCTGCGGCAGGCCGTGGCGGCGCAGCGCCGGCTCCAGCCGGGCGCGCACCGTGGCGGTCTGTTCGTCGGCGCACGCCTCCAGCACCACGGCGTAGCGCGAATGATCGTCGATCACCGTCAGCGTATGGCACCACGTGCCGCAGGCGAGTTGCACCCGCCCCTTGAAATCCATCTGCCACAGCTCGTTCGGCGTCGCCCGCTCGAACCGGCCATAGGCCTGCGTCCGGCGCGCGGCCGGCGCGATCCGGTCATGGCGGGCCAGCACCGCATGCACCGTCGAGGGGGCCGCCGCGTCCTCCAGCAGCCGCGCCAGCTTGCG
This sequence comes from Starkeya sp. ORNL1, assembly GCF_012971745.1. Lineage (NCBI taxonomy): Bacteria > Pseudomonadati > Pseudomonadota > Alphaproteobacteria > Hyphomicrobiales > Xanthobacteraceae > Starkeya > Starkeya sp. ORNL1. The sequence goes on from NZ_CP048834.1 coordinate 1,672,337, forward strand.
CGCGCCCCACGCCGGATGGGCATCGCGCAGCGCCAGGATCCGGGCCTCCAGATCCGCCGCGCTACGCCGCGGGCTCGCATGCGGGCGCCGCGAGCGCTCCGTCAGCGCCTCGCCGGCGCGGTAGCGGCGCAGCCACACATAGCCGGTCTGCCGGCTGATCCCGAAGCCCGCGCACAGCGCCGAGACGTTTGCCCCCTCAAGGCTCGCCAGCAAACAGAACTCCCGCCGCTGATCCGCCACAGATGCCTCCCGCCAGACCATCCCGACCTCCCAGGGCCAAAAGCCCCAAAAGTGTCAGGCATGTCTCCGAACACCTGTCAGCCATGTATCCAGAACAAACACTGGTGCCGGGGATCTCGATTCCCGACAGAGCGTCAGCGGCCGAGTTCCCCGGGACAAGCCCGGGGATGACGAGTTGAGGGGCCGGCTCTGCCCCTTTGTATCGCTCTGTATCCGCCCTCGCCTCACCTACACGCGCTTACATTTCGCGGCCGATCCGAACACATGCGGGATACGCCGCGGGCGCCTGATGCGGTCATTGGCTGAGCGGCCGACGGCCCTCGAAACCCCAAGGACAAATGCAATGACCAAGATCGAAAAGGTGCTCTACACCGGCAAGACCCACACCACCGGCGGGCGGGACGGCGCCGCGCGCAGCTCCGACAACCGGCTGGACATCAAGCTGTCCTCGCCCGGCTCGTCGGGCGCCGGCACCAATCCCGAGCAGCTGTTCGCCGCCGGCTGGTCGGCCTGCTTCATCGGCGCGATCGGGCTTGCCGCCGCCAAGGCCAAGATCGCGCTGCCCGCCGGCCATGCGGTCGATGCCGAAGTCGATCTCGGTACCACCGACGGCGCCTATTTCCTGCAGGCGCGGCTCAATGTCAGCCTGCCGGGCCTCGAGCACGATGTCGCCCAGGAGCTGGTGAACGCTGCCCACCAGACCTGCCCGTACTCCAAGGCGACGCGCGGCAATATCGACGTCGTCATCAATCTGGTCTGAGCCGTCACCCCGGCCCGCGCATCCCGATGGGCGGGCCGCAATCGGGAGCTACACCATGCAGTTCGCCATCAAATGTCTGGTCGGCCTCGCCGTGCTGCTGTCACCCTGCGCCTGGGACACCGATCCGCGCGAGACCGCGGCGGTGAGCGCGGTGCTCGCCCAGCTCGCGCCGGCCGATACCCATCACAATGATCACGGCTGGGAAGACTCCTTCCCCGGCTGGTTTTGAGATCGTGGGAGAGAAGTTGCCACAGCCTCTCCCTAACCAGTACGCCCTCATCCTGAGGTGCCCGGCGTCAGCCGGGCCTCGAAGGATGCTGAAGCAGAAGACGGCCATCGGGGATGGGCATCCTTCAAGGCCGCTTCGCGGCACCTCAGGCTGAGGTGGTTCTTTAGAGCAGCCCCCTCACGCCGCCGGGCGCATGCCCGGAGCACCGCGGCGATCGGCTTCCGTCGCTTCCCACCAATCCCCCAGCGCGTCGATCAGCGGCACCAGCTTCAGCCCGGCCGGCGTCAGGTCGTAATCGACCCGCAGCGGGTAGCCGGGATAAGCGGTGCGGCGGACGATGCCGGCGTCTTCCAGCTTGCGCAGTTCCAGCGCCAGCATGCGGTGCGAAACCGTCGGGTTGTCGCGACGCAGATCGCCGAAGCGCTTGGTGCCGTCCTTCAGATAATACAGCAGCAAGCTCGGCCAGCGCCCGCTCAGCACCTGCATGGCCTCTTCGATCGGGCAGCGGGAGACGAGATCTTTCATGAACTTGGCCAGGTTTGTTCTGGTTACAGATTAGTGCGTAATTTACATGGGACCATCGATCCCTAGATTCCAGCCTCGCTGCGCAGCGATCCCCCTCATCAGGCAGAGAGAGCATGGAACCTATCCTGATATACGGCTTCCCGTCGGGAAGTTCGATGGGGCTCGTCGCGGCGTTCGAGCGCCTTGGCCAGCCCTACCGCCTCACCCGCGTCGACATGCTGAGCGAGATGAAGAACGACGCCTTTGCCCGCCTCAGTGGCCGGCAGGAGACGCCGGTGCTCATCACCGAGGACGGTCGGGTGCTGACCGAGACCATGGCGATCGCGCTGTGGCTGGAGGCGCGCGATAACGAGCGGCGCATCAGCTTCGCGCCCGGCAGCCCGCAGGCCGACCGCATGCACCAGCTGATCGGCTTCGTGAATACCGGCTTCACCAACGCCTTCTCCCCGCTCTGGGTCGCGTTCGAGATGGAAGACGCCGCGCCGGCGACGCTCGAGGTGCTGCGCGCTTATGGCCGCAAGGCGGTGACGGACCGCCATGAGAAGCTGGAGGCGATGATCGGCGACAGTGCCTTCCTCATCGGCGACCGGCTGACGCTCGCCGATACCACGCTGATCGGCGTCGCCCGCTGGGCCGAGTTCCACCAGGCGGTGGATGGCGACGCCTATCCGAAGCTCGCCGCGCTGCGCCGGCGGATCGAGGCGGAGCCCGAGGTGCAGTTCGCCCTCGCGCTCGAGGATGGCGAAACGCCGGCGGGTAATGGCGCGTTGCGCGGGCATGTGCCGCTCAAGGAGGTGCTGGAGCGGTTTGCCGAGTGAGCTTCCTCCGCACCACAGTCGTCATCCCGGCCGCAGCGAAGCGCAGAGCCGGGATCGCGTGAAGTCCCGCTCGGCACCTTCGCGCGATCCCGGCTCGGCCTTCGGCCGTCCGGGATGACGATGGGTGTGGCGGGTTAGGATGACGGGGTGCTCTTGCTCCCCGCCTCCACCGCCCGGCGCTTCATCAGCTCGCGCTCGCGGCAATTGCCGGCCAGCAGCGCGGCCGCTTCGAACGCGGCGCGGGCCTGCTCGAAGCGGGCGAGGCGGAACAGCAGATCGCCGCGCACGCCCGGAAGCAGATGGTAGCGCGCCAAAGCCGGCTCGCTCAGCAGCCGATCGGCGATGGCGAGCCCGGCGGCCGGCCCCTCGGCCATGCCGACCGCTACCGCGCGGTTGAGCTCGACCACCGGCGACGGCGCCACGTGCGCCAGCTCGGCATAGAGCGCGGCGATGCGCGGCCAGTCGGTCTCGTCGGCGCGCGCCGCCCGCGCATGGCAGGCGATGATGGCGCCCTGCAGCGCATGGAAGCCCCCGGCCCCGCCGAGCGCCTTCGCCCGCGCCAGCGCCGCGAGGCCGCGCCTTATCTGCAGCTGGTCCCACAGCGCGCGGTTCTGATCCATCAGCAGGATCGGCTCGCCGGTGGCATCGGTGCGGGCGCGGGTGCGCGAGGCATTCAGCTCCATCAGCGCCAGCAGGCCGTGGGCTTCGGGCTCGTTCGGGGCGATATTGGTGAGCACGCGGCCCATGCGCAGCGCCTCGTTGCAGAGCTGCGGGCGCATCCAGTCATCGCCCTTGGCGGCGGTGTAGCCCTCATTGAAGATGAGATAGACCACCTCCAGCACCGAGGAGAGCCGCGCCTTCAGCTCTTCGCCGTGCGGCGTCTCGTAGGACAGGCCGGATTCGGCGAGCGTGCGCTTGGCGCGCACGATGCGCTGGGAGACGGTGGTCTCCGGCACCAGGAAGGCGCGGGCGATCTCATCTGTGGTCAGCCCGCAAATCATGCGCAGCGCGAGAGCGGCGCGGGCCTCGCGGGAGAGCAGCGGGTGACAGGCGGTGAAGATGAGCCGCAGCAATTCGTCGCCGATATCGTCATCCAATGGGGCGTCGAAATCCGGCATCGCCTGCTGTTCGTCCTCCAGTTCGCGTGCCACCTCGCCATGCTTGCGCGCCAGCATCTGGCCGCGGCGCAGATGATCGAGCGCGCGGTGCTTGGCAGTCGCCATCAGCCACGCGCCGGGGTGCTCCGGCACGCCCGATTGCGGCCAGCGCTCCAGTGCGATCAGCAGGGCTTCCTGGGTCAGGTCTTCGGCCAGCGGCACGTCGCGCAGCATCCGCGCCAGGCGGGTGATCAGGCGCGGCTGTTCGATGCGCCACACCGCGAGGATGGCGCGGTGGGTGCCGGCAAGCCGAGTGTCGGCGGCGGGCGGCGCGTGCACCTGCGCCGCCGACAGGTCGGGTTCGCGCTGCGCCTCAGGCGACAGCGGAGCGCTGCAGCTCTTCATGGATGTCGGCGCAATTCTCGGCCATCACGCGCACCTCGCAGGTGCCTTCCCAGCCCGGCATCAGATCCTTGTGCAACTGCATGAAGCCCTGCGCCGAGGCGACGGCCTCCTCCATGTTCTTCAGATCGAACACCGCATAGCCGCCGATGAATTCCTTGGCCTCCACATAGGGCCCGTCAATGGTCTTGAGCTGGCCACCCTTAAGCTGGACCCGCGCGCCGGCCATCGGAAGCGGCAGCAGGCCGCCGCTATCGACCATGCGGCCGGCCTTGATCTCCTCCTCGCTGAGCTTGCCGATGGCCTCCATCAGCTCGGGCGACGGCGGAGACATATCGGCGGAGGTGACGATGAACATGAAGCGCATGTGATGTTTCCTCTGTTCGAGAGCACCGGACGGGGTCGCTCATCTGGACGACGAACGGGACCGCCGCAGATCGACAGGCGGCACGAAAAAATTCGCCGGGCACCCTAGCCCAATCTGTCGCCGCTGTCGGCGCCGACATCACGCAACGTAAGTCTCGATAGGCATGGCACCGCCGGCAATGCTATCTGCGCATCCAGTTCAAACATGGAGACCGCGTGGTGACGGACCGGATCGCGACCCTGCAACCCTATCTGCTGAGCCTGCTTCGCGTGGTCTCGGCGCTGGTGCTGTTCAGCTTCGGCACCCAGAAGATCCTCGGCTTCCCGGTGGCGCCGCAGGTGCCGCCGATGGGATCGCTGCCCTGGATCGCCGGCGTGCTGGAGCTCACCCTCGGCTTCCTGCTGCTAGTGGGCTGGCAGACCCGCATCGTCGCCTTCGTGCTCTCCGGGCTGATGGCGTTTGCCTATTTCATCGGCCACGCACCGCGCGATTTCTTCCCCTCGCTGAATGGCGGCGTCGCCGCCATCCTGTTCTGCTTCGTCTTCCTCTATCTGGTCAGCGCCGGCGGCGGGCGCATCAGTGTCGACGCGCTGAGCGAACGCCGCACCTGAGCAACGCACGGCACGTTGCGGGCGTTTCTGCTAGGCTCCAGCTTCTGCGCAGGGGTCCGCGGGGGCGGGCGGGCGCAGCCGGGCATCGGCATGGCAGAGCAAGGCGCGCAGATCCGGCCGCCGCAGGTCCGTCGCGGCACGACGCTGACGGCGGCCATACTGGCGCTCGGCCTGGTGATACTGGCGTGCGGCCTCATCGCCGCCCTCGCCTTCACGCAGATCCGCGGCGATGTCGCGCGCGCCGCCGCCGGCCAGACCGCCGCCATCGCTGAAAGGCTGAGCCAGAGCAGCGCCGCGCTGGAAGGCGTGGCGCCGAGCCTGTTCGCCGGGGCGGTCGACCCGGCGGCGCGGGGTCAGTCGGGGCCGCAGGTCCGCACCCAGCAGCAAAACATGCAGCAGCTGATCGACGAGCTCGCCGCCCATCTCGGGACCGGCGAGCCGGTCGCAATCCTGCGCGCTTCGTCGGCCGAGCTGTTCGAGACCATCGATCGGCTCGCCCCCGCCATCGCCTCCAGGGCCACGGCCGAGGCGAAGCTCCGGCAAGGGCTGGCGGCAGTGGCCACGGTGTTCGAGGAGGCAGCGGCGCTCTCCGGCCAGCCGCGCGGCGCGCCGATTGCCCGCTGGCTCGACGAGGCGCGCGGCGCCACCGGCGACATCTTCGCCGCGCTCGCCGCCACCGACGGCGCCGGTATGGACGGCCCCGCCGCCGCCGCCGGGGTGGTGCTTTCCCATGCCGGGGAGATCGCCGATGCGGCCGGCGGCGAGACCGCGGCCGGCAGCCGCGCGGCGGCGCCCGCCTTGCCGGGGCTGCAGACCCGCCTCGACGAGGCGGTGACCGGGAGCGACGGCGTATTCGCGGCGCAGCGCCAGATCCGCGATCTCGACGGCCAGATCCGGCAATTGCTCGGCCGCAACGCCGCGGCGGCGACGCGGCTGACCGGCGCGGTGGATGGCTTGACGCAGACGGCGCGCGCGGGAGACGAGACCGCGCCGGCAGTGACGCGCAATTGGTGGCTCGAAGCGCTGATGCTGGCCGGCGCACTCGGTGCCATGGGCGGCGCGATCTATGCGCAGCTGGGCGTGGTGCGCCGGCTGTGGGCGACGGAAAGCCCGCCCGCAGCCGAGCCGTCGCCGGTCGAGGCGGTGGCGGAAAGCCCACCGGCCCCCACCGAGATCGTCGCGAGCGCTCCCGAGCCGAAGCCGGCCGAGGACGCCGCGCCGGCGGTGATCGAAACCGCCCAGCCGACGCCGGCCGAGGATGCCAAGCCCGAAATCATCGAAACCGCCGAGCCGGCCGCCGAGGCCGCGGACGAGGCGAAGCCGCTCATCGGCCCGCCGGCGAGCCCGAGCATTGCCGCGTCGTCCTGAGTGCCGGGCTCGCACCCAACAACGTCATCCTGAGGCGCGAGCGACAGCGAGCCTCGAAGGATGCTGAAGCCGGGCCACATCGCTCGCTCGCGAACATCCTTCGAGGCCCAGCTTCGTTAGGCACCTCAGAGCCTGACTCAAAATAGACGACCTCATCCTGAGGTGCCGCCGCAGGCGGCCTCGAAGGATGCTGAAACAGAGCGCCTGTGACCGCCAACGAGCATCCTTCGAGGCTCGGGCCCTGCCCGAGCACCCCCGCGGTTGGCCCATGGGCCAACCGCCAGGGATGAGGTGGTTCTGGTATCGCAGACGAGTTTTCGAGTCAGGCTCCCAGGATGACGTGGCTCCGGCCCCATGCCACTGGCAGCCACAGGCGGGCTCGCTTATATTCGCCTTGTCCAAGGAGCCACTGATGGCCTTGCCTCTCCGACACTGACGGCCCGCCCGTCCCCCCTCTCGCCGCGACGACGGGAGAGGTGTGCCTGCCTCTCCCCGCGCCGCGCGCCGAGGAGGCTGGCATGGCCAGGCAGGACGAGAATCCCGAAACCGAACCTTCCACCGACCCCAGGCAGAGCGAAGCCGAGCGCAAGCGGCGCTTTGCCAATGCTCTGGCCCGGGCAGAGTTCGGCCGCTTCTATTGGAACGATGAGCTGGAGAGCCGCCTGCAAGGCGCGCTGGTGCCTCCCGGCAACGGGGCGCGCAAGCGACCACGCCGCGGCGGGTAGCGGCGCCTGAGCCGGCGGGCCGGAGGCGCAAACGTAAAAGTCATCCTGCCCGCTGGCAGCCAGCTCTGGTTGCCAGCGGCAAGCTATGCCTATGCTCCCCCGAATACCGGGCGGCCGCGGAGCCCCCCGGCCTTGGGGGGATGGGGATGTCGGGAACGAGAGGCGCGCTGTCGCGGCGCGCGGTGGTGATCGGGCTCGGCGCCGGTCTCGCCGGGATCGGCCGCGCGCAGGCCGAGCCGCAGGAATTGCAGATCGACCAGTTGAAGCCCGGCCAGTTCAGCTGGCACCCGGAGCGCGCGCCGGGCGGACCGATCGCCATCGTGGTCTCGCTGCCGGACCAGCGGGTCTATGTCTATCGCAACGGGGTGCGCATCGCGGTCTCCACCTGCTCCACCGGCAAGAAGGGGCACGAGACGCCGACTGGCGTGTTCACCATCCTGGAGAAGGACAAGGACCACCACTCCTCGATCTATAACAACGCGCCGATGCCGAACATGAACCGGCTGACCTGGTCGGGCGTCGCGCTGCATGCCGGCAACCTGCCGGGCTATCCGGCCTCGCATGGCTGCGTGCGGCTGCCGATGGCGTTCTCGCAGAAGCTGTTCGGCATCACCCGCATCGGCACGCCGGTGATCATCGCCGATGCCGCCACCTACCCGACCGCGGTGATCCATCCCGGCATGGTGCTCTCGGCCGACGCCGCGAAGGCGTTCGACGGCGTGGCGGCGGCTGCGAAGAAGCAGGCGGCCAAGCCCGTGCCGGCCAACCAGATCCCGGCAACCTCGATCATGGTTTCGAGCGCCGACCAGCGCATCATCATCCTCGACGACGGCAAGCAGGTGGCCGAGGGCGCGGTGACCATCACCAATCCGGACAAGCCGCTCGGCAACCATGTGTTCATCCTCTCCAGCGTCGACACCGACGACAAGGAGCTGCGCTGGCAGACCATCGGCTATTACGACAATGACCAGCGTTCCCCGGAGCCGATGGAGCTGGTGACGATCCAGCGCATCCGCACCACGCAAGCGGTGGTCGACGCCATGACCGCCCGCATGCACCCCGGCACGGTGATGGTGACCGTGGACGTGCCCTTGAGCGCCGACACCCGGACGGGGAAGGATTTCGTGATCATCACGAACGACGCGGGGAGTTAGCGGCGCGCCTCAATCGCCGTCGACCACGACATCCGGCACCACGAAGCGCTCGGTACCGTTTACCGTCACCACGGTGTTGTCGCTCTCGCGGGCGCTCACCACCGCGCTGCCGTCGCTGGTGGTGACGAGGCCGTGGCTGAAGCGCAGCGTGCGCCTGGAGCCATCGGGAAAGCTGATCTCCACGCTCGCCCGCCCCTGCCCGGCGCGCGTCACGCCGAAGCGGCAGGCGCGCACCGCCTTGTCGCCCGGCAGGCGGCAATCCACCTCGCCGGTGGCGTTGAATTGCGTGCCCGCCACCTTGGCATCGGCACTCGCCTTGGCGTCAGAAGCCTTGGCATTGGCCTTGGGCGCGGCCTCGCCCGCCGCCTCACGCAGATAGCGCCCGCTGGCCCAGCCGACCGTATTGGCATCGCCCTGGAGCTGCACCTTGCACCAGCGCGCGCCGGCAACGGGCCGGCAGCCCATATTGCGCACCACGGCGCCCTCATTCAGCGTGACGAGGACAGCATCCGTCGCCGAGGGACCGGAGCGGATGTTCAGCGTATCGCCCGGCACCAGCCCGGCCACCTGCCAGAAATCCGGCCCGCCGGCGAAGCCATCGGCAAAATCGGTCTTCGGCAGCGGCGGCATGGCGGCGACCTGCGGCGCGCCCGGCTGCGGCGCGCGCCCGCTGCCGGAGCCGATGCTGAAATCGATGGTGTAGTCGGCGCTCTCGTTCCGCCGGGCGGCGGCGCGCACCAGATAGACCTGGACGACATAAATGCCGTCCGCCGGCAGAGCGCCGGTGAAATCGCTGCCCGACACCGAGCCGACGAACAGCGCCATGTCGCTGCCGGGCGCGTTCACGTTGAAATTGGCGCTCGGATTGCGGGCGCGGAAGGTGACGGTCATGGTCTGCCCGGCGCGGGCGCCGAGCCGGTATTCCACCGAGTTGTTGCCGCGCACGCTGCCCTGATAGGAGGCCGAACTCGCCCCCGCCGCGAACTTCACCTCGACCCGGCTCACCTCGTCGGCCGCGCGCAGCGGCTGGGTGCCCGAAAGCGCAAGGGCGGCGAGCGCGCCAACAAGCGCGAGCGCACGCCGCAGCGCAGGTGGGAAAATGCGAGCCGGCGGGACAAGGCAGGCGAGCGGCATGGCGTCCTCCTCACGTTCCGGCGGAGGGTAGCTCGCGGCAGGGTTGCCGTCGAATGTTTGAAATTGGGGTATGCGGGTGGGCGGCGCGGCTTGCGCCGGCCGGCTATTACGACAATGGCCAGCGCTCTCCGGAGCCGATGGAGCTGGTGACCATCCAGCGCATCCGCACCACGCAAGCCGTGGTCGACGCCGTGACCGCCCGCATGCACCCAGGCACGGTGATGGCGACCGTGGACGTGCCGCTAAGCGCGGACACGCGGAAGGGGAAGGATTTCGTGATTATCACGAATGAGGTGGGGAGTTGAGGGAGGGGGGCGAGCGGCACACCGCTAAGTTGACTCTCTCCTGTCTTTGATGAATTCTTTTGTATGGGGGAGACATGCTGGTCATCTCATTCGCGGACGCAATCCTAGATTCGGCAAGGTATACAAGGCGGCATTTGTTGCTTGGCAACGGCTTCAGCATCGCTTGTCGCGCGGACATTTTTCACTACGGATCATTGTTCGCCCAAGCGGATTTTTCTGACGTTCCTGAGGTCCGGGCTGTTTTCAAAGGTTTAGAAACACAAGACTTTGAAGTAGCAATCAGAGCGCTCGAAGGTGCGTTGCGAATCCTACCAGCCTATGTAGCTGACAGTGCTGCGCCTCAGGCTATGATGGCTAGACACGCTGAAGCACTAAAAGATATTCTCGTTCAAACCATTGCAGCAAATCACCCTGCAATCCCTGGCGACATCCCTGACGAGAAGTTTTGGGCTTGTCGTAAATTCCTGTCGAATTTCTTGGCTCCACAGCAGGGGCAGGTTTTCAGCCTCAACTATGATCTATTGCTATACTGGACGCTTATGCACGAGGATAAGCCCTTCGAAGGGCCCATTCAACTTAACAAGAATGACGGATTTGGGAATTCTGAGGGAGACCCACTAGCAGATTATGTTGTCTGGCAGGGCGAGGTCGGCGCCCATAGTGCATCTGTCCATTTTCTCCATGGAGCTCTTCATCTTTTTGACTCAGGATCAGAACTAAAGAAATATACATGGGTACGAAAAGGGATACCTCTAATACAACAAGCTCGAGCCGCCATCGCCACAAACGCGTTTCCGCTATTTGTTGCCGAAGGAACGAACATACAGAAAAAGAACAAGATCAGGCACAACGCCTATCTTTATCAAGGATTCAAACAACTTACGGCTAACGCGGAGACCATAAAACATTGCTTTTTTATCTTCGGTCACTCTTTGGCGCAAAACGACGACCACATACTTCATCGCTTAGCCCGAGGCCGATTCGCACATCTCTATGTTGGGATCTATGGCGACCCACTTGCGTTTGACAATACGCGAATCATGAGACGAGCCTTAGGTGACCGACTCATAACTTCGCAGCCAGATGCGAATTGAAGCGAGCTGGATTGAGGCGAGGAAATTGTCGTCTCGCTTGTCGTAGCGGGTGGCGACGGCCCTGAAGTGTTTGAGTTTGTTGAAGAAGCGCTCGACAGCGTTGCGTTGGCGGTAGAGCCAGGCGCTGAAGGCGAGGGTTTTGACCCTGTTGGGCATGGCGCGAACGTTGGCCCATGCGCCGCGCCCAGCCATCTCGTCTCGCAAGGCGTCGCTGTCATAAGCCCTGTCGGCGAGAAGGATGTTTCCCGGCTCGACCGCGTCCAGCATGTCGGTGGCCGAGCGCCCGTCGTGAGCTTGGCCCTCGGTGAGCTTCAGGCGGATCGGGCGGCCTTCGGCGTCGACGAGCGCGTGGATCTTGGTGGTCAGGCCGCCGCGCGAGCGACCCATGCAACGGGATCGCTCGTCTTTTTTTGGCCGTTGGCGGCATGCTGGTGAACGCGGATCGACGAGGCGTCGATCATCTGGATATCGCCATCGTAAGCAGCTGATACGGCTTTCAGAATGCGCGCCCAGTGGCCGGCCTTGCGCCACCGGTTGAAGCGGTTCACGCAGGTCGTATGAGGGCCATAGCGCGAAGGGATATCGGCCCATGGCGCCCCGGTGCGCAGGCGCCAGAAGATGCCGTTCAGAACGCGACGGTCATCCACGCGTGCAACCCCGCGCACCTTCGTCGGCAGAAGTGGCTCGATCACCGACCACTCGAAATCCGTCAGGTCAAATCGCGCCATCTCAACCTCCAACGCTGAGATCAGTGAATCAGAACACCGGGCCGCAGGGAATCCCCTTATGGGTATGTGACCTAGAGTTGGCTCAGCTTCGTAGCGACCGATACCCTCTTGAGGTCACCTTTTACGATGCCGAGTCCGCCAAGGTATGGGGATAGACTATCAATGCTCACCCTTCGCTTAAACTCGATGGCAACAACTGCGAACTAAGAGAAGAATACAAGCTCGGACTTTGCGGTGGCCCTTACGAGTGCCCATTCGTCCACGACAATGACGAGCGCCGCATCGAGATGAAACCTAGTGACGATCCAGCGCAATTGCTTCACGCAGCGCGCTTGGAGACCCTGATCGCCCACATATACCCTGGCACCGTGACAGCGGAGGTGTCGGACGCCACGGAGCGACAATTCTCCCCGTAAGAGGCGCCAAGCTGGTTCAGTTCATATCGCCCGACCGCGCAATCCGCATATCGAGACCAATATCCGTATTGCGAACTGTGGCCGCGACCGCACCAAGCCGCTGTCGCCATGCCAACGGGAAATGTTCTAGCTCAAGAATTCCGAGAACTCTCCGACGACGACAAAATCACCATTGACAGCCACAGCTTGAATCGCTCACTATCCTCACGCAACCTACGTGAGATTAGTGACATGCGAGTTTCGATCCAAAAATTGACGGGCGACACGGTTTGCGCTGGCGCGCACGTTGGCCACTTGGTGCTGGTCAAACTTCTTGGCGAAGTGAACCGCGAGCACAGCGTGCCGGAATTGGTGTTCCTTGATTTTGCCGACGTCGAAATAGCTACCGCGAGCTTCCTCCGCGAGAGCGTGCTCGCCTTCCGGGACTTCGTTCGGCAGCAACGCCCCACATATTATCCGCTACTCGCCAACGCGAACGTCCAAGTCAGCGAGGAGCTAAAGATGCTTCTCGACCTTCAAGGTGGTGCACTTTTGGCGTGTGAGCTGGACATCGGCAACCAAACAACCAATATTCAGCTTCTCGGACGCCTCGAAGGCAAACAGCAACTCGCGTTTAAGTTAGTGGGCGAGCGCGGCGAGACCGATGCGGCGCAATTGCAGCTCGAGTTCGGTGAGAATGAAGGCGTAAAGCAGACTGCATGGAACAACCGTCTCGCTGCATTGGCAGCTTCTGGCCTAATCATTGAAACAAGCCGAGGCCGAGCGAAGCGGTATCGCTCACTATTAGGTGGGGTTTACGATGGGTGTTGACTTCATTGAAAAGGTTAAACGCACTTTCGAGAAACACCTTGATCTTCAGCGGGCGAAGTTAGCGACGGCGGATCTCTTTACCCGAACTCCGATTGAGAACCGCCCGGCGTTTTCTGCTGATCTCGTCGGACGCTTTGTTCCGAAGGTCGGTATGGAGTTGATAGCCGAGGTCGATGGTCAAACACTTGTGTTGAGTAATGACCAAACCGTCGTCGCCCGCGGCACTGTTCCGCCTTCAATTCTACAGGCCGTTGAGGACTCTTGCGGTGTCGCAACCGCAATAGTGCAGGAAGTGCATGAATTCTCCGGTGTTGTAGAGGTTACCCTGTGCTAATGACCTCCCCTGCTCTCGACCATGCGACGTCGAATGAGACCGCTAACAGCGCGCGTACTCTACGACGGGAACGCCGCCTTTGGGATCAACCTTGGTCGACACTTTCACTCGGCTGCACCGCGTGTAGACAGGTCGATGAGTGTGGAGGCTTACACACAAAGGCGCCGTTACTTGATTGCATGGGCCTCTGTTGTGGCAGACCCGCGACCTGTAGCAAGGTTTGCCGTGCGAAACCTGCCGATTTTGTCGCGCGTGTTCGAGAGATAGGCGGGTTTAATCTCTCCAATACACCGCGCGGCCCATTACTTGCGTCACCGACGCTACCAAAGATGATTCCGGTTATCTACCACGGAAACAAGCGAACGGAGGTTTATTCCGGCGGAGTAGTCGCGCTTTCGCTTTATGCCTTGCTGAGCAAGGCGACCGGCGACCTCAAATTCATGTCGCGCGAGCAGTTGTGTGACGCATTCAGGATTTCTACAGATACGACCATCGTTCTCACAGGCACCCACCAGGATCCGCCGCTGGAGCGTTGGTGGTCGTACGGCGAGGCGAAAACCGAAGAAATCATCGGCTTGCTTCGCGGACTTGGGATCAAACTGGTTACAACGCCAAATTACAGCCTTTTTGCCAACGCGCCCCGTTGGGACGATATGCACTCTATGAAGCGGATCGCTCTGACGTTTGCACAGTTCGTCCGCGGCGGAATTCCGGCCGCCCTCCATGTGAACGGCCGAACAGCAAAGGACTTCTGGAGGTGGCGCGACTTCCTGTGCGAGCGCCCTGAGATCACGCACCTGGCCTACGAGTTCGGGACTGGCGCCGGACGAGCGGCACGGTCGCCGCAACACGCCGAGTGGCTTACAGAACTGGCGCGATCCGTCGATCGACCACTCCACATTCTCGTTCGCGGCGGCCTTGATGTGTTGCCAACGCTTGCTGCTTCATTCGCCGGCGTGACCTTGCTCGACACGTCTGCGTTTATGAAGACGATGAATCGCCAGTGCGCTGTTCCGGAAGGGAATAGGAACGTGAGGTGGGAGCTATCGCCGACGGCTACCAACGATGAGCTTGAAAGGTTGTTTATCCACAATGTGACTGCACTGAACGATATCGCCTGCTTGCTCACATCGCCTTCGCGCGGCGAATTAATAGCCTCGGGCTCCTAATGGAACTCGAATCTCGCGTACTGAATTTTGCGGCCGTAGATGACCTAGGCTTTGCCGGGGCGAAAGGGAGGCTGGAGAAACTGCCATCAAACCTCTCCTTTACGAGCCACCAGATAGGACCTTTGCTTGAACTGCGACATCTTCAAGGTAGCGGCACGATTCCCAGTGCACGTCCTTGGTGGCTAAATGTCGGGGGACTCGATGAACTAATGCGGGCAATCGCGGGAGACGAGCGGCAATGGTTCTGCCGGATCAATCGCGCCATGGGCATGATGAAACTCGACGCCACACCTCGACCGCAGGAGTGGACAGACTTCGCGATGAACATGAAGCGCGCTGGCGTACTCGCAGGCCTCTCTTCCGATTGGGCGGCGCAGATGACGGCTGCACTCCGCGAATTGGAATCGAATATCCACGAACACTCGGGGGCCGTAGGAACCGGGCTCATAGCCTATCGCGGAGCGCCGGGGGAGTTCGAGTTCGTCGTCGCTGATCTCGGCTTAGGACTCTTGGCAACGCTACGCGAGGCGCCAGACTATGCACTACTGACTGATCATGGAGAAGCTTTACGCTTAGCCTTAACCGACGGAGCGTCGCGACTTGGAGCAGGCCTAGGTCGCGGTTATGGATTTCGGCCTCTATTCACTGGATTAGCGAACCGTCGAGCGTCGTTGCGCTTTCGGTCCGGGACCGCATCTTTGACAATTGACGGAACGAGCCCCTCATTGGTTCATGCCCGTCTCGCAACTAAAGCATTCGTTCGAGGCTTCTTTGCTTCAATAAGCTGCTCAATTTGATCTCGATCCGACATACAATTTTTAAAATTGGGGTCGAAAAATATACTGAAACATCATCAGCGATCAATTGGCGCCACTTACTCGCGCTTTGGTAAGCTGGCCGGCATCTCGCCTTCAGACGAATTCATCTTGCTTGCAGGGTTAGATATTTTTCTTACACTCGACCATCCGCGATGAGTGTTTTACGAGATGTCACTCGCCGCCATCAAGCCGCCGCCCCGCTCTCCTCCCCGACCCGCTCCACGCCGCGCGCCGGCTCCCCGGCCTCGCCTCCAGCAGCCGGCCCCTCGCCCACACCCTCCTCGCCCGCCGCACGCAGCGTCTCGCGGGCGCGGTCGGCTTCGCGCTGGCGTTCCCACATGGAGTGGTAGAGCCCGCGCTTGCGCATCAGTTCGAGGTGGGTGCCGCGCTCGGTGATCCTGCCCTGCGCCAGCACAATGATCTCGTCGGCGCTCACCACGGTGGAGAGCCGGTGCGCGATCACCAAAGTGGTGCGGCCGCGGGAGACGCGGTCCAGCGCGTCCTGGATCTCGCGCTCGGTGTGGCTGTCGAGCGCGGAGGTGGCCTCATCAAGCAGCAGGATCGGCGGGGCCTTCAATATGGTGCGGGCGATGGCGACGCGCTGCTTCTCGCCGCCGGAGAGCTTCAGCCCGCGCTCGCCCACCTCGGTGGCGAAGCCCTTGGGCGTGGTGCGGATGAAGGTGTCGATCTGCGCCAGCTCCGCCGCGCCTTCGATCGCCTGTTCCGGCGCGCTGTGCCGGCCGTAATGGATGTTGTAGCCCAGCGTGTCGTTGAACAGCACGGTATCCTGCGGCACCATGCCGATGACGGCGCGCAGGCTCTCCTGCGTCACGTCGCGAATGTCCTGGCCGTCAATGGTGATGCGGCCGGCATTCACGTCGTAGAAGCGGAACAGCAGGCGCGAAATGGTGGACTTGCCGGCGCCCGAGGGGCCGACGATCGCCACCGTGCGCCCGGCCGGCACCTCGAAGGAGATGCCCTTGAGGATCTCGCGGTCCGGATCATAGGAAAAGCGCACATCCTCGAAGCGCACCGCGCCGCCCTGCGCCTGCAAGGGCCTGGCGCCGGGCTTGTCCTCGATCTCCGGCGGGCGGGCGAGGATGGCGAACATCGCCTCGATGTCGATGAGCGATTGCTTGATCTCGCGATAGATCATGCCGAGGAAGTTCAGCGGCTGATAGAGCTGCACCATCATGGCGTTGATCATCACGAAGGAGCCGACCGACTGGCGCCCGGCGCGGATGTCGAGCACGCACAGCACCATCGCCGCGGTGAGGCCGAGGGTGAAGATCACCGCCTGCCCGGCATTCAGCCAGGCCAGCGAGGTGTAGGTGTGGGTGGTGGCGCGCTCGTACTTCGCCATGGAGCGGTCATAGCGCTCCGCCTCCCAGCCCTCGGCGCCGAAATACTTCACCGTCTCGTAATTGAGCAGCGAATCCACCGCCTTGGCATTGGCGTCGGTGTCGCTCTCATTCATCGCGGCGCGGATGCCCATGCGCCATTCGGTGAGCATGAAGGTGAAGACGGTGTAGCCGATGATCATCGCCACCGTGACCAGCACATAGCGCCAGTCGAACACCCAGAGCAGCACGCCCACCACCATGATGAATTCGAGGATGGTGGGGGCGAGGTTCAGCACCGTCATGCGCACGATGGTCTCGATGCCGTTGCGCGAACGCTCCAGCACGCGGGTGAGTCCGCCGGTCTTGCGCTCCAGATGGAAGCGCAGCGACAGCGCGTGCATGTGCTGGAAGGTCTCCAGCGCGAGGCGGCGCACCGCATGCACCGCCACCTTGGCGAACAGGCCGTCGCGCCACTGGGTGATGGCGGCCATGACGATGCGGGCGAAGCCATAGGCCAGCGTCAGCCACACCGGGATCGCCACCAGCCAGCCGAGCTGGTCGGTGGAGACGTTGGCGCCCTCGCCGTGCGCCACCGCATCGGTCGCCCATTTGAAGACGAAGGGCGTCGACATGGTGGCGACCTTGGCCAGCACCATGAGGATGAGGCCCCACAGCACGCTGGCGCGCAGGTCCGCCCGGTCGCGCGGCCAGAGGTAAGGCATCAGCCCGCGCAGCGCGAGCCAGAGGCTGCCGCGCGGCTCTACGGAGGGATAGGCGGCCGGCTGGGGGCCTGGTTGCGACGTGGCGGCGGGCGCCGGGTTGGCGCTGACAGGGGCATTCATCAGGCGGATATCCGTTTCCCGGACATCAGCGAGGGGTGCGGATCGGGCATGGACTGCCGATCGGGCACGGATGCCGATGCCGTTTGCCTACAATTGGGGTCGGTGGGCCGATTTGCGAGAGGTGCGGCCCATTCGCCGAGCAGCGGGCCGAGCGCGGCGGCGAGTTCCGCGCACACCGCGCGATCCAGGCAATAGCAGGAGCGCGGGCCGTCAATGGTGCCGGTGATGAGGCCGGCTTCCTTCAGAACTTTAAGATGCTGGGAGACGGTGGATTGCGCCAGCGGCAGCCCGCGCACGATCTCGCCGCACTGGCACTTCTCGGCCCGCGCCAGCGCGCGAAGGATGGCGAGCCGCGCCGGGTGGCCGAGCGCGCGCAGGCGCAAGGCGAGAAGGTCGTCAGTGTCGGGCGTGTCGGTCATCGTCCATCGGCGATAGACGATGATGATGACGGGGGCAAGGCGCTCTATCGCCGGGGGCGTTACCTCGCCCTGAATCCGCCCTGCGGCTATGCTTGGTGCGAGTCACAATGAAGGCATGGGATGCTTGACGCTTCCATGCCGCGCTGCAACATGGTGGTCATGTCAACGATAAAGAATATCTGCGTCTATTGTGGCGCTGCTCCCGGGGACGATCCCGTCTTCCTCCAGACCGCCATCGAATTCGGCCAGATCCTCGCCCGCGAGAATATCCGCCTGATCTATGGCGGCGGCGGCGTCGGGCTGATGGGCGCGGTGGCGCGCGCCTGCGCCGAGGCCGGCGGGCGTGTCACCGGCATCATCCCGGATTTCCTGATCGGCAAGGAACAGGCGTTCGACCACGCCCATGAACTCGTCGTCACCCAGGACATGCATGAGCGCAAGCGCCTGATGTTCGAGCGGGCCGATGCGTTCGTGGCGCTGCCCGGCGGCGTCGGCACGCTGGAGGAGCTGGTGGAACAACTCACCTGGGTTCAGCTCAACCGGCATTCCAAGCCGGTAATGGTGCTGAACGTCGCCAATTTCTGGGATCCGCTGCTCGGCCTGTTCGACCACATGCAGTCCAGCGGCTTCGTGAACATCGCCCGCCCGGTGCGCCTCTTGGTGGCGCACAATGCCCGCGCCGTGCTGCCGAAGCTGCGCACCGCGGTGTCGAACGTCGCCGAGGGCGAGCTGCACGATGCGGCGGCGGAACAGGTGATGGACCGGATGTGAGGCGCGGGGGTCGCCCTGCTTCAACATCCTTCGAGGCCCGGCTGTGCCGGGCACCTCAGGATGAGGTTCACTTGAAAAGAACCGCCTCATCCTGAGGTGCCGCCGCAGGCGGCCTCGAAGGATGATGAGGCAGAGATCGCTTTAAGACCCCTCCGGCCGCCCACCCAGATTCTGCAGCGCCAGCACCGCGTTCGCGAACTCGATGCCGACTTCGGGGAAGGCGCGGAACATGCGCTTGAGCGCCTCGCGCTGGATGTAGCTCGGCTTGTTCGGCTTCACGGTGAACTTGAAGCGCACCACGATGGCGCTGTCGGTGATGTCGGCGACGCCCTGCATCTTCAGGGGCATCAGGATCTCGTCCTTCATCTCCGGGTCGTCCATCATCTCCACGCCGATCTTCTTCACCACCTTGCGCAGCTTCTCGAGATCGGTGTTGGGCATGAAGCGGAGATTGAACTTCGCGGTGGTCCAGTCGCGGCTGAAATTGGTGATCTGGCCGAGCTGGCCGAACGGGATGGTGTGGATCTGCCCGCTCTGGTGGCGCAGCTTCAGGGAGCGCATGGTGAAGCCCTCCACCGTGCCCTTGCCCTTGCCGACATCGATGTACTCGCCGACCCGGAACGCGTCGTCGACCAGGTAGAACACGCCGGAGACGATGTCCTTCACCAAAGTCTGGCTGCCGAAGGAGATGGCGAGGCCGACCACCGAGGCGCCGGCGATCAGCGCGGTGATGTTGATGCCGAGCTGCGAGAGCACGGTCAGCGTCACCAATATGGCGAGCGTCGCATAGAGCACCACGCGCACCAGCGGCACCAGCGTGCCGGCCCGGCTGCTCTCCACCACCGCCGGGGTGTCGCCGTCCGGATCCTCGGCGCCCGGCATCACCGGCTTGTAGGCGCGCGCGGCATAGCGATCGGTGAGGTAGCGAATGGCCTCGAACGAGCAATAGGAGACGAAAGCCGTGGTGCCCACCGCGAGCACGCCGGCGGTGACGCGGCCGGTGTCCATCATGCTCGCCAGCGCCAGCACGTCGAGGATCCACACCTCGGCGAGATAGAGGCCGGCGATCATGAACACGGCGAAGCGCAGGCAGCGCGCCACCACATCGGGCAGATGCGGCGCGCCGTCGGCGGCCCGCGCATGGGGGCCGCGCACCAGCCGCGTCACCTTGCCGGTCACCGCTTCCATCAGCAAAAGCCCGATGACGACGTTCAGCGTCGTCACCAGCGCCTCGGGCACCATGGTCTGGTCCATCACCGCGCCATGGATGCGGGCGATGCCCAGTATCAGGAAGAACGGGATCGCCACCGCGATCCAGTGCTGGGAGATGCCGGCGATCACCGGGTGCGGCTCGGCGCGGCGCGACAGGCCGAGGAAGAAGCGCGCGGCGGGATGGCGCTGGCGCACCGCGCCGATGATGAAAGCGGCGACCACGACGAGCGCCTCGAGGATCTCGGCCAGCGCGGTCACATCCTCCGGCGCGCCGATGGCGGTGAGCACCCGGGTGATGCCGCGGCTGACCAGCACCATGGCGACGACGATGCCGATGGCGCGGAAGATGGCGGAGGCGTCATCGTCGCTGATCTCGACGAGACGCGCCGGCCGCAGCTTGGGGCGCAGCGCGGCGCGGAACACGAACATGTAGAGCAGCCAGGAGAATACGCTGAGCAGCACCAGCGAGGCGAAGCGCGATTGCGGCAGCGTGCCGGGGAACCACACCGAGAGCAGGCCGTGGCTCACCAGCCAGGCGGCGATCAGGCCGAGCGCATCAAGCAGCGCGAGGAGCGCCAGCGCGCCGACGCCGCGCGAACCATGCATGTGCGCGGCAAGGCTCCGGCGCAGCGGATCGGTGATGATGCGCGCCGCGGCATCGGCGGCGATCACCAGCACGCCGGCAAGCAGCAGCAGCGCCAGATAGGAGCCGAGCGGGCGCTCGCCTTCCATCGAGGTGAGCATGCCAGGCACGCGGGCGAGTTCGTCGCCGAGCGCGGGCAAGGCCATGAAGATGGAGCCGGCGCGCGCGAAGCGGCGGACATAGTCCTCATCCATGGAATCGTCGGCCATCATCGGCGCGTCGGCGGTGGGCTTGGCCTTCCCGGCGGGCGTGGTGGCCGGGGCCGCGGCTGGGGTGGCGGGCGACAGGCCCTCGGCCCTCAGCCGGCGCACCACCTCGGTGCTGATGCGATCCACCAGCGCGTCGGTCTCAGCCTGGGTGAGGCCGGCCGCGGGGGCCGCGGGTTCCGGCGATGTTTGCGCGGGGGATGGGGTGGCGGTGAAGAGCGCGAGAAGCAGCAGCAGCGGCGCTGCCAGCCGCGTGATGTTGTTAGCCGTATTTACGCACCGCATGTCCAGGCCCGTCCCTCGCCGCCGCGACGCGGCGTCC
The DNA here is from genome assembly GCF_012971745.1 of Starkeya sp. ORNL1. Taxonomy (NCBI): domain Bacteria; kingdom Pseudomonadati; phylum Pseudomonadota; class Alphaproteobacteria; order Hyphomicrobiales; family Xanthobacteraceae; genus Starkeya; species Starkeya sp. ORNL1. The sequence continues at coordinate 1,693,199 of NZ_CP048834.1, forward strand.
CCTTACCCCAGTCCAGCTTACCTTATGATGTCGGGGCCTATGAGGGGGTTAAGGCGATCAACGTGCGACAACCAAGTAAGAGGGCGCTCGGCTCGGGCATCCTTCGAGGCCCGGCTTTGCCGGGCACCTCAGGATGAGGTCGCTTTTAATAGAACCACCTCATCCTGAGGTGCCGCGAAGCGGCCTCGAAGGATGCTGCAGCCGTGCAACCTCACGCCGCCGCTCCGCTCTTCACCAGCTTCCACACGATGCTGTCGCTCAGCGCCTGGAACGAGGCGTCGATGATGTTCGGGGAGACGCCGACCGTGGTCCAGCGCTCGCCGGTCTCGTCGGCGCTCTCCAGCAGCACGCGGGTCACCGCCTCGGTGCCGCCGTCGAGGATGCGCACGCGGTAGTCGGTGAGCTTGAGGCCGGCGATCAGCGGCTGGTACTTGCCGAGATCCTTGCGCAAGGCGAGGTCCAGCGCGTTCACCGGGCCGTTGCCCTCGGCGGCAGAGATCATCACCTCCTCGCCGATGCGCACCTTCACGATGGCCTCGGCCACTGTCACCATCTCGCCGCGCACATTGTAGCGGCGCTCGACGCTGACGCTGAAGCGCTCCACGGTGAAATAGTCCGGCACGCCGCCGAGGATGCGCCGGGCCAGCAGCGCGAAGGAGGCGTCGGCCGCTTCATAGGCATAGCCGCCGGCCTCGCGGGTCTTCACCTCGTCCAGCAGGCGGGAGAGGCGCGGATCGTCCTTCTTGACCGGGATGCCGAGGCGGTCGAGCTCGGCCAGCACGTTGGAGCGGCCGGCCTGGTCGGACACCATCACCCGGCGGCGATTGCCGACGCGCTCCGGCGGTACGTGCTCATAGGTCGCCGGGTCCTTCATGATCGCCGAGGCATGGATGCCGGCCTTGGTGGCGAAGGCGCTGGCGCCGACATAGGGCGCGTGCGGATCCGGCGCGCGGTTCAGCATCTCGTCCAGCGTGCGGGAGAGATGGGTCAGCTCTTCGAGGCGGGCGGTGGGCACGCCGGTCTCGAAACGATCGGCGAAATCCGGTTTCAGCAGCAGCGTCGGGATCAGCGTGCACAGGTTCGCATTGCCGCAGCGCTCGCCGAGGCCGTTCAGCGTGCCCTGGATCTGCCGGGCGCCGGCGCGCACCGCGGCCAGCGAATTCGCCACCGCCTGGCCGGTGTCGTCATGGGCATGGATGCCGAGATGCTCGCCGGGCACGGATTGCGCAACCTCGGTGATGATGGCCTCGATCTCGTGGGGCAGCGTGCCACCATTGGTGTCGCACAGCACCACCCAGCGGGCGCCGGCCTCATAGGCGGCCTGGGCGCAGGCCAGCGCGTAGTCGGGCTTCTCCTTGAAGCCGTCGAAGAAATGCTCGCAATCGACCAGCACCTCGCGCCCCGCCGCTTTCGCAGCCGTGACGCTGTCGCGAATGGCGGCGAGGTTCTCGCCCTCCTCCGCCTGCAGCGCGACGCGGACCTGATAGGCCGAGGCCTTGGCGACGAGGCAGACCGCGTCGGCCTTGGCATCGAGCGTCGCGTTGAGGCCGGGATCGTTCGCGGCTGAGCGCCCCGGACGGCGGGTCATGCCGAAGGCGGTGAGCCGCGCCGGGCTCTCGCGCGCCTCGGCGAACAAAGCGGTGTCGGTGGGGTTGGCGCCGGGATAGCCGGCCTCGACATAATCCAGCCCGAGCCGGCCGGAGAGTTCGATCAGGCGCAGCTTATCGGCCAGCGTGAAGTCGACGCCGTTCATCTGCTGGCCGTCGCGCAGCGTGGTGTCGAACAGATAGAGCCGCTCGCGGGTCATGCGCCTGTTCCACGGAAAAAGCCGGGCCGGGGCGAAGCATAGGCCATTCGGCCGAGCTTATGATTCCGATTCAGCCGGCTCGCAATCCGATTCCGCGGCGGGGCCTGCGGGCGCTGAGAGTTTGATTCAAGTGCGCGGGGAAAGCCGAGTCGGGGGAATCGGTTAGGCGCGGGGGTTGATGTGGAGATCCGGGGGTGCTCGGCGTGAGCATCCTTCGAGGCCGGCCGAGGGCCGGCACCTCAGGATGACGTAGCTCTGTTAAAGGAACGTCATCGCTGAGGTGCGAGCGCAGCGAGCCTCGAAGGATGTTGAAGCAGAAGGCCCCGCCCCTACCGCTTCGGCTCCCACGTCGTGGTGCCGTCCTTGTTGTCCTTCAGCGCCACGCCGAGCGCGAGGAGCTCGTCGCGGATGCGGTCGGAGGCGGCCCAGTCGCGGGCCTGGCGGGCGGCGATGCGCTCGGCGATGCGGGCCTCGATGGCGGCCTCGTCGATCGCCAGCGCCGGGGCGCGTTCAGTGGCCCACATGCGGAACGCGCCGGGCTCGAAGCCGAGGAAGGCCAGCGTGCCGGCCAGCGCCTTCTTGCCGGCATGGTCCTTCAAGGCGTGCATCTCGGCGATCGCCTTGGGGGTGTTGAGGTCGTCGGCCAGCGCTTCCAGCACCGCCGGCGCCGGGCGGGGATAGGCGTCGTCGGCCGCGGCGTCGAACCACTGTTCCAGCGTCTTTGCGCTCTCTTCCAGCCCCTTCAGCGTCCAGTCGATCGGCTGGCGATAATGGGAGCGCAGCATGTTGAGGCGCAGCACCTCGCCGGGCCAGTCATTCAAGAGGTCGCGGATGGTGACGAAGTTGCCGAGCGACTTCGACATCTTCTCGCCTTCCACCTGCAGGAAGCCGTTATGCATCCACACCTTGGCCATGACGCCGGTGTGGAAGGCGCAGCGCGACTGCGCCACCTCGTTCTCATGGTGCGGGAAGACCAGGTCGATGCCGCCGCCATGGATGTCGAAGGTCTCGCCGAGGTGCTTCCAGCTCATGGCGGAGCACTCGATGTGCCAGCCGGGACGGCCGGGCACCGCGATACCGGCGGGCGAGGCCCAGCCCGGCTCGCCGTCCTTGGACGGTTTCCACAGCACGAAGTCCATGGCGTCGCGCTTGTAGGGCGCGACATCGACGCGGGCGCCGGCGATCATCTCGTCGAGCGGGCGGCGCGAGAGCTGGCCATACTCCGGCATCGAGGGCACCGAGAACAGCACATGGCCCTCGGCGACATAAGCGTGGCCGGAGACGACGAGCCGCTCGATCAGCTCGCGCATCTCGCCGATATGCTCGGTGGCGCGCGGCTCGACATCGGGGTGCAGCACGCCGAGCGCCTCGATATCGTCGTGGAACTGCGCCTCGGTCTGCGCCGTCACCTTCGCGATGGCCTCGTTCAGCGGCAGATCGGGATATTCCGCGCAGGCGCGGTTGTTGATCTTGTCGTCGACGTCCGTGATGTTGCGGACGTATTTGACATGGCCGTCGCCATAGAGATGGCGCAGCACCCGGTAGAGCAGGTCGAAGACGATGACCGGCCGGGCATTGCCGATATGGGCGAAGTCATAAACGGTCGGTCCGCAGACATACATGCGCACATGCGCCGGATCGAACGGAGTGAACTCCTCCTTCGTCCGGGTGAGCGTGTTGTACAGCTTGAGCTCCGGAAGACCCGGCTTTGACCCGCCCGCCATTTATCGCCTCTATGCCTGCCGGCCCACCTTGGTCGGCCGGCGTCTGTCGTCCCTTTGGCCGCCCGCGTCAAGGGCGGTCAAGGCTTTGTGGGCACAACCCTACCGGGATGCAGTGCGCTTCCGCTGCCACAGGACGGGCAAATCGGCAAAGTCCGTGCCCCGCCGGATTGACCCTTTCCGGCCGACGCAGTTAACCAAGCCTGACGAAGGGGGAGAGATGAACGAACGCCACCGAGGTTGTTCATCATCTATTCAAACCTGTTAAGCCATGTTCCTGCCACACCGTCGCCAAAAGCGAAGCTGAACCGCAACCCACTCGAAACATCCGAACCCGTCATGTCGATCCGTCGCGCGCTTCTCGTCGCCACCCTTTTCCTCGCCCCGAGCATGGCCTTGGCGGGCGGGTCCAAGATCTTCCTGATCGATTCGTCGGACGGGTACGGCATCGACACCTGTGTCGCCAGCGGCGCCCCCTGCGGCGCGGCCATGGCTGGCGCCTGGTGCCGGGCGCACGACTTCAAGGCCGCGGTGAGCTTCGGCCGGGTGCAGAGCGACGCGGTCGCCACCCCGATCTCCACCGGCTCCACCGCTTCGAGCCGCCCCGCCTGCTACGGCAATTCGTGCGCCGAGATGGTGGCGATCACCTGCGAGTAGTGCGGTCGGGGTTTTCCCGGTCTCGATCGTCCAGAGAATTCCGAAATCCCCGGCCTTGTGTCGGGGATTTTGATTCGTGGTGCGGTGTCCTGCTTCAGCATCCTTCGAGGCCCGGCTCTGCCGGGCGCCTCAGGATGACGTCGCTTTTAGAACCACGTCATCCTGAGGTGCTCGCGCAGCGAGCCTTGAAGGATGCTGAAGCAGAGCGCCCTGCCCTACCTCACAAAGTCCCCGCATTTCGGCGCGTCGGTGCCGGCGCCCCAGGGCATGATCGGCACCGCGGAGGTCGAGTTCTTCGGGCTGCCTTCGATTAGCTTGTCGGAATAAACCAGATACACCAGCACGTTGCGCTTCACGTCGCAGCCGCGCACGATCTGCATCTTCTTGAAGATCAGCGAGCGGCTCTCGCGATAGACCACGTCGCCCTGCTCGAACTTTCCGGTGAAGCTGATCGGGCCGATCTGCCGGCAGGCGATGGAGATGTCGGACACCTCCTCGGCGACGCCGAGCATGCCCTTCACCCCGCCCTTCTCCGGCACGGTGTAGTGACAGGCGACGCCGTTCACCACCGGATCGTCGATGCCATAGACCGCGAGCTTGTCGTCCGGGGTCAGGAATTTCCACACCGTCGACTTCCTGAAGATCAGGTCCGGTCCGTCCGCGAAGGCGGGCGCCGTGGCACAGCCGACGCCGAGCGCGAGGGCTATGCCGGCAAAAGCGGCGCGGGCAAAATTCAGGCGGGCGATCATCTTGCGTTGTCTCCGGTTCCGGCGGCGCTGCGCATATGGTAGGTCGGCGGCGCGGCGGAAAGGCCGGGCGCGATCGAGGCGTGGCGACAAAGCCCCACACTTCGAAACATCCACACTTTGGCCAAGCTTGCCGCGCTCATTGCCTCACCTTGCGGAGAGCCGCGGGCCAAGGCGGTCACGATTCGAGCTTTGAGACGACGCGCGCATGATGATGAGACCCGAACCGTTCCGGCATGGCTCGTTGCGTGCTCTCGCAGCGCTGGCGTTGTGCCTGGCGGGCGCCCCTGCGATCGCCCAGCAGTCCTATCCCGGCCAGCCGCCGCAGCAGCAACAGCCGGGCTATCCGGACCAGGGCGGCAATGACCGCTCGTCCGCCTGCATCCGGCTCGAAGGCCAACTCGCCCAGCTCAATCGCGGCGGCGGGGCGCGGCCGAACCTCGATGCGACCATCGCCAAGCAGCGCTCCACGGTGGACAACCTTTCCGCCCAGGTGCGGCAGATGGGCTGCGACAAGCGCGGCTTCCTGATCTTCCAGCCGCAATTGCCGCCGCAGTGCGAGGCGCTCAACAACCAGCTGACGCAGGCCCGCACCGCGCTCGACCGCACCATGATGCAGGCGCGCGGCGACCAGGGCGCCAATGACGACCAGCGCCGGCAGCTGGTCTATGCGCTGGCGCAGAATGATTGCGGCCCGCAATACCGTGCCGCGCTCGGCACCGGCGGTGGCGGCCAGAGCGCCAATGGCGGCGACCGCCGGCCGCGCAATTTCTTCGAGCAGCTGTTCGGCGTGCCGCGCAGCGGCGGCGAGGAAGAGGCCGGGCCGATCGACCAGGCCCCGCTCGACATCCCCCAGGTCTCGACCTACCGCACGGTGTGCGTGCGCACCTGCGATGGCTTCTTCTTCCCGATCTCGTTCGCGGCGACGCCGGCGCGCTTCCCGACCGACGAGCAGATGTGCCAGCGCCAGTGCCCGGGCACCGAGGCGCGGCTGTTCGCCTATCGCAATCCGGGCGGCGATATCGAGCAGGCGGTGGCGGTGAACGGCCAGCCTTATTCGTCGCTGCCGAACGCGCTGCTGTTCAAGAAGGAATTCGTGCCGTCCTGTTCATGCCGGGGTGCCGGCCAGAGCTGGGCGCAGGCGCTCTCCGGCGCCGAAGGCGCCGCCGACCCGACGCTGCGCAAGGGCGACATCGTAGTGACCGAGGACAAGGCGCGCGAAATGGCGCAGCCGCGTCCCGCGACCCCGCCGCCGGCCGCTGCGGCGCCGAAGCCCGCCGCGCCGAAGCCGGCTGCACCCCGTCCCGCCGCACCCGCTCCGGGCTTCGCGCCGCCGGGAACGGTGCAGTAGGGGTCGTCCTGCGTGAGCATCCTTCGAGGCCCGGCGATGCCGGGCACCTCAGGATGAAGTTGATTTTATAAGTGCAACCTCATCCTGAGGTGCCGCGCAGCGGCCTCGAAGGATGTTCAAGCAGATCGGCCGCGCAACCTCACCCCAGCCTTCGCCCGCCCGATCAGCGGCAGCAGCGCCTTCAGCTCCGGGCCGCTTTCCTCGCCGGTCAGCGCCAGGCGCAGCGGGTGGAACAGCGCGCGCCCGCTTCGCCCGGCGGCCGGCTTCACGGCGGCGATCCAGCGCGGATAGACCTCATTGTCCCACGGCTCCTCCGGCAGCAGACCGGCGGCGAGGTTGAGGAAATCCGCATCCTCCGGCGCCACCACGGGCGCCAGCGGGCCTTCGACTACGCACCACCATTTGGCGGCGTCAGCCAGCGTCGCCAGATTGCCGCGCACCGCCAGCCAGAACGGCTCCCCGCCGCCGATACCCGACGCCGCAAGCCGCGCCGCCACCGCCGCATAGGGCAGATGGTGCAGCGTCGCCGCGGTCAGCGCGGAGAGCTCGGTCGGATCGAAGCGCGCCGGGGCGCGGGAGACCTTGGCGAAGTCGAGCCTGGCGGCCAGCGCATCGAGATCGGCCACCGGCTCCACCGCCAGCGAGGTGCCGGTGAGCACGGCAAGCGACGCCACCGCCAGCGCCTCTTCCCCGGCCTCGCGCAGCGCACGCAGCGAGAGATGGCCGAGCCGCTTCGACAGCCCCTCACCGCTCGGCAGGGTCAGCAGATTGTGGTGGGCAAAGGTCGGCGGCACCGCGCCCAGCGCCTCGATGATCTCGATCTGCACGCCGGTATTGGTGACGTGGTCCTCGCCGCGGACGACATGCGTCACCCCCATCTCGATATCGTCGACCACCGAGGTCGGCGTGTAGAGATAGGAGCCGTCCTCGCGCACCAGCACCGGATCGGACAGCGTGGCGGTGTCAACGTCGCAGCGCCCGCGCACCATGTCGTCCCAGACCACATGCCGGCCATCCAGCTTGAAGCGCCAGTGCGGGCGGCGCCCCTCGGCTTCCAGCTGCGCGCGCTCGGTGTCGGTAAGCGCGAGGGCGGCGCGGTCATAGAGCGGCGGCAGGTTGCGCCGGCGCCGGCTGAGGCGCTTCGTCTCCAGTTCCTCCTCGGTCTCATAGGCCGGATAGAGCCGGCCGATGGCCTTCAGCTTCTCCATCGCGGCGTCGTAGCGATCGGTGCGCTTCGACTGATGCTCGACACGATCCGGCGGAATGCCGAGCCAGTCGAGATCCTCGGCGATGGCGTCGGCGAATTCAGCTGTCGAGCGCGCGAGGTCGGTGTCGTCATAGCGCAGGATGAAGATGCCGCCCTGCTGCCGCGCGAACAGCGCGTTGTAGAGCGCGGTGCGGGCATTGCCGACATGCAGCAAGCCGGTCGGCGACGGGGCGAAGCGGAGGACGGGCGCAGGGTTCGACATGGTCCGCCTTATCGCCGAGGCCGGGCCGGCTTACAACCGCGCTCGCGCGTCACTTGCGCGCCCATCCGTCACTTGCGGATCGAAAGGCCGAGATTCTTCGCGGCTTCCAGATTCTTCGCGGCTTCCAGCCCGACCAGTCCGATCAGCCTGGCCGAATCGACATCGGCGCCCTTGAAGTCGGCGCCGGCCACATCAGCGCCGGTGAAGTCGGCCCCGGCGGCCTCCATGCCGACGAGCGAGGCGCTCGTCAGATTGGCGCCGCGAAGGGTCGCAAAGTTGAGCTGGGCACGGGAGAGATTGGCGGCTTCGAGATCGGCGCCGTCGAGATTGGCCGAGTTCAGCACGCCGCGCATCAGGCCCATCGACTGGTTGCGCATGTCGGCGCTGAAATTCACGCCGGCGAGCCTGGCCCCGCTGAAATCGGCGCGGGAGAAATCCCCGGCGATGCGTGCGCCGGCGAGATCGGCACCATTGAACCGGCCATCCTGCGCCTGCGTACCGAACAGGCTCGCCTTCCTCAGGCTGGCGCCGGAAAGATCGATCTTCATCATCCAGGCCTGATCGAACTGCGCGCCATCGAGCTCCGCCCCCGCGAGCTTCGTGCCGTTGAGCAGCGCGACACGGAAGTTCGCCCCGGTGAGATCGAGGCCGGACAGATCGAGGCCATTGAGCCGGCGCCCGGCGAGATCGACCGGCTGGCCCGGCTTCGCCGCGGCGATCAACGCCACGACATCGGCGCGGCTCAGCTCGGCCGTCGTCATCTGCGGCGAGTTCAGATCGAGGTGGCGCAGCATGTCCTGCGCGCCGGCGGGCGCGAGCGCCAGGCATCCGGCGAGCAGCGTCGCAATCCCGATTGCCAGCGGCGTCTTCACGGCGCGCCCTCGCGGAACCACAGGAAAGACGAGTGATAACATCGGGGTGTGGGATGGGCGCATCACGACTGCGGGATGCGGTGGCTCAAGCAATGCCGTGGCTCGGCTTGGACATCCTTCGAGGCCCGGCTTTGCCGGGCACCTCAGGATGACGTGGTTCTTTCAAAAGCAACGTCATCCTGAGGCGCGAGCGCAGCGAGCCTCGAAGGATGCCCAAGCAGCGCGCCCCTACACCGACTCCCGGAACCGGTTCGTGATCGGATACCGGCGATCCCGCCCGAAATTGCGCGTCGTCACCTTCACACCGGGCGCGGCCTGGCGGCGCTTGTATTCGGCAAGGTTCAGCATGCGCTCGACCCGCGCCACCAAGGCGGCGTCGAAGCCCTCCGACACGATCGCCGAGACCGGCAGTTCCTGCTCCACCAGCCGCTCCAAGATCGCGTCCAGCACCTCGTAGGGCGGCAGGCTGTCCTGATCCTTCTGGTTCTCGCGCAGTTCCGCGGTCGGCGGCTTGGTGATGATGTTCTCGGGGATCACCACGCCGTCCGGGCCCAAAGCATTGGCCGGCTTCCAGCCATTGCGCAGCGTGCAGAGCCGAAACACCTCGGTCTTGTAGAGATCCTTCAGCGGGTTGTAGCCGCCATTCATGTCGCCATAGAGCGTGGCATAGCCGGTCGACATCTCCGACTTGTTGCCGGTGGTCACCACCATGGCGCCGAACTTGTTGGAGATCGACATCAGTATGGTGCCGCGGGCGCGGGACTGCAGGTTCTCCTCGGTGACATCGCGCGCGCGCCCGGCGAACAGCGGCGCCATCACCTGCTCCAGCCCCTCCACCGCATCGACGATCGGCACGATGTCATAGCGGCAGCCCAGTGCCTCGGCGACGCCGGCGGCATCGGACAGCGATTCGTTCGAGGTGAAGCGATAGGGCAGCATCACGCAATGCACGCGGTCCTTGCCCAGCGCATCGACCGCCATGGTGGCGGCCAGCGCGGAATCGATGCCGCCAGACAGGCCCAGCACCACGCCGGGGAAACGGTTCTTCTCGACATAATCGCGCAGGCCCAGCACGCAGGCGGCGTAATCCGCCTCGTCGCCCTCGAGCAGCGGGGCGCGCGCGCCCTCCTCGCAGCGCCAGCCATCGGCCCAGCGCTCCCAGCGGGTGAGGCGCACGCGCTCCTGAAAATTGGGGAGTTGCACGGCCAGCGTGCGGTCGGCGTTCAGCACGAAGGAGCCGCCGTCGAACACCAGCTCGTCCTGGCCGCTCACCTGGTTGATGTAAGCGAGCGGCAGGCCGCTCTCGACCACGCGGGCCACCGCGACATTGGTCCGCTCCTCATAGACGGTGCGGCGATAGGGCGAGCCATTGGGGATGAGCAGCATCTCGGCGCCGGTTTCCGACAGGCACTCGATGACGTCGGCCGACCAGATGTCCTCGCACACCGGCACGCCGATGCGCACGCCCTTGAACGGGATCGGCCCCGGCATCGGGCCGGCGGCGAACACCCGCTTCTCGTCGAACGGGCCGTAATTCGGCAGGTCGACCTTGAAGCGCACCGCGGCGACGCGGCCATCCTCCAGCAGCACGGCGGCATTATAAAGCTTGCCGCCATCGACCCATGGGGCGCCGATCAGCACCGCCGGGCCGCCATCGGCGGTGTCCGCGGCGAAGGCCTCGATCGCCTCGCGGCAGGCGCGCTGGAAGGCCGGCTTCAGCACCAGGTCTTCCGGGGGATAGCCAGCGATGAACAGCTCGGTGAACATGATGAGCTCGGCGCCCTGCGAGGCGGCGTCGGCACGGGCGTCGCGCGCTTTCGCAAGGTTGCCGGCGACATCGCCGACCACCGGATTGAGCTGCGCAAAGGCGATGAAAAGCTGATCGACAGGGGCGCTGGACATGAGTGAGATGTAGCGCCGCGAACGGGCTACCGCAACGCGCTCCGGCGCCGCAATGCGCGACGCGCGGGGCAGATCCGCTATTCCGCGGCCACCAGTTCGGGGCCCCCGCTTTCGGCAGCGGGCTGCCGGGTGCCGAGCCGATCACGGCCCCATTGGGCGAGGCCGAGCACCATGGGGCGGAGCTTCTCGCCCTCCTCGGTCAGGCGATAGCCGACCTGCGGCGGCACGGTGGGATAGACGCGGCGGGCGATGATGCCGTCGGCCTCCAGCTCGCGCAGGGCCTTGGCGAGGATGCGCTGGGTGACGTTCGGCATGCGCCGGCGCAACTCGCTGAAACGCAGTTCGCCATTGAGCAGATGGAAGATGGTGCCGCCCTTCCATTTGGCGCCGATGATCTCAAGGCTCGCCTCGACCGGGCAGCCGGTGCCGCAGCTATAATCCTCGTGACGCTTGGCCATGGTGGTCTCCGTCTCGCAAGCCGGCTGATATTAGGGGCTGCGTGCGAAATATGGGAGCGGCCTCGGGTGGCGCTCGGCTTCAACATCCTTCGAGGCTCGCTGCGCGAGCACCTCAGGATGACGTCGCTTTTGTAACCCCGTCATCCTGAGGTGCCCGGCGAAGACGGGCCTCGAAGGATGCTGAAGCAGAAAAACCCGGTTCCATTCCTGATACCACCCGACAAAATCGTGCCGTCTTGCGCAATCCCGCGCCGTGGCGACATTGGGCGGGAAACTGCAACACGCGCCATCGGGCGCCGGAGACCCGTGCCATGAAAGCCGTCGGCTATAGCGAATCGCTGCCCATCACCGCGGAGAAGTCACTGTTCGACTTCGAAACCGCCAAGCCCACACCCGGCCCGCGCGACCTGTTGGTCAATGTGAAGGCGGTCTCGGTCAATCCGGTCGATACCAAGGTGCGGATGCGCCGGCAGGGTACGCCGGATGCGCCGGTTATCCTCGGCTGGGACGCCACCGGCGTGGTCGAGGCGGTGGGCTCAGGCGTCACGTTCTTCAAGCCCGGCGACGAGGTGTTCTATGCCGGCACGCTGATGCGGCCGGGCACCAATGCCGAATATCACCTGGTGGACGAGCGCATCGTCGGCCTGAAGCCGAAAAGCCTTGGGTTCGCGGACGCCGCGGCGCTGCCGCTCACCGCGGTCACCGCGTGGGAAGCGCTGTTCGACCGGCTCGAAGTGCCGAAGACCGGCGGCGGCAAGCTGCTGATCATCGGCGCCGCGGGCGGGGTCGGCTCGCTTGCGGTGCAGTTTGCCCGCCAGCTCACCGACCTCACCGTGATCGGCACCGCCTCGCGCCCGGAAAGCGCGAAATGGGTGACCGAGCTCGGCGCCCATGCGGTGATCGATCACTCGAAGCCGCTGACCGAGGGGCTGGCGGCGGCCGGCCTTGGCGAGGTGGATTATGCGTTCAGCCTCACCAATACCGACCAGCATTGGGCCGAGATCGTCAAGGCGATGCGCCCGCAGGGCAAGATCGCGCTGATCGACGACCCGAAGACGCTCGACGCGCTGCCGCTGAAGGGCAAGAGCCTGTCGCTGCACTGGGAGCTGATGTTCACCCGCTCGATGTTCGAGACGCCGGACATGGACGCCCAGCACCGCATGCTGAACGAGGTGTCGAAGCTGGTCGACGCGGGGACTGTGAAGACCACGATCGGCGCCAATTTCGGCACGATCAACGCCGCGAACCTCAAGCGCGCGCACGCGGCGCTGGAGAGCGGCACGTCGATCGGGAAGGTCGTGCTGGAGGGGTTTTGAGGGGTCGCTGGGCGGGCATCCTTCGAGGCTCGCTGCGCTCGAACATCAGGATGACGTCGCTTTTATAACCACGTCATCCTGAGGTGCCGCCGCAGGCGGCCTCGAAGGATGCTGAAGCAAAGCGTCACCCCGTCTTCAGCCCCACCACATCGCGCAGATATCCGACCACCGCGCATTCCGACCAATCGGCGCGGTGGAGGCCGAGATAGCCGTCCGGCCGTACCAGCCAGAGCCCGCCGGGCTCGCCGAACACGGTGCGGAACGCGCCGGCGGCATCGTGGATGAGTTCCACCCCCGGCGGCTCCTCGACCACTGCGTCACCGGGCGCGATGGCGATGACGCGGACCAGGTCCGGGAACATGGTGCGCAAGGTGTTGGCGCCGGCCTCGACCTTCCAGGTGTCGCCATCGACGAGCGGCGCCAGCAGCACGTGGCGGGTGCCGCGCAGCAGCTCGAACAGCCGCAGCGGGAAGCCGAAGCCGGAGCGGCGCAGGCCCGGCACATCCGGCACGCGGTCGCCCGGGCGGAGATTCGCACTGCCCGGCCCGGCGCTGAGCGGGCCGCCGGCATAGGAGACCAGCACTTGCGTGTCGGCCAGCCGGTCGGGCGGGGCCTTGCGGCCCTCATGGCCGAGATTGACGGTGGCCTCGGTGGTGCGGGCGACGACATCGGCGGCGACCGGGCGGCGCTCGGCCTCATAGCTGTCGAGCAGCGCCTCGGCGGCATGCCCTCGCGTCACCAAAGCGAGCTTCCAGGCGAGGTTATAGGCGTCCTGGATGCCGGTGTTCATGCCCTGCCCGCCGGTCGGCGGATGGATGTGGCAGGCATCGCCGGCAATGAAGACCTTGCCGACCCGATACTTGTCGGCGAGCCGCATGCTGATGCGGAAGATGGACGACCAGCGCAGGTCGGAGAATGTCGCGTGCGTCGGCAGCAGCCGGTCGGCCACCGCCTGCAGATCGTCGAGCGTGGCGCCGGGGCGATCGGCCTGGATGCCATGGTCGGTGCCGCTGCCGGACGGCGCGGCGAGCCGCTCCGGCGCCGGCATGGAGACGCGGTAGCGGCCGCGCTCGGGCAGCGGGACGGCGACCAGGAAATCCGGCGCGGCATCTTCCACCGGCACGATAGCCCGCAATGTCATGCCGCGAGCGAGATCCCAGTCGATATGGACATCGCCGAGCATGAACTCGGACGGGAAGGCGTCGCCTTCGAAACCGATGCCGAGCGCCTTGCGCACCGCGCTGTGGGCGCCATCGCAGCCGACGACATGGCGGAAGCGCGCGTTCATCCGGCCGCCCGAAGTGTCGAGTTCGACATCGACGCCATCGGCGTCCTGGCTGAGGCCGGCCAGCGCGATGCCGCGCTCGACGGTTATGCCGTAGCTGGCGAGATGGGCGGTCAGCACCGCCTCGGTGGCGTATTGCGGCACGCCCAGTGCGGCGAACGGCAGGTCGCTGAGGTCGAGCGTCAGCTCCTTCACCGGAGCGCCGGGCAGGATCAGCCGCATGCCGGTGAGCCAGAGGCCGGCATCGACCAACTCGCGGACGACGCCCATGTCCTCCATGACTTCGAGCGTGCGCGGCGTGACGCCGATGGCGCGGCAGTAAGGCGATGGGGCGTCGAGCTGGTCGATGATGCGCGGGCGCACGCCATGGCGCGCCAGTTCGCAGGCCAGTGTCAGCCCGACTGGGCCGGCACCTATCACGAGTATGTCGGACGCCATCCCCACCTCCCGTTTTCGGGATCTTGGTAGTGGGAATGCTGCCGGGATGGAAGGGGAAGTTACGAGATTTGAATCATGTCGAGGGAGGCGCCCGGCGTGAGCATCCTTCGAGGCTCACTGCGTTCGCACCCCCGGATATTGAAGCAAGGCGACGCCTGACTTTCCCTCTCCCCGTTGGGGAGAGGTGGCCCGCGGAGCGGGTCGGTGAGGGGCTTCGACGCGCGATCCCCCTCACCCCAACCCTCTCCGTCAAAGTCGGATATATCCGACTTTGACTTTCTAGAGTGCTGAACTCGGCAACAGCCGAGTTCAGTGCGGGGAGAGGGAGCTTGGTTCACTCCGCAGCGGCGATGACCGGACGGGCCTTGCCGGCGCGTTCCTGCTTCAGCAACTCAGCGACGAGGAAGGCCATCTCGATGGCCTGCTCGGCATTGAGCCGCGGGTCGCAATAGGTGTGGTAGCGGTCCTTCAGGTCCGCGTCCGAGATCGCCCGCGCGCCGCCGGTGCATTCGGTGACGTTCTTGCCGGTCATCTCAAGATGCACGCCGCCGGCATAGGTGCCCTCGGCCTGATGCACGGCGAAGAAGTCCTTCACCTCGCGCAGGATCTGGTCGAACGGCCGGGTCTTGTAGCCGGACGCCGCCTTGATGGTGTTGCCGTGCATCGGGTCGGACGACCACACCACCGTGCGGCCTTCCCGCTTCACCGCACGCACCAGCGCCGGCAGGCTGTCGCCCACCTTGTCGGCGCCGAAGCGGCCGATCAGGGTCAGGCGGCCGGCCTCGTTGTCCGGGTTCAGCGCGTCGATGAGGCGGAGCAGATCGTCCGGCTTCAGCGACGGGCCGCACTTCAGGCCGATCGGGTTCTTCACGCCGCGGCAGTATTCCACGTGGGCGTGGTCGAACTGGCGGGTGCGATCGCCGATCCAGATCATGTGGCCGGAAGTGGCGTACCAGTCACCGCTGGTCGAATCCACGCGCGTCATCGCCTGCTCGAAGCCGAGAAGCAGCGCCTCGTGGCTGGTGAACAGGTCGGTGGTGCGCATCTCCGGATGGTTCTCCGGATCGATGCCGATGGCGCGCATGAAGTCGAGCGCCTCGGTGATGCGATCAGCGAGCGCCTGGTAGCGGCCGGACTGCGGCGAATCCTTGATGAAGCCGAGCATCCACTGGTGGGCGTTGCCGAGGCTGGCATAGCCACCGTTCGCGAAGGCGCGCAGCAGGTTCAGCGTCGCCGCCGACTGGCGGTACGCTTCGAGCTGGCGGCGCGGATCGGGGATGCGCGCTTCCGGGGTGAAGTCGATGTCGTTGACGATGTCGCCGCGGTACGACGGCAGCTCGACATCGCCGATCTTCTCCATCGGCGCCGAGCGCGGCTTGGCGAACTGGCCGGCGACGCGGCCGATCTTCACCACCGGGGAGGCGCCGGCATAGGTCAGCACCACCGCCATCTGCAGGAAGACGCGGAAGAAGTCGCGGATATTGTCGGCCGAATGCTCGGCGAAGCTCTCGGCGCAGTCACCGCCCTGCAGCAGGAAGGCTTCCCCTTTGGCCACCTTGGCGAGGTCACGCTTCAGGCGGCGGGCCTCACCTGCAAAAACGAGCGGCGGAAAGCTGGCAAGCTGACGCTCCACGGAAGCCAGGGCCTCCATGTCGGGATATTCCGGCACCTGCTGAATGGGCTTGGCCCTCCAGCTATCCGGCGTCCAGCGCTCAGCCATCTTCGCCTCCTCACGATTATTGCCGCCGGGGCGAGCTGATATGAGCCCGGGCGGGAAAGGCGGGCCTTATACACCTAAGGGCAAGAACAATACCAGACCACGGATGCAGGGTGGATGTTGCATTTGTGAGAAGGTGTTGCGCGTTTGGCGTACCCACCTTTGGCGATGCGGTGAGGCCGAGGGAAGGAAGAAGACGCTCTGCTTGAACATCCTTCGAGGCCCGGCGTCGCCGGGCACCTCAGGATGACGTCGTGTTTAAAAGAACCACGTCATCCTGAGGTGCGAGCGTCAGCGAGCCTCGAAGGATGTCCAAGCAGTACGCCCGCTACTTCGCCGCCGGCACGCCTTCGCGCATCTGCGACTCCACCGCGTCCTCGTCGACCATCGGCTCCTCGCCGTGCATCGGCAGCGTGTCGGGCGCCGGCATGTCGCTTGACGGGTCCTTGGTGCGCAGCGTCACCAGCTCTTCCGCCGTGCTCGGGTGCAGCGCCATGGTGCGGTCGAAATCGGCCTTGGTGGCGTTGGCGGTGAGCGCGACGCCGACCAGCTGGATCATCTCGCCGGCGCCTTCGCCGATGATGTGCACGCCCAGCACCTTGTCGGTGCGCTGGTCGACCACGAGCTTCATGAACACCCGCGACGTGCGGCCCGACAGCGTCGCCTTCAGCGGGCGAAAATCGGTCTTGTAGATGTCGAGCCGGTATCCCTTGGCCCGCGCGTCAGCCTCCGTCAGCCCGACCACGCCGATTTCCGGCTCGGTGAACACCGCGGTCGGGATCAGCGAATGGTCGACGGTCCAGGGATGGGTGCCGAACACGGTGTCGGCGAAGGCGTGGCCCTCGCGGATCGCCACCGGGGTCAGCGCCACGCGGTCGGTGACATCGCCGACCGCATAGATGGAGGGCACGCTGGAGCGCGAGCGCGCATCCACCGCCACCGCGCCCTTCATGTCCAGCTCGACGCCGACCGCGTCCAGCCCCAGCCCGATGGTGTTCGGGACCCGGCCGATGGCCAGCATCACCTGCTCGGCCTCGAGCGCGCGGCCGTCATTCAGCAGCACGCGGCGGCCGTGCGGGGTCTCCTCGATGGCATCGATGGTGACGCCGAACTCGAAGGTGACGCCGTTCGCCGCCAGCTCGCCGGCGATGCGCTCGCGGATCTCCTCGTCGAAGCCGCGCAGCACCTTGTCGCCGCGATGCACCACGGTGACCCTGGTGCCGAGATCGGCGAGCAGGCTGGCGAATTCCAGCGCGATGTAGCCGCCGCCCTGGATGATAATGCTTTCCGGCTGCGTCTCCAGATGGAACATCTCGTTGGAGGTGATGCCGAGATGGCAGCCGGGGAAATCCAGCCCGCGATTGGGGCGCCCGCCGGTGGCGATGAGGATGGTGGCCGCCGTGATCCGCGTGCCGTCGGCAAGGCGCACGGTGTGCGGGTCCTCGATCGCCGCGCGCTGCTTGATGATCTCGACATGGCTGCGCGCGAGATTGGTGCCATAGGCCGCCTCCAGCCGGGCGATCTCCCGGTCCTTGTTGGCGATCAGCGTCTTCCAGTCGAAGCGCGCGCCTTCCACGATCCAGCCAAAGCCGGCGGCGTCCTCGAACTCGTGGGCATAGCGGCCGGCATAGACCAGCAGCTTCTTCGGCACGCAGCCGCGGATCACGCAGGTGCCGCCGACGCGGTACTCCTCGGCGATCTTCACCCGCGCGCCGTGATTGGCGGCGATGCGCGCGGCGCGCACCCCGCCGGAACCGGCGCCGATGACGAACAGGTCGACATCATGGATGGAGTCGGACGCGGACATGAGATCACCCCTCGGATTAGCCGCTTCCATGTCTGCGCGGCCGATCGCATCGTCAAGCCGACGCATGGCTGATGCGGGGTTTTCTCATCCTTAAGTCACGCCAGCCAAGTGCTCGACACCTTACGCTGCGCGCACTAGCTTGCCTCTCCATCGGGAAGGCGGCCCGCCGCGCGGTCAAAGCGGCGCGGACTGTCCCCAATCGGGAGGACCACATGTTGCATTCATTCCGCGCCCCGCTGCTCGCCATCACGCTGGCGGCCGGTGCGCTCGCCCCGGGCTCCGCGCTCGCGCAGGTCAGCGAACTCAAGATCATGGCCCCGGCGGCGCCGGGCGGCGGCTGGGACCAGACCGCGCGCGCCATGCAGCAGACGCTGCAGGGCGAGAAGATCGTGCCGAACGTGCAGGTGCAGAACGTGCCCGGCGCCGGCGGCACCATCGGCCTCGCGCAGTTCGTCAACAGCGCCAAGGGCGATCCGAACCAGCTGATCGTCGGCGGCTATGTGATGGTGGGCGCCATCATCACCAACAAGTCGCCGGTGAACCTTTCCCAGGTGACGCCGATCGCCCGCCTCACCGGCGAGTTCGAAGCCATCGCGGTGCCGGCCAATTCGCCGCTGAAGTCGATGGCCGACCTGGTCAAGGCGCTGAAGGCGGATCCGCAGAAGGTGTCCTGGGCCGGCGGCTCGGCCGGCGGCACCGACCACATCGCGGCGGGCCTGATCGCCAAAGCCATCGGCGTCGACCCGACCAAGGTGAACTACATCGCCTTCTCCGGCGGCGGCGAATCCCTCGCCTCCATCCTCGGCGGCAAGGTGACGGTCGGCATTTCCAGCCTCTCGGAATTCGACGCCCAGGCCAAGGCCGGCAAGCTGCGCATCCTCGCCGTGTCGAGCGCCGAGCGCCTGCCGGACGCCAAGGACATCCCGACCTTGAAGGAGAGCGGCGTCGACGTCGAGATCCAGAACTGGCGCATGGTCGCCGCGGCTCCGGGCATCACCGCCGAGCAGAAGGCGACGCTGTCCGGCATCGTCGAGAAGATGGCGAAGTCCAAGACCTGGATCGACACGCTGAAGGCCAAGGGCTGGGCCGACACCTATCTCGCCGGCCCCGCCTTCGAGGCCCAGCTCGCCAAGGACATCGCCTCGACGCAGACCATCCTGAAGGACGTCGGCCTGGCGAACTGAGGGCGCTGACGGCTTGAGATGTGACGGCCGGGCGGGTCCCGGCCGTCCGTGCTTTCATCTGCTTCAGCATCCTTCGAGGCTCGCTGCGCTCGCACCTCAGGATGAGGTTGTTTTCACATACGACCTCATCCTGAGGTGCCGGCCACCGGCCGGCCTCGAAGGATGCCCACGCAAAGCGGTTCCTTCCGCAACAACCCACAGAAGAACGCATCCTTACCCTGCGGGAGCCCCTTCCGTAGAGGATGGCGCGCACCCTAAGCTCCGATCCCGCCTGCCCTTCCGGGAACCCCATCATGAGCGACCTGCCCTCCCCTTCATCCAAGCCCGCCCCCGACAAGGCCGGCTTCGTCATCGCTTTCGGCCTCGCCATCCTCGCCTTGGTGGTGGGATGGGACGCCTGGCGGCTGTCCTCGGTGGCGGCGCATTCGTCGGTAGGCCCCGCGGCCTTCCCCACCATCATCGCCGCCGGCCTCGCCTTGCTCGCCGTGGCGAACGCGGTGGAAGCGATGAAGGGCGTGGAGGAAGAGCGCCCGCATGACGAGGTCATGCCCATGGCCTGGGTGCTGGCCGGCCTGCTCGGGCAGATCGCGCTGTTGCCGTTCCTCGGCTTCTCCATCGCCACCGGCTGGCTGTTCGCCGCCACCTCCAAGGGCTTCGGGCGCGGGCCGGTGTGGGCGCATTTCCTCGCCGGCACCATCATCTGCTTCGTGATCTACGTCATCTTCGCCAAGGGCCTGCAGCTGTCGCTGCCGGCCGGCCCGCTCGAAAAGCTGATCTGAGGGCGCCGCGCAATGGATACGTTCTCCGCCCTCGCCTCCGGCCTCACGGTTGCGCTGCAGCCGATGAACCTGCTGTTCGCCTTTGTCGGCGTCATGCTCGGCACCGCGGTCGGCGTGCTGCCGGGCATCGGCCCGGCGCTCACCGTGGCGCTGCTGCTGCCGATCACCTTCAAGCTCGATCCGGCGGGCTCGCTCATCATGTTCGCCGGTATCTATTATGGCGGCATGTATGGCGGCTCCACCGCCTCCATCCTGCTCAACACGCCGGGTGAAAGCTCCTCCATCGTCACGGCGCTGGAGGGCAACAAGATGGCCCGCGCTGGGCGCGGCGGGCCGGCGCTCGCCACCGCCGCCATCGGCTCCTTCGTTGCCGGCTGCATCGCCACCGCCGGCCTCGCGCTGATCGCGCCGACCGTGGTCGACATCGCCATCTCGTTCGGGCCGGAAGACTATTTCGCGCTGATGGTGCTGGCCTTCACCACCGTCTCCGCCGCCTTCGGCGCCTCGGTCACCAAGGGCCTCACCAGCCTGTTCATCGGCCTCACCCTCGGCCTGATCGGCATCGACCTGCAGAGCGGGCAGGCACGGCTCTCCTTCGGCGTGCCGGACCTGCTCGACGGCGTCGAGGTGACGACGCTGGCGGTGGCGCTGTTCGCCATCGGCGAGACGCTGTCGGTGGCCGCCGCGGGTGCGCGCGCGGACGAGATCATCGAGCCGGTGAAGGGCTCGGTGTTCATGACTCGCGAGGATTGGAAGCGCTCCTGGTGGCCGTGGATCCGCGGCACGCTGCTCGGCTTCCCGATCGGCGCCATGCCGGCGGGCGGCGCCGAGATCCCGACCTTCCTCTCTTATGCGCTGGAGAAGAAGCTGTGCCGGCGCAAGGACGAGTTCGGCAATGGCGCCATCGAGGGCGTCGCCGGGCCGGAGGCCGCCAACAATGCGGCGGCGGCCGGCGTGCTGGTGCCCCTCCTCACCTTGGGCCTGCCGACCTCGGCCACCGCGGCGATCATGCTGGCCGGCTTCCAGCAATATGGGCTGAACCCCGGACCGCTGCTGTTCACCAACAATCCGGACCTGGTGTGGGGCCTGATCGCCAGCCTGTTCATCGCCAACGCAATGCTGCTGGTGCTGAACCTGCCGCTGGTGGGGCTGTGGGTGCGGCTGCTCGCCATTCCCCGGCCTTGGCTCTATGCCGGCATCCTGGTGTTCGCCACGCTCGGCACGCTGGGCGCCAACCCCTCGCTGGTCGAACTCGGCATGCTGGTGATCTTCGGCCTGCTCGGCTACGTGCTGCGCCGCTACGGCTATCCGATCGCCCCCGTCGTGGTCGGGCTGATCCTCGGCCCGCTGGCCGAGCAGCAATTGCGCCGGGCGCTCGCCATCAGCGTCGGCGATCCGATGGTGCTGTTCCAGAGCCCGATCGCGCTGACCCTGCTGTCACTCTCGGCGCTCGCCTTGTTCGGCCCGCTGCTGTTCAAGCTGATCACCGGCCACAAGGCGCCGGTGGGCGGGGACGAGGATTGAGGGCGTCCTGCGTGGGCATCCTTCGAGGCTCGCTACGCTCGCACCTCAGGATGACGTGGTTCTCATACGCGACGTCATCCTGAGGTGCCCGGCAAAGCCGGGCCTCGAAGGATGCTCACGCGGGCGACCCCAGAACGCAAAAAAAGGCCCGGCACAGCGTGCCGGGCCTTTTTGGTGTGAAGCGCAGAACACGTCAGATCGTGTAGCCGCGCTTCTTCATCTCTTCGCGCACCTTGGTCTCGACCTCGCGGGCGAGCTTGGCGCTCCAGGTCTGGACGCCGCGCATGCCGCCATCGAGGATGACCTGGCGGCGTTCCACCAGCTTCTTGCCGACCGGCGTGCCGTAGAAGGCGATCAGTTCCTTCAGCTCGGCCTCGCTGAACTGGGCGGCGTAAGTGCGGGCCAGCACGTCGGTGATCTCGCCGCGGCGGCCCTCATATTGCGGGATCAGCTGGGTCGCGACCTCGCGCAGGTCGCGGATCAGGTCCGGATTGGCCTGCACGAAGCCGCCCGCGGTCTGTTCGATGACGCCCGGGATCAGGGAGTCGAAGCTCTTGCCCTCGCCATTGACGTCGAGCAGTTGCCGGGCGAGCGCGATCTGCGCCGCGCTCGGCTCCGGCGCCTTGGGCGCGGCCGCCGCGCCGGGCGCGGGTGCGGTCTGGGCGAAGGCAGGCGCCGCCGCGACCACGGTGAGAGCGGTGAGGCCGATGCCGATCAGGCCGCGCAGGCCGGCCTTTCCGCCCAATGATACGCGCATGAAAATCTCCCTCGCCAAATGCTCAGCCGCGTTCCAGCACGGTGACGCCGCCGGGGCCTGCGAGCATGACACGGCTCGCAAGCCCGATGAAAAGCCCATGTTCCACAACGCCGGGCACCTCCGCCAGACGCGCCGCCAGCAGAGCGGGGTCGGCAATGGCGCCATAAGCGGCGTCGAGGATCAGGTGTCCCTGATCCGTGACGAAAACATGGCCGTCGGCGCCGCGACGCAGCGTGAGCAGCCCGTGACAGCCCGCCGCGCGCGCCGCCTTGTCGATGCCGCGGCGGATGGCCGCGACGCCGAAATCCACCACCTCGATCGGCAGCGGGAACTTGCCGAGCGTGTCGACCTTCTTGCTGGCATCGGCGATGACGATCATCTGCTGTGCCGCGGAAGCCACGATCTTCTCGCGCAGCAGCGCGCCGCCGCCGCCCTTGATCAGCGCGAGATCCGGCCCGACCTCGTCGGCGCCGTCGATGCACAGGTCCAGCGCCGGATATTCGTCGAGCGTGCCGAGCGGGATGCCGAGCGCTTCCGCCTGCTTGCGGGTCGCCTCCGAGGTCGGCACGCCGACCACGTCGAGCCCCTCGGCGACACGGGCGCCGAGCAGCTCGACCAGATGGCGCGCGGTCGAGCCGGTGCCGAGCCCCAGCTTCATGCCGGAGCGGACCAGATCGAGCGCGCGCGCGGCGGCCTCGCGTTTCAGCAGTTCGGCGTCAGACATCTCATGTTCCCAATATCGACGCGCTGCCTAGCGCCGAACGGGCGCGAGGACAAGCGCGCGAATGGTTTTAGAGGTGCGACGGGGCGACCTTGTGGCCTTATGGTTGCTATGGGCGGGGCGTTGCGGGCGAGCATCCTTCGAGGCTCGCTGCGCTCGCACCTCAGGATGACGTTCATCTAAAAAGCCACGTCATCCTGAGGTGCCCGGCAAAGCCGGGCCTCGAAGGATGCTGAAGCAGAGCGCCCCTTACTTCGCCGGCGGGGTGCACACCACGCTGGCCTCGGTGCCGCCGCCGGCCTTCGGCATGTCGCGCACATAGCACACGCTCATCTCGCCGGTGTCGCGATTGACCCGGAACACGCCGGTCTCGCCGGAATAGAGGGTGGAGATCAGCTCATACGAGCCCGCCTTCTGCGGCCCGGCGCTGGCATCCTTGGCAAAGCACTTGGTGACGCCGACCAGGCTGCCTTCCGGCCGCTCGAACTGGCAGGCCGACATCTCGCCGGTGGCGCTGTTCACCGAATAGATGCGATTGGCCTGCGCCGAGGGCGGCGACCGGAAGCCGTAGGCCGGCAATTGCTGGGCAGGCGATTGCTGGGCCTGCGCCGGCGCCACCGCCAGCCCCCCCGCGACCATGGACCCCACGACCAGGCCCGGCAGTAAAGCGGGCAACTTTTTGGCGAGGGGCCGGATGTTGCAGTTCATCGATCTTCTCCTGAGAGCGCCGCCGATTCCCATCCTGTCACGGCCGTGCGAGATTTGCAGCGACGCGTGTCGGATGGACGCGGCACGCTGGACAGCAAAAGCGGCAGGATTGTAGGCAAGAGGCGGGGCGCCAAAGCCGCGCCAAGGATTTTCGCCGAGGAGATTGTTCATGGTCGATCGTGCCACCGCGCCTGCCGTCATCGCCTTCGATCTCGATGGCACCCTGGTCGACACTGCACCCGATCTGCTCGACACGCTCGACGTGGTGCTGGACGAGGCCGGCGCACCCCGCCTGGCGCGCGAGGACACCCGCAAGATGATCGGCGCCGGCGCCCGCGCGCTGGTGCAGCGCGGCCTCGATGCCGCCGGCATCCGTCTCGACAAGCCGGAAGCCGACCAGCTCTATGAGCGCTTCCTGGAGCATTACGCCGCCCACATCGCCGACAGTTCCGCGCCCTTCCCCGGGCTGATCCCGGCGCTCGATGCGCTCACCGCGCAGGGCCATGTGCTGGCGGTGTGCACCAACAAGCTGGAATATCTCTCGCGCCTGCTGCTGGATCGTCTCGGCCTCACCGAGCGCTTCGCGGTGATCGCCGGCGCCGATACCTTCAAGGTGCACAAGCCGGACGCCGGCCACCTGATCGGAACCATCGAGCGCGCCGGCGGCCATGTGGAGCGCGCCGTCATGGTGGGCGACAGCGTCACCGACGTGCTCACCGCCCGCAACGCCCGGGTGCCGGTGATCGTGGTGCCATTCGGCTACACCGACACCCCGGCCGCCGAGCTGGGTGGCGACGTGCTGATCGAGCATTTCGACCTGCTGCCGCAGACCGTGGAGCGCCTGCTCTCCCCGGCCGGATGGCGCGCGGCGCGGGCTTGATCAAACAGCCACCTCATCCTGAGGTGCCGGCCAGAGGCCGGCCTCGAAGGATGGCCGTCCCCGATGGCCGCGCTCTGCGTGAGCATCCTTCGAGGCTCGCTCCGCTCGCACCTCAGAGCCTGATTCAAAATTCGACTTATCCGTTGAGGGAGCCACCTTTCCACCCTCATCCCCGGACTTGATCCGGGGATCCAGACTTCAACCGGGTGCATGCGGAGGGGCTGGATCCCCGGATCAAGTCCGGGGGTGAGGGCCAATTGGAGTTTTCGGTCAGGCTCTCAGGATGACGTGGCTGGTTATCGACAGGCACAACCCACCACCGCGCTTGACGCCTCCGGGCCGACACTCTAAATCCTGCCGCCTCGATGGCGACGTGTCGGTTCGCATGAACCAGACGGGCGATTAGCTCAGCGGGAGAGCACTCCCTTCACACGGGAGGGGTCGCAGGTTCAATCCCTGCATCGCCCACCATCATTTGCCTTCATTTTCAATGAGGCGCGACCATCACCCCGAGAGGTCGGTTTGCACAGACGTGCGAACATATGCGCAACTCGGCAGGCAAATCCGTGGAAAATCCGTGGACTGCGTTCATGGACCGTTCCGACCCCCTGGCCGCTTCGGCGTTGAACCTGGGCGAAGCGGAAGCTTCGAAGGCACTAGCTTTACGGAAATGTAAATTGCGGGCGCATGCCCAATGAAGCAACCATCGAGCGACGTTCTATAAGAGCGATAGGCCGATGGGAATTCTGGGGAAGAGGCGGTACACGCCTCCGACGCTCAAGAAGTCGACGGTATTGTCGTCCGTAACCGCGGCACCAGTGTCGCGTTCCGGATCTCGTCCGTCCACAAAGCATGAGACGCAAACAGCAGCCACCGGTAAGACCAGCGGCGCCGAGTGACGAACGGCTCGATGGGCCGTGGAAACGCCGGCGGAAGCGCCAGGCGCCCGCCTGCGACTTGGCGTACCGATGGCGTGAAGCCCTATGAGATCGTCACCCGCCGCATCACGGTGTTCAACATCGACGTGACGCAGGTGGAGGGCGGCTGCTGGGTATATGGCGGGCACTTCTGGCCGAAGCGGACGCCAGGGATTTCCGCCCGGTCACGCCGGAAGAACAGTCCGATGATCGAACAAAATCACCTGCAAGGAACATTGCAATGGTATCGGAAGCTTGGGGATAGCTGCTATTGCGCAACACTTAGGGAAGGTTGTGCTCAAGCGGCAGCTGATCTTCATTGACGGGCATCGAAACCGCTCGCAACCTTCGCTGGCTAAGATTGTAGCGATTTGGGGGCCTACCTATGAAGCCGTATACCGCACCTCGCCTGATCAAGTCCGGCACGCTTTCCTCTGTCACCGCCGGCGCCAACTTCTCCGGGAAGAAGGCGAAGCCGATCCAGTGACGATTGAACCGCTCACCCGGCCACGCGCCGGGTGAGCGGCTTTCACGGCCCCGCCTGGCATGGCACCGGTTGCGCCGCCAGGCTGGAGGGATATGCAACGTCTACAGCCTCGCCACGAATCCGTAGGCGATCATTCGCATCACCACCGCTCTCCGTGGCTTCCTTTTCGGCTGGCTATTCTTCGCGCCGGTCGTCGTCTTCGTTCGCAGCGAAGTCCTGCTTCGGAAAAAGCGCCACCCAACCTTCAGGCCGGGTGGCGCAAGTGCTTGCGTATGGGCCCCGGACGGGAAGAACCGGAGCCCGGATCAACGCACCGTCACAGGCCCGGTTTCAGCACATGCCTGTGTTGCGGCTCACGCTCCAGGCGGGATCGGGATTCCCCTCACCGCGCGCTACCTGGCGCGCAGGCGAAGGTCGCCGATGCCGACCGCGAGATTGACGCCGGTCTTGCCCTCGACGCTGACCGGCTGCAACGCGATGGTGTTGCCGGAGCCGCCCACAAGGGCGTTGGCGCCGGCGCCGAGACCCCAGGCCGCCGCCGCCGATGCGCCGACATAGTTTCCGGCCAGCGCGCCCGGAGCGGGATTGGCGGTCGGAGCGAGCACGCCCCAGAGCAGCACGCTGCGGGTCGTCACGCCGAGATCGACGCCCCAGCGGCTCATCGTGCCTTCATAGTGCGTGCGGTAGCCGCGCCTGGAGCGGAAGGTGCATTCCAGCGTACGGCGCGAGCCGATGACAAAGCTGACCGAGGGCCCGGCATGGCACTCAAGGTTGCCGGCGGCGACGCGGCGGATCTGGGCGCTCGCGGGGGTCGCCATGATGCCGGCGGCGCCGGCGAGCAGGGCGACGCACAGAATGGCGCGCGTGAGGGAAGTCCGTATCATCATCCAATCTCCTTGGGGTCTTTGCCCAAGGCATCAGAGCCACCCCGGCGCGGGATGCGCAATCGGTAAAATGGCGTTCCTGAGCGTCACGCGGGGCAACTAAATGCCCCCTGTCACAAGTTTGGCGCTCGCAGCGAGCGCGAGAAACAGCATGATGATCCCCGAGGCGATATCGAAGACCCTCAGGCGCTGCTCATGCTGAATGACGACGCCCATGAACTTGCCGACGCACGCGTATCCGAGACACCCGGCGGAACTCATGATCATGAGGCCGAGCACGAAGTCCTCGCGAGCACCGACGCTCGCAAAGGACTGGCCGACGAACGCGGGGATCAACAGGCGCTCCAGATAGGTAAGCGGATTGGTCCACACGAACGTCAGCACGCGACGGATGCATTGTACCGCGTCGGGTTCGAAGGCCGCGCCGGCGCACCTCTCCAGCGTCAGTGACAGTCTCAGCTTTCGGCAAGCCTGATAGGCGATCAGGGCAACGCCGGCCCAGGACAACGCCGTGCGGACGCTGCCACCTGCCGAACCCAGCATTCCGGTCAGGATCTGGGATGAGCTCAACAGCACCAGAAAGCTCAAGCACGTCGTGGTGGCTACGAGTGTAACGCGCCCTCGCGCCAGCCCTTCGCGCAGGATCATGGCACTGTTCGGCCCGAGGGATACTATTGACGCCGCACCAATTGCGATGCCAACCCAGAATGCATTGATCTCAGTCTCGAACGTCATCGCAGGCCCCCACGAATTGGTCATGGGGCGAGGCAAATCCTCTCACCGTGAGTCCAGCGTGAACTGTCTCGAAGCGGCGTTGGACTTCGAATGGCGATTTACTTGACGGAACTGGTCACAGAGAGACCGGCGCGTCGTCTGGTTCGACGCGCCCCACATCGCGCGGCGGCCCAGATCTCGCAGACGATCCCGGCGGCCGGCTGCTGGCGCCGCACGAGCCCGACGCCCTGGCCTGCAAGCTGACGGGCGGGGCATGGGCCCTGCTCGGGAGCCCGCTGTTCCTTCCGCCGGCGGCCGACCGCTCAATCGATGATGTTCACCCGCCTGACTTCCCAGGTGCGCGATGGATGATTGTCGCAATTGTACTGGAGGCCCTCGACATTGTTGGCCGTGCTCACGCCACCGGCAATGGTCAGGCATTTGCCGGTCTGCAGGTTCACGAGCTTGTAGATGCCGCCGCTTGCCACCTGCTGCAACGTCCAGCGGCGCGAGCGATCATCGTCGCAATTATACTGGAGGGCGCGCACGTTGTTTTCGGTGCTTCGTCCGCCGGCAATGGTCAGGCACTTGCCGGTCTGCAGGTTGGCGATCTTGTAGACACCGTTCGAGCCAATCAGTCGCCAGCGGCGCGAAGGATGGCTGTCGCAGATATACTGCACCGTTCCCAGATTGTTCGCGGTGCTCACTCCCCCGGCAATGGTGAGGCATTTGCGGGTCTGCACGTTGATCAGCATCCACTGATCTGCCGCCGATGCATCGCGCGGGGCGGCTACCAGCAGCAACCCGGCCGCCAGAAGACTGGATGCAATGAATCGGAAAGCCCGTAAAAGTGCACGCATGATCCCTCTCCCAGGACATGGCTACAGCAACCGGCAACTGATGTTCTTAGTATCACAAGTGAATATTGATTTCACGCGGCGCATCTTGCCTGAACAATTCGTAGCAAAGCTGATGTATCTAATCCAAGCTGTTGAAATGACGTAGGGTTTGATTTGCACAGGCCGATCCCTGCGATTTCCGGGGCGCACCGCCTGCCCGGATGAACGCGCGCTGACAGGCGCGTTCAGGTGCGATTGCACCGCCGGCCCCTAGAAGGCCGCGATGCCGCCTGCCGGCATGAACCAATCGTGGGGACCATTATGCTCCGTGCCGCCTTGCTTCCGCTCGCCGCCGCCCTCGTGCTCGGCGCCTTTGCCGCTGCACCGGCGATGGGCGAGACCGCTGTCCGCCTGTTCAAGATCGTCACGGTAAAGGACGAGATCATCGTCGGGCTGACCCCGACCGATGCCGCCCGCCTCGGAGCCGAGGATGCCGGCGCCATCGCCGCCGGCCTCAGCACGCCCGGCGGGCTCACCGTGTGGCGCTTCGCGGTGCGCAAGAACGCGGCGGGCGGGCTCGAATATGCGCCGCTGGACCGCGTCGCGCTGCTGCCGCACGAATCGCTCCGGGTCGAGCCGTACAAGGCGGCGATCCCGGTGATCGCGCCGCAGCCATGAGGTACCTCATCGCAGGTGTGCTGATCGTGCTCGGCGGCGGCTGGACCTGGTTCGTCACCATGGCCGCGCAAATGGTCTCGCGCTCCATCCGCCCGATGGAGGACATTCTGATGCCCGCGCTGCCCGGCATCTTCCTGATACTGGTGGGGGTGTTCATCCTGATGCGGCGGCGTTCGCGCCAGCCCTGAAGCATCGTCGCACCCGATGGGCGGCTGGCCGGAAGGTCGGGGCCAGCGCGCCGCCTATTCCTGCGAAAATCTCGCGCTATTCGGCGAACCGGCCAAGTCGCCACGAAAGGCGGCCGGCATGGTTAACTTGGCCGAGCGAAGCACGCGCGGCGCCGATTTTTAGGCTATATTCTGGTCTGCCGATATTTCGCGCACGGCGTGAGCCGAACACGCTTTTATATTGAACGAACGCTAGGAACGGCTCAAGCTGGCGGAAGCTGACACCATCGTGCCAGTGCTGGGGGGAGTTTCCATGCGGTATCGCGGACATCGCCTGATCACCCTGACATCCGCCGCACTGGTGATCTTCGGCCAGATCGGGCCGGGCTTCGCGCAGTCGGCCCGACCGGCCGCGGCGACGCAGAAGGCGGCGACGCCCGCCCCCGCCCCAACTCCCGCACCCTGGCCGCGCGTGGTCGATGGCGAGGGCTTCGAGATCACCATCTACCAGCCGCAGGTCGACAAATGGGCGGGCGACCTGCTGGAGGCGCGCGCCGCGGTGTCGGTGTCGCGCGAGGCGACTCCCGAACCGGCGCTCGGCGTGATCTGGCTCACCGCCCGCACCCAGGTCGATCGCGCCAACGGCCTCGTCGCGCTGGACGACATCACCATCACCAAGGCCGCCTTCCCGACCGACGCCGGCAATACCGAGACCTATCTCGCCGCGGTGCGCGACGAGGCGCCGACCGGCGTGCGCACCATCTCGCTGGCTCGCCTGCAGGCCAGCCTCGCAGTGGCGGACGACACGCAGGACGCCGCCAAGGCGGTGCCGGTGAAGAACGCGGTGCCACGCATCATCTACAGCGAAGGTCCGGCGATGCTGGTGCTGGTCGACGGCAAGCCGGACCTGCGCGACGTGGCCGGCACCAAGCTGCTGCGCATCATCAACACCCGGGCGCTGATCGTGCTCGACCAGCTGAGCGGCAAATATTATCTGCGCGCGCTGAAGGGCTGGCGCGAGGCGGCGAGCCTCGACGGGCCGTGGCAGGTCGCGGCCAAGCCGCCCGCTTCGCTCGCCACCGCGCTGAAGGCGGCCGGCAGCCAGGTCGATCCGATGGACACGCCGGCGCCGGAGATCGCCGATGCGGTCGCGGCCGGCGAAGTGCCGACCATGTATGTCAGCCAGGTGCCGACCGAGCTGGTGCAGACCGAAGGCAAGCCGGAACTCGCGCCGATCCCCGGCACCCAGCTGCTCTATGTGAACAACACGCAGAGCCAGATCGTCGTCGATGTGGGCTCGCAGGACTATTATGTGCTGATCGCCGGGCGCTGGTTCCGCACCAAGTCGCTCGCTAGCGGCCCCTGGGACTATATCGCCAACGACAAGCTGCCGGCCGACTTTGCCAAAATCCCGGAGAACCATCCCAAGGCCGACGTGCTCGCCTCGGTCAGCGGCACCCCGCAGGCGCAGGCAGCGCTGATCGACAACCAGATTCCGCAGACCGCCTCGGTGGACCGCAAGAAGGCCAAGGCGAATGTGCGCTATGACGGCGCGCCGAAGCTGCAGCCGATCGAGGGCACCGCGCTGGAATATGTGGTGAACTCGCCGGTCCCGGTGATCAAGGTCGACGCCAACAGCTATTACGCGGTGGAAAATGGCGTGTGGTTCGTCGCCACCAGCGTCAATGGTCCGTGGAGCGTGGCGGCCGAGGTGCCGGCGGTGATCTACACCATCCCGGCGAGCTCGCCCTTGCACTATGTCACCTATGTCAGGGTCTATGGTTCGAGCGGCGACATCGTCTATGTCGGCTACACGCCCGGCTATTACGGCACCGTGGTGTCGCCGACCGGGGTCGTGGTCTATGGCACCGGCTATTATTATCCCTCGTGGACCGGCAGCTACTGGTACCCCTACCCCGCGACCTATGGCTATGGCGCCGCCTTCGCCTGGGGCGCGGTGGCGGGCTTCACGCTCGGCGCCATCGCCGGCGCGGCCTGGTATGGCGGCGCCTGGGGCTGGAATCGCTGGCGCGGCGATGTCGATATCAACATCAACCGGAACGTCGATTTCAACCGGAACAATGTCTACAACCGGTGGAACAACAACGCCGTCCATAGCCGCGTCGACAACCGCATCGACCGCAATTTCGGGCCGGACGGACGTGGCTCCGACCGGCGCGGCCCGGACGGGCGCAACAACCTCGCCGACCGCGCCAATGACGCGCGCAACCGGCCGGGAGATCGCCCGGGCCAGGGCGATCGTCCGGGCCAGGGCGATCGTCCGGGCCAGGGCGATCGCAACCGGCCGGCCCAGTGGGACCGCCCGGGTCAGGGCGATCGCAACAAACCCGGCCAGGGCGACCGCGCCGGCAAGGGCGACCGCCCCGGCGCCGACCGCGCCGCGAGCAAGGGCAAGGGTGCTGGCGACCGCGCCAAGCAAGGTTCCGCCAATCGCGCGCCGTCAAAGCCGAAGCCGGCCGCGAATGACCGCTATGCCGGCCGCGACGGCAATGTCTACAAGCGCGGCGCGCAGGGCTGGGAAGGTCCGCAGGGCCGCCCGCCGGGAGCCGACGAGCTTCGCAACCTCAACCGCAGCGAGGGCGCGCGCTTCAATGGCGGCCAGATGGAGCGCTCACACTTCAGCGGGGGCGGCTATGGTGGCGGCGGCGGATATCGCGGCGGCGGCGGTCCGCGCGGCGGGTTCAGTGGTGGCGGCGGAGGGGGGTTCCCTCGTGGTGGCGGTGGCGGCGGCCGCGGCCGGCGCTGAACCTCATACGTTCGCTCTGGCGCCGGCGACCTCCGGGTCGCCGGCTCAGTGGCCGAACTGTTTGCGCAGCTCGCCCTTCGCCGCTTCCAGCGTCTCGCGTTTCGACGAGGAAAGATGGCGTCCGGCCCTGTTGATGTAGAAGCTCAGCATCGACATGGCGGATCGAAACGGGGAGGACTTCCTCCGCTCGCTTTCCTCCGCTGATTTCTTGAGGGATTTGGCGATCTTCTCGGGATCGTCGGCTTCGAATATGTGTTCTTGCAGGTCCATCGCGTCGCTGTATCGGGTGACGTCGGCGGACCATTGCTCGTTAGAATGGCTCATACTCATTCTCTCATCACTTCCAAGCCACGGGATACTAACGCGCTCGCAGGTCGGGCGTTCCTCCGCGGTGCGATCACTGCGGTGCGACTGGGGCCGTGGCCCTGCCAGGACGGCGGCGCGGTCGGGCGCGGCCGGCATTTACGCGTCCCTTATGCGCGCAGTGGCAAATGCCAATCGCAAGCTGATACGGGGTGCGCCACATATACTTCACCCACCGTGGCTGGGGCCGATGCGGGATGGAGTTGGGAGATGTCGCTTCACAGGATCACGCTCTGCGTCAAGCGCTTCATGCAGATCATTGACGAGGAAGTGGCCGATGCGGCCGAGATGAATGCCCGCGCCTACGGCGCCGGCGACCACCGCAAGGCGCCTGCGGCGGCGCGGCATGGTCACGCCACGCTGTTCGGCGCCTGAGGCCTGCTGGCTCGCCGGCGGCAATGCCGGAATTGCGTTGCATTTTCTGGTGGTTGCGCCACGATGGTGGTGGTCGCGAACCGTCGCGTGCGACCGATTCCAGGAACCGCACCATGCCGACCATCGCCCAGCTTGTCGTATGGATCATCGTCGGCCTGGTTGGCGGCACCCTTGCCGGCCTCGCCACCACCTGGACCACCAAAGGCTACGGCATGGGCCGCAATCTCGTGATCGGGCTGATCGGCGCGGTCATTGGCGGCTTGCTGTTCCGGCTGCTCGGCCTGTGGCCGGGGCTCGACCAGATCTCGATCTCGCTGCGCGACGTGGTCTCCGCCTTCCTCGGCTCGCTCATCGTGCTCGGCGCGCTCTGGGCCTGGCAGCGCTGGGGGCGCACGGCCTAGCCAGAGTGACCCGTCCGGATCTGAACGGGTCACCTTAGGTTCAGCAAAGCCGCCGCACCGCGGCGGTCATGCCGCCTGTCCCAGCCTATTTACCGGCCTGCGCGGCGATAGCGGCTTCGATCTGCTCCTTTACGGCTCCCATATTGAAGCTCGCGCCCTTCTGCATCGGCGGGAATTCGATGAAGGTCTGCGCAGCCTTCGCCACCTCCTGCTGCACGAAGACGAAGCGCCAGAACTCATAGGCAAACCAGTTGTAATAGGCGAGCGAGCCGACGGCGCCGCTGGGCATGCCGGTGCGCTCATAAGGATCGAGCCGAAGATTGACCAGGATCGGCCAGTCGACCTTCACGGTCGCGCCGAGCCAGCCGCCGGGCTGGTCGGTGAAGCGATACTTGAAGTCGTCGATGCGGACCGCGCTCAGCGTGCCCTCGGTGAAATAGAAGATCTCGTGCCGCTTCGACGGACCCTTTCCTGTAATCACGTCCATCTGGTTGTAGCCGTCCAGATGCACCTTGAAGGTCCGGTCGCCGATCGTCTTGCCCTTGAGCAATTCGCTGGTCACGTCGGGATTGCCGGCCGCAGCCACGAGGGTCGGGAACCAGTCGAGGCCGGAAAAGATGCCGTTCTCGACCTTGCCGGCGGGAACCTTGCCGGGCCAGCGGATGATCGCCGGGACCCGGAAGCCGCCTTCAAGCGCAGTGCCCTTGCCGCCGGCAAACGGGGTCTGCCCGCCATCGGGCCAGGTGAAGTTCTCGGCGCCATTGTCGGTGGTGAACACCACGATGGTGTTGTCGTCGACGCCATTGTCCTTCAGGTACTTCATGACGGAGCCGACGATATCGTCGAGCTGGGCCATGCCGGCTTCCTCGATGCTCCAGCCGTTTTCCGGCGTGCGCATGGCTTCATACTTGTCGGACAGATGGGTCACGACATGCATGCGGGTGGGGTTCAGCCAGACGAAGAACGGCTTCTTGTCCGTCCGCGCCTTGTCCATGAATTTCAGGGTGTTATCGAGGATCTCGTCGTCCACCGTCTTCATCCGCTCGGGATAGAGCGTGCCGGCGTCCTCGATGCGCTGCCTGCCGATCTTGCCCCAGCGCGGCTGCACGGTCGCATCGTCATCGGCCGTCGCCCATGAATGCACCATGTTGCGCGGGCCGACGGTGTCCTTCAGCGCCGGCGGGTAGTTGCGATGCGATGGGTCTTCCATCGCGTCGAGATGGTAGAGATAGCCGAAGAACTCGTCGAAGCCGTGCACCGTCGGCAGGAACTCGTTCAGGTCGCCGAGATGGTTCTTGCCGAACTGCCCGGTGCTGTAGCCGAGCGGCTTGAGCGCCTGGGCGATGGTGATGGCTTCGGCGGGAATGCCGATGGTGGAGCCGGCCTGGCCGACCGTCGTCAGGCCGGTGCGGATCGGCAGTTCGCCGGTGATGAAGTTGCACCGGCCCGCCGTGCAGCTCGCCTCCGCATAGTAATCGGTGAAGCGAATACCCTCATTGGCGAGCCGATCGAGGTTGGGCGTGCGCCCCGCCATGATGCCCTGATTATAGACGCCGATGTTCGACCAGCCGACATCATCGCCCATGATGACGACGATGTTCGGTGGAGCGCTTGCCGGCGCCTGGGCCGAGGCCATCCCGGTCAACGCCGTCGCGAGCAGGAGCCCGCCGGCCATGCTGCCGAATGCGCGCGTGAATCTGGACCTTGTCGTCATGGTCGAGCCTCCCGGGATCCTATGGATCTGATTGTTTGCGCCGGCAGGAACCGTCTCGCCCTGCCGGGGGAAACGTGAGAATTCGGTCGCCCCGGTACGTTCTCCTGACGCACCGTAGGAGTATCCAGAGCAAGGCAGGTCAGTATCAGGCTTTCGAATGCGTACGTATTGTTGACCAATTGGCCGAAAACGTATTCGCCTCGCTCGAGCTTGGCTATTCAAGCTCGAGCGGCCCAGATGGTCGCAGCTCTCAAGTTTACGGAACGCAACTTAGTCTATGAGCTGATCAACCAGTGATTATGGTAATCTTATCGCGCGAGAAGAGCCAGCGGCGGGGGAAGAAAAAGACGGTTCCCGGCTTGGGAGCTGCGCGGGGTATCGTGCCGGGGTCGGCAGTCGGGTAAAATGGACCGTTTCCACCGTCATGGCCGGCGTGTACCGGCCATCCACGGTTGCGCCCTCGTCGCGCCCGTGGATCCCCGGGACAAGCCCGGGGAGGACGGGGTGGCGCGGGTCGATTGTCGGACTGCGGGCCGGGCCCGGAGGCGTTTCCCTCGCCGCTCAACCCTCAACCCTGGAACGGGATCGTCCGTCCGGGCTGCTTGGCCTGTTCCTTGGTGTAGGACACGCCGTGCACCTTGATGCCCTGGGCGTTCAGGAGCGTGATGATGCCGCCCTTGTTGGAGAGCGCCACCGGCGGCTTCATCTCGACCACCAGCGTCGCCCCGGCGGGGATCGAGCCGGACAGCAGCATCATGTTCTTCTGCTTGTCCTTGATCTGCCAGCCGGTGAGGTCGATGGCGACGTCGGCGGTGTTAAGCAGCGTCACCGTCTCGCGCTCCGGGGTGCGCACGTCGTTCACATAGGCGGCGATGACGCGGATCAGGCCGTCCGGCACGTCGAAGGGCGGGATACGGTCGCGGTCGATCGGCGTCGCCGGGCCGCCCACGGGGGCGCCGTCAGTGGGGGTGATGGCGGTGCCGGCCTGGTCGTCGGAGTGCCAGGTCTGGCTCTGGAACTTCAGGAACACCGCGACCCACTGCTTCTCGGTGGGGAACTGGAAGATCAGCCCGCCATCCTGCCAGGGGCCGTTCTGGTCGGCGAACCTGCCGGGCGGGTTGCCCTGGTTGAAATGGATGTCATGGATGCCGCGGCCCGGCTTGAAGCCGAAATACTTGTCGGCCTTGTTGTTCTCCGGCCCCCAGGTCTCGCCGAAGGCATAGATCATCGAGTCCTCATCGGACATCGCACGCTGCACATAGGCGTCGATCTTCTCGTTGAGGTCGTTGTCCGGCCCCGCGGCGGAGAGCGGCAGCGGCTTCAATTCCCAGGGCTGCATGAGATTGGCGCGGATGAAATCCAGCGCAACGCCGCCCGGCCGGCTCTCAGTGGGGTGCAACCCCTCCTCCAGATCGGCCAACTGGTCGGTGATCGGATGCTCGAAGCTGGAGCGCACCAGGAACTGCACCTCGCTGCCATCCTGCGAGCGCACATTGATGGCGATGCGGTGCAGCGTGCCGTTCTCCGAGACCAGCACCTGGTAATGCGGGCTGGCGCCGGTGGCGAGACGGTTATTGATCGGCCGGCCCTTCAGCACGGCATAATTCTTGAGCGGCATGGTCGCATCCTCCGCAAGCGCTACAACTGGAACTCAGGGGATGAGCAAACGCCCGCGACCGAGGCGCAGCATGCCCTGCCGCGCCTTCCATGCCGTTGCGGGGCCCCCCGACCCCACACGAACAATAGAGGTGGCGGGCGGCACGTACAACCTGAGAATACATCAATAAAAAATGCTACCCGGCAAACAAATCGACCCACCACCTCGCATCACCGTGCGGGTCGACAAGCCAAGGCCGCGACAGGCGCGCGATCCGCGACCAATTGATCAACTCAAATCGCACGCTGAAGAATAGCGCATGCAAGCAACACCTCATCGCCGCATTCATTACCACAATATCGACGTAAGCGACTCATAGACAGTAGACTGCAGCTCAAAACAGGTCCGATGATATATATGATATTATTCACTTCGGAAATGATACTATAACTGCTGAAGTTCCGCGAAAAGGCGATCACGCAGTGGCGACGCGGTAATCGCGTCGCGCAAGAACACACACTCCCATCTGAAAAAGGTATTCAAGGATGACGAGACTGATCTTGCCGATGACATTGGACCTGACGAAATCGCGCGGAACGCCCGCGCCAGTCTGACAGGCAGACCCACACCACCTCAACCACCCCCCTCGCTCTACGAAGCCTCACATTTCGCGATGCACAATCTTTGTGCGCAACCACTCGCGCCCCGGCGCGTTGAGCGAGGTGCGTCGTTCGGCAGCAGGCCCGGCAAGAGGCCGGCCGCGACGCCCCCAACCGGAGCCAGCCCGCCCATGCGCATAGCCCAGATTGCCCCGCTCGCCGAACGTTGCCCGCCGCTTTTCTATGGCGGCACCGAACGCATCGTTTCCTTCCTCACCGAAGAACTGGTCGCACAGGGACATGAGGTAACGCTGTTCGCCAGCGGCGATTCCGTCACCTCCGCCAAGCTCGTGCCGTGCGCGCCGAAGGCGCTGCGGCTCGACCCCGGCGTGCGCGATCCCCTCGCCTATCATTTCTCGATGCTGGAAGAGGTTCGTCGGCGCGCACACGAATTCGACGTGTTGCATTTCCACATCGACTATCTTCACTTCCAGATGAGTCGTGACTTCGTCAATCGCACCGTGACCACGCTGCACGGAAGGCTGGACATGCCGGATGTCCACCCGCTGTTCGCGGCCTATCGCCATGTGCCGCTGGCATCGATCTCGCAATTCCAGCGCAAGCCGATGCCGCCCGGGCTGAACTGGGCGGGCAATATCTATCACGGCCTGCCCCCGCATCTGCTGCCGTTCAGCGCAGCGGGAAAAGGCGGCTACCTCGCCTTTCTCGGCCGCATCTCGCCGGAAAAGCGCCCCGACCGCGCCATCGAGATCGCCGCGCGCGCCGGCCTGCCGCTGGTCATCGCCGCCAAGATCGACAAGGTGGACCGCGACTATTGGCACGAGAAGATCGAGCCCCTGGTCCGCGCCAATCGGAACGTCGAATATATTGGCGAGATCAATGAGGAGCAGAAGGCCGAATTCCTCGGCAATGCCGGCGCCCTGCTGTTCCCCATCGACTGGCCGGAGCCGTTCGGCCTGGTGATGATCGAGGCAATGTCCTGCGGTACGCCGGTGCTCGCCTTCCGCAATGGCTCGGTGCCGGAGATCATCGATCACGGCGTAACCGGTGCCATCGTCGATACCGTCGACGAGGCGGTGCAGGCGGTGCGATCCGTGCTCGCGCTCGACCGCGCCAAGGTGCGGGCGCGTTTCGACGCGCGCTTCACTTGCGCGCGGATGGCCGCGGACTATGTCAGCCTCTATCAGGGGCTCGAAGGCGTACGCGTCGAGCCCTCGCGGATTCGTCGCCTCCAGGGCGGGCACGACCTGCACGTTGTCGCCTGAACTCGGAAGGCGGATCGTTCGATCCCTCTCCCCGACGGGGAGAGGGCGCCCGTCAGAGTCCAGGAGAGCCGATGCCGATGTCCAGTGCCGACGCCGTCGCGCATGCGCCCGCTCCCGCCGGCGCCGAGGCCAGCGGCCTCGATCAATACCTCGTCCCCGGCACCACCTCCTTGCAGGAGCGCCGTCCGCTCACCCTCAAGCATGGCGACACCTTCGGGGTGTTCGACCGCAATGGCGACATCATCGCCGGACCGGGCAGCCCGGATGGGCTGTACCATCGCGACACCCGCTATCTCTCGCATTTCTTCCTGACGCTGGACGGCGCGCGGCCGATGCTGCTGTCGTCCACGCTGCGCGACGACAATGCGACGCTGACCTGCGACCTCACCAATCCGGACCTGTTCGACGGCCAGGAGCAATTGATCCTGCCGCACGACCTGGTGCATCTGCGCCGCTCGCGCTTCCTGTGGCAGGGCAAGTGCTTCGAGCGCATCTCGCTGCGCAGCTTCGACGAGGAGAAGCGCACGGTGCGCCTGCTGCTCGATTTCAGCGCCGATTTCGCCGACCTGTTCGAGGTGCGCGGCACGCATCGCGAGCGGCGCGGCACGCAGAATCCGGCGCGGGTGGATCCGGCGAGCGTCGCGCTCTCCTATACCGGGCTCGACAAGGTGACGCGCACCACGACGCTGAGCTTCGACCCGAAGCCGCAGGCCCTCACCGCCCGGCGCGCGGTCTATGAGGTGGAGCTGCCGCCGCGCGAGACCCACCTCATCTTCATCGAGATCAGTTGCGGCGTGGTGGCGGCTAGCGGCGACACCCGCCGGCGCTTCTTCGTCGGGCTGCGCGATGCGCGGCGGGCGCTGCGCTACGCCTCCTCGCGGGCCGCCTCGGTCGCCACCTCGAACGACGTGTTCAACGAGGCGGCACGGCGCAGCATCTCCGACATCTACACGCTGATCACCGAGAAGCCGGAGGGGCCCTACCCCTATGCCGGCATTCCCTGGTTCAGCACGGTGTTCGGCCGCGACGCCATCGTCACCGCGCTGCAGATGCTGTGGATCGATCCGAAGATCGCCAAGGGCGTGCTGCGCCACCTCGCCGCCAACCAGGCGACAACCTTCGACGGCCCGGCCGATGCCGAGCCCGGCAAGATCCTGCACGAGGTGCGCCATGGCGAGATGGCCGAGCTCGGCGAGGTGCCGTTCCGCCGCTATTACGGCAGCATCGATTCCACCCCGCTGTTCGTGATGCTGGCCGGCGCCTACCTCGAGCGCACCGGCGACCTCGCCACCACCCGCACGCTGTGGCCGCATGTGCTGGCGGCGCTAGCCTGGCAGGAGAGCGAGGGCGACCGCGACGGCGACGGCTTCATCGAATATGGCCGGCGCACCAGCGAGGGGCTGGTCAATCAGGGCTGGAAGGACAGCCATGATTCCATCTTCCACGCCGACGGCACGCTGGCGCGCGGGCCCATCGCGCTCGCCGAGGTGCAGGCCTATGGCTATGGCGCGCTGGTTGCTGGCTCGCAGATCGCCCACGTGCTCGGCGAGGAGCAGCGGGCCGCCGAGTTCGCCGCCAAGGCCGCGGCGCTGCGCACCCGCTTCGACGAGGCGTTCTTCGACCGCAAGCTCGACACCTATGTGCTGGCGCTCGACGGCGACAAGCGGCCCTGCCGGGTGCGCGCCTCCAATGCCGGCCATGTGCTGTACACCGGCCTTGCCTTGCCGGAGCGCGCGCTCGGCGTGGTGAGCACGCTGATGGACCCCACCTCGTTCTCCGGCTGGGGGGTGCGCACCATCGCCAATGTGGAGAAGCGCTACAATCCGATGAGCTATCACAATGGCTCGGTGTGGCCGCACGACAATGCGCTGATCGCCGCCGGCTTCGCCCGCTACGGCTTCCGCCGGCAGGCGGCGCGCATCTTCCAGGGGCTGTTCGCCGCCTCGACCTATATCGAGCTGAGGCGCCTGCCGGAGCTGTTCTGCGGCTTTCCCAAGCAGCGCAGCAACGGGCCGACCTTCTACCCCGTCGCCTGCTCGCCGCAGGCCTGGGCGGCGGCCACGCCGCTCTCGCTGCTGCAGAGCTGCATCGGCGTGAGCTTCCGGCCGGGGAGCTGCGAGGTGGTGTTCGACCGCCCGGTGCTGCCGGACTTCCTCCATGAGGTGACGCTGCGCGGCCTCAGCTGCGCCGAGGGCGAGATCGACGTGCTGCTGCGCCAGTCGGGTGAGGAAGTGGTGGTCAGCGTGCTCCGCCGCAGCGGCGGCGTCGGGGTGGTGACGCACGCGTGAGGGTGGGCGTCTTCTGCTTCAGCATCCTTCGAGGCCGCCTGCGGCGGCGCCTCAGGATGAGGTTCGTCTAAAGAACAACCTCATCCTGAGGCGCCGGCCAAAGGCCGGCCTCGAAGGATGCTCACACAGAGCGCCCCTTACGGCGCCGGCTTGCAAGCGCCGAAAGCAGTCAGCACCGTGTCGTGATCCACCACGGTGAACGTCACCCCCGGATTGCTGCGCGAGGCCTGCATCACCCAGCCGGTGTGGCCGTCGACGCCCTGCAGGACCAGCGCGTCGCCGGCGCTTGCCACCGAGGCGATGGAGGAGATGTGCGGCAGCCCGGCCTTGCTGGTGCTGGCGAGGATCTGCTTGCCGAAATGCACCAGCATGCGGCTCGGCAGCGGCAGTTCGCCGAGCGCATTGACCGACGCGCAGCCCTTGCCCGCCTCGCAGACGAAGGCCTTCTCGAACGTGCAGTCGAGCGGCTGGGGTAGCGCGGGCGGCTCGCTCGCCACGCTCGCCGGGGCGGCCGGAGCCGGCGCGGCGGAGGTCTGCGCCAGCGCGCCGCCCGCCGCCAGGGCGAGCGCGGCACCGAAGACGAATCTCATCGGTTTGCCGAGTACCGCAGCGGAAACAAGCCGTTACGGAAGCCTTTTCCTACCCCGCGCCCTGTTGCCGCACTGTGCCCGGGCTACGGTTGCAACACGGATCCCTCATCTGCACATCGATGAATGACCGGCGCCCGCGATGGATGCCGCTCCTGCAATCTCGACGAGGGTCTTATGCAACAGGGATTCTTGAAGAACCGAACCGGCGCCGCGGTGGAGCAGGCCGCGATCGATGGCTTGCGCGAGCGATTTGCCGGAATCCTCATCCACCCGCACGACCCCGGCTATGATTCCGCGCGGCGCATCTGGAACGCCAGCATCGACAAGAATCCCGGCCTGATCGCCATGTGCTCGGGAACCGCCGATGTCATCCACGCCGTCGATTTTGCGCGCTCGAACGATGTGCTGGTCGCGGTGCGGAGCGGCGGCCACAATGTCGCCGGGCGCGCCTTGTGCGACGACGGCATCGTCATCGACCTCTCCGCCATGAAGGGCATCATCGTCGACCCGCAGGCGGGGACGGTGTGCGTCCAGGCCGGGGTGACGCTCGGCCAGCTCGACCGCGAGACCGCCGTGCACGGCCTCGCCGTTCCCACCGGCGTCGCCCCGCCGACCGGCATAGCCGGGCTCACCTTGGGCGGCGGCGTCGGCTGGCTGACGCGCAAATACGGCATGACCTGCGACAGCCTGCTGTCCTGCGAGGTCGTCACCGCCACCGGCGGGGTGGTGACCGCCAGCGCGGCGAGCAACCCCGACCTGTTCTGGGGCCTGCGCGGCGGCGGCGGCAATTTCGGCATCGTCACCAGCCTGCTGTTCCGCGCCCATCCGGTCGCGACCGTGCTGGGCGGACTGCTCCTCTATCCGCGGGACCAGGCGGCGGCGGTGCTCAGGCATTATCGCGATGCCATGGCATCGGCGCCGAACGAGCTGACGGCCTATGCCGGGCTGATCTGCACCCCTGACGGCACGCCGGTGACCGGCATCATGGTGTGTTATTGCGGGGAGCTGGAAGAGGGCGAGCGCGTCCTGCATCCGCTGCGCAGCTTCGGCCCGCCGATGCTGGACATGGTGCAGCCGCTGCCGTTCGTGGAGATGCAGAAGCTCGCCTATCAGCAAGGCGAGCTGGAGACCCGCAATTACTGGCGCTCCACCTTCCTGAAGGAGCTGAGCGATGCGGCGATCGATCTCATCGTCGAGCACGCCAACATGGCCGCCTCGCCGCTGACCGGCACCATCGTGCAGGTCCTCGGCGGCGCCGCGAGCCTGCCGGCCGGGGACGACACGGCCTATGCGCCGCGGCGCGAGCTCTACAATATCGGCATCGAAGCGCGCTGGATCGATGCCACGGAGAATGCCGGGCATGTCGATTGGGCGCGGAATTTCGCGCGGGCGCTGGAGCGCTATTCCAGCCGGGCCTATATGCTGAACTTCCTGAGCGATGAAGGCCCGGAAGCCATACGCGATGCCTTCGGCGCCAATCATGCGCGCCTGGTGGCGCTCAAGCGCAAGTACGACCCGGAAAATTTCTTCAGGCTCAACCAGAACATCGATCCGCAAGGCCTGGCCTGACCCCGGCGCATGACCCCGGCGCCTGACCCCGGGAGGGCCGGCCGGCCTCCCCCTGGCGCGATTGCCGGACCGGCTGTCACGCAATTGTAGCAACCACCTGTTCCCTTCGCGCCGGTGCAACAGGAAGCTGCCAATGGCCAACCGAACCGATGACGAGCTGAGCCGTATCAAGGAAGAGATCTCGGACAGCTTCGACGAGGAGTTGGAGCTCCAGATGGAGGAAGACCGGCTCGACGAGCTGGTCGCCGAGGGCATGTCCCCGTCGGGCGAGAAAACCCTCGACCGCAAAGTGTATTTCCGCGAGCTGTTCCGCCTGCAGCACGAGCTGGTGCGGCTGCAGGACTGGGTGCAGCACAAGAAGCTGAAGGTGGTGGTGCTGTTCGAGGGCCGCGATTCCGCCGGCAAGGGCGGCGCCATCAAGCGCGTCACCCAGCGGCTCAATCCGCGGGTCTGCCGCACCGTCGCCTTGCCCGCCCCGACCGAGCGGGAGCGCGGCCAATGGTACTTCCAGCGCTATGTCCCGCATCTGCCGACCGGCGGCGAAATGGTGCTGTTCGACCGCAGCTGGTACAACCGCGCCGGCGTCGAGCGCGTGATGGGCTTCTGCACGCCGGACGAACTCGAGGAGTTCTTCCGCTCGGTGCCGGAGTTCGAGCACATGCTGGTGCGCTCCGGCATCGTGCTGCTGAAGTACTGGTTCTCCATCACCGATGAAGAGCAGGAATTCCGCTTCCGGATGCGGATCGAGGATCCGCTGAAGCAGTGGAAGCTCTCGCCCATGGACCTGGAAAGCCGGGTGCACTGGGAAGACTACACCAAGGCCAAGGAAGAGATGCTGGAGCGCACCCACACCGATGTCGCGCCGTGGTGGGTGGTGCAGGCGGTCGACAAGAAGCGGGCGCGGCTCAACTGCATCGCGCATCTGCTGGCGCAGATCCCCTATGAGGATGTGCCCAAGCCCGAATTCGAGCTGCCGGAACGGATCCGGCACGCCGACTACAGCCGCACCCCGGTGCCGGCGGAAATGTATGTGCCGGAAGTCTACTGAGCGCCTTCTGGCCGCATGGATCGCACGCGACCGCTGCCGGGGCCCGGCGGCGGTCGTTGCGCGCGGATACTTGCGTAGTCATCGGTGGCGAGATTTCCCCTCGGCGTTGCGAAGGGGTCCGGCGGGCGTGGCGGTGCCGCCTCAGCTCCGCATCGAGCGGGCCATCAGGATGGCGGCCGCCAGCATCGCAAACACCACACCATAGGCAATATAGTCTGCCAGCATTGAGCCTTCTCCCGAGCTGCGCCAAGCATAATGCGGCCGATTACGCTGGG
This sequence comes from Starkeya sp. ORNL1, assembly GCF_012971745.1. NCBI lineage: Bacteria > Pseudomonadati > Pseudomonadota > Alphaproteobacteria > Hyphomicrobiales > Xanthobacteraceae > Starkeya > Starkeya sp. ORNL1. Next base: position 1,736,856 of record NZ_CP048834.1, read on the forward strand.
AAAGACATTTGCCGACTTCTCGACACAAGAATTAACGCAGGTAAATTACTTCATATATTGAAATAATGTGCGCGGCCCGACCCTGGGCACCGCGCGCGGGCAGTCTCCACGAGTTTGACTCAAAATGACCAGGTCATCCTGAGTGTCTGATCCGCAATTCGACCATGGCAGATGAAATGCGCCAGTTCCCCCGTCATCCCCGGCTTTGTTGTACCGGCCATCTCGGTCTCTGACGCGCTGCCCTGAATCGAGACCCCTGGCACAAGGCCGGGGATGACGGTCGTTCCTGCAATTACGAGTCAGACTTCGAGGCGCCGCAAAGCGCGCCTCGAAGGATGCTCAAGCCGGGCGCCATCTGCCCAGCCTAATCCCGGACGTTGCTGCTTTGCGATCTACAGGATCGCGCGGGTCTTCAGGAATGCCAGATAGCGCGGATGCTCATTGGCGAAGATTTCCGCTCCCTCCAGAGCATAGGCGCGGATGAGTTCGTCGGCGGCACGATCAAGCTCTCCGCGACCATGGAGAACTTGACCAAATCTCAAATGCAGAAACGGATTGCCGATCGCACCAGGACACGTCATCGCGTAAGCCAACGTGTCATACGCAGACTTCATGTTGCCACCAAGAAAGCAGGCGTCGGCGATTGCTGCAAGTATCCATGTCGATGCGTTCCATTCATTTTTTGGAATTGGCACCAACTCCCAAGCCTTGCCGTATGCGCCTACAGCGTTCTTGAAGGCGCCCGCCTTTGCGAGAGCATCGCCATTGGCGCAAAATGCCTTGATCTGTTCATATACAGTATCGTCCAATTCTTTTCCGGTCGGCATTACTAGTTTTCCCTTATCCTCACGGGCTCCGGCGCGCGTGGCTCCAGATAAGTCTGTTGCAAGCGCGGGCCTTCTGGCCGATTGACGGAACTGGGTTGCAGAAAATAATTGTCGGCGTCCAGCATAAATGCGCGTACCTCGGGTGATTTTTCTCCTGTGAAACGTCCGATATCGTTCCACCACACGACGACGGGAATTCTGTGCCATATCTATGGTCGAATCGATAAGCATCCAGTCGCCGTCCGGAGCCAAAAGCTCAAGATCATGCGGGTTCCCTCGTAGTAACGGTCCCTCTACCGTGGTTCTATCTTCGTAAGAGAATCTTGATTAGCTTCAGAGATCAGGGACAAATGGGTGCCATGAGTTCCGAAGACGCAATCTGGCATGTCACCGTCGATGGGCACGCAGCCCTCACAACTCGCCTGGCGAGCGACGAGCCCGTCATCGACGCCATGGCCGGCCATCTGCACCGCGCCGTGATGATCGGGCGCGACCCGATCCCGCCTTATCCCGGGCTTGCCGCCCTGATGACCGCAGAGGGGCCGGACCTGCTGGTGACGGTCTATCTCGACCGCGCCGACGGCCCGGTGCCGCTGCTGAGCTTCGGCGTCGCCACCCAGCCCTCCGCCAATGCCGCGCGGCTGTGGGGTATCGTCGGCGGCACGGGCGAGCCGCCGCCGACGCCCTGGTGCGCGGCGAAGCCGGAGATCGGCGCGCACGACAATGGTGCAGAGCTGGCGCTCATCGAGGACTATCGGCGCTGCCTCGCCTTCGCCTGGATCGACCGCGTGCGCGGGGTGGGCGCGGCGGAGAGCTAGACCACGCCCTTCGCCACCGGCGCGATGATGCGGTCGAGCCGGTCGCCCACCCGGTCGATCGCCTTCACCACCCGCTCCTCCAGTTCGCGCATGGCTTCGCGCGAGACATATTCGCGCGCCACCTGCTCGCGGAACTGGGCGAGCGCCGCCGCCTCCAGCACGATGCGCTCCTCGGCGTGCTTCAGCTTGGCCTCTATGTCGCGGGCGGCGATCTCGGCGCGGGCGGAGCGATCCGCCGCCCGCACCAGGAACACCACCATGCCGATGAGATGAGCGCCGACGATGATGACCAGGCTGCCATTGATCTGCCAGTCGATCATCATCTCAGCGCCACCCGCACAGCGCCTTGCCGGCGGCATTGTGCGCCTTCACTCCGCGGACGGTGTCATCGGTATCGCGCGCGGACCAGCTGATGGCGCGGAACGATCCGCAGGCGGTCCTAGTCGCGCCGCTGGAAGCCGTCGTCGTCGCGCAGGCGCCCGTCAAGAGCGCTGCGCTCAGCGCGAGCCCGAGCCTCATTGGCCTTGCCAATGGCCCTGTCGGCAGCCTTCTCGGCACGGTCGATTTCATGGGACTGACCTTTCTGGAAAGCGCGCGCAAGCAGCGCGAGGGCGAAGGCCCCGCCGGCGCCCCACACGGCGAGCGTGCGGGCGGCGGCGAGGCCGAACCAGGTGAAGACGAGGAAGACGAGCCCGGCGAGCGCGACGAGGGCGAACACCAGCTGCGCCTCCCAGGGGATGAGGGCGATGAGGCTCAAGACGAGGTTCATGCTTCCGCACTCCGCAGCCGCCGGGCGAGGAAGCCGATGCCGATGGCGAGAGCCGCCACCACCACCGCGGCGATCGCCCATTGCAGCGGGCCGGGGCCGGAGGCGGCGCTGAGTATGGTGGTGAGGATGCCGCCGCCGGTGGCGAGGCCTTCCGGCGTCTTCAGCGCATCGATCAGCGTCTTGTCCGCCGGCGGCGCGCCGGCCGCAGTGCGGCGCTCCAGGCGCTCCCGCATGGCGGCGCGGGTCGCCGGGCCAGCAACGCCGTCGACGAGGATCTTCGCCTGGCGCTGCACGCCCTCGACCGCCGCCCTGGTCTTCGGCCCATCGAGGCCATCGACCGGCACGTCATAGCCGAGCGCGACGAGGTCGCGCTGCAGTTCGCGCACCTCGTCCGAGGATGTCGGCGCTTCGACCGGCAGCTTGCCCCACAGCGTGCGTGCCTTGGCGAGCCAGGCCTTGCGGCCGGCAAGTCCATTGGTGCCCCCATTGATCTTGCGGGTAATGGCGGCAATGTCGTCGCGGTCGGCGAGCGCGTTCAGTCCCTTGGCCTGCCAGTATTCGCAGGCGATGCGCAGCGAGAGTTCGGGCTCGGCGGCACGGGCCGGATCGGCCTCGAGATCGAGCCCCAGGCGCGTGCCATAGGCGCGGTAATTGGCGCGGCCGGTGAGCTGGATCAGCCCCCTGCCCTTGTAGCGCTTGCCGTCGCCCGCGCGCGTATTGCCGAGATCGCGCCGGCCCTCATAGGCGGCGCCGGAGGCGTATTCCTCGGTGGTGCGGAAACCGTCGCTCTCATGGGCCAGTTGCGCCAGGAAATGGCAGACGCGGCTTGGCGTGGTGATGGCGTAGGCGTCGAGTACCGGGGCGTCGGCGGCGAGGGCGTCAAGGATATCGGGCCGACCATGAGGCGCAAATGCGCGCAACCGGCCGGCCGCAAGGGTGACCATGGGAATCTCCGGGATGTGGGGGATGAAATGAAAAAGCCGCCCGATGAGGCGGCTTGCAGTGCAAGGAAGGCGCGCCTGGCGCCCGGCCCGACGTGACCGGGATGCGCCGACTTTCTCAGAAAGTTACTTCAAAAACGGTATGATATTGACTGAACGCATGCCGCGTGGTCCGGTGCGGCATGCACCGCACATTTGCCGCCGGCTTCACCCTGATCGTCTATCCGCTCAACCGCGTGCTCCGATGGGCGCGCGCGCAAATGGCTGCGGTTCGTGCTGTTTGGTACCGGGTCTTTCCCGATATCCCACGGGACAAAAATGATCCCGACGATTCGGAAGGACGGCAGTGGTGATCCGAGAATCACATCCGCAAAGGGCGAGGCTGCGGGGAGCTATGGCTGTATGCGCAGCCTCATCGTTACCGACGAAAGCAGTCTGCTCAGCGCAAGCGCTCGCCTCAGCCTGATCGCCGGGATGATTCCAGAGCACAGCAAAGAATAGGGAAGAAACGGCACGGCCGCGCGGTAGCGGACAAGCTGTCTCGCACTGCCGCGCCGGCGGACCGCCCTCGGCTTGTCGAGCCATGAGGGCGGACGCATTCTGGCAGATCGCCGCCCGATTAGTTCGAAAACATTACGATATTGACTGATCGCCAGGCGTGTGCTCCCTAACGGTATGCACATCGCGAACGACATACTGACGGACGAAGCCGTTCATGAAGCCGCCGCGCGCCTGCGCGAGGCATTTCGGCTGAATCCGAGCACGGCGAACGCGCAGGAGCGCGCCGATGTCGACACGATCCTTGCGTGGGTCATGCGGCAGACCGCACTGCCCGCAGCTTATGGGCGGCCCGACATCGAGACCCCACGGCACGAGGCACGCTAGAGTCCAGCTTCGGCATGCTGCAACATGCTGACGTATTCTGAGGCGGACCGGCGTGCCGCCAGAGGAGACGGCACGCCGGTGCCGGATCAGGCCTCCGCTGCGATGGCCGCGAGGTATGTCGTGAGTACACCCTTAAGCTCGGCTCGCATGGTGTCGTTATCGCCGAACGACGCGCCAATGGCGAGGAAGCTTGGGATAATGCCCTGCATGGCAACAAGGCTAATGGGGACAGCGGGAAGCCCGGTGGACGGCGTGGTGAGTTCTCGGTTTATCGCGAGCTCGCGGTAAATTCGCTTTCGGTCACCGTTGCGTTCAAGGCTATAGAAGCCAGCGGTTCCAGCGGTCCCGGTCGCTTGATCGGCCCCACCGTCATTGAGCCGGAAGATCTTATTCCCATTATGGCGGTAGACGACCAAAGAGGGCGACGCCGTAGCCTCGACGACGTTGCTGCCGAGGCCCGATACGGTTGGTGCGATGAATACCGAGGCGTCGTCGCGGGAGTAGCGCTGCACGGCGGGATCGCTTGGGTTGAGCCCGTTCAGCCGGTCGCCGGTCACGCTTTGGGTCCAGCCGGCATCGACCGTGAAAACCGGGACGCCAACAACCGCGAGATTGAATCTGCTCGGGTCGCACCAGTTCAGCAGCGACGAGTTGCGGCCATGGGCGAACAGGAAATGCAGGGCGTCGAGGCGATCAAGGATGCCCTTGGCAAACAGCGCGCGCATGGCGACGTCGACAGTCTCGATGCGCTCGTCGGTCGGCGCCTCGCCTGCCGCCTGCATCAGGTCGACCAGGTCGGAGGTGCGGCCGGATATTCGCCCGACGCCCGGCAGATACACGCCGCCGGGATCCATGGCGTCGAGCAGCGCAGGCGTCTTGAAAGCGAGGCCCAGACGCTCGGGCATGTAGATGCCGTTGGGATCGCGCTTCACCGCATCGACCTGATCGCCAGCAATGGAAATGGCGAGATTGCCGACCGGGTGGGTACCGTCCGTGGTTGGGACCATGTGCATTGTCGTTCCCGCGAGATGAGCCTTGGTAAGGGCGGAGGTGAGCGTCACGTCATAGCCGCCGCTGCCGTCGGCGACGGACAGCGAGGCGTTGCGCTGTTCCCAATTGGCCGCGCCGCCCTCGAAGACGACGGTGGCCGCAGTAGCCCCTCTGGGGAGTGGAACCGGCGCAGCGAGCTTGACGGTCGTGGCGCCAATGGCGGCGTCGGCGAGCAGCGTCGTGGCGAGCGGGATGATCCAGCGGTCACCATAGGGATCCGGGCCGACAAAGCTCGGCGTCACGTCCAGCAGGTGGTCGACGGGCTCTGGAACGGTGCGCAGATAATCGACCATCTGCCAGCGCACAGCCGTCAGGCCGGGACCGTCCTGCACCTCGTTGAAGGTCATCTGATCGTAGTTTGTCCAACGCCAGTTGCCGGCGCTCTGCGATCGCGGGCCCCATGTACTTTGATCAAGCGGCACATCACGGGCGAACCCCTCCTCCGCCTTCAGCATCGCCCACCATGCCGCCATGCGCGCCTGCCATATGGCGAGATCCGGGTGCTTGTCGCTCGTGCCCATCTCCGAGAGCACCCGCGTATAAGGCCGGTTCGGCAGGCTGCGCACCATCTGGTAGCGCCAGTAATGCGAGGAACCGATCGGCTCGATTGAAGTCGTGTTGGCCGCGTTTGAGCCCGACAGCGACAGGTTGATGATGCCCATGGCGGCGGACCGCTCGCTCTCCCGCGCCATGAGCACCGGCCACCCAGCGGTGGCGATGCTGTCGCCAAGCAGTTCGAAGGCGTCGCGGCCGTCCCAGCAGCCTTGCTCCACGATCGCCGACGGGCCGTAGCAATTCAGCGCCTGGCCGCCGGCGCCGCTGACGCCGCCCGATGGCAGCACCGAGGCGCCGGTGAGATAACCGGGATTGGGTGCGGCGCTATAGGCGCCGCCATAATCGCTGCCCAGCTGATCCGGCCGGTACGGGCCGGGCCGGGTCGCGCCCTGCGCCACCGAGCACAGCGTGATCGCGAATATCTTGCTGCGGGGCCGGATCTTTACCGACACTTCGCCCCACACGCCGACCGTGCCGGCGGGGACAAGCACGCCTGGCTGGCCGCCGAACAGGATCGGGTAATGCACCCCTTCGACCAGGAGGGCGGCGCCATCGATGGTGAGGTCCGATGAGCCCGGCTCTTCCGGCTCGGCTCGCCCGTCATTCCAGGCGATGAAGTTGGGATAAAACACGCGGAGCTTGCGTGCGCCATGGCCATTGATCCAGATCGGCACCCTGGTGGCGACGGACTTCGTCGTTGCCGTGGCGGCTGGCGTTTCAAATTGCGGGGGAAACAGCCCGGTTCCCGCCGCCATCCAGGGCGGCAGGACGGTGACGCGCATGGTGCGCGGATCACCATCGACGCCGACGACGACGTCGTGCGTGGCGGCGTCAAGATAGTTCAATCCGGCGCTACCGGCGGCAACGATGCTGGAGCCGTCGAGCGCAAAGCGTCCGGCTGCATCGTCCAACAATGTCAGCGTGGCGCCCGAAGCGGCGATGGTGGCGACCACCGTTCCGTCCCATGCGAAGCTCGGCACCTCGGCGAAGCTGGGAACAAGAAGGCTTCCCGCACCCCTCGACAGTCCCAATCCCACCCCCAGCATCACGGCACCGCCTTGACGGCGACCTTCGCGCCGAGCGGGAGAGCGACTTCGAGGGTGGCGCCGGGCAAAATGATGTCGCCGGCCGAGGAGGTGTTGTCGCCCGTCGTGCGGTCGGGATCGGGAGTGGTGCCGATTGCGTAGTTGCAGGCGGCATCGATGGCGGTGATGCGGGCGACCATGTCGCGATTGGCCGCCATCGCCTCGCCGAGCGCGGATGTCGTGGTAGCCGCGCCGCCGGAAAAGTCCAATACTTGCGAATACACGCACTCGCCGAGGACGTTCGAGCCACTATTGTCCTTCAGGCCCACGCTGTAATAAGCGAGCTTTGCCTTTGCCATCGCTGGCCCTCCATGTTGTCAGATTGAGTTAAAGTCCCGGCCCATAAGCAGGGGTGCCGTCAAGAGAGACGGAGAAGAAGTCGCAATAGATGAGTGCCGGGGTGCGGCTAGAACCTGACACGCCAATCTGGCCGGGCAGTGTGAGGGAGGAATCCGTCAGTGTGGCCGTCCAAGCCGACGGTTCCGGATCAACCTTCCTCCACACCCTCGCGACATAGTCGTCGCCCTGCGAGCGCATGCGCATCCAGTACCAAGTGCCCAATTGCCATGAGAACACCGCATATGAAGGGCTGATCGGCCCAATATTTATTTCTATTTGATCGCGATCGGTGCTGTCGAACAGAGCGAATATTACGGAATCGGTTGCGGAAGAGCGCCTTATAACCGAACCAATCTGCCGCGAGGCGACAGTTCCTCCGGTTGCATCGACATAAACGCCCATCAGGACTTCGACATCGAAAGCTGGGACAATGTGATCCCAGATAAGCGAGCCCGAATTGCCAGTTGTGGCTGCCCCTCGCACCCTCAGCGCCTGCCCTGAGGTGGTGTCGCCGAGCGCCACGATATCGGTTGTAAATCCGGTCGTGCCGCTGCTTGTCCAACCGCTTGGCGAGACCCCCACCGGATAGCTCCCGATCAGCGTCTTGCCATTGTAGGCATTGGTAAAATCGGTCCAAAGCGAAGTAATTGGGCGTTTGGCCCAGATCTGCGGTGGGATCGGGAAGGTCATGGGAGCTTTCTTTGGATGTGCGGTGCAGGGCAGGCCGCGTTCTGCTTCAGCATCCTTCGAGGCCCGGCTTTCGCCAGGCGCCTCAGGATGAGGTCGCGCTAGAGAAGAAACCGCCTCATTCCCCGCCTCACGGCAGCGCCAGCCGCGACGCCTTGATAGCGTTGTAGACCGCGGTGAAATCTGCGCTCGAGAGCGCCCGGTTTCAGACGAACAGGCCGGATATCTGCGAGGTGGTGTCGGTCTGCCAGATGGTATTCGTGCCCCGCTGGCCAGCGCGAGGCAAGCATCGACGTCTAGAATGCGACAACCAGCCCCAACGACTGCAGCACATTGGTGCCGCCATCGTTCATGCTTGCCGTCAGATTGACGGGAGCCGTGTTGAACATCTGGAACCAGACATCCTGACGATCGGAAGACCCGACTTGCCGCGTACCCGTTGCCGTGATCGACCCACCGAGCAGGGTTCCACTACTGGAAGATCCTGCGTGCGCGATGGCGACAATGGGCGGCGTCTGGCCGGATATGCTGATCGTCTGCGTGGCGGGCAGAGAGCCCGCACCTTGACCGTTGACGGAAACAGCCGTGACGCCGGCAATCGGCCAAGCGGGCCTGAAGAGAAGAACCGTTGTCGAGGCCGTCTGCCCAGACGTCACGCCACTCAGAGTGGTTCCGAGATCACCGGAAACGAGCACCTTATGGCTGATCGTAGCGCGTTGCGCCGGACTGGACGATGCGGATGTAGTGCCCGCCAATGTGAATCCCGAGGGTATGGTCGCCGCCGGCGCCGTGGTGCTGCTGAGTTGCGAGCGCTGGATGAAGACACAGAGATCACCAGCCAGCGCCGACGCGGGCACTGCTATCGTGCCACCTGGAGCCGCAAAACTGTTCGCACCCTCGATGAAGGAAAGGCCCACCACCCCCGCCGCCGCCATCATCTGTGAACCCGCGAACCCCGGCAGCATCACGACCACCCCTTCGACAGAGACAGGCGGATATTGGTCGCCGAGACCACGTCATAGTCGATGTAGTCCACCGCACCCGCGGCGGTGGAGAGCGCCAGCGTTACCCCGCCCGCAGTCTTGCAGTTGCCGGATTTTGCCAGAGTGCGCCCGCCGGTGGCGTCCTGCACCACGCGGATGCGTCCGCGCTTGCCCACCACGGTGTTGGTCGGGTTGCCGAGCGTGCGGTTGCCGGCGAGCGTCACGGTGAAATCGATGCCCGCCGCGAGGTCCCAGGCAATCGTCGCCGCATCCGTCAGGCTCGCTTCGGCAAGCCCCGCCGCCACCGCATCGGTGGTGATGGCGCGGCCGGCGGTGAGCGCGCGATAGGCGGCGCCGTCGGCGAGTTGCACTACGCCGCTCGCCGCCGTCGTCGCCGCCTGCTTGATGGCGGCAAACGCGGTGGCGGCATTGGCGAGGTCGGAAAGGTTGTTCGCCGCCAGCAGCGTGCCGGCGAGGTTCAGCTTGGCGAACACCAGCGCAGTGGTGCCCAGCACGCCGCCGGCGTTGGAGGTGCAGAGCCACAGCGTGTCCTGGTTCAGCGCGCCTTCCGCCACCGCGACCAGCGAGCCGGGGAACTCGTCCCAGCTGTCGAACTCGCTGGCGCGCACCGGCGTGGCGCCCACCACATAGACGCCGTTCTGCGCGCCCGTGGTCTGGTCCTTCACCAGCACCAGGTCGCCGGTGGCCAGCGTCACGCCGTCGAGCGCGTCGCCATTGTTCAGGGCACTGGCAATAGTGATGTTGGCGGTGGTCGCCGCCCGCACCCGCGAGCGCTTGCCGAGATTGGCGGCGATGCCGTCGACATATTGCCGTGTGGCGGCGTGCAGCGCGGCGGAGGGATCGCCGCCCAGCGTCACGCTGCCGGTGAACACCGGATTGGCGGCGGGCGCCTTGGCGTCCAGCGCGCTTTGCAGCCCGCTCACCGTGGCGATCGCCTGGGTGCCGGTGTGGTTGGCGCGGGCGAAGGCATTGGCGACGATGCCCTGCGGATCATAGAGCGAAGCCAGCATGTCGCCGGTGCCGGTGCCGCTCGGGCCGGCCGGGCCTTTTGGGCCTTCCGGCCCCTCCGGGCCGACGGGCCCTTGCGGGCCGAAAGGGCCGGGCGGGCCGACGCCGATGCTGTCGGCAGCCTGCTGGGCGGCGATGGCGGAAGCCGCCGCCGCATCCGCGCTTGCCCGCGCCAGCAACACGCCGGCGGCAGCGGCGGCGGCGCCGGGCACCAGGCCCATCTTCAAGAGCGGGCGGTTGGTCAAAGGCATGAGCATCATGGGATGATCCCGTCCAGGATTTCGATGGAGCCGGTGAAGAGCTGCACCGGCGCGCCGGCGAGCGTCAGCACCATGCCGACGCTGTGCGAGCCCGGCCGCAGCCGGCGCATCTCCTCGGCGGAGAACACGAAGGTGAAGCTGGCCGCCGCCGCGTCATTGACGATTTCGCCGGCGCTCAGCCTCTTGGCGAGCAGGCAGGAGCCGGCCGGCGCGCCGGGGAAGGCTTTGGGCGCGGCGATCGCCACCACGATCTCGTCCGGTACTGGGGCGGGGCTGGCATCAGTCGGCCGATAGGAGACGGTCTCGCTCCAGGCCTCGCGATTACTTGCCGGGGGAAGATTTCCGGTCCACATGGCGCGCCTCAGAGCTTGATGTATACGGTGATGCCGGCGGAGGGCTGCACGTTGTCGTGCGCGCTCCCCGAACCGAACGTGACGGTGCTGTCATGGGTGTGTGCCCCGGCGCCGCCGATCTGGTGGCCGGGCGTGGCATCCGCCGTGCCGGTGTAGGCCGGCAGCACGCTGGTGGTGGCGCCGTTCAGCATCAGGCCGCCGGCCGTGTTCGCGGAGCCGCCGGTGCTGCTGCTGGTGAAGGCGGGATGACCGTGAAGGCCCGCCGATGTGGATGTCACGGTCTTGGACACGCTGGGCAACTGCGCCTCGGTCAGCGCGATCGTCGCCGCGCCCGTCCGGTCGCCGAGATTGACCAGCGCCGCCACGCGGTTCGCCGCGGTGTTGCCCATGCCGTCGCAGCCCACCAGCGCATAGCCGCGATAGTCCGGCAGCGTCAGGCGCTTGTTTGCCGCCCAGTCCGCCGCCGGGTTGGCGCCGCGCCCGCCGATGATGGCGAGCGAGGCATCCTCGTTCCACAGGAATTCGAACAGCGCCTGCGCGTCGTCATTGGCGTAGCTGGCGCCGGACGTGGCGGAGCCGATGGTCCTGCCGTTGCAGATGCGCCAGCCGCTGATCTCGGAGCTGTCATAGCGGAGCTTGATGTCGCCGGTGCTGAACAGTGCGGTGCCCTCCACCGGCTCGGACGGCTCGCCCCCGCCCTCCCCGCCGCCAATGCCGAGGATCGGCAGCGTGGTGAGGTCGAGCAGCGAGACGCCGTCGGCATCGGTGGCCCGCACCCGGTAGAAGTGGCTGGCGCCGTCATCGAGATACACCGGCGGAAACATGCCGTTGCCGTCGGCGATCACCGGATTGGGCAGCGGCGTCGCCAGCGAATACTCGGCATAGACGGTGAGCGGATCGCTGGTCTCCGCGGCATAGAAGAACGCCTTGGCGCCGGGGAATGGGCGCCCATTGGCGTCGACGCGCTGGGTGAGGGAAAGCTGCCAAAGTCCGGCCATGCGGAAGGCTCCATAAAAAAGCCCCGCTTTCGCGAGGCCTTGCGGGTTTGCTGCGGATGATGATGCGGCGTTGAAGGATCAGGGCGCGGATCGATTCCGCTGAGCTGCCGCCGGCACGGCCGGCCATGCCGTTGGACGCCTCTCGGTCGAAACCGGACCCAAGGCGGACAATTATTTGCTAGTCTCGCGGGCCATCAAACGGACGCGGGTGATAGCAATGTTGGAAACTGACAAGATGTTCGCTGGCTCGATTCCGGAAAACTACGACCGCTATATGGTCCCGTTGATTTTCGAGCCGTTCGCCGCAGATCTTGCACAGCGAGCAGCGTCCTTGGCGCCAAGCGCCGTTTTGGAAATCGCCGCGGGCACCGGGGTTGTTACCCGCGCATTGGCGCCAAAACTGTCCCCCGGCGCGAGCTATATCGTAACCGACCTCAACCAGCCGATGCTCGACTACGCCGCTTCGCGACAAGCTCCCGACAGTCGCATCGAATGGCGTCAGGCGGATGCCTTGGCGCTCCCGTTCGAAAATGCGGCATTCGATCTCGTGTGTTGCCAGTTCGGCGCGATGTTCTTTCCCGACCGCCCGTCTGCCTACCGCGAAGCAAGGCGAGTCCTGAAACTCGGCGGACATTTTCTATTCAACGTGTGGGATCGCATCGAAGAGAATGTATTCGCGGATGATGTAACGAATGCTCTCGCAAGGATTTTTCCGAACGATCCGCCGCGCTTTCTGGCACGCACACCGCACGGCTACCACGATACGGCATTGATCCGCAGCGAGTTGGAGGACGCAGGTTTCTCCCGTGTGGCGATCGAGACGAGGGCCGAACAAAGCCGTGCATCTTCGCCGCGCCTTGCCGCCGTCGCCTATTGCCAGGGCACGCTGCTTCGCAACGAAATCGAGGCCAGGGACGCGGGAAAACTGAAAGCTGCAACCGACTATGCCGCATCCGCGATCGCAGACCGACATGGCAATGGCGAGGTCGCTGCCAAGATTCAGGCACACGTAATCGCGGCGATGGCCTAGGTTCTGCCCAGCTCGGCCAAGAGCATAAAATTTGACGCATACGAACCACCGCGGCATCGCTGCCTCGTCTTGCGTTCGCGTCCGGTGTCCTGAAAATGCCGCGCCATGATCGACATTCCACAGCACCAGATTCGGGCCGTCTATGACGAGCACACCATCCGCGTGTATCAGGCCTATGGCGACGAGATCGCCGACGCGGCGCTGGCCAGCGGCACCTTCGTCTCGCCGCCGTTCAAGATCGATCGGATGACCTGGATCAAGCCGTCCTTCCTCTGGATGATGTATCGTGCCGGATGGGGCTACAAGGATGCGGGTCAAGGTCGAATACTGGCGATCGACATCAGCCGCGCAGGTTTCGAGTGGGCGCTGGAGCACAGTTGCCGGAGCCATCCCGATCCGTCGATGAGCGCGGCGGAGTGGTCGGCGCTCAAGGCGAGATCACCGGTGAGGATTCAATGGGATCCCGAGCGCGATCTCGACCTGCAGCCTCAGCTCATCGTGCGATCCAGATCGGCCTGAGCGGCGAGGCCGTTCAGCTTTATATTGAGGAATGGATCAGGAATATTACCGACATCACGCCCTTGGCGCATGTCCTACATTCATTTGTGCAGGAGCGCCGACTGAGCGAAAGCTATTCTCTGCTTCCGGAGGAAAGACCATATCTCATCAACGATACGCTTGTTGCGGACAAGATATTCTAGTCCATGGCGCAGGCGCTGCCTGGCTCAGCCAAGAACGTAGAACCTGACATAGACGAACCTCGCCAAAGCAGTGCCGCCGAAGAACAGCAGCGCCAGCGCAAAAACGATTGCTTTCCAGCCGCGCCGATTCTCCCTTTTCCAATACACCAACGACGATATCAGCAAGAATACGAGGCAGATGACCGCAACCCCGACAATACCATTGGATGCAGCCGTGCGAATCTTCGGGGGATCTCCCCACGTGGTATATGGCTGGACCACCATGCTCGCCAGCCAGAATAGGATCGCGATACTCAGCGACACCGAGCCTAACTTCCAATTCAACAAACAGGCCTCCCTTTATCAACGCAGCAAATCGCCCAGCCACCCCCATCGCTTCGTAATGTCCTGACCGTAGTCGAGATTTCGCTGTATCGCAGCGAGCGACGGATCGGATCGCGCGGTTATATTGCGCGACAATAATCTCCGCCTCCTGCTTTGCCTAACTTTCATTGGCCGGCGAAAAAAGCTGCATGAAGCCCTTTGCGTCGGCGTCTGGGTACCCTGGTTCGACAGGAACTAACCGCATAGCCCGGCGGGCAACCTCGACACTCCCTCTGCCGTTGGTAGGATGGGAATCGAGGCACATTAGCGGCGGACGCTCAGGGATCATGGAACGCGGCAGTTTGGACGAAAATCAGAGAAACACCGAGCTTCTTGAAAAGATCATCATGAAGCTCGATGAGCAAAACAGAATAATCATGGGCGGCATGAAACTGCTGGTGTGGCGCATATTCGCGCAGGCTCTACTTTTCTTTAGTTATACGAATTACCTGCACCCACAATGGATGTGGTCGGATATCTTGCGATATTGGCCGAAGTGAAGACTTGCCGTGCTGGCGTCACGGATTGGCGAACAGCGTCAACATGAAGGCCTTCTGCGCCGGTGTCAGGGCGTTCCGGTTCGCCCAAAGCTGATTACGAAGGTAGGCGCGACCAATCGGGGACAGAAGGGCCTGCCCGATCAGCGACGGCGTCATGGCCCCTGCCGCCGCGCCGGCGAGCGCGCCACCAAGCCCACCTGCACTTCTCCCAGTTGCGAAACCTATGGCAGCCGGCGCCAGACTCGTCGTCACCGAGCGCCAGCCATGGTCGCCTGGCGGAGCAGCTTTCAGGATCACCTCGGCCGCATTCGCCACGTCATAAGGATCGCCCGTGTAGCGCTCGAAGCGCGGGCCGCTTTCCGGATGCATGGCGTTGTAGAGCTTCGAATGCGAGATCGTTCCCGCATCGGCAGCCTCCCCACCGCGAACGATCGCCTTCTCGATCACGCGGAGATTGCGCTCCATCGCGTCATCCAGCGCGGTCCTGATCTTGCCGAGCACGGTGGCGAGCTGCGCATCCGCAGGTGTCGCTGACAGCAAGGCGCGCAGGTTGTCGAACCCAGCACGGGCTCAGCCGAGTTGCCCGAGCACGAAGAACTGCACATAGATGAATCGCGCCAGCGCGGTACCGCCAAAAAACAACAGCGCGACAAAGAAGACAATATCCCTCCATCCAAACCGACCAATCCTTCTCCAATACACTGCATATACTGATATCAGCAGGCATGTGAGGGAGATTGCCGAAGATAATAGAACGAAATCGCGGGCTCCTCCATGAACAGGTGGAGGATCTCCCCAAGTGACGTGTGGCTGCACCATCATACTCAACAGCCAGGACAGAAACGCCACAAGCAGAAATACCAGCCCCACTTCACCGCGTCGCACGTCTCACTCCTTAGCGTAGCAAGCTACTCAGCAAATCCCATCGTTTTGTAATATCGCGGCCATAGTCGAGGTTTCGCCATATGGCGGCGAGTGACGGCCCGGGTCCGCGATTATATCGAGCGCCAATAGTTTCGATCTGCTTCCTTGTGAGATTATAAGATGGTACTCCTTTATAATCTATATCACGGAGACCAGACAGATGCTTCGCCGCTAGGAATATGTTCTCCTGAGGATACTCAAGGGTCTTCATAATTTCTAGCCCCTGAGAGGCGTTGAGACCGCGACTCTTATCGTAACCAAGCGATTCAACAGCCCTTCTGAACTGCACGCTGAGATCGCCGAAAGACGTCTGATCCGGCGGCTTGCCATATCCCGTCAGGGGATGGATCATCTGCCTACCGATATATCCTAGATGGTCAAGGATCGGCGGCGCTCCACCCACTTCGTTGAACGCAACACCTGCAACCAGTTCCGGAGGTAGATCGAACCGGGCGGAGGCCGCTTTGATAGCATTGCGATAGCCGTGAACTCATTGACTCTTGAAATCAAGAATATTGTACCCGAGCATCTTCCATTTGAGAACATCGACGCCGGTCCATTCGTTCGTATCGGCGGCAGCTGGATACTTATATGCAATAGCCTTTATCTCGTTATGCAGCGGCGATAAACCTCCGTCAGGAGGCGCGAGGCGCCCACCTGAAGGAGTTGCATTGCCGGCGAGTGCAACGGGCCGATAATCAAGTTTCGCTTGAGATACCGTATCGCTGGCGTCCGTCAAGATGATACCGCGGCTGTTCGCACCCTGCCCTGCCCAAATCTCGTTCGGGGACATCATCCCCGCCCTCGTATTCTCGCTGGCGGCCATTGAAGGATGCACTCCCCACACGTCACGAGAATGGCCGGCCGTTCGCGCTGAGATCGGCATCTCAGCCTGGAACGACGGCGGCGTGTGGCTCAAGGGGGCCACCGGCGCAGGCGCCGGGGTCCATGGCGCCACCATGGGCGCGCCGAAGCCCCTATTGGCTGTGCCGCCTGCCTGGCCAGCATTCGGCGAGCGATAGGCCGCGTTGGCGAACGCCCAGTCGCGCAGTTCGGGCGCGGCCGGCTGCGGTGTGTAGCCCGTGCCGCCCTCGAGCTGGAACGGCAGGTTCGGGTCGAACATGCCGGCAGCCGGGCTCTGCCACCCCGCCGGCGGGGCCCGCTCCGGATCGGGCGTGACAAAGATGGGCGGCAGCTCCTCATAGCCGGCTACGCTATCGGGGTCATAGCCAAGGCGCGGATCATAAGGCATGGGTCAGACACTCCGCACCGAGCCATCGGGATATTTGCGATAGCGCATGCCGTTCTGGACGATGATCTGTCCGACCGGGATATCGGCCGCGCTGTATTGCCGGCCCGGCATCGGCCCGGCGCCGCCTCCGCCAGCCGCCGTGCCATATTGCCGGTTCCCGGGCGCGTATTGCGCAGTGCCACGGAGCGGATTCGGCGACGGCAGCGGTGGCGGATAGGCACTGGCCACGGATGCAGTGCCGCCCGGTGCACCGGCAGGCGCACGCGCGCCATAGACAGCGCCGTCCGCCGCGGGTGCGGGCGGATATCCCGCTGGGGACGCCCCACCCCAACCCTGCCCCCCATTGAGGGCAAGCGACCGCGCCAGCAAATTACCGGCGAAAGCCCGCGTCTGCTGATTGCCCAGCAGCGCCTCCAGCGCCGCGCGTGGCGGCATGCTGGGCGGCGCGATATTGGCCTGAACCTGCGGCGCGGCGTTCGCGCGCGCAGAGGCGACCGCGTCGGAGCCGATGCCGCCCGCGCCGGGCACCGCCCCAGCCGTCGGCCCCGGCTGCGTGCCGCCGAACAGCCTGGCCAGGTATCCGCCGGGCGCAGGCGGGCGGGCGCCATAGATGCTGTCGAGCAGCGGATTATAGGCGTTGGCGGCGTTGCGGTCATCGAGCCGGTTGCCGATCTCTCCGGCAAAGCCGGAGAGGAGACCGCCCTGCGGGGCGGGGATGGTCACGGAGGGCAGGGAGAAATCATAGGTCGCCATGTGCGGAACCCGGGGTTGCGAGGATTGGGATGGAAATGCCGGTGGTGCCGGCGGCGGGCTGAGCGCCCTGCCGCCATCAGCCGCCGAAGCCGGGGAACGGGATCGCCTTGCCGGCGAGCGTGCCCAGCGTCTGGCCGAGCTTGGCGTAGCCGGCCGCGTTCGCCTCGCCGCCCTGCGCATACTGGGTGTTGGCGCCCATGCGGCCGTGCGTGATCGAATTGTCGAAATCGACCCGCTGGCCCGCCGTCTGCTGGTAGAGATTGGCGAGGTTGTTGTACGCGCCCGCGGTCTGGCTGGCGGCGCTCAGCCCCTGCCCGCTCTGTCCGATCAGGTTCTGCAGCCAGGTGCCATAGGCCTGGTTGGCGGTGCCGGAGGCGCGGTCCTGCAAGGCGGTGAGCAGGTTGCCGCTCGCCAGCATGCCGCCCGCCGCGGCGCCGCGCTGCGTCGCCTGCAGCTGCTGGTTCAGATTGAACTGATAGCCCGGCGCCGCCTGGAAGGCGCTGGTCGCCGCCGCGTTGCCCGCCGCGCCGTTCAGCCCGAGTGCATTCGCCATCATGGTGTTGGCGGCAAGGCCGGTCTGGTTATAGGGCGAATACTGGCCGAGCGCCTGGTTGAGATAGCCGGCGGACTGCTGCTCGCCCTGGTTGATGTAGCCCATGCCGCGGTCATTGAGACCGTTCAGCAGGTTCTGGTTCTTCTTCGCCGCGGCCTGGGTGGCCTTGCCGGCATCGAGGCCCAAAAGGCCGGAAAGAAAGCTCATCGTCTTGCCTCGTTTGCAAGGGTGGGTGGAAGGGGTTTTCGGTTGTGGTGAAATGTTGCGCCGAGCCGGACGGCTCACTCGGCTTGAGCGCCGTGGAGGTTGATCCGCAATTCGGCCGCTGCAGGTGAACCAGGCCATTTCGCTCATCATGGCCGGCCTCGTGCCGGCCATCTCGGCCTTTGACGCGCTGTCAGGAATCGAGATCCCCGGCGAGAGCCGAGGCTGTCGCCCCGGCGTCTCTTGAGAAGCGGCGATCAAAGGTCGCCTTTGGCCCCGGATAACGGTCCGCTTTGCTATTGCGGGTCGGCCGCTCCGGATGAAGCGGTCATAATGGCGACCTCATCGGGAGGCGCTCGCACCCGCGAGCCTCGAAGGATCTGGAATCAACCCGGAACCTGGACTTCGACCGGGCACACGCGGCGCGGCTGGATCGCCGGGTCAAGCCCGGGGACGAGGGCTATTTGGAAATTGTCGATCAGCCTCTCAGAGCCTGACCGAAAATTCAACGATGGCAGGTGAAGCTGTCCATTTCCCCCGTCATGGCCGGCCTTGTGCCGGCCATCTCGGTCTCTGATGCGCTGCCTTGAATCGAGATCCCCGGCACAAGGCCGGGGATGACGGTCGTTCTGGGAATTGTCGATCAGCCTCTCAGGAGCATGTTCCCGACATAGAGCATGCTCCTATTTTTCCTCGCTGCGGCGCTCTCGCCGTAACTGCCTCAGACCCCTCGCCAATCGATCTCTCTGTGACTGCGGCATATTCCGCCGGCGGAGGGGGCCGGTCATCTCCGCCCACCAATCCTCGACCGACTAAGTGCTCTGCGATGAGGGGGCGTCCTTCCATGTGGCGGGTGAGGTTTCCGGATTCGTCGGGTTCTCGACCATGGGATGTTCACCAGACAGGTTTGCGTCCAGAGACAGCGAAATCACATGCGCGGTCGCAGCCCCCGCCACGCCTCGCCGCTCTTCTTCTCGGCGCGAACCTTCTCGCGCCTGTACCAAAAACCGCGCGCCAGGCGGTCCCGCTGCTCCTGCGGCAAGCTACGGTAATAGGCACGCAGCGAAGCCTCCGCCAGATAGTCGGCGAACCACTCGTCGAACGTCCTTGCTTTCGGGGGACCGGCCTCGTGCAGCCAGATCACGCTGTCCAGATCGGGTTTGGTCGGCTCATCCACCATTGGCGCGCAGCTACCTCCTTCGTAACGATATCGGGACTATAAGCGTGAACGCAGCTGAACAGGACCATCGCAAATAGAACGCTAGGTCAGGCGACTACATGCGCGGCCGCAGCCCCCGCCACGCCTCGCCGCTCTTCTTCTCGGCGCGGACCTGCTCGCGCCTGTACCACAAACCGCGCGCCAGGCGGTCCCGCTGTTCCTGCGACAAGCCACGCCGATGCGCACGCAGCGGCGCCTCCGCCAGATAGTCGGCGAACCACTCGTCGAACGTCCTTGCTTTCGGCGGACCGGCCTCGTACAGCCAGATCACGCTGTCCTGTTCAGGCATCGTCGGTTCATCCACCATGGGTGCGCAGCGGCCTCCTATACCTCGCTCGCGCGACTATATAGGCGCAGGCCGCCCACGCATATCCAGCACGACGCCAGGGCCCTCGCCGGCATCTGCTGCTATCGCGGCGAAGGTCGCTCATCCCAGCCGGCTTGGGCATCGTCCGGCGCTGCGGGCAGGCTAAGCGCCGCTCCCGCGAGCGTGTTGAACTGAATGAACTTTGCCAGAACGGGATGCTCGTTCACCCATTCGCGGATCACGGCCGCGACGTTCGGCGCCACCTGCTTGAACGCGTTTGGATTTCGCAAATAGGCGCGGAAACTCTCCGCCCAGTACTCATGCTCGAAATCACGGGGATCATACCCGAAATCTGCCGGCGTCGAGAGCGGCCCCGCATTGTGCCCGTCCCGGTTCTGCCTCCTCGGCGAGGCTAAAAAACCTATTTCAACATCCTGCTAGGTTGCGTTGCCGGCCCAATAGGCTTGCTGAAATTCCTCGTCCGATATCGGCGCTCCCGGCATCGGCACGCCGCCAGCATTGAACTGGATGACCCTGTTAAGACGCGGATTGTTGTTCACCGCCTTGCGGATTGCCGCCGCAGTCTTGGGTGCCACTGTCTTGATGTAGTTTGGATCAGTCATGTAGGCCCGGATGGCTTCCGCCATATATTCGGGCGGCACGTCGAGGTTCTTGTAGCCGGCGTGTTCCGGCCTCATCGGCTGCCCGTAACGGGTGGGCTCAGCTGGATTCCCGTATTCCCTCTTCGGGTTGTTCAGGTCGTTATAGATCCGTTTCAGTTCTTCCTTGATGCCGGCCTGCGGGATGGCATTGACAGGAATGCCCTTGTCAAAACGGACGAACTTGCCGGCCAGATCGTCGACCATGTGCCCGATCTCATGGGCAACAACCATCGCATATTCGTCAGGCGACAAGGAGTTGAGGGCGACGATATCGCGCTCGAGGCCATCCTTCCCGCGCCTTATACGATAAGCACCTACTTTTCCTCTTCCGAGTTCTCGCGCCGTAATTGCCTCAGGACGCGTGCCAATCGATCTCTCCGCCACTTCGGCATATTGCGACGGTGTGAGGGACTGGTCGCCTCCGCCCACCATTCTTCGACCGACAACGTGCTCGGCGATGAGAGGTCGTCCTTCGATGTCCTAGGTGAGGTTTCCGGCTTGGTCGGCTCGCGCGCCATTGGGGTAATCCGCCTCGAAGGAACGCTGTGGACGAACAGGTGGAGGATAGATTTCCGCGCTGCCACTTTCAAGCGATTTCAACGAGTTGAAGCCCTTCACCGCACGCCCCGCCGGGCCTAGACCGGCCATGCCAGCCAGTTCCATCACCGCCTCGAACGCCTCATCGCTATTGGGATCGACCTCTCCATTCAACACCCTGCCCGGCATCATCACCGCGCGCTTGGCGGCTCCGATCTGGCCCGCATCGGTGTCGAAGTGGAGATTGCCATCCTCATCGCCGCTGAATGGGAGGACACGCCCGCGCCAGGTGGTCCGCGGCTCGCCGGTCGCTGCCGGGCGCGGCAACGGCACCGAGCCCCGGGGCTCCAGCACCGGATTGCGCGGCGCCATCACCGGCGGAGCCTGGACCTGCGCCAGCGGCGTCTGGAACTGCTCCGCTTGCCCCTGCTGCGCCATCTGCGTCGGCTGCATCAGCCATGAGAGCCACTGGCCGGGCGGTGGCCGCGTCGGCTCCGTCGCATATTGGCCGAACATTTCGTCCGACCGACTGGAGCCACCTCATCCTGAGGTGCTCGGGCTTGCCCGAGCCTCGAAGGATGCTCGTTTCGGATCACCGGCGCTCTGTTTCAGCATCCTTCGAGGCCGCCTGCGGCGGCACCTCAGGATGAGGTTCATCTATTCGAGTAATCGATCAAGTATTCGCCGCATCGGCGACAATCGAGAGCACCGCATCGCCGCCGATCACGGTAATGCCGAACCAGAATTTGTTGCCCACCACCGTGTCGTGCTCGGCCCCCGCCAGCCCCTCGAACCCGCTCACATCGATGGCGCCGGCCCCAGTGCCGTTCACCACGCGCAGCGCCATGGCGCAGGTGTCGGCCGGCGGGGTCAGCGTGAAGGCGCCGGTCACGGTCAGCCTCTGCAAGGCGCCATTGGCCGGGTCCGGCGTGAAGCTGCCCGCTCCCACCGCGCCATTGTCGAAATCGGCCTGGGTGAAACCGACGCTCAGCTCGGCGCCGGTGCCGGCGTGCAGCAAATCGTCCGGCAGGCCCTGCAGCGCGGATTGCGCCGCCTGCAGCAGCGGGTTGATGCGCTTCAGCCAGAGATACCATTCCTCATGGATCAGCCCGGTCGCCGGCACCGTCAACGGCGCGCTCGGCGGCGGCAGCGAGGGGATGTTCGGTGCCATCGGCGCCTCTCTCGGTTGGTTTTCGGGGGAAGGCGCTCGGCTTCAGCATCCTTCGAGGCCGCTGCGCGGCACCTCAGGATGACGTCGTTTTTCTAAGAACCACGTCATCCTGAGGTGCGAGCGCCAGCGAGCCTCGAAGGATGCTCACGCAGTACGACGCAACCGCCTCACCGCGGCCGCGCATCGATCTCGTGCGCGCCGCTGAGCAGCGTGACATAGACCGGATCGGACATTTCCAGCCGCCACACCCGCCCCACCGGCCCGGTGAGGCCGCAGCGATTGATGCTGACCCGCGTGCCGTATTCGCCCTGCCGGCCGAGCTGGCGCCACACCGGCGTGGAGAACAGATTGCCGCCATCGTCGGAATAGGAGATCCAGCAGCGCGGATCGGTCTCCACCGGCTGCACGCCGCCGGCGAGGCCCTGCCCCACCACGAAGTTGAAATCCGCCCGCGGCACCGCCAGCCGGTTCGGGAAGGCCGCGCCCTGCGCCGAGGTGATGCGGATCACCATCGGGTCGTCGCCCTCGCGGCGATAATCGTCGTCGATGCGGTAGAGCCGGCCGTTTGCGGCATGGCCCACCACCCATTCGCCGAAGGCGCGCACCGAGCCCTTCGCCAGCCAGTTCGGCGCAAGATAGGATTGCCGCTCGTGCCAGAAGCCGGTGGAGAGGTCATACACCCAGGCGAAATCCGGCCCGATGATCGCCCAGCACGGATGGCCGGGATGGGTGAAGACCAGCGCATGCAGGCTTCCCACATCATCGACCGATTGCAGCGCGCGGTCGATATCCGGCGTCGAGATCAGGCTCGGCACATAGCCGCCGTCGAGCCGGTAGACCGCGCGGTCGTCGCCCACCCAGATGAGGGACGACACCCAGCCATCCTCGAAGCCGGCTATCGCGTCCGGCGCGATCAGCCCGCGCGGGATCACCGCGGTGCGGGTGAAGGGGAAGCCCTCGGCCTGCGCGGTGTTGGCGAACACCTCGATCGAGTTCGGCCCGAAGGCGAAGGTCTGCTGGCCGAAGGAGATGCCGCGATAGAGCCCGCCGGGGCGCGCCTGCGCCGTGGTGAAGTCGAGCGGGTTCACGCTGGTGTCGTTGATGCCCGAGGTGACGATGCGCCCATCCGCCAGCGTGAAGATGAAATAGCCGTCCTGGAAGGTGACAGAGTTGGGCTGGTCGAGATCGGGATCGATGAAGCTCACCGGCCCGGTGGTGAGGTCGATCTGGAACGCGCCCTCGCTCGCCACCGCGACGATATCGGGCGTCGGCGCCTTGTTGTTGCGCTCGAAATAGACCGGCCCCTCCCCGGCCAGCCCGCCAATGTCGGTGGCGGCATAGCCACTGCCGGCCGGCTCGATCTTGATCAGCCGGTCGCCACGGCACATCAGCAGCACATTGTTCACGAACAGGAAGCCGCGGCAGGCGCCCGTGCCCAGCGTATCGATGAGGAAGCGCAGCCCCGGCGCCGGGCGGCGGGCATGGTCGGCCTGGCCGCCGGGGCCGAGCTGCTCGGTCATGGCGTTGACGAGCCGGCCCTGCCCCTCGATCGGCCGCCGGCCCGGCGCCGAGGAGAGCGGGAAGATGATGTCGGGCATGGGGGAGCCTCAGGGTCTGGCTTGATGGCGACAGTGGACGTGGGTCAGTTCCATCGTCATGGCCGGGCTTGTCCCGGCCATCCACGGTTGTTCCTGCGTCAAGGACGTGGATCCCCGGGACGAGCCCGGGGATGACGCGTCGATTGGCGATAGAGGGGCAACCTCAGTAGTAGCGGGCGCTGACGGTGCCGCGGCCGGCGCCGTCGCCGGGCTGCATCTCGCGCAGCGTGTTCTCGGCCTCGATGACGCCGGCGCGGTTCGGCGCCTGGCCATAGGCCGGGGCGCAGGCGCTGGCGACGATGGTGGCGAGCGGATCGATCAGCTCGGCATCGAGATCGTCGGCATCCTGCACATAGACGACGCCGCGCCGCGCGAGCTGCGAGAACTGGCCGTCGAGCCGGGCGCCGACGGTGGCGATATCCTCCGCCGCCGGCGCCTGCCCGACGCCGACGACGTTCAGCCGCTCGAGCACGGCGAGGATGAGATCCTGTCGGGTCATGGTGGTCTCGCTCATGTGGGTGGTGGGTGTGGGGCGCCCTGGCGGACGCCTGGCGGGCCGCTGGGCCGCGAACGCAGTGCGCTCGGGCTGCACTGGAGGGCGGAGCATCACGCGGGCATGGAAGGCCCCGAGCGGCCATCTCGCCTCCCGCAAGCCGTCATCCCGGACGGCCGCAGGCCGATCCGGGATCGTGGGAAAGTCATGCGCGGGGCTTCACGCGATCCCGGCTCTTCGGCCGGGATGACGAATGGGGGAGCGGGAAGAAGAGAGAGGAAGAAAAGAAGCGGCCGCTCAGCTTCAGCGTCCTTCGAGGCTCACGCAAGCTCGCACCTCAAGATGAGATTCTTCCTTAGAGATGAACCTCATCCTGAGAGCCTGACCGATAATTCAAGATGGACCGTCATCCCCGGCCTTGTGCCGGGGATCTCGATTCCGGACTGCGCATCAGAGGACGAGCTGCCAAGATAACGGATCATAGGCTGGAAGAGAGCGGCGGTCAGAACTCCCCTCGCGAATACACCACCATCTCACCCGGCCGCAGCACGCCGCTGTACGCACCGACAAACTTGCAGATCGTCTCGCCGGTCCGGATCTCCGGGAAATTTCCGATCAGCTCGCCGCAAAACAGCTCGCACTCCTCCTGATCGTCCTCATCCGGCTCCCGGTCATAGAAATAGGATGCGATCAGATGACCTGCGTCCCGGTCAAAAAACACCGAGGCCAGGACGAGATGAGCGTTTCTGTAGAGCCGGGCATAGCCCTCTCCCGAATTCTTCAGCTCGTCGCGGGTCATTGTCCATCACCTTCTGGGGAGTTGGCCGGACCAATGTGCATGCCTTTCCTGCCAAGGCAGACTGCATCAATCCCGGCCATACCGACGCGAGTTGCGACGCCCGAGGATCGACCAAAGTGTTCGCTGACGACCGCACGCAAGCCCACGATATTCAGCCCGGCCGCGTTCCCGGTGAACTGAATTGCCGTTCGACGATGCGCACGCCGAGTTCCAGGAGCCTGGCACGGACGCCTTCGAAGAGCTCCTGATTCGAGATCAACAGACTATACTCTTGACCATCTTCTATGGTGCATATGACCTCCGAAATAGGCGTCCGTCTGATGAAATAATCTTCCACCCGAGCGCCGTTTCCGAAGAGAAACTCGTCGGGGGTGGGCATACGTTCATCGCTTGTCATGGTTGCTGCGCTCGGAATGAAGTCGCTGTTCAAGCATGAACTTCATCGCCACGGGGGACCATTCGAGCGACCTCCGCGAAGGGCATTCACACTCGACACTTGACAACGGGCGCACCGAGCTCAAGCAGTCGGGCGATGGCCATTTCATTCCTTTGCGAATCTTCAATGAGAAGATCGAATTTCGCCCCGTCCGAGCCGATGAAGCAAACAAAGTCTCCGAACAGCGTCCGCTCGATGTAATAGTTCTCAAGTCTTAATCCATCGCGAAACAACAGATTGTCGATCGAGGTAGTTTGTGTCGTATGGCTCATGGTTCTTTCCCGTGTCCTGGAAAATACATCGTATGATCATTTGGACCCTCCCCCCCAAATGATCCACGATCGTGGCGGGCGAAGCTTAGGGTTCGCTTCAAGGTCCCTAAAATACCTCCTGTTCAGGATGCGCATATCGACGTCTGAAGGCATCCTTTGGGTGGAACCCTCGGTCGGATGAGTGTGCGCCACAATCCACCCGTCCTCCGGCAGCGGACACGCCTCGTGGTTCCCACTATACAACTTGGTAATCGGCTTACCATCCAAGCGATGCCGGACAATAAGAAACTCCACCTTTCGACCATTCAACGTGCTGAGTTTGTATACCTCGCCGAAAGTCACGGGTCGGCCGACGATGATTACCCCCTTTTGTCCCGGCAAGGCCCCGGTCCGCATCAGCTCATCCATAGAAACGTGAGTTCCAAGTCCCGGCGTCCGAGGTGCCGAATAGTTCTTGCCGCCCTCTTGGTTCAGCGCGCCGTGTTCGAACGCGTGTTGGGAGGGGTCACGTTTTGAATAGTCCGTCCGGAACCGTCCAGCCGCGGGATCGGGCGGGGCGAAGATCTCCGCGTTGCTCCAGCCCGGCGGCGCCTCGGGGACGGCACGCGCCGCCGGCGGGCGCTCCGGTGGCGGCATGCGGTTCTCGTAGGCGTTCGGCGGCCGGACTGGCGGCGCCCCACCGGCGGGCACTATTTCCGGGCGCGCGAGCGGGTTCGTCAGCCCGCCGATGAGCGGCTCGGCATAGTCGCGGATGGCGCGGCCGCCTTGCGCGATCAGCTGCGGCAAGTGTTCCGCCGCCGCGACGATGCCGCCGCCGGCGAGGTCGCCGCCGAACTCCGCCAGCGGCTTCAGCGGCTCCGGCGCGGCCTCGCCGGCCAGCGTGCCGGCGCCGCCGGAATTTCACGCGATCCCGGATCGGCCTGCGGCCGTCCGGGATGATGCCGGTGGGGGTGGGAAGCGGAGGAAGGGGGCGCTGGGCTTCAGCATCCTTCGAGGCCCGGCTTTGCCGGGCACCCCGCAGTTGGCCATTGGCCAACTGCTAGAGATGAGGTTGCTTTTTTCAGATGAACCTCATCCTGAGGTGCCGCGAAGCGGCCTCGAAGGATGCTCGCACAGCGCCGCCCTCACCCAATAGCCGGCTTCTCATCCCCCTCGGTCGGCCAATGAGAGGACTCCGCAACGCAGCTCTTAGGGCTGTTCCCGCAGCCACGGCTCAACGCCAATCGGTCTTTGCTCTTCGCCATGGCTGGAAAGGCGATTCTCGCCATGCTTCCCACCCTTCGGGGAGATCGGTCAGTTCGCCGATACTGTTATCCTGGTCGAACATCTCCCCCAAGGCGACGATAGCAGCGTCCTCTACCCTAGATTCCTCCGCACCATGAAACTGCCAACCGCCATCATCCTCATCATGGAACACATGGGCGATCCAGTCCTCGGATCGGAGAATCTTCCACGTCGTTATGACGGCCATATTCCACGGGTCTGGGAAGTTCCAGTTCATTCAAGCCTGACCGGAGCATCGAGATATGCCGCGCACTTTACGTCGTCCCAAGGTGCAAGCGCCGGCTAGCCCCGAAGGATGCTGAAGCCGAGCGCCCTATTCGCCCTTCACATCGGGAAATTCTCGTCGACCACCATTTCGGCGAAGCGCTGCGGCGTCATCGCTGCGCCGTGCTCGCTGGCAATCTCGAGATTCCTCAGCCACATGGCGTTGAACGTCGCGGGCATGTCGGGCGGGAACTCCATCACCGATGCGACCACCTCCTGCCAGGTACCCCTCGCAGAGAAGCTCCTGCCGAGATGAGGGGCCATTTCGCGAAGCTTCCTCTCTTCTGTATCCGAGAGCTCGCCTATGGACCAGAGGACGTATTTCTCCAGCAACATGATCAACCGTTTATTCGTATAACGGTCGCTCATGATCTTTCCCCATACGATCAGGCATCATAGGTTGCGTAATAGATGACCCTGTCGCAGATTTCCTGGAACGCACCAGCGCGCCGGAGATCATCGGACCAATCTTCGAGGAACTCGCGCGCTATGAACACTTCCAGAAAATACTTGAAGCCAAGACGCACCGCCTCCTCGATGGCCGCTTCATCCTCAAAATCGGGAAGCACGATAGCCTCCGCATCACCGCGCCATGGCTCTTTCGCGTAAATGATGCCATCGTCACTGAGTTCGTCCAATGTGCGAATGGCTTCGAGCAGCGTCATTATGTTTCCCGATCCTGCACAGACGGAGCTCAACTCTGCTGCGGCGGCACCACGTTGAAAGGCCGTTCGACAACCGGAGCGCCGAGTTCAAGCAGTCGGTCAACGGCCATCTGGTGCAGCCGCGAATCTTCTATAAGGAGAGTAAATTCGGCACCACTTGGACCGATAAAACACACAAAATCACCAAGCGGCGTTCGTTCGATATAATAAATATCTAATTTACTTCCGTCACCGAACAGAAGATCATCAACTTCGGATATGTTTATCAGCTTGTTCATGGCTCTTTCCCGAATCCTGGAAAATACCTCGTATTGTCACTTGGGCCAGGTCCCCAGATGATCCATGATGGTGCCGGGCGAGCTCTAGGGTTCGCTTCGAGCTCTCTGAAGAATCTCCTGTTCACAATTCGCATGTCGATGTCAGACGGCCACCTCTGGGTTGGACCTTCCGTTGGGTGCGTGTGCGCTACAATCCACCCTTCATTCGGTAGCGGGCAGGCCCGAAAGTCACCGCTATATAATGTGGTCACTGGCCTCCCATCCAACCGATGCCGGACAATAACGAACTCCACTCTGCGGCCATTCAGCGTGCTGAGTTTATACACATCGCCGAACTGTATCCTGTCGTCCGTAAGAATAACCCCTGCTTTCCCCGGCAAAGCGCCGGTTCGCATCAGTTCATCCATCGAAGCATGGGTTCCGAACCCGGGCGTCCGAGGTGCTGAATAGCCTCTCCCGCTTTCCTGACGCAACACCTCAACGCCGCCCGCGGATGGTACGACTTCGTGGTAGTCCGTCCGGAACCTCGCCGTGGCGGCATCGGGCGCGGCGAAGATCTCCGCATTGCTCCAGCCGTGCTGCGTTTCGGGGACAGCGCTCGCCAATGGCGGGCGCTGCGGCGGTGCCATCCGGTTCTCATATCCCTCGAACGACCCCGGCGCCGGCATCCCACCCACGGTCGCCACAGCCGGGCGCGGGAACTGGTCCATCGCCCCGCCAATGAGCGGCGCCGCGAAGTCGCGGACAGCGCGACCGCCTTGTGCCAGCAGCCGCGGCAGGTCTTCCGCCGCTGCGACGATGCCGCCGCCGGCGAGGTTGCCGCCGAACTCGGCCAGCGGCTTCAACGGCTCCGGTGCCGCCTCCCCCGCCAGCGTACCGCCGCCGCCGCCAATGCCGCCGGCAACCGCCTCGCCGCCGAGCGCGCGCAGCGTGTTCGAATTGCCGAACACCGTCTTGAGGAGGCCCGGAAGCCGGGTGCCGGCAACGACTGCGCCGGCGCGCAGCAGCGCCTGCGGGGCGATGGCGTAGGCCGCACCCTCGCCCGCCGCGCGCGCCGCCTTCTCCGCCAGGGTGACGGCGCGCACCTTCGCCGGGTCCGGTATGCCGGCATAATGTTCGAGGTTGGTCGCGATCGAGCGGGAGCCGAGCGGCAGGTCACCGAGGTTCGAGATCTCCGAGCCGGCCACCGCGTTGACGCCGTCAATGCCGCGATTGACCAGCCAGGTCGCGGCATCGACCGGGAAACCCAGCGTGCCATAGACGCCCTCGCTGAGCCCGGCCGCGGCATTGCGCGCCAGCCCGTCGCCTTCCTGTTGCACAGGGGTTTGCGCAGAGGGTACGGCGGGCACAGGTGCCGGCGCAGGCCGTTGCGGAGCCGGCGGGATGACCGGCGGCAGATGGACGCCGATCGAGGGGAGGAACCGGCCCGGCGGAGTCGGCGGCGGCGGCGCGTTCTGGCCGAACCGCCGGGGATCCAGCAACTCCTGGAAGAACTTGCCCGGCGGCGCGCTCGGCGGCGGCGCAAACTGGCCGAACAGCCGCGGGTCCAGCAGTTCCTGGAAGAACTGGCCCGGCGGCG
The DNA here is from genome assembly GCF_012971745.1 of Starkeya sp. ORNL1. Taxonomy (NCBI): domain Bacteria; kingdom Pseudomonadati; phylum Pseudomonadota; class Alphaproteobacteria; order Hyphomicrobiales; family Xanthobacteraceae; genus Starkeya; species Starkeya sp. ORNL1. Next base: position 1,766,279 of record NZ_CP048834.1, read on the forward strand.
CCGCGGCGCGAGGCGGCGGCGCACCCGGCGTATCGCCATCGGACGGCGGCGAGCTGATGTCGCCATCCTCCGAGGTGATGGCCGGAGGTGGGGTAATATAGATCCGCAGCATGGAAATATTCCTGAAGAACATCCCCGCCGCACACCTGCGCGTCGCCGCCCGCGCTGTGCGAGCGACGGCAGGGCGGCCGGTTCGGTGGGGGAAATCGGGGAAGCCCGGGCGCGAGGGCCGGGGCGATGCTGGATCACGCTGTCATCCCGCACGGTCGCAGGTGCAGCCGGGATCGCGCGAAGTGCTGCGCAATACTTTCCTGCGATCCCGGATCAGCCTGCGGCCGTCCGGGGTGACGCGGGTGGGAAGCGGAGGAAGGGGTCGCTCGGCCTCAGCATCCTTCGAGGCCGGCCGTTGGCCGGCACCTCAGGATGAGGTTCGCCTAAAAGTACAACCTCATCCTGAGGTGCGAGCGAGAGCGAGCCTCGAAGGATGCTCACAAAGAGCCCCCCTCACCCAATAGCCGGCTTCACACCACCCGCGGCATCGGCCAGTTCGGCGGCGTACTCGCGCGCTCGCATGGCGGCCTCGTCCCGCATCGCCGCGCGATTCCTCGCCACGCGCGGCGGCGCGTCCTGGCGGGCGCCTTCCGGTTCCTTGCCTGTGGAAAACTGTGGATGGCGACGCAGCTTCGCATAGACCGCCTCATCCACCTCGATCACCGCGCCGGCACGGAGTTCCAGGCCGAACACGCTCGTCACCGCCGCCTCGTCGGGCGCCGGCGCATAGCTCACAAATCCCATGGTCCGCCTCTCTCGCGAACGGCGTGGGGGAGGGAGCACGCCCCCTCCCCCGCCACACGTCAGTTGGCCGGGAAGGCGGTGCCTTCCACTTCGCGCTTGTTCAGGTATTCCACCCACAGCGTCGCCTTGCCGGCGGAGGCCGCCGTGCCGGTCTGCGTGAACTTGGCGTAGAACACCGTGTTGGCGGCGAGCGGAATGCCGATCTGCGCCCCGGTGCCGACCTTCACGCCGAGCGCGCCCGCCGCTGCGTTCGCCGAGGTGACGAGGCCGTCATCGTCCGCGGTCGAGCCCAGCACCAGCACATTCGTGGTGCCGGCATTGAACGCGGTCTGCACCAGCACGCCGGCGCGCAGCGGGATCGCGCCCGCCTCCAGCGCGCCGATCGGGATGCCGGTGACGAGGCCGGCATCGTCCCATTCCACCGTGCGGCGGATATGGCCGACACCGACGTCTTCGGGGTGGCGAACCGGGTTGGTCCAATAGTCGCCCATGATCGCTCCTCCTCAGACGCCGACGGCGGCAAAAAAGCCCGTGGCCACGCCGCGCTGCTTGCCGAGCACGGTGGGGTCCTGGGCCGGGTTGGGGAAGTTCTCGGAATAGCAGAGCTTCTTCATGCCCCACTTGCCGATCATGCCGAGGCCTTCGATCTGGCCGTAATCGTCCTTCTGCTCGCGCGAGGCGTAGCGGGACTTGATGGCCCAGCCGAGCGCCTCCTGTCCGAGCAGATAGACCGGCGAGACATCCGCGCCGCCATTGCCGATGTTGTCGTAGATCGGCATGTCGTCGACCTCGTGCAGCACGATCCCGTCATATTCGAGATCGCCGCCGAGGAAGATGCTCTCGTTGCGATCCACCACCTTGACCGCCGAGCGCACGGTCTCGGTGTCCTTGCGAAACGCGCGGAACACCAGGGGATGGGCGAAGGCGACGAAATAGCGCCGGTTGGAACGCTCCATCACCTCGATCGGGGTGATGCGCGGGCGGGCCTGCAGCGCGATGGTCTTGAGGATGGAGAGGTTGTCGCGCGTCAGTATATCGTTGGTGGTGTCGATATTGCCGGCGGCGGTGGCAAACGTCGCTGAGTAGTTCGCCGTCGAATTGCCGAACAGCACGCGGTCGGCATTGCGGTTGGTCCAGTCGTTCTTTTCCGCCGCGGTGGCGGTGGCGAACGGCACGTCGCAATTGGCGCCGACATCGCCGAGACGATCGATGGTCTCCCATTTCACGTCTTCCATCGACCAGGTCTTGAGGTTGCCGCGCGCCGCCTTGCGTAGGTCGATGGCGGCGAAGTCCTGGTCGAGCTCGTGCATGGAAATGCCCTTCTTGCGCAAGCGCCAGAAGATGCGATCGCCATATTCGCCGAGCTGGTCCTCATGGCCGCGCAGCGGCTGCCGATCGAACAGCGTGCCGCGGACCAGGTTGGTGATGAACTCGAAGGTAATGCCATTGCCGCGCTTGGAGGCGAACTCCTCCTTCATCACGATGGCATTGTTGGTCCCGGTCCCGGCATAGGCCGCGAACGGGTTGGTCTGGAAGAATTCGGTCGAGAACTTGTCGTCCCAGATGGACGGGGAAAGCGTCCCCGTGGCGCGGGTTTCGGCCATGCCGTACTACCTCATCGCTTCATGATTTCGGAAAGCGGCCGCGGCCCGCCATAGTTCTGGCTCTGCCGGGGCGCGCTATTGCGGGCGCCGGCGAAAGACGGAGGCATGGAACGGGCGAATGAGGCCGCCGGGTACTGCGGGGGCCCGCCGGCGAGCCGGCGTTCGACCTCGGCATTGATGTAGCCTTCCGGGTCGTCGCCGAACCGCGAGACGCGGGCCTGTTCGTCGTGCCACCTGACCAATTCGTCGAACGGGTTCGCCGTGTTCAGGAGGCGCACCGCCAGCGCGTTGATGGCGGGATCGCCGCTGTCGCGCAGCTCCTCCGCGGCGCGCTTGGCCGCCTCCATCCGATCGGCGCCGTGGGACTGCGCGGCGCGCAGCTCCAGCATCATCTCGCGCATCTCGTTCACCTGGTGCGCCACCGGGGAGACCTGCTGCTGCAGGAAGCCCGCGGGATCATTGGCGAACTGGGTGAGCGGATCCGGCTGCGGCACTTGCGCGTGCAGCATGTTCCGGATCTCGCCGATCTCGCGCTCGAGCGCGCGCCGCGCCTGCCGCTCCGCATGCAGCGCCTGCTGCGGCACCATCCCCGGCTGGCGCTCGGGCCGGCCGGCTTGGGTGTCGTCGGCAAGGCCGAGCGGCGTATCGGTGTGCCCGTCCTCGCTGTAAGCGTCCGCAAGGGCGCCTCCGGCGGGTTCGGGCGTGGCGGTGTCGTTGGCGGACAGGACAGCGTCCCGGTCCGCCATGATGGCGTCCAGCGATTGGGTCATGGTGGTTCCTCGTTTTCGTTGAGTGTCACGTTCGCCCTTGTGCAGCCCGGCGTCGGCGTGTGCCCGTTGTGGTCGGCATCACCATCCCGGCGAAACGGCCGCCGGCGCCGCACGCCCGTGACCCCGGCGGCGGGATGGGTTGGTGTGGAAGGGAGCGTTGTTCGGGGGTGGGCATCCTTCGAGGTCCACGCGACGCGCGGGCGCCTCAGGATGACGTGGTTCTTTCAGATGAACCTCATCCTGAGGTGCCCGGCAAAGCCGGGCCCCGAAGGATGTTCAAGCAGAGCGCCGCCCGCGTCCCAAGCAAAAAGCGCCCGGACTCAGATCCGGGCGCAACACGGCACAATGGGAATCCTACCCATCCGAGCTGTCAGGTCAAAGCCGGCTGTGGATAGCGCCCTCGCGCCTCAGCGCGAGTTGAGCTCGATTTCCTTGCAGCGCTTGCCGACGAGGCAATGCGGGTTGTCCTCGGTGGGGATCCAGGCGGGAACCGTCCACTCATTGCCTTCGCAATAGGACACATTGGAAACGAAGCGATCGAAGATATCCGGCCCGGAATACATGATCACCGCGCCGCCCTGCTGCACCGTGGCGCGCGCGGTGGAGCAGCTCATGGCAAGTGAATTCGGGCCCGCCTGCGCGAACGCCGCGTTCGCCATCAGGATGAAAGGAAGTGTGAGAAGAACCGTCCGCATGTTCCAGCCTCGCCCGTGACCCACCGTACATTACCATGTTGCCGCGCGGTCAAAGGCAAGCGCGGCGGCCCGCCTGTGGCGAGCCGCCGCGCTCCGGTCTCGGGCCTCGAAAGACGGTTCAGTTCTGCCCCGGCTCGATCTGCTTGCAGCGTTGCCCGACGGGGCATTGCTGCTGGTCCTGCGTGGCGATCCAGGCCGGCACGGTCATTTCACTGCCCGCGCACTGGCCGCCATTGGCGACGTAGCGATCGAAGATATTCGGCCCGCTCCAGATGACCACGGCGCCGCGCTCCTGAACCAGCCGCTGCGCGCTGGCGCAGCTCATGGTCAGCGAATTCGGCCCGTCCTGCGCGAACGCCGCGCCCGCCGCAATGGTGAAAGATATCGTGAGAAGCAATGTCCGCATGTTCCAGCCTCGCCCTTGAACCCGGCATGAATTTACCGGCGTTGCTGCCTTTACGGAAGCAGATCGCGGATGAAGCTTGCGTGATGGTCATTTCGGCTGCCGGCAGGCGGCGGCGGAACGCATGCTCCGCCGCCGGCATCTCGCGGCAGCCACGCTATTCGCTCGCCAGCTGCCCGCCGTCCACCGGAACGAGGTCGATGTATCTGCGGTCGCGCGGCTCATAGCGGAACGCGTAGATGTAGCCCTCGTCGCATTTATCGGCCACCGCCGTATGGCGGGTCAGCTTGTACACCGTGCTGAAATTGGTGCCGCGCAGGTCCGAATCGAAGCGCACGCGAATGGAGGAGGAACTGTTCTCATTCACCCTGTCGTACGTATGGGTAAACCAGCGCCGGGTGCCGGGTGCCAGATTCTGCGGCTTCCACTGGCCATCGCCGATCTTGACCGAGAAATTGATCCGCTGATTTGTACGGTTGTCGACACAGGCAATGCCGTATCGGTTCGCGCCGTAGGAAGGAACGCTTCCGAGCACGAGCGTAGCCAACATAGCAACTGTCGATATTTTCACTGCCGGTTTCATGACGAAGTCTCCAGTCTGAGGAAAAACCGACCCTTCAGAAGGCTCACAACGTCGAAAGACACGTTTTGCAGCAAGCGGCGGCGGCCTCCGGTGGTCTGCGCCAGGAGACCGCCGCCCGCCAGAGGCAGCCCCCCGGCGCCTTGGCACGCAACCATCCGATGGCGAGCCGGCGGCTGTCTGTGATGGCCATCACATTTTGCGCGATAGCCGGCCGGCAGGGGCGCGATGAAGAGGCGCGATGAAGAGATTTGCCGCGCGACAGCCGGAGCGCACACCGCGCCGCCACTCCCGACATTCCGCCCATTTCCTGCGCTTATCGCCGACAAGCGCGGAACCTGGCGACAACGACGCTGTTATTTGGCCAGCCAATGATGGCGGCAGCTCTGGAGAGCATGATGGGCAGCACGGCAGACAAGGCGAAGGGCATGGTCAATGAGGCGGCCGGCAAGGTGAAGCAGGGCGTCGGTCGGGCGACCGGCAATCGTGACCTTGAAGCCAAGGGCGCGGCGCAGGAATTGAAGGGTAAGGGCCAGAAGACCATCGGCAAGGCCAAGGACGCGGTCAAGAAAGCCGCGAACCTCTGAGCCGATCTGTCGTCGGATCCTGCGCGAAGGGCCGCGTGAGCGCGCGGCCCTTTTGCTTTGGCGGCACCCGCTGTCCTCCGATGCCTTGGGAGCACGCATGACCGCGATAATCATCGTCGAGCCCTCCAGCGAAATCGCCGGCGAACTTGCCGTGGCGTTCGAGGGAACCGACATCCGCATCGTCTGCGGCACGCTCGACGATGTGCAGGCCGAGGCATTCGCCATCGCCTCTACCGCCTCGGGGGAATTGCTGTTCGAGATGCCGGAGCGCCCGTTCGACCCGAACCTCAGAATAGCGATGCGGCAGGAATTCGATCGCAGCGGCCACCTTGCCGCCGGCGAAGTCAGGGGCTTTGTCACCGGCGACACCGGCGGCTTCGCCACCATCGTCGTGGTGCCGATGCTGGAGTTTGCCGATGCCAGGCTGCTCGGCAGCGGCAGCGTGCTGGAGGCGATGCGCGCCGTGTTCCGGTGCGGGGAAGCGCTCGGGCTTTCGAGCCTCGCGGTGCGCTTCCCGTTCCTGCCGCAGCCTGGCCTGCCGGCCGCCTTCGTCATCCAGCAGGCGCGGCAGGCTTATGCGCTGGAGCGCGAGGAAAGCACGGGCGCGCAGGAATAGAGCGGGCGCGCCGGCCGCTCCACTGCGCGCGGGCCGGCTTTTGCTTTGCTGCTACAGTGCCGCGGCGCGGCTTACTGCTGTTCCATCTGCTTGCAGCGATTGCCCACCAGGCATTGCTGCTGATCCTGCGTCGCGATCCAGGCCGGCACCGGGTATTGGTCGTTCTGGCACTGGGCTTGGCCGGCGACGAAGCGATCAAATATGTTGGGCCCGGTCCAGATCACCGCGGCGCCCCGTGACTGGACGATGCCCTGCACGGCGGCACAGCTCATCGCCAGCGAGTTCGGGCCGTCCTGGGCGATCGCCGCACCGGCCATGAGCACGAAAGGAATGGTGAGAACAAGTCTGTGCATGTCCGCCTCCCGCAACATCGGCGGCACATTACTGCGTGCCGCTCGCCTCAGGGTAGTGGCGGGCGATGAAGCTTTCGTGAGCTGTCGCTCCTGGATGCGCAGCCGGTGAAGGCGCCATGGCGCCCCGCCGTTCAGCGGATCATCCATTCCTCGATTTCCTGGCAGCGATACACCGGGCACTGGCGCACATCGCGCGTGCGCACCCAGGTCCAGTCGGTGGTCTCGCCGCCCATGCAGTAGCGGGCGCTGGAGACGAAGCGGTCGAAGATGTCCGGCCCGCTGCCGATCACGATGCCGCCCCGCGCCTGGATCAGCGCCTGCACGCTGGCGCAGCTCATGGTCAGCGAGTTCGGCCGAGCCTGCGCCAGCGCCGCATCCGCCATGAGGATGAAGGGGAGTGTGAGAAGAAGAGTACGCATGTTCCAGCCTCCCGTGACCTGACCCATAGTAACGCGCGCGCCACGCGTTAAGGTAGCGCCGGGCGGATGAAGGATTTGTGAGCGGCCGATCGGCGGGCGCCCCGGCCGGCCCGGCCAGAGGCACCACGCGCGCTGCGCCACGCGCGCTCGCCCGTCAGCGCACCTTCACGCGACGCTCCACGCAGCGACGCCCGATCAGGCACTGCGGCTCGTCCGCCGTCGCCAGCCAGGCCGGCTCGGCCTTTTGCGTGATGGTGCAATAGCCTGCATCCGTCACATAGCGATCAAAGATGTCCGGCCCGGTGCCGATGATCACGGCGCCGGTATTCGCCACCAGCCCGCGCGTGGAAGCGCAGCTCATGGCCAGCGAATTCGGGCGCGCCTCGGCAAGGCTCGCACCTGCCATGAGGATGATGGGGAGTGTGAAAAGAACGGTTTTCATGTGTCCAGCCTCGTTTCACGACCCGGCCAATTCGGTAGCGCCGGCTCGATGAACGCTGGGTGAAGGCGTGGCGAGACTGGCCGGGCAACCTCCGCACTGTTGCGTGAGCATTCCCTCGTCGGCCCGAATACGTATAGAAACCTTGTCGGCCTCGCCTGGCCCCGGAGAAAGCAACGCCGCTGTCGCCGGACAGGCGCCAGGGCCGAAGACGGGAGAGCGAGGAGCCATGTGCGGACGGGTGACCCAGACCAGTGGCGAACTGCCCGGCCTTGTCTGCTTCCTCGGCAGCGACCACGACCCGCGCGTGGTTGACGCCGCCGGCCTGGAACGCAAGCGCTACAACGGCGCTCCCTCGCAGGACTTCTGGGTGATCCGGCGTCACCCGGAGACCGGCCAGAACGTCCGGGATCGGTTGCGGTGGGGTTTCGAGGCGCCATGGATGCGCGCGCAGAAGGTGCGCCCGCAGATCATCGCGCGCTCCGACCGCATCGCCACGGCGCCGATGTTCCGCGATGCCTATATGAAGCGCCGCTGCCTGCTCCCGGTCGACAATTTCTTCGAGTGGGACGCCTCGATCCAGCCCAAGCAGCCTTACGGCGTCGGCCTCAAGAGCGGCCTGCCGTTCGGCATCGCCGCCATCTGGACCGGCTATCAGGACACCTCGGGCCGATGGGTGCGCACCTTCGCCGTCGTCACCTGCGCGGCCAATGAGCGAATGGCGAGGATCCATGACCGCATGCCGGTCATCCTGACGATCGAGGGCTATGAGCGCTGGCTGGCCAATATCGAGCCCGACCCCGCCGACCTCATGGTGCCCTACCCCTCGGACGAGACCCGCATCTGGCCGGTAGGGCCACGGGTGAACAGCGCGGGGAATGACGATGCGGGGGTGCTGGAGCCGGTGGGGGAGGATGAGTGAGGGTGGGCGAATGACCCAATGATCACAATGGTTGGCGCTTTGGGGCACGACCATTGGCTCCCAGACGTCGGCGGATTGCTGCCCTCTCCCTCCTAGGTATTCAAAGCGAGTGGTCGTGTTGATGGTGCCCGTCGGTCGCGTATAGCTAATTATAACGCAGAGTGCAGCAGTATTCGCTCACGTAGCCCCCTTCGAAAACTATCACGCCGATCCGGGGCAGATATGTCGCCCACGGCCGGGCGCGGCATGCCGGCATCCATTGCGGGCGCGCTCTCAAGGGCCCTTATGGCCAGCCCCAGGCCCGGCTAAAATCGACGCTGCCGGCCTCTCATCGGGCCGGCCCGCCGCGAGCGCGTAAACGACTGAGGGAGTTGCAGGCACGATGAAAAAGGGCGCCCCCACCAATGGCGAATCCCCGTCCCGGCTGATCGATGCGCGGATCAAGGAACTGGACGGCTGGCGGGGCGAGACGCTCGCTCATGTCCGCGCGCTCATCCAGCAGGCGGATCCGGACGTGATCGAGGAGTGGAAGTGGAGCGTCCCGGTGTGGTCGCACCATGGCATCATCTGCACCGGCGAGGCCTACAAGGCCACGGTGAAGCTCACCTTCGCCAAGGGCGCCGCTCTCGAAGACCCCACGCGCCTGTTCAACTCCAGCCTGGAAGGCAATACGCGGCGCGCCATAGACCTGCGCGAGGGCGTCGAGATCGATGCGGAGGCCTTCAAGACGCTGATACGCGCCGCCGTGGCGCTGAACCGGTCCTCGGCCAAATAGCCTGATACGGCGCCGCTCGGGCGGCCGAAATCGCGCCGGAACAGCCGACCCTGTTCTGCGCAGGCCCACTAGAGCATTTCCCGATCAGATGGAATCATCTGATCGAAGAGGAATTGCTCCAGTCTAGTGAATCTAGAGCACTCATCTGTCGTTCGGATGTTTCCATCCGAACGGAAAGGGCTCTAGCGCTGCAGCATCCAGTTCTTTGCATCGCGTGTGTCGCGCAGAACCACGTCGACGCCGAGTTGCCCGCATCGGCAACGCTGGCTTGCCGCCCACTCGCGGAGCGTGACTTCCCTGTTCTTGTAGAAAGACCTCACCATGGCGGGCGGCTGCGCGGTGCGGTGCAGGCAGTGCGAGCATTCGGTACAGATCACCGAGTGGTCGATGGTCGAGACCATGCGGTCCAGATGGCTTGATTGCCTGCCCCCGCGCGGCTCGCCACGTGTCAGACGCAGGATTTCCTCATGCAGGCCCCACACCCGGTCGACCAGATTGCGGATGGCCTCGCGCCAGTCGCCGTGCCCTTCGGACTCCACGATGGAATCCACGAAGGCGTCATCCATCTGGTCGCGCGGCCAGCGTTCGGGCAAATGCTCGCCCATCAGTGCGTGCGCTCCCGGCGCCGTCGCACATAGCCGGCCGAGACGGCGTTCTGCGCCTGCTCCTGCAACATGGTGTAGGCGATGAACATCGCTCGCAGCGCGAGGCGCGGATCGCCACCACACAACGCGATTGCGGCGTCCAGATCCTCATCGGTGACAATGGGCTCGCGCCCGGCGGGCGAGTGCTCGCTCGGCATGGTCTCTCTCCCGGATTGGTCGGGAGCATGATTCCATGAGAACAAAACAAGAACAAGCGGTATGAGAAATGAGTCCCCATTTCCCGGGCAGGCCCTGAGGCGCTGCGCGCTCAGGGTCCATGGCGCCCGACCCGGCCCGGGCAGCTCCCGCGCCCGGCCGCCGGCTGACGTGCTGTAGTGCCGCCTACTGGTTCTGCTGCTGGCAGTAATTGCCGACGAGGCACTGCGGATTGTCCTGGGTCTTGATCCAGGCCGGCGCGATGAAGGTGTTCACATCGCAATATTGCTGGCCCGAGACATAGCGGCCCATGACGTTCGGCCCGTCCCACAGCACCACGGCGCCCTGCTGCTGCACCATTTGCTGCGCGCTCGCGCAGCTCATGCTGGCCGCATTCGGCCCGCCCTGCGCGAAGGCCGCGCCCGCCACAAGCACGAAAGGAAGAGTGAAGAGAAAAGTCCGCATGCCAGCCTCCCATAAGACGCGGCAGACCTTACCGCGCGTATCTTACACTGGGATGGCCCCCGGCGGAAAAAACCCCTCTGTAGTTAATCGCCTATCAGCATGGCCATTCCGCAATAGCGGCCGGGTGCATCCCTGTCGGCAGTCCGTCCTCACCTGCCCATATTCCGGCCGCGTCACGCAAGTGACCGGCTGGCTGGCATAGCCGGCCCCCGCGGGAGGCTGAAGCCGCGCACCCGGCAAGTCGACGCCGCATTCACGCGCCAGGGTGCGAGCCGGGGCTCAACGCCAATCGGTCTTCCCTCGCCGCCACGGCGCCGAGGGCGCCTCCCGCCATGCGTGCCAGCCTTCGGGAAGATCGGCCAGTTCGCCGATGCTGTTGTCCAGATCGAAGATTTCCTTCAGGCCGACGATGGATGCATCTTCCTCGCGGGCGTTCCCGGGTCCGAGAAACTGCCAGCAACCATCATCGTCGTCGTGGGACACAAAGGCGATCTACTCTTCACCCTTCATGATCTGGCGGGGGGTGAAGACGGCGACGTTTGGTGGGTCCGAGAATTTCCAGTTCATTGTGGATTTCTGAGCCCATCGGAGAAATTCTCGTCGACAATCATCTCCGCAGAACGTTGCGGCATCAGATTGTCGTTGTGTGCGCGGGCGATTTCGAGATTCCGAAGGCTTGAGATCGGACACGGCGTGTGGCTCGAGTATGAGTTGTGTCACATAGCCAGGGTTGAGGATGACGCCAAAAGTCGGCGGCAGACGCAGAAAGAATTCCCGCCCCGTCATTTGGAGAACAAAGCTGGCGGCCGCGCTGTGCAAGTGAGGACGGTCCAAGGACGAGAATGCAGCGACAAGGGGTTTGTCGCGATACTCCTGGAGAAGCGGTTCGAAGCCGCTGCCGTCCTGAAGGACCTCACTCTTGCTGGAGATGAAGAGGTCGGATGCGGCGAGCACCGTCAATACCGCGTCGATCGACACGGCGCCCTGCTTTGCCGCTACGATAAGGCGTTCGAGATCGTTCTCTGGATTGAATTCGGCGAGGGTCATGGCAAATCCTCGGGATTAACTTTAGGGTATATCCGAATAGCCTCAGCTACGGATACTATTCTGGCGTCGTGCTCCACATTCCATAGTGCACGACAGGCGGTGCAGCGTTTCAAGACTCCCGCCCAGTTGTGAAACGTTTCGATTACCTCGAATCTCTCAAACGGTGAATGGTACCCCATCTTGCAGTATTTGCAGATCTTGGCGTCTCTATCCGAATTCATTCACCACACTCTCATTTGAACGCGAGTTCCGTTTTGGCCGAGCCTGAAGAGGAAAGATCCACGCGGCATCGGGCTACCTCCTGGAACTACGAACTCGCGCGTCGTGTTCACCAGATAGCCGTCTTTGTGGGGATCCGGCTTGTTCTCCAACCGCAACGCCGTATGCCCGCCTCCGAAGTAGTGCTTCAGCGTTGTATCAGCAGCCGTCGGCGCTCGTGGAGCAAGCCCGTCGAGTGGAAATTCCAACCCGTAAACATCTCCGCCGACAAGGTACGCGTTCTCCAATGTTGGCGCTCCACCAGTATAGCGATAAGCGGTTGCGGCGTCCCTCACGACGTAGGAATCTTCCACCGGCATGAAGAAGACCAACCCTCCCTGACGACCGAGACTGGCATCGGGCCTATCAACATTCGGGAGCACCCCTATATCGAAGAAAGTGACACCTCGCTTCGGCGGACGCTGATCGTTCGTCTCTGTAGGTCCGCTGTGGGTGTATATGTCCTCGAGCCTCGGCAGCACATCGGGTGGCGGGAGACGCCTCCTCTCGCTCTCCCCATATGGCTGCGCCGGTCCTCCGCCCGTCGTCGGCGCGGTCACCGGACGCGGCGCATTGTTCGCCGTCACCCGGCCGCCGGCGAGGTCGCCGACCGCGCGGCCGCCGTGCGCCATCAGTTGCGGCATGCCGCCGCCCGGCCCGGCGACTCCGCCAACCAGATTGCCGCCGGCCTGGTCCAGCGATTTCAGTACCGGCGGGAAGACGGCGTCACGCAGTTCGCCGAACAGGTCGAGGCCGAACTGGCCGAGAGCGCGCGCGTCTTCGTACGACGCGTCCCATCGCACGGGGACCTTGGGGTCGGTCGGAGCCGGCAGGCCGGGTGTGTCGCCCGGAACCGGCAGGCCGGGTCCGGGCAGGACGTATCCAGGCAGGCCGCGGCCACCCGTCAGCCGCAGGTCCACCAGAAAGGCGGCGGCCTTGCCGCCCAGGCGCGCCGCCTGCTCTGCGGGGGTGACGGCAAGCGTGTGCTGCGGATCTGGCACGCCGATTTTGGTTTCGGCGGTCTCGGCAAGCCAGCGCGAGGGAACTGGTAACCGTTCGACATCCGTCCCGGCCACCCAATTGAGGCCGTCAATGCCGCCATTGATCACCTCGGCGGCGGGATCGGCGTACTGGCCAATGCGGCCGTAGACATGCTCGCCGACGCCGGCCGCCGCGTTTCTCCAAACGCCGTCGCCCCGCGTCCGCTCGAATTCGGCCGGCATTCGCGCCGGGGTGCTGCCGAAACCGGCAATATCCTGGCCCGGCAGCGCCGGTGCAGACTCCAGCAGGGTATCCTCAAGGATCACGTCCGGCGCCGGCACCGGACGTGCCGCGAGAGGTCGCGGTTCAGACTCCACCGGTGAAACCGGCCGCGTGGCCAGCACCGTCTTCGGCTCGGGCAGCTTGACGCCGATCGAGGCTAGGAACTGGCTGGGCGGGGCCTGCTGCGGCGCGTTCTGGCCGAACAGCGCGGGGTCGAACAGGCGGCGCAGGAACCGGCCTGGCGGCGCCGGCGGTGGCGGCGCGTACTGGCCGAACAGCGCCGGGTCGAACAACTCCTGGAGATAGGTGCCCGGCCGGCCGCCGCTCAGCGGATCGCTGCGCGGGTAATAGAGCGAATCATCGCTCCAGCCGGCCCAGTCGGGCGGCGGCGAATTCTTGAACTGCGCCATTGGCAATGTCCTTGGGAAACAAGGACCGGCGCACGCGCGCGCACTCCGCCGTCAGCGACGGGGAGTGGTGCGTCGTCGCTGGTCGGTGGGTGGTGCGGGCGCGGGGCCTCCTCCCCTCTCCCGCGTGCGGGGGAGGGTGGCGCGCGAAGCGCGTCGGGAGGGGGAATAGACCGGGTGCAGGCGGCGAAGCCCCTTCCCAACCCTCCCCCGCAAGCGGGAGAGGGAGAAGGGGCGCCGCTAGATCACGCCGTCATCCCGGACGGCCGCAGGCCGATCCGGGATCGCGCGAAGGTGTTGCGCAGGACTTCACGCGATCCCGGCTCCACGCTGCGCGCAGCCTGCCCGCGGGCTTGCCGAAGGCAAGACCCGTGGGGTCGGGATGACGAATGCCAGGTGAGGAAAGAAGAAGAGAAAAAACGCGTCGCTCTGCTTCAGCATCCTTCGAGGCCGCCTGCGGCGGCACCTCAGGATGAGGTCGTCTATTTCGAGTCAGGCTCCGAGGGTGCCGCGAGGCTGCGTCGACGGGTATTCAAGCCGGGCGCCATCAGGCCACCCATAAGCACCGGTCAAGACTCGGGACTTTTGTCGGGACACCACGCTCCGCGCCCGAGCGCATGCCCTTTTGCGGTCCGGCAAACAGAGCCCGCCGGCTGCCCTCACCCATGCGCGAGGTCTGCGGTCGTCAGCTTCACCGGTTTGGGATTGCCCGGGTTCAGGATGAAACGCTCATCGCCGCGAAGGAAGGATAGGAGGAAATGGAGCTTTATGATGAAACGTTGCTTTCGATCTACGGGATGGCCCGCGTCCTCAGGAACACCAGATAGCGCGGATCCTCGGCCGCGGAGATCTCCGCCGGCGAGCGCATAGACCCGGATGAGTTCGCTGGCCGCCGGATCGAGCTCGCCGCCGTCGAACAGCACTTGCCCGTAACGAAGCCGCGGGAAAGCATTGCCAATGGCACCCGCGACCAGCCCTAGAGGTTACCGGCCTTCGCAACCTTCCAGATTGCTTCAAACTCTTCGGCCGACGTCGCAACAGGTTCGAATTCTGGGTCTGACGCAATCTCTTCAAGCGAGGGCACCGGCACCAATCCAAGATCTGTATTGCCGGACTGCACTTTGCCGTCAGCGAAATCCATCCGCCCGTCGGCATACACTTCCACTTTCCTGATTTCCCAGTGTTTCGCATCCAGTTCGCTAAAAAGCAAAATTGGGAATTCCGGCGAATTATGTATCCATTTAGCCTTGATGTATCTCATTTGCCCGGCACCTTACCGCTCCTGAGAATTCGTCGAGTCAAGTCGAGAGGCTTCTCATTCCGTATCACATAGACTCCTGGACATCCGTTGATTGGGCCCAAGTCGATAGCGTCTATCTCGATGTAGCGCGTGAAACGGCCGGCGAGGTTTCGAAGACGGAGCTATGCGCGGCGTACGGGATCAGTCGTTCAGTCGCGGAGTTCGTGTCAGGCGTCATCCCGCGTCATGGGGTGACTTTGTGCCTGATTGTTATTCCCAGTTCGCCCGCTGCCGCGGAGGCCTGTTTCAGAAAATCTTCACCCACGCCCGGGAGCGGGAACTTGGCTATAATGTCGATGCATAATTGCCGCCCAACAGCGATAGGGTAGTTTTCATATACCTGTCCAGATTCTACAAATCCGAAATATACATTTATTTTTTCTTGTAATGTGACGAGATGCATCCATTCATCGGTCCAATCCCACCCATCGAAGATCATAAGGAGCACGACATCGTCGCTAGGGCTCAAACCCAAGGCGTCGATGACTTCAAAATTGTCAATGGTCATCTCGACATATCCCTGATGACTTTTACCGCCGTAGCTGGAAATGCGATTCCCCGATCATATGGGGGCTTAGCGTTGGTCTTGAACGTTCCCCCATATACCTCAAGCTCGGGAAAACCGTCTTTCTGCCGCGGCGTGAACGGTGCTGTACGAGATGATTTGAACTCAAATATCTTAATCGCATTCGTCGTCGGGTGTGTGCCCACAGCGTCAAGACGAAGCGTCACGCGCAAAGGACCATTTTATTGAACGGTAACTTGCCGCTGAGTATGGATGGCCTCTTCAGGGGAGATTTTCGCAAATGCGTCTGCTTCAAAAGCCTCCCCGACAGTTCTGTTTTGCGCAAGTTGCCACCTCTTTCTTTTTAGCGCACCGTCTAGGTCTTCTCCGATCCGTAACTCTACTTTGATTTTCGCATTTTCTGGCCGCTTGGCCGGCATAAGCCTGGGATTAAGGGCTTTCGCGCCGTGTTGTGTGGGCGGGGCAAACTGCCTATCCCACGCCTCCGCCGCTACCCTTCCGCCGCTCGGCGTACGCCCAACCTGGGCCACCCCGCCACGCGCCAGCGCGCCTGCCCCAGCGACGCCGCCGATCAGCCCGCCGACCACCTCCGCCGTCGGCTTCCAGGCTTCCGGCACCAGCTCGCGTGCCGCCTTGCCGGTGGTGCCGGCGGCGGCGCCGATCGCCATGTCGCGGCCGGCCTCGCGCACGCTGTTGATGCGCCCGAAAGCGGCCTGGCCGCGCGGGCCGAGCTGCCGGCCGGCCATCGCCGCCCCGCCGCGCACCATCGTTGCCGGCGCCACCGCATAGGCCGCGCCCTCGCCGACCCCGCGGGCGATCCTCTCCGCCAGGGTGACGGCCGCGACGCTTTCCGGATCGGGAATGCCGAGATAGGTGCCGCCCCGCGCCAGCGAGCGCGAGCCGAGGAACGGATCCTCGATGTGGGGCAGGTCCGCTCCGGCGAAATTGGCGAGAGAGATGCCGCCATTGAGCGCCCAGGTCATGGCGTCGACCGGGGCGCCCAGCGTGCCGTAGACGCCTTGGGCGAGACCCGCCGCCGCGTTCATCATCACGCCGTCGCCCTCTGCGGGCTCGAACTCGCCGGGCTGGCGCTGTGCGGTGGCGCCGAAGCCATCGACACGCTCGGTGGATTGCGGCCCCACCATCGGCTTGGGGACGGTCAGGCTCGTGTAGTCGGCCGGCGGTTCCAGAGGGGTCAGCGGAGGTGGCGGCGGGTCGTACCGCCGCGTGGCCAGCACCGTCTTCGGCTCGGGCAGATTGACGCCGATCGAGGGGAGGAACCGGCCGGGCGGGGCCGGCTGCGGCAGCCGTGCCACCGCCTCGAGCAGCGAGGGCAGGAACTGGCCGAACGGGGTGGTCGAGCGCGGCGGGGCGGAGGGGACCGGGGCGGTCAGCCCGTCATAG
This sequence comes from Starkeya sp. ORNL1, assembly GCF_012971745.1. Lineage (NCBI taxonomy): Bacteria > Pseudomonadati > Pseudomonadota > Alphaproteobacteria > Hyphomicrobiales > Xanthobacteraceae > Starkeya > Starkeya sp. ORNL1. Next base: position 1,782,707 of record NZ_CP048834.1, read on the forward strand.
TCCTCGCCGGGATCATAGCCGCCGCTGAGTGGATCGCTGCGCGGGAAATAGAGTGGATCGTCGCGCCAGCCGCCCCAGTCGGGCGGCGGCGAATTCTTGAACTGCGCCATTGGCAATGTCCTTGGGAAACAAGGACCGGCGCACGCGCGCGCACTCCGCCGTCAGCGACCGGGGAGCCGGGCGTCGTCGCTGGTCGGGGGGTGGTGCGGGAGCGGGGCTTCCTCCCCTCTCCCGCTTGCGGGGGAGGGTGGCGCGCGAAGCGCGTCGGGAGGGGGAATGGACCGGGTGCAGGCGGTGAGGCCCCCTCCCCAACCCTCCCCCGCAAGCGGGAGAGGGAGAAGGGGCGCCGCTAGATCACGCCGTCATCCCGGACCCCTCGGGCTTGCCAAAGGCAAGACCCGTGGGGCCGGGATGACGAATGGTGGAAGTGAAAAGAAGAAGAAGAAGAAGAAGAAGAGAAAAAACGCGTCGCTCTGCTTCAGCATTCTTCGAGGCTGCCTCGCGGCACCTCAGGATGAAGTTGCTTTCATAGATGAACCTCATCCTGAGGTGCGAGCGCCAGCGAGCCTCGAAGGATGCTCAAGCCGAGCGCCATCGGGGCGCTCATCACGGGGCCTTCGAGGCTCATTTGACGACCGGTCACCTCGATGGTCCCTCTGGTCGCCATAATCGATCCTGCGCTGTGGCACAACGCGATACGGGTCATGTCATCAACACGTCCCGCGGCCGCGGATCAACGCCAATCGGTCTTCCCTCGCCGCCACGGCGCCGAGGGCGCCTCCCGCCATGCGTGCCAGCCTTCGGGAAGATCGGCCAGTTCACCGATGCTGTTGTCCAGATCGAAAATTTCCTTCAGGCCGACGATGGATGCGTCCTCCTCGCGGGCGTCCCCAGGCCCGAGGAACTGCCAGCAACCATCATCGTCATCGTGGGACACATAGGCGATCCACTCCTCACCCTTCATGATCTGGCGGTGAGTAATGACGGCGACGTTCGGTGGGTCCAAGAATTTCCAACTCATCCACGTCTCATCGCCAGATCAATTGCGGCGCATGAGCGCCGGCCGGCCACTGCCGAGCCGTCCCGCCGACCTCAGCCATGTGCGTAGGCATGGGCAAGGTCTGCGGTCGTCAGCTTCAACGGCTCGGGATCGCCGGGGTTCAGGATGAAAAGCTCATCGCCGCGAAGGAAGGAAAGGAGGAAATCGAGCTTTATGATTAGGCCCTGTTTTTCGAAGCCACTCCCCAGGGCCTGCCTCTTGAATTCGGCCTCATCCGAGAAGATCGGGATGACCTTCTCCCCATCTATGATGAAATCCTGCAGGCGAATGAAATGTGACTGCTCATCCTCCCACCCGCCGATAACGACCACTTCTTCCTGCATTGGCGCCACCCTTTCTGATGGGACAAACTAGAATTCATACCGAAAATAATTCTCGACCTCGGAGCAGGCGCCCAGCACATCATCGTTTTCGCACCACTCGCCGAGCCACATCCCCATGCCAAATCCGGTGCCCGGTTGGACCTCGCCCCGTGACACCCGGCCGAGCCGGCCCTCGACGACCGACTGCCTGTATCCCCTCAGATTTGTGATGAGCAGTTGGTAATATTCCAATTGCCAGGAGTCGCGATCCGGCCGCACCTGAGCCCGCGCTTCCTCCGCCATCTTTATCGCGACATCAAAGCGGCGGAGGAACTCTACAAGATTATCGTCCACTTGAGGCGTCATGGCATCCGTCTTTGTACAATCTTCCATTTCAGATCGAAGTACTTTAAGCGGTACTGCGAAGCACCACCTTGATACTTGACGTCATTTTTTGCTGTTTGGGGGTGCGGCTTCTCCGATGATTGCCGTGATCCTCGTCCCCTTTGGGATGGTGGCATGACTTACCATAATGAAATTCTGTAGGCGGATGGAGTGAGAATTCTCGTTCTCCCATCCGCCGATCACCGCGACTTCATCGATCATCGATGCCCCACTGGCTCTCTCTTCGCTTTTGGGCCCTAAGTTCCTCCAGTAAGTAAGTCAATGCGTCGGACTCGGTCGCAAAATGACGCGCACTCGTCTCGAGTCCGCGCTCGCTGTAATACACTCTCCAATCATAACCGCTTTGCGCCAGGACGAAGCACTCATCTCCAACATTGTCCAGATTGAATGTATCCAGGCGGACGCTTTCCGCACGAACGGCATGCAGAAATTCTTCCCTCGTCATGGCCCGACCCTCTTGATAAAGCCTTGTGCAAGCCCGTTGACCACGTTGAACGAGGATTCATATTGAGTTCCTTGGCCGAATTGGCCGAACCAAGGCGCAGCCTTCCCCGACTGGACTTCGAACGGGCGGATTACTTCGTAAACATTATAAGGCTTCGTCGTTGCAATCCAGGGAGGCAAGCTGCGCATCCAATAGGGAGTGCCTTGGGGTGCAAAGAACGTCCCGGTGTCTTCGCCATAACGATCGATGCGGGTACCGACGTCCAGTCTCTCGGTGACGGGTGTCTCCAGAAATCCCCGGTTGGGCGGCCAATAGGTTTGTAGCGCTGTTCCCGTCCGCGTGCCTATTACAGGCGAGCTGGATGGATCGGGAATGTGGGTGCTATGGCCCTGGATGGGCCTCGCATCCGCTGCCGGTCGGCGCGCCGCGGCGTCCGCCGCCGCTCGGCCGCTGGTGATCGCAGACCCGCCACGCGCCAGCGCGCCTGCCCCAGCGACGCCGCCGATCAGCCCGCCGACCACCTCCGCCGTCGGCTTCCAGGCTTCCGGCACCAGCTCGCGTGCCGCCTTGCCGGTGGTGCCGGCGGCGGCGCCGATCGCCATGTCGCGGCCGGCCTCGCGCACGCTGTTGATGCGCCCGAAAGCGGCCTGGCCGCGCGGGCCGAGCTGCCGGCCGGCCATCGCCGCCCCGCCGCGCACCATCGTTGCCGGCGCCACCGCATAGGCCGCGCCCTCGCCGACCCCGCGGGCGATCCTCTCCGCCAGGGTGACGGCCGCGACGCTTTCCGGATCGGGAATGCCGAGATAGGTGCCGCCCCGCGCCAGCGAGCGCGAGCCGAGGAACGGATCCTCGATGTGGGGCAGGTCCGCTCCGGCGAAATTGGCGAGAGAGATGCCGCCATTGAGCGCCCAGGTCATGGCGTCGACCGGGGCGCCCAGCGTGCCGTAGACGCCTTGGGCGAGACCCGCCGCCGCGTTCATCATCACGCCGTCGCCCTCTGCGGGCTCGAACTCGCCGGGCTGGCGCTGTGCGGTGGCGCCGAAGCCATCGACACGCTCGGTGGATTGCGGCCCCACCATCGGCTTGGGGACGGTCAGGCTCGTGTAGTCGGCCGGCGGTTCCAGAGGGGTCAGCGGAGGTGGCGGCGGGTCGTACCGCCGCGTGGCCAGCACGCTCTGCGGCGGCGGCAGATGCACGCCGATCGAGGCGAGGAACTGGCCCGGCGGCGCCGGCTGCGGCAGCCGCGCCACCGCCTCGAACAGCGAAGGCAGGAACTGGCCGAATGGGGTGGTCGAGCGCGGCGGGGCGGAGGGGACCGGGGCGGTCAGCCCGTCATAGTCCTCGCCGGGGTCATAGCCGCCGCTCAGCGGATCGCTGCGCGGGTAATAGAGTGGATCGTCACGCCAGCCGCTCCAGTCGGGCGGCGGCGCTGGTCGGGGGGTGAGACGGGGATGGCGCCTATGGGCGCGTTGATCCAATCATGCCGTCATCCCGGACGGCCGCAGGCCGATCCGGGATCGCGCGAAGGTGATGCGCGGATTTCACGCGATCCCGGCCCTACGCTGCGCTTCGGCCGGGATGACGATTGGTGGGGGAAGAAAGAAGAAGACGAAACGGAAGAAGATGAAGAGAAAAGGCGCGCCGCTCTGCGTCATTATCCTTCGAGGCCGCCTTTGGCCGGCACCCCCGCGGTTGGCCATCGGCCAACCGCCAGCGATGAGATTGCCTTCATAGAGCGTTGTCGGCACAGGAATATTGGCTTACCCCGACACCGTCCTTATCGAAGGAACGCCGCGGCAAGGGCCGCCCGATCACCGGGTAGGCCCCGTATACTTCATTCAATCAACCGCCTGCCCAACTTCCCATGATCCGGATTGCGCGAGCACTTCGACATAATCGTCCTGGCCCAGGATCAGGAAGTGCTGAAGCCCCATCGCCCGCTCGCCGAGTTGCCGCAGCCAAGGCTACTTCTCGACCACATAGACCCCCGGGTCGGGAGATATCCCGTGGTCCAGCCAGAATTGCCTGCGCCTTCTGACATTGTCGACCGTGTCTTCCCCGGGCTGGAGAGCGCCCTGCACGGCAGACCAGTCATAGTCATCTTCCGGAATGACCTCGCCATCTGAGAACCGGGGGGTTGTTCGAGAGTACAGGCCGCCGACGAAATTGATACGGACCAGATGATAGGGATGTTCGTCAGGTTCCTGCAGTAATTCGAAGGGCGGTGCCTCCTCGACGATTTGCGGCATTTCGCCGAATGCCGACCGCCGCCGGTCCACCAGCTTGAAATAGGCGACGAAGGTGACGGAGCGCCGCCTGCCATCGGGCGCGGTCTGCATTCGCAAAGACGGCATCGACGTCGCCACCATCCATGGCACGCTGAGCGGCAGCAATCTTGGCTTATCGTCGCTCATCTGTCGGATTTCTTCAGATAAAATACGAGACAGATCTTCACGTGGGACCCCCATCGTGCTTGCAGCATGTGCTTGAGATCGGACACGGCGTGCGGTTCGATCATCAGTTGCGTATCGTAAACCGGATTGACCATTACGCCATATTGCCGGGGCGAGATGCAGGAAGAACTCTCGCCCCGCGACCTTGAGGACATCTTCATACAACCAGGCAATTGCCGCGCCAGGCTCGGGACGATTCGGGGCGGTGAAGGTCATAGCAAACGGAATACCTTCATATTGAATGACAAGCGGCCGGAACATCGGGCCACCCGGCATCGCCTCGTTCCTGCTGGCAACGAACAGATCGGAGTCCGCAAGCGCCGTCAGCAGCGCATCAATGGTCACGACGTCCCGCCGCGCCGCCACGCTCGACATCATTCCGGGGTTCGAAAGCAGCGAGCGTCATGCCAGATCCTCCAGGCGCAGCTCGGGATAGCGCTCGAGGGCAGCCTCAGGGCTTGTGATCCCACCTATACGCGTCTCTATATCCCACAACGTTCCGCATATGGTGCATCGCTTGAGCTCACTCCAATAGTAATCAGACGTCGCAATCACCTCAAATCTTTCGAGGCACGCACCGTAGAGACGGTCCTCGCAATATTTGCAGGGCTTCCTATTGGCATCCGGAGTCATTTACCAAGCTCTCTTTATAACCGGCGCCATCTCGCGGGCGGCGCTGCCGGTGCCGCCCGCCGCGCGCCATGGCATAGGTGCCATCTGGACGTCCGTTGATATTTCGAGGTCGATAGATTGATCTTGGCATAGAGTGTGAAACGATCCGGCGAATGCTATCAACACAATCGGTGAGTCACAGTCATATTTAACTGAGCGGCAACTTTCGATGCCCTCTCTAGGAATGCTAGCCCGATATCGGGAATTGGATATTTACATAAGACGTCGATGCGCAAATATCGACCGTTAGCGGCTGGATATTCTTCATATATCCTGCCCGATTCCACGAACTCAAAATATAAATTCAACTTATCTTGTAATGCATTAAGATGTATCCATTCGTCACTCCAGTCCCAGGCGTCGATAATGGCAAGAAATATCGTACCGTTACGCGCATCGGTACCCACCGCGTCAATCACCTCGAGGTTGTCCAAACTCATCGCGTAACCTTCCTGATAATGTTCACCGCCGTGGGTGGAATGATGGTTCCGCCGACGTATGGCGCCTTTCCCTTGCCCACGACAACCCCGCCATATGCTTCCAGCTCTGGATAGACCCGCCTCTGGTTGTAGGTTAGTCGCGCTGTACTGGACGCCTTCATTTCTGTCAGTTTGATTTTACCCGTTGCTGCATCCCTCCCCACAGCGTCAAGCCTGACGGGCAAGCCCGAAGGGCCACTGGACTTAAAGGTAATTTGCCGTCGAACCTCTATACCGAGCTTCTGCAGATCGTTAGCGAAAACATCCGCCTCGAAGGCGTCTCCAGCAGCCTTGTTTTTGATAATCTGAGGAACGTTCCTCTCTGCAGCACCGGTGGCTTGCGCGCTACCCAGGCGGGCTGCCTCAAACGCACGCAATTCCGCGTCGGGCAACGTCGGAATTTTGATGCCGGTTTTGTAAGCCTGCGCCGGGCTTTCGCCCGCGACAGGCAGAGCTGCCATGCGCGTGGCATCTCCCACCGTCCGACCGCCGGTGGGCGGGGCAGCAAAGTCACGGATCGTGCGTCCCGCCCGCGCCAGCGCTCCCGGCGCCGTCGCCCCCGCAGCGGCCAGCCCACCGATGAGCCCGCCGACCACCTGCGCGGTTGGCTTCCAGGCTTCCGGCACCACCTCGCCGGCGGCGTTGCCGGTGCCGCCCGCCGCGGCGCCGATCACCGCCTCGCGGCCGAGTTCGCGGGCGCTATTGGCGCGGCCGAACGCGGCCTGCGCCCACCAGGGCAATTCGCGCGCCGCCAGCACCGCCCCGCCGCGCACCATGGCCGCAGGCGCCACCATATAGGCGGCGCCCTCGCCGACGCTGCGGGCGATCCTCTCCGCCGGGGTGACGGCAGCGACGCTTTCCGGGTCGGGAATGCCGAGATACGTGCCGCCCCGCGCCAGCGAGTGCGAGCCGAGGAACGGGTCCTCGATGTATCCGAGGTCCGCACCGCTGGCGTAATTGACGCCGTCGATGCTGCGGTTCATCACCCAGGTCATGGCGTCGACCGGGGCGCCCAGCGTGCCGTAGACGCCTTGGGCGAGACCCGCCGCCGCGTTCATCATCACGCCGTCGCCCTCTGCGGGCTCCAACTCGCCGGGCTGGCGCTGTGCGGTGGCGCCGAAGCCATCGACACGCTCGGTGGATTGCGGCCCCACCATCGGCTTGGGGACGGCCAGGCTCGTGTAGTCGGCCGGCGGTTCCAGAGGGGTCAGCGGAGGTGGCGGCGGGTCGTACCGCCGCGTGGCCAGCACCGTCTTCGGCTCGGGCAGATTGACGCCGATCGAGGGGAGGAACCGGCCGGGCGGCGCCGGCTGCGGCGCGTTCTGGCCGAACAGCGCGGGGTCGAATAGGCGGCGCAGGAACTGGCCCGGCGGCGCCGGCGGCGGCGGCGCGTATTGGCCGAACAGAGCCGGGTCGAACAACTCCTGGAAATAGGTGCCCGGCCGGCCGCCGCTGAGCGGATCGTTCGGTGGATAATAGAGGGCGTCACCGCCCCAGCCGCCCCAGTCGGGCGGCGGCGAATTCCTGAACTGCGCCATTGGCAATGTCCTTGGGAAACAAGGACCGGCGAACGCGCGCGCACTCCGCCGTCAGCGACGGGGGAGCGGGGCGTCGTCGCTGGTCGGGGGTGGTGCGGGAGCGGAGTGAATCGGCACCGGGCGCCGGCGCGCGTTGGTGCAAACACGCCGTCATGGCCGGCAAAGGCGACCTGTGGTCGCCGTCTCTTGAGAGACGCCGAGGCTGCCGCCTCGGCTGGGCCGGCCATCCACGGTTGTTCCATGTGGCAAGGGCGTGGATGCCCGGGACAAGCCCGGGCATGACGACCTGCTTGAATGGCGAAGCGGCTAGATCACGCCGTCATCCCGGACAGCCGCAGGCCGATCCAGGATCGCGCGAAGGTGTTGCGCAGGACTTCACGCGATCCCGGCTCTACGCTGCGCGGAGCCTGCCTCGGGCTTGCCAAAGGCAAGACCCGTGGGGCCGGGATGACGATTGGTGGGTGAGGAAAGAAGAAGAGAAAAAGCGCGCTGCTCTGCTTCAGCATCCTTCGATGCCGCTTCGCGGTGCCTCAGGATGAGGTTGCTTTCATGGGTGAACCTCATCCTGAGGCGCGAGCGCCAGCGAGCCTCGAAGGATCCTGAAACGGGACGCGCCCGTCACATCCCACATCAGTCGGGGCGCCGCCGGCCCCGCCGCGGGCCGCGGCCGGGTCGGCGGCGCCGGCGCAACAGGCGCACCCATCACCCGCAACATCACCCCGTCCGCGCTAGTTCGGCCCGCACCTTCTGCGCCTGCGCCAAACGCCGCATCGCGGCGCTCTGGCGTTCCTGCGCCCCGCCATAGGTCTCTACTCCCGACGCAGCGAGCGATTTCGAGCTTCTGAAGCCGCACGGGCCTATTCCGGCATGGGTGTCACTCGGTGAGCTATGATTATATCCAACTGCAGCGCAACCGCCGCAACCTGTTCGAGAAACCTGATTCCGATATCTGGCATCGGCAGCATGGCGAAAATATCGATACGCAACTTTCGGCCAACTGCCGCCGGATACTCCTCGTAAATCTGCCCCGACTCCACGAAGCCGAGATAAGCGTTTATCTTATCCTGCAGAACATTGAGATGTTCCCATTCGTCGCTCCAATCCCATCCATCGAATATTACAAGCATTATTGTGCCATCGTGAGCGTCTGTCGCGACAGCGTCAATAACCTGCAGATCATCCACGCTCATCGGGTCATATCCCTCAGAATCTCAACGGTTGTTGGTGGAACCAACGTGCCACCGACGTATGGCCACATGAGACATGCCCTAGCATCGGCATAAATGCCTAAACCTTAGAGGCAAATCACTTCCACCCTTCTCCAGCCGCCCTATGCTTGGCCTTCGCAATTTTCCAGATCACTTCGAACTCTTCAGCCGGCATCATAACAGGTTCGAATATCGGGTTAGACGCAATCTCTTCAAACGGTGGCACCGGCACTAATCCAAGATCAGTATTGCCGGACTGCTCTTTGCCGTCAGCGAAATCCATCCGCCCATCGGCATACATTTCTACTTTTCTGACTTCCCATCGTTCAGCATCCAGTTCGCTAAAAAGTAAAATTGGATACTCAGGTGAATCATGTATCCATTTAACCTTGATATAGTTCATTTGCCCGGCACCCTACCGTTCCTGAGAATTCGTCGAGTCAGATCGAGAGGCTTCTCATTCGGTATCACATAGACTCCTGGACGTCCGTTGATTGCCCCCAAATCGGTAGCGTCGATCTCGATGTAGTGTGTGAAACGATGCCCTTGGTAAGGACTACGGAGAAAGGCGGCCGATAACTCCTCAGGAGTTCTGGTGCCTGGCACAATATCGGACACGTACTGGCCATTTCCGTATCGAACATCCTTCGTCCCAGCGTACCACAATGACGGATTCAGATAATTGCTTGTAGTAATTCCGTTCAAGCCCCGCTCATCAGTATAGTGGTATAAAACCTGGCGAGGAGGAAGCTCTTTTCCAGTCGAAATTACACTCGCTGCGTCTTGGTATGGTTTCGGAAGAATAGACGTATCGCTTGAGTCAAAAGCGTCGACGCTACGACCCCCATACGCCTGCTCCGGCTTCGTAGTCGCGACAAGTCCGCCCGCCGTCCGTGCGGTATCATCCGCCGCCACGCGACCACCCGTAAAGGCGCGGCCAGCTTGCGACGGTGCCCCCGGCGCGCCGCCCGGCGGATTGCCCCCGGGTCCAAGTGGCTGCACATTCGGCAGGGATGGCGTGCGCGTGGCGGTGCCAGAACCGCGCGTCGCCAGCAGCAGCGCCACCAGGCTGGCGGCGGCTACGCCCCCGACGCGCGCTGCCTTCTCCCAGCCGGTGACGGCGCGAATGCGCGCCGGGTCCGGCACTTCAAGCCAGTCCTCGGCTTTCGTAGCGAACCAGCGAGAGCCGAGGATCTGGTCTTCCGCGATGTACGGGTCATTCCTTCCGAGCAGGAAGTTGACCTGGTCGATCTGGTCGTTGATGCTGTCGGCTCGGTCATCGGCGGTCCCGCCGAGCGCGTTGTAGACGACCTCACTGAAACCGGCCGCCGCATTCGGCCACAGGCCGTCGCCCTGCGCAGGATCCAGTCCGCCTGGCACCCGTGCCGGCGTGACGCCGAAGCCGGCGACACGCTCGGTGGATTGCGGCCCCACCATAGGCTTGGGGACGGTCAGCGTCGTATAGTCGGCCGCTGGTTCCAGAGGGGTCAGCGGGGGCGGCGGCGGGTCGTACCGCCGCGTCGCCAGCACGGTCTGCGGCGGCGGCAGATGCACGCCGATCGAGGGGAGGAACCGGCCGGGCGGCGGCGGCTTCGGCAGCCGCGCCACCGCGTCGAGCAGCGAGGGCAGGAACTGGCCGAACGGAGTGGTCGAGCGCGGCGGGGCGGAGGGGACCGGGGCGGTCAGCCCGTCATAGTCCTCGCCGGGGTTATAGCCGCCGCTGAGCGGATCGCTGCGCGGGAAATAGAGTGGATCGTCGCCCCAGCCGCCCCAGTCGGGCGGCGGCGAATTCCTGAACTGCGCCATTGGCAATGTCCTTGGGAAACAAGGACCGGCGCACGCGCGCGCACTCCGCCGTCAGCGACCGGGGAGCGGAGCGTCGTCGCTGGTCGGGGGTGGTGCGGGAGCGGGGCTTCCTCCCCCTCTCCCGCTTGCGGGGGAGGGTGGCGCGCGAAGCGCGTCGGGAGGGGGAATGGACCGGGTGCAGGCGGCGAGGCCCCCTCCCCAACCCTCCCCCGCAAGCGGGAGAGGGAGAGGGGGCGCCGCTAGATCACGCCGTCATCCCGGACCCCTCGGGCTTGCCAAAGGCAAGACCCGTGGGGCCGGGATGACGAATGGTGGAAGTGAAAAGAAGAAGAAGAAGAAGAAGAGAAAAAACGCGTCGCTCTGCTTCATCATCCTTCGAGGCCGCCTGCGGCGGCACCTCAGGATGACGTCGTCTATTTTGAGTCAGGCTCTGAGGATGAGGTTGCGCCTGAGTGGCGTCTCGTCGGGCCGGCCGCTGGCAACGCCCGCGGCCGGGCAGCTCAATAGACCGGCGGGCCGGCGGCCGCCTCGGGAGCCATGCCGGGCGGCGCGTGGGGAGCCATTCCCGCCGGCATTCCGGAATCCATCGCCGCGGGAACGCCGGGCATCGCCCCGGCCGGCGCCCCCGGCATCAGCCCCATCAGCCCCGGCTGCGGTTCCATGGGCAGGTCCTGCATCGGTCCCATCGGCATCGAGTCCATGCCAATCGGACCGGCGCCGATGGGACCAGGGCCCGGCCCCATCGGTGCCACCTGCGGCGGGGTTGCCTGCATCGGCGCCACCGGCACGCCCATCAGCGCCAGCTCCGCCTGCACCCGCTGCGCCTCCGCGATGTTGCGCAGCGCCGCGCTCTGCTTGAACTGCGCCTCGGCCTGCTTCTCCGCCACCTCGGCCTGCGCCCCCGCCACCATCATCGGGTCCGGCGGCGCCGCGCTCGCTTCCTCCATCCCGCGCAGCAATTCCTGCTTGTTGCGCAGGTTCGGGGCGGCCTGGATCAGGGTCTTCAGCGGCAGGTCGTTGTTGGCGTCGAACTGCTTCAGCTGCACCAAGAGCGCGAACTGCTCGTCCATCAGGGCGATGCCGGTCGGGGCGTCGTCGAGGATGATGTCCACGTCGAGGGCCGCCACCGGCGGGCCGGGCATCACCATGCCGGTGCGCGGGTCCAGCTGCGGCGCGCCGTTCAGCCCGACAAAGCGCAAATTCTGCTCATTGTCGGTCACGCGGATCCACATCTGAGCGTTCCAATACTGCCGCACGCGGTTCCAGATCTTGCGATAGGCGCCCATGTCCATCTGGCGCAGCGCGTCGGTCAGCGTGCCCATCTGGATCACGCCGCCCTGCTGCTGGGCGAGGATGGCGCGCCCGCTTTCCACCGCGTCCTTCTTGCCCAGCATGGAGGCGTTGGGGCCCACGGTCTCGAAGGCGGCGCTGGCCTGCGCCAGCAACTGGAAATGGCCCTGCGCCTGGTCGCTGGTGGGGATGATGCCGAAGTCGCGGCCGAACTCGGCCTCGCCCTGCATCGTCACGTGGCCGTCGGGCCGGGCCAGCTGGCGCTTGTTCTCGGCGGCATTGGCGGCGAACTTCTGGTTGCCATAGGTCTGCCGCGCGGTGAAATGGTGCAGCGCCTTGGAGCGGCGCTTGTTCACCTCGTCCTGCAGATCCACCATGTCGCGGATCGGGCCGTAGCGGTTGTTGTCGCGGTCCACATAGGCGGCGCGCCAGCAGAACGGGTGCTCGCGCCGGCCATTCTCGTCCACCCAGGGCGAGGGCCCGCTCATCAGAATGCCGCCCTTGGTGAAATAGGCGTAATCCCACTCGCCGTCGTCGGCGATGTAATACATCTGCACCACGCGCACCCGGCGCCGCTGGCCCGCCCCGCTCACCCAGCTCTGGGCCTTCGGCTTGTCGTCGAAGGTGCCACCGACACTGCCGAGCGACACCGTCTCGTCGAACACCTCGGCCGCGCCCTCGCCGAATTCGCGGATCGCCGCATCGCGGTCCATCCAGATGACGAGGCCGAGATAGGCGGCATCCGCGAAATCATCCTCGGAGGAATACGGGTCCCAGAACATGCGGTCCCAGGCGCAGCGCCGGGCGATGATGGAGATGTCCGGCGTGCCGGGCATGAGGCCCATCCCCATCCCCATATCGCCCGTGCCGCCGCCCTCGCCCGCCCGCGGCTCGGCGGTGATCTCGAGCCCGCCCCAGCCGGCCTTGAGGATGTCGCCCCACACGCGCGAGCGCACTTCCTCATAGCGGGTGTCGTCATAGACATAATGCAGCGCGTCGGTAGCGGCGGTGGAATCCGCCTCGTGCAGCGGGGTGCGCGGCAGCGCGCGCGGCCGGGTGCGCTGGGTGCGCTCCAGGCCCTGCAGATAGTCGATCTTCTGCCGCGTGAGGTTCCAGGTGATCGCCGGCTGGCCGCGCTTCTTCAATTCGCGCACCTCCTCGTCGGTCCACTGCTTGCCGTCATAATAATCGATATGCGCCTGCGCCCCGCTGCGCGCGGCCTCGCTGCCATCCTCGGCATCGAGGAAACGGTCGATCAGCAGGCTGTGGTAGGCGGCGTCGTCGAGTTTGGAGTTTTTCATCACAGGATCTTCCAGTTCGCGGCCGCGCTCGCGGCGTCATCTTCGGGATCGCCGAACCAGTCGCGGGCGCGGCGGGGAGCCAGCGCGCCCGCATCGGCCACCCAGGGGCGGCTCATGCAGGCGTAGCGCGCCTCGTCGGCGATATGGTCCTCGGCGTCGGTGTCGATATCTTCCGGGCGCGCGGGATCGTGCGGCAGCACCGGCACGGTGCGGATGAAGTCGCGGCAATGGGCGGAGACGAACAGCATCGGCACCCCGCCCATCCCCTTCAGCCGCTGGCGCATCTCGTCCCAGCCGCCCATCGCGCCATGGCCGGAGACGCGCTTGTTGTCGGCGCGCATGAAATGCACGCCATGCTGGGCAAAGATCTCGGCGCGCGAGGGCCCGCCGTCGGCGGTGAAGATCGCCGGGTCGGCCACCGAATAGGCAAGGGCCTCGCCGCCATCGCGCTCGATGATGCCGCGCGCCACCTCCTCGGTGGTGAGCTTCAGCCCCTTGTTGGCGCCGCGCGCGCCATACCATTCGCGGTAGCGCAGCAGCGCGCCGCGCGGCAGCCGGATGCTGCCGGCCTTGTGGTCGTCGCCGACGATGGCCCACCAGCCGACCGAGAACGGGCGGGCCGAGCCCCAGTCGAACGAGCGGAACCGGGTCCAGCCCTTCGGTACCGCGAACGGCTCGACGATATGGGTGCGCGCATCCCAGCAATCGAAGAACGCGCCTTCGATCGCCGCCCAGTCGCCCTCCAGCCAGGCCCGCACCAGCGCGTCGGAGCCGACCAGTTGCAGCCGGTCGATATAATCCGGGTCGCTTTCGAGCAGCAGCTTGTTGTCGGTGATGCGCGAGGGGATAACGGCGGCGACGTGCCGCTTGCCGGAGCGCAGCGTGCGGCTCGCCAGTTGCGGCTTGCGCGGAAACGGCACCAGGCCGTAGCGCTCGGAAATCCAGTGCTGGCCCGGCCCGCCGGGGTTGGCCGTCAGCACCAGTTGCACCGGCACGCCGGCGGCGGAGCGCAGCGTGCCGAACAGCCGGTCGATCGGCGCCGGGTCGGGATATTGCCCGGCCTCCTCCACCCAGGCATCGGTGAGGTTGCGGCCCTGATATTGCTGGGCATCGTCGACACTGTCGAGATAAGCAAAGGAAACCCGGCCGCCATTGGGCATGCGCCAGCGCCGTTTGCTTTCATTATACTTGGCGCCGAGCGGCTCATAGATCTGCTTCGAGCGCTCGATGGCGTCTTCCGAGGCGATGGTGGTGCGGCGGAACATGATTGCGTTGAAGTCGGCGCCATAGCGGCGTTCCTTCAGCGCCCATTTGCCGAGCACGCCATCGGTCTTGCCGCCGCCGCGCGCACCGCCGAAGAACACCTCGGTGTGCGGGCAGTCGACCAGCGCCTTTTGCGGGCCCTCCTGCGGGCGCCAGACGATGGCGGGTTCCGGCGCGTTGGGGGTGGGTTCAGGCGTCGCCGACATGGCGTTTCGCCCATTGGTCCGGGGTGAGCGGCTGGTCCGAGATGTCATGGAGCGTGTGCTGGTTTTCCGAGCGCTCGGTGAACATGCCGAGCTCCTTGCCGAGCAGTTCCAGCGCCCGATTGGCGACGCTGCCGTCATATTTGGTGCGGGCGGAGGCCTCAGTGGCGGGGTCTTTCGGGTCGGCGAGCTGAAGCGCGCGCTCGACATTGTCGACCAGGCGCTCCAGCACCCATTGCCTTGTGGGTGCGGGGCGTGATGGAAGATCGGCGACAGACGCGCTCGCCTCCAGAGCAGCCGTCATCCCCGGGCTTGTCCCGGGGATCTCGGTCTCTGGTGCGCTACCGGGAATCGAGATCCCCGGCACAGGGCCGGGGATGACGGCGGGAAGGGTGTTCATCTCAGCCACCGTGTGCGCCATGCCCCCTCTCCCGCTTGCGGGGGAAGGTTGGGGTGGGGGCACCTGGTGCGCCCCGACCAGTTCCCTCACCCGCCCGGCAATATCCGCCCTGCCCGCCAGCCGCGCCGCGATGCCGCGTGCCTTGTATCCGGCGACGATCAGTGCCTCGTCTGGGGGAATGCCCGCGGCAAGCGCCTCGGCGAGGCGTTCATGGCGGCGGTTGGGAAGTGCTGGCATCGATCACTCGCTCGTCTCCGTCCCGCAGCCGTCATCCCGGCCGCAGAGCCGGGATCGCAAGAAGGTGTTGTGCGGAACTTTCACGCGATCCCGGCTCGGCCTGCGGCCATCCGGGATGACGATGGATGGAGGGAAGAAACAAAAAAGCGCCCGGACACGACATCCGGGCGCAACAATCCACGATCAAGATCATATGCAGCGGTGCTGACAGGTCAAAACGCCCTGTGGACAGCCCCCGCTCCATTGCCTGCGGCTCGTTCACGTGCCTTCGCCACCGCCTCCGGATCGATCTGCGCTGGAACTGCCGGCAGCGGCAAGCGTTGTCGCTACGTATAGCGATGCAGATCATCTGGAAGGGTGGAGTTTCAACTGGTTACGGCAGGCGCCCCGACCTCCGCTCCGGCGGCGCCGTCGATTTTCAACGGAGGCTGCACCATGTATTACGCACGCCGACAGGCCGATTATTGGCATGCCAAGCTGCCGGAGCCGATCCGCCCGCGTCGTGGCCGCCCGCTGACCACCTTGTCCGACGCCTCGGCCTATATCGATGGCAGCTTCCCGGTGAACCACCGCGGCGAGAGCGTCCACAGCGTCGCCGATGCGCTGCGCGCCGGGGCCGAGAGCGGCGACAAGGCGGATATCGAATTCGCCGCGACCATGCTGCGCCGGCTCCTCACTGAACGTGCCGCCTGACGCCTGCCGGGAGTCGCTTGGCGGGCTCCCATGCGAACGCCATGCAGGTTAATGTGCGTTTGCTGGGATCCGTCCGAAGGTGGCGAGATGCACACACACAGCCAAGCGCGCATCGTGTTTATCGCGCTGTCGTTTATTGCGCTGTTGCTCATCGCCCCCGGCGGCGCCGTCGCTGCGAACGGCGAGCCGGTGGCGACGCGGGCCTTCATCACCGAGCAATTCCTGAAATACGATCCGGACTGGCTGCGCAAGAAGGCGCCCATGGCCGCCGAGCTGGCCGGCCTGCAGCAGCGCCTCTACGAATTGCAGGCGCGCGGATTTCCGATGCAGTGCTCCGCGCAGATCGTCAACGAGACCGACTGGATCCTCGATTCCACCGCGGAATTCACCCGCGCGGAGAAGAACCTGTGGTTTCTGCGCCTGAGCCTCGGCGACACCAATCAGGGCTTCGCGCTCGAGCAGATGGCGACGGATGGCTCCTTTGGCCTGTGCTACGACGAGTGGTTCAAGAAGCTCGACGCCATGGTCGCTGCACTGAACCGGTTTTCGGAATCCAGCACGCCGCCGAAATACACGCATCTCGCCGTCCTCAGGCGGATCTCCACGCCCGAAATGCTGATCTCGTATCTCGACGGCCTGTTGATCTCCGATATCGCCAAGACTGGCGTCAATTTCCGCGACGAGCTGAACGCCACCGCCTCGATGGTGGCCGAAGTGCTCTACAAGGAGCGGCTCAGGAACTACGTCAGCGACTTCGTAGTCCACCGTCCGCTCACGGCCTATGCCGACGTCTTCAATGCATTCGTCGAGATGTGGCAGGATCCGGAAACCGGATACTGGGGCGCCTGGTTTCAATCGGACGGCCAGCTGCGCAAATCCCTCGATTTGAGCATCACCTATCACATCGTCGCCTATCGACACGGCGACGTGCGGTATTGGGACAAGATCTTCGATACCACCCTTGCCATCGCCGATCAGGAATACCCTTACGGTTGGCTGCAGAACGGCGTGCTGACCAACCATCACGCCTATGACGTGGCGCGCATCCTGAAGCTCGGCTGGAACCACGTCTCGGAAGAGCGGCGCCAGTTGGCCAAGCCGGCGCTGGAACGCCTGCTGGCATTCGGCCTGACCATCGGCCTCAACGCCGACGACAGCGTCACGCCGCAGGCCGGGCTCTCCGATGGCATCGACGATTCGTATTATTACGCGGCCTCGCTCCTGACCACGATCGGCTATTGCTCGACCGCGCGGCCATTCTGGACCGATACCAGCTGGCCGGAGGCCGGCGCGCGCTGCTGCGGTCTCGCCCGGCACATCGAGGAACAGCAGGCGCGCACCCCGACCATCGAAGCCGCGCTGGAGCGGATGCGCCGGGCGGTGCCGAGTTGCGCGCCGAAGGCATTGGCCCCGCAGGAGGAAACCATCGATAATCTCAAGCTCGATGATCGCGGCGGGCGCTAGCGGGTGAAATTCAATGACAGATGCCGAACCTGGGGAATTCGTGCTCGCCGGCGTCGCCATCAGGCGACTGGTTTCCGGCGATGAGACGCAAGGCGCATTCTGCCTGTTCGAAAACCGCAGCGGCGGGCAGACCAGGACGCCGATCCATGTCCATGCCGATGATGACGAGACGGTCTATGTCATCGAAGGACAGGTGACCGCGATCGTCGATGGCGAGGCGCGGACGCTGTCGCCGGGCGAGAGCATCTTCCTGAAGCGCGGCATCCCGCACCAGCTGATGAACCCCCGCGATGAGCCCGCGCGCTACCTGGTGATCGGCACGCCGAGCGTGTTCGAGCGCTTTCTCGCCGAAGCCGGCCGTGAACTCGCCAAGGGCGAGGCGGCGGGACCACCGACCGCCGCCGATATAGAGCGCCTCAAGGCCGCCGCGCCGCGGTTCGGCATCACGCTGCTGGGCGACTGGCCGGCAAGAGGATAGGCGGCGCTAAAGGCGACCTCATCCCGAGAGCCTGACTCATCCATTGAAGGAGCCACCTATCCACCCTCATCCCCGGACTTGATCCGGGGATCCAGACTTCGACCGGGTGCATGCGGCGGGGCTGGATCCCCGGATCAAGTCCGGGGATGAGGGCCAATTGGAGTTTTCGGTCAGGCTCTCAGGATGGCGTGGTTCCTTCAGATGAACGTCATCCTGAGGTGCGAGCGCAGCGAGCCTCGAAGGATGCCCACCCCCGAGCACCGCCCGCCCGAAACGAAAAGCGCCCGGATTCGACATCCGGGCGCTCGCCTTGCATCTCACACTGGCAAACCAGGTCGCCAGCTACGCCCCGATCACGGGCAGAACCAGTACGGCCCGATCAGAATGCAGCCGCGACGGCCCCAATTGTCCGGGCGATAGCCATAGCGCCGCCAGCCGGGAGGCCCACCATAATAGCGATGCCCCTGGTCATAGCGATAATTCGGCCGGCCGTAATATTTGTTGTTGTAATGTTTGTTCGGATAATACTTGTTGTTATAGTTTTTGTTGCCGTAGTTTTTGTTGCCGTAATTCTTGTTGTTATAGTTCTTGTTCGAGTAATTGTTGCCCTGATAGTATTTATGGCTACCACCGCCGCCACCATAACCACCGCCGCCACCATAACCACCGGAGCCATGGTCGCCGCCGTGCTTCACCTCGGTCAGCACCGACTCCGGCTGGCCGATCGCGGCCGCCTGCGACGGCCCCAGCGGCGTGGCCATGACCGCGGACGGGATAGCCAACAGGGCCATTACGGCCAGCGAAAGCAAGAATCTCATCGTCTGCCCCTCATGATTGAGCGCGCACAACCTAAGGGGTATACGAGTAGCACGCTTTGGGCGTGCCCCGATACGTCTTTTGAATTCAGTATTAATTGACCGGGCCCCGCCTTGCCTTTGGCCGGCAGGAGCCTAGCCGCGCTCGCTAGATGTCGTCTTCTTCGTCGTCCTCGTCGGACTTGCGCTCGATCATCGCGAACTCGTGCAGGCGAAAAGCCCGCTCCACGTCACTGTCGGCATGGGCGATGAGCGCATAGAAGGCGGCGCGGACCACGTCCTTTTTCGAAGCGTTGGGATGCTCCTTGCGCACCGCGCCCATGAGCTTCTTTCGCCCTATCCCGGGCTGAGCCAGCCGCATGACGGAATCGGCAATTTCCTCAATCTCGCGCTTCTGCATGTGAGGCTCCCATTTTACCGACATCAACGGGGAATTAAGCCTAAGCGTAAGAATGACTTACAACTGTCACATCGACAAGCTCATCTATACACACGCGTTGACTGTGGGATCCGTCGCCCGCAGCCCTCGCGAGGGGGCCTGGCACCGCCTGGCAATTCGGCAGATTGCCGGGCGGTGTTCCCCTCAACTCAGCATCTGGCCGCCATCCACCACGATGGTCTGCCCGGTCACCCAGCTCGACATGTCGCCGGCCAGGAACAGCGCCACGCTGGCTATTTCCTCCGGCCCGCCAAAGCGCCCCCAGGGGATCTTCCCGAGCGTGGCCCGATAGAGCTCGGGATTTGAGTGCTTGCGCTGGTCCCAGACCCCGCCGGGAAATTCGATGGAGCCGGGCGCAATCGCATTGACCCGGATGCGGCGTGCGGCCAAGGCGAGCGCCTGTCCCTTGGTGTAGTTGACGATCGCCGCCTTCACCGCGGCATAGGGCAGCGCACGCGCCACCGCCATCAGCCCGGAGATCGAGGCGATATTGACGATGCTGCCGCCGCCGGCCCGTTCCATGAACGGCACCGCCGCGCGGCTGGCGCGCACGGTCGCCAGCAGATCGATATTGATGCTGGCAAGCCAGCCCTCCTCGTCATCGCTCAGGCCGACGCCGGAGGCGTTGTTGACGAGAATGTCGATGCCGCCCAGTGCACCCGCCGCCGCCTCGATGAAGCGCGTCAATGCCGGTCCGTCGCCCACGTCGCAGGCCATGGCGAAGATCGTCCCGCCAAGCTCCCGCAGTTCCACCTCGGCGGACCGCAATGCGTCGCCGCCGCGCGCGCAGATCGCCACGTCGGCGCCGTTCCGGGCAAGGGCAAGCGCGATCGCGCGCCCGATGCCGCGGCTGCCGCCGGTGACGACGGCCTTCCTGCCTTTGAACGAGATATCCATGGCCACACCCGCAGGCTCGGCCCGGCACCACTATCGAATACCAAGATAAAATAGTTTCCTGAAAAAGTTGAATGACTTTTGCGACTAGAACATGCTCACGAATTCAGAGCACTCATCCATCGTTCGGATGTTGTCACTCAAACAAAAGCACTCTTCCCCACCGGGGCATGCGCGAGCACGTGCGCCACCCGGCCGGAGGGCTCGGGTGGCGCTTCTTGCCAGTTCGGCGTCGTGTCAGTTCGGCTTCTTGGAAGCCTGCTGCGGCGCCGGCTTTGCGGCTGTCGTGCGCATGCTCGAGAGCAGGCGGCCGGGCACGAGGCGCGCATGCTCCTCGCCGTCCCAGGTCACCCGGTCGCCATTGAGGCTGACCGTGTTGCAATCCCAGTCCTTGCTGGCGTCCTCGTCATCGGTCTCATAGGCGAAGCAGAGCTTGTTGGCGTCGATGCGCCACCAGCCGCGATAGGTCTCCTGCCGGCTGCGCCCGGCGATGATGCCGTTCGGCTGGAGATACTCTTCGTAATACTTGCCGTCCTCGACGCCGACGACGGTGTTGCCGATCACCCGGGCACGGATTTCCGTGGCGGTCAGCTCGGCATCGGAGGCGAACAGCGTAACCGTGAGCAGGAGCAAAATCCCGCACGGCAACGCCACATATTTGAGTGTGTTCATGGCATGTCCTCCAGGCGGTTTCATGTGCCGACCACATAGGGATAGGCGATGAAGGCGAGGTCGCCGAGCAGGGCGACCAGGATCGCCACCTCGACGGTCAGGCTGCTGCTGGCCTGCTTCGCCTCGATCATCCGCGAATTGATCAGCTCGTAATGCTCCACCGCGAAGTCGATCGGCTCGCCCAGCAGTTCGAGCCGGTCTTCGAGCTCCGCCTGGAGCGCGAGCTCGGCGAAAAGCCGCTTCGAGTTGCTCTGCAGCCCCGGATCGAGCTGTTCGAGCGACGCCTCCAGCCGCAGGGCCGCGCTCGCCATCTGGGTGACGTTGTCGGTCAGCCGGTTCACCTTGCCCTTGCGCAGCCACTGGTCACGCTGGCGCACGGTGTGGGTCAGCCGGGTGTCGCGGTCGATGCATGGCCAGAGGCTGGCCATTTTCGCCTCGAGCACGCGGGTGTCGCGCTCCACCACGGTGAAGCGGGCCACCGCATCCAGCGCTTCGTCGAGCTGCTCCGCCGCGGCATAGATGATGGCCCGGGTGTCGGTCCACACCACGCGCGCCGTCCTCAGGCCGGCACGCACCACGCGGCTCGACGCGGTGCTGGCGGCGGGGATATCGGCGATCCACGACGTCTCGAGATCGGGCGAGGCGCCGGGGGGCATCCACAGCACGGCCAGCGAGCGGCCGCCATCGTCGGTCACGGTTGCCGGCGGCGTCCGGATGTCGGCCGGCGTGTATCGGGCGAAGATGTTGCGCGGGTCGTGGATGGCGATGGTGCGCTCGTCCGCGACGGTCGGGTTCAACTTGAACTGTACGCGCCAGCTCTTGGCTTCGACATTGGGCAGATGAATGACATTGCTCTTTTGCATGGTCAGCCTCCCTAACCAAGTGGGTTTACTCAGGGAATTGATGCGTTATGCGAGCGCTCGCCGCACCGTTACTCGGCGGCGACGACGATGCCGGCGGGAACGCGCAGGTCCTCATAGAGGTGCTCCCGCACGATCCGCTCTGCCGCTTCGATGGCAGCGAGGTCCTGCTCGGCGCCCGCCCGCGCATCGAAGAAGCAATAGAGCAGGCTCTCCGGATCCTCGTACCACTCACCGGGCGCGGCGCCGGCTTCCACCGACTGCTTCCAGGCGACATCGAGCCGCTGCGGATCGGCCAGCGCGAAGCCGAAGCCGACCGCCAGCAGCTGGTCCGACCAGTCCCAGCGCGAGGCAAGCGTGCCCATGCCGGCGAGCAATTGCTTGCGCTCGATGAACTCGATCGGCAAATCGGTGGTGACGGATCCGAGCACTAGCCCGCGCCGCGTCACCCGCCGCACTTCCTTCAGCACGTCGCCGAGCTGGGCCCGCTCGAAGCGGCACAGCCCGGTGTCAAGCACGACATCGAAATAGCCGGCGGGCAGCTTGAGCTCGTCCAGCGTGCAGCAGAGATTGAACGCCTGGGCGTCCTTCGGCGTGTCGCTCCACACCGAGCGGTTCGGCTCGATGCCGATGGCGTCGAAGCCGAGCGCCCGCAGCGCGGTCACCACCCGCCCCCGGCCGGAGCCGATGTTCAGGATCCGCGCCCCGGGGCGCACGCCCCAGACCAGGTCCAGCATGCGGGCGAGGTAGCCCGCATCGAACACCGCGTTCTGCGCCTCGTCGCCGCCCACGAACCACTGGCAGATCGCGGGGATGCCGGTGGTCTCGGCGCGGTGGACGTGGCGCTTGGCGAGCATGTCGGCCAGCAGGATGTCGGTGGCGGCGTCCGCGGAATCCAGCACGCCGTTCAGCGTCGCGTCGAACATGTAGTCGCCGACCACGGCGAGGCCGGGCAGCTGGCTTGCCGCCGGGCGGTGATTGACAAAGGCGCTGCGCACCGGATAGCCGCCGGGAATGGCATTGACCGACGCCATCCAGCGATGGATGCGGCTGTCCACGATCAGGCGCTTGCCGATGGCAAGCTCCGGCGGCAGCGCATCGAGGCAGAGTTTCTCGATCGCCTCGTCGGACATGTTGGCGAGGCCGAGGGCCGCATTGCCGGCAATCAGGAAGCCGAGCGCGCCCCATTGGCCGATCTCGTTGCGCGCGCCCTCGTCATAGGCACAGCAGCCGTCGAAGGCGTCGAGCATCCACCACGCGCCGGGCAGCACCTCGCGCCAGAACGGGCGCTCGAACAGCAAGGTGGCGCGCAGATAATGGCCGGGCCGATCGAAGTAATTGATGTGGCGCGCCATCGCCTGCTGCAGATGCGGCGAGCGCCAGTCGATGATCGACAATGCGGTGAGCGGCAATGCGAGGATGACATAATCGGCGGCGATGGTCTGCGGCTCGCCATTGATGCACATGCCGAGCTGGTAGGTGCCGTCGAACAGCGGACGCACCGAGGTCAGCGCGGCATTGAAGCAGACGTCGGCGTCGAGTTCCTCGACCAGGCTGTCGACGATCTGCTCATTGCCGCCGACCACCGAGAACACGTCGATGTATCCGGTGGAATCCATCAGCGCGTTCTTCAGGAAGGTCAGGCCGTTGGTGAGGTGCGGTGGCGCCGCGACGTCGCTGTGCGCCATGACCCGGACATAGCGGCGCGCCATCTCGTCGGTCATCTCCTCGGCGATGACGTCTTCGCCCAGCATGCGCGCCCACGGATGGGTATTGTCGACGACGCGGGCGCTCGAATAATAGTCGCCCGGCTTCAGCATCTCTTCGCACTTGCGCCGGAAGGCGGTGACCTGCTGCTGCGTGACCTCGCCGAAGCTCTCGGTCAGATGCTCGCAATCTTCGATGATCTTGCCATCGAGGATGCAGGCGCCGCCGGAGATGTGCTTGATCTCCAGTTCCAGCTCGTTCTCGATGAGATTGCGCAACGGGTCGGGGCCGAGCGCCGAATAGTCGTAGATCTCGGCGACGCCGGCCTCATAGATCCCGGCGCCGGCGAACTCCCGGGTGACGATCTTGCCGCCCAGCCGCTCGCTGGCCTCGTAGATGGTGACCTTGCAGGCATTGCCCGCCTTGGACGCGAGGTGCCATGCGGTGAACAGCCCTCCCGGGCCGCCGCCGATGATCGCCACGTTATACTGAGGCGGCCTGTTTTCGGTCGACGAAAAATCAGAGACTACCGGTATATTCCTCATGTCTACCCCCCTGTAAAAGCAGAACAGATGACCGGTTTATCGGTAGAGGGCCGACCTACTCTTTACGCGACCAAACCGTCTGCACGGCGTGACAAAGCGGTGCTCGAGCCGAGTGGCGCGACCACGGCGACAGTGCAGCGCTCGCCAGAATGCGAGCGCCAGCGTAACCAGAGCACGAGTGCTCCGGCCAACCGACCTTACGTTAGGTAAAGTTCATGAATTCGTGGCAGGGACCGCGCCCGTCACCCATAGCGAGTGCAACGACGACAAACGGCCCTGCCCTCAAGTCAGCCACTTAATTCCCAGCGACCGGACATTAGCTTCGTTTTATTTCGATTTCAACTGCTAAATAATGAAATGGGATTATTGCATGCTTTCCGCAAGCAATCGGCATGAAATTCCCCCAGTGACGGGAAAGGAGATATGAGGCGAATACATGAGATCAATAAAGTAATTTATCGACTCGTGCTCAGAACATTTGTCATCAAATGATAAGAATAACATCATTTTGTCAGTACATCGCCCTGACGATACTCGGCGGAATTAACTCTTAAATAGTTGAGTCGACTTTGACCCGGCCGCCGCTCACACCACAGGATCGCCACTATCCGACACAAAGCCGCCGCAATACCCGCAGTCGGACTGACAATCGAGCATCGAAAAAAGACATCTTGCAGCCAATTCGCGTGATTAACCACACGACCAGTTGCTGCCCGCGACACGTTGTGCCCACGTAAAACGGTAGGGAAGCACCATGTTTTCGCCGCGAAATCTACCGCGGAATACTAGCGCCTGAGCTTGTCGAGCGTGATCGGCAGGTCGCGTACCCGGGTGCCGGTGGCGTGGTACACCGCGTTCGCAATCGCCGCCGCCACGCCGACAATGCCGATCTCGCCGAGGCCCTTGACGCCCAGCCCGTTGATGGTCGGGTCCTGCTCCTCCACGAAGATCACCTCGATGTCGTGCACGTCGGCATGCACCGGCACGGCATATTCCGCGAGGTCGGCGTTCATCACCCGGCCGAAGCCGTGGTCCAGCACGGTCTGCTCGTGCAGCGCCATGCCGATGCCCCACACCACCCCGCCCATGATCTGGCTGTGCGCGGTCTTGGCGTTCAGGATGCGCCCGGCTGCGACCGCGCTCACCACCCGGGTCACGCGGATGATGCCGATCTCCTCGTCCACCTTCACCTCGGCAAACACCGCCGCATGGGCGTTGTGCGCCTTGGAATGGTCGTCGTCGAACTTGGTGGTCTTCAGCTGGTCGATGCGCTCCGCGCCGCCATGGCGCATGGCGTCGCTGATCGAGACGCCGCGCGAGGCGTCGCGCTTGCTCACCAGCCGGCCGCCGGCCAGCTCCACCTCGTCGGCGCGAAGGCCGGCCAGCGGCGAGCCCGGCATTGAGCCGGCGAGTTTCAACACCTCGTCGCGGATCGCCTCGGCCGTGGTCACGATGCCGTTCGAGATCGAGGCGGCAAGCCAGGAGCCGCCTTCGATCGGGCATTGCGGCAGGGTGGAATCGCCGAGCCGCACGCTGATGCTCTCCATCGGCAGGCC
This sequence comes from Starkeya sp. ORNL1, assembly GCF_012971745.1. Classification (NCBI taxonomy): domain Bacteria; kingdom Pseudomonadati; phylum Pseudomonadota; class Alphaproteobacteria; order Hyphomicrobiales; family Xanthobacteraceae; genus Starkeya; species Starkeya sp. ORNL1. The sequence goes on from NZ_CP048834.1 coordinate 1,807,892, forward strand.
CAGCATGTCCGCCGCCACCTGCGCCATGATGGTGTAGGTGCCGGTGCCGATATCGGAGGCCGCGCTCGATACCTCGGCATGGCCATTGGCGGAGAGCACGATGCGCACCGCGACCGGCACCTGCAGCGCCTCCCATATGCCGGAGCCCATGCCCCAGCCGACCAGTTCCCTGCCCTCGCGGGTCGAACGCGGCGCCGGGTTGCGCTTCGCCCAGCCGAACGCCCGTGCGCCCTCTTCGTAGCAGGCGCGCAGGTTCTTGCTGCTGTAGGGACGGTCGTGGTGCTGCTCGCGGTCGGAATAGCAGCGCCGCCGCAATTCCAGCGGGTCGATCTCGAGCTTGATGGCGAGCTCGTCCATCGCGCTCTCCAGCGCGAACATGGCGGTCGCCGCGCTGGGGCAGCGCATGTCGCACGAGGTCGGCAAATCGAGCCGCGCCAGCCGGTGCCGGTAGAGTGCATTGCTGGATTTGTAGAGCAGGCCGGACCAGCCGGTCTCCTGCCGGAAGAAGTCCTCATATTGCGAGGTGATGGTCACCGCGTCGTGGGCGATGGCGTCCAGCGTGCCCTCGCCGGTCGCACCCAGCTCGATCTTCTGGATCATGGCGGGGCGATAGCCGAGCCCGTACATCTGCTGGCGGGTCAGCACCAGGCGCACCGAGCGCTCCAGCCCCAGCGCGGCGAGCACCGCCAGCACCACCTGGTATTGCGGCCTGAGGCCCGCCCCGAAGCCGCCGCCCATATAGGCGGAGGTCACCCGCACATCCTCGGACTTCAATTCGAGCACGCTGCACACATAGCGCTGCACGTTCTGCACGCCCTGGGTCTTGTCGTGCACGGTGAGCTTGCCCCCGCCCTCCCACACCACGGTGGTGGCGAACAGCTCCATCGGATTGTGGTGCTCGATCGGCGTCGAATATTCGCCGGCATGGCGCACCGCGGCCGCCGCATAGGCCGCCAGCGCGTCGCCGCGCGGGAATTGCGGGCCGAAGATGCTGTCCGGCGGCGTGGCGGTGGGCTCCAGCACCACATCCTCGTGGGTGCCGAACACATCGGTGGCGTGCGGCTCCTCCTCATAGGTCACGCGCACCAGCGAGGCGGCGTAGCGCGCGATCTCGGCCTCCTCCGCCACCACGAGGGCGACCGGCTGGCCGTTGAAGACGATGAGGTCGTCATGGAGCGGGCGGAACGGCGAGCCCTTCGGCGCCGCGTCGTCGCTGTACGCCTCGTCGCTGCGCGCCATGTGCGGGCGGTGCTGGTGGGAGAACACGTCGAGCACGCCGGCCACCCGCAGCGCCGCGCCGGCATCGATGCCGACGATGCGGCCCTTGGCGATGCTGGAGGTGACGACATAGCCATGGGCGAGGCCGGGCGTATTGTGCTCCGCCGCGTATTTGGCGGCGCCGGTCACCTTGGCGCGGCCGTCAATGCGGGAGGCGCCGGTTCCGATGTATTTTTCCATGGCTGCTCACCGGATCCTCTTGTCGGATTGCGACTGCGGCGTCGCATTCGCCGCCTGGGTCAGCGTGCGCACGATCGCCCGCCGGGCGAGGTCGATCTTGAAGCTGTTATGGGCAAAGCCCTTCGCGGCGTGCAGCAGCACGTCGGCGGCCCGCCCGAAGCTCGCCGGTCCCGGCTCCTGCCCCTGCAGCGCCGCCTCCGCCGCGCGGTCGCGCCACGGCTTGTGCGCCACGCCGCCGAGTGCGAGCCGCGCCTCGCGGATCCGCCCGCCGCTGAGGTCCAGCGCTGCCGCCACCGACACCAGCGCGAACGCATAAGAGAGGCGGTCGCGGATCTTCAGGTAGGAGTAGTTGGCGGCAAAGCCCCGCGCCGGCAGTTCGATGGCGACGATCAGTTCGTCGGGCGCCAGGTTGGTGTCGCGCTGCGGGGTGTCGCCGGGCAGCCGGTGGAAGTCGGCAAAGGCGATGGCGCGCTCGCCGGAAGGCCCGGCCACCCGCACCTTTGCATCGAGCGCGGCAAGCGCCACGCACATGTCGGAGGGGTGGGTGGCGATGCAGGCCTCGCTGGTGCCGAGTATGGCGTGCATGCGGTTATGGCCGGCAATCGCTGAGCAGCCGCTGCCGGGCTCGCGTTTATTGCAGGGCGTCACGGTGTCGTAGAAATAGGCGCAGCGGGTGCGCTGCAAGAGGTTGCCGCCGGTCGAGGCCATGTTGCGCAGCTGCTGCGAGGCGCCGGCGAGGATGGCGCTGCCAAGCAGCGGATAGCGCTGCGCGATCAAAGGGTGATAGGCGAGGTCGGAATTCGGCACCAGCGCGCCGATGCGAAGGCCGCCTTCCGCGGTGTCCTCGACGGTCTTCAGCGGCAGCCGCGAGATGTCGATCAGCCGCTCCGGCCGCATCACATCCTTGCGCATCAGGTCGATCAAATTGGTGCCGCCGGCGATGAATTTGGCACCCGGCGCGGCCGCGATCTGCCGCACCGCGTCGGCCACGTCGCTGGCCCGCGCATACTGGAAATTGATCATGGCCGCGCCCCCTGCCGGGTATTCGCCGGCTGGTTGCTGGCGACGAGTTCGCCCATCGCCTGCTGGATCGCCGCGAGGATGTTGGGGTAGGCGCCGCAGCGGCAGAGATTGCCGCTCATCAGCTCGCGGATCTCGTCCGCGGTGTGCGCCTTGCCCTCGCTGATCAGGCCGACCGCCGAGCAGATCTGCCCGGGGGTACAGTAGCCGCACTGGAAGGCATCATGGTCGATGAAGGCCTGCTGCACCGGATGCAGCGTCCCGTCGGTCTCCAGCCCTTCGACGGTGGTGACCTCGGCACCGTCCTTCATCACCGCGAAGGTGAGGCAGGAGACGATGCGCCGGCCTTCCACCAGCACCGTGCAGGCGCCGCACTGGCCGTGGTCGCAGCCCTTCTTGGTGCCGGTGAGGTCGAGATGGTCGCGCAGCGCGTCGAGCAGGCTGGTCCAGGGCGCCACCTTCAGCGCCCTCGCCTCGCCATTGACCACCAGCGTGATCTGGATCTTGTCTGGCGCGGGGATTGTCGGCCCCGCCACGGCTTGTGCTCGTTCCATTTGCGATTTTCTCCGCAACGGTCGAGGGGCAAGCGGCCCCGAGGGAATTCACCTCGTTATCGGTAGATCAGCCGCCGCAGTTGAAATCGGATGCGGCGGCGCCGTCAAGCCAGCTTGGAAGCCTTCCAGGCTGACCCGAGGCCGGCGTCGTTCGACGCTCGCTACGCTGGCACCGCCGGATGGCGTGGTCTTTTCAAAACGAACGGCATGCGGTGCGATGGCGGTGGCGGGTGCGCTGCTTCAACATCCTTCGAGGCTCGCTGTGCTCGCACCTCAGGATGACGTGGTTATAAATACGACGTCATCCTGAGGTGCCGCGAAGCGGCCTCGAAGGATACCCACCCCAGCGCACCACCCCACCTCCGCCCCCGCATTGCCCTCCCCCACCCGCCCGCATAGCCTGCCGACGAATCCACCCGGGAAGCACCCCATGCGCGCGCTGGACATCTCCAACCAGGAACTCTCCGCTCTGCTGGAGCAAGCCGCCGGCCTCGCCAGCGCCTACTGGGCCGGCGTCGAGCAGCGCCCCGCCTATCCGTCGACCAGCGGCGAGACCACGGCGCGGCTGTTCTCCCGGCCCTGGGCGGAAGACGGCCGCGGGGCCGAAGTGCTCGGCGATTTCACCACCATCGCCGACCATATCCGCCCGTCCGGCGGCAAGTTCTTCGGCTATGTGTTCGGCTCCGGCGAGCCGGTCGGCGCCATCAGCGAGTTGCTGGCGGCGGTGCTGAACCAGAACGTCACGGCGTGGCGCTCGGCGCCCGCCGCGGTCGCCATCGAGCAGGCCGTGGTCGGCTGGCTGGCCGAGGCGGTCGGCTGCGCCGGCTTCACCGGAAGTCTCTGCGGCGGCGGCTCGGCCGCCAATCTCATGGCGCTCGCCATGGCCCGCGAGGCGACGCTGCCGGCAAACGAGGACGGCGCCCGGCCGGGCGTCATCTACGCCTCCGAGCAGGTGCACATGTCGATCCCCAAGGCGGTGGCGCTGCTGGGGCTCGGCCGCAAGAACCTGCGGCTGATCCCGGTGGATGCCAGTTTCCGCATGCGGATGGGTGCGCTCGAGGCGGCCATCGCGCGGGACCGCGCGGCGGGCCGCACCCCGATCGCCATCGTCGCCACCGCGGGCACGGTGGCGACCGGCGCCATCGATCCGCTGCCGGAGATAGCGGCGCTCGCCCGGCGCGAGGGGCTGTGGATGCATGTCGACGGTGCCTATGGCGGCCTCGCCGCGCTCGCCGCGCCCGAGCAGTTCGAGGGGCTGGCGCAGGCGGATTCGCTGTCGCTCGACGCCCATAAATGGCTGTACCAGCCGGTCGATTGCGGCTGCCTGCTGTTCCGCGATGCCGGCGTGGCGCGCGAGACCTTCGCGCACAGCGGCGATTATGTGAAGGCGCTCAACCAGAGCCCCGGCGAGGTGTTCGCCTTCTTCGAGGAATCGATCGAGCTGTCGCGCCGCTTCCGCGCGCTGAAGCTGTGGATGTCGCTGCAATATCACGGCCGCCGCGCCTTCCGCGACGCCATCGGCCGCGACCTTGCCCATGCCCGGCTGCTGGCCGACAGCGTGACGGCGCACCCCGAGCTGGAACTGCTCGCCCCGGTGCCGCTCAGCGCGGTGTGCTTCCGCCACCGCGCCAAGGACAATGAGGCGATCCTGCGCCGCGTGATCGCCCGCCGCCGGGTGTTCATCTCGAACGCCACCATCGATGGCGGGTTCGCGCTGCGGGCGTGCTTCGTCAACCACCGCACCACCGAGGAGGACGTGGCGGCGATCGTGTCCGAGGTGATCGCGGCGGCGGCGGAGTTGAACGAGTAGCCGGGTGTCGCTCGGCTTGAGCATCCTTCGAGGCCCACGCGAGGCGTGGGCACCTCAGGATGAGGTTCATCTTAAAAAGAACAACCTCATCCTGAGGTGCCCGCCATCGGCGGGCCTCGAAGGATGCCCATCCCCGAGCACCGCCCCCAACTCACCCACTGACCAACCCAACCTTGTCGAAGCTCGCGAGCACGCCGAAATGGTCGGAGATGAACCGGCCATTGCGCTGGATGCGCAGCACCTCGACCTTCGAGACGATCGGGATCGCGCTGTGCTCGGCCTTGAGCAGCACATAGTCGAGACGCTCGTTTCGCGCCGGCCGGTCATCGGCATCCTCGTGGAAGCTGGTGTCGGTCACCACCGTGGGCCCGCTTTCAATGGAGTTGCCGACCAGCGTCCAGCAATCGCACACCCCGCCGAGCCCGATCAGCAGCCTGGCGTAATGCTGCGGCACGTGGGCGGGAATATTGAGGTCGCCCATGATGAGCTTCGGAATCCTGGGCAGGCCGTGCGTGCCGATGAACACATTCATATTGTGGATCTGGCTATAGAGCGTGCTCACCCCGTCGCCGGTCGAGATGTCCTGCGCGTGCGTGTAGAACACATCGACCGGCGTCGGCCAGGACGCGGCCTGGATCCGGATATGGATCATCCCCTTGTTGGCGAAGCAGTCGGGGCCGTCGCAGTCGCGATAGATGAAATCATGCGCGACCGTAATCGGATGCCGGCTCAGCAACAGCAGCCCGCCATCGGATTCGAGATCGGCCTCGTCGGGCCCCTCGCGGAAGAACGGATAAATGTGTCTGAGGCTGTTGCGGATGGTTTTGCGCTCGCCATCGGAGAACACCTCGCAGAGGCCGACGACGTCGGGAAACCGGGCGCTGATCTGGGCGATGATCTCGGCAATGGCGCCGTCGCGGTCAGTGCCGAGATAATTTCCCGGAGCCACCAGCAGCGCCATGTTGTGCGTCATGACGGAGAGCGTCATCGGCTGCACCGATAGCTGGATCCTGCCAGCCGGGCGCCTCAGGAGTGCGCGCAGGCTGGAAGGATTGGCCGGTCCCGCCGTGATGTGACGACCCAGTTGCCGAACCGAAAGCGTCGTGCCCGCCATGGCGCTGCACCCTTCCTGCTTCAACGCGTTTCCTGGATAGGCACGTTCCGGATAGGCAACGCTATTGGCGGTCCTCGACGACAACGACAATCGTGCTGCCTCGGGGCATGGCCGTGCCCGCGGGCGGCTCGCTCCACGCAACATTCTTATAGAAGAGAACTTCCGGGTCATAATCGGACGGGCCGCCCTGGAAATTGTTTCCCTGCCGGTCGCGATACTGGATAGTAAATCCGAGCGAAGAGGCCGACATCAGCCACATGCCCATGTCGTCGCCGTTCTCGACCTCTTCCACGGTGCCCCACGGCGGTACGATCGACGCGTTGACGAGCGCCACCAGCGATTCCAGCGTGCGCTCGAGGCGCGTGAAACGCTCGGCATCGAGCGCCGGCGAACTGCGGATCTGATCCTTGATCCCCTTGATCACCTGCGAAAGGTTCTGCGGGCTTGAACTCGACGTCGCCCAGCGGATGTCGCCCGCGACATTCAGATTGCCGCCCATGGAAACGCCGCCCGGATAGTCACCATTGAAGTTGATGCTCAATCCGTCGGTGGAATCATGAACCAGCGCCCGGCGATGACCGCCGGTCTGGCGGCGGCGGCCCGGGGCGTCGAGCATCAGGTCGGAGGCCGTCGTCTTCAGGACGCTGCCCTCGATGATGAGCCAGTTGCCGTCACCTTCGTCGAGCTTGATGTCCGTCGCCATGCGCGCTGTCTCCCGTCGCCGATCATTCCGGTTGTGGCTGTCTTCGCGGTACGCCGAGGCAGCCAGTCTGCTCGGCCGCCGGCGCATGGTCCAGTCGGAATTACGTTCCGGAAGGTCTCGGCTTGACACCGCGCGCGCCAAAGTGCCGGATCGCCGCGACTCAAGCCGGGAGACCCCCATGACCAATTTCTGCCGCCTGCGACGAACCGAGGATGGGGACTTCATCTATGTGAACCCGGAGGCCGTCCGCTTCCTGACCAAGTCCGGCCGCGGCACCACCATCTGGTTCGCCGGCGACCACGGCATCGAAGTCGAAGGCGCTCCGGACCGGATCACGAAGATACTGGACGGGACGGATCGGGGGTGAGGGTCATCTGCTTGAGCATCCTTCGAGGCTCGCAAACGCTCGCACCTCAGGATGACGTGGTTTTTAAACGCGACGTCATCCTGAGGTGCCGCGAAGCGGCCTCGAAGGATGCCCACCCCCGACCACTCCTCACCCCACCCGCTCCGCATAGCCAAACCCCACCGCCAGTTCATCGAGGCTCATCCGCAGCAGCCAGCCCAGCCGGTCCCGGCCCCGCGCCGTCGGCGTGCCCATGGCGTGGGCGATCTGGGCGATGCTCAGGCCCTGCTCCAGCATGAGCCGCGCCACCAGGGCCGGCTGCACGCCGAGGCCGGCCACGGCGCGGCGCAGCTCGCGGGCGGCGCGGAGCTGGCGGTCGGTGAGGCCCTCGAACGACAGTGCCCCGCCATCCACCCGCTCCTTCGTCGTGTCGAGCGCGCGCACGCCGGCAGTGCCGGCCTCCTCCAGCAGATGCTGCCAATGCCGGCCGGCGATGAACTGGTGCTCGTCGATCTGCCGCCGCGCCCACAGCGCGCCGAGCGGGTCGCCGCGCACATTGCGCGTCACGCGGATGCGAGCGTCGTCCTCGGGATCGCGCACCACGTCATCGAGCGTCACCGCGCCCGGCGGCGCGTCGAGCGCGCGGCGGTCGTGGTCCCAGCGGGCGGCTCCCCGCCTCGGTTGCCCACGCTCGCGCACATAGTCGGCGATATAGGCGTGGCCGGACTTCGCCATCGGCTGATCTCTCCTGCGAAACTTGGGAATCAGGCGCCGAGCGAACGCACCAGCGCCTTGAAGCGCGCCGCCAGCTCGGCGCGGCGCTCCTCGGGAATCGTCGCCACGCACTCCACCCCGGCGCCGAGCAGGCGCCGCAGCCGCGCCGCCTGGTGGCGCACGGGAAGCGTCTGCGCCTCCACCAGCCGGCGCAGTTGCGGCGGGCTCGGCGCGAAGGCGAGGTTCCCCTCCACTTCGCCGCGCAGCCAGCGCGAGCCGGCCCGCGCGATCGCCCAGGCCGGCTCGCCGTCGAGCGCCTCGAAATAGGCGCCGGCGCGGATCCTCGCCGCCGCCTCGCTCAGCGGCTGCGCCGGGAAGGCCAGCAGCAGCGCGGTGAAGCTCGCGCCCACCTCGCGCTCGGTGGCCGGGGCGAGCCGCTCATCCAGCTCTTTGAGGTAACAGCCGATGACCTCCCGCTGCTCGGCCGTCAGCGCCATCATCGCGGGGATCATCGGCGGATGCCCGGTCATCGCCGCCAAGCACGCGCTCAGCCACGGCGGCAATGAGAGCGTCATGGGGGGATCGCGCAGTGGGCGGGCCGCGATAGGCGCTGCGCTGGGCGTTGCGGTTGGCACGGTCCACCTCCTCATTCACCCAGTTGCGCCAGGTCAGCTCCCAGTCGCGCTTGCGCCCGTCCTTGCCGGCCTTGGCCAGCCAGTAGTTGCGGAAGCGCTCGAACGTGCGCGCCGCTGCCGCCACACCGCCGAGCTCGGCCGCCGCCCAGTCGATATTGGCCGGGCTCGGCTGCCAGTCGTCGGCGAGGAAAGCCCCGCGTCCGGAATGGCGCGGGGGCCGGACCTCCGGAGGAGGTACGGGGGAATCTTCCTCTTTGTGGCTGTGGTTGTGGTTGGTGTGGCATTGCTCCGGCTCGGCTTCAGCCGGAGGGTGGCGCGGCTGTGCGTTCGCCTTGGCGAGGCCACCTTTCCGCCCGGCCTCGACGCGCTTGCGATAGCGCTCCTCGGTGCGGGCGAGCTCGGTATCGATGCGCTTGTGGGTCCACGCCTCGCCGAACAGCCCGGCCATGGTCTCGCGCGCGGCCGCCCACTCCTCCTCGGGCAGCCGGCAGATGCGGGCAAGCTTCCTCTCATCATCCGGCAGCGCGCCGTTCTGCCAGTAATGCATGATGAGCAGCAGGTAGGCGCCATGCTCGGCGGTGCTGAGATGGCCGGTATCGGCGAGATAGTCCGCGACATAGAACGGCATCCACGGGTGGCTCATGAGAGGGTGCCCTGCTGCAGCATCCTTCGAGGCTCGCTTCGCTCGCACCTCAGGATGAGGTTCGTCTCCAAAAGCCACGTCATCCTGAGGTGCCCACGCCCTGCGTGGGCCTCGAAGGATGCTCCAGCCGAGCGCCCTCCCTCCCACCCACCAGAAGCGCCGTCAGCGCCGCCACATCCTCGGCCAGCGACGCATCGCGCTGCAGCAGCGCCGCGATCTTGCGCACGCCATGCAGGATGGTGGTGTGGTCGCGGCCGCCGAAGCGCCGGCCGATATCGGGCAGCGAGCGGCCGGTGAGCGTCTTGGCGAGATACATCGCCACCTGGCGCGGCAGCACCACGCCGGCGGTGCGGCGATGCGCCAGGATCTCGGCGGGCTCGACATCATAATGCGCCGCCACCGTCGCCAGGATCCGGGTGATCAGCACCTGCCTGGCGCCACGGCCGCGGCGCGGGCTGACGCGCAGCCAGTCACGGGCCGGCGTACCGGGCATGGGCGCTTCGTCCTCGTCGAGCGGCGGGCACGGCTCGGGCGGGGCGAGCCGCAGCACCAGCCGCATGCCCTCGGCCGAGGGCATCCGGACAATGGCGCGGGCGATCGGCCGGGCCGAGGGGAACAGCCTCTCGTGCACCGGGCTCTTCGGGCGGAACAGCAGCGGCGGCTCGGGCGGCGGCGGCGGTGGCGGCAGCGGCGCCACGCGGTCGCGCTCCAGCCAGAGCACGCGCGGCATGGAAGGCTGGCGTCGGGGCTCGCTCATCGGGCGGCCTCCCGAAGTGGCCGCGCTGAGTGGGCATCCTTCGAGGCCGCCTGCGGCGGCACCTCAGGATGAGGTTGTGTTTTAAAAGACGACCTCATCCTGAGGTGCCCACGCCCTGCGTGGGCCTCGAAGGATGCTGAAGCAGAAGGCCCCCTCATTCCCCCGCCTCCCCGCCGCAGACCGGCAGCGTCTCGAAGCGTTCGCGGGCGGTGCGGAGAATCCCCACCACGTCGACGAGGCGACGCTCGGCGTGGGCCATCTCGCATTGCGCCACCAGTTCGCCGAGCGGCCGGCTGGCGCAGCGCTCCAGCACCACGGCGAGCGCCTGCGCATGGCGGCGCGCCTCCCAGGCGAGTGCGGAGATCTCCACCGCCTGGCCGGCGAGATAGGGGCTGAGATGCAGCACGGAGGGCGTGTCGATCGGCACAGCGTTCATGAATTGTTCCTTGAAGCGGCGCAGCGGCGTGCGGGCACGCCGGGCTCGGCGATCCGGGGCAATGGGCTGATGGGTACGCAGGCGATTGGCTGTCGGAATGGGGCGCGCGGGGGTCGTCGCGCCGGCTCAATGCGAAAAAATTTGCTCTGAGCGCAAATTTATGTCAAGAGAAATTTGCGCTCATAGAAATATGATTTTTTGCCCACATCGCAAAGATGACGCCATGCAGGATATCCAGGATCAGTTGCGCGCGTGGATGGCGGCCGGCTTCGAAAAGCGCGGCCGCGGCTCCAAGCGCGAGCTCGCGCATCGTCTCGGCATTGGCGAGGCGGCCATCTCCAAGATGCTGAGGCCGGAGAAGGGCAAGGGCTTCCAGACCATCGAGCTGGTGTGGGTGCCGGCGATGGAGGAGTTCTTCGGCCTCGAGGCGCCGGTGTCGCTGCAATTGCGCACGCCGTCGCCGACGCAGGACAATGTGGTGCCGATGCGCCCGCGCCCGCCGGTGCCGGCCAATGCGTCGGCGCCGCTGCCGGTGCCGGAATTGCCGGAGCGGCAGATTCCCGTTTATGGTGTTGCGGTAGGGGGCAGTGACGGGCGTATGAAGTTCAACGGCGAACGTCTCGACATGGTCGGCTGCCCGCCGGAACTCAAGAACGCCGCCAATGCCTACGCGGTCTATGTCACCGGCGACAGCATGGTGCCGTCCTTCAAGCCCGGCCAGCTGGCCTGGGTGAACCCCAACCTCTCCGCCCGCATCGGCGACGACGTCATCGTGCAATTGCGCCCGCACGACGAGCACGACACGCCGGAAGGCTTCATCAAGGAGCTGGTGAAGCGCACGCCGAGCAAGCTGATCGTGAAGCAGTACAATCCGGAGATGGAGATCAGCTTCGAGCAGGCCGAGGTGCTCTCGGTCCACGTCGTGGTGTTCGCCTCGCGGCGGTGATCTCCCCTTCTCCTTCTCCGTTCCCCACCGCCGTCATCCCGGCCGAAGCGCAGCGAAGAGCCGGGATCGCGTGAAGGTGCCGCGCAACACCTTCCCACGATCCCGGATCGGCCGTGCCGGCCGTCCGGGATGACGGCGGGTGGGGAGGAAGGATGCCCACCCCCCAATAATTGCTCACAGCGCAATTTTCTCGCTTGATTTAATTTTCTCATAGCGCAAAATAATCTCCATCAACCCGATGGAGACACCCGTGCCGCAGCTCGATTTCCCCGCGCTCAAGCGCCGCGTCGTCGATGTCAACGAGGCGTGGGCGCTCGCGATGCGGGGGATCTGCGCGGAGGCGGCGCGGCAATCCGGGCGGTTCGACGAGGCCGGCTTCGATCGCGCCATCGCCGCCTATGCCCAGGATATCGCCTCCCCTGGCGGCGACTTCATCGCGCTGCTCGACGAGGCCGACGCCGCTGAGGCGCTCATCGAGGAAGCCGCGCTCTACGGCACGTCCAGCGAGGCGGCGCACCACTCCACTTACTTCACCCGCAGCGGCCTGCGCGCCGCGTGACCCGCATTGTGACCATCACCCGCAACGAGGCCGGCATGACCAGGACCAGCGAGCTCATCCTCTCCATCGACGACGCCATCGCCGACGCGGTGTGGGGCATCGACAACCTCGGCGCGCAGCCGATCGACGAACTGACCGAGCGGCTCGACGAGCTCGGCGCCCACATCCGCCGCATCCAGCGCGAGTTCGACGAACTGGCCGACAGCGTGCGCGACGACGACGAGGTGGAGTGAGGAGGCCGCGCTCGGCTTGAGCATCCTTCGAGGCCCGGGAAGCGCCGGGCACCTCAGGGATGAGGTCGTTCTTTTAGTGCGGCCTCATCCCGAGAGCCTGACCGAAAACTCCAATTGGCCCTCATCCCCGGGCTTGACCCGGGGATCCAGCCCCTCCGCATGCACCCGGCCGAAGTCTGGATCCCCGGGTCAAGCCCGGGGATGAGGGTGGAAAGGGGCTCCTCTCAACGGATACGTCGAATTACGGGTCAGGCTCTGACGTGCCGCCGCAGGCGGCCTCGACGGATGCTCACGCAGCGCAACCTCTTTCCAGAATGCGGATAAAATCGTAATAGCGCTTGCCTCACACCATTCGCCGCATCATAGTACCGTCATCCCATTGCCATCCGCGGCGCCTAGAGGGCCTTAACGCCCTCGAACGCTTCGCGATTCCCGCCGCGGCCGGCTGCTGTGCGGGACGTTGCGGAAGCTTCGGGGCGCGCGGTGCCACCCTTCTACCGCACTGCACACCATGCTACGTACCACAAGTCGTATCACGAGGCGTTGAACTTGCATTCGTATCGAAATCTCAGGGATTTCCGCTCCGTAACTTAGATTCGACTTGCAAAAATGTGGTTTCCTGCCAATTTTTGGTCATGTTGCGATGCACACTATAGAACAGGCGCATGAACTCGCTGGCAGGATGCTGCAATGACGAGGTCGCGATGACGAACTGGACACGTTACCCGGAGCCGATGTCGGCGCGCCGCGCTCGCTTCGAGGCAGGACGCGCGCGCCATCATGGCGTCGTGCTACCCACCGGCCATCCCTATTCGCGGCTCCCGCTCTGGGTGCCCTATCTGGTGGCGCGGGTGCTGGCGAAATTCAACGCCATGCGCCAGCCGGTACGCCGGCCGCGCAGCCGGGCGGGATCGCGGCCTTATTGAGGGCCGCCCGCCCGTGCGCCCGCCACGCCCCGCCGACCTGACGTTGCGCGGGGTTTCCTCTTTTGTGGAAATGGATTACCGGTGGCACTGATGCACCGATGGTCCTGACGCCGATGGTCTGCTTCAAGCCCGCCCAGCCTCATCTCATTGGCTGCGCCCTTGCCGCCTGCGTGCTCGCCACGTTCGCGCTGCCGGCCGCGGCGAAGACGCCGCACGCCGCCCATCCCCCGGCCAATGCCGCCGGCAAGATGGAGAAGAGCCTGATGAAGCTCGATCCCACCGAGCTGGCGACGCAGGTGTGCGACCTCAGCGCGATGAAGGCGCTCGGCCGCGACGCCGAGTACAAGAAGACCGACCGCGTGCTGATCGACGCCGCCGAGACACCGAAGATCACCGGCGAGAAGGTCACCGGCGAGGGCGGCGCGTTCCGCATGGGCGATCAATGGTTCCGCTTCGGCTACACCTGCACGCTGGCGAGCGACCACATGAGCGCGGTGGATTTCCGCTACAAGGTGGTCGGCCCGATCCCGGAAGCGAAATGGGCCGAGTTCGGCCTGTGGCATTGAGGGCGGGTCGCTCTGCGTGAACATCCTTCGAGGCCCGGCTTTGCCGGGCACCTCAGGATGAGGTTGTTGTTTTAGAGGAACCTCATCCTGAGGTGCGAGCGCAGCGAGCCTCGAAGGATACCCATCCCCGAGCGCCCCCTGCCCCAGAACCCCATCCATTACCCGCATCTGTTGCAAGCAAGCCGCACCCTCGCGCAAGGCGCTGCGGCGTCACGTGAATGTCAATGCATTGTTCGTATTCCGCCTGCATAGTCCCAGGCGAAAACCCACCCGCATCATGGCCTGATTGCGGCCGGATTGGGCGCGACATGTCGCGGGCGGTTCATCGGGCGTTCAGCGGACGGGCACAATAAGGCGCTCGGACGTCAAAAATGGGGCTGACAATGCGACTGACGAAGCTTGCCGTAGCGGCATTCATCGCGGGGTTGAGCCTTGCCGCGGCAGCGCCGGCAATGGCCTATGACAATTCCGACAATCCTTTCTTTGCGCTGTTCAGCGGCAACGGTTTCCGGCCGTCGAACTTCGGCAACGGGCCGGGCCGCGGCCTCGGCTATTCCGGCTCGCCGATCCCGCGCCAGACCGTGGCGTTCAACGGCAAGTACCGGCCGGGCACCATCGTGATCCGCACCGGCGAGCGCCGGCTCTATCTGGTGCAGAACAACGGCACCGCGCTGAAGTACGGCATCGGCGTCGGCCGCGACGGCTTCCGCTGGAACGGCGTGAAGTCCATCAGCCGCAAGGCCGAGTGGCCGGGCTGGACGCCGCCGGCGCAGATGCTGAAGCGCCGCCCGGACCTGCCGCGCTACATGCCCGGCGGCATCGACAACCCGCTCGGCGCGCGCGCCATGTATCTCGGCTCCTCGCTCTACCGCATCCACGGCTCCAACGAGCCGGAGACCATCGGCCAGGCGGTGTCCTCGGGCTGCTTCCGCATGACCAATGACGACGTGGTGGACCTCTATAACCGCGTCAATGTCGGCGCCACCGTCTACATCATGAACTGATCTGTCTGCTGGGGGGCGGATAGGCGAAGGGGCCGGCGCGAGCCGGCCCTTTTGTTTTGGGGCTGCTCTGCTTGAACATCCTTCGAGGCCGGCCCGATGGGCCGGCACCTCAGGATGACGTCGTCCTTATAGGAACAACGTCATCCTGAGGTGCGAGCGCAGCGAGCCTCGAAGGATGCCCACACAGTACGACGCCACCCCTCAATGGTGCCGCGTCGTCCCCGCCGCGTCGCGCGAGAGGTTCTTCGCCGCCAGTTCCTGCAGATAGCGCTTCCAGCGCTCGTCCTGCTCGCGGCCCAACTGGGCAAAGGTGTCCCAGGTGAAGATGCCGGTGGAATGGCTGTCATCGAACACCAGCCGCACCGCATAATGCCCGACCGGAATCACCTCGGAAATGCGCACCTCGCGCTTGCCCGGCACCAGTTGCCGGTCGGCCGGCGAGTGGCCCTGCACCTCGGCGGAGGGGCTCTCCACCCGCAAATATTCCGCCGGCAGGTCGTAGGCGACGCCATCGTCGAACGCCACGCTCAGCGTGCGGCGATCCTTGTGCAGGCGGATTTCGGTGGGCCAGGCATCCGTCACGTCAAATCCCCATCCATCGCGCCACTTCGCCGTGCGTCGAGGCAATTATCGGGCGCCCCGGGCTTTCACCCGCCGGCGCCGCCTCCACATAATGGGAGTATGCTCGCTCGCCAAGAGACCGGAAGCGGTACCGGAAACGTTACCCTTTGAATGGTTTCAACAATCGGGTGATAGGCAACGCCGCCTTGGCAGCAGGGCGGCGGACGATTAGAACAAATCGAGGCAGCGGCGCCTGACGCAACGGCGCTGCGCATGGAAACGCGAATGGCCGGTCTTCATCCCACGTTCGATGCTGCCCAGTTCGGCACCCCCCGGCTGCCGCTGGTGGATACGTTCGGCCGCGCGGTGAATTATCTGCGCGTCTCGGTCACGGACCGCTGCGACTTCCGCTGCGTGTACTGCATGGCCGAGCACATGACCTTCCTGCCCAAGCCCGAATTGCTGACGCTGGAAGAGCTGGACCGGCTGTGCTCCGCCTTCGTCGCCCGCGGCGTGAAGAAATTGCGCCTCACCGGCGGCGAACCCCTGGTGCGCCGGGACGTGATGACGCTGTTCCGCTCGCTCGGCCGGCACCTGGAAACCGGGGCGCTGGAAGAGCTGACGCTGACCACCAATGGCTCGCAGCTCGCCCGCTTCGCCGATGAGCTCGCCTCCTGCGGCGTGAAGCGGCTGAACGTCTCGCTCGACACGCTGGACGAGGACCGCTTCCGGGCGCTGACCCGCTGGGGCGACCTCAAGAAGGTGCTCGCCGGCATCGACGCCGCCCAGCGCGCCGGCCTGCATGTGAAGATCAACGCCGTCGCCCTGCGCGAGGACAATGAGGACGAGATCCCCGCGCTGATCGAATGGGCGCACGGCCGCGGCATGGACATGTCGCTGATCGAGGTCATGCCGATGGGCGAGACCGGCTCCGACCGCGTCGACCAGTATCTGCCGCTGAGCCAGGTGCGCGCCCGTCTCGAGCAGCAATGGACGCTGGAGGACATTCCGTTCCGCACCGGCGGCCCGGCGCGCTATGTGAGCGTGAAGGAGACCGGCGGCCGGCTCGGCTTCATCACGCCGCTGACGCATAATTTCTGCGAGGGCTGCAACCGTGTGCGCGTCACCTGCACCGGCACGCTCTATATGTGCCTCGGCCAGGACGACGCCGCTGACCTGCGCGCGCCATTGCGCGCCTCCGAGAGCGACGAGGCGCTGCACGCCGCGCTGGACGACGCGATTCGCCGCAAGCCCAAGGGGCATGATTTCGTCATCGACCGCCGCGGGCGGGCGCCTGCCGTGCGCCGGCACATGAGCGTGACGGGCGGCTGAGGGCGCTCGGCTTCAGCATCCTTCGAGGCCGCCTGCGGCGGCACCTCAGGATGAGGTTGCTTTTATAACCACGTCATCCTGAGGTGCCCGGCAAAGCCGGGCCTCGAAGGATGTTCACGCAGCGCACCCTCCGAGCACCGAATGAGCGCCTTCGTCTACATGCTCCGCTGTGCCGATGGCTCGCTCTATGTCGGCTCGACACGCACCGATCTCGAGAAGAGGTTCGCCGAGCACTTGCAAGGCGCATTCCCGGACAACTACACCTTCATGCGCCGGCCTGTTGAACTGATCTGGTCCGAGCATTTTCCGATCATCGCGGACGCCGTGGCGGCGGAGCGGAAGATCAAGGGCTGGAGCCGGGCGAAGAAGGAGGCTCTGGTCAGCGGCGATTGGGAGGCCGTGCGGCGCCTTGCGAAACGATCCGGCGCGCAGGTGGACGAGTAGCGTTGTCCTGCTTCATCATCCTTCGAGGCCGCTTCGCGGCACCTCAGGATGAGGTCGCGTTTCAGAGCACAACCTCATCCTGAGGTGCGAGCACTGCGAGCCTCGAAGGATGCTCCAGCAGCGCACCCCCTCCACGCATAGCAGCCCTGCCCCGGCATACCTTGCTGCAACGCAGCATTCACCGCATAAATCATCGTGATTCACATCGCGCGCGATCTATTCCGGGACGCACCCATGCAGCTTCCGCTCCTTGCCCTTGCCATGGCCTCGTTCGGCATCGGCACCACGGAATTCGTCATCATGGGGCTGCTGCCGGAAGTGGCGGCGGACCTTCATGTTACCATCCCGGCCGCCGGCCTGCTGGTGACAGGCTATGCGCTCGGCGTCGTCATCGGCGCGCCGATCGTCGCCATCATCACCAATGCATTGCCGCGCAAAGCCACGCTGATCGGGCTCGCCAGCGTGTTCGTGCTCGGCAATTTCCTGTGCGCCATCGCCCCGGACTACTGGACGCTGATGGGCGCGCGGGTGGTCACCGCCTTCTGCCATGGTGCCTTCTTCGGCATCGGCGCGGTGGTCGCCGCCAGCCTCGTTCCGCCAAAGCAGCGCGCCAGCGCCATCGCGCTGATGTTCGCGGGGCTGACGCTCGCGAACGTGCTCGGCGTGCCGGCCGGCACCGCGCTCGGCCAGGCCATGGGCTGGCGCTCCACCTTCTGGGCGGTGGTGGTGATCGGCATCTTCGCGGTGGCCGCCATCGCGCTGTGGGTGCCGAAGGCGATCCCGCACACCAGCGGCAACATCATCTCCGAATTCAAGGTGCTGAAACGCCCGCAGGTGCTCTATGCCATGGGCATGAGCGTGCTGGCGTCGGCCAGCCTGTTCACCGTCTTTACCTATATCGCGCCGCTGCTGCGCGAAGTGACGGGGCTGACCCCGCACGCCGTGACCATCGTGCTGGTGCTGTTCGGCGTCGGCATCACCATCGGCAACATCCTCGGCGGCAAGCTCGCGGACTGGAAGCTGATGCCCTCGCTGATGGGCATCTTCATCGGCCTCGCGGTGATCCTCAGCGTGATGGTGTTCACCGTGCCGTTCGAATATGCCGCGGTCGTCACCGTGGTGGTGTGGGGCGTGCTGGTGTTCGCCGTGGTGGCGCCGATCCAGACCCGGGTGGTGGATGCCGCGGTCGGCGCGCCCAACCTCGCCTCGACGCTGAACCAGGGCGCCTTCAATCTTGGCAATGCCTCCGGCGCCTGGATCGGCGGCGCGGCGCTCACCCTCGGGATGAACTATGCCGACCTGCCCTGGATCGGCGCGGGCCTGGCGCTCGGCGGCTTCGCGCTGTGCTTCGCCTCGCAGGCGCTGGAGCGGCGCTCGGGCGAAGTGATCGGCGCGGCGGTGGGCGCGGCGGAATAGGTCGTTCTGCGTGGCCATCCTTCGAGGCCGCTTCGCGGCACCTCAGGATGAGGTCGCGCTAAAGATGAACCTCATCCTGAGGTGCCCGGCCATCGGCCGGCCTCGAAGGATGCTGAAGCAGAGCACGCCCGGTAAGCACGCTGAAACAAATCGTGCGCAAACAATCCGCGCACCGGCCCGAGAATTCAGCTAGAAGGCGCGCCATATCATTTGTGCGCCTACCTTCCGAAACCTCCCATGCCCTCCGCCCACGCCAATCACCGCGGCATCCTGCTGATCCTCGCCGGCACCGCCGTCTTCTCCGCCAACGACGCCTGCTCCAAGCTCGCATCCGAATATATGCTAGCTTCGCAGATCATGGCGGTGCGCGGCATCATGGCGGCGCTGATGCTGGCCGTCATCCTCGGCATGCGCGGCCAGTTGACCGGCGTGCGCCACGCCGCCGACCGGCAGGTGCTGCTGCGCTCCAGCGCGGAAGCCGTGAGCGCCTTCCTCTACATCACCGCGCTGGGCTATATCGGCCTCGCCGACGCCGCCGCCATCATGCAGGTGTCGCCGCTGGTCACCATGGCCGCGGCGGTGGTGCTGATGGGCGCGCGCATCGGCTCCGCGCGCTGGCTCGCCGTGATTGCCGGCTTTCTCGGCGTGCTGCTGGTGGTGCAGCCGGGCGCCGGCACCTTCCAGGTGGCGGCGCTGCTGCCGGTGGCCTCTACCTTCCTGATCTCGTTCCGCGATTTCACCACCAACCGCATCGCCGCCCATGTGCCGACGCTGATCGTGACGCTGGTCACCGCCTGCTTCGGCATGCTGGTGGGCCTCGTCGGCAGCGGCTTCGAATCCTGGCAACCGCTGGGGCTTGCCGCCTATGCCATCCTCCTCTGCGGGGCGCTGACGCTGATCGGCGGCCACATGCTGGTGATCGCGGCGTTCCGCGCCGGCGATCCCGCGGTGGTGTCACCGTTCCGCTATGCCGGCGTGCCGTTCGCGGTGGCCTATGGCGCGTTCATCTTCGGCATGCGCCCGGACGGCCTCGCGCTCGCCGGCATGGCGCTGATCATCGCCGCCGGGGTCTATACGGTGCGCAACCAGCGCCGCGAAGCGCTCACGCCGGAGCCGATGCTGGAGCCGGCGGAGTAGGTCGTCCTGCTTCAGCATCCTTCGAGGCCCGGCTTTGCCGGGCACCTCAGGATGAGGTCGCTTTTAAGGAACAACCTCATCCTGAGGTGCCGCGAAGCGGCCTCGAAGGATGTTCGCGCAGAGCGCCCTACCCCCGCGTCCGCGCGCGGATCATGTAGCCGTCATAGGGATATTCCCCGACCTGCCACCACAGATATTCCTCGTTGCGGAAGTTCAGCATCGACTCATAGATGGTCTTGAAGTCGGCGTTCTTCGTCGCGATCTCGGCAAACATCTCGGTCGCGGTCTTGTAGGCGGCGTCCATCACCGGGGCGGGGAAGGGGCGCAACTGGGCGCCGGCGGCCACGAGGCGGCGCAGTGCGGCGGGGTTGCGGGCGTCATACTTCGCCAGCATGTCCTGGTTGGCGGCGGCGGAGGCGGCCTGGAACACCGCCTGGTAGGCTTTCGGCAGCTTGTTCCAGGCGGCAAGGCCGACCACGAAATGGATGGTCGGCCCGCCTTCCCACCAGCCGGGATAATAGTAATAGGGCGCCACCCGCACGAAGCCGAGCTTCTCGTCATCCACCGGGCCGACGAATTCCGCGGCGTCGATCACGCCCTTTTCCAGCGCCGGATAGATGTCGCCGCCGGCAAGGTTCTGCGGCACCAGCCCGTGGCGGGCCAGCACCTGGCCGGCGAGGCCCGGCAGGCGCATCTTCAGGCCTTTCAGATCGGCGAGGTCCTTGATCTCCTTGCGGAACCAGCCGCCCATCTGTGCGCCGGTATTGCCGCCGGCGAAGCCGATGACATTGTACTTGGCGAGGAAGGCGTTCTGCAGCTCCAGCCCGCCGCCATGATAGAGCCACGCCGTCTGCTGGCGGGCATTCAGGCCGAACGGCATGGTGGTGAAGGGCGCGAAGGCCGGGTCCTTGCCGATGTAATAATACAGCGCGGTCTGCGCCATCTCGACGGTGCCGTTCTGCGCCGCGTCGAACGCCTGCAGCCCCGGCACCAGCTCGCCGGGGGCGAACACCTCGATGGTGAAATTGCCGTCGGTGGCATCGCGCACATATTTCGCCAGCACCTCGGCGGTGCCGTAAATGGTGTCGAGCGACTTCGGATAGGACGAGGTGAGCCGCCATTTCACCTGCGGCGCGCTTTGCGCGATGGCCGGGGACGCGACAGCGCCCGCCGCGGCGGCGAGGCCGGCGGTCTTGATGAGGCGGCGGCGGGAGGGCGTCGAAGGCGGCATTGGCGTTTCCTGTTGTTGCTTATGGCGCGCGGGGGGCGCTCTGCGTGAGCATCCTTCGAGGCCCGGCTTTGCCGGGCACCTCAGGATGAGGTTCATCTATAGAACGACCTCATCCTGAGGTGCCGCGAAGCGGCCTCGAAGGATGCTCACGCAGAGCACCTCACCCCCGCGAGCGCGCCCGGATCATGTAGCCGTCATAGGGATATTCCCCCACCTGCCACCACAGATATTCCTCGTTGCGGAAGGCGATCATGGCGTCGAGGATCTTCTTGAAACCGGCATTCTTGGCGGAAATCTCGGTGTAGAGCTCGTTCGAGGCGGTCCAGGCGGCGTCGAGGAAGCTCGGCGGGAACGGCTTCAATTGCGCGCCCGCCGCCACCAGCCGGCGCAGCGCGGCGGGGTTGCGGGCGTCGTATTTGGCCAGCATGTCGGAATTGGCATAGGCGGCGGCGGCCTCGAAGATCGCCCGATAGGATTTCGGCAGCGCGTTCCAGCGTGCCTGGTTGACGATGATGTGCATGGTCGGCCCGCCATCCCACCAGCCAGGATAGTAATAGAACGGCGCCACCCGCACGAAGCCGAGCTTCTCGTCATCATAGGGCCCGACCCATTCGCAGGCGTCGATGCTGCCCTTCTCCAGCGCGGAATAGACGTCGCCCGGCGCGATCTGCTGCGGCACCACGCCGAGCTTGGCCACCACCTGCCCGGCAATGCCGCCGATGCGGAACTTGAGCCCGCGGAAATCGGTCATATCCTTGATTTCCTTGCGGAACCAGCCGCCCATCTGGGTGCCGGTATTGCCGCCGAGGAAGCCGACCAGATTATATTTGGCGAGGAACTCGTCCTGCAATTCGCGCCCGCCGCCATGATAGAACCAGGCATTCTGCTGGCGCGCATTCAGCCCGAACGGCATGGCGGTGAAGCAGGCGAAGCTCGGGTCCTTGCCGAGATAGTAATAGAGCGGGGTCTGCGCGCACTCGACCGTGCCGTTCTGCACCGCGTCGAGCGCCTGCAGGCCCGGCACGATCTCGCCGGCGGCGAAGCTCTCGATGGTGAAGCGCCCGTCGGTGGCCTCGCTGACATATTTCGCCACCAGCTCATTGGCGCCGAAAATGGCGTCGAGCACCTTGGGCACGCTGGAGGTGAGGCGCCATTTCACGCTTGGCGCGGATTGCGCGATGGCGGGCGCGGCGAGCGTCGTCGCGGCGGCGGCGAGGCCGGCGGTACGGAGGAGATCGCGACGCTTCATCGGGGTCGTTCCTGCGCTGTGAGGCGCGGATGTTTGCAGCACCGCGCGGCGCAGGGCAATCACGACTTCGCATACCCTCCCCCAACGTCGTCATCCCGGACGGCCGAAGGCCGAGCCGGGATCGCGGGAAGGTGTTGTCCTGCGTGAGCATCCTTCGAGGCCCGGCTGCGCCGGGCACCTCAGGATGAGGTTCATCTCTCAGGACAACCTCATCCTGAGGTGCTCGCTTGGCGAGCCTCGAAGGATGCTGAAGCAGGACCACATCCCCAAATCGTCATGCCCGGGACAGGCCCGGGCATGACGTCGTTCTTGCGTTCAGCTCAGCCGCGCGCGCGGTTGCGGATCTGGAAGCTGTCGAAGGTGTACTCGGCGACCTGCCACCACAGATACTCGTCGTTGCGGAACGACTGCATGGTGTTGATCAGCTTCTTGAAGTCTTCGTTCTTCGCCGAGATCTCGCCCCACAGCTCGTTGGTCGCCTTCAGGCAGGCTTCCATCACGTCATTGGGGAAGGGGCGCAGTTGCGTGCCGTTGGCCACCAGGCGCTTGATCGCCAGCGGGTTCTGCACGTCGTAGCGCGCCTGCATGATGGTGTTGGCATAGGTGGAGCCGGCGATCAGCGCCGACTGGTAGGTCTTCGGCAGTTCGTTCCACTTGGCGAGGTTGGTGAAGGCGTGGATGGTCGGGCCACCTTCCCACCAGCCGGGATAATAGTAGAACTTCGCCACCTTGTAGAAGCCGAGCTTCTCGTCATCGTACGGGCCGACCCATTCGGCGCCGTCAATGGTGCCCTTTTCCAGCGCCGGATAGATGTCGCCGCCGGCGATCTGCTGCGGCACCACGCCGAGCTTGGCCATGACCTGCCCGGCGATGCCGCCGATGCGCATCTTCAGGCCGTTCATGTCGGGAACCGACTTGATCTCCTTGGAGAACCAGCCGCCCATCTGCGCCCCGGTATTGCCGCAGGGCAGGCCGTAGACATTGTACTTCTTGTAGAATTCGTTGAAGGCCTCGATGCCGCCATTCTGGTAGAGCCAGGCATTCTGCATGCGCGCATTCAGGCCGAACGGCACCGAGGCGGCAATGGCGAAGGTCGGATCCTTGCCGACGAAGTAATAGGACACGGTGTGGCACATCTCCACGGTGTTGTTCTGCACCGCGTCGAGCACCTGAAGGCCGGGGACGATCTCGCCGGCGGCGAACACCTGGATCTGGAACTTGCCGTCGGTCAGCTCCGAGACCATCTTCGACATCACTTCGGCGCCGCCATAGATGGTGTCGAGCGACTTCGGGAAGCTGGAGGCGAGGCGCCATTTGATCTCGGGCGCGGACTGCGCGATGGCGGGCATGGCAACAGCGGTGGAGGCCGCGACACCGGCACCGGTCGCGGCAAGGAACTGACGGCGCTTCATGAAGTCGTCTCCTTCTGGGGTTCCTCGTGGCGCGGTGGGGGCTACCGCACCCTTGGGCTTATGCCCTTTTCCAATGACAGAGGTACGCCACGGGTTTTGCCAAGGCAACCTGAGGGAAGATGCGTCTTTTGGCGGGGGTTGGCGGCGGGAGGGCAAGGAGTCGCGCGGAGGCGGACATCCTTCGAGGCTCGCTGCGCTCGCACCTCAGGATGACGTCGCATTTATAACCACGTCATCCTGAGGTGCCCGGCGACGCCGGGCCTCGAAGGATGCTCACGCAGAGCGCCCCCTCACTCCACCACGATCCGCGGCGCCTGCCGCGTGCTGGCCTTGCCGCCGGTCAGCGCGACCTGCACCGCGCGGGCGATGGAGCGGTAGATCTCGGCCTCCGCGCTGTCCGGGGCGGTCGCCACCAGCGGGCGGCCGGCGTCCGAGGTCTCGCGGATGGTGAGGTGCAGCGGCACCTCGCCGAGGAACGGCACGCCGAGCCGCTGCGCCTCGTGCCGGGCGCCGCCATGGCCGAAAATGTCGGAGCGGCCGCCGCAATGCGGGCAGAGGAAGTAGCTCATATTCTCGACCACGCCGAGAACCGGGACATTCACCTTCTCGAACATGGCGATGCCGCGCCGGGCGTCGATCAGCGCCAGGTCCTGCGGGGTCGAGACGATCACCGCGCCGGCCAGCGGCACCTGCTGCGCCATGGTGAGCTGCGCGTCGCCGGTGCCGGGCGGCATGTCCACCACCAGCACGTCGAGCGGCGCCCAGTTCACTTCCTTCAGCATCTGGCTGATCGCCGACATCACCATCGGGCCACGCCAGATCATCGGCGTCTCCTCCTCGACGAGGAAGCCGATCGACATCACCTTCATCCCCCAGCTTTCCAGCGGCTGCAGCATGCGCCCTTCCGCGGTCGGCCGGCCCTTGAGGCCGAGCAGGCGCGGCACCGAGGGGCCATAGATGTCGGCGTCGAGCAGGCCGACCTTCATGCCGAGCGAGGCGAGGCCGAGCGCGAGATTGGCGGCCAGCGTCGACTTGCCGACGCCGCCCTTGCCCGAGGCCACCGCGATGATGGCGCCGACGCCCGGCAGGCCGCGGCCTTCCTTCTGCGGATCGGCCGGCGGCGCGGCGTGCGTATGGCCGGCGTGCGAATGCCCGCCGGCGGGTGCCCCCGCGGGCGCACCTTGCCCCGAGACCCGCACCGGCGTGGTCGAGGTGCCGCCCTGGGGCGCGGCGGGCCCGCTGCCAGCCTTGCGTTCCGCCGTCAGCGCCACCAGCGCCGAGGTCACGCCCGGCGTGCCGCGCACGGTGCGCTCCACCGCGGCGCGCACCGGCTCCCAGGCTTGCGCCTCGCGCGCATCCACGGTGAGCGAGAGATAGACCTTGCCGTCCGAGACCAGGATCTCGGAGAGCACGCCGGCCTGCGTCACGGGGCGCCCGTCCGGGGCCATCACTTGCGCAAGCCGCGCCTTCACATCTTCAGCGGTTGCCATCGTCGCGCTCCGTTGCGAACAGTTTCAAACGGTTGAGCACCGGAACGCCGACATCGTCAACCCGCCCGCCGCTGTCGATCGATCGGCGCCCTTAATCGAACCGCATTGCCTATTCAACAGACAGATAATCATTCTGATTACGAATGCATCATCTCCCCGTTGCGCACCCCATGGTAAAAGTGCCAGCATCGCCCGCCGGGGACGAAACCACCGCCCGGCACCGAGAGAGATGTCTTCAGAGGGAAGCAGCATGAGCCTCGTCACCCACATCGCCGCGGCCGTCCTCATCGTCGCGGCGAGCGCCGCCGGCGCCTCCGCCAAGGAGTGGAAGACGGTCCGCATCGGCACCGAGGGCGCCTATCCACCGTTCAATTATATCGAGAAGGGCGAGCTCAAGGGCTTCGACATCGATATCGCCAAGGCGCTGTGCGAGAAGATGAAGGTGACCTGCACGTTCCAGGCGCAGGACTGGGACGGCATCATCCCGGCGTTGCTGGCCGGCAAGTACGACGCCATCGTCGCCTCGATGTCGATCACCGACGAGCGCAAGAAGCAGATCGCCTTCACCGACAAATACTATCTGAGCCCGGCGAGCTTTACCGCGCGCAAGGAATCCAAGATCACCGACACCAGCCCGGCGGCGCTGAAGGGCAAGGTATTGGGCGCGCAGAGCGCCACCATCCACTCCAATTTCCTCGAGGACATCTATGGCAAGGCCGGTGCCGAGGTGAAGCTCTACGGCAAGCAGGACGAGGCCAATCTCGACCTCGCCAACGGGCGGCTCGACGCCGTGCTGGCCGACAAGACCGTGCAGTATGACTGGCTGAACTCCAAGGACGGTGCCTGCTGCCAGTATGTCGGCGCCGAATACACTGACACGAAGTATTTCGGCGACGGCGTCGGCATCGGCATCCGCAAGGGCGACGCGGATCTGGTGACCATGTTCAACAAGGCGATCAAGGAGATCGTCGCCGACGGCACCTACAAGAAGATCAACGAGAAGTATTTCCCCTTCAGCATTTATTGAGGCACCATGGGCTACCGCGCCGTAATCAGCCGGCGCGGCCCGCCATTTGCGGAGTGCCTCCTCTCGATGAGCCTCTCCAGTGAGTTCCTGCGGGTTGATGTCGTCGCAAGGCGCGTGGCCGCTCGTCCCTCCGCCGCGCTGTTTCAGCATCCTTCGAGGCCCGGCCTTGCCGAGCACCTCAGGATGAGGTCGCTTTTGAAAGATGAACCTCATCCTGAGGTGCCGCCGGAGGCGGCCTCGAAGGATGTTGAAGCAGAGCGGCCTATGGGTGGAGACATTCATGCTTGAGCTGCTCAGCCTGCTCTCCTTCGGCGAGAATGGCTGGGGCGACGACATCGCCAGGGGCGCTCTCGTCACCATCGAGCTGGCGCTGGCGACGCTCCCCGTTGGGCTCGCCATCGGGCTCGCCGCCGCACTCGCCAAGAACTCCAATTCGGCGATCCTGCGCGCCGCGGGCAATCTCTACACCACGGTGTTCCGCGGCCTGCCCGAGCTGCTGACGCTTTTCATCGTCTATTATGGCGGGCAGATGCTGCTCACCCGCATCGCCGGCATGCTGGTCGAGGGCGCGACCATCGAGGTGAACCAGTTCGTCGCCGGCGTCACCGCACTCGGCCTGGTGCTCGGCGCCTTCTCCAGCGAAGTGTTCTATGCCGCGATCCGCTCGGTGCCGCGCGGCCAGACCGAGGCCGCCGGCGCGCTCGGCCTCGCCAAATGGCAGGTGTTCCGCCTCGTGGTGTTCCCGCAGCTGTGGCGCGTCGCGCTGCCGGGTCTTTCCAACAACTGGCTGGTGCTGCTCAAAGACACGTCGCTGGTCTCGGTCATCGCCATCACCGACCTGATGCGCCAGACCTCGATCGCGGTGGGCGTGACCAAGCAGCCCTTCTTCTTCTATCTCGTCGCCTGCCTGATCTATCTGGTGTTCTCGATGCTCTCCAGCGTGGTGTTCTCCCGCGCCGAGGCCAGGGCCAGCCGCGGCCTCAAGCGTGTCGGAGGGAAGGCCTGATGATCGGCGAATTCTTCGGCATCATCGGCACCGGCTTCATCAATCTGATGGGCCTCCTCGGCTTCAATGCCGAGCTGATGGGACGCTACGGCCCGCGCTT
Source organism: Starkeya sp. ORNL1 (assembly GCF_012971745.1). Taxonomy (NCBI): domain Bacteria; kingdom Pseudomonadati; phylum Pseudomonadota; class Alphaproteobacteria; order Hyphomicrobiales; family Xanthobacteraceae; genus Starkeya; species Starkeya sp. ORNL1. The sequence goes on from NZ_CP048834.1 coordinate 1,834,721, forward strand.
CCTCGACGGCGTAGTGGTGACGCTGGAACTGGTGGCGATCTCGATGATCTGCGGCGGCATCCTTGCCATCCCGCTCGCCATCGCCCGGGTGGAGGGCAACAAGTTCGTCTCGCGCCTCGCCTTCGGCTACAGCTATTTCTTCCGCGGCACCCCGCTGCTGGCGCAGACCTTCCTGGTCTATTACGGCGCCGGCCAGTTCCGCGTCGAGCTGGAGAGCCTCGGCCTGTGGTGGCTGTTCCGCGACGCCTTCTTCTGCGCGGTGCTGACCTTCACGCTCAATACCGCGGCCTACCAGGCGGAGATATTGCGCGGCGGCATCGAGAGCCTGCCGGTCGGCCAGATGGAGGGCGCCAAATCGCTCGGCCTCAGCGGCGTGCTCGCCTATCGCAAGGTGATCCTGCCGCAGGCCATCGGCATCGGCCTGCGCCCGCTCGGCAACGAGCTGGTGCTGATGATCAAGGCCAGTTCGATCGCCTCGATCATCACTGTGTACGACCTGATGGGGGTGACGCGGCTGGCGTTTTCCCGCTCCTACGACATGGAAGTCTATCTGTGGGCGGCGGTGCTCTATCTCGTCATGGTCGAGATCGTGCGCCGGGTGTGGAACGTGCTGGAGCGGCGGCTGAACCGGCATCTGATGCTGTCGCGGTAGGAAGGGGTCGTCCTGCTTGAACATCCTTCGAGGCCGCCTGCGGCAGCACCTCAGGATGAGGTTATTTTTGAAAGATGAACCTCATCCTGAGGTGCCGCCGCAGGCGGCCTCGAAGGATGCTGAAGCAGAACCCGCTCCACCTCCCCCCGCAGCACCGGCAGCAATTCCTCGCCGAACCACGGATGACGCTTCAGCCACCCCGTGTTTCGCCATGACGGATGCGGCAGCGGCAGGATCTTCGGCCCGCTCCGCGCGTCGAATATCTCCCGCCAGCGCACCACCCGCTCGGTGAGGCTGAGCTTGACGAAACGCTCCAGGCCGAGGCGGCGCAGATGGTAGTTCTGCGCCGGCGCGCCGATCACCAGCACCAGCTCGAACGCCGGCAACACCGCGAACAGCCGGTCGTGCCAGGTGGCAACGCATTCCGGGCGCGGCGGCAAATCGGCGCCCTTGGCATCCTGCCCGGGAAAGCAGAAGCCCATCGGCGCGATGTCGATGCGCGAGACGTCGTAGAAGGTGTCGGAATCCACGCCCAGCCATGAGCGCAGCCGGTCGCCCGAGGCGTCGGTGAAGGGCATGCCGGAGAGGTGTACCTTGGTGCCCGGCGCCTGGCTGGCGATGAGGATGCGCGCGGTGGCGGACACCCGCAGCACCGGCCGTGGCGCATGCGGCAGCGGCATGCGCAACGGACGATCGACGCACACCCGGCAGGCGCGGATTTCCGATACGAGCGCGTCGAGGGGTTCAGGCATGGCGGTGTAGATGGCGGGTACGGGCGGGTTTGTCACGGGTGCTCTGCGTGAGCATCCTTCGAGGCCCGGCCTTGCCGGGCACCTCAGGATGAGGTTGTCCTTTTATACGGACCTCATCCTGAGGTGCCGCCGCAGGCGGCCTCGAAGGATGCTCAAGCAGGACAACCCCTTCCCCCAAAAAGCAAAACGCCACGGCCGGCCTTGCCGGCGCACCGCGGTGGTCCTTGCCGCGGCACGCTTGAGCAAAGCCGGCCATGGCGCCTACCGAGCCAGCGCATGCGAGCGCCGACCCGCCGACCACCTGGGCAGCCGGCGCGGGGATAACGCCCGCGCCGGCGAATTCGTCAGACCTTCACATCTTCCAGCTTGAACGGCAGCGAGCGCAAGCGCTTGCCCGTCGCATTGAAGATGGCGTTGGACAAAGCCGGCGCGATCACCGGCACGCCGGGCTCGCCCACGCCGGTCGGCGCGTTGGCGCTAGGCACGATGTGCACCTCGACCTTCGGCATCTCGGAGATGCGCAGCGGGATGTAGCCGTCGAAATTCGACTGCTCCACCACGCCCTTGTCCATGGTGATCTCGTCGTGCAGCGCGGCGCCGAGGCCGAAGCCGATGCCGCCCTCGATCTGCGCGGCGATCACGTCCGGATTGACGGCGATGCCGCAATCCACCACGCACACCACCTTCTCCACCTTGATCTTGCCGTCCGCCACCGAGACATCCACCACCGAGCCGACCACGGTGTTGAAGCTCTCGTGCAGCGCGACGCCGCGGCCCTTGCCGGCTCCGGCCTTGGGACCCCAGTTCGCCTTCTCGGCGAGCAGCTTGAGCACATTGGCGTGGCGCGGCTGGTCCTTCAGCATCGCCAGCCGGTACTCCACCGGGTCCTTGCCGGCGGCATTGGCGAGTTCGTCGACCGTCACCTCCACCACATGGGCGGTGTGGGTGTGGCCGACCGAGCGCCACCACAGCGTCGGCACGTTCACCTTCGGCGAGTGCAGCTCCACCGCGAGATTGGCGATGGCGTAATTGGTGTCGGAGGCGCCTTCCACCGAGGTGCCGTCGACGCCTTCCTTCACCGCGAAGGCCTCGAACGGCGTGCCGACCATGAAGGACTGGCCGACAATGCTCTGCTGCCAGCCGGCGATGCTGCCGTCGGCGGCGATGCCGGCGCGCACCTTGTGGTAGAAGATCGGCCGGTAATAGCCGCCCTTGATGTCGTCCTCGCGGGTCCACACCAGATGGATCGGCGCGCGGCCGTCCGTGGCCTTGAGCACGGTCGCGGCCTCGGCGATGTAGTCGGCGGCCGGATTGGCGCGCCGGCCGAACGAGCCGCCGGCCCACAGCGTCTCGATCGTCACCTGCTCGGGCTTGAGGCCCATGATCGCGGCGACGGTGGCCTGCTCGATGGTCTGGAACTGCGAGCCGGCATAGATGGTGACGCCGTCCGCGGTCTTCTCGATCACGCAGTTGCACGGCTCCATCGGCGCGTGGGCGAGATAGGGGAAGTTGAACTCGGTCTCGATGGTCTTGACCGCGCCGGCAATCCCCTTGGCAGCGTCGCCGCGGTTCGCTGCCGGCAGGCCCTTGGTCGAGGCGAGCTGCTTGTACTCGGCGATCAATTCGCCGGTGCCGCGCTTCTCGGCCTTGCTCTCGTCCCACTCCACCTTGGTCAGCGCCTCGCGGCCCTGGATGGCCGACCAGGTGTTCTTGGCGACCACCGCGACGCCGTTCGGCACCGCCACCACATCGACCACGCCGGGCACCGCCTTGGCGGCGGCGGCGTCGAAGCTCTTCACCGTGGAACCGAAACGATCCGGGCGCTTGATCACCGCGGTGAGCATGCCCGGGCGCTTGATGTCGAGCGCATAGATGGCCTTGCCGTCGGTCTTGTCGGCGGAATCGAGCCGCGGCAGGCGGGTGCCGATCAGCTTGAAGTCCTTCGGGTCCTTCAGCTTCACGTCGGTCGGGATCGGCTGCTTCGCCGCATCGGCGGCCAGCTCGCCGAAGGTGGCGGTGCGGTTGCCGGACTTCAGCACGCCCTTCTCGATGGTGATGCTGCTGGCCGGCACCTTCCACTTTTCGGCAGCGGCGCCGATCAGCATGGCGCGGGCGGCAGCGCCGGCCTTGCGCAACTGCTCCCAGCTATTGGCGATCGAGGTGGAACCGCCGGTGCCCTGCACCGGGCCGAACGCCAGGTTGTTGTAGAGCTTGGCATCGGCGGGGGCGGTGGCGGAGCGCATCTGGCTCCAGTCGGCGTCGAGTTCCTCGGCGACGATGGTGGTGAGGCCGGTGCTCACCCCCTGCCCCATGTCGAGATGCTTCGACAGCACGGTGACGGTGTTGTCGGGCGCGATCCGCACGAAGGCGTTCGGCATCGGCGGATCGTTCGGCGCCGCGGCGAAGGCCTTGGTCGGGTCGAGATGGACGCCGATGACCAGCGCCCCGGAAATCGCGGCGGCACCTTTCAGGAAGGAGCGGCGGGAAGCTTTGGAAACCGGTGCGATCTGCGCCAGCATCCGTGCGTAATGCTCGGGTTTGATGATGTGCATGGCGATCACGCGAGGTTGGAGGCGGCTTCGTGGATGGCAGCGCGGATGCGCTGATAGGTGGCGCAGCGACAGACGTTGCCGTCCATGGCGGCGTCGATGTCGGCGTCGGTCGGCTTGCGGTTGTCGCTCAACAGGCCCACCGCCGACATGATCTGGCCGGACTGGCAGTAGCCGCATTGCACCACGTCGAGCTTGCGCCACGCCGCGACGACGGCGGTGCCGACTTCGCCGGTATTGACGCCCTCGATGGTGGTGACCTTCTTGCCTTCGACATCCGCCACCGCGGTCTGGCAGGAGCGGACGGGCGCGCCGTCCACATGCACCGTGCAGGCGCCGCACAGCGCGGCACCGCAGCCGAATTTGGTCCCGGTGAGACCGACGACGTCGCGCAGCGCCCATAGCAGCGGCATCTGGCCGTCGACGTCGAGCGTGTGCTCGGTTCCGTTAAGCGTGAATTTCATGATGGCCCTCTCCGAGGATGAGGACACGCAAAGGCGACAGGCCGCCCCGGCGGTTTTCCCGGCCCCGGCGACGGCAAATCGGCAATGCGCTCCCGAACCGGAGGCTACTCCGGATAGGCGTGCGGCTTAACTCACCAGAGCGTGAGTGGCCTCAGACGTTCGGCCAATTGCGGAACGGGGTGTGGCGACAGGTAGGGGAAGGCGCTCTGCTTCAGCATCCTTCGAGTCTCGCTGCGCGAGCACCTCAGGATGAGGTTGCCTTTTAAAAACAACCTCATCCTGAGGTGCCCGGCAAGGCCGGGCCTCGAAGGATGCTGAAGCAGAGCAACATCTTCCCTCCCCACCCCCGCCGCGCTAACCTCCCGCTTGCGGTGCAAGCCGCGCCCGGGCCCGCGGGAAGGGTTGAACCCACTTGCAGCGATGAGCTGACAAACCAGACCTTTGTGCAGCCGGAATTGCGGGCCGTCGGCGCTTCATGCACGGAGGTTCCATGCAACAGCTCCCCGAACGGCCGAATCTCGGCCATCTCAAGAAACAGGCGAAGGACCTGCTCGCGCTCCATCGCAGCGGCGAGCCGACCGCCTTTGCGCGGCTGCGCGACGCGCTGCCGGCCGCCGCCGGCAAGAGCGACGACGCCATCCGCGCCCTCGGCCTGCGACTGCACGACGCGCAATCCGCCGTCGCCCGCGAATATGGCTTTGCCTCCTGGGCCGAGCTCGACGCCTTCGTCGCCGCCCGCAACGCGCACGCGACGAGCCGCGCGCAGGCGGTGCGCAACTGGCTGCGGCTGGTCTATCCGGGCGATATCGCCGGCGAGATGAACCCGGCGCGGCCATTGGTGGCGGCGCGGATGCTGGAGGCCGATCCCGCTCTGGCGGACGGCGACCCGTATCTCGCCTGCGCCATCGGCAATGAGGCCGCGCTGCGCGCCATGAGCGCGCGTGACCCGGCGTGGGTCAATCGGCCGGGCGGCCCGCTCGATCTGCCGCCGCTGGTCGCGGTGACGCATTCCAGCCTGCTGCGCTTGCCGGAATTCCGCGATGGGCTGCGCACCTGCGCCCGGCTGCTGCTGGAAGCCGGCGCCGACCCCAACCAGGCGGTGACGCGAGGCTGGCAGTCGCCCGCCGCCGACCACCCCGCCGAGAGCTTCCGGCTCTCCGCGCTCCATGGCGCCGCCGGGCAGAACCACGACGCCGAGCTGGCGCGCCTGCTGCTCGCCGCCGGCGCCGATCCGAATGACGGCGAGTCGCTCTATCATTCGCTGGAGAACCCGGCCTGCACCCGCTTGCTGCTCGAGGCTGGCGCCCGCGTCACCGGCAGCAATGCGCTCTATCGCGTGCTCGATCTCGACGATGTCGAGACGCTGCGCCTGCTGCTCGCCCATGGCGGGGATGCCAATGAGAAGGCCGGCGGACCGCCGACCTCGGACTGGGGCACGCCGCTGCTGTGGGCGATCCGCCGCCGCCGCTCCCCGGCGCACATCGCCGCCCTGCTGGAGGCCGGCGCCGACGCCACCGCGCGCACGCCGGACGGCGCCAGCGCTTATGTGCTGGCGCTGCGCTTCGGCCTGCCGGACGTCGCCCGCCTGCTCAAGGGCGACGGCGCGCCGCTGCCGGAGGACGAAGCCTTCATCGCCGCCTGCGCGCAGGGTGATGCGACAGCCGCCCGGCGCATCCGTGCGGCGCGGCCGGACCTGCCCGGTTCGCTCTCGCAAACCCAGCTGCGCCTGCTGCCGGAACTCGCGGCGCAGGGCCGCGATGACGCGGTGCGGCTGATGGTCGAGCTCGGCTGGCCGATCGCGGTGGCCGGCGGCGACTGGCAAGCCTCGGCGCTGAACCAGGCGGTGTTCCGCGGCGATGCGGCGCTCACTCGTTTCCTGCTGGAGCACGGCGCGAGCTGGCAGGAGCGGCACGGCTATGGCGACAATGTCCGCGGCACGCTGTCCTTCGCATCGCGTACCGAAACGGTCCCGGGCGGCGACTGGCTCGGCTGCGCGCAGGCGCTGGTCGCGCACGGCATGCCGAAGGGCAAGGTGGAGGCCGGGTGGTTCTCGGACGAGGTGGGGGAGTTTTTGATGGAGTAGGCAGGGGTTGCCCTGTGCGGGCATCCTTCGAGGCCGCTTCGCGGCACCTCAGGATGACGTTGATCTTAAAAGAACCACGTCATCCCTAGCAGTTGGCCAATGGCCAACTGCGGGGGTGCGAGCCTCAGCGAGCCTCGAAGGATGCTCAAGCAGAACGCCCTCTTCCCCCTCAATTATTCCGCGCCCGCCACGAGGCCGGCTGCTCGAACGGCCCCGCCCAGATCCCGCGCTTCGCCCTCCGCGCCTCCGCCTCCTCGCGCGCATAGGCGAGCCCGGTCGACACCGCCAGGCCCTGCGCCACCATCGCCCTGGCGAGGTCCGCCCCGCCCGCCTCGCACACCGAGACCGAGCGGCCATAGACATCGGTGTCCACCGGCCGGCAGCTCACCGCGCCCGCGCTCGCCGCCTTGCGCAGCGCGTCGCGCGCGGCCCGCCCGCACGGCCACGGCCTCGAAGCCACCCCGCAATCCTGGTGCAGTTCCGGCGCGTCGATGCCGTCGAGCCGCACCCGTTCGCCGCCCAGTTCGAAGCTGTCGCCATCGCCGATATGGATCGCGCCGGTGAGCGCCGGCACCAGCCAGCCAGCGAAGCGCTCGGCGAGCAGCGCGCCGGCAACCAGAACCGCCGCCACCAGCACGGAATTTATGGTGCTACGGCGCAACAGGTGCTCCCCCGACCGTCGCGCCGCAATTCATTAACCACGCTCCTAGAGCAAGCATTAAGCATTCGAGCCAGATGTTTAAGATGGGCACAAAGCTTTTGGCTGGCGGGGAAATATGGGCACGACGGCGACCGCCGTTCGCGAGGGGGACGAGCGGCGCGCAGGCGCTGCCGAACCGTTTGCCCGGCCCGACGCCGCCTCCCCCGGCCGCATCGCCGACCACGCCACCCCCCGCCGCACCACCAGCACCCGCAACGATGTCGGGCGCAGCGTGCGCGAGGCGCGCGACCGCCTCACCTCCACAACCGGCACCAGCCCGGCCTATGATTACGAGCTGATCCGGCTGTTCGTCGACAATCGCTCCGGCGCCACCGCGGCGATCGTGCCGATGATCATGCTGACCGGCGGCGCCAGCGCACTGTTCCTGCCCTGGACGCTCGCTGTCGGCTGGACCGTCGCCATGCTGGCGCTGCACGCGCTCACCGTGCTGCTGTGCGCGCGCTTCCGCCGCGAGAGCGCCGAGCCCGGCGTGCTCGCCCGCTACCGCGCGCTGTTCGCCACGCTCGATTTCATCGCCGCCATCGGTTGGGTGGTGCTGCTCGCCGGCCTCGTCGCCAGCCACGGTGTCGGTGCCCGCGAATTCGCGCTGCTGGCGGCGCTGGTCTATATCGCCGGCATGGCGATGCTCTCCGCGCCGATCCCGGTGGCGGTCTATGCCGGCACGTTGCCCGTCATCCTCGCCGCCTGCGGTTTCTACCTGGCGCAGGGCACCATCACCGATTACGCGCTGGCCGCCCTGATGTGCGAGGCCTCGGCCTGCTTCCTCATCGTGTCGCGCCGGCTCAACGGCATCGCGCTCGGCGCGCTGGAGGCGCGCGGCGAGAAGGATGCGCTGATCGGCGAACTGGAACAGGCGGTGGCGAAGTCCGACGACGCGCTGTTGCGCGCCGAGGCCGCCAGCCTCGCCAAGTCCCGCTTCCTCGCCCAGATGAGCCATGAGCTGCGCACCCCGCTGAACGCGATCCTCGGCTTCTCGGAAGTGATGAAGAGCGAGATTCTCGGCGCCCACGCCAACCCCACCTACCGCGAATATGCCGGCGACATCCACTCCTCGGGCCAGCATTTGCTGAACCTCATCAACGAGATTCTCGACCTCTCGCGCATCGAGGCCGGCCGCTACGAACTGAACGAGGAGACCGTGCCGCTGGCGAGCGTGGTGGAGGATTGCCGGCACCTGCTCAAGATCCGCGCCAAAACCCGCGGCATCGCCATCCACGAGCTGTACGAGGCGGAGTTGCCGCGGCTGTGGGCGGACGAGCGCGCGCTGCGCCAGATCTGCCTGAACCTGCTCTCCAACGCCATCAAGTTCACCCCGCAGGGCGGCGAGATCTGGCTGAAGGTGGGCTGGACCTATTCCGGCGGGCAGTATCTCTCGGTGCGCGACACCGGTCCCGGCATTCCCGAACACGAGATCCCGATCGTGATGGCCTCGTTCGGCCAGGGCAGCAACGCCATCAAGACCGCCGAGCAGGGTGCCGGGCTCGGCCTGCCGATCGTGAAGGGGCTGATCGACCTGCACGGTGGCACCTTCCAGCTGAAATCGCGCCTGCGCGAGGGCACCGAGGTGATCGTCACCTTCCCGAGCGAGCGCGTGATGGCCGCTTTGCCCCCGGTGCCGGACTCCATGCCGCTGGCGCCGGAAGGCCATGGCGAGGAAGAGGACCGCCTGTCCGAGATGGACCGCCCCAGGCGCCGCGCGTTCCTGACGCGGCGGGGGTGGTAGGCGTTCCACGGCTTCAACATCCTTCGAGGCCCGGCTTTGCCGGGCACCTCAGGATGAGGTCGTCTTTAAAAGAACAACCTCATCCTGAGGTGCCGCGAAGCGGCCTCGAAGGATGCTCACGCAGAGCCCCCTACCCCACCCCGGCTTCCGCAAACGTCGCCATCCCGGCGTGACACGCCAAAGCCGCCTTGATCACCCCGATCGACAGCGCCGCGCCCGAGCCCTCACCCAGCCGCATGCCGAGGTCCAGGATCGGCGCCAGCCCGAGCTTCTCCAGCACCCGCCGGTGCGCCGGCTCGGCCGAAACGTGCCCGGCGAGGCAATGGTCGATCGCGGCCGGGCTCAGGGCGTGCAGCACCGCGGCGGCCGCTGTCACCACATAGCCGTCCAGCACCACCGGCACGCGCTGCATGCGGGCGGCGAGGATGGCGCCGGCCATTGCCGCCACTTCGCGCCCGCCGAGCCGCCGCAACACCTCCAGGGGATCGTCGAGATTGCCGGCGCAGCGCTTCACCGCAGCGTCCACCGCCGCGATCTTGCGGGCCAGCACCTCGCCGGTGGAGCCGGTGCCCGGCCCCACCCACTCGCCGGCGCTGCCGCCATAGAGCCCGTGATAGATGGCGGCGGCGATGGTGGTGTTGCCGATGCCCATCTCGCCGAGGCACAACAGGTCCGGCTCGCCGGCCAGCGCCTCCATGCCGAACGCCATGGTCGCGGCGCATTCGGCCTCGGTGAGCGCGTCGCGCTCCACGATGTCGGGCGTGGGAATATCGAGCGCGAGGTCGAACACCCGCAATCCCGCGCCGAACGTGGCGCAGATCTGGTTCACCGCCGCCTTGCCATTGGTGAAGGTGTCGACCATCTGCTTCGTCACCTCGGCCGGATAGGGCGAGACGCCGCGCGCGGAAACGCCATGGGTGGCGGCGAACACCGCCACCGTAGGGCGCACCACGGCGGGGATCGCCTTGCCCTGCCAGCCGGCGAAGAAGACCGCGATCTCCTCCAGCCGGCCGAGCGCCCCCGGCGGCTTCACCAATTGGCCCTGACGCTGCTCCGCCGCCTGGCGCGCGGCAAGGTCCGGCCCCGGCATCTCGGCGATGAGGCGACGAATATCGTCGAACGGAAGCCCGGTGGCGGCGCGATGCATGGTAGGACTCTCGGCAATGGAGACGGCGCCGGGTTAGACCCGCACAAGCGGGCAGGCAAGCACCAAGCGTCGCGAGGAGGGACGAGATGTTCGAGCATCCGGTGTTCGGCGAGCGCTTCCGCGAGGAGCTCGACCGGCTGTTCCACTGGCGCCGCGACGTGCGCCGCTTCGAGCGGCGCCCGCTCCCGGAGGACAGCCTGCCATCGCTGATCGAGCGGGCCTGCTGCGCACCGAGCGTGGGCCTCAGCCAGCCCTGGCGCTTCGTGCGGGTGCGCGAATATGAGCGCCGCGCCAAGGTGCGCGCCATTTTCGAGCACTGCAACGCCGAGGCGCTGGCCCGCCAGAGCGCTGACCGCGCCAGCCTCTATGCCCGCCTCAAGCTCAGCGGCCTCGACGAGGCGCCCGAGCATGTCGCGGTGTTCGTCGATGCCGACCCGGCGACCGGCGCCGGGCTCGGGCGCGCCACCATGCCGGAGACGCTGGCCTATTCCGCCGTGCTCGCGATCCACACGCTGTGGCTCGCCGCGGCTGCCGAGGGCATCGGCGTCGGCTGGGTGTCGATCCTCGACCCGGAGGCGGTCGCCAGCGCGCTGGAAGTGCCGGCCGGCTGGCGGCTCGTGGGGTATCTGTGCATCGGCTATCCGAGCGAGCATTCCGAAGTGCCGGAGCTGGAGCGGGCGGGTTGGGAGCACAGGTTGCCGGTGCGGGAGTTCGTGCTGGAGCGGTGAGTTCTTTTCCCCACCCCACTCGCGTCATCCCGGCCGGAGCGCAGCGCAGAGCCGGGATCGCAAGAAGGGGTTGCTCGGCACCTTCCTGCGATCCCGGATCGGCCGTTGGCCGTCCGGGATGACGATGGTGGGGAGGAAGAAACGGTCGCTCTGCGCGAGCATCCTTCGAGGCCGCCTGCGGCGGCACCTCAGGATGAGGTTGTTGTTTTAGAAGCAACCTCATCCTGAGGTGCCCGGACGCAGTCCGGGCCTCGAAGGATGCCCGCGCAGAGCCACCCTTCCCAAACCGCCGCCCACCAGCGATGTTGCCGGCATGACCCTGCCCTTCCTCACCGGCCTGCCGGCGGCGCTGCGCTTCTTCACCCGGCTGCCGGTGCCGGGCGAGCCGGAGGGCGGGTTCGACATCGACACCATGGCCCCCGCCCTCCCTTTGGTCGGCGCCCTCGTCGGCGCCATCGGCGCGGCCATCCTGCTCCTTGCCCTCGCATTGAACCTCGGCGGCCTGATCCCCGGCGCGCTCGCCATCGCCGCCATGATCGTGGCCACCGGCGGGCTGCACGAGGACGGCCTTGCCGACACCGCGGACAGCCTCGGCGGTTATGATCCCGTCCGCCGACTGGAGATCATGAAGGACAGCCGCATCGGCGCGTTCGGCGTGCTGGCGCTGGTGCTCGCGCTGCTGCTGCGCGCCGGCACGCTGGAAGCGCTGGCCGCCGCCAGCCCGTGGATTGCGGCCGCCGGGCTCGTTGCCGCGGCCGCCACCTCCCGAATCGCCGGGCTGTGGCTGCTGCACGCTTTGCCCCCGGCGCGCGCCACCGGCGCCTCCGCGAGCGCCGGGCGGCCGGGCGCCCGCCCCCTGCTCGTCGCCGCTGTTGCGGCATTTTTGATCGCGGCGGTGCTGGTAATCCTATCCCTCGGCGCCCTCGCCCTGATCGCCGCCCTGCTCGCGGCAAGCCTTGCAGCCTATGGGGTTCAGCGCCTTGCCGCGCGGCTCTATGGCGGCCAGACCGGCGATGTCGCAGGCGCGGCCATTAGCCTTTCGGAGATTGCCTTCCTGCTGGCGCTGACTATCTTCGCCCGTCCATTCTGAAAAGGATGCGAACAGGATCCATGACGGCCGCCTCCACCCCTTGCATCCGTGTCTGCACGCTCGACCCGACGGGCCGGCTGTGCACCGGGTGCGGCCGCACCATTGAGGAAATCGGCGCATGGGGCGCACTGGACGAGGCGACGCGGCGCGCCATCATGGCGGGCCTGCCAAGCCGTCTCGCAAGCGCGGGTCGACGGTTGAGCGCGTGCAATCTGGGAGTCAGCACGGTGGAGCTGCCGCGATGAATTCCGATCGCTTCATGTGGATCGTGATCATCGGCCTTGCCGTCGGCATCGGGCTGATCGCCTTCAATGCGCAGCATGGCGAGATCGCCGGCATCGCGCTCGGCGATTTCGCCCAGCTGGTGGCCTATGGCGCCATTGCGCTGGTGGTCGGCGCCGGCGTCGTCGCCGCCTTCACCGGCCGGCTCGGCGAGGCGCTGCGCGCGATCCTCCTGTGGGCGGTGATCTTCTGCGTGCTCGCCGCCGGCTACACCTATCGCTACGAGCTGCATGCCGGCGCCTATCGCATCCTCGCCGAGATCGCTCCCGGCTATGCGGTGCCGCTGGCCCATGGCGACGGCCCGGCGATCGAGGTGGCGCGGGCGCGCGACGGCGATTTCAACATCCGCGTCGAGGTCAATGACAGCCGCATCCCGATGCTGGTCGACACCGGCGCCTCCAGCGTGGTGCTGACCCCGGAGGATGCCCGCGTGGTCGGCCTGCCGGTGGATTTCCTGCGCTACGACATCCCGATCGACACCGCCAATGGCCGCGGCAAGGCGGCCTCGGTGGTGCTGGACAAGGTATCGATCGCCGGCAGCATCGAGGAGCGCCGGGTGCCGGCGCTGGTGGCCAGCCCCGGCACGCTGAAGCACAGCCTGCTCGGCATGACCTTCCTCTCCCGGCTGGAGAGCTTCGAGATCCGCGGCGAGAAGCTGGTGATGCGCGCGCGACCGGTGGAGAAGTGAGGCGGGCGTTCTGCTTCAACATCCTTCGAGGCCGCTGCGCGGCACCTCAGGATGAGGTTGATCTTAAAAGAAGAACCTCATCCTGAGGTGCCCGCCAATGGCGGGCCTCGAAGGATGTTGAAGCCGATCAACCCTCAGGCGAACATCCCCACCACAAACCGCATCCCGACGATCAGCAGGTACAGCCCGAACCCGACCTCGAGCTGGCGCTTGGTGAAGGCGTGGGCCAGCCTGGCGCCGAGCGGGGCCGCCAGCGTGGCGATGCCGCCGACCAGCAGCGCGCCGGGCACCGAGACATAGCCGAGCGACAGCGGCGGCAATTCGGACATATGCGACAGCCCGCCGACGATGTAGCTGATGGTCCCCGGCACCGCGATCAGCGCGCCGAGCCCGGCGGAGGTGGCGATGGCCTGGTGGATCGGCACCTTGTAAAGCGTGAGGATCACGCTGGCGATGCCGCCGCCGGATATGCCGATCAAAGGCGAGACCAGCCCGACGCCGAAGCCGTACGTGTTCATCAGCGCCGGGCCGGGCAGCTCGTTGCCGAGCGTCCAGGAGGCGCGGCCGAACAGCAGCTTGAACGACATCAGCACCGCAAACGCGACGAAGGCGAACTTCAGCACGCGGTCCGGCGAGACGGTGGCGAGCATGCCGCCGACAATGACGCCGATCACCAGCGGCAGCGCCCAGCGCCTGAGCGCATCCGCGCGCACCGCGCTGCGCGCCCGGTGCGCCATGTAGGAGCGCAGCGCGGTGGGCACGATGATGGCGAGCGAGGTGCCGACCGCCAGATGCATGCGCGCGGCTTCCGGCACGTTCATGATGGTGAAGACCTCGAACAGCACCGGCACCACGATGGCGCCGCCGCCAATGCCGAACAAGCCGGCCAGAATGCCAGTCGCCAGCCCCGCCGCGAGCAGCGCGGCGGTGAGCCAGAGGATCTGGTCGAGGGGAATCGTGGAAATGTCCATGGGCCGTGCTTCTAGCGCACGGCGGCATTTATCGCACTATCAATGAATTCAGAGCTGGGGTGCGCCGGGTGGGCATCCTTCGAGGCCGGCCTCCGGCCGGCACCTCAGGATGAGGTTCATCTTTAAAGCGCGACCTCATCCTCAGGTGCCGCGTAGCGGCCTCGAAGGATGCTGAAACAGAGCGCGCCACCGCTTCATAACATTTTAGTTGCGCAAACTGACATGTCAGTTTAGCGTTCTGACATCCGGTCACCGCGGCACCCAAGAATCGCCTGCCGGACAACAGATCGAACCGTACAATCGAGGAAACGCCACTATGCACTACGTATATGTAGGGCGTAACGAACTTGTTGCGCTCGTCGTCGGCCTGATTACCGGCACGCTCTACTCGTATCTCAACCTGCCTATACCTGCGCCTCCGGTGCTCGGCGGGATTTTCGCGATCATCTTCACCTATATCGGCTATTTGATCGTGCAGAAGTCGCGCAACGCCATCAGTTTCGGCCGCCCGCCGGCCGGCAACTGAACGCGAAACACGGAGGAAACGGACATGCTTGAGATCGGTATCGGCGCGACGGAATTGCAGGCCGCGGCCGTCGGCCTGGTGACGGGCCTCATCTACACTGCGGTGCGCGCACCCATTCCCGCCCCCAATGTGCTGGGCGGCATCTTCGCCATTCTCGGCACTTTCGTCGGCTTCGCCGTCGTCGCCGCCGCGCGCGGCCAACTTGCCTTTGCATTTTAGGAAGGAAACGCCAATGAACGCCCATAACCCCGTGATCGCGGCGGCCGGCACCCGCTACCATGAGCTGAAGGCCACGCTGGAAACCGTGCAGTGGGGCGCCTTCAATGGCGCGGTCGCGCCGGTGCTGAGCGTCGCCTCCGGCGACATCGTGAAGATCGAGTGCCTCTGCCACCATGCCGGCGATGCGCCGGAGCTGCTGATGGATGACGCCATCCGCGCCATCTATGACGGCATCCCCGAGGAGAAGCGCACCCCGGGCGTGCACATCCTCACCGGCCCGATCTATGTCGAGGGCGCCGAGCCCGGCGACACGCTGGAATGCCGCGTGCTCGCCATGGAGCCGCGCCTGAAGCACGGCGTGAACTTCCAGGGCAAATGGGGCCTGCTCGACAAGGAGTTCGGCAGCCGCGAGCACGTCGTCATATTCGAGGCCGACATGAAGGCCGGCACGGCGCGCGCGCTATTCCAGTTCCCTTATGACAGCCCGCCGGAGCGCGGCGTGCCCGGCCGCTACACCACCGTGCCGCACGCGGCGCGCACGCCGGCGCTGGAGGGCATCGTGGTGCCGCTGCGCCTGCATTTCGGCACCGCCGGCGTGTGCCCGCCCGCCGACGGCCCGATCAGCACCGTGCCGCCGGGCGTGCATGGCGGCAATGTGGACAATCGCGAATTCGTCGCCGGCACCAGCATGTTCTATCCGGTGCATCGCAAGGGCGCGCTGTTCTGGGCCGGCGACACCCATTTCGCCGAGGGCGACGGCGAGGTGAACGGCACCGCGATCGAGGCCCATGTGAACGCCACCATCCAGCTGGTGCTGCATAAGGGGAGCCGCGCCAAGAACCCGATCCTGGAGACCCCCGATCTCTGGATCTGCCACGGCTTCAGCGAGGATCTCGACGAGGCGGTGCGCGAGGCGGTGCTGGAGATGATCGACCTGCTCGGCAAGGAATGGGGCCTGTCGCGCGAGGAGGCCTACACGCTGTGCAGCGTCGCCGGCGACCTGCGGGTGACGCAGGTGGTGGATGGCGTGAAGGGCGCGCACATGGCGATGCGGCGCGACCTCAAGCGCTGACCCCTGCGCTTTCCGGGGGATTTCCCATCCAAGACAACTTGCAGGCGCTCGCGCGCCTGCATTTTTTCGTCCGGATCGGTTAAGGCTGGCGGTCTCGACCCACCGCCGACGAGCCCGCGATGAAAACGCCGTCCGCCGCACGCAAACGCGCCCCGGTTTCCGCAGGCGCCGCCCCGGGTGACGCCTCGCCCGAGCCGCAGGCGCGCCAGGCCTATCGGCTGATCGAGGAGATGATCGTCACGCTCGAACTGCCGCCCGGCAGCAAGATCTCGGAAGTCTCGCTCAGCAAGCGCCTGAACATCGGCCGCACGCCGATCCGCGAGGCGCTGCAGCGGCTCGCGCTGGAGGGCACGGTGCGCGTGGTGCCGCGCTCCGGGGTGTTCGTCTCGGAGATCGACCTCGCCGACCAATTGGGCATGCTCGAAGTGCGTCGGGGCCTGGAGAACGTGCTCGCCGGGCGCGCCGCGCGCCTCGCCTCGAATTCGCTGCGCGTCGAATTCACCGCGGTCGCCAAAGCGTTCGATCACGCCGAGAAGACCCGCGACGGCGCCGATTTCAGTGCCGCCGACCGCGAGTTCAATGCCCTCGTCGTCAAGGCGGCCAACAGCAAATACGCCACCCACGCCATCGGCCCGATCGAGGCGCAGACGCGGCGCTTCTGGTACCTCTATTTCAAGGAATTCGGCGACGTGCAGCAGGTGAGCCAGCTGCATGCCCGCATCGCGCGGAGCATCGCCAAGGGCGACGAGCCCGGCGCCCGGCAGGCCTCTGACGCGCTGATGGACTATGTCGAGCAATATACCCGCAAGACCCTGCAGGTGCTCGGCGTCAGCTGAGCGCGACGGGGTTGACAATTCAGGTATTCGCGCCGACCTTCAGCGCATGAACACCGTGAGCCGCACCACCATATTCCGGATCGTCCCCATCGCGGGATAGTTGCCCGGCTCGGATGCCCCGAGACCGGGGCTGTTCATACTTCCAAACTCCATTCGGACGCTGCGTAAGATTGACGGCACGTTGGGTGCTTCCGGCATTTGATCGCGCGTCCTCCTGAGGAAAACCATGGTCAAGCCCAGAATCACCATCTCGTCCACCGACCACGAGGTCCTGACCAAGATCGCCAACGGCTTGATGGACACCCGCCCCGTGCTTGCCGAAGCGCTGCTCGCCGAGCTGGAGCGCGCCAAGGTGGTGCGCGCCAACGCGGTGCCAGAACGCTCGGTGCAGATGGGCAGCATGGTCGATTACACCACCGCGGACGGCAAGGCGCGCCGGGTGCAGCTGGTCTATCCCGCCGAAGCGGACATCGCGGCCGGCCGGATCTCGGTGCTCACCCCGGTCGGCACCGCATTGCTGGGCCTCAGCGTCGGCCAGTCGATCGACTGGGTCGGCAATGACGGCAAGCAGCACGTGCTGAACGTGATCGCAGTCGAGCCGGGCTTCTCACCGATTCCGGGCGGGAAGTAGCGGGGGCCACGCGAGCATCCTTCAAGGCTCGCTGACGCTCGCACCTCAGGATGAGGTCGCTTTTATAAGAACCACCTCATCCTGAGGTGCCCGGCAAAGCCGGGCCTCGAAGGATGTTGCAGCAGAGCGACCCTCACGCCGCCGCCAGCCGGCGCTCCAAGGCACGACGCACTTCACCGACCGCATCGCGCAGCACGCCGATTCCCGCGCCCGCCTTCACGCCCTCGATCGCCAGCCGGCGACGGAAGGCGCGCGCCCCCGGCTGGCCGGTGAACAGGCCGAGCATGTGCCGGGTGACATCATGCAGCCGCCCGCCGGCTTCGACATGGCGGGCGACGTAAGGCTCGAACGCCTCCACCGCGGCAAACGCATCGGCGTGCGGCGCCGGCTCGCCGAACAGCGCGGGATCGACTTCGAGCAGCAATTCCGGCTGGTGATAGGCGGCGCGGCCCAGCATCACGCCGTCGACATGATCGAGCTGCGCCTTGACCGTCGCGATGTCGGCGATGCCGCCATTGATCGCGACCGGCACATGCGGCAGGCGGGCCTTCAGCCGATACACCCGGTCATAATCCAGCGGCGGGATATCGCGGTTCTCCTTCGGCGAGAGGCCCTCCAGCCACGCCTTGCGGGCATGCACGATCAGCGCGTCGGCGCCCTTCGCCAGCACCGCGTCGGCCAGCGCGTCGAGCGCGGCTTCCGGGTCCTGCTCGTCGACGCCGATGCGGCACTTCACCGTGACCGGGATCGCCACTTCCGCCTTCATCGCCGCGACGCAGTCCGCCACCAGCGCTGGCGCGCGCATCAGGCAGGCACCGAAATTGCCGCCCTGCACGCGGTCCGACGGGCAGCCGACATTGAGGTTGATCTCGTCATAGCCGCGCTCGGCGCAGATCGCCGCGGCCTTGGCCAGCGCCTCCGGGTCCGAGCCGCCGAGTTGCACCGCGACCGGGTGCTCGATGTCGGAGAAGCCGATCAGCCGGTCGCGGTCGCCGAAGATCACGGCATTGGCGGTGACCATCTCGGTATAGAGCCGGGCGCGGCGCGACAATGTGCGGTGGAAGGCCCGACAATGCGTGTCGGACCAGTCCATCATGGGCGCCACTGAGAATCTATGCAGTTGGAAACTCATGGTCTTTTCTAGCAGTCTCAATCCGTTGGACGATGCCGGGTGCACACGATCTTACGCCTCTGAGCGACGTCTTTTCGATCTTCATATCAAGGAGATGTGTGCCGTCGGCAAGGCCCCCTTCGCTCAAGGGCCCGCGGCCGTCCATGGTCTTCCGGTGAAGGTCGAGCCAATCGACCTGGCCCGCATCGCGTTGAAACGCCTCGGGCTCGTCGTCATGCGGGAACCCATCGAGCGGTATTTGGCGCGCACCCTCAGCCGTCATTCCCGGGCAAAGGCGACCTAATAGGTCGCCGTCTTATCGGGAGACGCCGAGGCAGCAGCCTCGGCTTTCCCCGGGGATCCACGTCCTTGCGCAACCGTGGATGGCCGGGACAAGCCCGGCCATGACGATGTTGGGAGCTCCCTCTCCCCGACGGGGAGAGGGTTGGGGTGAGGGGCCAAGCGAGACACCGCTCTCCCCCTCACCCGGCGCCTGAGGCGCCGACCTCTCCCCAGCGGGGAGAGGTAAAATAGACGCCTCAGTTGGACTTCTTCGGCGGGGTGGCGGGCCAGCTCTTGATGAGGGTGTCGTAGTCCACCGTCTCGCCCTGCGGCTTCTCATTGGCGAGCTTGGGCTGCGGGGCCAGCGTGCCGTTCTTCTTGGCCTGCTCGACCCAGTACGCCATGCTCTCCTTCTTGTTCAGCTTCGGCCCGCACTCACCCTGCACGCCGGAACGCTCGATCCGCTCCATCACCGATTCCTGCGCCGCGGCGAGGCTGTCCATGGCGGCCTGCGGGGTCTTGGCGCCCGACGAGGCGTCGCCGATGTTCTGCCACCACAGCTGCGCCAGCTTCGGATAGTCCGGCACGTTGGAGCCGGTCGGCGACCACTGCACGCGCGCCGGCGAGCGGTAGAACTCGACCAGGCCGCCGAGCTTCGGCGCACGCTCGGTCATGGTCTTGTCCCAGATGTCGCTCTCGCGGATGAAGGTGAGGCCGACATGGCTCTTCTTCAGCGAGACCGACTTCGAGGTCACGAACTGGGCGTAGAGCCACGCCGCCTTGCGCCGCTCCAGCGGGGTCGACTTCAACAAGGTCCAGGAACCCACGTCCTGGTAGCCGAGCTTCATGCCGTCCTTCCAGTACGAGCCGTGCGGAGACGGCGCCATGCGCCACTTCGGGGTGCCGTCGGCATTCATCACCGGCAGGCCGGGCTTCACCATGTCGGCGGTGAAGGCGGTGTACCAGAACATCTGCTGGGCGATGTTGCCCTGCGCCGGCACCGGGCCGGCCTCCGAGAAGGTCATGCCGCCAGCCTGGGCCGGCGTGTATTTCTTCAGCCACTCGATGTACTTGGTGATGGCATAGACCGAGGCCGGGCCGTTGGTGTCGCCGCCGCGGTCGACCGAGGAGCCGGTCGGCCGGCAGCCTTCCATGCGGATGCCCCATTCGTCCACCGGCAGGCCGTTCGGCAGGCCGCGATCACCATTGCCGGCCATGGACAGCCAGGCATCGGTGAAGCGCCAGCCGAGCGAGGGGTCCTTCTTGCCGTAGTCCATGTTGCCATAGACCTTCACGCCGTCGATGGTGCCGACATCGTTGGTGAAGAACTCGGCGATGTCCTCATAGGCCGACCAGTTCACCGGCACGCCGAGCTCGTAGCCGTACTTGGCCTTGAACTTGGCCTTGTAGTCGGCGTTGGTGAACCAGTCGTAACGGAACCAGTACAGGTTGGCGAACTGCTGGTCCGGCAGCTGGTAGAGCTTCTTGTCCGGAGCCGTGGTGAAGCTGAGGCCGATGAAATCCGGCAGGTCCAGCGTCGGCGAGGTGACGTCCTTGCCCTCGCCCGCCATCCAGTCGGTGAGGTTGATCGCCTGCTTGTAGCGGAAATGGGTGCCGATCAGGTCCGAGTCGTTCACCCACGCATCGTAGATGTTCTTGCCCGACTGCATCTGCGTCTGGATCTTCTCCACCACGTCGCCCTCCTGGATGAGGTCGTGGGTGAGCTTGATCCCGGTGATCTCGGAGAACGCCTTGGCCAGGGTCTTGGCCTCGTACTCATGGGTGGTGATGGTCTCGGAGACGACATTGATCTCCATGCCGGCATAGGGCTTGGCGGCATTGATGAACCACTGCATCTCCTTCATCTGGTCTTCCTTCGACAGCGTCGAAGGCTGGAACTCGTTGTCGACCCATTTCTTCGCGGCGGCCTCGTCGGCCCGCGCCGCGCCCGCGCAGGCGAGGAGCGCCATGGCGCTCGCCGCCAGCATCAGCCGCATTCTCGATCGTGACTGCAACATGGTCTTCCTCCCGTTTCTAATGACTTGTCGTCACTGATATTGGCCCCGACGCGCGCAGACGCGGCGGGGGTATTCACACGAGGCGGAACACCGCCAGCGCGTAGACAAGGCACACGGCGAGCGCCCAGGTCAGGTCGGGACCGGCGAGGCCGATCCAGCCGAGACAGATGAAGGCGCTGCCGAGCAGGCTGATGAAGAGCCGGTCGCCGCGCGTGGTCGGGATGCGCAGCACGCCGACCCGCTCGCGCTCCGGGAACCAGACCGCGAGCAGGGTGAAGACGGTGAGCAGGCCGGCAATGGCGGCGAAGAACAGCCCGGTCTGCCAGGTCCAGGCCATCCAGGCGAAGCTCTCGGAGAGGTGTTCCATTGTCCCGCCCTCCTCACACCCGCCCGAGGGCGAAGCCCTTGGCGATGTAGTTGCGCACGAACCAGATCACCAGCGCGCCGGGAATGATGGTCAGCACGCCGGCGGCGGCCAGCAGGCCCCAGTCGGTGCCCGCCGACGACACGGTCTGCGTCATGATCGCGGAGATCGCCTTGCTGTTGGTCAGGGTGCGGACCAGCAACAATTCGACCCAGGAAAACATGAAGCAGAAGAAGGCGGCGACGCCGATGCCGGATGCTATCAGCGGCGTGAAGATGCGGAAGAAGAAACGGGGCAGGGAATAGCCATCGAGACGCGCGGTCTCGTCGATCTCGCGCGGCACGCCCGACATGAAGCCTTCGAGGATCCAGATGGCCAGCGGCACGTTGAACAGGCAGTGCGCCAGCGCCACCGCCCAGATGCTGTCGAACAGCCCGATGGCCGAATAGAGATTGAAGAAGGGCAACGCGAACACCGCCGGCGGCGCCATGCGATTCGACAGCAGCCAGAAGAACAGATGCTTGTCGCCGAGAAAGCGATAGCGCGAGAAGGCATAGGCGGCGGGAAGCGCGATCACCAGCGAGATGATCGTGTTCAGCACCACGTAACCGATCGAATAGAGATAGCCATTGTACCACGAGGGCTGGCTGAAGATGGTGTAGTAGTTCTCGAAGGTCAGCTCCTGCGGCAGGAGCGTCATCGCGCCGATGATCTCCCGGTTGGTCTTCAGGCTGAGATTGATGAGCCAATAGATCGGCAGGATCAGCTGCACGAGATAGAGGCCGAGCACGACGCGCCGGGCGATCATCCACGGGCTCCCTTGTTATCGGTCGTGACCATGACGGTGTAGAACACCCAGCAGACGGCGAGGATGATGAGCGTGTAGACGATCGACATCGCGCCCGCCTTGCCGAGGTCGAACTGGCCGAGCGCGAGCTTGACGAGGTCGATCGACAGGAAGGTCGTGGTGCTTCCCGGCCCGCCGCCGGTGACCACGAACGGCTCGGTGTAGATCATGAAGCTGTCCATGAAGCGCAGCAGCACGCCGATCAGCAGCACGCGGTTCAGCTTCGGCAGCTCTATCCGGGTGAACACCGCCCAGCGCGAGGCGCCGTCGATGCGCGCCGCCTGGTAATAGGCGTCGGGGATGGATTTCAGGCCGGCATAGCAGAGCAGCGCGATGAGGCCGGTCCAGTGCCACATGTCCATGATGACGAGCACGGTCCAGGCGGCGAAGATGTTGTTGGTATAGTTGAACGGAATGCCGACGGCGTTGATGGTCCAGCCAAGCAGGCCGATGTCGCTGCGCGAATAGAGCTGCCACATCATGCCCACCACGTTCCACGGAATGAGCAGCGGCATGGCGATGAAGACGAGGCACAGCGCCAGCGCGATGCCCGATCGCGGCATGCTCAGCGCGACGGCGATGCCGAGCGGCACCTCGACGGCCAGGATGATGAGCGAGAACAGCGTGCTCCGTCCGAGGCTCGCAAAGAAACGGCCACCGAGTTCGCTGGAGGGATCGAGCAGTTCGGAAAACCAGCCGAGCCCGTTCCAGAAGAACTGGTTGTTGCCGAAGCTGTCCTGCACCGAGTAATTCACCACCGTCATCATCGGGATGACGGCGTTGAACACCACGATCGCGAAGGCCGGCAGGATCAGGAACCAGGCCGCGTTGTTGATGGGCTTGTCCATCGTCAGGCATCCCCCTCGATGCGCCGGCTGTCGGCATAGACATGGATCTGCGCGGGATCGAAGCTCAGCCGCGCGCGGTCGTCCTGCACCCGCACGCCCGGCGGGGCGACGACCGACAGGCGCGCATCGCCGAGGCGCACCTTGGCGAAGCGGATGCGGCCGAGATCGTCGATGCGCTCGACGCGCACCGGCACCCCCTCGCCCGCGCTGAGCCGGACATATTCCGGGCGGATGCCGATCTCGATCTTCCCGGCCCTGGGGACGGCGGCGTATGAACGCCCGAGCGCAATCGGCACGCCGCCCACATCGGCGGTGCGGCCTTCGACCCGCGCCGGCAGCACATTCATGCCCGGCGAGCCGATGAAATGGCCGACGAAGGTGTGCTCCGGCCGCTCGAACAGCTCGTTCGGCCGCCCGGTCTGCACGATGGCGCCGTCATGCATGACGACCACGGTATCGGCGAAGGTCAGCGCCTCGGTCTGGTCGTGCGTCACATAGATCATGGTGAGGTCGAGCTTGCGGTGCAGCGCCTTGAGCTTGGACCTCAGCTCCCACTTCAGCGCAGGATCGATCACGGTGAGCGGCTCGTCGAACAGGATGGCGGCGACGTCGGAGCGCACCAGGCCGCGGCCGAGCGAGATCTTCTGCTTGGCATCCGCCGTCAGTCCGCGCGCACGGCGATCGATCTCGACGCCGAGATCGAGGAGTTCGGCAATCTCCTTCACCCGCGCCGCGATCTCGGCGGCGGGAAGGCCCCGGTTCCTCAACGGGAAGGCGAGGTTCTCGCGCACCGTCATGGTGTCGTAGATGACCGGGAACTGGAACACCTGGGCGATGTTCCGCTTCTCGGTCGCGAGCCTGGTGACGTCGACGCCGTCGAACAGGACGCGGCCCTGCGAGGGCACGACGAGGCCGGAAATGATGTTGAGCAACGTGGTCTTGCCGCAACCCGAGGGGCCGAGCAGCGCATAGGCCCCGCCCTGCCGCCAGGAGGTGGTCATCGGCTTCAGCGCATAGTCGGCCTCACCGGACGGATTCGAGCGGTAGGCATGGGCGAGGTCGACGAGATCGATGCGGGCCATGGCTCGGCCTCCCCTCAATAGCCGGTGTCGACCGGGCCGGCGGCGAGCCGTCCGTCCTCGGCGAAGACGAAGATGCGCGAGGGATCGACGAAGACCCCGATCGAGGCGCCCGGCACGACCTCGTGCACGCCCGGCGTCAGCGCCACCCAGCGCAGGTCGCCGGCATGGGCGCCGGCATGGACGTGCACGAAGCTCTCCGAGCCGGTCATCTCGGTGACGTCGACGCTGCCGCGGATCTCGATCGCGCTCGCGTTCGGGCGTGCCAGCAGCAGATCGTGGGCGCGCACGCCGAGCCGGTAGCGCCCGTCGGCGAGATCGGCGAGCAGCCCCGATGATGGCGCGCGCGTTCCATCCGGCAGATGGATGGCCTCGCCGCGCTTCTCGATGGCGGCGACGTTCAGCGGCGGATCGGAGAAGGTCTCGGCGGCGCGCAGGCAGCTAGGCCGGTGATAGACCTCCGCGGTCGGCCCGAACTGCACCAGCCGGCCCTCGCTGAGCGTCGCCGTATTGCCGCCGAGCAGCAGCGCCTCGGTCGGCTCGGTGGTGGCGTAGACGAAGATCGCCCCGGTGGCGGAGAAGATGCGCGGCAGTTCCTCGCGCAATTCCTCGCGCAGCTTGTAGTCGAGATTGGCCAGCGGCTCGTCGAGCAGGACGAGGTCCGCTTCCTTCGCCACCGCGCGGGCGATGGCGCAGCGCTGCTGCTGGCCGCCCGAGAGCTGGAGCGGGGTGCGGTCGAGGTGGCTCTCCAGCCTGAGCAGCGCCGCGGCGGCCCGGACCTTGCGGTCGATCTCGTCCTTCGGCCGCCGCTGCACGCGCAGCGGCGAGGCGATGTTCTCGTAGACGCTCAGCGTCGGGTAGTTGATGAACTGCTGGTAGACCATCGCGACATTGCGCGCCTCGACCTTGCAGCCGGTGACATCCAGGCCGTCGGCGATGACGCGGCCGGAGGTCGGCCGGTCGAGGCCGGCCATCAGCCGCATCAGCGAGGTCTTTCCCGCCAAGGTCGGCCCGAGCAGCACATTGATCGTGCCGCGCTCGAGCGTGAGGCTGACGTCGTCGATATGGTGTGAACCGCCGACCGTCAGCGATATCCGTTCAAGGTGCAGCGACATCGACCCGTCTCGTTCGTTGCTGGCTTGTCATGTCGCAAGGACACGGGGCTCGGCGAACGGAGCCCCGTGCCGCGTCGGCGAGCTAGTCGACGGTCTCGTCCGCCAGCCCCGGCGATATCGTCCAGGCGCGCAGTTCGTAGACCGTGCCGGGACGCGGCGAGACCTTGCCGGGTTCGGCGAGACGACGGCGGAAGCTGTGGATCGGGGTGGCGCGCGGATCGATGAGCACCTCCACCACCGAGGCGCCGTCGAACGCCAACGCCTCGTCGAGCGCCGCCTCGATGTCGTCGGGCGAGCGCACCTGGATGCCCTTCAGCCCCATCGCCTCCGCGGCCGCGGCGTAGTCCGGCTTGCCGCCGAAGCCGAGATCCACAGACTGGCGCAGGTTGGAGAAGAAGAATTCCTGCCACATCTGCAGCCAGCCGAGCGTGCCGTTGTTGAGCACGATATTGACGACACGCATGCCGTTCTGCGCCAGCGTCGCGATCTCGCCGATGGCGTAGGAATGGCCGCCGTCGCCGGAGACGGTGATCACCCGCCCGCCGCGCCCGCGGGTCTGCTGCACCGCGCCGGCGCCGATCGCCGCGGGTATCGCATAGCCGAGGCCGCCCTGCCCGCGTGCATAGAGGAACCGCCGCCCCGGCTCGGTGGCCGGGATATAGGCGCCGATCCAGCCCGCCGACCAGCTGGCGTCGGAGATCACCACATCATCGGGCGTCAGCCGCTCGGCGAGCGCCTGCATGACGCGGGGCGGCTGGATCGGCACGCTCGAACTCGATACCTCCGAGGCGATCCGTGCGGCATGGGTAGCCTTCACCTCGGCGATCTTGCCCGCCCAGGCGGTGCGCGCGGGCGCTTTCAGCAGCGGATCGAGCGCCTCAAGCGTCTCGGCGACATCGCCGCACAGCGCGACCGTGGGGCGGAAGGTGCGGCCATGTTCGAGCGGGTCGGCATCGATGGTGATCGTCGCCTGCCCCGCCGTCGGCAGGGTCCAGTTCATCGCAGTATTCTGGCTCGCCTTGGACCCGCACCAGACCAGGAGGTCGGCGTGCTTGATCAGCTCGATGGCCGCGCCAGAGCCGAGCGGATTGAGGATGCCGGCCGCGTAATCGCGTGTCTCCGGCACCGCACCCTTGCCGGACAGGCTGGTCACCACCAGCGGCTTCACCCGGTCGGCGATGCGGGTGAGAAGCTCGGTCGCCGACGCCCCATGCACGCCACCACCGGCGATGATCGCCGGCCGCTGCGCGCGGTTGATCAACTCCGCCGCCGCCTCGATGTCAGCAGCGGGCGGAGCATAGCGCAGCGACGGGGCACGGATGTTGCGGGCGTCGACCACCGGCCGGATCTTCTCCTCGTCCCACTCCGCGTCCATGATGTCGTGCGGGATGATCAGCGCGACCGGACCCGGCCGCGGCGCGGTGGCGACGCGGAAGGCGCTGCGGATCAGGTCCGGCAGCGCGGTGATGCTCGGCACCAGATAGGTCGCCTTGGTGATCGGCTGCAGGAACGCGACCTGGTCCATGCCTTGCGAGGCGACGCCCTTGGCGCGCAGCGACAGCCAGTCGAGCGGCAGTTCGCCGACGATCGCCACCATCGGGATCGAGGCGTTGAGCGCCTCGACCAGCCCGTCCGGCAGCTTGGTGGTGCCCGGTCCCACGGTCACGTCGCACACGCCGACCTTGCCGGTGAGACGGGCATAGGCATCGGCAGCATAGGCTGAGGAGCGCTCGTCGCGGACCAGCACATGCCGGATGGCGGGCGAGCGGCGGGCGATGCCGTCATGCAGTGCCGTGGTCTGGCCGCCCGGCATGCCGAAGACGGTATCCACCTGATATTGCAGCAGCATTTCCGCCACGAGGTCGCCGATATGCGCCATTGTCGAGAAACTCCGTCAGATCGAATGAAGAGGCGCCCGCGCGCACGTCGTCAGGCGTGCGGCCAATGGGCGGCGAGCGTGCGGGTCACATCGCGGAAGGTGGCGTATTTGCGCTCGTAGAAGCCGCGGCGATCAGCCGAGGGCTCGTAGCGCCGGCGCACGCGGACCATGCGCGACACCGCCGTCTCGAAATCGGGATAGGCGCCGATGGCGACGGCCGAGGCGATCGCCACCCCTTGGGCACCGAGCTCGGTTCCATCCGTGACCTCGACCGGCAGGCCGAGCACATCGGCGAAGATCTGCCCCCAGATCGCGCTGCGGGAGGCGCCACCAGCCAGACGGATCACCTTCGGACGGGCCGCATCCGGACCGGAGAGCAGCACGTCGATGTCCATCTTGTGGGCGAAGGCGACGCCCTCGAAAATGGCCCGGAGCACGTCGCCCAGCACGTCCGAGCGCTTGACGCCGAGCAGGCCGGCCGGTGCGCCGCCGGGACCGCCGAACAGATAGGGGAAGAACAGGATGTTGTTCTCGCGGTCGAGCGCCGAGGTGATCATGTCGCTGCAGACGTCGTAGAAGGATTGCCCGGCCGCGACCGCGCGCGCCGCCTCGCCGTCGAGGATCTCGCGACAGAACCACTCGAAATTGCTGGCCGACGTCGCCGCGCCCTCGGTGGCGAGCATCTGCCCGGCGATTGGATAGGGCATCTGCAGGAACGGCATCACGCTGGTGCGCGGCGTCTGGTGCAGCGTCGAATTGATGCTGAAGGTACCGGCGATCATGCTGAGCTGTTCGGAGCCGGTGACGCCCGAGGCGATGGCCGCGGCGGTCACGTCCACCAGTCCGCGCACCACCGGGGTGCCGGGCAGCAGCCCCGTCAGCCGCGCGGCCTCATCGGTCACCCCAGCTGCGACCTCCGCGGAGGGGCCGATCGGCGGCATGCGATCGAGCCATCCGGCAATGCCGAGATCCTCGAACACGCCGGGGACATAGGCCCCCTTCTCGACGTCGATCACCCCGCCAATGCCGCCATCGGTCGGATCTGTGGACCGGTCGCCGGTCAGCTTGGCGCGCAGGAAATCCTTGCAATAGAGGACATTGGCGGTCCGCGGGAGGGTCTCGGGCTCGTACCTGGAAAACCACGCCATCAGCGCGGTCGACTGGCCCGGCCAGATGCGCTGCTGGACCCGCGCGGCGACGGAGGCGGCGAGGCCCGAGGCCTCCCATTCCGCGATCATCGCCGCCGAGCGGCTGTCGGTGGACACCACGCCCGGACGCACCGGGTCGCCATCCTTGTCGACCAGATAGATGCCGCTGCCATAGCCGGAGGCTGAGACGGCCTGGACATCGGCGGGGTCGATCCCCGTCGTCTCGATCAGCGCCTGCACGGATTCGCAGGTCGCCCGCCACATCCGCTCCGGATCGCGCTCGGTGTGCCCTGGCGCTGGAAACAGCATCTGGTTGGGGCGACGCTCGCAGGCCAGCTCGCGCCCCTCCATGTCGAAGAGGGCGGCCTTGGTCATGGTTCCACCGGCGTCAATGCCGATCAGGCATTCGCGCATATTTCCTCCCCAGTGCGGTCAAGGCCGCGGCGGCCCCGTTTCTTCAGGGCTCAACACGTAATTACATGTTAGCTTATCCTGATCCCTCCAACCGTCAATCGGTAAAGGCAATCGACTGCGGAAATTCAATATTGCGCTGCAATAATCAATATTTGCCAGGAGATCGCTCGACGTCGGTTGATCGACGTTCGGCTATCTTATAATAACAAGTTAGGACCGCATCTCGCGGCATCCCGCGGGCAGGACGGCTCGTTTCAACCCAGCCGCGCGCGTGCCCGCGCCCCATCCCTGATGTCGGAGTGCCTGATGTCGGAGTGCCTGATGTCGGAGCCCCTGATGCGGTCTCGCGATTCCGTTCTCGAAAGCCTGCGCACCGGCCCTCACCCCGAGATTCTCATTGTCGGCGCCGGCATAAACGGCGTCGGGGTCTATTGGGATCTCGCCCTTCAGGGTGTGCCGGCGCTGCTGGTCGATCGCGGCGACGTCTGCTCGGGGACGAGCTCGGCCTCCTCGCGACTGATTCATGGCGGCGTGCGCTATCTGGAGATCGGCGAGTTCGCCCTCGTCCGCGAATCCGTCGCGGAGCGCAATCGCCTGCTGCGGGACGCGCCGCATTATGTCCGCCCGATCCCCGTCTGGGTGCCGATCGACAGCCTGCTCGGCGGCGCCCTGGCGTCGGTCGGACGCTTCCTGAAGCTGGTGCGCAAGCCCGGCCGCAAGGGGGCGATGGTGGTGAAGCTCGGCCTCATGGTCTACGACCTGTTCGGGCGGCGCGACCGCACCATGCCGGATCATCGCATGGTCGCCTCAGCGGAATTCTGCCGCGCCTTGCCCGACCTCTCGCCATCCACCCGCTACATGGCGGAATTCTACGATGCCCGGCTGACGGCGCCGGAGCGGCTCGGGCTCGAACTGGTCGCCGACGCCGAGAAGGCCTGCCCCGCCTCGCTGGCGGCGACCTATGTGAGCCTGGTCGGCGGCGACGGCGACGCGGTGGTGCTGGAAGATACGCTGACGGGCGAACGGTTCGAGGTGTCGCCGAAGCTGGTGGTGAACTGCTCCGGCGCCTGGGTCGACCGCACCGATCCCCCGCTCGGCATCGAGGAGCGGCTGATCGGGGGCACCAAGGGCTCGCACCTGGTGCTCGACCACCCCGACTTCGCTGCCCGGCTCGATGGCCGCATGCTCTATTTCGAGACCGAGGACCACCGCATCTGCCTCGCCTACCCGCTCGACGAGCGCCGCGTCCTGCTCGGCACCACCGATATCCGCACCGACGATCCCGAGGACACGGTGTGCAGCGCGCAGGAGGTCGACTACCTGTTCGAGGTCATGCGCGCGGTGATGCCGGACCTGGTGCTCGACAAGGGGCAGATCGTCTTCACCTATGCCGGCATCCGTCCGCTGCCGGCCAGCGACCAGGTCGCCGGCGCCATCAGCCGCGACCATTCGGTGCGGGTGTTCGAGCCGGATGGCGGCCGGCGCTTTCCGGTCCTCACCCTCGTCGGGGGCAAATGGACGACCTTCCGCCCCTGCGCCGAGCAGATCGTCGACATGGTGCTGGCACGGCTTGGCCATGAGCGGAAAGTCTCCACCGCAGGCATCGGCATCGGCGGCGGCGAGGGATTTCCGCGCAGCGAGGACGAGCGCAACCGGCTGGTCGCCGACCTCGCCCGCCGGAACCGGCTGCCGGCCGGCCGCATCGAGGTTCTGCTCGATCGCTATGGCATGCGGGCGCTCGACCGGGTCGAGCCGTTGCCGGTCGGGGGCCTGGGGATGCTGGCGAACGTGCCCGGCTATTCGTCTGCGGAATTAGCGGCTATAGCAAAAAACGAACGCGTCGCGACCTTGTCCGACGTCGTTCTGCGGCGAACGCAGATCGGTCTGCTCGGGCTCGCCACTCCCGCGGCGATTGCCGAACTCGCGGCCGTGGTGGGCGCCGCCCTCGGCTGGTCGGCCGCCCGCATCGACGACGAGATCAGTCGAACTTCACGACTGCTCGCCACGCGACATGGGGTTCCGGGCCGCACCTGATGGCGAATGCACGACAAAAGACGACGGAACCACCCGACGCCCGCCCGAAGCTCGGCTCCGGCCTGTCCGGGCTGCAGACCGGCACCGGCACGCCGCTCTGGTCGCAGGTCAAGACCGCGCTGATGACGCTGATCACGACCGAGAAGCTATCCGAGCACGCCCGGCTGCCCTCGGAAGCCGAGCTTTGCGAGCATTTCGGCGTGTCGCGCACCGTGGTACGCGAGGCCCTGAACCAGCTCGTATTCGAGCGGGTGATCTACAAGCTGCAGGGCAAGGGCGCCTTCGTCTCGGCCCGCCGCGACGAACAGGACTTCCTGGGCTCGAACATCGGCTTTTCCGGCGAGCTTCACGACAAGAACCGCGCCGTGACCCGGCACATCCTGCGCCAGGAGCTCGAGGCGCCGTCCGAGCGCGCGAGGCGCATGCTGCAATTGCAACCGGACGAGAAGCTGGTTCTCCGGCTCGACCGCGTTCTCAGCGTCGACGGCGTTCCGCGTATCCTGGTCCACACCTCGCTGGTCGCCCGGCACGTACCCGGCATGGAGCAGGTGCCGATGCACAATCGCTCGCTCTACGACACGCTGTCGCGTCAGTACGGCATCACCATGCGCCGCGCGGAGCGCTGGCTGGAGGCGGTGGCGGCGACGGCGGATCAGGCGCGGCTGCTCGGCGTCGCCGACGGCGCCCCGCTGATCGCGATCGAATCGGTCGGCTTCATGGATGGCGGGTTGCCGATGGAATATTACACGGCCTTCTACCGCACCGATCAGTCACGCCTGCATTTCATGGTGTCGTGAGCATCGATCGCGCGCACGCTGGCCCGCCTGATCACCATGCCGGGCGCGCTCTCAGGTTTGCGATTCCAGATTCCCGACCGGTGCCAGGTTGTCGACCTCATCGTCGGTGAACAGCCGCGAGCGCGTCAGGAAACGCACGTCGCGGCCATTCTCCAGCGAGAACATGCCGCCGCGCCCCGGCACCACGTCGATGATGAGCTGGGTATGCTTCCAGTATTCGAACTGCGACGGGCTCATATAGAACGGCGCACCGCCGATCTCGCCCATGCGGACGTCGCGATCGCCGACGATGAAATCGCCCTGCCCGTAGCACATTGGCGAGGAGCCGTCGCAGCAGCCGCCGGACTGGTGGAACAGCAGCGGCCCGTGCTCGGCGCGCAGCGTCTCGATGAGGTCGAGCGCCGCCGGGGTCGCGGTGACGCGCAGGATCGGCGCGGGCATGAACACTCTCCCTGGAGCCTCGCCCCCGGCCCGTGCCGGGGGCGTGCTTGTGTCGTTCGCTCAGAAGAAGCCGAGCTTCTTCGGGCTGTAGCTGACCAGCAGGTTCTTGGTCTGCTGATAATGGTCGAGCATCATCTTGTGGTTCTCGCGCCCGATGCCGGACTGCTTGTAGCCGCCGAACGCCGCGTGCGCGGGATAGGCGTGGTAGCAGTTCGTCCACACCCGGCCCGCCTGGATGGCGCGGCCGAAGCGATAGGCCCGGTTGCCGTCGCGGGTCCACACGCCGGCGCCCAGGCCATAGAGCGTGTCGTTGGCGATGGAGAGCGCCTCGTCCTCGTCCTTGAAGGTCGCGACCGAGACGACCGGCCCGAAAATCTCCTCCTGGAAGATGCGCATCTTGTTGTGGCCCTTGAACACGGTCGGCTTGACGTAGTAGCCGCCGGCAAGGTCGCCGCCGAGATTGTTGCGCTCGCCACCGGTGAGCACCTTGGCGCCTTCCTGCTTGCCGATGTCGATATAGGACAGGATCTTCTCGAGCTGCTCGGAAGAGGCCTGCGCGCCGATCATGGTTGCCGGATCGAGCGGCGAGCCCTGTACGATGGCCTCGACGCGCTTCAGCGCCTTCTCCATGAAGCGGTCATAGACGCTTTCCTGGATCAGCGCGCGGCTCGGACAGGTGCAGACCTCGCCCTGGTTCAGCGCGAACATCACGAAGCCCTCGACCGCCTTGTCGAAGAAGTCGTCGTCTTCCGCCACCACGTCGTTGAAGAAGATGTTCGGCGACTTGCCGCCCAGCTCCAGCGTCACCGGGATGAGGTTCTGGCTGGCGTACTGCATGATCAGCCGGCCCGTCGTGGTCTCGCCGGTGAAGGCGATCTTGGCGATGCGCGGCGAAGAGGCCAGCGGCTTGCCGGCCTCCAGGCCGAAGCCGTTGACGATGTTGAGCACGCCGGCCGGCAGCAGGTCGCCGATCAGCTCGGCCAGCACGAGGATGCTGGCGGGGGTCTGCTCGGCCGGCTTCAGCACCACGCAGTTTCCGGCCGCCAAAGCGGGCGCCAGCTTCCACACCGCCATCAGGATCGGGAAGTTCCACGGGATGATCTGGCCGACCACGCCGAGCGGCTCGTGGAAATGATAGGCGACGGTGTCGTGGTCGATCTCGCTGAGATGGCCTTCCTGCGCGCGCACCGCGCCGGCGAAATAGCGGAAATGATCGATGGCGAGCGGCATGTCGGCCGCCGTGGTCTCGCGGATCGGCTTGCCATTGTCCCAGGTCTCGGCGAGCGCGAGGAGGTCGAGATTCTCCTCCATGCGATCGGCGATCCTGTTGAGGATGAGGGCGCGCTCTGCCGCGCTGCTCTTGCCCCAGGCATCCTTGGCGGCATGCGCTGCATCGAGCGCCTTCTCGATGTCGTCCTTGTCGGAGCGGGCGATCTCGCAGATCTTGCCGCCGGTGACCGGCGAGGTGTTGTCGAAATAGCGGCCATTCACCGGCTCGACGAACGCGCCGCCGATATAATTGCCATAGCGCGCCTTGAACGGCGACTGTCGGGTGATGCTGAGTTCTGGCTTGTTCATGGTTACCTCCCAAGACGGAAGACCATGCAACTGCAGCGCTCGTGCCACCATGATGCGGCAGCGCACAAAATCGCTACTGCGATGCGGGAGCGTATTGAAATCCAATGCTTAAGTTTTCAGGACCGAATCAACTTCGTCAGGAGGCGATGGACGCTTGCGGAAAACTAGTTATAGACTGCCGGATATAACGACATGACCTGCAACATGTGTGGCTTTTTGCAACACCCCGGGAGGTAGCGCATGCGGATGGAGGCCTCTTCGCGGACGGTGCTTGCCGCGCGCCGGCAGTTCTTCCAGCAAGGCAAGCTGGCGGACGCGCTGGTTTCCGCGCCGATCCTGCGGTCGTGGCAGCGCTGCGCCGAACGCGGCCTCGACAACGCCCGCCTGCCGCACATCGAGCCCCTGACCGCCCGTGAACTGCGCGAGGCCACCGGACCGCACGAGCGGCTGCGCCGGCTGTGCCGGCCGGAGGTCGAAAGCCTCTATTCCGACGCCATGGCGACCGGCTGCGTCGTCATCCTGACCGACGACAACGGGCTCATTCTGGAAACGCTCGGCAGTGCCGGCTTCGCCGCACGGGCCGCGCAGGTCGCGCTGCGCCCCGGCGTGCCGTGGTGCGAGACCGCGACCGGCACCAATGCCGTCGGCACCGCCCTGGTCGAGGGCCGTCCCATCGCCGTCCACGGCGGCGAGCATTATTTCGAGCCGCACGGCATATTGAGCTGCTCGGCCGCGCCCATCTTCGATCCTTATGGCCGTATCGTCGGGGCGCTCGACCTTTCGGGTCCGGCCAGCGTCGACCACCGCCATGCGCTCGGCCTGGTGCGGATGGCCGTCGCGCAGATCGAGCATCGCTTCTTCGACGAGGATTTCCGCGGCAGGCGCGTGCTGCGCTTCCAGTCCGATCCGGCGCTGCTCGGTACCGCGCGCGAGGGCATCCTGGTGTTCGAGGACGACCGGCTGGTGGCGGCGAACCGCAGCGGCCTCGGCCTGCTGGACATCGACTGGTCGGCGCTCGGCGCGCGGGGCATCGGGGAATTGTTCGGCGAGGTCCCGCATGACGGTGGCCGGACCGGTCGGCTCATCGATGCCGCCGGCCGCGAACTGTTCGGGAGCGTCGATGGATCGACAGGCGCCACCGTCACGGCGCCGCCCCGCATCGCGCATCCGCGGCGTGGCGAAGGCGCGCTCGTCCCGGTGCTCGACGGTCCCACCCATGTCGCCGTGCTGCGCGCCGTCCGGCTGCTGGAAGCGGACGTGCCGGTGCTGATCCGCGGCGAGACCGGGACCGGCAAGGAGATGGTTGCGCGGGATATCCATCGCCGCAGTTCGCGGGCGAGCGGGCCGTTCGTCGCAGTCAATTGCGCGGCGATCCCGGAGACGCTGATCGAGGCGGAATTGTTCGGCTATGAGGAAGGCGCCTTCACCGGCGCCCGCCGGCAGGGCCGCAAGGGCCTGCTGCGCGAGGCGCAGGGCGGCGTGCTGTTCCTCGACGAGATCGGCGACATGCCGCTCGCCCTGCAGGCCCGGCTGCTGCGCGTGCTGCAGGAGCGGGAAGTGTCGCCGCTCGGCGGCGGTCGGTCGGTGAAGGTCGATTTCGCCTTGGTCTGCGCCACCCATCGCGATCTCAACGCGGCTACCGATGCCGGCGCTTTCCGCTCCGACCTCTATTTCCGCATCGCCCACTACACGATCGGCCTGCCGGCGCTGCGCGACCTGCCGGACCGGCTCGCGATTGTCCGGGCGCTTTGGCGCAGGCTCGCCGGCGACGAGCGGCTGTCGCTCTCGCCCGACTGCGAACACCATCTCGCCGGCCTCGAATGGCCAGGCAATTTCCGCCAGCTGGTCGGCACCCTGCGCGTCCTCGCGGCGCTTGCCGAGCCCTTCGAGCCGGTGCCGCTCGACATGCTGCCGGCCGACATTGCGACGCCGGCCCGGAGGTCGCAGGCGGATGGAGCGCAGCTGGACGCCATCACCCGCGACGCCATGCAGCGCACCCTGGACGCCTGCGGCGGCAATGTCTCGCGCGCCGCCCGCGAGCTCGGCATAAACCGCAGCACGCTTTATCGGCGACTGCTGAACAACTGACCCGGCCCTGGCCTACCACTTTCATGGTTGCGCTATCTGCAAGCTGCGCCCAACCTGAATAATTCTTCGACAATTCTTCGACAATACGCGCGGTAACTGGATCTGGCGGCCGGCGCAATTGCGAGGCGGCACCCTCATACTTTCGCATCGTCCCATTTTGCCGCAGACCCCGCCGAATGCCCTGATCTCACGACGTTTTGACTGTCACCTTTGCCGCGCTGCCGCACGGCACAACCGCTGCGCACCATCAAAAACCCCTTTCGCACAATTCGGCGTCATGCTCTAGCTTCAGGCAATTCGGTCGCCGCCTTTTGCCAGAGGGAGAGCCCAAATGAACCGATTCCGCTTCCTGCCAGCCCTGTTTGCCGCGCTCATGCTGATGGTCGCCAGCCTGCCCGCTGCCGCCGAAATGGTTTATAATCGAGGCAATTCCGCCGATCCGGAATCGCTCGATCCGCACAAGACCTCCACCATCTATGAAGCCGCCCTGCTGCGCGACCTGTTCGAGGGCCTCGTCATGCAGGACGCCACCGCCGGCGTCATTCCCGGCGCCGCGGAGAGCTGGACCCTCTCGCCCGACGGCACGGTCTACACGTTCAAGCTGCGGCCGGACGCGGTGTGGTCGAACGGCGATCCGGTGACCGCGGACGACTTCGTCTATTCGTTCCGCCGCCTGCAGGATCCGGCGACCGCGGCCGAATACGCGTCCATGCTCTATGTGCTGAAGAACGGCGAAGAGGTGAACACCGGCAAGGCCAAGCCCGAGACGCTCGGCGTGCGCGCCGTCGATCCCAAGACGCTGGAAGTGACGCTCAAGGCGCCCACCCCCTATTTCCTCGAAATGCTGACGCACCAGTCGACCTATCCGGTACACCGCGCCTCGATCGAGAAGCTCGGCGCGGACTGGATCAAGCCCGGCAACCTGGTCTCCAACGGCGCCTTCACGCTGAAGGAGTTCGTGCCCAATGACCACATCAAGCTGGTCAAGAACCCCAAGTTCCACGCCGCCAACGAGGTCAAGCTCGACGTCGTCAACTACATCCCGACCGAGGACCGCTCGACCGCGATCAAGCGCTATGAAGCCGGCGAACTTGATTCCAATGACGATTTGCCGACCGAGCAGCTCGCCGATCTCAAGAAGAAGTTCGGCGACCAGGTGAAGCTCGGCGCGTATCTCGGCACCTACTATTACGCCATCAAGACCGACAAGGCGCCGTGGACCAATCCGAAGCTGCGCCGCGCCCTCTCGCTGATCATCGATCGCGACTTCCTCGCCGAAAAGGTCTGGCAGAACAGCATGCTGCCGGCCTATTCGATGGTGCCGCCGGGCATCGAGGGCTACAGCCCGGCCATGGCCGACTATGCCAACATGTCCCAGCTCGACCGCGAGGACGAGGCCAAGAAGATCCTCACCGAGCTCGGCTACGGCCCGGACAAGCCGTTGAAGCTGGAGATCCGCTACAACACCTCGGAGAACCACAAGAACACCGCGGTGGCGATCCAGGAGCAGCTCAAGCCGTTCGGCATCGAGGCCTCGCTGGTCAATAGCGATACCAAGACCCATTACGGCCTGCTGGAGCAGAAGGGCAATTACGACCTCGCCCGCGCCGCCTGGATCGCCGACTACAAGGATCCGGAATCCTTCCTCGGCATTTCGCGCAAGTCGAGCGGCAACAACTACGCCAATTATGACAGCCCGGAATTCGAGAAGCGCATGAACGAGGCCGCCGCCGCGGGCGGCAATCCGGAAAAGCGCATGAAGGAGCTCAACGAGGCCGAGGCCACGCTGGTCAATGACCTGCCGAACATGCCGCTGCTCTATTACAGCTCCCACAATATCGTCTCGCCCAAGCTCAAGGGCTGGCAGCCGAACGTGATGGACGTGCACCCCTCGCGCTTCATCAGCAAATAGTCGGCGCCGCCGGCGGGCTAAGGCTCGCCGGCGATCCCCAGAGGACGAGACTTACGTGGCACGCTATGTCCTGCGGCGGCTGTTGACCGCCATCCCGACGCTATTCCTGATCGTCACCATTTCCTTCTTCCTGCTGCGCACGGCGCCGGGCGGCCCGTTCAGCCAGGAGCGCGGGCTCAGTCCCGAGGTGAAGGCCAATCTCGACCGGATCTATCACCTCGACGATCCGCTCTGGCGGCAATACCTCTCCTATCTCAGTGACCTGCTGCACGGCAATTTCGGCCCGAGCTACAACCTGCCGGACTTCAGCGTGGCGGACCTGTTCCGCGTCGGCCTGCCGGTGTCGATGCAGCTCGGCGCCTCGGCGCTGCTGCTGGCGCTCATCGTCGGCACGGTGCTCGGCACCATCGCCGCGCTGCGGCAGAATCGCGGCGTCGATTATGCGGTGGTGGCGCTCGCCAGCGCCGGCAGCACCATACCCACCTTCGTCATCGCCCCGCTCTACCAGCTGGTGTTCGCCCTCACCCTCGCCTGGGTGCCAGTCGCCGGCTGGGGCGGCGGCGCGCTCGTCAACAAGATCGGCCCGGTGGTCACGCTTGCGCTGCCGCAGATCGCCATCGTCGCCCGGCTGATGCGCGGCTCGATGATCGAGGCGCTCAGGGCCAACCACATCCGCACCGCCCGCGCGCTCGGCCTGTCGAACTTCTCCGTCGTGGTGAAGCACGCGCTGCGCGGCGCCGCGCTGCCCATCGTCTCCTATGCCGGCCCGGCCGCGGCGGCACTGCTCACCGGCTCGGTGGTGGTGGAGACGGTGTTCGCCATCCCCGGCGTCGGGCGCTATTTCGTCGATGCCGCGCTGAACCGCGACTACACGCTGGTGATGGGCACGGTGGTGGTGATCGCGGTGTTCGTCATCGTGTTCAACCTGCTGGTCGATCTCGTCTACGCCCTCGTCGACCCCCGTGTGCGCTATGACTGAGGCCGCGACCGAGCTTGCGCTGTCCCGCACCATGGAAGGACGCTCGCTGTGGGCCGACGCGTGGCGGCGGCTGCGCGCCAACCGCGCCGCGGTCGTCAGCGCCGTCTATCTCGTGGTGATGGCGCTCGCCTGCCTGATCGGGCCGCTGTTCACCGGGCACGCCTACACCACCATCTACCAGGACTATGTCCGGGTGCCGCCGAGCCTGTCGCCCTATCCCAGGGCCAGCGAGATCGCCGCCGCGCTCGACGAGTCGATGAAGCGGATGCGGGTCGATCTCGTCACCTGGCACGAGGTGAGCAACGAGAGCGGCGACAGCCGCATCGTGGCGAGCATCCGCTCGACCCGCCCGATCGATCCGCGCGTGCTGCGCTATCTCGACCGCTCCTCGAGCTTCGAGGATACCCGCGTCGAGGCGACGAGCGCCGGCGGGCTGGAGATGACGATCTCCGCCGCGGTCGCCCGGCACTATTTCCTGTTCGGCACCGACAATACCGGGCGCGATTTGCTCACCCGCACGCTGATCGCCGGGCGGGTCTCGCTCGCCATCGGGCTGCTCGCCGGCTTCGTCGCGGTGGTGATCGGCGTCACCTATGGCGCCGCCGCCGGCTATCTCGGCGGGCGCATCGACGACCTGATGATGCGCATCGTCGATATCCTGTATTCGCTGCCCTTCATCTTCCTCGTCATCATGCTGGTGGTGTTCTTCGGCCGGAACTTCGTGCTGATGTTCATCGCGGTGGGCGCGGTGCAATGGCTCGACATGGCGCGCATCGTGCGCGGCCAGGCGCTCTCCATCCGCCGGCAGGAATTCGTGCAGGCGGCGGTGGCGCTCGGGGTCTCGCCCGGCGGCATATTGTGGCGCCACGTGGTGCCCAACACGCTGGGCCCGGTGGCGGTCTACATGACGCTTCTGGTGCCGCAGGTGATCCTGCTGGAGAGCTTCCTGTCCTATCTCGGGCTCGGCGTGCAGGAACCGCTGACCAGCTGGGGGGTGCTGATCGCGCAGGGCGCCAAGAACATCCCGTCCGCCAACTGGCTGCTGCTGTTCCCTTCCCTCTTCCTCACCTCGACGCTGTTCGCGCTGAACTTCCTCGGCGACGGCCTGCGCGACGCGCTCGATCCCAGGGACCGCTGAGCATGGCAGCCGAAACCGAATTGGGCGCGCCGCTGCTGGAGCTCTCCGGGCTCGACGTGCGCTTCGATACGCCGGATGGCGAGGTGCATGCGGTGCGCGGCATCTCGCTGGCGGTGCATGAGGGCGAGACGCTCGCCGTGGTCGGCGAATCCGGCTCCGGCAAGAGCCAGGCGATGATGGCGGCGATGGGCCTGCTGGCCAAGAATGGCCGCACCACGGGCAGCGTGCGCTATCGCGGGCGGGAGATCCTCGGCCTGCCGGCGCGCGACCTCAACGAGATCCGCGGCGCCCACGTCACCATGATCTTCCAGGAGCCGATGACCTCGCTCGACCCGCTCTACACGGTCGGCAACCAGCTCGCCGAACCCTTGATCCG
The DNA here is from genome assembly GCF_012971745.1 of Starkeya sp. ORNL1. Taxonomy (NCBI): domain Bacteria; kingdom Pseudomonadati; phylum Pseudomonadota; class Alphaproteobacteria; order Hyphomicrobiales; family Xanthobacteraceae; genus Starkeya; species Starkeya sp. ORNL1. Next base: position 1,874,303 of record NZ_CP048834.1, read on the forward strand.
CCATCGCCGCATGAGCGCGCGGGCGGCACGGGAGCGGGCGGCGGAGTTGCTCGCGCTGGTCGGCATCCCCGATCCGAAGCGGCGGCTGCGCGCCTATCCGCACGAGCTTTCCGGCGGCCAGCGCCAGCGCGTGATGATCGCGATGGCGATCGCCAACGAGCCGGACGTGCTGATCGCCGACGAGCCGACCACCGCGCTCGACGTCACCGTTCAGGCGCAGATCATCGAGCTGCTGGCCTCGCTGCAGGATCGCTTCGGCATGGCCATCGTCTTCATCACCCATGATCTCGGACTGGTGCGCCGCTTCGCCGACCGGGTCGCGGTGATGCGCGCCGGCGTCGTCGTCGAGGAGGGCGTGGCGGAAGAAGTGCTCACCACCCCGCGCCACGCCTATACCCGCATGCTGCTCGCCTCCGAGCCGACCGGCACCAAGGCGCCCCCGGTGGAGAGCGCGCCGACCGTGCTGGAGGCCTCCGACATCCGGGTCACCTTCCGGCTCGGCGGCGGCCTTCTCGACGGGCCGCCTCTGGTGATCCGCGCGGTCGACGGCATCGACCTCCGGCTGAAGCAGGGCCAGACCATCGGCATTGTCGGCGAGTCCGGCTCCGGCAAGTCGACGCTCGGGCGGGCGCTGATCCGGCTGATCGGCAGCGAAGGCACGCTCAAGGTGCTGGGCCAGCCGATCGCCGGCATCGATCCCGCCGCGCTGCGGCTGCTGCGCCGGCAGGTGCAGATCGTGTTCCAGGATCCGTTCGGCTCGCTGTCGCCGCGCATGACGGTCGGCGAGATCATCACCGAGGGGCTGCGGGTCCATGAGCCGGCGCTCGACAAGGCGACCCGCGACCGCAGGGCGATCGCCGCGCTGCAGGAGGTGCAGCTCGATCCCACCACGCGCAACCGCTATCCGCACGAATTCTCCGGCGGCCAGCGCCAGCGCATCGCCATCGCCCGCGCCATCATCCTCAAGCCGCGCATATTGGTGCTGGACGAGCCGACCTCGGCGCTCGACCGCTCGGTGCAGAAGGGCATCGTCGAATTGCTGCGGCGCCTGCAGGCCGAGCACGGCCTGTCCTACCTGTTCATCAGCCACGACCTCGCGGTGGTCCGCGCGCTGTCGGACTGGATCATGGTGATGCGCGCCGGGCGGATGGTGGAAGCCGGCCCGACCGAAGAAGTGTTCCGCGAGCCCGGCGCCGCCTACACCCGCGAACTGATCGCTGCGGCGTTCCTGGCGGGGGATGTGCCGTGAGCACCTGACCCGCACTTGCGGCTATTGGTTGCCGGCATCCAGCGCCTGCAAGAGGACATGGACCAGCCGGGTGGCTGGCGAGCCGCGCGGCCACAGCATGCCGATGTGCCGCGCCCGCGCCGGCGGCGGCAGTTCGAGCCGCACGAACGTCCCGGTATCCGGCCAGGGACGGGACCAGTCCGGCACCAGCGCGATGCCCAGCCCGTTGCCGACCATGACGGCGATGGCTTCCAGCGAATCAAGCTCCAGCCATTCGCGCGGCGTGATGGCGAAATCCTGCAGATACTGGTCGGCGAGCCTGCCGCCCCAGTTGTTGCGGTCGTAGCGCAGGAACGGCCGGGTCGCGAGCAGCGTCGCGATGTCCTCGTGCGCCCACGCGGTCGGGCAAAGCAGCACGAGGCGCTCGGAGCGCAGCAGCTGCCAGTCGAAGGATTTCAGGATCGGGAAAGGCGGCTGGACAATGAGGGCGGCGTCGATCTTGCCGTCAGCCAGCTGCTGATAAAGCACCGACGACGTGCCGGGCAGAATGAACACCTCGACCTCCGGCACGCTGGCGCGCAGCCGCTGCAGCGCCGACGGCAGCAGCCCCATCAGCGCGGTGGAAATGGCGCCGAGCCGGAGTTCGCCGGACGGCAGGTCCTTCGCCGCCAGGATGCGGAGGTGGCGCACATCGGTGAGGATGCGGCGGGCCTGGTCGAGTATGGCGTGGCCGGCATCGGTCGGGCGCACGTGGCGGCCCGAGCGGATCAGCAGCGGCACGCCGATCTCTTCCTCCATCGCCTGCATGCGCTGCGCGACGGCGGCGGGCGTGATGGCAAGCCGGCGCGAGGCCTCGGCCAGCGATCCGTGCTCGGCAATGAGCAGAAAAGTCTCAAGGAATCGCGTTTCCATGGATACCCGCTGATGCCGCGCTCCGCGCCCGCCGCGACGCCCGGAAAGCCGGCGACGCTACTCAGTGCGCCGTGAGCTTGTCGACGATCATGCGGGCGATCGGCATGGCCGAGGTCGCCGCCGGCGACGGCGCATTGCAGACGTGCAGCATGCGGGGCGAGTTCAGGAACAGGAAATCCTGCACCATGGTCCCGTCCTTCAGGATCGCCTGGGCCCGGATGCCGGCGCCCGGCGTGCCGAGATCCTCCAGCGTCAGGCCCGGGCAATATTTGCGGCACTGCTCGAGATAGCGGGCGCGGGAGATCGAGTTCCTGAATTCGTCGAGACCCGAGCGCAGATTGGTGCGCGCCATCTTCCAGAAGCCGGGGAAGGCCAGCATGGACGCCACGTCGGAGAGCTGGACGCTGCCCTTGCCATAGCCCTCGCGCGAGAAGCCCAGCACCGCATTGGGGCCGACCGTGACGCGCCCGTCGATCATCCGGGTGAGGTGGATGCCGAGGAACGGCAGCTCCGGATCGGGGACCGGGTAGATGAGATGGCGAACGACGCCGGCCTTGCTCGCCGGCAGGGTGTAGTATTCGCCGCGGAACGGCACGACCTGATGGGTGGCATCGAGGCCGGCCAGGCGGGCGATGCGGTCGGACTGCAGGCCGGCGCAGGCCACCAGCCGCTCGGCGCGCAACGTGTCGCCGCCATCGGTCCGCACCGTGACGCCGGTGCCGTCCTCGGCGATGCCGGTCACCCGGGTGCCGAGCCGCAGGCTGGCGCCGAGGCCCTTCAGGCGCTCGCTCATGGCAAGGCAGATGCGCCGATAGTCGACGATGCCGGTGGCCGGAACCAGCAGCGCGCCGAGCCCGCGGACATTGGGCTCGATCTCGCTGAGGCGGCCGGCGGAGATCGGCTCGACGACGATGTCGTTGCGCTGGGCGCGCCCTTCCAGCGCCGCCATCCGCTCCATCTCCATCGGGCTGGTGGCGACGATGAGCTTGCCGCAGCTCTCGAAGGGTATGCCGTTCTCCGTGCAGAACTGCTTGGTGGCGATGGCGCCCTCGCGGCAGAGCTGCGCCTTCAGCGAGCCGGGCTGATAATAGATGCCGGCATGGATGACGCCGCTATTATGGCCGGTCTGGTGCCGGGCAAAGCCGTCTTCCTTCTCGATCAGCACGATGCGGGCTTGCGGGTCCCGCGACAGGATCTCGAGCGCGGTTGCGAGGCCGACGATCCCGCCGCCGACGACGCAATATTGATACTCCATCACACGGCCTTCCCGGTATCGCTCGGCATCGCATCGGCCTCGGCATCGTCGGCCGGGATCTTGCGGATATTGGCAAGCCGCATGATCAGCGGCAACAGGATGACGATCACGGTGCCGATGAAAAGCACCAGGGCGATCGGGTGCTCGATGAAGACGCTGAGGTCGCCCTGCGACTGGATCATGGTCCGGCGGATATTGCGCTCCAGCATCGGGCCGAGCACCAGGCCGAGCACCAGCGGCACCGGCGGGTAGTCGAGCTGCAGCAGGATCAGCCCGATGCCGCCGGCGATGATCGCGATGACGATGTTCACCATCGAGAATTCGATCGCGTACACGCCGAACATCACGATGGCGATGATGATCGGATAGAGAATGGCGGTCGAGACGAAGAGGATGCTGGCGAGCAGCGGTGTCAGCAGCAGCGTGAGGAACACCAGCGCCAGATTGCCGACCCAGAAGCTGCCGAACAGCGTCCAGATGAAGTCGGCATTGTTGACGAACAGCAGCGGGCCGGGCTGGAGGCCGATCATCAGCAGGCCGCCCATCATCACCGCCGTGGTCGCGGAGCCGGGAATGCCGAGCGTGAACAGCGGGATCATGTTGCCATAGGAGGCCGAGTTGTTGGCGGCCTCGGGCGCCGCGACGCCTTCGACGATGCCGGTGCCGAACAGCTCCGGCCGGCGCGAGAAGCGCTTGGCGACGGCGTAGGACAGCATGGTGGCGGCGGTGGCGCCGACGCCCGGCAGCACGCCGACGATGAAGCCAATGATCGAGCCGCTGAACAGCTCCCAGCGCGAGGCCACGGCATCCCCCAGGCGCGGCAGCAGCGAGCGGAAGCTGAAGCTCGCGGCGGGGCGGTCGATATTGCTGTTGATGCTGGTGAACATCGCCGTCAGGCCGAACAGGCCGACGGCGACGACCGAGAAGTCGAGCCCGTCGAACAGATCCATCTGGCCGAAGGTGTAGCGCGCCGGGCCGGCGATCGGGTCGAGCCCGATCATGCCCACCCACATGCCGAGCAGCAGAGCGACAAAGCCCTTTATGGAGTTTCGCCCGCCGAGCACGCTGACCAGCGACAGCGAGAAGGCCATCATCGCCGTCATCTCGGTGGGGCCGAAGGCGAGCGCAGCCTTGGAGATCGGGATCGACAGCGCGACCATGCCGGCGAGACCGAACAGGCCGCCGATGAAGGAGGCGAACACGCTCATGCCGAGCGCCCGGCCGGCTTCGCCCTTCTGTGCCATCGGGTAGCCGTCGAGCACGGTCATCACCGAGGGCGCATCGCCGGGAATGCCGAGCAGGATCGAGGTGATCGCGCCGCCGAACATGGCGCCGTAATAGATGCCGGCAACGCAAGCGATGGCCGCGGTGCCGCCGAAGCTGACCGCGATCGGCAGCATGATGGCAACCCCCGCCGACGGCCCGAGGCCGGGCAGCGCGCCGATCAGCAGGCCAAGGATCGCGCCCAGCATGGTTGCGGCGAGAATGTCGAGCTGCATCGCCTGGCCGATGCCGTGGAACAGAAGGCCCAGAATGTCCATGACGATCTCGCGGGTTGTGGTGGCGTCAGCGGTTGGCGGTCAGAAGCCGAAGACGCTGCGAGGCAACGGGACGCGCAGGAGCGTTCCGAACACGAGGTAGCAGGCGAGCGAGCACAGGATCGACGTCAGCCCGAGGCGGATGAGGAAGGCGCGCTCGAACGAGGGCTGGATGATGAAGCCGATGGCGAACATCAGGAACATGGTCGAGATGGTGATGCCGGCGTACGGCGTGACGACCACGAATATGAGCATTGCCACGCTGATGATGATGAACTTCACCAGCTCGCTGCGCTCCATGGCGGCCTTGAGATCCTCCAGGCCGGCGAGGCTGCGCACCAGATTGACGGTGCTGAGCACGGCGAGGAGCGCGCCGGCGATGACCGGAAAATAGCCCGGCCCGGGCGTGGTGCCCTGCATGAAGCCGAAATCGTTGCCCGTCCATACGAGATAGACGCCGAACAGCATCAGGAAGAACGCCACGAACTGGTCGAGACGATGAACCGTCATGATGAGAACTCCACCAAGATTGCGATGAAGAACACACCCCGGGACCCCTCAAGGGTCCCGGGGCGCGTCCGGCGTCACTTGATGACTTTGAGCTCTTTCATCAGATGCTCGTAGCGGTCGCTGGTCTCGACGATCGCCTTGCCGAATTCGGCGCTGTTCATGAAGTTCGGAACATCGTGGAAGCGGTCGATATACTGCGCCTTCCACTGCTTGCTCTCGGCGACCTTCTTCAGCACGCCCTCCCAGAAGCTCACGACTTCAGGTGCCACGCCCTTGGGCATGACCAGGCCGCGGATCTGGGTGTGCACGATCTTGTAGCCGAGCTCGGTGAAGGTCGGCACGTCGGGGAAGGCATCCGCGCGCTGGGCCGAGCTGACGGCGAGCGGGCGCAGCGTGCCGGCCTTGATCTGCGGCAGCACCTCGGAAGGGTTGAAATAGGCGATGTTGACGTGGCCGCCGAGGATGGCCGCCATGACTTCGCCTTCGCCGTCGAACGGGATCGAGTCGATCTGAACGCCGAGCGAATTGGAGGTCATCTTCGCCAGCAGCGCCGCGTCGGAGACGACGCCGACGGTGCCGGTGGTCAGGCGCTTGGCGCGCTTGAGATCGTCGAGCGTCTTGTATTCGGAGGTCGCCGGGACGACCAGCACGTAGGGCGACTGGGCGATCGCCGCCAGCGGGGTGAAGTCGCGGTAGCTGACCGGCGAGCCGCCCTGGAGCGGGGTGGTGAAGAAGCTCACGCTGACTGTGGCGATGACGTAAGGATTGCCCTTCTCCTTGCCGACATAGCTGTAGCCGACGGCGCCGCTGCCGCCCGGCCGGTTCTCCGGCAGGATGGAGACGGGCAGCGCCTTGAGTTCGCCGATCACGTTGCCGATGGTGCGGGCAAGCGTGTCGCTGCCGCCGCCGACGCCGAACGGAATGATCATGGTGATGTCGCGGTCGGGATAGACGGCGAGCGCCGGGGCTGCCGTCACCAGCGTCGCGGCGCACATCGCTCCCGCGGCGACCATGCGCCCACGGGTAACAAGGGCATCAAGCATCGAATAGGACATCGTTATTCCTCCCGGTATTGTTTGTTTTATGGTGTTGATGCCCCGGGAGCTTTGAACCCGGGGCGCTGTTGGACCATTCTCTTCATCCGCCTGGCGTTTTTATTTGCGGATGTCTTCAGGCAAGCGAGGGAATTGCCTCGCGCAGCAGATAGCCATGGGCATCACGGCCCTTGAGACGGCTGGCTTCGGGGTCGCGGACGCGGGATTCCTCGAGCGCATCGTAGCGCGGCGTGAAGCCGAGGCCCGGACGATCCGGGATCGTCATCTTGCCGTTCACCGGATCGGGGGTGCCTTCGAAGAAGTGCTTGCCGGTCATCCACATGCCGTAGTGGAACTCGACCGGGCCGCCATTCATGACGCCGGCGAGGATGTGCATGTTGAAGATCGGCCAGCCGCCGCCATTGGCCATGGGCAGGTTGAAGGCCTGCGCCAGGTGGGCGACCTTGAGCGCCTCGGTGTACCCGCCATTATAGAGGACGTTGGGCTGCAGCACGTCGACCGCATGATGGGTGACGAGCTCGCGGAAGCGCCAGCGATGGCCCTCCATCTGGCCGGCGGCGATCGGCACCGAGACGCGGCTGCGAAGATCGGCGAGCGCGCGCGCGTCGTTCTGCTCGATCGGCTCCTCGAACCATTTGAGGTTGCAGTCCTCGACGCCCTTGGCGAGCATGAAGGCGTCGTGCGGGTTGAACCAGCAATTGGCGTCGATCATCAGGTCGACATCCGGACCGATGGCCTCGCGCGCGGCCTTCACCCGGCGCACATCGTCCTTCCAGGTCCGGGTCGGCTCGCCGCCGACGACCATCTTCAGCATGGTGTGGCCGTCCGCCAGGAACTTCTGGGCGTACTCGGCGATCTGCTGTTCGTCGAAGAACGGGTAGCCGAAGGTCGCGTAGGTGTAGGCCTCGTTGTTGAAGCCGCCGAGCAGCTGCGCGATCGACTGGTTCTCCGCCTTGCCGCGCAGATCCCAGCAGGCGATGTCGATCGCCGAGAGCGCGTTGGAGATCACGCCGGTATAGGCGCGGTTGTTGAGCTGCTTCCACACCGCATGATGGATCGCTTCGGTGTGGCGAACGTCCTTGCCCCTGATGAGCGGGAAGATGTGCTGTTCGATGCAGGGCATCACCGCCCACGGCAGGAATGAGCCGGTGACGCCCATGCCCTTGCGGCCGTCTTCCGTCTCGATCTCGACGAAGACGAACATGCGGGTCTCGATGGATTCCCCGATGCCCGGCAGGTCGATCTCGTGCTTGTGCAGGCTTGCCTTTATCTTTGCGATCTTCACCGCGTTCTTCCTCCCAGTGTGTTGGTCTTTTGCCGGCTATCCGGCCTTGCGGGAGCTCGCTCCCAGCGTTGCCAGCCAGCGCTGCTTGCCGTGCAGCACGTGCGCTTCACCCAGCGCGCGCGCCTTCTCCTTGTCGCCGTCGCGAATGGCTTCGACGATCGTGCGGTGCTCGTCATTGGTCTGCCCGGGCGAAGCCAGCGCGCGACGCAGCGAGTGCGTCTCCCGGATCAGGTCGTCATAGATGCGGTGCGCGCAGCCATGGTTGGCGATGCGCCCGATCTGGTCGTGGAATTCGAGGTTGATGCGGTAGTAGCGCGGGATCTGGCCCTCGGTGATCGCCTCGCCCATGCCGCGCACCAGCGCCTCGAGCCGGGCGACCTGCTTGTCGCTGCGCAGCTCGGCGGCGCGGCTGCACATCAGCCCGGTGAGCAGCGCGCGCACGTCATAGGTCTCGCCGATCTCGGTCTCCGACATCTCGCGCACGAACACGCCGCGCGATGGGATCGAAACCAGCAGCCCGGCCTTCACCAGAGCGCGGGTGGCCTCGCGCACCGGGCCACGGCTGACGGCAAACTGCTCCGCCAGATTGACCTCGTTCAGCCGCTGCCCCGGCTCCAGATCCCCGGCCAGAATCATCTTCTCGATCTCCTGGTACACGCGGGTCGAGAGCCCCGCTGCCCGTTCGATGCGTCGTGTGTTCATGCGGTCAGCTGCGGGTTGCGCCATGTGCAATAGATGACTGTAAGCCAGAAAACTGTCAACAGCTAACCAGAAAAATTAGTATTTTCAGTTATATAAGCATGATTCGATTGAACATTTTCGGCGTCATCTGGAATCTGGAACAGCCATTCCGCGCCGTCCGCCCTGGCAAGTGCGTACAGGCGGCGCAGCAGTCCCGGGCCGATCGGGATGCCGGCCTCTCGCTGCGCCATGACGGCGCGCTCGGGGTCGCCGGCGACCATGACGGGCCTGCCCGCATCGATCGGCGGCGTCGCCCGCATGTCGTCGCAGAACCGCTTCACGTCGGCACGGAAATCGCCGATGTCGCGGAACAGGCCGGGGTCGAACGCCATGAAGAAATGGCCGACATCGAGCCCGGTCGGCTGCTTCGAATGCATGGGATCGGTGATCAGCGTCGAGCCGGACAGGCAGGACGACAGGATGTTGACCATCATGGCGAGGCCGTAGCCCTTGTGGCTGGCGCCCTCCGGCGTGCCGCCGAGCGGGGAAAGGAAGCCGCCCTGCATCACCTCGAGCGGGTCGAGCGTCGGCACGCCGGCCTTGTCGAAGCCCCAGCCCGGCGGCATCTGCTGCCCTTCGATGACCTTGTTGCGCACCCGGCCCGAGGCGACGGTGGTGGTCGCCATGTCCAGCAGGAACGGCTTGCCATCTTCGCCGGGCGCGGCGAACGACCAGGGATCGGTGCCGAACCGCGCCGCCTTGCCCCCGGTCGGCGGCACGCGGATGCCGAACACCGAGGTGGTGGCGATGCCGATCAGGTCGGCTTCCAGCGCCATGCTGGTGAAGCAGCCCAGCGCGCCGAAATGCCCGGAATTGCGCACGCTGACCATGCCGACGCCGCAGGCCCTGGCCTTCTCGACTGCGAGCGCCATCGCCTTGCTGGCCGGGACATGGCCGAGCCCGCCATCACCATCCATCAGCGCGCTGACCGGCGTCTCGCGCACGATCCACGGCTGAGACTTCATGTTGATCGGCCGCGTATGGCGCCGCTCATTGTATTCCACCAGCATCGCGATGCCGTGGCTTTCAATGCCGCGCAGGTCCGCCCAGCCGAGCACGCGTGCGGTCTGCGCAGCGTTCTCCGGCGTCATGCCCCAGGAGCGCAGGATCGCCGCCGCCTGGCTGCAGTGCGTCTCGAAATCGTGCTTGATCATCATCGACATCCAATGGGGGCTGCGGACATGCCGCGAGGGCGGCGTCGCGTCCTGCTTTTGTCGAGGATAAAAGGCCCGCGCCGAAACGAAACTATGGATCGGATTGCTTCAGGCCCAAGCAAAACTATCTTCTGCCGGGGCACGTGAAAGGGGACGGAGCGGGCACGTCCTGCCCGGCGCATGCCCGGCGCACTTTGCCCCGTCATGCCGCTGCGCTTATGGCCCCGATCAGAAATCATAATGCGCGCAGGCTTGCTGCGGCGGGAGATCGGCTCGCATACTCGTGAAGTCGCTGCCGGGCCAATAGAATCGCGAGATCGTGACGCCGGAACGGCGCGGGACGGGCAGCGCGGGAGAAACGCCGAGGACTGCCCATGCTGGATGCCATAGTCACGGGGCTGCATGCCCTGATGACTGCACAAGCCATAATCTTCCTGCTGATCGGGGTCGTCTACGGCCTGATCATCGGAATACTTCCTGGCCTCGGCGGCATCGTCGCGATGGCCCTGCTTCTACCCTTCACCTATGGCTACGAGCCGGCGGCGACCCTGGCATTGCTGCTCGGCGCGCACATCGCCACCATCTGGGGCGATTCCGTCACCAGCATCCTGTTCAACGTGCCCGGCGCGGCCAAGAGCCTGTCGCTGGTGTTCGACGGCTATCCGATGACGCAGAAGGGCCAGGCGAAGCGCGCGCTCGGCGCCTCCGCAGGCGCGGCGCTGCTCGGCGGCATCATCGGCGCGGTGTTCCTGGCGCTCAGCATACCCCTGGTGCGCCCGCTGATCCTGGCGCTGGGGCCGAGCGAATACCTGATGATGGCGCTGTGGGGCCTCACCGTCATCGCCACCTTCAGCGAGGGGTCGCTGCTCAAGGGCATGATCGCGGCCTGCGCCGGCGTCATCATCGCCTTCATCGGCATGGACCCGATCACGGCGACGCCGCGCTACACCTTCGGGCTGGTGTTCCTGCTCGACGGCATCTCCTTCCCGGTCGCGATGATCGGCCTGTTCGCCATCGCCGAGATGATGAAGCTGTGGGTGAAGGGCGATTCCATCGTCAGCCGCACGCTGCAGGCCGAGACCTCCTCGGTGCTCGATGGGGTGCGCGATGCCTTCCGGCACTGGGGGCTGGTGTTCCGCTCCAGCCTGCTCGGGCTGTGGATCGGCGTGCTGCCCGGCGTCGGCGCCACGGTCGGCGGCATCGCCGCCTATGCCATGGCGGTGAACACCTCCAAGCATCCGGAGCGCTTCGGCAAGGGCAATGTGGAAGGCGTCATCGCGCCCGACGCCACGCTCGGCGCCAATGAAGGCGGTGGCCTCTTGCCGACGCTCGCCTTCGGCATTCCCGGCGGCGAGAGCATGGCGATCCTGCTGATCGCCTTTGTCGGCCTCGGCATCGTGCCCGGCCCGGCCATGCTCACGGACCATCTCGACATCGTCTTCAGCCTGGTCTGGATCATCGTGCTGGCGAGCATCCTCACCACGGTGATCGGCATCGCCATCTCGCCCTACCTGGCGCGCATGCCGAACCTCGACCACACCATCATGATCCCGATCGTGCTCACGGTGTGCTTCATCGCCGCCTATGCCACCCGCGGCGTCGAGGGCGACGTGGTGGTGGCGGTGCTGTTCGGCCTGCTCGGCTATGTGATGGACCGCTACAAATTCTCCCGCGCCAACCTCGTCATCGGCATGGTGCTGGCGGACATGATCGAGCGCAGCCTGCATCTGTCGCTCTCGCTCTATGGCGACTTCTTCATCTTCACCCGGCCGGTCACCTTCGCGATGTTCGTCTTCATCGTGCTGACGACCGCGTGGCCGTTCGTGCGCAACTGGCGCCGCAAGCGCCAGCAGGCGCTCGCCATCAAGGGGGGCGCATGATGAGCCGTCGCGCCCAGGAAAACCTCATCGTCCTTGCCTTGCTGGGCATGTTCATCGCGGTGATCGTCGTCAGCATGGACTACAGCTTCCGCGCCCGCATGGTGCCGCTGCCGATGGCGGTGCTGGGCTGCATCCTCGCCGTGGCCCAGTTGGTCTGGCAGAACCTGCGCCCCGCCGACGAACTCCAGCTCGACATGTTCGAGTTCATCACCGGCCGGACCACCGACGAGGAGCCGGCGGCGGTGCAGGCGGTGATCGAGCAGCAGCCCGGTCCCTCGCCCGATGCGCCCAAGCGCACCGCGGCGCGCGAATTCATGGCCGCCGGCGTGGTGCTGCTGCTCCTCGCGCTGTCCTTCCTCATCGGGCCGATCCCGGCGACCTTCGTCTTCACCACCGGCTATCTGCTGCTGACCGGCAAGCACGGCTTCGCCCGCTCGGTGCTCTATTCCGCGGTGCTGACGCTGATCCTCGCGGTGATGTTCGGCTACATCCTGCAGGTGCAGCTCGACCGCAGCCTGCTGCTGCCCCCGCTCGCGCCGATGATCGGCTTCTAGAACCTGGAGCATTTCCTCACCGCAAAAGTCGGTCAACTTTTGCGGAAAATGCCCTGACGTCACGACGGCCGCCGGGAACCGGCGGCCGCAATGAAAAAACCTTCGGGAGGAAAGACATGCTGAAACTGGAGCGGCGCAGCTGCATCGCGCTCATTGCCGGTACATTCCTCGGCCTTGCGGCCGGCACTCCGGCCATGGCGGCCGGCGGCGGCTATTATGACGGCAAGAACGTCACGCTGATCGTGCCGAACACGCCGGCCGGCGCGATGTCGCAATATGCCCGGATGATCGCGCCCTATATCGCCAAATATTCCGGCGCCAAGGATGTGCGGGTCGACAACCAGCCCGGCGCCGGCGGCCTGCGCGGCACCAATTTGCTGTGGCGCGCCAAGCCGGACGGGCTGACCATCGCCTTCACCAGCGTCTCAAGCCTGCTCATGGCGCAACTTGCCGAGAGCCCCGGCGCGCAGTTCGACGCCGCCAAGTTCACCTATCTCGGCCGCGCCGTGACCGAGCCGCGCATCCTCATGGTCGGCGCCAACTCACCCCTGAAGACCATCGACGACGTCAAGAAGCTGAACCGCCCCTTCATCTTCCCGACGCAGGGCACGGACGAGGACTTCTACGCCATGTCGGTGCTGTTCAGCGCGCTCGGCGTGCCGCTGAAGATCGTCACCGGCTATGACGGCGACGCCGATACCAGCCTCGCCGTGATCAAGGGCGACGGCGACGGCCACATGGCCTCCTACAGCAGCGGCATCACCGCGATCTCCAACGGCGAGAAGCGGGTGATCCTGACCATGTCGGACAAGCCGTCCGCCGAATTGCCGGCGGTGCCGGCCGCGCTCCAGGTGGTGACGGATCCGAAGTCGGCCGAGCCGCTGCGCGCCATCATCGAGATCCAGACCGCGCATCGCGGCTTCTTCGGCCCGCCGGACATGGACCCGGCGGCGACCGAGGCGATGCGCAAGGCGATCTCGCAGGCGCTGGCCGATCCCGACCTGATTGCCGAGGCGAAGAAGCACCAGTTCACGCTGTCGCCCTCGGACGGCGCCACCGAGCAGGCTCGCATCGCCCGCATCATGGCCTCCAGCGCCAGCCTGAAGCCGATCCTCAAATCGGCGCTGCAGTCGATCAAGTAGCGTGTTGCGGGGCCTCACCCCACGGTCCGGCTGCGCCAATAGGCCGGCAGGCTGGCGACATCCTGGTCGCCCCAGCCTGCCGCGCTCGCCTCGTCGAAGATGCCGAGCGCCTGCCCGGCGAGCGGCAGCTCGACACCGAGGCTCGCCGCCTCCTCGTTCATGGTGCGCAGGTCCTTGCGCACGGAATCCACATCGAAGCTGGTGGCCGGCACGCGCGCCCCGCCCAGCGCCGCCGCCACGCCGGCCGCGCGGCCCTTCAGCGCCGGCGGCGCGCCGCTGGTCTCCGACAGCACATCGATCAGTTCGGCGGGTGACAGCCCAACATTGCGGCACAGCGTCACCGCTTCGCCCAGCGCCTGCCAGTACACCAGCAGCGGCAGGTTCACCGCCAGCTTGAGGCTCGATCCGGCGCCGACATCGCCGGCATGGGTGACACGGCGGCACAGCGCGTCGAGCACCGGGCGGGCGCGGTCCAGATCCTCCGCCCGGCCGCCGGCAAAGCCCAGCAATTGCCCATTGCGCGCCGGCACCACGCTGCCGCCCACCGGGCATTCGAGGAAATCCGCGCCGGCGCCGCGCACCTTGGCGGCGAGTTCGATCTCCACATGCGGGCGCACCGTGCTGAGATCGATGAACAGCTTGCCGGCAACCGCGCCGGCCAGCAGCCCCTCCCCTCCCGCATAGACGCTCCCCACCGCCGTCTCGTCGGTGAGCGAGGTGAGGATGACGTCCGCCGCAGTGGCGAGCGCGCGCGGCGTCGGCGCCGCGACGGCCCCAAGCGCGACCAGCGGGGCGGCGCGCTCGGGCGAGCGGTTCCACACCGTGACATGGTGGCCCTGCGCCAGCAGGCGCTCGGCGATGGCCGAACCCATCCGGCCCAGCCCGGCAATCGCGACGTTCACGGTCATGTCCAGCCCCTCATTCTTGAGTCCGCGCTCAATAGAGCCGGAAGAGTGCCAGAAGCAACCGGGAACCGGAACCTGGAAGAAGTGCGAGCCTTCCTCCGCGTCCTAGCCCAGCGCGAGCAAGCGCGACAGCGTCTCGGCGTCGCCGAGCGCGGCGCTCTTCTCGCGCGGTGTCAGGGCGGCCAGCGCCTCAGCCAGTGTGCCGGCGTCCTCGACCTTGGCGCGCGCCACGAGGCGTTCGGCGCCATGATCGCCGCGCGCACGCTGCCCGCCGTCCGGCAGCATGGCGCGGTGCGCGGCGAGCAGGTCAGGGTCGTCGCGAAGCCGCCGGACCGCCTCGCCGGAGGCGAGCGCAGCTTCCAGTTCGCTGGCGATCTCGCTTGCCCGTTGCAGCACCCGCGGCGGTGCGCGCTCCTCCGGTATCGCCAGCAGCCCGATGCGCCGGAAGGCCTCGCCCGCCGCACGCCCGCCGGTCCAGACCACAAGCGGCACGGCGAGCAGCAGGCCGAGGATCACCGGCGTCATCCAGAAGAACAGTGGCAGCGAGATCAGCAGCGCCGCAGCGCCCATCGCCACGCCGAACAATGTATGCGGGGCGAAATGCTTCAGCGTCTGGCGCAGCGGCACACTGCCGTCGCCGCGGCGTTGCGGCTGCCAGCCACCGTCCCGGCCGGCGAGGATGGTCGCCACCGCTGCCGACTGCGCCACCATCATCACCGGCGCCGCCAGCCCCGCGATCAGCGTCTCCGCCAGCAGGCCGAACAGCGTGCGCACCCCGCCGCCGAAGCCGCGGCGCTGCTCGCCGTCGAACAGCATCACCAGATAGGCGAAGATCTTCGGCAGCAGCAGCACCGCCATGGTGCCGACGAACACCCAGGCGGCGCGGATCGGGTCCTGCGCCGGCCAGGCCGGGAACAGCGAGAATTCCGACGGGAAGTAATCCGGCGGCACGAAGCGCGCCTGCAGTGCGGTGAGCAGGCCGGCCAGCAGCATGATGAGCCACAGCGGCGCGGTGATGTAGGAGCCGATGCCGGTCAAGAGATGCAGGCGGCTGACATAATGCAGCCCGCGCGCCGGCAGCACGGCGGCGTGCTGGAGATTGCCCTGGCACCAGCGCCGGTCGCGTATTGCAAGGTCGGTCAGCGAGGGCGGCCCCTCCTCGTAGCTGCCCTCGAGCCACGGCACCATGTGCACCGCCCAGCCGCCGCGCCGCACCAAAGCGGCCTCGATGAAATCATGGCTCATTATGTGCCCGCCGAACGGCTTGCGGCCGGTGAGATGCGGCAGGCCGGCGCATTCGGCAAAGGCGCGGGTGCGGAGAATCGCGTTGTGGCCCCAGTAATTGCTGTCCGGTCCGTGCCACCAGGCAAGGCCATGGGCGATGAGCGGGCCATAGAGCCGCCCGGCGAATTGCTGCAGCCGGGCGAACAAAGTGCGGGCGCCGATGATCACCGGCAGAGTCTGGATCACCCCGACCTGCGGGTTGCGCTCCATCGCGGCGGCGATGCGCACGATGCAGTCGGCGGTCATCACGCTGTCGGCGTCGAGCACCAGCATGGTTTCATAGCGCCCGCCAAAGCGCGTCACCCATTCGGCGATGTTGCCCGCCTTGCGATCGATGTTGCGCGGCCGGCGCCGATAGAAGATGCGCCCTTCCCCATTGGTGCGCGCGCGCAGCGCCAGGAAGCCGGCCTCCTCGGCGATCCAGATGTCGGCATCGGTGGTGTCGCTGAGGATGAAGAAATCGAAGCTGTCGAGCGCGCCGGCCTCCTGCAGCGACTCGTGGATGGCCTGCAGCCCGGCGAGCACGCGCGCCGGCTCCTCATTATAGGTCGGCATCAGCAGCGCGGTGCGCGTCGCAAGGCGCGGCGGTGGGCCGTCAAGCGGTACGCCGAGCACGGAGTGCCGCCGCATCGCGGCCATCAGCCCGCCAAGCGCATTGGTGAAGGAAAAGCCGATCCACGCGAACAGGATGACGAACAGGCCGAGCACGATGCCTTCGAGCGCGGTCAGCCCGCCGACCTCGAGCACCTTGTACATCTCATAGGCGGCGCCGATGGTCATCAGGCCGGCGCCGCCGATGACGAAGGCGCGGCGCGCGAACAGGCCGCCCGGCGCCTTGAAGCGCCTTGGCGCCGCCGGATCGCGTAGCGAGCGGGTCGGCATGTCGAGCGGCGCCTCCGGCGGCAGGGCCGGCGGGAGAGCGGGCACCGGCGCGGCGGACCGCAGTTGCGGCGCGTGCATCACCACGGCGTCCCTGGCTACGGCGTCCATCGATAGATCCAGGCCTCGGTGAGCCGCTGATCGCCGCGCACCAGTTCGGCGCGCAGTTCCGCGACATCGGTGCCCTTCGGCTCGAAGGCGAAGGACAGCCGCTGACCCTGAATGTCCGGATTGGGCTGCAGCACGACATTGGAGACGCCGCCTTTATCGGCCGTCACCTTGGCTTCGATGCCCTCCGGCGCGAGGCCCTTCATGGTCTCGCCGACAAGGTCGAGCACGAACAGCCGGCGCTCCGCCGTGCCGCCGACGCGGGTGGCGCCGAAGCGGCCGATCGGCTCGCGGTCCGGCGCTTCCCAGGTCCAGTGCAGGCGGTAGGTGTAGTTGTACTCGCCCCCCTTGCGCAGCGGATCCTTCGGCCGCCAGAAGGCGACGATGTTGTCGTGGATCTCCTCCGGCGTCGGGATCTCGAGCAGTTGCACCGCGCCCTCGCCCCAGTCGCCGATCGGCTCGACCCAGACGCTCGGCCGCTTCTCGTAGCGCGCCTCCAGGTCCTGATAGTCGAAGAAGGAACGCTGGCGCTGCATCAGCCCGAAGCCGCGGACATTGGAGGTGACGAAGGAGCTGATCTGCAGCCGGCGCGGATTGGTCAGCGGGCGCCAGACCCGTTCGCCATTGCCGTTGAATACCGCGAGCCCTTGCGCGTCGCCGACCGCGGGCCGGAAATCATCGATGCCGTCGCGGTCGTTGGGGCCGAACAGGAACATGCTGGTCAGCGAGGCGAGGCCGGCCTGGTCGATATCGGCACGGGGATAGACGCTCATCTCCACCGTCATCACCGTCGCCTCGCCCGGGCTGATGGTGAAGCGGTGGACCGCGCTGGCACTCGCACTGTCGAGCAGGGCATGGACGACGATGGAATTCACGCCCTGGCGCGGACGCTCGATCCAGTAGGCCTTGAAGACCGGGAACTCCTCGCCGCCGGCGTCGCCGGTCTTGATGGAGAGGCCGCGCGCCGAGGAGCCATAGACCTGTCCCTTGGCCACGGCGCGGAAATAGCTCGCGCCCTGGAACACCGCGATCTCGTCGAGATAGTCGGTGCGGTTGATGGGGCCGTGCAGGCGGAAGCCGGAAAAGCCGAGATCAAGCTTCGGATCGGGACGCGCCAGCCCGTGATCGAAACGGAACAGATCCGGCGAATAGGCCACCCTCTGCGCCTTGCCGTCCTCGACGACGAAGATGTCGACGCGGTCGCGGAACAGGAAGCCGCGATGCAGCAGTTGCACTTCGAAGGGCAGCTTCTGCCCGCGCCAGAGCGCACGATCGGTGTTGAAGCGGATGTTGCGGTAGTCGTCATAGCTCAGCTTGTCGATCACCGCCGGCAGCGACTGGTCGCCCTGCTTGAACGGCTTGGCGGCAAGATCCTTCGCCATCTGCCGGACGAACTGGGCGTCGAAGCCGGGAGCGTCCTGGGCGTTTGCCACGCCCGACATGAACGAGGCCACCGGCCATCCGGCGGCGAGCATCCCGGGCACCAGCGCGGCGCCAAGCAGCAGATCACGTCGATGCATTCTTCCCCCGTCGTTCGAACCTGGCCAATGCCAACGGGCTAAGCGCGAGGCGCCGGGGAAGTTCCGTGGTCACTTTGCCGCCACCGGCCCGGCTTGACTCGCGAAGGCCGCTGTCCCGATAGCCTGACCGATAATCCAGAATGGATCGTCATCCCCGGCCTTGTGCCGGGGATCTCGATTCCGAACAGCGCATCAGAGGCCGAGATGGCCGGCACAAGGCCGGCCATGACGCGGAAAATGGCCCGCTTGACCGGCCATCGTCGCGGCAGGCTCTGCCGCGAGGCGGCTGGCGATTGCGCATTTCGTCATCCGCGCTTCGAGAATCGGCAAGCACGGCGTAATGTGCGGATTAGGCTTCCTCTGCGGCGCCGTGATCAGCGGCATGATCGCCAAAACGAGGGAACAGCAATGATTATCAAACGGCTCGTTGCCTGCCTCAGCCTATCCGCCACGCTGATGTCGGCCCCCGCCTTCGCCGGGGACCCGGCATCCTGCGCCAAGCCTCGCTTCTCCGATGTCGGCTGGACGGACATCTCCGCCACCACCGCGATCGCGAACCAGCTGCTGCAGAATCTCGGCTACAAGCCGAACGTCGTCATCCTCTCCGTCGCCGTCACCTTCAAGTCGCTGGAGAACAGCGACGTGGACGTGTTCCTCGGCAACTGGATGCCGCTGCAGGAGCCGACCCAGGTTCCGCTGGTGAAGGCCGGCAAGATCGAAGTCGCCGGTACCAACCTCAAGGATGCGCGCATCGGCTTCGCCGTGCCGAAGACCGCCTATGATGCGGGCCTCAAGACCTATGCCGACATCGCCAAGTTCAAGGACCAGCTCGGCGGCAAGATCTACAGCATCGAAGCCGGCAGCAGCGCCAACCAGACCATCTCCAAGATGATCGCCGACAACACCTTCGGGCTCGCCGGCTTCACCCTGGTGGAATCCAGCGAGCAGGCGATGCTCTCGCAGGTCTCGCACAAGATCAAGCAGAAGGAGCCGGTGGTGTTCTTCGGCTGGCGCCCGCACCCGATGAACATCAACATCCCGATGGCCTATCTCGCCAACGGCAATGACGTGTTCGGCCCCAATGACGGCGGGGCGAGCGTGCTCACGCTCACGCGGGCCGGCTATGTCAAGGAATGCCCGAATGTCGGGCGCTTCCTTTCCAACCTGGTGTTCGACGTCGCCATGGAAGATCGCCTGATGAGCGACATCCTCGACAAGAACATGCAGCCCGACGCCGCGGCCAAGGCCTGGATCAAGCAGAACCCCGCCGTGCTCGAGCGCTGGCTCGACGGCGTGACCACGCTCGACGGCAAGCCCGGCATCGCCGCGGTGAAGAGCGGCCTCGGCATGTAGGCGGACCGATCAGGAGCCCTGCCCGCCCGGGCGGACGGGGCTTCAGGTCGCGGACTTGCAAACGGAGGATTTCAGCTTCGGGGGGTTGCGGAAAGCAAACTGGCTCCCGATAGCCGACCTCACAAACAGTCACGCTTCGCGATTTCCGTCTCGCGCCAGTCCAGGGGATGGCCGATCCGGTTACAGGGCCGTCACGCGCTCGCGCCCAGGGTGGCGAGAAGTTCGTCCAACTGCTCGAACTGCTCGGGCATCCCACCTTCCATCCCGGCGCAGGCCTCGTCGCGCGCTTCCTTCGAGGGATAGAGTTCGTGCAGGATCAGCAGCGTCTTGCCGTCTTTTTCCTCGAAGGTCAAAGTGGTCAGGGCGGCGTCCTCACTTTCGTCATTGGTCCAGACGAGACGCGAGGGCGGTATCACTTCCATGTACTTGCCGAAGAACGCGAAGGACGTCGCGGCATCGTGTCCGAACTCGAGACGGTACGTGCCGCCGACGCGAACATCCATCTCGCAGGAACGCAGGGGCACGCCCATCGATTTGGGTGCCCACCACAGCTTCATCAATTCGGGCCTGGTCCACGCCTCGAACACAATGCGCACCGGACCGTTGAAGGTCCGCGTAACGACGAGCTCGCGCTCGGACTTCCGTTCGACCGTCGTGCGATCATTCATCGATTTTCTCCTTGCGTTTCAATTCCTCGACACCCCTATCGAACGCGCCGAAGCGTGCGGCCCAGAGAGCTATGCACCAAGGACGGACGAGGCTCGGCCAAGCCGACACCACCGTCTCTGATTTTCTGCAGGCTCCGACAGCACCCGTGAAACCTGCGGGTGGATTGCGGACATGCGAGATCGGCTGGAATGCTCGACGGCGGCGGCTTCAGTGCAGAAAGCGCCGAGGGCAACCCGTTTGGAGGCGATGGCATGGCGGCGCCCTCGATCCTGCCGGCGGGCGAAGGAACATGGCAGCCCCCCGGTGTGAAACAGGTGTCATAGAGGACGCAGGTTTCGCGGGCGGAAGCCCGCACGCGGCGAAGGTGCCTTTCGGAACCTCCGCCGCGGGCTGCCGTAGTCGGCCAGCCGTCAGTATGCGCGCGGCGCCACATCGATGCCGGGCACGATGCCGGGAACGAGCTTGTCCGCGGGTGGCGACAACGGCACCTCGGATGCCGGGATCGTCTGCTTTCCGGAAGACGGGCCCGTCATCGCCGGGACACAACCCGGACGTGCCTGCGGCCCGTAATAGAGTTTGGACAGCAGGGAAGCGGATTTCGAGACCGAGCGAACCAGCCAGTTCCGGTCGTCAGCCGTCGTCGGCTGGGCAATCGACACGGTCGCCGTCAGCCCCGATACGAGCGGCAGGCCTGCCGGGACGTGATCGATGGCGATGCGGACCGGCACGCGCTGCGCCAGGCGGACCCAGGTGTAGATCGGGTCGACATTGGGAAGCCCCTGCGTGCTCGGGGTTGCATTTGCGACGCTGATGCCGCGGGTGATGGTCTCGACATGGCCCTCGATCGGCTGCGCGAAACCCATCAGCGTCGCTTCCGCCCGGTCGCCGACGCAGATATTCGCCATCTTGGTCTCTTCAAAATAACCGTCGATCCAGAAGCTGTCGGCATCGATCACCGAGATGTTGGGGTTGCCCGCCGGCGCATAGTCGCCGGGACGCAGCAGGAAATTGGTGACGTAGCCATTGACCGGGCTGAGCACCCTGGTCCGCTGAAGATTGAGCTGGGCCTGGGCAAGGGCTTGCTGCGCGGCCTCGAACGCCGCCTTGGCCTGCTCCGCATTGCCGGCATAGATCTGCTGCTCCTCCGGCGTCGTGGCGATCGAGGACAGGTTCTGGCGCCGCTGTGACTGGGCCTGTTTCACCTGGAGGTCCGCGGCCCTCAGGTCGAGATTGGCCTTCGCGGTTTGCACGGCGACCTGGAAGTCGAAGGGATCGATGACATAGAGCACATCGCCCTTATGGACGAACTGGTTGTCCGAGACCTTCAGGTCGACGATCTGCCCCGAGATCTGCGGCGCGACGTTCGCGACCTGGACGCGCACGCTGCCGTTCCGGGTCCAGGGCGACATCACATAATACTGCCAGGTGAGGAGCGCGCTGACGATTGCGATGAGCGCGACGGCAAGGGTAGCGAGCCGCTTGCCGACTGCGCCGGCCAGCCGCCTGAACCCTCCCCCGCGCCCGGCGCGGGAAGGCCCTGCTGGTGCGTTGGCGTCCTCATGCGGAACATCCCCTTTAGGGCCTTCCGGCACACCGGTCTTGGGGACCAGCAGAAGCTCCGGCCGATCGGGGAGCGGCTGGGCCTGGTCGACGGATTGCGAGGCGGTCATTTCCAACTCCCTAGGAATAGAGGGTGATCAAGCCGAAGATCGTCACGTACAGGCCAAGCTCAGCGACTGTCGGATGGCTGAACATCCGCGATATGCCCGCCGCATGAAGCAGAGGTCGAAGCAGAAAAATGATCAGAAGCGCGGCGACTGCGTAGGAAACGATCGGAGCGACAAGAACGCCGCCGATCACCAGCTCGTGGAACATCGGCATCACGTCATCTCCCGATTGAAGATTGCAGACGGCGAGGCAGCGATGGCGCGGCTTGCCAAGGTCAGGCGCGCGCATAGCTCGGTCGCCTTGGGATCGCCGGCGAGCGCGGCCGGATAGAGGCTCCGGGCTACGTCCAGCAGGCCGGTGGCGTCCCGGCGCGTGAGCGCCTTGCGCCCGGCATCGCCGACTGCTGCAGCAGCGTACGCGGACGGCCCGTCCAGCGCCGCGGCACAGGCACGCACTGCCACCGTATGGTCGAAGCAGGCCATGGCCTCGTCGAGACACTGCATCTTTGCCGGGACCGCAGCTCCGGCCGCCACGATCTGGCCGATCCGGCCGGCGTCGCGGAACGTCGCCTCTTCGGGCGCAAGGGTGCGCTGGGTAAAAGGCTCGGGCGCTGTTGCCTGGTGTCGTGCGCCCGCCAGCAGCCGCCGCAGCCGGTCTTCACCGGACAGTGGGGGCACCAGGATCTGGATCGCGAACAGCAGCAGGGTCGCGAGGCAGAGAAAAAGCACCGTGAAGACAAATGTTTGCGGATTGTAGCTCTGCGGGTTGGTCGGCGCGAGGATCGCCACGCCGAAGATGAGGAAGAGCCGCCCCATCCCGGCAACGGCCGGCTTGGTTGCCGTCATGAGCAGCGCCGGGCCGATCACGGCCGGCGCCAGGGCGATGGCCAGCAGCGGGAAGGCATCGGCGCCGTCGAGGATGACAAACTCCAGGACGCCGGCGATCAGGCAGGCGAACGGTACGGCGATGACGGCCAGCGTCGTGAAGGCGCGCGCATCGGGGGCCGTCGCGCCGAGGCCGATGAGTATCGCCACAAGCGAGAGCGAGATCTCCGTCGTCGGCCAGCCTGTAACCATGAAGAATACCGCCGCAAGGGCGAAGCAGAGACCGGCCCGCACGCCGTTCTCGACCGCGACGCGATAGGACCGGTAAAGCGGAGCCTTCCATGGCCTCGAGGGGAATCTGCCATCACGCAGTCGCCCGAGATCGTCGCGCACCTGCCTGCTGCGCTCGACCAGCGTTCCGGCCAACCAGGCGAAGCTCAGCGCGATCAAGCCGCTGTCGGGGTCATCGCCTCGCGAGACCGGCGGCAAGGCGGCGGCGCTCTCGCCATCGAGGCTGGAGGCGATCTGCCCGGCGAGCGGCGCAGTTGCTGCGACCGGCAGCGCTTCCAGCTCGCGGGCGACGGAAACGACGCCAACCAGGTCCACCAATGCGTTTCGCGCAGCCGCACTTCGGGCGGGGCCGCTGCTCGATTCCGCGCTCAGGGCGCTTACTTCGGACCGCAGGCTGGTGATCGCGCGCAGGAGCCCGGCCGATGTCGCGGGCGGCACCGTCTCGCCGCGAAGCACACTTTGCGCATAGGCGATGGCACGCCGATGCAGGCCCGCGAGATCGCTCGCTATTTTCGGATGATAATCGGGCGCCGCCAACAGATCATTGACGAGCGTTACTGCAAGGATACCGACGGCAATGGCGGCACCGCGGGCAAGGCCGGCCTCGAATATGTCCTGCGGGCTGTCGATCTTTTGAATCGCGATCAGCGAAATGGTGATGACACCCAGCGCCGCCGCGTAGGCGCGATTGCCGTCGAGCAGCCCGGCCGCGAAGACGCAGAGGCCGATCCATGCCGCAAGCACCGCGAGCAGCAGTCCATCCGTCTGGCTGAAGGCTCCGAAGATCGCGATCGAAGCCGTCACGCCGATGACGGTCGCGGCAACCCGAACACCCGCCTTTTCGAGACCCTGGCCGCGCGTGGGCAGCGCCAGTATGGCGACCGTCAGGGCGGCACTGGTGGGCGCCTCCAGCTCGAGCCAGAAGCTGATGTACAGCGCCGCGACAAGCGCAAGCCAGATCCTTACCGCGAACGCCCACGACGCGGTGGGCAGTCCGGCAAAGACGGTGCGGTCCTGAACAAGCCCGGCCATGGTGCCTCGCGGTGAACAATGTTTGCGAGCGCACCGATTACCCTAGGAAAGTCGTCGCGTTTTTCTCGGAGGGACGCATTCGTCGGATTCGCACGGTGATGAGCGTTGCGCGTGGTGCCTGTATCGACGGCTCGTCGATGGCAGCATGACCGACCCAACGTGCTCAGGGTGGCCTGCATTGCCTCGTGCCTTTATCCTTGAACCGGACTTCAGGGCACGCTCAAAGGACTTTCCGCGCCTAGCGGATTCACAACTTGATCCTGTACGCAGGTTGCCATGCAAAACACAGCCATATCGCGGGCGGCGGACAGGGGGAGTGGACCGGTTCGATGATCTCCGCCTCTGCCTCGAAGCTCTCCACTACCGACCTCAACACCCTCATGCAGGCACTTGAGATCGACGTCGTGGCGTTGACGGAAATCCTCGTTCCGCACGGCCACCGGGTCGAGATGGGAACGATCGATGCGCCCGCGATCCACTACAACCTCAAGGGTTCCGGGCGGATATCGATCAATCGCGGCCCGAACATGCAGTTGACGCCTCACCTGCTCATCATCGTTCCCCCGAATACGCCCTTTTCGATCGAGGTCGACGGCGCCGACGGCGCTACCCGCCTGATCAGCCGCGATTGTTGGAAGCGCAACGAAGAAGGTCTCTTGCGTATCGCCGTTCCGAACGAAATGCCCGAGGTCGTACAGATTTGCGGCTTCTTCAACGCGTCCTTCGGTCAGTCGGTTGGTCTGTTTCGCGACCTGCGCGAACCGGTCATCGAGCAATTCGAACCGTCGGACAAGATTGATGGCAAGCTCCGCGAGGTCATGAATGAGCTCCTGTCTCAAGAGGTCGGCGTGGGAGCGATGACGGCCTCACTTCTGAAACAGGTCATCATTGCATTGGCGCGGCGCTCGCTGAAATCTTCGCAGAGCTGGACCGACCGCTTCTCCATCCTTGCCGACCGCCAGATCACGCGCGCGTTCGCCGACATGGTCGCCCGCCCCGGCGCTGCACACACGATCCAGAGTCTGGCCTGCAGCGCAAGCTTGAGCCGTTCGGCCTTCATGGCCCGCTTTTCCGAAATCTTTGGCCGGTCTCCCATGGCCGTCCTTCGCGACCTCAGGATGCGGCAGGCCGCGCTTGAGCTAACGACGACGACGACGCCCGTCGATGTTGTAGCTCATAACGCGGGATATGAGAGCCGCTCAAGCTTCGTGCGGGCATTCCGCAAAGCCTACGACATTGATCCTAGCGAGTACCGGCAGAGCTTGAAGAACGCTGAGGCTGACAAGGGCGCTTGACCCTGCCCGGCTCTGAATTCCGGAATGCGTGTCCGCTCGTCCAGCGACGCCCAACGCGGGTTTCATCGCGCCGGCACCAGTGGCAACATGGCTTTGGGTATAGCCCCTCTGGGCGCCGCTGATGCCGCATCGCCATCACGCGTGCTCAGTAGTGACAGGAATAGTTCGGACCCGTCGAGTTCCATCTTCCCATTTTCGCTCGTCCGCAAAGGAAATCGGAAGATGACGACCTACCACACACAGGCAGATGGACGATGAAGGCAATCGTTGTGACGGACCAGGCCGCGGGAATGGCCGGGATGAAGCTGGTGGAGCGGCCCGAGCCGCAGGCGGCAATAAACGACGTCGTCGTTCGGGTCTATGCATCGGGATTCGTCGGGACTGAGTTGACGTGGCCCTCGACCTGGACCGATCGCCTCGACCGTAACCGGACACCGTCGATCCCCGGGCATGAGCTGGCCGGAGTGGTCACCGTCCTCGGCTATGGCACGACGGGGCTGTCAGTGGGACAGCGGGTGTTCGGCCTCACGGACTGGACTCGCGACGGTACCCTGGCGGAGTACGCGGCCGTGGAGGCGCGCAACCTCGCGCCGCTGCCGGGCGATGTCGATTTCACGGTGGGCGCGAGCCTGCCGATCTCGGGCCTGACGGCGTGGCAGGGATTGTTCGAGCACGCTCGCCTCCAGGCAGGACAGAGCGTCCTCGCGCACGGCGCGGCCGGCGCGGTCGGGTCGATGGTGACGCAACTCGCACGATTGGCCGGCGCCCACGTCATCGGCACCGGACGCGCCGCTGACCGCCAGAAGGCGCTCGACTTCGGTGCGCAGGAGTTTGTCGACCTCGACAACGACATCCTCGAAGACGTCGGCGCAATCGATCTGGTGTTCGATGTCATCGGCGGCGACATCGGGAAGCGGTCCGCGCACCTGGTTCGAGCCGGAGGAACACTGGTGTCCGTCGTCGGGCCGAGCGAGGTGCGGCCCGCCGACGGCCTGGCGGTCGACTTCGTTGTCGAGTCCAATCGTGCCCAACTGAGCGAGATCGTCCAGCGCGTGCGGGACGGGCGGTTGCGCACGAATATCGGCAACATCGCGACACTCGACGATGCCGTCTCCGCCTTCAACCCGACCGAGCGACGCTCGGGGAAGACGATCATCCGCGTCCATCCGTGACCGCCACGCGCCTGTCGATGCGCGCGGCCGGCCGCGTGCTGTCGGGCGCGCCGGAGGCAACCCCGGAAACTGCCCATGGCCCCGGCATGAGATGTCGGACGGGCTCCATCCCTGCAGCATTTCCAGCAACGAGAGCGAAAGCACTCTCGTAGCTCAACCTGTCCATTCATCCGTAGAACTAGCCATGACCAATGGAATGACCATGACCAACGCCGTCATCGAATGTATCCTGAGCCGCAGTGCCGCCAAATACTATGACCCTGCCGCGACCTTGAGCGACGACCAGATCCGCGAGCTGGTGCGAATTGGCACCACAGCGCCGACATCCTTCCACTTGCAGAACTGGCGCTTCATCGCCGTACGCACGCCTGAAGCCAAGGCTCGGCTACGTCCGATCGCCTGGAATCAGCCCGCGATCACCGAAGCGGCGGTTACCTTTATCGTCTGCGGCCAGTTGGTCGATACCAGCGTCATACCGGGGCGCCTGGCACCGCTGGTGGAAGCGGGCATCATGCCGGCCAGGATGGTGCCGGAATGGGAAATCCCCGCACGCGATCTGTATATGGAGTACCCGCAGCGCCAGCGGGACGAGGCCGTACGCACCGGCACCTTCGGCGCGGCGGCGATGATCTATGCGGCCCGCTCGCTAGGCCTGGGTTCGACGCCGATGATCGGTTTCGATGCCGAAGCGGTGCACCGCGAGTTCGCACTGGCCGAGGACGAAGTGCCGGTCATGCTGTTGTCCGTGGGGCCGGAGCGTCCGGGAAACTGGGCGCAGAAGCCACGCCTGCCCGTGGCCGATGTGCTGGAACTGGTGTGATTTTCAGTAAAGCCGGTAAATTGCGGAGACCATGGTGCCAAGAAGTGCAGCTCTGAAGCCGGAACAGGTGCCGGCCGAGTCGAAACCGACTCTCGATACGTTCACCAGGAATATCGGGTTCACCCCCAATATGCTGGCGACCTTCGCGCTAAGCCCGATCGCATTCAACTCGTGGGCCACACTGCGCGGCTCCATGAGCAAGGCGCTCGACGCGAAGACGCGTGACAGCATCGGCCTCGCTGTCTCCGAAGTGAATGAATGCAATTACTGTCTGATGGTGCACAGCTTTACGGCCGAGCATATGGCCAGGCTGCGGGCTGATGAAATCATTCTCGCCCGGAAGGGCCATGCCAGCGACCCGAAGCGCAATGCCGCCGTCCAGTTTGCGCGCGAAGTCATCGAGACCCGCGGCAAGGTCAGTGACGCCGATCTGAAAGCCGTTCGCGACGCCGGCTACACGGATGCGAACATCATGGAGATCGTCACTCTGGTGGCGATGTATTCCTTGACGAACTTTTTCAATAACGTATTCGATCCCGAGAATGACTTCCCCGCCGTTACGCCGGCTGGCTCGATCTGAACTCTGCCCGGTCGCATCAACCCTCTCCGAGTGGGAGGTTTGATGTGATGCGAACGTACCACCGAAGCCCGGACGCACCCAGGAAGGACACTTGGGAACGCGTCTGGGCTTTCGTATCTGCCGACAAGTTCAAGAGGAAGAACAGTGACGGTCGATCATCCGATATTCACGCGCTGGCCGGCGCAGTACCCCGATCGGCTGCAACTCTTTTCCGCCCCGACGCCCAATGGCGTGAAGGTCGGCATCATGCTTGAGGAAACGGGCCTCGCCTACGAGCCGCACCGGATCGACATCATGGCGAACGAAAGCCACGACCCGGCGTTTCTCGCGCTCAACCCCAACGGCAAGATTCCCGCAATCTACGACCCCGACGGGCCGAGCGGCACGCCGCTCGCGCTGTTCGAGTCGGGCGCGATCCTCCTCTATCTTGCCGACAAGACGGGCCAGTTTATCTCGACCGATCCGAACACCCGCTACGAAACGATCCAGTGGGTGATGTGGCAGATGGGCGGTGTCGGCCCGATGTTCGGTCAGGTCGGCTTCTTCAACAAATTCGCCGGCAAGGCCTATGAGGACAAGCGCCCGCGCGACCGCTACGCAACCGAGTCAGCGCGGCTGCTCGGTGTCCTCGACGGGCGGCTCGCGGGCCGCGACTGGGTGATGGGCGCTGACTACAGCGTCGCCGATATTTCGCTGCTCGGCTGGGTGCGCAACCTGATCGGCTTTTACGAAGCGCGCGAGCTCGTCGGTTTCGACCGCTTTCTTCATGTGCAGGCGTGGCTCGATCGCGGTCTCGCACGTCCGCAGGTGCAGCGCGGGCTGCAAGTGACGGCGGCCTGAAGGACGTCTGCTTGAGCCTGAATTGAGGATCTCCGGGCGACCTGCTTCGGGTCAAAAGCCGGCATCGGTGGCTCGCTGCGCATCTCTTGCGGCGTTTCAGGTTTCAAGCGGCAAGACCGCAAGCGTCGCAACCCCTGTCAAATCCTGGGGAGTTCCGCGCATGGCAGTCATCGCCGCCTCATCGGTGAGAAGGCGCCTATTGGCCGGATATTAGTTCGAGACCGATTTCACCTTGCGGACGAGCACGCTGTCGCCGTTCCGGCTGATTTCGAACGCACCTGCCTGGTTCGCCGCCGAGAAAGCCACACTCTGACCCGGTGCAAGAACAGACACGATACGGATCGGCGTTGCCGCGACGCCCTGCGCAAAGGTCGCGACGACGTGGAATCCGTCGCGCTCGACGGTGTAGTAGGCGATACCGGACACGTCGCCGAGGTCGATGCTCATGGCATCAATCGGACGCGGGCCATCGGCGTGGGCGGCCTCTGGAGAGACCAGGGCAAATACTGCGGCAACAACCATGCTGCGGATCAACATAGCGATCTCCTGTGGGTTGCAGTGATTATCCAGCCCCCCGGATCGACAGTGCCTGGAAACCTCCGTTCTTCGTCTCCGATCGTGCAAAGCGTGACTGCCAGGATCGGACTCTAGGCGGCTGGGACCCGAGGTGTCGTGAGACAATCGCGCCCAGACTTCCGGACTAACGCGCACCGCCGGGCGCGCCGCGGCGCCGACACGATCTCGGCGATGTGATTTGCCGTGACGCGGAGTTGAGCGGGACCCATCTCGGGCCGCCCTAGATTCATCGGCGTCTGCCCGTGGCTTCGGCGCAGGCCGTTACAAACCATACGATCAGGCTTGCACGATCATTGCCCGGTGGATTCGATGGTGGACCCGAACGACGATTTTCTCAGCGCTCCAGAATTGGATTACGACGCTTTCCGGGCTGCTCTGCGCGGGGATTGGGGATGGTTTAGCCCAACTCGCGAAGCCACCGGCAAGGTGCGCACGCGGCGCGTCTGCGGATTCGTTGCAACGGATCTCACCTGCAACACTGCCCGCGTTGAGCGGACGGAACTGGACATTCGCCGCGATGACATGGAGTACTATTACGTCACGGTTCAGGCTACGGGTGAATCGACAATCATTCACAACCGCCAGGTCATAAACACGGCCGCTGGCGATTTCGTCCTGCTCGATTCCACAAGACCCGTGACATTCGTCCCGGCGGCCCAACACCGGCACGCGCAATGGCTCAGTTTGCAATTGCCGCGCCAGAACCTGGTGTCGCATCTCGGCTTCGAGCCGCAAGGTGGCGCGTGCGGTCGTCGGCAGGCGCAAGCGGCACGTCTGCTCAGTCAACTCGCTCTCGACCCCGTCAGCAATGCGGAACCCGCGCTCGCATCGGCCGATGAATTCATGCGCCTGGCGGTCTATGATCTCGTCGGCGCGCTGTTTGCACTGCCCGTCCCGCTTGGCTCACACCACACCGACAAGCTGTTCGCGCGTGTCTGCGGCGTCATCAAGGAACGCTTTGCCGATCCGGATATGTCTCCGTGCGAGGTGGCCACGGAGATGGGAATTTCACTGCGCTATTTGCAGAAGCTGTTCACTATCCGCGGCTCGACATGTGGTGACTATATATCCTCGCTCCGTCTGGATCACGCGGCGCATCTGATCGAACGCCGCGCGTCGATGAAGACAGGTCAGCCTCTCAGCGATATTGCCTATGCCTGCGGCTTTCGTGACTACACGTATTTTGCGCGCAGATTCCGCCTGCGTTTCGGCACCAAGCCGGGCGCCGTCGGAGCAGGCGTCACGGGTAGCGACGACGCACGAGCCCGCGCCGACATTGGGTAAAGTCGAAAAGGCCCACGACGAAGCGACGTGACCAGCAGGACAGCGGACCGATGTCAGCTTCTGTCACTCGCTCCGCTCCGATGCCTTCGATGCGGAACAAGCCGCGTGCGTGCGCCCCCACCCCGCTCATTCCGTCGACTCGAAATCCTCCTCCCTGGCATTCAGCATCGCCGCCAGCGTGCGCAGGTCGGTAGGAGCTGATCCATGGTCTCGCATTTGCTCAGCTTGCCGAGACCAGCTTGAGCCCGATGACGCCGGCCAGGATGAGAGCGATGCAGAGCAGCCTCATCGGCGAAGCCGGGTCGCCGAGCATCGCCACTCCCAGGATCGCGGTGCCGGCCGCGCCGATGCCGGTCCACACCGCATAGCCGGTCCCAACCGGGAGCGTGCGGAGCGACAGCGAGAGAAGAACGACACTCGATACTCCGGTGGCCACAGTAAACAACGCAGGAGTCAACCGCGTGAAACCTTCCGACGACTTCATGCTGTAGGCGAATGCGATTTCGAGAATGCCGGCAATGCCGAGCAGTGCCCATGCCATGACCACGGATCCGTTCGTTGATTGCCCGGCGCTACGGCCGGGCGTGGATTGACGAGAGTGCGCGGAGCACGCGCCCAGCGGATTGCTAGGCCTTGGCAATCGCGGCCGGGGTCGAGCGGAACGAAACGCCGAAGCGATTGAAGGCGTTCATCAGGCTGATCGCATAGGTGAGATCGGCGAGTTCCTTGTCGCAGAACTCGGCCGCGGCGGCCTCATAATCGGCATCGGGAACGCCTGTTTCGGATACCCGTGTCACGGTCTCCGCCCAGGCGAGGGCGACGCGTTCGCGAGCGCTGAACATGGCACCCGCATCGCGCCACACCGGCACAAGCACGAGCTTTTCTGCCGTCAGACCGGATTTGAGCAGGTCGCGCGAATGCATGTCGATGCAGAACGCACAGCCATTGATCTGCGACACCCGCAGATACACGAGATCGACAAGCTCCTTCGGCAGGCCACTTCTCTGAACGGCGACATACACGCCGCCGAATGCCTTGTAGCCTTCAGGAGATGCCTTCGCGTAGTCGATACGACTGGTCATGACGAGTCCTAATGTTTCCATCTGAGGACCCGATCGTGTCGTATCATGGCTCACCTCGGAAGGTCCAAGATGCACCATCCGTGCTAGGCCATGATGACCCGGGACGCGCGGCCGCCGTCACATCAGCTTCAGCATGCGCTTGCCGAGCTTCTCGGCGGTGCCTTGGGAATCGACATTGGTGAAATTGACCAGCAAGGCGGAAGCCCCCTCGCCTTCCGTGGTCCAGTCCGTCAACGCTTCCGCGTAAAGGCCCGCTTCGCGCATGCGCGCCACCAGCCGGCGATCCGACTGTTTGCCCTGCAGCCGCAGGATCAGATGCATCCCGCCCGGCTGGGCATCGATGCGCACATGCTGCTTCAGCACGCTCTCCAGGCCCGCTGCCGTCGCGTCCCGACGCTCGCCATAGAGCTTGCGCATCCGCTGGATATGACGCGCAAAGTGCCCCTCCCTTATGAAGGCGGTGACAATGGCCTGCGTAAGCTCGGGGCTGCCGCCGGCAAAGGTATCGCCGACCTCTTCGAACCGCTCGACCTGCGCTTCCGGGACGACGAGATAAGCAAGCCGCAGGCCTGGAAACAGCACCTTGCTGAAGGTGCCCGCATAGAGCACACGGCCCTCGCGATCGAGGCTCTTCAACGCAGGCAGGGGACGGCTGACATAGCGGTACTCGCCGTCATAATCGTCCTCGATGATCCACGCATTGTTGCGCGCGGCCCAGTCCAGCAGCGTCATGCGTCGGGGCAAGGACAGCGAGACGCACAAGGGGCTCTGGTGCGCCGGGGTCACCACCGCCGCGCTCGCCCGCGGCGCCAGCTTGATCCCCTCGGAAACCACCATGCCATGGCGATCGACCGGCACCGGGACGGTCGCAATACGCATATGCCCGAATATCTCCCGCGTCGGCGGGTAGCCGGGAGTTTCAAGCCAGACCCGATCCCCGGCCTGCAGCAGGGCATGGGCAATCAATTCGATGGTGGTCCGGTATCCGGAGGTCACGAATATCTGTGATGGCGAGCAGTTGATGCCCCGCGAAACCTGGAGATAGGCGGCGATCTCGGAACGCAGCGGCGGCAGGCCATACACGCTGGGATGCACCATGTCGGCCGGCTGCATGGCGCGCACGCACCGCGCGCCGAGCCGCGCCCAGATCTTGCGCGGAAACGCATCAAGCGCGGGCAGCCCCATCTGGAATGGCAGGATCGAATCCGGGCGAAAACTGACCGGGGCGATGGCGCGCGCGGATCGCGGCGCCGGGTCCGGAGCCGGCGCTTGCGGCTTGAGGTCCGGCGTCACGATGGTCCCGGCCTGGCCGCGGGACTGGATGTAGCCCTCGGCCGCCAGCAAGGAATAGGCGGCCTCGATGGTGCCCCGCGCCAGACCCAGTTCCTGGGTCAGCGCCCGCGCCGAAGGTATCCGGTCGCCCGGCTTCAGCACCCCGCTGGCAATGGCGCCGCGAACCCGATCATAGATCTGCCGATAGAACGGCGTGGCCGCCGTCGGATCCAGCGGCGCGATACTACCGGGCTTGGTGATGGCCATGGTCTAGTCAGCTCCGCGGATGGCGCGGAACTGACTATACCACGATGGTCCGGATCGACGGCGCAGGCGGATTGAAGTGGCCGGATGCGCGTCCTGCATCCGCGCTGTCAGCCATCGGGCATCGCCTCGCCGGCGAAGAAGGCGTGCGATCCCCGGTGTGCCGGGACACGTCCTTGCGGCGAGCCGGCAAATGCGGGCAGCGCGTCATTGTGCGCAGTCAGCGTCTGCGCCAGCAGGTAGCCGTGGCGGTCCGTGAAATCCTGCCGGCACACCAGAGCGTGGCTCCCGAACGAGACAAGCCCCCTCAACGGCACGTTGCGGATATCGTCGAAGGGCGGCCTCGCAAGAAACAGCGCCTCCGCGTTCTCCGTCGCCATGATCGCGACGTCCTGTTGTCCCGTGCCAATGAGGACACCGACACGCCGGGCGTCCGCCGCGCGCGCCATCCGGGCGCGCGAAGCGGGGAGAAAGCGCGCCAGCACATCGACCGCCGCGCCGGCCAGCGCGCCGGACGTCTCGTCATCGCGCTGGCCGACGATCAGCAGGCGGTAGCGCCGATAGATCGACCACATGGCGTCCGGTTCCAGATCGGCGACAGCCGGACCGTGGCCGGCGAGGACGAAGGCCGCCGCGCCCACGCCCAATGTCAGCAACTCGCGCCGGTCCATGTCTCATTCCTCCTTGAACACGTCGCGATTGAGGATCGCCGTGACGCCCACATTCGGCACATCGACGACCTGCGAGATGTTGAGGTCGACGGCCACGCTGACCAGAACGTAGGCCTGCTCGCGGGTCAGCCCCCTGGTCTTGACCAGGAAGTCGATCATGCTGAGCGTGGCGTTTCGCGCTGCCAGCGTGAGGTCCTCCGAGAGGTTTTCAAGCGGAGCGATCTTCTGGCCACCAAGGTAGGTGGAGAACACCGGCAATTCGCCCACGGACTTCAGCGGAAGCCCAGTGATCGCGTAGAAACTCGACGGCGCGAGTGACTTGAGCTGGGCGCCGCCCTCGAAGTGCATGGTCGAAAGCCGCGACGCACCGCCCGGAAGGACCTTGGCCTGCAGCGTCACCCTGGCGCCCATCTCGATGGCCGTGCCGGCCACCTCGCCGCCGCCCATGGCGAAGTGGACATCGCCGGCGAACAGCCCGCAGCCGTCGATGAAGCAAGGGAACAGCAGCGTGGTGCCGACCACGGTCTCCTTGGCGTCGACATTGCCGCCGTTCTCGCGCGGCGGAACGGTCCGCACGCATTCGTCCTTCGCCGTCCCATCGACGCCGCAAATATCCGTCGGCAGCGCGTCGACCGGCTGGGGCAGCAGCACCGCACCACCCGCCTCGGCCAGCGCCTTCTCCCGCTTCAGCCACTTGTCGAGTTCCGGCTTGTCCGGCAGTACGCCGACCGTGCCCATGAACGCATTCTTGGGAACCGCGATACCCGGCATGTCCTTCGAGCGCGCTTCGAGGCCGTTGAGCTCCCAATGGACGATGTACGGATCGGGAAACACATCGCGCAGGAAGCCGAAGCCCGGCACGATCGTGGTGGTGCCGAATTCATCGGGAGCTATGTCCACCACGGTAACCGCAATCGCGTCCCCGCGCTTTGCCCCCTCGATATGGACGGGTCCGGTCAGCGGATGGCAGCGGTTGAGATTGACGGCCGCCACATCCGCGGGCGTCGAATTGAAGTCCAGATCGGAATCGAGCCCGTCGCGGGTCTCGAGCACGAATTGCTGCCCGGGCATCACATGGGCGACCGGCTTGATCGCGTAGTGAATACGGTTGAAGCAGTTCGGATCGTCTTTGCAGTGCTCGCCCGACTTGGCGATGATCACCGGGGCCGGACCCTTGACGTCGCTGGTATCGGCCAATGCCATGGTCCAACTCCCGGCAAGCAACAGAACGGCCAAAGGCACCGTCCTGGCGAAGCGGGATTTGATTGAACGTCTTTCCGGAAGGCGCGCTTCCATGCGATCGGAGCGGGTGCGCTTTCGCTGCCTGCCGTGCTTGATCGGCTTCTCGTGAAGGCTCCATTCAGGCGCGCTGTCGGCGTATTCGATGTGCGTGCTCATGACGTCTCCTTACATCTGGGAAGTAAGGACCCGATCGTGTCGCGCCTTGGCTCAGCCTGGTAGCTCCAAGAACCACATTGCCTGCTAGTCCATGATCGCTTCGGCGCTGCCGGCACGGCGCGTCGTTCTGCGGAAACCATTCATCCGCCTGCACTGGCCTCGCAGTGCATTGATCTATGCGGGTGAGCAACATGGACCAGTTGCTTAGCCAATTCATGGACCTTGGGCATGAGCCAAGGAGTTTCTAGGTTGTTTCCTGTCTCGCGCTCCGGGCCGGACATCGCCTGCCGGGCGATCCGGTCTACCGAAAATCGGGCGTGAGCACCGTCACTCAAAGCAGACTGGAGACGAGCAGATGAAAGAGATCCTGCATGTCAGCTGCAGCCCTCGCGGCAATGCCTCCGAGAGCTACCGGCTGTCGCAAAAGATAATCGACCATTTGATGGAGAGAGAGCCGGAGGCGATCGTCGTAAAGCGGGCGATCGGCGGCGCCGTCATACCGAATGTCGACGAGAATTACGCGATCTCCCAGCAGTCATCGGCGGATGTCTCCAAAGACGGCTCGATGATCTATTCCGAACAGCTCATCCGGGAACTGGAGAGCGCGGACTTCGTGGTCATCAGCACCCCGATGCATAATCTCACCGTGCCCGCCGCGCTGAAGGCGTGGATCGATCACATCGTTCGCGCGCGCCGGACCTTCAACGTGACCAGCGCTGGAAAAGTCGGCACGCTGCAAGACCGTCCGGTTTATGTCGCCATCGCATCCGGCGGAAGATTTTCCGGCGAGCGTGCGCGTCAGCCGGATTTTCTCACGCCCTATCTGACGACCATCCTGGGCACCATCGGCCTGCACGATTTGACGTTCTTCTCGGTCCAGGGAACGGGATCGGGACCGGATGCCATCGCCCAGTCCAGAGCCATTACCGATCAGCAACTTCAAGCGCATTTCTATTCGGCGCTGCTGACCTTGTGATGAGGACAGGTTGTGCAAACAGCCTGGCGATCCCGGGGCGTCGCAGCCATGTGCGTTGCAGAGCAATTGCCACGACGCTATATAACCGGCGTCGGAAAAGGCAGACTTGGTCTGGTAAGCCCAAGTCCTTTCGGTAACGGAAGCTCTGGTCTTTGGCTTCGTGCACGAGATCCCCACGACGAACATCGGACGCTGCCCAGGCGCCCCATCGTTCGTCCGTGTGGTCCCGAACTCGAGGAACGCTCCGGTCGAACATCGACAAAGGAGTTGTTCATGCACAGCCATCACCCGGCTCGCCATGATGTCGTGATTGCCGGTGCCGGCCCCGTCGGCCTGTTTCTCGCCTGCGAGCTGCGGCTCGCTGAGCTCTCGGTTCTGGTGCTGGAGCGGGCCGAAGACCCGCGCTCGCCCCTGAAGCGGCTTCCGTTCGGAATGCGCGGCCTCTCGGCGCCCACCATCGAAGCCTTCTACCGTCGCGGCTGGCTCGACGACATCGCGGCGCCGCAACGCGCGAAAGATGACCCAAGTAACGGCAGCACTTCGGGCGCCGCACATTGGATGCAACAGGCGCGCCGCCCGGGCGGCCATTTCGCCGGCATCCAGTTCTACCTGGACAATATCGACACCTCGAAGTGGCAGTACCGCCTGCCAAGTCCAGCCGGCACCAGCATGGCGGTCGACATGGAATCCCTCGAATCCGCCCTGGCCGCTCGCGCAAGCGCGATGGGCGTCGAGATCAGGCGCGGCCTCGGCGTCGAGGACCTCAGCCAGTCGGACGAAGACGTGACCATTCGCGCCGGCGGCGAGAGCTTTCGCGCGCGCTGGCTGGTCGGTTGTGACGGCGGCCGCAGCACGGTGCGCAAGGCTGCCGGCTTCGAGTTCGCCGGCACCGATCCCGAGTTCACCGGCTATTCCGTCGACGTCGAGATGGCCGATCCGGACAAGCTCCGCCCAGGCCGTCACTACACGCCGACGGGCATGTATACGTACTCGGCGCCCGGGACCATCGCGATGGTCGACTTCGACGGCGGCGCGTTCCACCGCAACCAGCCGATCACGCGCGAGCATGTGCAGGGGGTCTTGCGCCGGGTTTCCGGCACGGACGTCACCCTGAGGGCCCTCCGGCTTGCCACCACCTGGACGGACCGTGCCTGCCAGGCGACAGCCTACCGCAACGGACGGGTGCTGCTCGCCGGCGACGCCGCGCACATCCATTCTCCTTTGGGTGGCCAAGGGCTCAATCTCGGGCTCGGCGACGCGATGAACCTCGGCTGGAAGCTGGCCGCGACCATCCGCGGCAACGCGCCGGCCGGTCTGCTCGACAGCTATGCGAGCGAACGCCATCCGGTGGGGGCGCAGGTTCTCGACTGGTCGCGCGCCCAAGTCGCGCTCATGCGGCCGAACCGGAGTTCGCGCGCGCTCGAAGCCATCATCCGCGATCTCATCGACACGCGCGACGGCGCGACCTACTTCGCCGAGCGCGTGTGGGGAGTTTCCCTCCGCTACGATCTTGGCGGCAGCCACCCGCTCATGGGCCGCGGCGTTCCCGACTTCGAACTGGTCGACGGTACGAAAATCGGCGATCTGATGAGCGAGGGGAGAGGTCTGTTGCTGGACTTTGACTCGCGTGCACCGTTGCGGGCACTCGCCAGCCGGTGGAGTGGGCGGATCACCTACGTCGCAGGCGACGCCAGGGATCGGTTGGGGTTGAGCGCTGTGCTGGTGCGCCCCGATGGTTTCGTTGCCTTCGCCAGCGAGGACGCGCCTGACGACGAGGAAATTGCCCGAGCCGCGTCGCGATGGTTCGGCGAACCCGGATAGGTGCGTGAACCCGCCCGGGTGCTGTCCGCCTGAGACCGCAGCCGGTGCATAAGATCGAGGGCTTCAGGAAGCCGACAACGGATAGAGAGCCGTCCAGATGACAACGCGTTCCATCAAGACCATCGCCGTATTCTGCGGATCGAACTTCGGTGCTTCCGACGACTTTGCCGAGGGAGCGCGCGCGCTCGGCCGGGCTTTGGGCGAAGCCGGGATCACCATGGTCTATGGCGGAACGACCAAGGGTCTGATGGGCGTCGTCGCAGAGGCCGCGCTGGCTTCCGGCGGCGGCGTGCATGGCGTCATCACGCAGAGCCTGCACCAGCGCGGGCACTCGCATGCCGGCCTGACCCGGCACGAAATCGTGCCGACCCTGCGCAGCCGGAAAGAGCGCATGGCCGAGCTGGCCGATGCCTTCATCGCGATGCCCGGAGGCATCGGGACCATGGAAGAACTCATGGAAGTCTGGACCATGAACCAGCTGTCGGAGATCGACAAACCGGTAGGTCTCCTGAACACCGCCGGGTTCTTCACAGCGTTCCTGGAGTTCATCGACCATATGGTCGAGACCAAATTCCTGCCCGCGGCACATCGTCATTCGATATCGGTGGATGCAGACGCGAATACCCTGATCGACAAGCTGCGCAACTATGCGCGCGTCGATGTGCCCAAGTGGCTGTAGAAGCTGCCCGACCTAGCGCGGCGTGGCCAGCAGCTGCTCGGCGGCCTTCAAATCCGCAGTGCCCACGCCTTCCACGAATTGCGCGAATACCGGCTGCAACAGCGCGCGGGCGCTGTCGATTTCTCCTGTGCCGGTCATCAGCGCCGCCATGTCGATTGCGCTTCGCAGCTCCCAGGCCCGCGCGCCCTGGCTCCGGCTCAGCTCCAGTGCCTGCATGAGGCAGGCGCGGGCCTCATTGCGATTGGATTCCGGCAGCTGGAGGAGAAGGCTTGCCTTCTTCCGCAGCAACTCGGGAAGGTACAATCGGTTGCCGTTCGTCTCGACCTGGCCGAGCGACTCGTCGATCAGCGCAATGGCTTCATCGACCTGCCCGATCGCGGCCAGTCCGCCGGCCAGCGAGAGGTTGAGCTCGGTCGAGAGCAATTCGTAGGGCGCCGCGTGCAGCTTCTGAAGCGAGCTCCGCAGGCCCTCGACCCCGGCTGCAGCGTCGCCGCGACGGATCGCGACTTCGCTCCGGAAGCCGCGACCGACCAGCAGATAAGGCGCCATGGAGTGGGTCTCGGCGCGGGCGATGAGCCTGTCGATATAGGCCTCGGCACTCCTCACGTCGCCGGTCCACAGGAACACCGATATCGCCCAGACCAGCGCGATCGCCAGCGTCAGGGAATGATCCATGGCGGCCGCTTCCTCGACGGCTTGCCGGGCGCATGCCATGGCCTGATCCGGGTGGCCTTGCAGCCAGAGGTTTCTCGCCAGAATAGCCCGCGCCAGGATCTTGCCTTCGAAGCCGAGATAGATCGTGGTGGTTCGCTGGGAGCGCGGCCCACGATCCAGCGCCGCCTCGAGCTCGGTGCGCGCTTCGGCAAGGTCACCGCGAAGGTGAAGCGAAATCCCCAGAATGGCGTGTGCCAGGGCAATCGCGACCGGATCCTCCAGCGTCGCGGCGATGGCGGAACAGCTTCTGGCGAATTGGAGAGCCGCCGTGAAGTTTCCGGTCCGCAGATGGAACATGTTGAGCGGACCCAGCAGATGCACCTGATCGAGCGCATCGCCGCGTTCCCCGGCGATTGCGAAGCTTCTTTCCAGGGCTATACGTGCCGCACCGCGCCCTCCCCGCGTGAACATCAGGGACACGCCGAGGGCCGCCTGAAGATGCATCTCGTCGAGCCCGCCGAGGGCGGCATCGTCAAGAGCGAAGATCGCGCGCTCGGACCAGCGATGGCATTCCGGCAGCAGGGACATCGCCAGGAACACCGGCGCGGCAGCGACGGCGAGGCCGATGCCGATGTCGGTGTTCCCGTTCGTGCCGAAGCACCAATCCAGGGCGGCGCGGACATTGTTGATGGCGGCGAAATGCGGGGTGCGCTCCTCGCCGGTCGCAAGGTTCGGCCATTCGATCCCGGTCTGCTCCAGCCAGCGTCGATAATAGGCGGCGTGGCGCACGGCCACGTCGGCAGCCTCGGCCTCATCGATCCTGATATCGAGGACATAGGCGCGCGTGGTGTCGAGCAGGCGATAGCGCACCATCGCCCCGATCGGACGCGTCGCCACGATCGATTTGGCGACGAGACTGTCCATGGCGCCAAGGACGGTCGCCCGGTCGAGGGTGGCGCTGGTGACCACTTCCAGCACCGCATCGAGCGTGAAATGGCCGACGAATACGGCGAGCCGGCGCAGCACCACGCGTTCGAGTTCGGTGAGGAGCCCGAAGCTCCAGTCCAGCGTGGCCTGCAAGGTCTTCTGGCGCGGCGGCGCGGTTCGCGACCCCAGCCAAAGCAGCGTCAGGCGCTGATCGAGCAGCGCGGCCGTCTGTTGCAGGCCGTGGGATTCGACGCGCCTGGCCGCCAGTTCGATCGCCAGCGCCACGCCGTCGAGCTTTCGGCAGATGCTGGCGACCAGCAGCGCCTCGGCATCGCTGATGTCCAGACGCGCGCCGCTTGCGACCGCGCGCTCCACGAACAATTGCGTGGCCGGGAACGCCTGGACCATCGCCGCGGTGAGCCCAGGCTCGTCCGGCGGATAGGCGAGCGCATCCAGCCGATAGATCTGCTCGCTCTCGACCCGAAGCGCCTCGCGGCTGGTCGCCAATATGTGCACCTGTGGTGCCGCGTCGATGATGCTCGCAGCCAGGCTCGCCACCACGTCGACGACATGCTCGCATGTATCGAGGATCAGCAGGATGCGCTTGTCGCGCAGATAGGCGATCAGATTGGGCGTCGCGTCATTCGATTGAACCGACAGCCCGAGCATCGAGGCCATGGCGGTCGTCACCAGGCCGGGATCGCCGAGCATGCCGAGATCGACGAACAGCACGGCTCCCGAGAAGGCGTCGACCAGATGATGTCCGACGGCTATGGCGACGGTGGTCTTGCCGACCCCGCCGGCGCCGACGACGGTGACGAAGCGTGACGCGTTCAGCCGAGCCGACAGCTTGAGGACATCGTCATCGCGTCCGACCATCCTGCCCAGGCGAGTGGGAAGATTTGCGTGCGGAAAATGGGCGGCGACGGGCGCATCGTCACTGCCGCCGCCCGTTCGCGAGACCGATGCGACGAAGCAATAGCCCCGCCCTGGCAGGGTCGTGATGTAGCGCGCGCCGTCCTGGCCATCGCCCAGCGCCTTGCGGAGGCTGGCGATGTGAAATCTCAGGCTGCCTTCTTCGACCACGACATCGGGCCAGACCCGCGACAGCAGATCCTTCTTGCTGACGACTTCGTTCGGCGCGGAAATCAGGACGACGAGAAGGTCGAGGGCGCGCGCGCCCAACTCCACGGGCGCCCCCGCCTTGGTGAGCAGCCGTTCGTTCGCAACCAGATGGAAAGGACCAAACGACACTCCGTCCTTGGTCTGAACTGCCGCTGTCGTCATGGCGTCTTCTTTCGGAGCCGCCTGCCACCAAGCTGATAGCCTAAGTCAAGTACTGCACCGGCACCATAGAGCCCTATCCGCTCGGATGGAATCATCCGAGCGACAGGATAGTGCTCTCGATTCAACACGCTGGAGTATGTTCCGGGCGAACGGTTGCACGACGGGCACCGGCACTGACGGCGACTAACAGCGGACTCACAACACATAACGGGAGATCTCCGTCCCGAGGGCATAGGTGTTGGGCAGCACCGAGCATCCCACGCTCCCAGGAGAGACCCATGGTTACGATCAGGACTCCCGAACATATCGACCAGGACCGTCGCCTGCTCTTGAGCACGACCGCAATGGGCATTGCCGCCGCAGGTGCTGCAAGCCTGTTCCCGTCGCCCTCGCTCGCCGCCGCGGCGGGCGACCAGATTCGCCCGTTCACCATCAGCTTCCCGCCGGAGGACGTCGCCGATCTGCGCCGGCGCGTGGCCGCAACCCGCTGGCCGGACAAGGAGACGGTCACGGACACCACGCAGGGCGTGCAACTCGCGACCGCCCGCAAGCTCGCGCAGTATTGGGCGAGCGACTATGACTGGAGCAAATGCGAGGCGCAGTTGAAGGCGCTGCCGAACTTCGTCACCGAGATCGACGGGCTCGACATTCACTTCATCCATGTCCGCTCGAAGCACGACAAGGCGCTGCCGGTGATCATCACCCACGGCTGGCCCGGCTCGATCATCGAGCAGATCAAGATCATCGCGCCGCTCACCGATCCCACGGCGCATGGCGGCAGCGCAGCGGACGCGTTCGACGTGGTGATCCCCTCGCTGCCCGGCTACGGCTTCTCCGGCAAGCCGACGGCGCCCGGCTGGACGCCGGTCCGCATCGCCAAGGCCTGGGCGACGCTGATGCAGCGCCTCGGCT
This sequence comes from Starkeya sp. ORNL1, assembly GCF_012971745.1. Classification (NCBI taxonomy): domain Bacteria; kingdom Pseudomonadati; phylum Pseudomonadota; class Alphaproteobacteria; order Hyphomicrobiales; family Xanthobacteraceae; genus Starkeya; species Starkeya sp. ORNL1. The sequence goes on from NZ_CP048834.1 coordinate 1,916,600, forward strand.
ACACCAAGTACGTCGCGCAGGGCGGCGACTGGGGCAACGCCGTAACCGAGCTGATGGCGGTGCAGGAACCGCCGGGATTGCTCGGCATCCACACCAACATGGCGGCCACCGTCCCTGCCGACATCTCGAAGGCGCTCGCCGCCGGCGGCCCGCCGCCTGCCGGCCTGTCGCCGGACGAAAAGCGCGCCTGGGATCAGCTCGACGATTTCTACAAGAACGGGCTGGGCTATGCGATCGAGATGAACAACCGCCCGCAGACGCTCTACGGCATCGTGGACTCGCCGGTCGGACTGGCGGCCTGGATGCTCGACCACGACATTCGCAGCTACGAGCTGATCGCCGGCGTGTTCGACGGCAAGTCCGAGGGCCTGACGCGCGACGACATCCTCGACAATGTCACCCTGTACTGGCTGACCAACACCCCGATCTCCTCGGCGCGCCTCTATTGGGACAATGCGCACTTTCCGACGGGAGGCTTCTTCGACCCCCGCGGCATCAAGATCCCGGTCGCCGTGAGCGCCTTCCCGGACGAGATCTACCAGGCGCCGCAGAGCTGGGCGCAGAAGGCGTATCCGAAGCTGATCCATTACAACCGGCTGCCCAAGGGCGGCCACTTCGCCGCCTGGGAACAGCCCGCGGCCTTCACCGCCGAGCTCAGGACGTCATTCCGTCCGCTGCGCCAGCAAATCTGAACCGGACGGGGCGGCCGAGGCTCAGGTCAGGCTCAGGGCCACCCGCATGGAAAAGGAAACGACCATGTCAGACACCGCAAGTGCGCGTCCCGTCGACCTGAAGCTCGAGGTCGTCGTCATCCCGGTCGCGGACGTCGACCGCTCCAAGCAGTTCTACGCGGGCCTCGGCTGGCGGCTCGATGCCGACTTCCCGGTCGGCGACACGTTCCGGGTGGTGCAGTTCACGCCTCCCGGCTCGCCGGGCTCGATCCACTTCGGCAAGGGGCTCACCGCGGCCGCGCCGGGCTCGGCTCAGGGGCTCTATCTCATCGTGGCGGACATCGTGGCGGCGCGCGCCGACCTCGTCGCCCACGGCGCCGATGTGAGCGACGTGTTCCACCGTGCCGGACCGGGACAGCCGGCCATCAATGGCCGGGATCCGGAGGGACGCAGCTACGTGTCCTTTGCGACGTTCAACGATCCCGACGGCAATGGCTGGCTGCTCCAGGAGATCACCACCCGGTTTCCGGGCCGGATCGACTCGAAGGCGACCAGCTTCGGCTCCGGAGCCGACCTCGCGGCAGCGCTGCGGCGCGCGGCGACCGCGCATGGCGAGCACGAAAAGCGCACCGGCGGCCGGCACGACGAGACCTGGCCGGACTGGTACGCGCAATACATGGTGGCCGAGCAGCTCGGCCGGGAACTGCCGAAGTAGAACGCGCTTCACGGGAGGCACGCTAGCGGCCGAGCGTCCGGGACGGCGGCCCGCAGTTCGTCTCGTGACGCTTGGAAGCGTCCGCAATCCAAAACGCATCGCCGCACCTTGAGAGGCATCACCATGAACACCACCAGTTTTCCGGAGACGATCGATGAGCGCCGTCGTCACATGATCGGCGCCGCGGCAATGGGCTTCGCGATTGCCGAGCTCGGCCTCGTCGCGCCGGCGAGCGCTGCCTCCCCTGGAGCGGACCAGGCGGCTACGCCATCCGGGAACGCGCCGCTGACGCAATTCGGCCCACTCAAGCAGGTCGATGCCGGTGTGCTGAAGGTCGGCTATGCCGAGCAGGGACCGGCGGACGGTCCACCGGTGATCCTGCTGCATGGCTGGCCCTACGACATCCACACCTATGTCGATGTGGCTGCGATCCTGGCGTCCAAGGGGTACCGCGTGATCGTGCCGCATCTGCGCGGCTATGGCACCACGCGCTTTCTGTCGGACGGGACGGTGCGCAACGGCCAGCAGGCGGCGATCGCAACCGACATCATCGCCCTGATGGATGCGCTGGCCATCCAGAAGGCGATCGTCGGCGGCTGCGACTGGGGCGCGCGGACCGCGAACATCATCGCCGCGCTGTGGCCGGAGCGCTGCAAGGCGATGGTCTCGGTCAGCGGCTATCTCATCGGCAACCAGCAGGCCGGCAAGGCGCCGTTGCCGCCGAAGGCCGAACTGCAGTGGTGGTACCAGTTTTACTTCGCCACGGATCGCGGTCGCGCCGGCTATGAGAAATACACCAATGATTTCGCCAGGCTGATCTGGGAGCTGGCATCGCCGCAGTGGAAGTTCGACGATGCCACCTTCCTGCGCAGCGCTGCGGCTTTCGACAATCCGGATCACGTCGCCATCGTCATCCACAATTACCGTTGGCGGCTCGGTCTCGCTCAGGGCGAGCCGAAGTTTGACGAGCTCGAGGCGCGGCTCGCCAAGGCGCCGGTCATCAGCGTGCCGACGATCACGCTGGAGGGCGACGCCAATGGCGCACCGCACCCGGACCCCAGCGCCTACGCGAAGATGTTCTCGGACAGATACAGCCACCGGACGATCACCGGCGGCATCGGGCACAACCTGCCCCAGGAAGCGCCACAGGCCTTTGCCGATGCCATTATCGAGGTCGCCGCGTGAACGCGTTCGCGGCGCCGCCTTTGCTGCAGGCGCCGCAATCACAAGAAGAATGCCATGAGCCGGATCGCAAGGATTATCTATACGGCCAGGATCGCAACCACGGGCGGCCGCGAGAACGGCGCCTCGCGCAGCTCCGACGGCCTGCTCGACATCAGGCTTTCGACACCCGGATCCATGCGAATTGGGACCAACCCGGAGCAATTGCTTGCGGCCGGGTGGTCGGCCAGCTTCGCCAGCGCGATCGTGTCGGCGGCCCACGAAAGGAAGCTCACGCTGCCGGCCGGAGTGAGCATCAGTGCCGAGGTCGATCTCAATCTCGGGGACGACGGCTACTCGCTCAGCACCCGGCTCAATGTCGCGCTGCCCGGTGTGGAGCACGAAGCGGCGCGCGCCCTGATCGAACAGGCGCACGATATTTGCCCCTACTCGAAAGCCACCCGCGGCAACGTCGAGATTTCGATCAACCTGCTCTGAGCCGGTCCGCCACGGATTGGAGAGTTGACCTCGGCTCAGGGTCGGAGGCGGCCTCTGGCCGCCACCGGGCGGATCGTGTCAATTGCTGGCGAAGCAGTAGAACAGGCCGGCGCCCCCGGTGCTTCGCAGAGCGTCCTGGCTGCAGCCGCCGCGCGAGGGGTGCGAGGTGTTCCAGGATTTCGCGGGCGGTGACTCGTCGAGCCCGGTGCGGTCATGGTGGCCGACCATCACCGCGCCCTCGGTGCCGCTCTTGGTATAGTTGCCGCAGGTACGGTCCTCGCCCGGGCCAAACGCCGTGCCGTCGGGCTGCGATCCGGTCAGCATGTCGTGCTGGTTGGGCGTGTCGCCGCGGCCGTTGACGGGCTCGCCTTTCTCATTGAGCGCAGTCTGCTTGGTGAGGTTCGCTGCGCCGCCATGCAGATCAGCGACGCTGCTGGCGATCACCGCGCCCTTGGCATTGCGCCACGGACCGGCGCCGATGCGGTCACGCGCATTGACGGCCGCGGCCCCACCGGCTGCCTGCGTCGACAGATAGGCTCGCCAGGTCTTGCCGCCGGCGCCGCTCGCCTGGGCGAGGCGCTGGCAGATCGCATCTGCACCGTCGATTCCCCCCAGATCAGCCCCCCTGCCGGAACCGACGCTTGTAACGAAGAAAGTCATCTCGGCCGTCTGAGCTTCAGCGGCACCCGCGGCAAGCGCCAGCAGCCCGGCTGCGGCGACAAGCTCGAAACACTTTGCGCGCTTCATCTGATCCTCCCGTCGCTCTTGCGTTCTTGTCTGGTTGTTCCTCGATACCCAGTGCGGCGACCCAGGATTGTAACATATCCGGCCATCGGCAAGGCAGTTTCGGGATTTGCGGTCTCGCTGCAGGCGACTGGCGCTGCCTGGGCACGCGCGCATTCGCGTTCGTGTCCAGTACGGCTGGTCGCCATCGCTTCACATCGAAGCCACGTCGGGGAAGGTCAAGCCGCGCGGGCGAAGCGCGGCCGATTGGCGTTGATAAACTGCTCGACAGTGGTCAGCGGGCCGCCAATGATTGTTGTGCCGATGTCGTCCAGGCCGGCGAGGCGGCCTTCGTGCTGGTCAATTGCTACCGACTCGAAATGACGTCTCAGCGTCGTGTTCTCGGGCATGCCCAGGATATCCATGAACTCGGATGCCGTGACCTGCTCGAACGGAAGGTCCACACCGAGCACCCGGCTTACCTCTGCCGCCAGTTCCTCATGGCTGAATTCCTTCGGGCCGTGGAGTTGATAGGCTTGGCCGCCATGTCCATCCGGCTTCTCCAGGATGTTGGCGATGATCTTCGAGGTGTCCGCCGCTGCCAGCGGCGCGAAGCGGCCATCCTTGCCGAATGGCATGACGTAACGGCCGCGTTGGATCAACGGGGAAATGTAGAGCAGCCATTCGGCGAAGAAGGTGACGCGCAAATGCGTCGTCGGGATGCCCGACCAGTCAAACACCTGTTCCGAAAGCCAGTGGTTCTGCGTGACCTTGCTGCGGGCGTGCGGCCGGGACTGCTTGTGCGACATGTTCACGATAAGCTCGATCTTCTGCTCCCTGGCCGCTTGGGCGAAGATCACAGCCGCTTCCACGAGACCGTCGGCGACAGGGTAGCAAAAGTAGGCGCGGTTGACGCCTTCGAGGGCCCTACGGACGTCGCGCAGGCTCGTGATGTCACCATAGACGACCTCGGCGCCGAGGTCGGTGAGCGCTTTTGAGCGACCGTCCTCGCGGCGGGCCAAGGCTCGGACCTTGAGACCCTTCCGCAGCAGCGCCTTCACTGCCGGGCTTCCCGTGTCGCCCGTCGCACCGGTTATCAGTATGGTCGTCATTTCCATTCTCCGTCTTTGACTGCACCTCCCGGCGCCTGCGAGGGTGCCGTGTTGCATATGCAGCATATAACTCGCAATGCTGTATATGCAACATAAGGGACGCTGCTCAGGTCAGCCTCGCAGGATATCGTTCGCGACCTCCTTGATAGCCTTCACTCCGGCCTCTCCTAGCGCCTTGGCTGCACGATGCTGCCCCGCCCGCCAAGCCGGGATCGACGCGAACAGCAGATCCTCGCCGGCCTTGCTCAAGCGCAAGGGCCTCTGACGACCGTGAGCCTGATCGGCGACCTCTTCAATCCATCCAGCGTCCATCATTACCTTGAGGTTTCGCGTCAAGGTGGAGCGATCAATGTGATTGGCGCGGCCAATTTCCGCACGCGTGGCCATGCCCAGCCGCATGATCGAACCCAGCAGGGTGTGCTGCGAGGAAACAAGACCGAGCGCCCGCAGCTCTTCATCGAAGATATTCGTCACCACCCGCGAAATCAGTCGTGCTCGTGCGATCAGGCAGCAGTCCTCTACCTCTCGCAGCTGCGCTTGTTGGTCGGGGGACAGTGTCCAGGTAGCCATGGGATTTACATGGTGTATATGCAACACGGCGTCAATAGCGCAGGCCTATCGCACCACTAATCGGCCACTCGAACGAGACCGAGGCCACCCGGGAAGCAGCCCTTCCCAAAGTCCGCCAAGGGTCGATATCGGACCAGCCGCTCATGGGTTCACGCCCTACATCTGCGCCCGCCGCACCACCGAGGGGGGCTGGCCGAACTGGCGGCGGAAGGCGCGGGACAGCGAGGCGATGGCGGAGAAGCCGGTGCGCTCGGCGATATCCGCGATCGGCAGGTTGGTGTCCACCACCAGCCGCCGCGCCGCGTTCAGCCGGAGCGTCAGATAATAGGCGCCGGGCGAGACATCGACGATGCGCAGGAACAGCGTCTCCAGCCCGCGCGTCGACAGGCCGACGCGATGGGCGATGGTCGCAATCGTCAGCGGCCCATCGATGTGCGTCTCCATGATGCGGATGGCCTCGGCGACGCGCGGCTCATGCTGGCGGATGCGGCCGGTGGAGACGATGGGCTGCACGTCCGAGCCGATCCGCACCTCCTCATAGATGTAGAGGCTGGCGACATCGAGCGCCGCGGAATAGCCGCTGCGGGCGCGAATCAGCGCCAGCATGCAATCCAGCGCCGGCGTCGCGCCGCCGGTGGTGAAAACCGGCTCGTCCACCACCCAGCGATCCGGCTGCACATCGACATTGGGAAAGCGCGCAGCGAAATCCTCCAGGTCCTCCCAATGCGTCGTCGCCCGCCGACCATCGAGCAGGCCGGCAAAGCCCATGAGCCAGGAGCCGGATTCGATGCCGCCGACAATGGACGAGCGCTTGGCCCCGGCACGCAGCGCCCGCAGGATCTGCGGCGTCGCGTGGCGGATCGCGTTGAAGGCCGCGACCACCACCAGCGCGTCCTGCTGCTCGGCGGGATCGAACGCGCCATCGACCGGGATCGGCAGGCCGCAGCTCGCCACCGGCATGGCGCCGTCGATCGAGACCAGCTTCCAGCGATAGGCCGGGCGGCCGAGCACGCGGTTGGCGCCGCGCAGCGGATCGAGCGTCGCCGCCAGCGACATCAGCGACAGACCGGGGAACAGCAGCAGCGTGACGCTCAGCGGCTCGTCGGAATGGGTGAAGATCATCACTTCACACAGCAGCTTGGCTTGCCGGGAACGTGCTTCGCAGAATGGCAAACCGGTTACGCATTAAGTTGCGTCACGCTTTGCATTCCGCGTCAAGCTCGCGCCAACAATGGGAGGACCGAGATGCCCCTGTCGATGAACCGCGATGTCTTCATCACCTGCGCCGTCACCGGTGCCGGCGATACGGTCGGGCGCTCGCGCCATGTGCCGGTGACGCCGAAGGAAATCGCCGCCTCCGCCATCGACGCCGCCAAGGCCGGCGCCGCCATCGTGCATTGCCATGTGCGCGATCCCGATACCGGGGCCGCCTCGCGCCGCCGCGACCTGTTCCGCGAAGTGACGGACCGCATCCGCGCGGCGGATATCGACGTGGTGCTGAACCTCACCGCCGGCATGGGCGGTGATCTCGTGTTCGGCGGCGTCGAGGCGCCGTTCCCGGTGAACGAGAAGGGCACCGACATGGCGGGCGCCACCGAGCGCGTCGCCCATGTCGCCGAGTGCCTGCCGGAGATCTGCACGCTCGATTGCGGCACGATGAATTTCAGCCTCGGCGACTATGTCATGACCAACACGCCTTCCATGCTGCGCGAGATGGCGCGGCAGATGACGGCGCTCGGCGTGCGCCCGGAGATCGAGGCGTTCGACACCGGCCATCTCTGGTTCGCCAAGCAGCTGGTCGAGGAGGGCCTGATCGAGGACCCGGTGCTGATCCAGCTCTGCATGGGCATTCCATGGGGCGCGCCCGATGACCTCAACACCTACATGGCGATGGTCAACAACGTGCCGGCGAGTTGGACGTTCTCCGCCTTCTCCATCGGCCGCAATGCGCTGGCCTACCCCGCCGCGGCAGTGCTGGCGGGCGGCAATGTCCGCGTCGGGCTGGAGGACAATCTCTATATCGGCAAGGGCGAGTTCGCCACCAATGCGCAGCTGGTCGAGAAGGCCGCCACCGTGGTGACCAATATGGGCGCCCGCATCATCGGGCCCGACGAGGTCCGCGCCAAGCTCAAGCTGCTGAAGCGCTGAGGGGGCGATCATGAATCTCATGAACGTGAATCCCACCAATCCCGGGCGCTTCGCCCCGCTGTCGCGGGTGGCCTGCATCGGCGGCGGCGTCATAGGCGGCGGCTGGATCGCCCGCTTCCTGCTCGCCGGCATCGATGTGCGGGTGTTCGATCCGCACCCCGAGTCCGAGCGCATCGTCGGCGAGGTGATCGCCAATGCCGAGCGGGCCTATGGGCTGCTGACCGACGCGCCCTTGCCGCCGCGCGGCGGGCTCATCTTCTGCGCCAGCCTGAAGCAGGCGGTCGAGGATGCCGAATGGGTGCAGGAGAGCGTGCCGGAGCGGCTCGAGCTCAAGCAGCGCATCCTCAACCAGATCGACGCCGCGGCGCCGCCGGAGGCGCTGATCGGCTCCTCCACCTCCGGCCTGCTGCCCTCCGAGCTGCAAAGCGGCATGGCGCATCCGGAGCGGCTGTTCGTCGCCCACCCCTACAACCCGGTCTATCTGCTGCCGCTGGTCGAACTGGTCGGCGGCAAGGCCACCGCGCCCGAAACGCTGAGGCGCGCCTCGGCGGTGCTCGACGCCATCGGCATGAAGGGCGTGGTCATCGCCCGGGAGATCGAGGCGTTCGTCGGCGACCGGCTGCTGGAGGCGCTGTGGCGCGAGGCGCTGTGGCTGATCAAGGACGACATTTGCGATGTCGAGACGCTCGACGACGTGATCCGCTATTCGTTCGGCCTGCGCTGGGCACAGATGGGGCTGTTCCAGACCTATCGCATCGCCGGCGGCGAGGCTGGCATGCGCCATTTCCTCGCCCAGTTCGGTCCATGCCTGCAATGGCCCTGGACCAAGCTGACCGACGTGGTCGACCTCGACGACGCGCTGGTGGAGAAGATAGGCACGCAGTCCGACGACCAGGCCAAGGGGCTGTCGATCCGCGCGCTGGAGCGCATCCGCGACGAGAATCTCGTCGGCATCGTGCAGTCGCTGAAGGCCAGCCAGAATGGCGAAGGCTGGGGCGCCGGCAAGCTGCTCGCCGATTTCGAGTGGAGGCTGAAAGCCCATGCCGGCACGCCGGCGGTGGCCGATCGTTCGGGGCCGCTGGCGCTGGTCGAGACCCGCGTTCCCACGGCGTGGATCGACTACAACGGTCACATGACCGAGCACCGCTATCTCCAGCTGTTCGGCGAGACCACGGATGCGCTGCTGCGGCTGATCGGCGTCGACATGGATTATGTCGCGGGCGGCCACAGCTACTACACGGTGGAAACCCATCTGCGCCATCTCGGCGAGGCGAAGGTGGGCGAGGCATTGCGCACCACCTGCCAGATCCTGTCCGCGGACGAGAAGCGGCTGCACGTGTTCCACCGCATCCTCAATGGAGAGCGCGAGATCGCCACGGCGGAACAGATGCTGCTGCATGTCGACAGCGAGGCCGGCCGCGCGGCTCCCGCGCCCGAGGCGATCCTGGCCCGGCTGCGCCCGATCGCGCAGGCGCATGCCGGATTGGAAGGGCCGGAAGGCGCCGGACGGAGTGTCGGGCAGCGGCGTCCGGTGACAGCGTGATTTGAGGGTGCTCGGCTTCAGCATCCTTCGAGGCTCGCTACGCTCGCACCTCAGGATGACGTGGTGTTTATAAGAACAACGTCATCCTGAGGTGCCTGGCAAAGCCGGGCCTCGAAGGATGCTGAAGCCGAGCGCGCCCCTTGCACGCCGCCTCATCTGCCTACATATTGACCGTAATATCGGTCAATGGAGCGGCACATGACGCAAGCAGCGAAAACGGCGACCGCGCCCGTCAGGCCACCGCGCAAGCGCACCACCCGCCCGGTCACTACAGTCCGCTTCTCGATCACCAGTCTGATGGATGAGCGCGGCGCGGTGAAGGTCGACGACGTCGCCGAGGCCTTCAGCATGTCCAAGGCGCAACTCGCCGACACCGCCGGCCTCGCGCGCGAGGTGTTCCAGAAGGCCAGCCGCCGCGACGGGCCCAAGGCGCAGAGTCGGGTGCGCGAGATGCTGGAGATCATCAATCTGGTGCAAGGCTGGGCCGGCGGCGCGGCGCAGGCGATGGCCTGGTATCGGGCCGAGCCGATCCCGGCCTTTGGCGGGCGCACCGCCGAGGCGCTGGTCAAGTCCGGCGACGCCACCGCGGTGCGGGACTATGTCGATCACCTCGCCACCGGCGGCTACGCGTGAGATAGGTCGCAGGTGAGATTCTCGGCAGAATGCTTCCGCGCCCATGATCCCAACTGGGCCTGGAGTCCGCTGTCGGGTGCCGGCGCCGCGCTCAAGGGCCGACGGTTCAACTGGCCGGGACTGGAGGCGCTCTATCTGTCGCTCAGCTTCAACACCGTGTTCCGCGAAGTCTCCGCCGGCTTCGCCCACCGGCTGACGCCCTATGTGCTGTGCAGCTACGACGTGGACTGCGAGGACATCGCCGATCTGCGCACCGACGCGGATCGCGCCAGCCTCGGGGTCGCGCTGGACGACCTCGCCTGCGCCTGGGGCGACGCCCTGATTGCGCGGCGCGAGCCGGCTTCCTGGGGCGTCGTCCGGCGCCTGATCGCCGACGGCCATGCCGGGATCCTCGTCCCGAGCTTCGCCCACGGCGCGACAGTGGACGACCAGAACCTCGTGCTCTGGCGCTGGGGCCCTGACCTCCCGCACAAGGTGGCGGTGTATGATCCCACCGGGAAACTGCCGAAGAACCAGTTGTCGTGGAGCTAGCAGGCGCACCGACTGAGCATCCTTCGAGGCTCGCTACGCTCGCACCTCAGGATGACGTTGCCTTTTATAACCACGTCATCCTGAGGTGCCCGGCAAAACCGGGCCTCGAAGGAGGCTGAATGCGAGCGCCCCTTGTCCCCTTCCCCACCGGCCGTCATCCCGGACGGCCAACGGCCGAGCCGGGATCGCGCGAAGGCGTTGCGCAACACCTTCCTGCGATCCCGGCTCTACGGCTGCGCCTTCGGCCGGGATGACGGCGTTTGACTATGACAATCTTTGGGGTCAGGCCCCGAACACTTCCCGCGCCACCGCCGCGAACGCAGCCACCGCGCCCAGCTGACGGTTCTCCTTCCGCGTCACCAGGTACTCGTCGGCCCGCGCCGGCGCGTCGGCGATCGCCACCGCGTGCAGCCTGGGATCAAACCCCAGTTCGCGGTTCAGCACGATGCCGAGGCCGATCTTTGCTGCCACCGCCTCCTTCACCGCCTCGCGGCTGCCGAGCACCAGATGCGGGGCGATCTCGATGCCGTGGCGGGCCAGCGCCGCCTCGAACAGATGGCGCGTCATCGAGCCGGCCTCGCGCTGCACGAAGCGCTGCCCCACCAGTTCCCGCACGCCGACCGCCGCGCGCCCCCACCAGGGATGGGCGTCGTGCACCAGCACCAGCACTTCCTGGTCGAGCAGCCGGTCGCAGGCGAAATCCGGGTCCGGCGCTTCCAGCGTCGCGATCGCCACATCGACGCGATGTTGCGCCACCATGTCGAGCAGCGTCGAGGAATTCTCCAGCCGCACATCGAGCCGCACCCCGGGATAGAGCGCGGTGAAGCGCTCCAGGATCGGCATCGCCACATAGGGCGCGCACAGGCCCAGCGCGAGATAGCCGGCGCTGAGCGCGCGGCCCTCATCCATGCGCGCGCCGATGTCGTCCAGCATCAGCATCACCTGCCGTATCCGCGGCAGCAAATCGCGCGCGTCCGGCGTCAGCTCGATGCCGGCGCCGGTGCGCACGAACAGCCGCGCGCCCACCGCCTCCTCCAGCGATTTCACATGCTGGGTGATGGCCGGCTGGCTCACCCCCAGCGCCTGCGCGGCTTCGGAAAAGGTGCGGTGGGTGGCGATGGCCTGGAAGGCACGGAGCTGGGCGAAGTTCATCCGGATCGGTCTCGCGACATAAGTGCAGCTTCATTCAGGCGTCACACACTTTAACGACACTTATATCACGACCTTGCCCCTCCACGACGTCGGAGACACCCAATGCCCGTCATTTCGTTGAAAGCCCCAGGCCGCGTACTCCTCCTTGCCGCCGCCCTGCTCGCGCTGGGCGCCGCGCCGTCGCTCGCCAAGGAAGTCGTGCTCTACAACGCCTCGGACAGCGTCAACACCGCGCTGGTTACCGCCTTCAAGAAGAAGTACCCGGACATCGAGGTGAAGTTCGTCTCGGGCTCCACCGGCCCGATCGCCGAGCGCGCCATTGCCGAGAAGGGCAAGCCGCAGGCCGACGTGGTCTACCTCGTCAATCATGTGGCGCTGGACCAGCTGAAGCAGGCTGGCGTGTTCGAGCCCTACCAGCCCAAGGGCTCCAAGATCGCCCCGGCGTTCCGCGACCCCGACGATTTCTACAACAAGTACTTCGCTACCACCATGTGCATGGTGGTGAACAAGGACCGGCTGGCGCAGAAGAAGCTGCCGATGCCGACCACCTGGGAAGACCTGATCAAGCCGGCCTATGCCAAGGAGATCTCGCTGCCCTCGCCGCTGAAGTCCGGCACCGGCGGCGCCATCCTCACCACTTTCGTCGATGCCTTCGGCTGGCCGTTCGTCGAGAACCTCAACGAGAACGTCTACCAGTATTCCGACGGCGGCTCGGGCGGCGCGGCGCTGGCGGGTGCCGGCGAGGTCGCCATTGGCCTCACCTTCGATACCACCTGCTACGAGACGAAGTCTTCCGGCAAGCCGGTGGAGATCGTCTATGGCCGCATCACCCCGAACGTCGCCGAGGGCGGCGGTCTGGTGGCCGGCGGGCCGAACCCCGCTGAAGGCAAGATCTTCCTCGATTTCATGGCGAGCGACGAGGCCGCCGAGGTGCTGGGCAAGGTGGTGGGCGCCACCGCGGTGCCCGGCCATGGGCTGGTCGATCTCTCGCAGATCACGCTGTGGCAGATGCGCCGCCCGGTGGATATCGCCGCCTTCCGCCGCGAATTCGCCAGCCGCATCCTCAAGCAGTGAACGACGCCACCTTCACCCGCAACGATACGCGGCCGGCCCAGAATACGGGCCGGCCGCATCTGGCCGTGCGCGGCGTGCACAAGGCGTATGAGCGCAGCGTCGCCGTGGATTCCGTCTCGTTCGATCTCGCCAAGGGCGAGTTCGTCACGCTGCTGGGCGATTCCGGCTGCGGCAAGACCACGCTGCTGCGCATCATCGCCGGCTTCGCCCGCCCCGATGGCGGGCAGGTGCTGCGCGACGGCGAGAATGTCACCGACATGCCGCCGGCGCGGCGCCGCATGGGCTTCGTGTTCCAGTCCTATGCGCTGTTCCCGACCAAGACGGTGGCGGAGAATATCGGCTTCTCGCTCACCGGCTCCCGCACCGCGCGCGAGCGCCGCATCCATGATCTGGCGCACCTGGTCGAGATCGACCATCTCGTCGGGCGATTTCCGCACGAGCTTTCCGGCGGCCAGCAGCAGCGCGTAGCGCTGGCCCGCGCGCTCGCCTCCGATCCCGAGGTGCTGCTGCTGGACGAGCCGATGTCGGCGCTCGACGCCCGCATCCGGGTGAAGCTGCGCAGCGAATTGCGGGCGCTGGTCGACCGGCTCGGCATCACCACGCTCTACGTCACCCACGACCAGGAGGAGGCGCTGGCGCTCTCCGACCGGGTCGCGGTGATGCGGCGCGGGCGCATCGAGCAGATCGGCCGCCCGGCCGACATCTATCACCGCCCGGCCTCGCGCTTCGTCGCCGAGTTCATCGGCATCTCCAATCTCGTCAACGGCGTCGCGGTGGCGGGCGGCATCGATGCCGGCGACGAGTTCTGGCCGCTGGCGCTGCCGGCAAGCGCCCTCCCCGGCGCGCGCCTCACCGCGGTCTACCGGCCCGAGCATTTCGCGCTGGCCACCGACGGCACCGGGATCCCCGGCACGGTGGAAAGCGCGACCTTCCTCGGCGCCAATGTGCGGCTCACGATCCGGCTCGGCTCCGGCCGGCTCATCATTGCCGACCGACCCTCGCATGAGGCCGGCGGGCTCTGGCCGCGCGGCACCACGGTGAGCCTCAAGCCGGATCCGCTGCGCGCCGCCGTCATCACCGACGAGCACCCGTGATGACGCTGTCGCTGCGCCATCTGCCTGGCATCGTGCTCAGCGCCGTCGTCACCCTGCTGCTCGCCATCTTCATCGCCTACCCGATCGGCGCGGTGCTGGTGGAGAGCTTCGTCATTTCCGGCCCGATGCCGCCGGCGCAGCTGAAGGCCACCACCTCAGCCGCGCTCGACGCGGTGCCCGCCGCCGAGCGCGCGGCGCTGGTGCAGCGCTGGGTGACGAGTGCAACCGAGGCGGAGAAGGTCGAGGCCACCGCGAGCGCCTTCACGCTGGCCGGCGCGCCGATCACCTGGGACCGCAAGGCGGCGTTCTCCGCGCAGGCGGTGGCGATGGCAGCCGCGCTGAAGGCGCTGCCCGAGGCGACGCGCACCGCGGTGGAGGACAATTTCGCCATCGCCCATGTGATGCTGCACAAGCGCACGGCGCTGGCCTTCAAGGTGAAGGACGCGCTCGGCCAGCAAGGCTTCGACGCGCTGCGCAACGGCACCGACGACCGCTGGGGCCTCGACCATTACCTCAAGGTGTTCCAGGACCCCTATCTGCGCAACGCCGCCATCAACAGCCTGAGCCTCGCCGGGCTCTCGGTGGTGTTCACCGTCGCGCTGGCCTTCGCGCTGGCCTATGGCATCAACAGCGGCGGCGTGCCGTTCCCGTCCGCTACCCGCGCGGTGCTGCTGATGCCGCTGGTGGCGCCGCCGGTGCTGATCGCCACCGCCACCATCATGCTGTTCGGCCGGCGCGGGCTGGTGACGCATGCGCTGCTCGACCAGTGGCTCGGCCTGATCGATGCCGACGAGACCAATCTCTACGGCCTGTTCGGTGTGGTGCTGGCACAGACGCTCTCGTTCGTGCCGGCCGCGCTGATCGTGTTCGACAATGTGCTGCGCAAGCAGGATGGCCGCATCGACGAGGCCGCCGCCGGGCTCGGCGCCGGGCCGCTGCGCACCTTCTGCCAGGTGACGTTGCCCATGGCATGGCCGGGCATCAAGCGCGCCATCGTGCTGGTCTTCATCATGAGCCTGACCGATTTCGGCAACCCGATGATCCTCGGGCGCGACACCCCGGTGCTGGCCGGCGTGGTCTATGACGAGATCACCGCCTATCGCAACACGCCGCTGGCGGCGGCCTTGTGCGTCTGGCTCATCATCCCCTCGCTGCTGCTGTACCTCGCGCTGGAGCTGATCGGCCGGCGCAAATCCTATGCGACCACCGCGGGCGCCCGCTCCGAGCTGCCGATGCCGCTCGCCGCGCGGGCCGGGCTCACCTTCATCGCCGGTGCTGTCGCGGCACTGATCTTCGCGGTTTACGGCACCATGGCGCTCGGCGCGGTGACGCGGGTGTGGGGCGTCGACTGGAGCCTGACGTTCGGCTATTTCACCAGCGCCGGTGTCGATGTCGGGCTCGGCGGCTCCGGCTACGGCTCCTCCGAGCGCGGGCTGGAGCTGGTGTGGGACAGCGTGCGGCTTGCCGGCATTGCCGGGCCGATCGGCGGACTGTTCGCCGTCATCATCGCCTATGTGGTGGAGCGGCTGCGCCCACCCGGCGCCAACCTCATCATGTTCCTGGCGCTGGTGCCGGCGATCCTGCCCGGCATCATCTTCGGCATCGGCTATATCGTCGCCTTCAACGTGCCGTTCGGCCTGCCCCAGCTCTCGCTCGGCGGCACCTCGGTGATCCTCGTCATCAACATCCTGTTCTCCAACCTGTTCGTCGGCGTGCTCGCCGCGCGGGCGGCGCTGCAGCGGCTCGACCGCTCGGTGGACGAGGCGGCGGAGAGTCTCGGCGCCGGGCTGATCTCGCGCTTCACCCGGGTGACGCTGCCGATGCTGCGCCCGGCTTTGCTGCTCGGCATGCTCTATGTGTTCATCGATGGGCTGACGACCCTCTCCTCGGTGATCTTCCTGGTCTCCGGCAATCACAAGCTCGCCTCGGTGGCGATCTTCAACCACGCCGTCTCCGGCGATTACGGCTATGCCGCCGCCAAGAGCCTCGCTTTGCTCGGCTTCGCGCTGCTGGCGATGGGGTTGGCGTGGCTGGTCGAGAACCGCAAGCTCAGTTTCCGCCGGCGCGACGCGATGTCGGCCGATCTCGCCATGGTGCGCCCGTGAACGATCTTGTCGCCCGCGATGCCGCGGCCTTCTTCCACCAGCACGGTTCCAGCCCCTGCCTCGCCGCGCTGCGGTCCGCCGAGGGCGTCTGGCTGGAGGATACCGAAGGCCGGCGCTTCATCGATCTGCACGGCAACACCGTGCACCATCTCGGCCATGGCCATCCCGAATTGATCGCCGCGCTCAAGCGCCAGCTCGACGAACTCGCCTTCGCGCCGCGCCGTTTCACCAATGAGCCGGCGGTGCTTTTGGCGGAGGCGCTGCTGGCGCGCTGGCCGGGCGGGCCTGCCAGGGTGCTGTTCGCCACCGGCGGCTCGGATGCCATCGAGATCGCGCTGAAGCTCGCCCGCGTCGCCACCGGGCGGCAGGACACCATCTCGCTGGAGGGCTCCTATCACGGCCACGGCTTCGGCGCGTTCGGCCTGTCGCGCGCCGAACTCGACCCACGCCTCGGCGGGTTCCTGCACGGGCGCTGGCACGCGACACCCTATTGGGTGGCGGACGGCCCGGCGCGGATGCTGGCGGACATGGCACGCATCTTCGCCACCTCGCCCGGCATCGCCGCGGTGATCGCCGAGCCGATGCGCTCCAATTGCCATGTGCCGCCGGATGGACTGTGGGCGGAAGTGCGCCGCCTTTGCGACGCGCATGGCGCCAAGCTGATCTTCGACGAGATCCCCTCCGGTCTCGGCAAGACCGGCCGCTGCTTCGCCTTCGAGCATTTCGGCGCGCTGCCCGACGCGGTGGTGCTCGGCAAGTCGCTCGGCGGCGGCATGGTGCCGATCGCCGCAGTGATCGCCGACGCGAAGCTGAACGTGGCGCCGGAGCTTGAGCTCGGCCACTACACCCATGAGAAGAACCCGCTCACTACCCGCGCCGCCCTGACCACGCTGGAGATCATCGCCCGCGATCGCCTGGTGGAGCGCGCGCGGGACGTCGGCGCGCGGCTGGTGGCCGGGGTGGCGGAGATTGCGGCGCGGGTGCCGGCGGTGGTCGGCGCGCGCGGGCTCGGGCTGCTGCTGGCGGTGGAGTTCGCCCCGCATTGCGACGCCGAGCGCCTGGTGGAGGCGTGCTTCGCCGAGGGGCTGTCGACCACGACCAAGGGCGCCCACGCCATCGGCCTGTCGCTGCCGCTGACCGTGACGGACACCGAGGCGGACGAGGTGCTGGCGCGGCTGGAGGCCGTGGCGGTGGCGCTGCCATCTCAGCCCTAGAGTGAAGCCCGATTACTGCGAGACCACCTCGTATTCGTGGTGGATCGAGGATGCGTGCATGGTGTGGTCGAAGCCGTAAATGTGCACCGACACGGCGTCCTCGGTTCCCTCATTGGCCATCTGGTGGATATTGGGACCGGACGGCAGCATGGCCGCGACGAAGCCCCGCTCGCGGCGGGCGATGCTTTCGAGAACGACCTGGCGGGATCCGATGGGCCGGAACCTCAGCTCGCTGATCACCCCGCTGAAGACGCCGAAGCAGCACGAGCAGTGATGGTCGTGTATCGAGGTCCTCGCGCCCGGCGGCCACAGGATCGCGTAGGCGCTCATCCGGCTGTCGCCGAACAAGAGGGTCCGTGCATAGCCCTCGCCATTGCGCTCCAGCTGGACCCGCTCGATCAGCTCCGGCCGGGCAATGATCGCATCGAGCGTCGCGCGGGCATGGGCGAGATAGGAGTCGGCGAGCGTGCGTGTCACGCGGCTCAGCTCCTGGAACGGGAGAATCTCACCGGCAGTCTGGGACGTCGTCATGGTGTCCTCGCAGGGATAGGCGCACGTATCAGCGTGACAACCATAATATACCCCACACGACCGGAATTTTGTTGCAAACACACTGGGCTTTTCGGATCATCGAGCAAAATTATCCCAATCTTGCGGACGAACCTGTAAAATCATTCCTCGCCCATGACCGTCATCGATGACTATGACAAACGCATCCTCGCCCTGCTCCAGCAGGACGCATCGCTGTCCACCGCCGAGATCGCCGATCGGGTCGGCCTGTCGTCGACGCCGTGCTGGCGCCGTATCCAGCGGCTCGAGGAACAGGGCGTCATCAGCCGGCGGGTCGCCCTGCTCGACCGGAAGAAGCTGAATGTCGGGGTCACCGTCTTCATCGCGGTGCGGACCAGCCGGCACGGCCTGGAGTGGTTCGAGCAGTTCCACAAGGCGCTGAACGATATTCCGGAGGTGCTGGAGTTCTACCGGCTGGCGGGCGGCATCGATTACCTGATCAAGGCGGTCGTGCCTGATATCGCGGCCTATGACGCGCTCTACAAGCAGATGATCAGCAAGGTGGAGCTGACGGAGGTCACCTCGATGTTCGCGATGGAGGAGCTCAAGACCACCACCGAGATCCCGCTCCGCTATGCCCCGCTGCGGTGACGGCGTCGGGAAGGCAGGCGCTCTGCTGCGACATCCTTCGAGGCCGCCTGCGGCGGCACCTCAGGATGACGTTGCGAACAACGTCATCCTGAGAGCCCGACTCGAAATCCGACGTATCCGTCGAGAGGAGCCCCTTTCCACCCTCATCCCCGGGCTTGACCCGGGGATCCAGACTTCAACCGGGTGCATGCGGAGGGGCTGGATCCCCGGGTCAAGCCCGGGAATGAGGACAAATTGGAGTTTTCGGTCAGCCTCTGAGGTGCGAGCGGAGCGAGCCTCGAAGGATGCCCGCCCCGAGCGCCCTCGCCCCTATCTCCCCAGCTTGTCCGCCAGGATCTCCAGCTTGTAGATGTCCGGTACCTTCTCCAGCAATTCGCCGGCCTTCGCCATCAGCGCCTCCGCCACCTTGCCGGAGAGGTGCGCCTCGCGGCCGTCCTCGTCGTCGAAGGTGTCGAAGATGGCGAAGGAGGATGGGCCCTCCTGTATGGCGTACCAGCTCACCGTGCCGGGCTCGGCATTCACCAGCGGAGCGGCGGAGCGCAGGAAGGCCGCGACCTCCTGCTCCTTGCCGGGCTTCGCCTTCAGCGGCACGTAAAGGGCATATTTGGTCATCGGCGCTCTCCCTTTGAAAAAGGCTAATCGCGCACGAAGCTCTGCACCTTGCGTGGAGTGCTGTCAGCCACGCCGGCGGTCACGATGCCGTTCCTTTGGGCGTTCCCTCGGGCCGTTCCCTTGGACGCTCCCTCGGGGCGTTACTGCCCGACCGAGGTGATCGCGGTGATCGCGCCCGCGGTGGCCATCCCCACCGTGCTCACCGGATTCACCTTCTCGGTCTGGTCGGTGACCGGCTGGCCGGTGGCGAGCTGCTTGCCGATCAGCTGGATGATCTTCGGGCTCTCGGCGAACTTGCCGTGATTGACCCTGTCGTCGGTCTTGATGTCCGTCATGTTGATGACGCTGATGCGGTTCTCCGCCAGGAAGTCCTTGTAGGCGGCCGCGTTGGGGTCGATCTCGCCGACCCGCGCGGTGCTGCCCCAGAGGAATTTCGAGGCCGCCAGCGCCTTGTCGTCCTGCGAGACGAAGATCGTGAAGTCCGGCCGCTTCTTGCCCATTTCCGCGACCTGGGTGCGGAAGATGTCGATGTCGACATCGGCGTCGGCCAGCATCACGTTGCGGACCTTGTTGGAGATGCCGCCATCGCGGATCACCATCTGCCGCAATGTCTCCAGCGTCACCCAATTGCCCATCGAATGCGCCAGCACCGAGATGTCGCTGACCGACTTGTCGTCGATCAGATACTGCAGCAGCCGCTCCAGCGCGTCGCGCGAATAGGTGGCGCTGTCGCGGTCATAGCCATAGGCCAGCAGCTTGCCGCGCGAGGGCCAGGTGAACAGCACCGGAATGGCGTCAGTGCCTGAATCATGGACGATCTGCGCGAAGCGGAAGACCGCATCGTCGAAGCGGTTGTTGTAGCCGTGCACGAACACCAGCACGCTGCGACTGGGGCCGCGGGCGAGCCGGGTGGCAAAGCGCGCCTTGGCTTCGTCGCGGCTGATGGTCTCGGCACTGACCGTGGCGAAGGAAACCGCGGGATCTGCGGGAATCTTCTCCGGCCACTCCACCGCGCCGGTCTTGTGGCCGGGCGGGATGGAGATGACGATCTCGGCGAAGCCCGGTGTGCCGCGGGCCCCGCCGAACATCTCGCCGGGCACGGCGGAGGGCTGGCGCGTGGTCGCCACCAGCATGTCGACCTTTGCGGTCGGGGTTGCGAGCGGCTCGCTCGCCAGGAACACGTTCTCGGGGCGCTGGGCGCAGCCGGCGCACAGCAACAGCGCCACCAGCGGCAGCGCAATGCGGCGCGTCAGAAATTTGTTTACCATGCTACCCGCAGCCCCCGCCGCCCTACGTCGGCGGTATAGACGTCAGTTTCCTGCAACCTACTTGACATTTGATGACACGGACCCGGCCGCCGCACGCTTTTACGCGACCGATGCGGAAAGCAGCCGCCGCGTGTGGCTTCGTCGCCACATTGATGGACCGGAAAGTACAACCTCATCCTGAGGTGCGAGCGTAGCGAGCCTCGAAGGATGCTGAAGCAGAAGGCGTTCATCGGGGACGGGCATCCTTCGAGGCCCGGCTTGCGCCGGGCGCCTCAGGATGAGGTCGCGCATGTAGATCCCAGTCACCCGATATGGTCGAACTCGGTCAGGCCGATCGAGACCTCGCGGGCGAGATAGACCAGCGAGGTGCCGAACAGCACCAGCGCGACGACGAACAGCAGCGCCCCCCCGACCTCGTGCCGCCAGCCGAAGAAGGCGGTGGCGAATGCCAGGCAGATGAGGAGCGTGGTGACGATGGCGCTCCCCACCGCGAAGTGAATCGCCCAATGCAGCAGGTGGCTGCGCCGCCTGAGCCGCGGCAGGTCCGCCTTCAGATGGCGGCGGTGCGTGTCGGTGTCGGGGATGGCTCCGATCATGCGCGAGCGCTCGATGATACCGTTCATGCGCCCGATGATCAGCGAGATGAAGCTGGCCAGCGCCCCGAGGATGAAGGCCGGCGCCGTGGCATGGATCATCACCTGCGAGAGCTGTTCGACGGTGGGCGTAGAAGCGATCATCGTGTGTCCCTGGTGGCCGAGGACCGCGCTCCGCCTCGGAGCGCAGTCCGTAGTTCAAAAAATCGCCGTCATCCCCGGGCTTGTCCCGGGGATCTCGATTCCCGACAGCGCATCAGAGGCCGAGATGGCCGGCACAAGGCCGGCCATGACGATGGGAATGGTCTACTTCACCCCAAGAGGGAAGCCGCCTCAATAGCAGGGCGGATAGGGATAATAGCCGCAGGCCGGGTGGTAGTAGGGATAGGGATGGTAGTAGGGCGCGGCCGCTGCCGCGGCGCCGACCGCCACGCCGGTGGCAACCGCCGCCCCGGCCGCCGCACCGTACCACGCGCCGCGATAGGCGGTGCGGCGGGCGACGCCGGCATAGGACATCGGCGTGAACGGCATGCCGATGATGTCGATGAACACCGAGGCCGGGCCGTCGCCGCCAGTGAGCGCGCCTTCCAGTACCGCGACGTCGAAGGTCAGGGTGTCACCCTCGAGCTTGGGCGACTTCAGCGTCACCACGGCATCCTGCACGCTGTCGCCGGCCTTGTTGAACACCGAGACGGTGGCGTTCGGCGGATCCTTGCCGAAGCTGTCCTGCGCCGACCATTCCTCGAGCAGATGGGCGGTGAGGGCATGGCCGGCGGCACGCACCGGGCGATCGGCGAAGATGATCGAATTGGAGGCGACGCCGGTGAGCACCAGCTTGCCGTCCTTCAGGGTGGCGCCCTTCGAGTTGAGCACGATCAGCGCCGGCTCCATCTTGGCCTTGGCGGGCGCACCGGCACTCGGCGTGCCGATGGACTTGAGCGCCGGCGCGCTGATGGCGTCGGCCGCCTGCTGGGCGGAAGCGGGGGTGCCGATCAGCGCGAGGCCGAGCAGCGCGGCGCCGGCAACAAGCGCCGGCTTGAGAAGATGTAGCGACATTGCTTGTTCTCCGAGAGTTTCCAGAAGGTCCGTCCGGTTGCACCCCTCCGATCGCCGTCCGGGGGGACGGCGTCGGGTGGTGCCGGGCAACGTTAGGCGTCGGTCGGTCGGCGTATCAGTTCGCCTGGACGATGGAGGCAGGCTTCCAGGTGCCGTCGAGGGCTTCCGGCTTCGGCCAGTAGAGACGCATCACCATGTAGATCGGGCCGTCCGGCGCCGGCAGCCAGTTGGACTGCTTGTCGGCACCCGGATCGTCATGCTGCACATAGATGGTCAGCGAGCCGTCCGGGTTCTTCTTCATGTCCGACAGCATCGGCGAGTTGATCAGGTAGCGGTTGATCGGGTTCTCGATCAGCAGCTGGGTCTTGCCGTCATACATCGTCACCGACCAGAAGGCGTTCACCGGGGGATAGGCGTCGGCCGGGAAGGTGATAGTGTAGTTGTGCTTGGAGCCGTCGAGCTTTTCGTCCTTGTTGTCCGTCTTCGCCATCGGATACAGCGCCTCGACGGCGTCGTTGCCGAAGATGCCGGCGAGCGCGGCGGCCGCGCGCAGCGTGTAGTCGCCATCATAGAAGGCGCGGTTGCCGAAGGCGCTGCCGACCTGCCAGCCATTCTCCGACTTGCCGATGGTGTCGCGGCGGGCATCGATCTCCTCATAGCCCTTCTTGATGCCGAGCAGCGTCACGATCTTGCCGTCTGACAGCCCGGGGAGCTTGTAGGGAGCGCCGGCCTTGATCCCGATCTCGCCGAAGCGGGCGCGCAGCGCGGTCTCCTGCGACACCGGCGGGGTCAGGGTCCACAGGAAGTTGAGATAGGAGAACGCGTCTTCCTTGAACGCGCTGGCGCTGAAGGCCGGCCACTTGATCGCCGGCGCCGGCTTCGGCGCCGGGGTCTTGGCGAATTCGTGCAGCGTCTGGATCGTGTATTGCGCCTGGATCTTCTTGACGTTGTCGATATCGCCCGGATTCAACAATTGGGTGCGATAGATGACGACGCTGAAATCGGTCTCGCTGTTGAACACCTTGGCGATGCCCGCGGGGGTCTCGCCCTTCCAGCCCGGGCCGGCGATCATGTAGCAGCCGGCATCGCTGCCGGTGGCGCGGGAGCCGATATAGCCGTAATTGAACGTATAGAGATCGACCAGCTGGACCGAGTAATAACGGCTCTTCTCCACCGCCGGAACGCACAGCACCACCGGCTCGGCCCGCAGATCCGCCGTCAGCACCGAATAGGGCGTGTCGCTGTTCGGCGTGACGATGGCCGTGTCCTTGGGCGTGAACACCTGGGCGTCGCTGACGATGGTGTTGAACGGGCCCTTATATTGTGAGTTCTTCTTGTCGACATTGAACTGGTAGATCGCCTTGTAGGCCGCGATCATCGGGAAGGCATAGACATAGGCCTCCTTGGCGATGTCGTAGCGGTCGAGCAGGCCGGGCTCGGCCCTGGCCCCGGCCGGGGCAAGCGTGGTCAGCGTCAGGCAAGCGGCTGCTGTCGCAACGGCCATTCTCATGGTCTGCTCCAAATAATTCCAGATGATGCTGTCGGGCCGGCGCTCGAGCATGTTCCGCAAAAGCTGGAAGACCTTTGCGATGACAACATGCTCCAGCGTATTGAATCTAGAGCACTATCTTGTCGCTCGGATGATGCCATCCGAGTGGATAGGGCGCCCGGCAGGCCGGGGTCCAGAGCATTTCCCGATCAGATGGAATCATCTGATCGAAGAGGAATTGCTCCAATCTATTGAATCTGGAGCACTCATCTTTCGTTCGGATGCTTTCATCCGAACGATAAGGGCTCCAGGTCTCAGAAATGGTAGGCGATACTGGTGAACACGCCGTGCTGGGTGACGTTGTAGAGAAAGCCGTCATCCTCATAGTCGGTGTAGATGGCGCGGTAGCCGATCGCGCTCGAGATCGAGGGCGTCCACATGTAGCCGAGCGCGGCGAAGCCCTGCGCGGTCAACTTCGAGGACACGCCGAAGCCGCCGACGTCACCGATCACGTTGAGGAACCACTTCTCATTGATGTCGTAGTGCAGGCTGAACCCGACCGTCGGGTCGATCCACTGCTTGGTGCCCTCGCGGCTGATCTCGACCGGGAACAGCGTCGGGCTGATGTCGACGTCGGCCTTCAGATGCTGGTAGCGGAAGCCGACCGTGGCGCTGAGCTCGACATTCTCCGGCAGGCCAAGCGGCAGCCGGTAGCCGACGAGGCCGGAGGCGATGACCTGGGTCAGGCTGACATCGACCCCCGTGTCATTGCGGCCGAAGCTGCCGCCGGCCGAGAGATTGGCATAGATCAGGTCGGTCAGGATCATCCATTTGTCGTTCTTGGCCATGAACGAGCCCATCAGCGCGCCGTCGAGATGCTTGAGCGCGTCCCAGGCGCTGACATCGACATCGACGGGCGGCAGGTTGCGCACGCCGGTCTCGCCATTGATCGCCGTCGCCCAGCCATAGGCGGTGGCCTGATAGGTCCAGCCCGACGACGGTTCTACCACCACGGGCGGGGCCTTATAGGCGGGCACCGGCATGTCCGCAGCTTTGACGGGCACAATCGCCATCAACAGCGAGGTAAAACCGGCGGCGAAGACTGTTTTGCCGGCTAGAACAAGAGATTTCATCCGCTTCCCGCCCCCAAGCTCTCGAGGCCCCGAATCCGCATTCAGAGGGGCCGTTCCAGAACTTTGCGCGCCCACCAAGCCGCAATTTCAGATGGAGCGCTTGACATTTAATGACACACCTTTGACCGTCTGTCCCGGCACGTCGCGTTCCGCCGCAACTCTTCCACGGCAGTTCGCGGTGGGGCTCGTCCAGCCTCGGGGGCGCGGCATGACGATATCGATGCAGGATGACGGTGTGGTGGATGCCGCGCCGGTGATGGTATTCAGGGCGGGATTGGGCCGCCGGGTACCTTATGGCTATATCCGTATCGGACCCGGAATCGCCATTCCCGCCGTGCTGCGTGATTTCAATGTCGCGATCGAGCCGCTGCTGCGGCGCGTCGGCGTGCCGGGCGACCTGTTCGCCGACCCCGACAATGCCCTGCCCTACCGCGATTTCTGCCAGCTGCTTTCGCTCTGCGTGGAGGCGATCAAGCGCGATGATTTCGGCCTCCTGATCTGCGAGAAGACCGGCGCCTCCAATCTCGGCCTGGTCGGCTTCCTGCTGCAGCAGGCCCCGGATGTGCGCTCCGCGCTGGGCGACCTGGTGCGTTATCTCCATCACAATGATCGCGGCGCCGTGCCGTTCATGACGATTGCCGGCGGCATGGTCACGCTCGGCTACCAGATCTCCGAGCCGGACATGCCGGCGGCCGAGCATGTCTATGACGGCGCGCTGGCGATCGGGCGCAACATCATGCGGGCGTTCTGCGGGCCGAACTGGACGCCGCTCGAGGTCACGCTGTCGCGCAAGCGGCCGGTCTCGCCCGCCCGCCACGAGCGCTTCTATGGCGCGCCGGTGCGATTCGGCGCCGAGCGCAGTGCCCTGTTCTTCCGCGAGGAATGGCTCGACACCCCGATCCACACCGCCGACCCGATGCTGCGGCGGATGCTGCAGGAGCAGGTCGACCTCCTGGAGATCGAGGAGGCCGGCAATGTCACCGAGCAGGTGCGCCGGCTCATGCGCACCTCGCTGCTCACCAGCGGCGCCTCGCTCGGCGACCTCTCGGAATTACTGCAGATGAACCGTCGCACGCTGGCGCGTCATCTCGATGCCGAGGGCACCAGCTTCAAGAAGATATCGGACGAGGTGCATTTCGACGTCGCCCGGCATCTGCTCGCCAACACCGCCATGTCGGTCACCGATGTCAGCCTGGCGCTGCACTATTCCGAGACCAGCTCCTTCACCAGGGCCTTCCGCGGCTGGGCCGGCCTCGCCCCCAGCGAATGGCGCGCAATGCACGGCGCCGGCAAGGAGTGAGTTTCAAAGCAACCTCATCCTGAGGCGCGAGCGCAGCGAGCCTCGAAGGATGATGAAGCAGAAGACGGCCATCGGGGATGGGCATCTTTCGAGGCCCGGCGCTGCCGGGCACCTCAGGATGAGGTCGCTTTTTGCGGAGCACCCTCCTTCCCCTTCTCCCTCCCATTGTCAGAAAATGGTGAAACCTTGTCCTCATCTGACAAGCGGTAAATGTGCTTTCGTCCTACGCCCCCAAGGCGAGCTGTTCGCATCCATGTGAGGGCGCATGAGACACTATTCTATTTCCCTTGCGGCAGGCGTGGCCCTGTCGCTGCTCCTGGCCGGCGGCATGCCCGCGGCGGCGCAGGATCTGTCCTCGATCCCGGCCGCGGAGGCCAAGGAGATCGCGATCGACGCCTATACCTACGGCTATTCGCTGATCACCACCGAAGTCACCCGCGTGCAGATGTCGAACGTGGCCAAGGCCGACGAGTTGCGCTCGCCGATGGGCCAGTTCACCAATGTGAAGCGCTATCCGCCCGGCAATTATCGCGGCGTCTCGGCACCGAACGCCGACACGCTCTATTCGCTGGCCTGGATCGATGTCGGCAAGGAGCCGACCGTGTTCTCCCATCCCGACATGGGCAAGCGCTTCTTCCTGTTCCCGATGTACAGCCTGTGGATGCCGGTGGTGGAATCGCCGGGCACCCGCACCGCTGGCGGCAAGGCGGCGACCTATCTCATCACCGGCCCCGGCTGGTCCGGCACCGTGCCCACCGGCATGACGCAGATCAAGTCGCCGACCCGCTACATGGTCATCCTCGGCCGCACCTATGCCGACGGCAGCCCCAAGGATTACAAGGCGGTGAATGCGCTGCAGGCGCAGTACAAGCTGGTGCCGCTCAGCGGCTACGGCAAGAAGGACTACAAATACGTCGTCCCGCCGGTCGATCCCAATCCCGGCTTCAGCATGACCGACAAGCCGCAGGACGTCATCAATGCGATGGACACCTCGGCCTATTTCAACATGATGACGCGGC
Organism: Starkeya sp. ORNL1; assembly: GCF_012971745.1. Taxonomy (NCBI): domain Bacteria; kingdom Pseudomonadati; phylum Pseudomonadota; class Alphaproteobacteria; order Hyphomicrobiales; family Xanthobacteraceae; genus Starkeya; species Starkeya sp. ORNL1. The sequence goes on from NZ_CP048834.1 coordinate 1,943,175, forward strand.
TGATGGGCTCCGACATCGCCCCGCCGGCCGCCGAGGACGCGCCGATCGTCGCGCGCCTTGCAAAGATCGGCATCGTGCCCGGCCAGAAGTTCGACATCACCAAGCTCTCGCCGGACGCCCAGGCGGCGCTCAAGGATGTCGGCAAGGAAGCCTCGGCCAAGATCTTCGCTGCCCAGTCCACCTCCGGCACGCTGCAGAATGGCTGGCGCATTCCGGGTGCGGCGGGCACTTACGGCACCGATTATCTCGGCCGCGCGCTGGTGGCGGCCTTCGGCTGGCCGGCGAACCTGCCTGAGGACGCGGTCTATCCCTATGCCGCGGCCGACGGCGCCGGCCAGAAGCTGGTGGGCACCAACAAGTACACGCTGACCTTCGCCAAGGGCGAGACGCCGCCGGTCGACGGCTTCTGGTCCATCACCATGTACATCATCGATGGCGGCTGGTGGTTCTACCCGAACCCGCTGAACAAGTTCACGGTGAGCATGCGCGACAAGCCGAAGTTCAACGCGGACGGCTCGCTCACGCTGTATCTGCAGAACGAGTCCCCGGGCAAGGCGAAGCAGGCCAACTGGCTGCCGGCGCCGAAGGGCGAGTTCATCGCGATGATGCGCATGTACTGGCCCAAGGCGAATTCGCCCTCGATCCTGCCGCCCGGCAAGGGCACCTGGCAGCCGGCGCCGCTGGTGCAGGTGAAGTGACCTGATTACTACAAGCCCCCCGACCGCCGCCCCGTGCCCCCGCACGGGGCGGTTCGCTTTTGGGGGCATCGATGCCGTCATCCCGGCCGTAGCGCAGCGGAGAGCCGGGATCGCGTGAAGGTGTTGTGCATCACCTTCCTACGATCCCGGATCGGCCTTACGGCCGTCCGGGATGACGACAAATGGAGAGGACGAAGCAGAGCGCCCCCTCATTCCCCCCAGCGCGTCACCAGCGCCTCGACATCCGGCCGCTTGCGCTCGCCGGGCACTTCCTTCGCGGTGCCGACATGGACGATGCCGGCAATGCGCTCGCCGTCCTCGATCCCCAGCACCCGCAGCGCCCGCTCGTTCATCGTCGCCCAGCCGGTGAGCCAGGTGGCGCCGTAGCCGAGCGCGTGCGCGGCATGCAGCAGGTTCATGCACACCGCCCCGGCGGAGAGCTCCTGCTCGAACACCGGGATCTTGGTGGTGCGGTCCGGCCGGCTGACCACGATGATCGCCAGCGGGGCGTGGTTGAACACCCGGGAGATGATGCCCGCCCATTTCAGCCGCTGCGCCGGGTCGGGCTGCGGGCCCTCCTCCTCATAGACCGCGCCGAGCCGCGCCCCGGCCTCAAGCCGCGCATCGCCCTCCAGCAGGATCAGCCGCCACGGCTCCAGCCCGGCATGGTCGGGCACGCGCAGCGCGAGGCGCAGCAGGCGGCTCAGTTCCTCCGGTGAGGGGCCTGGCGCGGCGAGCGCAGTGGTGCCGACCGAGCGCCGCGCCTCCATCAGGGCAAGCACCGCCTCGCGATCGCTGAGGACTTCGGTATCGGACATCGGACACTCCCGGAAAGACATTGCCGCTTCCTGCGCGCCTCGCTCGCCGAGGTCAATCATCGCGCCTAACGCAAAATCACCTGCTGGGACTGTCAGGGTCGACATTATACGCTTATCTCTTTGCACAACGCTGCGCAGGGCAGCACAAGGAGGAAAGCATGGGCATGAACGGCGAGATCCTGGTGCGCGACAATCCGGCGGAGAATCGCTTCGAGACCGAGGTCGAAGGCCATCTCGCGGTCGCCCAATATGTGCTCACCCCCGGCGGCATCATCTTCACCCATACCGAAGTGCCGCATGAACTGGGCGGGCGCGGCATCGCCACCAAGCTGGTCGAAGCCGGTCTCGCCAGCGCCCGCCAGCGCAAGCTTTCGGTGATTCCGCGCTGCGGCGTGTTCGCCCGCTACATGCAGAAGCATCCGGAAACCGCCGACCTGTTGCAGCCCGACATCAGGGCCACGCTCGGCATCTGATCGACCCGGAATCGGACGCTCCGCGGGCCGCATTCTCACCCTTCGTTAACGCTGTTGTCGCTACCACTAGAGCACTCCAGCGTAGGGGCGCCAGTCGCGCCCGAAGGGTACTTGCTTCATGCGATTCACGGCGCGTCCTTATCCCGGAACCGGCAGCGTCACACCCGGCGAAGCGGCTCCTGCCGCCGACCCGCGGCGCGGCGAAACCCCAGAGAATTCAAGCGACAAGCGGCTGCCGCGGGGCAATACCGTGGTGCCGCGGGTAGCTCCGCGCGCCAAGCAGCCGGAGCTGCCCGAGCCCTCGCTGCTGCAGAACCCGGTGCCGAGCTGGCTGCAGCCCTTCACCATGCCGAGCAACCGCAGCACCCGCTTCACCCGCACGCCGGATTACCTCCTGCGCCCGCGCGAGGAGAAGCCCCCGGTGGCGATGGAAACCGCGCCGGAATGGGTGGCGGAAAGCGAGACCGAAAACCCAAGTTCGGCCCTCATCCCCGGACGTGATCCGGGGATCCAGCCGACCAGCATGCACCTGGATTCCCGGGACGAGCCCGCGGATGAGGGTGATCTGCCTGATGACGGTCGCTTCGAGGGCGCCGCGCCCGATATGGGGCCGTCGCAGCCGCACTCGGTGCGCCGCATCGCGGGCATGCTGCGGCTCGACTGGGACCAGCCGCCGGCCGTCGAGCAGGACCATCTCGACACCGAGCCGGAACTGGAAGCGGAGCCGGAGCCCGAGGCCCCCATCTTCACCGCCAGCTTCGAAACCTCGTTTTCCTGGCCGGCCTACGCCGCCGCGACGCTGGCGGTAACGCCGCCCGCGCCGGCTCCCGTCGCGGTCCAGCCCGCACCCGCTCCGGTCGCCCCCGTCGTCGCCGAGCCGGCTGCGGTCGTGGTTCCGCTCGCCAGCGCCCGTCCGGCCCGCAAGCCGTTGCTGGCACGCCAGCCCGAGCCGGCGCGCCAGCCCGAGCCCGCGCGCCAACCTGAACCCGCGCGCCAACCCGAACCCGTGCGAAGCGAGCCGCCCGCCCCCGCCCCGGTCCGCGCCGCCGAGCCCCCACCGCCGCCGGCTCCTGCGCCGATCGTGCGTGCCCATTCCGGCGAGTACGAACTGCCGCCGCTCGAACTGCTGGCCGAACCGATCAGCAGCGAGCCAAATTACGAGCTCTCCGCCGACGTGCTCGACCGCAATTCGGTGAAGCTCCAGCAGGTGCTGCACGATTTCGGCGTGCGCGGCGAGATCATCGACGCCAATCCCGGCCCGGTGGTCACGCTCTATGAGCTGGAGCCGGCGCCCGGCACCAAATCCTCCCGCGTCATCGGCCTCTCCGCCGACATTTCCCGCTCGATGAGCGCGCTCTCCGCCCGCGTCGCGGTGGTGGAAGGGCGCAATGTCATCGGCATCGAACTGCCCAATCAGAAGCGCGAAATGGTGTGGCTGCGCGAACTGCTCGCCAGCCATGATTTCGAGATCGCCAAGGTCAAGCTCGGCATCGCGCTCGGCAAGACCATCGGCGGCGAGCCGGTGATCGTCGATCTCGCCCGCATGCCGCATCTGCTGGTGGCCGGCACCACCGGCTCCGGCAAGTCGGTCGCCATCAATACGATGATCCTGTCGCTGCTCTACCGGCACCGGCCGGAAGACTGCCGGCTGATCATGATCGACCCGAAGATGCTGGAACTCTCGGTCTATGAGGGCATCCCGCATCTTCTGACCCCGGTCGTCACCGATCCGAAGAAGGCGGTGATCGCCCTGAAGTGGGCGGTGCGCGAGATGGAGGAGCGCTACAAGAAGATGTCGCGCCTCGGCGTGCGCAACATCGACGGCTACAATGCCCGCGTCGCGGAGGCCCGCGCCCGCGGCGAGACCATCACCCGCGTCGTGCAGACCGGTTTCGACAAGGAAACCGGCCGCATGGCTGAGGAAGAGGAGGTGATGGACCTCTCGGCCCTGCCCTATATCGTCGTCATCGTCGACGAGATGGCCGACCTGATGATGGTCGCCGGCAAGGACATTGAAGGCGCCATCCAGCGCCTCGCCCAGATGGCCCGCGCTGCCGGCATCCATTTGATCATGGCGACGCAGCGCCCCTCGGTCGACGTCATCACCGGCACCATCAAGGCGAACTTCCCGACCCGCATCTCCTTCCAGGTCACGAGCAAGATCGACTCGCGCACCATCCTCGGCGAGCAGGGTGCGGAACAGCTGCTCGGCCAGGGCGACATGCTCCATATGGCCGGCGGCGGGCGCATTTCGCGCGTCCACGGTCCGTTCGTCTCCGACCAGGAGGTCGAGCGCGTGGTCGAGCATCTGAAGGCTCAAGGGCGCCCGGACTATGTCGACGCCGTTACCGCCGGCGAGGAAGAGAAGCCGGCCGAGGATGGCGAAGACAGTGCCGTGTTCGACAAGAGCGCGATGGGTGAGGAAGGCGGCGATCTCTACGACCAGGCGGTCGCCGTGGTGATGCGCGACCGCAAGGCCTCGACCTCCTACATCCAGCGCCGCCTGCAGATCGGCTACAACCGCGCCGCCTCGCTGATGGAGCGCATGGAAAACGAGGGGCTCGTCGGCCCCGCCAACCACGCCGGCAAGCGCGACATCCTGATGGACGGCCGCGGCGGCGGGTATTGAGGGGCGCGCTCCTCGCCGCTCCCCACCAGCCGTCATCCCGGACGGCCGTCAGGCCGATCCGGGATCGCAAGAAGGTGAAGTGCGGGACTTTCACGCGATCCCGGCTCTGCGCTTCGCTTCGGCCGGGATGACGGTCGTGGTGGTCCCCTCACATGTGCACCATCCACATCGCGAAGGTCAGCATCAGTCCGCCGGCCACCAACATCCACACCGCCTGCACGCGGTGCCGCCGGCGCCGCGCGGCATCCGGCTCGCCGGAATGATCCCGCCCCCGCTCGTCGGCCACCGGCGCCTCCAGCGTGCCGCCAATGAGCTCGGTGCGGCTTGCCAGTTCCAGCTCCTCGCGCGTGGGCGGCGTGCCGGCGGCTTCGTCGTCGGTGCCGAGCGGGGCGGCGGCGGGATCGGAGAAGGCAACCTTGTCGCCCCCGCGACCGGAATCGATGTCGTGGCGCAGGCGGTCAGCGCTCGGCATTGTCCTCTCCTCCCGGCGCTGGTTCGCGCGCGCTCTCCCTCTTCCGCAACGTTTCCCCCGCGCGGGTGTTCCCTTCCTCCCGCCGCTCGCCGGCAATGCTCTCCACCAGCCGCTCCAGCGGCTTCACCAGGCTGAGCAGCAGCACCGTCATGAAGGCGCCGAGGAAAATCAGATGCCAGTCGGCGAGCGCGCAGGCGATGCCGAGCGCCGCCGTCACCCACACCGTCGCCGCCGTGGTGAGGCCGTGCACCTTGCGCCCGGCGGGATCGCGCAGCACCACGCCGGCGCCGACAAAGCCGATGCCGGTCAGTACACCCTGAAGAATGCCCTGCACCACGCGGCTGGTGGCGTCCGGATGCTGGGCGATGCCGTCGACGCGCAGCGCGGTGAGCGACACCAGGGTCGCGCCCATGCACACCAGCCCCAGCGTGCGCATGCCGGTCGGCTTGCCATGCAGGTCGCGATTGATGCCGATGCCCATGCCGATCACCGCCGCCGCCAGCAGGCGCAGCACGGCTTCGATATCGGCGTCGCTCAGAAACATGTTCCGGTCCTCATTGCCATCGCGCGATACCGGCGGCGCCCCGGGCTCAACCGGCCTGTACCGCGCAGGTTCCGCAGCGGCATGGAACGAACTGGCCCCTTCCCGTTCCGCACTGCGGCGATTAGGTATGCGCCGACACCTTCGTTCGCACCATCCACTTGCAAAGGTCCGCCCCATGAGCAGCCCCGCCAGCTTCCCCGACGTCCAGCTTTACATTGACGGCACCTGGCGCGGAGGCAGTGCCCATGCGGGCGATCCGATCCTCAATCCGGCCACCGAGGAGAAGATCGGCACCGTTGCCCATGCCAGCCGCGAGGACCTCGACGCCGCGCTGGCCGCTGCCGAAAAAGGCTTCCAGGTGTGGCGCCGGGTCTCCGCCCACGAGCGCTACAAGCTGATGCGCAAGGCCGCCGAAATCCTGCGCGGACGCGCCAATGAAGTCGCCCGCATCATGACCATGGAGCAGGGCAAGCCGCTGCCGGAAGCGCTGATGGAGACCCAGGCCGCCGCCGACACCATCGACTGGTTCGCCGAGGAAGCCCGCCGGCAATATGGCCGGCTGATCCCCGCCCGCGCGGACAATGTCGAGCAGCTCGTGGTGCGCGAGCCGGTCGGCCCGGTCGCCGCCTTCACGCCCTGGAATTTCCCGATCAACCAGGCGGTGCGCAAGGTCTCGGCCGCGCTGGCCGCCGGCTGCTCGATCATCCTCAAGGGCCCGGAAGAGACCCCGGCGAGCTGCGCCGCGCTGGTGAAGGCCTATGAGGAGGCCGGGCTCCCGCCGGGCGTCTTGAACCTCGTGTTCGGCGTGCCGGGCGAGATCTCCGAGTACCTCATCCCGCACCCGATCATCCGCAAGATCTCCTTCACCGGCTCGACCGTGGTCGGCAAGAAGCTGGCGGCGCTGGCCGGCGCGCACATGAAGCGCGTCACCATGGAGCTCGGCGGCCATGCCCCGGCGGTGGTGTTCGAGGATGCCGATGTCGATCTCGCGGTGAAGCTCTTGTCCGGCGCCAAGTTCCGCAATGCCGGCCAGGTCTGCGTCTCCCCCACCCGCCTCTTGGTGCACGAGACGCTCTATGACCGTTTCGTCGACGGCTTCACCGAGGCGACGAAGCAGATCAAGGTCGGCAACGGCCTGGAGGATGGCGTGCGCATGGGCCCGCTGGCCAATCACCGCCGGGTCGAGGCCATGGAAGCGCTGACCGCCGACGCGCTTGCGAACGGCGCCAAGCTCACCACCGGCGGCGAGCGGATCGGCAACAAGGGCTATTTCTTCCAGCCGACCGTGCTGACCGGCGTGCCGCTGTCGGCGCGCATCATGAATGAGGAGCCGTTCGGCCCGGTGGTGCCGATCTCGCCCTTCTCCAGCCGCGACGCGGTGATTGCCGAAGCCAACCGCCTGCCGTACGGCCTCGCCGCCTATGCCTATACGCGCTCGGCCGCCAACGCGACCGAGTTCGGCCGCCGGGTGGAGAGCGGCATGGTCTCGATCAACCATCACGGCCTCGCTCTTCCCGAGACGCCGTTCGGCGGCATCAAGGATTCCGGCTACGGCTCGGAAGGCGGCACCGAGGCGATGGAAGCCTATGTGAACACCAAGTTCGTCACCACCGCGGGGCTGTGAGCGTCCCAACAGGCGTCATCCCGGCCGAAGCCCGCAGGGCGTAGAGCCGGGATCGCGCGAAGTCCCGCGCAACACCTTCCTACGATCCCGGATCGGCCTTCGGCCGTCCGGGATTGTCTGTTGGAGATGATGCATTGTGGTGTTGGCCGGAAGCAGATCCGGGGCCGGCCAGCCCCGGATCTGCGCCCGCCGCTGCGGCCGTTCTGGGATCGGGCGATACGCCCGTCGTCATCAAGGTCCGGCGGCGGGCCGGCTTCGTGTGCTTGTTGACTTGACTGGGCCGCGCGAGCGCGCCCGCAGACAATCCGAAGCCGAGCGAGATCATGCCTCAACCCATCCCGCCGGCCAATGCCGGCCTGCGCATCCTGGGCGCCGATGTCGCCAAGGGCAGCATCGTCTTCCATGACGACCAAACCGGCCGCAGCTGGAGCGCGGCCAACACCCCCGAGAGCCTGGGCGCGGCGCTGGCGCCCTACGCCGGCTATGACTGGCTGATTTGCGAGACCACTGGCGGCTACGAGCGCGCGCTGCTCGAGACGGCGGCCGCGGTGGGCTTGCCGGCCGCCCGCGTGGACGCCGCCCAGGCGAAGGCCTTCATCGCCTCCCATGGCGGACGCGCCAAGACCGACCGGATCGACGCCGCCTGGTTGAGCCGGTACGGCCGCGAACGCGCCGCCACCCTGACGCCCTGGCAAGTGCCCAGCCGCGAACGCGAAGCCTTCGCCGCACGGCTGCGCCATCGTCAGGATCTGCTGGCCCAGCGCACCCAGGCCAAGAACCGGCGCGGCGCTCCAGGCGCCGAGCCGCTCCATCAATTGCTGGATCGGCAGATCCACTTCCTCACCAGCCAGATCGCCGAGATCGACCGCCTCATGGCCGAGCAACTCGACGCCGACCCCGACCTGGCGCGCCACGAGCAGATCCTGCGCGCCATCCCGGGCATCGGCCCGGTCGCCGCCCGCACCCTCATCGCCCTGCTGCCCGAACTCGGCCGGCTCGGCCCCAAACAGGCCGCCAGCCTCGCCGGCCTCGCTCCCCATCCCAGAGATTCCGGATCCGCCCGAAAATACCGAAGAATGACCGGCGGCCGCGCAGCCCTGCGCCCCGTGCTCTTCATGGCGGCGCTCTCCGCTGCACGCGCCCACCCAGCCTTGAGCGCCGTCTACCAGCGCCTCACCGCCGCTGGAAAACCAAAGCGCCTCGCCATCGCCGCTGTCGCGCGAAAGCTCGTCGTCATCGCCAACGCTACCCTGCGAGACGCTCAAATCCCTCAGCCAAACTGACTTGATGACGATGATGGGTGGGTGGGACAAGGGGTTGCCCTGCTTAAACATCCTTCGAGGCTCGCTTCGCGAGCACCTCAGGATGACGTTGCGTTCTAACCACGTCATCCTGAGGTGCCGGCCAAAGGCCGGCCTCGAAGGATGCTGAAGCAGAGCCACCCCATGCACGCCCCGGACACCACCCCTCCCCGCCCCATACGAGACAAGCTCTCGCTGAAAGCCGCCCGCCGCATCGCGCTGGCCGCGCAGGGTTTCGGCGGCGAGCGCGTGGCGGAGCACAGCGGCTTCGCGCAGATGCGGCGCATGGTGGAGCGGCTCGGCCTCCTGCAGATCGACTCCGTCAACGTCCTGGTCCGCTCGCACTATCTGCCGCTCTATTCGCGGCTCGGCCCCTACCCCACTGCCCGGCTCGACGCCGCCGCGCTCGGGCGCAAGCGCAACCTGTTCGAATATTGGGGCCACGAGGCCTCGCTGCTCCCGGTCGCCACCTATCCGCTGCTGCGCTGGCGCATGGAGCGGGCCAAGCAGGGCGTCGGCATCTATGGCGGGCTGGCGCGCTTTGCCCGCGAGCAGCGCCCCTTCCTCGATGCCGTGCTGGCCGAGATCCGCGCACGCGGCCCGCTCAGCGCCGGCGAGCTCACGGATGGCGGGCGCGGCGAAGGCGGCTGGTGGGGCTGGAGCGACGGCAAGAGCGCGGTGGAATATCTGTTCTGGGCCGGCGAGGTCACCACTGCCGAACGCCGCGGCTTCGAGCGGGTCTATGATCTGCCGGAGCGGGTGCTGCCGCATGAGGTGCTGGCGGCCCCGGTGCCCACAGTGGAAGAAGCGCAGCGCCAGCTGCTGCTGATCTCGGCACGCGCGCTCGGCGTCGGCACCGAATTCGACCTGCGCGATTATTTCCGGCTCGAGGTTGCCGACACCAAGGCCCGGCTCGCCGAGCTGGTGGAAGCCGGCGCGCTCGTCCCCGTCAACGTCGAGGGCTGGCGCAATCCGGCCTATCTCGACCCCAATGCGCGCATCCCCCGCCGCATCGAGGCGCATGCGCTGCTCTCGCCGTTCGACTCGCTGATCTTCGAGCGCGCGCGCACCGAGCGGCTGTTCGAGTTCCACTACCGCCTCGCCTTCTACACCCCGGCGGACAAGCGCTCGCACGGCTATTACGTCATGCCGTTCCTGATGGGCGACCGCCTGGTGGCGCGGCTCGACATGAAGGCCGAACGCGCCGCCTCCACGCTGTCGGTGCCGGCGGCGCATCTGGAAGACGGCATCGCGCCGGGTCCGGTGGCCGAGGCGCTGGCGAGCGAGTTGCGGCTGCTGGCGGGGTGGCTGGGGCTGGAGAAGGTGCGGATCGGGGGCGAGGGTGATCTGGCGGGGGCGCTCAAGGAAGCAGTTGGGCCTTCTGCTTGAACATCCTTCGAGGCTCGCTTCACTCGCACCTCAGGATGACGTCGCTCCTATATAGAACCACGTCATCCTGAGGTGCCGCCGGAGGCGGCCTCGAAGGATACCCACCCCGAGCAACACTCCCAAAACTCGCCCCGCCCCTCCTCCTGTGCTTCCCTCACCCTCATGAACCAGACCGCCCGCCCCGCGATTCGCCTGCCCTCGCCGCCGTCCGTCCCGGACGACGCCTTCGCGGGCCCGCTCTCCTTCGTGCGCGAAGGGGCGCCGCTGATCATGGTGCTGGGTGGCGCCGGCACGGGGAAGACCACCTTCCTCCATGCGCTGCGCCGCCTCGGCGGGGCCAAGCAGGCATTCCTGGCGCCGACCGGCGTTGCCGCCTTGCAGCTCGGCGGGCAGACCATCCACTCTTTCTTCGGCCTGCCGCCGCGCCTGCTCGATCCAACGGAAGTGAAGCCGCGCGCGCAGCGCAAGGCAATCCTGAAGAAACTGGAGCGGCTTGTCATCGACGAGATCTCCATGGTGCGCGCCGACGTGCTCGATGCGGTGGACCGCTGCCTGCGCCTCGCCCGCGGCAATCCCGAGCCGTTCGGCGGCGTGCAGATCGTCCTCGTCGGCGACTTCCTGCAATTGCCGCCGGTGGTGCCGAATGCCGAGCGCGAGATGCTCGGCCATATGGGCTATGAGGGCCCGTTCGCCTTCGATGCGCAGGTGCTGCGCGAGGTCGACATCACCCGCCTGCCCTTCACCCAGGTGTGGCGACAGACCGACGACTATTTCATCACCCAGCTCGCCAATCTGCGCGCCGGCCGCCATGTCGAGGAAGCGGTGGCGGGGATCAACGACGCCAGCCACCGCCCGCACCGGCAGGGCCGCATCCCGGTGGTGCTGGCCCCGACCAATGCCCGCGTCGACGCCTATAATCGCCATGGCATGGAAGGGCTCACCGAGGCCGGGCGCATCTATGGCGGCGTCAGCCAGGGCGAGTTCGACCTTGCCAATGACCGCCTCCCGGTGCCGGAGACGCTGGTGCTGAAGACCGGCGCCCGTGTCATGGCGGTGCGCAACGATCCAGAGAAGCAATGGGTGAACGGCTCGGTCGGCACTGTGATCGGCCTCGCCCCGGACCGTGCTTATGTGCGGCTCGACACCGGCAACACCGTCGAGGTGGAGCGGGTGAGCTGGGAGCGCATCCGCTATGATTGGGACGAGGCCGGCGCCAAGATCGCCGCCAAGGTGGTCGGCACCTATTCGCAGCTTCCCCTGGTGCCCGCATGGGCGGTGACGGTGCACAAGGCGCAGGGCCTGACGTTGGACGACGCCCGCATCGATTTCGACAGCGGCGCCTTCGCCGCCGGCCAGGCCTATGTCGCGCTGTCCCGCGCCCGCTCGCTGGAAGGGCTGTCGCTGGCCCGTCCGCTGCGCGCCGGCGACATCCGCATCGACCGCCGGGTGGCGCGCTATGTGCTGGAGTTCGAGCGCGGCTGATATACATATTGTAGTTGTGATATAATCGATATCCACAGCCGACGCTTTACATCGTCCAGTTTGCTGATAGATTATTGGTGTCTTTCATACGAGAGCGCCACGTGGAATCCACCGCCCGCCAGCCCCGCCGCCTCCGGCACGTCCTGATGTTCGCCCTCGCCTATGGCGCGATCGCGGCCGCCGTGCTGTTCGCGCGCCCGTTCGAGACGGCGCAGGCAGTGGATATGCAGGCCCCGCAACACGTGCAGGCAGGCGTCCAGTAGCAACATACCGTCATCCTCGGGCTTGTCCCGAGGATCTCGATTCCGGACAGCGCATCAGCGACCGAGATCCCCGGTACAAGGCCGGGGATGACGGACGGACAACCCACCACTGGAAATTTACGGCATTATCCATCATCTATGGGAGGATTGCCGCGCGACTCCCGCGCCGGCTGCTCGCCCAGATACGGACATGCTGACGAACAAAGGCAAATACGGGCTCAAGGCGATGCTGCATCTCGCCTCGCTCGAGCCCGGCGGCACCGCCATGGGGGCGGAAATTGCCGCTGCCAACAACATCCCGAAGAAATTCCTCGACGCCATCCTGCTCGAACTGCGCAATGCCGGCATGCTGCGCTCGAAGAAGGGTCCCGGCGGCGGCTATGCGCTGGCGCGCACCCCGAAGGACATTCGCGTCGGCCTCATCATCCGCACCCTCGACGGCCCGCTGGCGCCGATCAATTGCGCCAGCAAGAGCGCCTATGTGCCGTGCGAGGATTGCGAGGATCTCGCCACCTGCGCGGTGCGCATCACCATGAGCCGGGTGCGCGACGCCATGTCGGACATTCTCGACCGCATGACGCTGGAGGAGATGATGGTGTTCAGCCGCTCCAAGCACCCGGACCTGATGTACCACATATGAGCGCCACGCTTGATGTGAGCGACGGCTTGGTCGGTCTTGTCGCCCATGACGAGAAGAAGGACGAGATGGTCGACTGGGCGGTGATGCACCGCTCAACCCTCGCCCGCTTCGGCATCGTGGCGACGGGCACCACCGGCGGGCGGGTGCTGGAGGCCTGCCCGGAACTGAACATCACCCGCCTGAAGAGCGGCCCGCTCGGCGGCGACCAGCAGATCGGCGCACTGATCGCCGAGGGTCGCATCAAGGCGCTGATCTTCTTCGTCGATCCCCTCACCGCCCAGCCGCACGATGTCGACGTGAAGGCGCTGATGCGGGTGGCGCTGGTCTACGACATCCCGATCGCGCTCAACCCGGCAACGGCGGAGATGGTGATTGCGGGGCTGCGGGCGGAGGGGTAGCTCGGGGGCGGGTATCCTTCGAGGCCGCCTGCGGCGGCACCTCAGGATGACGTGGTTCTTTTAAGCGCGACGTCATCCTGAGGTGCGAGCGCAGCGAGCCTCGAAGGATACCCGCCCCCGAACGCCCTAAACCCCCAACTCCTCGCGCAGCATCTCCAGCGCCAGCCATTCCTCCTCGGCCGCCGCCAGTTCCCCCTGCGCCTTCGCCAAGGCCGCGGAGGTCTTCTCGAATCCCGCCGGATCCCTGGTGTAGAAATTCGGCGTCTGCATCTTCACCGACAGCTTGGCGATCTCGGCTTCCAGCGTGGCGATGCGCTTGGGCAATTGCTCCAGCGCGTGCTTCTCCTTGAAGGACAGCTTGCGCTTGCCGGTCGCCTTCGCCGGGGCCGGCATCGCCGCCACCAGCGCCGGACGCCCGAGGTCCTCGCCGGGGCGGGCTTCCACACCGCGGCCGCGCTGCGCCACCATGTCGGAATAGCCGCCGGCATAGACCGTCCAGCGACCATCACCCTCGAAGGCGATCACCGCATTCACGGTGCGGTCGAGGAAGTCGCGGTCATGGCTCACCAGCAGCACGGTGCCGGCATAGTCGTCGATCATCTCTTCGAGCAGGTCGAGCGTCTCTAGGTCGAGGTCGTTGGTCGGCTCGTCGAGCACCATCAGGTTCGAGGCCTGCGCCAGCGCGCACGCCAGCAAGAGCCGGCCGCGCTCGCCGCCGGAGAGCCTGGAAACCGCGGTGCCTGCCTGTTCCGGCAGGAACAGGAAGTCCTTCATGTAGCCGATGACGTGGCGCGGATTGCCGCCGACGAACACTTGGTCGCCACGCCCGTCGGTCAGCGTCTCGCGCACCGAGCGGTTGGGGTCGAGCGCGGCGCGGCGCTGGTCGAGCGTCGCCATCTCGATATTGGTGCCGAGCTTGGCCTTGCCGCTGTCGGGCTTCAGTTCGCCGATCAGCATCTTGAGCAGCGTGGTCTTGCCGGCGCCGTTCGGGCCGACAATGCCGATGCGGTCGCCGCGCTGGATGCGGATCGAGAAGTCGCGCACGATCACCCGGTTGCCGAACGACTTGGCGATGTTGTCCGCCTCCATCACCAGCTTGCCGGAGACATCGGCCTCGGTGGCGGTGACGGTCACGGTGCCGACGGCGCGGCGGTGCTCGCGGAAATTCTTGCGCATCTCGGCGAGTTCGCCGACGCGGCGCATGTTGCGCTTGCGCCGGGCGGTGACGCCGTAGCGCATCCAGTGCTCTTCGGCGGCGATCCGGCGGTCGAGCTTGTGCTGGTCTCGCTCTTCTTCCTCCAGCACCTGGTCGCGCCATTCCTCGAAGAATTTGAAGCCACGCTCCATGCGCCGGGTCCGGCCGCGATCGAGCCAGACGGTGGCGCGGGTGAGGTCTTCGAGGAAGCGCCGGTCATGGCTGATCAGCACCAGCGCCGAGCGCGAGGAGGCGATCTCGCTCTCCAGCCATTCGATGGCCGGCAGGTCGAGATGGTTGGTCGGCTCGTCCAGCAGCAGGATATCCGGCTCCGGCGCCAGCACGCGCGCCAGCGCCGCGCGCCGCGCCTCGCCGCCGGAAAGCCGGGAGGGCTCCTCGGTGCCGTTGAGGCCGAGCTGTTCCAGCAGATACTGCGCGCGATACTCCGGATCGCCCGGCCCGAGGCCGGCCTCGACATAAGCGAGGGTGTTGGCGAAGCCGTTGAGGTCCGGCTCCTGCGGCAGATAGCGGATGGTGGCGCCCGGCTGGGCAAAGCGCGCCCCGCCATCGGCCTGCACCAGGCCGGCGGCGATCTTGAGCAATGTCGACTTGCCCGAGCCGTTACGCCCGACCAGACCGACCCGCTCGCCGGTGGATACGGACAATTCCGCCCCCTCCAGCAGCGGCGTGCCGCCGAAGGTGAGCCGCGTGTCTTGAAGCAGAAGCAGAGGAGGCGCCATGCCCGGGGGGATAGGAGGAAAGGGCGCCCGGGGCAAGGGGTGGCGGTGACGCGGGCCGGGCGCGGCGTGAGCATCCTTCGAGGCTCGCTACGCTCGCACCTCAGGATGAGGTCGCTTTTAAAGAACCACCTCATCCTGAGGTGCCCGGCGGAGCCGGGCCTCGAAGGATGCTGAAGCCGAGCACTCCCTTCCCTTTCCCCACCAGCCGTCATCCCGGACGGCCGAAGGCCGATCCGGGATCGTAGGAAGGTGTTGCGCGGGACTCGCGCGATCCCGGCTCTCCGGCTACGCCTGCGGCCGGGATGACAACTGTCGGGAAAACAAACGCGAGCCCTTGCACGCCGACCCCGTAATGTACATTTTACCTGTACACATCATTCGGACCCACGCCCATGAGCGCAAAGACCATCGCCGCCGCGCAGTTCAAGGCGGAATGCCTGCGGCTGATCGAGCAGATGAACCGGGACCATGAACCGGTCACCATCACCCGGCGTGGCAAGCCGGTGGCGGTGCTGACCCCGGTGCCCGACGAAGCGTCCGCGCGCCCGCTCATCGGCGCGCTGCGCGGCACGGTCACGCGCTATGACGATCCCTTCGCCCCGGCGACCGACGCCGCCGACTGGATCGCCACGCAGTGATCGTGCTCGATACCCACGTCCTGGTCTGGGCACTGGCGGACGATGCGCGGCTCGGGCGGAAGGCGCGGGCCGCTATCGAGGAATCCGTCGCGAAGGCCGGTGTGCTGGTGTCGGCGATCACGCCGTGGGAGATCGCCATGCTGGCGCAGAAGGGGCGGCTCGTGCTCGGCCGCGAGACCGCGGCGTGGATCGACGCCGCCCTGGCGGTGCCCGGCATCCGGCTCGCGCCGCTGGAGCCGGCCATCGCCATAGACAGCGTCCGCCTGCCGGGCGACATCCATGCCGACCCGGCCGACCGCATCATCATCGCCACCGCGCGCTTCCAGGGTGTCGCCTTGCTGACGGCGGACCGCGCCATTCTCGATTATGGTGTCGCCGGCCATGTCACCGTGCTCGATGCCGGGCAATAGATCAGGACCTGCCGCATGCCCGACCTCTCCGCCCTCATCGACCGCATCGCCCAGCACATCGGCGCGCACTACGTCCTCACTTCGCCGGAGGACATGGCGCCGTACCTCGTCGAGGAGCGCGGGCTCTATCATGGCACCGCGCCGGCCGTAGTGCGCCCCGGCTCGACGGAAGAGGTCGCGTTCGTCGTCGCTGCGTGCCACGAGGCCGGCGTGCGCATCGTGCCGCAGGGCGGCAATACCGGGCTGGTCGGCGGGCAGATGCCGGCGGGCGAGCTGGTGCTTTCGCTCTCCCGGCTCGACCGCATCCGCAATGTCGATCCCGTCGACATGACCATGACGGTAGAGGCCGGCTGCATCCTCGATGTGGTCCACCATGCGGCGGAGGCGGTCGGCTGCCTGTTCCCGCTGCACATCGCCTCCCAGGGCTCCTGCCAGATCGGCGGCAATCTCTCCACCAATGCTGGAGGAACCGCCGTGCTGCGCTATGGCAATGCCAAGGAGCTGGTACTCGGCCTCGAAGTGGTGCTGGCCGACGGCACCGTCTGGAACGGGCTGAAGCGGCTGCGCAAGAACAATGCGGGCTATGATCTCAGGCAGCTGTTCCTCGGCAGCGAGGGCACGCTCGGCATCATCACCGCGGCGGTGCTGAAGCTCTATCCGCAGCCGGCGCAGCGCGTCACCGCCTTCGCCGGCGTGCCCGACCCGAAGGCGGCGCTCGCTCTGCTCGGCCGGTTCCGCGCCGAGGCCGGCGACGCGCTCACCACCTTCGAGCTGATGGTGAGCTTCGGCCTCGAGACGGTGCTGGCGCATATGCCCGGCACGGTGCGCCCGCTCGCGGAAAAATATCCCTGGTACGTCCTGATCGAGCTCTCCGCGCCGACCCGTGCCTTCGATCTCGGCGCGCTGATGGAGGCCGGACTCGGCGCCGGCATGGAGGACGGCCTGGTACTGGACGCCACCATTGCCTCCAGCGAGGCGCAGGCGGCGGCGCTGTGGCGGCTGCGCGAGGACATGTCGGAGGCGCAGAAGCACGAAGGCGGCTCGATCAAGCACGACGTCTCGGTGCCAGTCTCGCGGGTGCCGGAATTCCTGGAGCGCGCGCTCGCCTTGGTGGAAGCGGCGATGCCGGGATTGCGGCCCTGCCCGTTCGGCCATGTCGGCGACGGCAACATCCATTTCAATCTCAGCCAGCCGGTGGGCATGGCGAAGGCGGATTTCATCAAGGAATGGGAACGCTTCAACCGCATCGTCCATGATGTGGTGACCGACATGGACGGCTCGATCGCCGCCGAGCACGGCATCGGCGATCTCAAGCGCCGTGAGTTGGCGCACTACGCCGACCCGGTGGCGCTGGAGCTGATGCACCGGCTGAAGCATGCGCTCGATCCTGAGGGCACGCTGAATCCGGGGAAGGTGATTGCAGGGTAGCGAAGGGGTTGCTCGGCGTGGGCATCCTTCGAGGCCCACGCGATGCGTGGGCACCTCAGGATGAGGTCGCTTTTATAACCACCTCATCCTGAGGTGCCCGGCGGAGCCGGGCCTCGAAGGATGCTGAAGCCGAACGACCCCTTCCCTTTCCCACCCGTTGTCATCCCGGACGGCCAACGGCCGATCCGGGATCGCTGAAAGGTGTTGATCGGCACCTTCCCGCGATCCCGGCTCTCCGCTGCGCTACGGCCGGGATGACGACTCC
Source organism: Starkeya sp. ORNL1 (assembly GCF_012971745.1). Taxonomy (NCBI): domain Bacteria; kingdom Pseudomonadati; phylum Pseudomonadota; class Alphaproteobacteria; order Hyphomicrobiales; family Xanthobacteraceae; genus Starkeya; species Starkeya sp. ORNL1. The sequence continues at coordinate 1,960,582 of NZ_CP048834.1, forward strand.
GAGAAGCAAGTCTTCCTCCAACTTAGAACAATGTAAAACTGAGATAGACTCCAGTATTCTCTTGCTTTGAACCATTCTACATTACGCTGAATCCGTAATTTCATGTTGTCGCGCCTGTCAGCCCGGGTCTATTGAAGCGCGACAGTAAATAGTCGACCGGCTCTCCGATCCCATGCGGGACGCATGATCCCTCTGCCGGCCGCCGCAATCCGGGTAGCCGCATGCCGACGCTCCGCCGCCGTTCGCTCCGCTCGCGCCTGCCGGCGCTACTGGCCGCGCTCGTCCTTGCCTTGCCGGCCCCCGCGCTCGCGCAGGAAACGGCGCCGCCGGCCGCAACCGCGGCGCCCACGCCGACGCCCGCGACCCCGACGCCGGAACTGTTCGCCCCGGCCCCGGCCGCGCAATCGCCGGCACCGGTGACGCAAGCCGCTCCCCAGCCGGCCGCGCCGACGCCCGAGGCGCCGCACGACGTCACCCCCACCGACGACGCCGCCGTCAACGCCACGCTGCCGCATGACCTCTCCCCCTGGGGGATGTTCATGGCGGCGGACTGGATCGTGAAGGGGGTGATGATCGGCCTCGCCTTCGCCTCGGTCGTCACCTGGACGGTGTGGCTGGCGAAATCGCTGGAATTGCTGGTAGTCACCGGCAAGCTGCGCCGCCAGCTGCGCATCCTGCTCGGCAGCGCCTCGCTGGACGCCGCCCGCGCCGGCATCGGCGATGTCTCCGGCGCCACCGGGGCGATGGTGCGCACCACCGATCTCGAGCTCGGCCGCTCCGGCGCGCTGCCCGCCGAGGGCATCAAGGAGCGCGTCGCCATCTCGCTCAGCCGCATCGAGGCGGCGGCCGGGCGGCGCATCACCCGCGGCACCGGCCTGCTCGCCACCATCGGCGCCACCGCGCCCTTCGTCGGCCTGTTCGGCACGGTGTGGGGCATCATGAACTCGTTCATCGGCATCTCGAAGGCGCAGACCACCAATCTCGCCGTGGTGGCGCCCGGCATCGCCGAGGCGCTGCTCGCCACCGCCATCGGCCTCGTCGCCGCCATTCCCGCCGTGGTGATCTACAACCACTTCACCCGGCAGGTGTTGGGCTATCGCGCGCTGCTGGGCGATGCCTCCGCCGAGATGCTGCGGCTGCTGTCGCGCGACCTCGACCGCCGCGACGCCGGCCAGCACGACTATGCGCAACCGCCGACCAAGCGCGTGCGCGCGGCGGCGGAGTAGGCGGACATGGCGGCCCGACTGCCCTCCGGCGACAGCGACGAACTGGTCGAGAACCACGAGATCAATGTCACGCCCTTCATCGACGTGATGCTGGTGCTGCTCATCATCTTCATGGTGGCGGCGCCGCTGTCGACGGTGGACGTGAAGGTGGACCTGCCGGCCTCCACCGCGACGCCGCAGCCGCGCCCGGACAAGCCGGTCTATTTTACCGTGAAGAGCGACCTGGCGCTGTCGCTCGGCAATGAGGACGTGCCGCGCGAGGCCGTCGCCGCCGCGCTGGCCAAGGCCACCGAGGGCAACAAGGATGCCCGCATTTTCCTGCGCGCCGACAGAAGCGTCGACTATGGCGACCTCATGGAGGTGATGAACCTCTTGCGCACCGCCGGCTATCTCAAGATCGCCCTGGTCGGGCTGGAGGCGCTGCCGGGCGCCGCGCCCGCGCCCGGGACGCCGGTCCCCGCCGGAACTCCCGCGCCATGAGCGTGCTGCTGCTGCATGGCGGCGTGCAGCATCGCGCGGTCGAGGCCTCGCGCTGGCTCGGCTGCGCGGCGCTGGTGCTCGGCGTGCATTTCGCCGTGCTGAACTGGCCGGCATCGCAGCCGGCCGTCATGCCGCCGGAGCCGCCGGCGATCATGATCGAGCTGGCGGAACTCCCGGTGGCGCCGCCATCCGAGCCGGTGGAAATGCCGCCCGGCCCGCAAATGACGCAGGCGCCGGAGCGGGTGGAGCAGGAGATTCCCCCCGATCCGCTGGCCAAGGCCGAGGACGTGCCGCCCCCGCCCCTGCCCGAGGTGCCGGAGCCGCTGCCGCAGGTGGAAGCCGCCCCGGTCGAGAATATCGAGGTGCCGCTGCCGCCGCCGCTGCCGCTCTCGGCCGAGCTGACGCCGCCGGAGAAGAAGATCGAGCCGCCCAAGGAGCGGCCGAAACCGAAGCCCAAGCCGAAGGAAAAGGAACGCAACGAGAAGCCGCCGGCGCCGCGGACCTCCGCCGCTCCGGCGCTGAACGCCGCCCCTGCGCCGCGCATGGCCGCGCCCTCGGCCGGCGCCAGTTCGTCGAGCAGCGTGTCGCCGGCGAATTGGCGCAGCCGGCTGATGGCGCACCTCAACCGCAACAAGCGCTACCCGGCGGACGCCCGCGCCCGCGGCGAGCAGGGCCGGCCGCGCGTCGCCTTCACCATCAATCGCTCGGGGGCGGTGCTCTCGGCGCGGCTGGTGAGTTCATCCGGCAGCGCCAGCCTCGATGCCGAGGCGGTGGCGATGGTGCGCCGCGCCTCCCCGGTGCCGCCACCGCCGCCGGAGATGGCGGGCGGCACGTTCAGCTTCACGGTGCCGGTGGCGTTCAACGTGCGTTGAGGGGCGCGCTGCTCTGCTTCAGCATCCTTCGAGGCCGCCTGCGGCGGCACCTCAGGATGAGGTCGCTTTAAAAGGAACAACCTCATCCTGAGGTGCTCGGGCAAAGCCCGAGCCTCGAAGGATGTTGAAGCAGGACACCCCTCCCTTCCTCCCAGATGACGCGACGGCCGAAACGGCTGTATGACGGAGCAACGACGCGCCTCCCGTAACGGCGCGCCATCGGAGATCCGCCATGTCCGCGCAGCCGCACGCCGCCCACGCCCCCACCACGAAAGCCGAGTTCGACTGGGCCGATCCGTTCGGGCTCGAAAGCCAGCTCAGCGAGGATGAGCGCATGGTCCGCGACACGGCGCGCGACTATGCGCAGGAGAAGCTCAAGCCGCGCGTCGCCTCGGCCTATATGGAAGAGCGCTTCGACCGCGAGATCATGGACGAGATGGGCGCGCTCGGCCTGCTCGGCCCGACCATCCCCGAGGAGTATGGCGGCGCCGGGCTCGGCTATGTCGCCTATGGGCTGGTGGCGCGCGAGGTTGAGCGGGTGGATTCCGGCTATCGCTCGGCGATGAGCGTGCAGTCCTCCCTCGTCATGCACCCGATCCATGCCTATGGCGACGAGGCGCAGCGCAAGAAGTACCTGCCGCGCCTCGCCAAGGGCGAGATCGTCGGCTGCTTCGGCCTCACCGAGCCGGACGCCGGCTCCGACCCTTCCGGCATGCGCACCCGCGCGGCCAGGATCGACGGCGGCTATCGGCTATCCGGTTCCAAGATGTGGATCACCAACGCCCCGATCGCCGACATCATGGTGGTGTGGGCGAAGTCGGCGGCGCATGGCGACGCCATTCGCGGCTTCGTGCTGGAACGCGGCGCCAAGGGGCTCTCCACGCCGAAGATCGAGAACAAGCTGAGCCTGCGCGCCTCCATAACCGGCGAGATCGTGATGGACAGCGTCGAGGTGCCGGAAGACGCGCTGCTGCCGAACGTCTCCGGCCTCAAGGGCCCGTTCGGCTGCCTCAACCGCGCCCGCTACGGCATTGCCTGGGGCACCATGGGCGCGGCGGAAGCCTGCTACGCCTCGGCGCGGCAATACACGCTGGACCGCCACCAGTTCGGCAAGCCGCTGGCCGCCACCCAGATGGTGCAGAAGAAGCTCGCCGACATGGCGACCGAGATCGGCCTCGGCCTGCAGGCGGCGCTGCGCGCCGGGCGGCTGTTCGAGGAAGGCCGGCTGCCGCCGGAGCTGATCTCGCTGATCAAGCGCAACAATTGCGGCAAGGCGCTCGACATCGCCCGCCAGGCCCGCGACATGCACGGCGGCAACGGCATATCCGCCGAGTTCCCGGTGATGCGGCACATGATCAATCTGGAGACCGTGAACACCTATGAGGGCACGCACGACATCCACGCGCTGATCCTCGGCCGGGCGATCACCGGGCACCAGGCGTTTTTCTGAGGGGGGCTAGGGGACGGGCATCCTTCGAGGCTCGCTAGTGCTCGCACCTCAGGATGACGTTGCTTTTGAAAGAACCACGTCATCCTGAGGTGCCCGGCGCAGCCGGGCCTCGAAGGATGCTGAAGCAGAACACCATGCCCCTCATCCCCCTCGCCTCCCCCGACGACTCACGCATCGAGCCCTACCGCATCGTGCGCGAGCGCGATCTCGTCGGGCGCGAGCGGCGCTTCATCGTCGAGGGGCGCACCGTGCTCGATGTCGCGCTCTCGCCGCGCAACCGCTTCCGGCTGGAATCGCTGCTTTTGGCGGAGAGCCGGGTCGCGGCGCTGACGCCATTGCTGGCGCAGGCGCCGGTGGAATTGCCGGTCTATACCGCGAGCCAGCCGATCCTCGACGGCATCACCGGCTTCCACATCCATCGCGGCCTGCTCGGCATCGGGCTGCGCGGCGAGGAGACGACTGCCGAGGCGCTGCTCGCCGGCCTGCCGGACGAGGCGCTGGTGGTGGTGCCGCTCGGCATCACCAATCACGACAATGTCGGCGGCATCTTCCGCAATGCCGCGGCGTTCGGCACCGAGGCCGTCCTGCTCGATTTCGCCTCCTGCGATCCGCTCTATCGCAAGGCGATCCGGGTTTCGGTCGGCGGCAGCCTGATCGTGCCGTTCGCGCGGGAGGGTTCAGCCGATGCGCTGCTCGACCTGCTGCTGGCGCATGGCTTCGAGCTGATCGCGCTCAGCCCAGCGGGCGAGACCGAGCTTTCAAACCTCGTGCGGCCGAGGCGCGCGGCGTTATTACTCGGCGCCGAGGGGCCGGGACTGTCGGCGCGCATCATGGCTCGTGCACACACGGTCCGCATCCCGATGCAGGGTGGATTCGACTCGCTGAACGTCGCCACCACCGCCGGCATCGCTCTGCATCATTTGACCTGCAATCCACGACCGTTCGGCGTATGATCCTGCTCGAACCGCGGGCGCTTAACGAAGCTCAAGCAAGACCCGGCGGCACCCCGGGAGTAGCCGTCATGCAGGTCATGCACACCCAAGTCATGCACATCTTCAAGACCCTCCTCGTTGCCGCGGCCTTCGCCGCGCTGGCCGTCACCGCCGCCGCGGCGCAGGAGCCCGGCGCCGACGCCACCTGGCAGGCGCTGAAGCCCGACGTATTCGGCGAGCGCCCCATCGTCGAGGCGAGCCCGCTGGTGATGCTGAAGGCGCCGGTGCGCGCCGAGGACGCCGCCATGGTGCCGATCGATGTCGAGGTGGCGCTGCCGGCGGGCGACGTCCGCACGGTGAAGAAGCTGACGCTGATCGTCGACGAGAACCCGGCACCGGTCGCCGCCACCTTCACCTTCGGCGGCGCGCGCCAGGACGTCACGCTCGGCACGCGGCTCCGGGTGAACCAGTACAGCTATATCCGCGCCATCGCCGAATTGAGCGACGGCACGCTCGCGATGAATGCCCGCTTCGTCAAGGCGTCGGGCGGCTGCTCGGCGCCGGCGATGAAGGACGAGGAAGCGGCGCTGAAGAATATCGGCCAGATGAAGCTGCGCGTCGTCAATGACGGCCAGCAGGGCGACGCCACCCAGGCCAACCGGCTGTCCCGCGTGCAACTGATGATCCGCCACCCGAACTATTCGGGCCTGCAGATGGACCAGATCACGCGGCTCTACATCCCCGCCAAGTTCGTCGACAAGATCGAGGTCAAGCAGGGCGACGACCTGGTGTTCGCCATGGAAGGCGGCATCTCGCTCAGCGAGGACCCGGCCATCCAGTTCTCCTACGAGCCGACCGGCAAGGAGATCCATGTCGACGCCGGCGACACCGACGGACGCAAGTTCGAGGGCGAACTGAAGCCGGCGGGGTAGGCAAAAAACGTCGCTCTGCTTCAACATCCTTCGAGGCTCGCTGGCGCTCGCACCTCAGGATGACGTCGTTTATTAAAGCCTACGTCATCCTGAGGTGCCGCCGCAGGCGGCCTCGAAGGATGCTCAAGCAGAGCACCCTGCGAGCGGCCGATCTTGCCAATTTTTGCCAAGCCCCTATCCTCCCCGCCATGGGCACGATGAACATCTCACTTCCGGATTCGCTGAAATCCTTCGTCGACGAGCAGGTTGCCGGGCGGGGTTACGGCACCAGCAGCGAATATGTCCGCGAGTTGATCCGCGCTGATCAGGATCGCCAGCGGCTGCGCGCGCTGCTGCTCGACGGCGCCGCCGCGCCGGTCGTGGCGACGGCCGATGACAGCTATTTCGATGGCCTGCGGGAACGCGTCCGCCGCACCAGGCCGGAGTGAGCGGCAAGCCGGTTCGCCTGCGCGCGCTGGCGCACGCGGATGCCCAAAACGCCATCGACCATTATCTTCGCGAGGCCGGAGCACCTGTGGCGCTCGGCTTCATCGATGCGCTGGAGGCGACCTATCGCGGCATCGCCGCCCGTCCGGCGGCCGGATCTCCTCGCTACGGGCATGAACTCGCGGTGCCAGGCCTGCGCAGCCGCGGGCTGAAGCGTTATCGCTACCTCGTCTTCTACATGGAGCGCGACGATCACATCGAGGTCTGGCGCGTGCTCCACGCCGAGCGCGATATTCCGGCCCGGATGCAGGAGGCGGAAGGGTGAAGTCGCTTTGCTTCAGCATCCTTCGAGGCTCGCTGACGCTCGCACCTCAGGATGACGTTGTTTTAAGCGACGTCATCCTGAGGTGCCGCCACAGGCGGCCTCGAAGGATGCTCACGCCGAGCAACCCCTCAATAAAAGCACGTCACCTCGGCCTCGGCCTGCGCGCGCCGCAGGTCGGCGACCATGTCGCGGAACATGCCGGTATTGCGGAACACTTCGGCTTGCTGCCCGGAGGTCTGCAACATGCTCATGATGGTCTCCGCCTCGACGTACTTGTCGTAGGGCAGGATGGTGGCGATGGTGTCGATCGAGCAGGAGCACTTCTCCAGCGACTGCCGCGTCTGGCCGTTCGCCGCCATGCAGCCGAACACATAATCGGCCCGCGCCACCGTCGGATAATCGTTCAGCTGCGCCGCCGTGTTCGCGCCTTGCGTCACATTCTGCGCGAACGCGGCGCCGGTGGCGATCAACAGGCCAAGCGCGGCCCCGATGAGAATACGCATTGGCGTTGCTCCCTATTTCCCGGCCGGCACGGTGGCGCCGGAAAGGGTCAGGCTGGTCTCGATGATGTTGGCGGAACCGTCCAGCTTCGGCGTCACCACGCGGACCTCGTAAAGCCCGCCCGGGACCTGGTCGGAATACATGAATACGTAGCGGCGGCCGACGAGTTCGGCGAGCTTGTCCTTGTTGGGATCGCTGGCGAACGGCGTCAGGGTGATCTTCCAGCCGTCGACCGTCTTGCCCTGATAGTCGAAGCGCACTTCCTCAACCGCGCCATTGCCGAGCGCGTCGCGCACCCGGTTGCGGATATAAAAGGGGCTACCCTTGGACAGCGTCGCCATCTCCTTGACGTCGCGCTCCAGCAGCACGAGCGCGATCGGATTGCCGGACATGGTGGGGAACGGGCCGGCCTCGGAGTGCTTGTCGCCGCGCAAGATGTCGACATCGGCGACGCGCCCCGCCGCATTCTCCGGCGCGGCGTCGACGCTCATCTCCAGCTTTTCGTCGAAGCTCTCGCCAAGCTCGGGCTTGGTAGTGACGTGCTTGTAGGCATAGATGATCTTCGAGCCGGGCGCGACGCTCGACAGATATGGCTTGTCGAAGAACAGCTCGGTCGAGCTCGGCGCCGCCAAAGCGGCGGTGCCGGCGAGCATGAGGGCCGCGAGGCCAATTGCGATACGCTTCATTGAACGCTGACTCCGATCCCTATTGCGCCGTTTCCGGCGTCGTGAAGCGCCGGTACACATAGTCGGCATCCTTCACCGCATCCTCTTCCGCAAGCGCCAGCAGATGCCCGTGGAGCGGCGACTTGTGGCAGGCCGGGTCGGTCTCGGCGGCATCGCCGGCGATCGCCATGGCCTGGCAGCGGCAGCCGCCCCAGTCGATCTCCTTGCGCTCGCAGCTCTTGCAGAGCGGGGGCATCCAGTCGGTGCCGCGGAAGGCGTTGAAGGCCGGCGAATCCTGCCAGATCTCGCTCAGCGAATGCTCGCGCACATTCCAGAAATCGAGGTTCGGAATGGTCTCGGCGGCGTGGCAGGGCAGCACCTTGCCGGAGGGCGTGACGTTAAGCGACTGGCGGCCCCAGCCATTCATGCAGGGCTTGGGGTACTTCGCGTAATAGTCCGGCACCACGGCGTCGATGGTGAGCACGCCCTTCAGCCGCTCGCGCGCCTTCTCCACCACGTCGAGCGCCCAGAACACCTGGTCGCGGGTCGGCATCAGCGCGGCGCGGTTGCGCAGCGCCCAGCCATAATATTGCGAATGGGCGATCTCGACCCGCTTGGCGCCGAGTCGCTGCGCCAGTTCGATGAAGTCCGGGATCTGGTGGATGTTCGCCCGGTGCACCACGGAATTGATGGTGAGCGGCAGGCCGAGCTTGCGCACCTCGGCAGCGAAGGCGAGCTTCTTCTCGTGCGCGCCCTTCATGCCCGAGACCTTCTCGGTCACCGCGCTGTCGGCGCCCTGGAAGGAGAGCTGCACATGGTCGATGCCGGCATCCGAGATCGCCTGCAGGCGCTCCGGGGTGACGCCGACGCCGGCGGTGATGAGGTTGGTGTAGATGCCCACCTTCACGCAGTGGCGGATCATGTCCTCAAGATCGCGCCGCGCGGTCGGCTCGCCGCCGGACAGGTGCACCTGCAGCACGCCGAGCTTGGCGGCCTCGGAGAACACCCGCAGCCAGGTCTCCAGATCGAGCTCGGCATTGCGGCGGTCGAGATCGACCGGGTTGGAGCAATAGGGGCATTGCAGCGGGCAGCGGTGCGTCAGCTCGGCCAGCATGCCATAGGGCGCCGGCACCGGCGGGCGCACCAGCGCCTTGGCCTCGGAAACCAGGCTGGTGATCACGTTCATGACGTCACCTCCACCATGCCCTTCTCGGCGAGCCCGCCGAGAAAGTCGCGCACATCGGTATCGACCCGCTCGCGTTCCACCGCAAAGGTGGTGATGAGGTCGTCGACGATGGCCTCGATCGAACGCTCGCCATCGACCCGCTTGAGAATCTCCACCGCCACCGGGTCGGGGTGCAGCACGCGCTCCGGCGCCAGCAGCACCCATTGCCCGCGCGCCTCGTCATGGCGCAGCCGCACGCCGCGGGCGAGCCTGGGGATTGCGGTGGCGGCGAAGGCTTCGGTCACGCGGGTCTCCAACTCCTCCAGCGACCTCATCCTGAGGTGCCCGGCGCAGCCGGGCCTCGAAGGATGCTCCTCCGAGCGCCATCTGCTTCACCATCCTTCGAGGCTCGCTCGCGCGAGCACCTCAGGATGAGGTCGTCACTTCGCCACGAAGGCGCCGGGATAGGGCATCTTCGGGTCGACATAGGCGAAATAGAGCGCGTCGAGCTGCACCCACAGCACGTTGCACTTGAACTCCAGGGCGCGGATCACCGCTTCCTGCTGTTCCGGGGTGCGGGCGTGCTGCTTGACGTATTCGAGCGCGAAATCGGCGTCGCGGGGAGCCTGCGTCAGCCGCTTGTCGAAATAGGCGAGCGTCTCCTTCGAGACGAAGTCGTAATTCTTCAGCATGCCGGCGACACGCTCGCCGATGATGCCGGGGGAGAACATTTCCGTGAGCGACGACGCAATCGCCTCGAGCAGCGAGCGGTCGCGCACGAAGTGCACATAGGCGTCAACCGCGAAACGGGTGGCCGGCAACAGGCCGCGCAGCGAGGTGACATAATCGCGATCGAGGCCGAGCCCGTCGGTGAGCGCCAGCCAGCGGGCGATGCCGCCCTCGCCCTCATGGTCGCCGTCGTGGTCGATGATGCGCTGGCGCCAGATGCGCCGCAGTTCCGCCTCCTCCATGCGGGCCAGCACGGAGGAATCCTTCACCGGGATCATCGCCTGGTAGTAATAGCGGTTCAGCGCCCACGCCTGCACCTGGCCGAGGTCGAGCTCGCCGCCGTGCAGCAGTCTATGGAACGGGTGGAGATTGTGATAGCGCCGGGCGCCGACATCGCGCAGCCGCGCCTCCAGCTCCTCGGGCGACAGCAACTGCGTCATGGGCGTATCTCCATCCCGTCCTCGGCGATGTCCCATCCGGCCGCCCCGGCGGCGATCCGCTCGGGTGAGCCCTCGATGAGCACCGGATTGGTGTTGTTGATGTGCACAAAGACCTTGCGGCCCACTTCAATGCCGTCAAAGGCAGCAATCGAGCCGCCCTCCCCCGACATCGCCATGTGACCCATGCGGGCGCCGGTCTTGGTGCCGACGCCGGACGTGATCATCTCGTCGTCCTGCCACACCGTGCCGTCGAACAGCACGGCGTCGGCGCCGTGCAGGCGATCGCGCAACGCGTCGGTCATGGCGGCGCAGCCGGGCACGAACACGAAGCGGGCACCGCCCGCGCGCAATTCGACGCCGATGGTCTGCTCGCCCTCGACCTTGGTCTCGACGTCACCTTTTTCAAGATAGAGCGCGATCTTGCCGGGTACGGGGAAGATCTCGGCGCTCACGCCATCCACCAGTTCGAACGAGGAGCCGAGCGTCACCGCTTCGCGCGTCACCACGCCCTCGGCCAGCACGTCGAAGGCAGGGTTGGCGCGCAGCACCGCCTGTATGGCGGGGGTCGCCATCAGGCGAAAAGGCTGCGCCTCGCGCAGGCTCAGCAGCCCGGCGACATGGTCGATATCGGCATTTGTCAGCAGCACGGAGGCCACCGGTGTGTGCCGGCGGCCTCCCTTGGGATGCAAAGCCGGCACGGCTTGTATTTGCGACAGTATCTCGGGGGCGCAGTTCACCAGTGCCCAGCGCTCGCCGTCCGCACTGACCGCGACGGACGTCTGTGTCCGTCGGCGAACGCGCGGATCACCCTCCCAGGCGAGCGTGCACACCGGACATCGGCAGTTCCATTGGGGGAAGCCCCCGCCGGCCGCCGAGCCGAGCACCACGAGACGCAGGCGGGACGCGCTCTCAGACATCACGATGGTTCACTTCAGTCGCGATGCCGGATCAGCGTTGTCCCGCCTCACGGGTGTCAGAAGTCCGCCGGGAAATAGGCGTTGACTTCCATGCCGACGCAGACTTCGACGATACGCGGAGTGTTCCAGGCCATTTCTGCTTCCTCCAGTGTAGTTGCTCAGTATAAACTTCATAAGAAGATTATAAGAAGCAGCTTTGCTAACGCGGCGATCTAAACCGCAAGAGTAACTTGGTCATTCGCGGCCCAAGCGTCAAGGAAATGTTCTAAACTCCTTGCGCGTCGACAATATGCCAGAGGCAGCTGTGGATGGTTGCGGTGCAATATTCGGTTACCCCTGGGCGGTGTGGGAGGGCGCTCTGCTTGAGCATCCTTCGAGGCCGGCCCATGGCCGGCACCTCAGGATGAGGTCCCTCTTTAAATGAACCTCATCCTGAGGTGCCCGGCACAGCCGGGCCTCGAAGGATGCTCACGGCGAGCGGCTACCCCGCCTCCGGCTCGAACATGAAGCCGCGGCCGCGCACCGTAACGATCAGGTGCCCGCCGCCCGGCAGCGCTTCCGCCAGCTTGTGCCGGAGATAGCCGACATAGACGTCCACCACGTTCAGCGAGGCGCCGCCATGGCCGGCCCACAGCGCGGCGAAGATGTCGGCGCGCGCCAGCGGCTCGCCGGCGTGGCGCATCAAGAGCGCCAGCAATTCCACCTCGCGCTCGGTAAGGCGCACCCGGGTCTCGCCGACCTGCGCCTGCCGCGTGTCGAGGTCGAGGCTCAGCGGGCCGGCGGTGAGGATGCGGGATTCCTCCTCGCTGTTGGAGCGGCGCAGCGCCTGCACCTTCACCCGCGCCAGCAATTCCTCGAAGGCGAACGGCTTCACGATGTAGTCGTCGGCGCCCGCCAGCAGCCCCTCGGTGCGCTCGTTCACGCTGGAGCGGGCGGACAGCATGATGATCGGCGCGGTCTGGCCGGCGGCGCGCAGCGCCTTGCACACCTCGATGCCGGAGCGGCCGGGCAGCATCACATCGAGGATGATCGCCTCCAGCGACTTGCCATTGGCGGCGCGCAACGCCTGGTCGCCATCACCCACCAGCTCGACCTGGTAGCTCTCGGAGGCAAAGCCGCGCCGCAGCAGCGAGCCGATATCGACGTCGTCCTCGACGATCAGGATGGTCATTGCGCCGCCTCCAGGGTGATGTCCGGCATCGGTGCCGCAAGTCGAATGGTCACGCAGGTACCCCGCCTCGGGCCGTCTTCGGTCGCGCTCTCGATGGCGATGGTGCCGCCATGCCGGTCCACGATCCATTTCGCAAGTGCGAGACCGATGCCGAAACCGGTACCCTCGCGCGCTCCCGCAGTGCCGCGCCAGAAGCGCTCGAAGACGTGCGGCAGCTCGTCGCGGGGAATGCCGGAGCCGTGGTCGCGCACCTCCAGCACTACCTCCGGGCCCTGCTGGCGCGCGCTTACACGTATGGATTCGCCCGGCGGCGAATGGCGCACCGCATTGGCCACCAGCCCCTCCAGGGTCTGGCGCAGCCATTCGCGGTCGGCATCCACCCCGAGGTCGTGGCGCTCGCAACTCGTCTCCAGCGTCAGGCCGGCGGCGCGGGCGAGCGGCAGCATGCCCTCCTTCATCTCGTCGAGCAGGTCGCACACCGGCACCAGGGCGCGCTCCAGCTCGATCTGCCCGGTCTCGGAACGGGCGATGCGCAGCAGGTCCTCGACGCGCCGGTGCAGGCGGCGGGCGCGGGCCTGGATCACCAGCAGCGCGGCGCGCAGATCCTCGGCCGGCGGGGTGCCGCCACGCAGCGTCACCTCGGCCTCGCCGAGGATCACGGTGAGCGGGGTGCGCAGCTCATGGCTGACATCGGTGAAGAAGCGGCGCCGCGCCAGGTCGACATTCTCCAGCCGCGTATTGGCGGCGCGCAGCTCGGCGGTGCGGGCGTCGACGATCTCCTGCAGCCGCTTCTGGTCGGCCACGAGGCGCGCCTCGCGCCGCGCCAGATGCGCCGCCATGCGGTTGAAGCGGGCCATGGCGAGGCTGAGCTCATCATGGCCGGTGACGGTGAGGCGCACGTCCGAGCGGCCCTTGGCGATGGCGGCGGCGCCGGTCGCCACTTCCGCCACCCGGCGCACCAGCGAGCGGCCAAGCAATTGATAGATCAGCACTGCCAGCCCGAAGGCGAGCAGCGCGCCGGTGAGGCCCCAGGTGATGGTGCGGCGACGCAATTCGCGCACCGCCTGCTGCGCCGCCTGTCCGGCGGTGCGCTCCTCCTCCATGGCCTGGCCGAGCGGGGCGCCGAAGCCGGCGGCGAACACATCGAGCGCCACCCGCACCGCGCTGCCCGGATCGGGCGCATCGAGGGCGGTGGCGACCTGGCGGTCCAGCACCTCGAACTGCGCGCGCAGCCGCGCCAGCGTGCGGCTGCGGGCCGCCATCAGCGTGCCCTGCTCCTCGTCGCTGATGCGCGCCACATCGGCGCCCAGCACCGCCTCGAAGCGCTGGAAGGCGTCGCGGGCGCGAGCGGCAGCATTGAGCCGGCCGGCATGCATGGTGCCGTCGGGCGCTGCCTCCTGCGCGGCCTGCAGCGAGACCAGCGCATAGTCGCCGATGCGGCCGGAGAGGGCGGACAAGAGTTCGAGCCGCTTCTGCGCGCCGACTAGGCGCTCCACCTGGTCGTTGGCGGCGCCGAGCGTGCCGACAAGCAGCGCCACGGAGGCCGCGGTGATGAGCACCGCGACAGCCAGCAGCAGCGCCATGCGCGCTCTTAAGGATGAGAAGATACCGCGCACCATGCCGGGAGCTTTCCGCCTCATCCGGCTCAATAAAAGCCGGATGCGGATGATTTCACGACCGCGCCGGCTCTGCACGCTGCGCCGCAACACATTTAGGGAATGTTGTGAGGGAAGAGTCGCTCGGTTTCAGTATCCTTCGAGGCTCGCTGGCGCTCGCACCTCAGGATGAGGTTGTCCTTTTAAAGCGACCTCATCCTGAGGTGCCCGGCAAAGCCCGGCCTCGCAGGACCCTCAAGCAGGACAACCCCTTCGCCTCACTCCTTAACCGCCTCACCCCTTCACAGCCTTCTTCGCGTCGTTCACGAAGTCCACGCACTCGTCATATTCCTTCTCGCCCAGCTCGCGCTCGGCGCCCTTGAGCGCCTTGTTGAGCTTGTCGAGCGTCGCCTTGACCGGCTTCTTGGCAATCTCCGCCTTGATCATGGCGACGCCGTCGGTGCACTCCTTGGCGTCATCCGCGAAGGCGAGCGTAGCGCCGGCGCCCAGCATCGCCGCGCCTAGCAGCAAGGTGGAAGCAAGGTTCTTCATGGGCATTCCTCCGATTGTCGTGCGGTTTTTTCTTCAGCTTCACTTCACGGTCAAAGTGCCGGCCATGCCCTTTTCCTGCAGGCCGTCGATCCACCACTGATAGGTGCCGGTGCGGATCGGCACGAACTCCAGCGAGATGGTGCCGGCATCGTCGAACTCGATGTGATGCGGCGCGCCGTAGGGGTGGATCTCCAGATGGTTGATGACGATCTGGTTCATCCAGATATTGCGGAAGAATTCCGGCGCCATGAACTTGTATTCCTTGCCGCCATTGGAGGTGACGTTCAGCCGGTAGGACTTGCCGCCCTCCATGGTGATGTCCTTCACCGGCACCGCGAAGTCATTGCCGTTGGTATCGCCGAGCACGATCTCCGGCAGGTCGGTCCGGCCCTTGGCAAGATCGATGGCGAGGGCGGCGCGCGGCAGGATCAGCGCGCCGGCAGCCCCGGCGGCACCGAGCGCGAGCAATTGGCGGCGATTGAATTGGCGATTGTTCATACGGGGGTCCTCCTGATCGGTGCCGGGCATCAGAATTCGATGCCCAGATTGAGCTTGAGCTGCTGGCGTTCGTGGCTGATCAGGTCGAGATTGCCGTCGCTTTCCGGCGAGGAGCCGGCGACCTGATAGGAATAGGCGGCCTTGAGATAGGCCGATTTGGATACCTGGCAGTAGATGCTGGGGCCGACATAGAAGGCACCACCCTCGAAATGCTCGAAGGCGAGTCCCTCATAGCCGGCGAGATAGCGCAGCTCGCCGCCGAGGAAGACGCCGGTCGACACCTGCCAGGAGAGCGCGCCGGAGATTTCCAGCGTCGATTCCTTCTCGGTGCCCTCCTCGCCGTCGGTCCATTCCGGCGCGTAGAGGATGTTGATGGCGCCGAACAGCTTTTCGGAGACCAGCTCCTTGTCGATCATCAGCTTGAAGGGAAGCTCGAAGCCGTCGGCCCGCTCGCCGGAATCGTCCTCGTAACGGCTCCATTCCGGCTCGACCGAAACCGCGAGCCCGAACGGCGCGTGCTCCCAGCTGAGGAAGCGGTATTTCAGCTCGGCCGAGAGGCCGTTGAAGCCGCCGCCGCTGATGTCCTCAAGCTCGGCGACATTCTCGATATCGTGATAGCCGAGCGAGGCGCCGACGCTGAGGGTGAGGTTGCGGGTGAAGCCATACTCATATTCGAGCTCGGCCTCCCAGGCGGAATAATGCGAGGAGCCCGGTTCCTCGCGATTGCGGCCGAAGGCGCCGACCGCCGTGAGCGAGATCTCCTGCTCGCCGCGATCATTGACGTCGCTGCCGTCGGTGAAGCCGAAGATGTTCTCGCTGTCGATCTCATAGCCGCCGGCCTCGTCATCATCGTCGGCATCGGCGCGCGTGGCCGGCGCGTCGACATCCCCGGCCCGCGCGCCGCGGATCATTATCGGGCTGCCGAGAATCAGCAGCCCGGCGACAAAGCTGGCGGCACCGACGGAATGTATTTGACTGACACGCAGCACGACTTCCTCCCCACCGATTTTGTTTTGTGGGGACGGTAATGCCGACACTATCGACTGTCTATAATATTGATTCTTATGATTTTTTTATTGTGAGACGCTCAGGATGGACCGATGTGTGACGCAACGGAATGCGCATCTTTTTCAACGACCTCATCCTGAGGTGCGAGCGAAGCGAGCCTCGAAGGATGCTCAAGCAGATGGCGCCCGGAGACGAGCATCCTTCGAGGCCCGGCTCACGACGGGCACCTCAGGATGAGGTTCCACTACCTCGGAAGTGATTTGCGGCTCAGATATCGCGTCCCGCGATCGGACGGCCGCAGCGCCACTTGGTCACCTTCCACTTGGGATGGGACTCGGACCACTCGGCGATCACGGGCTGCGCGCCCATCATGCATTGCGTCGGCAGCGACACCTGCTCGACGCTCAGGGACACCGCCTCTTCCCGGCACACACCCGGCGAGGCGATCAGGCAGATAGACAAGATAAGCTCCATGGCTCGATCCTTCAGTGTGGGACCAACGACCTGGAACGCTTCCTCCTTCGACACTACCGCTTGCAGCAAGTGGCATGCCAGATACAAACACGCTCCCGCGCCATCCACAACATGTTGCGGTGCGGCAACAAAGCGCGCCTCTCCCTAGGGGCAGCTGTCGCCCGCAAAAGCGGTTTCGCGGTGGGATGCGGCAGGTCGATACGCCGCACGATGCGCCACGGCCTGCCCTCACACAGTCCTGTCATGGGACGGTGCCAGGCTCTGGAGGTGCAGGCGATCAAGGACTAGGCGTCGGAGGTACGAACTGACCAACATCTAGTCAGCTCCCCTTTTCCCCGGCAGGCGTGGCGACGTGCCCGGAAAGTCCCGCTCATCCAGAAGAATCCCTTGCAGTAAAAGGCGAAGCGGCTCTAGTCTCTCGCCCGTGAAGTGTCTGGTCGAGCTATCGGGCCAACCGGTTTGGTGTATCAAACGCTGCAACAAAGATAGCCGGGACATCGAGGGGGGCAGTTCGCTGTCTCTCGATTGAGCAACCCCGTCATGGGAGGATTTAGATGGCCAAGATCAACAAGGTTCTGATCGGCGAGTCGCTGGTCGGAGACGGCAATGAAGTCGCGCACATCGATCTCATCATCGGACCGCGCGGCAGCGCAGCCGAGACCGCGTTCGTAACCGCGCTGACCAACAACAAGGACGGCTTCACCTCGCTGCTCGCCGTGGTGACCCCGAACCTGCAGGCCAAGCCGAACACCATCCTGTTCAACAAGGTCACGATCAAGGACGCCCGCCAGGCGGTGCAGATGTTCGGGCCGGCGCAGTATGCGGTCGCCAAGGCGGTCGTCGACAGCGTCGCCGACGGCACCATCCCCGAGGAAGAAGCCGACGACCTGTTCATCGCGGTCGGCGTGTTCATCCACTGGGAAGCGGCGGACGACGCCAAGATCCAGAAGTTCAACTACGAGGCCACCAAGGAAGCCCTGAAGCGCGCCGTCGATGGCTGGCCCAAGGCACGTGACGTGATCTCGCAGGCCGCGACCGCCAAGCATCCGTTCGCTGCTTAGATCGGAAGCAACCCTGGGCAGACAAAAGCTCCGCCCACGGCCCCGCCGAAGGGCCTGCTCCAGCGGTTGGCGGCAATCTTCCTCGACAAGTGAGATCGGTTCGCCCGTCTCCCTTCGTCCGACAGTTCAGGCGGCCGCGGCCGTCTAATGACCGCCGACTTCATTCAGCCCGGGGCGCAAGCTCCGGGCTTTTTCTTTGTCCCACCAGGCCGTCATCCCGGCCGAAGCGATGCGCAGAGCCGGGATCGCGTGACGTCTCGCGCAACACCTTCTTGCGATCCCGGATCGGCCTGCGGCCGTCCGGGATGACGAATGCTGGGCGGGAAGGAAGGGAAGTCACCCCTTGAACCCCCGCCCCGATGTCCCAGATAGAGACGACGAGGACGACCTCGCCTTCACGGCACACACCATCCGGGACGACCCGGCTCTTTGAAAGGAGAGCCGAAATGGCCTGGATTCTGTTGGCCGCAGCCGGCCTGCTTGAGGTCGCCTGGGCCTTCGCCATGAAGCAATCCCACGGCTTCACCCGCCTGGTGCCGAGCCTCGTCACCATCACCCTGATGATCGCCAGCTTCGCGTTGCTGGCGGTGTCGATGAAATCGCTGCCGCTCGGTACCGCCTATGTGGTGTGGACCGGTATCGGCGCGATCGGCGCCTTCCTCATCGGCATCGCCGTGCTCGGCGAGCCGGTCAACGCGCTGCGCATTGTGGCGGCGCTGCTGATCGTCGGCGGGCTGGTGATGATGAAGGTATCGGCGGTGACGTAGGGGGGCTCGGGGTGAATATCCTTCGAGGCTCGCTGCGCTCGCACCTCATGATGACGTCGCGCGAAAAAACCACGTCATCCTGAGGTGCCGCCGCAGGCGGCCTCGAAGGATGCCCAAGCAGGACAACGCCTTCACACCCCCGCCAGCATCGCCTTGCGGAAGGCGTCCACCGCTCCCGCCTGCCCGCGCTCACCGGCTGACAGCCCCACCGCCACGTCGCGCGCGATCCGCGCCGGGGCGCCGTCCAGCATCACGATGCGGCTCGCCAGTTCCACCGCCTCGCGGCTGTCGTGGGTGACGAACAGCACCGTCGCCGGGCGCCGCTCCAACAGCCGGCGCAGCAATTCGCGTAAGCGCGCGGCGCTGGTCTCGTCGAGCGAGACGAAGGGCTCGTCCATCAGCAGCACGTCCGGGCGCACCGCGAAGGCGCGGGCCAGCGCAACGCGGCGCTGCTGGCCGAGCGAGAGCCGCTCCGGATAAGCGCCCGCCGCCTCGGCAAGGCCGACCTCCGCGAGCATCGCACGCGCCTCGTCCCGCGCATTCTCGCCGGCGAGCGGCAGCGCGATGTTCTCCTCGACGGTGCGCCAGGGCAGCAGCCGCGGGTTCTGGAAGGCATAGGCGATACGCGGCTCGGCAGGCGCGAAGCGCACGCTGCCGCTGTAGTCGCCATCCAGCCCGGCGACGATGTTGAGCAGCGTGGTCTTGCCGAGGCCGGATGCCCCCAGCAGCACCAGGAAGGCGTGCGAAGCCACCTCCAGCGCGAAGTCGCGGAAGATCGTGCGCTCCGCAGTGCCGGCCACCGCCGGATAGCGCTTCAGCGCGATGTCGAGCGAGATCGCGGTCAACGCCGCCACCGGTTGGCGTGGCGCTCCCAGGGCTGGATCAGCCCGACCTCGATGATCTGCACCACCAGCGTGAAGGCCAGCGCATAGGCCAGTACGGTGGCGACATCGAACAGTTGGAACGCGGTCTGCAATTCGAAGCCGACGCCGTTGGAACGGCCGAGCAGTTCCACCACCAGCACGATCTTCCAGGTGAGCGCGAGGCCGGTGCGGGCGCTCGCCGCAAAGAACGGCGCCAGCTGCGGCAGCACCACATGGCTGAGGGTGCGGGCACGGCCGAAGCGGAACACCCGCGCCATCTCGTCGAGATCGCGGGACAGCGCGGCGGCGCCCTCGCGCATCGTCACCGCGACGTTGGGGATCTTGTTGACCGCGACCGCGGTGATGGCGGCGACCTCGGTGAGGCCGAACCAGACATAGCAGAGGATGATCACCACCAGCGCCGGCAGGTTCAACAGCACGATCACCCACGGCCCGAACACCGCATCGAGCCGCGGCGAGCGGCCGAGCGCGATGCCGATCGCCGAGCCCAGCACCATGGCGATGAAGAAGCTCGCCGCCACCCGCGCCAGCGTGATCGCAATGTTGCGGAACAGCGCGCCATCGGCCGCCGCACGCGACAGCGCCGCCGCCACCTCGGCCGGGCCGGGCAGCAGCCGCGAGGCCAGGATCATCGCGACCACCTGCCAGAACGCCACCAGCAGCGCCAGCGACAGCACGGTCCAGCCGAGCCGCGTGCCGGCGCGCCGCCAGCCGGAGACGGCAGCGGTGGGCTCGGGGGCGAGATCGCCGGCGGCCATGTTCATCCCTTGACCGGGCCGAACAGCGCCGGATCGAAGCCCGGCTTCGGCCCCACCAGTTCCTCGCCGCCGGTGCGGGCGAGCAGCGCATAAAGCCGCTCGCAGGCACCGAGCGCGCCGGCGTCGAAGGTGCCGGGGATGCCGGCGCGGAAATAGTCGCGCAGCTTCACGAACTCGGCGTCGTCGGCCGCCTGCATCAGCGGGCGGATGCGCTCCCACGCCGCGTCCGAGGTGGCGAGCACGCGGTTCGCCGCGGCGGCGGCGCGGAAGAAGCCGGCGAGCGCCTCGCCCTTCTCCTTCATGATGCGCTCGTTCCACACGAAACCGACCAGCGGGGGCGACGGCGAGATGCCGAGCCCGCCGATCACGTCCTTCATGTCCATAAGCCGGGTGAAACCCTTGGCGTCGAGCCGCGCCGCATAGGGCCAGAAGGTGAGGACGGCGTCGATGCGGCCGAGCGCAAGCTGCTCGCTCACCAGCGGCGCCGCGCCATAGACCGGCTCGGCCACCGCGGCGAGGTCGATGCCGGCGCGCTCGCTCGCATAGGCGCGCAGCAGCAGCCAGCTCTTGTCGAGCGCGCCGCCGGCAACGCCGATCTTGCGGCCCTTGAGATCGGAAAGCGCGCGCACCGGTGAGTTCGCCGCCACCATCAGCGCACCGAGCGCATTGGAGAACGGCGCGAAGCGCAGCATCTCGCCATCGCTGCGCCGGCGCATCGCCCACAGCCAGTCGGAGACGATGAGGTCGATATCGCCGGCCTGCAGCCCCACCGTGGTGGCCTGGCCGGAGGCGAAGTCGACGCTCTCGATATTGAGCCCCTCGCGGGCAACCAGCCCCTCGCCGCGCATGGTCTCCAGGAGCCAGTTCAGCGTGCCGAACTTCAGCGTGCCGATGCGCAGCTTGGGCGGCTCGCCAGCGGCATGGGCCGGGAATGCAGCGAGTGCGACGGCGCCAGCGAGGAGGGTGCGGCGGGAGAGCATCATGGAGCGGCCTTTGCAGCGGCTTTGCCGGTCAGGGGCGGATCGAGCAGCCGGTTGCGTACCAGATAAGATATGCCGCGCGTCCAGGATTCATCGGTGTTGTTGCGGATATCGGCGCTGCCGGCGCGTAGCACGGCGCCGGTCGCGACGTCGCGCAGCTGGAAATTGATGTTGAGGATCAGGTTGGAGACCTTCTGCACCAGCCCGATCACCTCGATATCGGCGCCCGCCGCGCGGGCGATGGGCAGTTCGCAGCTGTTGCAATTGCGGAACGGCGACGCGTCGTCGATCTTGGCCTTTTGCGGGGCGAGGTCGACCAGCTCATAGCCGGCTTCACGCAGCCGCTTGCGCACATCCTCGGTGATGAGGGCCAGCCGGCGCACCTCGTCCGGCTTCGGCCCGCGAATGTCGGCCTCGGTGCTGGTGTCGAGCAGCTCGAAATCGAATACCGCGACCTTGGTGGCGGCATGGGCGGCGGAGGTGAGCAGGAGGAAGGCGAAGGCGGCGGTCATCGGCTTCAGCATCCTTCGAGGCCCGGCGTTGCCGGGCACCTCAAGATGACGTGGTTCTTTTTCACGCGACGTCATCCTGAGGTGCTCGCATAGCGAGCCTCGAAGGATGCTGAAGCCGAACACACCCACACGTCTCGACAGGTCGGTCATCCGAAGCGCCTCCCTGCGCCTTGCCATGATCATAGTAGCGGGCTGACCCACCGCAACCGGCGTTTCTCAATTTTCCGTCAGGGCCGCACAACAAGTCGCTGTATAGATAAAGAAATTCTGATGCCTTATTAATTTCTTATACTCTCTATTCAGTTGAATACTTGGGCATGTTTGCTAGGCTTTGTCCTGCGGTGACGGAACGTCAATTCAGAACAGAGCGAAACCGCGGGGATGGAAGGCCGATGAGAAGGATGATCCACGCCGCCTTTGGCGTGCTGGCGCTTGCCGCCGCATTCGCACCTGCCACCGGGCAGGCGCAGAGCGAATCGCCTGCCCCCGCGGCGCCCGCCGCCAGCCCCCCTGCCGCGAAGCCGGCGGCCGTGATCCCACCGGAGCAGACTTTCCGCATCGGCGTGGTGCGGCAGATCCCGGAGCAGCCGCCATGGGTCGCCCCGCTCTCAGCGCCGCCGGATGATCTCGGCATTGCCGGCGCCGAGCTCGGCATTCGCGACAGCCTGACCAGCGGGCGCTTCCTCAAGCTTGACTACAAGCTGCAGACTGAGATCGTGCCGACCGACGGCGACCCGCTGCCCGCGGCGCAAAAGCTGGTCGACGCCGGCAACAATTTCATCCTGCTCGACGTGCCGGGCGATCAGTTGCTGAAGATCGCCGACGCGCTGAAGGGCAAGGACGTTATCCTGATGAATGTCGGCGCGCAGGATGACCGGCTGCGCCAGCAGGATTGCCGCGCCAATGTGTTCCACATCGCGCCGAGCCGCTCGCAGCTCACCGATGCGCTCGCCCAGTTCCTCGTCACCAAGCGCTGGATGAACTGGTTCCTCATGACCGGGCGCACCGACGGCGACAAGCTCTATGCCGAGGCGGTGAAGCGCTCGGCCAAGAAGTTCGGCGCCAAGATCATCGCCGAGAAGATCTGGGATTACGGGCCGGACGCCCGCGCCACCGCGCAGTCCGAAGTGCCGCGGGCGACGCAGGTCGGCGAGTACGACATCCTCATCACCGCCGACGAGCAGGGCGAGTTCGGCGAGCTGGTGTCGTACAACACCTGGCTGCCCCGCCCCACCGCCGGAACCCAGGGGCTGATGCCGCTCTCCTGGCACCCGACCATGGAGAATTGGGGCGCGGCGCAATTGCAGAGCCGCTTCTTCAAGCAGACCAAGCGGATGATGCAGCCGCTGGACTTCCAGATGTGGGAGGGCGTGTTCGCCATCGGCTCCGCCGGCATGAAGACCAGGAACAGCGACACCGCCAAGGTGCGCGCCGAGCTCCTGACGCCGGAGTACGATTTGCCGGTGTTCAAGGGCGTGGCAGCGAGCTTCCGCGACTGGGACCACCAGCTGCGCCAGCCGATCCTGCTCACCCACTCCACCAACACCGTGACGCTGTCGCCGCAATCCGGCTTCCTGCACCAGCGCACGCCGCTCGACACGCTGGGCTTCGACAAGCCCGAGACGAAGTGCACGTTCAACTAGCTGGCAAATTCAACTCGCCAGTTCGCTCAACCAGCCGGCAAATTCAATCAGAATCAAAGACTTGCCGAGGAGGAAAAGATGACCAGCCGCTTCACGTCCGCCGCCAGCCTTGCCGCGCTTGTCGGTGCACTCATCGCGGCGGATGCCCTGCCGGCCAGCGCACAGGTGCGCGCCTTCGTCTCCAATGAGCGCGACCACACCATGAGCGTGGTCGACATGGACAGCCTGAAGGTGCTGGAAACGGTGAAGACCGGGCGCCGCCCGCGCGGCATCACCGCGAGCCCGGACGGCAAGCTGATCTATCTCTGCGCCTCCGACGACAACCGCGTCGAGGTCTATGATTCCAAGACCTTCAAGCTGGTGAAGACACTGCGCTCGGGTCCCGACCCGGAGCTGTTCGTGCTCGCCCCCTCCGGCAACCCGCTCTACATCGCCAATGAAGACGACAACATGGTCACGGCGGTGAATGTCGATAATAACGAGCTGGTGGCGGAGATCGAAGTCGGCGTCGAGCCGGAAGGCATGGCGGTGAGCCCGGACGGCAAGATCCTGGTCAACACCTCCGAGACCACCAACATGGCGCACATCATCGACACCACCACCAAGCAGGTGATCGAGAACGTGCTGGTGGATTCGCGCCCGCGCTATGCCACCTTCAACCACGACGCGTCCTCGCTCTGGGTGTCCTCCGAGGTCGGCGGCACGGTCGCGGTGATCGACCCCAAGACGTGGAAGATCATCAAGAAGATCAGCTTCGCCATTCCCGGCGTGAACCAGGACGCGATCCAGCCGGTAGGCATCCGCATCACCAAGGACGGCTCCAAGGCCTTCGTCGCGCTCGGCCCGGCCAACCGCGTCGCGGTGGTGAACACCAAGACGCTGGAGGTGGAGAAGTATCTCTTGGTCGGCCAGCGCGTCTGGCAGCTCGCCTTCACCCCGGACGAGAAGCTGCTGGTCACCACCAACGGCAACTCGAACGACATCTCCATCATCGATGTCGCGGCGGAGAAGGTTACCAAGTCGGTCGCCGTCGGACGCTCGCCCTGGGGCGTGGTGATCGTGCCGTGAGGGTGCCAATGACAGCACGTCATCCTGAGGTGCGAGCACAGCGAGCCTCGAAGGATGCCCGCCCCCGATGACCGTTGCCCTGCTGCAGCATCCTTCGAGGCTCGCATTCGCTCGCACCTCAGGATGACGTCGCTATAGGTTTGAACGGGAACATTCGGCAACAATCAAACGTCGTCCCCGGCCAAGGCCAGTCTCGGCTTTCGCCGGGGTTATCATTTCAGGAAACGTGATTTCCGCTGCGGAAGAGGCCGATGCAGCTTGATCTGGTGAAAGGCGTCGAGGTGAGTGAGGAGATTCCCGCGCTTGGCGTCGAGGGCGTGACCCACGCTTTCGGCGCGCGCAAGGCGCTGGACGATGTCTCGCTCACCGTGCCGCGCGGCAGCTTCACCGCCTTGCTCGGCCCAAACGGCGCCGGCAAGACCACGCTGTTCTCGCTGGTAACGCGGCTTTACGACAACCGCACCGGCTCGATCCGCGTGCTCGGCTTCGATGTCAGGCGCCAGCCGGCGGCGGCGCTGACCCGGCTCGGCGTGGTATTCCAGGCCCGCACGCTCGATCTCGAGCTCAGCGTCACCCAGAACCTCGTCTACCATGCCGCCCTGCACGGCGTCGGCTTTGCTGCCGGGCGCAAGCGGGCGCGCGAGGTGCTGGAGCAGGTCGGGCTCATCGACCGCGCCAGGGACAAGGTGCGCAACCTCTCCGGCGGCCAGATGCGCCGCGTCGAGATCGCCCGCGCGCTGATGCACCGGCCGGACCTGCTGCTGCTGGACGAGCCCACCGTCGGCCTCGACATCGGCTCGCGCGCCGCGCTGCTCGCCGAGGTGCGGCGGCTGGTCGCCATCGAGGGCATCGGCGTGCTGTGGGCGACCCACATCATCGAGGAGATCCACCCCGGCGACCGCGTCGTGGTGCTGCACAAGGGCCGGGTCCGCGCCGAGGGCACCTATGAGAGCGTGGTGGCGCAGGCGGGCACCACGGACCTGTCCGGGGCGTTCCTGAAGATCGTCGGCAATGAGGCTGTGACGGGGGGCGAGGGATGATCATCCACCCGCGCGGACGCGCTTTTGCACCCTCCCCCCGCGGGGGAGAGGGTTGGGGTGAGGGGACGCTCGGCTTCAGCATCCTTCGAGGCCGCTTCGCGGCACCTCAGGATGACGTGGTTCCTGTAGATGAACGTCATCCTGAGGTGCGAGCGCAGCGAGCCTCGAAGGATACCCGCACGCACGCCGCCTTCCCCACCCCGGGAGCGACACGCCCATGAGCTTCGTCCCGGAAAAGCCCGCCTTCCGGCTGCCGCTGTCGGGCTATGCGATCTGCATGGCCGGCATCTGCTGGCGCGAGGCGCTGCGCTTCCTCAACCAGCGCGGCCGATTCCTCTCGGCCCTGGTGCGCCCGCTGGTGTGGCTGTTCATCTTCGCCGCCGGCTTCCGCTCGGTGCTCGGCGTCTCGATCATCCCGCCCTACGAGACCTATGTGCTCTACGAGGTCTATGTGACGCCGGGGCTGATCGCGATGATCCAGCTGTTCAACGGCCTGCAATCCTCGCTGTCCATGGTCTATGACCGCGAGGTCGGCGCCATGCGCATCCTGCTGGTGAGCCCCTATCCGCGCTGGTTCCTTTTGGTGTCGAAGCTCACCGCCGGCATCTGCGTCTCCATCCTGCAGGTCTATGCGTTCCTGCTCGTCGCCTGGCTGTGGGGCGTCGACCTGCCGCCGCTCGGCTTCCTCACCGTGCTGCCGGCGCTCGTGCTCGCCGGCTTCATGCTCGGCGCCATGGGGCTCCTGATGAGCTCGGTGTTCAAGCAGATGGAGAATTTCGCCAGCGTGATGAACTTCGTGATCTTCCCGATGTTCTTCGCCTCATCGGCGCTCTACCCGCTGTGGCGGGTGCAGGAGAGCAGCCTGGTGCTGTATTATATCTGCATGTTCAATCCGTTCTCCTATGCGGTGGAGCTGATCCGCTTCGCGCTCTACGGCCAGTTCGAGCCGTTCTCGGCGTTGGTGGTGGCCGGCTGTTCATTGGTGTTCCTCGCCGCCTCCATCCTCGCTTATGATCCATCTGCCGGCATCATGGCCCGCCGCGGCGGGCCGGATGCGGCCAAATGACAAGAATTTCCGGGAGTCGCCTCATGTATTCGTCGAATCGCGTTCTGGCCCCCCTGCTCCTGCTGGCGCTTGCCGGCCCGGCGTCGGCCGCGTCACCGGACACGCTATGGCCCTGCATCCAGCCCAAGGTGGCCGAACTCGCCGCCGGGCAGATGTGGGCCGGCCCGCCGCTCACCGACGCCAAATGGCGCGACGACCAGGATGTCGCCGAGCTGGTGCCGGTGATCGCGGCGCGGCGCACCTCGATCGAGGACGCCACCACGAAAATCGAGCAGTTCGCCAAGGACGCCGGCGCCGACAAGAAGGCGCGGCTGACATTGCTGTTCGCAGGGGTGTTCGAGGAGATCAACGGCCTGCGCTCGCGCATCCTCACCGGCATCGAGCGCTATTCGCAGCACCAGATCGACCTCTCCAAGCGCATCAAGGATGAGAGCCTGAAGGTGGCGCAGGCCAAGAAGGCCGCCGCCAGCGACGACGAGAAGGCCAAGGCGGGGGAGCTTGAGCAGCAATTGCTGTGGGACACCCGGATCTATGATTCGCGCTCGCAGGCGGTCTCCGCGGTGTGCGAGAGCCCGGTGATCCTCGAGCAGCGCGCCTTCGCCATCGCGCGAGCGATCCAGAACGTGATGGAGTGAGGGGTGTCGTGCTGCTTCAGCATCCTTCGAGGCCCGGCCTTGCAGGGCACCTCAGGATGAGGTTCTCCCTTTAGGACAACCTCATCCTGAGGTGCCGCCGCAGGCGGCCTCGAAGGATGCTGAAGCAGAGCGCGCTCACAACCGCGGCACGGCCGTTTCCAGTGGCAGGCCAGCCTTGGCCCAGCCATCGCTGCCGCCGGGATACCAGGAGACATTGCCGAAGCCGTACTCGAGCGCACGCTTGGCGGCGTTCCAGCTCATCCAGCACTCGGTCTGGCAGTAGAACACCAGCGGCGCATCATGCCGGCCTCCGGTGAGGCTCTCCAGCCCGCCGCGGAAATAGCCGTCCACCTGCGCGTTGAGCAGGCCATAGCCGACATTCGGGAACCACACGCTGCCGGGGATGTCGTCGCGTTTCTTGTCGCGCCAGATGGTGCCGGCGGGAAGGTTCGCCGGCTTCACGTCACGCGGCATGACGTCGATGAACAGCGCCGCCCGGTCGCGCCAGAGCCTGGCGGCAGTGTCGGTGTCGAGCACGGTGGCGCCGCGCAGCGTTGCCGGGGTCGGGGCGCGGTAGTCATCGGTGCGGTAGCCGTCCGGCTCCGGCGGCACCTTGGGCGGATTGAGGGCCTCCTGCACCGCCTTGTCGGTCGCGGTGGCAGTGCCGGGCGCGGCCGGCTCCTGCGCATAGGCCGGGGACAGCGCCAGCACCACGGCGAGCCCGGCCATGGCCAGCCAGGCCAGCGGCACGGGAGAAGCCTCCTCGCGCGGCAGCGTTCCGGCCGGGTCCCCCGAGGGTCCGTGGCCGGCGCGTGGGCTCATTTGCCGGCTCCCATCGGCTGGTTGGCCTCGTCGAGCAGCGGCACGCCATATTCCAGCAGGATGCGGTTGATCTCCGGCTGGTTGGCGGTGATGAAATCGTTGAGCTGGTGCTTCCAGTTCAGCTCGCCCGGGCGGATGCCGAGCGTGATGCGGTACACCATTTGCGGGTCGCCCCTCTCCTTCACCAGCGGCACCACATCGAGCGCGGCTTCGGAGCGGCGGGCATAATAGCCGCCGATCGGGCCCCACAAGATGCCGGCATCGATCTCGCCGGAATTGATGTCGGCGATCATCTGCTCGGCCGGGCTGTCGAATCGGCGGTCCACTGTGAGCGAATAGGGCTTGGCCATGCTCATCAGGCCGTTGCGGGCCAGGAGGTCGCCCGGTGGGGTACCGGCGACGACGCCGATATGCCGGCCCTTGAGCCGGATATCCTCCAGCGAATCGACACCTTCGAGGTCGCCGCCCTTCTTGGAGATCAGCACCCAGGCCGACTTGTAATAGGGGTTGGTGTTGAGCACCGGGTCGCCGCCGGCGACATAGCCCATCACGATGTCGCAGCGCTTCTCGCCGAGCGTCTTGCGGTAGAAGCCGGTGGCCTGCGGGAACCAGGTATAGTCCAGCGGCAGGTTCAGCTTTTGCGAGAGCAGGTCGGCGATCTTGTTCTCGAAGCCTTCGCCCTTCTCATTGGTGAAGGGCATGTTCGCCGGATCCGCGCACACACGCAGCGTGGAGCGATCGACGAGATCGGAGACCTGGGCGCGTGCGGACGGCGCGGCGATCAGGGCGACGAGGATCGCCGCCACCCCTCCCACCATCGTCATCCCGGACGGCCAACGGCCGAGCCGGGATCGCGTGACGGTACGGGTACGCGATCCCGGCTCGAAGGCTGCGCCTTCGTCCGGGATGACGACCGGGGTTTTACTTACGACCAAAGCACTGGTTCTCATTGTCACCGTACGCCTTCGTCTTGTCCTCGCGCTTGCTCGGCCGCTGGCGGTCGAGCACCCCATCGGCGCGGGCCTTCAGATAAACGTAGATATCGTCGATGTAGCACATCACATTCAGGTTCTCGCCGAACGCCGGCATCACCTGGTTGGCCTGGCCGACGCCGACATTCTGCTTGCCGTTGACGACGACTTCCATGAACTGGTCGTGGGTCATGGTCTTGAGCGACTCCGCCAGCGCCGGGGCGTAGCTGGAGCCGAGGCCGTCGGGGCCGTGGCAGACATGGCACTCGGCGTGATAGCGGCGGTAGCCGCTATAGGTGTACCAGTCCATCGTGCCGTCCGCGGAGAAGTGATAGGTCGGCGTGCCGTCGGGGAGCGTGTACTTGCCCATCTCGTCCTTGGTCGCCGCGGCCTGCGCTTCGGCGGCAGACGCGCCACCAGCGGCAGGGGCCGGCTGCTGGGCGAGAGCGGGGGCGCCACCGATCAGCAGCAAGGCGAGGGCAGCGGCGGCCGGCAGCATGCCGGAAAGAGACCGTCCGCGGAAAGCATACTTCATGAGGGACACTCCCTGGGTTCCAGGACCGCTATTGTGCCGCTCCGGGGCCGGGGGAGGCCGGAGCGAAGTCTCTGGAACAGTTCTAAGATTTTTATAAGAACCGGATCGCCGAGACGCCGGGGCCTGGCACGCCGGCTCTCACCGACGGCCAGGCCCCTTTGTCTTGAGAGGTGGGAGCCGGCCAGGCTTTCGCCTGGACCGGCTTCCGCCCGTTGATCAGTTCGGCAGCGCGAACACGGTGAGCTGGCCACCGAGGTTGGTGTAGCTCGACAGGGCCGCATAGCCACCCACCGCGCCGAGACCGGCTTGCGGGTCGGTCAGGCCGGCCGCGAGGCCGATGCCTGCCCAGCCACCGACACCCGACAGGATGGCGATGTACTGCTTGCCCTTGTGCTCATAGGTGGTGACGTTGCCGATGATGCCCGACGGGGTCTTGAACTTGTAGAGTTCCTTGCCCGTCTTGCTGTCGACCGCCTTCAGGTAGCCTTCGAGCGTGCCGTAGAAGACCACGTCGCCGGCGGTGGCGAGCGCGCCCGACCACACCGAGAACGGCTCCTTCAGCGACCACACGATCTTGCCCTTGGTGTTGTCCCAGGCGATGAAGTTGCCCATGCCGCCATGGCTGTTCGGCGCGGGGAACATCGACAGGGTGGCACCGACATAGGGCTGGCCCGCAGTGTAGCTGACGCGGAACGGCTCATAGTCCATGCAGACGTGGTTGGTCGGCACGTAGAACAGCTTGGTCTTCGGCGAGTAGGCCGCAGGCTGCTGGTCCTTGGTGCCGAGCGCCGCCGGGCAGATGCCCTTGGTGTTGACGTCTTCACCCTGCTGCTCGGTCGAGAACTGCGACACCACCTGCGGACGACCGAAGGTCGGGCTGTTGCGGTCCATGTCGACCTTGGTGGCCCAGTTCACCGCCGGGTCGAACTTCTCGGCGACGAGCAGGTCGCCCGACACGCGGTCCAGCGTATAGCCGAAGCCGTTGCGGTCGAAGTGGGTGAGCAGCTTGCGCTGCTGGCCGTTCATCTCCTGATCCGTGAGGATCATCTCGTTGATGCCGTCATAGTCCCACTCGTCGTGGGGGGTCATCTGGTAGACCCACTTGGCCATGCCGGTGTCGGCGTCACGCGCCCAGATGGTCATCGACCACTTGTTGTCGCCGGGACGCTGCTTCGGGTTCCAGGTGGAGGGGTTGCCCGAGCCGTAATAGACGAGGTTGGTTTCCGGATCGTAGGAATACCAGCCCCAGGTGCAGCCGCCGCCGATCTTCCACTGATCGCCTTCCCAGGTCTTCAGCGAAGAGTCCGCGCCGATCGGCTTGCCGAGAGCGGTGGTCTTGGCCGGGTCGACCAGCAGGTCGCTGTCCGGGCCCATCGAGTAGCCGCGCCACACCTGCTTGCCGGTGGCGCTGTCATAGGCGGTGACGTGGCAGCGCACGCCGAATTCGCCGCCGGAGATGCCGACGATGACCTTGTCCTTCACCGGCAGAACAGTCGCAGTATTGGTCTCACCCTTCTTGGGATCGCCATTGACCACGGACCATTTCTTCTCGCCGGTCTTGGCGTCGAGCGCCACCAGCGTGGTGTCGGCCTGGTGCAGGTAGATCAGCCCGTTGGAATAGGCGAGACCGCGATTCACGGTGTCGCAGCACATCACCGGGATGACGTTCGGATCCTGCTTCGGCTCGTACTTCCAGATGATCTTGCCATCGTTGTTGAGGTCGAGGGCATAGACGATGTTGGGGAACGGCGTGTGTACGTACATCACGTCGCCGATGATGAGGGGACCGCCTTCGTGACCGCGGAGCACGCCGGTCGAGAAGGTCCAGGCTACCTGCATCTTGCCGACATTGCCGGCATTGATCTGGTTGAGCTGGGAATAACGGGTGTTGGCGTAATCGCCGGTCTGGATACCCCATTGCTTGGGGTCTTTGATGATTTTCTGCAGTCCGTCATTGGCCATGGCGGGCATAGCAACGGCCGCAGTACCCAGCAGCATTGCCGCATAGGCGAGCTTGCGCATGCGTAATCTCCTCCTGAACGCGATCCTCCGGGCGCTATTGACCGGTATTCCGGGCAATCCGCTGCCGATTTATTCTTTTCATTCTGACCGTTCATCTTCGGCAGCGTGTCACGACCGGCTGGGGGAGAAACAGCCGGATCTCACGGGGGCATCCCGCCCCAAGCTGGCCTACGAACCGAATTTAAGGAGAAAACTCCCCCGAAACCCGTTGAAGCCGAAGACATAAGTGAGCCTAGCGCCATTTTGAACGGCACGCAATAAGAACCCTTAAGAGAAACGTCCTTATTATGATTTTGCTGCAATTGCGAACGTGGCATTTGTTATACCAGTCGGAATACTTTGAAGTTCCTAGGAGCCTTGTTGCGGCGCGAACGCCGAAGCTGCCGCCCCGACCCTATTCCCACTCATATTCGTGGTAAGCGGCGATGGCGTTGCGCGGGTTGAATTCGTCGAAAAGTACCCACTTTTCCCGCTCCGATTGCGCCACCCGGCCGGGTGCAACGCTCATCGGCTGGCCCGCCGCGATGAGACGCCGCACGTCGGACTGCACGAGATCGAGGTACCGCCGCTCGTCGCCCGCCGCCATCGGCCAGGCGACCGAGGCCGGGCCGTGTCCGGGCACCACGCGGGTGGTACCGCGCGCGGTGAGCGCCTCCATCAGCGCCAGCCATCCTTTCAGGCTGCCGTCGAGCGTCGGCACGT
The DNA here is from genome assembly GCF_012971745.1 of Starkeya sp. ORNL1. Classification (NCBI taxonomy): domain Bacteria; kingdom Pseudomonadati; phylum Pseudomonadota; class Alphaproteobacteria; order Hyphomicrobiales; family Xanthobacteraceae; genus Starkeya; species Starkeya sp. ORNL1. The sequence continues at coordinate 1,992,406 of NZ_CP048834.1, forward strand.
GGCCGACGAACAGCAGGTCGCCGAGAAACCAGGTGCCGGAAGCCTCGTCGAACACGGTGAGGTCGTTGTCGGTATGTGCGGTCGGCCATGATTCGAGAATCAGCTCGCGCCCACCGAGATCGAGGCTCATGCGGCCGTCGACCAGCACGTCCGGCAGCACCACCTCCGTGCCCTCGCCGAGCGGCCCGAGCAGGCGGTGCACCTGCGCCATATAGGTGTCGGTACGCACCGCCAGCGCGCGCGGCATCTTGCGATGCGCGACGAAGCTGGCGCCCTCCCCCCGGAACGCGGCATTGCCGAGCACATGGTCGGGATGCATGTGGGTATTGATGACATAGCGCACCGGCCGGTCGGTGACGCGGCGCACCGCCTCCTTGAGGCGCCGCCCGGTGAGCACGCTGTTGCCGGTGTCGATCACCGCGGCGGATTCGCTGCCGACCACGACGCCCATATTGCAGATGGCGCCGCCATTTTCCGGCGCCATCAATTCATAGGGCGCGGCATAGACGAAGACGCCGTCAGCGAGCTTTTCCAGCTTGAGCGGGTCGCGGGCGGTGACCGGCGCAGTTACTTGCGTGGTGTCCGCCGCGGCGAAGCGCGTGCCGGCCGCGGCAAAGCCAGTGCCGGCCGCGGCGCATGCCGCGCAGGCGATGAAGGCGCGGCGGTCGAGGCGGAAAGCCGGTGCCATGGGTGATGGTGACGCTGTTTCAACATCCTTCGAGGCCGGCCAAATGGCCGGCACCTCAGGATGAGGTCGCTTTAATGAACCACCTCATCCCTAGCGGTTGGCCGGTGGCCAACCGCGGGGTGCCCGGCAACGCCGGGCCTCGAAGGATGCTGCAACAGGACAATCCTGGGGGGACCCAGGATCGAGCCCTACTTCTTCTTCCCGGTCTCGTCGAACTGGACGAGATAGGCCTCGAGATCGGCGCGGTCGCCGTCCTTGGGCAGGCCGGCGAACACCATCTTGATGCCCGGCAGGTAGCCCTTCGGGTTCTCGAGATACTTGTTCAGCTTCTCGGCATCCCAGACCTCGCCGCTGGCGTTGTGCTGCTTCAGCGTCTCGGAATAGTTGAAGCCGGCGACCGAACCCATCTTGCGGCCGACAATGCCGTTCAGCTCAGGGCCGACCTTGTTCTTGGCGCCCTCGCCGATGGCATGGCAGGCCATGCACTTCTTGAAGACATTGGCGCCCTTCTCGGGATCGCCGGCAGCGACAGCGCCGGCAGCGGCGGGAGCTGCAGCAGCCGGAGCGGGAGCGGCAGCCGGCGCAGCCGCATCCTGCGCGAGGGCGGCGGTGGTGCCGAGGGCGAGGAGTGTGGCAGCGATGAGAATGCGATTCATCTTTGTCCTTCCCGGGGGGTATCGTTACCGACGCCGTCATGCGCGGCGCTTGATGAGGCGCGCACCTTAGCGCCGGAGTTAGAATGATCCTAGACGACCAAAGATCCATGCAAGATCGGCCGACCCCGACAAATGGCCGCATTCCGCACCGGAATGCAGCACCCGCACGTGCGGCACGAGGTCACGAGGTCTCTCCACTCGGTACGAACGACCTCATCCTGAGGTGCGAGCGCAGCGAGCCTCGAAGGATGTTGAAGCAGAAGGCGGCCATCGGAGATGGGCATCCTTCGAGGCCCGGCTCGCGCCGGGCACCTCAGGATGAGGTCGCTCGATGACTCGTGCTCCCGAAATCGTGAAGCTCGGCGGCAGCCTCATCCGCTCGCCGCGGCTGCCGGCACTGCTGGCCTGCCTCGCCCGGGCCGGGGCGCCGCTCGTCATCGTGCCGGGCGGCGGGCCGTTCGCCGATACGGTGCGCGCGGCGCAGCCGATCCTCGGCTTCTCCGACGAAACCGCGCACCGCATGGCGATCCTCGCCATGGAGCAGACCGCCTTCGCCCTCGCCGATCTCGAACCGCGGCTGATGCCGTGCGCCGAGGAGCCCGGCATCCTCGAGGCCCATGCCGCCGGGCACGCCGCGCTCTGGCTGCCGGTGCCGCTGGCACTCGATGCCGACGTGCCGGCCAGCTGGGAGGTGACCTCCGACAGCCTCGCCGCCTGGCTCGCCATCCGGCTGAAGGCCGCGCGGCTCACCTTGATCAAGTCGGCCGAGGTGGAGACCCCGGACGGTCCGCCGCAGCTCTGGGCCGATGACGGGCTTGTGGACGAGCATTTCCCGTCTATCTGTCAGCGCTTTGGCGGCGCGGTGCGGGCGATCTCGCTCAGCGAGGCGCTCGACGGGGAGTTCGCGGCATGAAGGACGGCATCTCCGACGAAAATTATCCGCGCTGGGGCTGGGCGCTCACCGGCTCCGGACACTTCTTCACCGAATCGATCGACCTGATCCGCGAACTCAATGATGTCGACCTGTTCGTATCGGCGGCGGCCGACGAGGTGCTGCGCATGTACCGCAAGGACAAGGAGGTGCTGCCCGCCACCACGCGCATCTTCAAGGAGACCACCGCTTCCTCGGTGCCGGTCGGGCAGTTCTATGAGGGGCTCTACCACACGCTGATCGTCTCGCCGGCCTCCTCCAACACGGTGGCGAAGTGCGTCTACGGCATCTCCGACACGCTGGTGACCAACTGCTTCGCGCAGGCCGGCAAGTGCCGGGTGCACACCATCGTCTTCGCCTGCGACACCGCGCCGGAGATGATCACCATGGCGCCGAAGGGTCCGGTGCCGGTCTATCCGCGCCGCATCGACCTGGAGAACACCGCCAAGCTGAAGGAATTCGACGACTGCACCGTGGTCGAATCGATCGCCGAGCTGCGAGGCGCCATCGCCGCCCGCCGGGCCTGGCTGGAAAGCGGAGCGAAAGCCGCCAATGGCTGAGGACACTCCACCTCGTACCCGCGTCGCGCTGGTTACCGGCTCGCTGGCGGAGCCGCGGCTGACGCAGATCGCCGGCGAGGTGGCGGACGAGACGCTCGATCCGGTGGTGGTCAATGTCGGGGTGAAGGTGGCGGCGCTGATGACCGCCGAGATCGTCGAGCGCCGGCTGAAGATTCCCGACGGCACCGACCGCGTGCTGATGCCCGGCCGCTTCCGCGGCGACCTCGACCGGCTGGAGCGCTTCTTCGGCGTGCCGTTTTCCCGCGGCCCGGACGAGATGGCCGACCTGCCGGACTATTTCGGCCAGGCGAAGCGCGCGGTCGACCTCAGCCAGCAGGACGTCACCATCTTCGCCGAGATCGTCGACGCCACAAAGCTGGACGTTCCCGGCATCCTCGCCAAGGCGAAATATCTGATCGGCGAAGGCGCCGACGTCATCGATCTCGGCTGCCTGCCCGACAGCGAATTCCCGCATCTGGAAGCCGCCATCGCCGCCCTGAAGGCCGAGGGCATCAAGGTAAGCGTCGATTCCTTCGATGCTGCCGAGCTCTCCCGCGCCACGCGGGCGGGCGCCAACTATCTACTCAGCCTCAACGAGACCAATCTCACTATAGCCGAGGAGGGCCCCGCGGTGCCGGTGCTGGTGCCGGCGACGCAGGGCGATGTCGAATCCCTCGCCCGCGCCATCGATATCTGCACGGCGAAGGGCCAGGCCTTCTACGCCGATCCGATCCTCGATCCGATCCATTACGGCTTCACCGCCTCGCTGCTGCGCTATGCCGAGATCCGCCGCCGCTATCCGGACATCCCGGTGCTGATGGGCATCGGCAATGTCACCGAGCTGACCGATGCCGACACCACCGGCATCAATGCGGTGCTGATGGGCATCATTTCGGAGCTCAGGCTCAACGCCGTGCTGGCGGTGCAGGTGAGCCCGCACTGCCGCACCGCGGTGCGCGAGTTCGACCGCGCCCGGCGCGAATTCTTCGCCGCCCGGCAGGCCGGCGCGCTGCCGCAGGGCTTCGGCCACGGCCTGATGGCGCTGCGCGACCGCAAGCCGTTCGCGGCGAGCCCCGATGAAGTGGCGCGGCTGGCGGCGCAGGTGAAGGACGGCAATTTCCGCATCGAGGTCACGGAAGACGGAATCCACATCTACAACCGCGACGGCCACCACGTCGCGGCGGATCCGTTCCAGCTGTTCCCGCATCTGAAGGTGGAGCAGGACGGCGCGCACGCCTTCTATCTCGGCGTCGAGACGGCCCGCGCCGAGATCGCCTATCATCTCGGCAAGCGCTATGCGCAGGACGAACCGCTCAAATGGGGCGTCGCCGGCGAGACCGGCGGCAGCGCGGAAGACGCGCACCGCTTGACGTTCAAGGAGGCTGGGTCGACCCTGTCGTCGAAACCGCGCAAGACCCAAGAGTGACCAGAAAAAATGATCCGCGAAACCATCATTTCCACTCGCTCGGCTGACGGCAAGCCGCATCTCGCCCCGCTCGGCGCCACGGTGATCGAGGGCGGCTATCTGCTGCAACCGTTCCGGCCGTCGCGCACGCTGGAGAATCTGATGGCGACGCGCGTCGCCTGCATCAATTTCACCGATGATGTGCGCATCTTCTCGGCGCTGGTCTCGCGCCACAAGCAATTGCCGGTGCCGCTCGCCAAGGCGACCAAGATCGACTGCCAGCGCATCGCCGCGACGCTCGCCCACCAGGAGCTCATCGTCGATCGCATCGAGGAGGACGAGAAGCGTCCGCGCTTCTTCTGCAAGATCGAGCGCAGCGAGATGCATCGGCCCTTCATGGGGCTGAACCGCGCCAAGGCGGCGGTGATCGAGGCGGCGGTGCTGGTCAGCCGGCTCTCCATGCTGCCGGCCGAAAAGATCGACCGCGACATGGCCCAGCTGGCGATCGTGGTGGAGAAGACCGCCGGTCCAGAGGAGCAGGAAGCGTGGAGCTGGATGGTGGAGGCGGTCGCCAACCATCGAAGGGCGCAGGCGTCATGACAGGACATGCCTCATGACAGGATTGCTCGCCAGCGTCGCCGATCTCGGCGAGATGCGCCTCGCCCGCGCCGGCGGGGCGGATGTCGTCGATCTGAAGCAACCGGCGTTCGGCGCGCTCGGCTCCTGGAGCACGGACGCGCTGGCCGCCGCCGTGCAATATTGGAGCGCCTGGCCGCAGCCGCGCCCGCTGCTCTCCGCCACCGCCGGCGACCAGCCGATGGTGGCGGCGATCCTGCGCGCCGCGGTGGAGCGCGTGGCGGTGACCGGGGTGCCGATCGTCAAGGTCGGGCTGTTCGCCTCCGCCCACGCGAGCGAATGCATCGAGGCGCTGGCGCCGCTGGCGGCGAAGACCCGGCTCGTCGGCGTGTTGTTCGCCGACCAGGAGCCGGACATGGCGCTGCTGGCGGTGATGGGTCGCGCCGGATTCTTGGGTGCCATGCTCGACACCGCGGACAAGAAGTCCGGCCGGCTGACCGACCATCTCGACACGCTCACCCTCAGCCACTTCGTCACTGAAGCCCGCCGCCACGGGCTGATGACGGGCCTGGCCGGTTCGCTCTCCATGGCCGACATCGCGCCCTTGAAGGCGGTGGGTGCGGACTATCTCGGCTTCCGCGGCGCGCTGTGCGTCGGCGGAAGGGAGGGACGGCTCGACCCAAGGCGGCTGAGGGCGGTGCGGACCCGGCTGACGCGGGCGGCGCCGGCGACGGGCGGGGAGTGAGGCGTCGTCCTGCTTGAACATCCTTCGAGGCCCGGCTTTGCCGGGCACCTCAGGATGAGGTCGTGTTTATGAGAACAACCTCATCCTGAGGTGCGAGCGCAGCGAGCCTCGAAGGATGCTCACGCAAAGCACCCTCCCCGGTCACACCCCTGTGCCTACTTGCAGCCCTTGCGCCTCTTACCTTTATGAGCGCCGACAAATGGAGTGATCCCCATGGAAATCGGCGTCTACACCTTCGCGGAGACCGGGCCGGAGCACCCGCCCGCCCAACGCCTCGCCGAGCTGATGGAAGAGATCCGCCTCGCCGACGAGGTCGGGCTCGATGTGTTCGGCGTCGGCGAGCATCACCGGCCGGACTTCGCGGTCTCGGCGCCCGCCATCATCCTCGCCGCCGCCGCCACCATCACCAGGCGCATCAAGCTGGCCAGCGCGGTGACGGTGCTGAGTTCCGACGATCCGGTGCGGGTGTTCCAGCAATTCGCCACCGTCGACCTGTTGTCGGGCGGGCGCGCCGAGATCATGGCCGGGCGCGGCTCCTTCATCGAATCGTTCCCGCTGTTCGGCCAGAACCTGAACGACTACGACACGCTGTTCACCGAGAACCTCGAACTGCTGCTGCGCATCCGCAAGGATGAACGCGTGAGCTGGCGCGGCGGCCACCGCCCGGCCATCGACAATCTCGGCGTCTATCCCCGCCCCGAGCGTGAGTTGCCCGTCTGGATCGCGGTCGGCGGCACGCCGCAATCCGTGGCGCGCGCCGGCACCCTCGGCCTGCCGCTGGCGCTCGCCATCATTGGCGGCCAGCCGGAGCGATTCGCGCCGCTGGTCGATCTCTATCGCGAGGCCGGCCGGCGCGCCGGGCACGCTCCCGATACCCTGAAGGTCGGCATCAATTCGCACGGCTTCGTCGCCGACAATCCGAAAGCCGCCGCCGACACCTTCTTCCCGCCTTACGCCACCATGATGGGCCGGATCGGGCGCGAGCGCGGCTGGCCGCCGCTGTCGCGCTCCCAGTTCGATGCCGGGCTTGACCTGCGCGGCCACCTGGTGGCCGGGAGCCCGCAGCAGGTGATCGACAAGATCCTGTTCCAGCAGGAGCTTTTCCACCACGACCGGTTCCTGATGCAGATCAGCGTCGGCCCGCTGCCGCATAAGGACGTGCTGCGCGCCATCGAATTGCTGGGCACCAAGGTGGCACCCGCGGTGCGTCGCGAGATGGCTAATACCCCGGTTGCATCCGAGGCTTGACAGCATCCGCTTACAGGTTCACTCAGCTCATGCCGCGGCCGCAGTGCCGCGGTGCAACCGGAAACACCCAAACCAATGCCCAGCGACAGTTACAGTCGATTGCCGGAAGCGGCCGCCGCGGTCTGATCGCCTGAATTGGCATCGGCTCCCGCGACCGCCGCTTACGGCCGGTCGACGGAAAGAAGAGCCGATATGGACGAGATTCGGAACCCCTCCGAAGACGATCTCGATGCCCGCCAACGTGCGGCCGACGTCGCTGAACTGCTGGACGAGCTATCCGAGGAACACCCCGCCGACATCGCCGAGGCGCTGGAGGAGGAGGAGCCGGAAACCGCGTCCGCGGTGCTGGCGCGGCTGCCGCGCGATCGCGCCGTCGAGGTGCTCGACTACCCGGAGTTCGAGCAATATGCCGACGTCATCGAGGAACTGCCGATCGACCAGGCGGTGTCGCTGATCGCCGGCATGTCGGCCGACCGCGCCGCCGAACTGTTCCGCCAGCTCGAGGAGCCGATCCGCTCGGACCTGTTCTCGCGGCTCGACGATTCGACACAGGCCGCGATCAGCCGGCTGCTGTCCTATCCCGAGCACACCGCCGGCAGCCTGATGACGACCGAGTTCGTCACCGTGCCCTCGAACTGGACGGTGGGCGACACGCTGCGGCACATTCGCGCCATCGAACGCACCCGCGAGACCATCTACGCGATCTATGTGCTCGATCCGCAGACGCACAAGCTCTTGAAGGCGGTGACGCTGCGCCGCCTCATCACCGGCGAGCCGCAGCACCCCATCCTTTCGGTGGCGCCGCAGCACGATCCGATCACCACCGACCCGCTGACCGACCGCGAGGACGTGGCTCGGCTGATCTCGAAGTACGACCTGCTCGCCGTGCCGGTGGTCGACGCCAACGACCATGTGCTCGGCATCGTCACCGTCGACGACATGATCGACGCCATCATCGAGGAAGGCACCGAGGACGCGCAGAAGTTCGGCGGCATGGAAGCGCTGGACGAGCCCTATATGGAGATCGGCTTCCTCGACATGCTGAAGAAGCGCGCCGGCTGGCTGTGCGTGCTGTTCCTCGGCGAGATGCTCACCGCCAGCGCCATGCAGCATTTCGAGGAGGAACTCGAAAAGGCGATCGTGCTGACGCTGTTCATCCCGCTGATCATGAGCTCGGGCGGCAATTCCGGCTCGCAGGCGACCTCGCTGATCATCCGCTCGCTGGCGCTGCACGAGGTGACGCTGGCCGACTGGTGGCGCGTGGCGCTGCGCGAGATCCCGGCCGGACTGACGCTCGGCGCCATCCTCGGCGCGCTCGGCTTCGTCCGGATCGTGGCGTGGCAGCAGCTCGGCATCTTCGACTATGGCGAGCACTGGATGCTGGTGGCCTTCACCGTCGCCGCCGCGCTGATCGGCATCGTGACGTTCGGCTCGGTCACCGGCTCGATGCTGCCCTTCATCCTGCGCCGCCTCGGCTTCGACCCCGCGAGTGCCTCCGCCCCGTTCGTGGCGACGCTGGTCGATGTGACCGGCCTCGTGATCTATTTCAGCGTTGCGCTGGCAATCCTGAGCGGGACGCTGTTGTAGGGCGCCCTGCTCCAACATCCTTCGAGGCCGCCTGCGGCGGCACCTCAGGATGAGGTGGTTATAAAGACAACCTCATCCTGAGGTGCGAGCCCACGGGTCTTGCCTTTGGCAAGCCCGAGGACAGGCTCCGCGAGCCTCGAAGGATGCTCAAGCCGAGCACCCTCTGCTCCGGGCACGCGATCCCGGATCGGCCTTGCGGCCGTCCGGGATGACGATGTCGGGAGGAAATCAAGCCGCATGCGCGGGCGAGGCCATTGGCGGGGTGCCCTTATGGAACGCGCTCTTGATCATGGCGCGCAGTTCCGGCGTGTCCTTGTGGCCGTGCGTATTGACCGCATGCTGCACGGCGGCTTCCAGCAGTTCCTTCTCGCTGTCCGCGGCCATGGCGAGACTGCATTTCTTTTCGCTGGGGATTTCCCGGCAGTCGATGAACACACGTCCCATAAACGCCTCCTGTGTCGGAGCGCCGGCTCTTGAGACCGTCCTGTGCGGCGCTCGGCGCCGGAAGCGGACGATACGCCCCGTTGTCCAAAGTCACAACGGCGTCACGTCATCCCTAGCAGTTGGCCCATGGCCAACTGCGGGGGTGCGAGCCCACGGGTCTTGCCTTTGGCAAGCCCGAGGACAGGCTCCGCGAGCCTCGAAGGATGTTGAAGCAGAGGGCGTTCATCGGGGACGGGCATCCTTCGAGGCCGCTCCGCGGCACCTCAGGATGACGTTGCGCCCAAAGTGGGAATCTACCCCACTACCAGCACCTCGCCCTGCCCGCCGAGCAGGGTGTCGCCGACGATGCGGCGGGCGCTGGTGACGCCGTCCAGCAGGCCCTTCAGATCCTCGATCCGCCGCGCGAGCAGCCGCAGCGCGATCAGATCGTGGTTGCCGGTGTCGACGAAACCGGCCGGCAACACCGGGGCAATCTTCGCGAACACCGTGCCGCGCTTCATGCCGCGCCCGGCGAGTGCGCCGATGGCGCCTTCCACCGCGACGGTGCCGGCGATCATGTCGGTCGCCAGCCCCTCGCCGGCATCGCCACCGACCACGATCAGCCCGCCGCGCTGGCGCTCGGCAAGGCGCGCGCCGGCCGAGCCATGGATGCGCAGCACCCCGCCCGACATGCCGCGCCGCGAACCGGAGGTCGCCGCGCCGGCATGGTCGCCGGCATTGCCCTTCACTTCGATACGCCCGCCGGAAAGCTCGGCGCCGAGATAGTCCCCGGCATTGCCGGCAATGCGCAGCACGCCGCCGGACATGCCGCGCCCGGCCCAGGCGCCGACCTCGCCATCGACGATGATCTCGCCGCTCTCCAGCCCGGCGCCGACGCCGTCGAGCCTGATATCGCCGATCTCGATCACCAGCGGGCCATTGCCGCCGGTGCCCTCGATGAAGAACAGGTCGGCCAGTGCGCGCATGCGCCCGCCATAGGGCACCTGGCGGTATTCGGCATCGCGCGCCGTGAGCGCGCCGAGCACCGCCGGGGTGATCTGCGAGAGATCGACCCGCGCGGAAAATGGGGCGTGCGGCCTCAAGGTGATGGTCATGCCACCTGTTCCCTCGCCATGATCTCGCGCAGCTTGAAGTGGAACGGGCCGAGATTGCCGCCATAATTGCCGGCATCGACGGCGACTATGCCGCCCGCCGCGCCGATCTGGCACACCGCCTTGATGCCGATGCGGGTGGCGTCGGCCACGCTGTTGAAGCTCACGCCGTCAATGACGATCTCCATCACCGAGCCGACTTCCGGGGGCAGCGCGCTCGCCACCGCGCCGCGCAGCGTCGGGCAATAGGCGTCGTTGGTGGACGCGAACAGGCCCTTGTATTTCGAGCCGACCTTGGAGCCGGAGCGCACGATGCCGCCCGGGAACGGCAGGATATTGCCTCCCACCGTGCCCATCGCCTTCACCGCGGCCTCGGCAGCGGCGAGCGCCTGCGGACGAGAGCGGGCGAGGATGAGGAAATTGCCGCCGCCGACGCCCTCCACCGAGCCGGTGTCCTCGTCGCAGACGAACTCGCCCTCCATCACCGGCATGCGCCAGAAGCGCTTGTCGCCGATCTTCTTCGAGATCTGGTGGCCGTCGGCGAAGTAGCGGATGGTCTTGGCCAGCGGCACCCGCTTGCCGGTGTCCATGCCGGAATAGCAGGCGGTGGTCGGGCAGGTGAGGATGCACTGGCCGAGACGCAGCGGCACCACCTTCTTGAGCGAGCCGAAATCCATCGCGAAGATCAGTATGGCGATGCCCGGCCGGCCGTCCGGGGTCTCGCTCGGCGGGATCTCCCGCTCGATGCCGGCCTCGCAGCCGCAGCCGATCACCGAGGTGGCGAAGCCCGTGGTGACGCGCGCCGCGGTCAGCGCCCATTCCGGCGTGTCGGCGGTGATGACGAGCCGGGCCCCGACCATCGGGAAGGCCTCGGCGAAGCTGTCGCGGATCTCGACGCCGTTGATGATCATAGCGGCGCTCCCGGGCGACCATCCTTCGAGGCTCGCTGCGCTCGCACCTCAGGATGACGTTGCTTTTGCAACCACCTCATCCTGAGGTGCCCGGCAACGCCGGGCCTCGAAGGATGCTGAAGCAGATGAGCCGCCACCATCACGCCGCCCCCTCGCACTTCAGAATGGTCGGGCCGGCGCCACCGCGCAGCTCGCCGTCGGCGACGCGGAAGTGCTTCGCCTTCAGCCCCACCGCCTCGTCGAACCAGCGCGTGATGTCCGCTTCCACCGATCGGTCGTAGTCGGGCCGCAGCACATGGGTGGTGCCGGCGACGAGATCGACGATCTCGCCCTCCTTCACGATCAGCCGGCCGTTCTTGAAGACGTAGCGCGCCTTGGAGAACATCGCCTCGCGGTCGGCGTCGTCCTTATAGACCACCACATCCCCCACCCCGCCCGGCGCCAGGTGCCCCTTGTCCTTGAGCCCAAGGATGCGGGCGGGGGCGGCGCGGGTGAGAATGGCGATCTCGGCAAGCGAATATTCGCGGGTGATCCCGGCCAGCATGGTGTGCTGCTGCGCCGCCTTGTTGAGCGTCGCCAGCTGGGCGTTGCGGAAATCGCGGTCCATCAAGAGCCGGATCAGATGCGGGTACGTCGTGAACGGCGCGCCATTGGGATGATCCGTGGTCAGGAAGATGCGCCAGGGGTCTTCCACCAGCAGGAACAGCTCCAGCCCGATGGCCCATTGCAGCGCATTGACGAAGGACTTGTCGCGATACTCGAACGGCACCACGCCGCAGGCGGCGTCGAGCTCGATGTCCATGCCGATCGACTTCTTCGGCGAGGCAAGGCCGCGATTGCGGTATTGCGACATGTAGTCGGCGGAGGACGTCACCGTCTGGCCGAACATCACCTGCCCGACATCGACCGAGATGTTCGGACTGGCATTCACCAGTTCGGCGATGCGCGCGGCGCCGGAGGAAAATTTGCGGTCGCCCTCGGTGCCGTAGGAATGGAACTGCAGGTGCGTCAGATGCAGCCGCCGCCCCTCGGTGGCGAGGATGGTGGCGAGCGTGGTGTCGTCATTGCCCGGCACGCCGAGATTGCAGCCGTGCAGGTGGATCGGGTGCGGCACGCCGAGCTCGGTCACGGCGCGGATCAAGGTGAGCAGCACCTGGCGCGGCGTCACCTCGTAATAGGGGTTGGCCTCGTCGAGATCGAGCTTGCGGGCGTTGAACTTGAAGGCGTTGATGCCGCCGGGATTGACGATCTTGATGGCGAAGGCCTGCGTCGCCTCGATCATCCAGCCGACATAGGCATTGATCTGCGCCTGCGGGGCGCCGGCCGCGATCAGCCGCAGGATATAGTCGTCATTGCCCAGCACCAGATAGGCGCCGGTGTCGAGATTGGGGATGTCCGCCATCTCCAGATGCGCGCCGCGCGCATTGGCCCCCAGCATGGCCGGCTCGAACACCGTGGTGTAGCCGAGCTCGGCATAGCGGCAGCCGGTGACGTGCGCGGTCGGCACCGCGCGTCCGCCGCCGCAGCCGCAAAACGCGCCGCGCATCTCCGGATAGGCGCGGCGATCCTCCTGCATCAGCAGGCGGGCGAGGTTCATCTTGCCGCCGGCGATGTGGCTGTGCAGGTCGATGCCGCCGGCCATGACGATATCGCCGTTCAGCGTGTATTCCTGATCGGCGGTCTCGTTGGTCGCCGCGACGATGCGGCCATCCAGTATCTCGACGTCGCGCGCGACCGCATTCTCGCCATTGGCCGGGTCGAGCACGCGCCCACCCTTGAGCCGCAGTCTCATGCAACTCCTCCCGCTATTCGGCGCACAGCCTCGGCGACGCTGGGCAGCGTCGCGACGCGCAAGGCGCCGAGCGGCAGGCTCACAATGGAATCCATGCGGAACACGGTGCCGGCATGGTCGATGCCGGGCGTGCCCACCGGGATGAAGACGTCCGGCGCCTTGTCGAACACCGTCTCGGCATGGCCGATGACAATGGTCTTGCCTTCGAAGGGCGGCGGCGGCTCGGGACGGAACGCCGAAACCCACACCAGCACATCGGCATCCTTGAGCGCCTGCGCGGTGGCGTAGAGTGCCGGGTCGTGCTCGGAGGCGCCGCCGCGTATCGCCGTGCGCAGCGGATAGCCGAGCCGCCACAGCATCAGCTGGTTCAGCCCGATGATGTTGTCGCGCCCGCCGAGCGGGAACACGCCGGCGCGCGTCGTGATGTTCAGCGTGTCGACCAGGGCGGTGGCGCGCTCGGCGACGAGATCGCCATTGCCAAGCTCGGCGCCGTTCCAGGTGACGACCGCATAACGCGCCGCGCTCAAGGCGGCGGCGACAGCGGCGAGATCGGCCAGCGGCACGCCGCCGAAGCTATTCCCCGCCAGCGTGCGCCCGCCGACCAGCGCGGTGAGCGCGACGAGCGCCTCGGGAAGATCGGTTGCCGGCAGGCTCGAGACCTCGGCCCTGGCAAGCTGGCCGCTGGCCCGCGCGCCGGGCGTGCCGCCAAGGAAGATGACCTTGCGTTGTTCGCCGGCAAACAAGGGCGAGTCGGGGAACAGCCGCTCGAACAGCCGGCCGAAGTTCGGCGTCGGATCGCTGCCGACCACGAGCAGCACGTCGCAGCGATTGCGCACCTCGGCGAGTGTGGTCGCCAGCCAGCCGGTGCGCTGGGTCGCGGTGAAGTTGCGGAACAGGCCGATCGAGGCCGCATGGTCGAACACGCCGCCGGTGCCGCCGGCGAGGTCGAGCAGCGCCTGGCCGCCGGCGACGTCGGTGCCGAGCCCGGCGAACAGCGGGGTGCGGGCGGCATTCAGGATGACGCGCGCCTCGTCGAACGCCTCCTGCGCGCTGCACGGCGAGCCGAGCCGGCTGAACAGCGGATCGGCGACGTCCATGCGCCACAGCAGCTTCGCCGCTTCCGGGCAGACCGACCCGGCGGGGCGGATCTCGCGGCCTTCGACCTCGACCTTCAGGTCATCGCAGCCGAGCCCGCAGAAACCGCAGACCACGTCCTCGACGATGTGCTTCCCGGTGTTCGCCATCGGATCAATCATATTTGATGTAGGCGAACCGCATGTCGCCATGCGGCGTGCCTTCCAGCGCGGCGTCGGGTTCCAGCCCCGGCCGCCATGCGACGACTTCCTCGATCTTCTTCGCCAGGGCGAAATCGCGCTCGGTGACGCCCTTGGCATCGTGCGACATCAACCTTACCTCGACCCAGGCATAGGAAGCGGTGATATCCGGATGATGCCACGCCGCCTCGGCCAGATGGCCGACGGTGTTGATCACCATCAAGGTGCCCTTCCAGCTATTGGTCTTGTAGTTGCGGCGGATCCAGCCGTCCTCGAGCCGCCACTTTGGCAGCTCAGCAGCGAGGCGATCCTGGATCTCCTTGTCGGAAAAGGTTTTCTTGCGATCCACCGGCATGGCCTCGCGTCCTCCCTGACCTCATCACGCCCATTCTTGGCGGGGCGCCTTGCACGATTCGGTAGCACGCGCTCCCCGCCCGCCGCAAACCGGGCCCCGTCATCATTTCGGCGCGGCGGCTTGTCGGCGCCTGTTGGCACATACAAGATAGGCATCGAGGAAACGCTCGTGAACAAGACAACGCTCAAAATAGAAGCGGCGTGCGGGGGAGAGGGGGACGCTGCGGTGCGCATCACCGCGCCGGGCCGCCTCCATCTTGGATTCCTCGACCTTGCCGGCACGCTCGGCCGTCGCTTCGGCAGCCTTGGAATCACGCTGGAGCGTCCCGCTACCGTGGTGCGGATGAGCCGCGCCGAGCACCTCGAGGCCACCGGTCCGGACGCCGAGCGGGCGGTCGCGGCGGTCGAAAAAGCCGCACGTCGGCTGGGGCTGAATGCCGGGGTGAAGGTTGTCGTCGAGACCGCCTTGCCCCCGCATTCCGGGCTCGGCTCCGGCACCCAGCTGGGTCTGGCGGTCGCCACCGGCCTCGCTCTGATCGACCGCAAGCCGTTCACGCCGCGCGAGATCGGTGCCGCGCTGGGGCGCGGGGCGCGCTCCTCCATCGGCATCGGCGCCTTCACCGAAGGCGGGGTGATTCTCGATGGTGGGAAAGCGATCGGCGAAGGCGCCGGGGATGCGCCGCCGCCCATCATCTCCCGCCTGCCCTTCCCGGAGCGCTGGCGCATCATCCTGGTCTATGACCACTCCAACCGCGGCCTCTCCGGCCCGGAGGAGACCGCGGCGATGGACGGCCTGCCGCCGTTCGCCGACACGCTGGCCGGCCACATGGCGCGGCTCGCTGTCATGGTCGCGCTGCCGGCCCTCGCCAATGCCGACGTGCGGCATTTCGGCGAAGCGGTGGGAGAAATGCAGAGATTGCTTGGCGACCACTATGCGGGTGCGCAAGGTGGTCGCTATACGAGCCCCGCCGTCGCCGAGGCCATGGACTGGCTGGAGGCGAAGGGCGTAAAGGGTGTAGGCCAGAGTTCCTGGGGCCCCACGGGCTTTGCCATCATCGGCGACCCGGACGAGGCCGAACGACTGACCGGCGAGGCGCGGGCCCGTTTCCAGGCCCAGCCCGCCTTGGCCTTCGAATGCGTGCGCGGCAGTAATGCCGGTGCCCGCATCGAGTGGCTTGCCTGCGTCGAGCAGCGCTAGCGGCGGATTGGCGGAAAGCCCGCGTCGCGTCTTCCGAATCGTCATGGAGAGGCCGCAAGGCCCGCGTCCGCCTGGGAGATCCGTTCATGTCGGATATCGCGCCGATCCTTCACATCATCTCGCCGCTGCGTCATGTCAGCCCGTTCGACGTCAACATGGCGGTGGATGCCGGTTACACGACCATCCTGCCCTACCAGAACGTCAAGCTCGACGAGATGATGGACCTGACGCAGGACATGATGTTCTCGCGCGCACCGTCCCACGCCTCGCGCACCGGCATGTTCATCGGCGGCAAGGATGCGAGCCTCGCGCTCGACATGGCGAAGGAAGCGCGCGGCGCGCTGTTCCCGCCCTTCCAGATCTCCATCTTCGTCGATCCCGCCGGCTCCTTCACCACCGCGGCGGCGATGATCGCCGAGGTCGAGAAGAAGCTGGTCGCCAAGCGCGGCGCCGGGCTGAAGGGCGCCAACCTGCAGGTCTATGGTGCCACCGGCGTGGTCGGCGGCATCGCCGGGGTGATCGCGGCGCAGGCCGGCGCCAATGTCACGCTGGTCAGCCACCGCGACGTCGAGACCGTCCAGCTCAAGGCCGCCGACTTCAAGGTCCGGTTTGGCGTCGATCTTGCAAGTGCCGCGGCGCGCAACGATGAAGAGAAGCGCACTTTGCTACCGCACGCAGAGGTGGTATTGGCGTGCGGCAAAGCAGGTGTGCAGATCCTCACCGCGGAACATCTGGCGAGCGCCAGCCGACTGGCGGTCGCCGCGGATGTCAACGCAGTACCTCCGTCCGGCATCGCCGGGGTCGATGCGCTCGATGACGGCAAGCTGCTTTCCGGCGGCGCGCTGGGCATCGGTGCCTTGACGATCGGTCACCTGAAATACCGCGTGCAGCACGAACTATTGAAGCGTATGCGGTCGACGGAAACCGCGCTCAACATCGGCTTCGAGGATGCCTTCGCCCTTGCCAGGACACTATCCGGGTCGCTCGCAGGCCAGGGAGACACCTGACCTTGTCCTCGTCGGTGTCGCAGCACGTGGACTGGCAGCGGCGGCGCGGCGCGCCGGCCTCGCGCCGATCGTGCTCGACCTGTTCGGCGACGACGACACCCGGCTGCTGGCGTGTGAAGCCATCCCGATCCGCCGGCTCGGCGGCCTCAATTTCGATCCGGACGACCTGTTCGAGCAGCTCGGCCTGCACGCCGCCGGCGAACTCCCCGTCGTGCTCGGCACCGGCTTCGAGCAGGACCCCGACATGGTCGAGCGGATCGGCCGTCAATTCCGCATGGTCGGCAATGGCCGGCAGACCCTTGCCTGGTTGAAGGAGCCCATCGTCTTCATGCGCCTGCTTGCCAACCTCGGCGTTCCCCATCCGGCGGTGTTCACGGGCCCCGCGCCCGCGGGCATGCGCACGCTGGAGAAGCGCATTGGCGGCTCGGGCGGCTGGCACGTGCAGCCGGCAGCGGTGCCGCGCGGCCCCGGCTGGTACGTGCAGGAATATGTCGAGGGCCGCACCGTCTCCGCGCTGTTCCTCGGCAATGGCCGGGACGTGCGCGTCATCGCCTTCTCCGAGCAATGGTGCGAGCCGGCGGAGGATGCGCCGTTCCGCTATGGCGGCGCCGCCGGGCCGATCGCCATCGATTCCGCCATCGCCCGCGAAGTGACGGCGGCTCTGCGCACCATCACCGCCGCCACCAGCCTGTTCGGCCTCGCCAGCGCCGACCTGATGCTCCTCGATGATGGCGGCTGGACGCTGCTGGAGGTCAATCCGCGCCCCGGCGCCACGCTCGACGTGTTCGACCGCGAGCCGCTGCCCCCGCTGTTGCGCCTGCATCTCGATGCCTGCGAGGGCCGGCTGCCGGACCTCGACCTGCTGTTGCCTGATGATGCCGGGCAGGCGCACGCCGCCGCCATCTTCCATGCGCCCGCGCCTTTCGAGGTGCGGCTCGACCCGTTGCCCGACTACGTCGCCGACCGCCCGCCGCAAGGCACGCGGATCGAGACCGGCGAGCCGGTGTGCACCGTCTTCGGCCTCGGCCGCAATGCTGAGGAGGCCCGTCAGCAGGTCTCCGAGCGAACCGTCAGCCTCTGGCGCGCGCTGAGCCGCGCGGACCGGAAGGCGGCGGAATAGGGAGCGACGCCCCATGACCGCATCTACCGATACCACCACCATCCCGGCCGGCCCTCCCCTCACCGACCGCCGTCCCAGCGTCTCGGCGCTCGCCGAGCCCCTGGTCGAAGCTCTGGTGCGCGACGCCGCCGCGCTCAGGCTCGACGTGACGCGCACCGCCTCCGGCGCCCGCATCATCGATGCCGGCATCACGGCGCGCGGCGGCATCGAGGCCGGGCGGCGCATCGCCGAGATCTGCCTCGGCGGGCTCGGCCGGGTCGAGGTCGGCACCAATGCGCGCTTCCCGCGCTGGGGCACCGTGCTCACCGTCTCCACCTCCGATCCGGTGCTGGCCTGCCTCGGCAGCCAATATGCCGGCTGGAGTCTGGCGGAAGGCGATTTCTTCGCGCTCGGCTCCGGGCCGGGGCGCGCGCTGTGGGCCAAGGAGACGCTGTTCGGAGAGCTCGGCTATCACGACCATCATGAGCGCGCCTGCCTGGTGCTGGAGGTCGACCGCGCGCCGCCGGAAACACTGGTCGCCCGCGTCGCCGCCGATTGCGGCGTGGACCCCTCCAATCTGACCCTCATCCTCACCCCCACCACCAGCCTTGCCGGCACCGCGCAGATCGTCGCCCGGGTGCTGGAAGTGGCGCTGCACAAGACGCACACGCTGCATTTCCCGCTGGAGCATATCGTCGACGGCATCGGCTCCTCGCCGCTGCCGCCGCCGGCGCCCGACTTCGTCGCCGCGATGGGCCGCACCAATGACGCCACGCTCTATGGCGGCGACGTGCAGCTGTTCGTCGACGGTCCGGAGGACGATGCGCGCGCGCTGGCGGAGGGCCTGCCCTCCTCGACCTCGCGCGACCATGGGCGCACCTTCGCCGAGATCTTCACCGCCTACAAAGGCGACTTCTATGCCATGGACCCGATGCTGTTCTCCCCGGCGCGGGTGACGGTGACGGCGCTGACCACCGGTCGCAGCTTCACCTTCGGCGCCTTCCACGAGGAGATACTGGAACGCTCGTTTGCATGAGCAAAAGCCGCGCATGAGCCGACATGACGATACCGTCGTCGTCTTCACCGAGGACGCCGACTGGCACACCCGTAACCTCACCCGTGCGCTGGAGCGCGAGGGCCTGCACGTGCTGGTGCGCTCGCTGAACGATTGCGGCTTCGCCATCGGCGAGACCCCGCACGGCCTGCTGATCCCCGGGCTCGACGGCGCGCTGCCCGCCGCCGCCTTCGTCCGCATCATCGCCAAGGGCTCGACCGAGCAGATCACCGCCCGGCTCGGCCTGCTGCATGCGCTGCGCGAGCTGGGGGTGAAGGTGATGAACGACGCCCGCGCCATCGAGCGCTGCGTCGACAAGAGCATGACCAGCTTCCTCATCGCCAAAGCCGGCCTGCCGACGCCGCGCACCTTTGTCGGCGAGCGCCGCGCGGCGATGCAGGCGCTGATCGACGCCGCCCCGACCGACACCGTGCTGAAACCGCTGTTCGGCGCGCAGGGCAAGGGCATCAAGCGGATCGCCCCGCGCGCGGCGCTGCCGGAGCCGGACCAGGTCGGCGGGGTGTATTACCTCCAGGAATTCGTCGAGGGCGCCTCGCCAAATGGGCTCTACCAGGATTGGCGGGTGTTCGTGATCGGCGGCAAGGCGGTAGCGGCGATGATCCGCCAGTCCGAGCGCTGGATCACCAATATCCACCAGGGCGCTGTCGGCGCCCCCGCCCCGCTCGACCACGCGGCGTACGACATCGCGGTGCGGGCCACCGCCGCGGTCGGCGCCGATTATGCCGGGGTCGACCTGATCGAGAATGCACGTGGCGAATTCATGGTGCTGGAGGTGAACTCGATGCCGGCCTGGAAGGGCTTGCAGCGTGCCACCGGCATCAATGTCGCCGCCGGCATGGCACGGCATCTGGCCAAGTGCCTGACCGTTCCGGCCGCATGAAACCATCCGCGATCGAGGCCGCCTTCCGCGCCGCCTGCCTCGCCGAGCTCGATGCGCTGAAAGCCGGCAATGTGCACCGGCACAGCGGCGGCCACGGCATGGAGGTGGCGCATTTCGAGGCGGCGGCCGCTGCCGCGGCGCCCGAGATCGCGCGGCCGGGAGCACGGGTCGGAGCACGGATCGAGGCGGCGGTGCGCGCCTCGTTTGCCGCGACCGGGCTCAACACCAATCTCGGCATCGTACTGCTGTGCGCACCGCTGGCCGCAGCGGCCGAGGCTGGCGGCGACTTGCGCACCGCTCTGGCCGGGGTGCTGGACGGCCTCGATGTCGAGGATGCCCGCGCCGCCTACCGCGCCATCGCGCTCGCCAATCCGGGCGGGCTGGGGCGGGCCGAGGAGCACGACGTTCAGGAGGAACCGCGCATCGGGCTGCGCGACGCCATGGCGCTCGCCGCCGCCCGCGACCGCATCGCCCGGCAATATGCCAGCGGCTTCGCCGATGTCTGGGGCATCGGCCTCGCCCGGCTTGCCGAGCTGGTCGACACCGAGCCGGAGGCGCAGGCGGAGGCGGTGCATCTCGCCTTCATGTCGGCCTTTCCGGACAGCCACATCGCCCGGAAGTTCGGCGAGGACATCGCGGAAGGCGTGCGCGCCCAGGCGGAGGCGGTGGCGCGCACCGTGGCGTGGTCGGCCCCGGCCGCGGCGCGCCATCCCCCGCTGGCGGCGTTCGACGCCTCCCTGAAGGCCCGCGGGCTGAACCCGGGGACGAGTGCGGATCTCACGGTGGCAACGCTGTTTGCGGGGCGGTTGGGCGGGCGCTCTGCTTGAGCATCCTTCGAGGCCGGCCGTTGGGCGGCACCTCGGGATGAGGTTCATCTTAAAGAACGACCTCATCCTGAGGTGCCCGGCAAAGCCGGCCTCGAAGGATGCTGAAGCAGAGCGCCCCTCACCCGAACCGCGCCAGCACCTCGCGCCCGACCCGCCCGTCATGCAGCGCGCTCGCCAGCAGCACCCCGGCGATGCCCATCGTCTCCAGCCGCTCCAGATCCTCTGCTCCGCGCACCCCGCCGGCCGCATAGATCCGCCGCGCACCGGCCTTCTCCTGCACCTCGGCGAGCCGGGCGAAGTCCGGCCCATTCCCCGCGCCGACGCGGGCCAGCGTCATAACGATCACCTGCTGCGGCCAGAGCGCGGCGGTGGCGTGCAACGCCGCCGGCCCCAGCGCACCGTCCGCATCATTGTCGAGCGACAGGATCGCCTCCCCAGCCAGTGCCGCCCGCGCCGCATCCATGTCGGAAAGCGTCTCGCTGCCGACCACGCGGCGCCCGCCCACGCGCGCCGTCCCGGCATCGACCCAGATGTCCAGGCCCGGAAAACGCGCCCCAAGCGCCGCGATCACGGAACCATGCCCCCCCGTGCCGCGTATGGCATCAAGGTCCGCCACGTACAGCGTGCGGAATGGCGCCAGGTCGAGCAAGGCGCCGGCAATGTCGAGCGGGTCGGCGCCGGGACAGAGCGGCGTCTCGATCGGCCGATAGGCCGCACGTTGGCCACGGCGGGCATGGACCACCACCCCTCCCATGAGGTCGAGGACAGGTATAAGTTCCAGCCTCTTCGGCCCTTTAGACGGAATTTCGCGTGCCATGCAGGTCTTCGTGATCGAAACGGTGACGGGCGGCGGCCTCAGCGGCAAGACGCTGCCGGACGCCCTGATAGACGAGGGAATGCTGATGCGCGATGCCCTCATCGGCGATCTCGAGGATCTGCCGGGCGTGCGCGTCGTCACGACGCACGATCCGCGGGTGCCGCCACCGGCCCGCGGCCACTCGGTGCCAATCAATGACGGCGACGACCCGCTGGCGGTCTGGGCGAACCTTGCCGGGCAATCGCATTGCTCCTGGCCGATCGCGCCGGAGAGCGGCGGCGAGTTGGCGCGCCTCGTGGAACGCCTCGCCGCCACCGGCACGCGCGTCATCGGCCCCGACCTCGCCACGGTGCGGCTCTGCTCCTCCAAGCGCGCGACCGGCGCGGCGCTCGCCGCCGCCGGCATCAGGACGGTGACGAGCTATCCGGCCGACCGCGTGCCGGCCGATCTCGCGCCGCCCGTGGTGCTGAAGCCGGATGACGGCGCCGGCTGCATCGAGACCTATCTGCTCGACCGGATCCCCGACGACATCGCCGGCCGCGCCGGCTTCATCGTCGAACCCTTCATCGACGGCGAGGCGGCAAGCCTCACTTTGCTGTGCCGCGCCGGCCGCGCCCATGTGCTGGCCGCCAGCCGGCAGAACATCGTGCGGCTTGGCGACAGGCTCGATTTCGCCGGCGTCGAAGTCGGCGGCATCACGATCACCGACGAATTGCGCGCGCTGGCGGATCGCATCCACGACGCGCTGCCCGGCCTCTCCGGCATTGTCGGCGTCGATTATGTGGCGACGCCCGACGGACCAGTGGTGATCGAGGTCAATCCGCGCCTCACCACCTCCTATGCGGGGCTGCGCCGTTCACTCGGTGTCAATCCCGCCGCCTTCGTCTCCGAGCTGATCCGCGACGGCGCCGTGCCGGACCTGCCGCCAATGCCGCTCGCCCTGCCGGTCGAGGTGGTGCTGTGAGCGGGGCCCCCAAAGGCGATGTCGCGAGGCTGGGCTGGGATGTCGGCGGCGCCCATGTGAAGGTCGCGGCCTTCGGCGCTGATGGCCGGCTGAAAACCGTGCGCATGCTGCCCTGCCCGGTGTGGCGCGGCGCCGAGCACCTCACCGCCGCGCTCAAGGTGATGCGCGGCGAGTTCCCGCCCAATGTGCCGTCCGCCGTCACCATGACCGCCGAACTCGCGGACCTGTGGCCCGACCGTCCGGCCGGCGTCGTCGGCACCACCGCACTGCTGATGCGCGAGCTCGGCGCCTCGCAGCTGGTGCTGTTCGCCGGGCCGGAAGGCTTCGTGCGGCCGGAGGAGGCCGGCGCCCACACCGCCACCATCGCCTCCGCCAACTGGTACGCCACCGCGGCCGTGCTGGCACATCTCATCCCCGCCGGCCTGCTCATCGATATCGGCTCGACCACCTCCGACCTCATCCCGTTCCGCGACGGGCGGGTCGGCGCGCGCGGATTCTCGGACGCCGAGCGGCTGGCCAATAACGAGCTGATCTACACCGGCGCCGCCCGCACCCCGGTGATGGCACTGGCGCGCGCCGCGCCGTTCAATGGCCGCTGGCTGCCCCTGATGGCCGAACTCTATGCCACCACCGCCGATGTCCACCGCCTCACCGGCGACCTGCCTGAGAAGGCCGACCTGCACCCCGCCGCCGACAATGGGCCGAAGACCATCGAGGCCAGCGCCCGGCGGCTGCTGCGCATGGTCGGGCAGGACCTGACGGCAGGTGGCGAGGCCAGGGCGGTGGCGCTGGCCCGGCATTTCGCCGGGGTGCAGTTGCACCAGCTCGACGGCGCGCTCGACTGCGTCATCTCCGGGCTGGACGAGCCGCCGGAGCTGATCGTCGGCGCCGGCGTCGGCCGCTTCATCGCCCGCAAGCTCGCCGAGCGGCGCGGCATGGCCTTCCTCGACCTCGCCGACGTGCTCACCGACGACCCGGCGCTGAGCTCCGATGCCGCGGATTGTGCACCCGCGGTCGCGGTCGGGCTGTTGTCAGCGGCCCTCAGTCCGGGCTAGAGCCCGCCTACGCATTTCCTTCGGAGTCCCCATGTCCGACCGTATCTTCCTTCGTGGCATCGAGCTTTTCGCCTATCACGGGCTCTATGCCGAGGAGGCCAAGCTCGGCCAGCGCTTCATCGTCGATATCGACTGGTGGCTCGATGCGCACCCCGCCGCCGAGCATGACGACTATGAGGAGACGGTCGGCTACGACAAGGTGTTCGAGATGGTCACCAAGGTCTCCGCCGACCGCCGCTATCACATCATCGAGGCCTTCGCCGAGGCCATCGCCGAGGCGGTGCTGGCCCGCTTCCAGCGCGTCGAGAAGGTGCGCGTCGAAGTGCACAAGCCGAATGCGCCGATCCCCGGCGTGTTCCGCGATGTCGGGGTGGAGATCATCCGGACGCGGCAGGGGTGAGCGGCACTCCTTGCCCCCTCTCCCCGTCGGGGAGAGGGTTGGGGTGAGGGGTCTCGCGCAGCAAGCCATTCAGGCAGGCAATTTCTTCTTTCGCGGGGACCGTCCCACCCCCTCACCCGGATCGCTGGGGCGATCCGACCTCTCCCCCCCGGGGAGAGGTGAAGAAACCTTCTTCTTCCCTACCTTCGCTCCCGCCGCCGCCAGCGGCCTGGGCAGGAACTCCGCGCCGCGCTGCGCCAGGAAATCGCTGAGCGCGGCGGCGGGCGGGGTCAGGCGCTTGGCGGAGCGCTTCACCACGAACCATTGCCGCACCACCGGCAAGCCCTCGACGTCGAGCGCCACCAGCCGCCCGTCGCCGATCTCGGCAGCCACGGTGTGCGCCGAGATGAAGGAGAGGCCGAGCCCGGCCATCACCGCCTGCTTGATGGTCTCGTTGGAGCCGATCTCCATGCCGATGCGCGCCGCCACGCCGGCCTCCTGGAAGAAGCGCTCCATCAGCGTGCGCGTACCCGAGCCCGGCTCGCGCACCAGGAAGGTGTAGCCGGCAAGATCCGCCGGGCTGACGCGCCGTCCCGCCAGCGGATGGCCGGCGGGTGCGACGATTATGTGCGGATGGTCGCCGATCGGGCTCTGCTCCACCTCGATGTCGAGCGGCGGCCGTCCCATGATGGCGACGTCGATGGCATCGCCCCTGAGCGCGGCGATGATGTCCTCGCGATTGCCGACCACCAGCGCGACCTCGATGCCCGGATGCGAGCGGGCAAAGGCACCCAGGGCACCGGGTGCGAAATACTTCGCGGTGGAGACGATGCCGACCGAGACACGCCCGGCATTCAGGCCCTTCATGGCATCGAGCGCGGCGCCGCAATCGGCCAGCGCGCGCTCGATTCGCGCCACCGCGGCAAGCACTTCGCGGCCCGCATCGCTCGGCTGGAAGCGGTCGCCGGCGCGGTCGAGCAGCGGCAGCTCCATCTGGTCTTCCAGCAATTGCACCTGCATCGTCACCGCCGGCGCGGTGACGTTCAGTATCTTTGCCGCGCCGGTGACGGTGCCGGCATGGATGACGGCGGCGAAGGCGCGCAATTGCTTGAGCGTGACGTTGCGCATGGCGGCCTCCCGGGGGTGTCGAGCTGTCGTATTCAGCTTTTCTGAATGCTCATGAAAGAATATTCGAATTTGCTTACGCCAACAAGTCAGGCAAGCTTGCATCAATAACAGGCGTCCGCCGCTTCGGGTCACCCCACTCGAAGGCTTTACGGAAACGACACGCCAGAAGGTCTCCAAGACCTCTCACATAAACCGGGGAAACGCCGTGACACGCACATCGCTGCAGGACCACCTCTCGAGGTGGGCCGGAGCCGATCCTCTGCGTCAGGGGATCGAGTCCGCCATCACATCGCTGGCGGAAGCCGGCATTGCCATTTCCGAGCTCGTCGCTGCCGGCGCGCTGGCCGGTGAACTCGCCGCCGTGCGCGGCCATCACCAGGACGGTGACAGCCAGAAGGAGCTCGACGCCATCGCCGATCGCATGGTGGCGGAAGCGCTCGCCAATGCGCCGGTGGCGCTGCTCGGCTCCGAGGAGGCCGAGGAAGCCCTCGTGCTCGACCCCGCCGGCACGCTTGCCGTCGCGGTCGATCCGCTCGACGGGTCGTCGAACATCGACACCAATGTCACCGTCGGCACCATCTTCTCGATCCTGCCGTACAACGGCCCGCACGCGCTGCTGCAGAAGGGCTCGGCGCAGCTCGCCGCCGGCTTCCTGCTCTACGGGCCGCAGACCGCCCTGGTGCTCACCGTCGGCGAGGGCACGCATATCTTCGTGCTCGACCGCGACACCGGCACGCTACTATTGGCCAAGGAGCGGGTCGTCGTTCCCGCCGAGACCGCGGAATACGCCATCAACGGCTCCAATGCCCGGCATTGGGAAGCGCCGATCCGGCACTATGTCGGCGATTGCCTCGAAGGCGCCGAAGGCCCGCGCGGCAAGGATTTCAACACCCGCTGGATCGCCTCCATGGTGGCGGAGGCCTTCCGCATCCTGATCCGCGGCGGCGTCTATCTCTATCCGGGCGATGCGCGCAAGGGCTACACCCATGGCCGACTGCGGCTGATCTATGAGGCCAATCCGGTTGCCTTCCTGATGACGCAGGCGGACGGCGCGGCGACCGACGGCACGCAGCCGATCCTCGACATCGTCCCCTCAAGCCTGCACCAGCGCGTGCCGCTGGTGTTCGGCTCGAAGTCCGAGGTCGAGCGCGTCGCGCGCTACCACCAGGATCCACTTCACCGTTCGGAGCGCTCGCCGTTGTTCGGCCGGCGCGGCCTGCTCAGGGCATAGGGAGGCGGCCATGTCGATCCATTATCCGATCATCTCCGTCACCGGCTCCTCCGGCGCGGGCACCACCTCGGTGCGGCGCATCTTCGAGCAGATCTTCCGCCGCGAGAATGTCGAGGCCGCCTATATCGAGGGCGACGCCTTCCACCGCTACGACCGCGCCGAGATGAAGCGCGTGATGGCGGACGAGGCCTCGCACGGCAACCACCACTACAGCCATTTCGGCCCGGACTCGAACCTGTTCGAGGAGCTGGAGCAGACCTTCCGCGACTATTCCTGCACCGGCACCGGCCGCACCCGGCACTATGTCCATGACGACAAGGAGGCCGAGGAGTTCGGCTCCGCGCCCGGCACCTTCACCGAATGGGAAGACCTGCCCGGCCCCACCGACCTGTTATTCTATGAAGGGCTCCACGGCGCCGTGATGAGCGGCAACATCAATGTGGCGCGCTATGGCGACCTCAAGATCGGCGTCGTCCCGGTCATCAATCTCGAATGGATCCAGAAGATCCATCGCGACCGCTCGCATCGCGGCTATTCCACGGAAGCCGTGACCGACACGATACTTCGGCGCATGCCGGATTACGTGAACTATATTTGCCCGCAATTCACGCACACCGACATCAACTTCCAGCGCGTGCCGACGGTCGATACTTCGAACCCGTTCATCGCGCGCTGGATACCGACGGCGGACGAGTCGATCGTCGTCATCCGCTTCAAGAGCCCGCGCGGCATCGACTTCCCTTACCTGCTCTCGATGATCTCGGGGAGCTGGATGTCCCGCGCGAACTCCATCGTGATCCCAGGCGGCAAGCTGGACATCGCGATGCAGCTGATCCTGACGCCGATGATCCTGAATCTCGTCGAAAAGAAGCGCCGCGCAGCATGAACGGGGAGGAGGACACCATGCTCACCAAGACCACTGTGCCGATCACCTCGCCCGAAGGCGATGCGACCGAGATCCCCTATCGCGACATGGCCAATGCGCTGCGCGCGCTCACCATGGATGCGGTGGAGAAGGCCAAGTCCGGCCACCCCGGCATGCCGATGGGCATGGCCGACGCCGCGACCGTGCTGTTCACCCGCTTCATGAAGCTCGATCCGACGCGGCCCGACTGGGCTGACCGGGACCGCTTCGTGCTCTCCGCCGGCCACGGCTCGATGCTGCTCTATGCGATCAACCATCTGCTCGGCTATGCCGACATGGACATCGGTGAGATCAAGCGCTTCCGCCAGTCCGGCTCGAAGACGCCGGGCCACCCGGAATACGGCCACACGCTGGGCGTCGAGACCACCACCGGCCCGCTCGGCCAGGGCCTCACCACCGCGGTCGGCATGGCACTCGGCGAGCGCATGATGAATGCCCGCTTCGGCGACGAGCTGGTGGATCACTTCACCTATGTCATCGCCGGCGACGGCTGCCTGATGGAAGGCATCTCCCACGAGGCGATCGACATCGCCGGGCACCTGAAGCTCGGCAAGCTGATCGTGCTGTGGGATGACAACGGCATCTCCATCGATGGGCAGACCTCGCTCTCCACCTCGATGGACCAGCTCGGGCGCTTCGAGGCGGCCGGCTGGGACGTGTTCCGCATCGACGGCCACGCCCATCACGCGCTGATCGACGCCATCGCCAAGGCCCGCAACACCAAGCGGCCCTCGCTGATCGCCTGCCGCACCACCATCGGCTACGGCGCGCCCAACAAGGCCGGCACCGAGGCGGTGCACGGCGCCCCGCTGGGCGCTGCCGAGATCGAAGGCGCGCGCGACCGGCTCGACTGGTTCCACGAGCCCTTCGAGATCCCGGACGGCATACGCTCGGCCTGGGAGCTGATCGCCGATCGCGGCCGTGTCGCCCGCGAGAATTGGGAAGACCGCTTCGAAATGTCGGCCAATCGCGCGGCGTTCCGCCAGGCGCTGGCCGGCAAGCTCCCCGCGGATTTCGAGGGCAAGCTCGCCGAGTACAAGCGCTCGCTGGTCGAGACCGCGCCCAAGGTCGCGACCCGCAAGGCGTCGGAAATGGCGCTCGGCGTGATCAATGCAGCGACCGACCTCACCGTCGGCGGCTCGGCCGACCTCACCCACTCGAACCTGACGCTGACCAAGGACCTGAAGTCGGTCACGCCGGGCCGCTATGCGGGCCGCTATATCCATTACGGCATTCGCGAGCATGCGATGGCCGCGGTGATGAACGGCCTCGCGCTGCACAAGGGTGCCATTCCCTATGGCGGCACCTTCCTGACCTTCGCGGACTATGCCCGCGGCGGCATCCGGCTCTCGGCGCTGATGGGCCTGCGGGTGGTCTATGTCCTTACCCACGACTCCATCGGCCTTGGCGAAGACGGCCCGACCCACCAGCCGATCGAGCACCTCGCCATGCTCAGGGCCACGCCGAACCTCAACGTGTTCCGTCCGGCGGATGCGGTGGAGACCGCGGAAGCCTGGGAGATCGCGCTGAACTCCGAGACCACGCCCTCGGTGCTGGCGCTGTCGCGGCAGAACCTGCCGACCTTCCGCACCGATGTAGCTGAGAACCTCACGGCGCGCGGCGCCTATCTCGCCCGCAAGCCGGAGGCGCGGCGCGACATCACGCTGCTCGCCACCGGTTCGGAGGTCGAGATCGCGCTGCTCGCCGCCGATCTGCTCGCCAATCGCGGGGTCGATGCCGCGGTGGTCTCGATGCCGTGCTGGGAATTGTTCGAGCAGCAGAGCGACGAGTATCGCCGCGCCGTGCTCGGCAAGGCGCCGCGCGTCGCCATCGAGGCCGCGGCCCGGCTCGGCTGGGATCGCTGGATCGGCGAGCGCGGGACGTTCATCGGCATGGAGAGCTTCGGCGCTTCGGCGCCGGCGCCCGAGCTCTATGCCCAGTTCGGCATCACCGCGGAAGCGGTGGTGAACGCCGCCTGCGAACTCATCACCTGCGCCTGAGGCGCGGGTGGCGAGAGGAACCACGTCATCCTGAGGTGCGAGCGAAAGCG
The DNA here is from genome assembly GCF_012971745.1 of Starkeya sp. ORNL1. NCBI lineage: Bacteria > Pseudomonadati > Pseudomonadota > Alphaproteobacteria > Hyphomicrobiales > Xanthobacteraceae > Starkeya > Starkeya sp. ORNL1. Next base: position 2,021,303 of record NZ_CP048834.1, read on the forward strand.
AGCCTCGAAGGATGCTGAAGCAGAAGACGCCCATCTGGAACCGGCATCCTTCGAGGCTAGGGCTTTGCCCGAGCACCTCAGGATGACGTCGCGGATGAAAGAAACCGGATACGGAGAGAGGCCCATGGCCCGCATCACGCTTCGCCAGTTGCTCGACCACGCGGCCGAGCACTCCTACGGGGTGCCCGCCTTCAACATCAACAATATGGAGCAAGGCCTCGCCATCATGGAGGCGGCCTATGCGGTGGATGCGCCCGTCATCATGCAGGCGAGCCGCGGCGCACGTACCTACGCCAACGACATCATGCTCTCGCGCATGATCGAGGCGCTGACCGAGATGTACCCGTCGATCCCGATCTGCATGCATCAGGACCACGGCAACAACGAGGCGACGTGCCTGTCCGCCATCCAGCACGGCTTCACCTCGGTGATGATGGATGGCTCGCTGAAGGAAGACGCCAAGACCCCGGCGGACTACGACTACAACGTCAACATCACCCGCCGCGTGGTCGATGCCGCGCACTGGGTGGGCGCCTCGGTCGAGGGCGAACTCGGCGTGCTCGGCTCGCTGGAGCACGGCGCCGGCGAGCAGGAGGACGGGCACGGCGCGGAAGGCGCGCTGAGCCACGACCAGTTGCTCACCGATCCGGACCAGGCGGTGGATTTCGTCGCCCGTACCAAGGTCGACGCGCTGGCCATCGCCATGGGCACCTCGCACGGCGCCTACAAATTCTCGCGCCAGCCGGACGGCGACATCCTCGCCATGCATGTCATCGAGGAGATCCATCGCCGGCTGCCGAGCGTGCATCTCGTGATGCACGGCTCCTCCTCGGTGCCGCAGGCGCTGCAGGACCTGTTCAACGCCTCCGGCGGCGAGATGCCCCAGACCTGGGGCGTGCCGGTGGACGAGATCGTGCGCGGCATCCGCCATGGCGTGCGCAAGGTGAATATCGACACGGATTGCCGGCTCGCCATGACCGCGCAGTTCCGCAAGGTGGCGACGGCGTCGGCATCGGAGTTCGATCCGCGCAAATTCCTCAAACCCGCCATGGACGCGATGCGCGACCTGTGCCGGGAACGTTTCGAAGCCTTCGGCACCGCCGGACAGGCCAGCAAGATCAAGGTCTTGCCGCTGTCGGCCATGGCCAAGCGCTATGCCAGCGGCGCGCTCGATCCGGTGATCGGCGGCGCCAGGGTAGCGGCGGAGTGAACTGCTAGGCCGCGGTTCCCCCTCACCCCTGCCCTCTCCCCCGTCAAAGTCGGATGTTTTCGACTTTGACCACCTCAAAAAGGGCTGAACTCGGCAACAGCCGAGTTCAGCGGGAGAGGGAGAAGGAGGCAGGTGAAGGGCGCGGCAGACCCCCTCTCCCCGTCGGGGAGAGGGTTGGGGTGAGGGTGCTTCCCGCTCCCCGCATTGAACGAAGACAGACGAAGGCGACAAACGGAAGGCGCGCAACCCCCTTGCGCGTCAACGGGAGAGCCTTGCCCAGATCGAACGGAGCAGAGCGATGAGCACAATCGAGAAGACCAAATCACCGACGGTCACCCCGGCAGCCGAGAAGAAGCGCGATCGCTACAGCGCCGGCGTGATGGAATACCGCAAGATGGGCTATTGGCAGCCCGACTACGAGCCGAAGGACACCGACGTCATCGCCCTGTTCCGGGTCACCCCGCAGGACGGCGTCGATCCGATCGAGGCCTCGGCCGCGGTCGCCGGCGAAAGCTCCACCGCGACCTGGACCGTCGTGTGGACCGACCGCCTGACCGCCTGCGACAAGTACCGGGCGAAGTGTTACCGCGTCGATCCGGTGCCGAACTCGCCCGGCTCCTGGTTCGCCTATATCGCCTATGACCTCGATTTGTTCGAGCCGGGCTCGATCGCCAACCTCTCGGCCTCGATCATCGGCAACGTGTTCGGCTTCAAGCCCTTGAAGGCGCTGCGGCTCGAGGACATGCGCCTGCCGATCGCTTACGTGAAGACCTTCGACGGCCCGGCCACCGGCATCGTGGTGGAGCGCGAGCGGCTCGACAAGTTCGGCCGCCCGCTGCTGGGCGCCACGGTGAAGCCGAAGCTCGGCCTCTCCGGCCGCAATTATGGCCGCGTGGTCTATGAGGCGCTGAAGGGCGGGCTCGACTTCACCAAGGACGACGAGAACATCAACTCGCAGCCCTTCATGCACTGGCGCGACCGCTTCCTCTACTGCATGGAGGCGGTGAACAAGGCACAGGCTTCGACCGGCGAGGTGAAGGGCACCTACCTCAACATCACCGCCGGCACCATGGAGGACATGTACGAGCGCGCCGAATTCGCCAAGCAACTCGGCTCCAGCATCGTGATGATCGACCTGATCATCGGCTACACCGCGATCCAGTCCATGTCGAAGTGGGCGCGGCGCAACGACATGATCCTGCATCTGCACCGCGCCGGTCACTCGACCTATACGCGGCAGAAGACCCACGGCGTGTCGTTCCGCGTCATCGCCAAGTGGATGCGCCTTGCCGGCGTCGACCACATCCATGCCGGCACCGTGGTTGGCAAGCTTGAGGGCGACCCCCACACCACCAAGGGCTACTACGACATCTGCCGTGAAGACTTCGTGCCGGCCAACCTCGAGCACGGCGTGTTCTTCGACCAGCCCTGGGCCTCGACCCGCAAGCTGATGCCGGTGGCCTCGGGCGGCATCCATGCCGGCCAGATGCACCAGCTCATCCACCTGCTCGGCGAGGATGTGGTGCTGCAGTTCGGCGGCGGCACCATCGGCCACCCGATGGGCATCCAGGCCGGCGCCATCGCCAACCGCGTCGCGCTGGAGGCGATGATCCTCGCCCGCAACGAGGGCCGGGACTACGTCAATGAAGGCCCGGAGATCCTGAAGGAAGCCTCCCGCCACTGCCTCCCGCTGCGCCAGGCGCTGGAGACGTGGAAGGACGTGACCTTCAACTACACCTCCACCGACACCCCCGACTTCGTGCCGCAAGTCACCGCGGCCGAGTGACGTCCGACAGACATCAGGAGACACGACCATGCGTATCACCCAGGGAGCCTTCTCCTTCCTGCCGGACCTCACGGACGCGCAGATCACCAAGCAGGTGCAGTACTGCATCGACAAGGGCTGGGCGGTGAACATCGAGTTCACCGACGACCCCCACCCCCGCAACACCTATTGGGAAATGTGGGGCATGCCGATGTTCGACGTGCCCGACGCCGCGGGCGTGATGTTCGAGCTGCAGGAATGCCGCAAGGCCTATGCCGGCCGACACTACATCCGCGTCTCGGCCTTCGATTCCACCCACACGTGGGAATCGGTGCGGCTCTCCTTCATCACTGATCGCCCCGCGGACGAGCCCGGTTTCTCGCTCGACCGCCAGGAGATCGACGGCCGCAACATCCGCTACACGACGCGGTCCTATGCCGCCGCCAAGCCCGAGGGCTCGCGCTACTAGGCGCGCGCCAAGTTATTGATTTGGAGCACTTTCTTGTCGCTCGGATGTTTCATCCGAACGGAAAGGGCTCTGAGGACCGAACTCTTCGCGGCCGACCAACCCGTTCCTCCCCGGCCGCGAAAGGGCCGGTCCGGGATACCGCGCCCCGGATCGGCCCATTTTATTCATTGTCCATCCTTCGAGGCCCGCCTGCGGCGGGTACCTCAGGATGACGTCGTTTTGTAAAGCAACGTCATCCTGAGGTGCGAGCGCAGCGAGCCTCGAAGGATGCTCCCGGGAGCGACCCAAATGGACGCCATCACCGACCCGCCTGCCGCCATCGACCTGCAGGGCGAATTCACCGCATCCGGCCTCGCCGAAGTATTCGACGAGCTCGACCATGACCTCGTCGGCCTCGCGCCGGTGAAGCAGCGGCTGCGCGAGATCGCGGCGCTGCTGCTGGTCGACCGCGCCCGCGCCCGCTTCGGCCTCTCCGCGGTGAGCCCGACGCTGCATATGAGCTTCACCGGCAATCCGGGGACCGGCAAGACCACCGTCGCGCTGCGCATGGCGGAGATCCTGCGCAAGCTCGGCTATGTCCGGAAAGGCCACCTCGTCACGGTGACGCGCGATGACCTGGTCGGCCAGTATATCGGCCACACCGCGCCGAAGACGAAAGAGATCCTCAAGAAAGCGATGGGCGGCGTGCTGTTCATCGACGAGGCGTATTATCTCTATCGGCCGGAGAATGAGCGCGACTACGGCCAGGAAGCGATCGAGATCCTGCTGCAGGTGATGGAGAACCAGCGCGACGACCTCGTCGTCATCCTCGCCGGCTATGCCGACCGGATGGAGCGCTTCTTCACCGCCAATCCCGGCTTCCGCTCGCGGGTGGCGCACCATATCGACTTCCCCGACTATTCGGAGGGCGAGTTGAACGCCATTGGCGGGCGCATCCTCGACAGTATGAACTACAAGCTCAGCCCGGAGGCGGCGGAGGCGTTCGAGCGCTATATCGAACTGCGCAAGGTACAGCCGCATTTCGCCAATGGCCGCTCGATCCGCAACGCGCTGGACCGCGCACGGCTGCGCCAGGCCAACCGGCTGTTCCGCTCGGAGCGCCCGGTGACGGCGGACGACCTCGTCACCATCGCGGCCGACGACATCCTCGCCAGCCGGGTGTTCTCCGGCGGCATCGACAGCTATCCGCCTCTGCAGAAGGAGCCGCAGGCATGACCCATCCCCTCATCGCCCCCTCCATGCTGGCCTCCGACTTCGCGCGCCTCGGCGAGGAGGTGCGCGACGTCGTCTCCGCCGGCGCCGACTGGATCCATCTCGACGTGATGGACGGGCATTTCGTGCCGAACATCACGTTCGGCCCCGATGTGATCAAGGCGATGCGCCCGCACACCGACAAGGTGTTCGACGTGCACCTGATGATCTCGCCGGTCGAGCCGTATCTCGAAGCCTTCGCCAAGGCCGGCGCCGACATCATCACCGTGCAGGCCGAAGCCACCGATCATCTCGACCGCTGCCTGCAAGTGATCCGCGGGCTCGGCAAGAAGGCCGGCGTCGCGCTCAACCCGGCGACGCCGGAAAGCACGGTGGCCTATGTGCTCGACAAGGTGGATCTGCTCCTCGCCATGACGGTGAACCCCGGCTTCGGCGGCCAGGCCTTCATCCGCGACGTGCTGCCGAAGATCGAGCGGCTGCGCGCCATGATCGGGGGCCGGCCGATCCGGCTCGAAGTCGATGGCGGGGTGAATGCCGAGACCGGCGCGCTGTGCGCGCGTGCCGGAGCCGACGTGCTGGTCGCCGGCTCCGCCGTGTTCAAGGGCGGCATCGAGGGCTACCGCGCCAACATCTCCGCTATCCGCCAGGCGTGTGCCGGGCGGGCGGCGGCTTGAGGTTGCACTGCTTCAGTATCCTTCGAGGCTCGCTATGCTCGCACCTCAGGATGACGTGGTTCTTTAAAAAACGACGTCATCCTGAGGTGCCCCCGCAGGCGGCCTCGAAGGATGCCCACGCAGGACGACCTCTTCCACTCATCCCCGCCGCTCGGCACGCACCGCCACCGGGCGCACCGGACCAATCCGTCCGCCGAGCGCAATTGCCCGGCCTGGATTCTCGTAGCGCTTGGCGATGCGGCTGAACCGATCGCGCCAGGGCGCCTCGACCAGGCGATAGGTCCAGGCCGCAGCCAGCACCACGGTAGCGAGGAAGCCGGCCATCATCAGATGCGTGGCGGCGGGATCGCCAAGGTCGTAGAGCTGCTTCACATGGCCCTCGACCATGGTGTCTACCTGCAGCGAGGCGGCGCTGAGATCGCCATAAAGCCAGACCGCATAGCCGAGCAGCACCAGCAGCGGCATGTGCACCATGTAGATCGAATAGGACCAGCGGCCGAGCGCGCGCAGCGGCCGGACCTGCAGCACCTTCGACAATGCGCCGCGCTCGCGGGCGAACACCAGGATCGCCGCGCCGAACACCACAGGCGCCAGCAGGCTCAGCGCGTGCACCTCGTCCGGCCCGTCGCCGGCGAGCAGCATGAACAGGCCGGCCAGCGCCACCACGCCGATTTCGGCGACCGAGGGCAGCGGCAGCTTTCGGTCCCGTGTCGCCTCGTGGACGTGATAGGTGGCGACGCCGCCGAAGAAACCGCCGATGCAGCGCACGAAGCCGAAATCCGCGGTCGAGTTCATGAGAGCCGGCGCGAAGGCGAGCAGCACCAGGCTCGCGCCCAGCATCAGCGCCAGCGAGGCGCCAAGCAGCCGCTTGCCGGCGAACACCACTACCGCGGCGAACAGGAGATAGGTGTAGAGCTCGGCGCCGATGCTCCAGGCCGGGCTGTTCCAGGCATTGCCATAGAGCCCCATGGCGGTGAGCAGCACGGTATTGAGCGCCAGCGCCACCAGCGAATAGCCGCCCTTCGCCTCGTCGATGGTAAAATTGTCCGGATGGCGGCCATAGAGATTGATCGCCATCACCATCAGCATCAGCGCGAACAGCAGCACCGCATGCAGCGGCCACAGGCGGCCGAAGCGGCGCAGCACGAAGCCGCCGACCTTGCGCGGGCTGCCCAGCCGGTCGCGATAGGCATGGCAGACAACGAAGCCCGAGAGCACGAAGAAGAAATCCACGAACAGATATGAGTTCGATAAGATCGCATTTTGCAGGATTTCTGTTTTCATCACGAACGAAAAATGGAAGATTGCAACTGCAAGTGCACAGATGCCGCGCCATGAATCGAGAGCTTCAAATCGTTCGTTTCGAACAGAAACAGCCTGCATGCGCGCCTCTCAGATTGCCATACCGCCGCAACGCAGGAATTAAGCTGCGCACTACGGCCCTCCACAACGAACAATATTGGCGAGGGTTCCAGCCAAAGCGTACGGTGACGCCGCGGAAACGGGGCGATTGAGGGGCGTTGCTTTGCTTCAGCATCCTTCGAGGCCGCCTGCGGCGGCGCCTCAGGATGACGTTGCTTTTATAACCACGTCATCCTGAGGTGCTCGCGCAGCGAGCCTCGAAGGATGCCCGCCCAGCACGCCCCTTCCCCACCGGGGCTTCCGATCCGCCCGCCGACCCTCTAGAGGTGATGCGGTCAGATACGCTGGAGTGATGTGATGCTGCGCGATGCCGAGCCCCAGCCCGTCCGCCTCGCCGATTATCGTCCGCCGGACTGGCTGGTGGACACGGTCGAACTCGACATCCGCCTCGACCCCACCGCGACCCGCATCACTGCCCGGCTCGCCATGCGGCCGAACCCCGGGGGCCGCGAAGGCTCGCCGATCGTGCTCGACGGCGACGAGCTCACGCTGAAATCCATCGCGCTCGATGGCGAGAGGCTGGCGCCGGAGGCCTATGCCGCGACGCCCTCCTCGCTCACCATCCTCGCTCCACTGCCTCGCCCGCTGGTGCTGGAGATCGAAACCGAGGTGAACCCCTCGGCCAACACCAAGCTGATGGGCCTCTATCGCTCCTCGGGAACCTATTGCACACAGTGCGAGGCCGAGGGCTTCCGCCGCATTACCTATTTCCCGGATCGGCCGGACGTGCTCGCGGTCTATACGGTGCGCATCGAGGCCGCGCGCGAGGAAGCCCCGGTGCTGCTCGCCAACGGCAATCCGGTGGAGACCGGCTCGGTCGCGGGCACCGACCGGCATTATGCCATCTGGCACGATCCCTGGCCGAAGCCCTGCTATCTCTTCGCCATGGTCGGCGGCAGGCTCGAGCGCATCACCGAGCCGTTCGTCACCGCCTCCGGCCGCGCCGTCGAGCTCGGCATCTATGTCGAGCCCGGCAAACTGGACCGGGCCAGCTACGCCATGGATGCGCTCAAGCGCTCGATGCGCTGGGACGAGGAGGCGTTCGGCTGCGAGTATGATCTCGACGTCTTCAACATCGTCGCCGTCGCCGACTTCAACATGGGCGCGATGGAAAACAAGGGCCTCAACGTCTTCAACGACAAATACGTATTGGCCAGCCCGGAGACCGCGACCGACGGCGACTATGCCAATATCGAGGGGATCATCGCCCACGAATATTTCCACAACTGGACCGGCAACCGCATCACCTGCCGCGACTGGTTCCAGCTGTGCCTGAAGGAAGGCCTCACCGTCTTCCGCGACCAGGAATTCTCCGCCGACGAGCGCTCGCGCGCGGTGAAGCGCATCGCCGATGTGCGCCTCCTGAAGAGCCACCAATTCCCCGAGGATGCCGGCCCGCTGGCCCATCCGGTGCGGCCCGACACCTATCGCGAGATCAACAATTTCTACACGGCGACGGTCTATGAGAAGGGCGCCGAAGTGGTGCGCATGCTCAAGACCCTGCTCGGCCCGGAAGAATTCCGCTCCGGCATGGACCTCTATTTCGAGCGCCATGACGGCGAGGCCGCGACCATCGAGGATTTCCTCGCCTGCTTCGCCGATGCCTCAGGCACCGACCTCGCCCATTTCGCCCGCTGGTATGCGCAGGCCGGCACGCCCACGGTGAGCGTCAGCGGCGAATGGAACGCGGCGGCGCAGACCTACCGGCTCGATATCTCCCAGCACACCGCGCCGACGCCGGGGCAGCCCGACAAGGTGCCGATGGTGATCCCGCTGCGCGTCGGCCTGGTCGGGCCCGATGGCCGCGACATGGCGATCGGTGCGCCCGACGGCGGCAATGGTCCGGAAGGCGTGCTGGTGCTCACCGAGGCGCGGCAGAGCTTCACTTTCCACGGCGTGAGCGAGCGTCCGGTGCCCTCGCTCAATCGCGGCTTTTCCGCCCCGGTGACGCTGAAGTCGGGCCTGTCCAGCGACGAGCTCTTGTTCCTCGCCCGCCACGATGCCGATCCGTTCAACCGTTTCGACGCGGCGCAGACGCTGGCGCTGGCGCATCTGGTGCAGGCGACGGAGGCGGTGCGCGGCGGCCGCACGCCCGCTCCCCCGGCGGCGCTGATCGGCGCGCTGGGCTCGGTGCTGTCCGATCCCGCGCTCGATCCGGCCTTCATCGCCCAGGCGCTCGCCGTGCCGTCCGAGAGCGACATTGCCCGCGAGATCGGCTCCGATGTCGATCCCGACGCGGTGCTCAAGGCCCGCACCGGCCTGCGCAAGGCGCTCGGCCGCGCGCTGGCACCCGAGCTGGCCGGCGCCTATGAGCGCTTCGCCACCCCCGGCCCCTATTCACCGGATGCGGCTTCGGCCGGGCGCCGCGCGCTGAAGAACACCTGCCTCGATCTGCTCGCCATCTCGCGCGAGGCCGACGGCATTGCCCGCACCGCCGCGCTCTACCGCGCCGCCGACAACATGACGGACCGCTTCACCGCGCTCTCCATCCTTGCCCACAGCGCGCCCGAGGAGCGCGACGCCGCGCTCGCCGATTTCCTTGCCCGCTTCCGGGACGATCCGCTGGTGGTCGACAAATGGCTGGCTTTGCAGGCGCAGATCGGGGAAGCCGGCACGCTCGACCGGGTGCGCGCGCTCACCACGCACCCCGCCTTCTCGATGGGCAACCCGAACCGGGTGCGGGCGCTGATCGGTACCTTCGCGGCGGCGAACCAGACCCAGTTCCACCGCGCCGACGGCGCCGGCCACGGCTTCGTGGTCGATGCCGTGCTGGCGCTCGACGGCAGGAATCCGCAGGTCGCCGCCCGCCTGCTCGCCGCCTTCAAGAGCTGGCGCGCGCTGGAGCCGGTGCGCCGCGCCTCGGCGGAAGCGGCGCTGAAGCGGGTTGCCGCCACCTCCGGCCTCTCCCCGGATGTCGCGGATATCGCGACCCGCTCGCTGGGGTGAACCGGAAAGCCACCGCTTCCAGCAATTATTGGAAGCGGGGGCGAATGGGGAAAACTTCACTTTCGCGGTTCCGCGCCGTCGATTAGTGTTCAATGGAATCCAGGCTTGCGGGGGTTCGATTTCTATCAAACTACACTATCGGCGATCTAAACTTGGTCCTTTTGCAGATCTTCCCAGGATACCACCGGGCAACATGAAGGGGCGCGAACAGCTCCAGCTTCAAACGAGCTACGAGAGCGCGCCCGTTGCCCTGTGCCTTATTGATCCCGAGTTACGCTACGTTATCGTCAACGCCAGATTTGCTTCGATACTCGGAAGACCTGCATACGACATTATCGGCCATCGTATAGACGACCTGCCGCCGCTGACGGTGGCCGGCGCGGATTTCGCCCGCGCGCTGATCGGCGAGAGGATGGCGGAACGCGACTTCCACATTGCGGATACCGACCAGACGCTGCGCATCTCCGCCGAACTGGTGCGCGACGCCGAGGGCGTGGTGAGCGGTCTCTCCATCGCCCTGATCGACATGACGGAGCGCACCCGCATCGCCGGGGCGCTGGACCGCGCCGAACAGCGCGCCACCTATGCGCTGCGCACCGCCGGGCAATGGATCTGGGAGCTTGATGTCCCAAGCAACCGCGTCACTCGTTCGCCGCACTGGAAGGAAGTGCTCGGCTACCAGCCGAATGAGAACACGGTGCCGGACGAGCAACTGGCCTGGCAGATCGTGCATCCGAGCGATCGCGCCGGCGCCGACCGCGCGCTGAAGCGCGTGTTGCGCGGCGAGCGCAAGACCTTCGAGGCGACCTACCGCATCCTGCACAAGAATGGCCGCTGGATCTGGATCCTCAGCCGCGGCGCGGTGGTGGACTATGCGCCGGACGGCTCGCCGCTGCGTTTCCTTGCCACCAGCGTCGACATCACCCGGCAGAAGCTCGCCGAGGAGGAACTGGCCGCGACGGTGCGCCAGCGCCGCGTGCTGGAGCAGGAGCTGATCCGCGCCAATCGCCGGCTCACCGCCCTGTCGGAGATGGATTCGCTCACCGAGCTGCCGAACCGGCGCAAGTTCGACAAGGTGCTGGAGCGCGAGTTCCGCCGCACCAGGCGCAACCAGCCCTCAATGGCGCTGATGATGATCGATGTCGATCACTTCAAGAATTTCAACGACCTGTATGGCCACCAGGCCGGCGACGAGTGCCTGCGCACCGTGGCCGAGGCGCTGCGCAAGACGGTGCAGCGCTCCGGCGACATCGTCACCCGCTATGGCGGCGAGGAATTTGCCGCGGTGCTGACCGACACCGATGAGGCGGGCGCCCTCGAGGTGGCGGCGCGCATGCTGGCCGGGGTGCGCGCGCTCGCCTGCGCCCACGCCGGCAGCGCGGAGAACGTGGTGACGGTGAGCATCGGCCTGACCATCTTCGCGCTGGACGCCAGCGGCCAGCCGCCGACGCCGCAGCATTTGCTGCGCGCCGCCGACCGCGCGCTCTACGCCGCCAAGGAAGCCGGCCGCGACCGCATCGCCACCGCCCGGCTCGACGGCGACGGCACGATACGCATCACGGTATCGCCGGACCGCGCAGGCGGCGGCGCGGTGACAGTGCTATCGCCGGGCGAAGTGCCGAAGTTTCCGGTGTAGAGGGGGCCTTCTGCTTCAGCATCCTTCGAGGCCCGGCTTTGCCGGGCACCTCAGGATGAGGCTGGTTTTAAAGAACAACCTCATCCTGAGGTGCTCGCGTAGCGAGCCTCGAAGGATTTTCAAGCAGAGCGGCCCTACCCTTCCCCCCAACCCGCCGTCATCCCGAACGACCGAAGGTCGATCCGGGATCGCAGACAAGGTGTTGCACGGGACGTCACGCGATCCCGGCTCTTCGCTTCGCTACGGCCGGGATGACGGCAAACTGGAACGCCGGAAGCCTCAATACTCCACCACGCCATCCAGCGCGTAGTGCTTGATCGTCTTGCGGTTGGCGATCAGCTGTTCCACCGTGGGCTCGCCCTTCATGGCGCGGTCGATCGCCAGCTTCATCGCCTCGTAGTTCGTCCGATAGAGGTCGGCGCGGTCGAGATTGGGGTCCTCGGCGCAGCGCGGGTCGAGCCATATCATCACGATCATGCAGATCTCGTCGGCCGCTTCCTTCGGCAGCAGGCCCTCGCTCAGCGCGTCGACGATGGCGTCGCCGATGGCGCCCTGCACCACGCCGCCGAGCAGGTCGACATACTCCATGGTCTGGATCGTGACCTTGGTGGTCATCATGGTCGCCGGGCGCACCATCTGGTTGAGGTCGCGCACCACGAACATGCGGGTGTGGCCGGCCGCCTGGCCCATCATCGAGGCGAACGCATGCCCGGCCGGGCCGCGCACCGAGCCGATCAGCACTTCCGGCATGGCGTCGGTGAACTGGCCTTCGGCGGCAAGAACCGTCGCCTCGCCGGTGCGGAACCAGATGTCGCTCATGGGAATCCCCCTCTCGATATGGCCGCTGAGGGCCTGGCTGGTGGGCGGATAACACTGCCGACGGGTCGGCGTCCATCAAACCAAGGCGCGGCGGATCGACTGCAGCCGAAAGTTGCCATTTCGTTAACTTGACTCCCCGCAGACTCTGGACGGATCGGCACGATTCGATTCAAATCGTAGTGATTCGGAGAGATGCGGCACATCCCTTCAATCGACTGGATTTAGGGACTTTGGGACTTCGGGGGAGGCCGGCGATGGCTCGCGCCAACGCTGCGGGGGCGTCTGTGCGCGTTCAGGCCATGCGGGGGCTGGCACGCTCGGTGGCGCGACCCGCCTATCAGCGGCTGGTCGACGCCGAGCCCTTCATGCGCCGAGCGGTTCCCGCTCTGATCATCGCATTCATCGGCATCGTCGCGGTCGCCGCGATTGTGCAGACCCGTGCCTATCATACCGAGGCGGTCGGCGACGCCAAGGATGAGCTTGCGCTCTACGCCATGGCGGTCGCCAGCGACCTCGGCCAGCGCTCCGGCGGCGTCGCCGCCGCGGCCGCCGCGCTGAAGGGCGCGCTGCCGCCCCGCGCCGCGGAAGCCGGCCGGCACTTCGCCGTGGTCGATGGCGGCGGGCGGGTGGTGATCACCGAAGACGGCGAAGCCTCGACCGCCGCCGAGGTCACCGCCCTGCTCTCCAATGTCCAGGCACTCGCGGTGTTCGCCGAGAATGCCGGCGTGCTCGACGTGCCGCTCACCGACGGCACGCTGGCCATCGCCACGGTGCGCAATCTGCGCCGCACCACCGGCCAGCTCGTGGTGCTGCAGCCGCTCGACGCCGCGCTCGGTACCTGGCGCTCCGACACCATCCTCACCGTCACGCTGCTCACCACCACCGGCGGCGTGCTGCTGATCCTCGGCTTCGCCTTCCACTGGCAGGCGAGCCGCGCCCGCGAGGCCGACGGCATCTACGACACCGTGCAGGAGCGCATCGACACCGCGCTGATGCGCGGGCGCTGCGGCCTGTGGGATTGGGACATGGGCCGCGGCCGGATGTTCTGGTCGTACTCGATGTTCGAGATGCTGGGGCTGGAGCCACGCGACGAACTTGTCTCGTTCGGCGATGTCGCCAACCTGGTGCATCCCGACGACGCCAATCTCTACGAGATCGCCAAGGAGATCGCCGACAAGCCGGGCCGCACCATCGACCGCGTGTTCCGCATGAAGCACGCCGAGGGCCATTATGTGTGGCTGCGCGCCCGTGCCGAGGTGGTGGCGCAGGAGAATGGCGAGCCGCCGCACCTCGTCGGCATCGCGGTAGATGTCACCGAGGAACGCCGCCTCGCCGAACGCAACGCCACCGCCGACATGCGGCTGCGCGACGCCATCGAGAGCATCTCGGAATCCTTCGTGCTGTGGGATGCCGCCAATCTTCTGGTGATGTGCAACTCCAAGTTCCAGGCGCTGCACGGCCTCGGCGACGACACCGTCACCACCGGCACGCCGTTCGAGACCATCGCGAGCCTGGCCCGCCAGCCGGTGGTGCGCACCCCGCTGAAGACCGAGGACCGCCCCGAGGAAGGCGCCCGCGCCTTCGAGGCCCAGATCGAGGGCGGGCGCTGGATGAAGATCGCCGAGCGCCGCACCAAGGATGGCGGCTTCGTCTCGGTCGGCACCGACATCACCGCGCTGAAGCGCCACGAAGAAAGGCTGATGGACAGCGAGAAGCGGCTGATGGCGCTGGTCGCGGACCTGCGCAAATCGCAGCAGACGCTGGAGTTCCAGGCCCAGCAACTGGCCGAGCTGGCGCAGAACTATTCCGACGAGAAGAACAAGGCCGAGGACGCCAACCGCGCCAAGTCCGAATTCCTCGCAAACATGAGCCACGAGCTGCGTACCCCGCTCAACGCCATCATCGGCTTCTCCGAACTGATGGAAAGCGGGCTGTTCGGGCCGCTCGGCTGCGAGAAATACAACGAGTACTGCCGCGACATCCGCGACAGCGGGCGCTACCTGCTCGATGTCATCAACGACATTCTCGACATGTCGCGCATCGAGGCCGGCCGCGTGCAACTCGCCTACACGCCGATCCGGCTCGACGAGATCGTCACCGAGGCGCTCAGGGTGATGTCGGTGCGGGCCGACGAGAAACGCCTCGTCATCGTGTCCGAGATCGACGCCGAGACCCCGATCGAGGCCGACCGCCGCGCGCTGAAGCAGGTGACGCTGAACCTGATCTCCAACGCCATCAAGTTCACCCCGGAGAATGGCCGCATCGCGGTGCGGGCACGGGTGACGCCGCAATCGGCGCTGCTGGTGATCGAGGACAGCGGCATCGGCATTCCCGAGGCGGCGCTGTCAAAGATCGGCAAGCCGTTCGAGCAGGTCGAGAGCCAGTTCACCAAGACCTACAAGGGCTCGGGGCTCGGCCTCGCCATCGCCAAGTCGCTGGTGGAACTGCACGGCGGCAGCATGCGCCTGCGCTCCGCCGAGGGCGTCGGGACCACCGTGGTGGTGCGCCTGCCGGTGCAGGGGCGGCCGGGTCGGCAGTACCGGGCGCCGGTGCGCATCGCCGCCGCGCAGGTGCGGTAGTCCTTCTCTCAACAACAGATGTCATCCCGGCCGCAGCGAAGCGGAGAGCCGGGATCGCATGAAGATAGAGAGCGTTTTCGCGATCCCGGCTCTACGCCCTGCGGGCTCCGGCCGGGATGACGACTGGTTGGGAGGGAAGAAGCCGAGCTACGCCCGCTTCCTTCGCCTTACTTTCGTCTCCGCCGCCAGCAGCCGCTCGAACACCGCGCGCACCTCGCGCTGGGTTTCGAACAGGTGCGCTTCCAGCGTCGAGAAGTCCGGCATGGTGCCGGCGCGCGCGAGCAGGTGGCGCAGCGCGATGCTGGCGTCCGCCGGCTTGAACGGCGCCGTCACCGCGAGCCGCAGCACCTGGGTCAGGTCATGCAGCAGCCGGCAGGCATCGCCCAGGGTCTGGCCGTCCGCGGCGCTGAGCAGGCCGAGCCGGGTCGCATTGGCGATGACACGCTGCGTCGAGGTGTCGGCAATGTCCGGATGCCGCGCGGCATGGGCGAGCACGAGGTACTGCGCCAGGAACTCTATATCGACGAGGCCACCGGCGGCGTATTTCAGATCCCAGGGATCGTCCTCGCCCTTCTCGTCGGCGATGGCGCCGCGCATGTCGACGATGTCGGCGGCGAGCCGCGTGGCGTTGCGCTCGCGGCGCAGCACCGCGGCAATGGCCTTCTCCACCTCCGCGCGGAACGGCCTGGAGGCGCAAACCACGCGCGCCCGGGTCAGCGCCATGTGCTCCCAGGTCCAGGCTTCCTCGGCCTGGTAGATCTCGAAGGCGGCGAGCCGCGTCGCCACCGGGCCGGCGCGGCCGGACGGGCGCAGCCGCAGATCCACTTCATAGAGCTGGCCGGCATTGGTCGGCGTGGTCAGCGCGCTGACCAGGCGCTGCGTCAGCCGGGCGAAATATTGCGCGCCATAGAGCGGGCGGGCGCCGTCGGATTCCGGCTGCTCCTCGTCAAAGTCGTAGAGCATGATGAGGTCGAGGTCGGAGCCGGCGGTCATCTCGCGCCCGCCCAGCTTGCCCATGGCGAGCACCGCCACCTCGGCGCCCTTGACCTTGCCATGAACCTCGGCGAAGCGCGCCTTCACCGCCGTGGCGAGGCCGCGGATGATGACGTCGGCGAGGCGCGCATAGGCCTCCCCGGCGCGGTTGGCCGAGAGCGTGCCGGCGAGGATGCGCACGCCGAGCAGCACATGATATTCTTGGCGGAAGCGGCGAGCACGGTCGAGCAGGTCTTCCTCGTCCTCGGACTCGGCCAATAGCGCGGTGAGCCGTGCCTCCAGCGCCGCCTCGTCGGGCAACGCGCCGAAGAAGGTGGGGTCGAGCAGCGCATCGACCAGGCTGGGGCGGTGCGCCAGCATCTCGCCGAGCCGCGGCGCGGTGCCGAGTATGGTGGCGAGCAGCCGCACCAGATCGGGATTGTGCGCCAGCGCCGCCATCAGGCGCAGCCCCGTCGGCAATTCCTGGAAGAAGCGGTCGGCGGCGACCAGCGCGCGGTCCGGCTCGCCGCCGCGGGCGAGCGCATCGAGCAGGCCCGGCACGATCATGGCGAGCTGCTCGCGGCAGGCCGGGATCTTGAGCGCGCGATAATGCCCGCGCAGCCAGCGGCGCACCGTCTCGCTCGCCGCCTTCGGCTCGGCATAGCCGAGGCGGTGCAGCGTTGCGAGCGTCTCGCGGTCGTCGGCGCCGTCGGGGAATTCCAGCCGGCCCTCCACGGCGGCGCGCGGCGGGGCGTCCTCGAACAGCTTGGAATAATGGTGCTGCACCCGGGTCAGGCGCTTGCCGAGTTCGCTGGCGAAATCGTCGCGACCGGCATAGCCCATGAAGCGGGCGAAGGCGTCGACGGCGGCCTCGTCCTCGGGCAGCGAATGGGTCTGCGCATCCGCCACCATCTGCAGCCGGTGCTCGACCCGGCGCAGATAGACATAGGCCTCTTCCAGCTCGTCATGCGCGTCCTGGCCGATCCAGCGATCGACGGCAAGACGGTCCAGCGCCTCCAGCGTGCGCGGATTGCGCAACGAGGGATCGCGGCCGCCGGCGATGAGCTGCTGGGTCTGCACGAAGAACTCGATCTCGCGGATGCCGCCGCGGCCGAGCTTCACATTGTGGCCTTCGATGGCGATCGCCTCATGGCCGCGAAAGGCGTGGATCTCCTGCTTCATGGCGTGCACGTCCGCCACAGCCGCATAGTCCAGCGAGCGGCGCCAGACGAAGGGCGCGAGCTGGCGCAGGAACGCCTCGCCGAGCGCGAGGTCGCCGGCGATCGGGCGCGCCTTGATATAGGCGGCACGTTCCCAGGTGGCGCCTTCGCGCTCGTAATAATCCAGTGCGGCGTCAAGCGAGAGCGCGATCTGGGTGGAGGCCGGATCGGGGCGCAGCCTGAGATCGACGCGGGCGACATAGCCGTCGCCGGTACGCTCCTGGATCAGGCGAACCAGCGTGCGGGTGAGGCGCACGAAGAACGGTGCGGCCTCGACATCCTTGGCGAGCGGCGCGGCCTCGGGGTCGTAGAGCACAATGAGGTCGACATCGCTCGAATAGTTCAGTTCGCGCGCGCCATGCTTGCCCATGGCGAGCACGGTGTAGCCGGAGCCTGAGCCGAAGGTGCCATGCTTGCGCAGTTTCCGCCCAGCCACGGCTTCCCGCAGCAGATAGTCGACGGCGGCAGAGATCGCGGTGTCGGCGGTGGCGGTGAGCTCGCGGGTGATGGTGGTGAGACCGAAGGCGCCGCCGATGTCGGCGAGCGCGATGGTCAGCGCCGAGGTCGAGCGCAGCCGGCGCAGCGCCCGCATCACCTCGTCCTCGCTGGTGGCCGCAGCCACCGTGGCGAGCGCGCGATTTCGGGCGGCTGCGAGGGCGCTCGCGGGATCCGAGGAGAGGATTTCGAGGAGGCGCGGCGGATCGACGCGGATGAGGTCGGAAAGGAACGGAGAACCGGCGGCGACCGCTTCCAGTACCGCGCGGGCCTGCGGATGGAGGCCGATGATTCGGTTGATTTCGGCCTTGATCGGGCTGGCAGCGTGGGAGAGCAGGTCGGAAAGCGCCTGTTTGCCGCCTTGCACGGCCTCGGGCGCCTCGTGGATAAGCCCCGCGAGCGTCATAGCGTCGTCATGTTCCGCCAGTTTCACGCGTCGCGACGCCATTCCGTCTCCTGCCTTTCCCGTCAATCCAGTCAGAGCTTACGCGAAGCTGGTTGTCAAAATGCTGCTGAACCCGTCGTGAAGGGCGCGTTCATGCAATTACGCGTTGGAAGCGCGCCCGGCTTCAGCATCCTTCGAGGCCCGGCGTCGCCGGGCACCTCAGGATGAGGTCGCGTTTAGAGAACGACCTCATCCTGAGGTGCCGCGAAGCGGCCTCGAAGGATGCCCACGCAGGGCAACCGCCCCCTCACCCCACCGTCGGCACATCGAGCGGCAGCTCGATCACCACGCGCAGGCCCGGAGCGTTGTCCTCCAGCGCGATGGTGCCGCCGTGCAGATGCGTCACCGCCGCTGCCAGCGACAGGCCGAGGCCGGAGCCCGGCTGGGTCCGGCTCTCCTCCAGCCGCACGAAACGCTCCAGCACGCGCTTGCGGTCGGCCTCGGGAATGCCCGGCCCCTGGTCGGCAACGATGACGCAGGCGTTTTGATCCCGCCGCTCGGCGCTGATGCGCAGGCTGCGGCGCTCGCCCAAGTCTGGTGCACTGTATTTAATCGCATTGTCGATCAGATTCGAGAGCGCCTGCCCGAATAGTTCGCGCACGCCGCGCACCATCAGCGGTTCGTGCGCCTCGACCACGAGGTCGATGCCCTGCTCGTCCGCCACCGGCTCGTAGAGTTCGGCCACCGCATTCACGCTCTCGGCAAGGTCGAACGCCACCATCTTGTCGCGCGCTTGCCCGGCCTCGGCACGGGCGATCATCAGCAGCGCGTCGAAGGTGCGGATCAGCCCGTCGGATTCGTCGATGGTGTGCTCGGTGGCGGCGCGCCATTGCTCGTCGCCCGAGGCGGTGCGCAGCGCATCCTCGGCGCGGTTGCGCAGCCGGGTGAGCGGGGTCTTGAGATCATGGGCGATATTGTCGGACACTTCCTTCAGCCCGGCCATCAGCGCCTCGATGCGCTCCAGCATGGCGTTGAGGCTGAGGGCGAGGCGGTCGAACTCGTCGTCGCTGCCATGCACGGCGAGCCGGCCGGAGAGGTTGCCGGCCATGATGCTCTCGGTGGTCCCGGTCATCTGGTCGATGCGCTTCAGGACGCGGCGGGTAACGAAAAGGCCGCCGGCGACGCCCATCACCACCAGCACCACCAGCCCCCACAGCGCCGGGCGGATGATGATCTGGCGCAGCTCCTCGCGCTCCACCACGTCGCGCCCGACCAGCACGCGGAACTCGCCGGGCAGGAACAGCACCTTCACCAGCGCGCGGCTGGGATGCCCGCTCTGGTCCTCGGAGCGGACATAGTCGATCTCCTTCCAGCCCGGCGTGTCGATGATGTTGAGCGGCAGGTTCAGCACATTGCCGGCCAGCGTCTCGCCGGTGAAGGTGGTGATGAGATAGAGCCCGGCGCCCGGCGCGCGCGAGCGCCGGTTGATGATCGACACCAGCCGGTTGATGCCGCCGAGACGGTACTGCTCGTCGAGGATGCGGGCCTCGTTCTCGATCGCCTCGGTGGCCTGGCTGATGACCAGGCGCTGGGTGTGCCAGCCGAGATAGGCGATGACCGACGCCGCGAAGATCGCGAAGACGATGAGGTAGGCCGCGATCAGCTTGAACGCGGTGGTGCGCGTCAGCCTACCGAGCGACGTCACGGACAATATATCCGGCGCCGCGCACCGTATGCAGCAATGGCGGCTCGAAGCCCTTGTCGATCTTGGAGCGCAGCCGCGAGACGTGGACGTCGATGACGTTGGTCTGGGGATCGAAATGATAGTCCCAGACATTCTCCAAGAGCATGGTGCGCGTCACCACCTGGCCGGCATGGCGCATCAGATATTCGAGCAGGCGAAACTCGCGCGGCTGCAGCACGATCTCATGCCCGGCGCGGGTGACGCGATGGGCGAGGCGATCGAGCTCGAGATCGGCGACGCGGTAAACCGTGTCGGTGCCCTGCGGGCCGCCGCGCCGCGCCAGCGCCTCGACGCGGGCCAGCAATTCGGAGAAGGCATAGGGCTTGGGCAGATAGTCGTCGCCGCCGGCGCGCAGGCCGGTGACGCGGTCGTCGACCTGGCCGAGCGCGGAGAGGATGAGCGCCGGGGTCTTGTCGCCGCGGCCGCGCAATTCGGTGATCAGCGACAGGCCGTCGCGCCGCGGCAGCATGCGGTCGACGATCAATACGTCGTAGCCGCCGTCGAGGGCGAGGGCGAGGCCCTCTTCGCCATCGGCGGCGTGGTCGGCCACATGGCCGGCCTCGCGAAAAGCCTTGCGGAGATAATCGGAGGCGTCGCGGTCATCTTCGACGACGAGCAGGCGCATGGCGAAGTCTTCGGCGGTCCGGGCGAGATCGGCGCGCTCGATGGGTCGATAGTCGAGAGTGCCGAAGGTGGAGGGATTCGTGCTCATGACCATGTACGCCATTTCTCGCCCCGCGCCTAATCAATGCCGTGTGGACGAAGCCTCGCGGACGCTGCGTTTGGGGGGTGGAAAGCGACACGGGGAGCCCTTGCGAGCTCCCCGTGCGCCATCGGACCGGTTGTGACCCTAGGGGGGCGACGGAACAGGCCATAGCCGGGACCGATATGCCCCGGGGCGAAATCCGCCCCGGTTAGTACTCAGAGTAGGCTTTCTCCCCCTCTCCCCATTGGGGAGAGGGTCGGGGTGAGGGGTCTGCAACACTTCGCAGCCTCGTCACCCCTCACCGACCCGCTTCGCAGGCCACCTCTCCCCAACGGGGAGAGGGAAAGTACAGCTCAGCCTCAGCCGTTCGACTTGCCAAGCGAGATGGCGACGAAGCGCGTGCCCTGCTCGGACTTCACCCGCATCAGCACCGCCTTGCGGTTCTCCTTGCGGGCTTCGGCGAGGCCCGAGCGGACGTCGGCCGGGGTCATGACCGGCTTGCCACCCACGTCGAGGATGACGTCGCCGGACTTGATGCCGCGCTCAGCGGCCGGGCCGTTCGGATCGACCTGGGTGACCACCACGCCTTCGTTACCAGCGCCGGCAACACCCTTGGCGGGGGCCAGCGACAGGCCGAGGCGCGGCAAGCCGGCGCCGGCCGCATCGCCCTGGTCATTATTGTCGTCGCCGGCCTTCTTGTCGGCGGAGGCGACTTCGTTCGGCAGCTGCTCCAGCGTCACCGCCACCTTCATGTCCTTGCCATTGCGCAGGACAGAGAGCTGAACGGTGGTGCCCGGCTTCTTCTGGGCGATCTTGCGCGACATCTCGCGGCTGTCCTTCACCGGATCGCCGTCGATCGCGGTGACGACATCACCCGCCTTGAGGCCGGCCTTGTCGCCCGGGGTGCCGGACTGGACCTGGGCGATCAGCGCGCCGGAGTCGTCCTTCATGCCGAGGGCTTCGGCAACATCGTCGCTGACTGCCTGGATCTGCACGCCGACATAGCCGCGGGCCACGGTGCCGCCGCTCTTCAGCGCGTCGACCACCTGCGAGACGGTCTCCGAGGGGATCGCGAAGGCGATGCCGACATTGCCGCCCGAGGGGGAGACGATGGCGGTGTTCATGCCGATGACGTCGCCGTTCAGCGAGAAGGTCGGGCCACCGGAATTGCCGCGATTGATCGGGGCGTCGATCTGCAGGAAGTCGTCATAGGGGCCGGAGCCGATGTCGCGGCCACGGGCCGAGACGATGCCCGCGGTCACGGTGCCGCCGAGGCCGAACGGGTTGCCGACCGCGACCACCCAATCGCCGACGCGCGGCGCGGAGGTAGCGAGCTTCACCCAGGGGAAGTCACCCTTGCCGTCGACCTTGAGCAGCGCGACGTCGGTGCGCGGATCGGTGCCGATCACCTTGGCGGTGTAGGTCTTGCCGTCGGTGGTGGTGATGTCGACCTCGGTCGCCTGATCGACGACGTGGTTATTGGTCACGACATAGCCGTCGGCGGAGATGAAGAAGCCGGAGCCCTGGCCGACGATGCGGCCGTGCTGCTCGGGACCGCGCGGGCCGCGCTGGCCACCGTCCGGCGTGATGCCGAAGCGCTTCATGAAGCGCTCGATCTGCGGGGGCACGTTCTGGCCACCGCCGAACGGATTGCCGTCGCCGTCATCGTCGTTCATCGCGGTCTCGGCCGGCTCGTCCTTCTTCACCTTCACGCTGACGACAGCGGGGGTGACCTTCTCGACGATGTCGGCGAAGGAGAAGGTGTTGGCGGGCTGCGAGGTGGTGATCTGCGCGAGCGCGGGGGTCACGGCCTCGGGCAGAGCGAGGGCGCCGAAAGCGCCGCCGGCAAGAGCGAGGGTGAAGACGCCGGCGAGCAGGCGATTGCGGCTCGAGCGCAGGGGGGAGGTCTTGTTTTCGGGAAGCGCGTTGCGCGACATGAGTGCGTCCTCGTTCGTCTCATCACTGCCCCTGGCGGGCAGGCTTGAGATGCAAGCTAGGACGTCTCGCCTTAACGCAAACTGGCGGGGGCGTTAAAGTTTCGTAAGGTCCGCAGCCGGCGCATCGAGCAACCGGTGGAGTTTTTCTTCCTCCTCGGGCGACAACCCTGCGGTAGCCTGAGCCTCCTGCCGGCGGCGGCGCGCAAAGACAAAAGCGCCGGCAAAGCCTGCAACCAGAACGGCAAACGGCGCTACCCAGAGCAGCACATTGGCGCCGTGCAGGGTCGGGCGCATCAGCACGAACTCGCCATAGCGGGCGACCAGGAAGTCGAGCACCTGATCATTGCTGTCGCCGGCCTTCAGCCGTTCACGAACCAGAATGCGCAGGTCACGGGCCAACGGGGCGTCCGAATCATCGATCGACTGATTCTGGCAGACCATGCAGCGCAGTTCGCGCGACAGCTCGCGGGCGCGGGCTTCCATCGCCGGATCGGCGAGCACCTCGTCCGGCTGCACGGCAAGCACCGGAGTGGCAATGCTCAAGCCGGAGATGAGCAATGCCAGGGCAAGGAGGATGGCGCGCATCCACCCAGGTACACCCTCATGCCCGGGCTTGACCCGGGCACCCAGTGACCGAGCTGGTGCTCCCAGCCTTCTGGATCTC
This sequence comes from Starkeya sp. ORNL1, assembly GCF_012971745.1. Lineage (NCBI taxonomy): Bacteria > Pseudomonadati > Pseudomonadota > Alphaproteobacteria > Hyphomicrobiales > Xanthobacteraceae > Starkeya > Starkeya sp. ORNL1. The sequence goes on from NZ_CP048834.1 coordinate 2,044,158, forward strand.
CGGGTCAAGCCCGGGGATGAGGGAAGGTGGGAGCGAGCGCTGTTCATGGACATCACTCCGCCGCCGCGACCTGCGGCGTGCGCCGCGCCTTGGCAGGCTTGGGAGCGCCGACGCGCAGGCGGCGGTCGGAGAGCGACAGCACGCCGCCCAGCGCCATCACCACGGCGCCGAGCCAGATCAGCGTCACCAGCGGCTTCCAATAGGCGCGTACGCCGATGCCGCCGCCGGGCAGTTCGTCGCCGACGCTGACATAGAGCTGGCTGAAGCCGAAGGTGCGGATGCCGGCCTCGGTGGTCGGCATGTTGCGCGCCATGAACAGCCGCTTGGAGGAGGTGATGGTGCCCTCCACCACGCCGCCGCGGCGGATGTCGAACACCGCGGCGACCTCGCGGAAGTTCGGCCCGGTGCGCGGCTCGACGCGGGCGAGCGTCAGCTCATAGCCGCCGAGCGCCAAGGTGCCGCCCTGCTTGATGCCGGCGATGCGCTCCTCGCTCCAGCTGGTCTCGCTGACGATGCCGATCAGCACGATGCCGACGCCGGCATGAGCCAGCGCCGCGCCATAGGTGGCGCGCGGCAGGCCGCGCAGGCGCGCCCAGGCGGTCGCGAGCGGCACCCGGCCGAGACCGGCGCGCTCGGCGATGTCGACCACCGCGCCGAGGATGACGAAGGCGGCAAGGCCGAGCCCGGCCAGCGCCAGCACCGGCCCGCCAATGGTGACGAAACCGGCGAGTACCGCGACCAGCAGCGCGCCGCCAAAGGCCCACAGCAGGCGCTGGGCGACGCCATAGAGATCGCCGCGCTTCCAGGCCAGCAGCGGGCCGAACGGCATGGCGAAGGCGACGGGCAGCATCAGGCTGCCGACCACCAGATTGAAGTAAGGCGGGCCGACGGTGATCTTCTCGCCGTCGAGCGCCTCCAGCACCAGCGGATAGAGCGTGCCGATCAGCACCGCCGCCGCTGCCGCGGTGAGCAGCAGATTGTTCAGCACCAGCGCGCCCTCGCGCGAGATCGGCGCGAAAATGCCGCCCTGCTTCAGAAGCGGCGCGCGCCAGGCGAACAGCGACAGCGAGCCGCCGATGAACAGCACGAGGATGGCGAGGATGAAGACGCCGCGGGTCGGGTCTGTGGCAAAGGCGTGCACCGAGGTGAGCACGCCGGAGCGCACCAGGAAGGTGCCGAGCAGCGACAGCGAGAAGGCAAGGATGGCGAGCAGCACCGTCCACACCTTGAGCGCGTCGCGCTTTTCCATGACGACGGCGGAGTGCAGCAGCGCGGTGCCGGCGAACCACGGCATCAGCGAGGCATTCTCCACCGGGTCCCAGAACCACCAGCCGCCCCAGCCGAGCTCGTAATAGGCCCAGTAAGAACCCATGGCGATGCCGACCGTGAGGCAGGCCCAGGCGGCGAGCGCCCAGGGCCGCACCCAGCGCGCCCAGGCGGCATCGATCCGCCCGTCGATCAACGCGGCGACGGCAAAGGCGAAGGTGATGGAGAAGCCGACATAGCCGAGATAGAGCAGCGGCGGATGGATGGCGAGGCCGATATCCTGCAGCACCGGATTGAGGTCGTTGCCCTCGGCCGGCGGCGGCAGCACCCGCAGGAACGGGTTCGAGGTCAAAAGGATGAACAGCAGGAAGGCGACGCCGATGGAGCCCTGCACGCCGAGCACGTTGGCCTTGAGACGCGCCGGCAGGTTCGAGCCGAAAATCGCGACGAAGGCGCCGAACAGCGTCAGCACCAGCACCCACAGCAGCATGGAGCCTTCATGGTTGCCCCAGGTGCCGGTGATCTTGAACAGCATCGGCTTCATCGAGTGCGAGTTCTCGACGACGTTCAGCACCGAGAAGTCGGACTGCACATAGGCGGCGACCAGCGCCGCGAAGGCGAGGCTGACAAAGCCGAAGCCGGCCACCGCCAGCATCGGGCCGGTGCGCATCAGCGCGGTATCGTTGGTGCGCGCGCCCCAGATCGGCAGCGCGGTCTGCAGGATCGCCATGACGAGGGCGAGCACGAGGGCGTAATGGCCGGTCTCGGGGATCATGCGGCGCTCCCGGAAAGGGGTGTTGCGCGGGGGTGGGCATCCTTCGAGGCCGCTGCGCGGCACCTCAGGATGAGGTCGCTATTGAAAAGAACCACCTCATCCTGAGGTGCCCGCGCTCTGCGCGGGCCTCGAAGGATGTTCGCAAGGCCAGGAAGCGTCATCATTGCGCGCCCTCCCCTTCCTTCCAGTGGCCGGACTTCTTCAGCGCGTCGGCGACTTCCTTGGGCATGTATTTCTCGTCGTGCTTGGCGAGCACGCTGTCGGCCTGGAAGCTGCCGTCCGGCAGCAGCACGCCCTCGGTCACCACGCCCTGCCCCTCGCGGAACAGGTCCGGCAGCAGGCCGATATAGGCGACCGTGACATCGGCGGGTCCGTCGGTGACGGTGAAGCGCACATGGGCGTTGTCGGTCTTCACCACGCTGCCGTCCTTCACCAGCCCGCCGAGCCGCAGCCGCGTTCCGGGCGCGGGATGCTGGGCGGCGATGTCGCTCGGCGAGCGGAAGAACACGATGGTGTCGGTCAGCGCATAGAGCACCAGCCCGGCGGCAAGGCCGAGCACGCCGAGCGCGGAGGAGATGAGGACGAGCCGGCGGCCCTTGCGGGTCATGATGCATGTCCCCGCAATAACACCCCCTCATCCCCGGACTTGATCCGGGGATCCAGGGGACCAGAAGCCGCGCCCTGCTTTCTGGATCCCCGGGTCAAGCCCGGGGATGAGGGCAGACTAATTGAGTGGGGAAGAAACATGATCTCAGCTCCCCAGTCCGAGTTGGCGGGTCAGCTCGTCGATGCGGGCGAGCGCGGCGCTGTCCTGCGCGAACTGCTTGCGCGCGTCGCCGGCGGCGGCCTTCGCCTTCTCGCCCTCGCCGAGCACGCTCCAGGCGCGCACCAGCCGCAGCCATTCGTCGATGCCGCCGCCCTGCTGGGCGAGCCGGCTGGCGAGGCCGTCGACCATGGAGCGCACCATGGCGGCGCGATCCGCCTCGCTCATGTTCTGCGCGGCGGCGACCTCGGACGGATTCGGACCGGAGGCCGGCTTCACCCGCGCGAGCGCCTCCTGCACGGTCGGCAGCCACGGCGCGCCTGGCGGCGCGTCGGCGGCGAGCTTGCCCCAGATGGCGGCGGCTTCGTCCTTGCGGCCGTCCTGCTCGGCGGCGAGGCCGAGATAATAGCGCGCCCGCACCGCCATCGGGTCAAGCGCCACCGCCCTGTCGAACGCCGCCTTGGCGGCGGCGGTGACGACGCCGCCATTCGCCGCCACCAGCGCCTCGCCGAGCCCGCCCTCGCGGGCCGCACTGTCGCCGAGCAGGCGGATGGCGTTGGACCAGGCGCGCGCAGCATCGTCATAGCGGCCGGAACGGAAATAGACCGGCGCGATCACCTCATGGCCGCGGCCGTCGTCCGGATTGGCTTCGAGATGGGCCTCGACCTTGCGCACCAGGATGGCGACATCGGCCTCGCCGGGCTGCGCATCGAGCCGCGCGGCCAGCGGCTGGCCCTCATAGGTCGGGGAGCCGAGGTTCAGATAGAGCGCGCCGGCAAGGAGCGGCACGCCGATGAGCGCCAGCACCGCGGCAGCGCGGCGGCGGGTGTCGCTGGGATGGGTAGCTTCGCCGCTGCGCTCGGCGGCGCGCAGCATGCGGCGGGCGACCTCGGTGCGGGCGGCATCGCCCTCGCTGGTGCCGATCAGGCCGCTCGCGCGGTCGCGCTCGATCTCGGCCAGCTGGTCGCGATAGACTGCGAGGTCGGCCTCGGCATCGCCGGCGAGGCGATCCTCCCGCTGCACACGCAGCGGCCAGAGCACCGCCAGAATGGCGGCGCCGGTCATCAGGGCGAAGGCGGTCCAGAGCAACATTAGGTTTCCTCTAATGCGCTGACCTATCCTACGGTTTGATCTACGCCAATGCGCCAGAGCCGCGCAAAGCGGCGCATGGGCTCACAGTGCCGCGAGTGGCGGCGCCCCTGCGTCAGCCCGCCGCGCGTGCGGCGGGCGGTTTTTGCCGTGGTCGGCCTCAGCCGGCGACCGGCGACCAGGTGCCGTCCGGGTTGCGGCAGGCGGTGCCGCGGGCGGTCTGCGGCTGGCCCTGGATATAGATGGTGTGGGTGTATTCGCGGCAACGCGGCGAGGGGCCGCGCGCATAGGCCGGGCCGGCGACGATGGTGCCGTAATTGCCGCTGTCGCCGCGCCAGCTGACCGGTGCGCCCGGCCCGCCATATTCCAGCGCCTGAAGCTCGGCGTCGCGGGCCCGGCGCTGGTCTTCCTGGTCCAGCGCATTGCCGATGGTGCCGCCGATCAGGCCGCCGACCAGCGCGCCCACCGCGGCGCCGCCGACGCTGCGGCCGGTGACGGCGCCGATGATGCCGCCCGCCACCGCGCCGGTGGCCGCGCCGCCCGTGGCCTTCGGCCCGAGCCCGCCATCGCTGGTGCACCCGGCGAGGGTGACGCCGACGAGACCGACGGCAACGAGGTGATACGCGCGCATGGATAGGCCCCTTCCCCGAGACGAAACAGCAGCTTGATTGATGTGCCGGCACAAAGCGTGAGGAATGGGGCGAAACCTAGGCCCGTTGGGGCATGTTCCCAGGGGTGTGGCGCATGGGGAACAAGGTCGTTTTCAAGAGCGACGTCATCCTGAGGTGCGAGCGCAGCGAGCCTCGAAGGATGATGAAGCAGATGGCGCTCTTCCCCTCTCCAGCTTGCGGGGGGAAGGGGGCAGGAAACCGGCCATCGGGGGCGGGCATCCTTCGAGGCTCGGGCTTTGCCCGAGCACCTCAGGATGACGTAGTCCAGATTGGATGGCTCACGCCGCCGGCAGGCGGACGATGCAGCGCAGGCCTTCGAAGGGCGAGGTGGCGAGCGTGAAGCGGCCGCCATAGAGCCCGACCAATTCAGCGACGATGGAGAGACCGAGGCCGGAGCCCGGCTTGGTCTCGTCGAGCCGCTTGCCGCGCTGCAACGCCTCGGCGCGCTGCTGCTCGGTGAGGCCCGGGCCGTCATCGTCGATGATGATCTCGAAGAAGCCGCGGTCGCCGACGCCGCCGCCCGGCAGCGCGGTGACGGTGATCTCCACCAGCGAAAGCGCCCATTTGCAGGCATTGTCGACGAGGTTGCCCAATATCTCCTCGAGATCCTGCCGCTCGCCGCGGAAGCGCAGCCCCTCGGCGATCTCGGTCTCCACGTCGATGCCCTTGACCCGATAGACCTTGGCCATGGTGCGGGCCAGCGCCTCGACGATCGGCCCCACCTCCTCCACCGAGGTGACGACCGAGGCGCGCGCCGCCATGCGGGCGCGCTCCAGATGGTGCGCCACCTGGCTCTTCATGATGTCGGCCTGCTCGCGCACCTTGGTGGACAGCGGCTCCTCGCTCTTGGCCGCCTCGTTCTGCAGCACCGCGATCGGCGTCTTCAGCGCGTGGGCGAGATTGCCGACATGCATGCGCGCTCGCTCGACGATCTCGCGATTGGCCTCGATCAGCCCGTTCACCTCGACGACCAGTGGCGCGATCTCCTCCGGGAAGGCGCCGTCGATCTTGTCGGCCATGCCGGCGCGCACCGCGGCGAGCCCGGCGCGCATGCGCTTCAGGGGGCGCAGGCCGAAGCGCACCTGGAACAGCAGTGTGGCGAGAAAGGCCAGCGCCAGCGCGGCGAAAGTGGTGAGGAGCGCGGTGTCGAAGCCGCTCACCTCGTCGTCGATCTCGGCGGCATCGGCGGCCACCGAGACGATGTAGCGGCCATCCTCGCCGAGATCGACGAGGCGCTCGATCATGCGCAGCCGCTGGTCGGCCGGGCCCTGCACATAGCCGTCGCGCAGCCCGCCGAAATCCGACGGCGTGCCCTGGTCGACGAGCAGCGGCAGGTTGCCCTCGGGCAGCGAGCGCGCGGTCTTGTACTGGCGCGCCGGGCCGTCGATGCGGGTGATCTGCCAGTACCAGCCGGAAAGCGGGAAATTGAACACCGGATCGCCCAGCGTCGCCGGCTCCGGCATGGCGCCGGCCGTGGAATTGGCGACATCGGCGACGATGGTCTTCAGATACACGTCGAGCCGCCGGTCGAAGGCGCGCTCCACCGCCTCGCGATAGACCGAGGACAGCACGAAGCCGGTGACCAGCAGCACCACGGCGATGACCACGGTGGCCGAGACGAACAGCCGGACCGCGAGCGAGCCGGCGTGCAACCAGGCCGGCCCTCGCGCGAATACGGACCGGTTGTCGATCGCAGCCATGGTCAGGCGCTCGTTCAACGTCCGTCCGGCGCCACCAGCAGATAGCCGAGCCCGCGCACCGTCTGGATCACGTCAATGTCGAGCTTCTTGCGCAGGCGCCCGACGAACACCTCGATGGTGTTGGAATCGCGGTCGAAATCCTGGTCGTAGAGATGCTCGACCAGTTCGGTGCGCGACACCACGCGGCCGGTATGGTGCATGAGGTAGGCGAGCAGGCGGTACTCGTGCGAGGTGAGCTTCACCGGGCGCCCGTCCACGGTGACGCGGCCGGAGCGGGTGTCGAGCGCGACCGGGCCGCAGGACAGTTCGCTCGCCGCATGGCCGGTGGCGCGGCGGAGCAGCGCGCGCACCCGGGCCAGCACCTCCTCCATGTGGAAGGGCTTGGCGACATAATCGTCGGCGCCGGCATCGAAGCCCTGCACCTTGTCGCTCCAGCGGTCGCGCGCGGTGAGGATCAGCACCGGCATCTTCTTGCCCTCGCGGCGCCAGCTCTCCAGCACCGAGAGCCCGTCCATCTTCGGCAGGCCGATATCGAGCACCACGGCGTCGTACGGTTCGTTCTCGCCGAGATAATGGCCTTCCTCGCCATCATGGGCGCGGTCGACCGCATAGCCCGCATCGGTCAGCGCTTCGAAGATCTGGCGGTTGAGATCGGGATCGTCCTCGACGACGAGCAGACGCACGGCTTTGCCCCCAAAACGTGAACCGTCCTGCTCTTACAGCAAGCGGCAGCCGGGGAGAATGCCATTGCCGGGCGGTTCTGTCAGGTGGCGAGGTTTTGCAGAGGGTTGGAAGTGGGGATGCGCGGCTTGAGCATCCTTCGAGGCTCGCTCCGCTCGCACCTCAGGATGACGTGGTTCCTTAAAACCCGACGTCATCCTGAGGTGTCGCCGCAGGCGACCTCGAAGGATGTTCACGCAGGACGACCTCACGCCCCCTCCGCCGCCTTGGTCTCCCGCGTGTGCAGCCAGGTCACGGTGAGATACGCCCCCACCCAGGAGCCGATCGCGGCGAAGGCGACATAGATCCATTCCTGGGTGTAGCTGATCACCGCGAAGGCCGAGAGCAGGTACCAGCCGGCACTCCAGTTCGCCGCCGGCACCCGCTTGCGGGCGACGATGGCGGCGTTGAACAGCACATAGACGGTGTCGGTCGCCGCGGTGGAGACGAACACCGCCAACGCGAGCAGCGGATCGAGATGGGGGATGGTGATGGCGGCGAGGTTCACGACGGGCGCTCCGGGGCCGGCGCGCGAGGAGCCGCGCGCCATCGCGCCGACGCTCCTAGGTTGCGACGCGCCTGGCAAGCGGGTGCGGCGCGATGACTCGTGCGCCCGGCCTTGCCGGCGAGTCCGGCGGCGGCTATGTGACTGACGGGTGACGAACTGGGTAATGGTTAATTAACCTGACCGCGTTACCTTCTCATTATTCGATTCAGCGCCCTCGTAATTCGAGTCAGCGTCCTCATAATTTGAATCAGGTTCGGCTCACTATTGAGAAGCCGATTCAATAAGCCGGCTTCCAGCTTCACAAATCGATTCAAGCAGCGTTAATAAGCTACTTTAACGCAGCGTAAATTCCCGCGTGTTGGGAATCGCTTAGCCGGCGTTGCTGAAGTTAAGCCGTAAGGTTACTCACCCGGAGACGGTGCAACTCCCTCTCCCCGTCGGGGAGAGGGTTGGGGTGAGGGGTCTTCTTCGCTCCCAGAGGTGCCCTCTCACCGACCCGCTTCGCGGGCACCTCTCCCCCACGGGGAGAGGAAAGCCGCGCCTGGTGAGCCCCCCACATTGACGCCGCGCGCCCTCCCCGCCAGAACTCGGCACAGGACAACTTGGCTCAGAACCAACCCATGCGCGCTTTGCTCACCGCTGCCCTGCTGCTGCTCGCCAGCCCGGCGCTTGCCATTGTCGGCGGCCAGCCGGCGGGCGGCGCGCTCACCGGCCAGGCGGCGTTGATCGTCTCGACGCGGGGCGCCTCCTGCACCGGGGTGGTATTGGCGCGCGACGTACTGCTTACCGCCGCGCATTGCGTGCAGCCGGCGGCGGATTATGCCGCGGTGGTATTCGAGGCCGCCGGGCCGCGCCTTCTCAAGGCGACGCGGGTGGTGCTGCATCCGCGCTTCGATCCGAACTCGTTCGAGACCCGCCGGCCGACACCGGACCTGGCCCTCATCAAGCTCGGCGAGCCGCTGCCCGATCGCTTCGGACCGGCCGACCTTTCCGCCGATCCCGCGCTGCCGCCGCAGCGCTCGCAATTCCTGATCGCCGGTTTCGGCGTGATCCGCGACGGCGACGGCAAATCCGCCGGCACGCTGCGCACCGTAAGCCTGCCGAGCATCGGCACCACCGGCGGCATCATGGTGCGCCTGTCGAATGGCGAGGCCGCCGGCGGCTGCACCGGCGACAGCGGCGGCCCGGTGCTGGCGGACGGCGTGGTGGTCGGCATCATCGGCTGGTCGACCGCCTCGGGCGGCAAGCGCGGCTGCGGCGGCGTGACCGGGGCAACGCTGGTCGGCCCGCAGCGCGCCTGGATCGACGCGACGGCCCGCGCGATGGGCGCGAGCGTGCAGTAGCCTTCTCCCTTTCCGCGATCGTCATCCCGGACTCCCTTCCCGCCAACGTCATCCCGGACGGCCGCAGGCCGATCCGGGATCGCAAGAAGGTGTTGCGCAGGACTTCCTACGATCCCGGCTCTCCGGCTGCGCCTCCGGCCGGGATGACGACCGCGTCAATCGCACTCGCCTGGCAAGGCGGTCGCACTATGATGCCGTTCCCTCGCCCGGTGCCCTTCGCCATGCCGCGCGCCCGCCTCATCGCCGTCGGCGCCCTTCATGTCGACACGCCCGATCTCGCTCTGGCGCTGGCGCACGTCGAATCCTTTGCGGCAGAGGCCGGCTTCGAATGCAGCCGGCTGCGTGCCGAGCCCTATCCGAAGCTCGGCCCGCATGCGCGGGTGACGCTCTACTGGCGACTGCCAGAGGGCATGCACGCGGACGACACGGTATCCACCGCGCTCGATGAGTTCTGCGCGAACGTCGCCGGGCCGAAGCATGTGGCTCACCGCACCTTCTTCGACCATTCCGGCGTCGCGCCCGGCGCGCCGGGCATTCATGACGAGCGCATCCTCGACGCACGAACGGCGCCTTTCGCGCGGAGCGAATTCCTGTGGCTCCATATCGAGATCAACACCTGCCCGGTTGCGCAGGCGGATTTACGGGTGTGGGCTCTGGAGAGTTGATCGGCCATTGACGAAGTGGCCTTCAAAGTCCCAAGCGCCGTCTCAGCACCGACAGCAACGTTGTCTTCTCCTCGGCCTCGACCGTACCGACGATCAGTTGCCAGCGGGGCGCGCCGAATATCGCATTATTGTGCCGATGATCGTCTTTACCCGGCAATGGATGCCCCTTGATCGACGCCACTTCCGTAGAGCAGACCGGACACCGGTAGATGCCCGAATAGCGCGTGATCGCCCCAGCCCGATAAATCTTATCGAACCGCGGCGACGAACTGGGCGTCAGGAATTCGTCGTCTGTATAGCTAGCCATTGTCCATCACCCCTTCGGCCGGCCATCGCGTCGAAAGGGCATCCAGCGTTCGATGAACATTTCGATGCGTTGGCGACGTTGCCAGCGCCGTATGGCCTGCGCGCTCGGCGTCCCCCTCGTGAGGTATTGGATGGCAGCAACGATCATCCGCCAGCGAACCTCGCCCGGATCGCCCGGTGCGTGCTGGTGATCGTCCTCGCCCGGCAGCGGCTGGCCCTCGATCGAAGCCACTTCGGCACCACAACCCATGCACCGGTAGATGCCGGACCAAGGCGTCACTGCCCCCGGCTGACAATCCAGCATTGGCTTGGCTCGCGAGGGCCTCTCCAGGAAGGCGATGTCCTTGTAGGTAGCCACGCTGATTCACTCGCAATGCGACAGTTGGCAACATCGTGTTCGGCGTGCGCAATCCGCTCGCTTCACTGACTCCTTTACCTGAGCGCGAGGTTCGTTTTAAGCGGAACCTCATCTCGATGGCATCCGGATCGAGCATCCTTCGAGGCCGCCTTTCGCGGTATCTCAGGACGAGGCGGTTCTTTAGCGCGACGTCATCCTGAGGTGCGAGCGCAGCGAGCCTCGAAGGATGCTCACGTAGCGGACGGCCCATCAGCTACCCAGCACCAGCCGCACCGCCATCTCCACCGCCCGCTCGCGCTGCGCCTCGCCCACCACGTCCTCGCCGAGCAGCGCGCGGTGCAAAAGGTCCATCACCGCCACATCGTGGAACGCCCGGGCAATGTCGTCAGGCCGCGTGCCCTGCGCCAGTTCACCCGCATGGCCGGCGACAAACGCCGCGATGACGCCGCGCGAGGCCAGCGGGCCGTTCTCGTACCAGACTGCCCCCAAGCCGGGGAAACGCGCGGTGCCGCCGATCACCAGGCGGTAGAGCGCCAGATGCTCCGGCTCCAGCAGCAGCGCGACCAGATCGCGGCCGAGCGCCCGCAGCCCCTGCTCCAGCCCGAGGCCGGCGAGGTCGCGGGCGCCGAGGCGTTCCTGCAGGCGCCGGCAGCGCGCCTCCACGGCGGCGAGGAACAGGCCTTCCTTGCCGCCATAGAAGGCATAGACATTGGTCTTGGAGCCGCCGGCGGCGCGCACGATCTCGTCGAGGCTCACGCCGTCATAGCCGTGGGCCAGGAATAGTTCGGCTGCCACCGCGCGCAGTTCGGCGCACTTGGCCGTGCCGCGCCCGGTGCGACGATGCTCCGGGCGGAGCGCCGTGGTCTTTTCGTGCGTCTCGGGCGGCGTCTTTTCAGGCGCGGGCTTTGTGGAGGGCAAGGATGTGGATCTCCTCGATCAGCCCGTCCACCGCGGCGACGGTGAAATCGAGCGCTTCCTTCTCCGTCAGCTTGCCGTCCTCGATCTTCCCGCCGACCTGGGCGATGGCGACATGCGGGCGCACGATCGGCCGCGCCCCGGCGCCGGAGAGCGCCTCGCGCACCTGGTACTGGGCCCGCACGCCGCCGGCGGTGCCCGGCGAAGAGGTGACGATCAGCGCCGGCTTGCCCTTGATGGCGCCCCTGCCGCCGGGCCGCGAGGCCCAGTCGATGGCGTTCTTCAGCACGCCGGACATGCCGTAATTATATTCCGGGGAGGCGACGATCAGCCCGTCCGCCGCGGCGATGGCGGCGCGCAGCGCGGCAACGCCGGCCGGCGGGTTCGGGGTGTCGAGGTCGCCATCATAGAGCGGCACGTCATTGAGGCGGAACACCTCATAGTCGGCCTTGTCCGCCAGCGGCGCGCGCAGGCCTTCGAGGATCGCCGTCGTAAAGGCGCCGGCGCGCAGGCTGCCGGAAATGCCGAGCAAACGCGGGCGGGCGGAAGACACGTCGGAAGAGGACATTGGGGGCTCGCGATCTGGAATTGATACTGCGTAGTATCAAATCTATCGGGCACGGCGCCATTGGCAATGTGAGTTGGCGCAATCCCCTTGCGGCAATTCTGCAAGGACGCCGGAATGGCGCGCCTTTTGCCACGCTCGCCCCGTACCCATGTTCGTGTTACCGATCATGAACTTGTAGGAAAAGGAGCCGGCCGACCCGTGATCCTGACCGACCGCGACATTCGAGACGCCCTTGCCGGAGGCGCGCTCAGCATCGAGCCACCGCCCCCCGTGGACGCCTATGCGCCGAACGGGGTCGACCTCACGCTGGACTCCCGGCTCACGCTCTATCGCGATCCCGAGCCGGGCGAAGATCCGGTGATCGATCCGGCACGGCCCGGCTACAGCTTCCGCGACGCCATCCAGGCGATTGCCGGCGATATCGAGATCGGGGCCGACGGCTTCGTGCTCGATCCCGGGCGGCTGGTGCTGGGCTGGACCTGCGAGCGGGTCGACATGAAGCCGACCACGCGGCTCGCGGCGCGGGTGGAAGGCAAGAGTTCGCTCGCCCGCATCGGCCTGATCATCCACCTCACCGCGCCGACCATCCATGCCGGCTCCACCGGGCGCATCCAGCTCGAGATCATCAATCTCGGCCCGCGCCCGATCCGGCTGCGCAGCGGCATGAAGGTGTGCCAGCTGATACTGGAGCAGACGCTGGGCATCCCCGAGGTCGCCTATCGCGGCCAGTTCGCCGGTCAGCGCGCGGCGGAGTAGCCCTCCACACACGAGGTCATCCCGGACGGCCGCAGGCCGATCCGGGATGACGAGCAAATGGGATAGTCACCCGCCCGACTTCAGGAAGGCGATCAGGTTGGCGCGATCCTGCTGCGAGTGGATGCCGGTGAACGGCTTCATGTTGTTGTTCGGCACCACCGCCTGCGGATCGGCGATGAAGCGGTCGAGCGTCGCCTCGTCCCAGTGGAGGCCGGCACCCTTCATGGAGGAGGAATAGGCATAGCCCTGCCCCTTGCCGGCCTCGCGACCGATGATGCCGTCGAGGTCCGGACCGAGCCGGGCATCGCCCGCGGTCAAGGTGTGGCAGGTGCGGCAGGCATTGTTGAACACCATCTTGCCGGCGGCGGGATCGCCCGCCTGGGCGGCGAGTTCCGATGCGCTCAGCAGCAGGATGGCGGCGGCGAGGATGAATTGGCGTCGTCTGGCATGCGGCATGTTTCGGCGCTCCCGGATGTTCCCTCAGGGGAGCAATGCCTGGGATGCGGCGTGGGTTCCGCTGCTTCAACATCCTTCGAGGCCGCTTCGCGGCACCTCAGGATGAGGTGGTGCTTAAAATACGAACCCCATCCTGAGGTGCGAGCGTCAGCGAGCCTCGAAGGATGCCCACGCAAATCGCGCCCTCACTCCCCCACCAGCGCCGAACGCCCGAGCCGCCGCTCGGCGACATCGGTGCGCGCCTCGCTGCGGCGGAACTCCTCCACCTTGTCACCGATGAAATGCAGGTGCGCCCGGCTCGCCAGTTCGGCGCCGGGCGCGTCGCCCGCGATCACCGCCTCGCCGATCGCCTTGTGCTGCACGAGCAGCGCCTCGCGGAACGCCGGACGGCTGAACAGCTTGATGCGGCTGAAGAAAATGTCCCGCCGCAGCATCTCCGAGAAGGCCCGCATGACGTGCAGGATGACGAGGTTGTGCGAGCCCTCATAGATCAGCCGGTGCAGTTCGATGTCGGTCTCGGCCTCGTGATTGACGTCGTCGAGGCCGTGGGCCTGCTCCATGGCGGCAAGGCAGTCGCGGATTGCCTGCCGCTCGGGATCGGCGGCGCGCACCGCGGCGAGGCCGGCGGCGCGGCTCTCCACCGCCTCGCGATACTCGAAATAATCCGTCGTCACCTGATCGTTGGATTGCAGCAGCCCGACCAGCGGCTCGGTCAGGGGTTTGAGGAAATCGGCGACGCGGGTGCCGTCACGCGTCGTCACCAGCAGGCCGCGCGCCTCCAGCATGCCGAGCGCATCGCGCAGCGAGGGGCGGGAGACATCGAGCTTGGCGGCAAGCTCGCGCTCGCTGGCGAGGCGCTCGCCCGGCCGCACCACGCCCTCCAGGATCAGGCGCTCAATGTGCGCGGCGATGGTCTCGGCAAGCTTCTGCGTGCGCAGCGGCTCGATCATCGCGTCATCTCCCTCTCCTACCAAGGGTGAGGATTCCATTGATTGACATCCGTGGTAAAGGAATTTTACCAAGATGACCTTGCTGTAACCACCCTCCCCGCCGCGAGGCCGCGCTGATGACCGTCGTCACCAATATCCAGGACCTGCGCGCCATCGCGAAGCGGCGGGTGCCGCGGGCGATCTTCGATTATGCCGATCGCGGCTCCTATGACGAGGCGACGTTGCGCGCCAACCGGGCGGACCTCGCCGCCATCCCGCTGCGCCAGCGGGTGATGATCGACGTCTCGCAGCGCTCGCTCGCCACCACCATGCTGGGCGAGCCCGTGAGCCTGCCGCTCGCCATCGCGCCGACCGGCCTCACCGGCCTGTTCCATGGCGATGGCGAGATCCATGGCTGCCGCGCGGCGCACAAGGCGGGCATCCCGTTCACGCTCTCCACCATGTCGATCTGCTCGATCGAGGATGTCGCCGGTGCGGTCGACAAGCCGTTCTGGTTCCAGCTCTATGTGATGCGCGATCGCGCCTTCTCGGCCTCGCTGATCGAGCGCGCCAAGGCGGCGAAATGCTCGGCGCTGGTGCTGACGCTGGATCTGCAGATCCAGGGCCAGCGCCATCGCGACATCAAGAACGGCCTCGCGGTGCCGCCGAAGCTCACCGTCGCCAATGCGCTCGACATCGCCACCAAGCCGGGCTGGGCACTGAAGGTGCTGATGGGCAAGCGCCATTCCTTCGGCAATCTGCAGGAGCGGGTGCCCGGCGCCGACAGCCTGACCACACTGTCGCAATGGATCGCCGGCCAGTTCGACCCGTCGCTGTCGTGGCAGGATGTCGAATGGGTGCGCTCGCTGTGGCCGGGCAAGCTGATCCTCAAGGGCGTGCTCGATGTCGAGGACGCGAAGATTGCCGCCGCCAGCGGCGCCGATGCCATCGTGGTGTCGAACCATGGCGGGCGCCAGCTCGACGGCGCGCGCTCCACCATCTCGGCGCTGCCCAGGGTGGTCGAGGCGGTGGGCGACAAGACCGAGGTGCTGTTCGACAGCGGCGTGCAATCCGGCCAGGACATCCTCAAAGCGCTGGCGCATGGCGCCAAGGGCTGCCTGATGGGCAAGGCCTTCCTCTATGGCCTCGCCGCCGGCGGCGAGGCCGGGGTCAGCAAGGCGATCGAGATCATCGCGAAAGAGCTCGACGTCTCGATGGCGCTCACCGGCACGAAGGATGTGCGGGCGGTGGATCGGAGCGTGCTGGGGTTTTGAGGGTGCTCGGCGTGAGCATCCTTCGAGGCCGCTTCGCGGCACCTCAGGATGAGGTCGTTCTATAAGAGCAACCTTATCCTGAGGTGCCCGGCAACGCCGGGCCTCGAAGGATGTTGAAGCAGAACGGCGCCTAAACCTTCGCCGCCTTGCGCCCCGTCCCCCGCGCCGCGCCGGTTCCCCGCGCCGCCCCCTTCGGCAAACGCGTCGGCCAGCGCACCAGATGGTCGAGATAATCGCCGAGCGGCAATTCATCCTCCAGCGCCGCCACCCGCTTGCGCACCGAGACGCCGGCGGCATGCACGCTTTCCGGGTCGCCGGAGACCAGCGGGTGCCACCAATAGAGGTCGCGCCCTTCCGCCACCAGGCGGTAGCCACAGGACGGCGGCAGCCAGCCGAGCGAGCGCACCGCCTCCGGGGTCAGCCGCACGCAATCCGGCACCTGCGCCTGCCTGTTGGGATAGTCGCGGCAGCGGCAGCCGAAATCGTCGAGCAGCTTGCAGCCGATGTCGGTATAGGCGATCTGGCCGGAATCCTCGTCCTCCAGCTTGACGAGGCAGCAGCGCCCGCAGCCGTCGCACAGGCTCTCCCATTCCGCGGAATCCATCTGCTCCAGCGATTTGGTTTTCCAGAACGGCGCTTCGGTGCTCATTTGCGCCTAAATAGTCCGGCACTCACCAGTTTGCGAGCTTAATGCGTCACACTCGCGTGGGCGCGGGTGCTCCGGTATAAGATCGACGACGCTCCTCGGGAGATGCAGGCGTGGACGAGACGCAGAAAACCGATATGCCGGAAGGCGCTACCGCGCCCGATAGCGGCAACGCGCCTGCCACGCCGCCAGACGACCAGAATCCAGGCAACCAGAAGCTCAAGAATGGGCTGCTGGCGCTCGATTCCTGGATCGATTCGTCGATCTATTCGTTCCTCACCGGCACGCGAAAGGCGTGGGACGGTTTCGTTGCCTTCACCGAGCGCTTCAACCTGCAGGGCCCGGCGCGCTGGGGCGTCGAGATCGCGTCCGAGGGCATGACCTGGGGCGCGGTCGGCGCGGTGCTGATGCTGGCGCTCGCCATCCCTGCCTTCCAGGAGACTTCGGACGACTGGCTGAAGCGCGCCGAGCTCTCGGTGGTGTTCCAGGATCGCTACGGCAATGTCATCGGCGAGCGCGGCATCCGCCACAACGACACCGTGCCGCTGGAGGAATTCCCCGATCACCTGATCAAGGCGGTGCTCGCCACCGAGGACCGGCGGTTCTACGAGCATTTCGGCATCGACGTCGCCGGCACCTTCCGCGCCGTGCTGTCGAATGCGCGGGCCGGCGGCGTGGTGCAGGGCGGCTCCTCCATCACCCAGCAGCTTGCCAAGAACCTGTTCCTGTCGAACGAGCGCACCATCGAGCGCAAGATCAAGGAAGCCTTCCTGGCGCTCTGGCTCGAGTTCCACCTCACCAAGAACCAGATCCTCAAGCTCTATCTCGACCGCGCCTATATGGGCGGCGGCTCGTTCGGCGTGGACGCGGCGGCGCAGTATTATTTCGGCAAGTCGGCGCGCGACGTGAACCTCGCGGAAGCGGCGATGCTGGCCGGCCTGTTCAAGGCGCCCTCGAAATTCGCGCCCCACGTCAATCTCCCGGCGGCGCGCGGGCGCGCCAGCGTGGTGCTCGACAATCTGGTCGATGCCGGCTTCATGACCGAGGGCCAGGTGTTCGGCGCCCGCCGCAACCCGGCGACCCCGGTCGACCGCAAGCTCGACGACGTGCCGGAATATTACCTCGACTTCGCCTTCGACCAGGTGAAGGCGATCGTCGACACGCTGCCGAAGAGCTATGCCGAGCGCTCCTTCGTCGTGCGCACCGGTCTCGATCCCAACATCCAGAAGGCGGCGGACACCGCGATCCGCGACGCCATCCGCCAGTTCGGCAAGGATTACGGGGCGAAGCAGTCGGCCATGGTGGTGATGGAGCCGAACGGCGCGGTGCGCGCCATGGTCGGCGGCATCGATTATGGCGAGAGCCAGTTCAATCGCGCCACCGACGCGCTGCGCCAGCCGGGCTCGTCCTTCAAGCCCTATGTCTACACCGCCGCCCTGATGACCGGTAAGTTCACCCCGAAGACCATCGTGGTGGACGGGCCGATCTGCATCGGCAACTGGTGCCCGCAGAATTACGGCCGCTCCTATGCCGGCCGCATCCCGCTGATCACCGCGCTGACGCGCTCGCTCAACACCGTCGCGGTGAAGCTGGCGGAGGCGATCGGGCGCGGGCGCATCGTCGATCTCGCCCACGCCATGGGCGTGAAGAGCGAGCTCAAGATCACCCGCGCGCTCCCGCTCGGCGCCGCCGAGGTGACGGTGCTGGACCAGGCCACCGGCTATGGCGTGTTCGCCAATAACGGCATGTCGGTCGATGCCCATGCCGTCATCGAGATGCGCACCCCGGCCGGCGAGCCGGTGTGGAGCTTCGCCCGCAACGGGCCGAAGCCGCACCGCGTGATCCCGGAGAACGTCATCGCCGAGATCGTGCCGATGATGAACAGCGTGGTGGAGAACGGCACCGGCCGGCGTGCCATGCTGCCGGGCGTGAAAGTGGCCGGCAAGACCGGCACCACCAATGCCTATCGCGACGCCTGGTTCGTCGGCTACACCGGCAATTATGTCGGCGCCATCTGGTTCGGCAATGACGACTACGCGCCGACCCGCAAGATGACCGGCGGCACGCTGCCGGCCATGACCTGGCAGAAGGTGATGGCCTTCGCCCACCAGGGCATCGAACTGAAGCCGCCGCCCTCGCTGGAAGGCCTGCCGGTGCCCAAGCTCGACGGCGCGGTGGCGCAGGCCACGCCGCTGGAGATCGAAGGCGGGGTGATGCGCCCGGTGACGCTGTCACCGGTCGCGGCCAACCGGCTGCTGCGCATCGAGAAGCTGCTGCGCGACGCCTCGCTGGAGCAGCCTCCGGTGCGCCCGCGCCCCACCGCCGCCGTCGAGCCCAGCAATATGCCGACAGGCAATTGACGATTCACCGCCGCGCCATCATGCATGGTGCCGCCAATAGAATTCGGATCGCTTCGCAGCCGTGCGCGCCTTTTCCTTCCTCACCACCCTCGCCATTGGCGGCACCGTCGGGCTCGGCCTGACCTGGTTCGCCACGGTGAGCGGCTATGGGCTCGGCGCGGTGGAAGCCGGGCCTTGGCATGCCTGGCCGAAATCCGGCACCGAGGACGCCGATCCCTATGCCCGCGCCTCGCTGGCCCGCGCCGGCGAATTGCCGCTGGAGCAGGCCGACGGCCTCGCCTTCATCGCCAACACCGACGATGGCGGCAATGCGCTCGACGGGCGCTGCGACATCCGCCTCTCCGGCAAGCTGCCGCAGGCCCGGTTCTGGACGCTGACGCTGACGGATTCCCGCGGCCGGCTGATCGACAATGCCGCCAACCGCTTCGGCTTCACCAGCGCGGAAGCGGTGTGGAACGGCGACGGTACGGTGGACATCGCGCTCGGGCCGCGGGCACGGTCCGGCAACTGGCTGCCGACCGGCGCGCGCGACCGCGTGGTGCTGACGCTGCGGGTCTACGATGCCCCGGTCGGCATCGCCACACGCACCAGCGACGCGCCGCAAATGCCGGCTCTGGTGACGGAGAGCTGCCCGTGAAGAGGCTGGCGCTTCCCATCGCGGTCGGGCTGGTGCTGGCGGGCATCGTGCACTTGGTCAGCGTGCTGATCATGCCGAACTTCGCCGAGCGCGACGCCTATTCGCGGCTCTCGGTGATCGGCAGCACCAATACGGTGGCGCAGATGGACGACCCGACGCCGTTCGGCGCGGTGCTGCCGGCGACCGACCCGGCCTTCGTCACCGCCATCTGCCTGTATGATCTCGGCGAGGGCCCGCTGCGGCTCAGGGTGCCGACCAGCGGCGACTACACCTCGGTGTCGTTCTATACCAAGCGCGGCCTGGCCTTCTACGCCATCAATGACCGCTCGGCCGGCCGCCGGGTGATCGAGCTCGATCTGATGAACGCCAAGCAGAAGGCGGCGCTGCCGGACGACGAGGAAGTCACCGCCGCCGACCGGCTGATCGTAGTGGCGCCGGAGAATGAGGGCATCGTGCTGATGCGCGCGCTCTCCCGCGAGCGCGGCGCCCGCGACGAGGTGAAGCGCCGCATGGATGCCGCAACCTGCGGGGCAGCGTCGTAACTCTTCCCACCCGTGGTCATCCCTGCCGAAGCGAAGCGGTTCTTCCTTCCTCCACATCAGCTTCATCCCCGACGGCCGCAGGCCGATCCGGGATTGCAGGAAGGTGCCGAGCAACACCTTCTTGCGAACCCGGCTCTCCGCTTCGCTGCGGCCGGGATGACGGCCATTGGGGATATGCCTGCCCGATCAGCCCCCCGCACTCCTGCGCATCATCGCCACCTCATCCCTTCCCGGCCCGAACCGCCGCCCCGCCTCGATCGACAGGCCGACGCCGACCGAGCCGAAGGTGTCGCCCTCGATCACCCGGGCATGGGGCAGTTCGGCGATGATGGCGCGGCGCACATGGGCGAGGCGGGTCGAGCCGCCGGTCAGGAACAGCGCCTCGATATCGTCGGCCTTGAGCCCCGCCAGCTTCAGGCAAGTGGCGACGCGCGCGCTGATCCGGCTCGCCAGCGCCGCGGTGCGCTCGGCAAGGTCGGCCTGGCTCAGTTCGACCGCGATGCCCTCGCCGATCCAGTCGAGCGGGATCGCGGTATGCGGCTGGGAAGCGAGGCGGATCTTCGCCTTTTCCACCGCGCCGACCAGTGCGTGGCCGCGCCGTTCCTCGATGGCGCGGATCAGCCGGTCGATCAACTCCGGTCGGGCAGCGTCGCGGCGCACCTGGCGCACCTCGGTCAGTACCTTGGGATCGTACAGCCGGTTGATGCGATGCCAGGTGGAGATGTCGTGGAAATAGCTCGACGGCACATAGAGCCCGGCGCGCTTCATCGGCGTGTTGTGGCCGAGCAGCGGCGTCACCGAGCGCAGCGTCAGCACCCGGTCGAAATCGGTGCCGCCAATATGCACGCCGTCATTGGCGAGGATGTCGTCGCCGCGCTCCACCATCAGCCGCCGCTCCGGGCTGATGCGCACGATGGAGAAATCCGAGGTGCCGCCGCCGATGTCGGCGATCAGCGCGATCTGCTCGGACGCGATGTGCTGCTCGTA
This sequence comes from Starkeya sp. ORNL1, assembly GCF_012971745.1. Taxonomy (NCBI): domain Bacteria; kingdom Pseudomonadati; phylum Pseudomonadota; class Alphaproteobacteria; order Hyphomicrobiales; family Xanthobacteraceae; genus Starkeya; species Starkeya sp. ORNL1. Next base: position 2,064,392 of record NZ_CP048834.1, read on the forward strand.
ATCGAGCGCGGCGGCGATCGGCTCGAACTGGAAGCAGACCTCGCTGAAGCCGATCTCGCGGGCGATAGTGCGCAGCGCGTCCTCGGCGCGGCGGTCGGCACGCGGATCGCCATCCACGAAATGCACCGGGCGGCCATGCACCACGGCGGTCAGCTCATGGCCGAGCCCGCCTTCGGCCTGCTGCTTCACGCCCTGGATATAAGAGGCGATGACATGGCGGAAGGCGACGCGGCGGGTGCCGATCTGCGTCTTCTCGTCGAGCAGCGAGCTGCCGAGCACGGATTTGAGGCCGCTCATCAGCCGGCCGTCGACGCCCTCGACATAGGCCTCGATGGCGGCGCGGCCGAGCCGGCGGGCGCCGAAGCGATCGAAGAAGATGGCGCTCGGCAGCGTGCTCTCGCCATCCTCCAGGTCGCACAGCACCGCGCCATCATCGCGCGGCACGCCAAGCGTGGTGTTCGAGGTTCCGAAGTCCAGTCCGCACGCCGTCATGTGGATCTCTCTGCACGTTGCGTTTCAACAAAGAGGCGGAACGGCGGGCAAGCCGCCGTTCCGCCAGTCGCTCCACAGGGAGGAGCGGTGAGATGGTCGCCCGCTCATGCCACCGCGGCGCGCACCGTCCGGAACCGCCGCCACAGCGGCGACATCAGGATCAGCGCGGCGATCACCAAGAGCACCGCCGAGATCGGACGGTCGACCAGGATGATCGGATCGCCCACCGACATCGCCAGCGACTGGCGTATCGCCCGCTCCATCGGCTGGCCCAGCACGAAGCCGAGGATCAGCGGCGCTGTCGGGAAGGCGCCCTTCGGCATGATGAAGCCGATCAGGCCGAACAGCAGCAGCAGCACGATGTCGAACAGATTGCCCGACGCGCCATAGGCACCTGCGACCGCAATGCCGAGAATGGCCGGGTGCAGTATGTAGATCGGCACCCGCAGGATCTGCGCGAACACGCCGACCAGCGGCAGGTTCATGACCAGCAGCACGACATTGCCGATATAGAGGCTGGCGACGAGGCCCCAGAACACGTCGGGAGATTCCGTCATCATCAGTGGGCCCGGCTTCACCCCCCACAGGATCAGCGCCGAGAGCAGCACCGCGGTGGACGAGCCGCTGGGGATGCCGAAGGTCAGCAGCGGCAGCAGCGCGCCGCCGGTGTCGGCATTATTGGCGCCCTCCGGTGCGGCGAGGCCTTCCGGCGCGCCCTGGCCGAAGCGCTCGGGATGCTTGGAGACCGCCTTCTCGATGCCGTAGGACACGAAGGAGGCGACCGTCGCCCCGGCGCCGGGCAGCAGGCCGATGATGAAGCCGGTTATCGAGCCGTTGAAGAAGGCGAAGCGGCAGGCCTTCAGCTCCTCCCAGGACGGCAGCAGGTTGCGCAGCCCCTTCGGCACGGTGAGCAGCTCGCTCTTCTCCTTGCTCTCGATGTTGAGCAGGATCTCCGCGATGGCGAAGATGCCGATGGCCACCGTCATGAACTCGATGCCGCCGAGCAGTTCGCTCCTGCCGAAGATGAAGCGGGACTGCGCGGTGAAGAGATCGGTGCCGACGGTGGCGAGCCACAGGCCGAACACCAGCGACAGCACCGACTTGATCATCGACTTGCCGGACAGCAGCACCACCAGCGACAGGCCCATCACCATCAGCGCGAAATATTCCGGCGAGGAGAAGCTGAGCGCGAAGTTCGCGATCGGCGGGGCGACGAAGGTCATCAGCAGCAGGCCGACGGTGCCGGCGACGAAGGAGGCGATGGCGGCAATGCCGAGCGCCGCCCCTGCCCGCCCGTTGCGAGCCATCTGGTAGCCGTCGATGCAGCTCACCACCGAGGAGGCTTCACCCGGCATGTTGAGCAGGATCGAGGTGGTGGAGCCGCCGTATTTCGCCCCGTAATAGATGCCGGCAAGCATGATGATGCCGCCGGTCGGGTCCATGGTGTAGGTGAGCGGCAGCAGCAGCGAGATGGTCGCCGCCGGGCCGAGGCCGGGCAGGATGCCGATCACCGTGCCGAGGAAACAGCCGACGAAACACCAGAAGATGTTCGCCGGCAGCATGGCGATGCCGAAGCCATGCATCAGTCCGTTCAGAGCTTCCATTGGTCAGAATCCCCAGATGGCGCTGGTGGGCAACGGCGATTCCAGGAGCTCGGAGAAGCCGAGATAGAGCACCGCCACGATGGAGGCCGCAGTGATCGCCGCGCCCAGCGTCGGGCGGTTGAAGACCACGCGGATGATGAAGAACAGCACGGCGCCGAAGCCGATGATGAAGCCGAAGGCCCACATCAGCGGCACGCTCACCGCGAGCGCGGCCCAGGTGGAGAACGCCTCGAGGCGGCCGCCTTCGTTGGGCTCGTCCTGCGGCAGCGGCTTGCCGACGCCGCCGGCGCGGATTGCCTGCAGCGTGAGCCACAGCGCGAACAACAGCATCACCCCGCCATAGATCAGCGGGAAGAAGCCCGGCCCCGGCCCGTCGCGTTCATAGACGGTCCAGCCCAGCGATTGATGGACGATGTAGATGCCGAGTAACGATAGGCCGGTTCCGAATATGATGTTCGGATCGCGTGCGTATCTGAGCATGAAGTGCTCCCCGCTATATTCAGCTCATTGAATGGAGCCGATCCTGCTTTCCCGGCGGATCGGCGATATTGCTGCGGTGCTCGGCTTGAGCATCCTTCGAGGCTCGCAGCGCTCGCACCTCAGGATGAGGTTGTAAAAAAGCGACCTCATCCTGAGGTGCCGGCCGAAGGCCGGCCTCGAAGGATGTCCACCCCCGAGGCCCGATCCCCACCCCCAGGCAGGCGCCTACCGCACCACCTTCAGCCCGGCTTCCTTCAGGAGGTCCCGGATCTGGCTCTCGTAGTCGACCACGAACTTGCGGGTCTCCGCCGAGCTGATCGGGGCGCTGATGAAGTGGTTTTCCTCGACATACTTGTCCCAGGCCGGCAGCGCCGTGAGCTTGGCCACCAGCTTGTCGTAATAGGCGATCACCTCGGGAGCCATGTCGGGCGGGCCGAGGATGCCGCGGGTCTGGGCGAAGGTGGCGACATTGAAGCCGGCCTCCGACAGTGTCGGCACGTCCTTGTAGGCCGGCAGGCGCTGGTCGGCGATCTGCGCCAGCACGCGGATCTTGCCGCCGCGGATCAGCTCGGTCGCCTCGCTGGGATCGAGGATCATGATGTCGACATGGCCGCCGAGCAGCGCGGACAGGCGCTCGCCGCCCGAGGGGAACGAGACATAAGCCCAGCTGGTCTTGGTGGCGCCCATCAATTGCTGGCGCAGGATGTTCTCGCGCGAGGAGGCGTTGCCGCCGGACTGCTTGAGCTGGTCGGGCTTCGCCTTTGCGGCCGCGATGAAGTCGCCCAGCGAGTTGAAGGGCGAATCCGCGCGCACCGTGACCAGCGCCGGTTCGAAGATCAGCCGGGCCAGCGGGGTGAGGTCGTTGAGCCGGGTGGTGGCTTCCTGCTGCAGCAGCGGATCGATGATCCACACGCTGGTGAAGATGCCGATCGTATTGTTGTCGCCCTTCTTGCTCATCAGATAGGACGAGGCGTTGGTGCTGCCGCCGCCCGGCTTGTTCACCACCTGGATGCGCACCGGCGACAGCTTCGCCTGGTCGATCATGGCGACGAGCGCGCGGGCCAGCAGGTCATTGCCCGAGCCCGGTCCGCCATGGACGACGAGTTCGAGCGGACGGGTCGGCACGAATTCGCCAGCAAAAGCCGGCGTGACGGTGCTGAGCGCAAGCAAGGCTGTGCAGCCTAGAAAATGGCGTCTGTTCATTGGGTGTCCTCCCTCAATTATTATGTCTGGGACGGCCCGTCATTGCGGGCCGTCCCGAAGTGCAGGCACGGCGTTGTTCTTCAGTTATTCTTGAAGGCGTTCGCGCTGCTATTGGCGATCAGGCGCTCACCAGCTCGGCCAGGTTCCCGTCCGGACCAACGAATTTCACGGCAGCAGAACCATTGCCCGGCACGATCTTGCCGCCGCGCTCGGTGACCTGCTCGGCGACGGTCTTCGGATCGGCAACCTCGAGGCTCCAATATTCGATCGCCGGCTGCTCGCCCTTGACCAGCGACAGCACGGTCTCGCCGTCGGTGAGGTTGTGCACGGTTCCGTTGGAACCCGGCGCCGGCTCGAAGTCGAAGACGTTGCGATAGAAGTTCGCCGCCTTTTCAAGATCATTGACGTAGAGCGTGACCTGCGAGATGCGGGAAAGCTTGCTCTTGTCCTTCTTGAGGTAGCGCCCGATGCCGACGATCTCGCCAAGCGTGCCGTCGGCGGAGCGATACTTCAGCGCGCCTTCGGCACGGTCGGAATAGATCGAGCCGCCATTGTCCTCGATCTTCTTGATCATGCTCGGCCGGTCGTCGACTTCGATGCCGATGTGATGAATACGCGGGCCGGCACCGGCCAGCTTGGCTTCCTTCTCGTCCTCGCTGTCGTAAAGCATCAGCGCGAGGTCAATATTGCCGTCCGTCATGTGGCGCGAATGGTGGCCACGGGCGTGGGTATTCTTGGTCTGGTAGATGCCGAAGATATCCTCATAGAACTTCGTCGCGCTCTCGAAGCTCTCCATATCGCCGCATTTCAGGGCGATGTGCACTATTCTCGACATGACAATACTCCTTCGCTTCGCGGCCGGGCGGTCCGCAAATCATGGGTCAGCACATTGATGTAGAGTTGAAACCGGCCACGCTTCCTCAAGGGCAAGCGCGTGCCATTGTTCCGCTGTCATCTGACAGCGGTGCATTGTTTCTCCCCAAATCGCACCGGGATTTTTGCTAAGCTTCATCGAAGCGGGCCGGGGCGATGTGATGAAGCTAGGCGTACTTGAGGGGGGTTGACAAGTCTATTTCTTCTAAATAAAATACGAGGCAGCTCGTAATATTGACTACCATCATGAAATGGCGAGCAGCCAGCGACGGCAAGGCCTAATATACCGAACGAACTGAATGCCTTGCGTCGCAGAAAACCCAAGGTCAAAGCCCGAATCGAAAGGGCTCGCCTCCCGTCCCTCAGGTTCAACTTCCACAAATATCGGTCGATAAGGCGTGGAATACCACGCCATCGCCCGAAAATTATTGCTCGGGGAAACGTATCCGTGTCGGAAATTCGTATTTTTTGTGCGGGCGCCGCAAAAGGCCTCGTTGAAATCCTGGCCTCGCGCTTCGAGCAGGAGACCGGCCACACGACGTCACGCAGCTATGGCCCGGTCGGCGCCATACTGGAGCGGCTGAAGGCCGGGGAAGCCGCCGACATCGTGATCCTCAGCGAGAAGGCGCTCGCCGGCCTCGCTCAGGCGGGCACGACGACACCGACCATCGCGCCGCTCGGCGATGTCGCCACCTGCGTCGCCGTGCGCGCCGGCGACCCCTCCCCGCCGCTCGCCAGCGCCGAGGATCTGCGCCATTTGTTCAGCAGCGCCGATGCCATCCACATGCCCAATCCCGCGGTGGCGACCTCGGGCGCGCATCTCATGGGGGTATTCCGCGCGCTCGGGCTGGCGGAGGAAACCGCCGAGCGGCTGCGCATCGCCGGCAACGGCATCGCCGCCATCACCGAACTCGCCGCCTCGACCGCGGAGCGGCCGGTCGGCTGCACCCAGGCCTCGGAGATTCTGGTGGTGGAAGGCGCGCGCATCGTCGGCCCGTTGCCGGGCGAGTTCGCGCTCGCAACGCTCTATGCGGCGGCAGTGACGACGGCCGCATCCGATCCAGCCGCGGCGGCGCTATTCATCTCGCTGCTGACCGGCGAAGAGACGGCACCGCTGCGCGCGCGGATGGGCTTCCAGGCGACATAAGCCGGCGGCTCCAGGCCACATAAGGCGGCGGTCCCGGGCCACATAAGGCGGCCTTGGCGATCTCGTGCAAATTTTTCGGGAAGGTGCGGCTGAGCCCGGCTCAGGCTCGGCTCCAGCGCCGCTAGAGCGCGGCCGGCTCAGGCATGTTCAGCGGGCGGCAGGGATACGGCGCAGGCGGATGACGACGTCGACGCGGCTGATCATGGTGCCTTCGAGCGGCGCCGGCAGTCCGCCGAAGCTGATGGTCTCGCCGCCAATATCGACCAGGCGGTTCTCGTCCTCGATCAGGAAGTGGTGGTGATTCGAGACATTGGTGTCGAAATAGGCCTTGCCGCTTTCCACCGCGATCTCGCGCAGCAGGCCGACCTTGGTGAACTGGTGCAGCGTGTTGTAGACGGTCGCCAGCGACACATGGAAACGCGCCTGCGTCGCTTCCTCATGCAGCATTTCCGCGGTGACGTGCCGGTGGCCCCTGGCGAACAGCATGCGGCCGAGCGCGATGCGCTGGCGCGTCGGCCGCAATCCCATCTGCCGCAGCAGCCCATCGACATCGCAGCCCTTGCAGCCGCCGGTGCGCAGCGCGCAGGCGAGCTTCATCGGCGCAGCGGCGTTGCCGCCGCAAGCCCGTGTCTCCATCATGGTCCCAACCTTCGATTTTGCCTTGAGGCGACAGGCCGAAGCAGCCCGCCGCAACGGCAAGCTAGGCGCGAGCTGGGGGGATTGACAAGACTTGTTCTTCTATTTATACTACGAGGTATCTCGTAATATTGCCTATGCATCTTAGAATCACCTTGCGACAACCTCATCCTGAGGTGCGAGCGCAGCGAGCCTCGAAGGATGCTGCAGCAGGAGACGGCCATCGAGGGTGGGCATCCTTCGAGGCCCGGCTAAAGCCGGGCACCTCAGGATGAGGTCGTTCTGGATTTCCGCAATCACCCCTGCGCGGCGCCGGCGGGCGGAAGTTCGCCGCGGACGATGCGCACCACCGGCAATATGACGATCTCGGCCTCGATCGGTGCGGAAGGCGACGCGGGCTCAACCGCACGAATCCTCCGCGTGGCCGCGGCTTGCGTGGCGCGCGGGCGGCGATAGGTGGCGAGCTGCACTACGGACCCCATGGCACTTTCCCCTCGTGCGATGGCCTGTCGGCGCTGTCCCCATGTCCCACATTCATGGTTAACGGCTTGCTAACGATCGCACCCTAACTTGCCGGTAATCGCGTCGGCGCGACGCGTGCGGCCCTTCCATAAACCATGTCCGATCCAGCCGGTTCCCTTCACAAAGACACGGTGCTCGCAGCCCGGCGCAACGGTCGCGATCCGCGCCCGGCGCTGCTGCGCCTGCTGGTGGCCCGCTATACTGCCGGACGCGGCCACAGCGCGGCCGAGCGGCAGCGCTTTGCCGATCTGGCGATGCGGCTGTTCGACGTGGTGGACCTGCCCACCGCCAAGCGCGCCGCCACCGAACTCGCCACCGCGCCAGAGCTGCCCTACGCGCTGGCGCTGCACCTGGCGCGCGGGCCGATCGCCATCGCCGCCCCGGTGCTGCGGCTCTCGTCCGCGCTCGACGAGGTGACGCTGATGGCGCTGGCCGACACCACCTCGCCGGACCATGCGGCGGCGATCTCGGCGCGGCGCGAGGTCTCGCCGCTGCTCGCCAAGAAGCTCGCCGCGGTGCTGCATGAGGCGCGCGGCGAGTTGCGCAGCCTGCCGCAGCCGCGCATCGAGATGGCCGAGCCGCCGGCATCGGCCGAGATCGTGCCGGATGTGGGGGCCGCGCCCACCTTGCCAGCCCCGCCCGCCCCCGCACCGCTCGTGGAGGCCGCGCCGTTCCATGCGACGCCGGCCGGCTTCCGCGCCGCCACCGCGATGCAGCGCGCCATATTGTTCGACCAGATCGCCCTGCTGCCGCCGCTGCCGATGAGCGCGCGGCTGCCGCGCGCCGGCGAGGCGACGCTCGGAAAGCTCGAACTGGCGGCGATGCGCCACCAGCCGGCGGTGCTCGGCGCGCTGCTGGAAAAAGCGCTCGGAGTCTCCGCGGACGCCGCCGCCGGCATCCTCGGCGATGACAGCGGCGAGGCGCTTGTGGTCACCGGGCGCGCGCTCGGCATTCCGTTCGACACCATGGCGCGGCTGATCTTCCTCATCCACCCGACGCTCGGCCGCTCGGTGACGCGGGTGTTCGGGCTCGCCGACCTGCATGAGCGGCTCGGCGAGATGAGCGCCCAGCACCTCATCGCCGCCTGGCGCGGCGGCGCGCGCCGCGCCCCGGCGCTGCGCATGGAGGAATTGCCGGCGATGCGCAGCTTCGGCCAGAAGCGCCGCCGGAGCGAGACGCCGGTGAACGAGGCGAACGATCGCAACCGGCGGGGTGGGTGATTTCCCGACCCTTCCCACCCCTTGCGCCCTCATCCCCGGGCTTGACCCGGGGATCCAGACTTGGGACCGGGTGCATGCGGATGGGCTGGATCCCCGGGTCAAGCCCGGGGATGAGGGTGTACGGTGGTGGAGTGGCTACTCCTTCGCCAATTCCACGAAATGCCGGCCGTCGCGGTCCTCGATCTCGACGAACCACAGGTCCGGGTCGAAGCCGATCTCGCGGACCATGCGCGCCTCGGCATCGGCTTCCGGCGAGCCCGGCTCGACGATCACGCGGAACAGCCGGTCGCCGGTCTCCTCGGTCCCGAACGAGGGCATCGCCGGGCCGTAGAGCGCGGCGGTGCCGTCGAGCCGTGCCACCTTGACGAAGATGGCGCCGGCCTCCTCGGCGCCGCGCCGGCGCACCGCGGCGAACGCGTTCTGCCCGTTGGCCCGGCGCACCACGGCGGCGACGACGATGGCACTCTTCAATCGCACCGGATCACTCGATATTGGTCCCGCCGACCGCATTCAGCTCGCGCACCATCCGGTCCGACACCTCGCCGGAGATCGGCAGGCGGCGGTCGCGCTCGAAGCGCTCGATGGCATCCTTGGTGGCACCGCCGCTGCGGCCGTCAATGCGGATCGGGCCATAGCCGAGATTGGCCAGCGCCTTCTGCACCGCCAGCACGCGCGGCGACAGCACGTCGGCCGGCGGGCGCACCGAGCCGGTGATCTCGCCCGAGAGCGCGCCGATGCTGGACTGCGCCGGGGCGCGCGCCGGCACCGCGGCGGGCGGCGGAGCGAGATCGACCGGCTTCAGATCGGCGCCTGATGTCACCGGGGCCGACGGCGCGGCAATGGGCCTGGCGGCGGCCGCCGGTTTCACCGCGACCGGCGGCTTCGGCGGCGTCGCCGGCTTGGCCGGGGCGACGGCAGCGGCCGGCTTCGGCAGCGGCTTGGCGGCGGGCGCCGGGGTGGCGGCCTGCGGCGGCGCCGGCGGGGTGGGCGCGGCCTGGCGTGCCTCGGGCGGCACCGGCGGCGGCAGCGGTACCGCAGCTTCCTCGCCCAGCAGGCCGGGCAAGCCGTTCGGCAGCACGCCGCGCAGGCTATGGCGCCCGCCCTGCAAGGCAAGGGCGTTCACCAGCACCGTGGAGCTGGCGGCAACGGCGATCAGCAGCATGAAGACATCCGATCGCCGGGCCGGCACCAGCCGGGCCACGGCGGAGCCGGCACGTCCGGCAAAGCCGGGTTCGTCCATCAGTTCGGCAGCATAGGTCCGGGGCATACGCAACACTCCTCAGGCCCGCTTCTTCTGCGGTTGGTTCGTGTCATCGGGAAGGCGTTTGTCGTCGCTCAGGCGCCGGGCAAACCGCGTCAGCCGCGAGCCGGCGACCGGGGCGCTGGTGCCCTGCAAGGGAAGATGCACGGCGACGCGGGTGCCGCCGCCGATATGGCTGTCGATCTCGACCCGCCCGCCATGCAGCGCCGCCAGCCCCTTCACCACGGAAAGGCCGAGGCCGGTGCCCTCATAGGGCCGGTCATAGGAGGAGCGCGCCTGGAAGAACGGCTCGCCGAGCCGGCGCAGGTCGGCCTCGCAAATGCCGATGCCGGTGTCCGCCACCCGCATCACCAGCGCGCCCGACGCGATCTCCGCCGAGACCGTTACGCTGCCGCCGCGCGGGGTGAACTTCACCGCATTGGCCAGCAGGTTCAGCACGATCTGGCGCAGCGCGCGCTTGTCGAGCATCACCTCGGGCAGCGCCATGGGGATCTCGGTGATGACCCGCACCCCGGCCTGCTCGGCCTTCAGCGCCACCATGGAGAGGCAGCCCGCCAGCAGATCGCGGATGTCGACGCTCTCCGGCGTCAATTCGAAGCCGCCGGATTCGATGCGCGAGAGATCCAGAATGCCGTTGACCACGCCGAGCAGATGCTGGCCGCTCTCATGGATCAATTTCGCATAGTCGGCACGGCGCTCCAGCGGCACCATGCTGGCGTCGCCGCTCATCAATATCTCGGAGAAGCCGATGATGGCGTTAAGCGGGGTGCGCAGCTCATGGCTCATGCTGGCGAGGAAGCGGGTCTTGGCGAGGTCGGCATTCTCCGCCGCCTTGCGGGCGCCATCGAGCACCAGCTCGTTGCGCTTGCGGTCGGAGACGTCACGGGTCACCGCCACCACCTGCCGGCCCCCCATCGCCTCGGGGTGCTCGCCCGGCCAGCCATCAATGGCGCGGGCCCGCATCTCCACCCAGATGAACTCCGGATCGTGCAGGCGACCGCCGTCGCGACGCACCCGGAACTCGATCTCGCTGGCGCCGTCGCGGGCGGCATCGGCCAAGGCGGTGAGATAGGCCGGCCGGTCGCCGACATGCACGCGCTCGAACAGGCCGTTGCCGAGCAGCGTGTCGCTGGGCCCGCCGAACAGCGCCTGTGCCGCCGGCGAGGCGAACACCACGCCGCCCGAGCGGGCATGGCGGGTGATGACGTCCGTCATATTCTGCGCCAGCAAATGATAGCGCGCCTCGTGCATGCGGGTGAGGCGCTCGCCGGTGGAGCGCACGTGGCTGGCGCTCATCGCCAGCGCGCAGACATAGAGCGTGGCGGCGAGGAAACTGACGAGGCGCAGCACGGTCTCGTCGACCGCGAGAGGTACCGGGGCCGGCAGCACGCCGAGCACGCTGGCGCCGAACAGAGCGCCGGCGACGATGACCGCCATCGCCGCGGCGCAGGCGAGCGTGCGGCGCGAGCCGGCGAACACCGCTTCCAGCGGCATCACCAGCAGCCAGGGCAGCACGAAGGAGGAGAGCCCGCCGGTGATGGCGCCGACCGTGGCAACGAGGCCGGCAAGAGTCAGCGTGGACAAAAGGTGCGCGGCCTCGAAATTGCCGTTGCGCGACAGCAGCGCGGCAATGCCGATCGGCGCCAGCAGCCAGGCGAAGACGATGGCCTCGGCGAGGCCGGGCGCGCCGCGCAGCGCCAGGAACACCGGCAAGGCGGCAAGCGCGCAGGCGCCGCCGGCGAGATGCGCAGCGATGAACCCACGATGCTTCGCCGCCGTCAGCGCGTCACGTTGCGCTGTCGGATGCACCAGCGCATCAAGATACGCTGCGAGCTGGAGAGACGTGGAACCCATACGCACAACCAATGCCGGCGCACCTTCGCGCCGCCTACAGCCTCGCAATGTGACATCTGGCGCTTAACCAACATCTAAACCAAAGCCGGACATTTCCGCTCAAAAGTCACAGCAGCGGCAGGGAAGGTGATATCTTAATGAAACCTTGCCGTGGCGCGCAGCATTTGCCCGATTGTGCATGCGCTTGGGCAAGACGTGCCTGCTAGTCTTCGTTCCAAGGCGTCGAAACAGATGCCAATCGATGACGGGACGAGGTCGTATCATGATGTTCCTTCTGCGCATGGCGTTCTGGCTCACCCTCGTGTTCGCGCTGCTGCCCGGACACGGCAAATCCTCGAGCGATGTCAGTGCCACCCTGGCGGCGGCCACCCATGCCGTGGGAAGCATTGCCGCGGGCAGCAATAGCGCGGTTACCGGCTCCACCGGCACGCAGGTCGATCCGGTCGCGGCGCTCGGCGCTGCTTCCGCTGCGGTTTCGGATGCCTCGGGCTTTTGCGGCCGCCAGCCGCAGGCCTGCACCATCGGCGCCCAGGTGATCCAGGCGGTGGGCGAGCGGGCGGAAGCCGGCGCGCGGCTGCTGCTCTCCTATGTCGGCACCCAGATCGCGCAGGAAAAGCGCAAGGTGGCCGAGCGCGCCCAGGGCCGCCCGTCGACCGACACGCTGACCACCGACGATCTCGCCCCCGTCTGGCAGGGCCAGTCGCCGGCGACCGTTCCCGCGGTGCCGCTGCCGCCGAAGCGGCCGGCGTCGGTTTGAGGGGGTTTTAATTCCATAACGACGTCATCCCCGGGCTTGTCCCGGGGATCTCGATTCCGACTGTGCATCAGTGGCCGAGATCCCCGGCACAAGGCCGGGGATGACGGATTGCGACGGGCGCACGCCCGCGTGTCCAGCCAAAAGTGCCCAAAAACATTGCGATCCGGGGCGGTGCGCCCCTATATGCACCTCATGAAGATCGACGATATCATCGATGACTTCGAGCTCTTGGATAGCTGGGACGACCGTTACCGCTATCTGATCGAGCTCGGCCGCAAGCTGCCGCCCTACCCCGAGGCGGAGCGCACCGATATGCGCAAGGTGCAGGGCTGCGCCAGCCAGGTCTGGCTGGTGAGCGCCACCGGGGGTGAGGCCAGCGACCCGCGGCTCGATTTCATCGGGGATTCGGATGCGCACATCGTGCGCGGCCTCATTGCCATATTGCTGGCGATCTATTCCGGCCGGAGCGCCAGCGAGATCGCGCAGATCGATCCGGCGAAGGTATTCGACCGCATCGGCCTGAAGGAACACCTCACCCCGCAGCGCTCCAACGGACTGCGCTCCATGGTCGAGCGCATCCGCACTGAAGCCCGCTCCGCGCTGGCAGTGGCGTAAGGGGCTTTTTCCTTCCGCCCTCCCAACCAACCGTCATCCCGGCCCCACGGGTCTTGCCTCCGGCAAGCCCGAGGACAGGCTCCGCTCGAAGGGCGTAGAGCCGGGATCGCGCAAACGTCCCGCCCACCACCTTCCTACGATCCCGGATCGGCCTGCGGCCGTCCGGGATGACGACGATCCAGGGGGACGTCAGGGGCGTTCGCCATGAGCATCCTTCGAGGCCGCTTTGCGGCACCTCTGGATGAGGTTGTTCCTTGGCGCGACCTCATCCAAAAGTGCCCGGCAACGCCGGGCCTCGAAGGAGGCTCAAGCAGAACGACCGCACAAAAACAAAACGGCCGCCGAGCCCAGCCCGGCGGCCGTCTTCATTCTTGCAACCTAGCCGGGATCAGCGGCGGGCGCGGCGGCGCTGCTGGCCGAGGCCCATCTGCTTGGCGAGCGCCGAGCGCGCAGCGGCGTAGTTCGGCGCCACCATCGGATAGTCCGCCGGCAGGCCCCACTTCTCGCGATACTGCTCGGGGGTCATGTTGTACTGCGTGCGCAGATGGCGCTTCAGCGACTTGAACTTCTTGCCATCCTCGAGGCAGATGATGAATTCCGGCGAAACCGACTTCTTCAGCGGCACGGCGGGCTTCAGCGGCTCTGCCGAGGGCTCGGCCTCACCTTTGGAGACGCGCTGCAGCGCAGCAAAGACGTCACCGATGAGAGCCGGCAAATCGTTCGCGGCCACCGAATTATTGCTCACATAAGCGGAGACGATGTCCGCCGCGAGTTCGATATGACTGTCGGAATCCGTTGTTTCGGTCATGGCTCGTTCTTCGTCATGGCGTGGATATTCGGCGGGTGTTCCCGAACCGGCAAGCGTTGCAATGCAAGTCTCACGGCAATGCAAGTGTCATGCGCAAATACCGGCCGCAAAAAGGCTCAATTCGTTCACTCAACGAGGCGCGTATGGGTAAATAGATTTATTCATCACAGACTGCAAGAACTTTCCGGCCAAAAATTTCTCTCATCTTGGATTTCGCAGTGCAGTTGCACATGAATGCCGAATCGGAAACTCGCCGCACAGGCACGGTGTGCTAGGTTTGCATACAATGCGCTGTTCAAGAGAGCCACGGCTTCGTGAATCGCCATGCGGTTGCGGCAATGCTCGGCCTCGCCTATCTCATGGGCCAAAAGAGGACATTGTATGATGGATGCGCCAAGCCGAGCCAAGGTGGTGAAGAGCGACGCCGAGTGGCGCGCGATCCTTACCCCGGAACAGTATCAGGTTACCCGACACCACGCTACTGAATGTGCATTCACCGGTCCGCACCTTTCCCAAAAGGAAGCTGGAACCTACAGTTGCGTGTGCTGCGGCAGCCCGCTGTTCCGCTCCGACGCCAAGTTCGAATCCGGCACCGGCTGGCCGAGCTTCTTCCGCCCGGTCGATGCCGGCGCGGTGACCGAGATCGAGGATCGCTCCTACGGCATGCGCCGCGTCGAGGTGCTGTGCGCGACCTGCGACGCCCATCTCGGCCATGTCTTCCCCGATGGTCCGCGTCCCACCGGGCAGCGCTATTGCATGAACGGCATCGCCATGAGCTTCACCCCGGACAGCGCAGCCGATGGGGCATCGCGTGAGCGCTGAGCCGGCTGACCTGACAATACCCTCGCCGCCGCAGCCGCTGGTCCGCAGCTTCCACGGCGAGACGCTGGTCGACCCCTATGCCTGGCTGCGCGCCGAGAACTGGCGCGAAGTCATGCGCGACCCCGGTGTGCTCGATCCCGCCATCCGCGGCTTTCTCGACACGGAGAATGCCGCTGCGGAAGGCTGGTTCGCCCCGCTGACGGAGCTCAAGCGCACGCTGGTCGCCGAGATGCGCGGGCGCATCAAGGAGGACGATTCCACCGTCCCGGCACCGGATGGGCCGTTCGCCTATTACACACGCTACCGCGAAGGCGGCCAGCATCCGCTGATCTGCCGCCAGCCGGTGGACGATTCCAGCGCCGACACCGTGCTGCTCGATGGCGACGCGCTCGCCGAGGGCAAGGCGTTCTTCCAGTTCGGCGACGCCTCCCATGCGCCGGACCATGCACGCCTCGCCTGGAGCGCCGACGAGGCCGGCTCGGAATATTTCACGCTGCGGGTGCGCGATCTAGCCACCGGACGCGATCTGCCGGACCTCGTCTCCGAGACCACCGGCGATATCCTGTGGGGCGCGGATTCGCGCCATCTCTATTATGTGCGCCGCGACGCCGAGCATCGGCCGAGCTTCGTCTATCGCCATGTGGTCGGCACCGACCCGTCTTTGGACGTGCTGATCTATGAGGAGCCGGACAAGGGATTCTTCGTCTCGCTCGGGCGCACCCAGTCCGGCCGCTTCGGCCTGATCTCCTGCGGCGACCACGACACCAGCGAAGTGTACCTGATTGATCTCGCCGATCCGGCGAGCGCGCCGCTGCTCGTCGAGCCGCGCAGCGCCGGGCTGCGCTATGGCGTCGAGCACCATCCGCGCCTTGAGGGCGTGGAAAGCCTGATCATCGAGACCAATGCCGACGGCGCCGAAGACTTCAAGATCGTTGCCGCCCCGCTCAGCGCGCCGGGTCGGGCGAACTGGCGCGAGATCGTGCCGCACCGCCAGGGCCGGCTGATCCTCGCCGTCACCGCGCTGCGCGACTATCTGTTGCGGCTGGAGCGCGAGGATGGCCTGCCGCGCATCGTGGTGCGCACGCTCGTCGACGGCGCCGAGCATGCCATCGCCTTTGCCGAGGAAGCCTATTCGCTCGGTTTCGATCCCGGCTATGGATTCGACAAGACGCTGATCCGCTTCAACTACTCCTCCATGACCACGCCGTCCGAAGTGTGGGACTACGACCTTGCGACCGGCAACCGCGTGCTGCGCAAGCGCCAGGAAGTGCCCTCCGGCCATGATCCCGCGCGCTATGTCACCCGCCGCGTGCTGGCCCCTGCCCCGGACGGCGAACTGGTGCCGGTGTCGCTGCTGTTCGCCAAGGATACGCCGCTCGACGGGTCCGCGCCCTGCCTGCTCTATGGCTATGGCGCCTACGGCATCTCGATCCCGGCTGGGTTCTCCACCTCGCGGCTGTCACTGGTCGATCGTGGCTTCGTCTATGCCATCGCCCATATACGTGGCGGCACCGAGAAAGGCTGGCGCTGGTATCGCGAGGGCAAGCTCGCCGACAAGATGAATACCTTCACCGACTTCATTGCCGCCGGCGAACACCTGGTGCGCGAGGGGCTGGTCGCGCCGGACCGCATCGTCGCCCATGGCGGCTCGGCCGGCGGCATGCTGATGGGCGCAGTGGCGAACCTGAAGCCGGAACTGCTCGCCGGCATCGTCGCTGAGGTGCCGTTCGTCGACGTGCTCAACACCATGCTCGACGACACGCTGCCGCTGACCCCGCCGGAATGGCCGGAATGGGGCAATCCGATCGCCGACCGCGAGGCGTTCGAGCGCATCCGCTCGTATTCGCCCTACGACAATGTGGCGGCGAAGGATTATCCGGCGATCTTCGCGTTGGCCGGCCTCACCGACCCGCGCGTGACCTATTGGGAGCCGGCAAAATGGGTGGCGCGGCTGCGTGAACTGAAGACCGACGCCCGCCCGCTGATCCTCAAGACAAACATGGAAGCCGGCCACGGTGGCGCCGCCGGCCGCTTCGACCGGCTTGAGGAGACGGCGCTGGTGCAGGCGTTCGCACTGGCGGTGGCGGGGCGCACTCAGTCTTAAGCGTGGCATTGCTTGAGCATCCTTCGAGGCCGCCTGTGGCGGCACCTCAGGATGAGGTTGTTCTTTTAGATGAACCTCATCCTGAGGTGCCCGGCAAAGCCGGGCCTCGAAGGATGTTCAAACCGATGAACCTCACGCCCCGCCCTGTGACGAGGTGGCGGCGACGTGCTCGCGCAGTTCCTGCAGCGAGCCGAAGCGCAGCACGCCGTCGGGCAGCTCGGCCTCGATCGAGCCGTCGGAATAGAGCGTATAGGCCATGCCGCCGATGAAGCCGGATTTCAGCACGGTCGGCTGACGCGGCTCCGGCGTGATCGTCGGGGCGGCGGCAGGCGCCGCAGGCTGCCCCGGCCTCAGGAAAGGCGGGGGTAGGCCCGGCCCGGATTCCTCCTCGCCGGCCGTGGGGCGTATCACGGGCTCGCGCACGGTCGGCTCGCGCGGTGCGGGTTCGCGAACGCTCGGCTCGCGCAGCACCGGCTCGCGCACGGTCGGCGCCGGCTCCTCCAGTTCGCGGCGCGGGATGATCGGCTCGAAGCCCAGATCGTCGCTCTCACGCTCCGGCAGGTCGAAATTGAACGGCCCGGACTTTACCACGCTGGGGAAATCGTCCTCGCGCGGCTCATCACGATAGCCACCGCGGGCCAGCCGCGGATCGGCCGGCTCGTCGCCCTCGTCGAGCTGGAAGTTGCGCGTCGCCACCGGCGGCGGCGGCGGCACCGGCTCGCGGTTGCGGCGGAACCAGGACGGCAGGCCATGCTCGCGCGGCTGCTCGCTTGCCGGCGCCGGTGTGGGCTCAGGCTCGGGAAACGGCTCGGAGATGTCCGGCTCCAGCGAGACCGGCGCGGGCCGCGGTTGCGGCGGCGGCACGTAAGGCGCAGCGGTCGCGGGCGCAGCGCTCGGCATCGGCGTGGGCGCGACCCTCTGCGGCGCGGCCTTCGGCGGCGCGACCGGCGCGGCGGGGATCGGAGCGGCGGGGATCGGGCGCGGCGGCGGGGCGTGATGCACCGGTTCGTGATGCACCGCCTCGTGGCGCTTCAATACGTCGAGCGGAGCCGGCAGCGGTGCATGGTGGGCATGCGCGGTCTCGGCAGCGTGACCTTCGGCATCCTCCTCGGCCTCGTACGGCAGCATCACGCCATCGAGCTTCTCGGATATTTGCAGCAGCAGCCGATAGATGAAGCCGAGCGCGAGGATGACCAGCCCGCCGACCAGCGCAATGCCGCCCACAGTCGCCATCGCGTTGCCGAAGGTCGATTGATAGATCACCAGACCGTTCGTCGTGAGCACGATACCGATCGCGGCCAACGCCACGCCGATTCCGATGATAAAAGCACTCATGCCTGACCCCGTTGGACCGATTCCTTCCCGGTCCTTCACCGACAAGAGCTTACGGGCACTCGGCGTTTCTTGAAAGCACCGCGCAACAAACCGTCAACAATACCGGGGCCGGTAGCGGGTTGCGGAAGGGCATCCGCATCAGGATACCAGAGCATTGTGCTGTTTGTGCAACAACGAATGCCCGCAGCGTGGGGTTGTGGTGCCCGGCTTCCGCATCCTTCGAGGCCCGGCTGTGCCGGGCACCCCCACAGTTGGCCATTGGCCAACTGCCAGGAATGACGTTGCTAGTTTGAGGCACGTCATCCCGAGGTGCGAGCGCAGCGAGCCTGGAAGGATGCTGAAGCAGAGCATCGCCGGCGGAGACGGGCCAATTGCCGCAAATCATGTCCTGAACGAGGCTTTTGGTTGTTCACGGCGCCAAGCCGACCTATCTAGTGGCGACCGTGCTTCCATCGTGACCGGCAGCGAGCCTGCGGGTGCGGTGCGAGGCGGCGTGCTCAGGATTCCCAATTGCGGAGACAGCAACATGTCGTTCACGCTTCCCGATCTGCCCTATTCCTATGACGCCCTCGCGCCGTACATGTCGCGCGAGACGCTGGAATACCATCACGACAAGCACCACCTCGCTTATGTGAACAACGGCAACAACCTGCTGAAGGGCACCGAATTCGAGGGCAAGTCCCTCGAGGAGATCGTGAAGGGCTCGTTCGGTAAGAATGCCGGCCTCTTCAACAATGCCGGCCAGCACTATAACCACCTGCACTTCTGGAACTGGATGAAGCCGAATGGCGGCGGCGCCATTCCCGGCGAGCTCGAGAAGAAGATCATCGAGGACATCGGCTCGGTGGAGAAGTTCAAGGAAGACTTCATCCAGGCCGGCGTCACCCAGTTCGGCTCCGGCTGGGCCTGGCTGGCGGTGAAGGACGGCAAGCTGGTCGTCGCCAAGAGCCCGAACGGCGAAAGCCCGCTGGTCACCGGCGCCACCCCGATCCTCGGCGTCGATGTGTGGGAGCACTCCTACTACATCGACTATCGCAACCGCCGCCCGGACTATCTCAAGGCGTTCGTCGAGAACCTGGTGAACTGGGACTACGTCGCCGAGCTGTATTCCAAGGCGGTCTGAGCACGCCTTTCCTGGATGACGAGACGGCCGGGCTTTTGCCCGGCCGTTTTCGTTTCGTGGCTCTGCGTGAGCATCCTTCGAGGCTCGCTACACTCGCACCTCAGGATGAGGTGGCTATGTAACGGGACCTCATCCTGAGGTGCCCGGCAAAGCCGGGCCTCGAAGGATGCCCGCACAGTGCGCCGCCTGCCCGCGCGGCCCAGCCCCCTCAAATCCATCGCACCCATTTGAACAGCACGGTGAGCACGACGCCGAGCGAGACCGCAAACACCGTCACCGTCCAGAAGCCGCTCGGATCCTCGGCGCCGGGGATGCCGCCGACATTCATGCCGAGCAGGCCGGTGAGCAGCGTCAACGGTGCGAACACCACGGTGACCACGGCGAGGATCAGCATCGAGCGGTTCATCTGCTCGGCGCGGCGTTCCACCATCTGGTCATAGATCACCGCGGCGCGGTCGCGCACCGAATCCAGCTCCTCGGCGAAGCGCGTCACCCGGTCCGCCGCCTCGCGCAGCCGATGGCGGTCGCGCTCGGCGAGCCAGGCGGCGTCCTCCAGCGAGAAATGGTTCAGCGCCTCGCGCTGCGGGCTGATATAGCGCCGCAGGATAATGGCGACGCGCCGCACCTCGGAGACCTTCGGGCTGAGATTGGCGAGCGTGGCGCGCCACACCATGTCCTCCAGCTCGTCGGCCTCCTCGGACAGCGCATTGATGACGGTGTCCATGCGCTCGACCAGGCGCATCGAGATGTCGGCGATGAATTCGCCGGGCGTGCGCGGCGCCCTCCCCCGCGCCATCGCGTCCTCGAAATCGGCGATGGCGGAGAGCTGGCGCTTGCGTACCGAAATGATGCGGTTCGGCTCCACCCAGATGCGGATCGAATGCATCTCGTCGGGCAGCGAATAGGGCATCAGATTGATGCCGCGCAGATTGAGGAAGGCGCCGGCCTCGAACAGCGCGCAGCGCGGGCGGGTCTCCTCGGCCATCAGCGATTCGACGATGGAGGTATCCACCCCGCTCTCGCCGGCGAGCCAGGGCTGCTGGCGGTTCTCGAACAGTTGGAGATGCACCCAGATGAAGCCGGGGCCGACCGGGGCCGGCCGCCGGATCTCGTCCCAGCCGAGGCGCCGCGCGCCGCCCTCGCCGTCGAACGCCCATGCGGTGACAAGTCCCTCGGAATCATAGTCGGCCACGCGTCACTCTCCGGTCCGGTTCGGCCATGAATGCCCGATGAATGTAAGAAATGGAATGCGTTCAGGACTATGAACCTTTCGCAACACCCGGTTCAGTTTTGGTTCGATCGCTCGCGCTTAACTTCGCGTCATCAACGGTCCTTGACCGATTGCGATTCGAAAATTGATCCAGGGGATCTCGCCATGAGCAGCTTTGCTTCCCGCTTCTCCACCCGCACCAAGGTCGTTGCGCTGGCCGTTGCCGGCCTCACCTTGGCCGCGGTGCCGGCCGCTGCCGGCGGCTATCACTATTATCATGGCGGCTATGGCTATGGCGGCGCGGTCGCCGCCGGCGTGGTGGGTGGGCTGGTGCTGGGCGGCCTCGCCGCCTCGGCCGCCCCGCGCTATTACGAGCCGGAGTGCTGGATCGAGCGCCAGCAGCGCATCAACAAATACGGCAAGGTCTATTTCCGCGACATCCGCGTCTGCCGCTGATCGAAGTTCGGTTGGAGCATGATATTGACCGAAAACCGCTTCACACTTCTCGGCATCATGCTCTGACGCTTCGCTTCCCGGCTGAATGTCCGGAAGGGAGCGCCGTCAGCCGACCCCGGCTTTCCTTTCCCGACATTCCGAGCGGAACGGTTTCAACCGTTCCGCTCGTGGCGTTTTACCCCGGCAGCATCGTCATCCCGGCCGGAGCCCGCAGGGCGGAGAGCCGGGATCGCAAGAAGGTGTTGCACGGGACTTCACGCGATCCCGGCTCTACGCTTCGCTACGGCCGGGATGACGGCCTTACGAAAGGGCTGAAGGGGAAATCACCCCTCCGCAGGCAGCGGCGTGACCTTCTCGATGCCGCTCTGGTCGAGCGCCGCCAGCGCCTGCCGTATCGGCACGCCGCCGACCACGAGGTCGGGCGCGATCTCCACCAGCGGCACCAAAGCGAAAGCCCGCTCCATCATGCGCGGATGCGGGATTTCGAGGTCCGACTCGGCGATCGTCTCCTCGCCATAGAGCAATATGTCGATATCGATGGTGCGCGGCCCGAACCGTACCTCGCGGGTGCGGTCACGCCCGAAGGCATGCTCGACGCCGAGCAGCATGTTGAGCAACTCGCGCGCCGAGAGCTCGGTCTCCACCGCCACCACAAGATTGAGATACGGCCCCTGCGGCACCGGCCCCCAGGGTGGCGTCTCGTAGAGCGAGGAGCGGGCGACGATCTTCAGCCCGATGCGTGCGATGAGCCCCACGGCTTTCGCCATGGTGCCGGCGCGATCGCCGAGATTCGAGCCGAGGCACAGATAGGCGATGCGCTTCTCGACGTGGCGCGGCCGGCGGATGAAGAATTCGGGCGTCTCATTTTTACGCGGCACGCAGTATGGCCTCCGTCACCCGGGCGGCCTGCACATGGGCCGCCACGTCGTGAACGCGGATGATGGCGCAGCCCGCCGCGATGCCCAGCACATTGGAGGCGATGGTGCCGGGCAGGCGCTCCTTCGGCTCGGTGGCGATCACCTTGCCGATCAGCGACTTGCGCGAGGTGCCGAGCAGCAGCGGAAAGCCGAGCCGGCCGATCTCGCGCAGGCCCGCCAGCGCCGCCAGGTTCTGCTCGAAGGTCTTGCCGAAGCCGATGCCGGGATCGAGCACGATGCGGTCGGGGCGGATGCCGGCTTTCGCCGCGCGCTCCAGCGAGTGCTCGAAGAAGCCGATGATGTCGGCGACGATGTCGACCGCACCGTCGACCACGGTGCGATTGTGCATGATGATGACACCGGCATCGTGGGCGGCCGCGACATGCGCCATATCCGGATCGCCCAGCAAGCCCCAGATATCGTTGAGGATCGCCGCGCCGCGGCTGAGCGCGGCTTCCGCCACCTTGGCCTTCTGGGTATCGATCGAGACCGGCACCGCGATCTCGGCCGCCAGCGCCTCCAGCACCGGCAGCACCCGCGCCATCTCCTCCTCGGGCGAGACCGGGGTGTGGCCGGGCCTGGTCGATTCGCCGCCGACATCGATGATATCAGCGCCCTCGTCGACCATGCGCCGGGCGTTGGCCAGCGCATCGTGCAGCGCCACCGAGCGGCCGCCGTCGGAGAATGAGTCCGGCGTCACATTGAGGATACCCATGATCAGCGTCTGGCTCTCATAGGAGAGCGCGCGGCCGCGGGCATCGAATATGCGGGTCGTCGGCTTTGGCACGGCAGGCATGGCAATCCCTGAAGAGTTTGCATTGAAATCGCGCGCATTGGCGGGGAAGGCAAGTGCGCGGTTGGTCGGGGGTGTGGCGGCGCTCTGTTTCAACATCCTTCGAGGCCCGGCTTTGCCGGGCACCTCAGGATGACGTCGCGTTTAAGAGAACCACGACATCCTGAGGTGCGAGCGTGAGCGAGCCTCGAAGGATGTTGAAACCGAGCGCCCTCACCGCCGCTTGCGAAACCCTCCCCGCCTGCGCTCTATAGACAGGCGGGTTGGGGCCAAGCAGGAGAATCGCATGTCCGGCGACATTGACGGCATGATCTTTGTCGGGAAAGCCGAGCAGCCGGAATATCTCACGCTGAAGCTCGCCAACCGCCATGGGCTTGCCACCGGCGCCACCGGCACCGGCAAGACGGTGACGCTGCAGACCATTGCGGAGGGCCTCTCGCGCGCCGGCGTCCCGGTGTTCGCCGCCGACATCAAGGGCGATCTTTCCGGCGTCTCCATGCCCGGCGAAGGCCAGGACTGGATCCTCAAGCGCTGCGAAGAGATCGGCATCGAATATTCGCCCGATGAATTCCCGGTGATCTTCTGGGACCTGTTCGGCGAGCAGGGCCACCCGGTGCGCGCCACCGTCTCGGAGATGGGGCCGCTGCTGCTGGCGCGGCTGATGAACCTCAACGAGATCCAGGAAGGCGTGCTGAACGTGGTGTTCCGCGTCGCCGACGAGCAGGGCCTGCTGCTGCTGGACCTGAAGGACCTGCGCGCCATGCTGGCCTTCATCGCCGAGAATGCGGCGAGCCTCACCACCACCTACGGCAATGTCGCGCCCGCCACCGTCGGCGCCATCCAGCGCGCCCTCCTCGTGCTGGAGAACCAGGGCGCCGACAAGTTCTTCGGCGAGCCGGCGCTGAAGATCTCCGACCTGATGCGCATCGATCCGCGCAACGGCTACGGCACCATCAATATTCTCGCCGCCGACAAGCTGATGGGAAGCCCGCAGCTCTATGCCTCGTTCCTGTTGTGGCTGCTGTCGGAATTGTTCGAGGTGCTGCCCGAGGTCGGCGATCCCGACAAGCCGAAGCTGGTGTTCTTCTTCGACGAGGCGCACCTGCTGTTCGACGAGGCGCCGAAGGCGCTGCTGCAGAAGGTGGAACAGGTGGTGCGGCTGATCCGCTCCAAGGGCGTCGGCGTCTATTTCGTGACGCAAAACCCGCTCGACGTGCCGGACAGCGTGCTGGCCCAGCTGGGCAACCGCGTGCAGCACGCGCTGCGCGCCTTCACCCCGCGCGACCAGAAGGCGGTCAAGGCCGCCGCCGACACCTTCCGCCCCAATCCGAAGCTCAATACCGCACAGGTCATCACCGAACTCGGCAAGGGCGAGGCGCTGGTCTCGATGCTGGAGGGCAACGGCACGCCCTCCATCGTCGAGCGCACGCTGATCGCGCCACCCTCCGCACGGGTCGGCCCGGTGACGCCGGAATTGCGGGCGGCCGCGATCGCCAACAGTCCCGTCAAGGGAGTCTACGACACCACGATCGACCGCGAATCCGCCTATGAGCAGCTCGCCAAGCGGGCGCAGGCCGCCGCCGACAAGGCGGGCGAGGCCGGCGCCGCGGCAAGCCCGGGCCAGCAGCCGGCCGAGGCCGGGGCAGCCGGCGGTGGCGGCCTGCTCGACAGCGTGCTCGGCGGCATATTCGGCGGCGGCTCCTCCTCGGGCAGCCGCGGGCGCATGACCATCGGCGAGCAGGTGACGCGGCAAGTGGCGCGCTCGGTGACGAGCCAGGTCACCAACCAGATCACCAAGGCGATCCTGCGCGGCGTGCTCGGCGGCATGAGCCGGAAGTAGGCTCTCGACCCAACCCTAATCTCCCTCATCCCCGGGCTTGACCCGGGGATCCAGATGACCGGGCACAGCGCCAAGTCCTCTGGGTGCCCGGGTCAAGCCCGGGCATGAGGGAACAGCGAAAACACGGAAGAAGGAATCCGGCCATGGCCGATCTCGAGCGCGTGCTGGCAGCGGTGGATGCCAATCTCGACGGCAGCCTGGAGCGGCTGTTCGCGCTGCTGCGCATCCCCTCCATCTCCACCGACCGGGCTTACGCCGCCGAATGCCGGCGCGCCGGCCAGTGGCTGGCCGACGACCTCGCCGCGCTCGGCTTCAAGGCGCAGCTCAACGAGACGCCGGGCCACCCCATCGTCACCGCGCGCAGCGACGTCGGCGCGAAGAAGCGGGTGATGTTCTATGGCCATTACGATGTGCAGCCGGTCGATCCGCTGAACCTCTGGACCACGCCGCCCTTCGAACCGACCCTGGCCGAGGGCGCCGACGGCAAGAAGCGCCTGGTCGGGCGCGGCACCGCCGACGACAAGGGCCAGGTCATGACCTTCGTCGAGGCCTGCCGGGCCTATCTCGCGGTCACCGGCACGCTGCCCGTCGACGTCACCTTCCTGCTGGAGGGCGAGGAGGAATCCGGCTCGATCAACACGCCCGGCTTCGTCGCGGCCAACAAGGAAGCGCTCGCCGCCGATGTCGCTTTGGTGTGCGACACCAATATGTGGGACCCGCAGACCCCGGCCATCACCGTCTCGCTGCGCGGGCTGTGCCATGACGAGATCGTGGTGAAGGCCGCGAACCGCGACCTGCATTCCGGCTATTATGGCGGAGCGGCGCGCAACCCCTTGCATGTGCTGTCGAAGATCATCGGCGACGTGCATGACGAGACCGGCCGCGTCACCATTCCCGGCTTCTATGACGACGTGCGCGAGACGCCCGCCGACGTGAAGGCGCAATGGGAGGGGCTGGGCCTGACGCCGGAGAAGTTCCTCGGCCCGATCGGCCTTGCCATCCCGTCGGGCGAGCAAGGCCGCTCCATCATGGATCTCACCAGCGCGCGCCCGACCTTCGAGGTCAACGGCATGTGGGGCGGCTATATCGGCGAGGGCGGCAAGACCGTCATCCCCTCCATCGCCACCGCGAAGATCTCCTGCCGCCTCGTCGCCGACCAGGACCCGGCGCATGTGCGCGACGCCGTGCGCGCCTTCGTGCGCGCCCGCATCCCGGCGGACTGCTCGGTGGAATTCCTCAGCGGCGAGGGCAACCGCGCGGTGGCGGTCAATCATGACAGCCCGGAGCTCGCCAGGGCGGCGGCCGCGCTGACCGAGGAATGGGGCCACCCGACCGTGACCATCGGCGGCGGCGGCTCGATCCCGATCGTGGGTCATTTCAAGAAGCAGCTCGGTCAGGACACGCTGCTCATCGGCTTCTCGCTGGACGACGACCGCATCCATTCGCCCAACGAGAAGTACGACCTCGACTGCTTCCACAAGGGGATCAGGAGCTGGGTGCGGGTCCTGGCGGCGCTGGCAGGTTAAGCCTTTCGACAAGTCGTCATCCCGGCCGCAGCGAAGCGAAGAGCCGGGATCGCGTGACGAAAGTGCGCCCTCTTCTGCGCGCGATCCCGGATCGGCCTTGCGGCCGTCCGGGATGACGACAATCGTTGGGGATGAAGACGAATGAAGCGGTTCTTCGTCTATATCCTCGCCACCCGGAAGGATGGTCCGCTCTATGTCGGCGTGACCAGCGCGCTGCAGAAGCGCGTCTTCGAACACCGCAGCCATGACGTCCCCGGCTTTTCCGCACGCTACAACGTCGACAAGCTGGTCTGGTACGAGCCGCACGACGATGCCGAATCGGCGATCGTGCGGGAGAAGCGAATCAAGCGCTGGCGGCGGGACTGGAAGGTCGCGTTGGTCGAAGGCGGGAATCCCGAGTGGCTCGATCTGTTCGACACGCTGGGGCCGGAATAGAGATGCGCTGAACCTTCGCGCGATCCCGGCTCTGCGCTTCGCTTCGGCCGGGATGACGCGTTGGCAAGACGAAAATAAATTGCGCTATTTCCCTTAGGGACAACGCAAAATTCCCATTCCGCAGCGCAAACTTTTCTGAATCTTGTCTGAACGCACGGCTCACAAGGCGTTCAGCGCCGGCGGCCTAGAACCTCCCCATCGCTTGCAGCGGCCGAGGGGGGCGCTGCTCCGAACTCTCTACCGGAGCCAATACCTGATGAAGTCATCCATCATCCTCGGCGGAATGCTGCTCATCGCTTCCGCCGTCACCGTCAGCGCCCTGTTCGACAAGGCGGCCGATGCCGCCGAGCTGAAGCCGATCGAAGCCCAGTCGCTGGAGATCGGCGGCATGAAGGGCGTCGCCTACTACACCATCGAGAATGACGGCTATCGCGTCGTCGCCACCCTCGCCGACAGCGAGGGCGGCCAGCCGGTGCGCTTCGTCGGCACGCTGGCCCCGGGCCAGAAGCTGAGCATTTCGGTGCCGCGCGCCACGGGCACCCTGCCCGTCGCCGCCGAGATCGCCCGCGCCGGCGACAAGGTGTTCGTCACGTCCTCGATCCTGACGCAGTGATCCGCGGCGCCAGCCTGGCGCTTTCATCGGGATCACTGATGTCGAGCTAACGGCACGGCCGGGGGGCACGTGCCGGTCGACCCCGCCCGCCGGCATCCGGTGTGCGGGGTCGACGCATTTTAGCGGCCCGGTTCCAATAAACCCGGGCCGCGTTATGGTGCGCCATCTCAAGTGGAGTGCGCGCCGATGGGCGATCCCGGCTCGAAAAAGCACAACTGGTCAAAAACCTGGACCTTCTTCGACGGCGACTGGCACGAGGGCAACCTCCCGATCATGGGCGTGCGCACCCACGCCGCCTGGCTCGGCACCTCGGTGTTCGACGGCGCACGGGCCTTCGAGGGGGTGACGCCGGACCTCGACCTCCACTTCATGCGGGTCAACCGCTCGGCCATCGCCATGGGGCTGCGCCCGCTGGTCTCGGTGGAGAACTGGCTGGAGCTGGCGGACGAGGGGCTGAAGCGCTTCGCCCCCGATGCCGCGCTCTATATCCGCCCGATGTACTGGGCCGAATTCCCCGGCCCGGTGACCGTCGATGCCGATCCCGAATCGACCCGCTGGTGCCTCAGCCTCTATGAGGCGCCGATGCCCGATCCCGGCCGCGGCACCGCGATCACGCTGTCGCCGTTCCGCCGCCCCACCGTCGAATGCGCCACCACCGACGCCAAGGCCGGCTGCCTTTATCCGAACAATGCCCGTGCGCTGGCCGAGGCGCAGGGCCGCGGCTTCAACAATGCGGTGCTGTGCGACATGCTCGGCAATGTGGCCGAACTCGCCACGGCGAACCTGTTCCTCGCCCGCGACGGCGTGGTCATGACGCCGGCCGCCAACGGCACCTTCCTCGCCGGCATCACCCGCAACCGCGTCATCGGCCTGCTGCGCGAGGACGGCGTGCCGGTGGTGGAGGCGGCGCTGAGCTGGAAAGATTTCCGCGAGGCGGACGAGGTCTTCTCCAGTGGCAACTATTCCAAGGTCACGCCGATCACCCGCGTCGAACAGCGCGAATTGCAGCCGGGCCCCTGTTTCCGGCGGGCGCGCGAGCTGTATTGGGAGTTCGCGCATGCCTGATTCATTCGCCGTCATCCTGGCAGCAGGCGAAGCTGGAGAGCCGGGATCGCTCTCCGATGTTTGCGCGATCCCGGATATGGCCTGACGGCCATTCCGGGATGACAGCCCTATTTGGAAAGAAAAGCCCCTCCCCGTTGCCGGAGAGGGGCTGTGTGCGTCGTGCGCCGGCCAGGCGGCGACGCGGTACTTTTACATCTTGAAGCGGTTTGCCCACTCGTCGATCTGACGGTTGGCCTCGTCCTTGGCAATGCCGTAGCGCTCCTGGAGCTTGCCTTCGAGCTCCGTACGGGAGCCCTTCATGCGTTCAAGGTCATCGTCGGTGATCTTGCCCCATTGCTGGCGCACCTGACCTTTGACCTGTTTCCAGTTACCTTCGATTCTATCCCAATTCATCACGGGTTCTCCGTTGCACTCCGCCAATACCTGCCCCGTCGGGCAGGCCGGTCGCTAGCTGGTCTAAAACGCGTGGAAGCGCGGTTCGATCCGTCGGACGGGCCGAAAAAATCGCCACACCCGCCGGAAAAATAGTTCGACACTCCATCAAATCATGGTGCTGCATCGCCGCCAGCCACTAGGCTTGGCGCGAGCAAGGCAGCGCGCACGCGGCCTCGATACGATTCGGCCAGGAAACGACGTGAACACCACGACTGACGAGACGCCTCCCCGCAAGGACCGCCGAATCTTCATCGTCGAGGACGAATCGCTGGTGGCGATGATGATCGAGGCGATGGTCGAGGAACTCGGCGCCCGCGTCGCCGGCACCCACAACGACATCAAGGGGGCACTCGCCTTCGTCGCCACCTCCCACACCGAGATCGATGCCGCGGTGCTCGATCTCAATCTCGGCGGCCAGCGCAGCTATGACATTGCCGCGGCCTTGCTTGGGCACGGTATCCCCGTGGTGTTCTCGACCGGCTATGATGACGGCGCGATCCCGGCCGAGTGGCGGCACGTGCCGCGGCTCTCGAAGCCGTTCCAGCTCGACGAGCTGGCGCAGGCGCTCGATACCGCACTCACCACACGGCTGGATGCAGCGCAGAGCTGATACCATCCAGCGATGACCCGGCCGATACGCGTGCTCATCACCGGCTTCGGCCGCTTTCCCGGCGCGCCGGCGAACCCCTCGGGGGCGCTGGCGAAGGCACTGGCGCGCCGCCGCCGGCCGGCGCTCGCCGGCATGGCGCTGCGGGCCGAAGTGCTGCCGACCACATGGTCGGCGGCGGCGAACTTTGCGGCAACGCTGATGCGCGAGGATCCCGACATCGTGCTGATGATCGGCCTCGCGGCGCGGCGGCGGCAGGTCTGCGTCGAGACGCACGCGGTGAACCGCGCCGGCGGCTTTCCCGATGCGGCGCGGCGGCGCCCCGGCTCACGCCGTCTCGATGCGGCCGGCCCGGACGCGACATGCGCCCGCGTGCATCCGGCGAGCCTGTTGCGGGCGCTGCGGCTTGCCGGCGTCCCGGCCCGCGCCTCGCGCGATGCCGGCCGCTATATCTGCAACGCGCAGGCCTATGGCGCCTACGGCCAGGCGCGCGCGACCGGCCGGCCGCGCCTCGCGGTGTTCGTGCACATTCCCCGCCCGGACCATGGGCGCCTTTCCATGCCGGCGCTGCTGCGCGGGCTGGAGGCACTGCTGGTGGCGCTGGGTGGGCAGCTCCGCTCCGTTACTCGGAATGAACAACCTTCCCACCCTCATGGCCGGGCTTGACCCGGCCACCCAGACTTCGACCGGGTGCATGCGGATGGGCTGGGTCCCCGGGTCAAGCCCGGGGATGAGGGTGATCCAGATCGTTGAGTCAGGAGCTCAAGGCGTCTTCACGGTGATCGGGATCGAGTTGTACCAGGCGGCAAGGTTGGCGATGTCGTCGTCGCTCAGGTCCTTGGCGACCACGGTCATCATCTCGTTCTGCCGCTTGCCGGAGCGGAATTCCTCCAGCGACTTGGTGAGATACATCTCGACCTGGCCGGCGAGGTTCGGCGCCTCGGGGTGCTGCGAGAGCCCGTCATTACCGTGGCACACCGCACACATGGCGGAGGCCTTGGCCTTGCCGGCGGCGGCATCGCCGGCAAAAGCGGGCGAGCAAAACAGGAGCACCGCTGCGGTGAGCAGCGGCATGGGGCGTAGCATCATGTCGGTTCCCGGCAGAAAAGCCCGCCGCCTCGCGGCGGCGGGTGTTCTTCGCAAGATCAGTCTTCCCGCACCTCGCGGCGGCGGGTGTTCTTCGCAAGATCGGTCTTCCCGCGCCTCTCGGCGGCGGGTGTTCTTCGCAAGATCAGTCTTCCCGCGCCTCGCGGCGGCGGGTGTTCTTCGTAAGATCAGTCTTACCGCGCCTCGCGGCGGCGGGTGTTCTTCGTAAGATCGGTCTTCCCGCGCCTCGCGGCGGCGGGTGTTCTTCTTCAGTGTCAGTTGTTGCCGTAGGAGATGCGGTAGATGGCGCCCGACGAGTCGTCCGACACCAGCAGCGAGCCGTCATTCAGCACCGCCACCGACTCCGGACGGCCGAGATACTCGCCATTCGCCGTCAGCCAGCCCTCGGCGAACGGCTCCGAGCCCGCCGCCGTGCCGTCATCGTTCAGCCGGGTGAACATCACCCGCGCGCCGACCGGCTTGGTGCGGTTCCAGGAGCCATGCTGCGCCGAGAAGATGCCGCCGCGATACTTCGCCGGGAACTGGGTGGCGTTATAGAACGTCATGCCGAGATCGGCGGCGTGGGCGGTCATCTCCACTTGCGGCTTCACCGAATCCGCCGGCGGGGTCTGGTCCTTGTATTCGACGGTGCGGGTGGAACCGCCGCCGAAATACGGGAAGCCGAAGGTCTGGCCAGCCTTCACCGCGCGGTTGATCTCGCCCGGCGGGATGTCGTCACCCATGCCGTCCACCTGGTTGTCGGTGAACCACAAGGTCTTGTCCTTCGGGTTGAAGTCCATGCCGACCGAATTGCGGATGCCCCAGGAATAGACTTCGCGGTTCTTGCCGTCGCGGTCCATGCGCACGATGCCGCCGATGCCGGTCTTCTGGTAGAGGTCGAACTTCTCCTGGGCAAACACGTTGAAGGGCTGGCCAAGCGTTATATAGAGCTTGTCGTCCGGCCCGATTTTGCAGACGCGGGCGGTGTGGTTGTAGGATTCCTCGGCCTTGGGAATGAGGTCGCCCTGCTTCACCACGCTGAAGGCGGCAACATCGGGCCCCTCATAGAAGAACTCGGCGGCCGGGAAGAGCAGCACACGGTTCTGCTCGGCGACGAACAGGAAGCCGTCCTTGGAGAAGCACACGCCGTTCGGCAGCTTGAAGCTCACCGACGGCGCGAACACCTTCACCTCGTCGGCGGTGCGGTCCTTGTCGCGGTCGGTCACTGCCCAGACCTTGTTCTTGCGGGTGCCGACGAAGACCACGCCGGTGGTCGGGCCGACCGCCATTTCGCGCGCATCCGGCACGATCGCATAGAGCGAGATCTTGAAGCCGTCGGGCAGCTTGATGCCGGACAGCGTCTTCTTCAGCGCATCCGCCTTGGGCCCGGTCTGCGGCACCGTCTCCATATCCATCGACGCGCCGGTCGACTGGAAATTGGAGAGCTTCTCCATATTGTCGGTGGCTTGTGCCAATACCGAAGTCGGAGCCCCGACCGAGATCAGCACGGTGGCGAGCATGGTGGAAGCCAGCAGCGAGGCTGCCGGCAGCCAGCGGCGCCGGTTGTCAGTCATGTGTATTCCTCCCAAGCGTTCGAGCCTCGTACGGGCTCGTTAACGCAGGCACGCTAGCATGACACCTCGCAAGGTTAAGTCAGACTGTATGACCTAATGATCCTTTTTCGTTGCGGCACTTAAAAATAAAGATTTCCTAAGAACGCTGCGTAATAGCCGGCTACTACAATGGAATTACTAAAATATCGAATTTCGTGACGATTGCGGGACTTCAAGAGGCGATGCCCTGCTTGAGCATCCTTCGAGGCTCGCGGCGCTCGCGCCTCAGGATGAGGTTGATCTGGAAGAGACCTCATCCTGAGGTGCCGGCCGCCGGCCGGCCTCGAAGGATGCTGAAGCAAAGCAGCCCCGACTCTTTCCACACCGTCTCTTAGCAAAATCCTGCTATGGGGCTGCAGTCCCGCAGTGCACAGGCGGGTACAAAGGCCGCCTCGCGTGACGATCTACCTGCCGATCGCCGAGCTTCCGGTGAACATCTTCACCCTCCTCGCCATGGGGATCGCGGTGGGCTTCATCTCGGGCATGTTCGGGGTGGGCGGCGGCTTCCTGATGACGCCGCTGCTGATCTTCCTCGGCGTGCCCCCTGCCGTCGCCGTCGCCAGCGTCTCCACCCATATGGCGGCGTCCTCCTTCTCCGGCGTGCTGAGCTATCGGCGACGGCGCCTTGTGGACTACCAGTTGGGCGGCGTACTGCTCAGCGGCGGCATGGTGGGCACGTTCGCCGGCGTCCTCACCTTCATGGTGCTGCGCCGCTATGGCCAGCTCGATCTGGTCATAGCCGTCTCCTACATCACGCTGCTGGGGGCCATCGGCGCGCTGATGGTCAGCGAAAGCCTGCGCGCACTGATCCGCAACTGGCGCGGCGAGACGGAGGAGGTGCGCCGGCCCGGCACCCATGCCTGGTTCCTGCGCCTCCCCTTCAAGATGCGCTTCCGCCAGTCCCGGCTCTATGTGTCGGTGATCCCGGTGGTCGTCATCGGCTTTTCCATCGGCCTGCTCGGCGCGCTGATGGGCATTGGCGGCGGCTTCCTGCTGGTGCCGGCGCTGATCTATCTCCTGCGCGTGCCCACGCTGATCTCGGTCGGCACCTCGCTGATGCTGACGCTTGCCACCATGCTGGCGGCAATATTGATGCATGCGGTGCTGAACCAGACGGTCGATGCCGTACTCGGGCTGGTGCTGATGGTCGGCGGCACCATCGGCTCGCAATTCGGCGCCCGCGCCGGCCAGTCGATGAAGGCGGAGAATCTGCGGCTGTTGCTCGGCATATTGGTGCTCTCGGTCGGGGTGCGTGTCGCCATCGACCAGACCTCCCGCCCGGCCGACCTCTATGCCGTCACCCTTGACGGGCGCCCGCAATGAGGTGGCTCGCGCTGCTCACCCTTCTGCTTGCGGCCGCGCCGGCCCGCGCCGAGGAACTGGTGCTCTCGCTCTCCAAGCCGCGCGTCACCATCACCTCGAGCTTCGCCGGCGAGCCGATCGCGCTGTTCGGCGTGATCCAGCGCGACAACACCACCGCGCCGGACCGGGCCTATGATGTCGTCGTCACCGTGCGCGGGCCGAATGCGCGCTTCGTCACCTGGCGCAAGCAGCGCGTGCTCGGGCTGTGGATGAACACCGAAAGCCGCACCTTCCTCGCCGCGCCCTCCTATCTCGCGGTGCTGAGCAATCGCGAGCCGGCTTTGATGGCGCCCGCCGAGATCCTGCGGCAGGAGCAGGCCGGCTTCGCCAATAACCACCTGCTGCAACGCCTCACCACCGATTATGCCGATGTGGTCGAGGGCGACCCGTTCCGGCAGGCGTTCCTTCGAGTGAAGCAGGCGCAGGGGCTATATTATGAGCGTCCGACCGGGGTGGAATTCATCGCGCCGCGGGTGTTCCGCACCACCATTCCGATTCCCGGCACCGCGCCGGTCGGCACCTATCAGGTGGTGGTGAAGGTGTTCGCCGGCGGCGAGATGATCAAGCAGGGCACGACGACGCTCGAAGTCGCCAAGGTCGATTTCGAGCAGACCGTGGCGACCGCCGCCCGCGACCATGCCTGGCTCTACGGGCTGGTGACCGCGCTCGGCGCGCTGGCGGTGGGTTTCGCGGCGAATCTGGCGTTCCGGCGGGATTGAGGGCGCTCGGCTTGAGCATCCTTCGAGGCCCGGCTTTGCCGGGCACCTCAGGATGAGGTCGTTCTTTTAAACAACGAAGAACCTCATCCTGAGGTGCCGACCGCAGGTCGGCCTCGAAGGATATTCACGCGGAGCACCTCTTGCGAGATATAGGGTACCCCCCTATACTAAGCGCATGTCGCACACCGTCAAGGAGAAGAGCCGCCTGATCGCTCGGGTGCGTCGCATCAAGGGGCAGATCGAGGCGGTGGAGCGGGCGCTGGAGGCGGAGATCGGCTGCGCCGATGTGCTCCAGCTGGTCGCCTCGGTCCGCGGGGCGGTCAACGGGCTCACCATTGAGCTGGTCGAGGATCATATCCGCCACCACGTCGTCGACCCGGCCCGCGAGCCCGATCCGGAAAAGGCGCAGGGCGCCGCCGAACTGATCGAAGTGGTGCGCACCTATCTCAAATAGCAGCGCAGGCAGAGAGATCATGACCGACAGCACTCTGGCGCCGGGCGCCACGCACAGCCACGTCTTCCTCGGCGGCGACCACGCCCGCAATGAGCGCCGCACCTGGCTGGTGATCGCGCTCACCGCCACCATGATGGTGGCCGAGATCACTGCCGGCAGCCTGTTCGGCTCGATGGCGCTGATCGCCGATGGCTGGCACATGTCGACCCATGCCGGCGCCATGCTGATCAGCGCGCTGGCCTATCGCTTCGCCCGCCAGCACGCGCACGATCCGCGCTTCACCTTCGGTACCGGGCGGGTCGGCGAACTCGCCGGCTTTGCCAGCGCCATCGTGCTCGCCCTCATCGCGCTGCTGATCGCCTGGGAGAGCTTCCTGCGGCTTACCAGCCCGGTGCCGATCGCCTTCGGTGACGCCATCCTCGTCGCCGCGGTCGGGCTCGGCGTGAACCTGGTCTGCGCCTGGCTGTTGAGGGACGATCACAGCCACCACCATGACCACGATCATGGCCATGCGCACGCCCATGGTGGCCACGCCCATGACAGCAACATCCGCGCTGCCTATCTGCATGTACTGGCGGACGCGCTGACCTCGATCCTCGCCATCGCCGCACTCGCTGCCGGCAGCCTCTATGGCTGGCTGTGGCTGGACCCGATGATCGGCATTGTCGGCGCGCTGGTCATTGCCCGCTGGTCGTGGGGGCTGATCCGCGATGCCGGCGGCGTGCTGGTGGATTACGTGCCCGAGCGCGAGGAACTGCCCGGCGAGATTCGCGCCGCCATCGAGGGCGGCAACGAGACCATCACCGATCTGCATGTCTGGCAGGTCGGGCCCGGCCACCATGCGGCGATCGTCGTCGTGGCTTCCTCGGCGCCGCAGCCGCCCGCCGCCTACAAGGCCAAGCTCGCGCATTTGCACGAGCTGTCGCATGTGACGATCGAGGTGAGCCGGGCGGCGTGATTGCTGAGGCGCACTGCTTCAACATCCTTCGAGGCCGCTTCGCGGCACCTCAGGATGAGGCTCATCTGAAAAAGACGACCTCATCCTGAGGTGCCCGGCAAAGCCGGGCCTCGAAGGATGCTCACGCAGAACGCCGGCCTAAACCACCGGCGCCAGCGCGTACGCCACCCCCGCCGCCTCAAGCACCGCCGCCGCCCTGAGCGCCGCATCCTCGCGCCACGGCGCGGCGATGAGCTGGACCGCGATCGGCAGCGTACCCGGCGTCGGTATCGGCGCCGCCACCACCGGCAGGCCGATGAAAGAGATGGGCTGGGTGTAGATGCCGATGTTCGGGCGCACCAGCATCTCCTTGCCGTCGAGCACGAAGCTCTTCTGGCCGATTTCCGGAGCCGGCACCGGCGTCG
Source organism: Starkeya sp. ORNL1 (assembly GCF_012971745.1). Classification (NCBI taxonomy): domain Bacteria; kingdom Pseudomonadati; phylum Pseudomonadota; class Alphaproteobacteria; order Hyphomicrobiales; family Xanthobacteraceae; genus Starkeya; species Starkeya sp. ORNL1. The sequence goes on from NZ_CP048834.1 coordinate 2,099,741, forward strand.
CCGGGGCGATCAGCACGTCCCACTCGGCCATGATCGCCAGCACGCGGTCGCGATACCAGCGGCGGAACTTCTGCGCCTTGACGATCCAGGAGCCGGGCAGCACCGCGCCGGCCAGCAGCCGCTCACGCACCGCCGGATCGAAATCGAGCGGGCGCTCGCGCAGCCGGTCGAGATGGAGCGAAGCGCCTTCCGCCATGGAGATGACATAGGCCGCGGCGCGGGCGCGCTCGACTTCCGGCAACTCGATGGTCGCGGTCGCACCAAGCGCGGACGCCGCGCGGGCCACGGCGTCATAGGCCTGGGGCGTGCCCTGCCGGGCGAACCAGCCGCCGAGCACGGCGATGCGCAGGCCGTCGGCGCCATGCGACAGGCTGGGCGAGACCGGCGCCGCCGGCACCTGCGCGCTGGCCGCATCGTCCGGATCATGGCCGAGCAGCGCGTCATAGCTGGCGGCGAGATCTTGGACATTGCGGGCGAAGGGGCCGAGATGGTCGAAGCTGGCGACGAACGGGAAGCTGCGCGCCCGCGACAGCCGCCCATAAGTCGGCTTCAGCCCGAATATGCCGCAGAAGGAGGACGGCACCCGGATCGAGCCATTGGTGTCGGAGCCGAGCGAGAGCGGCACCAGCCGCCCGCCGACCGCCGCACCGGAGCCGCCGGACGAGCCGCCGGTCATGTGCGTCGGGTCGTGCGGGTTGCGCGAGGGGCCGTCATGCAGGTTCTCGCCGGTGAAATCATAGGCGTACTCGCCCATATTCAGGGCGCCGACGCACACCGCCCCGGCAGCGGTGAGCTTCTCCACCAGCGCCGCGTCGCGCGCGGCGGGCGGATGGTCGCGATTGATCTTCGAGCCGGCGAGCGTCGGCAGGCCCTCCAGATCGAACAGGTTCTTCACCGCGAACGGCACCCCGGCCAGAGCGCCGAGCGCCCTGCCCTCGGCCCGCGCGCTATCCACCGCGTCGGCCTCGCGCAGCGCGCGCTCCGTGGTGACCGCGGTGAAGGCGTTGAGCACCGGGTTGAGCGCGGCGATACGCGCCAGTGTCGCTTCCGTCACCGCGCGGGCGCTGACCTTGCCTTCGCGCACCGCCGCCGCGATGGCGAGCGCGGAATCCTTTGCGAGCAGTTCGGCGACGGTCTCGTCCGACACCGCGGCGCTCACGGCTGGTACACCGGGGCCGGCTCGGCCTCGTCCTCCAGCGGGAAGTCGAGCACCAGGTCGGCCATGCCGGCGGCAATGCCGAGATGTACCAGCACCCGCTCGCGCAATTCCGCTTCGAGCGGCAGCCGCACCACCGCTAGCGCGGCATCGAGGAAGGCCCCGAGATCCGGGGTCGGCGGCTGCACATTCATGATCGGCTCTCGAGAAACTGGCACGTGATTCACTCTTTAATTCGCGACGTCATCCTGGGGCGCCGCGCAGCGGCCTCGAAGGATACCCGCCCCAGATGGCCGACCTCTGCTTGAGCATCCTTCGAGGCCCGCTGGAGCTCGCACCTCAGGATGACGTGGCAGACCCAACATACAGGAACCGTGCCATGGTATGATGGCCGCAGTGGAATGTGACGCATCGGCCTTGCAAAGCAGGATCGCCTTGCGTAGGTTCCGCGCCGTTCTGGCATGCAGCTGTAGCTCAGTTGGTTAGAGCGCCGGTCTGTGGAACCGGAGGTCGGTGGTTCGAGCCCACCCAGCTGTACCAAGCAATCGTGGATCTGCGAGCGGCGCTTGCCGCGCGCCGTCAGCGCTGCAATGCGCGTCGAGAACGGTCCTCGCATCGGCGCTGTCTACGGAAGCGCGATCAGCATCAGGTAGGCCACGAAGACCACGAGATGGACGGCTCCGGTCAATACCGTCGTGCGTCCGGTCCCGAAGCTGATCATGCTGATGGCGAGAGCGAGCATCAGGAGGACGGTGTCACCGGGACCGAGGCCGAGCGTCAACTCGCTGCCGGTGAAAAGGCTCACCGCGGCCACGACCGGCACGGTGAGCCCGATCGTGGCGCAGGCCGACCCGAGCGCGATGTTGAGGCTGCGCTGCAACTCGTTTCCGAGCGATGCCCGAATCGCCGCCACGGTTTCCGGCATCAGCACAAGCGTGGCGATGAAGGCGCCGATAACCGCATCCTTCTGGCCGAAATTGAAATCGACGAGGGCGTCCTCCAGCCCGGACGCGACATATTCGGCAAGCAGCACGATGCCGATCAGGCCAACCGCCAGCAACAGCGCGCTCCTGGCAAGGCTACCGCCCATGACCGCCGGGGCATGGTGCCTCGATTGCGGTTCGTCGAGGAAGTCGTCGCGATGCCGTGTCATCTGCGCGAAGACGAAACTGCCATACAGGAGAAGACAGAGCGTGCTCACGAAGACAAGCTGCACGTCGGAGTACAGGCCGATCCCTGCGGTCAGCGTATAGTCCGGCAGTATGAGCGTCAGCACGGACAATGCGACGACCACGGCAAGCAACGCGCTGGTGCCCTGGCGTTTGAGATCCTGATGGACGTGCCGCCAGCCGCCGACGGTGAGACATACGCCAAGTATGCCGGCACAGACGATCATCACCGTCGAGAACACCGATTCACGCGCAAGCGTCGGATTTGGCACGCCGCTCAACATGACCGAGACGATGACCGAAGCCTCGATCACGGTCACCGAAAGGGTGAGCACCAGCGTTCCGTAGGGCTCGCCGATCCTGTGCGCGACGGCTTCGGCATGCCCCTGGACGGCGAACACCAGCCAGAACACCCAGGCGAGCGCCAGCAGGGTCAGGGCGATCTCGACCGCATTCGGCAGATGGCCAAAAACAGAATCCTTGAGACCGAGCAGAATGCCGAGCGCCAGCGCGGCAATGGGGCTGAGAACCGCCGAAATCCATCTTGTATTGACTGCCTCCTGATCGGGAGGCGTCCTGTCGAGCGTTTCCTGGGACACAGCTGCCGCCTGCTCCCCGGCCGCTCGTGGCGGCAAATGCTCGATTTCATCGGCGGTCATGTCAAAATCCTCGCACCTGGCCGCCGCTAGAGGTCTATCCCGGCTTGCCGCCGTCTTCCATACAGCGGCTCCTGGGCGAAACGCGCCGCACTCAGGGTCGCGGACATGGAAGCTGTCCGAATCCCTGGAGCACTATCTCGCCGCTCGAATGTATCCATCCGGAGCGGATAAGGCTCCGGCCTCACTTCTTCTTCCGCCCGTAATACAGCGTGAACACCACCAGCGCGGCCAGCAGCGCCAGGAGCATGCCCTGCTGCAGATCGGCATGGTCTTCGATGAAGGTGTGCGGACGAACCGGTGCTTCGGTCGATTCATTCATGTGCGGGCCGCGGGCTTATCCATCCCGCAAGCCTATAGGCCAATAAGCCGAGAAGCGCGCCCAGCGCGCTCATCGCGAAATCGGAAACATGGGCGCCGCGGCCGGGAATGAATTGCTGCGCGAACTCCATCACTGCTGCCAGCGCGCAGAGGAACAGGAACGGCAGCAGGTACATGGCGGGCCGTCGCGGACGCAGTGCCAGCAGGTAGATGAAGCAGGTTCCGAGATAGGCCGCCGCGTGCTCCACGCCGTGCGGGGCACCGGTTCTCCTCAGATCCTGCGCGGGCAGCAGCGACAATACCAGAATAGCCAGGGTGCAGGCGATCGCGGCGGCGCGAAGCAGTCGGGAGAGACGATCCATGCGCTCATTTTGCGTCGCACAAGAGGGCAAGGCAATGGTACGCGAGGTCGCCGCCCGCGCGGCGCACGCTCCTGGCGTTATCGCGCCTTCTTCGGCGTGTCTTCCGCATCCCGGGCAAGCCGCGCCTGTCGCAGGCGCTCGGTCTTGTCGCGGTGCCGCTGAAGCTTCACCGCTTCCGCGGTGGCGATCGAGCGGGTCAGATCGTCCATCGCCTGCGCCCGCTCCGCGGGTGTGGTCGCCTTGCCCGGTACGCGCTCTTTGCCAGCCATGGCCAACCCCTTCCAATATCGACCAAGATCGGCCGCAGCCATGCTAGCAGGTCGGCCATTGGCCGGCGAATCCGACGATTGCTTCCGCTACATGACGGGCGCCTTCAGCACCCGGGCGATCTCGGTCGCGAGCTGGCTCTGCTGGTACGGCTTGGCGATGCGGGGCAGCTCGATATTGATGTTCGCCGGCAGTTCGGCATAGCCCGATGCCAGCAGGATCGGCAGGCCGGGATTGATCTCGCGCGCCGCCACCGCCAGCTGAGCCCCGTTCATCTTCGGCATGGAGAAATCGGTGATCAGCAGGTCGATCCGGTTGTTCTCCAGTATCTCCAGCGCCCGGTCGCCGGAATTGGCCTCGATCACCTCGTGGCCGAGATCCTCCAGCATTTCGACCGTGCTCATCGAGATCAGCGCGTCGTCATCGACCACCAGGATGGTGGCCCGCGGCGCGTCCTCGATGGCGGCGAGCGCCAGGGGTGCCGCCGGCGCGGGTTCGGCGGTGACGGGCACCCAGATCTCGGCCACGGTTCCGCGACCGGGCTCGCTGGAGAGCCGCAGCGCACCGTTCAGCTGCACCGCGAGGCCGTGGATCATGGAGAGGCCGAGCCCGGTGCCCTTGCCGAGTTCCTTGGTGGAGAAGAACGGCTCCGTCGCCTTGGCCAGCGTCTTGGCGTCCATGCCCTCGCCGGTGTCGACGACCCGCAGGCGGACATAGTCGCCGGGGGCGATGTCATCGCGCGTGCCCGGCTCTCGCGCGCCCACCTTGACGGCGTCGAGCGCAATCGACAGCACGCCGCCGTCCGGCATGGCGTCACGTGCATTGACGGCGAGGTTCAGCAGCGCGAGCTCGATCTGGTTGGCGTCGATCAGCGCCCGCGGCAGATCGTCGGGTATGCTCATCTGCAACTCGATCTGCGACCCGACAGAACGCTCCAGCAGATTGCCCATGCCGCGTACCAGATTGCCGAGATCGGTCGGCACCACATCGAGGTCCTGGCGCCGGGCGAAGGCGAGCAGGCGCTGGGTGAGCGCGGCGCCGCGCTGCGCGCCCTGCACCGCACCGTCGACCAGCCGGGCGGCGCGCGGATCGAGCGGCACCTGCTTGCGCAGCAGCTCCAGATTGCCCAGCACCGCCATCAGCAGATTGTTGAAATCGTGCGCCACGCCGCCGGTAAGCTGGCCGATCATCTCGATCTTCTGCACCTGCCGGAGTTGCTCCTCGGTGCGCTTGCGCTGCTCAATCTCGGCGAGCACGACGGCATGGGCAGCATTCAGTTCGGCGGTGCGCTCGGCAACCCGGCTCTCCAGCACTTCATTGAGGCCGCGCATCTCTTCTTCGGCATTGCGCCGCGCCGTGACGTCGCTGGCCACCCCGACCAGCCGGCGCTTGGCGCCCTTGCGGTCGAACACCATGCGCGCCCGGATCTCGACCCAGCGCACCGTTCCGTCCGGCCAGACCGTGCGATACTCGATCGCATAGTCGATCCCGCTCGTGATGCTCCGCTGCACCGCCTCCAGCGTGCGGCCACGGTCGTCCGGATGGATCGACGCGACGAGGTCCTGATAGCTGAGGCCCTCGTCCGCGCGGCGACCGAACAGCGACTTGCACGTCGCCGAGGTGCTGAGCACCCCGGTCTCCAGATCGAACTCCAGCGAGCCCAGCCGGCCGGCCACCAGCGCGGTCTGCAGCCGCTGCTCGCCTTCATGCAGTTCGTCGATGCGTGCGCGCGCCTCGAACTGGCGCAGCCGTCCCTTGTGCGCGGTTCGAGCGACGCTGATGAAGGTGGTGGGGTGGAACGGCCGTTCCAGGAAAGTGACGTTGCCGAGCATTTCCGACAGCAGCGCCGCTCCCGGCGTGCGGTCGGGGCCGCCGGCATGGTGGGTCAGCACCACGAAGGGCAGGTCCGACCAGGTGGGCTGCTGCGCCAGATAGGCCTGGAGCGGGCGCAGGTCTGCCGCGATCAGCGCCTCCTGCGTCGCCACCGCGAAGTAGGTCTCGTTGTCGATGGCGGCGTGGAACTCGGCGATGTCGCGGCACGTGACCGCCGCCAGCCCGGCATCGCGCACCAGCGCGGTCGCAATGGCCGCGTCGCGCCCATGCGGCGCCAGAAGCAGGACCTGCCCTGAAACAGGTTGCCCTGAAACAGGCTGCCCTGAAACAGGCTGCCCTGAAACAGGCTGCCCTGAGACTGTTCGCCCTGAAATCGAACCCGAGATCGTCATTACTCACGGCTTGGTCAGGAGGGGGGAAGCACTTCCTACAAACGTCGGCACGCCACGAAGGATCCCCTGGAACTCGTTGAGCGGCGCGCCCAGGCTCAGGCCGCCGTCGCCGATGCGGAATTCGCGGATGGTGTCCTCATGCATGCCGGTGCGCTTCTTGATCACCGAAACCGCGCGCCGGACCTTGCCGAGCGCCTCGAAATAGCGAAGCAGGATCACGGTGTCGGCGAGGTAGGTGACATCGACCGGTGCCTTCATGTCGCCGACCAGGCCATGCTGCGCCACGGTCAGGAAGGTGTTGGCGCCCTGCCGGTTCAGATACTGCAGCAGCTCATGGATGTGCAGGATCAGCGAGTTCTCCTCGGGCATCGCCGCCTGATAGCCATTGAGACTGTCGATGACTACGGTGCGCGCGCCCATTCCCTTGACCCGCTCCCGCACCCGGTGCTCGAATTCACCGGGCGAGAGCTCGGCGGCGTCGACCTGCTCGATATGCAGATTGCCGGTGTCACGCATGGCCTGGAGATCGAAGCCCATCGGGCGGGTACGGTCGAACAGCAGGCCCATTTCCTCGTCGAAGATGAACATCGCCGCTTTCTCGCCATTGGCGACCGCCGCCGCGACGAACTGCAAGACGAACGTGCTTTTTCCGGTGCCGGCCGGCCCGAGCACGAGCGTGCTCGAGCCTTGCTCGATGCCGCCGCCCAGCAGCGCGTCCAGCTGGGATACGCCGCTCGTCATCTGACGGCGGGCGAATCCGGTGCGATGTTCGGCGGCGACGAGACGTGGGAAAACCGCGACCCCGCCAGTCTTGATGGTGAAGTCGTGATAGCCGCCGCGATAGGCCTGGCCGCGATATTTGGACACCCTGAGGCGCCGCCGCTCGGCGCCATAATCGGGCGTCAGCTCCTCCAGCTGAACGACGCCATGCACCACGCTGTGCGCGGTCTTGTCGGCGGTATCGGAGGTGCGGTCATCCAGCATGAGCACGGTGGCGCCGTGCCGGGCGAAATAATGCTTCAGCGACAGGATCTGGCGCCGATAGCGCAGTGAGCTCTGCGCCAGCAGGCGAATCTCCGACAGGCTGTCGAGCACCACCCGCGCCGGCTTGACGCGCTCGAACACCTCGAAGATCTGCTTGGTGGTCTCGCCCAGTTCGAGGTCCGAGGAATAGAGCAGGCTCTGCTGCTCGTCGGCGTCGAGCAGGCTTTCCGGCGGCACCAGCTCGAACACCTCGATATTGTCGTCGAGCACCCAGCCATGGGACCGCGCGCCTTCGCGCAGCTCGCGATCGGTCTCCGACAGCGTGATGTAGAGCCCGCGCTCGCCCTCCGCCGCGCCCTCGATCAGGAAGCGCAGTGCAATGGTGGTCTTGCCGGTACCGGGCGAGCCCTCCAGCAGGAAGACGTGGCCTTCGCGGAACCCGCCAGCCAATATGTCGTCCAGCCCGGGAACGCCGGTGCGCGCCTTGCGCACGGGATTTACGACGTCCATCAGTGGCTCCATCGTTTTGAAGCGGCGATCGCCGGCAATACGGGGTGGCTTTGAGCGGCGCCGGCGAGCGGCGTTCGAAGGGGCAGAATGGTAGGCTTATTTTCCGCTTCCCGACAGCAATACGGAAATTGCACCGTTTCAGCGTGACATCGCACGTATTGCCGCGCGCGGGGCCCTCGCCACGGCGCGCTCGCCTGGAATTCCGGTCGTCGTACCAGCGTGTCGAGCATGCGTCCCAAAACTGTGGGCGACCCCGCCGGAGCGATCCGGCGACGGGTCTCGGGTACCGTCTAACGCTGACGCTCGAATTTGGTTTCACCTGCCGCGTCGATGCCGGGCGGGCGATTGCATCCGGACTGAAAGGGCTCTAGTTCGGGTGGTCCGCCCGGTCTCACCAGGAACCTCGACGATGCCGATGCGCTACGAAGGCGGCTGCCTGTGCCGCACCGTTCGCTATGTCTCAGATGCCGCGCCGATCAATGAGCGCATCTGCCATTGCCGGCTGTGCCAGCGCGCCATCGGCGCCAGCTTCAATGCGCGGCTGCTGTTCCGCATCGAGGACGTAAGCATCGAGGGTCCGGTGCGGACCTATAATTCCTCACAATCGCTGAAGCGTGGCTTCTGCCCGGAATGCGGCACCACGCTGTTCTCGATGCGCGAGAGCGCCGGCGTCATGGGCATCACCGCCGGCTCGCTCGACGACCCCGGCCTGTTCAAGCCGGCCGACCATATCTGGACCTCGTCCCGGCAGCCCTGGCTGTGCTTGTCCGACGGCCTGACCGAATATCCGGAAGCGCCCTGAGCCGGCTTCCCTGAGAGCATATCCCGCAAAAGTGGAACCGCCTTTGCGATCAGGATATGCTCCAGGCTATTGAATCTAGAGCACTTTCTTATCGTTCGGATGATTCATCCAAACGATAAGGGCTCCAGCCACTTCCAGCGAGGTCCACACGTGAGCGCTTTCGATGAGGTATCCGCCGCGATCTGGCGCGGCTACGGCGTGCTCGATAATTTCCAGGCGGACCAGCATGCGCCCGACGACCAGGGCTGGAATTCCGACCACGTCTTCCTCGGCGACACCATGACCAGCGAGCGCCCGCGGGTGGTGGTCGAGCTCGGCGTCTGGAAAGGCGCCTCGACCATGACCATGGCGGCGACCTTGCGCGAGCACGGCATCGATGGCTGCGTGGTCGCGGTCGATACCTGGCTGGGTTCGAGCGAGCACTGGATGAAGGACATGCACCGTTCCGACATGCGGTTCGAGAACGGCTATCCGCGCATGTACTACACCTTCCTCGCCAACATCGTCGCCAACGGCTTCGCCCGGCACGTGGTGCCGCTGCCGCTGGATTCCGCCAACGCCGCCATCGTGATGCGCAAGTCAGGGGTCTCCGCCGACGTCGTGCACATCGACGGCGCCCACGACTACGAATCCACCCTCTCGGACCTCAAGCGCTGGTGGGAGATCCTGAAGCCCGGCGGCGTCATGATCGTCGACGATTACGATTCACGCGGCCGGATCTGGCAGACGGTGCGCCGTGCGGTCGACGATTTCCTCGCCGTGACCCCGCACACCGATTTCGAGTGGCGGCCGGTGAAGGCGCGGTTCCGGAAGGTGGAAGTGGCGGGGGAAGGTCCGGCCGGCGCCGCGTGATCCTTCGCCACCCCCATCAAGCCGTCATCCCGGCCGCAGAGAAGCGGAGAGCCGGGATCGCGTGAAGTCCCGCGCCACACCTTCCTGCGATCCCGGATCGGCCTGCGGCCGTCCGGGATGACGACGAGTGGGGGGAGAAGCCGAGTGGGCGCCGCGCCTCACTCCTCAGCCAGCGGCTCCGAGCTCAGGAGACTTAAACCAAGCGAAGAAACACGGCCGTCTTGGCTCGTCAGAAGAACGGTACCATTCGAAAAGAGTGGCCCGCAGATGTCCAACGCACGCGGTGTCATGCACAGCATGCTGTGCTCGACCCGCCAGCGGCCCGGAACAATCAAGCGTGGCGCTCGCAGATAGAGCGTTCTGTCGCGATGAAAGTCGACATAACCGTCGAAATGATAGCCGCGTGCCCGGTAGCGGCGCCCCTCCAGAATTGTTCGGACGGCTCGCGCATTGAGAGCAGCAAACCCGCTGCTGGCCGGAAGCGGCTTGCCTTCGCGCTCCGCTCTCTCGACGAGCGCGTGAGCCGCGGCATGGGCAGCCTCCAGCTCGGCGGGCAACGGAAGCAAGGGCTCCATCTCCACCTTGGCTGAAAGCGGGGATGCAAGACAGAGGCAGCAGCACAACGCGACCAGAAGCACCTTGAGACACGTCGTGAGCCTGTATCGGTATGAGCTCATGGCATGCCCAGGTGACGCGCAAGAGTGACTGGCCCGTCGATTGTTAGCACGGCCCGGATGACGATGATGGGGAGGTAGAAGAAGGAAGGCGCTCGGCGTGAGCATCCTTCGAGGCTCGCTGCGCTCGCACCTCAGGATGAGGTTGTTCCTCTAACGCGACCTCATCCTGCGGTGCCCGGCAACGCCGGGCCGCGAAGGATGCTGACGCAGAGCGCCTCCAATCGCCCTCAATCCCGCGCGCTGATCTCGCACTCGCCGCGATGGACGACGTTCGTCTTGCCGGGCCGGGTCGCGGCGCGGCGCATGAAGATGGTGGGGCGGCGGTGCTTCAGCGCGCCGCGGCGGCGGCGACGCGGGATGGTCCGAGCCACCACCAGGCGGCCGAGCATCGGATAGGCGGCCTCGACCGTACCGTCGAGCTTCGTCACCAGCATCGGGAGGCCGAGGGCCCCGGCCCAGCCGCGCCATTCGGCGACGACATCGTCCGGCGTCGGCGCCGCGAACAGCGTGACTTCGAGCGAGGGATCGGCATGCGCCAGTACCAGCGTCACGCCCTCGCCTTCCTCGTCGAGCAACCGCACCGCGACGCCCTGATAGGAGGCGAGCCGCAGGCTCAGCTTCATCGGAATACCGGCGACATGGCGACGCAGCACGATATGGTCGGGATGGAGCTCCACCGCGCGCACGCCGGCGTCGGAGCCGTCGTCGCGATCCCGGAAGCGGACCGGCCATGCGCCAGGGGCGGACGGCCGTTCGATACGGACATAAGGGTCCGGCTGGACGGGAAGGCTCCCGTCCACTGCTGATTGACGCCTCATAGCACTCCCCGCCGGTCGTTGTGGCTCTGTGGCCCCGGTCGTGAGGCAATCATGGCCCCCAAGTCTGGCTTACGGCTTAAGGGAAATGGTTGACCGTTTCTTCGCTCGCGGTATCGGGGGCATTCCATCCGCCATGCTTGACAAAGTGTTGCGCGTCAAAGGCCCGCTCGCGCTTGCGCATCTCGCCTTGCGCGCTTATGCGCACGGGATGGACGATCATTCGCACACATTGCCGGCCGGGGACGGTGCCTCGCTGCCCGATCCGCTGGCGGATCCCGCCTTTGCCGCGCGCCACATGGCCGATGCCGTGGTCGCCGCCGGCGCGGTGGCGGTGGCGATGTTCCGCGCCGGGGTAAAGTCCTGGTCGAAGGCCGGGGATTCCCCGGTCACCGAGGCCGACATCGCCGTCGACACCATGCTGCGCGACCGCCTGACCCTGCTTGCGCCCGGCTATGGCTGGCTGTCGGAGGAGACCGCGGACGATCCGTCGCGCCTCACGCGCGAGCGGCTCTGGATCGTCGATCCGATCGACGGCACCCGCGCCTATATGCACGGCGGCTCGGACTGGACGGTCTCGGTGGCGCTGGTAGAGCGCGGGCGTCCGATCGCCGCCGCGCTCTACGCCCCGGTCACCGACGAACTGTTCGTCGCGGTAACCGGCGGCGGCACCACGCGAAATGCGCAGCCGGTTACCGTCTCGAGCGCTGGCGCGCTGCCCGGTATCAGGATCGACGGACCGGTGCCGTTCGTCGACCGGCTGATGGGCGACACACCGTTCATCCGCCTGCCGCGCATCCGCTCGCTCGCCTTGCGCATTGCGCGGGTGGCGACCGGAGAGGTTGACGCTGCGCTTGCCTCGCCCAACGGGCATGATTGGGACCTTGCCGCCGCCGACCTTTTGGTGCACGAAGCAGGGGGCCGCCTCACCACGCTCGACGGCCTCCCGCTCGTCTATAACGCGCCCGTGCCGCGTCATGGCGCCCTGGTGTCGGCCGGCGCCGCGCTGCACGCGCTGCTTGTGGCGGCGGCACATTGAACGGAGCGGCTCGTCACAGGTGGACGCGGAAACGGCATGACTGAGATCACGACCAGCCCACAGCTCCTGCACCTGGTGTTCGGCGGCGAGCTCGAGAGCATTGACGGCGTGACCTTCCGGGACATCGCCGGGCTCGACATCGTCGGCATCTATCCGAACTATGCCACCGCCTTCGCTGCCTGGAAGGGCAAGGCCCAGCAGACCGTCGATAATGCGCATATGCGCTATTTCATCGTGCATCTGCACCGGCTGCTCGATCCCGATGCGACGCCGAAGCCCACCGGCGGCTGAGCGGCGCACCCATGGACATCTGGCGTAAACTGCGCCGCTCGCAGCGCGTGCGCATGGCGCTCGGCCGCAGCATGGCGGCCTATCTGCGCTTCGTCTGGCGCACCTCGCGCGTCACCATGGAGCCGGCCAACCTCTACGACCTCGCCGAGGTCGAGCTGCCGATGATCCTCACCTTCTGGCACGGGCAGCATTTCCTCACCCCGTTCCTGATGAAGCCGCACCACCGCGGCAAGGTGATGATCTCGCGCAGCGCCGATGCCGACGTGAACGCGATCGCCGCCGAGGCGCTGGGCATCGGCACGATCCGCGGCTCCGGCGCCATGAAGATCAAGGATTCCAACCGCAAGGGCGGCCTCAACGCGACGCTGGAGATGATCCGCACGCTGGAAGAAGGCGTCAATGTCGCGATGACCGCCGACATCCCGAAGATCGCCCGGGTTGCCGGGCTCGGCGTCGTCACCATCGGCAAGCATTCCGGCCGGCCGATCTTCCCGGTCGCCATCGCCACCCGCTACCGCATATTGGCGAAGAGCTGGGACCGTGCTGCCATCCACCTGCCGTTCGGCCGGGTGGCGGTGGTGGCGGGCGACGGAGTGCGGGTGCCGGCCGACGCCGATGGCGAGACGCTGGAGGCGGCGCGCCGCGAGATCCAGCGCCAGCTCGAGGTCGCCACCGCCCGTGCCGAGGCGCTGGTCGGGCGCGGCCCGCTCACCGCCGCCCATTCGGCGCCGGCCGAGGCAAAACAGGGCTCGCAACAGGGATCGCAGCACGGGTCGCACAATGGCTAGCGCCCGCGGCACGCTGCTGATCTCCACCTACCGCTTCGCCACCTGGGCGGCGACGCCGTTCGCGCGGCTGCTGCTGTCCTCGCGGCTGAAGCGCGGCAAGGAGGATGCGGCGCGGCTGAACGAGCGCTTCGGCCAGGCCAGGGCACCGCGGCCGAAGGGGCCGCTGGTATGGCTGCACGGCGCCAGCGTCGGCGAGATACTCTCGCTGCTGCCGCTGATCGACCGGCTGCGCGGGCGCGGCTTCCACGTGCTGCTCACCTCCGGCACCGTCACCTCGGCGCGCCTCGCCGAGGACCGCCTGACGGCGGGCACCATGCACCAGTTTGTGCCGCTGGACTCGCCGGTGTTCATGCGCCGCTTCCTCAGGCACTGGCGGCCCAATCTGGTGCTGCTCGCCGAATCCGAATTGTGGCCGAACCTCATCACCGAGGTGAATGCGCGCCAGATTCCGCTGGTGCTGGTCAATGCCCGGCTGTCGCCGCGCTCCTTTGCGAGCTGGCGCCGGCTGCCGCGCAGCGCCGCGGCACTGCTCGCCCGGGTCGACCTCTGCCTCGCGCAAGGCGAAGGCGACGGCCAGCGCTATGCCAAGCTCGGCGCGCCGCGCGTGACCGTGACCGGCAATCTGAAGTTCGACGCACCGCCGCCGCCGGTCGACAACGCCGCCTTCGAGACGCTGCGCCAGGCCACGGCCGGGCGTCCGGTGCTGGTCGCCGCCTCCACCCATGCGGGCGAGGACGAGGTGGTGATCGCCGCGCACAAGACGCTGCACGCCGCCGTGCCCGACCTGCTCACCATCATCGCGCCGCGCCATCCGCAGCGCGGCCAGGCCATCATCGAGGCGGCGAATGCCGAGCAGGTGCCGGCGGTGCTGCGCAGCGACGGCTATCTCCCCGATCGCGGCACGCAGCTCTATGTCGCCGACACCATCGGCGAGCTCGGCCTGTTCTACAGCCTTGCCCGGATCGCGCTGCTCGGCCGCTCGGTGATCGGCCGCGGCGGGCAGAACCCGATCGAGGCGGCAAAGCTCGGTGCCGCCATCGTGCACGGGCCGAATGTCGGTAATTTCGAGGAGGTCTATCAGCGCCTCGATGCCGCGAACGGGGCGATCACGGTCACTGATGCGGCGACGCTGGCGGACGCGGCGCGGCGGCTGCTGACCGACGAGGCCGAGCGCGCGCGCATGGTCGCAGCGGCGCAAGCGACGATTACCTCGCTCAGTGGCGCGCTGGACCGTACATTGGCGGCAATCGATCCCTATCTAGTGCAGATACGGCTCGAACGACATTGAGCTCTCCGGTCGGATGAACCATCCGACCGACAAGAAAGTGCTCTGGATTCAAACTGCTGAAAGGCCAGCATGCGCGCGCCCGATTTCTGGTGGCGACGGGAGCGGACCGCCGCAGCCTCCCTGCTTGCCCCGTTCGGTGCGCTCGCCGGCGCCTATGCTTCCGCGCGCATGAAGCGCGAGGGCCGCAGCGTCGGCATTCCGGTGATCTGCGTCGGCAATCCCACGGTCGGCGGCGCCGGCAAGACGCCGACCGCCATCCATCTCGCCCATCGCCTCGCCGGCCTCGGGCGGCGCGCGGTGTTCCTGACGCGCGGCTATGGCGGTACCCTGCACGGGCCAGCGGTTGTCGACCCCAATCGCCACAGCTCGGCCGAGGTCGGCGACGAGCCGCTGCTGCTGGCGCGCGCCGCCCCGGTCATTGTCGGCCGGGACCGTGTGGTCGCCGCGCTCGGCGCCGAACGCCTGGGCGCCGAGGCCCTGGTGATGGATGACGGCTTCCAGAACCCAGCGCTCACCAAATCGCTGTCGATCCTGGTGGTCGATGCCGGCGTCGGCATCGGCAATGGGCTGTGCGTGCCGGCCGGGCCGCTGCGGGCGCCGCTGGCACCGCAATTCGCCCGCGCCGACGCGCTGCTGCTGGTCGGCGAAGGCGCGCCGGGCGATGAGGTCGGCATTGCTGCCAGGGCCGCCGGGCTGCCGGTGCTGCATGGCCGCCTCGCCCCGGAAGCCGGCGCCGTGGCGCGGCTGATCGGGCGCCGGCTCTATGCCTTTGCCGGCATTGGGCGGCCGTCCAAGTTCTTCGAGACGCTGGATGCGGTCGGCATCCGCCCGGCGCAGAAGCGGGCCTTCCCCGACCACCATGTATTCACCGAAGGCGAGGTCGACACGCTGCTGCGCGAGGCCGATGCCGGCGACTACACGCTGGTGACCACGGAAAAGGACGCCGCCCGCCTCGCCAGCAATACCGCCGGCCGCACGCTGCTGCGCGCCGCCGAGGTGCTGCCGGTCCGGCTGGTGCCGGACGAGGCGAGCGGGCTCGAACTCGACCGTCTCCTCGCCAAGGCGCTGGCCCCGGCGCGGGCGGTGTGAGGTCTTTCCCAAAGGGCGTCATCCCGGCCGCAGCGAAGCGGAGACCCGGGATCGCGTGACAATAGAGAACGTCATGCGATCCCGGATATGGCCTGACGGCCATTCCGGGATGACGACTATGGGAACGATCAGCTCGCGGCGCGGACGTTGAGCTTGGATTCCGCCACCTTGGTAAGCTTGGCGTCGGCGGCCTTCTCCTCCTCCAGGGTGCGGGCCAGCACGGCGGCGCAGTCGGCGCGGCCAAGCTGCTTGGCCCAGGCGATCAGGGTGCCGTAGCGCGTGATCTCGTAATGTTCCACCGCCTGCGCGGCGGCAGCCAAGGCGGCATCGAGCACTTCCTTGTCGGAGATGTCGCCGCTGATCTCCTCGGCTTCCTTGATGATGCCGTCGATCGCCGGGCACGTGACGGTCTTGGCCTCGGCGCCGTGCATGCGGAACACCTCCTCCAGCCGCGATACGTGCTGTTCGGTCTCCTTCAGATGGCTCTTGAAGCCGGCCTTCAGCGTCGCGTCCGTGGTCTTGTCGATCATTTCCGGCAGCGCTTTCAGGATGCGCTTCTCTGCATAATAGATGTCGCGCAGCGTATGCACGAACAGATCATCCATCGTCTTGATGTCTTTGGTGAAGAAACCCATGATTCTTCCTCCTGCCGTTGCCGGTTTGGCTGGTATTGAGATGTGTTTCTCGGAGACGGCGGCGCTCTTCTGCGCGGCCAGTGCCCATCAACGATCGGTCGGGCGGCATGTTCCCTCGCCGCGCGACATTTCAGCGGCGCGGCGGCGATTCTTCTGCGCGCGACAGTCGCTTGATACCGGCGACGACTTTCATATAACTGTCATATTACCAGTCTAGGCGATCGCGGCTCCGGCCTGCAGAACCCCGCCGCCGGCTCGCAGGACCCGCATTGATGATCCAGACTATCGCCACGGCCCTCGGCGGGCTCGGCATCTTCTTCGCGGGCATGTATCTGCTGAAGGAGAACCTCAAGAAACTGGCGGGCCGGCGCTTCAAGCAGCTGGTCGCGATGTGGACGCGGGGGCGCTTCGCCGGCCTCGGTCTCGGCGTCGTCGCCGGCGGCGTGATGCAGAGCACCACCGCCGTCACCTTCATCCTCGCCAGCATGATCGCGAGCGGCCTGCTCGGCGTCGGCGCGGCGCTGCCGATCATCACCGGCGCCAATGTCGGCGCCACCTTCCTGATCCTGATCGCGACCCTCAACATCCAGCTGTTCGTGCTGTTCGTGCTGGGGATCGCCGGCATCTCCTTCACCTTCGACCGGCTGTCCGAGTTCCGCACCGTCGCCTCCGCCATCTTCGGCGTCGGGCTGGTGTTCTTCGGGCTGAAGATGCTGCAGACCGGGGTGGTGCCGCTGACCCAGGAGCCCTGGTTCGCCAGCCTGCTGACGCTGGCCGGGCCCTCGCTCATCATCCCGCTGCTGGTGGCCAGCGTGCTGACGGTGCTGGCGCAGTCCAGCACCTCGGTGGTGCTGCTGGTCATCACGCTCGCCACCGCCGGCGGCCTCACCTTCGAGCAGGCGATGATGGGCATCTATGGCGCCAATCTCGGCTCCAGCGCCCAGAACTATCTGCTGTCGTCGAGCCTCAATGGCCGGCCGAAGCAGGTCGCGATGTACCAGATCTCGTTCAACCTCATCACCGCCGCGGTGATGCTGCCGCTGTTCGTGATCGAGCGCTTCGGCCATGTGCCGCTGATCGAGGAACTGGTTCAATCGGTGAGCGATACGCTGGCGACGCGGCTCGCCTTAGTGCAGGTGACGTTCAATGTCGTCGGCGCCACGCTGATGACGATGCTGCTGCCCTATCTGCGCCGGTTCCTGGCGCACCGCTTCCCGCCGCTGCCCGACGAGGACGATGCCGAGCCCGCCTATATCCACGACCAGGCGGCGCAGGAGCCGGATTCCGCGCTCGACCTCGCGCGGCTGGAGCAGCGCCGGCTCGCCTCCTATCTGCCGCGCTATCTCGAGGTCGCCCGTCACCCCTCGAGGGATGCGCCGGCGCGGCTGGACCGGCAGAATCGCAGCTTCACCGTGCTAGGCACCACGGTGCGCGATTTCCTCACCGGGCTGCGGGAGGCGCCGTTCGACGCGGTGGGCTATGACCGGCTGAACCGCGCCATCAATCTGCAGCGCCTGCTCGACGGCCTCAACGAGACGCTGGTCGAGCTCGCCCGCACCTCGCGCCTCACCGACGACGCGGCGCTGGCGCGCCGGCTGCTCGCCAATGTGGTGGAGGGCATCGATGCGGTGCTGCTCACCCTGGTCGACGCGCTGGGCGACGCCTCGGGCGAGGACCGCGCGCTGTTCCGGGCCATGACGCGCCATCGCGGCGAGGTGATGCACGGCCTGCGTGAAGCCTATCTCGCCGCCGACGCCCACCTCTCCACCGCCGAGAAGGGCACGATCCTGATCGTCACCAACCTCGCCGAGCGCGCGCTGTGGCTGCTGGGGCAGATCGCCGAACAGGAAGAGACGGTGCGGGCGGGTAATTAACCACGTCGAAAAGAACCACGTCATCCTGAGGTGCGAGCGTAGCGAGCCTCGAAGGATGCCCGTCCCCGAGGACCGTCATCTGCTTCAGCATCCTTCGAGGCTCGGATCTTGCCCGAGCACCTCAGGATGGCGTGGTCTTGTTTGCAGGATGAGGTGGTTCAAACGATCTTGAAGATCGTCGAGAAGCCGGAAATGTCGAACACCTCGCGCACGTGCGGCTGCAGGCCGGAGAGCGTCAGGTCGCGCCCGGCGGCGCGCATCTGCTTGGCAGCGATCAGGAGCGAGCGCAGACCGGAGCTGGCGATATAGTCGACATGGGCCATGTCGACCTCGATCGCACCGGGCTCCTGCTGGATGGTCTCGGTGATGTAGGTCTCGAACGTCTTCGCATGGACCGTATCCAGGCGGCCGTTCATGCGCACGACGGTGTGGTCGCCGAGCCGTTCATGGCTGATGTTCATGCACTCGCCTTCACTTTTTTGTGCCGACCGGAATTACGCCGGCTGAGGAGTTCGCTCGATGTCGGGAAGCCGGCTGCCGAGTATCAGTTGATTATTGCCGTCCGTGTGGCAATACGAAAATTCGTCGAGCAGGTGGCGCATCAGCTGCACGCCGTGCCCGCCAATTGCGGCGTGTTCCACGTCTTCCGGCACGTCGGGCTCGTCGATCGCGGTGGGGTCGAACGGCGCGCCATTGTCGCAGATTCGCACCAGCGCCATGCCGCGATCGCGGCGATAGGCGATCTTGATCGCAGCCTCCGCCGGCGCCGGGTCCGGAAAACCATAGGAAATGACGTTCACCAGCGCCTCCTCCAGCCCGAGCTGGAGGGTGAACAGCGTGCGCTCCGGCCAGCTGTCGCGGGCCGCGAGCGTCTCGAGCCACGCGGCGGCGCGCGGCAGTTCGTCGAGGCGGACGGCAAGCGGCAACACATCCGCCGCCCCCGATCCGAAGCCGTCATTGACACCGACCATTCCGCCTCGCTCGTGTGCGCCTCGACAGTCGCCGCGCGGTATCGTTAATACCGTGGACAGGACGCCGCGATATTCTCGCAGCCGTCCGCATCATATAAGCTCGAATCCTTAACTGCCTCCAGAGGATGCCCGCGTGATCCACCGCCGCGACCTTCTCGCGCTCGCCGCGTGCGGTGTCGGCACGGGCATTATCGGTGCGCGGCCGGTCTTCGCGCAGGAGCGGCCGTTCCGCATCCTGATGCTGACCTTCAACGGCGAAACCGAGGTCGAGCGCGGCTTCCGCGACTATCTCACCGATTTCGGCGTGCGCACCGAGGTCATTGTCCGCAAGGTCGGCCGCACGCAATCGGATGTGGCGCCGGTGCTGAGCACGCTGCCGGAGATCGCGCCGGACCTCATCTATACGCGCGGCGCGTCGATGACGCTGGCGGTGGTCGGCCCATATGACGCGCCCAACCCGGCCGACTATGTGCGCGACCGGCCGGTGGTGTTCGCCCTCGTCGCCGCGCCGGTGCAGGCGAAGATCGTGCGCAGCCTCGAGCGTCCGGGCGGCAATGTCACCGGCGCCATGCATGTCGTGCCGGTGCCCGTGCAGCTGCGCGCCATGCAGTCCTACCGGCCGTTCAAGAAGGTCGGCGCGCTCTATTCACCCACCGAGCAGAACGCCGCGGCCGTGGTCGAGCAGGTGCGGGAGCATTTGACCGCCATCGGCGCCGAGCTCATCACCCGCAACTTCCAGACCGGGCCCGACGGCATGCCGATCGCCGATGGGGTGGATGTGCTGGTCAACGAGTTGAAGGCGGCGGGCGTCGACTGGATCTATCTGGTGCCCGACACCTTCGGCAGCACCGTACTCGCCCGCATTTCGCCTCCAGCGCTCGCCGCCGGCCTGCCGATGTTCGGCGCCACCGAGATGGCGGTGCGCCAGGGCGGCGCGCTGGTCGGCCTGGTCAGCCGCTATTACGCCGTCGGCCAGCTCGCCGGCGCCAAGGCGATGGAGATACTGGTGGCCCGCACCCCGGTGCGCGACATACCGGTGGGCACGCTGAAGCGCTTCTCGCTCATCATCAACATCAACATCGCCAAGAAGCTCGGCATCTACCCGCCGATCGAGATGCTGAACTATGCCGAGGTCGTGACGTCGTGAGTGGCACCGGTCTTCCAGTGCCACGTCATCCTGAGGTGCTCGGGCGCAGCCCGAGCCTCGAAGGATGCCCACCCCAGATGGCCGCCTTCGGCTTCAACATCCTTCGAGGCCGGCCGCACGGCCGGCACCTCAGGATGACGTCGTCACCCGGCAGGGCCCCCGCCTCATGAGCTTCCGGCGGCGCCTCATGCTCATCGTGGTCAGCGCCATCGCGTGCGCGCTGCTCGCCGTCGCGGGCATGGCCTGGCGGGCCGCCGCCGATGTGGGCGACGCCATCGAGCAGGGCCGCGCCACCTATCTCATCGGCATCATCCGCAGCGCGGCCGAGACCAACCTCTCCTTCGGCCTGCCGCTCGACCAGATGCCGACCATCGAGGCGCTGATGGAGCGCGAAAAGCTCTCCGATCCCTCCATCCTCGCCATCGACGTGTTCTATCCGGAAGGACGCTCGGTCTACAGCACCGACCGCGGCGCGCTCGGCGAGCCGGTGCCCCCGGACTGGACCACGTCGCTTTACCGGCCCGGCCTGTGGCAGCTCTCCGCGCATGGCGAGCTGGTGCTCGGCAGCCGCGTCGAGAACGAGCTCGGCACCGCCGCCGGCGGCATTGCCATCACCTTGTCCGACCAGCCGCGCGAGACCCGCGACTTCGCCCTCGCACTCGACCTTGCGAGCCTCACCTTCATCGTGACGCTGGCCGGCGCCCTGCTGGCGGCCTTCACCATCCGCCCGCTGGCGCGCCTGCTGACACGCCCGTTCGCCAATGCGGCGCAGGCGCTGGCAGAAGGCAGCGAAGCGGCACGCCACGGCAAGCCGCACGGCGCGCTGGGGCTGGCGGCGCACGATGTGCGCGAGCGCTGGCAGGCGAGCGAGGCCGCCGCGGCGCAGGCAATGCACGATTTGCGGGCACTCGACGATGGCGCTTGAACCCGTGGCGCTTGAACCCATCGCGCTTGAACCGACAGCGCATCAGCCGGTGGTGCACCCGCCCGGCTTCTTCGGCCGCCACGGCGCGACGCTGGCCTGCGGCATCGCCGCGCTGCTGCTGGTCGGCATCATCGGCGGCTTCGGCGCCTGGCTGATCATCGACCGCTTCAACCGCTCGGTCGAGCTCGGCGCCCGCACCGAGGTCTCGGCGATCGGCACCGCGGTGGCCGGCGCGCTGGCGCACCAGTTCGAGCGCGCCGGCGATTACGGCATCCCGCTCGACAAGCTCGGCGGCGTCTCGGAATACCTGACCCAGACCGCCCGCGACGTGCGCGGCGTCGCCCGCATCGTGCTGCGGCTGTCGAACGGCCAGGAGATCCGCCCGGCGAACGACGAGGACGGCAATGGCGACCCGACCCGCGAGACCGTGTTCGCGCCTATTTTCGCCGGCGGCGGCAATCTCGGCCAGATCGAGGTGCTGACCGACGCCGCCGAGCTGATCACCCCGCTCGCCCGGATGCGCGCACTGGCGGCACTGATGGTCGGCGGGCTGGCGCTCATCGCCGCGCTCGCCGCCGCCACGCTGGTCGGTCGCCGCCTCGACCAGCGCCGCATCGAGTTCCTCGCGCATCTCGACCGCAATGCCGGCGGCAACTTCATTCGCGGCGCGGTGCCGCGCGTCGGCGGGCACGACGACGTTGCCCACGCCTACCAGGCGCTGCGCACCGGCGAGGAGCGCATGGTGGAGAGCCGTGCCGCGGTCGATGCCTATGCCGAGGAACTGCTCGGCGTCGATTTCGACGGCGTGCTGCGCGATCGTATCGAACGCACCGTGCGGGAACTCGGCTGATGCTGCTGCGCACCCGCATCACCCTCATCGTCGCGCTCGGCTTCGTGCTGCTGGTCGCCGTGCTCGGGCTCGGCTCCTATCTCAGCGACCGCCAGGACGAGAAGCGCTTCTCCGAGATCGCGACCCTGGCCCAGTCCGCGCTATGGGACGAGATCGTGCGCGGCGCCACCGCCGACCTCGTCGACGAGCATGGACGGCTCTCCGCCTCGGACGCCTTCCGCAATGCCGCGCTGGCCCGCGACCGTACCGCCGCCACCGCGGCGCTGACGACGGAGGGCGTCGCGATCGACCAGAATGGCGGCGAGATCGTCGCGGTGATCGGCGCCAATCGCGACCCGCTCATGGTGGTCGGCTCGCTCGGCAAGGACCAGATCACGATGCAGGCGCTGCTCGATGCGGGCACGCTCGACCGGGTGATCGCCGGCTCGCGCATCAATGGCTTGCGCCAGGTCTCGGCGAGCGAGGTCATCATCCTCGCCGCCGGCCCGCTCAACCTGCCGGGTGGCGGGCGCGCGGCGCTGCTGCTGGCGCGCGGCGCGCAGGGCCCGCTGCAACGCTTCGCCGACCAGACCGGCTCGGCGGCGACGCTGGTCACGCTGCGCGGGCGCGTCGTCGCCTCGACCGATGCCGAGCTGTGGCAGCATGCCGGCATCACGCTTGCCCCGCGCAGCCCGACCGTCGAGCAGGTCGATTATGACGGGCGGCTCTACAGCCTGGTCAGCGTGCCGATCAGCGACATCACCGGCGGCGTCACCGGCGCGGTGGCGAGCCTGCGCGACATGACCGACACGCTCAGCGTCTCGCGCTTCATCAGCCACGCTGCGCTGGTGGGCGCCGTCGGGCTCTCGCTGATCGGCATCATCGGGCTGAACTTCTATCTGTGGCGCGGCTTCCGCCCACTGGAAGGCGCGATCAACGCCATGCATGCGCTGGCGCGCGGCGACCTCTCGGCGCGCCTGGAAGGCAGCGGCCGACGCGACGAGATCGGCCGCATTGCCGAGGCCATCGACACCTTCCGCGGCAACGCGCAGGCGCTCGCCGACAGCCGCACCCAGCGCGAGCGCATCCGCCGCCGCCAGGAATCGGTGATCCGCACCGAGCTGGAGGGGCTCGCCGCCTCGCTCGATTCGGTCGGCCGCGAGGGCGTGCTGACGCTGCTCTCCGATCTGTCGGCGGGCGAGGCGCCGCAGGAGGATCCGCTGCGCCGGCTCGCCGGGGTGATGCGCGACCTGTCACGGCGCATCGTCGACCAGCACCAGACGCTGTCCTCGATGGTGCATGAGTTGCGCGAGGCCCTGGTCACCAAGACCAAGCTCGCCGGCCTGCAGCAGGAGCTGGAGATCGCTCGGCAGGTGCAGCTCGCCATCCTGCCGCGCGACGTGCCGCGCGACACCCGCATCGAAGTGAACGGGCTGATGACCCCGGCGCGCGAGGTGGGCGGCGACTTCTTCGACTATTTCATGGTCGACCGGAACACCATGGGCTTCGTCATCGCCGACGTGTCCGGCAAGGGCGTGCCGGCGGCGCTGTTCATGGCGATCTCGCGCACGCTGCTGAAATCGACCGCGCTGTTCGAGGCCTCGCCGGCGCTGTGCATGCGACGCATCAACGACGTGCTGGCGTCCGAGAACGACCAGATGCTGTTCGTCACCATGCTGTACGGCATCGTCGATCTCAGGACCGGCCGGGTGACCTATGTGAATGCCGGCCACAATCCGCCTTATCGCGTCACCAAGGATGGCGAGATCACGCTGGTGCCGCCGACCGGGGGCATGGCGGTCGCGGTGGTGGAGGACTTCCCCTATGTCGAGCGCGAATTGCGGCTCGCTCCCGGCGAGACGCTGTTCCTGTTCACCGACGGCGTGACCGAGGCCTTCGACCCGGAAGACGTAGCGTATGGCGAGGACCGGCTGATCGAGATCCTCGCCACCACCTGCGGCGGCGACCGGCCGATCGGCGCGGCGGCGGAAGCCGTGGTCACCTCGGTGCGCGCCTTCGAGCAGGGCCTGCCGCCGGCGGACGACCTGACGTGCCTGGCGGTGAGGTATCGCGGGCCGGCGTAGGTCGTCATCCGGGCATCCCAACACGCCGTCATCCCGGAAAACCCCGGTCGTCATCCCGGACGGCCGAAGGCCGATCCGGGATCGTAGGAAGGTGCCGAGCGGCACTTCACGCGATCCCGGCTCTCCGCTTCGCTGCGGCCGGGATGACGACTAATGGGAATGACGCCGGGGCGCCGTCGCCCCGCACTCAATGATCGAAATGCAGCAGCAGGTACGACGAACCGTCCCGCGTGCCTGAGCGCACGCGGTCGGCGAGGCGCTGCACCAGCACGCTCGATACCCCCGCCATGGCGGCGTCGATCGCGGCGTCGTCCGCGTCGAGCAGCGCATGGATGTCCGGCGCCGGCGCCAGGGCGCGGCCCAGCACCAGAGGCGGGCCGGAATGGAGCAGCTCGATATCGAGATTGAACTCGTCGAAGCGGCCCTGGATCGCGGTGGGGCGGCGTCCCTCGCCAGAGGCGACGATGAACTCGGCCGCCTCCAGCGCGGCCAGCGCGGCGCGGCGCACCACGTCGCGGCGGGCCGCCCAGAGGCCGCCCTGGGCCTCGACGAAATCGACGATGGCTTCCGAGGTCGACTGCCCCTCCTCGCCCAGTTCGCGCCGCGCCCGCATCGAGGTGCCGAGCCGGAACAACAGGTTCAGCGCCACCGCGGTGACGCCGGCCATGACGAAGCCCGAGCCGACCATGTGCTTCATGACTTCCGGCACATTCTCCACCAGCTCCGGCATCAGCATCACGCCGAGGCCGACCGTGAGCGCGATGCCGATCATGAAGATGCCGCGGCTGTCGAGCTGGCGCGAGGCGGCGAGTTCCAGTCCCGACACCGCGAAGAAGCCGGCGGCATAGACCTCGATTGCGCCGATCACCGGCGTGGGGATCAAGGTGAGCGCCAGCGTCACCTGCGGCAGCAGCGCCACCACCGCGATCATCAAGGCGGCGGCGATGCCGATATAGCGCGAGGTGGAGCGAGTGGCGTGGCAGAGGCCGATATTGGCCGAGGAGGTCGCGGTCGGCATGGCGCCGATCAGGCCGGCGATGACATTGCCCAGGCCGTTCGCGGTATTGCCGCCGCTCACCATCTTCATGTCGGCGCGGTGCCAGTCGGCATCGTCCATCTTGTCCATGATGACGACGCTGGCGAAGGTGTCGAGCTGCACCAGCAACGCCACCATCACGATCACCGCCAGCATGCCGATATCGAGGTTGAACACCGGCGTCGGCACGTGCGGCAGCGCGAACACCGGGGTGGTGGCGAAGCGTTCCAGCCCATGCACATAGCCGAGCGCGGCCGACACCACGATGCCCGCGACCATGCCGGCCAGCAGGCTGAACAGCTTCATCGCCTTGGTGCCCCAGATGGAGAAACCGACGATGACGCTGAGCGTGACCAGCGCGATGACGAGGCTCAGCGGGTCGATATGGTACTTGTCGTCGAGCCCGAGCGAATGCTCCAGCGCGCCGCGCACCAGCGAGAAGCCGCCGACCGTCACAACCACGCCCATCACGGTGGGCGGGAAGAGCGGGCGCAGATGCGGCACCACGCGGCCGACCAGCAGCGCCGCGCAGCCCGCCAGCACCGTCGCCGGCAGCACGCCGCCAAGGCCGTAACTGGTGATCACCAGGGCGATGAACGGCACCATGATGGGATCGGGGATGTGCACGATGAAGGCACCGGCCCCGACCTTGCCACCCCAGGCTTGCAGCACGGTGGCCAGCGCCATGCCGAGGATGGTGCAGGCGAGGAAGGACTGGGTGTCCTCCAGCGAGAGATTGGCGAGCTTCGCCACCACCAGCGCATAGGCCGACAGCGCGATCGCCATGACGGCATGCTGCACGCCGAGACTGAGCGTCATCCCGAGCGCGGGGCGGTCGTCAGCGGCGTAAGCGATTTCGGAGGGGGTGCGTTTGGGGCGGGACGGGGGAAGACGAAAATTCACGCGGCCAATCCCCTCCCCTGACGCTCTTGCGCGCCGCCTGCCGTTAAGGAAGGCAAGCTAGCTGTATTGATAGACCATTATCAAGGATTTGCGGGGTGATTCACCAGCACGATGTTGGGGAAATCCCGCGGCTTCAACATTCTTCCTTACCCTCCACCCATCGTCATCCCGGACGGCCGCAGGCCGAGCCGGGATCGCAGGAAGGTGTTGCGCGGAACTCCACGCGATCCCGGCTCTACGGCTACGCCTTCGGCCGGGATGACGACGTTGGGAAAGGGTGGGCACCTAAGCCCCCTTGCCGCCACCAAAGGCGTTAGTCTATAGAATTTACCAACTAATTGGTCCCATCGCGCAGCGAGGCGCAGCATGCCGAACCTCACCACCACCGACCCGCAGCCCGGCGTCAATGTGCTCTGGTTCCTGCCGACCCATGGCGACGGGCGCTATCTCGGCACCACCACCGGCGGGCGCGAGGTCAACCTGCCCTATCTCCAGCAGGTGGCGCAGGCGGCCGACAATCTCGGCTTCTACGGCGTGCTGCTGCCGACCGGACGCAGTTGCGAGGATTCCTGGGTGATCGCCTCGGCCTTGGCGCCGCAGACCAAGCAGCTGCGCTTCCTGGTCGCGGTGCGTCCCGGCCTCGCCTCGCCGACGCTGGCGGCGCGGATGACGGCGACGCTCGACCGCATCTCCGACGGCCGGCTGCTCATCAATATCGTCACCGGCGGCGACCCGGTGGAGAATGCCGGCGACGGCATCTTCCTGAACCATGACGAGCGCTACGAGGTGACGCGCGAATTCCTCGTGGTGTATCGCGCGCTGCTCGCCGGCGAGACCGTCAATTATCACGGCAAGCACATCAGCATCGAGGATGGCCGCCTGCTGTTCCAGCCGACGCAGATTCCGCCGCTCTATTTCGGCGGCTCGTCCGTGGCGGCCAACGATGTCGCCGCCGAGCATGTCGACAAGTACCTCACCTGGGGCGAGCCGCCGGCAGCGGTGGCGGCCAAGGTCCAGGAAGTGCGGGCGCTTGCCGCGGCACGCGGGCGTGAGGTGACGTTCGGCATCCGGCTGCATATGATCGTGCGCGAAACCGACGCCGAGGCCTGGGCAGCGGCGGACGCGCTGATCAGCCAGCTCGACGACGACACCATCGCGCAGGCGCAGAAGGTGTTCGCCCGGCTCGATTCGGTCGGCCAGGCGCGGATGTCGGCGCTGCATGGCGGGCAGCGCGACAAGCTGGAGGTCAGCCCGAACCTGTGGGCCGGCGTCGGATTGGTACGCGGCGGCGCGGGTACGGCATTGGTCGGCTCAGGCGAGACGGTGGCGGCACGGATGCAGGAATATATCGATCTCGGCATCGACAGCTTCATCCTCTCGGGCTACCCGCATCTGGAGGAAGCCTACCGGGTCGGCGAACTGGTGCTGCCGCGCCTGAAGCTCAACCATGGCCGGCGGACCGAGCGGCTCAACGTCAATACCGGGCCGTTCGGCGAGACCATTGCCAATGATTACCGCCCGGCGCGGGCGGCCGCGCAATCGTGAGCGATCGGGCGGCCGCGACCTCGGTCGCCATCATCGGCGGCGGCTTTTCCGGCGCCGCCGTCGCCTGGCATTTGCTGCGGCTGCAGCCCAAACTCTCCCACATCGTCATCATCGAGCCGCGCGCCGAGATCGGGCGCGGCCTCGCCTATAGCGCGGCCGATCCCAGCCACCGCATCAATGTGCCGGCGGCGCGGATGTCGCTGATCCCGGATCAGCCCGACCATTTCAATGACTGGCTGATCGCCTCCGGCCATCTCGACGCCGACCCCGCGGCGCATCTGGAAGATGGCCGCAATTTCCCGGCGCGCGCGGTGTTCGGGCAATATGTGCAGGCTGAGATCGCCAGCCTCGGCAGCCGCATCCGCCATGTCCAAGCCTCGGCCGAGGAGGTGGTCGCGGAGGCGGACGGGTACGCGATACGCTGCTCGAATGGCGCCACCGTGCAGGCCGGCATCGTCGTGCTGGCGGTGTGCCATGTGCCGCCGAGTGCGCCGGCGCCACTGGAGCGGGCGCTCGGCGGCGATCCGCGCTTCATCGCCAATCCCTGGACGCCGGGTGTGCTCGACGCCATCGCGCCCGACGCCCGCGTGCTCATCGTCGGCAGCGGGCTCACCATGGCCGACATCGTCGCCTCGCTCGACCGCAACGGCCATCGAGGCGAGATCGTCGCGGTGTCGCGGCGCGGGCTGCGCTCACGCGGCCATCCCTCCGCGCCGTGCGATCCCTTTGGCGACTTCGCCGCCAACCCCGCGCACACGGTGCAGGCACTGGTGCGGCGGGTGCGCGAAGCAGTTCGCGAGGCGGCGCGCGAGGGCAAGAGCTGGCACGGCGTGCTCGATCAGGTCCGCCTTCAGGGATCGATCATCTGGGGCGCGCTGCCGCTCAATGAGCGACGCCGGCTGCTGCGCCATCTGCGCCCGTTCTGGGACGTGCACCGCTTCCGCATCGCGCCGCAGGTCGAAGCCACGCTGGATCGCCGGGCAGAGGCCGGCCGCTTCACGCTGCGCTCCGCCTCGCTGCGCGGCTTCGCCAGGGACGCGGCAGGCATTGCGGTCACGCTGCGCGACCGCCGCACCAGCCTGATCGATACCTCGCATTTCGACGCCGTGGTGCTGGCCACCGGCCCGGCCCATGGCCGCGTGTTCGCCGACAGCGCCCTGCTCGGCGCGCTGGAGGATGCGGGCCTCGCCCGGCCCGACCCGCTGCGACTCGGCATCGAGGTCGACCAGCAGGCCCGTGCGCTTAGTGCCGACGGCAAGGCGCGGGACGATCTGTTCGTCGCCGGCCCGCTCGCCCGCGGCACGTTCGGCGAACTGATGGGCCTGCCGGATGTGACCAATTACGCGATCCGCGTCGCCGCCGGCGTCGCCGAGCTGTTGCAGCAGCGCGCCCCGCGGCTGGTTGCCGATAAAATCTACTAACTAACTAGACAATCAAAAATCGCATGCTTACCATTGCCGGGATTGTTACCCGGAATGGAGCATTCGATGACGCGCCCCAGCATCGTCGGTATCAGCGGCAGCCTGTCGGCGCCCTCGCGTACCCTGACCTTCGTCCGCCACACCGCGGAGCGCATCGCCGGCGAGGCGGGCGGCGACGCGCACATCGTCGACATCGCGGCGCTGAGCGGCGTCGGCACGCTGCGCACCCGCGCCGAAGCCGACGCCGAGGTAGAAGCGGCTCTGCGCGCGGTGGAGACCGCGGACCTGCTGATCGCCGGCTCGCCGGTCTACAAGGGCTCCTATTCCGGCCTGTTCAAGCACTTCATCGACTTCGTCGATTATCGCAGCCTGGTCGGCACGCCTGTGGCGCTGCTGGCGACCGGCGGCAGCGACCGCCACGCCCTCGTCATCGAGCATCAGCTGCGTCCGCTCTTCGCCTTCTTCCAGGCGGCGCCGCTCGGCACCGGCCTGTTCCTCACCGACCGCGACCTCGCCGAGGGCCGCATCGCCGCCGGCCCGGCCGAACAGCGCTTCGAGCGCCTGGTCGAGGAAGCCGCCCACGCGCTCAAGGTCCGCCTTTCCCACCAGGCCCGCCTCGCCGGCGCCGCCGCCTGAGCGCCCGCATCCCCATCGGAGACCGCCCATGAAACGTCTGTTCCGCGGCCTCCTCGCCGCCGCCCTCATCGCCGGCAGCGCGCTTCCGGCTTCGGCCGAAGGGCTGATCCGCATCTCCGAGCAGTTCGGCACGCTCTATGTGCCGTTCCACATCCTGCGCGACCAGAAGCTGATCGAGAAGCACGGCAAGGCGCTCGGCGTCGACATCACGGTGGAGTGGCAGAAGCTCTCCGGCGGCAATGCGGTGAATGACGCGCTGCTCTCCGGCTCGATCGACATCGCCTCCGCCGGCATCGGCCCGTTCCTCACCGTGTGGGACCGCACCAAGGGCGCAGTGAAGGTGATCGGCGCCTTTGGCGCGCAGCCGAGCTACCTGCTGACCAACAAGGACAGCATCAAGAGCCTGAAGGATTTCGGCCCGAACGACCGCATCGCCACCCCCGCGGCCATCGTCTCGGTGCAGGGCCGCACCTTGCAGATCGCCTCGGAGCAGGCGTTCGGCGAGGGCCAGCAGAACAAGCTCGACGCCAACCAGGTGACGCTGCCGCATCCCGACGCCACCGCGGCGCTGCTCTCCGGCTCCACCGAGATCACCGCGCATCTCTCCAATTCGCCGTTCCAGGAACAGGCGCTGAAGGACCCGAAGATCCACAAGATCTGGTCGTCCTATGACGTGCTGGGCGGCCCGCTGACGCCGACACTGGCCTATTCGACGGTGAAGTTCCGGAGTGAGAACCCCAAGACCTACGAGGCGTTCTTCCTCGCCTTCCAGGAGGCGACCGCGATCGCCGACAAGGACCGCAAGCTCGCCGCCGAGACCTATGTGAAGGTCGAGAAGTCGAAGCTCGACCCGGCCTTCATCCAGCAGGTGATCTCCAACCCGGAAGTGAAGTTCACCCTCGTCCCGCTGAACACCCAGAAATTCGCCGACTTTCTCTACAAGACGGGGGCGATCAAGGTGAAGCCGGCGAGCTGGAAGGACTACACCTTCCCTGAACTGCACGACCAGCCGGGCAGCTGAGCGATGCTGGCGCCCTCCCCCGCTTTTCCCGTGCCGCAGCCCGGACGTCCCGCCGTGCTGGAGGCCAATGGCCTCACGCTCGACTATGAGACCGAGCGCGGCATCGTGCGGGCGGTGGAGGGGGTCGACTTCACCATTCTGGAAGGCGAGCGGCTGATGCTGCTCGGCCCGTCCGGCTGCGGCAAGTCCTCGATCCTGAAAGCCGCCGCCGGCTTCCTGAAACCGGCCGCCGGCACGCTTGCCTTGCGCGGCAAGCCGGTGACGGGCCCGGGGCCGGACCGCATCGTGGTGTTCCAGGAATTCGACCAGCTGCTGCCGTGGAAGAGCGTCATCGACAATGTCGCCTTCCCACTGCGAGTCGCCCGCAAGCTGCCGCTGGCCGCCGCCCGCGAGCGCGCCGCCATGGCGCTGCGTCGGGTCGGCCTCGCCCGGGTGCTGGACCAGTATCCGCACACACTCTCCGGCGGCATGAAGCAGCGCGCCGCCATTGCCCGCGCGCTCGCCACCGAGCCCGACGTGCTCCTGATGGACGAGCCGTTCGCCGCGCTCGACGCCCTCACCCGCCTGCAGATGCAGCGCGATCTCCTGGAGATCGCCGAGGAGACCGGGTTGACGCTGCTGTTCGTCACCCATGCCATCGACGAGGCCGTGCTGCTCGGCACGCGGCTGCACCTGCTCAGCGCCCATCCCGGCCGCACCATCGCCAGCTTCGACACCTCCGAGTTCGGCGCCGCCGATATCGGCACCGGCCGCTTCGAGCGCATGGCGCAGGAGGTGCACGCCCGGCTGTTCGGCACAGGAGATGCCGCATGAGCGAGGTGCTGGACCAGACCCGCATCGAGGCCCCGCCCGCGCCGGTCATCGTCGTGCGCGCGCATCCGCTCACGCGGCTCGCCCGTTCGCTCGTCTTCCGGCGCTTCATCGTGCTGGCAGTTCTGGCGCTCGCCTGGGAGATCGCGGCGCGCTGGCAGGACAACCCGATCATGCTGCCGAGCTTCACCGAGGCGGCGCGGGCCTTCATCGAGGCCAGCCTCAACGAAGGGCTGCTGCTCTCCGCCGTCGGCTCGCTGTTCGTGCTGCTCAAGGGCTATCTGCTGGCGCTCGTCATCGCCATGGTCATCGTCTCGCTGGCAGTGTCGAACAGCTTCCTGCGCGACGCCTTGCAGACGGTCGCGGCGATGCTGAACCCGCTGCCCGCCATCGCGCTGCTGCCGCTTGCGCTGCTGTGGTTCGGGCTCGGCGAGAAGAGCCTGCTGTTCGTACTGGTCAACGCCGTCATCTGGCCGTTCGCGCTGGCCGCGCTGCAGGGCTTCGAGGGCGTGCCGGAGACGCACCGCCTGGTCGGGCGCAATTACGGGCTGAAGGGACCGGCCTATGTCTGGCACATCCTCATCCCCTCGGCGCTGCCCTCGCTGATCTCCGGCATGCGGGTCGGCTGGGCCTTCGCCTGGCGCACGCTGATCGCCGCCGAGCTGGTGTTCGGCGTCAGCTCGTCCTCCGGCGGGCTCGGCTGGTTCATCTTCCGCGCCCGCAACGAGCTGTTCACCGACCGCGTCTTCGCCGGCCTCGCCACCGTGATCCTGATCGGCCTGCTGGTGGAAGCCGTGGTGTTCCGCGGGCTGGAGACATTGACCGTTCGGCGCTGGGGGGCGTTGCGATAGCCTTTCTCTCCTCCCCACCATCGTCATCAAGTCAGTTTGGCTGAGGGATTTGAGCGTCTCGCAGGGTAGCGTTGGCGATGACGACGAGCTTTCGCGCGACAGCGGCGATGGCGAGGCGCTTTGGTTTTCCAGCGGCGGTGAGGCGCTGGTAGACGGCGCTCAAGGCTGGGTGGGCGCGTGCAGCGGAGAGCGCCGCCATGAAGAGCACGGGGCGCAGGGCTGCGCGGCCGCCGGTCATTCTTCGGTATTTTCGGGCGGATCCGGAATCTCTGGGATGGGGAGCGAGGCCGGCGAGGCTGGCGGCCTGTTTGGGGCCGAGCCGGCCGAGTTCGGGCAGCAGGGCGATGAGGGTGCGGGCGGCGACCGGGCCGATGCCCGGGATGGCGCGCAGGATCTGCTCGTGGCGCGCCAGGTCGGGGTCGGCGTCGAGTTGCTCGGCCATGAGGCGGTCGATCTCGGCGATCTGGCTGGTGAGGAAGTGGATCTGCCGATCCAGCAATTGATGGAGCGGCTCGGCGCCTGGAGCGCCGCGCCGGTTCTTGGCCTGGGTGCGCTGGGCCAGCAGATCCTGACGATGGCGCAGCCGTGCGGCGAAGGCTTCGCGTTCGCGGCTGGGCACTTGCCAGGGCGTCAGGGTGGCGGCGCGTTCGCGGCCGTACCGGCTCAACCAGGCGGCGTCGATCCGGTCGGTCTTGGCGCGTCCGCCATGGGAGGCGATGAAGGCCTTCGCCTGGGCGGCGTCCACGCGGGCGGCCGGCAAGCCCACCGCGGCCGCCGTCTCGAGCAGCGCGCGCTCGTAGCCGCCAGTGGTCTCGCAAATCAGCCAGTCATAGCCGGCGTAGGGCGCCAGCGCCGCGCCCAGGCTCTCGGGGGTGTTGGCCGCGCTCCAGCTGCGGCCGGTTTGGTCGTCATGGAAGACGATGCTGCCCTTGGCGACATCGGCGCCCAGGATGCGCAGGCCGGCATTGGCCGGCGGGATGGGTTGAGGCATGATCTCGCTCGGCTTCGGATTGTCTGCGGGCGCGCTCGCGCGGCCCAGTCAAGTCAACAAGCACACGAAGCCGGCCCGCCGCCGGACCTTGATGACGACGGGCGTATCGCCCGATCCCAGAACGGCCGCAGCGGCGGGCGCAGATCCGGGGCTGGCCGGCCCCGGATCTGCTTCCGGCCAACACCACAATGCATCATCTCCAACAGACAATCCCGGACGGCCGAAGGCCGATCCGGGATCGTAGGAAGGTGCCGAGCGGGATTTCACGCGATCCCGGCTCTCCGCTGCGCTGCGGCCGGGATGACGCTGTTTGGATGGGTAGGCCGGTCGGATTGCGAACAAAACGGGAAGCGTGCTTCCTGAGGGGGTCCCGAACCCGCAGCGATTCGCGCCCCTTGACCGCAACAGCCGCCTATCTCGACACCCTCAATCCCGCGCAGCGCCACGCGGTGGAGCATGGCGTCGCCAGCGCGGCCGGGCCGCTGCTGGTGATCGCCGGCGCGGGATCGGGCAAGACCAACACGCTGGCGCACCGCGTCGCCCATCTCATCGTCAATGGCGCCGATCCGCGCCGCATCCTGCTGCTCACCTTCTCGCGCCGCGCCGCCTCCGAGATGACGCGCCGGGTCGAGCGCATCGCCCGCAAGGTGCTGGGCGACAGCGCCGCCGTCATGACCGAGGCGCTGAGCTGGGCCGGCACCTTCCACGGCGTCGGTGCCCGCCTGCTGCGCGACCATGCCGAGCAGATCGGCCTCGACCCGAACTTCACCATCCATGACCGCGAGGACAGCGCGGACCTGATGAACCTGGTCCGGCACGAGCTGGGCTTCTCCAAGACCGAGAAGCGCTTTCCCACCAAGGGCACGTGCCTCTCCATCTATTCACGGGCGGTGAATGCCGGCCTGCCGCTCGACGAGGTGCTGGGCGACGCCTTCCCATGGTGCGCGGCCTGGGCGGCCGAACTGAAGGCGATGTTCGCCGGCTATGTCGAGGCCAAGCAGCGCCAGAGCGTGCTCGATTATGACGATTTGCTGCTCTATTGGGCGCAGATGGTGGCCGAGCCCGCCTTCGCCGCCGAGGTCGGGGCGCGCTTCGACCATGTGCTGGTCGACGAATATCAGGACACCAATGCATTGCAGGCGTCGATCCTGCTGGCGCTGAAGCCGGACGGGCGCGGCCTGACCGTAGTCGGCGACGATGCGCAGTCGATCTATTCGTTCCGCGCTGCGACGGTGCGCAACATCCTCGACTTCCCCGGCCATTTCAGCCCGCGCGCGCGCATCGTCACGCTGGAGCAGAATTATCGCTCCACCCAGCCGCTGCTTGCCGCCGCGAACGCGGTGATCGGCTATGCCAGCGAACGCTACGCCAAGGATCTCTGGTCCGAGCGCGCCTCGCATGAGCGCCCGCTGCTGGTCGGGGTACGCGACGAGATCGAGCAGGCCAATTATGTGGCGACGCAGGTGCTGGCCAATCGCGAGGACGGCATTGCGCTGAAGTCGCAGGCCGTGCTGTTCCGCGCCTCGCACCATAGCGGGCCGCTGGAGGTGGAACTGACCCGCCGCAACATCCCGTTCGTGAAGTTCGGCGGGCTGAAATTCCTGGATTCCGCCCATGTGAAGGACGTGCTGGCGGTGCTGCGCTTCGTCGAGAACCCGCGCGACCGCGTCGCCGGCTTTCGCGTGCTGCAAGTGGTCGACGGCATCGGCCCGGCCAGCGCCGGCCGGGTGCTCGACCGGCTGACTGATGGCACCGACATGGTGGAGGCGCTCGGTACCTTCACCCCGCCGGCGCGGGCCGCCGAGGCGTGGCCGGACTTCGTCGCGACAGTCGGCGAGTTGCGCGGCTCGCGCTCGGGCTGGCCGACCGAGCTCGATCTGGTGCGGCGCTGGTACGAGCCGCATCTGGAGCGCCGCCATGAGGACGCCGCCGCGCGGCAGGCCGACCTCGTGCAACTGGCGCAGATCGCGGCGAGCTATTCATCGCGCGAGCGCTTCCTCACGGAGCTGACGCTCGACCCGCCCGACGCCACCAGCGGCGAGGCCAATTCGACCCATCTCGACGAGGACTATCTCATCCTCTCCACCATCCATTCCGCCAAGGGGCAGGAATGGAAATCGGTGTTCGTGCTCAACACCGTCGATGGCTGCATCCCGATCGACCTCGCGGTCGGCGACAAGGACGACATCGAGGAGGAGCGGCGCCTGCTCTATGTCGCCATGACGCGGGCGAAGGACAGCCTGCACCTCGTAATGCCGCAGCGCTTCTTCATCCACGGCCAGGCCGCGCGTGGCGACCGGCATGTCTATGCGGCGCGCACTCGGTTCATTCCGCCAGCGATATTGGGGCTGTTCGCGGGGGCGTCGTGGCCTCCGGCGGTGGCGCAGGCTGGGACGGCGGCAAGCGGGACCGGACCGCGGATCGATATCGGGGCGCGGATGCGGGGGATGTGGCGGTAGCTCGGCTTCAACATCCTTCGAGGCCGCTTCGCGGCACCTCAGGATGAGGTTGTATTTAAAAGATGAACCTCATCCTGAGGTGCCCGGCAAAGCCGGGCCTCGAAGGATGCTGAAGCCGAGCGCCCTCACTTCCCCACCGGCGCCGGCAGACCCCGCGCATCCTCCTTCAAACCATCCAGATGCGTGCGGATGTGCGACGCCTCCGCCGCCGTGGTGGCGAGGCTGATGGCGGTCATGAAGGCGGTGCGCGCCTCGCTCTCGCGGCCGAGCTGCATCAGGAGCGCGCCGCGCAGGCCGTGATAGTGGAAATAGCCGGAAAGCTTTGAACCCAGTGGGTCGACCATGGCCAGCGCCACCTCCGGCCCGCGCAGCTTCGAGATCGCCACCGCCCGGTTCAGCGTCACCACCGGCGAGGGCTGCATGATCTCCAGCGTGCCATAGAGCAAATCGATCTGCGCCCAGTCAGTGTCCTCAGGCTTTGCCGCGCGGGCATGCAAAGCGGCGATCGCGGCCTGTACCTGATAGGGCCCGGGGCTGCGGTGGCGCATCGCCTTGTCGAGCAGGGCCAACCCCTCGGCGATCATCGCCTTGTTCCACAGCCGCCGGTCCTGATGGTCGAGCAGGATCACAGCGCCCTCAGCGTCGAAGCGCGCCTTGGCGCGGGCGTGCTGGAGCAGCATCAGGGCCGTGAGGCCCATGATCTCCGGCTCGGCCTGGAACAGCCGCAGCAGCAGCCGGGCAAGGCGGATCGCCTCCTCGCACAGGGGTTCGCGCGCCGCCGTGGTGTCGCCGCCGGCCGAATAGCCCTCATTGAAGACCAGATAGATCATCGCCGCGACCGCGCCGAGCCGCTCCGAGCGCTCCACCGCGCCGGGCGTCTCGAACGGCACGTCGGCCTTGGCGATGCGGGCTTTCGCCCGGGTGATGCGCTGCTCCATCGCCGCCTCGCCCACCAGGAAGGCGCGGGCGATCTGCTTCACCGAAAGGCCGGAGACGATGCGCAAGGCGAGCGCGATCTGCTGCGTCGCCGGCAATTCCGGATGGCAGCAGATGAACAGCAGCCGCAGCACGTCGTCGCGATAGTGACCGCCATCCAGCCGCTCGGCGAGCTGCTCCTCGGCGTCCTCGGTGTCGGACAGCACATCTTCCGGCGGCAGTTCGGTCTGTTTCGCGCGGCGGCGCACGACGTCCAGCGCGACATTGCGGCCGACGAACACCAGCCAGGCGGCGGGGTCGCGCGGCGGGCCGTTCTGCGGCCAGGTCCTCAGCGCGCGCAGGCACGCTTCCTGGAACGCCTCCTCGGCAAGGTCGAGATCGCGGAAATAGCGCAGCAGCGCGGCAACCGCCTGCGGGCGCGCGGCGGCGAGGGTCGTGCCGATCCAGCGCGCCTCATCCATCAGGTGCCCACACCTTCATTGCCGAAGCTTCCATTATGGAAGATGCCGACCGGGCGGATCTCGTAGGAGCCGCCGGGATTGGCCTTGCCGAGATCGCGGGCGACATCGAGCGCCTCCTCGAGATCCTTGCAATCGAGGATGTAGAAGCCGAGCAACTGCTCCTTGGTCTCGGCGAACGGCCCGTCCAGCACCAGCGGCGGATCCTGGTCCTTGCGCAGCGTGGTGGCGGCGGTGGTCGGCAGCAGCCGCACCACCGGGCCGAGCTTGCCGGCCTTGGCGAGCCGCTCCTGCACCACGGCGAGCTTTTCCATCACCGCATCGTCCTCCTCCTTGCTCCAGGAGCAGACGACGTCCTCGCGGTGATAGCAGAGCAGGGAATAGAGCATGCGGGGTCTCTCTTCGATACGGGTTCAGCCGCCGCTGATCGCGGTGAGGACGAAGATGTCCGCGCCCTCGCGCAGCGGCGTCGACAGGCTGGCGCGGCGGCCCTCGACGAACACGTTGATATGCCGCCTGATCGCCGGCGTCTCGTCGCAGATGCGCTCGCGCATGCCGGGCCACAGCGCGTCGAGCGCGTCGACCATCTCGTTCACGTCGCGGGCTTTGAGCGACACGCGACGCTCGGCGCCGGGAAACAGCACGACGAGATGCGGCGGCAGGCGCACCAGCACGCTTGCCTGCCCCGCCTCGCCGTGCCGCTCCCGCAGCGTCTCGTCGCTCATCGCCCTCACCGCCCGATCACCAGCGTCTCCACCGACGTGATGGTCGGCAGGAACGGGGCGAGGCAATCCCAGCTTTCGCCCTCGTCGATGCTGGCATAAAGGCCGCCGGCATTGGTTCCGAAATAGACTCCGGCCGGCTCCATCGTATCTGTCGCCATGGCCTGGCGCAGCACGTTGAAATAGGCCCCGCCTTGCGGCAGGCCCTCGCGCTTGGGCTGCCAGCTCCTGCCGGCATCCGTGGTGCGCCACACCGCGGTGTTGCCCTCCGGCATGAAGCGGCCCTTGATGTCGCCGTTCAGCGGGATGAGGTAGAGGCAATCCGGGTCGCGCGGATGCGCGGCGGCGGGGAAGCCGAAGGAGGACGGCAAGCCGGCCTCGATGCTCTCCCAGGCCTTGCCGCCATCGTCGGAACGATACATGCCGCAATGGTTCTGCTGGTAGAGCCGGCCGCCTCCGCCCGGCGCCATCACGAGGCAATGCACGCACTGCCCGAATTCGGGATAGTTCTGGCCCTCCGGCATGAAGTCGGCGCGGGTGCCGCGATTGCGGGTCTGCCAGCTGGCGCCGCCATCCTCGGTGGCGAACACGCCCGCCGCGGAGATGCCGACCCAGATCCTGCTGGCGTCGATGGGATCGGGCACCAGCGAGTGCAGGATCAGCCCGGCGCCGCCGGGATTCCAGTCCGGCCGCGTCGGATGCTGCTGCAGGCCCTCGATATGGCTCCAGCTCTCGCCGCCATCCTCGCTGCGGAACAGCCCGGCCGGCTCGACGCCGGCATAGAGCGCGCCATCGGCACCGCGGGCGAGGCTCCACACCGCCTTCACCGGCGCCTGCCCCGGCTCGAAAGCGAGACCCTGGCTCGAATGGGACCAGGTGGCGCCGAAATCGGTCGATTTCCACACCGCCGGGCCGAACCATTCATTGCCGCCGCCGGCATAGATGGTGCCGCTAACCGGGTCGGCGACGACATGGTTGGTCGGCCATGTCTCGCAGAACGGGCCCCGCACCGCCCAGGAGCGGCGCATGGCGTCGCTCTCGAGAATGAAGGCGCCCTTGCGGGTGCCGACGAGGATGAAGACCTGCTCTGCCATCATGTCCTCCCGTAGCTTTCTGCCGTCAGTCGTGGGTGACGACCATCCAGGAGACGCCGAAACGGTCGGCCAGAGTGCCGAAGTTCGACGAGAAGAAGGTCTTGGCGAGCGGCATCGTCACCTCGCCGCCCTCGGCGAGCGCATTGAACACACGCTCGGCCTCGTCGGGCGACTTCACCGACAGAGCCAGCGAAATGCCCTTGAATCCCTCGGCGTCCGACTGGCAGCCATCGGAGGCCATTACTTCGGCATCGCCGATCTTGAAGCTGGAGTGCATGACCTTGTCACCCCAGTTCTCCGGCACCATTCCGGGCGGCGGCGCCTCCGGTGCATCGCGGAAGCGCATCAGCGCGGTGACCTCGGCGCCGACCGCCTTCTTGTAGAACTCGATGGCCTCTTCGGTGCGGCCATTGAACATCACATAAGCCTGCACATTCATGATTTTCGCTCCCCTTGGCCGTCGCCTCGCGAACGGCACCGCGGCCAAGCTTGCCGGTGCCGATGACATTAGGACGAACGGCAAAAGGCTAGACCGACATCGCGGCGAGAATTTTTCTGGAGTGCTCCATGCGACGTCGTCCTGGGAGGCTGACCGATAATTCCAGAATGGACCGTCATCCCCGGCCTTGTGCCGGGGATCTCGATTCCGGACAGCGCATCAGAGCCCGAGATGGCCGGCACAAGGCCGGCCATGACGTCGGACATGGCTCGCTTCGCCTGCCAGCGTCGAAGTATGAGTCAAGCCCCAGCATGACGTAACGTCATGTTAAATCATCCACAATCCTTGCGCCCATGCATTCCCCAGCGGGCCGCTTGGTCATCCACCTGACACCAGCGGCCCATAATGAGAGGTTCGTCCCCTGCCCTGAGGAGAACCCACATGCGCAGTTTCATCGCGGCCCTTACGCTGACGACCTGCCTGGTTTCCGTGGCCGATGCCACGACCATCTATCCGCTCGATCGCGCCACCATCATGATCGGTTCTCCCTTCGACACGAAGGTCGAGTTCGACAAGGTGGTTAAGGCCGACGAGGTGAAGCTGACCATCAATGGCGAGCCCGCCGAAAAGGTGCTCGGCAAGGATGTGCAGTTCGTCGAGAAGGAACAGGGCGTCGATGCCTCCGCGGTGCTGATCCGCGCCGGCGCCATCGCCAAGCCGGGCACCTATGAGGTGAAGGCCACCGCCGGTGGCGAGACCAAGACGGTGAGCTGGCATGTCTATGCCACCCCGACTTCGGCCAAGGCCAAGAATGTCATCTTCTTCCTCGGCGACGGCATGTCGGTCGCCCATCGCACCGGCGCGCGGATCATGTCCAAGGGCATGACCGAGGGCAAGGCGAACGGCCGTCTCAACATGGACGACCTCGACCGCATGGCCTTCATCGGCACCTCGGCCACCAATGCGGTCGCCACCGACAGCGCCAACACCATGTCGGCGTACATGACCGGCCACAAGACCGCGGTGAACGCGCTCGGCGTCTATGCCGACCGCACCAAGAACAGCCTCGACGACCCGAAGGTCGAGACCATTGCGGAGGCGCTGCGCCGCACCACGAAGAAGTCGATCGGTGTCGTCTCGACCGCCGAAATCGAGGACGCCACCCCGGCGGCGGTGGTCTCGCACACCCGCGCGCGCGCCGACAAGGCCGAGATCGCCGGCATGCTGTTCGACGTGAAGCCGGACGTCATCCTCGGCGGCGGCTCGGCCTATTTCCTGCCGAAGTCGACGGTCGGCTCGAAGCGCAAGGACGAGAAGGATTACGTCAAGATGTTCCGCGACGAAGGCTACACCTTCGCCGGCGACAAGACCGAGCTCGACGCCGCGCGCGGCACCAATACCGGCAAGATCCTCGGCCTGTTCCACACCGGCAACATGGACGTGACGCTGGACCGCGACTTCCTGAAGAAGGGCACGGTCGGCAAGTTCCCGAACCAGCCCGGCCTGGTGCAGATGACCTCGGTGGCGCTGGAACAGCTCGCCAAGAATCCGGAAGGCTTCTTCCTGATGGTCGAGGGCGCCTCGATCGACAAGATGTCCCACCCGATGGACTGGGACCGCGCCTTCGTCGAGACCATCGAGTTCGACAAGGCGATCGGCCTCGGCCTGGAGTTCGCCAAGACCCATCCCGACACGCTGATCGTCGTCACCGGCGATCACACCCACGGCGTCTCGATCATCGGCACCGTCGATGATGAGAAGCCGGGCACCGAGATGCGCGAGAAGGTCGGCACCTATGCCGATGCCGGCTTCCCGAACTATGAGGACAAGGACGGCGACGGCTATCCGGACAAGGTGGACGTGACCCGCCGCCTCGCCACCTTCTCCAACAACTATCCCGACTATTACGAGACCTTCCGTCCCAAGCTGGATGGCCCGTTCGAGCCGAGCGTGCAGAACGAGAAGAAGGAATACGTCGCCAACGAGAAGTACAAGAGCGTGCCCGGCGCGGTGTTCCGCGAAGGCAACATGCCGCGCTCGGTGGACAGCGAAGTCCATGCCGTGGACGATGTGGTGCTCCAGGCCACCGGCCCCGGCGCCGAGGAGTTCAAGGGCTACATGGAAGAGAGCGACGTCTACCGCGTGCTGGTCGACGCCCTCGCCATCGCCCCGCAGGCGACGAACTGAGCACTGGGGTTTACCCCACGCTGACCGTCATCCCCGGCCTTGTGCGGGGGATCTCGATTCCCGACAGTGCGTCGGAGACCGAGATGGCCGGGACAAGCCCGGCCATGACGGTTTGAGACGGTTCTTCCCCCTCTCCCCGACGGGGAGAGGGCTTCGGCATACCGTGCTCCCGCAAAGGGCACATCAAGGAGGATGCCATGAACCGATGGTCCCTCACGCGACGCCGTCTGCTCGCGACCGGTGCGCTCGCCGCTGCAACCTTGCCGGCCCTCGCCCGCGCCGCGGCCGCCGCCACGCCGGCCAGGCTCGATTTCGACGAGCTCTATGGCAAGATCAGCGTGCTTGGGCTCGAATTCTCCGAGAAGGTGAAGGCGCTCGCGCAGAAGAAGGTGGCGATGCGCGGCTTCATGGCGCCGCCCCTGAAGGCCGAGGCCGATTTCTTCGTGCTCACCGAAATCCCGATGTCGCTCTGCCCGTTCTGCTCGTCGGACGCCGACTGGCCGGACAACATCGTCGTCATCTATCTCGACAAGGCGCAGACCTTCGAGCAGGCCAATGCGCTGATCGAGGTGACCGGCACGCTCGAGGTCGGCTCCTGGACCGATCCCAACACCGGCTTCCTCAGCCGGCTGCGCATCGTCGGCGCCAGCTTCGGCGCGGCCTGAGCCGATGCCCGCACTCGCCTTGCGTGACCTCGCGGTCGAGTTTCCCGGTCTCGGCCGGCCGGCGCTGGCGATCCCGGCGCTGGACCTGGCATCCGGTGAGCATGTCGCGGTGACCGGCCCGTCCGGCTCCGGCAAGACCACGCTCATCAACATGCTGACCGGGCTCGACCGCGTCACCCGCGGACGCGTGATCTGGCAGGAGACCGATGTTGCGCGCCTGAGCGAAGGCGCGCGCGACCGCTGGCGCGCCGCCAATGTCGGGCTGGTCATGCAGGAATTCCATCTCTTCCCCGGCCTCTCGGCGGTGGAGAATGTGCTGCTGCCGCAGCGGCTCGCGCATCTTCGCCTGCCCGACGGCCGAAAGGCGGAA
The DNA here is from genome assembly GCF_012971745.1 of Starkeya sp. ORNL1. Taxonomy (NCBI): domain Bacteria; kingdom Pseudomonadati; phylum Pseudomonadota; class Alphaproteobacteria; order Hyphomicrobiales; family Xanthobacteraceae; genus Starkeya; species Starkeya sp. ORNL1. Next base: position 2,142,041 of record NZ_CP048834.1, read on the forward strand.
GCGGCGCGCCTCCTTGCCCGCGTCGGCATCGAACGCGCCACCCAGAGCATCGAGACCATGTCGCGCGGCCAGATGCAGCGCGTCGCAGTCGCACGCGCCCTGATCGCCCGTCCCGGCATCATCGTCGCCGACGAGCCGACCGCGAGCCTCGATGCCGAGGCCGGCGCCATTGTCGCCGACCTGCTGGTCGAGCTTGCCCGCGAGGTGAGGGCCAATCTCATCGTCGCCAGCCACGATCCGCGCGTGCTGGACCGGCTCGGCCGCGTGCTGCGGCTCGATGCCGGCCGGATCCGGGAGGGCTGATGTTCCGCTTCATCGCCGCGGATTTGCGCCGCCACTGGATCGGCGTGCTCGCCATCATGCTCATCATCGCGCTCGCCACCGCGCTCGGCGTGGTGGTGACGCTGCAGGAGCGCGCGCTGCGCATCGGCAGCGCGCGGGCGGCCGGCGCCTTCGACCTCGTCATCGGCGCGCCGGGCAGCGAGACGCAGCTGGTGCTGTCCTCGGTATTCCTGCAGGCCGCGCCGCTGTCGCTGATGCCGGGCAGCGTACTGGCGGCGCTGGCGAAGGACCCGCGGGTCAGCTTCGCGGCGCCGATCGGCTTCGGCGACTTCATCGCCGACAGCCCGATCGTCGGCACCACCCAGCCGCTGATCGACGGCTTCGGCGGGCTCACCGAGGGCCGCAGCTTCGGCAAGCTCGGTGAGGCGGTGATCGGCGCGCAGGTGCCCTTGAGCGTGGCCGACATCTTCCACCCGATGCACGGCCAGGTGCACGGCCCCGGCGAGGTCCATGCCGGCATCAGCTACAAAGTCGTCGGGCGCCTGAAGCCGACCGGCACCTCATGGGACCGTGCGGTGCTGGTGCCGATCGAAGCGGTGTGGCGGGTTCATGGCTATGGGCACGCGCACGATGATGGCGAGGAACATGAGGGCGAGGCGCACGCCGCGTCGACCCCTCCCGCTCCAACTCTTGCCGCCACGCTCGGCGCGCCGCGCGATCCCCTGATCGACCTCGACGATCCGATCGATCCGCAGGCGTTGAGCGCGCCGGATGCGCCCGGCCTGCCGGCGATCCTGGTGAAGCCGCGCACCATCGCCGACGCCTACAAGCTGCGCCACGACTATCGCGGCGAGCGCACCCTCGCCGTCTTCCCCGGGGAGGTCCTGACCCGGCTCTATGGCACGCTCGGCGATGCCCGCCTGGTGCTCTCAGCCGTGGCCACCGGGGCGCAGGCGCTGGTGGCGGCGGCGATCCTGCTGGTGGTGATGCTCCACGTGTTGCAACGCCGCCGGCAGATCGGTGCGCTGCGCGCCTTCGGGGCGCCGCGGCTCGTGGTGTTCGCCATCGTCTGGCTGGAGACCTTCCTGATCATCGGCGCCGGCCTCATCGCCGGCTTCGGCATCGGCTATGCGGCGGCGAGGGTGCTGTCGGGCATCCTCAGCCGGCAGAGCGGCATCGCGCTTCCGGTGGGTTTCGTGCCGGGCGATGTGATGCCGCTGCTGGTGTTGATCCTGATCAGCGGCGTGGTGGCGATCGTGCCGGCGCTGCTGGCCTACCGCCAGTCGCCGGCGAGCGCGCTGCGGGGGTGATCCCTATTGTCGTCATCCCGGAATGGCCGTCAGGCCATATCCGGGATCGCGCAAACGCTCTTCTTCCGGCACGGGATCCCGGCTCTCCGCTGCGCTGCGGCCGGGATGACGGCGGGTTGGGAGGAGAAGGGTGGCTCTGCGTGAGCATCCTTCGAGGCCGCCTACGGCGGCACCTCAGGATGACGTGGTTATAAAGCAACCTCATCCTTAGGTGCCCGGCAAAGCCGGGCCTCGAAGGATGCTGAAGCAGAACGACGCCCCCTACCCTTTCAGCGCCGCCAAAACCCCCTTATCCACCTTGCAGATATAGGTGTACTTGGGATTCACCACCTGCGTGCAGCGCGCCTCGGCAATCTGGCCGAGCAGCATGTAGCCCTCGGTCGCCGGGATGCCGTACTCGTCCTCCAGCCAGTAGATCATCTCCTGGAAAGCGATGCGCATGGCGTCTTCCAGCGGGCGGGCGCAGCCGAGCGTGCAGATGTGCGTGGGCGTCTCGATGCGGGGATGGCCGAGCCGCGCCGGGGCCGGCGCCAAGGAGACGCGCACGGTGAGCGTCGCAGCGATCTCGGTGGCGCCCATGCCATTGGCCTCGCCGTCGCCCTGAATGGCGTGGCAATCGCCGAGGAAGAGATGCGCGCCATCGTGATTCACGCGGAACATCACGGTGTTGCCGGAGGTGATCTCCTGCACGTCGAGATTGCCGCCATGCGCGCCATTGTCGACGGTGAGCACCGCGCCATGCACCGGGGCGACGCCGGCGACGCCGATCATCGGGCGGACAGGGAGCTTCAGCTTGTCGCTCCAGTGCACGAAGCCGTCCTTCACCTCCATGACGCGGGTGTGGTGGCCGTACTCCTTCTGCCGCGCCCAGTCCGGGAACATGCCGATGCCCGGCCACAGTGCGGTGAAGCCGAGCGTGTCGAGCTCCATATGGATGATGTCGAGCTTGAGCATGTCGCCCTTCTTGGCGCCGCGCACCTCGATCGGGCCGGTGGCGCCATTGACGAAGGGCAGCGTGACATCGGCGGGGGTCAGTTGCTGGCCGACATGGCGGATGGTGCCGTCATTGGCATTGATGGCGCATTCGACCACGAAGGTCTCGCCGGGGTCGACGCTGGCGACGAAGGCCTCGTTGCCGGACAGCGCGTATTTGATGTTGCCGGCCTTGCTGACACGCTGGGACATGCTCACTCCAATATTCACTGCGTATGGAACTTCAGGCGAGGCGGCGCCACGGCATCAGCAGCCGCTCCACCTTGCCGACGAGGAAGGTTAGCACCAGCGCGAGCGCAATGGTCGCGACCAGGGCGGCGAACACCTTGGGGATGATGTAGAGCGAGCCGGCCTTGAAGATGGCATGGCCGAGCCCTTCGGACGACGACATGAACTCGCCGACGATGGCACCGATCAGGGCAAAGCCGACGGTGAGCTTCAGCCCGGCGAAGATGTCGGTGAGCGAGGCCGGCACCACCAGCTTGCGGAAGATCTGGAATTTGGAAGCGCCGAGCGTGCGCATCAGGTTGATCTGGTCCGGATCGACCCCGACCGCGCCCTTGTAGGAGGTGACCAGCGCGACGATGACGACAGAGAGCGTCGACATGGCGATCTTCGAGGTCAGCCCGGTGCCGAACCAGATGATGATGATCGGCGCCAGCGCGATGATCGGGATCGAGCCGATGGCGATGACGAAGGGCTCGACCACGCGCGAGACAAAGCGCGAATACCACAGCGACAGGCCGATCAGCGTGCCGATGATGTTGCCGACCGCAAAGCCCAGCAGCGTCTCCATGCCGGTGACATAGGTGTCGCGGAACAGCGAGCCATCGCGCGCCATCTGAACAAGGAAATTGGCAATCGCCGAGGGCGAGCCGAACATGAAGGCGGCCTGGCTGTTCCACGCCGTCATGTATTCCCAGAAGCCGATGAAGGCGCCGAGCACGGCAAGCTGCGCTGCCAGCACCAGCGCCGTGGTGCGCAGCCGCGCCCGGCGCTTGGCGGCGAGCGGCGGCGTTGCGGGCGCCGTGCCGGAGAGGGTTTCGTCCGCGGTGCCGTCCATCGTACGCCTCAAATCCTCGCCTTCGAGGTTACACTCATTGCCACCTTCACCGGCCCAGAACCTCCCTCTCCCCGCTGGGGAGAGGGTTGGGGTGAGGGGTCTTCTTAGCTCCGCAATCGCGTAGCCCCTCACCGACCCGCTTCGCGGGCCACCTCTCCCCAACGGGGAGAGGGAAGAAGGACGTATCGCTCGTCCCTCCCCTCACTGCCGGCTCACATCAAGATCGGCCCAGATGCGCCGGACATAATCCGAGAAGCCGGCGCTCTCGCGGGCGGCGATCATGTCGGTGCGCTCGGTGCCGAGCGCGATGTCGTACATCGCCTTCACCCGCGTCGGGCGCTTGGAGAGCACGATGACACGGTCGGCCAGCGAGACCGCCTCCTCGATGTCGTGGGTGATCAGCAGCACCGAGCGCCGGCTCTCGCGCACCAGTTTCGCGGTGTCGCTCTCGATCAGCAGCTTGGTCTGGAAATCCAGCGACGCGAACGGCTCGTCCAGCAGCAGCACGTCCGGCTCGTTCACCAGCGTGCGGGCGAGCGCCACGCGCTGGCGCATGCCGCCGGAGAGCGTCGAGGGGTAATTGTCGGAAAAGCCGTGCAGGCCCAATTGGTCGAGCATGACATGGCTGCGTTCCTCGGCCTCGGAGAGCGGGACGCCGCGGATCTCGAGCCCCAGCATCACATTGCGCAGGGACGTGCGCCACGGCAGCAGCAGATCCTTCTGCAGCATGTAGCCGACGCCCGAGGGCTGGCCGGAAATCTCCCGGCCATGCCAGCGTATGCGTCCGGAATCGGCGGCAAGCAGCCCGCACAGCGTGTTGAGCAGCGTGGTCTTGCCGCAGCCGGACGGGCCGACAATGGCGACGATCTCGCCCTCGTTCAGCGTCAGCGACAGGTCGCCGATGACGGGGACGATGCGACCGTCCGCGTCATAGCTCTTCGCCACATGCTCGACCACGAGCGGCGGCACCGTGCTTCCCGCCGGCGCCGCCTCACGCGTCATCTCGGTCAGTGCCACGATCCGACTACCCGAGCTTCTTGATGGCCTTCTCGGCGAAGGAATTGTCGATGATCTGGTCGTAGGTGATCGTGCCCTTGGCGTTGCCGAGATAGACCTGCATGTCCATCAGGTTCTTCCACTGGTCCGGCTTGGTGATCACCGACTGCGCCGGGATCAGGTACTTCAGCTCGGCGTCGATCGCCTTGTCCACAACGTCGCCCGGGAGGTCCGGGAACTCCTTGCGCGCCACCTGCTTGGAGAAGGCAGGGTCGGCATAGGTCTTGCGCGAGGCTTCCTCGAACGAGGTCACCAGCGCCTGAACCATCTCCGGATCCTTGGCGATGGTGCTCGGCAGCACCATGATGCCGGTGTTGCAGAACGGGCCGATATAGTTGGAGAAGTCGAACACCACCTTGGCGCCCTGGGCTTCCGCCGCGGCGACGCTCGGCTGGTAGGCGATGGCGACATCGGCCTGGCCGGCCAGCATGGCGGCGATCTCGGTGCCGGGGTTCACCGGGATGATGAAGGCGTCGATGCCGACCTTCATGCCGGCCTTTTCCAGCATGCGCTTGGCAACCGAGTAATTGGTGTTGGGCTCGGGGCTCGTGACGATCTTCTTGCCCTTGAGCGCCTTCGGATCGGTGAAGGGCTCCATGGTCTTGGACACGCCGAAATAATGGGCGCGCTGCACCACGGTGCCGACCACGACGCCGGGGCCGCCATTCTCGCGGGAGATCTGCGCCATGGTGGCGTCGCCAATGGCGAAATCGGCCGAGCCGCCCAGCACCGCGGCGAAGGTCTGGGTGTCGCCGCCGGCGGCGACCACCTTCATGTCCAGACCGTTCTTCGTGAAGATGCCGGCGTGCATGCCGACATAGAGATTGATGTAGCCGAGGTTGTGCACCGCCTCGCTGAAATTCACCGTCTTCAGCGGCGCCGCGCCGGCGCGGGTGACGACGTAGGGCGCGGCGATGACGCCACCGGCGACCAGCGCCGAGGTCTTCAGGAAGCCGCGACGATCAAGGCGGGTGGGCAGATCATTGGGCAGATCTTGGGACATGATTCGATCTCCTCGGGAGGTCTCTGGCGGACGTCGGAATCGAGGTGAATTCGTAATTCAGTCCGTAAATCACCAGCAAGATCAAATGACTGGCAGGTGCTGCGATGATCGCAGGCACATCCGCACGCGCAGCGGTGAGACCATCCGGGGCGCGGGCTTCTGCGTGATTTTTGCCCCGCGGACGGGGTGCGTTTCGGGCGGACCGATCAAACCGTTCCCACCCGCCGGACTTTATGTCGCTTTTGCCATTTTGGCTGCCTAAGGAAGCGGCAGCAAGGGGGTGGCGTTCTGCTTGAGCATCCTTCGAGGCGCGGCTTTGCCGGGCACCCCAGGATGAGGTCGCGTTCATTAGACGACCTCATCCTGAGGTGCGAGCGCAGCGAGCCTCGAAGGATACTGAAGCCGGGCGCCCTTACCGCGTCACCCGCACCGAGGCGAAGCGGCCGACCAGGGCGCCGCCGCAGCGCTCGGCGGCGAGCGTCGAGGCGCGCACCGGCGACAGACCGGTGCCGGGGCGCGACGGGTGCGGCAGCTCCCCGCTTGGCGGCTCGCGTCCCGGAGCGCGCAGCCGCTCGGACATGTTGCTCACCAGCGCCCGCAGCCGGCGGTTCTCCGCTTCCAGTTCCTTCATCTCCATCACCGCCGGCGGCGTCAGCCCGCCGAAGCGGCGGCGCCAGCGATAGAAGGTGCGCAGCGAGACCTGCGCGGTGCGGCAGATCTCGTCGACCGGCACGCCGGCATGCGCCTCGTACAACAGGTGGATGATCTCGTTCTCGGTATATTGCGAACGTCGCATTGCCTGCTCTCCGCTTCATACCCCGCCATCGGCGACGCCCGCTTGATGGGCATGCGCTTTCTCTAGGCAGTACTATAGCCGATCGGGCGCAGGCGTGAATGCGCTTTTGCTGCGCTGCGAAGGCGATGACGTCGCGGGATTTGTTGGAAGGAAGGCGGCGCTCGGCTTCAGCATCCTTCGAGGCTCGCTGCGCTCGCACCTCAGGATGACGTGGTTCTTATAAACGCGACGTCATCCTGAGGTGCCCGGCAAAGCCGGGCCTCGAAGGATGCTCAAGCCGAGCGACGCCCCGTCCCCCGCGCCGCCATCAGATGGCAATAGTGCCATAATCCCTGCCATCGCCCTGTCATTGCTGCCGAATTGGGCAGCACTGAACATTATATGAAGTTGCGTCGCCGCCGGGTCCGAACAGAATTCGCGACATCTCCGAATTATGAGGTGTCGTCCCATGAGCAAGCTTTCGCGGCGTTCCTTCCTGCAGGCGAGCGGCCTCGCCGCCGCGGGGCTGGCCTCGCCCATTGGCATGCCGGCCATTCTGCGCTCCGCCCAGGCGGCCGGCAGCGTGAAGCTCGGCTGCCTGTTCTCCTCCTCCGGCACCATGGCCAATCTCGAAGGCCGGCTGAACTATGTGGTCAAGATGGCCGCCGACGAGATCAACGCCAAGGGCGGCGTCAATGGCCGCACCGTCGAGGTGATGGTCTCCGATCCCGCCTCCGACTGGCCGCTCTATGCGCAGTCGGCCAAGCAGATGCTGCAGCAGGAGAAGGTCTCCGCGCTGTTCGGCTGCTGGACCTCGGTGTCGCGTAAGACCGTGCTGCCGGTGGTGGAGCAGGAAAAGGGCCTGCTGTTCTATCCGCTGCATTTCGAGGGCGACGAGAATTCCAAGAACGTCGTCTATGTGAACTCGCCGCCCGCCAGCTCGGTGCTGCCGGCGGTGGACTATCTGATGGGCGAGGAAGGCGTCTCGGCCAAGCGCTTCTTCATGCTGGGCTCGGACTATGTCTGGCCGCGCACCATCAACAAGCAGCTCAAGGGCTACTGGAAGTCCAAGGGCATCCCGGAGACCGCCTGGAAGGAGGAATACGTTCCCTTCGGCTTCTCCAATTTCCAGACGCTGGTGAACCAGATCCGCGCCTTCGCCGACCAGGGCGGCGGCCAGCCCATCGTGGTGCTCACGGTGGTCGGCTCGTCGATCCCCGACTTCATGCGCGAATTCGCCAATCAGGGCATCAAGGCGACCGATATCCCGGTGCTCGGCCTCGACATGGTGGAGGCCGACCTCGAAGGCCTCGACACCTCCAAGCTGGTCGGCCACCTCAATTGCTGGGCCTATCTGCAGAACGCCAAGGGCGCCGCCAACGCCACCTTCCTGAAGAGCTGGGCGGACTATGTGAAGGCGAAGAACGTGCCCTTCAAGGGCGACGTCGCCATCGATCCGATGGTCTCCGCCTATGATGCCGTGCACCTCTGGGCGATGGCGGCGGCCAAGGCCGGCTCGTTCGATATCCCCGAAGTCACCAAGGCGTTTGGCGGCCTCTCCTTCGACTGCCCGTCGGGCTACAAGATCGGCATGACCGCCGAGAACAACTACGTCTCGCGCGGCGTGTTCATCGGCTCGGTGAACGAGAAGCAGGGCTTCGACATCCTCTGGCAGTCCAAGGACACGCCGAAGCCGGTGCCCTTCAGCCCGTATGGCTGAGTTCTTGCCTCCTCTACCGTTCTGATCCCCCGAGGCGGCCGGCTGCAGAGCCGGCCGTCGTCGTCGAGACTTTCATGACGCGTTGCATCCACCTACTGCTTGCCCTTGCCGGCACTCTGCTCGCGCTGCCCGCAATGGCCGCGCCGCTGGATCGGCCTGCGCTCATCGCCCAGCTCTGCGGCAATGCCGGCGCCATGGGCGAGGCCGGCGCAGCACTGCTCGCCCTCGCCGCCGCCGGCAGCGCGGAGGATCGCGGCTGGGCGGCGCCGCTGGCGAAGGCGCTGATCGACAAGAAGCTCGCCTGCGACGACACCGGCGCCGTGCTGGGCGATGTCGATGCCGTGACCCGCGCACCGCGCACCGCGCCGGACACCGCCCGCACCCCGGTGCTCAGCCTGAAGAACCGCGCCGTGTTTGAGACCGCCGACGCCGCGCTCGCACTGCGCAGCGCGCCCGATACCGACCAGCGCGCCGCCGCGCTGCGCACGCTGGAGCGTCGGCCCGGTTCACTCCCCGAAGGCCTGCTCGATGCCGCCGCCGCGAGCGAAAGCGATGCCGGCCTGCGCACCCAGATCGAGACGCTGGCGCAGACCGCGGCGCTGAACTCTCCCGACATGGCCAAGCGCATCAATGCCATCAACCGCATCGCCGAGACTCCGAGCCGGCGCGCGCTGACGCAGATCTCCGCCCTGAAGGCCGATCCCGCCTATGCCTCGGACGCCGGCTTCCGGCAGGCGGTCGACCGCGCCGTCGGCCGGATCGATCGTGGCATTGCCATCGGCGACACCCTGGCAGCGCTCTATAATGGCTTGAGCTTTGCCAGCATCCTGTTCATGGCCGCCATCGGCCTCGCCATCATCTTCGGCCTGATGGGCGTCATCAATCTCGCCCAGGGCGAGCTGATCATGATCGGCGCCTATGTCACCTACCTCGTGCAGGAGGCGCTGCGCCACCTCGTCCCGGCGCTGCTCGACTGGTACCTGGTCCTCGCGATTCCCTTCGCCTTCCTGGTGACCGCCGCCATCGGCATCGCGCTGGAGGCGAGCCTGCTGCGCCACCTCTACAAGCGCCCGCTGATGAGCCTGCTCGCCACCTGGGCGGTGAGCCTGTTCCTGGTGAACCTCGTCCGCGTGATCTTCGGCACGCAGAATCTGCAGTTCGAGACGCCGTTCTATGTCACTGGCGGCGTGCCGGTGATCGGCGACTTCATCTTCACCTGGAACCGCATGTTCGCCATCGCCTTCGCGGTGGCGACGCTGGCGATCACCTGGGCGGTGGTGCGCAAGACCCCGCTCGGGCTGAACATCCGCGCGGTGACGCAGAACCGCGACATGGCCGCCTGCATCGGCATCCCCACCCGCCGCGTCGACATGATGGCGTTCGGCCTCGGCTCCGGCCTCGCCGGGCTGGCGGGCCTCGCGCTGTCGCCGATCTACAGCGTGAACCCGCAAATGGGCCAGAACTTCATCATCGACAGCTTCATGGTGGTCGTGCTCGGCGGCGTCGGCACCATTGCAGGCACCGTGGTCGCCGCGCTCGGCATCGGTCAGATCAATGTGCTGATCGAGCCGCTGTGGGGCGCGGTCGCCGCCAAGGTGATCGTGCTGCTGATGATCATCGGCTTCCTGCAATGGCGGCCTGAAGGGCTGTTCGCCGTGAAGGGGTGCCGCAAATGACGCGCTGGACCCAGGACCGCGCCTTCCTCGCGCTGATCGCCGTGCTCGTCATCGTCGCGGTGGCGATGCCGGTGCTGGAACCCTCCCGCTATCTCACCAACGCCATCGGCCAGCTTGCCGCCTTCGCGGTGCTGGCGCTCTCGCTGGACCTGATCTGGGGCTATCTCGGCATTCTCTCGCTCGGCCATGGCCTGTTCTTCGCCATTGGCGGCTATGTCATTGCCATGCACCTGCTGAAGCACAGCTTCGAGGTGACGGGCACGGTGCCGGACTTCCTCCAGTTCATGGGCTGGAAGGATTTCCCGTTCTACTGGGCCGGCTTTGGCAGCTTCCCCTATGCGCTGGTCATTGCCATCGCGGTGACGACCTTGATCGCCGGTGTGTTCGGCTATGTCTCGTTCCGCTCGCGGGTCGGCGGCGTCTATTTCGCCATCATCACGCAGGCGCTGGTCTATGTCGCCATGCTGCTGATGTTCCGCAATGACACCGGCTTCGGCGGCAATAACGGCATGACCGGCTTTGCCGTGGTGTTCGGCTGGCCGATCGGCACCACGGGGATGATCACCGCCATGGCGGTGGTCTCGGTGCTGGCGCTGGCGGGCGTCCTGCTCGCCTGCCGCATGCTGGTCGGCAGCCGCTTCGGCGCGCTGATGCTGGCGACGCGGGACGACGAGACCCGCCTGCGCACGCTCGGCTACGAGACGCTGCGCCTCAAGCTCGCGGTGTGGTGCCTCTCGGCGCTGATCGCGATGCTCGCCGGCATGCTCTATGTGCCGCAGGTCGGCATCATCAATCCGCGCGTGCTCTCGCCCGAATTGTCGCTGGAAATCGCGGTGTGGGTGGCGATCGGCGGGCGCGGCCATCTGGTCGGCGCGGTGATCGGCGCGCTGCTGGTGAACGCGGTGAAATTCTGGCTGTCCTCGGCGGCACCGGAGGTCTGGCCCTTCATCCTCTCGGGCCTGATCGTGCTGGTGGTGCTGGTCTTCCCCAACGGCCTCGTCGACCTCGCCAAATTCCGGCTCACCCGCCCGATGGGGGCGAAGCGGCTGGCGACCGAGATCGGGGAGGCGCGCTGATGGCCGGCGTCGCGCTCCTGGTCGACGGGCTCACCGTGCAGTTCGGCAGCTTCCGCGCCATCAACGACCTGTCGCTCGCCATCGACTATGGCGAGGTGCGCGCAGTGATCGGCCCGAACGGCGCCGGCAAGACCACGCTGCTCGACGTCATCTCCGGCATCACCCGTCCCAGGGAAGGCCGCGTGCTGTTCGGCGATGTGCTCGACATCACGAGGCAGAGCGAATCCGCCATCGCCCGCGCCGGCATCCGCCGCAAGTTCCAGAAGCCGAGCGTGTTCGAGGGGCTCACCGTGCGCCAGCACATCGAGATCGGCACTGAAGCCGGTTTCCGCCGGAAGTATGAGGGCCCGGCGCTGGACGACCGCGTCGCCGAGGTGCTGGAGATTATCGGCCTCGCCGAGCAGGCCGCGCGCATGGCGGGCGCGCTCAGCCACGGCCAGAAGCAATGGCTGGAGATCGGCATGGTGCTCGCCTCCGACCCCAGGGTGCTGATGCTGGACGAGCCGGTCGCCGGCCTCACCGACGAGGAGACCGCGCGCACCGCCGCGCTGGTGCGCTCGCTGAAGCGGGCCGACCGCGCCATCGTCGTGGTCGAGCACGACATGGATTTCGTCGAGCTGATCGCCGACCGCGTCACCGTGCTCCATGAAGGACGCACGCTGTTCGAAGGCTCCATGGACAAGGTCCGGGCCGACGAGAGCGTCGTCGAAGTCTATCTGGGGCGCTGACATGCAGTTCCGTGTCGAAGCGCTCGACCAGCATTACGGCTCGGCCCAGGTGCTGCGCCATGTCGACCTCACCATCGCACCGGGCGAATGCATGGCAGTGCTCGGCCGCAACGGCGCCGGCAAGACCACGCTGCTCAAATGCGTCATGGGCGTGCTGGCGCCGACCTCCGGCCGCGTGCTGCTGGATGAGCTGGATGCCACCTCCTGGTCGCCGAACCGGCGCTCGCATGCCGGCCTCGCTTATGTGCCGCAAGGCCGCGAGATCTTCTCCGAGCTGACCGTAGGCGAGAATATCGAGGCCGCGGCCCGCGCCCACGGCACCTATGGCACCGCGGCGATGGAGGAGGCGATCGGCCTGTTCCCGGTGCTGAAGGAGATGTGGAAGCGCTCCGGCGGCGCGCTCTCCGGCGGCCAGCAGCAGCAACTCGCCATCGCCCGGGCGCTGGTCACGCTGCCGAAGCTCCTGATCCTCGACGAGCCGACCGAGGGCATCCAGCCCAATATCGTCGCCGCCATCGGGCAGGTGCTCACCTCGCTGAAGGGGCGCATCTCCATTCTTCTGGTCGAGCAGTATCTAGACTTCGCCATCGGCGTCGCCGACGCCTTCATCATCCTCTCGCGCGGCACCGTCATCGAGGCCGGGCGCGCCGAGGCGATGAGCCGCGAGCATCTCACCCGTCACATCGCCGTCTGAACCGCGCACCGCAGGAGCTTGCCATGTCGCGCCGCTATGAAATCCCCGCAACGCCGGAAAACATGGTGTGGGGCTATCTCGACAGCACGACGCCACCGGTGCTGGAGGTCGCGTCCGGCGACGTGGTGACGCTGCATTCCTTCCCCGCCGGCGGCAAGGAGACGCTGCCCGACGACCTGTCGCTGGTGCCGGCCGACTATATGACGGCGCTCGACACCCTCCCGCAGGGGCCGGGCCCGCATTTCATCACCGGGCCGGTATTCGTGAAGGATGCGCGGCCCGGCGATGCGCTGCAGGTCGACATCATCGACGTGAAGGTGCGCCAGGACTGGGGCTTCGTCTCCATCCTGCCACTGCTCGGCACGCTGCCCGACGAATTCACCGAATACGAGACCATCCACCCCAAGGTCGACCACGCGCGCAATGTCTGCGTCATGCCGTGGGGCTCGATGATCCCGCTCGATCCGTTCTTCGGCATCATCGCCACCGCCCCGCCGCCGGCCTGGGGCCGCTGCGGCTCGCCGGTGCCGCGCGCCTTCGGCGGCAACATGGACAATAAGGAGCTGCGCGCCGGCACCACGTTGTACCTGCCGGTCTATAATGAGGGTGCGCTGTTCTTCGCCGGCGACGGCCATGGCGTGCAGGGCGACGGCGAGGTGTGCATCACCGCGCTGGAGACCGGGGTGACCGGCACCTTCCGCCTTACCGTGCGCAAGGACATGGAGCTCGACTGGCCGTTTGCCGAGAGCGCGACGCATCTGATGTCGATCGGCCTCGACGAGGACCTCGACGACGCGGCGAAGCAGGCGACGCGGGAGATGGTGCGGCACATCTGCCTGCGCACCAACCTCACCCGCAACCAGGCCTACATGCTGTGCTCGCTCGCCGGAAACCTGCGCGTCACGCAGATGGTGGACGGCAACAAGGGCGTCCACATGCTGCTGGCGAAGTCGCATCTTTAGGGCGGCGTCGCCCTGCTTCAACATCCTTCGAGGCTCGCCAGCGCGAGCACCTCAGGATGAGGTCGATTTAAAAGACAAACCTCATCCTGAGGTGCCCGGCAAAGCCGGGCCTCGAAGGATGTTCACGCAGAGCGACCAAAAGGCCTATTGCGGGCCGTCGCCGCCGTGCTCGTCGGCGAACACGATGCCGGCCTGGGTCTCGGCGATAGCCTGCTGCACCAGCTCCATCGCTTTCTCGCGGTGGCCGCCCTTGTTCGGGGTGGATTCGCGCAACGAGGCCAGCGCCTGGTAGAGCGCGGACATGGCGCGCTCCATATTGCCCTGGTAGGCGGCGGCCGGGGTCGCGGCAGCGCCGACCATGCCGACGGCAAGCGCACCACCGGCGGCAAGAGCCGCGAGGTCGCGACGGGTCATTTTGCTCTCGGACATCGGAGTTCCTCCCATTGAGTAAGCTGGCTAATAATCTGCAATCTTGAAGTGCCGCAGAATGGCGCCCGCGTGCGGCGGCGGCAATAGGGCGTCCTGCTTCAACATCCTTCGAGGCTCGCTGCGCGAGCACCTCAGGATGAGGTTGTTCTCAAGGAGGAACCTCATCCTGAGGTGCCGGCAAACGGCCGGCCTCGAAGGATGTTGAAGCCGAGCGAGCCCCGACTTACGCCGCGTTCGAGCTGAGCGAGCCGGCGTGCTGGATGCTGAGCAGGCCTTCGCGCTCGGCCACCAGCCGCTTGCGGATATCGACGCTCGGAATGGCGGGGCTGAACAGGAAGCCCTGCACCTCGCTCACGCTCTTCTCGGCGGCGAGCACGGCCAGCTGCTGCTGGGTCTCCACGCCCTCGACCACCACCGACATGCCGAGTTCGACCGAGAGCCGCGCCACGCCGCGCAGCAGCTTCATGGCGCGGCGGTCGGCCTCGACGCCGAGCAGGAAGGAGCGGTCGATCTTCACCTTGCTGAGCGGGAAGGCCTGGAGATAGCTGAGGCTGGAATAGCCCGTGCCGAAATCGTCGAGCGCGATACGCACGCCCATATTGCGCAGCCGGCGCAGCGTCCGCCGCGTCGCCGCAGTGTCCTGCAGCAGCACGGTCTCGGTGATCTCGATCTCCAGCCGGTCCGGCGACAGGCCGGAGGTGGCGAGCGCCTCGCGCACAAGCGCCTCGACATTGGCGCGGCGGAACTGGATCGGCGACAGATTGACGGCGACGCTGACATCGGTCGGCCATTTGGTGCATTCGCTGCACGCCTGGCGCAGCACCCAGGCGCCGATATCGACGATCAGCCCCATCTCCTCGGCGACCGGGATGAACTCGGCCGGCGAGATCATGCCGCGCGTGGGATGCGGCCAGCGCAGCAGCGCCTCGCAGGTGGTCGAGCGACCGGATTGCAGATTGACGATCGGCTGGTAGTGCAGCTGGAACTCGCCGCGCGCCAGCGCGTCGCGGATGTCGAGCTCGAGCGTGCGGCGGGCCTGTGCCTTCACGTCCATGTCGCGCTCGAAGAAGCGCGATACGCCGCGCCCGTCCGCCTTGGCGCGGTAGAGCGCCATGTCGGCGTTCTTCAGCAACTGGTCGACGCTCGCGCCGTCCTGCGGGGTGAGCGAGATGCCGACGCTGGCGCCGACCACGATCTGGTGGCCGTCAATGTCGTAGATCTCGCTGAGCGTCTCGATGATGCGGTGGGCGAGCGTGGCGGCGTCCTTCAGCTCCTTGCCGCGGCGCAGGGTCTGCAGCACCACGAACTCGTCGCCGCCGAAGCGGGCGACGAGGTCGATCTCGCGCACCGCGTTGCGCAGCCGGTCGGCCACCTCGCACAGCAGGGCGTCGCCGCACGAATGGCCGAGCGTGTCGTTGACCTGCTTGAAATCGTCGAGATCGACGAACAGCACGGCGCGCGAGGTGCCCATGTTGCGGCTGGCCAGCGCGCTCTCGAACTGCTCGGTGAAGGAGGTGCGGTTCGGCAGGCCGGTCAGCGCGTCGTAGCGGGCGAGGTGCTCGATCTTGGCTTCCGCGCTGCGCCGCTCGGTGATGTCCTCCACCAGCACGACGCAGCCGCCGGTCTCCATCGGCTGGAAGGTGAGTTCCAGCATGCGCCCGTCGGCGCGGTCGACCAGAAGCGGCTCGCGGCGCATCGCCACCAGCGCCTCCATGAAGGCGGCAGCGAAATGGCCGACCGCCTGCGGCAACATCCGGCCGGAGCGCATGCATTCGAGCAGCAGGTCGTGGGCCGGCGTGCCGCCGCGCTTTTCGCCCTCGGGCAGGCCGAGCAACTCGTCGAAACGCGAATTGGCGACGACGAATTTCTGCCGCTCGTCGAACATGCACAGGCCGTGCGGCATGTTGTTGAGCGCGGTGTCGAACTGAGCCGCCAGCGACTTGATGTCGTGGGTGGCGACCACCGCATTCATCAATATGCCGCGCAGCCGCGAGGAGATCACGCGGATCGAGAGGAAGAACGGCACCAGCAGCAGCGCCAGGAAGGCGTAGTAGCTGTCGTACTGCACCATCAGGCCGGCGATCATCGGCACTGCCGCACACAGTGTCTGGGTGACGACGAGCTGGTCGCTGGAGAAATTGCGCCCGGTGATGCCGACCATATAGCCCAGCACCACGGAGAAGCTGATGAGATGCACCACCGCGTCGGAGTTGCGGGCGAAGGTGAGGAAGCACCAGATGCCCAGCACCGCGACATAGGTGGCGGAACCGATGATGTAGCGCACCTCCCAGCGGCGCGCGGATTCGTAGGAAGCGGGCTTCTCGCTCTGGCCGGCAAAGGCGCGCATGTCGCGCCCGCGGGCAAAGCCGATCAGCGCCAGCACCAGTGCACAGGCCAGCAGGGTCCAGTCGCCGGTTTTCCACCAGGTGACGAGCGCGGCGACCGAGGCGCTGATCGAGCCGGCATAGAGCGAGCGTGCGTCCGAATACAGCGCCTCGACAGTCGAGACGTAGATATCCAGCGGCAGCTTCTCGTGCGGCGGTCGAAGACGCATGGTTGGTGACGGACCTCCCGATCGACCGCCAATGTGCCCGGAATACCTTTACAATCCCTCGTCGCGATCGCTCAAATTTAAGCGATTTTCCGACAACCCTGTACAGCTTCGGCGCTTTTCCTCGCGTGATGGTTGGGCGGTGGTGCGGTTTGCGCAGCCGTCAAGCCCCCTCGCCTGCGACACAAAGCCTAAATTTTGATGATTATTTTAAGATTTAAATTTAGTTAACAAACAGTTAAATTACCTCCGCGCGGGGCGTATTTTCCCAGTGCGAGGAGGGTTTTATGGCGTCTACGGCGCTTGCAGGCCGCAGTTTTTCCGAGCGTTTGGTCGATTTCCTGGATGTCATTGATTGCCGGCCCATCGACGATGGGGAGGAACGCGAAGCCGTGTTCCGGCTGCGCTACGATGCCTATGTGCGCGAGGGCGCGATCCCGCTCAGCTTCAGCAAGCGGTTTACGGACCCTTACGACGACGCGCCGAACGCGTGGATCTTCGGCATCTATATTGAAGACCAGCTCGCCTCCTCGATCCGGGTGCACGTCGCCTCGCCCGAGCATCCGGACGCGCCGTGCATGACGGTGTTCTCCGACCTGCTCGGCCCGGAGATCGCGCGCGGCCATTCCATCGTCGATCCGACCCGCTTCGTCGCCGACCAGACGATGGCCCGGCTGCACCCGGAACTGCCTTATGCGACGGTGCGCATGGGCTTCCTCGCCTCGGAATATTTCGACGCCGATATCGGTCTCGCCACCGTGCGCGCCGAGCACCAGGCCTTCTACAAGCGCCTGTTCGGCCTGAAGCCGTTGTGCGAGCCGCGCGACTATCCGAGCCTGATGAAGCCGATCAGCCTGATGGCGATCCACTATCCGACGGTGCGCGAGGGCATCATGGCCCGCTATCCGTTCCTGCGCTCGACCGAGCGGGAGCGCGCGGCGCTGTTCGGCCGCATGCCGGCCATGCCCAGCGTCCCGCTGGTGCCGCAACCGGCGGCGTTCGAGGCCGCGCGGGGCTGAGGCGGACGTTATTCGGAAAACGAGGCCGTCATCCCGGCCGAAGGCGAAGCCGTAGAGCCGGGATCGCGTGAAGTCCCGCTCGGCACCTTGCCTGCGATCCCGGCCCGGCCTTCGGCCGTCCGGGATGACGACATGAATGTCTCACGCCGAGTGGGCGACCCGCTCCGGCACGGTGCGCGCCTTGCGCGCGGCGAGCTCGTCGAGGAACCGCTCGAAGATCGGATTGAACGCTCCCGGCCGCTCCAGGAACGGCGCGTGCCCCGCCCCCTCAATGACATGGCACTGCCCGTCCCAGAGATCGCCATAGGCAAGCTCGGCCAGATAGTCGAGCCGCGCGAACGGCTCCTCCGAACCGTTGAGGACCGCGATCGGCGCGCTGGCGTGCTCGGCAATCTGCTTCTGGTCGGCGCCGTCGGCGCGCATCATGCCGCGATAGAGCGCGGGGCGCGCCCGCACATCGGTCCGCCGAACCACGTCCAGGAAGATCGGATCATAGGCCGCGCCGAGGCTGGTGCGGGCGAAGCGGCGCGCCTCCATCAGGCTGAGCTTGGCGCGGGTCGCCAGCAGCAGGCTGAGATTGACCTGGAAAGCCCGCATCATGCCGAGGAAGCCATGAGCGTAAGGCGGGGCGCCGACGATCATCAGGCCCTTGAGATTCGGGCGGCGGGCCAGCATTTCGAGGCCGACATGGCCGCCAAGCGACCAGCCGAGCACGGCGGCATTCGACGCCCCCATGGCCTCCAGCACATTGAGCGCGGTCTCGGCATAGCCGGGGATGGTGTAGGCGCGTTCGTCCGTGGCATCGGTGGAGTCGCCATGGCCGGGCAGATCCATCGCGATCATGCGATAGCGCGTCGCCGCCGGGCTCTCCAACTGGCGGAGGAAGACTTCCTTGCAGCTCGAATTGCCATGGATCAGCAGCACCGGCATGCCGGTGCCGGAACTCTCCAGCACGGCGATGTCGGCCATGGCCGTCCGAACCGTTTTGCGCGGCAGAATCATGGGTGCGGCCGAATCCTCTCGCGCAATTGTCAGATGGAAAGGTTTACGCTGCCTTTAGGCCATCGGGTAAAATCAGCACTACTTCGAGAATCGAATTATCCGGGCGGGCTTCCCCGCAACCTCTTTCCCCTTCGCCACCCCCGGCGATCAAGAACGCCAATCCAACGACACCGAGCAACGGGAAGACGCCTCGATGAGGAATGATGAAAATCGCGAGACCTCCGGCGAGGCCGCCTATGTGCTCGGCCATTCCGAGCGGGAACTGGCGCGGCTGGAACGGCAGGCCGGCTTCTTCGCCGAGGCGACGCGGGACATACTCATGCGAGCCGGCCTGAGGCCGGGCATGCGCGTGCTCGATGTCGGCTGCGGCGTCGGCGATGTCACCTCGATCGCCGCCGACCTGGTCGGCCCCTCCGGCGAGGTGCTCGGCATCGACATTTCCGCCGAGGCGCTGGGCATCGCCGAAGCGCGCATGCGCGCCTCCGGGCGCAGCCAGGCCCGCTTCCTTGCCTCCCCCGTCGAGGCGTTCGAGGGACTGGACGGATTCGATGCCATCATCGGCCGCTTCATCCTGGTGCACATGCCGGACCCCGCGGCGGTGCTGTCGACGCTGGCCTCGCGGGCACGCGCGCGCACGCTCATCGCCTTCATCGAGATGGACATGAGCACCGCCACGGCGATACCGCCGCTGCCGCTGCTGGAAGCGAATATCGGGCGCATCATCGAGCTCTATCGCCGGGTCGGCCGGCAGATGGACATGGGCTCGCATCTGTTCGCCGCCTATCGCGCCGCCGGGCTCGATCCGCAGCTCGCCGGCTTCACCCGCATCGCCAGCGGCCGGGAAGAGGCCGGCTTCGAATTCGTCACCGAATCGGTGCGCAGCCTGATGCCGTTCATGGGCAAGCTCGGCATCGCGACGCCGGAGGAAATCGGCATCGACACGCTCTATGAGCGACTCAATGCCGAGGCCGGCGCTGGCGAGCACTGCATCTTCTACCCGCGGCTGGTCGGCGCGTGGGCTGCAACCGGCGCTGTCGTGACGAAATAACCACGCGCTTAAAAAGTCTCACTTTTTCCCGCGTCACCGCGCGTGGCGACGGCGACGTGCCGCGGAATCGTCCCTAAAGTCATGTGCGGCGGGGGCAATCCGGGACAGGTGGGGCAATGCGCGGCTTGACGGCCATTCGAGCGACCGTGGGCGTACTGCTCGCGGCCGGACTAATCTCTACGGCCCATGCCGGCGCCTTCCTGATCCGCGACCAGAGCGCCGCCGGCTTCGGCATGGCGATCGCCGGCGTCGCGGCCGGCGACGTGCTGTCCTACAGCTTCTGGAACCCGGCCGTGCTGGCGACGGTGCGCGACTTCGAGGCCGAGAGCGACCTCACGGCAATCTTCCCCTCCTTCGACATCCACCCGAGCGACGCCACCAACGCCTTCCAGGACGCGGTAGGCGGCACGTCGAACTCCTCGGTCGATGTCGGGCGCTCCGCCTATGTGCCGGCGAGCTACATCGCCTATCCGCTCAATGACCGGGTGACGCTCGGCGTCGCCATCAACAGCGCCTTCGGCCTCTCCACTTTGGCGCCGGACAATTGGGCCGGCCAAGTCTATTCGCGCCAGTCCGAGATCTTCTCGCTGAACGTCACGCCGATGGCCTCCTACCGGATCAACGACATGATCTCGGTCGGCGCCGGCGTGCAGCTGGAATATTTCCGGGCGCGCCTGTCCCAGGCCATCGGCGTCGAGCCGGACGCGCCGAGCGCCTTGCTGCGGGCCACGGATGATCTCGGCGTCGGCTTCAATCTCGGCGTCCAGATCAATCCGTGGAAGGGCATCACGCTCGGCCTCGGCTATCGCTCGTCGATCTCGCACGACGTCAACGGCTCGCTGGACGTCTCCGGCACCAGCACGCCGGCCAAGACCACGCTCGACACGCCGGACGTGCTGAGCTTCGGCATCCGCCAGGAGATCACCGAACGCTTCCGCGTGCTCGGCACGGTGGAATGGGACCATTGGAGCAAGCTCGGCGAATTGCCCGTCACCGGGCCGGGCGGCGTGCCGCTCACCTCGCTGAAGCTCGATTATCGCGACGGCTGGCTCTATTCGGTCGGTGCCGAATACGACTACAGCGACACGCTGACCCTGCGCGCCGGCATTGGCTACGAGGTGGCGCCGCTCACCGTCGAGAACCGCGACACCCGCCTGCCGGAGACCGACCAGTTCATCCTCTCCGCGGGCGCGACCTATAAATACAATGAGCGCATCACCCTCGACGCCTCCTATCTCTATTCGATGGGGCTCGGCGACGGCGACATCGACCTCACCGAGGGCAATCCGCGCTATCTCGGCGTGCCGTTCCAGGCGACCTCGGACCTCGGGGTGAGCATCGTGTCGGTGGCGCTCAGGATGAAGCTGGGGAAGTAGCCGTCCGGCTTTTCCAATCGGCCGTCATCCAGCCCGCAGCCCGCAGGGCGGAGAGCCGGGATCGCGTGAAGTCCAGCTCGGCACCTTGTCTGCGATCCCGGATATTGCCCGCGGCAATTCCGGGATGACGCTGGATGGGCGGAAAGAAGGGGTCGCTCGGTTTCAACATCCTTCGAGGCTCGCTGACGCTCGCACCTCAGGATGCGGTTACTCTTACAGAGAACAGATGAACCTCATCCTGAGGTGCCCGGCGAAGCCGAGCCTGGAAGGATGCTCAAGCCGAGCGGCACACTGATGGACACGCGCCACCTCGAAGCCTTCCGTGCCGTCTATGAGAACGGCTCGATGAGCGCGGCGGCGGCGGTGCTGAAGAAATCGCAGCCCGCCATCAGCAACCTCATCGCCCGGCTCGAGGACGAGATCGGGCTGAAGCTGTTCCATCGCGCCCATGGCAGGCTGGAGCCGACGCCCGAGGCGGCGACCTTCTTCGCAACCATCACCCGCACGCTCGATGCCATGGAGCAGACGCTCGCGGTCTCGCGCAACCTGAAGGGCCTGTCCTCGGCGACGCTGCTGATCGCCAGCCCGCCCGGCCTCGCCACCTATGTGCTGCCGCCGATCATCGCCGAGGTGCTCAGGGAGAATCGCGGCGCCACCGCGCGCTTCATCACCCGCTCCTCCTATGCGGTGCGCGATCTCGGCGCCATCGGCGCCTTCGATGTCGGCTTCGCGGAGCTGCCGATCGACATCCATGTCGCCTCGCTCGAACTGTTCGAGGTGAGCTGCATGTGCGTGATGCGGCCGGACCACCCGCTGGCGAACGAGCCCCGGGTCGGCCCGCGCCAGCTGGAATCCATGCCGTTCGTCACGCTGTTCCCCGAGCACATCACCCATATCGCGGCGGCGGAGGCGTTCTTCGACGCCAATGTGCACTGGAACGTCGTCGCCGAGGTCGAGTTCTTCGGCTCGGCCTGCGTGCTGGTGCAGCAACTCGGCGCGGTGACGCTGGTCGATCCGGCGACCGCCCGCTTCTTCACCTCGACCGGGCTTAAGGCGGTGCCGTTCGAACCGATGGTGCCGTATCGCTTCGGCATGTTCCGGCCGAGCATCCGCCCGCCCTCGCGCATCGCGGTCGACTTCATGGAGCGCTTCCGGCGCTTCATGGCACCCGACCGCACGCCTTTCCGATAGGCCGAGCGCGCACAAAGAAGATGCAGCGCCGGCCCGTTGCACCTCGCCGGAAGGCCGGGAGCGGCGATCGCTGTTCGCATGCTGATAAAGGGCCGTGCGATAAAGGAAGGCTATAACGCAAAGTTATAGCTTGGCCTCTGAATCACATTTGACCTTGCCCTGAAAACGCATCGAAATCAGCATCTGAGATCCGGCGTCCGGCCGGGCGGGGAATGATCGATGTCGGCGATGAAGCGTCTCGCGGAACTCGGGCTCCAGCTACCTGCGGCAGGTGGCGGCGAGGGCTATTACGGCAAGCTCTACGGCAAGATGAAGCCGCACTATCAGAGCGACAAACTGCTGTTCCTGTCCGGCCAGACCGCGGGCGTGAATTCTGAGGGCAAGGTGCTCTATCCCGGCCGGCTCGGGCGCGACCTCACTGTGGCCCAAGGCTATGAGGCGGCACGGCTCACCGGGCTCAACTGCCTCGGCTGCATTGTCGACGCGGTCGGCGATCTCGATCGGGTCAAGGGCCTGGTGCGCTCGCTCAACTTCATCGCCTCGGCGCCGGACTTCACCGAGCCGCACAAGGTGGCGAGCGGGCTTACCGACCTGTTCGAGCAGGTGTTCGGCGAGGAGATCGGCGTCGGCCCGCGTGCCTCCATCGGCGTAATGTCACTCGCCGACGACTATTGCTTCGAGACCTGGGTGACGGTGGAAATCCATTGATCCCTCAGCAACAACAACCTTCCGGCCCGCAAAATGCGGGAACAACAGTAACCAGACGCAGCGTGTGCGAAGAAGCGCACGGGCTTCTCCAGGGGAGACTGACATGACGATGAAACGCATCGCCGCCGCTGCCCTCGGCATCGGCCTGGCGCTCGCACCGGCCGCCGCCTACAGCGCGGACCAGGTCACCATCGGCTTCACCGCAGCGCTGTCCGGCGATTTCGCGGCGTTCGGCCTCAACATGCGCAAGGGTCTCGACCTTGCGGTGGACGCGCTCAACAAGAAGGGCGGCGCCACCTACAAGATCGATGCGGTCGACGATCGCGGCGAAGCCCGCGAGGGCGTGCTGATCGCCCAGCGCTTCTGCTCGGACAGCAATGTCGACGTGGTGATGGGCTATTCGTTCTCCTCCATCGCGCTCGCCGCCATCCCGGTGTTCAATGATTGCAAGCTGCCGGTGTTCGCCTCGGCGGTGACCAGCCCGGCGCTGTCCAATGTCAGCCCGTACTTCCGCCGCAATGTGCTCACCGACGCGGTGCAGGGCGCGATGATGGGCACCTATGCGGCGAAGACCCTCGGCCTCTCCAACATCTATGTGCTGAACCAGCAGGATGATTACGGCATCGGCGTCGCCAAGTCCTTCAGCGATGCCGCGACCAAGGCCGGCGCCAAGGTGCTCGGCAGTGAATCCTACCTGCTCGGCGCCAAGGATTTCCGCACCCTGCTGACCAAGGTGCGCGCCGCCCAGCCGGACGCCATCTTCATCGGCGGCTTCTACACCGAGGCCGCCAAGATCGCCGAGCAGGCCCGCGCCCTCGGCATCAAGGCGCAGTTGCTCTCGACCGATGGCGCGCTGAATGTCGAGCTGATGAAGCTCGGCCGCGGCGCGGTGGAAGGCATGATCGTCTACGGCATGTTCGACCCCTCGGTGTCGACGCCGGCGACCGCCGCCTTCCTCACCACCTATCGCGAGAAGTACAAGGAAGACCCCAGCGCCTGGGCCGCGCTCGGCTATGATGCCGGCATCACGCTCGGCGCCGCCGTCGACCTCGCCGCCAAGGATGGCCCGGTCACCCGCGAGAGCCTGAACGCCGCCTTCGCCAAGCTAAAGGATGTGCCCGGCGTCACCGGCCCGACCACGTTCGATCCCAGTGGCGATCGCGCCGGCGCGCTCTATTTCCTCACCGTCAGCGGCGGCAAGTTTAGCCTAGCCCCTAAGCAGCCCTGACGTGGGACCCGAAACCCGCTGGACGCATGTCCGGCGGGTTTCGGCACGCCACCGCCTCTTTTCCGGACCTATGATCCGACGCGATGGAATATTTCGGGCAGTTGCTGGCGAACGGCCTTGTGCTCGGGGCGATCTACGCCCTGACCGCGGTCGCCTTCACGCTGGTCTATGGCGTGGTGCGGCTGGTGAACTTCGCCTTCGGCGAATTGTTCATGATCGGCGCCTTCCTCACCACCTCGCTGATGCTCGATGAGGTGCGCCTCGTCGGTTACACCGTGCCGATGCCGGGCCTCTCCTTCCCGCTGGCGGCGCTGGCGGCGATCCTCATCACCGCCGCGCTCGGCGTGGTGGTCGACCGCATCGCCTACCGGCCCTTGCGCAAGGCCCCGCGCCTCGCCCCGCTCATCACCTCGATCGCGGTCTCGGTGGTGCTGCAGAGCGCGGCGCAGACCATCTGGGGCGCCGAGGAACTGCGCTTCCCGGAATTCACGCTCGCCACCTATCCGCCGGTGGTGCTGTTCGGCGCCATCTATCTCTCGGTGATGGACCTCGTGGTGATGGCGACCGCCATCCTCGCCATGATCGGGCTCACGCTGTTCATTTCGCGCTCGACGCTCGGCCGCGCCATGCGCGCCAGCGCCGAGGACCAGACCGCGGCGATGCTGGTGGGCATACCGGTCGACCGCGTGGTCGCCGCCGCCTTCGCCATCGGCTCGGGCTTTGCCGCGCTGGCCGGCCTGCTCTATGCGCAGACCTATGGCTTCGCCCATGCCAGCATGGGATTCCTGCCGGGCGTGAAGGCGCTTACCGCCGCGGTGCTCGGGGGCATCGGCTCGACGCCGGGCGCGGCGCTCGGCGGCGTCATTCTCGGCCTGGTCGAGGCGCTCGGCGCCGGCTACCTGCCCAATGGCTCGGCCTACAAGGACGCCATCAGCTTCGTGCTGCTGGTGCTGCTGCTCTATATCCGCCCGCAGGGCCTGCTCGGCCGGCCGGAGCTGAACTCCGCCGGACGCGGCAGCCTGCTGGGGGGCATCAGCGAGATCGGCCCGCGCTGGATCCGCGCCGGCTTCGAGCAGATGGACACGATGCTCGCCCGCACGTCGCAGGGCGGCGTGCCGCTTGCCCTCGCTCTGCTGGCCATCGCCATCGCGCTGGGCGTGTTCATCCCGTCGGACTACTGGCTGCGCATCCTCACCACGGTGCTGATCTACGGCATGCTGGCGAGCGGGCTGAACGTCATTGTCGGCTTTACCGGCCTGCTTGATCTCGGCTTCGTCGCCTTCTGGGCCGTCGGCTCCTACCTCACCTCGATCCTGTTCGTGCTGGTGTTGAAGGACACCTTCGGCATCGCCCCGCAGGAGATGTGGTGGCTGCTCTACCTCAATCTGCCGCTCGGCGGCCTGATCGCCGCTTGCCTCGCCGTGCTGCTCGGCACCCCGACCTTGAGGCTGCGCGGCGACTATCTCGCCATCATGACGCTCGGCTTCGGCGAGATCGTGCGCATCGTCGCCATCAACTGGATCGACCTCACCCGCGGGCCGATGGGCATTCGCGGCATACCCGCGCCGACGCTGTTCGGCTTTTCGCTCGGCACGCCGCGCATGCAGTTCTTCTTCGCGCTGGCGCTCGCCGTGGTGGTGCTGTTCGCCATCGGCCGGCTGATCCGTTCCTATGTCGGGCGCGCCTGGGTGGCGATCCGCGAGGATGAGGAAGCCGCCGAGGCGATGGGCGTGCCGACCGCGCGCTACAAGCTCTATGCCTATGCCACAAGCGGCTTTGTCGGCGGTTTCGTCGGCGTGTTCTATGCCCACTACCAGCAATATATCAGCCCGCTGAACTTCAGCCTGTTCGAGAACATCATCCTCTTGATGCTCATCGTGCTGGGCGGCCTCGGCACCTTTGTCGGGCCGTTCGTCGGCGCGGTGATCTGGATCGTCTTCCTCCAGCTCGCCATCGATATCCCCTTCGTCCAGGCCTTCCCCGAGACGCGCTTCGCGCTGCTCGGCATCATCCTCATCGCGCTGATGCTGTTCCGCCCGCAGGGGCTGGCCGCGAGCGCGCGGGTGCAGCTCATCATGGCCGGGCTCATGCGCCGGAGGCCGGCATGAGCCCGCTGCTCGCCACCAAGGGACTGACGGTGCGCTTCGGCGGGCTGGAGGCGATCGGCGGGCTCGATCTCGCGGTCCAGCGCGGCACCATCCATGGGCTGATCGGGCCGAACGGCGCCGGCAAGACCACGGTGCTGAACGTGCTCACCGGCTTCATTCGCCCCACCGCCGGCATGCTCACATTCGACGGCCACGAGATCGGCGGGCTGAGCGTCAACGCCATTGCTGCCTCGGGGCTCGCCCGCACCTTCCAGAACATCCGGCTGTTCGGCGCCATGACCGTGCTGGAGAGCGTGCTGGTCGGCGCCCATCGCCGCTTCCACGCCTCCCCGCTCGGACTGATCTTCGGCTCGGCCAAGGCCCGCGCCACCGAGGCGGCGATGATCGAGCGGGCCTATGAGTTGCTCGATTTCGTCGGTCTCGGCGGCACCGTCGCCGACCGCGTCGCCACCACCCTCTCCTATGGCCATCAGCGCCGCGTCGAGATCGCCCGCGCCTTGATGTCGGCGCCGAAGCTGCTGCTGCTCGACGAGCCGCTCGCCGGCATGAACGCGCTGGAGAAGACCGAGATCGCCGATCTGGTGCGCGCAGTGCGCGACCAGGGCATCACCGTGCTGCTGATCGAGCACGACATGCAGATCGTGCGATCGCTGTGCGGCCATCTCACCGTGCTCGACTATGGCAAGCGCCTCGCCGACGGCACGCCGCACGCCGTGCTGTCCGATCCCCTGGTGCAGGCCGCCTATCTCGGCCGGGAGCGGGTGTGATGGACGCCACCAACCATCACCGCTTCGACGAGGCGCGCAATGTGGCGCCGCTGATGGAGGTGAAGGGGCTCGCCGTCGCCTATGGCCGCATCCGTGCGGTCGACGGCGTGAACCTCACCATCGAGCCCGGCCGCATCGTCTCGCTCGTCGGCAGCAACGGCGCCGGCAAGACCACGACGCTGATGGCACTCTCGGGCCTCTTGCCGCTCACCTCCGGCACGGTGCGCTTTGCCGGTGAGGACATCACCCGGCTCGCCCCGGAAACCCGCGTCGCCCGCGGCATCGCCCATGTGCCGGAACGCCGCCGCGTCTTCGCCGGCATGAGCGTGCGCGAGAACCTCGTGCTCGGCGGCTATGTGCGCAACGACAAGACCGAGATCGAGCAGGACATCGAGACGCTGACCGGCCTGTTCCCGATCCTCGGCAGGCGCATGTCGCAGGCCGCCGGCACGCTCTCCGGCGGCGAGCAGCAGATGCTCGCCATTGCCCGCGGACTGATGTCGCGGCCTTCGCTGCTGGTCATGGACGAGCCGACCATGGGCCTCGCGCCGCAGATGATCGATCTCATCCTCGACACGGTGCAGGAGATCCGCAAGCGCGGCACCACCGTGCTGCTGGTGGAGCAGAACGCGGTCGAGGCGATCCGCCTCTCCGACCATGTCTATGTGATGCGGCTCGGCCGCATCGTCCATGAAGACTCCGGGTCGTCGATCGATCCGGAGCGCGTGAAGGCCTTCTATATGGGGAACGAGGCATGACGGACACTGCAAGCGCATCCACACCCCGGATGCGCCTCGGCACCTTCCTCGGCGTGCCGCAGGCGAGCGAGGCCAAGGCCGGTCAGATCGCGGTGATGGGGCTGCCGTTCGATTGCGGCACCCACGCCACCCGCATCGGCTCGCGCCAGGGGCCGGCGGCGTTCCGCGCCATGTCGAGCGAGGTGCGGCCCTATTATCCCCCGCTGGCCGATGTCGATCCCCGCGAGGGCAACCGCGTGGTCGATCTCGGCGATGTCGATGTGGTCGCCTCCGATCTCGGCCCCTCCCTCGCCGCGATGGAAGCTGCGGTGTTTGACGTGGTGCGCGCGGACGCCGTGCCGCTCTGCGTCGGCGGCGACGGCACGGTGACGCTGCCGGTGCTGCGCGCGCTCGCCAAGCGCTATCCGGAGCTGGTGCTGGTGCATATCGACGCCCACACCGACGCCTATCCGGGCGAGGACATCAATACCGGCACCACCTTCTCCCGCGCCGCGGCGGAAGGGCTGATCGACACGAAGCGTTCGTTCCATATCGGTGCGCGCGGCACCATGCTGGTGCCCGGCGCCTATGACTATACCCGCTCGCTCGGCTTCCGCGTCATCACCGGCGAGGAAGTGCGCAAGCGCGGCGCGGCGGATGTCGCCGCCGAGGTGCGCGAGGTCGCCGGCAACCGCCCGGTGCACCTGTCCTTCGACATGGATTATTTCGATCCGTCGGCAGCGCCGGGCGTCGCCACCCCGACCTGGGGCGGCCCGCCGGTGGCGGAGGCGTTCGACCTGCTGCATGGGCTGAAGGGGCTCGACCTCGTCGGCGTCGACATCAACACGCTGAGCCCGCCGCACGATGTCGCCGGCATGGCCGCAATGTTGGCCGGCCATGTCGCGGTGATCGCCATGCATCTCGTCCAGCTCGGCCAGGCCGAGCATCGCCTGAACGGAGGAAACCGGTCATGAGTACCGCCACCACTCTGGTTCCCGAGCCGTATGTGTGGACCGAGCCGCCGCTCGGCGACGCCAAGAGCGCACCGACGCGCTTCTATACCGACCCCGAGGTTTTCAAGGCCGAAGTTCAGCATATCCACCTCAAGACCTGGTTCTTCGCCGGACGCCTCGAAGAGGTTCCCAACCCCGGCGACTACAAGGCGCTGGAAAGCGTCGGCGGGCCGGTGCTGCTGGTGCGCGGCGAGGACGGCGTCCTGCGCGCCTTCGCCAATGTGTGCCGGCACCGCGCCTCGATCCTGCTGGAGGGCTGCGGGCACGCCACCAATATCATCTGCCCCTACCACGCCTGGAACTACCGGCTCGACGGCACGCTCGCCGGGGCGCCCGGCATGCGCGAGGTGCCGAAGTTCGAGAAGCCGCCGCATGGCCTGATCCCGATCCGGATGGAGGTCTGGGAAGGCGCGATCTTCCTGAACTATGACGACGACGCCCCCGATCTCGCGACCTATCTCGGCAATTTGCCGGAACTGCTGGGCAGCCACCGCTTCGGCGAGATGGCGAAGACCTGGCACATCGAGATCGACGTCAACTGCAATTGGAAGCTGCTGCTCGAAAACGCCATGGAGACCTACCACACCGGCGTCGTCCATGCCGCGACAGTGGGGGCGCAGCGCTCGGTGAGCTTCCCGACCTCCGGTGAATGGCTGAGCATCCAGGTGCAGTCCTCGCGCTCCATCGCCGTGCTCGGCGAGGAGCCGCCCTTCCCGCCGATCGAGGGCCTGAACGAACAGGCCCGCAAGGGCACCTATTTCACGCTTGTAGCGCCGACCACGCAGTTCGCCTGCGCGCAGGACTGCATCTGGTGGCTGGCGGTGCGCCCGGTCGCGGTCGACCGCTCGGTGCTCTCGGTCGGCGGCTGCTTCCCGAAAGCCTATACCGAGCTGCCGGACTTCGAGAGCCGCGCCGCGCCCTATTACAAGCGCTGGGAAGCGGTGGCGCTGGAGGATGTCGGCATCCTCGAGAAGCAGCAGCGCGGCCTCTCCTCGAAGCTGGCACGCCCTGGCCCACTCTCCTGGCGCGACGACATGGTGCTCGCCATGAACCGCTGGGTGATGGCCCGGCTTCCTGCCCATATCGTCGATGGAATGGTCGAGTGATGCGCGTCCTGCTGACCCATAATTGCGATCTGCTGAAGCACTTCTACGGCAACAAGGCGGTGGAACAGCTGAAAGCCCTGCCGATCGAGCTGATCATGAACGACAGCGACGAGCCGCTGCGGGGCGATGCGCTGGTGAAGGCCGCCGAGGGTTGCGAGGTGGTGATCTCCGACCGCCTTGCCGCCGGGCCGCGCGAAGTGATGAGCCGCTTGAAGGACGTGAAGACCTTCATCCGGTGCGCCGTCGATATCCGCAACATCGATGTCGATGCCGCCTCCGACGCCAATATCCTGATCTGCCGCTGCAGCTCGGGCTATGCGGATTCGGTCGGCGAGCACGCCATCGCCTTGATGCTCGACCTCGCCCGCGGCATCACCCGCGATGCCGAGCGCTATCATGCCGGCGAAGCCAAGCACCCGATGGTGTTCCGCAAGCAGCTCGCCGGCGCTCATGTCGGGGTGATCGGCTATGGCTCGATCGGCAAGCGCATCGTCGAACTGGCGCTGGCCTTCGCGATGAAGGTCTCGGTCTATGACCCCTATGCCAGGATCGGCCATGGCGCGGTCGATGTGGTGGGCCTCGACGAGGTGCTGTCGCAGCCGGACTTCGTGATCTGCGCCGCCTATGCGACGCCGGAGACCACCCGCATGATGAATGCGAGCGCTTTCGCGCGGATGCGCAAGGACGCCTATTTCATCAACATCTCCCGCGGTCTCCTTGTGAATGAAGAGGATCTCGAAGCCGCGCTGACCTCCGGCGTCATCGCCGGCGCCGGGCTCGATGTCGGCGACGGCACCGACGAGCAGCCCTCGCCGCGCCTCGCCCGCCTGCCGAACGTCGTCGCCACCCCGCACACCGCGGCGCTGATGCCGGAGCCTTCCGAACACCAGGCGCTGGAGACGGTGGAGCAGGTCAAGGCGATCCTCGCCGGGCGGCTGCCGATCCATGCCGTCAATCCGCACCGCGTTGCCGGCTGGGGCGTGAAGTGACCGGCTTGATCCCGACGCGTATCCCGGCATTCCTGCCGCCGCCGAACGCCTGCGACTGCCACATGCATGCCTATGGCCCGGCGGAGATCTATCCGCCGCGGCCGGATTCGCCGTTCCCGCCGGTCGCGGGCGGCGATATCGAGAGCTACAGGCGCGTGCGCGCCATGCTCGGCCTGACACGGGCGGTGGTGGTGCAGCCCTCGGTCTATGGCTTCGACAATCGCGTCACGCTCGATGCCATGGCGGCGCTCGGCGCCGATGCCCGCGGCGTCGCCGTGGTGCCGCCGGATATCTCCGACGACGAGCTGGCGCTCCTCACCGATCTCGGCATACGCGGCATCCGCTTCTTCATGATCGGCGGCGGCTCGCTGGGTTGGGAGGATCTGGAGACGCTGGCGGCGAAGACCGCGGCGTTCGGCTGGCATGTGCAGATGCAGATGGATGGGCGGCTCCTGCACGAGCAGGCCGATCGCCTCGCCCGGCTGCCCGGCCGCCTCGTCATCGACCACAACGGCAAGTTCCTGGAGCCGGTCGGCGTCGATCATCCGGGCTTTGCGGCACTGCGCCGGCTCATCGACAATGGCCGCACCTGGGTGAAGACCTCGGGCGTCTACGAGACCTCGCGCGTAGGCGCGCCGGATTATCCCGATGTCGCGCGGCTCGCCCAAACCTTGATCGGTGAGGCGCCGGAACGCTGCCTGTTCGCCACCAACTGGCCGCACCCGTCCAAGCCCGGCAACCCGCCGGACGATGCGCGGCTGGTTGATCTTTTCCACGCATGGTGCGGCAATGATCTTGTCGCCGCGCGCATCATGGTCGACAACCCGGCCGAGCTTTACGGCTTCGCACCCTCGCCACAGCAGGATCAGCTCCCGTGATTTCGTGCCAGAGAACCGACTTCTTCGGACCCGCCCGCCCGCCGGTGATGGCGCGCGACGCCGCGATCGCCACCTCGCACCCGCTGGCTACCGCCGCCGGGCTGGAGATCCTGAGCGCCGGCGGCAATGCCGTTGATGCGGCACTGGCCGCGGTGGCGACGCAGTGCGTGGTCGAGCCGCACATGACCGGCATCGGCGGCGACTGCTTCGTGCTCTATGCGCCGAAGGGCAAGCAGACCATAGCTTTGAACGGCAGCGGCCGCGCCCCTGCCGCCGCCACCGTCGCGAAGCTGAAGTCGCTCGGGCTCGAGGGCGAGATCCCCAAGACCAGCGCCCACGCCGTCACCGTGCCCGGTGCCATCTCGGCGTGGACCAAGCTGCACGCCGATCATGGTTCGCTGCCGCTGGAGCAACTGTTCGCCCGCGCCATCGACTATGCCGAGAACGGCTATCCGATCACCCCGCGCGTCGCCTTCGACTGGGCGGACGATGCCGCGCTGCTGGCGCAGGATGCCGGCGCCGCGGCGTTCTTCCTGCCCGGCGGCAAGGCACCGCGCGCCGGCGACCGCCATGCCCAGCCTTTGCTCGGCCAGCGCCTGCGCGACATCGCCAAGAGCGGCGCCGCTGCCTTTTATGAGGGCGCCACGGGTGCCTCGCTGGTGAAGTACCTCAATGGCCTCGGCGGGCTGCACACGCTGGAGGATTTTGCCGAGGCGAAGGACGCCGCCTTCTACACGACGCCGATCTCGACCGATTATCGCGGCTACACCGTGGAAGAGTGCCCGCCCAACGGCCAGGGCCTCGCCGCCCTGATGCTGCTCGGGATCCTGCGCGAATTCGACCTCGGCCCCCACGTCTCGATGGCCGACCGCACCCACATCCACGCCGAGGCGACCAAGCTGGTCTATCATAATCGCGACGCGCTGCTCGGCGACCCCGCGACGATGACGGTCTCGGTCGGGAAGCTGCTGGCGCCGGAGACCGCCCGCCGCCTCGCCCGGCACATCGACATGAAGCGTGCCCGGCCGCCGGTGATGTGGGACGAGCCGGAGCACAGGGACACGGTCTATCTCTGCGTCGTCGATCGCGACGGCAACATGATCTCCTTCATCAATTCGCTGTTCCACTCCTTCGGCTCGACCCGCATCGATCCCAACACGGGAATCATGCTGCACAGCCGCGGCAACTCGTTCCGACTGATCGAGGGCCATCCCAACGCCATCGGCCCGAAGAAGCGCCCGATGCACACCATCATCCCGGGCCTCTTGCGCAAGGACGGCGATGCGTTCGGCGTGTTCGGGGTGATGGGCGGACAGTACCAGGCCGCCGGCCAGGCGGCGCTGCTCTCCGGGCTGTTCGACCGCGACCTCGACCCGCAGGCCGCACTCGATGCGCCGCGTTCCTTCGCCTTCAACGGCGCGCTGGAACTGGAGACGACTTATCCGGACGAGGTACTGAGAGACCTCGCCGGCCGTGGCCACACCGTGCATCGCGCGGTCGAGCCGTTCGGCGGCGGGCAGCTGATCCTGGTCGACAAGGAGCATGGCTGCCTGATCGCGGGATCGGACATACGCAAGGATGGTTGCGCGCTGGGGTTTTGAGGGGTGTCCTGCGTGAGCATCCTTCGAGGCTCGCTGCGCTCGCACCTCAGGATGAGGTGGTTATGAAAGCGACCTCATCCTGAGGTGCCGCCGCAGGTGGCCTCGAAGGATGTTGAAGCAGAGGCACTCCCCGCCTTTCGGCGACCTTGCCCCGGCCGGATATCGGTGAGAAGGTAAGTGACGCTGTCCTAAGTCGGGAGACCACCATGGCCCTCACCGTCATCCAGCACGTCCTCGCCCGCCTGCGCGATATCGGCATCACCGATGTGTTCGGGGTGCCCGGCGACTTCGCCTTTCCGGTGAACGATGCCATCAGCAACCATCCGGACATGAACTGGATCGGCTGCTCCAATGAGCTCAACGCCGCCTATGCCGCCGACGGCTATGCCCGCATCAAGGGGGTCGGCGCGCTGTGCACCACCTATGGCGTCGGCGAGTTGAGCGCACTTGCCGGCGTTGCCGGCGCCTACGCCGAATATCTGCCGATCTTCCATCTGGTCGGCACGCCGCGCATGGCGGTGCAGCGCTCGCGGGCGCTGGTGCACCACACGCTCGGCACCGGCGAATATGATCTGTTCCGCCGCATGGCGGAGCCGGTGGTGGTCGGCCATGCGGTGATGACGCCGCAGAACGTCGCCTACGAGACCGAGCGGCTGATCGCCGAGGCGTTCTATCATCGTCGGCCGGTCTATATGGCTTTCCCGGCCGATCTCGCGAACCAGCCGGTGGTGAGCACCGCCCAGCCGGTGCCGCCGCCGCGGAGCGATCCCGCCATGCTGGAGGCGGCGACCGCGGCCATCGCCGCCGCGCTGGAGAAGGCTGAGACCGCCTGCATGCTGCCGGGCCTGCTGGTTGCCCGCGAGGGGCTGAATGACCGGCTGCAGGCACTGGTCGACGCTTCCGGCCTGCCCTTCGCCACCATGTTTCACGACAAGACCGTGCTCGACGAGCAGCAGGACGCTTATGCCGGCATGTATGACGGCGCGCTGATGAACGAGGAGGTGCGGGCCTTCGTCGAGGAGAGCGAGCGCATCATCACGGTCGGCACGCTGATGACCGACTTCAACACCGGCTCCTTCACTGCGCGGCTCGACCCGGCGCGCACCATCGCCATCGAGCACCATCAGGTCAGCGTCGATGGCCGCTCCTATCCGAGCGTCGAGATCGGCGACATCCTCGGCAGCCTCGCCAAGGCCCTGCCACGGCGCAGCTGGCGGCGGCTTGCGGTGAATTCGCTCGGCCCGGTGGTCGGCGCCGGTGACGATCCGATCACCGCGGCGGCGCTCTATCCGCGCTGGGCAAATTTCCTTGCGCCGGGCGACACCGTGGTCGCCGAAACCGGCACCGTCTCCATGGGCCTCGGCTTCGCGCGCATGCCCTCCGGCGCCAATTTCTACAACCAGACGCTCTGGGGCGCGATCGGCTGGGCAACGCCGGCGGCGCTCGGCACCGCCATCGCCGATCGCAGCCGCCGCACCGTTCTGATCACCGGCGAGGGCTCGCACCAATTGACCGTGCAGGAGATTGGCCAGTTTGGCTGGCTCGGGCTGAAGCCGGTGGTGTTCGTGCTGAACAATGGCGGCTATCTGATCGAGCGCCTGCTCTGCAAGGATCCTGATATCGCCTATAACGACATCGCGCCATGGCGCTATGCCGACCTGCCGGCGGCGTTCGGCTGCGAGGGCTGGTTCACCGCCCGCGTCACCACCTGCGGCGAGCTCGATGCCGCCTTGCAGGCCGCCGCCACCGCGGAGAGCGGCGCCTATGTCGAGGTGGTCACCGGGCCCTTTGAGGCCTCGCCGCTCTCGCTGGCGCTGAGCGAGAAAATGAAGAAGGCGGCCGCGGGGGGCTGAGAACCGGGCCGCCTTCTCGCCCTGCCGCATACCCAACGCGCGGCAAGCTGGTCTCTCTGCTCCCTCTCCTCATTGGGGAGAGGGTTGGGGTGAGGGGTCTTCTTCGCTTCCCAGCCGTGTCGCCCCTCACCGACCCGCTTCGCGGGCCACCTCTCCCCAACGGGGAGAGGGAAAGTAAGGCACTCTGTTCCGTTACCCCTTCGGCGGGCGGGCGCGCACGGCGGCCTCGACGATTTCGGTGCCCCAGCCCGGACGGTCGGGCAGCACCATGGCGCCGTCCTCGATCTCCGGCAGATGGGTGTAGAACTCGCCGCGCCACGGCACGCCGTCGACATCCATCTCCATCACCCGCAGGTTGGGCACAGCGGCGGAGAATTGCGCGCTGATGAAATCGGCGAGGTGGCCGAAATAATTGTGCGGGGCGACGTTCACGTCGTGGCCATCGGCTAGCGCCGCCACCTTCAGCGCCTCGACATAGCCGTTCCAGATCACGTCGATGATGGCGATGTCGACGCTGAGCGCCTCGAAGAATGGCCGGTAGCCGCGCCGGCCATAGCCATTCTCAAGCGATGCTATGGGCGTGCCACAGCTTTGCCGGATCATGGCCAGCGTCGCCGGATCGGCGATGTCCAGTTCCAGCCAGGCGAGGCCGGCGCCTTCCAGCGCGCGGGCAAGGCGCAGATAGCCTTCGGGGCGAAAATTGAGATTGAGGTCGAGATAGATCTCGACGTCCTCGCCGGCGCCCTGGCGCAGCGCCGCGATCTGGCGCAGCACCGCCTCTTCGATGGCGCGGCTGGGATTGAGCGCGGGATAGCCGGCGCCGACACCGCGACCGGGGCGATAGGCGTCGATGCGCTCCTCGCCCGGCAGCAGCACATTGGTTTTCAGCGCGCGGAAGCCCTTGTTCCGCACCTCCTCGCCGATGCGGAAGAGATCGTCATAGGTCTTGAGCGGCGCGGTGCCGAGGTCTTTTGGGTAGCGCGCGCGATAGCTGGCGCAGTGCGACCAGTAGAGCGGCACGCGCTCGCGCAATGAGCCACCGAGCAGATCGCGCACCGGCAGGCCGAGCGCCTTGGCCTTGATGTCGATGAGCGCATTGACGATTGCGGCGATGGCCTGCTGGTTCAGCCCGCCCGGCACTTGCGCGGTCAGGCTGCCGAGCTTGGCAATGATCGCCTCGATGCGGCGCGGGTCCTCGCCGATCACCCGGCCGGCTAGCGCCCCGACGATCGACGAGATGCCGGTGTTCGAGGAGCCCTGCCCGTCGGTGTACTCGGCCCAGCCGACAATGCCGTCGGCGGTGCCGAGCTTCAGGAAGGAGATCGAGCGCCAGCCGAAATCCCCGTGGAGAATGTCCCAGTGGGTGATCTTCATCTCAGGGCTTCACCCCATATCGGCCGTCATGGCCGGGCTTGTCCCGGCCATCTCGGCCTCTGATGCACTGTCAGGAATCGAGATCCCCGGCACAAGGCCGGGGATGACGGTCGATCCGATGACCAAGTAAGGCTCAATCACACGAAGCCCGGGCCTTCGATGACCGGGTGCGCCTTGATGAAGTCCTCGTCGACCTCGATGCCGAGGCCGGGGCCTTCGAGCGGGTACACATTGCCGTTCGCATTGACCTCGTAGGGCTTGTTCTTGAACGGGCCCTCGCGCAGCGGGTTGCAGCCTTCGCTGGATTCGAAATAGCCGCCATTCTCGATCGCCGCGAGCACATGGATGCCGGCCGCGAGATCGAGCCCGGTGACGCCGCCATGCGGGTGCACGGCGATGTTGTAGGTCGAGGCGGTGGCGGCGATGCGCATGATCTCGGTGACGCCGCCGCACTTGCCGACATCCGGCTGGAAGATGCGGATATTGCCGGATTCGAGGTGCGGGATGAACTCGTAGCGGGTGTAGGAATTCTCGCCGAGCGCCAGCGGCGTCGAGGAGAAGGTGGCGGCGACCTCATAGGCCTTGGTGTTGGTGGCCGGGAACGGCTCCTCCAGCCAGTACACGTCGAGCTCCTGCATCGCCGGCATCACCCTGCGGCAATCGTCGAGGGTGTAGGCGGTGTTGGCGTCGGTGAGGATGGCGAGGTCGGGGAAGCGGTCGCGCACCGCGCTGATGCGGGCGATGTCCTGCTTGTTGGTCTGGCCGAGGCGGAGCTTCACTGCCTTGAAGCCCTTGTCGACGAAGGTGCCGACCTCGTCGGCGGTCTCTTCCGGAGTGCGGAAGCCGAGCGCGCCGCCGCCGCCGGCATAGGCCGGGATCGGCTTCGAGGCGCCGCCGAGCAGCTTGTAGAGCGGCATGTTGGCGAGCTTGCCCTTCAGGTCCCACAGCGCCATGTCGATGCCGCTCATGGCGATCACCGAGCCGGCGCCCATGCCGTGGCTGCCGACCTGGGCGCGGTACATCCTGGTCCAGATCACCGTGGTCTGCGTCGGGTCCATGCCGAGCACGAGGTCGCGCATGGTGGTGTTGATGAGATGGGCCACGGTGCCCGGATTACGGGCATGGTGCGCCTCGCCCCAGCCGATGACGCCCTCGTCGCTGATGACCTTGACGATGATGGCATCGCGCTTGGTCAGCTTGCCGAGGCCGAGCGTGTTCTGGCGGTCCGCCGGAATCGGGACGGAGATCGGATAGGCAATCACATCAACAATGCGCATGGCGTGGCTCCGGACATTAGGTGGCAAAATGGGTCGGGGCGCGCGGCCCCGGCAGCATCATTCGGTCTCGACCACGCTTTTGAAGCGCGAGCGGATCATCGGGTAGAACAGGCACAGCGCGGCGACGACGAGCAGCACGACGCAGATCGGCCGCTCCAGGAAGACGAAGGGCGAGCCCATCGAGATCACCAGCGACTGGCGCAGCGCGTTCTCGGCATCGGCGCCGAGCACCAGCGCCATAACCAAAGGCGCGGCGGGAATGCCGGAAGCCTTGAAGCCGTAGCCGATGACGGTGAACATCAGCATCAGCCAGACGTCCCACATCGAATTGTCGACGCTGTAGACGCCGACGACGCACAGCGACATCACGATGATCGGCAGCGTGCGCTGCGAGATCACGAACAGCCAGATGAAGAACGGCACCAGCAGGATGTTCTGCGCGAGCAGCATGACGTTGCCGACATACATGCTGGCGATCAGGCCCCAGGCGACGTCGGCGTGCTCGGTGAACAAACGCGGGCCGGGCTGGATGCCGAGGATGATGAAGGCGCCGATCAGCACCGAGGTGGTGGCGGTGCCGGGAATGCCCAGCGCGAGGAGCGGCACGAAGGCGCCCGAGCTTGCCGAGTTGTTGGCGGATTCCGGGCCGGCGACGCCTTCCAGCATGCCGGTGCCGAACTTCTCCGGGGTCTTGGAGAGCTGCTTTTCGAGGCCGTAGGAGACGAAGGAGGCGATGGTGGCGCCGGCGCCCGGCAGGATGCCGAGGAAGAAGCCGACGAAGCCGCCGCGCAGCATCGAGCCCCAGGTCTGCTTGAGATCCGCCCAAGACGGCATGATGTCCCGGATCCTCAGGCGGATTTTGTTGATCTCGACCTGCTGCGGCGGGTGGAAGATGTCGAACAGGATCTCGGCGAGGCCGAACAGGCCGACCACGGCGGGGATGAAGCCGATGCCGTCGATCAGTTCCATGGTGCCCCAGGTGAGGCGGGCCTGGCCGGACACCACGTCCTGGCCGATGGTGGCCAGCAGCAGGCCGAGCATCAGCGAGACGAAGGACTTCACCATGTTGCCACGGGCCAGCGACGACACCATCACGAAGGCCAGCACCATGATGGCGAAGTATTCCGGCGGCCCGAACACCAGCGCGACGCTGGCGAGCGGCACGGCGATAATGGAAAGCAGGATCAGGCCGATGGTGCCGGCGAGGAAGGAGCCGATGGCGGCGAGGCCGAGCGCGACGCCGCCCTTGCCCTGCTTGGCCAGCGGGTGGCCGTCATAGGTGGTGACCACCGAGGCGCTCTCGCCCGGCACGTTGAGCAGCACCGAGGTGATGGTGCCGCCATACATGGCGCCGTAATAGATGCCGGCCATGGCGACGAGGCCGGTCAGCGGATCGATGCCGAAGGTCAGCGGCAGCAGCACCGCGATCGCCGCGCTCGGGCCGAGGCCGGGCAGCACGCCGACCAGCGTGCCGGCAAACGTTCCGGCAAAGCACATCAACAGTAGCCAGGGATCCATAATCCTGGCGAAACCTTCGGCGAGCGGCGCGAACATGGTCGATTACCTTGGTACTTGAAGTCGTCGGAGCGCGGGCGAAGGCGTCAGGAGAACAGCAGGCCGGTTTCGAGCGGGATCTCCAGCAGATAGTCGAACGCGAAATAGACCGCGCCCGCCCAGATCACCGCGAAGATCGCGCTGCGCACGAGGTCGAGCTTCGAGATCAGCAGGCAGAACAGGAAGCAGAACGCGATCAGCGCAATCAGGAAGCCGACGATGTAGATCGCCCCGATGAGCAGAGCGAGCAGCGCGATGCAGGTGAGGCCACCGCGCAGGTTCGTGGCCTCCTCATCGTCCGCGCCGGCCGGTGCCTTGCGCACCGATTCGAACAGCAAAGCGAGGCTGAAGCCGAGCAGACCGACGCCGTAGATGCTCGGCAACGCGCCCGGCCCCAGGGTGTAGTCCTCGGCCATCGGCAGATGGAACGCCGCATAGAGCTCGGCCACCGCGAACAGCACGAGCAGCAGGGAGACGGTGGTCTCCATGGAGAATGGAAAGGCTTTGCGCGTCGTCATGGCGCCATTCCTCTGTTGCGGAGCGCGTTTTCGCTCCGCATTGCGACGTTCAGATCGTGAGGCAAAGATCAGGTAGCGAGGCTGGATGCAGAACCGCCGGCGTCCCGGACCGGGACCGCCGGCGGCTGGGAACTCACTTCGCCAGGCTGGTCTTCAGGAAGTCGATCTGGGTGGCGACGGTCGACTTGACGTCTTCCGGCGTGCTGTAGGTGACGTTCTGCGAGACCTGCTTGGCGCGCTCGACATATTCGGGCATTTGCGTCGCCTGCTTCACCGCGTCCTGCAGCTTCTTGATGATCGCGGGATCGGTGCCGGCCGGAGCGATGAGGCCGCGGCTCGAGGCGTTGATCGGCAGCGGGAAGCCCTGTTCGGCAAAGGTGGGCACGTCGGGCAGCAGCGGGCTGCGCTCGGTGCCGCCGACGCCCAGCACGCGGACGCTGCCATCCTTCAGGAAGGGCAGCACCTCGCTGGTGGCGAGCCCGAGGGCGTCGATGTGGCCGCCCAGCGCCGCGGTGACGGCCTCCGGAGTGCCTGCGAAATTGACGACGCGGAACTTGGCGTTGGCCTTGGAGGCGACGGCGAGCGCGGTCAGGCCGTCGAGGCTGGTGGAGCCGGTGGCGCCATAGGACAGGCCGCCGGGATGGTCCTTCAGATAGGCGACGACTTCCTTCATGTCCTTGTAGGGGCTCTTCGCCGGCACGACGATGATGCCGGGATCGACCATCACATTGCCGAGGAAGGTGAAGGAGGTGAGCGGATCGAAGGGCAGGCCGCCGCTGGCGGTCACGCCGCTGATGGCGGGGTAGTTCACGCTGCCCAGCGTGTAGCCGTCCGGCTTGGAACGGGCGACGTCGGTCCAGGCGACGGCGCCGCCGGCGCCCGGCTTGTTGATGACGACGACCGGCTGGCCGAGGATCTTCTCCAGCGTCGGCGCCACGGTGCGGATGGTGGCGTCCATCGCGCCGCCGGCGCTGAAGCCGACGATGACCTGGATCGGCCGGGTGGGGTAATCGGCGGCGAAAGCCGGGGCCGAGATGATCGGCGCGGCACCGGCTAGGCCGGCGACGACGGATAGCACCGCTCGCATATTCGATTTCATCTTGTTCCTCCCTCGCCTTCTTTTTGAAGGCCGAATGCCAGATCGGCGGTTCTTATATTGAACCGATCCATCGAGATATTCGATAATGAATGCAATCTGATGTCAAGCGTCTGCCGGACACGGGACGCGACATCGGCAGCGCCGCAGACAAGCCGAAAACACCCGCAACGGCAAGGGCCTGCGCGTTATTTATAACATATTACGCAGCGCTACGCGCGGCTGTCGTACCGTGGTAGGGAGGCACGATCCGCAGGCCGCCCGATCTTTCAACAGAGGCTGCTCGGACACCGGGCCGAGATTCGAAAATCGCTTCATCACCGGCGTGCCGGCCACGGTCAGCGCCCCGATCGCGGCATCGACACTCGCCACCGCGAAGGCGAGATGCTCGACAGCGCCGCGCGCCGCTGCGTCACTGGCAGCCACCCCATCCGGCACGCGCGGCAGAACGAAGAGGCGGATGCCGGCGCCATCGACATCGCGCCACTGTCGCTCTGTCTCCAGGAATTCGAGCATGCCTTCGTGGTCGGCGCTTGCGACGACCGCGCCATTGGCCGGATTGGTGACGTCGAAGGTGCCGCCACCACGTGAGGCGTGGCACGCGCCATTGATGTAGAAGGATCCGGAATAGACAGAGGGCGCCGCGGCGCCACCCGCGAGAGGGCGGCCTCGAGGCTTGCGGTCAACGACGCCCTTACGAGATCGTATAGGATGACATCCTGCCATGCGCTCTCGTGGATGAGATCAACCGCCCTCGCCGCGGTTTTGCCGCAGGCCCGCATTTGGGGACAGATTCAGGAGAAGACCGACATCACCCGCTTGCGCGACCTTTCGATATGGGTGCGCATCGCCTTGGCGGCCTTGGCCGCATCGCGCGCACAGATTGCCTCGACGATCTTGCGGTGCTCGTCGATCGCCTGCTGGGTAACCTTGGCGTGCGAGTAGAGCCGGAAGATGTGAATGTGGGTATGCAGCCGAGTAAGCGAATCGCGGATCAGCGAGCTGCCGCTCATCGCGGCGATGCAGTCATGGAACTCGGCATCGCCGGCGGCGAAATCGCGGTAGCGATTGCCCGGCACAGGCGCACTCATGGGGCGAACAATACCTTGCAGATGTTCGCTTTTCTTGTCATCCAGCAGTTCTGCGGCGCGCGCCGCCGCGGCCGGCTCCAGCAGCAGGCGGAACTCGAACAGTTCCTCGAACTGCTCGCGCGACAATTGCGGCGCGGCGCGGTAGCCGACGAGGTGGGTCTTGAGCACGAGGCCGTTCGCCTCCAGCCGCCCCAGCGCTTCGCGCAGCGGGGTCTGGGAGACGCCGAGTTCGCGCGAGAGATTGTCCATGGTAAGGCGCTCGCCAGGCTGGATCTGCAGCGACATCAGTTGGCCCAGCAGCACGTCATAGACATTGTCCGCGAGGCTGCTCGGACGCGGCAGCACCGCCTCGCCACCACCTGCCCCGGCCTTTCTGCCGAGGCGGTCGGCGGGGATGTGCTCACGGGTTTCGGACATCGGCTCTCCCGGACACTGCGCGAAGGATCTGCATTTCTCTGTATTTGATATCTGATCGGATTTTTTGACACCAGCGAAGGATGCTGAAGCCGATCGCGTCCTGCTCCGCGATTTCCAGCCGTCATCCCGGCCGGAGGCGCAGCCGGAGAGCCGGGATGACGCGAAGGTGGCGATCCATACCTTCCTGCGATCCCCGATCGGCCTGCGGCCGTCCGGGATGACGGCCGGTGGGGAGACGGAGTAGAAGCTGCACGCTTGAACATCCTTCAACGCCCGGCTATCGCCGGGCACCCCAGGATGACGCGGTGCTTGGGGACGTTGCGAGGGAAGGCGGCCTACTGATGAAAGCGATCATCCTCTCGCAATTCTATGCCGCCGACCTCACCGACGCGGTTCGCGGCGTGATCGGCAGCGAGCCGGTGCAGGTGCCGGATGCCGTCTCCTGCGCCGACGAACTGGCGGACGCGGACATATTGTTCTGCCAGCCCTCGCTCGCCAATGCGACCCTGGTCGCCGCGATCAACCGCTCGCCGCGGCTGCGCTGGGTGCAGGTGCTGGGCTCGGGCGTCGACAACTTCTCCAGGATCACCGAGGAACGGGCCAAGACCCTGATCGTCACCAATGCCGCGGCGGCCTATGGCGACGCGGTCGCCGAGCACGCGGTGGCGCTGGCGCTGGCGCTGCTGCGCCGGGTGCCGGAGCTGGTGGTGGCGCAGGCCAGCCGGCAATGGATCAAGCCCTGGCTGACCGACGAGCTCTCCTCGCTCGAAGGCGCGTCCGCCGCCGTGGTCGGCTTCGGCGCCATCGGGCAAGGCATAGCGCGGCGGCTCGATGCCTTCGGCTGCTCGGTGGTGGCGGTGCGCCGCAATCTCGGTGCCCCGGCGCCAAAAGGCTTCGAGCATGTGCGGTTCGCGCCGCTGGAGGAAGCGCTGCCACAGGCGGAGTTGCTGTTCCTCGCGCTGCCGCTGACGCAGGACAGTACCAAGCTGATCGACGGACGCGCGTTCTCGCTGATGCCGCGTCGCGCGCGCCTTATCAATGTCTCGCGCGGCAGCATCATCGCCACCCTCGCAATGATGGCGGCATTGGAGAGCGGGGCGCTGGCAGCCGCCGCGCTCGACGTGTTCGAGCACGAGCCGCTGCCGCCGGAAAGTCCGCTCTGGGCGCTGCCCAATGTGCTCATCTCGCCCCATGTCGCCGGCCGCGGCAATCGCTGCGTCGGCCGGCGCATGAACGAGATCTGCCTCGCCAATCTGCGCGCCTTCCTGGAAGGACGGCTGGCCTAGCGCCCTTCGCCGAAAGGAGAATTCCGCCTCTCTACTCCGGTAGTGCATTCGGCGCTGGTCGGTGGTGAAATGCTTCGAATTTGAAGTTCGAGCATGTGCCCGCCAGAGACCTCGCCACGATGAAGCCTCAACCTATCCAGCCGACGGCGCGCAAGCGCCTGCGCGCCCTGATCGGGGTGATGCTGTGCAACGCGCTGGAATGGTATGACTTCGCCATATACGGCATCCTCGCCGCCTATATCTCCCGCGCCTTCTTTCCGCAGGACGCACCCCACACCGCGCTTCTTGCAACCTTCGCCGTGTTCGGCGTGAGCTTCGTGCTGCGCCCGTTCGGCGGGCTGGTGCTCGGCGGCCTCGGCGACAAATGGGGGCGCAAGCCCGCGCTGCTGCTGGCTGCCGGGCTGATGGCGGCGGGGACGCTGATGATCGGCTTCATTCCGTCCTACCAGACGATCGGCGTCATGGCGCCGGTGCTGCTGCTG
Source organism: Starkeya sp. ORNL1 (assembly GCF_012971745.1). Lineage (NCBI taxonomy): Bacteria > Pseudomonadati > Pseudomonadota > Alphaproteobacteria > Hyphomicrobiales > Xanthobacteraceae > Starkeya > Starkeya sp. ORNL1. The sequence goes on from NZ_CP048834.1 coordinate 2,186,078, forward strand.
GTGGCGCGGCTGGTGCAGGGCTTCTCCGCCGGCGGCGAATGGGGCGTCGCCGCCTCCTTCCTGCTGGAATGGTCGCCGCAGGGACGGCGCGGATTCTGGACCAGCTTCCTCTCGGTGACGGTCGCGCTCGGCAGCGGCCTCGCCAGCGGCACCGCCGCCATTCTCACCAGTTCCCTGCCGGCGGAGGACATGTCGGCCTTCGGATGGCGCATCCCCTTCCTGCTCGGCGGCCTGCTCGGCGCCGTCGCGCTGTGGCTGCGCACCGGCGTCGATGAGACGCCGATCTATCGCCAGGCACAGCCGGATCGCGAAGCGCTACCGATCCGCGACACCGCCAGCGAACCGGCACCCTGGACGACCCTGCGCTCCGGCCTGTTCGTCTTCGGTTTCACCATGCACTGGACGGTCTGCTACTACGTGTTCCTGATCTATATGCCGCTGTTCACGCAGACCCGGGCGGGGCTGAGCTCGGCGCAGGCGGCGTGGTCGAACACCATATCCACCCTCGTCATCATCCTGCTGGTGCCGCTTGTCGGCCTGCTCTCCGATCGGTATGGCCGCAAGCCGTTCCTCAAGAGCTCGTGCATAGCGGTCATCCTGCTGGCGGTGCCGGCCTTCTGGCTGGTCGCCACCTATCAGGGCTTCGCGCTGATCGCCGGCATCCAGGCGCTGTTCGGCATCGCCATCGCGCTCTATTCCGGGCCGGGTCCGGCGGTGTCGGTGGAACTGTTCGCCACCCGCGGCCGCTCGCGCTGGTCGTCGGTGTCCTATGCGCTGGCGGCGGCGGTGTTCGGCGGATTTGCGCCGTTCATTGCGGTGTGGCTGACCGATGCGCTGGGCAGCCCTTTGGCCCCGACCGCCTATGTGATCGCGGCGGCAACCATCAGCCTCATGGTCATCCGGCGCATGCCGGAGACCGCGCGGCGCCCGCTCGCCTGACGCTGGCGCCTATTCCCCCGGCAGCAGGTCCGCCACCGACGGCGCATGGCCGTAATGGGCGTGAAAGGCGCGCGAGAAGCTGGAATAGCCCTCATAGCCGACGCGCCTCGCGACCTCGCTGATGGAGATCCGGCCGACGCGGAGCAGGCTCTGCGCCTCCTCCATCCGCAGCATATGGCCATAGGCGTGCGGGGTGAGGCCGAACACGTCGCGAAAGCCGCTGGTCAGCTCGTTGCGGTTCAGGCCGACCCGGAGCGCCAGTTGCTCGATGGTCGGCGGATTGCCGATCTCGCGCCGGTAGATATCCGCCGCAAGCTCGATCGCCTGGATTCTCGACCGCGCGCCGACGACGCGCGGCAGACCGCGCGAGGGCAGTGCGTGGATCTGGGAGACGATGCCGCAGATGATCTCGATGGTCTTGGCGCCAATGAAGATGCCGCGCAGCGGCTCGGGATATTTGCAGGCGAGGATCTGGTCCACCAGCGCGATGCTTGCCGAAGACAGCGGCAGCTTCAGCGCGTCCGGCGTGCCGAGCCGCGACAGGAAGATCGGCCGGTAGGCTGGCGGGATAGGGTCGGCGTTCAGCCTGAAATGATCCAGCAGATGCTGGCGCTCGCAGACGATGAGCAGGCCGCGCAGCCGCGCGCCGGCCTGGGTATCGCTCACCGAGCGGGGCGTATTGCTGATCTGCACCATGTTCGGGTTCACCAGATCCATCCGGTCCCCGATCCAGCGATTATAGGCCCCCTTGATGGTGATCTGGATGCAGACGAGGTCGGCCCTGGCCATGGTGAGGCTGTAGGGCTGGGCGGCCTCGAAATTCATCACATGCAGCAGGGTGCATTCGTCGATGCGACGATAGCCGTGCTCCCTGGCCTTGAAGATGTCGTCGACCGCGCCCAGCACCTCGCTGCTGCGGATCAGGCCGCCGGAACGAAGCCCGGAGCCGATGGCCCTGAAATCAAGCTCCAGCTTCTTCTGCACGCGCGCGGTCACCCATATGCACCGTACATGCCCTGAAAACCGCCACAGCGGCCCGTCCCGACAGGCGTGCCGGCGTGACGCCGCGAATATTGCGTCTTTTCACGCACTATATCCAGCTTTCACGGCCGGCTTTACCCGGGGCGCCCTCTGCCGGAGCTTGGCGGCGCGGCAAGGTCGATGGCTGGCCTTGCCGGCGGAGAACAGCGTCTCCGCTCCGGATCGCGCCCATGAATCAGATAGTTCATCGGGAATTCAGCAATACTCTCGTCGCCCAAGATACGTTCTTGCGCCCGATCGAATTCACCACAGCCGGACTGCCGGCGCAGGATCAATTCGAGGCGTTCCGGGCCGCCCACGAAACCATCGTGGATATCTGCCCGGTCGATGGGGCGAATGAATCCTTTGCCGCTTCCCAGAAAATCTGGCCGCTCGACAAGCTGGTGCTCACCAGCACGATGCTGCCGCAGAAGGGCAATCCGATACGCTGGCGGCACTGGAACCGGGCCGTTCTCGACCATTGGTACATCGTGCTGCCGTGCAGCTTCATCGTCGGGCGCGCGCTGCACCGGCAGCCGGCCGCCAGCGCGACCATCCACTCGCTGGCGCGTCCCCTTGAAGCCCAGGCGGATGATGACGGCGTCCTCAGCTTGTTCGTGCCGCGCGACCTGTTTCCGGGCGCCGAGCTCGACGCTCTGCTGGACCTGCCGCTGGAGCGCGGCTCTGGATCGCTGCTGGCGGACTATCTGCTCGCCCTGAACCGGCGGCTGCCGCGCCTCGCGCAGTCCGAACTGGCGAGCGTCGTCGAAGCCACCCGATGCCTGATCGCGGCGTGCGCCAGCCCGTCGCGCGACCGGCTGGCAGCGGCGCGGGCCCCGATCGAGCTGACGCTGCTGGAGCGCGGGCGGCGGCTGATACGCCGCCGGCTGGCGGAGCCGGAACTCTCCCCGGAGATGATCTGCAAGGACCTCGGCGTCTCGCGCTCGCGCCTCTACCGGCTGTTCGAGCCGATCGGCGGCATCTCCCATTATGTCCGGCGCCAGCGGCTGCTCCAGGCGCGCCACGCGCTGCTGGACCCTTCCGATACGCGCTCCATCGTGAGGATCGCCGAGCAATGGGGTTTCGTCGATGCCTCGACCTTCAGCCGGGCGTTCAGGCACGAATTCGGCTTCTCGCCCAAGGCGGCGCGCGAGGCCGGCCGGACCGGAAACGGCTATCCGAATGGCGCAGAAGGATTGCACGCGCCACCAGAAATGCAGAGCCTTGCCGGCCTGCTGCGCAACCTCAGTGCCTGATGCACACGCGCGGCCTTGACGATCCGGAACACCCGCCGGCAGCGTTGGAACGCTGTGCCTATGTCTGGGATTCTCCGGCAATTATTTACAGAGGAACTTTAGAAAACCTTCATCTTCAATTGTAACGCCTCGCGTAACCGGCACGATGCTATTGGCAAGCCGGCAACCGCCCCCTAATACTTCGCGCCGAGGGCACAACAAGACTTGAGGTGGCGTGCATGTTCAATGCGAAGAACAGAAGTGGAATCCCCATCTGGGCAGGAAACTGGTCGCGCATCGCCGTGACCGCCGTGCTCGGCTGGTCGACGACGATCTATCCGGTGCTGGCGCAGACCCCGCCGGCGGCGACCGAGCAGCCGGCGCCCGCGCCACGCGAACTGCCGACGCCGCCGAGCAATGCCGCGGCCGCGAGCGCCGCCGCCCAGGCGACCGACGAGACCTACACGCTCTCCGAGCTCGAATATCTGCTCGGCCCGATCGCGCTGTTTCCCGACACGCTGCTGGCGCTGGTCTTCCCGGCCGCGGCGCAGCCCGACCAGATCCTCGATGCCGCCAAATGGCTCGACGACAATGCCGAGGCGGTGAAGAACAGCGACTTCAGCGGCGTGGACGGCAAGGGCTGGGATACTTCGGTGCAGGCGCTGACGCGCTTTCCCGACGTGATCCAGATGCTGGCCGGTCATCTGGACTGGACCGAGTCACTCGGCGCCGCCTTCAATCTGCAGCCCGACGACGTCGCCACGGCGATCCAGCTGCTGCGTGCGCAGGCCGAGAAGGTCGGCAACCTCAAGACCACCGAGCAGCAGGTGGTGAGCGCACGCGAAGAGGGCGGCAAGCGGACGATCTACATCGCCCCGGCCAATCCCGAGCGCATCTATGTGCCGACCTATGATTCCTCCACCGTGTTCACCACCGCGGCGGTCGGCGCGCTGGCCTTCACCACCGGCGTCCTGGTCGGCTCGTCCTGGAATAATCGCTGGGGCTGGAACAACCGCAGCTGGAACACGGTGTGGGTCTATCGTCCCGGCTGGCACCGCCCGCCGAACTGGCACCGCCCGCCGCCGCACCGCCCGCCGGGCTCGTGGCGCCCCGACCGTCCGAACCGTCCCGGCCGCCCGGATCGTCCGAACCGCCCCGGCCGTCCCGATCGTCCGGGCGTGCGCCCCGACCGTCCCGGCGATCGCCCCGGCCTGCGGCCCGACCGTCCCGGCGTGAGGCCCGAGCGTCCCGGCCGTCCGGATCGTCCCGGCGTGCGCCCGGACCGTCCCGGCACCCGGCCCGAGCGGCCCAATGTGCGGCCGGATCGTCCGAATGCTCGGCCGGAGCGTCCCGGCAACACCAACCGGCCCAACGCCAATCGGCCGAACAATAACCGGCCGAACGCAAACCGCCCGAGCAACAACCGGCCTAACGCGAACCGGCCGAGCAATCGCCCGAACGCCAACCGCCAGCAGGCGCGGCCCTCGCGCCAGCAGGCAAGGCCGCGCCAGAACGTCCAGCGTTCGCCACAGCGCGCCCGCTCGGGTAACAATAATGCCCGGCGGCCGCAGCAGAACGTGCCGCGCCGCAACCGCTGAAGCCGGCGGTCCGCGCACGTGGTTCGAAAGAGAGGATGGCGCACCCGCCCAACGGCGGGTGCGCATTCCTTTGAGGGCAGGGCATCATGCTATCGACCGACAGCTCGCTCCTGATGTTCATGGCGCTGTTCGCGCTCTACAGTCCCCTCGCCGCACTCTCCGCCTATCTGCCGATCATCGGGCGCTTTCCCCCGCGCGACCAGCTTCGGCTGGCCTTCGGGCTGTTCATCAATGTGTCGGTCTTCATCCTCCTCGCGGTGTGGATCGGCGAGCCGCTGCTCGGGCTGCTCGGCGTCACCACCGCCTCGCTCTCGGTCACCGGCGGCATCGCGCTGCTCTATGCCGGCATCCCGATGATGCAGGGGCACAATGAGAATGCGCACCCGCCGGCGCCGGTGAGCGACGAGCCCTCGCCCGACACCGAGCAGGAAGACTGGCACTCGGTGCTGTTCACCCCGATCACCTTCCCGCTCACGATTGGCGGCACCTCGTTCGGGCTGATCGTCGCCTTTGCCGCCTCGGCGGAGGGCGTGGTCGAGAATGCCGATCTCACCGTCGCCGGCATCGCCTATGCCGCGGTCACCGGCATCACCGTCTATGCCGCCGGCCGGGTGAACCGCTGGGTCTCCGACAAGGCCCGCATGGTGCTCTCGCGCGTCGCCGGCATCCTGCTCACTGCCATCGCGGTGTCGCTGGTCATCAATGGCGGCACCCGCCTCGTGGTGGAAACGCTGCAAAGCCTTAACAAGATGTGATGCCGCCGCCGGCGCGGTATCGTCGTGGCAACCCAGCCGGCTATCATTCAGGGAAACGAACGGAAAACAATGAGCGAGCGCGCCAACCGCATCCTGCTGGGCATCTGCACGGCTATCCTCGTGGCCGGGGCGCTCTATCTCGCGCGCTCGGTGGTGGCGCCGGTGGCGTTCGCGCTGTTCGTCATCGCCCTGGTCTGGCCGCTGCAATCGCGGCTGCAGGCGCGCATGGCCAAGCTGCCGGCGATGGCGATCACGCTCGTCCTCACCATCCTCGTCATCGTCGCGCTCGGCTACATGATCGTGTGGGGCTTCAGCCAGGCCGGGCACTGGCTGATCGTCAATGCCGGCCGCTTCCAGGCGCTCTATATCGAGGCCGCGGCGTGGCTCGAAGGACACGGGCTCTATTCCGCCGGCACGCTGGCCGAGACCTTCAATGTCAGCTGGCTGATCCGCGTCTTCCAGGGGCTAGCCGCGCGGCTCAACGGCACGATCGGCTTCGCGGTGGTGACGCTGATCTTCGTCATGCTCGGCCTGCTGGAAACCGGCATCATGCAGGCCAAGCTGGCAAGCGAGGCCGGCGAGACCGGGCGCCAATTGCTGCGCGCCAGCGCCGCCACCGCGGTGAAGTTCCGCAAATACATGGTGGTGCGCACCATCATGAGCGTGCTCACCGGCCTCGCCATCTGGGCCTTCAGCGCCGCGCTCGGGCTGGAACTGGCGCTCGCCTTCGGCGTCATCGCCTTCGCGCTGAACTACATCCCCTTCATCGGGCCGCTGGTATCGACGCTGCTGCCGACCTTCTTCGCGCTGGCGCAATTCGGCTCATGGCAGCTGGCGGTGGTGGTGTTCCTCGCCATGAACGTGATCCAGTTCTTCAGCGGCTCCTATATCGAGCCGCGCGTCGCCGGCAAGGCGCTCGCCATGTCGCCCTTCCTGGTGCTGCTGTCGGTGTTCTTCTGGGCCTTCATGTGGGGCATTGCCGGCGCCTTCATCGGCGTGCCGCTGGTGATCGCCGGGCTCACCTTCTGCGCCGAGAACGAGAATACACGCTGGATCGCGCGGCTGTTGTCCGGGCGCGAAGAGGTGGTGGCCTGACATGCTGGCGCGCACACGCAAGATCGCGAAATGGACCGGCGTGGTGGTGGTGCTCGCCGCCGTCGCCTTCCTCGGCACCCGCATCTGGTTCTCGCAGCGCGGTGCGCCGCTGGAGCCCTGGCACACCTTCGTGCCGGAGGAGATGAGCGTCGCGGAAATGGATAAGTCCGACTGGGGCGGCTATCTCGCCCACGAGGACAGGCTGTTCCAGGATGTCACCCGCGAGGTGGTGCAGAAGCTGCCCGAGGATGAGCGCATCCCCTCGAACCGCTATTTCTCCGGCAGCATCGTCTATCCCCCTGCGCTCACCCATGACTGGAACCGCTCCTATGAGCTGGCCCCAGGCGGGGCGCCGGCCGGTGCGGTGGTGCTGCTGCACGGGCTGACGGATTCGCCCTACAGCCTGCGCCATGTCGCGCAGCGCTATGCCGAGGCCGGCTATCTCGTTGTGGCGATCCGCCTGCCCGGCCATGGCACGGTGCCGGCCGGCCTCACCGAGGTGGAGTGGGAGGACTGGCTGGCGGCGACGCGGCTCGCGGTGCGCGAGGCGGCGGCCCGTGCGCCGGGCAAGCCGCTGGAGATCGTCGGCTTCTCCAATGGCGGCGCGCTGGCGTTGAAATATGCGCTCGATGCGCTCGACGACGCCAAGCTCGCGCGCCCGAGCCGGCTGGTGCTGATCTCGCCGATGATCGGCATCACCCGCTTCGCCCGCTTTGCCGGCCTCGCCGCGCTGCCGGCCTTCCTGCCCGCATTTGCGAAGGCGGCGTGGCTGGGCGTGATCCCGGAGTTCAATCCGTTCAAATATAACAGCTTCCCGGTGAACGGGGCGGTGCAGTCGCATCGGTTGACGCAGGCGCTGCAAGCCACCATCGCCAGCCATGCGGCGGCCGGCAAGCTCGGCGACCTGCCGCCAGCGCTGACCTTCCAGTCGGTGATGGACTTCACCGTCTCGACGCGCGCGATCATTACCGCCTTCTACGGGCTGCTGCCGGCCAATGGCAGCGAACTGGTGCTGTTCGACATCAACCGCAACACCAAGCTCGGGCCGCTGCTGCGCGCCACCACCTATTCGGCGCTGATGCGGCTGCTGCCGGCGACACCGCGCAACTTCCGCACCGCGATCATCACCAATGATGCCGGGAATGCCGAGGTGGTGGAGCGGACGATTCCCGCCGGCGGCACCGAGGAGACCACGCGCCCGCTCGGCCTGACCTACCCGATCGACGTCTATTCGCTGTCCCACGTCGCCCTGCCGTTCCCGCCGAGCGATGCGCTCTACGGCTCGGATCCCGATCCGAAGGAGAATTTCGGGCTGCAGTTGGGGGCGATGGCGGTGCGCGGCGAGCGCGGCGCGCTGATCGTCAATCTCGACGCGCTGGTGCGCATGTCGTCGAACCCGTTCTACCCCTACATGATCGATCGGATCGGGGAAGGCATCGGGACGGCAAGGAAGTAGGCGGGCTGCGTGCTTCGAGGCCGCCTTGCAGGCGGCACCTCAGCATGACGTAGCTTCATCTCCAGAAGATCCACGTCATCCTGAGGTGCCCGGCAAAGCCGGGCCTCGAAGGATGCTTAAGCAGAGCGCCGCTCAGCAGCGGACGCGGATGCGGTTGCCGTAACGGTCGCGGGCGATGTTGCCGTAGCGGTCGCGAGCCCAGCATTCGCGCGGTGCCACGGCTGCGCCGACCAGCGCACCGGTGCCGGCGCCGATCGCCGCGCCCCAGGCCGCGCCGGTGCCGCCGCCTGCCGCAGCGCCGATCACCGCGCCGGTGCCGCCGCCGATGAGCGCGCCGGTGCCGGCATAGCGCTGCGTGGTGGTGCAGCCGGCAAGGGCGAGGCCCAGTACGGCGACGGTTACGATCTTACGCATATTCAATCTCCCTGTTGTTCTCTTGTCCGGCACGTCAAGCAAAGGGACGAATGTCCGCGCCCTCGGTGGTCATATTTTCACAGGAAACATAACACCCGATAAAATAGAAGCTAAAATTCTAAGTATAGCCAGCGAACGACTTAAACCGTCGCCGCCGGTTTCTCGCGTCCGGCGGTGGCGACATAGAGCGCCGGCAGGAAGATCAGCGTCAGCAGCGTCGCCACCAGCAGGCCGCCCATGATGGCGAAGGCCATCGGTCCCCAGAACACGGTGGGCGCGATCGGGATCATGCCGAGCACCGTGGAGACCGCGGTGAGCATGATCGGCCGGAAGCGGGCGCTGGAGGCATCGATCACCGCCTCGCGCACGCTCTTGCCGGCGGCGCGTTCGGCCTCGATCTGGCCGATCAGGATCACCGCGTTCTTGATGATCATGCCGAGCAGCGCAAGGATGCCGAGGATGGCGACGAAGCCGAGCGGGCGGTTCGACAGCAGCAGCGCCATCACCACGCCGATCAGCCCGAGCGGACCGACGCTGAGCACCAGGAACAAGAGCTTGAAGCTGCGCAATTGCGCCATCAGCACGGTGAACATGATCAGCAGCATCAGGGGCACCACGGCGATCACCGAGGCCTGCGACTTGGCGCTTTCCTCCACCGTGCCGCCGGTAGCGATGGAATAGCCGGCCGGCAGCGTGGCGTTGAGCTTGGCGATCTCCGGATCCAGCGCCCGCACCACGGTCTCGGGCAGTTCGCCCGGCACCACGTCGGCCTGCACGGTCAGCGTCGGCACGCGGTCGCGGCGCCAGACCAGCGGATAGGTCTGGGCATATTCGAAGCTGGCGAACTGGCTGAGCGGCACAGTGCGCCCGCCGGCCACCGGCACCTGCACATTGCGCAGCGTGTCGAGCGAGACGCGCTGCTCGTCGGTGGCGCGCAGCACCACATCGACCAGATAGATGTCGTCGCGCACCTGCGTCACCGCGGCGCCGGAAATGATGGTGTTCAGCACGCCGGCAATGGATTGCGAGGACAGGCCGAGCAGGCGCGCCTGGTCCTGGTCGACCCGGATGCGCAGCTCGCGCGCCGGCTCGATCCAGTCATAGTTCACCTTCACCGTCTTGGGGTCCGCCGCCATTACCTCGGCGAGCTTGAAGGCGATGTCGCGCACCTGCGCGAGTTCGGGCCCGCTGACGCGGTACTGGATCGGCCAGCCCACCGGCGGGCCGAGTTCGAGCGGATAGACCCGGCTGACCACGCTCGGGAATTCCTCGGCCAGCACCTTCTCCAGCTTGGCGTGCAGCCGGTTGCGGGCGGCGACGTCCTTCGCCACCACCACCGACTGCGAGAAGAAGTCATTCGGCAGCTGGGCGTTGAGCGGCAGATAGAAGCGGATGGCGCCGCGCCCGACATAGGAGCTCCAGCGCGCCACGTCCGGGTCGTCCTTCAGCACCGCATCAAGCCGTCTGGCGGCAGTCTCGGTGGCGTAGATCGAGGCGTTCTGCGGCAGGCTGAGATCGACCAGCAATTCCGGACGGTCGGACGAGGGAAAGAATTGCCTGGGGATCAGGGGAAGCGCGAGGATCGACAGCACGAACAGGCCGAGCGTGACCGGAATGGTGATCCAGCGCGCCGTCAGCGCCAGCGAGAGGAAGCCGCGATAGGTACGCTCGACGAAGCCCGGCGCCTTCGGCGCGGTGTCCTTCGGCGGCTTGAGGATGGCAAGGCCGAGCAGCGGGGCGAAGATCACCGCGACGAACCAGGAGACGATCAGCGCGATCGACACCACCGCGAACAGCGAGAAAGTGTATTCGCCGGCCGAGCTGGCGGCGAAGCCGATCGGCACGAAGCCGGCCATGGTGACCAGCGTGCCCGCCAGCATGGCGAAGGCATAGGTCTTGAAGGCGTAGGTCGCCGCCACCTCCTTGCTCTCGCCGAGCGCGAGGCGGTTGATGGTGGCGTCCGTCGTGGTCATGGCGTCGTCGACCATCAGCGCCAAGGCGATGATGAGCGCGCCGAGCGAGATGCGCTGCATGTCGATGCCGGCGAGCTGCATCATCGCGAACACGATCGCGAGCGTCAGCGGGATCGACAGCGCGACGACGAGGCCGGGCCGCACGCCGAGCGCGATGAAGCTCACGGCGAGGATGATGGCGATGGCCTGCCAGAGCGATTCCATGAACTCGCCGATGGCGCTGTTCACCGTCACCGCCTGGTCGGCGACGAGATGCGGCTCGATGCCGAGCGGCAGCTCCGCCTTGATCTGCGCCATCGCCCTGTCGATGTTGCGGCCAAGGGTCAGGATGTCGCCGCCCTCGCGCATCGCGATGGCCAGGCCGATGGCCGGTTCGCCATTGGTGCGGAACAGCGGCTGCGGCGGATCGGCGAAGCCGCGGCGCACGGTGGCGATGTCGGCGAGGCGGAGCATGCGCCCGCCGACGACGAAATTGATGTTGCGTATGTCGTCTTCCGAGGCGAAGGAGCCGGAGACCTGGAGCGCCAGCTTCTCGTCGCCGGTCTGGATGGTGCCGGCTGGCTGCACCACGTTCTGGGTCTGCAGGGCGGCGATCAGCGCCGAGCGGTCGATGCCGAGATTGGCGAGGTCCTGCATCGAGAATTCGACGAAGATGCGCTCGTCCTGCGCACCCAGTATCTCGATCTTCGAGACGTCCGGCACGTGCAGCAGCTTGGAACGGGCGGCCTCGACATAGTCGCGCAACTGGCGATGGCTGAAGCCGTCGGCGGTGAAGCCGTAGATCAGGCCGAAGGTGTCGCCGAACTCGTCATTGAAACCGGGCCCGACCACGCCGGCGGGGAGCGTGTGGCGCATGTCGCCGATGCTCTTGCGGACGTGGTACCAGATGTCCGGCACCTCGGCGGCGGTGGTGGCGCCCTGCAGGTTGACAAAGATGGTGGTGATGCCGGCGCGGGTGTAGCTGCGCAGGAAGTCGAGCTTCGGCGTCTCCTGCAACGTGCGCTCGAGCCGCTCGGTGACCTGCGTGAGGGTGTCCTCGACGCCGGCGCCGGGCCATGCCGCCTGCACCACCATGGTCTTGATGATGAAGGACGGGTCCTCGCTGCGGCCGAGCCGCATGAAGGAGAACGCCCCCGCCGCGATGGCGATGATCATCAGATAGATGATGAGCGAACGTTCCTTGATCGCCCATTCCGACAGGTTGAAGCGCATCACGCACCCGATCCGAGCAGGCGGACCTTCTGGCCCGGGTGCAGCGCCTGCACGCCCGCGGTCACCACCACCTCGCCCGGATCAAGTCCGCTTGCCACCGCGACGCTGGCCGGGCTGAAGCGCAGCACCTCGATGCTGCGCAGCGCCACCGTCTGGGCGGCGGGATCCACCACCCACACCGCCGGCTGGCCGTTCAGGGCGGTGAGCGCGGATGCCGGGATTTCGATGGTCGCCTCACTGTCGAGCTGCACCTGGCCGTTCACCGTGGAGCCGAGCCGCATTGCCGCGGGCGGGTTGTCGAGGCCGACGCGGACCCGGAAGGTGCGCGTCACCGGATCGGCCTGCGGCGCCACCTCGCGCACGCGGCCGGTGGTAGTCACCGTGGGATCGTCGGTCAGCGTGACGGTGACGAGCGGATCGGCCGGGGCGGCGCGCAGCAGCGCGGCCGGCACGTCGAACACCGCGTCGCGCCCGCCCTGGCGGGCGAGTTGGAGTATCATCTGGCCGGCCTGCACCACTTCACCCGGCTCGGCGCCGCGCGCGGTCACGGTGCCCGGGGCGTCGGCGCGCAGCTCGGTATAGTCGAGATTGTCGGCGGCGATCTTGAGCTGCGCCCCGGCGTCATCCACCGAGGCCTGCGCCGCCTGCATGGCGTTGCGCGCGGCGTCATGATTGGCGCGGGTGGTGAAGCCGTTGCCGAGCAGCCGGTCCTGGCGGCCGAAGGCGTTGGTGGTCTTGACCAGCTGGCTCTCGGCGGCGGCGAGCGCGGCCTGCGCCGAACGCAGCGTGTTCTGCGCATTCTGCGCATCGAGCCGGGCGACAAGCTGGCCGGCCTTCACCGTATCGCCGACATTGGCGCTGCGCTCGATCATGCGGCCGGAGACGCGGAAGGCGAGCGCGACCTCATCCTTGGCCTGCACGTCGCCGGTGAGGGTGACGCGCTGGCCGCCCTGCTGCTTCTCCACCGTCACGGTGCGCACCGGGCGGATCAAGGGCGGCGTCTCCGCCTCGTTGTCGCGCCCGCAGGCGCCCAGCAGCAGCGCCGCACCGACGGCGAGCACAGGCCACGCCGCGCGGGTGGAGGGGCGCCACGAGGACCGTTGATCAGATGTATTCGCCATGTCGATGCGCCGATACGTCGTCAGAATTACCAATAGTCCACCACGAGATACCGACATTTAGCAAGTCTTGTCCGACATCCCGATGACGTCAACTGGACTATTCCCGCCGCCCGCAGCCACCTTCGTCCCCCGATGGAGGGTACGGCGCGAATATATCCGCTTGGCCCGGCGCTGCGATCAGCGCAGAATCCCGCACCTAGGCGCTGCATCCCAATTGCCGCGAATACCCGCGTATTATCGGGTCACCGACGCCGCGCTCAGGCGCTGAGGCCGCGCAGCAGGTCGCCCAGATTTTCGATGGACTGCGGCGGAACGCGGCCCGGCGCCGGCGGGCGCGGCAGGCCGGCAAAGGCGGCATCGCGCGCCTCGCGCGGGGTGTAGCCGAACTCCAGCTTGAAGGCGCGGCTGAAGCCCGAAGCATCGGTGAATCCGACATCCTCGGCGATCTGCACGATGTGCCGGGCGCCGGCGGCATCGCACAGCGCCGCATGGGCGGCGAGCAGGCGCTGGCGCTGGATATAGCGCATGACGCCGCCGAGCGGCTCGAACATGCGGTAGAGCCGCGAGCGCGAGACGCCGAGTTCGCGGCACAACAGGTCCGGCCCAAGGCCGGGGGCGCCGAGGTGCCGGCGCACAACCTGGCGCGCCCGCTCGCGCAATGTCAGGACGATGGGATCCTGCGCGGCGGCGAGATTGTCCGTGGTCGGCGTCAGGCAGGCAGCGAGCAGAGCGCGGGTCGCCACGACCAGGCCCGGCAGTTCGGCGGGCGTCAGCTCCGGCAGATGGTGCTCGAGGATTTCCATATAGTCGCCGAGCACCCGGCCGAGCCCGGTGTCGGGCAGCACGCCCGGCACATGGTCGAACGCGGCAGCCTCACTGCCGAACATCTCGCGCGGTATGAACAGCGAGACCACGCGTGAATCCGCGGCCTGGCCCTCGAACGGGCGGGCCAGCGAGCGGAAGCCGATCATGCGCTGTTCGGCCGGCGCCGCCAGCACCAGGCACCAGTGGTCGAGCGGGTCCTTGGTGAGGTGCCGCCATTTGCGCTCGAAGCGGTCGCCGGGCAGGCGCGCTTCGGTGAGCACCATGCTGCCGAGGTCCCAGACCTCCTGCTCGGCCGGGAAGCCGTCCGGCGCGCCTTCCGGCAGCGACAATTCGATCACCGGGTGGCAGAAGGCGCGGTAGGCTTCGAACTGCTCGCTGCTACCGAGTTCCTTCGTGCTGAAACGAAACGGCTGTATATGCCGCCGCTCGCGACCGCTTTTGTCCGCCCGCCCGTGGGTCCACGTGCCGACCAAGGTAAATCCTCGCCCCGTCAGCGAATCAACTGCAAATCCATGTCACACTTACACAGGACATGGCATGCATTATTCGCCGCCTTGTGGTGCCGACTTACTGGCAGGAAATACAAAACAACGTCGGCACGCAACTCCATTATATGCCTATTGCATGATGCGGAACATAGCACCATAAGAAATTAGGCGGGGGTCCCCCCGCCTCGGAACGGGAGCCCTGCGCAAATGTGCCGCGACTGCCGAATTGCGCCATCAAGGAAGCCTGCGGCGGCTGCAGGGCCGAGCGCCGCATGAGCGCGCTCGCCGCCCTCCCACTGCGCGCGACGCTGGTTCGCGCGGCCCCGCTTTACCTCGCCTGGGTGGCGATGGCAGGGATCGGACCACTCGACCTCGCCATCGGCCTTCCCGCCGCCGGGCTGGCGGCATGGGCGAGCCTTTCGCTGTTGCCATCGGGACTTGCCCGCCCCTCGCCGGTCGGGCTGGCCCGCCTCGCGTTGCGCTTTCCCGGCCAGTCGCTCGCCGCCGGCATCGATGTGGCACGCCGCGCGTTCGATCCACGCCTGCCGTTCCGGCCGGGCTATGTCGCCTGCCCGGCGAGCCTGCCGGCGGGCCTGTCGCGCGATGCCTTCCTCGCCTTGGTGAGCCTGCAGCCCGGCTCGCTGCCGGTCGCCGAGCAGCCGGATGACGTGGTGCTGGTGCATGCGCTGGATACCGGCGAGCCGATCGCCGCGCGCTTCGCCGCCGCGGAGGCGCAGTTCAAAACCGCGATAGGTGCCTCAAAGGAACGTACGGGAGTGCCTCCCCGTGGCTGAATTCCTCGCCGCCGCCGCCCTCTTCGTGCTGGCCAGCGTGGCGCTGGGCCTCGTCCGGCTGCTGCGCGGCCCCTCCGCTGCCGACCGCATGATGGCGGCGCAACTGCTCGGCACCGGCGGCGCCGCGATCTGCCTGCTGCTCGCCGCCACCCAGGGCATCGACGCCATCGCCGACGTGGCGCTGACGCTGGCCCTGCTCGCCGCGCTCGCGGCGGCGGCGCTGAGCCTCGTGCCGCGCCGCGCCGGACCGGAGGGCGAACGATGAGCCTGCTGCTCGGCGCCTTCACCGTGCTCGCTGTTGCCGCCGGTGCGTTCTTCTTTCTGGCCGGCACGGTCGGCCTGCTGCGCTTTCCCGATCCGCTCAGCCGGCTGCATGCCTTGACCAAGGCGGACAATCTCGGCCTCGGCCTGATCGTGCTCGGCCTGCTGCCGCAGGCCGGCAGCGTTGCGAGCGCGCTCAAGCTGGTGCTGGTGTGGCTCCTGGTGCAATTCGCCAGCGCCGCGGCGAGCCAGCTCATCGCCCGCACCGCGCGGGCCGGCGGGGCGCCGCGAGGCGGGCCGCGCGCATGATGATGGTGTTCGATAGCGCGCTGGCGTTGCTGGTGCTCGGCGTCGCGCTCCTGGTGGTCAATGCCAATGGAGCGAGGACGGCGGTGATCGGCTTCATCGCGCTCGGCCTGCTGCTGGCGGTGGTCTGGGTGCGGCTCGGCTCGGTCGACGTGGCGCTCACCGAGGCGGCGATCGGCGGCGGGGCGACCGGCATATTGCTGCTGCGCGCCTGTGGCCGGCTGCGGCCTTCCGTCTCGGATACGCCCTCACCCGGTATCATCCTGCGCATCGTCGCCGCGGCGCTGCCGGTGCTGCTGGTCGTCGCCATCGTGGCGGTTGTGCTGGATATGCCCGAACCGGCGCCGAGCCTTGCCGCGCAGGCAGCAGCGCCGATGCCGGAACTCGGGCTCGGCAATCCGGTCACCGCGGTCCTGCTCGCGTTCCGCGCGCTCGACACGCTGCTGGAGAAAGTGGTGCTGCTGCTGGCGCTGCTCGGCGTCTGGTCGCTGACGCAGGACGGGCGCTGGGGCGGCGCGCCGCCTGCGCTCGATGACGGCGTGGCGAAGGGCTCGCTGACGTTGCTGGCGCGGGTGCTGCCACCGATCGGCATCGTCGCCGGCATCTATCTGGTCTGGGCCGGTGCCGATCATCCCGGCGGCACTTTCCAGGGGGGCGCGGTGCTTGCCGGCATGTGGCTGCTGGTGATGATGGCGGGGCTGTCAAAGCCGCCGGAGACCGCGGCGCGCTGGGTGCGCCTCGCGCTGTTCGCCGGGCCGGCGCTGTTCCTCGCCGTGGGCTTTGCCGGCTTCTTCATCGCCGACGGCTTCCTCGCCTACCCGCCCGGGCTCGCCAAGCCGATCATCGTCGCGGTTGAAGCGGCGCTGACGCTCTCCATCGCCGTCATCATCGCGCTGATGGTCGCCGGCCCCGCCGCGAAGGCGCCGCGATGAGCCCCGCCACGCTGTTCGGCATCATGGCCGCCGGGCTGATCGGCATCGGCCTTTACGGCCTGATCGTGCACCCGGGCGCGCTGCGCAAGCTGCTGTCGTTCAACCTCGTCGGCGCCGGTGTCTTCCTGCTGTTCGGCGTTGCCGCACAGCGCGGTGCCGGAGCGGGCTTCACCGGCGATCCGGTGCCGCAAGCCCTTGTCATCACCGGCATCGTCGTCGCCTTCGCCGCCTCCGCGCTCGCCGTCGCATTGCTGCTGCGGCTGATCGAGGTCGAGCACGAGGATGACGCGTCATGAGCGGCGGCTTCCTGCTGGTGCTGGCGCTGATGCTGCCGGCGGTCGGCGTCGCGGCGATGTTCGCCGTGCCGATGCGCGCGCCGGAGCGCATCGCCTGGCTGGTCTATCCGCCCACGCTGGCGGTGGTCATTGCCATCGCCGTCGCGGTCGGACGCAGCGGCGAGGCGCTCAGCTATACGCTCGGCGGGTGGGCACCGCCGCTCGGGCTGATGCTGCGTGCCGACGGCGCCTCGGCGGTGATGATGGTGATGAGCGCCATCATTCTCGGCCTTGTCGGAATTTCGGCCTGCATGCAGTTCCACACCCCGGACGGCGTCAGGGAAGCGCGGGTGCCCTTCACCTTCTGGGCGCTGCTGCTGGCGCTGTGGAGCGCGCTGAACCTGGTCTTCCTGGCGCAGGACCTGTTCACGCTGTTCGTGGCGCTGGAATTGCTCACCTTCGCCGCGGTGCCGCTGGTCTGCCTCAACGGCAAGGCCGACACGCTGCAGGCGGCGCTGCGCTATTTGCTGTTCGCGCTGGTCGGCTCCGTCTTCTATCTGCTCGGCGTGGCGTTGATCTATGGCGCCTATGGCATGCTGGATTTCGCGGCGCTGCGCACGGTTGCCCGCGACGATCTCGCTACCTCGCTCGCCATCGCGCTGATGGTCGGCGGGCTGATGGCGAAGACCGCGGTGTTCCCGGTGCATCTGTGGCTGCCGCCCGCCCATGCCGGGGCCCCTGCCCCGGCCAGCGCCGTGCTCTCGGCCCTCGTCATCAAGGCGCCGTTCTTCCTCATCGTGCGGCTGTGGTTCGACCTGCTGCCGGCTCAGGGCCTGCTTGCCGCCAACATGCTGGCGGCATTGGGCGCCGCCTCGATCCTGTTCTGCAGCGTGCTGGCGCTGCGCCAGGCGCGGCTGAAGCTGATGATCGCCTATTCGACGGTGGCGCAGGTCGGCTATCTGTTCCTGATGTTCCCGCTCGCCACCAGCGACGCGCCGTGGGAGACACTGGCGTGGAGCGGCGGCCTGCTCCAGCTGGTGTCCCACGCCTTCGCCAAGGCAGCGATGTTCGTCGCCGCCGGGTTGATTGCCGAGGCGCTCGGCCATGACCGCATCGACGACCTCGCCGGCGCCGCCAAGGCGGCCCCCATCAGCGTGTTCGCCTTTGCGCTGGCCGGCCTGTCGCTGATGGGCCTGCCGCCAAGCGGCGGCTTCAACGCCAAGGTGATGCTGATCAGCGGCGCGGTGATGCTGGAGCAATGGTGGATCGCCGTGGTGATCCTTGCCGGGGGCGTACTGGCGGCGGGCTATGTGTTCCGCGTGATCGGCAAGGCGACGGCGGATCCGGCCGAAGGCGTGGAGATCCGGCCGGTGGCGCGCAGCCTCGAGGCGGTGCCTCTGGCGCTCGCCATCTGCGCGCTCGTCATCGGCTTCGTGCCGCTGCAGCCCTTCGCCTATCTCGCCATCGGCCGCGCCACGGGGGTTATTCCATGACCGGCGCCGGCCTGCTGCTCGCCATCACATTGGCGCTGCCGCTCCTCATGGTGGCGGCCTGCATCAAGCCGTGGGTGCGCGCCCACGCGCTGGACCTGCTGCCCCTTGCGCCGCTGCCGGGCCTCGCCACCGCGCTGTTCGCGCCCGGCGGCGCGCTGGTGCTGGCGCCGGACCCGTTGCGCATGGTGCTGGCGCTCGACCATCCCGGCGCCATGCTGCTGGGCGGAGCGGCAATCCTCTGGACCTTCGCCGGGCTCTATGCGCGCAGCTACATGGCGGACGATCCCAAGGCGGCGCGCTTCGCGGTGTGGTGGCTGCTGACACTGGCGGGGAGCCTTGGCGTCTTCGTCGTAGCCGATCTCGCCAGCTTCTACCTGATGTTCGCGCTGGTCAGCCTCTCCGCGTTCGGGCTGGTCTCGCACGAAGGCACGCCGGGCGCCGACCGCGCCGGCTTCATCTACATGACGCTCGCCATACTCGGCGAAGCCTTCCTGCTGCTCGCCTTCGTCATGCTCGCCACCGGCGCGCAGGGCAATCCGCTGATCGGCGAGGCGCTGGCGAGCCTGCCGGGCTCGCCCTGGGAAGGCACGATCATCATCCTGCTGGTCCTCGGCTTCGGCCTGAAGATGGGGCTGGTGCCGCTGCATGTGTGGATGCCGCTCGCCCATCCGGTGGCGCCGATGCCGGCCTCGGCGGCGCTCAGCGGCATCGTCGTCAAGGCCGGGGTGATCGGGCTGATCCGCTTTCTCCCGCTCGATGTCGGCCTGCCGGACTGGGGCGCGGTGCTGATGGCGCTCGGCCTCGTCACCGCATTCTATGCGGTGCTGATCGGCATCACCCAGCAGCACCCGAAGACCGTGCTGGCCTATTCCACCGTCAGCCAGATGGGCTTCATCGCCACGGTGCTCGGCGCCGGCATGGCGATGGGATCGCCGCTCACCGCCGACTTCGCCGCCTATTACGCGCTGCACCACATGCTGGTGAAAGGCGCGCTGTTCCTTGGCGTCGGCGTGGTGGCGACCAGCGGAGCGCACCGCCCGATCTGGATCCTGCCGGTCTGCGCGGTGCTGGCGCTGAGCCTTGCCGGCCTGCCGCTGACCAGCGGCGCGCTGGCCAAATATGCCGCCAAGGGGCTGATGGGCGATGATCTCGTCGCCGCTCTGGCCTCGCTCGCGGCCGCGGGCAGCGCGTTGCTGATGCTGCATTTCCTGCAGGTTCTGGCGGGCTTCTCCAGGGCCGCCGACGACACGCCCGCCGATCCGGACCTGCTGCTGCCCTGGGCCGCGACCGCGGCGGCCTCACTCATCGTGCCCTGGATGCTGCTCAGGACGGTGACCGGCTATGCGCCCTCCACCATGTTCGGCTTTGACGCGCTGTGGAATGCGGCCTGGCCGCTCGTCATCGGCGGCCTGCTCTATTTGCTGCTGCGCCGTCTCAGGCTGCCGCGCATCCCCGAAGGCGACATCGTGGTGCTGGCGGAGGCGGCCACGCCACTGGTGGCACGGCTCGGCGCCGCGCTGGAGCGGGCCGACGGCTTCCTGCGGCAATGGCCGGTGGCCGGGATCGCGCTCGTCGCCATCGTGCTGGCGCTCGGCGCGGCGTTGCGGCTGGCGCCGTGAACATGCAAGAAATGGCTTTGCGCAAGCGACATGAAGGCCGGCTATAGACCGGGGACGTTGCCTGCGGGGGTGATTGGGGACCTTATGCGTATCGCCGTGGTGATGCTGGCCTGCGTGCTTGCGGGCGGATGTTCCAACCGGCCGACCGGCGTGCTCGCGCCCGTCGAGGCCGCGGCGCCTGACGCCACGCGGGTCGACATGCTGGTCGCCACCACCCGTGCGCCTTCCGGCGATCCCGGCACCCTCTATACCGGCGAGCGCGGCCCGGGCGTCTCGCTGAGCGCCTTCACTGTCTCCATCCCACCCGAGCAGAACCGCCGGGTCGGCGAGGTGCAATGGCCGCAGCGCTTGCCGCCCGACCCCGAGCGCGAATTCGCCATGCTCGGCGTCAAGCCTCTCGCCGGCGTCGGCGAGGCCCGCGGCTGGCTGAAGCAGAACCTGCCGAAGAGCCGGCGCGTCCTCATTTTCGTCCACGGTTTCAACAACCGCTTCGAGGATGCGGTCTATCGCTTCGCGCAGATCGCCCATGATTCCGGCGCCAATGCCGCGCCGGTGCTGTTCACCTGGCCCTCGCGCGGCAGCGTGTTCGCCTATGGCTTCGACCGCGAGAGCGCGAACTTCTCGCGCGACGCCTTCGAGGAGACGGTCTGGCGTATCGCGAAAGACCCTGAGGTCGGCGACGTCACCATCATGGCGCACTCCATGGGGGCGTGGCTGGCGATGGAGGGGTTGCGGCAGATGGCGATCCGGCGCGGCGAGCTGCCGGCCAGCATCCACAATGTCATCCTCGCCTCGCCCGATCTCGATGTCGACGTGTTCGCCATGCAGTGGCGGGCGCTGAACCGGCCGCAGGCGCGCTTCACCATCTTCACCTCGCAGGACGACCGGGCGCTGCGGCTGTCGCGCCGGCTCGCCGGCAATGTCGACCGGCTCGGCCAGATCGACCCGGAATCCCCGGATTATTACGCGCGGCTGGAGAAGGCCGGCATCGTGGTGATCGATTTGAGCGCGCTGCGTGGCGGCGACGCCTTCAACCACAACAAGTTCGCCGAATCCCCCGACGTGGTGCAACTGATCGGCACCCGGCTGGTCGCCGGGCAGACGGTGACGGATTCCGACCCCAGCGTCGGCGAGCGCATCGGCGCGGCGGCGATCGGTGTCGGCCAGACCGCGGGCGCTGCCATCACCGCGCCTATCACCGTGTTCGATCCCGCCATGCGCCGCGCCTACGGCCAGCCCTCGGGGGCGGCCGCCGGCCAATGATGCGGGCAACCGTCTAGCCGCTTGCGGTCGCTGCGATCTTACCGTCACATGACGGTACGGGGCGAGGCGGGGCTGCACGATGTCCGACACACAACCCGGCCGCCTCGCGGCCGGCACCGGCACGCCGGCGCTGCTCGGGCAGATGCTGCTGTGCTCCTTCCTGTGGGCGCCGGCCTTCCTGCTGATGAAGCGCATCGGCGTCGACATCTCGCCGCTGGCGCTGACCGCGCTGCGCGACGTGCTGGGCGGCGGGCTGATGGCGATCTGGTTCCTCGGGCTCGGCGAACGCATCCTCCCCGAAGGGCGGGAATGGCGGGACTGGGCCATTCTCGGCGTGTTCCAGGTCATCATCCCCAACACCCTCACCGTCTATGCGCTGAGCGAGATCACCACCTCGCTGGCCTCGCTGATCCAGGCCTCGACGCCACTGCTCGTGGCGGTGATCGCGCCGTTGTTCTTCGCCAGCGAGCGCATGACGACCCGGCGCGGCATCGGCATCCTGCTCGGCCTTGGTGGGCTGATCCTGCTGCTCGGCGGGCTCGACCTGCTGCACGGCAGCGGCGGCTCGTTTCCCGGCACGCTGGCCATGGCCGGTGCGCCGCTGAGCTATGCGCTCGGCAACATCTATGTGCGCATGGTGCCGCAGGCCTCGCCCTCGCGGCTGGCCTATGGGCAATTGGTGTTCTCGGGCTTTCCATGCCTCGCCATCGTGCTGGCGATGAGCGGGCCGAGCGCCTTCGCCGCGGCGACCAACCATGTCGGCGACCTCGTCATCCTCAGCCTGATGGCGACCGCGGTGCCGCTCATCATGTTCATGCGCATCTTGCAGATCGCCGGGCCGACGGTCGGCACCATGGTCGGCTATCTGGTCCCGCTCTGGACCATATTGATCGGCGTCGCGCTGTTCGGCGAGACGCTGTCGGGGCGCGAGATCGCCGGCGCACTGCTGCTGCTGGGCGGCCTCGTCATCGCCTCGGCAGCCCGGCCAGGCGCTGAGCCGGACGTCGCGAAATATTGATGCTGCGACTGCGAAGTATTCGCGCCGCAGTGCCGAACATTGTGAATTTTATATGTATTCGCCTCGGCTTCCCGCGACTGCGTGGAAGACATCGCGCGCACTTTGCTTGGTACGCGTGCCCGTAAATTGGAACGGCCTGCACAGAGTTGGGATTGCCCGCTCATTCCTGCGGTGCGGCGAGGGGATATAGAGATTCCCGGTCCATCGATTACACGACTGCGGGGCGTGCGGCATGACGGATTCACCGGCTAATGCAACGAAGGACAAGCTGTCGCTGCCGAGCCTGACCGCGATGGTGGTCGGCTCCATGGTCGGCGCCGGCATCTTCAATCTGCCGGGCCGGTTTGCCACCGCCACCGGCCCGTTCGGCGCCATCATCGCCTGGCTGATCGCCGGCACCGGCATGTACATGCTGGCGCGCGTGTTCCAGGCGCTGGCTGAAAAGCGGCCGGACATCGATTCCGGCGTCTTCGCCTACGCCAAGGCCGGGTTCGGCGACTATATGGGGTTCCTCTCGGCCTTCGGTTACTGGCTGGGAAGCTGCCTCGGCAACGTGTTCTACTGGGTGCTGATCGGCTCGACGCTCGGGCGCTTCTTCCCTGATTTGTTCGGCGACGGCAGTTCGATCACCGCGATCATCGTATCGCTGATCGGCATCTGGGCGTTCCACTTCATGATCCTGCGCGGGGTGGAGCAGGCGACCTTCATCAACAGCGTCGTCACCGTCGCCAAGATCGTGCCGCTGATCGTCGCGATCCTGGCGTTCATCTTCTTCTTCAACTATTCGAAGTTCGCGGAGAACTTCTTCGGCGGCGTCGGCATGCCGGAAAAGACGCTGCTGGCGCAGGTGCGCGACACCATGCTGATCACGGTGTTCGTGTTCCTCGGCATCGAGGGCGCGAGCGTCTATTCGCGCTTTGCCAAGAAGCGTTCCGATGTCGGCAAGGCGACGATACTCGGCTTCGTCGGCGTCACCGGCCTGATGGTGGCGGTGACGCTGCTGCCCTATGCCACGGCGCCCCGGGCCGCGATCTCCGGCGTGCAGAACCCCTCGCTGGCCGGCGCCCTCGAACTCGTGGTCGGGCACTGGGGAGCGGTGCTCATCTCCATCGGCGTGCTGGTCTCGGTGCTCGGCGCGTATCTCGCCTGGTCGCTGATCTGCGCCGAGGTGCTGTTCGCCGCCGCCAAGTCGAATGACATGCCGAAGCTGTTCGCGGCGCAGAACGGCAATCGGGTGCCCGCCAACGCGCTGTGGCTGACCAACATCGTCGTTTCGCTGTTCGTGATCTCGACCTATTGGTCGCGCGACGCCTTCAATTTCATGCTGGACATGACCAGCGTGACGGCGCTGCTGCCCTACCTTCTCGTCGCCGGCTACGGCATCCTGCTTGCCCGCAGCGGCGTGGGATACGAGACGACGCCGGAGCAGCGCGGCCGCGACCAGATCTTCGCCTGGATCGCCGCGATCTACACCGTGTTCATGTTTATCGCTGCCGGGCCGAAATATGTGCTGCTGGTGGCGGTGCTCTTCGTGCCGGGGACCATCCTGTATTTCTGGGCCCGACGCGAGCAGAACGCCCGCATCTTCACGCCGGCCGAGGTCATCGTCTTCGCCGTCACGCTCATAGCGGGTGGCGTGGGCGCTTATGGCCTGCTGACCGGCATCATCACACCCTGACAAGAAGCGACATCGGGAGCCTCACCATGGAAACCAGTTTCGGCGTGCATTCCGAGGTCGGCCAGCTCCGCAAGGTCATGGTCTGCGCGCCCGGGCGCGCCCACCAGCGCCTCACGCCCAGCAATTGCGATGAGCTGCTGTTCGACGACGTGCTCTGGGTCGACAATGCCAAGCGCGACCATTTCGACTTCATCACCAAGATGCGCGACCGCGGCGTCGACGTCGTGGAGATGCACAATCTCCTGGCTGAGACCGTCGCCATCCCCGAGGCCAAGAAATGGATCCTCGACAACCAGGTGGTGCCGAACCAGATCGGGCTCGGCTTCGTCGACGAGGTGCGCTCCTATCTCGAGGGCCTGTCCAATCGCGACCTCGCGGAGACGCTGATCGGCGGCCTCTCGACCTATGAATTCCCAGAGACCATCGGCGGCGAGACGCTGGCACTGATCCGCGACGCCGCCGGCGTGAACGAGTACCTGCTCCCTCCCCTGCCGAACACGCTGTACACCCGCGACACCACCTGCTGGATCTATGGCGGCGTGACGCTGAACCCGCTCTACTGGCCGGCGCGGCACGAGGAGACCATCCTCACCACCTCGATCTACAAGTTCCACCCCGACTTCGCCGGCAAGGTGAATGTGTGGTGGGGCGACCCGACGCAGGATTGGGGGCTCGCCACGCTGGAAGGCGGCGACGTCATGCCGATCGGCAAGGGCAATGTGCTGATCGGCATGAGCGAGCGCACCTCGCGCCAGGCCATCAGCCAGCTCGCGAGCACGCTGTTCGCCAAGGGCGCCGCCGAGCGCGTCATCATCGCCGCCATGCCGAAGCTGCGCGCGGCGATGCATCTCGACACCGTGTTCACCTTCGCCGACCGGGATTGCGTGCTGCTCTATCCCGACATCGTCAACGCCATCGAGTGCTTCTCCTATCGCCCGGACGGCAAGGGCGGCATCGAGTTGCACAAGGACAAGGGTCTGGTGGAGACGGTCAAGGAAGCCCTGGGTTTGCCCTCGATCCGCGTCGTCGAGACCGGCGGCACCGCCTATATGCGCGAGCGCACCCAGTGGGACAGCGGCGCCAACCTGGTCTGCGCGTCACCGGGCGTGGTCTACGCCTATGACCGCAACACCTACACCAACACGCTGCTGCGCAAGGCCGGCATCGAGGTCATCACCATCACCGGCGCCGAGCTCGGGCGCGGGCGCGGCGGCGGCCACTGCATGACCTGCCCGATCTCGCGAGACGCTGTCGAGTTCTGACCCACTCGACATCCGGCCGCGTTTCCCCGCAGGAACGGCCGGACGCCATTCGACGCTGAGACGTCGAAGACGGCCAAACACTGAAACCCCGCCTCACGGCGGGGTTCTTGTTTTTTTGGGGGGAAATAGATTGCTGGCGAACGCCCGCGG
The DNA here is from genome assembly GCF_012971745.1 of Starkeya sp. ORNL1. Lineage (NCBI taxonomy): Bacteria > Pseudomonadati > Pseudomonadota > Alphaproteobacteria > Hyphomicrobiales > Xanthobacteraceae > Starkeya > Starkeya sp. ORNL1. Next base: position 2,211,260 of record NZ_CP048834.1, read on the forward strand.
CCGACTTTTTCCCCTCTCCCCATTGGGGAGAGGGTTGGGGTGAGGGGCCTTCGCCGCTCGGCAACGGTGTTCCCCCTCACCGACCCGCTTCGCGGGCCACCTCTCCCCTCGGGGAGAGGAAAAGGACGTCACCACGCCCGCACCCAGCGGCCGGGCTCATAGACCCACTGGCCGCGGCGGAACACCCAGCGGGGGCCGGTGAAGCGGTGGCCGGAGCGGTTGCGGTCCCAGAAGCCTTCGCTCCACACCCAGCCGCGGCGGCCGTCCCATGACCAGTGGCCGGGAATCCAGGTATGGCCGCGCTTCGGCGGCGGGCGCCGTTCGCGGCGTGGCGGCGGCGGAGCGCGGTTCGGCCGTGCCTGTGCCTCAGCTTCGGACGGCAAGGCAGCGACGCCGAGCGGCGCCAGAGCGCAGGCGGCGAGCAGCGAGGTCAGCAAAGAACGACGGGTCAGCATAAAGTGGTCCTTGAACGCGGCGGGGCCGCGAGCTTAGCGCGCGAAGGCGAGGCTGCGATGGGCTGAGCGTTCCAGGCCTTGGCGAGGCGTCCCGATCTTGCGGCGCGCTGCTTCAGTGAGGCGTGCGCGACCGAAGATCCGCCTCCGCCATGAAGCGCACCGTTGGACCATACCGTGGCGGCCATGGTATCCCGGCTTCGGCTCGACTAAGACGACGTACCTCACCCCAATCCGATGGCTCCCGCTCGACGCCTGACGACATTGCGAGATAGGCGGAACCAGCCATGCCCTTCATGACATCCAATCCCGCGCTCGCCCGCGCTCTGGCCGAACGCGAATACGACAACCCGACGCCGGTACAGCTTGCCGTGCTGGCGCCCGACTCGTCGGGACGCGACCTGCTGGTTTCCGCGCAGACCGGCTCCGGCAAGACCGTGGCGTATGGCCTCGCCATGGCGGATACGCTGCTCGGCACCGACGAGCGCTTCGCCCTGGCGAGCGCGCCGCAGGCCCTGGTGGTGGCGCCGACCCGTGAACTGGCGCTGCAGGTGCAGCGCGAATTCGCGTGGCTCTATGCGGCGACCGGCGCGCGCATCGTCTCCTGCGTCGGCGGCATGGACCCGCGCCAGGAGCAGCGCCTGCTCAACCAGGGCGCCCACATCGTGGTCGGCACGCCCGGACGCCTGCGCGACCATCTGGAGCGCGGCCGGCTCGACATCTCCGCGGTGCGGGTGGCCGTGCTCGATGAAGCCGACGAGATGCTCGACCTCGGCTTCCGCGAGGACCTCGAATTCATCCTCGACGCCACGCCGCCGGAGCGGCGCAGCCTGTTGTTCTCGGCGACGCTGCCGCGCGGCATCACCGCGCTTGCCAAGCGCTACCAGCGCGAAGCGCTGCGCATCGAGGTGGCGAGCGCGGAAGGCGGCCACGCCGACATCGAGTACCGCGCCATCCGCATCAACCCGTCGGAAGTCGAGCACGCCGTCGTCAATGTGCTGCGCTTCTACGACGCCTCCAGCGCCATCGTGTTCTGCAACACGCGCGAGAAGGTCCGGCACCTGCACGCCACGCTTCAGGAGCGGCAATTCTCCGCGGTCGCGCTGTCCGGCGAACTCAGCCAGAACGAGCGCAACCAGGCGCTCCAGGCGCTGCGCGACGGCCGCGCGCGGGTGTGTGTCGCCACCGATGTCGCGGCGCGCGGCATCGACCTGCCGAGCCTTGGCCTCGTCATCCATGCCGAGCTGCCGAACGACGCGGAGAGCCTGCAGCACCGCAGCGGGCGCACCGGACGGGCCGGCCGCAAGGGGGTGAGCGCGCTGCTGGTGGCGCCGTTCCGCCGTCGCCGCACCGAGGAACTGCTGAGGAGCCTCGGTATCACGCCGGTATGGTCGGGGCCGCCGACCGTGGACGATATCCGCAAGCTCGACCACGAGCGCATGCTGCGCGACCCTGTGCTGACCGACGAGCCGAGCGAGGACGATGCCGCCGCCGCCCACACGCTGCTTGCCGCGCACTCGGCCGAGCACCTGGCTGCGGCGCTGGTGCGCCTTTATCGCGCCGGGCTGCCGGCGCCGGAAGAGGTCGCCGACCCCGGCGAGCCGCGCGGCGTTCGGGAGCGTGCGCCGCGCGCGTTCGACGGGCCGTCGGGCGCCGGCGGCAGCGCGTGGTTCCGCCTCAGTATCGGCCGCCGCAACAATGCCGATCCGCGCTGGCTGCTGCCGCTGATCTGCCGGCGCGGGAACGTGACGCGCAAGGATATCGGCGTCATCCGCATCTTCGACGAGGAGACCGCATTCGAGGTCGGCATCGATGCGGTTGACCGCTTCAGCAAGGCGCTGCGCAAGGCGGACGGCTCCGACGTGGTGATAGAGCCGCTGCCCGGCGGCCCCCCGGTCGGCCGCCCCGAGGGGTCCGGCCCGGGGAAGGCACCGCATGGGAAGGCGCCGCGCGGCAAGCCGGCGCATGAAAAACCGCCCTACGAAAAGGCGCCGCGCGAAAAGCCGTTCCGGGACAAGCCGTTCCGCGACAAGCCTGCGCAGGACAAGCCCGGTTACGGCAAGGCAGCCCACGGAAAAGCTGCGCACGCGAAGCCTGAACACGCGAAGCCCGCTCACGAGAGGCCGCGCGGGCCGAAGCCTGCGGGCCAGAGCACCGGTGAGCGACAGCTGGGCAGCGGTCGACCGAACACGTTCGAGGGCAAGCCAAAAGGAAAGAAGCCGCGACGTCCCTGAACGCCGGCACTGACGCGCGCTGGTTACGTGTGAGGCCTATCCTCCGCGGCTTGCCCGCCGGGTGCCAGGAACCGCCCGATCATCATTTTCAACAGCTCGACGGCCGCCTTTCCATCGAGATCCGGGGCGCGGATGCTCATGGCCTTGGCGCCGTCCATCAGGCTCATCAGCAGCGCCGCCGCCATCTCCGGATCGAGGCTGGTATCGATCTCACCGCGGGCCTGGCCCTTGCGGAGAACCTCGGCCAGCAAGGCGCGCCCCGCCCGGCTGGTGTCCTGCACCACCTTCGCCATTGCCGGATCGCGACCGGCCTCGGAGAGCATTTCCAGCAGCAGCGGCTGCACCGCGCCGTGGCGCCGGGAATTGAGCCGATCCAACTGCGCGAGGAACGCTTCCAGCACGCTGGAGCCCTCCGCCAACTGCCCGAAGCGTGCTGCCGCCTCTTCCAGCCGGATCTCGGCCATGGCGGCGACGATGGCCTCCTTGCTGGAGAAATAATGATAGAGGTGGCCGGGGCTGATCCGTGCTTCCGCGCAGATTGCCGCGATCGAGGCGCCGCGGAAGCCGTCGCGGACGAAGCATCGCCCCGCCGCCTCCAATATCTCTCGCCGCTTTTCCCCGTGCCTGACGGGATCGACCTTACGCATGGTCCGAGTGATATACCAGAACGATCGCTCTATCAATTCTTGACGTCAGGCCCCTCCGGTCGTAGTTCATAGAGCGGACGATCTAACAATCGCGCCGGGTCTGTCCCTCGCGGAGCAACGGGCGCAAGGATTTCGCATGCAAGAATCCGTACGGCACGATCGTCGCAAGCTACTGCTCGAAGGCCCCATCGGCCCGGCGCTGCTGCGGCTCGCCATTCCGATCATCCTCGGCAATGTGCTGCAGACCGGCTACCAGTTGACCGACGCCTTCTGGGTCGGCCGGCTGGGCGCGGCGGCAGTGGCGGCAGTGTCGGTGACCTTCCCGGTGATGTTCCTGGTGATCGCGCTGGGCGCCGGCCTCGCCATCGCCGGGGCGACGCTGTCCGCCCAATATATGGGAGCCGGGCGGCAGGACATGGTCAATCATGTCGCCGCGCAGACCATGATGATGGTCGCCCTCACCTCCGTCGTGTTCGGCGCGGCGGGCTATATGCTGGCGCCCTATCTGCTAGCGCTGCTGGGCGTGGCGGCCGATGTCTTCGAGGGCGCGCTCGGATTCATGCGGGTCTCCTTCATCGGCGTCATCTTCGTCTTCATGTATGCGATGTTCCAGGCGCTGATGCGCGGCGTCGGCGAAACCCGGGTGCCGCTGCTGATCGTGCTCGGCACGGTCCTGCTGAACTTCATCCTCGACCCGCTCTTCATCTTCGGCTGGGGCCCGCTGCCGGCGCAGGGCGTGATGGGCGCGGCGCTCGCCACGCTGGTGACGCAGGCGCTGGCGACCGTGCTCGGCCTCGCCGTGTTCCTGCGCGGGCGGCACGGCATCCAGCTGACCTGGAGCGGCTTCCGGCCGGATCTGGCCTATATCAGGCGCGCCTTCTTCCTCGGCGTGCCGGGATCGATCGAGCTGGCGACACGCGGCCTCGGGCCGATGCTGATGTCGTTCCTGGTGGCGAGCTTCGGCACCGTCACGCTCGCCGCCTATGGCGTCGGCTCCAACATATTGCAGTTCGTCACCATTCCGGCGATGGGCCTGTCGATGGCGGTCTCCGCGCTGGTCAGCCAGAACATCGGTGCGGGGAACGTCGATCGCGCGGCGCGGGTGACGATGCTCGGCACCGTCGCCGGCCTCGTGGTGCTCACGCTGATCGGGGTGATCGCCTATGCGTTCGCGCCGTCCCTGGTCGCCTTCTTCATTCCGGGCGACAGCCAGGTGATCGATGAGGGGGTCCGCTTCATCCGCGTCATGTGCCTGGCCTGGGGCGGGGTCGGCGTGCAGCTGTGCATTGTCTCTGCCTTCCGCGCCTCGGGGAACATGCTGGTCGCCATGGCGATCGCGCTGGTCGGCCAGTTCCTGTTCCAGTTCCCGCTGGCCTATATCCTCTCGAAGCACACCAGCCTTGGGGCCGAGGGGCTGTGGCTGTCGTTCCCGATCACCAGCATCGCCGTCGCCATCGTCTCGGTCTGCTGGTTCGCGCAAGGCGGGTGGAAGAAGACCCGCCTCACCGAAGAGGACAAGGCGATCGCCGAGGTCGCCGGACAGACCATCGCCGAAGAGGGCATACGCTGATCACGCGCGTAGATTTAGCCACGTCATCCTGAGGTGCCCGGCGCCAGCCGGGCCTCGAAGGATGCCCATCCCCGATGACGTCTTCTGCTTCAGCATCCTTCGAGGCTCGCGGAGCCTGTCCTCGGGCTTGCCAAAGGCAAGACCCGTGGGCTCGCGCCTCAGGATGACGTGGATTGGGAACCTCAGAACGAGCCGACCATCGATCCGAGCACGATCACCGCGATGAGCGCCAGTACGGCGCCGACGATGCCGACCATGACGATGTCGAGATAGCTCTGCTTGTGCGTGGTGCCGCACACCGCCAGCAGCGTCACCACCGCGCCATTGTGCGGCAGGCTGTCGAGCGTGCCCGAGCCGATGACGGCGACGCGGTGCATCAAGGCCGGATCGAGCCCGGTCTCCGCGGCGATCTTCATGAAGGTCGGCCCGAGCGAATCCAGCGCGATGGTGAGGCCGCCGGAGGCCGAGCCGGTGAGCGCGGCGAGGATATTGGTGGCGACCGCCAGCGACACCAGCGGCCCGCCCTCGATGCCGAGCACCCAGCTGCGCACCAGCTCGAAGGCCGGCATGGCGGCGACCACGGCGCCGAAGCCGACCAGGCTCGCCACCGAGAAGATCGGCAGCACGGAAGCATTCGCTCCGGCATCCATGGTGGCGCGCAGCGCCGGGAAACGGCGGAAATTCAGCCCCACCACGGTCAGGATCGCCGCGGCGAGGGCCACCGCCACCGACCACACGCCGCCGACCGCGGCGAGCGTAGTGCCGCCGAAGCGGGCCTCGGCAAGATACGACACGTCGAGCCGCGGCAGCACGACCAGCGACATCAGCAGATTGACCACCACCACCACGATCAGCGGCGCCAGCGCGAAGGCGATCGGCGGCCCGCCGGGCGCATGGGCGCCGTGCGCGGCTTCCGCCGGATCGAAGGATTGCGAGACCGTGGCGCGCTCGCGCACCAGTTCGCTGTCCGCAGCGGCTCCCACCGCCTCGACCTCGTCGCCGAACCCCTCCCCGGCGGCCCGGGCGCGGCCCTCCGCGCGCGCCAGCCACCACAGGCCGAAGGCCAGCATGATGATGGAGGCGAGCACGCCGAGGCCGGGCGCGGCAAACGGCGTGGTGCCGAAGAACGGCATCGGGATGGCGTTCTGGATCGAGGGCGTGCCGGGCAGCGCCGACATGGTGAAGGTGGAGGTACCGAGCGCGATGGCCGCCGGCATCAGCCGGCGCGGAATGCCGGCGGCGCGGAACAAGGCGAGGCCCATCGGCGCCAGCACGAAGAAGGCGACGAACAGGCTGACGCCGCCATAGGTGACCAGCGCCCCGGCCAGCACCACGGCGAGCATGGCGCGGCTGGGGCCGAGCTTCTCGGTCATGAACTCGGCGATCGAGGTGACCGAGCCGCTGTCGTCCATCAGCTTGCCGAACAGCGCGCCGAGCAGGAACAGCGGGAAGAACTGCGCGACGAAGCGCGCCGCGCTGCCCATGAAGGTCTGGGTCCAGTGCGCCAGCAGCGGCTCGCCGGCGAACACCGCTGCCACCAGAGCGGCGGCAGGCGCCAGCAAGAGCACGCTCCAGCCGCGGAAGGCGAGGAAGATCAGGAGGCCGAGGCCGACCAGGATACCGAGCAGGCCCATGGTTCAGACACCTTCGAGCAAGATGTCGAGATCGACCGAGGATTCCTTGCCGAGCTTGTCGCCGTCCTTGTCGAGGAAGGCCTGCGCGGAGCGCCGACCCTCGTCGCGCAGCATGCTGAGGAACTCCCATTCGGCGTTCAGCTTGGACGAATAGCCGAGCGTATCCATGATGTTGTTGCGGACCATGTGGATCCGCATCTTCGCCCATTGGGCGCCTTCGCTGTGGCCGGGATCGGCGACCTGCCGCAGCAGCGCGATCATGCGCAGTTCCTTCAGCAGCGTGGCGTTGAACGACACCTCGTTGAGGCGGTTCATGATGTCGGCGGCCGAGCGCGGCGTGCCGGGCCGCTCCACGGGATTGATCGGGATCAGGATGGTGTCGTCGGAGTCCAGCTCGCGCACCAGCGGGGTCATGGTGGGGTTGCCGGCATAGCCGCCGTCCCAATAGGCCTCGCCGTCGATCTCCACCGCCTGGAACAGCGTCGGCAGGCAGGCGGAAGCCAGCAGCACGTCCGCCGTGATCTCGGCATTGCGGAACACGCGGCCGCGGCCGGTACGCACATTGGTGGCGGTGATGAACAGCCGGACCGGCGACGCCTTGAGGTGCTCGAAGTCGATGAGCTCCTCCAATATGCCGCGCAGCGGGTTGTTGCCGCCGGGATTGAGGTCGTAGGGCGAATACAGGCGCGACATCAGGTCCATGGCGACGAACATGGGCGAGGTGTCGAGCGTCCAGCGCCCCAGCAGCCGGTCGAGCGGGCCGCGCTGGAACGGGCTGAAGCGCGCCGACTCCGAGATGCGGCGCCAATAGACGTCGAGCGCGGCGCGAGCCCCCGCGGCCCCGCCTGCCGCAAAGCCGGCGGCGAGCACGGCGGCGTTCATCGCCCCGGCCGAGGTGCCGGAGATGCCATCGATCTTCAGCCACTCTTCCTCCAGCAGCCGGTCGAGCACGCCCCAGGTGAAGGCGCCATGGGATCCGCCGCCCTGCAAGGCGAGATCAATCAGCAGCGGCTCGCGGCCGGGAGGCACCGCCACGGTGTCATCGGAGGAAGCAGCAGACGCCGCCCTGGCGGCAGCGGTGCGGGCCTTGGGACTGCGGCGCGGATCGGGCATGGCGTGTCATCTGGAGTGAGAGGAACCGCTGACGCCAGCACAGTTGCACCTCGACCACTACATTCCAAAGACAAATTTGTGCGCTGCAGCGTCAGCCGGCCGGGTTTGATACGCAGCACCAATATATGGGACGCTCGGTCAAGAATGACCTCGGTCTCGGGCGAAGCGTCGGCAAGAGCGGGACGCTTTCGCGATTGGAACCTGCTCCGGCCTATGGCGTCTCGAATCCGGGCAGCGCCAGCTCGGTCTTGCTGGTGAAGCGCAGATTCACCAGCGCACCAAGGTCGTGCTGCATGGCGGTGAAGAAGCCGAACGCCCGGCGCGCGGCGGCGCCGGTCATGGGACGCGAGACGATGTCGCAGGTGTAGGAGATCTCCAGCACGCGCGGCTCGGGCGCCGGGTCGGCCAGATGCCAGTGCGTGAGATCCAGCTTGCCGACGATGCCGTCGCCGAAGCGCACCCGCGCGCCCCTGAACACGGTCTCCTGGACTTTCGGGCCGCAACGCAATGGCGTGCGCGGCGAGACATTGGGCGCGCCTTGGGCGCGCGCCGCCGCGAGGTTTTCCTTCAGCGTGGGATAGAGCCGGAAGGCGTCGGCAAAGGTGCGCAGCCGCGCGGCCGGCGGCAGGCTCTGGCTGGTCGACAGCGCGAAGCGGCTGCGGATCGAGGGCGGATCGGCGATGGTGACGACGCCGGCCCTCTTCGGATCGGCGACCTCCAGCGGCGCGATATCCTCCTCGAATTGCGGGTCGGCGCACTCGTCGCGGGCCGGCAGTTCGGTGGTGGCAACAGCGAACAGGTCGGCGAGGCGCAGCTTGAGGGTGATCTCCGGCCTGGCCTTGCCCTTGACCGGCGCACGCTTGCGCAGCGAGTAGCCGCAACCGTCCAGCTGGCGGGTCTCGGAGTCGAAGAAATGGATGGTGCGCTCAACCGTCTTGTCGAATTGCCGTTCATAACGGCTACCGCGGCGCGGCTTGTCGAGATGCTTGTCGATGATCGGCTTCAGCCGTTCGTTCCAGAAACCATTCGCCGCATCGAGCGACGGCGCGTGGCCGAAACGCGTAACGTCGAGCAAGAGCTTGTATTCGCGGGCGTTGATCTGGTCATGCATGGCCTTCCCCCGGTGGCCTGAAACCGAACATCCTTTCGCGATCCTGGATTCGTCCGGCGCTCTTCATTGCCGCCGACGCCATGGCGAGTGTTGCGCCACATGAAGTCAGGATCAGTCAGCGTCGAGACGATTTTAATTATTTGCCCTTGAAGCAAATCTATGGGCCTGGCCACGCCAAGACAAGCGGAAAACCCGGCGCGCCCAAGCAAGACGCCCGTTCTATACGCCATGGCGGAAGTGGTCACGGCGGCGGGCCAGATCAGCGAGTGTCGTTGGCGGGTGTCGTCAGCGGGCTAGTACGTCGGCTTCGACGAAATCGAGGAAAGCGCGAACCTTTGCCGGTGGCAGATGGCGCGAGGGATAGAAGACATAGAGCGGGAAGCGCTCTTCCGCCCAATCCGGCAATATCTGCTTGAGCGCGCCGCTCGCCAGCAGGCCCTCGAGCCCGAGTTCGAAGGTCTGGGTGATGCCGTGCCCGGCGATGCAGGCGGCGAGCTTGGTGGAAAGCTCATTGGTCACCAGCCGGCTCGTCACCGGCACCTCGATGATCTCGCCAGCGCGGTGGAACTCCCAGGCAAACGGCCGGCCGCTCAGCGGATCGCGGGTGTGCAGGCATTCGTGGTGGACCAGATCGCGCGGGTGCTGCGGTTCGCCATGGCGGGCGAGATAGGCCGGCGAGGCGCAGGTGAAGATGCGGGTGTCGATCAGCTTGCGGGTGATGAGCGAGGACGGCTCCTGCTCGCCGAAGCGCACCGCGACATCGATGCCATCGCCCACCATGTCACCGATGGTGTCGCGCACCATCAGTTCCACCGACAAGTCGGGATAGGCGGCGAGCAATGCCGGCAGCCTTGGGGCAAGCATGGATCGCGCGAACCAGGCGTCGACGTTCACCCGCAGCCGGCCGCGCACCAGTGCGGCGGAACCGGCGGCGTCATTGGCGGCGTCCTCCAGCCCGGCGAGCAGCGGCGCGACGCTGGCGTGGAAGCGGCGGCCCTCGTCAGTCAGCGTCACCGCACGCGGGTTGCGGTCGAACAGGCGCACGCCGACCCGCGCCTCCAGCCGCGCCACCGCCCGGCTGACCCCGGAGGGGGTGAGGCCGAGCGCCTCCCCGGCACGGGCGAAATTGCCGGTCTCGACCACGGCGGCGAGGACGCCAATGCCGCTGACCACGCGCCCATCGAAGCTCATCGGTCAAGGCCTATGATGATTTTCTAGCATCATAGAATGGACAAAGATGCGCTGGCCGCAAGAGACTTCGCCAACGATCCTCCGTGCCGACAACGCATCGGAGACAAATCATGACACTTCAGGGACAACGCATCGTCATTCTCGGTGGCAGTTCGGGCATTGGGTTTGCGACCGCCGAGGCCGCAGCCAGAGAAGGCGCGGAGCTGGTGATCGCCTCCAGCAGCACGGCGCGGGTGCAGGAAGCACTCACCGGCTTGCCGGCCGGGGCGCAAGGCCAGGCGCTTAACCTCACCGATGAGGCGGCGGTGAAGGCATTCTTCGCCAGCCTCGGCGGCTTCGACCACCTGGTCTTCACCGCCGGCGAGACGCTCCAGCTCGGCACGCTCAACGACACCGAAATCGCCACGGCGCGCGGCTTCTTCGCGCTGCGCTACTGGGGCGCCTTCATGGCGGCAAAATATGGCAGCCCGGGCATTCGGCCCGGCGGCTCCATCGTCTTCACCTCCGGCCTTGCCGGTGCCCGTCCGCATCCCGGCTGGTCGCTCGGCGCGAGCATCTGCTCGGCCATGGAAGGGCTGACGCGCGCACTCGCCATGGAGCTGGCGCCGATCCGGGTGAACATCGTCTCGCCCGGCGTGGTGAAGAGCCCGCTCTGGTCGAACATGAGCGAGGCGGATCGTGAAGGGCTGTATCGCGCCACGGCGGAACGCCTGCCGGTCGGCCACGTCGGCGAGGTCGAGGAGATCGCGCAGGCCTATCTCTATCTGATGCGCCAGACCTATTGCACCGGCGAGGTGCTGCGGGTCGATGGTGGTGGCGGGTTGGCGTGACTTCACCATTTTCGTCATCCCGGACGGCCGCAGGCCGATCCGGGATCGCAGGAAGGTGCCGAGCAACACCTTCTTGCGATCCCGGCTCTCCGGCTACGCCTCCGGCCGGGATGACGATGGGGGGTAAGGACGACGACGAGTGGGAGACCTTACGCCTCCCCGCGTATCCGTTCCGCCAGGAAATCGACGAACGCCCGCACCCTTGCCGGCAGATGCTGGTGGCCGGCGAAGATGGCGTGGATCAGTTCCACGTCCTCAGGATTATAGCGCTCCAGCACCGGCACCAGCCGGCCCTCCGCAATGTCGGGAGCGACATGGAACTGGCCGATGCGGGCGAGCCCCAGCCCCTCGACGCAGAGCTGGCGCAGCGTCGGGCCATTGTCGGCGAGGAAATTGCCGGTGACCTGCTGCGTCACCACCTCGCCGCTCACCGGGTCGCGGAACGGCCATTCATAAGGGCTTTGGCGGAAATTGAAGCGCAGGCAATTGTGCCGCGCGAGGTCGGCTGGCGTCTGCGGGATGCCATGGACTGCGAGATAGCTCGGCGCAGCGACCACGACGCGCCGGCTCTCGCGTATCTTGCGCGCCTTCAGGCTGGAATCCGGCAACGCCGCGGCTGAGGAGCGGATGGCGATGTCGGCGCGCCCCTCCATCAGATCGACCATGCCGTCGTTGAGCGACAGATCGAGCTCGACTTCGGGGTAGAGCCTCAGGAATTCGGGGATCAGCGGCATGATGCAGCGCACCCCGAAGCCGACCGAGGCATTGACCCGCACCCGGCCGCGCGGCGCCGCCTCGGAACCGCTGGCGATCTCGCGCTCGGTCTCCTCGATCTCGGCGAGGATGCGCAGGGCGCGGGCAAGGTAGCGCTCGCCCTCCGGGGTGAGGCGCAATGCGCGGGTCGAGCGCAGCAGCAACCGGGTGCCGAGCCGGTCCTCGATGCGGGTGATGAGCTTGCTCACCGCGGAAGGCGTGAGCTTCAGCTGGCGCCCGGCGGCGGAAAAGCTGCCGAGCTCCGCGGCCGCCGCGAACACCTCCATCTCCCCTGCGCGATTGTCCATTGCGCCACCAGCTTTGAATTGACTTCAAAGCTACTGGTCACCCGCGCCGGCTTATCGCGCAAGCCCCGCTCGCTCATATTGCACTGCGAAACGCAATCCCCGGCGCCGTTCGACGCCGCCAGCACGCTCGCTCCGACGCGGGCGAGGATGTATCGCCATGCCTCTCGCACTCTTCGCGCTCACCATCGCGGCCTACGCGATCGGTACCACCGAATTCGTCATTGTCGGGCTGTTGCCCACCGTGGCGAACGATCTCCACATCACCTTGCCGCTCGCCGGGCTGATCGTCAGCGTCTATGCGCTCGGCGTCACCTTCGGCGCGCCGATCCTCACCGCGCTCACCGGCCGCATTCCGCGCAAGCCGCTGCTGATGGGGCTGATGGCGCTGTTCGTCATCGGCAACACCGCCGCCGCGCTCAGCCCGAGCTACGAGACGCTGCTGGTGGCGCGGGTGATCTCGGCCTTCGCCCACGGTGTGTTCTTCGCGGTGGGCGCCACCATCGCCGCCGAACTGGTGCCGGCGGACAAGCGTGCCTCGGCCATCGCCCTGATGTTCATGGGGCTCACCGTCGCCATCGTCACCGGCGTGCCGCTCGGCACCTTCATCGGCCAGAGCTTCGGCTGGCGCGCCACCTTCTGGGCGGTGGCGGGGCTCGGCGTCGTCGCCTTCATCGGCGTAGCCGCGCTGCTGCCCTCCAACCTCAGCCGCGCCGCCCCGGCAAGCCTCATGGAGCAGGTCCGCGTGCTCGGCAGCGGCCGGCTCCTGATCGCGTTCGGCATGACCGCGCTCGGCTATGGCGGCACCTTCGTCGCCTTCACCTATCTGGCGACCATCCTGGAGGACATCACCGGCTTTCCCGCCGCCAGCGTCAGCCTGATCCTGGTGCTCTATGGCGTCGCCATCGCGGCCGGCAATCTCGCAGGCGGGCGCATCGCCGACCGCAATCCGGTGAAGGCGCTGGTCGGCCTGTTCGCCTTGCAGGCGCTGGTGCTGCTGGCCTTCAGCTTCACCGCGGTCTCGCCGGTGCTGGCGCTGGTGACGCTCGCCGCGCTCGGCTTCCTGTCCTTCGCCAATGTGCCGGGCCTCCAGCTCTATGTGGTGGAACTGGCCAAGCGCACTCGGCCGAACGCCGTCGATGTCGCCTCGGCGTTGAACATCGCCGCCTTCAATCTCGGCATCGCGCTCGGCGCCTGGATCGGCGGGCTGGTGGTCGCCTCGCAGTTCGGCCTTGGGGCGACGCCCTGGGTCGGCGCCATACTGGTCGCCGGTGCGCTGGCGCTCACGCTGTGGAGCGGCGCGCTCGATCGGCGCGAGGCGGGACTTGAAGCCGCAGCCGCCCCGGCGGAATGATGGTGCCGCTTCCCGGCCGCCCTACATAGCCCGTGAAACACGGCAAGGAGATCCCCATGAAAACCGTGACCGCCAATGGCGCCACCATTCCCGTACTCGGCTTTGGCACCTTTCGCATGCCCGGCCATGAGGTGCTGGAGGTGGTGCCTGAGGCCCTGAAGCTCGGCTTCCGCCATGTCGACACCGCGCAGATCTATGGCAATGAGGCCGAGGTCGGCGAAGCTCTTCTCCGCTCCGGCGTCAAGCGTGGCGACATCTTCCTCACCACCAAGGTGTGGGTGGACAAGTTCCGCCACGCCGATTTCCTTGCCTCGGTGGACGAGAGCCTGCGCAAGCTCAAGACCGACTATGTCGATCTCCTCCTGCTGCACTGGCCGAACCCTTCAGTGCCGCTGGCCGAGCAGATCGGCGCGCTGAATGCGGTGCGCACGGCCGGCAAGGTGCGCAATATCGGGGTGAGCAACTACAACACCGCGCTGATGGAGGAGGCGGTGAGCCTCAGCGAGGCGCCGCTGGTCACCAACCAGATCGAGTACCACCCCTATCTCGACCAGGGCGTGGTGATCGAGGCGGCGCGCGAGGCCGGCCTGTCGATCACCGCCTATTACGCCATGGCCGATGGCGCGGTGCTGCGCGATGCGACGCTCCGCGAGATCGGCGCGAAGCACGGCAAGAGCGCGGCGCAAGTGGTGCTGCGCTGGCTGATCCAGCAGGACGGCGTCGTCGCGCTGTCGAAGACCGCGAAGGTGTCCCGCCTGCCGGAGAATTTCGCCATCTTCGATTTCGAGCTGTCGCCGGCGGAGATGCAGGCCATCCATGCGCTGGCGCGGCCGAACAGCCGTCTCATCAGCCCGCCCGGCCTCGCGCCGGAGTGGGACAAGGCGGCGTAGCTTTTAAACCACGTCATCCTGAGGTGCCCGGCGAAAGCCGGGCCTCGAAGGATGCCCGCCCCCGAAGGCCGTCTTCTGCTTGAGCATCCTTCGAGGCTCGCTGCGCTCGCACCTCAGGATGACGTGGTTCTATCTTCTCACGGCAAATACAGCCCGCCGCTGACATGGATGGTCTGGCCGGTGACGAACGCACCGGCCGGCAAGGCCAGCGTGCGGATGATCTCGGCGACGTTGCGGGGCTCGCCTTCATGGCCGAGCAAAGGATGGCCGCCGCCCGGGAAGATGCCGCCGGCGCCGGAATTCGGCGAGCGCGGGCCGCCGATCTTGCCGGGCACCACCAGGTTCGCGGTGACGCCATGGGCGCCATATTCCACCGCGAGCGCCTTGGTGAAGCCCACCAAAGCCGCCTTGGCGGTGGCGACATGGGCGCGGTTGGCAACGCCGATATGCGCGGCGACGCCGCCGATCGAGACGATGCGGCCATAACCGTGCTTCACCATGGACGGCACCGCCGCGCGGGTGACGAGGAAGGCGCCGTCGACCGTTACCGAGTAAATCTTCTTCCAGACGTCAAAGCTGATGTCGGCAAAGGAAGACTCGCCGCGCACCGCGGCATTGTTGACGAGGATGTCGAGCCGGCCATGAGTGGCGAGGATGTCGCCGACCAGGCGCTGCGCTTCCCCTTCCACCGTGATGTCGGCCAGCGCCGCGCTGGCCGAGCCGCCGGCGGCGCGGATCTCCTCGGCCACCGCCTCGATCTCTGCCTTTGACGAGCGCGCATGGACGACGACATGGGCGCCGTCCTGCGCCAGCAGCAGCGCCGTCTCACGCCCGATGCGACGCGCCGAGCCAGTGACGAGGGCGACCTGCCCGGCCAGCGGCCGGGACGTTTGCGATACTGTCATGTGGAACATTCCATTCGATCGTCATCCCGGCCGAAGGACCGGGATCGCGTGATGTGGTCTTCACCTCTCCCCGTTGGGGAGAGGTCGGCCCGCAGGGCCGGGTGAGGGGCTTGGGCGCGAGGCCCCCTCACCCCAGCCCTCTCCCCGTCGGGGAGAGGGAGAAGAAGTTCCTCCCAGCTGCGCCCGTCCGGGATGACGAGAACTCAAAGTCAAAGCCGGAATTGCAGCGTGCCGTCGCGGCGCACCTGTTCGACCAGGCCGACCTCCCATTGGAGATACTCGCGCATCGCCGCCTCCTTCTGGTCGCGGCGCTCGAAGGCCTTCAGCAGCACGTCGTCGGTGCGCGAGGCGAGGTGTTCGGCCTGCCTCTCCAGCGGATGGCCGGCACCCCACCAGGCCTGGGTGCCGCCGAGCAGCAGGCCGACCGGCTTGCCCGTCGCCGCTTCCAGCTCGGCAATGGCGAGGCGGGCGATCACCTCGTCCGGCGAAGTGAGCACATAAAGCGCCGCCTCGGGCAGCGTGGCGGCATCCGCCTGGAGCCGTCCGCGCACCGCGAACCAGGCGCCGGGGATGTGGCCGGCGCGGTATTGCCGGCTGGTGGCGACATCGACCACCACCACGTCGCCGCGCTTCAACAGCGTCGCCAGTTCATCCGCCGTGACCGTCTTGGCCTCGGCGGCGCCGAGCCCGAGCACCGTCTCCGGCGCATCGCCGACCTCGACGCTCGCCGCCGGGGCGTGCTCGTCGAGCACATAGACATTCGGGAAGCCCATGCGGGCCAACCACGCCGCGGTGGTGCGCGCACGCACGCCGTCGCTGTCGGCGAGCACGATGCGGGCGCGGCGCACGGCGACGAAGGTGTCGGTCGCCTGCACCAATTGCCCGCCGGGCGCGGAGAGGAAGCCGGGCCGGTGGCCGGAACGGTATTCCTCGGGCCCGCGCACGTCGAAGCGATAGAGCGTGGTGTGGTCACGCTCCTCCTCGAAGCGGGCTAGGGTCACGGCGCCGATGGTCGGCACCTCGAAGCGCTTGGCAAGCCCTGCTGCGGCCTGCCGTGCCCATTCGAAGGCGCCATTGGTGGGCTGCGGCACGATGCTCTCGGCGCCGCGCTCGACCTCGAGGCCGGAGAGATGCCAGCCCTGCGTGCCGTCCTTCAGCGACACCACGCGGTTCGGCAGGCCGGCATCGATCAATATCTGCGCGCCGATGATGCTGCGGGTGCGCCCGCCGCAATTCACCACCACCAGCGTGTCCTCGGACGGCACCGCTTCGCGCGCCCGCAACACCAGCTCGCCGCCGGGGCAATCGAGCGCGCCGGGAATGGTGATCCAGTTATATTCGTCGAACGGCCGGCTATCGAGCAGCACGATGTCCTCGCCGGCCGCGCGGCGGCGCTGCAATTCGTGCGCATCAATGTGCGGAGTATCGTAGGCGACCTCGACGAACTCGCCGAACGCCTTGCTCGGCACATAGACCCCGGCGAACAGCGCGAAGCCGGCCTTGTGCCAGGCCGGCACGCCGCCTTCTAGGATCGACACCGCATCATAGCCGTGCGCGGCGAGGATGCCGGCGGCGCGCTCGGCGAGCTGTTCGTCGTCGTCCACCAGCACGATCGGCGTCGCACGGCGCGGCAGCAGCAATGGGACGATACGCTCGAAGCGGCTGATCGGCGCGTTCGAGGCGGTGAGGATATGCGCGTCGGCAAACACGCCCTCCTCGCGCACGTCGAGCACCGCGATCTCGCCCTCGCCCGGCAGCAGGCGATGCAGCGCCGTGGCTTCGATGCGCGGGAATTGCGTGGTCATGTTGGGCTGCTCCTGAAGTATTCGGTCGTCCTGCTGCAGCATCCTTCGAGGCCGCCTGCGGCGGCACCTCAGGATGAGGTTCATCTTACGACCTCATCCTGAGGTGCGAGCGCAGCGAGCCTCGAAGGATGCTCAAGCAGTGCGTCTCAACCTCGATTGAACACGATATCGAACTGGTCGAGGAACTTCTGCGATTCCTCGCCGCCAATGTCCTCGTCGCTCTCGATCACCTTGATGTCCTGGAGCCGCGGCAGGCCCTTGGGCGGGTTGGAATCCGGGTGGGTCGGGATGTAGGAACCGGCATTGCCGACCAGTTCCTGGCCCTCGGCGCTGGTCAGCACTTCGATCAGCAGCTTCGCCCCGTTCGGGTTCGGGCCGCCCGCGAAGATGCTCAGCAGGTTCTCGTTCACCACCACGCCCTCCTCGAGGATGTAGTTCTCGATCGGCTGGCCGCGCTCGCGGGCGGTGATGACGTTCTGCGAGGAGATCAGCGGCGAGAGATCGCGCTCGCCGGCCACCAGCAGGCGCACCGACTCGGCATTGCCGCGGGTGAATAGGAAGTCCTGCTTGGCGAAGCCCTTGATGGTCTCCCAGTCGATGATCTTCTGCGCCAGCAGGGTCTGGAACCAGGTGAGCTGGGAGGCCGCCGACTTCGGATCGGCGAAGACGATGCGGCCCTTCCACTTCGGATCGAGGAAATCGGTGATCTTCTTCGGCAGCACCGAAGGATCGGGGAACTTCTTCGGATTATAGGCAGCGGCCAGCAGCGTCACCGCGGTGGCGACGTAATTGCCGTTCGGGTCCTTGTACTTGTCGGAGATCTTGTCGAAGTCGCGCACCTTGTAGGGCATGATGTAGCCGCGCTTGGCCCAGCCATCGAGGATGAAGCGCTGGCTGATGAACACCACGTCCGGATTGGTGCGGCCCGCCGCCTTCTCCGCCTCGATCGAGGGGATGAGGTCCAGCGTCTGCTTCTGCACGATGTTGAGCTTCACATCGGGGAAGTTCTTGCGCCAGAAGTCGAGCACCGCGGTGCTCGTCTCCTGCCGGTACGAGGTGTAGAACACCACCGCGCCGTCCTTCTTCGCCGCCTCATAAAGGCTGGCGAAACGCTCGGGCAGCGTATCGGCGCGGGCGGCGGAAATGGCGGCCGGCGCGGCGCCGGCGACCAGCAGCGCGGACGCCGCTCCCTTGATGAGGGTTCGTCTGTCGAGGTTCATCTCAAATCTCCGAATGAATGGGTTCAGGCGGCGGCAGGCGCGGCGTGATGCTCCGCGCTCGCCTCGATCGCCTTGTTGTGCTTGTGGTGTCGGCCGGGACGCTTCAGCCCGAGATGCTCGCGCAGCGTCCGGCCTTCATAATCGGTGCGGAACAGGCCGCGGCGGCGCAGTTCGGGCAGCACCAGTTCGATGAAATCGGTCAATGCGCCCGGCAGATAGGGCGCCATGACATTGAAGCCGTCGGCGCCCTCATTGAGGAAACGCTCCTCCATGCGATCGGCGATCTGTTCCGGCGTGCCGACCACCTGCCAATGGCCGCGCGCCCCGGCCACCCGCAGGCCAAGCTGCAGGATGGACAGGCCCTCGCGCTTGGCGAGGTCGAGCAGGAGGGTCTGCCGGCTGGTGCTGGCATTGATGACCGGAATGTCGGTCGGCACCGGCCCGTCGAGCGGCAAATGGCGCAGCGGAATGCCGAGCCGATGCTCGAGGATGGAGAGCGCCACATCAGGATGGATGAGGTTCTGCAGTTCCTCGAACTTCGCCTTGGCCTCGGCCTCGGTGCGGCCGACCACCGGGAAGATACCGGGCAGGATCTTGATGTCGTCCGCCGCCCGGCCGGCAGCCACCGCGCGGGCCTTCACATCGCGGTAGAAGGCCTGCGCATCGGGCAGCGTCTGCTGTGCGGTGAACACCACTTCGGCCGAAGCGCCGGCGAGCGCCTTGCCGGCCTCCGACGAGCCGGCCTGCACCAGCACCGGCCAGCCCTGCGGCGGGCGCGGAATGTTGAGCGGGCCGCGCACATTGAAGTATTCGCCGCGATGATCAAGGCTGTAGACCTTGTCCGGATCGAAGAAGACGCCGCTTTCCTTGTCGCGGACGAAGGCGTCGTCCTCCCATGAATCCCACAGCCCCTCGACCACGCCGAGGAATTCGGTGGCACGGCGATAACGCTCGTCATGCGGCGGATGGCGGTCGCGGCCGAAATTATAGGCCTCACCCTCATTGCCCGAGGTGACGAGGTTCCACCCGGCGCGCCCGCCGCTGATATGGTCGATGGAGGCGAACTTGCGGGCGAGCGTATAGGGCTCGTTGTAGGTGGTGGAAGCGGTCGCCACGAGGCCGATGCGCTCGGTCACCGCGGCGAGTGCGCCGAGCAGCGTCAGCGGCTCGAACTGCGCGACATAGTGGGTGGAGAAGCGCGCCAGCGCCCCCCAGTCTTCGCCGCGCGCGCCGGCGCTGTCGGCGAGGAACAGCAGGTCGAACTTCGCCGCTTCGGCCGCCTGCGCCACTTGCGCGTAGTGCTTGAAGTTGATGCCGGCATCGGCCTGCGCCTGCGGGTGGCGCCAGGCGGCGGCGTGGTGGCCGGTGGGATAGAGGAAGGCGCCGAGCGCCATCTGCTTCTGCTTCTGCTTGGTCATGGAAATCTTGCCTATCGCCGCTCAGGCGGCCGTCAGTTCGGGAGCGTTCGCCCAGGGGCGCTGTGCCGCGGCGTCGCCGCCGGCGATCTGGCCGGTGACGAAACACTCCGCGAGATTGCCGGCGCCGAGATAGAGGAAGCCCCAGATGCTGCCGAGCTCGCCGGCCTCATAGAGCCGCGGGATCGGCTCGCCATGGGCGTTGACCACGCGCTGGCGGGCGTCGTGCGCCGGCCCGCCCTGGGTGTTGTTCACCACCGGCCACAGCGTGCCGACATAGAAAGGCGGCTTCTCGACCTTGAACAGCGAGCCGGCGGGGCGGGCCTGATCGGCATCGTGGCCGGCTTCGACCGCGGCGTTCCAGCGCTCCAGGCTCGCGCGCACCACCACGGGATCGGCGCCGAGGATGCTTGCGAGTTCCTCGATGCTTTCCGCCTTCTTAAGAAGTCCGTTGCCGACTTCCTTCAGATTGTCGTCACTCCAGACATAGGGTTCGACACTGCGATCGTTCACCACCGCCTGGCCGAGCGGGTAGAGCTTTCGGCCCTCCTCGTCGACGACGATGTGCGCCGGGATCTTCGGAAACTTCTGCGTCACCGGGTCGAACTGGTCGAGCGGCCGGTGGCCGGTGTCCTGGAGATAGGGGTGGTACTCGTTCATGAAGCGCCGCCCCTCGCCGTCGAGGATGATCCACGACATGCGCACGTCCGGCTCCTTCACCGTCGGGTTCCAGTCCGGCAGCCGCTTCACCCGCAGCGCGTAGGGGTAGTTCGGGTCCGGGTGCTTGAAGCCGTAGGAGCCGTGGAAGTGCCACATGTGCCAGAGGTCGGCGCCGGCGGCCTGCGCCATGCGGATGCCGTCGCCGGTGTTGCCGCGCGTCGCCACCGGCAGCACCGGGCGGATCTGCCAGTATTTGCGCTGGATCTCCGGCGCGGATTCGAAGCCGCCCGAGGCGAGCACCACGCCGCGCAGCGCGGCGATGCGCTTCGTCGTCCCATTGGCGCGCACCACGGCACCGAGCACTTCGCCCTTGGCGCCGAGGATCAGGCGCTCCGCCGCCGTCTCCAGCCGCACCTCGATGTTGCGGGCGCGGACATTGTCGTGCACCAGCTTGAACACGTTCGGCCCGAGCAGCCGACCGCGGGCGTGGGGATATTCGGTGCGGGCGTCGAAGCCGGGGATCGAAGAGACCTCGACGATACCGAGCGCGTCGTGGCCAGGGAACGGGTAATTGCCGCCACGATCGCGCACCACGATCTCGGCGCCGTTCACCGTGGCGAGCTTGCGGAAATAATCCTCCAGCTTCGCCATGCCGCTGGAAATCGCATCGAGCACGTCGTCCGGCACGTCGGGACCGACGGTGTGGCGCAGATAGTCGCGGCCGCGCGGCAGGTCGGTGATGGAACGGATGCCGCCGCCGGCGCAGATCGAGATGCCGCCGGGATCGGGCATTTTCTCGATCAGCAGCACGCGGGCGCCGGCATCGTGCGCAGCGATCGCCGAGGCGCCGCCGGCAAAGCCGAAGCCGACCACCAGCACGTCCCAGACTTCGTCGAAAGGCTCAGCGGCGGAATGATGAAACGTCATGACGGGTACTCGATCAGTGAACGGCCGCGGTCTTCTTCCGCGTGAAGACGCGGATCAGGCCGAGGATGGAAATGCAGACGGTGACGATGACGACCGAGAGCGCGGCGGCGAGCTCGATGGCGCCGTCCTCGATGAACTGGATGACGACGGTGGGCATCACCTGCGTGTCCGCCTGGGTGAGGATGGCGGACATCGACAGCTCGCGCAGGCTCAGCGAGAACACCAGCACCCAGGCGATGCCGACCGCGCCGCGCATCAGCGGGAAGGTCACGTCCTTCAGCCCGCGCAGCCAGCCGGCGCCGGAGATGCGCGCCGCCTCTTCCAGATCGGTCGAGAGCTGCTGGATGCCGTTCCTCACCAGCACGAAGGCGATGGGCAGCAGCTTGCCGGCATAGGCGATGAGGATCAGCGTCAGCGTGCCGTAGAACAGGTTGACGTAGCCCATCAGGATTCCCACCGCATAGGCGATGGAGGGGAAGCCATAGGCCACCATCACCAGGAAGGTGATGACCTCGCGCCCGAAGAAGCGGATACGCTCTACCACCCAGCCCAGCACCAGGCCGAGCGTGGCGCACACCGTTGCCGTCGCCAGCGCCAGCAGCAGGCTGTTGAGGATCGAGGCGCGGGCCACGAACTCGCCATCGAAGATCAGGGCGTAATGCTTGGTGACGAGGTTGCTCAGCGTGATGTCGGCGCCGAAGGACGACAGCACCGAGAGCAGGAACAGCGAGCCGATCGGCAGGATCGCGGTGGCGAACACCACGAGGACGCAGAAGGCGCCGGCCACCCAGCGCCACGGCCCGAGCTTCGTCACCTGATCAGAGGTCGCCTTGCCGGTGAGGGTGCGGAAATTCTCGGCGCGGATGGCGTATTTCTGGATCAGGATGCTCACCGCGGTGAACACCAGGATCGGCATCGCCACCGCCGCCGCATAATTGAACTGCGGCGGGAATTTCAACAGGTCGTAGATCTTGGTGGTGAGCACCGAGAAATTGGCCATGGTGCCGATGGCGGCCGGCGCGCCGAACGAGGACAGCGCGTCGAGCATCACCAGTATGACGGCGGAGAGGATGGCCGGGCGCACCAGCGGCAGCGTGATGGTGAGCGCGGTGCGCAGCTTGCCGGCACCGAGGACACGCGCTGCCTGCTCATTGCTGGCGTCGACATTGGCGAGCGCCGCGCTCACCGCGAAGAACACCAGCGGATACACCCCGACGATCTCGATGAAGACGAGGCCGCTGAAGCTCATGATGTTGAGCGGCGCGTGCTCGAAGCCGAGATAGCGGATCGCCAGCGTGTTGAGGTAGCCGGAGTTCGGCGCCGCCAGGAAGATCCAGGAGATCACCGAGATGAAGGTCGGGATCACGAAAGAGACGCCGGCGGCGAGCGCCACCAGGCTCTTGCCCGGCGCATCGGTGCGGGCGACGATCCAGGCCAGCGGGATGCCGAGCGCGCAGGCACCGAGCGTCACCAATGCGACCAGCTCGGCGGAGTTCAGCACCGCCTGCCACATGCCGCGGCGGTTGAACGCCTTGGCGAAGGTGTCGAAGGTCAAGTTGCCCTGCGCGTCGATGAGGCTGTAGCCGGCCAGCAGCACCAGCGGATAGGCGATCAACGCCAGCAATATGGCAATCGAGCTGCCGATGACTAGGAGCTTCACCGGCTGCAGGCCGGAGAGCCGGCGCAGCAGCGAAACGTCGGTGCTCAGGAAGCTGCGCGAGGCGAGCGAATGCGGGGCGCTGATCTCGCTCATTCGACCACCCATGCGCTGTTCGGGCGGAACCACAGCCGGGCGCGGCCATCCTCGAAGCGGCCGGGCGTGCGCGACTGCACGCGCAGCGGCGCCCCGGCAACGTCGAGCTGGAGGTCGTAGCGATTGCCGAGGAAGGAGGCCGTGCCGGCAGCGGCGAGGATGCCCTCTTCCTGGCCCGGATGCTCCGGGCGCTCGAAGCGGATGTCCTCGGGACGCAGCAGCAGCGTCGCGCGCTGGCCGGGGACGGCGGTCGCGAGCCACTTCGCGGACGCCCTGGCCCACGCGGTGTCGCCGGCGTCGAGCGCGACGGACACCTGCCCGCCGGCGCGGTCGGTGGCGACCACGGTGCCTTCCAGCAGGTTCGCGGTGCCGATAAAGCCGGCGACGAAGCGGCTCGTCGGGGTGCGGTAGATCTCCTCGGGCGTGCCGACCTGCTCGATCCTGCCCTTGTTCAGCACGACGACGCGATCGGCCAGCACCAGGGCCTCGTCCTGGTCATGGGTGACATAGAGCGTGGTGATGCCGATGCGCTTCTGCAGCGCCTTCAGTTCGAAGCGCATCTCCTGGCGCAGCGCGGCGTCGAGGTTCGACAGCGGCTCGTCGAGCAGGAGCAGCGAAGGCTTGGTGGCGAGCGCGCGGGCCAGCGCCACGCGCTGCTGCTGGCCGCCGGATAGTTCCGCCGGGAAGCGCTTGGCGAGGTCGCCGAGTTGCACGAGCTCGAGCACCGCGGCGACTTCAGCATCGATCTCGGCGCGCTTCTTGCCCGCAACCTCGAGGCCGTAGCCGACATTCTCGGCAACGTTCTTGTGCGGCCATACCGCATAGGTCTGGAACACCATGCCCAGCCGACGCTTTTCCGGCGGCACGGTGAAGGAGGCATTGGAAGCCAGCGTGCCGTCGAGATGGATCTCGCCGCCATCCGGCTGGAGGAAGCCCGCCACCATGCGCAGCGTCGTGGTCTTGCCGCAGCCGCTCGGGCCCAGCAGCACCACGCTCTCGCCCGGCGCGACCTTGAGGTCGA
Organism: Starkeya sp. ORNL1; assembly: GCF_012971745.1. Taxonomy (NCBI): domain Bacteria; kingdom Pseudomonadati; phylum Pseudomonadota; class Alphaproteobacteria; order Hyphomicrobiales; family Xanthobacteraceae; genus Starkeya; species Starkeya sp. ORNL1. The sequence goes on from NZ_CP048834.1 coordinate 2,235,050, forward strand.
TGCCGTTGACGGCGGCGGTGTCGCCGAGCCGCTTGTGCAGGTTGCGCAGTTCCAGCCGCGGGCGCGGCTGGGTGTCGGGTGCGGTGATGTCCGGAACGGTCCGGAGGGCAGCGGATGAAGGGCTCACGAGAAGCTCCTGACGGCGCAGATGGCGGGGGGATCGGACAGTTTCAGGCGGAGCGGGCGTAGCGGCTCTGCGGCCGGTTGAGCCCGTAATGGTCGCGCAGCGTCCGGCCCTCATATTCGGTACGGAACAGGCCGCGGCGCTGCAGGATCGGCACGACATGGTCGACGAAGGCGGCAAGGCCGCCCGGGGAATGCGCGGGCATGATGTTGAAGCCGTCGGCCGCGCGGTTCTCCACCCAGTGCTGGATGTGGTCGGCGATGGCTTCGGGGGTGCCGGTCAGCACCTTGTGGCCACGCCCGCCGGCAAGGCGCCGCAGCAGCTGGCGCAGCGTCGGGCGCTCGCGCTCGACCACATTGAGGATGATCTGCGAGCGGCTCTGCGCGCCCTGCACCGTCTTCGGGCTGGGGAAGGCCTCGACCGGGATGCGCTCGTCGAGCGGGAAGACGCTGAAGTCGAAGCCGTCGAAGCGCTGCGAGAGATGCTTCAGCCCGACCTCGGGAAGCGTGAGGTCGTTGAGCTGCTCCTCCAGCGCGTTCGCCTCGGCCTGCGTCGAGCCGAGGATCGGCGAGAGGCCGGGCAGGATCTTGATGCGCGAGGGATCGCGGCCGATACCGACGGCGCGGCTCTTCACATCGGCATAGAAGGCCTGAGCCTCGTCCAGCTCCTGCTGCGCGGTGAAGATGGCCTCGGCATAGCGAGCGGCAAAGCCCCTGCCCTCGTCCGAGGAGCCGGCCTGCACCAGCACCGGATTGCCCTGCGGCGGACGCGGAATGTCGAGCGGGCCGCGCACCCGGAACTCCTCGCCGCCATGCTCGATGGGGTGGATGCGGGCGGTGTCGGCATAGACGCCGCGGGTGCGGTCATAGACCCGGGCATCATCCTCCCAGCTGTCCCACAGCTTGCGCACCACCTCGACATATTCGGTGGCGCGGCGGTAGCGGTCGGAGTGCGAGTTGCGCTGCTCCAGGCCGAAATTGCCGGCGGCTTCCGCCGACCAGGAGGTGACGATGTTCCAGCCGGCGCGCCCACCGCTGATATGGTCGAGCGAGGCGAATTGCCGGGCGAGATTATAGGGCTCGGAATAGGTGGTGGAGGCAGTGGCGATCAGGCCGATGCGCTCGGTGGCGCCGGCCAGCGCGGCGAGCAGGGTCAACGGCTCCAGCTTGCCCTGCGCCACATGCTTCACGCTGCGGCCGATGGCGAGCTGGTCGGCGAGGAACAGCGAATCGAACTTGCCGCGCTCGGCCACAGCCGCCAGCTCGCGATAGAAGCCGACATCGGTGGTGCGCTCCGGCTCGCTGCCGGGATAGAGCCACGCCGCCTCGTGATGGCCCGTGCCGTGGACGAAGACGTTCAAATGCAGATGCGGGCGGTCGGTCACGTTGCGGGTCCATCTGGCGGCGCCGCGAGCGTCAAATAACGTCTAACGGCTGTGATACATGCTAATTCCCGGCATCCTAATTCAGTTTCTCTTATTGTCTACAGAGAATATGGATTATATGCCGCAGATATTCCCGCGGCGCGTGCGCGGCGCAGGCATGTGGCGGGCTGTTCACATTCTCCGCTATTTGGTGGACGGGATGATCTGCGCGGTTGAAAACCACCGCAATCCGGCTACGCCTAGAGCCCTATCCGCTCGGATGGAAGCATCTGAGCGGATAGGGCTCTAGGTTCAATACGCTGGAGCATGTTCTGATCGCAAAAGTCTTCCAACTTTTGCGGAGCATACTCTAGAGCCCTGTCCGGCCTGCCGAAGATGGTTTGATGATCCAGCGCTCCCGCTTGTCGCACGACACAACGGCGCCCTGTTCGCGGGCGGCGTCGTGAGCGCTGCCAGGGCCAACATCCTCGTTGTCGACGATATCGAGGACAATCGGAACATATTGATCCGCCGGATGCGCCGCCTCGGCGTCGAGGGATGCGCCGAGGCCGCGGACGGCGTCGCGGCGCTGGAGCATATCCGCGCCAATCCTGTGGATCTCGTGCTGCTCGACGTGATGATGCCGCGCATGGGCGGCGTCGAGGTGCTGGAGACCTTGAAGCAGGAAGGCCGGCTGGAGGACACCTCGGTGATCATGATCTCGGCGGCGTCCGAGATCGAGACCGTGGTGCGCTGTCTCGAACTCGGCGCCGACGATTATCTGCCGAAGCCGTTCGACCCCGCGATCCTGCGGGCCCGGGTCGGCTCGGTGCTGGAGAAGAAGTTCCTGCGCGCCGAGGTCCGCGCGCAGCTCAAGCGCCTGGAGGCCGAGCTCGCCCATGCCAGGCGCCAGCAGCTCGCCATGGTGCCGACCGACTTCCGCGCGCTGGAAGGCCGGCTCGACATCCACGCCATCATGCGCCCGGCCTATGAGGTCGGCGGCGACCTCTATGACTTCTTCTTCCTGACGCCCGACGTGGTCTGCCTCGCCATTGGCGACGTCTCCGGCAAGGGCATGCCGGCGGCGTTGTTCATGGCGCGCACCCGCAGCCTGCTGCGCGCCGGGGCCTTGCAGTTCCAGTCGATCGCCGGGCGCCCGCCATTGCCGTCCGAGCTTGCCACGCTGCTCAATGAGGAGCTGTGCAAGAACAATGACGACTGCATGTTCATGACGCTGATCGCCGGTTTCCTCGATCTGGCGAGCGGCAGCTTCTCCTATGTCAATGCCGGCCATCTGCCACCGCTGCTGCTGCGCGCTTCCGGCGCCCGCGAGGTGGATTCCACCGTCGACCCGCCGCTCGGCGTCGCCGACGACATCGTCTATCGCGACAATGTCATTCAGCTGGCGCTGGAGGACGCGCTGGTCTTCATCACCGACGGGCTGTCGGAGATGGAGGATGTCGACCAGAACATGTATTCGGCCGCGCGGCTGCTGAAGGACCTCACCGAAGTACCGGGCTTGTCCGCCTGCACCATTGCCGAGCACCTCGTCGCCTGCGTCTTCGCCCATGCCGACGTCGCGCCGCAGTTCGACGACGTCACCGTGCTGGCGCTGCGGCGGGTGGCCTCTGCCGTTACCTAAAGCCGGGCCGACTATTCCAGATCGCCCTCATCCCCTGGCTTGACCCGGGGATCCAGGCTTGGAACCGGGCGTCGGCGGCCTGGCTGGATCCCCGGGTCAAGCCCCGGGGATGAGGAAGAATAAGCGTACTCAGATCCCGCAATCGGACGGCAGCGGATCGCCGGGCGCGACCACCAGACCATCGATGCTGAAGCTCGAACCCGCGCCCTGTGTCAGCGAGCCGAACGGCGCGCTGCACCGGGACGGTACGTCCGAGGTGACGATGTTGCCGTTGAAGTTCTCGATCGGGCCCAGGATGTTGACCGCCGCGGCATTGCCGCCCTCGACCCGTACATTGTCGAAGCTGACATCGCTGATCGGGCCGCCGAAGAAGCCGCTGCTATCGCCATAGAGGAAGAAGCCGCCGCTATAGCCGCCGTCGCGGATGCTGACGTTGGTGAAGCTCACATGGCTCGACGGGTTCATGAACACGCCGGCATTGAGCGGGTTGTCGATGAACACATTGGCCACATCGATGCGGGTATTGACCTCGCCGACCGAGGGCGGCCCGAACATCAGGCCATTGGCGCCGCCCTTCAGCACCATGCCGTCAATCGACAGGTCGGCGACCGAGAGCATCACCACGAGATCCATGGAGCGCTCCAGCGCGGAATTGTCGACCGTGACATTGCGCAGGCTCATGTCCTGGACCCCAACCAGCGTGATCCCCTCGCGATAGGAGTTGGTGATCGAGACATTCTCCACCGTGATCCGCTCGCTCTGGATCAGGGTCGGGAATTCCCAGTCGTCGGTGTCGAAATCATTGGCGACGAACAGGCCGAAAGTGACGTTCTCGATCGCGACGTCGCGGATGGTGAGATCCTTCACCCCCACCGCGGCGATCGCCGCGTAGTGAATGGTGTCGGGCTCGTCATATTTGAAGCTGCATTCCTCGTCCTCGATACCGCAAATGGTGAGGTCGTGAATGCGCGAGGCGGTGATGGTCGCGCCTTCGACATCGAACAGCTGGATGCCGTCGCTGCTGGTCCCGGCAATGTCGACCTCGCGCAACACCACGCCATCGACACCGCTGCCGGCAATGCCGTCGCGCCCCCCACGTACCGCGAGGCCGGCAACGGCGCTCTGGTCGCCCAGCCCGATCACGTCGGCATCGGGGTCGGTAACGGTGATCGTCGCCGCCGGCGCGCTGGAGCGGAACACCGCGGTGCCGCCGCTCGACGCGCCGCGCACTTCCACCGCCGCACCGCCGCCGAGCAGGAACTGGCCGGTGCCGAGCTGTACGGTGGAATCGACCGCGATCTCCCCGCCCGCCAGCACCAGCGCGCCGTCGCCGGCATCCTCCAGCGCGTCATTGATCGCGTCGGCATCATCACCGCTGCCCACGCGCACCACCTTGCCGGCGGCGTGGCCGGTCTCGACATAGATCGCGGTCTCGGCCTTGCCGGTGGCGCCGATGTGGGTGCGGATGGCGTCGGCACGCTCGACCCGGCGATAGAGCGGGTCATAGGGCGCCTGGTTGCCGGTGGCGCCGAGCGGCACGCGCAGCCGGGCGAGGAAGGTACCCTGCACGTCGCGCTCGTCGTCATAGCTGACGCCGGCAATCAGAGTGAAGCGCGAGCCATTGCCGAGGGCGGGCAGGCCGGCGCGGGAGAATTCGAGCCGCGCCGAGACGCCGGGCACATCCTCGACATCCTCGCCCTGGTACCAGTAGCCGCCGGCGAAAGCCTTGAGCTGGGTGAGGTCGTCCGGCGCGAACACCGGCAGCCGGTAACCGATCTCGCCGTCGAAACCGCGCATCGCGGTCTCCTCGCCGGCGCGGAACACCAGCGTATTGGCCTCGATCAGCGCGGCATTGGCGCTGGCGACCGCGGCATCCACCGAGCCGACCGGCAGATAGGCATTGGCGCGCACTTCCCAGTCGCGGCTCAGCGCTTCCAGGCCGATGCCGAGCTGGCCGAAATCATTGTCGTGGTCGCTGTGCAGATAGTCGAAATAGGCATTGGCGCCGAGCGTCCAGACCTCGTCATAGCGCACCCGGTAGCCGGTGCCGATCGAGCCCTGCGTCACCTTCTGGTCGCCACCGAAGCTGGCGCGCAGATCGGCGAACCAGAGATTGTCGCCGCCACCGAGCAGTGGAATGAAAAGGTCGAGCGTGCCGAGCGGATTGTCGTCGATCGTGCCGATGGAGGCCTCGATACTGGCGGGCTCGGGCAGGCCCTGCTGCGCCTGGGCGAGGCCGGGCATCGCCATTGGAGCTATGATGACCGCGGAGAGAACCATGCGCCGCATGCTGGAGCTTCCCTGTTCCGCCGCCGGAACCGCCCGGCCGCACAGAGACGCCGCGATAGCACCGTAACGCAGCGGAAGGAACGAAGAACGACTCTAATCTATTGATATAACAACAGATTTAGAATTTCTCCGAATCCAGACAGGCGCACCATTCAGGCGATCAGCAAGCCGGAAACGGTCACTTCGTGGCAATCGTCCGCCGTGCCGTCCTGTGAGGACTGCACGAAGAACAGGCTCTCGCCACTTAGCGCGATGATCGGCGTGTGCCAGACGCCTTTGCGATAGATGATGCCGCCGCCGGCCGGCACCCGGAATGCGCGCAGGGAGGCAAGGTCCGGCCCGCCATCCGGTCCCGCCAGACACACCGCCAGCGCAAAGGCACCGCCGCGCATGGAGATGATGGTCTGCTCGGAGAAGGGATGGCGCTCCACGAGATCGACGGCCAGCGGCAGGCTCTGCGGGCGGGCCTCGAACATTGACGCGACAAGCCGGCTGCCAGGGCGGCTGTCGGGTGCGAACGCCGCGACATCATGGCGGAGCGCAGTGCCCGCATTCACCCGCTGGGCATTGGGATCGGCGGCCCGCAGCACATGGCCGAAAGGGCGGAATTGCTCGCCGTCGATCGGCTGGAGTTCGAGGGTCGGCGCCGCGGCCCACGTGAAATTTTCAGTCAAGCACGCCTCGGTTCACTAGCTTTGCCCGGCTCGCAACCGTAGCAATGTCGGTCCAAGCGATGATGGTCGGGCAGCGCCAAATTTGGTCTGGTCAGACCGGCAGCGCAGTGACATTATCCCTCGTGATTCCTGAAATGTAGTGACATGCGAAAAGTCGCGCAAGACAATCCAGATCACATTGGTCAGACCGCGCCGGCGGCGAAGCGCAAGCGGGAACCGGCGCCCACCGCGGCCCAGATGGCGGTGACTGCCCTGCAGAAAATGATCGAGGAAGAGCAACTGGCGCCAAGCGCGCCGCTGCCGCCGCAGCGCGAACTGGCCAAGGAGCTCGATGTCAGCCGCGCCACCTTGCGCGAAGCCTTGTCGATCCTCGCCACCATCGGTCTGGTCTCGATCGAGCCCGGCCGCGGCACCTTCGTGCGCGCCAAGAACGATGCCGGCGAACTGACGCCGGCACCGTCCTGGCGCTTCGCCGCCCGCTATTCGCCGGCCGAGGTCTACCAGTTCCGCTACATCGCCGAGAGCCATGCCGCCCAGCTCGCGGCGATGAACCACACCGATGCCGAGATCGAGGAATTGCAGGAGAACCTGCAAAGCTTCCGCCGCGCCGCGCGCGAGCTCGATTTCGCCGCCTTCGCGCAGATCGATTTCGAGTTCCACAAGCTCATCATGCGCTTCTCGCGCAACCGGCTGCTCGCCGACATGCATGACAGCTTCGCCCGCATCCTGCTGGAGAGCACGCGGCTGCCGGTGAAGCGGGACAAATTGTGGGATCCGGTCATGGAGCACGAGCGCATCGTCGAGGCGCTCACCATGAGCGACCCGGAAGGCGCCGGCTACTATATGCGCCGGCATCTCAGCCGCACCGCGGACCGCGTCGGCATCACCATCACCGAGTTCGTCTGACCCTCACCGCGCCGGCACGCAGCGGCGCCTGTTCGGAAAAGGAGAGCCCATGGCCAAGGAAATCTTCGTCTCCTACGGCATCGATGTCGACGCGGTCGCCGGCTGGCTCGGCTCCTATGGCGGCGAGGACAGCCCCTGCGACATCTCCCGCGGCGCCTTCGCCGGCCGGGTCGGCAGCGCGCGCCTGCTCAAGCTGTTCGAGAAGTGGGGCATCAAGACCACCTGGTTCATCCCCGGCCACTCGATCGAGAGCTTCTGGGACGAGATGAAGGCGGTGGCCGATGCCGGCCACGAGATCGGCATGCACGGCTACAGCCACGAGAACCCGATCGCCATGACCCCGGAGCAGGAAGAGGCGATCTTCGACAAGTGCGTCGAGCTGATCACCAAGCTGTCCGGCAAGCCGCCGCGCGGCTATGTGGCGCCGTGGTGGGAGTTCGGCTCCAAGACCAACGAGCTGTTGAAGCAGAAGGGCGTGAAGTACGACCACTCGCTGATGCACAACGACCATCACCCCTATTATGTGACGGTCGGCGATAAGTGGACCAAGATCGACTACTCCAAGCATCCCTCCGCCTGGATGACGCCCTATACCCAGGGCGAGGAGACCGATCTGGTCGAGATCCCCGCCTCCTGGCACCTCGACGATCTGCCGCCGATGATGTTCATCAAGGCGGCGCCGAACAGCCACGGCTTCGTCTCGCCGCGCGACATCGAGGACACCTGGCGCGACCAGTTCGACTGGATCTACGAGAATTACGATTACGCGGTGTTCCCGATCACCATCCATCCCGATGTGTCGGGCCGCCCGCACGTGCTGAAGATGCACGAGCGGCTGCATGACTACATGAAGGGCCATGAGGGCGTCAGGTTCGTCACCATGGAGACGATCGCCGACGACTTCGTAAAGCGCTATCCGCGCAGCGGCACCGCGCGCCCGAAGCCGTAAGTAAAGAGCCACGTCATCCTGAGGTGCGAGCGTAGCGAGCCTCGAAGGATGCTGAAACAATAACGGCCCTCGGAGGCGAGCATCCTTCGAGGCCCGGCTGAAGCCGGGCACCTCAGGATGAGGTCGCTCTTTAGGCTCAAACAGGAGCAAGCCATGTGCGGGCTGTGCGGCGCCTTTGGCGGGAGCGATCACTGGAGCGCCGGTACCGACGCGACCGGCGCCGGCGGTACGCCGACGCTGGAGCGGCGGGCGCGCGCCGCGCTCGCCAATGAGGTGCTGCGGCTCTACGGCCTCACCCTCGACGAATGGGCCGGGCGCTTCACGCTGCGCTCGCGCACCGGCAAGATGGCCATGGTCGAGCATTTCGGCGCCATCTGGCCGGAGGCGGAAAAGCTGACCGGCAAGCCCTGCGACCCGCTCGACCCCGCCGTGATCGCGCGGATGGAGGCCAGCCGGCGATGAACGCGGCGCGCGTCACCACGCACGTGCTGACCGGCTTCCTCGGCGCCGGCAAGACCTCGCTGCTGCGCCGCCTCTTGGTGCAGCCCGAACTCGGCGACACCGCGGTCATCATCAATGAGTTCGGCGAGATCGGCCTCGACCATCTCCTCGTCGAGGAGACGGTCGGCGAGGATGTGGTGCTGCTGAAGAGCGGCTGCATCTGCTGCACGGTGCGCGGCGATCTCAAGAGCGCGCTGGTCGCTCTGATGGAGCGCCGGCGGCTCGGCACCATCCCGCCCTTCGCACGCATCGCCATCGAGACCACTGGCATCGCCGATCCGGCGCCGATCGTGGCGACGCTCGCCGCCGACCCGATGCTGCGGCACCATTTCCGCATCGGCAATATCGTCACCGTGGTCGATGTGCCGAACGGGCTGTCCAACATCGAGGCCTATCCGGAATCGCTGCGGCAGGTGGCGGCGGCCGACCGGCTGGTGGTCACCAAGACCGACCTGGCTTCAAATGAACAGGCCGTGCTGCTGCGGGCACGGCTCGGCGCGCTCAATCCGACCGCCGAGATGGTGACGCTGACCGAGGCGATGACACCCGACGCCGCGCTGCTGCTGAGCGACATCCATGACGACGACACCCGCTCGATGGAGGTCGCGCGCTGGCTCGCCGGCGCGGCCGAGATGGGTGGCGACCATGACCACGACCACCCGCATGGCCTGAGACATCGCCACGACCGCAACCGTCACGGCGACATTCGCGCCTTCGTGCTCAAGGCCGACCAGGCATTGTCATGGCCGCGCTTCGCGCTGTGGCTGTCAATGCTACTCAATCGCCACGGCAATGCCGTGCTTCGGCTCAAGGGTCTGCTCGAGTTGGAGGGCGTCGACGGCCCCGTGGTGGTGCAGGGCGTTCAGCACCTGATCCACACGCCGCTGCATCTGAAGGGATGGCCGGAGGGCCAGCGCGGCACCCGCATCGTGATCATTGCCAAGGGGCTTGATCCGGCGCTGGTGCAGCGCTCGTTCGAAGCGTTCAACGGCGTGGGCGAACATCCTTCGAGGCCGCCTGCGGCGGCACCTCAGGATGAGGTCGCTTTCATAACCACCTCATCCTGAGATGCGAGCGCAGCGAGCCTCGAAGGATGTTGAAGCCGAGCGCCGCTCAATACCGCCCGACCAGCAACCCGCCATCGACCGTGACCACCTGGCCGGTCATGTAGCGCGCCGCGTCGGAGGCCAGGAACAGGATGACGTCGGCGATATCGTCCGGCTCGCCGACCCGCCCCATCGGGATGAAGGACGCCGCCTGCTCCAGCCCTTCCGATCCGAGTGAATGCTCGATGGAGAGCGCCTGCGCGGTGCGGATATAGCCGGGGGCGACGCCGTTGACCCGGATGCCGTCGGCCGCCAGTTCCACCGCGAGCCCGCGCACCAGCCCGACCACGCCGGACTTCGCCGCCGAATAATGCACGTGCTCGTCCCAGCCATAGGCGACGCCCATGATGGAGGACAGCGCGACGATGCTGCCCGCCTTCCGCGCCCGCATGCCCGGCGCGGCCGCCCGCACGATGCGCATGATGCCCTTGAGATCGACCTCGAAGGTCTTGTCCCACTCGGCGTCGGACATCTCGGCCAGCAGCACCTTCCTGGCGATGCCGGCATTGGCGATGATAGCGTCGATGCGGCCATGGCGCTTTTCGACATCCGCAACCACGGCGTCGGTCATCGGCGTCGACGTCACATCGAGCGGCGCGAATTCGGCGCTGCCGCCCTCCCCCACGATGGATTGCGCGACGGCGCGCCCCTCGGCCTCCAGCACGTCGGTGACGACGACATGGAAACCGGCGCGGCCGAAGGCGAAGGCGGTGGCGCGGCCAATGCCGATGCCGGCGCCGGTGATGATGACGACCTTCCTGTCCATCGCTCAGGCCCTCCCCGCCGGCACGGCATAAGGCGAGAGCTCGCGCTTGAGGAAGCCGCCATCGCCGGGCGCACCGAGTATCTTGCCCTCCTCCGCGACCGGCTTGCCGCGCAGGATGGTCATCACCGGCCACCCGGTGACGCTCAGCCCCTCATAGGGCGTGTAGTCGGAGCCGTGGTGCATCAGCGACTGGCTGATGGTCTCGCGCCGCTTCGGATCCCACAGCACGATGTCGGCGTCGAAGCCCGGGGCGATCGAGCCCTTCTTCGGATAGAGGCCGTATATCTTGGCGTGGTTGGTCGAGGTCAGCGCCACGAACTCGTTCAGGCTGATACGCCCCTCATTGACGCCCTTGGAGAACAGGATCTGCAGCCGCGTCTCGATGCCGGGAATGCCGTTCGGCACCCAGCGGAACGAGGTGCGCGCCTTGGGGTGCAGCTTGCCCATCTCGCCTTCATAGAAGAACGGGCAATGGTCGGAGGAGAAGGTCTGGAACACGCCGGTGCGGATGCCCTCCCAGATGGCGTCCCAGCTCGCATGGTCGCGCGGCGGCGGCGAGCAGACATATTTGCCCCCGCTCTCGTCCATGTTGAGGCCCTTCATGTCGTCGGCGGTGAGCGCGATATATTGCGGGCAGGTCTCGCCATAGACCTTGAGGCCGCGCTGCTGCGCCCAGCGTATCTGCTCCATCGGCTCGCGGCCGGAGACATGCACCACCATGATCGGCACATCGGTCAGTTCGGCATGGCTGATGGCGCGGTGCGTCGCCTCGCGCTCCACCGATTGCGGGCGGGAGACGCCGTGATAATAGGGCGCGGTCTTGCCGGCACGCTCCAGCCGCTCGGTCATGAAGCGGATGGCGTCGTAGCCCTCGCAATGCACCATGACGAGCGCGCCGCAGCCGCGCGCGCAGTCGAACACTTCCAGCAATTGCCGGTCGTTCAGCACAAGGTCGTCATAGGTCATGAACACCTTGAACGAGGTGTAGCCGTCGCCGACCAAAGCCGGCAGTTCCTGCCCGAGCACGCTCGCCGTCGGGTCGGAGATGATGAGGTGGAAGCCATAGTCGCAATAGGATTTGCCCTCGGCCTCCTTGTGGTAGTCCATCACGCTCTGGCGCAGGCTGGCGCCGCGCGGCTGCAGCGCGAAGGGCAGCACCGTGGTGTTGCCGCCGGCAATGGCCGAGCGCGTGCCGCTCTCGAAGCCGTCCGCCATGGCCGGCCCGCCAAAGGCCGGCTGGGCGAGATGCACATGGCTGTCGATGCCACCCGGCATCACCAGCAGGCTCGAGGCGTCGATGGTCTTCGCCCCGTCCGTGAGGCTCTCCGCCACCGCAACGATGCGGCCGTCGCGTATGCCGACATCGGCGCGCATGGTGTCGGCGGCGGTGACGACGGTGCCGCCGCGAATGACGAGATCATAGTCGCTCATGGCTGCGTTCCCCCTTCACAGCATGATGTCGCCGCCGTTCGGCGACAGCGTCTGGCCGACATAGAAGGCACCGGCATCGGACGCGAGCAGCAGGATGGTCGGCGCAATGTCGGAGACTTCGCCGAAGCGGCCAAGCGGGATCTCCTTGATCTTCATCGCCCGCCATTCATCGGTGAGGCCGTTGAGCAGCACGGTCTCGGTGGCACCGGGGGCAATGGCGTTCACCGTCACGCCGTGCGGCGCGCCCTCATAGGCGAGTGCGCGGGTGAAGCCGACAATGCCGGCCTTGGCGGCGCAGTAATGCGCAAGCCCCGGCGCGCCGCGATAGGCGAGCTGCGAGGCGCAATTGACGATGCGCCCATAGCCGCGCGCGACCATGTCGCCGAAGAATTGCCGCGTCACCAGGAAGTGGCCGCGCAGATGCACGCCGAGCATGCGGTCCCAGTCGGCGACGGTCAGGTCGACAAAGGCCTTGTCGCCGCCGATGCCGGCCATGTTCACGAGAATGTCGACCTGGCCGAGCTTGTCCTTGGCCCAGGCTGCCATGGCGCCGACGGCGGCCTCGTCGGCGACATCGCACTCGGTGCCGTAGACCTTGTGACCCGCCGCGCTGAGACGCCCGGCCAGCGCTTCGGCATTGGCGGCATCGCCATAATGGCAGAAGGCGACTTCGGCGCCGTAGCGGGCGAACAGCTCGACCACTTCGCCGCCAATGCCGCGGCTGCCGCCGGTCACCAGCGCCTTGCGGCCTTCGAGCGAAAACTCCTTCATCGGCACTCCTCCATCGTAGCGGCGGTGCTTCTCCCTCTCCCCGACGGGGAGAGGGTTGGGGTGAGGGGTCTTCACCGCTCCGCGATCGCGTTCCCCCTCACCGACCCGCTTCGCGGGCCACCTCTCCCCGACGGGGAGAGGGAAAGTACGAGCCCGCCCGTTACGCCGTGCGGGCGGCGAGCCAATCCGCATAAGACCGGATGCCCGTCTCCAGATCGAATTGCGGCGCGTAGCCGAGATCGCGCTTTGCCGCCGAGATGTCGAAGCGGCGATGCACCTCGTCGACCGGATCCGGCCCGGATTGCAGCGCAATGTCGGCTTGCGGCAGCACGCGCGTCACCACCTCGCCGATCTCGCCGAGCGTCGCATAGGTCTCGCCGGTGACGGTGTAGACGCGGCGCGGCAACGCGCCGGCGTCGAGCGCGAGCAGCAAGGCGCTCACCGCATCCTCGACATGGATGAACTGGCGATGGAAATCCTGGCCGAACGGCATGCGGGTCGGGCGGCCCGCCAGCGCATCCTCGATCATGGTGCGGATGATGCAATCGGTGGTGCGGCCCGGCCCATAGACCCAGGAAAGCCGGATCGCCAGCGCATCGACGCCGAACTGGCGCCAATAGGTCCAGAGCAGCGCCTCGCTCGCCGCCTTGCTGCCGCCATAGACCGAGGTCGGGCGCAGCGGCACATCCTCCGGCACCGGGCCTTCCGGCGTGTCGCCATAGGCGCTGGTGGAGGAGCAGAACACCATGCGCCGCACTTTATGCACGCGCGCCAGCTCCAGCATGTTGGCGGTGCCGACAACATTCACCTGCACCATGGAATAGGGATTGTCGCGCGCCACCATCGGCCCGGAATGGGCGCCGCAATGCACGATGCCGTCAATGGCATGGTCGGTGGCGATGGCGTGCAGGCGATGGATGTCGCCGAGATCGCAGAAGGTGAGCGGCGCGCCGTCGCGGGTGCGCTCGGCAAGGTCGATGGCGACCACCTTGCGGCCCTGGCTCTCCAGCCGGCGTCGCACCGCATTGCCGACCAGCCCGGCGCCGCCGGTGACGAGGATGCACTTTTCCATTCCGAGCGTCTCTCTACGCGGTTCCTGACAGGCGGCGGGTCTCGGCGCGTTCGCGCTGGAGGGCGCCCTGCTCGATCGGCAATTCCGCGGCGAGCAGCATGCGGGTGTACTCTTCCACCGGGCGGGCGAAGATGGTCTCGGTCTCGCCGTACTCGACGATCTTGCCGTAGCGCATCACCGCGACATTGTGGGCGAGCGAGCGCACCGAGTTGAGATCGTGGGTGATGAACAGCGCCGACATGCCGATCTCGGCCTGGAGATCACGTACCAGGTCGATGATCTGCGCGCGCACCCGGATGTCGAGCGCCGTGGTCGGCTCGTCGAACACCACGAAATCCGGCCCGGTGGCGAGCGCGCGGGCGATGCCGATGCGCTTCTGCTCGCCGGCCGTGAGCTGGTGGGGGTAGACGTCGGCGATGCTCGAAGGCAGGTGCACGAGGTCGAGCAGTTCCTTCACCCGGCGCTCGCGGGCCCGGCGGTCCATTGCGGGATCGAGCTGCAGCGGCTCGGCGATCAGCGCCCGCACCGGCCAGCGCGGGTTCAGCGCCACATAGGGCTCCTGGAACACCATCTGGATGCGCCGGCGCAGCGACCGGAATTCCTTCACCGGCATGTTGGTGATGTCGACGCCGTCGAAAATGATGCCGCCGCCATCGCTTTCCAGCAGGCGCACGAGACATTGGCCGACCGTGGTCTTGCCGGAACCGCTCTCGCCGACCAGCGCGAGCGTCTCGCCCTTGCGCACGGTGAAGGAGACATCATCGATGGCGCGGACAACCTCGGTGGTGCCGGCGATGGGGAAGAACTTCTCCAGCCGGGTGACATCGAGCAGGCGTTTCGCGTTTTCGCTGTCGCCAAGTTCGCCACCGACCATCGGGGTCGGGCGCACCTTGGCAGCCTCGAGCAGCGTGCGGCTGTAATCCTCGCTCGGCGCGTCGAGGAAGCCGCCGACCTGTTCCAGCTCGATGATCCGGCCATCGCGCATGATGGCCACGCGGTCGCAATAATGCGCGATGATGCCGAGGTCGTGGGTGATGAGCACGACGCCGGCGCCAAGCTCGCGGCAGCGCTTCACCAAGAGGTCCAGCACCTGCACCTGTATGGTGGCGTCGAGGCCGAGCGTGGCATCGTCGGCCAGCACGATGTCGGGATTGGCGACCATGGCCATGGCGATGACGACGCGCTGCGCCATGCCGCCGGAGAGCTGGTGCGGATAGGCGCTCGCCCGCCGCTCCGGATTGACGATGCCGACCTGCGCCAGCAGATCGACCGCCGCGGCCCAGGCCTCCTTGCGGCTGCACGGCTTATGGGCGCGCAGCACCCTCGCGATCTGCGCGCCGACGGTCTCGACCGGGTCCAGCAGCGCCTTGGCATTGGTGCCGATCAGCGCGATGCGGGCGCCGCGGATCGCGCGCTGCTCGGCCTCGTCCATCTCCAGGACCGAGGCGCCGTCGAGCCGGACATCACCCTCGACCACGCGCCCGCCCTCGGGCAGCAGGTTGAGCAGGCTGCGCGCCAGCGCCGACTTGCCGGCGCCGGTCTCGCCGACAATGCCGAGCACCTCGTCGCGGCGCAGCTCGAACGAGACGCCGGAAAGCGCCTGCCGCGTGCCCTCGCCGAAGTCGACGGTGAGATTGTCGACCGCGAGCAGCGGCGTCGAGGTCGGCGCGCGCATCAGCGGTCCCTCGTGGTGGGATCGGAGAGGTCCTTTGCCATGTCGCCGATCAGCGCGAAGCTGAGCACGGCGACGACGATGGCGAGGCCCGGGAACAAGGCGACCCACCACACGCCGAGGATCATCTGCTGGGCGCCGGTGGAGACCATCAGCCCCCATTCCGGCGTCGGCATGCGCACGCCGGCGCCGACGAAGGACAGGCCGGCGGTGAGCAATATGGCGAGCCCGACGCTGATCGAGATCTGCACGATCGCCGGGGTGAGCGCGTTGGGCAGGATGTGGCGGAACATGATGGAGAAATCGGTGGCGCCGCTGCACCGCGCCGCGCCAACGAAAGGACGCTCTCGCAGCGAGAGCACCTCGGCGCGGATGACGCGGGCGAACATCGGGATGAACAGCACGGCGAGCACGATGGCGACGTTCCAGATCTCCTGGCCCATGACGGATACAAGTGCCATGCCGAGCACGAAGACCGGGAAGGACTGGATGAAATCGAACAGCCGCATCACCAGCGAGGACAGCCAGCCGCGATAGAAGCCGATCAGCAGGCCGATCGGCACGCCGACGACGAAGGCGAAGGCCACCGCGGTGATCGAGATCAGCAGATTGATGCGGGTGGCGTAGACGACGCGGGCATAGATATCCATGCCCGACACGTCAGTGCCGAACCAGTGCTCCATCGATGGCGGCTGGAGCGAGGCGATGGGGTCGGCCTCGGTCGGCGAATAGAAGGTGATGAACGGCGCGAAGATGATCGCCAGCACCTGGAGCGCGAGCAGCAGCAACCCGACCAGCGCGGCGGGGTGACGCTTCACATAATTTCGGAAGTGCGCCATCACACCCGGATCCTCGGATCGGCGAGTTCGTAGAGGATGTCGACCACGGTGTAGACGACGAGGATGAAGGCGGCGGCCACCAGCACGAAGCCCTGCAGCGCCGGATAGTCGCTGTTCACCACCGACTGCACCGCATATTGGCCGAGCCCGCCCCAGGCGAAGATGGTCTCAACCAGCACCGCGGCGCCGAGCAGGAAGCCGACGAGGAAGCCGACCAGCGTGATGATGGGCGGCAGCGAATTGCGCAGCGCGGCGCGGCGGATGACGCTTTCCGGCAGGCCGGAGGCGCGGGCGTGGCGGATGAAATCGCTGCGATAGACGTCGGCGAACACCGTCTTGGTCATCTTCATCAGCGCACCGGCATTGACGATGGCGAGCGTCGCGACGGGCAGCACCAGCCGCCCGGCGGAGGAGAAGAAGGCGGCGGGATCTCCGGCGATCAGGCTGTCCAGGGTGTAGAAGCCGGTGACAGTCGGCGGCGGCGACACGAAAGTATCGATGCGCCCAAACGGCGCCGCGGCCCAGCCCAGCATGTAGAAGAAGAAATAGATCAGCAGGAGGCCGATCCAGAAATCGGGGATGGCGCCGGCGGCAAGGCCGTAGACCCGGCTGCCGATATCCACCGCGCCGCCCGGCCGCACCACCGAGATCACCGCCAGCGTGACGCCGACGAGGATGGTGAGGATCATCGCATAGGTGATGAGTTCCAGCGTCGCCGGCGCGCGCTCCATCAGGTCGGTGACCACGGGATTGGAGGTGAAGATGGAGATGCCGAGATCGCCATGCAGGGCGTTCCAGACATAGCGGACGAACTGGTCCCAGATCGGCAGGTTCAGGCCCAGCCGTTCGCGGAAGGCGGCGATGGTCTCGGGCGTCGCCATGTTGCCGAGCAGCAGCAGTGCCGGATCGCCGGGCAGCATGCGCACCAGCAGGAAGGTCACCATCATCACGCCGAACATCTGCGGCACCAGCATCCCCAGCCGGCTGATGACGATCCGTAGCGGACGCGGGATGGCGCCCCAGATACTGGCGACGGCGGCGGTGGCTGCACTCATGCTTGGCCGGTCCGTTTCCTGCTGAACATCCTTCGAGGCTCGTGGAGCCTGTCCTCGGGCTTGCCTAAGGCAAGACCCGTGGGCTCGCACCTCAGGATGACGTGGCTCTTCAAAGACATCCCTAACCTACGTCATGCTGAGGTGCCGGCCGCGGGCCGGCCTCGAAGCACGCAGGTCCGATGGAAAAGCGCGGCTCCGGCATGGCCGCCGGAGCCGCAGGGGGCCGCCCCTTGGGGATCTCAGTCCTTGTACATGTCGTAGAAGGCATTGCCGTTCGGCGTGTACCAGGAATAGCCCTTGACGTTGCTGCGCGTGGCCAGCTGGTAGCCGGGATTCATCAGGAACACCCAGGGAGCGGACTCCATGGTGATCTGCTGTACCCGCTTCATGTCGGTGACGCGCTTGGCCTCATCCGTGCTGGTCAGGCCGGCATTGATCAGCTGGTCGACCTCGTCGCTCTTGAACTTGGAGTAGTTGATCGCCGAGGCGCTGTTGAGCCAGAGATTGGCGACATAGGCGGCGTCCGGCACGATGGCCATGTCGCGGAAGAAGTACATCGGCACTTCGCCCTTGGTGTAGCGCTCGACCAGGGTCGAGGCCGGCAGCTTCAGCAGTTCGACATCGACGCCGGCCTTGGCGAAGGCGCTCTTGAGGATGACCGCGATCTCTTCCTCGATCTGGTCGCCGGTGCGGTAGGCCAGCTGGGTCTTGAAGCCGTTCGGGAAGCCCGCCTCGGCCAGCAGTTCCTTGGCCTTGGCCGGATCGTTCTTGAAGAAGAAATATTCGTCGGTGAAGGCCGGATAGATCTCGGAGATCGGGCTCTTGGTGAAGCGCGCGGTGTTGAAATACACGCTCTTCAGTATCTCCTCGCGCGGCACCAGATAGTTCAGCGCCTGGCGCACCTTCACATTGTCGAAGGGCGGCTTGGCATTGTTCATCTCGACGCGGTGGATAAAGTTGCCGAACACCTTGTAGACGGTGACGCCCGGCGCCTTCTGCAGCAGTGCCAGTTCGCGCGGCAGCAGATATTCCGCCACGTCGACCGAGCCGGCCTGCAGCGCGGCGACGCGGTTAGCCGAGGTCGGCATCTCGCGCAGGATCACGCGGGTGAGCTTGGCCGGGCCGCGCCAATAGTTCGGATTGGCCTCATAGACCACTTCCTGGCCGGGCGTGTACTTGGTGATCTGGTACGGGCCGAACGAGGCGGTGTTGGTGGAGAGCCAGCGCGCCGCCCACGGATCGTCGGTGGTGAGGTGCTTCTTCACTTCCGCGGAATCGAGGATGCCGAGGTCGCTGTTGATCCAGATGCGGTCGAGCAGCGGCGAGGGATTGGGGATCGACACCTTCACCGTGTAGTCGTCGATCTTGGTGAAGGCGGCCTTGGGATCCTCGATCTTGAAGATCTGCGTCATGTACCAGTGGAAGTTCGACTTCATGTTCCAGCCGCGCTCGAACGACCACATCACCGTATCGGCGTTGAGCTCGTTGCCGCGATAGGACTTCACGCCCTTGCGCAGATGGAAGGTGATCGACTTCTTGTCCGGGGACAGCTCGTAGCTCTCGGCCAGCGCGCCGGTGATGGTGGAGAAGTCCTCATAGAGGGTGCCCTCTTCGCCCTTCTTCTGGGCGTAGGCGAGCAGGCGCTCATTGACGTTGCGGCGCACCTCGTGGCCGGCCTCGGTCGGCGGATATTCCTGGTCGAGCGATTCCGGCGTGCGCGGCGCGGCGACCACCAGCGTGGTCTTGGCGCCCTGCGCGTGCGCGGAGGGGGAGAAGCCGGCGACCAGCGTCGCGCCGAGGAGCGTTGCCGCGAGGCCGGCAACCGCGCTTCGCGAGACCCGCGCCGCGCCGGGGAAAGACGGAAGACCCGACCATGCAAGGGCGAGCGTTCCAACACTCAGATTGCGAAGCATGTGTGCGTCCTAGCCTGAACCGAACCGAGGCGGCCATGAACTGGTCTGACCGCAACACAACGTTATACCCGCACGTCAGGTGTGCAATCTCAAAATTTCGGCGCAACGCGGCTGAAAACGAGGCAAACGGCCTGACAGCGGGGTATCATGAGGGGATTGCGGGGGTAGATCGGGCATGCCGGTAGGATCACATCGCACCCGGACACTCTGCTTGCATGCACCACAACATACTGAAGCATTGGATGTTTTAGCTATAGCTGGGGTTCGTACAGCGACATGGTCGCCGGTCAGACCTTATGTCATGCTTCTGCCATCATCGGGCTGCCTTTTTTCTGGTCAGACCGATCTGGAGACGCCTACGCTACATGGAGATGCCGCGTGATTGCGCGCTTTCCAGGGTATCGCGATAATGTCGAGGGATTGCGGACGCGGGCCATCTGGTCTGACCGCAGTTCGTGGACTCGCTTTGCTTCAGCATCCTTCGAGGCCCGGCTTTGCCGGGCACCTCAGGATGAGGTCGTCTTTTTCAGATGAACCTCATCGTGAGGTGCAAGCGTAGCGAGCCTCGAAGGATGCTGAAGCCGTGCGCGG
This sequence comes from Starkeya sp. ORNL1, assembly GCF_012971745.1. Lineage (NCBI taxonomy): Bacteria > Pseudomonadati > Pseudomonadota > Alphaproteobacteria > Hyphomicrobiales > Xanthobacteraceae > Starkeya > Starkeya sp. ORNL1. The sequence continues at coordinate 2,254,714 of NZ_CP048834.1, forward strand.
CTTTACGCCCGCCCCTGCTCCAGCTCCGCCCGCGTCGGCATGCCGGCCTGGGCGCCGACCTTGAGACAGGCGAGCGAGGCGCCGATCGAGGCGAGCCGCAACGCCTCGGTCAGCGCGGACCCCGCGGCGATCTCCGCCGCCAATATGCCGACGAAGGTGTCGCCGGCGCCGGTGGTGTCCACCGGGCGGATATCGAGCGCCGGTGCATGATGGCGGGTGCCGTCCGGCTGATAGGCAATGGCGCCCGCGGCGCCCGCCGTCGCCACGCAGGTGACGCGCCCCTCGACCGCGAGGGTGCGGGCCGCCGCCTCCAGATCCGATGCGGACGTGCCCAGCAGACCAGCGGCGGTCAGCGCCTCATGTTCGTTGACGATGAAGATGTCGGTCGCAGTCAACACGTCCGCGAGTTCGCCGGCGGAGAGATCGATCGCGGGAGCGAAGTTCCAGATCGTTCGGCCGCCAGCAGCCTTCACCCGTCGCGCGGTGGCGAGGCTGGCGTCGAGCGGCACCTCCATCTGCATCACCAGGAGCGTATCCGCCCCCACCAACGCATCCGGCAGGTCGCTTGCGGAGACCGCGCCATTGGCGCCGCTCGCCACGGTGATGGCGTTCTCGCCGGCGGCATCGACGGTGATGAAGGCGCAGCCGGTAGGATCGTCACCGGCGAGGATGTGCTCGGTGGCGACGCCGTTCTCCTTGAGGTTGGCGAGGCAGGCCTCGCCGAAGCTGTCGCGCCCGACGCGGGCCACCATGGCGACCCGCCCTTCGGACACGCGAGCGGCGGCGACCGCCTGGTTGGCACCCTTGCCACCGAACAGCGTGCAATAGCCGCGCGACAGCACGGTCTCACCCGGCCGCGGTATCGCGGCGACCGAGGCCACGAGGTCCATATTGATCGAGCCGAACACCAGGATCATGACCCCGCCCCTCTGCCTGCCCCGAGTTTAGCCCTCGGCGTCCATCTGGTGCAGCTTCTCGACGCGACGGCGGAAATCTTCGTCGGTGGAGAATTCGGCGGCAAGGTAGGAACTGATGAGATCGTTGGCGAGCCACGGCCCGACGATCTGCGCGCCGATGCACATGACATTGACGTCGTCATGCTCGACCGACTGGTGGGCGGAATGGATGTCATGGCACACCGCGGCGCGGATGCCCTTCATCTTGTTGGCGGCGATGGACGCGCCGACGCCGGTGCCGCACACCATGATGCCGCGCTCCGCTTCGCCGGAGGTCACCTTGGCGGCGACCTGGCGGGCGATGTCGGGAAAGTCGACCGGCTTGTCGTCGAACGAGCCGACATCGACCACCTCGTGGCCCAGACCGCGAATATGCTCGATGACGGCACCCTTGAGCGACCAGCCGGCGTGGTCGGATCCGATGACAAGACGCATGTTCAAGTTCCTCTGAAATGTTCGAAGAGTGCGGCAGCGCCCGGGCTTCCGGCCCGGACGCCGCAAAGTCTGTTGCCGGCTCAGCTGGCGCGCATGTTCGCCGGCAAATCGGAGCCGTGATACTTCTTGTAGATCTCGTTGAGCTTGCCGTTCTTCAGGTTCGCCGCGATCCACTCGTTCAGCTTGGCGACGAGGCGCGGCTCGCCCTTCTTGACGCCGATGCCGAGATCGAAGGTGGTGATGAGCACCTTGGGCTCGAACGCCCGGGCCGGGTTCTTCACGCCGATCTGGTTGACGATGGTCGCCGAGGTGGCGACGAAATCGGCCTGGCCGGTCACCGCCGCGGTCACCATGGTGGCGTCGTCGTCATAGCGCGCGACATTGAAGCCGCCATCCTTGGCGCGGTTGGTCAAAGCGGTATCCTGCGTGGTGCCGCGCGAGACCGCGACGGTCTTGCCCTTCAGGTCGTCCCAGGTCTTGACGTCCAGCGTCTTCAGCCCGCCGACCACCGACTGCAACGCCGCATAGGCATTGGTGAAGTCGATCACCTTGGCGCGCTCCGGCGTCACCGACAGCGTCGAGATGACGATGTCGGCCTTGTTGGTCTGCAGGTTGGGGATGCGGGTGGCGCCGGTGGTCTGCACCCACTCGATCTCAAGCCCCCAATCCTTGGCGAGCAGCTGCGCGGTCTCCACGTCCGAGCCGACCGGCTTCATGCTGGAATCCATCATGCCCGAGGGCGGAATGGCGAGATCGGTGGAGATGCGGATCTTCTTCGCCGCGGTGATGTCGTCGAGCTGGTCGGCCTTGGCCGCGGTGCCGCTGATCATGAAGGCAGCGGCGAGCGCTACCGCGAGTATGGAATGCTTCATCATGCTTCTCCCTTGCGTTCCCTGTTGATTGATTTGTCGGCTCAGAGCCCGGTGCCGACGAACTGCGCCAGTTCCGGCGTGGCGGGCGATGAGAGGATGTCGGCGGATCCCGCCTCGTGGACCTTGCCCTTGTGCATGAACACCACCTGGTCGGCGATGCCGCGGGCAAAGCCCATCTCATGGGTGACCATCACCATGGTCATGCCGTCGGCGGCGAGCGCCTCGATCACCTTCAGCACCTCGCCGGTCAGCTCCGGATCGAGGGCGGAGGTTACTTCGTCGAACAGCATCACCTTGGGCTGCATGGCGAGCGAGCGGGCGATGGCGGCGCGCTGCTGCTGGCCGCCGGAGAGCTGCTCGGGATAGGCGTGGAGCTTCTCCGCCAGCCCGACCTGCGCCAGCACGCGCTCCGCCAATGCCTTGGCCTCGCGGCTACCCAGCTTCTTCACCGAGCGCGGCGCCAGCGTGATGTTTTCCTCGATGGTGAGGTGGGGAAACAGATTGTAGCTCTGGAACACGATGCCGACATCGAGCCGGAGCGCGCGCACGTCGAGCGCCGGATCGTCGACGCGGTGGCCGCAAACGGTGATCTCGCCGCTGTCGATCTTCTCGAACCGGTCGATGCAGCGCAGCGCCGTGCTCTTGCCGGAGCCGCTTCGCCCGATCAGCGCCGTGACCTCGCCGCGGGCGACCTCGAAACCGACACCGTCCAGCACTTTCAGCGGGCCGAAGCTCTTGTGGACATCGCGCAGTGCGACCACGGGCGCAGTGCCCCCGGCGGTCGCGGCATCAAGCGTGGCGTGAGCAAGCATCTGGCGTTCCTCGTTCTTCCCTCGCTCAGGCGAGGGCCGGCTTCTTCTGCGAGGCGGAAAGCTCCAGCCGGCGGCTGAGCCGCGAGACCGGGTAGCAGAGCGCGAAATAGATGACGGCGATGATCGAGTAGATCAGGAAGGGCTCGAACAGCGAGTTGTTGATGATCTGCCCGGACCGGGCCAGTTCAACAAAGCCGACCACGGAAGCGAGCGAAGTATTCTTGATGATCTGCACCATGAAGCCGACGCTCGGCGGCGTGGCGATGCGGATCGCCTGCGGCAGGATCACCTTGACCATGCGCTGGGTGCGGCTGAGCGCGAGCCCCTCCGCCGCCTCCCATTGCGGCTTCGGCACCGCCTCGATGCAGCCGCGCCAGATCTCGCCAAGATAGGCGGCGACATAGATGGTCATGGAGGCGCCCGCGGCGAGCAGCGGCGAGATGTTGAAGCCGATCGCCGCCAGCCCGAAGAAGGACAGGAACATGATGACCAGCAGCGGAGTGCCCTGGATCAGTTGCACATAGGTGCCGGCCGCGAGCCGCACGGTGCGCAGCGGCGAGACCCGGCACAGCGCGATGAGGAAGCCGACCGTGCCGCCGCCGATCAGCGCGATCAGTGACAGCCCGATGGTCCACAGCGCGCCATGGCCGAGGAAGATCAGATGATTGATGTTCAGTGCACCGCCCATCACCCTCTCCTCACAACGGCGTGCCGAGACGGCGGCGGCGCGGGAACAGCAACTGGCCGATCACCCAGAAGCCGAGCCGCATGACGAGCGACAGCGCGATATAGATCAGCGCCACCACGATGTAGGTCTCGAAGGAGCGATAGGTCTCGGACTGGATATAGTTGGCGACCGCGGTGAGTTCTTCCGCTGAGATCTGCGAGGTCACCGAGGAAGCCAGCATCAGGAGCACGAACTGGCTGGTGAGCGCGGGATAGACCCGCTCCACCGCCGGCCACAGCACGACGTGCCAGTAGATCTGCGCCTTGGAGAGCGCGAGCCCTTCGGCCGCCTCGATCTGCCCCTTGTGGATGGAATCGAAGCCGGCGCGCATGATCTCGGTGGTGTAGGCGCCGACATTGATGGTCAGCGCCACCGCCGCAACAGTAAACGCGGAGAATTTCAGACCGAGGCTGGCAAGGCCGAAATAAACGAGGAAGATCTGCACCAGCAGCGGCGTGTTGCGGATGCCCTCGACATAGATGCCGCAGATGCGCGCGATCAGCGCATTGCTGCCGCGCCGGCCGATGGCCCCCAGCGCGCCGATGATGCCGCCGAGCACGACGGCGATGGCGGCGAGCTCCAGCGTCAGCACCGCCCCGTCGAGTAGGCTGTGCCAGCGCTCCAGCACCACCGAGAAATCGAGTTCAATACCCATGTCGCGCGACCCGTTGGTGCTCGCCTCAGCCGGCTGGCTGCGGCGACTGGTTGGTCATGCGGTCATAGACGCGGAACAGCGCCTGGTTGCCGTTGGTGCCCTCGCCATGGGCACGCGCTTCCAGATACTGGCTGGTGACCAGCGCGGTGCCGGGCAGCGGCACGGCGAGCGAGAGCGCCTGCTCCTGCACCAGCCGCAAATCCTTCAGCATCAGGTCGATGCGGAAGCCGGCGCCGGTCTCGCCGTCGATCATCGACTGGCCGAGCTTGTCCAGCATCCAGGACGCCGCCGAGCCGCCGAGCAGCACCTCGCGAAGCTGGTTGAGATCGACGCCGGAAGCGCGGCCAAGCGCGATGGCTTCGCAGATCGCCTGGATATTGATGCCGCAGATCAGCTGGTTGCAGAGCTTCACCGCCTGCCCGGCGCCGGGGACGCCGACATGGTTGATGGTGGTGCCCATGGCTTCGAAGAACGGCCGGGCGCGTGCGAAGGCATCGACTTCGCCGCCGGCCATGATGGAGAGCGTGGCGTTCTTCGCCCCGATCGGGCCGCCGGAGACCGGAGCGTCGACCATGTCGATGCCGGCGGCCTTGAGGTCGGCAGCCATGCGCCGCACCGCGACCGGGGAGATGGTGCTCATGTCGGCGATGAGGCGCCCGCGCGGCGGGTTCGCCAGCAGGCCTGCTTCACCATGGATCACCTCCTCGACCTGAGGCGTGTCGGGCAGCATGGTGATGGCGATATCGGCATCGCGGGCGGCGTCCGCCGGGCTGGACGCAGCCTCGGCGCCGAGCGCGGCCAGCTCGTCGATCGCCTCACGGCGCACATCATAGGCGCGCACCGTGCAGCCGGCCTCGATGAGGTTGCGAGCCATTTCGCGGCCCATCGTGCCCAAGCCGATGAAGCCGACGCGCCCTTCTGCTTTCCGTCCCATGATATTTCCGTTTCTGTTTTGAACTCAACGCTCTATCGCGCGGGGTCGGCCTTTGGCCCTCCCCCGATCGCCTGCCTGCGGCGGAACTCGTCGCCGATCGCGAAGTGCTCGCGCAGGGTGCGGTCGGCGACTTCGGGGTCGCCGGCGACGATGGCCTGGAAGATCCGCTTGTGGTCCTCGACCAGGTAGGTCCGCATGTCGAAGACCTTGACCAGTTCGCGGCGGCCGAGATGCGAGCGCATCAGCACCGCGGCCATGGATTCGTACAGCACGATCAGCGTCTCGGAACCGCCGGCGCGGACGATGGCGCGGTGGAACTCGAAATCGGCGCGCCCGCCGGCTTCGACATCATCGATGGTGTTCTCAATCACGCGCAGCGCCGCCTGCAGCCGCTCGAAATCGGCGACGGTGGCGCGCTCGGTGGCAAGGCGGATGGCCTGGCACTCGATGGCGATGCGGGCCTGCATAACGTCGTCGACCAGGTCGACGCGGTGCGACAGCGCGAAGGTGAAGAAGTCGTGCAGCACCGAGATGTCCGGGCGCCGCACGATGGTGCCGACGCGGTCGCGGATCTCGACGATGCCCAGCACGGTGAGCGCACGCAGCGCCTCGCGCAGGATCGGCCGGCTGACGCCGAGCTGCGCCGCCAGCTCGCGCTCCGGGATCAGCCGGTCGCCCGGCTTCAGCGATCCGGCCAGCAGACGCTCGCGCAGGAAGGCGAAGACCTTCTCGAAGCCCTTGCCGCCCTGCTCGTCCAGCCGTGTGATTTCGAAGGTGTCGCTCATGTGTCCGACCTTGGTAAGACCACAGTACAGACCACGGTCAGCGAGTCAAGGCGTGGGTGATTACCGGTCCGCGAGCGTGTCGCGGAACAGTCAGAGAGCGTCATGGCCGGGCTCGTCTCGGCCATCCACGGTTGGGCTGAGATCGAGGACATGGATGCCCGGGACAAGCCCGGGCATGACATCGCCCTTTGAGTCAGGCGTCACCCCGGACGGCCGCAGGCCGATCCGGGATCGCAAGAAGGTGCTGCACAGGATTCCACGTCATCCCGGCTCTGCGGCCGGGATGACGTGGAACGTCTAGGTGATGGGGTCGCCGAAAGGGCTGCGGCGCCGCCGATCACTCCTCCTCTTCGGCCGGCCCCACCTGCTGGAGCACCTGCCCGAATATCGACCAGTAGACGTCGAGATCGCAGGCTTCGAGATTGCTGACTTCTTCATCTCCGCCAAGGAAGAGCGGCACACGAAGTCCTATGCACTGATCATAGGCTGGCGCCGCACCACCGGAAGCTCGCCACTCTTTATAGAGATTGGTCGCGAGCGCCGGCTCAGCCGACTTGATGATCTCGGAATCGTGGAAGGTGATCAGATTGGCGGGGATATCGAACACGTCGCCACCTCCGATGTCGAACATCAGAACGCCTGGACCGCCGTCTTCCGTCCTATCACCATCAATCGCGAAAGCTCTGCCCAGCCAGTCGTAGCCGAAGCACAAAGCCTGCCTCTCGTAGCCGGGGAAAGCGAGTTGAATGCGTTCATGCCAGAAGCGAAGATCCGCGGGATGCACCGTGCGGTAGAGGCCACCATTGAAGGATTTACCGCCGAGCGAATCAAAAAAATACTTCAGCTCTGGATTCGAAATTCGGGCAGCCACGCCACCACCCTGCCAACCTTGGGGATCTTCGATAAAATTATGTAGAAATCGCTCGAACATCACCTATCTCCAATTCTCACACGAAAAATGACAGTACCGAGCCTCAAATTCTTGATCCTATGCCTAACCTGAGCACCAAGGCTTCTATTGACACTAATATTCAGAAACCACATGTTATTTTCGGAATCTTCTCCATTTAACTGCAAATCAACCTCGTGATCTATTTCCATTCCGGGCGGAATTTGGCCCATGTTTTTCCTAAATGCCTTCGCTACCGAGCGGCGTCTGGCGGTCTGCCGCGCTACCGTGTTGGCCTTGTCTAATATTGCCACTTTGGCGTCTGCCTCGGCGCGTTGCGCTGCACTCCAACGTGGATGGTAGAATAAGTTGAGGTCAACTCCTTCACCATTCGCGACTACGCCACGCCGGGTGGTACCGGCGCGACGCCGATAGTGCCGTTTGATGTCGTCGACGGCCGAGGCGAGCGCGTCGGCGTCCTGGTCCCCACTCTGTCCAGGCGTCCGCGCAGGGTCGCCGGCTACCGCTGCGAGCGCCGGGTTCTCCCCGCCCGCGATCTTGCTGCTGTAGCCGCCGAAGGACTGAGAGGCACCCGCTGGCGTGGCTGCACTGCTCTGTCGATTGTCCGGAGCCATCAGGCCGCCGGCGAGCGGCGTATTGCCGTTGCTGGCGGCTCGGTTTTCGCCCGCCAGCCATTGAGGCGGGAAACCTGAACTGGCTATGCCGCCGGCAAGAGCGCCGCCTGCGGCATTGAGCGAACTCAGAGACTGCCAAGCCGGATTGCCGGCCGGCGGATCAGGTTCGCCGAACAGACGCTGAAGGCCACTCTCGCCAAGCGCTATCAGATCATTGACGAGCCTCCTCGCCCGCTCCGGATCGATCTGTGCGAGGCGTAGAAGAGCGAGACGTGCCGTGACAGGTGAAAGCCTGAAGGCCGCCAGATAGGCAGCGGCCTCGCCCGCCGCGCGCGCGACACGCTGTCCCGGCGTAGTGGCGCGGATATGTGCCGGGTCCGGGACGCCGAGTGAGTTCTCGACGTTCCGAGCGATCCAGCGCGAACCAAGGGGAAGTCCATCGATCTCGGGAAAGTCTCTCCCGGACAGAGCATCGGCTTCGTCGATGCGGCGATTGACCTTCGCGGCGAGGCTGTCGGCCGGGGTGCCGAGAATGTCGTAGGTACCCTGTTCGAAGCCCGCTGCGACGTTCCAGCCGAGACCATCACCGGCGCCCTCGACGACCGCCGGAGTCGTCCGGCGGCCGCACGTTGGAATACTGCGCCATTGAGGTGTCCTTGAAGGGCCAGCGCAGGCGTGCGTCTCCCCGCGTCGGCGAGGACGTGCCGGCGCAGGGCCTATGGGGTGGAGGAGTGGTCGAAGGAGGAGGCTGGTGGCGGGGCCGAAGTGACGTCAGCCGCAAAGCGACGAAAGCCGCTCCGCTTGAGCATCCTTCGAGGCTCGCTGGTGCGAGCACCTCAGGATGAGGTCGCGTTTAAAGAGACCACCTCACCCTGAGGCGCCCGGCGGCGTCGGGCATCGAAGCTTGCCCGCGCAGGGCAAAGCTTCCTGCTCCCCGCAGCGGTCGTTCCCGACGGCCACAGGGCAGATTCAGGATCGCGGGAAAGTCCTGGTGAGACTTTACGCAGCCCAAAAACAAAAGTGCCCGGACGACCGTCCGGGCACAGAGAGCCACGATGGAAATCTTAATGAGCGGACCTGTCGGGTCAAAGCGCGCTGTGGACAGCCGTGGCGATAGTCGAAGGCCCTCTGTTTCAACATCCTTCGAGGCTCGCTAACGCGAGCGCCTCAGGATGAGGGCGTGCCTGAAAGCAACGTCGTCCCGACGGGCGACCATACGTCGGCCTCGAAGGATGCTCGCGCAAAGCATCGCCTCTCACTCTCCACACAAGCTGTCATCCCGGACGGCCGCAGGCCGATCCGGGATCGCATGAAGGTGTTGTGCGGGACTTCACGCGATCCCGGCTCTCCCGCTTCGCTGCGGCCGGGATGACGGCTGGTGGAGATCGACCGCTTAAAGCTCCAGCTGGTACGTCACCGGCAACCAGCGATAGGCGGTGCCGTCGCGCTCCACGAAGCCCGCCGACGGGAACGACGTGTGATAGGCCGCAACCGCTATGCGTTCGGTGGCGGCCATGTCGTAGATGCGCTTGCGGGTCGCCGCGCCCTGCGCCTTGTCCATGTCGAACAGCGCGTGCCATTCGGGCCTGGCCAGCGAGGCCACCTCGTGGTGTGCGCAGTCGCCCCACAGCAGCAGCCGCTTGCCGCCGCTCTCGATGTGGAAGGCGAGATGGCCGGGGGTGTGGCCGTGCGCTTCCACCGCGCGGATGCCGGTCGCGACCTCACCCTCGCCTTTCAGGAAGCTCATGCGGTCACGGAGCGGCTGCACATAGGAGCGGAACATCTGCCCGGACTTGTAGGTGTTGCTGTCCTTGGGCGCGGAAAGCGAATCGTCGGACTTCCAATAGGCGTATTCGGTCTCGCCGATCACATAGCGGGCGTTCGGGAAGGCCGGCTTGCCGTCCACCAATAACCCGCCCATGTGGTCGGGATGGGCGTGGGTGAGCACCACCACGTCGATCTGCTCCGGCGTGAAGCCGGCCGGGCCGAGCGCCTTGGCGAGCCAGCCGCCGGCCGGCGGCGGCACGAAGCCCTCGGCGCCGTTGCCGGTGTCGAACAGGATGAGCTGGCTGCCGGTATTGACGAGCGTCGGAGTGAAGCCGGGGCGGAAGCGCTTCGGCGGCAGCAGATTGGCCTGCATCAATTGCTCGACCTCGGCGGCCGGCCGGTCCTCGCCGACGATCGGCCACGGCCCGTCGATCATGACGCCGGCATCGAGGATGTTGGTCACCTCGAACTCGCCGAGGCGGAAGCGGTAGAAGGTCGTCGCCTGCGGGCCGAGCAGTGGCGCCCTGGCGTGCGCGGGTGCGGCTTTCAGCAGTGCCGGCGCCGCCAGCAGCGCGGCGGCTGAGCCGAGCAAGGTCCGGCGATCAGGCAAAATGCGGCCGTTCGGCATGTAATCCTCCTGCGGCGTCCGCTTCGAGGCGGTCGCGGTTCGTGCTTCAATCGACAGTTGCTGTCGGCTTGGAGGCTAGGCATGGAGCGCCCGCCGCACTTGTACGAACCTGCTGCCGTAACGGCCGAGGCGCTCGGCCCGTTCTGGTATCTCGACCAGGCGCGTACCTGCTTCATCGGTCCGCTGATCTACAATGCCGCCCACCAGCATGGCGCGCCGGTGTTCCTCGCCGGCCTCTATGGCAGCTTCGGCCTGCGTATCCGCGGTGGTGACTGGCACAGCTGCCGCACCGCGGTCATTCCCGCCGGCGTGTCGCACGAGCTCGATGTCGGCGGCCAGCCGATCGGCGTGTTCTATATCGAGCCAAACCTCGATGGCGCCGGCGCGCTGGCGCCGCTGGTGCGCGAGGGCGAGGCGCTGGACGGCGCGCTGATCGGGCGTACCGGCGAGTTCGGGCTGATGCGCGAACTCTGGGAGGACAGCGCCAGCCTGAACTGGGCGAGCGCTGCGCTGGATGATCTGATCGGCTTCGCGCAGCCGCGAGCACGCCGGGAGTTCGACCGGCGTATCGCCCGCGCGGTGGCGGCGATGGACGGGCCGGTCGCGGTGGAGACGGCGGCGCTGGCGGCGGATCTCTCGCCGTCGCGTTTCCAGCATCTGTTCACTGAAGAAGTCGGCGTGCCGTTCCGCCGCTACCGCGCCTGGATGCGCATGCGCGCCGCCATCGCCGAGATCGCGGCGGGGAGCAGCTTCACGCAGGCCGCCCACGCGGCGGGCTTCTTCGACCAGGCGCATTTCAACCGCGACTTCCGCCGGACGTTTGGGGCGGTGCCGTCGATCAGCCTGTACAGGGTGCGGATGTAGTTTCCAGAACCACGTCATCCTGAGGTGCTCGGGCGCGGCCCGAGCCTCGAAGGATGCCCGTCCCCGATGACCGCCCTCTGCTTGAACATCCTTCGAGGCTCGCTGCGCTCGCACCTCAGGATGACGTCGCGTCGATAGTCCGGATTGTCCCGGCGCTCCGACAATGCTATGTCCTCACCCTCTGACACGAAGAGAGGGAGGGCATTCATGGCAAATTCGCGCACGCGCCTCCCGGATATTCCGGGCCGCTTCTAGGTCCGCCGGCCTCCACAGCGAGGCCCGCCCCGTCAGCTTCCACACGCATTCCGCAATTCCGATCCTCGCCAGGGAGAGGCGCGTCCCGTTCGCGCCGCATCGCCATGTTCAAGCAACGCGCCAGCGGAGCGGAAACGCTTCGTGTCGTCCTGTCTTTCACCTTCCGCCATTGGGCACGCCGCAAGGGACTTGCCGGCGGCATCGCGCTCGCCACCTCGCTGGCGACGCTCACCGAAGTGTTCGTCCCGCTGTTCGCCGGCCGGCTCGTCGATGCGCTCGCCGGCGGGCCGGCGAACGGTACTATTGCGCTGGACGCCTTCCTGGTGATGGCGGCGCTCGGCCTCGTCATGGTCGGACTGCGCCATCTCGCCTGGTGGGGCGTGGTACCGCTCACGCTCGGCATCATGAGCGATGTCGCGCAGGATGCGTTCCGGCGGGTGCAGCGCTTCTCCACCGACTGGCACGCAAACAGCTTTGCCGGCTCCACGGTGCGCAAGATCACGCGCGGCATGTGGGCGCTGGATTCGCTCAATGACGTGCTGCTCCTCGCGCTGCTGCCCTCGCTGGTGGTGCTGGTCGGCACGGTGGTGCTGCTCGGCCTGCAATGGCCGGTGATGGGCCTCGTCATGGCGATCGGCGCGCTCGCCTACGGCGCGCTCACCATCGTGCTGGCGACGCAGGTGATCGCGCCGGCCTCGCGGCTCTCCAATGCCTGGGACACCCGCATGGGCGGCGTGCTCTCCGATGCGCTCGGGGCGAATGCCGTGGTCAAGGCGTTTGGCGCCGAGGAGCGCGAGGATGCGCGGCTCGCCTGGCTGATCTCGCGCTGGCGGGCGCGCACCTGGCGCACCTGGATGCTGCACACCTGGAGCGGCACGGTCCAGCTCGCCTTGCTCTGGGTGGTCCGCACCGCGGTGACCGGCACCGCGCTCTGGCTGTGGTGGGAAGGCCGGGCGACGCCGGGCGACGTCACCTATGTGCTCGCCACCTATTTCGTGGTGCACGGCTATCTCAGGGACATCGGCCAGCACGTGCATCACCTCCAGCGCTCGGTGAACGAGATGGAGGAGATGGTGCGGCTCTATGAGGCGCCGAGCGGGGTGGCCGACATCGAGGACGCGCCGCCGCTCGTCATCGGTGTCGGCGAGGTGCGCTTCGAACATGTCGACTTCCATTATGGCAGCCACGCCACGGCGCTCTATCGCGACCTCGACGTGCGCATCGCGCCGGGCGAGCGGGTCGGCCTGGTCGGCCATTCCGGCTCGGGCAAGACGACGTTCGTGAAGCTGATCCAGCGGCTCTATGACGTCACCGGCGGCCGCGTGCTGATCGACGGGCAGGACGTGTCCAAGGTCTCGCAGATGTCGCTGCGCTCGCAGGTCGCCATCGTGCAGCAGGAGCCGATCCTGTTCCACCGCACGCTGGCGGAGAACATCGCCTATGCCCGGCCCGGCGCCACGCGCGCGCAGATCGAGCATGCGGCGCAGCTCGCCAATGCGCACGACTTCATCATGCGCCTGCCGCGCGGCTACCAGACGCTGGTCGGCGAGCGCGGGGTGAAGCTCTCCGGCGGCGAGCGCCAGCGCGTGGCTCTCGCCCGCGCCTTCCTGGCCGATGCGCCGATCCTGATCCTGGACGAGGCGACCTCCAGCCTCGATTCGGAATCCGAGGCGCTGATCCAGCAGGCCATGGATCGGCTGATGGTGGGGCGCACCGCGATCGTGATCGCGCATCGTCTCTCCACGGTGCGCACGCTCGACCGCATATTGGTGTTCGACCAGGGCAGGATCGTCGAGGACGGCGACCATGACAGCCTGCTGCGCAAGCCGGACGGCATCTATCGCCGCCTGTTCGACCGCCAGTCCGGCGGGATGCTGGATGCGGCGCCGGAGGATGCGGCGGCCTCTGCTTGAACATCCTTCGAGGCCGCCTGCGGCGGCACCTCAGGATGACGTGGCTCTTAAAGCGACGTCATCCTGAGGTGCGAGCGGAGCGAGCCTCGAAGGATGGTGCAGCCGTGGATGTCACTCCACCGCCACCGCCTCCACCACATAGCGCATCGGCCCGGAGGTCCGCGCGTCGAACGGCCAGCAGGTCGCCAGCGCCAGATGGCGACCGCTCGACGATGCATCGATGCCGGAGCGGTCCCAGCGCGCGACGTCGCTGCCGGTCATGCGGAAACGAACCGACGTGCCATCCGTGCGAGTAACGAGGATCTCATCGCCGACCACCACATCCCGCAGGAAGGCGAAATGCGTGTCGCGGTGCGCGGCATAGACCGCGACGCCATCCTCGCCCGCATCCGGCGTGCCCTCGACATGGCCGGGGCCGAAGGCGAGCGCCTGGCCGCTGCTGCCGGCCAGCACGATGACGCTCTTGCCCAGCCGGGGAAACTCGATCCGCGCCACCGGCCAGGTGTCGGCCCAGGGCCAGGGCTTGGCCGGCGCGCCGGTGGCCAGCGTCTGTTCGAAGGCGCGCTCCAGCAGCACTTGCGCCAGCAGCGCCTTGGCGTGGATCCACAGCCCCTGCCCTACCAGCACGAGGCCGGCAAGCGCGAACAGGGCTGCCGCCCCGGTCCAGAGACCGGAGCGGCGCTTCGTCGGGATGGTCAAGCCCTGAGCCATTCGCGGCGTCCCGAGAGCAGAAGCATCAGGGTGGCGAGCGCCAGCAGCATCAGGCCGGCCATCAGGCGCAGCTCGGCATCCGTCGCGGTCTGCGGCAGGTCGATGGTCTGCGCCGGCGCACTCACCGCAACCGGGGCGGCGGCGAGCTTGGCGAGACCAGGCGCGGCGCCGGCCGAGGCGCGGCGCGAGGGCGGCGCGGCATTGTCCGGCGCGGGGCGCGGCGGCACGGCCTTGTTGGCCTCGCCGAACACCTTGTCGAACTCCCAGCCGGCCGGCAGGTTCAGCGGCACGTCGGCGCGGGTGAGCTTGGCGTCGGCCGGACGGCTCACGGTCTGGTCGACCGCGACCAGGCTGGTCAGCCGGGTGACCAGATGGTGGGCGAGGCCGAGATCGAGGATGCGCGCATCGGCCTGCTCGGCGGTCATGTCGCCCAGCGTCTTCGCCACTTCGGCATCGTCGATCTTGCGGCGCGCCCACAGCTTGGAGAGGCCGGCGCCCTCAGCGGCGCTGGCGAGCGGCAGCGTCACGCTCCAGGGCTGGTCGCCGATGCGGCCCTTGAGAGTCACGTCGCCGTCGAGCCTATCCAGCTTCGCCGCCATCACCAGCGGCTCGCCCTTATAGAGGTCGGGCAGCAGCGCCGGCGTCGCATCGGCTTTCGCCGAGGAGAATGTCGCGGCAAGGCCGGTCACCGCCGGGCTCTCCAGCTTGGCGAACAGCGTGCGCATGCGCTCCTCGACCTCGGCGACATCGCCGATATGGACGAAGCTGCCGCGGCCGAGTTCGGCCGCCCGGGTCATCAGGAAGCTGTTGGGCGCCGAGCCGATGGCGACCATGAACAGCCGCGACTTGCCGCGCAGCGCGCTGATGGCATCGAACAATTGCTGCTCATTCTCCACCGCGCCGTCGGTGAGGAACACCACCTGGCGCAGATGCGTGCCCTCATTGGCGCGCGGATCGGTGAGCGCCGCCTTCATCGGCGCCAGCATCTCGGTGCCGCCACGGGCATCGAGGCCTGCAACGAAACGCTGCGCCACATTGATGTTGCCGGCATCGGCCGCGACAGTGTCGGGGAACAGCGTTTCCATGGTGTCGTCGAAGCGGATGACGTTGAAGCGGTCGCCCGGCTTCAGCCGGCTGAGGCCGTAGGCGAGGCCTTCCTTGGCCTGGCGCATCGAGGTGCCGCCCATCGAGCCGGAATTGTCGATGACGAAGATCATCTCGCGCGGCAGCGGCGCCGCCGGCTGCGCGGCGGTCGGCGGGGTGACGAAGGCCAGCAGGTAATCGTCATTGCCGACGCGCTCGCGGAACAGCCCGACCGAGGGCGCCGCGCCTGCCTTGGCGGTCCAGCTGAGTGCGAAGTCGCGATCGGCCGGCACCGGCCCGTCAAGCGTGACGAGACGCGCTTCCTCATCCGGGCTCTCGACCTTCACTGTGTGATAGGCGCTCTTCACCTCGTCGAGCGGGAAGCCGGCCTGCAGCTTCACCGCGATCGTCACCGGATTGACCTTGCCGTACTGGTCGGGATCCAGCACCGGCGCGTCCATGGCGGGCGAGGCGGAGAGATGCCCCCAGCCCTTGCCCTGCACCGGCAGATCGACCTGCTGCACCAGCGCGGGCGGGGAGTAGCGCGGCGCCACCACCAGCGGCACCCGCAGCGAGAAGGTGTCGCCATCCTGGCGCACCGGCTCCTGATATTCGATCTGCACCACCACGGTTTCGCCGGGGCCGATATTGGCGACCGAAGTGGTGAAGACGTTCGGCCGCTCCTGCGCGACCAGCCCGGCCTTCCTGCCTTCGGATTTGGCCTGCTCATAGATGGCGCGGGCCTTCTGCTTCTCCTTGATCTCGCCGACGATGACCCGCTCGCCGACCACCATCTTCAGCGTGTCGACGGCGCCACTTTCGGGCAGCGGATAGACATAGGTGCCCTCCACCCAGTCCTTGCCGTCATTGCGGAAGATCTGGGTGATGCGGGCGCGCGCCGTCGGCCCGCTCACGGTGATATCGACATCGGTGCCGAGGCGGATCGCCTCGAACATCGTCTCCTGCCCGTCGCGCTTCATCAGCAGTGCGCCGGAGCCCATCTCGCCCGGGCTCGCCGGGCGCAGCGCGAGCTCTTCGGCGAAGGCCGGCGCAATAACGAGCGCCATCGCCGCGACGGCGAGAGCGGCGATGCGAAGGGTGCGGCCGAGAAATTTTCGAGTTCTGGATCGCGCAGGCTGCGCGAGAATGATCATGGTGCTCATGGTGGATGTCCGTGCCCGCCATTGGTTCCTGGCATCCATGCTGTGCGCTTCCGCCATGGCGTACCGCCACGGGCATGTTCTGGATTGTTCGGCACGAGTGCGCCGCATCCCGCCTTACGTCGGGCAAATTTGTGCGGAAACGTGCGCATTCGTGGTGGGGACGACGGCAATGGCGATGATTCTCGACGAGGCGGTCTCGGCTGATAAAGATTTGCCGGCAGATGAAGGCCGGCGCGTTACCGCGATCCTGCGCGAGGAACTGGCGCGGCGGCGCATCTCGCGGCAATACCTCGCCGACCATGCCGGCATCAGCATCTCGACTTTGGAGAAGGCGCTCTCCGGTCGGCGCGCCTATACGCTGGCAACCTTGATCCGGCTGGAAGCGGCGATCGGCGTGCCGCTCAGGGCGGCGCAGCCGGCGCCCGCTCCGGCCCCGAGCGCTGCGTCAGTGGCCAGCGCGATCGGGCTGGCGCCCGGCGATCTCGGCTATTATTCGCGGCCCTCGGTGGCGCCGCTGGAAGGCTCCTACGTCACGCTGCGCCCGTCCTTCAGCGGCAAAGGCTCGATCTTCGCCTATCGCACGCTGATCGCTTGGGACGAGCACGCCTCGCATCTGGTCTTCCGCGAGTCCGACCGCTCGGATGCCGCCTTTACCCAGGAAGGCGTGGTCTCGGTGCCTAACCAGTCCGGCTATGTCTATCTGGTCACCAACAAGCACGGCCAATTCCGGCTCATCACCGTGTCGCGGCCGACCATCGATGGCGAGATGCACGGCGTGCTCGCCAGCCTGATCGCCGGGCGCGGCGCGCAATTGACGCCGGTGGCGACGCCGATCGTGCTGGTGCCGGCGGCGCGCTTCAAGGAACCCGCCTTTGGCCGCGTCTCGCCCGGCGATGCGATGCACGGGGCGTACGCGGAGTATCTGCGGCGCACGATCGAGGAACCGTTCGCGCTGTTTATTTCCTAGCACGACGTCATCCTGAGGTGCCCGGCGCAGCCGGGCCTCGAAGGATGTTCAAGCAGATGGCGATCATCTGGGGCGGGCATCCTTCGAGGCTCGCTGGCGCTCGCACCTCAGGATGACGTGGTTCGCTGACGTGGTCCGTCAAACCCCGATCGGCATGTGCGCGGCGCTGCGTTCCACCGCGCGCGCGGCGACCAGCGCCTTCCATGTCGACAGCGCCCGGTTCACCGGGTGGAAGGCCGGGCGCGGCACGAAGCGGCCACGGCCGGGGCGCGGCGTGTCGTTGCGGCCTTCCGACCACACCACTTCGCCGCGCGAGAGCGTGTAGCGCGGCAGGCCGCGCACCTCGAATCCCTCGAACACGTTGTAATCGATGATGGATTTCTGCCGCGCCGCGGAGATGGTCTTGCCCGCCTTGGGATCGAGCACGACAATGTCGGCATCGGCACCAGGGATGATGGCGCCCTTCTTCGGATAGATGTTGAGGATGCGGGCGATATTGGTCGAGGTCACCGCGACGAACTCGTTCGGCGTCAATCGCCCGGTCTCGACGCCCTTGGTCCACAGCATCGGCAGCCGGTCCTCCAGCCCGCCAGTGCCGTTCGGGATGCGGGTGAAATCGCCGAGCCCCATGCGCTTCTGCGCGGTGGTGAAGGCGCAATGGTCGGTCGCCACCACCTGCAGCGAGCCGGCGGCAAGCCCTGCCCACAGACCGTCCTGGTGCGCCCTGTCGCGGAACGGCGGCGACATCACGCGCTGCGCGGCATAGTCCCAATCCGGATTGGCATAGACGCTCTCGTCGAGGGTGAGATGCTGGATCAGCGGCTCGCCATAGACCCGCATGCCCTTCTGCCGAGCCCGGCGGATCGCCTCATGCGCCTGCTCGGACGAGGCGTGGACGATATAGACCGGCACGCCCGCGGCATCCGCGATCATGATGGCGCGGTTGGTGGCCTCGCCTTCGACTTCCGCCGGGCGGGAAAAAGCGTGCGCCTCCGGGCCGCGTACGCCCTCGGCCAGATATTTCTGCTGGAGTGCGGCGACGATGTCGCCATTCTCGGCATGCACCAAAGGCAGCGCGCCGAGCGCGGCGCAGCGCTGGAACGAGGCGAACATCTGGTCGTCATCGACCATCAGCGCGCCCTTATAGGCCATGAAGTGCTTGAACGTGTTGATGCCGCGGGCGACCACCTGCTCCATGGCGTTGAAGATCGCCTCGGACCAGCCGGTGACGCACATATGGTAGGAATAATCGGCGCTGGCCTGCCGGCTCGCCTTCGCCTCCCAGGCATCGAGCGCCTTGAGCATGTCGTCGCTGTCGGGGATGACGAAGTCGACCACCATGGTGGTGCCGCCGGACAAAGCGGCGAAGGTGCCGCTCTCCCAGGTCTCCGCCGCCGTGGTGCCCATGAAGGGCATCTCCAGATGGGTGTGCGGATCGATGCCGCCGGGCATGATGAAGGCGCCGGTGGCGTCGAGCACGGTGTCGCCTTTGAGGTCCGGGCCGATAGCGGCGATGGTGTCGCCCTCGATCAGCACATCGGCCTCATAGGAGCGGTCGGCGGCGACGACGGTGCCGCCTTTGATCACGGTCGACATCGGCTTCCCCCTCACACGATCTCGGCCGTCTGCAATACGGCGTGCAGCAGCACGTCGGTGCCGGCCTTGGCCCATTCCGGGGTGATGGTCTCGTCCTCATTGTGGCTGAGGCCGTCGACGCAAGGACAGAAGATCATGGCGGAGGGCACCACCCGGTTCATCCAGCAGGCGTCGTGCCCGGCGCCGGAAACGATATCGCGGTGCGAATAGCCGAGCCGCCCGGCCGCCTCGCGCACCCGCCCGACCAGCGTGGGGTCGAACGCCACCGGATCGAACGAGTTCACCTCCTTGAAGGCGATGCCGAGCCCCATGCCCTCGGCAATGGCGGTGGCGCCGGTGTGCATTTCCTCGACCATGGCGTTCAGATTGGTGAGATCGGGGTGCCGGAAATCGGCGGTGAAGACCGCCTTGCCGACAATGATGTTGCGCGAGTTCGGATAGACCTCGACATGGCCGACCGCGCCGACGCCGAGCGGGGCGTGCTTCCAGGCGATCCGGTCGACCAGCTCGGTGATGCGTGCCATGCCGAGCCCGGCATTGAGCCGCTTCGGCATCGGCGTCGAGCCGGTGTGCGCATCGCGCCCGGTCAGCGTCATCTCCAGCCAGCGCGTGCCCTGGCCGTGGGAGACCACGCCGATATCGATGCCCTCGGCCTCGAGGATCGGCCCCTGCTCGATATGCAGCTCGAAATAGGCGTGGGCCTTGCGCGCGCCCACCGGCTCATCGCCCCTGAAGCCGATGCGCTCCAGTTCGGCGCCGAGCACCTTGCCCTCGGCATCGGTGCTGGCGTAGGCGGCGTCGAGATCGATCACGCCGGCATAGACGCCGGAGGCGACCATGGCGGGGGCGAAGCGCGCGCCCTCCTCATTGGTCCAGTTCACCACCTCGACCGGGTGTTTCGTGCGGATGCCGAGGTCGTTCAGCGTGCGCACCACTTCCAGCGCACCGAGCACGCCGAGTACGCCATCGAACTTGCCGCCGGTCGGCTGGGTGTCGAGATGCGAGCCGATCATCACCGGCAGCGCCTGCGGGTCGGTGCCTTCGCGACGGGCGAACATGGTGCCCATGGCGTCGACGCCCATGCTCAGCCCAGCCGCCTCGCACCAGGACTTGAACAGCAGCCGGCCGTCGCGGTCGGCATCGGTGAGGGTCTGCCGGTTGTTGCCGCCGCGCACGCCGGGGCCGATCTTCGCCATCTCCATCAGGCTGTCCCACAGCCGGGCGCCATCGGTGCGGAGATTATCGGTCGGGGTGGTCATGGGCGGCAACTCCTGAACGGGGCGGTGGAAGGCGGGCGACAGCATAAGCGCGGACCCACTGCCTGCGCGACGGGCAAGACGCAGGAATGTGCAGGCTGCGGCCGGATGGCGCGCTGTTCAGGCGCGGTGCTGGCGCCGGGCTCTTGCGGGATGCGCCCGCGGCGGGGAGGATGCCCTCCCCCGATACAGGCAGCGTCATGAGCATCGAATCCGTCCGCGCCTTCCTGGCCGAGAAGGCACCCGACATCGCCATCATCGAACTTGCGAACAGCACCGCCACCGTCGCGCTGGCCGCCGAGGGCCATGGTGTCGAGCCGGCGCAGATCGCCAAGACGCTGTCGCTCCGGGTAGGGGGGCAGAGCCTGCTTGTAGTCACGCGCGGCGATGCCCGGCTCGACAACCGCAAGGCCAAGGCAGCCTTCGGCGGCAAGGTCCGCATGCTCGGGCCGGAGGAAGTGGTCGCGGTCACCGGCCATCCGGTCGGCGGCGTCTGCCCGTTCGGCCTCGCGACGCCGCTGCCGGTCTATTGCGACGTCTCGCTGCAAGCCTTCGACGAGGTGGTGCCGGCGGCCGGCTCGACGCATAGCGCGGTGCGGATCGACCCGAAGCGCATGGCGGAGCTCGTCGGCGCGCAATGGGTCGATGTCTGCCAGGATGTCGCCTGACGAGAGATGGCCGCGGGGGCGCCTGGAACCGTCGCGCCCCTCATTGCGCCGAAGGCTGCGGCTCCAGGCATCGCAATGCGGTCTGCACGCAGGCGATGGAAGGCGTCGAGCAACTGGTCTCGGCATCCGTACTGGCCCGGGTGCAGACGTGGCAACCATCGCTCCATTGCCGGCACACCGCGCCGGCCGGCGGGGTGAACCAGCTCGGCTCCGGAGTGGGCGTCGGTATTGTCGGGGGCGGCGATGCCGGGGCAGGACCCGGCGCCGCGTCCTCGGCGAGCGCGGTATCGCCACCCATCGCGCCGAGCACGAGCGCCACCGCACATAGACGCGTGAATCGCCTCGCCATCATCCGCCCTTCTCCGCCCGCCGCCGGCTCTCATGCGAGCGAACTGCGCCGGCAGCGAGGCGGATGGCGCGCAGCACCCCGCCCTCACGGCCGCGCATCGAGAATGGTGCGCACCTTGCGGGCGAGGTCCTCGATGCTGAAGGGCTTGGTCAGCAGGTTGGTGCCGGGATCAAGCATGCCGTTGTGGACGATGGCGTTGCGGGTATAGCCGGTGGTGTAGAGCACCTTCAGCGAGGGCAGACGCTGGCGGGCGAGATCGGAGAGCTCGCGGCCGGACATTTCCGGCATCACCACATCGGTGAAGAGCAGCGAGACCGGCTGGCCCTCGTCCAGCATGCGCAGCGCCGCCAGCGGCGAGGGAGCCTCCACCACGCTGTAGCCAAGCTCCTTCAGCGCCTCGACCGAGACGGCGCGCACCCGCTCCTCATCCTCCACCACCATCACGATCTCGGACGGCAGCCCGCCATGGAAGTTCGAGGACTTGCCGAGGGCGGGCATCCGCGCCGCCTCGCCATAATGGCGCGGCAGATAGATCTTCACCGTGGTGCCAACGCCCAGCTCCGAATAAAGCCGCACATGGCCGCCGGACTGGCGCACGAAGCCATAGACCTGGCTGAGGCCGAGGCCGGTGCCCTTGCCGACCTCCTTGGTGGTGAAGAACGGATCGAACGCCTTGGCGATCACCTGCGGCGTCATCCCGGTGCCGGTATCGGCCACCGCGATCAGCACATATTGGCCGGGGGTGATGGCGAATTCCTTGGCGAAGGTCTCGTCGACAAAGGCGTTGGAGGTCTCGATGGTCAGCTTGCCGCCGCTGGACATGGCATCGCGGGCGTTCACCGAGAGATTGACGACGGCGTTCTCCAATTGCCCGGGATCGACCCGGACCTGCCAGAGCCCGGCGCCGAGCACGGTCTCGATACCGATCTGCTCGCCCAGCGTACGCGTCAGCAATTCGCTCAGGCTGGCGATGAAGCGGTTCGGATTCAGCGGCTCCGGCGCCAGCGGCTGCTGACGGGAGAAGGCGAGCAGGCGCTGGGTGAGCGCCGCCGCGCGCTGGGCGCCGTCGAGCGCGCCCTCGACGAAGCGGTCGACATCGGTCTCGCCCTTGGCGAGCTTGTGCTGCAGCAGCGTCAGGCCGCCCATGATGACGGCGAGCATATTGTTGAAATCATGCGCAATACCGCCGGTGAGCTGGCCGACCGCCTCCATCTTCTGCACCTGCCGCAGCTGCTCCTGCGCCTTGGAGCGCTCCTCGATCTCCTCGAGCACACGCTGCTCCAGCGTGGCGTTGAGCGCCTGCAAGGCGGCCTCCGCCTGCCGCCGCTCGGCCAGTTCACGCTCGGCGGCGCGGAACAGCCGGGCATTGTCGATCGCCGTCGCCGCCTGGCCGGCAATGCCGACCACCAATTCCTCATGTTCGGGCTCGAACTTGCCCGGCTCGGGATGGCCGAAGAACAGGCCGCCAATCACCTCGCCGGAACGCGAGATCACCGGCACGGCGAGATAGCTGCGCACCGGAAGGTGGCCCTGCGGCATGCCGTGATGCGGATCATTCCTGCCGTAGCGCGGATCCTTCAGTATGTCGTCCGAGCGGACAATGCCCTCGCCGCTGAAGGTTGCCGCGAACACCGCGGTGTTGCGCGGCATCGGGAATTTCGAGAACGCCTCGCGCGGTACGCCGGAGAGCGCATAGAGCATGTAGCTCTCGCCCTTGTCATTGACGACATTGTAGAAGAACGAGCCGAACGCGGCGCCGACCAGTTCGGTGCAGGCGTCGGTCACGATCTGCACCAGCCGGTCGAGATCGAGCTCGGAGGCAATGTCCGCGCCTGAGCGGTTGAGCACCTCCAGCTTGCGGGATTCGCTGCGTATCGCATTCTCGGTGTCGCGCGCTTCGGTGACGTCGACATTGACGCCGATCATGCCGACAAAGCCGCGGCGCGGATCGAGGCGCGGACGGGCATTGGTGCGGATGGCGCGGAACACGCCATCGGCACGGCGGATCCGGGTCTCCAGCAGAAATGGGGTGTGATCGCGCATCGCGATCTCGAACGGCGCCAGCAATGAGTGATCGTCAGGATGGATGGTGACGAACCAGTCGAATTCCGGCAGGTCCTCCGGCGTCACACCCCAGAATTCGCGCTGCGCCTTGTTGAGATAGATGCAGGCACCCTTCTCGTCGCTCATCCACAGCATCACCGGCGCGTCCTCGGCGACGAGGCGGAAGCGCTCCTCGCTCTCGCGCAAGGCGATCTCGCTCTGCCTCAGCTCGTGCTCGGCATGGATCTTGGCAGTGGTTTCCACCACCACCGCCATGACGCCGACCGGCTTGCCGCTCTCGCCAAGTATCGGCGAGTAGTCGAGGTCCATCCACCCGGATTCCGGCTTGCCGCGCCGGGTCAGCACCAGTTCGAGGTCACGGTAGGACAAGGTCCCGCCGGCCAGGCACGTCTTCATGATGTTGTCGTTGAAGTCGGCGACTTCCGGCCATCCTTCGCGCACTTTCGACCCGAACAAGGTCGGATGCCGGCCGCCGGCGAATTCGGAATAGGCATCATTGTAGATCATGATGCCGTCCTCGCCCCACAGCGTGACGATCGGCACCGGTGATCCCAGCATCAGCGCGAGCGAGGCTCGGGTACTCGGCGGCCAGGTAACGAGCGGCCCCATCGAGGTGGCGGACCAGTCGAAGGCCAGGATGATATCGGTGGCTTCTCCACCTTTACTGAGAAAGGGGTAGTTCGCCCGCTTTTCGATCACAGCCCTCGGTCCCCACGCCACGCCCACGCAAAAACGCGTTACCGCGCATTGGGTTCCGCTGCGCGTACCAGAACAGGGCCGAGCCATTGCTGGATCGAAATGGCCGTGGCGGGCGTTCCCGCCGCTGCATTACGGTATCATTGAGCCATCGCGGCCGCGTGCCTATCATCCCCGCCGACTACCGGTTGCGACAAAGGACAATTCCGATGAACGACACTGTGGCCACGCCGCCCGCCGAGCCGATGCCGACGCATCCGGAGGAGATGAAAGCCGTCTACGATCTTCGTGTCGGCAAGCTGATCACGCTGCAGGGCAGCGCCCGCATGACGCCGGCCGGCCTGGTGACCGCCGGCATCGCCGCGTCGGCGATCCTCCTCGCCGTCAGCGTGCTGGTAAGGGCGACGCGCGGGGCACGGTAAAGGATCAGGCCGCCTCTCCCGCCTTTGCCGGCGGGTTGAGTACGCCGCGGGCGAGCTCGGGCGGCGCGCCGATATAGGGCACGCGGCCTTCCATCGAGTGGCCGGGGTCGGAATAGCCGAAGGTCGAGGTCTGTCCCGGCGCCACCAGGCTATTGACCATCGCCTCATCCTCGGGGGTGAAGACGTAGTCGAGCGCGCGGACATAGTCGTCCCACTGCTCCTCGGTGCGCGGCCCGGCTATGGCGGCGGTGATCAGCCGGTTGTTCAGCACCCAGCCCACCGCGAAGGCGCTCGGCGCGATGCCGCGCTGTTGCAGATGCTGCTTGATGTGCCGCGCGATGCGCAGCGATTCCGGCCGGAACTCGGTCTCCATCAGCCGCTTGTCGCCGCGGCCGGCGCGGCTGTCGGCAGCGGGCGGCGCGTCCGGATCGTATTTCGCGGTCAGCACGCCGCGCGCCAGCGGGCTGTAGGAGACGACGCCGAGACCGTAAAAAGCGGCGCCCGGAAGCTGTTCGCTCTCGGCAGTGCGGTCGACCAGATTATACAGCGGCTGGCTGGCGACCGGCCGATCGATATTGAGCTGGTCGGCAAGGTGGGCGACCTCGGCGATGCGCCAGGCGCGGAAGTTCGATACCGCGAAATAGCGCACTTTGCCCTGGCGGATCAGATCGGCGAGCGCGCGGACAGTCTCGCCGAGCGGCTGGTCATAGGTGGCGCGGTGCACATAGAGGATGTCGATATAGTCGGTATCGAGCCGCCTGAGGCTGTGCTCCACCGCCTCGAAGATATATTTGCGCGAGGCGCCGGTCTGGTTGATGCCCTTGGCATTGCCGACGGCATTGGTGAACTTGGTGGCGATGGTATAGCGGTCGCGATTGCCCTTCACCGCGCGCCCGATCACCTCTTCCGAGCGGCCGGCATTGTAGGTGTCGGCGGTGTCGAGAAAGTTGAAACCCTGCTCATAGGCCTTGTGGATGATGCGATGCGAGGTCGGCTCGTCGGTCTGGCCGCCGAACATCATGGTGCCCAGAGCGAGCTTGGGAACCTTCAGGGCGCTGCGGCCGAGATAGCGATACTCAGGCATGGGTCATCCTCTTGCAGGCAAAATGCGCGGAGCGGGAGTAAAGGCCCTCCCGCCGCGACACGCCAGAGCGCTCGCGCATTGTTGTCCGCTCAGACGGATGATGCTGAGCCGGCTGCGGATGAAGCCAACCGAAGCGTCCCACCTCCGCCTCCTCATCCCCGGGCTTGACCCGGGGATCCAGACTTCTACCGAGCACATGCGGGATGGCTGGATCCCCGGGTCAAGCCCGGGGATGAGGGCATCTTGGAGTTTTCGGTCGGGCGTTCAGCCCAACCCTAATCAGCCTGGTACCTGCAGCTCGACCAGAGGCGCGTGCTGTTGGCCGCCATAGGCGTCGCCGTCATCGAGGTCGCACTGCACATAGGGCCTGGGGATCGAGATCTTGATCGCCTTCGCCGCGTCGTGATGGAAGAAGATCACCTCACCCTCATCGACCTGATAAAGCTTGGCGAACACCGCTTTGGTGAGGACGCCGGCATCGATGACGCGGCGGTAGCTCGCCTCGTCCTCGAACATCACGTCGAAGGTCAGCATATAGGGCCCGGCATTCTTCGAGCGGATCAGCCGTGCCATCTCGCCAAGGGTCGCCATCACCCGACCTCCATATATTCGTGGCGGAACATCGCGCGCGGCTCGCGCGGCGCCACGATGTGGTTGAGATTGAAGCGATAGACCGGTCCGCGGTCGGTCTCCGCCGGCGTCATCGGGAACGCGAGGCCGCTGATCAGGCCGCGCCATTCCGGGATCGGATAATGCAGCGCAAAATGCGCGAAGGTCTTGGCGAGCGCCATGGTGACGCTGCGCTCCGGCGAGATGATCGTGAACAGCACGCCGACCTCGTGGCCGACCTGGCCGGCCAGCGGCTCCAGCTTGCCCATCACGCCGTCGCGGCCATAGACCCGCATGCGGATGGAATAGTCGTCGGGCCCGACGCGGCCCTGGAACATCTCCTGCACCCGCGCGGCGAAGCGCTCGCACATGCCGGCGAACCAGCTGTCGATCTGGCGGATGATGTAGGGCTCGCGGATGCCGGCCATGATCGCCGCCTGGTAGCCGGCAAGCTCGGCGCCCTCCAGCTTGAAGGTCGGCCGCTCGCTCGGCAGGAAGCGCGAGCGGGTGACACGCACCGCGCGGTCGTTCAAGGCCTCGTATTCGCAGCCCGACGTATCCAGCGTGCCGCCCGGCTCGGTGATGAGGAACGGGTCGGCATTCTCGTAGAGCGAGTGCGAGGCAACGCTCTGCGGCGTGCAGCGCGCCTCGGGGTCGAGCGGCTCGATATCGAAATGATCGTCGCGCACCCAGGCGAAGATGCTGTCCGGCCGCTTGCGCTGCACCGTGGAGGCGGTGCCGCATTCGAGGATCTTGGCGGCGTGCCAGGCTGAGCCGGGGTCGGCATTGCGCATCAGCGGCACCGCCGCGAACAGCGCGGTGTCGGAGGCGCGTCCGGTGAGGATGACGTCGGCCCCCGCCTCGATCGCCTGCACGATCGGCTCGTGCCCCATCATGGCGACGATGTGCGAGCTGCGCTCGATGATCGCCTCGCTGATCTCCGGCGCCGGATTGAGCGGGGTGATGCGACCCTCGCGCAGCTCCTGCTTGAGGAAGCCCTTGTCCTGCTCGCTGCGCACCAGGCCGAGATTGAAGCTCAGTCCCTCCTCGCGGGCGATCTCCAGCGCGATGTCGCGCATCCAGGCGACGCCGGCGTCGCCGCCCGCCATGCCGCATGAGCCGACGATGAGCGGGACCTTGAGCGTGTCCCTGCCCTGCAGCATCAGCTTGAGGTCGCGCTTGGTGCCTTCGCGGGAGAAATGCGGCTCGCCGGTGCCGAGATGATACGGCCCGGCATCGCTGGAGCCGCCGTCGCAGGCTATGACGTCGGGCTTCAAGGAAATCCCCTTGGCGAAGGAGGATTCCATGAAGCCGGACCCGATCTGGCCGGATGCCGACAGTACCCGTACCTCTCCCATGGCGTCACCTCATGTTCTGATTTTGCCGTCCGGACCGAGCACTCGGATCGGGCGCCCGGCCAGGAATGCCTGGATGTTCTCGACGGTCTCGCCGTAATAGAGCTCGTAATTCTCGCGGATCACGTAGCCGATGTGCGGCGTTGCCAGCACGTTCGGCAGATGGCGATAGGGGTGGTCGCGCGGCAGCGGCTCGTCATTATAGACATCGAGCCCGGCACCACCGATGCGCCCGGCGCGCAGCGCCGCGATCATCGCGTCCTCGTCGATCAGCGGCATGCGCGAGGTGTTGATGAGGAAGGCGCTCTTCTTCATGCGCGCGATCTCCGGCGCGCCGACCACGCCGACCGAGCGCTCGCTCTCCGGCATGTGGATGGTGATCGCGTCGGAGCGCGCGAAGAGCTCTTCCTTGCTCACAGCCTCGACGCCGTGCGGGCCGGCGCGGTGCTGGGTGAGGTTGGGGCTCCAGGCGATCAGCTTCATGCCGAAGGCCTGGCCGACTTGCGCCACCGGAATGCCCATGGTGCCGAGCCCGAGAATGCCGAGCGTCTTGCCGCGTACCGCGGAGCCGAGTTGCACCTGCCAGCCGCCATTGCGGACCGAGGCGACCTCGTGATGGATGCCGCGGAACAGCGAGAGGATCATCGCCCAGGTCACTTCCACCGTCGGGAAGGAATGGGAGGTGGTGCTGCACACGGTGATGCCGAGATCGGCGGCCGCGGGCAGATCGATCGAGCGATCGTTGCGCAGCCCGGTCGCCAGCAGCAGCTTCAGCCGCGGCAGCCGCTCCAGCACGCGGCGCGGGAACAGGGTGCGCTCGCGCACCCGGCCGACCGCGTCGAAATCGGCGAGCCGGGCGACGAGCCGGTCCTCGTCCTTCTCGTGGTCGGCGAATGCCACCACCTGGCATTCCGGCGGGAGATTGCCCCACGGGGCGCAGGACAGGGCGACGTTCTGGTAATCGTCGAGCAACGCAATGCGCATGGATGAATCCTAAGCGGCGGCTAGGCCGGGAGAAGGAACAGGGTCGCGGCGGGCCTCGCTCGCCGGGAAGACCACCGAGCCGGCGGTCGGGACATGCAGCCAGAGCTGGGCCTGGTCATAGTCGGCCGGGGATTCGACCTTCACCACCACGCCGCCCACAGTGAGCTGGTATTGCCAGCGCCCGCCTATGTAGCTGCGCGTTGTGACGCTGGCGGGCAGCACCACGCCCTCCTCGCCGGGTGCATGGTCGGGGGAGGTGGTAAGTTCCAGCTTCTCCGGGCGGATCGCCACCGTCACCCGCGCGCCGGGCGCGAGATCGCGCGGCAGCACGGTGCGCATCTCGGCGCCGCCGTCGAGCCGCACCAAGGCGGTGCGCGCCGCATCCGCGGCGACGACCGCTCCGGAAAAGAAATTGCTGGTGCCGATAAAGTCGGCGACGAACGGATCGGCCGGGTGCTCGTAGATTTCGCGCGGCGTACCGAGCTGGACGATGCGCCCGCCATTCATCACCGCGATACGGTCGGAAAGCGCCAGCGCCTCGATCTGGTCGTGGGTGACATAGAGCGTGGTGAGCCGCACCTTCTGGTGCAGGTGATCGAGCCAGGTCCGCGCCCGCTCGCGCAGCTTGGCGTCGAGATTGGAGAGCGGCTCGTCGAGCAGCAGCACCAGCGGCTGATAGACCAGCGTGCGGGCCAGCGCGACACGCTGCTGCTGGCCGCCGGAGAGCTGGTGCGGGTAGCGGTCGGCATAGTCCGCCATCTCCACCAGCGCCAGGGCTTCGGCGATGCGCGCGCTCCGCTCCTTGGAGCGGATCTTCCGGAGCTTCAGCGGGAAGGCGAGGTTCTGCTGCACCGTCATGTGCGGCCAGAGCGCGTAGGACTGGAACACCAGCCCGCAATTGCGCGCTTCCGCCGGCAGCACCTGGCCCTTCGCGCTGTCGAAGAACACCCGGTCGCCGGCGCGGATCAGCCCCTGGTCCGGCACATCGAGCCCGGCCACCGCGGCGAGCGTGGTCGATTTCCCGCAACCGCTCGGGCCGAGCAGCGTGAGGAATTCGCCGTCGGCAATGTGGAAGCTGACATTGTCGACCGCGGTGACGAGGCCGAAGCGCTTGGTGAGGTTCTGGACGACGAGCTCAACCATAGATCTTGACCCCGAATGCGCGGCGCATGGCGGCGATGAAGACGACGGTGAAGATGATCTGCACGAAGGACAGCGCCGCGACTCGTCCCATCTCGCCCTGCACCCAGAACTGGATCAGTGCGGTGCCGATGACTTCCGTTCCCGGCGCGAACAGGAACAGCGCCGTGGAGTATTCCTTGAAGAAATAGACAAAGAGCAAAGTGAAGCAGGTGAACAGCGCCGGCGTCATCAGCTTGAGGATGACGACGCGCACCGAGGTCCACCAGTCGGCACCCATGACGCGGGCGCTGCGGTCGAGGTCCGGGCCGATCTGCATCAGCGAGGGCGAGAGCGCGCCGAAACCGGTGGGGATGTAGCGCATCGTGTAGGCGATCACGAGGATCCACAGCGTGTTGCGCATCCAGCCCAGCGGCGGCAGGAACACTGCGG
Organism: Starkeya sp. ORNL1; assembly: GCF_012971745.1. Classification (NCBI taxonomy): domain Bacteria; kingdom Pseudomonadati; phylum Pseudomonadota; class Alphaproteobacteria; order Hyphomicrobiales; family Xanthobacteraceae; genus Starkeya; species Starkeya sp. ORNL1. Next base: position 2,284,420 of record NZ_CP048834.1, read on the forward strand.
CATAGAAGAAGCCGATGCCGGCAATCAGCCCCGGCAGCGCCCGCGGGAACAGCGCGAGATATTCGAGCTGGCGGCGCAGCCGGAAGTCCGAGCGGTGTACGATGAGCGAGATCAGCGCGACGAAGCAGGTCGCGAGCGCCGCCCCGCCGATGCTGACGATGATGGTGTTCACAATGGCGCGGCGCGTGATCTCCAGCGAGAACACCTCTTCGAAATGCTCCGGGGTCAGCAGTTCCCAGAACGGGATCATAGGCGTGAGGAAGTTCACGCAGGCCCTGAGTCCCAGCACGCCGATCGGGAAGATGATGAACAGCAGCACATAGCTGCCGACCAGCGCGAAAGCGACCCAGCGCAGCTTGCCGAGCTTGAACGGGCGCGGGCGGGTCGCCTTGCCGCCGACGGTGACGAAGCGCCGCGAGTTGCGCAGCATGCGGCCCTGCAGGAACACCAGCAGCATGACGATGACCAGCAGCAGCACTGCCGCCGTGCCCACCAGTCCGTAATTCGGTTTCGGCGTGGATAGCCCCTGCGTGAACAGGAAGGTGGTGAAGAAGCTGATGCCGGCCGGCTCGCCGAAGATCAGCGGGATGGAGAGCATCTCCAGCGCCGCGGTGAAGTTCAGCACGCCGCCATAGAGGATGGAAGGCAGCAGCAGCGGCAAGGTGATCGACCACAGCGTGCGCAGCGGCTTCGCCCCGCAGGAGCGCGCGGCATCCTCCAGCGAGGGATCGGCCAGCGCCGAGGAGCCGAGGCAATAAAGCAGCGCCAGCGGCACCTGCGAGATGCCGGCGATGATCGACATGCCGGTGAGCGAATAGAGCGTCCACGGGTCGGCGCCGAGGAAGCTCTTCACGAACAGCGTCACGAACCCGGCCGAGCCATAGGCGAGGAACCAGCCGAAGGCGAGCACGAGGTGGGAGATGAAGAGCGGCCATAGCAGCATGCTGCCGAAGAAGCCGCGGCACGGCAGGTCGGTGCGCCCGATCAGCACCGCGAAGAACGCGCCGAGCGTCTGCGCGATCAGCGTGGTGATGGAAGCGAAGACGAAGGAGTTGAACAGCACCTTGCGGAGCTGCTCGCTGGCGAACAGGTCCTTGTAGTTCTGCAGCGTCAGGATCTGGCCGCGGTCATAGAGCGGCCGGTCGATGAAGGACTGGTAGATGATCGGCAGGACCGGCGCCACCACCAGCACGAGGGTGACGAGGAACACCGACCAGTAGATCACCGTCGAGCGGGTGATCTGCCTGGGATTGGTGATGTAGCCCGGCAAGGCGCCGGGCGGCGCGAAATCCTGGACGATGGCCATGGGCAGCGACGACGATCCCGATCGTGAGGACTGGTCCCGCGCCGGGCATCCGGCATGGGCGGTCGGGGCCGGCGCGTGCGGAGCCGCGCCGGCCCGGGTCGTCGCCTAAAGCTTGTAGGCCTGCATCCAGCGCTTCAGGAAGGCGTCGTGGTCGGTGATCATGTCCGGGTTATAGTTGACCGGGATCACGTTCTTCTCGCCGATCGCCTTGATGACGGTCTGATAGGTGTAGGCGCCGTCGACCTCCTCCGGCGAGACGTCGAGCCGGTAGGGCGTGCGCCCGCCCTTGGCCATGCCGATCTGGCCTTGATGCGAGATCATCACGTCGAGCCAGAGCTTGGCGGCGTTCGGGCTATTGGAGGATTTCGGGATAGCCGAGCCGCGCATCATCACCGGCGTGCCGTCGGAGATGAAGCTCCAGCCGAGCACCTTGGCACGCTGCGCGTTGCGGACCGCAAGCCACGGATTGCCCGAGCCGGTGAGGTAGCCGAACACGTACTCTCCAGTCAGCGTCTTCTCGACCATGGGCCCGGAGGAACGCTCCACCCGCGTCATCGGCCCCACGGTGTCGAGCCACTCCCAGCCCTTCTCGCCATGATGCTTGATGAAGGAATAGGCCGAGGTATAGCCAAACGAGCCGAACTGGGCGCCGTAGCAGCTCATCTTGCCCTTGAAGATCGCCGGGTTGGCCTTGCACTTCTCGGCAAGGTCCTGGAAGCCCTTGGGCACCATGTTCTCCGGCAGCAGCATCTTGTTCCAGATGAACAGCATCGGATCGATGGCGATGGTGTAGAGCCCGGGATAAGGCAGGCTCCAGGCCGGCACATAGGGGATTTCCGGGGACTTGTAGTCGACCAGCTCGTTGCGCTGGACGGCGTTGATCCAGGAATCCGGCGCCACGGTCGCGAGCAGGTCGGCGGTCTTGCTGCCGGTGCCGCGCTCGGCGAGGAAGCGCTCGATGACCTCGCTGCTTTCCAGGTCGAGCGTCTGCACGTCCATCCAGGGATAGAGCGCCTTGTAGCGCGCCATCACCCCGGCCCACATGTCCACCGACATGTTCGAATAGATCAGCAGGTTCTTCTCGGCCTTCGAGCCCTCGATGATCTTGCCGTAATCCTGCGGGTAATAATCCGGGAGCTTGGCCGCCGCGGCCTGGCCGAATGCGGCGGATCCGGTCGACGCGAGCAGGCCGAGGCCGCCGGCGCCGATCATGAATTGGCGTCTATCCATCGTTTCCTCCTAAGCAGGCGGCGCTCTTTTTTGGCGCTCGCCCGAACCCGTTCAGTTCAGATGTCGATCTCCATCAGTGGTGCGTATTGCTGCCCCCCGTGACTGTCGGCATCACCCAAATCGCCCTGGGTCGCCGGTCGCGGGATGGAGGCTTTGACGGCAAGTGCGTTGTCGACGAAGAAGAACTGCACGTTGTTCTCGGACAGGCCGTAGATTCCGGCCACGGTCTTCGCCGAAATCTTCCCGGAATCCTTCACTCTTTTGTAGGTTTCGGGATTGTCGAACATGATGTCGATGGTCAGGCTGAACGGCCCGGCGTTCTTGCTGCGGATCAGGCTGGCGAGATCGGCAAGCTTGGTCATGGAAACCCCAATTCAAATCGCTCAATTTCACCCGATACTCAATTCACCTGAACATGCTCGATGTTGAACATCTCGAGCGGATCATCGACTTCGACGACGTGATTGACGTTGAAGCGATAGACCGGCCCGCGATCGAGATAGGCCGGGCTGAAGGGGCAGGCGATGCCGGTGATCAGCCCGCTCCACTCCGGGATCGGCAAATGCAGCGCCTGGTGCCGCGTGACCGAGGCGATGGCGCTGGCGATGTCCTGCGTCGGCGCGGTGACGAGGAACAGCAGGCAGATCTCGTGCGGCGTCGCGTCCTTGATCGGCTCCAGATCGCCCATGGTGCCGTTCTTGCCGTAGACATGGACGTTCAGCGTGATGGCATTGTCGCTGACCGTGTTGCCATAGAGTTCCTTGATGCGGCCGCGCACCTTCTCGTCGAGCCGCCGCAGCCAGTCGTCGATCTGGCGGATGATGAAGGGATCGCGCACCGAGCCCAGCACCAGCGACTGGTAGCCGACGAGTTCGGCGCCCTCCAGCTTGACCGTATAGGTGTCGGCGTGCCGGAAGGCGCTGCCGCGCACCCGCACCGAGCGATCATCGACCGCCTCATACTGGGCGTCGCGCAGATCGATGGTGCCGGACGACTCGATGATCAGATAGGGATCGGTGTTCTCATAGAGGCTGTGCGCGGCGATGCTCTGCGGCGTGCAGCGCAATTCCGGATCGAGCGGCTCGATGACGAAGCTGTCATGGCTGATCGAGGCCATGATGCAATCCGGGTTCTTGCGGAAGGTGGCCGCCGCCGCACCGCATTCGAGGATCTTGGCGGCGTGCCAGGACAGCCCCTCGGGAAAGCCGAAACTCGTCGGCAGCCCGGCGAAGATGGCGGTGTCGCTGGAGCGCCCCGCCAGCACCACCTGGGCGCCGCCCTCGATCGCCGCGAGGATAGGTTCGGCGCCCATCATGCCGACGATGCGTTCGCTGCGCTCGATGGTGTTCTCGTCGAATTCGGGTGCGGGATGCAGCGCGCGGATCTTGCCGTCGCGCAGCTTGGCCTTGAGATAGGCCTTGTCCTGCTCGGCATGGATCAGCGCAGCGGGGAAGCTCAGCCCCTCCTCCACCGCAATCTCCTGCAGGATCGTATAGACCGACTGCAGATGCGGCTCGCCGCCGGCGGTGCCGCACGAGCCGATGATCAGCGGGATGCCGGCGCGCTGCGCGCCGAGCACCATGAGGCGCAGATCACGCTTGATGGCGCGGGCGGGAAACGACGGCTTGCCGGAGCCGAGCGGCGCCGGTCCCGGATCGGTGGAGCCGGCATCGGAGGCGATGAAATGCGGGTCGCGTTTCAGCCCGTTTTCGAAGGAGCTCTCGAGGAAACCGGAGCCCAGGACGCCGGTGGCGGAAAGCACGCGGATTTCCCCGTTGGGAACCTTCTTGAGCATCTTCCACTCCCTCAATCCGTGGCTTTTTGTCACGGCATTTTTCCCATATTCGGAGAGCGGCAGAAAAAGAGTCAACTCTTTTCTCGGAAACCGGCATATTATCTACGCTGCACCTGCGAAAGAGTTGACACTATCGGGAAGTTCGGGAACAGAGGCCGCCAGGCGCACTCATCTTGCGTGGGATAGATGACCCTAGGTAATGATCAGCTCGAATTGAGTGAAGCGGTGCCGTCGGTAGAGGACGACACGCTGTCATCCGTGGCGATGGCCAAGATCATCGGCCTGATCCGCGGCGGGGAATTGCTTCCGGGCGACATCGTCAACGAGACCGACCTGGCGAAGCAATTCGGCATCAGCCGCGGCCCGGTGCGCGAGGCGGTGCGCCAGCTCCAGGGCCGCAAGCTGATCACGCGCGAGCCCTACCAGCGGGCGCGGGTGGTGAGGCTGGATTTCGCACAGATCCGCGAGATCTATGAGCTGCGCGAGTGCCTGGAGGGCATGGCCTGCCGGCTCGCCACGCTGAAGATGAGCGACGCCGCGCTCGCCGAGCTCATGGCCGCCGTCGAACTCGCGAAGGGCCCCGACAATTACTCGCTGGTCGACACGGATTACCCGTTCAATTTCCACGAAGCCATCGTCAATGCTTGCGGCAACAGCAAGATCCGGCAGTCGCTGAGCGGCGAGCTTTATGACCTGATCCGTCTGTATCGCTGGAGCACGCACATCCGCGTGCCGGAGGGCAGAGCGCATTCGCGCGACCACTGGCAGATCTGCCGCGCCATGCAGGCCCGCGACGCCGACCTCGCGGAGTCGCTGATGCGCGGCCACATAAGGCGGGTGGCGGCGCTGATCGAGAATACCGGGTGAACCTGACTCCCCTCTCCCCGTCGGGGAGAGGTGGCCCGCGTAGCGGGTCGGTGAGGGGGAGCACGGCTGGGGAGCAAGCAGGCCCCTCACCCCACCCCTCTCCCCGACGGGGAGAGGGAGAAGTCCTGGTCAGTTGGCTCATTTCCGTCGTCATGGCCGGGCTTGTCCCAGCCATCCACGGTTGCTCGCTCGTCCCGGACGTGGATCCCCGGGACAAGCCCCGGGATGACGGTGCGATGGGTGAACTACAGGCCCGCCCTCACGTCCGGATATAGACCATCTGCGTCTCGGTGAACTCGTAGAGGCCGTGCTTGCCGTCGGCGCCGCCGATGCCGGACTTGCGGCGCCCGGCATGGAAGCCCTGCATCGCCTCGAAGTGCTCGCGGTTGATGTAGGTCTCGCCGAACTTCAATTCGCGGCTGGCCTTGATCGCCGAGTTCAGGTTCGAGGTGAAGATCGAGGAGGTCAGCCCGTAGTCGGAATCATTGGAGAGGGCGATCGCCTCGTCGAGGTCCTTCACCTTCTGGATCGGCAGCACCGGACCAAAGGTTTCGCGTCGCATGATGTCCATGTCGGCGCGGGCGCCGGTGATCAGCGTCGGCTGGTAGTGGAAGCCCGACGCACGATCGGCGATGGCGCCGCCGGTGACGATGGTAGCGCCCTCCGCCTTGGCCCGCTCCACCGCGGCCGCCACCTTGTCGAGGCCGGCCTTGTTGACCAGCGGGCCCATATGCAGGTCCGCTTCCTTGGACGGATCGCCGTAACGGGTCGCCTCGAACAGCGGCTTCAGGCGGGCGACGAGGGCGTCATGCACGCTCTCTTCGACATAGACGCGCTCGGCGCAATTGCAGACCTGCCCGGTATTGATGACCCGGGAATCGTAGATCGCCTTCGCCGCCAGATCGAGATCGGCATCGGCCAGCACGATCGCCGGCGCCTTGCCGCCAAGCTCCAGATTGACGCGGGTGAGGTTGCGCCCTGCCGCCTGCATGATGTGCGAGCCGGTGGCGACGCTGCCAGTGAAGGAGATGAGGTCGATGCCGGGATTGGTCACCAACGCTTCGCCGGCAGTCGTGCCGCGCCCGCCGATCAGGTTGAACACGCCGGCCGGCAGGTCGGTCTCGGCCACCAGCTGGGCGAAGGCGAAGGCGTTGATCGGCGTCTCCTCGCTCGGCTTGATGACGATGGTGTTGCCGGTGATCAGCGCCGGCGCCAGCTTGCGGGCGATCAGGAAGAACGGGAAGTTCCACGGCAGGATGCCGGCAACGACGCCGATCGGCTTGCGCAGCAGGAGGATGGTCTCGTCGGCGCGGTCGCTGCTCAGCACCTCGCCTTCGAGTCGGCGCGCCCATTCGGCCATGTAGTCGATATAGTCGGCGGTGAAATCGACTTCGATCTGCGCCAGCGAGGCGATCTTGCCCTGCTCGCGCACCAGGATCTCGGCGAGGTCGCGGCGATGCTCGCGCACCTTGGCGGAGATGGCGCGCAGATGCGTCGCCCGCTCGATCGCCGGCAGCTTCTCCCATGCCGGCTGGGCGCGCCGCGCGGCCTTCACCGCGCTTGCCACGGTGTCGGCGTCGCTGTTCGGGATCAGGCCGAGCAGCGTGCCGTCCGCCGGATTGGTGACCTCGATGGTCGCGCCGCTGGAAGCGACGAAGTTGCCGTCGATGAAGTTCTGGTAATTCGACGGCGTGGCGGTGAGCGCGACTGAAGTATCCCGGCCGATCGTCTCGTGTTTCGTCATGATGCTTCCTCCATGGAGATGGCGTTCTCCGTCAGATCTTCAGGCCGATATGCCGGCGCGATGGCGGCCCAGCCAGCCGAGCCCGGCTTCGGTATTGCCGGCCGGCACGTATTCGCAGCCGATGAAGCCGGTGAATCCGGTCTCCTCAAGAGCCGCATAGAGCGCATCGAAATCGATGGTGCCGGTGCCCGGCTCGTGGCGGCCGGGGTGATCGGCGATGTGCATGTGGTGGATCAGCCCGGCATGGGCGCGCACGAAGGGCACGGGGTCTTCGCCGGCATTGGTGGCGTGGAAGGCGTCGAAGATCAGCCGGACATTGTCGCGCCCCAGCGCCTCGACGGCGCGCACGCCGAGCGCGGAATCGTCCATGAAATAATTCGGCAGCGAGCCGGGGCCGATCGGCTCGATCAGGATGCGCATGCCGCGCGAGGCCGCCGCGTCCGCCGCCATCGCCATGTTCTCCAGATAGGTGTCCCAGAGGCGATCGTGATCGACGCCGTCGGGGCGCACTCCGGCCATGGCGTGCACCGCCTTGCAGCCGATCGCCTCGGCATAATCGAGCCCCTTGCCGACGCTCTCGCGGAACGTGTCGACGCGATCCGGCAATGCGGCGAAGCCCTTCTCGCCGCGTGCCGCATCACCCGAGGCCAGCCCCATCTGCACGAAGGTGAGCCCGGTTTCCCTGAGCTGCCGCGCCACCTCGGCCGGGGGCGCCGCATAGGGTGCGGGGTGCTCGACGGCAGCGAAGCCGCCCCGCCGGGCCGCGGCGAAGCGCTCCAGCAGCGGGATCTCGGAGAATAGATAGCCGATATGGGCGCTGTACTTCCTCAACGGGGGCCTCTGCTTGTCTTGTCGCCGGCGATGTCGTGCGGGGCTGCGATGTTTCAGGGATAGACCATGGCCGACAGGACGGGCACGACGCCCGTCACCATCTCGCGCATGCGCACGACCGCCGCGTCGGGCGAGGTCAGCACCGGCGCGGCGATGCGGGCACGCACCCGCTCCGCTGCGCGCGAGGTGGAGAAATGCGCCAGCATCACCGCGTCCATGTGGCCGAGTTGCGAGGCATATTCGGAGACCAGGCGGTTATGGGTGTCGGCGTCGCCCTTGCGCAGCCGGTCCATGGCGTCGGGCACCAGCACGGTGGTTAGGGTGGCGGAAGGGCGCAGCCGCGCGGCAGCTTCCACGAACTCGTCCTCCATCGTGACAACGGCGGGCGCGAAGGTGGCGAGCATGCCGATCCGCTCGCCATGGGACAGCGCTTGCGCGAACATCGCCTCGTTCGGCTTCAGCACCGGGATCGGCAGTTCGGCGGCGGCACGCTCGATCGCCGGGCCGAAGGCCGAGCAGGTGACGAGCAGGCCGTCGGCACCGATGCGGTGGCCATAATGGGCGAGCGCGACGAAGCGATCGATCATCTCCTCGGTCAGATCGGGGGTGCGGGCCCGATCCGGCGAGAGCGCGTCGTCGAGCAGATTGGCGAGATCGGCCTCCGGCCAGCCGCGCGCGAACGCTTCGTGGATCGGATCGATCGCCACCGGGGTGGCATGCAGCAGGACGATGCGCGGGGCTTTCATCGCAATAGCTCCGGATGTGGGAAAGGCATCGTCCTATCCTTTGACGGCGCCGGCGGCGAGGCCGCTCATCAGCATGCGCTGGAACAGCAGGAAGATCAGCGCCACCGGCAAGGTGCTGACGATGGCGCCGGCGGCGCTGATGCCCCACACCGCCGGCTCGCCGAGGGCGAACTGGCGCATGATCACCGGCAGCGTCTTCACCTCGGTGGTCGAGGTCAGGAGGAAGGCGAACAGGAAGTTGTTCCAGGTCATGATGAAGGCGAGCAGGCCGCCGGCCACGAGGCCCGGCAGCGACAGCGGCAGGATGATCCGCCACAGCACCTTCAGCCGGCTGCAGCCGTCCATCTGGGCCGCCTCGTCGAGATCGCGCGGCAGCGTCGAGAAGTAGTTGATAAGCAGCAGCAGCACGAACGGCGCCGAATGCGTCGCCTCGGCCAGGATCATGCCGAGATGGGTGTTGTTCAGCCCATAGGTGCGGAAGATCACCAGGAGCGGCACCAGCAGCACCACGCTCGGGATGGTGTAGGCGACCAGCGTCGCCACCAGGAAGGAGCTGCGGCCGAAGAAGCGGAAGCGCACGAAGCCGTAGGCGCCGAGGCTCGCGATCACCAGCGTCAGCAGCATGTTGCCGGTGGCGATGATGGTGCTGTTGCGGAAATAGATGCCGAACGGAACGACGTCGAACAGCGCGACATAGTTGGACAGCGTCGGCTCGGCCGGCAGATAGGTCACCTGCCGGTTGCTGAGCCAGGCGCGATCGAAGTCGGCCTTCAGCTCCGGCGTGATCGAGGCGATGAAGATCCAGATGATCGGCGCCAGCGAATAGAACAGGATGACGAACGCACCCAGCCCGACCAGAGCGCGGCGCGGCGCGGCGGATTTGCGCGCGGTGCGGCTCATGATGCGTTCGCCAGGACGTTGCGCGCGAGGTGGCGCACATAGAAGGCGGAGACGAACATCAGCATCGCCGCCAGCACCACGGCGATGGCCGAGGCGTAGCCGATCTGGAACTGGTTGGTGAGCATGAAGCTGTAGACCGCCTCGGTATGGTTGCTGAAGCCGGGACCGCCGCCGGTCATCACGAAGATCATGTCGATGTGGTTGGACATCCAGATCATGCGCAGCAGCACGAGGAAGAGGATCGTGGGCAGGATGTGCGGGATGGTGATGTTGAGGAATTGCGACCAGCGGCTCGCGCCGTCGACCTGCGCCGCCTCATAGAGCTCGGCGGGGATGGTCTGCAGCGCGGCGAGCAGGATCAGCGCCATCAGTGGCGTGCCGTACCAGACCATGGCGGCAACCACGATCCAGAAGCTCGCCATCGGGCTGCTCATCCATGCGATGGAGCGGTCGAGCATGCCGGCGCGGACCAGCAGGTCGTTCACGACGCCGAAATTGCCGTCGAACATGTAGAGGAACATCAGCCCGACCACGGCCGGCGGGGTGATGTAGGGCACCATCATCGCCGCCCGCACGAAGCCGCGGCCGCGGAAATTGAGGTTGAGGAACAGCGCGATCGGCAATGCCACCGCCAGTTCCAGCGAGACCACCGCAAGGTCCCAGCGCAGCGTGCGCCACAGCCCGTCCAGGAACACCTGGTCGGACAGCATGCGCTTGAAATTCAGGAAGCCGATGAAGGCGGCGCGCTGCAGCCGCAGCAGCGACGCGTCGGTCATGGCGAGATAGACCGCCTTGAAGGTGGGATAGACGGTGATCGCGGCCAGCAGCAGGACGATCGGGGCGATCAGCATGTAAGGAAATGCGTCGAAACGCTTCCTTCGGCGTGGCGTCGCCACAGCCTGCTGCTGGGCCTGCTGGATCGGCACGTCGGTCATGATTGGCCTCCACCGGGCGCCGGCATGGCATCAGCTTTGGCGCCCGAAACTACCCGATCCGCTCCAGCCGATTGTCGCGTGGGCGACATAAGGCGGGGCGGACTCAAAAACTCACCACGTCATCCTGAGGTGCCGCGAAGCCGCTTCGAAGGATGCCCACTCCCGATGAACGCCCTCTGCTTCAACATCCTTCGAGGCCGCCTGCGGCGGCACCTCAGGATGACGTGGCTATTGATCGCCCTCACAGCACCGGCGATGTCCCGCCGTCGATATTGATGGCAATCCCCGTGAGATAGCTGGCGCGGGCGGAGGCGAGGAAGGTGATGACATCGCCGGCCTCACGGGCCTCGCCGACCCGGCCGAGCGGCACGCCACGGCGTTTGGCTTCTTCGGCATAGATGTCGTCCAGCGGGCGGTCGCCGACACTGAGCCCCTGCCTGGCATAGCGCCGCTCGTGCTGCCCGCTCTTGATGAAGCCGATGCACACCGTGTTGACGAGGATGTTGTCGGCCGCGAGATCCTTGGACAGCGCCTTGGTGAGCGCGATGCCAGCGGCCCGCGCCACCGAGGTCGGCAGCGAATTGGCGGCGGGGGTGCGGCCGGCAATGCTGGTCACATTGATGATGCGCCCGCCGCCCTGCTTGCGCATCTCCGGTATGGCGGCCTGGATCAGTTCCATCGCCGCCCAGACCTTGACGCCGAAATCGGTGTCCCAGTCAGCCCGCGTGGTGCTGGCGAACGGCTTGGCCAGCGAGGTGCCGGCATTGTTGACGAGGATGTCGAGGCGGCCGAAGCGCGACACCGCGGCATCGACCAGCCGCTGCACCGCGCCCTCCTCGCCGATGTCGCCGGCGACCGGCAGCACCGTTCCCTTGCCGTGCGCCGTGATCTCGCTCGCCGCGGCGGCGAGGACATCGGCGCGGCGCCCGGCGATGATGACATTGCAGCCTTCCGCGGCGAGACGCTCGGCAGCGGCGCGGCCGATGCCCTCGCTGCCGCCCGTGACGATCGCCACCTTGCCGTTGAGCTCCAGATCCAAGGCTTCCTCCGCGTCTTTCGATTGATGAGAATTCAGACTTCGCTGTCGACCTTCACGCGCCGGAACATGGTCAGCGAGGACGAGAGCAGCACCACCACGGCAAGGATGAGCAGCGTGAGCGAGAGCGGGCGGCTCAGGAAGATCATGAAATCGCCGCCCGACATCTCCAGCGACTGGCGCAGGGCACGCTCCAGCAGCGGGCCGAGGATCAGCGTGAGGATCAAGGGCGCGGTCGGCAGGTCCACCTTGCGCATCAGGTAGCCGACGACGCCGAAGGCCAGCATCACCGCGATATCGAAGGGCTGGTTGTTGAGGCTGTAGGCACCGACCACGCAGAACGCCAGGACGATGACGACGAGGATCGCATAGGGGATGCGCAGCATCGCCACCCAGAGCGGGATCAGCGGCAGATTGAGGACCAGCAGGATGATGTTGCCGACCACCAGGCTGGCAATGATGGTCCAGACGAACTCCGAATGCTCGGCGAACAGTGTCGGCCCCGGCACCAGCCCGTTCATCATCAATGCGCCCATCAGGATCGCGGTGGTCGGCGAGCCGGGAATGCCGAGCGTGAACAACGGGATCAGCGCGGCATTGGCATAGGCGTTGTTCGCCGTCTCCGGCCCTGCCACGCCCTCGATGGCGCCCTGGCCGAACCGCTCCGGGTGCTTCGAGACGCGCTTCTCCACGGCATACGAGAGGAAAGCCGGGATCATCGAGCCGAGCCCGGGCACGAGCCCGAGGAAGAAGCCGATCGCAGTGCCGCGGAACACCGGGCCGGTGGAGCGGCGCACGTCCTCCTTCGACAGATAGAGCGAGCCGACCACCGGCGCGAACATGCTGGTCAGCGGCCGCTCGATGCTGGTGAGGATTTCGGCGATGCCGAACAGGCCCATCACCACCGGCACGATCGGCAGACCGTCCATCAATTCCGGCCGGGCGAAGGTGAAGCGCTCCATGCCCATGACCGGATCGATACCGACCTGCGCCAGGAACAGTCCGGCGACCGCCGCGATCATGGCGCGGATCACCGACTGGCTGGCGAGTGCGGTGACCAGCACCAGGCCGATCAGCAGCAGCGAGAAGATCTCCGGCGGCCCGAAGGTCAAGGCAAGGCGCGTCAAGGGCAGCGCCAGGAAGACCAGGCCGACGGTGGCGATGGTGCCGCCGATGAAGGAACCGATGGCGGCGACCGCCAGGGCCGGGCCGGCGCGCCCGACCTTGGCCATGGCATAGCCGTCGAGGCAGGTGACCGCCGAGGCCGCTTCACCCGGCGTGTTGATCAGCACCGAGGTGATGGTGCCGCCATACATGGCGCCATAGTAGATGGCGGCCAGCATGATGATGGAGCCGGTGGGATCGAGCGCCGCGGTGACCGGGATGAGGATCGCCGTCCCCGCCGCCGGGCCGATGCCGGGCAAGATGCCGATCAGGGTGCCGAGCACGCAGCCGAGCAGCGCATAAGCGAGGTTGCCGGGCTGAAGGACGTCGACGAAGCCGCCGAACAACAGGACTAAGGTATCCACCCTCTACTCTCCGCACAGGCTCAGGGGACACAGCGCCGAGAGGTCGTCGGCCGGCAGCGGCACGTTCAGCCAGTGCGTGAAGGCGTACTCGATGCCGAAGCTGCCGAGGATCGACACCCACAGGATGGTGAAGATGCTGCGCGTCCCGAGCGCCCAGAGCACGACGACATTCATCGCGAACATGGTCAGGCCAAAGCCGATCCGCTCCAGCAGGAAGGCGGTGGCGCCCAACGCCACCAGGACCGCGACGAGGCGCGACCACCCGGCAGCATCGGGATAGCTGTCCGCGGCAATGGTCACGCGATCCGCGGCCGAGGTGCTCAGGGTCGCCTGCACCAGCATCAGCGCGGCGAGGATGCTGAGGATCAGCGCCAGCCAGAACGGGAAGAAGCCCGGGCCCGGCCCCATGGACGTGTAGTAGTGCAGGTCGAGCGCGCGGAAGGTCAGCCACACGCTCGGCAGCAGGATCACCAAAGCGGTGATCTGGTAGATATTTCGCTGGGTCATGATCCTGCCCAAAGGGCTTGGGGCGGAAGGGCTTGGCTTGGGAGAGCGGCTGTCTTCCCCCTCTCCCCGTCGGGGAGAGGGTTGGGGTGAGGGGCCTTCGCGGCCCCCCAATCGTGCGCCCCCTCACCGACCCGCTACGCGGGCCACCTCTCCCCCTCGGGGAGAGGGAAATAGGAGCGACGAACGGACCGCGCCTTACTGACCCTGCTTGCGCGCGGCCTCGATCAGCGGCTTGAAGCGGGCATCGACCTTGTCCCAGAACACCGCATAGTCCTTCGGATCGAGATAGGTCAGCGTGTTGCCGACCTCGATCATGCGATCCTTGAGAGCCGGATCCTGCATGCCCTTCTTCAGTGATTCCGACAGGCGGTTGATGATCTCCGGCGAGGTGCCGGCCGGTGCCGAAAGCCCAATGTCGGAGCCGATCGGCTCGACATTCGGAAAGCCCGCCTCGGCGGTGGTCGGCACGTCCGGCAGCAATTCGGCGCGCTTGTCGCCCATGACGGCCAGCACGCGGACGGTGCCGGCCTTGTGATGGGTGACCACCTCGCCGATGGAATTGACCGACATGTCGGTGTGACCGCCGAGCAGCGCGGTGAGCTGCGGCCCGCCGCCCTGGAAGTTCACGGTGGCGAACTTGGTGCCGGTGCCCTGCTCCAGAGCGAGCAGCGCGAAATGCCCGGTCGCCATGAAGCCGCTGGTGCCGCCTTTGAGCTTGCCGGGAGTGGCCTTGGCGGCCTCGACCAGATCCTTCAGCGTCTTGTAGGGGCTGCTGGCGAGCACGACGATGCCGAACGGCGCGCCGTAATACATGCCGATCGGCGCCAGGCTGTTGCGCTGGAACGGCGACTTGCGCTCGGTATCGAGATAGACGCTGGCTGCGGTTGGCAGCACCGACCAGATCAGCGTATGGCCGTCGGGCTTGGCGGCCGCGACATAAGAGAGGCCGATCTGCATCGAGGCGCCGGGCTTGTTGACGATCTCGACCGGGACGCCGAGGTCCTTTTCCATCAGCGGCGCGATCAGGCGCGCCGCGGTGTCGGTGCCGCCGCCGGCGGTGGACGGCACGATCATGGTGATCGGGCGGCCCTTCTGCGGGAAGGTCTCGGCCGACAGCGAACCTGTCAAGGCAAACAGGCCGGCGAGCGTGAGAAGTACGGCTCTTTTCATTGGTTTCCTCCGGTTATTTTATCGAGTTTTATTGTCGGCACGGCTGCTTGATTATCCGGGGATGCGGCGCAGCTTCTGGATCATGTTCGGCTTTTCCGGCGCCTGCTGTCCCGGGAACAGCAGCGGCCAGGTCGTGGTGGTGACTTGCCCGACATAGATGTCGCCGCGGGAATCGACGGCGACGCCGTGCGGCGAGGTGAACTGGCCGGCATCATTGCCCGGCCCGCCATTGCTGTTCAGCCGGCCGACCAGCTTGCCATCCGACAGGATGCTGATGCGCGGGCCGAGATTGGGATAATCGCGATTGTGGGAGAGATGCGGCGGCAGCTCGCCGATGAAGAACAGCGGATCCTTGCGCCCCACCATGTACATGCCGTTGGGCCGATGCAGGTTGTTCCACTGCGTCTCGTAGCGCCCATTGCCGTCGAACACCTGGATGCGATGGTTCTCGCGGTCGACGACATAGACCCAGCCATCGTCATCGCAGGCGATCTTGTGCGGCAGGTTGAACTCGCCGGGGTCGGACCCCGCCGTGCCCCACGAGAACAGGAACTTGCCGTCGGGGCTGAATTTGTGGATCGCGGCATTGCCGTAGCCGTCGGAGACATAGATGTCGCCGTTCGGCGCCAGCGCGGTGTGGGTGCAGCGGTTGAACGGCCGGTTGCTCATGCGCGGCGCCGGCTGGTCCGGCGTGCCGAGGCGCAGCAGCAGCTTGCCGTCGAGCGTGCATTTGGAAACCGTATGCGTGCCCTCGTCGGTGCAGTAGATCGCCTGGTCGGGGCCGATATGCAGGCCGTGCGGACGGGTGAAAAGCTCCTCGCCCCAGCTGTCGAGGAAGTTGCCGTCGCGGTCGAACACCATCAGCGGCCGGGCGCCCCGGTTGAAGACATAGACGCGGTCCTGGTCGTCGATGGCGACGGAGGGCACCTCGCCGAGCGTCCAGCCCTCGGGCACCTTCACCCAGTCCGCGACCGGCTCGTAGCGGTACGCGCCGGAGCCGAGCACGACCTTCTCTTCAAGCGTTTCCATGTCGCTATTCCTCCGGCAGCCGGCGCAATTTGCGCAGCGAGTTCAGCGGTTTCGGCAATGGCCGGCCGGGGAAGAGCGAGGGCCAGGAGGAGGTGGTGACCTCGCCGACATAGAGGTCGCCGCGCGAATCCACCGCGATGCCATGGGGCGAGGTGAACTGGCCGAGGCCGGAGCCGGGGCCGTTATGGCTGTTCAGGCGGCCGACCACTTCGCCCTTGGACAGGATGCTGATGCGCGGGCCGAGATTCGGATTGTCGCGGATGTGGCTCATATAGGGCCCGATCTCGCCGACAAAGCAGAGCGGGCACGGGCCCGAACTCATGTAGAGCGCGCTCGGGCGATGCAGATTGTTCCACTGCGTCTCGTAACGGCCATTGCCGTCGAAGATCTGGATGCGGTGGTTCTCGCGGTCGGCGACATGGACGAAGCCGTCGGCGTCGCAATGAATGTTGTGCGGCAGATTGAACTCGCCCCGGCCCGAGCCGGACGTGCCCCACGAGAACAGCAGCTTGCCGTCCGGGTTGTATTTGTGGACCGCAGCGTTGCCATAGCCGTCGGAGACATAGATGTCGCCGTTCGGGGCCAGCGCCGTGTGGGTGCAGCGGTTGAACGGCTTGCCGCTCATGCGCGCTGCCGGCTGGTTCGGCGTGCCGATGCGCATCAGCAGCTTGCCGTCCAGCGTGCACTTGCACACCGTGTGGGTGCCCTCATCGGTGCAATAGATGCTCTGGTCCGGCCCGATATGCAGGCCGTGGGCCTTGCCGAACAGATCATGCCCCCAGGACGACAGAAAATTTCCGTCCCGGTCCAGCACCACCATCGGATGCTCGCCGCGATTGAAGACATAGACACGGTCCCGGTCGTCCACCGCAACGGCCGCGACTTCACCAAGCTCGACATGCGACGGCAGGTTCAGCCAATTGTCTTGCGGCTCATAACGGTACTTGCCGGAGCCAAGGACGATGTTCTTCTCTTTTGTTTCCATTTACCTCGCCAGCAAGCAGCGTCGACGTCCGCCGATACGGCCGACGCGGCTTGTCCTCCCGCTTGTAAATCTCACTGAGTGAGTTTCTTGTCTAATTCAGCGGAATATGGCAGTGCTTGAAACGGCGGTCAAACCCGTTCTTGATAGATATGTAAATTCACGCGGAGCGCGTTGTGACAGCCATTTCACTCGGTTAGCGTGCCGCCATGAATGAAATCGGGGCTATCAATCGCGTCCTGAAGCTCGTCAGCCTGCTGTCGGACTATCCGCATCTGACGGCGAAGCAGGCGGCGACGCTTCTCGGATGGCCGGTCAGCAGTACGCACCGCATGCTGCGCAAGCTCGCGGAGTTGGAGTTCGCGCTGCAGACCGAGAAAGGCAGCTTCGCGGCGGGCATGGAGCTCTACCGTATCGTTGGCCGGCTAAGTTCAAAGATGCCGTTCGCCGCGATCGCCGAGCCGCTGCTCGCGGCCCTGACCCGGCAGTTCAACGAAACCTCGATGCTGACCATCCTCGAGCGGCGGCAATTGCGCATGTACACGGCGCTCGCCGCCTCGCCGCAGGATCCGATGCGCTACATCGTCGAGCTGAACCGGCGCGATCCGCTGGTGTGGGGCGCCTCGGGGCGGGCACTGCTCGCCTATCTGCGCCCGGAGGAGATCGATGCCGCGGTCTCCGGCAGTACCGCGCGCAACATCAGGGGCGAGGCACTCGACGAGAGCGAAATCCGCGCCGCGCTGGAGGAGATCGTGCGCGACGGCTACTCGCTGTCGCGCTCGCACCGCACGCTGAATTCGATCGGCATGGCGGTGCCGTTCTTCGGCCCGCATGGCGAGGTGGTCGGCAGCGTCGGCTTCCAGATCCCGGCGTTCCGCTTCCATGACGGGCAGATCGAGACCCTGGTGACCGCGCTCAAGCAGACCGCCACCATCATCTCGCAGCAGATCGGCGCCAAGCCGGAATACTGAAGCGCGCCTGGGTTGCCGTGCCTATGGGTTAAGTGTCGACAAGCTTGCTTGCGGAGTGCCCGCACCTCGACCTAAGCTGAATGCCGGAGGAAGGGCGCTCAGCATCTGCACCGCAGACTGACGTTCAAGGACGGCGCGATTCGATCAATTCGGGCGCGACCACCTGATACAAGAGCCATAATCTGGCCGAGGAAACCGCCAAATGGAAACAAGTCCTGTAGGCTACAAGGTCTCCGACCGGGTCGATCCGGCCCATGACGCCAAGGTCGAGGCCGACTATCGAGGCGCATCCACCTATCCGCGCTTCATGGAGATGCTGAACGAGGCGGATCGCAACTTCCTGATGACGCGGTCCGTCGCCAAGTGCTTCGCGAAGAACCAGGTGCTTTACGTACAGGGTGATCCTTCGGAGAGCCTGTTCATTATCCTGCGCGGCGCCGTGAAGGTGCATTACATCCAGGACAATGGCGGCTCGCTCACCACCTCCTATTGCCGCGAGGGCATGCTGGTCGGCGCCCATGGCTGCACCCGCTGGGCCGGCAATCATTGCTGGTCGGCGCAGGCTCTGGTGGACAGCCGCGTGCTGTGGATCGGCCGCGAGCAACTGGTCGAGCTCACCGAGCGTTCCCCGCATGCCTTGCGCTGCGTGCTCTCCATCTCGGAGTTCAAGGCGGAGCAGCTCAAGAAGGTGATCCAGATCCTTGCCGAGACCACGGTGGAGCGCCGTATCTCGATGGCGCTCCGGCATCTCGGCCGGCTCTACGGCATCGATCATGGCGACGAGGTCGAGATCGACGGCCGCTTCACCCACCAGGAGATCGCCGAGATGATCGGCGCCTCGCGCCAGAGCGTCACCACGCTGCTCGTGTGCCTGGAGAAGGCCGGCGACATCCGGCGCGAGGGCCGTAGGCTGTTCATCCCGAGCGAGAATTCGGTGCCGCACGCAGCGCTGGTCGGCCGCGGCGAGCGCCGCCCGAGCATGGAGCGCATGGCGCGGTTCTCGTGAGGGGCTGACAGTCATCCCTCGACCTGGAACCACCTCATCCTGAGGTGCCCGGCGAAAGCCGGGCCTCGAAGGATGCCAGTCCCCGATGGCCCTCTGCTTGAACATCCTTCGAGGCTCGCTGCGCTCGCACCTCAGGATGAGGTTGTGCATTCACGGGTCCAGTGTCCGATCACCCCTTGTCGGTTGGGCGACAGCGCCATAGGCCCACGGGCGCTAGTTTTTGCTCGTGTGCCGATGGAGATGTGCCCAATGCTGCTCGATGCCAATGCCTCCGGTCTGTTCCCGATCGCGCCGACGCCGTTCACGCCGGACGGGCGGATCGACGACGCCTCGGTCGACACGCTGATCGAGCGCTATCTGGCGGCAGGTGCTACCGGCGTCACCGTGCTCGGCATCATGGGCGAGGCGCCGAAGCTGGAGCTTGAGGAATCCATCGCCGTCACCGAGCGCTTCATCGAGGGCATGGCGAAGCTGCCGGTGATTGTCGGCGTCTCCGCTCCGGGCTTCGCGGCGATGCGCTCGCTCACCCTCGCGGTGATGGAGCGCGGCGCCGCCGGGGTGATGATCGCGCCGCCGCCCTCGCTGCGCACCGACGACCAGATCATCGGCTATTACCGACAGGCGGTGGAGGCCATCGGCCCCGACATCCCCTTCGTCATCCAGGATTATCCGCTGACGCTGACGGTGCAGATGACGCCGAAGGTGATCCGCCAGATCGTCGAGGAGCATGCCTCCTGCGTGATGCTGAAGCACGAGGATTGGCCCGGCCTGGAGAAGATCTCGACGCTGCGCGGCTTCCAGAAGGAAGGCACGCTGCGCCCGCTCTCGATCCTCACCGGCAATGGCGGGCTGTTCCTCGATTTCGAGATGGAGCGCGGCGCCGATGGCGCAATGACCGGCTATGCCTTCCCGGAGATGCTCGCCGATCTCGTGCGGCTGCAGAAGGCCGGGCGGCGTGACGAGGCGCATGATCTGTTCGACGCCCATCTGCCCTTGCTGCGCTATGAGCAGCAGCCGGGTGTCGGCCTCGCGGTGCGCAAATATGTGATGATGCGCCGTGGCTTCATCGCCTCCGATGCCCAGCGCAAGCCGGCAGCGGCGCTCACCGCGACGGCGCGGGCGGAAGTCGATTACCTGCTGGCGCGCCTCGCAAGGCGCGACGAGCGCGCTCGGGTTTGAGGGCCGTCAAGGCTTCTCCGACCGTCTCCATTCCCTCTCCCCGATGGGGAGAGGTGGCCCGCGAAGCGGGTCGGTGAGGGGGCGCACCATCCGCGGAGCCGCGCAGACCCCTCACCCCTGCCCTCTCCCCAATGGGGCGAGGGGCAAGGCCATGCCTCACGGCATCAGCCGGCCGCCATTCACGTCGATGATCGCACCGGTGATGTAGCCGCTCATCTGCGTCGAGCCGAGGAACAGATACGAGCCGACCAGGTCCTCGGCGAGGCCGAGCCGGTTCAGCGGCACGCTGGCCTTCACGCTGTCCAGCCGCTCGCGCGGCGTGCCCTCATGGAACGGGGTGAGGATGAGGCCGGGGGCGATGGCGTTGACGCGAATATTGTCGGCGGCGAACTCCATCGCCATGCCCTTGCTCAGCGCGTGCACCGCCGCCTTGGCCGCGGCATAGATCGACGAGCCGGCGCGCCCGCCATTGCGGCCGGCGACCGAGCCGGTGTTGATGACGGAGCCCCTGCCCGACGCCCTCAAGGCCGGCAAGGCGGCATGCGTCACCGCCAGGATGGAGCGCACATTGAGGTCCATCATCCGGTCATAGGCGTCGTCGTCATACTTGCTGAGCGGAACCAGGTCGGTGAGGCCGCCGGCATTGTTGACGAGGATGTCCAGCCCGCCGAGGCGGGCGATCGCCTGCTCCACCATCGCCCGCGCCGCATCGGGCTTGCTGACGTCGCCCGACACCAGCACGGCGTCCTGGCCGGCGGCCTCGATCTCGTCGACCAGCGCCGTGGCCGCAGCCTCGCCGCGGAAATAATGCACCGCCACCTTGGCGCCGTGCGCGGCGAAGCCCTTGGCCACCGCCGCGCCGATGCCGGAGCTGGCGCCCGTCACCAGGACGCGCGCGCCCTGCAGATCATCCAATATCATCGTCTTGCCCCTCTCGATTGGCTTCAGTTCAGCGTGACGGCGCCCGCGGCGCGGCCGGGGCCACGATCAGGTCGCGCGGCCGGATCGGTTCGCCACGCAGGAACGCCGCTATGTTATCGAAGGAATGGCCGGCCATGATCGGTACGTCGTCCATCAGGCTGCCCGCCGAATGCGGGGTGAGGACGACATTGTCGAGCGCGCGCAACGGCGAATCCGGGCGCAGCGGCTCCTCGCTGAACACATCGAGGCCGGCGCCGGCGAGCCGGCCGCTGGCAAGCGCCGCGACCAGGTCCGTCTCCACCACGAGATCGCCGCGCGCGACATTGATGAGCGTCGCGCCCGGCTTCATCCGGGCGATCGCGGCACGATCGATCATGCCGACATTGGCGCCGCCGCCGGGGCAATGCAGCGTGATGAGGTCGCTACGCCCCAGCAACTCATCGAACGTCGCGAAGCTGGCGCCATGCGCCAGCTCCTCAGCCACCGCGCCGCCGCGCTTGTAATAGAGCACGGTGCCGTCGAAGCCGCGCAGCTGGCGGGCGACGGCGCGGCCGATATTGCCGAAACCGATGATGCCCACCGTCTTGCCATAGAGCCGCTGCCCGACGGGCCGGATATCTCCGGAGATCCAGCGGCACTCACGCAAGGCGCGGTCGGCCAGCGGAATGCGCCGCAGCGTGGCGAGCATCAGCGCGATCGCGTGCTCGCCGATAGTGTCGGCATTGACGCCGGCGGTGATGGCGACCGTGATGCCATGCCGCTCGGCCGCGGCGACATCGATCTTCTCATAGCCGGTGCCCCATTTCTGGATGAAGCGCAGGCGCGGCGCGCGCCGCATCATCGCGTCGGTGACCGGGGCGGTGACGAGCAGCACGTCGCTTTCGGTGAGCGTCGCTTCGGTCATGTCTTCCGGCCGCTCGGCGAAGGACAATTCGAAATTCGCCGGGGCGCAGCGGCGGATCATCGCCTCGGCATGGCGATCGAACACGAGCCCCAGGCAGGCGATGCGGATGGCGGCGGTCACGCGATGCTCTCCGCTCTGTCAGCTCACGACCAGGCCGGTCCGGGTATCGATGACATGCATCTGGTTCAAATCCGCGGCGAGGCGCATCGGCCGGCCCTCCTGCGCGCCGCTGTCCGGCGGCAGGCGCGCGCAGATCTCGGTGTCGGCCATGCGGAAATAGACGAAGGATTCCAGCCCCACCGGCTCGACGATGCTGATGACGGTATCGAACGCCGCCTCGCCCGGCGGCAGCGGCTCGCGCGCCGCGGAGAAATGCTCGGGGCGAAGGCCAAGCAGCAGGTCGCCGCGTCCGGCAAGGCCGGCATAGCGCGCCCGGCGCTCGGCCGGGACCGGCAGCACCAGCCCCTGCCCCAGTTGCATGACAAGCCCATCGCCTTCCGCCTTCATCTCGAAGGGGAGGAAATTCATCGAGGGTGAGCCGATGAAGCCGGCCACGAACTGCGTCGCCGGTGCGTGGTAGAGATCGTGCGGCGTGCCGATCTGCTCGATCCGCCCCTTGTTCATCACCACGATGCGGTCGGCCAGGGTGAGCGCCTCGACCTGGTCGTGGGTGACATAGACCGTGGTGGTGCGCACCTTCTGGCGCAGCCGCTTGATCTCGGTGCGCATCTGCACCCGAAGCTGGGCATCGAGGTTCGACAGCGGCTCGTCGAACAGGAACACCTTGGGCTGGCGCACGATGGCGCGGCCCATGGCGACGCGCTGGCGCTGGCCGCCGGAAAGCTGCTTCGGCTTGCGCGACAGCAATTCCTCGATGTTGAGGATGCGCGCCGCCTCGCTCACGCGCTGCTCGATGACGTCGCGCGGCGTGCGCTGCTGGCGCAGGCCGAACGACATGTTCTCCTTCACCGTCATGTGCGGGTAGAGCGCGTAGCTCTGGAACACCATGGCGATGTCGCGATCCTTCGGCGCGACATCGGTGACGTCGCGCCCGCCAATGCTGATCACGCCGTCGGTGACCTCCTCCAGGCCGGCGATCATCCGCAGCGTCGTCGACTTGCCGCACCCCGACGGGCCGACCAGCGCGACGAACTCCTCGTTCGCGATCTTGAGGTCGATTCCCCGGACAACTTCGACATCGCCGAACCGCTTGACGACGCTTTCCAGGTTTACTTCAGCCATTGGTCACCGTTGGTCCTGTTACGCCTGACTTTACTTCCCTCTCCCCGTCGGGGAGAGGTGGCCCGTGAAGCGGGTCGGTGAGGGGGAGCACGATTGCGGAGCGTAGAAGACCCCTCACCCCTACCCTCTCCCCAACGGGGAGAGGGGGAAAGTCCTGGGGATGACGAACCGCTCCTCACGCCTCGCCGCGCAGGAACTTGGCGCCTTGCTGGTTGAACTGGGCGGCGGTGATGTTGCCCTTCACCGCTTCCTGCCAGTAGGGCGGGATCTTGTCCTGGAAGTTGGTCCAGTGCGGATGGGCGTAGGGCGGCGTCCACCAGGTGTCGAGATGGTCCAGCGACATGCGGATGAAGCGGTTGTCCTGGAACACCGGCCGCTTGGAGAGCGAGGTGCGCACCGGCGGCACCATGCGGTTGGCGGTGAACAGCATCGCCGCGTCGCCGCTGGCGATGAACTTCATGAACTCCCAGGCCGCGTCCTTCTCCTTGCAGCTGGAGACCATCATCGGGCCTTCGGGATTGGCGATCATGTAGTGCTTGTCCAGCACCCGCGGGTTCTGCGTCCCCTGGATGGCGTCGCCGAGCGCGGTGATCAGCGCCGGGCTCGCATGGGGGCCATAAGACCACATGCCGCAACGGCCCTTTTCCATCAGCGCATAAAGCTCGCGATAGCCGTCGGTGGCCGCCGTGGGCTGGGCCGACTTGTCGCGCAACGCCATGCCGAGCCACTTGTCGGTGACCGCGATACCGGCGGGAGAGTCGAAATCAACCGTGCCGTCCGGGGTCGCGAACTGCACGCCGGCGCTGGCCCAGATCGGGAAGATGATCTGGATCGCCGAGGCGGTCTGGCCGCGCATGGCGTAGCCGTAGCGGTCCGGCGGGTTGGAGATCGCCTTCGCGGTGGCGATGAACTCGTCATAGGTCTCCGGCGGATTCAGCCCGGCGGCCTTGAGCCAGTCAGCCCGATAATACAGGAAATAGGGAATGCTGGTCTGCGGCAGGAACAGGAAGGGCTGGCCCTTCTTGGAGCGGGTCTGCTCCATGATGTTCGGGAAGAAGTCGGACTTCTCGTCCCATTTGTTGAAGCGGTCCTCGATCGGCTCGAGGATGCCGTTGTCGAAATAGTCCTGCACCCAGTACTGGATGGTGTTGATCACGTCCGGCGGCGCGCCGGCGGCATAGGACACCACCAGTTTCTTGCGGGCCTCCATCACCGCCATGTTGGCGTCGAGCTCGACCTCGATGAAGTCCTGCGACTTGTTGAACATCGCGACGGAGTCGACCGAGATCTTCTGGTGATTGGGGTTGTCGGCCCAGTTCCAGAAGGTAAGCTTCACTTTCTTGCGCACCGCCGGCGAGGCGACCTGCGCGCTCGCCCGCTTCGAGACGGCAAGCGCGCCGGCTCCGCCGAGCGCGAGTGCAAGCGCCTGCCGGCGGGTGACGGCGGAGCCGGTGCCGTTCCGCGTGCCAGAATTCCGTTTTCCCACAGTGTTCCTCCCGAGCTTATTCATTTGTGATTGCTTCATTCTTCGCGACCGGCCACGTGCTCGCGCCGCAGGCGAGCGAGCCGCCCCATGGCAGCCTCCCGAGGGGTCTGGGCGTTGCGGAAAATAAGCGGGCCGTCCTCCAGCAATTGTCGCCTGGGCGACATGAGCGGTCCGGCGCGGCGTTTCTCGGAGTTGCGCTCCCCTATCCACCCTCATCCCCGGACTTGATCCGGGGGATGAGGACCAATCGGAGTTTTCGGTCGGGCTATCAGCCGCCGTCAGCGCCGCGCCCACTGTCGTTGAGGCGACATTTCCGGGATTGGGAACGCGCTATCGTGCCCCCGCCTCGAACCATTCGCATCACGCCATCAAGGCCAAGACATCGCGAGCATTCGCGGTACGGAACACCGGGACCCAATAATCATAGCGGCCGAAGAGCTGCCAATAGAACCGATCTGGAGGAAATCCTTATGAAGGCGATACTTGCGGCCACCTTGACGGCGATCGCTGCATTGTGGGGCGTGCCGGCCAACGCGCAGTCGAGCGACTATCCGAACAAGCCGATCCGCATCGTGGTGCCGTTCGCGCCGGGCGGCGGTACCGACCTTACCGCCCGCATCGTCGGCGACGCGCTCTCCAAGGCCTGGGGCCAGAGTGTCATCGTCGACAACCGTCCGGGCGCCTCCTCGCAGATCGGCATCGACTTCGTCGCCAAGTCCCCGCCCGACGGCTACACGCTGCTGTGGGCCTCGTCCGACGGCATCAGCATCCTGCCGGCGGTGAAGCCGACCGTGCCCTACAAGATTCCCGACGGTTTCGAGTTCGTCTCGACCTTCGCCGCCTATCCGCTGATCCTGGCGGTGAATGCGAAGCTGCCGATCAAGAACATGAAGGAGTTCGTCGAATACGCGAAGGCCCATCCCGGCCAGATGAATTATTCGAGCTCCGGCGCGGGCGGCGGTGGACATTTGCTGCCGGCCTACATCGCCAAGGAGATCGGCGTCGAGATGAACCATGTGCCGTATGACAGCGGCGCGCAGACCGTCGTCGCCGTCGCCGGCGGCCACGCCGATTTCGGCACCGCCGCGCCCTCCAGCACCGCGCCCTATGTCGAAGGCGGCACGGTCCGCGCCATCGCCACCACCGGCAAGGGGCGCACGTCGCTGCTGCCGAGCGTGCCGACCATGGCGGAGGAAGGCTACCCGCAATTCACCGAGGACCTGTTCTACGGCATGTTCGCCCCGGCGGGCACGCCGGCCGACATCGTCGCCAAGCTGCGCGACGGCGTGCAGGCGGTGCTCAAGCAGCAGGCCACCGTCGACCGCCTTCACACGATGGGCCTCGAGCCGCTCGGCCTCACCGGCAACGACTACAAGCAGTTCGTCGTCAACGACCTGAAGCGGTGGGGCGACATCGCCAAGGCCATCGACTTCAAGCTGCGCTGATCGCGCCGGACTACTTCGGAACGACGGTGCGCAGCCGGACGCGCTGCGCACCGATACGCAGAGCCAACCACGACACGTTTGATCGAGAGCATTGCACTCGGGCCGCCTGCGGCCACCGGGATGCGGGAGAATGATTGCCGATGGCCTACGGAGCGCACAAGTTCGAATACGAGGTGATTCAAGGGTGGCAGCAGCTTCCCGAAGGCTGGTCCTTCATCGAGGTCTGCGGCGTCGCCGTCGATTCCAGGGACCGCGTCTATGTCTTCAATCGCGGCGAGCACCCGGTCATCGTCTTCGACAAGGAAGGCAAGTTCCTCAACGCCTGGGGCAAGGGCATCTTCGCCAGCCCGCACGGCATCTACATCGACAAGGACGACACCGTCTATCTCACCGACGATGCCGACCACACGGTGCGGATCTTCGATACCGACGGCAATCTGAAGATGATGCTCGGCGAGCCGGGCGTCGCCTCGCAGACCGGCTATGAGATCGGCGTCAGCCCGGTGCTCTATGGCGGCCAGCCGTTCAACCGCGTGACCAATGTCGCCAAGGCGCCCAACGGCGACCTCTATATCAGCGACGGCTACGGCAATGCCCGGGTGCATCGCTTTTCGGCGGACGGCAAGCACAAGACCTCGTGGGGCCAGCCGGGCACCGGCCCCGGCCAGTTCAATCTGGTGCATGCGGTCGCGGTCGACAGTTCGGGCCGCGTCTATGTCGCCGACCGCGAGAATTCCCGGGTGCAGATCTTCACCGCCGATGGCGTGTTCCTGAATGCGTGGAACTGGGTCGGGCGGCCGAACGACATCTTCATCGACGACCAGGATTTCATCCACATCGCCGAGCTCGGTTGGGCCAAGCCGATCGGCTACCACGTCCATGACAAGGCCTGCCAATGCCCGCCGGCGGGCCATGACCCGATCGCCCGCGTTACGGTGTGCGATCCCGACGGCAAGGTGGTGGCGCGCTTCGGCGGCCCGGATCCGCTCAAGCCCGGCAATTTCATCGCCCCGCACGGCCTGTGGTGCGATTCCTGCGGCGACCTCTATGTCGGCGAAGTGATCGTGCGCGGCGGCGCTGTCGATTTCCTGGCGCCCCTCACTCCCCATTCCTTCCAGAAGTTCAAGCGCTCGGGGCGCTAGAGCCATTCTCGGCACCATCCGGAGATCGGTCATGACTCCCAATACCGTGAAGGTCGCCTGCCTCGGCTTCGTGTTCGACGATGTCGCGCAGAAGGTGGTGCTCGAACTGGCGCCGCCCGGCTTCGAGCTGATGTTCGCCGAGAAGCCCGACGAGACCACGCCGGCGCTGATCGCGCAGAGCGATTTCGTGATGTGCGTCTCGCACGTCACCGACGCCATGATGGCGAACGCGCCGAAGCTCCGGCTGATCCAGAAATGGGGCATCGGCGTCGACAAGATCGACCTGGAGGCCGCCGACCGGCACGGCATCTATGTGACCATCACCGCCGGCGCCAATGCCAGCGTGGTCGCCGAGCACGCCATCATGCTCATCATCGCCTCGCTGCGGCGCCTCGCCGTGGCCGAGCGCTCGATGCGCGAGGGCAAGTGGGACGCCGCCAGCCTGCGCCTGCACACGCGCCAGCTGGCCGGCAAGACGGTGGGCATCCTCGGCTTCGGCAATATCGGGCGCGCGGTGGCGAAGTGCCTGCAGGGCTTCGATGTCCGGATCATCTATTATGATCTGAAAGGCCCGTTCGACGTCGCCGCCTCCCTCAACGCCGAGTTCGTCGGCTTCGAGGAATTGCTGGCGTCGAGCGACATCCTCACGCTGCACATACCCGGCGGCAAATCGAACACGCACCTCATCGATGCGCGTGCCATCGCGCGGATGAAGCCCGGCTCGGTGATCGTGAACACCGCCCGCGGCGAACTGATCGACGAGAACGCGCTCATCGCCGCGCTGCAATCCGAGCATCTGCTGGCCGCCGCCTGCGACACCTTCGAGAAGGAGCCGCTGCGCGCCGACTCGCCCCTGCGCACCCTGGACAGCGCGACACTGACGCCGCATTGCGCCGGCGGCGTGCTGGACCACATCGCGCCGATGGCCGAGCACGCCTTCCGCAACATGCAGCGCTTCCTGCTGGACCAGCCGCTGGCGGAAGGCGACTGGATCGTGGTGCCCCGGCTGCCAAAGCCCGGCTACACCGCCGCGCCGCAAGTTTGATGGCCGGGAACAGCGCCATGTTCGAGATTCGGGACAGCAAGCAATTCTGGTCCGGCCTGCTTTTCGCCGCCACGGGCGCGGGAGCGCTGTGGACGCTGCCATTGCCGCTCGGCACCGTGAAATCCATGGGCCCCGGATATTTCCCGATGCTGCTCGGCATCGGGCTTCTCCTGGTCGGCGTCAGCTCGGTCGTACTCAGCTTCCGCGCGAGCGAGATCATCCGCATCGACCGGCTGTCGCTGGTCCCGGTGTTCTTCATCCTGTCCGGCGTCGTCATCGCCGCATTGCTGATCGACAATTACGGGCTGGCATTGTCGCTGCTCGCCCTCGTCCTCACCACCTGCTATTCGCGGGTCCTGCGGCACCCGATTGAAATAACGATAATATATCTTGTCGTTCTACTGATGACCTGGGGCGTCTTCATCTATCTGATCCAACTTCCGATCAAGCTGTTCTGGTAGAAGCCGCGAAACGAGGATCATCCAGGTGGATATTCTTTACAGCCTCGCAATGGGCTTCCACGTTGCCCTCTCGCCGCAGAACCTCGCCTTCTGCCTGATCGGGGCGACCATCGGCACCGTGGTGGGCGTGCTGCCCGGCATCGGGCCGGTGACCACCATCGCCATGCTCATCCCCCTCACCTTCCAGATGCCGGCGATCGGCTCGCTGATCATGCTGGCCGGCATCTATTACGGCTCGCACCATGCGGGATCGACCACCGCGATCATGCTGAACATGCCGGGCGAGCCGAGCGCAGTGGTGGTCTGCCTCGACGGCCACCCGCTGGCGAAGAAGGGCAAGGCCGGATCGACGCTGGCCATGTCCGCCATCGCCTCGTTCTGCGCCGGCTGCGTCGGCTTCCTCATCGTCGCCGCGCTGTCGCCCGAGCTCTCGACGCTGTCGCTGATGTTCGGGCCGACCGAATATTTCGCCACCATCGTCATGGCGCTGGTCATGGCCTCGGTGCTCACCGAAAACAACCTGCTGACCACGCTCGGCATGTGCATGTTCGGCCTGCTGCTCGGCGCGGTCGGCATGGACCTGACGACCGGCGACGAGCGCTATGCCTTCGGCATTCCGGACCTCGCCGACGGCGTGAATTTCGTCGCCGTCGCGGTCGGCCTCTACGCCTTCACCGAGATCATCGAATATCTCGGCTCGGAGACCCGCACCGCGCGCGTCCACGCCAAGATCGAAAGCCTGATCCCGACCCGCGACGACCTGAAACGCTCGTGGAAGCCGATCACCCGCGGCACCATCCTCGGCTCGATCCTCGGCATCTTCCCCGGCACCGGGCCGCTGATCAGTTCGTTCGCCGCCTACGCCATGGAACGGCGCATCGCCAAGGATCCCTCGCGTTTCGGCAAGGGCGCGATCGAAGGCGTGGTGGCACCGGAATCCGCCGCCAATGCCGCGGCCATCACTCACTTCATCCCGATGCTGACGCTGGGCATCCCGGCCGGCGCGGCGATGGCGCTGATGCTGGGCGCCTTGCAGATCCAGGGCATCTCGCCCGGCCCCGGCGTCATGGCCAACCACCCCGAACTGTTCTGGGGCCTGATCGCCAGCATGTGGATCGGCAATCTGATGCTGCTGGTGCTGAACCTGCCAATGATCGGCCTATGGGTGCGCCTGCTGATGATGCCGTTCCAGATGCTCTACCCGGCCATCATCGCCTTCTCCTGCATCGGCGTTTACAGCGTGCAGAACTCCTGGTTCGACCTCGCGCTCGCCGCCGGCTTCGGCCTGCTCGGCATCATCTTCAAGCTGCTCGGCTGCAACCCGGCGCCGCTGATCCTCGCCATGGTGCTGGAGCCGATGCTCGAGGAGAATTTCCGCCGCTCGATGATCATCGGCGGCGGCAACGCCATGGTCTTCCTCAAGAACCCGATCAGCCTCGGCATCCTGCTGCTCACCCTGGTGCTGACCATCTATCTCAGGGCCCGCAAGCACACCGTGATGGACGAGTTCGATCCCACCGCCGGCGAACAGGCGGTGGAAACCAAATAGCAGCGGGGCGCTCCCATGTTCGAGAAGTTCACCGACACCTTCATCGACACCAGCGGCGCGCGCATCCGCGTGCGGCACGGCGGCGAAGGCCCGCCTTTGCTACTGCTGCACGGCAACCCGCAGACCCATGTGTGCTGGCACAAGATCGCCGATGAGCTGGCGCAGGACTACCATGTGATCGCCACCGACCTGCGCGGCTATGGCGACAGCTCGGCGCCGGAGCCGGATGCCGAGTGCGCGAACTATTCGTTCCGCGCCATGGCGCAGGACCAGATCGAGGTGATGGAGAAGCTCGGCTACAGGAAGTTCTTCCTGGCCGGCCATGATCGCGGCGGGCGCACCGCGCATCGCCTGATCCAGGATCATCCGGACACGGTGATCAAATGCGCCATCCTCGATATCCTGCCGAGCCGCCATGTCTGGCACAACGCGTCGCGCACCTGGGCGCTGAAGTCCTGGCACTGGGTGTTCATGGCGCAGACCGGCGGCCTGCCCGAAGCGATGATGGCGTCGGTGCCGCCGGAGCAGTTCCTGCAGAAGCTCATGGTGCTGCCGGGCAATACCCGCGGCGTCTTCACCGACGAGGCGTGGGCGGAATATGTGCGCTGCTTCAATCCGAAGATGATCATGGCGTCCTGCGCCGACTACCGCGCCTGCGCCACCGTCGATCTCGAAATGGACGATGCCGATTTCGGCACCAAGATCGACGTGCCGCTGATGATCATGTGGGGCGTGCGAAGCCACACCCAGGCGGTGTTCAACGACGCGCTGGTGGTCTGGCGCGACTATGCCAACCATGTGGAGGGCGGCGCGGTGGTGAGCGGCCACTTCATCCCGGAGGAAGTGCCGGAGGAGACGCTGGCGAGGTTCCGGGCGTTCTTCGTCTAAGTGGGAACACGGGCCGCGGCGACTGCGCGCGCAGCACGACGGTACGACATTATGTCGACGGAAGCCTGCGCAACACCGCCTTCCCGCTATCGGCGGCGTGGACTATCATCTAAAGTGTCGACAGTGGATGCCGCGGCGCGCCAGTTGCGGGCCCACGCGGACGACACCGATAGTTCTACGAGGAATAGCATCAATGACCGCGCAGCTGCCAAGTTTCGAGTTTTTCCGCCTCAAGGTGAATAACGGCGTGGCGATCGTCACCATTGACCGTCCGCCGGTCAATGCGATGTCACGGCAGGTCTATGAAAGCTTGGACAAGCTGATCGCCTATATCGAAGGCGCCAAGGATATCCGGTCCGTGGTGCTTGCCTGTGCCGAAGACGCACGCGCCTGGATAGGCGGCGCCGATCTGCACGAGTTTCTCAAGCTGACTGCAGAAACGCGACGCGACCGGCATGAATATGTCGAAGGCGTCACCGACCGCTTCTACAATCTGTCGCGTCCGACCGTCGCGGCCATCACCAAGCCGGCCATCGGCGGCGGCATGGTGTTCGCGAGCTTCAGCGACATCGTCGTCGCGGCCGATACCGCGTTCTTCGCCATGCCCGAGGTCGATCGCGGCCTGACCGGCGGCGGCGGCGCCTATTTCAACCGGCTTAACCTGCCGGTGAGCTTCATTCGCGAGATGGTGCTGACCGGCCGCCGCTTCACCGCGCAGGAAATGGACAAGGCCGGCTTCATCAATCATCTCCTGCCGCAGGAACAGGTGCTGGCAAAGGCGATCGAGATCGCCGAGCTGATCGCGACCAAGAGCGGATCGGCCGTGCGGGCGATCAAGCAGAGCGTCAATCTCATCGACCAGCTCGGCTGGGACGAGGGCCGCGCCGCGGCTCATGCGAAGAGCGTCGCGCTGGTGGAAGGGCCGGACTACAAGGAAGGCATCTCGGCGTTCCTTGAGCGCCGCAAGCCCTCCTACAACCAGTAGCGTTCAGCCTGCCAATGCCGTAGCCCGGCTTCGGTTCAGCCATAGTTGAGCCGTAGCCCGGCTTCCGGCCAGGGCATGGTGACGAGCTGTCCGGTGCCGGCCAGCGTGATGTAGGCGGTCGTCAGGTCTTGGCCGCCGAAGCAGATATTGGTGGTGACGGGATCGCCGGTCGGCACCTGCCTCACCACCTCCCCGGCCGGGCTGATGACGCTGATACAGGCGGCCATCAGCGTGGCGACGCAGATGTTGCCGTTCGCTTCCACCGCCATGCTGTCGAAGCGCTGGTAGCCCGGCAGGCCGCACACCAGCCGGCCGCCATTGGGCGACGGGAAGCCGTGCCGCCGGATCACGCCCGGCGCCTCCAGATCGAACGCCCACAGCCGGCCGGTCTCGCTCTCCGCGACATAGACCTGCGAACCGTCCGGCGAGAGGCCGACGCCGTTCGGCGTGATCATCGGATAGGCGACCTCGACGACGCGCGAGCCGTCGGCCATGCCGTAATAGAGCCCGCCATTCATCCGGTGCCGCGGATACATCTTGCCGAAATCGGTGAAATAGAAGCCGCCATGGGCATCGAACACGATGTCGTTCGGCCCGACCAGAAGATGGTCGCCACAGCGGTCGTACAGTATCTGGTGCGCGCCGGTGACGAGATCGAGCCGCTCGATCCAGCCGCCGGAATAGCCTTCCGGCACGCCGGGCCGGGTGCGGTTGAAGCCGGACACCTTCTGGAACAGGAAGCCGCCATTATTGGCGATATAGAGCGCGCCGTCCGGCCCGAGCGCCGCGCCGTTCGGACCGCCGCCGAGCTGCGCGACGATCTCGGTGCCGCCGCCCGGCCGCACCCGCGTCACCGAGCGCCGCTCGATCTCGACCAGCAGGATGGAACCGTCGGCGCAGGCGATCGGCCCCTCGGGGAAGAGCAGCCCCGTCGCGATCACGTCGAGGCTCATCGCGGCGTCCTCAGCGCTTCGACCTCGCGCCAGTCGACCTCGATACCGAAGCCCGGCGCTTCGGTGAGATGGACGCGGCCGTCACGATAATGCGCGCCGCCATGGAAGATGCGGTGATGGATCGGGTGCATGCCCTCATTGCCGACCGACTCGGCGGCAAAGGCGGCGTCGCCCAGCGCCGAGACCAGGTGGGCGTGGATGTGGGCGGCGGTGTGCGGCGCGACCATCACGCCCTTCATCTCGGCATATTGCGCGATGCGCAGCGCTTCGCTGAAGCCGGCATAGCGGGTGCAGTCGAACTGCACATAGCGGATGGCGCCGGAATCGATGAATTCGCGCACCGTGAAGCGGTGCCATTCACGCTCGCCCTGCGCCAGCGGGATACTGGTGGCGTTTGCCACCCGGACGAAGTCCGAGGGCTGCAGATACCAGTGCAGCGGCTCCTCCAGCCAGAAGATGTCATAGGGCTCGACCGCATGGGAGAAGCGGATGCAGCCCTCGACATCGACCGGCGCGTTCAGGTCGAGCATCAACAGCACGTCCGGCCCGATGGCCTCGCGCACCAGGCGCACGCGCTTCACCTCGTCGGCCAGCGACAGCGCGCCGGTCTTCAGCTTCACCGCCGGGAAGCCCTTGGCGACGAAGGAGGCGAGCTCGTCGGCGCAATTGAACGGGGACTCGCCCTCCACATAGAAGCCGCCGACCGCATAGGTGAAGACCTCGGTGCGGGTGCCGCCGAGCAGCCGGAACACCGGCAAGTTCGCCGCCTTGCCGCGTATGTCCCACAGCGCGATGTCGATGCCGGCCATCGCCGCCATGAATTGCGGGCGATGATTTCGGGGCAAGGGCGTCGGCAAGCCGTCCCAAGGGCCGATGCCGCCCGGGCGCGGCACGGTGATGGAGAACAGGCGCTGCCAGATCTCGTTCGGCGCCAGCGGGTCCATGCCCTTGATGACCGGCGCCATCATCTCCAGCATCGCGCAGACCGTCGATTGCGGGCCGGTGGCGATCTCGCCGATGCCGACGAGGCCGCTGTCGGTATGCACCTCGACCAGGACCAGGTGCGCCGTGTCGAACGGCTCGTGCGCGGTCCACGACACCTTGTCGAAGCGCGCGCTAAGGGGATGGACGCGAAGCTCGGTGATCTTCACGGGGTTTCGCTCTCTGGTTCGCGGTGCGGGAAGGCGAAGATGTCGGGGCTCAGCTCGGACACGCGGCGGCAGCCGACATAGCCCATGTTCTTCTCGAACTGGGTGGCGAACAGGCTCAGCACCTTCTCGGCGCCGGCCTGCCCGCCGGCGGCGATGCCATAGAGCGTCGCGCGCCCGATCAGCACCGCTTTGGCGCCGAGCGCGACCGCCTTGACCACATCGCTGCCGTGGCGCACCCCGCTGTCGAGCAGCACGGTCGTTCGATCGCCGACCGCGCGCACCACTTCGGGCAGCATGTCGATGGTGGCGGCGCTGCTGTCGAGCGCCCGCCCGCCATGATTGGAGACGACGACGGCGTCGGCGCCCTGGTCGACGGCGCGCCGGGCGTCGTCACCGCTGATGATGCCCTTCACGATCAGCGGTCCTGGCCACAACTGGCGGATGCGGCCGATATGGTCCCAGGTCATGGAGAGGCTGTTGGCCGGGCCGGTCGAGGAAGCGGTGGTGATGCGGCGCTGGTACTTGGCCGGATAATTCTCGTGGCGCGGCATGCCGGTGGTGAGCGCATAGCGCCCCATCACGCCGGCGAGCCAGCGCGGATGCAGCATCATGTCGGCGATGAAGCGCGGATTCAGCGAGATCGGATCGGTGAAGCCGTTGCGGTCATTATATTCGCGGGTGCGCCCGAGCGCGGTATCGACGGTGACGACCAGCGCCTCGAAGCCGAGCTTGCGGGCGCGCTCGACCATCTCGAACGACAGCTCCTCTTCTTTCCACAGATAGAACTGGAACCACAGCCGGCCGCCGGCCTCCCTGGCGATGGTCTCCATCGAGGTGATGGAGGTGCCGGTGAGCGTGAACGGCACGCCGGCGGCCGCCGCGGCCTTGGCCAGCGCCAGCTCGCCCTGGTACCAGCACAGCCCGGCAATGCCGGTCGGGCCAATAGCGAGCGGCATCGGGATGCGCTTGCCGAACAGTTCGGTGCCCATGTCGCGCTCTTCGAGCCCGACCAGGAACCGGGTGCGCAGCTTCAGCCGCTCGAAAGCGGCAACGTTCTCCCGCATGGCCAGCTCGCGCTCGGCGCCGCGGTCCATGAAATCGAACACCCCGCGCGGCAGATGACGGCGCGCGGCCTCGCGCATGTCGGCGAGGTCGTAGCAGCGGTCCAGCCGGCTCATGCAGCGGATTCCGTCTGCGCCACGCCGCGCGCGGCCAGCTGGTTCAGCCGGTGTTGCGAGCGCAGCGACCAGATGAACATGCCGGCCGACAGCACCACGCAGATCGCCGAGATCGGATGCATGAAGATGTCGAGCCAGGAGCCGTCCGACAGCGTCAGGCCGGCACGCAGGCTCTTCTCTGTGATCGGGCCGAGCACGAAGCCGATGACGAAGGCGCCGAGCGCGAAGCCGGTCTTCTCCATGCAGAAGCCGATGATGCCGAAGGCCAGCATCACATAGACATCGAAGACGCGGTTATTGTCGGCAAACGAGCCGATGACGCAGAACAGCAGGATGATCGGGAACAGATACCAGACCGGCACCGTCATCAGCTTGATGAGATAGCGGATGCCAGCGGTCATGATGATGAACAGCACGAAGTGCGAGATCAGGCATGCCGCGAAGATCACATAGACGACCTCCGGATGCTCGTTGAACAGCAGTGGGCCCGGCTGCAGGCCATGGATCACCAGCGCGGCGAGCAGGAACACGTCGGTCACGCTGCCGGGAATGCCCATGGCGATGAGCGGCACCAGCGCGCCACCGACGGTGGCGTTGTTGCCGCACTCGGAGGCGACGATGCCGGCGGGATGGCCGGTGCCGAACTTCTCCGGGGTCCTCGAGCTGGTCTTCGCCACGGTATAGGCCATCAGCGAGCCCACGGTGGCGCCGATGCCCGGCATGATGCCGACCCAGGTGCCGATGACCGAGGAGCGGATCAGGTTCCACCACTGCTCCTTCCAGTCGCGCAGGCTGATCCACATGCTCCCCGCCGTGGTCTTCACCGTCTCGACCTTGCGCTCGACTTCGATCAGGTCGGACAGCACCTGCGCCACCGCATAGGCGCCGATCAGTACCGAGAGCGTCGAGAAGCCGGCATCGAGATCATGGATGCCGAAGGTCAGGCGCAGCGTGCCGGTCGAGGGATCGGTGCCGGGCATCGACACCAATATGCCGAGCAGGCCGGAGATCAGCCCCTTGATGATGGAGCCCTGCCCCAGCGCCGCGATCAGCACCAGAGCCATCATCACCAGGGCAAGGATATCGAACGGGCGCAGCCGCACCGCGATCTCGGAGAGCGGATAGGTGAGCGTCACCAGCCCCACCCAGGAGACCAGGCCGCCGAACAGCGAGGCGCCGACCGCGTAGCCGAGCGCGCGGCCCGGCTGGCCCTTGCGCGCCATCGGGTTGCCGTCGAACGTGGTGACGATCGAGGACGGCTCGCCGGGTATGCGCAACAGGATGGCGGTGACGAGGCCGCCGGCAATGGCGCCGACATACATCGACACCATCATGGTCAGCGCGTTGTTGACCGTCATGTAGAAGGTCAGCGGCAGCAGCAGCGCGATGCCCATGGCGCCGGTGACGCCGGGAATGGCGCCGAGGATGACGCCGAGCACGGTACCTCCGACGAGATACAGGATCGTCCCGGGCGACATGACCTCGAGAGAGGCCGCGAGGAAACCTTCCATGGTCAGTTCCGCTTCGATGTGAAGATGCTGGAGCCGTCGGTCACGGCAGGTCGACGCCGAAGAGCGAGCCGAACAGGTAGGTCAGGCCGAAGCCGACGCTGAGCGAACACGCCGCGGCCGGCAGGATGGACTTCGGATCGAACTTCTTGATCGAGAGGCAGGAGATGAACAGGAACAGCGAGCTGGAAATGCCGAACGGCACGCGCAAGGCGAGCAGCACGATGCAGCCGACCAGATAGAGAAAGATCGTCACGGCAAGCCATGGCCGGCGATCGAACTCCTCCTCGCCCTCGAACAGCAGCGGCTGCGGCGCCGGGCGCGAGTTGAAGAAGCCCTGCACCAGAGCAATGAGGCTGAGTACGATGATGATGCCGACGACGATCCGCGGCATGGTTCCGGAGCCGAGCGGATCATAGGTGCCGGCGCGCAGCTTCAGGGAATCCCAATAGACCAGCGCGGACGCGAAGATGATCGCGAGAAGGACGCCGGCATCCTTCAGGGCCTTGCTCATGAGGTTCTTCCATGCATGCGACATGAGAGGCGGCAGGGCGGTGCGCGCCCTGCCGCGAAACGAGGATGCTCAGTTCGGCTTCATGCTCTGCGTCATCGGTTTCAGGCGCTCGAGCTCGGCGGCGAGATGGTCCTTGAGGGCCTGCCCGGTCTTTAGATCGGTGGTCATGCCGAGCTTCTCGCGGAATTCCTTCTGCACGTTCGGATTGGCCAGCGCCTTCGTGAAGACCTCGACCAGGAGGGCGACCCGCTCGGGCGGCGTGCCCTTCGGCGCATAGAGATTGTGCTCGTTGCAGAACACCGCGTCATAGCCGAGCTCGCGCGCCGTCGGCACGTCGGGGATGGCGGCGTCGCGCTTCTCGGCGAGCAGCGCCAGCGGACGCAGCCCGCCGCCGCGGAACGAGACGATCTCGCCGACGCCGAAATTGCCGACATTGATGATGTTGCCCTTGAGGCCGGCATAGGATTCCGCCGCGCCGCCGAGTTGCACCTTCTTGAACTCGGCGCCGGGGGTGGCCTTCTCCATCACGGCGATCGCCATGTGGTTGGCGCTGCCGATATTGCCGCCCCAGATGACGCTCTTCGGCTTGGCCGCCGCGGCGTCCATCAGCTCCTTGTAGGTCTTGTAGGAGCTGGAATCGATCACGCCGGCGACCATGCACTGGCGGTTGATCGAGATGATCGGCTCGAAATCCCTGTAGCCGAAGTCGCTGATGCCGGCAGCGTCCTGGATCAGCATCGCCGACTGGTGGATCAGGATGGTGTAGCCGTCGGGCGGGGCGTCCTTGACCTGCCGCGCGCCGATCGAGCCGCCGGCGCCGCCGACATTCACCGCCGCCACCGGCTGCGGCAGCAGCTTGTCCTGCTCGATCGCCATTTGCAGGATGCGGGCGGAGGCGTCGGTCGCCCCGCCGGGATTATAGGGGATGATCCAGCGGATCGGCCGGCTGGGATAGTCGTCCGCCGATGCAGTGGTGGCGAGCGCGCCGGCACTGAAGACGGCAAGCGCGCAGGCGAGCGCCTTGGTTAGCTTCATTGTTCCCTCCAGGCCCCGGCTCGCGCGGACAAGCGCCCGCGTGACAAGACGGATTGGCGTTTGGAGGCGCTGCGCCAGGGGGTCTCCGCCCCCTCGATCCACGCATCACCTCTGGTCGGGAATGCTAGCGACAGCGCCCCGGAG
Organism: Starkeya sp. ORNL1; assembly: GCF_012971745.1. NCBI lineage: Bacteria > Pseudomonadati > Pseudomonadota > Alphaproteobacteria > Hyphomicrobiales > Xanthobacteraceae > Starkeya > Starkeya sp. ORNL1. The sequence continues at coordinate 2,322,734 of NZ_CP048834.1, forward strand.
GATTCTGTCGTCCATCGGACAAGTCCAGAGTTTGCTTGTGTCGGGCGCGCGTTGGCGGCCCGCCGGACGATTTATCGACCGATCAAATGATGTATGCGCGGTAGCCGGTTTGCTTCATATTCCGGCCGGCGGGGGCCTTGTGGCTTTACGCCTTCGGGGGCGACTGCGCCGCCCGGCGAGTTCCACTGGCTCTCCGGGCGGCGTTTTGCGGCTAGTTGGCGACGGCAACCGTCGCGGTCAGGCCGGCGACGAGGCGGGCATCGTCCGGCACGGTGTCGAAGGCGATGCGCACCGGGACGCGCTGGGCGAGGCGTACCCAGTTGAAGGTCGGGTTGATGTTGGCCAGCAAGCCATTGCCGACGGTGCGCTCGCGATCCTCGATGCCGGCAGCGATGCTCTCGACATGGCCGGCGAGCACCGCCGACTGCCCCATCAGCTTGATCGACACTGGATTGCCGACCTTGATGCGGGAGAGCTTGGTCTCCTCGAAATAGCCCTCGACCCGCAGCGAGTCGGTATCGACCAGCGCCACCTCGGCCTGCCCGGCATTCACATAGTCGCCGGGGCGCAGGCTGAGATTGGTGATGACGCCATTGACCGAGGCCTTCACCTCGGAGCGCTCGAGATTGAGCCGCGCCAGATCCCGATCCGCCATGGCCTGCCGGTAGGCGGCCTGCGTCTCGGCCTCACCGGCGCGCATCTGCTCGATCTTCTGCTGCGAGGCGACGTCCTTCAATTGCTCATAGCGGGTGCGATCGCGGGTCGCCTGGTCGAGCGTCGCCTTGCGGCCGGCGAGCGCGGCCTCCGCCTGCTCCAGCGCGATGGCGAAGCGGGCGCGGTCGATGCGGAACAGCACGTCGCCCTTCTTCACCGGCACATTGTCCTGCACCAGCACCTCGCTGACGAAGCCGGACACATCCGGGGCGACACCGACGATGTCGGCCCGCACCTTGGCGTCGCGGGTCCAGGGGTCGTCCATATAGTGCCCCCACAATTCGCGCCCGGCGGCGAGCGCCGCAACCAGGATGGCGAGGGTGACGGTGAGGCGGACGAGACTTCGGAACGGGGTCTTCATGACAGCAACCACTGGGAAAGCGAGGACATTGCCCCGAGCAGAACGATGTAGAGCGCGACGTCGAACAGGCCGCGATGCCAGACGAAGGCGTAGGCCCCGGTCCAGGCCAGGGCCCGCCGCACCACGAGGCTGATGAGCAGCGTCGCCAGCATCAAAGCCAGCAGGCCGGGCACGTAGACGCCGTAAATGTCGATTTCGCCGGTCATGGTCGTACCTATTCCGCCGCCATCAGCAGGGGCGCGACTTCACGCGGCGCATGGTCCCCGGAGGGGCCGGGCGCGTTGGGGAAGAACACCCGGCGCAGGCCGACCAGCGCGTCGCGCGCCGGACGGCCGCGCGCACCGATCGCGGCGAGCGCCTCGTCGATGCGCGCGCAGAGCGCGGCCGAGGGCTCGACCAACCGGCGGCTCGTGACGCGCTCGCGGTAGAGCTCGGACACGCCGGCGAGCACGCCGTCGACCGCCTGCGCGGCCTCGGCGCCGAGCCGGTCGCGCTCCTTCTGCAATTCGATGATATTGAAGCCGATGCGGACCTCGGCAAACCCATCGATCTTCGCCAGTTCGCGATCCTCGATCGCGGCGAGGCGCGGCACCAATTGGCCGAGCCGGTCGAGCATGCGGCCGGCGAGCTTGTCCTGGTCCTTGCGGCGCGAACCGGCCGCGGTCTCGGCGAGGTCGCTCCAGCCGGCCGAGACCAGCCGACGGGCCGCAAGCTCGGCGCCGAACGGGCGGGTCATCAGCGTCCACACCAGCGCGAAGCCGACGCCGGCGGAGGCGGCGATGCCCTCATTGACGAAGGTGGTGAAGTCGGCGCCGTAGCGGTTCTGCATGGCGACGAACGAGGCCGTGTTCACCGCCAGCAGCATCGCCAGCATGTTGAACTGCGGCTTCGGAATGATGAGCCCGAGCAGCAGGAAGGGCGGCGCGAACACCACCACCAGCATCTCGTAGTCATGGACCAGCGGCAGGATGCCGAACAGATAGATGCCGGAGATCACCAGGCTGACCGTGCACCAGATGAACATGGAGCGGATCAGCGGCGCCGGCCGGTCGAGCGCGGCGAAGAAGGAGCAGGCGACTGCCGTCATCATCACGAAGCTGGCGCCATTGGCCCAGCCGATCTGGATCCAGATCAGGCTTGCGGCCAGCGTCCCCACCACTACTGTGCCGGCGGAGAACAGCAGCAGGCCGTGATCGTAGTGGCGCGAGCGGGCGACGACGCGGCGATGGCGGAACGCCGGCCGCCAGCGGCCCGAGGACTCGCCTTTGGCGATTTCGTCGCGCAGCGTGAGGCAGTCCTGCCAGAGATCGACGATCTCCTTCAGCCGTGCCAGCGCGCTCGACAAGATCATGTCGTCCCACGCGGCACGGTCCTTCGGCTCCAGCACGGCGATGCAGGCGAGCAGCCGGTCGGGCGTGGCGCGTTCAACATCGCCGCCGTGTTTCAGGAAGGCGGCGGCTTCCAGCAGGAGCGGCGCGAGACCATCCGGCAGCCGGCCTTCCGCATCCTTCAGCGCGTGCAGCCGATCGGCAAGCGAAGAGAATAGCGGCAGCAGCATCAGGAGCCGGCCGCGCAATTCGCGGGCGTGGCGCACGACATCGCGGGCGGCGGCGTCATAGGCCAGCTGGCTGATGACGAGGTCGAGCCCGGCAATGTCGGCGGCGAGCTTCTGCCGGCGCAGCGGTGTCGCCGGAATGGCGCCCTCCCCGCGCAGTATCTCGTCGGCCCATGAGGCGGCATCGTCCAGCCAGGTGGCAAGGCGCGCGGAGAGTGCGGTGCCGACGCTGCTGGGAAACACCACGGCGCCGACAATGCTGGCGCAGGCGATGCCGATGATGATCTCCTCGCTGCGCGCCACCGCGGTGTCGAAGATCAGTTCCGGCGTGCCGACGACGGGCAACGCGATCAGCGGCAGGCTGTAGCCGGCCAGCATGAAGACATAGCTGCGCGGCGTGCGGTCAAGCATGGAGATGTAGAGCAGGCAGCCGGTCCACAGCGCGACGACGAGGCTGAGCAGTTCCGGCGCATTGATGAAGAGCGGCACGAAGAACACCGCAGCGCTGGCGCCGATCAGCGTACCGAGCGCGCGGTAGAGCCCCTTTGAACTGGTGGCGCCGGCCAGCGGATTGGCGACGACATAGACCGCCGCCATCGCCCAATAGGGCCGCGGCAGATCGAACGCCAAAGCGATGTAGAGCGCCAGCATGGAAGCGAGGAAGGCCTTGCCGGAGAACAGCCAGTCCCGCCAGGACGGCAAGGTCACGGGACTGCCTCCTCCGGCACCGGCGCGCGGGCCTCGTCGAACGCCTTCAGCACGCGCAGTGCAGCCTTGAGGTCGTCCTTGCTGATGTCGGCCAGCACGCGGTCGCGCACCCCGACCAGCAGGGCCTCGATCCTGGCACTCAGCTTTTCGCCGGCGGCCGTGAGCCAGACGGTCTTGGCGCGGCGATCGGTCGGATCGTCCCGGCGCTCGATCAGGTCGGAGGCGGCAAGCTGGTCGAGCAGGCGCACCAGCGAAGGACCCTCGATGCCGACGTAAGAAGCGAGCGTGACCTGACGCACGCCGCCGCCTAGACGGCCGATCCACAACAGGGGCGCAGCGCTGGCTTCCGAGACGCCGAGCTGTTCGAGCTCCCTCTCGGCGGTGCGCCGCCATTGCCGCCCGGCCTGCAGCAGGCCGGCGGTGAAGGCGATGCGAAGCTGGTCGATATCGTTCATGTGCGAATAGATAGGATGCGAATAATATGCCGTCAATGGTTTTTGGAGAACCTCTCCCCCTGGACCGTCATCCCGGCCGCAGGCGAAGCCGGAGAGCCGGGAACGCGTGACGTCCCGGGCACCGCCTTCTTGCGATCCCGGATCGGCCTGCGGCCGTCCGGAATGACGGTTTGTGGGGAGGGAGAAGGTGTCGCTCTGCGTGAACATCCTTCGAGGCCCGGCTGACGCCGGGCACCTCAGGATGAGGTCGTTCGGCGCGCATCACGCGTGCCGGTCGGCGATCTCCAGGAATGCGCGCACCACCGCCGAGGCGTCATCGGTGCGGTGCGCCAGCCAGGTCGACAGATGCGGCGCCGGCTCGGCGAGGCGGCGCGTCACCACATTGGCGAGATTGATGTTGCGGAATGATGAGGCCATCAGCGTCACCCCAAGATCGGCGGCGACGAGGCCGATGATGGTCGCCGCCTCGCGGGCTTCCTGCCGCATCCTCGGCCGAAAGCCGGCGTCGCGGCACAGCTCGATGAACTGGTCATAGGTGCTGGCGCCGGCCTCCCGCGAGAAATGCACGAAGAAGTCTTCGGCAAGATCGGCGAGCACGACGCGCTGGCTCGCCCGGGTGCGCGCCAGGCGATGGCTGCGATGCAGGAACACCAGCAATTCCTCGCTCTGCAGCTCGACGGCAGTGACCTGCTGGGTGACCTGCGCATCGGCCTGCGTCGGGTCGGTCGGCGCGCGCAGGAAGGCGACGTCGAGCGCGCCGTCGCGCAGCGCCTGCATCTGCTGGTGGCTGAGCATCTCCTGCAAGGTGAGATGGACGTCCGGCCAGCGCTCGCGAAAGCCGCGAATGATCGCCGGCATCACATTGGCGAGCGGGGCGGAGGCGGTGAAGCCGAGGCGCAGTTCGCCAATCTCGCCGCGCGTCGCCCGCCGTCCGATCTCGGTGGCCTGTTCGGTGCGGGCGAGTGCCGCGCGCGCCTCGGGAAGAAACACCCGCCCCGCCTCGGTGAGCTCGACCCGGCGGCTGGTGCGGGCGAACAGCGGCCCGCCGAGTTCCTCCTCCAACTGCTGGATCTGCTGGCTGAGCGGCGGCTGCGAGATGGCGAGACGCTGCGCCGCCCGGCCGAAATGCAGTTCCTCGGCGAGCGTGACGAAATAACGGAGATGGCGCAGTTCCATTCGTTCAACCTATCGATCGAGCCGAAAGCGATATTGGACAATATCAATCGGGAACGCCATCTCTGCCATGAAGCCGTTGCCCCGGCTCACGGAACGCCGATATCATGACCGCTCGCGTCTCTCCCCAATCCCTCCCCGCTGCCGAATCCCTCTCGATGCTTGCAGTCCCCGGTGACCTGCCGCTGCCCGAGGCGGACATTGACCTGCGCGTACGGCGCGGCACGCCCGGCTTCCATCTGACCAACCTCGCGCTGTTCTCGGCGGGCTTCTCCACCTTCGCGCTGATCTATTGCGTGCAGCCGCTGATGCCGGTGTTCTCCCAGGAGTTCGGCATCACCCCGGCGCAGAGCAGCCTCGCGCTGTCCGCCACCACCGGGCTGCTGGCTTTCGCCATGCTGATCGCCAGCTCGCTCTCCGAGATCGTCGGCCGCAAGCCGGTGATGATCGTCTCGCTGCTGGCCTCTTCGCTCTTGATGATGGCCTGCACTTTTGTGGAGAGCTGGCACCAGCTGGTGATCCTGCGCGCGCTCGCCGGCATCACCTTCAGCGGCCTGCCGGCGGTGGCCATGGCCTATGTCGGCGAGGAGATCCATCCCGAATCCGTCGGCCTCGCCATGGGCCTCTACATCGGCGGCAGCGGGCTCGGCGGCCTCGGCGGGCGCACCATTGTCGGCATCATCACCGACTTCGTGTCGTGGCGAACCGGGCTGTTCGCGGTCGGGCTGGTCGGCGTCGCCTGCGCGCTGATCCTGTGGCAGACGCTGCCGGCCTCGCGGCACTTCAAGCGCGCGGCGCCCTCCTTCAGGGCGCTGGCCGGATCGTTCGCCGGGCATCTGCGCGACGGGCGCCAGCGCGCCTTGCTGCTGCAGGGCTTCCTGCTGCTCGGCAGCTTCGTCTGCGTCTACAACTACACCGGCTACCGGCTGATGAAGGCACCGTTCTCGCTCAGCCAGGGCACGGTGAGCCTGATCTTCGGGGTCTATATCGTCGGCATCTTCTCCTCGGCCTATATAGGCGACCTCGGCAGCCGGCTCGGGCGCGGCCCGGTGCTGTGCGGCTCGATGGCGCTGATGCTCGGCGGCATATTGCTGACGCTGGTGCCGACGCTTCCCGTGATCATCGCCGGCATGGCGATCCTGACCTTCGGCTTCTTCGGCGCGCATTCGGTCGCCAGTAGCTGGGTCGGCGCCAATGCTCGCCACGCCAAGGCGCAGGCCTCCTCGCTCTATCTGTTCGCCTATTATCTGGGGTCCAGCACCATCGGCACGCTCGGCGGCGTGTTCTGGCTGCATGGCGAATGGCCGGGCGTGGTGGCGCTGCTCGCCAGCCTGCTGCTGATCGGCCTCATGGTCGCGGCCTGGCTCGCCTGGCAGGGACGCGCCGGGCAGCCGGCCCGCGGCGTCTGACCGTCTATTCGGTCTGCGCGGCGACGAGGCGGTTCTGGCGCTGGCGCAGCAGGCCCGCCAGTGCCGCAAGGCACAGCGTGCCGATGATCAGCAGGAAGGCGGCGGCGGCGACCGCCGGGCTGATATTCTCGCGGATGCTGGCGAACATCTGCCGCGCCAGCGTGCGCTGGTTGGGGCCGGCGACGAACAGCGTGATCACCACCTCGTCGAGCGAGGTGGCGAAGGCGAACACCGCGCCCGAGATCACGCCGGGCATGGCAAGCGGCAAGGTGATGCGGCGGAACACCGTGGCGGGATTGGCGCCGAGGCTCGACGCCGCCCGCTCCACCGAACCATCGATGCCGCCGAGCGAGGCGGTCACGCTCACCACCACGAACGGCACGCACAGCACGGCATGGGCGACGATGACGCCGAGATAGGAACTCGCCAGCCCAAGCCGCGTATAGAGGATCTGCATGCCGACTCCGAGCACCACGGCCGGCACCACCATCGGCAGCAGGAACATCACCCGCAGCAGGTCGGAGAACGGCAGCCGCGAACTGCGCAAGCCCAGCGAGGCGAGCGTGCCGATCACCGTCGACAGCACGGTGGCGCCGGAGCCGATGATGAGGCTGTTCACGATGGAGCGCCGCCAGGTCTCGCTGGTCTGCAATTCCACGAACCAGCGCGAGGAGAAGCTCTCGATCGGGTAGTTGAGGAACACGCTGGAATTGAAGGCGAGCGGCAGGATGGCGATGATCGGCGCCACCAGGAAGAACACCACGAGCGCGCCGAATATGATCTGCGCCGCGCGAAGGCCGGGAGAGCGGGCCGCCATTTCAGGTCCCCACCATTTGCGGCGAGCGGGACAGCCGGCCATAGACCAGATACAGCGCGGTCGTGGTCACCAAAAGGATCAGCCCGAGCGCGCCGGCCATGCCCCAATTGGCGGTGCCGGTGGCGAAGAAGGCAATGACCGAGGAGATCATCTGGTCCTCCGCCCCGCCGACCAGAGCCGGGGTGATGTAGTAGCCGAGCGCCACCATGAAGACGAGCAGCGAGCCCGAGAGCAGCCCCGGCAGCACCAGTGGCAGCAGCACATGGCGGAAGGCGCGCAGCCGCGAGGCGCCGAGCGACGAGGCGGCCGGCATCAAATTGCGCGGAATGCCGAGCAGCACGCTATAGATCGGCAGCACCATGAACGGCAGCAGCACATGGGTCATGGCGATGACGACGCCGGTGCGGTTGAAGATGAGTTGCAAAGGCTGGCTGACGACGCCGATGGCGATGAGGAAGTCGTTTATCAGCCCCTCATTCTGCAGCAGGATCACCCAGGCTGCGGTGCGCACGAGCAGCGAGGTCCAGAGCGGCAGCAGCACGGCGAGCAGCAGCAGGTTGCGCACCCAGCCGGAGGCGGCAGCGGCGATCATCGCGTAGGGCAAGCCGATCAGCGCGCACAGCAGCGTCACCAGCCCGGCAATGGCAAAGGTGCGCACCATGATGGCGCGGTTCGCCGACGCGTCCGCGACGATGCTGCCATCGGTGTCGCGCTTGAGATCGACGGCGGCGAGCAAATTGCGGTCGGTATAACGCGGCATGGCGCGCTGCATCGCCTGCCAGAAACCGGGCTCGCCCCAGCGCTTGTCGATGGCGACGAGGTCCACGGGCTGACCGGGCGGCGCGTCGCGCACCGCGCTCGCGGTGCGGCTGAGCAGCGTGCGGAAGCCGGCGGCTTCGCTGTTCAGCCGGCGCACCGCATCGCCGAACGCCATCTGCTCGCTCGGCCGCCGCAGGTCTGCGACCAGCGCGTCCTGCACCGCCTTGGACGGCTGGCCGGCGCCGTCCCATCCGGCGATGGCTTCCGCTGTGTCCGGCAGCACGGCGCGCACCGTGCCGTCGGTGACGGAGACCACGGTCATCATCACCAGCGGCCAGACGAAAAACACGGCGAGGAAGGCGAACAGCGGCGCCACCAGCAGCAGCGCCCTGACGCGCGAGCGTGCCCCGCCCCGGCTGCTGGCGCGCTGGCTCATGGCGCGATCAGCGTGCATTCGGACGGCTCGAAGCAGGCGAACGCCGCGCTCCCCACCGGCCCGACCGGAACCCGCCGCTCGACCTTGGCGACCAGAACAACGCCATCGGCGCTCAGATGCGAGCGCAGATGGTCGCCCTGATAGACATTGTCGGCGATGGTGACGGGAATGACGTTCGCCGCGCCGGCTTCGGTGCGCAGATGCATGCGCTCCGGCCGCACCGAGGCGAGGATGGGCGCACCGACCGCGACCGGCGCGGTCACCGCCGCCCGCACATTCAGGCCGCCCTTCAGCGTGACCTCGGCGACATCGCCCTCGACCTTCTGCACCACGCCCTCGAACAGATTGGTCTCGCCGATGAACTCGGCGACGAACCGGGTGCGCGGCCGGTCATAGATGCCCTCCGGCGTGTCGAGCTGCTCGATCTTGCCGGCATTGAACACGGCGATGCGGTCCGACATGGTCAGTGCCTCGGACTGGTCGTGGGTGACGAAGATCACCGTCAGGCCGAGTTTCCTGTGCAGGTCGCGCAATTCGAGCTGCATGTGCTCGCGCAATTGCTTGTCGAGCGCGCCGAGCGGCTCGTCCATCAAGACGACGCTCGGCTCGAACACCAGGGCACGGGTCAGCGCCACGCGCTGCTGCTGGCCGCCGGAGAGCTGGGACGGCCGGCGGTCCTTCAGATGACCAAGCCGCACCATGTCGAGCGCGCGGGCGACGCGCTCCTTGGCCTCGGCCCGGCCGACGCCGCGCATGGTGAGCGGAAAGGCGACGTTCTCCGCGACCGTCATGTGCGGGAACAATGCGTAGCTCTGGAACACCACGCCCATGTTGCGCCGGTGCGAGGGCAGGCTTTCGATGCGCACGCCGTCGAGCCAGATCGACCCTTCGGTCGGATCCTCGAAGCCGGCGAGCATCATCAGCATGGTGGTCTTGCCGGAGCCGGACGGCCCGAGCAGGCTGAGGAACTCGCCCTTCTCGACGCGCAGGTCGAGATTGTCGACGACGCGCAGCGTGCCGAAGGATTTCGTCACCTGGTCGAAATGGATGAAGGGCGCCAACCGCGGACTCCGGACTCATGGGCTCACGCAGCCTAGCCGGCTGAAGCGGCTGGTCAAAGCGGTGCGTGATGGGGGCGCTCTGAGCATCCTTCGAGGCCGGCCGTCGGCCGGCGCCTCAGGATGACGTGGCGTTCAAAGAACCACGTCATCCTGAGGTGCTCGCGCAGCGAGCCTCGAAGGATGCCCGCACCGATGGCGGCAAAAGGAAACGGCGCGGCACATCAGGGCACCGCGCCGTTCAACTCGTCCGCGAAGCCTACTTCGCCAGCCAGGCGTTGAAGCGCTTGGTCATTTCCTCGATGTTGTCGACCCAGAACGCGCCGTCGAGCGCTATGGCGCCCTTCAGGTTGGCCTCGGCGGTCGGCAGGTCCTTGGCGAGGTTCGGCGGCACCATGGCGGCGGCTGCCTTGTTCGGCAGGCCGTAGGCGATGTAGTCGGGCAGCTTGGACTGGTTGGCCGGCTCGCTGGCGAAGGCGATGAAGTCCATCGCCGCGTCCTTGTTCGGGCTGTCCTTCAGGATCACCCAGCTGTCGATGGCGTAGATGCTGCCGGGCCAGACGCCCTGGAAGTTCTTGCCTTCCGCTTTATTGATGCCGGCGAGGCGGCCATTATAGGCGGTGCTCATCACCACTTCGCCGGACGCGAGCAGCTGGAGCGGCTGGGCGCCGGCCTCCCACCACACGATGTTCGGCTTCAGCTGGTCGAGCTTCTTGAAGGCGCGATCGACGCCCTCCGGCGTGCCCAGCACCTTATAGACGTCCTCCGGCTTCACGCCGTCGGCCATCAGCGCGAATTCGAGCGTGTATTTCGGCCCGCGGCGGAAGCCGCGCTTGCCGGGGAACTTGGCGACGTCCCAGAAGTCCGCCCAGGAGGTCGGCGGGGTCTTCAGGCGGTTGGCGTCATAGCTGAGCATGGTTGACCAGACGATGGCGCCGACGCCGCAATCGCTGACCGCCGCCGGCAGGAACTTGTCCTTGCCGCCGAGCTTCTGCCAGTCGATCTTCTCATAGAAGCCGTCGGCACAGCCGAGTTCCAGTTCCTCGGTCTCGACCTGCACGGCGTCCCAGTTCGGGACACCGGCCTTCACCTTGGCGGCGATGACGCCGATGCCGCCGTCCCAGCTCTCGTCGAGCAGCGGCTTGCCGGTCTTCTTGGCGAAGGGTTCGAAATAGATCTTCTTCTGGGCGTCCTGGTAGTTTCCGCCCCAGGAGACGACGGTGAGATCGCGGGCCGAGGCCACGCTTCCCGCCGCCATCAGTCCAAGGACAAGGCCGGCGCCGCCGATCCGCAGGAAAGCAGACTTCACCATGGTGGAAGTTCCCCTGTTTGTTGCCTTTATCCGGGCAGCAAAGCACGCTCCCGATAGCGGTGACAGAATGCGAAGGGCGTATGCGCAGCGTCCGGTGAATATCCTGGACGCCATTGCTTCAAGTCGAGCCGCCCGTCTTCCTCAGTAAGTCGGAGGATTGATCGCGCTGACGATCTCGCTCGGGCCGTCGGCAACGTTGCGAAAGCGGTGCGGCAGCCGGCTGTCGAAATAATAGGCATCGCCGACACCGAGGACTTTCGACTGGTTCTCCACCGTGACCTCGACCGCGCCACGGATGATCATGCCGGCCTCCTGCGCGGTGTGGGAGAAAGCTTCACCCGTATCGGCACCGACCGCATAGGTCTCGTGCAGCACGAGTATCTGCCGGTTCGGATGATTGATGCCGATGACGCGATAGGAGATGGCGTCGCCACTGCCGACTTCCGGCAATTCGCTCGCCTCATAGAAGGGCGAATAGGACGACATCTGCTGCAACTCGGAGAAGAAGCCGACCAGCGTGGTGCCGAGTGCCTCCAGTATGGCGGCGAGCGTGTCGATGGAAGGGCTGATGCGGTCCCGCTCGATCAGCGAGATCGAGGAATGCGACACCCCCGAGCGCAGTGCCAGCGTGCGTATGCCGAGCCCGCGACGGCGGCGCAGTTCGCGGATTCCGGGGCCGAGATTGGGCATTCGCATCTCCAACGCAGGCGTGACCGCTGGTGAATATAATAGACGCAGCGGTCCCGGCCAATTGCCGCCGTCCCGTGGCGGCCGCACCATCGCGCACCCTCACGAGAGAATTCCCCCATGCCGGACATCGCTCCCGCCCTTCGCGACAGGATCAAGCACCTCAAGGCGCCGCGCCCGGATGACGGCAGCGACACCAGCAAGATCGCGGCGACGGTGAAGGAGGTGCTCGACGCCGTCCGCACCCGGGGCGACGACGCTGTGCGGCACTATTCGCGCGAGTTCGACAAGGCGGAGCTCTCATCCATCGAGGTCACCGACGCCGAGCGCGCCGCAGCGTTGGCGGCGCTCGACCCGCAGACTCGTAGGGATACCGAGTTCGCCATCGAGCGGGTGCGGGCCTTTGCCGAGGCCCAGCTCAAGACCATCCTGCCGCTGGAGATCGAGGCACTGCCGGGCCTGCATCTCGGCCACCGCGTCATCCCGGTCCAGCGTGTCGGCGCCTATGTGCCGGGCGGGCGCTACCCGCTGCTGTCCGCGCCGGTGATGACGCTGGTGCCGGCCAAGGTCGCCGGCTGCGAGGAGGTGATCGCCTGCCTGCCGCCGGGCGCGCACCCGGCAATGATCGCCGGCTGTCATCTCTCCGGCGCCGACCGCATCTTCCGCGTAGGCGGCGCGCAGGCCATCGCCGCCATGGCGTTCGGCACGCAGACTATTCCGGCGGTCGACAAGGTCGTCGGTCCCGGCAATGCCTATGTCAACGAGGCCAAGCGCCAGGTGTTCGGCCCGGTTGGCATCGACCAGCTTGCCGGGCCGAGCGAGATCTTCATCGTTGCCGACGAGACCGGCGATGCCGAGATGATCGCCACCGACCTGCTGGCCCAGGCCGAGCATGATGTGCGCACCCGGGTCGGCCTCATCACCACCAGCCGGGCGCTGGCCGAGGCGACGCTCGCCGAAGTCGAGCGGCAGCTCGAGGGCCTCACCACCGCTCCGGTTGCCGGCGCGGCCTGGGCACAGTTCGGCGAGATCGCGGTGTGCGACGACGAAGAGGCGATGATCGCCTATTCCGACCACATCGCCGCCGAGCATTTGCAGGTGCACACGCGCGATGCGCATGCCACGGCGGCAAGGCTGCGCAATTACGGCTCGCTGTTCATCGGCACGCTGGCGAGCGTGGTCTATTCCGACAAATGCTGCGGCACCAACCACACGCTGCCGACCATGGGCGCGGCGCGCTATACCGGCGGGCTCTGGGTCGGCTCCTTCGTCAGGATCTGCACGCATCAATGGCTCGATGAGCGCGGCGTCGCCGCGGTCGCCCCGCCCGCGGTGCGCCAAAGCGCGAGCGAAGGCCTGGAAGGGCATCGCCGCGCCGCGGCGTTCCGGCTCTAGACGGACGGCTCCAGGAAGCCGACGGAGAGCACCACCACCGAGTCCGGCTCGATGAGGATCACGCCATAGGCTGGCGCCTCCAGGCTGGTGGCGAAGCGCTTCTCGTTGAAGATCGCCTCGGCCTGGTGGCTGGTGCCGAACAGCGTGCTGAAGCCGATGCCATGCCAGACGCCGGAGATCGGCCGGTGCACGTGGCCGGCGAAGATGTGGCGCACCGCGCCGTGCCGGCCGATGACGTCGAGAAATGCGTCGACATCGACCAGCCGCACCGCGTCGAGCGCCGGCAGATGCACCCGGAAGGGCGGGTGGTGCATGAAGATATAGGCGGGCTGAGCGCTCGCCGCGTCCAGTTCGGCCTCCAGCCAGGCGAGCCGCGCCGGGCAGAGCCGGCCCTCGACCCGGCCGGGCTCCAGCGTGTCCAGCAGGATCACCCGGCCCCGCCGCGTATCGAGCGAGCATTGCAGGAAACCGCCCGCGCTCGGCACTTCCGGAAAGGCGGTGAGCAGTGCGTCGCGGTCGTCATGATTGCCGACCATCAGCCGCCAGGGGGCCTTGAGGCCAGCAAGCCGGTCGCGCAGTGCCGCATAGGCGGCCGGGCTGCCATCGTCGGTGAGGTCGCCGGAGAGCACCACGAGATCGGCATCGGCATGGTGGGCGTTGACATGGGCTAGGCAGGCCTCCAGCCGCGCCAGCGGATCGAGGCCGAGCAGGAGTTCGCCTGGTTCGACGAGATGCGGATCGGTGATCTGGATCAGCTTGATCATGATGCGGCAGCCTCGGTCGCCGCGACCAGAGCGAGGAGTTCCTCGCGGGCGCCGGGCGTGGCGGCGATGATCCGGTCGTCGGCGAGGAGATCGCCGTCCGCCGCAAAATCATTGGTCCAGCCGCCGGCCTCGCGGATCAGGCACAGCCCCGCCATGCAGTCCCACGAATTGATATGCGGCTCGTAATAGGCGGCGAGCCGGCCGCAGGCGACATAGGCCAGCATCAGCGCGCCCGAACCGTTGCGGTAGAACATGCCGCCCGCTTCCAGCAGGCGCCGGGCGAAATCCGCGACCATGCGCGGCGGGATGCGGCCATTGGCACCGAGCGCAAGCAGGCCGGTTTGCAGCGTGGCGCTGGCATCGACACGGATCGGCGCGTCATTGAGAAAGGCACCGTGGCCTTTCGCGGCGACGAACACCTCGCCGGAGGTGGGCTGGTGGATGATACCGAACCGGATCTCATCGCCTTGCACCAGCGCGATGGAGATGCACCAGTCCGGCAGGCCGTGCAGGAAGCAGCTGGTGCCGTCGATCGGATCGACCACCCAGACATTGCCGGAAGTGCCCGGCGTCAGGCCGGTCTCCTCGCCGAGGAAGCCGTCATCCGGGAAGGTCTCCATGATTCGCCGATAGATTAACGCCTCCACCTCGCGATCGGCCTCGCTGACGACATCCTGTCCGCCGCGCTTCTCCTCGATGGCAAGCATGGCCAGATTGGCGAAATAGGCCGAGGCGAGCACGGCCGCTTCGGCGGCGACGGTGCGGGCGAGGTCGAGGCGGGGGTCGTCGGGCAGTGTCGACATCAACGGATCGGTCCTTCAGGGTGCTTCAGTCGGGTCGGAAACTTCCCCGCACCACCAGCGGCGCGGGAATCCGGAGATTTTCGGCCGGCCGATCGGGATTGGCCTGCCGGCGGTCGAGCAAGGCGATGGCGGCTTCCGCCATGATCTGCGGATCCTGGCGGAAGGTGGTCAGATCATAAGCCGGCCAGCAGGCTTCGGGCACATCATCGAAGCCGATGATGCCGAGATCGCCCGGCACGTCGAGCTCGGCGGTGCTGCGGGCGAAATCCATGACGCCGAAGGCGGCGGGATCATTGACGCAGAACACCCCCTGCGGCAGGCGGGCACCGGCGAACAGGCGGGCGGCGGCCTTGAAGCCGCCCCCATGCTCGGCCTCCTCCACCACGCTGGTGACCGTCGCGCCCGCAGCTTCGGCGGCCGCATGGAAGGCAGCGCCGCGCTCGATGGTCGAGGGCGTACCCGAACTCGAGCCGACATAGCCGAGCCGCGTGAGACCCCGCGCGGCGAACAGCGCCGCCGCCTGCCGGGCACTCGCGGCATTATCGGGCTGGATGCTGTCGACGCCGGGCGTGGAACGGCCGATCAGCACAAGCGGCTGGCCGTTGCGCCGCGCCAGCTCGACGAAGGAGGCCGGCGGCGAGCCGGAGAGGATGATGGTTGCCTCGGCGCGATGGCCGAACAGCGTGCGCTGGGCGGCGCTCATCTCCGCCTCGTTGCTGCCGGTGTCGATCATCACCGGCACGCTGCCGCGCTGGATCAGCCGGCGCACCAGCGCGGCGGCAAGGTGGGCGCGGAAGCCGACCTCGGGACGGGTGGCGACGATGCCGACGAGCCGGCTCTTGCTGGCGAGCAGGCCGCGGGCGAGGTCGTTCACCTGGTAGCCGAGTTCCTCGGCCGCCTGCATCACCTTGCGCCGGGTTTCCTCGGCGACGCTGGCGCCCGGCGTGAAGGCGCGCGACACCGCCGAGCGCGAGACGCCGGCGCGGTCCGCCACCTCCTGGGCGCTGACGAAACGCGATCTCTCGAGCGGCGGGTGCTTGGTGTCGGAACATGTCATGGCGTCAGCGCCCGACCCTGGCGAGCACGTCCGCTTTCAGGAAGCGCTCGACCAGCAGCATGAAGACGATCGATGGCACCAGCAGCAGCAGCGCGGTGATGGAGGCGATCTGGTAATTGCCGCCCGCCCCGGCGGTATAGAGCAGCAGCGGCAGCATGTTCACGTCCGGCGCGCCGACGAAATAGCTGCCGGTGAACTCGTCGAGCGATTCCAGGAACACGAAGATCGCGCTCGCCATCAGGCCGGGCATGGCGAGCGGCAGCGTCACGTCGCGGAACGCGGCGAGCGCGCTGGCGCCGATGGAGCGCGCCGCTTCCTCCAGCTCGGTGTCGACCGCGGCGAAGGCGGCGGTAGCGATCCAGATCGCATAGACGAGGCCATGGGTGGTGTGGACGATGACCACGCCGGCAATGGTGCCGTTCAGCCCAACCTCATAGAACAGCCGGGCGATGTTCACATAGACGGTGAGGTTCGGGAACGCCTGCGGGATCAGG
Source organism: Starkeya sp. ORNL1 (assembly GCF_012971745.1). Lineage (NCBI taxonomy): Bacteria > Pseudomonadati > Pseudomonadota > Alphaproteobacteria > Hyphomicrobiales > Xanthobacteraceae > Starkeya > Starkeya sp. ORNL1. Next base: position 2,338,691 of record NZ_CP048834.1, read on the forward strand.
AAGGCGAGCAAGATGGCGGCGCGCGCCGGCACCCTCAAACGGGCCAGCGCATAGCCGGCGGGGATCGCCAGGCTGAGCGAGGCGACGACGGTGAGCAGCGCGACGAGGATGGAATTGAGCAGCGATTCCATCGCATTGCCGCGCGGCGCGAATACCCGCGCCCAGGAGCTGAAGCCATAGTCCAGCGGCAGCGCATGGGGGAAATACCAGCGCTCGGTCACCGTCCACAGCAGCATGTTGGCGAGCGGGCCGAAGATGAAGAATGCGATCAGCCCGAGTATGGCCGCGCGCGGCAGCCACCACAGGTCCAGCCGACGCGCGGACGAGGTGTCGGCGGCGATGCTCATGCGCGCTCCCGCATGGTCTGGCGCAGATAGATCCAGGCGACGCACGAGGTGATGGCCAGCGAGATGGCGCCGAGCGCGTTGGCGACGCCGTAATCGCCATAGGCATTGATGCGGAAGGCGATGTCGGCGGTCAGCATGGTCGGCGACTGGGCATTGATCATCAGCGGCACCGAGAGCACCGACATCATGGTGACGAACGACAGCACCAGCCCGACGACCAGCGTGGTGGCGACCTGCGGCACCAGGATCTCGATCAGGATGCGCAGCCGCGAGGCGCCGAGATTGCGCGCGGCTTCGATGGTGCCGCGGTCGACCGAGGCCATGGCGCCAGCCACCAGCAGCGCGACGAACGGCGTCTGCTTCCAGACGAAGGCGATGACGATGCCGCGCCAGTCGAGAAAGCTCACCGCCTCCAGCGGGGTGATGAGGCCACTCGCGACCAGCATATTGTTCATCAGCCCGTTCTTGGCGAGGAAGGTGCGCAAGATCTGCCCGACGACGATGAAGGGAATGAACATCGGCCAGCGATAGAGCCAGCGCAGCAGCGCCACCGCGCGCGGGTTCTCGCCGAGCGTCAGATAGCCGCCAATGGCGACCGCGAACACGCCGACGATGAGGCTGGAGAGCGCCACGATCAGCGCGGTGAAGACGATGTCCTTCGTATAGAGCTCGAACGACTTGGTGAAGTTGCCGAGGCCGAAGTGATCGCCCACGACGAAGGCACCGACAACGGAGGCGGCGAGCGGCACCAGGAAGAACAGCACCACCATCGCCAGCGCCGGCAAGGTGAGGAGAAGGCCGAGGGTGCTGGGTTTCATGGTGTTGGGCTTTCGCTGGGAGAAGGCCGTCCAAGTGCCACGTCATCCTGAGGTGCGAGCGAAGCGAGCCTCGAAGGATGCTGAAGCAGAAGACGGCCCTCGGGGGCGGGCATCCTTCGAGGCTCGGGCTGCGCCCGAGCACCTCAGGATGACGTCGCTCTAGAGACGCCCACTCAGTTCGCCACCTGGCGCTCATAGGCCTCCAGGATCGCGTTGTTGTAAGGCGCGATCGGGAACGGCTTGCCCTTGCCGGCAAGGTCGTCCGGCGAGATGTCGGTGAACAGCTTCGCCCACACCTTCGGCGGCAGCTCGGACTGCACCTTGGTGGCGTCGATGCCCGGATACCAGTTGAAGCGCTCGACGATGCCTTCCGCCTGCACCTTCGGGCTGGTGGCAAGCTCGACGAACTTCTCGGCCAGAGCGCGGTTGGCAGCCTTTGCCGGGATGACATAGTGCATCGGCTGGCCGGGCATGCCGGGGGCCGGCAGGATCAGCTTGAAGTCCGGCGGCAATTGGCCGTTGGCCTGCCAGGAATAGAACATGTCGACCCACACCGGGCCGATGGCGATTTCGCCGCGGCTGAGCAGGTCGAGCGTGCCGGCATTGCCGGGGGTCAACGTAGCGCTCTTGGTGAATTCCTTCAGGCTGGCGAGCGCGGCGTCCCACTTCCTGGTCTCGGCCGCGTCGAACGGGCCGTACATCAGCTTGTTGGCATCGCCGCCGCCGAAGGCGTAGATCCAGCCCATCACGAAGCTGACGCCGGAGGCGCCGCCCTTGATGCCGTTATAGCCGAACTTGCCAGGGTTCTGCTTCACCCAGGCGGCGAGTTCGGGATAGGACTTCGGCGGGTTGGGCAGCAGCGCCGGGTTGTAGGCGAGCGCGGTCTGGCTATTGAACATCGGCATCACATAGCCGCGCACGTCGGAACCCAGCGCATTGTCGGCATTGGCGCGGGTGACCAGCGCACCGGTCGAGATGCGGTCGCGATAGGTCTCCAGATAACCGGCGGCGACCATCGGGCCGACGAACTTCTCGTGCGCCACCGCGACGTCGGTATCCCACACTGCTACGCCGGCGCGCTTCTGCGCCTCGAAGCGCTCGAGGATCTTCTGCGAGCCGGCATCGCCAGGGCCGGTGCCGACCACGCGCACCGTATTGCCGGGGTTCTGCTTCTCGAACAGCGGGGCAAGGTACTGGTTGACGTAGTCGACCATGTTCTGGTCGCCGGCGGTCACCACCGTCAGCTCCGCCGCACGGGCTGGGATAGCGGCAAGGCCGGCGAAGGCGCCGGCAAGGAGCGCGGCGCGGGCAAAGGTCTTCATCGGGCAATCTCCATGGGGCGGGGAGCCTGTGGGCGTGCTTCCACCGGCGCGGCAGCGCGGCTGGATGTGGAATCGGGAGGCGCGTTCGGCGCGGGGAAGCGGAACAGCGCGTGTTCCGGCACGCGGACCTTCACCGCCGTGCCGGGGCCGAAGGCGGCGGGCGCGTCGACCAGCACGAGGGTCTCGCCGATGCGTACGCCGTGGCGCCACAGGCCGCCGGGATAGCTCAGCTGCTCGACGGTGCCGGCGAATTCGGCGACGCCGTGCGGCGCCGGCGCGACGGCGACGGCATCGAGCAGTTGCGCAGCCTCCGCTCGGAAACGCGCCTCGACCGCGCCGGCGGCGAGCGCGTGCCCGTTCAGCGGCAGCACGTTCTCCGCGCCCATGAAGGCGGCGACGAAGGACGAGGCGGGATGGTTGTAGACCTCAAGCGGCGTGCCCGCTTGAGCAATGCGGCCCTCATTGAGGATGACGATGCGGTCAGCCATCACCATGGCCTCCTCGCGGTCGTGCGTGACATGGATGGCGGTGATGCCGAGCCGCTGCTGCAAGGCGCGGATCTCGTGGCGCACGGTGAGGCGGATGCGGGCATCGAGGTTCGAGAGCGGCTCGTCGAGCAGCAATATCTCGGGATCGATGGCGAGCGCGCGGCCGAGCGCGACCCGCTGGCGTTGCCCGCCGGACAGCTGCGGCGGCTTGCGTCCGCCCAGACCGGTGAGGCCGAGCAGCGCTTCGATCTCGCCGACGCGAGCATTGATTTCAGCGCGCGAGCGGCCCCTCAGGCGCAGCCCGTAGCCGATATTCTGGGCGACGCTCATATGCGGCCACAGCGCATAGGACTGGAACACCAGCGCCATGCCGCGCCGGTCCGGCGCGAGCCGGGTGACGTCGCGTCCGTCGACACGGACGGCGCCAGCGCTGGGCGATACGAAGCCGGCTATAGTCCGCAGCAGCGTGGTCTTGCCGCAGCCGGAGGCGCCCAGCAGGGCGACGAACTCTCCCTTGGCAATGGCGAGGTCGACCCCGGCCAGCACCTTGGTGCCGCCGTATCCGACGCTCAGTCCATCCACCGCGAGGAATGCGTCCGTCGTCATCCGAGGCCCTTTGCACAGCTGTGCAAACAGCGGCGCACCGGGCCGCTTCGGGGCGGATTCCTAGGACGCGGAGACAACAGGGCGATGACGGCAGGTGGCGTTGCTGGGTGACTGACGCAGGGCGAACCACGTCATCGTGAGGCGCAGGCGCAGCGAGCCTCGAAGGATGCTGAAGCAGAAGATGGCCATCGGGGATGGGCATCCTTCGAGGCCGCTCCGCGGCACCTCAAAGCCTGACTCGAAATAGACGACCTCATCCTGAGGTGCCGCCGCAGGCGGCCTCGAAGGATGCTGAAACAGAGCGCCTGCGACCGCTAACGAGCATCCTTCGAGGCTCGGGCCTTGCCCGAGCACCTCAGGATGAGGTGGTTCTAGTATCGTCGACGAATTTTCGGTCAGCCTCTCAGGATGACGTGGTCGGATGACGAGCGGTCTGGAATCGGCGCCTCGGCCCAGCCAAGCAACAGTCAACCATATCGCTGCCTTTAATTTTTATAATGTTGATATTTCGAAATGAAGCGGGACATACTATCCGTAATCAGCGATTCATTAGTCGTAAAAATAATAATCATTTTGAGACAAGATGGGGGAAGCAGTGACGGCATATTGCGTGGCCTCGCGCGTGCTCGCGCCGGCACCTTACGCCAGATCAGTCAGCAGCATTCCCCAAAATAGACTCGCCCGACACGTTCAGAACCCCACGCCAGCTTTCGGGGCGGCGACCCTGTCGGCATGGCCTTGAATGAAAGCAGGCTCGCGCGCATCGCGGGCCGTACGCCGACCATCGAAGTGACCATGGCAAGGCAGCTCCCACATGGACATCAACACCATCCGGCATATTGAGCGCCCACGCTCGGCGGACGACGTCACGCTCTGGCGCGACGGGCTGGCCTGGCTCTCCGGCGGCACCTGGCTGTTCTCCGAACCGCAGCCGGCGCTCGATACGCTGATCGACCTTCGCGCCTTCGACTGGCCGGCGCTGACCATCACCGAGGATGGCCTCGACATCGCGGCGACGGCGCGGATCGCCGAACTCGACGCACTGGAATATCCGGCAGCCTGGACCGCGGGTCCGCTGTTCCCGCTCTGCTGCCGCGCTCTGCTGATGTCCTTCAAGATCGCGCACGAGGCGAGCGTCGGCGGCAATATCTGCATGTCGCTGCCGGCCGGAGCGATGATCTCGCTCACCACGGCGCTCGAGGGGATCTATACGCTGCAGCCGCGCGACGCCGCGCCGCGCCAGGTGGCGGCGATCGACTTCGTCACCGGCAACCGCGCCAATGTGCTGGCGCCCGGCGAGTTGCTGCGCAGCATCCACCTGCCGGCCGCGGCGCTGACCAGGCGCTTCGCCTTCCGCCGCTCCTCGCTGACCCATCTCGGCCGCTCGGCGGCGCTGCTGATCGGCACCTCCGGCCCGGACGGCGACCTGCTGCTGACCATCACCGCCTCGACCTTCCGCCCGGTGCAGCTTGGTTTCCCCAAGGCGCCCAGCGCCGCGGACGTGCGGCGCGCCATCGACGCGGCGATCCCGCAGGGGGGCTATTTCGACGACGTCAACGGCCTGCCGGCCTATCGCCGGCACCTCACCTATCATTTCGCCGAACAGATCCGCGCCGAGCTTGCCGGGGGTGCCGCATGAACTACTCGATCGACGGACACGCCTTTTCCGCCGAGCCGAGGGCCGGCCAGTGCCTGCGCACCTTCCTGCGCGAGCGCGGCGACTTCGGCGTCAAGAAGGGCTGCGACCAGGGCGATTGCGGCGCCTGCACCGTGTGGGTCGACGGCGCGCCGATCCATTCCTGCCTGATGCCGGCGTTCCGCGCAGCCGGCCGCGAGATCACCACCATCCAGGGGCTGGCCAACGGCAATGGACTGCACCCGGTGCAGCAGGCCTTCCTCGATGCCCAGGCGTTCCAGTGCGGCTTCTGCGCGGCCGGCATGATCATGACGGTCGCCTCGCTCGATGACGAGCAGCGCGAAGACCTGCCGCGCCACCTCAAGGGCAATCTCTGCCGCTGTACCGGCTACCGCTCGATCCACGACGCCATCAATGGCGTCGTCAATATCGGCGAGGATGTCGCCGGCAGCGCCTGCGGCGCCAGCCTGCCCAATCCGTTCGGCCCGGATATCGTCACCGGCCATGCGCGCTACACCATGGATGTGGCGGTGGCGGACCTCGCCTACCTCAAGGTGCTGCGTTCGCCGCACGCCCATGCCCGCATCACCCGCATCGACCGCACCGCGGCGATGGCGGTGCCGGGCGTGCTGGAGGTGTTCACCTGGGAGGACGTGCCGCGCAAGCTGTACAGCACGGCGACCCATGAGGATCACCTGGTCGATCCGGACGACACCTACATACTCGACGACGTCGTCCGCTTCGTCGGCCAGCGCATCGCCGCGGTGGTCGCCACCAGCGAGGCCGCGGCGGAGGCCGGCTGCCGGGCGCTGGTGGTCGACTACGAGCTATTGCCCGCGGTGTTCGACCCCGAGCTCGCCATGGCACCCGAGGCGCCGGTCCTGCACCGCAAGGGCGGCGAGGCGCGCGGCAATATCTTTGCCGAGATCCATGGCGAGGTCGGCAACGTCGCCAACGGCTTTGCCGAAGCCGATGCCGTGCACGAGCACACCTATTCCACCTCGCGGGTGCAGCATGTGCATCTGGAGACGCACGGCTCGATCGCCTGGAAGGGCGAGGATGGCCGCATCCACGTGCGCACCAGTTCGCAGGCGCCGTTCATCGTCCAGCAGAAGCTCAGCTATCTGTTCGGCATCAATCAGCGGGAGCTGCAGGTCTTCACCGAGCGCGTTGGTGGCGGCTTCGGCGGCAAGCAGGAGATGCTCAGCGAGGATCTCTGCGTCCTCGCCATGCTGAAGATCGGCCGGCCGGTGAAGTGGGAGTTCACCCGCGAGGAGCAGTTCATCGGCGCCAGCACGCGCCACCAGATGACGACACGGGTCAAGATCGGCGCCAAGAGCGACGGCACCCTCACCGCCATCCAGATCCGCGTGGTCTCCAATACCGGCGCCTATGGCAACCATTCCAGCGAGACGCTGGCGGCCTCGCTCTCCAGTCCGATGGCGCTCTATCGTTGCGCCAACAAGAAGGCCGACGGCTACGCGGTCTATACCAACATGGTGCCTGGCGGCGGCTTTCGCGGCTATGGCTCGTCGCAGACCACCTTCGCCATCGAATGCGCCATGGACGACCTGGCGAAGCTCCTGAAGCTCGATCCGGTCGCGCTGCGCCGCACAAACATGATCCGCGACGATGACTGGATCGAATCGGTGTGGAGCGAGACCTCCGACGTCGATATCGGCAGCTACGGCCTCGCAGAATGCGTCGAGATGGTCGAGGCCGGGCTGGCGAGCGGCGAGCGCAAGCCGAAGCCCGAGGGCGCCGACTGGCTGGAGGGCACCGGCATCGCCTTCGCGATGCTGGAATCCGGCCCGCCGACCGAGCATCGCTCCGGCGCGACCATGGAATTGCTGGCCGACGGGCGCTTCCACCTTGCGGTCGGATCGACCGAGATGGGCAATGGCTCGGTGACCTCGCACCGCCAGCTGGCGGCAGGCGTGCTGGGCTCACGGGCCGGCGATATCGAGATCATCAATGCCGACACCGACAAGACGCCGTTCGATACCGGCACCTTCGCCAGCACCGGCACCGTGGTCGCCGGGCAGGCGGTGATGCTGACCGCGCAGGCGCTGCGGCAGAACATCCTGGCCTATGCCGCCCGCAGCACCGGCACCCGGGCGGGCGAATGGGCCATGGAGGGCGGCGCGGTGGCGCGCGGCAATGAACGCATCGCGCTCACCGAGCTTTATGCGCAGGGCACCGCGGCCGGCCACCGCTTCAAGGCGCGGCGCCGGGCCTATCTCGCGCCGCGCACCGTCGCCTTCAATGTGCAGGGCATCCGCCTGGCCGTGCATCGCATCACCGGCGACATCGAGATCCTGCAAAGCGTGCACGCCGCCGATATCGGCCGGCCGATCAATCCGATGCAGTGCCGCGGCCAGATCGACGGCTCGATCTCCATGGGGCTCGGCTGGGCGCTGACCGAGCACATGGACTATGACGACGCCGGCCACATGAAGAACGCCGCCTTGCGCAACTACCGCATACCGAGCTTCGCCGACGTGCCGCGCAGCCAAGTGCTGTTCGCCGGCACCCACGACACCATCGGCCCGCTCGGCGCCAAGGCACAGGGCGAATGCGCGATCAATCCGATTGCGCCGGCGATCTCCAACGCGCTGTTCGATGCCACCGGCGTGCGCTTCGACACCCTGCCCTTCACGCCCGACCGCATCTTCGATCGCCTGCAAGGCGTGTCATGAACGAGACCGTCCCGGGATCCGTCACCATCGTCACGCAGACCCGGGTGCAGCCGGGTTCCGAGGAGGCGTTCGCCGCCTGGCAGGAGGAGACGAGCCTCTTCATCGCCAGGCTGCCGGGCTTCCTCGGGCAGACCGTGATGCGGCCGAGCCCGCCGGCGCAGGTCGACTGGGTGATCCTGCAACGCTTCGTCAGCTCGGCTGCCGCCATCGGCTGGCTCAATTCGCCGGAGCGGCTGGCCCGCATTACCGGCGCACAGCCGATGCTGGTCGGCCGCGACGACATCCACATCGTGCCCGACGGCTCGTCGGGCGTGCTGCCGTCGCCGGTCTCCGCGGTGATATCGACGCGCATCAAGCCCGGCCAGGAGCCGGCCTATCGCGACTGGGAACTGCGCATGGCCTCGGCGCAGAGCCGGGCGAAGGGCTTCCAGGGCTATCGCTTCGAGCCGCCGATCCCGGGCGTGCAGGATGACTGGCTGTCGATCCTGCGATTCGATTCGGAAGCGAACCTCCAAACCTGGCTCGATTCGCCGGAGCGCCAGGCGCTGCTGGCGGAGGCCGAGCCTTTCACGCAGGAATTCCACGCCCGCGTCGCCCGTTCGGGCTTCGATCAATGGTTCGTTTCGCCGGAAAAGGGCCAGTCCGCGCTGCCGGCGTGGAAGCAGAACATGATCGTGCTGCTGCTGCTCTACCCGGTGGTTTATCTGTTCGGCATAGCCGTCATGAACCCGCTGTTGCTGGGATGGGCAGGCCTCGCCCTTCCGATCGCGCTGTTCATCGCCAACGTTGCCAGCATCTGCGCGCTGAACTATCTGGTGCCGTGGACGAGCCAGCGCTTTTCCTGGTGGCTCAACCCGGCACCGCCCTCGCGCGGCAAGGAGTTGCTTGGCGTCGCCATCCATGTCGCCATCTATGCGGCATTGATCGCGGCGTTCACCTTGTTGCGATGAAATCCAACAAAGCCTTGCGCCACAACACGACACGGAAGTTCACGCGGCATCTTGCCATTGCGGCATGAACCATCTATGTTTTGGACATCGATCTTGCACGGCGAACTTTGTTTCGCGCTCTTAGCGCCCTGCGAACTTCCTCTCAAAATCGATCTTTTTGTGCTGCCTGTGTGATGCGGGCGGTTGGAAAACCTATGTCGACTGAAAGGAATCGTTATGGCGACGGGTACTGTGAAGTGGTTTAACGGCCAGAAGGGCTTTGGTTTCATTCAGCCGGACAACGGCGGTCCGGATGTGTTCGTGCACATCTCCGCTGTTGAACGTGCTGGCATGCGCTCCCTCAATGAGGGTCAGAAGGTCAGCTACGAAATCGAGACCGATCGTCGGTCCGGCAAGAGCTCGGCCGGCAACCTTCAGGCCGCGTGAGACATTGCCTCCGGTCTTTGACCACGGATGTACTGGCATTGGCCGTTGAGGCACTTGGGAGAAGGTCGGGTAAGCCCGGCCTTTTTTCGTTTCAGAGGAGCGATACGGATGGCGACAGTCACCAAGGACAACATGTTTCGCTCCAAGTCGGCGACGGAGACGAAGAAGGCGGCCGACAGGGGCGCTCACTCGATCGTCGATCATGAGGCGGCCGTGAGGGATGCCAAGACGGCCCGGCTTCGCCTCGCCAGGCTGGCCAAGGAGGCCGCCGACAAAGAGGCGGCGGTCAATACGCCGGTAGCGCCCCGCCCGGTACGCAAGCGGGCAGCACCGGCCGCCCGCCCGGGAAGCAAGCGGGCATCATAACCAACGATCGCTGCAGGCAGTGGAAGGCGTAGAGGCCTTCAAGAGGCCGGCAGCGCTGGAAACCTACGACAGCAATGAAAAACATCGATACTTTTGCAGAACGCCGCAAGACTGCGCAGAGCGCCAAGGAAAAGCTGCTCGAGCAGTTCAAGTCGCGTCCCAAGGCCGACGATCCGCTGATGCTCGCCAAGGCGGCCGAGCGCAAGGCGCTGGAAGAGGCCCGCGCCGAGCGCAAGGCGGCACGAGAGGCGGAGCAGGCAGCCCAGCTCGCAGAGCAGGCGGCGCGGCGCGAAGCCGACGCAGCGGCGGCGCTCGCCAAGCAGATCCAGGAAGCGGAAGAGCAGATCGCGCGCCACGCCGCCGAGCAGGCCGACCGCAAGGCCAAGCGCGACCAGCGCTATGCCGACCGCAAGATGCGCACCAGCCGCTAGAGCAGGCTCCGCAAAGGTTGCATGCTCCGCAGAAGCTGAACGACCTTTGCGATCGGAACACGCTCCAACGTTTTGAAGCCGGAAGCAGGGTCTTTTCGCTCGGATGATTCCGTCCGAGCGAACGGAGCTCTGCCGCGGTGCAGCATCGTGCCTATCAATTCCCCCGCAGCCGTGTAGGCTACGTAAAGGACAGTATGGCATCGCGCCGGTCGGTCTCGAATTACGGGGGCCTCAGGATGCAGATCCATCTCGGTTACGAACTGACCTATGACTGCCCGCAGCCGACGCCGATGCTGCTGGTCCTGAACATCCATTACAGCCGCGCCTCCGATATCGTCGTCCCCGACTACATCGTCACCCGGCCCGGACTGCCGATCACCGCGTATCGCGACGGCTTTGGCAATTGGTGCAGCCGCATCACCGCTCCGGCGGGGCGCACCGTCATCACCAGCAACGCCGTCATCCGCGACAGCGGCAAGACCGACGTCTATGAGCCGAACGCCGGCCAGCATCCGATCGAGGAGTTGCCGGCGGACGCCCTGGTGTTCCTGCTCGCCAGCCGGCATTGCGAAACCGAGCTGTTGTCCGATACCGCGTGGAGCCTGTTCGGCACCACCGCCCCCGGCTGGGCCAGGGTTCAGGCGGTGTGCGATTTCGTGCATAACCATATCGTCTTCGGCTATGAGCACGCGCGCCCGACCAAGACCGCCTTCGAGGTCTTCCAGGAGCGACAGGGGGTGTGCCGGGACTATGCGCACCTCGCCATCACCTTGTGCCGCTGCCTGAACATCCCGGCGCGCTACTGCACCGGCTATCTCGGCGACATGGGCGTGCCGCCGCCCCACGGCCCGATGGATTTTGCCGGCTGGTTCGAAGCCTATCTCGGCGGGCACTGGTATACCTTCGACGCGCGCAACAACGTGCCGCGGATCGGCCGGGTGCTGATGGCGCGCGGCCGGGACGCCACCGACGTCGCGCTGGTGACCTCGTTCGGACCCAACACCCTGGTCGGGTTCAAGGTATGGACCGACGAGATGGATGCCGCCGCCCTCGGCCACGAGGCTCCACCGCCCAATATCCCAGGCTAGAACAGCAACGCATCCCATCCCAACCGTCATCCCCGGCCAAAGGCGACCTACGGTCGTCTTCTCTCCAGAGGCGCCGAACCAGCAGCTTCGGCTTTCCCTGGGGATCTCGATTCACGCCAGTGCGTCAGAGGCCGAAGCGGCCTGGGCTTCCCCCACTACCGGCGAATATTTCGTGCGATCGCGGAATAATTCTGCCCGCGCCGGGTCAACCCTCCTGAAGGCGGCCGTTGCCGTCTCAAGGAGGCACCATGCGTCATCGCCGTCTCGCGCGTTCAGCGCTGATCGCCCTTGCCGCCGCATTGGCGATATCTGGCGCGCGGGCTGACGACATCACGCCAAAGGACCCGACGGCAACGAAGACCGCCGCCGAAGCCCCGTTCCTTGCCGAGAACGCCACCGCCATGGACCGGATGATGGCGGACATGGACGTCAAGCCGACCGGCGACGTCGATGCCGATTTCGTCGCCATGATGATCCCGCATCACCAGGGCGCCATCGACATGGCGCAGGCGGTGCTGCGCTACGGCAAGAACGAGCAGATCCGGCGCATCGCGCAGGAGATCGTGGTCGAGCAGCAGCAGGAGATCGCGGCGATGCGCCTCGCGCTCGGCCAGCCTCTGCCACCTTCATTGCCGGCACTCACCCAGACCGCGCCCGCGCAAGGCGGTCCTACCCCCGCACACGATCATTCCGCGATGTCGCACATGGGCGCGTCCAATGCGTCCGACATGGATGCGTCCGACGTGGATGCGTCCGACATGGGCGCTTCGATGTCGCCGACCATGCAGATGAAGTAGGAGCCGAAACCGATGAAGAGCCGCCTCATGACCGGCCTGCTGGCCGGTTGCATGCTCATTTGCGCTTTGCCGGCCGTTGCCGGGCAGGCGCCCTTTGCCGCTTCTGCCCCGGACATCCCTCTCAGCAGCCACGACCGCGTCTATGCGGCCGAGCAGTTCTCCAACACCGTGTCCGTCACCGATCCCGCCTCCAACAAGCTGCTCGGCGTGATCCGGCTCGGCGATCCGCAGCCCGGCAATTTCAGCCCGCTCTACAAGGGCCAGGTGCTGGTCCACGGCATGGGCTTCTCGCCCGACCGCACGACCATCGCCGTGGTCTCGATCGGCTCGAACTCCGTCACCTTCATCGACACCGCCACCAATGCGGTGAAGCACACCACCTATGTCGGCCGCTCGCCGCACGAGGCGTTCTTCACCCCCGACGGCAAGGAAGTGTGGGTGACGGTGCGCGGCGAGGATTACGTCGCCGTGCTCGACGGCACGACTTACGAGGAGAAGACCCGCATCAAGCTGCCCAACGGCCCGGGCATGCAGATCTTCTCGCCGGACGGCACCTACGGCTATGTCTGCTCGTCCTTCACGCCGGAGACCGATGTCATCCGCGTCGCCGACCACCAGATCGTCGGCAAGGTGAAGCAGGATAGCCCGTTCTGCCCGAACATCGCCGCCTCGCCGGACGGCAAGCAGGTGTGGTTCACGCTGAAGGATGTCGGCCACACCCAGGTGTTCAATGCGCAGCCGCCGTTCGAGTTGATCAAGACGCTCGATACCGGCCCGATCAGCAACCATGTGAACCTCGTCCACAACGCCAACGGCACCTTCGCCTATGTGACCGTCGGCGGGATCAATGTGGTGAAGGTGTTCCGCACCGACACGTTCGAGCAGGTCGCGACCATCCCGGTCGGCAACCTGCCGCACGGCATCTGGCCGTCGGGCGATGGCAGCCGGGTCTATGTCGGGCTGGAGAATGCCGACGCGCTCGCTGCGATCGACACCCTGACCAATACGGTGGTTGCCACCATCCCGATCGGGCAGGCGCCGCAGGCGGTGACCTATGTGCCCGGCGCGGTACCGAACGGCGACGGCATGGCGAATCTCCAGCCGCTCGGCCTCGCCGGCCAGACCGCCCACCTCCTGCTCGACCCGGCGACCGGCGCTGTCGACAAGGCGCCGACCAGCGTCTCGCTGTTCGACCAGGGCCTGATCCAGGTGCTGCAGGCCTCCGTCACCGGATTGCAGCCAAAGACGCCCTATGTGCTTGCGCTGGCCGGCGAGATGGATGGCAGCGGCCCGCTGCAGCCGCTGGCGGCCTTCATGACCAATCCTGCCGGCTCCGCCATCGTCAATGCCACCGGCCCGATCCGGCAGATCGTGCAAAGCGACAGCAGCGACCAGTTGCGCGTCCTTGTCATCGCCGAGGGCACCGCCGCGGCGCCCGGCACGGTGGTGCAGCGCCAGGGAGCGATGCCGACCCTCGGGCTGAACGGCTCGATGCAATGAACCGACGATAGGCTGAAAAGGCCAGCCGCCCTCCGCCGCGCTTTCGCGCGATCGAGGGCGGCTTCTTCCCGCAACCGTTTCGCCGGACATCGCCATGACGACCGACATGGTCAGTCTCATCGAGCCGCTGATCCCACCATTGCGCCGCTATGCGCGTGCGTTGCTGCGCGACCGCACGGCGGCGGACGATCTGGTGCAGGACTGTCTCGAACGCGCCATCGGCCGCTGGCACCAGCGCCGCTCGGACGGCGATCCGCGCACCTGGATGTTCACCATCCTGCACAACCTGGCCATGACCCGCCTGAGCCGCGCCACCAATCGCTATTTCGTCGCCTTCGAGGAAGCGGACGAGAGTGCCCTCGCCCACCCTCCCTCGCAGGAGGAGGGGCTGCGCTACCGCGAATTGCTTGCGGCGCTGGCCCGACTGCCGGAAGAACAACGCAGCGTGCTGTTGCTGGTCACCGTGGAGGACATCTCCTATGCCGAGACCGCCAAGGTGCTCGACATTCCAGTCGGCACCGTGATGTCGCGCCTGTCGCGCGCCCGGGAGAAGCTGCTGAAGATGATGTCGGAAGAGCCGAAGCGGGACGTGGCTGCGCCGGCGCGGCTGCGGAGAGTGAAATGACGGGCCGCCTGGTCACCGACGACGACCTCAATGGCTTCGTCGACCAGGAACTCGATCCGGTGCGGCAGGCCGAGGTCGCCAGCTATCTCGACGCCCATCCTGAGGCGGCGCGGCGCATCGCTGGCTATCGCAAGCAGCGCGACTTGCTGCGCGCCGCCCTTGCGCCGGTGGTCGAGGAACCGGTGCCGCCGGAGTTCAATCTCGCCGCCATGATCGAAGCCCGAAAGCGCCCTCCCGCCCTACCGCGCTGGGCGATGGTGGCGGCCGTCGCGCTGTTCTGCGTTGGTGCCGGCGGCGGCTGGACGCTGCGCGGGCGCAGCGAACCCCCTTCCAGCGGCATTGCCGCGCTCGCCCGCGAGGCGGCGGAGAGCTATGCGGTCTATGCGCCCGACCGTGTCCGCCCGGTGGAGATGCGGGCGGCGGAGCGCACGCAGTTCGTCGACTGGGCGTCACGGCGGCTCGGCCATACCCTCCGGGTGCCCGACCTCGCCGCTTCCGGCTATCGCTTCATGGGCGGGCGCGTCGTCGCCACCCCCCATGGCCCGGCGGCGCTGTTCATGTATGACGACGACCACGGCACCCGGCTGGTGATGCTGGCCCGTCTGATGGCGACCGAGCAGGACGCGCCGATGGCGCCGCACGCGCAGGACGGCGTCAATGGCTATGCCTGGGCCGATAACGGCGTCGGCTACAGCCTGGTCGGGCCACCCACGCCCGAAGTGCTACACCCCATTGCCGACGAAGTGCGCCGCCAGCTTGGCAGCGACGTCTGATCCCTGAGGACTTCCCATGATGAAGCCGACCATTGCCGTGCTCGCCTTGGCGGGGAGCCTGCTCTCTGCCGGCGAGGCCTGCGCCCATGCCCATTTGCAGGCCGAGACGCCCGCCGCCGACGCCGTCGTGACCAGCGCGCCGGCCGCGCTGTCGCTCGGCTTCTCGGAAGGCCTTGAGATCGGTCTCAGCGGCGTCTCGCTGAAGGCCGCGGACGGCCATATCGTGCCGACCGGCACCGCCACGCTCGCGCCGGGCGATGACAAGCAGATAAGCGTCCCGCTGAATGGCGCGCTCGCCGCCGGCGCCTATACCGTCGAGTGGCACGCGCTCTCCAAGGATGGGCACACCACGCACGGCATTTATCACTTCACCGTC
Organism: Starkeya sp. ORNL1; assembly: GCF_012971745.1. Classification (NCBI taxonomy): domain Bacteria; kingdom Pseudomonadati; phylum Pseudomonadota; class Alphaproteobacteria; order Hyphomicrobiales; family Xanthobacteraceae; genus Starkeya; species Starkeya sp. ORNL1. The sequence continues at coordinate 2,353,939 of NZ_CP048834.1, forward strand.
TCGCCTTGATCGATCCGCAGACCGCACTGGCGTTGTGCCGGCTGTGTTTCTACGCCGGGGTCATCGCGACCTATGGCGCCGGCGCATTCACGGCCTGGCTCGCGCCGGGGCGGCTCGGCCGGCAGCTGGCCCTTGCCTCGACCGGGCCTGTCAATGCCGCAGCATTGCTTGCGCTGGGCTCCACCATTGCCTGGCTGCCGCTGGAGGCCGCCACCATCGGATCCTGGCAAAGCGCGCTGGATAGCGGGACGCTCTCGGTCCTGCTGTTCGGCACCGCGATCGGCAGCGTCTGGCTGGTCCGGCTGGTGCTTGCCCTGGCGCTGGCGGCGAGCCTGCTGTGGCCCTCGGCCGATAGGGTCCGCACCGCCCTCGCCGCGTTGCTGCTCGCCAGCCTTGCCCTTGGCGGCCACGCCGCCATGGACGGCGACACGCCACGCGGTGTGGTCCACGTCCTCAATCATGCGGTTCATCTGCTGTCGGGCGGCTTCTGGCTCGGCTCGCTATTGCTGCTACCGGCCTGCCTCACCCGCTTGCGCGACCCCGCCGAATGCAAGGAGGCCGCGGTGGCGCTGCGGCGCTTTTCCCGGGCCGGCCATGTCGCAGTGGCGCTGGTGATTGCGAGCGGGGTGGTCAACACGTTCCTGGTGCTGGGGCGCTGGCCGCTCGACCCCGGCTCGCCCTACCAGATGCTGCTGGCGGCCAAGATCGTGCTGGTCGCCGGCATGACCGGCCTCGCTCTGGTCAATCGCTATGTCTTCGTGCCGGACATAAGGAAACAGCCCGATCGTGCCATCGTCAGGATCCGCGCCGGCACCTATGCGGAACTCGCATTGGGCGCCGGCGTGCTGATCCTGGTCGCGTTCTTCGGGCTGCTCGATCCGGCGGGGTAGGTCTCAGCTCACCGCCGGCTTGGCCTCGGTCTCTGGCCGCACCTGGACCTTGCGGCCCTGGGCGAGGTCGACGGACGGGTTGAGCACCACCTCGTCGCCCGCCTTGACGCCGTCGCTCAGCTCCACTTGCGTGCCGAGGTCACGGGCGATCGAGACCTTGCGCAATTGCACCGCGCCGTCGGCGATGAGCGCGACATGCACGCCCTGGCTGTTGAAGACCACCGCCTCGGCCGGCACCAGCAGCGAGGGCGTCTTGCGCGGAATGTGCAGTTCGACGGTGCCGTATGTCCCGGGCCGGAGCGCGCCGTCCTTGTTGGGGACGTCGACCTCGGTCAGCAAGGTGCGGGTGTCGGGCTGGATGGCATCGGCAATGCGCGTCACCTTGCCCGGGAAGGTCCGGCCCGGCAGCTCCGGCACGCGGATCACCGCCTCGATGCCGGGCTCGACGCCGAACGCCTCGTCCTGGGGCACATAGACCTGGGTGCGGATCACGTCGGCCTGCATGATGGTGAACATGAAGGTGCCGGTGGTGGTGTCGGCCTGTACCAGGCTGCCGACATCGATGTTGCGCTGGGTGATGACGCCGTCGAACGGCGCGACCACGCTCTGATAGGCCTTCTGCTGGTTCAGCACCTGGAGCAGCGCCTGCTGGGCGACGATATTGGCCTGCGCCACGCCGACCGCAGCCTGCTGCGCCTGCAAGGTCAGCCGGTCGGTGTCGCCCTGCTGCTTCGTCACCCAGCCATCCTTCACCAGCGGGGTGTCGCGCTGGTTGGTGACATTGGCGAGTTCCATGTTCGCCTGCGCCTGGTGCAGCGCGGCCTGGTTCTGCGCCAACGTGGCCTGTGCCTGGGCGATCTGGTGGTCGAGCTCGGGCGCGGTAATCTCGGCCAGCAGCTCGCCGGCCTTCACCCGATCGCCGATATCCACATTACGCTTGTCGATATAGCCGCTGGCCCGCGCAAAGATATTGGCGGCTGCGAAAGCCGAGGTGGTGGCCGGCAGGGTGACCACCGATTCGTCGCCGCTGGCCTTCACCGTCGCCACCCGGACACTGGGCACCAGGTCGCGGTCATGGGCGGCGGTCGCGGCCACCTGGTCCTGCCGCATGGTGTAGCCGCGCGCGCCGAAGGCGAGGCCGCAGGTCAGGGTCAGCACCACGCCAAGGCCGAATATCGGCCCGCTCCAGCCCCGGCGGCGGGGCGCCACGGCCTCGGGAACGGGGTCGTTGTTCTCCGGGCCTGTGGTTTCAGGGTCGCTGTTTTTCAGGTCGCTCATGTGGGGTCCTCTTCGAACACGCCATGGGCCGCCTTGCCGTCGCGCCGCGTCTGCAGCAGCGCGAAGAGATACGGCACCAGGAACAGGGTTGCGGGGGTAGCGAACAGCAGGCCGCCGACGACGGCACGGGCGAGAGCAGCGTTCTGCTCCTCCCCTGCCCCGCCGATCGCCATGGGCAGCATGCCGACGATCATCGCCGCTGCCGTCATAAGCACCGGGCGGATACGGGTGTGGCCGGCATCGATCGCCGCCTCGAGCGCGGTCTTGCCGGCGAGTTGCTGCTCGCGGGCGAAAGTGACGAGCAGGATCGAGTTGGCCGAGGCCACGCCCACCGCCATGATCGCCCCCATCAGCGAGGGCACGTTCAGCGTGGTGCCGGTGATGAACAGCATGGTGAGGATGCCGCAGAAGGTCGCCGGCAACGCCAGGATCACCACCAGCGGGTCGCTGAAATTCTGGTAGTTGGTGACCATCAGCAGATAGACGAACACCGCGGCGAACAGCAGGCCGATGCCGAGATTGCGGAACGAGCTGTTCATGCTCTGGATCTGGCCGAGCACCTGGATGTTGTTGCCCGGCGCGAGCTTGGCCTGCTCCTGGCTGACGATCTTGGAGATCTCGGTCGACACGGAGCCGAGATCGCGCCCTTCCGTGCTGGCATAGACCTCATAGACCGGCTGGATATTGCTCTGGTTGGCATTGGCCGGCAGGCTCTCGCGCTTCACCGTCGCGACATTGCTGAGCATGCCGGGTATCGGATCGCCGTTCGGCGAGACGGTGGTGGAAACCGGCGTGCTCTTGAGATCGCCGATCGAGCTCAGCTCGCGCTGGGGGGTCTGGACCGCGATGTAATAGGGGATGCCGGACGTCGGGTCGGTCCAGAAGTTCGGCGACACCTGCTCCGACGAGCTGAGACTCACATTGAGGTTGTTGGCGATGGAGTTGGCGTTCAGCCCGAGCTGGGCGGCACGCGTGCGATCGATATCGGCATAGAGCGCCGGGGAGTCCGCCTCCTGCTGGATATGGGCGTCGGCAATGCCGGGAATGGCGGCGATACGATCGCGCAATTCATTGGCGACCTTGAGATTATTGACCCGGTCATAGCCGACGGTGCGCACGTCGATCTGCGACGGCAGGCCGAAATTGAGGATCTGGGTAACGATGTCGGCCGGCTGGAAATAGAAGATGTCCTCCGGAAACGCCGCCGGCAGCAACTGGCGGAGCTTGTGGATATAATCGGCCGTCGGCTGGTGGCCTTCCTTGAGCTCGACGAAGATCACGCCGTCGTTCGGGCCGATGGTCGAGCCGTCGGTGAAGGCGAGATTATAGGACCGCGCCGGCAGGCCGATATTGTCGACGATGCGCTCGCGTTCGCTCGCCGGGATGACCGCGCGGATCTTGTCCTCGACCGCCTGGAAGATCTGCTCGGTGGTCTCGATCCGCGTGCCCGCCGGGGCCCGGATATGAAGCTGGATCTGCCCGCCATCGATGGCCGGGAAGAAGTCCCGTCCGACATAGACGGAAAGGACCCCGCCAAGCGCCAGCACGGCGACTGCGAACACCGGCACGATCACGCGCCGCCGCAGCAGCACATGGAGCAGGCCGACATAGCCGCTGCGCATGTGCTCGAAGACCCGCTCGAAGCCGGCATGGAAACGGGCAAAGATGCCGCGCGACGGCGCGCCCGGCTCGCCATGGTGCTCGCCCTTGAGCAGCAGGCCGATCATGATCGGGGTCAGCGTGCGCGACAGGCCGTAGGAGGCCAGCATCGCGAACACCACGGCGAGGCCGAGCGGCGTGAACAGGTACTTCGCCGGTCCGTCGAGGAACACCACCGAGGTGAAGACGCAGCAGATGGCGAGCGTCGACACCAGTGTCGGGATGGCGATGCCCGCCGCGCCATGAAGCGTCGCCTGCGGCAGCGGCATGCGCTCCTCGGTGAGCAGGCGATGGGTATTCTCGATGGTGACGGTGGAATCGTCGACCAATATGCCGACCGCGAGCGCGAGGCCGCCGAGCGTCATGGTGTTGAGCGTCTCGCCGAGGAAGTACATCGCCACCAGCGAGGTGAGGATCGCCAGCGGGATCGCCACCATCACCACGATGGTCGAGCGCCAGGAACCGAGGAACAGTAGGATCATCAGCGCTGTCAGCCCGGCCGCGATGCCGGCTTCGCGCAGCACCCCGGTGATCGAGTTCTTCACGAACACCGACTGGTCGAGCAGCGCGTTGATCTCGAGGCCCGGCGGCGCGGTGGCCTGCAGCGTCTTGAGCGCCGCGCGCACATTGTTCACGACGTCCAGCGTCGAGGCGTTGCCGTTCTTGATGATGCTGAGCAGCACCGAGTGCGAGCCGTCCTCGCGCACGATGTTCTGCTGCACCTGCCAGCCATCATGGACCTGGCCGACATCCTTCACGAACACGGTCGCGCCGTTGGCGACCTTGATCGGGATGTTGTTGAGATCGGCGATCGTCGCCGGCGTCGCATTGGTCTGGACGGTGTACTCGGTGTCGCCGATCTTCGCGGTGCCCGCGGGCAGGGTCAGGTTCTGCAGATTGACCGCGTTGACGACGTCGAGCGGCGTCAGTCCCTTCGCCAGCAGCTTGTTCGGATCGATATCGACCATGATCTGGCGATACTTGCCGCCGGCCGGCGTCGGCAAGGTGATGCCGGGGATCGGCGCCAATTGCTGTCGCACGCGGTAGATGCCGTAATCATAGAGCTGCTGTTCGTTGAGCGTGTGCGAGCTCAGGCTGATCTGCAGCACCGGCACGCTCGAGGCGTTGAACTGGACGATGATCGGCGGCTGGATGCCCGGCGGCATCAGCGCGCGGATGGCGTTGGTCGCCGACACGATCTGCGCGATGGCGAGATCGAGATTCACGTCGGGCTGGAAATAGATCTTGGTGAGCGACAGACCGTTCAGGGTCTGCGCTTCCATGTCCTTGATACCGTTGACGTTCGAGCTGATGGAATACTGGCTGTAGGTGGTGACCCGCTCTTCCATTTCCGGCGTGGTGAGGCCGGTGTACTGCCAGATCACCGTCACCACGGGGATGTCGATCTGCGGGAAGATGTCGGTGGGCGTCGCCCGAATCGCGGTCGCGCCAAGAAAGACAATGAGTGCCGCAAGGACGTAGAATGTATATGGGAACCTGAGCGCGAACCGGACGATACCCATACCGAGTCTCCATCAGCCGACAAGCATCACCAGCAGTCCATAGAGCATGGCAAAGCCGACGATCACGGTGAGAAGATAGCGGCGAGCATGTCGACATACATCACGCCAAGTTGGCATAGTCGTCGTCGATATGTATGCGGGAGGTAAACCTTGGTATGTTGTCAAATATTACAGGAATTTAATCCAGACATATATTTACAACTTACTAGATAGGTGTTTTGACCTCTGAAACCGCCGTGGCCGGGATATCATCCTTCGGTATAGGCCGGCTATCTGTATCGCTCAGTTTGATAGACGACGGATTTATTCAATCGGGCAGTCCTTCTCCCTAACTTAAGGGCACCAACAAGCCAGCCGCGATTGCGGGGCGCAAATTAGGAGAAAGATAATGGCCACCAGCAAGATTGCCGCAGCTATTCTGGCTCTCGGCTTCGCTGCTCTTCCGCTCGCCAATGCCGATGCCGCGACCCGGCACCGTGCTCGCCCGGTTCCTCAGCAGCAGCAGCAGCAGCCGGTCTATGAAGGCCGCAATGCCACCCTCCCGTACGACCGCGGCGCTGCCGACAACGGCTCCACTGCGATCCGCCTCCAGGAAGAAGGCAACGCTCGCTCGACGCACTGAGCGATCTGCGTGCTAACGGATCGATAGAGACCCGCCCCTGCCGGCGCACATCGCCGGCAGGGGCGGACTTGGTTTCGCCAAACCAGCCTCCCAGCGACGACCGCGCCCTCTCCCCGACGGGGAGAGGGAATTAAAGCGCAGCGCGTCGGTCACCTCAGCAACAGTCCGCTCACAGCCCGCGACGGCGATGCGGGCCGTTGTCGATCACGACGCGCACATAGGTCAGCGTACCGCTGGAACGGCGGCTGCGGGCCGGCAGCATGTCCGCCAGGTCCGCCAGCGTGGCGAACCTGTCCAGCTTGCGCGAGATCATGTCCCGGCCGGAATAGACCGCGGTGAGCGTGGCCGAACGCACCGGGCGAAAGGCGAGGAATATATCGTTCAGGGACCGCGAGGGCATGTGCCACTCCTTTGTTGGAATGTCAGGCGAAGGCTGGTTCAGGCATGGTCTTGACGGGTACGGTGGGCGGCCTCTCCTCACGGAGCGGGCGCGGCTGGCGCCGCCAGCGACGCGGCGTGGCGCCGACCAGCTTCTTGAAGACCGTGGTGAAATGGGCCTGGGTCTGGAAGCCGACGGCCAGCGCGACCTCGACCAGCGCCTCGCTGGTGCCGCTCAGCAGATGCTGGGCGCGCTCGATGCGCTTGCGCAGCACATAGTCGTGCGGCTTCAGGCCGGTGGCGGCGCGGAACTGGCTGGCGAAGTACATCCGGCTCATGCCTGCGACGACAGCGAGATCGGCTAGCGAAATCGGCTCGGCGAGGTTGGCCTCGACATAGGCGACCACGCGGCTCAACCGCCAATCAGGAAGCGGCGCGATCCGGCGTGGGCGCCCCTCGCCGCCAAACCAGGCCGGCGGTGATGTTCGAGGTGATGAGGGGAGCGCCTGGACCGCCATTGCTTCATGCCTCCTGGACCGCTTGTGTCAGGTGAGCGTCCGAAAAGCAGCGGTGCGAACAGTGTCGTGGAATGCTCGTCGTCGAGAATTCCAGTCATACGACAGTGATCGCTGCTGTACGCGAACGCAGCCCAACACTGAAAACCGGGTACAGAATAGTTCCGCAGGCTCACGGCTCCATTCTACGAGTGTTTCGGGCCGTACATCGTCCGTCTGGCCGGCGCATACCTTGGTATAGGGTCGCTCCGGACGCGATGTGCGTACGTTTGGGACAAGTTCCGCGTACGCTTGGGAAAGCTGCCGTGCGAACTGGAAAGATGCTGCTGACGCTTGCTGGCAAAGGTGACGGATCATTTCCGGCCACCTCGATGGCGGCGGCGTGGAGCGCATGCCTTGTCACCAGCGGGTCACCCATCGCCCCAGGGAACAAAAATCGGCTATAGCGATGGACAAGCTCGCAGGGATCAATGCGCGCCCCGGTGAACCCGCCGAGGTTGCGCTTCCGAAGGCATGGCGCATGTCGAACCAGACAGTGGCGAAAACACGATCGGGTGCATGGTTCTATGCCATCCTGCCGCTCGCGGTCGCGTCCGGCATCTTCTTCATCGACACCTTCACCAAGCTCGATATCGCGATTGCCGTCCTCTACGTCGTGGTCGTGCTGGTCTCGGCCGGGTTCCTCAATCGCAAGGGCGTGCTCGCGGTCGGCGGCATATGCATGTTCCTGGCCGTGCTGAGCTACCTCATCGTCCATGGCAACATGGAGCCGGGCTCGCCGGCCATACGCTGCGTGATCAGCCTCTGCGTCATCGCCATCACCACCTTCCTCACGGTGACGAACCAGAAGGCGACGCAGGAACTGAGCTCGCAGGCCGCGCTGCTCGACCTGACGCATGACGCGATCTTCGTGCGGGATATGCACGACGTGATCACCTACTGGAGCGCTGGCGCCGAGGAATTGTACGGCTGGCGGCGGGAGGAGGCGATCGGCCGGCGCGCGACCGAACTTCTCAACACGCGGTTTCCGATCGCGCGGGAGGCGATCGACGAACAGCTCCGCTCGACCGATCGCTGGCAGGGTGAACTCGGCCACCGGACGCGGGACGGCCGGGAGTTGACCGTCACCAGCCGCTGGTCCTTGCAGCGCGACGAGCGGGGTCGGCTGGTGGCGACCATGGAGACCAACAGCGACATCACCGAGCACAAGCGCGCGGAGGACCAGTTGCACCAGGCGCGCTCGCAGCTTTCGCACGTGAACCGCGTCGCCACGCTCGGCGAGCTCACCGCCTCGATCGCCCATGAGGTCAACCAGCCGCTGGCCGCCGTGGTCACCAATGGCGAGGCGTGCCTGCGCTGGCTGTCACGCGACGAGCCGGAGCTCGGCGAGGTCCAGCTCTCGGTAGAGCGCATGATCAGCAATGGCCGGCGCGCGAGCGAGGTGGTCGCCCGGCTGCGGGCGCTCGCCCGCAAGGACGTGCCGCAGCGTGTCGAGCTCGATCTGAACGACATCGTCGACGACGTGCTGCCGCTGGTGGAACGCGAGATCTTCCGGCACCGGATAAAACTGGTCGTGGACCTCGCCTCTCCCGCGCCGCGCGTGCTTGGCGACCGCATCCAGCTCCAGCAGGTGCTGCTCAATCTGGTGGTGAATGCCATCCAGGCGATGGCCACGACCAGGAATGGGCCGCGGACGCTCACTGTTGTCTCGAATACCAGGCTCGACGACAGCGGCGGCAAGATCGCCACGCTCAAGGTGGGCGATACCGGACCGGGGATCGCCCCGGAAGCCGCGGACCGCCTGTTCACGGCGTTCTACACCACGAAGACGGATGGAATGGGCATGGGTCTGTCGATCTGCCGTTCGATCATCGAAGCTCATGGCGGGCGCATCGCCGCCGCGCCGAGGCCCGAGGGCGGCGCCTGTTTCGTCCTTGAGCTGCCGTTGCTGGAAGGGGTGCACGCATGATCGACGTCTCCAAGACAAGCACCGCCGCGGGGGCGACACCGGCCCCGGTCGTCTATGTCGTCGATGACGATCCCTCGCTGCGCGACGCGCTGAGCAGTCTGTTCCGCTCGGTCGGGCTCGATGTGAAGCTGTTCGGCTCGGCGCCGGAGCTGCTGCAGAGCAAGCTGCCGCAGACGCCGAGCTGCCTGGTGCTCGACATCCGCCTGCCCGGCGTGAGCGGCCTCGACTTCCAGAACCAGCTCGGCAAGTCCGGTATCAGCATGCCGATCGTGTTCATGACCGGCCATGCCGACGTTCCGATGTCGGTGCGGGCGATGAAGGCCGGGGCGGTCGATTTCCTGACCAAGCCGTTCCGCGACCAGGACATGCTTGATGCGGTCTACGCTGCGCTGGAGGCGGACCGCAAGCGCTGGGAAACCGACCAGGCGATGCAGGAATTCTCAAGCCTGTACCAGACGCTGACCGCGCGCGAGAAGGAAGTCATGACCCATGTGGTGAGGGGGCTCATGAACAAACAGATCGCCGGCGAGTTGGGACTGAGCGAGATCACGGTGAAGATCCACCGCGGAAATGTCATGCGAAAGATGGCGGTGCGCTCTGTCGCCGATCTGGTCCGGGCAGCCGAACGGCTGGGCCTGGCCAGCGGCAAATCGTAGGCAAAAGCGCCAAAGTCCTAGCAAAAGCAAACCAGTGTATGATTCAAATCCAGGACGGTTCGGGTCATTTTGCGGTGATGCAAGCGTGACGAAATCACGCAATCACAGTTAGAGGAACTCGAATTGGGCAAGTATCCGATGGTGGCGATCATCGACGATGATGAATCGGTCCGTCTCGCCACCGCGAGCCTGGTACGGTCGATCGGAATGACGACGAGCACGTTTGCTTCGGCGGAAGAATTCCTGTTTTCGCCGCATGCGCGCGACGCGTCGTGTCTGATCACCGATGTACAGATGCCGGGGATGTCCGGCGTCGAGTTGCAGGCTTACCTGCTCAAGAACGGTAATGACGTTCCGGTAATCTTCATGACGGCGTTTCCCGAGGAACGCATCCGTCAGCAGGTCGACGCGGCCGGCGCGATCGGCTTCCTCAGCAAGCCGTTCGACGGCGGCACGATGATCGCGTGCATCGACAAGGCCTTGAAGCGAGACCGGGCGGCCAAGGGTGGGCACGCCTCGCGGGCGGCGTTCGAAGCCTGACGACTGTTTCCTCAGCCGATCCGCGCCATGCCCTCGACCAGGGCATCGAACACGGCGCGGCACCGCGGGCTGGAGCGAAGATCCTCGTGCATGACGATCCACACGCCGAGCTCCGGGCTGAATGCCTCAGTGAGCACACGCACCAGATCGGGCGAGCGAGCTGCCAGCGGAACCTGGCAGATGCCGATACCGAAACCGGCGCGGATTGCCGCGAGTTGCGCCACGTCGCTGTCGGTGCGTAGCGCGAAGCTGCCGCGCTGAATGGCGGGATAGCGCTTCAGGAAACCACGGATCGCCGGCGTTTCGTGGTCGAAGCCGATCAGATCGTGGCTGGACAATTCCTCCATCGAGGCGGGTACTCCACGCCGGGCGACATAGTCGCGATGGGCGTGGAAGCCGAGCGGGATGGTGCCGACGCGCCGGGACACCAGGGCGTCCTGCGCCGGTTCGACCATGCGCACCGCGATGTCGGCCTCGCGCCGCAGCAGGTCCTCCACAGAATTGGACAGCATCAGCTCGAGCGCGAGGCCGGGATGCAGCGCGCGCAGCCGCGCCAGGATGGGCGGCAAATGCTCGATGCCGACTACCTCGCTGGCGCTGATGCGCACCACGCCGCGCACCTCGCTGGCATGGCCGGACGCCGCCCGCATCAAGGCGGCGGAGGTGGAGGCGAGCGATTGCGCGTAGGTGCCGAGCTCGATCGCGGCATCCGTGGGCGCGAGGCCGCGCTGCGTGCGCAGGAACAGATCGTAGCCGACCGCCGCCTCCAGCGTGTCGATATGGCGGGCGACGGTCGGCTGGGTCAGGCCCAACGCGCGCGCCGCACCGGACAGCGAGCGCTCCCGAAGCACATGGAGGAAGGTGCGGTAGAGATCCCAGCTCGGCTCATCGTTCATATATTTACGTATAGTGACTCCATGATTTTGGACAATTTCATTCAAACGATGATCGGATAACCCTGCCGCCTCAGCGATGGGAGACGGCGATGGAAGGCAGGACAGCACTTGTGCTCGGCGCCACGGGCGGTATCGGAGGCGAGTTGGCGCGGCGGCTGCAACGCACCGGATGGACGGTCCGGGCGCTGCACCGCGAGGCGGATGCAATGGCCGGGGTTGACGGCCTCGACTGGCGGCGCGGCGACGCGCTCGTCGCCGAGGACGTCACTGCGGCGGCGCAAGGCGCCGACCTGATCGTTCATGCCGTGAATCCGCCCGGCTACAAGGACTGGGACAAGCTGGTGCTGCCGATGCTGGACAACAGCATCGCCGCCGCCCGCAGCACGGGTGCGCGGATCGTGCTGCCCGGGACGGTCTATAATTACGGACCGGACGCGCTGCCAACGCCCGACGAGACCTCGCCGCAGAATCCGGTGACGCGCAAGGGCCGGATCCGCGCCGCCATGGAGCGGCGGCTGTACAAGGAGGCCGAGGCCGGCCGGGCGCGCAGCCTGATCGTACGGGCCGGCGACTTTTTCGGGCCGCGCGCCGCGAACAACTGGTTCTCGCAAGGCCTGGTGAAGCCGGGCCGGCGCCCGACCTCGATCAGCTATCCCGGCAAACCGGACATCGGGCACCAATGGGCGTATCTGCCGGATGTCGCCGAGACCATGATGCGCCTGGTCGAATGCGGGTCGCTCGATGATTTCGCGACCTTCCACATGGCGGGTCACTGGGATGCGGATGGCACGATGATGGTCGATGCGATCCGCCGGGTGCTCAAGGCGCCCACATTGCCGGTACGCCGGTTTCCCTGGCTGGTGGTTTGCCTGGGGCAGCCATTCTACCCGCTGTTCCGCGAGCTCGCGGAGATGAAGTATCTGTGGGACACGCCGCTCCGGATGGGCAACGAGCGCCTCGTCGCCGTGCTGGGAGGCGAGCCGCACACCCCGCTCGACACCGCGGTGGCGACCACGCTCCATGGCTTGCAGGCGGACAGCAAAGCCTAGAGCCCTTTCCGTTCGGATGGAAACATCCGAACGACAGATGAGTGCTCTAGATTCTATAGGCTGGAGCAATTCCTCTTCGATCAGATGATTCCATCTGATCGGGAGATGCTCTAGCGCCCGGCGGCCCGCTTCTCACGCGATCAGCGTGGCTTCGAAAGTGATATTCGTGTTCATGAGCTTGGACACCGGGCACCCCGCCTTTGCCCGTTCGGCGAGCGCCTGGAAGGTGTCCCCGTCGATGCCAGGTATTTTTGCCGTCACCGAGAGATGTACGTGCGGGATGATGAAGCCATCACCCTCCTTCTCGATCTCGACCTGCGAGCGCGCGTCCAATTGCTCGGGCTCGAACTCGTTCATGCCAAGAATGCGCACGAACGACATGGCGAAGCACGCGGCGTGGGCGGCGCCGAGCAGTTCCTCGGGATTGGTACCCGACTTTTCGCCATAGCGGCTGAAGAAGCTGTAGGGGTAGCCTTCCAGGGCGCGGCTCTCGGTCGAGACCGCACCCTTGCCCTCGCGCAGATTGCCGCTCCAGGCGGCCGATCCGAAACGCTTCATGGTTCCTGTCCTTGTCTGTCCATAGCGGTTCGTCGATCAGCGCTGGCCGGCGGCTTCAAGGATCAGGTTGGTGATCTCCTCCGGATGCGAGATCAGCGAGAGGTGGCTCGACTTCACCTCGATGGTCTTGGCGCCCATGCGCTTGGCCATGAAGCGTTCGAGATCCGGATTGATGGTGCGGTCTTCCGTCGAGACCGCATAAAAGCTCGGCTTCGAGCGCCAGGCCGCCTGCGTGGTCTTGCCGGTGAGCAGCGCCTTCTGGAACGGCTCCTGTACCGCATAGAGCACCTTCGCCTTCGCTTCCGGGATGTCGCCGGCGAAATCGCGCAGGAAGGCTTCCTCGGTGAGACGGCCTTCGTCACCGTCGAAGACGATGCCGGCGGAGGCCGGCGGCGTGGGGAAGGTCTTGGCCAGCGCCGTGTAGTCCTCGCCGGCATCCGGCGCCCGCGCCGCCACATAGACGAGAGCCGAGACATTGGGATGCACACCCGCCTCGGTGACGATCATCCCGGAGAAGGAATGCCCGACCAGAACCGTCGGGCCATCCTGCCGCGCCAGCACGCGCTGCGCGGAGGCGACCGCTTCGGGCAACGTCGTCAGCGGGTTCTGCACGGACGTCGCATTGAGCCCCGCGGCCTGCAGGCGCGCGATCACCTCGGACCAGCATGATCCGTCGGCGAACAGCCCGTGCACCAGGACGACATTGCGCGCCTTGGGCGGCGCGGCGGTGGCCGCCATGCCGCGGGTAGAGATCAGCGAAGCCGCCGCACCTGCAACAAGGGCGGCGGAGAACGTACGCCTGTTCATCATCATGACTTGTCTTCCTTCATTGCTGCGGGTGTCTGGTAAATTGGCTATTTCGCCGCCTTGGCCAATTCTTTCGCCTTGTTTGCGGCGCCCCAGAGCGAGCCGGGGTTGGCGCGGTTCGGGTATATGTCCAGCATGGCGTCGTAGAGTTCGCGGGCGGTCGATGTCGTCGCGTCGAGGCGATTGAAATCGCGAAGATATTGCCGGGTCTCACCGATGATGCGCGGGTCGTCGGGATTTTCCGGGATCTTGTGTCCCGCGATCACGGCTTTCGGTTGCAGCGTCTCCAGCCGGTCCAACGTGGCGATCCATTCCAGCCGGCTCTCTGTATCGGTCTCGGCGAGATAGGGATGGATGCCATTATAGACGACGTCACCGCCCACCAGGAGACCGATCGAGGGAACGTGCAGGCAGGTCGAGCGCTCGATGTCGGAGTGGCCGGCGTCGATAGCGACCAGCCGATGGCCTTCCAGTTCAAGCTCCCCGCCCGAAAGCGCTTCCGCGACGATGAGGCGCTCGGGAATCTGCCCGGGGAACAGCCTGCGCCAGAAATTCTCGATCACGTCGGGCGAGAGATTGCGTTCCATGGCCGCGACGATCTCGGGCGTGGCGAGCGCCCTCGCCTGCGGGAAGCGCTCGAGCAGTGGGCCGAGCCCGAAGAAATGGTCGCCATGGCCGTGCGTGACATAGATGGCGGTCAGGTTCTTGCCGCTCGCAGCGACCCAGTCAGCGAGCAACTTGTCCTGGTCCAGGGTCAGGAAGGTGTCGACCAGGACCGCGTCCTTCTGCCCGAAGATCAGCGTGGCCGAATTCGAGACCCACGCCAGATCTTCCTTTCCGGGCGGCAAGCCGCGGGTGAGGCCGGGCCGCTTGCTTGTCAGAACCTGCCAGCCGAGGCCGGTATCGTTGATCGGGCTCATGCGACGTCTCCTTGCGCCGGAGGTTATGGACCGCGGATCGACGCCTCGCTTTCCGGACAGACCGACACTTCCGAAATCACACGATCGCCAGCGGTGGCGGCCCGGGCCCGCGCTTGACATGGGGCGTTCTACATCCACTTTCCCGCAAGAAGACGTCGGGATCTGAACTCGTCGACACTTGATGTGGTTGAACAGAGGGAAGATTTCGCCTCGTCGCCAGCAGAACCGGCAAGATGTCGGCAATGGGTCCGCATGGCCATTCGAGCCTGCCTCGAAGAGTGCGCTGACGCTGTGCAGGCACGTGCCGCCATGCGGGTCGAGCCGGGCGAATTGCGCCAACGGAACTGAAGCCGGTCGTCTTCGGAGAACTCCCGGGATGACCAAACTCTCTCCAAGGATGAAAAGCTACTCTCATGACCAGCAGCAACATATCCGTAGAAGAAATAATGGTTGGACACGTCACGATCCGATCAGGCAACAGCTTCGCGACCGTGCGGGCCAAACTCAAAACGCTGCTTCCGCGCCTCGATGAAGGCTTCCTGCCGCTGCTCCGTGAAGGCCTGGTCGATCAGGCGCGCCAGGAACTCGAAGCTGCGGCCCCGCTTTCGATCTTTGGCGAGCGCGACCACGGTGCGATCCTGGCAATCGCCGGATCGCCGCGGCGTGCCATTCAATATGACATCGGCAACCCGCACACCGCGTCGCTGATGACCCGGCACAGGATCTCGGCCGGCCTCTACGCGCCCATCCGGGTGCTGCTGCGGGAGAGCCCCGAGGGCGAAGTTGCCTTCGAGTATGATCGGCCGGCTTCGACCTTCGGCCAGTTTGGCGACGACGCCGTCGACACGGTCGCCCGCAAGCTCGACGACGATCTGCGCAACGTCCTGCAGAACGCCGCAAGCTAGACGCGCCTGCAAATATTTCAGCCGGCGCCGCCAGACCGCGCATTGCGACCCGGTGGTATTTGACTGATTGTCATTCTCGCCTCGGCAATCTCGGGTTGGAGGCCGGGCGATGGGGGGCACGATGAAACCGACCGACGCGCGTTCCGGCAGGCTGCCGTCGCGCCGCTCCGTGCTGCTCGGTGGCGCGGCTGTCGGCACCTGCGCCATGGTGCCCGGCCTGATCGGGCTGGCCATCACCAGCGGCGATGCCTCAGACGCTGCCGCAATGGAGATGGAGAGCCATGCGGCGCGCCGTCTCGGGGTGCCGCGGGCGCCGTTCGAGAAGTACGCGCCGCTCATCGAGCCGCAAGTGCGTCGCTCGGCAAACGGGGAGCTCAAGACCCGCCTGCGTGTCGCCTATACCTACAAGGATCTTGGCGGCTATCGATTGTCGCTGCGCAGCTATGAGCAGGATCTGCCGGGCCCGACCTTGCGGGTAAAGCGGGGCGACGTGCTGCGCATCCGCCTCATCAATGATTTGCCGCCGAACACCGACCCGGCGCCGCTCGACATGACGCTGCCGCACCAGTTCAACTCGACCAATTTCCACTTCCATGGCGGGCATGTGAGCCCGAGCGGCATCGCCGACAACATCTTCCGGGTGATGGAGCCCGGCCAAGGCTACGACATCGAGATCGCGATTCCCAAAGACCACACCGCAGGCACCTATTGGTATCATCCGCACAAGCATGGCAGCGCCGACATACAGCTCACCAGCGGTATGGCCGGCGCGCTGATCATCGAGGGGGACTTCGACGATATCCCCGAGATCACGGCGGCCAACGAGCGCGTGCTGATCCTGAACGAGGTGCTGTTCGACCATCGCGGCGCGATCGAGAATTACGATACGGTGTGGCCGGAGGCGGTGCCGCGCTTCCTCTCGGTGAACGGGCAGCGCGAACCTGCGATCCGCATGCGCCCCGGCGAGGTGCAGCGCTGGCGGGTGCTCCATGCCGGGCACGAGAACAATTTCAATATCGCGCTCGAAGGCCATGGCCTGCATGTCATCGCCTGTGACGGGCTCCGCTGTCCGCGCATCGATCGCAATGACAGCCTGCTGATGGCGCCCGGCCAGCGCGCCGATATCCTGGTGCAGGCCGGCGCGGCGGGCAGCTATGCGCTGCGGGCCATCGCCAGTGACCAGGGCTATCCGTCGCCGCAGGGCCCGCTCGCCCGGCTGATCGTCGAGGGCGAACCGATGCAGATGAAATTGCCGGCGACGCTCGGCGGCGCGCCGTTCCAGCCGATCGGCGGCGAGGAGGTGACCAATCGGCGGGAGATAACGCTGACGGTGGATGAGCCGGAATTCCCGCCGGCAGCGAACTACCAGGAGTTCGCCTTCCTCATTTGCGGGCAGCGCTTCGATCCGAACCGGGTCGACCACCGCATCCCGCTCGGCGCCGTGGAAGAATGGACGGTGATCAATGATCACACCGACGACCACATCTTCCACATCCACACCAATCCGTTCCAGCTCATATCGGTGAACGGGCAGGCGCTGGCCGAGCCGGTGTGGCGCGACACGGTGGTGGTGCCGCGCAATGGCCGCATCGTGTTCCGCTCCCGCTTCCTCGATTTCACCGGCCGCTATGTCCTGCACTGCCACATGATGAACCATGAGGAGCTGGGCATGATGCAGGTGGTCGAGGTGCATGAGGCGTGAGGCGGCGGCGCCGACCCCTCACCGCGGCCCCAGCAACACGCCGATGTCGATCGCATCGGCAATCGCCTGGTTGCCGCCGTCGCTGGCGTGGAGATGGTCGCCGGAATCGAAGTCGGGACGGAGCCGCAGCGGATCGTCGGGATCGCGCAGCGCCGCGTCGAGATCGAGCACGGCGTCGAACGCGCCGCTGGCGCGGATCCACGCATTGATCTCCTGCCGGAGCCGGTCCTTCTCCGGCGTGTAATAGCCCTTGAACGGCGTATCCTTGAGCGCGCCTTCGAAGGGCGTCAGCGTCGCCCCGATGATGCGGATGTTGCGGGCATGCGCCAAAGCCGCGAGTTGCCGGTAGCCGTCGATCAGCTCGGCGGCGGTCGGTATGGTCAGATCGGGCGCGAAGACATGTCCGGGCCAACTGATGTCGTTGATGCCGATCAGCACCACCACGGCTTTCACATTCGGCAGGCTCGCGACGTCATGGTCGAAGCGGGCGAGCGCGCTCTCGCCCATGCGCGTGCGCAGCAGCCGGGCACCGGAGATCCCGGCATTCACCACCGAGAGCCCGAGCGGCGCCAGCCTCGCCGCGAGGAAATCCGGCCAGCGATGATTGGCGTCGGGCGTCGAGGCGGCACCGTCGGTGATGGAATCGCCGAACGCCACGATGGTGCCGGCCGCAACTGGCGCCTCGACCATGACGCCGCTGAGGACGATGCGGGTGGTGGTCGTGGTCGACGCCTCGAAATCCGCCTGCGCGGTGAGATCGCCCTCGGTGATGGAAGCCGTCTGCAGGCCCTCCCAATGGAAGGTCGAGATCGCGGTCGGCTGGGGAAAATAGAGACTGACGGCAAGTTCGGACAAGGCCGGCGCGTCGAGTTCGACGGCGTCGCTGACGGCGCTCGCTCCGGCCAGGATGGCCACCGATGATTTGCCGCCGAAGGTCACCGGACGCAGCGTGCCGGCACGCGCAACGCTCGCGGCTCCGATCGTGGTTGGCGTGTCGCCATAGCGGTTCGACAGCACGAGGCGAATGCGCGTGCCACCGAGGCTGAGGCGGACGCGCTGGCGCACGGTCTGGTTCCAGAGCGACGGGGGCGCAAGCACGGGCAGCGGGAAGTCGCCGTCCCAACGCGGCTGCGGGCTCGCCGCCCACGAGGCGACCCAACGGGTGCCGCCGACCTCCTCGGCCCGCGCCGCGGCAGTAGCGAGAAAGGCGAGCGCGAGGCCCAGGAACAATCGTCGAAACATCATGTCATGTCCGCTGGCTGGATGGCGAGAAGGCTCGTAATTCCCTCTCCCCCGCTGAACTCGGCTGTTGCCGAGTTCAGCCTCGCAAAGGGTCAAAGTCGAATACATCCGACTTTGACGGGAGAGGTGGCCCGCGTAGCGGGTCGGTGAGGGGGCGCATCATTGCGGAGCCGCGAAGACCCCTCACCCCAACCCTCTCCCCGACGGGGAGAGGGAGTCAGCGTTCGTCACTGCGCGTTCCTGCGACTACGGACCAGCCGCTCAGACGCCGTCGAATCGCGGCGCGCCGTTATGGGCGGTGAGGCCGCCATCGACCGGCAGATTGACGCCAGTGACGAACGAGGCGTCGTCGGAGGCGAGGAAGGCGATGACCGCCGCGACCTCCCGCGGCTCGGCAATGCGGCCCATCGGATAGGTTCGGGCGAAGGTCTCCTCGACCTTCGCCGCGTCGAGCTTTGCTATCGCGGCCTCGAACATCGGCGTGCGCACCGAGCCGGGGCACACCGCGTTCACCCGGATGCCGTCAGCGGCAAGGTCGAGCGCCATGCTGCGGGTGAGGTGGGTGATCGCACCCTTGCTGGTGGCATAGGCGGCCTGGCCGAAATCGCCGCCGAGGCCGGAGATCGACGACACATTGACGATCGCAGCCGACCCGCCCGCCAGCCGCAACAGAGGCAGCAGGGCCAGCGAGACCTCCATCACGCCGTCGACATTCACGGCGAACAGCAGGCGCCAGTGACCGCGATCGGTCGCGGCAAATGTCCCGCCGAAATGGATGCCGGCATTGTTGACGAGGGCGTCGAGCTGGCCGAACCGGTCGGTGACAAGGCTGGCCAACCGGCCGACACTCTGGCTGTCCGTCACATCGAGCGTGACCGCCAAGGCGTCGTGGCCGGCAGCCACCAGCGCCTCGGCGCCGCGGCTGGCGGAGCGTTCGTCGCGGTCGGCGAGGATGATGGCGGCGCCCTCCTCCGCCAGACGTTGCGCGCTCGCGGCTCCGATGCCGGAGCCTGCACCGGTGACCATCGCGACCTTGCCGGTGAAACGGCCCATCACTGCGCACTCCTGCTGAGAGCCGGGATGCTAGTGGCCGATCCCCGGCACGGAGAACCCGGTGAAGCGTCATGCTGCTTGTGAAGAAAATTCACAGCTGGCGGGTGTAGCGTGGTGGAAACTCCATGCGGTCCGTCCTGCGGTCAGGCCAAAGGAGCATTTCAGGGAGGCGTTCGTGGTCAATCGTGCAGGTGAGATGGAAGTCTTCGTCCGGGCCGTCGAACTCGGCAGTTTCTCGGCGGCGGCGCGCAATCTTCAGCTCACGCCTTCCGCGATCAGCAAGCTCATCACGCGGATGGAGGACCGGCTCGGGGTGCGCCTGGTGCTGCGTTCCACGCGCAGCCTGCAATTGACCCCGGAGGGCGAAGCCTTGTTCGACCGGGCCTCGCGCATTGTCGGCGATATCGAGGAGGCGGAGCGGACGGTTTCCTCCGGTGCCGACCAGCCGCGCGGCCCGCTACGGGTGAACGCCAACATCCCGTTCGCCACGCACTGCGTCATCCCGCTGGTGCCGGCCTTCCTGGCGCGCTACCCGGGCGTGACGCTGGACCTGTCGCTGACCGACTTCATGGTCGATCTGGTCGGCGAGCGCGCCGACGTCGCGATCCGCACCGGCGCGCTGCGCGATTCCAGCCTGAAGGCGCGCAAGCTGATCGAAAGCAGGCGCGTGGTGGCGGCGGCGCCGGCCTATCTCGCCCGGCACGGCGTGCCGGAGACGCCGGACGAGCTGGCGCGGCACAATTGCCAGAATTTCAATTTCCGCCGCAGCCTCGATGAATGGCCGTTCCTGGAGACGCCCGGCGAGGCCACGGCAAAGACAATCCGCACCATCCCGGTGACCGGGAACATGAAAGCCAACAATGGCGAGACCATGCGGCTCTTAGCGCTCGCCGGCGTCGGCATCGTGCGGCTGTCACGCTTCCATGTTGGTGGCGACCTCGCCGAGGGACGGCTGGTGCCGGTGCTGGAGGATTACAATCCCGGCGACGTGGAACCCGTCCACGCCGTCTATATCGGACACGAACACCTCTCGAACCGCATCCGTGCCTTCGTCGACTTCCTCGCCGAGCAACTCGCCAGCCGGCCTCACCCGGCGGCGGCGCTATAGAAAGGATAGTCGTCATAGCCCTTGGCGCCACCGCCGAAGAAGGTCTTCGGGTCGGGCGGGTTCAAGGGCAACCCTTCCGCGATGCGCCGCGGCAGATCGGGATTGGCGAGGAAGGGGCGGCCGAAGGTCACGAGGTCGGCCAGTTCCTGTCGGATCAGCTCCTCGCCACGTTCCGCCGTGTAGCGGCCGGCGACGATGATGGTGCGCGGGAAACGCCGTCGCAGTTCCTGCCGATAATCGAGCGGCACCACCGGCGCATCGTCCCAGTCGGCCTCGGCGATATGGAGATAGGCGACGCCGGCCTCGTGCAGCGCCTGCGCCGCGAGCAGGCTGGTGCCGATCATCTCGGGGTCTTCCATGTCCTGCAGCGTGACATGCGGCGAGAGCCGCACCCCGACCCGCTCCGCGCCGGCCTCGGAGGACACCGCGGCGACCACCTCGGACAGGAAGCGCAGCCGTTTCTCCGGCGCGCCGCCATAGGCATCGGTGCGCTGGTTGCTGTTGGCGCGCAGGAACTGGTCGATCAGATAGCCATTGGCGCCGTGCAGCTCGACGCCGTCGAAGCCGGCGGCCATGGCGAGCGCGGCGGCGCGGCGGTAGTCATCGACGACGCGGGCGATCTCGCCGGTCTCCAGCGCCCGCGGCGTGCCGCAATCGAGGAAGCGCGGCGCGCCATCCGCGGGATCGATGACATAGACCCGCACGCCCTTCGGCGGCACCGCTGACGGCGCGACCGGCGCATCGCCGTCCGGCTGCAGGCTCGGATGCGAGATGCGCCCGACATGCCAGAGCTGGAGGAAAATCCGTCCGCCTGCTGCGTGAACGGCGTCCGTCACCAGCCGCCAGCCGTCGCGCTGGGCATCAGTGTGGATGCCCGGCGTCCAGGCATAGCCCTGCCCTTCCTGCGATATCTGCGTCGCCTCGGTGACGATGAGGCCGGCACTGGCGCGCTGGGCGTAGTAGCGGGCGTTCAGCTCGGTCGGGACATCGCCGGGCTGCGCCGAGCGCGAGCGCGTCATCGGCGCCATCACCAGGCGGTTCGGCAGTTCCAGCGGACCGAGCCGCCAGGGCGAGAACAAGGTCTTGGACGAGGGAGCGTTCATGACGGGGTTCCAGATCAGAGGCGGATGGGCTCGTTGCGCTCGAAGCTCTGGCGCTCGCGGCGCACATGCTCGGGCACCGGGAGCGGCGGATTGGCACTGTCCAGGAACTCGACGGTGGTGAAGGTGAGCTCGGTGTCGCCGACATTGGCGAGGTCGTGCACCATGAAGTCGCCGGGGCCGAAGGCCATGTGCCGGGTCAGGCCGGGCTCGTAGACGCTCTCGCCGATCCGGCCGTCGCCAAAATGCGAGACGGCGCGCCCGGTGCTGAGCGCGGTCCAGAAATAGTCGAGCACATGACGGTGGAAGCCGATGCGCTCGCCCGGCCGCAGCCGCAGCGACCAGACGCGCACGCGCTCGGTCTCAGAGACCAGCACGTGGCCGACGCAGCCATTGAGCTGGTTGGTCTCGAACTCGGCGCGCAACACCGGGTCCCACCCTTCCGGCGCGGCGATCCGCCGGTCGGCGGATGGCACTCTCGCTTTCCGTATCCGCGTGTTCATCATGATCTCCTCTCACACCACCGGGATCACGCCGCCGTCGATGCCGAACTCCTCGCCGCTGATGAAGGAGGCGTGGTCGGAGACGAGGAAGGCGACGAGCGCGGCAACCTCCTCCGGCCGGCCGAGCCGGCCCGCCGGCAGTCGCGACTGTTTCAGGAAGATCTCCACCGCCTCCTCGCGCCCGGAGCCGTAGCTGGCGGCGAGCGAGTCGAGGAAGCCGCCCGGCCGGTCCCAAAGCGCGGTGCGGATATGGGCGGGCGAGACCACGTTGGAGCGCACGCCCCTGGGCGTGAATTCGCGGGCGAGGCATTTGGAGAGCATCAGCACCGCGGCCTTGGAGACGCTGTAGTCCGGCAGCAGCGGATGCGGCATGCGGCCGGCCTCCGAGCCGCAATGGATCAACACGCCCTTGCCGCGCGCGACCATGTGGCCGACCACGGCGCGGCTGGTGCGCACATAGCCCATCAGATTGAGCTCGATGGTGCGCGCCCAGTCTTCGTCGCTCGCCGCGGTGAAGCTCTCGCGCGCACCGGCGACACCGGCATTGTTGAACAGGATGTCGATGCTGCCGAAGCGCGCCAGCGCCACCTCGGCCAGCCGGTCGCCGGCGGCGGGATCGCGCAGGTCGATCCGCATCGGCTCGATCCGGTCGTCGGGTGCAAGGCCGGCGAATGCCTCCGGATCGAGATCGGCGCCGACCACCCGCACGCCTTCGGCGATGAGCAGCCGCGCGGTCTCGTAGCCGATGCCGGCGCCGGCACCGGTGACGATCGCCACCCGGCCGGCAAGGCCGAGATCCATCTTCGCCGCCGCGCTCACGGGATCACCCGTTCCTGGCGGAGCTGGTCGAACAGGTCGGTGAAGGAGCGTTCGGTGTCCTGCCAGCCGAGGAAGCCGAGCCGCCGGCTCTTGTTCATGTCGTTGACGCACTCGATCGGCCGGCCGAGATCGGCATCGGTGTGCCAGGCCGAGGCCAGCCGCTCGAGCCGGTTCGGCTGCAGCCCATGCGCTGCGACCAGGCGATCCCACACCGCGTCGTCGCCCTTCATCTGCCGCTCGAGCGGCACCGCTTCGCCGGGATAAGGCGCCACTTCGAGCCCGAAATAATCGGCGATCACGCCCCACATGCGCTTCCAGCGGAAGATGTCGCCATTGGCGACATTGAACGCCTCGTTGCGCGCGGCCGGCGTGGTCGAGGCCCAGGCGACATGCCTTGCCAACAGCCGCGCATCGGTCACGTCGGCGATGGCGCCATGCTGGGTCGGCGAGCCGGGGAACAGGAAGGGACGGCCGGTGGCCTTGCAGAGGCTGGCATATGCGGCGAGCGTGACGCCGATATTCATCGCATTGCCCACGGCATAGCCGACAATGGTGTGCGGGCGGTGGACGCTCCAGCCGAAGCCGTGTCGGGCCGCGGCCTCGAACACGATGTCCTCCTGCACATAGTAGAAATTCTCGATCGGCAGCCGCGGCTGGTCCTCGCGGAACGGCGTCTCCGGCGTGTTGCGGGCGTACATCTCGAACGGGCCGAGATAGTTCTTGGTGCCGGTGACCAGCGCGACGTGGCGCACATTCGATCCGCCTGCGGTGACGGCATCGAGCACGTTGCGCACCATGGCGCCATTGACCCGGCAGTTCTCGGTCTCGGTCTGCATCCGCGTCCAGGTGCACAGGAACACGTGCGTCGGCTTGAGGTCGGCGAGCGCGGCACGCGTGGCGGCGGCGTCGAGCACGTCGACAGCGACCGGCTTCACCTGCGACAGGCCCTGCGGCGGATTGCGGGAGATGCCGTGGATCTCCCAATCGCCCTCGGCGACAAGGTGGCGGGCGAGATTGTTGCCGACGATGCCGGTGACGCCGACGATGAGCGCGCGTTTCTCGTACATAGTGTTGTTCCTTTCAGCGGCAGCACGGTGCCGTTCGGCCCAGCGATGGGCCGTCAATGATTCCGGTTCGGTTGGGTGTGGGATGGTCGGTCAGCTGCGCTCGGCGGTCGCCCTCCGGCTGTAGTATCCGACCATGGCGATGATCACCGCGCCGTAGGCGATCTGCTTGAACGCCTCGGCGATCTGCATGACCGAGAGCATGCTGGTGATGAGGGTGATGAGCAGCACGCCCGCGACCGTGCCCGCATAGGAGCCGCGCCCGCCGAGGATACTGGTGCCGCCCAGCACCACGGCGGCGATCCCCGGCAACAGGTAGGGATCGCCCATGTTCTGGTAGGCCTGGTTGGCGTATCCGGCGAGCAGCATGCCGGCGGTGGCGCTCGACAGGCCCGACAGCACGAAGGCGCCGGCAATGGTCTTGCGGGTGTCGATGCCGGAGAGATACGCCGCGCCCTCGCGGGTGCCGACGGCGTAGAGATAGCGCCCCATCAGCGTGCGGCGGAGCATGAGGACCACGGCGACCGACAGCACCAGCCAGACCAGCACGGCGTTCGGTACCACTCCGAAGCTGCGGCCACCGCCGAGCAGCGCCATCAGCACTGAGGGCCGGCTGCCGGAGGCGTAGAGCCCGGCATGGAACACGCAGACGCCGAGCACGATCGTGTTCACCGCCAGCGTCCAGATCATCGAGGGGATGCGCAGATAGGCGACGCCGATGCCGTTGACGAGGCCGATGACGCCGCCAATGGCGAGGCCGACCACCACACCCAGTTCGCCCCACGGCGCGCCATGGGCCAAAGCGACGAAAGCGGTGGAGAAGGTCGCCGAGGCGGACAGCGTCCACGGCACCGACAGGTCGATGTGGCCGGTCAGGATCACCATCATGGCGCCGATGGCGACGATGCCGAGGAAGGCGCCGTTCTGCAGCTGCTGCAGCAGATAGGTCGGCGAGAAGAACTGGTTGTAGAAGGCGCCGCCGACCAGCAGCAGGGTGGCGAGCACCAGCACGATGGCGCGGGTCGGGCCATCCGGCAGAGCGGGGCGCGCGAGCTGGAATGTGAGCGCTTTCACCGGAACATCTCCAGGCGGTTGCGGACCTTCAGGAGCCGCAGCGCACCCAGCGCGACGGCGGCGAGCAGCACGGCGCCCTCGAACAGCGGCTGCGCCATGGGATTGATGCCGGCGAAGAACATCAGGCTGCCGATGGTGCGCAGGATCAGTGCGCCGGCGATGGTGCCGGCGACACTGCCGGCGCCGCCCACCAGCGAGGTGCCGCCGAGCACCACCGCGGCCACCGAGTTCAGCGTGTAGGAGCCGCCGATCGCCGGATCGCCGCTCAGGGTCTGGAAGCCGAGGAACAGCCCACCGAAGGCGGCGAACACCCCGGCCAGCGCATAGGCGGCGATCTTGGCGCGATCGATCGGCAGGCCCGACATATAGGCCGCGGTTTCCGCCGAGCCGGCAGCGAAGATGGAGCGGCCGAGCAGCGAGGCGCGCACCGGCCCCCAGACCAGTACGACGAGCCCGGCCAGCAGCACCAGCGAGATCGGGATCATGCCGATGGAGCCGGTGGTGAGATCGCTGAGGGTCTCGTCGATGGCGCCGCCGGGTGTCGGCCGGATCAGCAGCGCGAGGCCGGAGAAGACGGCGCCGGTCGCCAGCGTGGCGACGATCGGCTGGATGCGGGCCTTGACGATAATGAGGCCGTTCACCGCGCCGCAGGCCGCGCCGAGCAGCACCACGGCGACGACGCCGAACGCGACCTCGGCGGGGCTGCCGTTCACCAGAGCGGAGGCCGCGCAATTGGTCAGCGCCATGATGCCGCCGATCGACAGGTCGATGCCGCGGGTCAGCACGACGATGGTCTGGCCGACCGCGACGAAGGCCAGCGCGACGCCCTGGTTGGCCCAGGCGGAGATGACGCCCGGGCTGGCGCCGCGCGGATGGATCGACAGGAAGACGAACAGCAGCGCGAGCAGCAGCGCCCATGCCGCCAGCGCCCGGCCATTGTGGCGCGCGGCGATCATGAAGGGCGAGTGCTGGAGGAGAGCGATCATGCCACCGCCTCCAGGAACGAGGCGTGCGGCTGCGCCGGCTGCGGGCGCAGATTCAGCGCCGAGGCGACGAGGTTCTCCTCGGTCAGCGTGGGCCCGTCGAGGCGGGCGACGATCCGCCCGCCATACATCACCAGTACCTGGTCGCAGAGGCCGATGAGTTCGTCATAGTCGGTCGAGTACAGCAGGATGGCGACGCCGGACGCGGCGAGGTCGCGGAACAGCCGATAGATCTCCTGCTTGGTGCCGACATCGATGCCGCGGGTCGGGTCCATGAGCAACAGGAGGCGCGGCTCGGTCGCCAGCCATTTGGCGAGCACCACCTTCTGCTGGTTGCCGCCGGAGAGCGTGCCGACCGCGGCGTCGACATCGGGCGCCTTGATCTGGAGCGTCTTCACCAGGCGCTCGATCAGCGCCTGCTCCGCCACCGGGTCGATGACGCCGCCGCGGCTGAGCCGGTCGAGCGCGGCAATGCCGAGATTCGCCCGCACCGACAGGCCGAGGAACAGGCCTTCGGTCTTGCGGTCCTCCGGGATCAGCGCGGTGCGGTAACTCGGCTGCTTGGCGAAGCGCGGGCCGGCAGGCAGGCCGCCCTTGGCACCGAAGCGCACCATGCCCTCACTGCCGCGCAGCACTCCGGCGAGCGCCAGCAGCAATTCGCGCTGGCCCTGGCCATCGAGCCCGCCAAGGCCGACGATCTCACCGGGCCGGATGCCGAGCGTCACCGCATCGAGCGTCGGCGCCCAGCCGAGATCGGCGACCGCGAGATAGGCGTCGCCGGTCATGCTGCGCGCCGGCTTCGGCGGATAGACCTGAGCGATCGGCCGCCCGATCATCAGCCGCACGATCTCGTCGTGCGATTTCGCGCCGGCCGGAAAGGTGGCGACATGCTCGCCATTGCGGAACACCGAGCAGGTGTCGGCGAGCGCATCCACCTCGTGCATGCGGTGGGAGATGAAGAGCACGCAACAACCGTCCTCGCGCAGCCGGCGCAGCAGCGCCATGACCTTGCCGGCATCTTCGGCGGTCAGGGCCGAGGTCGCCTCGTCGAGGATCAGCACGCGCGGCCGGCGCACCACCGCCTTGGCGATTTCCACCAGCTGGCGCTTGGAGAGCGGCAGCTCGGCGCAGCGGCCACGCACGTCGATGGCGTCGGCGCAGCCGATCTCGGCAAGCACGGCGCGGGCGGCGCGCAGTTGCGCGCGCTTGTCGATCAGGCCGAAGCGGCGCCGCGGCGGGCTGGCGAGGCAGATATTCTCCGCCACCGTGAGGTCGGGGATGATCGATAATTCCTGGAAGATGCAGACCACGCCCGCGTCGAGGGCGTCAGCCGGGCCGGCGAGATCGAGCGCGCGGCCATCGAGCCGCATCGTGCCGGTGTCGGCACGCACCACGCCGGCGAGGATCTTCATCAGCGTGCTCTTGCCGGCGCCGTTCTCGCCGAGGATGGCGTGGATCGAGCCGCGCCGGGCGCCGAAGCACACATCCTTCAGGGCGGTGACGCCGCCATAGCGCTTGGTGACGTCGATCAGTTCGAGAAAATTCGTTCCGTCGTCCATTGCCGATCTTCCCTGTGCAATCCGATCCGGAAAGGAACGGCGGCCCGCGGGCCGCCGCCAGGCTCAGGAGGATCAGTTGTTGTCGGGGGTCTGGCGGATCAGTTCTTCGGGCGCGAACACCATGTCCTTGCCGCACACCGCATAGCCGGAGACGGTCTCGTAAGTGTCCGGCATGTTGGGGAAGTAGTTCACGCCGGGCTTCATGTCGGCGGTGCGCACGTTCGGGGTCGGCAGGTTCACCAGGCCGGGCAGAGACTCGCCTTTCAGCAGCGCGATGGCGGCGCGCACCGCGACCGGCCCCTGCCCCGGCGAGGTCGAGACCGAAATGCCGGGAATGCCGTTCTCGGCGAGCGCGCGGACGAAGCCGTTCTCGGCATCGCCGCCGACCGGGATCTTCGGATGCCCGGCGGCCGCCAGCGCATTGGTCACGCCGCGGCAGCCATGCTGGCAGACCACGGCGTCGAAATGGCCGTGGACGGCGAGCGCGTCGGAGACCACCTTCTGCACCGTGCCGGTGTCCCAATTGCCGACGACTTCCACCACCTTGATGTCGGGATACTTCTCGATCACCTGGCGGAAGCCGAGATGGCGGTCACGGTCGGTCGAATTGCCGGCAATGCCGCGCACTTCCAGCACCACGCCCTTCTTCACCGGCATCTGGTCGATCACCGCCTGGGTCTTGATGGCGCCTTCGAACTCGATCCAGTCCGGTGTGATGCGCAGCACGTCGGGGCTGTCGACCGGATTGTCGAACGAGACCAGCACGGTGCCGGCCTTGCGGGCCCGCTTGATGACGGCGTCGAAGGCCTTCGGATTGACGGCTATGAAGGCGACGGCGTCGAAGCCGGCCTGGATGAAATTATCGATGGCGGCGATCTGGGCGGCGACATCGGGTCCGGTGCTGACGATCTTCAGCTCGGCAATGTCCCTGGCATTCTCGGGCCGCGACGCCCACGCCTTGACCGACTGGATCATCTGCATGCGCCAGGGAATTCCGGTGTGGCCATTGGCAACGGCGATCCGATACGGGCCGTTGCGCGGCTCGAACTTCATGACGGCCGAGGAGCCGACCGCCGGCTTGTAGCAATCCGGCATGAAGGTTCCGGCAAGCGCCGGCGTAGAAGCGGCGACGAGCGCGGCGAGGCTGAGGGCCGCCAGCGGGCGGCGCAGCAGGCGTGTCCTGTGAAGCATGATCGTTTCCCCTGGCTTCAAAGCCGCTCTTTGCACCGGCGAACCCATGTCGCAGGTGTTGGCGTGAGCGATGGCCAGGCGGATCGAAGCAAGCTCGCTCGCCGTCTCTGGCTGGCGAGGATGATGATCAAGGCGGGATTGCGCGACTATCCGGCTGTCGAGCAAACCACTTGTGAGCTTTTTTCACAGGGAAGAGCGCGCCTCCTACGACCCCGCCGGCACGTACAGGCAGATCGTGCCGGCATCCGGGAAGCCATAGAACGAGCAGCGGTGCATCCCGCTGTCGCCGGACGGCTTGATGCGCCGATCGGTATAGGGAATCGTCTCGCCGGAGGCAGGGACGCGATAGCCGCGCGGTGTTTCCACCACCTCGCCCGGAGCAACCGGATGACAGTCCTGGGTGTCGCAGCAGGATGCGCTGTAAGACCAGCCGCTCGGCGCGTCGTGAGCGACCGCCGGGGTGCAGATGAGGGCGACCAGCAAGGCGCCCAGTGAAACGCGCAGCGGCATCATCGCCTAGCCAAGTTAGGCTAGTAAGCAAAGCCGGCAAGAGAGCGCGCAAGCAAGCCAGTTCAAAATGCCGAGACGCGACGCAACGACAACCTGTCGATGATCGTGGAAGGCGGCGGCATCATTGCCCGCCGCCTTCCAGGAACCCCTAATCCGGCACCGGCAGCGCACGCTGATTATAGAGGATCTTGCGGATGCGGGCCTGCTCCTCCGCCGAAAGCGTTGATGTGTCGGTGGAAAGTTCGGCGCCGACCGCGAGGCCGCGCTGCACGCCCGGGCGCGCGCCGACCTCCTCGAACCACCGCTTGAAGTGCTTGAACTCGTTTATGTCCTGGCCCTGCCCCTGCCAGTTCACGGTCCAGGGATAGCTGACGATGTCGGCAATGGTGAATTCGTCACCGGCAATATAGCGCCGGTCGCGCAGCCGCATATTGAGCACGCCGTAAAGCCGGTTGGCCTCGTCGGTGAAGCGGCGCACCGCATAGGACTGGTCGCCCTCGCGATCGGCGAGCCGGCGGAAATGGCCGACCTCGCCGAGCTTCGGACCCTGGTTCGCCATCTGCCAGATCACCCATTGGGTGACCTCGTATTTGGCGCGCAGCTCCTGCGGCCAGAACTTGCCGGTCTTCTCGGCGAGATAGAACAGGATTGCGCCGGATTCGAACACGCTGAGCGGCGCACCGCCGTCGCTTGGCGCGTGGTCGACGATGGCCGGCATGCGATGATTGGGATTGAGCTTCAGATATTCCGGCGTGAACTGGTCGCCGCGCCCGATATTCACCGGCACCAGCCGATACGGCGTCCCGGCCTCCTCCAGGAAGATCGAGACCTTCTTGCCGTTCGGCGTCGGCCAAAAATGCAGATCAATCATGTGCGATCCGTTCGTTCGTTGAGGGCGTATTCGCGCCCGGTTTGCGTCAGCGGCCTTGCCGCTCGTCGTCTGCGGCGCCGGCGAGATAGCCGCGGGCAAGGAGCGTCTCCAGCGCCTGGCGCGTGGTGCCGCATGCCTCGGCCCGGTCCAGCACCCAGGCGATGGCGAGCGCACCGAGGAACAGTTCGCTTGATGTCACCGAGGCGCGGGCATGGCCGTCCTGCTGCGCCCGCGCCAGGAACTCGCTCGTCAGCGACGAAAGCGAGTCGCAGGACAGGCAGAGCGGGGACCCCTGCTCTTTCACCGCGGCCAGCACCGGTGCCGGCAAGCCATTGAAGGTTCGTAGATAATCCTGCAGTGCAGCGAGCCAGGCACCGAGCGCGGCGTCCGGATCGGCCATCGCACGGGCCTCGCTCGCGCGGGCCAGCAACTCCTCCTGCTCGCCTTTCAGGGCGGCGGCGAGCAGGGCCTCGCGCGAGGGGAAATGGCGGTAGAGCGTACCGGCACCGACCCCCGCTTCGCGGGCGATCTCCTCCAGCGAGGCATTGATGCCGTGCGCGGAGAAGTGCCGCATCGCGGTGTGCAGGATGCGCTCACGATTGCGCCGCGCATCGGCGCGCAGCTGGGACCGCTCGCTGCTCACGACATCGCTGGTCATGCGTTTTCCGTCGTCATGCGTTCTTGCTGCCGGGACCGGTTGACTAAATATGGAGGCAGTCTCCATATAGCGTCAAGAGAAATGGAGGATGTCTCCGTTTCCTGAAGGCAAGGACGCCGCTGCGGTCCGTGCCGGTCCGATTTCGGTTCGCTTGGAGCAAGCCATGACGGCACTGTCGATTCTCGAACTCGTCCGCGTCACCGAAGAGACCGATGCGCGCGGCGCGCTCGACAATGCCCGCGACCTCGCGGCCCACGCCGAGGATTGGGGCTATCGCCGCATCTGGGTGGCCGAGCATCACAATATGCCGGGCATCGCCAGCGCCGCCACCTCGGTGGTGCTCGCCCATATCGCTGCGGGCTCGAAGACCATCCGGGTCGGCGCCGGCGGCATCATGCTGCCCAACCACTCGCCCTACGTCATCGCCGAGCAGTTCGGCACGCTGGAACGGCTGTTCCCCGGCCGCATCGATCTCGGGCTCGGCCGCGCGCCGGGCACCGACCAGATTACGCTGCGCGCGCTGCGCCGGACCAATGAGTCCGCCGACAATTTCCCGCAGGACGTGCTGGAACTGCAGGCCTTCCTGGCACCGGCCGGCCCCAACCAGCGCATCCAGGCGGTGCCGGCGGCGGGCACGCAGGTGCCACTCTGGATTCTCGGCTCCAGCAATTTCGGCGCGATGCTCGCCGCCGAACTCGGCCTGCCCTATGCCTTCGCCTCGCACTTCGCGCCCGAATTGCTGCTGCCGGCGCTCGACATCTATCGCAGCCGCTTCAAGCCTTCGGAACAGCTCGCCCGCCCCTATGCAATGGTCGGCGTCAATGTCCTCGCCGCCCCGACCGATGCCGAGGCGCGCCGGCTGGCGACGACCCAGCAAATGTCCTTCGCCGACATCTTCCGCGGCGCGCGCGGCCTGAGCCGCCCGCCGATCGACGACATCGAAAACTACTGGTCGCCGATGGAGAAGGCGCAGGCAATGCGCATGCTCGCTCGCTCCATCGTCGGCTCGCCGGAGACAGTGCGCGCCGGCCTCGATGCGCTGGTGGCGGAGACCGGCGCCGACGAACTCATCGTGGTGTCGGACGTCTATGACCATGCCAAGCGGCTGCGCTCCTTCGAGCTCATCGCCGAGGTCGCCGGCATCCGTGCCGGCCAGACAGAAGCTGCCTAAGTCGGCGGCGACTTACAAATACGGCGAAGCGAGCCAGACGGCGCGATTGCGCAGCTTCAGGGCGAACGGTCGGGCGCGCAGCGTCTCCAGGGTCTCGGCCCGCGCGGTCGCAATCCTGGCTTCGATGCGCCGCGCCACTTCGCCGGAGAGCATGGGATCATAGACTTCGAGGTCGAGCTCGAAATTGAGCCGCAGGCTGCGCGGGTCGAGGTTGGAGGAGCCGACATAGGCCCACTCACCATCGACGGCCAATAATTTGGAATGGTCGAACGCGCCGGAAGCCCGCCAGACGCGGCAATTGCCGTTCAGCACCTGGTCGAGCTGCGCCGTCATCGCATAATCGACCAGCCGCAGATTGTTGTTCGAGGGGATGACGATATCGACATCCACTCCCCTGCGTCCGGCGACGCCGAGCGCGCCAATCAGTTGCAGGTCGGGCAGGAAATAGGGCGAGCTGATCCGCACGCTGCGTTGCGCGACAGCCAGCACGCCCATGATCATGCTGTGCGTGCAGGCGAGATTGCGGTCCGGGCCGGACGGCACGACGCGCACCGCCGCGTCGCCCCGCGGCGGGCCTTCGCGCACCTCCCAGGCCGCGCCGCCCAGTTGCTCGTCCGTAGTGAACGCCCAGTCGTGCGCGAACACCGTCAGGAGCTGGCCGACCGCCGGCCCCTCGACGCGGAAATGCGTGTCGTGCGCGAGATCCGTGCCGCCGAAAGCGGTGGTGAATTGCGCCCGGATGTTCATGCCGCCGGTAAAGGCCAGGGCGCCGTCGACCACCAGCATCTTCCGGTGGCTGCGCAGATTGGCGTAGGGCAGCCGCGGGCCGACGAGTTCACCCATGAACAGCGCGGTGGTCACGCCGCCCTCGCGCAGCCGGCCGACGATGGGAGGCCGGGAATAGCGCGCGCCGACCGCATCGATCAGCACCCGCACCGCGACGCCGCGCGCCTGAGCCGCGACCAGGGCGTCGGCGAACTCGCTGCCGACCGGGTCATTGTCGAAGATGTAGCTCGACAGCGCGACATGCCGCTCGGCCGCCCGGATCGCGGCGAGCATCTGCGGATAGGCCCCGTCGCCGCCGTCGAGCAGGCGCACCGCATTGCCAGCGGTCAGCGGGAAGGCCGCCACCTGGTCGCCCAGCTTCTGCATCGAAGCGAAGCCCGCCGGCACCGAGATCGCCACGGGCGGCTCGCCGAACGGCCCCTGCCCGCGCTCCACCTCGGCGCGGCGCTGGCCGGCGGCGGATTGCCGGATGCGATTGATGCCGGCCACCAGATAGAGGAAGGCGCCGAGGAAGGGCGAGAGCATGATGACGCCGACCCAGCCGATGGCGGCGCGCACATCATCCTTGGTCATCGCCGCATGAACGGCGGCGATGGTCCCGATGACACCGCTGGCGACGATGACGATGTGGGGCCAATATTCCGACAAGAAGCGGATCATGTTGCGGTTCCCGAAGACCGTACCTGTCAGGGCTGCATGGGAGGCGCGTAGCTGAAGGTGGCCATCAGCAAGGCGGCGACGAACAGCACGATGGGGAAATGGACCATGAACTGGATCGAGGTATAGCCGATCAGGTCCTTCGCCTTCAGGCCCAATATGCCGAGCAGCGGCAGCATCCAGAACGGGTTGATGAAGTTCGGCAAGGTCTCGGCGATGTTGTAGACCATCACGGTCCAGCCGAGATGCGCGCCCACTTCATTGGCCGCCGTCATCACATAGGGCGCCTCGACGATCCATTTGCCGCCGGCAGAGGGGATGAAGAGGCCGAGGATGGCGGAATAGATGCCGACCAGGAACGAGAACGAGGTTGGGTTGGCGGATGCCCCGACGAACCAGCCGGCGATGGTGTGCGACAGCGACACACCCTGCCCGTCCGGGGCATGGGTGAGTATCTGCGAAATGCCGGCATAGAACGGGAATTGCAGCATCACCCCGGCGACGCACGGCATCGCTTTGGAGAACGCCGTGAGCAGGCTGCGCGGCCGCCAGTGCAGCAGGATGCCGAGGAACAGGAAGACGAAATTATAGATGTTCAGCCCGGACAGCGTGATCAGCGGATTGCCGGACTGGAACGCGTACCACAGCCAGCCGGACGCCAGCAGCACGACCAGGATGGTCAGGATCGGGCTGAATTCCAGGAAGTCTCCCGGCCGGCGCGGCGGTTCGCTCACGGGGCTGTGGTCGTCGAGCGAGACGCCAAGCTCCGCGGCGGTCTTCTCGTTGCCGGGCGGCGGCGCGGTGAAGCGGCAGATGGTGGCGGAGATCAGCATCACCAGCGCGATGACCACGCCATTCTGCCAGGTGAGGATGGTCTGCGAGAATCCGATGACGCCGGTGATCGGCATGAGGGACTGCGGGATGCTCGCCGCGTTGGCCTGGAGCTGGGCCGCGGAAGACGTGATGCCGAGGGTGAAGCCGCAGCCGAGGCCGAGATAGCCGGCCGCGCCCGCGGCGCGGTAGTCGAGCCGCAGATCGGTACGGCGTGCGATGGCGCGCACCAGCAGGCCGGAGAAGATCAGGCTGAGGCCCCAGTTCAGCAGCGAGACTACAATGCTGAGCATGCCGACGAACACGATGGCGCCTCGCGCCGTCTTCGGCACGGAGGCCAGCCGGTGCAGCAGGGCGGCCACCGGCGGCGAGACCGCGACCACGTAGCCGCCAATGGCGACGAACGCCATCTGCATGGTGAAGGGAATGAGGTTCCAGAAGCCGTCGCCGAAGGCACGGCTGACGGTGAGCGGCGATGCCCCGTGCAGCATCGCGCCCGCCGCCACCGCGACCACCGCGATGAGGACGAACACATAGGCATCCGGGAACCAGCGTTCGCCGAAGCCGACGAAGCCATGCGCATATCCGCGCAGCGTGTTGCCGGCCGCAGCGCGCTCCGGAATGCGCTTCTGTTCGTTCATGTGCGGAACCGACTCATCTGGAATTGACCCGAGCTTACGTGTAGCAACACCAATATAAAACACGCTATGGTCGCAGTAATATTCGCCTTCTCTTGCCGGACAACAGCCATGATGCTCGGGAGGAACAGCCGTGCCGCGAGACGCTGACACCGGCCCGTCGGAAACCCAACTTGCTGATTCCGTTGCCGGATTTGCCTGGGATGGCAACACGCTCGAACCGGGCATCGCCCTGGCGATGTCGGGCGGCGGCTTCCGCGCCATGCTGTTTCATGCCGGCGCGCTGATGCGGCTCAACGAGCTTGGCCTGCTGTCGAAACTGAAACGGATCTCCAGCGTGTCCGGCGGCTCCATCGCTTCCGGATATCTGGCCACGGTCTGGCCCCGGCTCGGCAGTCCTGGTCCCGATGGCGTATTCGCGGACTTCAAGAGCATTTATGTCGAGCCGGTCCTGGGCTTTTCGCGGCGCAATCTCGACGTGAAGACCGCGCTCACCGGCCTGCTGCCCGGATTCTCGGCGGCCGCCCAATTGGCGAAGAGCTACGAGAACTACTTGTTCGATACACGGACGCTGCAGGACATTCCGGACAATCCGCGCTTCGTGTTCTGTGCGACCAATCTGCAGAGCGGCGTGCTGTTCCGCTTCTCCAAACCCTATGCCGGCGACTATGTGATCGGCCGGCTCGACCAGCCGAAGATCCGGCTCTCGCAGGCGGTCGCGGCCTCGTCGGCGTTTCCACCCGTGCTCTCGCCAATGGAACTGACGCTGCCGGCGGGCAGCTTCACCGACTGGCCGACGCAATCCGGCACGCAATCGGTGCCGCCAGCTGAACTTGCCAAGATGCGCGAGCGGGTCGTGCTGACCGACGGCGGCGTCTACGACAATCACGGGCTGGAACCGGTGGTCAAACGCTACATGACGGTGCTGGTCAGCGATGGCGGCGCGCCGTTCGGGCGAGGCTCCGAGATCGGGTTCGACTGGGTACGCCAGCTCAAGCGCATACTGGACGTGACCGACAACCAGGTTCGTGCGCTGCGGCGGCGCAATCTTATCGATCGGTTCTCCGCCGGCAAGGCGGCCTTTGACGGCGGCACGCTCAGCGCCACCCAGACCGACCCGGTCAAACGGCTTGGTGCCTATTGGGGCATCGACACCGATGTCGCCAGGTTCACGCTTCCGGATGCCTTGCCCTGCAATGGCCCGCTCACCGACCGCCTCGCCCGCACCTCGACGCGGCTCGCCGATCTCGGCGACACGGTCTCGAAGCAGCTTGTCAATTGGGGCTATGCGATCTGCGACCGCAGCGTGCGAACCCACTATCGCGGCGCGGCTCCACTCGCCGGCACCCCGCCGGCATGGCCCTATCCAGGCTCCCCGTTGTAAGCGTCTACTTCGCGCTCGAGCGGCGGGTGGCGAGGACGTTGCGGATCGAGAAGCTGGAGTGGATCCGCGACACGCCCGGCAGCGTGGACAGGATCTCGGTGTGGATGCGCTCGAATTCGGCGGCGCTGTCGACTTCCACGCGCAGCAGATAATCCGAGCCGCCGGTCATCAGATAGCATTCCCGGATCTCCGGATGCCGGCGCACCGCGGTCTCGAAGCGGGTGAGGTAGTCCTCGGTCTGCCGGTCGAGGGTGATGTTGATGATCACCGCCATGGCGGCTTCCCGCGACGAGTGGTCGACGAGCGCGGTGTAGCCGCGGATCACGCCGTCATGTTCGAGCACGCGGATCCGCCGCAGGCAGGCGGACGGCGACAGCCCGACCTCCTCCGCGAGCTTGATATTGCTCATCCGCGCATTGAGCCGCAGCAGGCGGATGATGTTGCGGTCGATCGCATCCAGGCCGGCCATGAAACATCCTTCGATTCCTCGGCCGATCCTTGCACATTTTGCTCCCTGATGAAATTTCCGCGCGCTGATCGCCGAGTTCTTGCGCGATCGTTGCGCTAGGCTTGGCACCATCTTCGCGAGGTGGCGCATGTACGGGGAAATTTCCGAACCATTGGCGGCTGACACCGCTTCGGGCGTGCTGACGATCGACCTGTCCGCTTTGGTGCGGAACTATCGCACCCTCCAGCAGCGCCTGGTGCCAACGGTGGCGGCAGCCGTGGTGAAGGCGGATGCCTATGGCCTCGGCGCGGCGCAGGTGGTGCCGGCGCTCCAGGCGGCCGGCTGCCGCGACTTCTTCGTCGCCCATCTCGGCGAGGCCTTGAAGCTGCGGCCGGTGCTCGCCGCCGACGCCCGGCTGTTCGTGCTGAACGGCCTGCTGCCGGGTGCCGAGCGGCAGTGTGCCGACACCGGCATCATTCCCGTGCTCAACTCGCTCGACCAGGTGACGAACTGGGCGTCCGTGGCGCGGGCCCGCGGCGCGGAGCTGCCCGCCGTTCTCCAGTTCGACACCGGCATGTCGCGCTTCGGCCTGTCGGCCAGCGACGTGCAGGAACTTGCGCTCTATCCCTCGCGGCTGCGCGGCGTGCGCGTGCTGTTCCTGATGAGCCATCTGGCATCGGCGGACGAGCCCGGCGATCCGCAGAACGCCGATCAGCTTGCCAGCTTGCACCGCTTCGCCTCGGCGTTCCCGGAAGCGGAGCTGTGCTTCGCCAATTCCGGCGGCATCTTTCTCGATGCCGCCTATCACGGCGCGATGGCCCGTCCGGGGATCGCGCTCTATGGCGGCGCACCGACCGTCGGCGCGCGCAATGCGCTTTCGCCGGTGGTGCGGCTCGACGTCCGCGTCATCCAGACCCGCACGGTCCCGGCCGGCGCGCGCGTCGGCTACGGCGGCGCCTGCGTCACGTCGCGGGAGACGAGGCTCGCGACCATTGCCGCCGGCTATGCCGACGGGCTTCCCCGCCATCTCGGCGACAAGGGCGCCGCCTATTTCGGCGAGGTGCGCCTGCCGATCGTCGGACGGGTGTCGATGGACAGCATCACCCTCGACATCTCTGCACTGCCGCCGGGCGAGTTGAAGCTCGGCGATCTCGTCGAGATGATCGGCCCGCACCAGACGCTCGAAGACATTGCGAGTGCAGCCGGCACGATCTCCTACGAGATTCTCACCAGACTTGGTCACCGCTACCATCGCGCATACCGTTGAGCCGACCCCAAGGCGCCGCGAAGCCGAGCCGAACCAGAGGCAACCATGAAGATCGTCATTCTCGGCGCGGGCGTCATCGGCGTGACCTCCGCCTATTACCTCGCCAAGGCGGGGCACCAGGTGACCGTGCTGGATCGCCAGACCGGTCCCGCGCTGGAGACCAGCTTCGCCAATGCCGGCGAGGTGTCCCCCGGCTATGCCTCGCCCTGGGCCGCGCCCGGCATTCCGCAGAAGGCGATCAAATGGCTGTTCATGAAGCATGCGCCGCTGGTCATCCGGCCGATGCTGGATGCCGCCACCTGGCGCTGGATGGCGGGCATGCTGCGCAACTGCACCGCCGCCCGCTATGCGGTGAACAAGGGACGGATGGTGCGCCTCGCCGAATACAGCCGCGACTGCCTGATCGCGCTGCGCAGCGAAACGGGCATCGCCTATGACGAGCGGGCGCAGGGAACGCTACAGCTGTTCCGCACGCAGAAGCAGCTCGACGGCATCGGCAAGGATGTCGCGGTGCTCAGGGCGGACGGCGTGCCGTTCGAAGTGCTCGACCCCGCCGGATGCGTCGCGGCGGAGCCGGGATTGGCCCCGGTGCGCGAAAAGATCGTCGGTGGCCTGCGCCTGCCGCACGACGAGACCGGCGACTGCTTCAAGTTCACCAATGAAGTGCACCGGCTGTGCGAGGCGATGGGCGTCACCTTCCGGTTCGGCGTCGACATCCGCCGGCTGAAGCTGGAAGGCGGGCGCGTCGTCGCGGTCGAGACCGCGTCGGGCGATGTCGAGGCCGATATCTTCGTCGCGGCGCTCGGCAGCTACACGCCGGCGCTGCTGCGCCCACTCGGCCTCACGCTGCCGGTCTATCCGGTGAAGGGCTATTCGATCACCGTCCCCATCATCGACGCGGCGCGCGCGCCGGTCTCCACCGTGATGGACGAGACCTACAAGGTCGCGATCACCCGCCTCGGCGACCGTATCCGCGTCGGCGGCATGGCCGAGATCGCCGGCTTCGCGCTCGACCTGCCGCCGGCGCGCCGGGCGACGCTCGAATATTCCGTGGAAGACCTGTTCGGCGGTGCCGGCGACCAGAAGCGCGCCAGCTTCTGGACCGGCCTCAGGCCGATGACGCCGGATGGCACGCCGGTGATCGGCGCCACGCGTTACAGGAATCTCTATCTCAATTCCGGCCACGGCACGCTCGGCTGGACCATGGCCTGCGGCTCCGGCCGCGTCCTGGCGGATTTGCTCAGCGGCGCCAGGCCCGAAATCGAGACGGCGGATCTTGGGCTTGGGCGCTACCGCTAAGGCCCGAGCTACCGGCTCAGGCTGCCGCCTTGACGAAATCCGCGCAGCGCTCGCCGATCATGATGCAGTTCGCATTGAGGTTGCCGCTGACGATGACCGGCATGATCGAGGCGTCCGCCACGAACAGATTCTCCATGCCGCGGACCTTCAGAGTGTCGTCGACCACCGCCATCGGATCGTGCCCCATCTTGCAGGTGCCGGCGGGGTGATAGATGCCCATGGCGGTCGAGCGGATATAGTCGGTCCACTCGTCGTCGCTCTGCACTTCCTTGCCGGGCTTGAACTCGCCGACGACGTGGCGCGCCATCACCGGTGCCTCGAACAGGCGCCGCAGCAATCGCCCTCCGATCATCAGGGTCCGGATGTCCCGCTCATCGGCGAACAGGTTCGGCTGGATGGCGGGCTGGGCCTTCGGATCGCTGGTCGCCAGCCTGACCGTGCCGCGCGACCAGGGGCGATGGACATTGTTCAGCGCGGTGACCGCCGGCCGGTCGAACAGGATCGGCCCGTCCTCGGTGAGGTCGTAGCCGGCCGGCGTGAAATGGTACTGCACGTCGCAGCGCGGCATGTCGGGGTTGGAGCGGGTGAAGCCGAGCACATGGGTGTCGGGCGTGGTGCCCGGCCCGCGCCCGGCGAACAGCCACATGGCGCCATACAGCAGATAGTTGATCGGCGTCTTCTGCACATTGTAGGTCGGCTGGTCGACCCAGACGATATGGGCGGTGCCGGGATGATCGTGGAAATTCTCGCCGACGCCCGGCAGGTCGTGGACGACGCCGATGCCCTTGTCACGCAGATGCGCCTGCGGCCCGACGCCGGATAGCATGAGGATCTGCGGCGAGCCGAAAGCGCCGGCTGACAGGATCACGGCCTTCGCCGCCGCGGCGCGCACCACCTTGCCGCGCCGCTCATATTCGACGCCTGAGGCCCGCTTGCCCGCGAACAGCACGCGGCGCACATGCGCGCCGGTGACGATATCGATGTTCGACTGGCGCCGCTTGTTCCAGAGATAGGCCCGCGCCGAATTGCAGCGCCAGCCCTTGCGCTGTGTCGCCTGCACATAGCCGATGCCGCCCTGCGGCGGCCGGTTCAGATCGTCCGTCGCCGGCAGGCCGACCTCGACGCCGGCGCGCAGGAAGGCCTCGGACAGCGGATGCGAGGTCCGCAGATTCTCCACCGACAGCGGGCCGTCGGCGCCGTGATAGGCGCTCGCGCCGTTCTCATTGTCTTCGGCACGCTTGAAGTAGGGCAGCACGCTGGCGAAATCCCAGCCCTTGCAGCCCATTGCCGCCCAGTCGTCGAAATCCTCCGGCTGGCCGCGCACATAGAGCATGCCGTTGATCGACGAGCTGCCGCCGAGCACCTTGCCGCGCGGCATGTAGTCCATGCGCCCACCCCGGGTGGGGTCGGCCTGCGCCTTTAAGCGCCAGTCGAATTTCGGATTGGCGATCGCCGTCAGGTAGGTTGCGGCCGGCATCAGGATCGGCAGGCGGCGGTCCGAGCCGCCCGCCTCCAGCACCAGCACGCGATGCGCACCGCTTTCTGCCAGTCGTCCGGCGACCGCGCTGCCGGCGGACCCCGCACCAATCACGATGTAGTCGAATTCCATCAATTGCCACTCGGCTGAAGCCCGGCATTGCCGGTCGCTCGGTACATTTATCGTGCGGAGATTTCAGCAAGCGCAGTGATGAAGTCAACCAATATTGCCGAACTTCATAGAATTAATTGCGGCTCTCAATAACAACTCGAATGTCGTCTCAAGAATGAGACACGATAATCGCGCCATTGAGAAGCGATTATCGGAAATGAAGCGGGTCTCGACTTCTCAGCGACTTTTGCCGGGCGCCACCCGCGGACGTGCAAGCCAGGAAAACACGGCGATGACGGCGAAGGCGGCGGCGAACAGCAGCAGGCTGGTGCGCAGGCCGAAGCTCGCGGCGGAAAAGCCGATCAAGGGCGGGCCGAGCAGGAGCCCGGTATAGCCGAGCGTCGACACCGCCGAGACATTGACGCCGGGCGGCGCGCCGGGATCGCGCCCGGCCGCGGCGATCAGTATGGGCACGATGTTCGCCGCTCCAATGCCGACCAGCGCGAAGCCGACGAGGCCGGTCTCGACGCGTGGCCACGCCAGCGCGAGGCAGAGGCCGGCCATGCCGATCGCGGCGCCCAGCCACAGCGTACGGGCGGCGCCGAGCCGATTCACCACCAGGTCCCCGGTGAGCCGGCCGAGCCCCATGGCCACGGTGAAGGCGGCGAAGGCCATCGGCGCGATGCCGAGATCGGTGCCGATCACGCTGACGAAATAGACGCCGGACCAGTCGCCCATGCCACCCTCGACCATGAAGCCGAGCAGCACCAGGGCGCCGATGCCGAACACGCGCGCGCTCGGCCAACCCTTGGTCGGAACGTCATCGTTCTCGGCCGCCGGCACGGCCGGAAGCGCCATGTGCCGGCGCGACGCCAGCACGATGACGGCGATCAGGCCGCAAATCGCCAGCTGGCACAGCGCGGCGTTGGCGCCGAGCGCCATCAACCCGCCGACGAGGCCGGCCGCGGCGAGGCCGCCAATGCTGAACAGGGCGTGCAGCGAGGACATGATGGTGGCGCCATAGGCGCGCTCGACCACGCTGGCATGGGCGTTCACGGTGACGTCGAGCGAGCCGTAGAAGGCACCCGACACGGTGGCAATGGCGCACAGGCCGACGAGATCGGATGCGTGCGGGACGAGGGATTGCGTGACGCAAAAGGCCAGCGCCCCCACCGTGGCGACGAGGGGTGCGGCGAAGCGGGTCAGCGCGAAGCCGGTCACCGGCATGCCCAGCATCGCCCCGACCGCGAAGGCGAGCAGCGCCGAGCCGAGCTGGCCCTCGCCGAGCCCAAGGCCGTGCTGGATCGACGGGATCAGCGCGGCCCAGCCGCCGAAGCCGATGCCGGAGGCGAGGAACATGGCCGAGGTCGCCAGCCGCGCATGGACGAGGCGCCGCCGGAGAGCGGGAACGAGAAGCATGAAAGGTCTTTCAGGCAGGCTTGGCTTTCAGGCGATTTGAAACGGGCCTCGCGGCGCGGGCCGGCTGCATCGCAAGAAGCCTGCCATCACGTTCGGAGCGGGCTAATATTCGTCCTTGACGCTGCCGCCCCGTGTCCGCACAATGTTTAAGCTTGTACTAATCTTGGGCAATGCATCCCGCGAACAGTACGCCGGACAATTGTTCCGGCCGGCACGCGTTCCGAGGCCCGCAAGGCGCCTTCGGCCCGAAGACTGGACAAGCGCTCCAGACAGATGCGCGTTTCCGACATGGATGGGGTCCCGGATGAATCTGCAGCGTGAACACCTCGCCCGCATCTTCTCGACCGTCGAAAATCCGCGTCCCGTCTCGTCCTATGCGATGGTCGACGGCAATGAGTGGCGGCCGTTCGCGGCGTCCTGGACGCGCTGCATCCACAGCCACGGCCTCGACCCCGCCAAGAGCGCGCCGCTGACCGCGCTCGGCCCGACCGAGCTGCACGAGCACCGGCAGTCCTATGAGGAGTGGCTGCGGATCGCCGGCGACGAGCTCGACCATCTGTTCGCGGCGGTGCGGGTCATCGGCTTCTCGGTGAGCTTCGCCAGTCCCGAGGGCGTGATCCTCGCGGAGCGCTCGGACTACAGCAAGGACCATTATTGCGAGGCCGACCGGCCCGGTACGGTGTGGAGCGAGAATATCGTCGGCACCAATGGCGTTGGCACCGCGCTTGCCGAGATGCGCTCGACCGCGGTCTATCTCGGCGATCATTTCTATGCGGACTTCGCCAACTATTGCTGCGTCGCGACGCCGGTGTTCGGGCCCGAGGCGGAACTGATGGGTGCGATCAACCTCTCCGTCTGCAATCCGCTGATGCAGGAGGAGACACACCGGCTGGTCTATGGCATTGCCCAGCGCAGCGCCGAGCGGCTGGACGAGCGCGCCTTCCGCGAGCGATTCCGCGCCCACAGCGTCGTCCGGCTGACCCCGCGCGCCGGCCGTGCCGCGCTGATCGCGCTCGACGTCGACCAGCAGATCGTCGGCGCCGACCGCGCCGCGCGCGGTTTGCTCGGCATGGCGGAGAGCACGCCGGGCGGTTCGGTCTGGAGCTATTTCGAGCGCGACCGTCGCCTCGTCGAGAATGGCACCACGCCCGCCTCCTTCGAGCTGCGCGGCCTCCGGGCGGGACTGCGCGTGACCGCCTCGCTCACCCCGCCGCTCGACCGCGCCATCGCGGCGCGCCCCGTGGCGAAGGCCGGCCATAGCCTGGACGATCGCGATTCGGCGCGCCCCCGCCTGCCGGCACCGGCGGCCGCCGCTGCCATCCCCGATCTCGACGCCTGCGCCGGCAGCGATCCGCGCATGCTGAACAATGCGCGGCTGCTCCGCCGCGTCATCGGCTCGCGCCTGCCCATCCTTCTGCTGGGCGAGACCGGCGTCGGCAAGGACACGCTCGCGCGCGCCATCCATCTGGAGAGCGAGCGCGCCGGCAAGCCGTTCGTCGCCTTCAACTGCGCTGCGGTCCCGGAGACGCTCATCGACAGCGAGCTGTTCGGCTATGGCAGCGGCGCCTTCACCGGCGCGCGCCGGGAGGGCAATGCCGGCCGCCTCGCCGAGGCCGATGGCGGCGTGCTGTTCCTCGATGAGATCGGCGACATGCCCTATGCGCTGCAGACCCGCCTGCTGCGGGTGCTGGAGACCGGCGAGGTGATGCCGCTCGGCGCCGGGAAGATGCGGCGCGTCGACATCCAGGTGATCGCCGCGACCAACCAGGACCTCGAGAAGCGCATCGCGGCGCGCACCTTCCGCCAGGATCTCTATTATCGCCTCGCCGGCGCGGTCATCCATGTGCCGAGCCTGCGCGAGCGGACTGACCTCGACGGGCTGATCGACCGCCTGCTCGCGCATGCCGCGGAGGGGCGCGACATCCGCCTCGATCCGGCGGCGCGGAGCGTGCTGCGCTCGCATCGCTGGCCGGGCAATGTGCGCGAACTGAAGCACGTGCTGTTCCGTGCCGTGCAGATCGCGAATGGCGGCGTCATCCGCCCCGCCGACCTGATGATGGGCCATGAGGGCGCGATGGCCGTCGACGACGCGCTCGATGAGCCGGCCGAGACCGGCGGCGCGGCGAAGGCCGCCGTCGCTGCTGCCGAGCGCGGCGCCATCGCCGAGGCGATGGAGCGTGCCGGCGGCAATGTCGAGGCCTGCGCCCGCCTGCTCGGCATGAGCCGGGCGACGCTCTACCGCAAGATCCGCCGCCACGGGCTGGAGTTCTGAGCCGCCGGCGTCGAGCCCGCAGGGTCCGACGCCGCCGACTACGCCGCCTCCTGTGCCGCCCGGTTGCCGCGGATGAAATCGGCGACGCGCTCGCCGATCATGATGGCGGGGGCATTGGTGTTGCCGGAGATCAGGTTCGGCATGATCGAGGTGTCGGCAACGCGCAGCCCGTCAATGCCGTGGACCCGCAATTGCGGATCGACCACCGCCATGTCGTCCGTCCCCATCCGGCAGGCGCCGCACGGATGGATGGCGCCCTGGGCTTCCTTGCGCACGAAGGCCTCATAGTCGGCCCTGGTGCTCAGCGGCCGGCCCGGCAGATGCTCGCGGGCGATGAAGGCCTTTATCGCCGGCTTCGCCATGATCTC
Source organism: Starkeya sp. ORNL1 (assembly GCF_012971745.1). NCBI lineage: Bacteria > Pseudomonadati > Pseudomonadota > Alphaproteobacteria > Hyphomicrobiales > Xanthobacteraceae > Starkeya > Starkeya sp. ORNL1. The sequence goes on from NZ_CP048834.1 coordinate 2,398,669, forward strand.
CTGCGCGACCTTCACCCCTTCGATCAGGCAGTCCATGTCATAGGGCTCGGCGAGATAGTTCGGGTCGATCACCGGCTGGTCGGCCGGATCGGCGCTGCGCAGCGTGATGGTGCCGCGCGAGCGCGGCCGGGTCTGGCAGATATTGAGGGTGCAGCCATTGCCGCCCGGCACGTCGCCGACGCCGGCTTCGACGCCGGCACCGGGCAGGAAATGATATTGCAGGTCCGGCAGCGGGTCGCTCTTGTGGCCCCACCAGAACAGCCCGCCCTCGCAGACATTCGACGTCACCGGGCCTGTGCGGAACAGCGCATACTCAAGCCCGGCCCAGAGCTGCCAGTGCAGCTTCTTGTACTTGTCGTAGCTGTCGGCTCCTTTCAGCTGATAGATCATATACATGTCCATATGATCCTGCAGGTTCCGGCCGACGCCCTTGAGGTCGTGGGCGACGGGCACGCCGACGCTGCGCAGATGCTCGGCCGGCCCGATGCCGGAAAGCAGCAGCAGGCGCGGCGAGCCGATGGCGCCGGAGCACAGGATCACCTCGCGCTCGGCGCGCAGCACCACCTTGCGGCCGCCCTCGACATATTCGACGCCGACGGCGCGCCCCTTCTCGATGACGATGCGCGTCACCTGCTGGCTGGTCTTGACGGTGAGGTTGCGGCGCTTCTCGGCCGGGTGCAGATAGGCGACCGCGGCACTGCTGCGCCGCCCATCGCGGGTGGTGAGCTGATAGAGGCCGCAGCCGGCCTGGCTGCCGGAATTGAAATCCGGATTGAACGGCAGGCCGGCCTCCTGGCAGGCCTTCAGCCACGCCTTGGTCAGCGGATGGGTGTAGCGCTGGTCGGAGACGCCGAGCGGGCCGCCGGTGCCGTGCGCCTCGTTGGAGAAGCGCTCATTATCCTCGGCGCGCTTGAAGAAGGGCAGCACCTCGCGATAGGACCAGCCATCGGCGCCGGCCGCGACCCAGCCGTCATAGTCCTGCGGGCAGCCGCGAATATAGACCATGGCGTTGACCGACGAGCCGCCGCCCAGCACCCGGCCCTGCACCATGGTCGGCGTGATGTTGCCCTGCTGCTTGACCGGGGCGAGCGTGTAGCGCGAGAGCAGATTGCCCTTGGCGGTCTTGTAGTACGTCACCGGCATATGGATGTACGGGTTCCAGTCCCTCGGACCCTGCTCGATGAGCACGACGGAAACGCCGGGATCCTCGCTCAGCCGGGACGCCGTCACGCATCCGGCCGAGCCGCCGCCCACCACGATGTAATCGACCACGCAACTTCCTCCGTCGGTGAATAGCGGTTCAGTGGGTGAGGAGCACCACGGCATCCTCGCTCCAGTCGAGCTGGACCTCGGCGCCGGGCTGGATGCGCACGCCCGAGACCGGCCGGGTTTCCTGGCACTTGATGGCGCGGTCGCCGGCGCCGCGCACCTCATAGACCACGCGGCTGCCGATGAAGACGACGTTCTCCAGCGTGCCGCGCAGCGAATTGACGTTGCCCGGCAAAGTCCCGCCATCGACCTTGCTCAGCGTGATCGCCTCGGGGCGGATCGACAGCGACACCGGCGCGCCGGGGGCAACGCCGTTCATCGCGGCGGCGGCGATGCCGCAGCCGATATCGACGGTGGTGGCGCCGCCCTCGGTGGCGGCGACCTTGCCGTCGAAGATGTTGGTGTCGCCGAAGAAGCGGGCGCAGAACAGCGTCTTCGGCGCGGCGTACATCTCCTCCGGCGTGCCGATCTGCTCGATGGTGCCGCGGTTCATCAGCACGATGCGGTCGGACAGGATCATCGCCTCGTCCTGGTCGTGCGTGACATAGATGAAGGTGGTCTTGGTCTCGGTGTGGATGCGCTTCAATTCGCCCAGCATGTGGTGGCGGATCTTCAGGTCGAGCGCGGCCAGCGGCTCGTCCAGCAGCAGCACCGCGGGGCGATTGACGAGGGCGCGGGCGAGCGCCACGCGCTGCGCCTGGCCGCCCGACAGTTCATGGATCCAGCGGCTGCCGAAATCGCCGAGTTGCACCAGCTTCAGCATGTCGGTGACGGAATCCTTGATCTCGGCTTCCGGATAGTCCTTCAGGCGCAGGCCGAAGGCGATGTTGTCGAACACGTCGAGATGCGGGAACAGCGCATAGCGCTGGAACACCATGTTGACCGGCCGCTTCTCCGGCGGCGTCGCGGTGATGCTGCGCCCACTGAGCACCACTTCGCCCCGGCTCGGCCGCTCGAAGCCGGCGACGATGCGCATCAGCGTGGTCTTGCCGCAGCCGGACGGGCCGAGCAGCGTCAGTATCTCGCCATCCGCGACATCGAGATTGATGCCGTCGAGCGCGACATAGCTGCCGAACGACTTGGTGATGCCCTGCAATTCGATGATGTTCGGCATGCTGTCATGCTCCCGTGTCTAGGGCACGCACGGCCAGGGCACGGCGGCGCTGATACCAGAAGAAGAACCCGCCGATCAGGATCAGCCCGATCGACAGAGCGAGGGCGAGCACCGAGACCGCGTTGATGTCCGGGCTGACGGCGCGGCGCATCATCGACCAGATGAGCAGCGGCAGAGTGGATTCATTGCCGCTGACGAAGACGGTGATGATGAACTCGTCGAACGACAGTGCGAAGGACAGGATCGCCGCCCCGGCGATGGTCGGCGCGATGATCGGCAGCGTCACCAGCCGGAACGTCTGCAGCGGGCCGGCGCCGAGATCGCGGGCGGCCTCCTCGAGCGACAGGTCGAAATATTCGACCCGCGAGCGCATCGCCTCGATAAAGAAGGGCAGCGTGAACAGCACATGCGCGATCACCACGGTGATGAGCGAGCGCGGCAGCCCGATCTGCGCGAACAGGATCACCAGCGATATGCCGAGGAACAGGCCGGGCAGGCCGATCGGCGCGAAGCTGAGCAGGCCGAAGCCGGTCTTCACCCGCCCCTTCAGCCGCGCCAGTGCCAGGGCGGCGAGCGAGCCGAGCACGGTGGTGATGAATGCCGTGGCGCAGCCGACGATCAGGCTGTTGCCGAGCGCGGTGAGGAAGGTGTGGTCGGCGAAGATCTTCTCGTACCAGCGCAGGCTGAAGCCCTCGAACGGGAAGGTCAGCGCCGGCGAGCTGTGGAAGCTGAACAGCGTGATGATCGCGACCGGCGCGTAGAGGAAGAAGACATAGATCCCGACATAGAATCTCAGCATGCCGGTACCGCCTTGACAGGGCTGTAAACGTGCGCGCTACGCATGGAACCTGCGCCCCGGCGCCATCTTGAAGATGTTGAGGGTCTGCACGAACAGGAAATACACGAACAGGAAGGTCAGCAGCAGGATGAACGCCATCGCCGCGCCGAGCGGCCAGTTTCCGGAGCTGCGGAACTGGTTCGAGATGACGAGACCGGTGGTGATGCCGTCGCGCCCGCCGAGCAGTTGCGGCGTGACGAAGTCGCCGGCCGCCAGCACGAAGGTGAACATGAAGGAGCCGACCACGCCCTTATAGGCCATCGGCATGATCACCTTGCGGAATACATCGCGCGAGGAGGCGCCGAGGTCACGTGCGGCCTCGAGATATTCCGGCTTCACGTCGCGCAGCGCCGAGACCAGCAGCAGCAGCGTGAAGGGCAGCATGATGTGGACGAGGGTGAGGATGGTTGCGAACGGGCTGAACAGCAGCAGTTCGATCGGCTGCGAGATCACCCCGAGCTGCATCAAGGTGGTATTGATCAGCCCGTTGGAGCCGAGGATGACCCGCCACGCATAGATGCGCACCAGATAGCTCGAGAACCACGACACCATGACGATGTAGAACAGCATGTTCCCGCGGGCGCGATAGACGATGTAGTAAGCGACCGGGAAGCTCAGCACGACCGAGAGGGTCGCCGTCCAGAAGCCGTTCTTCATTCCGCTCAGCGTGATGAGATAGAAGCCGGAGGACGACAGCGCGCGCCAGTAATTGTCGAAGGTGAAGGCGGGGATCAGCGCGAAGGATTTGGCGATCCAGAAGCTGTAGACGAACAACAGGCCAGTCGGCACCACGAAGAACACGAACAGGAAGGCGAGCGGCGGGGCGGCAAGCACCCCGCCGGCGATCTGGCGCCGATCCACATCCTTGAAAGCCATCTCTTTCAACGCCACCTTTCGCGCTTCCACTTCTTCTGCGGAACTCAGAACGACGCCTTGAAATCGGCCCAGGCCTGCGTCCACTCATCATAGGTCGCGTAGGTGTCGGAGGTGCGCGGCGGCTGGCCCTGCAGCGGCGACTTCTTGAACACTTCCGGCAAGTTCGAATAGTCGAACAGGTCGCGGGTCGCCTTGTCCATCAAGGCGGAGGCGTGCTTGTTGACCGAGCCGCCATTCACCGCCTTGCAGACCTCGGCCTGAGGCTTGGCGGACACCGCCTCGTTCATGAAGGCGTAGGCGGTGTCGAGGTTCTCCGCGCTGATCGGGGTGAACCAGGCGTCGCACCACATCACTGCGCCTTCCGCCGGCACCGCGTAGACCGTCTCGACGCCGCGCTTGGCGGTCTCGACCGGGGTGCCGCTCCACACCGAGAAGCAGGCCGCGATCTCGCCGGAGGCGAACAGCGAGATGGTGTCGCCGTTCGAGGAGGCGAAGACCCGGCACTGGTCGCGATAGGGGCCGAGCGCCGCGAACGACTTCTTGAACTCGTCCTTGGTGAGGTTGGGGAATTTCGGCCCATAACCGGCGATGCGGGCGATCATCGGCCAGGTGGCGATGGTGTCGTCGCAGAAGGTCAGCTTGCCCTTCATCTCCGGCGCCAAGAGATCCTTGTAGCTCGTGATCGGCTTCGTCATCTTCGGGTTGTAGACAAGCGCGTTCAGCCCCCACACCCACGGAATGGCGAAATAGGTCTTGTCCCAGTACCAGGTCGGCGCCTGGTAGAATTGCGGATAGATCTGGTCGGGATTGAAGTTCGGCACCTTGGCGATGTCGATCGGCTTGATGATCTTCAACTCGTCCGCATAGAACTTCTCGAAGCCCTGCGAATATTCGGCGAGGTCAAGGCGCACCGCGCTGCCGCCGACGAACTTCGAATGGACGTCGTCCTGCGTGCTGATGATGGCGGCGTCGACCTTGACGTTGTTCTTCTCCCGCCAGGCCTTCAGCTCGGCATCGAGCGTGAAGCCTTCCCAGGCCATGATCTTGAGATCGCCGCCGGTCGCGGCCCGGGCCGGGCTGATGCTGCCCGGCACTAGCGGGCCGAGGAAGGCGCCCGCGGCGGCGCCGAGCGCGCCGGCCAGCGCCTGCCGCCGGTCGAGCGAAGCCATCGAGGCATATCCCGCGGCGGCCCTGATCTGCTCGGCACTCCAAATGTTCTTCACCATCTGCGAGACCCTCTGTTCGATTGGATTATTGTTCGTTCATGGCAGCCGGCGCGGCGCCTTTTCCGATGCGATGTCGATGCACGGCAGCCCGCTGATCCCCACCATGCGCGAGCGCTCGACGGCCCGGGCACCGAAGCGCTCCAGCGCATAGGGGGCGGGATCGATGGCGGGCTTCTGGCGGAGCACCAGAGCCCGCACCAGCATGCCGGTCTCCGAGGCGCCGACCATACCGGTATGGCCGTGCCCGGCGGCGAGGTAGAGCCCGTCAATGCCCGGCACCGCGCCGATCGCCGGCACGCTGTCCGGCAACGAGGGGCGAAAGCCCATCCAGATCCGGGTGTCGGTGGATTGCAGCGTCGGGAACAGCGCCCGCGTGCTCTCCAGCAGCGCCGAGGCGCGCCGCTCGTCGGGCGCTGCCTCGAGCCCGGCGATCTCGACGGTGCCGGCCAGCCTCAAGCCGTGCTCCATCGGCGTCACCGCGATGCCGCGATCCTTGAGGATCAGCGGCATGCGCGGCGTCACGCTCGGCGTGCCGAGCATCAGATGATAGCCGCGCTCGGTATCGAGCGGGAACGCGACCTTCAGCGGATCAAGCAGCCGTTTCGAATAGGCCCCCGCGGCAACCACCACGGCATCGGCGAGGCGATTGGCGCCATTGGTCATCACCAGGAAGCCGGCGAGCGGCCGGGGGATCAGCTTCATCGCCCGTTCGCTGGCGATCGTGCCGCCCGCGGCGCGGAACAGCTCGGCGAGCGTCGCGGTGAGGCGCGAGGGATTGACGGTGAAGCCGTTGCGCTCGAACAGCAGGCCGCGGCGGGCGTGGGCCGAGATGTCCGGATAGATGTCGCGCAGTTCCCCGGCCGACAGGCGGCGGGGCGTGATGCCGTGCCGCGCCATCAATTCATTCTGGACGCGCTCGCTGGTCCCCGGTTCGTCCTTCTCGAAGACGTGCGCGCTGCCCTCGGTGCGGATGAGGTCGGCGAAATGTGCGGGCCCGAGCAGTTCCATGTAGCGCTGGTGGCTGTCGTGGTGCAGCACCCGCAGCGCGTCGGAGGCTTTGAGGACGCTCTTCATGCGGCTCGCCAGCAGCCACCGTACGAGCCATGGCGCGGCGGTGGGCAGATAGGATGGCCGCACCACCAGCGGGCCGAGCGGATCGAGCAGCCAGCCCGGCACCTGCCGCCACATGCCGGGAAGCGCGAGCGGCACGTTCTGGTCGGCGCTGAGGAAGCCGGCATTGCCGAACGAGGCGCCCATGCCGGGCGGCAGCGGATCGAGGATGGTGACGGCCGCACCGGCACGCTGCAGCGACAGCGCCGAGCAGAGGCCGACAATGCCGGCGCCGACCACGATGACCTGCCGCGGGACCGCGCTCATGTGGCGCCCCTCGTCCCGCCCGGCATCGTGGCTCGTACGTCCAAAGACATCCCGTATATACCCCTGCTCAATTCTTGGGTCTGCCTCAGAAATTGGCACATCACATCAACGCAATGACCGTGCCAAACCGAGGCAAATTTTCAACGTCTTGCAATTGCTTGCTATTCTTGCGGACTGGCGGCGGCGTCCGCCGCGCGTCTCAAAGTCGCGACGCGCGGGATCATGAGTGAGCGGCCCGGGATGAGACGGCCTCAGGCGGCGGAGGCCTCCGCCGGCTCCTTGGCAGCGATCGCGGCATTGACCATCGGCATGACCTTGGTCGCCATCAACTCCAGCGAACGCTTCATCGCCGCCTTGTCCTGCCAGTCGTGCGCCGCCATCATCAGCGTGCCGAACGGGCCGATATAGTCGCGCAGTTCGAGGATCTTGCGCGCCACCGTCTCCGGGCTGCCATGGATCACGAAGTCGTCGCGCTGCACGACATGGTCGACTGCGGCCGGATCGTCATCCGGCTTCACCACCACCGCGGCGGTGGCGCCGACGCGCTTGTAGATGCGCAGCAGATAGTCGAAATACCAATCGAAGGTGCCGCCCGGCTTTTTCACATAAGCCTCAGCCTCGGCGTCGGTATCGGCGACATGGATGCTGCGCGCGACGTGCCAGATCTCGGGATCGGCGACGCCGCCGGTCTTGGCGGTCTCGTCGCAATAGGCCTCCCAATGGGTCTTCACGTTCCAGGCGGCGACGAAGTTCGCCGAGACCGGGATCCAGCCCTTGCGCGCGGCAAGGCGGATCGAACCGGAATTGGGGCTGGAGGCGGAGACGGCAATCGGCGGCGACGGCAATTGCTTCGGCTTCAGCATCTCGCCCATGCCGACGTCGGGCCAGACATATTTCTCGTTGGAGATCGTCCAGTACTTGCCCTTCAGCGTGTAGGGCGGCGTCTCGGTCCACATCTTCTGGATGAGGTCGACGGATTCGATCATCATCTCGACGCGGTTCTGGTCCTCGACATTGAAGACCTCCATGTCCGAGACCAGGCCGCCGACGCCGACGCCGAGGATGAAGCGGCCGTCGGTGAGATGATCGACCATCGCCGCCTGCCCGGCGACAAGGACCGGATTATATTGCGGCAGGCAGGCGACGCCGGTGCCGAGCGTGATCTGCTTGGTCAGTGGAGCCACATGGGCGAGAAAGGTGAGCGGCGAGGTGATGGGCTCGACCGAAGACGTATAATGCTCGCCGACCCACGCCTCCGAGAAGCCGAGCTGATCCGCATAGACGATCGCTTCGATATCTTCTTTGAGCGTCGTCGAATAATCGCGACCCAGATTATGCAGCGGCATCATGAATAAGGACAGCTTCATCGGGATGACTCCATTTTGTTGATATCGCGGTGGCGTAGACCGACGTTGCGCTGATCAACGCAATCGGTGTGCCAATCTTTTGCGCGTCCCGAAAACTGCCGCTCCGTCGGGCAGATACTTGATCTGGCGATGATGAGCGGCCGCGAAATCTCATTACAGCGACTCGGCGCGCTCAGCCTTGCGACGCCGTCTCAATGTCCGCGGTGACGATGCCGTCGCGCCGAACCTCAGGCCTCGCGAACCCGTTCAAGCCCGCCGGAGCCTGGCTCGCGCGGAACCGTTGCGCGCGAAGCCGTTGCTCGGGGTCGGCGGGTTGGCGCGTGAGGTCGGGCCGCCGCGAGGCACAGCATGGCCCTGCCTTGGCATGGGGCTTGCGAACTCTGAAGCGAGGCGATCGACACCGTCTCGTCCACCTTCCCGTGGACGGGACCTGGGCGCGCCCGCGCGGCGCCCATGCCGCGCGGGCGATGATCGCCGACCGAATGTTGTTGAAAGGAAATCACATGGCGGCAGTCGAAAGCCTCGCGTCAAAGCGCTCGATCGACAGCGGCGGCACCAAGAAGCTGCTGATCGACGGAAACTGGGTGTCCCCCTCCTCCGGCGAGACGTTCGAGACCCGCAACCCGGCGAACAACAATCTGCTCGGCCGCATCGCCTCCGGCAATGCCCGCGACATCGAGCTCGCGGTGGGGGCTGCACGTCGGGCGTTCGAGGGGCCCTGGAGCAAATTCTCGCCGTTCGAGCGCCAGCGCATCCTGCTGAAGTTCGCCGACCTGGTGGAGGCGAACTTCGAGGATTTGTGCGTGCTCGACACGCTCGACATGGGCGTGCCGATCAGCTTGGCGCGCTCGCGCAAGCAACGCGCACTGGGGCTGATCCGCTTCTATGCCGGCCTCGCCACCACCATCCATGGCGACACCATCCAGAACTCGATCCCCGGCGAGTTCTTCACCTATACGCTGAAGGAGCCGGTCGGTGTCGTCGGCGCGATCACGCCGTGGAACGCGCCTTTGACCTCGACCATCTGGAAGCTCGGCCCGGTGCTCGCCACCGGTTGCACCATGGTGCTGAAGCCGGCCGAGCAGGCCTCGCTGACGCCGCTGCGGCTCGGTGAATTGCTGCTCGAAGCCGGGCTTCCCGACGGCGTGGTCAACATCGTCACCGGCTATGGCGAGACCGCCGGCGCGGCGCTGGCCGGCCATATGGGCGTGGACAAGGTCGCCTTCACCGGCTCGCATTTCACCGGGCAGAAGATCATCGAGGCCGCCAAGGGCAACATCAAGCGGGTGACGCTGGAACTTGGCGGCAAGTCGCCGGACATCGTGTTCGCCGATGCCGACCTCGACGCCGCCGTGCCGGGTGCCGCGATGGCGGTGTTCATGAACTCCGGCCAGATCTGCAGCGCCGGCACGCGCCTCCTGGTCGAGCGCTCGATTTACGACACCTTCGTCGGCAAGGTGGCGGACTATGCGAAGACGCTCCGGGTCGGCGACGGCCTCGATCCCGACACCCAGATCGGGCCGCTTGTCTCTGCCGAGCAGCTGGCGCGGGTGAAGGGCTATCTCGCCATCGGCCGCGAGGAAGGCGCGCAGGCGCTGGTTGGCGGCGACCAGCTTTCCGGCGGCGCACATGCCGACGGCTTCTTCGTCGCCCCCACCGTGCTCGCCGGCGTGCGCAACGACATGCGCGTGGCGCAGGAAGAGATCTTCGGCCCGGTGCTCTCGGCGATCGCGTTCGACGATTTCGACGAGGCCGCCCGCATTGCCAACGCCACCTCGTTCGGCCTCGGCAGCGGCGTCTGGACCCGGGATGTCGGCAAGGCCCACCGCATGGCGAAGTCGATCCGCGCCGGCACGGTGTGGGTGAACTGCTACGCCGCCATGGATCCGGCCGTGCCGTTCGGCGGTTACAAGATGAGCGGGCACGGGCGCGAATCCGGCACGCAGCACATCGACGCCTATCTCGAGACCAAGTCCGTCATCATGAAGGTGGCCTAACCTCTCTGCCTTCATGCCTGCGCCCGGCGCACACGCCGCCGGGCGCCCTTTGCCCGCCTCCCACAACGAGTTTTCCGATGATCACCCGTTTTGATTCCAATGGCCGCTTCTGCAAGGCGGTCGTCGCCAACGGCTTCGTGTTCCTGTCCGGCATGACGGCCAAGGACCGTTCCGGCGATATCGAGGCGCAGACCACCGAGGTACTCGCCCAGATCGATGCCTATCTCGCCAAGGCCGGCAGTTCGAAGGACCGCATGGTCAGCGTGAATATCTGGCTGACCACCATGGCCGACGCCCCCGGCATGAACAAAGCCTGGGAAGCCTGGGTCGACGGCGGTGAGGCGCCGGCCCGCGCCACCGTCGAATCCAAACTCGCCACCCCGGACACCCTGGTCGAGATCATGGTGCAGGCGCTGCTATAATCGCCGCGATAACCGGAAGGCGCGGCGTGGACGACCTCTTCACCGAAGACTTCAAGTCCACGCCCTATTGGGCGGACACCGCGCCGCGGCCGGCCCCGAGCGATGGTACCTTGCCCCGCATGGTCGACGTGGCGGTGGTCGGCGCCGGCTATACCGGGCTCGCTGCGGCGCTGGAACTGGCCCGTGCCGGACGCAGCGTCGCCGTCCTCGACGCCGGCGATCCCGGCATCGGCTGCAGCGGGCGCAATGGCGGCCAGGCCTCCGTTGGCCTCAAGGGCATGTTCGACACGCTCGCCGCCCGTCATGGCGAGCCGGCGGCCCGCGCCATGGTGCATATGGGCGTCGAGGCCTATGACCGCCTGCGCGCCTTCATCACTGAAGAGGCGATCGCCTGCGATTTCAAGGCGTCCGGCCACTTCAAGGGCGCCCATGCGCCGGGGCAGTTCGAGCCGCTGCGGCGCTCTGCCGAGCAGCAAGCGCGCGCGTTCGGCATCGAGGCCTATCCGGTCACCCGCTCCGAGCAGCGTGCCGAGGCCGGCACCGATGCCTATCATGGCGGCGTGGTGTTCCCGGGCTTCGGCGGCCTCGACCCGGCCAAGCTCCATGCCGGACTGCTCGATCGCGCCCACGCCGCCGGCGCGCGCGTGCTGGCGCACACGCCGGTGCGCGCGATCGAACGGGAAAAGACCGGCTGGCGGCTGGAAACCTCGGCCGGCGTGCTGCTCGCCGCCAATGTGGTGGTCGCCACCAATGGCTATACCGGCCGCGCCACGCCCTGGCTGCAGCGCCGCATCGTCCCGGTCGGCAGCTATCAGATCGCGACCGCACCGATACCGGCCGCGCTCATGGACCGGCTGTCGCCGCGCGACCGCATGATGCAGGAGACGCGCAAGGTCGTGTTCTATTTCCGCCCTTCGCCGGACCGCACGCGCCTGCTGTTCGGTGGGCGTGTCGCTGCGGGCGAGATCGCGCCTGAGCGCGCCGCCGTGCGCCTGCATGCGGAGATGGTGCAGCGCTATCCCGAGCTCGCCGGCACCCGCGTCTCGCATGCCTGGGGCGGCTTCGTCGCCTTCACCTTCGACGGCATTCCCCATATCGGCGAACATGACGGCATGCACTACGCCATGGGCTATTGCGGCAGCGGCGTCTCGCTCAGCCTCTATCTCGGCCACAAGCTCGGCCGCCGACTGCTGGGGCACAAGGACGGGGCGACCCCGCTCGACGCGGTGACGTTCCCGACGCGCCCGCTCTATTCCGGGCGCCCCTGGTTCCTCGGCGCGGCCGTCGCCTGGTACAGGCTGCTGGATCGCGTAGCGAGGTGAGTTCTGGCGCTGTCAAAGGGTGATCTTGGGCAGCGGCCCTTTCATCTGCTCGCGGAAGTAATCGATGAACAGCCGGATCTTCGGCGGCACCAGCCGGCCGCTCTTGAAGGTCGCGTAGATCACCATGGGGTCGTCGGGCTCGAATTCGCGCAGTATCGGCTGCAGCCGGCCGGCGCGGATGTCCTCGATGACGCGCAGGTCGGTCACCCGGCCGATGCCGAGGCCGGCGATCAGCGCCTCGTAATTGCCGTGGCCGCCATTGACGACGAAATTGCCCGAGACCTTCAGCGGCAGGACTTCGCCGTCGATCAGGAACGACCATTCATTGCTGCCGAGGCCGAGCCGGCTCATCATCAGGCAATTATGGCCCAGCAGTTCTTGCGGGGTCCGCGGCGTGCCGAAGCGCTCCAGATAAGACGGCGCCGCGCAGACGATCTGCCGGCTTTCGGCGATGCGGGTGATGATGAGCGAGGAGGGGCGCTGCTCGCCCCAGCGTATGCCGATATCGTTCTCCGCCAGGGCCGGATCGATGACGTCGTCGGACAGGTCGAGCTGCACCTTGATATGGCGGTAGCGGCGCAGGAAGTCCGGCAGCAGCGGCACCAGCTTGTGCAGCCCGATCATGATCGGGCTGGTGATGCGCAGCACGCCGCGCGGCTCCTCGCCATATTCGCTGATGGCGAGTTCGGCTTCCTGCACCTCGGCGAGGATGCGCGCGCCGCGATGATAGAGCGCCTCCCCGGCATCGGTCAGGCTGATGCGGCGGGTGGTGCGGTCGAGCAGGCGCACGCCGAGCCGCTTCTCCAGCCCGTCGATCCGCCGGCACACCGCCGAACGGGTGACGCCCAGCGCCTTGGCGGCGGCGGCGAAGCCGCCCTGATCGACCACGGCGCCGAATATCTGCAGCTCGTTCAGCGAGGTCATCACGCATCCGATTGCTTCCGAAAACTCAACAGTATGTGTCCCGGTGCGGCTGTTTCCGCAAGGCAAATCCGGGCATAGCCTGTACCTCGTGGACGGGCCGCAACAGCTTGAAAAGACGGCCCGCTACTGGAGGAGACATGGTTACCCATCGACGCTGGCGTGATCGTCGCCATGCAGCGGGATCAGCGCTGCGATGATCAAACTGGTGACCTTACAGAAACGTCATCCGAGCCTGACCCGGCCGGAGTTCGAGCAGCGCTGGCTCAATATCCATGGGCCGATGGCCGCCGCCTTCCCCGGGCTGCGCGGCTACATGCTCGGCTTTTCGCTGGATGATGGCGAGCCTCAGGCCGACGGCGTCGCCCAGCTCTGGTTCGACAGCCGCGAGGCCGCGCAGGTCTCCTACGCCTCCGATATCGGCCGCCAGGGCTCGGCTGATGCGAGCGCCTATCTCGCGCGGCGCGAGCATCTGCTGGCTTCCGAGCACTGGTTCACCACGAGAGGGGCGATCTCGACGACGCCGTTCAAGCTGGTGCTCGGCGTGAAGCGCGCGCCCAACCTGTCGCGCGCGGACTTCTGCACCCGTCTCGCCGGCGACGACATCGGCAGTTTTGGCGCGGCATGCGGCGCCGCGCAGTTTCGCGTGAGCCTCGACGAAGCGGGCCTCATGCTCAATTCGAAGACGACCGGCCCGCTTGATCTCGTCGAGGGCGAGGCGGTGTTCGACGGTCTGCTCGAATTCTGGTTCGCCGCGCGGGAAGCGGCCGACATGGGTCGCATCCGGCTGCGCGGGCTGGCCGAGCAGCGGCTCGCTCCGATCGTGTCCGCTACCGAGGATTTCCTGCTGCGGGAGCATGTGGTGGTGATGCCGCCCGCGCCTGCTTACGGATTGGAGAGAATGCAGTGACGATGAAGAAAACCGCCCTCGTGGTCGGGGCGACCGGGGTCTCCGGGCGCGCCCTGATCGACTATCTCGATCGCCAGGAAGACTGGTCGGTCATCGGCGTCTCGCGCAAGCCGCCCTATTTCGAGACCAAAGCACGCTTCGTCTCGGTCGACCTCACCGATCCGAAGAGCTGCGAGGAAGGGCTCGGCGGCCTCTCGGACGTGACGCACGTCTTCTACACCGCCTATGTCGACAACAAGGTGATCGCCGAGACCCGCGTGCCCAATACGCGGATGTTCGCGAACTTCCTGCCGGTGATCGAGAAGGCGGCAAAAAACCTTCAGCATGTGTGCCTGCTGCAGGGCACCAAATATTACGGACAGTATCTCGGCCCGTTCAAGACTCCTGCCAAGGAGACCGATCCGCGCATATCGGTGCCGCATTTCTACTACGATCAGCAGGATCTGCTGATGGCGGCGAGCGAAGGCAAGGGCTGGTCCTGGTCGGCGGCGCGCCCGCACGTGATATGCGGCTTCGCGCTCGGCAATCCGCTGAACCTGATCTCGACCATCGCGGTCTATGCCAGCCTGCTGCGCGAGATGGGCGAGCCCTTCACCTTCCCCGGCAAGCCCGGCGCCTTCACCTCGATCTACCAGGCGACGGACGCCGACCTGCTCGCCAAGGCGATGGTGTGGATGTCGACCGCGCCGCAATGCGCCAATGAAGCGTTCAACATCACCAATGGCGATTTCTTCCGCTACCAGCATCTGTGGCCGGCATTCGCCCGCCATTTCGGCCTGCCCGCCGGCGGCGTCGAGACCGTGGACGTGCCGACCCGGATGCAGGGCACGGAGAAGCTGTGGGATGCGATGGTCGAAAAATACGGCCTTCAGCGCCACCCGCTGTCGCTGCTGGTGAACTGGAACTTCGCCAACTACGCCTTCTCCAACGACTGGGACGTGATGTCCGACACCACCAAGTGCCGGAAGTTCGGCTTCCTCGACTTCGTCGACAGCGAACAGATGTTCCTCGACCAGTTCAGCGCATTGCAGCGCGAGAAGATCATTCCCTGAGTTGCGGAGAGACCCATGCCCTTCATCGTCGAAGCCACGGACAAGCCGAACTCGGCGGCGCTGCGCGAGCGGGTGCGGCCGGCGCACATCGCCTATCTGGAAGCCAATCTCGACAAGCTGCTCGCCGCCGGCGCCAAGCTGGACGATGACGGCATGACCGCGATCGGCAGCGTCTATGTCATCGCCACCGACAGCCGCGAGGCGGCCGAAGCCTTCGTCGCCGCCGATCCCTTCGTCACCGAGGGCGTGCTCGGCAACATCATCGCCACGCGCTGGCGCAAGGCGATCTTCGACCACCAGAGCTTCATCCCGAAAACCTGACCGCCCTTTGCCGAACCCCGCATCGCCGGGAGGATGAGATGAGCGTGACCGCCGAATTCGAACTGTCCGACGCGTTGCAGCAGGAGCTGGCGCGCAACGCCTTCAATCCATGCGTCGGGCACATATTGCTGTCTGAGAGCGAGCGCGCGCGGGTGTGGTTCATCAGGCTCGCGCCCGGCGAGCGCATCGGCTTCCACCGCCACGTGCTGGATTATTTCTGGACCGCGCTGACCGCGGGCGTCGCCGTCTCGCACATCAATGGCGGGCCGCCGAAGCGCGCGGAATACTTCGCCGGCGAGACCCGGCACATGTCGTTCGCGCGTGGCGAATACATGCTGCACGACCTCCACAATGTCGGCTCGCAGGACCTGCTGTTCATCACGGTGGAGCATCTGCCGAGCGCGAATGATCCCCTTCCCTTGCCGGCGGACGTGGTGCCGCAGGGCCTTCCCGCCGGAGTGAGACTGCCATGAAGCCCTTCCAGCCAGAGGGCGCGAAGGCGCCGTTCCCGCCCGACATCTTCAAGGGCCAGATCTTCGCGGGCCAGGTGTTCCTCGTCACCGGCGCCGGTCGCGGCATCGGCCGGCTGCTGGCCGAGCGGCTCGCGAGCCTCGGCGGGCACGTCGGACTGTGCGACCTGGTGCCGGAGCGCGCCGAGGAAGTGGCGCAGCTCATCGCCAGCGAGGGTGGCAGCGCGCTCGCCATCGCCGCCGACGTCTCCCGGGAACAGGACGTGCAGGCGGCCGTCGCGGCGGTGCTCGAGCGCTGGGGTCGCGTCAATGTCCTCGTCAATGCAGCGGGCAGCTATGGCGCCGCCTATCGCGTGACCCACGAGACGCCGGTCGAGGAGTGGGACCAGGTGTTCGCCTCGAATGTGCGCGGCAGCTTTCTCTGCGCCAAGGCGGTGCTGCCGCACATGGTCGCCGCGGGCGGCGGGCGCATCATCAATTTCGCCTCCAATGCCGGCCGCTCGGTCAGCCCGCTGCTGGGCTGCTCCTACACCGCGGCCAAGACCGCGGTCATCGGCATGACGCGCCATCTCTCCCGCGAATACGCCAAGCACGGCGTGCTGGTGAACACCATCGCGCCGGGGCCGGTGGTGGGCGAGCGCGTCAGCGAGTTGCTGCAGGACGATGCCGACGGCGCCGCGCTCAATGCGCAGATCCCGATCGGCCGCCTCGCCGAGCCGGCCGACATCGTCGATGTCGTGCTGTTCATGGCGTCCGACGCCTCCCGCTACATGACCGGAGCCATTCTCGACGTCTCGGGAGGGCTGATCCTCGCCTGATCGCGCCTGCGCCTAACGCCAAGCAAAGCCAGAGCTGGGCTGCAGCCATGCCAGAGCAATGCCAGGGCACAGCCAAAGCAAAAACAATCTTCGGAGGAAAACACAGATGCGCCAGCTTACCCGCAGGACCTTTGTCGCGTC
Organism: Starkeya sp. ORNL1; assembly: GCF_012971745.1. Taxonomy (NCBI): domain Bacteria; kingdom Pseudomonadati; phylum Pseudomonadota; class Alphaproteobacteria; order Hyphomicrobiales; family Xanthobacteraceae; genus Starkeya; species Starkeya sp. ORNL1. The sequence continues at coordinate 2,415,110 of NZ_CP048834.1, forward strand.
GGCCGCCGCCGGCGTCACGACCTTCGCCCTTTTGAAGCCCGCCTTCGCCGCGACCTACAAGCTCGCCACCAACCTGCCGGCCGGCCATCCGATGCTGACCCGGCTGCAGGAGGCGGCGGACAAGATCGCCGCCGACACCAATGGCGAATTCACGCTGCGCTTCTTCCCGAACAGCCAGCTCGGCGGCGATCTCGAAGTGCTGTCGCAGCTGCGCTCCGGCGCCATCCAGTTCTACCCGCTGGCCGGCGCGCAATTGTCCAACCTGGTGCCGATCGCCTCGCTGAACGGCGTCGGCTTCGCCTTCAAGGACATCTCCGACGTCTGGAAGGCGATGGATGGCGAGGTCGGCGCCATGGTTCGCAACGCGCTGCGCGATTCCGGGCTGTTCGTATTCGACGAGATGTTCGACAACGGCTTCCGCCAGATCACCACCGGCTCCAAGCCGATCGAGAAGCCGGCCGATCTTGCCGGCGTGCATATCCGCGTCCCGCCGAGCCCACTCTCGACCTCGCTGTTCAAGGCGTTCGGCGCCGCGCCGCAATCGATCAGCTTCGGCGAGGTCTACACCGCCTTGCAGACCAAGCTGGTCGACGCGCAGGAGAACCCCCTGCCCCTCGTCGACACCGGCAAATTCTACGAAGTCCAGAAATATGTCAGCATGACCAACCACATGTGGGATGGCTTCTGGATCCTGGCGAACCAGGCGTTCTGGCAGAAGCAGCCGCAGGCGACGCGCGACATCGTCGCCAAGCGCTTCCGCGAGGCGGCACTGGCGGAGCGCGAGGATCTCGTAAAGCTCACCGGCAGCATCACCGCCAAGCTCAAGGCCGCCGGCATGACCTTCGTCGAGCCGGACCGCCAGGCGTTCCGCGCCCATCTCGACGGCACGCCCTTCTATGGCGAGTGGAAGGAGCGCTTCGGGGCGCAGGCCTGGGCCACGCTCGAGCGCTACACCGGAAAGCTCGGGTAACGGCGATGGATGCGGTCGATCACCGGGCGGCGTCACGCCCACTTTCCGACAGCCGCCCGCACGCATCGGTCGGCCGCTTCCTCGATGCGCTGGAGCGCGCGCTCGGCCTCGTGGTGGATGTGGTGGCGGCGACGCTGCTCACGGTCGACATCGTCCTGCTGGCCGGGGCGGTGCTCGCCCGCTATGTCTTCAACGTGCCGATCACCTGGATCGAGGAGCTGGCGACGCTCATCTTCCTGTGGTTCGGCATGCTCGGCGTCGCCAGCGCCTTGCGGCGCGGCCTGCACATGCGCCTGTCCTTCATCCTGTCGAAGATGGCACCGCCGCTGCGCGAGCGCTTCGAAAGCGCGGCGTCCCTCATCCTGCTGGTCTTCCTCGCCAAGCTGATGATGCCGACGCTGGAACTCATCGAGCTCAATCATCCGCTGCGCTCGCCCAACCTCGGCATACCCGGCTCGGTCGGTGCGCTCGCCACCACGGTGAGCGTCGCGCTGATGATCGTGTTCCTGCTGATCCGCATGTGGCGCACCTCGCCGCCGGGCCGCTTCGCCGCGCACTTGGCAATAGCAGTGGCCATCGTTGCCGCACTGGAGACCACGACGCCGTTCATGGAAGGGCTCGGCAACGCCAATCTGGTGCTGTTCTTCGGCTTCGGCGTGATGGTGCTGATCGCGATCGGCGTGCCGATCGCCTTCTCCTTCGGCACCGCGACCCTGCTCTATTTCCTGCTGACGACGGACCTGCCGCTCACCGTCATTGTCGGGCGCATCAATGAGGGGATGTCGCACTTCATCCTGCTCACCATTCCGCTCTTCATCTTCCTCGGCCTGCAGATCCAGTACACCGGCATGGCCAAGAGCATGATCGACTTCGTCACCGCGCTGATCGGCAATGCGCGCGGCGGGCTGAGCTACGTCATGCTGTGCGCCATGTACCTGGTGTCCGGCATTTCCGGCGCGAAGGCGGCCGACATGGCCGCCATCGGCCCGATCCTGGCGCCGGCCATGAAGGAGCGCGGCGTGCGCGAGGGCGATGTCATCGCCTTGCTCGCGGTCTCCGCGGCGGCGGCGGAGACCATCCCGCCGAGCCTCGTGCTCATCATCATCGGCTCGGTGACCGGCATCTCGATCGCGGCGCTGTTCATCGGCGGGCTGGTGCCGGCCGTGGTCTGCATGCTGGCGTTGGCGATCGTGGTCTTTGCCCGCTCGCGCAGCGAGCGGCGCGTCGAAGCGAAGCGCGACCTGCGTCTCATCGGGCGCACCTTCATCGTCGCCATCCCGGCTTTGCTGCTGCCGCTGATCATCCGCGCCGCGGTGCTGGAGGGCATCGCCACGGCGACCGAGGTGGCGGTCATCGGCATCGCCTATTGCGCCGTGGTCGGCACCGTCATGATGAAGGGCATCTCGCTGCGCCGCATGGCGGAGATGCTGGTCGAGACCGTCGCCATGTCCGGCGCCGTCATGATCATCATCGCGCTGGCGGGTGCCATGTCCTGGGCGCTGACGCAGTCCGGCTTCGCCCAGACCCTGGTCGAGGTGATGACCAACCTGCCCGGCGGCAAGGCGGGCTTCCTCGCGGTCTCGATCCTCGCCTTCATCGTGTTCGGCAGCATATTGGAGGGCATCCCGGCCATCGTGCTGTTCGGCCCGCTGCTGGTGCCGGCGGCGCAGACGCTCGGCGTGCATCCGGTGCAATATGCGATGGTGGTGCTGCTCTCGATGGGGCTCGGCCTGTTCTCGCCGCCCTTCGGCTATGGCTATTACACTGCCTGCGCCGTCGCCAAGGTTTCGCCGGACGACGCCATGGGAAACATGATCCCCTATCTGCTGGCGCTGCTCGCCGCCATCATCGTGATCGCGGCATTCCCCTGGCTGAGCATCGGCTTCCTGTAGCCGCGGGGGGCAACGGGCGCGGCGCGAGCGGGCGCGCCGCCGCGCCCGGCGAGCTTCGCTACTGCTGTGCCTTGAGCCGGTGTCGATGCGCCGCCTGTTTCGCGCGGTTGCCGCAGATCGCCATGCTGCACCATCTGCGTGCGTGGCCTCGCGTATGATCGGCGAACATCAGCGTGCAGGCCGGACCCTCGCACGCCTTCACGTGCGAGAAGTCCTCCTCGCACACAAGTTTCGCCAATGCTTCCCCGATCGGCAGAAGCAAAGCTTCCGGGGATCGCCACCGGCGCATCATCCGCAGTTCCAGACCACCTGCGCTTTCGTCATCGCGCGCCACAATGCGCCCGAACCCTTCATCGCGTTCGAGCAGTCGGTTCAGCGGTTCCAGCTCGTGCAGATCCTTGGAGGTGAGCGCTCGTCCCTTGCGCACCCGAACGAACCCCCTGAACCATTCGCGAAGGCCTCTCGCCTGAGCCGCCACATTGTCGAGCTCTCCGGGCATCGCCTGCGCCCTCAGAGTCTCGAGCGTGTCGGCAGGCACGAGGCGCGCCTGTTCCAGCCACGCGACGAAACCGTCGCCGTCGTCGATCCAGTCGACCGGCGTATCCACCGGCGTGGCGACTGAATTCAGGAAATCCAGGCCGAGCGCGTCGGCGAGGAATATGGCGGGCGGGCGGTGAGCCATCGGGGCGGTCTCTCGGTAGGGAACCAATAAATAACCCCTCCAGGGGCCATTGACAAGTTACAAATATCGATCGTAACCTTCACATAAGCTCTAGACAGGTTACTAACCGATGTGCCCGACGAGAGCGTCAGGGAGCGATGAGAGCCAGGGAAGGAGCCGGACATGTCCCGCAATGATGTGAGTGCGCCGGGCGTTGTCGTGGACCTCATACGTGCTGCGGTGCGCGAGGCATCGGCCGGCCAGAACTCACGTCCGTGACGTGACTTATCAAGGCAAAGAGCGGGAGGTCGCCATGCATGAAAGCAAGACCACTCCTGAGCGGCTCGGCGCATTCACCGACGCCGTGATCGCGGTGATCATCACCATCATGGTGCTGGAGCTCGAGGCGCCCGAGGAAGCGACATTCGCGGCGTTGCTGCCGCTCTGGCCAACGGCGATAAGCTATGTGGTGAGCTACCTCTTCATTGCCATCATCTGGCTCAACCACCACCACCTGCTGCGCTTCGTCGGCCACACCACGCCGGCTCTGATCTGGGTCAACTTCGCCCATCTCTTCGGGATATCGCTCGTGCCGTTCGCAACCGCCTGGGTCGCGCGCACGCAAATGGCATCAGCGCCCGTGGTTACCTACGCCGCGATCTTCGTCTTCGTGAACCTGGCCTATATCGTGTTCGAGCGGCAGGTGCTGGGCCAGGCCGACGCCGCCCAGATGCCGGAGCGTGCGAGGCGCATGGCGAAGCGCCGGTCCTTTGCCACCCTGTCGATCTTCGCGAGCGCCATCGTCGTGGCTGTGTTCGCGCCGCGCGCCGGCTTCGCCCTGATCTGCTGCGCACTGTTGCCCTATCTCAGGCCGGAACCGCCCGGCGCGCGGGCATAGACGCCCACCCGTCGCCATCGCAAGGCATCGCACGCAGTTCCGCGAGGATGGCGAGTTCCGCGAGCAGCTGACTGGCCATACTCAATCATAAATAACCTGTTTGATATAATTTAATAGGTTAGCAGAAGGAGACGCGACATGACTGCCATCACCTATCGGACCGCCGACGTGGACGGCTTCAACATCTTCTATCGCGAGGCCGGACCACTGGACGCGCCCACGCTGCTGCTGCTTCACGGCTTCCCGAGCGCGGGCCATATGTTCCGGGACCTCATTCCGCTCCTGGCCGACCGCTTCCACATCATCGCGCCCGATTTGCCGGGCTTCGGCCAGTCGGACATGCCGGCGCGGAGCGACTTCACCTACAGCTTCGATCATGTTGCCGACATCATCGACCGCTTCACCGAGGTGATCGGCCTGAAGCGCTACGCCGTCTATGTCTTCGACTATGGCGCACCGACCGGGTTCAGGCTCGCGGTGAAGCATCCGGACCGCATCACTGCGATCATCTCGCAGAACGGCAATGCCTATGAAGAGGGGCTGAGCGAAGGCTGGAGCCCGATCCGCGCTTATTGGCAGGAACCGTCAGCAGCCAATCGCGAGGCCTTGCGCGCCCTTCTCGCGCCGGAGGCGACGCGCTGGCAATACACCCACGGCGTCGCCGACGAGGCGGCGGTTTCGCCGGACGGCTACTCACTCGACAATTTCTACCTGGCCCGGCCCGGCGCCGACGAGATCCAGCTCGACCTGTTCGGCGACTACAAGAGCAACGTCGCGCTTTACCCGGCCTTCCAGAACTACTTCCGCACACACAAGCCGCCCTTCCTCGCCGTGTGGGGCAAGAACGATCCGTTCTTCCTGCCGCCCGGCGCCGAGGCGTTCAAGCGCGACATCCCGAACGCAGTCGTACGCTTCTTCGACACCGGACATTTCGCGCTGGAGACGCATGCCGCGGAGATCGCGGCGGCGATCCGCGACTTCCTCCCGCGCTGAGTTCGCAACCCTGCCCCGACCTCAAAATCAGGGAGACATCACATGTCGAAATCCGTTGCCATCATCACCGGGGCCAGCCAGGGCATTGGCCAATCCACGGCCTTCCCGAAGGAGGCGGGCATAGCGCGCTATGGCGAGCCGAATCGCAGAACTGATGGCATTCCTGGTGTCGCCGGGAGCGCGCTGGATGACCGGCTCGACGCTTCGGATGGATGGCGGCGAGGTCAAGTCGATCTGAGGCCGATCGCCCGCGCGGGGACGCGCCACCGAATGCGGCCTCGCACCCCGGTGTAGCAGCGCAGGACGGCGTGGTTGCGGGGACGTACCTGCGGCCTTCAGCTATAACGCTGGCGCGTGGGGGGCAGATCCGAACCGGGCCGTGAACCGTCCTTCGAAAGCCGCGTGAACACGGCCGTTCCGGATCGCGGGGCGCCCAGGGAGTCTTACATGCAATCAACAGCTTCCAATCTCCTGACCCTTGTGTCGATCGGGCTCGTTCAGGTCCTGGCGGTGATGTCACCGGGTCCAAGCTTTCTTATCGTGGCACGCACAGCCGTGGCCCGCTCACGCGCAGACGGCATCAAGGTCGCGCTTGGGTTGGGGGCTGGAACGGTCTTGTGGGCGGTCGCCGCGCTTCTCGGCCTGAACGTATTGTTTCGAGCCGTGCCTCCGCTTTTCGTCGCGATGAAGATTGTCGGCGCCCTTTTCCTGCTCTGGATCGCCTTTCAGATCTTCCGTCACGCGGCTGACCCGATCACCCTTGACGACGAAAAGAAAGATGCCGTTGCCAATCCGTTTATGAAAGGCCTCCTCACCCAGGTTTCCAATCCCAAGGTCGCTGTATTCTTTGGCTCGATCTTCATCGCCATGCTGCCGGCCCAAGTTCCGCTTTGGATGACGCTGGCACTGGTGGTTATCGTCTCCTTCAACGAGGTTTGGTGGTATTCCGTCGTAGCCCTGTTCTTCGGCTCGGGCCGTGTGCGCCGGTTCTACATCGACGCGAAGAAGTGGCTGGACCGAGCAACCGGACTGTTCCTTGGCGCGCTCGGCCTGCGGCTGCTTTGGGCCGCCCGGGACGCGACCTGAGATCGCGCCGCGACCGCCAGGAGGCCCATTGTGCCCAGCCAAGACCAAGGTGAAGCCATCGCATTCCTGAATTCGGCCGCGGCTTTCGGCGGCGAAGAGCGCGACGTCCGGACCATCGTGACGCACATCTCCATCGTGCTGCTCATCGGCGCCCGGGCGATCAAGCTGAAGCGCGCCGTCCGCCTGCCCTATGTCGACTTCTCGACGGCGGAACGCCGGCTTGCCACCTGCGAGCAGGAACTCCGCCTGAACCGCCGCACCGCGCCGATGCTCTATCGGGCGGTGCGGCGCATCACGCGCGAGCCGGACGGCCGGCTCGCCTTGGATGGCAAAGGCGTGCTGGTCGACGCCGTCATCGAGATGGCGCGCTTCGACGAGAGTGGCCTGTTCGACCGGATGGCGCTGGCGGGAGCGCTGACGCCGCCCTTGATGACGAAGCTCGCCGGCGGGATCGCGGCGTTCCATGCCGGCGCGGCGATCGCGGCCGATTGCGGCGGCGCCGCGCCAATGGCGGCAGTGCTCGACATCAATGAACGCGTGCTGGCGATGACCGAGATATTCCCCAGGGACGACGTCGTCCGCTTGATAGAGGCGTCCCGTGCCGCGCTCGCGGCCCATGCGGCCCGGCTCGACACCCGTGCCGGCGACGGCAAGGTCCGCCGCTGCCACGGTGATCTGCATCTGCGCAACATCTGTCTGGTCGATGGCGAGCCGACCCTGTTCGATTGCCTGGAGTTCGACGAGGAACTCGCGACCACGGACGTGCTCTACGACCTCGCCTTCCTGCTGATGGACCTCTGGCACCGCGGAATGGAGGGGTACGCCAACCTCGTCTTCAACCGCTATCTCGACGAGGCCGATGAAGAGGACGGCCTGCCTGCCCTGCCCTTGTTCATGGCGGTGCGTGCCACCGTACGTGCCCATGTCACCGCCGCCCAGGTCGCAGATGCGGGTGCCGAGGCGACGGCGCGACGGGAGGAAGCGCACGCCTATTTCGCTCTCGCGCTGCGCCTTCTCGACCCGCGACCGGCCCGGCTGGTCGCCGTCGGCGGACTGTCCGGTTCCGGCAAATCGACCCTGGCGGCAGCGCTGGCCCCAGGGATCGGTCCGGCACCGGGAGCGCGCATTCTTGCGACCGATCGTATCCGCAAGCGCCTGTTCGGTGTCGCCGCGGAGACCCGGCTGCCACCTGACGCCTATCGGCCGAACGTCTCCGGACAGGTCTATGGCATTCTCGCCGCAAGGGCGGAAAGCGTCCTGAGCCTTGGCCATGGCGTGGTCGCCGACGCAGTGTTCGATCGTCCCGACGACCGGTCAAGGATTGCCGATCTCGCCTCGAGTGCCGGCGTTGCGTTCCACGGCCTGTGGCTGGAGGCCAGCCCGGAGCGGCTGCTGCGGCGTGTTGCCGATCGTCGCAACGACGCTTCGGACGCGACGCCGGACGTGGTGAAGGATCAGCTCGGCCGGCCACTCGGCGCCATCCAATGGCCGCGGCTTATCGCGGATGGCGATATGGGCGCGATCCGCGCCGCAGCCACCCGCATCATCGATGACGAGATTTGATCGGCAGCATGACGGAGCGCGGCGCCCGTCTTCCTTGGGCGCCGCGCCATCGCGTCAGAACAGGCCGACAGCTTTCGTGGAATAGCTGACCAGCAGGTTCTTGGTTTCCTGATAGTGGTCCAGCATCATCTTGTGGGTCTCGCGGCCGAAGCCCGAGGCCTTGTAGCCGCCGAACGCCGCATGGGCGGGATAGGCGTGGTAGCAATTGGTCCACACCCGCCCGGCCTGGATGGCCCGGCCGACGCGGTAGGCGGTGGTACCGTTGCGCGACCACACGCCGGCGCCGAGGCCGTACTCGGTGTCATTGCCGATGCGGATCGCGTCCTCGACGGTCTTGAAGGTGGTGACCGACAGCACCGGGCCGAAGATCTCCTCCTGGAAGATCCGCATGCTGTTATTGCCGGTGAACACGGTCGGCTTGACGAAATAGCCGTTCTCCAGATCGCCGCCGAGATGGGCCCGCTCGCCGCCGGTCAGGCATCGGGCGCCTTCCTGCTTGCCGATGTCGATATAGCCCAGGATCTTGGTCAGCTGGTCTGCGGAGGCCTGCGCGCCCATCTGCGTCGCCGGATCGAGCGGATCGCCGACCCTGATCCTGGCGACGCGAGCCACCGCACGCTCCATGAACTTCTCGAAGATGGATTCCTGCACCAGCGCCCGCGAGGGACAGGTGCAGACCTCGCCCTTGTTGAAGGCGAACAGCGCGAAGCCTTCCAGCGCCTTGTCGAGGAAATCGTCGTCATCGTCCATGACGTCGGCCATGAAGATGTTGGGCGACTTGCCGCCGAGTTCCATCGTCTGCGGGATCAGGTGCTCGGCGGCATAGTGCATGATCTGCCGGCCGGTGGAGGTCTCGCCGGTGAAGGAGACCTTGGAGATGCGCGGATTGGCGGCGATCGCCTGGCCGACCGAACCGCCCGGTCCCGTCACCACGTAGAGCACGCCGGGAGGCAGGATATCGGCAGTGAGACCGGCGAGGATCAGCAGCGAGAGCGGCGTGTTGGAGGCCGGCTTGATGACCGTGCAATTGCCGGCGGCGAGCGCCGGGGCGATCTTCCACGCCGCCATCAGCAGCGGGAAGTTCCACGGGATGATCTGGCCGACGACGCCGATCGGCTCCTTGAAATGATAGGCGACGGTGTCAGCGTCGATCTGCGAGATCGCGCCCTCCTCGGCCCGCACGCAGCCGGCGAAATAGCGGAAATGGTCGATCGCCAGCGGCACGTCGGCGCCCCTGGTCTCGCGGATCGGCTTGCCATTGTCGAGCGTCTCGGCAAGCGCCAGCAGCTCGAGATTCTCCTCCATGCGGTCGGCGACCTTGTTCAGGAGCAGTGACCGCTCGGCCGGCGACAGGCGGGCCCAGCCATCCTTGGCCTTGTAGGCGGCGTCGAGCGCGGTTTCCACGTCGGCGGGACCCGACTTCGCCACCTCGACCAGACGCTGGCCGTTGATCGGGCTAAGATCGGTGAAATATTCTCCACTTGAGGGAGCCACCCATCGTCCACCGATAAAGTTATCGTAACGCTGAGGAAGCTTTCCTTTCGAGCGAACCAGTTCGATGGCATGTTGAGACATCGCGTTATCCTTTCGCGGGAACTCGCGGCCGATTTCCAAGTCGCCAGGGCAGGCTATGTCATGAGCCGAAACTGGCCTTGATCTCGCTCAACAGGCGGGATTGCAGGCAGCTCCGTTGATCCGGGTCAAAGCGCATGCCGGCCGGTGCGCCTAGCCTGCCTTCATCGACGAAGGAGCTCGGCTATGGCCAATAGGATGAAGGCTGCGGTGGTGCGTGCGTTCGGCAAGCCGCTGGCGATCGAGGCCACTGTCCGAACGCCAAGGGTTGCGGCCGGGGCGGCATAGGCGCGATTATCCCGCTATCTTCCGTGAGGAGATCCTCGAGCATGCCGCGCCATCGTCGCCGCCTCCCGCTCGCCATCCTGATCCTTTCCGTGGCGCTCACCGCGGCCGGCCCGGCCGCTGCTGCGCCCGACGAGCCCAACCTCGGCGGGCGCCTGCGGGCCCTGTGGGACCGGGTCGGCGGCAAGCGGTTGCCGCAAGACATCGTCTCCACCAATGGCCGCATCGAAGCCGAGCAGGTCCTGGTCGCCGCGAAGCTCGCCGGCCGGGTGGCGCAGGTGCTTGCCTCCGAGGGCCAGACGGTGGAAGCCGGTGCCGTGGTGGCGCGCATGGACACCTCCGAGCTCGAGGCGCAGCTCGCCGGCGCGGATGCGCAGGTACGGCGCGCCGACAAGGCGATAGCCGAGGCCGACGCCGCCATCGTGCAGCGCGACGCCGAACGTGTCCTCGCGCGACAGGAGCACGAACGCGCCGCGACCCTGAAGGAGCGCGGCTACGGCACGGAACAGCAGCTCGATCTGCGGCAGAGCCAGCTCAACGTCACCGAGGCCGCTCACCGCGCGGCGCTCGCCGGCCTCGACGAGGCGCACGCGGCCGCCGATGCCGCCCGCGCCGATGTCGCGCGCATCCGCTCGCTGCTGGACGATTCCGTATTGAAGGCGCCGCGGCGCGGCCGGGTCGAATACAAGCTGGTGCAATCCGGCGAAGTGGTCGCGGCGGGTGCGCCGATCGTCACGCTGCTGGACCTGTCCGACGTCTATATGACGGTCTTCCTGCCGGCACGCGTCGCCGGCCGCCTGGCGCTGGGCGACGAGGCGCGCATCGTGCTCGATCCGGCGCCGGACTATGTGGTGCCGGCAACCGTCTCCTTCGTCGCCGCCGGCGCGCAATTCACACCGAAATCGGTGGAGACCGCGGACGAGCGCGAGAAGCTGATGTTCCGCGTCAAGCTCACCATCGCGCCCGAGCTGCTCAAGCAATATGAGGATCGGGTGAAGACCGGCGTGCGCGGCCTCGCCTATGTGCGCACCAGCCGCACTACCGAGTGGCCGGCCGAGCTGGCCGTGAAGCTGCCGCAATGAGTGATGCCGTCATCGCGTTCGACGGCGTCGCCCACCATTATGGCAAGACCGTCGCGCTGGACACGATCGATATCGCGGTTCCCGCCGGCTGCATGGCCGGCCTCATCGGTCCGGATGGGGTCGGCAAATCGACCCTGCTCTCCATCGCCGCCGGCGTCACCCGAATCCAGCGCGGGAGCGTCCATGTGCTCGGCGAGGATATGGACCAGGCATCGCCGCGCCGCGCCGTCGGCGCCCGCATCGCCTATATGCCGCAAGGCCTCGGCCGCAACCTCTATCCGACGCTGAGCGTCGCGGAGAACCTCGACTTCTTCGGCCGGCTGTTCGGGCAGGGTGCGCAGGAACGCCGCGCCCGCATCGACGAATTGCTGTTGGCGACCGGCCTCGCGCCGTTCCGCGAGCGCCCGGCCGGCAAGCTCTCCGGCGGCATGAAGCAGAAGCTCGGCATCTGCGCGGCGCTGATCCACGATCCCGACCTCGTCATACTCGACGAGCCGACCACCGGCATCGATCCGCTGTCGCGCCGGCAGTTCTGGGAACTGATGGCGGACATGCGCGCCCGCCGGCCCGGCATGAGCGTCATCGTCGCCACCGCCTATATGGAGGAGGCCGAGCGCTTCGACTGGCTCGCCGCCATGAATGGCGGGCGCATCATCGCCACCGGCACCCCGCAGGAGATCCTGCGGCAGGCGGGCGAGGCGACGCTGGAGCGCGCCTTCGTCGCGCTGCTGCCGGAAGCCGAGCGCGCCGTCGACGTACCGCTGCCGGACATTGCGCGCGTGGTGCATGACGGCGCGCCGGCCATCGAGGCGGAGGGGCTCACCCGGCGCTTCGGCAGGTTCGTCGCGGTGGACCATGTGAACTTCCGCATCGAGAAAGGCGAGATCTTCGGCTTCCTCGGCTCCAATGGCAGCGGCAAGAGCACCACCATGAAGATGCTCACCGGCCTGTTGCCGGCGAGCGAGGGCGAGGCCCGCCTGTTCGGCCAGCCGCTCGACGGACGGGACATGGAGACCCGCCGGCGCGTCGGCTACATGTCGCAGGCCTTCTCGCTCTATGCCGAGCTTACGGTGCGGCAGAATCTGGTGCTGCACGCCCAGTTGTTCCAGATCGCTAACATCGAGGCCCGCGTCGCCGAGATGCTGGCGCGCTTCGACCTGGAGACGGTCGCCGACGTGCGCCCGGAGAGCCTGCCGCTCGGCATCCGCCAGCGGCTGCAGCTGGCGGTCGCGGTGATCCACCGGCCGGAGATACTGATCCTCGACGAGCCGACATCGGGCGTCGATCCCGTTGCCCGCGACACATTCTGGCGCACGCTGATCGAGCTCTCCCGCCAGGACGGCGTCACCATCTTCCTGTCCACCCATTTCATGAACGAAGCCGAGCTCTGCGACCGCATCTCGCTCATGCATGCCGGCAAGGTGCTCGCCGTCGGCAGCCCGGCGGAGCTGAAGCAGGCGCGCGGCATGACCTCGCTCGAGGAGGTCTTCATCGCCGTGCTTGAGGAGGCCGGCATGGGACGCGACGCGGCGACGGGGCGCGAGGCCGCTGCTCCGGCCCGCGAACGCCCGGCGGCCCCTGCCCGGCAGCGGCGTTTCGATCCGGGCCGGCTCTGGGCCTATGCGCGGCGGGAGACGCTGGAGATCCTGCGCGACCCGGCCCGCCTCGCCTTCGCCCTGCTCGGTCCGGCGCTGCTGCTGCTCACCTTCGGCTACGGCATCTCCTTCGATGTCGAACATTTGCCCTACGCCGTGCTCGACCAGGACCAGAGCGCGCAGAGCCGGCAATTGCTGGAGAGCTTCCAGGGCTCGCGCTATTTCGACGAGCACGCGGCGATAGGCTCGTCCGACGAACTCGACGCCCGGATGAAGAGCGGCGAACTGACGGTCGCGATCGAGGTGCCGTCCGGCTTCGGCAAGGATCTGCTGCGCGACCTCCGGCCGGAAGTCGGCGTCTGGCTCGACGGCGCCATGCCGTTTCGCGCCGAGACCACGCGCGGCTACATCACCGGGCTGGCACAGACCTATCTCGCCGATGACACCATGCGCCGCACCGGCAGCGACGCCGCACCGTTCCCGATCGGGATCGAGACGCGCTTCCGCTACAATCAGGCCTTCAAGAGCGTGAACGCGATCGTGCCCAGCGTCATCGTGCTGATGCTGGTGCTGATCCCCTCCATCATGGCCGCGCTCGGCGTGGTCAAGGAGAAGGAAACCGGCTCGATCACCAATTTCCAGTCGACCCCGGTTACCAAGGTCGAGTTCCTGCTCGGCAAGCAACTGCCCTATGCGGCCATCGCCTTCATCAGCTTCCTGACGCTGGTGCTGCTGGCGCTGTTCGTGTTCGGCGTGCCGCTCAAGGGCTCGTTCGCCACGCTTGTGGTCGGCTCGCTGTTCTATGTCGTCGCCACCACCGGCTTCGGCCTGTTCGTGTCGAGCTTCGTGTCGAGCCAGGTGGCGGCGATCTTCGCCACCGCCATCATCGCCATCGTGCCGGCGGTCAATTTCTCCGGGCTGCTGGTGCCGGTGTCCTCGCTCTCCGGCGGGGCGCGGCTGATGGGCCTCGCCTTTCCGGCGGCGTGGTACCAGCCGGTGAGTGTTGGCGTGTTCGCCAAGGGCCTCGGCTTCGCCGATCTCTGGCCCAATATCGCGGTGCTCGGCCTGTTCGCCCTCGGCTTCATCGGCGCGGCGATGGCAGCGCTGCGCAAGCGGAGCGCCTGACATGATCGCCCGTCTCGCCCGCATCCTGCGCCTCGGCATCAAGGAGCTCTACAGTCTCAAGGCCGATCCGGTACTGATGGCGCTGATCGTCTACACCTTCACCATCGCGGTCTATACGGTGGCGACCGGGGCGAAGTTCGAAGTGGAGAATGCCGCCGTCGCGATCGTGGACGAGGATCACTCGATGCTCTCGCAGCGGTTGCGCGACGCGCTGCTGCAGCCCTTCTTCAAGGAGCCGGTGCTCATCGGTGCCGACGAGATCGACGCCGTGATGGATTCCGGGCGGTTCGTCTTCGTCATCGAGTTCCCGCCGAAGTTCGAGCAGGACGTGATCGCCGGCCGCCGCCCCTCGGTGCAGATCAACATCGACGCGACCGCGATGTCGCAGGCCGGGAACGGCGCGTCCTACATCCAGAACATCCTGTTGCAGGAAGTGGCGGCGGCCTTCCCAAGCCTCGCCCAGGCGCAGGCCGTCGACCTCGTCGTGCGCGCCAAGTTCAACCCCAACCTCAAGTCCGCCTGGTTTACCGCGGTCATGCAGGTCATCAACAACGTCACCATGATGGCGGTGATATTGTCCGGCGCCGCGCTCATCCGCGAACGCGAGCACGGCACCATCGAGCACCTGCTGGTCATGCCGGTGACCCCGGTCGAGATCATGCTCGCCAAGATCTGGGCGAACGGCCTCGTCATCGTCGTGGCATCGACGCTGTCGCTGCTCGTCGTGGTCGAGCGGCTGCTCGGCGTTCCGGTAGCCGGCTCGATCCCGCTGTTCGTCTTCGCCAGCACCTTCTATTTGTTCTCGGTGACCGCGCTCGGCATCCTCGTCGCCACGCTTTCGACCTCGATGGCGCAGTTCGGCCTCATCGTCATGCCGGTGCTGATCATGATGAACCTCCTGTCGGGCAGCACGACGCCGATGGAGAGCATGCCGGAATGGCTCCAGCAGGTGATGCAGTTCTCGCCCTCGACGCACTTCGTCGCGCTGTCGCAGGCGATCCTCTATCGGGGTGCGGGACTGGCCGTCATATGGCCGCAGTTGCTGGCGCTCGTCGCCATCGGCGCCGCCTTTTTCACCCTGGCGCTGCTGCGCTTCCGCAAGGCACTGCTCAGCGCGCAGTGAGTGCGAGGCTGTTTACGGCATCTCCTTGTGCCGGGGATCTCGTTCCCCGACAGCACGTCAGAAGCCGAGATGGCCGGCACAAGGCCGGCCATGACGTGGGAAATGGCCGGCCTGACCGGCCACGAAATCGCGCATGCGGCCACGCCGTCAGTCTTCCGCGTAGCTTCGCACCAGCAGCCTGTCCTCGACGTGCTTCACGCCGGCGATGTTCTTTGCCAGCACGATGAGGCCCCTGCGCTGGTCTTCGGAGACCGCGCGGCCGAGCAGTTCGACGGTTCCGTCGCGCACCGCCGTCACGATGCAGAGCGAATGCGCCCAGGGCTCGCGCTTCATCTGCGCGTCGAGATCCATCTGGATTTCGTGGTCGCTCCGCGCGCCGCGGCCGGGTTCGTCCCGCTTGGCGCGCACCAGCGCCTGCACCAGATCGGCGCGACTGACGATGCCCGCCAGCCTGCCGCCGGCCAGCACCGGCACCCGCTTGATGCCCGCCTTGTCCAGCAGGCTCGCTATGTTTTCCAGCGGGGTCGTCTCGTCCACGCTCAACACGTGCCGCGTCATCACATCGCTGGCCTTCTGGCCGTGCGACTTGACGTAGTCCTGGGCGAGAATGTCATTCCCGGCGAACAGCAGCAGCCACCAGGAACGCCGGCGCTCGGTCGCGGTCTCCCGCCGATGCAGGAGGTCGCCTTCACTCACGATACCGACGAGATGGCCCTCGCGGTCGACCACCGGCACCGCGCTGATGGCATTTGTGGCAAGCGTTTCGGCGATCTCCTTCACGGACGTGTCCGGATGGACCGTGACAACGTCCCTGGTCATGATGTCAGCTGCGTTCATGGCTTTCCTCCACCTTTTCAATTTGACGTCGTTGTTTTCAATTGGTGCCCCGCCTGCGCCCTCCGCATTGATCATGATCAATGCGGAGCGTCCGGGCGCTCGGCCGGCACGATTTCAGCCCTGACAACTTGCGATGGCGCGCTCTCGTCTTGGCGGGTCTACGTCGTGAGGCGCGATTGATCCGGGTCAACGTGGCGATGACCGATCCGGTCTCCAATGCGGTCAACCAGTCCGCATTGGAGGAGGCGATCAATGGTCACGACAGACTTCGATGTACCCGCATCAAAAACGGCTGCGACCACTGGCGGCCGCAAGCTGCGGCTCGGCGCGCTCACCGCGCTGGTCATCGGCTCGATGGTGGGATCCGGCGTCTTCAGCCTGCCGCAGAACATGGCGGCGGGCGCCGGGCCGCTCGCTATCCTCATCGGCTGGGCGATCACCGCTGTCGGCATGCTGGCGCTGGTCTTCGTCTATCAGTCGCTTGCCGTCCGCAAGCCGCAGCTCGACGCCGGCCCCTATGCCTATGCCAAGGCCGGCTTCGGTGCCTTTGTCGGCTTCAACAGCGCCTGGGGTTACTGGATCAGCGCCTGGGTCGGCAACGTCTCCTACGCCGTCGTGGTGTTCAGCGCGCTGTCCTATTTCTTCCCGGCCTTCGGCGACGGCAACACCTGGCAGGCGGTGCTGGGCGGCTCGATCATGCTGTGGATCGTCCACGGCCTGATCCTCTCCGGCCTGCGACAGGCGGCGATCGTCAACCTGATCGTCACCGTGGCCAAGATCGCGCCGATCGTGCTGTTCGTCGGCATCGTCGCGGTGGCATTCAAGCTCGACGTCTTCTCGCTCGACCTCACCGGCATGGGCAACGCCGATCTCGGCACCATCGCCGCGCAGGTCAAGAGCACCATGCTGGTCACGCTGTGGGTGTTCATCGGCATCGAGGGCGCGAGCGTGTTCTCGGCGCGGGCGGAGCGCCGGCGCGACATCTCGGCGGCGACGATCCTCGGCTTCTTCACCTGCCTCGCGCTCTACGCCCTGGTCTCGCTGCTCTCGCTCGGCATCCTGACGCAGCCGGATCTCGCCGCGCTCAAGAACCCCTCCATGGCCGGCGTGCTGGAGCATGTGGTCGGCCCCTGGGGCGCGGTGCTCATCAATATCGCGCTCGTCGTCTCGGTGCTCGGCGCCTTCCTGAGCTGGACGCTGCTGGCGGCCGAGATCCCGCACGCCGCAGCGCGCGACGGCACCATGCCGAAATTCTTCGGCCACGAGAGCGCCCGTGGCGTTCCGTCAGCCTCGCTGCTGGTCACCAACGCCCTGGTGCAGGTCTTCCTGATCATCACCCTGTTCGCGCAGAGCACCTATCAGGCGCTGTTCTCGATCGCGTCGGCGGCGATCCTGGTGCCCTACATCTTCTCCGGAGCCTATGCCGCCAAGCTCGCAATGACCGGCGAGAGCTACCATGCGGGAGAGGCGCGCACCGGCGCGATGCTGCTCGGGCTGCTCGCCACCGTCTACGGCCTCTGGCTCGTCTATGCCGCCGGCCCCGCCTACCTCTTCATGTGCGCCGTGCTCTACGCGGTCGGCATCCCCTTCTACATCTGGGCCCGGCGGGAGACCGCGCAGCGGACCTTCCATCCGGCCGAAGCGATCCTTGCGCTCGCGCTTCTCGCGGTCGGCATCTTCGCCGCCTACGAGATGTGGACCGGCGCTGTCAGCCCGCTTTGATTGGACAGATCATGACCACGCTTGGTGTTCACTCCGAGGTGGGCCGGCTCCGCGAGGTGCTGGTCCATCGCCCCGACCTCAGCCTGCGCCGCCTCACCCCGGCCAATTGCCGCGCCCTGCTGTTCGACGACGTGCTCTGGGTCAAGCGGGCCCGCCAAGAGCACGACGTCTTCGTCGATGCGCTGCGCGAGCGCGGCGTGGTGGTGCAGGATCTCGGCGACATGCTGGCCGAGACCATGGCCCAGCCCGAGGCCCGCAACTGGCTGCTCGATCGCCGCCTGGATCCGGCGGTGGTGGACTGGGACCTGGCGGACGAATTGCGCAGCTGGCTCGACGCCATGCCCGCCGCCGAACTGTCGACCTTCCTGGTCGGCGGCATCGCGCGTGCCGAGCTGCCCTTCACGCCGGCGGACCTCAGCGGGCGAGCCCTGGCGCCGCAGGACTTCGTCCTGCCGCCGCTGCCCAACCAGCTCTTCACCCGCGACAGCTCCTGCTGGATCTATCGCACGGTGAACGTCAACGCCATGTACTGGCCGGCGCGACGGCCGGAAGCAGCCAATGTGGAAGCCATCTACCGCTTCCATCCGCGCTTCCGCGACCGGGACTTCACCCTGCTGTCCGAGCCCGGCGGCGCCACGCTCGAAGGCGGCGACGTCATGCCGGTGGGCGGCGGCGTCGTGCTGGTCGGCATGGGCGAGCGCACCACGCCGCAGGCGGTGAGCGCGCTGGCGAAGCAACTCTTCGCTGCCGGCACCGCTACGCGCGTGGTCGCGGCACTGATGCCGCGCGACCGCAGCTACATGCATCTCGACACCGTGTTCACCTTCTGCGACCGCGATCTGGTGACGCTCTACCCTCAGGTGGTCGACCGCATCCGCACCTTCTCGCTGCGGCCGGGCTCCAATGAGGGCACGATCGAGGTGGTGGAGGAGATGGCGCCATTCACCGCCGTCGTCGCCGAGGCGCTCGGGCTGAAGACGCTGCGCGTCGTCGCCACCGGCGGCGACAGCTACGAGGCGGAACGCGAGCAATGGGACGACGGCAACAATGTCATCGCCGTCGAGCCCGGCGTCGTCATCGGCTACGACCGCAACGTCTACACCAACACGCTGCTGCGCCGCGCCGGGATCGAGGTCATCACGGTGGACAGCGCCGAGCTCAGCCGCGGCCGCGGCGGCGGGCATTGCATGACCTGCCCGCTCATCCGCGACGCCATCTGACCCTTCGGAGCAACCGCAATGCCGATCAACCTCCATGGGCGCAGCGTGCTGACGCTCGACGACTTCACCCCCGCCGAGATCCGCTTCCTGCTGCGCCTCGCCGCTGAGCTCAAGAGCGCCAAGACCGGCGGCTTCGAAGAGCCGCGCCTGACGCGCAAGAACATCGCGCTGATCTTCGAGAAGGACTCCACCCGGACCCGCACCGGCTTCGAGGTGGCGGCCTATGACCAGGGCGCGCACGTGACCTATCTCGGGCCGAGCGGCAGCCAGATCGGCCACAAGGAATCGATGAAGGACACCGCCCGCGTGCTTGGGCGCATCTATGACGCCATCGAGTATCGCGGCTTCGGCCAGGGCGTGGTGGAGACGCTGGCCGCCCACGCCGGGGTGCCGGTCTATAACGGGCTCACGGACGAGTCGCACCCGACCCAGACGCTGGCCGACTTCATGACGATGCGGGAATTCACCCACAAGCATCTCTCCGACATGGCGGTGACCTTCCTCGGCGACGGCCGCAACAATGTCGCGCGCTCGCTGGCGATCGGCGCCGCCAAGGTCGGCATCGACATGCGGATCGCCGCGCCCCGCGCACTGTGGCCGGACCCGGCCTTCATCGAGCATCTCGATGCTCTGGGACAGGCAAGCGGGGCGCGCTTCACGCTCACCGAGAAGGTCGAGGATGCGGTCAGGGGCGCCGACTTCCTCTACACCGATGTCTGGCTCTCGATGGGCGAGGATGAGAGCGCGTGGGGCGAGCGCATCCGCCTGCTCGAACCCTACCGGGTCACGCCGGCGGTGATGGCGGCGACACGCAACCCCTACGCCAAGTTCATGCATTGCCTGCCGGCGTTCCATGACACCGGGACCGAGGTCGGCGCCGACATCTCCAAGCGGTTCGGCATCGACTGCATGGAGGTGTCCGACGCGGTCTTCGAATCCCCGGCCTCGATCGTGTTCGACCAGGCCGAGAACCGCATGCACACCATCAAGGCGATCCTCGTCGCCACCATCGGGGGCTGAGCATGCGCATCGTCGTCGCGCTGGGCGGCAATGCGCTGCTGCGCCGGGGAGAACCGCTGACCGCGGAGAACCAGCGCGCCAATATCCGGCGCGCGGCGCAGGCGCTGGCCGAGCTGGTCGAAGCCGGTCATTCGCTGATCATCACCCATGGCAACGGCCCGCAGGTCGGCCTGCTCGCTTTGCAGGCGGCGGCTGGCCCCGCGGACGGCGCCTATCCGCTCGACGTACTCGGTGCCGAGAGCGAGGGGATGATCGGCTATCTCATCGAGCAGGAGCTTGGCGGCCTGCTGCGCGGCAGGCTGATCGCGACGCTGCTGACGCAGGTGCGCGTGGCCGCCGACGATCCGGCGTTCAGCCGCCCGACCAAGCCGATCGGCCCGGTCTATGACGAGGCAACCGCTCGCCATCTCGCGCGGGAGCGCAAATGGCAGGTCGCCGCCGATGGCGCCGGCTGGCGCCGCGTCGTGGCTTCCCCGAGGCCGCTGCAGATCATGGAGGCGCGCGTCATATCCATGCTGGTGGAGCAGGGCGTGCTCGTCATCTGCGCGGGCGGCGGCGGCATCCCGGTGGTCGAGCGCATCGACGGCAGCCTGGCCGGCGTCGAGGCGGTGATCGACAAGGATTTCGCCAGCGCCCTGCTGGCAACCGAGCTCGGCGCCGACATGCTGCTGCTGCTGACCGATGTCGATGCCGTCTATCTCGACTATGGCACCCCGGCTGCACGCGCGATCCGGCGGGCGAACCCGGCGGCGCTGGCAAGCGGCAGCTTCCCGGCCGGTTCCATGGGGCCGAAGATCGCGGCGGCGTGCGAATTCGCCAGCGGCACCGGACGGCCGGCTGCCATCGGCCAGCTCGGCGATGCGCTTGCCATCGTCCGCGGCGAGCGGGGCACGCGGATCGACAGCTCCGCGCCTGCCGGCATCGAGCTCGGCGGGGCCGACTGAATGCATGCGCCGCGATGCGCCTCGCGGCATTGTCGCATTTGACCGAGATCAACGCGGCCGGTGCCGGCTTTTGATCTGCTCACCGCGTCGATGATTGCTCAGGCCGGGCCATTCACGCCCAGCATCGGAGAAATATCATGAGGCTCAACGAACTGCGCCAACAGATCATGGACGGGCTCGCGCGTGAACACAGCGCGGATGAGGCGAGCATCAATGTCGCGTTCGACGGCCAAACCGTGACGCTGACCGGCCATGTCAGGTCCCAGGCCGGCCAGATCGCCGCCGAGGACATCGTCCGGAAGACCGCCGGCGACTGCGTCATCGTCAACCTCATCAAGATCGAGCCGCGCGTTCACGCCGAGAACATCCGTCGCCGCATCGGCGACGCACTGCGGCAAGCGGCCGAGGAAAGCGCCGGTGCGCTTAAGATCGAGGTGAAGGGCAACAGCGTGACGCTCGAGGGCAAGGTACACGATGCGCGTGAGCGCCAGGCCATCCGCCACGCCGCCGCGACAACGCCCGGTGTCTCCTCGGTCGACGACCGGCTGTCCGTCACGTCGTAACCACGGCACCCTCATCGGTCAGGGCATCATCGCCGCCTTGCGCCGATCCGACACCAGCCTGGCGAGCGCGGTGGACGCCAGCCGCGCTTTGAGCGAATCCGACCGGCTGGTCAAAATGATCGGCACGCGCGCGCCGAGCACGAGGCCGGCGGGATCGGCGCCTGCCAGATAGATGAGCTGCTTCGCCAGCATGTTGCCGGCCTCGAGGTCGGGCACGACGAGGATGTCGGGTTGCCCGGCGACCGCCGAGACGATCTGCTTGATGCGCGCCGCGTCGAAGCTGATGGCGTTGTCGAAGGCCAGCGGCCCGTCGACCTTGGCGCCGGTGATCTGCCCGCGCATCGCCATCACCATCAGCGCCGCGGCATCGATGGTTGCGGGCATCGCCGGATTGACGGTTTCAACCGCGGCCAGCACCGCCACCAGCGGCTCGGCGACGCCGAGCACATGGAGGAAGTCGATGGCGTTCTGGCAGATGTCCCGTTTCTCCGCCAAACCCGGCTGGATGTTGACCGCGGCGTCGGTGATGATCAGCGGCTTCGGATAGGCCGGCACGTCCAGCGCATAGACATGGCTGACCCGCCACTCGGTGCGCAGGCCCGATGGCGGCGCGACCACCGCGCCCAGCAGTTCGTCGGTATGCAGGCTGCCCTTCATCAGCGCATCCACCTTCCCGGCCGCGGCAAGCGCGACGGCATGTGCCGCGGCGGCGTGGCTGTGCTCGGTCGGCTCGATGCGGATACCGGCGAGCGATAGTCCCGCCTGGCGAGCGGCGGCGCCGATCTTGTGCTCCGGGCCGACCAGCACTGGCTCGATCAGACCTTCGTCGCGCGCCTCGATGGCGGCCGAGACCGCCGCCGCATCGCAGGGATGGACGATCGCGGTCGGCATTGGCGGCAACTCTCGCGCCCTTTGCACGAAGTGCTCGAAGCGTCCGTGCCGGCGCGTCGCAATGTCGTCCATCCCGATCTCCTGCGCGCGATGAGATGCCCGAGCGTAGCGCGCAATGCCGCCGACGCCAGTGTGCCGGCCGGAGCAAAGATGATGGCGGGAGGCTCAAGCGCCATTGATCAGAATCAATGAGAGCTGGGACGGCTTGCCTAGTTTGCCTCCGCAAGACCGCAAAGCCGCGCCTTTCGGAGAGCACGATGAAGACCGAGTTGTCGCCCAGCCCGGGCGTGAGCCCACCAGTCACCTCCGGCAAGCAACTGACATTGGGCGAGGCGGGTCTCGCCTTCCTGTTCGCCCTGCTGGCGCTCGGCTCGCTGCTTGTCGCAGCCGGCACCCATGACGATGGCTATGCGTTCCACGCCTATCTGTCGGCGCTGGCCAGCCTCATCACGGTGTTCGCGGTGCTGAACCGCTATGTCGACCGGCCGGCGGCGCTGCCGCCGCTCGAGATCGACGGCAAGCCGAACTATAATTTCGGGCCGGTGAAGTTCGCCACCATCGCCGCGATGGTGTGGGGCATTGCCGGCTTCCTGGTCGGTGTCGTCATCGCCTTCCAGCTCGCCTTCCCGGCGCTGAACCTCGATCTCGCCTGGACCGCCTTCGGCCGGCTGCGCCCGCTGCACACTTCGGCGGTGATCTTCGCCTTTGGCGGCAACGTGCTGATCGCCACCTCCTTCTATGTGGTGCAGCGGACCTGCCGGGCGCGGCTCGTCGGCGACCTCGCGCCCTGGTTCGTCGTGCTGGGCTACAATTTCTTCATTCTGCTGGCCGGCACCGGCTATCTGCTCGGCATCACCCAAGGCAAGGAATACGCCGAGCCGGAATGGTACGCCGACCTCTGGCTGACCATCGTGTGGGTCACCTATTTCGTCGTCTTCATCGGCACCATCTGGCGGCGCAAGGAACCCCACATCTATGTGGCCAACTGGTTCTACCTCGCCTTCATCGTCACCATCGCGGTGCTGCACCTCGGCAATAACGCCGCCATCCCGGTGTCGATCTACTCGCCGAAATCCTACATCGTCTGGTCGGGCGTGCAGGATGCCATGGTGCAATGGTGGTACGGCCACAATGCCGTCGGCTTCTTCCTCACCGCCGGCTTCCTCGCCATCATGTATTACTTCATCCCGAAGCGGGCGAACCGGCCGGTCTATAGCTACCGGCTCTCCATCATCCATTTCTGGGCGCTGATCTTCCTGTATATCTGGGCCGGCCCGCACCATCTGCACTACACCGCGCTGCCCGACTGGGCGCAGACGCTGGGCATGACCTTCTCGATCATGCTGTGGATGCCGAGCTGGGGCGGCATGATCAACGGCCTGATGACGTTGTCCGGAGCGTGGGACAAGCTGCGCACCGACCCGGTGCTGCGCTTCATGGTGGTCTCGGTCGCCTTCTACGGCATGGCCACCTTCGAAGGCCCGATGATGTCGGTGAAGGCGGTGAACTCGCTCAGCCATTACACCGACTGGACCATCGGCCATGTCCATGCCGGCGCACTCGGCTGGGTCGCCTATATCTCGTTCGGCGCGATCTATTGCCTGGTGCCGTGGCTCTGGCACCGCCGCGAGATGTATTCGCTCAAGCTGATCAACTGGCACTTCTGGATCTCGACACTCGGCATCGTCTTCTACATCTCGGCGATGTGGGTGTCCGGCATCCTCCAGGGACTGATGTGGCGCGCTTATACCTCGCTCGGCTTCCTCGAATACTCTTTCATCGAGACCGTGGAAGCGATGCATCCGTTCTACGTCATCCGCGCCACCGGCGGCGTGCTGTTCCTCGTGGGAGCGCTGCTGATGGCCTTCAATGTCTGGATGACCATCCGCGAACCGGAGGAGCAGGCCGAAAGCGCCGCGGCTGCCGGTCCCGCCCTCGTGCCGGCCGAATAGGAGGCCCCCATGGCAACCGCCACGCAGAAGAAATCCATCTGGGCCCGGCACGCCTTCTTCGAGAAGAACTCGCTCTGGCTGGTGTTCGGCATCCTCATCGTCATCGCCATTGGCGGGCTCGTCGAGATCGTGCCGCTGTTCTACCTGAAGAGCACGATCGAGCAGGTCTCGGGCGTGCGTCCCTGGACGCCCTTGGAACTCGCCGGTCGCAACATCTATGTGCGCGAGGGCTGCTACAACTGCCATAGCCAGATGATCCGCCCGCTGCGTGACGAGGTGGAGCGCTACGGCCACTACTCGCTGGCCGCCGAGAGCATGTATGACCGGCCGTTCCAGTGGGGCTCCAAGCGCACCGGGCCGGACCTTGCCCGCGTCGGCAACAAATATTCCGACGAGTGGCAGCGCCAGCATCTCGCTGATCCGCGCTCGGTGGTGCCCGGCTCGATCATGCCCGGCTATCCGTTCCTGGCGCAGAACCGGCTCGATACCTCCTCGATCGGCGACGACATCAAGGTGAACGCCACGCTCGGCGTGCCCTACAGCGCCGAGATGATCGACAGCGCCATCGCCGACCTGCGCACCCAGGCGACGCAGGACGCCGACGCCCGCGCTTTGCAGAAGCGCTACCCCGGCGCCCAGGCCCGCGACTTCGACGGCGATCCCCGGACGATCTCCGAGGCCGATGCGCTGATCGCCTATCTCCAGGCGCTCGGCACCATGGTCGACTTCAAGCTCTATGACGACAAGGCGAACGTGCGCTGAGGAGGCACCGATGGACGAGACCTACCGTGCCTTTGCCGAGTTCGCCCAGACCTGGGGGCTCCTCTATTTCGTCGGCGTCTTCCTGTGCGTGCTCGCCTATGCGCTCGCGCCCAAGCGCAAGCGCCAGTTCGACGACGCCGCCCGCATGCCGCTGAGCGAGGACTGAGCATGACCGATACGCATCCGCACAGAAATGCGAACGAGGTCGACACCGTCAGCGGCGTGTCGACGACCGGCCATGAGTGGGACGGCATCCGCGAACTGAACAACCCGCTGCCGCGCTGGTGGCTGTGGAGCTTCTATGCCTGCATCGTCTGGTCCGTCGGCTATTGGGTGGTCTATCCCGCCTGGCCGCTGGTCAGCACCTACACGTCGGGCATGCTCGGCTGGAATTCGCGCGAGGCGGTGCAGGTCCAGCTCGCCGATCTGCGAGCCCAGCGCGCCGCCTTCGCCGGCAAGCTGGAGGCGGCCTCGCTCCAGGAGATCGAGCAGAACCCGGAACTGCTCGCCTTCGCCCGAGCGCAGGGCCGCGCCGCATTCGGCGACAATTGCGCGCCGTGCCATGGCGCGGGCGGTGGCGGCGCCAAGGGCTATCCCAACCTGAACGATGACGACTGGCTCTGGGGCGGCACGCTGGACCAGATCCACGCCACCATCAGCCACGGCGCCCGCTCGGCCGATCCGAACGCGCACATGGGCGACATGCCGGCCTTCGGGCGCGACGGCATCCTGCCCCGCGCCGAGGTGCTCGCCGCCGCCGACTATGTACGCTCCATCGCCGGCCTGCCGCCGGCGCCGGATGCGCAGATCGAGAAGGGCAAGGAGGTGTTCGCCGCCAATTGCGCCGCCTGCCACGGCGCGGAGGGCAAGGGCAATCCGGAGCTCGGCGCGCCTAACCTCACCGACGCCATCTGGCTCTACGGCTCCGACCGCGCCACCATCGTCGCCGGCATCACCAACGGCCGCGGCGCCACCATGCCGGCCTGGACCGGCCGCCTCGACGAGGGGACGATCAAGGCGCTGACCGTATACGTGCACACGCTGGGTGGCGGGCAGTAAGCGGTCGTGTAGCCGGCTGCGTTCCGGGAGCCCGACCGGTCAATCGTCGTTCGACCGAAATCCCCGGCCTCGTGCCGGGGATTTCGATTCAGGACGGCACAAGGCCGACCATGACGCGGGAAACGGCCTACTCCGCGCCGAGATAGCGTCGGGCGAGATGCGCCTTGAACACGCTCGCATCGAGCGGGCGGCCAGTGGCGCGGGTCAGCAGTTCGTCGGTCTCGAAGCGCGAGCCCTGCGCATGGATGTTGCTGCGCAGCCAGCCGACCAGCGGCGCGAAGTCGCCGCGGGCGATGCCCGGCAGCGTGTCGGGCTCGGCACGGCAGGCCGCGTCGAACAGCTGGGCGGCGGTCATCGCGCCGAGCGTGTAGGTCGGGAAATAGCCCCAGCCGCCGCTCGGCCAATGGATATCCTGCAGGCAGCCGAGCCGGTCATTGGGCGGGGTGATGCCGAGCAGTTCCTGCATCCCGGCGTTCCACGCGGCCGGCAGTTCGGCGAGCGGCATGGCATCGGCGATCAGCGCCTTCTCCAGCCGGTAGCGCAGGATCACGTGTGCCGGATAGGTCACCTCGTCGGCATCGACCCTGGTGAAACCGCGCTCCACCCTCGTGTAGCGCCGCCATAGCGCATCGGCTTCCCACGCCGGCCCCGAAGCGCCGAAAGCCTCGCGCATCAGTGGCGCGGCGAAGGCGAGGAATTCACGGCTGCGGCAGGCCTGCATCTCCATCAGCAGCGACTGGCTCTCATGGATGCTCATGCCGCGGGCGTGCCCGACCGGCTGGCTCATATGGGCGGCGGGGCGACCCTGCTCATAGAGCGCGTGGCCGGTCTCGTGGATCACGCCCATCAGCGCCTTGCTGAAATCGGCTTCGTCATAGCGGGTGGTGATGCGCACGTCATTGTCGGCACCGCCGCAGAACGGGTGGGTCGAGATGTCGAGCCGCCCGCGGTCGAAGTCGTAGCCGAGCGCCGTCATGATCTTCAGGCCCAGCCGGCGCTGCGCCTCGACCGGGAACGGCCCTTCAAGCGGCGGCAACTCCGGACGGCGTGCCTGCGCGGCGAGCGCTTCCTCGGCGAAGCCCGGCAGGAAGCCGGCAAGGTCGTCGAACAGCGCGTCGATCTTCGCGGAGCGTCCGCCCGGCTCGTAGTCGTTGAGCAGGGCGTCATAGGCGGAAAGGCCGAGCTTCTCGCCCTTGGCCACGCCGGCCTCGCGCTGCAGCTTCAGGACCTCGGTGAGAAGCGGCAGCAGGCCGACGAAATCGGAATCGGCACGCGCCTGCCGCCACGCCATCTCGCAGGCCGAGGTCGCCTTGCTGGAGGCTTCCACCAGATCGGCCGGCAATGCGGTCTGCACGGTCCACGCCCGCCGGATCTCGCGCAGATTGGCTCGCTCCCACTCCGAGAGGCTGTCGCTCGTCTCCGCCTCGCCTAGCCAGTCCCCGATGCGCGGATCGACCGCCATCTCGTGCTGGAGCACCCGCAGCAGTGCCATGCTCTCCGCTCGGCTGCCGGCGGCGCCCTTCGGCATCATGGCGTCGTTGTCCCATTGCAGGATGCCGATGGCGTTGCCCATCGCCGCGATGCGGCCGAAATGGCTGGAGAGCGAGGCATAGGCGGTCATGGCGTGCATTCTCCGGGTACGAAGCTGTCGGCGGCGCGCCGCCTCCGTCTCATCTGCATGATGCCGCCGATTGGCGGCACGATGGCGGCTATCCCTGCGTGTATAGGGCAACGGCCCTCGCCGTCACGCGCCGCGCGCCCGGATGGCCACGATCAAACTAGGGATGGATGAGCCTGCCGACATCACCTATGTCTACGTCACAATCCGACCTGCCCGGTCTTTTTCCCCATCACAGAGAGAAGCCCGCTCCATGAAGTCGCGTGCCGCCGTCGCCTGGGAAGCCAAGAAGCCGCTGACCATCGAGACCATCGAGATCGGCGGGCCGAAGCCCGGCGAGGTGCTGGTCGAAATCATGGCGACGGGGGTGTGCCATACCGATGCCTACACCCTCGACGGTCTCGATTCGGAGGGCAAGTTCCCCGCGATCCTCGGTCATGAGGGTGCCGGCATCGTGCGCGAAATCGGCGCAGGGGTGACCTCGCTGAAGGTGGGCGATCACGTCATCCCGCTCTACACGCCGGAATGCCGGCAGTGCAAAACCTGCCTGTCGCAGCGCTCCAATTTGTGCACCTCGATCCGCGCCACCCAGGGCCAGGGCCTGATGCCGGACCGCACCTCACGCTTCTCCTGTGATGCAGTGAATGGCCGAGGCTCGGAGATCTTCCATTACATGGGCTGCTCGACCTTCTCGAACTTCACCGTGCTGCCGGAGATCGCGCTCGCCAAGGTGCGCGAGGACGCCCCGTTCGACAAGATCTGCTACATCGGCTGCGGCGTCACCACCGGTATCGGCGCGGTGGTCTACACCGGCAAGGTGTGGCCGGGCGCGAATGTGGTGGTGTTCGGCCTGGGCGGCATCGGCCTCAATGTGATCCAGGGCGCGCGGATGGTCGGCGCCGACAAGATCATCGGCGTCGACATCAATCCCGCCAAGGTGGCGATGGCCACGAAGTTCGGCATGACCGACTTCATCAACCCGAAGGATGTCGGCAACGACAAGGTGGTCTCCGCGATCCAGGACCTGACCGACGGCGGCGCCGATTTCACCTTCGACTGCACCGGCAATGTGAACGTGATGCGCCAGGCGCTGGAAGCCTGCCACCGCGGCTGGGGCACCAGCATCGTCATCGGCGTGGCGCCGGCCGGCGCGGAGATCTCCACCCGCCCGTTCCAGCTCGTCACTGGCCGCAACTGGCGCGGCAGCGCCTTTGGCGGCGCGCGCGGGCGCACCGACGTGCCGAAGATCGTCGACTGGTACATGGAGGGCAAGATCAACATCGACGACCTGATCACCCACACCATGCCGCTCGATGAGATCAACACCGCCTTCGAGCTGATGCACGAAGGCAAGTCGATCCGCTCGGTGGTGATCTATTGATGGGTGATCTACCGATGGAGACGGTCTCCAAGGCGACGTCGCACGGCGGCGTGCAGGGGGTCTACCGGCACGCGTCCACCGTCACCGGCACGCAGATGACCTTCGCGGTCTTCGTGCCGCCGCAGGCTGAGCACTCGCCCGTGCCGGTGCTGTGGTATCTGTCCGGCCTCACCTGCACCCATGCCAATGTCATGGAGAAGGGCGAATACCGCGCGGCGGCGGCCGAGCATGGCGTGATCATTGTCGCGCCGGATACCAGCCCCCGTGGCGTCGACGTGCCGGACGAACCGGAGAACTGGCAGTTCGGCAGCGGCGCCGGCTTCTATCTCGATGCCACGCAGGAGCCCTATGCCGCGCACTACCGGATGTATTCCTACATCGTCGAGGAACTCACCGCGCTGATCGCGGCGCAGTTCCCGGCGGACATGAGCCGGCAAGGCATTTTCGGCCATTCCATGGGCGGGCACGGCGCGCTCACCATCGCGCTGAAGCATCCGGACCGCTTCAAGAGCTGCTCGGCCTTCGCGCCGATCGTGCAGCCGTCGACGGCGGACTGGTCCCGTCCGGCGCTGACGAAGTATCTCGGCGCGGACGAAGCTTCCTGGCGCGCCTACGACGCCGTCGCACTGATCGAGGACGGCAAGCGCTTTCCCGAATTCCTGGTCGACCAGGGTGCCGCCGATCCCTTCCTCGCCACCGGCCTGCGCCCGGAACTGCTGGACGACGCCTGCCGGGCCGCGGGAATTCCCCTCGCCCTGAACATGCGCGAGGGATACGACCATTCCTATTATTTCATCTCGACCTTCATGGCCGACCACGTAGCATGGCACGCCCGGCGCCTCTAGAGCCCTAGTCGATCGGATGGAAACAGCCGAACGACAAGAAAGCGCTCTAGATTCAATAGACTGGAGCAATTCCTCTTCGATCAGATGATTCCATCTGATCGGGAAATGCTCTAGCTCCGCTCGACTTCCGGTTCCGCTATGGCGAACAGCTGGCGCAGCGCGGAGCGGCGCACCAGCAGGTCGGCAACCGTGTATTTGTCGAGCACGCCGAGGAAAGCACGGGTCGCCTCGGCGAGAATGCCGGGGAGACCGCAGGCGGGGGAAATCAGACAGCCTTCGCAATCGACGAGCTGGAAGCCGGCCTCGGTGTGGCGGACGAGTTCGCCCAGATTGATCTGATCGGCCGGGCGCGCCAGCCGAACGCCGCCATTGCGGCCACGCACAGTCTCGACATAGCCAGCGTGCCCGAGATCCTGCACCACCTTCATCAGGTTCGGATGCGACAGGTCGTAGACCCGCGCGATCTCGAGGATCGACGCCAGCCTCCCCTCATGGGTGCCGAGGTGGATCACCACCCGCATCGCGTAGTCGGTGTAGCGTGTCAGCTTCATGCCGCGCGCCTCTGTCGCGAGTCGATAACATTCATTCTTATTGCATGTTTTCCATTGCGCCGATACATTCAGATCAGATGAATGATTAGGTGAAGCATGGATGCCGCGCCTCCCCTGGATGAAGCCGTTCTCCCGGCGCTCCTTGCCCGGTTCTATGAGAAGGTGCGGCGGGACGACGAGCTCGGTCCGCTCTTCAACGATGCCGTCCACGACTGGACCGATCACCTCCAGCGGCTCGGGGATTTCTGGTCCTCCGTCATGCTGACGAGCGGACGCTACAAGGGAAATCCTGTCGTCATCCATCTCCTGCACGCCCACCGCATCACGCCGGAGCTGTTCGAGCGCTGGCTGGCGCTGTGGACGGAAACCACCTCCGAAATGCTGCCCCGCGAGGTCGCGGCGGCGATGCAGGTCAAGGCACGCCGGATCGCCGAGACGCTCAAGAGCGCCCTGCGACTGCGGGCGACGCCGGCGACCGACCCGGCCGGAGAGACGCCAAGGCTGGTCGGTCTCGCCGGATAATCCCCGCTCGTCTGGAAGGAATAGTTGAAATGACACATCCGCTCAGCGCGGAAGCGATCGCGCTCGTCAAGGCGACAGTCCCCGCTCTGGCCGAGCACGGCCCGGCCATCACCCGGACGATGTACCGGCGATTGTTCGAACGCGAGGACATCCGGGCGCTGTTCAACCAGGCAAACCAGGGCGACGGCGGCACGCAGGTCCACGCGCTGGCGGCGGCGGTCCTCGCCTATGCGCGGAACATCGACAATCTCGGCGCGCTGGCTTCCGCGGTCGAGCGGATCGCCCACAAGCACGTCGGCTATCATATCCTGCCGGAGCACTATCCCTTCGTCGCCGAGGCGCTGCTCGGCGCCATCTCCGAAGTGCTCGGCGAGGCTGCGACGCCCGACATCATCAAGGCCTGGGGCGAAGCCTACTGGTTCCTGGCCGAGATCCTGAAAGGCCGGGAGGCAACGATCCGCGAGGAGATCGAGCAGCTCGAGGGCGGGTGGGATGGCTGGCGTCCGTTCGTCGTCGCCGACAAGGTCCGCGAGAGCAGCGTCATCACCTCGCTCGTCCTGCGCCCGGCCGACGGCAAGCCGGTGCTGAGGCACAGGCCCGGCCAGTACCTGACCTTGCGCTTCGGCCCCGCCGGAGAGCCGGCGATGAAGCGCAACTATTCGATCTCGTGCGCGCCGAACGGGGATCACTACCGGATTTCGGTGAAGCGGGAGGCGAGCGGCAAGGGCGGCTCGCGCTTCCTGCACGACCATGTCGGCGTCGGCGACGTGTTTGAAGTGACGCCCCCGGCAGGCGAATTCTTCCTGCCCGAAGCGCCGCAGCGGCCGGTGGTGCTGCTGTCCGGCGGCGTCGGGCTCACGCCGATGGTCAGCATGATCGAGACCATCGCGGCGGAGCATCCCGGGCTCGAGGCGCACTATGTCCACGGCACCATGAGCAGCGCCACGCATGCGATGGACGATCACGTCCGCTCGCTCGCGCAGCGGCACGGGCGGATCACCATCGCCAATTTCTACAGCGAACCGCAGGCGGGCGACGCACCCGGCGAGACCCATGACATCACCGGCTTCATCACCACGGACTGGCTGAGTGCCAACACCCCGCTACACGCCGCGGACATCTTCCTGTGCGGCCCGCGGCCGTTCCTGCGGAGCATGGTGCGCGATCTGCAGACGGTCGGCGTGCCCGCGGACCGCATCCACTTCGAGTTCTTCGGCCCGACCGACGAACTGCTGGCCGCCTGACAGGCCGGACGATCGCGCGGGCGGCATCGCCCGCGCGATTGCACCGGATCGCCGGCCGTCAGGTCCCTAGTGGTGCGCCAGCAGGTAGTCTCGCAGCGCGACGGCCTGGTTGTGCTCGGTGTCGTGCGCGCCGTAGAGCAAGGTCACCCTGCCCTTCCCGCGCAGCTCCCGCAGCTCGGCGAGCCCATCCTGATCCTGCTCCAGCTCCGCATGATAGCGCCGGCGGAACTCATCCCAGCGTTCCGGCTCATGCCCGAACCATTTGCGCAACTCGGTGCTAGGCGAGACGTCCTTCAGCCAGAGCGTGAGCGCGGCGGCCTCCTTGGTCACGCCGCGCGGCCAGACCCGGTCGACGAGCACCCGCGCACCGTCACCCGCCTCCGCCGGCTCATAGATGCGCTTGATGCGCAGGTCGTTCTGCGAGGCCATGATCGCCCCTCCATTGCGCCGGACATGCCATGCGCCTGATGGAGCGAAGCCCATGTCGGCCCGCAGCGCAACAGGACGGCTCAGCGCCAGCCCATGGCGGGTGCCACATGCGTGAGGATCGCCTCGATGACGTGGGCGTTGTACGCGACCCCGAGCTGGTTCGGCACGGTGAGCAGCAGCGTATCGGCCTCGGCAATGGCCTCGTCCGCCTTCAGCTGCTCAACGAGCCTGTCCGGCTCGGCCGCATAGGAGCGGCCGAAGATCGCCCGCGTGCGCTCATCGATATAGCCGATCGAATCCGCCTCCTGCCCCGAGCGGCCGAAATAGGTGCGATCCTCATCGCTCACCAGGGCAAAGATGCTGCGGCTGACCGACACGCGCGGCTGGCGTGCATGGCCCGCTTCCTTCCAGGCTGAACGATAGGCGCGGATCTGCTTCGCCTGCTGGATATGCAGGGGCTCCCCGCTCTCGTCTTCCTTCAGCGTCGAGCTTTGCAGGTTCATCCCCAGCTTCGCCGCCCAGACCGCGGTGGCGTTCGAGGATGCGCCCCACCAGATCCGCTCGCGCAGCCCTTCGGCATGCGGCTCGATGCGCAGCAGGCCCGGCGGGTTCGCGAACATCGGGCGCGGATTGGGTTCTGCGAAGCCCTGGCCCTTCAACAGGTCGAGGAACACTTCGGCGTGGTGCCGGCCCATGTCGGCGTCGCTCTGCCCCTCGGCCGGGGCGTAGCCGAAATAGCGCCAGCCATCGATCACCTGCTCGGGCGAGCCGCGGCTGATGCCGAGCTGCAGGCGCCCGCCGGCAATGAGGTCCGCCGCGCCGGCGTCCTCCACCATGTACATCGGGTTCTCGTAGCGCATGTCGATGACCGCGGTGCCGATCTCGATCCGGCTGGTCTTCGCGCCGACCGCCGCGAGCAGCGGAAACGGCGAGGCGAGCTGGCGCGCGAAATGGTGGACACGAAAATACGCCCCGTCTGCCCCCAGCTCTTCGGCGGCGACGGCAAGCTCGATGGACTGCAGCAGCGTGTCGGCGGCCGAGCGGGTCTGCGAATGATTGGTGGGGGACCAATGGCCGAAGGAGAGGAAACCGATCTTCTTCACGTGCACCCCGGGGATAGCGGTTGCGGACAAGCTTTCTTAGCTAGCCGACAGCTAATCGCAGGCTCGCAATTTGCGATCCCTCACCGATCCGCAATTTTGCAGAACAGATGCCGCACCGATGCAGTGATCCCTCGAACTGATCGTCGGCGCGACGAGGGGCCTTCAAGGCGCTGACGGTATTTGTGCTCACGCCGGGTTGGGGGGTCGTTGAGCAGGCGGCGTGCCGATCGAACCCAACCTCGCTACCATTGCCAATCGCCGGAAAAGCGAAAGGGCCGCTCGCGCGGCCCCTCGCAATCATCCAACGAACGTCCTGATCAGGTCGGCTTGGCCTTCTTGCCGGAAAAGTTCGCACCCGCGGTCACCGCGGAAAGTGTCTCCCGCTTAACAAGAAGCGGAGTCATATAGACCTTGCTCATGCTGATGTCCTGTTCAAGTCCGGCTACGCCGGAGGCTTGCCCTTCTTGCCGGAGAAATTCGCACCCGCGGTTACAGCTGAAAGCTGCCCGGATTTCGCCAACGTCGGGCGTGTATAGATCTTTCTCATGCCAGCTCCTTGAGTAAAGACTGCGGAATGTTGTTCCGCCAACATTCCGACCGGCGTTTCGTCTCATTTAAAGGCCAGATCCACTGCTACTACGGAGCGGGCTTGGCCTTCTTTCCGGAAAAATTGGCGCCCGCGGTGACAGCAGAAAGCTGCCCGGAACGCATCAGTGTCGGACGTGCATAGGATTTCTTCATAGGAACTCCTTGGTTGCCGCACTAGAGCGCCCTCCCCAGGCGCTCCATCATCTAATCGAAGATAACGAGATCCAACTTCATGGACTCCGTCATCAATTCGGGGCCGCCTTGCCCTTCTTGCCGGAGAAATTTGCCCCGGCTGTCACGGTGGAAAGCTTTCCCCCATCGCCAACACAGGACGCACATATGGCCCCTGCACAGGAGCGCCCCAGGTGGCGATCAGAACCGACCCATCGTCTTGATGGCTATTCGATCTTGCCCTTCTTGCCGGAGAAATTCGCGCCGGCAGTAACGGCGGAAAGCTGTCCGGACTTCACCAATGCCGGACGAGTATATGACTTCTTCATATGACCTCCTCAGGTGTAGGACCAAAACTTCGTCGGGTTGACGCCGTCGTCAGATCAGAGCGGCTTGGCCTTCTTGCCGGAAAAGTTTGCGCCGGCAGTAACGGCGGAAAGCTGACCGGACTTTACCAGTGCCGGACGAGTATATGACTTCTTCATATGAGCTCCTCAGGTGTAGGATCAAAGCTTCGTCGGGCTTACGCCTTGACTAGGTTGTCGGCTTGGCCTTCTTGCCGGAAAAGTTCGCGCCCGCGGTCACCGCGGAAAGCTGGCCGGATCTCGTGACGACCGGACGTGCGTACGGCTTTTTCATATGCGCTCCTCAGCGTAAGGCCAGACAACGCCGTCCGCCGGCGATGCGACCATCTGGTTGCCAGCGATGAAAACGAGCGGAGAGCGTGCCTCGCCGCTACCCGACCGGCTTGGCCTTCTTGCCGGAAAAATTCGCGCCAGCGGTCACGGCGGACAGACGCCCGCTCTTTTCGAGTCGCGGCGTTACGTAGAGCTTCTTCATTGCAAGTGCCCCCACTTACCCCGACAGTTCGGGAATATGACAAAGCTATCGAGGCACTCCTCAACGTCAATGTGTGACGACCCGAACGCCTTGATGACGCGCGGGAAAGGTGCGTCATGTGACGAAAATAACACGCTCGCCGGTAGCCTTGTATGTGATCGACGTGACAACGGAGATAGACATCCCTCCACCGCAAATGCCAGTTTTCCGGTGGTCGGCCCTTTCAGACGAGCATGAAGTGCCAAGATTCGCATGCCATCGGTTTCACTCCATGACCTGAATACCTTCCCGAGCGCGGCAACACTTGTCGATGTACGGCAAGGTACGTCGCTCTCCCGCGACGAATTGCTGGGGGAAGTGCGCCGGCGCGCGCAGTCGCTGC
The DNA here is from genome assembly GCF_012971745.1 of Starkeya sp. ORNL1. Lineage (NCBI taxonomy): Bacteria > Pseudomonadati > Pseudomonadota > Alphaproteobacteria > Hyphomicrobiales > Xanthobacteraceae > Starkeya > Starkeya sp. ORNL1. The sequence continues at coordinate 2,450,599 of NZ_CP048834.1, forward strand.
GCGAGGCGGGCGTCGAGGCGGGTAGCAGCGTCGTCGTGGGACAGGCGAGCGCGGTGGACTATATCGTCGATCTCTTCGCCCTGTGGTCGCTCGGCGCCATGGCCGTGGCCGTCGAGCCGAACCTCACCGCCTCCGAACAATCCCTCGTGGCCGAGTCGGTCGGTGCCTTGCTGTGGCGCGGCGAAGATCGCAGGGAGATCGGAAGCACAAGACCGGAAAAGGGAAGCACGACATCGGATGAGGGCGACGCCCTGGTGCTGCTGACCTCGGGCACGACCGGACGACCCAAGGGGGTTGTCCATAGTTGCCACAGTCTCAACAGCCGCATCGAAGCCAATCTCCAGGCGATAGGCCCCGACGACCTCGCCAACACCCTGCTGGTGCTTCCGATCCATTTCGGGCACGGCCTGATCGGCAACACGCTGACCGCGCTCGCCGCGGGCGGCACTGTCCATCTGTGGCCCGGCCCGTCCGTGGCGGAGATGAAGGAATTCCCCGCCCTGGTCGACAACGCTCAGATGTCGTTCATGAGCTCGGTGCCAGCATTCTGGCGAATCGCGCTGCGGGTCGCGCAACGGCCCGCTCGTTCGTTCGCCCGCGTGCATGTGGGATCGGCGCCGCTGTCGGCGGTGCTGTGGGGACAGATCGCCGATTGGTGCGGCACGCGCCGGGTGTTCAACATGTACGGCATGAGCGAGGCCGCGAACTGGATTGCCGGAGCATCGATCGAGGACAATGGCGGCGATGGCTTTGTCGGGCGCCCATGGGGCGGCGCCTTCGCGGTGCTGGATGGTTCCGGGGCGATCAGCCCGTCGGGGTCGGGAGAGGTGCTGGTGCGCAGCCCCTCGATGATGAGCCGCTATTTCGGCCTTCCACAGGAGACGGCGGCCACCTTCGTCGATGGATGGCTGAAGACCGGCGACATTGGCCAGCTCGCCGCGGACGGCAACCTTACCCTCGTCGGCAGGTCGAAAAGCGAAATCAATCGAGCGGGCGCGAAGATATTGGCGGAAGAGATCGACATGCTGCTGGAGCATCATCCCTTGGTCGTGGAGGCCTGCGCGTTCGGCATGCCGGATGCCGTCGCCGGTGAAGTCGTTGCCGCGGCGGTCGTGGCGCGCGAGCCCGGCCTCACCGAGGATGACTTGCGCGCCTGGTGCCGCGAGCGATGCCGGCGCGATGCGGTCCCGGCACGGCTGTTCTTTTTCGACAGCCTGCCGCGGAACGATCGCGGCAAGGTTTCCCGCATCGCAGTGCGCGAGCGCGCGCTCGGCTCCGTGGTGCGCTGATGGCGAAATCAGCTCATCCTGCCATCGGCACGCCGATCCAAACCGAGCGATTCCTGCTCAAGCCCATCGGACGGCTGGAGACATTCCGCATCAGCTATCCGTGGAACCAGGATCCCGAAGTGATGCGCGAGTATTCCGGCTCGGGCGAAGGGCGCGGCCGTCTCCAGTGGTACCGGCACATGCCGCGCGAGAACCGGAAGAACAAGTTCGCGCACGCCATTTATCCGATCGGGGCGGAGCAGCCGATCGGCCTGCACTTCATCGAGATCAAGCCCTACAAGACCGCCTACCTCACCATCGTGATCCAGGACCGCGCCTGGTGGGGCAAGGGCGCTGTATTGGAGATCCGGCAGAAGGTCTTCGACCACGTGATCGAGCACAGTGACGTCGAAAAATTCTCCGGCTTCGTCAATTCCCGGAATTTCCCCTCGATATTCAACTACCAGAAGCTTGGCTTCAAGCACGTCGGTACCATGCAACGCACCAAGTTCGATCCGACCACCGGCACCATTTACGACACGATGATCTTCGAGATGTTTCGCCACGAGTGGCAAGCGCGGAAGTCGCCGGGCAATGGTTAATTCGCATCTGGCCGAGGCCAAGGGCCTGATCGCAGGCTGCGTCAATCAACCCGCTGCTGCCGTCGCCGACGATGCCGCCATCGGCACGCTGGAGGGCTGGGACAGCATCGCCCACATCTCCATCGTGCTGGCGATCGAAGCGCGCGTCGGGCGAAACCTGACGAGCGACGAGATCATCGCCGTCACCGGCGTTGCCAGCGTGGCCGACATCCTCAAGCAGGCGGATGGCCCATGACCAGGCAGCGGAGTTCCCTCGCGCCCGACGAGAAGCGGCTGCTCTGCTTCCACGCAGACCCGCGGAACCCGCCGCCGGAGACGCTCGACTGGCCGGAGCCGATGTTCGAGCGCATCCTCGATGCTGCGCAGGATCATGGCGTGCTCGCCATCGTCTGGCGAAAGCTGCGCGGCCCGTCCCGGGCGGCCGCGTCGAGCGAGGGCTTCAGGAAGCGGCTGGCACGCATCGAGGAGGAGCATACGCTCGGCGTCGGCCAATCCATGCTGCTCCGGCACCATGCCGCCCGCATCTCGAAATTGCTGCGCGAACAGGGCATTCCGGCCGAGATCGTGAAGGGGCCGGTGTTCGCCGATCACCTCTACGAGCACCCGTCGGACCGGCCTTTCACCGACATCGACATACTCGCCGACGTGAATGATCTCCTGCGCATCGGCGGCGTGGTGGAAGCCTGCGGCTTCGAGCGCGACGCCAAGGCCTGGGACAATTCGGAGCGGTACCAGGAGTATAAATGGTACCTGCGCGGCAACGACTCCATCATGGTCGAAGTGCAGGGCAACATGGTGCATTACCCTGCCCTGCGGCGCCGGCTGTCCTTCGGCTATGCCGAGTTGAAGGCGGCCAGCCCGGGCGATGAGCAATCCGCGGTCGCGATGCTGCTGATCGCGGTGGTGCATGCGCTGGGCGGGCACAAATTCCACCGGCTGCTGTTCGCCGTGGATATCGCCCAGGCGGCGCGCCGGATCAGCGATCCCAGGGAAATGGTCCGCGCGGCCGAAAGGCTCGGCGCCGCGCTCGAGGTCCGCACCGCGCTCAGCGTGACCTCCCGGCTGTTCCAAGATGCCGGGATCGAGGCGCTCGCCCATCATTTCCCCGAGGGCCCGAGGGCGAGGCTGGGCCAGCGGCTGATGAACGAAGATTCCGTGCTGGATGCCATGCCGAAGACCAGCCGGGCCTCCCATCTGCGCCGCCACGGCTTCCGCTGGCTGCAGATGCTGGGGCCCGGCGCGCAGTCCTAGGACCGCTTTCGTTCGGACGGACCGGGCGTCAGTCGATTGAACCCGACACCGCCGCGAGGATCCGCGCGGGCACATTCTCCTGGTCCGCGCCGATGCGCAGCTCGAACACCGGCGAGGAGGCGATCAGCCGCGCCAGCTGGGTCCAGCGCCTCGCCTGGTGCTCCAGCACGCCGGTCCGGCTGCCCCGCACATTGTCGGCCGCCAGCGCCGCCAGCGCCTCGGCCTTGTTCAGGCGGGCGACGCCGCCCGGCTGGTCGGTGCGCGAGAGCATGAACACCCCGACCACGGCGCGCGGGCGCGCATCCTCGATCCGGACGAGCGTGGCCAGCGTGTGGAGCGGCACTTCCTGCTCGTTCTCGCTGTCCCATTGCCCGGTGAGCGAAGGGGCCAGCCACGGCAGCATGCGCGCGGTGTTGGCATGCACCTTGAGATAGCGCGGTATGCCCCACGCCGACATGCCCGCCTCGGTGGGCGCCAGCACCATGGCATCATCCGAGCAGAGGCCGAAGCCGGCACGGGCGAGGTTCAGTGCCGTGGTGGTCTTGCCGGTGCCGCTCGCCGCATAGAGCAGCACGAGATCATCGGTGCCCGGCAGCGTGAGCCCCGCGGCATGCACGCTGGCCTGGCCGAACGAATCGATCGCGGCCTCAAGCGCCAGCATGCCGGCGGTCCCGGCGGCCCGGATCTCCGCGCCATCCAGCGTCGTGAGGTCGGCCACGCGGCCGGAGGGCTGGATGTGCAGCGAGACATCGTCGGCAAGCAGGAGCAGATCGTCCTCGCCCTTGAACAGCGTGTAATCGCCATCGTCGAGCACCGGGCCCGCATAGACGAGCTGGTCGGCGGAGCGGGCGGCATGGAGTGGGCCGCGGCTCACGCGGATGCGGAAGTCCGGCGTTCCCTGCTGCCGGGCGCGCAGCGCCCCGACGAAGGCCTCCAGATGCCCGATCGCGGCCTCGCTGTCGGCCTCGATCTGCAGCACATGGCCGCCCAGCACATATTGGCGAATCACCTGTTCCATCTGCACCGCGGTCACACGCGATGGACGTGGATGGTCACCATGTCCGGATCCTTGTCACTCAGCACCGGCACATTGTCGATGCATACCCAGCAATGCGCGGCGAGCGCCGGAGCGTTCAGCGAATCGGGCTTGATGCCGAACCGCAGCTCGGGCTTCAGCCCGGCCTGCGCCATGTAGCCGAAGGCCAGCAGGCCCTGCCGCAGGCACTTGCGGTCGCGCATCAGGATGGGATTGCGCGTCGCCTTGCGCACCGCCCGGCTGATATAGTGCGCCGGCAGGCCGCTATAGAGCCGGTTCGGCCGGCTCGGAACCACCGCCAGCACATCCTCGAACGACTTGCCGGCGAGCTGGAACGGCAGGAGCCGCGCCGCGAGCCAGAGCTCGGCGCGAAACCTCACCCTTGTGGCCAGCGACAGCGGCATGGTCCTGCTCAGTTGACCCGCCGGATGATCTGCTCGTCCAGCAGCTGGCTCGCCAGCCCGCCGAAATCATCCGAGAGCGTCGCCGAATCGGCTTCGAACTCGACGCCGAGCAGTTCGATCACCTCCGAGAAGGTGCGCTGCCCGTCGAGCTTCGACAGGAACGCCTCGGTCGTCTCGTTGCAAGTGTAGAGCTGGCCGGTGTCGGTGAGCAGCACCACCGCCCCATCGCCGACCGACTGCATGGAAGCGTGGTCCCGGAGCGTGAACACGGCGGACGAATCAATAGCTGGCATGAGCATCAAGTCTCCGCTGCCATCGGCTCCCTCGGGGGCCGCAGGCGGCGCAATGGATGAACCGGCCCGACAAGTCGAGCCGATTCACCAACATGAACTGTAGGCGCGGCTTAGTCGATCTTGCCCTTCTTGCCGGAGAAATTGGCTCCGGCCGTAACAATCGACAAGATCTGAGCCCTGATCAGCTTCGGCGTCTCATAAGTCTTCCGCATAATCATTCCCCCAAATGGTTAGCCAGATGAGGATCAATTCATTGAAGGCGCTCCGTCAACCGTACCTGAGTAGTCACCCCCATCTTCCGGGAGGGGTGTTGCACGGGCGCCGCGCGGCTATCAACTTGCTGCACCGCGGCATTTGGCTCGCGAAGGGAATTGCGATGCGGCTGCCTCGACGCATTGCCCCAGCGATATGATCTAAAGACCGGCCGGTATCTCCAGCCCGCACCACTGACGTCAAGTTGCAGGCGCCTGCCAGCGATAAGGTCCGCCGCGCCGGCGTCCTCGACCATGTACATCGGGTTCACGTAGCGCATGTCGATGACTGCAGCGCCGATCTCAATCCGGCTGGCCTTCGCACCAACCGCCGCGAGCAGCAGAAAGGGCGAGGCGAGCTAGTGCGCGAAATGGTGGACACGGAAATACGCCCCGTCCGCCCTCAGCTCTTAGGCGGCGACGGCAAGTTCGATGGACTGCAGCAGCGTGGCGGTGGCCGAGCGGGTCTGCGAATGGGTGGAGGGCGACCAATGGCCGAAGGAGAGGAAACCGATCTTCTTCGAGTGGGCACCGGGGAATTGCGTGACGGGCATGGGTTCTGGTGCCCCGTCAGTTGATCGCCGGCGTGCGATTTGTGATGCCTCGCGATCCGCAATTTTGCAGAACCGATGACGCATCAATGCAGTGGCCCTTCGCGTGGTTGGTTGGAGGTTTCCGGTTCTGACTGCCCCTAGATGCGCTCAACCCGACGATCCCACCAAGTGCTTGCCGGCTCAATTGAGACCACAACGGAAGCGATCAGGCTGGCGGACCCTGAAGGGCAGCGAAGTGAAATCCCATCTTTTCGTCGTCCGAGAAGAATTGCGATACGCCGTCCAGCCTAATCGATGACAGGAGTTTATTGTCCAGGCAATCGGCTAGATGTAAGTGTTGCTCATCGTCCGGCCGCGAAAACCGTGAGTGCTGCCACCAGGTACTGGGAAAGTAGAATTTTGCCATTAATAAACCGAAGCTCTTGGGCGAAAGCTTGCGGGCAGATGGCCAACGGTCTTCGCCTGACATGCCAATATGGAAGTGGGCGCCCGGATGCTGAACATTCCGATATTGTGACCCGCTGTACTCGAAACGAACCCGCGGAATGAAGATTTTCGAGGGGATTTCGGTGAGGAGTTCGGAAAATTCCTCATCGCTCAGAAGTCCTTCGTCACGTTCCTTTTCGAGATCTCGATAGAATTCGATCGCTTCTGGGGAGCCGCTTAACCTCGGGTTTGGATAGTAGGCTAGTGCATATTCGGACGGGCTCATGTGGGAGAACTGGAAGTAGGAAAAGTCGGTAAGCAGAAGATTATAGTGAGATAGCGAAAGTCCGCGGTCATAGACTGCGGTATAATCCTTGGTGGTGAGATTAAGCTTATTGAATTCCATCGACCGAGGCAATGAAATCTCATAGACGGTCGAGCGCCATAAATCTTGCTCAACGAAGAAGTTTATCGCGGATCGAATGCTGGCGTTGAACTCGCCGATTTCCATTCACTCTTCCTCGATTAATCGGGCCATGTCCTCGTCCGACAGCTTTAGTTCTTGTTTCATGCGCTCCACTCGGCGCTTTGCTTCGATGATGCGGGCATGCTTTTCTTCGAGGCCGCGTTGGATGGTATTAAGACTCGTCATGTCCGGCATGGTGAAATGAATCCTCGGACTCCGGGCGAGCGCCGTGGCTACCTCTTGGGCAAGATTCGAGAACGTCTTGCTGCGATAACCGAAAATCCGAAGCCACCCTTTGGTGCGGGTGAACGCGACAAATAGCTTGTTGCGGCCGGTTCTGGTCTCGAGAACCGCGGCGTCTGCGCCCAGCACAATGACTACCGCCGCCTCGTTTCCCTTTGCCCGGTAGACCGTGCTCAAGGTGACTTTGCCCTCAATTCGAAAAGCTGGCTCGCTGTAGGGGTCATTTATAATGTTGTTGCAGGATATTTCCGCTTCGATCAGGGATTTGGAAAGCTTCGCGAAATATGTCCTGGCTGATTTGTCGTCTAGGCACACAATGAGAATGTCGTCCGCCTTCAGGCCTTTACCGACGAAGGAACGGACTTCCGCCGCAGCAAGAGCGACCTCTTCGTCGATGTCATCCGCGGCGACAATTTCCACCAGCTTCACGTCATGAGGGGTTTCCAGTGTACTCGGGCTGTTTATAGTCGGCCTTTCGACGGTACATTCGCTGCCGACGGTGAAGTCGCCGTCCACAACGTCGTAGCCTACATCTTCCCAGTGCTTGGCATTTTCGAGCATCTGAACCGTCTTCCGATAGACGCCGAAGCCTATCGCATGGGCCAGCACTAGAACGTCCCTTTGATTGCGATAAGCGCGCTGAAGGACAAAGTCATTCGTGTCAGTGCCTGCCGGGAGGCTCCGGGTGAGCGAGATTCTTGGTTGTCCGTCGCGATCGCTGCCAAAAAGCTGGTCTGGTTCGCGTACTTTAACGTCAAACACGTTCTGAAGCTCGTCGTAGGCCCAGATGATCTGCTTTTCATCTCGCCCTCCTTTCGCAAGGAAAAAGCACATCTGATAAAAGCTATCCGGGAAGTCCTGGCCTTCATCAACCAGTATGACATCATAGTAAGGGGTGAGGGCGCCAGCTTTGACAAGTTCGCGGCATACTGTCCCGAATGGGTCTGCCACACCGCGAACATCGCTGAAAGTCCGTGGCGCCAAACCCTCACGAATGCTTGCGTCGCGATAAACGCCCGGCACGTTTGCGCGGCCCCATCCGTGCCGCACATGTACGTTCTCCCAATTCGGATCGACCTCCGCGAAATGGCGATGAAAACGCGTTATCAAGCGTTCGATGATGTCGCGTAGGCTACGGGTGTAATAGGTGATGAGTATCTTGGCATCGGGATTTTCAATGTGGGCTAATGCCGCCTTCATGGCCAGGATTACCGTCTTGCCTGTCCCGGCAAGACCTCTGATCCGCTGGGGACCACGAATGGCAGTCAGCGCGACTGATCGTTGCGTCGCATCGAAATTGTAGATTACGGCTTCGAGGTCGTGAAACGCGCGTGCCACCGGATGGAGTTCATCGTCATCCTCAATTTCCGACAACTGCCCGAGCGCTTTGGAGCCTTCGATGATGGCCTGCACCTCTGCGTGCTGCTCGGCAGTTAGGGGGCCACTTTCTTCCTTAAGAAGGCGAACGAGTTCGCCCTCGTTATGAACAAGTTCCACCTCATCTTCGCTCAGATCGTCCTCGCTCAGGTTGGGAGCATAGACCACCGGAACGACGTCGAAGATGAGACGTCGGCGCTTTTTCAGCTGAAGGCTCTTGCCCATCAGCGATTCAGTTGACGCGGCTGCTTGTAAAATACTTAGAGCGTCTCGGCGCACGTCCTTGGCATTGTCGGAGAGCGAAATTTTGACCAGCTTGACGCCATGAACATTGCTAAAAATCGTTAGATCGGCGCTGTGTGTGCGGCCATCGTAATCTTTGACCTTAGGCCATCCCGCATAGAGAATGATCTGGTCGTCGACCGAATAAACCTCACCATCGCGGATTTTCTTGATTACTTGCGCCGCGATGCTGCTGGTCGGTTGTCGGCTGACGGTTGGAATGTAGGATATGGCCATTAAGCGCTCTCATGCGAAGGTCCGCGAAGGTATGAGTATGAGCTGACGGTCGCAAGCCCTCGTTGAGGGCCGTGTGTTCACTCGATATGTGTCCTTTCGGTCACGTCAGCAACCCGCTTTCAAATTGTCAGGATTGCATTCTAACGGCCAGCATGACGTGCGAAGCCGAATGTCCGCTGACGACCCGATGTCTGTCCTTGGTGCTGACGCGAAGGTCGGCTCTTGGCGGCGCAGTGCGGACGGTGTTGATCAGGTCCTGCTGTGACAGGCGCTTCATTGCATGCCCGCAAGGCCTGGGGGCTCGATGATTGAGGACCCAGCCACCTCGGCGGGGGCAAGCCCCTGCCGAGGTAGGTCACTCGACCGTCACGGCCCGAGCATTTGGAGGGCCGTCTGGGAGTCGCCTCGTTGAGCGCAACTCGTCGATCAAAGTCTAGCTTATTGCAGCGAACAATGTCCAATGGGCGGTTGCCATAGTGGAGGTTCAGAATCCCAATGCCGCTGCCTCGCTCCCCGTATCTAAACGCACGATTCGCCGCGGCAATTGAACACTTCGGCGCCGATCTAAAATCCTCTGCGGGCATCACCCATTCGGTCGTCAAAGGTAGTGAGCGGGAACAGAGCCTGACAAAGTTTATGCGGGAGCGCCTCCCCGACCGGTTCGGGGTCACCACGGGCGAAGTCGTCGATCTGAACGGTGAGACGGCGCCGCAACTTGATATTCTTATTTACGACCGATACGCCGACTTTCCTTTTAACAGTGGGAATCAGTCCATCCTCGCGGCAGAGGCACTCTTGGCCAGCGTGGAGATCAAATCCAAGCTGACGTCGTCTGAACTCAGAAAATGCGCGGGCGCGGCCCGAAAGCTTCGGCAACTGAGGCCATACAATCGCGAATTGGGCGCCCGCGATGTAGGAAAGTTTGACGATGGCAAGAAGCGGGCGCGGTATATGCACTGTGTCTTTGCGTTCGACACTGATTTGACTGCCCCGAGATGGCCCCAGAACGAGGTCAAGCGGTTCGACAATGAAGTCGGCTCTGAGCATCTGATCGACGCCTTGTATATCTTAGGACGCGGTGTTGTGAACTTCAACTACCGAAAGGCGCGCTCCGAGGATGATAGCGGGGGTGCCATCACCAGCTTCTACTTTACCGTCCTAAATTTCGTATTACGCGAAGCGGATCGTCGCCAACCGACACCCTACGATCGGTACGTGACCCACAACGTGAGGAGCTGGAGAGATATCTAGTTCAGGTGGCCCCGCCCATTTCGGTGAGGAACATTGGCTTCGTGCGCATTCCGAGGGGACGTCCCAGCTTCCCTCGACGTTCCTCGGCAAGGGAGTAATCTCTACGTTCAGCCAGCACAATCGCGTCGAGCACGTCTGCTCACAAGCTGGGATCCGATGACCGCTTGTGGCGCAGCGGACCATTACCGAGATTGGATTCGTTGCGAGAGATTGACGCGCTGATCGAAGGAGAGGCACCTAGCGCTCCGTCAGTGCAAATCGACACCGATTGCCCTCCCCCGTCATTGCTCCAGATCAACGCGCTCCGCTCCTTTCCATGGTGTCTCCGCAATAGCCGGAGCCGCCTTTATGAATCTCGCCACCGCCGACAAGCCGCCACCCAGGACCGTCGCGCCCGCACCCGACATCGCGGACGAGGACGACCTGCCGCTCTATGAGGCGCGCCGGCGCATCTATCCGATCGCGGTGCGCGGGCGGTTTCGGACCATCAAGTGGGTGATCCTCGCGGTCACGCTCGGCATCTATTATTTCCTGCCGTTCGTGCGCTGGGACCGCGGGCCGAATGCGCCCTCGCAGGCGGTGCTGGTCGATTTCCCGAACAGCCGGTTCTATTTCTTCTTCATCGAGATCTGGCCGCAGGAATTCTACTACCTCACCGGCCTCTTGATCCTCGCCGCTTTGGTGCTGTTCTTCATGAACGCGGTCGCCGGGCGGGTGTGGTGCGGGTATCTGTGCCCGCAGACGGTGTGGACCGATCTGTTCCAGTCCATCGAGCGCATGGTGGAGGGCGATCCGCGCGAGCGGCGTGAGAAGCTGAAGCACGCCTCGAAGTTGCAGCGCGCCTTCGAGGCCGCGGCCAAGCACGTGCTCTGGCTGATGGTGGCGTGGTGGACCGGCGGCGCCTGGGTGCTCTATTTCGCCGATGCGCCGACGCTGGCCATGCAACTGCTCACCGGCACCGCGCCCGGCGTCGCCTATCTGTGGATCGGCATCCTCACCGCCACCACCTACGTGCTCGCCGGCCACATGCGCGAGCAGGTCTGCACCTATATGTGCCCGTGGCCGCGCATCCAGGCCGCGCTCACCGACGAATACGCCCTAAACGTCACCTATCGCTATGATCGCGGCGAGCCGCGCGGCTCCTTCAAGAAGACGCAGGCCCTCAAGCTGGAAGGCCTGCCGGCCGGTGATTGCGTCGATTGCAAGCAGTGCGTCGCCGCCTGCCCCACCGGGGTCGACATACGCGAGGGCGCGCAGCTCGGCTGCATCCAGTGCGGCCTGTGCATCGATGCCTGCGACACGGTGATGGCCAAGCTGATGCGGCCGACCGGCCTCATTGCCTATGACACCGACATGAACGTGCAGGCGCGCATGCAGGGCAAGCCCGAGCAGCGCCGCGTGGCCCGCCCGCGCACGCTGCTCTATGCCGCGCTCATCCTCGTCACCGGCGGCATCATGCTGGTGAGCCTCGCAACGCGTGCCAATGAGACGCTCGCCGTCATCCATGACCGCAACCCGCTGTTCGTGCGGCTGTCGGATGGGGCGATCCGCAACGCCTACACCATCCGCATCGTCAACAAGGAGCTGGCCGCCCGCCGCTTCTCGGTGGCGGTGGAGGGCGTGCCCGGAGCAAGGCTCGAAGTGGTGGGCGAGGCGCACATGCCCGCCGGCGCTACCGAGGCCTTGCCGGTGCTCACGGTCGGCCCGGACCAGACCTTCGAGGCGCGCGTGCTGGTCTCCACCCATGCGCCGCTGCCAATGGGGGCCTCGCTCACCGCCACCTTCCGCATCACCGATCTCGACAGCCAGGTGGTGGCCACCGCGCCCGACCACTTCAAGGGACCCTGAGGAGGAACGCCATGCCCGTGCCCACTTCGCCCGCGGTCTCCGGCCGCCCGATTACTGGCCGCCTCGTGCTGGCCTGCCTGGTCGGCTTCTTCGGCGTGATCTTCATCGCCAACGGCATCCTCGTGCGTGCGGCGCTGTCGAGCTTCGGCGGGGTGGAGACGGACAGCGCCTATCAGGCCGGCCTCGTCTTCAAGCGCGACGAGGCGGAGGCGGCGGCGCAGGCGGCGCGGCACTGGAAGGTGGACGTCCATCTCGACGCCGCCAACCTCGACGTGCGCGCCGCCGGGCCGGACGGCACGCCCCTCGCCGGCCTCGACCTCGTCGCGCGGCTGCACCACCCCTATGACAGCCGCCTCGACGAGGAGATCCCGGTGCGCGCAGTGGCGGCGGGTGCCTGGCGCGGCGCGCCGGACGCGGTGCCGGGCCAATGGGACCTGGTGGTCGAGCTCTACAAGGACGGCGAGCGGCAGTTCCGCTCCATCAACCGGATCATGCTGAAGTGAGGTTCCCATGGCCGCGCTGACCGCCATCGCACCGCCCCGCTCCCGCCCGCCGCTGCCGGTCCGCGAGGTGGCGGCGGACTATTCCGCCTGCCTGCGTCGCATGGACGGCGGAGGCACCGGCATGGATTTCGCCGTCGAGGGCATCGACTGCGCCGCCTGCATCAACGAGATCGAGGATGCGGTGGCCGTGCTTCCCGGTGTCGAGCAGGCGCGGCTGAACTACACCTCCCATCGCCTGGCCATCGTGTGGCGCTCCGAGGCGCTGGCGAACCCGCCCGCGGTGTTCGGCGCGCTCGCCACTGCGGGCTATCGCGCCCATCCGTTCGAGACCGGCAGCGCCGAGGAGATCGAGTCCGCCCGCGCCCGGCATCTGCTGCGCTGCCTCGCGGTGGCCGGCTTCGCGGCGATGAACATCATGCTGCTCTCGGTCTCGGTGTGGTCGGGCAATGTCACCGACATCACCCCCGAGACGCGCGACCTGTTCCATTGGCTCTCCGCACTGATCGCACTGCCGGCCGCGGCCTATGCCGGCCAGCCCTTCTTCCAGAGCGCGCTCAGGGCCATCAAGGCGCGCGCGCTCAACATGGACGTGCCGATCTCGCTCGGCGTGCTCCTCGCGCTGGCCGTCTCGGTCTATGAGACGCTGAACCATGCCGAGCATGCCTATTTCGACTCGGCTATCATGCTACTCTTCTTCCTGCTCACCGGCCGCTATCTCGAACACGCCATGCGCCGGCGCACCCGCGCGGAAGCCGGCAACCTCGCCGCACTGAAGGCTGCGCTGGCCAATCGCGTCGAGCCCGACGGCGCCATCGTCGCCATGCCGGCGGCGGCGGTGAAGCCGGGCGATATCGTGCTGGTGCGCCCGGGCGAGCGCGTGCCGGTCGACGGCATCGTGCTCTCCGGCGTCGCCGGGGTGGATGAGAGCCTCGTCACCGGCGAGACGCTGCCGCGCGCCTTCACCGCGGGCGCCACGATCCATGCCGGCAGCCTGGTGCATGACGGCACGCTGCACATCCGCACCACCGCCGCCGGCACCGGCACCTTCATCGAGGAAGTCGAGCGCCTGCTGGAAAACGCCGCGAGCGCGAAGAGCGGCTATGTGCGCCTCGCCGACCGCGCCGCCCGGCTCTATGCGCCGGTGGTGCACGCCACCGCCGCGCTGTCGCTCGCCGGCTGGCTGATCGCCGGCGCTTCCCTGCACGATGCGGTGCTGATCGCCGTCGCCGTGCTCATCATCACCTGCCCCTGCGCGCTGGCGCTCGCGGTGCCGGCGGTGCAGGTGGTGGCAGCCGGAGCGCTGATGCGGCGCGGCGTCCTGCTGAACTCGGGCGACGCGCTGGAGCGCCTTGCCGAGGTCGACACCGTGGTGCTCGACAAGACCGGAACACTGACATTGCCGGAGCCCGGCTTGAGCAATGCTGAAGCCGTGCCAGGGCATTTGCTGGAGATTGCCGCGCGGCTCGCAATGTCCAGCCGCCATCCGCTCGCCCGGGCGATTGCCGCCGCGTTGCCCGATGCCCGCCCCTACGAGATCGTGCGCGAATATCCCGGCGCCGGCATCGAGGCGCAGGTCGGTGCGCTCACCGCGCGGCTCGGCAGCCCGGATTTCTGCGGCGCTGCCGATCTCGCCACCGATGCCGACGGCTCGCTGATCGCCGTTCGCCTCGGCGAGGAGCGCGCCATTCTCGCGGTGCGCCAGCAGCTCAGGCCCGACGCGGCGGAAACCGTGGAGCGCCTGCGCGCCGCCGGCGCGGGCCTGTCCATACTCTCCGGCGACCGCGACGCAGCGGTGGCCCCGGTCGCCGCGGCGCTCGGCATCGGCAGCTGGCGCGGCGGCGCGCGGCCGGCCGAGAAGATCGCCGTGCTCGACATGCTGAGGGCCACGGGTCACCAGGCGCTGATGGTCGGCGACGGGTTGAACGACGCGCCCTCGCTCGCCAGCGCCTATGTCTCGATGTCGCCGATCACCGCCGCGGACGTCACCCAGGCGCAGGCCGATGCGGTGTTCCTGGGCGCCAGGCTGGCGCCGGTCGCCGACGCCGTCGCCGTTGCGCGGCGGGCGAGACTGTTGATGCGGCAGAACCTGCTGATTGCCGTCATCTACAATCTGTTTGCCGTGCCGCTGGCCGTCGCCGGGCTGGTGACGCCGCTGATCGCCGCGCTCGCCATGTCCGGCTCGTCCGCCATCGTCACGCTGAACGCGCTGCGCGCGAATGCGGGAAAGGATGCACCATGAACGTCATCCTCTATCTCCTGCCGATGGCGCTCGGGCTCGGCCTCACCGGTCTCGTCGCCTTCCTCTGGTCGCTGCGCACCGGCCAGTATGACGACATGGAGGGCGCCGCCGTGCGTGTCCTCGAAGACGATGATGTGAGGCGGTGATGCCTCCCTTCGCTGGACCGGCCCGTGCCGGGCATCTCGGCTGCGCCTGCCCCGAAGACGGCGGGCTGCGGCTGCGCAAGGCGCTCCCCGAGGGCACGCTGCTCGCAGGCTTCGCGCTCGTGGTGCTGGCGCAGGCGCTCACCCTCGGCGTGCTGCCGCTCGCCGGCGCCATGATCGCGCCGCGCGCCGCACTCGCCGGCTGGCCGATGGCGGCGTTCTTGCTCGGCGCCGCGGCCGCAAGCTTCCCGGCCAGCCTGCTGCTCGACGCCTTCGGCCGCCGCGCCGCCTTCGCCATCGGGGCCGGGCTCGGCGTCGCCGGCGGGCTGGCGATCGCGCACGCCATCCTCGCGCAGGTTTTTCCGCTGCTGCTCATCGGCGCGATGTGGCTCGGCGCCGCGCAGGGCTTCGGCATGTTCTACCGCCACGCCGCGGCTCTCGGTGCCGCCCATGGCCGCTCGGCAGCGGCGATTGGCCGGCTGCTCGCGGCCGGCGCCATCGCCGGCCTTCTCGGTCCCGTCCTCGCCCAGGGCGCCGAGCAGCTGTTCCTGCCCTATACGCTGGTCGGCACCGCACTGGTCGCGACAATCGCGCAGCTCGGCGTGCTTGCCGCCGCCGTGCTGCTGCCGGCCGCAAGCGCGGTGGTGACCGACGATAGCGCCGAGCCGGCGCCGGCCATGAGGCTGCGGGATCTCGCGCTTCCGACCCTGATCGGCGCCCTCGCATGGGCGGCGATGGCCTCCTCCATGGTCGCCGCGCCGCTGGGGTTGGCGACCTGCGGCGTTGCGGTCGGCAGCATCAGCGGCATCGTCGCCTGGCATGTCGTCGCGATGTACGCGCCGGCGCTCGCGGCCGGCATGCTGGCCGAGCGCCTGGGTGTCGTCCGCCTCGCCCTGGCGGGTGCGGGTATCGCGGTCGCGGCCGCCGTGGCGGCGCACGCGTCGAGCGGAATAGTCCCGCTGACCGCGGCCTTTCTCGCCGTCGGCGTGGGCTGGTCGGTGGCGACCTCGGCGACGACGGCCTGGCTCCACCGCGCGGCCACCCCGGCCCGCGCCCATCTGGGGTTCCATGACGGCCTGTTGCTGCTCGGCGCAACGGCCGGAGCGTTGCTGGCGAACGCAATTTAGCCGTATCACTGCCGTGCGTTGATCGGGCGCAATTCCCGACATCCATCGGTCATCGATCTGTCGTATCCGCACCGGATCTGCTCGCACGGCCAGCTGGAGGCGCTCCTTGTGCCGCGATTGACAGCCAGGAACCTGACCAAGACCTTCAATGGCCTTCCTGCCGTCGACCAGGTGAGCTTTGCCATTCCCGACGGAGCGTTCCTGGCGCTGCTTGGCCCCTCCGGATGCGGCAAGACCACGCTGCTGCGCATCATTGCCGGGCTCGAGCAGCCCGACCATGGCGAGCTTTTCTTCGACGATATGGCCGTCGTCGGCCCCGGTGGCATGCTGCCGCCGGAAGCCCGCAAGCTCGGCATGGTGTTCCAGTCCTATGCGCTGTGGCCGAACATGACGGTGCGCGGCAATATCGAATTCGGGCTGCGGGCCCAGAAGCACCCGCCGGAGGAACGGCGGCGTCGGATCGCGGAGGTGCTGGAGGTGGTCGGCCTGAACGGCTTCGAGCTCCGTCGCCCGCACGAGCTTTCCGGCGGACAGCGCCAGCGGGTGGCGCTCGCCCGTTCGCTGGCCATGCGTCCGCGGCTGATCCTGCTCGACGAGCCGCTCGCCAATCTCGATGCGCATCTGCGCGAGGCGATGCTTGCCGAGTTCCGCCGCATCCACTCCGTCACCGGGGCGACCTTCATTTTCGTCACCCACGACCAGGAAGAAGCGATGGCCGTTGCCACCCATTTGGCGGTGATGAATCGCGGCGGGCTCGAGCAGGTCGGCACGCCGGAGGAACTTTACCTGCGCCCCGCGACCGAAATGGTGGCGCGGTTCATCGGCAAGGGCCGTACGCTGCCCGTCGAGGTTCTGGCGTCGGAAGCCGAGCTTTGCACCATCGGCCTGGCCGGCGCGGAGTTGAAGGTGCCGGGCCAGGCGCCTGTCGGGCCGGGCTGGTTGTGCCTGCACGCCCCCGACCTGAGGGCTGTGGCGGAGGACGGCCATCTGCGCTGCCAGGTGGTGAACCAGATCTTCCAGAACGGGTGCTATGCGAGCCAGCTCATGCCGCTCGGCATCGACACCGACACGATCAGCCTGCCGCTGCCCGGGCGCCTGCCGCAAGGGGCCGATGTCGAGATCACGATATCCGGCGGCTGGGTGATCCCGCGGCAAGCCTCGGCTTCCCTCGTCGGTGGATATGAATTCGCCTGAGATGCGCATGACGGGAAGCGTCACCGCATCGTAATAGAACTGTGCTCGATGCATCGCACGTCGCCACTATCGACGGCGCCCCGAGCGTCCATACGCAGGAGATCAGCGGTCATGTTGTTTCGTCGCGCCATTCTCTCCGCAGCGTTTCTCGCAGGCGCCATCCTTGCCGCCAATGCCGAGACGATCACCGTCTACACGTCGCAGCCGCAGGACCAGATGGCTGCCGTGATCGCGGCATTCAACAAGGACTATCCGGATATCAAGGTCGAGCTGTTCCGTTCCGGCACGACCGAGGTGATGGCCAAGCTCCAGGCCGAGCAGGTCGCCGGCAAGAGCCCCGCCGACGTGGTGCTGATCGCCGATACCGTCGCCATGACGCAGCTCAAGAATGACGGCCGGCTCTACGCGCTGAACGACCTGCCGACGGAGGGCATCGCGCCGGAGGTCATCGACAAGGACAAGACCTATTTCGGCACCAAGCTGATCACCACCGGCATCGTCTACAACACCAATCTGGTGAAGACGCCGCCCCGGTCGTGGAACGACCTGCTCGTGCCGGACGTCGCCAAGCGCCTCATCATGCCGAGCCCGCTCTATTCGGGCGCGGCGGTGATCCATCTCGGTACCATGCTCCAGCAGCCGGAGTTCGGCTGGACCTATTTCAAGACGCTCGCCGACAACGGCGCCGTCGCCGGCCAGGGCAACGGCACGGTGATCGAGGCGGTCGCCCGCGGCGAGAAGGCCTACGGCATCATCATCGAATACATGGCACTGAACGCCAAGGCGAAGGGCTCGCCGGTCGATTTCGTGTTTCCCAAGGAAGGCGTGAGCACCATCACCCAGCCGGTGGCGATCCTGAAGGGCACCGACGCGCTCGAAGCCGCCAAGACCTTCGTGAAATGGCAACTCTCCCGGACCGCGCAGGAACAGGCCGCCAGCCAGGGCTATTTCCCGGTCCTCGAGGGTGTCGCGCCGCCGGCCGGCTACCCCAAGCCGAGTACCCTCAAGGTTTTGCCGGCGGACAGCAACGCGATGCTGCGCGACGACAAGAAGAACAAGGAAACCTTCGCCGACCTCTATGGCGGCTGAGGCACCAGGCGTCCCCATCACGCCGGCGAACCGTCTCTGGACCGGCGAGCGGCTGCTGGTCGCTCTCGTCCTTGCCTATGTGCTCTTCACCACGTTCTGGCCGCTGGCACGGCTGTTTTCCGCCGGGCTGCAATCCGGCGAGGACGGGGCTTTCCTCGGCGTGATGCGCGAGACGCTGGCGAACCGGGCGACCGGCCGCGCCTTGTGGAACTCGCTCATCACCTCCGGCCTTTCCGCGCTGATTTCGGCGGTCCTCGGGGTCGCGCTCGCACTCGCCCTCAGCCTGCTCAGGCTGCGCACCCAGGCGGTGCTGGTGTTCCTGATCCTGACGCCGCTGATCGTGCCCTCGCAGACCATGGCGCTGGCGTGGATCGAGCTTTTCGGCTCCGGTTCGCCGGTTCTCGGCCCGCTCGGGCTGGCGCCCGCGCCGGGCACGGCCAATCCGCTCTATTCGGCCGGCGGTATCGCGCTGGTGATGGGCGTGGAGCACATGCCGCTGGTCTTCATCGCGACGCGCGCCGCCTTGCGCTCGGTACCGGCCGACCTGGTCGAGGCAGCGCGCATCCTCGGCATTCCCAACCGCCGGATCGGCACCGGCATCATCCTGCCGATCGCGCTGCCGTCGGTGCTGGCGGGCTCGCTGCTCGCCTTCACGGCGGCGATCGGCAATTTCGGCGTGCCCGCCCTGCTGGGCATTCCCGGCCGGGTGTCGGTGCTGACCACTCTGATCTACCAGCGGCTCAACGGCTTCGGCGCTTCCGCGGCCGGACAGGTCGCGGTGCTGGCGATCCTCATGACCGCCATCGCCGCCGCAGCGCTCGTGCTGCGCCATGTCACGATGCGCCGCCTTTCCGCGCCGCTGCCGGCCGGCAAGCCGTTCGAGGCGACGCGCCGCGCGCCGGTGATCGAGGTGCTGATCTGGGCGCTCGTGCTGCTGATCGCGATCGCCCCGTTGCTGGCGCTGACGATGACGGCGCTGCTTCCGGCCATCGGCGTGCGCTTCGGCCTCGACACGGTGAGCCTCGCCCAGTTCGCCCGCGTGCTCGGCAACGACGCAGTTCGCCGGGCCTTCGTCAATTCGCTTTTCCTGGCGGGTCTCTGCGCACTGATCTCGATGGTCGTCTCGGTACCCCTCGCCTATCTCGTCGTCCGGCGTCCGAACTGGCTCGTCAGGGCGATCGACGTGCTGGTGGAGGCGCCGTGGGTGGTGCCCGGTACCGTCGTGGCGCTCGCAATGATCCTCGCCTTCCTCAAACCGCTGCCGCTGATCGGCGTATCGCTCTACGGCACCATGGCGATCCTGGTCGTCGCCTATCTCGCGCGGTTCCTGCCCTTGGTGTTGCGGCCGGTCACAGCGGCGGCGCAGACCGCGGACCCCGCGCTTGACGAGGCCGGCCGCATCGTCGGAGCGGGCCTGTGGAGGCGGTTGGCGTGGATTTTCCTCCCCCATGTCCTTCCTGCCGCCATCGCCGGCGCGATCCTCGTGCTCATGACGGCGCTGAACGAGCTGACGCTGTCGGCGCTGTTGTGGTCGTCGGGCAACGAGACCATCGGCGTCATGGTGTTCGCGCTGCAGTATGAGGGCAATTCAACGGCCGCCGCCGCGGTGGCGATGCTTTCCGCCGTGATGGTCTTCGCCATTTGCGGGCTGGCGAGCGCGTGCGCGCGCTGGCTCCCCGACAATGTGCTGCCGTGGCGGCGATGAATCGAGGCGATGCCCGCACCGGTACGCGGGACGGCCATTGACGCTGCCGGCGGCAGGGCCTTCGGCGAACCCGACGCTGCAGTGAAAAAGCCGATCACGAGCGGCGGGCAGGCCGTCAATGGGCGGTAGCCAGATCCGCCTCCTCGTTAATCGGCGCCAGTCTCATCACCAATGCGCGATCTTGTGCAAAATCCGCCGAGGCCCTAATCGTCGCCGGATGACGAAGCGACGGCAGGTCAGCGTCGGGTTCATATCAATTTTAATTTCGACATAAATCATCCTGTAAAATCAAAATAGAACTATTCAACACAATTCATTCGCAGCTTCTGCGTCCAACAAAGATAATTACAAAATCCTCAACATTTTCGATTCGTCTCATCTGGCGCGAAGATTTTTACATATTGACGAGACGTCACACTAATAGCTACCTTGCATCGCAACATACTGAGAATTTACCTTCTGCGTAAGCAACTCTAAGCGTGTGTGCTATACATTGAAAATACCGTTGATTAATCCCGATCTGCCACGCATCGATCAGGTCAAAGACTCCTTCGACGAAATTTTGAGAAACGGGAAGATCACAAATTTCGGAAAATTTGTGAGGGATTTCGAAGCAAAGACGCATGAATACCTGGGCGTTGAAACGGTCTCCCTCTCATCTGGTACGGTCAGCCTCATTTTCGGGCTGCAGGCGCTGGGACTTCAGCCCGGAGAGAAAGTGATTATTCCGAGCTTCTCATTCGTCGCGACGGCCCAGGCGGTACTTTATGCCGGCGGCATTCCGATATTTGCCGAAGTCGAAGATGATCTGAATGTTTCCATAGATGACGTCGAACGTCTGCTTTCCGAGCATGACGATGTCGGAGCCGTTATCGCCGTTCATATGTATGGGCTTCCGGCGAAGGCGTCGGATCTCGAAAGAATAGTCTCCGCCGCGTCGGAACGTAGAAACAAGAAAATTTCCCTGATCTTTGACGCTGCGCACGCATTTGGCTCCGCGCAGGATGGCCGCAGGGTTGGCTCGTTCGGCGATATGGAGGTCTTTTCACTCTCCGCGACCAAGGTATTGGTAGCCGTTGAGGGCGGATTGGTTGCGACAAAGCATCCGGCGACCGCAAATCGGATTCGCAACATGCGAAATTATGGAATTTCATCGAACTATAACGCTCACTTTTCCGGAGTTAATGGGAAAATGAGTGAATTCCACGCCATTATTGGACTACACAATATTCAACACATTGACGAATTACTCGAGATTCGCCAGGTAAAAGCACGTAACTTCCGGAAAATTATAGCCGAAAATACGCAATTCGGGTTGATCGAATGGCCGGAAGACACCATTCACACCATCAAGGATTTCACGGTCCTTGTTCCCGAGGAAAGCGACCCCGGCTATCGCGATCGCCTCACGCGCTATCTCGGCGACAACGGGATCGAGACACGGTCTTACTTCTACCCGCCGATTCATGAGCAGGAATATTTCAAGACCTTCTCAACGCGAAAACTTCCCCAAACTGAATCCTTATCGCGAAGAGTTTTGACCCTTCCTTTCTATACGAGCATTACCGACGAGCAAATGGGCTACGTAACTGAACACTTATGCCATTTTGAGCGTGAATTGTCATGAATATACTCGTAACAGGCGGGGCAGGATATCTCGGCTCTGTCCTTGTTCCCAATTTATTGATGCGCGGTCACAACGTTCGCGTCATTGACATCGGGTACTTCGGCCTCAGCCATTTGCGTGGATTAACGTCGCAAATGGAGTTGATTGGCAGTGATCTCACACGCATAAACTCCGATAAGAAGTTTCTTGAGGATCTCCTTGATAAGCAAGACTGCATCATCCATCTTGCTGCCCTGTCCAATGACCCTTCGGCAGAGGCATATCCGAGCCTGACCTATGCTTTGAATTTTTATACGACATCGATTCTTGCCAAAGCCGCGAGGGATCGAGGTATCCGCTTCGTATTTGCCTCTTCCTGCTCGGTTTATGGCGAAAATGACGGCGAACTCATTGAAACGTCGTCTGTAAACCCACGGACGATATACGCGCAGTCGAAGTACGATGCGGAGAATGAATTGCTCCGCCTGGCGTCCGCATCATGGCGGCCGGTGATCCTGAGATGCGGCACCCTGTTCGGCTTCTCCCGGCGCATGCGCTTCGACCTCGTCGTCAATGTTTTCAGCCTCTACAGCACGCTTCATAACCGGATCAGGGTTTTTGGCGACGGGCTTCAATGGCGCCCGTTTCTCAGCGTCCAGGACTGCGCGCGCGCCTTCATGCTCACTGCGGAGACGAAAAATCTCTCCTTCATGATCTATAATGTCGCGAACGAGAATCTGCGGATTTCCGAGGTCGCGAATACATTCAAGCGCATCAACCCATCCTTGCAGGTTACCTACGTTCCGACCCAGGACCCGGATCAGCGCGACTACAGGGTTTCGGCGAAACGCATCGCCGATGAAGGGTTTTACCCCCACCTCAAGGTCGAGGCCGGCGCCAAGCGCGTTGCCAGCGCCATAACGCAAGGATTGATCAACGATCCGGAATCAAGCCGCCATAACAATCTGAAATGGCTAAGAGAACTGAATACGAAAGCCGAAGCTCTCTGAATGCCCGGCGGCGCTACGGGTAGAAGCCTGACATGAGTAGGCGCCGTCCCTCGGTAATCCACGCGACGTAATACAATCGGCGCTCCCGCTACGGTGGGATGGAGGCGTCCGACGCTCGCAAGCTGAAGACGATCGAGGGACGAGAACCCAAGCTCGAGAAACTCCTGGCGGAGTCGATGCTGGACGTCGCCCACGCTGCGCGAGGCTCTCGGAATGA
This sequence comes from Starkeya sp. ORNL1, assembly GCF_012971745.1. NCBI lineage: Bacteria > Pseudomonadati > Pseudomonadota > Alphaproteobacteria > Hyphomicrobiales > Xanthobacteraceae > Starkeya > Starkeya sp. ORNL1. Next base: position 2,473,221 of record NZ_CP048834.1, read on the forward strand.
ATTCATGGCCCTCCCGGCCGGCGCAAGGATCAGCGGCGTTCTGATCGTTCCGGCCTGCATAGTTGCATCCGGTCTCGCGAGTGAGCCGGTGTTGCGGCCAGGCCAAGACGAGATCCGCGCGCGGCCCCTCCCGAATGATCCCTTGATGTTGTCGCGCACCCGGCACGATGCAAACGTGCAACCGTTGCCTTCAGGGAGCCGAGATCATTGCGGAGGAGCCGGACGCTGGGCTCCACCCTCGGAAGCGCCCCTGTCAGCGAGTGCGCCGCCCTGATGCGGCCCTGTCGGATTTTTCAGATACCGCTATCGACCTAGGTCTTTGAGATAATTGGCGCGCCCGAAGAGATTCGAACTCCTGACCCCCAGATTCGTAGTCTGGTGCTCTATCCAGCTGAGCTACGGGCGCTCTTTGCAGTCGCCGTGGCGGCGATGCGGCGGGGGTGAACCCCGCGAGGCCCGTCAGCTACCCCGTTTCGCCGAGCAATGCAATATCCCCGTCAGCGTATCTCGAAGGGAAGATTTGCCGTCGCCGCCGCCCCGCGCCCATCGCGCAACTCAATGAAGATGCGGTAGCGGCCCGGCGGCAGCGCGCCCACACTGGCCCCGGTGAGCCCTGATTTGTCCACAGAAGCGGGGAATGAGCGCGGGCGCTCCTCGGCGTCGCCACCGACGCTACGCACCGTGCTCTCCGCCATGATCTCCCAGCGCGCATCCAGCGGATCGCCATCCGGATCGTTCGCGCTCAGCAGCACCGAGCCGCCCTGCCCGGCCGGCCAGGAGGCAAACGGCGCGTTCGGATCATGGGCGAAACGCAGCTCGGCAATGCGCGGCGCGTGGTTGCCGCCCGGCGTAGCGCCGCCCCAGTTTTCCGCCATCGCCTCCGCGGTCTCGGTCCATTCGCCGGTGGCTAGGCGCAGGCTGTGATAGGAGGGCGTCACTTCCTGCTTCTGCCCCCAGAGAAACACCAGCGTGCCGATATCGGCATCGCCCAGCGCCTTCAGATAGCGGCGGAACTCGATGGCCTTCTGGGTCGAGGTCAGCTCGTAGGGCGCGCCCCAGGGCGTGGTCGCGGCCTGCCAGTGGCCGCGCGCGCCCATCTCGGTGATGACGATCGGCCCCAGCCAGCCCTGCTCCCGCGCCCGGCTGCCGACGCTGTAGAGCCCGTCGCCATAGGCATTGACGCCGAGCACATCGATGTGCGGCGCCAGTTCCTTCACCTTGCGGGCCTTGTCATTGCCGACCTCGGCGACGACGGCCATGGTGGGATGGGCGGGATCGAGAGCCTTCACCCGCCTGGCCGCCGCCTCGATGGCCGGCCAGATTAGCGTGTCGTCGCTGATGTCGACCTCCACCTCGTTGCCGATGCCCCACATCAGCAGCGCCGGATGGTCGCGGTATTTCCCGACGATGGCGGAGATCTCGGCGAGCTGGCGCTCGACGAAGGCACGGTCCTTGTAATCCGCGCCGAGCCGGGGGTGGCCGAGCCACAGCCCGGCAATCACCTTCAGCCCGGCCCGCTCGGCGGCGTCCAGCGCCGGGCCGGGATCGCCGCCATAGGTGCGGACCGTGGTGCCGCCGAGTTGCTTCAGCTCGATGAGCGGCCCGTCGCCGGCTGCGCCGCGCACCGGGAACGTCTTGCCGTCGACGATCACCCGGTCGCCTGAGATCGAGACGTTGGAGGCGGCGGCGGAGGCGATGGCACACGCGCTCACGAGACACGCGCCAAGAGCGGCGGCGACGAGGATCCGCCGAAATATTCCCGGAATTGCATCAGCCATGCGCGCGTCGCATGCGGCGGGCTTCGAGGTCCACCGGCCGGTCCGGCACGGTGAGCTGGAAGGTGGCGCCGATGGTGCCGGTCACCAGCCTTATGTCGCCGCCATGGGCGCGCATCAGCTCAGCGGCGATGGCGAGGCCGAGCCCGGTGCCGCCGCGACGGGTGGAGCCGTGGAACGGCTCGAACAGATGCGCCTGCGCCCGCTCCGGCACGCCCGGCCCGGTATCGGCCACCTCGATCACCACGGTGGCGCCCTCGCGCCGGCCGGTGACGCGGATCTGGTCGCGGTCGGGGTCGTTCGGTGCCCGCGCCGCCAGCGCCTCGCCGGCATTGCGGCTGAGGTTCAGCAGCACGCGGAACAGCTGGTCGGGATCGGCATCGACCGTCAGGCCGCGCTCCACCGATTCGACGAAGCGGATGGTGGGGGCGTCCGGCGTCTCCTGCCCGGCCTCGCTGAGGCCCAGCGTGTCGCGCACGTCGCGCACCAGGCTCGCGACCTCGACCATGCGGCGCTCCGGCGGCGGCTCCTGGGCGCGGCCATAGGCCAGCGTGTGCTCGCAATAGGCGATGGCGCGGTCGAGCGCGACGACCAGCTTCGGCGCGAAGCGCTGCACCGCAGGGTCGCGTATGGCGGCGAGGCGGTCGGAGATCAGCTGCACCGAGGAGAGCAGATTGCGCAGGTCGTGATTGATCTTCGACACGGCGAGGCCGAGCGCGGCGAGGTGGTTCTTCTGCTGCAGCGTATCGGCGATCTGGCTCTGCATGACGACGAATTCGCGCTCGGCCTGGCCGATCTCGTCGAGCCGTCGCGGCTCTTCCGGCGGCACCGGCGAGCTCTCCGGGCTTTCGCGGAAGGCGATCATGCGCTGGGTGAGCCGGCGCATCGGGCGCACGAACATCATGGCGAGACCGAAATAGACCAATGCCGCGGTAAGCGCGGAGATCGCCAGCGAGACCAGCAGGATGTTGCGCGAGAATTGCAGCATCGCCTTTCGCAGCGGTGTCTCGTTGATCACGATCTCGACGAAGCCGCCGCCGCGCGGCGGGGTGCCGACGGCGCGGATGATGCGGCCGTCGCCGGCGAACAGCGTGTCGAATGCCTCGGACACCGCGGTGAGCGGGCCGATGTCACGCAGATCGGTATGGTGCGAAACGTCCGGCGGCATGTCGGAGCTGGCGAGCAGCCGGCGGGTATTGTCGCGCTTCAGGGCGACGGTAATGGCGCCGACGCTGTGCAGCAGTTCGCGGGTGAGCTGTGGCGAGACCATGCCGTCGGGTGCGGCATCGAGCACGAGGGCCGCGGTGCGGGCGCCGGCGAGGCGGTCGGAGATCCAGTTCAGGCGATAGACGGCAATGGAGGGCACATAGATCATCACCTCAGCCAGCAGCACGAAGGCGAGGGTGAAGAGCAGCAGTTTGCCGGACAGGCCAATATGCGGCAGGCGGCGCTTGCGCACGCGCGGCGCCCCCTCCGGCGGCGGGTCGCCCGCCGGGAAGGATTCGGTCCGGTTCACAGGTTCCGAACGGGCGTCCATCTCACCACTACCTAGGCGCCCGCAACGCGGTTCGCCATATCGTGATCGGTGAGGTCGCACATTTTATTGGCGCGAGCGTGGCGGACGTGCAGGAACGGCCTGCCCGAGCACCCTCTTCGTTCATGTCCGCGGGATGACGGAACGATTGACTTGGCGCCACCCCACCCCTATAAGCCCGCCAACCTCGGACGCTCGGCGACCGGGTTGCCCCCCGCTTTTGCGTAGGCGCGTCGCGAGAAATCGCGGAGCCCGCGCGTCGAAAGGGCAGCCGGCCCAGGCGGAACAAACAACTGCGGAGACTGACCCGTGAAGCGCACTTATCAACCCAGCAAGCTCGTGCGCAAGCGTCGCCACGGCTTCCGTGCGCGCATGGCGACCCGTAACGGCCGCAAGATCATCGCCGCCCGTCGGTCGCACGGCCGCAAGCGCCTGTCCGCCTGATCTCGACGGAGCGCGCTCGCCACCCCAGCCTGAGGAGCGGCGCCTACCATGGACCGGCTCGTCAAGCGCAAGGACTTCCTCGCCGCCGCTGCGGCGCTGCGGGCGAACTCCGGTCCGATGCTGCTGCAAGCCCGCGAACGCGGTGACAATGGCAGCCTGCGCATCGGCCTCACGGTTTCCAAGAAGCAGGGCAATGCGGTGGAGCGTAACCGCATCCGCCGCCGGCTGCGCGCCGCGGTGCGCGACGCCCTGCCGCGTGCCGGCCGCCCCGGTTTCGATTATGTGATCGTCGCCCGGCGGGCCGTCATAAGCGCGCGCTTCGCCGACCTTATACGCGACCTGGAACGGGGAATCGCCCGCCTGCACGCAGGCGGCCGGCACAAGCGGGAGGCCGCCCCCAGCCGCCCGCGCGCCGACGGAGTAGCTGCGCATGACGAGTGAAAACCGCAACATGATCCTGGCGATCGTGCTGTCGATGGCGGTCCTGGTCGCCTGGCAGTACTTCTCCGGCATTCCGGAAATGGAGCGCCAGCGCCAGGCCGCGCAGCAACAGCAGGCGCAGCAGCAGGCCGCCCAGCAGCAGGCGCCCGGCACTGAAACCTCCGCCCAGGTCCCCGGCGCACAGGCTCCCGCCCCGGCCAGCGGCACGCCGCCGACCACCGCGCCGGCGGTGGCGAAGGCTCTCACCCGTGCGGAAGCGCTCGCGCTGTCGCCGCGCGTCGCCATCGACACGCCGCGCGTCGTCGGTACCGTTGCGCTGAAGGGCGGGCGCATCGACGACCTGTCGCTGAAGGATTATCGCGAGACGGTCGACCCGAAGAGCCCGATCATCGTGCTGCTCTCGCCCTCCGGCGGGCCGACGCCGTTCTATGCCGAGTTCGGCTGGGTCAGCGGCGCCAATAATGTGAAGGTGCCGACCTCGGAGACGGTGTGGACCGCCCCGGCCGGCGCCACCCTCACCAACAAGACCCCGCTGGTGCTGACCTGGGACAATGGCGCGGGCCTGACCTTCCGCCGCACGGTCTCGGTCGACGACAATTACATGTTCGACGTGAAGGACGAGGTGCAGAACACCGGCACCGCTCCGGTCAGCCTCAACCCCTTCGCGCTGATCTCGCGCCACGGCACGCCGCACACGCTGGGCTACTACATCCTGCATGAGGGCCTGATCGGCGTCACCTCGGACGCCGGCCTGCACGAGATCAAGTACAAGGACATCGCCGAGAAGAAGAGCGAGACCTTCCCCTCCACCGGCGGCTGGCTCGGCATCACCGACAAATATTGGGCGGCGACCGTCATCCCCGGCAATGAGGAGAAGGTGCAGGCGCGCTTCTCCGCCTCGACGCTCGGCACCGACTTCGCCTACCAGACCGATTTCCTCGGCGACACCGTCACCATCGCGCCGGGCGCCACCGCCGCCGCCGGCGGCCGGCTGTTCGCCGGTGCCAAGGAAGTGCGCGTCGTCGACGGCTACAAGAGCTCGCTCGGCATCGACCGCTTCGACCTGCTGATCGACTGGGGCTGGTTCTATTTCATCACCAAGCCGCTCTTCCTGCTGATCGACTGGATCTACAAGGGCGTCGGCAATTTCGGCGTCGCCATCCTGATCGTCACCGTGCTGATCAAGGGCCTGTTCTTCCCGCTCGCCAACAAGAGCTACGCCTCGATGGCGAAAATGAAGGCGGTGCAGCCGGAGATCCAGGCGCTGCGCGAGCGCTTTGGCGACGACAAGGTGAAGCTCCAGCAGGAGATGATGGAGATCTACAAGAAGGAGAAGATCAACCCGATCGCGGGCTGTCTTCCCATCCTGATCCAGATCCCCGTGTTCTTCGCGCTCTACAAGACGCTGTTCGTCACCATCGAAATGCGGCACGCGCCGTTCTTCGGCTGGATCAAGGACCTCTCGGCGCCCGACCCCACCACCATCTTCAACCTGTTCGGCCTGATCCCGTGGGATCCCGGCCAGGTGCCGGTGATCGGCCACTTCCTGCTGCTCGGCGTCTGGCCGATCATCATGGGCATGACGATGTGGGCGCAGATGAAGCTCAACCCGGCCCCGCCGGATCCGACGCAGAAGATGATCTTCGACTGGATGCCGCTGATCTTCACCTTCATGCTGGGCTCGTTCGCCTCCGGCCTCGTCATCTACTGGGCCTGGAACAACACGCTCTCGGTGCTCCAGCAGTCCATCATCATGCGCCGCAACGGCGTGAAGGTGGAATTGTGGGACAATGTGCGTGAGCTGTTCGGCCGCAAGAAGCCGAAGGCGACATGACCAACGACACCACTACCGGCGAGGAGCCCTCCTCGCCGGACGCCTTCTCGGCCGAGGAGATCGAGGCCGGGCGCAAGCTGTTCGCCGGCGAGTGGAACTTCATCGCCGCCGCGCCGACCGTCGACGTGCTGCCCGGCATGGCCGGCATCGAGATCGCGCTCGCCGGGCGCTCCAATGTCGGCAAGTCGACCCTCGTCAATGCGCTGACCGGCCGCAAGGCGCTGGCCCGCACCTCGGTAACGCCGGGGCGCACCCAGGAACTGATCTTCTTCCGCCTCGGCCCGCAGCTGACCCTCGTGGACATGCCGGGCTACGGCTTCGCCAAGGCGCCGAAGGAGAAGGTCGAGGCCTGGACCGACACCATCCACGCCTATCTGCGCGGCCGGGCCAATCTCGCTCGCGTCTTCGTGCTGATCGATTCCAGGCACGGGTTGAAGCCGATCGATCTCGGCGTGCTCGACGGGCTCGACAAGGCGGCGGTGTCCTACGCCATCGTGCTGACCAAGGCCGACCAGCTCAAGAAGGGCGAACTGGAAACGCGCATCGCCGAGACCCAGGCGGCGCTGGCGCGCCGGCCGGCGGCCTTCCCCATCGTGTTCCCGACCTCGAGCCGCGACGGCGAAGGCATCGCCGACCTGCGCGCCGCCGTGGTGCGGCTGCTGGCCGAGCGCGGGCTGGGCTGACTGCCGATAGCCACGTCATCCTGAGGCGCGCGCGTCAGCGAGCCTCGAACGATGCTCCAATAGGGCAACCGGCAACGAGCATCGTTCGAGGCTCGGGCCTTGCCCGAGCACCCCAGAGCCTGGTTCGTAATTCGACCATGGCAAGTGAAATGCGCCATTTCCCCTGTCATGGCCGGCCTTGTGCCGGCCATCTCGGTCTCTGACGCGCTGCCCTGAATCGAGATCCCCGGCACAAGGCCGGGAATGACGCTCGTTCTTGCAATTGCGGGTCAGCCTCTCAGGATGACGTGGTTCCGGTATCCTTGATCGAGGTCATGGCCCCCGCCGCTGCCGCGGGAGACCTTCTCCGCACATGCAAGCGAGGAGATTGCCATGCCGAAGATGAAGGCCGCCATCTTTGTCGAGCCCGGGCGCATCGTGCTCGACGAGAAGCCTGTCCCCGACGTCGGCCCGCTCGACGCCCTGATCCGCGTCACCACCACCACGATCTGCGGCACCGACGTGCATATTCTCAAGGGCGAATATCCGGTGGCGAAGGGGCTCACCATCGGCCACGAGCCGGTCGGCATCATCGAGAAGCTGGGCTCGTCGGTGAGCGGCTATCGCGAAGGCCAGCGCGTCATTGTCGGCGCCATCACGCCGAGCGGGCATTCCTATGCCTGCCTGTGCGGCTGCGGCTCGCAGGACGGCGCCGGCACCAGGCACGGCTTCAAGGCCATGGGCGGCTGGAAGTTCGGCAACACCATAGACGGCACGCAGGCCGAATATGTGCTGGTGCCCGACGCGCTCGCCAATCTCTCGCCGGTGCCGGACCATCTCTCCGACGAGGAGGTGCTGATGTGTCCGGACATCATGTCGACCGGCTTCTCGGGCGCGGAGAGCGCGGAAATCCGCATCGGCGACACCGTGGCGGTGTTCGCGCTGGGGCCGATCGGGTTGTGCGCGGTGGCGGGTGCGAAGCTGAAGGGCGCCACCACCATCATCGGCGTCGACACGGTCCCCGAGCGGCTTGCCATCGCCAGGCGGCTCGGCGCCGACCATGTGGTCGACTTCCGCGCCGGCGATCCGGTGGAGCAGATCATGGCGCTGACCGATGGCCGCGGCGTCGATGCCTCGATCGAGGCGCTCGGCACGCAGCCGACCTTCGAGGCCGCGCTCAAGGTGCTGCGGCCCGGCGGCACGCTCTCCAGCCTCGGCGTCTATTCCGGCGACCTGACGATCCCGCTCGGCGCTTTCGCTGCCGGGCTCGGCGACCACAAGATCGTCACCACGCTCTGCCCCGGCGGCAAGGAGCGCATGCGACGGCTGATGGATGTGGTGGCGTCCGGCCGGGTCGACCTCAAGCCGCTGGTGACGCACCGCTTCAAGCTGGACGAGATCGAGGCCGCGTACGACCTGTTCGCGCATCAGCGCGACGGCGTGCTGAAGGTGGCCATCACGCCTTGAAGGTCCCCCTCCCCCTCGCGGGCCCGCGAGCGGGGGAGGCAAATACTGGTCAGGCCGCGTCGGAGGCGGCGGTGCCGGTCAATATGGCGTGAATGACGGAGGGGTCGCGTGTCATGCGCAGCTTGTTGGCGACCTCATGGTCGCGCAGCAGGCGGGCGATGCGGGCGAGCGCCTTCAGGTGGTCGGCGCCGGCCGCCTCGGGCGCCAGCAGCAGGAAGATGAGGTCCACCGGCTCGCCGTCCAGCGCCTCGAAATCGATCGGCCTGTCGAGCCGGGCGAAGATGCCGAACAGCCGGTCCATCTTGGCGAGCTTGCCGTGGGGGATGGCGATGCCGTTCCCCACCCCGGTGGAGCCGAGCCGCTCGCGCTGGTTCAGCGTTTCGAAGATCTCGCGCTCGTCGCGTTTCAGGAGCTCTGCGGCGCGAGCCGAGAGCTCCTGCAGCGCCTGCTTCTTGCTGCCGACCCGCAGCGCAGGGAAGACCGACGCCGTGGTCAGTATGTCATTGAGGGGCATGGGCGCTCACCAGGTGATCGGCGCCTTCGCGCCCGCGCGTGAAAGCGCCGCCGCCGGGCCGCTTAAGGCCCGTGGCGACGGCAGTGCTGAACATATGAGGGCTCAATTGATATCGTCCGTACGGGCGGCCGGGGGATCGACCCAGCCGACATGGCCGTCAGCGCGGCGATAGACGACATTGATGCGGCCATGCCCGGCATGGCGGAACACCAGCACCGAGCAGCCGGTGAAATCCAGCTCCAGCACCGCATCGCTGACCGCGAGGCTCGGCAGGCTGGTGGTGGCCTCCGCGACGACGGTGGGGCTCCAGCCTTCGAAGCCATCCACGTCGTGCTCGCCCGGCGCTTCCAGCACCGTCAGCGCCGCCAGTTCGTCCCTGGTCGGCGGACGCTCTCCGGTCGCGGTGGTGGCGCCTGCATGGCGTTTGAAGCGCTCCCGGTGGCGGCGCAATCGTGTCTCGATGCGCTCCACCGCGGCGTCCGCGCTGGAATACGGGTCCTGGGCATCGCCATGGGCCTGCAGCACCGTCCCGCTGTCGAGATGGAGCGCACAGTCCGAACGATATCCGGAACCTTCCCGCGCGACGGTCACGTGACCGGACCAGCCGCCATCGAAATATTTGCCCAAGGCATCGGCAATACGGTCGGAAACCCGTTGCCGCAATGCCTCGCCGACGTCGAGATTCTTACCCGAAACGCGCAGCGGCATCGTGACTCGTCCCTTATCTGGGCGAAGCCGCCTGCCGCCGTTACCGGCTTTTCATGCGGCGCCTCGCCCGAACCCCCAACTTGCCCGGCCGGCGCCTTTAACAGGTAGGAGCCGCGAGGGAATGTGTCAACGGACACAAAAAAGTCGACCTCTGAATACCCCCGGATCACCTGTTCAAAGCGGCCATTTGCCCGGCCCGGGCCGGTACCTAGCTCCCGGCGAGGCTCGCCAGTTTCTCGCGCCGGCGCTGTACCGACGAGGGAATCCGCATGGCTTCCCGATACTTGGCCACGGTGCGGCGGGCGATGTCGATGCCGGCCTCGCGCAGCCGCTGCACCAGCGTATCGTCGGAGAGCACGTCGTCGGCGCTCTCGGCATCGATCATCTGCTTGATGCGGAAGCGCACTGATTCGGCCGAATGCGCGGCGCCGCCATCAGCCGAGGCAATGGAGGACGAGAAGAAATATTTCATCTCGAAGATTCCGCGTGGCGTCGCCATGTATTTATTCGACGTCACGCGCGAGACGGTGGATTCGTGCATGCCGATGGCGTCGGCCACCATGCGCAGATTCAGCGGCCGCAAATGCTGCACGCCCAAAGTGAGGAACGCGTCCTGCTGGCGCGTGATCTCGGTGGCGACCTTCAGGATGGTGCGCGCCCGCTGGTCCAGCGAGCGGGTCAGCCAGGTCGCGGTCTGCATGCAGTCGGTGAGGAAGGCCTTCTCGCGATCGTTCCGCGTGGTCTTGTGGACCCGGGAATAATAGGCCTGGTTGACCAGCACGCGCGGCAAGGTGTCGGAGTTCAGCTCCACCAGCCAGGAACCATCCGGCGCGCCGCGCACGAACACATCCGGCACCACCGGCTGCACATGGCCGGAGCCGAAGGCGAGGCCGGGCTTGGGGTTCAGGCGGCGGATTTCCGCCACCATCTCGGCAAGGTCCTCGTCATCGACGCCGCACAGCCGTCGGAGCTGGCCGAAATCGCGTTTCGCCAGCAATTCCAGATTGTTAAGCAATGCCGCCATGGCCGGGTCGAAGCGGTTGCGCTCCCTCAGCTGGATGGCCAGGCACTCGGACAGCGTGCGCGCACCGATGCCGGGCGGATCGAAGCTGTGGATAAGTCCCAGGGCGGTGTCCATCGCCCCCACCGGGGCACCTAGCCGCTCCGCCACCTCGGCCAGATCGGCGGTGAGGTAGCCGGCCTCGTCGATGAGGTCGATGAGGTTATGGCCAATCAGCCGCAGCACCGGATCGGTGACGGCGAGCATAAGCTGGCGCTCCAGATGGTCGGCCAGCGTGGTCTCGGCAGGCACGAAGGCCTCGAGATTATAGCCGTCATCGTCTCGACCACCGGAGCCGACGCCGGCCCATTCCGAATAGGCCGCACTGTCGCTGGCGGTCGGCGTCGCGCTCTCGCGGCCGGAATCGTCGGGGAAGACATTCTCCAGGCCGGTGTCGAGCCGGTCGGCAATGGTCTGGCTGGATTCCAGCCGGTCTTCCATCCAGTCGGAGGCACGGACCTCGCCGTCGCCGTGCTGGGCGGCCGGCGGCTCATCGAGGCCGTGTTCGGGGTGGCCGTGTTCGCCGCCATGCTCGGCAACCGGCTCGTGCTCCGGCTCGGTCTGGCGCTCGAGCAGCGGATTGCGCTCGAGTTCGGCTTCCACATAGGCGACGAGGTCGAGATTGGAGAGTTGCAGCAGCTTGATGGCCTGCATCAGCTGCGGCGTCATCACCAGTGCCTGGGTCTGGCGGAATTCGAGGCGCGGGCCTAGCGACATGACAGGCCCTCGGACGCACCGGCGCTGGGGTGGGCGAGGTATGGTGGCCGGGCTGCCATGCTACAGACGGAACTCCTCGCCGAGATAGAGCCGCCGCACCTCGGGGCTCGCCACGATCTCGTCGGGCGAGCCTTCCATCAGCACGGAGCCGGAATGGATGATGTAGGCGCGGTCGATCAGGCCGAGCGTCTCGCGGACATTGTGGTCGGTGATCAGCACGCCGATGCCGCGCTCGGTCAGATGCCGGACCAGCACCTGGATGTCGCCGACCGCGATCGGGTCGATACCGGCAAAGGGCTCGTCGAGCAGCATGAAGGTCGGCCGGCTGGCCAGCGCGCGGGCAATCTCGACGCGCCGGCGCTCGCCGCCGGACAGCGCGATGGCGGGCGACTTGCGCACATGGGTGACGCGGAACTCTTCCAGCAGCTGGTCGAGATCGCGCTCGCGCTTCTTGCGATTGGGTTCCACCGCTTCAAGCACGGCGCGGATGTTGTTTTCCACCGACAGGCCGCGAAAGATCGAGGCCTCCTGCGGCAGATAGCCGACGCCGAGCCTGGCGCGGCGATACATGGGCAGCCGCGTGACGTCGTAGCCGTCGAGCTCGATGCGCCCGGCATCGGCTTTCACCAGCCCGGTGATCATGTAGAAGATGGTGGTCTTGCCGGCGCCGTTGGGCCCGAGCAGGCCTACCGCCTCGCCACGCTGGACGTGCAGGCTGGCGTCACGGACCACCTTGCGCCCGCCATAGCTCTTGGCCAGGCCGAAGGCGGCGAGATAGCCGACATGGGCCTCATCGGCGAGACCGTGGCCATAGGCCGGGGCAGTTGCACCATTGGTGTAGCGCGGCGGCGCGGTGCGGTGGCCGTCATGGCGCGCATCGTAATTGCGATCGTCGCGGGAAGAATCGCGATCATCATAGTCACGATCGTGGCTGCGCTCATCATGGCCACGGCCGTCACGCCGCTCATAGCCGTCGTCCGCATCGTAACCGTTCCGGTAGCCGTCGCCACGACGCCCGTCCTGCGGATAATCGTCGTCGGCATAACCGTCCTGCGGATAGCCGGCCTGGTCCTCGTACTCGGCGTCGTCGCCGCCATGCATCTGCGCGCCAAGGTCCGTGGACCGGCGACGCCGACGACCAAAAAGCGGGAACAGCCTCACACGCACCCTCCGTGGCGACACACCACGACAAAGGTGATAAACACTCCCGACGGCGCTGGCAAATCCCGATATGCAAAATACGGGCCGGAAGCGCGAAAAGCCGCACGCATGGTGGTTTTGTAACGCTCGGAAGCGGCGCTCGGCGTGAGCATCCTTCGAGGCTCGGGCTATGCCCGAGCACCTCAGGATGACGTTATTCCCAACCGATAAAGCGCTACGTCATCCTGAGAGCCTGACTCAAAATTCGACGTATCCGTTGAAGGCGCCACCTTTCCACCCTCATCCCCGGACTTGATCCGGGGATCCAGACTTCAACTGGGTGCATGCGGTGGGGCTGGATCCCCGGATCAAGTCCGGGGATGAGGGCCAATTGGAGTTTTCAGTCAGGCTCTCAGGTGCAAGCCGAAGGCGAGCCCCGAAGGATGCTCGCGTAGCGCACCGCCTACTGCGCCGGCGGCTTGGGCGCTGCGGGCTTCGGTGCGGCCGGCTTCGGCGCATCTCCCGGCTTCGGTGCGGCGAACTGCTTGGCGCTGTTCGGCACGATCAGGCTCTCGACGCGCCCGCCCTCGAAGCGCGAGGTGCCGGAGACGAGATCGACGGTGAGCTTCTGGCCGCGAATGACGTTCGGCCCCGAGGTCAGCACCACCGGCTTGCCGGTGAGCGTGATGGTGTTGCTGGCGGTCTCGAAGATCGCCTGCTCGCCGGTCGCGGTCTGCTCCTTGGTGTTGACGATCACCCCGCCATTGATCTCCAGCCGCCGGATCGCCGAGGACGAGATCGGCCCGCCGCTCGCCAGCGAGTCGGCGTTGGACTTGCCCGTGTCGCCCGGCGCCGGCTTTGCCGCGCCCTTGCCGTCATAGAACACCACCAGTTCCTTGCAGCGCAGCGTGGTGTCGCCCTGCTGGACGACGACATTGCCGGAAAACACCGCGGCCTTGTCCTTGTCGCGCACTTCCAGGCTGTTGGCGTCGATCTTGATCGGCTCGGTGCGGTTCTTGGAGAAGCCTTCGAGCGCGTTCGGCACGCCGCGAGCCTGCGCGGCGGCCTCCCCGGTCGTCAGGGCAAAGGCAAGCGGCAGCGCGACGAGCGCGAGGCAGGCAAAACGGAGCATGCGCGGTTCTCTATTGGCGCGGCGGAAGCCGTTCAATGCACGCGCATTACGGCACGGCAGGGGCGGGGGACGTCGGTGTAGCAGGTTTGGGCGTCGCTTTCGCCTTGTCGGTATCGGGCGGCGGCATCTTGAACACCAGCCGCACATTGCCAGTCAGCAGCGCGCGGGAATCCTTCTGCGACACTTCCATGCGGTCGGCGGTGAGCTTGCCGTCGAGATAGCGCAGTTCCACCGGCTGTTCGGAGAGCAGCTTGCCGGCCTTCACATCGACCTTCACCTCCTGCAGCGTGCCGCCATAGCCGGCGCTGGTGTCGAAGCGGATGCCCTGGTCGAGCATCATGCTCTCGCTCTTGGTGTTGTAGTGGCCGGCCTGCGCCGTCAGTTTGGCCCAGCCCTGCTCGGCGAGTTCGAGCCGCGCCTCGATCTCCTCGAGGTCTATCTGGTCGGGATGGGTCAGATCCTGCGTGGCGGACTTCGCCGTGACCGAATAGCCGCGATTGTCGTTGGTGAAGCCGGAGAGCTTCGGCAATTCCATCTTGATGCGGGAACCGGACAGCGATACCCGGCCGAGATCGAACGGCAGGTCCATGGCGATCTTCAGCGGATCGAACAAGGCGAACCCTGCCGCCACGGCCAACGAGACCAGCACGCCGAGCGGCAGCATCACCCGGAAGAAACGCACCCGCCTGGTGTGGCGCCGGGCTGCCTTGAAATGTGCCTCCGCCTGCGCGGAGCCGCGCTCGGGCGGGCGCACGGCTCCACCCGCCGGCCGGGCGCCGACGACGGTCTCGCTAGGTGGAACGTGACGGTTCATGATCCCCCGTTGACGCGCCCCAGGTGGTCCCGGTCGATAATTCTTCCCCCCGGCGCCAAAATGATGTCATCGCCCTCGCGGCGCAAGCGCATGCGTCACACCGCCCGCAACCTTTCGTTGCGAGAGGGGCTCATGAATGCGCGAAAATATCCTCCTCCGGCCAGCCGGCGAGGTCGAGCGCGGCGCGGGTCGGCAGGAAATCGAAGCACGCACCGGCAAGCGCGGTACGGCCCTCGCGCGCCAGCATGGCGGCAAGTTTCGCTTGTAACGCATGGAGATAGAGCACATCGGAGGCGGCGTATTGCAGCTGCGCCTCGGTGAGATCGTCCGCCGCCCAGTCCGAGCTCTGCTGCTGCTTGGAGATGTCGATGCCGAGCAGTTCGCGCACCAACTCCTTCAGCCCGTGGCGGTCGGTATAAGTACGAGAAAGTTTCGAAGCGATCTTTGTGCACCACACCGGGCGGACCTCGACGCCCAGATTCTTCGACAAAACCGCAATATCGAATCGCCCGAAATGGAACAGCTTGACGATGCCGGGATCCGCCAGCAGGCGTTCCAGGTTGGGCGCGCTGCCGGGGCCCGAGCCCTGCGGGATCTGCACCACGTCGGCGGTGCCGTCGCCCGGCGAGAGCTGTACCACGCACAGCCGGTCGCGGTGCGGGTTCAGGCCGAGCGTCTCGGTGTCGATGGCGACGACCGGAGCGCGCTCGGGCGTATAGAGGCTGAGATCGGCGAGATCGCCGCGGTGCAGGCGTATGGTCATGTCGGTACGGCGTCCTGAAGCGGCCGGCGTGTTTAGCACCCGGCTCGGGACTAGGCTAGCGCGGCGTCAAGCGCGAGGCCCGCGAACAATATGAGGCCGGCGTCGCGATTCGAGCGGAACAGCACGAGGCAGAGCGCCGGATCGTCAATATCGAGCCGGACGATCTGCCAGGCAAGGTGGCCGGCGAACAGTGCAAGGCCGATCCAGCCCGCAATGCCGGCGCCGGCGGCGTGCAGCGCGCCGCCCATCAGCACCACTGCGATGGCATAGATGGCGACCATCCAGCCGGGCGTCGCCTCGGCAAACAGACGGGCAGAGGATTTCACCCCGACAATGGCGTCGTCCTCGCGGTCCTGGTGGGCGTAGATGGTGTCATAGCCGACCACCCACAGGATCGACCCGGCGTACAGCAACAGCGCTGCAGAGGGGAGATCCTGCAGCAGCGCGGCGAAACCCATCAGCGCGCCCCAGGAGAAGGCGAGGCCCAGCACGATCTGCGGGGTCCAGATGATGCGCTTCATCAACGGATAGATCGCCACCACGCCCAGCGAGGACAGCGCGACCAGGATGGCGAAGGGCGGCAGGAACGCCAGCACGACGAGCCCGATCACCGCCTGCGCCACCAGAAACAGGAAGGCGCCGCGCACTCCGACCTGGCCGGAGGGGATCGGCCGCAGGCGGGTGCGCTCGACGAGCCCGTCAATGTCGCGGTCGAGAATGTCGTTCCAGGTGCAGCCGGCCCCGCGCATCGCCATCGCACCGATGGCGAACAGCACCAGCAGCGCGAACGCGTAAGGAGACCAGCCGCCCTGCATGCGCGCGGCGAGCGCCACCGACCACAGACAGGGGATCAGCAGCAGCCAGGCACCGATCGGCCGGTCGGCACGGGCGAGCCGCAAATAGGGGCGCGCGGCCAGCGGCGCATAACGCTCGACCCAACTTGCGGTGGCGTCCGCCGGCGCGGCGATAGCCTCCATAGGCGCACCGGCATTCATGGGGTGGCTCAGCGCAGCGCGTTGCCGCCGAGCGTGTCGTACACGCCGCCCGGACGGTCGGCGGTGACCGAGGGAAGCCCGCTCGGCAGGCCGAGGCCCTGGGACAGCATGCCCTGCGGAGCCGCCGGCGCCGCGCCGGCCGGCGGGCCATTGGCGGCCATGTCGCACACCTTGTCGCTGGTCTTGGTGACCCCGGCAATGTTGGTCTTCAACGACTTCAGCGCGCTGTCCGGCACGCCGCAGGCGGTCTTGTTCTTCACGAGGTAATCATAGAACTTGTTCTGCGAGGCGACGAAACGCCGGAACAGCGGACAGATCTCGGTCGGCGGGCGCTTCTTGGTGGCAGCCGCCTTGAGCGCGCCGCCATTCTTCTCGACATCGCCGCGCAGCGCGTTGACGGTGTTCTGGCATTCGGCGCTCGGACCGCCGGCGCCACGCTGCGGCGTGCTGAAGCCGCCTTGCGGGAAACCGCCGCCAGGCGCAGCGAGACCGCCGCCGGGCAATTCGCCGAAACCGCCGGGAGAGGCCATGCCGGGCGAATCAAAGCCGCCACCGAAGCCAGCCGACGGCGCCCCAGTCATTGGCGCCATCGGAGCCGCTGTCGGCGCTGCCGCGGCGGGAGCGGGCGCAAGCGGAGCTGTCGGCGGCTTGGCCGGAGGCGGCGAGCCATCGCCACCCGCCGAACCGATCCATTGCGCGCCCGCCGGCGTGGCCAGCAGAAGGCCGATCGCCAGCGACCCGGCGCACGCGAAAGCCGCGCAACGATGTCCGCCGCGGATAAGTGCCCGCCTCATCTCAGTTCCCGCCCACATGACGTCTCTTTATCATAGCTGATAGGAAGGCACTACAGATGGGGCAATATCGCGGCAGCAACGCCAGCAATACCCCAACACGCTAAAGGGACGGACCTTTTCCACCCATGGAGACCTATGATTTCCGCGCCCAGCGGCTGTTCGTACCCGACGATCTCACTGACGTAGCGGAAATCCGCCTCGATCGCGAGCGTGCGCATTATGTCGGCGACGTGATTCGCCTCGCCGTCGGCAAGGCGATCCACCTGTTCAACGGCCGCGACGGCGAATGGCGGGCAGTGCGTGCGCCCGGCGGCAAGCGCGACGTGGTGCTGGTGTGCGAGGCTCGCTTGCGGGCGCAGGCGGCGCTGGCCGACCTCGACTACGCCTTCGCGCCGCTGAAGCATGCCCGGCTCGACTATATGGTGCAGAAGGCGGTGGAGATGGGTGCCGGGCGGCTGGTGCCGGTGCTTACCCGGCACACCCAGGCGAGCCGGGTGAACATCGAGCGCATGCGCGCCAATGTGGTCGAGGCGGCCGAGCAATGCGGCATCCTCGCCGTGCCGGAGGTGCTGGAGCCCCTGCCCTTCCCGCGCTGGCTGGCCGGCATCGAGCCGGCGCGCCGCATCGTGTTCTGCGACGAGGCTGCGACGCCCGGCGACGGGCTGGCGGCGCTGACGGATGCGGCCCGTGGCCCGCTCGCGGTCGCGGTCGGGCCGGAGGGCGGCTTCTCGGACGAGGAGCGCCGTGCGCTGCGGGGCCACCCCGGTACGCTGGTGCTCTCGCTGGGCCCGCGCATCCTGCGGGCGGACACCGCGGCGGTGGCGGCGCTGGCCCTGGTCGAGGCGGCCCGGCAATCGGCCGCCTGATCCGATCGTCAGAAAAATTTCATCTCGGCAGGCGGAACCGCGCCTTGGCGTGTGCGTTTCCTTGCGCGGTTCATCCAGAATAGCGCTTGCATGCAAAGGCGCTACGACAATTCGTCCGGTAATTCAGCAAATAGAGTTCTCCTTATTATAAGAGAAATTGGCTCTTCACTGAAGAAACACTGTCACAATTGCGGCCTATTCAGTGGCGCGACTATAGGGAGAAACGAATCGGAGCAATAGCAACACTCCGAATATACCGAGAAAATAGAAACAACAACGACGGAGCGGGTGATGGAACGGATCACGATGGACGATTCTCGGGGCACTTCTGGGGGCGACTACCGCATCGGGATCGAGGAAGAGTATTTCGTCGTCGAGGCGGAATCGAAGGGCGCGTTGCGCCGCATGCCGCCCTCCTTCTGGGACCGCGCGAAGAGCGAACTTGGCCCCTCCGTCACCGGCGAGATGCTGCAGTCGCAGATCGAGGTGATGACGCGCCCGCACGCCGACACCAGCGCGGCACGCGACGAGTTGCGCGGCCTGCGCCGCACCTTGGGCAAGATTGCGCAGGACCACGACCTCGCCTTCTTCGCCTCCGGCACTCACCCGACCGCAAGCTGGCAAGGCGCCAAGCGCACCCCAACGCAGCGCTATGACGGGCTGATGCACGACCTGCAGATGCTCGGCGAGCGGAACCTGCTGTGCGGCATGCATGTGCATGTCGAGTTGCCGGATCCCGACCAGCGCATCGACGTCATGCGCCGCATATTGCCCTATCTGCCAGTGTTCGTGGCGCTCGCCACCTCCTCCCCCTTCTGGGAATCCAAGCGCACCGGCCTGATGGGCTACCGCCTCGCCGCCTATGACGAGCTGCCGCGCACCGGACTGCCGGAGCTGTTCGAAACCGCCAAGGATTACAACGACTATATCGAGGCCCTGGTGGCGGCCCGCGCCATTCGCGATTCCAGCTATGTGTGGTGGGCGATCCGGCCCTCGCAGAAGCATCCGACGCTGGAGCTGCGCGCGCCCGACAGTTGCACGCGGCTCGAGGATTCCATCGCCATCGCCACGCTCTATCGCGCGCTGGTGCGACATCTGGTGCGCGATCCCAAGCGGAACGCCTCGGTCGATGCGGTGGATCGCGCCATCGCCACCGAGAACAAGTGGCGGGCGCAGCGCTATGGCATCCATGGCAGCTTCGTCGACCGCCATGCCAAGCAGGCAGTGCCGGTGGCGCAGGCGGTGGAAATGCTGATCGACATGGTGAGCGAGGATGCAGCGGCGCTCGACAGTCTCGACGAACTGCTCCAGCTCCGCACCATCCTGAACGGCGGCACCAGTGCCGACGTGCAGATCGCGGTCTATCAGGAAGCCGCGCACCGCACCGGCAACCGCAACGAAGCACTACGCGCGGTGAAGACCTGGCTCGCCCACGCTTCGGCGCAGTAGCGGGCGGGCAGCTCTACGCCCCCGCTATCGCTTCCTCCCGGCGCATCTCGTCGATGCCCTCGATGGCGCGGAGCGCCGGGACGGCGAAATCGGTGAAGGCCCGCACCACCGGCCGCATGAACCGAACCGAGGGATAGGCGAGGAAGGCTTCGCTCGGCCTCACCTCATAGTCCGGCAGGATGCGCACCAGCCTCCCCGCGGCAAGGTCCTCGGTCACGAACAAATGCTGGACCGGGCCGGCGGCGTGCCCGCCCAGCAAGGTCTGCGCGATCACCTCGGCAGCGTTGGTACGCAGTGTCGCACGCACCTGAACCTCGATCGTCTCGCCGCCACGATGCAGCACCAGCATGTCGCGCGGCGAGACCACCGCCGGGGTGGTGACGATATCGATGGCGGACAGCCGTTCCAGCGAATCCACCGGGCCGACGCGCGCCAGGAAGTCCGGGGAGGCGACCAGTGTGCGTCGTACCAGGCCCAGCCGGCGGATGATGAGCTCCTGCCCTTCCGGCCGGCCATATTTCACCGCGAGGTCGAAATTCTCATAGACCAGATCGACATTGCGGTTCTCCAGCACGAGATCGACGGTTACCGCCGGATGCTCGGCCTGGAATGCCCTCACGATCGGATGCAGGCGCTTGGCGCCGAGGCAGGCGGGCGCGTGGATGCGCAGCGGCCCCTCGATCGCGCCCATGTCGCGCCGCACGCCTTCGAGCGCGGAATCGATCGAGGCGAGCGCCGAGCGGCTGGCCTCGTAGAGCGCCTGGCCCTGCGGAGTCGGCCGGACGATGCGCGATGAGCGCTCCAGCAGCCGGGCGCCGACATGGCGCTCGAGATTGCGCAGATGCTTGGTGACCGCCGGCTGGGAGACCGCCAGATCGCGCGCGGCGCCTGTTACCGAGCCCCGTTCCACGGTGCGCACGAAGGCGCGCAAGGCGATGGCAAGGTCCATTCATGCCTCACGGTTATGTGCTCCATCACCCCATAACATATGGACGCGAACCGTGCCATGTCGTTCCTATCCGCGTCGTTCCTATCCGCACCTCCGCACCGCTTCACCCAGTTCGCTTACAGGTAGAGAATGCTCCTCGACAGACGCCTCTTCATGCTTGGATCTTCCCTCACCCTTGCGGGCTGCGTGACCGACCGTGGTGCTGGCGTGGCGAGCCTGCCGCGCATCGACCCGGCCTATGCCGCGATGTACGCCGCCATCGACACCGAGCCCTTTCCCATCCCCGCGGTGGACCTCAGCGAGGTCGATCCCAAATTCCTGCGGCGCGAGGTGGACTACACGACGCGCCAGCAGCCTGGCACTATCGTGGTCGATCCGGACGAACGCTACGCCTATCTGGTGCTGGAGAATGGCCGGGCGATGCGCTACGGCGTCGGTGTCGGCAAGGAGGAGGCGTTCAACTTCCAGGGTGCCGCCATCATCGCCCGCAAGGCGGAATGGCCGCGCTGGACGCCGACGCCGGACATGATCCGGCGCGAGCCGGACCGTTACGCCAAGTATGCCGACGGCCTGCCCGGAGGCGAAGGCAACCCGCTCGGGCCGCGCGCGCTCTATCTCTATCGCGATGGCCGCGACACGCTCTATCGCCTGCACGGCACCGTGGAACCGTCGACCATCGGCACCATGGTTTCCTCAGGCTGCGTGCGCCTCATCAACCAGGACATCATCGATCTCTATCGGCGGGTGCCGGTCGACTCGAAGGTCGTCGTGCTGCCGTCCGGAAACGCCGCCACAAGCTGAGGATTGCATCGTCGACGATGCGATTTGCGTCCGGGGCGCGCCTGTGTATGGTCGCGCCCCGACCACGCCCGCTCAAGAGTCCCCCCCATGGCGCGAGACCAGATCGACACGCAGCCGATAGAGAGCCGCGACGAACTCGTCGGCTGGCTGGAAGCCGGCAACAAGGCGGCTGACCGCTTCCGCATCGGCACCGAACACGAGAAATTTCCCTTTACGCTTCTGGGCCATGACCCCGTTCCCTATGAGGGCGACTGCGGCATCCGTGCACTGCTCGAAGGCATGCAGGCGCTCAACGACTGGGAGCCGATCATGGAGGGCTCCACCATCATCGGGCTCGCCGACACGATCGGTGGCGGCGCGATCTCGTTGGAACCTGGCGGGCAGTTCGAGCTCTCCGGCGCGCCGCTTCTCACCATCCACGAGACCTGTGCCGAGGTGAACGGCCATCTCGACCAGGTTCGCGACGTGGCGACACCGCTCGGCGTCGGCTTCCTCGGCCTCGGCATGAGCCCGAAATGGACGCTGGCCGAGACCCCGGTGATGCCCAAGGGCCGCTACAGGATCATGGCGAACTACATGCCGAAGGTCGGCTCGCACGGCCTCGACATGATGTTCCGCACCTGCACCGTGCAGGTGAATCTCGATTTCGCCTCCGAGCCGGACATGGTGAAGAAGCTGCGGGTCGGGCTCGCACTGCAGCCGATCGCCACCGCTCTGTTCGCCAATTCGCCCTTCACCGAAGGCAAGCCGAACGGCTTCCTCTCCTTCCGCTCGGAGATCTGGCGCGATACCGACAACAACCGCGCCGGCATGCTGCCCTTCGCCTTCGAGGACGGCATGGGCTTCGAGCGTTATGTCGATTACGCGCTCGACGTGCCGATGTATTTCATCAAGCGCGGTGATCATTACATCGACGTCGCCGGCTCCTCGTTCCGCGACCTCCTCGCCGGCAGGCACCCGGCCGTACCCGGCGAGACCGCCACCGTCTCGGACTGGGCGAACCATCTTTCGACGATTTTCCCCGAGGTTCGGCTGAAGCGGTACCTCGAAATGCGCGGCGCCGATGGCGGGCCGTGGGCCAAGCTCTGCGCCCTGCCGGCGCTGTGGACCGGGCTGCTCTATGACGCGGCGAGTCTCGACGCCGCCTGGGAACTGGCCAAGGGCTGGACGGCGGAACAGCGCCAGAAGCTGCGCGACGACGTGCCGACGCTCGGCTTCAAGGCGGAGATCGGCGGGCGCAGCGTGCTGGAGGTCGCCCGCGACGTGGTGGCCATCGCCCGCGCCGGTCTGGCACGGCGCGACTATCGCGACAGCCAGGGCCGCGACGAGACCCGCTTCCTCGTCACGCTGGAAGATGGCCTGGCTCGCGGCAAGACCCCGGCCGAATGCCTGCTGGATCGCTTCCACGGCGCGTGGGGCGGCTCGGTCGACCCGGTGTTCGACGAGGATGCTTATTGAGGGTGCTCTGCGTGAGCATCCTTCGAGGCTCGCTGCACTCGCACCTCAGGATGAGGTGGTTCTTTCTCGATGAAGCCCATCCTGAGGTGCCCGGCAAAGCCGGGCCTCGAAGGATGCTGAAGCAGAGCGAGGCTACGCCCCCTCGTACGAGCCCGCCCGATAGGTCCCGACGCTCCACAAATGCCCCTCGGGATCGCGCACCGCGAATTCGCGCGAGCCATAGGGCGTGTCGTAGATCTTCCTGACCACGTCGGCGCCGGCCTTCACCGCACGCTCCCACAGCGCATCGGCGTCGGGCACCACGACATAGATGCCCTGCGTCACGCCGCCGGCCTCGTGCGGCGAGCGCATGCCAAGCACGTCGTCCTTGGTGCCGCCGAGCATGATGGCGCTTGAGCCGAGCCTCAGCTCGGCATGGGCGAGACTGGCATTCTCGCCTTCCACCATCAGGATCGGCACGAAGCCGAAGGCATGGCCGAGCCAGCTGACGGCGGCGAACGGATCGGTATAGCGCAGGAACGGGACGATATCGCCGGGAACGGGATTGGCGGGCATGCGCGTCTCCTGTGATGGCTGCAACGTCGCTTGGCTTCATTCCCCCTCCCCAACCCTCGCCCGCAAGCGGGAGAGGGGGAAGATGAGGTGTCGCGCTCGCCATTTAAGCCCTCTCCCGCTTGCGGGGGGAGGGTTGGGAGGGGGCGTTTGGGCGAGAGCCCCTTGTGCCTCACTCCGCCGCGATGGCGGCCTCGGAGATGTTGTCGAGGCCCTGGATGATGTGGTTGGCGAGCGCGTCCGCCAGTGTCGAGGGCTCGTGCTTGTTGCGCAATATGCCGATGCGGCAGGGCGAGAGCGCCGGGAAGCCGTCGGAGGGGCCGAGCACCCGCATGCCCGGGCGCAACCCGGATTCCGCCAGCACCGAGATGGCGAGGCCGGACATCACCGCGGCGGAGACCGCCGCGCTGTTGGACGAAGTGTAGAGGATGCGGAACGGCCGGCCGACCGCCTGCAGCGCCGCGATCGCCTCGTGCCGCCAATTGCAGGTCTGGCGGCCGAGCGCCAGCGGCAGCGGGTCTTCCAGATGCGCGGAATGACGCGCCGAGCCGACCCACAGCAATTGCTCGCGACGAATGATCTCGGTCTCCCGGCTCATCGAGTCGCAATCGGTAACGATGGCGAGGTCGAGATCGCCGGTGTCGATGCGGTCCGCAAGGTCGTTCGAGGGATCGCACACCACGGTCAGTTCGACATTGGAATGGGTGCGCGAGAAGCGCGCCATGATCTCGGGCAGATAGCGGTCGGCATAATCGTCCGGCACACCGAGCCTTACCCGGCCGGTGAGCGCGGCATTGGACAGGCTGGCCATGGCTTCCATGTTCAGCTTGACGATGCGGCGGGCATAATCGAGCAGCCGCTCGCCCTCGTCGGTCAGCTTCGAGGCCCGCCCGTCACGGGCGAAGATCGCCCGGCCGACCCGCTCCTCCAGCCGCTTCATCTGCATCGAGACGGCCGACTGAGTCTTGTGGACCACATCAGAGGCTTTTGTGAAACTGCCGGTTTCGGCGATCGCCATGAATGTTCTTAATTGGTCAATATCAAGAAGGACGCTCATGACCCGACCCTCAATCGCGTTATCATCA
The DNA here is from genome assembly GCF_012971745.1 of Starkeya sp. ORNL1. Classification (NCBI taxonomy): domain Bacteria; kingdom Pseudomonadati; phylum Pseudomonadota; class Alphaproteobacteria; order Hyphomicrobiales; family Xanthobacteraceae; genus Starkeya; species Starkeya sp. ORNL1. Next base: position 2,497,175 of record NZ_CP048834.1, read on the forward strand.
AGAGCTATGATAATTCAGATCAGAAACATTCGCTAGTGTGATTATTCGACCTGTTCCATAAAGGTGATGTCGCGAACGGGCGATGCCGGTTTCGGGTGGGCGTCAGGGGACGCCGGGTCCAGAACAAGGCACCTCGCCGCCGCGCGACCGACACGATGGAGGAATCAATGTCGTACATTGGCGAAACCCGTAAGACTGCGTTTGCGTCCTTTGGGGCAGCGGCCAGCTCGATGCTGCTCGCCGGCGCCCTCCAGGTGATCCGCCTGGCGAAAGCCGTGGCCCGCCGCCGCGTCATCGCCGACCTTGCCGAATTCGACGACCGCATGCTGCGCGATATCGGGCTCAACCGCTCCGATCTGCGCGACGCCGCATCCACTCCGATGTGGCAGGACCCGACCTCCGTGCTGGTGGTGCGGTCCGTGGAAAAGCGTGCGGCTCGCCGCCTTGCCCATCGCGCGAGCGCGGCGACCGCCCCGGCGCGCAACGCGTCCGACCTCATCGGGTGCGGCTGACTTGGCTAAGCGCGGCCTGCCGCGACCCTCGATATTCGGCGGCACCTACCCCCTCTCGCTGCCGACCTGACGCCCGCCGGACTTCCCCCCGGCGGGCGTTTTTTATTGTTCCGGCAACCCGTGAAGACGTCATCCCGGCCGGAGGCGCAGCCGCAGAGCCGGGATCGTAAGAAAGTGAAGTGCGTTTGCGCGATCCCGGCTCGGCCTGCGGCCGTCCGGGATGACACCAAGTGGCGAGCGCGACCGCGCCTCACACGTTCAGCAGCAGATATTCCCGCTCCCAGGGCGAGATCACCCGCATGAAAGTCTCGAATTCGGCCTGCTTCACCGCCGAATAGGTCTTCACGAAGCTTGGGCCGAGCACGGTGGCGATCTCGTCGGAATATTGCATCGCCGCCACCGCCTCCAGGAGGCCGCGCGGCAGTTCGAAATCAAGGAACTTGGCGTCGGCCTCCAGCGGCTCGGTCGGGCGCAGGCCCTCCACCATGCCGAGATAGCCGCAGGCGAGCGAGGCCGCGATCACCAGATAGGGATTGGCGTCGGAGGACGGCACCCGGTTCTCGACGCGGCGCGCCGACGGACCGGAGGGCGGCACCCGCAGCCCGGCGGTGCGGTTGTCATAGCCCCACTGGATGTTGATCGGCGCCATGGAATCCCGGGTGAGCCGGCGATAGGAATTCACATAAGGCGCCAGGATCGACATCACCGCCGGCAGATAGCGCTGCTGGCCGGCGATGAAGGAGAAGAATTCCGGTGTCGGATCGCCATCGGCGTCCGAGAAGATGTTCTTGCCGGTCTCCGCCGAGACGATGGACTGGTGGATGTGCATGGCCGAGCCGGGCTCGTCGGCGATCGGCTTGGCCATGAAGGTGGCGTAGATCTTGTGGGCGAGCGCCGCCTCGCGAATGGTGCGCTTGAACAGGAACACCTGGTCGGCCAGCACCAGGGGGTCGCCATGCAGCAGATTGATCTCCATCTGCGCCGCGCCGTCCTCATGGATCAGCGTGTCGATCTCCAGGCCCTGCGCTTCGGAATAGTCGTAGATATCCTCGAACAGCGCGTCGAACTCATTCACCGCCTGAATGGAATAGGACTGGCGGCCGATCTCCGGCCGGCCCGAGCGGCCGATCGGCGGCTTCAAGGGATAGTCCGGATCGACATTGGGCTCGACCAGATAGAATTCGATCTCGGGTGCCACCACCGCCTTCCAGCCCTTGTGGGCATAGAGGTCGATGACGTTCTTCAGCACCTGGCGCGGCGCCAGTTCCACGGCGCGGCCGTCGCGGTGGTAAGCGTCGTGGATGATCTGCGCGGTCGGATCCTGCGCCCACGGCACGGTGGCGAGCGTCGAGAAGTCCGGCTCCATGACGAGGTCGCTGTCGACCACCACCGAATCGACCAGCCCGTCATAAGGCGGATATTCGCCGGAGATGGTCTGGAAGAACACCGAGAGCGGCAGGTTCATCACCGGCCCGGAGAGGAATTTCGAGGACGGCATGATCTTGCCGCGGGCAACGCCGGCGAGGTCCGGCACCACGCATTCGATCTCGGTGATGCCGCGCGCCGCCATCCAGGCCTTGGCCTCCGCGACATTGGCGACGCCACGCATGGACTCTGCCGCGTCCTTGGCCGAACGCTTCTTTTTAACCATCTGACACCTCGAACGCGCGGTCTGCGCGCGCTGTGAAGGGATCATGCCACCTCGCGGCGCGTCAAGGCGGGGCACCCGCTACCATCGAGGATGGTTTGAAAATGTCTGCATGCGCGGTTGACGCGGACGCAATCCCCGTTAGCGTCTGCAACAAGAGCCGGCGCATCCGGCCGGGGAACAGGGGCTGCCATGAACACCGGCGTCGCCGAGAAGACGCAGAAGACCATAGGCGGTATCCGCCGCAAATTTTCCCCCTGGAACGACCCCGCTGCCGTTCCGCTGATCCGCTACAAGAACATCACCAAGCGCTTCGGCTCCTTCACCGCCGTCGACGACATCTCCCTCGACATTTATGAGCGCGAATTCTTCGCCCTGCTCGGCCCGTCGGGCTGCGGCAAGACCACGCTGATGCGCATGCTCGCCGGCTTCGAGGAGCCGAGCAGCGGGCAGATCACGCTGGCCGGGCAGGACCTCGTCGGCATGCCGCCCTACAAGCGGCCGGTGAACATGATGTTCCAGTCCTATGCGCTGTTCCCGCACATGAGCGTGTGGGACAACATCGCCTTCGGCCTGAAGCAGGACGGTGTCGACAAGGAAGCCACCAGCGCCCGGGTCGAGGAGATGCTGAAGCTGGTCAAGCTCGACCAGTTCGCCAAGCGCAAGCCGCATCAGCTTTCCGGCGGCCAGCGCCAGCGCGTCGCGCTCGCCCGCTCGCTCGCCAAGCGGCCCAAGGTGCTGCTGCTCGACGAGCCGCTCGGGGCGCTCGACAAGAAGCTGCGCGAGGAGACCCAGTTCGAGCTGATGGACATCCAGATGGAGCTCGGCATGACCTTCCTGATCGTGACCCACGATCAGGAAGAGGCCATGACGGTCGCCGACCGCATCGCAGTGATGGACCATGGCAAGCTGGTGCAGGTGGCCCCGCCCGCCGAGGTCTATGAGCAACCCAACTCGCGCTATGTCGCCGGTTTCATCGGCGACGTGAACCTGATCGAGGCCAAGGTGGAGAGCGCCGATGCCGGCGTGACCCGGCTGCGCTCGGACGCCACCGACATGAGCCTGATGATCTCGGACACCGTCGAGGCCAAGCCCGGTGACACGGTGTGGATCGCCATCCGCCCGGAGAAGGTGAAGGTCGACCTCGACCCGCCGGCCGAGCAGGGTGTGAACGCGCTGCCCGGCACCATCTGGGACATCGGCTATCTCGGCGATCTCTCCATCTACCATGTGGAATTGCCCAATGGCGCGCGCGTCAAGGCGGCCAAGCCCAACCTGACCCGCATGGTGGAGCGGCCGATCACCTGGGACGACAAGGTCTGGGTGTCCTGGTCGCCGGATGCCGGCGTCGTGCTGACCCGCTGAACGAGGCACAGCACATGGCAAAGGGAACAACGGGGCGCTGGCTGGTGGTCGCGGTGCCCTATCTGTGGCTGCTCGCGCTCTTCCTCATCCCCTTCTTCATCGTCTTCAAGATCAGCCTGTCGCAGGACGCGATCGCGCAGCCGCCCTATGAGCCGGTGTTCGATCTCGCGGCCGGCTGGGCCGCGGTAAAGGACGCCGTCTCCCAGCTCAATTTCGACAATTATTCCTATGTCCTCAGCTGGGACAACGAGTTCCTGCAATCCTACGCGTCGAGCCTCTGGATCGCCGCGGTCTCGACCTTCCTGCTGCTGCTGGTCGGCTATCCGATCGCCTACGGCATGGCACGGGCGCCGAAATCGATCCGCCCGACGCTGCTGATGCTGGTGATCCTGCCGTTCTGGACCTCGTTCCTGATCCGCGTCTATGCCTGGATCGGCATCCTCTCGCCGGAGGGCCTGCTGAACCAGTTCCTCGAATATGTCGGGCTGATCGACCAGCCGCTGGAGATCCTCGCCACCGACACCGCGGTCTATATCGGTATCGTCTATTCCTATCTCCCCTTCATGATCCTGCCGCTCTATTCGGCGCTGGAGAAGATGGACGAGACGCTGCTGGAGGCGGCCGCCGATCTCGGCTGTCCGCCCTTCACCGCATTCTGGAAGATCACCTGGCCGCTGTCGCTGCCGGGCGTGTTCGCCGGGTGCCTGCTGTGTTTCATCCCGGCAGTCGGCGAGTTCGTCATTCCTGACCTGCTGGGCGGCTCCGACACGCTGATGATCGGCAAGTCGCTCTGGACCGAATTCTCGGTGAACCGATCCTGGACCGTCTCCTCGGCGGTGGCGGTGCTGCTGCTGCTGGTGCTGGTGATCCCGATCGTGTTCTACCAGAACGTCCAGGCCCGCGAGATGGAGGGCCGCTAGATGCGCAAGGGGCTCTCGCTCTTCAACGTCACCTCGCTCGTGCTCGGCTTCACCTTCCTCTATCTGCCGATCGTGCTGCTGGTGATCTATTCCTTCAACGCCTCGCGGCTCGTCACCGTGTGGGCCGGCTTCTCCACCGAGTGGTACTGGAAGCTCTTACAGAACGAACAGTTGCTCGACGCCGCCTGGGTGACGCTGCGCGTCGCCTTCATCTCGGCAAGCGTCGCCACCGTGCTCGGCACGCTTGCGGCGATCGTGCTCACCCGCTATGGCCGCTTCTGGGGCCGCACGCTGTTCTCCGGCATGGTCTATGCGCCGCTGGTCATGCCGGAGGTGATAACGGGGCTATCGCTGCTGCTCCTGTTCGTGGCGGTAAACATGGACCGCGGCTTCTGGACCATCACGCTGGCCCACATCACCTTCACCATGTGCTTCGTCGCGGTGGTGGTGCAGTCGCGCCTCGTCACCTTCGACCGGAGCCTGGAGGAAGCCGCGCTCGACCTCGGCTGCCCGCCGATGAAGACCTTCTTCGTCATCACCCTGCCGATCATCCTGCCGGCGGTGGTGTCGGGCTGGATGCTGGCCTTCACCCTGTCGCTCGACGACCTGGTGATCTCCAGCTTCACCACCGGCCCCGGCGCCACCACGCTGCCGATGCGCATCTACAGCCAGGTGCGGCTCGGCGTGACGCCGGAGATCAACGCCATCTGCACCATCATGATCGCCGTCGTCACGGTGATCGTCATCATCGCCTCCGTCGTCACCAAACGGCAGGAGATGGAACGCGAGCGGGCGGAGCGACTAGCTGCCGCGGGCGGGTGAGAATCCGCGGCTAAATGCCCACACAGTTCGCCAGCACAGGCATGGAGTCACTTAAGCCCTGGCTCGGTTTCCAGAAGTCCTGAGAGCTTGGCCGCGGCTCCCTCTCCCCGACGGGGAGAGGGTTGGGGTGAGGGGTCTTCGCCGCTTAGCAATCGTGCTCCCCCTCACCGACCCGCTTCGCGGGCCACCTCTCCCCAACGGGGAGAGGAAATTGTGTCCGGACGCTTACCCAGGTGAGTCGGCCGCGCGCTTGATATAGGGTTCGCGCTTTGGTGTAGGCTTTCCCGCTGACCCCGGCTCCGAATCGACGAGGCCCTTCCATGCCGCTCCGCCTGCTGCCTTCCAGCCTCGTCGACCGCATCGCGGCGGGCGAGGTGGTGGAACGCCCGGCGGCGGCGCTGAAGGAGATCGTCGAGAACGCGCTCGACGCCGGCGCCACCCGCATCGAGGTGGTGATCGATGGCGGCGGTCGGCGGCTGATCCGCGTCACCGATGACGGCCGCGGCATGGATGCCGAGGAACTCGCGCTCGCGGTGGAGCGCCACGCCACCTCCAAGCTCGACGATGACGACCTGCTCGCCATTTCGACGCTCGGCTTTCGCGGCGAAGCGTTGCCTTCGATCGGCGCGGTGGCGCGGCTCACCATCACCAGCCGACCGGCGATGCAGAGCAATGCCAACGAGATCCGGGTCGAAGGCGGGGTGAAGGCCGCGGTACGGCCGGCGGCGCTCGGCCCCGGCACGCGGGTCGAGGTGCGCGACCTGTTCTTCGCCACACCGGCGCGGTTGAAGTTCCTGAAATCCGAGCGTGCCGAGACCGCGGCGGCGGTCGACGTGGTGAAGCGCCTGGCGCTTGCCCGTCCCGAGGTCGGCTTCACCCTCGTCGCCGATGACCGGGCGCCGCTGAGCTGGCCGGCGCGGACGATGGATGCCGGCGGCCAGCGCGCCCGCATCGCCGACGTGCTCGGCCATGAGGCGGGCACCAACGCGCTCGACATTGCCGGCATGCGCGGCCCGGCGCGGCTGGAGGGCCTCGCCGGCCTGCCGACGTTTTCCAAGGCCAATTCGCTGTCGCAATATCTGTTCGTCAATGGTCGCCCGGTGCGCGACAAGGTGCTGCTCGGCGCGGTGCGCGCCGCCTATGCCGACCTCCTGCCCTCCGATCGCCACCCGGTGACCGCGCTGTTCCTCGACATCGATCCGCGCGAGGTCGACGTGAACGTGCATCCGGCCAAGACCGAGGTGCGGTTCCGCGATCCCGGCCTGATCCGCGCATTGATCGTGCGCACGCTGAAGGACGCGCTGGAAGCCGGCGTGCCGCGCACCGCCTCGACCGGCGCCGACCGGCTGGCGGCGCTGGCGCGTCCCGGGGAGATGTGGCGAGGCGCGCCAACGCCGCGCCCCGCCGGCAATTACGACTGGACCGGGTCCTGGGCGGCCCCGGCTTCGGCCGCGTCATCGGTCCCGCTTTCGGGCATGGCCGAGCCGCGGCAGACGGCGTTTGACACCGGCGATCTCGGCCTTGCGCTGGCGCCGATGGCGGATGCCCGCGCTTATGTGCCGCCACCGGCGCCCGACGCGATGGAGCGCCCGCTCGGCGCCGCCCGCGCCCAGCTGCACGAGACCTATATCGTGGCGCAGACCAGCCAGGGCGTCGTCATCGTCGACCAGCACGCCGCCCATGAGCGCATCGTCTATGAGAAGCTCAAGCACGCCATGGAGCGCGACGGGCTGGCGCGGCAGATGCTGCTGGTGCCGGAGGTGGTCGAGCTCGACCCGTCCGACGCCGCGCGCCTCGGCGAGCGGGCGGCGGCCTTGGAGGCGCTCGGCCTCGTCATCGAGCCGTTCGGCCCCGGAGCGGTGCTGGTGCGCGAGGTGCCGGCGCTGATCGGCGACGCCGACATTGCCGGCCTGCTACGCGAGCTCGCCGAGCATGCCGAGGAATGGGACGACGCGCTGCCGCTGGAGCGCCGTCTCCTGCATGTCGCCGCCACCATGGCCTGCCACGGCTCGGTACGTGCCGGGCGACGGCTCCGGGTGGAGGAGATGAACGCGCTGCTGCGCGAGATGGAAGCGACGCCGAACGCCGGCCAGTGCAATCACGGCCGCCCGACCTTCGTCACGCTCTCGCTCGCCGACGTCGAGAAACTGTTCGCGCGGCGATGAGCATGGTGTCCGACGGCCATCCGAAGAGCTGGTACGCCGCGACGGCGACGCCGCTCGAACCCTATCCGCTCTTGCAGGGCGCGGTACGCGCCGATGTCTGCGTCATTGGCGGCGGCTATACCGGCCTCTCGGCGGCGCTGCACCTCGCCGAGGCCGGGCTCGACGTGGTGCTGCTGGAAGCCTCCCGCGTCGGCTCCGGTGCCTCGGGGCGCAATGGCGGGCAGATCCATTCCGGCCAGCGCCGCGACCAGGACTGGATCGAAGCCCATATGGGCCTCGACGATGCCCGCCGGCTCTGGGCACTCGCCGAGGACGGCAAGACGCTGCTGCGCGCCTTGATCGCCAAACACAATATCGGCTGCCACGTGCGCAGCGGGCTCATCGTCGCCGACCACAAGCCGGGCTATGTGGCGCATAGCCACGCGTATGCGAAGAAGCTGCGCGAGGTCTATCACTACCCCCATGCCGAGCCGCTGAGCCGCGAACAATTGCGCGCTCTGGTCGGCTCCGACGCCTATTATGGCGGCATGATCGACCGCGATGGCGGGCATCTCCACCCGCTCAACCTCGCGCTCGGCCTCGCCCGCGCGGCGAGCGCGGCCGGCGCGCGCATCTTCGAAGGCTCGCGCGCACTCTCGATCGCCGACGAGGCGAAGCCCACGGTCACGACCGCCTCCGGCACGGTCGAGGCCGATTGGGTGCTGGAATGCGGCGACGGGCTGCAGGACGGGCTCGACGCCCGCGTCGACCGCCATGTGATGCCGATCGCCAATTACATCGCCGCCACCGAGCCGCTGGGCGAGCGGGCGGAAGAGATCATCGGCAATGATGCCGCGGTCGCCGACAGCCGCTTCGTGGTGAATTACTATCGGCTGACCCATGATGGCCGCCTGCTGTTCGGCGGCGGCGAGACCTATACCCGCCGGCTGAAGGCCGATCCCGGCAGCTTCGTACGGCCCTATATGCTGAAGATCTTCCCGCAGCTCGCGGATGTGCGGATCGACCATGGCTGGGGCGGGCTGCTCGGCATCACCATGACGCGCATGCCGTTCGTGCGGCGGCTCTCGCCGCATGTGCTCACCGCCGCCGGCTATTCCGGCCAAGGGGTGATGCTGGCGCCGCTGTTCGGGCAGATTCTCGCGGAAGCTGTCCGCGGCCAGTTCGGGCGCTTCGACCTTCTGGGACGGCTGCCGGTGCCGGCCTTTCCCGGCGGCCGGTGGATGCGCTGGCCGCTGCTCGCCGCGGGCCTCAGCTACTACGCCCTGCGTGATCGAATTTAAGGATCCCTGTGTTTCTGGAACTGGAAAACCTGGCGCGCGAAGCGCTGCATTTCGTCGAGGCGCACAAGCATCTCGCCCCCTATATCGCTTTCGGCCTCGCCTTCGGCGAATCCTTCGCGGTGTTGTCGATCCTGTTCCCGGCGACCGTCGTGCTGATCGGCATGGGGCCGATCATCGAGGCCGGCGGCATCCCGTTCCTGCCGGTCTGGGCCGCTGCGGCCGCGGGGGCGTCGCTGGGTGACGCCATCTCCTACTGGATCGGGCATTATTTCGGCGACCGCGTCCGCCATATGTGGCCGCTGTCGAAATATCCGCAGACGGTCGATCGCGGCGAAGCCTTCTTCCATCGCTGGGGAGCGTGGAGCGTCTTCATCGGCCGCTTCTTCGGGCCCTTGCGCGCCATCGTGCCCTTGATCGCCGGCATATTCGGCATGCCGAACTGGTTGTTCCAGCTCGCCAATGTCGCGTCCGCCCTGATATGGGCATTCGTGCTGCTGGCGCCGGGCGCCGCCGCGATCAAGGCTTTGGGCTTGGGCGGCTAGGGCAATGCCGTGGCATTGCTCCGGCATTGCCGGAGCCATGCTCAGCTCGTGCTCGAGCCCGGCTCCGGCTCGGGCAGGCTGACATAGATCAGCACCGCCAGCATCGTCATGTAGATGCGGAACGCGGATTGCTGGCCGTTCCAGTCCTTCGACTGCCACATGTCGAAATACTCGCCCCCGACCACGGTGAAGCCGAGGAAGAAGATCGCGAAGCCGAGACCGACACCGGCAGCCACCAGTCCCTTGGCCTTGGCAAAGCGAGCGCCATTGCGCAGCGAAAACAGCATATCGAGGGCGGCCAGCGCCAGCAGCACGGCGGTCAGCGCCTCGCCGGCGATGATGGCGGCATAGCCGAGCTTCCACATTTCGGGATCGGTGATCGCCCGGCCCACCAGCGCATTGCCGGGGAAGACGGTGTCCATGCTCAGCACATGCTGGACGAAGGCGTAGTTCGATCCGTAATCGACGATATTGTCGTAGGCGACGATGCCGACGAAGACGGCAAGCGCCGCCGTCATGAAAGTCTTGGTCAGTCGGACGATGATCATCAACTCCCCCGATCGAACGATCCGAGGCAGAGGAGTACCACGTGAAGATGCGAATCCTGTTAACCTCCAGCGCCCGCGCCTTCGCCGAGGAAAACGGCTGGGTCGATTATCTGGAGGCGTTGCAGCTCGGCGGCCTGGTGCAGCTCGGCGACCGGCTGGCGCTGACGGACGAGCCGGAACACGATTTCAAGGTGATCCGCCGCCGCATCCAGGTCGGGGCGGATGAGCCGGTGCTGGACGTGACGCTGGATTTCCCGGCGCGGGGCTAGGAGTCATCCCGGAACGGCCGCAAGGCCGTATCCGGGATCGCGTGACGATATGGAGAGCGATCCCGGCTCTACGCTTCGCTTGGCCGGGATGACGCCTCCTTGGCAGATCAGTTCCGGGCCTTGTCGACCAGCGCCTTGGCGCCGATCCAGGGCATCATGGCGCGCAGCTTGGCGCCGACTTCCTCGATCGGGTGGGCATTGGCCTTGGCGCGGGTCGCCTTGAACGAGGCCTGGTTGACCTTGTTCTCCAGCATCCAGTCGCGGGTGAACTTGCCGCCCTGGATGTCGGCGAGGACGCGCTTCATCTCGGCCTTGGTCTCGGCGGTGATGATGCGCGGGCCGGTGACGTACTCGCCATATTCCGCGGTGTTGGAGATCGAGTAGTTCATGTTGGCGATGCCGCCCTCATAGAAGAGGTCGACGATCAGCTTCACTTCGTGCAGGCACTCGAAATAGGCCATCTCCGGGGCGTAGCCGGCTTCCACCAGCGTCTCGAAGCCGGCGCGGATCAGCTCGACAAGGCCGCCGCAGAGCACGACCTGCTCGCCGAACAGGTCGGTCTCGCACTCTTCCTTGAAGCTGGTCTCGATGATGCCGGCGCGGCCGCCGCCGATCGCGGAGGCGTAGGAGAGGCCGAGATCATGGGCGTTGCCCGAGGCGTCCTGGTGGATGGCGATCAGGCTCGGCACGCCGCCGCCCTTCAGGTACTCGCCGCGTACGGTGTGGCCGGGGCCCTTGGGGGCGACCATCAGCACGTCGAGGTCTTTGCGCGGCTCGATCAGGTTGAAGTGAACGTTCAGGCCGTGCGCGAACAGCAGCGCAGCGCCTTCCTTCATGTTGTCGGCGAGGCTCTCGCGATAGATGTCGGCCTGGAGCTCGTCCGGGGTGAGCATCATCACCACGTCGGCCCATTTGGCGGCTTCCGCCGGCGGCATCACCTTGAAGCCCTCGGCCTCGGCCTTCTTGGCCGACGCGGAACCGGGACGCAGCCCGATCGCGACGTCCTTAACGCCACTGTCGCGCATGTTGAGCGCATGGGCGTGACCCTGGCTGCCATAGCCGATAACGGCAACCTTCTTACCCTTGATCAGGTTGAGGTCGGCGTCGCGATCGTAATAAACGCGCATGTACTTGTCCCTTTTGACCTTGGCGGCGACCTTCGAGGCAGCCTTATTCCGGTTGGGTTCCCGCGCCACGTCCCGCGTGCGGTTGGCGTCGCGAAGCTTCTAGGTTTGTCCGCGCCACGGCACAAGACCGGACGCAGCCGGCTTACATCCCTTCGTTCACATGCCCTCGGGGCCGCGGCCGATGGCGGCGACGCCGGTGCGCGAGACCTCGACGAGGCCGAGCGGGGCAAGCAGCGAGACGAACTGGTCGATCTTGTCCGGCTTGCCGGTGATCTCGAACACGAAGCTCTCTAGCGTGGTGTCCACCGTGCGGGCACGGAAACTGTCGGCGATCAGCAGCGCCTCGCGCCGGCTCTCGCCGGAGCCGCGCACCTTGATCAGCGCCAGCTCGCGCTCCAGCGCCTTGCCGGAGACGGTGAGGTCGATGACGCGATGCACCGGCACCAGGCGGTCGAGCTGGCTCTTGATCTGCTCGATGATCATCGGCGCACCGGTGGTGACGATGGTGATGCGCGAGCGATGCGACTCGTGGCTGACCTCGGAAACCGTGAGGCTGTCGATGTTGTAGCCGCGGCCGGAAAACAGGCCGACGATGCGGGCGAGAACGCCCGGCTCGTTGTCGACGAGCATTGAAAGGGTGTGCCGTTCGGCGGGTTCGTTATTCGGGGGCATGGGAAACTCGATGAGGCGGAAAATACTGGCCGAAGGATCGGTTCTTCTGCTCCGTCATCCTCGGCCTTGTGCCGAGGATCTCGATTGCTGACAGCGCATCAGAGGCCGAGATGGCCGGGACAAGCCCGGCCATGACGTCGTGGATGCGGCTCACACCAGCATCTTGCCTTCCTCGCTGATGGCCTCGTCCAGCGCCTCGGCATTGTCCGGCAGGATCATCTCGTTGTGCGGCTTGCCCGAGGGGATCATCGGCAGGCAATTCTCGGTCTTGTCGACCAGGCAGTCGAACAGCACCGGCCGGTTGACGTTCAGCATTTCCTGGATCGCCCCGTCGAGGTCGCCGGGGCGGTGGCAGCGCAGGCCGACGCCGCCATAGGCTTCCGCCAGCTTCACGAAATCGGGCAGCGATTCCGAATAGGAATGCGAGTAGCGCCCGCCATGCAACAGGTCCTGCCACTGCCGGACCATGCCCATATATTCGTTGTTCAGGATGAAGATCTTGACCGGCAAATTGAACTGCAGCGCGGTCGAGAGCTCCTGAAGGCACATCTGGATCGAGGCCTCGCCGGCAATGTCGATGACAAGGCTTTCCGGATGCGCCACCTGCACACCGATCGCCGCCGGCAGGCCATAGCCCATGGTCCCGAGCCCGCCGGAGGTCATCCAGCGGTTCGGCTCCTCGAAGTGGAAGTGCTGCGCCGCCCACATCTGGTGCTGGCCGACTTCGGTGGTGATGTAGACGTCCTTGTCCTTCACCGCCTCATAAAGCCGCTGGACCGCGAATTGCGGCTTGATGATGTCCTGCGAATTCTGGAACGACAGCGACTTGCGGGCGCGCCAGCGGTCGATCTGGCCCCACCAGGAGGCGATGGCGCGGCGATCCGGCTCGGCCTTGGTGGCGCGCCAGAGCGTGAGGATGTCCTCCAGCACATGGGCGACATCGCCGATGATCGGCACGTCGATCTTGACGTTCTTGTTGATCGAGGACGGATCGATATCGATGTGGATCTTCTTCGAGCCCGGCGAGAACGCATCGAGGCGGCCGGTGATGCGATCATCGAAGCGCGCGCCGACGCACAGCATGACGTCGCAGTCGTGCATCGCCATGTTGGCCTCATAGGTGCCATGCATGCCGAGCATACCGAGCCACTGCTTGTCGGAGGCCGGATAGGCGCCGAGGCCCATCAGCGTCGAGGTCACCGGATAGCCGGCGAGGCGCGCGAACTCGCGCAGCAGCTGGCTGGCGCGCGGGCCGGAATTGATGACGCCGCCGCCGGTATAGAGGATCGGGCGCTTGGCTTTGGCCAGCAATTCGACCGCGGCGCGCACCTTCTCCGGATCGCCGTTGAGGCGCGGCTGGTAGGTTTTGTGCTGGATGTTCTCGGGGCCGACATAGATGCCCTTGGCGAACTGCACATCCTTCGGAATGTCGACGACGACCGGGCCGGGACGCCCGTTCTGCGCGACATAGAAGGCCTCGTGGAGCACCCGCGCCAGGTCGTTGATGTCGCGGACCAGGTAATTGTGCTTGGTGCAGGGCCGGGTGATGCCGACCGTGTCGCACTCCTGGAAGGCATCCGAGCCGATCAGGTGCGTCGGCACCTGGCCGGTGATGCAGACCAGCGGGATCGAGTCCAGCAGCGCGTCGGTGAGGCCGGTCACCGCATTGGTGGCGCCGGGGCCGGAGGTCACGAGCACGACGCCGACCTTGCCGGAGGAGCGCGCATAGCCTTCCGCCATGTGCACCGCGCCCTGCTCGTGGCGCACCAATACGTGGCGCACCTGGTTCTGGTGGAACATCGCGTCATAGATCGGCAGCACCGCGCCGCCGGGATAGCCGAACATGTGTTCGACGCCCTGATCGATCAGGGCCTGCATCACCATTTCGGCGCCGGTCATTTCGCGCATCATGGCCTTTTTCCTCGTTACGCCTTCAGGTTTTCTCTGGTCCGGAAAATCAAAAGGCCCCGTCAGGGGCCCTCTTTCGCGCGTCACCTCGTTTACGGAACCGCCCCTCAGGCGAGTTCCGCGGCGACGCGCCGTCCTACGAGAATAAGCGAAATAATCTTGCGCATTGCCGCGCCGCTCCTTCGTAAAGTTGCGCGACCTCTACAGGCGTAGCGGGCGCGCGTCAAGCTATGTGCCTGAGATTGGGCAGAGTGTCGAACAATCAAGCACTTTTCGTGGCGTCCCGCCCCCGCTATACCGCATTGCACATTGGATCATGATGCCGAAAAGTGCGAAGTGGTTTTCGGCCGCCATCATGTTCCGGCCTGTTGGTAATCGACCATTTTTCATGAGTTCGGACCACCCGAATTCATCCTGGTCGTAGGGAGCGCAAGCATGTCGCAAATGCGGCTGGTGATCGTCGGCGCGGGCGGGCGCATGGGGCGCACCCTGATCCGCGCCGTCGCCGAGGCGCCCGATCTCGCACTGGCCGGGGCGATCGAGCCGCAGGGCAGCGCGCTCCTCGGCCAGGATGCCGGTGCCCTGGCCGGCCTGCCGCCGCTCGGCGTCACCGTCACCGACGACGCGCTGCCGTTGTTCGCCGCGGCCGAAGGCGTGATCGACTTTACCGTGCCGGCAGCCTCGCTCGGCTTCGCCGCGCTCGCCGCGCAGGCCCGCATCGCCCATGTCATCGGCACCACCGGCTTCACGCCGGAGGACGAGGCCAAGGTGGAGGCGGCGGCCCGTCACGCCACCATCGTCAAATCCGGCAATATGAGCCTCGGCGTCAATCTGCTAGCCGCGCTGGTCAAGCGGGTGGCGGCGACGCTCGACGACAGCTTCGACATCGAGATTGTCGAGATGCACCACAACCGCAAGATCGACGCTCCTTCCGGCACCGCGCTGCTGCTCGGCGAGGCGGCGGCGCGCGGGCGTGGCGTCGAGATCGGCACGCAGGGCGTGTTCGCCCGGCACGGCGTCACCGGCGCGCGCAAGGCCGGCGATATCGGCTTTGCCGCGCTGCGGGGCGGCACCGTGGTCGGCGAGCACAATGTGATCTTTGCCGGCCCGGCCGAGCGCATCGAGCTGGCGCACAAGGCCGAGGACCGCATGATCTTCGCCCGCGGCGCGCTCGCCGCGGCCCGCTGGGCCCGCGGACGCAAGCCCGGGCTGTATTCCATGGCCGACGTGCTCGGTCTTCACGACATTTGAGAGACCTATCCGCCGACTTGTCCGATGATGCAGCCCCGACCGGAGAATGCCCGATGCCAGACCGCCTTCTCGTGCTCGTCCGCCACGGCCAGAGTGAGTGGAACCTCAAGAACCTGTTCACCGGCTGGCGCGACCCCGATCTGACGCCGGTCGGCATCGACGAGGCGATCGCCGCCGGCAAGCGGCTGCGCGCCGAGGGCTATAGCTTCAATGTCGCCTTCACCTCGAACCTGTCGCGCGCCCAGAAGACGCTCGACCTCATGCTCGAGCAGATGGGCGAGACCAACATCCCGATCATCTGCGACGAAGCGCTGAACGAGCGCGACTATGGCGACCTCTCCGGCCTCAACAAGGACGAGGCCCGCGTCAAATGGGGCGAGGAGCAGGTGCATCTCTGGCGCCGGTCCTATGACGTGCCGCCGCCCGGCGGCGAAAGCCTGCGCGATACGGTGGCGCGCACCCTGCCCTATTACGTCAAGGAGATCCTGCCCCGCGTGCTGAATGGCGAGCGGGTGCTGGTGGCAGCCCACGGCAACTCGCTGCGCGCCCTCATCATGGTGCTGGAGAAGCTGTCCCCGCAGGGCATCATGAAGCGCGAGCTCGCGACCGGCGTGCCGGTGATCTATCACCTCAACCCGGATTCCACCGTGGCCGAGAAGCTCGACCTCGCGGCCTGAGGCTTTCTCCATGGTGGACATCATCCGCCTCGACGGCCCGGCGGCGCGGGACGCCGTTCCCGCGCTCACCGACGTGCTGATCGATTGCGTCGAGGGCGGTGCCTCGGTCAGCTTCATGTGGCCGCTGGCGCGCGAGAAGGCCGAGGCCTTCTGGCACGGCGTCGCCGATGGCGTCGCCCGCGGCGACCGGGTGCTGCTGGTGGCGCGCGCGGATGGCGAGATCGTCGGCACGGTGCAGATGGTTTTTGCCGGGCCGGAGAACCAGCCGCATCGCGGCGATATCGCCAAGATGCTGGTGAAGCGCACGGCAAGGCGCACGGGCCTCGGCGCGGCGCTGATGGACGCCGCCGAGCGGGCGGCACGCGAGGCCGGCCTGACGCTCTTGATCCTCGATACCACGTCGGGACTTGCCGCCGACCGGCTCTATCGCCGGCTCGGCTGGGTGCCGTTCGGCGAAGTGCCCGGCCACGCGCTGATGCCGGACGGGGCGTCCTCGGACACGACGTTCTTCTACAAAGCGCTGTAGCACGCACTCGTGAGCATCCTTCGAGGCCCGGCTTTGCCGGGCGCCTCAGGATGAGGTTCATCAATAAAGAACAACCTCATCCTGAGGTGCTCGCGCAGCGAGCCTCGAAGGATGTTCACGCAGAGCGCGCTCAGATCCCCCCGACGCAGCCCGCTTCCCAGCCGAGTATCGCCCGCTTGCGGGTGAGGCCCCAATGATAGCCGGTGAGATCGCCGTTCTTGCCGAGCACGCGATGGCACGGCACCACGAAGCTCATCGGGTTCTTGCCCACCGCGGCGCCGACCGCGCGCGCCGCCTTGGGCGAGCACACATGGCCGGCAATGTCGGAATAGGTGGTGGCCTTGCCCATCGGGATGCGCATCAGCGTCTCCCATACCCGCACCTCGAAATCGGTGCCGATGAAGACGATCCGTAGCGGATCGTCCGGGCGCCAGGTGGTGGTGTCGAAGATGCGCGCCGCATAGGGGCCGGTGGCGATCGGGTCCTCGACATAGAGCGCGTTTGGCCAGCGTTTGCGCATGTCGGCAAGCGCGGCATCCTCCTCGCCCTCGTCGGCGAAGGCGAGGCCGCAGAGGCCGCGCGGCGAGACCATGGCGAGCGCGGTGCCGAACGGCGAGGGATGGAAGCCCCAGCGGATGACGAGGCCGGCGGCGCCGGTCTTCCATTCGCCGGGCGAGAGCGACTCGTGCACCACGAACAGATCGTGCAGCCGCCCCGGGCCGGACAGGCCCAGCTCATAGGCGGCATCGAGCACATTGTCGCTTTCCGAGAGCACGCGTCGCGCGGCATCGAGCGTCACCGCCTGAAGGAAATCCTTCGGGGTGAGCCCGCACCAGCGGCGGAACAGGTCGGTAAGGGTGCGCGGCGTCACGCCGGCGGCGCGGGCAATGAGCTCCACCTCCGGCTGGTCGCGGAAATTGCGGTTCACGAATTCCACGGCCCGGCGCACCACCTCATAGTCGGCAGATGCGATGTGGAGCGGGTAGGCTTGATCGAAATTCGGGGCGAGCACGGCATGATCCTCCTGCTGCTTGCCCCATGTGACCATCTGGCGACGATGGGGGCCACCCGATTCCGCCCGAGTGCCGAACCCGGTCATGGCGCGCCCCTCATATGGTGCTGCGCGGCACGCCGCGCGCCCTTCAAATAGTACTGCGCGGCACGCCGCGCTTCGCCTCGGCGAGCGCGCCGGTGAGGCCGCTCGCCAGTTCCTCGCGCTGCTGCTGGTGCAGGAAGGAGCCGACTTCGGTGCCGATGCCGCGCGAGCGCAGCGTCAGCCGCTCTATGCCGAACTCCTCATGGCGCTGGGCCTCCAGCCGGGTCCAGAGCGGGTTCATCGCGGTCTCGTCCTCATCGCCATTGGCCGCCACCTTGCGCACGGTGAGCAGGCTCGGCGTCACGGTGATCTCCTCCCGCGCCTTGGCGTCGCGGAAATTCACCCGGAAGGCGAGATAGATCAGCAGCACGTCGATCCCGAACATGCCGAACACCGGCCAGGCTCCCATCATCAGGAAGGCCATGCCGCAGATGAAGCTGACGCCGCTGACCAGCAGCATCACGATGGTGAAGCCCTTGCGATTCAGCGAGCGGTAGGGCGTCAACGTCGCCGCATAGAGCATCGGCTCGGCAGTCGCCGGCTCTAGGCTTGCCGCCGGACGGGGCGGCAAGGTCGGCAGATGCGAGCGCGGGCCTCTGGCGATGGTCATCGCCCGTCATTATACGTCAAACATGGCCAGACGCGCGAAGGATTCGACCGCCGCGGTGCCCGCGAGCGCGGAGGTGGTGATGCGCGCGCGCCGGCGCGCCGTGGCCAATGCGGCGGCCGCCGAGCGTGGGCGCACCATCAAGCGCTGGTCGAGAAAGGAAGTGGTCGAGGCCTTCACCCGCTTCGAGGCGGCCAATCCCGAACCCAAGGGCGAACTGGAGCACGCCGACCCGTTCACCTTGCTGGTCGCAGTGGTGCTCTCGGCGCAGGCGACGGATGCCGGCGTCAACAAGGCAACGCGCGGCCTGTTTGCCGCGGCGCCGACGCCCGGGGCGATGGTCGCGCTCGGCGAAGAAGGCGTCTCGAAACATATTCGCACCCTCGGCCTCTTTCGCGGCAAGGCGAAGAATGTGGTCGAGCTGTCGCGTCTGCTCATCGCGAAGCATGGCGGGCAAGTGCCCAGGGACCGCGAGGCGCTGGAAGCGTTGCCCGGGGTCGGGCGCAAGACGGCGAACGTCGTGCTCAACATCGCCTTCGGCGAGCCGACCATCGCGGTCGACACCCATCTGTTCCGGGTGGCCAATCGCACCGGGCTGGCGCCGGGCAAGAACCCACTCGAGGTCGAACTGGGGCTGCTGAAGACGATTCCCCCTCGCTTCAAGCTGCACGCCCATCACTGGCTGATCCTGCACGGGCGCTATGTCTGCAAGGCGCTCCGTCCGGACTGCCCGGGTTGCCTGATCAACGATCTGTGCCGATGGCCGGAGAAGACCGTGCCGCGCTAGGGACCGCGCGGGCACCGAGCGGCGCCAGCCGCTTGTGCAGCCGCACCATGAAGATGGTGGCGAACACCGGGGTGACGAGGTTCAGGATCGGCACCGACACCACCAGCGCGATGATCAGTCCGGCGAGGAAGATCGTCACCGAATGGCGCCGGCGCAGCGCCGCGGCTTCTTCCTCGCTGCGGTAGCGCATCGCCGCGAGCTGGAAATATTCGCGGCCGAGCAGATAGCCGTTGGCCACATAGAACACGATGAGGTTCACGCCCGGCACCAGCAGCAACAGCAGCGCGACGATGTTCACCAGCAGCGTGACGCCGAAGAAGCGGATGCTGAGCCAGATGGAGCGCGCGACGGGCAGCGGCTTGCCTTCCGGCTCGTGCGGGAAATCGGTGCGCTCCACCTGCGCGGCGACATCGTCGAGGAACAGGCCGGCGATCAGCGAGGTGACCGGCGGCACCAGGAACACGCCGCCGACGATGAGGCCGAGCGCGGCGACGATGTCGATCAGCGTCTCCGCCCAGCCCCAGCTGAGATTGACGAAATGTGCCAGCGCAGTCTGCGCTATGATGCCGAGCACGATGACCAGCCCGATGGCGAGCCCGACCGAGCGCAGCAGCACGCGGCGATATTCCGGCGTGAAGGTCTGGGTGAAGGCGGTGACGGCAGCATGGAGCATGTCGGTTTCCCGGCGCGAGGTCGCTCCTAGGTAAGCGGGAGTGGGGCGCGGCTCAAGCGGGAGGGGTGTTCAGAGGCGAGCATCCTTCGAGGCCGCCTGCGGCGGCACCTCAGGATGAGGTCGCACTTTCAGATCAACCTCATCCTGAGGTGCGAGCGTAGCGATCCTCGAAGGATGCTGACACCGAGCGACTTCTCCGCCCCCAAACAGCAGCAAAAACAAGCGTTAACGATTTGTTAACCATAATGTTGCCACGCCACGCCCTCCCCTTGCCACGGTTCGACCATCTAAGCCGCTGAAATGAATCATGATTCGTTCCTAAAGAACGAATCATGAATCAAAACATCGACTTGAGTCGTTGTGGAGGATTTGTGACAGACCGGCTTTTTCAGGCTGTCACGGCCCGAATGTCACCCGACCCTCGGCATCGATAGCAAAGCCGGGGTTCCAGGCGATCTCCCAGGCATGGTCGTCGGGATCGGCGACATAGCCGCGGAAACCGCCATGCGACGGGGCGTCGGCAGGCCGCAATATGCGCCCGCCGGCCGCGGCCAGGCGCCGCATCAGCGGGTCGACCTCGACCTCGCTGGCCACATTGTGCGCCAGCGCAAAGGCGCCGGGGGTCATGAGGCCCGGCCGGTTCATGTCCGCTTCCAGCGCAGTCCGCTGGAAAGTGCCCAGCACGAGGCCGTTCATCTGATAGAAGATGATCTCCTCATTCTGGAACACCGGCGCCCATTCGAAGCCCTCGACATAGAAGCGGCGCGAGCGGGCGAGATCGGCGATGCCGAGGGTGATGACGGAAATCTGCTGTTGCATATGACACATCCCTTCGCTTGCCGACGCACCATGCGCCGGCACCAAGGGCGGGGGACTTGGTGCGAGATGCACCAGACAGAACATCGATCACGATGCGACCGGGCTAACCACACCGGTGCCGCCTTTTTCGCCGGCGACGAACATAGCGCCGGATGACGGGCGGGCAAGGTGCGTGCCGCCTTCGCCCGCGCCGCAGGCCGTGATAGCGTGCGCGCCGATCACGGTTACCGGCTGCGCATGACATCACCGACCCGCCTCTCCCGCCGCGCCTTCCTCGCGACTGCGTCAGCACTCGCCGCACCGGCCATCATCTCCCCCGCCTTCGCGCAGATCGCCGCGGATACCGACGTCGCCATCATCGGTGCCGGGGCGGCCGGCATTGCCGCGGCGCGGCGCGTGGCGGCGGCCGGGCGCAGCCACGTGCTGCTGGAGGCCGCGCCGCGCGCCGGCGGGCGGGCGCGCACCGACGAAGTGTTCGGCATGCCGTTCGATCTCGGCGCCAACCGCTTCTCCTCTTCCGAGGGGCTATTGGCGGCGGTCACCGATACCGGCGTCGAGACCACGGACGTGCCCTCCTCGCGACGGCTCTATATTGGCGACCGCGAGGCGAAGGAGAGCCAGTACGAGGCCTTCGCCGCCGCCATCGGCCGCACCGAGCGCGCCATCGCCGCCACCGCGGATGCCGGCCGCGACATCGCCGCCCGCGCGGCGCTGCCGGAATCCGGCGAATGGGGCGCCACCGTCGCCGCCGTGCTCGGCCCGCTCGGCTGCGGGCGCGACCTCGCCAATGTCTCCACGGTCGATCTCGCCCGGCGCGACGTGCCGCCGGATGACCTCTCGACGGCGCTCGGCGTCGGTTCGCTGCTGGAGCGCGTGGCCTCGCTGCTCAATCTGCGCACCAAGGCCCGGGTGGCGCGCGTCGACAATGCCGGGCGCTTCTCCACCATCACGCTGGATGGCGGCGCCGTGGTGCGGGCGCGCTCGGTGATCCTTGCCGTGCCGGCGGCAGTGATCGCGGCCGGCGCCATCCGGTTCAACCCGGCGCTGCCGGGGCGCTTTACCAATGCGCTGCTGGCCTATCCCGCCGGGCAGATGGAGCATGTCGGCTTCCTGCTGCCGAACAATCCGCTCGGCCTGTCGTCGGATGAGCTGGTGCATGTGAAAGCCGGCTCCTACCCGCCCGCGGCGCTCTATGGGCGGGTGAACGACACCGACCTGCATGTCGCGGTGTTCGGCGGGGCGCAGGCGAGCGAGATCGCCGGCAAAGGCGAGGCGGCCGCCGCCGCGCTCACCAGCGGCTTCCTGCGCGAGGCGTTCGGCGCGACCATCGGCGCCAATGTGACGAAGTTCGTCGCCTCGCGCTGGTCGACCGATCCGCTGATCCGCGGCGCCATGGCGGTGGGCGTGCCCGGAGAGGGCGCGCTACGCCGGCAATTCGCCGATCCGGTGGGACGGATGATCCTCGCCGGCGAGTATGTCAGCCCGGACAAATGGGGGACGCTGGCCGGCGCCTGGGCCACCGGCGAAGTCGCCGCCGAAAAGGCGATCACGATGGTGGGTGGGCCGGTTTAGGGCGTCCTGTTTCAGCATCCTTCGAGGCTCGCTGTGCGAGCACCTCAGGATGAGGTCGCATCTATAAGAACCACCTCATCCTGAGGTGCCCGGCAAGGCCGGGCCTCGAAGGATGCTGAAGCAGAGCGCGCGGATGGTTCACCCCCGCAGCGTCGCCCCGGTCTTCTTCACCACCTCGGCGACGATCTTGCCGGCCACCGCCTCGATCTCGACGTCGGTCAGCGTCTTCTCGCGCGGCTGCAGGGTAACAGTGAGCGCCACCGACTTCTTGTCGTCGTCGATGCCGACGCCCTCATAGACGTCGAACACGTTCACCGCGGCGATCAGCTTGCGGTCGACACCGGCGGCGGCCTTCACCATGTCGGCGGCGGCGACCCTACGCGGCACCACGAAGGCGAAATCGCGCTCCACCGGCTGGAAGGCGGAGAGCTCCAGCAGCGGCTTCACCTTTGTCGCCTTGGCCTTCGGCTCGGGGATGCGGTCGAGCACGATCTCGAAGCCGACCAGCGGGCCCTCGACATCGAGCGCTTCCAGCACCGCCGGGTGCAGCTCGCCGAAATGGCCGATGACGTTCGCGCCAAGCCGGAAGGTGCCGGAGCGGCCGGGATGAAACCAGGCCGGCGCGTCGGTCGAGATCTGGAGGTTGGCCACCGGGGCGCCGCAGGCGGCGAGCACGGCGGTCGCGTCCGCCTTGGCGTCGAACGCATCGACCGGCCCGGCCTTGCCCGACCAATGGCGCCCGGCCCCGCTCGGCTTCGCCGTGGCGCGGCGCAGGCCGGTAGCGACGATGAACTGATCCTGCGGGCGGTCACCCTTGAAGATCTGCCCGACCTCGAACAGCGCGGTGTCGTCATAGCCGCGATCGGCATTGGCCTGCGCGGCACGGGCGAGGCCCGGCAGCAGGCTCGGGCGCATGTCGGACAGGTCGGCCGCGATCGGGTTGGCGAGCGCCAGCTCCGGCGCGCCGCCGCCGAACAGCTCGGCCTGCGCCTTCGCCACGAAGGACCAGGTGACGGCCTCCACCAGCCCGCGGGCCGCCAGAGCGCGCTTGGCCTTGCGGGTGCGCAATTGCAGCGTGGTCAGGACGGGCTTGCGAGCATCGTCCGGGCGCGGGAACGGCGTCGCCGGCACACGGTCGAGACCGATGATGCGCACCACCTCCTCGACGAGATCGGCCTTGCCCTCGATATCGGCGCGCCAGGACGGCGGCGACACGTCAAGCGTGCCCGCGACACCGGAAACCGCAAAACCGAGCGCCGCGAGCGTGTCGATCTGCTCGCGGTCGGTCGCCTCCAGCCCGGTCAATTTGGCGGTGAGCGCCAGCGGGAACTCGATGATGCGCGAGGTATCCGGAATGGCGCCGGCCAGCTCGACCGTGGACGCTTCGCCGCCGCAGAGATCGAGGATCAGGCTGGTGGCGAGATCGAGGCCGGGCACGGTGAAGGCGGGATCGACGCCGCGCTCGAAGCGGAAGCGGGCATCGGAATTGATGCCGAGCTTGCGGCCGGTCTGGGCGATATTGATCGGCTCCCACAGCGCCGACTCGACCAGCACGTCGGTGGTGCCCTCGTCGCAGCCGGATTCCTCGCCGCCCATGATGCCGGCGAGCGATTCCACCGCGCGGTCATCCGAGATCACGCACATGGCCTCATCGAGCGCATAGGTCTTTCCGTCCAGCGCCAGCAGGCTCTCGCCGGCACGGGCGCGGCGCACGATGAGATCACCCGCCACCTTGGCGGCGTCGAACACGTGCAGCGGGCGCGAGCGGTCGAAGGTCAGCAGATTGGTGACGTCGACCAGCCTGTTGATGGGCCTGAGGCCGATGGCGCGCAGCTTGGCCTGCAGCCAGTCCGGCGACGGGCCGTTCTTCACGCCGCGGATCAGCCGCAGCGCGAAGGCCGGGCACGGCGCGCCGGGCTCGATCGTCACCTTCACCGGGCAGGGATAAGTGCCCGCGATGGGTTCGATCTCCGGCGTCTTCAGCGTGCCGAGGCCGGCGGCGGCGAGGTCGCGGGCGATGCCGGAGATGCCGAGGGCATCGGCGCGGTTCGGCGTCACCGCGATCTCCACCACCGGATCGCCGAGGCCGATCCATTCGGCGTAAGACACGCCCACCGGCGCATCGGCCGGCAGGTCGAGGATGCCGTCATGGTCCTCGGAGAGTTGGAGCTCGGCGGCCGAGCACAGCATGCCGCGGCTCTCGACGCCGCGAATGGTGCCGATGCCGAGCGTGATGTTCTTGCCTGGAATGAAGGTGCCGGGCGGCGAGAACACGCTCTTCATGCCGGTGCGCGCGTTCGGCGCGCCGCACACCACCTGCACCGGCTCGCCCTGGCCGGTATCCACCATGCAGACGCGCAGCTTGTCGGCGTTGGGGTGCTGCTCGGCGGAGACGACATAGGCGATGGAGAAGCCGCGCAGCTTCTCCGCCTTGTCCTCGACGCCCTCGACCTCGAGGCCGATGCGGTTCAGCGTCGCCAGCACCGCGTCGAGGGTGACGTCGTCGCCGTCGAGGTGCTCCTTGAGCCAGGAGAGGGTGAATTTCATCGTGTTGTCCTCTCCGCGATCAGTTCGACAGGCCGCCGGCCAGCGTCGGGAAGTCGAGCGGGCGGAAGCCGTAATGGGAGAGCCAGCGGACGTCGGCCTCGAAGAAGGCGCGCAGGTCCGGCATGCCGTATTTCAGCATGGCGATGCGGTCGATGCCCATGCCCCAGGCGAAGCCCTGATACTCGTCCGGGTCGAGCCCGCAATTGCGCAGCACGTTCGGATGCACCATGCCGCAGCCGAGGATCTCCAGCCAGTCATTGCCCTCGCCGAAGCGGATCTCGCCGGGGCGGGAGCGGTCGCACTGGATGTCGACCTCCATGGACGGCTCAGTGAAGGGGAAGAAGGACGGGCGGAACCGCATCTTCACATTGTCCACCTCGAAGAACGCCTTGCAGAATTCTTGCAGGATCCACTTCAGGTGGCCGAGGTGCGAGCCCTTGTCGATGACCAGCCCCTCCACCTGATGGAACATCGGGGTGTGGGTCTGGTCACTGTCGCTGCGATAGGTGCGGCCGGGGATGATGACGCGGATCGGCGGCGCCTTGCTCATCATGGTGCGCACCTGCACCGGCGAGGTGTGGGTGCGCAGCACCAGGCGCGAGCCGTCTTCCTTGGTCGGAAGATAGAAGGTGTCGTGCATCTCGCGCGCCGGATGCCCCTCGGGGAAATTCAGCGCGGTGAAATTGTGGAAGTCGTCCTCGATGTCCGGGCCCTCGGCGACCGAGAAGCCCATATCGGCGAAGATCGTGGTCAGTTCGTCGATGACCTGGCTGATCGGATGCACGCGGCCGAGTTCGGTCGGCGCCTCGCGCACCGGGAGCGTGACGTCGACGCGCTCGGTCTCGAGGCGCAGCGCCAGCGCCGCGGCCTTGAGCGCAGTGCGGCGGTTGGCGATAGCCTCGTTGAGCCGGTCGCGCAGGCCGTTGATGGCGGGGCCGGCGGTCTTGCGCTCATCCGGGGTCATGCCCCCCAGGCTCTTCAGGAGCTCGGAGACCCAACCCTTCTTGCCGAGCGCGGCGACGCGCACGGCTTCCAGCGCCGCCTCGTCATTGGCGGCGCCTATGCCGGCGAGAAGCTCGCCTTCGAGCGAAGCAAGATCGGGCAGCGTGGCGACGGACATCGGATCAAGCCTCGATAAGGGGCCAACAATATGCGTGAAGCCCCTTGCCACCTCGCGACCTCATCCTGAGGTGCGAACGCAGTGAGCCTCGAAGGATGCTCACCTGGGGCGGCCATCCTTCGAGGCCCGGCGATGCCGGGCACCTCAGGATGAGGGCGCTATGGGTCGCGCGTCTCTTAGCCGAGCCGCAACACAACGAAAAGCCCCGACGCTTGCGCGCGGGGCTCCTCAATTTCGGTCCCGGCAGTTAGCGGGAAATCAGGCCGCCTGCTGCTCCAGCGCAGCCTTGGCCTGGTCGACCAGCGCCTTGAAGGCGTCGGGCTCGTGGATGGCGATATCCGAGAGCACCTTGCGGTCGACCTCGATCCCGGCCTTGCCGAGACCGTCGATAAATCGGCCATAGGTGAAGCCGAGCTCGCGGGTCGCCGCGTTGATGCGCTGGATCCACAGGGCGCGGAAGTTGCGCTTGCGCACCTTGCGGTCGCGATACGCATACTGCTGCGCCTTCTCCACCGCCTGCTTCGCGACGCGGATGGTATTCTTGCGGCGGCCAAAATAGCCCTTCGCCGCCTTGAGCACTTTCTTGTGCTTGGCGTGGGAAGTTACGCCGCGCTTGACACGTGCCATTGGAATTCTCCTCGGTACTGGCTAAGGGGCGTCAGCCGTTGGGCAGGAAATACTTCCGCACCACGGGGGCATCACGTTCCGACATGGTCGTGGTGCCGCGCTGGTTGCGGATCTGCTTGGTGGTGCGCTTGATCATGCCATGGCGCTTATTGGCCTGGGCCATGATCACCTTGCCGGTTCCGGAGAGCTTGAAGCGCTTCTTCGCTCCGGACTTGGTCTTCATCTTGGGCATTTGGCTCGTCTCCGCGGCCGACAGCGACCCCGCGAGGGGCGTGCGGCCTGTTCTCTAGTGTGAGCATTTGAACCGCCACGGCAGCCCTGATCGCCGGGCGGTTCGGAAGGGCGCACCCTCTATACGAGAGCGCGCGCAATATCAAGGGTTGGAACGGTGCAAGGTTCATCATGCCGTCATCCCCGGGCTTGTCCCGGGGATCCACGTCCTTGACGAGTGTACGACCGTGGATGGCCGGGACAAGCCCGGCCATGACGTCGTTTCAGCGCGGCTGCGGGCAGTTCGCGCCGACCTGGCACTGCTGGCCGCGACGGTCGCCGCCGCCCTGGCCGCCACCGCCATAACCACCGCCACCCTGGCCGCCGCCGGAGTATTGCGGGGGCCGGCCACCGCCGCCTCCACCGCCATTCCCGCCACCGCCGCCGCCGTTCCATTGCGGCGGACGCCCGCCGCCGGAACCACCCTGGCCGCCGCCACCGCCGCTCCACTGCGGCGGCCTGCCGCCATTGGGGCCGCCCTGGCCGCCACCGCCGCCATTCCACTGCGGGGGCCGTCCGTTACCCGGACCACCCTGGCCTGGGCCACCGCCCCATTGCGGCGGCTTGCCGCCCGACGGGGGCTTACCGGGGCCAGGACCGCCCCAGCCAGGGCCACCGGGACCGTTACCGGGACCGCCACCGCCCCACTGCGGCGGCTTGCCGCCACCCGGAGGCCGGCCCGGACCAGGACCACCCCAGCCGGGACCATTACCCGGGCCATTGCCCCAGCCGGGACCACCGCCCGGAGGCCGGCCTGGCCCGGGGCCGCCACCCCAATGCGGCGGCGGCTTGCCGTGGCCGTTCCAGCCACCGCCGCCCCAGCCCGGCGGGCGCGAGGGACCCCAGCGGTCATAGCCGGAATACCAGGAGCGGCCGCGATAATAGCGGCCCCAATAATCATTGAAGCTGAAGGTCACGATCGGCAGCCCGATATAGGGCGCGTATTCCGGCACCATCACGCGCCGGCCCTGATAGGAATATTCGAGGAAATCGCCGGCGACCCAGCCGCGATTGCCGTTCCAGTCGACATCGCACCAGGAGGTGTCGGACAGGCAGCCGAAGATCTCCAGCGGCATGCCGGAGCCGAGCACCACAACGGGCGGATATTGCACGCCCGGTCCCGAGCGCAGATTGACGTTGGTCGTCACATAGCCCGGCGCCGCCTGCGCCACGGCGGCTCCCATCATCAGAGCGAGGGAGGCGCCCAAGCCCGCCGCCAGAAGCCTTCTCATGAAATTCTCCACACCGTGCGTCCGTATGCGCACGCATAACACGCCGACACCTGATTGGTGTCCGGCTCCGCGGCGGATTCGTGTCGTGGTGGTGTCCCCGCCGCGCCGAAACCGCGGAATCACGACGTTGCGTCACGTTGCCTGCGCCCGGCGAACCGGACAGGATGCGCGCGCCCCTCCTCCCGCCCCGGATCCCATTCATGTCGTTCGGCAACCTGCTCGAAGCCTTCCTGCTTGGCCTGCTCGAAGGCGTCACCGAATTCCTGCCAGTTTCCTCGACGGGTCACATCCTGCTTGCCGGGCATTTCCTCGGCTTCGAGAGCACCGGCAAGACCTTCGAAGTGCTGATCCAGCTCGGCGCCATCCTCGCCATCATCACCGTCTATTTCCAGCGCTTCTGGCACGTGCTGGTGACCCTGCCCTCCAGCAAGCGCTCGCAGAATTTCGTGCTCGGCATTCTCATCGCCTTCCTGCCGGCAGCGGTGATCGGCGCGCTCGCGCACGACTTCATCAAGACCGTGCTGTTCGAATCACCGGCACTGATCTGCGTGATGCTGATCCTCGGTGGCATCGTACTGCTGTGGGTCGACACGCTGACCTTCAAACCGCGGCATACCGACGCCATGGCGCTGCCGCCCTTCCTCGCCTTCAAGATCGGCCTCGCGCAGTGCCTCGCCATGGTGCCCGGCGTCTCGCGCTCGGGCTCGACCATCGTCGGCGGCATGCTGATGGGGCTGAGCAAGCCGGCGGCGGCGGAGTTCTCGTTCTTCCTCGCCTTGCCGACCATGGGCGGCGCCTTCGCCTATGACCTGTTCAAGAGCCGCCACGACCTCTCCATGGATGACGGGCTGCTGATCGTGGTCGGCTTCGTCACCGCCTTCATCGCCGCGGTGGTGGTGGTGCGCGGGCTGCTCGCCTTCGTCTCCCGCCACGGCCTCACCCCGTTCGGCTGGTGGCGCATCGCGGTCGGCGGCATCGGGCTGGTGGCCCTGGCGCTGGTGGGGTGAGGATTCAATAGCTGCGCGTCATCCCGACCCGCAACCATCAAGCGTCATCCCGGCCGCAGCGCAGCGAAGAGCCGGGATCGTAGGAAGATGAAGAGCGTTTGCGCGATCCCGGATACGGCCTCACGGCCGTTCCGGGATGACGTCTTGAACCAATGCCGGGATGACGCCCTAAGGGCTCACGCCTCTTCCGGCTTGGAAAACTGGCCGGCCTTGCGGTAGCGCCAGAGATAGGACGGCAGGATCGCGCCGAGCGCGGTCGGCCGTACGCCGAGCCCTTCCAACGTACGCCCTTCGGCCTTCGCCGCCTCGGACACCACATTGTCGTGCGCCAGCAGCTTCACCTGATCGCGGGTTAGCATCGGCTTCGGCAGCATCTCCAGGAACATCGCCTGGAACTTCGCGATCCCGAAGGGCAGCGGCAGCAGGACGCGCTGGCGGCCGATCTCGGACAGCGTCAGCTCCAGCAGTTCCTTGAAGCTGCGCACTTCCGGCCCGCCCAGCTCATAGATGGTGCCGGGCTTGGCCTGCGCGTCCACCATCTTGACGAACGCGCTCGCGACATCGCCGACGAACACCGGCTGGAAGCGGGTCTCGCCGCCGCCGATCAGCGGCAGGATCGGCGAGAGCCGGGACATGGCGGCGAAGCGGTTGAAGAAATCGTCTTCCGGCCCGAACACGATGGACGGGCGCACGATGACGGCCTCGGGCACGGCTGCGAGCACCGCCTCCTCGCCCTGCGCCTTGGTCTGCGCATAGACCGAATCGGAACTGGCATTGGCGCCGATGGCCGAGCCATGGATCATGCGGGCGCCGACTTCGCGTGCCGCCAGCGCCACCTGCCTGGCGCCGAAGGCCTGCACCGCGTCGAAGCGCTGGCGGCCGCCTTCCGCGAGGATGCCGACCAGATTGATGATGACTTCCGAGCCTTCGGCCGCGCGCAGCACCGAAGCCGGATAGCGCAGATTGGCCTGCACCGCGGTAACCTGCCCGACGGCGCCGAGCGGCTGGAGATGGCCGGCGAGGTCCGGCCGGCGCACCGCGACACGCACGCGCCAGCCTTGCTTGGCCAGCGAGCGCACCACATGGCGGCCGATGAAGCCGGAGCCGCCATAGATGGTGACCAGCCGGCTCATCGGCGCGGCGCGCGGTTCGGTGATCTCGTCGGCGAGCGGCGGCTCGGGCGGAATGGAATCATCGACCATGGCATTCTCCCGGCGCGGCTAGTCGTGACGGTGGCGCTCCTGCCGCGACGATTAGCGCGGCGCTGCGGCAGCGTCCAGCGCCGCCCTCGGGGAGCGCCGATAGGACGCAACGGCGCGGCCTCGCGGCCCTCCCCGGGTGGCGTCGCATGATACGCTTTTTACGCGGTTCCGGTGGATTGACGACATTCCCGTCATTTCCTGTGCGAACCCTCGTTGACAAGCCGACCACCCGCCGACTATGAACGCGGCCCGTGCCCAGGTGGCGGAATTGGTAGACGCGCTGGTTTCAGGTACCAGTGGGTAACACCGTGGAGGTTCGAGTCCTCTCCTGGGCACCACTCATTTATCAACCTCCCGATTTCTTTGAGGTTTTAGGCCCGCCGCCCGTACCAGAACGCATGGTGCGGGCGTTTTTGTTCTTGGACTGTTTCGGCATCAGCAGCTTCGCCGCCTCCTCCGCCAGCCGCTTGCGATCTGCGGCGCGGGTGTAGTGCGTTGCCATTTTTCCGGTCGACCATCCGAACAGCGCCATAAGCTGACGATCTGACGCGCCATTCTCTGCCGCCCGAGTCGCACCAGCCTTCCGCAAGCCGTGCGCCGAACCTGGGCAGCCCGCGACTGTGCAGGCTTCCCGAAACCAGTTTCCGAAGCTCTCTTTCACGAAGGGTTGCCCGCGCTCGGTAATAAGGAACGTGAGTTCACCGACCTTCGTCGCAGCGATGGAAGCGGCGAGCACAGGCAGCACCGGTAGGATCACCTGTTCGCCGGTCTTCTCGGTGCGGAGCGTGAGAAGCCCGTCACGGACGTGCTGGCGGCCAAGCCGCACGGCGTCGCCCCGGCGTAGCCCAGTGTAGAGAAGGATATCGAAAGCGAGCCTCTGGCGCGTTCCGGTCCTCCAATGGGACTCGAACCGGGACACTTCCTCCTCTGTCCACGTATGGAAACCGATGTCGTCATTCTCCCCCTTCAGCGTCTTCACGCCGAGGCAGGGATTGACCTTAACTAGCTGCCCGTCGCCAGATGCCCACTCGAAGAAGCCGCGCATGGCCTTCAGAAAGTTGTTCGCCGCATGGGGCTTGCTGGACCGACGTTCGCGGCCCGCGATAATGGTCTTCTGTGTGATGCTCGACACCAACTCGTCGCCGGCGGACTTCACTACCTGATGGAAGACGTTCTCCCGTTGCCGCCGCGTCGCAGGCGCGAGCGCAGCCCAGGCCGAGCTGGCACGATAACGATCGATGCCCCAGCGCAGCGAGCCAACCTTACCGCCTTTCTTAGCCGGCGCCGTCCCCGTCAACGCGGCATTATATTCAGCCCAGAATTCCGGAGTGTCATAGATCGCACGCAAGCGGATGCGCGGCCCGTGTCCGCGCCTGACGTACCAGACGGCTACGCCATGCCGAGACTCCTCACGGTGCAAATGTGGCGGGCGCGTTTTTGGCATGGCTCACCTCACAGCACGATCTCACGTTCCGGTTCAGTATTCTGGCCGGAGACGATGCGGGCGCCCTGCCCGTCCAGCGGGGCGATAACGATGGTGCCGTCGGGGCGAGCCTCGACCTGCGCTTCCTTCTGCATTCCTGCGGCCTTCACTGCGCGCAGGGCGCGGGCGAGGTCTGCCTGAGTGATCTTGGCTCCGACGCGCGGCATCCTCAAAGCCCCTTGCTGGAGTTGAAGTAGATGAGTTTCGGCGGGGCTGATGCCCCGCCGATCTGGCGCTCGAGGTCAGCGATCGCGGCGACGAGTTCGGCATCGCTGCGGAACTCGTGCTCCCGGCCATCCGAGTAGCGCAGGCGCCGGATGCCCGACGCGCGAGCAGCGCGAAGCTTCTCCAGGCGTTCCTGCAGGGTCGCCGCATCCGCCATCACACACCGCCCGCGTTCTGGTAGAGGCCGCGGAAGTCGATGGCGCCGCAACCAAAGTCGAGGCCGGCGGCGACTTTCACCGCCCGGGTATCGAAGTCGATCTCGGTGCGGATCTGCGGCCCCTCAGCGCCGGAGACGTAGCCATAGACAATGGAGGGTGCCGTCGCCGGGTCCGCCATGATGTACCAGTAGGTACCGGTGATGTTGCCGTCGATCACCAGTTCCATGGTGCCGGCCCAAGGGTTCACATCGCCAGACTTCGCGGCGGTGATGGCGGCGAGCACCTGGCGGCCACGCAGCTCCGTGTCCGGCCCTACCACCAGGAAGCGCGGCACCAGGTTGAGAGCGAGGCCGTCGAGACTCTTTTGCTTGCGCAGCGCCGACACCGCCACCGAGATCGATGTCACGTCGATCGAGGTGCCGGACGCGGCCTTGTTGCCGTGATTGGCGTGGAAGAGAGTGATTCCGTCCGACAGCGCCGGATTGGTCGAGAGGATGCCATACACCCGCGCATTCTCATCGGAGGCGGCGCGGATCGCGATCATCGACGAGAAGTCCGCCAGGGCGGACAGGTCGTCATTGATGAGCGCGCGCCGGCCGACGGCGATGCCGGTGTTCAGCTCTTTGGCGCGGACCATCTCGCGGTTCTCCGAGATGGTGCCGTACTTGATCCCGCCGCTCTCCGGTGTCTCCTTGAATTCGGGGAAGTCACCAATGCGCAGGAAGCTGTGGTCGCGGAAGTCGTTGAAGGAACGCCGTGCCGCCCACTGCCGATAGGTCGGCGCCGCCGCCTGGTAGTTGGCGAGCAGGCTCTTGTTGGCGGCGTCCGCCAGCAGCAGCGGGAAGTCCGAGGTGGAGTGCGCGCCGACGGCACGCTCCATCAGGGCATTCTGGTCGCGCAGGTTCACCCGGTCGCCGCGGGCGTGCGCCAGGTCGCCGATCATGTCGAGGACGCGATACCCGGCGAACTCGCGGGCACGGCCCTCGATCTTGCAGCGGCCCGGCGCCAGGCGGTGCGCGAGCGCATCGCCCATGGCCGAGCGGATGGAAGCCGGGTCATTGTGGTCGACGATGATCGCCGGCGCCGCGGTGCGGATGGTCTGCAGCGGGGCAGAGCGGCTTTGCATCGCCGCGAAGGCGGCGGCACGGGCGGCGTCGGCGGTGGCGCCGGCGTCGATCTGGCTGTCGGTCCAGCCCTGGTCGAGGCCGGCGACGGTGGCGATGGAGCGGATCTCCGCATGGATGGCTGCCCGTTCCGCGGCAGCCGGCTGGTTGGGGGGCGGCGCGGCGGCCGGGGTGGGAACCGGCGCGGGCGCCGGTTCGGGGCTGACCGTCATGTGATGGCTCCTGATGCCTGCATGCGGATCGGCGGGGACGACGACGAGGCTGGCCTCGATCAGGTCGAAGCGCTCGGCCACCTTCTCGCGGCGGCCGGTCTTCGGATTGGTGCGCTCGGACCAGGTGCGCACCGCATAGCCGATGGAGACGCCGAAGGTGGCGCCGTCGGTCAGCTCGGCGGCGATGCGCTGGGAGCGGGGATTGTGGCGAGAGAGCGTGGCGCGCCCCAGGAGGTCCCCGCCGACCACACGAAGGGTGTCGACGCTCCCAAGCTGGCGGTCCACGCTCTCCCTTCCATGGCTGTCGAGCAGCGGCACACGAGCGGGCCAGCCGGGCTGCGACAGCGAGAGGATCTCGTCATAGGCGCCGCGGGCATCCCAGCGCTCGACGGCGGCGCCGGCGGAGAGCACCGCTTCGAAGGTCCAGGTGTCCGCATTCCAGCTCGTCGCAGGCAGCGATGAGCGGCGGGTGATGATCTCGGCGGGTGCGTTCACGCTGCGGCTCCTTCCGTTTCGAGTTCGTCAGAAGCGGCCGGCGCCGGCAGCGCGGTCGGGGCAGCACCTCCGGCGGTAAAGGCGAGGCCGAGCGTCTTTGCCCGGGCCTGGTCAGCGGCGATCTCGGTGTCGAGCGCCTCGATATCCATGCCGCGGGAGGCCACGGCCTCGCGCCGGCTCATTAGCCCGGCGCCGATGGCGTCGATCTCGGCCTTCACGTCCTTGCTGGGGTCGACCCATTGCTGCCTTGGGCAGATCCAGCGCACCGCAAGTACTGCGGCGAACTCGCCTTCGATGCGGCTGGCGAGCAGCTCCAGCGTCACCCATCGACGCCAGATCGGCCGCAGCGCCTGGAACACGATGACATTGTGCTGGACCATCTCGATCCGGCGCCGCCACTCGACGAGGCCAGCGCGGATCGAGGAATAGTTCACGGCGGACAGGTCGCCGGTCAAAATCTCGTAGGGCAGGCCGAGCGCCGCGGCGATCTCGTGCAGCGTGATCTTGGCGAAGCTGTTGGCCTCTTCGGCAATCGCCGGCGGGTCGGAGAAGCGCACATCCTTGCCGGGCGGCAGCACCACCATGGCACCGGGCTCGAGGCTGCCGATCAGAGCCGAGCCGTCCTGCTCGCCGTCGAACGGCACGGCGCCGTCGACCGAGGTGACGAAGCCGGTGACGAGCGCGCCGACTTTCTGGCGCATGATCTGGGCGCCGTGCCATTCGTCCAGTTCGGCGAGGCGCACCAGCGCCGGGGCGAACCACGAGACGCCGCGCACCTGGCCGGGGAAATCCGTGCGGAACAGATGCACCACGTCCTCGGCCGGCACCCGCACGGGGGTCAGCGGCAGGCCAAGCCCAAGCTCGGGGCGATCCTTGAAAATGTGGTAGGCGACGCGGGTGCCGAAGGCGTCGAACTCGATGCCATTGACTATGCGCCCGCCGTTCGGCAGCGGCCGGGTCAGCGCGGCGTCAACCTGTTCCGGATGCAGCACGCGGAGGCGCAGGCCGGCGGGCGCGTTGATGAGCAGGGCGAAGCTCTCGCCATCGATCACCATGCCGCGGACCATCAGCGCCGTGAGGGCGTAAAAGTCACCCACACCGTCGGCATCGGCCTCATCGGTCCATGCCAGCCAGCGAGCGGCAATCACCGCCTTCACCGTCGGCACGATGCCGGTGCCGATGAGCGCCGCCGCCCAGGCCTCGACCGCGGCCGCCGCATAGGCGTTGTTCGCCACCAGGCTGCGCGCCCGGTAGCTCAGCGGCGCCCGGGCCGCCTGCGCCGCCGAATGCTGGTTGCGCATCGCGCTCCAGCCCAACGCGCGCCGGCCGGACGAGGCGCCCTCATAGGAACGACTCCACCAGGGCTTGGCAGCCTTGGCGCGGTTGAACAAGGTGGAGAGGAAGCCGCTCATTCCGCTGCCCTCCTCTCAACGATGACGACCTGGCGAGGTGCGAGGCGGGCGATCTCCTCGCCCAGCGACTTGCAGTCGATGACAATGCACGAGGCCGTCTTGCCCTCCTTGTCGCGTTGCGCGATCCACTCTTCGACTCGGCCGGCGCGGACGATGTCGCCGTCGCGGGCCACGATCAGGAATCGCGCTAGGCGCGAGCCATGGAGGCCGACAAAGGGCGCATCCTCCTTGGCGCACGAAGCAATCTCAGCGAAGGTCTCAACCAGGGGAGCGGCGGCACCCGCCGCGATGACGGCGTCGCCGACGGCGACGCCCTGTGCGGTCAAATCGCGCAAGGTGATGAGATAACCGATGTCGAGCGCACCGAAGACGCCGCGGCGGCCCACCATCTTGGTCTTGAGTAGACCGCGACGCCGCCAGTCGCGCATGACGACCTGGGCAATGCCGGTAATGGCTTCGACCTCGGGGGCCTCAAACGTCTCGCGGTGTATGATGATCTGAGTGGGGCGGGTCGGCGTCATGTGTGAGTCCTCACGTACAACGCCTTTATGACACGCGGTAGGCGACGTGTGAAGCCCCACGTCAAACTTTTCCGCGAGCCGAGAGAGAAAGCGGCTCTATCCCAGATAGTTAACCGGCTCAGAGCCGTCGTGCTCTTCTTCAAAATCGACGGCGGTGAGGGAATAAATCGCTGATTCGCTCTCGCCTGGGCTCCAGCCGAGCGAGGGCTCGCTATCGGCATCCGGCTCGTCATCGCCCTCGTCCGGCTCGCAGCCGTCGTGCTCGTCCTCGAAGTCGTGATTTAGCGGGATGCGTGAGCAGTCACCGTCGAGATCGCTACCGCGCCAGCCGGTGCCGATGCCGGTCCAGCCCAACTCCGGCTCGTGCCAATCGCCGTCGTTGTCCAGCTCGGGGTCATGGTTCTCGAGATCCGGATCGCCATCGATTTCGTCGAGGATGGCGAGCAGGCTCTCGATCGCTGCCTCGGCGCGCATGCGGAGTCGCTGACGCTCCACCATGACGAACTCGCGTACGGTGTGCTTCATGTCCGCGCCTCCGCCGCCAAGCTCTCGATCTCCCGCAGCAGGCCGATGACGCTGAGCACGTCTCCATCTAGCGCTTCCTCGGCCACGTCGATGTAGTCGGCCGGCCGGATGCATTCCCAGAACACGACCCGCGCCTTGGCGTGCAGCCCGGCGTACGAGCGGGCCGGAATAGCGGCGATCTGCTCGGCGAGACGCCGCAATACATCCACCGCCGCAACATTGGCGTCGGCCGCCACATCGAAGCCGGTGCGGGCGCAGTGCCACTCATAGGTGGCTAGGTCGAACTTGATGCCGGCCGCCTCGATTGCCGCAAAGGTTGCCTTCTCCAGCCGGTCGCTTTCCTTCCAGAGCGGCACCCAGGCTGCGTGCTGGCGGTCGAACGCCTCGCCGAGGCGGATCAGCTCGGCGTCAGGGTGCGGCTCGGGTGTCAGCGCGAAGGCCGCCGCAGGCAAGGCCACACCCGCCACGCCCAGCGCTAGTGTGCGCAACGCCGCGCGCCGGTTTGGAATACACGTCTCCCGTTCGCGAACATGGTGGCACATGCGCGTGCTCCGTTGATTGAAATCATCAATGCTGATAGTTTTCGCTCAGTCACGATTGTTGTCAATAGGTTTCGATTAAAGTGAGCGAAAACGATCATATAACGGGCCGACAGATTGCCGCGGGACGAGTGCTCGCGGGACTTGGACAATCGGAGTTAGCGGCCGCTGCATCAATCTCGGTTCCCACCCTTAGGCGGATGGAAGCGAGTAGCGGTCTGGCAACTGGTCTGGTTAATAATGTTGCTGCGGTCAGGCGTGCGCTCGAGGCGGCAGGAGTCATTTTCGTCGATGAAAATGGCGAAGGGCCTGGCGTACGACTCAAAAAACAAAACCAGGATATTTTTGGGAGTCGACTAGTTTGACCACGTTTCCCAAACGCACGGTGCTTTCCGCATTATCCGAGAATATCGATCTATTATTATACGAATCGTA
Organism: Starkeya sp. ORNL1; assembly: GCF_012971745.1. Classification (NCBI taxonomy): domain Bacteria; kingdom Pseudomonadati; phylum Pseudomonadota; class Alphaproteobacteria; order Hyphomicrobiales; family Xanthobacteraceae; genus Starkeya; species Starkeya sp. ORNL1. The sequence goes on from NZ_CP048834.1 coordinate 2,534,095, forward strand.
TTTAAGCGCATGTCGGAGAAACTTTTCTCTATCGGTTCATTTGTCGATAACGTGTCGTGAGGAGTGTTCAAAGTTCCTAATTACGTTCTGTGAAGAATATCTTCCAACTGAGGTTTTCAGAAGACGTTTTCAACATCTACATAAATACAAAGTTGCCAGCGCGCACTGGTTTATACTCGGCGGTATATCAGTCATATACTCAATAGACCGGGCCTCTGGCGAGTTTGGCACTGAAGCTCGCGGCGACATAAGAGCACTCGTTGACTACCTTCCCGCAGTAGTTGGCTGGAATAATCCAAACAGTGCCGCCACGGCGATAATGAGCGTACTAGAATCCAAGGATGACGCTGGACGAGAGCTTGAATTTAAAGAAAAATACTCTGATACAGAGCGCGATCGCGTGCAATCGATTTACGTCGACTATGATGAAAAACTCAATATTATTTCTAGTCCATCAGATATGACGTTTGATCGCGCAAGAAAATATCTTCACGAGGCAAAATTATGTCGAGAGATCGCGTCGTTTTTGATGGCGGATATATTTGATATTCACAGTTTTGTAAGATGTTTGCCGAGGAGCGAAAGAATAAAAGTGCAAGACGACGCCAACAGGTTGATATCTGCAATTAGAAGACCAAAAGGACGGGTGGATAGTGTTTCGTAGGGAGGTGCTGCAAAATTCGGTGCTGAAGTCAGAACCTCGACATCTCGGACCGAGGCGAGCCTATTGTTCCTGGCGTCTACGAAGCTCGGACAGTCGTGCGTCTGCCGCGGTCTCAGGGTTTTCGGCCAGAATTTCGATAATTGAGCCAACCTTGTAAGGCCATTGCCGGGTGTCCTCGGCTAAAATTGCCCAAAGAAGGTCGAGCATTGCCGCAGGATAACGACGGGCGGGGTGATCTTCGCCGATTTCTTGCAGTGCGAATGAATGCATGCCGGAACCTCTAATTGGCACCAGCCGCGGTACGATCATCTTTGTGACATCTGGCATCAAATTGCCGGAAGATATTATGAGTTCGGCCAGCCGCTCCGACAGGCGGGCGCTTCGCAGCGCGCGCTGTCGAGGCCAGACGTCGTGAAAGAAGGGGACAACACGTCCGCGCCAGTGCTCGTTACCTTCGGTCGACCACCGTTCAAGGTGCCAAAGCGTCTGCGTGCGGAGATCATCGTCACCCTGGATGAGCACTTCACGTAACTCGATGTCGGTGATCAGGGGTTCGACATGTCCGCCGGCAGGTTCCGAGCCCCACGCAGACAGCAGGATTCCTGCAATAACATTGTCGTGGTCACTGCTCTGCCGTTTTAGTATCGCCCGAGCCAGTAGTCCTGTCTTCAGATGAGGGAAAAGGTCGTACCGAGGCATTCGAGCGGCCCAGAGCACCCCACTCCAGAAGGCATCTCCATCGTTGCCCGGTGCATCTGCAAAAGGCAGCAGTGCCTTTAAGGTCCAAGCGGGATCTACCCAGAATAGCCATGTCACCTGATGGCTCATCAACACAAGGGCATAACGACCCAGATCGCCGGGAATTCCTAGCAGTTGGTCGACTCGCACTATCCAATCTACGGGAAAGCCAGCGCCCACGCCGAGATCCTCCTTAGCAGGATCCTTCAGCAGTAAGTCGACCAGGCGGCCAATCGGTGAATTTAGAGCCTCACCTGCCCAACTTCGGTTTGGCTTTGCCGGCCGCTCGGAAGCGTTGGCCACTGATGCTAGGACTATTTGTGGCCACAGCTCGGGCAGAACATCAGAAGCGTCTCCATAAAGACGATCGCTAATCTGAATCATCCATTCCGTGACGGGATAAACCACTTTCCCAAGTTCATCCGTAGGTAGCCGCCCAAGTCGTCGCGCTATGGTTCGGATCATTCGTTCAGAATCGTGCTTGCGCTCCTCAGCATGCAGGAAGTCTATCCACGGCTGCCGGGGAGCCTCACCTCGTCGGCCAGCGAGTGTCAGCGCGCCGAGTGCACGGGCCGGTCGAAGCGATGCCAATCCTCGAAATGGCACGCGTGTCACTGCACGTCGAAAATCAGGTCCTGCCATTTCGTCGGCCCGGGCCAAGATCTCCGAAAGCGCGACATCAACGAGGCCAGTTGGATCCGCATCCTCATCAATCTGTCGAACGACGACCATATTGGCCTCGGCAGCCGCGTCGCCCACCTCGGTAGTCCAACCGGGCACGGCCAGTCGAAGTGGCGCCATTTCGGCGCCAACGTCAAAACTGAATTCAACGCCACTTCTGGATAACCAATAAAGTCGGTTGAGACGGTCGATGGCAGCGGCCTGCTCAGCCCCGCCGGGGAAATCCGGACCCCACGGATAAGAGCCCGTTCGCAGACGGCCCTCAATTGCCATCCGTGCATCGAGAGCGATTTCCGTCCAGCGATCGCGAAGAGCGTAAAGAAGATCTCGCTCCTGCGCGGAGCCCCAGAACACGTCGTCCGGCAGGTCTAGGAATATTTGAGCCGCTTCATCTGCGGGAATAAACTCACGAGACGCTGCCCAAATGCGCAGCCGAGCAAATATGTATCTATCCGTAGTCGACCAAGTTCGGACCTCCGCCCGTGCAGTTGTAGGATCAAATGTTGCCCAGCTGGCCATCAGTTTCTGGAATGCAATGATGGGCCCCGTGATCCCGTACGTGTCCTCATTGAGATCTGCCGCGCCGTCGTCAGCGCGGCTAGTCTGTAGATATACGCGGTCGTTTCCAGTGATCTCTTTCTCTAGAGAAATCGCCAACTCTAAGTTTTGTCGGAAGAGAGACACGGCGTAGGAAATATGTTCATCCGGTATATCGAGCCCCCGATGCGCGCGCGGATAGTTAACATTCACCGATATAACTGATTCGGGAACGTCAACATCCCAAAGCAGCGGATGACGAATACCTATTGGACGTTGAACTTGGAGTCTCGGCTTATGGATGTCAGCGTACTCACGTACTGTCGACGGGGTCCAGCCTTCAAACCTTATTCTTGCATCGAGACGGTAGTGGACGTGGTTCGGCTCCTCCCGTTGATCATTCAAGGCGTAGAACAGCTGCCTCCAACCGCGGCGGACACCTTCTGAAAAGCGATCGGCGTCATAACGAAGCGCGTCTTCAATCTGCTTCTGGAGCCTCGGATGTAGCTTCTGTTGGTCAGCCGCCCACCAAAGCACCAATGGCTTGTGCGCGATCTCGCCAATCCACGTCGCCAAGCTTGAGAGCCGCGACGGGAGTTCGACGATGGCGTGAGCTCCGCTTCCTCGCAACACCCCGATGACGGCTTCCTTGCTGTTGCTGAGATCCATCTCGTTAGGGAGGAACGCATCCCATGCTTCATCGGGTGGCTTTCTCGGGCTGAAGGCGTTTTCATCGGACGTCGGTTCGGGTCGGACGTCGAAGTCGAGACCAAGTGAGTCAAATGGGTCGATGAACTCTGTGGTTGAATCGTAGGGATCCTTTCGGACGCGCGGTGCGTAGCGCTCCTTCGGATCGAGCGCGAGCAGCCATTCCGCGGGTATTGTGGGTCGAGCTGATGCGATACGGCTTGCGCCGTCGATGGTTGATAGAACACTTGCGATCTGGCCTCGGCCATGCGGGTCGAGCACGGCCGGGCCTGGCAGCGCTTGCTCTATGAGCCCCGCATGCCAAGCTCGAATGTTGCGCGCACGCTCAGCCCAAGCGGAGAGGGTGTTCCACAGTGGTAAGTATCCGTTGCGGCCGTCGAAAGCGATTGCACGGACCCCGCGGTGCTCCCAAAGAGCTGCCGCTTCACCAGTATCGCCCTCCTGAAAGGCAAACAGTCTATTTCTGCTGCCAGGGTTCAAATTTAGCGCCTCGAGCAAGTATTGCATTGGCGGGTCGTCCGCGGAATAACCAAGAAAGCAGATTTGATATCTAGCCATCAGAGTTTGTATAAAGCGGGTGCCCCAACCGTCTGATAGATAGGCCCTGCCAAAATCGGCGCCCGATACAACAAACTCATCATCATGAGGGAGCGAGTACGTGGGGTCGACGCGCCCATGCAAGTGCACAATACCGCGGAAATCACGGTCACTCCTCGGGTCGGGCAACCGGGGTGGACCGGATGATGGAAGACCGGGCTCGCACTCTTCAAAGAGAAGATCGAAATTGGTCGTTACGAGTCGCGTAATTCCGGCCTGTGAAGTCGCCAACGCAAGCAGGGTCCGGTGCGCATCGAGGGCATAGCCATGTGGCGGACGAATCGCCTCCGCTATCGCGGCATGGACATCCGCCACTTCAAACTCGCGTTCTAGTAGGCTAAATACGCGGTCGGTCGCCAGCAGGCCACCGACGCCGGCCATTCGCCCCATTTCAAGCGCTTTTTGAAGCAATCTTCGCGCTGCGCTGGTCTGAGAAGACCCAAGGATTCGGAGGGCCTCGCGGGCGAGACTCTCGAAATTGGGTAGGCGTGCATTCTGCTGTGAGATTCCGGCCCCGCAAAAGAATATCACGTCGCCCTTGTCGCGAGCGATGATCAGGTCCTCAGGTACATCCGGGCCGTCTTGTACAAAGCGCATTGTAGGTGCAGTAAGCCCGCCAGCTGCCGGTTAGTCTATGGGGGGCTAATCATTTTCCACTACGTTAAGGAGTGGCCACCTCGCATAATTGCGGCTCCGTCGAGCGGCATGTCTCATGAGTTTCTGTGCGCCGCTCACGAGTCATTCATTGAAGATGGTCAGAAGCGGTGATCACTCTCTTGTCCTCTTGGGCGCCTCCAGCAATCTCCGTAAATCTCCGACATTAAGTAAATGCGTAGTGCCGGAGCTCAACTGTTCGACATATCGATCGTAATCTTTCGACATCATTTTTCGATCGGACGCAGTTGTATTTTCCAGGACGTACGATTCAACGGTATCCTGCTTGCTGGTCGTTAAAGATCGGAGGTTGGTATTCAAGGCAATGTCTTGAGTCACGCGACGCGATGCGATCTGATAGAAGGTGTAGGTTCCAACATCTATTGTATAAAAATACATTAATACATCGAATGGAGCATCGCTAGCAGGGGAGATGATCTCGCCCTCGATACGAAAGTGTGTAGCATTTGATATATCTGAGAATGTCTTAAGGCCGCTTGCTTCGCAAAGTTGCCGTATAGTGATTTTCGCCCGTTCATGCCCAGGAAACGTAGCAAGTAGTCTCAGTCCAGAGGCAAGTTCGCGGACATCGAATTTGGACGCGGGGGTTTTGCGCGAAAGGGTGCCCCAAAGTGTGCGCTTACCGTCGACCCAAGCCTGCAAGTCAACAGGGCCAGCCTGAAGCCAGGTAACTAAAGAAGCGTAATTAATAAGTGTCTTTATATCGTACTCAGCCTGTAAATCGACAATTAGCTGAAAATCAAATTGTAATCCCGGCTTCCAAATTATCTCCAAAAACTCTGCGGAAAAGCGAAAATATTGCTCGTCTGGAGGCCTGTGAGTTAATCCGTCGTTATAGATATGGCCATTTAGAACAATAACCTCTGAATCGCGAGAACTGCGAAGTCTTATCTCGACCGAGGCGGCGGGCTCGGGCGTGACGCGCAAAGTGCCAAATGATAAGTCGAAGCTGGGTGAAGCAAGTGCTATTCCGAAGCGGTGCTCGGTGAAGGTAAACTTATTAAGCGCGAGTCCATTGCCTAAACCGAGAAGGTTGCGGATGATTTCTTGTTCGCTTGCAGCCGAGATTGTAACTTGAGCAATCCCATAGCCGTCCTCGAAGCCGGCACTCTCTGTAAAGTTCGTCTTAGCCGTCTCATAGCTTTGACCGACGTCATCAATGGATTGCTGCATCCACTCGATCAGATTATCGCCTTTTTCATCTGCCGGATCAAATTGGATGGTAATAAAACTTCTGTTTAGAGCTCGGCCCTCATTTTCGGCGGAGCGGACAGCCTGAAGTGTGCGGTATATCAAGTCCGTCCAAACATGAGTTGCAAAAATTCTAGGTCGCCGTGAACCGTTTGGTAGCGCAAATAGCACAATGAACCAGGGCTGTGTCGATTTTGCTGCGCGAAGTGCATTAGTTAATTTGATGCGAGACTTAAGAAGACGGCCCTTCGTCGATTTCACCTGCACGTAGGCGACAGAGTGTGGGGGGCTGCGATCGGCGGGCCCAAAGAATTTCTTCGTCGGAAATTCAATCAAGCGATCCCAGCCACTTTCGTCCTCATCGACAGCATGGCACAGCGCTCCAGCGTCCGCAGCAAGCTGCTGAAGTTCAGTTTCGGCATATCGCGGAAGGCGCTTTATCATCGGAGTCCGTCTCAAACAAATCCGCGAACAAGATATTCAGTTCGATGCATACTGCGCTAGCCTATCCAGTGTGACCGAACCACAGTTGGCGCTTTCTGCTCGTCGATGTCCGACTGTGTTTCCGGACTGCCGTCTGAGCGCGCTCCCGCCGCCTCAGCCCGCCCCACGATCTCGTGAAGGCTCATACCCGCGGCGTAGAGCCCATGCAGAGCGGCCGTGGCGTAGACCCGACAATCGAGCGGTTCATTTCGAACACCTGGATCCGGCACCCACTCCAACCGTGCTACGCCGCGCGTCCAGCGGCGCACCGGCCGCTCCGCCACGATCCCCTGAAACCAGAGATAGTCGCGGTCGTCCGGCCAATGGCAGGCGCCGGCGCCGCCGTCACTGATGCGCAGGCGGGTGAGCAGGCCATGCTTGAGCGTGTCGACGCCGACGATGTGCACCGGGGACAAGCCCGCCCGACGCAGCTTCGGTGGGCGCTTCGGCCAGACAGGCACGCCTGGGCCCCCGCGGCCCTTGATCGCCCAGACCCGGCGGTTGAGCCGCTCGGCGGAGAACTGCATCACCATGTCGGTGCGATGCCCGCCCGAATCTACGGCCGTCGCCAGCACCGGAAGGTCGGGGATGGCCTTGGGATGGCGGAAGCGGCGCAGCAGCAGGCGATCGAGGGCACGCCAGACGTCCGGCCTCGAGGTGTCGCCATGGACGATCTCATAGTCGAGTGACCAGGATTCCTCGCCGCGGCCCCAGCCGACGAATTCCACCTCGATGCGATCGTCCTGGGTGTCGACGCCGGCGGTGATGGCGACCACGCCAGCCGGTAGCAGCTCGGTCCATGGCTGTTCGCACTCCTCGCCACGGCTCTGCAGCGCGTCCGGCGCCAGCGGGGCGGTGTCGCGGTCCTCATAGGGCTCGCCGAGCTTCAGATTGGTCCAGGCCTTCAGCCGGACGTGGTCGCGCTTGGAGGCGAGGAAATCGACGGCGATCTCGCCCCAGCTCTCGAAGGGTGAATAGAGCGCCGAGAGGTGGAAGCCGGCGGTGAGGCCGTCCGCCTCCGCCGTCGGCCGCCACTGGCCTTGCGCCAGCATCGCCGGCTTGTCGGCCTCTTCGATGACGCCGCCGCAGGCTTCGCAGGCATAGAACGCCTTGCGCGGTTCGCCCTCCGGCCAGGTCACGCCGCGCCAGGCCAGCGCCTGGTAGGTCTCGCAGTGCGGGCAGGGCACGAAGTAGCGCCGCTGGTCGCTCTCGGCATAGGCCTTCTCGATGCGGGATATACCCGCCTCGGTCGGCGTCGAGATCAGGAACACCTTGCGCCGGCCGCGGAAGGTGACGGTGCGCTGCACCGCCAGCGCTACCGGATCGCCTTCGCCGTCAGCATCCGCCGGGAACGCGTCCACCTCGTCGAGCACCAGGTAGCGCGCCGGCGTCGAGCGCAGGCCCGTCGCCGAGTTGGCGCCGGTCATCACCAGCGCGCCGCCGGGGAATTCCTTGAGCCCGACCGTGTTGCCGGGATCCTTGGCGCGGGCCGGGGCAATCTTGGCCCGCAGCGCCGGCGTGCCGTCGATGAGCGGCTCGATGCGGGTCCGCGAGTTCCGCCGCACCATGTCGATCGAGGGCCACACCGCGAGGATCAGGCCTGGCGCATGGGCGATCCAATAGCCGATGGCGTTCAGTCCGGCTTCGGTGCCGCCGGTCTGCGCGCCCTTCATCAGCACTACCCGCTCGATGGGGGAGGCCGTGGACAGGCAATCCATGATCTCGCCGAGGTACGGCACCCGCGAGGTGCGCCAAGGGCCCGGCTCGGCGTTGGTGCCCGGCAGGATGCGGTGCGCGTCGGCCCATTCGGTGACGGTGAGCTGCGGCTCAGGCTTCAGCCCAGCCCGCCAGGCGGCGTCGACCAGCTCGGCGGTGAGGCTGGCGAGGTCAGTCACCATGGTGCTCCTCCCGATAGGCGATGAAGCGCAGGACATCCGCCAGATGAGACGGATAGGTCGGGTCGCCGACGACCTCGGCTTGCCGCAGGAAAAAGATGACGTCGATAAAGTCAGAGGTGCTGACGTCCGGCCTTGCCGCGTCGAACGCGACCTCTTTCGACACCTCCCAGAACTCTGAGCGCTCAAGCACCCAGACGCGCTCGCCCTGGGCAGCGAAGCGCTCGCGCAGCCGGTCCATGGCGGCCAGAACCTCGCTCATGCGGATGGTTCGGAGTTCGTCGCCCTCGTAGGTCACGGTTTCAATCCGCACGATCGAGCTCCTTTGTGCCGAGATAGCGGGGGACAGATGCGAGCTTGTAGGCGAACACTCCCGGGGAACCCTCGGCGAGATGAAGCTCGCCCAGGTAGCTAAGATCCTCCTCGAGATCCCCGACGCCCAACTTTTCCGGGTAGGGGCAGTCGGCAGACTGCTCACCAAGCAACACTTCCCAGTACCAGGTCTGCTTCTCGGTGAGAGTGACGTGCTCATAGCGGGCGAGCGACGTGCGAAGGGCATCCATCGCAGCCAGGATGTCCTTCACCGGAATTACACCGCTCATATCTCGCCCCGTCATCATTCGTCCCTGCCGGCGGTATCAAACGCGCCGAGCGGCAAGCTGGCGAGCAGAATAAGTTGGGCGCGGACCAAGCGATCGAGCGCGGCAACCACGCCGGCGAGGTCCGCGCCGGTGCTGGCGGCGATCTCCGGCGCCGCTCGGTTCACCCAGCCGATCCAGGCGTCGCGCTCGGCCCGGGCGCGGCTCTCGATAGTGCGCAGCGTGGCGGCGCGGTCGATGAGTTGGCCGCCCATGCGCTCGGCCTTCAACCGCGAGATCTCGGCCTCGGAGGCGTCGCGTAGCGCCCTTGGCGACACCAGAGCCGGCGAGAGTAGCGGAGTGTCGAGCGAAGCGCGCCGGCGATTGGGGTCGACGTTCTCGGCCACCCACGCCCGGCCGCGCTCGACATGAATGCGCCCGTTCGGCTCGACAGGAAGTCCGCCGGCGATGAGCTGGGACACGCGGCCCGGCGAGACGCCGAGCAGCTCGGCGAAACCCTTCTTCGACAGGGTCTCGGCCAGCTTGCCGGTGTCGGCAAAGAGGGTGGAGCTATGCAGATCCTGCATCCTCAACCCTTCCTCAAGCCGGGAACTTTAGGGCTCAAATCCGCCTCGTCTAGCGAACTCGAGCGCTTACGCCGCCCGTATACGTCCTCGGCCGGGAGGACCCTGGCCAGCCTTCGCAGGTCGGCCTCGATCTCCGACTTGGCCTCGTGGAAGGCCTCGGGGTCCCGGTGCGATGGGGAGAGGTAGCGGACCCGGTCAGCAAGCCCGGCCAGGAAGGTCGAGAGAGGGACTTCCTCCCCGCCTGCTTCTGACGGACTCTGACGCACTGACGCACTCTGACACAGATCCCTATAGAGGGGAGCGCGTGCGCGCGTGCGCACACGCATAGGGGTCATATAGAGAAGTGCGTCGGCGTGCGTCAGTGCGTCAGGGTGTGTCAGAACGGAAGCGCGATTGCGTTTCATCGAGCCGCTCCATGCTGCGGGATATACCAGCGCTCGCCCGCACTGCCTCGCGGGCCTCGGCTCCAGCCAAGCCGTTCAAGGCACGCGATAATCCGCCGTTGGTCGGCGGTGCCGATGCGTCCGGTATCTATGCCCAGGCCATAGATGGCAGCGTCCTTGACCGTCACCCGGGGTTGCCCGGCCAGCCAGGCCGCGATGATCTCCTCCCATGCGTCACTCTCGAAGCGCGCCTCCTGTTCTGGCTTGATGTGCTCGCGCTCGAATGCGGCCGACGGCCACCACTTCTGGCCCTCGCCATAGAGGTGCACCGCTTCGGCGAAGAGCTGGTCGCGATCGCGCTCCAGCGCCGCCGGGTGGATGGTGCCGACCTTCACCGGCCAGTAGCGCCGCCCGCCGGTCTCGTCCCGCAGGTACGCCGCCTTGTTGGTGGTGCCGATGAAGACGCATTGCCGTGGCAGCGTCACCTCGATGCGTCCATAGGGCGGGCGGAAGCGCTCCACCGCGCGGGTGATGAAGGCTTTCAGCGCCGCATCCTCGGCGCGGCTGATGGCCGACAGCTCGGCAATCTCGATCAGCCACTTACCCTTGAGGTGCAGGCTGACATCCTTGCCGCCGGTCACATCGGGCATGTTGTCGGAGAACCACTCGCCGCCCAGGATGCGGCAGGCGGTCGACTTCATGGCGCCCTGCATGCCCTCGAGGACAAGCATGTAGTCGGCCTTGCAGCCTGGCTCGAAGATCCGCGCCACCATGGCCACGAGGAACATGCGGCCGATCTGCGAGGCATAGAGCGTGTTCTCGCAGCCGAGGTAGCTGTGCAGCCAGGTCGCCACCCGCGGCGTGCCATCCCAGGGCAGGCTCTCCAGATAGTCGCGCACCGGATGGAAGGCGCGCTCATGCGCCCGGATATCGACGGCCTGGTGCGTGGTGTCCTTGCCGAGCCGGCCGAGACCAGCTTGCTGGAGATATTCTTGCAGCCGGTTCACATCGGTGTCGCGGACCGGCCGCGGCGCGAAGTCGTCATCGGTCAGCGCCAGCGGGTTCTCCGCCGACGGCACGGGCGCCTCCAGCATGATTGCCGTCTGCATCTCGTCATAGGTGAACAAGTTGGACAGCGCCGGGTCGCACCGCAGCGCGTGCGCGGCGTTCGCCAGATTGCCGAGCGGCTGACCCCTTTCGTCCTTGATGCAGTCGGCCAGCCAGCCGGAGTAAGGCTCCTTTTTCGGCCTGCGAGGCCGCGTGGACTGCCCACGCCGACGGTCGCGCGCCGGCCCGGCGCCGGCTTCCTCAGCGGCGAGTGGGGGCATCGGATCGACGATGTTCGCGATCAATTCGAAAGGGTCATCCGGGGGAAGCGTGTTCACAGCCCCTCCCCTCGGCACAGAATTGCGCAAGGGCGGCACTGAAAATTCGCTAGGAAAAACAAGCCCAGCCGAAACGCCCTCACGCGGGCGTAAGTCTTAGAAGGAGAACAGGTGTCCCCTACACTCTCCTGGGCACCATTACTTCCGAATTGCGTTTAATCGCAGGAAGCTAAGCCTTTTCAGAGCGTTGCGCTTGCCCGACTGTGCTACAAGGGTGTGCAACAATGCTCTACCGGATGGTTCGCCCCGTGAACCGAAAAGGCACGCGAAACCCCAATATCTGCGACGCATACCCTTGCTGTGCTGCCTCGCGTGGTGGGGACGCGCCTAGCCCTTCCGGTCGGCGACGCGGCAGTCCCGCTTACGGTCTCTCAGAAAGCACGCAGCATTCGGGTCTCAACGAGGACCGCCGAGATTAAGAGGCGGCAAGCTGCGATCGACAGTTACTTGGAGAATGTGTGGAAGGCGAACCAAGCAGAGGAGCTTGCTTCACTAACCACGAAACAGGCGCACGCGTTGGCGGTCTTCATCCCCCGCCTCGTGCTCCTTCAGCACCGAGATGATCTGCTCCTCGACGAAACGGCTGCGCCGCATGGCCCTCCTCCTGATCGGGACCCAACTTATCCGTGGCCGGAATTCAGGGGAGCACGTCACACGTCACTGCGTGCCGGTGCTTTGACCGCACGTCTCGTTTGGCTTGATTCAGCACGCTGTGAACCCGGCGGATGGGCACCGAGGTTCGATACGCTTACCAAGAGCTGCACAAATGGCTCTTCTGCCTCATCTCTCGAACGCGCATGCCATGCTCGGCAATATGCAGCCATGGCCGGGACAGACTCGCATGCCGGGTGGGCACGAAGGTGTGGGTGTGGGATCACTGCTGAAGCACGCCCCCACATCCTCGAAACCAAACGAGACATTCTCGCCGCACCGTCTACCCCACTGATTCATGGTGCAGAAGCGGACTGTGACCACCTCGCCATCGGAAGCTCCGAGCGCCTTCCCATCAACCCACCATGCGCCCGGCTCGGAAATACCTGAGACGGCCCAAGTACCGCCACTCATAAGCCTCTGCATGAGAACTCGCTCATCGTCTCGAAGCACAGTCACGCCGGCGCACGTGCAGTGGATCCGCATTTCGCACTTCGAGGTGCAGTTGCACGTTGATAAAGGAACGGCCGGGCGGGCACCCTTCGAGAACACCATGACGAAGTCGGAGCCCCTCAGAGCCGCTCTTAGGCCGAGATAGGGAATCTGGGTATCCTCGTTCTGGAACACTTGGCGCAGGCCGTTAGCCTTGTCATGAATTTTCTGATTGGTATCGGGTAGGCCGAACTCGTCCGACGAAAGGGGAGTGGTGCTCTCGTTCAGTTTACGCTCCCCAGCGCGAAGTTTCTGAGCAATGAGATCGCCGGCGAGGGGCACGCCGTCCAAACTCGAAACGAGCCGCGCATCCTCGAAGCCAAGATGGCCTGAGAGCAGTGATATCGGACCCCGCGCACCCGGTTGAGCAAACTCTAATCTTGTATCAAACTGGAGGGTCATCCGAAGCACTACCGTGAAGGTTCCCAGAATGATCGGGCGGGTCCATTGAGAAAAGGGAGCAACCGGCGTGAACGAGAACATATTACCAGAAATAATATACTTGAGATCTAAGCGATTAGGGAACATCGGCGGAGTTCGACCCCGCAACTCTCCCGTATTTGTCAAGCCGCACGACCATTCGCTCATGTCGATTTCCTGCTGAATGCCATCCCTAATCTTTGAGCAGACATCAGCGATCTTACTAAGCCACCCAGCCTGAACTCGTTCAGAAAGCGGCCCGGTGATTTCCTCCGTCGGCACCGCGATGGCTTGCGGAAGGTCGGGGCTGTCCAATTCGACTTTTACTGTACCTGCCCAATTGTCGAGATAGGCCTCAGAGTCGGCCAACGCGCCTGAGGCCAAATAACAGGCGGCTAAGGCAATTATCAGCAATATTGCTACGATATTAGGTCTTTTCCTAAGCATAGGATCATGCCCATACGTGCTTTGGAGCGCCGAAAGGTCCAGACGATCCGCTCTACGGCCTTGAATACCTTACACGCAAGACTTCCGACTGTACATCATCATCATCCTTTAGGGAATATCCGAAGCCTATCTCCTCGTGCAGGTAGTCGACGCTGGCGTCACCTTAGCCATCTCAATAATCGCAACATGCGCGCCCGTACTTCAGAGCGTTTTCGCATGTAGACTCTACCTTCCCTCATCAGTTTGACGGTCGAACCGCAGGAGGCGTGAGGAACGCTTAATGGGCGGTTCGCGCCTGAGACGCTCAATGACTTCAATCATGGGCCGCAAGGGCCAGCTTGCCGCCCGTACTTGAAGTGACCCTAATGCCCTCCCCGATGCCCCCACACTGCGATTGCTGGGCCGGGGAGCCTGAGGTCGGCATTCTCACGCTCACCTGCGGACTTCGTCGGGGTGCATGCGGAAAGGCTAAGCCCCCGGGTCAAGCCCGGGGATGTGGGCCATTGCGAATTGCAGGGCAGCCTCTCTGGCCGGCGCGCCTGCGTGATCGACACCATCAGAAGACTGAACGCGCGCCCCTCGCGGTACGGCAAGCGTCATTCGTATATTTTCTACTGTATCTATAGAAAATGTTGACTTCGACGAATTTGAAGGGATGATGACGGGGACATTCCCGTCCGGACCACGCCTGCGCAGAGCCGTGGCGCCGGGCTTCCGATGAACCGCCTTCGCAGGAACCCGCTCATGTCCAACGCCTCGCCGGTAAAAGCCCTACGCGCCCTCCTGATCGCCGCCGCGACCGCGGTGGTCGCGCTCTCCTCGCTGCCCGCACATGCCGAGACGCCGCCCTCCGTCATTCGCCTTGCCGGCCAGGGCAATGCCGCCGGCAAGCCCTATGGCTCGGCGGTGATCGGCGTGGTGCGCGCCAAGGAATATCTGGAGAAGGAATTTGCCAAGGATGGCGTGAAGATCGAGTGGCAGTTCCCGCGCGGCACCGGCCCGGCGATCAATGAGGCGCTGGCCAATGGCCAGGCCGACTTCGCCAATTATGGCGGCCTGCCGAACATTGTCGGCCGCGGCGCCGGGTTGCGCACCAAGGTGCTGGCCTCCTACGGCACCAACCCCTCCTATCTCGTCGCCCGGCCGGACGCCAAGGTGGAGAAGCTGGCCGATCTCAAGGGCAAGAAGATCGCCGTCTCGCGCGGCACCATCAACGAGTTGGCGCTCAACCGCGTGCTGGCGCAGGGCGGCCTCACCGAGAAGGACGTCACCATCTTCGACCTGCAGAGCGCAGACCAGGTGTCCGCCGTCTCCTCGGGCGATGTCGATGCCGTGCTCGGCGGCAACAACCTTCTGACCCTGGTCGACAACGGCACGGTGAAGACGGTCTATTCCACCAAGGGCAGCCCGGCGCCGGGCAGCCTGTTCGGCTCCTTCATCGTCACCGAGGAGTTCGCCAAGAAATACCCGGAGACGACAAGGCGCGTGGTGAAGGCCCTCGTCGAAGCCGCCGCCTTCGCCTCGGATGAGAAGAACCGCGAGGCCGTGCTCGACATCTGGGCGCTCACCGGCGTGCCGCGCGACGCCCTCGCCAAGGATTTCGCCGGCGACAAGCTGGCCGACCGGCTGAACCCGCTGCTGGACGATTTCTACCGCTCCAACATCACCAATGGCGTGAAGTTTGCGGTCGACAACAAGCTGATCAAGGCCTCGTTCGATGTGAACCAGTGGGTCGATCCCAGCTATCTCGACGCCGCTATCAAGGAGCTGAAGATCGAGGGCGTGTGGAAGCCGCGCGATGCCTCGGGCAATCCGCAGAGCTGAGCCGCCGCATCCGATCCGAAGGAGCCCGACATGCCCTTGACCGAAGCCAACCCCGTTCGCCTCGGCGCGCCCGCGCCCGACTTCGCGCTGCCCGACACCAATGGCCGCGTGCATCGCCTGGGTGATTTCGATGCCGCGCCGGCCTTGCTGGTGGCGTTCATCTCCAACACCTGCCCGTTCGTGGTGCATATCAGCGAGGGGTTCGCGCGCTTCGCCCGCGACTTCGCCGATCGCGGCCTCGCCGTGGTGGCGATCAACGCCAATGACGACGCCACGCGCCCGGACGAGAACCTCGCCGCGCTCGGCCTTGAGGCGGCGCGGGCCGGCTATGGCTTCCCGTATCTGAAAGATGCCGGCCAGGAGGTCGCCCGCGCCTATGGCGCCGCCTGCACGCCCGACCTGTTCCTCTATGACCGCGACCGGCGCCTCGCCTATCACGGCCAGTTCGACGACAGCCGGCCGAAGAACGACAAGCCGTTGACCGGCGTGGACCTGCGCGCCGCCGTCGTGGCGCTGCTGGCCGGCGGCCGACCGGCAGAGACGCAGGTGCGCTCCATCGGCTGCAACATCAAATGGCGCCCCGGCAATGAGCCGGCCGTCGAAGGATCGGCGGCGGCCTGATCCGGGCGGGCACCATCCTCAGTCCAAGAGTGGCCAGTCCAAGAGCAGCAATGTCCACCAGGCTTTCCCGCAGCAAGACGGCAGATCGCACCGCGCCGCTGGAGCTCGACACCGAGGTGCTGGTGCTCGGCGGCGGGCCGGCGGGCGCCTGGGCGGCGGTCTCGGCCGCCGAGCTTGGCCGGCGCGTGGTGCTGGTGGACAAGGGCTATTTCGGCACCAGCGGCGCCACCGCGCCGTCCAACACCGGCACCTGGTGCCTGCCGCCGGGCGAGGCGCGTCGCACCGCCGTGGAGCGCCGCGCCGCCCGCACCTTCGGCCTGTCCGACCAGCGCCAGACGCTGCGCGTGCTCGACACCGCGCACGAGACGCTGCGCCAGCTCGGCGCCGCTGGCTACCCCTTCCCGCATGACGAGCGTGGCGAGCTCTACATCGCCAATCTGCGCGGCCCGGACTATATGCGCTTCATGCGCCGCCGGGCGCTGACGCTCGGTGTCACCGTGCTCGATCATCATCCGGCGCTGGAGCTCATCGGCGACAGCGACGGCATTGGCGGCGCCGCGGGGTGGGACCGGCAGAACGGCCGCGCCTGGCAAATTCGTGCCGGCGCCGTGGTCATCGGCACCGGCGGCTGCGCCTTCGGCGAGCGCATGCTGGGCGCCACCGGCCTTACCGGCGACGGCTATCTGATGGCGGCCGAGGCCGGCGCCAGCCTCTCCGGCATGGAATTCTCTAACCAGTATGGCGTCGCCCCGGCGCACTCTTCGCTCAACAAGGGCCTGATCTATCGCTGGGCGAGCTTCTTCGACGCCGACGGCCACGGCATCGACACCGGCGCCGACCGCCATCTCGCGGTGGCGCAGGCGCTGCTCAACGGGCCGGTCTTCGCCAGCCTCGACAAGGCGGAGCCGCAGATCCAGGACTGGCTGCGGCGCGGCCAGCCCAATTGCTTCCTGCCGTTCGACCGCATCGGGCTCGACCCCTTCACCCAGCGCTTCGAGGTGACGCTGCGCAGCGAGGGCACGGTGCGCGGCGTCGGCGGCATCCGCCTCGCCGACGAGAATGGCTGGACCGGCGTGCCCGGCCTGTTCGCCGCCGGCGACGCCGCGAGCCGCGAGGACCTCACCGGCGCCATCTCCGGCGGCGGCGGGCCCAACGCCTCCTGGGCGATCGCCAGCGGGCGCTGGGCGGGGCGCGCCGCTGCCCGCTTTACCGAGGGCGCCGGGCGCCGGCAGGGCCGCCGGCTGCGCCCGCTCGGCACCATCGGGCTCAGGCCTACCGCCAATGCCATCGAGGCAACGGACGGCGCGGCCCTGAGCGCCGATCTCGCGAGGGGGGTGCGCGAGGAGATGCTGCCGATCGACCGCGCCTTCTTCCGCGCGGCCCCCACGCTGGAGCGCTCTCTCCATCGCCTTGACGGGCTGTGGCGCGATGCCCGTGCCGGGCTGGCGGCCGAGGGTCACGCGGCGTTGCGGGCGCGCGAGGCCGGCGCCCTGCTCGCCACCGCGCGCTGGGCGTTGAGCGCCGCGCTGGTGCGCACCGAAAGCCGCGGCATGCACCGGCGCACCGACCATCCCGCGCTCGACCCCGCGCTCACGCTGCGCCTTGGCGTAAGCGGGCTCGACCAGGTGATGGTCGCGCCCGAAATAGCGGGCGAGGCCGACGACCGGCGCGTGGCGGCATCATGATCGAGGTGGTCTCCGATACGCGCTGCATCGCCTGCGATATATGCGTGCGCGCCTGCCCGGCGAACGTGTTTGACGCGGTGCCCGAGGCGGCGCCGGTGATCGCCCGCCAGCAGGACTGCCAGACCTGCTTCCTGTGCGAGATCTATTGCCCGGTGGATGCGCTCTATGTGCATCCGAATGCCGAGCGCCCGACCGGAATCACCGAGCAACACGTCACCGAGCGCGGCCTGTTCGGCTCCTATGCGCGCGGGCTCGGCTGGCGCCGCGGCAAGGCCGCCGGTGCGGACGAAGACCCGACCTTCCAGCTCCGTGCCTTCCTGTGATGGCGATGAGGAGAAATGCCGATGTCCGATCTCGGGATTGAGCGCGCAACCCCGCTCACCGCCGCCTTGGCGCTCGGCGACGACCGCCGGCTGTTGAGCGATGCCGGGCGGCTGCTCGCCCCGCTCTGGCGCCGGGCATCCACCCTCCTGATCGCGCTGCTGCTGCCGGCGGCGCTGGTTGCGGTGTGGTCGCTGGCGGTGCGCTGGGAAGTGCTGGCGCCGCAGATCCTGCCTGCGCCCGGTCTCGTCTGGCAGACGTTGGTCGATCTCGTCGTCTCCGGGCAGTTGTTCTCCGAGCTGGCGGTGAGCCTCGGCCGGGTTGCCGCGGGCGTTGTCGCCGGCGGCCTGCTGGGCCTCGGCTTCGGCATCGCCTTCGGCGTGTCGCCCCGCTTCGAGGCCTATGTCTCGCCCACCGTGCGGGCGATCTTCCTGGTGCCCTCGCTTGGCTGGCTGCCGTTCTTCATGCTGATCTTCGGCATTGGCGAGACGCTGAAGATCGTGCTGATCGCCAAGACCTGCTTCCTGCCGCCGATGGTCAATGCCTTCGACGCCATCCGCGCGCTGCCCGACAAGTATCGCGACGTCGCCCGCGTGCTGGAGCTCGATCACCGCGCCACGCTGCGCTACGTCGTGCTGCCCGCGGTGCTGCCGGCGGTCGCCACCGGCTTTCGCCTCGCGCTGAGCAAGGGCTGGAAGGCGCTGATCCTGGTGGAGATGATCTCTTCGGCCGCCGGCATCGGCTATCTGATGATGTGGGGCCGCAAGTCGTTTCAGCTCGATGTGGTGTTCGCCACCATGGTGGTGATCGGCCTGGTCGGCTGGGCGCTCGACCATGGCCTGTTCAAGCTGCAGCAGCGGGCCACCGGCTGGTCCTTCCACAGCGCCGAGTGAGGGGGAACCATGAAACCCTCAGCGACCGGCCTGTCGCTCTCGCGCTGGCGCGGCTTGGTACTGCCGCTTGCGTTGGTCGGCCTGTGGGCGGCGCTCAGCGCCGGGGGGGCGATCAATAGCCGGCTGCTGGTTCCGCCGGCCCAGGTGGTCACGACGGCCATTGAAGGCTTTTCCGACGGCTCGGTGCCCG
Source organism: Starkeya sp. ORNL1 (assembly GCF_012971745.1). Classification (NCBI taxonomy): domain Bacteria; kingdom Pseudomonadati; phylum Pseudomonadota; class Alphaproteobacteria; order Hyphomicrobiales; family Xanthobacteraceae; genus Starkeya; species Starkeya sp. ORNL1. Next base: position 2,552,741 of record NZ_CP048834.1, read on the forward strand.
GCGCGCTGGCGGCGACGTTGCTGCGCGCGCTCGCCGGCTGGAGCATCGGCGTCGCCGCCGGCCTGCTGGTGGGGATCACGCTCGGCCTCTCCGGCGTCGCCCGGCGGCTCGCCGATCCCACCATCAACAGCGCCCGGCAGATCGCACTGTTCGCCTGGATCCCGCTGCTCAGCGCCTGGTTCGGCAATGGCGAGGTGATGAAGATCACCCTCATCGCCATCGGCGCCTTCTTTCCGATGGCGCTGGCGGCGGAGGCCGGCTGCTACAATGTGCCGGCGCCCTATCGCGAGGTCGGACGCGTGCTCGAACTGGACCGCTGGACCACGCTCACGCGCATCGTGCTGCCGGCGGCGACCCCGGCGCTGCTGTCCGGCCTCGAACTCTCGCTCAATATCGCCTGGCTCGGCACCTTCGGCGCCGAATATCTGATCGGCACCGGCTACATCAACGGCATGGGCGACGGGCTCGGCGCCTATCTCGCCGCCGCCCGCGAATATGCCCGCATGGACAAGGTGATCGTCGGCGTGGTCTCGCTAGCGCTGCTCGGCCTCGCGCTCGACCGCGCCATCGTGCTGCTCTCAAGGAGGATATTGCCGTGGTCGAGGCACTAGAAGCGACACGGCCCGTGCCGGCCGAGAACGCACCGCGCCGCAGCTCGGTCGAGATACGCGGCGTCTCCAAGACCTTCATTGTGGACGGCGGCAAGGTCGAGGCGCTGGCGGATGTTTCGCTCAGCGTGCGGCCCGGTGAGTTCATCAGCCTGGTGGGGCCGAGCGGCTGCGGGAAGTCGACGCTGCTGCGCTTCCTCGCCGGGCTCGATCTGCCTGACAGTGGCAGCATTGCCGTCGACGGCGTGCCGGTCGCCCGGCCGAGCCTGACCCGCGGCATCGTGTTCCAGGACCATCGCCTGCTGCCCTGGCTGAGCGTCACCGACAATATCCTGCTCAGCCTCAACAGCCGTCCGGGCACCGACGCCGAAAAGCGCGAGCGGGTGGCCGAGCTGATCCGCCTGGTCGGCCTCGCCGGCTTCGAGAACGCCCATCCGCATCAGCTCTCCGGCGGCATGTCGCAGCGCGCCGCCATCGCCCGCAGCCTTGCGCCGCGCCCGCGTTTGCTGCTGCTCGACGAGCCGCTCGGCGCGCTGGATTCGCTCACCCGCTCCTATCTGCAGGACGAGTTGCTGCGGCTGTGGGAGCATGAGGGCATCACCGTGGTGATGGTGACCCATGATGTCGAGGAGGCCGTGTTCCTGTCCGACCGCATCGTGGTGATGGATCCCCGGCCCGGCCGGGTGCGGCGGATCTTCGACATTCCGGCCGAGCGCCCGCGCCGACGCGCCGCGCCGGACTTCGTCGCGGTGAAGGAGGAAATCCTCAGTCTGCTGCTGGGAGGGCGCGCGCCCGCCGGCTGACCCCTGCCCGCCACGCAATGCTGGCACACGCCCTTGTGGGTGCTCCGTGTCCAGCAGGACTCGTTACCCGGCAGCATCACGCAAGATAGCTTGCAGGGCGTTGTCGAGATACCGACCCACCTCCGTTACGCGCTCATCGCCATACTGGCCAAAGAAGGACGACGGCTTGTCGTATTCAAATATTCCCCTGCCGTTCTCATCCTCGAACAGAACCACTCGGAGCGGCGCATAGAGAGCGGCGGGGAGTTGATAGCGAGTCATCTTTGAGGCGGTCAGGGGATTCCCGATTTCATACTGGATTGCGTTACGCTTGCCGCCCGCAATCTGGAGCAAGGCGCCATGATCGCGTTCAAGGAAGATCGACAGTTTCGGTCCCTTCTCTTCGTACTCCTGCGCAGCTCTCTGGTCACCGCTGCGCAGGACCTCGGAGATACTTGCATCGAGCTTAGGCACCGCTGCCTCAAGCTTTCGGCGAACCTCTGCGAACGGCCGCACCGACGAAATTCGAATGTGCTCAACCGCGATTGTGTGTGATGAGACGGAAGCTTCGGCCATTTCGTAGGTGCTCTCGGAGGCCGACTCTAAGGGCGGCCGGTCGCTGTGGATCTGCGGATTCGACTGCGCGTTCGCATATGTGGCTGCCGTGAGGAGACCTCCCGCGGCGCTCGCTGCCAGCAACCGGCGGCGTGAAATGATATTCATGTCTTGCTCCAGTAGTTCAGCATGCCTTGACGGCACATGAAGGAGCCGCATATCGACTTCAAGGTCGGAGAGTCCATTATACGTTGGCGCGTCAGATATACTTTGGGATTATTTACTTGATCGACAATCGGCTGATCATGGACGGCACGAGTTGGTCTGGAGCGTGTTTTCTCGAACACCCCGACGCACCGGAGCGTGGAAAGCTCGCGCCGCTTGGCGATCGAGATGCGGTAGCCGGCCGTCGCCGGCTTGATTGCGGGAGGCTACAACGGCCGATGCTCTCCCGTATCCTCCGCCTTCCCCTCGAGATCATCGTCACAGTCTTCATCCTGCTGGATGAAGCCGCCCGGCCGATTTACATGCCCCTTGTCCGCACAGTGGCCAGGTGGCGGCTGACCAGGGCATTCGAGAACTGGGTTGCGGAGCGCCATCGTTTTACGATTCTCACGCTACTGGCCGTCCCGTTCGCCATTGTCGAGCCCCTCAAGGTGATCGCCTTGCTGTGGATCGGACGAGGCTCGGTCTCGCTCGGGATCATTACGCTCGCGCTGGCACATCTGGTAAGCTTCATCATCGTCGAGCGCATCTACAGTGCAGGTCGGGAGAAGCTCCTCACGATCGGCTGGCTTGCCTACGTCATGAGCCTTGTGGCCGCCGTCCGGAAGTTCCTCTTGGAATGGATAAAGTCCGCAGCTTTCTGGCGGGCCGCGGGCAGGCTGCGGGCGGAAATCGCGGCGTCGTTCCGCTCGCGGGAAAGGAAACCCTAACCCGCACCCCGAAAGCGGCCTCCTGACCCCTGCCCGCAGCGCAATACTGGCACACGCCGTTGTGGGTGGACGGCACGCTCCGGCTGCGCTCGGCTAGCCGCAACGCAAGACACCATCCCGGCCCGCGCCGCCCCAAGCGTGCGCCACTCGGAGATCGAGGACCACCTCATGGCCAGCAGCAAGCAACTGCATCTCGGCGCCTTCATGCGCCCGGTGAGCATCCATACCGGCGCCTGGCGCTATCCCGGCGCCTGGCCCGACGCCAATTTCAATCTCAAGCACCTCACCCGCCTTGCGCAGACGCTCGAGCGCGGCAAGTTCGACGCCTTCTTCATGGCGGACCACCTCGCGGTGCTGAACATGCCGGTGGAGGCGCTGAAGCGCAGCCACACCGTGACCTCGTTCGAGCCGTTCACGCTGCTCTCCGCGCTCGCCGGGGCGACACAGCGCATCGGGCTGGTCGCCACCGCCTCGACCACGTTCGACGAGCCCTACCATGTCGCCCGCCGCTTCGCCTCGCTGGACCATATCAGCGATGGCCGGGCGGGCTGGAACATCGTGACGACGTCGAACCCCGACGCGGCGCTCAATTTCGGGCTCGAAGACCATATGGAGCATGACGAACGCTATGTCCGCGCCCGCGAATTCTATGATGTGGTGACCGGGCTGTGGGACAGCTTCGCCGACGACGCCTTCAGCCGCGACGTTGCGAGCGGGCTCTATTTCGACCCCGAGCGGCTGCATGCGCTCGCCCATAAGGGCAAGTATTTCTCGGTGCGCGGCCCGCTCAACATCGCCCGGCCGGTGCAGGGCTGGCCGGTGATCGTGCAGGCCGGCGCCTCGGAAGCCGGGCGCCAGCTCGCCGCCGAGACCGCGGAGGCGATCTTCGCCGCAGCGCCGAACCTCGCCGCCGGCAAGGCCTTCTACGCCGATATGAAGGGCCGGCTCGACAAGCTCGGTCGCCCGCGCGACCACCTCAAGATCCTGCCCGGCGCCTTCGTCGTGGTCGGCGACAGTGTCGAGGAGGCCCGCGCCAAGCGCGCCAGGCTCGACAGCCTGGTGCATTATGACAGCGCCATCGCCTCGCTCTCCATCGCGCTCGGCCATGATGCCTCCGGCTTCGATCCGGACGGGCCGCTGCCCGACATCCCCGAGACCAATGCCAGCCGCAGCGCCCGCGAGCGGGTGATCGACCTCGCCCAGCGTGAGCATCTCACCGTGCGCCAGCTCGCCCAGCGGCTTGGCGGCTATTCCGGCCTCGCCTTCGTCGGCACCCCCGCCACCATCGCCGACCAGATGGAGGAATGGCTGATGAGCGAGGGCAGCGACGGCTTCAACGTGATGTTCCCGTATCTGCCCGGCGGCCTCGACGACTTCGTCGACAAGGTGGTGCCGGAACTGCAACGCCGCGGCCTGTTCCGCCGCGAGTATGAGGGCACCACGCTGCGCGAGCATCTCGGCCTGCCGCGGCCGGAGAACCGGTTCTTCACCGACAGTGGAAAGATGGCGCAGGGTGCATGAGGGGTGCCCCGCGCCTGTCCCGAGAATCCAAGCGCTGGAGCAAGTTTGACCGATAATTCGACTTATCCGTTGAAGGGGCTGCCTTTCCACCCTCATCCCGGGCTTGACCCGGGGATCCAGACTTCGACCAGGTGCACGCGGATGGACTGGATCCCCGGATCAAGTCCGGGGATGAGGGCCAACTGGAGCTTTCGGCCAGGTTCTCAGTGCGCCATCAGCACCGGCACCGTCATGCGATCGAGCACGTCGCGGGTGACGCCGCCAAGCACGAATTCGCGCAGCCGCGAATGGCCGTAGCCGCCCATCACCACCAGGTCGATATCGCGCGCCGCCACTTCCTTCAGCAGCACGTCGACCACGCGCTCGCCGGCGGCGGCCTCCAGGCGGCGCAGCTCCACCGACTTGCCGATCCGCGCCAGGTGCTCGGCGATGTCGGCACCGTCGAGGTCCCGCGCCTTGCCGCGTGCGGTCTTGACGATCACCGCCTCGACGAGATCGGCCTTCGCGAGCAGCGGGCGCGCCTCGGAGACCGCCCGCGCGGCGGTACGGCTACCGTCCCAGGCGACGAGGATACGCCGCGCCGAGAATGGCTTCTGCTGGTGGAGCGGCACCAGCAGCAGCGCCCGGCCGGAATCGAACAGCACCGCCTCGGCCACGATCTCGTCCGAGCCCATGCGGTCCGGATCGGGCTGGCTGACCACGGTGAGATCATACAGCCGCGCCATGACGCCGATCTGCTCGGCAATGCCGCCAATGGTGCCGTCCAGGGTCTCGACATCGACGGTCAAGGCCAGCGAGCGGGCGGCTTCCTGGAAACGGTCGATGGCCTGGGCGGCGAGCCGGCGTGCCTCGAGGCGCTGGGTCTCGATGAAATCGGTCGAGAAGGCTTCGGTATAGATCTGGGGGACGTCGATCTCGAAGCTGCCGGCGACGCCGGTGAGGTGCGCATCAAGCGCCGCCGCCAGCGACACCGCATAGTCCGACGCACTGTCGACGTCATCGTCGCCGACCTTCAGATGCACGAGAATGTCCTTGAACATGCCGTCCTCCATCGCTGCCGAACCTGCCGCTTGCGATACGACTTTACACTGGTAACTTGTGCCTGCCTTGATCGGGGTCAAGGCCGCCGGTCGCGCCACGGCTGAGGGACGGCTATAAGTCGTCGAAACCGCGCGAAAGTACCATGGCCCACCTCGTCCGCCCGCTCCTCACCGCCCTCGTTTTGCTCGGCCTGTGGGAAGCCGCGGTGCGGGTGATGGGCGTGCCGGCCTATATCCTGCCCGGCCCCATTCGCATCGGCGCCGCGCTGTGGGACAACCGCACGATACTGGTGGAGAACGCCGCCATCACGCTGGGGGAGATGCTGCTCGGGCTGCTGTGCGGCGCCGCGCTCGGCATTGGCTGCGCGCTCTTGATGGCGGCCTCGCCGACCGCGCGGCGGGCGCTCAGGCCAGTGCTGCTAGTGGCGCAGGCGCTGCCGGTGTTCGCCATCGCCCCGCTGCTGGTGATCTGGTTCGGCTTCGGCCTCGCCTCGAAGATCGTGATGGCGAGCCTGATCATCTTCTTTCCCGTCGCCTCGGCCTTCCATGACGGGCTGGCGCGCGTCGACCAGGGGCTGGTCGACCTCGCCCGGCTCTATGGCGCCGGCACTACGGCCAGCCTCCGTTATATCCGCATCCCCGCCGGCCTGCCGGCGCTGGCCTCGGGCCTGCGGGTCGCCACCGCGGTGTCGCCGATCGGCGCCGTGGTCGGCGAATGGGTCGGCTCCTCCGCCGGGCTCGGCTATCTCATGCTCTATTCGAACGCGCGGATGCAGACCGACATGGTGTTCGCCGCACTCGCCATCCTGCTCACCGTGGCGCTGGTGCTGTTCGCCTGCGTGGACCGGGCGCTGACCCGGCTGGTGCCCTGGGCGCCGGAGACGCTGGGGCGGTAGGGGTTCCTCGGCTTGAACATCCTTCGAGGCCGCCTGCGGCGGCACCTCAGGATGAGGTCGCATTTTAAAGAACTACCTCATCCTGAGGTGCCCGGCGAAGCCGGGCCTCGAAGGATGCTCAAGCCGAGCGCCGCCCCTCGCGGTTGCCGCTCCATGACGCCTCTGTTACGGTCCGACCCGTCCGAGGGGTGTCTCGCAAGAGGCTGAGATGGCGTGAGCCAGACCCTTTGAACCTGATCCGGGTCATGCCGGCGAAGGGACGGAGCCAAGGCCGGGGCGCGTTGCGTCCGCGGCCGGAAGATCCCCCAAAAGCTCGTGTCTCGGGTCTCCACATCAGGAGGAGATCCATGCTGAAGAACCTTATCCCGGCGAAGATCCTGGCCGCCGCCGGCCTTGCACTCGCGGTCTCGCTGTCGCCGGCCGCGGCCGCCGAAAAGCTCACCGTGCTGCTCGACTGGTACGTCAATCCCGACCACGCCCCGCTGATCATCGCCAAGGAGAAGGGCTTTTTCGACGCCCACGGGCTCGATGTGACGCTGGTAGCGCCGGCCGATCCTGCCGCGCCGCCGCGCCTCGTCGCCGCCAAGCAGGCGGAGATCGCGGTCGGCTACCAGCCGAACCTCTATCTCTCGGTGAAGGAGGGCCTGCCGCTGGTGCGCTTCGGCACGCTGGTCTCCACCCCGCTCACCGCGCTGGTGGCGCTGAAGGACGGGCCGATCAAGAAGATCGCCGACCTCAAGGGCAAGACCGTTGGCTATTCGGTGGCCGGGCTGGAGGATGCGCTGCTCGGCGCCATGCTGACCGACGCCGGGCTGAAGCCCACGGATGTCACGATGGTGAACGTCAATTTCGCGCTCTCCCCGGCGCTCGTCGCCGGCAAGGTCGATGCGGTGATCGGCGCCTATCGCAATTTCGAACTCACCCAGATCAGGCTGGAGGGCAAGGAAGGCACCGCCTTCTTCCCGGAAGAGCATGGCGTGCCGGTGTTCGACGAGCTGATCTACATCACCCACAAGGATCTCATCGCCGACCCGCGACTGAAGAAGTTCCTCGCTGCGGTGGAGGACGCCACCATCTTCATCCTCAACCATCCGGACGAGGCGTGGGGCGTGTTCGTGAAGGCGAACCCGAAGCTCGACGACGAATTGAACAAGACCGCCTGGGCCGACACGCTGCGCCGCTTCGCCCATGCCCCGGCAGCGCTGGACAGCGAGCGCTATGAGCGGTTCGGCGAGTTCATGAAGGCCCATGGGCTGATCGACAAGGTCGAGCCGGTGGAGACCTACGCTCCGAAGCTGCCCTGATCGATGTCGTCGTCCCGGACGGCCCAGAGCATGTTCCGCAAAAGTTGGAAGACTTTTGCGATTCAGAACATGCTCCGGCCAGTGCACGAGAGCACTAGCTCATCGCTCGGATGGTTCCATCCGAGCGGCTAGGGCTCGCGGCCGATCCGGGATCGCGCGCCGAAAGAGGCGCACCTTCGTCACGCGATCCCGGCTCTACGGCTTCGCCTCCGGCCGGGATGACGACTCTTCTTTCGCGTCAAAGCCATAAGACAGCGCGTGATAGAGCGGCTCCGGCGTGATCAGCCGCGACAGGCCGGCGGCGAGCAGCGTCACCGCCATCAGTGGCACCGTCATGCCGGCATCGTCGGTCATCTCCAGCACGATGATGAAGGCGGTGAGCGGGGCCTGCACCACCGCGGCGAAATAGGCGGCCATGCCGAGCAGCGCCACCGCGCCGATATCGACGCCCGGCAAGAGCTGGGCGAGATTGGTGCCGAGGCTGGCGCCGATCGACAGCGAGGGTGAGAACAGCCCGCCGGGTATGCCGCTCGCCGAGGACAGCACCGTCGCCGCCAGCTTGGCCGGGGCGTACCACCAGGGCTGGTCGGCACCACCCTGGAGCAGCAGCTTGGCTTCGGCATAGGCGCTGCCGCCGGCAAAGCCGCCGGTCGCAATGGCGAGCACCGCGACGATCAGCCCGCACACCGCGCCGGTGAGCAAAGGGCGGGCGCGCATCCATTTGAGCCAGCGCAGCGGCGCCATGGAGAGGAACACCAGCAGCCGCGAGAACACCGCCCCCATCGCCCCGCCGATGAGCGCGCACAGCACGACGGCGATCCACAGGCTCCAGCCTTTGGCGCTGCTGCTGACGACGCCGAAATAATCATAATTGCCGACCAGCAGCAGCGTGGTGATGCCGGAGATCACCACGCAGGCAACGACCAGGCTGGAGAGCCGCCGATCATAGGAGTGCGCCATCTCCTCGATGGCAAACAGCACGCCGGCAAGCGGCGCATTGAACGCGCCGGCGATACCCGCGGCCGAACCGGCAAGGATCAGCCCCGGTTGGCGGCCGATGCCGGCGTAGGAGCCGACCATGAACATGATGCAGGCGCCGATCTGCACGGTGGGCCCCTCGCGGCCGATCGAGGCGCCGGCGGCGAGCGCCAGCGTGGTCATCACCACCTTGGCGATTGTGACGTTCGGGGCGAGCAGCTTACGGGCCAGCGTGCCGTCCTGGTGGCGCCGCGCGGCGATAGCCTGCGGAATGCCGCTGCCCTGCGCGCCATCGAACCAGCGCTTCGTCGCATAGGCGAACAGCGCGAAGGTGGCGGGTGTGATGAGGAGCAGCGCGTAGGCGTTCCAGGCGAACAGGCGGTGGTAATAATCCTGCGCGGCATCGGCGACATAGGCGAAGCCGATCGAGACCAGCCCGACCGCCACCGCGCCGAGCAGGAACACCCCGCGGCGGCGCCACAAAAGCGGCGAAGACCAGAGGATACGGGCGCGCTCTATGTCCGCCCGCCATGGCAGCCCGCCACCGAGCCGCACTCCGTTGCCGTCCGCCATCGCTTCCCCCGTGCGCCTATGGCTGGATCGCACGGGACGGGCGAGCGGGCAATGTGTGGGCGTCGCTGATGCGAGCATCCTTCGAGGCTCCGCTGCGCGGAGCGCCTCAGGATGAGGTCGCTTTTTAGATGGACCTCATCCTGAGGTGCCCGGCAAAGCCGGGCCTCGAAGGATGCTGCAACAGGACGCCGCTACGCCGGCACCGGCTCCGCGCCGGTACCCGAGCCCTCCAGTCGCGCTGGCCCGTCCTCGCTGCGCTCCAGCACGATCTGCCGGTCGTGCAGCGGGCGCAGGCTGGCGCGGTGGCCGATGGAGAGGATCGCGGTCTGCGGCAGGCGGTGGCGCAGCACGCCATAGAGCGCGGTTTCGCCCGGCTCGTCGAGGTTCGAGGTCGCCTCGTCCAGCAGCAGCACGTCGGGCTTCGCCAGAATGGCGCGCGCGATGGCAAGCCGCTGCTGTTCGCCGCCCGACAGGATCGATGGCCACAGGCCGGTCTCGTCGAGCCGCCCGGCGAGATCGGCAAGGCCCACTGCCTCCAATGCCTCGCGCAGCGTCTCGTCGGAATAGTTGATCATCGCCTCGGGATAGGCGAGTGCACCGCGCAGGCTGCCGACCGGGAGGTATGGCCGCTGCGGCAATGTCAGCATGCTGGCGCCGGGCGCCAGCGCCACTTCGCCATGGCCATAGGGCCAGATGCCGGAGAGCGCGCGCAGCAGCGTCGACTTGCCGGTGCCGGAGGCCCCTGTCATCAGCACCGCTTCGCCCGCGGCGACACGCAGGCCCGCGACCTCCACCAAAGCGCGCCCGTCGGGCAGCCGCACCTCGACATCGTTCGCCGCGAAGGCCGCGCCGTGCCCGGCCGGTACGCGGCGGAAGGCGGTGGCGAGGGTCTCCGCCTGGGTCACCTCGACCGACTTCTCGAAGCCGGTAAGACGGTCAACCACCGACTTCCATTCGGCGAGCGTCTGGTAGGCATTGATGAAGAAGGAGAAGGAGCCCTGCACCCGGTCGAAGGCCGAGGCGGTCTGCATCAATTGGCCGAGTTGGATATTGCCGGTGAAGAAGGCCGGCGCCACCACGATATAGGGGAAGATGGTGGAGGCCTGACCATAGCCGGCGGTGAACCAGGTCAGCCGCTTCTGGGCGATCATGATGCCCCAGTAATTGTGGATGATATAGCCGAACCGATCGAGCAAGCGGGTGCGCTCGACCGGCTCGCCCTCCATCAATGCGATCTGCTCGCCGTTCTCGCGCACGCGCACTAGGTCGACACGGTAGTTCGCCTCGAAGCGCTGCTGGTCGTAATTCAGCTTCACCAGCACGTGGCCGATCAGGTGCGTCAGCCAGGTGCCGAGCGCGGCATAGGCGAAGGCGGCCCAGACCAGATAGCCGGGAATGGCGATCTCGCTGCCGAACAGGTTAAAGCGAAAATCGCCCGACAGTCCCCACAGGATCACCGCGAAGGAGGCCAGCGTCGTCACCGCATTGAGGATGCCGATGAAGATCGAGACCGTCTGCGAGATGTAATTGTTGATGTCCTCGGCGATGCGCTGGTCCGGGTTGTCGGCGACATCGCCCTTCAGCCGCATGCGGTAATGGGTCTGGCCGTCGAGCCAGGCCTGCAAATACTTGTCCGTCATCCAGGTGCGCCAGCGTATCTGCAGCCATTGCCGCAGATAGATCTGGTAGACGGCGACGATGATGGCGCCGGTGGCATAGGCTGTGAACAGCCAGAGCTGATATTTGAACGCGTCGTAATTCTTGTCTTGCAGCGAATTATAGAACGCGTTGTTCCACTCGTTCAGGAGAACGGTGACGTACACCCAGGCGAATTCAAGTGCGACGACGGCGGCGAGCAATATGCGCCCGGCCCAGCGATCCTCGCCGACGAAATAGGGAATGGAGAGCCGCCAGACATCGGCGAGCAGGATCTTGATGGATTGCACGGGATTCTCTCCGGTCTCCGGCCCTGGGGTGCCTGCGCGTGCAGGCGCAATCCCTTGAGCTTAACCGATGCAATCGCGGCGGGAGGATGGCCGGCAAATTAAGCTTTGGAGAGGTTTCGGGAAGGGAGGCGGGGGTGCTCTGCTTCAGCATCCTTCGAGGCTCGCTGCGCTCGCACCTCAGGATGACGTGGTTCTTTTAAACGCGACGTCATCCCTAGCAGTTGGCCCATGGCCAACTGCGGGGGTGCCCGGCAAGGCCGGGCCTCGAAGGATGTTGAAGCAGAGCACCGCCGCCGCCAAAGAAAAAGGGCGCGGGTCCTGCGACCCGCGCCCTTACCGGCGAATGCTCCGGGGGGATAGGCATTCGGCCGGGATAACAGCTCAGTGCGTGTTGTGGCCCTTGACGGTGGCTGGCTTGTGCGGAGTGGCGACCGCGGCGTTCCGGCCCTCGGTCACCGGCTCACCGGCCATCTTGCGCTGCATCACGGCAGGCGGGGGGACAGTGTGTAAGGTATCCGACCAATCTTTGATCTGCCAATCGTCACGATGGGCATCGGCGGTGGCTGCAAAACCGAAACTGGCCAGCACAATGCCGGCCACGAGAAGCTTCTTCATGTCACTCTCCATCCGGGATGGGCGCGCCGCTTGATCGGCCGGTGTCCGGACGGAATTGCCCGAATGACGGCTGACCAACCCCGAAGCGCTGGAACTTGCCAGCGGCACCCTCTCGGGCGCCGGGCAACCCAGGCGGCACGTCGTTCGACGGAGAAACGTTAGATCGCAAACGATATAATCGCACGCGGATATGCTGCACTGCAGCTATTCCCCCATTGCAGTGAACATATCCGTGAGGGAATCTGGCACGGCTGCGGGGCGTCGCCAGTTAGGATGGTCGGCTTGCGAAAGGGCGCGCAGGCGAATCCCGGCGAAGCGTCGGCACTGGTACGGAAAACGCTGTCAGATGAACCGCTTGCGGACGTTCTGGCTCACCACGTCAAGCACCGACACCGTGACGATGACCATGATGAGGATGGCGGAGGCCTGGGAGTAGTTGAAGCCGCGCATGGTCTCGTTGAAGGTCATGCCGATGCCGCCGCCGCCGACGATGCCGAGCACGGTCGCCGAGCGCACGTTCGATTCGAAACGGTAGAGCGCGTAGGAGATCCACAGCGGCAGCACTTGCGGCAGCACGCCATAGACCACTTCCTGCAGCCAGCTGCCACCGGTGCCGCGAATGCCCTCGACCGGCGCGGGGTCAATGGCCTCCACCGCCTCCGAGAACAGCTTGGCGATGATGCCGGTGGTGTGCACCCACAGCGCCAGCACGCCGGCGAACGGGCCGAGGCCGACCGCGGCGATGAAGATCAGCGCGAAGACAAGTTCATTGATGGCGCGGCAGGCGTCCATCAGCCGGCGTACCGGGAAGGCCACCCAGCGCGGCACCACGTTGTCGGCGCACAGAATGCCGAAGGGGATGCCGACGATGACTGCGAGCAGCGTGCCCCACACCGCGATCGCCAGCGTCTCCACCATATTGACGGCGTAGAGTTCCCAGTCCGAGAAGTCCGGTCGCATGAAGTCGGCGCCGAGCGTCGCCATGTTGGCGGAATCGCGCCACAGCTGGGCCGGGTTCATCTCCGCCTCGTACCAGCAATAGACCAGCACGACGATGGCGACGGCGCCGCCGACGAGCTGGATCAGCCGGGTGCCGAGCGGCGTCACCGGCGGCGCCGGGGTCGCGAGCGCGGCAGAACGATGGGCGGCGTCGGAGAGGAGCATTTGCAACTTCATCCCGTCAGGTCGTCATCCCGGCCGCAGAGAAGCGAAGAGCCGGGATCGCTCTCCATTCTGCACGCGATCCCGGATCGGCCTTGCGGCCGTCCGGGATGACGTCTTTTTGGAACCCGAGCCGGCGCAGGCCGGCCCGAGAAGCCAATCACATGGTCGGGGTCTTCTTCGCCTGGGCTTCGAGGTCGGCGAGCTGGGCGTCGATGTCCTTCAGCTTCTTGGCCTTGTCCTCGGCCGAGAGCTTGTCGTCGTTCTGGGTCTTGATCTTGACCTTGAACAGCTCGAGCTGGCGGATCGGGATCAGCTGAGCGTTGGAGGAGGCGGCGAACAGGCCCCAGCCGTCGGAGGTCTTGGCGAGGACTTCACGCGCATGCGCCACTTCCTCGTCGGTGCCGAGGCGGCCATAGGTCATGAAGAAGGTGTAGATCTTGGCCTTCAGGTCGGCGGGGAGATCCTTGCGCCACACCAGCGGGTCGCCGGCGATCAGCGGGGAGCGCCACACTTCCTTGATCTTCTTGGCTTCTTCCGGACGGGTCTGCTGCAGGCGGGTCATGTTCTCGGTGTTGTTGGTCGCGAAGTCGACCTGCTTGTTGGCGACCGCGAGCAGATTGCCCTCATGGTTGCCGGTGACGACGCGCTTGTAGCACTTGTTCGGATCGACATTGTTCAGGGCGAACACATAATAGCTCGGCACCAGGAAGCCCGAGGTGGAGTTCGGGTCGCCATTGCCGAAATTATAGCCCTTCGTGCAGTCGAGCACGTCCTTCAGATTGTTGATGTCGCTGCGATCGGCATTGGTGACGATCAGCGCGTAGTAGCCGCGCGAGCCATCGGGCTTCGCGGTCTGCACGAACACTTCGCCATCGGCGCGATCAACCGCTTCCATGGCCGACTTGTTGCCGAACCAGCCGATATCGACCTTCTTGAAGCGCATGCCTTCGATGACGCCGGCATAGTCGCCGACGAAGAACGGCTTCACCGGGATGCCGATCGCCTTTTCGAGATCCTTCAGCAGGGGCTCGAAGCTCTTGGCGAGGTTGGCCGAGGATTCGGTGGAGATGAAGCCGAAATTCAGCTGCTTGATCTCTTCGGCGGCGCGGGCGGGCGCTGCCAGCGGGGCCGCGAGGGCAGCCAGCGCAAGGCCGGCGGCGAGAAGGCGCTTCATGATCGTCGCTCCTGTTCCAGGACGAGTGGTGTTCACGAGACGTGCGCCGGCTCGCGGGCGGGGATTTCGCCCGACACCGCGAACTGGCTGGGAAGAATGAGTTCCTCGGCGCTGGCGCCGTAGAGTTCGGTGAGGAAGGCCGCGTCGATGCGGCTGGCCGGCCCGTCGAACACGACGCGCCCGGCATTCATCGCGACCACGCGGTCGAAATAGGCGGTGGCGTAATCCACCTGGTGCAGCGAGACGACCAGCGCGATGCCATGGTCGCGGCTCATCGTCACCAGCGTGTCCATCACCCGCTTGGCCGACTTCGGATCGAGCGAGGCGATGGGCTCATCGGCCAGCACCAGCTTGGCGCCCTGCACCAGGGCGCGGGCGATGGCGACGCGTTGCTGCTGGCCGCCGGAAAGCTCGCGGGCCTTCTTGCCCGCGTGCGCCTGGATGCCGACCTCGGCGAGCGCGGCAAGCGCAGTGCGGCGCTCATCATCGTTCCAGAAGCCGAACGTGCCGCGGAAAGCGTTGACGCGGCCGAGCGCACCGACCAGCACATTGGTCATCACGCTGAGCCGGCCAACCAGGGCGAATTGCTGGAACACCAGGCCGATATGGCGGCGGGCGCGGCGCACCTCGCGCGACAGCCGCCCGCTATCCTGCACCCCCACGCCGAAGGAGGTGACCTTGCCCGAGCCCTTGTCGGCCAGCGCGAGACCGGAGGCGATGCGGATGAGAGTGGACTTGCCGGAGCCGGAAGCGCCGATCAGCGCCACGCGCTCGCCCTCCCCGATCGAGAGCGAGACATTGTCCACGGCACGCATGGCGCCGTAGGTCTTGCTCACGCGGTCGAGTTCGAGCGCAGCCGCCATGCAGGGGTTCCTCGCCAGCCTCGTTAAGACCGGATCGGCGTAGCGGGCGCGGATGACAGCTGGATGAACATTCCGCTACGGAAATATGACAACCCAGGGGCGTCATGTTCGCGCTGCAATTGCAGCCGCGGATTCGATGGAGCGGTGCGATGAAGGAGATTAAGGTTCGCCCGGCGCCCGCCTGAGGCAGCAGACCAGGGCAGTCCCGCGCTGGTGGACGTGCCGTACCGACGGGCGTGCAGGGAGGGCGGAATGAATTTTTATCCTATGCGGGCAACCGCGGCGATCGCCGCCGCGGTCATGGTCAGCCTTGCCGGTCCGCCGGCACATGCACAGTCCGCATCCGAGGGGCCGGATGTCGCGACATTGGCGCGCGATGCCTATGTCTATTTCTACCCCATGGTCACCATGGACCTGACGCGCAAGCAGCTCATCAATTCGCCGCCGGGCACCGGCATAGGCGGGCCGATGAACTCCTTCGTCAATATCCCCGCCTTCCCGGCGGCGGATATGCGAGCCGTGGTGCGGCCGAACTTCGACACGCTCTATTCCTCCGGCTGGCTCGACTTGACCAGGGAGCCGATGGTGGTCTCCGCGCCGGACACCGGCGGGCGCTATTATCTGCTGCCGATGCTCGACATGTGGAGCGACGTATTCGCCTCGCCGGGCTGGCGCACCACCGGGACCAAGGCCGGCAATTTCCTCGTGACCCCGCCGGGCTGGACCGGCACGGTGCCGGACGGCGTGACCCGCATCGGCGCGACCACGCCCTATGTCTGGATCATCGGCCGCACCAAGACCGACGGTCCTCCGGACTATGACGCCGTGCACAAGGTGCAGGCCGGCTACACGATCACCCCACTCTCCGCATGGGGCAAGGGCGCGCCGCCCAAGGTGGAGCAGAAGATCGACCCGAGCGTCGACATCAAGACACCGCCCAAGACCCAGGCCGACACCATGGCGGGAGCGGCCTACTTCGCTTACGCGGCCGAGCTCCTGAAGCTGCATCCGCCGCATGCCACCGACCAGCCGATCATCGCGCAGATGAAGCAGCTCGGCATCGAGCCGGGCAAGAGCTTCGATGCCTCCAGGCTCGACCCGCAGGTGAAGAAGGCGATCGACGCCGCGCCCGCCGCCGGGCAGCGACTGATGGCCTGGAAGGTGCCGACGCTCGCCCGCGTCGCCAATTACTGGTCGATGAACACCGACACCATGGGCGTGTACGGCAATTACTATCTCAAGCGGGCCATCGTGGCGCAGCTCGGGCTCGGGGCGAACCTGCCGGAGGATGCCATCTATCCGCTGAACCTCGCCGATGCCGACGGCAAGCCGCTCGACGGCGCCAACCAGTACACGCTCACCTTCCCGCCCGGCCGCACGCCGCCGGTCAACGCCTTCTGGTCGGTGACGCTCTATGACAATGAGGGCTTCCAGGTGGCGAACCCGCTGAACCGTTTCGCGGTGAGCAGCTGGATGCCCTTTGTCACCGACGCCGACGGCACGCTGACGCTGTATTTCCAGAATGAGAGCCCGGGCAAGGACAAGGAAGCCAATTGGCTGCCGGCGCCGAAGGGGCCGTTCAACCTGACCATGCGGCTCTATGCGCCGAAACCCGACGCATTGACCGGGCAATGGGACCCGCCGACGATCCAGCGCGTGCAAGTACTGCCGGGACTGGCAGTGCAGTGAAGCGCGAACGCGCGCGGTGAACGGGGCGGCGGCCTGCGGGCCGCTGCTCTTATGTGCAGCGGAAGCGAGGCAAGGTGCTCCCGCTTCACGCCTCCTCCTCTTCATCGTCCTCGTCTTCGGCGAACTGCCCGAAGCGCCGCAGCCCGTCGATCCAGGTCTCGCCATCCCGCTTCAGCACCGTGCGCGGCCGAACCGCGCCGCTCGCGGCCAGCGCGTTGGCTAGCGCCTGCGAATGCGTCACCAGCCAGACCTGCGTGCGGCGCGAGGCGGCGGCGATAAGGCGCGCCAGCGGCTCCATCAGGTCGGGATGCAGGCTGGTCTCCGGCTCGTTCAGCGCGATCAAGGCGGGCAGCCGATAGGAGAGCAGCGCACCCATCAATGCGAGATAGCGCAGCGTGCCGTCGGAGAGTTCCGATGTCTCGAACACCCGGTCGGGATGATCGGGGAAGCGCATGCCGAAACTTGCGGTGCGCCCCGGCGCCGGCACTTCGAGCCGCGCGCCGGGAAAGGCATCGTCGACGGCGCGATCGAGATCGACCGTGTCCTGTCGGATATGCGTGAGCGTGGCGAACACGGCGGCGAGGTCCGATCCGTCGGAGGCCAGCGTCGGGGTCGTCACCGCGAGGCAGGGCTGGCGCAAGGCGGAGGCGAGATCGGTGCGCAGCTCGTGATAGAAGCGCCAGTCGCGCAGGGTACGGCGCACCAGGTGGAGATCCGGAAAGCGGCCGGGATCGTCGAGGCTGCCGAGCGCGGTCTCCGACGCCATCAGGCTGAGGCCGATCTCCTGGCGGCGCCCGGTATCGTCCATCGCCGTCACGCTCGGCCCACGCCGCTGCATGAGCACGAGGGGCCGCCGGCCGGTGGCCAGCGTCAGTGTCTCCTCCTTCACCTGCGGCTCGAACGCGAAGGCGGCGGCGGTCTTGAACGGCAGGCCGATCTCGATGCTGTAGCCAAAGTCGCCGGCGTCGTGATGCAGCGACACTTCAAAGCGAATGCGCACCGGCTCCCTGGCCTGGCGCCGGCCGGCCCACAGCGCCGACTCCATGCCGCCCTCAGCCGCAAGTTCGCGCGACAGAGTACCGGAGGCGGCCGACTGGATCAGCTGGAGCGCGCGGTAGAGATTGGTCTTGCCGACGCCATTGGCGCCGACGAACACGGTGAGATCCTCAACCGGGAAGCGAATGCCGCGCAGCGAACGATAGCCGGACGCGGAGACCTCGCCGATACGCAGATTCATCGAGCCTCTCGAATGCTAAGAGGGAAGCCGCGACGTGTCTTACCCTGCTTTCCTGCCTTCGATCATCTTGATTTTCACCGAGATCGACCCTTCGCGTCGTGCTCGGCAGCGCACTGCAGGGCCCGAATATTGGCGACATGCGCGTCCAAGCTTCGCGGAGCCCGGATAATGCGAGACTACGCATCCACGCGATTTCGGAGGCGCACGCAGATGGCGTCATGAATCGAAATCCCCGGCACAAGGCCGGGGAAGGACGATGGTTCCTGGAGTTTTCGGCAGCGGAAGCGCGCGCTCTCCAGCACTACGCCTCGGATGCGACCTTCTTGCGCCAGAGCTGGAAGCCGACCTTCTTTACCGCCTGCTCGACCGCATTGCGATCGATGCGTGACAGGTGCGGATCCTTCTCGGTCTCGCCATCCTCGCCAACCGTGGCGCGCCATGGACCGTGGCGCTCCGGGAGATGGATTCCCGAAGGCTCGCCGGCAAAGGCGAACAGGCCTTCGCGGGATTCGGATTCAAAAACGTAGATCACGGTAGCCGGCCTTTCGATTGAACACGCATCGCACGCGCAACGCGTCAGTAATTCGTCCGCCAGCCACCCTAGCAGCCTAATTATCACAAAATAAAATTCCAGGCGACGAAAAACACGTATAAGGTCTGGATATGAAAACTCACAAATTCAGAATTGGGCAATTGGTCAATTTCGACCGCGGTTTTGCGTTCGCGGCCGACGGAGAATATGAAATTATGAAGGCTCTGCCGGTTGAAGGCGCCGGTCCGGCATACCGGATCAAAAGCAAGAAGGAAGCGTACGAGCGCGTCGCCCGCGAAGACCAGCTCTCCGCGACGAGCAATTGACGCCATCCCGATAAAGTAAAGCCGGCCGCAACCGGCTTCGCCATCGAGCAACCCGAGGCTCGAAGAGCCTCAGCCTGAAATCCGAAGCTCAGAGAACCTGAAGGTTCGCTGCCTTGGTCTTGCCGCGGTCGGCCACCACCTCGAAAGAGAGCTTCTGGCCCTCATTGAGCGAGTGGATGCCGGCGGCTTCGAGCGCGGAGACGTGCACGAACACGTCGGGACCGCCCTCGTCCGGCTGAACGAAACCGAAACCCTTGCTGGAATTGTAGAATTTCACGACGCCTGTGGGCATATCAGCCTCCTGGTGCACGGCCTCGCGCGAATGCGAGGCCTCGGGTCCGAGTTTTGCGTGCCCGAGGACGCGCTCATGAAACAGCGCGCGGCAAGACAGGGCGAAACCTGGGATTTGAACGGTCCAGACCAGCCCGGTCGATCGTCATGCCGACCGGGAGGAAGGAGAGCGCCGGAGTACATCCGTCCTGGCGCGTTCCCTTCTATGCACACGGCGACGAACCGTGAGGACAAAAGCCAATCTCTGGCTGGACACCGTAGAGCTAATGTTATTCTGCCATATTGTCAATGCGCGCGCCCGTCATTTCTGTATTTCCGCAGGTCGTCGCGCGTTATCGAAGTAGACATTCGCCAATTCATGGTGCGATACCGGACCGAAATATTGACGGTATTTTTTCGCCGCGAATGCGGGAAAAATCGCCCTCGGCTCTTTTTTCCGCCAATTACTTTCCCGGATGGAATGTGCTACAAGGCAGGTTCGCCCGCGCCATTCCGGCGCCAACACCAGCGCCCGCGGCAGCATCACATACCGCCCGCAGGCATGAGATCGGAAACGTTTTGCAGGTTCTCGTCCGCGACAACAATGTCGACCAAGCCATGCGCGTGCTCAAGAAGAAGATGCAGCGCGAAGGGCTCTTTCGCGAGATGAAGGCGCGCCGCGCCTATGAGAAGCCCTCCGAGCGGAAGACCCGCGAGAAGGCGGAAGCCGTGCGCCGCGCCCGCAAGCAGGCGCGCAAGCAGGCGCAGCGCGAAGGCCTGCTGCCGGCTCCGAAGAAGAAGCCGCTCGACACCAAGCCGCGTCCCGCTGCATTCGGGTCCGCGCCCCCGCCGCGCTGAGCCGCACCAGAGGCCTGCCCGCTCGGATGGAATCATCCGAGCGACAAGATAGCGCTCTCGGGTCAATAGCTTGGAGCATGTTCTGATCGCAAAGGTCTTCCGACTTTTGCGGAACATGCTCTGGGCGGACGCGATGCCGCCCGTCCTTGATCACATATTCGGATAGTTCGGCCCGCCACCGCCCTCCGGCGTCACCCAGTCGATGTTCTGGTTGGGGTCCTTGATGTCGCAGGTTTTGCAGTGGACGCAGTTCTGCGCGTTGATGACGTACCGCGGCTCGCCGCCTGGACCGCCGCCCTCCTCCACCCATTCATAGACCCCCGCCGGGCAATAGCGCGCGGACGGTCCGGCGAACACGCCGAGTTCGGACGCCTTCTGCAGTGCCATGTCCCTCACCTTGAGGTGCACCGGCTGGTCCTCCTCATGATTGGTGTTGGACAGGAACACCGAGGACAGCCGGTCGAATGAGACGACGCCGTCGGGCTTCGGATAGGCGATCTTGCGCGCCTCAGTTGCCGGCTTCAGCGTCGCGGAATCCGGCTTGCCATGCTTAAGCGTGCCGAAGGGCGAGAAGCCGAGCAGCGTGTTGGCCCACATGTCGAGCCCGCCCAAGGCAATGCCGGCATAGGTGCCGAGCTTCGACCAGAGCGGCTTGGCGTTGCGCACCTTCCACAGGTCGCGGCCGATGTCGGATGAGCGCCACGCCGCCTCATAGGAGGCGAGCTCGTCATGCGAGCGACCTTCGGCCAGCGCCGTGGCAAGATGCTCGGCGGCGAGCATGCCGGAAAGCACGGCATTGTGGCTGCCCTTGATGCGCGGCACGTTGACGAACCCGGCCGCGCAGCCGATCAGCGCGCCGCCGGGAAAGGTCAGCTTCGGCACCGACTGGTAGCCGCCCTCGGTGATGGCCCGCGCCCCATAGCTCAGCCGCTTGCCGCCCATGAGCGTGGGGCGGATCATCGGATGGGTCTTGAAGCGCTGGAATTCCTCGAACGGCGAGACATAGGGGTTGGTGTAATTGAGGTGGACGACGAAGCCGACCACCGCCAGCCCATCCTCCAGATGATAGAGGAAGGAGCCGCCGCCGGTGGCATTGTCGAGCGGCCAGCCGAATGAGTGCTGCACGAGGCCAGGCTGGTGCCTGTCCGGCGCCAGCTGCCAGAGTTCCTTCAGGCCGATGCCATATTTCTGCGGCTCGCGATCCTTGTCGAGCTTGAACCGGGCGATCAGCTGCTTGGTGAGGCTGCCGCGCGCACCCTCGGCGAACAGCGTATAGCGGCCGCGCAATTCCATGCCGCGGGTGAAGCGATCGGTGATTTCGCCGTCGCGTCCGATACCCATGTCGCCGGTGGCGATGCCGAGCACGGCGCCATCATCGCCATACAGCACCTCGGCGGCGGCGAAGCCGGGGTAGATCTCGACGCCGAGCGCTTCCGCCTTGCCGGCGAGCCAGCGGCACACATTGCCGAGCGAGCCGGTATAATTGCCGTGATTGCTCATCAAGGGCGGCATCAGCGCGTTCGGCAGTTGCACGCCACCGGCGGGTCCCAGCAGATAGAAACGGTCGTCGGTGACCGGGGTCTTCAGGGGCCGGTCGGGATCGTCGCGCCAGTCAGGGAACAGCCGGTCGAGACCGATCGGATCGATCACCGCGCCGGAAAGGATATGGGCGCCGATCTCGGAGCCCTTCTCCACCACCACGACGGACAGCGCCTCGTCGAGTTGCTTCAGCCGGATCGCCGCCGCCAGTCCCGCCGGCCCGCCGCCGACGATGACGACGTCATAATCCATGCTCTCGCGTTCCGGCAGCTCGACCTCGCTCATGATCCCCTTCCAGCGCAGCACAGTGTGTTATTTGGACTTCTTCCATGCTTGCCGCGCCGTGACAACATCCGCCTTCGCACAGCTGCCAACAATGTTATGATTGCATCATGCCATTGAATGAACTTGATATTTTCGCGGACATCCTGGCCTTCCACGTGGAAGCCGGGGTCGATGCCGCGCTGGGCGAGGCGCCGATCGACCGCTTCAAGGAGAGCGCGGCGGAGGCGAGTGCCCGTGCCGCTGCGCGCCCGGCGGCCGTGACGCCGGCAGCACGGCCGGCTTCCGTGCCCCAAAACGCGCAGCCCGCTCCAAGGCCGGAGCCCCGTCGCCCGGCCCCGCCGCCGCCGGCGGCGCCGATGATGAGCACGGCCGCCCCGCCCCCGCCCGACGTGGCGACGGTGGAAGCTCGCGAAGCGGCAATGAGCGCGCCGACGCTCGAGGCGTTGCGCACCATATTGGAGGGCTTCGACGGCTGCCCGCTGAAGCACACCGCGACCCGCCTCGTCTTCTCCGACGGCAACCCGCAGGCGCGGCTGATGTTCGTCGGCGAGGCGCCCGGCCGCGACGAGGATATCGAGGGCAAGCCGTTCGTCGGCCGCTCCGGCAAGCTGCTGGACCGCATGATGGCGGCAATCGGGCTCGACCGCACGAGCGCCTATATCGCCAATGTCGTGCCCTGGCGCCCGCCGGGCAACCGCACCCCGACGCCGCAGGAGACCGCGATCTGCCTGCCCTTCATCCGCCGGCAGATCGAGCTTGCCAATCCGGACATGCTGGTCTGCCTCGGCGGGCCGTCGGCGCAGACCTTGCTGGGGATAAAGGACGGCATCACCAAGGCGCGCGGGCGCTGGGGGCAGTACGACACCGGCACCCGCACCATTCCCGCACTCGCCACCTTCCACCCGGCCTACCTGTTGCGCACCCCGCTCGGCAAGCGCATGGCGTGGCGGGATTTCCTGGCGATCTCGAAAGCGCTCGGCGAGTTGCCGGCGCGTAGTACGTAGAGCCACGTCATCCTGAGGTGCGAGCGCAAGCGAGCCTCGAAGGATGTTGAAGCCGTGGACGTCTATCTGGGGCGGGCATCCTTCGAGGCCGCTGCGCGGCACCTCAGGATGAGGTCGCTACCCCCGCCAAAACGTCACATCCGCCAAACCGTCGCGCGGCATGCCGCCGCCGCGGCCGCGCGCGCAGCACCCGCTGCTGTCTGTTTGACATATGCTAATTCCATACTGCGATCCGGAAGCGTAGATTTTTGCTACGCTGCGGCATCGGCGCAGGCATGGGGGAGATGATGGACCTCGATCCGGTTCTTCTGGCACGCATCCAGTTTGCCTTCACCATTTCCTTCCACATCATATTTCCCAGCTTCACCATAGGCTTGGCGGCCTATATCGCGACGCTGGAAGTGCTGTGGATCTCGACTGGTCATGAGCGCTACCACCGAATCGCGCGGTTCTTCACCAAGATCTTCGCGGTGTCGTTCGCCATGGGCGTGGTGTCCGGCATCGTGCTCTCCTACCAGTTCGGCACCAACTGGAGCAATTTCTCCCGGGTGGTCGGCAATGTGGTCGGGCCGCTGATCGGCTACGAGGTGCTGACCGCCTTCTTCCTGGAGGCGACCTTCCTCGGCATCATGCTGTTCGGCTGGAACAAGGTGCCGCGGCCGCTCCACGTCTTCGCGTCGATCGCGGTGGCGGTGGGCACCACCATGTCCGCCTTCTGGATCCTGTCCGCCAATAGCTGGATGCAGACCCCGGCCGGCTACGAGATGGTCAATGGC
This sequence comes from Starkeya sp. ORNL1, assembly GCF_012971745.1. Taxonomy (NCBI): domain Bacteria; kingdom Pseudomonadati; phylum Pseudomonadota; class Alphaproteobacteria; order Hyphomicrobiales; family Xanthobacteraceae; genus Starkeya; species Starkeya sp. ORNL1. The sequence continues at coordinate 2,576,211 of NZ_CP048834.1, forward strand.
GTCGCCATTCCGACAGACTGGCTCGAGGCGATCTTCAATCCGAGCTTCCCCTATCGCCTCGCCCATATGGTGACGGCCTGCTACCTCACCACCGCATTCGTGGTGCTGGCGGTCGGGGCGCGCTACCTCGTCGCCGGACGCTTCCCGGAAGACGGGCGCACCATGATGCGCATGGCCATCGGGCTGATCGCGATCTTCGCCCCGCTCCAGGCCCTCATCGGCGACCAGCACGGCCTCAACACGCTGGAACACCAGCCGGCCAAGATCGCCGCCATCGAGGCGCATTGGGGCGGCGAGAGCACCTCGCCGAACGCCGGCGTGCCGCTGGTGCTGTTCGCCATCCCGAATGAAAAGGAAGAGCGCAACGACTACCAGATCGCCATCCCCCGGCTCGGCAGCCTGATCCTGACCCATACGCTTGACGGCACCTTCAAAGGGCTGAAGGAATTTCCGCCGAACGACCGGCCGCCTGTGGCGGTGCCGTTCTTCGCCTTCCGCGTCATGGTCGGCATCGGCCTGCTGATGATCGCCATCGGCTGGGTCGGCGCGTTCCTGCTGTGGCGTCGCCGGCTGTTCGACAGCGACTGGTACCTGTGGCCGACGCAATTCGTCTGGCCGCTCGGCTTCATCGCCGTGCTGTCCGGCTGGTTCGTCACCGAAGTCGGCCGCCAGCCGTGGATCGCGACGGGGATATTGCGCACGCTCGACGCCGCCTCCCCGGTCACCGGCTGGCAAGTGGCGACGACCCTGGTGCTGTTCGTGCTGGTCTATGGCGTCGTGTTCTCGATGGGCATCTATTACATCAACCGCCTGATCGTGAAGGGCCCGCAAGGCGCCGCCATCGAGACGCCGGAAAACCTTCCGCCCAGCCGACCGCTCTCCGCCGCGGGCGATGCCGCCCGCGACGCCATCGCAACGCCGGGGGCTTGAGCCATGGAAACGGTCTCTGCTGGGATGATCTGGTACCTGCCGGTGGCCTGGGCACTGCTGCTCGCAGTCGCCATCGCCATGTATGTGATACTGGACGGCTTCGACCTCGGGCTCGGCATCCTGTTCCCGTTCGCCAAGGACGAACGGGAGAAGGACCAGATGATGAACTCGGTCGCCCCATTCTGGGACGGCAACGAGACCTGGCTCATCCTCGGTGGCGGCGGCCTGCTGGTCGCCTTCCCGCTGGCCTATTCGATCCTGATGCCGGCGCTCTATCTGCCGATGATCTTCATGCTGCTGGCCCTGGTGTTCCGCGGCGTCGCCTTCGAATTTCGCTGGGTAGCCGACACCAGCCGCTTCCTCTGGAACATATCATTCGCCGGGGGCTCGACGCTCGCCGCCTTCTTCCAGGGCGTGCTGCTGGGCGGCTTCGTGCAGGGCATGAAGGTGGAGAACAACGCCTTCGCCGGCGGCCCGATGGACTGGGCGACGCCGTTCGCCCTGCTGTGCGGGCTCGGCGTGGTCGCCGGCTATGCGCTACTCGGCAGCGTGTGGCTGGTGATGAAGACCGAGGGCGAGGTGGCGCGCCGCGCCCGCGCCCATGCCAAGACGCTGCTGCCGTTGGTGCTCATCTTCATGGGCATCGTCAGCCTGTGGACGCCGATCGCCATACCGCGCATCGCCGAGCGCTGGTTCACCACCCCGAACCTTTTCTACCTGGCGCCGGTGCCGATCATCACCCTGCTGCTCGCCTGGTTCGTCTGGCACTGGCTGGAGCGCGGCCATGAGAACCTGCCCTTCTTCGGGGTGATCGGGCTGTTCCTGCTCGGCTATCTCGGCATCGGCATCTCGATCTTCCCCTATCTGGTGCCGCCCGCTCTCACCGTGTGGGAAACCGCCGCGGCGCCGGCCAGCCAGATCTTCATGCTGATCGGGGCGGTGTTCATCCTGCCGATCATCCTGGTCTATGTGGCCTTCGTTTACTGGATCTTCCGCGGCAAGGTGCGTGAAGGCGAAGGCTATCACTGAGCGGGTGCGGCCGGAGCCGGCACAGCGGGTGCCGGCGCGGGAGGCTCGGGCGCGGGAGGCTTGGGCGCGGCTCCCGGCGGCATAGGCGCCGGCACCACGAGCGGTTGCGGCGGCGTGGTCGCCGCCGGCACCGGCTGCGGCGGCACGATGGCCCAGCCGACCCGCACCGGCTCGAGCTTGCCGGGGATCGCCCATTGCACCACCAGCGGCGCCTGCGGCCGCAGGTCCGGCCAGCGCGAGCGGATCTCGAAGGGCGGCTCGCCGCTGGGATCGGTGATGCTCCACACCACCACGGCGCCATCGCGCGCCAACTCCTCGGCGCTGATCCAGGGCGCCCGTGCCGGATCGGCGCCGGGCATCACCGTCGGGTGCGCGGAACTGGCCAGAGCTATCGCCCCGGAAAGGAACAAATCGCCGGCAATGATGCGCGGCGGGCTGCCGGTGCGCCGCGCGGTGATCTCGGTCAGCGGGCGGGCGATAGCCTGGGCCGGGAAGTTCACATCCTCTCCGGCCGGGCGCAGATGCGGCGCCGCCCACACCGTCGCGGCGGCGACGATCGGCGGCGCCAGCAGGCAGGCCAGCCAGAGCAGCGCAACGAGGCCGTGCCGGTGCAGCCCGGCCCGCTCGCCGCGCAGCGAGACCAGCCAGAGCGCGAAGGCGGCGACCGCGGTGACGCCCCAGAGCGACAGGCTGGCGCCGAACATCGCCGGCACCACCAGGAACAGCAGCGGCCAGCCGGCGAGCGCCGAGAGGAAGGGTCGCGCGAACCCTGGGAGCGGTGGGCGCAGCAGTTCCGGTACGTCGCCGACATGCGAGCGGTCGCCCACCGGACCGGCGCAGAGCGCGATCAGCAGTCCCGGTGCCAGCGCCACCAGCGCGCTGACGGCGAGCGCCACCAGCGAATAGGGTGCGAAGGCCGAGCCGGCCAGCCCCTGCTCCAGCAGCACGAATGCCGCCCAGGCACCAAACGGGATCAGGAAGCTCACGCCGACCACGGCGCCGCGGATCATTTCGGGCGCCTTCAGCGCGACACGCCCCTGCGGCGTGGTGAACAGCAGCACGCCGACCGCGACCACGCTCACCCAGCCCGACCAGCCGGCAAACAAGGCGACGCCGGCGGCGGCGGCCAGCGCCGGCCACGCCTCGGTCTCCGCCTCGCCGAGCACGCGCCAGGCTTCGCGCGTCAGCCACAGCGTCACCGGCAGGATCAGCCGGTCCGGGGCGAAGGGCGGCGCGGCGCTGCCCATGGCCAGCATGGCGAGGAACAGCAATGCCGCAGTTGCGCCAAGCGTGCGCCCAAGCAAACGCCTGGCAATGTCAAAGGCGAGCCAGACCGCCGCGATCGAGGCGGCCGCGAACAGGAGATAGACCGCCGTCATGCCGCCGGCAGTGAAGGCGACGCCGACCAGCCACGCCGCCAGCGGTCCGCCGGCATCGGCTCCGGCGCGCCATTCGCGGGCATAGACCACGTGCTCAAGCAGCAGCGCCGGCGGCGAATAGAAGAACAGCAGCGGCACCAGGGTCCAGAGCAGCGCGAACAGCACCGCGGCGACCATCACGGCAAGCGCCGGGCGGACCCGCAGCGCCTCGATCCACGGCGCCGACCACAACATGACCCGTCCTTACTCCGCCGCTTCGAGGCGGGCGCGCACCGGGGCGAAGGAGGTGCGGTGATGACGGCAGACGCCGAGCCGCGCCAGCGCCTCGGCATGCTCCGGCGTGCCATAGCCCATGTGCCGCTCGAAGCCATAGCCGGGATGGGCGAGGCCGAGCGAGGCCATCAGCCGGTCGCGCGTCACCTTGGCGACGATGGAGGCGGCGGCGATGGAGGCGATGAGGCCGTCGCCGCCGATGATGGCGCGCGCCGCGCAGGTGACGTCCGGCAGATCGCGCCCGTCCACCAGCAGCAAGCGCGGGCGCCGCGGCAGCGAAGCGGTGGCGCGGGCGATCGCCCACAGGGTCGCCTTGCGGATGTCATGGACGTCGATACGCGAGGGCGGCGCGAAGGCGACCGCGACCTCGGCGGTTGCGCAGATGATGTCGAACAGCGCTTCCCGCTCCGGCGCGGTGAGCTTCTTGGAATCGTCCAGCCCGCCGGGGACGCGCTCGGGATCGAGGATCACGGCAGCCGCGACCACGGGGCCTGCCCAAGGGCCGCGACCGACCTCGTCGGCGCCGGCAATGGGAGCATCGCCGGCCGCCAGCGCCTCGCGTTCATAATTGAAATCAAGCCCTTGCCGCACTGCCCGTACTCGTCCTGCCCGCTTCCCCTCAGTCATATCCGACTCAACGGCCTCCCCCGGTTTCCCTCACGCCAAAGTGCGTTCGATGGCGGGCGGATGCAACAGCAATGGGTTAGGTCATCTTGATGACGCCCGATGGACACGGAAGAAGTTCAGCCGCATTCGGCGACAGGAGCCACGCGATGAACTGGACCGAACGGTTCGCGGAATTCGTCACCTTGTGGGTGGTGATCGACCCGCTCGGCACGCTCCCGGTCTTCCTGGCCGTCACCTCGGGGGTGGAAGAACACACCCGCCGGCGCGCCGCGATCCTGGCGGTGCTGATCTCGTTCGCGGTGCTGGTGTTCTTCGTGTTCGCCGGCCACTGGCTGCTCAGGAGCATGGACGTCTCCATCTATTCCTTCCAGATTGCCGGCGGCATCGTGCTGTTCCTGTTCGCGCTCACCATGATCCACGGCAATGTCCATCCGGAGATCCACCCCTTGAGCGAGCGGCCGATCGACCTCGCGATCTATCCGCTCGCCATCCCCTCCATCGCCAGCCCCGGCGCCATGCTGGCGGCGGTGGTGCTGACCGACGATGCCGGCTCCGACCTGTTCGGCAGGATGGCGACAGTCGCGACCTTCGCGCTGGTGCTGCTGCTCACGCTGCTGATCCTGCTGGCGGCCGGGCCGATCTCGCGGGTCATCGGACGCGGCGGCTCGTCCGTCATCAGCCGGGTGATGGGGATGATCCTCGCCGCGCTTGCCGTCGATCTGGTGCTGACGGCAGTCAGCCAATGGCTGTCGCTGCCGCCGATCTGAGGCGGCCGCGGCCCGTCACGTCTCCACCGGCGGCGGGACGCCGAGGTGCTTCGACAGGAAATCGATGGTGCGTCCCCACGCCAGTTCGGCGGCGGTGGGGTCGTAGCGGCTCGGGCTGGTGTCGTTGTTGAAGGCGTGATTGGCGCCGTCATAGACATAGATGGCGTAGTCCTTGCCGGCCTGCTTCAGCGCGGCCTCATAGGCCGGGATGCCGGCATTGATGCGGTTGTCGAGCCCGCCATAATGCAGCAGCAAGGCGGCCTTGATGTCCTCGACGCGTTCGATCGGGGGCTGCATGCCGTAATAGGCGACGCCGGCCTTCAGTTCCGGGCTCGCCTCGGCCATCAGGTTCACCATGCCGCCGCCCCAGCAGAAGCCGACCGCGCCGACCGAGCCGTTCGAGGCCGCATTGGTCGCGAGGAAGCTGACCGCATCCTTCAGCCGCGCCACCGTCGCCGGGCCGTCGAGCTTGCCGATCATGTCGCGCGCCTTGTCCTCATCAGCGGGCGTGCCGCCATCGGACGAGAGCAGGTCGACGCCGAAGGCGAGGAAGCCGTCGAGCGCGAGACGGCGGGTGACGTCCTTGATGTGCGGATTGAGGCCGCGGTTCTCGTGGATGACGATGACCGCCGGCCGCTTGGCGTCGACGCGCTTGGCCCGCACCAGATAGCCGCTCACCGTGGTCGCACCGGACGGGTAGCCGGTGGTCGAGATGTCGAGGCGCTTGTCGTCCTCGGCCACTTGCGCGGCCTGGGCATAATCATTGGTGAGCAAGGGCAGCATGGCGGCCGCCGCTGCCATGGAGCCGGCCACGGTGGCGAGCCGGTCCATGAATTCCCGCCGGCCGAGCTGGCCGTGGGTGAAGCGGTCATAGAGATCGATGATGCGCTGGTCCATCCGCTGCCTCCCTGACGTTTGGGGCGGCAAGGTGGACCGGATCGAAGCGAAGCGCACATCAGAAATGAGAGAGGCCGCCCGAAGGCGGCCTCTCGAACATTGCTTCCATCGTCATCCCGGAACGGCCGCAAGGCCGTATCCGGGATCGCTGGACGCTCTCTTCCGTTGCGCGATCCCGGCTCTTCGCTGCGCTGCGGCCGGGATGACGCCTGAAGAGGCTGGACTCAGAAGTCCATGCCGCCCATGCCGCCGCCGCCCGCCGAAGTCGGCCTTGGCCGACTTCGGGTTCTTGGCGATTGCCGGGCGGCTTAGCGCGACATCAGAAGTCCATGCCGCCCATGCCGCCGCCGCCCGCCGAAGTCGGCCTTGGCCGACTTCGGGTTCTTGGCGATTGCCGGGCGGCTTAGCGCGACATCAGAAGTCCATGCCGCCCATGCCGCCGCCGCCCGGCATGGCCGGGGCGCCCGACGGGGGCTTCGGCAGGTCGGCGATCAGGGCTTCGGTGGTGACCAGCAGGCCGGACACGGAAGCCGCGTCCTGCAGAGCGGTGCGCACGACCTTGGCCGGGTCGACGATGCCGGAGGCGATCATGTCGACGAACTGCTCGGTCTGGGCGTTGAAGCCGAAGTTCTGGTCCTTCGATTCCTGCACCTTGCCGACCACGATCGAGCCTTCCACGCCTGCATTCTCGGCGATCTGGCGGATCGGGGCTTCCAGCGCGCGCAGCACGATCTTGATGCCGGCAGCGATGTCGGGATTGTCGGAGGTCAGCTTCTCCACCGCCTTCTTGGCGCGCAGCAGGGCAATGCCGCCGCCCGGGACGATGCCTTCTTCCACCGCAGCGCGGGTGGCGTTCAGCGCGTCGTCGACGCGGTCCTTCTTTTCCTTCACTTCGACTTCGGTCGCGCCGCCGACGCGGATCACCGCGACGCCGCCGGCGAGCTTGGCCAGACGCTCCTGCAGCTTCTCGCGGTCGTAGTCCGAGGTGGTCTCCTCGATCTGCGCCTTGATCTGCGCGACGCGGCCTTCGATGTCCTTCTTCTTGCCGGCGCCATCGACGATGGTGGTCTTTTCCTTCTCGATGATCACCTTCTTGGCGCGGCCGAGCATGGCGAGATTGACGCTCTCCAGCTTGATGCCGAGGTCTTCGGAGATGACCTGGCCACCGGTGAGGATGGCGATGTCTTCCAGCATGGCCTTGCGGCGATCGCCGAAGCCCGGAGCCTTCACCGCCGCGACCTTGAGGCCGCCGCGCAGCTTGTTGACGACGAGCGTGGCCAGGGCCTCGCCCTCGACGTCTTCCGCCACGATGACGAGCGGCTTGCCGGACTGGACGATCTGCTCGAGGACCGGGAGGATCGCCTGGAGACCCGAGAGCTTCTTGTCGAAGATCAGCAGGTAGGCGTCTTCGAGGTCGGCGACCATCTTCTCGGCATTGGTGATGAAGTAGGGCGAGAGGTAGCCCCGGTCGAACTGCATGCCCTCGACCACTTCGAGCTCGGTCTCGGCGGTCTTGGCTTCCTCGACGGTGATGACACCCTCATTGCCGACCTTCTGCATCGCGCCGGCGATCATCTGGCCGATCGAGGCGTCGCCATTGGCGGAGATGGTGCCGACCTGGGCGACTTCGTCGGTGTTCTTCACCTTCTTGGCGCGCTTGGAAATGTCCTTGATCGCCTCGGCGACGGCGAGGTCGATGCCGCGCTTCAGGTCCATCGGGTTCATGCCGGCGGCGACCGACTTGGCGCCTTCCTTCACGATGGCCTGCGCCAGCACGGTGGCGGTGGTGGTGCCGTCGCCGGCGGTGTCGTTGGTCTTGGAAGCGACTTCACGCACCAGCTGGGCGCCGAGATTCTCGAAGCGATCCTCGAGCTCGATCTCCTTGGCGACGGTGACGCCGTCCTTGGTGATGCGCGGGGCGCCGAAGCTCTTCTCGATGACGACGTTGCGGCCCTTGGGGCCGAGCGTCACCTTGACGGCATTGGCGAGGATGTCGACGCCGCGGAGCATCTTGTCACGCGCATCGGAGGAGAATTTTACTTCTTTGGCAGCCATGTGGCCTACTCCTTGTCGGTTTGCCGCCGGCGCCGCCAGCTCCCGCGAAGGGAGGATCCGCGGGGATGTCCCGCGGCGACAGGCGCCGGATCGATATGGGGAAGGCGCAGCGTCAGCCGACGATGCCCATGACGTCGGATTCCTTCATGATGAGGAGATCCTGGCCGTCGATCTTCACTTCGGTGCCCGACCACTTGCCGAACAGCACCTTGTCGCCAGCCTTGACGTCCAGCGGGACAAGCTTGCCGGCCTCGTCGCGGGCGCCGGAGCCGACCGCGAGCACTTCGCCCTGCGAGGGCTTTTCCTTGGCGGTGTCGGGGATGATGATGCCGCCCGCAGTCTTCTCTTCGGCATCGAGGCGCTTCACCACGATGCGGTCATGCAGGGGACGGAATTTCAGCTTGGCCATAGGTGTTCCTCGGTCTTCCTGTTGCGCCGCCGCGGCGCTCCGTGGGGCCGGCCTCTGGCACTCACTCCCGGGGAGTGCCAGAGCCGAGGCCGAGATAGGCAGAGCGCCAGAAGGTGTCAAGCGGAGTCGGGCCTAGTCAGGCCGGAAGCGGGCACCGTGGTGAATGCAAAACGCCCGGCCCGCGGGAGCGGACCGGGCGTGAAGCCCCGGAACGATCAGAAGGAGGCTCAGGCCACCTTCTTGAAGTTCTTCTCGACCGACGCCTTGAACGGCTCGGCGGTATCGGTCGCCACCTTCTGGGCGATCACCGAAAGTTCCTTGGCCTGGCCGGAGAGCACGTCGAACTGCTTGCGCAGGTGGCTGGTGGAGAGTTCGACCGCTTCCGACACGCTCTTGGTGGCGAGCAGCGCGCCGAAATAGTCAAACGCCGCGTTCACATTGGTGCGGAACGATTCCAGCGCAACGGTATTGTACTCGGTCACGCCCTTCGAAGCGGTCGCGTAGGTGTCTTCGATGAGGTCGGAAGTCTCTTCGGCTGTCGACTTCATCTTCTCATAGGCTTCGCGGGCATTCTGCACGCTCTTCTCGGCCATCTCGCGCACCACGGCGGGCACTTCGAGCGAGGGCACGTCGAACTTCGGAACTTCAAACTTCGGAGTCTCGAACTTGGCAGCCGCTGTCTCGAAGGCAGCGGCGGCGGCCTTGGCGGCCTTTTTGGGGGTAGCGGGGGTCGGCGTGATTTCAGCCTCAGACATGGGGGCAACCTCCTGTTCGCGGGGGCACTGGAACGATCGCGAAATCTGACCGTTTCCGCGGCATGACGGTCAGACTTTGTTCAACGATGCGGCAGCGAAGGCGTTTCGATCTGCTAACCGCTTACGGAGAGGCATAGCACCGTTTGTGCACTGCAGCAATATGTTGCAGTGCACAATATGCGTCGCCGTTGCGATTTTTTCGTTTCGAGCGAGCTACTCAGCTTGCACTGCAACATGATTTCACCGCAGCGCAGCCACGGCAAGGCCAATTTTGCTAATTTCAGCCTTTTGCCTTCGCAGATGCACGCTTTGGCTCGGCGGCCTTCGCAAATGCGGCACCGCTCGCGCTGATTGCCTTGGCCTGCTCAGAAAAGCGGCGGGTCTGTTCCATGGCGAATTCAGAATGCAGCTTCACCCACTCGTCCAGCGTGCGCGCCTTGGCCAGCCGGGCGGCGAAATCGAAGCTCGCCGCCACATTGGCCTCGGCAAAGCCGATGGTCTTGCGACTCAACTCGCGCACGCCGCCCTGGGCGGTGTCGACCCGATGCTCGGTCTCGTCGATGGCACGGTGCGCAGCGCCGATCAGGCTGTCGAGCGCCTTGCGCGCCTGCTCGATGCTGGTCTCCGCTATAGTGCGGAGTTCACCGGGAATTTCGAGGTTCGGTTGCTCAGTCATTGGCCGCCTCCGCATCCGGTCGCCAGACCTTGCGCGATCGGCGACGCGCCCGTCTAAAACTAAAGTATGATACGCGGTGTAAAAGGCAATGGCTTTCCTGTGTCCCGGCGCGAGCTTCGTCGGTTTGCCCGCAATCCGGGCGAACAATGAGAATGTGCTCTCGTTTCAGACCGCAGGCGCGTGATCTTTTCGCAGAAGTCGTTCAACTTTCGCGAACCATGTCCTGGTCGTGAGCGGTTAACCCGTTGCGGCGATGATGAGGCCGGGACCGGTTGCGCGCATGGCGCGTGGGCCGGGCCGGAACTATTGTCGGAAGCGTGCTTCCGCCACAGTCTGACGACACAACCGAGAGCTTATGAACACGCCGCCCGACGATACGCCCCGGCCACCGACCACGACCGCACCGCCCACCGCCTCTCCCGAGGAGGCGCTGCGTGCGCTCGCGCGTCCCGTGCTGGAGAGCGCCGGGCCGGCGTTGCTGGTGCGCGAGGATGGTACCGTCGTCGCGGCCAATGCGGGCAGCCGCCTCGGCGCCGCCACGCGGTTGCCGTCGGATCTCGCCGCCCGCATCGCCCGCATCGCGGCGACGCTGCGCCCTGGCCGGCCGCCGCGGCTGGAGCGGCTGCGCCTGCCCGGCCAGATGAGCGCGACGCTGGTCGGCTGCTCGCTCCTCGGCGTGCCCGGCGCCCGCGCCGTTCTGATTGCCCCGCCCGGTGCGCCCGCGCTCGGTCAGCCGCAGGCTGCCGTGCCGACGGCGCCGCCCGTCACTGCGAATGTCGCCGTGCCGCCCGCCGCGCCGGAACCGGCGGCCGAGGAACCGGCGGCGGTTGAGCCGCCTATCGAAGCGGGCGAGGCAGGGGTGCCTGCGCCAGATGAGCCCGTTGCGGCGGAACCCGCCGCCCCTCCTCCGGCCGAGCCAGTTGCCGAAGCCACCCTACCTGCGCCGGCATTGACGGCGGGCCGGGCGCGCTGGTTCTGGCAGACCGATGGCGACGGCCGTTTCCGCGCCGTCGATCCGCGGCTGGCGGCAGCCCTCGGACGAGACGCCGACGATCTTGACGGCAGCGACTGGGCAGCGCTCGGCGCACCCGCGGCGCATCAGGCGGCGACGGGTAGAGTCAGTTTCAGCCGTTTGGGTGTGCGTCTCGCGACGCTCGCCGGTGATCCGCTGTTCCTCGAGATCGGCGGCGTGCCGATGCGCGGCGACGGCATGCGCGGCTTCGCGCTGTCGTTGGCGCATGAGACGGCGGCAGCATCGAAAGCGACGGCCGCGGAGTCGTCCGCGGTCGAGGAGGCACCGCGCGACGAACGGCCCGCAGCGCCGGACGCGTCGACAAAATCCCCTCGAGGCCTGACCGAAAATTCCCTATCGGCCCTCATCCCGGGGCTTGACCCGGGGACCCAGCCAGAGCGCCCGCACCCGGATGAAGCCTGGGTGGCCGGGTCAAGCCCGGCCATGAGGGTGGAGGGGACGGCGACCAACGACCAGCCGACTGACGCGCCAAGCATTCAGGACGTGGTGGAGACGCCTGCTCCCCACGAAGCGCCAGCCGAAACTCAAGCGGCTACTGAGCCCGAAGCACCGGTCGAACTCGACTTGTCCGTCGAACCCGAGGCTCCGGTCACTGCCGCCTCCGAACCCTCCGAGCCGCTTACCGCCGAACGGCTTGCCCCACCCGCTTCCGCTTCCGCTCCCGCCGCCGAACAACCGCCGGTGCGCGTGGTGCTGAGCATCGTGCCGTCCTCGCCGAACGTCGTGCCGCTGCGCGCCGGGTCGGACGGATCGGGCGATGCCGCGCGCGCCTCCTGGGCCGGACTCAGCGCCGGCGAGCGCAACGCCTTCCGCGAGATCGCCCGGGCGCTGGGCGCGCGGCTGGAAGGCGTCGACGACACCACCTTTCCCGAACCACCAGCCCCGCCCGCTGCACAGCCGCCCCGGCCCCTGGAGCCGTCATCGGTCGTGCAGCTGAAGCCGGCCGAAGCCACGACGCCACCCGCGGCTGCCCAGCCCGAGCCGCCCATACTGGCGGAAGCTGCCCGCCCCGAGCCCTCGGCGTCGGAACTGCTCGACCTCGCGCTGCCGCCGGCGCCGGAGACCGAGGGTTTCCGCCGACTGCTGACCGAGGCCGAGCGGCCGATCCTCGACCGCCTGCCGCTCGGCGTCGTGGTCTATCGCGGCGACCAGTTGCTCTATGCCAATCGCGCGCTGCTCGACTGGAGCGGCTATGCCGACGCCGCCGCGCTGGAAGCCGCCGGCGGCCTAGCCGGACTGTTCGGCGAGGCCGGCTCCTCGGATGAGGCGGACGGCGCGCGTGCCCTCACCATGGTCAAGTCCGGCGGCGAGCACATCCCGGTCGAAGCGCGGCTGATGTCGGCGCCCTGGGAAGGCGGCACGGCGATGCTCTATGTGCTGCGGCGCGCCGGCTCCGGCTTCGACGAGCGCCTGCGCACCGCCGAGCTCGCCTTGCGCGAGGCCGAAGCCACCACCCGCGAACTGCGCGCCATCCTCGACACCGCGACCGACGGCGTGGTGCTGATCGACAAGGACGGCATCATCCTCAGCATGAACCGCTCGGCGGAAGCGCTGTTCGGCTTCGAATCCAGCGAGCTCCATGGCGAGAGCTTCACCTTGCTGTTCGCCCCCGAGAGCCGGCGCGCGGCGGTGGACTATCTCGACGGCCTCGCCTCCAACGGCGTCGCCAGCGTGCTGAATGACGGGCGCGAGGTGATCGGCCGGGTCCGCGAGGGCGGACTGATCCCGCTGTTCATGACCGTCGGGCGGGTCGGCGAGGATGCCGGCAAGTTCTGCGCGGTGCTGCGCGACATCACCCAATGGAAGCGCGCCGAGGAGGAACTGACCGAGGCCAAACGGCTCGCCGAGCGTGCGAACCTCGCCAAGTCGGACTTCCTCGCCAAGATCAGCCACGAGATCCGCACCCCGCTCAACGCCATCATCGGCTTCTCGGAAGTGATGATGGAGGAGCGTTTCGGGCCGATCGAGAATGAACGCTACCGCGACTATTTACGCGACATCCACGCCTCCGGCGGGCACCTGATCTCGCTCATCAACGATTTGCTCGACCTCTCCAAGATCGAGGCCGGCAAGCTCGACCTCGCCTTCACGAGCGTCGCGCTCAACGAGATCGTGCAGCAGTGCATGGCGATCATGCAGCCGCAGGCCAATCGCGAGCGCGTCATCATCCGCTCCTCGCTGGCGGCCGATTTGCCACCGGTGGTGGCGGATGCGCGCTCGATGCGGCAGATCGTGCTGAACCTCGTCTCCAACTCGATCAAGTTCAGCCGGCCGGGCGGCCAGGTCATCCTCTCCACCGCGCTCACCGAGGGCGGCGAAGTGGTGCTGAGGGTGCGCGACACCGGCATCGGCATGTCGGAGACCGACATCGCCACCGCCATGGAACCGTTCCGCCAGCTCGCCACCTCCGGCCGCTCGGGCTCCGGCGGCACCGGGCTCGGCCTGCCGCTCACCAAGGCGCTGGCCGAGGCCAATCGGGCGAGCTTCTCGATCCGCAGCGCGGTCGATGCCGGCACGATGGTGGAGATCACCTTCCCCTCGACACGGGTGCTGGCAGAGTAGCCAAGAGTTGTCATCCCGGAACGGGCGTTAGGCCGTATCCGGGATCGCGTGACGCTCTCTGCCTTCTTACGATCCCGGCTCTCCGGCTACGCCTACGGCCGGGATGACGCTTTCGGAATTCAGGGCGCCGGCGTCACCGCGCCGACCGCCTCGGTGCCGAGCAGCGGGCGCGCCGCGCCGGAGCGGCGGATCAGCGCCTGCGGGTCGGGCAGCAGGAACGGGCTGTCCCAGGGTCCCTGCGCTACAAAGGGCAGGTCGAAACTGGACGTCGCGGCCTCGCCGGCGACGGGGACCAGGCTGGCGACGCCCTTGAGATCGAGGTCGCGGCGCCCGATGGAGATGTCGCCGCCCACGGCGATGCGCACCGCCGGGCTTGCCACGTTGAGTTCGTCAATATGCGCGACGCCCTGCGCCACCGTCGCCTTGCCGTCGAGCGTGTCGAAGGGGGTACGCCCGCCGCGCAGGCTCCCGCTGCCGGACAGCGGCCGGCTTTCCAGGCGGCCGAGCACGCGGGCGACATCGATGCCGAGAATGGCGCCCGGCGCCGCGTTGAGCGTCATGGAGCCGGAGAGGTCGCCGGCAATATCGGAAACGCTCTCGCCGCTGCCGCCGAGCACGACACGGAAGGTGCCGGTGCCCTGCAGGCGCTCGAGCTGGAACAGGTCGCCGAGCGAGGTTTCGAGATCGACGTCGGTGCCGGCGAGCTCGATGCGGATGTCGGCGCCGGGCCCCGAGGCCGAGGCGGCGATGTTGGCAGCAGCGCGGAATCTGCCGTTCCAGGCTTCCGCGTCGCCGACGGTGAGGGCGAGCCGCCCGCCCTTCAAGAGTGCGCTGGCGGCGACGTGGTCGATCGAGGAATCCCCGGCCCGTACCTCGCCGGCGGAGAGCCGGAGATCGAGATCCACGCTCTTGAGCGGCGCGAGATCAAGCCGCGTGCGACTCCAATAGCCGTTGTCCGGATCGGAAATGGCGAGCTTTCCATACGACGACAGATCGAGCGTGCCGGCGGCAAAGCTGCCCTGCACCACGATGCGGCCGAGATCATTACGCAGCGTGAAGCCGCCTTCGCTGCGATTGCCGTCGAGCTCGATGCTGGCATTGCTGATGGCGGCGCTGCCCGGCTCAAGCAGCGCGCGTGCCTGCAGCGAGAACGGACCGAAGCCCTCGCGCGTCGGCGTATCGATATCGAGCCAACTCAACAGATCGCGCAGCTTGGCCGAGGAGAGGCTGACATCGCCTTCCGCCACCGGCTCGCCCGCGAACTTCGCCGTGCCGTCGAATTTGAAGGCGAAGGGCGCGCCGGAGACCGAGAACCGGGCGCGCGCGGCCTGGCCCTGCGCCAGTGCGCCCAGCTCATTGAAGCGCAGCTTGGTGTCGAGGCGCTCGCCCCGCCAATCGGCGCTGCCTTCGACGGCGAGGTCGCGCCCGCCGCGCCAGGAGATATCGCCATCGACCTGCTGGAGAACGGCGAGCGGCGCCACGCCTTGGCGGACCACCAGCCGGCCGCCGCTCACCCTGAGGCTGGCGCTGTGGCTATCGGTACCAAGCTGGCCGACCAACGCGCCGAGCGGCGAGGCGTCCCGAAAAGCGCCGTCCGCGATCACCAGCTCCGGCTGGTCGAGTTCGATACGCAGGGGCCGCACCTGCCCGGTCAGCAGCGGCATTATATGGAGCACGATGCGCGCCTGCGGCACGCTGAGCGAGGCCAGAGCGTCGCTGCCGAGCGAGAGGCCTTCGATCTCGATCGCCGGCCAGGGCAGCACGACGAAGCCGACCTTGCCCGTGATGTGCGGCGCGACGCCTGCGACCTCACCGAGCGCCGTCAATGCCTCCGCCCGCAGCCGCTCTTCCGACGCCAGCTTGGGCGCCGCCACCGCGGCGCCGAGCACCAGCAGGAGAGGCAGCAGCAGAAGTGGGACTAGTCGCTTCATGGAGCTCGATTCGGATCTGTCGTCGGAACGGCGAAGCGCTGGAGGAAAGCGCCTGAGAAACAGGACCCCGCCGATCCGGGCTGCCGCAGCGACGTGGAAAAGGCCGCCTGAGGCGCCTGCAACATCATTTTCCACTGTGTCTGTTTGATGGCCTGACAGGAGGCGGCGCGGCGGCTATGAATTTGTCCATACATGTCGTTAATTCCGGGCACTGAAAGACCCGGCGGAATGCTGGAGGAATATATGGTTGCGGACAGCTTGCCGCTTTGGACACCAAGCCCGGAGCGGATCGCCCGCAGTGCTGTCACCGCCCTCATTGGCGATGTGAATCGGCAATACAATACCAAGCTGGGCAACTATCGCGACCTGCACGACTGGTCGGTGACCGAACCCGGTGCTTTCTGGAGCGAGGTGTGGCGCTTCGGTGACGTCATCGGCGACCAGGGCGCCATCCGGCTCACCGACGGCGACAAGATGCCGGGCGCGCATTTCTTCCCCGAGGCGCGACTGAACTATGCCGAGAACCTGCTGCGGCCGCGCGCCGCCGACAGCCTCGCCATGGTGTTCCGCGGCGAGGACAAGGTGGAGCGCCACGTCACCTATGGCGAGCTCGCCGCCCAGGTCTCGCGCCTGCAGCAGGGCCTGCGCGCGCTCGGCGTCGGCGCCGGCGACCGCGTCGCCGCCACTATGCCGAACATGCCGGAAACCATCGCCATCATGCTGGCGGCGACTTCGATCGGCGCGGTGTTCTCCTCCTGCTCGCCGGACTTCGGCGAGCGCGGCATCCTCGACCGCTTCGGCCAGATCGAGCCCAAGGTCTATTTCGCCTGTGACGGCTATTGGTATGCCGGCAAACGCGTCTCCATTGCCGACAAGCTGCGCGCCGTGGCGCCACATATGGGCAGCCTCGCCCGCACCGTCGTGGTGCCCTATCTCGGCGATGCCGCCGAGGTGGCGGCGAGCCTGCCCAACGGCGTCGACCTCGACGGCTTCATCGCGCCATTCGCGGCGCGGGATGTCGAATATGAGCGGCTGCCCTTCAACCACCCGGCCTTCATCCTGTTCTCCTCCGGCACCACCGGCGTGCCGAAATGCATCGTCCATGGCGCCGGCGGCACGCTGCTCCAGCACATCAAGGAGCACCGGCTGCAATGCGACCTGAAGCCGGGCGACCGGGTGTTCTACTTCACCACCTGCGGCTGGATGATGTGGAACTGGCTGGTCACCGGGCTCGCCAGCGAATTGACGCTGTGCCTGTTCGACGGCTCGCCCTTCGCGCCGACCCCGGAGGTGCTGTTCGACTATGCGCAGGCCGAAGGCTTCGCGCTGTTCGGCACCTCGGCGAAGTACATCGACTCGCTGCGCAAGGAAGGCGTGCGCCCCGGTGCGACCCACGATCTCTCGAAGCTCCGGGCGCTGACCTCGACCGGCTCGCCGCTGGCGCCGGAGAGCTTCGCCTATGTCTATGAGGCGATCAAAGAAGACCTGCACCTCGCTTCGATCTCGGGCGGCACCGACATCGTCTCCTGCTTCGTGCTCGGCGACCCGACGGCGCCGGTCTACAAGGGCGAGATCCAGGCCGCCGGGCTCGGCATGGCGATGGATGTGTGGTCCGATGACGGCCAGCCGGTGCGCGAGGAACGCGGCGAACTGGTCTGTACCCGCCCCTTCCCTTCCATGCCGGTGATGTTCTGGAACGACCCCGAAGGCGCGAAATATCACGCCGCCTATTTCGAGCGCTTCCCGAACGTCTGGTGCCATGGCGACTTCGCGGAATGGACGCGGCACGGCGGCATCATCATCCATGGCCGCTCGGACGCCACGCTGAACCCGCAGGGCGTGCGCATCGGCACCGCGGAGATCTACGCCCAGGCCGAGCAGGTGCCGGAGATCGTCGAATCCATCGCCATCGGCCAGGAATGGGACAATGACGTGCGGGTGGTGCTGTTCGTCCGCCTCAAGGAAGGCGCCGAGCTCGACGCCGACCTGGAAAAGCGCATCCGCACCCAGATCCGCGTCGGCGCCAGCCCGCGGCACGTGCCGGCCAAGATCGTGCAGGTGAGCGACATTCCGCGCACCCGCTCCGGCAAGATCACCGAACTGGCGGTGCGCGACGTGGTGCATGGGCGGCCGGTGAAGAACACCGAGGCGCTGGCCAACCCGGAAGCGCTGGAGCTCTATCGCGGGCGGCCGGAACTTGCTTCTTAGGGTGATGCGGGCCGGCTCAACCGCGCCAGCAGGATGACGGGCAGCAGCCCGATCACCACGATAAGCAGGGCGGCGAGTGCGCCGTCCTCATAGGTGCCGCGGGCGGCCTCGCCATAGACGTGGGTGGCCAGCGTCTCGAAATTCAGCGGGCGCAGCATCAAGGTTGCCGGCAGTTCCTTCATGCAGTCGACAAACACCAGCAGCGCGGCGCCGCCGAGCGCCGGGCGCAGCAGCGGCAAATGGATGCGCCGCGCCACGCCGCCGGCGCTCTCGCCGAGGCTGCGCGCCGCCATGTCGAGCGTGACGCCCAGTCTTGCATAGCCGGCTTCCAAGCTACCTATGGGAATGGCGAGAAAGCGGATCGCATAGGCGATGACCAGCGCCGCGCCGGAGCCGGAGACCAGAAGGCCGATCGTCTGGCCGGACAATGCTTGCACCGCCGACGCGATCACATTGTCGAACGCCGCCAGCGGCACCAGCAGGCCGACGGCGAGCACGGTGCCGGGCACCGCATAGCCGAACGAGGCGAGCCGGGCGACCGTGCGGGCTAGTCCCAGGCGCACCGCGACGGTGACGACGAGCCCGCAGCCAAGCGCGAGCGCGGTGCCGAGTGCGGCGAACAGCGCAGTGTTGAGCGCCTCGCTCGCCAGCGCCGGCGAGATGCCGTTGAACCGCCAGCGTTGCAGCGCGGTGTAGACGAGATGGCCGGCCGGCAGCAGGAAGCCGAGCGTCACCGGCAACAGGCAGGCAAGGAACGCCGCGGCGGCTCCACCCCCCGACAACGCGCGGCGGATCGGCGGACGGGTACGGGCGCCGACATTCTCCAGCTTGAGGTGCCGGCGGCCCCAACGCTCGACCAGCACCAGCGCCAGCACGACGAGCAGCACCGCCAGCGCGATCTGCGCTGCGCCGGGCAAGCTGGAGCGGTTCAGCCAGGTGGAATAGATCGATAGCGTGAGGGTCTGCACGCCGAGGAATTCGGAGGCGCCGACGTCGTTCACCGTCTCCATCAAGGCGAGCGTGACGCCGACGGCGATGGCGGGGCGCGCCAGCGGCAGCGCGACATGGGCGAAGCTCTCCCACGCCCCGGCGCCGAGCGTACGCGCGGCATCGAGCGCCGACGCCGTCTGCATCAGGAACGCGGCGCGGGCGGTGATGTAGACATAGGGGTAGAGCACGAGGCCGAGCAGCAGCACGCAGCCCCACAGCGAGCGCACCTCCGGCAAGGGCAGGTCGCGCGGATTGTCCATGCCGAGCAGCGCCCGGATTGAGCTCGGGATCGGCCCCAGCGGATGCACGGCGTCGAGATAGACATAGGCCTGGATATAGGTCGGCACCGCCAGCGGCAGCAGCAGTGCCCATTCGAACAGGCCGCGACCGGGAAAGCGGCACACCGCGACCAGCCAGGCGGTGCCGGTGCCGATAACGGTGACCATCGCGCCGACGCCGAGCACCAGCAGCGCGGTCTGCGTCAGCGCATGCGGCAGCACATTGGCGAGGAGATGCGGCCAGAGATCGCCGCTGCCCTCGCTGGCGATGAGCGCGAGGGCAAGGATCGGCGCCAGCACCGCGGCTGCGATTGCGAGCGCGGCGAGATGGAGGGTGCGGTTTTGGAGGGGAAGGCGACTCGGGAGGGAACGGGCGCCGATCATGCTCGCCATGAGAAGCCGGTCCGCCTTCTATTCCCTCTCCCCGATGGGGAGAGGTGGCCCGCGAAGCGGGTCGGTGAGGGGGAGCACGATTGCGAAGCGTCGAAGACCCCTCACCCCAGCCCTCTCCCCGACGGGGAGAGGGAGGTGGCCCCCGCGCAGTTCGTCAATTGTCGAACCCGACCTTGTCGGAGAGGTCGGCCGCGGCCTTGCGGGCCTTGGCGACGGCGACGAGGTCGACATTGTCCACATTCAGCGGGCCGAGCGCGGCGATGATGGGATCGACCGGGGCTTCCGGCACCACCGGATATTCGAAATTGCCGCGGGCATAGAGGTCCTGCGCCTCGGGCGAGACCAGGTACTCCAGCAGCTTCACGGCATTGGCCTTGTTCGGCGCGTTCTTCGCCACCGAGGCGCCGGAGACGTTCACATGGGTGCCGCCACCCTCGAAGGTCGGCAGCACGACATTGATCGCCGCCGCCCACTTCTCCTGGTCCGGGCCGCCCTTACCGGAGCGCATCAGGCCGACATAATAGGAATTGCCGATGCCGAGATCGCAGATGCCGCCGAGGATGTCGCGGGCGTTCTCGCGGTCGCCGCCGGCCGGCTTGCGGGCCAGATTGGCCTTCACGCCCTTCAGCCATTCCTCGGCCTTCGCCTCGCCGTGATGCACGATATAGGCCGCGATCAACGCGGTGTTGTAGGGGTGCTTGCCGGAGCGGATGCAGAGCTTGCCCTTCCACTTCGGATCGGCGAGCCCCTCATAGGTAAGCGCGGTGTCCTTCACCCGGTCCTTGGAGACATAGACCAGGCGGGCGCGGGTGGAGAGCGCGAACCACGAGCCATCGGCGGCGCGCAGATTGGCCGGGATCGCCTTCACCAGCACGTCCGACGTCACCGGCTGGGTGATGCCCTGGTCGACCACGTCGAGCATGTTGCCGATATCGACGTTCATCAGCACGTCGGCCGGCGAGGCGGTGCCCTCGGTCTTCACCCGCTCGGCGAGGCCCTTCTCGACGAACACGGTGTTCACCTTGATGCCGGTCGCCTTGGTGAAGCCTTCGAACAGCGGCTTGGCGAGCCCGGGCTCGCGCGTGGTGTAGATATTGACGACCTCTTCCGCCGTGGCGGCGAGCGGGGCGAGGCCGAGGCCGGCGATCAGGCCGGCGGCGAGCACGGCGCGCCGGGCAGGGCGATGCAGCGGGGCACGGGTCATTGGCAAATACTCCTGCGTTCGGCGCCGGCCACGTCGCACGATCGACGGGCTCGCAGCGGCTTCAAGCACAGGCTTGGGCTAGTGGCTGAGTTACCTTGCGTCAATAAAAAGCTTTGTCAGGGCAACATCTTAGATTTATTCTAATTAAGAGCTTTCGTGCGTGTATGGAGTTTCCGCTATTGCTTGAGCATCCTTCGAGGCCCGGCTTCGCCGGGCACCTCAGGATGAGGTTCATCTGAAAGAACAACCTCATCCTGAGGTGCGAGCGTAGCGAGCCTCGAAGGATGCTCGTCCCAAGCATCACCCCAAACAAAAAGGCCGGCCTTGCGGCCGGCCCTTCGATCCGCAATCGGAGGCAGGTTCAGTCGTCCAGCTCGCCGATATGGTGCTGGGCGTAGAGCTGCAGGCCGAGATCCTTGATGAGGTCGAGCTGGGTCTCGAGGAAGTCGATATGGCCTTCCTCGTCCGTCATCAGCGCCTTGAACAGGTCGCGGCTCGGATAGTCCTGCACCGTCTCGCAATAGGTGGCGGCTTCCTGATAGAGCGCGCGCGCCTCGACCTCGGCGGCGAGGTCGCACTCGATGACTTCCTTGACGTTCTGCCCGATGCGCAGCGGATCGAGCACCTGGAGGTTGGGGAAGCCTTCGAGGAACAGGATGCGGTCGATGAAACGATCCGCGTGGTGCATCTCCTCGATCGACTCGGCCCGCCACTTGGAAGCCAGCTTCTTGTAGCCCCAGTTGTCGAGCATGCGGAAATGCAGCCAGTACTGGTTGATCGCCGTCAGCTCCGAGCGGACGCCGCGATTGAGGTAGTCTATGACCTTGGGATCGCCCTTCATGGCTGCGACCTCTCCCTGAGTTATGGTGCCCGGAGTTTTTAGAATAATTCCAAATGAGGTGCAAGGCGCAGTTTGGGGCGGCGCCGGATTGTGCGGAGAAATCGGGCGCATTCGGCTCTTGCAGCCATCATCCTGGACCGCCGCAGGCCGATCCCGGATCGCAGGAAGGTGATGTGCGGGATTTCATGCGATCCCGGCTCTACGGCTGCGCCGGAGCCTGTCCTCGGGCTTGCCAGAGGCAAGACCCGTGGGGCCGGGATGCCGCCAACTGGAAGGAGAATCTACTCCGCCGCGATGGCGAGAGGATGCACGTGCTCGTGCGGCTGCGCGTGCTCGTGGGAATGGACGTGCGCGACCGGGCACTCCAGCGGGCAGGCGCCGCAGCCGGCGCCCAGCGCCTGGTCGATGATGCCGCGAATGGTGCGCGCGCAGCGCCCGCATTGCGGGCTGCAGCCGAGGCAGCGATAGACTTGGCCAGCGGTGCGCACGCCCGCATCCGGGTTCGCGACCGCGTCGCGCACCTGACGATCCGACAGCACGTTGCAGGAACAGACGATCATCGAGACGCAAAACCGAAAGTGATCAGCTCTTTAGAATTGCTCTAAAGTTGTGCCTTCTCTTTGTTTCTCGCGCTATTGGGCGTCGACGTCAACCGGCAAAAAGCAATGGTGCGATAGGTTGGGGCGATTATTCACGCATCCGTGCTTCAATGTTTTTATCTATTCTAGACTGGGCGGCCGGCTTTGCATGACATCACTGCAAAACGGCACGGACGGCGGCCCGCTTATTTGGAAGCGCTCAAAACTGGAGCACCCAAGGGACGCGGTCGAATCGGGGGAATGGCGTCGCTGCTCAGCCGCGCGAACAACAGATGGTCCTGCCACACGCCATTGATGCAGAGATATTCCCGCCCATAACCTTCGCGCACGAAGCCGGCGCTCTCCAGCAGGCGGATGGAGGGGACATTGCTTGGCAGGCACGCCGCCTCGATGCGCCGCAGCCCCAGCGAGCCATGGGCGAAGGGCAGTAGCGCGCCGACCGCAGCGCTCATATAGCCGCGGCCGGCATGGGGGGCGCCCATCCAGTAGCCGAGGCTCGCGGTCTGCGCGACGCCGCGCCGCACGTTCGACAGCGTTAACCCGCCGAGCAGCATGCGATCGACCGAGCGGAAGATGAGGAAGGGATAGGCCTGGTCCTCGCGGGCATCGCGCACATAACGCCGCACGCGGCGGCGGAAGGCGCCGCGGGTAAGGTCATGCACCGGCCAGACCGGCTCCCATGGCGTGAGAAACGCCCGGCTCTGCTCGCGCAGCGCCGCCCAGGCGGCATAGTCCGCCATTTGCGGGGCGCGCAACACGACCCCGGCACCTTCGATGAGCGAGGGCGGATCAGGCCAGGCGACGGTGCGGAACAGAGCCATGCGACATTGCCGTGACGGCGCTTCCCCTTACGCCGCTTTCCGTTCCAGACGTTCCGCGATGCGTGCGGCAGATTCAAGGGCCTTGCCGGGGCCAAGCGCGGTGAAGGTCGGCCGGCCGCGCGCCAGCAGCGCCTTGCCGGCGGCCCGGGCATCCTCCAGCGTCACCGCCTCGACCTTGCCGACGATCTCCTCCAGCGGGATCGGCCGGCCGAACACCAGCATCTGCCGGGCAAGCTGGTCGGCGCGGGCGCCGGAGCTCTCCAGCGCCGCCAGCAGGCCGACCTTGGCCTGCGCCTTGGAGCGCTTCAGCTCGACCTCGGTCAGGCCGTCGACCGCACCCTGGACCTGCTCGGTGACGACATCGACCAGTTCGCCGACATCGCCGGCGTCGGTGCCGGCATAGACGCCGAACAGCCCGGTGTCGTTATAGGCCCAGTGGAAGGAATAGACTGCGTAGCACAGGCCACGCGCCTCGCGCACTTCCTGGAACAGCCGCGAGGACATGCCGCCGCCCAGCGCATTGGTGAAGACCTGCAGCGCATGGATGCCGGGATCGCGATAGGACAGGCCTTCCAGCCCGATCAGCAGATGCGCCTGTTCGAGCTCGCGTCCGCCGCCGAGCTTGATGCCGCCCTGATAGGCCGCGATCACCGGCGAGGGCTTGGCCTCCGGCTTGAAGCTGCCGAGGTTCTTCATGGTCTCGGCGACGACCTCGTCGTGATCGACCGCGCCGGCCGCGGCGACGATGGCGCGGGGCCCGCGATAATTGCGCCCGAGATAGGTGCGCAGCTTGTCCGGGCTGAAGGAGCGCACCGTCTCCGGCGTGCCAAGGATGGAGCGGCCGATCGGCTGGCCGGGGAAGGCACGCTCCTGGAACAGGTCGAACACCAGATCGTCCGGCGTATCGAGCGCGGCACCGATCTCCTGGACGATGACATTATGCTCGCGCGTCAGTTCCTCCGGATCGAAGGCCGGCGCGGTGAGGATGTCGCTCAGCACGTCCAGCGCCAGCGGCACGTCCTCGCCGAGCACGCGGGCGTTATAAGAGGTGTGCTCGACGCTGGTGGCGGCATTGATGTCGCCGCCGACCGCCTCGATCTCCTCGGCGATGGCGCGGGCGGAACGGCGCGCCGTGCCCTTGAAGGCCATGTGCTCCAGCAGATGCGAGATGCCGTGCTCGTCCGCCTCTTCGTCGCGCGAGCCGGCGCCGACCCACACGCCGAGCGAGGCGGTGGCGAGGTGGCCCATGGCGTCGGTGATGACGGTGACGCCATTCTCCAGCACCGTGATGCGGGGTTCGGCCTTGAGTTCAGGCTTCATGCGGCGGTCTCCGAGGCCGCGCGGGCATGAGCGGCGATATAAGCTTCAATCGCATTGATATCATTCGGCAAGGTCGGCGTACGCTCGGGCCGCTCCATCAGGTCGGCGAGGTGCGCCGGCAGTGCCGGGCGCTCGCCGCAGGCGCGTTCCACCGCATCCGGGAACTTGGCGGGATGGGCGGTCGACAGCACCACTTGCGGGATGTGCGGATCGTGCTTCGCACGCTCGGCCACCGAGACCGCGACCGCGCTGTGCGGATCGAGCAAATAGCCGGTGTCACGCCGCACCCGGGCGATGGTCTCGGCGGTCTGCGCCTCGTCGGTGCGGCCGGCGTCGAACTCGGTGCGGATCGCCTCCAGCGCGCGGTTCGGCGGCGAGAAGGCGCCGGACTGGGTGAGCGAGGCCATCAGGCCGCGCAGCGCGCCGGCGTCGCGGTCCAGCGCCTCGAACAGCAGGCGCTCGAAATTCGAGGAGACCTGGATGTCCATGGAAGGCGAGGAGGACGGCACCACGCCCGTCACCTCATAGCGCCCGGACGACAGCGTGCGGGCAAGGATGTCGTTGACATTGGTGGCGATGACCAGCCGGTCGACCGGCAGGCCCATGCGCTTGGCGACATAGCCGGCCAGCACGTCCCCGAAATTGCCGGTCGGCACCACGAAGGAAACCGGGCGGTGCGGACTGCCGAGCGCGGCGCCAGCCACGAAATAATAGACCACCTGCGCGACGATGCGCGCCCAGTTGATCGAGTTCACCCCCGCCAGGGCCAGCCGGTCGCGGAAGGCATGGTGGTTGAACATCGCCTTCACATGGGCCTGGCAATCGTCGAACGTGCCTTCCACCGCGATGGCGTGGACATTGGGGCTGTCCACCGTCGTCATCTGCCGGCGCTGCACCTCGGAGACGCGCCCCGCCGGATAGAGGATGAAGACATCGGTGCGGGCGCTGGCGCGGAACGCATCGATCGCGGCGCTGCCGGTGTCGCCCGAAGTGGCACCGACAATGGTGGCACGCGTGCCGCGCTCGGCCAGCACATGATCCATCATGCGGCCGAGCAGTTGCATAGCCACGTCCTTGAAGGCGAGCGTCGGGCCGTGGAACAGCTCCAGCACGAAGCGGTTCGGCGCGATCTGCACCAGCGGCGTCACCGCCTCATGGCGGAAGCTCGCATAGGCCTCGTCCAGCATCGGCTTCAGCACCGCGGGCGCGAACGCCGCGTCGGTGAAGGGAGCGATGATGCGATGGGCAATGTCGGCATACGGCTTGCCGGCAAGGCGCGCGATCTCATCCGGGCGCAGCGCCGGATAGGCTTCGGGCAGATAGAGTCCACCGTCGCGGGCGAGACCGGCGAGCAGCGCGTCGGAAAAAGCGAGGACAGGCGCCTCGCCGCGTGTGGAAACGTAGCGCAACGGCGCCTCCTGGATCACGTCCTATGAATGTGGATCGCGCCGCTCCAAATTCATAGGACGTGGTCGATTCTATAAGTCGAAGCATGGCGCCGAAAACCGCTTCGCACGTTTCGGCGCCATGCGTCGGGGAAAGTCGCGGCAAACTAGTTGCGGCGGGGGTTTGAAGCAAGGCGGATGGCCTGGCGTCAAGACAGGCCGTCAACCTGGCCGGATCCTTCGAGGCTTGGGCTTTGCCCGAGCACCTCGGGATGACGTCGCTTTCCAGATACCACGTCATCCTGAGGTGCGAGCGGTAGCGAGCCTCGAAGGATGCTCAAGCCCAGCGCCTCACTCCGATGCCGTCAGGCCCGCCGTCCCCTCGTCGTCTCGCGGGCGCCGCAGCCGGGCGAAGGCGAAGGCGGCGAACACGCCGACCAGCGTCGCGGCGAGGCCGAACCAGGTGAGGGCATATTCCAGATGGCGGTTCGGGAAGGTCACCTTCGTCAGCCCGCCGACCGGCAGGCCGCCGGGGTTGGGCGTCGCATCGGCGTCGATGATGAACGGCGCCACCCGCAAAAGCCCCTTCGCCGCGGCGATGGCGTCGGGGTCGCGGGTGTACCAGGTATCCTTGGCCGGGTCGTTCTCGGGCGTGAACAGCCCCTCCTCCTCCGGCATGCGCAGCAGGCCGGTGATCGTCATCGGCCCATCGACCTGGCCCTCCAGCCGGGTGGCGGGCGCCTTGCGATCCAGCGGGACGAAGCCGCGATTGACGAGGATGGCGGCGCCGTCCGGCTGCACCAGCGGCGTCAGCACCCAATAGCCGGGGCCACCACCGGAACCGTCCGGGGCGGCGTCGATCAGTGCATAGACCTGCACTTCCTTGTCATTGTGCAGCCGACCGGTCGCGGTGACATGGCGGTATTCATCGGCGTCATAGGTCACGCCGGACCAGTCCGGCTCGGCTGGGGCCGGCTGGGCCGGCTGATGCACCCGCGCCTCGACGGTGGCGATGAGCCCCTGTTTCCAGGCGAGGCGCTCAAGCTGCCAGGCGCCGAGCCCGATGAGGATGGCAAGGCACGGCAGCACCAGCAGCGCCGGCGCCAGCAGCGAACGCAGCGCCGCGCCGCGCGTGCTCACGCATCACCCTTGCTGGGTTCACCGGTATCGAGACGTCCCGTATCGAGACGTCCCGTATCGAGACGTCCCTCTTGCGCGCGCTTGGAATATTGCAGCGCGATCAAGGTCGCTTTCAGCGGCCGCAGCAGGCCGAGCGTCGAGATCAGCACCAGCGGGGTCCACAACAGCGCGTGCACCCAGAAGGGTGGCGACCAGGTGAGCTCGACCCACAAGGCGAGGCCGACCACCAGCGAGCCGGCGGCGAGGATGATGAACACCACCGGACCGTCGCCGGAATCGTCGAAGCTGTAGTCGAGCCCGCAGCTCTGGCAGCTCGGGGCGACATGCAGGAAGCCATCGAACAGCTTGCCGCGGCCGCAGCGCGGGCAGCGGCAGGAAAGACCGGCGGCATAAGGCGATACGCCGGTGTGATAGGGCTGGAGATCCATGCGCGCTGTTCTACTCCTCGATGGAAGCAGCGCAAACGAAAACGGGGCGGCTGATAGCCGCCCCGCTTGAACTGATCGCGAGCTTTATCTTCAGTGTGCCGAGGGCACGCCGCCGCCCCACACATAGATGAAGGTGAAGAGGAACAGCCACACCACGTCGACGAAGTGCCAGTACCAGGCGGCCGCCTCGAAGCCGAAATGATGCGTCGGGGTGAAGTGCCCGGCGTAGAGCCGGCCGAGGCACACTGCGAGGAAGATGGTGCCGACGATGACGTGGAAGCCGTGGAAGCCGGTCGCCATGAAGAAGGTGGCGCCGTAGATGTTGCCGGAGAACGAGAAGGTGGCGTGGCTGTACTCGTAGGCCTGGCAGATCGAGAACAGCACGCCGAGGATCACCGTGCACCACAGGCCCCACTTCGCCGACTGGCGATCGCCATGCACGAGGGCGTGGTGGGCCCAGGTGAGCGTGGTGCCGGAGGTGAGCAGGATCAGCGTGTTGAGCAGCGGCAGGTGCCAGGGATCGAAGGTCTCGATGCCCTTGGGCGGCCAGTGCCCGCCGGTGAACTCGGCGCGGGTGAAGTTGATCGCCTCGCCGGCATAGATGGAGGCGTCGAAGAAGGCCCAGAACCAGGCGACGAAGAACATCACCTCGGAGGCGATGAACAGGATCATGCCATAGCGGTAGCTGAGCTGCACGACCCGCGTATGCAGGCCCTTGTATTCGGCCTCGCGGATGATGTCCCGCCACCAGGCCACCATGGTGTAGATGACGCCGGCGAGACCGGCGAGGAACACCAGCATGGTGAGCTGGCCGTGCATCCAGAACACGGCGCCGACCGCCATGATGAAGGCGAACACCGACACGACGAACGGCCACGGGCTCGGATCGACGATGTGGTAGTCGTGGTGCTTGGCGTGGGCCTCGGCCATGGGTCGCGCTCTCCGTTCCGTCTCTTCTCTAGCGGGCCGTCCCGGCGGCCGCAATGTGTCGAACTGCCCTTGCTACCCGCGTCACAGAAGCGCGTATCCCAAGGATCACCAGAGGGCCCTGGGTCACAAGGGGGCCTTGGGTCACAAGGGGGCCTTGGCCGGCGGGGTCGAGGCCGCCTCGCCCGACGCCACGGGCGCGGCTTTGGCGAAGAAGGTGTAGGATAAGGTGATGGACTTCACCCCCGCCATCTCCGAATCGTCGGCCATCGACGGATCGACGAAGAAGACGACCGGCATCTCCACGCTCTCGCCCGGCTTCAGTGTCTGCTCCGTGAAGCAGAAGCACTGCAGCTTGTTGAAATAGGAGCCGACCGCGCCGGGCGTGACATTGTAGGTCGCGGTCCCGGTGGTCGGCGTCGAGCCGCGATTGGTGACGCGGAAATAGGCGAGCTTGGTCTCGCCGAGCCGGACCTGCACCGAGCCGACATCCGGCTGGAAGTTCCAGGCCAGGCCGGGCGCGACGTTGGAATCGAACCGCACCTGCACGGTGCGCGCCAGTTCCTTTTCCGGCGCCTTGGTGGCGACGCGGGTGGTACCGGCAAAGCCGGTGACCTGGCAGAGCATCTGGTAGAGCGGAACCGCGGCATAGGCGGCGCCGACCATGGCGACGACGAACGCGGCGCAGGCCAGGCCCACCAGCCGATGGCGACCGGCCGAGGCGACGGGCGCGCGAGGCGCCGCATGCGGGGCCTCTGTGGGGGCGGCGTCGGGGGGCATCTCTTCGCTCATCGCTTCCTCACACGGCTCCGTCTCACATCGGCCGGTTCAGGACGACGCCCGGGCCGAGCTTGACGATGGTGACGATGTAGAACAGCAGGCACAGCGCGCCGAGGGTGAGCGCGATGGCACGCGAGCGGGCGCGGCGGCGGCGCTGCTGCACGTCGGTCAGCGTCACATAGTCGACGATCTCGATCTCGTGCGGGTTCTTCGGCTCGCGCTTGGTGGTGTCGTTGTCGGTCATGGCGGTCCCCGCGGTCAGCATGGCGCTCACAGCCCCAGGCCGGCCGGCACCTTCACCGCTTCCATGAGGAGCACGGCGAAGAGCAGGAAGAGATAAAGGATGGAGAAGGCGAAGAGCCGCTTGGCGGCCTGGTCAGCCCGGGCGCCCTCGCGGCGGCGGAACACCTGCCAGGCCAGCAGCAGCATGATGGCTCCGGTGCCGATGGACACTGCGCCATAGGCCAGCCCGGCCATGCCGAGCGCGAAGGGCGAGACGGCGAGCGGCACCAGCACCAGCGTGTAGATCAGGATCTGCCGACGCGTCTCGTCGGCCCCGGAGACCACCGGCAGCATCGGCACGCCGGCGCGGGCATAGTCGCCGGTCTTGTAAAGCGCCAGCGCCCAGAAGTGCGGCGGCGTCCAGAAGAAGATGATGAGGAAGAGCAGCACGCTCTCCAGCCCGATGCCGCCCGAGGCCGCCGCCCAGCCGACCATGGGCGGGAAGGCGCCGGCAGCGCCGCCGATGACGATGTTCTGCGGCGTCGTGCGCTTCAGCCACATCGTGTAGACGACGGCATAGAAGAAGATGGTGAAGGCGAGCAGCGCCGCGGACAGCACGTTCACCAAAAGGCCGAGCACCACCACCGAGCCGACCGCGAGCGTCATGCCGAAGGCCAGCGCCTCGCCGGGCGTGACCCGGCCAGCCGGCACCGGGCGGGCGCGGGTGCGCGTCATCAGCGCGTCGATATCGGCATCCCACCACATGTTAAGCGCGCCCGAGGCGCCGGCGCCGATGGCGATGCACAGCAAGGCGGTGAAGGCGATCACCGGATGCACGTCGCCCGGCGCCCGCACGATGCCGACCAGCGCGGTGAAGACGACCAGCGACATGACCCGCGGCTTCAGCAGCGCGACATAGTCGGCGACAGAGGCGAGCGAGGGGGCGTCCGCAAGCCCGGCCGAGCCCGCGAGCGACGACATCTGCGCGGGCTCGGCCTGCGTTCCGGTCAGTTCGTATTCGCGTGAGGCGACGTCACTCATCATGCGCTCCGGCGCGGCAGCCCCCTCTTCAGGAGGGTTTGGAGGCCGCGCTCCTCATTATGCGACCGGCGCGGCGAGGCCGCGCCGGTAGAATATTAGCACGGACTACCGCTTCACTTGATACGCGGCAGCACGTCGAAGTGGTGGAACGGCGGCGGCGAAGGCAGCGTCCATTCCAGCGTGGTGGCACCGGCGCCCCACGGATTGTCGCCCGCGGGCACCTTGGCGGCGAACATGCGGTAGATGCCGAACAGGAACACCAGCACCGCGAAGCCCGAAATATAGGAGCCGATCGAGGAGATGAGGTTCCAGTGGTAGAAGGCATCGGGATAGTCGGCATAGCGGCGCGGCATGCCGGCGAGGCCGAGGAAGTGCTGCGGGAAGAACACCAGGTTCACGCCGATGAAGGTGAGCCAGAAGTGCGTCTTGCCGATGGTCTCGGAGTACATGTAGCCGAACATCTTCGGCGCCCAATAGTACCAGCCGGCGAAGATGGCGAACACCGCGCCGAGCGACAGCACGTAGTGGAAGTGCGCCACCACGTAATAGGTGTCGTGCAGCGAGCGGTCGATGCCCGCATTCGAGAGCACGACGCCGGTGACACCGCCGACCGTGAACAGGAAGATGAAGCCGATCGCCCACAGCATCGGGGTGCGGAAGGAGAGCGAGCCGCCCCACATGGTGGCGATCCAGGAGAAGATCTTCACCCCGGTCGGCACCGCGATGATCATGGTGGCGGCGACGAAATAGGCCTGGGTCGAAGCGGACAGGCCGACCGTGTACATGTGGTGCGCCCACACCACGAAGCCGACCACGCCGATTGCCACCATCGCATAGGCCATGCCGAGATAGCCGAACACCGGCTTCTTCGAGAAGGTCGAGATGATGTGCGAGACGATGCCGAAGCCCGGCAGGATCAGGATGTAGACTTCCGGGTGGCCGAAGAACCAGAACAGATGCTGGAACAGGATCGGATCACCGCCGCCGGCCGGATCGAAGAAGGTAGTGCCGAAATTGCGGTCGGTCAGCAGCATGGTGATGGCGCCGGCGAGCACCGGCAGCGACAGCAGCAGCAGGAAGGCGGTGACCAGCTGCGACCAGGCGAACAGCGGCATCTTGTGCAGCGTCATGCCCGGGGCGCGCATGTTCAGGATGGTGGTGATCAGGTTGATCGCGCCGAGGATCGAGGAAGCGCCGGCAAGGTGCAGCGACAGAATCAGCAGATCCATCGCCGGGCCGGGGTGGCCGAGCTTCGAGGAGAGCGGGGGATAGATGGTCCAGCCGCCGCCGAAGCCGTTGGAGCCGGCAGCGCCTTCCACGAACAGCGACAGGATGGCCAGGCCGAAGGACGGCGGCAGCAGCCAGAAGGCGACGTTGTTGATGCGCGGGAAGGCGGTGTCCGGCGCGCCGATCATCAGCGGCACGAAATAGTTGCCGTAGCCGCCGATCATCGCCGGCATCACCATGAAGAAGATCATGATGAGGCCGTGGCCGGTGGTGAACACGTTGAAGGTCTGCGGATCGGAGAAGATCTGCATGCCCGGTTCCATCAGCTCCAGACGGATGCCGATGGAGAGGGCGCCGCCCACGACCCCCGCCACGATGGCGAAGATCAGGTACATCACACCGATGTCCTTGTTGTTGGTCGAATAGACCCAACGCTTCCAACCCGTCGGGTCGCCCGCGTGACTGGCTGCATATGCCATGGCACCGTCCCTCATCCGCACGCTCGCGCGCGCTCGACCTTCAACTCACTTCGCGGCCGCCCGGCGACGGCCTGAATTCACTTCCGGCCGCCGATGGCGGCGACCGTCTTTTGCGACCGTCCCGGTCAGCCCTCAGCGTGCCGCTGGCAGCGCCGCGCCGTCGTCATTCTGCGCCAGCGCCGGACGCGGGGCATCGGTCGCCGCGAACTTCTTCTTGGCCTGCTCGACCCAGGTGGCGAACTCGGCCTCGCTGACGACGCGGATGGCGATCGGCATGAAGGCGTGGTCCCTGCCGCACAGCTCGGAGCACTGGCCGTAGAACATCCCTTCCTTCGTCGCCTGGAACCAGCTCTCATTGAGGCGGCCCGGCAGGGCGTCGATCTTCACGCCGAAGGACGGCATGGCGAAGGAATGGATGACGTCGGCCGCGGTGACCTGCACGCGCACGATCTTGCCGACCGGCACCACCACCTCGTTGTCGACGCTGAGCAGGCGCGGCTGGCCCGGCTTCAGGTCGGCTTCGGCGACCAGCAGGCTGTCGAAGCTGAAGGCGCCATTGTCGGGATATTCATAGGACCAGTACCACTGGTGGCCGGTGATCTTCACCGTCATGTCCGCCTTCGGAATGTCCAGCTCGAGGAAGAGCAGGCGGAAGGACGGGATGGCGATGGCCACCAGGATCAGCACCGGCACCACGGTCCACGCCACCTCGATGAGGGTGTTGTGCGTGGTGCGCGAAGGCACCGGGTTGGCCTTCTCGTTGAACTTCAGCGCCACCACCGCGAGCAGGCCGGCCACGAGCAGCACGACGGCGAAGATGATGACGAGCAGGAAGGCATGGAAGGAGTGGATGCTCTCCATCACCGGGGAGGCCGCACCCTGGAAATTGATCTGCCAGTCCGAGGGCTGGCCGGTGCCGGCGAAGGCCGAGGCGGCGCCCGAAACCAGCGCAGCGGTTGCAGCGAGCAGCATGCCGACGAAGCCCGCGCCAGCGCGCATGACGTTGCTGATCCACGACTTCATCGCGATCCTCACTCCCCTCGAACTCCCCTGCGTCACCGGTCGCACCAAGGCGCCGTAGCCGGCCGGGCCGGCGGCAATCGACCCCCATCAAACACAAAATGGCACCCCGAGCAACGAGACAACGGCCCTCGGCTCTGCGACAAGACGTCGGGTGCCTGGAACCATTCTATCTGCTGGGGCGGCTGGAATGCGCCCTATTCTTGACATCAGGCGCACGCGTTGTACGCCCTTCTCCGTAGGGGCCGCGTGGGACTGCCGACCGCGATTCGAATCCGCGGCGGTACCGGCCTGCGCAGCCCTCGGCCCAAGCTCTGCCTTGCGGCCATCTCGCCTTGCTTCGCGCCTATCTCGGGAGACAACCGATGCGCCGGATACCCTGTTTCCGCCTGCTCGCCTCGGCGGCATTGGGGCTTGTATGGCTCGCCGCCGGCGCGGCCGGAGCACACGCCCAGGGCGTGGTGCGCTCGGTCCATGGCGAGTGGCAGATACGCTGCGACACCCCGCCCGGCGCCCAGGCCGAGCAGTGCGTGCTGCTGCAGAGCGTCCAGGCCGAGGACCGGCCGAATGTCGGCCTCACCGTCATCGTGCTGAAGACCGCCGACAAGCAGAGCCGCCTCTTGCGCGTGCTCGCCCCGCTCGGCGTGCTGCTGCCCTCCGGTCTCGGGCTGAAGATCGACAATGTCGATGTCGGCCGTGCCGGCTTCGTGCGCTGCGTGCCGAATGGTTGCGTCGCCGAGGTGGTGATGGACGACAAGCTGGTCGGCCAGCTCCGCCAGGGGCAGAACGCCACCTTCATCATCTTCCAGACCCCGGAAGAGGGCATCGGCATTCCGCTCAGCCTCAAGGGCTTCGGCGAAGGCTACGACAAGCTGCCCTGACCGGGAGGCTGCAATGGCGCCTCCGCCTCCCCGCCTCGTCATCTTCGACATGGACGACGTGCTGGTGCGCTACGATCCGGACGTGCGCCGCGCCGCCATGGGCGCGCTCGCCGGGCTCAGCGCCGGCGATGTCGAGCGCCTCATCTGGGACAGCGGCATCGAGGATGCCGCCGACATGGGCGCGCTCTCCTCCGATGGCTATCTCGGCGCCGTCAGCCACGCGCTCGGCGTGCCGTTCGGCCGCCGGCAATGGCTGGAGACGCGGCGCGTGGCGATGCGGCTCGATCCGGACACCCCGGCACTGGCGCGGCGCGTCGGCGAGCGGGCGCGGCTCGCCCTGCTCACCAACAACGGCTACCTGATGCGCGAGCACTTCGACGCTCTGGTGCCGGAGCTGCGCGCCATCTTCGGCGCGGCCATGCATGTCGCCGCCGAGTTCGGCACCAAGAAGCCGGATCCGGACATCTACCGCCGCCTCGCCGCCCTGCATGGCGCCGCCCCCCACGAGGCGATGATGATCGACGACAAGCCGGGCCACGTTGCCGGCGCGCGCAGTGCCGGGCTGGAAGGCCACGTCTTCACCGGCCTTGAAGGACTGAGGGAACGCCTGCAGGCACTGCGGCTGGTCTGACACTCTCTATATATAGAGTGTACGGCACGCTGCCGTGCCCCTCCGAACGAGACAGCCATGCCCGAATTGCCCGAAGTCGAGACCGTGCGCCGCGGCCTTGCCCCCGTCATGGAGGGCGCGCTGATCCGCGAGGCCGAGGTGCGGCGCCCGGACCTGCGCTGGCCGCTGCCGGAGCGCATGGCCGAGCGGCTTGTCGGCCGCCGCGTCATCGGGCTCGGCCGGCGAGCCAAATACCTCACGGCCGATCTCGACGATGCCGGCAGTGGGGCCGAGGTGCTGATCATGCATCTCGGCATGTCCGGCTCGTTCCGCATCGATATGGGCAACGCCAGCGTTACGCCGGGCGTGTTCGAACTGCCGCGCTCCAAGGCGGAGGCGCACGACCATGTGGTGCTGCACATGGGTTCGGGCGCGCGCATCACCTATAATGACCCGCGCCGCTTCGGCGCCATGCTGATGGTACCGCGCGCCGATCTGGAGGCGCACCCGCTGTTCCGCGACCTCGGGCCGGAGCCGCTCGGCAATGCCTTCGACGCCGCCTATCTCGCCGCCGCCGTGGCGCGGCGCGCGACCTCGCTGAAAGCCGCGCTGCTCGACCAGAAGATCGTCGCCGGGCTCGGCAATATCTATGTCAGCGAGGCGCTGCACCGCGCCCACCTCTCGCCGGAGCGCGTTGCCTCCAGCCTCGCCACCGCCAAGGGCGGGCCGAGCGCGGGCGCGGTGCGCCTGGTCGATGCCGTGCGCGACGTCCTGAACGAGGCGATCGTCGCCGGCGGCTCGACCTTGCGCGACCATGCGCAGGTCGACGGCACGCTCGGCTATTTCCAGCACCGCTTCCGCGTCTATGACCGCGAGGATGCGCCCTGCCCGACGCCGGGCTGCCGCGGCCTGGTCCATCGCATGGTGCAGAACGGCCGCTCCACCTTCTATTGTAAGAACTGCCAGAAATAGGAAGAGAGCGCCCATGCCCTACGACAACATCATCGTGGAGACGAACAGCCGCGTCGGCATCATCACGCTCAACCGGCCGAAGGCGCTCAATGCGCTCAACAGCGCGCTGATCGCCGAGCTGAACCGGGCGCTCGACGGCTTCGAGGCCGATCCCGGCATTGGCTGCATCGTGCTCACCGGCTCGGAGCGCGCCTTCGCCGCCGGGGCGGACGTGAAGGAGATGCAGCCCCTCGCCTTCCCCGCCACCTACATCGAAGACTTCATCACCAGCTGGGAACGGCTGTCGCGCTGCCGCAAGCCGGTCATCGCAGCGGTGGCGGGCTATGCGCTCGGCGGTGGCTGCGAGATCGCGATGATGTGCGACATCATCCTCGCCGCCGACAATGCCAAGTTCGGCCAGCCCGAGATCCAGCTCGGCATCATGCCCGGCGCCGGCGGCTCGCAGCGCCTGACGCGGGCAATCGGCAAGTCCAAGGCGATGGAGATGTGCCTCACCGGCCGCACCATGGACGCCGTGGAGGCCGAGCGCCTCGGCCTCGTCGCCCGGGTGGTACCGCTCGCCGAGCTGATGGCCGAGACCATGAAGGTCGCGGACAAGATCGCCGCGCTGTCGCCGCAGGCGGCGATGATGACCAAGGAGAGCGTCAACCGCGCCTTCGAGACCACTTTGGCGGAAGGCATCCGCTTCGAGCGCCGGCTGTTCCAGGCGCTGTTCGCCACCGCCGACCAGAAGGAAGGCATGGGCGCCTTCGTCGAGAAGCGCACGCCCGACTTCACCGGACGCTGAATGCCCGCGCCGGGACGGTAGAAAGGCGCCGCCGCTGTTGACGCGACGGCGCGCCGCGACTATAAGCCGGCCACTCGCGCGGCTACCCTCATGGGTGGGCCGGCTTCCCGTTTTGCCCACATTGTACGCCTGAGCCAGGCCTAGCGCCGCGCTTCCGCGTCGACTGAAGAGGACGGCCGATGGCCAATACGCCTTCCGCCAAGAAGGCGGCCCGCAAGATCGCGCGCCGCACCGACGTCAACAAGAACCGCCGCTCGCGGATGCGCACCTATGTGCGCAAGGTCGAGGAAGCGCTTGCCGCCGGTAACAAGGCCGCTGCCGGCGCCGCGCTGAAGGATGCCGAGCCGGAGATCATGCGCGCCGCCCAGAAGGGCGTGCTGCACAAGAGCACCGCCTCGCGCAAGGTCTCGCGCCTGACTCAGGCGGTCGCCAAGCTCGGCGCCTGATATACGCTCTTGGAGCGTACCGTGGCGGCACTCGCGGCCTGCAACCGAGAATAGTTGTTCGAAGCCCGGCCTCGTGCCGGGTTTCGTCGTTTCCGGACATGCTCTCGCCACGGTCTCGCCATGGTACGGCCGCCGCGCCTGGCAGGCCGCGATCACGATCCGCGGGTAGCCGGCTGGACGTTGCAGAATCGTCACAAATCCCTTGAAAGCGTGGATGGCGATTTTCCGGCCCAATCCCCTGTTGACTCCGCCGCACACCCGAAGCAGCCGAAATCGCAAGGTGCCGTCGCGTCAATGCCGCGCCGGCGCGCAGAAATTCATCATATATTATAGATACTTATGGACCACACCCGATGACCGCTCGGGAATCAGCCGCGCGGCGCGGAATCAGGGGGCGAATCGCGCCGGGGCCTTGTCTTCCGACCGTCATTCGGCGTCACGCGAATCTCGCAAGCGAGTCAGAGATTTGCCGACTGAGGGTTCTTGGGTACGGGACGAATCTGTGTCGTCGGCGCCTCACCTCGATGCGAGGAAGCGCCAAGAGCGTTGCACCGGGGGGGGCGCCTGTGTATGGTCATTCCTGTCTTCGGTGCCCCGGAGACCTCAGCGAAAAGTTGAGTTGCAAAGTCACTCATCCGCAGAAGGGAGGGTATTTCGATGTTGATTACAATATCTACCTTCTGCGCCAGAACGCGTTATTCGTAGATTTACAGGCACAGCCGACGAAGACGGTCTTGTCTGCACTGTAAGATCTATCGGCGTTTGTTCGTAACCCTATTCGAATAAGAATGAAATCTTTATCA
Organism: Starkeya sp. ORNL1; assembly: GCF_012971745.1. Classification (NCBI taxonomy): domain Bacteria; kingdom Pseudomonadati; phylum Pseudomonadota; class Alphaproteobacteria; order Hyphomicrobiales; family Xanthobacteraceae; genus Starkeya; species Starkeya sp. ORNL1. The sequence goes on from NZ_CP048834.1 coordinate 2,613,336, forward strand.
GGGTCGGCAATTACATTGCCGGCAAAGGGGCGACTATGATTACGAACACGTGCGGACTTAAGGACGCGCGGCATAAAAGTGCCGGGACGGCGCCGGGCGGTTCAGCCCTGGCAAACGAGGCTTTAAAGGCCGCCGAGCGGCCTTCACGGGAAAGCCGCCTGCGGGGCGGTAGCAGCTCCGGCATGTCGCCACGCTGTTCCCTATAGCCGGCCGTTCCGCGGAGTTTTTCTCCCCTAGTCGAGCCTGCTCTTTGCGATGAGCCGATCGTGGCTGCCCGGCGTCGTCCCCGTGACGACGCGCGGCGCTGACCACGCACCGGCTCGCCGCCGAACTGCCTTTTCGCACGCACTGTCGATAACCGCTTAAGCGGGGGATTTGCCATGTTCAAACCAGATACCGTGGATTTCTTCGACCGTGAGGACAACCTCCATGACAAGGAGGCGGCGACCGACGCCCGCGCGCCCGGCGAAAGCAATGCGCGGGATGCCTGGGAGCGTGTGCGCCGCAGGCTGCGGGCCGAGATCGGCGAAGAGGTCTATTCGAGCTGGTTCCCGCGTATCGAGCTCGACGGTGTGAGTGCGGGCCTGGTGCGCCTGTCGGTGCCGACGCGCTTCCTGAAGGCATGGATTCAGCAGCATTATCTCGATCGGCTCGGCGAATTGTGGCGCGAGGAGCTGTCCGCCGCGCGCGTCGAACTGGTGGTGCGCAGCGCGGTGATGCGCGCCCCTGGTGCGCTGGCGCCCCGCGCCGCCGCGCCTCGTCCCAACGATGCGCGCGGCCAGGATGCGGCCCGCCAGGGCTCCGTTCGCGGCCTTGATAGCCGCGAGTCCACTCAGCCGGACGAGGCGCGCAGCGCGTCCATCCATGCGGGTGGCTCGCCGCTCGATCCGCGCCTCACCTTCGAGACCTATCGCCTCGGCTCGTCGAACCGCCTCGCCCATGCCGCCGCGCTGAAGGTGGCAGAGGCGCCGGAAGGCGCGGGCGCGGTGTTCAACCCGCTCTATCTCCATGCCGCGGTCGGGCTCGGCAAGACGCACCTGTTGCAGGCCATTGCCTCGTTCGGTGCGGCGCGTGGGCGCCGGGTGGTGTACCTCACCGCCGAGCGCTTCATGTACGGCTTCGTCAATGCGCTGAAGAACCAGTCCTCGCTGGCCTTCAAGGAGCAGCTGCGCGGCATCGACACGCTGATCATCGACGACCTGCAATTCCTCCAGGGCAAGAGCGTGCAGCAGGAATTCTGCCACACCCTCAACGCCTTGATGGACGCCGGCCGGCAGGTGGTGATCGCCGCCGACCGTCCTCCGGCGGAACTCGACGCGCTGGAGGAGCGGGTGCGCTCGCGCCTGGCCGCCGGGCTGGTGGTGGAGATCGCCCCGCTCGACGAGGAACTGCGCCTCGCCATCCTCACCGCGCGCGTCACCGCGCTCGGCCAGCAGCATCCGGGCTTCACCGTGCCGGCGGACGTCATCTCCTTCATCGCCCGTCATTGCGGGCAGAACGGGCGTGATCTCGACGGCGCGCTGAACCGGCTGCTGGCGCACAACCAGCTCACCTCGCGCGCCATCACTCTGGAGATGGCGGAGACCGCGGTGCGCGACCTGGTGCGCTCGAGCGAACCGAAGCGGGTGCGGGTCGACGACATCCTTCGCATCGTCGCCAAGCACTACAACGTGACCCGCGCCGATATCCTCTCGCAGCGCCGCACCGCGAATGTGGTGAAGCCGCGCCAGGTGGCGATGTATCTCGCCAAGACCCTGACGCTGCGTTCGCTGCCCGAGATCGGCCGACGCTTCGGCGGCCGGGACCACACCACCGTGCTGCACGCGGTGCGCAAGATCGAAGGCCTGGTCGGCAGCGACCGCTCGCTGGCCGACGAGGTCGAGGCGCTGAAGCGTCTGGTCAACGAGTAGCATCCCGGCGCGCAAGCGCCCGGCCGACGAGTAGGGAAACCCGGCAGACCGGGCGTTTCCCCGCAATCCCCGTGCTTTTCCCCATTAAAGCACGGGCGCCTGTCAGCGGTACCCTTGCGTCCAGGCGGCACTGGCGGCAATGTCGTCGGCCCGGCGGCGCGCCCGCGCCGCCCGCCGGGGCGCGATGGGGATGCGCCGGCCGCCGAGGCTGCGCCCGCTCCTGACCGCGCCCCGCGCGTCCTCCTGTTTCCAGTGTACGGGTGTCGCGGCCATGAAGGTCACTGTCGAGCGGGCCGAGTTGCTCAAGTCTCTCGCCCACGTCCACCGTGTCGTCGAGCGGCGCAACACCATTCCGATCCTGGCGAACGTGCTGATGCGCACCGATGCGCGCGGCCTCGCCCTGAAGGCGACCGATCTCGACATCGAGATCATCGAGACCATTCCCGCCGAGGTCGGCCAGGAAGGCGCCACCACGGTGCCGGCGCACACCATCTACGACATCGTGCGCAAGCTGCCCGAAGGCTCGCAGGTGCAGATCGAGACCTCTGGCGACCGCGGCACGCTCACCGTGCGCGCCGGCCGCTCGCGGTTCGCTTTGCAGACGCTGCCCGAGAATGACTTCCCGGACATCGCCGCCGGCGAGATGAGCCATCGCTTTACCGTGCAGGCGGGCGATCTCAAGCGTCTCGTCGACAAGACGCAGTTCGCCATCTCGACCGAAGAGACCCGCTATTATCTCAACGGCATCTATCTGCATGTCGCCGAGGCCGCCGGCCCGGTGCTGCGAGCCGTGGCGACCGACGGGCACCGCCTCGCCCAGGCCGAGATCGCGGCCCCGGCGGGCTCTGCCGGCATGGCCGGCGTGATCGTGCCGCGCAAGGCGGTGGCCGAGATCCAGCGCCTGCTCGACGACGCCGAGGCCGAGATCACAGTGGAGCTCTCCACCGCCAAGATCCGCGTACTGCTCGACCGCGTGGTGCTGACCTCGAAACTGATCGACGGCACCTTCCCGGACTATGGCCGCGTCATCCCGGTCGGCAATGACAAGACGCTGGTGGTGGACAAGGCCGGCTTCGCCTCGGCGGTCGACCGCGTCTCCACCGTCGCCAGCGAGCGCGGCCGCGCGGTGAAGCTCTCCATCGCCGACGGCAAGCTGACCTTGTCCGTCACCAATCCGGACTCCGGCAGCGCGACCGAGGAGATCGAGGTCGAGTACGGCTCGGAGCCGCTCGATATCGGCTTCAACAGCCGGTATCTGCTCGACATCACCGCGCAGATCGAGGGCGAGACCGCTGAGCTGAAGCTGGCGGACGCCGGCTCGCCGACCCTGGTCCAGGACCCCGAGCGCCGCGGCGCGCTCTATGTCCTGATGCCGATGCGCGTGTGAGCACGGCCTCCGCCCGCATCACCCGCTTGCGCCTCACCAATTTCCGCAGCTATCGCGCGGCGGACATCACCGCCGGTGACGGCCCGGTGGTGCTGGTGGGGCCGAACGGCGCGGGCAAGACCAATCTGCTGGAAGCCATCTCCTTCCTCTCGCCGGGCCGCGGGCTGCGCCGCGCCCAGCTTGGCGAGGTGGCCGCGCGCGATAGCGAGGGCGTTCCGACCGAAAGCTGGGCGGTGTCCGCCACGGTCGAGGGCGCCTATGGCGAGGTGACGCTCGGCACCGGGGTCGAGGCGGACGCCAACGCCGAGAGCGGACGCTCGCGCCGCACCCGCATCGACCGCGAGCCGGTGTCCTCCGCCAGCGCCTTTGCCGATCATATCCGCGTCGTCTGGCTGACGCCGGAGATGGACGGGCTGTTCCTCGGCCCGCCCGGCGACCGGCGCCGCTTCCTCGACCGGCTGGTGCTGGCGGTCGATGCCGAGCACGGCGCGCGGGTCAACGCGCTGGAGCGGGCGCTGCGCTCGCGCAACCGCCTGCTGGAGGAGCCCTCCCCCGACGCGCGCTATCTCGACGCGGTGGAGCAGGAACTGGCCGCGCTCGCCGTCGCGGTCGCGGCGGCGCGGGCGGAGACGGTGCGGCGCCTCGCCGCCGGCATCGCGGCGGGCCGCGACGACGCCTCGCCATTTCCCTGGGCGACAATCGCGCTCGACGGCGCGGTCGAGCGGGCGCTGGCCCAGCGCCCGGCGACCCTGGTCGAGGACGAGTACCGCGCCACGCTGCGCACCGGGCGTGGGCGCGACCGGGCGGCAGGGCGCACGCTGGAAGGCCCGCATCTGACCGACCTCATTGTCGGCCACGGTCCCAAGGCGATCCCGGCGGCGCAGGGCTCGACCGGCGAGCAGAAGGCGCTGCTGATCGGCCTCGCGCTCGCCCATGCCCGCCTCGTCGGCGAGATGGCCGGCATCGCGCCGGTGATCCTGCTCGACGACGTCGTCGCCTATCTCGACCCGGCGCGGCGCGCGGCGCTGTTCGAGGCGCTCGACGCGCTCGGCGCGCAGGTCTGGATGACCGGCGCCGACCCCGCCGCCTTCGCCGCGCTGCAGGGCCGGGCGGAACGGTTCACGGTGCGGCCGGGGAAGGTAGAGCGGGAGGGGTGAGTGAGTGTCGTTCGGCTTCAGCATCCTTCGAGGCTCGCTGCGCGAGCACCTCAGGATGACGTCGCGCTAAATAGAACCACGTCATCCTGAGGTGCTCGGGCAAAGCCCGGGCCTCGAAGGATGCTCAAGCCGAGCGAGCTTGCCATGACCGAGCAGCCCACCATCCTCTACGCCGTTGAACCCACCCTCCCCGTCGCCGAGTTCCGCCAGGTGCTGGTGGACTCCGGCCTCGGCGGCATCCGACCGGTCGACGACCTGCCGCGCCTGGACGTGATGCTCGCGAACGCCAATCTGCTCGTGACCGCCCGCCTCGCCGGTACCGGCGCGCTGGTCGGCGTCGCTCGCGGCATGACCGATTTTTCCTGGATCTGCTATATCTCCGAAATTGGCGTATCCCGCGACGCGCAGGGGCTCGGCATCGGCAAAGGCCTGCTGGACGAGGTTTGCCGCCGATTGGGCCCGCAAGTCGCCCTGGTACTCGCCTCGGTGCCCGAAGCCGTCGGCTTCTATGAGCGGTTCGGCATGGAACGGGTCGCGGACGCCTTCTGGCATCGGCGCAAAGCCTAGGTTTCCGGTTGACATTTCTCACGCATGCGCGTACGCACGCGCGCATGGAATTCGCCGACCTCATCGTCTTCGCCGGGATTTTCGTCCTCGCAGTGGCATCCCCCGGCCCGGCGGTGGTGGCGCTGCTGGCGCGCACGCTCGCCCGCGGCCGCAAGGGCTCGGGTCCGCTGATCGCCGGCCTCATCCTTGGTGACCTGGTGTGGCTCAGCGCCGCCGCGCTCGGCATGGCGGCGGTCGCGGCGGCGCTGGGCTCGCTGTTCTTCCTGGTGCGGCTCGCCGGTGCGGCCTATCTGCTCTATCTCGCCTGGAAGCTGTGGACCGCGCCGACCGCGCTCGGCCACGCCGCGGAGTTGCCGGAAAGCGGCTCGGCCTTCGGCCTGTTCGGCTCCGGGCTCGCCATCTCCATGGGCAACCCCAAGACCATGGCGTTCTATCTGGCGCTGCTGCCCACCATCATCGACCTGCCACGCCTCACGGCGGCCGGCTTCGCCGAGCTTTCCGTGATCATCGTGGTGGTGATGGCGCTGGTGCTCGGCGCCTATGTCGGGCTCGCCCACCGCGCCCGCGACCTCGTCGCCTCGCACCGCGCGGTGCGCTGGATCAACCGCGTCTGCGGCGGCGCCATGGCCGGGGCGGCGGTTGCCGTCGCCACGAAATAAACGCGCATCTGCGCTACAAATAATCCTGTCGTTCCAACGATTCGAGACTTGAGATCATGGCTGATTCCGCGCCTACCCCGACGCCCGAGGATTATGGCGCGCAGTCCATCCAGGTGCTCAAGGGGCTGGACGCCGTCCGCAAGCGTCCGGGCATGTATATTGGCGACACCGATGACGGCTCAGGCCTCCACCACATGGTCTATGAGGTGGTGGACAATGCCATTGACGAGGCGCTCGCCGGCTACGCCACCGAAGTGACGGTGACGCTGAACCCGGAAGGCTCGGTCACCGTGACCGACAATGGCCGCGGCATTCCGACCGACATCCACCCCGAGGAGGGCGTCTCGGCGGCCGAGGTCATCATGACCCAGCTGCACGCCGGCGGTAAGTTCAACCAGAATTCCTACAAGGTCTCCGGCGGCCTGCACGGCGTCGGCGTCTCGGTGGTGAATGCGCTCTCCACCACGCTCGACCTCGTGATCTGGCGCGAGGGCAAGGAATTCAAGATGCGCTTCCGCGATGGCGACGCGGAAGCCCCGCTCGCCATGGTCGGACCGGCGCCGGAAGGCCGCCGCGGCACCATGGTGAGCTTCGTGCCGAGCCCGAAGACCTTCACTCACATCGAGTTCGACTATGCGACGCTGGAGCACCGGCTGCGCGAACTCGCCTTTCTGAATTCCGGCGTGCGCATTGTCCTCACCGACGCCCGGCATGCGGAGGTGAAGCGAGAGGAGATGATGTATGAGGGCGGCGTCGAAGCCTTCGTGCAGTATCTCGACCGCTCCAAGCAGGCATTGCTGCCGAAGCCGGTGGTGATCCGCGCCGAGAAGGACGGCATCTCTGTCGAATGCGCGCTCTCGTGGAATGACGGCTATCACGAGAATGTCCTCTGCTTCACCAACAACATCCCGCAGCGCGACCGCGGCACGCATTTCACCGGTTTCGCCGCGGCGCTGACCCGGCAGATGGTGGGCTATTCCGATCGCTCCGGCATCGCCAAGAAGGAAAAGGTCGATCCCACCGGCGAGGACTGCCGCGAAGGGCTGACCGCGGTGCTCTCGGTGAAGGTGCCGGATCCGAAATTCTCCTCGCAGACCAAGGACAAGCTGGTCTCCTCCGAGGTGCGCCCGGTCGTCGAATCGCTGGTGAACGAGGCGCTCGGCAACTGGCTCGAAGAAAACCCGAACGAAGCCCGCGTGGTGATGCAGAAGGTGGTCCAGGCCGCCGCCGCACGTGCCGCCGCCGCCAAGGCCCGCGCCATCATCCGCAAGGATCCGCTGCTGAACGTCGCCTCGCTGCCCGGCAAGCTTGCCGACTGCCAGGAGAAGGATCCGGCCAAGTCGGAACTGTTCATCGTCGAGGGTGACTCGGCCGGCGGTTCCGCCAAGATGGGCCGCAACCGCGCCTTCCAGGCGATCCTGCCGCTGCGCGGCAAGATCCTGAACGTGGAGCGCGCCCGTTTCGACAAGATGCTGTCGTCCGAGCAGATCGGCACGCTGATCACCGCGCTCGGCACTGGCATCGGCCGCGACGACTTCAATGTCGAGAAGCTGCGCTACCACAAGATCATCATCATGACGGATGCCGACGTCGACGGCTCGCACATCCGCACCCTGCTGCTGACCTTCTTCTTCCGGCAGATGCCGGACCTGATCGATCGCGGCTACATCTACATCGCCCAGCCGCCGCTCTATAAGGTCACGCGCGGCAAGTCCGAGCAGTATCTCAAGGACGAGCCCTCGCTCGAGGGCTACCTCATCACCCAGGGTTTGGACGACTCCGCCCTGGTGCTCGCCTCCGGCGAGGTGCGCACCGGCGCCGATCTCAACGCCGTGGTGGAGAGCGCCCGCTCGTTCCGCGCGGTGATGAACGGCCTGCACCCGCGCTACAACCGCGCCGTGGCCGAACAGGCGGCGCTGGCCGGAGGGCTGGCGCCAGGCCTGCTCTCCGAAGAGGAGCCGGCGACCGCCATGGCTCTGGAAGTGGCGCGCCGGCTCGACCTCATCGCCGAGGAGACCGAACGCGGCTGGACCGGCGAGGCCGATCCGTCCGGCTATCGCTTCATCCGCACCGTGCGCGGCGTGAAGGAAGTCGCCGTCCTCGATGCCGCCTTCGTGCAGTCGGCCGAGGCGCGCCGGCTCGACACCCTCGGCGCCGAGCTCCAGGAAGTGCACGCCGCCCCGGCGACGCTGCGCCGCAAGAGCGCCGATACGCTGGTGTTCGGCCCGCTCGATCTGTTCGACGCGGTGACCGATGCCGGCCGCACCGGCATCAAGCTGCAGCGTTACAAGGGTCTCGGCGAAATGAATGCCGAGCAGCTCTGGGAGACGACGCTCGACACCAATGCCCGCTCGCTCCTGCAGGTGAAGGTGAAGGAGGTCGACGCCGCCGACGACCTGTTCAACCGCCTGATGGGCGACGTCGTCGAACCACGCCGCGAGTTCATCCAGGACAACGCGCTGAAGGCCAGCGTGGACGTCTAGCGGATCCGCTACTATCGGCACGTCATCTGACTCACAATCCCACGTCATGGCCGGCCTTGTGCCGGCCATCTCGGCCTATGACGCACTGCCCGGAATCGAGATCCCCGGCACAAGGCCGGGGATGACGGTCGATTGGGGAATTATCGGGCAGCCTCTCAGGTTGTCATCCCGGCCGCAGCGCAGCGCAGAGCCGGGATCGCGTGACGTCCCGCGCAGCACCTTCGCGCGATCCCGGATCGGCCTGCGGCCGTCCGGCATGACCAAAGTGGGAACGTCTCAAGCAAAGCTCCCCTCCGAAAGTTAAGCCGGCTTCCAGCTGCCTGTGGGCAAGTTGGCATTCCCCATGCATCCTTCAACGGTGGAACGGCTGGCCGCTTCAGGCGGCACGCCCATTCGGCAGGCGCCGGATGGACTTGGGCCGGCGCCTGCAAACCAGGGGATGGGCATGAGCACGACGACGACCACGCCAGCCATCGACACCGACTACAGCGAAGACGCCAAGCACGCCGACATCAAAGTCCTGCACGAGATGGGCTATGCGCAGGAGTTGGAGCGCCGGATGAGCCGGTTCTCCAACTTCGCCATCAGCTTCTCCATCATCTGCATCCTCTCAGGCGGCATCAACTCGCTGGCGCAGGCGACTTCAGGCGCCGGCGGCGCCGCCATCGGGCTCGGCTGGCCGCTGGGCGTGCTGATATCGGGGGTGTTCGCGCTCGCCATGGCGCAGATCGGCTCGGCCTATCCGACCGCCGGCGGGCTCTATCACTGGAGCTCGATCCTCGGCACCCGCTTCACCGGCTGGGTGACGGCGTGGTTCAACCTGCTCGGCCTCGTCACCGTGCTCGGCGCCATCAATGTCGGCACCTATTATTTCTTCTTCGGTGCCTTTGGCGGCATGCTCGGCATGGAAGACACCATCACCACCCGCATCAGCTTCCTCGCGGTGCTCACCGGCGTGCAGGCGCTGATCAATCATTTCGGCATCGGCCTCACCGCCAAGCTGACGGATTTTTCCGGCTATCTCATCTTCGCCACCGCCCTGGTCCTGACGGCGGCCTGCCTCGCCTTCGCGCCAAGCTACGAGATCGGGCGGCTCTTCACCTTCACCAACTACTCGGGCGAGGCGGGCGCCAATGTGTGGCCGCAGGTCTCCACCGGCTGGGCCTTCCTGCTCGGCCTGCTGCTGCCGATCTACACCATCACCGGCTATGACGCCTCGGCCCACACCTCCGAAGAGACCCGCGACGCGGCGCGCTCGGTGCCGCAGGGCATGGTGATGTCGGTCGTGTGGTCGGGCGTGTTCGGCTATGTGATGCTGTGCGCCTTCGTGCTGATGATCCCGAACATGGACGACGCGGCGAAGCAGGGCTGGAACGTGTTCTTCTGGGCGATGGACGCGCGGATGCCCGGCGTGCTCAAGGAGATCCTGTATTTCGCGATCTTCATCTCGCAATTCCTGTGCGGCCTCGCCACCGTCACCTCGGTGTCGCGCATGATGTTCGCCTTCGCCCGCGACGGCGGCCTGCCGGCCTCCAGCCTGCTCGCCAAGGTCAGCCCGAGCTACCGCACGCCGGTGGCGGCGATCTGGACCGGCTCGATCCTCGCCGTGCTGTTCGTCTGGGGCACCTCGCTGGTCTCGATCGGCGGAACCTCGGCCTATTCGATCGTGGTGTCCTGCACCGTGATCTTCCTGTTCTTCTCCTTCGCCATCCCGATCGTGCTCGGCCTCTTCGCCTTCGGCACGGCGAAATGGCCGAAGATGGGGCCATGGAACATGGGCGCACCGCTGTTCAAGCTGGTGGCGGTGCTTTCCGCCGTCGCAATGGCGCTGATCTTCGTGCTCGGCATCCAGCCGCCGAACGACTGGGCGCTCTACATCACCGTCGGCTTCCTGGTGCTGGCCGGCGTGGTGTGGTTCGTCTTCGAGCAGCGCCGCTTCCAGGGCCCGCCGATCGGCGAGGAGATCGCAAAGCGCCAGGCGGCGATCCGCGCCGCCGAACAGGCGGTGGGCGAGGTTGGCTGACGCCAGCCTTACCTCACTTCCCGGGGAGACTCAGCAAGGGCGCCGTTCCGCGGCGCCCTTCAGGTGATTTCGCACCGGCGCGAAAGGCTCTATCGTGCCGGAATCATGAATGCTCCTTCTGTCCTCCCCGCCCGCAGCGGCGCCCGCCTTCTCGTCGATGCGCTCCTCGCCCAGGGCGTCACCCGCGCCTTCGGCGTGCCCGGCGAGAGCTATCTCGACGTGCTTGACGCCATGTCGGACAGCGCCATCGAGTTCGTGATCTGCCGCCAGGAAGGTGGCGCGGCGATGATGGCGGAGGCCAGCGCCAAGCTCACCGGACGGCCCGGCGTGTGCTTCGTCACGCGCGGGCCCGGCGCCACCAATGCCAGCGCCGGCGTGCACATCGCGCAGCAGGATTCCACGCCGATGCTGCTGTTCGTCGGCCAGATCGGCCGCTCGATGCGCGGGCGCGAGGCGTTCCAGGAGGTCGACTACCGCGCCGTATTCGGCACGCTGGCGAAATGGGCGGTGGAGATCGACGAGGCGGCGCGCATCCCGGAGATCATTGCCCGCGCCTTCCGCGTGGCGACGCAGGGCCGGCCCGGCCCGGTGGTGATCGCGCTGCCCGAGGACATGCTGAGTGAGCTGGCCCATGTGCCGGACGCGCCGGTGTTCGAGCCGGCGGAGACCTGGCCGGGCCTCACCGACATGATGCGGCTGCAGAAGCTGCTCTGGGCGGCCGAGCGTCCGCTGATGATCCTCGGCGGTAGCCGCTGGAACGAGAAAGCCGTCGCCTCGGTGGTGCGCTTTGCCGAGCGCTTCGACCTGCCGGTGTGCGTCAGCTTCCGACGCCAGATGCTGTTTCCCGCCGATCATGATTGCTATGCCGGCGATGTCGGTCTCTCGCTCAACCCGGCGCTGAAAGCACGGCTGAAGGCGTCCGACCTCGTCATCATCGCCGGCGGCCGGCTCGGCGAGGTGCCCTCGCAGGGCTACGAGTTGTTCGGCATTCCTGATCCCGGCGTGCCGCTGGTGCATATCCACGCCGATCCGGATGAGCTCGGCCGGGTCTTCCAGCCGGCGCTCGCCATCAATGCCTCATCGAGTGCCTTCGCCGCGGCGCTGGAAGGCGTGCAGCCGCCGAACGCGATCGCGTGGCACGAATGGCGGGCCGGGGCGCGCGAAGACTATCTCGGCTGGACCGAGCAGCCGCCGGCCAATCCCGGCGCGGTGCAGATGCGCAGCCTGGTGCGATGGCTGCGCGGCCTGCCCAGGGACAGCGTGATCTGCAACGGCGCCGGCAATTTCGCCATTTGGGTGCACCGCTTCCACCGTTTCCGCGCCTATGGCTCCCAGCTGGCGCCGACCAGCGGCTCGATGGGCTATGGCTTCCCCGCCGCCATCGCCGCCAAGCTGACGCGGCCGGAGCGCACCGCCATCGCGGTGTGCGGCGACGGTGATTTCCTCATGACCGGGCAGGAGTTCGCCACCGCCGTGCAATATGGCGTCGGCGTGGTCGCGGTGGTGGTGGATAACGGCATGTACGGCACCATCCGCATGCATCAGGAGCGCGAGCATCCGACCCGGGTGTTCGGCACCGAGCTGCGCAACCCGGACTTCGCCGCCTATGCCCGCGCCTTTGGCGGGCTCGGTTTCACGGTCGAGACCGATGCCGAGTTCGTCCCGGCGCTTGACGCCGCACTGGCGTCAGGGGTGCCGGCCGTCGTGCATGTGAAGCTCGATCCCGAAGCCATCACCCCGACGACGACGCTGACCGCGCTGCGCGAGAAGGCGCTGGCGGAGCGTTCGGTGGGCTGATGGACCCGCAACACCACCACAGGTGATCCGATGTTCCGTCCCGTATTGATGGTCGGCCTCGCCCTTGCCGGCTTCTGCGCCGCCCTCGATGCCGCCGCCGACGACCAGCTGGTCTGGCACACTTACGCCAATGGCAATGAGCTGCATCTCATCATGGGCCTGCCGGAAAGCGACAACCAGATCATCGACATCTCCTGCACGCGCGGCAGCGACGCCATCAAGGTCCGCTCGCTGATCGGCTCGGATGGGTTGAAGGCCGGTGACGCGGCGCAGCTCACGCTCGCCAACAGCGGAGCGAAAGCGGTGTTCGACGGCCGGGCGATACCGAACGACGAAACCGCCGGCATCGATGTCGAGGCGCGCGGCACGCTTGGCGACTTCCAGAGGATCATCACGACCGGCCGGCCGTTCGTGCTCGAAGTGAAGGGCGCGCAATACGGCCTCGCCCCCGATCGCATCGAGAAGCCGTTGGCAACTCTGGCGAGTGCCTGCAAGACTGGCTGACATATATCTGTGTCGGCGGGGGGGAAGACATGGCGATACATATCTCGGCGCTGCCCGATGGTACGGCTGGGCCTGGAAAGGCGGAAGGCAGCTCGCTCACTGTGCCTTATGCGGTCGCGGTGCTGTGCTGGCTGCTCTCCGCCGGCGTCTATATCGCCGCCAAATGGGTGGCGCCGGAGATGCCGCCCTGGACGCTGTGCTTCTGGCGCGTGTTCCTCGCCTTCGTCATCCTGCTGCCGTTCGTCCACCGCCAGTTCGGCGTCATGACCGGGCTGCTCCGCACGCGGCCGCTGGACGTGCTGATCATCGGCGGCATCGGCCTCGCCATCTGCCAGGGGCTGATCTACACCGGCCTGCACTATGCCGATGCCACCACCGCCGGCATCATCATGGCACTGATGCCGATCACCACCATGGTGCTCGCTCGCTTCATCCTCGGCGAGACGATGAGTCTCGGCCAGGCGATCGGCTCCGGCTTCGCCTTGATCGGCGTGGTGGTCATCGTCGCCCATGGCGACCTTTCGGCGCTGCTCCGGCTCGACGTCAATGCCGGCGAACTCTGGATCGTCGCCAGCGCGCTGTGCTGGGGCCTCTACACGGTGCTGCTGCGCCGCGCCAAGTTCGAGGTGCCGCGCCTGCCACTGCTGGTGCTGCTGCTCGGGGCGGCCAGCCTCACGGCGCTCCCCTTCTTTCTCTGGGAATTCGCCGCCGGCATGCATTCCGCACTCGACAGGAACGGCTTCATCGCGCTTGCCTATGTCGCCATCCCGGGCGGAGCGCTGATGTATTACCTGTTCAACTGGAGCGTCGAGGCGCTCGGCGCCAGCCGGGCGAGCGCCCTGCTCTATCTGCAGACGCTGTTCGTCGCCATCCTCGCCTATCTGTTCCTCGGCGAGAGCCTGCACGGCTATGATCTGGCCGGCGCCGCCTTCATCGCCGCCGGCCTCCTGCTGGTGACCCTCGTCAAACCCAAGGTACCTGCGATGGCCAAGCCGTAGCATGGCTTGAGCATTGCTCAGGCCATGCCATGGCAAAGCTCAAGCTGCGCCCTTGGCGAGTTCGCCCGACAGCGCCCGCGCGATCAGCGCGCGGGTCTCGGGGATGCCGTAGGCGGCGACGAAGGTGCCGAAGCGCGGCCCCTCGCTCTCGCCCAGCAGCAACTCGTAGAGCGCGCTGAACCAGGCGAAGGAGACGCCGGGCCCACCATCCGGCCCCTTGCGCTTGGCGTCCTGATAGCGCGGCACCGGACGGGCAACGTCGAGCACCGCGTTCTGGATCGCATCGCGGTCCGAACCATCGAGCGCTGCCAGCGCGGCGTCGAGCCGGCGCAGCGCATCCGCCTCCACCTCGTCCGGCAGGCGGAAGGCGCGGCGCGGCTTCACCCGGTCGATGAAATAGCGCACCGCATAGCCGGCTAGTTTGTCCAGCGTCGGGCTGGTCTGTGCGGTCACGCCGGGCGCATAGCGGCCAATGAAGCGCCACAGCACTTCCTTGTCCTCGGCATTGGAGGCCGAAGCGAGCTTCAACAGCAGGCCGAAGGTGAGCGGCAGTTCCTCGACCGGCGGATTGCCGGCATGAATGTGCCAGACCGGATTGCCGAGCTTGTTCTTGACGTCCTGCACCGGATAGCGGGCGAGGAAGTTGTAATACTCATCGACCGCCTTGGGGATGACGTCGAAGTGCAGCTTCTTCGCCGAGCGCGGCGACTGGAACATATAGAGCGCCAGGCTCTCCGGGCTGGCATAGGTCAGCCACTCGTCGATCGTCAGGCCATTGCCCTTCGACTTCGAGATCTTCTGGCCGATCTCGTCGAGGAACAGCTCATAGACATAATGTTCCGGCGCCTCGCCGCCGAGGATCTCGCAGATGCGATCATAGATCGGCGCGTTGGTCTGGTGGTCCTTGCCGAACATCTCGAAATCGACGCCGAGCGCGGCCCAGCGGGCACCGAAATCCGGCTTCCATTGCAGCTTCACATGGCCGCCGGTGACCGGCAGCGTCGTCTCCGTGCCGTCATCGTCGTCGAAGGTGATGGTGCCGGCCTTGGCGTTCACTTCCTTCAGCGGCACATAGAGCACGCGCCCGCTCGACGGCGAGATCGGCAGGAACGGGCTGTAGGTCGCCTGGCGCTCCTCGCCGAGCGTCGGCAGCATCACCTGCATGATGTCGTCATAGCGCTCGGCGGCGCGCAGCAGGACCGCGTCAAGCTTGCCGGCCTTGTAGTATTCCGTCGCGCTGGCGAACTCGTAATCGAAGCCGAAGGTGTCGAGGAAGCGGCGCAGCATGGCGTTGTTGTGGTCGCCGAAGCTCGCATATTCGCCGCCCCAGGGATCCGGCACCGACGTCAGCGGCATCTGCAGATAGGGCTCGAGGAAGGCGCGGCTCGGCACGTTCTCGGGGATCTTGCGCATCCCGTCCATGTCGTCCGAGAAGCAGATCAGCCGCGTCGGAATCCGGTCGTCGGTGAGCACGCGGAAGGCATGGCGCACCATGGTGGTGCGCGCCACCTCGCCGAACGTGCCGATATGCGGAAGGCCCGACGGGCCGTAGCCGGTCTCGAACAGCACCTCATCCTTCGGTTTGCGCTTCAGCCGCTCGATGATCTTGCGCGCTTCCTCGAACGGCCAGGCGCTGGCCGTCTCGGCCGCCTGGCGCAGGTCCGATGCAAAATCCTCGACCGAAGCGGTCGCCGTCATGATGTGCCCTCCTGGGCTCTGTCAGCGGAAGGCGCGGACACTAGGCAGACACGGATGCAGCGTCAAATAGCTTGAACACGGATCCGCGATGGACAGCGGCATATGTTCTCGTTATGTCCCACGAAGCCAACGGGGAGGTAGTCCATGAAGCTTTATTGGTGTCCGCAGTCGCGGGCGATCACCGCGCTGTGGATGATGGAAGAGACCGGCATGCCCTACGAGCGCGAGCTCGTCGATATCCGCAGCGGCGCGCAGGCGAAGCCGGAATACGCCGCCGTCAATCCGATGATGAAGGTGCCGGCGCTGGAAGACGGGCCGGTGAAGGTCGCGGAATCCGGGGCCATCCTCGCTTATGTCGCCGAGCGCTTGCCTGAGGCCGGACTGGCGCCGCCGGTGGGCGACGAGAAGCGCGGCGACTATCTGCGCTGGCTGTTCTTCGGGCCGATGATCGAAGCCGCCATCACCCAGAAGGTGACCAATCTGGAGATGGCGAGTTCGACCGCCGGCTGGGGCTCCTACGAGCGCGTCGTCGACGTGCTGGAAGCCGGCGTGATTGACAAGCCCTGGCTGCTCGGAGACCGCTTCTCGGCGGCCGACGTCATGATCGGCTCGAACCTGAATTACGGCATGATGTTCAAGCTGATCGAGCCGCGCCCGGCGTTTGCCGCCTATGTCGAGCGCTGCGCGGCGCGCCCGGCCTTCCAGCGCTCGCGACAGCTGGGCGATGGCTGACCTCAGTAGACGCTGATCGGGAACCAGCGCAGATAGAGATCGGTATAGATGCCCTTCTCCCAGAGCTGGCCGAGCGCGTAGTTCAGCGACTGGCGCAGCGCGTCATTGCCGCGCTTCACGGCAATGCCCATGCCTTCGCCGAAATAGCGGCTTTCGGTGAAGGGGCCGCCGGTGAAGGCGCAGCAATTGGCGGACGCCGAGCCGTTGAGCCAGAAGGCGAGTTGCACGCCATCGCCGAAGACGAGATCGACCTCGCCGCGCTTCAGCGCGTCGAGGGCGGCGTCGGAATTGGGATAGGCGCGGATCGCGGTCTCGGCGAAGAAGTCGCGCAGATAGGCCTCATGCGCGGTCCCGGTGACGACACCGACCGTGCGGGCGGCGACCGTCTGCGGCGTCACCTGGTCCATCAGCCCGCTCTTGCGGGCGACGAAGCGCGCCGGCGAGCGGAAATAGCGGTCGGTGAAATCCGCGGTGTCGCGGCTGTCCTTGGTGATGGCGATGCCGGCAATGGCGGCGTCCGCAGTGCCGGCATCGAGAGCGGCGACGAGTTCGCCGAACGGCTTCACTTCCAGCGTGCAGGGCACGGCAAGCTCGGTGCAGATGGCGCGGGCGAGATCGATGTTCATGCCGCTCGGCTGGCCGTCCGTGCCGCGGAAGCTGAAGGGCGGATAGTCGTCGGTGGTGACGAAGCGGATCTGGCTCGGCAGGCGGGTGACGTCCGGCCGCTCCGGGCGACGCTTCGGATCCCAGAAGCCGGGCACCGCGACGGAGCCAGTGGCACCGGGGCCGGAGGTGCCCGCTTTCTGTGCCATCGCGGAAGACGGGACGGCGAGCGAGGCGAGGGTCAACACCAAAGCGAGGATGACCGCACCGCACATCCGAGACATGTCACCGAGATTCCGCATCAAAGCCTCGCACGGCCCGGACTCGCGCCGCGCCACCTGCCCGCTTGTAGCGTCTCGGCCGGCGGGAGGCGAGAGCCGCCGCGATAGCGCCCTCATCGCGGCCGGAGGCGAAGCCATAGCGCCGGGATCGCAAGAAGGCGAAGAGCGTTTGCGCGATCCCGGATCGGCCGGCGGCCGTCCGGGATGACGACGTTGGGTCCTACAGATATTTCCGCAGATCGGCCGCGACCTCGGCCGGCGGGCGCTTCAGATTGAGCGGCGCGACGAAGGCGCCGTCCTTGCCCATCAGATAGACCACCGCGGTGTGGTCCATGGTGTAGTCGCCGCCTTGCGTCGGCACCTTCTTCGCATAGGCGCGGTAGGCCTTGATCGCCGCCGCCACCTGCTCGGGCGATCCGGTCAGGCCGCGTATGCTCGGATGGAAGCTGCCGAGATAGCTCTTCATCACCTCGGGCGTGTCGCGCTGCGGATCGACGGTGATGAACAGGCCGGCGATCTTGCGGGCATCCGGCCCCAGCGCATCGAACGCCTGCGACATGTCGAACAGCGTCGTCGGGCACACATCGGGGCAATGGGTGAAGCCGAAGAAGACCAGGAACGGCGCACCGGCATAGTCGGCCTGGGTGACGCTCTGCCCCCCCTGGTCGACCAGCTGGAACGGCCCGCCGACCGCGGACGCCGTGGCGACGCGCTGCGGGCCCGGCAACAGGGCGAAGGTGGCGGCGGCAATGGCCGCGGCGCCGACGACGAAAATGGCGAGAAACAGCAGGATGCGGCGTTGCATGGAGCGGTACGACCGGGGTCAGAAGCAATAAGCGATGCCAGCCGCCACCATGTCGAAGAAAACGGCCGCACCGTGGCGTGCCCAGAGGCCGATCGCCGCAGCGAGCAAGGCAACGCCGATGAGAGCCGGCACCAGCAAAGCCAGCAGGCTGCGCCCGCCCTCGTGCTTTGCGCGCGCCGCCATGTCGATCTCGGGAAGGACCAAAACTCACCTCCGGCCGCCGCTCGCCTGCGGCACCGTCACATCCAGTAATACAGATATAAACCCTAATCTCCCGTTCCGGAAGGAAAGCGGTGTCAGCGCCTGCGGGTAACGGTAATATGCGGATCACTTGTCGCGGAGGTTCGGAATTGGCGCGACGACGGTTCGAATTTTTGGAACATTTGACGTAGCATTGGATATCCGCTGCGTCGGATATCCGTGCAGCGGGGCGACCGGGTCGGCATGGTGAAAGCGCGAAGCATCGAGATCGATGCGGCGGCCTCCAGTGATGGTGTGAGCCGCGAGAGCGACGCTGTGCAACTTCGGCTGGATGCGGCACTCGAATCCATGAGCGATGCTTTCGCGCTCTTCGACGCCGAAGACCATCTGGTGCTGCACAATGGCCGATTCACCGAATTCTTTCCCTTCCTGATGGTGCTTGGCGATCTGCACGGCCAGACCTTCGAAACCCTCGTCAAGGTGCCGAACGGTGAATGGTCGCGGGTCGCGGATCCCGAGCACTATGTTGCCGAGCGCCTCGCGCGCCACCACGCGGCGGACGGGCGGCCTTTCGCCATCTGCCTGGAGAATGGCGGCTGGGTGCGGGTGCGCGAGCGGCGCACGCCGGATGGCGGCATCGTCTCCACCTGGACCGATATCAGCGAGCTGAAGGCCACCGAGCAGCATCTGCTCGACACCATCGACAGCATCGGCGAAGGCTTCGTCCTGCTTGAGGAGGATGGCCGCGTGCAACTCTGCAACCAGCGCTTTCGCGACATGCTGGGCGATGCTGCCACCGCATCGCTGAACGGCGCCGCCCTTGACGAACTGCTGCGGCAGGCGGCGCTGACCGGCCGCTTCGTCGAGGCGGGTACCGATCCCGAAGGGTTCGCCGCGCGAATGATGCAGCAGCTGGGCGGCGCGGACGACACCCGGCTCGAAGTGCCGCTGCGCAATGGCGGCTGGGTGCTGGCAAGCCATCGCCGCATGAAGGACGGCAGCGTCGTCGGTATCTGGACCGACGTTACCAGCCAGAAGAAGCGCGAGGCGGAGCTGGTGGCCATCCGCGCCCAGCTCGAGCGGCACACCGACGCGCTCTCGGAATTCGCCCGGCTGGTGGCGCGCCAGGCGCGCAGCGACGCCCTGACCGGCCTGCCGAACCGCTTCGCGCTGGAGGAGCGGCTCGACCAGTTGCTGCACGACGGCCCGAACGGGGTGTGCGTGCTCTACATCGATGTCGACCGCTTCAAGGTGGTGAACGACACGGTCGGCCATGCCGCCGGCGACGAGGTGCTGCGCGGCATCGCTCAGACGCTGAAGCGGCAACTGCGCGCCGACGACCTGCTGGCGCGAATCGGCGGCGACGAATTCGCCGTCGTGCTCGCCGAGGTCGAGGAAGAAGAGGCGATGCGCGTCGCCGAGCGGCTCAATGCTGCGGTGCACGGCCGCAGCTTCGTCGCCGAGGGCCGCAGTTTCAGCCTCGGCCTCAGCATCGGGCTGGCGCGGGCGGGGACGAACCTCTCCTCGGTGGCGCGCCTGCTCGCCGCCGCCGACACCGCCTGCTACATCGCCAAGGATGCCGGGCCCGGGCGGATCCAGCTCTATGATCTCGGCGATCTGAGCGTCAGCCATGCCCAGGAGACGCTGAGCTGGGCCGAGCGCATCCAGCTCGCGCTCGAGGCCGACATGTTCGTGCTGCACCTGCAGGCGATCGTCTCCGACGACGGCATTTCCGGCTATGAGGCGCTGATCCGCCTGGTCGATGAGCGCGGCCTGCCGCGCACCCCGGCGAGCTTCCTGCCGGCGGCGCGGCGGCTCGGCTATATGAGCCGCATCGATGAGTGGGTGTGCCGGCGCACCATCGACTATGCGGTGCGCTTGGCCCATGCCGGCTCGGACCGCTACGTCTCGATGAATTTCGGCGTGCGCACCCTCACCGATCCCGCTTTCCAGCGGCGCTTCCTGGAACTGCTGCACCGCAGCCCCGAGGCCGCTCGCACGCTTGCGGTGGAGATCACCGAGACCGACGAGATCGAGGACATCGAGGCGCTGTCCGATTTCGTCGACACGCTGCGCGAGCGCGGCGTGCGCCTGTTCCTCGACGATTTCGGCAGCGGCTATAACAGCTTCGACGTGCTCAAGCGGCTCCATGTCGACGGCATCAAGATCGACTGGGCGGTGACGCACGACCTGCTCGACGACCCGATCGACGAGGCGCTGGTGAAGGCCGCGGTCTCGATCGCGGAGTCGCTTGGGCTGGAACTGGTGGCGGAAGGCGTCGAGCGCCAGGCGGAGCTCGACCGGCTGCGCGCGCTGGGCGTCAAGCTCTATCAGGGCCACTATTTCCACAAGCCCGAGGACGCCGAGGCGGCGTTGCTGAAGTAGCGGCGCGCGTGGATTTACTTATCCGTCATTCGAGGCATTGAGCGCGTCCAGTTCGACCAGTTCAGGCTCGTTTGCCGCGCGCAGATGGTAGAGCTTGTTCACGATCCGCCATTCCGGCCCGATCTTCAAAAGCGACAGATGATCGGTGAAGCGCATGCCGGCGAAGTCGTCGACCACGCGCACGACCGCACTGTCGGGCGTGCGGTCGACGCTCTCAATGTCCCAATAGGGGCTGCGGCCGACGGGCGACGCACCGGCGTCGAGAATGGCGGCGATGAACTGATCGAGCGAGAGCCATTCGACCTCGCCCTCATAGTTGCCGATGATCGCAGCCGCGGGGTGGAAAGCGGCGCGCAGCCGGGGTTCATCCGCCGCGGCCATGGCTTCGACATAGGCCCGCACCACCGCGACAATGTCGTCATTCACCGGCTCCGACATGTCCGTCTCCTGCCTGGTCGCGGGCACTTCGGCCCTCGCGGCATTCTCCGCAATGCCGGGAGGGCCCGCAATGTCCAAATTGTGTGGTGATTGGAGGCGCCGGTTCGTCCTCCTCACACTGTCATGGCCGGGCTTGTCCCGACCATCCACGCTCATGCGCAGGGACAGACGTGGATGCCCGGGACAAGCCCGGGCGTCACGAGTGCCTTGGGGCCACTCGCAACTGCAAGCGGCGCCTCTCAGGCCCGCGCCAGCGGCAGCAGGGTCCGGGTCTCGATCTTGCCCGCCACCGTGAATACGAGGAACTCAGTGCCGTGGCCGATCTTCTCGCCGTCCAGAAGCCGGACGATATCGTCCACGCCGCTGACGGGTTTGCCGTCGATGGCGAGGATATAGTCGCCGTCCGCCAGCCCGCCGCGCTCGGCCGGGCTACCGGGCTCGACGCGCCGCACCCGCACCGAGGTCTTCTGCGTGGTGCCGGCCTCCAGTGCGATGCGCCGCGGCAATTCGATGGTGTCGCCGGCAATGCCGATGAAGGCACGGCGGACGCGGCCGTAGCGCAGGATTTCCGACACCACGAAGTTCGCGGTATTGGCGGCGACGGCGAAGGCGATGCTCTGCGCGCCCTGGATGACCGCAGTGTTGACGCCGATCACCTCGCCGCCGGACGAGACCAGCGGCCCCCCGGAATTGCCGGGATTGAGCGCGGCGTCGGTCTGGATGACGTCGTCCATCAGATAGCCGTTCGCGGCCCGCATCGAGCGGCCGAGCGCGGAGACGATGCCGGCGGTCACGGTCCATTCGAAGCCGAGCGGATTGCCGATCGCAATGGCGATATGGCCGCGGCGCAGGCGCTTGGAATCGCCGAGCCGCGCCCAGTTGCCGATACTGGTATTGGCGCGGACGAGCGCGATATCGGTGTCGATGTCGCGGCCGAGCACGCGCCCTTCGGTGACAAGGCCGTCGGGCGTGGTGATGCGCACCAGCCTGGCATCGTCGACGACGTGGTTGTTGGTGACGATCAAGCCGTCCGGCGAGATCGCAAAGCCCGAGCCGTGCCCGGATCGACCGCCCACCCGCTCGATCCGGCTGACGGCCGGACCGACGATGTCGACGGCGTGGGCGATGGATTGGGAATAGGCATCCATCAGCGCGCCGTCATCGACGGGAGCCAGATTCTTATCGATGTAACCCATGGTCTGGTCCTCGAACAACGACGACGAGCGCCGCTGCCGCCAGCGCGCCGAGGATTGAACCGTCGGGCCCGGCGTGTTGCTGTGTCGAGGATCAGATGGAGATCTGGTGGCCGCCCCGCAAGCGCGCCGGGTCAGGGCTGGCGCTGAGGCAGAAGGACTTGCTCGCCGCCCTGGGCGGATAGTCCAATCCGGAATGAAGCTTATTCTCGCTCGCAACCCACCGCCGGATCGCCCCGGGCATCAGGAGCACACAATGTCCAAGCTAGCCGGAAAGGTCGCCGTGATAACCGGCGGCAACAGCGGTCTCGGCCTTGCGACCGCGAAGCGTTTCGTCGAGGAAGGCGCCTTCGTCTACATCACCGGTCGCCGCCAGGAGGAGCTCGACAAGGCGGTCGCGCTCATCGGCGCCAATGCCGCCGCGGTCCAGGGCGACGTCCAGAGCATCGAGGACCTCGACCGGCTGTTCGCGAGAATCCGCCAGGAGCAAGGAGGGATCGACGTTCTCGTCGCCAATTCCGGCATCGTCGCTCCCCAGACTTTGTTGGAGGCCACCGAGGACAATTTCGACAAGACCTTTGGTGTGAACGTTCGCGGCCTCTATTTCACCGTCAATCGGGCGCTTCCGCTGCTCAGTGACGGCGCCTCGGTCATCGTTGTCTCCTCCATTGCCGCCAATAAGGGCGCAGCGGGGTACGGCACCTACAGCGCCAGCAAGGCAGCCGTACGCTCCTTCGTGCGCACCTGGACCGCCGAACTGATCGAGCGCGGCATTCGCGTGAACACGCTCAGCCCGGGTCCGTTCGACACGCCGATCATGGACCTCCAGGCCAGCACGCCCGAAGGACGCGAGGCGGTTCGCG
Organism: Starkeya sp. ORNL1; assembly: GCF_012971745.1. Lineage (NCBI taxonomy): Bacteria > Pseudomonadati > Pseudomonadota > Alphaproteobacteria > Hyphomicrobiales > Xanthobacteraceae > Starkeya > Starkeya sp. ORNL1. The sequence continues at coordinate 2,636,020 of NZ_CP048834.1, forward strand.
CGAACTGGGCCGCAAGCATTCCGATGAAGCGGCTGGGCCGTCCGGACGAACTGGCCGCCGCCGCGCTGTTCCTGGCGAGCGACGAAAGCAGCTTCATCGCGGGCATCGATCTCATCGTCGATGGCGGCATGACCGCGCTCTGAGTCGAAACGCGGATGCGGCTGGGGTTCGTGCACCATCGGATCGGCGTGCTTCGGATGGTAAAAAACCCTCGATCCCTCCTGTAACGAACCGGCGCGGGCTCTCGGCTCGGGACGCCCGACCACGACGGCCCTGACACCCCCGATCAATGACGAGGAAACCAGGCTCGCGCTGTTGCCGTCGAACCACCCTCCGGTCGGGTGAGGATAGCCCTGGCCCGCGGAAGCTTGGCCCGCGGAAGCTAGAGCATTTCCCGATCAGATGGAATCATCTGATCGAAGAGGAATTGCTCCAGCTTATTGAATCTAGAGCACTTTCTTGTCGTTCGGATGTTTCCATCCGAACGGAAAGGGCTCTAGGTCAAGGGATGCGCAAGATGGAGCCGGTATCCTGGCCGACGCGAGATGCGATCATGCCAGGATGCCAGCTTGACGAAGCTCGGCTTTTCCAAGTCGACGAATCCGAACCACCGGCGCGCATAGGCCCCGAGGCAGATATCGGCCAGTGAAAACTCCTCGCCCGCCATGAAGCGGCGGCCGGAGAGATTGGCGTCGACAATCTCCCACAGCACGCCCAGCCGGTCGGCGATCTTGTTCAATGCGGGCATGTCCCGCTCATCCCGCGCGGTCCGGATCAGGCCCCAGTAAAGATCCCGCTCCACCGGCCCATAGGACGAAATGCTCCAGTCAAGCCACTTGTCGACCATGGCACGTTGCCGAAGATCTCCCGGATAGAGCCTGCTGTCGGGGCCGTACTTCTGCGCGAGATAGCGGCAGATCGTATTCGACTCCCAAAGGATGAAATTATCCTCGACCAGGGTCGGCACACGGCCATTGGGATTCATGGCCAGATACTCAGGTTCCCTGTTGCGGCCGAAGTGCCATCCCGCATCGATCCGCGTGAACTCCAATCCGAGCTCGTGGCAACACCACAGAACCTTCTGGACGTTCACGGAATTGGCGCGCCCCCATATGGTGCGGGCCGGCTGGGCGGGCTGCTCCGACATCGGCAACGTATCCCCGCGCATCCGGAGAGGCTCTTGGCTTTGTCGAGGGAAAGCTGGAGCGGGCGAAGGGAATCGAACCCTCGTATGCAGCTTGGGAAGCTGCCGTTCTACCATTGAACTACGCCCGCTCAGCGCGGCGCACATTAGGGGCGGGCATGGCCCACTTCAAGCCCCCCGGCGCGTTTCGCAGAGTGGATCGGGACGCAATAGCGCGGCTATCGCAGGACGATAACCTGGGTGCCGTAGCCGACCCGGCCGTACAGGTCGAGAACATCCTCGTTGTACATGCGGATGCAGCCATAGGAGACAAAGCCGCCGATCGAACGGCGGGCATTGGTGCCGTGAATGGCGTATTCGCCGGAGCCGAGCGTGAGAGCCGCCGCGCCCATGGGATTGGAGGGTGAGCCGCCGGGAATCACCGCGGGAAGCGATGGCTTGTCTGCGCGTATCTCGCTCGGCGGCGACCACGCCGGCCTTATGTATTTGCCGCTGACGTAGCTCGTGCCGGTCCAGGTGCGGCCGGAGCGACCGACCCCCACCGGATATTTCACAGCCTTGCCGTCACCGAGCATATAGTAGAGGCGCCGCTCCTTCGTCTTGACCACGATGGTTCCCGCTGAATAACCATCGAACGAGACGGTTTCGCGAGCCATGGCGGACGCTGGGGCAATCAGGCCGAAGACTGATATAATAAACCCCAATTCTCGCAACCTTGCATACATCGTCGATCTCCAGGGTTTTATCAAGAAACGGTAACGGCATTACGAAACGCACTTACACGTTGCCATTTCCGTTCAACTTCGACTTGATAGTAGCTCGCGAGTAGACGCAAACCAGACGCACCCCTTCAGCATAGCCCAGCACCTTTCTACCGAAGGTTAATGCCTGTGGCTTTTCAGCACTAGCTGCCGCCTTCGGCGTGCATCTAACCTTGATGCGTAAAATGGGGGTTGATTCCATGAAGAAACTTCTCGTCGCTGGTGCTGCGTTGCTTACTCTGTTCGGTGTCGTCGGTTGTGCCACTGTCGGCAAAGCGCCGATCGGCAAGGAACCGGTCCCGGTCGTCTCCAAGGGTTGAGTGGGGGTGAGGAGGGGCCGAGTCAAAAACTCGGCCCTTTCTTCTCATTTTCGGCGAGATATTTTTATCTCCCCTAGAGATCGCAGGGGCGCGCCCCTGATTGGCGCGCTCATTCCTTTTCGGAATTCGAGTCCCCTTCGGCAAGCCGGGTGGTCATCGTGCGCAATGTCGTCATAGCCTGCCTCCTCCCGATCGCTGGCGCCGTGGCCTTTACCGTATGGCTACCGGTCTCGCTTGCCGCGGCCCAAGGCGCCGATACAACGGCGACGCCGAACACCACCGCAGCACCGGTCGCGGCAGCACCCGTCGCAACGCCGGAAACTTCGGCCACACCTGCCACGCCGCCGGATACGTCTGCCGCGTCTTCAAGTGCGCCTGCCACGTCTGTGGCCACGCCTTCGGCATTGCCGCCGGCAGCCAGCGCTGCCGCGCCGGCGAGTTCACCGGCAGCCGCAGCGCATGCGCCCCGCCCAGCGGCGGCCAAACCTTCAAGTGCAGCGCGCGCGCAAGCTTCCGCCACCGGCACGACGGCGCAGGAGAAAATCAAGGAACCCGTCACGTCCGCCGGCTGCAAGGCTGCGGCTCAGCCCGGCAAGCCTTACTTCGTCGAGTTCCGCTCCCGCACGGCGGCGAGCTACGGCCACACCTTCGTGTTTCATGGGCGGATCGGCAGCGGCAAGGGCTTTGCGAGCTTTAAAGTCGCCGGGTTGCACCCGAAGGGCGACGATCCCGCAGTGTATATTCAGGGGCATTGGATACCGGTGCCGGCCGAGACCGGGGCCAGCTATGGCGACCTGGACGAGCAGTATCTGACGGCGCGCTTCTGCGTTCCGCTGACCGAAGCCGAATACCGCAGGGCCGAAGCTTATATAAAGAATTTACAGGCCACAAAGACGACCTGGCACGCAACGACCTATAATTGCAATTCGTTCGGCGCCGATATCGCCAGATATATTGGCCTCGATACGCCTAACCCGAACATGTATCTGCCGGAAGCGTTCATCAAGCGGATCGAAGAGCTGAACAAGGCATCGGTGAGGACCTCGTCGCCGCTCGCCAATTCTTCAATCGGACGCAAAACCAACCAGTAGCGATCGGATCATTGGGCGTCGCCGCCACTTGGAAGCCGGCACGACCTACGCGAGGAGGGAGATACGCGACCTCTCCTGCTCATCGATCATCAGCCGACAGGCCCTCGCAGGTTGCGAGCGGTCGCGTGTGCCGGGCTTGACAGGACGCCGGAAGATGACCGTGGCTTCCCTGGTCGGGACGGCCATTCCGGGATCTCAGCCCTTTTTCTTCGGGAGCGCGATCGATACCGGGCCCTTCACGGGTGCCGGCTCTTTCGGCTTCTTCGGCTTCTTGGCTTCGCGATTGCTGCGTACTTGTCCCTTGGCCATGATTATCTCCTGTACATCCTGTCGGCGCGCGCCGCCGGTGAAACGAGAAACCCCACGCCTCGGAGAGGTGCAGGGCCGCGATAAGGTGCCGAGCGTGTCGCCCTACGGACAGGCAGCCAGTCGAATCGCTTTTCCGCGGAAGTGAGCCTGTCGACACGCGGAATTCTTCCGCGCGAAGCCAACTCATCTGACGGTCCATCGACTCGCGAAATGTGCGCCTTCAATACCGGCATTACAAGGACACTACGTTTGTTTCCCCGCGCGCATTCGACCGCGGCGGCGGCGGGTCATTGCTCTTGCCCATCGTGCGCCCAATAAGACGGCTGGGCGTAGATGTCCTTCAGGAAAGCGATGAACAGCCGCGCCAGACGTGAGGGCTTGTTACGCGGATAGACCGCCGTGATGTCGAAGCTCGGCAGCGCATACTCGTCGAGCACGCTGACCAGTTCGCCCGAGGCGAGCTGGGCGCCGACCTCCCAGGTCGAGCGCCAGGCGAGGCACAGGTCATCGTGCGCCCAGCGCACCAGCACCTCACCGTCGCTGCAATCCATGTTGCCGTCCACCTTCACCGCGACCAGCTTGCCGTCCTCCTGGAACAGCCAGTCGCGATGGCGGTCTGCCTGCAGATTGACGGCAAGGCAATTGTGATCGGCAAGATCCTCCAGCTTGCGCGGCACGCCATGCTTTTCGAGATAGGCCGGCGTCGCGCAGACGACGCGCCGGTTGCTGGCGAGCTTGGTGGTGACGAAATCCGGATCGATCACATTGCCGATCCGGATGCACAGGTCGTAATCCTCCTGCACCGGGTCGGGATAGTCGTTGCTGAGGTTGAACGACAGCCGTACCGCCGGATAGGCGGCGATGAACCTGCCGGCATGGGCGGCGACGTGCTCCCGCCCGAAATAGGGGGGCGCCAGCACCAGCATCTGCCCGCTGACCTCCGACGTGTCCGGGAACAGCTCGTTCTCGCCGAGTTCAAGGTCGGTGAGCAGTTCATCGCAATGCTTGAGGAACAGCCGGCCCTGCTCGGTGAGGGTCAGCAGCCGGGTCGTGCGGTGCAGCAGCTTGACCCCGAGCCGTTGCTCCAGCCCGTCGATGCGGCGCCCCAGCATGCCCGGCGTGATCTTCTCCTTGACCGCCGCCCTGGCCATCGAACCCTCGGTCGCGACTGCGACGAAGGCCCTGATCTCCTTGTACTTATTCACCGGCGCCTTCCCCGCTCCAGTAGCCCGGCCGGGCATAGACCTCCTTCAGCCAGGAGATCAGCAGCCGAATCTTGGCCGGCAGCGGATTCTGCTGCGGATAGGCGGCGACGATGTCGTGATGGGGTGAGGCGAACGCGTCGAGCACGGTGATGATGTTGCCGGAGGCGATCTCGCGCGCCACCTCCCATTGCGGCCGCCAGGCGAGGCCGACGCCCTCCAACGCCCAGCGCGTCAGCATCGCGCCGTCATTGCTGGTCAGGCTGCCGTTCGGCCGGATGGTGATGGTGTTACCGCCGCTTTGGAAATGCCAGCCGCGCGGCTGGCCGCCATGCTCGTTATAGGCAAGGCAATTGTGCTGGGCGAGATCCTCCGGCGTCTTTGGCGCGCCGTGCCGGGCGAAATAGGCCGGGGTGCCGCAGACCACGAGGCGGTTCGGCGCCAGCCGGGTGACGACGAGATTGGGATCCAGCACCGGACCGGTGCGGATGCCGATCTCATAGCCCATGCGCACGAGGTCGACGACGCGGTCGTTCAGATTGAGCGAGACATTGACGTCCGGATTGGCAGTCATGAATTCCAGCAGGTTCGGCGCCACATGATGGCGGCCGAAGCCCGACGGACAGGAGATGATGAGTTGGCCGGTGGCGTAGTCGCGCCCGTCGCTCGCCAGCCGTTCGGCAGTGCGCAGCCGCGCCAGCATCTCGATGCCGTGCTGGTAATAGCGTTCGCCAGCCGGCGTCAGCGTCAGCCGCCGCGTGCTGCGCTGAAGCAGTTCGCCGCCGAGGCGCTTCTCGATCTGGGTGATGCGTCGGCCGATCATCACCGGTGTGACGCCCTCGATTCCGGCGGCCCTGGCGAAGCTGCCGGCCTCCACGACGGCCACGAAGGTTTCGATGTCGCGCAGCTTGTCCATGGGTTCGCTCCCATTCGATACTTTTCGTACGGAATGAAACGAGTATTTATCATATTATCAACCGAAAAGTTTAGCTCTAGCATCCTTGCAAAATGAGCCGGTCAACCGGACCGCGAATGGCAGGGATGGAAATGTCGAAGATCGCGAGCGTGGAGACCTTCTCCACGGAATTCATCAGCATCGTGCGGGTGACGACGCAGGACGGGCTCGAAGGCTACGGCCAGGTCGCGCCCTACAATGCCGACATCACCGCCACCATCCTGCACCGGCAGATGGCGCCCGTCGTGCTTGGCACTGACCCCTCCGACATCGACGCCCTGGTCGACCGTTGCTGGGTCGGCGCCCACAAATTCCCCGGCTCCTACACCACCCGCGCCATTGCCGGCATCGACACCGCGCTGTGGGACCTGAAGGGCAAGCGCGCGGGCAAGAGCGTCGCCGCATTGCTCGGCACTACCAAGACCCGCCAGGCGGTCTATGGCTCGAGCATGCGGCGCGACATTACCCCGGAGGACGAGGCCGAGCGGCTGGCGCGGCTGCAGCAGGACAAGGGCTTCGCGGCCTTCAAGATCCGCATCGGCAATAATTTCGGCAATGATGTCGACCGCTGGCCAGGCCGTACCGAGGCCATCGTACCGAGCGTGCGCAAGGCGATCGGCGATGATTGCGAGTTGCTGTGCGACGCCAATAGCGGCTTCACGCCGAAGCGCGCGATCGAGGTCGGGCGGATGCTGGAAGACAACGGCGTCGGCCATTTCGAGGAGCCCTGCCCCTACCCCGAGCTGGAATGGACCGCCGAGGTCGCGGCCGCGCTGACCGTCCCGGTGTCGCAGGGCGAGCAGGAGGTCGACCTCGCCCAGTTCCGCCGCATGATCCGCATGGGCGCCGCCGATATCGTGCAGCCGGACATCTGCTATGTCGGCGGCATCAGCCGCGCCCTGCGCGTCGCGCGCATGGCGGAGGAAGCCGGGCTACCCTGCACCCCGCACGCCGCCAATCGTTCCATGGTCTCGGTGTTCACCACCCATCTGCAGGCGGCGCTGCCGAACGCCGGCCATTTCATGGAACTCAGCATCGAGCCGGCGCCCTGGATCGAGGGGCTGCTCGCCTCCGATCCGTTCAACGTGGTCGACGGCCAGATCGAGGTGCCGGCCGGCCCTGGCTGGGGCGTCGAGATCAGCCGCGACTGGCTGGAAAAAGCCGAACGCCGGATCAGTTCCATGTGATCCGGCGCACCAATCGCCATCCGCCGTCAAAATGACGGAAGTATAATTGGGGTACACCCCAATATTCTTTGGGAGGAAAGATAGATGAAGAATACCGGAATAGTGTCGGCGGGCGCCGCCGCCGTGCTCGGTGCCGTCCTCTTAGCTGCCGTCCCGTTCGCGGCTCCTGCGCAGGCGCAGGATACCTCGAAGGACATCAAGATCGTCATGGCATCGGCGGTCGACGTGGTCGAGCCGTGCCACATGAACTCGACCGGCTATATCGGCCTCGTGCTCAAGGAGAACGTCGTCGAGACACTCCTCAAGCTCGATCCCAAGACCAGCAAGCCGCTGCCCAACCTCGCCACCGAATGGACGCAGGTCGACCCGCGGACCTGGCGCATCAAGCTGCGCGAGGGCGTCAAGTTCCACGACGGCACGCCGTTCGACGCCGATGCCGTGGTCACCGCGCTGAACCGCCAGTTCGTGCCGGAACTGGCCTGCCGCGACATGATCCGCAGCTTCGGCAGCGTGAGGATCCAGCCCAAGGCGGTCGACAAATACACCGTCGACATCGTCACCACCGAACCGATGCCGCTGATGCCGCTGACGCTGGCGCAGACCGGCATGACGGCGCCGAGCACCTCGATGAAGGAAGCCTCGCGCGCCCCGGTTGGCACTGGCCCCTATGTCTTCACCAGCTGGGACCCGGCGCAGAGCCTCGTCCTCACCCGCTTCGACGGCTATTGGGGCGACAAGCCGCAGGTCCGCAAGGCCACCTATGTGTGGCGCTCCGAGCCGGCGCTGCGCGCTTCCATGGTCCAGGTCGGCGAAGCCGATATCGGCTTGCAGATCGCCCCGCAGGACGCAGTGAATCCCGAGACCGACATCGGCTATCTCAACGCCGACACCAGCCGCGTCCGCTTCTTCATGGACAAGCCGCCGCTGAACGATGTGCGGGTACGCAAGGCGATGAACCTCGCCGTCGACCGCAGCGCCTTCATCGGCACCATCGTCAGCCCGCTGTCGGTGCCGGCGAGCCAGTTCATGCTGCCCAGCGTCAATGGCTACGACCCCACTTTGAAGCCGTGGCCCTACGATCCCGCCAAGGCAAAGGCGCTGATCGCCGAGGCCAAGGCCGCCGGCGTGCCGGTCAACAAGGAGATCGTGCTCTATGGCAGCGAGTTCATGCAGGCCAATCTCAGCGAGATGCTGGAGACGCTGGTGCAGAACTGGCAGGAGATCGGCCTGAACGTGAAGATCCAGATGGTCGACAAGATCCAGCATTCGGCCATCCGCCGGAAGCCGTATCCCACCGACCGCGGCCCGACCATGGTGCATGAGTTGCACGACAACGTCGCCGGCGACGCCTTCTACACCATGATCGTCTACTACACGTCGAACGGCGGCCTCACCAACATCTACGACCCCGCGCTCGACAAGCTGTTGCAGCAAGCCTCGGTCTCGACCGGCGAGGAACGCACCAAGCTGTTCCAGCAGGCCAATCGCCAGATCCAGCAGGACATCGTGCCGGACGTCATGCTGTTCCACATGGTCAGCTACATCCGGGTCGGCAAGCGCGTGTCCTACACGCCGGACTTCACCACCCAGGGCAAGCTCGAACTGAGCGCCATCACCTTCAAGTAGCGCTCATTTCCGGAAGGCGGCCAGCGCGGCCGCCCTCCCCGAGCTGCCGTGATCGACAATCCGCCGAGAGAGGAAGACCCATGCCTATCTTCAAGTGGGACAATGCTCCCTATGAGGGCGAGCACATCTTCGACAATCCGCCGCCTTTCCATCAGGGATTGTGCAAATACGGGGCGCGTCCCTACTGGTCGCCGGACGGCAAGCGCATCGCCTTCGTCGAGAAGGCCTATGGCGACGTGCACGAGATCGACCTCGATACCCGGCAGATCCGCAACCTCACCGGCGCGAACGGCGAACACCACTCGTTCCTGCGCGTGCTATTCCTGCGCAATGGCGACTATCTGCTGATCGGGCCGAAGCAGTTCAAGCATCACCACGTCAGCCGCTACGTGGAATCCGAGCTCTGGTACATGGACAAGGATGCCAGCGCGCCGCCGCGCCCGCTCGGCCTGACCTTCTTCGAGGGCATCGGCGTCTCCGCCATCGCCGACCGCATCACCTATTCGCGCCATGGCGAGCACGATCCGCGGCTCGGCACCATCGAGGACTTCGAGTGCTACGTGACCGAGCTGGACTACGGCCCGAACGGCGCCGAGCTCGGCGCCACCCGGCCGATCTACCGCTCGCCCACCGGGCTGCGCCGGCCGGAGCCGCAGGACTTCCGTAACAACGACACCGAGGTCGTCATGGCCGAATATATCGGCCCGCGCGATCGCAGCACGACGTGGCGGACGCAGACCCGCGGCATCGACCTCAAGACGCTGGACGTGCGCACCTATATTGACGAGCCGCTGACCCATAACGAGCCGGAAGGCATCTTCCCGAACCACGAGCACATCTGCCTCGAATCCTCATGCGACTTCGTGGACCAGTTCCCGCCGATCGATCTGTGGAAGCTGAAGCTCGACGGTTCAAGCCGCCGCGTGCGCATGACCCGCATGTTCGACCGCGCACCCTGGCGCGCCAGCAATTCGAATGTCAGCCCGGACGGCAAATGGCTGGCCTTCATGGTCAACACCTATACCAGCGAGCCTGGCTTCGGCATGGGCATCGGCCTCCTCGACCTCGAGGCGTGGGAGCAAAGCGAATACGCCCAGCAATGGGAAACGCCGGCCGAGCGCGCCGAGCTGCGCAAGAAGACGGGTGAGTACGCCGAGACCAAATGAGACGAGGGTGCCTCGCGCGGTCCGGTCCGCGCGGGGGCACCCAATGTCCCGACAGAACATTCCGGAGGCGACCATGGGCGGCTACGTCACGAACCGAATGCTCCATAGCGCCATCTCGATGATGGGGCTGATCATCCTCGTCTTCTTTCTGGCGCGGCTGACGGGCAATCCGACCGACCTCTATCTGCCGATCGACGCGCCCGCGGATGTGCGCGCCGCCTTCTCCCATGCCAACGGCTTCGACCAGCCGCTGCTGGTGCAGTTCCAGCACTTCCTCACCAATCTGGTGCAGCTCAATTTCGGCAATTCGCTGCGACTGGAGCGGCCGGCGCTGGATCTCGTGCTGCAGGCATTCCCGACCTCGCTGATGCTTGCCGCCACCGCCATGACACTGGCGCTGGTGATCGCCATCGTCGCCGGCTCGCTCGCCGCGCGCAGCCCCAACGGCGTGCTCGACCGTTTCGTCAACATGATCTCGCTGGCGGGCGCCAGCCTGCCGAACTTCTGGCTGGCTTTGGTCAGCGTGCTGGTGTTCGCGGTGTGGCTGCGCTGGCTGCCGACCTCCGGCACCGGCGGGTTGGCCTACTGGATATTGCCGGTCGTGGTGCTGGCGGTGCGGCCCTGCGGCCTGCTGGCCCAGGTGGTGCGCGGGGCGATGATCAGCGCGCTGTCCTCGGCCTATGTGAAGACGGCGCGGGCCAAGGGCGTGCGCAAGCGCATCATCGTGTTCGTCCATGCGCTGCGCAACGCCATGCTGCCGATCATTACCGTCGCCGGCGACCAGGCCTCGGGCATGATCAATGGCGCGGTGGTGATCGAGATGATCTTCGGCTTTCCGGGCATCGGCCGGCTGATGATGGAATCGATCCAGTACCGCGACTTCGCGGTGATCCAGGCCGGCGTGATCGTCACCGCCGCCGCCATCTTCCTGCTCAACATCGTGATCGACCTCGCTTACGCGCTGCTCGATCCACGCATCAAGCACGCGTGAGGGTGGAAATGACCATGACGGCTCCCTCCCTCGCAGTGGCCGAACCCTCAGCCTGGCGCCAGTCGCTCGGCCTGTTGTGGCGCGACAAGTTCGCCTTCGTCGCCGTGCTGTTCCTGATCCTGGTGGTGCTCGCCGCCTGCTTCGGGCCCTGGCTGTTCGGCGCTACCGCGACCAAGATCAACCTGCTGGCGCGCAACGCGCCGCCGCTGTCGACGCAGCTCGGCTGGCATTATGTGCTCGGCGCGGATTCGCTCGGCCGCTCCATCCTCGCCCGCATCATCGTCGGCGCGCAGAACACCATGATGCTGGCCGGCTGCTCGGTCATCGCCGCGCTGCTGATCGGCTCGCTGCTCGGATTTGTTGCCGGCTATCGGAACGACTGGACCGGCAGCATCATCATGCGCCTCGCCGACATATTGATGAGCTTCCCGTCGCTGCTGCTGGCGATGATCGTGCTCTATGTGCTCACGCCTGGTGTCGCCAACGTCATACTGGTGCTCGCCATCACCCGCATCCCGATCTATCTGCGCACCACCCGCGCCGAGGTGCTGGAGATCCGCGAGCGCACCTTTGTAGTCGCGGCGCGGGTCATGGGTGCCTCCCCCTGGCGCATCGTGTGGAAGCACATCCGCCCCACGGTGACGCCGACGCTGGTGACCATCGCGACGCTGGAATTCGCCTTCGTGATGCTGTCCGAATCGAGTCTCAGCTTCCTCGGCCTCGGCATTCAGGCGCCGGAATTCACCTGGGGCGCGATGGTGGCGCAGGGCCAGAGCTATCTCGGCACCGCCTGGTGGGTCGCCTTCTGGCCCGGCCTCGCCATCACCCTCACCGCCATGTCGCTCAACCTACTCGCCAACTGGGTGCGGATCGTCACCGATCCGGTGCAGCGCTGGCGGCTCGAATCCAGGAAGCCCGCCAATGGCTGAGGACAATGGTCATCTCGTCGAGGTCCGCAACCTCTCGGTCGAGTTCCACACCAAGGGCGGCGTGGTGCCGGCGGTGCGCGATGTCTCCTGGCACATCGATCGCGGCGAGACGCTCGCCATTCTCGGCGAGAGTGGCTCGGGCAAGAGCGTCAGTTCCTCGGCGCTGATGGGGCTTATCGACATTCCGCCGGGTCGGATCACCTCGGGCGAAGTGCTCTATTGCGGCGAGGACCTGCTCAAGGTCTCGCCGGAGCGCCAACGCGAGATCAACGGCTCGCGCATCGCCATGGTGTTCCAGGACACGCTGGCGGCGCTGAACCCGGTCTACCAGATCGGCTGGCAGGTGGCGGAGACGTTCCGCTCGCACGGCGTGGCGCGCACCACCGCCAATGAGAAGGCGCTGGAGTTGCTGGAGCGCGTCGGCCTGCCCAATGCCGCGGCGCGCTTCGGCGACTATCCGCACCAATTCTCCGGCGGCCAGCGCCAGCGCATCATGATCGCGATGGCGATCGCGCTGAACCCGGACCTCTTGATCGCCGACGAGCCGACCACCGCGCTCGACGTCACCGTGCAGGCGCGCATCCTGCGATTGCTCAAGGACCTGCAGCGCGAGCGCGGCATGGGCCTGCTCATGATCACCCACGATCTCGGCATCGTCGCCGGCATGGCCGACCGCGTCGCCATCATGAATGGCGGGCGCATCGTCGAGACCGGCACGGTGAAAGAGGTGTTCGAGACCCCGCAGCACCCCTATACGCGCAGCTTGCTCGACGCCGTCCCCGGACGGCACGGCTTCCCGGCGACGGCAGAACGCGCCGCGGAGATAGAGCCGCTCTTGAGGGTCGAGACCCTCTCGAAGGAATATGCCAGCGCCGCGAGCCTGTTCCGGCCGGCAAAGCCGCCTGTCCTGGCGCTCAACGGCGTGTCCTTCACGCTCGGGCGCGGCGAGACGCTGGGCATTGTCGGCGAGTCCGGCTCCGGCAAGTCGACACTGGTGCGTACGCTGATCGGATTGGAAGAGGCGACCAATGGCGACGCTTTCTATCGCGGCCAGAGCCTGATCCACACCACTCCCGACGGCCGCGACTTTGCGCGCCGCCAGATCCAGATGGTGTTCCAGGATCCGACCGCCTCGCTCAATCCGCGCATGAGCGTGATGGAGATCATTTCCGAACCCTGGGCGATCCACCGCGATGTGCTGCCGCGCCAGCTCTGGAAGGAGCGGGTCGGCGACCTGCTGGAACAGGTCGGGCTGTTGCGCGAGCACGCCGCGCGCTTCCCGCACCAATTCTCGGGCGGCCAGCGCCAGCGCATCGCCATTGCCCGCGCCTTGGCGCTGAAGCCGGAGATCATCATCTGCGACGAGGCGGTGTCCTCGCTCGACGTCTCGGTGCAGGCACAGGTCATCGCGCTGCTGAAGAACCTGAAGGACGAGTTCGGCCTGTCCTATCTCTTCATCGCCCACGACCTGCCGGTGGTGCGCAGCTTCGCCGACCGGGTGCTGGTGATGCACAAGGGCACCATCGTCGAGCAAGGCCCGACCCGGCAGATCTTCACCGACCCGCAGCACCCCTACACCCGCGAGCTGCTCAGCTCCGACCCGATCCTCAGCACGAGCGTCGCCGCCTAGCCGGCGCCGCTCACCCGTCCACTTTCCACGCCCGTCGCGCGGGCGGCCGCAGAACCATGGGTAATCGCATGACGTCTCATATCGATCACAGCTGGCTGAAGCAGGCGCTCGTCATGATCATGACGCTGCGCGAAGGCGATGCGGCGACCTGGGATGTCGAGAAGATGGCGGAGTTCGCCAAGTCCTTCTCGCTCGACGCTCTCGGCTTCTCGGTCGGCGGCATCGTCGCCTTCTATCCGACGCAGGTGAAGCACCACCCGCGCGCCGCCACACTGGGAGATCGCGACCTGCCGGCCGAAATGATCGCGGCCTTGAAGACGCGCGGCATCCGCCCGATCGCCCGCATCGATCCCTCCATGGCCTCGCGCCAGCTCTATGAGGAGCGGCCGGAATGGTTCGTGCAGGACAAGACCGGCGCGCCGGTCTCGGTGCACGGGCATTTCATCACCTGCCCGAATGGCGGCTATTACCGCGACTTCATGATGCGCGTCGTCGAGGAGATGCTGACGCGCTACCCGTTCGACGGCCTCTGGGCCAATGCCGCGCAGTTCTCGCCCTGGCACACGCCGCGCTGCCATTGCGCGGCCTGCCAGTCCAAGTTCCGCGCCCGCACCGGCAAGGCGATCCCGGAGGAGAACTGGGGCGACGAGACCTGGCGCCAGTACAATGAATGGCGCTACGAGTGCATCGCCGAGTGGAACGCCGAGGTGCAGGCGCTCAAGACCCGCGTGCGCCCGGAATGCGCCTGGATCCCGCTCAGCCAGGTTGCCGAATCCTGGGACCATTCGCGCGTCGGTGGCTGGGACCTCGACTACACCGAGCCGCACCAGGACGGCATCGTGCTCGAGGCGCAGCGCCGCTACACCAACATGTTCTGGCCGGGCCTGGAGGCGCGCTACATGCGCGAACTCGCCCCCGGCAAGGGCGGCGGCATCACCGTGAGCTACTTCCTGCCGTGGTGGCGCTTCTACAGCGTGCCGGCGGCGGAGAACCAGATGTGGGCCGGCCAGATCATGGCGCAGGGCGTGATGCCCTGGCTCCATGTCACCGGCTATCAGGAGCGCCATTTCGACCGGCGCGGCCTTGACAGCCTGCGCACCTTGTTCGCGCGCTTCCGCGCCAACCGCGACACCTATCTCGGCAACCGCTCGGCCGCGGAAGTGGCGCTGGTGTTCTCGCGGCACAGCCTCGACAATTTCGGCCACCAGGACCCGACCGGACGCTATCTCGACCATTTCCGCGGCGCCTACAACGCGATGATGGACCAGCGCATCCCGTTCGACATCGTCTCGGGACACCGCATCACCGCGGAGACGCTGGCGCGCTACCGCACCATCATGCTGCCCAATGCTGCCTGCCTGTCGGAAGCTGCGCTCGCCGCGCTGGAGGGCTTCGTGAAGGACGGCGGCCTCGTCGTTTCGACCTATCGCTCCGGCGATTTCGACGAGCTCGGCCATCCCCACGCCGAGCCATTGCTGCACCGGCTCGCCGGCGTGACGCAGACCGGCGTGACCTGGAAGGGCCTGCGCGCGGCCTACGCCGCCATCCGCGATCCGGCTGACCCGCTGCTCGCCGGCTTCGACGGCACCGACCTCCTGCCGGTCGCCGGCGACATCGTGTTCGTGCGCACGTCCGATGGCGAGCAGCGCGTCGCCCCGATCACCCTGATCCCGCCGGTCGAGGGCGAGGTCGGCAGCGGCATCAGCGTGCCGGAGTTCAACGTCATCGAGCACGTCACCGACTATCCGATGGTGATCGATCGTGCCTCGGGGTCAGGACGCGTCATCCACTTCCCCTGGCAACCGGACCTGATCGGCTTCCGCTACGGGCTGCGCGACCTGTTCCAGCTGATCGGCAATGCGGTGAAGAGCGCGTCCGGTTGGAGTGATGTGGTGCGGGTCCACGGCCCCGGCCTCGTCGACGTCACCGTGCTGGAGCGCAACGACCGGCTGGTGGTCTCGCTGGTGAACTTCTCCTCGCCCGGCAGCTTCAACACCGGGCAGCGCCGCATCATCCAGGAACTGGTACCACTGCACGCTCTGGCGCTGGAGGTGCGCGCGCCCGAGGGCTTCACCGGCAACGCGGCGCGGCTGGTCTTTGCCGAACGCGACGTGCCGGTGGAACGGCGCGGCGATTATCTCCACCTCACGCTGCCGCGGCTCGACGCCATGGAAACCATCGAGTTCAGGATCGGCTGACGCCTATGCCGTTCTGCCCGATGGAAGGCTGGAGCCTTCATTACACCGTCGAGGGCGAGGCCGGCGCGCCCGCCCTCATCCTCTCCAATTCGCTGGCCGCCGACATCTCGATGTGGGACCGGCAGGCGCCGCGCTGGGCGACGCGCTTCCGCGTGGTGCGCTACGACCAGCGCGGCCACGGCCGCAGCAGCGCGACCGGCGGCGACTATTCCATCGACATTTTAGGGCACGACGTGATCGCGCTGATGGACCACCTCGGCATCGCGCGTGCCGACTGGTGCGGCATTTCGATGGGCGGCATGACCGGGATGTGGCTCGCCATGCACGCGCCCGAACGGATGCGGCGGCTGGTGCTGGCCAACACCGCGGCCCACATGCCACCGCGCGAATTGTGGGACGAGCGCATCGCCACGGCCCGCACGCGCGGCATGGAAGCGCTCGCCACGCCGACGGTGGAGCGCTGGTTCCCTGCCGGGTTCCGCGCGCGGGAGCCCGACATCGTGGCCGGCATTCGCGCGGTGGTGGCGGCAACGCCGGTGGACGGCTATGCCGGCTGCTGCGCCGCGATCCGCGACCTCGATCTGCGCGACGGGCTCGCCGCGATCCAGCACCCGGCACTCGTCATTGTCGGCGACAAGGACCCGTCGACGCCGCCGGCCGCCGGCGAGTTCATCCATGCGCGCATCCCCGGGGCGCTCATCGCCCGGCTCGATGCCGCGCATATGTCGAATGTCGAGCGGCCGAACGAGTTTGCCAGCCTGATCGAGGCATTCCTCGAATAGCCCAGGTGGCACATCAATCGATGGAGCGGCCCAAGACCGGGAACTTCGGATCGACCGCATTGGGAGTGGCACTCCCTCCCCGCGGCACGATCCGGTCGATCGCCGCTTCATCCTCGGAGGTCCAGTCGACCTCCATCGCCTTCCGGTAGCTCTGCCATTGCTCCATGGTCCGGGGGCCGACAATGGCGGAGGTGATGTTCCGGTTGGCCAGCACCCAGGCGATGGCAAAGGCTGTCGGCTCGACGCCGCGCGAGGCGGCATAGGCGGCGACCCGCGCGGCGGCTTCCACCATCTCCGGCCGATAGGCGGATTCCAGGATGCGTCGGTCGCCGACCGCAACGCGACTGTCCGCAGGCGGCGGGGCGTCGAGGCTGTATTTGCCGGATAGAATGCCCCGCGCGGTCGGGCTGTACACGGCAACGCCGATGCCGAGATGGGCGCAGGCCGGCAGCAACTCGACTTCGATCGCGCGATCCAGTGCGTGATAGAGCGGCTGCGCCACCACCGGACGGCCGATGCCCTCTTCATCGCAAAGCGCGCACAGCACGGCGATCCGCCAGGCGCTGTGGTTCGACACTCCGAAATAGCGAATGGCGCCGTCGCGCTGCAATTGCGCGAGCGCGCGGACCGTCTCTTCCATCGGGGTCTCGGCATCCTCGGTGTGAAGATAGAGAATGTCGATGAAGTCGGTCTTCAGCCGCCTGAGGCTCTGATGGACCTCATGAAGCATCCATTTGCGCGAAAGCCCGCCATCATTCTTCCCAGGCCCGTTGCGATTGGCGACCTTGGTGGCGAGGATCCATGAACTGCGGTTGCCGGAGATCGCGGCACCGACGATCTCTTCCGAACGCCCGCCCGCATAGGTGTCGGCGGTATCGAGGAAATTCACCCCGGCATCCGCAGCGGCGGCGATGATGCGCAGCGATTCCGCCTCATCCGTGCGGGCGCCGAAATTCATTGCACCAAGCACGAGGCGCGAGGCAACGAGGCCGCTTCGCCCAAGCCGGCGCGCCGGCATTTCGACAGCCATGACGGCTCCTGCGGGGTGTCCGGAGAATACCGCCACGCCGGATGTTGCCGGCGCGGCGATGTGTCGGGAGACCTATTGCGCGGCGCTCGCCACGGCGCGCGGCTGCGCCGGCATGTTGAGCATCTGCCGCAGTTCGGCCGGAGTCGCGATCTCGCGATCCATGTCGCGCGCCATGTTGGCGATGCGATGGGTCAGCTCGGCATTGGTCGGGCAGCCGAGCTCCGGATACTGGTAGTCGCCGAGGCCGGGCGCCACGTGCTGGCCGTGCGCGATGGCAACCGCCGCCATCGGGAAGATGTTGGCGTACTTGCTGCACACGCACCATTGCAGCCGATCGTTCGACGGCTCGGCATGGAAGAAGGCGCGCAAGCCGTCCGGCGTCGCATCGTGGCCGGCGATGAGGTCGCCGCCGCTCAGCGGAATGATGGCAAGCGCCGGCGAATCCAAGAGGCCGAGATCAAGGAAGACGCCGGCGGTGCGCATGAAGGAGACGTTCCACAGGCCGAGGCTCGGCTTGACGCCGATCTCCTTCATGATGTTGGCGAAATACATGCAGCTCTCGATGGTGTTGGCGTAGAGCTGCTTGGTGGTCTCGAACTGCATGGTCGGGCGATCGAACTTGTCCATGTTCGTCGAGCCGATATCGATGGTCGCGATGTCGGGCATCGCCGCCTCGACATGCTTGATGCGGGTCTTGGCATCACCCTCGAGATACACATTGCCAAGCGTGGTGTGGATCAGGATATCGCAGCGCTCGCGGATCTTGTGGGTGATCTCGGCATAGACTTCCGGGCTGTGGCTCTTCTCGCCGTTCGGGCCGCGGGCGTGGACATGCACCAGATTGGCGCCGGCCTGGTAGCATTCATAAGCATCGTCGGCGATCTCGTCGGGCGTATAGGGGATGTTGTTGTTCGGTCCCCGCATTTCCCATTCGTTCAGCCGGACATTGATGATGAGCTTCTTCTTCACGGGCGATCCTCCTGATCTTGCTTGAGCTGGCTCGTGTGAAACTGGCGTCTGCGCTCTTGTCTCGTTGCGGCGAAGCCAAAAGGACGCGAGACGCATTGTCAACAAGATTTGTCCTTTATCGGCCTACGCGTGCATATGGAGCCGCATACGCGCCAATTTTGTTGACAAAGTACGCTCTCAGACGAAGCCAGCCTGGGTGATGGCATCGTCGACGCCGGCCGATTCGTCGAACGGGGTGGCGATGAAGCGCTTGCGCGCAGCCGCGATGTGCCGGCGCATCAGCACCTCGGCCAGTTCCTCGTCGCCGTCCTGGATCGCCTCGACGATGCGCTGGTGATCGCGATAGGACTTCATCTGGCCGGGCACGTGCGCGGTCTTGAACCGGCACAGGCGGATCAGCGAATAGAGGTCGCCGCACAGCAATTGCTGGAGCCGTGCCGATTTGCTGCCTTCCGCGATGCGGAAGTGAAAGTCGGCGTCGCCGAACACCAGCGGATAGGCGTCACCGCGCAGTCCGGTGTTGAGATCGGCCTCCAGCAGCGCGTAGAGCCCGTCAACCTCGTCTTTGGACATGTTGCGGGCGGCGAGCCGCGCCGCCAGCCCCTCCAGCAGCTCGCGCATCTCGTAAAGCTCGAGCAGCGCCTTGCGCGAGAGCGACACCACCCGCACGCCGGCATGGGCGGCACGCACCACGAGCCCGCGCCCTTCAAGGCGACGCAGAGCTTCGCGCAGCGGGCCGCGGCTAACGCCGAAACGTTGCGCCAGCACTTCCTCGCCGAGCTTCGAGCCCATCGGCAACTGGCCGCTGACAATGTCGTTCTCGATGGCGGCGAAGATGCGGTCGACATGGGTTCCGATCGAACCGACCATCTCTATTGTTGACAAAATTTTTCAACTCCGCCGTAATGACGACACCTGATGTGCGCCATACCTAACAATACCAACGATATTTGATCCGTACAAGGCGCCGATGTCGTTGGGAGAATTGGCCACCGGACATATTTTGTTGACAAAAAGCGGGAAACCAACGGCAGTCTTTGCAGCCGTCCGAGCCCGCGACTCACGCCAATGAGCCGGCAAACGAATATGCGCGCCGCGAAAGAGCGGGCCGAAATGGGAGAAACGAGCATGTTGAGTGGCAGAAGAGCCATCCTGGCGTTCACCGCCATGTTCAGCCTTGGGCTGGGCCTCGCCGGGACAGCTTCCGCGCAGGACGCCAAATACCCGGCTTATCCGGTCAAGACCGTCACGCTGCTCAGCAGTTCGGGACCCGGCGGCGGCGGCGACGTGTTCCTGCGCCAGTTGGTGAAGGTGCTGGGTCCGCGCTGGGGCATCAATCTCGTGGTCGAGAATGTCACCGGCGGCGGTGGCACCAATGCGATACGCCGCATCATGGACGGGCCGAAGGATGGCTCGCTGCTTTATGGCGGCAATACCCAGCACATCATCACCTCGGTGCTCAGCACGCCGCCCTTCACCTTGAAGGACCTGCAGCCGATCGCGAACGTGCTCGTCGATGCCCCGGTGTTCTATGTGCGCACCGACAGCCCGTTCAAGACGCTCGGCGACGTCGTCGATTATGCGCGCAAGAATCCCGGCAAGCTGAAGTTCGGCTCCGCCACCGCCTCCTCGCCGGACCGCATGGCGGTGGAGACGTTCAAGCGCCTCAACAAGCTTGAGATGGTGGTGGCGACGCACGACAGCGGCGGCCAGTTGCTGATCAGCGTGCTCAGCGGCGCGGTCGATGCGGGCACCTCGGATATCCAGGAAGTCGCCTCGCAGGTCGAAGCCGGCAAGGTGCGCATCCTCGCCGCGCTCACCCAGCAGCGTATCCCGGGCTACGAGAACATCCCCACCGCGCAGGAACAGGGCACGGATGTCGTGGTCAACCAGTTCCGCGGCATCGTCGGCGCCAAGGGCCTGCCGCCCGAAGTCGTCACGGCTTGGGAACAGGCCATCAAGCTAGTGCTGCAGGACCCCGAGTACAAGGCGCAGCTCGTCAAGAACGGCCAGCTTCCCGCCTATTGGGATGCCAAGCAATATGACGAGGTGACGAATAAGTACGCCGCGGATCTCACCAGCTTCTTCAAGCAGATCGGGCTTCTCAAGTAGAGGATTGCGGCGAGATGCTTAAGGACATCATCAGCGGTGGCGTGCTCTTCACCCTGTCGGTCGGCTATTATGTCGTCGCGACGCACTTTCCGACCAGCGCGCTCGACACCAGCGTGACCGCGTCGGCCTTCCCCGAGCTCATCGGCATGATCGGTGCGTTCTTCTCGGTGCTGCTGATCGCGCAGGCGGTGTGGCGGGCTTCGGCCCAGCAGGCCACGGCCGGCGCCAAGGACGACGAGGGCCCCAGCGCCCTCGCCGATTGGCCCAAGCACCGCGCGGCCCTTGGGCTGCTGGTGATCGTGGCGCTGTTCCTGCTGGCGCTCGGCACCTTCGGCTACCCGGTGGCGCTCGCCTTCCTGATCTTCGCCGTGGTGACCTACCAGGGTATTCCGCTGACCTGGAAGTCGGTGACCGCCTCCATCTGCGGTGCACTGCTGTTCTGGCTGTTCTTCGTGCAGTTCCTCGGCATCCACATGCCGGTCGGCTTCTGGGAACGCCTGAGCGACCTCACGCCGCTCACGCTGACGATGTCCGTCTGAGCCGGCAGGGCCAGGTGCCCTGCCGATCCCGCTTATTACTCGCACCTGATACCGGATAACGAGAATGAACGGCTTGGAAATTGCCCTCCAGACTTTGGTCACGACCCCGGCGGTGTTCTACGCCATGTTCGGCGTGGCCTGGGGGATCGTCGGCGGCGCGCTGCCCGGCCTGTCGGCCTCCATCACCATGGCGCTGTTGCTGCCGCTCACCTTCGGCATGAACCCGACGATGGCGATCATCCTGCTCGCCTCCACCTATGTCGGGGCGGAATATGGCGGATCGATCCCGGCCATTCTCATCCGCACGCCGGGCACCAGCGCGGCGGTGACCACGGTGCTCGACGGCTACGAGATGCACCGCCAGGGCAAGAGCGGCGAGGCGCTCGGCATCTCGCTGATGGCGGGCGTGGTCGGCGGCCTCATCGGCATGGTGCTGGTGGTGGCGCTCACCGAACCGCTCTCGCATGTCTCGCTGTTCTTCACCGCGCCGGCCTATTTCGCGCTCGGCGTGTTCGGCCTCAGCCTCATCGCGGCGCTGTCGGAAGGCGCGATCGTCAAGGGCTTCCTGTCGGCGACGATCGGCCTCGCCATCGCCACCATCGGCGTCGATCCGCTCTCCGGGGTGCAGCGCTTCACCTTCGGCAATGTGGAACTGCTCGGCGGCATCGAGCCCATCCTGATCATGATGGGCATGTTCGCCATCACCGAACTGTTCATGCAGGCCAACCAGAAGAACTGGGAAAAGGCCTCGAGCGGCACCCGCATCGTACTGCCGAGCCTGAAGCTGTGGCGGCGCATCTCGCTGCCGACCTTCATCGGCACCGCCATCGGAACGCTCGACGGCCTCACCCCGGGCGGCGGCTCCACGCTGGCTTCGTTCCTCTCCTACAATGAAGCGAAGCGCTGGTCGAAGCATCCGGAGGAGTTCGGCAAGGGCTCGCCCGAAGGCATCGCCGCGCCGGAGGCCGCCAACAACACGGTCGCCGCCACCGCGCTGATCCCGACGCTCACCTTCGGCATTCCGAGTTCAGGCTCGACCGCGGTGCTGCTCGGCGGTCTCATCCTCCACGGCCTGGAGCCAGGGCCGCTGCTGCTGAGCAAGAATCCGGAGTTCGTCTACGGGCTGTTCGGCGGCTTGTTCGTCGCCAATATTTCCCAGCTACTGCTCGGCGTCATCATGCTGCCGCCCTGCATCTGGCTGGTGAACCGGCCGAAGGCGTATCTGACCGCCGGCATCATCTGCCTGATCTCCTCCGGCATCTATTCGCTGAACGCCAGCATCTCCGACATCTGGATCGTGCTGAGCGCCGGCGTCATCGGCTACGTCATGCGCGTGCTGGGATTCCCGATCCTGCCGCTGGTGCTGGCGCTGGTGCTCGGCGGCATCGTCGAGCGCAATTACCGCCGCTCGATCGATCTGAGCTATGGCGACCCGATGATCTTCCTGCAGGATCCGGTCTCCGCCGGCCTGCTGTTCCTCACCGTCTTCTTCGTCGGGCTTTCCATCTTCCTGCGGCTGCGCAGGAAGGGCGTCGAGACGCCGCCCCGCGAGGCCGCCGAGCCCAGCGGCGCGCACGAAATCACCAACTGACAACCCAGCTTCAGGAGTCCATCAGATGAGCCTGCGCGACAGGATTGGCCTCGACCTCGGCCAGCGCAACAAGATCGAGGACGGCCTCGCAGCGGCAATCGAACATCAGGTGCGCTATCTCGACCTGAAGATCGACGTCGCCCCGAACGCCGTGGAAAGCCTCACCGATGCCCGTGTCGCCAAGATCCGCGAGACGTGCGAGGCGAACGACATCCATGTCGGCATCCACACCATGTCGGCGGTGAATGTCGCCGAGATCGCCCCGCATGTGCGGGACGGCGTCGACCGCTATCTGCTCGGCCATCTCGAAGCCTGCAAGCGGCTGGGCGGCGGCTGGATGGTGGTGCATGCCGGCTACCACTTCACCTCCGACTACCAGCTGCGCCGCAAGGCGGCGGTCGACCGGCTGCACATGCTCGCCGACCACGCCGACAAGCTCGGCGTTACGCTGCTGCTCGAGAACATGAATGTCGAGCCGGATGATGCCGAGGTGCATTACCTCGCCTTCAATCTCGAAGAGACCCAGTTCTTCTTCGACGCAGTGAAGGACACCAGCATCCGCTGGGCCTTCACGGCCAACCATGCCCATCTGGTGCCCGATGGCGTCGATGGCTTCCTGGGCGGCATGGACATTGCGCGCTGCGACGAGGTGCGCCTCGCCGACTGCTGGCGCAACGGCAAGGAGATCCATCTCAGTCCCGGCGAGGGCGATTTCGACTTCGTGGACCTGTTCCGCCGGCTCGACAAGCTCGGCTTCCAGGGACACTACATGAACGCGTTCGGCTCGCTCGAAGACATGATCAAGGGCCGCGACGTGCTGAGCCAGCAGATGGAAGAGGCCGTGGACAGCGTGTGACGCCGGAAGCGCTCTGATCGGCGTCGGGATGCCAAGACAATCTGCCGAACTCCCAAGCCGGCAAGGCCCCCCGCCGCCGACACCTCAAACGGCCCCGGAAACTCACCGGGGCCGTATCTTCGCGGGCGCCCTCAATGCACCTTGGGCGCCAGGAAAGCGCGAATGCGTGCGGCGTAGTCGTGCTCGGCGGTGGCGACCGCCATGGTCGCCCTGGTGGCGAGACCGGGCAGATTTGGCGCCAGCGCGCCTTCGTGGACCGCCTTCATTGCCTCGAACATCGCCTGAATGCCGACATCCACCGTCTGGTGCCCGCTGTTCCACAGCCGCGCGCGCCGCGAATTGAGATAGTCGCGGTCGTACATGGACAGCGGCATACCGCCGACCACCAGCGGCAGGCGGGTGGCGGCCGACATCCGGTCCAGATCCTCCCGCGAGCGTATGCCTGCAATCATCAGCCCGTCGACGCCGAGGCGCTCATAGGCCGTCAGCCGAGCAATGGCATCGTCGACCCCGCTGATGACCGCCGAACTGGTCCGCCCGAGCACCAGCGGGCCGTTATCGCCGCGCGCGGAGACCGCCGCGCTGATCTTGCCCGAGGCCTCCTCGATGGAGAGCAGTTGCAGGGTATCCGACGCCCCATAGGCGCGCGGCAGCACCGTGTCCTCGATCGAGATCGCCGCCGCGCCTGCCGCATCCAGTTCCTCGATGGTGCGGATGGCGTTCAGCGCATTGCCGTAGCCATGGTCGCCGTCGACCACCAGCGGCAGGTCGAAGGCCCGGGTCACGCGCCGCACCTGCTCGGCCATCTCGGTCAAAGTGACGAGGATGATGTCCGGCGCCCCCAGCACGGCGAGCGAGGCCAGCGAGCCGCCCATCAGCCCCACCTCGCAGCCGAGATGCTGCGCGATGCGGGCCGAGACCGGGTCATAGACCGAGGCCATGGTGACGCTGCGATCACCCTTGAAGATGTCGCGCAGCCTGGCGCGCGCGGCGAGATGACGAGCAGTCACGGCATGGCCCTCGATTACGAGACGAAGTCGGGAAGCGGCACGTCGAAACGCTGCGCCGCGATCTTGAGCTTTTCCACCGTACCATCCGGCAGGGGAATGCCGTCTCGCACGCGCTCGTCGTGCGTCAGGTCCTCGAGTTCGCCGGGAACCAGGATCTGCGAATGCCCCTCGGCCCGCGGCAGCTTCTTGAGTTCGTCGATGATGCCGTCGGCATGGTCGCGATAGGCCTCGACATCGGTGAAGGCGGCGATGTCGATGGCGGCGACGATGCCGTGCTGGCGATGGACGTCGGCGCCCGGCTCCTTTTTGAGCGAGGGTTCCAGTAGCGGATCGCCCACCATCAGACCGGTCAGGCACTCGAACAGGATGGCGAGGCCGGAGCCCTTGGGGCCGGCGATCGGCAAGAGGATCGAGGCCAAATGCGGGTCGGTGGTCGGCTTGCCGTTCTTGTCGAGCGTCCACTCGATCGGGATCGGCGTGTTGCGGTCCTTGGCGAGGCGCAGCTTGCCGCCGGCGGCGACACTCATGGCGATGTCCAGCAGCAGCGGGCGGCGGTTGCGACCGGGCACGCAGATCGCGACCGGAGTGTTGTGCACGCCCATCGCCGCTGCGCCGAACGGCGCCATCGAGGGCGGGCCGTTGACGATGGCGATGCCGGCAAGGCCCTCCTGCGCCGCCATCAGCGGGTAGTAGCCCATGGCGCCCTGGTGCGTGGTGTTGCGGATCAGCCCCCAGCCGATGCCGACATTACGCGCCTTCGCCATGGCGAGGCGCATCGCCTGCGTCGTCACCACCGGCCCGAGGGCATGGTCGGCATCCATGATGAAGGTCGCCGGGGTCTCCTTCTCCAGCCGGATGTTCGGCCGGATATTCATCACGCCCTTGTCGATCAGTTCGAGATACCACTCGATGCGCAGCACGCCGTGCGAATCCACGCCGCGAAGATTGGCCCAGACCAGCACCTCCGCTTCGGTCTTCGCGTCCTCCGGCGGCATGCCTACCCGTTCGAACACGGACTGCATGAACGATTGCAGCCTGTCCCACGCCATGCGCGATTCAGCCATGACCCTCTCCTTCCAGATGTGCGAGTGGGCTCAGGACCGAGCCGCGGGATTGGAGGCATCGAGCACGAAGGGCTCGAACACGTCCGAGATCTTCGGCAGGCTTTCGATGCGCCACAGCACGTCGAGGGCCTTGTCGACGCCTTCCGAGCCGAGCACGGATTCCGACAGCTTGCGGAACTTGGTCGCGATCTCCTGATCGTTCATCGGGTTCTTGGGGTGGCCCTTGGCGTAGTGGATCTCGCGCGTGTGCTGTTCGCCCGCGTTCGTGGTCACGGTGACTATGAAGGGGTAGGCCTCCGGCCAGGTCTTATCGAGCTCTTCGGTAGCGCGCACTTCGATCTTCTGCATCAAGGCATGGATCTTCGGGTCGCTGATGCGCTCTTCGAGGAAGTCGTCGACCCAGATGGTGCCGTTGGCGAGCGCGACGGCGACGCAATAGGGCAGGCTGTGGTCGGCGGTCTCGCGGCTGGTCGGGTTCCACTTCTCGCGCGAGTCGGCCGAGCACTCCACCGCATGGGTGTAGGTCACGATCTCGACCTTCGCGACATTGTCCGAAGTGCCGCCGAGGATCTGGTGCAGTTCCATGGCAGGCGTGACGCAGCACTGCGCCTCGTAATCGCAGGGATAGTTCTTGAAGCGGCTCTGCTCGATGGTGAACTGGCCGTTGCGCCCGCCCAGCACCGGCAGTTCCAGCTTCACGCGCAGCTGGTTGTTGAAGCCGGTGATGCCCTCGAAGGCCTCGTCCGGACCGGTGAGGCCGCGCCGCGCCAGCATCGCCGCGAACACGCCGTTGCGCGCCGCGTTCGGCGCCGCGCAGCCCTTCCACATCGAAAGCTCGCCGCGACGGGTCTGGTGGGTCGCCACATTGGAGGTGACGGCGATCGCCATGGCATTGGCGATCTGCTCCTTGTCGAGCCCCATCGCCCGGCCGGCGCCGGCCGCGGTGGCGACGGCGGTGTAGATGACATAGTCCCAGCCGCCATCCAGCACGCCGACGCAGGAATCGCCCATGCGATCCTGCAATTCATAGGCGAGCACCATGCCGGCCATGGCATCCTGGATGCTGCCGCCGACATATTCGGCGGCAGCGAGGATGGGCAGGATGACGTCGCTGGGATGGCCGGCCTTCTTGCCGACCGCCATGTCGTTGAAATCCGAATAGCGCGCCATCACGCCATTGGCGAAGGAAGCGAGCTCCGGCGAGGTCTTGTGCCGGGTGCCGAGCAAGGTGGCGCCGGGGGTGGACGTCACCTCCAGGGCGTGCGCCCGCGCGATCCGCGGCGGCTCCATCGGATAGCTGCCCATGGCGCAGCCGAACGTATCGACGACGCGCTTGACGATCTCGTGCACCGTCTCGGCCGAGAAATCCTTGTAGTTCAAGGAAACGGCATAGTCGCTGATCTGATCGAGAACCTTGTCCATATGTCTCTCTGCTTGATAATGCGTGTGTTCAGGTGAAATGGCGGGGAGCGTGCGAGGCCTGGCCTATCCCTCGGCCTCGCTCTCGATGACTTCCTTGGGAACGCGGCCGAGCAGGCTGATCGAGACGATCATGGCCGCCACGGTCAGTGCGATCAGGCCGGCGGCGATCGGGCGGCTGAAGAAGATCGCGAAGCCGCCCATGTTGAGGGATTGCGACAGCGAGACCTCCAGCATCGGCGCCAGCAGGAAGCCGAGGATCAGCGGCGCGATCGGCCAGTTCACCTTCTTCATCAGATAGCCGACGAGGCCGAAGAACACCGCGACGCCGACATCGAACATCGAGTTGCGCGTCGAATAGGCGCCGATCACGCAGACCGCGAGCACGACCGGGGCGAGATACTTGTAGGGGATCTGGCTGAGGCGGGCCCACAGCCCGACCAGAGGCAGGTTCAGCACCACCAGCATGACATTGCCGATGTACATGCTGGCGATCACGGTCCAGATGAACAGCTTGTTGGTGTCGAACAGTGCCGGGCCGGGTTGCAGGCCATAGATCATCAGAGCGGCGAGGATGATCGCGGTGGAGGCGCTGGTCGGGATGCCGAAGGCGAACAGCGGGATGAAGCCGGTCTGCGCGGTGGCGTTGTTGGCCGCTTCCGGCGCGGCCACGCCCTCGATGACGCCGGTGCCGAACTTCTCCGGATGCTTGGAGACGCGCTTCTCCAGATCATAGGCGATGAAGGACGACACCGCCGGGACGAACCCCGGCAGCACGCCGAGCGGCAGGCCGACCAGCGTGCCGCGCACCGATCCCGCTAGTCCACGCCACAGTTCGGCGCCCCGCGGCATCATGCGCCCGAGCTTGCCCTCGTAGATCTTGGCGGTGCGGGCCTCGGCATTGGCCATGATCTCGCCGATACCGAACAGGCCGACGGTGAGCGGGATGATCTCCAGGCCCTGCATGAGGTCGGGGAAGCCGAAATAGAGCCTGGGCGTGCCGACCAGCGGGTCGATGCCGACGCAGGACAGCACCATGCCGACGAGGCAGGCCGCGAGTGCCCGGAAGATGGCGAGCCCGCTGCCGGCGAGGCCGACGACCAGCGTCAGGCTGAGCACCAGCAGCGCGCAATATTCCGGCGGGCCGAACCGCAGCGCGTATTTCGCGAGGCCAGGCCCAATCAGCGTCACGGCGATGGCGCCGCCGATGCCGGCGATGAAGGAGCCGACCGCGGCGATCCACAGCGCCTGCCCGGCGCGCCCGGTCTTGGTCATCGGGTAGCCGTCGAAGCAGGTCGGGACCGATGACACCTCGCCGGGCATGTTGACGAGGATGCTGGTGGTCGATCCGCCGTACTGGGCGCCGTAATAGATGCCGGCCAGCATGATGATCGAGCCGGTCTGGTCGAGATAGACCGTGATCGGCAGCAGGATGGCGATGGTCGATGCCGGCCCGAGGCCGGGCAGGACGCCGACCAGCGTTCCGAGCAGGCCGCCCGCGAAGCAGTACAGCAAGTTCTCGGGGCTCAGGACGTTCATGAAGCCGAGCATCAGGTCCATGAGAACCTCCACGGCCCGCGCATGTCGGGTTGCTCAGTCAAGTAAACCTCCATGCGGGAATTCGAGGCCGCCGTAATAGATGAAGACGACGTAGAGCATCGCCGTCGCGGCGATGGTCAGCGCCACATTGACCGGCCAGGAACGAACCCCCAGCACGCGGAACTGCGCCAGCAGGAAGAAGAGCGTTGCCGGCAAATATCCGACCAGGGAGATCAGGAAGGCATAGAGCGCCACCAGGCCGAAGACGACGAGGACGATGCCACCGGCCCAGCTCTCCTGCCCCGCGGCTTCGCCAAGTTCGCCCGCCGCTCCGGCCGGTGCCTCGACCCGTCTTGGCACGGCGGCGCGCACGCCGAGATAGCCATAGATGAGCGCGGTCAGCATCAGGCCGGCACTGAGTACCGAGACATAGATGCCCGGCTTCAGCATGGACGACTGCATGCGCGCATCCATGCCCAGATAGGAGTGCAGCCCACCCCACAGGCCGATGGCGCCGAGCACGAGCACCGCGCCGCTCTCAATCATCACCGTACGTCGCGTGGACATGTCGGCATGGTCCCGGTTTCGCGCGACGCCGGCCGGACAAAAGCCGCCGAGCCCATGACGCGCGTGGGTTGATGCTGTCTTTTGAGTTAAGTCGTCCGCCGTCCCGCGGACCGCCGCGGCGGTCCGCAAGATCGGAAAGCCGATGCCCGACAGACGGGCATTGGCGGTGTCACTTCCAGAGCTTGCGCATTTCCACGCCGGTCGCCTGCACCTGGTTGCGCAGCTCTTCCGAGCCGACATAGCGCGCCCAGGCCCCGGTGGTCTTGAGCTGGGCGATGACGCCCGGATCCTTGACCATCTCCTGGATATAGCCTTCGAGCGTCTTCACCACCTCGGGCGGCAGCTTGGGCGGGCCGGACAGGCCGTTCCACTGGTCGAACACGACGGACGGGAAGCCGAGCTCGGAGGTGGTGGGAACGTCGGGAAGGTCACTCCAGCGCTCATTGCCGGCGATAGCCAGAGCCCGGATGGTGCCGGACTTGATGGCGGTGAGCTGAGAGGCAATCGTGCCGCCGCCCATCTTCACGCTGCCCTGCGCGGTGACGACGGCGGATTGCGCCGCGCCGCTGACCACGATCGGCTTGGCCTTCAGCGGATCGACGTCGAGCGCCGCCGCGGCCTGCCGGAAGATGACGTCATGATTGGCCAGCGCGCCGGCCGAGACATAGGTGAACTGGTCCGGGCTCTTCTTCAGGTCGTCGAACAGATCCTTCAGCGTCTTGTAGGGCGAGTCCGCCGGCGTGGTGATGATGTAGGGGCTTGCCGAGTGCGCGGCGATGAAGGTGCGATCCATGACCTTGAACGGCAGGTCCTTCACCACGATCTCGAGCGTGACGTTGGACGAGGTGTTGTCGGCGAACAGGGTGTAGCCGTCGGGCTTGGCCTTGTAGATTTCGAGATTGGCCGGCACCGTGGCGCCGCCCGGCTTGTTGATCACGTTGATGATGACCTGGTGCTTGTTCTTGACGAAATCGGCGAACAAGCGGGTCGAAACGTCGGTCGAGCCGCCCGGCCCGTAGGGGACGATGACGTCGATGGGGCGCGAGGGATAGGCCGACTGCGCCTGCGCCGAGAACGGCGCGGCGGTGATGCACA
Source organism: Starkeya sp. ORNL1 (assembly GCF_012971745.1). Taxonomy (NCBI): domain Bacteria; kingdom Pseudomonadati; phylum Pseudomonadota; class Alphaproteobacteria; order Hyphomicrobiales; family Xanthobacteraceae; genus Starkeya; species Starkeya sp. ORNL1. The sequence goes on from NZ_CP048834.1 coordinate 2,666,102, forward strand.
GGGCTGCAAGCAGCCCCATGGTGCGAATGCCCTGAGGCAGCATGTGTATCCTCCCGAATTATTATTCGCGCGTGCAGCCTATGGCGTCGGCACGCTCATTGTTGTCGTCCCGGCGTCATTCGCTGACAGGCGTGGCGACGAAGCCGATTGCAGTCATCTTCCCGCTCACGAGACGATGGCGCCAATAGTTTCTCGAAATGCAAAGCCATCAGCGCCGATGATGCCTGCGCCGTGGTATGCCACCGATCCGGGACGACATCGCATTGATGGCCTTCGATTTTACCGCAACCATCGCGCATCGGGGTTTTCCGCGGCGGATGCCGAGGAATTCTCCAGACTTCCTTGCCGCTGCGGGCTAACATGCCGGCGAAAAGGCGCCGCCCGCAGCCTATGGGTCCCGCGCCAAAGTGCCCGCGCGGCCATGCAACGACGCGGGGACAAGCAGGGTGGAAGCGACGTGGATTTCAAGCTGGTGGAAACCTTCCTCTGCGTGTTCGAGGAAGGCAATGTCACGCGGGCGGCGGCCAAGCTGAACATCGTCCAGCCCGCCGTGAGCACACAGATCAAGAAGCTCGAAGCCACGCTCAAGCTCGAACTTTTCGAGCGCACGCCGCGCGGCATCTCGCCGACGCCGTCCGGGCGTGCACTGTATCGCCTATTCGCGCCGGTGCTGGAGAGCTTCCGCACCGCCGAGCATCAGGCGCATGCGCTGAGCAGTACGCAGATCCACGAAATGTCCGTCGGCCTCAACCCGTTCGCCAGCGACGCGCTGACCGGCGACGTGCTCCAGGCCTTCCGCATCCGCTACCCCGAGGTGGAGGTGCATGTGGAGGAGGAACTGAGCGATACGCTGCTGCGCCATGTCGCCGACGGGGCGCTCGATCTCGCCATCGTGCATTTCGGCACGCAATCGGTGGGCATCCCCGCTGCCGTTGCCGCGGTGCCGCTTGCCGACGAGGAACTCGTCTTCGTCGAGCGCGACACCGGCGCCGGCTCGTCCGAGCCGCTGCACTTCACCGAGTTGGCGGGCCGGCCGCTGGTGCTGCCGAAGTCGCGCCTCGGCTTCCGGCGTGATCTCGAATACGCCGCCGCCCAGTGCCAGACCTCGATCAGCCTGGCGCTGGAGATCAATGCGCCCGGTCCGCTGCTTGATATCGTCGCGAACGGCGAACTGGCCACGGTGGTGCCGGAGATCACCGCGCGGCGGGCGATGGAACATTTGCCGCTTCGCATCAGGCGGCTCATTCAGCCGCAGGTGATCCGCAGTATATTGTGCGTCCATCGCCGGGACCGGCCGCTGTCGCCGATCCTGGCGCAGTTCGCCGCGATCGTTAAGTCGAAGATCGAGGGCCAGTTGGCCGGGCCGCTCCCCAAGCCGCGGTCGCGTCGCGAGGCCGCCGACCTCAATGTCTGGTCTTCGGCGGAACCGGTTCCGGACGTCCGGCCGCTGCGCGGCCGGCGCACCCATGGCTAGCCGGCATGGACCATGCTGGCCGCGAGCGTGAGCGCCACGGCGGAGAGCACCAGCCCGGAGGCGAGGTCGAACACGCGTACGCTCAAGCCGTTCCTGAGCAGGCTGGAGACTGCGCGCCCGCCGAAGGCATAGCCGTAGCAGCCGACGATATCCGCCAGCACCAGCCCGGCGACGAAATGCAGCCGCGCCTCGTCCGAGCCCAGCGACTGGCCGATGGCGGCCGGGATCAGCAAGAGTTCGAGATAGGCCAGCGGGTTCAGCCACACCACGCCGAGCACGCGCAGCATACAAGAGCGGCCGGTCTCGTTGAGGGCGGCGAGGATGCCGCCGCCGGGCATCAACGCCGCACGCAAGGCCTGGACGGCGAACCAGCCAATGGCGAGCAGCCCGCCCCACGACAAGGCGAGCCGGAACTGGGCATCGAACGTCACCAGCGAAGACGCCATGGCGTAGGAGCCAAGGATCAGCGCGCACTCGCTGACCAGCACCAGGCTCGCCACCAGCAACACCCGCCCGCGCACCAGCCCCTCGCGGATCATCATCAGATTGTTCGGGCCGATGGAGACAATGGAGGCGACGCCGGCGGCGAGGCCCAGATGGAATGCGCTTGCATCGTCCAGCACCAGCATACGATTTCCCCCCGCTGCGGCGAACGGGAAGAACGCCCAGGAGCGTGAGGCCAGCGTGAATCCGGCAATCGTCCGGCTGGAGCATGTTCCGCAAAAGTTGGAAGACCGTTGCGGAACAGGCTCCAGCTTATTGAATCGAGAGCACTATCTTGTCGCTCCGATGATTCCATCCGAACGGATAGGGCTCTAAACGCCCTGCCGGGCGAGATAGGCCTTCCTGTCGCGCTCGGCGCCGTTGGCGATGGAACGGATGTGCAGGAGATCCTTGCGCGCCACCAGCCCGACCACGCGGCGGCTGCCGCGTTCGACGATCGGCACGCGGCCGACCTCGTTCGCGACCATGAGATCGGCAATGCGGCCGAGCACCTCGTCGGGGTGGCCAACCGTGACGGCGGCGTCGGAGATCATCTCACCAAGCGTCTGCCGGTCGTGCGCGCCTTCCGTGCGCCAGCGCAACACATCGGCGCGCGTCACCATGCCGGCGAGCCCACCATCCGCATCGATCACCGGATAGGCCTTGTGCCGGTGCGCGTCGGCCATGAAGAACGCGACCGCATCGTCGATCGGCATCGCGGCGGGCAAGGTGTCGACGTTCCGGACCATGACGTCTTCCGCCCGCAGCGCCTCGAACGGATCGACCGAATATTCCCGCAGGATATGCCGGCCGCGTCGCGCGATCTTCTCGGTGAGGATGGAGCGCTTCAGCAGCAGCACGGTCACGGCGTAGGCGCTTCCGGTGGCGGTCAGCAGCGGCAGCAGCAGGCCGAGATTGCCGGTCAGCTCAATGGCGAACAGCACGCCGGTAAGCGGCACGCGCATCGTGCCGCCCATCATCGCGGCCATGCCGATCAGTGCCCAGCACGAGGCGTCGCCGGGCAGCAATTGCCCCTCCAGCCAACCTGCGGTGCCACCGAGGATGAGCAAAGGCGCAAGCACGCCGCCGGAGGTGCCGGAGGCGAGCGCCAGCAACCAGATGATCGACTTCACCAGCAGCAGCCGGCTGGCCTCGCTCACCGCCATGTGGCCGGTGAGCAGGTCGCCGATGAGATCATAGCCGACGCCGAGTGCACGCGGCTCGACAAGACCGCCGAGCCCGACAATCATCCCTCCGAGCATCGGCCACCACATCCAGTGCACGGGCAGCCGCTCGAACAGGTCTTCGGCGGCATAGAGCAGTCGCGTCATCAGCCCGGATTGCAGCCCGGCGAGGATGCCGACGCCGACAGCAGCGCCCAGCCCCCACCAGGGCAGGTCCAGCGTGGTCTTGAAGGGGAAGAGCGGTCCGCTGCCGAGCAGCGCCGGGCGCCAGAGCGCAGCGACCACGACGGCGGTGACGACCGGAATGAAGCTGCGCGGCTTCCACTCGAACAGCAGCAATTCGACGGCGAGCAGCACGGCGGCGATGGGCGTGCCGAAGATCGCGGTCATGCCCGCCACCGCGCCGGACACCAGCAGGGTCTTGCGCTCGGCCGCGGTGAGATGGAAGCACTGCGCGAACAGCGAGCCGATGGCGCCGCCGGTCATGATGATCGGCCCCTCCGCACCGAACGGGCCGCCGGTGCCGATCGAGATGGCGGAGGATAGCGGCTTCAGCAGCGCCACCTTGAGCTGCATCCGGCTGCCACCGATCAGGATCGCCTCGATCGCTTCCGGAATACCGTGGCCGCGGATCTTCTCCGAGCCGAACCGCGCCATCAGGCCGATCACCAGCCCGCCCAACGCCGGCACCGCCACCATCCAGAGACCGGGAGCGGTGTCCGCGGGCGAGGCACTGGCGACGCTGAGCCGGCCGAGCCAGACAATGTTCGTCACCAGCGCGATCAGCTTGAGCAGCACCCAGGCGGCTGCCGCGCCACCGCTGCCGACCACAATGGCCATGCCGATGAGCACGAGCACACGGGCGTCGGTGGTGAAGTCGCCGAGCGGCGGATGAGCCGGCCGGGCAAGGTTCGGCAGGTCGGGTGCAGACTTGACGTTTCGATGCATGATCGCCATCGCCGGGGAAAGTTGGGCATGCGATATATCGTGTCGCGATATATTTCAAGGGGGAGTCATGGACGATCCGTCACGATCCGGGAAGCGTTCCATCCAGCCGGCGGACTATGCGGCCCTCGCCGCATTCCGCCGGGCGCTACGTGAATTCCTGGCGTTCAGCGAAGCGGCCGCACGGAAGAGTGGCGTCACGGCACAACAGCACCAGGCCATACTCGCCATTCGCGGCCACAAGGACGGCGAGCCGCTGACGGTCGGGGAACTCGCCGAGCACCTCACCATCCGCCATCACAGCGCGGTGGAACTGGTGGACCGTCTCGCCAAGGCCGGGCTGGTGACGCGGGTGGGCGCGGAGCATGATCGCCGCACCGTGCTGGTCGGGCTGACGCCGAAGTCCGAGGGCATCCTGGAAGAGCTCTCGGCCATTCATCTCGACGAACTCAAATCCAGCCGCGAACTGCTGGTGCAGTTGCTGGAGCGTCTGGACCGGGCGTGATGCCGCTTTCAGCGGCTCACGACCGCCGCCTTGCGCCGCCCGCCCGATGCAGGGTCGGGATGGCCGTCAATGCGCATCTGGAACAGGAAATAGGTCGGCGAGCAGAAGCCGACCTCGTCAGCGGATTGGCCACCGAGCTTGCCGGCCGGATCCAGCCCCTCGGGCAGCGACTGGCAGATATAGTCCTCGCGGCAGAAGCTATCGCGCCCGCAGGCCGGGCGCATGCCGCGCACCATGGCCTGCTGCTGGCAGGCGGCGAAATCGCCGGTGGCGACGCAGCGGTCGAAACCCTTGCCGCCGGCAAGGCCGCAGACCTCCGCCGGCACTTCTCCCGCCTTGATGTGGGCAAAGGCGCGATCCGGGTCGCTGCACTGACGATAGGCCAGCCCGCCAGGGACACCGATGCGGGACGGCCGGCAGCTATAGGCGCTCAGCGTCGGCCTCTCGGCAAAGGAATTGATCTGGGCGATCTCGCGCCAGCGGTCGAGATAGGGCTCGCGGCCTGACGAGACCTCGCCTCTCAGACAGGCCAGGCCAGCGGTAACCTCGCTGGCGCGGGCCGGCATGCATTGGCCGATCTCGACGCCGAGCTTGCTGTTGCCACTCAGGCTCTGGCAGGTCTCGCCATGGCCGCAGCTCCAGCCCTGCGCGAACGCTGCGCCGGATGTGCCGGCGAGGCACGCCATGGCGGTGCCGGCGGGCACGTAGTGCGGCGCGCCGGCGGTCCAGTCCGCGGCTGGCGCGTAGGAGAGCGGGCGGAAGCGGTTCGGCTCACGCCCGGCGATGACCGCCTCGACATAGGCCGCCCGGCGCGGTTGTTCGGCGTGATAGTGCGGCGAGATGCCCTGCAGCACGCGATTATAGTCCGACGTCGCGCCGGCATTGTCGGTGCCGAAGAAATGGAACCCAGCAGTGCCGCCGCCCTGGTGGCAGCCGGCGCAGCTCGCATTGTCGAGGCGCTCGCGCAGCCCGTCGGCGTCGCGTATCAGGCCGAGCCCGGCATAATCGTGCGTGCCGAGATCGGCGCCTTCCAGCGCTTGGGTGAAGGGGTGGTTGGCGAGACGGGCGCTGCCGAAGGTCGAGAAAGCGATGGCGCGCTTGGCCGACAATTCGTCCGGCAGGTGGAACACGCCGGTATCGATGGCCGGCAGGCTGGTCTTCACATAGTCGACCAGCGCCGCCTTCAGCGCCGCGTCCTGCCTGATGCGGTCGACGTCGGGCGTGTTCTCCAGCGGCTTCTCGCGCAGTTGCGCCGGACCCTCGCCCGGCAATGCAGCGAAGGCGCGCATCAGATAGGCCGCCTGCCCGCCGAAGCCCGGCTCCTGGCCGGACGGCAGACGCACGATCTGGGCATTGATCTCGATCTGCTTCAGCGTGAGCGCAGAGCGGACGAGCGGGCCGGCCAGCAGCCAGTCGCGAAACGCCTCCCCGGTAGGCATCGGCTGCGGCGCCAGCCAGCGTGCCGCCACCAGCGCGCAATCGCCGCCCTGCGGGCGCGGCACGGTGAAGACAACATTGAGGCTCACCGGCAGGCGCGAGGCGCGGATCTCGCCTTTGCGGCCCGGCTCGGCGCGATAAAACAGGCGATAGAGCAGGCGCACCTCGCCGCAATCATTCATGCCCTCAAGGTTGGAGAAGTCGCGGCGGTCGAGCCGATTGACGATGCCGGAGAGGGCGAAGCCGGCGATGGGCGAAGCGAACCAGCCCATGTCGATGACCCGCCCGGTCTCGCCACGCGGCGCGACTTCAAGCGGACGGCCGTCCTGCGCCATCGTCGCCGCGAGTTCGGCGACGTCGGCGGCGACGGTGTCGCGCAGCGCGCGGAAGCCGGGGCTCTCAGCGGCCAGTGCCTGCGTGGTCACGGCACCAGGCGTGCCGAGCACATCGCCGAGCGACCAGCCCGCCGCCTCGACAGCGGCGAGCAGCGCCGGATCGCGCACGTCGAGCAGCGGTGCGCCGGCGGCAGGAGCGGCGACGAGGAGAAACAGGGCGGCGACGAGGAAATGGCGCAACATGGGCGCCGGTTTAGGAGCGGGCGGCTGAACGGCCTTCGAATACGCCGTTCAGCCGGCGTTGGGGTAGCGGGGGTGTCTGCTTCCCCACGTCGTCATCCCGAAACGGCCGCAGGCCGTATCCGGGATCGCGGGAAGGTGTTGATCGGCACCTTCTTGCGATCCCGGCTCTCCGCCCTGCGGGCTCCGGCCGGGATGACATGGTGTGTAGGGCCGAAGAATCAGAGCCCTCACTCCGCCGGTGCGTGATGCCCCGCGGCATGTGCGTCCACCACGCTCTCGCGGTGAATGCGGCCGATCAGCGAATAGACCGTCGGCACCACGAACAGCGTCAGCAGCGTGCCGAGGCTCATGCCGCCGACGATGACCCAGCCGATCTGCGCGCGGCTCTCGGCGCCGGCGCCGTCGGCGAAGGCCAGCGGCATGGCCCCCAGCACCATGGCACCGGTGGTCATCAGGATCGGACGCAGGCGCAGCACCGCCGCCTCTATCACCGCGGCGCGCCGGTCGAGCCCGGCCTCCTGCTGCTGGTTGGAGAATTCGACGATCAGGATGCCGTGCTTGGTGATCAGGCCGACCAGCGTGACGAGGCCGATCTGCGAATAGACGTTCAGCGTGCCGCCGGAGAAATACAGCGCCGCCAGCGCCCCGGTCATGGAGAGCGGCACCGTCAGCATGATGATGACCGGGTCGCGGAAGCTCTCGAACTGCGCCGAGAGCACCAGATAGATGAAGCCCAGCGCCAGTATGAACACCAGCACCAGGCTCTGGCCGGCGGAGCGGAATTCGCGCAGTTGGCCGGAGACGTCGGTCTGCACGGTCTGCGGCAGCACGTCGTGCGCCGCCTGGTCGAGGAAGGCGAGCGCATCGCCCTGGGCATAGCCGGGGGCGAGGTTGGCGGAGATGGTGGCGGAGCGCAGCTGGTTGAAGCGGCGCAATTCCTGCGGCGCCACGGTCTCGCGTACATTGACGAGGTTGTTGAGCTGCACCATCTGCCCGCCGCTTGAGCGCAGATAGATGGTGTCGAGCGTGCCGGGCGAGGCGCGGTCGCGGGCGTCGAGCTGCACCATGACGTCATATTGCTCGCCGCCGACCTCGAAGCGTGTCACCTGCCGGCCGCCGAGCAGGCTCTCCAGCGTGCGGCCAAGCACGGCGACATCGATGCCGAGGTCCGCCGCCTTGGCGCGGTCGATGGTGATGGAGATTTCCGGCTTGTTCAGCTTGAGGTCGGTCTCGACGCTGGCAAGGCCGGGATAGTCGTGAATGCGCTCCAGGAAGCGGTTCACATATTCGTCGAGCTGCTCATAGGTGCCGGAGGTCTGCAGCACATATTCGATCGGGCGCGAATTGTTGGAGGCGCCGAGCGAGGGCGGATTGTTGGCATAGGCGTTGACGCCGGCGATACGGCGCAGGTCCGGCGAGACCTTGCGCACGATCTCCTGCTGGCGGCGCTCGCGGTCGTCCCAATCCTTCAGCCGGCCGATGACGAGGAAGCGGTGCACCTCGGGCATGCCGTTGATGATGAGGACGCTGTCGATCTCCGGCTCCTTCTCGAGGATGCGCTCGACTTCGTTGGAATAGCGTCCGGTGTAGGCGATCGTCGAGCCTTCGGGCGCCGTGCCGTTGACGCGCACGATGCCGCGATCCTCGACCGGCGAGAGTTCCGACGGCAGGATGGAGAGGAAATAGCCGCTGCCGCCGGCGACGATGAGCGCGATGAGCAGGATCAGCGGCCGCACCCTGAGCACCCCGCCGAGCAGGCGGCGATAGCCGTTCTCCAGCCCTTTCAGCCCGCGTTCGATGAAGGCGGAGACGCGGCCCGGATTCTCGTCGTGCTTCAGGAGGCGCGAGCACATCATCGGGGTGAGCGAGAGCGCGATGAAGCCGGAGACCACGACGGCGCCGGCCAGCGTCAGCGCGAATTCGACGAACAGCCGTCCAGTGCGGCCCGGCGCAAAGGCGACGGGGGCATAGACCGCCGCCAGCGTCATGGTCATGGCGACGACGGCAAAGCCGATCTCGCGCGCGCCCCGGATAGCGGCTGGGATCGGCTTCATGCCGTGCTCGATGTGGCGGAAGATGTTCTCCAGCACCACGATGGCGTCGTCCACCACGAGGCCGATGGCGAGCACGAAGGCGAGCAGCGTCAGCGTGTTGATGCTGAAGCCGAGCGCGAACATGATCGAGAAGGTGGTGATCAGCGAGATCGGGATGGTGACGATCGGGATGATCGAGGCGCGGATCGAGCGCAGGAACACCACGATCACCAGCACCACCAGCACCACGGCTTCGGCGATGGTGTGGTAGACCGACTTGATCGAGCGGTCGATGAACACCGCATTGTCGTTGCCGATGGTGGCGCTCATGCCCTGCGGCAGGCTCTCATTCACCGCGGGCAGCACGGCGCGGACGCCGGCGGAGACGTCGAGCGGATTGGCGACTGCCTGCTTGATGAGGCCGACAATGATGGCCTGGCCGTTATTGAAGCGGCTGGCGCGGCGCTCGTCGGCGGCGCCAAGCGCGACGCGGGCGACGTCCGACAGATGCACCTGCGCACCCTCGGCGCGCTTCACCACTATGTTGTTGAACTGCTCGACGGTAGACAGCGCGGTGCGCGAGAGCACGGTGAATTCGCGGTCGGTGCTCTCGATGCGCCCGGACGGGATCTCGACATTCTGCGCGTTCAGCGCGTCCTCGATGTCCTGCACGGTGAGGGCATAGGCCGCGAGGCGCTCGCGGTCGATCCACACTCGCATGGCGTAGCGCCGCTCGCCGAAGATCTGCACGTCGGCGACGCCGGTGAGGTTCTTGAAGCGGTCGACCACATAGCGGTCGATATAGTCGGAGAGCTCCAGCGCCGACATGCGGTCGGAGCGGAACACCACGAACACCACCGGCTGGGCGTCGGCCTCGACCTTGGAGATCACCGGCTCGTCGATCTCGTCGGGCAGGCGCTGGCGCACCCGGCTGACGCGGTCGCGCACGTCGCTCGCCGCGTTGTCCGGGTTGATCTCCAGGCGGAAGCGCACGGTGATGCGGCTGGATTCCGAGCGCGAGGTGGATTCCAGGACGTCGATGCCCTCGATGCCGGCGATCGAGCCTTCCAGCACCTGCGTCACCTGGCTCTCGACGATGCTCGCAGAGGCGCCGGGATAGGTGGTGACGACCGAGACCACCGGCTCGTCGATATTCGGGTATTCACGCACCGTGAGGCGCGAATAAGAGACGATGCCGACCAGCACCATCAGGAGGCTCAGCACGGTGGCGAAGACCGGGCGGCGGATGCAAAGCTCGGATATGCCCATGATGTGGCCTACTCAGCTCTGCGGGGCCAGTGGAGTGTCCACCACTTCCACGCTGGCACCGGCGCGCAGCCGGCCATGGCCGGCGGTGACCACGGTGGCGCCGGCATTGAGGCCTTCGGCGATCTCGACCTCCCCGGAATGGCGCTCGCCGAGCTTCACCTTGGCTTCCCGCGCCTTGCCGTTCTCGATCAGCCACACCACGCGGTCCTGGCCGCGCGGCACGATCGCGGCTTCCGGCACGAACAATGCGGTGCGCGACTGCTGGCCCTTCACGGTGACGCGCACGAACAGTCCCGGCCGCAGCGCCAGGCCCTTGTTCGGCAGGCGGGCGCGGACCGAGAGCGAGCGGCCGTTCACATCCACCATCGGGTCGATGGCATAGATCGCGCCGGTGAAGCTGCTGCCCGGCATGGCGTCGACCTCGATGGTCACTTCCTGGCCGACAGCGATGCTGCCGAGATGGATTTCGGGGACCTTGAAGTCGACCTTGAGGGTGTCGATCTTTTCCAGATTCACCAGCGTCGTGCCGACGCCGATATAGGCGCCGACCGAGACCGAGCGCAGCCCGACCACGCCGTCGAACGGCGCGGTGATGGAGTGCTTGGAGATCTGGACGCGCTGGAGATTGAGCAGCGCGGTCGCGGTGTTGCGCTCCGCCATGGCTTCGTCGAGCGAACGGGCAGTGCCGGAGCCCGACTTGGAGAGCCGGTCGGCACGATCGAAATTGGAATTGGCGAGCGAAAGGCGGGCTTCCATCTCGGCCTGCGAGGCGCGCACCAAGGCGTCGTCGAGCTGCACCAGCAGGTCGCCGGCCTTGACGTGCTCGCCTTCCTTGAAGCGGATTTCGGCGATGCGGCCGGCCACCTCGGAGGCGACCTGCACGCTTTCGTCCGATTGCAGCGAGCCGATGGAGCGGATGTCGGTGGTCGTCTGCACCTGCCGCGCCTTGGCGACTTCGACCGGCAGCATCGGGGTAGCGGCGGCGACGCGGGGTTCCGGTGCCGCGCTCGCTTCGCCACCCTTCATGTAAGTGGCTGCGCGAACGACGATATCCCTGAACCACGGCTTCTGTTGGACAAATCCGACACCGGCGATGATGAGCACCGCCAGCAGCAGAAGTCCGATCACGCGTCGCATACGACCCCCTCGTCTCATGACGCAACGCAGCGTCACCTGCGAGACAGCAGATGACGCAACGGATTCCAACTTAAATTCTCTCCATGTTTCGCCTCCCGGCCTTCACGAACGCGCTGGGAGCGAGTCATTATACATTGCCACAAAGACGTTGCCGATTCCGTGATATTCGCCGGAATTCCAGCGATCGCTGGCTGCGTGCCGTTCCGTATCAAGGACGGTCTAGGGTTGATGACGCGCGCGTAGTATAAGGCCTTGGTCAGAAGGCTGGTGCGTCTATGCGGGGTAATGCGGGGCATGTCGCAGAAGTCACGAATCTCCAAGGATGCCACCCTCCTCGCAGTCGAGGAGGCGCTTAATCTCGGGTCTGCGGCCAACAGCCGCGAGGGCGCCCGAGAAACGCCACGCACCGCACGCCCGGCTGCCGATGGCGAGACCGGGCAGACGCGGCGTCCGGTCACGGCGCGCGAGACCCGCGCCGCCATGGACGGGCTGCGCGTCGTCGACGAGGCGCTCACCCCGCCGCCGGCCGCCGAACGGGCGCAGCAGCGCCCGCAGATCCGTGAGCGCGAACAGATCCGTGACCGCGAACCGGTCCGAGAGCCAGAGCCTGCACGTGATCTGGACGAGGATGCGGACCAGGTGCAGCGTTATCTCGCCAGCTATGAAGATGAAGACGGGCGCGGGCGCGGCGCCCACCCGGGGCAATATGCACCGCAAGGTCAATATGCGCCGCAAGCCCAGTACGCGCCGCAAGCGCAGTATGCTCCTCAGGCCCACATGGCGCCGGTGCATGTCAGCCAGGGCGGCGGCAATGGCGCGCGGCTGGTTCAGCCCTCACGGGCGAGCCATGGCGGCTCCCCCAAACACCGCTCGCCGGAAAGCCTCGAAGGCGCCGCCGACCTGATCGCCGGGATGAAGCGCTCGCCCTCCATGCTGCCCTTCGTGATCGCCGGCATTGCCGCGCTGATCTGGCTCGCGGTGGCGGGTCTCATCTCCTATGCGAATTTCTGCGACGAGTGCGGCCCGGTGATGGACGCGCTGCGCAGCGGCGGGCCGTCCCCGCTCGGCACCCTGCTGCTGCTGCTGGCGCCGCCGGCCTTCCTCTTCGTCGTCGCCGCGCTGGTGCGCCGCACCATGGAGATGAGCCGGGTATCGCGCGCTCTCGCCGAAGTGACCACACGGCTCACCGAGCCGGCCACCATGGCAAACGAATCCATCATCTCGGTCAGCCAGGCCATGCGCTCCGAAGTGGCGGCGATGGACGTGGCGCTGGAGCGCGCCGTCGGCCGCGCCACCGAGCTCGAAGTGATGGTGCGCACCGAAGTCGGCGCGCTGGAGCGTGCCTATGAGGAGAACGAGGCCCGGGTGCGCTCGCTCGTCGAGGAGATGCGCGCCGACCGCAAGAACGTGCTCTCCCATGCCGAGCAGCTGCGCAACGCGATCTCCGGCGCGCACGAGATGCTGCAGGGCGAAACCGACCAGGTAAGCGACCGCATCAGCCGCAGCGTGGGCGACGCCGCCGAGCGCATCGCCGAAACCTTCAACGACCAGGGCCAGCAGATCGCCTTCTCGATCAGCAGCGCCAATGACGTGATGATCGACAGCCTCACCGAACGCAGCGCCAAGCTGCTGGAGCGCTTCGAGAAGACCGGCGCCGAGCTCGGCGCCCGACTCGGCGACGGCAATGACCGGCTCGTCGCCAAGATGACGGTCAAGGCCTACGAGATCCAGGACCACGTCGCCCGCATCACCGCCAAGGGTGCCAAGACGCTGGCCGAGCGCGCCGAGGAGATGGCCGAGCACATGCGCCGGACTACCGGCGAAGTGGTCGACCTCGCCGCCAAGCGCTCCGAGGAACTGCACGTCAAGCTCGCCGCGACCACGACCGAAATCAGCGAGACGCTGCTCGGCACCGGCTCGCGGGTGATCGAGAGCATCGCCGCCAGCGGCAGCGAAGTTCACCAGGTGCTGCAGACCACCGGTTCCACCGTGAGCGGCGATATCGCCGCGCGCGGCCAGGAACTGGTGACGCAGATGAGCGCCACCGGCACCGGCTTCATCCAGACGCTGAAGCAGTCGGGCGATGCCGCCATCCTGCGCATGGAAGAGCGCGGCAACGCCTTCTTCGACGCCGTATTGGCGCGCGGCACGGAAGTCGACCGCCGGCTCGACGACACCGCCGAGCGCATCTCCGCCGCGGTCACCGCTTCCGGCGCCCGCGCGGTGGAAGGGCTGGCGAAATTCCAGTCCTCCGGCGAGGGGCTCGCCGACACGCTGGCGCGCCGCGGCGAGGCCGTGGTCACGCAGATCGAGGCACAGAGCAACCGGCTGGTCGAGGCGGTCGACGCGCGCAGCGCACTGATCAACTCGACGTTCGTGGATACCGCCCGCCGGGTCTCCGAAGCGCTGGAGAAGGCCGGCGCGAGCGCGGTCGGCGGCTTCGCCCGCTTCCAGGTCATTGGCGAGACACTGTCGGAAGCCATCGGCAAGCGCGGCGAGCAGGCGGCCGGCGCGCTCGAAGCGCGCGGCGCCCTGCTGATCGAGGCGGCGGACGCCCGCAGCGCCAAGATCGGCGCCAAGCTCGACGACACCGCGCGCCGGCTGACCGATGCGCTGGAGAAATCAAGCGGCGAGGCGATGGGCGGCTTCGCGCGCTTCCTCGGTGCCGGCGAGGCACTATCGGAAGCGATCGGCAAGCGCGGCGAACTGGCCTCAAGCGCGCTGGATGCGCAGGGCACACGGCTGCTGGACGCCGCCGAGGCGCGCACCGTCAAGATCGACAGCCGGCTCGACGAGACCGCGCGCCGGCTCGCCGAGACGCTGGAAAAGGCGAGCGCCGAGGCGGTGGAGGGCTTTGCCCGCTTCCATGCGTCCGGACAGACGCTTTCCAAGGCGCTCGGCAAGCGCGCCCATGAGGCCGCCGCCGCCATCGAGGCCCAGGGCAACAAGCTGCTGGACGCAGCCGATGCCCGCGGTGCCCGGTTCGACACCAAGCTCGACGACACCGCCCGTCGCATCGCCGAGACGCTGGATCAGGCCAGCACCACGGCGGTCGACGGCTTCGCCCGCTTCCTCGCCTCCGGCGAGGCGCTCTCCGAAGCGCTCGGCAAGCGCGGCCAGGAAGCGGCGGCGAACCTCGAGGCGCATGGCGCCAAGATCCTGGACGCCGCGGACACCCGCAGCGCCAAGATCGACACCAAGCTCGACGACACCGCCCGCCGTATCGCCGAGACGCTTGAGCACGCCAGCACCGGAGCGATCGACGGCTTCGCCCGCTTCCTCGCCTCGGGCGAGGCGCTCTCCGAAGCGCTCGGCAAGCGCGGCCAGGAAGCCGCGGCGAGCCTCGAGGCACACGGCGTGAAGATCCTCGACGCCGCGGACACCCGCAGCGCCAAGATCGACACCAAGCTCGAAGACACCGCCCGCCGCATCGCCGAGACGCTGGAGCACGCCAGCGCCGGGGCGATCGAGGGGTTCTCCCGGTTCCTCGCCAATGGCGAGGTGCTGTCCGATACGCTCGGCAAGCGCGGCCAGGAGGCTGCTGCGGCCATCACTGCGCATGGCGCCAAGCTGCTGGAAGCGGTCGAGACCCGCGGCGCCAAGATCGACGCCAAGCTGGAGGACACGGCGAAGCGGCTGTCGGAGGCGTTAGATCAGGCCAGCACCGGCGCGGTCGACGGTTTCGCCCGCTTCCTCGCCAATGGCGAAGCGCTCGCCGAGATGCTCGGCAAGCGCGGCGAGGATGTCGCCGCCACCATCGAGGCGCACGGCACCCGGCTGCTGGACGCTTCCGAGGTGCGTAGCGCCAAGCTCGACGCCAAGCTCGACGACAATGCCCTCCGCATCGCCGAACTCATCGAGAAGTCGAGTGCCGAGGCGGCGGAAGGCTTTGCCCGCTTCCACGCTTCCGGCGAAGCGCTCTCCGAGACCCTGCTCACCCGCGGCGAACAGGCCGCGGCTGCGCTGGAGTCGCGCGGCAACGCCTTCCTCGACGCCGTGCTGGCGCGCAGCAGCGAGGCCGATCGTCGGCTCGACGACACCGCGGTGCGGGTGACGCAGGCGATCGACGCCTCCGGCAGCAACGCTGCCTCCGGCTTCGCCGAGATCAAGATCGCCAGCCTGATGCTCTCGGAATCGCTCGCCCGCCGCGGCGGCGAACTCTCCGAGTCGCTGGCGCAGACGGTGCGCGACGTCACCGACGTGATCCGCACCCACGCCGACAGCATGAATGACCGGCTGTCCGAGAATGGCGGACGGGTGTTCGATGCCGTGGTGGCGCGCGGGCTCGAGCTCGACCGCCGCGTCGCCGAGACCGGCGGGCGCGTCACCGCGCGGATCGAGGAGGCCGAGCGTTCGGTGCAGGCGAGCCTCACCGGCGAGAGCAGCCGGCTGATCTCCGCCATCGAAGGCGGCGCGGCGCGCGCCGGGCAGGCCATCGCCACCGCCGCCACCGAGAGCGCGGGCCTCGTCGAGCGCACCGGCACCCGCACCGCGGAAGCGCTGCGTCACGCCACCACCGACACGCTGCAATTGCTGGAGCGCACCGGCGGCGACGTCGCACAGAGCTTCGCCGGGTTCCGCAGCGCCGGCGAGGCACTCGCCGGCGATCTCGCCAAGCGCAGCGCCGAGGTGATGCGCCAGCTCGACGAGAGCCACCGGCAATTCGCCCAGACGCTGGCAGACCAGCAGGTGGTCAGCGCCGCCCGCATCGGCGAGACCGAGAGCCGGCTCGGCGAGACGCTGGGGCGCCATGTCGATGCCGTGGTGTCGCTGGTCGATGCCGCCGGTGCCCGTGCCGATGCCAATGCCGACGAGACCGCGGCACGGCTGGAGACCCAGGTCGCCCGGCTTGCCGGCCAATTCGACGAAGCCGGCCGCGCCTTCACGCAGATCAACGCCTCGGCCGCCGAAGGCCTCGGCAAGCAGATCGAATCCCTGGTCGGCATGGTGGACGAAGCCGGCGGCCGGCTGGCGCGCGAGCTTGCCGCCACCTCGGACGGCTACACGCAATCGCTCGACAAGGTACGGGCCGAAATGGCCGAGGCGCTGGAGAAGTCCAGCGCCGAGATGGCGGAACGGCTGGAGAGCCGCAGCGAGCAGGCGATGGCGCACATCGTCGCCAGCACCGAACGGCTGAACGACACGCTCAACCAGTTCAGCCGGCTGGCCAGCGCGCGGCTCGGCCTGCCGCTGCTCACCGCGACGACGCCGGCGCGGCTCGCCACGCCCGGCACTGGCGCCGATCTCTGGCTCAGCCAGCATCTGACCGATCGCGCCTATGCCGGCGCGGCCGGCACCGCGCTGCATCTGCGCGACAGCAGCGCCGCCGAGCGGCTGCAGCCGGAGCTCGCCCGCGACGAGCGCCTGCTCTGGGCCGGACGGCCCAGCGCCTCGCGCGTCTTCAAGTCGGAGCTCGCCTGGCTGCTGGTCGCCGGCCTGATGCTGGTGGCGCAGGCCGTGGCCTATGGCGTGCTGGCCTATCAGGGCTCGCTGCCGATCGAGAATGCCGCGCTGCGGCTCGGCGTCGGCATCGCGGCCGGGCTCGCCGGCCTGGTCGGCATCGGGCTCATCATCGCCGAACGGGTGCGCGCGGCGCGCTCCAAGGCGACGCTCTATGGCCTCACCACGCAGCGCATCCTCGTGCTGGTCGACCGCGAGGGACGCCGCGCCGTGGACAGCCTGCCGCTCGCCAGCATCGGGCGGATCGAGAAGCATCTGCATCCCGACACCACGGGCACGCTGATCCTGTCCGGTCACGGCCGGGAATCGGGCGAGGTGCTGCGCCTCGTCGGCATCGAGGATGCGCCGGCGGTGGACGCCGCGCTGCGGCAAGTGGCCTGCGCGGGGCGCCCCCTGCTGGGGGCGTTCTGAGGGGGCTTCGACTAGAGCCCTTTCCGTTCGGATGGAAACATCCGAACGACAAGAAAGTGCTCTAGATTCAATAGACTGGAGCAATTCCTCTTCGATCAGATGATTCCATCTGATCGGGAAATGCTCTAGCCTTCCACAAGTCGTCATCCCGGCCGCGGCGTAGCGAAGAGCCGGGATCGCGCGAAGTCCCGCGCGACACCTTGCCTAACGATCCCGGATCGGCCTACGGCCGTCCGGGATGACGATGGTGGGGAGGGAAGAAGGAAGAGGACGCTCGGCTTCAGCATCCTTCGAGGCTCGGGCTACGCCCGAGCACCTCAGGATGAGGTGGTGCTAGGCGACAGAGGCCCCTACCCGTTCTTCACCATCACATGGCGCACCACGGTGTAGTCCTCCAGCGCATAGGAGCTGAGGTCCTTGCCGTAGCCGGACTGCTTCAGGCCGCCATGCGGCATCTCGCTGACCAGCATGAAATGGCAGTTCACCCAGGTGCAGCCATATTGCAGCCGCGAGGCAGCGGCGAGGCCCTTCGACACGTCCCGGGTCCACACCGACGAGGCCAGCCCATAGTCGCTGTCATTGGCCCAGGTGACGGCGTCCTCGACATCGGAGAAGCGCGTCACCGAGACCACCGGGCCGAACACTTCGCGGCGCACGATCTCGTCGGATTGCAGCGCGCCGGCCACCACGGTCGGCTCATAGAAGAAGCCGCGGCCTGAAGCCAGCTTGCCCCCGGTCGCCACCTCGATGTGGTTGAGCTCGCTGGCTCGCTCGACGAAGGAGGCGACGCGGGCGCGCTGGCGCGCCGAGATGAGGGGGCCGATGTCGTTCTCCTCGTCATTGGCGAGGTTGAACTTGAGCGACGACACCGCGGAGGACAGGTCCGCCACCAATTTCTCGTAGACGTGGTCCTGCGCATAGATGCGGCAGGCGGCGGTGCAATCCTGGCCGGCATTGTAATAGCCGAACACCTTCACCCCCTCGACCACCTCAGCGAGGTCGGCATCGTCGAACACGATCACCGGGGCCTTGCCGCCAAGCTCGAGATGGGTGCGCTTCACCGTCTTGGTGGCGGCGGCGAGCACCTTCTTGCCGGTGGCGATATCGCCGGTGAGCGAGATCATCGCCACCTTGGGATGGTTGATCAGGGTGTTGCCGACGCTCTCGCCGCGCCCGACCACCACATTCACCACCCCTTCGGGGAAGATGTCGGCGATGAGCTTGGCCAGCTTCAGCATGGTGAGCGGGGTCTGCTCGGACGGCTTGATGACCACGGTGTTGCCGCCGGCCAGCGCCGGGGCGAGCTTCCATGTCGCCATCATCAGCGGGTAGTTCCACGGCGCGATCGAGGCGACGACGCCGATCGGGTCGCGGCGGATCATCGAGGTGTGGCCGGGCAGGTATTCGCCCGCCAGCATGCCGTGCTGGGTACGCACCGCGCCGGCGAAGAAGCGGAAGCAGTCGACGACGCCGGGGATCTCATCGCGCAGCACGGCGTGGCGCGGCTTGCCGCAATTCAGCGCCTCCAGCGTGGCGAAGCTTTCCGCTTCGGCCTCGATGCGATCAGCGAGCTTGAGCAGGAGGTAGGAGCGCTCCATCGGCGTGGTGCGCGACCAGTTCGTGAAGGCGGCCTCGGCGGCGTTCACCGCAGCGTCGATCTGGTCGGCGGAGGCCTCGGGCAGCTCGATTAGCGTCTCCTCGGTCTTCGGGTTCAGCACCGTCTCCGGGGTCTCGGTGCCGGCCACGAATTTCGAGCCGATGAGCATGTCGGTGTCAGCGAGAGCGGTCATGTGGGCCTCCTATTTTCCGCTGCCGGCCACCGCCTCGCCCTCGCGCGTCAGATAGTACGCAGCGAGGATGGGCAGGAAGGTCACGGCGATGACGAGCACGGCGACGACATTGGTGACGGGGCGCTGGCGCGGGCGCACCAGTTCGGACAGCATCCAGATCGGCAAGGTCGATTGCTGGCCGGCGGTGAAGGTGGTGACGATGACCTCATCGAAGCTGAGCGCGAAGGCCAGCATGCCGCCGGCGAGCAGCGCGGTGCCGACATTGGGCAGGATCACCAGTCGGAAGGTCTGGAAGGCATCGGCGCCGAGATCCATCGAGGCTTCGATCATCGACGGCGACAGCCGGCGCAGCCGCGCCACCGCATTGTTGTAGACGACGACGATGCAGAAGGTGGCGTGGCCGAGCACGATGGTCCAGAACGAGAAAGGGATGTCCATCAGCCCGAAGGCCTGGCGCAGCGCGATGCCGGTGACGATGCCGGGCAGCGCGATCGGGAGCACGAACAACAGCGAGATCGGCTCGCGGCCGAAGAAGCGCGCCCTTGCCAGCGCGCCGGCGGCCAGCGTGCCGAGGATCAGCGCGATCAGGGTGGCGAGCGTCGCCACCTTGAGCGAGAGGCCGACCGCGGCCCAGATGTCGTCACGCTCCCACACCACACCGAACCATTTCAGCGTGAAGCCCGGCGGCGGGAAGGCGTAGCTGCGCTCCTCGGTGGTGAAGGCATAGAGGATGATGAACAGCAGCGGGATGTGCAGGAAGGCCAGCCCGGCGAGGGCCGCGGCCTTGAGGGAGAGCGGGGCGCGGGTCATGGGCCGCTCCCTTTCTCAATCTCTCCCCGACGGGGAGAGGTCGGCCGCGCAGCGGCCGGGTGAGGGGCGTCAGCGCTGACCAATTGGCCGTGCGCCCCCTCACCCCAACCCTCTCCCCCGCGGGGAGAGGGGGTTTGGCGCGCATATCCACGCCCAACCTCACAGCGCATCGAACGCCCCCGTCTTCTTGGCGAGGGTGAGGAACAGCGCCATGACCAGGATCGGCACCAGCGAGAAGGCCGCCGCCAGCGGGATGTTCCCGGCCGTGCCCTGCAGCGTGTAGACAGCCTGGCCGAGCACGAGGGCCGAGGTGCCGATGATCTGCGGCACGATGTAGTCGCCCAGCGTCAGCGAGAAGGTGAAGATGGCGCCGGCCACCACGCCAGGCATGGCAAGCGGCAGGATCACGGTGCGGAACACCTTGCCCGGCGAGGCACCGAGATCGCCCGCCGCCTCGATCAGGCTGCCGGGCACCCGCTCCAGCGCCGCCTGGATCGGCAGGATCATGAAGGGCAGCCAGAGATAGGTGAAGACCAGCACCATCCCCGTATAGGAAACCGAGAGCGACGGCCCGCCGACCACGGGGAGCGCCAGCCACGCCTCCAGTGCGCCGCCGAGCCCGAGGCGCCCGGCGATCCAGCCGATGGCGCCTTCCTTGGCGAGCAGCAGCTTCCAGCCATAGACCTTGACCAGATAGCTCGACCACAGCGGCATCATCACCGCGAGATAGAAGCCGGCCTTGGCGCGCGGGCCGGCATAGCGCGCGGCGTAATAGGCGATGGGAAAGGCGATCAGCGCGGAGAGCAGCGTCACCACCGCGGCGATGCCGACGGTGCGCGTGACGATGTCGAAATTCGCCGGGCTGAACAGCTCGATGAGCGTGGAGAGCGTGGGCTCGCGGACGATGGTGCCGGAGAACTCGTCGATCGAGAAGATCGACTGCGCCAGGAAGACGAACAGGCTGCCGAGATAGACCACGCCGAGCCATAGCAGCGGCGGCACCAGCAACAGCAGGACGAGCAGGTTGTGGCGGCGGACGAGGAAATCCGAGAGGCGGCGCAGAGTGCCTTCGGGTGGGTTCGGAAGGTCGAAGGTGGCGACGCTCATGCCTCGCCCTCCATCGGCTGGAGCGCGTCCGGGCGCACGGCGAGCGTCACCTTGCCGCCGCGCTCGACCTCACCGGCCGAGCCCGCGGGGACGGCAGCGGTAAGCACGAGGCCGGTGGGCGTCCGGGCGGTGATGCGGCGGACCGGGCCCTGATATGAGACGTCGATCACCGTCGCCTCAACGGTGCGCGCTCCCTCCGGTGGCGCACTGGTGACCAGCGCGATCTTCTCCGGCCGGAGGCTCGATGGCCGCGCCGGCCCCCCCAGCGCCTCGGCCTCGGCCGCGCTCAGCACATTCGCCGAGCCGACGAAGCCGGCGACGAAGCGCGTCGCGGGCCGCTCATAAACTTCCTCCGGCGGGCCGACCTGGACGATGCGGCCCTCATTGAAGACGGCGACGCGGTCAGCCATGGACAGCGCTTCACCCTGGTCGTGCGTCACGAACACGAAGGTGAGGCCCAGCGCGCGCTGCAGGCTCTTCAGTTCGACCTGCATCTCCTCGCGCAGCTTGAGGTCGAGCGCGCCAAGCGGCTCGTCGAGGAGGAGCACCTTCGGTCGTACCACGAGGGCGCGGGCCAGCGCGACGCGCTGGCGCTGGCCGCCGGAGAGCTGCGCCGGGCGCCGCGCCTCCATGCCGGCGAGCTTGACCATGGCCAGTGCCTCGCGCGCCAGCCGGTCGCGCTCGGCACGCGCCACGCCGCGCACCCGCAAGCCATAGGCGACATTGTCGCCGACGCTCAGATGCGGGAACAGCGCATAGTCCTGGAACACGGTGTTGACCGCGCGCCGATAGGGCGGCAGGCCTTCGACCGCCTCGCCGAAGATCTCGATATGGCCGGCGTCCGGTTGCTCGAAGCCGGCGATGAGGCGCAGGCAGGTGGTCTTGCCGGAGCCGGAGGGCCCGAGCATGGCAAAGAACTCGCCCGGCGCGATGGCAAGGTCGACGCCGTCCACCGCCTTCACCGACCCGAAGTGCCGGACCACGCCCGCGAAGCGGACGGCCGGAATCGTGAGGGCGGTGTCGAGGGTGGCGTGCATCGTCAGTATCGACCTCGAATAGGGATCGCCCTCATCCCCGGGCTTGACCCGGGGATCCAGAAGGCCAGGCGTCGCGCTGTCCAGGACTGGATGCCCGGGTCAAGCCCGGGCATGAGGGTACGTCTGTGGAACGGCTACCTTCCGCCGAGCACGGCGATGTAGTCCGACACCCAGCGATAATAGGGCACGCAGCCGGCGGACTGGGTCGGGCACTTGGCGACCGGGGTGCGCCAGAAGTGGATCTTCTCGAAATTCTCGGCGCCGTTGGTCTTGCAGCCATCATCGGTCAGCAGCGCATTGCCCTTGCAGGCGGCGGGGACCGACGGCACCGAACCGAACCAGGAAGCGAGATCGCCCTGCACCTTCGGGTCGATGGAATGCTCCATCCACATATAGGCGCAGTTCGGGTGCTTGGCGTCGACATGCATCATGGTGGTGTCGGCCCAGCCGGTGGCGCCTTCCTCGGGAAGCGTCGAGGCGATCGGCTTCTTCTGGCTGATGAGCAAATTCACCTGGAACGGCCAGGAGGAAGAGGCGACCACGCCTTCATTGGTGAAGTCGTCGACCTGCACCATGGCATCGTGCCAATAGCGCTGCACGATCTTGCGCTGCGCGCGCAACAGCTCGAGCGCTGCCTTGTACTGATCCTCGTTCAGCTCATAGGGATCCTTGATGCCGAGCTCGGGCTTGTGCTTCATCAGGTACAGCGCGGCATCGGCAATGTAGATCGGGCCGTCAAAGGCCTGCACGCGGCCCTTGTTGGGCTTGCCGTCCGGCAGGTCCATCGCCTCGAACACCACGTTCCAGCTCTTCGGCGCCTCCTTGAACACCTCGGTGTTGTACATCAGCACGTTGGAGCCCCACTGATAGGGCACGCCGTAATGCACGCCATTGACCATGTGCCAGGGCGCATTCTGCAAGCGCGGGTCGACGTTGCCCCAGCTCTTGATCAGCTTGGTATTGACCGGGGCGACCTTCTTGCCGGCGATCAGGCGCAGCGAGGCATCGCCTGAGGCGGTGACGAGGTCGAAGCCGCCTTCATTCATCAGCGCCACCATCTCGTCCGAGGTGCCGGCGGTCTTCACATTGACCTTGCAGCCGGTCTTCTTCTCGAAATCGGTGACCCAGTCATAGCCCTTGTCGGTATCGCCGCGCTCGATATAGCCGGGCCACGCGACGATATCGACCGAACCCTCGCCTTTGCCGATGGATGTCTTCTCGGCGGCGAAGGCGGGTTGCAGGCTGAGCGAGGCAGAGGCGACGAGCGCCAACAAATGCGGGAGGCAGTGGGCGGTGCGCATGACGGTTCCCTCTGTTCTGCGGGCCTGATCGGCCCTTTGCGGTGAAGTCTGACCCTACGTTCCGTCACGCGCCACACCAAAGATGAGAAGGGCGCCATCGGAAAAACCGATGAGCAACAGATGGGCATACGGACCTCGCTTTGGCGCCAGCCGGGCGACGTGCAAAATACGCGTTCGCTGAGAGTGCCCCTCGTGATTCCCTGGTTGCAGCTCGATACCGCAAAAGTGCCCGACGGACCCGGCGAACTGCGCTTGATGCGGCGCGGCGCCGAATTCTCGATCATGACCGGCTCCACCGAGCTGATGAACAGCCGTCTCAGCGGCTCCGAGCAGGCGCTGGCCACCACGGTCTGCGCGCGGCTCGTCGGGCGCGCGCGTCCGCAAATGTTGATCGGCGGGCTGGGCATGGGCTTCACGCTGCGCGCCGCGCTGGCCGAACTCGGATCGGACGCCGGCATCGTCGTCGCAGAACTGGTGCCGGCCGTCGTGACCTGGGCGCGCGGGCCGATGGCGGAGATTTTCGGCGACAGCCTGAGCGATCCGCGCGTGACCATCCGCGAGGAGGATGTCGGCGGCCTGATCCGTGCCGCGCGCACCGCCTATGACGCCATCCTGCTCGACGTCGACAACGGCCCGGACGGGCTGACGCGCGCCACCAATGACCGGCTCTACGACACGGCGGGCCTCGGCGCGGCGCGGGCGGCGCTGCGGCCCGGCGGCATGCTCGCGGTGTGGTCGTCGGGGCCGGACGCCGATTTCACCCGGCGCCTGCGCAAGGCGGGGTTCGGCGTCGAGGAAGTGCGGGTGCGCGCCAATGGCAAGCGCGGCGGAGCACGGCACATCATCTGGATCGCGACCAATCCCGGCGCCGGCCAGCCGCGGAACTGACGACGGAGACCAACCCTGGAGACGACGCTCTATCTGCCGGTCAAGGCATTCCTCGAAGGCCTCGGCTTCACCGTGAAAGGCGAGGTCGGCGGCTGCGATCTCCTTGCCATTTCGGCGGACGAGGCGCCGGTCGTGGTCATCGGCGAGTTGAAGCTCAGCTTCAATCTCGAACTGGTGCTGCAAGCCGTCGACCGCGCCAGCGCCTGCGACGAGGTCTGGCTGGCGGCGCGCATCTCGGCGCGGGGCAAGGGTCGCGAAGCCGATGCGCGCTTCCGCAATCTGTGCCGCCGGCTCGGCTTCGGCATGCTCGGCGTCTCGCAGGCGGGCGAGGTGTCGATCATCGTCAGCCCGGTGGCGCCGATGCCGCGCAAGGATCCGCGCCGTCGCTCGCGGCTGGTGGAGGAGCATAAGCGCCGGCAGGGCGACCCGGCGGTGGGCGGTGGCAGGGGAGCGCCGATCATGACGGCGTATCGGCAGCAGGCACTGGCCTGCGCCGCCGCCATGATCGAGGGCCCGAAGCGGCCGCGCGATCTACGCCCCGCCGCGCCGAAGGCGGCGGCGATCCTGCACGACAATGTCTATGGCTGGTTCGCCCGCACCGAGCGCGGCGTCTATGCCCTGACGCAAGCCGGCCTGGACGCGCTTGCCCGCTGGCCGCAGCCGGTGCCCGACACTGAAAGCGCGGGCTGACCTAGCGCATCCGCCCACCGTGCCGCGTCGCGGCGATCGACACGAAGCCGGACGCCGCCGCGGAGAGCGGCGAGCCGCGGCGCCAGGCGGTCGCCACCTCGATGGCGGGGAGATCCTCGATGAGCGGACGCGCCTCGATCTTGTCGCCCTCCAGCGACCAGGGCCGATAGGTGAGGTCCGGCAGCACGGCGACGCCGGCGCCGGTCGCCACCAGGCTGCGTACCGCCTCCACCGAGCGGGTGCGGAACGCCACCGGCGGGCGGATGCCGAGCCGGCGCCACACCATTTCCGAGGTTTCGGCAATCTCGTCGACGGTGAGCAGCACCTGCGGCTCGCCGGCGAGATCGCGCATGCTGACGCGGTCCTCGGCACTGAGCGGATGGCCGAGTGGCAGCCAGGCGCGATAGGGCGAGACTTCCACTGTCTCGGTCTGCAAGGCGGAGGAGCGCCGCCCCGGCGGCAGCACCATCACCGCGACATCGAGCTCGCCGCCGACGAGAAGGTGCTCGAGATAATCCGCTGCGTCTTCCACCGCCTCCACCGCGACATCGGGGAAAGCACGGCGGAAACGAGCGGAGAGGTCGGAATAGACATAGCCGGCGACCAGCGGCGTCACCCCAACCGACAGCCGACCCGACAACGCCATGGTCTCGCCGCCGGACAGCGCGCGACGGGCATCGGCGACATCCGCCATGATCTTGCGGGCATGGCGCAGGAAATGATGGCCCTTCAGCGTGAGGTCGGCGCCGCGGGCGTGGCGGTCGAGCAGGCGGAAGCCGAGATCGAGCTCCAGCTCGCGCAGCGCCTCGGTGACGGTCGATTGCGAGATGGACAGCGTGTGCGCAGCCGAGGAGACGGAACCGTTCTCCGCCACCGCGACGAAATACTGGAGCTGGCGCAGCGAGAAGGCCATCGGCGGAACCGGGAGCTAGCGGTTTTGCCACTATGGCGGGTTTCCCGCCGGGCGTCATCACACCGGGCTGTCATCCCGGACGGCCGCATGGCCGATCCGGGATCGTAGCAAGGTGAAGTGCGGGACTTCACGCGATCCCGGCTCTACGCCCTGCGGGCTCCGGCCGGGATGACGGCTAATGGTTAGCGCGCGAGCAGCGCCTTCAGCTCGAACCCCTCGTCCGCCGCCTGTTCCGGCGTCAGCGAGGACGGCTTGGCCGGATCGACCAGCAAGCGCCGCCCCAGCATGTGGTCCGCCGGCCGGTTCACGCTTTCGATCGCCGTCAGGCGGCCGTCGCGGAAGCGGAACACTGAAAAGCGGCGGCTCGCAGGGTCGCCGCGCAGCACGGCCTCATCCGTCGGGCGCGCCAAACCGACCATCTGCAGCTTCAGGTCCGACTGGTCGCTCCAGAACCATGGCACCGCAGCATAGGCCGTCGGCCGCCCGGCGAGCCGCGCCGCTATGGTGCGGGCGTGGTCGACGGTGTTCTGCACCGATTCCAGCCGCACCATCGCCCCGGCATGCAGGCTCGGATAAGACACCGCGTCGCCGAGCGCGGAGATATTGGGATCGCTGGTGCGCAATTCGGCGTCGACGACGATGCCGTTCGCCACTTCGAGGCCCGCGGCCGCGGCAAGCTCGGTGTTCGGCACCACGCCGATGCCGACCAGCACGAGGTCGGCCGGATGCAGCACCCCGCCCGGCGGCTGGAGCGCGCCGTCCGTGGTTTCGACCTGCGCGACCTTCCCGTCATTGCCATGGATCCAGACCACGCCGGCGGCGAGTACGAGGCGCGTGCCCATGGCCCGATGGGCCTCGGCAAAAAAGGCCGACATGGTCGGCGAGATGGCACGGCCCATCGGATGCTGCGTCGCCTCCAGCACCGTCACCTCATGGCCCAATGCGCGGGCAACGGCAGCGAATTCGAGGCCGATAAACCCGGCGCCGACGACCACGACGTTGCGGGCCTTGGCAAGCCGGGCCTTGAGATCGTCGGCGTCGGCGAGGGTGCGCAGATAGAGCACACCGTCGAGATCGGCCCCGGGAACCGGAAGCGGGCGATTGCGCGCACCGGTAGCGAGCACCAGGTGGTCGTAGGGCAGGCTCAAACCGTCCGACAGCGTCACGCGCCGCGCGGCGCGGTCGATGGCATCCACCCGCGCGGTGACGAGGTCGACCTGATGGTCGGCATAGAAGGCGGCGGGCCGCAACTCCAGATGCTCGGCATCGGCCTCGCCCTTGAGATAGGCTTTGGACAGCGGCGGGCGCTGATAGGGCAGGCCTGGCTCCTCGCCGACCAGCGTGATCTTTTCCGCATAGCCGGCTTCACGCAGCGAGGCGGCAAGCTGGAAGCCGCCCTGCCCGCCACCGATGATCACAACGCCGTCACTCACGCCGATTGCTCCGTGATGCCGACCAGCCGGTCGCGCTCGGCATAGATAACCTCGCGCACCCTGGTCATGAATTCCTCGTCGGGCAGGCCGGGGGGGATCGCCGGCAGATAGGACACAGTGATTTCGCCGCTCTTTATGGAGAAACTGCGGGCCTTCCAGTAGAGCCCGGCATTGTGCGCCACCGGCACCACCGGCACGCCCAGCGCCTTGTAGAGCAGCAGCACGCCGCGGTGGAAATCCGCCCGCTCGGTCGGGGCGCGGCGGGTGCCTTCCGGGAAGATCAGCAGGCTGCGCCCCTGCCTGGTGGCCTCGCGCGCCTCGCGGAACATCTTCTTGAGCGAGGAGGAGCCGCCGGCGCGGTCGATGGCGATCATCGGCGAGCGCTCCAGGAACCAGCCGAAGATCGGGATGCGGTAAAGCTCCTCCTTCAGCACGATGGCGACCTCCGGCACCAGCACGGCGAAGACGATGGTCTCCCACGCCGACTGGTGGTTGGAGACGTAGAGCGCCGGCGTCGCCGGCCGGTGCTCGCGGCCGATCTCGCGATAGGACAGCCCGCCGAGCACGCGCATGCCCCGGACGATGCCGCTCGCCCACAGCCGCGAGATGCGGCGGGTCACGACGGGGTCCTTCTTCCAGGCGAGCCACGGCATGGTGGCGGCGAGGAAGAGCGTCCAGAACAGCAGGAAGACGTTGAAGAAGGCGGAGCGGATGGGCTGCATGGGGCTTTGGAACGTGGCGGGCGTGGGTGCTCTAGCAGATGCGTGGCTTGGCTTCAGCATCCTTCGAGGCTCGCTGCGCTCGCACCTCAGGATGACGTTGCTTTTATAACCACGTCATCCTGAGGTGCCCGGCAAAGCCGGGCCTCGAAGGATGCTCACACCGAGCACCCTCACTCCACGATCAATTCGAACCGATCCACGTCGAACATGCCGAAATCGGTGATCTTCAGATGCGGGATCACCGGCAGCGGCAGGAAGGCGACCTGCAGGAACGGCTCCGCCAGCACCACGCCCAGCGCCTTCGCCGCGGCGCGCAGCGGGATCAGCGCGTCATGCACCTCCTCGAACGAGGTGTCGGCCATCAGGCCAGCGACCGGGAGCGCCAGCTCGGCGCGCACCTCGCCCCCCTGCGCCACCACAAACCCGCCGCGCAGCTCGATCAGCCGGTTCACCGCCACCGCCATATCTTCATCGCTCACACCCACCACGCAGATATTGTGGCTGTCATGGCCGATCGAGGAGGCGATGGCGCCGCGCTTCATGCCGAAGCCATGGACGAAGCCGCGGCCGATATTGTGGTTCTTGCCGTGGCGGGCGACGACACAGACCTTCACCGCGTCCTGCTCCAGATCCACCTGCTTGGCGCCGCCGACGACGGCCAAATCCATGGTCAGATGCTCGGTGATGATGCGGCCGGGCACCACGCCGATCACCGGGGTCGCGGCGCGGTTGGCCGAGGCGCGGAAGGCATCGGCGTCGACGCGCTGCGCCTTCATGGAATCGAGGCCGACCGCGGCAATGTGTGGGCGCGTCGCGAATAATTCCTCGCTTACCAGCCGCCCGGCGGAGATCACCGCACGCACCGAGCAGCGCTCCAGATCGTCCAGCAGCACGATGTCGGCGCGCTTGCCCGGCGCGATCAGGCCCCGATCTCTCAGCCCGAAGGCGTTCGCCGCCGACCAGCTGGCGACGCGATAGACGTGGTGCAGCGGCGCGCCATGGGCGATGGCTTCCCGGATCATGTAGTCGAGATGGCCTTCCTCGGCGATGTCGAGCGGGTTGCGGTCGTCGGTGCAGAAGGCGAGGAAGGCGGAGGTGTCGGCATCGATCAGCGGGATCAGCGCGTGCAGGTCTTTCGAGACCGAGCCCTCGCGGATCAGCACGGTCATGCCCTTCTTCAATTTCTCGCGGGCTTCCCCAAGCGTCGTCGCCTCATGCTCGGTGCGGATGCCCGAGGCGATGTAGCCATTGAGGTCGCGTCCCGACAGCAACGGAGCGTGGCCGTCGATGTGGCCCTCGCTGAAGGCGACGAGCTTGTCGAGGGCACCCTCGTCCTTGAACAGCACGCCGGGGAAATTCATGAACTCGGCGAGGCCGATGCCGCTGCGATGACCGCGCAGCGCCACCAGATCTGCAGCGGTCAGTTCGGCGCCGGAAGTCTCGAACGCGGTCGCGGGCACGCACGAGGAAAGCTGCACCCGCAAATCCATGATGGTCGCTTCGGCGCAGGCCTGGAAATAGCGGATGCCGGGCGCGCCCAGCACATTGGCGATCTCGTGCGGATCGCAGATCGCCGTGGTCACGCCGTGCGGCAGCACGCAACGGTCGAACTCCAGCGGGGTGACCAGCGAGGATTCGACATGCAGGTGGGTGTCGATGAAGCCCGGCACCGCGAACAGGCCGCTTCCATCGATCTCGCGCGTGCCCTCATAGGCTTCATAGGTGCCGACGATGCGGTCGCCGCATATGGCGATGTCGGTCTGCGTGATGGCACCAGTGATGACGTCGAGCAGGCGCACGCCCTTCACCACGAGGTCGGCCGGCACTGTCCCGCGGCCCTGATCGATGATGCGTCCGAGCGTTGCCTTGTCCATGTCCGTTCCCTCTCGCCGCCCTTTGCCGCCGCGGCGACAGATGAGCGGAAAGCGGTGCGCCGGTCCAGTGCAGGCGTGGTCTCAGGGTGACAAAGCGCCTCACGTCGGCTAGTGATTCCCCGTCTTGGGGCTTTTGCCCTGTCCGTTTGCGGGAGAGAGCAGCGCCGCTGCCGCCGAAGGGGAATCGCCCGAAATCTCTCAGGCAAAAGAACCGTGAACGGGATAGACACTCTGGAAAGTCGGGGCCAACACCCCGCGCCGAAGGTGTAAGCGTCCGAATCGTTCCGGGCGCGAGTCTCTCAGGCTTCAGACAGAGGGGCACGAACCGGCCGCATGACGCGGCGGGGGGCGTGCGACTCTGGAGAAGACATGGCTGACGGGACCGCAGGCACCTCGCAGGACAAGACCCTCCCGCTTCACGATCTCCATGCGAGCGCCGGCGCTCGCTTCGGCGGCTTCGCCGGCTGGAACATGCCGCTGACCTATGCGCCCGGCGTGATGAAGGAGCATCTTCATACCCGCCAGCAGGCCGGGCTGTTCGACATTTCGCACATGAAGCTGTTCGAGCTGAGCGGACCGGGCGCCGCGGCGCTGCTGAGCCGCGCCTGCCCGCTCGATGCCGGTGCGATGGTGGCGCCGCAATCCAAGCTCAGCTTCTTCCTCAACGAGAATGCCGGCATCCTCGACGATCTCATCGTGACGCGGCTGGTCCAGCTCGAGCGCGGCGCGGACCGCTTCATGGTGGTCGCCAATGCCGGCAATGCGAGCGCCGACGAGGCGCATCTGCGCAAGCTGGCGGCGGATTTCGACTGCCGGGTCACGCCGCTCGACCGCGTCTTCCTTGCGCTGCAAGGGCCGGAGGCGGCGCGCGTGCTGGAGGATGCCGGCATCGCCACCGCCGGGCTTACCTTCATGCAGGGCGTCGAGCCGCGCCCCGGCTGGTTCGTCAGCCGCTCCGGCTATACCGGCGAGGACGGCTTCGAGATCGCAGTGCAGGAAGCCGACGCCCGAGCGCTGGTGACGACGCTGCTGGCCGATCCGCGGGTGATGTGGGTCGGGCTCGCCGCGCGCGACAGCCTGCGGCTGGAGGCCGGGCTTTGCCTGCATGGGCAGGACATCACGCCGGAGACCGATCCGCTGAGCGCCGGGCTGATCTGGGCGATCCCGAAGGAGATCCGCGCCGGCGGCCGCTTCATCGGCGCCGATGCGCTGCGCGCCATCATCGCGGCCGGCGCGACCCGCCGCCGGGTTGGCCTGAAGCCGGAAGGCCGCCAGCCGGTGCGTGGCGGCGCGGCGCTGTTCGATGCGGAGGGCGTGCCGGCCGGCACCGTCACCTCCGGCGGCTTCGGCCCCTCGGCCGGCCATCCGGTCGCCATGGGCTATGTGCCCGTCGCGCTCGCACAGGCCGGAACCCGGCTGTTCGCCGATGTGCGGGGCACCAACGTCCCCGTCACCGTCCACCCCCTGCCCTTCATCCCCCAGCGCTACCACAAAGGGTGATTGCCTTGTCCAAGACCTATTTCACGCCCGACCATGAATGGATCCGCGTCGAGGGTGATGTCGCCACCGTCGGCATCACCGATTACGCGCAGGACCAGCTCGGCGATCTGGTTTTCGTCCAGCTTCCGGAGAAGGGCGCGGACCTCGCCAAGGGCGACGTCGCCGTGGTGGTCGAGTCCGTCAAGGCGGCGTCCGACGTCTACATGCCGGCGGACGGCACCATCCTCAGCGCCAACACCACGCTCTCATCCGACCCGGCTCTGGTGAATTCGGCGCCGACCGCCGAGGGCTGGCTCTGGACGATGACCCTGAAGGACGCGAGCCAGCTCGACGGCCTGATGGATGAAGCCGGCTACAAAGCCCATATCGGCTGACGGCGAGGCAAGAAGAGGCAACACCATGAGCGTCGCATTCTCGTCCCGCCATATCGGCCCGCGCAGCGAAGATATCCGCACCATGCTGGCGGCGATCGGTGTCCCCTCTGTCGAGACCCTGATCTCGCAGGCGGTGCCGGCCTCGATCCGGCTCACCCGCCCGCTCGCCTTGCCGGCACCGGCAAGCGAGGCGGAAGCGCTCGCCGAGCTGGCCGCGACGATGGCCGGGAACACGGTGCTGAAGAGCTTCATCGGCGCCGGCTATCACGGCGTCCATGTTCCTCCGGTGATCCAGCGCAACCTGTTCGAGAACCCGGCCTGGTACACCGCCTATACGCCCTATCAGGCCGAGATCAGCCAGGGTCGGCTGGAAATGCTGTTCCATTTCCAGACCCTGATCACCGAGCTCACCGGCCTGCCGGTCGCCTCCGCTTCGCTGCTCGACGAGGCCACCGCGGTGGCCGAGGCGGTCGGCATCGCCTTCCGCCATCACCGCGAGAAGCGCAACAAGGTGGCGCTTGCCGGCAAGGCGCATCCGCAGACGCTGGACGTGGTGCGCACCCGCGCCGAGCCGCTCGGCATGATCGTCGATGGCGAGGAGATCGATGCCGACACCGCCGCCCTGCTGGTATCGTGGCCGGACACCGAGGGTGTCTATGGCGACCACAAGGCCGCCATCGAGAAGGCCCGCGCGACCGGCGCCGTGGTGGTGTTCATCTGCGATCCGCTCGGCCTGACGCTGACCGATGCGCCGGCGAGGCTCGGTGCCGATGTCGCGGTCGGCCCGATGCAGCGGTTCGGCGTGCCGATGGGCTTTGGCGGCCCGCACGCCGCCTATTGCGCGGTTTCCGACAAGCTCACCCGGCTGATGCCCGGCCGCCTGGTCGGCCAGTCGGTGGATGCCGAGGGGCGGGCGGGCTATCGCCTCGCTTTGCAGACCCGCGAGCAGCATATCCGCCGCGACAAGGCGACCTCCAATATCTGCACCGCGCAGGCGCTGCTGGCCAATATGGCGGCGGCCTATGCGATCTGGCACGGACCTTCCGGCCTCCAGGCAATCG
Source organism: Starkeya sp. ORNL1 (assembly GCF_012971745.1). Taxonomy (NCBI): domain Bacteria; kingdom Pseudomonadati; phylum Pseudomonadota; class Alphaproteobacteria; order Hyphomicrobiales; family Xanthobacteraceae; genus Starkeya; species Starkeya sp. ORNL1. The sequence goes on from NZ_CP048834.1 coordinate 2,698,518, forward strand.
CCGGGCGCGTGCACGCGCTGGCGGATCGCCTTGCCCGCGCGCTCGCGGCGGCGGGCCTCTCGGTAATCGGCAGCCAACGCTTCGACACCGTGACCATCGCCACCGACGGGCAGGCGGCCGCGATTGCCGCCGCGGCCGAGGCTGGTGGCCGGCTGCTGCGGGTGATCGATGCCGATCGCATCAGCATTGCCTTCGACGAGACCTCGACCGAGGCCGACCTCGAGGCCATCGCCGCGCTGTTCGGCATCGAGGTCGCTCCCGAGGCGTCCGGCTCGATGCCCGGCTCGCCGCGCGGCCGCGAGTTCCTGACCCAGCCGGTGTTCCATCAGAACCGCTCGGAAACCGAGATGATGCGCTTCCTGCGCCGGCTCGCCGACAAGGACCTGGCGCTCGACCGCGCCATGATCCCGCTCGGCTCCTGCACCATGAAGCTCAATGCCGCGGCGGAGATGATGCCGGTGAGCTGGCCGAGCGTCGCGAACCTGCACCCCTTCGCGCCGGCGGCGCACACCGCCGGCTACCGCGCCATGATCGACGAGCTGGAAGGCTGGCTGGCGGAGATCACCGGCTTCGATGCGGTGAGCCTGCAGCCAAATGCCGGCAGCCAGGGCGAATATGCCGGCCTGCTCGCTATCCGCCACTATCACGAGGCGCGCGGCGACACGCATCGCACGGTGTGCCTGATCCCCTCCTCCGCGCACGGCACCAACCCGGCCAGCGCCTCGATGGCCGGTATGGGCGTGGTCGTGGTCAAATGCACCGAGGATGGCGACATTGACATCGCCGACCTCAAGGCCAAAGCCGAGCAATATGCCGACCGGCTGGCGGCCTTGATGTTCACCTACCCTTCCACGCACGGCGTGTTCGAGGAAGGCGCCCGGGACATCTGCGCCATCGTCCATGCCCATGGCGGGCAGGTCTATTTCGACGGCGCGAATCTCAATGCGCTGGTCGGGCTGGCCCGGCCCGGCGACATCGGCGCCGATGTCTGCCACATGAATTTGCACAAGACCTTCTGCATTCCCCATGGCGGCGGCGGCCCCGGCATCGGACCGATCGGCGTCAAGGCACACCTCGCGCCCTATCTGCCGGGCCATGTCGTGCTGGACTCGGCCCACGCGGTGGCGGCGGCGCCGTTCGGCAGCGCGTCGATCCTGCCCATCACCTGGATGTATATCCGCATGATGGGGGCCTCCGGCCTCAAGCAGGCGACGGAGACCGCGATCCTCAGCGCCAATTACATCGCCACCCGGCTGGAGCCGCATTTCCCGGTGCTGTTCAAGGGCAGCCACGGGCGCGTCGCCCACGAGTGCATTCTCGATGTGCGCGGGTTCAAGGAGGCGGCCGGCATCGGTGTCGAGGATGTCGCCAAGCGGCTGATCGATTACGGATTCCATGCGCCGACCATGTCCTGGCCGGTGCCCGGCACGCTGATGGTGGAGCCCACCGAATCCGAGCCGAAGCACGAGCTCGACCGGTTCTGCGCGGCGATGATCGCCATCGCGCAGGAGGCGGCGAAGGTCTCCGGGGGCGAGTGGCCGCGCGACGACAATCCGCTGGTCAACGCGCCGCACACCGCCGCGGAGACGCTGGCGAGTGAGTGGCACCATCCCTATTCGCGGCTGGAGGCGGCCTATCCCGCCGGCGATCCTGATGACGGCGCCAAATACTGGCCGCCGGTGTCGCGCATCGACAATGTCGCCGGCGACCGCAACCTCGTCTGCTCCTGCCCGCCGGTGGAGGCGCTCGCGAGCTGAGGTGTCGTGTTGCATGAGCATCCTTCGAGGCCGGCCTTTGGCCGGCACCTCAGGATGAGGTCGTTCCCTAAAAACGCGACCTCATCCTGAGGTGCGCGCGCAGCGAGCCTCGAAGGATGCTGAAGCCACGCGCCTCGCCACACAAGCATTGCCGGCTGCCTCCGCCCCGTCCATCATGACGCGGCGGGCTGCCGCCGGTCGGGAGGATTGTGCGTGCGTCTCATGGCCCTCCTCCTGCTGGCATTCTGCCTCGCCGCACCGGCGCAGGCGGCGCGCGATGCGCGCGTCGGGAAGATGATCGACGCACGCGACGAAGCCCTGAAGTTCAAGCGCGAAGGCAATCTGCCCAAGGCGCAGGAGGCGATCGAACGCGCCATCGCCATCGGCCGCACCATCCCGCAGCGCACCCCGCTCGCCGAGCCGATGCTGCGCGAAGACCTCGCAATGATCTATCTCGACCAGGGCCGCTACGACGCAGCGGAGACCGAGCTGCGCGCCTCGCTTGCCGCCCGCGCGCAATATGGCAAGCCGAACGACCCTTCGCTCAACGTTCCGCTGAACGCGCTCGCCACCTCGCTGCTGCGTCAGGGCAAGAGCGCGGAAGCGGCGCCGATCTTCGAGCAGCTCGTCGACATGGATGCCAAGGCGCAAGGCCCGCAAAGCGTGCAGGTCGCCTACAGCCTGAACAACCTCGCGGGCGCCTATATGGCCTCGGCGCAGCTCGACAAGGCCGAGGCGGCGCTGCTGCGCGCCTATGATCTCGGCGCCAAGGCCGGCAAGAAGGGGCAGGAGGCGGTCGCCAATTCCGCGACCAACCTCGCCGGCCTCTACAAGCACCTGCAGCGCTACAATGATGCGGAGAAATTCTACCGTATCAGCATGGACACCTGGGGCCGGCTGCGGCCCAAGGATTCGCCCGAAGTGCTTCTGGCGACCAATAATCTCGGCGTCTATTACCGCGACCGCGGCCGCTACGACCAGGCGCAGCCGCTGCTGGACTTCGTGTTCGATACCCGCCTCGGCCGGCTCGGGCAGGACAATCCGGACGTCGCGCTCTCCGCCAATAATCTCGGCTGGCTGCATGCCGGCAAGCAGGAATGGGCCTATGCCGCCCAGCTCTTCACCGCGTCCATGGGCACCTATACCGAATTGCGCCGGCGCCAGGCCGCGGCCGCGCTCGCCGGCAAGGGCACGACCGGCGTCTCGCTGCACGAATTGTCCCGCCCGGTGAGCGGGCTGGTCGGCACCGCCTATCGCTTCGCGGTCGATGCGCCGGCCGACAAGCAGGCTGCGGTGCGCGACACCGCCTTCATGGCGGCGCAGTGGCTGTCTCAGGGAGAGGCGGCGACCGCGCTGGCCCGCACCTCGGCGCGCTTTTCCGCCGGTTCCGGCCAGCTGGCCTCCCTGGTGCGCGAGCAGCAGGATCTCGCTTCGGAATGGGGCAAGCTCGATGGTGCGGTGACGGCCGCGCTGGCCGACCCCAGGGCCCGCAATTCGGTGCAGATGAAGGCGGCGCGCGACCGGCTCGCCGCTATCGATACCCGCCTCGGCGAAATCGCCGGGCAGATCGCCGGGCGGTTCCCGGACTATGCGACGCTGGCCGACCCGCAGCCGGTGGACCTGGTCGACATCCAGAAAGTGCTGCAGCCCGACGAGGCGCTGATCGCCTATGCCTTCTTCCCGGAATCGACGCTCGGCAAGAGCTGGATCTGGGTGGTCACCAAGAACGACGCCATCTGGGCGGCGTTGCAGATCGCACCGGAGGACATCGCCTTCACCGTGGCCAAGTTGCGCTGCGGGCTCGATTACGGCGCCATCGAAGCCGAGGCGACGGCGAAATTCTGCGCCGGCTTCGGCGCCGATGCGGACCAGCAGAGACTGGCGCCGTTCGACGCCATGCTGTCCTACCAGCTCTGGCAGAGCATACTCGGCCCGGCAGCGGCGCAGCTGAAGGGCAAGAAGCTGCTGCTGGTGACGCCGGAGCCGCTCGCCGCGCTGCCGTTCCAGGTGCTGGTGACCGAGGAGCCGAAGGTGGCGAAGCCCGAGAGCGGCGCCGACCTGAAAGCCACCGCCTTCCTCGGCCGCAGCAATGCCATCACCGTGCTGCCTTCCATCGCCGCGCTGCGCACCATGCGCACCAATGCCAAGGCCAGCGCCGCGCCCGACGCCTATCTCGGCTTCGGCGACCCGGTGCTGACAGGAACCCGCAGCTGCCCGCGCATTCCGGCTCCCGACGCTTGCCCGACGATCGCCTCATCGGCCGGCATCACCCGGCAGGCCCGCGCTGCGCGCGCCGCCGGCGGCATGACGCAAGTGGCGATGGCGGACGGGATCGGCCTCGCCGATGCCGATGCGGTGCGCCTGCTCTGCCCGCTCGCCGACACCGCGACCGAGATCAAATGCGTCGGCGCCAGCCTCGGCGCGGCGCCGGCGACCATGCATATCGGGCCGGACGCCAGCGAGGCCGAGCTGAAGAAGCTGCCGCTCGAGCGCTACCGCGTGCTGCATTTCGCCACCCACGGGCTGCTCGCTGGCGACACCAGCCAAATGTCCGCCGGCCTCGCCGAGCCGGCTCTGGTGCTGACGCCGCCGGCGCGGGCAAGCGCGCTCGATGACGGCCTGCTGACCGCCAGCGAGATCGCCGCGCTGAAGCTCGATGCCGACTGGGTGATCCTCTCGGCCTGCAACACCGCCGCCGGCAACGGCCATGGCGAGACGCTCTCGGGCCTTGCCCGCGCCTTCCTCTATGCCGGAAGCCGGGCGCTGCTGGTCTCGCACTGGCCGGTGACCTCGTCCGCGGCGGTGGAGCTGACCACCGGCGCCTTCGACGCCATCAAGGCCGACCCCACGCTCGGCCGCGCCGAGGCGATGCGGCGCTCGATGTCGGCACTGATCGACACCGGCGACGACTTCATGGCGCATCCGAGCTATTGGGCGCCATTCTCCGTGGTCGGCGAAGGCGACGCGCCGGCGCCATAGATCACGATGAGTTGGGATCGGGTCGATCCAAACTCGTCGAGATCGTCTCTAATAAGTTGAGCATGATGTCGTCCGAAAACCGCTTCGCACTTTTCGGCATAATGCTCGACTATTTCAGCCCGCCCTCGGCCAGCGTCCAGAACAGCTTGTCGGCCGGGGCGAAGTCGCGGGTGAAGGGCTCGACGCGCTGGAACGCCTCCAGCCGCCATTCCGGGCCCTTCATGGCGAGGAAGGTGGCCGCACCCAGCGCGCGCATCGCCGGCGGCAGCGCCTCGCGGGTCAGCTCGGCGGGGATGGCCGGCACCTTGTCGGCGGCGACAACGTGCAGGGTCGCACTCAGCGCCTTGCCGCCGCGCGGGGTGATCTCGACGGTGTAGTCGCCGGGCACAAGATCGAGCGGCGCCGACGTCCACACTCCTCCGCTACCCTTGGCCTCGCTGACCAGTGGCGCCCCCTTGGCCGGGCGGATGGTCACGGTCACGCCGAGCCGTTCCGGCAGCCAGCCGAGGGTGAGCGTGCGCTTGCCGGCAACCAGTGTCTGCGGGCTCGCCAGCAGCGGCACCTTGAGTTCGCCGCCGCCGCTGCGGATGCTGGCGGAAACGCGCGTGCGCTCCGGCGTGTCGAGCAGGTTGAGCGCATCGAGGATGGAATCCCAGGCGCCGTCGAGCAGGCTGCGTGCCGGCGCCGCCGCCTTGACCACATACTCGCCGCGCGCGGCGGTGATCACCACCGGCTCGGGCCGGTCCATCAGCCGCAGCACGACGCGCTCATCCGGCCGCACCAGCAGGATGCGGTCGCCCTGCAGCACCCGCGCGCACAGCCGCAACGGCACGATCTGGTCGCCGCGCAGGAGCGTCATGGCCGCGCCTTCCGGCGCATAGGCCTCGATGAAGCCGACCTCCTGCTCCTTCACCTGCGTGAAGGCGGGGGCGAGCATGGCGAACAGCGCAAGGCACGCCCAAAGGCACGTCCTGATCAGCACCGGCATGGCCGCTCGCCTCCCTCTGCCGTCATTTGCCCTCGCCATGGTCGGCCAGCAGGGCACGGAAACCCTTGCTGCGCACCAGTTCGACCCGCTCGATGATCTCCAGCAGGAATTTATGCGCGAAGACGCCGAACGACGGCACCGCAAGATCCAGCATCACCCCGGATTTGAACAGCAGCGCGGAAGGGATGGTCAGCAGCACCAGGAAGAGGCTGGCGGCGATGCTGGCGCCGAACGGCCGGAGCACCGCGAACAGCCAGGCCACCACGATGATGATGCCGAGCGCGATCGGCAGGCGCTGCCACCAGGGCGGCTCGTGCGGCGTGCCGTATTGCGCCAATGCGTGCGCGGCATTGACCACCAGCAGCGCGCCGGGCATGGCGCCAAGCGGGGTGTTGTGCCAGTCGCCGCTGTCGCGGAAGCTGCCGCCGATGACGACGAGACGGCCCTCCAGCCCGTCGATCGCCTCGCCGGCCGAGGCGGCAAGCACGATGCGGGCGGGGCGCACCGCCACCAGCGGCCGGCTGGAGCCGTTCTCGACCGCCGTCGGCCCGAGGCCAACGGCGCCCGTGCGCCAGGCAATGGTGTAGATGACGCGGACCGAACTCTCCTTCAGCGAGAGTTCGATCTCCGGATGCTCAGAGACGCGCCTGGCCGGTGCCGCGCGCGCAGCCGCACCGCAGCGGTCCGGGATGAACTGTGCCAGTGTGGAGGTGACGGCCTCGGCGACCTCCGGGCGGTCCTTCCGGGCATCGATGGCCTGCGCCGCCAGCATCAGCTGGGCGGCCGGCAGTGCCGCCGGTGCCTCGCCGTCGCAGACGAAGTCGAACAGCCGCGCATAGCGCACGACACCGTCGGCATCGCGCTCGAACAGCGGCGACACCCAGCGATAGCCAGGCCGCGTGGCAGTGGATACGCCCACGCCGGCCGATGGCGGTGCCTGCACGGCCGCTGCGAAGGGAGTGCTCTGCAGCCGCGGCCATTGGTCGGGATCTTTAGGCGCGCGGCTGACCAGGCTGCGCACCATGAGGACCGGCGGGCCATTGGCATTGTCGCGCTTGAGCACATCGGCGAGCGCGCTTTGCCCTGAGGTGTCCGGCCAGGCGAGATCGACGTCGAGCAGCACGGCGAGCGGCTTCGAGGCCATCACCCGGTCGAGGAGGCCGGCCAGCTTGTCGCGTGGGGCAACCAGCGGATAGCCCCAGTCGCGCCAGGTCTCGTCGTCGATATCGACGAACACATAGGGCGTCGCGTGCTCCACCGTGCCGGTGAGGCGCTCATGGATGCGGATGGCATCGTCCACCAACCCATCGCCGAGATCGCGCAGCAGGCGGGTGTCGCTGAAGAGCAGCGGCACGGCGACGAACTCGACGATCAGGCCGAACACGATGCCGATGGCGACGTCAGTGAGTATCTTGTGACGCTCGGCAAACCCCGCGACAGCCGACCACCAGCGCATGCCCGTCCCCTGCCCGCTACCGCCCGGAGGAGACTGTTGCAGCGAGCGGCGGTTCGCAACGGTTTTCGGGTGGAAGGTCTCCCTCTCCCCATCGGGGAGAGGGAAACAACTGTGCCTCGAAGTCCGCTACGGCATCGTCAGCCGCCGCACCGCGTCGTGCCAGCCGGCGAGCTTGCGGGTGCGGGTCGCTGGCTCCATCGACGGGGTGAAGCGCCGCTCCAGCCGCCAGGAATCGGCGAAGCGGCCGGGCTTGGGGAACACGCCGGCGTGCAGTCCGGCGAGATAGGCGGCGCCCAGCGCCGTGGTCTCCTTCACCACCGGCCGGTCGACCGGCGCGGCGAGCAGGTCGGCGAGCCGCTGCATGGCGAAACTGGAGGCGACCATGCCGCCGTCGACACGCAGCACCGTGCTCGCGCTCGCCGATCCGGAGCCGGCCCAGTCGGCATGCATGGCGTCGAGCAGGTCGGCGGTCTGGTAGCAGACGCTCTCCAGCGCCGCGAGGGCGATCTCGGCGCGGCCGGTCCCGCGCGTCAATCCGAACAGCGCACCCCGCACATCCGGATTCCAGTGGGGCGCCCCGAGGCCGACAAAGGCCGGCACCAGATAGACCTCCTGGGTCGGGTCGGCGGCGTCCGCCAGAGCCTCGGTTTCCGCGGAGGCCTTGATGATGCCGAGCCCGTCGCGCAGCCATTGCACCGCGGCGCCGGCGACGAAGATCGAGCCTTCCAGCGCGTAGGTCCGCTTGCCGTCGAGCTGGTAGGCAATGGTGGTGAGCAGCTTGTTCTGCGAGGCCACCGCGGTAGTGCCGGTGTTCAACAGCGCGAAGCAGCCGGTGCCGTATGTCGACTTGATCATGCCGGGCTGGAAGCAGGCCTGGCCGACGGTCGCCGCCTGCTGGTCGCCGGCGATGCCGGATATCGCGATGGGGCCGCCGAACAGCTCGGGCACGGTGGTGCCGAAAGCGGCGGAGGAATCCTTCACCTCCGGCAGCATGGAATGCGGCACGCGCAACAGCGCCAGCAGGTCATCGTCCCAGGTGCCGTCATGAATGTTGAACAGCAGCGTGCGGGCGGCATTGGTGGCGTCGGTGGCGTGCACCGCGCCGCCGGTCAGATGCCACAGCAGGAAGCTGTCCACGGTGCCAAAGGCGAGTTCGCCGCGCTCGGCGCGGGCGCGCGCGCCGGGCACGTGGTCGAGGATCCAGCCGATCTTGGTGCCGGAGAAATAGGGGTCGAGGATCAGGCCGGTCCTGGCGCTCACCATGGGCTCGTGGCCCTCGGCCTTCAGCCGGGCGCAGAGCTCGGCGGTGCGGCGGTCCTGCCAGACGATGGCGCGATGGATCGCCTTGCCGGTCTTGCGGTCCCACACCACCGTGGTCTCGCGCTGGTTGGTGATGCCGATGGCGGCGATCTCGGTGGCTGTCGCGCCGGCCTGTTCCATCGCCCGCCGGCAGGTGGCGAGCGTGGTGCGCCAAAGATCGTCCGGCTCATGCTCGACCCAGCCTGAGGCGGGGAAATGCTGCGGGAATTCCTGCTGCGCCTGCGCCGCGATCGAGGTGTCCGGCCGGAACAGGATGGCGCGCGAGGAGGTGGTGCCCTGGTCGATGGCGAGGATGTAGGTCGTCATGCGGGAACCCCAATTCGTCCCTCATCCCCGGGCTTGACCCGGGGATCCAGAACCGCTTGAGCCTCGTCTAGAAGTCTGGGTGGCCGGGTCAAGCCCGGCCATGAGGTCGGAAAGGGGGCACGTCATCCCGGATCGCGCTTGCGCGCGTCCGGGATGCGTCGTCAGCGAGCGCTTGCGCTCAGTTCACCTTCTTCGGCGGGGTGGCGGGCCAGCTCTTGATGAGGGTGTCGTAGTCCACCGTCTCGCCTTGCGGCTTCTCATTGGCGAGCTTGGGCTGCGGGGCCAGCGTGCCGTTCTTCTTGGCCTGCTCGACCCAGTACGCCATGCTCTCCTTCTTGTTCAGCTTCGGCCCGCACTCACCCTGCACGCCGGAACGCTCGATCCGCTCCATCACCGATTCCTGCGCCGCGGCGAGGCTGTCCATGGCGGCCTGCGGGGTCTTGGCGCCCGACGAGGCGTCGCCGATGTTCTGCCACCACAGCTGCGCCAGCTTCGGATAGTCCGGCACGTTGGAGCCGGTCGGCGACCACTGCACGCGCGCCGGCGAGCGGTAGAACTCGACCAGGCCGCCGAGCTTCGGCGCACGCTCGGTCATGGTCTTGTCCCAGATGTCGCTCTCGCGGATGAAGGTGAGGCCGACATGGCTCTTCTTCAGCGAGACCGACTTCGAGGTCACGAACTGGGCGTAGAGCCACGCCGCCTTGCGCCGCTCCAGCGGGGTCGACTTCAACAAGGTCCAGGAACCCACGTCCTGGTAGCCGAGCTTCATGCCGTCCTTCCAGTACGAGCCGTGCGGAGACGGCGCCATGCGCCACTTCGGGGTGCCGTCGGCATTCATCACCGGCAGGCCGGGCTTCACCATGTCGGCGGTGAAGGCGGTGTACCAGAACATCTGCTGGGCGATGTTGCCCTGCGCCGGCACCGGGCCGGCCTCCGAGAAGGTCATGCCGCCAGCCTGGGCCGGCGTGTATTTCTTCAGCCACTCGATGTACTTGGTGATGGCATAGACCGAGGCCGGGCCGTTGGTGTCGCCGCCGCGGTCGACCGAGGAGCCGGTCGGCCGGCAGCCTTCCATGCGGATGCCCCATTCGTCCACCGGCAGGCCGTTCGGCAGGCCGCGATCACCATTGCCGGCCATGGACAGCCAGGCATCGGTGAAGCGCCAGCCGAGCGAGGGGTCCTTCTTGCCGTAGTCCATGTTGCCATAGACCTTCACGCCGTCGATGGTGCCGACATCGTTGGTGAAGAACTCGGCGATGTCCTCATAGGCCGACCAGTTCACCGGCACGCCGAGCTCGTAGCCGTACTTGGCCTTGAACTTGGCCTTGTAGTCGGCGTTGGTGAACCAGTCGTAACGGAACCAGTACAGGTTGGCGAACTGCTGGTCCGGCAGCTGGTAGAGCTTCTTGTCCGGAGCCGTGGTGAAGCTGAGGCCGATGAAATCCGGCAGGTCCAGCGTCGGCGAGGTGACGTCCTTGCCCTCGCCCGCCATCCAGTCGGTGAGGTTGATCGCCTGCTTGTAGCGGAAATGGGTGCCGATCAGGTCCGAGTCGTTCACCCACGCATCGTAGATGTTCTTGCCCGACTGCATCTGCGTCTGGATCTTCTCCACCACGTCGCCCTCCTGGATGAGGTCGTGGGTGAGCTTGATCCCGGTGATCTCGGAGAACGCCTTGGCCAGGGTCTTGGCCTCGTACTCATGGGTGGTGATGGTCTCGGAGACGACATTGATCTCCATGCCGGCATAGGGCTTGGCGGCATTGATGAACCACTGCATCTCCTTCATCTGGTCTTCCTTCGACAGCGTCGAAGGCTGGAACTCAGAATCGACCCATTTCTTCGCGGCGGCCTCGTCGGCCCGCGCCGCGCCCGCGCAGGCGAGGAGCGCCATGGCGCTCGCCGCCAGCATCAGCCGCATTCTCGATCGTGACTGCAACATGGTCTTCCTCCCGTTTCTAATGACTTGTCGTCACTGATATTGGCCCCGACGCGCGCAGACGCGGCGGGGGTATTCACACGAGGCGGAACACCGCCAGCGCGTAGACAAGGCACACGGCGAGCGCCCAGGTCAGGTCGGGACCGGCGAGGCCGATCCAGCCGAGACAGATGAAGGCGCTGCCGAGCAGGCTGATGAAGAGCCGGTCGCCGCGCGTGGTCGGGATGCGCAGCACGCCGACCCGCTCGCGCTCCGGGAACCAGACCGCGAGCAGCGTGAAGACGGTGAGCAGGCCGGCAATGGCGGCGAAGAACAGCCCGGTCTGCCAGGTCCAGGCCATCCAGGCGAAGCTCTCGGAGAGGTGTTCCATGTCCCGCCCTCCTCACACCCGCCCGAGGGCGAAGCCCTTGGCGATGTAGTTGCGCACGAACCAGATCACCAGCGCACCGGGAATGATGGTCAGCACACCGGCGGCGGCCAGCAGGCCCCAATCCATGCCGGCGGCGGAGACGGTGCGGGTCATGGTCACCGCGATCGGCTTGGCGTTGGCGGCGGTCAGCGTGCGCGCCAGCAGCAGTTCCACCCAGGAGAACATGAAGCAGAAGAAGGCGGCGACGCCGATGCCGGAGGCGATCAGCGGCATGAAGATCTTGATGAAGAAGCGCGGGAACGAGTAGCCGTCGATCGCCGCGGTCTCGTCGATCTCGCGCGGCACGCCGGACATGAAGCCTTCCAGGATCCACACCGCCAGCGGCACGTTGAACAGGCAGTGTGCCAGCGCCACCGCCCACGGCGTGTCGAACAGGCCGATGGCCGAATAGAGATTGAAGAACGGCAGTGCGAACACCGCCGGCGGCGCCATGCGGTTCGACAGCAGCCAGAAGAACAGATGTTTGTCGCCGACGAAGCGATAGCGCGAGAAAGCGTAGGCGGCGGGCAAGGCCAGCGTGATCGAGATGATGGTGTTCAGCACCACATAGGTCAGCGAGTTGATGTAGCCCGAATACCAGCTCCGATCGGTAAAGATCTTCACATAATGCTCGAACGTCACCTCGCGCGGCCACAGCGTGAGCGTGGTGTTGATCTCGAAATTGGTCTTCAGGCTCATGTTCACGAGCCAGTAGATCGGCAGCATCAGGAACAGGAGATACAGCACCATGACGAAGGCGCCGGCGCGGGACTGGGTCATGCCTCGCTCCTGCGCGCAGCGTCGTGATCCTGGCCGGCATTGGTCATCACGGTGTAGAACACCCAGCAGACCGCCAGCACGATGAGGTTGTAGACCAGCGACATCGCCGCCGCCTTGCCGAGGTCGAACTGGCCGAGCGCGAGCTTGACGAGGTCGATCGACAGGAAGGTCGTCGCGTTGCCGGGGCCGCCGCCGGTGAGCACGAACGGCTCGGTGTAGATCATGAAGCTGTCCATGAAGCGCAGCAGCACGGCGATCAGCAGCACCCGGCGCATCTTGGGCAGCTGGATGGTGCGAAACACCGCCCAGCGCGAGGCGCCATCGATGCGCGCCGCCTGGTAATAGGCGTCCGGGATCGACTTCAGCCCGGCATAGCAGAGCAGCGCGACCAGGCTGGTCCAGTGCCAGACATCCATCACGATGATGGTGATCCAGGCCGAGAGCAGGTCAGCCGTGTAATTATAGGGAATGCCGAGCCAGTTCACCGCATAGCCGAGCAGGCCGATGTCGGAACGGGCGAACACCTGCCAGATGGTGCCGACGACGTTCCATGGAATGAGCAGCGGCAGCGCCATCAGCACCAGCGTCGCGGCGACCTTCCAGCCATGACGCGGCATGGAGAGCGCGACCAGGATGCCGAGCGGCACCTCGATGGCGAGGATGATGGCGGAGAAGGCGAGGTTGCGCCACAGCGCCTCGAAGAAGCGCCCGCCCAGCTCGGTGGAAGGATCGAGCAGTTCGGTGAACCAGCCGAGGCCATTCCAGAAGAACTGGTTGTTGCCGAAGGTGTCCTGCACCGAATAGTTCACCACCGTCATGATCGGTAGGATCGCCGAGAAGGCGACGATGCCGAACACCGGCAGCACCAGCAGCCAGGCCCTGTTGTTGAGGGTCTTTTCCATGGATCAGGCCCCCGTTTCCATCGAGTGCGCCCTCATCCCCGGGCTTGACCCGGGGATCCAGGCTTTGGGGGCCGCACCTGGTCCTCTGGATCCCCGGGTCAAGCCCGGGGATGAGGGGGTGTGCTGGAGCGGGAAAGTGTTCATCCCACCCCTCCCTCGCCGACCACCAGCTTGCCGCCGGCATAGATGTGTAGCTGGCGTTGCTCAAAGCCGAGGCCGGCGACGTCGCCGGAAATGCTCAAACCTTCCGGCACGGTCGCCGCCATGGGGTGGCCGTCGAGCTCCACCCGCGCGATGCGGGCGCGGCCAATATCGTCGATGCGCTTCACCTTCACCGACAGGCCTTCGCCGGCGGGAGCGAGGCGGGCGAATTCCGGGCGGACGCCGAGTTCGACGCGCTCTTCCTCCGGCAGCTTCGGATAGGTGCGGGGCAGCGTGATCTTCTGCTGGCCGACATAGGCGGTGTGGCCTTCGACCTTCGCCGGCAAAACATTCATGCCCGGCGAGCCGATGAAGTGGCCGACAAAGGTGTGCTCGGGCCGCTCGAACAGTTCTTCCGGCGTGCCGGTCTGCACCACGGCGCCGTCATGCATCACCACCACCTTGTCGGCGAAGGTCATCGCCTCGGTCTGGTCGTGGGTGACATAGATCATGGTGAGGTCGAGCGAGCGGTGCAGTTCCTTGAGCGTCGAGCGCAGCTGCCATTTCAGATGCGGGTCGATGACGGTCAGCGGCTCGTCGAAAAGGATGGCGGCGACATCCGAGCGCACCAGCCCGCGGCCGAGCGAGATCTTCTGCTTGGCATCCGCGGTGAGGTTCGCCGCCTTGCGGTCGAGCGACTTGGACAAGCCCAGCCGGTCTGCGATCTCCTCGACCCGACGGGTGATGGTGCCCTTCACCATGCCGCGATTCTTCAGCGGGAAGGCCAGGTTCTCGCGCACCGTCATGGTGTCGTAGACCACCGGGAACTGGAACACCTGGGCGATGTTGCGGTCCTCGGTCGGCAGTCGCGTCACGTCGCGGCCGTCGAACAATATGCGCCCGCGGGTCGGCACCACGAGACCGGAGATGATGTTGAGAAGCGTGGTCTTGCCGCAGCCGGACGGGCCGAGCAGCGCATAGGCGCCGCCCTGCTGCCAGACATGGTCGATGCGCTTCAGCGCATAATCCTGCGGGCCCTTCGGATCGGGCCGGTAGGCGTGGGCGAGACCGTCGAGAGTGATGCTGGCCATGTCGCCCTCCTCATGCCGCCGCGTCGAGCACGCGGCCGGCGCTGCGGCCGTCCGGGTCGAACAGCAGCACGTGGCGCGGATCGATCAGCACATCGACATAGGCGCCCGGCTCCAGCCGCCGCACCCCGGGCACCAGCGCAATCAGCCGCTCGGTGCCGACATCCATGTGCACGAAGCTCTCGGAGCCGGTGATCTCGGAGACCGAGACCGAGGCACTGAGACGAATGAGGTCGCCACTCGCCTCGCCGGGTGACGCGGACGCTCCGCTGGCATCACCCATGAAGACGGTCTCGTCGACGCCGAGATGATGGGCACGCACGCCCATGGTGTAGCTACCGTCCGGCACGGTGGCGAAGACGCCGGTCGCGGGCGCGGTGATGCCGCTCTCCAGCCGGATGCGCGGGCCGATCTTCGCGACCCGCAGCGTGTTGAGCGGCGGATCGGAGAACACGCCCGCCGTGGCGAGATCCTGCGGGTGGCGATAGACCGACGGCGTCGGGCCGAATTGCGTCAGCGCGCCTTCCAGCAGGGTCGCGGTGTTGCCGCCCAGCAGCAGCGCCTCGGTCGGCTCGGTGGTGGCATAAACGAAGATGGCGCCGCTCTCGGCGAAGATGCGCGGCAATTCCTCGCGCAATTCCTCGCGCAGCTTGTAATCGAGATTGGCCAGCGGCTCGTCGAGCAGCACCAGGTCGGCCCCCTTCACCAGAGCGCGGGCAATGGCGGTACGCTGCTGCTGGCCGCCGGAGAGCTCCAGCGGGCGGCGCTGCAGATAGGGCTCGAGCTTCAGCAGGCCCGCCGCCTCGCGCACCTTCCGGTCGATCTCGGCCCGCGGGAGGCCGGCAACGCGCAAGGGGGACGCGATGTTCTCATAGACGCTGAGCGCGGGGTAATTGATGAATTGCTGGTAGACCATGGCGACGCTGCGTTTCTTCACCGGCAGGCCAGTGACGTCGCGCCCCTCCACCACCACGCGGCCGGAGGTCGGCACGTCGAGCCCGGCCATCAGCCGCATCAAGGTGGTCTTGCCGGCGAGCGTGGCGCCGAGCAGGACGTTGAGCGAGCCGCGCGCCAGTTCCAGCGACACGTCCCGGATATGGACATGTCCGGCGACCTCGCGATGCACGTGATCAAGGACGAGGCTCATCGCGCCACGCTCCCGACTGCTGCCGCAGCCGCACTATGGCCGTTGCCGATGCTGCGCATATAGGCATCGAGCGCCTGCGCTTCATCCGCGCTCAGCCGGAGGCCGAGCTTGGAGCGGCGCCAGAGCACGTCCGACGCGGTGCGCGCCCATTCCTCGCGCATCAGATAAAGCACCTCCGCCTCGGTGAGGTCGGCGCCGAAGACGCGGCCGAGATCAGCCGTGCTGCGTGCGCTGCCGAGCAGGCGCAACGCTCGCGTACCGTAAGCTACCACAAGGCGGCGGGCGAGGCCGGCATCGAGGAAGGGATAGGCCCGCAGCACCTGCGCCACCACCCGCGGCTGGTCGGTCACCGCGAAATCGCCGCCGGGCAGTGGCGTCTCGCCAGTCCAGGACGCCTTATCAGTGCCGGGGAGATAATCCTTGAGCTTCTGGATGGCGTGCTCGGCGAGGCGGCGATAGGTGGTGATCTTGCCGCCGAACACCGAAAGGATAGCCGGCTTGCCCTCGTCGGCATCGAGCTCCAGCACATAGTCGCGGGTGGCTTCCTGCGCCTTGGAGGCACCGTCATCATAGAGCGGGCGCACGCCGGAATAGGTCCACACCACATCCGCCGGGGTGACCGGCTTCTTCAGATATTCGCTGGCCGCGGCGCAGAGATAGGCGATCTCCTCGCCGCTCGCCGCCACCTTGTCGGGCGCGCCCTGATAGTCGCGGTCGGTGGTACCGATCAGGGTGAAATCATGCTCATAGGGGATGGCGAAGATGATGCGGCCATCGGCATTCTGGAAGATGTAGGCGCGGTCGTGCTCAAACAGCCGGCGCACGACGATATGGCTGCCCTGGACCAGCCTGACCCCGGCCAGCTCATCGGCGCGCACGATGCTCGCCAGCACCTGGTGCACCCAGGGCCCGGCCGCATTCACCAGTACCCGCGCCCGCACCGTCTCGCGCGCGCCGTCCTCGGTGCGCACGACGTCGACGGTCCAATACTCCGGCCCGCGCTCGGCGGAGACGACGCGATAGCCGGGCCGGATATCGGCGCCGCGCTCGGCGGCATCGAGCGCATTCAGGACGACGAGCCGGCTATCCTCCACCCAGCAGTCGGAATATTCGAAGGCGCGGGTGAAATCGGGCCTGAGTGGGGCGCCGGCGGAATCGCGGGTCAGGTCGAGCGTGCGGGTGGCGGGCAGCAGCTTGCGGCCACCGAGATGGTCATAGAGGAACAGGCCGAGGCGCAGCAGCCAGGCCGGGCGCAGGCCGGCATGGTGTGGCAGCACGAAGCGCAGCGGGCGGATGATGTGCGGGGCGATGCTCCACAGCACCTCGCGCTCCATCAGCGCCTCGCGCACCAGCCGGAACTCGTAATGCTCCAGATAGCGCAGGCCGCCATGAATCAGCTTGGTGGAGGCGGACGAGGTGGCGCCGGCGAGATCGCCCTGCTCGAACAGCACGACGGAGGCGCCGCGGCCGGCGGCATCGCGGGCAATGCCGCAACCATTCACGCCCCCGCCAATGACGGCGAGATCATAGACGGCATCGAGGCTTCGCGCGGCCAAAGCTCTACTCCCACGGCGCATTCCCTTAAGACAGGAATGCTTTCGTTTTTATCTTCACATGGAGGTTAAGCGAAGGAATCCGAGCGCGCAATAGGCCAAAACGAAAGTATGAAAGTTTCGTTTGAATGCAATGCAGCAAAAATGCGGCACGAGCATCCTTCGAGGCTCGGGCTACGCCCGAGCACCTCAGGATGAGGTGGTTCTTCCGTGGATAAAGAAATTCGCGTCATGCTGGAGGTGCCCGCCAAGGGCGGGCCTCGAAGCACGCAGGCCGCTACCCGCCTGTGGAAGGCTCAGAACCCCTCATCCTCGGCGCCGCCGACCTCGATCAGCTCGACGCCGTGGCGGGAGCAGACCTCGCGCAGGCCGGATGAGGGCACCATGTCAGTGACGAAGGTGTCGATCTCGCTCATGTCGCCGATACGCACCGGCGCGGTGCGCTCCAGCTTGGAGCGGTCGGCGACCAGGATGACCTGGCGCGCATTGTCGATGATGGCGCGGGCGACCTGCACCTCGCGATAATCGAAATCGAGCAGCGTGCCGTCTTCCTCGATGGCGGAGGCGCCGATCACCGCGTAATCGACCCGGAACTGGCGGACGAAATCCACCGCCGCCGAGCCGATCACCGCGCCGTCGGCATGGCGCACCGGCCCGCCGGCCATGATCAGCTCGATCTTGGGATGGCGGTAGAGCAGCGTCGCGACATTGAGGTTGTTGGTGATGACCAGCAGGTCCTCATGGTCACCGAGTGCGCGGGCCACCTCCTCGGTGGTGGTGCCGATATTGATGAACAGCGAGGCGCGGTTCGGCACCATGCGCGCGGCGGCGTCGCCAATGGCGCGCTTCGCCCCATGGGCGATGATGCGGCGGGCCTCATAGGCGACATTCTCGACGCCTGAGGCGACCACGGCGCCGCCATGCACGCGCGACATCAGCCGGCGCACGCACAGATCGTTCAGGTCCTTGCGGATGGTCTGCGGCGAGACCTCGAAGCGGGCCGCGAGATCATCGACGCTGACCCGCCCCTGGGCGCGCGCCAGGACCAGTATGTCCTGTTGGCGGGAAGAGATGGCGTTCATGATGATCGGCCGGCCGACGGAATGTCGAATGATAAGGATTCGACGTTCCATCCTGCACAATCACGCCCGGCGGGCAAATTTACTCGTTGCTGCGCAGCAACATGGCGGTGGCGAGCCCACCCGCGGCAGCGATGGCGGCGAGGCCGGTCTTCGCACCGGGCGCTGATCGCATCTCGTGGAACAGCCGCACCGCGAGGATGGCGCCGGAAGCGCCGACCGGATGGCCGCGCGAGAGTGCGCCGCCGCCTGGATTGACCCGAGCGGGGTCGAGGCCGAGATGCGCGATATTCGCCAGCGCCTGCACGGCGAAGGCTTCCATCAGTTCGACATGGTCGAGGAGGGCCGCGTCGAGGTCATTGCGGGCGAGGACCCGGCACACCGCTGGCACGATCGCCATCGCCGGCTGCTCCGGCGCGCTGCCGAGGGCAAGCGCATCGAGGATTTCGAGCGGGTGCACGATAGCGCGGGCAATGTCCTCGGCGACGACGAGCACCGCGGCGGCGGCGTCCGCCTCGACGGCGACGGTGGCGGCATCGATGGCGTATTCGTCCGTCCCGGCAAGGATCGGCGCGCGGGCACAGAGACGCGGGGTGAGGTTGCGCGCGAAGGCGTCATGCGCGAGTGGCGCTTCGGGTAGGAGGACGATCTCTTCTTGTCGAACGCCCTCGCCGCCAGAGCGTGAAGTCCTCTCCCTGAGGGAGAGGGCTGGGTGAGGGGTTGCGCGGGTAATCGTTGCGGTGGCTCCCCTCACCCCATCCCTCTCCCCCTCGGGGAGAGGGGGCTCTAGGCGTACCAGGGCTTTCCGATGGCTCTCAACAGCGAATGCGTCCTGTGCCGCACGGGTGATCCCTTCCGTCCGCGCCAACTCCGCCGCCGCCTCGACCATGTCCGGATCGCGCTCCGGCCAGGGCGAGAAAGGCGGCGTGTCGTAGAAGTCCGGCGCCTCCCCTTCCCGGCGCGGGCGATGGGCGCGGATGGCGGAGCGGCTCCAGCTCTCGGTGCCGCCGGCAAGCACGACGCGCGCCGCGCCGGCCTCGATGAGGCGCGCCGCCAGCATGATGGCATCGAGCCCGGAGCAGCATTGCCGGTCGATGCTCAGTGCCGACACGCGCTCCGGCAAACCGGCAGCCAGCGCGGCGAGCCGGGCGACATTGCCGCCGCCGGACAACGCATTGCCGAGAATGACCTCGTCGACCTCATCAACGTTGACGCCGGCATCCGCCAGGCACGCCTGCAGCACCGGCGCCGCGAGTTGCCAGGCCTCCAGCTTGGCAAGCGCCCCGCGCCGCGGCGCAACGGCGGTGCGGCGGGCGGCGATGATGAAGGCGCGGCTCATGACGGCGCCAGCCTTTCCTCGGCGAGGCGGCGCAGCGCGATGAGGTCCGCCTTGCCGCCGGCAGTGCGCGGCCAGTCATCGAGAATGAGGAAGCGCCGCGGCAGCTTCGCCGCCGGCAGATGCGCGCGGCAATGCGCGCGTAACGCGGCCTCGTCCGGATAGTCGGCGCGCAGCACCGCGACAAGCTCGGTGCCGCGCAGCGGATCGGCGAGGCCGAACACCGCGGCCTCATGGATCCCGGGCATCGCCACCAGCACCCGCTCCACCTCCTCCGGATAGACATTAAGCCCTGAGGTGACGAGCATACGCTTCTCGCGGCCATGCAGAGTGAGGAAGCCCGCCTCGTCCAGAGCGCCATGGTCGCCGACCGTCATCCATGCGCCCTCGTGGCGGATCTCCTCGCCGCCGCCGCAGGCATAATCATCGAATATCATGCCGCTCTTCACCCAGATCGCGCCGATCTCGCCCGCCGACAGGTCGCGGCCGTCAGCGTCGCGGATGCGCAGCGACACGCCATGGGCGGCGCGGCCGACCGAGCCGGCCGGCACATTCTCGCTGGCATGGCCGATGGTGACGAAGCTCAGTTCCGAGGCGCCATAGAATTCGGCGAGCTTCGCATTGGGGAACAGCCGGGCGGTGGCCGCACGGGTCTCCGGCTGCCATTTAGCACCGCTGATCATGAGTGTGCGGAGCGACGGACAGATCCCCCCGTCCGCGGCGTCGAGCAGCAATTGCAGCTGGGTCGGCGTCACATAGAGCGCGGTCACCGCCCGCTCCACGATCAGCGCCAGTGCACGGCGCGGGTGGAAGCGGCGCATCATCACCGCCTCGGCGCCAATGTGCAGCGCATGGACGACGCCATAGAGATGCAGCGAGGCGGCGAGCCCGCCGGGCGCCATGATGACGTCGTCTTCGTTGATGCCGAACTCGATGCGGCTGACCTCGAAGCTCTCGATCCAGGAGCGGTGCGAGCGGCGATAGCCCTTGGGCAGGCCGGTCGAGCCAGAGGTGAAGCCGACATAGAACGGCGCATCCGGCGAGGGCGACGGCGGGGTGGTGTCGGCGCCTTCGAACGCGCGGTGCAGCCACGGCTCGCTGCCGTCCATCGTCAGCGGCGGCGCCAGCGCGGCATCGATGGCGGCACGGTAGGGCGCCGGCCAGCCGGGATCATAGACCAGCGCCTGCCGCCCGCTCATCGCGGCGGCAAAGAACAGCGCGACCAGTTCTGCATTGTTTGGCAATGCCAGAGCAATGCTTGAGCCGGGCGGTAGTCGGGCTTCAAGCTCGGCTATCAGCGCCAGCACCGCCCGGGTAAAGGTCCGGCAGTCCAGCACATCGTGGTCGCAGACCAGCGCCGGCCTGCCCGGCTCCGCGCCGGCCAGCGCCGGCAGGGCGGCGCCGATGGTCATGGCTCAGGAAGCGCGGGAGATCAGCGCATCGGGCAGGCCGCGCGCCACGGTCTGGGCGACGAGAGCGACCAGCACCGCCTTGATGGTGTCGCCCGGGATGAAGATCAGGGACGCCTTCGCCGCGTCGAGCGGGGAAAGGCTGCCAAGCGCCGACATGCCGACAATGCCGAGCGGGTAGAGCACGAGGATGCCGCCGACCACGGCGGCCACCAGCGCCACCGGCAGCACCGGCTGGTTCTTCAGCGTCTGCATGATGAAGCCGGCAACGAACGCCGCCACCGGATAGCCGAGCAGGAAGCCGGCCGAGGGGCCGAAGAACACGCCGAGACCGCCGCGTCCGCCGGCCAGCAGCGGCGCGCCGAGCGCCACCACCAGCAGGAACAGCGACACCGCGGCCGCTCCGCGCCAGGCGCCGAGCATCACGCCGGCCAGCATGATGCCCATGCTCTGCGCGGTGATCGGCACGCCGCCGGCGAGCGGCAGGTCGAATTTCGGCATCAGCCCGAGCACTGCGATGATCGCGGCATAGAGCGCGATCTGGACGAGCGTGCGTTCCCTGGTCATCGGCGTGTTCCTCGCGGCGCGCCGCCGCGCGCGGACAGCGCCTCGGCGGTGTGATGGGACAATCTCAGTGTCTGGATACAGAACGGCGCCAGCAAGCGCCAGCCGCCGCGCTTTCCGGTCCGCGCGCGAAAACTCTCGTTGAGCGCCTCCCACAGCGCGAACAGCAGCGGCACGAAGCGGATCATCATCGCCACCGCCAGCGCCACCATGCGCGGCGAGACGCCGAACCAGGCGAGCGGCTTCAGCAGGGGCTCGATGACATCCATCATCTCGTCCATGCGGGTGGTCATGGTCACGGCGTTCGCCAGCAGCATCATGCCGACGAGGCGCAGCACCGCGATGAGGCCGAGGCGGGGATCGCCGTTCCACCAATGGATTGCGAAGAGAATGGCGAGCAGCGGCACGATCGGGCGCAGCAGCGCGACCTGCCGGATCGCCTCGCGGCCGAGCGAGGCATAGAGCGCCAGCACGCAAGCCACCATCGCCGCCATCGCCGGCAGGTTGTCGAACGGGGTGACGAGCAGGCTGAGCAGCGCCAGCACGGCGAGCTTCCAGCCCGCCGGCACCTCGTGCATCCAGGTGCGCTCAGCGAGATAGAGCGAGATCATCCGCCCTCCTCCACCGCACGGCGATAGGCGGCGATGACGTCGCCCGGCGCGCCGTCCATGCGCACGCGGCCGGCCTCCAGCCACAGCACGCGGTCATAGGTTTTGAACGCGTCGAGCTCATGGGCGATCAGGATCACCTGCTGCCGAAGCGTCGCGATCAGTGCCTCCAGCCGGCGCCGGGTCGGCAGGTCGAGCGCCGAGAACGGCTCGTCGAGCACCAGCACCGCGGGCTGCATCACCAGCACGGCGATGATGCACAGCAACTGCTTCTCGCCCTCGGAAAGCGCATGCACCGGGCGATCCGCCCAATGCGCGCGATCGAAGCGGGCCAGTGCCGCCTTGGCCTCGGTGGCGGCCTCGCGGCGGGAGAGCCCGGTCTGCTCGAGGCTGAAGGCGACCTCCTCGATCACCGTCGGGAAGATGATCTGGTGGTCCGGGTTCTGGAAGATGAAGCCGACCTTGCGTGGCAGCTCGGACGCATCCTTGCCGGCATCGAGGCCGTGGACCGTGATGCTGCCGGTATCCGCGCTCAAGAGGCCATTGAGCAGGCGGACCAGCGAGCTCTTGCCCGAGCCATTATTGCCGATCAGCCCGATGCGGCGCTCGGTGAGGGCGACGGAGATGGCGGAGAGCACCTCCCGCCCGCCGCGGCGCAGGGTGACGTTGTCGAGGCGGATGGTGGGACTACTCAAGTGTCGCCATCCCGGCCGTAGCGAAGCGGAGAGCCGGGATCGTTCGCCGGTTTGCTCTCCTTCCGGATGACGATCCCGGCTCTGCGCGGCTTCGCCGCTCCGGCCGGGATGACATCTGTGCAATTGGACGTCACAGCATCTCCAGCGAGCGCTTGCGGCTCGGCGGGGGGAAGGCGCGGTCGAGGGCGGCGAGGTCGGCGGCGTCGAGCACGATGTCCGCCGCGCCGCGATTGTCGCGCATGTGCGCCACCTTCGAGGCCTTGGGGATGACGATGTTGTTCTTGTTGCGCAGCACCCAGGCAAGCGCCACCTGGAACGGCTTCGCCTTGTGCCTCAAAGCGATCTCGGCAAGCGCACCGCCAACGGGAATACGCCCCTGCTCGATCGGGCTATAGGCCATCAGCGGCATCTCGTGCTGCTCAAGCCATGGCAGCAGATCCCATTCCGCGCCGCGTCGCGTGAGGTTGTAGAGCACCTGGTTGACGGCGCAGGCCTCGCCGCCCGGCGTCTCCCAAAGCTCCTCCATGTCGTCGGTGTCGAAATTGCTGACGCCCCAATGCCTTATCTTGCCCTGCGACTTCAGTTGCTCGAAGCCGAGAACCGTATCTTCCAGCGGAACGCCGCCGCGCCAGTGCAGCAGATAGAGATCGAGCCGGTCGGTCTTGAGTCGGCGCAGGCTGCGCTCGCAGGCACTGATGACACCGGCGCGGCTCGCATTGTGCGGATAGACCTTGGAGACCAGGAACACCTCGTCGCGCAGCCCGGCGAGCGCATCGCCCAGGAACGTCTCGCACTTGCCGTCGCCATACATCTCGGCGGTATCGACGAGGCGCATGCCGAGCTCGATGCCGGTGCGCACCGATTCCGCCTCTTCCTTCAGGCTGGCCGCACGCTCGCCCATCATCCAGGTGCCGATGCCGAGTTGCGGCACCTGTTCGCCGCCGGGCAGCACCACGGGGTCGATGATCGCCATCCTCGCCTCCATTCCAAGCTTCATGACGCGCATGCCATCCCGGCGCGGATCACGCAAGCATGCTAGATTGACGCGTCCTTCATCGATTGCGAATCCTGCCCTTCAGACCATGGCCGCCTCCACCCAGCCCGACCGCCTGTCCCCAATCGGTATCAGCGACGCCGAGAGCCGGCTTTCGATCGGCCTCAGCGCGGTGATCGTCGCGGTGACCGGGGACGATCCGAAGGTGCTCGCCGTGCGACACTCTGCACGCGAAGGTTCGGGCCGCGAAGGTTCGGGCGGACGCGAGGCGCTGCCCTCCGGCCCGCTGGAGCGCGGCCACCGCACGCTGGAAGCCGGCCTGCGCAACTGGGTGGAACGGCAGACCCACCAGATACTCGGCCATGTCGAGCAGCTCTACACCTTCGGCGACCGCGACCGCCGCGAGACCGACGGCGAAGCGGCCGGCCACGCGCTCTCGGTCGCCTATCTCGCGCTCGTGCGCGAAGCCCGCCCGGCCGGCGATGCCGATGCCGCCTGGGAGAGCTGGTATCGCTATTTCCCGTGGGAGGATTGGCGCGACGGCCGCCCGGCGGTGCTCGATGCACTGGAGCCGGGGCTGCGCGCCTGGGCGGCTTCCGCGCCGAGCGCGGCGGTCGGTGCGATGCGGGCGGAGCGGCTCTCACTCGCCTTCGGCTTCAGCCAGGGTCGCGACGAGGAACGCGTGCTGGAGCGCTACGAACTACTCTATGAGGCCGGCATGGTGGCGGAAGCGTTGCGCGAACGCGGCCTGCCGGAAGGCGCCGCGCGCACCGCGACCTTCCTGCCCGGCGTCGAGATGGGGGGCGACCATCGCCGCATGCTGGCGCTCGCCATCGCCCGGCTGCGCGGCAAGATCAAATACCGCCCGGTGGTGTTCGAGCTGATGCCGCCGACCTTCACCCTCGGCCAGCTCCAGCGCACGGTGGAGGCGCTGTCCGGAGTGCGGCTGCACAAGCAGAATTTCCGCCGGCTGATAGAACAGCAGCGCCTGGTCGAGGAGACCGGCGAGGCGACCAGCGAAACCGGCGGCCGCCCGGCCCGCCTGGTCCGCTTCCGCCGTGAGGTGCTGCTGGAGCGCCCGGCGCCCGGGGTGCGCCTGCCGAGCGGCGGGATACGGCGTTAAGAGCTCGCTCTGCTTCAGCATCCTTCGAGGCCCGGCCAAGCCGGGCACCCCCGCAGTTGGCCATTTGGCCAACTGCGGGGGATGAGGCCGCTGTTGCAGAACCACCTCATCGTGAGGTGCTCGCGCCAGCGAGCCTCGAAGGATGCTCAAACGGAGCGCCATCACTCTTTATGACGTCCCGTTGACAAGCCCTTATACTCAGTCCTAGCATAAGTCCGACGCCGGGTCTTGAACCCGGATTTTTCGGACCCTATTTATGCTCAGATAGAGCATAAGGGAGAATGGAATGTTCGACGCCAATCTCGCCGTCCGCGAGGACATCACCGCCCGCCCTGGCTTCCTGCCGGCGAGCGCCCGCGCCATCGAAGCCCTGCCGCTGCCGCATCTCTATGCCCGCGTCGCCAAGCACATCACGCCGGCAGAATGGCCGCTGATCGCCCGCGAGGTCGAGGCGATCGAGGCGCTGAAGCGCGAGCGCAATGCGGTGATCCTCGGCCACAATTACCAGGCGGCGGAAATCTTCAACACCGTGGCTGACATCGTCGGCGACAGCCTGGCGCTTGCCCGCGAGGCCGAGAAGGTCGATGCCGACGTCATCGTCATGGCCGGCGTGCACTTCATGGCCGAGACGGCGAAGCTGCTGAACCCCGCCAAGACCATTCTCATCCCCGATCCGAAGGCGGGCTGCTCGCTCGCCGAATCCATCACCGCCGCCGATATCCGCCTGCTGCGCCAGCATTATCCGGGCGTGCCGGTGGTCTCCTATGTCAACACCTCGGCCGAGGTGAAGGCGGAGAGCGACTATTGCTGCACATCAGGCAATGCGGTGAAGGTGGTGCGCCACGTTGCGAAGGAATGGGGCGTCAACCGCATCCTCATGCTGCCGGACGAATATCTGGCGCAAAACGTCCAGAAGGAAGTTCCCGAGATCGAGCTGATCGCCTGGAAGGGCCATTGCGAGGTGCATGAGCGCTTCTCGCCGCAGGATATTCGTGACCTGCGCGAAGCCCATCCCGGCGTCGTGGTGCTGGCGCATCCGGAATGCCCGCCGGAAGTGGTGGCGGAGGCCGACTTCGCCGGCTCCACCGCGGCGATGGCGGATTACGTCGGCGACCACAAGCCGGGCCGTGTCGTGCTCATCACCGAATGCTCGATGGCCGACAATGTCGCCGTGCATCATCCCGACATCGAGTTCGTGCGGCCGTGCAATCTCTGCCCGCACATGCGGCGCATCACGCTGCCGAAGATCCGGCACGCGCTGGAGACCATGACCGTCGCGGTCGAGATCGACCCGGCCATCGCCGAGCGCGCCCGCGCGCCCATCACCCGCATGCTCGCCATTCGCTGAAGGCTTTTAGGATGGAACGCCTCATCGGCCACAGGCCGGATCATGTGGTGGTAATCGGCGGCGGCGTCGCCGGGCTTGCCACCGCGCTGCGCCTCGCTCCCCTGCCGGTCACGCTGCTCGCCAAGGCCGATCTCGGCCTGGAGGCAGCCACCGCCTGGGCGCAGGGCGGCATCGCCGCAGCCATTGGCGAAGACGACCAGCCGGAATTCCACGCCGTCGATACCTTGAGCGCCGGTGTCGGGTTGTGCGATCCGCTCGTTGCCCGCCGCGTGACCGCGGCGGCGCCGGCGGCGATCGACTGGCTTGCCGGCCTCGATGCGCCGTTCGACCGCGACACTGAGGGCCGCGTCGCGCTCGGGCTGGAGGCCGCGCATTCGCGCCGGCGCATCGTCCATGCCGGCGGCGATGCCACCGGCCGCGCCGTGCTGGAAACGTTGGCCAAGGCCGTGCGCGCCTGCCCATCCATCCATCTGATGGAAGGCGTGCGGGCGACCGCGCTGCTGCGCGATACGAACGGTGTCGTCACCGGCATTGCCGGGGTCAGCGCGTCCGGTGCGGTGGTGCTGCCGGCCCGCGCGGTTGTGCTGGCGACGGGCGGGCTCGGCGGCCTCTATGCCTCCACCACCAATCCGCTTGGCGCGGTCGGTTCGGGTCTTGCTCTCGCCGCCCGCGCCGGCGCGGTGCTGCGCGACATGGAGTTCGTGCAGTTCCACCCGACCGCGATCGCCGCGGGCGCTGACCCGATGCCGCTGGCGACCGAGGCGCTGCGGGGCGAAGGCGCGATCCTGGTGAACGATCGTGGCGAGCGCTTCATGGCCGATGTCCCCGGCCGCGAGTTGGCGCCGCGCGACGTGGTGGCGCGCGCCATCTTCGCCGAGATCGCGGCTGGGCGCAGCGTGGTGCTCGACGCCCGGCTGGAGCGCATCGAGCAGCGTTTCCCCGGCGTCGTCGCGCTGTGCCGGGCCAATGGCATCGACCCGGTGCACCAGCCGATCCCGGTGCGCCCGGCGGCGCATTATCATATGGGCGGCATCGAGGTTGATGCGGCCGGGCGCTCGTCGCTGGATCGGCTCTGGGCTTGCGGCGAAGTCGCCTCGACGGGGCTGCACGGCGCCAACCGGCTCGCCAGCAATTCGCTGCTGGAGGCGCTGGCCTATGCCGAATGGATCGCGGCGGACATTGCCGGGCGCGCAGCTGGCGGCCGTGACGGCGTGGCGGATGCTGCGCCTGCGCCCTCGGCGTTCCGGAGCGAGATCCGCACCTTGATGGATCGCCGTGTCGGCGTGGTGCGCGAGGCCGCCGGGCTGGACGCCGCGGTGCGCCGGCTCGACGCGCTGGCGAGCGATGGCAACGACGACATGGCTCTGGTCGCGCTGATGGTGGCGAGCCAGGCGCTCAAGCGCGAGGAGAGCCGCGGCGGGCATTTCCGGGCCGACTTCCCGCTCACTGCGACGATAGCCGTGCATTCCCGCACCGCGCTCGACGACACGCTGGCCTTCGCTGAAGGCCTGCGCGAGGCGCCGTTCGTGCGGCGGGTGGCTTAGTTCGTTCCATCGGAACGTCATCCTGAGGTGCCGCGAAGCGGCCTCGAAGGATGCCCGTCCCCGATGACCATCTTCTGCTTGAGCATCCTTCGAGGCTCGCTAACGCTCGCACCTCAGGATGACGTGGTTCGTTTCCCCAGGGATCATCGCTATGAACGCCCTCTCCCCCCTGCCCCGCCTGCTGATCGAGCCGATCGTCCGTGCCGCGCTGCTGGAGGATCTCGGGCGTGCCGGCGATGTCACCACCGATGCGGTGGTGCCGGCCGATGCGCGCTTCTCCGCGGTGATCGCCAGCCGGCAGACCGGAGTGATCGCCGGCGTCGACGCCGCCGAGATCGCCTTCCATCTCATCGACCCGTCCCTCGAGGTCACGCTGGAGCGGCTCGACGGCACCCATGTCACCGCCGGCGACGTCGTGCTCCGGCTGGAGGGCTCGGCGCGGGCCATCCTCACCGCCGAGCGGGTGGCGCTGAACCTCGCCTGCCGGCTCTCCGGCGTCGCCACCGCGACCCACGCGCTGGTGGAGGTCGCCCGCACCCACGGCAAGGCGCATGTGGTGTGCACCCGCAAGACCACGCCCGGCCTCAGGGCGCTGGAGAAGCACGCGGTGAAGGCCGGCGGCGGTTCCAATCACCGCTTCGGGCTCGATGACGCCGTGCTGATCAAGGACAACCACATCGCCGTCGCCGGCGGCGTCGCCATCGCCATCACGCGGGCCAAGGCTGGCGCCGGCCACATGGTGAAGATCGAGGTCGAGGTCGACACGCTGGAGCAGCTCGAGGAAGCCATGGCGGCCGGTGTCGATGCGGTGCTGCTCGATAATATGGACCCGGACACGCTGCGCCGTGCCGTCGAAATCGTCGGCGGGCGGGCGCTTACCGAAGCCTCCGGCCGCATCAATCGCGAGACCATCGGCGCGGTGGCGGCGAGCGGGGTCGATCTGATCTCGGTCGGCTGGATCACCCACTCGGCGCCGATCCTGGATCTGGGGCTGGATGCAGTGAAGTCGATTTGAGGGCGCTTCGTTTCAACATCCTTCGAGGCTCGCTGTGCTCGCACCTCAGGATGACGTTGCTTTGAAGAACCACGTCATCCTGAGGTGCTCGGGCGACAGCCCGAGCCTCGAAGGATGCTGAAGCAAAGCACTCCTCCCATCCCGCCAGCGCATCCCCACCTACCCTCCCATGCGCCCATTGCATGCCGTTACCCTTGAATTCGGCATGCCTTTGTGCGATGCATCAAGGGTCCAATATCGAGTGTGCGGGAGAGACCGACAGCCTCTTCCGGGACGTGTCGGCGCCGACGGAGCAACCCCCCAGGAAACTCTCAGGCACCAGGGACCGCACATTTCAGGACGATCTGGAGAGAGGTGTCCGTGAGGCCATAGGCCGGACGAGACATCCACCGAAGGGGAAGCCCGAGGCGAATGTCTCGGGGCGAGCTCTCAGGTACCGCGACAGATTTGGGGACAGCCGGAACGGACCTGATGGTCCGGTCCATGTCCTTCGATCCTGCGGGAGAGTCCCATGCTCCAGAGCGTTTCCAGCTTCAAGAACGGCGCCGCCCCCCACATCGCCATCATCGGTGCCGGCATCACCGGCATCACCACCGCCTATGCGCTCTCCGACAAGGGCTATGCGGTCACGGTCATCGATCGCCAGCGCTATGCGGCGATGGAGACCTCGTTCGCCAATGGCGGCCAGCTCTCCGCCAGCAATGCCGAAGTGTGGAATAGCTGGGCGACCGTGCTCAAGGGCATCAAATGGATGCTCAAGGCCGACGCGCCGCTGCTGATGAACCCGATGCCGTCCTGGCACAAATATTCGTGGATGGCGGAGTTCCTCGGCAACATCACGAACTATCGCGCCAACACCATCGAGACCACCCGCCTCGCCATCAAGGCGCGGGACTATCTGTTCGACATCGCCCGGCGCGAGGGGATCGACTTCAATCACGAGACCCGCGGCATCCTGCACATCTATCGCGACAAGGCCTCGTTCGACGGCGCCGCCAAGCTCGGCAGGCTCTATGCGGAAGGTGGTCTCGAGCGCCGCGCGGTGACGCCAGACGAGATGCGCGCCATCGAGCCGACGCTGCATGGCGACTATCATGGCGGCTTCTACACTCCGTCCGATTCCACCGGCGACATCCACAAATTCACCCGCGGCCTTGCGGAGGCCTGCACGCGCCGTGGCGTGCGCTTCATCCATGAGGCCAGCGTCGAGAGCGTGAAGCACACCGGCAGTGGTGTCGACATCGCCTATGCGCAGCCCGCCGACGACGAGAACAGCGCGCCGACCCGCGACGTGCTGCATGCCGACGGCGTGGTGGTGTGCGCCGGCATCGGCTCGCGCGATATCGCGGCTGAGCTCGGCGACCGGGTGAACATCTATCCGGTGAAGGGCTATTCCATCACCGTGATGCTCGACGACGAGGCCAGCCAGAAGGCGGCGCCCTGGGTCAGCCTGCTCGACGACAAGACCAAGATCGTCACCAGCCGCCTCGGCGCGGACCGCTTCCGCGTCGCCGGCACCGCCGAGTTCAATGGCGAGAACCGCGACATCCGCGCCGACCGCATCCGCCCACTGGTGGACTGGACCCGGCACTTGTTCCCGGGCGTCTCGACCAGCCGTGTCGTGCCGTGGGCGGGCCTGCGGCCGATGCTGCCTTCGATGATGCCGCGGGTCGGCGCCGGCAAGCTGCCCGGCGTGTTCTACAATACCGGCCACGGCCATCTCGGCTGGACGCTTTCCGCCGCCACTGCGCAGATGGTGGCGGAAACGGTGGGCGCGGCGATGCCGGTGGAGGCCGCGGGCGAGGTCGCACGCAGCGCGGCCTGAGCAGAGCTTCCTCACAGTGTCATCCCGGAACGGCCGCAAGGCCGTATCCGGGATCGCGCAAACGCTCTTTGCCTGGACGCGATCCCGGCTCTCCGCCTCGCTTCGGCCGGGATAACGCAAATTGGTGGCAAGTCCCTGCGCGTCCGCTCGACTGAACTCCGGTGCGGTGAAAATCGGCAGCGGGTTGCCCAAACGCCGCGCGAGCTGCCCTTGCCCCTCAGCAAAAACCTTTTCCTGGCAATGATCTGACCACTACCGGCGGTGGCGATTCAATCGCCTTTACCGGGCCGTCTCGGCGTCGCAAGCTAATTAATCATGTGATTAGTTACGCGTCCGACCCGGCTCGATCATTGGCAGGAGATACCCCTTGGACCTGATTGTCAGGAATGCCCGCCTGCCGGCGGATGGCGAACGCACCGTCGACATCGGGATCCAGCACGGACGCATCGTCGCCATCGAGAGCACGCTTGCCGCGGAGGGCGAGGAGCTCGATGTCCGCGGCCGGCTGGTCGCGCCAGGCTTCGTCGAGACCCATATCCATCTCGACAAATCCTGCATCCTCGACCGCTGCCACGCCCAGCGCGGCGACCTGCCGGAGGCGATCGCCGAGGTCGCCAAGGCCAAGCAGGGCTTCACGCCGGAAGACGTCTATGAGCGCGGCCGGCGTACGCTGGAGAAATGCATCCTCAACGGCACCACCCGCATGCGCACCCAGCTGGAGGTCGATCCCGGCATCGGCCTGCGCGGACTGGAGGGCGTGCTGCCGCTGATCGAGGAATATCGCTGGGCCATCGATATCGAGATCTGCGTGTTCCCGCAGGAAGGCCTGCTCAATAATCCCGGCACCGACGAACTGATGGTCGAGGCCTTGAAGCGTGGCGCGCGCGTAGTCGGCGCCGCGCCCTATACCGACAGCGACCCGCACGGCCAGATCGACCGCGTCTTCGCGATGGCCCGCGAGTTCGATGTCGATATCGACATGCATCTCGATTTCGGGCCGGTCGCCGACCGGCTCGACCTCGACTATGTCTGCGAGCTGGCGGACCGCTATCGCTGGGGTGGGCGCACCGCCATCGGCCATGTGACCAAGCTCGCCGGCGCCAGCCCCGAGCAGTTCGAGGCCGCGGCGCGGCGGATGCGCGATGCCGGCGTGGCGCTGACCGTGCTGCCCTCGACCGACCTGTTCCTCATGGGCCGCGATCGCGACTGCCACCATGTGCGCGGCGTGACCCACACGCACAAGCTGCTGCATCACGGCGTCAATTGCTCGCTCTCGACCAACAACGTGCTGAACCCGTTCACCCCGTTCGGTGATTGCTCGCTGATCCGCATGGCGAACCTCAACGCGAATATCTGCCATATCGGCGCCACCGCCGACATTCGCGAGTGCTTCGCCATGATCACCGAGCGCTCGGCGAAGCTGATCAATGCCACCGATTACGGCATCGAAGTCGGCAAGGCCGCCGATTTCACCGTGCTGGACTGCGAGCGCCCGGAAGAGGCGGTCGCCGAGCTGGCGCCGGTGCTGTTCGCCTACAAGCGCGGCCGCCGCACCGTGACCCGCCCGGCAGCGCAACTGCACCGCCCGCAGCATTGAGAGCCGTAAATGTCGCGTTCCCAGCTGCCTGCCAACTCGCCGGCCAGCCCGCCCGCTGATCCGTTCGGTGCCTTCTGCACGGCAAACCACGTCGCTCAGCCGGGTGCCGCGCAAGGCGCGCTCCACGGACTGAGCTTTGCCGCCAAGGACGTGTTCGATGTCACCGGCAGCACGACAGGCTTCGGCCACCCGACATGGCTGGCCTCGCACGAGCCGGCAACGGAGACCGCGACCGCGGTGACGCGTCTGCTCGACGCCGGGGCTGACCTGATCGGCCGCACCATCAGCGACGAGCTCTGCTATTCGCTCTCCGGCGAGAACTCGCATTACGGCACGCCGACCAATCCGCGGAACCCGGACCGTTTGCCCGGCGGCTCATCGTCGGGCTCGGCGGTGGCGGTTGCCGGCGGGCTGGTGGATTTCGCCGTCGGCACCGATTGCGGCGGCTCGGTGCGGGTGCCGGCGAGCTATTGCGGGCTGTTCGGCCTGCGCCCGACCCATGGCAGCATTCCGCTGACCGGCGTGTCGCGCTTCGCCCCGCGCTTCGACACCATCGGCTGGTTCGCCCGCGATGCCGCGATGCTGAAGCGGATCAGCGACGTGCTGCTGGGCGACAGCGCACCCGCGCACGGCTTCCGCCGCATGGTGCTGGCGGACGACGCATTCGAGCGCACCGATCCGGCGATCCGGGCCGCCATCGCTCCAGCGTTGGACGCCATCGAGCGCCGGATCGGGGCGCATGAGCGTGCGGTGCTGAGCCCGGAGGGGCTCGACCACTGGCTGGAAACCTTCCGCATCGCGCAGGCCGGCGAGATCTGGGCCTCGCTCGGCGCATGGATCGGTGAGCACCGACCCAGCTTCGGCAGGGGTGTCGGCGAGCGCTTCGCCATCGCCGCCACCATCGCGCCCGATGCGGCGCTTGCCGCACGAGCCCGGGCCGACGAGATCGCCGTTGAACTCGCCGGGCGCTTCAGTGAGGACGAGCTGATCTGCCTGCCGACCACGCCGACGCTGGCGCCGCCGCGCGGCACGGCATCCAACGAGGTCGAGATCGACTATCGCCGCCGGACCATGGAACTGCTGTGCACCGCTGGCCTCGGCGGCCTGCCGCAGCTGACCATTCCGGTGGCAACGGTGGACGGCGCTCCGGTGGGGTTGTCGATCATGGCGCGGCGCGGCAATGACAAAGCGCTGCTGCAGCTCGCCAAAGACGTCTTCGGGTAACAGAGGCCTTCGGGTAACGACGCCCGGCAGGCGGGCACTTCTCGGCATGACGTCGCTCAGGGGATGACGGCGCACGCGCTTCCCGCTAGCTTCCGCCGCCATGTTCCGCTCCCTCGCGTCCGCCCTTCTCGCCCTCATCATCACGCTGCCCGCTGCGCAGGCGCAGGACGCCGCGCCGGCCGACGGCTTCGTGCGCGCTCAGGGCACGCGCTTCGTCAATCCGGACGGCTCGACCTTCAAGATCAAGGGCATGAGCTTCGGCAACTGGTTGCTGCCGGAAGGCTACATGTTCAAGTTCAAGGTCCAGCGCTCGCCGCGCGAGATCGAAAGCGTGATCGAGTATCTCGCCGGTCCGGAGGAAGCCGCCCGTTTCTGGAAGGATTTCCGCGACGTCTATATCCGCGAGGAGGACATCGCCTTCCTGAAGGCCGCCGGCTTCACCACGGTGCGCATTCCGCTGCACTTCAAGTTCTTCACCACGCCGGACAGCGAGGGCTGGGCGCTGATCGACCGTGTGCTCGGCTGGTGCAAGGCGCATGGCATCAAGGCGATCCTCGACATCCATGCCGCGCCCGGCGGCCAGACCGGGGTAAACCATGATGACGGCGTCGGCTATCCGCTGGTGTTCTATGTGCCCGAGTATCGCCGGCAGACGGTCGATCTCTGGCGCCGCATTGCCGAGCGCTACAAGGACGAGCCGGCGGTGCTCGGCTACGACCTGCTGAATGAGCCGATCTCGCCCTATCACGATGCGGACTATCTCAATCCGCGGCTAGAGCCGCTTTATGCCGAGATCACCCAGGCGATCCGCAGCGTCGACACCAACCATCCGGTGATCCTGGCGGCGGCGCAGTGGAGCACCAATTTCGGCGTGTTCGGCCCGCCCTTCGATACCAATGCCGCCTACACCTACCACAAGTTCTGGGCGAGCCCGGAGCGGCGCGAGGTGCAGGATTATGTGAACTTCGCCAATCGCTGGGGCGTGCCGCTGTTCCTCGGCGAGACCGGCGAGCTCACCGACGAATGGAATGCGCAGTATCGCGCGCTCAACGAGAAATTCGGCATCGGCTGGAGCTTCTGGACCTACAAGAACCTCGATTCCCGCTCGACCGTGGTGTCGATCACCAAGCCCGAGGGCTGGGATGCCATCGCCGCCTTCGGCTCGGTGCCGCGCTCGCAATGGGACAGCATGAAGAAGCCGCCGCGCGAAGAGGTGGTGAAGACGCTGCGCGCCTATATCGAGAATGCCAAATTCGCCAACGCCACGGTCAATCGCGGCTATGTCGCGTCGCTGGGGCTGCGCGCGCCGTAAGATTTCGCCGTAACGTCCCGGGGTATTGCCATGGCCAATCATTTCCTCGACCTCGTGCGCGCCCATGCGCCGGATGCCTCCCGCACTTTCATCGAGACACCGGAAGGGCGCGTCGTCAGCTATGGCGAGCTTGATCGCCGCTCGGCGCAATATGCCGGCGCCTTTGCCGCGCTCGGCGTCGGGCCGGGCGACCGGGTGGCGCTGCAGGTGGAGAAGAGCGTCGAGGCGGTGTTCGCCTTTCTCGGCACGCTGCGCGCCGGCGCGGTGTTTCTGCCGCTGAACACCGCCTATACCGGCGTGGAGATCGACTATTTCCTCGGCGATGCCGAGCCGGCGGTATTCATCTGTGATCCGGCGCGCTTTAACGAGTCGGCGCCCATCGCCGCGGCGCGCGGCGTGAAGCATGTGCTTACCCTCGATGCCGCGGGGAATGGCACGGCGGCGCAGGCGGCCGACGCGGCGGCGGACAGTTTCGAGGACACAGACCGTGGCGAAGACGATCTCGCCGCGCTGCTCTACACCTCCGGCACCACCGGGCGCTCGAAGGGCGCCATGCTCAGCCATGGCAACCTCGCCTCAAACGCGCAGGCGCTGGTCGAGACCTGGCGCTTCACGCCGGACGATGTGCTGATCCATGCACTGCCGATCTTCCACACCCACGGCCTGTTCGTCGCCATCAATGTGACGCTGCTGGCAGGCTCGTCGATGATCTTCGTGCAAAAGTTCGACCCCGACCTGATCGTGGCGCTGATGGCGCGCGCCAGCGTGATGATGGGGGTGCCGACCTTCTACACCCGCCTGCTCAGGCATCCCGGCCTGTCGCCGCATTCCGCCGCGGGCATGCGGCTGTTCATTTCCGGCTCGGCGCCGCTGCTGGCCGAGACGCATCGCGAATGGCAGGCCACGACCGACCACGCCATTCTCGAGCGCTACGGCATGACCGAGACCGGCATGAACACCTCCAACCCCTATGCGGGCGACCGGGTCGCAGGCACGGTCGGCTTCCCGCTGCCGGGGGTGGAGGTGCGTGTCGTCGATCCGGAGAGCGGCAGCGGGCTCGCGCAAGGCGAGATCGGCATGATCGAGGTGAAGGGGCCGAACGTCTTTTCCGGCTATTGGCGGATGCCGGAAAAGACCGCAGCCGAATTCCGCGACGGCTGGTTCATCACCGGCGACCTCGGCCTGATCGATGCGCGCGGTTATGTGCAGATCGTCGGGCGCGGCAAGGACCTCGTCATCACCGGCGGCTACAATGTGTATCCGAAGGAAATCGAGACCGAGATCGACGCGCTGCCCGGCGTGATCGAGAGCGCGGTGATCGGCCTGCCGCACGCCGATTTCGGCGAGGGCGTCACCGCCGTGGTGGTGGCGCGCGAGGGC
This sequence comes from Starkeya sp. ORNL1, assembly GCF_012971745.1. NCBI lineage: Bacteria > Pseudomonadati > Pseudomonadota > Alphaproteobacteria > Hyphomicrobiales > Xanthobacteraceae > Starkeya > Starkeya sp. ORNL1. Next base: position 2,734,333 of record NZ_CP048834.1, read on the forward strand.
GCCGGGCTCGACGAGAAGGCGGTGCTCGGTGCGCTCGACGGCCGCCTCGCCAAGTACAAGCTGCCGAAGCGGGTGCTCTTCCTCGACGACCTGCCCCGCAACACCATGGGCAAGGTGCAGAAGAACCTGCTCCGGCAGCAATTCGAAGCGCTGTACGCCAAATAGCGCTCAGCCCTCATAGACCTCCACCACCTGCATCATCCCGAGTTCCTCGTGGTTCATCATGTGGCAATGCAGCACGAACTTGCCGGGATAATCGAGGAAGCGGGAGCGGAAGGTGATGCTGCCATTGCGCGGCAAGACCACCGTGTCGAGCCACACCGGCGGCACATATTCGCCGTTCACCTTCACCAGTTCGAACGGATTGACGTGAATGTGGAAGATGTGGTCGTGGAAATGCAGATTGACGATGGTCCATTCCTCGACCGCGCCGAGCTTCACCCGCTGATCTACGCGGTTCATGTCGAAGCTGCGCCCGTCTACCAGGAACTTGAACTCGCGCCAGTGCGCCGCCGCCTCGTTCTCGGGCACGATGGCCGAGAAGGTGAGCTGGCGGCGATTGGTGATCTCCTCGTCGCGGATCGAGGCGAGCGGTGGCGGGGCGAGGCGCTCCGGCAGCTTCATCGGCAAGGGCGCGCCCGCGACCTTCACCCGGGCGATGAGGCCGAACGGTGAGGGATAGCCCTGATTATAGGGCAGCGCCTTGAAGTCGTAGGTGCCCGGCTCGCCGGCCTTCACCAGCACGTCGATGCGCTGCCCCGGCGCGATCAGCATGGCATCCTTGCGGTCCGCCTGGTCGGTGCAGACCTGGCCCTCGCCGATGATCACCAGCCCGATGCCGTCGCGGGCGATGGCGTGGAACTGATGCTGGTCGATCGCCAGGAACAGGTCATCCTGATAGCCGGCGTGCAATATCCGCCAGCGCTGCACCTCACCGGGCTGCATGGTGATGGTTGGCGCCCGCTGGCCGTTGAGCGTGAGGAAGCGGACCGACGTCTCGGAGAACAGCGCGTCGAAGCCCTCCACCATGCCGAAGCCGTCGAAGGCGACCTCGCCCAGCACCATGGTCACGTCCTTGGCCGCGGTGACTTCCGGGACCTGCTCGGGGCCGTCCTCGATGATGACGGCGCCCGCCATGCCGCTCGCCAGCTGGATATCGGCGGCGCCATGATGATGGGGGTGGTACCAGTAGGTGCCTTTCGGATGATCCTCGGGGATGCGGATCTCGACGTCGTAGCTCTGCCCCGGCTCCATGGTGCGCAGCACATTGTCGGAGATGCCGGAGGGGCTGGTATGGGCGCCATGGAAGTGGAAATTGGTCAGGTTGAGCATATGCGGCTGGTTCATCTGCAGCGGCATCTGCTCGCGATTGGGCGGCAGGTCGTTGGTGAGGCGGATGCGCAGCACCTCGCCCGCCTTCATGCGGAAGGTCGGGCCGGGGATCGCCCCCTCATAGGTGCGCAGGAACAGCCGGTAGCCGCCGACATTCTGGTAGGAATAGGCCGCGCGCAGCGTCGTGCGCAGTTCGCCATTCACCGTTCGGCGGACTTCCGGCTGCCGCAGCGGCTCGCCTTCGACGAACGGGATGCGCAGCGGCGCGCCGACATCCGACGACAGTTCCCGAGCCGGCACTGCCGCGCCGCCCGCCGCTGATGGCGCCGGGGCGGCGTGCTGCATGGTCGCGGCGTCGACCTGCGAGACCAGCAGGCCGGCGACGCTCGGCGTCAGCATGCCCGCGATGCCTCCTGCCAGGAAGCTGCGGCGCGACGGAACGGCTTCGGAAATGCGCACGCCCTCGGCAAGCGCGGCGCCCGCCGGCACCCGCTCGTAATCTGCCTTGTTGTCCATCGATCCCCCCAGCGCCCCTTGGTTGCAGGGCGCTGGATTTCATAAGCTTGAAGCTCAGTGTTTCCAAAGGGATTCGGGATTCTGGGTGAACGTCATCCTGAGGTGCCGCGAAGCGGCCTCGAAGGATGCTCGCCCCGATGGTCGCCTTCTGCTTCAGCATCCTTCGAGGCTCGCTATCGCTCGCACCTCAGGATGACGTGGCGCTTCGATCAGCCCTTCACCCGCCCCAGCACGTCGATCAGTTCCGCCACCTTCTTGCGTTGCTCCTCGGCGTCGCCGGAGGCAATGGCGTGCTCGACGCAGTGCGCGACATGGTCGCGCAGCACTTCCTCCTCCACCCGCTTCAAGGCCGCCCGCACCGCCGCCACCTGGGTGACGATGTCGATGCAATAGCGGTTGTCCTCGACCATGCGGGAGAGGCCTCGGACCTGCCCCTCGATGCGGTTCAGGCGCTTCAGGCAGGTGTCTCGGGTGTCGTTCTGCATGCTTGTCGTATACCCTATGGGGGTATATATAGCAAGCGAACGGATACCCTCCACGGGTATATGAGACGGAGCGATCATGGCCGGACACGAGCATCACCACCAGGCGGGCCGCAACGTGGCGGACGCCAAGGAAGCTGGCGGCTCCTGCTGTGCTGGCAAAAGCGAGCACGCCCATGCAGGCCATGATCATGCCGGCCACGATCACGCCGGCCACGACCATTCCCATCACGACCACGCTGCCCACGCCACTATGGCGAAGGACCCGGTTTGCGGCATGGATGTCGATCCGCACACCGCGAAGCACCGCGCCGAGCATGGCGGGCGCACCTATTATTTCTGCTGCAATGGCTGCCGCACCAAATTCGTCGCCGACCCCGAGAAGTATCTAAGCGGCACGAAGCAGGCCGCGGCGCCGGTGCCGGAGGGCACGGAATATACCTGCCCGATGCATCCGGAGATCCGGCAGATCGGCCCCGGCTCCTGCCCGATCTGCGGCATGGCGCTGGAGCCGGTGACGGTCAGCCTCGACAGCGGCCCTAATCCCGAGCTGGCGGACATGACCCGCCGCTTCTGGATCGGCCTCGCCTTGACCGTCCCGGTGTTCGCGCTGGAGATGGGCAGCCATCTCGTGCCGGCACTGCACCACATTGTGCCGCCGAACGTCTCCGCCTGGGTGCAGCTGGTGCTGGCGACCCCGGTGGTGCTGTGGGCCGGCTGGCCGTTCTTCGAGCGCGGCTGGCAGTCGCTGGTGACACGCAACCTCAACATGTTCACGCTGATCGCGCTCGGCACCGGCGTCGCCTATCTCTACAGCCTTGTCGCCGTGCTGGCGCCCGGCCTGTTCCCGGCCGATTTCCGCGGCATGGATGGTGGCGTTGCGGTGTATTTCGAGGCGGCCGCCGTCATCACCGTGCTGGTGCTGCTCGGCCAGGTGCTGGAGCTGCGCGCCCGCGAACAGACCTCCGGCGCCATCAAGGCGCTGCTCGACCTCGCGCCGAAGACGGCACGCCGCCTCAATACCGACGGTTCCGAGGAGGAGATCGCGCTCGACCTTGTCGCGACCGGCGACCGGCTGCGGGTGCGCCCGGGCGAGAAGGTGCCGGTCGACGGCACGGTGGAGGACGGCCGATCGGCGGTGGATGAATCCCTCGTCACCGGCGAATCCATGCCGGTCACCAAGGATACCGGCGATCGCGTCATCGGCGGTACGCTGAACCGCTCCGGCGGTCTCGTCATCCGGGCCGAGAAGGTCGGCCGCGACACCGTGCTCGCCCGCATCGTGCAGATGGTGGCGGAGGCGCAGCGCTCGCGGGCCCCGATCCAGCGCCTTGCCGACCAGGTGGCCGGCTGGTTCGTGCCGCTGGTGGTGGCCTGCGCCGTGCTCGCCTTCATCGCCTGGGCGGCGTTCGGGCCGGAACCGCGCTTCACTTACGCGCTCGTCGCTGCCGTCTCGGTGCTGATCATTGCCTGCCCCTGCGCGCTCGGCCTCGCCACGCCGATGTCGATCATGGTCGGCGTCGGGCGCGGCGCGCAGCTCGGCGTGCTGATCAAGAATGCCGAGGCGCTGGAGCGCATGGAGAAGGTCGACACGCTGGTGGTCGACAAGACCGGCACGCTCACCGAGGGCAAGCCGAGCCTGACCCGCATCGTCGCCGCGAACGGCTTCGAGGAGGCGGAATTGCTGCGGCTCGCGGCGGCGGTGGAGCGGCCGTCCGAGCATCCGCTGGCACATGCCATCGTCACCGCTGCGGAGGCGCGCGGCGTCGACATTCCGCAGGTGCGCGGCTTCGACAGCCCGGTCGGCAAGGGTGCCTATGGCATGGTCGAGGGCAAGCGCGTGACATTGGGCAGCGCCGCCTTCCTCAGGGAGCTCGGCATCGATCCGTCCGCGCTCACCGAACAGGCCGATGCGCTGCGCGGCGATGGCGCCAGCGCCATCCTCATCGCGGTGAACGGCGCCGTGGCGGGCGCGCTCGCCATCGCCGACCCGATCAAGGCGACGACGGCCGAGGCGCTGAAAGCACTCGCGGCGGACGGCATCCGCGTCGTCATGCTCACCGGCGACAACCGCACCACGGCGCAGGCGGTAGCGGCCCGGCTCGGCATCACCGAGATCGAGGCCGAGGTGGCGCCCGAGCAGAAGCAGGCGGTGATCGAGCGTCTGAAGCGCGAAGGCCGGGTCGTCGCCATGGCCGGCGACGGGGTGAACGACGCGCCGGCGCTGGCTGCCGCCGATGTCGGCATCGCCATGGGCTCGGGCACCGACGTCGCCATCGAGAGCGCCGGCATCACGCTGTTGAAGGGTGACCTTACCGGCATCGTGCGGGCGCGGCATCTGTCCAAGGCGACGATGGCCAATATCCGGCAGAACCTGTTCTTCGCCTTCGCCTACAACACCGCGGGCGTGCCGATCGCGGCGGGCGTGCTCTATCCGGTGCTGGGCCTGCTGCTCTCGCCGATGATCGCGGCCTTGGCGATGTCGCTCTCCTCGGTGAGCGTGATCGGCAATGCGCTGCGGCTGCGGGCGGTGAAGATCTGATCTTTCCCAGCACGCGTCAGCCCGGACGGCCGCAGGCCGATCCGGGATCGTAGGAAGGTATTGCACATCACCTTCCTACGATCCCGGCTCTCCGCTTCGCTTCGGCCGGGATGACGATGGGGAGTGGGTGACAGCGCCCGTCCATCGGGTTAATCGAAGGCCCCGCCCTTCTACCCACCCCACAGTCCGATCGCTCATGTCGCTGCAACAGGCCGCCTGCCTCCTTGTCGTGCTCGTCGTCTTCGTCGCTCTCACGCAGCGCGGGCGCATGCAGCCTTTCCTCGCGCTCATCCTGGCGGGCGCCGGCTTCGGCTATGCCGCGGGCATGGCGACCAGCCAGGTCGGCAAGGCGTTCGGGCTCGGCTTCCAGCAGGGCATCGCCACGCTCGGCCTGATCGTGGTGGCCGGCGCCATGCTCACCGAGATCGCCGATGCCACCGGCGCCAGTGCCCGCATCCGCGCCGCGGCGCGCGGCTGGCAGCGCCGGTCGCTGCCCCTGACGCTGATCGGCCTCATTGCCGGCATCGCCTCGACCCCGGCTGCGGCCTTTGCCGTGCTGTCGCCGCTGCGGCGGGCGATCGGCGGGCAGGCGCCGCGCCCAGTGCTCGCGCTCGGCCTCGCGCTGTCAGCGAGCCACGGGCTACTGCTGCCGGCTCCGGTTATCCTCGCCGCGGTAACAATTCTCGGTGCCGACTGGAGCACGGCGCTGCTCTATGGCCTGCCGGCGGCGCTGCTTGCCGCCCTTGCCGGCGCGCTGGTGGCCCGCACGGCGGTGGCGGATGACGACACGCTTCCCGAGACCACCGAAGCGATGGACGGGGCGACCTATCACGCGCCCAAGCGCGCCGCGCTCGTGCTCATCCTCGTCAGCGCGGCGCTGATCGGACTGCTCGTCACCCAGTCGCTCGGTGATATCGCCAGCGAGCCGCTGGGTGGCGGCTCCAATCGCGAATTCATCATCGGGCTCGGCCGGCCGCTGGTCCTGCTGCTGGTCGGCGTGGGCGCCATGCTGCTGCTCACCTGGCACTGGCCGCGCGGCGGCCTGAGCGAAGAGGGCTGGCCGGGCCGGGCCATTGCCCGGGTCGCCGGGCTGGTGCTCACGGTCGGCGCCGCGGTCGGGCTCTCCAAACTGGCGCAGGAAACCGGCATGGCGGAGATGAATGCCGAGCGGTTGCTCGGCTGGCATCCGGGCCCTGCCTTGGCCTTGGTGCTGCCCTTCGCGGTTGCGGCGATCATGAAGCTGCTGCAAGGTTCCTCGCTGGTCGCCGCCATCACCGCGGCCGGCATGATGATGGAACTGCTGGCGCCGCTCGGTCTCGGCGATGCACCCGGGCGTGCATTTGCCGCGCTGGCCATCGGCGCCGGCGCCATGACCGCGTCGCATATCAATGACGGGCTGTTCTGGCTCGTCACCGACGCCGCCCGGCTGCGCCCGGGTGCGGCGTTGGCCCGTTTCAGCCTCGGCACCGCCCTGCAAGGCGCGGTTGCCCTTGCGGCACTCATCTTGCTTCGGCTGGTGACTGCCTAGAGCCGGAGACCCTGCCTGATGATCCGCCGCCGCGATTTCCTGGCCGCCACCGCGGCCGTCGCCGCCTTGCCGCTGCTGCCGCGTGGCGCCTTTGCCGCCGGCGAACAGATGCCCGTGCTGCCGAAGGATTTCCTGATCGGCGCCTCCACCTCGGCCTACCAGATCGAGGGCGCGGTGAATGTGGATGGTCGCGGCGCCAGCATTTGGGATGTGTTCTGCCGCCAACCGGGGCGGATCGCCGACGGCACCAATGGCGACGTCGCCTGCGACCATTATCACCGCTTCAGCGAGGATGTGGACCTGCTGGCGAATGGCGGCCTTGCAGCCTATCGCTTCTCTATTGCCTGGCCGCGGGTGATGCCGGAGGGCACCGGCGCGGTGAATGCTGCCGGCCTCGACTTCTATGACCGGCTCGTCGACCGACTGCTCGCCAAAGGCGTCGAGCCCTGGGCCTGCCTCTATCATTGGGACCTGCCGCAGGCGCTGGACGCCGCCGGCGGCTGGCACAATCGCGACATCGCCTTGTGGTTCGCGGACTATGCGCGCGCCACCACCGCCCGGCTCGGCGATCGCGTGAAGCACTGGGCGATGCTGAACGAACCCTCGGTGCATGCCATTTTCGGCCATGCCTATGGCAACCACGCCCCCGGCAGGACCGGCTGGCAGAGCTTCATCAAGGCGCAGCACCACCAGAACCTCGCGCAGGGCACGGCGATCCGCGCGCTCCGGGCCGAACGCAGCGGGCTCGATCTCGGTACCGTGCTCTCGCTCCAGCCTGTGCATCCCGCCAGCGAGCGCCGGGAAGACGCCGAGGCTGCCACCCGCTTCGACGCCGCCTGGAACGGAGCGAATCTCGACCCGCTGTTCCATGGCCGCTATCCGGATGTCCTTGGCGCCGATTTCGAGCCCGTGGTGCGTGCCGAGGATTGGGCCAATATCCAGCAGAAGATCGACTTTCTCGGCGTGAACTATTATGGCCGCGCCCACATCGTCGCCGATCCGAACAATGTGCTTGCCGGCGCCGGCTTCGGCCCGCTGCCGCCCAATATGCCGACCACCGCCATGGGCTGGCCGGTGGAACCGGACGGCATGGTCGAGATATTGGGCCGGCTACGCGACCAGTACGGCAACCCGCCGGTCTACATCACCGAGAATGGCGCCTGCTATGACGACCCCGCTCCCGCCGGCGGCACGGTGGCGGACGCGCCGCGCGTCGAATTCCTGCGCCAGCATCTCCTCGCCGCCGAGCGCGCGATAAAAGAAGGCTGTGCTCTGAAGGGCTATTTCGCCTGGTCGCTGCTCGACAATTTCGAATGGGCGGAGGGTTTGCGCCGGCGCTTTGGCATCGTCCATGTCGATTTCGCCACCGGTACCCGCACGCCGAAAGCCTCCTATGCTTTCCTTTCTTCCGTCGCGAAAGGGTAAATCGGCGGTGGAATTCGCGCCGCTGGCCCGCTTTGTGATAGGAACGTCGCAGAGATAGGTTTCGTTCGGCGATTCAGAATACCCGTTCCCTCATCCGAGCAGGCGCATGCAGAGCGACGATCCCCGCGTTATCGAAATCATCGACTTCATTGCCGACGAGGCGGGCGTCGACAAAACCCTCTTCACTGCCGAAACGCCGGTCGCGGACCTCGGCATCTCCTCGCTCGACCTGATCGAGACCATCTTCAAGCTGGAAAGCCGCTTCGGCATCGAGATACCGAATGACGGCCCGCTCAACGGCAACGGTGTCACCGTCGGTACGCTGGTCGAGCACGTCGCCGAACTTCTGAACGCCCAACAGCCGCGCACCGCCTGATGACCAGACGCGTCGCGATCACCGGCCTTGGCGCCCTCTCTGCGCTGGGAGCAAACGTCGCGGACCATCTCGCCGGCCTGAAGGCCGGCACGGTCGGTATCGGCCCCGCCCGGCACGTCAATGCCGAAGGCCTCAAGACCAAGGTCTATGCGGAAGTCCATGACTTCCAGCCCGAGGCGCATTTCGACGGGCGGCAGCTCGGCCTGATGGACCGCGCCGCGCAGCTCGCCGTGGTGACGGCCCGCGAGGCATTGAAGGATGCCGGCCCGGCGCTGGAAGGCGTGCCGCTGGAAAAGGCGGGCGCCATCTTCTCCGCCGCCATCGGCTACAACACCATGGAGGAGGGCTACCAGAAGCTCTATCTCCAGAATGCGCTGCGGCCGCACCCCTTCACCGTGCCGCGCGCCATGCCGAATGGACCTGTGGCCAATGTCACCATGGATCTCGGCATCCATGGCCCGGCCTTCGCCATCGCCTCGGCCTGCTCCTCCGGCGCGCATTCCATCGGCGTCGCCTTCCAGATGGTGCGCTCCGGCATGCTCGATGTCGCGGTGGCCGGCGGCTCGGAAGCCCCCCTCACCTTCGGCATGATGAAGAGCTGGGAAGCGCTGCGCGTGCTGTCCTCCGAGGGTTGCCGGCCATTCTCTAGGGACCGCAGCGGCTTGGTGCTCGGCGAGGGCGCCGCGAGCGTGGTGCTGGAGGATTATGAGCGCGCGGTGGCGCGCGGCGCCACCATCCATGCCGAGCTGACCGGCTTCGGCATGAGCGCCGACGGGCTCGACATGACGGCGCCGGACGCCACCAGCGCCGCGCGGGCCATGCAGTTCGCGCTGAAGGATGCCGGGTTGGCACCGGGCGATGTCGATTACGTCAATGCCCACGGTACCGCGACGCCGCTGAACGACCGCACCGAGACCATCGCGCTGCGCACTGTGTTCGGCGACCATCTGGCGAAGCTGCCGGTGTCCTCGACCAAATCCATGTACGGCCATTGCATGAGCGCGGCCGGCGCGCTGGACCTGGTCGCCACCGTGCTGGCGCTGCGCGAAGGCTTCCTGCCGCCGACCATGGGCTATCGCGAGCCGGATCCGGAGTGCGACATCGATTGTGTGCCCAACGCGATGCGCGAAGCGCCGATCCGCAATGCCATCTCCAACGCGTTTGCGTTCGGTGGGCTGAACGCCGTGCTGGCGGTGCGGCGGGCGTAGCTATCATTCAATGCACCCTCATCCCCGGGCTCGACCCGGGGATCCAGTCCTTTCCGCGTGTGCCCGGCCCGAAGTCTGGATCCCCGGGTCAAGTGTAAAGACCGGAGACACCCCTGACAGGTGTTCGGAGACATGCCTGACAGTCAGGGCGGGTCGTGTGGGGGCTTTTTGAGGTCGATGGTTGTGATTCTGGTGGCGCCGAAGCAGACGGCATAAAGGCCGTCGCGCTTGTGCGGGCGGATGGCGAGGAGTTCGCCGCGGAACGCCTTGGGCACCTTCCAGAGCCGGTTGTTGAAGCCGACATAGGCCTTGGTGGTGCCGACCCGGCGGACGATCTCGGCGCTGTCATAGTGCGGTGTGGGCAGGCGCTCCGGGAAGGGCCGCGGCGAGGGTCGGTAGCGGCTGGCCGGCACGGCGAGGCCGATCCCCTGGTGCGGGCGGACATGGTTGTAGTCCTCGCGCCAGGCTTCGAGCGCGGCCTGGGCCTGATCGAGGCCGCGCAGGATGGCGAGGTCGAACACCTCGTCGGCAAGGCTGCGGTGGAAGCGCTCGTTCTTGCCGCGGCCCTGCGGGTGGTGGGGACGGGCCGGAATGGTGCGGATGCCGAGCTTGAGCAGCCAGACCCGCAGCGGCGTCCACTGCCCCGGGCGGCCGCCGCCCCAAGGCGCGCCATTGTCGACATAGATGGCCTGCGGCAGGCCGTGGCGGCGCAGCGCCGGCTCCAGCCGGGCGCGCACCGTGGCGGTCTGTTCGTCGGCGCACGCCTCCAGCACCACGGCGTAGCGCGAATGATCGTCGATCACCGTCAGCGTATGGCACCACGTGCCGCAGGCGAGTTGCACCCGCCCCTTGAAATCCATCTGCCACAGCTCGTTCGGCGTCGCCCGCTCGAACCGGCCATAGGCCTGCGGCCGGCGCGCGGCCGGCGCGATCCGGTCATGGCGGGCCAGCACCGCATGCACCGTCGAGGGGGCCGCCGCGTCCTCCAGCAGCCGCGCCAGCTTGCGCGCGCCCCACGCCGGATGGGCATCGCGCAGCGCCAGGATCCGGGCCTCCAGATCCGCCGCGCTACGCCGCGGGCTCGCATGCGGGCGCCGCGAGCGCTCCGTCAGCGCCTCGCCGGCGCGGTAGCGGCGCAGCCACACATAGCCGGTCTGCCGGCTGATCCCGAAGCCCGCGCACAGCGCCGAGACGTTTGCCCCCTCAAGGCTCGCCAGCAAACAGAACTCCCGCCGCTGATCCGCCACAGATGCCTCCCGCCAGACCATCCCGACCTCCCAGGGCCAAAAGCCCCAAAAGTGTCAGGCATGTCTCCGAACACCTGTCAGCCATGTATCCAGAACAAACATCAAGCCCGGGGATGAGGGTCAACTAGGTTGGCGAGGTCTCCACCTGGAACCCCGCCTCCAGCCAATCTCCGAGCCCGACAACCTCCCCCTTCAACCCCGCCAGCCATTCCCGGCAGAAGCCGGCGATCTCGCGCGGCAGGCGGCCGAGTTCGTTGCGGCGCGCGATCAAGGTGAGATGCCGCGCAACGCCCGGCCCCGGCAGTGGGCGGCAGGCCAGCCCATCGAGGGGTACCGCGGCCTCGATGATGCAGAGCGGGGTGGTGATGGCGAAGCCGGCGCCGCTCGCGACGCTCGCGGTGACGCCATAGGGCGTGTCGAACTCCAATCGGCGCGGCAGGTCGAGCCTGAGGCGCCGCAGATGCCGCTCCACCTCCATGCCGGTCACCGAGCGGGCGCTGAAGCGCACCAGCGGGGTCGAAGCCGCCTGCGCTTCGAGGTCGGTGGCACGGCTCGGCGGCGGCAGGTCGGCCGGCATCAGCAGCACATACGGCTCGGTGAGCAGCGGCCAGCGCTCCAGCCCCTCGATATCGTCGAGATCGCCGGCTCCGACCAGCAGGTCGAGCTGCCGGGTCAGCAGCGCGCTGACATGCGAGGCGGTGAGGCCGGAGAGGATGGAGACCTGGTCCGCCATCGTACCCAGCCGCCCGGCCAGCGGCGCCATCAGCGCGCGGGAGAGCGAATCCACCAGGCCGACCCGCAGCAAGGGCAGCAGGCTGCTGCCGGTCTCGCGCAGCAGCGGGGCGATCTGCCGGGCTTCGGAGAGCAGCGCGCTCGCCCGCTGGCGCAGCGCCCCGCCGGCGCTGGTGAGCGCCAGCGGCCGGGTGCGGTCGAACAGCGTGACGCCGGTGCGCCGCTCGAGATCGGCGATGGCCTGCGACACCGCCGGCTGGGTGAGGCCGAGCCGGCGCGCCGCCAGCGCCATGGTTCCCGCCTCACAGACGGCGAGGAAGATGTCGAGGGAGCGCAGGTCAAAGGGGAACGGATCGGGCATTGCTTTCTGAAGTGACCTCATCCTGAGGCGCCGCGCAGCGGCCTCGAAGGATGCCCGCCCCGATGGCCGTCTCCTGCTTCAACATCCTTCGAGGCCTGGCTGAAGCCGGGCACCTCAGGATGAGGGCGATACTATAAGCAAAATTTATATTACCGCTGGTTCCAAGGTCAATTATAGCTCGGCGCCTGGCCTGTTCCGGACCCCTCATGCGCTATTCCTTCCTCAGCATCATCGCCAACGGTCTCTCCGGCCAGAAGGGCTGGAAGCCGGCATGGCGCGACGCGGTGCCGAAGCCCGCCTATGACGTCGTCATCATCGGCGGCGGCGGGCACGGGCTGGCAACGGCCTATTACCTCGCCAAGGTGCACGGCATCCGCAATGTCGCGGTGATCGAGAAGGGGTACATCGGCTCCGGCAATGCCGGGCGGAACACCACCATCATCCGCTCCAATTATCTGCTGCCCGGCAACGAGCCGTTCTACGAATGGTCGATGAAGCTCTGGGAGGGGCTGGAGCAGGAGCTGAACTACAACGCCATGGTCAGCCAGCGCGGCGTGCTGAACCTGTATCATTCCGACGCCCAGCGCGACGCCTATGCGCGGCGTGGCAATGCAATGCGGCTCACCGGCGTCGATGCCGAACTGCTTGATGCCGAGGGCGTACTGGCGATGTACCCGTTCCTCGATTTCGCCAACGCCCGCTTCCCGATCCAGGGCGGGCTCCTGCAGCGCCGCGGCGGCACGGCGCGGCACGATGCCGTGGTGTGGGGCTATGCGCGCGGCGCCGACCGGCTTGGCGTCGACATCATTCAGAATTGCGAGGTCACCGGCTTCATCCGCGAGGGCGAGCGGATCATCGGCGTCGAGACCACGCGCGGCGCGATCCGCGCCGGCAAGGTCGGGATGGCGGTGGCGGGGAACACCTCGCGCGTCGCCGCCATGGCGGGCCTGCGCCTGCCGATCGAGAGCCATGTGCTGCAGGCCTTCGTCTCCGAAGGGCTGAAGCCGCTGATCGACGGCGTCGTCACCTTCGGCGCCGGGCATTTCTATATCAGCCAGTCCGACAAGGGCGGGCTGGTCTTCGGCGGCGATATCGACGGCTACAATTCCTACGCCCAGCGCGGCAATCTGCCGGTGATCGAGGATGTCTGCGAGGGCGGCATGGCCTTGATGCCGCGCATAGGCCGGCTGCGGCTGCTGCGCCACTGGGGCGGCATCATGGACATGTCGATGGACGGCTCGCCGATCATCGACGCGACGCCGCTGCCCGGGCTCTTTCTCAATGCCGGCTGGTGCTATGGCGGCTTCAAGGCGACACCGGCCTCCGGCTGGAGCTTCGCGCATCTGCTGGCGCGCGGCGAGCCGCACCAAGTCGGCGCCGCCTTCCGGCTCGACCGCTTCCGCACCGGGCACCTGATCGACGAAAAGGGAGTCGGCGCGCAGCCGAACCTGCACTGATGACGGTTGGCGTACTCCCCCTCACCCCACCCCTCTCCCCGTCGGGGAGAGGGCGCTGGTCGCGCTTCCTGACTTCCCCCTCTCCCCGTGGGGCAGAGGGTTTGGGTGAGGGGCATCTGGCGCGACCGGAGTTTGCCTGATGCGCATTCCCTGTCCCTATTGCGGCGAGCGCGATGCGCATGAGTTCGCCTATCTCGGCGATGCGACGGTGATGCGGCCTGATCCGGCGGCGCCCGACGCTGAGGCGCGCTTCCACGACTATGTCTATCTGCGCGACAATCCGGCCGGCGCGCATGCGGAGTGGTGGTACCACGCCTCCGGCTGCCGCCAGTGGGTGAAAGTCGCCCGCGACACCCGCACTCATGCCATTGCCGGCGCGGATCTCGCGAGGCCGGCGCCATGAGCCGTCTCGCCAAGCGCGCGCTGGTCGACCGTTCGCGCACGATTGGCTTCAGCTTCGACGGCAAGGCCTATCGTGGCCATCCCGGCGACACGCTGGCCTCGGCGCTGCTGGCGAATGATGTGCGCCTCGTCGGGCGCTCGTTCAAATATCACCGTCCACGCGGCATCCTCACGGCCGGCTCGGAGGAGCCGAACGCGCTGGTCGAATTGCGCAGCGGCGCACACCGCGAGCCGAATACGCGGGCGACCACGGTCGAGCTTTATGAGGGGCTGGATGCCGCCAGCCAGAACCGCTGGCCCTCGCTCGCCTTCGATGTACTGTCGCTGAACGGGCTGATCGCGCCGTTCCTCGGTGCCGGCTTCTACTACAAGACCTTCATGTGGCCGGCGAGCTTCTGGGAGAAGCACTACGAGCCCTTCATCCGCCGCGCCGCCGGGCTCGGCGGCGGCGCCGAAGAGGCCGATCCGGACCATTACGAGAAGGCCAACGCCTTCTGCGACGTACTGGTGATCGGCGCCGGGCCGGCCGGGCTGATGGCGGCGCTCACCGCTGCGCGCGCGGGCGCTCGGGTGATCCTTGCCGACGAGGATTTCCTGCCCGGCGGCCGGCTCAACGCCGAGGCGCGCGAGGTCGGCGGCGAGGCGGGTTGGGGTTTCGCCGCGCGGATCACGGCCGAGCTGGCCTCGATGCCGAACGTGCGGCTGATGACGCGCACCACCGTGTTCGGCGTCTATGATGGCGGCATTTATGGCGCACTGGAGCGCGTCGCGGACCATGTTGCCGAGCCGGCGCCGTACCAGCCGCGCCAGCGGCTGTGGCGCATCCATGCCAGGCGCGCCGTGCTGGCGGCCGGCGCTACCGAGCGCAGCATCGTGTTCCGCGGCAATGACCGGCCCGGCGTGATGATGGCCGGCGCGGTGCAGGCCTATGCCAACCGCTTCGGCGTCGGCACCGCGCGGCGGCTCGCGGTGTTCGCGAACAACGACACGGCATGGCGTGCCGCCTTCGATGCGGCCGCCGCCGGCATCGAGGTCGCCGCGATCATCGATGTGCGCGACCAGGTAGCGCCCGCGCTGGCCGACGAGGCGCAGCGGCGCAGCATTCGCGGCCTCTTCAAGGGCGCGGTGACGGCGACGCGCGGCGGACGCTCGCTGCGCGAGATCGACATCGCGGTCGACGGCGTCAACGACACGCTGGCGGTGGACGGGCTCGCGGTCTCCGGCGGCTGGTCGCCGAACGTCCATCTGACCTGCCATCATGGCGGCAAGCCGGTATGGAACGCGGAAATCGCCGCCTTCGTGCCGGGCACCGCGCCCCCTGGCTTGAGCGTTGCCGGAGCGGCGACCGGCCTATCCAGCCTTGCCGCCATCCTGCGGGAAGGCGCGGAGCGGGGCATGGCCGCGGCCGCCGATCTCGGTTTCTCGGGCGCCCTGCCGGACATCCCCCGCGCCGACGACATCGAGACCACGATCCAGCCGTTCTGGCACGTGGCCGGCGCCAAGGGCGATGCCTTCGTCGATCTGCAGAACGACGTCACCGCCAAGGACATCGCCATCGCTCATGCCGAGGGCTTCCGCCCGGTCGAGCACCTCAAGCGCTACACGACGCTCGGCATGGCGACCGACCAGGGCAAGACCTCGAACCTTGTCGGCCTTGCCATCATGGCCAAGCTGAGCGGCACGCGGATCTCCGAGGTCGGCACCACCATCTATCGCCCGCCCTACAGCCCGGTCGCCATCGGTGCGCTCGCCGGCCATCATCGCGGCAAGGACTTCAAGCCGACCCGCCTCACCCCGACCCACGCCTGGGCGACGCGCAACGGCGCGCGCTTCGTCGAGACCGGGCTGTGGCTGCGCGCGCAATATTTCCCGAGAGGCGATGAGGCCGACTGGCTGGAGACGGTGAACCGCGAGGTGGCGGCGGTGCGGTCCTCGGTCGGGCTGATCGACGTCTCGACCTTCGGCAAGATCGACCTGCAGGGCGTGGACGTCGGCGCCTTCCTCGATCGCGTCTATATCAACACCTTCTCGACGCTGCCGATCGGCAAGGCACGCTACGGCATCATGCTGCGCGAGGACGGCATGGTGATGGATGACGGCACCACGGCGCGCCTCGGGCCGGATCATTATGTGATGACGACCACCACCGCGAACGCGGCAAAGGTCTATCAGCACCTCGAATTCTGCCTCCAGGTGCTGTGGCCGGAGCTCGATGTCACGCTGGCCTCGGTATCCGAGCAATGGGCACAGATCGCCATTGCCGGGCCGCGCGCCCGCGACGTGCTGGCCCGCGTGGTCGATGCCGGCGTCGACGTCTCCAATGACGGGCTGCCCTTCATGGGCGCGGTGGAGGCGCAGGTGATGGACGGCGTCCGCGCCCGGCTGTTCCGCCTCTCCTTCTCCGGCGAGCTCGGCTATGAGATCGCGGTGCCGGCGCGCCACGGCGAAGCCCTGACCGAGGCGCTGATGGCGGCGGGCTCGGAGTTCGGCATCACGCCTTACGGCACCGAAGCGCTCGGCGTGATGCGGATCGAGAAGGGGCACGTCTCCGGCAATGAATTGTCAGGCCAGACCACGGCGCGCGACCTCGGCCTTGGCCGCATGGCCTCGACCAAGAAGGACTATATCGGCCGCGTCATGGCCGGCCGGCCGGGGCTGACCGATCCGGAGCGGCCGAGCCTCATCGGCTTCAAGCCGGTGGACGGCACCTCGCGGCTGCGGGCCGGGGCGCATTTCATTGCCGAGGGCAAGCCGACGGACGTCGATCATGACGAGGGCTACATGACTTCCGTGGCCTATTCGCCGACGCTCGGGCACTGGATCGGGCTCGGCCTCCTCAAGCGGGGACCGGAGCGCATCGGCGAGCGGGTACGGGCCTGTGACCCGGTCCGCGGCGGCGATGTGCTGGTCGACGTCTGCGCGCCCGGCTTCGTCGATCCGGACGGGGAGCGGCTGCGTGGATAAAGCCATGAAGTCGTCATCCCGGACGCGGCGCAGCCGCGAGCCGGGATCGTGCGACAGAAGAGGGTCCTCTTTCGGCAGGCGATCCCGGCTCGGCGCGCCTGCGGCGCTTGGCCGGGATGACGAATATTTGGAAGCTTCGTGATGAGCACCCTGCTGGACCGACTGCCGATCGATGCCATGGCGCCGTTCGGTGTCTATGGCCGCTCCGGTGAGCCGGGCGTCGTGGCCGTGGTGCGCGAGGATCTTGCCATTGCCACGCTGGCTGCGCGCCACGGGACGGCCGGCGCTTTGAAAGCGCGTGTGGAAACGGCGTTCGGCCTGACGCTGGCTGACGGGCCGCGCGCCGCCGGCGGGCCTGACCTCGCGCTGCTCGGCACCGCGCCGGGGCGCTGGCTCGCGGTCTCGCAGACGCGCGCCGATCTCGCCGACGAGCTTGCCGACGCGCTCAGTGAGGAGGCCGCGATCACCGAGCAGAGCGACGCGGTCATCGCCTTCGATCTCGCCGGCCCGCGCGTTCTCGACCTGCTCGCCAAGGGCGTGATGGTCGACCTCGACCCGGCGGTCTTCAAGCCGGGCGACGTCGCCGTCACCGACATGGCCCATATCGGCGCGACGCTGTGGCGCACAGCCGAGACCGGCTACCGGGTGCTGGTCGCGCGCAGCTTCGCTCCCGCCTTTTCGCGCTTCCTTGTCGCCAGCGCGGCGGAATACGGCCTCCGGCTCGATCCCGGACGAGGTTGACGGCGGCGCGGCGCGCGCTTCCCTCCCGCCCGCATTTTCCCTAATACCGCCCGGAGAGGTGTCGCACCGCGATGTGCGCTGCCCTGGGCCTGCGACGAGAACTCAGATGACCGACGAACATTTCGTGCTCACGCTCTCCTGCCCGAACCGGCCCGGCATCGTCGCCGGCGTCGCCACCTTCCTGTTCGAGCAGGGCTGCAACATCCTCGACGCCCAGCAGTTCGACGACACCGAGAGCGGCCGCTTCTTCATGCGGGTGGTGTTCAACCGCGTCGAGGGTGAGGCCAGTTTCGATGCCATCAAGGGCGGCTTCAAAGTGGTTGCCGAAGGGCTCAAGCTCGACTGGCAGATGCGCGCGCGCAGCGAGAAGCGCCGGGTGATGCTGCTGGTCTCGAAGTTCGACCATTGCCTCGCCGACCTGCTCTATCGCTGGCGCATCGGCGAGATCTCGATGGAAATCGCCGCCATCGCCTCGAACTATCCGCGCGAGACGTACGCGCATCTCGATTTCGCAGGCATCCCGTTCCACTATCTGCCCGTCACCAAGGCGACCAAGATGGAGCAGGAGGCGCAGCTCTGGGCGTTGTTCCAGTCCTCGGGCTCCGAGGTCGCGGTGCTCGCCCGCTACATGCAGGTGCTCTCGGATGGACTCTCGGCCAAGCTCGCCGGGCGTTGCATCAACATCCACCACTCCTTCCTGCCCGGCTTCAAGGGCGCCAAGCCCTATCACCAGGCGCATTCGCGCGGCGTGAAGCTGATCGGCGCCACGGCGCATTACGTGACCTCCGACCTCGATGAGGGCCCGATCATCGAGCAGGACGTCGAGCGCATCAGCCACCAGGATTCCGCCGAGGATCTGGTGCGCAAGGGCCGCGACATCGAGCGCCGCGTGCTGGCCCGTGCGCTGGCCTGGCACCTCGATGACCGGGTGCTGACGAACGGTCACAAGACCGTTGTGTTCCGGGACTGACGCCATGGTGGAAACCCGACGGATCGACGGCAAGGCGTTCGCGGAAGGGCTTCGGGCGCGGATCGGGAAGGAAGTCACCGGCTTCCTCGCCGAGACCGGGGTGCGGCCCGGCCTTGCCGTGGTGCTGGTGGGCGAGGATCCCGCCAGCTCGGTCTATGTGCGCAACAAGGCGAAGCAAACGGCGGAAGCCGGCATGGCCTCGTTCGAATACAAGCTGCCGGCCGACGAGCCGGAAGCCGCGGTTCTGGCGCTGGTCGAGGCGCTGAACCGCGACCCGGGCGTGCACGGCATCCTCGTGCAATTGCCCCTGCCGGCGCATATCGACGCGCAAAAGGTGCTCGCCACCATCGATCCGGCCAAGGATGTCGACGGCTTCCATGTGGTGAATGCCGGCCGGCTCGCGATCGGGCTGGAGGCGCTGGTGCCCTGCACGCCGCTCGGCTGCGTGATGCTGCTGAAGCACGAGCTTGGCCCGCTCGCCGGGCTGAAGGCGGTGGTGCTCGGCCGCTCCAACATCGTCGGCAAGCCGGTGGCGCAATTGCTGCTGCGCGAGGACTGTACGGTGACCATCGCCCATTCGCGCACCCGCGACCTGCCGGGCGAATGCCGGCAGGCCGACATCCTCATCGCCGCCGTCGGGCGTCCGGAGATGGTGCGCGGCGACTGGATCAAGCCGGGCGCCACGGTGATCGATGTCGGCATCAACCGAGTAGTGGGGGATGCCGGCACGTCACGCCTCGTCGGCGACGTCGCGTTTGCGGAAGCGCAGGGCATTGCCGGGGCGATCACCCCGGTGCCCGGCGGCGTCGGCCCGATGACCATCGCGTGCCTGCTGCAGAACACGCTGACGGCGGCGCGGCGGATCCAACGAGCGACATCATCCTGAGGCGTGAGCGCAGCGAGCCTCGAAGGATGCTGAAGCCGAGCAATGATCATCGGCTTGAACATCCTTCGAGGCTCGGGCATTGCCCGAGCACCTCAGGATGACGTGGCTCTCTGAAATCACGCCTCGATGTCGACGTGCTGGGTTTCCTTGCCGAGCAGCAGGGCGATCAGGGTCAGGCAGGCCATCGAGGACAGGTAGACCCCGACCCAGAACGGGCTTCCCGCCCCGGCCTGCCACAGCGCCACGGCGATGAAGGGCGCGACCGCGGCGCCGAGGATCGACGAGACATTGTAGGAAATGCCGGAGCCGGTGTAGCGCACATTGGCCGGGAACAGCTCGGGCAGCAGCGCGCCCATAGGGCCGAAGGTCATGCCCATCAGGCTGAAGCCGAGGATCAACCACGCCATCACGCCGACCGGGCCAACCGAGAGCATCGGCACCCAGATGAGGCCGAACACGATGATGGCGAGGGTGATGCAGATCAGCGTGCGGCGGCGCCCCCAGCGATCCGCCCAGGGGCCGGACAGCAGGGTGAAGATGCCGAAGAACACCACGCCGCCGATCATCATCAGCACGAAGGTGCGGTAGTCATAACCGAGGCCAGGCACAGCAGCGGTCGGCGAGGCGCGGCCATAGCTGAGCGAGAAGGTCGTCATCAGATAGAAAAGCACATAAGTCGCCAGCATGTAGAAGGTGCCGAGGATCAGCTCGCGCCAATTGTTCTGGAACGCCGCCGCCAGCGGCACGCGCTGCACCTGCCCGGTCTTCACCGTCTTCTCGAAGGCGGTGCTCTCGACCAGATTGAGCCGGACCCAGAGCCCGACCACCACCATCACCACCGAGAACAGGAACGGAATGCGCCAGCCCCAGTCAAGGAAGGCCTGCGACGGGCGGGACGGATCGTCGGAGGGCAGCACGGCGGCAATCAGCAAGAATAGGCCGTTGGCGATGATGAAGCCGATCGGCGCGCCGAGCTGTGGGAAGGTACCGAACATGGCGCGCTTGCCGGCCGGGGCGTTCTCGGTGGCGACGAGAGCCGCCCCGCTCCATTCGCCGCCGAGGGCGAAGCCCTGGGCGAGGCGCAGCACGACGAGGAGCGCCGGGGCCAGCCAGCCGGCCACCGCATAGGTCGGCAGCGCGCCGATCAGGAAGGTGGCGACGCCCATGGTGAGTAGCGCACCGACGAGGGTGACCTTGCGACCGCGCTTGTCGCCGAGATGGCCGAAGAAGATCGCGCCCAGCGGGCGCGCCACCATTGCCGCGCCGAACACCGCCAGCGAGGCGAGCAGCGCCACCGTGTCGTTGCCGGTCGGGAAGAACAGATGCGGGAACACCAGCACCGCCGCCGTGGCATAGACGTAGAAATCATAGAACTCGATCGTCGTGCCGATCAGGCTGGCGAGGATGACGCGCGAGCGCGGATTGGCGACGGAAGGCTGCGGGCGTTCCGCGGTGGCGGCGATGGACATGGACGGGAAGGCTCCGAACGGGGCGCGGCGACAGCAGATGCTGGAGCAAATTCTGATCGCAAAAGTCATTCAACTTTTGCGGAATATGCTCCGGCCGGCTGTTGCGCCCGTAAGTTTCGCGGGCCGGCGTGCTACGCCCCGGCGCCCGCAAGCGACTGGGCGCCGTCATATACCCGGAGGCGATCGGATTGAACGGCCTTTCGGCCGCTTCCTATAATTCCATGGTCGAATTCACGGCCCGGACGAAACAAACTTTCGTGTCGTGAACCCGTCCTGATACCGCCTACCCCCTCGCCATGCGGTTCCACGCATCCAGCCCGGCGATCTTGTAGGCTTCGGCGAGGGTCGGGTAGTTGAAGGTGTTCTCGATGAAATAGTCGATGGTGCCTTTGAGGTTCAGCACCGCCTGGCCGATATGGATCAGCTCGGTGGCGCCCTCGCCGACGATATGCACGCCGAGCAGACGCCGGGTCTTCACCGAGAAGATCATCTTCATCATGCCGGTGCTCAGCCCCATGATGTGGCCGCGCGAGGTCTCGCGGAACCGGGCGATGCCGCACTCGTAGGGGATTTCGCGCTTCCTCACCTCCTCCTCGGTCATGCCCACCGTCGATATCTCCGGCACCGAATAGATGCCATAGGGGAAGAATTCCGGCGGCGGCGGCGGCGCGAGGCCGAAGGCGTGGCACGCGGCGAGGCGGCCCTGCTCCATCGAGGTCGAGGCGAGGCTCGGGAAGCCGATGACGTCGCCGGCCGCATAGATGTGCTCCACCGAGGTCTGCAGCGTCTTGGGATCGACCTTGATGCGGTTGCGATGGTCGACCTCGATGCCGGCGGACTCCAGGCTCAGGCTGTCGGTGGCGCCGACGCGGCCGGCGGCGAACAGCAGCATCTCCGAGACCACGGTGCGCCCGTCGGAGAGCCGCGCCACGGGCTTGCCCTGCGGATCGAATTTGATCTCCTCGACCTTGGAACCGAGCCGCAGCAGCACATTGCGATCGCGCAGTTCGTGGGTGAATTCCTCGATCAGTTCCTTGTCGATGAAGTCGAGGAAGCTGCCGCGCGGTTCGATCAGCGTTACCTGCACGTCCAGCGCCGAGAAGATGGTGGCGTATTCGACGCCGATGACGCCGGCGCCGATCACGGTGAGGCTGCGCGGCAGGCGCGGCAGCTCGATGATCTCGTCGCTGTCGAACACGTTCAGCCCGTTGAACGGGACGTAGTCCGGCCGGAACGGCTTGGTGCCGCAGGAAATCAGCAGATATTCGCCGGTGACGACATGGTTGTCGCCATTCTCGCTCATCACCTCGACCGAATGCGGCGAGGTGAAGCGGGCCTCGCCGCGCATCATCTTCACGCCGTTGCGGTTGAACTGATGCTCCAGCACCTCAACCTCATGGTCGAGCGTCTTGTGCAGGCGAGCCAAGAGGTCGGAGGCCTCGATATCCTGCTTGACGCGGTAGGAGCGGCCATAGAAGCCGCGCTCGCGCCAGCCGGAGAGGTTCAGCACCGTCTCGCGCAGCGTCTTGGAGGGGATGGTGCCGGTGTGCACCGAGACGCCGCCGACACGGCGGCCCTTCTCGACCACCAGTACCGACTTGCCGAGCTTGGCGGACTGCACGGCAGCGCGGCGCCCGGAGGGGCCGCTGCCGATGACGATCATGTCGTAATCGTACATGGAAGCTTTCACATGGCTTTAGCGGCCGGGAGGTCGCACCTGCGAAGCGATGCACGATGAATGCCAAGGTACTGTGACGGTGCATTGGCGACGTGCGTGACGGCGTCCTACCAGCCGGCTCACCTCTCGCGTAAGCTTATGCATGAATCGGGAGTTGCGACAGGGTGCCGACGAAGCCGCGCGAGAGCAGAGCCGCTGAGGGCGTGCCGGACGACCTGCGTACCGGATCGGGGGCGCCGGCCGCGGTGGAGCGCACGCTCGAACAGGCGCTCGGCCTTCAGGTGCGCACGGTGCGGCGCGGGCTCGACCTCACCGTCTCGGACCTTGCCAGCGCCGCCGGCATTTCGGTCGGCATGCTCTCGAAGATCGAGAACGGGCTGATCTCTCCCTCGCTCGGCACGCTGCAGGCGATCTCCAACGTGCTGAACGTGCCGCTCTCGACGCTGTTCGCCAGCTTCGAGGAGAAGCGCGACTGTTCCTTCGTTCCGGCCGGCCAGGGCGTGCACATCGAGCGGCGCGGCACCAAGGTCGGGCACCAGTATGAGTTGCTCGGCCATGCGCTCGGCGGCGAGGTGGCGGTGGAACCCTATCTCATCACGCTGAGCGAGGAGGCGGTGCCCTATACCGGCTTCCGCCATGCCGGGGTGGAGTTCATCCACATGCTGAGCGGCGAGGCGATCTATCGCCACGGCGACCGCGTCTATCATCTGCGCCCGGGCGACTCTCTGCTGTTCGATAGCGGCGCCAATCACGGGCCGGAGGAATTGCTGGTGCGGCCGATGACGTATCTGTCGATCATCATCTATCCGCGCGAGGTGCGGTGACCGCCATACTGAGCAACGTCATCCTGAGGCGCCGCGAAGCGGCCTCGAAGGATGTCCGTCCCGGATGAACGCCTTCTGCTTCAACATCCTTCGAGGCTCGCTGTCGCTCGCACCTCAGGATGACGTAGCTCGGCGGCTGTTTCTCTCAAGGAAAATTATATTCCCTCCCGTTGACGCCTCTCCTCCCCGCGCCTACAAGCGTCGTCAGTCATTCCCGATCATTCGGAGGCTCTGCCGATGTGCGGCATTGTCGGTCTGTTTCTCAAGGACAAGACGCTGGAGCCTGAGCTCGGCGCGCTGATCGCCGGCATGCTCGGCGTGATGTGCGACCGCGGGCCGGATTCGGCGGGTTTCGCGGTCTATGGCGCGGGCGCGCCGGGCATGGTGAAGCTCACCGTGCGTGGGCCCGAAGGCACGGACTTCGCCGTGCTCGGCGCCCGGATCGAGGCGGCCACCGACGTCCTCGTCAGCGTCTCGCCACGTGCCACCCACGCCGTGCTGACCGTGCCTGCGGCAGAGGAAGCGACGGTGCGCGCGGCGCTGGCTGAGGTGGCGCCGGAAATGCGGATCGTCGGCGCGGGATCGCGCATGGAGCTCTACAAGGAGGTCGGCCTGCCCTCGCAGGTGGCGACCCGCTTCGCGCTCGACACCATGAGCGGCACCCACGCCATCGGCCACACCCGCATGGCGACCGAAAGCGCGGTGACCACCGACGGCGCCCACCCCTTCTCTACCGGGCCGGACCAGTGCCTGGTGCACAATGGCTCGCTGTCCAACCATGCCGGGGTGCGCCGCGAGCTGGAGCGCGAGGGGCTGAGACTCGCCACCGACAATGACAGCGAAGTGGCCGCCGCCTATCTCACCCACCGCATGAAGGCGGGCGACACGCTGGGCGAGGCGCTGACCCATTCGCTCGACGATCTCGACGGCTTCTATACCTTCGTGGTCGGCACCGAGAGCGGCTTCGGCGTGCTGCGCGATCCGATCGCCTGCAAGCCGGCCGTGCTGGCCGAGACCGACCGCTATGTCGCCTTCGGCTCGGAATATCGCGCCCTCGTCGACCTGCCGGGCATCGAGCATGCCAAGGTCTGGGAGCCGGAGCCGGGCAAGGTCTATTTCTGGGAACACGCAGCATGAGTGTGCTGGAACTCGATACGCCGACGGGCGCGCGCGTCGTCGATCTTTCGACGTCGAGCGTGCGCGAGCTGAACGCCGCGCTGCACGCCTTGAAGGCTGACACCAACGCCACAAGGTGGCAGGTGCTCAATCCGCGCGGCCGGCACGCGCTCGCTGCCGGCATCGACGCCCCTGTCACCGTCGAGATCGACGGCCATGCCGGCTATTACTGCGCCGGCATGAACAAGCTCGCCACGGTGATCGTGAACGGCAATGCCGGCGTCGGCGTCGCCGAGAACATCATGTCGGGCCTCGTCCATGTGAAGGGCGACGCCAGCCAGTCCGCCGGCGCCACCGGCTGCGGCGGTCTCATCATCATCGATGGCAATGCCTCGGCGCGCTGCGGCATCTCGATGAAGGGCGTCGACATCGTGGTGAAGGGCTCGGTCGGCCATATGAGCGCCTTCATGGCGCAGGCCGGCGCGCTGGTGGTGCTTGGGGATGCCGGCGAGGCGCTCGGCGACAGCCTCTATGAGGCGAAGCTGTTCGTGCGCGGCTCGGTGGCGAGCTTAGGGGCCGACTGCATCGAGAAGGGGTTGCGCGACGAGCATCGCGCTCTGCTGGCCAGCAAGCTGGAAGCCGCCGGAATCCTTGGCGAAGTCGATATCGGCGAGTTCCGCCGCTACGGCTCGGGCCGCACGCTCTATCATTTCCACGTCGACAACGTGTCGAGCTACTGAGGCCGGCGATGAACGACATCACCAACACGCCGCGCAAACCGCCGCAGACCTTGCCCCGCGCTTCGGCGACCTTCGATGAATACACGCTCTCGGAGATCCGCCGCGCGGCGGCGACCGGCATCTATGACATTCGCGGCGGCGGGGCGAAGCGCAAGGTCCCGCATTTCGACGACCTGC
The DNA here is from genome assembly GCF_012971745.1 of Starkeya sp. ORNL1. Taxonomy (NCBI): domain Bacteria; kingdom Pseudomonadati; phylum Pseudomonadota; class Alphaproteobacteria; order Hyphomicrobiales; family Xanthobacteraceae; genus Starkeya; species Starkeya sp. ORNL1. The sequence continues at coordinate 2,759,506 of NZ_CP048834.1, forward strand.
TGTTCCTCGGCGCCTCGATCTCGCGCTATCCGCTGGAAGGCTATCGCGAGAAGTGCTCGACCGAGGTCGTGCTCGGCACCCGCTTCGCCAGGAAGCCGATCGAATTGAAGATCCCGGTCACCATTGCCGGCATGAGCTTCGGTTCGCTCTCCGCCAATGCCAAGGAGGCGCTGGGACGCGGCGCCTCGGCGATGGGCACTTCGACCACCACCGGCGATGGCGGCATGACCAATGAGGAGCGCGGCCACTCCTCCAAGCTGGTCTATCAGTACCTGCCCTCGCGCTACGGCATGAACCCGGACGATCTGCGCCGCGCCGACGCCATCGAGGTGGTGGTCGGCCAGGGCGCCAAGCCCGGCGGCGGCGGCATGCTGCTCGGCCAGAAGATCACCGAGCGCGTCGCGAGCATGCGCACGCTGCCGGCCGGCATCGATCAGCGCTCGGCCTGCCGCCATCCGGACTGGACCGGGCCGGACGATCTCGAGATCAAGATCGAAGAATTGCGCGAGATCACCGACTGGGAAAAGCCGATCTATGTGAAGGTCGGCGCGGCGCGGCCCTATTACGACACCGCGCTGGCGGTGAAGTCCGGCGCCGACGTGGTCGTCGTCGACGGCATGCAGGGCGGCACCGCGGCGACGCAGGAAGTGTTCATCGAGAATGTCGGCATCCCGACGCTGGCGGCGGTGCGGCAGGCGGTGAAGGCGCTGCAGGAGCTCGGCATGCACCGCAAGGTGCAGCTCATCGTCTCCGGCGGCATCCGCAACGGCGCCGATGTGGCGAAAGCGCTGGCGCTCGGGGCCGACGCGGTCGCCATCGGCACCGCGGCGCTGGTGGCGCTCGGCGACAACGACCCGCATTACGCCGCCGAGTACGAGGCGCTCGGCACCCGCGCCGGCGCCTATGACGACTGGCACGAGGGCCGCGACCCCGCCGGCATCACCACGCAGGACCCGGCGCTGATGGCGCGGCTCGATCCTGTCGCCGCCGGCCGCCGGCTCGCCAATTATCTCGCCGTGCTGACGCTGGAGGCGCAGACCATCGCCCGCGCCTGCGGCAAGAGCCATGTGCACAATCTGGAGCCGGAGGACCTCGTCGCGCTGACCATCGAGGCGGCAGCGATGGCGCAGGTCCCGCTGGCGGGGACGGACTGGATACCGGGGAAGAACGGAACTTTCTGAACGAACATCCTTCAAGGCCGGCCGTTGGCCGGCACCTCAGGATGACGTCGCTTTTAGAACCACGTCATCCTGAGGTGCGAGCGCAGCGAGCCTCGAAGGATGCTGAAGCCGAGCGCCGCGCACGACGCACGACACGAGCCCGGAACGGGCCGCAGGGGAACAGGACCGACGAATGGCTACCGATCTGGCGAAGGTCGCGAAGGACCGCGGCATCAAGTATTTCCTCATCTCCTATGTCGATCTGTTCGGCGGGCTGCGCGCCAAGCTGGTGCCGGCGCAGGCGATCGGCGAGATGCAGAAGGCGGGCGCCGGCTTTGCCGGCTTCGCCACCTGGCTGGACATGACGCCGGCCGATCCCGACCTGTTCGCCGTGCCCGATCCCGACAGCCTGATCCAGCTGCCCTGGAAGCCGGAGATCGGCTGGCTCGCCTCCGACCTCGTGATGAATGACGAGCTGGTCGCCCAGGCACCGCGCAACGTGCTGAAGAACACGCTGATGGGTGCCGATTCCATCGGCTACCAGATGAAGACCGGCGTCGAGTGCGAGTATTTCCTCATCACTCCGGATGCCTCGGGCATCTCCGATCCCGCCGATAATGCGCCCAAGCCCTGCTACGACCAGTCGGCCCTGATGCGCCGCTTCGACGTCATCAGCGAAATCTCCGACGCCATGCTGACGCTCGGCTGGGGCTGCTACCAGAACGACCATGAGGACGCCAACGGCCAGTTCGAGATGAACTGGACCTATGACGACGCCCTCATCACCGCCGACCGCCACGTGTTCTTCAAATACATGGTCAAGTCGATCGCCGAGAAGCACGGGCTGCGCGCCACCTTCATGCCCAAGCCCTTCATCGACCTCACCGGCTCGGGCTGCCACATGCACACCTCGCTGTGGCAGGGCGACACCAACGTGTTCGCCGATCCCGATGGCGAGCTTGGCCTGTCTGAGATCGGCTATCACTTCATCGGCGGGCTGATCCACTCGGCCGATGCGATCTGCGCCATCACCAACCCGACGGTGAACAGCTACAAGCGCATCAATGCGCCGCGCACCGTCTCCGGTGCCACCTGGGCGCCCAACACAGTGACCTATACCGGCAATAACCGCACCCACATGATCCGCATCCCCGATGCCGGGCGGTTCGAGTTCCGTCTCGCCGACGGCGCGGCGAACCCTTATCTGCTCCCCGCCGCAGTGCTCGCCGCCGGCCTCGACGGCGTGCAGAACCAGCGCGATCCGGGCAAGCGGCTCGACATCAACATGTACACCGAGGGCCACAAGGTGCGCGGCGCCAAGCGGCTGCCGCTGAACCTGCTCGACGCGCTGCGCGCGCTCGCCCGTTCCAACGTGCTGCGCTCCGCGCTCGGCGCCCCGCTCATCGACGGCTATCTCAAGCTGAAGAGCGAGGAATGGAACTCCTACGCCCGCCATCTCACCCAGTGGGAGCGCGACAACACGCTGGATATTTGAGAGCACGCAATTCCGCTGTCATGGCCGGGCTTGTCTCGGCCTCTGAGGCACTGTCAGGAATCGAGATCCCCGGCACGAGGCCGGGGATGACGACCGATCTGGATTTACCGGCGGAAATCCGGTTCGCTCAGCGCCGAGAAATCGGCGCCGCCCGGTGGGGTACCGGCGATCTCGCGGATCAGCTTGTGGCGGATCGCCTCGCTATAGGCATCCATCGCGGTGATCGGCACGATGAAACTATCCGGCCCGCCGATCACCTCATCCACGAAGTACGCGGTCAGTTCGCCCGGCGCAAAGACGGTGATATCCCCGGCGACCTGCTGCGGCTCATGATAGACGATCGGCAGGCCATTTATGGTGATGCCGCGGGCCAGCGCCTGGGCGCGTGCCACATCGAGCGGCCGGCCGCGATTGGAGATGCCGTCGCCGGAAATGTCGATGACGCGGCGATCGCCGACATAGCCGTTGATATCGAAAAGCCCGGAGCAGAATTCCAGTGCCTCGCCCATTGCGGTGCCGAACGTCATGCGGCCCGGAGAGGTCTTGTCCAACCTGTCAGCAAAGGCGGCGGCCGCTGCCGGCCCGTCGATCAGCGTCCACGGCACGACGACGCGCTGGCGGCCCTCGCCGCCCCACTCGACATAGATGACGGCGATGCGCCCGCGCACGCCACGCATGATCGCGCGCTGCACCTCGGCATCGCGGAAGGCGGCGACGAATCCACCGAGCTGCAGCGCCTTCTCCTGGCGGTCCATCGAGGTCGACACGTCCGACGCGATGACCAGCTCGAGATCCACCTCGTCGCGGCCTGCCGGCTCGCCAAGGCTCGGCCCAGCCGCGGCCCGGCTGTCGGCCCACGCCACGGCAAGGCCGCCCGGCGTGCTCGCGCCAAACAGTATTGCGGCGGCGCAGATGGCGCCCCGAACGAATCGTCCGGACAATGAATTCGCAGGCCCCCGCAACACGAATTGTCCCTGTTTCCGCCCGTTCCCTGTTCGGCGCGGCAGTTCCGTACAGCGCCCGCCCCCGGACGCCCGAAACAGCACGCCAGTTCCCGCCGCCGGCCCGCTCAACGGTCGGCAGCGCGCAAAAAGTGCTGCAAGATTGTTGCGCCATTGTTTGATTTTTCGTCCCGATATGTCGCAAAGTACGGATGCATCACAGGAGGAGCGGGGGCCGAAGCGCGGTGCGCGCGCAGCGAATGACGACAGCGTAGCGGGGGCAGGCAGTGACGGCGGGCCGGCGTTTCGGCGACATCGTGTTCGAGGAGAGCTTCCTGTTCGCCACGCGCGAGCCGGAAGGCGAGCTGAAATTCACCCGGTCCGAGCGCGCCGTGCTGATCGCCCTTGCCGGCAATGCCCGCAAGGTGATGTCACGGAACCAGCTGCTCGACGCCATTGCCGGCACCGGCTCGGATTCCACTGACCGCAACATCGATTTCCTGATCAATCGGCTGCGCGCCAAGCTCGGGGATTCCGCCCGTGCCCCGCGCTTCATCGCCACCCAATATGGCGAGGGCTATGTGTGGATCGCCGAACCGGACCGGCCGGTGTCGAGCCCGCAGGCCCAGGAGGCCCAGGAGCTGCTGGTCTTCATCGGCCCGGTATTCGGCCTCGACCGGCTCACCGACGCAGGCCTCGCCGAGGCGACGCTGGCGCGGCTGCATGCCGCCCTCGTCACCATCGCCGGCGACGAGCGGCGCGTCGCGCTGGCGCGACAGCGCGGCCTCCATGCGCCGCCGCCCAATACGCGCTTCACGCTGGAACTCGGCTTCTACTGCGATGGCGGGCCGCTGCACCTGGCCGCCATACTGCACGAGGGCCGTTCCGGGCGGATCGTGCGGGCGCAGCGCCTTATCCTGAACGAGCCGAGCATCGAGGACATCGAGGAACTGGCGCGCACGCTGAAGGCGGCGATGTGGGATCACCGCTCCTTCGGCACCGGTTCGGTCGCCGCGCTGCGCGACGAGCCGCTGGAGGTGCGGCTGCACAATGCCTCGCTGATGTTCACGCAGGCGCCGGGTGCCTGGATCGAGACCGAAGCGCAGGCCCGCCGTGCCCTGGCCGAGCGGCCCGACGACCCGGAAACCATGCTGGCGGCGGCGATGTGCATCTATTCGCGCCGATTGTCCGCCGCCATTCCCATGACGAACGACGAGGAGGAAATCGAGCGCCTGGTCTTCGCCAGCCTGCCGCGCGTCGGCAACAGTCCGATCCTCGCCCTCGCCGCCGCCAAGCTGCTGCTGTTTGTCGGCCGCGGCCATCTGGCGCTCGCCGAGGCCATTGCCGAGCAGGCCTTCGCCGAGAGCACGGCCTTCGCCTCGGCCTTTGCCACGCTCGGCCAGATCCGCGTGTGCGCCGGCGACATCGAGGCCGGGCTCGACCTGTATGAGCGCGGCATCGAGCTTTGCACGGCCGGCTCGGAATTCCACCTCTATCTGCTGGTGCTCAAATGCATCGCCTGCCTTGCCTCCGGCGACCGGCAGGCGGTCGAGCGCGCCCTCGGCCAGCTCTATGCGGTGAAGCCACAGACGCAGGCCGAAATCGGAATATTGTTCGCGCCGCCGGACGAGGCGCAGCTGCCGCCGCTATTGAAGGCGGTCCTCGGCAAGCTCGATGCCGGCCATGCGCAGTTCCTGATACGGCACGCGCATTACATCAGCGCCCGGCTCTACCAGCATGAAGCGCATCGTGAGAACATCATGCGCGGCTTCCTCAGCCTTGCCGTCGGGCGGTTCGGCGCGACCGTGGTGCCGGACGAGGTGCGCCGCAGCGTGCCGAAGCTGATGGCCGAGTTACAGATTTGACACTGCTCCCTCCCAAGGGCCGATTCCGCTAGCAATCATTTGCCGCTAGCTTCAGGAAAACGGATAAGGGTGCCGCGCCGATCGAACAGGCGGCGTCGCGGGAGCTGGGGCGCGCATGAAGCACATTCTCGATGAGCTGGAGCAGCGCCGCGCCGGCGCGCGCCTGGGCGGCGGCGAAAAGCGCATTGCGGCTCAGCACAAGCGCGGCAAGCTGACCGCCCGCGAGCGCGTCGAACTGCTGCTGGACACCGGCTCGTTCGAGGAATTCGACACCTTCGTGCAGCACCGCTGCACCGATTTCGGCATGGAGAAATCCAAGATCCCCGGCGACGGCGTCATCACCGGCTGGGGTACGGTGAACGGCCGGCAGGTCTTCGTGTTCGCCAAGGACTTCACGGTGTTCGGCGGCTCGCTCTCCGAGGCCCATGCCCAGAAGATCATGAAGGTGCAGGACCTCGCCCTGAGGACCCGCGCCCCGATCATCGGCCTGTTCGATGCCGGTGGTGCCCGCATCCAGGAAGGCGTGGCGGCGCTCGGCGGCTATGGTGAGGTGTTCAAGCGCAACGTCGCCGCCTCCGGCGTGATCCCGCAGATCTCCGTCATCATGGGCCCCTGCGCCGGCGGCGACGTCTATTCGCCCGCCATGACCGATTTCATCTTCATGGTGCGCGACACCTCCTACATGTTCGTCACCGGACCGGACGTGGTGAAGACCGTCACCAACGAGACGGTGACCTCGGAAGAACTCGGCGGCGCCAAGGTGCACACCACGAAATCCTCGGTGGCCGACGGCGCCTTCGACAATGATGTCGAGTGCCTGTTGCAGATGCGCCGGCTGATCGACTTCCTGCCGCTGAACAATGCTCTGGGTTCGCCGGAATGGCCGAGCTTCGACGATGGCGAGCGGCTCGACCCCTCGCTCGACACGCTGATCCCGGACAATCCGAACAAGCCCTATGACATCAAGGAATTGATCGTGAAGACCCTCGACGAGGGCGACTTCTTCGAGATCCAGGGTGCGTTTGCGAAGAACATCGTCACCGGCTTCGGGCGGATCGAGGGCCGCACCGTCGGCGTCGTCGCCAACCAGCCGATGGTGCTGGCCGGGGTGCTCGACAGCGACGCCTCGCGGAAGGCGGCGCGCTTCGTGCGCTTCTGCGACGCCTTCGAGATCCCGATCATCACCTTTGTCGACGTGCCCGGCTTCCTGCCCGGCACCGCGCAGGAGTATGGCGGGCTGATCAAGCACGGCGCCAAGCTGCTGTTCGCCTACAGCCAGGCGACCGTGCCGCTCGTCACCGTCATCACCCGCAAGGCGTTCGGCGGCGCCTATGACGTCATGGCATCCAAGCACATTGGCGGCGACGTCAACTATGCCTGGCCGACCGCGCAGATCGCGGTGATGGGCGCCAAGGGCGCGGTCGAGATCATCTTCCGCGCCGACATCGACGATCCCGAGAAGATCGCGGAGCGGACCCGGGAATATGAGGCCAGGTTCCTCTCGCCCTTCGTCGCCGCGGAGCGCGGCTACATCGACGAGGTGATCGCGCCCAACGCCACCCGCAAGCGCATCGCCCGCGCCCTCGCCATGCTGCGCACCAAGAAGGTCGAAGCGCCGGCGAAGAAGCACGACAACCTGCCGCTATGAGCAACTCCCCAGCAAACGCACGCCTTCTCCCTCTCCCCGTGGGGGAGAGGGTCGGGGTGAGGGGCCACTTCGCGAGACGTTTTCGCGCAACTCCCCCTCACCCGGCGCCAAAGGCGCCGACCTCTCCCCGCCGGGGAGAGGTGAAGAACCGCCCGGCCTCGCGCGATCAAGGAATGAAGGCATGTTCTCCAAAATCCTGATCGCGAACCGCGGCGAGATCGCCTGTCGCGTCATCAAGACCGCCCGGCGCATGGGGATTGCGACCGTCGCTGTCTATTCCGATGCCGACAAGGATGCGCTCCATGTCGAGATGGCGGACGAGGCGGTGCATATCGGCCCGCCGCAGGCCGCGCAGTCCTATCTCGTCATCGAGAAGATCATCGAGGCGTGCAAGGCCACCGGTGCGGAGGCGGTGCATCCGGGCTACGGTTTCCTTTCCGAACGCGCGGCGTTCCCGCAGGCGCTTGAAGCGGCCGGCATCGTCTTTATCGGCCCGAACCCCGGCGCCATCGAAGCGATGGGCGACAAGATCGAATCCAAGAAGGCGGCTGCGGCCGCCGGCGTCTCCACCGTGCCGGGCTACCTCGGCGTGATCGAAAGCCCGGAACAGGCCGCCGAGATCGCCGACGAGATCGGCTATCCGGTGATGATCAAGGCCAGCGCCGGCGGCGGCGGCAAGGGCATGCGCATCGCCCTTTCCCGCGATGAGGTGAAGGACGGCTTCGAGCGCGCCACCTCGGAAGCCAAATCCTCCTTCGGCGACCACCGGGTGTTCGTCGAGAAGTTCATCGTCGAGCCGCGCCACATCGAGATCCAGGTGCTCGGCGACAAGCACGGCAATGTCGTCTATCTCGGCGAGCGCGAATGCTCGATCCAGCGCCGCAACCAGAAGGTCGTCGAGGAAGCGCCCTCCCCGCTGCTGGACGAGGCCACCCGCCGGAAAATGGGCGAGCAGGCGGTCGCACTTGCCAAGGCGGTGAATTACGACAGCGCCGGCACGGTGGAGTTCGTCGCCGGGCAGGACAAGAGCTTCTATTTCCTGGAGATGAACACCCGCTTGCAGGTCGAGCATCCGGTCACCGAGCTTGTCACCGGCATCGACCTCGTCGAGCAGATGATCCGCGTCGCCGCGGGCGAACCCCTCGCCTTTGGGCAGCCGGACGTGAAGCTCGACGGCTGGGCGGTGGAAAGCCGGATCTATGCCGAGGACCCGTTCCGCAATTTCCTGCCCTCGATCGGCCGGCTGACGCGCTATCGCCCGCCGGGCGAAGGGGTGAAGGGCGGCGTCACCGTGCGCAACGACACCGGCGTCTATGAGGGCGGCGAGATCTCGCTCTATTACGACCCGATGATCGCCAAGCTGGTGACGCATGCGCCGACCCGCACTGACGCGATCAAGGCGCAGGGCGAAGCGCTCGACGCCTTCGCCATTGACGGCATCCAGCACAATATCCCGTTCCTCGCCGCGCTGATGGCGCATCCGCGCTGGCAGGAAGGCCGGCTCTCCACCGCCTTCATCGCCGAGGAATACCCCGGCGGCTTCCAGGCCCCGGTGCCGGAAGGCGTGCTGGCGCGGCGGCTCGCCGCGGTGGCGGCGGTGATCGACAATGTCGAGAATGCCCGCAAGCGGAAGATCTCGACGCAGATGGCGGGCCGGCCGGTGGTGTTCGAACATCGCCGTGTGGTGCGGCTCGGCGAACAGAGCCTTATTTGCGAGGTCGATCGCGCTGCCGGCGCCTTCCTCGTCACCTTCCTCGATGCGGACGGCAGACCGACCGGGACCCATGAATTGCGCTCGGCGTGGCACCCGGGCGAGCCAGTATGGCAAGGCGCGTTCGACGATGACACCATCGCGGTGCAGGTGCGCCCGCTTTTGAATGGCGTCGCCCTTGCCCATCGCGGCGTCGCGGCGCAGGCGCTGGTCTATACTGAACGCGAGGCCGCGCTCGCCGCACTGATGCCGGAAAAGATCGCATCGGCCAGCGGCAAGCAGCTGCTGTGCCCAATGCCCGGCCTCGTGGTCTCCATCGCCGTCACCGAGGGACAAGAGGTGAAGTCCGGCGAGACGCTGGCCATCGTCGAGGCGATGAAGATGGAGAATGTGCTGCGCGCCGAGCGCGACGCCACGGTGAAGAAGGTGCTGGCCAAGCCCGGCGACAGCCTCGCGGTCGACGCCGTGATCCTGGAATTCGCCTGATGGAACACGGCTTCCCCGAGGCGACGCGCGAGGATTGGCTCCGCCTCGTCGAAGGGGTGCTGAAGGGCGCGCCCTACAACAACCGCATGGTGGCGCGCACCCGCGACGGCTTCACGCTGGACGCGCTGCCGCCCCGCCGCCTCGATGCCGCGCCGATTGCCGGGCGGGCGCCGGGCACGCGCTGGCGGGTGATCTCCCGCATCGAGCATCCCGATCCGGCGGCGGCGAATGCGCAAGCGTTGGAGGATCTCGAAGGCGGCGTCGACGGCATCGCGCTGATCTTCGCCTCCGCTCCCTCGGCACGCGGCTTCGGGCTGCCGGAAACATCCGAAGCGATTTCCGGTGCGCTGGATGGGGTGATGCTCGACCTAGCCGCGTTGCGGGTCGAGGCCGGCAGGTTCCAGGGCCGCAACATCGCGCTTGCCTTGGCCGCGCTGGTGGAGAAGCAGGGGCTGCCGCCGACGACGCTCGACATCCGCTTCGGGCTCGATCCGATCGGCGACTTCGCCGCCCTCGGCGCCGCGCCGATCGAATGGGAGGGACTATCCGCGCGGCTCGGCCAGACCGTGACGACGCTGCACTCACGCGGCTATCGCGCGCCGATGGTGCGGGCCGATGGGCGCATCCACCACGCCGCCGGCGCCACCGACGCGCAGGAGCTCGCCGCCATCCTCGCCACCGCGGTCGCCTATCTCGGGGCGCTGGAGGCGGCCGGGCTGGATCTGGAGGCCGCAGCGCGGAGCATCGAGGCGACGATCACCGCGGATGTCGTGCAATTCGCCACCATGGCGAAGCTGCGCGCGCTGCGGCTGCTGTGGCGCACGGCACTGCAGGAGTGCGGGGTGAAGGAGCCGCCCCCGCTCGCCATCCATGCCGAGACGGCGTGGCGGAGCCTGACCCGGCGCGATGCCCATGTGAACCTGTTGCGTGGCACGCTCGCCGCCTTCGCTGCCGGCGTCGGTGGTGCGGACAGCCTCACCGTGCTGCCCTTCACCGAGGCCCTCGGCCTGCCGGACGCCTTCGCCCGCCGGCTCGCCCGCAACACGCAATTCGTGCTGATGGAGGAATCCAACCTCCACCGCGTCGCCGACCCCGCCGCCGGCTCGGGCGCGGTTGAGGAGCACACCGACAAGCTCGCGCAGGCCGCCTGGGAGCTGTTCCGCGCGATCGAGCGCGAGGGCGGCATGGTCGAGGCGCTCGCCTCCGGCATGTGGCACGCGACGATCGAGGTGGCGCGGACCGCGCGCATGAAGGACGTCGCGACCCGGCGCGAGCCGATCACCGGCACTTCGGAATTCCCTCTGCTCGGCGAGACCAAGGTCACGGTGCTGGCCCCGGCCGTCACGCCGCCGTTCGGCCCGCCGCCGGAGGGCGCGTTGCTGTGCGAGCCGCTGGTGCCGCACCGCCTCGCCGAGCCGTTCGAGCGGCTGCGCGATACCGCCGAGCGCGCTTCGACCCCGCCGCAGATCTTCCTTGCCAATCTCGGCGACCACGCCGCCTTCGCGGCACGCGCCGGTTTTGCGAAAAACCTGTTCGAGGCCGGCGGCATCCTCGCGCCGATGAATAACGGCTTCGCCGCCCTGAAGGATGTCGTCGCCGCCTTCCGCGCCTCCGATGCCCGCATCGCGTGCCTGTGTTCCTCCGACGCGCTCTATGCCGAGCGCGCCGCTGCGACCGCCGCCGCACTCAAGGCGGCAGGTGCCCGCGCGGTCTGGCTGGCAGGAAAGCAGGAGGCAGCTCCGGACGCGGCCATTGACGGCTTCGTCTTTGCAGGCTGCGATACATTGGCGGCACTCGGCGCGGCGCACCGTCATCTGGGTTTGAACAGTCCGTGAGATCACGCGTTGGACCTTGAAACCTTCAACTCCAGAGCGGGATCCCTTCGATGAAACACGCCGTCCTTATTGCCCTCGCTTTCGTCCCGCTCACCGGCGCGGCGAAAGCTGCCACCCCTTTCGACGGCAACTGGTCGATCCTCGCCGTCACCGAAAGCGGAACCTGCGACCGGGCCTATCGCTTCCCGGTCAAGATCACCAACGGCAAGGTCACCTATGCCGGCACCGCCAGCACCACGGCGACCGGCTCAGTCGACCGTGGCGGCCGGGTAAAGGTGAATTTCTCGCATGGCGAGCAGCGCCTGGTGGCGAGCGGCGCGGCCAGGGGCGATGCCGGCGCCGGCAACTGGACTTCCAAGAGCTGCAAGGGCAACTGGACGGCGGAGCGGCGCTGATCGGCGCCTCTACATCGCCCAGTTGTGGTGGAACAATAGTGCGTGCCTGTCGCCGGGATTCGCGCGAAATCGGCACGACAAACCCCAACTGGAGACGTTGCCATGCCCCCTATTGTGCGTACCTCTACCCTTGTTTTGCTGCTTGCCGGAACCGCGGCGCCGCTTCATGCGGCGCCGGAACATGACGGCGTCTGGAAGGTGAAGACCTCGGCCGAGACCGGCAAATGCGGCACCAATTACGACATTTCGGTCGCGGTGAAGAACGGCAAGGTGTCCTATGCCGGCATGTGGCCGGTGAAGGCGACGGGCGGGGTGAATGATCTCGGCCTGATCCGCATGGAAATCGCCGGTGCCGGCCAGAAGGTGAAAGCCACCGGGCTGGTGCGCGGCGATACCGCCTCCGGCGACTGGTCGTCGGTGAAGTCCGAGTGCTCCGGCTCCTGGGTCGCCCGGAAGGCGTGATCCCGAGTGAACAGGATGGCGATCAATCTGCGATCCGACCTCGCCAAGTTGACGGACGACGAATTGGCGGAACGCTATCATCAACTTTGGACGGCCTATGAGGCGGCGCGGGCACGCCCGCAATCGCCCTCAAACATCAATGGGTGGCGTGGTCCGATCCGCCATCCGCGCTTCTACCGCTTCCTGACTATCGTCAACAAAGGGTTCAGCCCAGAATTCTGGTTCGATCTGCTCGCAGGCATTATCTTCAGCGCGAAGCGATACGAGCCTGACCTGCGCGCAAGCCCTGACGCTGACGCTGATCTCAGTCTTAAAGACGTCCAGGACGTAATGGACGAAATGCAGCGCCGCGTGGACAGGCGTAAGGGATAGACCCCATGACCCGCATCCCGGATTTCGCCGCCATCGACTGGACCAAGCCTGTGCCGCCTGCCGCGCTCCCCGGCAGCGAGGCGTGGCTGACGCCGGAATCCATTGCGGTGAAGCCGGTCTATGGGCCGAGCGACATTGCCGGCCTCGGTTTCCTCGACACTTTTCCCGGCATCGCGCCGTTCCTGCGCGGGCCGTATCCGACGATGTACGCCACCCAGCCCTGGACCATCCGGCAATATGCCGGTTTCTCCACGGCAGAGGATTCCAACGCCTTCTACCGGCGCAACCTCGCCGCCGGGCAAAAGGGGTTATCGATCGCCTTCGATCTCGCCACCCATCGTGGCTATGACAGCGACCATCCGCGCGTCGCCGGCGATGTCGGCATGGCCGGGGTTGCGATCGATTCCATCTACGACATGCGCACGCTGTTCTCGGGCATCCCGCTCGACCGGATGAGCGTGTCCATGACCATGAACGGCGCGGTGCTGCCGGTGCTGGCGCTCTATGTGGTGGCGGCGGAAGAACAGGGCGTGAAGCCGGCGCAGCTCTCCGGGACCATACAGAACGACATCCTCAAGGAGTTCATGGTCCGCAACACCTATATCTACCCGCCCGAACCCTCGATGCGCATCGTCTCCGACATCTTCGCCTTCACCTCGCGCGAGATGCCGAAGTTCAACTCCATCTCGATCTCCGGCTATCACATGCAGGAAGCCGGGGCGACACAGGATCTGGAGCTCGCCTATACGCTGGCGGACGGCGTCGAATATGTGCGCGCCGGCGCCAGGGCCGGGCTCGATATCGACGTGTTCGCGCCGCGACTGTCCTTCTTCTGGGCGGTCGGCATGAATTTCTTCATGGAAGTCGCGAAGCTGCGCGCCGCGCGCCTCATCTGGGCGCGGCTGATGACCGAGCTTGGCGCGAAAAACCCGAAGTCGCTGCCGCTGCGCACCCATTGCCAGACCTCGGGCTGGAGCCTCACCGCGCAGGATCCGTTCAACAATGTGGTCCGCACCATGGTCGAGGCGATGGCGGCGACGCAGGGCCACACCCAGTCGCTGCACACCAATGCGCTCGACGAGGCGCTGGCGCTGCCGACCGACTTCTCCGCCCGCATCGCCCGCAATACGCAGATCCTGCTGCAGCAGGAGAGCGGCACCACCCGCGCCATCGATCCGTGGGGCGGCTCCTATTTCGTGGAGCGGCTGACCGCCGACCTCGCGGCTCGCGCGCTCGCCCACATCGACGAGGTGGAGACGCTCGGCGGCATGGCCAAGGCGATCGAGGCCGGCATTCCCAAGCTGCGCATTGAGGAAGCCGCGGCACGGACACAGGCCCGCATCGATTCCGGTGCGCAGATCGTGGTCGGGGTGAACCGCCACCGGCCGGCGACTGAAGCGCCGCTCGACGTGCTGGTGGTGGATAATTCCGCGGTGCGCGCCGCGCAGATCGAGAAGCTGAAGCGGCTCAGGGCGGAGCGTGACCCCAAGGCGACCGAAGCGACCCTTGGCGCGCTGACCAAGGGCGCGACCAGCGACGGCAACCTGCTGGCGCTGGCCATCGACGCGGCGCGGGCCAAGGCCACGGTCGGCGAGATTTCCGACGCGCTGGAGCGCGCCTTCGGCCGGCACGCGGCGCAGATCCGCGTCATCAGCGGCGTCTACAAGCGCGAGGCCGGTGCGATGGCCGACCGGCTGGCCCAGGTCGAAGACATGGTGAGCGCGTTTGCCACTGACGAAGGCCGGCGCCCGCGCATCCTGGTCGCCAAGGTCGGGCAGGATGGTCACGATCGCGGCCAGAAGGTGATCGCCTCGGCGTTCGCCGATATCGGCTTCGAGGTCGATATCGGCCCGATGTTCGCCACCCCGCAGGAGGCGGCGAAGCAGGCGGCCTCGAGCGGCGCACACATCGTCGGCGTGTCCTCGCTGGCGGCGGGACACCTGACGCTGGTGCCGGAGCTGAAGGCGGCGCTCGCCGCCGAGGGCCGGCCGGACATCATGATCGTGGTCGGCGGCGTGGTGCCGCCGCAGGATTACGAGGCGCTGCGCGCGGCGGGCGCGGAGGCGATCTTCCCGCCGGGCACGGTGATCCCCGATGCGGCGGAAGAGCTTATCCGTAAGCTCAACGAACGCCTCGGCTACGCCCAGCGCGCGGCGGAATAGGCAAAAGGCTGCATAGCCGGCAATTGGCTGCCGGACTCTTGGTCAAATAGTTTCGTCATCCCGGCCCCACGGGTCTTGCCTTTGGCAAGCCCGAGGACAGGCTCCGCGAAGCGGAGAGCCGGGATCGCGTTTGCGCGATCCCGGATATGGCCTCACGGCCATTCCAGGATGACGACTATTCGCAATTCGTCGCATTCCGCACCATTCGACCCGAACCCTTGGCGCTGCTGGCACAGGCGTTGCTTACAAGCTTGCATACAAGTTTTGTGAGCAGGCCTGATGAACCCCGCTACCGCCAATATCGAGGAAGCCATCCTCTCGGCCATCCTCGCCGGACGCATCGCACCGGGCACGCGGCTCGGCGAGCAGAAGCTCGCCGACCTGTTCGGCATCTCCCGCACCCGGGTGCGGGAGGCGATGATGCGGCTGGAGACGCGCGGCGTGGTGCAGGTCAGCGCCCGGCGCGGCTGGTACGTGGTCGAGCCCTCGGCGGAAGAGGCGCGCGACGCCTTCCATACCCGCCGGGTGATCGAGACCGGGCTACTGCACACCATTCGCGAGATCTCGCCCAAGGCGCTCGAAAGCCTTCGGGCCCATGTCGCGGCCGAGCGCGAGGCGATCGAGAGCGGCGATGTCGGCTCGCGCGCCTGCCTGCTCGGCGACTTCCACATCCATCTCGCCGACGTCGTCGGCAACCGGCTGCTGACCGAGATCATCCGCGATCTCACCGCCCGCACCACGCTGATCTCGATGCTCTACCAGCCGACCGAGAAGGCCGAGGAATCCAGCCACGACCACGAGGACATCGTGGCCGCGCTGGAGGTCGGCGACTTCGGTGAGGCGGCCCGGCTGATGGCCGAGCACATCGACAATGTGGAAGCCGGCCTCGACCTCGCCACCAGGCCGGACCCGCTCGCGGGCCTGCGCGAACTGCTCACGCCTTCAACCTTTGCCGGCTCACCGCCTTCCATGCCTCAGGCTTCCACGCCCCATGCGCATGCGCACGGGGCGCCGCATGCCCATTCATCCCACTCGCGCATCAAGGAATGAAGCACATGAACCGCCGCGCCCTCCTCGCACTCGTCACGGGCGGCGTCCTCGCCGCCGGCCTCGTTCTGCCGCACGCCGCGAAAGCCGACGCGCTCGCCGACATCACGACACGCAAGACCATCCGCATCGCCGTGCCGCAGGACTTCCCGCCATTCGGCAGCGTCGGCGCCGACATGGAGCCGAAGGGCTATGACGTCGACGTCGCCAAGCTGATCGCCGCCAAGCTCGGCGCCAAGCTGGAGCTGGTGCCGGTCACCAGCGCCAACCGCATCCCGTATCTGCAGACCAACAAGGTCGACCTCGTCATCTCCAGCCTCGGCAAGAATCCGGACCGCGAGAAGGTGATCGACTTCACCAGCGCCTATGCGCCGTTCTTCAACGGCGTGTTCGGCCCGGCCGAGGTCAAGGTGACCAAGGTGGAAGAGCTTTCCGGCAAGACCGTCGGCGTCACCCGCGGCGCGGTGGAAGATCTCGAGCTGACCAAGATCGCGCCCACTGACGCCACCATCAAGCGCTACGAGGACAATAACGGCACCATCTCCTCCTTCCTCTCCGGCCAGGTCGATGTGATCGCCACCGGCAATGTGGTGGCGGCTGCGATCCTCGCCCGCAACCCGCCGAAGAAGCCGGAGATCAAGTTCCTCATCAAGAATTCGCCCTGCTTCATCGGCCTCAACAAGAACGAGCCGGCGCTGCTTGCCAAGGTGAACGAGATCATAGCCGGGGCGAAGGGCGACGGCGCGCTTGCCGCCATCTCGCAGAAGTGGCTCGGCAGCGGCCTGCCCGCCGATCTCTGAGTCTTCCAGACACATGAGCCGGGGCGGACAGGTTCCGTCCGCCCCACCGTCCACGAGGAGTTCCTGACATCAGAAGGGGCTGGGGCAGGCTATGGCCTATGAATTCGATTTCGGCTGGCTGGTCGAATACTGGCCGGTGCTGCTCAAGGGCATCGGCATCACGCTTGAACTCACGCTGATCGGCGGCGTGCTCGGCGTCTCGCTCGGCATTGCCTGCGCCTGGACGCGGGCCCTGGGGCCGAAATGGCTGCGCCCGGTGGTGGGCGCCTATGTGGAGATGATCCGCAACACGCCGTTCCTGATCCAGCTGTTCTTCATCTTCTTCGGCCTGCCCTCGCTCGGCCTGCGCCTCAGCGAATTGCAGGCGGCGAACCTCGCCATGGTGATCAATCTCGGCGCCTATGGCTGCGAGATCATCCGGGCCGGCATCCAGGCGACGCCGCGCGGCCAGTTCGAAGCCGGCGCCAGCCTCGGCATGGGCCGCATCCAGACCTTCTGGTACGTGGTGCTCGTCCCGGCCCTGCAACGCATCTGGCCGGCGCTGTCCTCGCAGATCGTCATCGTGATGCTGGGCTCGTCCGTGGTCTCGCAGATCGCGGCGGAGGACCTTACCTTCGCGGCGAACTTCATCCAGTCGCGCACCTTCCGCGCCTTCGAGACCTATTTCGTCTCGACGCTGATCTATCTCGCCCTCGCCATCGCGCTCCGCCAGGTGCTGCGCGGCCTTGGCTGGACCATCTTCCCCCGGCGAGGAGCGGCGCGATGAACGAGTTCACTACCTGGGACATACTGCGCAATCTCCTGCTGGCGGCACGCTGGACCGTGCTGCTCTCGCTCGTCTCCTTCATCGGCGGCGGCATGGTCGGCGCGCTGCTGCTCCTCTTGCGCATCGGCCACAACAAGTTCGGCCAGGGCTTCGCCAAGGCCTATGTCGAGCTGTTCCAGGGCACGCCGCTGCTGATGCAGCTGTTCCTCGCCTTCTTCGGGCTCGGCCTGTTCGGCATCGATGTGCCGGCCTGGCTGGCGGCCGGCGTCGCCCTGATCCTGTGGACGGCGGCCTTCCTGGTCGAGATCTGGCGCGGCTGCGTCGAGGCCATTGCCAAGGGGCAGTGGGAAGCCTCATCCAGCCTTGGCATGGGCTACATCCAGCAGATGCGCTGGGTGATCCTGCCGCAGGCATTGCGGATCGCCGTACCGCCCACCGTCGGCTTCTCGGTGCAGGTGGTGAAAGGCACCGCGCTCACCTCGATCATCGGCTTCGTCGAACTGTCCAAGGCCGGCACGGTGGTGACCAACGCCACCTTCGAGCCCTTCACCGTCTATGGCCTCGTCGCCCTCATCTATTTCTGCCTGTGCTGGCCGCTCTCCCGGTCGAGCCAGATGCTGGAGAGGAAGCTCAATGTCGCTCATCGAAATCACTGAAGTGAAGAAGCGCTTCGGCGACAACGAAGTGCTGAAGGGCATCAATATCGACGTCGAGCCCGGCGAGGTGATCGCCATCATCGGCAAGTCCGGCTCCGGCAAGTCGACCCTGCTGCGCTGCATCAACGGGCTGGAGACCATCGACGAGGGCTCGATCTCGGTGGCCGGCGCGCAATTGCTGCCCGACGATCTGCATCTGAAGGCGCTGCGGCTGAAGGTCGGCATGATCTTCCAGAGCTTCAACCTGTTCCCGCACCTCAGCGCCGGGCGCAACGTGATGCTTTCGCAGATGGTGGTGAAGAAGACGCCGAAGGCGGACGCCGAGGCGATGGCGAAGAAGATGCTGGAGCGCGTCGGCCTCGGGCACAAGTTCGATGCCTATCCCGACCAGCTCTCCGGCGGCCAGCAGCAGCGCGTCGCCATCGCCCGCGCGCTCGCCATGCAGCCCATTGCCCTCTTGTGCGACGAGATCACCTCGGCGCTCGACCCGGAACTGGTGAACGAGGTGCTCGCCGTGGTGAAGGAGCTCGCCGGCGAGGGCATGACACTGATGATGGTGACGCACGAGATGCGTTTCGCCCGCGAAGTCTGCTCGCGCGTCGTCTTCATGCACCAGGGCCGCGTGCATGAGATCGGCCCGCCGGAGGAGGTGTTCGCCAGCCCGCGCACGCCGGAGCTGAAGCAGTTCCTTGGGATGCAGTGATTCCCCGTTCGCTTTCCGTCGGTACGTCATCCTGAGGTGCCGGCCGTGAGGCCGGCCTCGAAGGATGCCCGCCCCCGTGAGCCGCCTTCTGCTTCACCATCCTTCGAGGCTCGCTACGCTCGCACCTCAGGATGACGTCGATCTCACCTCCGCCGCAGCACCGCGGAGGTCGAGAAGATCTCCGCGATCCAGTCGACGAAGACGCGCAGCCGGCTGCTCAAGTGCCGGTTGGGCGAATAGACCACATAGATCACGACGCTCTCGGCCTTCCAGTCCGGCAAGATGTGCGTGAGCGTGCCGGCGGCAATCTGGTCCTGCACCATGAACACCGGCATCTGCGCCACGCCGAGACCGGCGAGCCCGGAAGTGACATAGGCGACGGAATCGTTCACCGAGAGCGCGTGCGGCGGGGTGAACTCGTAATACTCATTGCCCCGCGCGAAGCTGAACGGGAAGTTCCGCCCGGTGCGCGGGCTGAAGAAATTCACCGAGCGGTGGCCGTTCTCCAGGTCGTGCGGATGCTTCGGCTCGCCATGGCGGGCGAGATAGGCCGGCGTCGCGCAGGTGATCAGCTCGATTTCGGCGATGCGCCGCGCGATCAGTGTCGGATCCAACAGTTCCCCACCACGGATTGCGACATCGACATTCTCGCCGATCAGGTCGACCGGCCGGTCGGAAACGCCGAGGTCGATCTGGATATCGGGATAGCGTTCGTGGAAATCCGCCAGCGCCGGAATGATGATGTGCAGCGCCAGGGCGGTGCCGACATCGACCCTGAGCCGGCCCTGCGGGCTCGCCTGCGAGCGCGCCATGCTGCCGTCGAGCTCGTCGAGATCGTTCAGCAAAGCGACAGCTCGCTCGTAATAGGCAGCTCCGTCCGGCGTCACCCCGACCCGGCGCGTGGTGCGGTTCAGGAGCTGCGTACGCAAATGCGATTCGAGCTGTTGTACCAGTTTGGTGAGCGTCGGCTTCGGCATGTCGAGCAGGTCGGCGGCGCGCGTGAAGGTGCCGGCCTCGACCACCCGCACGAACGCCCGCATTGCAGCAATCTGGTCCATGGCACCTCCGTGCCGCTTCGGAAAGCACCGGGTTATGGCGCTATTATTTCCATATGTGAATAATGTTATCACTCCTTTTGTATTTATTCGCGCCGCCGTTGCGCCTAGTTTCCGCCGCATCGCAACATGAGGGGCCAGACTGTCTGGCTCGCGGGGCGGGTATCATGTCGTTGAGCGTGCCTGGGAACTGGACCGAGGACAGCCTGCGCATCGGCGAGAACGCCGAGCTGCGCGTGCGCGTCTATCGTGCCGCCGGCACGCCGCGCTCGGCGCCACTGGTGTTCCATCTGCACAGCGGCGCCTTTGTTGCCGGTTGCCTCGCCTGTGGCGAGCCGGTGGCATCGCTGATCGCCAGCGCCGGCGCTACCGTGGTGTCCGCCGACTATCCGCTGGCGCCCGAGCATCGCTTCCCCGAGGCGCTGAACCTCACCTTCGCCGGGCTGCGCGCACTCTATAAGGAGCGGGCGAAATGGGCGGGCCGCGGCTCGCCGCTGTTCGTCGCCGGCGAAGAGGCCGGCGCCAACATCGCTGCCGCGCTCGCCTTGATGGCGCGCGACCAGGGTGCGCCGCCGCTCGCCGGGCAGATCCTGCTCTCGCCGATGCTCGACCCCTGCCTCTCCACGCGCTCGATCCGTGATGCGCAGGCCGGCTCGGTCGGCTGCAAATGGGCGGATGGCTGGCACCGCTATCTCGGCACTGCCGACAAGGGCGCGCACCCTTACGCCGCGCCGCTCGGCTCGCGCCGCCTGCAGAATCTGGCGCCGGCGCTGGTCGTCACCGCCGACGACGATCCGCTGCGTGACGAGAGCGTCGCCTACGCCAAGCGGCTTGTCGCCTGCGAGGTCGATGTCCGCGAAATCGTGTTGCCGGGGCCGACCAATTGGCCGGACGCTCTCGGCCTTCGACCCAATGTCGAGCCTGACTGGATGGGTCCGGTCGGCCGGCTGATCACCGAATTCCTGGCGGATCCGCTCGGGTCCGCCGCATCCGTACATACCGAACACAGCATTCGGGCCTGAGGGCCGGGAGAATCCTGATGAGCACCAAGTCACTTCGCAGTCGCCTGCTCGGCACCGGCCTTGCCCTCAGCCTCACCGTCGGCATGGGCGGCGCGTTCCTCGTCAGCTGGCCGAGCCAGGTGGCGCAGGCGACCGACCCCGCCCCCGCCGCCGCCCCGCAAGGCACCCCGGTCTCGGTCTCGGTGGTGCAACCGCGCGACGCCATGTCCTGGGATGAGTTCTCCGGTCGCCTCGAGGCGGTGGAGCGCGTCGATGTTCGCTCGCGCGTCGCCGGTGCGGTCGAGATCGTGCATTTCCGCGAGGGCGCGCTGGTCAAGGCGGGCGACCTGCTCGTCACCATCGACCAGGAACCCTTCAAGGCCGAGCTCGACGGCGCCGAGGCCCAGGCCGCCGCCGCCGAGGCGCGGGTGTCGCTGACCAAGAACGAACTCGAGCGCGGCCAGCGCCTGGTCGACGCCAGGGTGGTGTCGGTGCAGGATCTCGATAACCGCACCAACAACTACAAGGAGGCGCAGGCCAATCTGCGCGCCGCCCAGGCTGCGGTGCAGACCGCCAAGCTGAATCTCGGCTATACCGAGGTCCGCGCCCCGGTCGCCGGTCGCGTCGGCCGGCTGGAGATCACCGTCGGCAATCTCGTCGCCGCCGGCCCTGGCGCGCCGGTACTGACCAATCTGGTCTCGGTCGATCCGATCTATGTCAGCTTCAATGCGGATGAAGAGGCGGTCAATCGGGCGATGACCTCGCTCGGCGAGGCAGCCGGCTCGACCGACGCCTTCGCCCGCATCCCTGTGGAGATCACCACCGCGACCAGCGGCAAGTCGGTGCGCGGCCATCTCCAGCTGGTCGACAATCAGGTCGATGCCTCGACCGGCACCTTCCGCATGCGCGCGGTATTCGACAATCCCGACGGGCGACTGATCCCGGGGCAGTTCGCCCGGGTGAAGATGGGTCGCGCCAAGACCGAGCCGGCGCTGGTCATCAATGAGCGTGCGGTCGGCACCGACCAGGACAAGAAGTTCGTCTTCGTGGTCGATGGCGACAGCAAGGCAGCCTATCGCGAGGTCAAGCTCGGCCCGCCCGCCGACAATCTCCGCGTGGTCGCCAGCGGCCTGAAGGCCGGCGAGCGCATCGTCGTGAACGGGTTGCAGCGCGTACGCCCGGGTGCCCTGCTCGCGCCCCAGGAAGTGCCGATGGACGCCGCCAGCGCCGCCACGCAGGACAAGACCAAGGTGGCGGGGGGCTGATCGCCCCTCGCCTTCCACTTTCAACACGCTGAACTCGCCCCCTTCCGGGGGCTGCTCCCTAGAGCCCCTTCCGGTCGGATGGAACATCCGAGCGATAAGAAAGGGCTCTAGATTCAATAGACTGGAGCATTTCCCCTTCGATCGGATCAGTCCATCCGATCGGGAAATGCTCGGGGGAGACGGTTATGAACTTGTCCAAATTCTTCATCGACCGACCGATTTTCGCGGGCGTGCTGTCGATCCTGATCTTCGTCGCCGGCCTGCTGGCGCTGCGCGTCATGCCGATCTCCGAATATCCGGAGGTGGTGCCGCCGCAGGTGATCGTGCGCGCCACCTATCCGGGCGCCAATCCGAAGGTCATCGCCGCCACGGTCGCCACCCCGATCGAGGAGCAGATCAACGGCGTCGAGGACATGCTCTACATGTCCAGCCAGGCGACGACCGACGGCGTGATGACGCTGACCGTCACCTTCAAGCTCGGCACCGACCCGGACAAGGCGACGCAGCTGGTGCAGAACCGCGTCGCGCAGGCCGAGCCGCGCCTGCCCGAGGAAGTCCGCAGCCTCGGCATCACCACGGCGAAAAGCTCGCCGAACTTCATCATGGTGGTGCATCTGATCTCGCCGAACGACCGGTACGACATCACCTATCTGCGCAATTACGGCGTGCTGAACGTCAAGGACCGGCTGGCGCGCATCCCCGGCGTCGGCCAGATCGACATCTTCGGCGCCGGCGACTACTCGATGCGGGTCTGGCTCGACCCGCAGAAGATCGCCGAGCACGGCCTCTCGGCCGGTGACGTGGTCAACGAGATCCGGGCGCAGAACATCCAGGCCGCGGCCGGGATCATCGGCGCCTCGCCCTCCGTTCCCGGCGTCGATCTCCAGCTCTCCGTCAATGCCCAGGGGCGCCTCGAGACCGAGGACGAGTTCGGCGACATCGTGGTGAAGACCGGCTCCGATGGCCAGGTGGTGCGGCTGCGCGACGTCGCCCGCATCGAGCTCGGCGCCGCCGACTACGCCCTGCGCTCGCTGCTCGACAACAAGCAGGCGGTCGGCGTCGGCGTGTTCCAGGCGCCCGGCTCCAACGCGCTCGAGATCGCCGACAATGTCCGCGCGACGATGGAAGAGATCAAGAAGACGATGCCGGAAGGCGTCGACTACGCCATCGTCTATGACACCACCCAGTTCGTGCGCGCCTCGATCGAGGCGGTGATCCACACGCTGCTCGAAGCCGTGCTGCTGGTCGTGATCGTGGTCGTGGTGTTCCTGCAGACCTGGCGGGCCTCGATCATCCCGCTGCTGGCGGTGCCGGTGTCGATCGTCGGCACCTTCGCGGTCATGCATCTGTTCGGCTTCTCGATCAACGCGCTGACGCTGTTCGGCCTGGTGCTGGCGATCGGCATCGTGGTCGACGACGCCATCGTCGTGGTCGAGAATGTGGAGCGCAACATCGAGGCCGGGCTGACGCCGCGCGAGGCGTCCTACCGGGCAATGACGGAGGTGTCGGGGCCGATCATCGCCATCGCCCTCGTGCTGGTCGCGGTGTTCGTGCCGCTCGCCTTCATCTCAGGCCTTACCGGCCAGTTCTACCGTCAGTTCGCCTTGACCATCGCCATTTCCACGGTGATCTCGGCGATCAATTCGCTCACCCTGTCGCCCGCGCTCTCGGCCTTGCTGCTGAGGGGCCACCATGCGCCACCGGATCGCCTGCAGCGGGTCATCAACTTCCTGTTCGGCTGGTTCTTTCGCGGCTTCAACTGGGTGTTCGCGCGCGGCTCCAACGGCTATTCCCGCGGCGTGCGTGGCGTGCTCACCCAGAAGACCCTGGTGATGCTGGTCTATGGCGTCATGCTCGGCGCCACCTACTGGCTGTTCCAGGCAGTGCCGGGCGGCTTCGTGCCGGCGCAGGACAAGCAGTACCTCGTCGGCTTCGCCCAACTGCCGGACGGCGCCACGCTGGACCGCACCGAAGAGGTGATCCGCCGCATGAGCGAGATCGCCATGCAGGAGCCCGGCGTCGAGAGCGCGGTGGCCTTCCCCGGCCTGTCGATCGCCGGCTTCTCCAATTCCTCGAACTCCGGCATCGTCTTCTCGACGCTGAAGCCGTTCGAGGAACGCCGCGATCCGCATCTCAGCGCCGGCGCCATCGCCATGTCGCTGAACCAGAAGTATGCGGGCATCAAGGACGCCTTCATCGCCATGTTCCCGCCGCCGCCGGTACAGGGCCTCGGCGTGGTCGGCGGCTTCAAGCTGCAGATCGAGGACCGTGCCGGTCGCGGCTACGAGGCATTGAGCGACGTCACCAACGCCTTCATGGCCAAGGCCATGGCGACGCCGGAGCTGATAGGCCAGTTCACCACCTATCAGATCAATGTCCCCCAGCTCTTCACCAATATCGACCGCGTCAAGGCGCGCCAGCTCGGTGTGCCGATCCAGTCGGTGTTCGAGACGCTGCAGATCTATCTCGGCTCGCTCTACGCGAACGACTTCAACAAGTTCGGCCGCACCTACTCGGTGCGGGTGCAGGCGGACGCCGCCTATCGCGCCCGTCCCGAGGACATCGGCAAGCTGAAGGTGCGCTCGACCTCGGGCGAGATGATCCCGTTGTCGGCGCTGCTCAGGGTCGAAACCACCGCCGGGCCCGAGCGCGCGCAGCGGTACAACGGCTTCCTGACCGCCGACATCAACGCCTCGCCGGCTCCGGGCTATTCCTCGGGCCAGGCGCAGGATGCGGCCAAGCGCATTGCCGCCGAGGTGCTGCCGCCGGGCTTCGCCTATGAATGGACCGACCTGACCTATCAGGAGATCCTCGCCGGCAATTCGGCGCTCCTGGTGTTCCCGCTCGCGCTGCTGCTCGTCTTCCTGGTGCTCGCCGCCCAGTATGAGAGCCTGACGCTGCCGATCGCGATCATCCTGATCGTGCCGATGGGCCTGCTCGCGGCCATGACCGGGGTGTGGCTGTCCGGCGGCGACAACAACATCTTCACCCAGATCGGCCTGGTGGTGCTGGTGGGATTGTCGGCCAAGAACGCCATCCTGATCGTGGAGTTCGCCCGAGAACTGGAGTTCGCCGGGCGGACCCCGGTCCAGGCGGCGATCGAGGCGAGCCGGCTGCGGCTGCGGCCGATCCTGATGACCTCGTTCGCCTTCATCATGGGCGTGGTGCCGCTGGTCTATTCGATCGGCGCCGGCGCCGAGATGCGCAAGGCGATGGGCATCGCGGTGTTCGCCGGCATGATCGGCGTGACGCTGTTCGGCCTGTTCCTCACCCCGGTGTTCTACGTGCTGCTGCGCCGCCTCACCGGCAACCGGAAGCTGATCCAGCACGGCGAGGCGCTGCCGATACCTGGGCCGGCCGCCGGCCATAGCGCCAGCCCGGCCGAATAGGCCGAGCGACATGACGACGCATGAGTGCGGGGCCGCAAGGCTCCGCGCTTTGCGTTCCGGTGCCCTGCAACCATTCGCGGGCCTGTCCCGACCATTCGCGCAAAGGTGATCGGACGATCACCGATAGCAAGAATTTCGTGCTACCGTGCATCCCATAAAACTCGGGGTAAGCCGGACAAAAAACGCCGGCGACGAATGCGATGCGTGCGGGGTGTGGGTCCATGACAGGAGGTCATGGCCGCCGGACGGTTGTCTTTGGCGGTATGACAGTGCTTTTGGCTGCGTTATTGTTCGCGGCCCTGCCTTCGGCTGCGCGTGCGGCGGATTCCCGGCGCCCCATCATTTTGGCCTCGAAGAGCGATACCGAAGGCGCCGTGCTCGGCAACATGATCGGCCTGCTGATGGAGCGCGCCGGCATTGCGGTCGAGTACAAGCTGTCCTTCGGCCCGACCAAGGCGGTGCGCTCGGCGCTGATGAACGGCGGCATCGACCTCTATCCCGAATATACCGGCAATGCCGGCTACTTCTTCGACATGGCCATGGATCCGGCCTGGAAGAAGGCCGACACCGCCTACGCCAAGGCCAAGGAACTCGACGCCCGCAACAAGCTGGTCTGGCTCACCCCCGCGCCGGCCGACAATACCTGGGCGATCGCGGTGCGGCGCGAGGTGGCCGGCTCCAACAAGGCGCCGACGCTTGAGGAGTTCGCACGCTGGGTATCGGGCGGCGGCAAGGTGAAGCTCGCTGCCTCCGCCGAGTTCGTGGCGAGCCCGGCGGCATTGCAGGCCTTCCAGAAGGCCTATGGCTTCACCCTTGCGCCGGCGCAGATCATGATCGTCGGAAGCGGCGATACCGCAATGACCATCCGCGCCGCGGCCGAGGGCAAATACGGTGTCAACGCCGCCATGGTCTATGGCACCGATGGCGGCATCGCCGCCGCCGGGCTGAAGGTGCTGCGCGACACCAAGGGGGTGCAGCCGGTCTACCAGCCGGCACCGGTGGTGCGCGCCGAGGTGCTTGAACTCTATCCCGAGCTGCCCCGCCTGCTCACCGCCGCCTTCGAGGGGCTGACGCAGGAAACGCTGCAGGAGCTGAACGCGCGGGTCCAGATCAATGGCGAGGACGCCCGCGCCGTCGCCACCGACTACCTGCGCGCCCGGCGGCTGTTGCGTTAATTCAGCCGGCCTCGGCGTCCACCGGTTTCGCCTCCGGCGGCTTCAGATTCATCAGCCACACCACCGCGGTCATCATCGCGACGCCCAGCATGATGCCGACCAGGCGGTCGAGGGGGGCGGTGACGCTGGAGGGCGGGCCGGAATCGACCATGGTGACCAGCAGCGCTACCGCCGACTGGGTGCCGACATAGGTGTTCGCGGTCTTGCCGAGATGCACGCGCGCGAACAGGAAGACCAACAGGAACAGGCTCGCCGTCCACCACACGATGTTGGTGGCGTTGATGCCGATGACCAGCAGGCCGGTGGCGCCGCCGATCACGCAGCCGAGAATGCGCTGGAAGCCGCGGTGACGGGTGGCGGCAGGGTCGGCATCGACCACGACGAGGCTGGAGATCAGCACCTGCGTCAGTTGCGGCAGGTCGAACGCCACCCAGGCGAACACGATGGCCAGCGCGCCGATCGCCGCGGCGAGGCCCTGCCAGGCGGCGTTCTCGGCGCTGATCCCCGTGGGGGTAGCGGTGAGTCCTCTCGGCAGTTCCCCGGCGCGCGGGCCCAGCGCCCAATTGGCGAGCGTCGAGACCGCGACGCCGATGATGATCTCGTAGCAGCGGAAATGCGCGAAGCCATAGAGCTGCGCCGGCGTCGTCATGCTGCACAGCAGAACCAGCAGCGCGCTCAGCGACCCGTAGAACCAGGCATAGCCGTAGTCGCTGCGCTGGCGGCCATAGGTGCCGAGCCCGGCCAGCAGCATCAGCAGCAGTGCCTGCGCGATCGGCTGCCCCTCCAGCCACAGCGACACGACATAGCCGCCGGTGACACCGACTATGGTGCCGGCGATGCGCAGCACGCCCTTGGTGAACATCGCGCCGCGGTCGACATTGGAGATGATCACCGCACTGAGCGCCGCCCAGTAAGGCTGCTCGAGCCCCGCAGCGATGGCGATATAGACCGCGACCACGACCGCGACCGCGGTGGCGAGGGCCTGGCGGCTGATATCGTCCATGGCGCGACACCCCTCCAACACGCCCTAGAACCAGATCAGCACGCGGGCGTCGGAACCGACGAAATGCGGCGTGCCCTGCGGCCAGGCATCGAGCGTGATCTCGACGGGGAAGCGCCGCGGCAGGCGCACCCAGTCGGTGGTCGGCTCGACATAGGGCACGATGCCCGGGCTCTCCGGCGAGCGCGCGACGCCGGCGGCGATGCCGCTCACCTGCCCTTCATGGATCACCCAGGGCTGCGCGCCGAGCGTCACCAACACCTTCTGCCCAAGCTTGATATGCGATAGATGGCGCTCGGCGACATTGGCAACGACGCGGCGGCGGGCATCGGTGACGATGGCCATCACCTGCGTGCCGGCGCGCAGATAATCCCCCTGTCTCGTGGTGAAGGGGGCGACACGCCCGGCCTCCGGCGCGGTCACCGTGGTCTTGGAAAGCTCGTACTTCGCCTTGGCGAGCATAGCGGTCGCCGCTGCGACATTGGCACTGCCCACGGCGACACGCCGGCTTGCCACCTGCAACCCGGATTGCGCCACCAGCACATTGGCAGAGGCCGTGGCGAGGTCGCGGGTGGCAAGGTCGAGATTGGCGTCCGAGGAGAAGCCTTCCTTCGACAGCGAGCGGACACGGCCCATCGTGGTGTTCGCATTGGTCTCGACCGCTTGCGCGGATTGCAAGGTGGCGTTGGCCGAGGCCACCTCGTCCGTGGCAAGCTCGACATTGGCCTTGGCCTGGGCGAGCGAGGCATCGGCGTTGTCGACAGCGAGTTGGTAGGGTGTCGGCTCGATCGCGAACAGCAGGTCGCCGGCTTTCACCACCGCATTGTCCTGCACCGCCAGCTTGGAGACCGGCCCTTCGATCTCCGAGGAGATGATGACGATGTCGCTCATGACATAGGCGTCGCCGGTATAGGCGAAGAAGCCGACGCTGATCTCATAGAGCACGAACAGCAGCACGGCAGCGCCGAGGATCAGCCGGACGGGATGGCGCAGCAGCAGGGCAAGCATGAGGTCGGGTTCCGGACGCGGACGAGTGCGCGCCCATCATGCGCGGCAAAGGCCGGTGGTACGCAAGCCCTGTTTACCGGGAACTATGGCGGCCACATGCGCTGCAGCACGCCGTCCTTCTGAAAGAGCCCGTGCATCAGCGCCGCGCCGATATGGATCGCCAGCAGGCCGGCAATGGTGAAGCCGACATAGTCGTGGATGGTGAAGATGGCGTCGGAGAGCGGTTCGTTCTTGGCGACCAACGCGGGCAGGGTGAACAGGCCGAAGATGCTGACCGGCGCGCCATAGGCGCTGGCGCCGAACCAGCCGATGAAGGGCTGGGCGAGCAGCAGCACATAGAGCGCGCTGTGCACCGCCTCGGAGGCGATCCGCTGCCAGCGCGGCACGCTCAAAGGCAAAGGCGGTGGCTTGTGTGTCACCCGATAGGCGAGCCGTATCAGCACCAGCACGAAAACCGTGAAGCCGAACGCCTCATGCAGGTAGAACAGCCAGTCCTGCAACGGTCCGCTGTTGATCCGGCCCATGGCGATGCCGACCGGGATCATGCACAGCACGATGAGCGCCACCAGCCAGTGCATCAGCCGCGCCGGCCCGCGATAGCGACCCGCGGCATGGCGCTCGGATACGGCGATGGTTCCGTCCTGCATCGCGCACTCCCCGATGAGGCGGCCTTACGGCCGCGTGCGGCGCAGAATGGCACCGTTGCGCGACGAATTCATCCGTCCTGTAACGATTCCAAGGTCATATTCGTCGTGATCGCTGTGGGAGCGGGCCGAACCTCCTCGGGAATCGCGCACAGCCCGTTGCGCCGCATCCAGCCGCCGAAGGCCGGGCTCGCGGTCAGCATGGCGAGCGGCACCGCGAACAGCGCCCCGGCAAAGGCCGGCGCGGCATAAAGCGCCGCCAGCGGGCCAAGCGCCAGCAAGCCCGCCAGTGCCGTGAGCCCGAGCAGCGTGTGCGGCCAGAAGCGGGCGAAGGCGGCGCGCAGCGGCACGCCATGGGCGTCACGCATCTGCGCGCCCCAATTGGCGCTGCGCCCCAGTACGATGCCAGCAATGGTCAAGGTGTGGCTCACCGCGGCGAGTGGCGTGACCAGGAAGGCGAACAGCGTCTCCGCCAGGCACCCGGCAAGGAAGCGCCAGCCGCCGCCGAAGCGGGCGCGCTCCGCCGGCCGGGTGAGCACGTCGAGCGCGGAGGCGATCTTGGGCGCGAACATCACGAGAAGGCCGAGCGCCAGCAGCAACAGGCCAGCCGGAGCGTCGAACCAGTGCGTCCCGGCATTGCGGAGCGCCTGCACCAGCAGCAAGGCCAGCAGCACGATGAAGGCGGGCGAGGCGATGAACATCAGGATCGCCAGCACCAGCTGGATGCGGCTCGCCGGCAACAGCCCGGGCAAGCGCAGCAGTCGCAGGTACTGCATGTTGCCGCGGCACCAGCGGGCGTCGCGGCGCATGTGCTCGATGAGGTCCGGCGGGTTCTCCTCATAGGAGCCGCCCTCCTCCGGCAGTACCCGCACCTCATAGCCGGCGCTGCGCATCACCACCGCCTCGATCTGGTCGTGCGAGAGGATGTCGCGGCCGTGCTGCGAGCGGCCCGGCAGGCGCGGCAGGTCGCAATGACGGCGGAACGGCTCGATGCGCAGCACCGCATTGTGACCCCAATAGGGGCCGCAATCGGCATGCCACCAGGCGCTGCCGAAGGTGTAGGAGCGCATGCCGAGCCGCATGCCGAACTGGAACAGCCGCGCCAGAGGGCTCATCGAGGGCAGGCCGACGGCAAGGCTCTGCAAGATGCCGAGCCTGGGGCTGTCCTCCATCACCCGCACCATCTTGAGGATGCGCGCCGCCGACATGCGGCTGTCGGCGTCGAGCACCACCATCAGGTCGGCGTCGCCGGCATGGTGCTCGCAGAAATCGCGGATATTGCCGGCCTTGAAACCCTCGTTCGAGGTGCGGCGCCGATATGCGACGGCTATGCGGCCCGGCGCCTCGGCCTGGAGCTCGGCCGCCGCACGCACTTCCAGCGCCGCGATGTCGGGGCGGTCGGTATCGGACAATATGTGCAGCCGGAAATGCCCGGCGAACGGCGTCACCGACAATTCGGCAAGCATGGCCCTGGCATTGCCGAAGACCCGCTGGGGGTCTTCATTGCGGATGCACAGCGCCAGCGTGATGCGCCCGATGATCGGCTCCTCGCCGGTGACGAGGCGCGCCGGTGGGCAGACGAGGCCGACCGGATCGCGTACGAAGCGCATCAGGATGAAGCCGGCAAACGCATTCCAGAAGCCGATCAGCGGCCACAGCACATAGAGTGCGAAGACGGCGAGGATGGCGACATCCAGCATATCGATGCCGCCCGGCGCCAGTGCGGCGGCCAGCAGTGCAATTAGCCCCACCCAGCTCATGGCGCAGGCGAGCGCGAAGGCCAGCCGGCGGCGCGTCACCGCGCGGCGCAGCCCGGCATGCTCGCGGATCGACGCATCAGCGTCGGTGGCGGTCTCAAGCACGAACGACATGGGAAAGGCACCCGGTTGCGCTAGGATTCAGAGACGGGCAATACGGCGGAATCCGGCCGCCGGGTGGGTTTCCTTACGATATCGCAGCCGTGGGCGCCAATGACGCCCGCTTGAACGGAAGGACCGCGCGACAATGACGCTTCAAGCCCGCGCCTTCTGGACCATTGCCGCCGGCACCGGCGAGTTGCGCGTGGAAACGCTGGCGCCGCCTGGTCCCGGCGAGGTGCTCATCGAGACTCGGTTCAGTAGCCTGAGCCGCGGCACCGAGCGGCTGGTGTTCGAGGGGCGGGTGCCGGAAAGCGAGTTCGCCCGCATGCGCGCGCCGCGCCAATCGGGCGATTTCCCGTTCCCGGTGAAATACGGCTATGCCGCGGTCGGGCGCGTGGCGGGCTCCGATGAACACGTCTTCGCGCTGCATCCGCACCAGGATCGTTTCGTCGTGCCGAAGGAAGCGGTGCTGCCGCTTCCCGAGGGTTTGCCGCCAGCGCGGGCGGCGCTGGCGGCGAACATGGAGACCGCGCTCAACGCCTTGTGGGATTCCGGCGTCGGGCCGGGCGAGCGCATCGTGGTGGTCGGCGGCGGTGCTGTGGGGAGCCTCGTCGCTTACCTTGCCGGCCGGATTCCCGGCACCGAGACCACGCTGGTCGATATCGACCCGGCCCGTGAACGGCTGGCCCATGCGCTCGGCGTTGGTTTCGCGCTGCCGGATGCGGCCCCCGGCGGGGCAGATTTGGTGTTCCACGCCAGCGCCTCGGCCGCGGGGCTTGCAACGGCGCTCGCCTGCGCGGGCGACGAGGCGAGCGTGGTGGAACTGAGCTGGTATGGCGAGGGGACGGTCGCCGCGCCGCTCGGCGGAGCCTTTCATGCGCTTCGGCTCAGGCTGGTCTCCAGCCAGGTCGGCCGCATCTCGCCGGGCCGCCGGCCGCGCTGGACGCATCGCCGCAGGCTGGCCAAGGCGCTGGAACTGCTGCGCGATCCCCGGCTCGACGCGCTGCTCTCGAAGCCGGTGCCGTTCGCCACGCTGCCGGCCCGCATGGGCGAACTGCTCGCCGGGCCTGATCCCTGCCCGCTGATCGCCTATGATGGCGACGCGTAGTCCCTGCAACGAGAGGTGCCGCCAATGTTCGCCGTCGAGGTTCGCGACCACATCATGATCGCCCATTCCTTCCGCGGCGCCGTGTTCGGCCCGGCGCAGGCGCTGCACGGCGCGACCTTCGTGGTCGATGTCGCTTTCTATCGGCCCGAGCTCGATGCGGACGGCATCGTCGTCGATATCGGCCTCGCGCTCGAGGCGCTCAAGGCGACGCTGGCGCCGCTCAACTACCGCAATCTTGATGACATCCCGCAATTTGCCGGGCGCAACACCACGACGGAATTCCTGGCGCGGCATATCTTTGACGAGATCGCCGCGGCCATCGCCGCAGGCAAGCTCGGCGAGGGTGCGCGGCAGGTGACGCGACTGAAGGTGGCGCTGAATGAGAGCCACGTTGCGCGTGCCTGGTACGAGGCGGATCTTGGCTGACAGACAATGGGCCGAGAGGCATCTGGCCTTTGCCATACCGGGCGATCTCGAAGCGCCGACCGGCGGCTATGGCTATGACCGCCGGCTGATGGACGAGTTGCGGGCGCTCGGCTGGGAAATCGAGCACATCGCCCTGCCCGGCGGCTTTCCCTCGCCGTCGGACGCCGAGCGCGGGCAAGCGCTGGCGGCGCTCACGGCATTGCCGCTCGGCACGCCACTGATGATCGACGGCCTCGCCTTCGGTGTCATGGACCGGGAGGCGCCGCAATTGGCGGCACGCGGGCCACTGATCGCGCTGGTGCATCATCCGCTCGCCAACGAGACCGGCCTTGCCGCGGATCACGCCAGGGCACTGCGGGCGAGCGAGTGGGCGGCGCTCTCGCATGCCGGGCGCGTCGTCGTCACCAGCCCGGCCACGGCCACGGCGCTGACGCGGGATTTCGAGGTGGCAGCGGAGCGCATCGTCGTCGCCGTGCCCGGCACCGATCCGGCCGCCTTCGCGCGCGGCTCCGGCGGGCCCGGGGTGCAGTTGATCGCGGTCGGCTCGCTGATCCCGCGCAAGGGCCATCTCGACCTGCTCGCCGCGCTCGAAGAGCTGCGCGCGCTCGACTGGTGGCTCGACCTCGTCGGCGATCCCGGCCTCGATCCCGCCCATGCCGCCGAGATCGTCGCCGCCATCCATCGCTATGCCTTGAGCGAGCGCGTCGCGCTGCACGGGCCGCTCGGACGCGCCGAGCTCGACGCGCTCTATGACAGTGCCGATATCTTCGTCCTGGCCTCGCATTATGAGGGTTATGGCATGGCCTATGCCGAGGGAATCGCGCGCGGCTTGCCCGTGGTCGGCACCACCGGCGGCGCCATTGCCGAGACCGTCGGCGCGGCGGGTGAACTGGTGCCGCCGGGCCATCCGCGGGCACTGGCCGGCGTGCTGGCAAAGCTCATCGCCGATCCCGCTCATCGCGCCCGCCGCGCCGAGGCCGCGCGCGCCGCCGCACCACTGCTGCCGACCTGGGCGGATACCGCCCGGCGGGTAGCGGACGCCATAGCGAGCACCGGCGAGGCGACGTCGTGAGCGGCTTTTCCACCTCGTGGCTGGCGCTGCGCGAGCCGGCCGACCGCGCCGCCCGCGATGCCGGGCTGATCGCGCGGCTCACTGAGGCGCTCAGCGGCCGCAAGCGCCTTGCGATCGTCGATCTCGGCACCGGATCTGGTTCCAATATGTGGGCGCTGGCGCCATTGCTGCCAGGACCGCAAAGCTGGCTGCTGGTGGACAATGACCCTGCGCTGCTGGAGCAAGCACAGGACTCGTCGCGGACGCTAACCGACCGCGACGGCCGGCCGCTTGTCGCGCGCACCATGCTCCGCGACCTGGCGCAGCCGGGTTGGGAGGATGTTCTCGCGCGGGCGGATCTCGTCACCATGTCGGCTCTGCTCGACCTCGTCAGTGCGGATTTTGTCGCCACGCTCGCCCGCGCTGCGAAGGGTGCGGCGATCCATGCGACGCTCACCGTCGACGGGCGCATGGCCTGCCTGCCGGAAGACTCGCTGGACGAGGCGGTGTTCGCCGCCTTCCGCCACCACATGGACGGCGACAAGGGGTTCGGCCCCTCGCTCGGAACACGGGCGGGAGAGATGGCCGCCAGCCAGCTCGAAGCGGAAGGCTTCAGGGTCGAGCGCGCGCCGGCCGACTGGCACGTCGGGCCGGATCAGCCCTCGCTGCTCGTGGCGTTGCTGGATGGCTGGATCGAGGCGGTGCGCGAGACCGGGCGGCTGCCGGAGGCCGAGCTCAGCCGGTGGGCCGCGCGCCGCCGTGCCGAGGCCGAGGCGGGCTCACTCGAATTGCGGGTCGGCCATGTCGACCTGCTGGCGCTGCCGCTCTGAAGCGGGAACAGCCGCCAGGTCGCAATCGAACAGCACGTCGCCGCCGAGCCGGTAAACCCGGGTCGGCGGGCGCACACAGTCGGAGAGCGCGCGCGGCGTGTCCAGGCTGATGCCGGCCGGCCCGTCGCCGAGCACGATCGGCGCGACCATGAGGTGCAGCCGGTCGAGCGCACCAGTGTCGAGGAAGCGCGACACGGTCCGCGATCCGCCCTCCACCAGCAGGCGCTCCAGCCGCGCGGCCCTGAGCACTGCTACCACATCCGCGGGGGCGAAGCCGTTCTCGTCGCGCCGCACCCGCAGCACCTCGACACCGGCAGGCAGATCGACCGCCACTTCCTCGCCGACCATCACGATGCGGCGCGCACCGTCGTCGCGGAAAATGCGGAGGCTCGCCGGCACCCGTCCACGCGGATCGAGCACGACGCGGGCGGGATTGTCGCCCTCGACATGGCGGACATCGAGACGGGGATCGTCGGTGATGGCGGTCCCGGCGCCGATCAGCACCGCGTCCACCAGCGCGCGCAGGCGGTGCAGGTGGGTGATGCCGTGCGGGCAGTTGATGTAACGGGATTCGCCGGAGCCGTTGGCAATGCGCCCGTCCAGCGACTGGCCGAGCTGGGCCATGACATACGAGCGGCCGCGCGGGGCGTGCAGCAGCGGCCCGAACAGGCCGTCCGCCGGCAGCGCCGCGGTGCCGCCGCGCCGGCGCGCCGCGAGCACGGCGTGCCACTCCTCGGTGCTTTCGTCCCGCATGCTGCGGCTGGCGTCGAACGGCATGCTTTCCGATCCGGCGGAAGAGGGCGCACGCGCCACGGACCACACGCTAAAGCATGTTCGGGGCGCAAAGGTCATTCAACTTTTGCGGAACATGCCTCAATGACACGATTATGTAGGGCACGCCTCGCTTCAGTCCCGGAAATAGTCCGGCCAGCGGGCGCGCAGGTCCGCCGAGAAGGCGAGCGACTTCGACAGATGCTCGCGCAGCGCCTCCTGCGCGATCACCGGATCGCCGGAGGCAATGCCCCTGGTGATGGCGCGATGGTCGGCGATCACCTGCTCGGCCTTGCCCGGCATCGGCAGATGCAGGCGGCGGATGCGGTCGATATGGCCGGCATGGCGGCGCACCATCACCCACAGGTCCGGCACCCCGGCCGCCTCGAAGAAGATGCGGTGGAAATCGCGGTCGGCGGCGTGGAAAGCCTCGAGATCGGCGCGTGCGAGCAGCGCCTGCTGCACCTCGATGGCGGTCTCCAGCCGGTCCACCACCACTGCCCGCTCCGTCATCAGCGCCAGGGTACGCACCGCCTCCTGCTCGATGGAGCGGCGCAGGAACTGCGCCTGCCGGGCCAGCTTGAGGTCGATCGGGCTCACCACGGTGGCGTGCTGGGGAAAGATCTCCACCAGCGATTCCTCCTGCAGGCGCAGCAGCGCGTCGCGCACCGGGGTCGAGGAGAAGCCGAACAGCTTCTGCAATTCGGCGCGCGAGATCAGCGTGCCAGGCGGCATCTCCAAGCCGATGATGCGCTCGCGCAGATAATCGAACACCTGCGGCGCTGCGTGGCGATAGGGATCCCGCGGCGGGCGGGATGGATTTGCGGCAATGTCCATGGCGCCATCCTATACCAAGCCTTGCTTGACTTCACTAATGCATTAGCGCTTTAGTCGATCAGCTCAAGCCCCGCACAGACGGGGCGCCAAGGGAGGAAACCTCACCGCCACGCCAATTTCGGCGGTCGGTTCCTCGTCATGCGCGTCCACGCGATGCCACAGGAGGAAACATGTCCCGCTTGAAGATCGCCTCGCTCGCCATGCTGGCGGCGTTCGCCGTGCTTCCCGCCGCGCCCGCCTTCGCCTATCCGGAGCGCACCGTCACCGTCGTGGTGCCGTTCCCGCCCGGCGGCGCCTCGGACAGTACCGCCCGCTTCATCGCACCGAAGATGCAGGAAACCCTTGGCCAGCCGGTCGTCATCGACAACCGCCCCGGCGCCAATGGCGGTGCCGGCGCCGCCCATGTCAAGAACGAGAAGGCCGACGGCTATACGCTGCTGGTCGGCTCGATCGGCGTCTACGCCATCAATCCCGCGCTCTATGCCAAGCTCGGCTACGACCCGGGCAAGGATTTCGACCTGCTCACGGTGGCGGTGCGCACCCCGAACGTGCTGGTCGCCAATCCGGCCTTCCCGGCCAATTCGGTGGCGGAACTGGTCGACTATCTCAAGAAGAACCCCAACAAGGTGACTTTCGCCTCGTCCGGCTCCGGCTCGTCGGACCATCTGACAGCCGCGCTGTTCTGGCAGAAGAGCGGCACCACTGGCATCCATGTGCCCTACAAGGGCGGCGGGCCGGCCATCACCGACCTGATTGGCGGCCATGCCGACGTCTCGTTCCAGAATCTCGGCGCCGTCGCCAGCCACATCAAGGCCGGCAAGCTGAAGGTGCTGGGCGTAACCGCCGAGCAGCGCCACCCGGTGTTCCCCGATGTGCCCACCATGAAGGAATCCGGCGTCGACGGGCTCATCGTCTATTCCTGGCAGGCCGCCGCCGCGCCGAAGGGGCTGCCGGCCGACGTCAAGGCCAAGCTCTCGCAGGCGCTCGCCGCGGCCTTGTCGGACCCGGCGACCAAGGCGAAGTTCAACGATCTCGGCTTCGAGGTGGTCGCCAACACGCCGGAGGAGTTCGCCAGGTTCCAGGCTGCGGAAGAAGCGCGCTGGCGCGACGTGGTGAAAGCCGGCGATATCGCCACGCAGTGATAGGGTTATAATAAGCGGGCGGCCATACGCCGCCCGCCTTCTCATCGAGGCCATTTATGAAGACCGACCGCAAGAGCCCCGACACTTTGCGCAGCGCCCGCTGGCTGGCGCCCGACGACCTGCGCGGCTTCGGCCACCGCTCCCGCGCCATGCAGATGGGCTATGGGCCGGAGGACTGGGTCGGCAAGCCGGTAATCGCCGTTCTCAACACCTGGTCGGACTTCAATCCCTGCCACGCTCATTTCAAGCACCGGGTCGAGGATGTGAAGCGCGGCGTGCTGCAGGCCGGCGGCTTCCCGCTGGAACTGCCGGTGCATTCGGTTTCCGAGACCTTCCTGAAGCCGACCTCCATGCTCTATCGCAACATGCTGGCAATGGAGGCGGAGGAGGTGATCCGCTCCCATCCGGTCGACGGCGTGGTGCTGCTGGGCGGCTGCGACAAGAGCACCCCAGCCTTGCTGATGGGCGCCACCAGCGCCGGCGTGCCGGCCATCTATGTGCCGGCCGGGCCGATGTTGCGCGGCAACTGGAAGGGCAAGACCCTCGGCTCCGGCTCGGACGCCTGGAAGTTCTGGGACGAGCGCCGCGCCGGCAATATCAGCGAGGCGGAATGGCAGGAGATCGAGGGCGGCATCGCCCGCTCCTACGGCCACTGCATGACCATGGGCACCGCCAGCACCATGACCGCGATCGCCGAGGCGCTCGGCATGACGCTGCCCGGCGCCTCCTCGATCCCCGCCGCCGACGCCAACCATATCCGCATGAGCGCGGACTCTGGCCGGCGCGTCGTCGAGATGGTGTGGGAAGACCTGGTGCCGGCGCGCATCCAGACCCGCGCCGCGTTCGAGAATGCCATTGCCGTCGCCATGGCGATGGGTTGCTCGACCAATGCCATCATCCATCTGATCGCGCAGGCGCGCCGCGCCGGAGCCGAAATCGGGTTGGGGGATTTCGACCGCGCCAGCCGCATCGTACCGGTGATCGCCAATGTGCGGCCGAGCGGCGACGCCTATCTGATGGAGGATTTCTATTTCGCCGGCGGCCTGCCGGCATTGATGAACCGGCTCGGCGACCTGCTTCACCTCGATGCGCTGACCGTGACCGGGCAGAGCGTCGGCGAGAACATCGCCGGCGCCAAGGTGCATAATGACGACGTCATCCGCACCATCGACAATCCGATCTATCGGGAAGGCGCGCTTGCCGTACTGCGCGGCAATCTGGCGCCGGAAGGCTGCGTCATCAAGCCGAGCGCCTGCGCGCCGCATCTCACCAGGCACACCGGGCCTGCACTGGTGTTCGACGACTATCCGGCGATGAAGGCGGCGATCGACAGCGACGATCTCGACGTCACTCCCGACCATGTGCTGGTGCTGCGCAATGCCGGGCCGCAGGGTGGGCCGGGCATGCCGGAATGGGGCATGCTGCCGATCCCGAAGAAGCTGGTGAAGCAGGGCGTGCGCGACATGGTGCGCATCTCGGATGCGCGGATGAGCGGCACCAGCTATGGCGCCTGCATCCTCCATGTCTCGCCGGAAAGCTATGTCGGCGGCCCGCTGGCGCTCCTGCGCACCGGCGATCTCGTCAGCCTCGATGTCGAAGCCCGCACCATCGACATGCAGGTGAGCGAGGAGGAACTGGCCCGACGCCGCGCCGCGCTTACGCCGCTGCCACCGCGCTACGAGCGCGGCTATGGCTGGATGTATTCCCGCCATATCGGCCAGGCGCATGAGGGCTGCGACTTCGATTTCCTGGAGACCTCGTTCGGCGCCCCGGCCGGCGAGCCCGCGATTTTCTAGAGCATGATGCCGAAAAGTGCGAAGCGGTTTTCAGACAACGTCATGCTCCGGCCCATTCCAATCGAGAAGGATTTCCCGTGGACCTGCCCGTCAACGCCTTCAAGCGCGGCATCTATGCCGGAGAGCAGCAGATCGGCCTGTGGTGCAGCCTCGCCAGCCACCTCACCGTCGAGATCGTCGCCGGCTCCGGCTATGACTGGCTGCTGATCGATACCGAGCACTCGCCGAACGAGCTGCCGATGGTGTTCTCGCAGCTCCATGCCTGCATGGAGAACCGCGTGCAGCCAATCGTGCGCCCGCCGGTGAACGACCAGGTCATCATCAAGCGCTATCTCGATGCCGGGGTGCAGAGCTTCCTGATCCCGATGGTCGATACCGCGGAGCAGGCCGCCGCTGCGGTGTCCTATACGCGCTATCCGCCGCACGGCGTACGCGGCTTCGCTGCCGCGTCGCGCGCCTCGCGCTTCGGGCGCGTGAAGGATTATTACAAGCACGCCCACGAAGAGATTTGCGTGCTGGTGCAGATCGAATCCGAGCTTGCCCTGACGAACCTCGAAGCGATATGCGCGGTGCCGGGCGTCGACGGCGTGTTCATCGGGCCGGGCGACCTCTCGGCCGCCATCGGCTATCTCGGTGACCAGGGCAATGAGGCGGTGGTGTCGCTGATCGAGCAACTCACCGGCCGCATCGTCAAGGCGGGCAACCGCCCGGGCATCCTCACCGGCGACGAGGCGCTGGCGAAGCGCTATATCGCCGCCGGGTGCATCTTCACCGCAGTGGGCTCTGACTCCGGCCTGCTGGCGCGCGGCTCGGAAGCGCTGGTGCGGCGGTTCCGCTAGGTGTTGGTTGCTCGACTGCAGCATCCTTCGAGGCCCGGCTTCGCCGGGCACCCCCGCAGTTGGCCAATGGCCAACTGCTAGGGATGACGTTGTATTGAAAACCACGTCATCCTGAGGTGCGAGCATAGCGAGCCTCGAAGGAGGCTCACGCGAAGCTCCCCCTCTGTTCCCGACGCCAGCGCCGCGCTAAGCGTAGGCAGCGCCCAGTACGGCGCGGACCGTGAGGCGTGAGATGATCAGCCACCGCCCGTTCCTGCGTACCCTCGCCTCCGCCCTTTTCCTCTGCATCTCGGCCGCCGGCCTCACGCCCGCAAACGCGCAGACCCCGTTCTACCTGGCGTCACCCAGTGAGATCGCCGGCCCGCCCGGCTCGATCATCCGCGCCGAATCGATGACCGGTGCGCCGAGCGGGGCGGCAACCTACCGGGTGCTCTACCGTTCCACCGGCCTGCACGGCGAGCCGATCGCGGTGTCCGGCGTCGTCATCGTGCCGCCCGGCCCGGCACCGGCCGGCGGGCGTGAGGTGGTCGCCTGGGCGCACCCGACCACCGGCGTGGTGCCGCGCTGCGCGCCCTCGCTCTCGCCCTTCCTGTTCCCGCTGATCCCGGGGCTGCGCGACATGATCACGCGCGGCTATGTCATCGCCGCCACCGACTATCCCGGCCTCGGCACGCTCGGCCCACACCCCTACCTCGTCGGTCTCAGCGAGGGTCGCGCGGTGCTGGATTCGGTGCGCGCCGCCCGCGCCCTGCCGGAGGCCGGCGCCTCCGGCCGCTATGCGGTCTGGGGCCATTCGCAGGGTGGCCATGCCGCGCTCTATGCCGGCATCCTGGCCCGGCGCTATGCACCCGAGCTGAACCTCGTCGGCGTGGCTGCGGCAGCGCCGGCGACCGAGCTCGGCACGCTATTCAAGGATGACCTTGCCTCGCCCGCCGGCTTGAACCTCACTTCGATGACGTTGTGGTCGTGGTCGCGGGTGTTCGGCGCGCCGATTGACAGCGTGGTCGCTCCGGCCGCCATCCCCAAGGTCGACACGCTGGCGCAGGAATGCGTCGGCTCGATCCCGGATTTCATCCAGCGTCACAGCGCCGATGCCTTCCTCGCCCGGGTTTTCCTCGATGTCGGCGACCTCACCGCGGTCGAGCCGTGGCGCGGCATCATGGACGCCAATACGCCCGGTGCCTTGCCGGCGCGGGTCCCGGTCTTCCTCGCCCAGGGCACGGCCGACACTGTGGTTAGGCCGAGCGTGACCTACGCCTACAACAATCAGCTCTGCCGCGCCGGGGCGCGGGTGCAACTGCTCCAGCTTCCCGGCGTCGGTCACGGCTTTGCCGGCTATCGCTCGTCAAATGACGCCATCCAATGGATCACCGACCGCTTTGCCGGAGCGCCGGCGCCGAGCGACTGCGGGAACTGAACGCTTATGCTGGATTTCATCATCGTCGGCGGCGGCATTATCGGCCTCTCGACCGCCATGCAGCTCGCCCGCCGCGCACCGGGCGCCGCGATCCTGCTGGTGGAGAAGGAAGCCGAGCTCGCCGCCCACCAGACCGGTCGCAACAGCGGCGTGGTGCATGCCGGGGTCTATTACGAGCCGGGCAGCCTGAAGGCGCGCTATTGCCGGGAGGGCAATGCCGAGACGGCCCAATTCGCCGCCGAGCACGGCATCGCATTTGATCGCTGCGGCAAGCTGATCGTGGCGACGCGCGAGGACGAGCTTCCCCGGTTCGCCAAGCTGGAGGATCGGGCGCGGCGCAACGGTCTCAATGTCGAGCGCATTGACGCGGCGGAATTGCGCCGGCGCGAGCCGCACATTGCCGGCCTCGCGGCACTTCATGTGCCGGAGACCGGCATCACCGACTTTCCGGCGCTGACCCGCGCCATGGCCGCCGATTTCATCGCCGCCGGCGGCACCATCGCCTGCAACACCCAGGTACTGTCATTGGAGGAAGACCCGGACGGCATCAATGTCGCGACCAATAGCGGGGTGTTGCGCACCCGCCATCTCATCGGCTGCGCCGGGTTGAATGCCGACCGGCTGGCGGCGATGGCGGGGATCGAGCTCGACTTCGCCATCGTGCCGTTTCGCGGCGAATATTTCCGCCTGCCGGCCGCGCGCGACCAGATCGTGAGCCACCTCATCTATCCGGTCCCCGATCCCGCCTTTCCGTTCCTCGGGGTGCATCTGACGCGGATGATCGGCGGCTATGTCACGGTCGGGCCGAACGCGGTGCTGAGCCTGAAGCGTGAAGGCTATTCCACCTTCGCCTTCGACCCGAGGGACGCCGCCGACATCGTGCGCTTCTCCGGCTTCCGGCGCTTCCTCGCCAAGAATTTCCGCTATGGGATGGGCGAATTGCGCAATTCGTTGAGCCGGCAGCGCTATCTCGAACTCTGCCAGCGCTATTGCCCGGAACTCACGCTCGACGATCTCCAGCCCTATCGCAGCGGGGTGCGGGCGCAGGCGATGTTCGCCGACGGCACGCTGGCACACGATTTCCTGCTCCGGCGCACCGCCCGCTCCATCCATGTCTGCAACGCCCCCTCCCCGGCGGCGACGGCCGCGCTGCCGATCGGGCGGCACATCGTCGACGAGGCGGCGGCAACCGGCTTCGTGGCGTAATCAGGCCGCGCGGTCGACCGAGACCGAGAGGTCGCGCCACAGGCCAAGTTCGTCGCGCATGCGCTCCAGCTTGGCGCCGATGCCGACGACCGCGTCCGAGCCGGTGGCAAGGCGCAGAGGCGGCTTGGCGGTGCCGGCTATGGTGACGAGCGCCGCGGCTAGCCGGACCGGATCACCGGCCTGCTGGCCATTATACTGGTGAAAGTCCGCGTGCGCCCGAGCCGAGGTGTCGTCATAGTCGGCGACATGCCTGGTGCCATAGGCGACCGAGCTGGCTTCGAGGAAGTCGGTGCGGGTGAAGCCGGGCTCGACCAGCGTGACGCCGATGCCGAAATCCGCGACTTCGGTCGCGAGCGAATCCGAGAAACCCTCGACCGCGAACTTGGTGGCGCAATAGACCGCGGCGCCGGTAAAGCCGACCACGCCGGCCATGGAGGAGAGATTGACGATGTGGCCGGAGCGCTGCCGGCGCATCGCCGGGAGCGCCGCGCGGGTCACGTGGAACAGGCCGAACACATTGGTGGCGAATTGCCGCTCGATGTCGGCCGGCTCGATCTCCTCGAACAGGCCGAGCTGGCCGTAGCCGGCATTATTGACCAGCACGTCGATGCGGCCGAAGCGGGCGAGCGCCGCCTCCACCGCGCGTTGCGCCGCGGCCTCGTCGGCGACGTCGAGCGCGAGCGGCAGCACGTCGGGGCTGCTGCCGAAGGCCGCCTCCAGCGCCTCGATGCGGCGGCCGGTGGCGACCACCTTGTCGCCATTGGCCAGCGCCGCCTTGACGATCTCGGCGCCGATGCCGCGCGCTGCGCCTGTCACGAACCAGATTCTGCTCATGGAAGTC
Organism: Starkeya sp. ORNL1; assembly: GCF_012971745.1. Taxonomy (NCBI): domain Bacteria; kingdom Pseudomonadati; phylum Pseudomonadota; class Alphaproteobacteria; order Hyphomicrobiales; family Xanthobacteraceae; genus Starkeya; species Starkeya sp. ORNL1. The sequence goes on from NZ_CP048834.1 coordinate 2,802,670, forward strand.
CTGCCTATGTCCGGGATTATTTCGCCGCGGCGGATGTGGCCGGCGGTGTGCGGGAGATTGGCGCCACGGCCCGCGCGGACGATAGACAGATCGGCCTGGCTTATTGCACGATCCTCCAGCTTCGCGATTTTCCGTTTCCACCGCGGCGCCGCCGACGCTATCCGATCATGGGGACAAAGCCCGATCCTTCAACGAAGTCGGAGATGCTCGATGAGCGATGCGCAGCCTGAATTCGCTCGGCTTATTGAACGATCCACGCCGGCGGACGGCATCCATCCGACCGCGCTGCCGCGGGTGTCGCTGATCCGCGCCTCGCAGGCGAGCGAGCCGATCCACGTGCTGCACGAGCCCGCCATCTGCATCATCGCGCAGGGCCGCAAGCAGGTGATGTCGGGCGGCAATGTCTTCGTCTATGACCGCGCGCAATATCTCGTGGTGTCGGTCGACGTCCCGGTGGTCGGGCAGATCATCGAAGCCTCCACGGACCAGCCCTATCTGTGCTTCCTGCTCAGTCTCGACGCCGGCATGCTCGGCGCGCTGATGATGGAGGCGAACCTGCTCGTGCCGCGTCCCGGCGAATCGCAGGCGAGCGTGTTCCTCTCCGACGTCACCATCGAACTGCTCGACGCCGCGGTGCGGCTGGTGCGGCTGCTGGACAGTCCGCGCGACATCCCGATCCTGGCGCCGGTGGCGGAGCGCGAGATCCTCTATCGCCTGCTGATCGGCCCGCAGGGCGCGCGGTTGCGGCAGATCGCGGTCGCCGACAGCCGGCTCCAGCAGGTGGGCCGCGCCATATCCTGGCTCAAGCGCAATTTCCGCGAGCCGTTCCGGATCGAGGATCTCGCCAGGGAAGCGCGCATGAGTTCTTCCGCCCTGCACCAGCACTTCAAGACGGTGACCTCGATGAGCCCGCTGCAATTCCAGAAGCAGCTCCGGCTGCAGGAGGCCCGGCGGCTGATCCTCGCCCAGGCGATGGACGCGGCGCTTGCCGGGCACAGCGTCGGCTATGACAGCCCCTCGCAGTTCAGCCGCGAATATCGCCGGCTGTTCGGCGCGCCGCCGATCCGCGACGTGCAGCGGCTGCGCGCCAGCGAGGCGCCGCTCTACGCCTGAGAGATTGGCCTCCCTTTCCTCTCCCCGAGGGGGAGAGGTGGCCCGCGAAGCGGGTCGGTGAGGGGGAGCACGATTGCGGAGCTTTGAGCCCCTCACCCCACCCCTCTCCCCAACGGGGAGAGGGGGCAAGTCGCGTAGTTAGCCTCACCGGAACTGCGCCGGCAGCCAGAGCGAGAGCGCCGGCACGTAGGTCACCAGCATCAGCACGGCAATGCTGGCGCCGAAGAACGGCCAGATGGTGCGCATCGCCTCGCGGATCGAGATCTTGCCGACCGCGCAGCCGACGAACAGCACGGTGCCGACCGGCGGCGTGTTCAGCCCGATGCCGGCATTGAGAATCATCACGATGCCGAAATGCACCGGGTCGATGCCGAACGCCTTCACGATCGGCAGCAGCACCGGGGTGCAGATGATGACCATCGGCGCCATGTCCATGAAGGTGCCGAGCACCAGCAGCGCCACATTGATCAGCAGCAGCACGATGATCGGGTCGTTGGAGATGGCGCGGATGGCAGCGATGGTGGCCTGCTGCACCTGCAGGAACGACATCAGCCAGCCGAACGAGGCTGCAGCGCCGATCACCAGCAGCACCATTGCCGTGGTGCGCACCGCGCCGAGCGTCGCCTCGACGAAGCCGCGCCAGTCGAGTTCGCGATACACCAGCAGCGCCACCAGCAGCGCATAGATCACCGCGATGCAGGAGCTTTCCGTCGCGGTGAAGATGCCCGAGCGCACGCCGCCGAAGATGATGCCGATCAGCAGCAGCCCCGGCAGTGCGGAGATGAGGTAATAACCGACCTTGGCAAAGCCGGGAAACGGCTCGGCGGGATAGCCGCGCCGGCGCGCCACCCAATAGGCCGTCACCATGAGCGAGAGCGCGAGCAGCAGGCCGGGTATGATGCCGGCGGTGAACAGGTCCGCCACCGAGACCGTGCCGCCGGCAGCGATGGAGTAGAGGATCAGATTGTGCGACGGCGGGATCATCAGCGCGATGATGGCGGCGTTTACCGTCACGTTCACCGCATAGTCACGGTCATAGCCGCGCGCCGCCATTTGCGGGATCATCAGCCCGCCGACCGCCGAGGCGTCCGCCACCGCCGAGCCGGAGATGCCGCCGAACAGCGTGGAGGCCACGATGTTCACCTGGCCAAGCCCGCCGCGCATGTGGCCGACCAGCCCCGCGGCAAAGCGGATCAACCGTGCCGCGATGCCGCCGCGTATCATCATGTCGCCGGCGAAGATGAAGAACGGGATCGCCATCATGGCGAAGACATTGATGCCGGAATTGAGCTGCTGGAACACCACGACCGGCGGCAGGCCCATATAGAGGACCGTCGCCAGCGAGGCGATGCCGAGGCAGAAGGCGATCGGCGTGCCGATCAGCATCAGCAGCGTAAAGGTGCCGAACAGGACCCAATAGGCCATCACACCGCCTCCAGGATCTCGACGTCGGCCGCCGGCTTCACCCCGAGCAGGACATCGACAAAGCGTTCCAGCGCGAACAGCGCGATGAGCGCGCCGCCGACGACGAGGGGAAAGAAGTCCACGCCGCCGGGAAGGCCGAGCACGGGAATGGTCGCCGTCCAGGTGCCGATGGCGAGCTGGGTGCCGTACACCGCCATGGCGGCGCCGAAGAAGGCGACCAGGCCGAGATTGATGAGGTCCATCGCCTTGCCCGCCCATTCCGGAACCACGTGGCGCAGCAGGTCGAGCCCCAGATGCACGCTCTCGCGCACGCCGACCGCCGCGCCGAGCAGGATGAACCAGGCCATGAGCTGCAGGGCGACCGGCTCGGACCAGGTCGGCGTGTCGTTCAGCACGTAGCGCGCGAACACCTGCCAGCCGACCGCGACCGTCATGACGACGAGCCCGACACCCGAAATCCCGAGCGCGAGTTTCGAGGTGAGCGCAAGCGCGCGCCGGATGGCGAGCAAGGTGCCGTTCATCGGGATGGGCCTCGGCTCCGAGGAAGACAGGGCGGCCGGCCCCGGGTCATGCCCCGGGGCGGACCATCCGGCTTCGGCCGGCTGCAGCGGGGCGCTCATTGCACCGCCTGGATGCGGGACACGAGGTCCTTCATCTTCGGATCAGTGACGAAGTTGTCATAGACCGGCTTCATCGCGTCGATGAAAGGCTGCTTGTCGACCTTGATGACGGTGACGCCGGCCTCGCGCACCTTATCCTCGGAGGCCTTCTCACGGGCGGTCCACAATTCGCGCATCTTGCCGACCGACTCCTTCGCCGCCTGGCGGACGATCTTCTGGTCGTCCGGCGAGAGCTTGTCCCAGCTGATCTTGGAGATGACGAGCGCTTCAGGCGCCAGCGAGTGCTCGGTGAGGGTGTAGTTCTTCGCCACCTCGAAATGCCGCGAGGATTCATAGGAAGGCCAGTTGTTCTCGGCGCCGTCGACCACGCCGGTCTCCAGCGAGGAATAGACCTCGCCGAACGGCATCGGCGTCGCATTGGCACCGAACGCCTTCATCATGGCGATCCACAGGTCGGACTGCTGGACGCGGACCTTCATCCCCTTGAGATCGGCGAGACCCTTGACCGGCTTCTTGGTGGTGTAGAAGGAGCGCGCGCCGGAATCGTAGAAGGCGAGGCCGACCAGGCCGTGCGGGGTAAAGGCGGCGAGGATCTCCTCGCCGATCGGCCCGTCCACCACCTTGTGCATGTGATCGACCGAGCGGAACAGGAACGGCATGCCGAGCACCTGGGTCTGCGGCACCAGGTTGTTGAACGGCGCGGTGTTCACCCGGTTCATGTCGATGACGCCGAAGCGGGTCTGCTCGATGGTGTCCTTCTCGCTGCCGAGCGCGGAATTGTTGAACATCTGGATCTTGATGCGGCCCTTGGTCCGCTCCTCGACCAGCTTGCCCATATAGATGACGGCCTCGACCGTCGGGTAGCCGTCGGGATGGATGTCGGCGGAACGCAGCGTGACGTTCTGCGCCGCGGCTGGCGCCACCGCGAGGGTGGCGAGAACGGCAGCCATGCAGAGAAGGCTCGGCGTCTTCATGGGTTTCCTCCTGATATGCCGGCGGTTGGCCCGCCTTGACTATGAGGGTGGTCTTCAGCCGGCAGCCATCCGCGGCGCCGCGTGCGCCGCCCGGCGCGCCACGACGTCGAGGGTGAAGCTGCCGATGCCTTCGAATTCGAGGCGGGCATGGGCGCCGACCGGGACCGAATGGACGCCGGTGGTCATGCCGGTGAGAATGATGTCGCCCTCCTTCAGCCGCCGCCCGCGGGTGGCGAGCTGGGCGGCGAGAAAGGCCGCGGCAGCGAACGGCCCGCCGGCGACGCGGGCGGCGCTGCCCTCGCCGACCAGCTCGCCATTCACATAGGTGCGCGAGGCCAGCGCGTCCCAATGGCCGAAGGTGCTGCGCGGGATGCCGGGGCCGACAAGGGCGCCGGAATTGTTGCCGTGATCGGAGATCACCGCGCCGGGGCCGAGATCATTGATGGTGGCAAGCGGGCTGGAGGCGATCTCCGAGCCGGCGTGCAGGCTGGAGATGGCCGCGATGTCCTCCGCCGTGAGCCAGTCCTTGTCCGGCGCATCGGCGAGCAGGCGCACCACAAACTCGGCCTCGACGGCGCAGAAGCCGCCTTCATGCACTTCGACGATGGCATGGCCGCTCTTGGCCACTTCCTGCACCGCGTCGGCGAACACCGGACCGACCATTCGCTCGGCGTCATATTGCGCGCGGAAGCCGGGCGGGATGCCTGCCACCTTCCATCCAGCGAGGCGGCGCGGCGTGAGGCGCAGCACCTCCTCTTGCACGGCATAGGCGGCGTCGAGATCGGCCGGCAGCGGACCGGGGAATTCCGCCAGCACGCGCACCTCGCGCCGTGCTGCGATGAACTCCTCCGCCGTGCCTTTGGCGTCAGGCCAGTGGGGCATCGTTTCCACCCATTGAGGACGTTTATCGCCCAATCACGCGTTTTTGGTATGGCAGATAGTGGCTCTGGTATGGTACAGCGTCAAGCAGAAAGAGAAGCGACCGCGGGAGACTTTCGGTGAATGTGGAGTCCGGCGATGTGGGGGTGACCAGCGCCCGCCGCGTCGAGAATGAGATCCGCAAGGCGATCATCACCATGGAGATTCCGCCGGGCGCGCCGCTGTCCGAGCAGGACATCGCCGCGCGTCTCAACGTGTCGCGCCAGCCGGTGCGCGAAGCCTTCATCTCGCTCGCCCGTTCCGGTCTCGTCGAGATCCAGCCGCGCCGTGGCACCTTCGTCGTCAAGATATCGCTCGAGCGCATGCTGGAGGCGCGCTTCATCCGGGAATCGCTGGAGACCGCCGTGGTGCGCCGCGCCTGCGAGCGCTTCGACGCCCGGGTGCGCACCCGCATCGATTTCTATCTCGACGCCCAGACGGTGGCCGCCGAGGCCGGCGCGCATTACGAATTCCAGCGTGCCGACGAACTGTTCCATGCTGCGCTGGCCGAGGGCGCCGGCTGCCCGTCCGCCTGGACCGTGATCGACGACATCAAGGCCCATATGGACCGGGTCTGCCATCTGACGCTGCCCTCGGCAACGGCGCTGCCGCGCCTCATCGGCCAGCACCGCGCCATCATCGAGGCGGTCGACGCCCGCGATGCCGATCGCGCCGAGGCGGCGCTCAAGGTGCATCTGTCCGAAATCCTGAAGGCGCTGCCGACCGTGCAGGCGTCGCACCGCGATCTTTTCATCTGAGAACAACGGCCGGCTTACGGCCTTCTGAAGAAGGGGAACGCCAATGGAGACACGTCACGCCATCCATTACGGGCAGGCGGAAGCCCTCGACGGCAACGAACTGCGCCGGCACTTCATGATCGAAGGCATTTTCGCTCCCGGCGAGATCCGCGCCACCTACACCCATTATGACCGCATGCTGGTGCTGGGCATCCAGCCGGACGGCCGGCCGCTCGCCCCGGACACCGCGCTGGCCAGACTGGTCGGCGCCGAGTTCCTACTGGAGCGCCGCGAGCTCGGGGCCATCAATGTCGGCGAGGGCACTGCGCGCGTGCGCGCCGACAATGCGGAACTGATCGTCGCGCCGCGCCAAGCTGTCTATCTCGGCATGGGCGTTCGGGATCTCAGCTTCGAGAGCCTCGATCCTTCAAAGCCGGCGAAGCTCTATGCCAATTCAGCCCCGGCCCATATGCGCCATCCCAACCGGGTGGTGCGCGAGGCGGAAGCCTCGCCGCAACCGCTAGGCACGCTGGAGACCTCGAACCAGCGCACCATCTTCAAATATCTGCATCCCGGCGTGCTGCCGACCTGTCAACTGGTGATGGGCCTGACGCGCCTCGCGCCCGGCAGCGTGTGGAACACCATGCCGGCCCACACCCACGACCGGCGCATGGAGAGCTATTTCTATTTCGAGCTCGCCCCCGACGCCTTCGTGGTGCACCTGATGGGCCGGCCGGAAGCGACCCGCCACCTGATCGTGCGCAACGAGCAGGTCGTACTCTCGCCGCCCTGGTCGATCCATTCCGGCGCCGGCACCGGGGCCTACGCCTTCATCTGGGCAATGGCGGGCGACAACCAGTCCTTCGCCGACATGGACTTCGTACCGATGGCGGAGCTGGCCTGATGCGCGGCGCCGAGCTGTTCGACCTGACCGGCTCCCGCGCCCTCGTCACCGGCGCGCGCACCGGGTTGGGTCGTGCCATCGCCGAGGCGCTGGCCGGGGCCGGCGCCGACATTGTCGGGCTCGGCTCGCAGCCCATGCCGGAAACCGCGGCCAGCATCCGTGCGCTCGGCGTCGCCTTCCACGAGGTGGTGCGCGACCTCGCCGACACCTCCGGACTCGACGCGTTGGTCGGCAAGATCGAGGACGAGGTCGGCGCCGTCGACATCCTCGTCAATAATGCCGGCATCATCCGCCGCGCCGACCTGCTCGATTTCACCGAGGAGGATTGGGACGCGGTGATGGACATCAATCTGAAGAGCCTGTTCTTCCTGTCGCAGGCATTCGCGCGGCGCTGGAGCCTGCGCATGAGCGAGGGACGGATCATCAACATCGCCTCGCTGCTCGCCTTCCAGGGTGGCATCCGCGTGCCGTCCTACACCGCCAGCAAGCATGGCATTGTCGGCCTCACCAAGCTGATGGCGAACGAGCTGGCGCCACGCGGCATCACCGTGAACGCCATCGCGCCCGGCTATATGGAAACCGACAACACCTTCGCGCTCAGGGCGGATCCCGGCCGTAACCGGCAGATACTGGACCGCATCCCCATGGCGCGCTGGGGTCGGCCGGAGGACATTGCCACCGCGGTGCTCTTCCTCGCCTCCCCTGCTTCGTCCTATGTAACGGGGACCGTCGTCCCGGTGGATGGCGGCTGGCTCGCACGCTGAGGCGCACACATGAGCACTCCCGAGATCCGCGTCGCTCTAGAGGCCCGCTGTTCCACCGGCGAATCCCCGGTCTGGGACGAAGTGAATAGCCGGCTGCTGTTTGCCGACATCCCCGCCGGCATCATCCACGCCTTTACGCCATCGACCGGCGAGCGCCGGCAGTGGCATTTCGACCGCCCGGTTGCCAGCCTCGGCCTCGCCCGCAGCGGGCGGCTGGTGGTGGCGGTCGGCGGCGACGTGGTGATGTTCGACCCGGCGACCGGTGCGCGCTCATTGCTCGCGACGGTGGAGACCAATTTCCCCGAGCTGCGGCTCAATGACGGCAAGGTCGGGCCGGACGGTGCCTTCTGGGTCGGCACCATGCACGATGTCGCCTCGGCCGACCGCAAGCCGATCGCGGCGCTTTATCGCGTCGATGCCCACGGCACCGTGGAGCGCAAGGTCGAGGGGCTGAAGGTCTCGAACGGCCTCGCCTGGTCGCCGGACGGCCGCTCGATGTTCCACACCGATTCCGCCGGCCCCTGGATCGACCGCTGGGATTTCGATCCCGCGACCGGCGCCATTTCCAACCGCACGCGCATCGCCACGCCGAGCAATGAGGAAGGCCGCCCGGATGGCGGCGCCTGCGATGTCGACGGCAATTACTGGAGCTCCGGCGTCTCCGCCGGCTTCCTCAACCGCTTCTCGCGGGACGGCATCATGCTCGCCCATATCCCGCTGCCGACCCCGGGACCGACCATGCCGTGCTTTGCCGGCGAGGGGCTGCGCACGCTCTATCTCACCACGCTGCGCCGCAGTGCCGACGCGCCGCCGCCCTCGGGAGATGTGCTGGTGCTCGACCCCGGCGTCGCCGGAGCCAAGGTCGGCCTGTTCGCAGACGACCTGCCGTGAGCTGGCGCATGCCGCGCGCGCTGTTCCAGTAAGTCGTCATCCCGGCCGCAGCGAAGCGAAGAGCCGGGATCGCGTGCCGAGAGTGGTGCCCCTTCCTGCGCGCGATCCCGGATACGGCCTTGCGGCCGTTCCGGGATGACGATGGGTGGTGGCAGGGAAGAAGGCTACTCCGCCGCCGCGGTCTCCTCTGCCCCCAGCTCGGCATTGACGAGCGGCATCACCTGCTCCGCCATCAGACGCATCGACCGCTTGGCGAGGGCGGGGTCGCGCCAGTCGTGGCCGGCATAGAGCAGCGTGCCGAACGGGCCGACCTCGTCGACGAAGCCGAGCAGCTTGTCGGCCACTTCGTCCGGCGTGCCGTGAATGACGAGGCGATCGAGCACATGCTCGAGCGTCAGCTCGCTGTCCGGCATGGACGGGTCTTCCTTGAACAGATTCGAGCGGCCGTTCTTGACCAGCTTGGTGAAGAGCGAGCGGAAATAATGCACATAGGGGCTGCCCTCGCCGCGAGCGTACTCGCGCGCCGTCGCGGCATCCTCGGCGACGAAGACGCTCTTGGCGACGCGCCAGTTCGACAAATCCACCGGCCTCCCGCCCGCCCGGCAGCCTTCCTCATAGGAGGCACGATGGGTGGCGACCCATTTCGGCATCAGGAAGTTGGCCGAGATCGGGTCCCAGCCGCGCGCAGCCGCCGCGCTCACGCCTTTGGAGAATGGCGCCACCGCGGTGATTACCACCGGCGGATGCGGTTTCTGCAGCGGGCGGCCAATGATGCCCTGGCCGATTTCCGGCAACAGGGTGCGCTCGGTGGTGATCTTCCAGTATTTGCCGTCGATCTTGTAGGGCGCCTCGCCGGTCCAGATCGCCATCACCGCATCGATGGCTTCCAGGAACATGGCGTTACGGTCGGCATCGAGATTGCCGAACACTTCGGCGTCCGACAGCAGGCCGCCCGGCGAGATGCCGAAATTGAGCTTGCCGTCGAGCAGATGGTCGAGCATCGAAATCTGCGCCGCCACCGCCGCCGGGTGGATATTCGGCATGTTCACCGTGCCGGTGCCGAGCCGCATCTGCTTGATGCGCCCGGCAAGGCTGGCGAGGAACACCATGCAGCTGGTGATGTTCTCGGCCAGATCGGTGACGTGCTCGCCGACATAGCCTTCGCTGTAGCCGAGCTCGTCGGCCAGCAGGAACGCTTCCTGGTCTTCCCGCAGGGTCTCGCGCCAATCCCGCCCGAGGGGATGGATGGGCATGGTGAAGAAGCCGAGTTGCATGCCTGCTCTCCGCACGTGTCCGTTCAGGCCGGACGCTAGCGGCGCGTCTGCATTAACAGAAACGATAAGAACTGATGCGCCCGATCAGGAGTTCTAATGCGCTCGGGGGCGTGTCGCTCGGCTTGAGCATCCTTCGAGGCCCGGCGTCGCCGGGCACCTCAGGATGAGGTTCATCTCAAAAAATGACCTCATCCTGAGGTGCGAGCGCAGCGAGCCTCGAAGGATGCGCAAGCCGAGCGCCCTGCTCCTCTGCCACGAAGAACGACATCATCTTTGTTCGTTACAGATAATCCCCAACGGAATATCACCGAACAATGCACGTTCTACCGATTATATTTCGTACAACCAAAACATATGCCGATTTGTATTACATCCATGCTTTTTAGACATGGGAGAGTATCTACGAATATATGAGGCACAACTTGACACATATGCGTCACCGTCCTTAGCTTCCGCAGAAGACGTCGAAAACGACGCTGTCGCCGCATAGGCCAATGGAGGAACGCCATGACCATTCGTGAGACCCAGCATTTCCGCCTAAGGCGCACCGCGCTTGCCGCGATCGGCGCCACGCTCGCTTTTGCCGCCTTGCCCACCGGGCTTTCCGCGCAGACCGCGCCGACCGGCCCCATCGAGATCACCACCGGCACCAGCCCGGGCGGCACGCCCGACGTGCTGATGCGCCGCGCCGCCAAGATCCTCAATGAGCAGAAGATCATCACCAACCCGCTGGTGGTGCAGAACCGCACCGGCGGCTCCTGGATGGTCGCCGCCAATTTCGTGCTCGCCAAGAAGGGCGACAAGAACATCGTGCTGTGCATCGCCCAGCCGATCCTCACCACCCCGATCACCCAGGGTCTCGCCACCGTCTATGACAAGCTGACTCCGATCAGCATGTTCATCCAGGGCGACCTGGTGCTGGTGGTGCAGCCCTCCTCGCCGGTCAACAGCCTGAAGGACCTCGTGGCACTCGCCGCCCAGCGCGAGCGTAGCGTGAAGGTTGCCGGCGCGCAGAGCGGCTCCACCGACCACATGGTGGCGGGCCTGGTCGAGAAGGCCGGCAAGGTGAAGCTGAACTATGTACCGTTCGACGGTGGCGGCGCCGCGCAGGCCGCCTTCCTCGGCGGCAATGTCGACATGATGACGCTGACGCCCTCCGAGGCGCTGCCGCTGGTCAAGAGCGGCAAGGCCAAGATGATCGCCATCCTCTCCGAGAAGCGCCGCACCGAGCCGGAGCTGAAGGACCTCGCCACCGCCAAGGAGCAGGGCTTCGCCGTGGTGTGGGGCCAGGCCTGGGGTCTCGCCGGCCCGCCGGATCTCGACGCCGGCACGGTGAAGTTCTGGGACGACGCCATCGCCAAGCTGGTCGCCAATCCGGAATGGCAGGCGAGCATCAAGGAGAACTTCCTGCGCAGCGAGATGATCCCGGCCTCGCAGGCCAAGGCGCACCTCGCCAAGCTGCATGAAGAGCACCTCGCACTGCTGAAGGACCTCGGCCTCGCCAAGGCTCCTCCGGCCGGCCAGTGAGCATCGTCAACGAAAGGGAGGCCGGCATGAGGACGGTCGACATCGTCACGGCACTCATCGTGCTCGCTTTGTCGGTCGCCGTCATGATCGGCACCCACCAGCTCGAATACTGGTCGGAATTCGCACCCGGATCGGCGTTCGCGCCGTTCTGGGTGGGGATTGCCGGGATCGTGCTGTCGCTGCTGCTGCTGTTCACGGCGCTACGCCGCGAACAGCACGAGCCGCACAATTTTCCGGATCGCCACGGTTTCCTGCGCGTCGTCGAGGTCGCCGCCGCGCTGTGGATCATGCTGCTGGCGGTGCCGGTGCTCGGGCTGATCCTCTCCGGCGTCGTCTTCTGCCTGTTCCTGCTGCTCGCCGTCGAGCGGCGGCCGCTCATTCCGAGCCTTGCCACCACGGCGATCACCGTCGGCATCGTCTATGGCGTCTTCATCGCCTGGCTCGGCATTTCTCTTCCGCAAGGGGTGCTGGGCATCTGAGCCCGCTCGCCAGAACCGGACGGACCATGGACGCCCTCGCCTCACTTGCCCAAGGATTTGCGGTCGCGTCGACGCCGACGAACCTGTTGTTCGTGCTCATCGGCGTCACGCTCGGCCAATTGATCGGCGTGCTGCCCGGCATCGGGCCGGCCGCCGGCATGGCGCTGCTGCTGCCCGTCACCTTCGGCCTCGAGCCGGTGACCGCCCTCGTGATGCTCTCCGGCATCATGTATGGCGGCATGTATGGCGGCACCCTCACCTCGGTGCTGGTGAACGTGCCGGGCGAGGCCGCCAGCGTGATGACCGCGGTGGACGGCAACCAGCTCGCCAAGCAGGGCAGAGCCGGCGCGGCGCTGTCCATATCGGCGATCGGCTCGTTCCTCGCCGGCATCAGCGCCGTCACCGCGCTGGTATTCCTCACCCCGGCGCTCAGCGCCTTTGCGCTCAGCTTCTCGGCGCCGGAATACTTCCTGCTGGCGCTGCTCGGCATCACCGCCACCGCCAGCATGGGCACCGGCTCGCCGATCAAGGCGATGATCGGCGCCGCGCTCGGGCTGATGGTGGCGCTGGTCGGCACCGATCCGATCCAGGGCACGTCGCGCCTCACCTTCGGCTCGCTGGAGCTGCTGGAAGGCATCGACTTCCTGCCCGTCGCCATCGGCATTTTCGGCATCGCCGAGATTCTGGTCTCGATGGAGCAGACCCAGCATGTCGAGCCGATCAAGACCCGGCTGCGCGACATGTGGCTCACCGCCAAGGACTGGGCCGAGTGCCGCATGGCGGTGCTGCGCGGCGGCACCATAGGCTTCCTCATCGGCCTGATGCCCGGCGCCGGCCCGACGGTGGCGGCGCTGCTGGCCTATGTGGTCGAGAAGAAATTCTCCAAGCACCCCGAACGCTTCGGCCGCGGTGCGCTCGACGGCGTCGCCGCCGCCGAATCCGCCAACAACTCGGCCGCCCATGGTGCGCTGGTGCCGATGCTGGCGCTCGGCATTCCCGGCTCGGCCTCGACCGCGGTGCTGCTTGCCGCTTTGGTGCTGCTCGGCATCCGACCCGGCCCAGGCCTGCTCACCGAGCAGTCGGACCTGGTCTGGGGGCTCATCGCCTCGATGTTCATCGGCAATGTGTTCCTGCTGGTCATGAACCTGCCGATGGCGCCGATCTTCGCTTCGGTGCTGCGCATCCCGTATTCCTACCTGGTGCCCGGCATATTGATGATCTCGCTGGTCGGGGCCTATGCCACCAGCCTCAGCCTGTTCAATGTCGGGCTGACGCTGTTCTTCGGCGTGGTCGGCTACTGGATGATCCGCGCCGACATACCTCGCGCGCCGGTCGTGCTCGCCGTGGTGCTGGCACAGCTGATGGAAACCTCGCTGCGGCAGTCGCTGATGCTGTCCGAGGGCAGCATGGCGATCTTCGTGCAGCGTCCGCTCTCCGCCGTGCTGGCGCTGCTCGTCATCGCCTCGCTGGTGCTGCCGATCTTCAACGCCCTGATGAATCGCCGCGCCGCGCGCCGCGCCCGTCTGGACGATGGCCTCGTTTCCAATTCTTCCGACTAGGAGCTCCGATGACTGCCACCCCCGTGATCGATGTCCATGCGCATATCCTGACCGAGGAGATGATGCGCCTGATGCGGAACGAGGCCCCGGAGATCGGCCCGCGCCTCAGCGAGGTCGATGCCGAAGGCGGCGTGCTCAAGGTCGCCGACATCGTGCAGCGTCCGTTCCCGCGCGGCGGCTGGGATCTCGACAAGCGCCTTGCCGATCTCGACTTTGCCGGCATCGATCTGCAGGTGCTGTCGAACTGCCCGCAGACCTTCCTCTATGAGCAGGATCCCGCGCTCACCGCCGCGTTGTCGGCGGTGCAGAACGAGGCCATTGCCGATCTGGTGCGCAAGCATCCCGACCGCTTCCTCGGCATCGGCACGGTGGCATTGCAGGACCCGAAGCGCGCCGCCGACGAACTCGGCCGCGCGGTGTCGAAGCTCGGTCTCGGCGGCATCCAGATCGGCTCGCATGTCGAAGGCAAGAACCTCGACGATCCGGCGCTGGAGCCGGTGTGGTCGACCGCGGCGGAACTCGATGCCTTCATCCTGGTGCATCCGCAGAAGACCGCGGCGGGCGACCGCACCAAGGATTTCTACCTCAAGAACCTGATCGGCAATCCACTGGAGACCACCATCGCGGCGGCCTCATTGGTGTTCTCCGGCGTGCTGGAGCGCTACCCGAACCTGAAGATCTGCTTCGTACATGGCGGCGGCTTCATGCCGTTCCAGACCGGCCGCATGATCCATGGCTGGAAGGAGCGGCCGGAGTGCCGCAAATTCATCAAGGAGAGCCCGGAGGTCTCGATCCGCCGGCTGTATTTCGACACGCTGACCCATTACGGCCCGGCGCTGCGCTATCTCACCGACACGTTCGGCTCCGACCACATATTGCTCGGCAGCGACTATCCGTTCGACATGGGCACGCTGGAATGTGCCCGTCAGGTGCGCGAGGCCGGCCTCGCCGAGACGGATCGCGACGCCATCCTCGGCGGCACCGCGGCCGGCTTCTTCGGCGTCAGCGGCACGGTGGACGCCAAGGCGAAGGCCATCGCATGAGCGCCGGCAACGCCCCTTCCGCCGCCGTGCTTCGACCGGACGAACTCCCGGTCACCGAGCGTGGCGGCGGCGCCCGCACGGTGCGGCTCGTCACCGGCGAGCTCGGCTCGCAAAAGCTGCTCAACGGCATCACCAGCTTCGGGCCCAAAGCCGCGATCGCGCTGCATTGCCACAATTGCGAGGAGAGCGTGATCGTCCTTGAAGGCGAAGCTGTCTTCGAGATCGGCGGCGTCGAATATGCGCTGAAGGCCCGCGACACCACCTGGATCCCGCCCAACATCCCGCACCGCTTCCGCAATGTGTCGGACACCGAGAAGCTGGAGATATTCTGGACCTATGCCGACGTCGACGCGACGCGCACGCTGATGGAGACCGGCAAGACCCACAGCATCGCCTCCGAGCATGCGAGGGACTCGCACGCGAAGGATTCGCATGCGGGAGACCGCAAGTGAGCGTGCACGCCGTTACCGATACGCCGGTCGAGTCCCCTCGCCGTTTTGCCCCGCAGGTGCTGGGGAGCATGATCTCCGACGCCATGAGGAGTTGCGGCCTGCCGGCCGAGGGCGCCGCCAAGGTCGCCGAGATGATGGTCGAAGCGGACCTCACCGGCGCCGACGCCCACGGCATCTTCCGCCTGCCGCAATATGTCCGGCGGCTGAGGGCCGGCGGCGTCAATCCGACCCCGAACATCAGTGTCGCCCGCAAGGGGCCCGCGGTGGCGCTGGTCGATGGCGACAACGGCATGGGCCATCTGGTGATGACCACGGCCACCGAGACCGCCATCGAGATGGCACGCTATACCGGCGTCGCCTGGGTCGGGGTGCGCCGCTCCAACCATGCCGGCCCCGCCGCGCTCTATGCCGAGATGCCGGTGAAGCATGGCATGGTCG
The DNA here is from genome assembly GCF_012971745.1 of Starkeya sp. ORNL1. Lineage (NCBI taxonomy): Bacteria > Pseudomonadati > Pseudomonadota > Alphaproteobacteria > Hyphomicrobiales > Xanthobacteraceae > Starkeya > Starkeya sp. ORNL1. Next base: position 2,817,788 of record NZ_CP048834.1, read on the forward strand.
GCATCTATTCGGTGGTGGCGAGCTCCAACCATATGGCGGTGTGGGGCGGCACCTCCTCGCTGCTCGGCACCAACCCGCTGGCCGTCGGCATACCCTGCGGCGACGAGCCGCCGGTGGTGCTGGACATCGCGACCACCATCGTCTCCTACGGCACCGTCAAGAAATACGTGATGCAGGACAAGGCCTTGCCGGAGGGCTGGCTGGTCAGCAAGCGTGACGGCTCCCCGGTTACGGATCCCAAGCGCACCGGCGAGGGGCTGCTGCTGCCGATCGGTGGCCACAAGGGCAGCGGCCTCGCGCTGGTGCTCGGCATACTGGCCGGCACGCTGAACAATGCCGCCTTCGGCAGCGAGGTGGTCGACTTCAACGCCGACAACTCGACCGAGACCAATACAGGCCATTTCATCCTGGCGCTCGATGTCGAGCGCTTCATGCCGATGGCAGTTTTCGCCAATCTGTTGAAGGGCCAGCTCGACGAATTGCGGGGCGACACGCCGCTGCCCGGTGTCGAGGAGATCCGCATGCCGGGCGACCAGCGCGCGGTGCGCCGCGACGAGCGGCGCGAGCATGGCGTGCCGATCCCCGCGCCGCTGCAGCGCCAGCTCGACGAACTGGCGGGCCAGCTCGGCATTGCCACCTTCACCTCCCGCCAGCCGTGAGCAGGAACCGCACGCCATGACCGCGCAGCCGCAGACCATCAACCAGGGCGCCTTCAAGGCCGGCGAAGGCGCCTATCTGTTCCAGCTCGCCAAGTTAGAGGGCATTCCCGGAGGCGCCGCCTATTCTACTGCCTTCGGCAGCGTGGTGGAGGGCATCCGCACCCAATGCGGGCTGATGCACAAGGCCGCCGGCACCGGCGCGCGTCCGCACTCGCATCCCAATGAGCAGTGGAACTACGTCGTGCAGGGCCGGCTCCGGGTCAGCATCGAGGGCGAGGAAGACCAGATCGCCGGCCCCGGCACGCTGATCTATTTCCCGCCCAACGTGGTCCACGCCACGGTGGCGCTGCCGGAAGAGGACGTGCTGTTCTTCGTGGTCAAGGACACCACCCACGGCATCGCGGGAAATCCCGCCGACGGCAAGGCGACCGGGGGCTATTATGGGTCGGAGTGAATAGAACCACGTCATCCTGAGGTGCCCGGCGACAGCCGGGCCTCGAAGGATGCTGAAGCAGAAGACGGCCATCGGGGATGGGCATCCTTCGAGGCTCGCTTCGCTCGCACCTCAGGATGACGTGGTGTCTTTCTGAGTGGCCTCCTGAGGCGTGGCGCTTTCCCCCCACACGGCCCCAAGTTTCCGTGTCTCCTCGCGCAGCATGTCCAGGAACGCCGCCGCCGCCGGGATCAGCGGGCGGCGGGCCGGCTCGATCAGCACCAGCTCGATGCCGACCGGCGGATCCGCCAGCGGGTTGACGGTCCAGCGCCGCGGCGCCTGGCTTGTCGCATCCTCCGCCATCATCAGGCCGGGCAGGATCGCCACCCAGTCGGTGCTGGCGATGAAATCGAGCGCGCCCATCATGGCGTCGAGCTCCAGCAGCCGCTCGACCTGCACGCCGGTGGCGTTGAAATAGGTCTCGAGATTGGTGCGGCGCACATTCTGCGCGCTCGGCACCACGATCTTGAGCGGGCCGAGATCGGCGAGCTTGATCGGCTCCATGTGGCGCCGGCCGGCGGCCAGCCCCGAAACCAGCACCTCCGGCGTATAGGCAAAGCGCGTGGTCTTCACGCCCACCACGCCGGTCGAGGCCGGCACGATGGCGAAGGCGAGGTCGCCGCTGCGCACCTGCTGGGTCAGGGTGTTGGAGAAAGCTTCCAGCACCCGCACCACCACATTGGGATGCGCCTCGACGAAGCGCGCCAGGGCAGGCGCCAGCACGCTGCGCGTCATGGTCGGCATCAGCCCCACCACCATGTCACCGTCGAGCCCGTCGCCATAGCCGGCGACCGAGCGGCTGGCGATCTCGTTCAGCCGCAGCAATTCGATGCAATGGCGGTAATAGCTGTCGCCCGCCGGGGTCGGGCGCACCATGCCGCTGCCGCGCGCAAACAGCCGGACGGCAAAGCGGTCCTCGATCTTGCGGATGTGCTGGGAGACGCCGGACTGCGTGGCGTGCTCGCGTTCCGCCGCGGCGGTGAAGGAGCGTTCTTCATAGGCAGCCACGAAAAGGCGGATATCGCGCAGGGTGTCGCTCATGCCGGCATCATGTTTCCTGATGAGGGAAAGCAGATCATATCATTTCTACAGCGGAAAAAGCCGGCCTACCCTCATCTCATGAGCGATCATGTCATCGAATTCCGCGAACCCGAGGACCATGGCCATTTCCGCCGGGCGCTCGGCCGCTTCGCGACCGGGGTCACTGTGGTCACCACCCGCACGCCGGAGGGCAAGCTCGAAGGGCTGACGGTCAATTCCTTCTCCTCGGTCTCGCTCGATCCGCCGCTGGTGCTGTGGAGCCTGCAGCGCCGCGCACCGTCGCTGCCGGGCTTCAAGGCAGCCGGCTGCTTCGCGGTCAATGTGCTCGCCACCCACCAGAAGAAGCTGTGCCGGCACTTCTCGACGCCGCGCGAGGACAAGTTTACCGACGTCGAGCACCGGCTCGGCCAGAATGGCTGCCCGCTGGTGGAGGGCGCCATCGCCCGCTTCGAATGCCGCACCGAGAACATCATCGAAGCTGGCGACCACCTGATCTTCCTCGGCCGGGTCGAGCGTGCCATGCATCGCGACGGCGAACCGCTGATCTTCTCGACCGGCGCCTTCTGGGTGCCGGCCGCTCACCCGGAGACGGTCGAGGCGGCCGCCCGGGCCTGACAACAAGCATCGCAACGAAAAGGGTAGGAAACGCATGATCCGCGCCGCAATTGCCGGCCTTGGCTGGTGGGGCAAGCACATGATCCGCCGCATGGCGGATTCCACCGAGCTGCGCATCGTCGTCGCCATCGACACCTCGGATGCGCAGGCCGCCTTCGCCGCGGAATACGGCATCCCGGTCACCACGCGCTGGGACGATGTGCTGACCGACCCGACCATCGACGCGGTGATCCTGTGCACCCCGCATTCGCTGCACACCGGGCAGGTGCTGGCCATCGCCAAGGCCGGCAAGCATGTGTTCTGCGAGAAGCCGCTGGCGCTCAACCGCGCTGACGCCGAGCGCTCGGTCGAGGCCTGCCGTGCCGCCGGGGTCAAGCTCGGCATCGGCCATGAGCGCCGCTACGAGCCGGCCATGCTGGAGATCAAGCGCCTGGTCGACAGCGGCACGCTCGGCACCTTCATGCATGTCGAGGCCAATTTCAGCCATGACAAGCTCGCCGAGGTCCCGGCGGGCGACTGGCGCGCCTCCCCGGTCGATGCGCCTGCCGCCGGCATGACGGCGATGGGCATCCATCTCACCGACGGCTTCATCGACCTGTTCGGGCCGATCACCGAGGTCTATGCGACGACGGCGCAGCGCGCCTCGAACCGGGCGAATGGCGACGTGGTCTCGGTGCTGACCCGCTTCGCCTCCGGCGCCACCGGCTATCTCAACGCCATATTGGTGACGCCGAACTATATCGGCATTACTGTCTATGGCTCCGACGCCTGGGTCGAGGCGCGCAACCACACCCATCCCGACACGCCGGGCAAGACCACACTCACCGTCCAGCACAAGGACGGCCGGGTCGAAGTGCGAGACTATGAGTGGGCCGACACGGTGAAGGCCAATCTCGAAGCCTTCGCCCGCTCGATCGCCGCCGGCTCGCCGTATGTGTTCACCGACGCGCAGAAGATCGGCAATATCGCCGTGCTCGAGGCGATCTGCCGTTCGGTGGCGACCAATGCGCCGGTGCCGGTGGAGACCGGCAGCCAGCCCGGCCGCGCCGCCGCGAGCGCGTGAGAGGGAATGGAATTGAACACAACTACCACCGAGCCGCGCTACCGGGCCCTCACCCGTGAGGAGCTGGGCGATGAGCAGCGCCGGGTCTTCGACAATATCGCCCGCCCGCGCGCCGGCGCCGTGCCGGCACCGTTCCATGTCTATCTGGAGAATCCGGAACTGTGCGAACTGGTGCAGGCCGTCGGCGCCTTCTGCCGCTACCGCACCGGCCTGCCGCCGCGCCTGTCCGAGACCGCGATCCTGACCACCGCGGCCTATTGGGGCGCGGACTACGAATTCGAGGTGCATTCCCACGAGGCCCGCAAGGCCGGAGTGCCCGAAACCGAGATCGAGGCGCTGGCACAAAAGCGCCGGCCGGACTTCAGCGATCCCGACGCCGCTCTGGTGCATGACTTCGCAGCCGCCTTCTATCGCGACCGCGAAGTGCCGGACGAACTGTTCGCCGCGGCCAATTCGCGCTTTGGTCGCCGGACGGTGGTCGAACTCACTGGTTTGCTTGGCTATTATTCGATGCTGGCAATCGCCTTGCGGGTGTTCCGCGTGCCGGCATCGGCGTGAGGAACCCCAAACAACAACGGGTGCGAACGACACGACAAGCGCTCCCGACCGGAGGAAGCCGACATGGAACTGCGCAGCATCGAAGCCTTTGTTCGCGTTGCCGAACTCGGCAGCATCACGCGGGCCTCGCGTGACCTCGGCATCGTGCAGCCTGCGCTGAGCCGGCACATCCAGCGCATCGAGACCGAGATAGGCACGCCGCTGCTGGTGCGCCTGCCGCGCGGAGTGCAGCTCACCTTCGCCGGGCGGCGCTTCCTGCAGCACAGCCGCCGCATCCTCCAGGAAGTGGCCCGCGCCACCGAGGAGCTGAATATTGGCAGCGAGGGGCCGACCGGGCGCGTCGTCGTCGGCATCTCGCCGACATTGAGCCCGCTGCTGGTGCCGGGCCTGGTCGAGCGCTGCACCTCGGGCTTCCCGAACATCCAGCTGAAGATCATCGAGGAATTCACCCGCCGGCTCCAGGTCGACGTGCTGAACGGTCAGGTCGACCTTGCCTTGCTCACCAACCCGCCGCCGAACCGTGCGCTGCGCTTCACCGCAGTGCTGACCGAGCCGATCGTCGTGGTCATGCCGCGCCACCAGCGCGGGGTGTCGCCGGTGGTGACGCTGGACGAACTGGCCTCGATGCCGATGCTGGTGACGCGCGGCATCCGCGCCATGGTCGACGAACAGCTCGCCTCGCACGGCGTGTGCATCGAGGTGGAGTGCGAGATCGATGCGGTGGAAGCCATACGCCGCATGCTGCTGCGCGGCCGCGGCGCCTCGATCATGCCGATCTCGGCATTCCGCAAGGAGATAAATGACGGCCTGCTCACCGGCCTTGCCGTCGGCGGCGTGAACCTGTCGCGCACCATCATGCTCGCCCATGTCGGCGACCAGGTAAGCGCGGCGGCGCAGGCGGTGATGGGCCTGCTGCGCGCCGAGATTGACGCCCTGGCGCAGCGCGGCATCTTCAGCGCGCTGTCGGAAGGCTCGGCCTGGCAGATGCCGGCGGAACGCACGCTCGTCGGCGCCGCGTGAGGCTTGTTCAATCGAATCGAAAGGCCGGGCTCGCGCCCGGCCTTTTTTGTTCCTCGGCTTGAACATCCTTCGAGGCTCGCTGGTGCTCGCACCTCAGGATGACGTCGCTCTTGCAACCACGTCATCCTGAGGTGCCCGGCAACGCCGGGCCTCGAAGGATGCTGAAGCAGGGCGTCCCCTACTCCGCACCCTCCTCGAACGCCTTCTGCCGCGTCACCCGGATCATCGGCGCCACCAGCACGATGAGCAGGCAGAAGGCGAGGATGAGGAAGGAGAGGCTGATCGGGCGCTGCACGAACACCAGCGGGTCGCCGTGCGAGATAAGCAGCGCGCGGCGCAGCGTCTCCTCGATCAGCGGGCCGAGGATGAAGCCGAGCAGCAGCGGCGCCGGCTCGCAGCGCAGCCGCGAGCAGAGGAAGCCGAAGCCGCCGAACATCGCTGCCAGCACCACGTCGAGCGCGTTGTTGTGAATCGAGTACACGCCGATGCAACAGAACAGCATGATCGCCGGATAGAGCATGCGGTACGGCACCGAGAGCAGCTTCACCCAGATGCCGACCAGCGGCAGGTTCAGCACCACCAGCATCAGGTTGCCGAGCCACATCGAGGCGATCAGGCCCCAGAACAGGTCCGGGCGCTGGTTCATCAGTTGCGGGCCGGGCGAGAGGCCCTGCATCATCAGGGCGCCGATCATCAGCGCCATTACCGCGCTGGACGGCAGGCCGAGCGTGAGCATCGGGATGAAGGCGGTCTGCGCGGCGGCATTGTTCGCCGCCTCCGGACCGGCGACGCCCTCGATGGCGCCATGGCCGAAGCGGCTCGGATCCTTGGACAGCTTCTTCTCCAGCGCATAGGTGGAGAAGGAGGCCAGCACCGGGCCGCCGCCCGGCAACAGGCCGAGGCAGCCGCCGAGCACGGTGCCGCGCAGTGCCGGCTTCAGGAACGACTTGATGTCGGTCCAGGACGGCCACAGCCCGCGCACCTCATTGAGGAAGGTGCGGTTCTCGTCGCGGCGCTCCAGATTGGCGATGGTCTCGCCGATGCCGAACATGCCCATGGCGATGACGGCGAAGTCGATACCGTCGCCGAAGGCCGGAATGCCGAAGGTATATCGCTCCAGGCCGGTATTGGCGTCGATGCCGATGGTGCCGAGCAGGATGCCCACCAGGATCATGCCCACCGCCTTGATCACCGAGCCATGGGCCAGGATCACCGCGGCGATCAGGCCGAACAGCATCAGCGAGAAATAGTCGGCCGGGCCGAAATCGAGCGCCACCTCCGCGAGTGCAGGTGCGGCCACCGCGATGATGACGGTGGCGATGGTGCCGGCGATGAATGAGGACAGCGCCGCGGTGGCGAGCGCCAACCCGGCCTTGCCCTTGCGCGCCATCTGGTAGCCATCGATGGCGGTGACGACGGATGAGCTCTCGCCTGGCAGGTTCACCAGGATCGCCGTGGTCGAACCGCCATATTGTGCGCCGTAATAGATGCCGGCGAGCATGATCAGCGCCGCCGGCGCCGGCAGCGCGAACGTCACCGGCAGCAGGATGGAGATGGTCGCGACCGGCCCGAGGCCGGGCAGCACGCCGATGATGGTGCCGAGCAGCACGCCGAGGAAGCCGTAGGCGAGGTTCGCCGGCGTCAGCGCGACCGAGAAGCCGAGCAGCAGGTCGTTGAACAGTTCCATGCCGCCCTCACCACCTTAGATGCGTGCCGGGCAGGTTCAGACCCAGCCCGTAGGAAAACAGCAGCGTGCAGAAGATGACGAGGCCGACCGCCAGCAGGCCGGTCTCCACCGGCTTGAAGCCGCGACCCGCCAGGCTCGCCCCCACCACCACGACAAGGCCGGCGAGCGGGAAGCCCCAATCCTCGATCAGGAAGCCGAACGCCAGCACGCTCGCCAGCAGCACCAGCACCGGCCGCGGATCGACCGTGCCGACCTCCTCGGTCTCGGTGAGGAAGGAGCGCGCCAGCAAGATGCCGCCGAGGATGATGAGGCCGATGCTGACGATCAGCGGGAAATACCCCGCCCCCATCCGCGCCGCGGTGCCGAGCGGATATTTGGCGCCGATGATGATGGCGATGGCGCCGAGGCTGCAGAACAGCAGGCCGGTGAGGAAGTCGGTGGAGAGGCGGATATTCATGGAGGCTCCAGGGGGCGTTTGGGCAAATGCCTTCGGAGGCTGGGGATCGACGCTCGGCTTGGGCATCCTTCGAGGCTCGCTTGCGCGAGCACCTCAGGATGAGGTTCCTCTGGGAGTACGGCCTCATCCTGAGGTGCCGGCTTCCGGCCGGCCTCGAAGGATGCTGAAGCAGAAGGCGGCGTACCGGCTCAATCCGCCTTGGCGCCGATCTCCTTGATGATCGCGCTCCATTTGTCCGCGTCGGCCTGGATGTATTGCTTGAATTCCGCCGGGGTGGCGCTCGACACGGCGATGACGCCGGACTCGCCCATGCGGGCGCGGATGGTCTCGTCCTTCATCGCCTCGACGACGGCGGCGTGCAGCTTGTCGATGATCGGCTGCGGCGTACCGGCAGGCACCAGGATGCCCTGCCAGGACGACGAGACGCTCTTTGGATAGCCCTGCTCGGTCATGGTGGGCACGTCGGGAAGCTGCGGCACGCGCTGTTTGGTGGAGACGCCGAGCGCCTTCAGCCGGCCGCCCTTCACATGGTTGATGCCCGAGGAGATGGTGACGAACATCAGGCTGACATGGCCGCCCATGACATCGGCGGTGGCGGGGCCAGCGCCGCCCTTGTAAGGCACGTGCACCATGTCGAGCCCGGCCTCGCGACGGAACGATTCCATCTCCAGCCGGTTCACGCTGCCGGTGCCGGGCGAGGCGAAGTTCACCTGGCCGGGCCGCGCCTTCACATATTCCACCAGTTCCTTGACGTTGTTCGGCGGGAAGCTGGGATTGGCGATCAGGAGGCCGGGCGTGTCGGCGACGATGGAGATCGGCGCGAAGTCCTGCAGCGGCTTCACCCTGAGGCTTGAGAAGATGTAGGGGTTGATCGAGATGGTGCCGACATTGCCGAGGAACAGCGTGTAGCCGTCCGGCTTGGCGCGGGCGGCGAGGTCCATGCCGACATTGCCGGCGGCGCCGTCGCGGTTCTCGATGACGATCTGCTGGCCGAGAATGGCGGAGAGCCGCGGCTGGAGCAGGCGGGCGGCGAAGTCCGAGGCGCCACCCGGCGCGAACGGCACGATCATGGTGATCGGCTGGTTCGGATAGTCGGACTGGGCAAAGGCGGCGGGCGCCGCGAGCATGCCCGCGGCCGCCAAAGCGGCGCCGAGTACGTAGCGTCGATCAATGCGCTTGGTCATCGTTTCCCCTCCCAGGGATGTTCCGGCGCCGCGTGGTTTTTGCCGCTTGCGCCGTCGTCTTCGATGGATGAACGCGTCAGGCCATCGCGGCCTCGCGCAAGAGTTCCTTTTCGGCGTCGACTTCGAGCGGCAGCTTCACCGGGCGCTTCAGCTTGGCGGAGAGATCAAGCGCCTTGGTCAGCATCAGCCGGTTATGGGCTTCCGCCGCCGTGGCATGCTGTGTCGGCAGGTCGAGCGCGATGCGGTTGAGCCAGGATTCGGTCTCGGTGCGCATCGGCCCGCGCAATTCGCCGAGCGCCATGTCGCCGGGCGGATAGGAGCCCAGGAAATCGACCAGGCGGCTCTTGTCCGGCAGATAGCCCTCGGCCTGCGGCGCCGACACCGCCATCACGATGTCGCGGTGGGTGTCGTCGATGGTGAGCACGCCGGTGGTGCCGACGATACCGACCTCGAGGCTGTAGACCGCGCCGGGCCAGGTGACCGGCAACGCCCAGGAGATGTTGAGATGGTAGATCGAGCCGTCGCTCATCATGATCATGCCGGCGGTGCCGTCGATGCCGCGATAGTCCGGCCCCAGCACCTTGTCGACCGAGCGGGCATAGACCTCCACCGGGGTCTTGGCCTCCAGGTACCACATGACGATATCGAGCGCGTGGGTGCCGGAGATCACCATTGGCGAGATGGTCTCGGGCGCATCCGAGCGGCGGTAATTGTCGATCGCCACCAGCCGGTTCATGAAGGCGCGCGACGTCACCATGGTGACGTCGCCGAGCGCGCCGGTACGCACCTTTTCCTTCGCCGCCAGCCAGCGACGGCGGAAGCGCTGGGTGTAGCCGACCACGGCATCGACGCCGGAGGCGCGGATCTCCTTCAAGACGCGGGCGGAAGCATCGAGATGGGTCGCCAGCGGTTTCTCGATCAGGAGCGGCAGCTTGCGCTCCAGCGCCGCCATGACCGGATCGACATGCAGATGCTCGTCGGTGGCGACGATCACCGCGGTGACTTCCGGGCGCTTCAGCAATTCGCGATGGTCGGTGGTGACGAAGTCGGCGCCGATCTCCGCGCCGACCTTGGCACCGCGGTCCGGATTGATCTCGGCGAGGCCGATCCATTCCACCGCCGGATGGCGGGCCGCCACCGCGCCGCGGAACAGGCCGACGCGCCCGGCGCCGATGATGGCAAGGCCGATGCCCTTGGGGGTGTTGCGACGCATCAGCAGACCTCCATCTGGTGACCCAGCGTGGCCGCTTCCGGCGAAAAGACGAGGCGATCGTCTTGCAGGCTTACCGCCAGTGTTTCGGTTGGAATGCCGCTGCACCGTCCGGTGCCTGCGACCGCAACATCCATGCGCCTCATATCGTCTCCGTCCCGAGGTCTGCTTCTCTATTTGGAGGGAAGCGGACCATGGGCCGACTAACGGCGCAAATGCTGTTTCACCATCGGGCCATACTGCACCGGTATGGGTTCGAACTATTGGGTCAGCAGGATTCTGCGCTGGGGAAAATCTGCGCTGGGGAAAATCTGCTGGGCAGATCGGCCAGCGCCGGTCAGACGGTATCGCCGACCAATGCCGGGGCGGCATTGCCGCTGCCGACCGCCGCGATGAAGCTGGCGAGGCTTGCACTGCGCAAGGGCAGGAACGGCTTGCCGAGCTGGCGGCAGACCCGCTTCACCTGCTCGGCGGCGCGGTGGCTGATGCAATCGACCGGGAAATAGACGATGTCGGCCTGGCTGATCAGGCCGGGCAGCAGGCCGGCCTTGTCCTCGATGCCGCCATCATGATCGATGAGTTCGCCCCCGCAACGCGCGGTGAAGAGGCGAAGCTGCTCGATCAGCTTCGGCCGGCCGCCGACATAGAGCAGCGTCTGGCCGGTCAGATCGGGCGCGGCGACCTCTTCGGGTTCGGGCGACAGCAGCGCGGCGGCGGCCTCCAACGCGGCGTTCTCCTGCGCGAGTGCAGCGGCGACGGAGCCGAGCGTCGCCACCTTCGCTTCGCTCTCCTGCAGCGTGCGGGCAAGTTCGTCACAGCGCGCGGCGAGGGTACGCGAGCGCTCCTGCTCATCGGCGAGGCGATCCCTGAGGGCTTCGCCGTCATCCGCAGGCGCGATGGGCGCCGCGATCACCCGTCCTGTGGAGCGCCGCAGCTCGGCTTCCAATTGCTCGATCCGCGCGGCCTGTGCCGCCTTGTCGAGCGCCTGCTGCTGGAGCCGGGCTTCCTGCCGCGCGATCTTCTCGTCACGCGCACCAAGCTCGCGTTCCAGCAGGCGCAGGCGCGCAATATCGGCGCGGTTCGACATGCCGACGAGGTGCGAGAGCATGTGCACCTCGCCGAACACCTCGTTCAGCAGCGGGCGATCGGTGGCCGGATGGGTGAACACCGCCCAATAGGCGCCGGGAATGTCGCCGCTCTCCAGCGCCTCCAGCCACAGCGCGCGCACCTCCTCGACCGTGGTGGCCCTGGCGAAGCGCTTGATCGGCGCCTCGTGGCGCTTGTCGAGCATCTTGTTCAAGAGCTTGCCGGCAACATCGCTCTTGCCGGCGGCAGCGACGGCGCGGGCATGCAGCGTGTGGTCGGTGGCGGTGCGGGCGTCGGCAAAGTCGAGCTTGGCGAACAGCTGGCGCAATTCGCCGGTGGTCAGGCAGGTGCCGATGAGCGAGCAGTGCAGCGTCGGCGCCAGATCCCAGATGTGGTGGCGCCCCCTGCCATAGACGACGCTGCCCTTGGCCTCGAACGTCGACGGCGCCCCGAACGGCCGGAGGCCGTGGGCATGCACGTGCGGACGATGAAGGATGGAGGGACCGGACACCAGCGAGCGCCTCTTCGATGTATCTGGTAGGATATAACGAACGTGGCGTCGACGGGAAGAGGCCAATCATAAAGGCGCGATCAAACGACGCGATTTCCCGGGCCGGCCGTCCGCATGGTCCGCCCGAACGGCCGATTGGCCGTGGAAATCGGTATTTTTCGGGCATCCTTAGAGGCCGCTTCGCGCTACCTCAGAGCCTTACACAAAATAGACGACCTCATCCTGAGGTGCCGCCGCAGGCGGCCTCGAAGGATGCTGAAACAGAGCGCCCGTGACCGGCACCGAGCATCCTTCGAGGCTCGGGCCTTGCCCGAGCACCTCAGGATGAGGTGGTTCTGGTATCGCCACCGAGTTTTCGGTCGGACTCTCAGAATCACACCGCGCGTCGCTTGACCCCCACCGCTATATCCAATCGAATATATCGATGGGCGGATTCATCCAGCGCGGCGGTGACGAGATGGCGGAAACACACAGCGTGAACGGGGACATGCCGGCTCTCGACCTCGATGCCAAGGCCGACCGCTTCCGCGTCAGCTTCGTGATGCCCGATGGCGCGCCGGGCTCGGTAAGCCTGCCCATGCACTGCCTCGACCATCTGACGACCACGCTGCCGCGCGTTGCCGATCATGCGCTGCGGGCGTGCTCGCCCGCACCGCGCATCATCTCCTCCGGGAACAGCCCAGCCAGCCATTCGCCGAACACCGCACGCGCCAGATGCTGCGCCTGTGCCGAATTGGTACGGCTCGCCTCGCGCAACCGGTTGATATCGATGCCGGCCGCCGTCAACTCGACGGTGTGACCGACATACCATTCCTCGAGCTGGCGGGCGTCGGCCTCCAGATGGAATTGCAGCGCCAGCGCATTGCGCCCGAGCGCGAAGGCCTGGTTGTCGTAATTGGCGTTGAAGGCGAGACGGCGGGCACTGCGCGGCAGGTCGAAGGTGTCGCCATGCCAGTGCAGCACCTGCGCATCGAAGCCGCCAAGCGGCGCCAGAGCCGAGCGCATGCCGTCCGGCGTCAGCGATACCGAGCCCCAGCCGATCTCCTTCACCCGGCCGGCATGGACCCGCTCGCCCAGCGCCGCGGCCATCAGTTGCGCGCCGAGGCAGATGCCGAGCGTCGGCTTGCCACGGGTCAGCCGGCTCTCGATCAGCGCGATCTCCTCGGAAAGGAAGCCGTAAAGCCGCGCATCACCGACGCCGATCGGCCCGCCAAGCACGATGACGAGATCGGCGGCGCGGATCGAGCGGTGCGAAAGGTCGTCGGTCGCAGCCTCGCAATAGGCGACGTCGAACGCATCCGGATCAAGCAGGCCGGCGATGAGGCCGAGATCCTCGAACGCCACATGGCGGATGGCGACGACGGAGCGGCGTTCGGTCATGGCGCGATCTCTCAGGCAAAAGAGGATCGCAACGTTATATCCGAGAACGCATAACGATCAATGCCGAGCCGCACGGCATGGGACTTCCCTGGGCTACCCGAAATTTCCTGTAGATCCTCATCCCCGGACTTGATCCGGGGATCCAGCCCATCCGCATGCACCCCGGTCGAAGTCTGGATCCCCGGGTCAAGCCCGGGGATGAGGGCGGAAAGGGTAGTTCTTCGGGAACATTCAGCCGACCTTCTCGGCGCTCGCTGCCCTGATTTCGTTCTGCAGGAAATCGAGATGCGCCTTCGCCGCCTTGGCGGTGAGGCTCTCGATGGCGCGATAGCGCGCGACCAGTTCCTCGCCGAACGTCGTCAGCCGCGCCCCGCCGCCATGCTTGCCGCCGGTCTGGGAGTGGACGACCGGTTGGCCGAAGATCTGGCCGAGTTCGTCGACCAGATCCCACGCCCGCCGATAAGACATCTCCATGGCGCGGCCAGCCGCCGAGATCGAGCCGGTACGGGCGATCGCCTCCAACAGGGCGATCTTGCCCGGCCCGATGCGGCCCTGCGGGTCGAGGTCGATGCGGATGCTGAGCGATGCCATCACGAAGTGCGCGTTGCAGCGAATTGGATCTGGAGGAATTCCAGGGCGCCAAAATCCTTCGCGCCGACGCCCACGTCAACTCGCGATCGCAACCATCCGCTCGATGTCCGCTGCCCGGGAGGTGGCATTGGCCTCCCGCCACCAGCGCTCCAGCGCGCCAACTTCCGGCAGGCCGAAGGTCGCGAACGGCGCGGAGAAGGCGTTCCAGCGCTCATTGAAGGCCGGCGCAACGGCGGTGAGCACCGGCACGTCATTGGCGATGGCGGCACCGAAGGCCTCCAGCAGGCCACCGCGATCCGCCTCCAGCTTGCCGAACTTGCTCAGCACCACGATGTCGCAGCCGACAGCGATGGCGGCCAGCACGTCGTGGCACGCGTCGGCAACCCCGGAGGAATCGAGATGGCAGGCAATGGCGCACGGGCCGAGGTCCTGCGCGATGCCATGGATGCGCCCCGTAGCCAGGTCGCGCAGCGCCTGGCCGGTGCAGCCCGGCCCCTCCGGCCCGATGCGTTCCTCGACCACGCCCGCCACCCGCAGCCCCTCCAGCGCACGGCGGCGCGCGAACGCCGACAACGCGTCCTGGATCACAGCGCTCGGCGCACCTTGCAAGGCGAGGATGCGATGGGTCACGCGGCCGGGCTCCTGACGCGTCCGTGAAACCGGCCGCTGGTACATCTGCTAGTCAGCACTGTATATAGCTGGGACCAAGGCCGGACCACAATCGGAGGAAGAACCATCATGAAGCTCAGCGCGCGCAACCAGCTCAAGGGCACCGTCGTCGAAGTGACCAAGGGCGCCACCACCTCCCACGTGAAGATCGATATTGGCGGCGGCGTCATCGTCACCTCCTCCATCACCAATGAGGCGGTGGACGAACTCGGCCTTGCCAAGGGCAAGGCGGCCTATGCGGTTATCAAGGCTTCCGACGTCATGGTCGCCGTCGGCTGACCCGGATGGTCCGGGAAGACGAGATCCGCGCCGCCGAGCGGGCCATCGAATGGCCGGAGGCCACCGATGCCGGGCTCATCTTCGTCGGCCGGATCTCGACGCCCTGGGCCTCGCGGCTCGACTGCCCGCGCCAGGGCCGGCGCGACGGTCCGCTGTGCCGGATCGAGGTCTTTGATCCCTGGCGCGCAGCGCTGAGCGGCATCGAGGACTACGCGGCGCTAGAGGTGCTGTATTGGCTGCACCGCTCGCGCCGCGACCTCGTGCTGCAAAGCCCGCGCAATGATGGCGAGACCCGCGGCACCTTCGCGCTGCGCTCGCCGGTGCGGCCCAACCCGATCGGCACCTCTATCGTCGACCTCATCGGTATCGAGGGCAGCACGCTGCTGGTGCGCGGGCTCGATTGCCTAGACGGCACGCCGCTGATCGACATCAAGCCCGACCGCAGCCTGTTCACGCCGCTGGCCCCGCCGCAGCCCGGCGATTTCGAGGTAGGGGAATGAGCATGACGGTGTCGCGGCGCCTGTTCATGGCTGGCGTCACGCTGGCCGCCCTCGCCTTGCTCGCCGTGCCGGCCTTTGCCCGCACGGTGACCGATTCCGCCGGCCGCACCGTCGAGGTGCCGGACACCATCGCCCGCGTCTTCGCCGCCGGCCCGCCGGCCTCGACGCTGCTCTATGTCGTGGCGCCGGAGAAGATGACGGGGTGGGTGCGCGCCCCGCGCGAGGCGGAGAAGCCCTATCTCCAGCCCGCGGTGCGCGATCTGCCGGAACTCGGCCGCCTTACCGGGCGCGGCGACACGCTCAATCTGGAACGGCTGGTCGCGGCCAAGCCCGACATCATCATCGATTTCGGCACGATCAACGATACCTATCGCTCGCTCGCCGACCGGGTGCAGGCGCAGACCGGCATTCCCTATCTGCTGATCGACGGCCGCTTCGAGAACACCGCCAGCGCGCTAAGGCTGCTCGCGGACGTGCTCGGCGTGAAGGATCGCGGCGAGGTGCTGGCGGGCGCAGCGGAAGCGATCTTCAAGCAGGTCGACACGGTGGTCGCCGCGGTGCCGACCGACAAGCGGCCGCGAGTCTATCTGGCGCGTGGGCCGGAAGGGCTGGAGAGCGGCTCGCGCGGCTCGATCAATACCGAGATCATCGAGCGCGTCGGCGCCGTGAACGTGGTCGAAGGACTGCGCGAGAAGGGCGGGCTGGTGAATGTCTCGGCCGAGCAGGTGATCGCCTTTGCGCCGGATACCGTCATTACGCTGGACCGTTCGTTCTTCGAGGGGGTTGCCGGCAAGCCGGCCTGGGCGCCGGTACCGGCGGTGACGAACAAGCGCGTCTTCCTCGCCCCCGGCCTGCCCTTCGGCTTCATCGATTCGCCGCCTTCGGTGAACCGGCTGATCGGGCTGACCTGGCTGCTGCACACGCTCTATCCGGACAAGGCGCCGGGCGACCTCAAGGCGCAGGTGCGCGACTTCTACAAGCTGTTCTACCAGGTGGATCTCGACGACAGCGCGCTCGCCCGGCTGCTCGACGGCGCCGGATAGATGCGCAACGCCGCGGCGCTTCCGGCCGTGCTCCCGATTCTGGTGGCGGTGCTGCTCGGTGTCGCCATCATCGCCTCCGGCATCGGCCCCTACCGCATCCCGCCGCAGGATGTCGTCGCCGCATTGGCGCGGCGCCTTGTCGGCGCGGCGAACCCGGCGCCGATCGACACCGTGCTGTTCCAGATCCGCCTGCCGCGGGTGCTGGCGGCGGCGCTGGTGGGGGCCGCGCTCGCCGCCGCCGGCGCCGCCTATCAGAGCCTGTTCCGCAACCCGCTGGTCTCGCCGGACATTCTCGGCGTCTCCACTGGCGCCGGGCTCGGCGCGGTGGTCGGCATATTGCTCGGCCTGCCAGTGGCGGCGATCCAGTTCCTCGGCTTCGGCGGCGGGCTTGCCACCGTGTTCATCGTCGCCGCGCTGGCCAAAGCGCTGCGTGGCGGCGGCGATATTCTGGTGCTGGTGCTCGCCGGCATCGTGGTCGGCGCGCTGGCCGGCGCGGCGATCTCGCTGGTGAAGGTGCTGGCCGATCCTTACGAGCAGCTTCCCGCCATCACCTTCTGGCTGCTCGGCAGCCTGGCCGGGGTAAAGCCGGGCGATGTCGCGGCGACGCTTCCGGTGGTCGTCATCGGCATCGCGCCGTTGCTGCTGCTGCGCTGGCGCATCGGGGTGCTCTCGCTCGGCGATGACGAAGCCCGCGCTCTCGGCGTCGAGGTGAGCCGGCTGCGCGCCATCGTCATCCTCGCGGCGACGCTGATCACCGCCAGCGTGGTGGCGATCTCCGGCGTGATCGGGTGGGTCGGGCTGATGGTGCCGCACATGGCGCGGCTGCTGGTCGGCCCGCGATTCGACCGCATGCTGCCGGCCTCGATCCTCATCGGGGCCGCCTTCATGGTGGCGGTCGACACGCTGGCGCGCTCCGGCGCGCGCATCGAGATCCCGCTCGGCGTGCTGACCGCCGTGATCGGCGGCCCGCTCTTCGTCTGGCTGCTGGCGCGCGGCCGCCGGAGCGCTCTCCCATGAGCGTGTTGCGCGCCGAGGGGCTGGCGATCGGCTATGGCGGGCGCGTGGTCGCCGCCGGCATCGACCTCGCTCTGCCGGCGGGCGCCGTCACCTGCCTGCTCGGGCCGAACGGCGTCGGCAAGACCACGCTGTTCAAGACGCTGCTCGGCCTGCTGCCGCCGCTCGGCGGCCGAGTGGTGCTGGGGGAAGACGACATGGCCGGGTTGGCGCGCGACGCCGTCGCCCGCCGCGTCGCCTATGTGCCGCAGAGCTACAATGGCGCCTTCGCCTATACGGTGCTGGACCTGGTGGTAATGGGCCGCACCGCCCATCTCGGCGCCTTCACCGCGCCGACCAAGGCCGACTCCGTCATCGCCATGACTGCATTGGAGCGGCTCGGCATCGCGGAGCTTGCCGAGCGCGACGCCAACCGCATCTCCGGCGGCCAGCGCCAGCTCGCTTTGATCGCGCGGGCGCTGGCGCAGCAGGCCGGCATCATCGTGATGGACGAGCCAACCGCCAGCCTCGATCTCGGCAATCGCGTGCTGGTGCTCGACACGGTCGAGGCGCTGGCGGCTGAAGGGCTCGCCGTGCTGCTCTCGACCCACGAGCCGGAACAGGCCTTCGCCCTTGCCGACCGCGTGGCATTGCTTGAGCCGGGCCAACCCTTTGCTACTGGCGATGCCGTGGCAATGCTCACCGAGGAAAGGCTGAGCCGGCTCTACGGCGTGCCGCTCGCGGTGGAGCGCACGCCGTCAGGCCGTTGGGTGGTTACGACCTCGGGCTCGTAATTGCTCAGAGAAGGCCAAGCCCCCTCTCCCCGTCGGGAGAGGGTTGGGGTGAGGGTTCTTCTTTGCTCCCAAGCCGTGTCTCCCCTCACCGACCCGCTTCGCGGGCCACCTCTCCCCAACGGGGAGAGGAAAGTTTGGGGAAACGGCCAGGCCCCGACCACCGCTCAGTTGGTGCCGCGGGCCTTCTTGATGTCGGCCTGCACGTCGTTCCACAGCGGCTGGCCGACATTGTCGATCACGGTCTTGGCGACCGGTGCCGCCTTCTCGCGCAGCTTGGCGACTTCGCTCTCCGGCATCACCGAGATCTCCATGCCCGAGGTCTTGAGCTGCTCGAGCGCCTTCTGCGCATCCTTGCGGGTGTCGGTGCGCTCGAACTCGCGCGAGGCGACCGCGGCGTCGAGCAGGATCTTGCGCTCGTCTTCGGAAAGCTTGTCCCACCAGCTCTTGCTGGCGAGCACCACCCACGGGCTGTACACGTGGTTCGTCACGGTCAGATACTTCTGCACCTCGTAGAACTTCGAGGAGACGATGGTGGTGTAGGGATTCTCCTGGCCGTCGACCGCCTTGGTCTCCAGCGCGGTGAACAGTTCGGCGAAGGCCATCGGCACCGCATTGGCGCCCACCGCCTTGAAGGTGTCGAGGAAGACCGGGTTCTGCATCACCCGCAGCTTGATGCCCTGGATGTCCTCGGCCTTTTCGATTCTGTGGCGGCTGTTGGTGAGGTTGCGGAAGCCGTTCTCCCAATAGACCAGGCCAACCAGCCCCTTGGCCTGCAGGCTGTCGAGCAGCTTCTGGCCGACCGGACCGTCCAGCACGGCGTCGGCTTCCTTCTCATTGGCGAACAGGAACGGTACGTCCCAGATGGCGAATTCCTTCACCGTGCCGACCAGGGTCGCGGTGGAGCCGACCATCATCTCCTGGGCGCCGCCGATCAGCGCGTTCTGCATCTGCACGTCCGGGCCGAGCGTGGCGGCGCCGAAGCTGCGCACCTTCAGCTTGTCGCCGCTGCGCTTCTTCACCTCCTCGGCGAAGAACCGCACGGCACGGCCCTGGTTGCTGTCCTCGTTGAGGCCGTAGCCGAACCGGATCAGCCGTGGCTGCACGTTCTGGGCATAGGACGCGCCGGCACTGAGCGTCACGATCAGGGCCGCGGCGGAGATGAGTAGCTTGTTCATGCGGGTTTCCTCCTGCGATGTGGAAAGGCTGTCGCTGCCGCTGTTGGTCAGTGCAGCCAGCCTGCCGGCACGGTGATGATTTCGGGGAAGGCGACGAACAGTCCGATCAGCGCGGTGTAGGCGACGACATAGGGCCAGACACCGCGAATGATGCCTTCCATGCTCACCCGGCCGACGCCGCACACGACGTTCAGCACCGTGCCGACCGGCGGGGTGAGCAGGCCGACGGCGCCGACCATGACGAACATCACGCCGAAATAGACCGGGTCGATGCCGGCGCGGGTGATGAGCGGCACCAGCACCGGACCGAGGATCAGGATCGTCGGGGTGAGGTCCATCGCCGTGCCGACCAATGTCAGCAGCACCACGATGGCCGCCATCAGCCATTTCGGATGGTCGAGCATCGGCTCGAGCAAGGCGATGACCTGACCCGGCAGTTCGGCGAGCGTGATCATGTAGGCGGTGACCATCGCCGCCGCGACCAGGAACATCACCACCGCCGTGGTCTTGGCCGCGCTGATGAACAGTCGCGGCAGATCCTTGAGACTGAGCTCGCGATAGACGAACAGGCTGATCAGCAGCGCATAGACGGCGGCGACCACCGCGGCCTCGGTCGGCGTGAAGATGCCGGCCCGCATACCCCCGATGATGACGATCGGCATCACCAGCGCCCAGATGCCGTCGACCAATGTCCTGAAGCGTTCCGCCCAGGTGCGGCGCGGCTGCACCGGCACGTCGTCGCCGCGCGCCATCCAAGACCACAGCACCACCAGCGTCAGGCCCATCAGCAGGCCCGGGACGATGCCCGCCATGAACAGCTTGGTGATGGAGATGTTGGTGGCGACGCCATAGATGATGAAGGCCATGCTGGGCGGCACCACCGGGGCGATGATGCCGGCGGAGGCGATCAGTCCCGAGGAGCGCTCCAGGTCGTAACCATTGGAGCGCATCATCGGGATCAGCAGCGCGGCCACCGCCGCAGTGTCGGCGATCGCCGAGCCGGAGAGGCTGGCGAGCACCACCGCGGTGCCGATCGCGACATAGCCGAGCCCGCCCTTGATGTGGCCGAACAGGGCCACAGCGAGATTGACGATGCGGCGCGACAGGCCGCCGGCATTCATCAGTTCGCCGGCCAGCAGAAAGAACGGCACCGCCATCAGCGGGAAATTGTCGGCGCCGCCGAGCATGTTCTGCGCCAGCAGCTGGGCGTCGAAGAAATCGAGCTGGATCATCAGCGCGACGCCGGTCAGCATCAGCGCGAAGGCGATCGGCATGCCGAAGGCCATCAGTCCGAGCAGCACGCCGAGGAATATGGCGATGGTCATGGGGCCTTCCCCGCATTTGCCGGCTCGGCGTTCAGGCTCAATGGCCGCTCATAGTCGACCATCTCCTCGTCGGCGGTCTCCTTCACCTGGACCAGTTCGTCATCCGCCATGCGGCCGAGGGCGAGGCGCACCAGGTCGGTAAGGAACAGCACCGCCATGGCGAGCGAGGAGGCAAGACCGGCGGCAGCGAACACCGCAAGCGAGATGCCGGTGACGGGCAGCTCGCTGTTGAGACCAACCAGCACCTGCTGCCAGCTGCCTTCAGCGAACAGCCAGAGCGCATAGAGGATCAGCAGGTTGCAGCCGGCGAGGCAGAGCCGCTGGGCGCCGCGCGGCAGCAGCTTCAACATCATGTCGACGCCGACATGGGTTCGCTCGCGGACCGCGAGGATGGCGCCGAGGAAGATCAACCAGACGAAGGCGAGGCGCGCCAGTTCCTCGGATGCGGCGATGCCGGCATTCAGGAGATACCGACCCGCGGCGTTGCTGAACACCAGCACCACCATGAGGGCCAGCAACAGGCCGATGGCCCATTCGATGACGGTCTGGATATGGTCGATGACGCGCTTCATTGCGCCGCCTCTCCTTGCCGAAGGCCGTGGAGCCATAAACTTGCGAGCCGCCGGTCGATCTCCTCCAGCAGTTCCCCCGGCTCGAGCGTGATCGGGAGCGTCAGCGCGCGCTCATCAGGCTGCGGCGGCTCCAGCGCTTCGAACTGGCTGTCGATCAGGCTCAGGGGCATGAAGTGCCCTTCCCGGTGCGCCATGCGCGCGGTGATGAGCGCCTTGTCGCCGGCAAGGAAGAGGTACAGCAGGCGCTCACTCGCGGCCGACAACTGGTCCCGATAGCGGCGCTTCAAGGCCGAGCAGGCAACGACGAGGCCGGTGCCGGCGCGATCCGCCTCGGCGATGTGGCGGGCAATGGCCGCCAGCCATTCCTGGCGATCCGCGTCGGTGAGCGGCAGGCCGTGCGCCATGCGCGCAACATTCGCCGGCGGGTGCAGGTCGTCGCCTTCGAGAAACGCCCAGCCATGGCGCGCGGCGAGCGCCGCGCCTATGCTGGACTTGCCGCTGCCGGCAACGCCCATGACGACGATGATCGGCGGCACTGAAGCGGAAGTCACGGCGCCGCGCTCACGCCATAGGTAGCGCTATCAGACATATATCTCCTCCCAAGGCCATATAGCCCGCAGCGGCAGATTGGCTCTGCTCATCATCAACTCTTCAAAAATGATAGCGCTGTCATTTCGTGGTGTAAAGCGGGTGTTAGGGCTCCGGCGCCCGCTCAGGCGTTCCGCATGGTGCTGGTGCGGATTTTCAATTCGAAGCCGACATCGATCCGCGTCTGCTCCGGCTGCTGGCCGCTGAGCGCGGCCCGCGCCATCTGCACCGCACGCTGGCCGATCTCGTAGCGCGGGGTGCGGATGCTGGTCAGCGACGGGTACGCGGCTTCCATCATCTCCAGATCATTGAAGCCGGCAATGCCGATGCTCGCGGGAATCGCAAGCGCCGCCCGCTGGCATTCGAACAAGGCGCCAAGCGCGAGGTCGTCATTGTTGCAGAACACGGCGTCGGTATCGGGCATGCGCGCCAGCAGGTCGCGCAGCAGGTCGCGGCCGAGCGACACGCTGGAAGAGGCCGGCGTCGTGGTGATGCGGCGGGGATCATAAAGATCGGCATCGATCAAAGCGGCGCGATAGCCCTCCAGGCGGCGCTGCGTGCGCGGGTCCATCCGCGCGCCGAGGAAACCGATGCGCCGATAGCCTGCAGCGACCAGATGGCTGGTGATGAGATGCCCCCCGGCCTTGTGGGAGAAGCCGACCATCATGTCGACCGGGTCGTTGCTCAGATCCATGATCTGCACGATCGGGCAGCCGGCGGACTTGAGCAGCGCGCGCCCCCGCTCGGTCTGGTCGACGCCCGAGACGATCAGCGCCGCCGGGCGCTGGCTGAGGAAGATGCCGAGCAGGCGCTCCTCCTCGATCGGCGAATAGCGGCTATTGCCGAGCTGCACCTGGTAGGGGCTCTGGGCAATGCTGTCATAGATGCCGCGCAGCACATCGGCGAACACGTTGTTGGTGAGCGAGGGGATGATGACGCCGATGACATTGGTGCGCGCCGACGCCAGCGCCCGCGCGTGCTGGTCCGGCACATAGTCGAGCGCCCGCACCGCCTCGTCGATCTGGTCGCGCAGTTCCTGCGACACCCGCGCCGGATCGCGCAGCGCCCGCGACACGGTGATCGTGCTCACCCCGGCGCGTGCCGCGACATCCGCAATGGTCGGGCGACCGCCCTTTCTCCGTGTCCGCATCACCACGTCCTGAACCGAATCCGGCGCCTATGATAGCGCTGACATGGACAAAAGCGGAATGTCTCGTCGAGGGTCAGGAATTTCGACTCCGATCGAAACAAAATTGCCTATTGTGAGCGAAATGGGCAATATGCTAGACAGTCAGCCATGAACCGCGAGGCTTGAAGCAGCCTCGCGTATGCACGTCGGCGCAGCGGACCGCGCGACCCGCAGACGATCTTCAACCGGGCCGGCGCGTTCGAAGCGGCCCGCCCGAGCGCACATGCGACAGGACAGAGCCATGACGACCGACACCACGGCATCTTCTTCCAACGCTTCGGACGCGGCGACCCTGCGGCTTTACTGGCAGCCGGGATGTTCGAGCTGCGTCAAGCTGAAGGAGTTTCTGACCGCGAGCGGCGTCGACTTCATCTCGGTCAATATCCTGGAGAAGAAGGGGTCTATGGACGAGCTGCTGCGCCGCGGCATCCGCTCCGTCCCCGTGTTGCTGCAGGGCGACCGCATGACTTACGGCCAGTCGCTCAACGACGTCGCCGCCTTCGTCGGCAAGAAGCGCGGCACCGAGCGTCTTCCCCCGCGCGTGCTGTTCGAGAAGTGGCTGCAGTTCCTGACCAGCGCGCGCGAGCTCATCACCAGCGTTCCGGAAGACAAGCTCGAATACCGCCCGATCCCGGAGCGTCCCCGCACCACCCGGGAACTCGCCTACCACATCTTCCAGATACCGGAGAGCGTGCTGGAATCGGTCGAGAATGGCCTGAAGGACACGCGCGACATCAGCAACGCGAAGTACGACCATATCCAGACCGGCGAACAGCTCCGCGCTTATGCCGACGGCATCCTGAAGCGGATGAAGGACTGGCAAGCCAGCGTGGATGAGGCGTGGTTCGCCTCGACGGTCGAGACCTATTATGGCGAGCAGCCGGCGATGCAGGTGCTGGAACGCGGAACCTGGCATTCCGGCCAGCATACCCGCCAGCTCGATCTCGTGGTTTCGAACCTGACAGGCGGCTCCTCGGTGGTCCCGCCCGATACCTATACGGGCCTGCCCATGCCCGTAGGGATCTGGGAATAGGCCGAAAGGCGAGCGACAATGGAGCAGCACGCGCGCGTCGCGATCATCGGCTCGGGACCAGCGGGCTATACGGCCGCGATCTATGCGGCCCGGGCCATGTTGAATCCGATCCTCATCGAAGGCTCGCAGGGCGGTGGCCAGCTATCGACGACGACGGACGTCGAGAACTTCCCAGGCTTCGCCGACGTCATCCAGGGCCCCTGGCTGATGGAGCAGATGAAGGCGCAGGCGCTCCACGTCGGTGCCCGCCTGGTCAATGACGAGATCACCGCGGTCGAGATCGGCGAGCGGCCGTTTCGGCTGCACGGCGTGCAGGGCGCCTATTCGGCCGATGCCGTCATCATCTGCACCGGGGCGCAGGCGAAATGGCTCGGCTTGCCGGACGAGACCGAATATCGCGGTTTCGGCGTCTCCTCCTGCGCCACCTGCGACGGCTTCTTCTATCGCGACCAGACGGTGCTGATGGTGGGCGGCGGCAATACCGCCGTCGAGGAAGCGCTGTACATGACCAACATCGCGGCCAAGGTGATACTTGCGCATCGCCGCGACAGCCTTCGCGCCGACAAGGTGCTGCAGGCCCGCCTGTTCGCCAATCCGAAGGTCGAAATTCTCTGGAACACCGCCCTCGTCGGCATCGAGGGCGATCCGGTTGCCAAGTCGGTGCGCGCCGCACGGCTGGCGGACGTCGGCACCGGCGAGACGCGGCGGCTTGCCGTCGACGGCATCTTCGTCACGATCGGGCATACGCCGGCGACGAACCTGTTCGCCGGCAAGCTCGACCTGTCGCCAACCGGCTACATCCGGACCCAGGCCGGCACGACGCGCACCAGCGTTCCCGGCGTCTTCGCTGCCGGCGACGTGATGGACGAACGCTACCGCCAGGCCGTCACGGCTGCCGGCACCGGATGCATGGCGGCGCTCGACGCCGAACAGTGGCTGATGGAAAGCGCGGCGTAACGTCAGGTGGGCACGACAAGTATATCGCGGATCTGGTCGTAGCTCTTCTCGACATTCTCCAGATGATGCCGGAGCACGATGGAAGCCTCCTCGTTGCGCTCCTGCTCCAGAAGGTCGAGCAGTTCGAGGTGCTCCAGGCAATGCTGGCGGAAGCGGCGCCGATCCCGGGTCGCGGTCTCCGTGAGCAGACGACGGATGCGGTTCACCCGGCGGATGGTCTCGAGGAAGAACGGGTTCTGGCCACCGCTGACCAGGCACTCGTGGAATCGCACGCCGCGCGCGAACAGCGCTTCCGCGGACATCGTCTCGATGCCGCCCTTGAGCATCTCCAGCTCGACTTCGCGGCACTGTGCCGCCACCACGCGGTCAAGCCGATAGCCAGGCTCCAGCAGGCTGGCCGGCTCCACGGCCTGGCGCAGGCGCAGCGTCTGCGCCAGCGCCTCCGGAGTGACCATGATCTCCTTGAACTGCCAGCCATAGCCGGTGCGCCGTTCGATCCAGCCTTCGCTGGCGATGCGGCTCAGCAGGACATTGAGCTGCGACTTGCTCAGATTGTAGCGCGATTTCAGGTAAGTCTCGGTCACCGAGGCCGGTATGCGGGCGGCGAGGCGGTCCTTGGCGATCGCCATGTAGGTCGCGCTGATCTCGTCGAATGCGGGCTCGCCCTGAGTGAGCTTGCGCGCCGTCGCGGGGACGTCGGCAACGAAATAGCCGCGGTTCTCGTGATGGATCACGGCACCCTGCGAGTGGAGCAGCCGCAAGGCGCGGCTGACCGGCGTGCGCGAGGCGTTGAACTCTTCCGCGAGTTCCTGCGCGGACAGATGCGTGCCCGCCGCCAGGCCCCGCGCCTGAATATAGTCCGAGATCAGCACGGCAAGCCCGCTGGTCCCCTCATGGCGCAAAGGCCGTTTGCGTTCCTCAACGCCCATGTTCGCTCCCGACTGACCGCACCGACCTCTGCGACATCGATGACCTCGACATAGCAAGCATCAGGCGAGAATCAATGCATCGCACAGCGTTGTTGCGGCGACGGCGCCGAGTAGAAACATCTCAGGCGACGTCGCGTAAAGTCTTGCCGGTGAAGAACGCCTCGAGATTGGCCAGCACCAGTGTCTGCCGCGCCCGATGCGCGGAGAGCGAGCCGGCACCGATATGCGGAGCCAGGATGACCTGTTGCATCGCGATCAGCTCTTCCGGGACGTCGGGTTCACCCTCGAAAACGTCCAGGCCGGCGCCGGCGATGGTGCCCTGCTTCAGCGCCGCGATCAGTGCCGCCTGGTCGACCACGGAGCCGCGTGCCACATTGACCAGATAGCCTTCCGGGCCGAGCGCCGCGAGGACGCCGGCATCGACGCTGTGGCGATTGCCGTCATCGGCACGGACACTGACCACCAGCACGTCGGCCCAGGCGGCCAGCGATACGAGGTCGGCGTGATAGGCGTGAGCGACGCCCTCGCGCCGCTGGCGGCCGTGATAGCCGATCTCCATCTCGAAGGGCGCGGCGCGCGCGGCAATCCCGGCGCCGATATTGCCGAGGCCGTAAATGCCGAGCTTGCGCTCGCTCAAGCCACGGACCGGCGCCAACTTCCCGGCTTTCCAGCGCCCTTCGCGCACGAACCGGTCGGCGACAAGTATCTGGCGCACACCGGCAATGATGAGGCCCATGGCGAAGTCCGCGACGCTCGCTGCATTGGCGCCGGGACTGTAGGCGACGACGATGCCCCGAGCGGCGGCGGCGCCGACATCCACCCCATCATAGCCGCTGCCATAGCAGCAGATCAGCCCGAGGTTCGGCAGCGCTTCCATGAGGCTGAGATCGGCCTTCGAATGGCCGAACGTTACAAAGGCGCGCACCTGCGCGCGTTCCTCAGTGGAGAGCTGGTGCCAGGGCTGGTCGAGCAGCCGGTAAGTCCTGGCGAGCTCGCGCTTGAAATCCTCGGCAAATCCTGCGGCCAGCAGCAGCGTCTCAGGCATCGTTCCCCCTTTTCGAGATGTTCATGTGCGCCCCGCCCGCGATCTTCACAAGGCCGTTTCGGTACCGGGCAGGCGCTCTCTGAGCGGTTGCGATTTTGCATCTTTTGATCTACATGTGCAATAGTGCCCAACGGCACAAGAGGAAGAGGCTGCCGAAGCAGCTCCACCGAGGAGGACGCCTGATGAAGCTTCAAGGTCTTGTTGCGTCTGGATTTATGGCTCTGCTGAGCGCGCTGGGCGGATCGCCCGCCGGCGCGGCGGAGGTGCCGGCCGGCTACCCCGCGAATTATGCCGACACCATCAAGGCGGCGGAGGCAGAGGGCACCCTCGTCATCTATGCCGCGACCGACGAATCCGCGGTGGCGCCGCTGCTCAAGGACTTCATGGCGGCCTATCCCAAGATCCAGGTCAAATACAACGACATGGGAAGCTCGGAAGTCTATAACCGCTTCCTGTCGGAAGCGGCCGCCGGCACGCAGTCCGCGGACTTCCTGATGAGCCCGGCGATGGACCTGCAGATCAAGCTGGCGATCGACGGCTATGCCATGACCTACCGCTCGCCCGAAGCGGATAAGCTGCCGGCGTGGTCGATCTTCCGCGACCAGGCCTATGGCATAACTTACGAGCCGATCGTCTTTATCTACAACAAGCGCCTCCTGAAGGAAGAGCAGGTACCGAAGAGCCATGCGGCGATCGCCTCCATGGACCAGGCAACCATCGACCTGCTCAAGGGCAAGGTCATCACCCAGGATCCCGAGCGCATCGGCTCCGCGCTGCTTTTCGTGACCCGTGACCTGAAGTACGACAAGGACTTCTGGGCCCTGGCGCAGAGCCTCGGCAAGACCGACGTGAAGCTCTACACCAGTTCGGGCACCATATTGGAGCGCCTCACCTCGGGCGAGGCGAGCTTCGGCTATGACGTCATGGCCAACTACCCGCACAGCCGGTCCAAGACCGACCCGGCGGTCGGCATCGTCTATCCGGAAGACTACATCCTGGTGAATCCGCGCGTCGCCTTCATCTGGAAGGACGCCGCCCACCCGAACGCCGCCAAGGTCTTCCTCGACTACGTACTGTCGTCGCGCGGACAGACACTGATCGCGAAATCGCTGTTCAGTATCCGCCCCGACGTGCAGGGCGAGTTCAGCGCCAACGCACTCATCGCCAAGTATGGCGAGAAGCTGCGTCCGCTGACCCTCGATGCCAGCGCCGTCGAATATCTCGACAAGAAGAAGCGCCTCGAATTCCTCGCGACCTGGAAGAAGAGCATCGAGACCAAGTGATGGTTCGTACTTCCTCCTGGTGGCGCTACGCCGTCGTCATCTCCATGTCGGCGGTGATCATCGCACCGCTGGCGATCGTACTGAAGCAGAGCTTTCTCGACGCTCCGTTCTTCATGCGCGATGCGCAGCCGAGCCTGGAGGCTTACGGCTTCGTGCTGACCGACCCGGAATTCTGGTGGTCGGCCGCCAACACGATCATGATCGCGGCGATGATGACCATCGTCTCGGTCGCGATCGGCACCACCTGCGCGTTTCTCGTCAACCGCACCGACCTGCCGGGACGGAGCCTGTTCGAGCCGCTGATCCTGGCGCCGATCTTCATCTCGCCGCTGATCCTGTCGCTCGGCTACATCGTGACCATCGGGCCGGTCGGCATCGTCTCGATCGCGGTGCGCGACCTGTTCGGCCTCAGCGCGGCGCCGTGGAGCATCTATACGGTCGGCGGCATCGCCGTCATCGCCGGCTTCAGCCACGCGCCGCACGTCTATCTTTACTGCTCGGCCGCGCTGCGCAACCTCGGCTCGGATGTCGAGGATGCAGCACGCGCGTCCGGTGCCGGCCCCTGGCATGTGGCGGTGAAAGTCAGCCTGCCGCTGATCTGGCCGGCGGTGGTCTCGTCCAGTGTGCTGGTGTTCTTCCTCGGCTTCGAGATGTTCGCGTTGCCGCTCATCCTCGGCGATCCCCACGGGCTGCTGGTGCTGACCACCTATCTGTTCAAATTGACCAGCCGCATGGGCGTGCCCTCGTTCCAGCTGATGGCGGTGGTCGTCGTCGCGCTGGCCGTGGTGACATTCCCGCTGGTGTTCCTGCAGCGCTACATGCTGCGCAATGTCGAGCGCTATGTGCTGGTGCGCGGCAAGGCGGCGAAGCAACGTCCATTACCGCTCGGCCCCTGGAAATGGCCGGCGCTGGCCGGCGTGGTGTTCTGGCTGAGCGTCGCGATCGTGCTGCCGCTGGTGGGCATCACCATCCGGTCCTTCGTGCTGAGCTGGGGCGAAGGCGTCAACATCTTCTCGATGCTCACGCTGGATCACTATCGGGAGGCGTTCCAGAACGACTCGATCCGCAGCGGCATCTTCAACACCCTGCTGATCGCCACCGTCGGCGGCGCGGCCTCGGTCTGCGTCTATGCGGCGCTCTCGCTGGCGACCCATCGCTGGAACTCGGTCTGGGCGCGCTATGCCGACTATATCGTGCTGCTGCCGCGTGCCATGCCCGGGCTGGTGGCGGGCCTGGCCTTTCTCTGGCTGTTCCTGTTCTTCAAGCCGATCACGCCGCTGCGCAACACGCTGTTCAGCGTCTGGCTCGCCTACACCATCGTCTGGGTCGCGTTCGGCCAGCGCCTCATCAACAGCGCGCTGGTGCAGATCGGCCGCGAACTCGAGGAGGCCGGATCGGTCTCGGGCGCGTCGAACTGGCGGGTCAGCCGGGAGATCCGAATCCCGCTGATCCGGCACGGACTGATCGCGGCGTGGGTGCTGATCTTCCTCACCTTCGTGCGCGAATACTCGACCGGCATCTATCTGATGGGCCAAGGCACCGAAGTCATCGGCGCCCAGATGGTCTCGCTGTGGGCGACCGGCGCAACCGACCTCGTCACCGCGATATCGGTGCTCAACATAGTGTTCATCGCGACCGGCCTCGGCCTGGCTCTGAAGTTCGGAGTGAAGATCCGTGAGTAATCTCGTCGTCCAGGATCTGCATCTCAAATACGGCGTCGTCGAAGTCCTGAAGGGCATCTCGTTCGAGCTGACCTCCGGCAAGGTGCTGGCGCTGCTCGGCGCATCAGGCTGCGGAAAGACCACGCTGCTGCGTACCATTGCCGGGCTCGAACTGCCCTCCAATGGCCGCATCGTGGTCGGCAACCAGGTGCTGTTCGATTCCGCCACCAACACCGAGCTGGCGCCGGAGAAGCGCAATCTCGGCCTGGTCTTCCAGTCCTATGCCCTGTGGCCGCACAAGAGCGTCTACAGCAATGTCGCCTTCCCGCTCGAACTGAAGCGGACACCCGCCGAGGAGACGCGTCGCCGGGTGAGCTTCGTGCTGGAGAGCCTCGGGCTCGGTGGCCTCGCCGAGCGCTATCCGCATCAGCTTTCCGGCGGCCAGCAGCAGCGCGTCGCCATCGCCCGGGCCGTGGTGCACCAGCCGCCGGTGATCCTGCTGGACGAGCCGCTGTCGAACCTCGACGCCAAGCTGCGCGAGGAGGCCCGCATCTGGATGCGCCGCCTGATCGACGATCTCGGCATCACCGCGGTGCTGGTCACGCACGACCAGGTCGAGGCCATGGCTCTCGCCGACCACATCATCCTGCTGTCGAGCGGCCACGTGGAGCAGCGCGGCACGCCGCAGGAACTCTATGGCACGCCGGAGACGCTGGCCGCCGCGGAGTTCATGGGTGCCAACAACCGGCTTCGCGCCGTGGTGACGAAGTGCGAGGGCGCGGCAGCCCAGGTGACGATCGGCTCGTCGCCGATGCGCGCCATGGTCCGGAGCAAGGTGAAGCCGGGCGATACCTGCGACGCGCTGATCCGCGTCGAGCGCGTCGAGGTCGGCCCCGCGGCATGCGCCAACAGCATCCCGATGCAGCTCGCCACCTGCGTCTATCTCGGCGAGCGCTGGGAGTGCCTGTTCGAGGCGGACGGCATCAAGGTGCGCTGCTATTCCGGCGACGCGGTGCCACCCGGCCAGCATCACATCCGGCTGAAGGAGGAGAGTCTCTGGCTCTTCTAGCCGGAGAGTCGTTTCAGCCCCGAATCCTGTTCGTTCGACAATGCCACGCCGACACCGATACGACGCCGAGATGCGGAAGAACTGGAAGATATCATGGCACAGCACCGTCTGAGGGCCGCGTTCATGCGCGGCGGCACCTCCAAGGCAATCATGTTCCGGGCCGAAGACCTGCCGGCGCGCCGCGAAGACTGGGCGCCGATCTTCCTCGCCGCCATGGGCTCGCCCGACCCGAGCGGGCGCCAGCTCAACGGCATGGGCGGCGGCGTCTCCTCGCTGTCGAAGATCTGCATCATCGGCCCGTCCAGCCGGCCGGACGCCGATGTCGACTACACGTTCGCGCAGATTTCCATCAAGGAAGCGACGGTCGACTACAGCGGCAATTGCGGGAACATGAGCTCGGCGATCGGGCCGTTCGCGGTCGACGAGGGGCTGGTACCGCTGCCGGCCGGAGAGGACGCGGTGGTCCGCATCCACAATACCAACACCTCCAAGATCATCGTTTCCCGCTTCAAGGTTCGCGACGGCCAGGCGGTGACGGAAGGTGATCTGCGGATCGACGGCGTCGCCGGAACAGCCGCGCCGATACGCCTTGAATTCACCGATCCCGGCGGCACCAAGACCAGGAGCCTGCTGCCCACCGGCCATAGCATCGACCGGCTGGAGATCCCGGGCGTCGGCATGATCGAGGCCTCGCTGGTCGACGCCGCCAACCCGTGTGTGTTCGTCGCGGCGCAAGCCGTCGGCAAGACCGGCAGCGAACTCCCCGACGCACTCGATGCCGACCCGGACTTCCTGGCGCTGATGGAGAAGATCCGCTGCGCCGCCTCGGTCGCCATGGGCATGGCGCCGGATCTCGCGGCGGCGGCGGCGATCCCGAGCATTCCAAAGATCGCGATGGTGACGGCGCCAGGCAGCGTGCCCACGCTCTCCGGCCAGGTGCTGGAGCCTGCCGACATGGACATTGTGATCCGGATGATCTCCGTCGGGCAGCCGCACCGGGCGGTTCCCGTCACCGGCGCGACCTGCCTTGCGGTCGCGGCGCGCGTTCCCGGCTCGATTCCGAACCAGGTCGCCCGCTCGACCGGCGCGGACGCGCTGCGCATCGCGCATCCGTCCGGGATTGTGCTGGTCGACGCTGAGGTTGAGACCACCAGCGACGGCGCGCTGCGGGCTGTCCACGGCGCGATTTACCGCACGGCGCGCCGGCTATTCGACGGCTACGTTTATTATCCCTCGAAAGCCGCCTGAGCATACGGCGAGCGTTCCGGCCGGAACGCTCTTCAGCCAGGCAACATGCACTAGAGCTCTTATCGTTCGGATGGAAACATCCGAACGATAAGAGCTCTAGATTCAATAAGCCGGAGCAATTCCTCTTCGATCAGATGATTCCATCGGATAGGGAAATGCTCTAGCGCGCGATCCGCGCGCACCAGGACGCGACCTGTGCGCCGACGATGCGCAGGTTCTCGGCCGGCGACAGGCCGGTCACGCTCTTTCGCGACCTGAGATCATGATCGCCATCCTCGATCCAGAGGATCTCGATGCTCTTCGAGAGGACGTAGGTCGCGACCTCCTCCCGCGTTCCGAACAGGTCCCGGGTGCCCTGCACGATGAGCGTTGGCGTCTTCATCCCCTGGAGATGCGCGGTGCGCAATTGACCTGGTTTGCCGATGGGATGGAACGGATAGCCGAGGCACAACAGGCCGGCGATGCGGCCGGAGGCGTAAAGCTCATCGGCGATCATGCTGGCGACGCGCCCGCCCATCGACTTGCCACCGATGATGAGCGGCGCTCGCGAACCCAGGGCGTCGATCGCCGCGAGATACTCCGGCACGAGCGTCTCCGCGCGCGGCGGAGGCCTTCGTGTGTCCGAGGTCCGGCGAGCGGCCATATAGTCGAACTCGAAGCGGACAACGCGCAGGCCCGCCTCCGCCAGGGCCTGCGCGCTGGCGGACATCGCCGCCGAATCCATCGGCGCGCCAGCGCCGTGCGCCAGCAGGACCGTCGTCGCCGCCTCGGGTCCGATGGTGAGAAATGTCGTGGCCATGGCGGGAAGCTTAGGCGTGAACCGGGAAGGCTGAAAGCCGACCAGAGTGTTCTGGCTCGTAATTCCCTCTCCCGGTCGGGGAGAGGTGGCCCGCGCAGCGGGTCGGTGAGGGGGTGCACCCTTGGGACACTGCGAAGACCCCTCACCCCAACCCTCTCCCCGGCGGGGAGAGGGAGTTCAGCCGCTCTCCGGCAATTACGAGTCAGACTTTGAGGAAATAGCGGGCACCGGCGGAATTCCGTCGTTGTTGACCCGCCCCGCCGGCGCCACGCTGCCCTCCCCACCCTCCCCAACAATGCCCAGTCCGCGCTGTCGGCAGCGGCGCCGCTGGCGCTGAAAATGTGACTTGCGTGACAATTGCATTTTGTGTTTCTAATCTGCAAACAAGACTACAAGGGAGGCGTGCGTGAAACTTCTGGTGCTCGAAGGCGACGGCATCGGTCCGGAAATCGTCGAAGCCACGATGCGGGTCATGCGGCGTGCGGATTCGGTGTTCGGTCTTGATCTGTCGGTCCAGTCGCTGCCGATCGGTTTCACCGCGCTGAAAGCGAGCGGCACCACCTTTCCGTCTGAGACCCTGGCGGCGGCGAAATCGGTCGACGGCACCATCCTCGGGCCGATCCAGCACAATGATTATCCGCCCGTCGCGGAGGGCGGGCTCAACCCGTCCGGCGCGCTGCGCATGGGGCTCGACCTCTATGCCAATATCCGACCGGCCCGCACGCGTCCGGGGTTCGCGGCGCCCTGCGGCAAGCCGCTCGATCTGGTGATCGTCCGCGAGAACACCGAGGGCTTCTATTCCGACCGTTCGATGTTCGTCGGGCCGGGCGAATTCATGCCGACGCCGGACCTCGCTTTGTCGATCCGCAAGATCACGCGCGAGGGCTCGACGCGGATCGTGGAATCGGCCTTCGCGCTGGCCCGCGCCCAGCAACGGCGCAAGATCACCTGCGTGCACAAGGCCAATGTGCTGCGGGTATCCGACGGGTTGTTCCTGGAGTGCGCACGCGCCGTCGCCGCGCGAAATCCCGACATCGAATATGAGGAGAAGATCGTCGACGCCATGGCGGCGCTGCTGGTGCGCGATGCCAGCCGCTTCGACGTCATCGTTACCACCAACATGTTCGGCGACATCCTGTCGGACCAGGCGTCCGAGCTTTCCGGCAGCCTCGGGCTCGCCGCCTCGCTCAATGCCGGCAAAGACCATGCGGTGGCGCAGGCGCAGCACGGCTCGGCGCCGGATATTGCCGGCCGCGATATCGCCAATCCTTCCTCGCTGATCGGCTCGGCCGCGATGCTGCTGGCCTGGATCGGCGCGCGCCGGCAGGAGAATGCGCCGGTCAAGGCCGCCGCCGCCATAGAGGCCGCGCTCGACGAGGTCGTCGCCACGCCCGCCGGGCGCACGCGTGATCTCGGTGGGAACCTGGGCACGCGGGCGTTCACCGACGCTGTCATAGACAGGATTGGGCATTGACGATGGATGTCGCGCAAAACCAGGCACCCGCTGCTGTCGCCCCGGTCCGGCTTTCAAGGGACGAACTGGCAGCCCTCGCCGTACGCGCCCTCGCAGCGCAAGGCATGCCGGAGCCGGATGCGATCGACGCGGCGGAGATACTGGTGCTGGCCGATCTGTTCGGCGTCTCGACCCACGGCGTCGACCGCATCCCGGTCTATAGCGAGCGGCTGCGCATCGGCGGCATCAAGGCGCTCCCGAGCGTCGCGGTCGAACGCAGCGCACCCTCGCTGCTGCGCGTCGACGGCGACAACGGCATCGGGCCGCTGATCGGCCGGCGCGCGCTGCGCGCCACCATGGAGCTGGCGCGCGAGACCGGGTTGGCCGCGGCCTTCGTGCGTGGCAGCAATCATTTCGGCCCGATCATCTCCTACGCGCACATCGCCGCCGCGGCAGGCTTCGCCACCATCATCGCCACCAATGCAACGACGACGATTGCCCCCTCTGGCGGCAAGGAGGCGAAGCTCGGCAATAACCCCCTGGGGCTCGGCGTTCCCAATCCGGGCGGCGATCCCGTGATCCTCGACATGGCCATGAGCGTGGTCGCCCGGGCCAAGGTCCGTCTCGCGGCGGACAAGGGCGAAGCCATTCCGCCAAGCTGGGCCACCGACCGCGATGGGCGCCCGACCACTGATCCGACTGCCGCGCTCCATGGCTTCCTGCAACCGATCGGCGGCTACAAGGGCTATGGCCTCGCCTTGATGGTCGATCTGTTCGCGGGATTGATGTCGGGTGCGGCCTATCTGAACCATGTGAGTTCATGGGCGGACGCACCCGAGGCGCCGCAGAATCTCGGCCACATCTTCATCCTGTTCGACACCAACCGGTTGGGACGGCCGGATTGGCTCGGCCCGCTGGTCGAGGACTTCACCGCGATACTGCACGCCACGCCGCCGGCCGATCCGGCCCGGCCGGTGCTGGTGCCGGGCGAGACCGAGTATCGCGCCTTCCATCAACGCAGCCGCGACGGCATCGAACTGCCCGCGGCATTGCACGCCAAGCTGACGGCCCTCGCGGGCAAACGAAACTGAGTGGGTCACTCGGAACTGACATGCGGAGTATCTGACAATCCGGTTTGGCAGTGTCTCACGCCTGAGCGCCGGCCAAATCCTCAACGCTGGACAACGCCACAATGACAACCAGCATTCTCAGGAACAAAGACTTTCTCGGCGGGTGCCTGCTGATCGCCATCGGCGCGGCCGCCGCCTTCATCGCGCGCGACTACAGCTTCGGCACGCCGCGCCAGATGGGGCCGGGCTTCCTGCCCACCACCCTGTCCTTCGTGCTGATGGGCCTCGGCCTCGCCATCGCGCTCAAGGCGGCGCGTACCGGCGAGTTGCTGGAGGGCGCCGGAGCGCTACGCCCGATCATCGTCGTGCTCGGCGGCGTCGTCCTGTTCTCGCAGACGCTGGAGCCGCTCGGCCTGGTGCTGTCGTCCTTCATCCTGGTGATGGTCGCCTGCGCCGCCCACACCCCGTTCCGCTTAAAGGAATCGCTGCTGCTGTCGGTCGGACTGACGGTCGGCGTGGTGGTGCTGTTCGCCTATGCGCTCGGCGTGCCGTTCTCCCTCTGGCCGTGGAGCGAGTGATGGACATCTTTTCAAACCTCGCCCTCGGCTTCGAAGTCGCGCTCTCGCCCGAACGGCTGCTCTATTGCTTCGTCGGCGTGCTGCTCGGCACCTTCATCGGCGTGCTGCCCGGCGTCGGACCTCTGGTCACGATCAGCGTGCTGCTGCCGATCACCTATAATCTCGACCCCTCATCCTCGCTCATCATGCTCGCCGGCATCTATTACGGCGCGCAGTATGGCGGCTCGACCACGGCGATCCTCGTCAATCTTCCCGGCGAGTCCTCCTCCGTGGTGACGTGCCTCGACGGCTACCAGATGGCCCGCCAGGGCCGCGCCGGGCCGGCACTGGCGATCGCCGCCATCGGCTCGTTCATCGCCGGCACGGCGTCGAACCTCGTCGTCGCGGCTTTCGCGCCCGCACTCGGCGCCTGGGCGCTCACCTTCGGCTCGCCGGAATATTTCTCGATCATGGTGCTGGGCCTGCTGACGGCGGCGGTCCTGGCGCACGGCTCGATCCTGAAATCGATCAGCATGATCGTGCTCGGCCTGCTGCTCGGTCTGTCCGGCACCGACGTCACCTCCGGCACCTACCGCTTCACCTTCGGCATAGCGGAACTCAGCGACGGTCTGGACTTCGTGGTCATCGCCATGGGGGTGTTCGGCCTCGCCGACATCATCGCCAATATCCAGCGGCCGGAGACGCGCGAGATCTTCTCCGCGAAGATCAGCAACCTGATGCCGAGCCGGGCGGACCTCAAGGCGAGCGCGGCACCGATCGCGCGGGGC
The DNA here is from genome assembly GCF_012971745.1 of Starkeya sp. ORNL1. NCBI lineage: Bacteria > Pseudomonadati > Pseudomonadota > Alphaproteobacteria > Hyphomicrobiales > Xanthobacteraceae > Starkeya > Starkeya sp. ORNL1. The sequence goes on from NZ_CP048834.1 coordinate 2,854,362, forward strand.
ACCCTGCTCGGCTCGGTCCTCGGCATCCTGCCGGGCACCGGAACGACCATCAGCTCGTTCCTGTCCTATGCGCTCGAGAAAAAGGTCTCGCGTCATCCCGAACGCTTCGGGAAAGGCGCGATCGAAGGCGTGGCAGGGCCGGAATCGGCCAACAATGCCGCGGCCCAGACCGCCTTCATCCCGACGCTGACGCTCGGCATCCCGCACAACGGCACCATGGCGCTGATGCTCGGCGCGCTGACCATGTTCGGCATCTCTCCCGGTCCACAAGTGATGACCTCGCACCCCGATCTGTTCTGGGGCCTCGTCGCCTCGATGTGGATCGGCAATCTGATGCTGGTGATCCTCAACCTGCCCTTGCTCGGCATCTGGGTGAAGATGCTCGCCGTGCCCTACCGGCTGCTCTATCCGGCCATCGTCATCCTCTCCTGCATCGGCGTCTACACGCTGAACAACAGCTCGGTCTCGATCCTGTTGCTCGCCGTCTTCGGGCTGGTCGGGCTCATCCTGGTGAAGCTCGATTTCGAACCGGCCCCGCTGCTGCTCGGCTTCATCCTCGGGCCGATGATGGAAGAGAATCTGCGCCGCTCGATGGTGCTCTCCAAGGGCGATCCGACGATCTTCCTGACCCGGCCGCTGAGCCTGACGGTTCTCCTGATCTCGGCGGCGCTGCTGGGCTCGATGCTGATCCCGATGATCCGCCACAAGAAGGAGGAAGCGATCGCGAGCGACGCGTGACCATGGACGCCTGAACCAACAGCAAAGAAACAAGGGAGGAACATATGCTCAAGCTGAAATCACTCGCCATTGCCCTGCTCGTCGCGCTGGCATTGCCCGCGGCGGCGCAGACCAACTATCCCGACAAGCCGATCCGCCTGGTGCTGCCGTTCCCGCCCGGAGGCGGCACCGACGGCATTGCCCGGGTCGTCGGCGATGCCCTCGGCAAGCGCCTCGGGCAGCAGATCCTGATCGACAACCGCCCGGGCGCCGGCGGCAACATCGCGTCCGATCTCGTCGCCAAGGCGGCGCCGAATGGCTACACGCTGCTCATGGGCTTCAGCACCGCGCTGACGGTCAATCCGGGGCTCTATCCGAACCTGTCCTTCAACGTCCAGAAGGACTTTGTCCCGATCACCGAGCTGGCCGACGGGCAGTATATACTGGTGGTTCACCCGGACGTTCCGGTAAAATCGGTGGCGGAACTCATCGCCTACGCCAAGGCCAATCCCGGCAAGCTCAACTTCGCCTCCGGCGGAACCGGCAGCCCGCTGCATCTCGCGGGCGAGTTGTTCAAGGCTACTGCCGGGGTGAACCTCACCCATCTCGCCTATAAGGGTGGCGGCCCGGCGGCGACGGCGGTGCTCGGCAACGAGGCCCAGGTGCTGTTCGGCAGCGTCGCCGCCACGCTCCCGCAGATCCAGGCCGGCAAGCTCAGGGCGCTGGCGACGACCGGGCTCGAGCGGCTGCCGCAGCTTCCGGACGTCCCGACGCTGGATGAGAGCGGCCTGAAAGGGTTCGAGGTGACCACGTGGTACGGCTTCCTCGCGCCTACGGGGACGCCGCAGCCGATCCTGACCAAGCTCCATGACGAAACCGTCGCGGTGCTGCAGGAGCAGAAGGTCAAGGACGGCCTCGCGCTTCTCGGGCTTGAGCCCGTCGGCGGCACGCCGCAGGCCTTCGCCGAGCTGATCGCGCGCGAGACCGCCTCCTGGACCAAGATCATCAAGGAAGCCGGCATCAAGCCGGAGTGAGGCGACTGCAGCGGAAATGGCTCGTTTTTACCGTCATGGCCGGGCTTGTCCCGGCCATCTCGGCCTCTGATGCACTGTCCGGAATCGAGATCCCGGCCGCAAGGCGGGTGTCACCGGAGACCGACAATTGCTCGCCGTCGCGATCTGAAGGTCTGACCAGGCGCCTTGAGTGGAGAGTCACCGCTGCTTGCCGGACCAAACGGACGAGGCTGATACCTTCTACGATGCAGGCTGCGCTTCCGGCATCTTCCAGGTGCCGTTCAGGATCGCGGCTCGGGGACGGTAGAGCCGAAATGTGTAATTCCACCCTTGCGTAATCGGCAGGCAATTCGCGATCTTGCCGTCGCAACCGCCGAACTGGATGTCGATCGCACCATCAGCGCTCTTCTTGCCGGTAATGCTGTTGACCGAATAGGCGTCGTAGTCGTTCTTCTCGAAGAAGCCCTTGTCGTTGTAAACGCTGATGGACCAGAAAGCGTCGACGGGGACATCCTTGACCCTGAGCTTGTAGACCGTCTTGCCGTCGTTTTTGGCCGGGGTCACCGACGGGTAGGAGGCATCCTTGTCGGGGTTGCCGCCCCAGCCGGCTGCCGTTCCGATCAGGTGCATGACCGGATCGACCTTTCCCTTCGGACCGAAAGCGTTGGTGAAGCTGCCCGATGCGGCGGACAGCGCTTCGAGCGCGTCACGGATCTTCTTCTGTTGAGCCAGGTCCCAGTTCGGGGCCTCGAACTTGCCGACCGACTTCTGCTGCACCTTCAGCGCATCTTGCAAAGCGTGAACCTGCGCGAGGTCCCTGGTGTCGTTGGGATCGACAAGGATACGGACCGCAACGAACACATAGCGAGTGCCGACCTTATCCCTGGTGAGCGTCGTACGGCCCGGCTTGTAGACCACCATCGGGGTGTAATGGTCTTCGTTGATGATCTGCATCGAGATGAAGCGCTTGCCGGCATCGGGAAGGGTTATGGTCACCGGGCCGGCGTCGAGGTCGAAGAGCGCCTGCGAATAGAGCGTATCCCGGTTCATCCGGACCACAGGCTGCTTGTCGATCGGCGTCGGCGTCCGGTTATGGACGAACTTGCCGAGGCCACCTGCGTCGACCGTTTTGCTCATATAGAAATCGGTCTCGGCTCGCTTGAAGTTGTCGACGTTGACAGGAGCCGGCTGTGAGGACGCCGCGCAAGGCGCGAGAACCAGGAAACTCAGGCTGTAGACCAAAATTATTCGCATTGAACGGCACCTCATTGGCGTCTTTGATTCATTTGCTCATCGGGGCAAGATCGAATGGGTCCGCGCCCGTGCTTCGGCTGATCGTCAGCTGTGATCCGCCTAGCAAGGAATGCCCGGTGCCGGGCCCGTTACCGTGCGGACAGTGCAGCAGCCTCCGCGGCGCATTCGGCGACCGAGGGCACCGACTTCGCCTTCGCGTCTTCGACTTCCGCTTTGGCGGCCTGGAGGTCGGCGAGGAAAGTCGGTTCGGTTTGCAGCCGTGCGACCGTCGCCGCGCCCATGATCCGCCCGGCATCGACGTCGCTCTGCCAATGCGCGTCGCAAATGACGCGGCTCTGCCCGAATTCGAGGCCGCGCTTCAGCAGGGCATCCGCGCGCTCGGGATTGATCTGCGCGAAGACGAGAGCCCAGCCCCAGCCCGCAGCCGTGTGCCCGGACGGGTAGGAGCCGTCCTCGCGCAGGATCGCCTCCTGATCCGCCCGACAGGTCGCTTCGTTGTGAACCACGAAAGGGCGGACCCGGTTGTACCTGTTCTTCACGCCATAGGTGGAGAGGCCGAAATCCGACAGCATCTTCTGCATCATCGCGTAGAGGCGCGGGGTCTGCTCGCTGTCGATCCGGACACCCATCGCGCAGGAGAAATTGTCGGCGGCCTGCGGAAAGGCGAGATCGGCGTCGGTACGGGCGAGCTTCCAGCGCTCGGTGTTTCGTAATGGGATCGTCGCCCTGCGTGCTTCCTCGTCCCGGGCCAGCGCGGCGGAATTCGCCTCGGGCGGCGGGCCGAGCAGGACCAGACTGTTCGGCAGGTCGGACCGCTTCAGATAGCCCGGAGCGATCTTGAAATGCGGGTCGGTGACATTGGGCTGGGCTTCGCCCGCCTGCGCCACGGCCTGCCCGCAGAATGCGAGCAGCGCAAGCAGGGAAACATGGGCGGCCCGCAGCGTGGTCCCGGTCCTCGACATTCCCAGTCCTTTCAACATGGCCAAACTCATGAAGGCCCCGGTCAGAACCGATATGAGCCGCGACGGCGGGCCCGTGCCGGGTCACGTCGTACGAGAACCCGCCCTGCGATAATCGACATGGAGCGCCCGGTAGCCGGCTTTCAACGTCCCTGCCCTGCCGGTCCCACCGGCATGCGCGAGCGTTCCGGTTCGCTGCCGTACGCGATCGCAGCCCGATCGGCCGGCGAATGTCTTTGTGAGCATTTCGCGCACGGCCCGCCTGCCCGTCTTGCCATTTCGCGCCAATCACGCGCAGCTGTTTCCCCCCGCCGGTCGCGAATCCTCCGAGATTCGGCTCTGTGAAAAGCGTCAACGCGGTGATCGCGGCGAGGTCCGATGGCTGATATCCCTTTGACGCGCGGCCAGTTCCTGCTGCCCTTCGTCAGCATCCTCGACGATATCGGCGCCCCCACGGAGACGCTCCTGGAGCGATCCCGGCTGCCATCGTCCCTGGCCGAAAAGAGCGACCTCTATTTGCCGCTCCTGCCGGCGCTGCGCTTCGTCGAAACCGCGCAAAGAGCCCAGGGCATCGCGGATTTCGGCTTTCTCGCTGCCCAGCGGCTGCATTTCTCCCATATGAGGGAAAAGACACGGGCCCTGATCGCGCATTCACCCACGCTGCTCGTCGCGCTCCGGCACGCCTGCTATTGGGCGTCGCGGGAAGACACGATTCTGAGCATGTGGATCGAACACGCCGCCGATCATGTGCGGGTCTGCAGCCGGCTCGCCGGCACGGGCGGACTGCTGCATCTGAAATACGCGCAATGGATCCAGAATATTTTCTCGATCTACATTATCCGGCAATTCGCAGGGCCCGACTGGATGCCCACGGCGATCGCCTTCGAATCGTCTTATGCGCCGAGCCCGGCCACGCGGTCCTGCTGGCCGAATGTGCGGTTTCTGTCGGGCCAGCATGCCGCCTGGATCAGCCTGCCGATCGCGCTCCTTAGCCTCCCCAACCGTTCGACCACCTCTTTTGCGCCGCCGCGCGACAATGAGGACGGTCCTTCCGCCTACGACATCGTCGATCTGCTCAAGCTCATGTTGCCGGCCTATCTGGATGAGGGAACAACGGCTCTTGCCGACGTCGCCGAGATCGCGGGCGTCAGCACGCGGACGCTTCAACGCAAGCTCGCCCATGTCGGACTGTCCTATTCGGACATACTCGACACCGTCAGGTACGAGAATGCGAGCCGGCTGCTGCGCGACACCGATTGCAGGATCATCGACGTCGCCTTTTCCTCAGGCTATGCCGACCCTGCGCATTTCAGCCGCGCTTTCCGACGTATCTCAGGCGTGACGCCGCGACAGTTTCGTGAGCAATCGCGGCGCGGCTAAGCGTATTTCGCCTCGCGCCACCGACCGCCCAACCGACTGCTTGAACCGGGATAAGCGGGATGACGGTCCGGTTTGGGATTCCGCCTCCGGCTCTCAGCGACCGAGGCAGGCGGTGAGGTCCGCGGTGTCCGGCAGATCGTCCAGGCGCCAGACGATGTCCACGATCCGCTGCGCCTTGTCGGTTGGCCAGTCGGCATAGGCGCAGCAATCCAGGAACTTCGCGACGACTTCATCGTCGCTCATCGGGTTGGACTGGCTGCCCTTGCCATAGTCGCGGCGGTCCGAAACTACGGTGCCGTCGTCGAGTTCGAGCTCGCCGAAAGTGGTCACGATCGAATAGCCCGCCGCACGGGCCTCCGCCTCGCTGAAGGTCTGGTAGTCGATCAGCTCGATGAGCCGCTGGATCGGGGCGCTTTCCACATATTCATCGGTGAAGTCACGCAGGCCCAGCCGCCGGTCCTGCAGCAGCGCAGCGATGCAGAACTCCAGGCTGAACTTGCCCTCAAGCTCGGTCTTCGGCCGATGATGCAGCAGCGTGCGATGGATGTTCTCGCTGGTCCGCACCATGATCCTGCGCACCTTGGCGGGATCGATGTCGTACCGGGTGGCGAGATCGAGGAAAACGGTCATGGCCGGGTGGCCGAGGCTCCCGGTCGGCCACGGCTTCAGCCAGATGCCGCGATCGACGAACGACCAGGGAGCGCCAAGACGGCCGACGATCCGCTCCGGCTGCCAGCCCCCGCCATAGGCCTGGAAGAAGCCGCGCTTCGCTTCCAGTATGATCGGCGACGCGGTGAAGCCGGCCGCCGTGAGATCGTAGGCGACGATCCCGCCCTCGGCAGAGCGGCCCGCATGGTACGGCTTCGTCATGGTGCCGAAGTTTTCCTGCAAGCCGGCGGCGGAGCTTGCCGCGATGCCGAGCGCGGTACCGATCGTGGCCGCGGGAGCGCCTTCGAACACCGAAACGGCGACCGCGGCACCGAGCAGGCCGCATGTCCCGGTGGAGTGGAAGCCGTTCAATATGTGTTCCGGAGCGGTGGCGTCGAACAGCTTGCACGCCACCTCGACGCCGACCTGGTAGGCATGCAGCAGCTCCCGGCCGCTGCGCATGCGGCCGGAAGTCTCCGCCTTGGCCAGCAAGGCCGAGAGCACCGGCGCGGTCGGGTGGATGCCCTGGAACTTGCCGGTGGCCGCCTGCATCGTGTCGTCATAATCGTCGGCATGGGTCGCCGTGCCGTTGGCCAGAGCGGCGAAGCGGGCTGGAAGCCGCTGCGCCGTTCCGATCACCGTCGCGCCCTGCGCCGGGAGGCCGAGGCCGGCGAGGTAGCCTTGCAGCACCTCGCAGGTCGGCGTGATCGCGCCGACGATCGCCGGCCCGAGCGCATCGAGGATCGACTTCCTGCCGAGGTGGTTCACCTCGGCAGGAATGTCCCCGAATGTCGTGCCGACGGCGAAGTCGGCCACGGCCGCGGTCAAGCCGCGGGAAACATCGGTCATGTCAGCCTCCCGGCGTCTGGTGGTGGCCGGTGCGGCTCAGGCCGCCTTCACCAGCGCGTCGGATCCCGACATGATCGCGGTGAGATCCCGCACGCGGATGGACGGCAGATTGCGCATGGCGTCGATCACCTTCGCGGTGACGGCCTCGCCGACGATCGGCGTCATCAGGCGGATCGCCTTGGTCTCCACCTCCTCGCGCGCCATCGGATTGTCCGGCGTGCCGCGGGTCGCCGGGGTGTGATGGGCGATCGTCCGCCCGTCCTTCAGCCGGATCTCGATCCGCGCCTGCCGCGGCGGCGGCGTGCGGGTCATCTCGGCATTGGGAACGAGGGTTATCTTCTCGCGGACGGCGAGCACGCGCGGATCCTTCATGCGCTCATAGTCGTGCGAGGATTCGAGCGTGACGTCGCCATCCACCAGCATCAGCGCGACGAGGTGCTGGAGACAGATCTCCGGCATGTGCCGGTTGCTGATGATCTTGGTCTCCTTGTCGGGGAGGATCGCGTCGATGGCGACGATGTCGTCAGGGGCGAAGCGGTACTCCTTCAGCAGCGCCTGGGACGAATCCAGCGCCGGCTGGATCGGCGAGCCGACGGTCCATTTCTTGATCATCGCCCGCATGATCTCGTAGTCGCGGCCGAGCCCGCGTACCATCTCGGCACGATCCGGGTTCGGCGACATGCAGTCGAAGAAATTGTGCTGGCCATGGAACGGATCGCTGCCGCCAGTGAAGCCGCAGGCGACCAGCAGCGCGGCATTGGCGGCATTGCGCGCCGGGTTGCCGCCGAACACGAACGCCTTCTCGCAATGTTCGGGATCGCGCATCCAGCAGGTGACGCCCGCGGTCTGCTGCACCGCATAGGACAGCGCATAGCGGACATGCTGGGCATCGAAACTGCGCAGCGCCGCGCAGCCGGCAGTACCGCCGAACAGGCCGCCAATGCTGTGCGGGCTGTGGAACGCGTTATCGAGCAGTGCCTCGTCGAGCGCCATGGTTAGCCGGCAGCCGATATCATAGCCGAGCACGACCGCCCGCAGGAAATCCTCGCCGCTGCGGTCGAGCAGTTCGGCGGTGGCCAGGATCGGAGGCACGATGGCGCAGCCCGGATGCATCCGCGCCAGATAGTGCGAATCATCGGTCTCGCCGGCGCCGGCGATCATGCCGACGGCGAACGAGGCATGGACCACTGGCGCGCGGGCATCGGTGAAGCCCACGGTGCAGTCCGGCCGTCCGCCTTCCGAACGCATGACCTCCAGACCGACCTTGCCCGGCTTGAGCCGGGTGCCGACCGCGATCGCCGCGAGCGTATCGAGAATGTGGTGCTCGGCCTTCTCCACCACCTCCGGCGGGAGGGGGCGTGCCAGCGCGCCGGCGATGTATTCGCTCAGTTCGCGCATCATCGGCTCGATCACGATTTCACCTTGTGTCGTCATATCCTGCCCTTTCCACTTTTGCACTTTTGCTGCATAAAATGGCATCTCGGCCGAGAGCGCAAGAGGGTTACCAAACGGTTTGCCAAACGACGTGCGAAGTGAGAGGCAATGAGGGGGCAGCGCGCTTCCTTCGCGAAAGGCAAGCGGAACAGGGTTTCTCGACGGACGTGACGAAGATGCAGAAGACCATCGACCGACCGAGACGGGACATCACGGACGAGCTTGCGGCGCGGATCCTCGCGCACATCCGCGAGAGCAGCCTGCAGTACGGTGCCCACCTGCCGGCGCAGGAGCTTGCCGATCGCTTCAATGTCTCGCGCTCGCCGGTCACGCAGGCATTGCGGGTGCTGACGGAGAAGCAGATCCTCTCGCACGTGGCGAACCGCGGCTTTTACGTCGCGGCGGCGGCGGTGCCGCAAGCATCCGATGTCGGCCTGTCGGAAACCGCCAGCCTCAGCGGCATCTATTTCCAGATGGCGAAGGACCGGCTGCGCGGTGACCTGGAAGACCAGGTCTCCGAACGGGCGCTGCGCCAGCGCTACAATCTGAGCCGCGGCGAGGTCAGCGAACTGCTCGACCGGGCGGCCCAGGAAGGCTGGGTGGAGCGCCGCCCGGGCTATGGCTGGAGCTTTTCGCCCGTACTGACGACGCCGCTCGCCCTGGAACAGAGCTATCGCGTGCGCCTGGCGCTGGAGCCGGCGACATTGCTCGAACCGACCTTCTATCTGCCCCGCGCCCTCGCCGAGAAGGAACGCGAGCGCGAACGCCAGCTGATTGCCGGCGAGATCGAGACCATCTCCCCGGATGCGCTCTATGAGCGCGGCGTGCGCTTTCACGAGACGCTCGCGGAGGCCTCGCAGAACCCGTTCTTTCTCGATGTGTTGCGCCGCATCAACCGGATGCGCCGCCTGTTCACCTATCAGGCGATGGAAGACCGCAAGCGCTATTACGGCCAGGTCCGCGACCACATCCGCATCCTCGATTTGCTGATCGAGAACCGCAATGTCGAGGCCGCCGACCTGATGCGGCGGCACATCGAGCGCGTGCTGCGCAATGTGAGGAAGATCAAACCGAAGCTGTGAGCAACGTGGCTGCACAGCTGCCGCGGAAACAAGAAATATTGGGAGGAAGACGCATGGACGGCAGGCACAGTGCTCCGACGTTCAAGGTTCCGGCAGGCGCCTGCGACTGCCACATGCATGTGTTCGGCCCACTCGACCGCTATCCGCCCTCGCCCACCCGCAGCTACACGCCGCGGGAGGCGAGCCTTGCCGACTATGACCGCATGACAGCCGTCGTCGGCCTGCAGCGCCTGGTGCTGGTCCAGGCCAGCGCCTACGGCACCGACAATTCCTGCCTGCTCGACACGCTGAAGGCTGCCGGACCGCGGGCCCGCGGGGTCGCCGTCATCGATGATGCGACCACGGACGCCGAACTCGCGACGCTGAACGCAGCCGGCGTGCGCGGCGTGCGCGTCAATGCGGAGACGTTCGGGGTGAGCTCGGCGGCCGAGATCGAGCGGATGCTGGCGCCCACGATCGACCGTGTCGGGCCGCTCGGCTGGCATGTCCAGCTCTTCGCGTCGCTCGCCGCCATCGCCGACCTCGCACCCATGCTGCGCGCCATGGCGCTGCCGCTGGTCATCGATCACATGGGCCTGGCGAAAGGGCCGCTCGGGCCGGATCAGCCCGGCTTCAATGCCCTGCTGTCGCTGGTCGGGAATGGTGCGTGGGTGAAGGTGTCCGGCGCCTATCGCGTATCGTCCGACGAGCCGTCCTTTCCGGACGCCGCGCCGATTGCCAAGGCGCTGATCGTCGCCAATCCCGACCGCATCGTGTGGGGGTCCGACTGGCCGCATACCGGCAAGCACGCCAATGCGCGGCTCAATGAGACCCCTGTGATCGAATATCGTCCGCTCGACGACGGGGCGCTGCTTTCGCTGCTGGCGACATGGGCGGACGAAGCCACCGTGAAGAAGGTACTCGCCGACAACCCGGCGGCCCTCTACGGCTTCAGCTGAGCGCGCGCAATGTGGTCTTGGCTACCGACCTCGAATGCGATCTGCGCCGCTATGAAATGGCGGCGCCCTCCGGGGGTCGGCTGACCGGAGAGCGCCGCCTGCCGAGACCCGTGTTGCGTGTCCTGACCCGTGAAGATTGCTTCATTCACAGGACCGACGCTGTGACCGCCATCACACTTCTGACGCTTGGACCGTGACGTTCGAGCCGGCAGCCTGCGGTCCCTGCGAACTGATGGATTCCAGGGGCCGCGGCCTTTGATCTTTCACTGCCAGAAGGGCGTCACGCCGAGGAACTTGCGCCAGGTGCCCTTCAGACGTTTTGCCGCTTCCGCCCTATCGCGCCGCTGCCAACCGGTAATGGCACCAATGGCTCTGTGGACAGCTATTTCCGACGACCTGCCTTCGATTTCCCTGAGCAGGGATTGAGTGGTGCTGACATCATTGTCGACCCCGAGAAGCTCCTGCATCTTGCTCAATTGCCGGAGGAAGTCGTCAGCGTTCTTGTTGGAGTAGAGCGGACGGAAGAACTCGGCATCGTAACGCAGCTTCTTCAACGTAATCCGCAGCTCGTGCCGAGCCTCCGGCTCGAGGTGCTGGAGATGGCGTCCCTGCTTGAGGGCTTTCTTGTGCAAGCGGGTAAGAGCTCGATCGGCGAAGTCTCGTGACGGCTGGGTGAGGGCCGCCAGCGAAGCGACATCTACGTCGTTGCGCCAGGCGCGGCGCGCAATCGCCCGACCAAGGGAAAGCACAAATCGCGTGCTCTCGACATTGGCGAGCTGCGATCGGGCGGCCTCATAACTGCTGGCGCGCGAAGGTTCGAGCGCCGACTTGAGCGCGGTAAAATCGATGCTCTCGAGGCCGGCGGCTTCGATATCGGGAATCGTGCTGGTCGCGAACACATCCCAATTGCGAGCTGGCCCAAGCGTCGCAGCGAGATTCTTGGCGTCGGCGCCAAGCATCTCCAGTGCAGACGCCGGAACCTCCCTCTTGAAGGCGGAGACGGCTGACCTGAGGCGCCGCAGCGCGACGCGCAGTTGATGTATGCCGTCCGGACCATCGCCTTTTTCCGCGGCTGCCAGATTGGCCATCAGGTGCTGCAGGCAAGCCGTCAAGATCTTCGCGATGGCCTCGTCCACGATGTCGTCGCTGGCGATGCCGCTGTCGGAGGCCTTCTTTGCCGTTGGCCGCGTTCCCGATGCCAGCCCGTATCCGCGCTCGGCCTTGCTTTCCGATCCGACACGAAGCGGGGCGCGCTCCAGGAGAGACAGCCCAAGTTCATAAAGAGCCCCGGCGTCTCCTGATTTGAGCTCCAGCTCAAGTTCACAGACCGGATCGGCCAGCTCCCCGGCGATCAAGGTTCCCTGGTCAAAGGCGACTTCGATCGCTGCGTCACCTATTCCGATCATCTGTTGGTGCCGACGGATCTTGGTGGAGAAGACCGGCGACACGCTTTGCAGTTTCTCAGCCCCAAGATCGAGCTCACCCAATGGAAGCTTCCCGAGTTGAGGGAGAATATCAGCCACGGGCGCTTCTATTTCTCGGCGCTGCATGGGGTTGTGCTCACCCGGCAGCTTCATCGTCTGGATGAATCGCTTCCCCGAGCGGCGGACCCGGAGCGATGCGCCGCGGCGGGCAAGCGTACAATCGCTGGTGTCGTAGTAGGTGGCTTCAAGGCGTCGAACCACGAGCTTCGAGCGCGCGTTGCGCACTATCACAGGGTTCGCCATCAGCTGTTTCAGAGTGGCAGGATCGGTCAGGAGCTTCAGCTCGGTTTCACGGTCCACGCCAGCAGTGGCGGCCGCCACGCTTTGATCCCGAGTCTCATTGCCTTGCACTGCCTGACCTCGACTTTGTGGGCTCAGCCGGAATCGGGGCTTGCCCCCATGACTGCAAGGAGAACCGATAGCGACCGCGACTGTCATAAAAAAGTAGCACTTGCCCGCGGCGGTCGCATCTGGAGGATCGGCCATGCAGCGCAACTTGCGCGGCGCCCTGGCGCGAAAGCGAAAGCTCCGGGGATCTTGGCCAGTCCCGCGCCTTAAATGCGGGCTTCCTGCAGGCGAAAGACGCCATACGGCAATGCGGCTTGATCCGTGAAGGCGGATAGCTGCTGTCCCAGCCGTGCATCGAGCACGTTCGGATCGTCCAGCGCCGCCGCGGGGACGTGGAGGATTTCGACCAGCGGTGCCATCGCCGCGAGTTGCTCGATTGCCCGCTGCTCGCTCGGGAGCGGCATGCTGCGGGTTTCGAACAAGACCGCCAGCAGGGTTTTCCCGGTCCAGAACGCGCAGTCGACGCGAGCAAAGGACTGTGAGCCGTCCGTCTTCTCGCTCTCCAGGAGAACGTAGGCGTTCGGAAGCGGCAGGAAAGCCGAGTACGTCCAGTCGCGATAATCGAGAATGCCGCCTCTCGCCGGCAGCCCTGCGGTCGTGAGCTTCGCCTCCAGCGCCTCGCGCCGGGATTCGATGCTCCGCTCCAGGAAATCGAAGTAGCTATCGAGAAAGATCTGAAGCGGGCCGGCGAACAGCGGGACGGATCCGGCAAGGCCGGCCTTGCACATCCGGATGCGATCCGCATGCGTCGCAAGCTCGCCGGCGCGCTGCGGCTGCAGGCTCAGCCAGCCTTGCGAGTTCAATCGCAAGGCTGGCTGAGCGGGTTCGATGCTCGCGGCGCTCGGGCCAAGGGTCAGGCCGGATCGGTAAAGGTCCGCGAGCGCATGGCGCGCTGCTGCCGCCGGGTCGCGGATCGCCCCATAGACAAGAGCGAGGCGCTCGCCCCTCCGCGATCCAGTCAAGCCACGCTCCTCACGCTCTCAGATATCCGCTTCCAGGCAATACAGCCCGCCGGTCCAGCGCTCGCCGGCATAGATGACGCCGCGCTCATCGACATAGATGTCGTTCATCTGCGCGGTCGGGACACGGGAGTTCTCCGGGCCCGGCGGCACGAAATAGGCGATCGTCTCGGGGCGGTACGGGTCCTTGATGTCGTAGACGCGGATGCCCGCGTTGAAGAAGCACCCGAAGATGACGTCTTCACTCCGGAACGACGGCCCGGGGCGGTTCTCGTGGATATTGTGGGAGCCGAAGCGCCCGCCCTTATGGCCGTATTCCTCCACCGAAGGGATCGGAAAGGTGCTGATCGGGACGAGATTGGTCTCGAGCCTGGCGTCGAGCATCCAGGTCAGCTTCGGCCAGTCCTTGGCGTCGTCCTGGATGCACTCGTCGGTGACGACGATCAGCCCGCGATCGAACAGCGGCATCACCGTGTGGGTGAAGCCCGGATAGGGCGGGTGCGGGTTCCACGCACTGACGACCTTCGGCGAGGATTTGTCCGAGATGTCGAGGATGAAGGCACCGCCGTCGATGTAGCCGATATAGGCCCGGTCGGGCCGCTCCGGATAGACGTTCGCATTGTGCAGGCGGAACGCGTCGCCGCCGCGGATCACGTCGAGCGGAACCGGGTTGAGGCGCGGCGGCGGCGGCGCCTCGTCGCCCTCGCGCGTGCCCGGATACCACCAGCGGCCGGCCTCGCGCGGACGGGCGGGATCGCGCACGTCGATGATCACGTAGAACTGGTCGTCACGCGGATGGAGCGGTTTGAAGTCCGCGGCGCTGCCGGCGCAGTGGATGAATTCCCCATCGACAAACCAGAGGCAGTGGGCGCCGCGCGAATACGGGCCCGACATGTCGAAGAACGAGATCGAGCGCGGCTCCTCCGGGATCGAGACGTCGAACAGTTCGACGCCCGCCGGCTGCATGCCGTGCTTCGCGGTCTGGTAGGCCACGGCGAGAATGTTGCCGCAGACCTCCAGCGAATTGGACCGCATGTTGTTGTGCGGAAGGGTGGTCTGGACCACCACCGCGGGGCGGCGGGGATCGCTCACATCCACCCCGCTGAAGTTCATCGGCGCGCCCTCATGGGCCAGCCACATGATCCGCCGCCCGTCGGCGGCGATCTGCATGCTCATGCCCTCGCCAATACCGCCGAAGCCCCTAAGCACGTCATGTGAAAGAAGCTTCATATTCTTGGAAAGCGCGCCTTCCATCCTTGGCCTCCAGGCATGATTTCGTTGTGTCGGTGGTCGCGACGAATATACAAAAAATCGGTCACGTGGAAGAATTTTATAAAATCTCTTGACCCTCCCGGGGGCTTGTGGCCTTCTCCGGAATGAGGGGACGGCGTCTCGCACGCGGAACGAGGGCGGCGACGATGCGTGCTCGGATGCACGCGTCCGACGTTTCCCCGACATCCACGGCCGAGGCCATTCGAGACGGACGACACGGGATTCCACGATGGCATCGGGCCAACGGAGCAGCAGCGAGGACAAGAAGCCCGGCTCAATCGCCGAGTTGGCTTATGGGCTGCTGTATGTCGACATCACCAATGGCCGAATGGCGCCGGGGCAGAAGCTGCTGCCGGCCGAGCTGAGCGAAAAATATTCTGTTGGCCTTAGTCCGTTGCGGGATGCCCTCAACCGGCTTTGCGCGAACGGGCTCGCCGTCAAGCGCGAGCAGAAGGGCTTCTTCGTCGCCGATATCGACGAGGCCGAGTTCCTCAAGATCACGGATGCGCGCCTCGTGGTCGAGGAGGCGGCGCTGCGGCTATCGATCGCCAAGGGCGATCAGCGCTGGGAAGACAGCGTCGTGCTTGCCTTCCATCGGCTCGCGAAGGTCGCGACCGTCGGCGGCAAGTTCGTGCTGACCCCGGAATGGTCGACGTCCCACCAGGAATTCCATTTCAGCCTGATCGCGGCTTGCGACAATGAGTGGCTGCTGAGCTTCTGTCACAAGCTCTATGAGCAGACCACGCGCTATCGTGCGCGCCGCCGTCTCATTTCCGCCAAGGGCTCGGTGCCGGTACAGCGCAATCTCGTGAAGGCGCACCGCGACATCATGGAGCGCTGCCTCGCCCGTGATGCGGATGGTGCCGCCGACCTGCTGGTCAATCACTACCGAAGGACCTTCGAGCTGGTGATGGGCGGGCGCTACCGCGTCCTCGACAATCCCCGCCGCCTGGTCCTGGAGGTCGAGGCCGGCGATGCCGGGCCGCATCTCGATCTGGTCGAATCCTAGTCCACGCCGGCCGCAGCCATTTGGCCGACGCACATTCCATAATGAGTGAGCAAAGCGATGTTCTTCTCGATCAATCCTGCAACCGGCAGTGAGATCGCACGATATGAGCCGCACTCAGCGGCCGATATCGATCAGGCGCTGAGCGAGGCCGTCGCCGCCCAGAAGGCGTGGCGCCGGCGCAGCATCACCGATCGCTGCGCCCAGCTTCGCAAGGTCGCCCAGGCGCTGCGCGCGAACCGGGACGCCTATGCGACCCTGATCACCAGCGAGATGGGCAAGCCGATCCGCGAGGCCGAGGCGGAGATCGAGAAGAGCGCCTGGACCTGCGACTTCTATGCCGAGCACGCCCCGCGCTTTCTCGCCGACGAGATTGTGGCCAGCAATGCCACCGAGAGCCGCGTGGTGTTCGATCCCTTGGGGGTCGTGCTCGCCATCATGCCGTGGAACTATCCGTTCTGGCAGTTCTTCCGCTTCCTCGCCCCGGCAATGGCTGCCGGCAATGGCGCCATCCTGAAGCATGCCGCCAACGTGCCGGGCTGCGCCCTGGCGATCGAGGACGTGCTCGCCAAGGCCGGCGTCCCGCAGGGGCTGTCGCGTTCGCTGCTCATCCCGTCATCCGCCGTCGCCGGCCTCATCGCCGATGACCGGATAGCCGCGGTGACCCTCACCGGCTCGACGCCGGTCGGCCAGCTCGTCGCGGCGCAAGCCGGAAAGTACCTCAAGAAGCAGGTGCTGGAACTGGGCGGCACCGATCCGTTCATCGTGCTCGCCGATGCCGACATCGCGCGGGCGGCGGAATTCGGCGCCCGCGCGCGCTTCCAGAATGCGGGCCAGAGCTGCATCGCGGCGAAGCGCTTCATCGTGGAGGAAGCGGTCGCCGATCCCTTCACGGAGCTGTTCTCCAAGCACGTGCGGGCGTTGCGAACCGGCGACCCGATGGACCGGGACACCAATGTCGGCCCGATCGCGCGCGCCGATCTGCGCGATGACCTGCATCGCCAGGTCGTGCAGTCGATCCGGGAAGGCGCGAAGGTCGCGATCGGCGGAGATGCCATCGCTGGCCCCGGCGCCTTCTATGCGCCGACGGTGCTCGATCATGTCGAGCTCAACATGACCGCCTGCCGCGAGGAGATCTTCGGGCCGGTCGCTCCGATCATCCGCGTGCGCGACGCTGACGCAGCCGTCGCGGTGGCCAACGATACCGAATATGGCCTCGGTGCCGCGCTGTGGACGCAGAACATCTCGCGCGCCCACGCACTGTCGCGGGACATCGAAGCGGGTGCGGTGTTCGTCAACGGTCTCGTCGCGTCGGATGCCCGTCTGCCGTTCGGCGGCATCAAGAAGTCCGGCTACGGACGCGAACTGGGCGTCTTCGGCATTCGGGAATTCACCAACATCAAGACCGTGTGGGTCGGTCCGGCGCAGGTCTGAGCGTCGCAGGCCGGATCCGCCAACCATGAGATGACAGGAGGAAGCGTGAGCGCTGACAGCAAGATTACCGGCGTCGTGCTGCGCCCGGATGAGATCCGCCCCGCCGATCGCGGCGGCGGCGCCAAGACCATTCCCTTGGTTGTCCCCTCATTGGGGGCAAAAAGCCTGATCAACGGGATCACTATCATCGCCCCCGGGGCCGCGATCCCGCTGCACAGCCACAATTGCGAGGAAAGCGTGATGGTGCTGGAGGGCGACGCGATTGCCGAGATCGACGGCGTGCAGCATCGCCTGAAGCCGATGGATACGACCTGGCTGCCGGCCAACCTGCCGCACCGGTTCATCAACGCATCCGACACCCAGGAAATGAAGATCTTCTGGATCTATGCGGACATTGCCGCGACGCGGACGCTGGTCGAGAGCGGCGAGACGTGCCCGATCGCGGCCGAACATATGAAGAGGGTGTGATGGCTGGCAACGCAGCCGAGCTCGCGCGCCCGGTGTCCGGGGATACCGTCCTCCCGGTATCCCGGCTCATCACCTTCTCCGAGCGCGCATTGCGCTCGCTCGGCGTTCCCGGCGAGGACGCAGGGATCGTCGCCGAACTGCTGGTGGAAGCGGACCTGACGGGGGCCGATGCGCACGGCATTTTCCGCCTGCCGCAATATGCGAAGATGATCCGCGAGGGCGGCATCGACCCGGCCGCGACGGTGACTGTCCACCGGTCGGCAGCCTCGACCGCGATCGTCGACGGCGGAAATGGCCTTGGCCATCTGGTCATGAAGAAAGCCGCGGATACCGCGGTCGAGCTGGCGCGCGAGTCGGGGATCGGCTGGGTCGGTACCCGCAATTCCAATCATGCGGGATCGGCGTCGATCTGGGCCGCCATCCCGGTCGAGCATGGCATGGTCGGTATCTACTCGGCCGTTGCGAGCGCCAATCACATGGCCATCTGGGGCGGCACCGAGCCGGCCCTTGGTACCAATCCGCTCGCCATCGGCATGCCCGCGGGCGACGACAACATGCTCATGCTGGACATGGCGACGACGGTCGTCTCCTACGGGACGATCAAGAAGTACGCCCTGCATGGCAAGACCTTGCCGGAAGGGTGGATGATCGATCGCCGCACCGGCGGATCGCTCACCGACCCGGCGCAGAGCGCCGAGGGCCTGCTGCTGCCGATCGGCGGCTACAAGGGCAGCGGCCTTGCGCTCATGCTCGGCTTCCTCGGCGGCACGCTGAACGGCGCCGCGATGGGGCTGGACGTGGTCGACTTCAATGCCGTGAGCAGCCAGCCGACCAATACCGGGCAGTTCATTCTCGCCCTCGACATTGCCCGATTCCGGCCGCGGGCCGAGTTCGAGAGCGAAGTGCAAAGGCACGCGGAAGCCCTCAAGTCCGGCGCGCGACTGCCGGGCGTCGACGCCATCCGCCTGCCGGGCGAGCAGCGCACCGAGCGCCGCGAACAGCGCATACGCGACGGCATCAGGATGCCCGTGCCGCTGATCGCGAGGCTCGACGCGCTGGCCGGCGAATTGGGGATCGAACCGCTGCGGTAGGGATCAACGCTTGGATGCAAGCGACGATCAAACCGTGGTTTCAGTATCTTATTCAAAAACGACTGGCGGCAAGCCAGACGCAGGAGGACTAGGATGAGGCGGAAGCTGTTCAATATTACAAAGACCTTGCTCACCCTTGCCGCGCTCGCGCCGGCGCTGAGCATGGCCCATGCAGAAGACTATCCGTCGAAGACCATTCGCATCATCGTGCCTGTGCCTCCCGGCGGGCCGACGGACACGGTCGCCAGAATAGTGGCCGACCGGCTCCACACCGCGTGGGGCCAGCCGGTGATCGTGGAGAACAAGCCGGGCGGCACCGGCGCGCTGGCGAACCAGACCGTCAACAATGCCAATCCGGACGGCTACACGATCCTGGTCGGGAACGTCTCGACCAATGCAATCACCTTTGCAACGGATCCGGAAAAGACCAAGGACATCAAGCTCAAGGGTGTCAGCAACCTGATCCAGGTGCCGGGCATCCTGTCCGCGAATGGCGGCCTGCCGGTCACTTCGATCCAGGACTTGATCGCCAAGATGAAGTCGGGCGAGCTCAAGGACGTCAAGTACGGCTCGGGCGGCGTCGGCACCTATCCGCAGATCGACGCGCTGCGTTTCATGACCAAGAACGGCCTCGAGGCGACCCATATTGCCTACAAGGGCGCGGGCCAGATCCTGCCGGCGTTGCTCGCCAACGAGATACAGCTCGAGTTCCTCAATGAGGCGAGCGGACTGCCGCTCATCAAGTCCGGCCGGCTGAAAGGCCTCGCCACGACCTGGACGGAACGGCTGCCCGAGTTGCCGGACGTGCCGACGATGCAGGAACTGGGTTACGGCGACATCGGAACCTCGGCCTGGCACGGCATGTTCGTGCCGGAAAAGACCCCGGCTGACCGGGTCAACAAGCTCTACACCGCCGTTGCTGCCATCATGGCGGATCCGGACACCCAGAAGAAGCTCGCCGACCAGTACATCAAGGCGACCCCGAGCAAGTCGCCGGAGGAGTTCTCCCAGTTCGTCGATTCCGAGCGGGCGAAGTGGGCCAAGATCATCAAGGACAACAACATCGAAGTGGCGCCGCAGTGAGCGCTCGCCGGCGGACGCCCGGGACTGGTTTCCGGGCGCACGCTCGCGCCAAGGAGGACATCAATGCCGCAAGAAGGGTTTGAACGTCCCACGGGCTCGTCCCGGGGTGTCACGGGCGCCAACGACAAGCCGCTCTTCCTGTCCGGCCTGGTGTTTCTTGTCATAGGCGTGGCCGGCGTCCTCATCGCCCGGCGCTATCCCATGGGTTCAGTGGGCAATATGGGGCCGGGCTATTTCCCCGTGCTGCTCTCCGCCCTGCTGTGCATCATCGGCGTGCTGTCGGTGGTCACCTCGATCATGCGGGCGGGGCGACGCGAGGTCGCGTCGTGGCCGCTTGTCCCGGCGCTCTCGGTCGCGCTCGGCGTGTTCGTCTTCGGCCTGACGGTCGAGCGCCTCGGCCTGATCATCGCCTCCGTGTTGCTGCTCGCCTGCATCGGTCACAAGCAGATCCGCACCCGGCCGATCGAATATCTGCTGCTTTCCGTCGCTCTGGTGATCTTCTCCGCCCTGATCTTCGTGAAGATGCTGGGTCTCCCCCTAAATCTCTGGCCCGAGATTTAACCCTCGCTCGGGAAGTGTTTCATGGACATTCTTCAACAGCTCGCGCACGGCTTCGGCATTGCGCTAACCATGCAGAACCTCGGCTACTGCCTGCTCGGCTCGGCGATCGGCACGATGGTTGGCGTGTTGCCCGGCATCAGCCCGGTCACCACCATCGCCATGCTGCTGCCGCTGACATTCCAGGTGCCGGCGGTCTCCGCGCTCATCATGCTGTCCGGCATCTATTACGGCGCGCATCACGCCGGCTCGACCACGGCGATCATGCTGAACATGCCCGGCGAGCCGAGCTCGGTAGTGGTGTGCATGGACGGCCACCCGATGGCGAAGCAGGGACGCGCCGGCATCGCGCTCTGCGTGTCGGCGATCGGCTCGTTCTTCGCCGGATGCGTGGGCATCATCGTCATCACGCTGTTCTCGCCGCTGCTGTCGGAAGCCGGCCTGCTGTTTGGCGCGCCGGAATACACCGCGCTGGTAGCCGTCGCCTTGATGACCGCGTCGGTGATGTCGAACGGATCGGCGCTGTCCACCTTCGGCATGGCGGTGCTGGGGCTCCTGCTCGGCACGGTCGGAACGGACGTCGGCACGGGATTGGAGCGCTACACGTTCGGCCTCCCGGAACTCGCGGAAGGCGTCGACTTCGTCGTGGTCGCTGTCGGCCTCTTCGCCTTTGCTGAGGTCACCCAGCACATCAATGCGCCGGAGCGGCGCGGAGCGCTGTCGGTCAAGTTCTCGGAGTTGTTCCCACGGCTGTCGGACCTGAAACAGGCCTTCCCGGCGATCTTCCGGGGCACCGGCATCGGGGCGGCGCTCGGGATTCTGCCGGGCACCGGCCCGCTGGTCTCCGCCTTCGTCGCGTACGCCGTCGAGCGGCAAGTGGCAAAGGACAAATCCCGCTTCGGCAAAGGGGCGATCGAAGGCGTCGCCGCGCCCGAGTCCGCCGACAATGCGGCCGCCATGACGCATTTTATTCCGATGCTCGGGCTGGGAATCCCCGCCGGGCCGGCAATGGCCATGATGCTGGGCGCGCTGATGATCCAGGGCATCCAGCCCGGCCCTCAGCTCATGGCCAACCACGCCGACCTGTTCTGGGGCGTAGTCGCCAGCATGTGGATCGGAAATCTGATGCTGCTGATCTTCAACCTGCCGATGGTGGGCGTGTGGATCAAGCTGCTGACCACGCCTTACCGCTTCCTGTATCCGGGGATCATCCTGTTCTGCTGCATCGGCGTCTATAGCGTGCGGAATTCCGCGTTCGACGTGCTGATGGCGGCTGGCTTCGGTCTGTTCGGCATGGTGGCGCGCCAGTTCAACTGCTCGCCGGCGCCCCTCGTCCTGGGCCTGGTTCTCGGCCCGATCTTCGAGGAGAACTTCCGGCGTTCGCTGACCATCTCCAAGGGCGATCCGATGATCTTCCTCGAGCATCCGATCAGCGCGGGGCTGCTGGCCCTGTTCGCCGTGTTCGTGGTGATCGCCGTGCTGACAGGTGCGCGCACGCAGAAGCATAAGCTCGCGGAGGAAAGCGCCTGACCATGCGGATGGGTACGCGCCGGCAGGAGACAGGCGGCGGCGCGGCGCCGATTCCGATCTACCTGCTCACCGGCTTCCTCGGCAGCGGCAAGACGACCTTGCTCAGGCGCATCATCAACGCGCCTGGGCTGAGCGACACCGCCCTCATCATCAATGAGTTCGGCGAGGTCGGCCTCGATCAGAAGCTGGTGCAGTCTTCCATCGAGAACGTGCTGCTCATGGAAGACGGCTGCCTTTGCTGCTCGGTCCGGGGCGACCTGATCGACGTGATCGGCGACCTGTTCACGCGGGTCCGCAATGGCGAGATTCCGCCATTCTCGCGCATCGTGATCGAGACGACGGGGCTCGCCGATCCGACCATGATCGTCCAGGATCTGGTGACGGCGCGAGGCCTGCGCGGCCGCGTCGATCTGGCCAAGGTGATCGTCACCGTCGACGGCGTCCTCGGCTCGTCCCAGCTGTCGGAAGCCGACGAGGTCACGGCACAGATTGCCCAGGCGGACCTCTGCGTCATCACCAAATGCGACGTCGCCGACCTGGGGCAGGTCCATCAGTTGGTCGATGACATAAGGGCGATCAATCCGCTCGCCGAGATCGTGACCGGCGATGACGAAGCCGCCAATCCGTCCGCTATCCTCGATTTCAGCGGAACCCGACTGCGGGGAGCCGGGCGCACCGATAGTTTCCGCTGCGATGGCGGCGAAGCCTGCACCCACGATCCCGGCGTGCCCTGCACCGAACATTCGCTTCGCCGACCGGCGGATGCCAGTAGCGTGCATCGGAACGTCCAATCGTGGTCGATCCGGCATGGTGCGCCGCTGTCGTGGCCGCGGTTCCGGCAATGGCTCGACCTGCTCTATTCAAGCAGGCCGGCCGACATGCTCCGGCTGAAGGGCATTCTGCGGGTGGCCGGGCGAAGCAGGCCGGTGCTCGTTCATGGCGTCGGCGCGACCGTGAGCGTCAGCGAAATCGACCAATGGCCGGGCGACGATCGGGTTTCGGAACTGGTCGTCATCGTGACCAATCTGCCGGCAGAGCAGGTCGGCCAGCTCTTCCGGGCCATCGTCATTGCCGGACTTGAAGCTGGCGACGCGCGCTCGACCGAGCGCGAAGACTCCAATCATCTCGACGCGGCCAGACCCGCGCGCGCAACTGCGAGCGCGTAGAAGCGAGACGGGGCTGGAGGCGGTCGCTCAGAGGAGCTTCTCGAAGAAGGTGTCTGGATATGGATCGTCGTTGAAACGCTCGATCTCCTTCCAGCCGGTGCTGCGGTAAAGCTGCTGTGCCTCGGGCAGCGCACTGTTCGTATCGAGGCGAAGGCGCGTTATGGACAAGTCGCGGGCGATGTCCTCGGCGGCTTTCATGAGACGCCGGGCCAGCCCGAGGCCGCGCGCGGACGGCGCGACCCAAAGCCTCTTGATTTCCGCGACCTCGCCCCCGGTACCCTTCAGCCCGACGCAACCGATCGGGAGGCCATCCGACGTGGCGACGAGAAACGCGCCGCGCGGACGGATCATGTCGACGGCTTCCGGATCGCGGGAAAGCGATACGTCGAAGCCCTGCTCGAAGCGGCGTGCGAGCTCGGCATAATATTCGCCGAGGCAGTATCTGGCGTCGTCGCGTCTCGGGTCCGTCTCCTCAAGCACGATATGGCTGCGTCCGAGTGCGGAAGCGACAAGATCCATGGCGCGCAGCAGTTCTTCCGGACGGGAATGGCGGGCCAGGAAAGCCTCGGCCTGAGTGTTGGAGAGCGCCTCATACGCCTGGAATTCGAAGCGGCCGGCCCTGGTCAGCCGAGCGACGCGGCGACGTGCGTCCTCGGGATGCGATACGGTCTCGATGAGGCCCTCGTCTTCCAGACCGCGCAGCAGGCGGCTCATCAGGCCGGAGTCGAGACCGAGATACTCGCGGATCGCCGCGACATCGGACTGCCCGTGCCCAATGGCGTTGAGAACGCGCGCGGTGCCGAGCGGGCGACCGCGCCCGAGAAACGATGTGTCGAGGGCGCCAACCTCCGAGGTGACGGTGCGGTTGAAGCGGCGGACGCGGGAGATGGGATCGATCGACATGATGTCTGACTTTAGTCAGATAAATTGCCGCGTCAATCGAATGGGCTGGAAATCGAAATTCCGTTACGTCTGACTGGGCGTTGCGACGTGTCCGCATAAGCCGCATCGGCGCGGGGCTGCTGGCCGCTATTCTCCGTCGTGCTGGATCCTCGCCAGCCTTTCCAGGGCTTCCCTCGCGAGCAGCGCGGTCAATTCCGAGGCCGGGAGCGCTCGGCCGAGAGGAGCCCCCTGACCCGACCATAATGGCGTGAAGTCGCTCGATCCCGACGCTTCCGCGCGAGATCGCAGCGCTGCGAGTGCGCCCGCCGCGAGCGGGAATGCCGGCACGCCCTCGGCCATCGGACCGAGTTCGCGGATGGCTCGGTTGACGATGGCGCGCGCGGGACGGCCGGTTAGGATATTGGTGATCGCGGTCGGAGTGTTCACCGCCGTCGTCAGTGCCTCCCGATGCAGCGGCAGTACCTTGGCCTCCGGACAGAACAGATAAGCCGTTCCGATCTGCACCGCTGCTGCACCGAGCGCGAGCGCCGCGGCAATGCCGCGCCCATCGGCGATTCCACCGGCGGCGATTACCGGCACGCGCACCGCGTCGACCAGTTGGGGCACGAGAGCCAGCGTCCCGATCTGCGTCGCGATATCATCGGTGAGGAACATCCCGCGATGACCGCCGGCCTCCAGTCCCTGCGCGATGATCGCATCGCAACCCTTGCCCTCCAGCCAGATGCCCTCGTCCACCGTGGTCGCCGAGGACAGTATCTTCGCGCCAGTCGCCTTGACCCGATCCAGCAGGTCTTCGCGCGGCAGGCCGAAATGGAAGCTCACGATCTCCGGTTTGAGTTCCACCACAAGATCGCACTGTTCGTTGCCGAACGGCGCTACGGCCGACGTGGCGGCAGGCGTCCCGGGATCAAGGCCGAACTCGACTTGATACGGCCGCAGCCGCGACGACCAGGCGGCGTAGCGGTCCGTGTCGGCGAGCGGCGGCGCATGACAGAAGAAGTTCATATTGATCGGCCGCGAGGTGTGCTGCCGCACAATGCCGAATTCGATACGAGCCTGATCGGCACCAAGCATTGCCGCGGGCAATGAGCCGAGCCCACCGGCATTGGCGACCGCAATCGCCATGGCCGGGGTGGTCGCGCCTGCCATGGGGGCCTGGATGATCGGCAGTTCTATCGAGAGGAGGTCAAGCAGGCGACGGTTCGGCCACATATCGAGCTTCCTCTCCCGTATAGCCGCGTGCCGGCCCGATACGATTGCCCCGGTGTCCTGGGACATGGGAACGAACCTGCAATTTATGCAGGGCTTTCGATCCGCCAGACACGATGCCGCGTTACGCTCGGCTCCTCAGGTCCGTTTCCCGGAGGTCTCACTATCCGGGATTTCCGATGCGGGCGGCGCATTTTCGTTCGACCGGGCGGGATCAGCCATTCGGGTTGCCAGAACAGCCAGCACCTCCACAGCGCCGATCTCCGCTCCGAAGCGAACTTGGCGTTGGATTCTCTGGCGTTTTGGGCTTCTCGGGGCGATCACGAGCGAGAAAATGGTGCCAGGGACGGAGTCGAACCGCCGACACTGCGATTTTCAGTCACCGCGCAATTGCAACAATACCAATACTGTAGCGCCCTCATTACATGGCAAACGCCTTGTAGTCGCCAACAGCTTAATCATGGAAATGGAAAACTTACATTCGCTACATTTAGGCTTGACGCGCAAGCATCTCCGTGATTTCGTTAAGTCAACAGGTCCCGCGCCGCACTGAGGTGCAAGAGGACGCGCGGCTTTTACAAGCCGTCGCTGAGCATAATGCTCTCCCGCTACCTCCGACCACTCGGGGGCGAGCGAGGAGAGCCATCTCCTCGCTCGATTTCATCACGAGCCGGGAGTGCCATCATCGAAATCTGTGAACCATATCCTTGTGCAAACCCGTTTGCACAGGCGCGACTTCCCTTTGCTGACTGAAGAAGCTTAGGGACAAACTAAAACTCCAAAACGTAGATCTGTATCGGCTGTGCGCGCCCAAGAAGCGCGCTTGCGCGCAGGCCAATTGTGCGTGCAGCCCTCAAAACAAGGCACATGACAATGACGAATGACGAAGCCCTTGGCGCTGTATTCATGCAGTTTGCCAACATCTATATCCTGTGTGACCAACACCCGGTCACTCTGACCTTTCGCCCCTTTGACCCGCTCAAAGGCTGCGTACGAAAGCAGCTTCGATGCGCATTCGCAAAGTGGGTCGAGCAGATCCCGCCTTTCTTCGAGCGCCACGGCCACAAGCTGGACATGTCTGATCTGGATCTGCTTGCGTTCGGTTTCATGCGCTACCCGGCACTCGTCGATGCCGTGACCCCGCAGCCGACCGCTACCGTGGTGGTGTTCAAGCCCGGGAAGCCATTCAAGACGGAGGTCTTCATGGACCTCATGAACAACCACAAGGCCGAGTTGTTGCGCAAATGCCCCAAGATCGCCGGCCAGTTCGCCGACTACGCATTCGGCTGCGACGGCAGTGTTGAAGCAATCCTCGCTAGCCCGTTCAGAAGCGGTCAAGTGAGCCCCGCCGATATCATCTTTTCGACTCAGGAAACCGCGTTCGATTGGTATTCGAAATAGCCAATAAGCGAAGACAGAGACTACCGAACTCGCGATGTCAGAAGTGAGCCGGGGCGGACGCCGCCCCGGCAATATGCCAAAGACTCACTTTGCTGGGCCGGTGCAAGCCCACCTCTTTCGATGCGGCTAACTTCATCGCGCGGCGTCTGGGCGCCGCATTCCCCGAAGGGCCACTCACCTCTCCAACTTGGAGGCTTGGCAGACTTCCGCGTTGGCTTTCGACCTTGCCATTGCGCCCTCCCGCACCAGTTCTGTGGCTCAATCTAAGGAGCGCATGCATGCCGCGATATTTCTTCCACGCCCGCGTCGATGGCGACCTCATCCCGGACCGTGAGGGCTTCGAACTTCGGGATGCCGATCAGGCGTGGCGGGCAGCAACGGCCGTGGCGGTCGACTTGGTGGAAGGTGAGAGTGCAGGTGTTGCCCTGTCGATTGTGATCGTGGTCGACGATGGTGCCGGCAACATCGTGCTGGAGATGCCAGTATCAGAGGCAATCGCTTCCCTCGATTGTCCGCCTCGGTCGAACTGAGCCTGACGCGGCTGCTGGCGTCGGTCGGAGCAAGGTTTCATCGAACGGGCGCGCAGCGAGCAACGCGTTGCGTCGACTCGATTTGCAGTAGAAGTACAGATCAGAAATAGCTGTGTCTTTGACTTCAACTCAAGATTGTTGTACATTTGTTCGTAGAGTTGCGGTGGCGGGTGCCGGTTTTTGGCCCGCGTGAACCCTGCGACTGCGGCTTTACCTGTATCGCTCGGGCCCTTCGGGGCCCGTCTTCATATCAGGAGCCGCGAATGCCCAAACCCAAGTTCAAAGTGCTAACCAACGAAACTGTCGCGCCGCCAGCGCCAGACACAATCGCTCTCGTGCTGTTCGGCCGCGATGGCGGTGGCAAGCCGCACGCAGCCTCGTTCCTCAGTGCCGATGTCGAAGACGCCACAGCTGCGGCCGAAGCCATGTCGATGAAGATCTCGGCCATCACGACCGATGCCGTCCGAGAGCTCGCCGTGAAACTGCCGGTCGGCAGGCTCTTTCCCAGCGGCAAGGCGTTCGCGCCGTTCGTCAAGACCAGCCTCTACGCCGAGTTGTTGGCGGCACTCGGTATCGCTGACGACGTTGACTCGGGCGAAGACCCCGATGCAGCCCACGAGGCGGCGGCGCCAAAGCTGTATGATTTCAGCGGCTATCAGCTCCCGCCCAGCTGGGGCAACATCAAGCTGGGCAGTTTGGTCCTGGCGACGATCGCCCCGATGGATGGCTGGTACGAAGCCCTCATCGCCGAGGTGAAGGACGACGGCCTGTTCGTGCTGAAGTGGCGCGACTGGCCCGAGGAGCCGCCCTTCCTGCGCCGTGCGCACCAACTCGCCTTGCTGCCGACCGGCAACAGCGCCGCAGCCGCGTAACTGCGACCGAGCCGCTGGCGGCGCCGCTGACGCCACTGCGGCCCACTAGGCGGGCGTCGATTGCACCCGACGCCCGTTCCGCTGCCAGCGACGCCGCAGGCGATTGCGCGGCAGACGGCCCATCACCCTCACATCATCAAACTCAGGATCGAGCATGTTGATCGGATACATGCGCGTGTCGACGGCTGACGACCGGCAGTCCGTGGACCTCCAGCGCGATGCCCTCGTCGCCGCCGGCGTCGATGAACGGCACCTCCACCATGACAAGGCATCGGGCGCCAAGGATGATCGCGTCGGCTTGCAGCACTGCCTGGCCTTCCTGCGGCCGGGCGATTGCCTCGTCGTCTGGAAGCTCGATCGGCTTGGTCGCTCGCTGGTGCACCTCCTCACCATTATCGAGGACCTCAAGCAGCGCGGCATTGCCTTTCGCTCGCTCACCGAACAGATGGACACCACCACCACGCCGCACGGCGAGCTGCTGTTTTCGATCTTCGGCGCCTTGGCGCAGTTCGAACGGGCACTGACGCGGGAGCGGGTAATAGCCGGCCTTGCCGCCGCCAAGCGCCGGGGCCGACGGGGCGGACGTCCGCGGGCCATCGATGACGAGAAACTGCAGCAGATGATCGCGGCCCTCGAGGCCGGCGCATCGAAAGCCAGCGTGTGCCGCAGCTTTGGTGTCGCGCGCTCGACCTTAAGCGGCACGCTGGGCCGAACAGCGACCCCGGCGGTGAAGGAAGGAGCGGCGCGATGACCGAGCGCTCCACCATCGCCGAACTGAACGACCTATTGCGCACGACCTTCCTCACCGGCCGAGTGATGTTCACCGAAGGAATCCGTAACTTGCCCAGCGAAGTGGTCGAAGCGCTGCCGACCAAGGTCCGCACCTACGACCGCTTCACCGACGACGACGATCCCTATGGCGAGCATGACTTTGGCACCTTCGATCAGGATGGCGCGGGTCGGGTGTTTTGGAAGATCGACTACTACGAACCGAGCATGACCGCCGGCCGGCAGCGCCGACCCGTCCGACCCCAAGGCGACCCTTCGGGTCCTGACGGTCATGCTGTCGGAAGAGTACTGATGGTCACGTTGCCAGCGTGCCCCAGCAGCCGGCATCTCGCCCGGCACAATCGAGTAGGCCACTTATCCCGTTCGGTGCCCCGAGGGCTTCTTGACCGGCGCATCGGTGCCGGTGGCTCGGCGCCCGGCGGGGAAAGCGCAAGCAGTTCGCTGACGTCAAGGCTGAACGCGGCCGCCACCTTGTCCAGAATACCGACCGTCGTCTTGTAGTTCTCGGTTTCGACCCGGCTGACATAGCTCGGGACAACCCCGGCATCGTGAGCAACACCCTCCTGCGACAGCCCGCGCTCTGCGGATCCGTCTGAGACTCCAGGCAACACGCTTTCGGCCATCCATGTGCCGCAACTGCGACCAACTTGCCGGGTCTGTCCAGGACTTTGAATGCGGACCGGTCAGATTGGCTCAAAGCTGCCTGTCCTTTTGGCTCATCGGTAGCCGCCGATGCGCCGACATGAGGCACGGGGCTCGGGCGCTCGCTTCCAAACAGCTGCCAGACAGTTCTTTCGCGGAACCGGGATGAGGGTCGGCTTTGGCGTTGCTCGTGTATCAGCGCCCCAGTGCGACCGATCTGCTTCGGTTTCCAGATTGGGCGTCCAGCGTTTGGCGTCAGACCGCTTGTCTAAGCTCTTGGCGCGATACACCGCGGTGTATCGCGCCACGGCCTCATTCGCGTGCGAGCCTCGGGTGCGATGAGCGTGACTGATCGACGTCAGCTCTGCGACGAAGATTCCTTGCGGCAGAAAGCCGGCAGCGCGCCCTTTGCAGCCTTCTTCTCTTTCGAGCGCTCGACGATCTGCTCCAGGAAGTTGCCGGTGTCGGTCAGCTCGTACAGGGTCGCTTCGTCGAACTGTCCGGTCTGCTCAATATCGCGACTCTCCTGGAATCGCCGCAAGGAGTCGCTGACGGTCGCAGCCTTGTCCTGCGAGGACTTCGTCGACTTGTCCGGCTTGTCCTGGGCGGGGAGAAAGCCAAGCGCGACGAGCTGGTCCTCCCCGGCAATCCGCCCGGGCGATGTTGGATCATCGAGACCCTTGTCGGCACTTTTATCCTGGGCGGACTTGTCGCCGGGCAGACGCACGAACCGCCGCGCCTGGGCAAGCCAGATACGGGCCTCGTTCAACCCGATCTTGCCGCCGTTCACACGGCGGCGAACCTCGATGAGGTCGTCGCGGGCGGCCGGAACGTTGATGTTGCGTGAGCTCCAATAGGAGACCGCGGCATAGAAGGCGACGGGCTGCGTTCGCGCGAGCTCGGGGTAGTCTTCAATCGTGGGCTTGAGGCCCAGCGCTCTGCCACGATCACGGAAGTTATCGCGACCGGTCAGCTGTATCAGCCCCGAGCCGCGAAAGTCCCAGCCGTCCGTTGGACACTCGTTGCCGAGACGATTGCCGTAGACGCGGTTGGCGATCAGCTGCGGCTTGGCAGCGGCGGCCTCCGCCTCCGCCTCCGTCTTGAAGTATTTCGGAAAGATCTGGCGCAGGCGCTTTGGGGAGTAGTTCAGATTCTCCTCCATGTAACGGAAACCGCCGCTCTCGGTCGCAAGCTGCGCAAGGAAATGGTGGATCTCGTTGGGCGTGTCGATGCCGGCGGCCGCGGCTCGCGACCATTGCGCGATGATGGCCGCGCGGATCTCAGGCTTCGAACGCGGCGAGAATTGCTTCAGCATCTCGTCGGTGAAGGGCGCTGCCACCACCGACGGCGGCCCGACCGCCTTTTCGGATTTCTTCGTGCCCTGCGCCTCCGCCAAGCCCGCAGCCGAATACACCATCGTGGCCACAAGAGCCAGCTTCATCACCGTACGCATCAAAACCCCTCCTTCCATGCCAAAGCCGTCGTCATGTTGGGTCTGCCGCCTCACTCCCCGAGTCCTGCGGCCTCGAGTTCCGCCTTGCGGCCGCCGAGGCAGGCGTCCTTTGGCAGGAAGGCGCCGTATTTCTGCAGGAACGACCAGAACATCGCCCGCGCATCGTATTTGGAGAGATAGGCGCCGAGGGCCCCGTAGAGATCGCCGCAACGCAGCGCCGCGTCGCCCTCGCTGTAGCCCTTGCCGGCCTGCACCGTCTCGAGCATGGTGCGTGTGTTGCGGTATCGCTGCTCGCTCGACGCCGGAATGAGCTCGATGACCCGCACCTGCCTGCCGTCGGCGACGGCGACGCGCCGTTCGTCAAAGATCTCCGTCAGCCCCATCCGGTCGAACTTCGGACTATCGAACTTCATCGCCGGCGCGATCACGGACGGCTGGGCCTCGATCGAAATCAGCACTGGCACCGTAAAGGGAGTCTGGTTGGCGTCCGTGAACGTGATGCCGGTGCGAATGGGCGTCGCGCCGGTCATAAAGACGACCTCCTCCTCATCGACCAGGCTCTTCTTGGTGGACCGCGCGTAAAGATCGTTGAGCAGACTCGTAATCGACTCGATCATCGGCAACGCTAGTGTCGGCAGCGGATAGTAGGTGGCCACAGCGCTGGCGCCGTAGGCCTTGGCCGCCTTCTTGATGAACTCGAAGTCGAGCGAGCGGTCCTCCTGCAGGGAGACTTCCACCGCAATCTTCAGCCGCTGGTTGGGCGCCTTGACGAGCATGCTGTCGACCAGCGTGCCTCGCCAGCTCGTCTTGTGCACCTCGCTCACGGTCTTCTCGATGAAGAAGAGCTGTTGCTGCTTCGTCCACTGGAAGGACAGCACTGGCTCCCTTGCGAGCAGCTTGCCGGCGCTGTCGGTGACCGTGATGTTGACGACATAGGTGCCGGCACTGTTGCCGAACCTCGACGGCAGCGACCTCGCCATCGCCTCGATCAAGAGCTTGAGGCGCTGCTTCTGCTGCGGCGTGCCGATCGAATAGCGCACGGAGCCGTAACCATCACCCTCGGCCAGTGGCACCGGGGCCGCCGCGGCCTTGTCCTGGGCCGACTTGTCGGTTGCCATCGGCGGCTGCAGCCGCTCGAATTTCTGGTTCAACAGGATCTGCTGCTTGCCCTTGATCTCAGGCTTGGCCCGCGGTGCATCCTCCCCGGGATCGATCTGCGCGCGCGCCTCGCACGCGAAGACGCAGAGAGCCAGACACACCACCCCAGTGGAAAGCGTAGATCTCATCGTTCGACCCCTCTGTCGGACCTGTGCCTGCGCACGTCAAGAACATGCGATCGCTCATTTCTCCCCGACCCCGAAGCAGCGCTTCGGAGATGCGGGGATCGACGCTGCGACCGGCGCCTCCGTCACCTGAAACGGCACGTCGAGCGTCTTCCAGAACGACCGTCCGTCCGGCGCCGCGCGCG
Organism: Starkeya sp. ORNL1; assembly: GCF_012971745.1. Classification (NCBI taxonomy): domain Bacteria; kingdom Pseudomonadati; phylum Pseudomonadota; class Alphaproteobacteria; order Hyphomicrobiales; family Xanthobacteraceae; genus Starkeya; species Starkeya sp. ORNL1. Next base: position 2,886,302 of record NZ_CP048834.1, read on the forward strand.
GCCGCGCGCCAACGCCGTTCCACACCCGGGCGAACTCGTCCTCCAAAGAGGCCGTGCGCGCAGCGCGCGCGCCGTCGCTGGCGAGGAACGCAAAGCTCAGGTTCTGGGCCTGATCGGAAACGATGATCTTCCAGGCCGCGGCGCCCGCCTGCGCGCTGAGCTCCACCGGCTCGGTCGAGAGTTCCTGGTTGCGCCCGGCAGGACCCAGCGGACACCAGCCGACCGTGAAATTCGGGCGCAGCAGCAGCACGTCGATCCGCACCTTGCGCGGCTCGCGGCTTTCCACGAACAGCTGCAGCTTACTGCCCGCGGGAATCTTCGTCGCGGCGATATGGGCACCATCGATCAGCTTCGGCCCGGTCGGCGTCTCGACCAACAGGCGATAGCGCACCTGCGCCGCGACGCCCGCGCCGCGGCGCTTCCAGTCAACCAGGCGCATCCAGCGCGCGTAGTTGTTGAAGCGCACACTCATCTCGCTGCGCAAGAGCTCACTCTTGCCTGACGGGAAGCTGCCGCCCACCTCGCGGCCGTCCGCGGTCGCAAGCGTCCATTGGCCATTCTGGAGCGTGACCTTCAGCTCGGCAGCCCCCTCGCTGAGGTCGGCGAAGTTGCCGAGCCCGTCCACGATCGCCTTACGGTCGAACGGACTGATCTTGCCGCGCGGCGGAACCGCGACCCTGATCTTGCGTCCCGGGATCACGTACTCGAATTCGACAGCGGCAAGCACCTCGCTCGTCAGCTGCCGGCCGTCGAGCACCTCCAGCTCGGCGCTGGTGGCGGTCAGGCTCGTCACCTTCGCCCGCGCCTCGAAATCGGGGCTGCTCACCCAAGGGACCCGGCCGTTGCCGAACAGCTTGAACACCGAGCCTTCAGTGACGCCGAGATCGGAACCCGCGCTCATGGTGGCGCGATCGGCGGCAACGCGCTCGGCTTTGACCGAATTCGAGAACGGGCCTTCGCTATCGAAGATTGGCGCGTCGCGATTGCCGAACATGCGCGGCGTCTGCAGCGCCGCTGCTCTCGGATCGGGCTTCAGCGCCGCGGCAACGCGGTCCATTGCCTCGCCCCACCTGGCCGGCGGCGCGACCTTCTCGTCCGGCAGCAGCGCGTCGCGCAGCGCGGCCGTGAACACGCCCAGATGCCCGCGGCTAGTCAGGCTGCTTCGCGACGGCTCATGCGCTTCGCTGGCGGTCAGGATCGCAACCGCGCCGCCGCGCCCGGGAACGCCGCCGCTGCGCAGCGAGAAGACGCCGTCGCGATCGCCGCGCGACGGGGCACTGGCGGCGGGGATCGTCTTCGTTTCGTCGGCGATGCCAAGGCGGGCGCCGCCGCCCGAAAAGCAGCTGTCGAGGATGAACACGGCCGTGATACCCTTGCCGTTCAGCGCCTCGATCCAACCGTACATTTCGTCATCGACGATGTCGCGGGGGGGCTGGCCGCCAATCCGTCCGTCATAGGGCACGATCGTCTCGTCGTTCGACTCACCCTGCCCGTCGCTCTTCAATGCTGAGCCGTGGCCGCTGAAGTACAAGACTGCCAGCGAACCACCCGGCAGCGACAGCAGATGCCGCTTCACGGCGTCGATGATGCCCTGCCGCGTCGCCTCCGCGTCGGCAAGGACCTTCGTGTTGCCGTCGTTGAAGCCGTAGTAGGAAAGCATCTCCTGCATTAGCACCAGATCGTTCGGTGGGCCCTTCAGATCGATGGAGTCCTTGCCCGGGACGACCGTCGCCGGATCGTACTTGCCGACCCCGACGAGGACGGCGTAGCGCTCGGCCGCACGGCTTGCGCCGGAGTGCAGCAGCAGCGCGGCGAGCAACAGGACAAAGCGGACTGCTCTCGACATTGACGACGCCCCATCAGTTCGGGAAGAACAGGCCGGGGAACTTCGATGACGTCGAGAACGTCATCGCATGCTGCTTGCCACAAATGTTTTTTACATCGGCTTTCAGTCGAAGTTCGATGGTGTCCAGTGAAATCCCGTTCTGCGCATCATCCACGTTCTTACCGTTGAGGACTTCGAGCAATACGTGCGTAAATGCGCCACCGCCGTTCTTATCCTCGCCCGACGGCTCGCAGCTCGCGACATTCTTTGGGTTGCGCAAATCTTTTTCCGGCAGCTCGAATGCGGAAGCGCCATCGCCGGTGGCAAGAAACAACGTGGCATCGAACCGATACAAATCGGTAAAGTCAGGCACGGCTCTGTGCGCGCGAGCAGGGTTGACCTTGTCCGGGAAGACCCGCAGATCGCGGCATGCATCAACGAAAATAATCAGCGGAATCTCGGCATCGAAATCTGCCGCGCCGAGCCATTCGACGATTTTTGGAATCCCGATGGCCTTGCTGGGAGCATCCTTCACGTCGGTACCGTTCGGCATGAAGAACCAGTAATCGGAGTGAATCTCCTTCAGCGAGAACCCGTGCCCGGCAAAATACATCAACACAACGTCGCCCGCCTCTACATTCTCGGCGATTTTCTTAAATTCTCCCTGCATGAAGTCACGCAAGGTCTTATAGTCTGCGCTGGACAACGGGCTCGTTGTCTGCTTGCCGTTCTCCATGACAAGCGTCTTGCCTGGCTCGTTCTGCGGCGCGGTCAGCAGCGCAAAGCGAGCGACCTTGTAGAAACCTTGGTTCTTCCAGAAATCGAAGAAACGCTGGGCATCTTGATCTGCATATTTGAGGGATGAGTTACGGCTCCCGTAGTCGCTGATGCCGACCGCGACTCCCCAGATCCGCTTCTGCGGGCACGCGGCCGAATCCGGCCCGGCGTAGGTGAAGTATTGTCCCTCCCGTGCCCCTTCGAAGTTCACCTCGATCCGAAGGTTCTTGCCTTGATGGCGGAGGCATTCTGGTAGGTCGAACGATGCATCAATCAGCAAGCCGTCGCTCTGCAACCGGCGACCGTGCTCCTTTGCCGACTCCATTCGGCCGAACCCGTCGATGGCGATCGTCAGGGGTGAACGTTGAGAGGTCGCGTCCGAGCTGCTTGCACGAATGCTCAGTCGCACATTGCCGTCGACGATCTTGTCGCCACCTATAATCGCCACCTGCAATTGCGGGCGGCCGGTGTCCGGCGCGACCTCGGCGGTCGTCACGTTGCGATTGGCTTGCGCGTCGACGAAGACCTTCTGCAGCTCATCCGGCTTGTGCCACTTCTCGTTAAAGCGGCTGAGGGGCTGCACGTCGATCCGCCACGATCCGCCGCCCGTCGGGATCGACTGCACCCAGCCCGCGACTTGGCTGCCGCTCGTGAACGAATAGTCAAAGTAACCCTCCGCGGTCCAGGCGATCCAGCTGCTCAGGTCGGGACGCAGAAACGCGCTCATCACGTTCTGGCCGCTCGACATCCGGTACCATCGCAGGATGCCGTCCGCGTGGGCTGCAATGACGAACTTGCGATCGCCACTGACGGCTAGCTGATAGGCCTCGTTGCGGATCCGTATGCCGGGAAACGGAGTCTCGGCGATGGTCTTTCCGTTCCACACGTCCTGTTTGTCGCAGCGCGCATAAAGCAGGCGATGGGTCGTGCCGAGGACGATGTGCCATTGAGTCTCGCCCGATGCCGGATCGAGGAACTGGAACGTCAGCACGCGCTCGATCGGGCGAAGTCTGAGGAAGCCACCAAGGCTTGCTGTCAACTCAGCGCGTGCCGGGCCGTCGAGGCTGTCCGCATCCTTCGGGAAGGTGATGCCGAGACATTGACGCATCTCCTTCGGCTTTTCGCCAAACTTGATCGGCCCGCTCCGATGTGGAGCCAGCGTCTTCAGCAATTCCGCTCGCGACGCGTCCTGATCCGGGTTTGTCACGCTGACGAACGATGCCGTACTCAACGGCGCCATCAGGTCAAACGCGACGTAGGGGCGCGGTTCGCCCAGAGGACGCAGCATGACGATGCTGCCGTCGGAATTCGTAACAAGCGCCCCGCGGCTGCCGTTGCGGATGTCGAATGTGGGCCCTTCGAAGAAGCGCGAAACGTGCGGTTGGGCGGGATAGGTCGACACGTTGCCGGAGGCATCGAAGACGATGAGCGAGGGATCCTGCGTCAGCGCCGCGACGCCGCCGCCAGGGATGGCGCGCAGGTCCGTGGCGACGTTGGTGCCGAGGCAATGGCGGCTGGGCGACGCGTCCGCGACCGCAGCCCACCGCACCATCATGTTCGCGTAAGGATGGAACCCGGAATCGAGGTAACGAAAGGTCCTGCAAGGCTGGCCGGCCGGGGGCTGCTGCACGAAGTTGCCGGCCGCGAAAATCGCATCACCGTTCCAGACGAGATGGGCGAAGTAACACACCTCCTCACCCAATTGCTCGCCCGGCCTAAGCTTGAAGAGCGGCTGAGCGTTGATCCGGCGATCGGGACCGGTGGCGCGCATGGCCTCGAAATCATAGACATGAACTGCGCAGGACTCGTTGGCGTCCCTCTCCGTTTGGGCGAGATCGCGGCGCGAGATCGCGACGCGCTTGCCGTCCGGCGAGAAGCTGATCCCCGAGACGCGGCGCATATCCTGGCGGCCGTCCCTCGTATAGCCGTACGCGGCGACTTCGAAATTCCGGTCATAGAAGACAATGCCGCTGTCGCCGCCGATCACCAGACTGATCTCCGAATCTCCGTTCGGCGGAACGGCCACCCCGAAGCTGTGGCATTCGCTGCGATCACAATTGCTGAAGAATCCCGCCACAGGCTCCGGCAGCACGTCCTCGTCGGGCCTCAATGCGTCCGTGTCGATCGGATGGGTCGCTGGGGCACGAGCAGCATCGCGCAGCTTGGTGACGTCCCACACACGCGGCGGCTGTTCGTCGGCGAAAAGCGCTACCAGCAGCAGCCGGTCTGCGCTGTCGACCGTGAAGGCCAGCTTGAGTGGGCGCGATGGCAATTGGTCGATGCTGTAGAGGATGCGCTTGTTGTCGGACCGCTTGAAGAAATACACGCGTGCACTGTCGGCGACGTTTCGCTCGAGCGGCACGCCGAGCGCGATCAGATCACCCGACGGCGACAACGCAATCGGACGCTGCTTCTGCAGTTCCTCGTCGCGGATCGGCGCGGAGATCAGCACCTCGGTCTGGCCGTAGCGCGAGTTGAGATCGAAGGTCGAGACGCTGCCGTCCGCGGTCGATGCCAGGACAAAGCGCCCGTCCGGCGACACCGCCAACGTCGACGGCACGCTCGAGAGCGGCGCGGTGAGGCGGATCTCGCCGCGTGCACGATCCTCGCGGCCCGCCGGCTGCGCCTGGCAGGCCAGCGGCGGCAACGCACCAGCCGCCATAATGACGCCGACGGCGAGTGCGACGAGATGGCGTAGCCTCAGGACAGACCGCGCGTCCATTGTTCGGATTTCCCGTTGATCGTCTATCTTATCTGTTGCAATCCGAAAGGCGGCTGAGTCGGCGGCCTCCCCATCTGCTGCGATCCAAAAGGCGGCTGAGTCGGCGGCCTCCCCATCTGCTGCGATCCAAAAGGCGGCTGAGTCGGCGGCCTCCCCATCTGCTGCGATCCAAAAGGCGGCTGAGTCGGCGGCCCCAACGAGGGTGCCTGAGACGCCGCGAAAGGTGGCTGGCGCAACTGGTCCACGATGAGGGGGACGAGCGGATTCAGCGCGTCCACAGCAATCACCGGCTGCATCGGGCCGGTCGGCGCACTGGACATCGGCGGCGGCCGCTGCTCATCAGTACCAAATGGCGGCTGAGGCGGCGGCCGCGGCGAGGGTGCCGGAGACGCCGCGAATGGTGGCTGGCGCGGCTGCGTTGGGTCGGACGGCGCACTGGACATCGGCGGCGGCCGCTGCTCGTCAGTACCAAATGGCGGCTGCGCCGCGACCTCGCCCGGCCCCTGCCTAACGAGGTCACTTGGCTGCGTCCGCGATTGCGCTATCGCAGCAAACGGAGTGATCGTGACCAGCAGTAGCCCGGGCAGCGCGCGACAGTATATCATCATGGTGCCTCTGCCTCCCGGCGTCACTGCCGCTTGAAAAGATTACGTTGCACCTCCATCAAACCGCCCTGCGGCAGCTGGCGAAGGCTATCGCGGAACGGCGCACTGCCCTTATCGAGCGTCATGTCGACGATCGGCGCTATCGGAGGTTCCTGCGTACCTATCGGAGGCTGTGGTGGTGCAGGGTCCGGCGCCGCCCTCAGCACAGGGTACAATGTTGCCTGTGGTGTGAGGTATGGTGGAGGCGGCGGTGCTTCAGTGGGGGAAATGGGTGGCTGGGCCGGCTGCGCGCGCGCCGGGGCGGCGATAAGGGTCGCCACGATGAGGAAGGCCGCTGGAGAAGTCTGAAAAATCATCCTCGAGATCCTTCCAAGCGATTAAGGCGGCACAGTTATTTATCCGTGTTCCTAGGTGGCGTTGGACCTGCATATCTTCGTAAGTCGTCTTCAACGACGATTGGGGAGGTGGAAGCCTTGACCGTATCCTGCAGCATCGGCGTAGTCTTTGCTTTTGGAGGGCTAGTTTCCTTCACTGCAAGTGCGCCTGCTGCGGCTGCCGCCGATATGTTCGGTGTCTTCAGCACGAAGACACGAAGGACGGTTGTATCCCGGTCCAATCTTGACACCGACATGTTAATTGCGGCGGCAGCGCCGCCTATTTCTTCAGAATATGGGCGAACTCCGACGTCAATGTTACATCCTCCCTCCTACAACCATCGCCGGGGCATTTCTCCGAAAACGAACAGGTCAGGCCCGGAACGAAATCAGTTTCGCCGCGGACCAAAATGCCTTCCGCGAGCAACTGGCCTTGCTTCAGCCTGTCGCTGTTGAGGACCACCGAGCCCGAACTTCCGTGATAGGTATCGAGGTTCGCCGTCAGATATCTTTTGTGGATCTCGTGAACGTCGGCACCGCCGGCAATTTTGACCGGCAACCCCAGCGGATAGCCGACGACAGTCAGCGCGGTTCCTTTCCGCGGAGGCGATGTGGTCGTCTTCGTGCGGATATCGACCTGCGGGCCGTTGATGTCGCGATCGACCTCGACGATGCGCCAGTCGCTGTCGCCCGAATACTCACCTGCGATGATCTTGACGCATCGATAGATGCGCTCGCTCGGAATTCCCTTGTCCGGCGCGTCGTTCTCTTCCCTCATATGAAAGCCGAAGACGAAGGCGGTGTCACTGCATTGCTGGCGGGTCTTGATGCAATGACCGGCCGTCGCCATCCAGCGTTTTCCAACCTTAAACGCCGAGCAATTCCCCGGTAGTGGCTCGTCCCAAAAGCGCTCTGGAGCAAGACGATTGTTTGCCACCGCGTCCTCCGGCGAGCAGAGCTTTAGGGCGTCTGGGCGGGGTTGCAGGTACCACTTCGTCTTTTGTTCGTCCGCGCTCTTGAGTTGGCCGCGGGAGACGAGGACCGCCGTCGCCTGCGCCGCCTTGCGCTCATGCTCGGTCAGCACAGGATCGTAGAAATTCCTGCGATCATCGCAGCCGTAGATTGGCTTGGCTTCGGTATCCTTCGCAGCCAAAGCCGCGTCGAACCGCCGCTTGAGGGTCGGCTCTAGCACATCGGGGCAACTCTGCGCCTGGGCCGCGAGCAGCGGCAACATGCACAACGCGGCACAGAGCAACGATAATTTAATGCAACCCGGACCTGGAAACATTTCATTCGCCCCTCAACCCATGCTTGCACACGCAACTTTTTCACGCAAGGCCACACTTCTTCGCCAGTTGCGAGCACCGCCTAGCGAAGCTCGAGACTGATCGGCAAGGACAGCGTCGCCTCCGCCTCGGTCGATGCACCGGCGACAGGCCGATGCGCGAGGACCTTCACGCCGGGCAGCTGTGCCTTCTTCGGCTTGGGCGCTTTCGCAGCGACCGTTGTCAAAGCTCCGAGCGACAGCGAAAAGGAGATCTTGTCTGCGTCGACCGCGATGCGCGACACCGCGAACGACTGTGGCTCGAGCTTGAGAAAGAACTTCCTGCCGGCGGCCGTCACCGGCAACGTGACCGGCCCCCACAGCTTCGCGATCTCCTTTTTGATGACATCGCAGGTGACATTCGCCTGGAGTTCGCTCCTCAGGAATTTGCTGGCGACGAATTCAGAAAAGCTCGGAATGGACTTCTCCACCTTGGAAGGCAGAGCCGCCTTCTCCGTGAAATTCACTGACGGTTCGCCGAACTTCAGGACCGGGCACCAGTCGGAACCGACGTCGAAAGCAAAGTCGATGGTCGCGTCGCCGCTCCGAGCCACCGGGAAGCCGCCGACGGTCGCGACCAGCTTGAACGGCGCCACGGCGCGCAACGGGAATTGCGTCTGACCGGAGGGTGCAAGCGTGACATTCCCCATCGTCAACGTGCCGTTGTAGCTGACCAAGCCGGCGGCAGCTTTGCCCTTTGCCTGAAACCGATACTCGAACTGATTGATCAGTTGCGCGATCTTCTCGAACGGCAAGCTGACGTTGACGGCGAGCTCTGCCGCCTTGTGCGGAGCCGGCGCGGCGGCCTTGTCACCGGCCGGCGTCTCGGACTGTGATACGCCGCCCCGGGGTTTAACGAGGATCACCCCTTCGGCGCCATGGATCATAGACATGCCGGCGGCGATCACACAGGCAAGCACGCGCGGCCTCATCCAAACGAACGATGTCATGGTGGCCCCTGATTGCTCATCGTAATACGAAACCCAATGTCGCGCCGCAATCGTCGAGATCCACGAAGCCGCGCTACACGGAAAAGACGCGGTGGCGCCTTCTACAACCGTAGCAAATAAAGAACGCCGAGCATATGACGGCAAGCCGTCCGCGCGAGCGCCAGTTGGCAAGCGCTGACGACAAGCGTGCCTCCGATAACCCGATGAGGTCCCGCACGCCGCCGATCGCCTCAGGCCACCGACGACTACCGCCCCCAACCAAGACGAGATTCCAATGGTTCGAATGCGATGCGATTGCGAGCGATCCACTTAACCGCCGCCGGAGCGGTCGCTTCAGCGAACTCGAAGCGCCGAAGCGGCTTGACCGGAACGGTAACGATGGGAGGAAGCATCGGGACTCGCCGCACCAATTTATCTTCGCCTGCGAGACGGGCTATCTCCGGCACATCGAGTGGCGATGCGTAGTCCACGCCGGTCCGTTCGGCGAAGCTGGGCACGCTGCAGCCCGTGACTCCACTGCATGTCGGCTGCGTGACCGTGGATCAACACGCTTGAAGCACTCCCGTCGGGGCAGTGAAGACGCTTCCCCCAAAGCTCAAGGCGCTGCTGCGTACCGCGGCCGAACGTACTGTCGAAGGTTTGTTGAGCGTGGGCGGACGCTGCATCGACCTCTTCACGCCGCGCGAATGTGCAAACGAATTTGAGGTCACCTGATATGACCCAAACCGAGCGAAAAACGCGCTAGGTACGCAGGTGCGTTAGGCGCAGAGCTACAACCAGAGAACTCAATTTTAGGTTGCGATCCCCGCTAGAATCGCTACGATCAACGTGCAGACGGCGCACTTCGCACATTACTCTGCTATTCTGACGTTAGGTGACCGACTCATAACTTCGCAGCCAGATGCGAATTGAAGCGAGCTGGATTGAGGCGAGGAAATTGTCGTCTCGCTTGTCGTAGCGGGTGGCGACGGCCCTGAAGTGTTTGAGTTTGTTGAAGAAGCGCTCGACAGCGTTGCGTTGGCGGTAGAGCCAGGCGTTGAAGGCGAGGGTTTTGACCCTGTTGGGCATGGCGCGAACATTGGCCCATGCGCCGCGCCCAGCCATCTCGTCTCGCAAGGCGTCGCTGTCATAGGCCCTGTCGGCGAGAAGGATGTTTCCCGGCTCGACCGCGTCCAGCATGTCGGTGGCCGAGCGCCCGTCGTGAGCTTGGCCCTCGGTGAGCTTCAGGCGGATCGGGCGGCCTTCGGCGTCGACGAGCGCGTGGATCTTGGTGGTCAGGCCGCCGCGCGAGCGACCCATGCAACGGGATCGCTCGTCTTTTTTTGGCCGTTGGCGGCATGCTGGTGAACGCGGATCGACGAGGCGTCGATCATCTGGATATCGCCATCGTAAGCAGCTGATACGGCTTTCAGAATGCGCGCCCAGTGGCCGGCCTTGCGCCACCGGTTGAAGCGGTTCACGCAGGTCGTATGAGGGCCATAGCGCGAAGGGATATCGGCCCATGGCGCCCCGGTGCGCAGGCGCCAGAAGATGCCGTTCAGAACGCGACGGTCATCCACGCGTGCAACCCCGCGCACCTTCGTCGGCAGAAGTGGCTCGATCACCGACCACTCGAAATCCGTCAGGTCAAATCGCGCCATCTCAACCTCCAAGGCTGAGATCAATGAATCAGAACACCGAGCCGCAGGGAATCCCTTTATGGGTATGTGACCTAGTGCGGCGCGGCCAAAACGGAAGGTCGGTCATGGCTTGTGTTCCTAGAGCGCTTGTCAGAAGCGCGATACTCTCCACTGTCTCCGTTACTCTAATTCTAGGAAATGCCGCGAGAGCTGACGACCTTAAGTCAGCCTCCAACTATGCCAGAGAAGAAAATAAGCGCGTTCTCACGGAGATCGTCGCTCAAGCGCAAGAAACGCTCAGGACGCTTGATAGACCCGAAGAGGTTGACGATCAAAGAGCACAACGAAATAGGCGAGAACGGACTCAGCCCCGCATAGTGAACGGTCGCGGCACGATAGACTATCCTGCAACAGGCGTTGTCTTGAAGGGAGCCGAAGCGCGCACATCGACTGCTTGGTGTTCGGGTACGCTGATCGCACCCGACAAATTCCTTACAGCAGCTCATTGTATCGCGAAGGACCCTCGACCCGATCAATACCGAATATTCCTACATAGCGCCGGATTTATAAGTGTAAAGACCATCGATTGGCAGAAGGACCTGTATCGCTTTCCCAAAGCAGACATCGCTGTACTCACACTAGCTGCTCCTGTGCTAAGAATAACACTCGAATCGATCCTTGGGGAAGAACGACCAATTCATGGTACATTAGGCACTATCGTCGGTTTCGGGCGCACCGGCGGCTTCAACGAGGATTATGGTGTCAAGCGCGAAGGTTTTATCGAGACCGCGCCCTGTAGAGAAACACAGAGTGACATTCCTCTCGTCTGTTGGAATTTCTCAGCCGAGGTTCAGAACGGTACAATAAGATCAAACACCTGCAATGCGGATTCTGGAGGCCCACTATTTGTATACGAAGTCACAGGCGGTCGCCAGCTACGCAAAATCGCGGGGGTTACCTCCGGAGGTAGCGCAGACGATTGCTTGCTCGGCGACCAAAGCTATGACGTCGACGTGGTCGAGTATGCCAAATGGATCTCAGAAACAGCTCAGTTGGTCGGCGAGCCCGCGCCGGCAGGTCCAGGACCGGCGCTCGTGACGGAACGCGACGTCGTGGGGCAAACATCTACTCTGACCCAAGCCCGTCCGGAAATCTCATACCCGTTCCAGGTCCGTGAGGGCATCGGAACTCTGCTGGTCGCCATGAACGGCGACGATAACGGCAGAGGACGTAACAACTTCGACCTTTACGTGATCCAAGTGAGTGAGGGCACGGATCGCGTCGTCTGCAGCGAAGAGGGATCGGGGCAATTTGGCTTTTGCCGGCTGGATGATCCGGCGCCCCGAAACCATTTCTGCGAGATTACGGTGAAGACCCGCAGATCTTCATCGCGGAACCCGCTCAACGCGTCGAACAACGCGCCGAGGCGGCGATTCCGTAAGTTCCGAAGATAGCGCGCGGATGCAAGAGTACGCGGTGCCCGCCCCTCCGGAGCCCGCTCCAGGCGCTTCGCGAGTTTACAAGCCTTAGAGATGTCGAGCGGGGGGATCGCTAAGTGGCCCACGCGCTCCAGAGAGTCTTTGGTCGGGACGGCAGGCCACGCGCCCAGTGTGGATCGCAGACGCCTGACGCGCGTTCGGTCCTCCTCGCGAGCAGCGGCGCGGGTCTCAAAATCCGGCCATACGCCGCTGATGCGCGGGGCTCTTCGCGGACGATTGAAAGGTGAGTCGAGAGATGGCTCAGACATCGGTGCTGGTCCGGGTTGCGCTGCCCTCAATTGGCGGATCGCACACTGCCTCACGTGGTCCCCACGCGAGCAAATCGGCCACGGCCTCGATGGTCACTTGATCTGAATCAAAAAGGAGGGCCAGCGACTGAATGATCGATGCCGCAAGCTCGAATTTTATGGTCTTGTTACCCTCGTCTCCGCGGCGAATACGCATTTCGAGCCAACAGGCTGACCCGCGCTGTCGCTTTCGAACCGGAGCATTACGCTTCGCCTCTTGTATCGTCGTCGATTTCGCGAAGTCCACGAAATTACCGGCCTCAATCGCCTTCAATTGCGCATACCGCAAGAGGGCGGCGTACTCTGATGCCGCCTTCCTAGCGCGAAGGTCGTCAGGCCGTGTAAGAATTTGAACGCAAAGCAGTTCGGGGTTATGCCTGCCCTTTGAGCCCCTGACGCCAGTCTTCTGTCGGACATACTCGATCGCGGCATCTCTTTCTCGGATAGCCAAGTACAAGGCGTAGGCCGGAGCAAGAGAACTGACTAGCTTAGCTTGCCACTGGTTGAGTTCCTCACCACTGACAGCCGCCTTCACACACGCCCCGATCAACAAGTCGAGATGCGTTGCTTCGTCGAAGCCCTGCTCGTCTCGCTGTGAAAGATCCTCGGCGGCCGCTGCGGGCTCGTTCGACATTTCGGTCGAACCGAAAAGAGCCGCCTTCGGAATCTTTTCCACAGTAATTTTACGTATTTTTTGAGATTCAATCATGGACATCTCCGCTTGTCGGCACTCGAAATCGTAATTATGATAACACGTTGATTTTTCGTATATCTTATATCTTAAAAATGTGAGACCAATGACAATGTCTGATGACGTTCTTCAAGCCCGGAAACCCACGCCCCGGGAGAGCGCCTTGCTTTTAGCGTTGCTTATTAGGCGCAAGGAGGAAGAGAGTGGAAAAGCCTTGACGAGAGTTCGTGTCGCGGAGATTTCGTTGAGGCGCCTGTGGTTGAGAAATAAGTTAACAGATAATTTCATTTCTGAAGTCAAAGAATGGTTTGAAGACTCCGGATGGGCACTAATTGAGACAGGAACTACTTACGCAGCTATCAAGATAACTACGATAGACGGGTGGGCACGCCTCTCTTCGAAGCGTCTTGCTGCGGAAATAAATAGTGTGAGATCCGGAAGGTTCGAATTCTCTAGCATAGAACACTTGCTTCAGCCGACTGACGCCTCGGATGAAGATGGAGATGAGAGCGGAGACGCGTGATGGGCATGCACCGAAGCCCCCCTCGACTTCTGACGTCCCGAGAGGCGGCGGACTATTGCGGAGTTAGCGTCGCTAGGTTCCAGGCCGCCTGCCCGACAGAACCGGTCTCACTGGGGAGCGGCCCTCGCCACCACAGATACGATGTGCGCGCCATCGACCGCTGGCTCGACGGACTCCAACACCCGGAGTCATCCCAGCATTCAAACTCATGGCTCGGATTGGTGGAGGCCTGCCGTGTTTCGCGGTCGCGTCAAGGGGATTAAGCGGGTCCAGGCCAAAGGCCGCGTATATTATTACCATCGCCGCACAAAGACGCGCATTAAGGCCGCCTTTGGCAGTCCTGAGTTCATCCTTGAGGTGGCGCGTCTGGAGGCTGGCTCCCAGCCAACAGCCCGTCCCGGCACGTTGGGCATGCTAATTGACGCATACCGCAAGTCGCCATTTTGGCACGACCTTAAACCCGCGACTCGCATAACCTACGATCGCGCCTTCGAGGTCCTGGCGCCCTTGCGAGGCATGCCGCTCGTTGAATTTAGAGCGAGTTGGGTCGCGGCTCTTCGTGACGAAGTGAACGACAAGCGAGGACGCTGGATGGCCAAGAATGTTCGCGCCGTACTGTCGATCATTGCGGAGTTTGCCCGTGAAAAGGAGTGGCTTAGCGACAATCCGGTCCGGCGAGTTCGTGGACTTCGTCGCGACCAGCAGAAGCCGCGCCTCAATCGTGGGTGGAAGGAGCAGGAGTGCAGAACGGTAATTGAGGCTGCGCCCGACTACCTCCGACCTGCAATTGCCCTCGCAATGTTCGCGGGGCTTCGGAAGACGGATGTGCTCACCGTTCGCAAGGATGCGATATCGGACGGTATCCTACGAATGCTAACGTCCAAGAGAGGGATTGAAGTAGCGATTCCGGTGCATCCGCAACTGGCTCAGATCCTGGCAAATGCGCCTCGCCACTCTGCCCCCACGGTCGTCGCAAATTCTCGCGGCGAGTCATGGACCGCGAGTGGCTTCAACTCGACCTTCGGAAAGTTCATCGGCAGGCTTGAGCAGTCTGGTCGGGTGGCCTCTGGGCTCACTATGCACGGTCTGCGGCACACGGTTGGGCAGCGCTTGCGGGAAGCCGGAGCCGACCTTGACGACATCCGCCGCATCCTTGGACAGCGGACCCTTAGCATGGCGCAGCACTATTCGGACGCGGCGGACCGAACGGCCGAGGCTCGACTCACAGTCGCGAAGCTCGACATTTTTGGGGAGAAGCGGGCCGAGAAAATGGAAAACCCGGCCTCGGAACTGGAAAACTGACTTTGCCAACAATGACCTAAGTCATTGAAAACAAATGGTGCCAGGGACGGCATCCAATTGAGTGTCTTATCATATTGATATATCACGATTATTTGTGAGTTGCTTTCTGACTATGCCAACTTATGTACCAACAAATGGGAAGGCTGCCTGCCGTTCGGAGCCTCTGAGGCCCTCAGGGCCTCATGCGACCGTCTGTCGCGATAGCCAAACATGATTTGAGGCGCCGCAGGCGATCAGCCGCGCGGCGCCCGAACCGTCCGCCACTCTCGCAGCCACTAGTCCTCGTCTTCATCGTCGTCGGGGGGATTGACGACTGGTTGCAGCGACGTCCCTTGGACCTCCCGCAACAAAAGCTTCAGCGGGGTCTCCGGGTCGCCTTTGAGGATCAGCTTCTCGGAAAACATGCCGAGGTGGCGTGCCGCAAGCTCCAACGCTTTGTCGCGATCACGCAGCTTGATCTCGAACCCGCCCCCGGTCCGCTTCACGCCGTCGTACAGGAGCAGCGCCGATCCCTTGAGCTGGGTGGTGTCGAGGGCAAAAACGACGCCCACGCCGTTCCCTGAGCATTCAGGGCACTGCCGAAGAGGGCCGGCCGTCTCGACGTAGCCAAAGCCACCATCGCATTCAGGCGGAGTGCGCTTCTCTTCGACAGCCTGGCTATATGCCGCATCGAATTCGCGCTGCGAGTGCCATTGAAACCCATGGTTCTTGCCATGACAGTAGCGGCACGCGATGCGGCGATACTGGATGACGTCATTGACGTCCGCGTTGGCAATATCCCACCAGCGCTTGAGAATGGCGTCCGATTCAATCTGGGTGCGACGTGCCCGATCGGCCATCGCAATCGAAATTGCGGCTGCGACCTGAACATTTCTGAACAGCCGATGGCCCTGTTCCTGGGCTGAACGAGGGGCATAACCAGCTCGTTCGGCTGCCTTTTTGCAATTCAAATCAATAAGATACTCGCGAACAAATATCTGTCGTCTGGGCGAGAGCGCTGATAGCGCAGCATCGAGTTCGGGGCTTCCATTCTGATGCTTTTTCACTTCAGGGCTCCGTAACGCGCGAGGATTTCGAGGTTTCTGGCAACCAAATCGATGATTCTCGGGCCATCTCGTCCGAGATTGCAGGTCGCCAAGGCGGCCAGGACTTCCGCATGGGCTCGCGGAAGGCCGCCTTCGAATTCCGCTACGGCCGATCGCTCGCAAAAAACGTCGATTTGAGCAGCCGCTCCAGCGACAATTGCGACATTGCGACAGGTGACGCTATCTGCTTGATAATGAACACGTCTCTCCGAGGAGAGTTCTGCAGCGCCGTCCGCGGAGGTTGCGACGCTTGGCGGGCAGTGGCCGGGTTCGTTCTTGACCCAAGGACGCGGCCGCGCAAACTCGGGCGCACCCGGCGTGTCAACATTCTGGGTTGTACCGCCCGAAAATACGAAGGGGATATATTCCATCAATGCTGCTCCGCCGAATTGAGACGAATGCAACGGGGCCGTTTCGACACCTCCGCAATCCAACCGTGATCGACGAGGACCTTTATTGCGTCCTCGGCCATATCCTTGCGGCGCACCTGAGCGGGGCCGCTGTTCATGATGGTGCGGAACGGAACGTCGCCCTTCTGCCTCCGGAGCCAGTCAAGAAGCGTTGATGCCAGCTCGAGGCGGGGGCTGACCTTGGTGATGCCCCGGAGACGGACAGCTTCCGTCACGTACCAGCCCATAATCTGTACTGCGCCGTACATAGCGGCTTCGTTGACCTCGTGGGCGCCGAGATCTCCAACGATCGTTAAAACACCGGCAATGCGCGCGGCGTTCTCCGCGGCTTTCGTTGCAAATCCCTTGATTGAGCAAAGCGGACCCTCAAGGCCGCACTGAAACTCAATGTGATTGTAGAACTCCTTCCAAATCTCCGAGGCCTTACGACCGAGCGGGATAGGCCTTGGTGCGAGTTCATTGACAATGAACTGTGGAGGGAGGAGGGGCGGTTCGGCTTCCAGAAGTCTCAGTAGGTGCCCGCAGTAAGCTTGCACGGCAACATTCACTTCCGGCGGTGTGTCACGATAAGCGCGGCTGCCGGCTATGCTCTCAGGGGCAGCGACAAGGAAACGGGAGAGCAGCCCCTGATCGCGTAAGGCGGTATCGCCAAGGAATTCGGCACCCCCGCCTGGCTGGATCATAATATGCGCAGAAAGGCGCCGCCCGTAGAGAATCGAAATGCCATCGGCAGCCCGGATGCGCTTGATCGGCGTGCCGTCCCAAGCCTCCGACAACATCGCGGCCGTGCGGCGGCGATTTTCTTCGGACATCGAGTGACCACCGAGGAAGGTGCTCCCTTCCGCAGTAAAGATTCCCAGAGATCCACGAGAGCGGGGCATGTTTTTCGTGATGCCGTCTGCCGTCGCGTCCGCGAAAATCAAAGCCCCATAGAGCGGCTCTTCAGGCTCGGGGCCGAGGCCTGCTAGATTTTCACGGCGTTGATCGAGGCCGATCTTTCCATTGCTCTCGATTTTCTTTTTTTCTGCCGCCCATGCCGCGTACTCGACCTTCCACCGTGCCATTTCTTTGTCACGCGTTTGCTTCAGAGCGTGCTCCATCTTGACGACAGGTTGCAGGGCCAGCCGGTCAGCGCCAGATTTGCGATCCCCGGACTCCGCGATCGTCAAGAAGAAGAGGGACAGCGGCTTGGTTTCCCCGTGCGGAAGCCGAACGTCCGCATGCGGCTGAGCGGCGAGCGCCGCGGCGGCAAGAACCGATTGTCCCGCCATCGCGGGGGGCACCTGAACCGCCGCAATAATGGCCCTTGCAGCCGGCGCCAGGACGGAGCCGAGCGCGTCAATCGGGAAGGGCTCTGACGTCTTCACAGTGGGCAAAAGTGGAAGGGGTTTCTCGGCAGGAACGACAGGGGCAGCCGACATCTTCCTACCGGATACCCTCCGGTCTTCGTCGGCCATGATGATAGCCTCAGCCAAGGCATCACCCGCGACCGCCAACTCGATATCCTCGACTGTCGGTCCTCGGGGATTGGCAGCCCCGGCGGAGATCTGCCGCCTCACGACCTTGGCGATCTCGCCCGGCGTCCAGGGTCGTTTCGGAACGCCGTTGGCCATCTGCATGCCGGCCGCGACGAGTGCCTTCTCGGCTTCGGAGCGTTCGATCTCGCCCGAGCCGATTCTCTGTCCGATCTTGTATGCGGCTGAAGTAAGTGTGGAGTTCTGGTCTCCGGGCGGGCAGCCGGCGATCCGGTCGCATTCGGCAGCGAGAGCGGCCCGACCCCAGGCGGTAGTGCCCGCAGCGGCGATATTGCTCGCTTGTAGCACCCACCGCTCATGCAATCGCTCCGGCTTGCTGCGGTAAGTTCTCGCGCCAACGAGGGGGCAGCACGCTTCCAGGAACGCCCTAATCTGCTCTTCCGTAACAGCCGGCAAAGTATCACGATGAATAGAACTTAGATCTTCGGAGTCCCAGAAGTAAGGGGCACCCGACGGATGAATGCCATCGGCGACGAACTGCTGGCCGTGACCGAGAATCTCGACTTTGCCCAACGTGCCGGTCACGTGATCTTTGCTCGGTTCACCTTCGCAAGCGCGATATGGGATCAAGAGACGCGCGCTGTTTTCTCTGAAACGATACGGAGCCTGTCCGAGCGTGTCCCTTGCGAGGTTCCAAACAGCGTCGGCTGCCGGCTCGCCATCTACGTCCACGTCGATTACGCGCAGCCCGTCGCAAAGGATGCCGGTGTTCAGCGCGTTGGCTGAAACTAAGGCGTCGGTACGAGCGGAAAGCGGAGGGTTGAGCCGCGCGCGCTTGGTCCACTCGCTGTCGGCGGGAATTTTCTCGTTGGTTTTCACAGGAACCGGACGAAATCCATGCTTCCACAGAGCTTGCCGGTAGGTCTTGACGCGAAGTGCGTCAGCACCATCGGATGAAAGGTCAACATTTGCTGACAATGAAGGCATAATATCAGGCGTCATTTGAATTACTCACTCTCAACCGTGCCGAACTTCTGGCTTTGGGGAGTAGTTATTATTTTCCTGACTTAAAAATATGAGGACGAGTGCTTTGTAGTGCGCGAATGTCGACCATAAGGTTCCAGGCTCCCACGTTCCAATCCGGCACAGGCGGCGCGATCCAGATGGCGGCGTTGCTGCTGTTCGCCCAGGCAATCGCAGCGCTTACGGCTTCAAGCCTTGCCAGTTCTCGGGACGCGTACACCAAATGGCCGCCTGCACTGAATGCCGTGGCGCGCCAGATGTCGTTAGTAATAGGTTCAACGCGGACGGTGTAGTCCGAGCGCTCGCCGTCTTCGTTTGGATCAATCCTGATCTCGCTAGGTGGGAGCGCGCCTCGTTCAAATAGGTCGAACAGGTATCCGGCAATTTTCTTCCTCTGGGCGCTGCCGAACAAGTAACACCCCACATACTGGGTCGGCCCAATGTGGACGTCCCAGTTTTGGCTAGGGTCAGAGGATCTGATGACTTGAATAAACTCCACCCGCTCTCGATAGATGGCGTGGAGTTCTTCAGATTGAAGGAGCCGTCCCATCACGCGCACCGACCGGCAATGAGCGCGCGGACGCTATCCACCACGATCCGCCGACTCTTGCCGAGCTTTACGGAGGTCACCCGCCCGTCTCGGATCATCGATTGCGCAAGGGTCCGCGAGACCCCAAGAATGCGCATCATCTCGACGGTGCTGATCGTGGCTCGCCCATGGAACGGGTCCGCGAAGGGCGCCGCGATTGACGCGCGATTGGGATGCGACGGGGTTTTCGGTCCGCGTCCACTATTGGAGTCGGGTGCGTGGATGGTCATGTCGGCCTCTGAATTGCGAGGCCTGTCTTGCGCTTCGACGCAATACGGCCCCCGGTGAAATGGAGAGAGCTTGGTCGGCTTGCCGTTTGCCGTCCGCGGTGGACCGAGCTTCCGCGACACCCAGGTCGCGTGCTGGCGCAGTGCTTCATAGGCGGTGACGATCTCGCCCTCGCCGTCGTAGTGCTGGTAGTCCCGCCAGTTGAAATCGAACCCAAGATCAGCCATCAGAACGGCGCCCTATCTGCCTCGGGCGCGGGTACGCCCAGAACTGTTGCTGTCCGGACGCAGAGTCAACGCGCCCCGTTGGCGGCCGGAACGCGAACCGGCAGCGCCTTGATGAAGGCTTCCAGGTCAGCAACCAGAATCAGATTCTTTGTGCCAATCTTGCGGGCCGGAAGCGCTCCGGTCCGCATCGCCTCAAAAAGCGTCGTGCGGCCAATCCCGCTCACCTTGATGGCCTCGAAGACGGTTAGGAAAACCAACACGGGAACCTCTATCGTTTCATCGTTCGGAAGCGCACCCGCGCGCCCTTCAACGTCCACAATGATTCGCACGGGATTTGCTTTCTAAAGCTTAAAATGGGTTTTCTTCCATTACTCTTCCGATGATTGAGATTACGTGGCTCGCCCACAATGTAAAAAAACCCACAGCTAATGTCGTGTTATTTCAACGTGTCGACGTTGATCCCAAACTGCGAAAGGGACGCATGGAAAATAGGTGGGGAAAACGTGGTCAGCTCGTCAATACACGCCGAAGTTCGCGATTCGCGCCGAATCGGTCGACCGAATCACGCAAACTGCACAGGCCTCCTGGAGCTTCGAACTAGCAATTCCCTGCAGACCCGGGACATGGACATCGTCATCGATGTCAAATGGCGCAGAATATTGGCTCTGACGCAGATTTGGTGCAGCGTGGCTTAGGTGGGATCGATGAGGCGGGCCTGGAGCAGGTCGAGCTTTCCGCGGCCGTACATCTGGCGTTTGACGAACTTGAGCTTTGTTATCTGACCTTCGGTCTGTCCGTTCGACGAGTGCGACGCGACGGCGGCGCGGACAGCGGCGATATCCCGGATGACGCCATTTGCGAACGTCACGACAAGGCTGGCGCGTGCCCGCTTGATCCAGGGGTCGAGATTGGCCTCGGCCTTGCGGCGGATCATAAATTGGAAGGCCGCGATGATCTCGCGCGCGTCGATCAGCAGGGCACTCCTTCTTCTACAGCGGCGACGGTGACGGCCTCGCTCAACCGATCGTGGAGGAGCCGGGCGGTGTCATGCTCTATTTCACGGCCTCCACCCACCACGTCTCCGCGATACTGACGCGGCATAGTGGCAAGTCTACGCTCGTGCTGGCGCGCGAATGATCACTCGGCCGAGCAGCCGGGTGAGTAGCGTTGGCCACTCGCGAGGGTGAAACTGCGGGCAAGTCGGATGCTGTAATCCGATGACATAGCGAGCGACCCACAAAGCAGCGACCCGCCGCCCGGTCAGCCGGTCTATTACTGGCCGGACGGCCACGCTCCCGGGCCAATGGGCACGCGCAATGCCCCCGGCGATTGGGCACCCCACTACTGACCTTAGGGAGCATGCCAATAGATGCCTAGTCGTGGGTCATGCAAAGACACGAAGCGTGCCCACGCTTCGATGGGCCATTTCCTCAAAGTCAGCGACCTACTTCAATGCCGTCAGGGCTGACCGCGCTTACGTCGCTCGCCTTCCGATGCCATGTCACCCGCCTGTGCCTGCTGGCGGCTCCTTGATGCTTCGGCTTTATGGCCGGGCGAGAACACGCCCTCCATCTCGGACGGCTGGTGGATCATTCCGCCGGTCGTGAACGTGAGTTAAGCGGCTAAAGTGCCGGCCGCGCTTGATGCAGAGGTGCGATCGAGGGGCAATTATGCCCAGGGCCTGCTGATTTTCGGTAGGCCCTGAGGCCATCCCGATATCCTTCAGCGCCAACTCCAGCCAATGCCTGCCACCATAGACCCCGCAGCCGTGCGTAATGTGCCCACATGACCTTGCGAAACCCGTTGACCTTCCGGCTATGTTGCGGATTTCCCATCAATGTAAAATCCCTTGGCGCGCCAACGGTTGACATACGACAGAGCCGGCTTTTCAAATAAAAGATGGTACAATACACCTCCCCCTAGACCTAGGGCGGTGCACACGGTCATGTTCACAAGCCAGTGAAGCTCAAAGCGAGCAATGATGTCAGATGTAATCGATATGACTGGACCGTGGATCAAATAGATCGCGTAGGAGGCATTGCCGAGAAGAAGCAGCCAACGAGACACTGCAATAGACCCAGATATTTCGATGCGGACTAGACCCGCGATTACAATCGCCATGGCTACTCCAAACCATACTCGCGAAATTCCCTCGACTGCGAAGAAGCCGACGAGTCCGGCTATACCGACCACCAGCACAACACGCGCCCACACTAACGAGAGAGACCTGACCGTGACTGCCGCGATCATGCCGGCAACGAACTCGATGTTTATCGGAGCCAGAAACACATTAAGGGTCGCTTGCAGCGCTGGCGGCAAGGTGACCTCAGCTATGGTGATAGGCAGATAGTTGGTCATCCCGATCAGGACTACCCAAGCAGCTATCAGCCATTGGAATCTCGGCGTGCAATATGAGAGCAAGAAGATTGCGTAGAACATTACTTCATGAATGAGGGTCCAGGCGACCGAAAGTGCCGGCGCTGGCGGCCACTCGGCCGCGATCAACGTGAGGGAGGTGAAAAGACTCCAGTTTTTCTCGGCTCCAAGGCTTGGGAACGAGATGTAGAGAGCAATGATTGCCAAGACCAGCGGCAGGTATGGCACGTAAATTCGAGTGATTCGCCGCCATGCATATGACGAGGCGGCCGCCAGCCCTCGGCGATCGTTCGCGTGCGCATGCAGGATTATGAAGCCGCTTAGAACGAAGAAAAAATCGACTCCGAGTTCGCCCCAATCGAGAAATGTCCACCCCGGCGGACGTGCTTGGCCATGACTTTCGATCAATATGGCGGCGTGGAGAAGCAGGACACCCAACGCCGCTATAGCGCGACCACCTTGCAGAACGGTGATCTTCTCTCGCGTCCGCCTGGGAGCGGAGAGATGAGACCGTGAGACCCGCGTCTCCGGCGCTGGACCGGTGTTCCATTTTGGCACGGCCCGGTGCTCTTAGGAGAAAGTGCAAGCGGCTTCTTGACCGCTATCAAGTTCTGCGGGTTCCGCTGACGCGCCGAACCGCACCGGGTCAATCGGCAAGCTACGGGGCTCGGTGCGCGTGGAGCTGGGCAAGCATGATTGCAAGCGGCGGTGCGCGCGTCCTTGGTGGAAGCGGTCCTGACGCCCAGGCTTGGCGAAAAGCGATTAGGACGAAACAGTCATGGCGGCATTAGGCTCTCAATGCCGCGGTTGATTCGTGGCCGTTCGCTCTGCGCGGACCGCCGGTGGCCGACGCGGGTGGAAGAGAATGAATTCACGTCGGCTTTTAATTGTTTCAGCCGTGGCCACGCTCGGGCTGATCGCCGCCATTCTATACATGTCCGGCGCGATCCTCTCGACGAGCGAGGTAACTCTCCAGTGCCCGGGAGGTTATCATCCTGATTCGACTGGGAAAACCTGTGTGCGGCGGGGGTGGGCACCCGTCCAGTAAACGCTCGGCATTAGGCCGAGATTCTCTGCATATTGCGGCGTGCGTCGGGGATTCTTTAGACCGTGACTACATTGAGTGAAAATTGAACACTCCAGCCCGGCAGCCGTTAGCGGTTTGGGGCTGATATATTTTGGTTGAAGTAGATGGATCGAGCGGCAGTCATCTCTAAGTTGGAGCGCGTCGAGCGCCACATTTCTGAATGCTCCGTGCAGGTGGCGAAGCAGATTCGGTTGGCGCAACAACTTTAACGCGACGGGCCGCGAGCTGAGCCGGCGCGGCGTGTGCTCCAATCATTGGAAAAATCGCTGTTGACGTATGAAGAGGACCGCAGCCGGCTCCTGAGAGAGTTGGAACGCATGAAGGGCCAAGCCTGATACGCTTTGACGCGCCGGGCCGCCTTGCTCGCCGCTCGACCGGCCGATACTGCCAATCTCATGAGGTTTAGCAAAGTCAGGGAATTCAGGCTCGGCAGCCGGCTGCCCTGGCGCGCCGATTTCAGGCGCGCGCGTATCCTCTGGTCGTCGCGGCTGCTATGGCGAAGGCGCAGAGTGTTCCTGCTGGGCGCGGTGGCAGTGGGCCTGGTCTCGATCGGCTTCGCCTATGTCGCTGATGCCGCGCAGGATTATTACCACCGCCTGTTTGCCTGGAACGCGTACGCGCTGCTCCTGATCACGCCGGCCACCTTCGCGCTGTTCGCATATGCGACCAAGCGCTGGTTCGATGGCGCGCAGGGCAGCGGCATACCGCAGGCCATCGCGGCGCGGCGTCACAACGGAGGCGCCCTTGCCGCCAAGTTGCTCGCACCGCGTGTGACCATTGCCAAGATCCTCATGACGACGCTCGCAATTGCTGCCGGCGCCTCGATCGGCCGCGAGGGGCCGACCGTGCAGATCGGCGCCTCCATCATGTTCCTGGTTGGCTCCTATGCCGGTATTGGCCGCCAGCCCGGACTGATCCTTGCCGGCTCGGCAGCGGGCATTGCCGGCGCGTTCAATGCGCCGCTGGCCGGCGTACTGTTCGCCATCGAGGAGATGGCGCAATCCTATGACCGGCGGCTTTCCAGTCTCGTCGTCGCCGCCGTGGTGATTTCCGGCATCACCACGCTGTTGCTGGTCGGCGACTATAACTATTTCGGCAGCGTTGACGGCACCGCCAAAGGCTGGAGCCTGTGGATCGCCGTCGTCCTGTGCGCGCTCATCGGTGGGGCGATGGGGGCGGTGTTCTCGCGGCTTCTGGTGTTCCTCTCCATGGCGCCGCTGCGCTGGCTGGGCTGGATGCGCGCCCGCCCTTTGCTCACCGGCGCGGTGTGCGGCCTGATCGTCGCGGTGCTTGCCATTGCGACCGGCGGCTTTGCCGGCGGCAGCGCCTATGCCGAGGCGAAGCTGCTGCTTCAGGGCGGCGCCGACCAGCCCTGGTGGTACGTCCCGGCCAAGCTGGCGGCGACCGTGCTGTCCTCGGCGAGTGGCATACCGGGCGGGCTGTTCTCGCCCTCGCTCTCGATCGGCGCCAGCCTGGGGGGCAATCTCGGCCATCTTTTGCCGGAGGTCGATGTCGGCGCGGTGGCGCTGCTCGGCATGGCTGGCTATTTCGCCGCCGTGGTGCAAGCGCCACTCACCGCTTTCATTATCGTGCTGGAGATGACCGACGATGCCGGGATGACGGTGCCGCTGATGGCGGTGACCCTGCTCGCTGCCGGCCTGTCGCGGCTGATCACGCCGGAGCCGCTCTATCACGCGCTGTCGTATGGGTTCGAAGCCCGTAAGCATGTGGCGTGATCATTCCACCTACGATGTGGTTGACCTCGCGCCAAACCAGGCGCGGCGCCTACATGAACAAGCGCCCAAGGCCATTGCACACGAGAACGAAACCGCTGAAGCCGGAAAAGACGATGACAAGTGCGTAGGTGGCCTGGCGCCACTCCGTCGCCAAAAATTTCACCTGCACTCCCGACTTCTTCGCTCTGCCGAGGATTACCAGCGCAAACGCGAACCCTATGAGTGCGAGACCAACAAGTGTTGTCATGAAAGCATCCTCCACCCTGATTGACGCATGGATAACTGGCGCTGGCAACTAAAGCGGGCGTCGCGAGAAAACGATGCAATTGCACCGTGGGATTGTCGTTCGTCAGAGCCGCGGCCGAAGCGTCGCTTGGCTCTATTGCTGGCCGCAGTTGACGTAGCGAGCATCGCATCGCCCTATGCCGTCGGGCGCATGAGGGAGCATTGAATGACATTGCCAGCGATTGGTCGCCGTCTCATCGCCTTTCGTTAGGCTCGATGCGCATCGCTATCCACACCTTCGGGACCCGCGGCGATGTGCAACCGTATATCGCGCTGGCGCTCGGGCTGAAGGCGCGCGGCCACGATGTGCAAGTCACGGCACCCGCTCAACATGAGGCGCTCATCACCAAGCGTGGCGTCGGCTTCTTCCCCTTGCCAGGTGACGTCCTCGCCTTGCTTGACACACCTGAGGGCCGATCTGCAGTGGGGAAAGGCAGCGGGTTTAGCGCCGGATTCAAGCTCTTGAAATATGTCCGGCCCCTGATGCGTGGCCTGATGGATGAGGAATGGTGGTCCGCACGATTCTTTGGGCCCGATCTTATCATTCACCATCCGAAGTCGATCGCGGCTCCGCACATAGCGGAGGCATTGAGTAAGCCGCACATTCTCGCCTCGCCGTTGCCAGGCTTTACACCGACCTCAGCCTTTCCCAGCCCCATCGTTCCATTCACCTCACTGGGGCCGTTCAATCGGATAAGCCATTCGCTCATGATGCACGCGTCGGGCCTACTCTTTGGCGGGATGTTGAGGGATTGGAGGGAGCAGACGCTTGGCGTTCCAAAGACCGCGCCGAACAAGGCGAGCGCGGGAACGCTCTACGCTTACAGCAGACACGTCGTGCCTATTCCGCCGGATTGGCCCGGGAGGGTCGCGGTCACCGGCTACTGGTTCCTCGACGAGCCTGCATGGTCGCCGCCTGCGGATCTTGTGGCGTTTCTCGACGCCGGGGAGCCTCCTATCTACTTCGGTTTCGGGAGCATGCCTCCGGTCGATCCGGATCGATTGACCGGAGACGTCATCACCGCGCTCACCCGTACGGGAAATCGAGGGGTTCTGGCGATCGGTTCCGGTGCCTTACGGTCCATCTCGGCCCCAAACGTCTTTGTTTTGTCGGAGGCTCCCCATGGAAGTCTCTTCCCGAGGATGTCGGCTGTCGTTCACCATGGTGGCGCCGGGACGACTGCGGCGGCGCTCCGGGCCGGAAAGCCCACGACCATCTGCCCGTTTTTTGGCGATCAGCCGTTCTGGGGGCGACGAATTGATTCCCTTGGAGTCGGGCCTCGTCCGATAAGCCAACGCACGCTGACGAGCGATCGCCTGGCAGCGGCGCTGGCGGAGATGGACGGAGGAGGCATGCAGGAACGCGCCGCAAGCCTAGGTTCGAAGATTCGCGAAGAAGACGGCATCGGCGCGGCAATCGGATTTATCGAGCAGGCGGTGACGAGTCGGCGAAGTTAACCGGCGTGAGCGGCACCACCTTGTTGCCGGCCGCCGCCGCTCTCAGATGTTACGTCCGCGCGAGACTGCCGTGCTCGGCTCCGTTGAATGGTGGCGCGGGTCGTAACCCGCGCCAAGGCCCTGTCAGAGGCAGCGCTACAGCGCCAGCAGATTGTTCAACTCCACGCTGTCAGGTTCAGTCTTAAGGTACGCGCGACCGTTGGAACGCCGCGCGACCTCGACCCATACGGACTCGCCCGACGGCGCGACCGTCCAAAGCTTATACTGGCTCGTCTGCAGGGCCGTGATTAGGGTATCGATGTCGCGATGCCACCCACCACCGCCAGGCCCGCCCAATCCCTGGAGCCGGCGATGACGGTCGTTGTTGTCGGGGCGGTGACAGGTCACCTGGAAAGTGTCGGTCATGGTCTTCCCCAAGCGAGCCAGGCTTGACCGACGACGAATCCGGACTGTTAATCTGGCTGTTAAGCGCCTGCCCCGTAACCCGGGAGTGGCCGCTTTGGCTTGGTTCGGAAGCTCTGAGTATCGGGCCGTTCGGGATTTGCGACGCCAGACGATGGATTGCTCAATTGTTGTGACTGGGCTGATGTCGTTTGCAGGATTCCCGGCATCAAGGATGCTGCGTTCGCTAAACTGTTCCAATCTTATCCTGCAACCACTTGCCTGAAAAACAGGTGTTATCGGGCGGCTGCCCCGCCCGCGCCTCCGCGCCACTCGGCCGGCTTGGGTTCCTGACCGAAAATCCCTACCGGTTTGCGTGGCTGCCTGAAAACCGCATACGAGGGGATTCTGGTGGCAGGTGTCACTGAGCGCACTGGCGGCATCGACTGATATCGAGGTTGTAGCTCAAACGCACCACGGGCGAACGGCTGAAGGGCCTAGCACTCGCACGCGCCGACGCGCGCACCTCCGAACTACCCCCTCGGTGCCACGGGTATCGCCCGCGTTGCTGTGGTTGTCACTTAGCTGTGAGCCGCCCACTGTAGGAGATGGTATAGATACGTCCGTGTTGCGCTAGGTACTGACATCGGCTCGGTGCCTGAAAGCTGACATTCCGATTGGTGACGAGGGCCTGCTCACCTCAATGCGGGGAATGCACTGGTACGCACGTCTCGATCCTCCACCGTGCGTTCGCCCCGAGGCCCTATTCTCCCAAATGCGGCGAGCACTGGGATTCTCTGTGACAGCTCCGCGGGTAGATATCGACATTGACGACGGGCCCCTCACTGGTGAAGTCCGGAGCCTCGCTCAAAGAGGTCTAGGCACAAACTTTCCAGGGGCCGGCCGCTGCTGCCTCCATCGGACGGAACTCAGCAGCCTGTTCGGGAAATCTCGATGAGCTTGACATATCAATCGGGCGCGCCGCGCTTCGCGGGTAAAAAATCTCCTACGCACGCTGTAACGAAACCGGCGACCGAAACGTATCCCCACCGATCCCTCCTTACGGGTGCAGCGGATCGGGAGAACGATATGCGTCGCTAACTCAAGGTGAGCCGCCCAAGTACGGGAGGCTGGATGATTTCCGCACGTTGGCCTTCGCTCGTTCCGGACCAAGGCAAGAGCATCAGCTCCTATGGTCGCGCGCGTTGACGTGTACCCGACTGCCAAGCGGACGAGGTGTTTCTCTTTGCTCGCCGTCCCGCGGCAAAACAGTTCGTTCCGCAAGTGTTGGATCCATATGGACGACCGGCCGAGAACTATCCTGAAGCCACAGACGATCGCTGCACGGGCTTTGGGTGCGGGACGCCCGACCACGACGGCTCTCACGCCCCCGATCGATGTGGCAACGACCTACCTGCGCGACGCCGACAACGGCTATAGCTCGGGCTATGTCTATGGCCGACAGGACAATGCCTCGGTTCAGCAGGCGGAGGCGCAGATCGCGGACATGGAGTTCGCCCGCGAGGCGCTGCTCTTCACCTCCGGCATGGCCGCCGCGACGATGGTCTTCCTGGCCTTGCCGCCGACGCACATCGTCTGCCCGAACGTCATGTATTGGGGCTTGCGCAGGTGGCTCCAGGACGTTCGCCGCTACGGCCATGACGTAACGTTCGTCGACATGTCGAATCTCGACGAGGTGCGAGCCGCGATCATTCCCGGAAAGACCGGCCTGGTCTGGATCGAGACGCCCAGCAATCCGCTTTGGACGATCACCGACATTGCCGCCGTCGCCGAATGCGCCCACCGCGCGGGCGCACTGGTCTGTGCGGATTCGACCGCCGCCACCCCCGTGCTGACGCAGCCGCTCGATCTCGGCGCCGATATCGTCATGCACTCCGCGACCAAATATCTGAACGGCCACTCCGACGTAGTCGCCGGCGCGCTGGCGACGGCGCACCGCACCGAGCTCTGGGAACGGATCCGCAGCGTGCGCAACCAGCATGGCGCGGTGCTCGGGCCATTTGACGCCTGGCTACTGACCCGCGGGCTGCGCACGCTCGATTTGCGGGTCAAGGAGCAGAGCCGCAGCGCACGCGCGCTTGCCACCCGGCTTGTGGGCCACCCCGCCCTCTCCTCCGTGCTATATCCCGGTCTTCCTGACCATCCCGGCCGCCAGGTCGCCGCCCGGCAGATGTCGGGCGGCTTCGGCGGCATGCTGTCGGTAAGGGTCAAAGGCGGCGCGGCCAATGCCGTGGCGGTGGCCGCCAATGTCCATCTCTGGCGGCGGGCGACGTCGTTCGGCGGCATAGAGAGCCTGATCGAGCATCGATCCTCGATCGAGGGCGACGGTTCCCCCTGCCCCGACGACCTGCTGCGGCTGTCGGTGGGGCTGGAGGATCCGGACGACCTCTATCGCGACCTTTCGCACGCGCTGAACGTTCTGACCTAGCCACGCTGCCCAGGCGCTTACTCATGGACACCATAGCCGTCGCGATCATCTGCAAGACGCCGAGCCCGGGCCAATCCAAGACCCGGCTCTCGCCGCCCTTGCGTCCCGAGGAGTGCGCGCAGATCTCCTCCTGCTTCATCAGGGACCTGTCGGCCACGATCGCAAGCCTGGAGGCCGACGGCGACGTCGACGGCTACGCGGTCTATACGCCGCTCGGCACCGAGGACTCGCTGCGCCCCCTGCTTCCCGAGAGCTTCGGCCTCGTCCCGCAGGGCGAAGGGGACCTGGGGCAACGCCTCGACCGCGGAATAGCCGACCTGCTGGCGGCCGGACACGCCGGTGCGATTCTGATCAATTCCGACAGCCCGACCTTGCCGCGCAGCATATTGCGCGCGGCGGTGGAAGCGCTGAAGAACGGCGACAGGGCGGTGATCAGCCCGGCGCTCGACGGCGGCTACACACTGATCGGCCTGTCCCGGCCGCACCCTCACCTCTTCGCGCAGATCCCGTGGAGCACCGACACGGTGTTCCGCCTCACTCTCGAACGGGCGCGCGAGATCGAGTTGCCGGTCATCGTCCTCGACCCCTGGTACGACGTGGACGATGCGAGCTCCTACGCCATGCTCGAACGCGAGCTAGAGGGTGCACCCCCGTCCTTCATGGCGCCGGGCGCACAAAGCGAAGACGCTCCGAACACACGGGAATTCGTTCGCCGCCGCCGCGACATGGCAGCCCTCCCATGAGTACCGCTCCATCCCCGCTCGCGACCGTCGCCGTCATCATTCCGTGCCTCGACGAGGAGGAACCGATCGCCGGGGTGGTGCGGGAGGTGCTGGCCCAAGGCGTCGGCGACCTCATCGTCGTCGACAATGGCTCCACCGACCGCACCGCCGCGCGTGCAGCGGCGGCCGGCGCCCGCGTCGTGTCGCAGCCGGTGCGCGGCTATGGCCGGGCTTGTGCTGCCGGGGTGGCCGCGGTGGCGCCGGGTACCGACATCGTGTGCTTCCTCGACGGCGACGGTAGCGACGTTCCCGCCTTCATTGCGGGAATCGTCGGGCCTATCGCAGCTGGGCAGGCCGACTTCGTCATGGGATCGCGGCTGCGCGGACATCGAGAGACGGGCAGCCTCACCGTCCAGCAGGTCGCGGCGGGATGGCTGGCGGGCCAGTTGCTTCGGCTCACCTACGGCGTCCACTTCACCGACATGTCGCCGCTGCGGGCGATCCGCACGGAACGCCTCGCGACGCTCGGCATGAGCGAGGAGACCTATGGCTGGAACCTTGAAATGCAGATGCGGGCGGCGGCGAGCGGCCTGCGCTGCCTCGAGATTCCGGTCGATCACCGCTGCCGGCGGGGCGGGGTGTCGAAGGTCTCTGGCAATCTTGTCGCCGGATGCCGGGCGGCCTGGAAGATAACCAGCACGTTCCTGCGCCTCGCAAAATCACTGCGCTCCACTGGGGCGTCGCGCGCAGGCCAGCCGGTTCGGGGACAGTAAGTTCGTCCGTCGCGCAGGACGACGACAGTATGGGAGGTACGGATGCGGGTGCTGCTCACCGGAGGAGCCGGGTTCATCGGCAGGCACGTCCTCGCCGAACTGATGCGACGCGGCCACGACGTGCGGGTGATGGATTCGTTGCGGAACGACGTGCATCGCGATGGCCAGGCTTGGAGCCCTCCGCGCGGCGCCGCATTCCTGACCGGCGACGTGCGCGACGCACAGGTGCTCGGTACCGCTCTCGCCGGCATCGATGCGGTCGTCCATCTCGCCGCCAAGGTGGGGCTCGGCGTCGATATCGGGGATATGCCGGACTATGCGTCCTCGAACGACGCGGGCACTGCGGTACTGCTCGCGGCCATGGCGCGTACGGGTGTCTCGCGGCTGACACTGGCAAGCTCGATGGTGGTCTATGGCGAGGGCTTCGGCCTATGCCCGGAACACGGCTCGGTGCGGCCAGCGCCGCGGCTGGAGGCCTCGCTCGCCACCGGCAATTTCGAGCCGCCCTGCCCGCATTGCGGCAGGCCGCTCGGTACGACGCTGGTCGTTGAAGACACCCCATTCGATCCGCGCAACGCCTACGCCACCAGCAAGGTCGCGCAGGAATTCTATGCGTCGAACTGGGCACGGGTAACCGGCGGCGCGGTGGCGATGATGCGCTACCACAATGTCTACGGCCCCGGCATGCCACGCGACACGCCCTATGCCGGCGTCGCCGCCATCTTCACCTCGGCGCTGCGCAACGGCCAGGCGCCCAAGGTGTTCGAGGACGGCCGGCAGCGGCGCGACTTCGTCCATGTCCGCGACGTCGCGGCCGCGACGGTCGCGGCATGCGAACGGCAGACCAGCGGGGTCACGGCTTTCAATGTGGGCTCGGGCACGCCGCGAACGGTCGGTGAGATGGCCGAGGCGCTCGCGCGCGCCCTCGACGGCCCGGCGCCGGTAGTGACCGGGCAATACCGGCTAGGGGATGTGCGGCACATCACGGCGGACTCCTCGCGGCTGCGCACCGAACTCGGCTGGCAGCCGGTGGTCGATTTCAACGAGGGCATGGCGGAACTCGCCCATCTCGGCGAAGAGGGTGCCGCGCCGTCCCCGCTGCGGGCCGCCATGGCGACGCGATGATCCGCGCCGGCCTCATCGGCCTGATCCTCCTTAGCGTCGCGCTGAACGCCTTCGCCCAGATCCTGCTGCGCTGGGGCGCGAGGTCCGCTCCACTGCTTGCTGACGGTCGCTCGATCGCAGCGATGATCGACACGTTGTTCCGACCCGGCATCCTCGGCGGATTGGCCTGCTATGGCCTCAGCGTCCTCGTCTGGATCCGCGTGCTGGGCATGGCCGAGGTGTCCTTCGCCTATCCGTTCCTCGGGCTGGGCTTCGTCCTGGTCATGCTGGCCGGGTGGCAATTGTTCGGCGAGCCGCTGACGCCCGCGCGGGTGGCGGGCACGGCGCTGATCGCGTTCGGGGTGCTGGTGCTCGCCCGCAGTTGACCGCGGCCGCCGTCGGCGGCACTCCTATTGGTCGTGGGATCGAATGATCAGCGACCCATCGCGCAGCCGGCCCCCGAACAGCTCGATGGCCGCCGCCAGCCTCTCATCGATGATGTGCAGATATTCCGTCCAGTCGTCGATGCGCGTGAGTTCGGACCGCCCATCGCTTATGCCGCGAAAGCCGATGGTCGGCACATCGAAGCGCCGCGCCGCGCGCAGCACCGCGAAGCTCTCCATGTCGACCATGTCGGCGGCGATGCCCGCATAGGCGTCGCCGGACACGATGGAGGCGCCAGTCGCCAGCGAGGCCGCGGGAATGCCCTCGATCCGGTGCGGTATGGCGATGATCGCCGGCTCGTCGAGGAACGGGGTGACGCCCTTCTCGAAGCCGAGCACGGATGCGTCCATGTCGCGATAGCTGACGCTCGCCACTTGGTAGATGCCGGCATGGTCGAGGCGGCGCGAGCCGGCCGAGCCGAGCGTGAAGACGAGGTCCGGCAAGCGCTTACGGTGGGCGAGAGTGGCCAGCGCGGTCGTGGTCGCGATCGCCGCCTCCACCGGGCCGACCCCGCAGATCAGCGGATCGATGCGCGCCTGCAGATGCGGGCCGTATTCGTGCGTCGTCGCCATGACGAAGAGGATTTCGAGACCTTCCATGCTGGCGACGTGGCGGCTGGGATCGTGCATCGGGCTATCCTGGGTTCCAACTCTGCTATGGCGAGGCCGGCGGCGCGGCGGGCGCCGTTGCCACATAGATGCGCCACTCGCCGGGGCGCGCTTCGGCGAGTCGGAAGAGCGGACTGGCGGCGAACGGGTCGCGCTGCCATGCCCCGTCCCGCACTGTCAGCAACACGACGTCGCAATGGTATTCCCCGACGAGCGCGCGCAGGTCGGTGTCGCTCGCCTGGCCGTCGAAGACGCGCGCGAAGCGGTCCGAAATCTCCGCCCGCCGTTCCGCCGACAGCGGCGCGAAGGCGATCGCCAGCTCGTTCCCGGCGAAGCAGGAGCGGCGATCGGCGAGCAGCGCCCATGATATATTTACCGGCCACGGCGTCATATCGCCGAACAGAAGCGGATTGCTGGCGACCCGCGCATCCGGGCGCGCATGCTGCCGGACCGCCCGCCACATCGCCGGCGCCTGCGCGAACGCGGCGGCCGACGGCGAGGGCTTGCCCGCCAGATTGCCGGACAGGATGACCAGCCCGGCCGGCAGCGCGGCGATCGTCGCGGCCAGCACCAGCGCGAAGGCCGACCATGCCCGGCGCTCGAGCGAGTTCGCCGCGCCGGCTGCACCCGCCGCCGTGAGGACGATGAGGCCGGGAAGGATCGCCCGCCAGCCGAGATCATTATTGTCGCCCACGGTGCTGACCAACAGCCAGCTGCTGCAGACGCTCACCAGCGCCAGCACGGCGAGCGCGCGCACGAGCAAGGTTCGGGCGACGATATCATCGGCTTCTTGCGGAATCCGCCGCAGCGCCAAGGGCCACAGCATGACCGGCCCCGCGACGAACGCCACGGGGAACTCAACCAGGAGCAGCACGAGCCAATAGGCCGGCAGGTCGAGGATGCGACCCGTTATCCCGGAGAAAGCCGGGCCCAGTACATGGTAGGGCTCGATCACCACCGGGCTGCCGCCGCCACGCGCCAGGGCAGCGTGGTACTGCTCGATCAGCAACGGCATCGCGATCCCGGCGGCGATGAGCGCCGCAACGACCACGGCGGCAAGGAAGCGATAGCGTCCCCCGGGCACTCCCGAGCACAGCAGCACCAGCACGACACCGACGCCGGCCAGCGCGAAAGCGACGCCACCGACCCATATCGAACTTTGGAAACCCGCGGCCGCCACCAGGGCGAGCACGGCGGTCACCAACGCTGAAGGCCGCAGCGCCAGATGCACCATCAGCAGAGTGGCGATCACCACGCAGCCGGCGGCGGTCACATGATGGGGGCTCCAGCTCGACTGGAACAGCCAGCCGGCAAAGCCGGTCGCGGGCCGTAGCACCCGGTCGAGCGCCTCCTGCCCGAACAGGGCCTCCAGCACCGGGCGGAGCGATCCCGTCGCACACGCGACCAGCGCGAACAGCGGCGCGATGGCGCGGCGATGGAAACCGAAGGCGAGGCCGCTCATCAGGCAGAGCGAGGAGAAGGCGGTGAACCAGGTCGCCGCAATATCGGCCTCCCAGCCGGTGGCGCCGGTAAGGCGGGCGAGCTGCGCGGCGCCGAAGTGCCAGAGATAGTAATAGGCGACGCCCGCCGGCGCGCCGTCGCCACCGAACACCGGATTGGCGAGCGGCACGCCCTCGCGCACCATCTGGTCGATCAGCGCGACCTTGGAATGATCGAAGATCGCCGGGGCCAGGATGACGCCGTCCGTGGTGAACTTGGGCAACACGGCCAAGGCGGGACCGAGAGCCACGAGCGCGGCGAGCGCATACATCCAGATCGGGATGCTCGCTCGCCCGTCAGGCTCATCTTCGCGTGCCGCCGCCACCAGCAGCGCAGCGCCGCAGGCCAGCGCCGCCGCGCCGAGGATGGCAGCGAACGAGAACCCGACCGCACGCGACAAGGCGAGCGCGACCACGTTCTGGATCGCCCAGCCCAGCGCCGGGGCGAGCGGCAACGCGAGGGCTCGGCCGAGCGGCAGGCGGCGGGCGAACACCCATCCGACGCTCGTCCACAGGACGAGCCCGGCTATGGCGCACGCGAAGGCGGAGTAAAGGGAAGCCATGGCATTCCGGCAGCGGCAGGGTGGCCCGGCCGAGACATGACCACGCCCTCTCTACTCAGATTCGTGAATGTAGTCTGTTCCGGCGAGCGCGGGCACGGCGCCCCCGCACCAGGTTCACATGCCGGCGAACCAGTTGAAGCCCTGTTTCTCCCAGAAGCCGTCCTCGTAGGTGTTGCTCACCTCGATCGCCCGGATCCATTTGGCGTTCTTGTAGCCGAGCTTCACCGCGGTGCGCAGCCGGAGCGGGAAACCGTAGGGATCGGCGATGGGCTCGCCGGCATACTTCGTGGCGAGGATGGTTTGCGGATGCAGCGCCGACGCCATGTCGATGCTTTCGGTGTAGTCGTCATTGCCGTGGAAGTAGACATATTTCGCGGTGAGGTCGGCACCGATCGCGGTCAGGAACTGCTTGAGATTGGGGCCGGACCACTGGCCGATATAGTCCCAACCTTCGACGCAGATGTGCTTGATGATCTCTTCCTGCTCCGGGAAGGCATAGATCTGTTCGAGGCTCCAGGGTCGTTTGTCGGCGATGAGGCCGGAGAGTTCGAGCTTCCAGCCGCTGATGTCGATCGGCTTGACGTTCTCGATCTCGTAATAGGCATTGAAGCGCGGCGGCTTGACCACCTGCGCAAGCGAATAGGTCGGCGCCAGCCGGTTGGGATCGAACAGTGCCGCCTGCACCCGGTCGTTGAAGCCGGACACCGTCCGCAGCACGCTCTGCACCGATTGGCGATCGGAGATATCGCACCCGGTGAGCATGGTCAGCGCGCCGAGGCTGACGGTACCGCGCAGCAGCTTGCGACGGTCGATTTTCTCGATCAATCCGCGGTTCTCGGTGAGGACACTTTGGTCCGGCGCGTGCTGCGGCCGGAAAAGCGACATTGGACGCCGGCGAAGCGACATGGCTGCACCCTTCACAGGTTCGAGGTCGGGGGGATGGGCGCGGCCGTCTCCGCATGATCGGTCTCGACCCGCGGCCCGCCGGTCAGCATGGCGAGAATGGTTCGGGGCAC
Source organism: Starkeya sp. ORNL1 (assembly GCF_012971745.1). Classification (NCBI taxonomy): domain Bacteria; kingdom Pseudomonadati; phylum Pseudomonadota; class Alphaproteobacteria; order Hyphomicrobiales; family Xanthobacteraceae; genus Starkeya; species Starkeya sp. ORNL1. The sequence goes on from NZ_CP048834.1 coordinate 2,922,338, forward strand.
GAGCAGCGCGAGCGTCACATGCACCAGCAGGAACAGCACGATCGCCGTCATGCCGATGAAATGCGCGAGGCGTGCCCCCTGGAAATTATAGAACAGCGCGGTGAGGTACGAGAACTGCACTGGCTTCCAGATGGCGAGGCCGGAGATGACCTGAAGTATCACCACCAGGATGACGCCGACGTACAGCGTCTTCTGCACGGCGTTGTAATGCGTCAGGTCGGCGTGCTTCAGCCGGAACGTCAGCGCCGCGATCGCCTCGCGTATCACCTCGCGCGGAGAGATGGGCAGCAGCAGGCGCCGGAAGCGGCCGGAAACCACGCCAAAGGTCAGATAGGCGAGGCCGTTCAGCACCAGGATCCACATGCCGAGGAAGTGCCACTGCAGCGCGTGCTGCGCCCATATGCCGAGCACGATCTCCTCGGGGAAATGCAGGAAACCGAAAATCACCTCGTCATTGTATATCTTCCATCCACTCATGATCATAATGATCATTGCACCCGCATTCGTCCAGTGCATCAGCCTTAAGATAAGCGGATGCATACGTGGAGCGGCAGCATGTGTAACCAAATCTGCGTTTGCTACGCTCATAGAATCATCTTCCTATGACGATTTAATCGTTTCAGTTGCTATTGAACTATCATGCATGGCTGCATATGCTATCCATCATACGTATGAAACTTGCCACCAGGCCGAGGACATTCCCATGCGTCCCACCGCTGTCGTGTTCATTCTGGGTGTCGCCCTGATGGGAGCGACCCACGCCCCTGCACTCGCGGACGACCCGCAGCCCATGCGCGCCGAGAGCGGCGGGGCGCACACGCAGCCCGCGCCCAAACAGGACAGCCTGACGCCGGAAGAGCGGATGAACCGGCGCTTTCCGCAGAAGGTCCGCGTCGGCGACCTGCTCGGGCTGCCCATGCTCGACTTTGACGACCGCACGCTTGGCCGTGTGAAGGAGGTGGTGCGGACCCCGGACGGCAAGATCGTGCTGGTCATGCCGTTCGGCGGCTGGTTCGGCTGCGGCGGGCGCCCGGTCGGCGTTCCGATCGAGACCGTCGCGATCCTGGCCCGCCAGCTCGATGTGCTGGACATTCCGCGCGAGGACTTCCCCGCGCTCGCCACATGGAAGGACAGCGAGGGCACGCCGATAGCGCCCGACGAGACTATCCGGATCGCGATCTCCCGGCGCTGACGGGGCGACGCGCCAACCGATTGTGTGCTGCGCGCCAGGCTTGCGGGGCGCGTCATCGTGCCCGAGCCTCAATGCCGGCGACGAGGTCGCTCACCTGCGCAATGGTCAGAAAGGCGCGGCGGTGCACCGCGAGTTCGCGCCCCGCAGCAAGTGCCCGGCGCTCGCATGCAGCGCGCCGCTCCTCCTCGGCGATGGTCTCGAATTCCGGGATGTGGGCGAGACCGAGAATGCGGCGGTGCATCTCGATGCCGGCGAAACCGAGCGCATCGGACCAGATGTCCGCGAGCAGCCCATGGAGCATCAGTTCGGCACCGAGCGGGTCAGCCTGGTTCTCGAACAGCTCGCGCCCGCCCAGAATGCCGCCGCGTTCGGTGCGCCACAGCAGGGAGAACTCGGCGACGAAGACCTCCCAGACCGTCTCGGCGAGCTGCAGTATCCAGCTGCGATAGGCATCGCCGCCGGCATCGTCCGCACGATGGCCGGCCTGCGCGAAATACGCCATCCAGAGATTGCCGAGGAGCGAGCCGACGTCGAAGCCCATCGGGCCATAGGCAGCGAACTCGGCGTCGATGACACGCGTGTCGGTGTCCGACACCATCACTGAGCCGGTGTGCATGTCACCGTGCAACAGGGTCTGCGCGCACATGCAGAACCGCGCCTTCATCTCCAGCGCCGCGAGCTTCAGGTCGCGATCGGCACGGACCACCGTGACCTGCGCGGCAAGAGCCGGGGTGTGCCGGTTGCGCGGACAATCCCAGAAGGGGTCGGTGAAGAAGAGGTCCTCGGTGATCCCGCACAGCTCCACATTGCCGGCAAACAAGGCGACATCGGCCTTGCGCCGCGCGGTATCCATCGACAGGTCCGAACCGCGGAACAAGGTGCGCGCGAGATAGCGTCCGAGATGCTCGCCGAGCGCGGGGTAGAATGTGCCGGCGATCAGGCCGCGGCGCAGGATTATGTGCGGCGATAGGTGCTCCATGATCTGCAGCGCCTGGCCTTCATCGAACAGATGGAGCGCGGGCAGCCGGCCGGGGTCGCGCGCGCCGAGACGGGTCAGCGCGTGATATTCGAAGAAGGCGCGATCGAGCGACATCGGCCAGCTCTCGCCGACGACGCGCGCATAAGGCAGCGCCTGCTTGACGACCACCGAACCGATCGTGCTTTCGACGATGAATACGAGATTGAGATTGCCGTCGCCCACCTCGCGCACCCGCCAGCCTTCGGCCGACCCCAGACGCCCGGTCATTTCGGGCAAGTTTCCGAGCCGTGCCGGCAAGGTCTCGCTGCGCAGCGGCTCGTAGGGATTCCGGGTCAACATGACGGCCTCCGCATCGACGGTCGGCGAGGCTCTTCGAAGTCGCTGCCGAGGCTCTCGCTGAAACCGGTACGTGCGCCGGCAGGCTTTCGTTACCCGGATCACGGCCTCGTGAAAGAGGCCGTTCCGACTGCCGCAGCGACACGAACGCGTGAGCCCGTAACGAAGCTGCCGCCAGCACCGAAGAAGGATCATAGCGAGCCATTGGGACCGCCAATCCGAACATCGGGAGCTATCCAGTGCAGCCAATTGCCATCCTGTCGGCCGGCATATTGTTGGCCTCGGCCCTGTCCGCCCAGGCACAGGGCGCGCCCAATGCCAGACGCCAACCGGTCGTGGTCGAACTCTTCACCAGCCAGGGCTGCTCGTCCTGCCCGCCGGCCAATGCCAACCTGATTGCATTGAGCCGGCGGCCCGATGTGCTCGCACTTAGCTTCAGCGTCACCTATTGGGATTATCTCGGCTGGAAGGATGTGTTCGGCAAGCCGCAATTCACCCAGCGCCAGGTGACCTACGAGCCGCGGCTCGGTCAAAGCGGCCCGTTCACGCCGCAAATGGTGGTGAACGGTCGGGAGAGCACCATCGGCTATGACCTTGCCGAGATCGAGACCCTCGTTGCCCGCAACCACCGGCAAGATGGCCCCTCGATCTCGCTCGGCGCGGGCCGGATCGTGATCGGCGCCGGAACCGCCGGCCCCGAAGAGGCAGACGTCTGGCTGGTGCAGTACGATCCGGGCATCGTCGAGGTGCCGGTCAGGCGCGGTGAGAATACCGGGCGCACGCTGCCGCACGGCCACGTCGTACATGAACTGGCCCGGCTCGGCAGTTGGAACGGCCGCGCGGCGACCTATGCCTTTCCTTCGGGGCGCGACGGGTTCAAGACCGCAATCCTGGTACAGGGGCGCAATGGCGGCCCGATACTCGCGGCCGCAACAATGGAGTAACACGACCGGCATGGTGTGGCCCGGTGGTGACTGGCGCGCGGGACTTCTACGAAGACCCGTTGACCGATGATGGTCGAGGCGGCGCCGTCCTTGGATGACGTCGCCCGTTATCAGGCTTCGCGGCCGTGCTGCAGGGCTGCCAGCGCCTTCAACGCCCGATGCAGGGCGACGCGCACCCCCGCCTCCGTCATATTGAGCCGGTCGGCGGTCTCGCGCGCGCTATATCCTTCCACCGATACGGACTGCACAATGATGCGTTGCTGTTCCTTCAGCTTCGCCAGCAGGCGAGCTATATCGCGATGCTGGAGATCGCTCGACGGACCTTCGGATTCAAGAACATCAATGACGTCGTCGATCGGCACGCAGGTGTGCCTGCCGCGCCGGCGAAGCGTATCGATCAGCTTGTTGCGGATGATTGCAGAAATCCAGGGCCGGATCGGACGGGATGGATCCCAGGTGCCGCGTTTCAGATGAATGGTGAGAAGCGCCTCCTGCACGACGTCTTCGGCATCACTCAGCGATGCATTGCAGCTCTCGCACCGTCGAAGCGCCATCGCGCGGACATGCGGGAGTATGGACTTCAGGAACAGGCGGTAAGCGCAGGAGTCGCCAGAGGTCGCAGCCCGCATCCACATCGCCCATTGCTCTTCACGCGACGCGTTGTCCACGCTGCATTCCCTCACGGGTTCGGCCTTCTGTCGCCTACCGTCGAGGGGCGACGCAGCGTCGCTCGACGGCCAGGCCCGGGATGCCGTTACGCTCGCTTACGCGGACGATCCAGATCGTGGCGACGCACCATCGAGAAGCGCCGTCGCCGATCGGACGATGCCTTGGAGCAAGTCCCGCTCCGGGCGCACCCGCGCCAGGACACGCACCCCCATGAGCGCCCCGAGCAGGTGGCGCGCCAGGTCATTTGCCGAAAGCGCATCGGCAATGCTGCCGTCGGACTGGCCAGCGCGAACGCGGTCGAGAAAGAACATCTCGATGCGAACAAGCACGCCGGCCACCGCCGCTCGCAATTCCGGATCGTCCGGGGTCACGTCGAGGGCGGTATTCACCATCATGCACCCCTTGCATTCCGGATCGCCTAGGGATCGCGCCAGAATCTCCCCGAAAAAGGCATCGATCGCGGCGCGCGGGGCCAAAGTTTCGCAGCGGCGGATACGGTCGGCGATGCTGCGATCGACGTAGCGATCGAAGGCCAACCGATGGAGCGAGCGCTTGTCGCCAAACGCATTATAGAGACTGGCCCCGGTAATGCCCATCGACGTCGCGAGGTCACGAACCGAGGTCGCCTCGTATCCGCGCGACCAGAAGCACTGAACCGCCGCATCAAGCACGGCGTCCTCGTCGAATTCCCTCGGCCTCGCCATTTCCGCCTCCGCACCCAAATGAGAAGACCGCCTTGCCATCAGGCGCCATTCCGCGCATTTTAGATCGAACGATATAAAACTCAAGCTTGGGCTACCCGTGTGGTCGATCCGCTCAAGACACGCCGAGAGGAAACGCCAATGATCCGCTTCTATTTTCACCCCACGCCGAACCCGGCGAAGGTCGCCCTCTACCTCGAGGAAGCTGGGCTGCCCTATGAGGCGATCCCGGTCGATACCAGCCGGGGTGAGCAGCACGCGCCCGCCTTCCGCGCCATCAACCCCAACGGCAAGGTCCCGGCGATAGTCGACAGCAAGGGACCGGGCGGCAGGGAGGTCCGGGTGTTCGATTCGACCGCGATCCTGCTCCATCTGGCGGAGAAGACCGGCGAGTTCCTGGGCAAGCCGGAGGATCGGCCAGAACTCCTATCCTGGCTGCTTTTCATCGCTTCCGGCCTCGGGCCGTTCTCCGGCCAGGCGGTGCATTTCCAGTACGCGGCACCCGAAGGCCTCGGCTATGCCGTGAACCGCTATCGCCGCGAGGCCGAGCGTCACTATAAGGTCCTGGACGATCACCTGGCGGGACGCGAGTTCATCGTCGGCGAGAGCTACACGATCGCGGACATGTCTGCGTGGGGCTGGCTCGATCGCGCCTCGCGCGTGCGCAAGGGCGAGGACGATCCGCTCGGCCCCTTCCCGAACCTGAAGCGTCTGTTCCAGGCCGTCGACAGCCGCCCGGCGGTCGCACGAGCCCGGCGCGTCGGCGAGGGCCATGAGTTCAAGAAAGTGAATGACGAGGAGACCAAGCGCTCCCTGTTCCCGTCGAACTACCCGCCCCCTGCATAATCTAGGTCAGCGGGCTGACGAGATGAAGCTGATATCCCGACCGCTGGGCAATACAGCCGTGCCAAGATGCCAACTCAACAAAATCGGGCTTGTCTATACCGGCGAAACCGAACCACCTACGCGCATAGGCGCCGAGACAGATATCGGCCAACGTAAAAATCGCCACCCGTTGCATAGCGGCGACCGGATAGATGCGCGTCGACAATCTGCCAGAGCGAGCTCAGTTGGCCAGCGATCCTGTTCAACGCCGGCATGTCCCGCTCTTCCTGTCGCGTACGGACCAGGCCCCAGTAGAGCTCCCGCTCCAGCGGCCCGTATGATGAAATGCTCCAGTCCGGCCATTTGTCGACCATGGCGCGCTGGCGCAGATCGCGCGGATAAAGCCCAGCGTCGCTCCACTCATCGATTGCGGCCGGGGTCTGCGCACCGGCATTCATCGCCCAGAGCGTGGCCACCGGATAGGCCGAGCGGATCAAGCGCACCGCCGGGTGGATCCCGACACGGACGCCCGGGCGGCGGGGATCGAGCACCGCGAGCGCCTCGGCCGTGACCGGGGCAGCGTCCGCGGCGTGATGAGCCTGCCCGCGCGCGATTTCCAGCCGGGCGACGTTGGCAAGATACGGCAGCCCGGCGACCGGCGCGAAGCTTTCGAGGAAGTCTGGCAAAGCCTCCCCATAGCTCAACAGCACCGGCGAACGCGGCGGCGACGCATCTGCCATACTGTGAACTCGACCGTGCGGCGCCTCTCGCCGTGCTGGGGTGCGCCGTGGCGGGGATTGTTAGCGCGACTTTTTATGCGGTGCTGCCCGCGTGGATGCAGGCCAACGAGGTTTCTCAAGCCAACATTTCACTCTTCATGCTGAGTGCGGTCCTGGGTGGACTCGCCTTTCAAGTGCCTGTCGGACGGCTCTCAGACCAGTTTGACCGGCGCGCTCTACTTGGAGCCCTGGCGATAGGATTCGCGCTCGCTGCAATCCTGCTCGTCAACGTGCCCCGAACGCTAGCTATTATAGTGCCCGTCACCGCAGTGCTAGGCGGCTTCATGTCCACCCTTTACCCAGTGTGCGTCTCCAACGCGATGGACAACATGTCGGGAGAGCGGGTCGTTTCAATCAGCAGCCGGCTCATCCTCGTGAGCGGCATTGGTTCCACAATAGGCCCGTTCACCGGATCATGGATCATGCGCCGCCTTGATATTGACGGCGTGCTGTACTTCATGGCGGCCGTCGCCGCCGTGCTGGGGGTTGCGGCCTTCGCCCGGACCTTCATGAAGCCCGATGCCGTTCATGAGGATAGGCCATTCGTGGTAGTGCGCCGCAGGCAGTGAGTGTAGCTCCCGAAGCCGAGAACCAGCGCACTTAGTTGAGGCCCACATCCCTCGGCCGGCGCCTGCGAGACGTGCCGATGAGCCTCACCACCACCGGGCAATCGCACTCAGCGGCGTCGAGCCTCAGCCGGCGCTGATATACATTCGGCGGGAATATCAGTCAGCCCGCAATCTGGCGCCAAGATATTCGATGTTCGTCCAGCCCTTGCAGCTTCGGTCAATGTTGTGACCCAAGGTGTCAAGTCGTCAGCGCCACCAGATGCTAAAGCTCATGTCAATGCGCCAGATCGGTCGACGCCAACAACACTTCGGACTTGAAGGAGATGGCTGAGATGTGCCGGCTGACCCCCGGCACAAGAGCGGTGAAGGTGTCAGCCGAAGCTCTCGCAGCTGCCCCAACGGCTCGGCGCCTTCACCGTTCGCTTCGCAGCCATTTTACTGATCTAGATTGTTGGGTTGGCTTGCACGGAAATCGCCGGCGCCTTTTTGGATTTCCGACAATGCTTGCGAGGGCCGCGGCCAGCAGCCCTCTGACGCAAGGATTCACGCTCCGAAACGGACAAAGGTGTGTCTTCAAGTGTCAAGCATTCGACGCAGAGCGAGGATTATCGTGCCCGGCACAGAGGGGTCTGTTCTCTGACAGGCCTACGGGCCTGTGCTGAACGGGTCGCTCTGAAGTCGCCGCGCGAGCAATCGCCGGAGCTTTGATGGAACGCATTGGGGCAACTAATCATGAACGTATCTCGCCGCAATATCTTGCTGGGAACCGCTGCATTTGCCGCCACTGGTGCTGCGACGCGCGCCCTTGCCTGGGACGGACCAATTGCCGACCTCGTGGATGACGCGGACGGCTTCAAGCTTGCGTCCGACGCCTACGTTTATGGCTATCCGCTGGTCACGATGGAGATGACGCGACGCGTCATCACTAATGTCGCCAAGCCGGAAGGCACGCGCGCGCCGATGGGCACGCTGATCAAGCTGCGAGAATACCCCGATGCGTCCTTTCGCGATGTCACGGCGCCCAATGCGGACACGCTCTATACAACGGCCTTCTTCGATGTCGGCGATGAGCCATGGGTCGTCAGCATCCCCGACATGAAGGGTCGATATTTCCTGCTGCCCTTCCTCGATGCCTGGACGAATGTCTTTCAGGTCCCCGGAGCCCGGACCACGGGGACGCAGGCGCAGACTTTGCTCGTAACCGGCCCGAAGTGGACCGGCACGGTTCCCGACGGGATGTTGCAGCTGAAGTCGCCGACGAGCATGGTATGGATGCTCGGGCGCATCTACTGCACCGGTACGCCGGAAGACTACAAGGAAGTCCACGCGCTACAGGATCAGTTTAAGCTGCAACCGCTCAGCACCTGGGGCAAAGAGTATACGCCGCCGGCCGGGAAGGTGGATCCGGCCATCGACATGAAGACGGCAGTGCGAGAGCAGGTCAACAATCTCACAGCCACCGAATTCTTCACCTTGCTGGCCGATCTCATGAAGCGCAATCCGCCATCAAAGGCGGATACGCCAGCCTTGATGAGGTTCGTGCGTATGGGCCTTGCTGCCGGGAAGGACTTCAATCCGAAGGTGATCGAAAGCGGTTGGGACAAGCGCCTGCCTCAGCTCTCGTACGATCGGATAATGCTGCACTTCCTGTCGCGTGACGGCGACTTCTCGCGAGAGAATGGCTGGTCATACACGACCAAAGCGGGCATTTACGGCACCAACTACATCCAGCGGGCCCTGATAACCGCCATCGGTCTTGGCGCGAACCGCCCTCAGGACGCAGTCTATCCCACATCGCTGAAGCCCTCTGTGATCGAGGACTATAATGGGGCCAACAAATATGTCCTCCGGTTCGAGAAGGGTGAGCTGCCGCCGGCCAAGGGTTTCTGGTCGCTGACCATGTACGACGAGGGCATGTTCTTCGTCGCCAATCCGATCAACCGCTACTCAATGAGCATGCGGACCAATCCGAAGCTGGAGTCTGACGGGTCACTCACAATCTACATCCAGAACGAAAGCCCTGGGGCCGAGAAGGAAGCGAACTGGCTTCCTGCGCCGCAAGGAAAGTTTCACCTGATGCTGCGGCTTTATTGGCCGGACGAGAACACGCCCTCCATCCTGGACGGCTCGTGGATCATTCCCCCGGTCGTGAAGGTGAGCTAAGCGGCTAAAATGCCGGTCGCGCTTAATGTAGCGGCGTGATCGAAAGGTGATGCCCAGGGGCCTGTTGATTTTTCGGCAGGCCCCTGCGCCATCCCGATATCCTTCAGCGTCAATTCCAGCCAATGCCTCCCACCATAGGCCCAGCAACTGCCGTCAACCTGCGTCCGTCGATGTGTGGGCCTCAGATCGACAACCGTAGCACTAGGCACGAAGAAGGCGTGACAGGTCCACGTGCGCAGGTCGGCCGGCGCATCCAGCGGGATTTCCACGAGCGCCCCAGCGTAAACTGTTACGCGACGGGTGACGATTTCATAGGGCTGCATGTCCCTTGTGTGGTCGAGTCGCGAGCCTGCGGGTTTGGTGCCGCCTATCATGCCCATGAAGGCGAAGGAAAAAGACGACCTCGCAAAGCAGCTCTCGGCTCTTAGCCTCTCTGAGCGAATCCTGATTCGCCGTGCGATCTATGCCGACTCGGACTGCTTGAAGGCCGACGACGCCGAAGCCGCAGTGGCGGAGAGACTTTGGAGGCAATCCCTGCTCCGCTCGGTAATGACCGGCAATCGACATTCGTGGCGCTTGGCAGGTCGGTGGGCGGACAGACACGAGGCGCTGCTTCAGCGCTTCTGCGATAGTCGCGGGCCTTCCTTGAAAATTAGACGGAAATCCGGCTTTCCTCTTACCCGGCACTGTGGTGCAATGCAATATCTCGCCGTCTCTGATGCCGAGTGCAGGCGCCACTCCCATCCCAGCCCCCGATAGGGAGTGGCGCCATCCCCTTCGAAAATGAATCGGTACTCGACCTGTTCATGAAAACCAACGCCGACGACTGACTGTCACAATTCTCTTAGGCTGCGTCCCGAATACCGCTACGGTAGCGAGGGCGGTTGGTCGTCATTAGCCGCCAATGCGATAGCTAAGTCCGCATTTCTCTGGCCGTCGCCACCTGACGATCTTAAGCCGCTCTGACCGGGTGGCTTTTTCTTTTAACACACACTGCTTGGCGGTTTAGGACGCTGTCCGCTAGACGGCGGCTGAGTTCGACACCCAGCCGATTCGGCCGCCGTCAATCAAACGGTCAATTGCGGCCTCAAGGAAGTCGAGCACGTCGTGGTCACAGAGGTAGTGCGAATCTCGGATGAGCGTGTCCGGCAGGGCGCTACCCGTGGGGAACATACCTGCTACGATTCGGCAATGAATGACCAACTTGAACTGCGGGCGCGAGCCTTGTGCGCCGCCGACATTGACGCCGCCGATCCTCCGGTGAGGGACCGGCAAGCCGCTATTGAGCGCTATTGGCTGGTCGTCGCAGCCGAGATTGCGGGCGGCCATATCGTCGAGCGTGGCGTCGCGTTGCCGCCCGACTTCGAAGAACGCCAACGCGAATTTTCCTACCTTCGGAACCGTCGTGCGTAGCGGAACCAATCCTTGCGCGCCGCACTTTCATTCATGCCACATCAATCGGACGGCAGGCATCATTCACTCACACAGCAAGTGCAGTCCCGTTGCCTAACCGGCGGCGGGAGAAAGCGGTCATGCAGCATCTCAAGACGTTGGCAGGAAACGGCTGGCTCCGCACACGCGACGCAGGCTCGGTTCAAGGCCGCTACCAGATTGTCATTTCCCGACGCATGACCGGCCCGGAACGGGGACAGTTGGCGACACGCGGCTCCCTTACCTCCGAACCCTGGGCGTTGGTCGTCGCGCGCGTTGACGGGAGCGCGGTCCTGATTCTGGAGACCGGCGAAGCGCTTGATATTCGCCTTACCGGATTGGCGCTGACCGACGGCGACGCGAACTTCGTCGTCGCGGGCAAGATGCCGGCACTCTGAGGGCGGCCATGATCGACCGCCCCCGGTGACCCGCCAATGAAGCGCAGCTCACCCGGCCATGCGGCCGGCTGAGCGTTATTGGCTAGCCGTCGATGACTTTGCCCTTCTTGCCGGAAAAGCTGGCGCCAGCGGTGACAGAGGAGAGCTTGCCGGCTTTTGCTAAGCGAGGTGCGGTGTAGGCTTTCATAGGTAGGCCCCCAAATCGATTGCATCCTTAGACCGCTAAAGTTGCGGAACGGAAACATTGGGGTCAACGAGGATCCGACTGCCGTTGCGCGAACCGCCATCAAGTGTTGCACAGCCGCCGCAATTGGCGTGCCTCTGATACCGGCAGCGCTCAGTCCGAAACTATCGCGGCGAGCGGCGCCTGAAGGGCAAACTCGACGCCGCCGGGACGGTAGTCGATCTTTGCCGTGCCCCCGAGATACCCGGCCAACGCTCGCTCGATAAGGCGAGATCCAAAGCCGGGCTTTGCTGGCGATGCCAACACAGGCGGTCCGCCCGATTCGAGCCATTCGAACAGAAACATCGCCGGTGAATCGGAGATCGACCATCGAACGGTCACCGTTCCAACCCGGTTCGAAAGCGCACCATACTTGGTGGCGTTGGTTGCCAGTTCGTGGACCGCCAGTGACACCGCCAGCGCGCACTTCGACGACATCTCGATGTCGGGACCGCTTATGCTTATTCGGCCCGACTCATTGTGCGGCTTAAGGGCACCGGTAATCAAATCTGGCAGGTTCGCTCTCAGGAACGCTGTCTGCACCAGCAGGTCCTGCGCACTGCTCAGGCTTCTGAGCCGGTCTAGTAGAATTGCGCCGGCCTGCGGCAGAGTTTCGGCCGTGGCAAAAGTTTGGCTGGCGAGGGCCTGGACCATCGCTATCGTGTTTTTGTTGCGATGCTGGAGTTCGAGCGAGAGGAGATGTTGACGCTCCTCCGCCAGCTTCATAGCGGTAATGTCTCTCGATACGGAAAGGATGCTTTCGGGATTGCCGTCTGCGTCGAGTATTGGGCTGACTTGCACATCCCACCATCGCGCATTTCCCTTCGCCGTGTTCGCCCCGGCCTGGAACCTTGAACTGCGGCCCCCGCGAGCGGCTTCGATCGCCTGTCGGGCTTCGCCGTTGCCTTGCCCTTCCCAAAAGTCCGGCCAGGGGCAACCTTTCACGTCATTGAAATCGCTGATTTCCATGACGCGCTGACCGCCTTCACTCATGAAGATGAGGTCACCATCCAAGCTTAGCACCTTGATGCAATCGTCAGAGGCCGCGAGCACGCTACGCATAAAGCGGGCATCCGCCTCAAAGGCGGACGCGGGTCGCTTTGTCCTCGATACCTCTTCCGAACCCTCAGCCAAGCTCAGCATTCCTAAGATTTTGCAAGCCGCATGTGTCCGAGACGTGCGTTTAATGCACTCATCGGCCTTGTAATTTACTCGATGAATGAGTCGATTGCGCGGAGGACGGCTGCTTCAGAATAAGGCTTCGCCAGGAAACGTCCGCGCTCAGGGAGGCTGTCGGAGCCTATGACATATCGGCCTGATGTTAGAATCAGTTCGACTGGCGGCCACCGACTTCGGACAGCCTGCGCGAGTTTCATGCCGTCCATCGAACCTGGCATGTCGATGTCGGTGAAGACCACCCGAATATCTTTTCGCGCTTGCAGGATTTGTATCGCCTCCTCCGCGTTCGACGCCTCCAGCACCTGGTAGCCTGCTTCCTCGATAATGGTGACGGCATAGAGGCGGATTAAAGCGTCATCCTCGACGACGAGAACGACGGCTACGCCGCGTGCGGCTTGGGAAATTTGCTTCACTGCATTCTCGCCAATCCGAGCGAGGGGCGCAGTAGGTACGCATTCAGGCTCTAGTAGCCAAAGTGCCGGGACGCGGATCTGTTCCACTACGCAGAGCCCTTTCCCTTCCAGGACGGCCAGATTGCGAGATATCCGCAATCGAACATTCCGGTTTCTGCACCCCATGTTCCCTTTGCCTGCAGCGGACGGCGCGGCTAGCCGGCATCGTCAATCCTTCGCTAGAGTAAGGACGTGACACTTCGGAAGGGGCGGCCTTCAGGCGCGCCCTGTTCCCGTCGAACTACCCGCCACCTGTATAATCTAGGTCAGCGGGCTGGAGAGATGATGCTGATATCCCGACCGCTGGGCGATACAGCCATGCCAAGATGCCAACTCAACAAAATCGGGCTTGTCTATACCGGCGAAACCGATGGGGAATGCGCTCGAAGAGCCGTAAGGCGCCCCTGAGAAGGCGCAGCGCGGGTCGTGCCGGATCGAACACCCGGCTCGTCGAAACGAGGCTCATGGTCAACTCCTGTTCTGGACGAGGGACGTCCCAAGGCCGAAGCCGACGAGATCGGCAACAGCTGCTGACGCATCGAATTGGTCAGTGGCGAGGGCGCCAACTTCGTGGAGCCGATTGATGACCATGACCGTGCCATCCGCCGCCCGCCCGGGAGCGTAGCAACTGTAGCGTCCGCCTGTCGCAGGTGCATTTTCATAAAACCTAGTAAAATCAAATCATTAAATGCAACTGCAGTATTGTAGCAACTGTAGCAGGAGTCCACATGTCGGAAGGGACATTCATATTCATATGCAGTAAGAACAAGACGTAAAAATCATTATATATCAATGCTTTATAGTCGCACTTGGGTTCGCCCGGCGTCGAGCGGGATGACTTTGGCGCCAGTCCGTAGCGCATCCAGATGGTCGGCCCACCACGCCATCATCTTCACGCGCTCATCCCAGTGGTCGCCACGATCATAGGCTCGGCGGACATCGTTCCCCTCGACATGGGCAAGCTGGCGCTCGATTACGTCGGGGTGCCACTTCAGAGTCTGGTTCAGGATTGTGGATGCAGTCGCACGAAAGCCGTGCGCCGTCGCTTGGTCCTTGTCGTAGCCGAGCCGGCGCAGCGCAGCGTTCAACGTGTTCTCGGAGATAGGGCGGGTGGTAGTGCGCACGCAGGGAAACAGAAGCCGTCCCCGGCCGGTGATCGCCTGCAAGTCGCGCAGCACGGCAAGGGCCTGCGCGGGCAACGGTGTGCGATGTGCCCGCCGCATCTTCATGCGCTCGGCGGGAATGGCCCAGATGGTCTTGTCGAGGTCGAATTCCGACCACTCCGCCATCCGCAGTTCGCCGGGGCGTGGAAACAGGAGTGCCATGAGCTTCAGCGCCGCCAGCGTCGTTGGCTGGCCTTCGAAGCCGTCAATCACACAGAGCATAGCGCCGAAGCCCTTAGCATCGGTGATGGCCGCCCTATGCTTGACCTTCGGCGATGTCAGGGCGCCTCGAAGTGCGGAGGTCGGATCGCTATCTGCGCGGGCCGTAGAGATCGCGTAACGAAAGACCGTCCCAATGGTCGACCGAAGGCGACGCGCGGTCTCATACCGGCCTCGCTGCTCAACAGTGCGCAGGACCGCCAGAACTTCGACTGCACTGATTTCGCTGATCGGCCGCTTCCCAAGAGAGGGGCGTGCGAAACCCAGCAACCACTGTACCTTCTCCAGAGTGGCCGCCGCCCGTTCCTCGTCACGCAGCCGTTCCAGATACTCATCGGCAATGACGTCGAACGTATTTGCCGTGGCAATCTTCCTGACGAGCTTTTCAACCTTCGCCTTTGTGCTGGGGTCGAAGCCCGCCGCGAGGGCCTCTTTCGCGGCATCCCGCTTAGCGCGAGCGTCTTTCAGAGACACCTCGGGATAGCCGCCAAAGGCTAGCTGCTTCTGCTTCCCGTCGAATCGATAGGCAAGACGCCACAGCTTCCCACCAGTTGGCGTCACCAGCAGGTGGAGGCCTCCGCCATCCGTCAACTTAACCGGTTTGGCTAAGGGCTTAGCGGCGCGGATCGCGATGTCTGTCAACGGCATTTTCAGCGCCCCTTGTTGGCATCGCGTTTTGTTGGCATCCGCGAATGCCAACGACTGTGCCAACAAATTCGCTGAGTGCCAACAGGCTCAGGGGAGCCTTGGCGAGCTACAGGCAGGCGCTAAGCTATGGGTTTTTCCCAACTTTTGAGCTTTACCGAGCGTGCACGAGCGAGAAAATGGTGCCCAGGGACGGCGACGCACGCATCGCGTTATCAATGGTTTACAGAGAGTGGGAAAGCGCGCCTTCACACAGCGGTCCAAGGGTTTGCAAGGGGCCTCTTTCCCACTTTAGCCGTCTGCAGTTCGGTTCCCAAAAGCGGAATCGATTTGAATACAGGCAGCCTTGTGGCGCCCGATTGTCCCTGTCCGGCTTTCTCGACCGTTCCACCCCATTAACCGCGAGCGGGCCATTTTCGAAGCTCATGTATGCGACGAAATAGCTGGCCTCGCCTGATGCTCATTCTGTGCCTCGATGCCTTCGTCCGGCACGAGGGTGCCGTCGTCGGCTCGAACGAACGGGAGCACCACGTAATAGGTAATCGTCGGCATGGCTCGACTCCGAATCGATCCAGCCGTCGGTTTCATACCAAGGCAGCAGGCGACGGTCTGAGGGCGGCGCTACGGGTGAGCCGATGATATCGGACATCGTCCGACGATTCCCGCTGCGCACCGTAATGAGCGCGGCATCGAGCCTGTGTGCGTTGTCCCGCACCCAAGCCTCGAGCTCTTCTAGCCGACCGATCTTTTGCAGCACGACACTCCGGCCCGTCGTTCGCAGGCCGTAGTTCAGCAGTGCGTCTTCTTCATCGTGAATCAGCATGCTTCATCGTGGGCGAACAAACAGCGTACGCCAACCGTGCTCCGGTACGGCGGCTACAATGCAATCCGCTCATGAAACCGGCCACGGCATCTCGACGTTTAATCAGCGCCGCGGATCGCCCCCAGCGTTCGCGGTGCCGGCGAGGGCGTTGCTCGGAACTCCGTCTGCTACCGCGGCAGCGCCTTCCCGGCTTGGCTGATGGCGTTCAGTCGTTCCTCGGGTGAACGCCGCTACACCCGATGGCGTCGAAGGTATGCGAACTCGCGCTGGCGCTCATCAAAATCGGCCGGGAGAGCGACACCCCGCTCCACAATATGGCCGCCCGCAATCTCGGCGGCGACTACAAGCCAGTAGCGTTCGATGCAGGCTAGGCGGTCCTTCACTGGAGGATCGGCGGCGTCCACGTCCGCGGCACAGAGGGCTCGCGCCCGCTGCTCTAGCTGCTGGTCCATAGGGAAGCGTTCAACTCCGTCGGCCTGAAAGCGAAATTCACGGTCGGCCATTTCCCCGGGCGTGTCGACGAAATTTTCGGCGGCATTTGAAAGACGCTGAACGTTTCAGTCGGACTGCGGCAATCCGGTCGCAGGTACCCCCTTTTTCGTCGGTTATCGAACCGTGCGTCGCCCGTGACGTTAGGCTCTGCCGTGAGCGGACCCGCGCGCTCGTGGTGTCGGTGAAGGCGTCGCTCGGGTTCTTCTGACGCCGCGGCGGCGCCTTACCGGCTATGCCTTTGATGAGGCTTCGCGCCGCAGTCGTTCCTCCCGAAGCCGCGCAGTCTTTCTAGCCTGCTCGGCCTGGCGAGTTTCTTCTTCACGCTTCACGAGGTCTGTAGCCTCCGCAAGCGTCGTCTTTTTTGGAGGGTTAGGGTTTATTCGCCGGGGCTCCTTGAACTGACCTCTCAAGGCCCACCTCCATCCCTGGGTGATGCCGATTTATCGCACCGGGAAATGGCATCCTCCAACATCAAAAGAGTGCTGCGCAGACTGCTATTAGCGTCCTGCCATGGAGAAACCCTGCCGCCTGGTGGGGCCTGCCGAGAACGTCGGCTTGAACTGATTCGCCCGGCTCACGTTGAGTCCGCCATGGCACAGATTCGAATGAACCCGGTCATGGTGTGCGAGGACAATGGTTTCATGCGCACACTCGCGGATGTGGAGGGCGCTGCCCTCTTCATGCTGCACCAGTGGCCACGTCGATATCGCGGCACCAAACTTCACATCGCAGCCCAACTGGCCGCGTTAGCCGCCATGGAGGGTTCGGGCGTGGGGACGCCAGAAGAATTCCGTGACGCGTTCATCGAGGCGGCCGGGGAAGCCGACATTCTCACGTCGATCGAAAAGCGCCGGGTCGCGCGGATCTCCCAGCAGCGTGCCGTGAAACGGTGAGGCAGGAATGGAACATATCGCAATGATTGCCGGCGACGGATGGCTGACGACGCCCTCGTTGCCGTCAGCTGCCGCTCTGTTCCGCATCGACGTATGGAAGCCTCGGAAGGGCGATCTGGTCGCCGACGGCGTGCTGACCGCGGAATCGCTATCCGCCGGGCCGAACGACGGCCGGGCCACTCTCACCCTCACAAGTGGCGAGTCGCTGGAAATCGAACTGAGCGACATACACGACCAGGGCGCGGCGTTTACCGTGCTCGACCCCGTCTATCCCAAGCTCCTCTAGGAACCGAACGAAGGCGCCGCCATGCGCATGCTGCCAGTATGGGTGCTTGAAAATCGTCAGACTGAGCTTGCGTTGGATGACGTGCGAACAGCGATGTCGTTCCTCATTTTCGATTGGCCGGACCAGTTTTGCGGCACTCACCTGCACCTGTCAGCGCAGGTGATCGGCCTGGCCGCCTTGGAAGGTGCGGTATCAGTCGCGTTCTTCCGCGCCGCTTTCGTCGACGCAGCGGACGAAGCGGACATACTGGCAGCAGGCGCGGAGCCCCCGCCGCTCCTCAGCTTCCTTCTCGCTTCGAGGAAGCGGTATAACCGGCGCGGCTGCGCGTGATCGGCTAGCGCCGCCGGGTGGGCTGGTCTTCCCAGCTCGCATACGGCGTATTGAACCATTTCGCCCCGCTGACGTGAGGCCGCCATGGAGACGAGAGGCAAGAAACATGAGGCGGCCGGCACAGATCCCATGCCGGCACGAATCGAGCCTTGCCTTGCACTGCTCGTGTCTAAGCCGACGGTCGGCCCGATCTGGGCTTTCGAGATCAAGTGGGATGGCTACCGGCTGGCCATCCATGTCGAGCCTGGTGGCGTTCGGGTGCTCACCCGAGGCGGGCACGACTGGACCACCCGCTTTGCTCACATCGCTGAAGCAGCCAGCAAGCTCGGCCCCGGCAGCATGATCCTCGATGGCGAAGCCGTCGTGCTGGACGAACAGGGCCGCTCTGATTTTGGAGGCCTGCAGCAGGCCTTGGGAGGCCGCGGCGGCAAGCGGTTCGCGCGCGAGGCGATCTTCTATGCCTTCGACCTGCTCTATCTCGACGGGCGCGACCTGACGCGCGAGCCACTATCGGAGCGCAGGCGGCTGCTCGATCCCATGTTGAACCAGGATGGTCTCATCCGATTGTCCGAGGAAATCGAAGGCGACGGCAGTGCCCTTCTCAAGCACGCCTGCAAGCTCGGGCTTGAGGGCATCATCGGGAAGCGCCTCGACAAGCCATATCGCTCCGGCCGGAATGGCGACTGGATCAAGGCGAAATGCGTGCAGAGCGACAGCTTTGCGATCGTTGGGTACGAGCCGTCGGTGGCGATGCGCGGGATGATCGGCCGGTTGCTGCTGGCCGCCCGGCGCGGCGGCGAACTCGTCTATGTCGGTGGCGTCGGCACGGGCTTCACGCACCAGGAACTAACGGATCTGAAGAAGCGCCTCGACGCGCTCCGGGCAACAACACCGCCGGTCAAGCTCAAACGCAAGCGCGCGGTGTTCGTAGATCCAGTGCTGATCGCCGAGATTGAGTTCCGGGCCTGGACCGACGACGACAAGCTACGGCACGCCTCATTTAAGGGCCTGCGCGAGTCCGCAGACCATAGCGAGGTTATGAACCTCGATGGCCGTCTCTAGCGCGAAAAGGAAGTTTAAGCGGGACGCTGCTCGAAAAAAATAGGTCTACCGCATAGATGTCGCCATCCACACCGCAATCGCAACAATAAATACAACAAAAATGTAAGCGATATATTCCATATCCAACCTCTTTAGCGGGATTATACCGCGTACGAAGTAAGACACGACCATTGATGATTTCAAGCCTGGGCGACGCGATTGGCCGCGCTCAAGATAAATGCCAATCTGTCTGGGTGCCGCGGGAGACGAGCATAGCTGCAACTGGGAGTCGACCAGCATAGGTGGACGCGTAAATCATGCCCATCAGTCGGCACCATTCAGCCATTGTTCACAAGCATGCTTGGAAAGTCGCACAGTGTAGCACTTGGACAAATTCGATGAAGCATTTGGCAACTCTTGCCGGTAGCGGCTGGCTTCGGACCAGATCTTCGGGTTCATCGACCGCCACCTACCATCTCGACATTTGGCGGCGCGTCACGGGCCCAAGCGCCGGGGAACTGGTGAGCGAAGGGAAACTCACGGCCGAATTGCTCACAATAGCGGAAGCCCGGGCAAATGGCCGAGCCGTGCTTGTGCTCACTGACGGCGACCCTATTGCCGTTGAAATCGGCAACGCCTCGGGCGAAGAGGCGGAGTTCAAGGTGATTGGTAGGCCACCTCGTCACTGAGCCTTCCCGCCCGACGTCGCAACGATACAGATCTTCGAACCGGAAGCTGCTGCCAGCACACAAAAAAGCGCCACCCCGACCGTCAAGTAGGGTGGCGCAGGCGCCATGAAGACCCCGGATCGGAGAGCTTCCGAGGTCTACGCCAACGGCCAGCCTAGCACTTGGTTCAGGGCGCCTGTGTCGCCCGCGCGACATGACAATTCGGAGCGCTCGGTAGCCCGATGCGCAGAAAGCTGCCATTGTGCAACACATGAGCAGTCTTTCGGAAAGTGCCTTCATCTAACGTTGACGCTCGATTGAACCGCTCCCAAGCTTCGCGGGCTAACGTTCTAGCAATTGGGGGCCTACCAATGAAGTCGTATACCGCACCTCGCCTCATCAAAGGTGAGAAGCTTTCGTCCGTCACCGCCGGCGCCAACTTCTCCGGCAAGAAGGCGAAGCCGATCCAGCAGAATGGCTGATCGGAACGGCCCACTCGGCAGGGCACGGCCGAGTGGGCCATTCTTCCCGGCTTGGCGAAGCGCAGGCGGCGCGGCTAGGTTGGAGGTATGTGCAACCTCTACAGCATCACCACGAACCAGGAAGCGATCATCCGCATCACGCGGGCGCTGATCGATCGGCTGGGCAATCTGCCGCCCACACTCAGCGTGTTTCCGGATTATCCGGCGCCGATCGTGCGCAACAGCGTCGACGGGCGCGAACTTGCCTCCGCCCGATGGGGCATGCCGACGGCCGGCAATGTCATGTTCGAAGCCGCCAAGAAACGCGCCGCGAAGATTGAGGCCAAGGGCAAGCCGGTCGATTTCACCGAGCTGCTGCGGATGGAGCCGGACGCCGGCGTCACCAACATCCGCAACCTCTCCAGCAAGCATTGGCTGCGCTGGACCGGCGAGGCGCATCGCTGCCTGGTGCCCTTCACTTCGTTCAGCGAGTACGCGCCCGAGCCGGATCCGGTGACCGGCAAGCGCGATGTCGTATGGTTCGCGCTCGACGAGAGCCGCCCCCTCACCTTCTTCGCCGGCCTGTGGACGCCCTGGACCTCGGTGAGGAAGGCCAAGGAAGGTGAGGTCACCGCCGATCTCTACGGCTTCCTGACGTGCGAACCAAACGAGGTGGTGCGGCCGATCCACGCCAAGGCGATGCCCGTGATCCTCACGACCGAGGAGGAACACGACGTCTGGATGCGCGCGCCATGGTCCGAGGCCAAGGCGCTGCAGCGGCCGTTGCCGAGTGATGCGTTGGAGGTCGTGGCACGAGGGAGCTCAAAGGAAGATCTCCGCCTACAAGTATAGATTTTATATTCTAGATTACAGTCCTGTCACTTCCGTTCGCTAACCCCAATAATATTCTCTCAAACAGAGCGAACGACTCCGACTTTTCCCTGAGCACGGGAAGGTCCAAGCAGTTGCTGAATCTAGCTTGATCCCGTGTTGGTTTGTATGCGTAGTCATTATTCATTAATCGCGACAGCGAGCCTTTTGCATCACGATACATCTCCGGCTGCAGCTCTAAGTTCGCGCCGGGTATCCAACCATTTTGGGGGTACGTCATCTTTATTTCGTCGATCCCGTGCAAAAACATTGTTTCGTACTCTCGCACAAATAACACGAATGCGACTTTCTTATCTTTACATCGATTCATGGTATGCAATCGCCGAGATACTTCGGTGCGTACTGCCTCTGGATCATCATCCTCGCAATCAAGCGCGACTAGCACGGAATCCCCGTCTGATTGGAGCCCATATTGAATCCAGCGCTCCATCTCGCCTTCCCTTAAAAATCTTGGGATAGAACCAATCTGTTTGGGTCGGGGCGCTGCGTACACGTCGTAGATCTCGTTGATTTCATACGTTCGACGCATTAGAACGGGAATAGCCTCACTATCGCCCTGCCCTTCAACGATTAGAACTGGCCGCTTGCAGTATCGAATCACGGATGCAAGCCCTCGGAAATAAGCAACTCGCCGAGGGTGAATAATCGATGCCTCACTGCATCAATTTGTACCTGACCGACTTTACCAACCCTTGTCCTTCCATTCTCAATATCTACAGAAATCACATCATTTGGATCAAACTGATCTAACAAATGCGGACTATGCGTAGTTATGAAAATTTGGGTTCTTTTGCTAACCTCCTTGATCGAATCGGCCAATACTGGCAATACTCCAGGATTTATAGTCTGCTCAGGTTCTTCCAGCGCAATAACATCAGGTTTTGGCTCCTGATACAGCGCGGTCAACAGACCAAAGACACGGAGGGTGCCGTCGGAGAGCTGCGATACATTGAATATATGACGCCTTTCTCTTTCCATCATATGAAACTGAGGCACGAGATAGCCACCAACACTTAGGATGCTAATTCGCTCAAGAGAAGGAAGAAGCTTGCGCATGGCTTCGGTTATTTGATTTATTGCCTCCACACCGCGCCGGGTTCGACGCATTCGCTTAAAAACGGAAGCAAGATTTCGACCCTCGGGTAATAAATACGTTTCATTCGAAGGCTCTTGCGGTTGTCGAAGCGTATTCGGAAATATTGAGTAGGCTTGGAACTGGGAACAAGCCCTCCGAAGTCGAGTCAATTCCCACGCGTGACGCGTGAACAACGCAAGGTCATCGGATTGATCCAATTTGCCACCAGAGCCAGTGGCAGTAGCCTTGTCCAATAGCCGCCAATCTGGCGGGCCGTCGGTCGGCTCGATACCGACCTGCTGCTTCGTGATCTGATAGCTTCCATCTAATGCGCGCAGAAGTCGCGTACGCGCCATAAACCAATAATCTTCAGGCTTTCCGTCCTCATCCTCGGAAGAAACCTCCTGAACGTGCTCCAATAACGCATCTTCCTTCGATATCGAGAATTGTCCATTCTTCGAATCAATAGAGAAGTCGTATGCGGCTCTTCCGTCGTCGATTTCAAAGGCGACGGCAATTCTTATACGAAATGGCCTCGTGGGAGACCACTGCCGAATACTATCTATACCATGCCTGTCAGATATCGCTCGATCCAACCCGTGCATGGCCGCATCTCGAACAAACCTTAACGCGTCTACAACGTTACTTTTACCAGTTCCATTGCCACCAACAAGGACATTTATTTGTCCGAATTCAACTGACGCCTGCTCGACACTTTTAAAATGACTAATCTCAAGCGCTTTATACATTCACAGATCCCGCCATCAGACAGCCTTCAACCTCGCGCGTTGCTGGCTGCTAACATAAGCCTTGTTCAGTTATGTGTAATCTGGTTCCCTTGGGAAGCCAAATCTGCAGCACATCCAGGAAGCAACACAGAAATGCCCCGCCCCTCCCGAAGGAGAGGCGGGGCAAGTCTTGAGAGGAAACGCCCGGAGAAGGCGCAGGCACGTCACCGCCGGACGGTCAGTCGGCGGCTTCCCTTTGCGCGCGCGGCGCAATGTCGTTTCGATTGCCGGCGGCCGCTGGCGCCGGATGCCGCGCATCCCACGCCGCCTCGATCAGCTTCGCGGCGAAGGCCTCGGCCTCGTCCGCGGTTCCGCAGAACAGGTTGTCGTGCGCGCGGGCAGGCATCGAGACGATGAGCGTACCCGGACGGATGATGGCGGCCGGCGCCGTCATCCGCGCGGCCTCGCCGGCGTTGTCGGCACCCTCACCGCCTCGTCGATCCGCCGCTCTATCTTGTCGAGCCGCTCGATCACCTCGTCGCGGACGTTCCGGACGTCGCTCAATCTCGAATAGTGCTCGGCTGCATAGAGCTTGTGGTCGGCAAGCGACTTTTCGAGCATGCGCACCTCGGCATGCAGCGCGGATATACGCGTGTCGCTCGCGGTGAACCGGCCTTCGATATGCTGCAGGGTATCCCGAAGCGGCTTCAGCGCTTCAGCAATGGTTGTGGTCATGCGGTACTCGATCCGCAGCCAGACACCGATGACGGCACCGAGGATGACGCCCATGCCGATCAATGTTTCCCAGGTCACCGGCCCCTGCATCATGCGCCCCTCCGCCGGCCGATGGCGCCGGCGATCGCGTCGATACCCTTGAGCCCAGCCTGCAGGGCGAAGAACGAGAGCAGCACCTGCCCCTCCCATTCATCGAAGGGTGGCGGGAAGGCAGGCACCTTGAGGCCGAGCTGGAAACAGGTGTCGGCCGTCACCAGCACCAGGTGCAAAACGAAGCAACCGGCAATAAGGAAGGTAAGGACGCGCATCTCCCAAAAGCCGGACGTCTGCAGCCGCACCTCGGTGGCCTGCGCCTGGGCGGCGATCATGGCGTCCAGCTTCGCCTTGGCGACGTCGGCCTGGATGCGCTCGCTCTCGACGGCGCTATCCTTTCCCTTGGCGTAGATTTCCGCGAGGGCCTTCCAGCCTCCGCCGGTGAACCAGTTGAGGACGGTGGTGAATATCCACGTCATGCGTCCGCCCTCCGCATCGAGCGCACCAGGTAGGCAACGCCGACGGCGAGTGCCACCACCACGACGCCGGCGATGGCCCATTGCAACGGCCCCGGATTGGCAGCGGCGCCGAGTATGGTGGTGAGGATGCCGCCGCCCGTCGCCATGCCCTCCGGCGTCTTCAGCACGTCGATGATGGTCTTGTCGGCCGGCGGCTCGCCGCCCGCGGTGCGGCGCTCCAGGCGCTTGCGGATGGCATCCTTGGTCGCGGGGCCGGCCAAGCCGTCCACGAGGACCCCAGCCTGCTTCTGGACGGCCCTGATCGCCGCTTCGGTCTTCTTGCCGTCGAACCCGTCGACCGTCAGCTCATAGCCGAGGGCGACAAGATCCTGCTGCAGCTCGCGCACCTCGTCTTCGGACTTCGGCGTCTCGATCGGCGCCGCACCCCACAGCGCGCGGGCTTTGGCGAGATACTTCCTGCGATCGATGAGCCCGTTCGCGCCGCCATTGATCTTGCGGGTGATGCCGGTAATGTCGTCACGGTCGGCCAGGGCATTCAGCCCCTTCGCCTTCCAATACTCGCAGGCGATCTGCAGCGAGATGGCCGGCACCGCCGCCATCTCCGGATTGCCCTCGAGGTCGAGCGCGAGCCGCTTGCCATAGGCGCGATAGTTTGCGCGGCCGGTGAGTTGCAGCACGCCGCGCCCCTTGTAGCGAATGCCGTCGCCGCGGATGACATTGCCGAGATCGCGCCGGCCCTCATAGGCGGCGCCGCTGGCGTACTCCTCCGTGGTGCGGAAGCCAGCGCTCTCATGGGCGATCTGCGCCAGGAAGTGGCACAGCCGCGAGGGCGTGGTGATTGCGTATTTCGCCAGCACCGCGTCGCCGCGGGCGACGGCGTCGAGGATATCGGCGCGCCCGCGCGGCGCGAGCGTGCGCAACTGGCCGGCCGTAATGGTGACCATGGGAATCTCCGGTTTGTGAAACGAAAAAAGCCGCCCGGTCAGGGGCGGCCATCAAAGGATGTTGCGAGGCGGCTTTGCGTTACCAATATCCGCGCGGAGGAGCGGATTCAGGGAGGAGCACAATGCCATTCAGAAGCAAAGGTTATGATCCGGAGACCATTGCCTTTCTTCAGCAGTGCCTTGATATCGCGACCGAAGCGGCCTGCCGGGTGACCGGCGCGCTGCCGAGCGAGGAACTCCGCCAGCGGCTCGCCTCGGCGATCATGGAAGGCGCGGATGCAGAGATCGGCAACAAGGATGAGCTGATCGACTTTGCCCTCAGATCCCTGCCCGAGTTTCGCGCACGGTTGGCGAACTAGCCCTCCGCCGCCTCGACATCGTCGACGGCTGCGAGGACGTCACGCTCCAGCAGGGTGATGCCACCTAGCATCGCTGCGTGCCTGGTCACCTCCGTCCGCTGGTGCAACACACGGCCATCGCGCGTCACCATGACGGCGCCGATGCTCTCGATGTCGCCGGCGCGCACCCTGCGCTCCATGTCCTTCAACATGGCCAGGCATTCGGCGCGGGCGGCCTTTACGCGAGGATGCGTGCGCAGCGTCACGAGTTTCAGGTCTGGCTTGCTCATGTTGCAGGCTTCTCGTCTTCGATCTGCATTTCGCCGGGCTCCATCTCGCGGAAGCCGGCATAGGCGAGGCCGGCGCGCAGGCGGGCGGCGAACTGCGCCATGGATTCCTCGCGCGTGCGCGTCACGCCATGATCGGGGCCGACCTCGAGCGGATGGATACGGAACCCGATGATGTTCCAGTGCCAGATATCATAGCCGTGGGCGAGCCAGATGTGACCGACCTCGGCCCTCCCGCTCATGACGAAGTAGTTGTCGTGATTGATGCCGACGCTGCGGCGCTGAAGGATGAACACCATCACACACCCGCCTTCCGCCGGCCCCGCACATAGCCGTTGGAGAGCTTGTGCTCGGCGCGGCGCAGATCCTCCTCAAGCGCCGCGCAGGCCAGCAGCAGCACCCGCACCGCCTCGCGCGGATCGCCGTCGCACAGCTCTATGACCTCGTCGACATCCTCATCGCTGCCGACAATGGAATAGCGTTCGGCGGGCGCTAGCTCGCTCGGCATGGTCGTCTCCGGTGCTGATGACGGTGACGATGTCATGAGAACAAACTGAGAACAAGAGGGTTAAGATCGGAGCTGCCCCCCACCCAACGCGGTGCTGGTGGCCCACCATCGCTTGGCTCAAAGCCTATTGGCAAACGTGATGATCAGCCCCGTAACCTCCTCAAAATCCGCTTCTGATTCCGCCGCCAAATATTGTCTGCGGATTTGAGTACTCCCAATCAACGCGTAGCATAGCCGAACGACAGAGAAGAAAATAACAACAAACGCGTATGCCAAGACACAACGGGACATCGCCTCCACAAAGGATCCGTGACCTCCCGTCGCGTTGATTTCACGCATCAGCGCCAAGAGCGCAAAACCAAAGAACAGCCAAATCCATTTCCGAGCCGTGTCGCGAAGGACAAGCAGGAAGCTAAGGGCTCTGCGCCAGGGCTTAATCATCAAAATCGCTCAAATCTGACATCCGTTTCAGGGCGCCGACGAGCCCTAAAGCTGAAGCTCACATTGCCACAATATCCCACGCCGGGCGGAGCGGCATCGGCAGGCCGGGGGTGTTGTCGACCACGAATTTGGTACGGTCGAGCGCGGCCGGGAACGGGTTGTAATCGAGCAGATCGGTGGCCGTGAGATCGATGCCGGTGAGGCGGATGGTGTTTGAGTTCTGGCGAACGGCGGAGCTTATTGTGCGCGCCGCGCCGCCGCTGCTTTTCATCGCGAAGCCAAGAATGCCCGTTGAAGGCGAGATGTCGTTGCCGCCTCCGGTGTTCGGCCACAACACGCGGACGTCGGCCGTCGTAGCGTTGATGAAGGTCCAGCCTGAGACATAGGGCGCATCCCAAGGCAACTGCCCAGTGCCGAACAGGAAGCAGAACAGGCGCACGATCTGCTCGCCGCGCACCGCGAAGCCGTCGCTGTCGGGCGGGCATTTCGCGAGGTGCACGGTATCCTGTCGGTCGAGGTGGTAGATGTCCGGCATCAGATAGACGTCGTCCATCTCCGCCGCGATCTCGGCTTGCAGCTTGCGCAGGTTGCGCATGCTGACGTCCTGGCCGTTCTGCCGACCGAGGCAGCCGAGCCCGATTGGTACGTCGCGGCCGATCCATGCCCGCTGCTGCGTAAGCTGCTTGATCTTGCAGGCCTTCCAGTTTGCGAGCGTGTATGAACCGCTGCCCGCGCCGCCATTGAACACCAGGGCGTCGGCCTCGCCCTGGCAGTCGATGAGCAGCGTCTTCTTGTATCGCGGCGCGCGGCGCAGCTGCGACAGCGCGTTCGTCTGCCATTGCAGGAGCATGTCACCGGGGATGTCGAGATCCTGGTTCCACCAATAGCCCGTGGTCTGGTCGGACTTCTTGAGGCAGGAGGTGCCGCCATAGGCGACGTCGCCGCAGTAGAGTTCCAGCGTCTTCGTCGAGTCGTTGATGCTCAGGCGCGACTTGATCGCCGGCACCATGAGCCGCGTCGTCACCGCGTCAGCGGTAAGGCCGGAGGCGGCGCTGTCGGCCGTCGCGAGATACTGCGCGAGCGACTGGCCGGAGATGATGAGTTCGTGCTGGTCGGGATAGCGGGCCTTGCCGATCTGCGTCCCCCACCACTGCACGAGGCCGATGGCGATGCGCTGGCATTCCTCGTCGGACATCGGCTCGGCATTCTGATAACCGAAGTGCTCCCACACCGGGCCGTTGTGCGACTGCGTCAGCGCGCCATTGGTGCCGAGCGTGGCGCGAACCCCGAGCACCTCGGCAACGCCGTGCGGCCGATCCTGAAACAGGATGCGGGAGTCCGAGCCGCCGGAAACAACGGCACCCTTCTGGTTGAACCAGATCACCCGAACACGGCTCAGGTCAGGGATCGGCCCCCGCTCGACGAACAACTCGCCGTTGCGGAAGTACATGGCGCTTTCGCCGTTGCCGGTGTAGGCGCCGTGGACGAGGATATCGTTCGTTCCGGTGCCATACCCCATGAGCGCGCCGTTGACGCCCGACACGCCGGGATTGCGGGCATGGGCGCCGGCAGAACTCCACCCATAGGTGCCGACGACGAAGAACACCGCGAGGTTTTGCGTGCCACCCACATTCAGGAAGGTCGCGGTCGTGGCCAGGTGCTGGGACTTGTCGCGGAAGTCGATGCCCGGCATGGCATAGCCGTCGCGGCTGGTCAGCGCATTGAGCACGCACTGCGGGCGCACGCTGTTGATACTGGTGTAGTTGCGGCCGTTGCCGCTCTGGTCGTACCATGTCGCGGCCGAGAAGAAGGTACCGTTGCCCCAACTCGGGGTGCTCGCGAGATTGATGACGGGCGTCGGATCGGCGGTGAAGCCGAGCGTGCGCAGCGTATTGCCGCTGTCCCGCCACTGCATGCAGTTGCCGGCATAGGCCGGCACCGCCTTGCGCACGCTCAACATCCACGAAAGCGGCTGGCTGGCCTCGGTGGGGGCAAGCGGATCCGGCAACGGCTCGCCCGCGTCCGGCTGCACCCGCGCCGCCACATCAAACAGCCCGAGCCCGAGGCCAAGCATCAGCGCACCGCGACGATGTTGGAAGCGGTCGAGCTCAGCCAAACCTGCTTGACGCGCAGCGGCAGCCAGCCGGCGAACCCGATGAAGGTGACGACATCGCCGCCCACCGTGGTCACCTTGATATCGCCGGCGGTGCCGACCCACAGCGCGCGGCAGGCGGTTATCTCGGAATCCGCCGGCGTCACCGCCGCGGCATAGGCGCCAGGGCTGGCGAGGTCGACGGAATGCGATGCGAAGGGGTCAGCCATAGCAGGGCTCCGGATATGAAAAAGCCGCCCGAAGGCGGCGCGGAAGGGGGGTGCGGGGAGGCTCAGAACACCGAGACGCCGGTGCTCCACAGCGTGTTGAAGCCGGCGTCGTTCATGTCCCAGGTGCGGCTGGCCTTGCTGCCGTTCTGGATTTGGTAGGACGATTTGTAGATGCTGGCCGGCGCGGTGAAGGCGACGCCGCCGCTCGCCAGCGTGCCGGATATCGTCGGCGCGCCGGTGGTGCCGAGCGCGATGCCGGCGAGCAGCGCCGGCTTGCCGAAGATCGCGCCGGTCACGTCGATAGTCTGCGCCGAGGGATCGCCGGTTGACGGCGTCTGGTTGCCGTCGAACAGCGTGAAGCCGACCGCCGGGAAATCGCCCCGGAAAATCTGCATCAGGCTGTGGTGGCCGGACTGCGACGAGATGACGACGCTGCCGACCTCGTTCTCGGAGCCGTCGGCGATCTTGGCCTGGAAGATGACGCGATCGACCTGCCCCTCGGCCGGCGGCTCGTCATAGACGAGAACGAACCCATCCGCCGGCGTCGCCGCGATGCCATCCGGGCCCGTCGAGTGCATCGGGTCGAACGCCGCCACGCCCGCCTGCAGCCAGAGGATATCGCCCGGCAGGATGCCCGAGGGAAAATCGATGCTGGTGCCGGACGAGACCGTGTTCGCGCCGACCGCCGCGATGGTCGAGAGCGGCGGTGGCGGCGGAATGTGGAAGAACTTCATTCCGGGTCCGCCGTGGGATACTCGAAGATCACCACCCAATTCATGCGCTGGCAGTTCGAGTTCGAACTGAACACCAGCGATACGTCATCGCCGATCTGCCCAGAGTTTGCGCTGGTGTGATCCTTGGTCTGCCGCGTGGTCGAGACGCTGTTGGCGCCGCCGCCGAGCGGAGTCGAATTGATCCGCACTTCGACCTGACAGGTGCCCGAGCCACAATCCGTGACCACCTTGGGGATGGCGAACGGCCGCTCCGATGAAATGACGATCGGGATGGTCTCATTGGCCACCACCGGGATGTAGCCATAGAATGGGTCAATGCTGCCGCCATTGGCCACGGCCCGCGCGAACGCGGCCCCACTGATGCCGCCGGGCGTGTTCTCCGGCGTCGGAATGATGCCCATCTCAAAGCCCCGCGAAAATCGGTTTCGACACTTCGGCAAAGCCGGTGATCAGCGCCTGCCGGTCGCTTTCCTTGCCGATGTCGCCCACCACCACCCGGTGCACCGTGCGCTCGCGCGGGCCGAGCGCCACCAGGCTGGTCGCCTCCAGCCCATTCGGCACCGCGAAGGCGCCCTCGACATTCAGCGTCTTGCCGTCCACCGAGGCGATCGGCACCACCGTCGTGCTGCCATCCTTCAGCCGCACGCAGGCACCGAACGCGCCGCGGGCGAGCGTGAAGAAATTGGAGAGCGTGAACACGTTGTCGACGTCGAACAGGCTCTCGTAATTGTCCGGCGGCGCATCGAACATGTCGGTGTCGAGCGTCAGGCTGGTGAGATTGCTGCCCGATCGGGCGAAGCTCACCAGCCGGCCGGAGCCATAGCTGTTGGTCAGCATGTCGTGCGCCACGCCCACCAGGTGGCCGCGCTTCACCAGCAGATGGTCGAGGTCGACGGCGAAGGAATATTTCACCCGGCGATAGCGCAGCTTGCGCAGATAGATCAGGCACCAGCGCCGCACCGCGGCTTCGGAGGTGAGGCCCGGCACCTCGATCGATTCATAGAGGTGCCGGCCATTCTGCATGTAGCCGTCATCGACCATGATCTCGCGCGGGTCGTAATCGTTCGCGGCGTCGCGGAAGCTGGCGATGATCGCCGTGGTGAAGGGCGCGTCGGTGCGCTCCATGGTGAGCGGGCGCACCATCACCGCCGTTGTGAACAGGCAGCTGATGCCCTCGGCCGAGCGATCCTTGTCGATCACCACGCCGCTCACCTGGCCGTCGCGGCGCAACTCGGCATCGCCGGCATTGAGGATCATGCGCACATGATCTTCCACCGAGCCGTCGGAGAGCAGCCCGTCGAAGGTCAGGCCGGCCGCCTCGCAGTGCTCGTAATAGGCCTGCCAGCTCGCCCAATCGATCTTGCCGGGCTTCTGCGGGAAGACGTAATTCGCGGGGTTGACCAGGATGTCGAGCGCCAGCGCCGCGTTGTTCCGGCTCGGCGCCAGGGTGTTCCAGTCGGTGCCGTTCCAGATCGGGACGATGCTGTGATAGATCTGCGAGAAGCTGTTGACCTTGCGGTTGCGCACCCGGAAGGCGGAAAGGCACAACCCCTTCTGCTCGATCGGATACACCGGCCGCTGCGAGGCACAGCTCTCGACATAGACCTCGCTGATATAGCCATTCTGGACCGGAATCCGCTGCGGTGAATTCTGGTAATAGGTGAAGAAGCCGGGCGCGATGCCGCCGATCTCATAATCGGCGGTGATGAAGTCGGCGGCGGAGGTGGCATAGCCCCGTGTGTACTCCACCGTGAAGCCGGCAGCCGGGTCGAACACCTCGGGGTCCAGCCGGAAGGTGATGCCATCCGGGGCGGTGTCCACATTGGTCACGGTGCGGTCGATGCCGGTCGGCGTCACCCCTCCATTGAAATAGGCGTCGGCGGTCCACACCGGGTTGGAGGCATAGAGGCTGTCGACGATGGTGCCGCTGCTCACCACCGATCCCGGGCCACCGGAGCGGTCCATGATGATCATGCGGCGCATCGGGTTCATGTTCGATCCACGCAGGATGATCTCGGGGAAGTTCACCCAGCTGCCGCCGTCGGCCTTGATGCGGATGCGCAGCGGCAGCAGGCATGCATGGCCGGGGTCGTCGGAATCGGCGAGCCCGCCGGGGAAGTGCAGGACGGTGCGAAACAGCGGGCTGTTCGGCTCCCAGCGCACCACATGCGGCAGCGGGTAGGATTCCGGCGCCGGGGTGAACAGCGTCGATTGATCGTCCTTCAGTTCCTGCTTGCGCAGCGCCACCGGCTGGCTTTCCTCCGCCGCGCTTTGCGTCACCAGCGTCAGCGGCGGGTCGTCGTCATAGCCGACGGTCTGCTCGAGCTCGATGCCCACCATGTCGGCGAAGGCCACCTTGTCGAACAGCGGGTCTGAGGTCTCGCAGGGGCCGCGCACGCCGGCAATGGCATTCACCACCTGGCCCGAAGCGACGATGTCGCTCCACGGCCGCGCCAGCAGCGGCGGCGATAGCCGCAGCAGGCCGCGCACGATCGGCACCGGCTGGTAGGCCCCGATCGGGTTCTGGCCGACACCGGCGACCCCGAGCGACGCACCGCTCGCCCCGCCGCCGCCGAGCTGCGGCGGCTTGGTGAGCGACTGCACCAGCAGGCCGCCGCCGACGGTGACGGCAGCGCCGACCGCCGCGGTCGCCCACGCGCCGGCCGAACCGGCGGCGCCGGCGAAGATCGCCGGGGCGAGCGTGGCCAGCGCCCCGCCGGAAATGGCGATCGCCACCGCCGCCAGCGCCAGCGCGGCAATGAGAGCAAAGGTATTGTCGCCATTCTCCGGCACCGGGCCGAGGAACAGCATCGCCCCGGCCTTGGGCCGGATCTGGTGCCAGCACCAGGACGGCACCTCGTCGGAACCGATGAAGGCCGAGCCATAGGCCGGGAACGGGCGCGGGATGGCGCCGGCGGCAATCAGCCCGTCGACAATGTCGGCGATCGAGCCACCCGGCGCCACGGTGAAGAACAGGCTCGATGCGGCATCGAACAGCACCGGGCGATATTCCACCAGCACGCCATCGAGCGGCACCGCTCCGGCAATGGCGTCGGCGAGATTGAACGGCCGCATCAGGTGGGGCTCCCAACCGTTGGGCTCCACCTTGCGAAGCCGGCGATGCGTGCGGCCACTTTCGGGTGTCGGCTGTCGATCAGGCAGGATCCCATGTCCTGCCCGTCATGCGCCGGCGCCTGGGTATGAAGGATGCGGCCGTCCGCCAGCCACGTGCCGACATGCAGCGGCTGCCGCCGGTCGCCGTGCTCGATCGTCCGCAGCATCACCACGATGTCCATTTCTTCCGGCACATGCTCGCCAACCTTGCGGAACTGCCACACCGGGTCGCCCATCAGATCGCGCGCCCGCAGCACGGCGGCGCGCAGATTGGCGGTGATGTCGATGCCGGCTTCCGGCATGCGCTCGCCGGTGCGGACCAGCCGCGCCAGCATGGTGCAGCCGAGGCAATCGACACCGAGCGAGTGTGCCTGGCTGAGCGTCTCCGCCCGGCCACGCTCCCGGTACGGGATGCCGATAAGCTCGTCGGTCCAGCTCATGAAATCCTCAGGACAGGAACAGGCCGGGGAACTTGCGCGGGGTCACCCGCACCAGCGGATAGGTCTCGTTCCAGAACACCTCCTGGCTCAGCGTGACCTCGACCGCGGAGGCATCCCAGCGGGAGCTCGCCGAGGTGAAATCCTCGTATGTCTCCACCGGGTCGTCGGGGAAGCTGAGCAGGATCCGCTCCAGCTTCAGCCCCGGAAACCCTTCCAGCGCCTCCAGCGCCTTGCCGAGCACGCGGTCATGGTTCGACAGCGTCACCACCAGCGAAGGCGTCTCGTCGCCATCCGCCGGACGCTGCACCTTGAAGGCGCGGGCGATGAAGGTCTGCCCGCGCGAGACCACCGGCACCGGGTTGTTCACCCAGCGGATGATGTTGGGCAGCGACGGGTGGTCAATCGTCACCAGCCACGGCAGCGGCACTCGGCTATGCTGCGCCGCCACGGCATGGCGGAAGGCCAGGGCCGGCGGAATATCCGTGAACGCCGCGACATCGCCTGCTTCGCTGACAGCCAGCGTGCCGGTGATGATGCCGACACGCCCGACCGCCGCAGCGACATCCGCGCCTTCGGTGGCGGAAAGCAGGCCGGACACGACCATGCGGCCCGAGAAGGCGGCGATGTCGGCGCCCTCAGTGGCCGCGAGCGCGCCGGTGACGACGATGCGCCCGGCCATCGCCACGACATCGCCGGCCTCAGTGGCGGCGAGCGCCCCGGTGGCAGTTGGCACGCCGCCCGACAGGCTCGCGACGTCGGAGGCCTCAGTCGCTGCCAGGCCGCCAGCGACCACCACCGAACCAGCGAACGACGCCGCGTCTGCATCCTCGGTCGCCGCCAGCGCGCCGAGTACATCATTCGTGGAAAGGAAGAATGCGGTATCGCTGCCCTCTGTCGCCGCCAGCGTGCCGGTCCAGGCGACGCGGCCGAGGGCGGCAGCGACGTCACTGCCCTCGCTCGCGGCGAAAGTTCCGCGCCAGCCAGTGCGGCCGACGATACCGGCGCTGTCAGCCCCTTCTGTGGCCGCTATGGTGCCCAGCACCGACAGGCTGCCGACCAGGGCGGCAGCATCCGCGCCTTCGGTCGCGGCAAGCGTGCCAGTGGTGGCATTCGTGATGGTCGCGGTTACAAAGCAGCTTTGCAGGCAATTGAGCGGCCCGGTGTCGTTCTGGCCCCACGTGAGCGTGGCTGTGGGGCTCGAATTGTTGACGAGATAGACGGCCTTCAGATTTGTCGAGGAGCCATTGACGATCGTGCCGGTAGACGCCAGCGTCCCACTGGGAGTCGGCGCAGCCGTGACGCCAAAGGCGGCGCCGATATATATTCCCTCCGGCGGAGAGCCCGTAACCGCGATATTCTGGGTCGTCGGGGCACTTGCCGTCATCTGCCCGTTTGGCGACGAGCCAGTGAGACCGGTCATCACGCCGTTCGGGCGGAAGATGAGCAGGATCTTCAGATCGGCCGAAGTCCCGTCCATCCCGGTGAGGACTTGGCCGCTGCCGGTAATCGGGCCGATGTCGATCAAGCACCGAATGGGATCCGAGCCGTTGCTCGTATTGACCACATTCGAAAACGTGCCGGGAGTTACAGCGGTCGGCACGCCGGAATTATTCTGCGCCTCCTGGATGAGGATGCCGAGATCACCGTTCGCGGCGCTGGCATGCGCCGCTATGGTGGCCCCTGAAGAGGTGGTGCTGCCGATGAAGGTAAAGGACACGGCGCTACCCCAGCATCAGGAAAAGACCGCTTCGCAAGCTCTCAAGTTGCGTGCGTGAAGGTCGCCGAGGTCACCTGCACCAGCTGTCCGGTGGTGATGCTGGTCGAGGTCAGCACGATGTCGGTGGCGCTGGTGCCGACCGTCAGGTTGTTGACGATGACGTTGCCGTTGCTGTCCTTGATGCGGGCGACCGCAGCGGTGCCGGTGGCATTGGCCGCGCTGTCTTCGATCGCCGGCGTGGTGTCAAGCGTGAGCACCGAGCCCGACACCGTGCCGCACGGATCGGCCAGCGTCAGGATGGCGAGCACCGAGGCAAAGCCGGTGGTGGCGATTTCCAGCGTGCCCGGGCCGGAGCCGGCGTCGATGGCATCGGCGACGGCCTGCATGCGGGCAGTTTTCAGGGCGGCGGCGTAATTCACGGCCATGGCTATTGGCTCCTGGGACGCATTGAGGTCGGCTTGGGAGGGGGAAAGATCAGGTCGGGACGCGGCGCAAGCGCAGGCTCGCGTGCCAGCGCGCGCCGCCCATCGGGGTGAAGACTGGCTCGGCCAGGAAGATGAAGGTGCAGGCTTCCTCGAGCAGCGGGTCGGTCCAAATGAAGGGCAGGCACCCCGCCGCGCAGGTGTCGAACCAGAAATTGTAGAGCGTGGCCTTTTCAGTCCCGATAAGGCGCACCGAGCCGGAAAGGTCCGACAGCTTGCCGGAGTAGCGCCGGCGGGTGAGCGGCGCGCCGATCTCCGGATCCACCACCGCGGTGAGCCCGGCCATCGGCTGATAGGTGAAGCCCTCGCGCAGGAAGGCACTCACCAGCAGCGCGGGGAAATCAGCCATCACGCGCCCCGTATGATGCGGCGATTGCCGACGGCGAACGAGCCGCGCATGGTCGGGTTGAATTTACCCTGCCCCATGGCCTGCTGCACCGTGCCGATGATGACCTCATTGACCTGGTTGCCGTCAGAATCCTCGCCGCCATCGCGCGCCTGCACGTCGGCGCCGAGGTAGTTGGTGATCTTGTTCACGACGGTGGGCCGGCGAGAGCCGCCGGCCACCTCGGCGCGAGAGAGCACGCGCTCACCCACCTGCAGGATCGCCGGGCGCTCGTCCGGCGCCAGGAACCCACCGCCGCTATGGAAGCGCTGGGCGTTGAGGAACATCTCGGCCGGAAATGCGCCGCGATTGCCGCCACCGGCACCGACCAGGCCGCCGGAGTGGCGGAAGGTCGGCACCACCATCGGGCCGGCGCCGCCGACCACGCCAACCGCCGCGCCGCCTGCGCCGGGGAACAGCGAGCCGAGCAGCATCGAGAGCAGCCGCTGCGTCGCCAACTTGGTGAGGTCGGCGATGATCGAATTCGTCAGATCCGAGAAGCTCAGCTTTCCTGTGGTGGCAAAGCGCGCGAACGCATCGCCGATGCCGTCGAGCACGTCTGTCGTCAGATTCTCGGTGGCCGTGGCCATGTCCTGCGCGCTCTTGAGATAGTCGTCGAAGGCACGGGTGAACCCGGAGCCGGCGTCCGTGGCCTTGTCCAAGGCCTGACGGCTGGCCTTGTCCATCTCATCTCCAGCATTCGCCACGGCGCGGCTATAGGTGTCCTGCGTGATCTTGCCTTTGCCGAGCAATTCGTTGAGGCGGGAGATCTCGTCGGCATAGTTTTCCGCCGCAGTGCGCGTTTCCCGATAGACGCGCTGGCCATCGGATTCGAGCCGGCGGGCATATTGCTCCTGCGCGCGGTCGGCCTCCTGCGCCTTCTTCTTGTTCTCCTCCAGTTGCTTGTTCTGGTCGAACAGCGCGCCGGCGCTTTTGCGGATTGCCTCGGTCAGCCAGTCGGGGCCGCCCTGGCCGCGTGCCGCGAAACCTTCGATGAATTTCGACCGCTCGTCGCCGGCAAGCTTCAGGGAGTTCTCGATCTCGCGCAGCACATTGATGCTGTCGCTGATCCCCTTCATCGTGTTGCTGAGGCCGAGCAGCGCGAGTTGCGCGTCGGAGGCCGTGCCCGCGAGATAGGCGGTACGGGCGGCGGCAATATCCATTGCCCGGTGGAATTCCCCACCACGCTCCGCCGCCTTGATCAACTCAGTCGACATATCCCGCAGCGACGGCGTCGCATTGCCGATCTCGGCCACATCTCGTGCGAATGCGGTCACGTCCGGTCGTCCGGCCGCAACACTCTCCTGGAAGCGGCGAATCGCGTCCTCGAACGGCGCAAACCGCTGGTTCAGTTCATCGCCGCCGGTGACATTGCCAAGCGGGTCGAGAGAGGAAGTATTGAAACCCGCCGCAAACTTCGCCGACCAATTATCATAGGCCACGGTCAGCTTGCGAAGGTTTTCCGTGGCCTGCAGGGACGCAACTTCCCGAATCTCCTGGGCGAAGTTTTCGGCGCCTTTGCCGGCGCTATCCATCGACGCTTTCAGGTCATCGGTCAGCTGCTTGCTCTCGTCGAGAGCACCGTTCAGATCTTCGGTGTCGCCCGACAAGGCATCGAGTGCAAACGAAGCGACATAGCCGGCGGCAGCAAGGCCACCGAGTGCCAAGGTCGTTGGGTTGATGAGGCTAAGCAACCCCTGCCCAACCGCGCCGATGATGCCCTTCACGCCGCGATCGCCCATGATCTGGCTGATCTGGGCACCCTGCTGAATCAGCACGGTGAAGGGCGACTGTCCGGAAGCAAGCGAAACGCCAATATCCGAAAGCTGGGCAGCGAGATTGCCCACCTCGTGCGTCGCCAGCTTGTTGACGGATGCCGCGGCCTGCTGGGACCTGGCGGACAGCTTGTCGAGTGCTACGGCACCCTCATTGCCGACGGCATTGAGCTCCGCCCGCACCTTGCCGCCGTCGATCACCTGAAGGCGCACATTGACATTGCGATCAGCCAACGTCGTGCTCCCTCAAATGCGCATGGATGGCACCGAGCGCGGCGCGCTCGGCCTCGGAGAAGAATTCGGCTGTCACGGCGGGCGGGCAGCCCTTGGCCGCGGCGAGCGCTGCCACGGCGGCATAATCAAAGCCGATCGGCATCGGGCCCAGCGTGCGCAGTTGGTTGGATGAGGCGCGGAACGCGCTCCAGAACTGCTCGCCATCGAGCGAGCACGGCGCGTTCAGGCGATAGGCGCACTCATCGCAGCGGCCGGGGCAGGCGGCACAATAGGCTGCGCCGCCGCCGAAGTGCCATTCGGCGAGGGCGCTGATCCGTTTTTTTCGGCGACCAGCAGCAGGGCCGGCACCACATATTCCTCGCGGAACACATCGCCGAGCGGATAGGTCTCCATCAGCGCGTCGATGCCCTCTGGCCATGGCGGCACATCTTCATCGCTACCAACCATGGCCACCCCCTTCCATCCAATGATGGAAGCGCGCGCGAATGCCTTGATCAGTGCGACCGACCGTGCCACGCCGCCGGCGAGGATGGCGGCGCGGATTTCCTCCGGCATCTCGTCGCGCACCCGGGTGTCGACTTCGGTTCCAAAGGGCCGGACCTCAACTTCAACGCCACGGCCCAGCGGCAACCAATAGGGGCCGCTGGCGAGATTAAGTCGGATCATGTTGCCTCGCGTTGTGCCGACTCCCTGAGCGATTTGCCGAGAGCCGCGATGACGGCGTTGAAGTTTTTCTGGTGGCGACCGCCGCCGGACGGCCCGAATTTCAAGGA
This sequence comes from Starkeya sp. ORNL1, assembly GCF_012971745.1. Taxonomy (NCBI): domain Bacteria; kingdom Pseudomonadati; phylum Pseudomonadota; class Alphaproteobacteria; order Hyphomicrobiales; family Xanthobacteraceae; genus Starkeya; species Starkeya sp. ORNL1. The sequence continues at coordinate 2,960,634 of NZ_CP048834.1, forward strand.
ACTATCGATATAGACACGTGTATTTGCGTCGGCTTGCGGCTCTATAATAAAGGTCATGTTCTCGCCCCAGGAGAACAACGACATGCCGGCCGAGGCCGTTACGCGAAGCAATGCCTCATCTGCTGACTTGAGCGACAACCCCGCGGCGGGAATTGCTTTCAACAAGTGACGGTAAACTAGCTCGGATGGATACGCGAATGCCTGCCATGTGCTTTGTGACGTGTTGAACACGTTGCCCTCCCAGGTTGCAAGGAGGGCGACAATACCGTCAGAAATCAGGCGTAGGAAGCCACGTCATTCACCAGCGTCGCCGTCATCATCGGGTCGCCGACCGCCGGGCGGGCCGCCTGCACGGCATAGGTGGCCTGAATGCCGGTGGGGCCGCTCACCGGGCGCTTCGGCACCGGCAGATAGGCCGCGGCGAAGGTGAAGGCGAGCTTCGCCGTCGCCGAGATGGTGAGCCCGAATTCCAGCTCCACCGGGGTCTTGGCGATCGCCTGGTTGTACAGCGTCAGGCTGTCGTGCCGCACCACCAGCGATGCGCCGAGCACGGCAAGGCCCGGGTCGGCGCCGGCGATCAGGCCGTCGGCGCGGATCACCTCCACCGATTCCAGCGTGTTGGCGTAATTGAGTTGTGCCGACACCACATTGCCGAGCGCGGCGCCGGCGCGCTTCACCGAGCCCTGGAACTGGTTGAAGCGGGTGAGCTCCAGCTCGGACGGCGTGCCCGTCGCGGTCGAAGAGGTCGGCTCGTCTTCGTCCTGGCCGATGAAGCCGATAGTGGCGTTGACAAGGCCGGAGCGCTGCAGCTGCAGCGCCAGCGAATTGGCTACATAGCCCTTGTGCATCGAGAACGCCGGGATCTCCGGATGCCCGACCTCGCCGGATAGCGAGGGCAGGGCGGCCGAGGCCGTGGTGAACACGTGGCTGTAGACATCGTCATCAAGCTCGGTGGTGACCGGGGCGCCGAACAGCGCCTTCAGCCAGAAGCCGAAATAGCGCAGATCGACCGGCACCACCACGTCGCCGCCGGCATTGATGACATCGCCGGCCGGGGCCAGCGGGTCGCGGCCGAAGCCGAGCAGGTCGGAGGCGAGCAGGCCCTGTTCCTTGCCGAAGGCGGTCGAGACGAATGGCACCTTCTTGAAGCCGGAGACCGGCGCGGTGCCGTAAACCGACTCGAAGGCGATGGCCATGATGGCATTGATGCCAAGGGCGCGACCCATGGGACAATCTCCGGATGTGCGGGTGAGGGTCAGCCGAGCGGCGACGAGGTGAGGTAGATCAGTACGATGTTGAGCCGGGCGGTGCGCAGCGGCGAACCGGCATCCGAGCCGAGCACGTCGACATCCGGCGCTTCCGGCTCACAATGATCGACCGCGCCACCAAGTATCGGGTCGGTGGCGATCGCCATGTCGATATCGCCGAAAATGGTGTCGAGCAGCGTCTCGGGCGTGCCATCCGAACCGCCTTCGACCAGAATTTCGAGCACTGCGCGGTGCTCATAGGCATAGGAGGGCGGCGACAGCGTCACTTCCGGCTCGCCGGGGTCGCCGTCGCGCAGGATGAGGTAGCCGCCGGGACCAACATTGTTGGGAACGTCAGCGTTGCGCTTCACATCCGCGCCGGGACACGCCGCCACCAAAAGGGCCTTGAGTGCCTCCAGGGCGGTCTCGCGCTTGCTCACTTCCGCCTCGCTGGCCAACTGTTGACGATGAGATCCGGCAGGCGCGAGCGCCAGCGATCGGCGGCGCCCTCGACATCGAAGCGCTTCCCGAGACGCACCTGCGGCACCAGGATGAAGATGACCGTTGTGGTGCGCCCGGCGAGGCGGGTCGACTTCACGCCCTTGCGGTTCGTGATGTTCGCCGCCGCGACGCCGCGGCCATTGACGCGGACATTGTCCGCCACCAGCAGCGAGGGCCGGCCACGCCGATAGACGAAGCGCAGCCGCAGCCCGGTGCGCCGTTCCCAGCCGCCGGGCGTGAGCCGCTCGGTGCCGGAGCCGTCGCGCTTCAGGCCCTTGGCGCCGGCCGCCGCCGTGGGAATGGCGAGGAAGAAGCCGTTCGGCGACTTGATCGGCACCCCGGAATTGAACACCGAGACGATGTCCGGAGCCCGCGAGAAGACGAGTCCGGCGGCGCGCAGCGAGACATCGGCGCGCGGATAGACCTCCGAGCGCCAGGTGTTGGCCAGCCGCTGGCCGAGACCGGCGGAGGTGACCTGCGCGCGCAGATCGCCCTTGAGGCCCTCGGTGGCGACGCGGATGCCCTTGGTCACCGCCTGCTCGGTGGCGGCGAGCTCCTCCGCCATGATCTGGCGCAGGTCGCCCTCGATGGTGACAGTGGGCACCAGCATCAGGTGCCTCGGCAGCCACATGTCCACACCAGCCGCTCGGCATCGCGCCGCGGCGCGCCGGCGACGGTGTAGGTGGTGGCACCGACGACGAAGGAATCCCCCTCGCGAGGCGCCGCCACTTCGGCAATGCGGACATCGACCAGCGTCGTCGCCCGCACCAGCTGCGTGCCGCCGAACTCGGTGAGCTCGTCCGGCTGCCGGGTAATCACCCGGCAAGCCACCCCAGCCCCAACCCCGCCCGCCTTGTACAGCGCGTCGTGCGGCAAGTGGGCATCGCGGAAATAGACGTCCACCTGCTCGTCATAGACGCCCATCGGCTCGCTCAGACGATGCCGGGCAGCAGCACCTTGCCGCTGGTGTCGCCGGAGGCCGCCGCGGCGAGCGCTACGCCGGCTTTGGTGTTGCTCGATGCCGTGGTGGTGAAGTTCTTCGCGGTATTGTCCCAATAGAGCACCGCGCCTTCGGTCCAGGTCTGGCCGGTCGCCTTCGGCAGCGTGAAGACGCCGGAGCGGGAGAAGGCGACGGTGACACCCTGTGCAGCCGTGACATTGGCGACGGCCACGAGCACGCCGAGGAGATAGGCGACGCCACTGACGACGCCTCCGGACGGAGCGGTGAGGTCGACGGTGTCGCCCTTGCCGAGATAGGTCTTCATGGGGATGGCTCCAGCCAAAGAGGGAGAGCGGCAGCGCCGTACGCACCGCCCGGAGATTCAGCCGCGTGAGGTGCGGGGATCAGGCGCCGGTGTTGCGGTAGCCGCGACGGAAGTCGACCGCACCGCAGCCGAAGTCGTGCTCGACGCTCACCGCCAAGCCCTGGATGCCGAAAGGCTCATCGACGCGGATGCGCGGCGCGGTGTAGCCGTCAAGCAGGCCCCACTGCCAGTTCGCACCGAAGGTCGGGTCGACATAGAGCTCCCAGGCGTTGCCGGTGATCTTGTTCGACACCACCGTCTCGAGCTTGCCCGAGAAGATGCTGACGTTGGACTGCTGGGTCGCCTGCAGCGGCGCCGTGAATTGCTCGGCCTCGCCTTCCTTGTCCGGGCCCACGAGGAGGATGCGCGGCGCCTGGTCGATTGGCTGGCCGCCGAGCGACTTCTGTTTGCGCAGCGCTGCACGGCCAAGCGAAACCGAGGTCACATTGATGGCCGCCACGGAAGCGGCAAGGTTGCCGTGATTGGTGTGGAACACCGCGGTGCTGTCTTCCAGCAAGGTTGGGCCGGCGCCGGAATTCACCGCCTTCATGGCGAAGAAAGTGGTGTCCTCGAACTGCGCGACCATGGTGCCCTGGTTGGAGATCACCTCGTCGATTGCACCGAGATTGTCGTTCACCAGCATCTGGCGGGTGAAGTTGATGGCGATGCCGTAGGGCACCACGATCACACTTTCCTTCTTCTCCCCGAAGGTGCCGTACTGGATCTCACCTGCCTGGCTGAGCGGCAGAAGCGTCGGGAAATCGCCCGGGCGGATCACGTCGTGCGGACGGAAGTCATTGAAATTCTGCTGGCGGGCAAGACGCCGGTAGGTCGGCTCCGCGATCACATATCGGGCTTCCAGGCGAGCATTTATGGCGCCGGAGAAGATGATCGGGAAATCGCTGGTGGTGTGGAAGGCGCGCTCGAACACCTCGATGCGCTCGCGCGCGGTGCGGGGCATGGAGCGCGCATTGATGGCCACCGCAGCCATCTCGGACAGCGAATGGCCCATATACTGGCGGGCAGCGTCCGACGGCGTCGACCGCTGGCCGGACGATTCCTGCATGCGGGCGACGAGAGCCTCGCGCAGCAACGGGCCGCGCACCTCCGGGTTCTCGGCGGAACGGCCGATATGGGCGTTGACGATGGTTGTGCGCTCGGAGCGGGCGGCGAGATCGTCGAGCACGATGCCGCGGAAGGCATCAATGCTGGTGCCGGCATTGATCGCGGCAGTCACGGCAGCATCCGCCATGCCGTGGGCGCGGCCGATGGTGGTGATCTCGGCGACACGGGCACGCTCGGCACGCACCGCGTCCTCGATGGACGGAGCGGCAGGCGCCGCCGGGACGGCACGAACCTCCGGCGCCGGGGCCGGCGACGGGGCAGCAAGCGGAGCGACGGTTGGCGTCGCCGGGGTCACATTACGACGCATGTCGTCGCTCTCCTCAATATGGGCCGAAGCCCGGGACGGATCGGTGGATTCGTTGCGGACCATCGCGCCGGGGTCGGCGGGAATGGCCACGAGCGAGACCTCGAGGAGCTCCCAGCGGTCGGCCCGCCAGATCTCCTGGTTGTTCTCGACCGCGGTGAGGGTCCACGTGGTGACGCGGTAGCCGACCGAGATGCCGACGAGGTCGCCGCTTGCCACCATGGCTTCGGCGCGGCGGCCGGCCTCGGTGTCGGAAAAGCGGATGCTGCCGACCAGCTGGCCATTGGTGACGCGGGCCGACGTGACGACGCCGAGCACCTTGTCGATCGACGAGGAATCGTGGGTGTCGAGCAGGCGAACCTGGCCCTGCTCAACCCGACGGATGTCGATGGCATCCGCCGAAATCGCCAATTCTTCGAAGATGCCCCAGCGCCGCACGCGGGCGCCGGTGGAGAAGATGGCGTCGACGGTGCGGGCGCCCTCGTCATAGGTCGTAGGCGCCAGGCGGGCGAGCATGTCGTCGCTCGCCCCACGCTGGACCGATGCGCCGGGCTCGAATCCGTCCGGCGTCGTCCGCGGATGCGCGGAACGCTTCATCACCATCTCCATGGGTTGAAAATCAGGCCTGCGTGTCGTCCGGCGCGGCGGGCGCGCCCTGCGTCGCCTGCGCGTTGCCGGTGCGGGCCACCTTGCGGGGGTCGATGTCGAGAATGATGCCGTCGGCATCGAACAGAGCGTTGATCCGCTTGATATCCGCGATCTGCGTCGCCGGGTCGTTGCCCCAGGAGGCGACGAATTGGTCGAAGGTCATGCGGCCGGAGCGCACCGCCAGGATGTCGGCGGTCATATCCTTGACCGGGTCGATCGGCTCGTTCGCCGGCGTGATCCACTCGCACGGATAGCCACCCTCGCGGGCAGGCAGCTTGCCGGCGAGCACCGCCATCTCGACGAAGCGCCGCCACACCGGGGCGCAGAACATCGGGATGAACACCTGGTGCTGCATCTGCTCGGTGAGCCGGCGAAACTCGATCTTGCCGGCGCGCAGGCTGGAATAATTCGCCTGCCGCAGGTCGCCGGTCAGTTGGTCGTAAGTGATGCCAGCGCCGACGGCGATGGCCATCAGCGTGTGGATCATGAAGCTGTCGAACACCGGCGAGGCGGTCGGCTGTGCGAACGAGACCTGCTCGCCCGGCTGCATATAGTTGAGCATGCCGGGTTCGATGGTCTGCACCCGTTGACCGGCATCGTCGCCGGCGGAGGTGCCAACCGTGACTTTATCGCCCTCCGGATTGGTCACGAAGCCGGCGAAGCAGGCCTCGATCCGCGCCTTGACGATGGCCGCCTCGTGGAAGTCGGCAAGATCGCGCGACATCATCACCACGGGGGCGAAGGCGGTGACGCCGCGCACCTGGCCGGCGCGCTGCTTGCGGTAGAGATGCAGTATATCCGCGGCTTCGACCCGCACGCTCCGCAGCGAACGAAGCTGGCGGCGCTCGCCGGGGTGCTCGGGATAGAGCCAATAGGCACTGCGGCGGCCGATGGCGTCGAACTCGACGCCGAGAATGGTACGCGCGCCCTGCAGCGGGCCGTCGCGCGAGCTGTCGAGGTGATCCGCCTCGAGCATCTGCACTTGCAGCGGCACCGGAAGCCCATCGCTCGGCCGGCGCGGGCGGAAACGGGCCAGCACCTCGCCGGCCTCGACCATTTCGCGCATGGCGATCGCCTGCAGGCCATAGAAATCGAGCTGGCCGTCGGCGTCGCAGGTATCGACGAACTGTCGCCACAACGCGGCGACCTGCGCATTGGCGCGCTTGGAGCCCGTCTTCGGCACCGGGATGATGCCGGAACCGACGATATTGCCGGTGTGGATGTCGACCACGCGGGCACAGTGCGGGTTGTTCCGCACCAGGCTGCGGGCGCGATTGCGTAATTCCACGTGCGCCGGGCCGATTTCGGCGTTCGCCGACGTGCCAGGCGCCTTGCCATTGCCGCGGCGGCGCTTGGCGCCCTCATAGGAGCGCGTCGCGCCATCGATCAGGGTCAGCGCCGAGCGGGCGCGCACCCGGGCAAGCCCAGCCTGCGGCGCCACCCAGGAAACGAGGCGATCGAGCGGGTTCATCGCCTCACCAGGTCCGGCAGGGAACAAGCACGACGCTGCGCGACGCGCCGGAGGCGGCCGCGCCGGAAACCTCGTTCCCCATCCGGGCAAGCTGGGCCCGCATCTCCGCCATGGAGAAGAATTCATGCGACTTGCCGTCGGAATAGGTGACCTTGCGCACGCCGGCGGCCATGGCAGCCTTCAGCCGGTCGATATCGGTCTGCGTGTATGCCATCTCATCCTCGATCGTGCCAGCTGCCGCCGCTGTGCGGGCGGGCAAAGCTGGGTGCGGCCGGAAGCACGGCCGGTGTCGGTACAGGCGTCAGCGGTTCGGGCGGAGCCGCCGGAAGTGGTCGCAGCAGAAGGTCCTCGAGGTCGCCTTGCACTTCCTCGGGGGGTTTCTCACGTTCGGCCTCTGCCTTGTCCCACACCGCATCCGGCAGATCGCGAAGTCCGAGCCGGTTGGCCGCGGTCTCTGCCTGCAGGTGCGTGTCGAGTTGCTCGTTGGCCTGGTTAGGGTCCTTCACCCATTCGTACTTGATGAAGCCGTCGCGCTTGCGCTTCGGCTTGCGATGCTCCGCCGTGATCTGGCGGAAGAATTCATCATCGAGGCCGCGCGGCAGGCCGATGAAGCCCCGCTCCAGCGGGTCCGTCTTGGCGAGGTTGCGGTACAGCGCCATTTTCAGGACCGAGGACGCGAAATTATAGAACCGCGTCGAGTACCTCAGCTTGCGGCCGGCGCGGTCGGTCTCGCGCTTCACCCGCTCCAGCAGCGGGACGTGCTCCTCGTGACGGCCGCGCACCATAATGACGCGCGATGAGGCGTGGCGCTTAACCCAGGACCAGACATCCTCTGTCCAGGCGTTGCCGTCGATCGCCAGCAGGTCGATGCCGAGGCGGCGGGTGACGCTGTTCGGCCAAGTCTGCTTCAGCAACCCGTCGAGCTTGTCCTGGCAACCGGTGGCGCTGATGTGGCCGGGTATCACGCCGGCATCGACGATCCAGCGCCGGCGCTCGCGGCCCCAGGCTACGGCCTGCCATTCGACGCGGTCGGACTGGCAGTCGACGCCGACGGTGACGAACAGTGCGCCCGCGGGCAGCGTACCCTTCGCGTAGGACGATTCCGCCGCCCGATCACGCAGCGTCTCCCATGGCACCGCCTCGCCGAGCCCTCGATAGGCGAGGCCGACGGTGTCGTTGGTGAAGGTCTGCTCGGACGCTGGGTCGCCCTTGGCCTTCAGCCACTCGCGGGCGATGCGCTCCCAGCTCTGGAGATAGGAATAGGCGCTCCAGATGTAGAACGAGCGATGCTCGCGCTTGGCCGCCGGGTTGCGTGCCCGCCATTCCAGGCCGGCCAGCATCTGCGGGCGGTGATGTTCCTCGATTTCGACGCCGCAGTCGACGCACGTGAAGTGCGCAAGCTCCGGCTTGGCCTCGTTGAGGTCGGCCAGCATATTGTCCCATTCCAGCACCTGCATCACTGCGCAATGCGGGCATGGGACGTATGGATATTCCTGACTTCCTGCCTCGAAATTGCGGGTAATCCGGCAACCCGGCATCACAAGTGGCGTCGAGACCTTGAAGATCTTCGCGAATTCATGGGCGCGAGATCGGCTGTCGGCTTGCGATTCCGGGTCGCCGGCGGCGTTCACCTCCCATTTCGCGAGGTCATCCTGCACCTGCCGGCGCATGGTAACCTGAGAAAGCGATGCCGGCGAGTTGGCGCCGGATATCTGGATGGCGCCGCGGCCGTCCCGGCGTTCCTTGTAGAGTACCGAATCCGAGCCATCTCGCGACTTGGAGTCGAACACGCCGGCGAGGCACGTCGTGCCGCGCAAGAACGGCGACAACTTCATCTTTGACCAGCGGGCGGCATTGTCCGCAGTCGGGTGGACGTAGAGCACATCGCCCGGGTCCATCGACAGCGAGCCGCCGACGAAGATGTTGGCGAGTACCGTGCCGCCAAGCTGCGCTGATTTCACCAGCGAGACGGTGCGACAGGGGTCATCCGGACCGAGCGCCCGCAGGATCTCGTCGAAATAGCCGAATAGCGCCCGGTTGTACGGGCCGGAGAACTGGCTCTCGCGCTCCGAGAACACGATATTGCGCTCGGCCCACGCTAGATAGTCGACTGGCGGCGGCGGCTCCAGCACGTCAGCCATGGCGCATGCCGCAAGGTGCGCCGCATTGGCGAGGTGGATCAACATGCTGCCTTCCGGTCAGGTCGTGCCCGGCTCCGTCGCCTCCGGCTCGTCGGTGACACCGGCGATGTCATCGAGGACGTCGGCCGGCAGCGTCTCCATGCGTTTGCGAGCGGATAGCGAAGCGCGCTCACGCACCCCGCGCATCTCGCCGCGCAGTAGGTGCAGCACGTCGCGCTGCGGGATCTGGAAGCGAGCGGCGACGGCGGTCGCGAAGTCCGGCAGCGCACCTTCGAACACGTTCAACATGGCGGCCACCAGGCCGGCCATCTGCTCGGCGGCGTCACGCGTGCGGACATAGGCGCCGCGCCGGGCCAACTCCTTTTCGGCGGCGTCGCGGTTGCGGAACTCGATTTCCCGCAGCCGCTCGCGCTTGATCCGCTCCTCGACCGGGTCACCGACAGGTGGCGGCGGCGAGCTGGCGATCGGCGCCGGCGCGGCGACCAGATTGGTATCCAGCCCGTTGCCGAAGCGCTGGCCGATGTCGATTTTCTGCCGGAGCTGCGCCATGGCGACCACAACGCGGATCTTCGCCGAGCGCCCCTCGCCGACGATGGCTTCGCCGGCAATCTTGCCCTCCGATATCCACTGCGAAACACGCCCGGCCGAGACGTTTGCGAGAGCGGCGAACTGGCCCTTGGAGACCACCTCGTCCATCTCTTTAGCCCCTGGACTTTAGGTCGTCTTTAGTTGTTTAGGCTTCCGAATTCCGGTTCCACTAGCAAACCCAAGCACTATCGCCGCCCGCATACGTATGGGGGCCGGGAAGGACCCGGATTTTTTACGGACCTGACTTTCAGGTCGTTTGCCCACTTAGGTGAATACCTAAGAGTTAGAACGCCTTGGATTGAATTAGGCAGGCTTGAATATCCACCCCGGCGCGGTGGAATAAGGGGCACATAGCCGGCTTCATCAACTGACCGAAATGAAAATGCCCGGCAGCGTCTCCGCTCCGGGCACAACTTCGACAATCCCATTTCGTGCGCTCAGATGTAGTTTGATTTGGCAAAGAGCGTCAAGGATTGGAATAGACAATCCGGACTTCTTTTTCGTCATGTCCCCAGGAAGGGCGCTCAGTGCGGCTCCCACGCACGCTGCGAGGCACGTCGTCAGTCATCCTCCACAGCTGTGCAAGAGCCGACAAGCCTATTTGCAAAGCCGGCAACTGAGCCCGATCGAGGGTGCGATCGAGGATGACAACAGCCTCCATCACGAGGAACGAACTGCGTGGGATCGCACGCAGAGCTGCCCCGTGCTGTGTGAGCACCCGCGCGCGCTTTTCCTCGTCCGTCTCGGGCCGCTCGCACTTGCCCGATTCCCCGCTCCGCCAATCATCCGGCCCGACGTTGTTCGCCACCATCTGTCCAAGCGCCGAGCCCGATGTGACAGGCGACGCGAGGAAGCGGCGATACTCAGCGACGATCCCACGCCAGCGCTCGCCCGCCCCGCACTGCGGCTCGCTGATATGGCCAGCAAGGTGCAGGCGCCCGAGCTCACTCTCGGCGCGCTGGTCGAGCCGCCTCGCCTCTGGCAACCAGGCGCGATGCGGCTGCATCATCGCGAGATCGCGTTCGCCACGTTCAAGGATCGCCGACATCGAGCGCGACAGCTGACCCGACGCCGTGCGGTTTCCCGCCTTCCTCTTTCGACCCTTCTTCGCCATGTCCCTCGCCTCCTCAAATCCCGCCTGCCAGCACGTCGTGATCGTCCGCGGTCATGCCGCGCGGCGGGTCGGTGCTGGCAGCGTCGGCCCTCGGCGGATAGCGGCGCGGGAAGGTGCGGCCCTTGTGCTCGCTCTGCACCCAGCCGCCATCATTGCTGCGCACCAGCTCGTGCCGGCCCATGGTAAAGCGATGCCCGAAGCCGGCTTGCCGATAAGCCGCCTGCCATGCCGCCCAGGCATCCGAGCCTTCCGCGACGAACACCCAATCGGCGCGATCGGTGCCGCACATCGCCCACTGCACCGCCCGCTTCACCGGATCGTCCTCAGCAGGGCGCGTCACCGGCTCGGCCTTGGCCGGCTGGCCGAGGAAGGGTTTCCAGCGGCGATCGTTCAGATAGGCCGGTGGATCGCACTTGCGCCGCTTGCTGCTGCGGCAGTGGTCGAGGTAGCGCGGCGCGCCAGCAATGGCCTCGGCCCGCTCGACGGCGGACAGCCGTGCCCAGGCCGATCTGGTTCGGCTTCGGCTGAAGGCCGGATCCGGGTCATAGGCGGCGATGAACACGTCGAGCTGCGTGTCCGGCACCGCTTCACTTTCCGATCCATGATCCGCCTTCCCCGCTCCGCCCCCCTCGGGGGCCATGGGGGTTTCTTCTATTGACGGTTCAATTGACGGTTCCTGTGTTGTCACAGCTGACAAGGGGGCCTCGTCACGGGTGACAAGGGGGGCCTCGTCAGATTGACGAGGGGGGCCCTTGTCAATCTGACAAGGGGGGGTGCCCTTTTGCGCAGAGATCAGCAGGCGGATCATGTCGCTGGTGCGCCCGCCATTCGGCCCGATCCGCGGCGTCCGCTCGATCATCCCGGCGCTCTCAAGGTCGGCCAGGCGGCGCGAGACGGTCTCCGGGCTCTGCACGCTGCGCTCGGCCAGCATGCGCCGGCTCGGCCAGCAGCAATGCTCCTCGTCCGCATAGTCGGCGAGCGCCATCAGCACCAGCTTGGCGCCCGGCGCCAGCGAGGTGATCCGCCACGCCCAATAGGAGGCTTCGACACTCATGCCGGCCTCCCCATCGCACACATCAAATGACCACGCGTGTAAGCGTAGGCCGTGCAACTGTCGCCACTGTGGGAGGTGGGTAGATCAACCCCGCACGCTTTCCGCCTATTGCGCCGCCCGGTTAACCCGACCCCGGGCGGCGCATTCAGCCGCGAAACTTTTCGGGAGGTATCGCGTTGTTGGGCGGCATGGAACGAGATCAGCACCCGAACTGGCACATGGAGCTCAGCGCGCCGATCGTGCTGAACGATGGCACGACGCTGCGGACGCTGCGCGAAAGCTATGAGCTGCTGAACGCGCGTTTCGACGGGAAGCGAAACCGCCTCGTGCTCGACGCCACCATAATGACGCTGGCGGACGCGGCGGAAAGCGGCAACCGCGATGAGATCTACGACGCGACGCGACTGCTCGATCTGCTGTTGACCGGCGAAAAGCTCAAGTAGCAAACGTTGATGGAACCTCACGCAAGAGCTCCATCGAACAGCGGAGCCGACATGATCGGCGCGTGCGTTGCGCGGGCGGCTGGCCTCCCCTTCGGCGCCTCATCTTCCAGTCCAAGGCAATTCGCCCGCACCAGGGCCTTGGCCATGTACGGCGACACGCTGTTGCCGACCATGCGTTTCTGCGCCTCGCCGGTGAACGGCTGACCGTCATAGCCGTGCTCGATGATGTAGCTGTCGGGGAAGCCCTGCGCGCGGAACAGCTCGCGCGAGGTGAGCATGCGCATGCCGATGTCGGCCAGCACAAAGGGCTCGCCGCGGATTGGCACGATGACGAGACCGAACCGGTCGCGCGTCGTTATCGTGTGCAACGGCTCCTTGAGGCGCGGATCCTGATCAACCCCATAGTATTTCATCAGGAAGGCGCGCACCTCGGCGACATGCCCGCCGCCGGCGCAGATGGTCGGTGCCGGCGCATCGACATCGGCCGCACGTCGGTCGCTGCCCTTCAGGTTCAGCAGGCCGGCCGAAACGACGGCCTGCGTGCAGGCTTTGCCGACGATGGTCGACACTGGCTCGCGCGCATCGTGGCCAACCATGTCGGTGTTGTGCTGCGCGAGGAACGCAGCAACGATCTGGTCGGTGTCCTTCCGGCTGGCCGTGATGGTGTGCAGCGGCGCGTCGAGAGGGCGTGAGGCTCCGCCCTGCTGCCCATAGCTGGAAAAGGGCATCAGCACCGGCTCGACCACACCGAAGGGGGCAGCACCGCCTGGCCGCTTGATGAAGCTGTTCGCCGTCACCGTATGGAACGGCTCGCGCAGATCGTGGCCGGTCGCGCCGGTGTGGAATTTCGTGACGAAAGGGGCGACGAGCCCGGGCGTGGCCTTTGTGGAGACGGTGCGGAGCGGCTCGCTCAACCGATTTGCGCTCGATCGCGAGTGCATCTCGACAATGTACGGATCGGCCGCATCGAGCACATAGCGCTTCACCCCCTTGGCGATGCGCGCCATCGTCGCCTCGGCCAGCGGGCGCTTGGCCGCGATGCCGAAATCGCGCTTGATCTCCGCCGATGTGGCGAAAATCGACGGACACCGCAGCGACCAATCAATGATCTCCGCCGCGGTCCGCCAGGGCTTCTTGCGCCCGCCGATCACGTCGGGATCGGTCGGCGCGCCGTGCGTCGGCTTGGGCCACACGATCTTGCGCCCGTCGCGCCGGGCGATCAGGAACAGCCGCTTGCGCACCGTCGGCGCGCCGAAGTCGCAGGCGCGCAGCTCGCGCCATTCCACCTTGTAGCCGAGCCTCCGCAGCTCGCTCACCCAGCGGTCGAAGGTCTGCCCGCGCCGTTCCGGGCACGGCACCATGAAGGGATTGCCTTCGGCATCGAGCACCGGGCGCCCCTCGGCGTCGGTCTTCTGCACCAGCGGCCCCCAGTCACGGAACTCCTCGACATTCTCCAGCAGGATCACCTTGGGCCGCGCGCGCTTCGCCCACAGCACCACCACCCACGCCAGGTCGCGGATCGAGCGCTTCAGCGGGCGCCCGCCCTTGGCCTTGCTGTGGTGCTTGCAGTCGGGCGATGCCCACAGCAGATCCACAGGTCGTCCGGCGCACACCTCGTCGGGATCCACCTGCCAGATGTTGGAATTCAGGTGCCGTGTCGCGGGGTGGTTCACCGCGTGCATGGATAGCGCCTCGGCATCGTGATTGATCGCGATGTCGGGCGAGCGTCCAAGCGCCCATTCGATCCCGGTGGATGCCCCGCCGCCGCCGGCGAAGCTGTCGATGATGAGGCCTGTCATGCCGCAACGCTCTCTGCGGCGGAACCAGCGCGACTGCGAAGCCTCTCCGAGCAATTCGTGGTTGCATAACATCCGTACGCTATGTCATTTGCTGCACCATATCCGCGCTTAGCGCATGCTGAGGAGTTGGCAATATGGATGGCGCCGCCGAGAACTCTATTCCCGCAATATTTCATAACTACTTTGCACATAGACATTTCACCGCCACTGCCAGTCCGATCGCCGGCGAAATGCGCACATCTCAGCGACAAAGATTGCGAGACCTTTTTGCCATCGTCGCTTTGGAGCGTTTGCTTACTCCCGAAGTCATAAGTCAATTTATCGACCAGGCGATCGCTCATATAGCCAATAACGGACAACGGCTGACCGCTCCTTGCCCAATATTGGTACGAGATTTGTCCGATGCCGAACAAGCAGTGATCTCTGAACGTCGAAATGAAGCAATTGGCGAGATACTTATTGCCTATTGCGAGATATTTGCTTCCTTTGGGCCGACTTCCACTAACGCCCCGATGCTGCAGCCACTCTCTGCCGCAGGAATGGCAGCTTCTGCAAGCCGAGCATATATCTCGGAGTTTCGCCTTCCAGGAGAACTCAAACGCGCGGAGAACGAATTTACCAGCTTGGTCAGCCAAGCTTATGCCGACGAAAAGACCATGCTTAGTGCGGCGGTAGGTGAGGTTAAAGATCTCAGTAAGACGCTCAGCGGCGACATTGCCGATGGTAAGCAAGCTCACCTGAACTGGGAGAAGATAGAAAGTGAAAGAAGCGCGCGCTTCAATGCACTTGAGGCGGCGTTCGCTACAAAAATTGTGCTCGAAAAGCCTGTAGAAACATGGAAGAAGAAGGCCGCGGCGCACAGGCGTGGCTTTTGGGGAGCCTCTATATTCATGTGGACCGCAAGCGCTGGCGTCATTTACCTCTGCTATCGGGCCAACGAGGCATTTTCTGATATAATTCGTGCAATTTCTGCAACCAACGCCATTGCTGCGGCGGCATTGCTTGCTATACCCTTGATAGTTGCCTTTATGGCAATCCGGATTGTCGCAAGGTCGGCGACCACAAATCTTGCCCTTCGAGAAGATGCACTTCAGAGAATGGCGCTGGCGGATATGTACTTGAGACTTCTTAGCGATCCAGCAAGCACGCTCGACAACGATGGTAAGAAGATCGCGATGTCTGCTTTGTTCCGAGCTGCGCCCGGCCAGCCCATCGACGAACCGGCAACTCATCCTGCCCTTGAAGTATTCAACAGCAAGTAGGTGGCGATGCTCGACTTTTTGAGGTGTCTCGTTTTCCCTTGGGTTTATCAAGGCCATGGCTGTCATCGCACAGCCTCCGCCACGACCACGGCCATCCGCTTGCGCGAATAGGCCAGCTTCATGTTCCGCTTCTGGAACAGCGGGGAGAGGTGCGCCGGGTTGCAGCAGCGGCGCACCCTGCATTCGTGATCCAGCTGCTCGCGCGGGCGCAGCAGCCGCCCGCCGGAAAGCCGCCACACCACCTTGTGAGCGGCCTGCGTCACGCCCTGCCACTTCACCCGGCCATAGCCGCCGCCGCGTCCGGTGCCGCTGGTGGAGCCGATCCAAAGCCAGCAGCCCAGCCTTGGGCATTCTTCCACCATGAACCGCAGCCGCGGCGGCAGGTCGGCGATGAGGTAGGCGGCGCGCTCGCTCATGGCGCAGCCCTCCGCGCGCTGGCCATCCGCGACGTGCGACAAATCGTGAAGAAACCCGCCTTAAATCGCGGCGTTAAGCCGGCACAACTCACCTCCCCATAGGTGTCGCAATGACAGGTACGAACCCCGCCGCAACTGCCCTTCGCTTCCGCGTCCAGTACGGCACGCGCGATATCGACTGCCTCGTCACCAAGGACGCGGTCGAAGCGCTGGGCGCGGCCGAGCGAAAGCTCTCCAGCCGCCATCGCAGATTCTTGGAAGGCATTGCGGCGGAGCGGATCGAATGGAGCCGCACCCCCCAAAGCACGATCGTTATCGATGCCTGGGATATCACGACGCATCGACAGGATTGATCGCGTGGAACCGGACCTCGCGGTCGGCGTTACATAACCGAACGCAACGGATCCACAGTAGTAAGGGCGACAATCTCCCCCCAAGTCTCGCACCCCGGTCGCCCGGACCAAGGCGCCGCTCTTACCCCGAGAGCGGCGCCATTTTTTTGCCGCTGCGAAGTCACGCCCCTCCAGTCGAGCGGCTTCCGCGCTGCAATTCCTTGAAATAACAAGTAATTGCTTGACGGCTAAAATTCTTGGCCTCGGGAACCTTGCAGACTGCGTTCTGTTACTTCCGCATGGGGACCCTGCAGCCCCATTCCACTCTACCCAGGCGCGCCACAACTTCGCGGGTCGTTTCCCCGACACCAATAACCGCGGGGGCGAGATCGGCGCGCCTGGGCTTTTTGAGGACGGGCTATGCACCACCTCGCAACGCTGTCCGGCACGGGATCCCTTCTCACGCGCGAAGCTGCATCCGCGGTCGCCACCTATCGAATTGCCATATATCGACACACGTCTGGCCCCCAACAGGGCGTAACGGTCACGCAAGGGGTTCTCGCCACGGCGCCCTGGGCGGTTGTGGCGGCACGAAACGACGGCAGTGCGATCCTGATGCTCGACACCGGCGAAGCGGTCGATGTTCGCTTCGTTGACCTGGGCGCCAGCGACACGACGGCCATTTTCATCCTCACCGGCAAGCTGCCAGCATTCTGAAAATCTCATCGGCCCGCCTCCGGCGTCTCGCCTTCGGCAGGCTTCACCGCTGACAGGGCACCGAGCAGCGCGCTGACATCTGCGGCGAGCGCGGCATTCGTTGTCAGCAGGCCCGTGATCTTGCGGACGCCATGCAGGATGGTGGTGTGGTCGCGCCCGCCGAAGCGGCGGCCAATGTCGGGATAGGAGCGCGTGGTCAGCACCTTGGTCAGGTACATCGCCACCTGGCGCGGCCGGACAACGCCCACGCTGCGTCGACGCGCAAGGATGTCGCCGACAGCGACATCATAGAATGCGGCGGTAGCTGCGATGATCGTCGCAACCGGCACACCGAACGAACCGCGCCGCGTTGGGCGCGCCGCGACGCTCAGCCAGTCGCGGGGCGCCTCGATCTTCGGCGCCGGCGAAGGCGGCGTGTCGTCCTCATCATCGTCATCGAAATCCACCCGGAGTGGCGGCGGGCCGAGCCGGAACACCAGACGCGTTACGCCACCATCCGTCACTCGAGCGATGGCTTGGACAACCGGCACCGCGGCCGGCAACATCTTCGCGCGGAAAGCGCTCCTCGGGCGGAACAGTTCGACGGGTTCCGGGCGTGGCGGCAGGGTCGGCTCCGGCGTTCTGGCTGCCGGCTCCAGCCAGGCGATGCGCGGCATGGAAGGTCGACGATCATCGCTCATGGCGCCCTCACCCCCTGCCGCGGCGGCCGGCGATCTCGGCCACCAGCGCATAGAGGTCGGCCACCTTTGCCAGTGCCTCGCCCAGCGGCTTCACCGCCTCGCGCGCTTCGGCCGGCGTCAGTTCGGCGCCGCCGGCGGAGCCCTCGGAGATATCGGCGAACAGCAGCGCGATGGCCTCGCCGGTCTCGCGCATCACTTCGGCAGAGAGCGTCGCCACCTTGCCGGCGTCACCGTCCGGCATCGGCACGAAAACGCCGCCCGCGGCGAGCGCCAGGTGCTGCGCCGCGTCGGGGCAACCGAAATGCCGGGTGAGCATGGCAACGCGGCCGAAGCCGAGATCACTGGGCTGGTCCGGGTCGATCTGCTTGCGCAGCGTCCAGTGTGTCACGCCAAGGAAATCGGCGGCCAGCGGCAGGCCTTCGGTCGGCGCGCCATTGGCGCCATGTGTCCGGCCGATCGCTTCGAACAGATGCACGAGCGCGTCGTGCGCCGAACCGGGGTTCGCGCGCTTCATCATGGCAAGGCCTCTGAGAGGTTGGAATTGCTGGCAAGCCGGCGGTCCGGCACTGTCGGCGGCGGATAGATGTCCGGCCGCAATTCGTGGCGCGGGATGCCGGTGGCGGCCTCGACGGCCAGGACGCGTGCAACCGGCACGCGTTTCCATTGCGAAATGGCTTGAGGTCGCACGCCAATCGCGAGCGCGAGGGCGCTCGACGTTTCCGAATGGGTGATCGCTTTGAGTAGCGCTTCGTCGCGGGTGTCCATGGCTGCGGAATTTAAGCCGTGCTTTAATCAAAAATCAAGTGACACTTTCTCGCCTGATGTAAAGGAGCGCTTTACTCTCGGCTTCATGTCGCGCGGCACTCGAATTCGTCAGATCCGGAAACAGATTGGCCTCAACCAAACGGAGTTTGGTGAGCGGGTCGGCGTCACGCCGCAAGCCGTCTCGCAGTGGGAGCGAGGCTTAACTGAGCCGGAACTCGACCGCCTGCAGGCCATTGCGGGCCAATTTGCGGTGGACTTTGAGTGGTTGGCCAGCGGCAAAGGCGACGCACAGCTGGTTGAGCCCCGGCCTACAATCGAAGCTCAGCGCCCAATTCCCGCGGAAGACCTTATCGGCTTGCGAGACTTCCCTGTTTTCGCTGCCGCAATGGGCGGCGAGGGCCACCTGATCGTCAGTTTCGAGCAGATCGAGACGGTCAAGCGGCCGTCTATCCTCGAGGGCGTCCGCAATGCTTATGCGTTGCTGATCAGCGGTGACTCGATGCGCCCGGCCTTCAACCATGGCGATATGGCCCTGGTGCACCCTGGCCTGCCGACCGCGCGCGATAAGATCCACATTTTCTATGATCACCCACCCTTCGGCGAGGCCGGAGAGGTGGAAGCCATGATCAAGAACCTGGTCGGCTGGACGAACGACAAGTGGAAGCTGGAGCAGTACAATCCAGCGAAGCTTTTCGACGTCGATAAGATCGATTGGCCTACAGCCCACCGCGTCGTCGGCAGGTATGACGCGCGATAGGCGAGACAGCTCCCGACCCCATGGCAGACGCTTCCTCAGTCGGCGATCGAACGAATGATCCTCGCCGGGTTTCCTCCGACAAGGGTATTCGCGGGCACGTCCTTGGTGACTACGGAGCCCGCCGCAACAACAGAGTTTTCGCCCACCGTCACTCCGCCGATGATCGTTGCGCCGGCTGCGATCCAGACGTTTTTCTCAATCGCGATGGGCTCTGCGATCACGAAGGCGCGCCGCTGGGAAGGTTCAATGGGATGCCCAGTTGTGATGATGCTCACGTTCGGCCCAATCATCACGTCGTCGGCAATGTCGAGCCCGCCGAGGTCATAGAATGTGCAATTCTGATTTACGAAGACATTGCGCCCGACACTAATATCGACCCCGTTGGCTGTGTAGAATGGCGGGATCAATAAAAAACTGTCGTCCACCTTCTTGCCGATGAGATCGCTGAACAAGGCCCGGACTTCATCCGCATCGTCGAACGTCAAACGGTTGAGGATGGCGGTGATCGCCATCGCTCGTTTGACGTTCGCTGACATGGCCGCAGATTCCGGCGTTCTCCTGGGAATTATCTTGGTGCGATCATCATTCGCCATTCGTTATTTTCCTGCGAGCGAGGTCGAGCGAGCATTCGCCGCATGACGGCGTATCGAGATTCGCTGTGTGTAGCCACACAGCAGAACGGCCGGAATCCACTCATCTCGGCCGTTCCGGTTATTGGTTCACGACCCAGTAATGCGCCCACTCTATTGGCGATCGCTGATAACTAGGCCGGAATTGCCTCCGGCCATTCGCGCCGGCGGCCGCCAACTGCATCCGCAACCTGCATCGGCACCTCTCCGAACGTCGCCAGCACCACAGCGTCTTCCCAGTCACCAAGGTCGGGATCGCCAGTCTTTGAAAAGGCCACCGCACCACCTGCCGCCCCTACCCGCTTCGCCATCGCTTCCGCCATGCGCCTCGCCTGCAGTGCGCTTGCGGCCGGCTGCGCTTCCCCCTCTTTCAACCGGCCCTTGGCGGTTGGCAGGTAGGGCATCGCGACGTGATAGGTAAGCTTGGCCATCCATTGGTCCCCTCTATTTACGGTATCATTCTGACTCCCTTAACGAGAACAATGCAAGAACGAATGATTCGTGCGCACACAATCGTCGACTTGCAGATTGAAGCATTGCTTTAATTTTGCCTTGACCGTGATTTAAAGCAATGCTTTCATTTTCTCCATCGAACCACCCGATGGGAGAACTCGGCCATGCAGCCGCACACCGAACCGAACTACCGCATCCTCAAGCCCGGCCAGCCGGTCGCCGCCCGCCGCGAAACCGCGGCGCAGCGCGCTGAGCGCGAGATCTCCGAGCACAATGAGAAGGTCCAGCACCTCGCGCAGGACATCGAGAACGTCGTGGCCCGCGAGGGTCACGTGAAGGATGTCGATCTCCTCACCCTCGGCTGGTCGCTGCCGACACTGAACGAGTTGCAGGACGAGGCGCTGCAGACGGTCCGCGCCCGCGCCGAGCGCCGCATCGCCTAGCTCCCCAAACTCGGCCCGCCGCAGGGCCAGGCCGGAGCATGCGTCGCACTCCTCCCGCGATCCCCCAACGCGCGCTCCGGCCAATTTCATTCACCACTCAGGAGGCTGTCATGCCGAGCGTATTTCCGCGCCGCCTGCTGTTCCCGCGCATGTCCGGCCCCGCCCGCCTCGCCGCGGTGCTTTGGCTTCTCACGGCCATTGCTGTCGGTGCCATCCTCATCGTCGCCACGCTGCGTCCCGCCGCAGCGGCCGGCCCGCTCGACATCATCGCCCCGACGGGCCAGCCCGTCGGCCAGTTGATGGCGCTCGGCGTCGTCACCGGCGCCGCCATCATCGGCTGCGTCGGCGCCATCCTGTTTGTCGGCGCCGGCGGCCATCCGCGCCGTCGTCGCATCTGAGGGCTGGCAGATGGCGCGCGCAAAGAAATCCGCCACCGAGCGATGGGGCGATGTCGGCCCGCGCGGCATGCCCGCACCGGAGCCCGAGCCGAACGATCAACCCCTGTCCGATGCAGCTGCCGGCTTCGCCAGGGATCAGTTGAAATCCTTCATCGAGCGCATCGAGCGCCTCGATGAGGAGAAGAAGACCATTGCCGACGACATCAAGGATGTCTTCGCCGAGGCAAAGGGCAACGGCTTCGACACCAAGGCCCTGCGCACTATCCTGCGCATCCGCAGGCAGGACGCCGACCAGCTCGCCGAGCACGAAGCGATCGTCGATCTCTACAAGCAGGCGCTCGGCATGCTCGGCGACACGCCTCTTGGCCAGGCGGCCATACAGAGGGCCGGCCATGCTGGTCGGTGATGACGATCCCGGCACTCTGTTCGTAAACGAGGACTGGCGCGAGGAAGCCGGCGCGCGAGCGCATGCGCTGTTCCCGTCCAATCGCGGCATGCAAACCTTGGCCGGCCTGATGGCGCGCAGCCATCGCTTTGGCATCCAATATCTTGAACAGGCGCCGGCAATCATCCCCTTCATCACCGCTGGCGGTTGGGCGAAGACGCGCCCCGAGCGAATGATGATCTCCCGGCATTTCGGCGAAGCAGTTCACTCCGGGCCGCGCCTCAAGGATCTGCTTGCCAGATGGCAGGCGCCTTTGCCAATCCGTCGCATCAGTAGCTCGGCAGTCTGCCGCGAGAGCTTCGCGACCATCTTCATGCTGCGTCAGATCGCGCCGTCGGATCTCGCTCAGATGGTGCCGGAGAAGTCGCGCCATCAGAGTGAATGGCTTCGCGCCATGCGTGAGTGGCGCGGCCGGGAGCAGTGGTGTTCCCGGCTTGCGAGCCCAGAGATGCGGCGCTGGGCGGGCCTGGCCCTCAGCCGCGAAATCGTGGCTGGGCACCATCCGCAGCGACAAGTCCGAGATCTGACGGACTTCATTATGCGCGAGCCCACCCGATTCAGTCCGAAATGGAGTTGGATGGCCGCCCTCGGCTCCATGGAGGAGTGGCATCAGGTACTCGCCAAGCGCAGCAACGAGGAGAAGTTCCTGCATCAGCACGGCTTTCGTTTCGAGCAGCAGGTTGACTATACGCCGCTGCCGGAGAGCGCCGATGTGCACGGCGTCCGCTTCACCGCGTTGCGTTCCGGCAAGGATCTCTGGACGGAAGGCGCCGCGATGCGCCACTGCGTCTCCACCTATGTCCGCGACGTGATGACCGGCAAGAGTCGGATCTATTCGATCACGCTCGGCGAGCGCCGTGTGGCGACCATGGAGCTGCAGCCGTTCGGCAAGGGCTGGCGCATCATCCAGATCAAAGGCCCTTGCAACGCGGTGCCGGTGATCGGCGCTCGGCAGGCCGCCGCCCTGCTTGTCGAGGGCATCAACAAAAGCATCGCTACCGATGAGGTCGCAGCATGAGTGTCGAACACCGTCACCAGGTGCTCCCCATGTCCCTGCCGCCGCGCGGGCTCTCGCGTATCGAGGCGGCGGCCTATGTCGGCGTTTCGCCCTCGATGTTCGACATCATGGTTGTGGATGGCCGCATGCCGCCGCCCAAGTCTATCAATGCGCGTACGGTGTGGGATCGACACCGGCTTGACGAATGCTTCTCCGCGCTCCCCGATAAGGGCGATGCTGCCAGGAGCGCGGCGGCGCAGGGCGCCGGGGGCTATGATCCCTGGGCAAATTGCAGGGCCTGACGGGCAGAATGGAGCTACGGTACAAATACCTCTATGAGGATCTGGACCGCCACGGCAACGTGCGGATCTACGTCTGGCGCGGCAAGGGCCACAAGAAGGTCCGGATCCGCGAGGAGGTCGGCACGCCCGCGTTTCGCCGCGCCTATGACGCGGCATTGGAGGCCGAGGCTGAGCCCGCCGATCCCGTGGTCGCGGTCGGGAGGAAGGATCGCAAGCCTCCGAAGCCGGACACCCTTCGCTGGCTGTGCGAGCGCTACCGCAAGGAGTGCGCCGAGTTCCTGCTGCTGGGCGACCAGACGCGGCACGTGCGCGGCCTGATCTTCGAAAGCATCTACGAGGAGCCGACCGAGCCCGGCGCATCCACGCTCTATGGCGACTTCCCGAATGATCGCCTCAGCGTCAAAGCCATCCGGGTACTGCGCGATCGGAAGATAGAGTATCCCGAGGCCGGAAATGGCCGGGTAAAGGCCCTCCGCCAGGTGTTCAAATGGGCGATCGAGGAAGAGGTACCGGGCGTCAGGGTGAACTATGCCCGCGACGTTCCCTATTTTGAGGGATCGAAGGACGGGTTCCACACCTGGACCATTGAAGAGATCGAGCAGTTCGACGCCCGCTGGCCGCTTGGCACCAAGGCCAGGCTGGCAAAGGATCTGTTGCAGTACACCGGCGCCCGCCGCTCCGACGCAGTCACCTTCGGCCGGCAGATGATTCGCAACGGCAAGATCCACTTCACCGAGATGAAGGGGCGACGCCGCGTCCTCAAGGAGCGGGAGCTGCCGGTGCTGCCGCAGCTTCAGGAGAGCATCGACGCCATGCCGGGCGATCACCTCACCTTCCTGGTGACCGAGTTCGGTGCGCCGTTCACTGAGGCCGGATTCGGCAACTGGTTTCGCGACCGGTGCGACGCGGCTGGGCTTCCGCAGTGCTCGGCCCACGGCCTGCGCAAGGCCGGCGCCACGATCGCAGCGGACAACGGCGCGACGGAGCATCAGCTGATGGCGATCTATGGATGGGAAAGCCCGAAGCAGGCCGCCGTCTACACGAAGAAGGCGAACCGAAAGAAGCTCGCAGGCGACGCCATGCACCTCGTCGTCCCGGTCAAATCCGGAACATAGTTCTTTCCCACCAAATCATTCCCACCTGTCCGGTGGGAAAAATAGGGCGAAAAACCCTTATTTATCAATATGATGAGAAATGGATGGTGCCCAGGGACGGAGTCGAACCGCCGACACTGCGATTTTCAGTCGCATGCTCTACCAACTGAGCTACCTGGGCGTAGCCGGCAACGGCCAGGGCCGTGCGGAGCGGGCGGGTTATAGAGTCTCGTTTCCGCTCTGTCCATACGACGCCAGGCGGAAAATAGCGGTCTTCCCCAGACGCTTCCGCTCCGACGCTACTCAGCCGCGCCGCGGCGGTTCCGGCGCCAGCGGCGGGGTGTCGCCGTCCTCGTCGTCCTCCTCCACTGCCGGAATGGCGTAGCTGCCGCTCAGCCAGCGGTGCAGGTCGACATCGGCGCAGCGCGACGAGCAGAACGGGCGATACTTCTCCACCGCCGGCTTGCCGCAGATCGGGCAAGGCTTGTCCTGAGAGGATTTCGCGGGCGCGCTCATGATACGTCCCGCCTCATTGTACGTTCCGTCTCATGCCGGGTTGGTCCAGCTGTAGCGCACCGGATAGCCCTCGCCGGCCAGCAGCGCCACGGTCTCGGCGAGCGGCAGGCCGACCACATTGGTGTAGGAGCCCACCAGCTTCACCACGAAGGTGCCGGCAAAGCCCTGGATGGCATAGCCACCGGCCTTGCCGCGCCATTCGCCGGAGGCGAGATAGGCCTCGATATCCTCGCGCGACAGCCGCTTGAAACGCACCCGGGTTTCGACGAGGCGCGAGCGCAGCGCGCCCTTCGCCGTTACCACCGCCACGCCCGAATAGACGCGGTGGGCGCGGCCGGAGAGCAGGCGCAGGCAATCGGCCGCCTCTTCCGCGATCTCGGGCTTCGGCAGGATGCGCCGGCCGACCGCGACCACGGTGTCGGCCGCGATCAGATAGGCGCCGGGAAACTCGCCGCTGGCCTCGCGCCTGGTCTGCGCCACCTGCGCCTTCTCCTTGGCGAGCCGCAAAGCAAGCCGGCGCGGCAGCTCGCCGCGCTCCGGCGTCTCGTCGATCTCGGCGGGCATGAGCGCATCAGGTTCGAGGCCGGCCTGGGCAAGCAGCGCGAGACGGCGCGGCGAGCCCGAGGCCAGCACCAGGGTCGGGCGGCCGTTCACGCGGGAACTCCTTGTTCCGCCGGAGGACCCGGCGGCATTCGAATGCGCCGGCACGCTAATGGAAAGCTCGGCTTCTGTGAACGGGGCGCGGCCTCACCGTGCACGGAAACGGGCGCGGATGCGCATCTCCAGCTCGTCACGCACTGCGCGATAGGCGTCGAGCTGCTGTTCGCGGTTTCCCGTCGCCAGCGTCGGATCCGGCGTCGGCCAATATTCGATGGCGATGGCATTGGTGCGGGTCAGCTCCAGCGCGCGGTGATGGGCGTCCGGCGAGAGGGTGATGACGAGGTCGAAGCCGAGGCCCTCATTCTCCTCCAGCTCTTCCAGCGTCTGCGGGCGGTGGCGGCGATTCTCCAGGCCGACCTCATCGAGCACGGCGCTGACGAAGGGGTCGATCTCGCCCTTCATCACGCCGGCCGAGCCGATATAGAGCGAGCGGCCGAACAAATGCTTGGCCAGCGCCGCGGCCAGCGGCGAGCGGACGCTGTTCTGCCCGCACATGAAGAGCACGGATTGCGGACGCGCCAGAGCCCTTTCCGATCGGATGGAATCATCCGGTCGCCAAGAAAGTGCTCTAGGTTCAACAGGCTGGAGCATTTTCTCATCGCAAAAGTCATTCAACTTTTGTGGAAAATGCTCAAGGCGCGGCGCCGCGCCGGGAAGGATGGGGGCCAGGTCCATCTCAGCCCTTCCAGTGCAGCGCGCAGACTAGCGTGAAAAGCCGCCGGGCGGTGCCGAAATCGACGTCGATCTTGTCCTGCAGCCGCTCGCGCAGGACTTCGGAGCCCTCATTGTGCAAGCCGCGCCGGCCCATATCGATCGCCTCGATCTTCGAGGGGGTCAAAGTGCGGATGGCGGCGTAATAGCTCTCGCAGACCAGGAAATAATCCTTCACGACCTTGCGCAGCGGGCTGAGCGAGAGGTGGTGGGTGACGACCGGGGCGCCGTCCTCGCGGGTGATCTCCAGCACCAGCCGGTTGTCGGCGAGCGCGATGGCCAGCAGATAAGGTCCGGGCTCGGGATCGCCGATGGGGCAGAAGCTGTTCTGCTCGACCAGGTCGTAAATGGCGATGGCGCGCTCATGCTCGATATCGCGCGAGGCATGGCCGATCGACGCCGCGTCCAGCGTCACCGCGGCGAGGCGGCGCGTGGCATGATGCGGATCATCGCCTTCGGCCATCGGCGCTCCCGCTAGAGATTGAGGCGGATTGCGACGGAGCGGGCGTGGGCGTCGAGCCCTTCCGCCTCGCCGAGCGCGATGGCGGCGGGACCGAGCGCGCGAAGCTGCTCCGGCCCGCATTTCAGGATCGAGGTGCGCTTCATGAAGTCGAGCACACCGAGCCCGGAAGAGAAGCGCGCCGAGCGCGCGGTCGGCAGCACATGGTTGGAGCCGCCGACATAATCGCCGATGGCTTCCGGCGTGTGGGCGCCGATGAAGATCGCCCCGGCGTGGCGGATGCGTTCCACCAGCGCCTCGGCGTCGGCAGCCATGATCTCGAGATGCTCCGGCGCGACGCGGTCGACCAGGGTCGGGGCCTCATCGAGCGAGGCGAGCCGGATCACCGCGCCATAGTCGCGCCAGCTCTGCGCAGCGATGGCCTCGCGCGGCAGCGTGACGAGCTGGCGTTTCACCGCGGCGATCACCGCCTCGATCAGCGCGTCATCGTCGCTCATCAGGATGGATTGGGCAGCGGTGTCGTGCTCGGCCTGGGCCAGCAAATCGGCGGCGATCCAGTCCGGATTCTGCTGGCCATCCGCCACCACCAGCACTTCTGACGGGCCGGCCACCATGTCGATGCCGACGGTGCCGAACACCTGGCGCTTGGCGGCGGCGACATAGGCATTGCCGGGCCCGACGATCTTCGCCACCGGGGCGATGGTGTCAGTGCCATAGGCCAGCGCCGCCACCGCCTGCGCGCCGCCGACGCGATACACCTCGTCGACGCCGGCAAGCTTTGCTGCGGCCAGCACCAGCGGATTGAGCACGCCGCCGGGCGCCGGCACCACCATGGCAATGCGCGGCACGCCGGCGACCTTGGCCGGCACCGCATTCATCAGCACCGAGGAGGGATAGGCCGCGGTGCCTCCCGGCACGTAGAGGCCGACGGCATCCACCGGCGTCCAGCGGCTGCCGAGCTCGACGCCGAGCGGGTCGACATAGCGTCCGCTCTCGGGGAGCTGCTTTGCATGGTGGGAGCGGATGCGCTCATGAGCGAGCTTCAGGGCGTCGAGCGTCTCCGGATCGGCGGCAGCCAGCGCGGCATCGAGCTCGGCATTGGTGACGCGGATGCCGCGCTCCGCGAGGTCGATCCGGTCGAAGCGGCGGGACAGCTCGACCAGCGCGGCGTCGCCATGCGAGCGCACATCCTCGATGATGCCGGCCACCGCCTGCACGACGTCTTCCGCCACCTCGCGCTTGGTGCCGAGAAAGGCCTGGAAGCGCGCGGCAAAGTCGGGCGAGCGGGTGTCGAGGCGAAGCGGCATGTCGGGTTCCAGTCGCATAGTTCCGACAGTCCTATCGCAATCGGCACCTCGGAACACAAGAGCGGCAGGCGCCAACATCAGGGAAGCACCCCCAGACGTCATGGCCGGGCTCGTCCCGGCCATCCACGGTTGCTCACCCGTCGCGGTCGTGGATCCCGGGCGAGCCCGGGGATGACAAACATCTCTCGTCGAATTGTGAACTGCATTCTGTTGACAGGTGACAATTCTCCAATCGATATTTTATAGATCGCTAAATTACTTGATCAAGAACCTACAAATAATTGGGAGTTAACGCATGAAACGGGGCCATTTCGGCGGCTTCCTCGCCGGACTCACCCTCGCCGGCGCGGGGCTGTTCGCCGCCAGCGCCGGTGCGCAGGAGGCGGCGCTGCCGCCGGTCACCATCGCCAGCCAGGGCGTGTTCTATGCCGGCGGCGCCTATACGCAGTCCAAGGACGGCCAGATCACCACCGGCCAGATGTTCGTGCAGTACCAGATCCCCGCCGAGAAGAAGCACCCCTACCCGATCGTGATGATCCATGGCGGCGGCCAGACCGGCTCCAACTTCCTGTCGACGCCGGACGGGCGGCCGGGCTGGGCGGATTATTTCCTGCGCCAGGGCTATGCGGTCTATGTGGTCGACCAGGCGGCGCGCGGGCGCTCGGGCTATTTCACCGATGCCTATGGCCCGACGCGGCGGCCCAACACCAAGGCAATGGCCGACCGCTTCACCGATCCGCAATCCTCCGGCCTCTATCCGCAGGCCAAGCTGCATACCCAGTGGCCGGGCGGCGGACGCGCCGGCGATCCCGTCTTCGACCAGTTCTTCGCCTCGCAGGTGGAGGACATCGCCGACGTCTCCGCCATCGAGACGCTGAACCGTGCCGCGGGTGCGGCGCTGCTCGACCGGATCGGCCCGGCGGTCATCCTGGTGCACTCGCAATCCGGCGCCATCGTCTGGGGGCTCGCTAATGACCGGCCGGACAAGGTGAAGGCGATCGTCGCGGTGGAGCCGAACGGCCCGCCCTTCTATGAGAATACGCTGGTCGGGTCGCCGGACTGGTTCAAGGACGGCCAGATCGGCCGGCCCTACGGCATCACCCGCACCGCGCTGACCTATGATCCGCCGGTGACCAAGCCCGAGGACCTGGCGCCGACCCGCGAGGCGACCTCCGACGATCCCGGCCATGTGCGCTGCTGGCTGCAGGGCGAACCCGTGCACAAGTTGCCGAAGCTCGCCGGGCTACCGATCCTGATCGTGACCAGCGAGGCCTCCTATCATGTGCCCTACGATCACTGCACCTCGCGCTTCCTGACCCAGGCCGGCGTGAAGAACCAGTTCGTCCGCCTGCCGGATGTCGGCATCAAGGGCAATGGTCACATGATGATGCTGGAGAAGAACAATCTGGAGATCGCCAAGTACCTGGATGGCTGGATCGCCAAGGCGGAGGACTGACTTTCCGTCCACATACGCCGTCATCGCGGCCGCAGCCCGCAGGGCGGAGAGCCGGGATCGTAGGAAGGTGAAGAGTGTTTGCGCGATCCCGGATACGGCCTGACGGCCGTTCCGGGATGACGACATCCCTATAACTCCAAGAAAGCGAAATCACCGCGCGTCGTGGCAGGGTGTGCCCTTGGCGTCCCAGGCGGGGCCGAGATCCTCTAGGCCGGCTTCCATGCACTCGACGGTGAGCTGGAGTTCGCCGCCGCCGGAAAAAAGGAAGGTGACGACGCCGGACGGGGCGTCGGTCTCCTCGAAGGTCAGCGCCAGCAGGTTCAGCACCGCCTGCTTCTGCGTGAGGTCGAAGCCGCGCACCTTGGCGTTCAGCACCCGCTCGAAATGCATGCCGGCGCGGCGGCGCACACAGGGCCCCTTGGCAGGGCGCTCCTCGGCGGCACCAGCCGGCACCAGCCCGAACACCTCCGCCTTCACCGCGGCTTCCCAGTCGAACCGGTTGGCGAGCAACGCAAAGCGGCGCTCGCGCGGCAGATAGGCCATGTCGCCGACGGTGATGACAGCGTCCTGCAAATGCGCTGACAGTACGGCGAGGTCCTCGCCGTCGAGCGCGATCAGTTTCACGCCGCCCATGTTCTTAACTCCACGACTATCCCCGCGCCGCATCCATTGCTCGCGCAGATGGCAATGGACGGGCATTACCGCAAGGGGCGGAATGCCCGCTTCGATAGGGTGTTAGCCGGAGATGCGCTCGATTTCGGCGCCGCAGGCGGAGAGCTTCTCCTCCAGCCGCTCGAAGCCGCGGTCGAGATGATAGACGCGGTGGATCATGCTCTCGCCTTCCGCCGCGAGCGCGCCGATCACCAGCGACACCGAGGCGCGCAGGTCCGTCGCCATCACCGGTGCGCCGGTGAGGCGCTCGACGCCCTCGATGGTGGCGTTCTGGCCGTCGAGCTGGATGCGCGCGCCGAACCGGGCCAGTTCCTGCACATGCATGAAGCGGTTCTCGAAAATGGTCTCGGTGATGCGCGAGGTGCCCTTGGCCCGCGTCGTCAGCGCCATCAATTGGGCCTGAAGATCGGTCGGGAAGCCCGGAAACGGCTCGGTGGTCACCGCCACCGGCGCGATGCCGGCGCCGTTGCGCTTCACCCGCAGCCCCTCGTTCGAGACCGTGATGTCGGCCCCGGATTCGCGCAGCGTGTCGAGCGCGGTGTCGAGCAGATCGGCGCGGGCACCGGCGAGCATGACGTCGCCCCCGGTCATCGCCACCGCCATGGCATAGGTGCCGGTCTCGATGCGATCCGGCAGCACGGCGTGGCGGGCGCCGCGCAGCCGCGGCACGCCGACGATGCGGATGGTTTCGGTGCCCTGGCCCTCGACGCGCCCGCCCATGGCATTGATGCAATCGGCGACATCGACGACCTCCGGCTCGCGCGCGGCGTTCTCGATGATGGTCTCGCCGTCGGCGAGGCTGGCCGCCATGATGGCGGTGTGGGTGGCGCCGACCGAGACCTTCGGGAACACGATGCGCGCGCCCTTCAGGCCTTTCGGCGCCCTGGCGACGACATAGCCGGCGTCGATCTCGATCTCGGCGCCGAGCGCGCGCAGCGCATCGAGGTGGAAGTCCACCGGCCGTGTGCCGATGGCGCAGCCGCCCGGCAGCGAGACCCGCGCCTCACCCATGCGGGCGACCAGCGGGGCGATGACCCAGAAGCTGGCCCGCATCTTGGAGACCAGCTCATACGGCGCGGTGGTGTCGACGATGACGCGGGCGTCGATCTCCATGGTCTGGCCGGCATAGGCATCGTCGCCGCGCCGCTTGCCGTTGACCGTGATATCGATGCCGTGATTGCCGAGGATGCGTTGCAGCTGGGCGACGTCGGCGAGACGCGGCACGTTCTCCAGCACCAGCTTTTCTTCGGAGAGCATGCCGGCGATCATCAGCGGCAGCGCGGCGTTCTTGGCGCCGGAGATCGGAATATTGCCTGAGAGCGGGTTGCCGCCGACAATGCGGATGCGGTCCATCTTGCTCAACGCCTCCTGAAAGCCGAGGGCCGGCAATCGCCGCCCCGGAATACCGGCATGCATATGGGCGCTACGCACGACTCCCGCAGCCCCACACCCGAACCCTGTTCTCTAGCGCTTGTGAGGCGGCGCGGCAACGCGGCCTGCTTCCTCGGCTACCTCGGGGGAAGCGCTGTCCACGGCGGGTGTCGCGGCGGCCACAGCGGCGCGTTCTTCGGCAACCCGTCCCTTGGCCTGCACCTTGCGCCGCTTCAGGTTCTCGCGCAGCGCCGCGGCAAGGCGCTCGGCACGGCTGGCTTCGGAATCGGGAATGCGGCTCATGGCTGGCGTGCCTGGATGGCGTGATCCGGCAAGGCTTAAAGTGCCACGCCGGGGTGGACAAGGGCTGAGGCCGAGCCGGGCTGAGGCCAAGCCGGCCTGTGGCAACCACCTCATCTTGAGGCGCGAGCGATCGGCGAGCCTCGAAGGATGTTGAAACAGAACACCATTACCGGGGATGATCATGCCGCGGAGCCGCTTCGCTGTTCGAAGCTGCACCCAGACGCTTGCGCACATGCCGTCGCTGTGGCAAACGTCCCCCCGCTTCGGGGAGCCCACCTCCCCCGCACGCGGCGCTGCGGTAGCTCAGTGGTAGAGCACTCCCTTGGTAAGGGAGAGGTCGAGAGTTCAATCCTCTCTCGCAGCACCATGAATTTCCTGATCCATCCCTGATGTCCGGCACCGACGGCGCGGTTCTGCCGCTGGCACATGTTCATGGCTAAGCGCATCGCCCGGCTGCTTCTCCTCCCTCTGGAGGCGCTGCTTACACTCCTCATCGTCCTGGATGAGCTTGCCCGCCCGCTCTACCGGCCGCTGCTGCGGTGGGTGGCGACGTGGCGGCTCATGCACCGGCTGGAGGCGTGGGTGGCGGCACGGCATCGCTTCACCATCCTCGTCCTGCTCGCCATCCCCTTCGCCATCGTCGAGCCGCTGAAAGTGCTCGCGCTGCTGTGGATCGGCCGCGGCGCGGTGGTGCCGGGGGGCATCCTGCTCGCCTTCGCCTATCTCGCCGGCTTCGTGCTGGTGGAGCGGGTCTACAGCGCCGGACGCGACAAGCTGCTCACCATCGGCTGGTTCGCATGGCTCATGGGGGTCGTGACCGGGGTGCGCGAGGCCGTATCGGCGTGGGCGCGGCAAACGGCGGTGTGGCGACTGGCGGCGCGCATACGGGCGAGGCTGAAGCGTTAGCCTCCTCTGGCCTCACGACGAACAATCGTCACGTTCCCGCGATGCACCCTTCTCCTCTCTAGTCGCGCCCTATGTCGTACGCCAGCAAGCCGCCGACCCGGTGCCTTGCTCGATCAGGAGAATTTCGATGGCTAGCCACGAGAAGGACAAGGGTACCCAGCATGGTGCCGGCGCACATTCCGGCAAACCCTCCGACATGAACAAGCAGCACGAGCAGCAGGCCGGCAAGACCAGCCAGGCCGGCGGCAGCGAGAAGACCCGCCACATGGAAGAGAGCGAGAAGGGCAAGAGCGGCAGCCACACGCAGCGGCGCTAGTCTCCTCATACGCGTTCATTCGCCAGGCCCGTCTCGGGATCGCACCGGGGCGGCCTGATGTCGTAGCCCACCGGACGCTTGGCTCATCTGGCAGGCCGCTCCTCGATCGCCCTGCCGAGCCGTTCAAGCTCCAGCGAATAGCAGAACAGCGAGAACAGCACCGCCAGCACGGCGAACACCGTGGCGAAGCTCTGCGCCAGCGGCGGCAGGGCGTCGAATTCGGGGATATGTCGGAAGAAGAATACCGAGAACAGCGCGCCGCCGAAGAAGAAGCTGGCGCGGCTGGCGAACAGGAAGAGATGGCCGATGAAGACGCTGTGCAGTGGCGCGTGCACCTTCACGAAGCGCAGCCGCACCCAATAGCAGCATTGCAGGATGATGACGCCGCCGACGATGGTGAACTCGGTCGCGCCGTTCAGTTCCTGCGGCTGGCCGATCTGCGCGATGATCCGCCGGAAGATCGGGAAAATGGTCCAGAACAGGACGCTCGCCGCGGCGGTCTGCGCCAGGAGCAGGAACGCATAGGCCCGCGCGCCCGAATGTGAGCCGCGTGCGATCGGTGCGGTGTCCTCGCCCACCATGCGTGCCGCCATTCTTCGTGTACCCGCCGAGGTGTGCCGAGGGCGCAGACATTCCATGGCCGCGCCGGCGCGGCAACCCTGCCGCAACGTCAAGGACGCACCCGATATTTCCCGGACGTGGCGGTTTTGCAGAAAGCCGTCACCAAAAGCGGACCGTTGCGAGGCAAACGGGTTGAAACCATTTGCTGGCCTGCCAATTTACCGCCTAGACGGACATTCCGCCTTCGCACCCCGGGGACATCTCATGCACGCAACCCTCGACCGGCGCATCCTGCTGCTCTCGCTAGGTGCCCTCGCTGTGCTGCGCCCCGGCGCGGCGCGCGCGGCGGCCAATGTGGTGGTCGGTTCGAAGATCGACACCGAGGGTGCGGTGCTCGGCAACATCATCGCGCTGCTGCTGGAGAAGGGCGGCATACCGGTGACGCGGCGCATCCAGCTCGGCCCGACCAAGATCGTTCGCACCGCGCTGCTCGCCGGCGAGATCGACATCTATCCGGAATATACCGGCAATGCCGGCTACTTCTTCAATATCGACAGCGATCCGCTCTGGAAGAACGCGAAGGCGGCCTATGAGAAGGCGCGCGACCTCGATGCGGCCAACGGGCTGGTCTGGCTGGCGCCGGCGCCGGCCGACAACACCTGGGGCATCGCCGTGCGCGGCGATGTCGCCGCAAGCCAGAAGCTGGCGACGCTGGAGGATTTTGCGCGCTGGACCAATGGCGGCGGCGACGTGAAGCTCGCCGCCTCGGCCGAGTTCGTCGAGAGCGCCGCGGCGCTGCCGGCATTCCAGGCGGCCTATGGCTTCAAGCTGAGCGGCGACCAGTTGCTGGTGCTCTCCGGCGGCGACACCACCGCCACCATCAAGGCGGCGGCGGAAGGCACTTCGGGCGTCAACACCGCCATGGTCTATGGCACCGACGGCGCCATCTCGGCGCTCGGGCTGAAGGTGATGGAAGACACCAAGCACGTGCAGCCGGTGTATCAGCCGGCGCCGGTGGTGCGCAAAGCCACGCTCGACGCCTATCCGAAGATCGCGGAAATCCTCGCCCCGGCCTTTGCCGGCCTGACCTTGCCGGTGCTGCAGAAATTGAACGCCCAGGTGCAGCTCGAAGGGCTCGATGCCCGGGCGGTGGCGGAAGCCTATCTGCGCGAAAAAGGCCTGCTCGGATGAGGACGCGCCGCTGCCCGCACTAGCGCGCTCCTCTCCTGTCACGCCGGTCGCGGATGCCAGCGCCTTGCCGCTGCTGCTGGCCGGTTTCGCCTGTGTGGCGCTCGCTTCCTTCGGCTTCGTGACGGTGGCGCCGAACCGCCTGCTCTCCGGCGCGCCGCTCGCCCTGTGGCGTGCCGCCGGCATTGGCGGCACGCTCACTGTTGCGCTGCCGCTGCTGGCGCTGGCGGCGCTCGGCTGGCTACGCGAGGTTCCCGGCCGGCAGATGCTGATCGCCGTCGCCGCCGGCGTGCTGCTGGTCGGCGCCACGGCCGCGGCGGGATGGGCGGCGAGCGCGCATATGGCGGACGCCGGAGCGCTGACGCGGGTGGCGCTCGGCCCGGCCTATTGGTGCGTCGCCGCCAGCGGCTTCTTCGCCCTGGCCGACGCGGTGGGGCGGCTGAGCCATGGCATTGCCAAGGCATTGCTGGTGCTGGCGGTCGGCATTGCTCTGGCAATGCTTGCCGCCTCCGGCCAGCTTTCCGAGCTGTCGATGGCCCGCGAATTCGCGGTGCGGCGCGACAGCTACCTCCATGAGTTCGGCCGGCATCTGCGATTGACCGCTTCCGGCCTTGCGCTGGCCTTGCCGCTCGGCGGCGCCATCGGCATCCTCGCTTTTCGCAATCCGCGCCGCGCCGGTCCGGTGTTTGCGGTGCTCGACATCGTGCAGACCATCCCCTCGCTTGCGCTGTTCGCCTTGCTCATCGGCCCACTGGCGGCGCTGGTGACGCTGGTGCCGATACTGGGAGATGCCGGCATTGGCGGCATTGGCAGCTTTCCGGCGATCCTGGCGCTCGGCCTCTATGGCCTGCTGCCGGTGGCGCGCGGCGTCCATGCCGGCCTGGCCAGCGTGCCGGGCGCCGTGGTGGAGGCGGCGCGCGGCATGGGCATGAGCGGACGGCAGATCCTCGTGCACACGCTGCTGCCGCTCGCCGCGCCGGCGCTGGTGCAGACGCTGCGTATCACCGTCGTCCAGCTCATCGGCCTCGCCACGCTCGCCGCGCTGATCGGCGCCGGCGGGCTCGGCACCTTCATCTTCCAGGGATTGGGGCAGACGGCGAGCGACCTCGTGCTGCTCGGCGCGCTCTCCGCCATCGGCCTCGCGCTGGTCGCCGACCTCACTTTGCGCGCGCTCGCCCGGCTGGCGTCCAGACGGGGCGCGGCATGATCCGGTTCGAAGGCGTCACCAAGATTTTCGGCGCGTTGCGGGCGGTGGACGAGGTCTCGCTGAACGTCGAGCCGGGCACGCTGTGCGCGCTGCTCGGCCCGTCCGGCTCCGGCAAGTCGACACTGCTGCGCCTCGTCAACCGGCTGGTCGAGCCCGATGCCGGGCGCGTGCTGATCGCCGGCGAGGACATTGCCGGCCTGCCCCCGGTCGAGCTGCGCCGGCGCATCGGCTATGTCATCCAGTCCATCGGGCTGTTCCCGCACTGGAGCGTGGCGCGCAACATCGCCACCGTGCCGCGCCTCATCGGCTGGCCGCGCGAGCGCATCAAGGCGCGGGTCCGCGAGCTGATGGAGCTGGTCGAACTCGACCCGGTTCAGCATGGCGCGCGCTATCCGGACCAGCTTTCCGGCGGGCAGCAGCAGCGCGTCGGCGTGGCGCGGGCGCTCGCCGCCGATCCCGACGTGCTGCTGATGGACGAGCCGTTCGGCGCGGTCGATCCGCCAACGCGCCGTGGGCTGCAGGACAGCCTGACCGCGATCCAGCGGCGCACCGGCAAGACCGTGCTGTTCGTCACCCATGATGTCGAGGAGGCGATCCGCCTCGCCGGCACCATCGCCGTGCTGTCACACGGCAAGCTGCTGCAACTCGGCCCGCCGGCCGAGATATTGCGCCGGCCGGCGGATGAGGAGGTGGCGCGCTTCTTCGGCGGGCCGCTGCTCGGCCTGCATCTGTTGCAGGCGACCATGATCGGCGCCCGCGCCGATTTCGGCGAGGCGGCCGACGGCGAACCGATCGATGCGAGCGCTCCGCTGGAAGAAGCACTGGCGCGCATGATCACGGAACGTGCGCTACGCCTGCCGGTGATCGACCGCGCCAATGGCCGGCACGGCGTGATCACGCTCAGCGATCTGGTGGCGCGATGATCCATTATACTAGCGTCCGTGGCTGTCCGCAGGCATCCTTCAGACACCAGCAACGTCAAGTCAGGGTTTGCGTTATCCCTCATGACGCGTAGGGTCGCACATCACCTGCTCATCGCTTTTCCCGGGCACCAGGTGACTGAGAGACGCTCCAGCGCTCCCGCCTTCAAGCAGGACGCATTGCAATGGCGCTGTCAGGCCCAGTACTGAATTCCGATCTTACCTTTGCATGCACGAAGTGCGGCCATCCGTTCGTCCGGCTTGGGAGCTGGTTTCTCGCGTTCAGCAGGTTCAGGTGCGAGGGATGCCATTGCCTGGTCCAGATGACCCACGTGCAAAAAAACGAGTTGTTCAAAAGACATGCGCTCATCACATAGTGGTTTCTGACACGAGGGTGACGGAACTCCGCACCTTTTGTTGACCGCCGATATTTCGAATCTCATAGCGCCACGGCGCCCAATGAGATTACCGTCCAAAATCCGCCGCTGAACTGAACGCGAGCGCAAACAAAACGACCGGGTAACCCAATCTTGGCATCCGTGGGTCGGCTCAGCGTGGCTGAGATTTGGACCTCCACCAATGGACTTCGAATTCGATGTGACCCGCACCTTGCGGTGCGTCGGATGTGGCTCCGAGGCCATCGTGGTCAATAAGACCCGCCTCGCTGTCATGGAAATTGAATGTGCGGACTGCGGGAAGATCCGCTTCCGGCATTTCGGCCGTGACAAAACGCCGACCCAGCCCGGCACTGACGCCGACGACCAGCGCGGAGACTGAGGTCACAGAGCGGTATATCGACATCGCGAAGATGGACGGCGGGCGCTGGGAGTGAACCTTGGCGGCGTGGGGATGACG
Source organism: Starkeya sp. ORNL1 (assembly GCF_012971745.1). Taxonomy (NCBI): domain Bacteria; kingdom Pseudomonadati; phylum Pseudomonadota; class Alphaproteobacteria; order Hyphomicrobiales; family Xanthobacteraceae; genus Starkeya; species Starkeya sp. ORNL1. The sequence continues at coordinate 2,997,472 of NZ_CP048834.1, forward strand.
CAGGCGCGATAGGCATCCCCAAATCTGGGGAGTCGAGCGCCGCTCAGATCAGGTCAGGCGGCGTGTCGCCGTAGCGCGCGAGCACCAGAGGCGCTCCCTCAAAATAGGCCACGACGAGTACGCCCGGCTCGCGGGAGGACATCTCGCCTGCCGACTGGATCGCTCGCGTGCAATCGGGCGCTTTGACCTTCTCGCCCAGCAGGTAGGAGCCCGCCTCATCGCGCAAGACGGGCACGATGATGCAAGCGCCTTCGCGGGCCGAGCCGTCCGAAAACAGCTGTTCGAAGGCCGCCCAGGTCGAGGGTGCGGCAAGGTTCGTCATCTGATGAGCGTTCGCACTTGAGAATGACAGGCGGCCAGGATGGGCGTTGCCTGATCGTTTAATTCAACGCGGACCTTGAGGCCGCCGCGAGCCTGAGAGGGTAAACTAAAGCGTGCGGCGTGTCCTGATCGTCACCTCACATATCGATGATTGTTTTTGAGCCGTGAGCGGCACGAATACCGCCGAACCCTTCAGTTCAGGACACGTTGAGTCAATGGTATCGTTGATCGCCGTCTCGGCGACGGATCCCTCATCGAGACGCAGGGCTTCTAATGCAAAGCGTGAACGGCGTTGAAGCCGCAGTAGGTTTAAATCACCTGCGGCACCTGCCGGCGAGCCTCATAAATATATGATATTTATCAATTATTTATCAAAAATCCATAGTGGCACGATGATCCACCTGGTGGCGCGCCCGGTACTCTGGGTGGGCGCTGCCTTTCTCGGCCTCACCTTCGCGATGAATGCCATCGCGCCGCATCTCGGCCCGCTATTCCCGGCAGGCACGAGGCTGGTCTATAGCCGCGCCGGCTTCCCCGAACTGGCGCTCTCCCACGCGCTGCTGACCGGCAGCGCCAGCCTGATCGCCGTCGTGCTCGGCACCGCGGCCGGCATCTTCGCCACCCGGCCGAGAGGGCGGGCCTATGCGGCGACGCTGGAGATGATCACCGCGCTTGCCCAGACCTTCCCGCCGGTGGCGGTGCTGGCGCTCGCGGTGCCGGCCATGGGCTATGGCGCGGCGCCGACGGTGCTGGCGCTGGTGCTCTATGGCGTGCTGCCGGTAATGGGCGGCACGCTCGCCGGTTTGCGCAGCGTGCCGCCAAGCGTGATCGAGGCGGCGGACGGCACCGGCTTCTCGCCGTTCGGCCGGCTGTGGCGGATCGAGTTGCCGCTCGCCGCGCCGCTCATCCTCGCCGGAGTGCGGACCTCGGTGATCATCGGCATCGGCACCGCGACGATCGGCTCGACGGTCGGCGCGCTCACGCTGGGCTCACCGATCATCGATGGCCTCTCCGGCGGCAATCCCGCCTTCGTGCTGCAAGGCACGGTGCTGGTGGCGCTGTTCGCGGTCGCGGTGGACCTGGCGTTCGGCGAGGTGGAACGACGGTTCCGGCGGCGTATCTGAGCCGGCTTTGCCCTCGCTCTTGGCCTTCCTCGTCCGGCCCTGCTAAGAGGCAGCAGCAAAGTTGAGCGGAAGAGAGCGCTCGTGGGTTCCGATTCCAGCGATCATCTATCCGGGGCCGCCAATGCCTGGCGGGTCGGCGTGCTGTTCTCGCGCAAGGGCTATATGCAGGTGCCCGAGAGCGAGCATTTCCGCGGCACCGCGCTCGCCATCGAGGAGATCAACCTCGCCGGCGGCGTGCTCGGCCGGCCGATCGAACCGGTCTGCTACGATCCGGAATCGAGCCCGGAGCTGTATCGCCGCTCCGCCGAGAAGCTGCTGACCGAGGACGGCATCAGCACCATTTTCGGCTGCTGCACCTCGTCGAGCCGCAAGGCGATCCTCGCTACCGTCGAGCGCCGCAATGCGCTGCTGTGGTATCCCTCGCTCTATGAGGGCTTCGAGTATTCGCCGAACGTGATCTATACCGGCGCGGCGCCGAACCAGAACAGCCTGCAGCTTGCCCGTTACCTGTTCGCCACCTATGGCCGCACCTTCTACCTTGTCGGCTCCGACTACATCTATCCGCGCGAATCCAACCGCATCATGCGCGATGTCGTCGCCCGCGAGGGCGGTGAGGTGGTGGCCGAGACCTATGTGCCGGTGACGCCGCATCACGACCAGATCCGCCGCGTGGTCGAGGACATCCGCCGCAAGGCGCCCTCCGTGGTGTTCTCCACCGTGGTCGGACAGGGCGGGCAGGCGCTCTACCGCATCTTCCGCGAGGCCGGCCTTGATCCGCGGACCATGCCGATCGCCAGTCTCACCATGGGCGAAGGCGAGATCCGCGCCATCGGCCCGGAGCTGTGCGTCGGCCACATCACCTCCGCACCCTATTTCTCGACGGTCGCGACGCCCGCCAATCGCCGCTTCGTCGAGGCCTATCGTGCCCATTTTGGCCGCGATGCGCCGGTGACGATGTATGCCGAAGCCGCCTATTTCCAGATCCATGTGTTCGCCGATGCGCTGCGCCGGGCGAAATCACTCGACACCCAGCGCCTGGCGGAAGCCGCGCTCGGCACCGAGTATGACGCGCCGCAGGGCCGCATCCGCATCGATCCGGACAACAACCACACCTTCCTGCGCCCGCGCATCGGCATGGTGAACGAGCATGGCGATTTCGACGTGGTGTGGGAGGCGAAGGCCGCGGTGAAGCCCGACCCCTATCTCGTCGACCATGTGTACGACCATGCGTGACGGGCGCTCCCGCGAGAGGCGGGCGGCGTGAGCGCCTCCTCGCTCATCCAGAATCTGCGCAACACGCGCGTCGCCGTGGTGCATCCGCGCGACCAGGATGGCGACGACCTGGTGCGCCAGCTCCAACGCATCGGCTGCCAGGTGCAGATGGTGTGGCCGCCGCCCACCCAGCTGCCGCAGCCGCTCGATGCGGTGTTCTTCCTGCTCGACCGCGACACCAAGAGCTCGATGCCCTGGCGCATGGCCGATCTCAGCATCGCCCATATCGCCATCGTCGATTACGAGAACCCGACGGTGCTGAAGGCGCTGCTGGATTCCAGCGCCCACGGCGTGCTGGTGCGTCCGATCCGTGCCTCCGGCGTGCTGTCGAACCTGGTGCTGGCGCTCTCCATGCGCGGCTATGAAAGCCGGCTGCTGGCCAAGATCTCCAAGCTCGAGGACACGCTGCGCACGCGGCGCGAGATCGAGAAGGCGACGCGGCTGTTGATGAACCTGCGCAACCTCTCGGAGGATGACGCCTACCAGTTCATCCGCAAGCAGGCGACCGCCAAGCGCGTGCCGATGGGCACCATTGCGGGCTCGATCATCAATGCCCACGCCATGCTCGCGGAGCTGAGCCGCGACGGCGAGGGAGAGAAGTAAGGCTCGGAAATAGGCGCGTCGCACACATTATGTGCACGTTCGAAATTGCCGCCGTCTTCGGCAGTTTTACCTTGACTTGGTCCCCTCCCTGCGTTTCGATCGTAACCCTTAGCGCTCCATGAGCGCGGCGGCAGCGTTGCCGTCCCACATTCAGGCTGTGCAGCCCTCGTCGGCGCCGGAAGGCGCTGCGGGGGCTTTTTTGTTTTCGCGACGCGGGCAACCGCGGCGCCTGGCGGAGTGCATCCAAATGCCGAGCTCGAGCCTCGTTCGCGTCGCCTGCATCCAGATGGAGCCGCGCTTCGGCGACACCGCTACCAATGTCGCGCACAGCGTCGAGCTGATCGAGCGCGCGGCGGATGCAGCCGCGAAGCTCATCGTGCTGCCGGAGCTGGCGAACACCGGCTATGTGTTCGAGACCCGCGAGGAAGCCTTCGCGCTGGCCGAGACCATTCCCGGCGGGCCTACCTCGATCGCCTGGAGCGAGGTCGCGGCGCGCCGCGGCCTGCACATTGTCGCCGGCATCACCGAGCGCGCCGGCACCGCGCTCTATAACAGCGCCGTGGTGATCGGTCCGGAAGGCCATATCGGCACCTATCGCAAGATGCATCTGTGGGGCGCGGAGAACCTGTTCTTCGAGCCCGGCAATAACGGCTTCCCGGTGTTCCACACCGCCATCGGCCGGATCGGCGTCGCCATCTGCTACGACGGCTGGTTCCCCGAGACCTACCGGCTGCAGGCGCTGCAGGGCGCGGACATCATCTGCGTGCCCACCAACTGGGTGCCGATCCCCGGCCAGGCCGAAGGCCGCGAAGCGATGGCGAACATCCTCACCATGGCCGCCGCGCATTCCAACTCGATCTTCATCGCCTGCGCCGATCGCATCGGCACCGAGCGCGGCCAGCCCTTCGAGGGCCAGAGCCTGATCGTCGCCCATACCGGCTGGCCGGTCGCCGGACCGGCAAGCCGCACCGACGAGGAGATCGTCAGCGCCGAGATCGATCTCGGCGCCGCCCGGCGCGATCGCAACTGGAACGACTTCAACCAGGTGCTGCGCGACCGCCGCACCGACGTCTACGCCGAGATGCTCGGCTCCGACATCACCCGCGGCTGGTACTGAGCCCGCCGCGGCATCGCCAACAATCATAAACCTTCCGGAGAACACGACATGTCCCGCTCATCTCTCCTGCTCGCCGGCGCACTTGCGGCGAGCCTTCTCTCCAGCGCCGCCTTCGCTGCGGACGTCATCACCATCGGCATCCCGGTCGGCCTTTCCGGCGCCAACAGCGTGGTCGCGCCGTCCGTCGTGCAGTCGGCCGAGCTTGCGGTCGAGGAGATCAATGCCAAGGGCGGCATCCTGGGCAAGCAGGTGAAGCTGGAAGTTGCGGATGATGCCTCCGGCGCCGCAGGCGCACAGAAGGCGTTCGATTCGCTGATCTTCCAGAAGAAGGTCGACGTGCTGATCTCGATGGAAACCAGTGCCGCGCGCAATGCCGGCCTGCCGATCGTCAATCGCGGCAAGACCCCCTACATCTACACGTCCTTCTATGAAGGCCGCTCGTGCAGCCCGTACATGTATGTGAATGCCTGGGTGCCGGACCAGCAGGTCGCCCCCATCGTCGACTACTTCAAGAACCAGGGCGCCAAGACCTATTTCCTGATCGGCTCGGACTATGCGTTCGGCCGCGGCATGCTGGCCTTCACCAAGAGCTATATCGAGAAGGTCGGCGGCAAGGTGGTCGGCGACGAATACGCGCCGATGGACGCCACCGACTGGACCGCCATCCTCTCCAAGGTGAAGGCGGCCAACCCCGACGCCATCATCACCTCGACCGCCGGCGGCGCGCCGAACGTGACCCTGACCAAGCAGCTGCGCGCCGCAGGCATCAAGTCGCTCTACGGCAATCTCGCGGTCGATGAAGGCACGGCGAAGAGCATGGGCGCGGATGCCGAGGGCATCTTCATCTCCGGCTCCTACTTCACCAATATCGACAGCCCGGCCAACAAGGCCTTCCTCGCCGCCATGGAGAAGAAGTTCGGCACCGGTCTCAAGACCCCGAACGATCTCTCGGTCCCGCAATACGAGGCGGTCTATGCCTACAAGGCGGCGGTGGAAAAGGCCGGCACGACGGACGCCGCCAAGGTGATCCCGGAACTCGCCAAGGTGAGCGTCGACGGCCCGCGCGGCACCATCACCATGAGCAAGCAGCGCCATGCGCCGCTGACCATGTATCTCGGCCAGGTGCAGGCCGACGGCAGCGTGAAGATGCTCTCCACCTTCAAGGACGTCGATCCGGGCGACCAGTGCCCGAAGCTGAACTGAGGTTGTGCGTCGGGGCGGCCCGTGCCGCCCCGGTTTGCTTCTTGCAACGTCCTATCGGGAGCGGCCTCATCCTGAGGTGCCCGGCACAGCCGGGCCTCGAAGGATGCCCGCCCCCGATGGCGCCCTCTGCTTGAACATCCTTCGAGGCTCGCTGCGCTCGCACCTCAGGATGAGGTCGTGCGCAGCACCCATGAAAGACACCGCATGATCGGCCAGACGCTCGATATCGTGACCACCGCCGCCATCCTCTATGCGGTGGCGACCGGGCTGCTGCTCGTGTTCGGCGTCATGAAGATCATCAATTTCGCCCATGGTGGACTGATGACGCTCGGCGGCTATGCCGCGCTCGTCACCACCCAGCTCGGGCTCAACCCGTGGCTCGCCATTCCCGTCGCCGCGCTGTTCGGCGGTGTCGCCGGCATGGCCATCGAGCGCTTCGTGGTGCGCCCGCTCTATGCCCGCCCGCTCGATGCCATCCTCGCCACCTGGGGACTGAGCATCATCATCGGGCAAGTCATCACGATTGCCTTCGGGCGCGGCGTGCAGTTCGCGCAGGCGCCGCTGGAAGGCACGCTCGATCTGCTCGGCGAGAGCTATTCGGCCTATCGGCTCGCCCTCGTGGGGATCGCCGCCTTGCTCGGCATCGCGCTCACCGTGCTGCTGCAGGGGACCCGGCTGGGACTGGAGACCCGCGCCGTCATCATGAACGAAGACCTCGCCCGTGGGCTCGGCATCAATAGCGGGCTGGTGCGCTTCCTCACCTTCACGCTCGGCTCGGCGCTGGCCGGCATTGCCGGGGCGCTCATTACCCCGCTGTCGAGCGTCGATCCGAACATGGGGGTGCCCTGGCTGGTGAACGCGTTCATGCTGGTGCTGGTCTCCGGTGCCTCGCTGGCGAGCCTGCTGATCTCCTGCCTGGTGCTGGGCGGCGCGCAGGTTCTGGTGAGCACCTATTTCAGCCCGGTGCTGGGCGGGCTCACCATCGCCGTGCTGGCCGCCATCATCCTGCGCATCCGCCCGCAGGGGTTCGCCCGTGACTGAGACCCGGCGCCTCTCGCTCATCCTCGGCTGCGCGATCCTCGCCTTCGCGGTGATCGGCGTCGGTCCCTATGTGCTCGACACCTATTCGGTGAACGTGCTGACCCGCTCGCTGCTCTATGCCGCGGTGGCGCTGACGGTCGACCTGCTGTGGGGCTATCTCGGCATCCTCACCTTCGGCCAATCGGTGTTCTTCGCCGCCGGCGCCTATGCGGCGGGGCTGGTCTTCACCCATATGGACTTCACCGAGACCAACGCGCTGCTGGCGCTCGGGCTCGGCATCGGCGGGGCGCTGCTCACCGCTTCCATCGTCGGCTGGCTCGCCTTCTGGCACGGCGCCTCGGCGCTCTATGCCTCGGTCATCACGCTGGTGCTGCCGATCGTGGCGACGCAGCTGCTCTATTCCGGCGGCACCTTCACCGGCTCATCCAGCGGGCTGTCCGGCTTCATGAGCTTCGACCTTTCGATGGAGGCGTGGTTCTGGCTTGCCGGTGGCTTCCTCGTCGCGGTGACGACGCTCGCCTACATCTTCGTCAAGAGCGATGCCGGGCGGCTGCTGGTGGCGGTGCGCGAGAACGAGCAGCGCTGCAAATATCTTGGCCTCAACACCTCGCGGCTGAAGATCGTGGTCTATCTCGCCTGCTCGGTGATCGGCGCCATCGCCGGCTACATCTATGCCTGCTACGCCATGGTGGTGGCGCCGGAGTTGGCCGGCTTCGTGTTCGGCACCGAGCTGGTGATCTGGACCGCGCTCGGCGGGCGCGGCACGCTGCTCGGCCCGGTGTTCGGCGCGCTGATCGTCGACTATGAGAGCGCGCAGCTCTCCGGCGACTATCCCTTCATCTGGCAGCTCATCATCGGCACCGTGTTCGTGCTGGTCATCGTCGCCTTTCCGCGCGGCCTGCTGCCGGTGGTCTTCGATATTCCGCGCAAGCTGATCGGGCTGGTGCGCAAGCGCCCGGAGGCAGTGCCCGCCATCGTGACGCTCTCCACGCTCGACGCAATAGAGACGCAAGGAGCGGAGCCCGGCGACGGGCCGGCGCTCGCAGTCGAGGGCGTCGCCAAGCATTTCGGCAGCCTCACCGTGCTGGACGGCATCGACTTCTCGGCCCGCGCCGGCGAACTGGTCAGCCTGGTCGGGCCGAATGGGGCCGGCAAGACCACGCTGATGCGCTGCATCGCCGACGGCGCCGAGCGCTCGGCCGGCACCATCATCGTCAATGGCCACGACATCGGCCGCCGTCCGCCCGAGGGGTGCGTCGCGCTCGGGGTGGGCCGCAAGTTCCAGATGGCGAACGTGTTCGACACGCTGACCGTGGCGCAGTGCCTGCAGATCGCGCGGGTCCGCCACCAGCGCCCCTCGCTGTGGCGTCGTGCGTCCGAGCTACCGTTGCCTGAGGCGGCAATGCATGTGCTGGCGACCACCGGGCTCGACCGGCAGCTGTCGACCCCGGCGCATCTGCTCTCGCACGGCATGAAGCAGGCGCTGGAATTGTCCATGGTGCTGGCGCTGGAGCCGCGCGTGCTGCTGCTCGACGAACCCACCGCCGGCCTCACCAAGACCGAGCGCATGCAGATCGGCGACATATTGATCGAGCTGACGAAGAAGCAGGGGCTCTGCATCCTGCTGGTGGAGCACGACCTCGATTTCGTACGCGAAATCTCATCGCGGGTCATTGTGCTGCACCAGGGCCGCATCGTGCTCGACGGCTCGGTCGAGGAAGTGGTGCAGTCGGAGCTGGTGAAGCAGGTCTATGCCGGCTCCGGTCATGCCGGCATCGCGCATCAGGCGGCCTCGCCTTCCAGCCACGAGGTGCCGGCATGAGCGGGCTTTCGGTCGATCACCTCTCCAGCGGCTATGCCGGCGCGGTGGTGGTGCGCGAGGTGAGCTTTGAGCTCGCGCCCGGTGAGATCCTTGCCGTGCTCGGCAAGAACGGCATGGGCAAGAGCACGCTGCTCAAAGCCATGATGGGCTTCCTGCCGAAGATGACCGGCGCCGTCACCATCGGCGGCACGGAGGCGACACGGCTGCCGCCGCACCGGGTGGCGCGGCTCGGCGTTGGCTATGTGGCGCAGGAGAAGGCGCTGTTCCAGGATCTCACCGTAGAGGAGAATCTGCGCCTCGCGGTGCGCGGGCCGGATTTCGACGCGGCGCTGAGTGAGGTCGAAAAGTCCTTCCCCTTCCTGCTGCAACGATTGAGGCAACGCGCCGGCACGCTCTCCGGCGGCGAACAGAAGATGCTGCTGATGGCGCGCTCGCTGGCGGTCGGCGCCAAATTCCTGCTGGTCGACGAGATCACCGAGGGACTGCAGCCCTCGGTCATCGACCGGCTGGCGGGTGTCATCCGCGATGCACGGGCGCGGCACGGCACCACCATGCTGCTGGTCGAGCAGCATCTGCCCTTCGCCCTGGCGGTGGCGGACCGCTGGGCGGTGCTCGATCGCGGCGAGATCGCGGAGACCGGCGCCACCAGCGAGCCGGACGCCGCCGGCCGCGTGCTGCGACACCTGAGCGTGTGAGGCCATCATGACCTTCTCCATCGCTGCGCGTTGCGAACAATCCGGCCGGCTCGGCGTCGCGGTGGCGACCGCGGTGCCGGCAGTGGGCTCGATGTGCCCGTTCACCCGCGCCGGCGTCGGGGCGGTGTCGACCCAGTCCTGGGTCAATCCCTATCTCGCCATTGCCGTGCTCGACTCGATGGCCGGCGGCGCCTCCGCGCCCGATGCGCTGGCTGCCGTGATGGCGACGGACGAGGCCCGCGAATTGCGGCAGATCGGCGTGGTGGACGCGCAAGGCCGCGCTGCTGCCTGGTCCGGCGCGGAGTGCACGCTCTGGTATGGCCACGCGATCGGCCCCGGCTTCGCGGTGCAGGGCAACATGCTGACCGGGCCGGAAGTGGTCGCGGCGATGGCGCATGCCTGGCGCACCAGTGCCGGCGCGCCGCTCGACGAGCGGCTAATGCGGGCGATGGAGGCAGGCGACGCGGCCGGCGGCGACAAGCGCGGCAAGCAGTCGGCGTCGCTGCGCATCCATGGCATGGAGGATTATCCGGCGCTCGACCTGCGGGTCGACGATCATGCGGAGCCGGTTCGCGAATTGCGCCGCGTGCTGGAGATCGCGCGGCTACAGCTGGTGCCCTTCATCGAGGGTATGCCGAAACGCAGCGCGCCGCCCGGCCCGGCGCCGGAGGCGGTGACGACGATGCTGGCGCTCTCCCCGCCCGATCGGCCGGGCGGAGGCGGGAGTAGGCCTCGCTAGGCTCTTCGTAAGGACCACCTCATCCTGAGGTGCGATGGGTAGCGAGCCTCGAAGGATGCTGAAGCAGGGCAACTCCACCCGAGGCGGGCATCCTTCGAGGCCGCTTCGCGGCACCTCAGGATGAGGTCGCTAAATGAGTGTGAAATTTACTCCGCCGGCGTCGGCGCCGGTTGGACGCCATGTCCCACGGCGTGGGGCGCGCCCACCACAGGCTTGCGCTCCGGCGCGCCCGCCGCCCAGCGCTGCAGTCGGGCGAGATAGAGATAGACCGCCGGCGTCGTGTAGAGCGTCAGCACCTGGCTGAGCGCGAGGCCGCCGACCATGGCGTAGCCGAGCGGCTGGCGCAGCTCCGAACCGGTGCCATGGCCCAGCATCAGCGGCACGCCGGCCAGCAGCGCCGCCATGGTGGTCATCAGGATCGGGCGGAAGCGCAGCCGGCACGCCTCGCGGATCGCCTCTTCCGAACTCATTCCGCGATCGCGCTCGCCCGCTATGGCGAAGTCGACCAGCATGATGCCGTTCTTCTTCACGATGCCGATCAGCAGGATGATGCCGATGATGCCGATCACCGAGAGATCGAAGCCGCCGCCCCAGAGTGCCAGCAGCGCGCCGATGCCGGCCGACGGCAGCGTGGAGAGAATGGTCAGCGGGTGGACATAGCTCTCATAGAGCACGCCGAGGATGACATAGACCGCGAACAACGCCGCCGCGATCAGCGCCGGCTCGCTCGACAGCGCGCTCTGGAACGCCTGCGCATTGCCCTGGAAGCTGCCGGTCAGCGTCGAGGGCGCGCCGAGCTGGGTGGAGGCCTGGTTGATCAGTTCCACCGCCTCGCCCAGCGAGACGCCGGGCTTGACGTTGAAGGAGATGGTCACCGCGGGAAACTGCGCCTGGTGCGAGACCGAGAGCGGCCCCACCGCCTTGGTGTCCAGCGACACGAAGGTGGAGAGCGGGATGGCCTGGCCGGAGATCGGCGACTTCACATAGATCTGGTCCAGCGTGCCGATGTGCTTCTGCAGGTCCGGCGTCGCCTCGATGATCACCGAGTAGGAATCCAGCTGGGTGAAGTATTGCGTCGCCTGCTGCTGGCCGAAGGCATCGTTCAGCGTGGCGTCGATCACCGCCGGCTGGATGCCGAAGCGTGCCGCCTGGTCGCGATCGATATTGATCTTCACCTGCGGTGCATTGCCCTGCTGGTCGCTGGAAACGTCGGCGAGCTGGGGCAGTTCGCGCATGCTCGCCACCAGCTTGGGCGCCCAGGTGTTGAGCTCGTCGAGATCGACGTCGGTCAGCGTGTACTGGTACTGCGCGCGGGAAACGCGCCCGCCGACCGTGATGTCCTGCGCCGGCTGGAGGAACACGGCGGCACCGGAGACCGTGGCCAGCTTGGGCCGCAGCCGCTCGATCACCTGCGCGGCGGAGACGTCGCGTTCATCGCGCGGCTTGAGGGCGATGAAGAAGCGACCATTGTTCACGGTGTTGGCGCCACCGGAGCCGAGCACCGAACCGAAGGCGGCAACCGCGGGATCCTTGGCGATGACCTCGCCGAGTTGCTGCTGGAGCCGTTTCATCTCGTCCGGCGAGACGTCCTGGGCGGCTTCCGACAGGCCGGAGATGATGCCGATATCCTGCGTCGGGAAGAAGCCCTTCGGCACCACGACGAACAGCCAGCCAGTGACGGCAACCGTGGCGAAGAACACCATCAGCGTAATGAAGCGGTGGCGCAGCGCGATGGCGAGCGTCGCCATGTAGAAGGCAAGGATGCCGTCGAAGCCGGCCTCGATCACGCGATAGAGCCAGCCATGCTTCTCCGGCGGCGGCTTCAGGAAGCGCGAGCACAGCATCGGCGTCAGCGTCAGCGACACGCAGGCCGAGACCACGATGGCCGCGGTGACGGTGAGGGCGAATTCGCGGAACAGCCGGCCGACAATGCCGCCCATCAGCAGCAGCGGGATGAACACCGCGATCAGCGAGATCGAGATCGACAGCACGGTGAAGCCGATTTCGCGCGCGCCCTTGAGCGCCGCCTGGAAGGCGGGCTCGCCCTCCTCCATGTGGCGCACGATGTTCTCGACGACGACGATGGCGTCGTCGACCACGAAGCCGACGGCGATGGTGAGCGCCATCAGCGAGAGGTTATCAAGGCTGAAATTCAACGCGTACATAATGGCCGCGCTGCCGGCGAGCGAGAGCGGCACCACCACGGCGGGGATCATCGTCGCCCGGAGATTCCTCAGGAACAACAGGATCACCAGCACCACGAGGCCGATGGTCAATCCAAGCGTGAACTGCACGTCCGAGACCGAGGCACGGATCGTGGTGGTGCGGTCGACGATGGTGTCGATCGTGATGCCGGCGGGCATGATGCCGTCGAGCGTCGGCAGCGTCGCCTTGATGGCATCGACGGTGGCGATGACATTGGCGCCGGGCTGCTTGAACACCAGCAGCACGACGGCCGGCTTGTTGGTGTCCCAGGCCGCGACATCGACGTCTTCGGCGCCCTCGACGGCATGGCCGACGTCGCGCACCCGGATCGGCGCGCCGTTGCGATAGGCGAGGATGACGTTGTCATAGTCGCCCGACTTGGTGATCTGGTCGTTGGCGGCGATGGTGAAGCTGCGCACCGAACCATTGATCGTGCCCTTGGCGGCAAGGGCGGTGGAATCATTCAGCGTGGCGCGCACATCCTCGAAGGTCAGGCCACTGGCGGCGAGGCGCGCCGGATCGATCTGGATGCGGATCGCCGGCTTCTGTTCGCCGCCGATGACGACCTGCGACACGCCCTCGACCTGCGACAGGCGCTGCGCCAGCACGTTGTCCGCATAGTCGTCGACCTGCGTCATCGGCATGGTCTCGGAGCGGGCGGCAAGGATCATGATCGGGCTGTCGGCCGGATTGACCTTGCGGTAGCTGGGCGGCGAGGTGAGGTCGTCGGGCAGCTGGCGCTGCGCCGCGGTGATGGCGGCCTGCACGTCCTGCGCGGCGGCATCGATGTCGCGGTCGAGATCGAACTGGATGGTGATCGAGGTCGAGCCCAGCGTGCTGGTCGACGTCATCTGGCTGATGCCGGCGATCTGGCCGAAGCGGCGCTCCAGCGGCGAGGCGACCGCGGAGGCCATGGTGTCGGGGCTGGCGCCGGGCAGCCGCGCCGAGACCTGGATGGTGGGGAAGTCGACCTGCGGCAGCGGCGCTACCGGCAGCAGCGGATAAGCGACGACGCCAAGCACCGCCAATGCGGTCATGATGAGCGAGGTCGCGATCGGGCGCGTGATGAAGGGGGCGGAGAGGTTCATGCCGCGCTCCTACGGCCGGGCGCTGGTGGCGCCACCCTTGGCGGCAGTGTCCTTGCCGGCATCGTCTTCGGCGACGTTTTCGTTGGCGGTCTTGGCGATGATGGCGACGCGGCTCTTCGGACGCAGCCGGTACTGGCCGTTGGTAACCACCTGATCGCCGGCGGCGAGGCCCTTCTGCACCACGACGGCGCCGTCGGTGACCTGTCCGGTCTCGATCGGCTTCATCACCGCATTGCCGTCGGCCGTTACCACCCAGGCGTACAGCCCGTCCGGCCCGCGCTGCACCGCGGCTTCCGGCACGGTGAGCGCATCCTTCAAGGTGGCGATGTTCACGCTGGCATGGACGAAGGCGCCCGGCCAAAGGCGCTCATCCTTGTTCGGGAACACGCCCTTGAGGCGGGCGGTGCCGGTGGTGGAGTCGATCTCGTTATCGACCACGGACAGCGTGCCGGTGCCGAGCACGGTGCCGTCCTCACGGGTGGCGACCACGGTGACGGGGCCGGCGGCCATCGCCTGCTGCACCGCAGCAAGGTCCTTCTCCGGCAGAGTGAACAGCACGGAGATCGGCTTGAGCGTGGCGAGCACGGCGATCGGCGTGGAGTCGCTGGCGTGGATGACATTGCCGGCATCGAGCTGACGGATACCCATGCGGCCATCCACCGGCGCGGTGATGGTCATGTAGTCGAGATCGGTCTGCGCGCTCTGGATGGCGGCGACGTCGGCGGCGATCGAGGCTTTCAGCTGATCGACGGTCGCCTGCTGCTGGTCGAGCTGTTGCTTGCTGGCGTAATCCTTCTGCGCCAGCTGGGAAAAGCGGACGAGGTCGGCCTGCGCGCCGCGCAGCTGGGCTTCGTCCTTAGCCTTGCCGGCCTGGGCCTGTGCCAGCGCCGCTTCGGCGAGGCGCGGATCGAGCTTGGCCAATACGTCGCCGGCCTTCACGTTCTGGCCTTCGGTAAAGGTCACGGATTGCAGCGTACCGTCGACCCGGGTGTGGATATTGACGGTCTGCGAGGCCTGGACCGTACCGAGCCCGGAGAGGATGACGCTCACGTCGCGGCGCTCGACAGAGGCGACGCTCACCGGCACGGCGGCGCGGATGGCAGCGCCGGCAACAGGCGGCGGGGCGGCGACAGCAGCGTTCTCACGCCACACATAGATACCAACGGCGAGCGCCGCGATCGCAAGAAGCACGAAAGCGACCGATCCTCGCTTTCGCTTGCGGATAGGGGTCTCGTCCGTCGCCGTCATTCCGTCACCTCGCCTGTCTCACCATGCGCACAATGGCCCATGCTGCATCGCAGGTACATGACGACGAAATTAAATCCTGTTTAGAAATAAGACGTTAGGTAAGGTGCCACAACCTTACGTTTGGTCACCCCATCCGGACACCGCGACGGATGGAAATCGCGGATCAGCCATGTTGCCACGAACGGTGGCCACGACAGGGCATTTGGCGGAGAAGGTCAGCTGTGAGCGTGCGACCGGAGTGAGGATCAGATGAGCACCGTTCTTGTCACCGGCGGCTCCGGCTTTCTCGGCAGTCACGTCATTGTGCAACTGCTCACAGCCGGCCACACGGTGCGCACCACGCTGCGCAACCTCGCTCGTGCGGATGAGGTGCGGGCCATGCTGGCCGAAGGCGGTGCGACCGCGCCGGGCAATGTGGAGTTCGTTGCCACCGATCTGGAGAACGACACGGGTTGGCCGGGCGCCGTCGCTGGATGCGATTACGTGATCCATGTGGCCTCGCCCTTCCCGGCCGGCGAACCGGTCCATGAAGACGAACTGATCGTGCCGGCGCGCGAGGGCGCGCTGCGGGTGCTGCGCGCCGCGCGCGATGCCGGCGTCCGCCGCGTGGTGATGACCTCGTCCTTCGCCGCGGTCGGCTATGGCCACGCTCCGCGCGCGACGCCGTTCAACGAGACCACCTGGACCAATACGCAGGCCCCTAATCTCAGCGCCTATGTTAAGTCGAAGGCGCTGGCGGAGCGGGCGGCCTGGGATTTCATGGCGCGCGAGGGCGGCGGCCTGGAGCTTTCCGTCGTCAATCCGGTCGGCATATTCGGGCCGGTGCTGGGCCCGGACCTCGCGGCTTCGACGCTGATCGTCAAGACCCTAATGGACGGCGGCATTCCGCTTTGCCCGCCGGTCCATTTCGGTGCGGTCGACGTGCGCGACGCCGCCGACCTCCATATCCGGGCGATGCTGCACCCGGAGGCGAAGGGCGAACGCTTCCTGGCCATTGCCGGCGACTGCCTGTCGCTGCTCGATGTCGCAAAGGCGTTGCGGCAGGGCATGGGTGCGCGCGCCGCCAAGGTGCCGACCCGCGAGGCACCGGACTGGCTGGTGCGCATCGTGGCGCTGTGGAACGCGAATGCGCGCCGGGTGCTTCCGGACCTCGGCAAGGTGCGCAATTCCACCAGCGCCAAGGCGCAGCGCGTGCTCGGCTGGACGCCGCGGCCGCGCGAGGAAGCCATTGTCGCGACAGCGGAAAGCCTGGTTCGGCTGGGGCTGCTGAAATAGTCGACCCAATGGTCAACTTAATTTCCTATCTTTTTTATAGGAAATAGATTGACGCCACCCGTCGACTTTGCTCACATGGCGTTGCCACGCTGGACACGGCCCGCGCGCAGCGCTGCGGGCTCGGCGTCCGTTCGATAAGGGGTGCATCCATGACCTGGATCTGTCGACGCTGCTGACACCGCCGGCACGGCCGGTTTTCACTTGATATCGCACTCGGCCCGAACGTCGGCGACCTCAGCCGCGCGGCCTTTTCCATGGAAATTTCAATGTCCCGGTTTTCCCGCCGCGCCACGCTCGCGGCCACGGCAGCTCTCGCCCTCGGCGTCGCTCTTCCCACGCTTCCGGCGCACGCTGCCGACTTCACCGTCGCCTACCAGACCGGCGCCGACCCGGCGAAGGTGGCGCAGGCAAACGGCGCCTATGAGAAGGCAACCAAGTCGAACATCGCCTGGCGCAAATTCGATTCCGGCGCCGACGTGATCGCCGCCATCGCCTCGGGCGACGTGCAGATCGGCTATGTCGGCTCGAGCCCGCTCGCCGCCGGCGCCAGCCGCGAACTGCCGATCGAGACCATCTATGTCGCCGCCCTGCTCGGTGATGCCGAAGCCCTGGTGGTGCGCAACGGCGCCGGCATCGAGAAGCCGGAGAACTTCACCGGCAAGAAGGTCGCGGTGCCGTTCGTCTCGACCACGCATTACAGCCTGCTCGCCGCGCTGAAGCATTGGGGCGTCGATCCGAAAAGCGTGCAGATCCTGAACCTGCGCCCGCCCGAGATCGCCGCCGCCTTCACCCGCGGCGACATCGATGCCGCCTATGTGTGGGATCCGGCGCTCGGCAAGATCAAGGAGACCGGCAAGGTGTTCGCAACCTCCGCCGACGTCGCCAAATGGGGTGCGCCGACCTTCGATGCCTGGATCGTGCGCAAGGACTTCGCGCAGAAGGACCCCGAGATCGTCGCCCAGTTCGTGAAGGTGACGGCGGATTCCTATGCCGACTATGCGAAGAACGGCGCCTCCTGGACGGCGAGTTCGCCGCAGGTCGCCGCCATCGCCAAGCTCACCGGTGCCAAGCCGGAAGAGATCCCCGATCTGCTCAAGGGCAACAAATATCCCCTGCTCGACGAACAGCTCTCCGAAGCACTGCTCGGCGGCGGCACGCTGGACGCCATCGTCCAGACCTCCGGCTTCCTCAAGGAGCAGGGCCGCATCGACACGGTGCTGAAGGATTATAAGACCTATGTCGGCCGCGCCTATGCCGAGCAGGCCTCCAAGCTGAACTGACGTTCCCGAGCGTCGTGGTTGGGTGAGACCCCGCGGCGTAGCCTGGCCCGGCATCCGAACGCTTTCTGGCGGGGGCGGATGCCGGGCATTTTTATTCACCGGTGATC
Organism: Starkeya sp. ORNL1; assembly: GCF_012971745.1. NCBI lineage: Bacteria > Pseudomonadati > Pseudomonadota > Alphaproteobacteria > Hyphomicrobiales > Xanthobacteraceae > Starkeya > Starkeya sp. ORNL1. Next base: position 3,014,612 of record NZ_CP048834.1, read on the forward strand.
GACCATGACCGATCCGAAACTCAGCATCGAGCGTCTCGCCATCCGCTTTGCTGCGCCGGATGGCGGCACCGCCACCATTCTCGAGGGCATCAACCTCGCGGTTCCCGCCGGCGAACTGGTGGTGCTGCTCGGCGCCTCCGGCTGCGGCAAGTCGAGCCTCATGAACGCCGTCGCCGGCTTCAATGCGGAGTTCGAGGGCACCATCCGCGTCGACGGCCGCGCGGTACGCGCGCCCGGCGCCGATCGCGGCGTCGTGCTGCAGACCGACGCGCTCTATCCCTGGCTCAATGCGCGCGACAATGTCGGCTTCGGCCTCAAGCTGCGCGGTCTCGACAAGCGGGCGCGCGACGCCCGCGCCGAGGAAGCGCTGGATCTGGTCGGCCTCGGCAAGCATGGCGACCACGCGACGTGGCAGCTCTCCGGCGGCATGCGCCAGCGCGTCAGCCTCGCCCGTGCCCTCGTCGCCGATCCGCAGATCCTGCTGATGGACGAGCCGCTCGGCGCGCTCGACGCGCTGACCCGCGAGCAGATGCAGGACCTCTTGCTCGATGTTTGGCGGCGCACCGCCAAGACCATACTGTTCGTCACCCACGGCCTCGACGAGGCGCTCTATCTCGGCACCCGCATCGTGGTGCTGGCCGGCAGGCCGGGCCACGTGGTGCATGACGAGCCCTGCGAGTTCGGACGCCTGGCGCTGGAGCAGGGGTTGGGTCCCCGCATCAAGTCGGTTCCGGAATTCGCCGCCGCGCGCGACCGGCTGCGCACCGCCATATTCAGCGGGGCCGAATGATGTCCACGCCCCTGCCCATTCCGGTCACCGAGATCGCGCTGCCGCTGGTGGTGCCGATGGAAGGGCTGCCGCGCGGCGTCTACGAGGCGGTGCCGGCACGGCGGGCGACGCGGCCCGCGATTCCGTCGCGCCTCCTGATCTCGGCGGCGACCATCGCCAGCTTGCTGGCGCTGTGGTGGGCGGCGAGCGCCTCGGGCGCGGTGCCGGCGCTGTTCCTGCCCTCGCCGGCGACGGTGCTGGCGCGGCTCGGGCGCATCGCCACCGACGGCTTCATGGATGCGACGCTGGCCCAGCATCTCGGCGCCAGCCTGTTTCGGGTGTTCACCGCGCTCGCCGTCTCGCTGGTCGTCGGCGTGCCGGCCGGGCTTGCCATCGGGCTCAGCACGGTCGGGCGCGGCATACTCGACCCCATTGTCGAGTTCCTGCGGCCGATCCCGCCGCTCGCCTATCTGCCGCTCGTCATCATCTGGGCCGGTATCGGCGAAGCGGCGAAGGTGCTGGTGATCGCGCTCGCCATGCTGCCGCCGATCATCATCGCCACCGCCGCCGGCACTCGCGGCGTCGCCAAGGATCGGCTGAACGTGGCGCGGGCGCTCGGCGCGACGCGCGCGCAGCTGGTGCGGCTGGTGGTCATCCCCTCCACCCTGCCCTCGATCCTCACGGGCACGCGGATCGCGCTCGGCGCCGGCTGGTCGACGCTGGTGGCGGCGGAACTGGTGGCGGCGACGCGCGGCGTCGGCTTCATGATCCAGTCCGCGGCCAATTTCCTCGCCACCGACGTGGTGATCGCCGGCATCCTGGTCATCGCCGCGGTGGCCTTCGCGCTGGAACTGAGCATCCGGCTGCTGGAGCGCGCGCTGGTCGGATGGGCGGCGCACGCCTGAACGGCCCGGACCATCGGTAACTGATTATGGATAGCTGTGCCCTCGGCGCAACTCGTCCTCGTATTCTTAAATGCGGAGGACGTTCCAACGGCCGGCGCCGTTGTGGAATCGCTTCCCCTCCATCAACCTATGCAGTCATCAAGCGACGGTGGCGCTTCGGATTTCCAAGTAGAAACAGGCTGTTGATTGAATCTCGACCGCGTTGATTTCGGGAAGGTGAACATGGCTCTTGAGAGAGAGCTGGGTGAGCAGCCACTGAGCCTAGCGTGCGCCGGCAACCCAGGCCGTGCCGGTCATACCGGAACGCTTTCCGATGTTCGCCTGAAGCACAAGGTCGTGCGGCTGGCCGTGCTGCCTTCCGGGCTCAATCTTTACCGGTTCGTCTATAGCTGGAGCGACCAGGCGGTGGTCGGCGTGATGGCGCAGGAAGTGCTCCTGATCGATCCTTCGGCAGTCCTGATCGACGCGGATGGCTTCTACCGTGTGATCTATGATCGGCTCGGCATCGAGATGATCACCTACTCGGACTGGCAGCAGCGGATTGCCGCCGGGACAGTCCCGTTCGGCGCCCGGCTGCTGAACCAGGGCAGCGAACAGGCGGCGTGAGCCGCCGTTTAAGCTGCCCGCTGGCGCAAGCCCGATAGCCGCCTGCGTTGCCTCGGCTCCGGAAGCCGACGCGCCCATCCCCTCGCGCCCTCATCTCCGGACTTGATCCGGGGATTCAGCCCATCCGCATGCCCCCGGTCGAAGTCTGGCTCCCCGGATCAAGTCCGGGGATGAGGGCGATATTGAATTGTCTGTCAACCTCTCTCGACAGACCGCGCTACCTTCTCAGCGGCGTCACATTATTTCGATCTTTAAAGTGTCAACAGTTGAACATAGGGCAATCTTCCGTTGACAGCACGGAGGACGAGTCCTACAGAATTCTCGCAGGGAGGATCGCCTGTGCCCACCAGCGCCATCGAACTGCTCAAGTCCCGATCGCTGCCGATGCTCATCGAGGAGGAGATCCAGCGGGTCATCCTCGGCGGCGAGTACGCTCCCGGCGATCGCATCAATGAGAAGGAGCTGGCGCTGCGCTTCGGCATCAGCCGCGGCCCGGTGCGCGAGGCGCTGCGCTCGCTCGAGGCCAGCGGCCTGATCGAGCAGGTTCCCAATCGCGGCGTGTTTGTGCGCCGGCTCACGGCGGCGCAGGCGGCCGACATCTATGATGTGCGCGCCTTCCTGTTCGCCCTCGCCGGCCGGCTGCTGGCGATCCGCGCCACCGACGAGGAGATCGCCCAGCTCCGCGCCTTCGTCGCCGCCATGGACGAGGCAATCGCCCGGGACGATTTCGAGAGCTATGTGCGGGAGAATTTCGCCCTGCACGAATTCATCGTCGAGCATGCCGGCAACCCGGTGCTGGCCAGCCAGTATCTTTCGCTCATCAAGCAGCTTCGGCTCTATCGCAGCCGCAACCTGATGCTCAGGGACTCGATCGAGGCTTCGAACAAGGAGCATCACGAGATGGTGGATGCCATCGCCGCGCACGATCCCGACCGTGCCCAGGCCGTCCATCTCAAGCATGTGGCAACGGCGAAAGAGCGCCTGATGTCGAACCCCAGTCTTACCTGAAGACCTGTCCGAACCTGAAGACCTGTCCGAACCTGAAGAACGCCCGAACCTGAAGAACGCCCGAACCTGAAGAAACGCCCAAGGAGTTTCCGCGTGAGCGCACCAGCCACCGATATCACCCGCCAGGCCCTGCGCTTCGTGGAATCCACCTCCTATGCCGACCTCCCCGCGGAAGCGCTGCGCATCGGCCGCCGCTGCATGGTCGACGCCGTCGGCCTCTATCTTGCGGGCAGCCAGGAGCACTCGGTGCGCATCCTGGTCGAGGACGCGCTCGACCAGGGCGGTCGGGGCGACGCCGCGCTGCCGGCCGCGGGCACGACCAAGGTTCCGGCGGCGCTCGCCGCCCGGGTATGGGGCACCGCCGGCCACGCCCATGACTGGGACGACACCCAGGTCTCCAACGATCCCGCCCATGTCTATGGGCTGCTGACCCACCCGACCATCCCGCCGCTGACCGCAGCGCTCATCGTCGCCGAGCAGATCGGCCAGCGCGACGGACGCGAAGTGATGCTGGCGTTCCAGCTCGGCTTCGAGGTGGAATGCAAGATCTCCGAATGGATGACACCGCGCCACTATCGTCGCGGCCATCATTCCAGCGGCACCGTCGGCACCTTCGGCGCCTGCGTCGCCGCCGCCAGGCTGCTCGGCCTCACCGGCGACAGGCTGGCCCACGCCTTCGGCATCGCCGCGAGCCTTGCCGCCGGCATCCGGGTGAATTTCGGCACCATGACCAAGCCGCTGCATGTCGGCCGGGCCTGCGAGAACGGCGTGACCGCGGCGCTGCTGGCCGCTCGCGGCTTCGATGCCGATCCGACCGCGCTGGACGGCCCGTGGGGCTTCTTCTCGGTGATGGGCGAAGGCTTCGACGCCACCAAGGCCAATGAAGGCTTCGGCGCTCCGCTGACCATCGAGAGCCCCGGCGTGTCGATCAAGCCTTATCCGTCGGGCATCCTCACCCACCAGTCGATGGACGCCATGCTGAAGCTGGTGCTCGACAACGACCTGAAGCCCGAGCAGGTGGAGCGCGTGCGCTTCTTCGCCGGCAAGAACATCATCGAGCCGATCCGCTATCCGATCGCCCGCAACCATCTGCAGGCCAAGTTCTCGATGCCGGCGCTGCTCGCCATGATCGTGCTGTGCCGCCGCGCCAGCCATCACGAGTTCGAGGACGCCTTCGTCGCCGGCCCGGCGATGCAGGATTTGCAGGCCCGCACCGAGGTGATCAACGATCCCGAGATCGATGCCCGCGGCTATGACCTGATCCGCTCGCGCATCGAGGTCGAGACCAAGGACGGACGCACCCTGGTGCAGTGGGCGGACGAGCGCTATCGCGGCGGCCCGCTCAACCCCATCAGCGACGCCGACCTCGACGGCAAGTTCTTCATGTGCGCCGAGGGCGTGCTCGACGAGGCTTCGCAGCGCGAGCTGCTCGGCCTGGTGCGCACCATCGACCAGGGCGCCGACCTCGCCCGCCTGATGAGCCTGATCGCCGGCACCGGCGCCGCCGCCCACGCGGTGCGCGCCGTCGCCGAATGAGCTGAAGTATCTCTAATCGGCGAGCGCTCAGCGAAGAGGCGCCGCCATCCATGGGAGGAAGACGATGAACCTCAAGGCAGGTATCGCAATTCTATTAGCCGGCGCAGTGACTGGCATGGTCGGACTGGCGGACAAGGCAGCGGCGCAGCCGGCGCCCTATCCGCAGAAGGTGGTCACTCTGGTCACCCATTCCAGCCCCGGCGGCGGCTCGGACGTGTTCCTGCGCGAACTGTCCAAGTATCTCGGCAAATATATCGACGCCACCTTCGTCGTCGAGAACGTGCAGGGCGGTTCGGGTGCCAAGGCGATTGCCCGCACCGCCTCCGCGCCGGCGGACGGGAGCGTGTTCTACGCGACGACGCCGACCTATATCTACACCTCGTTGATGAGCAAGCCGCCTAAGACCTACAAGGATCTTGAGCCGCTGGTGAACGTCTTCGCCGACAGCGAGATCATCTACACGCGCACCGACGGCCCCTACAAGACGCTGCAGGAAGTCATCGACCACGCCAAGAAGGAGCGCGGTCGCTGGGGCGCCGCCAATCCGGCCTCGCTGGAGCGCCAGGCTGCCGAGCAGCTGAAGCGTGCCGCCGGCGTCAATGCCGCCATCGTCACCCATGAGGGCGGCGGCGACATGATGCTGAACGTGCTCAACGGCACGCTCGACATCGGCATCGGCGAGATCCAGGAAGTGCGTTCGCAGCTTGAAGCCGGCAAGATCCGCATCCTTGCCACCTTCAATCCCGAGCGCATCCCGCAGAAGCCGGACGTGCCCACCGTCAAGGAATCCGGCTTCGACGTCCAGCTGGTGAAGTTCCGCGGCCTCGCCGGCCCGAAGGGCCTGCCGGACGACGTCACCAAGGCCTGGGACGCGGCAGTGCAGAAGGTGCTCGCCGACCCCGACTACAAGAAGGCCTATACCGAGGAAGTGCTTGTGCCCAAGTTCATCGCGCACAAGGACTATCCGGATTTCATCAACAACTTCGCCACCACCACCGAGAACTTCCTGAAGGAGACCGGCGCGATCAAGTGATCACGACCGCGCGTCTCCTGCGTGCCTGACTTATCGAGCGGCACGGGTCGAGCGACCCGTGCCGGCTACTCTCAGAGCATGAGGCCGAAAAGTGCGAAGCGGTTTTCGGGCGACCTCATGCTCCGGTCTATTGGACTCGATCACGTTGCATGAATTTGGATCAACTCGATCCAAATTCATCGTGATCTTGATGATGAGAGTCTGCCATGAACAAGGATAGCCTGAGCGGCCTCGTGCTGCTGGCGCTCGCTGCCGCCTATTATTGGGCGACCGGCGCCATTGCCGACAGTACTCTCTCCGACGAGGTGGGGGCGATCGGCCTGCCCCGCGTGCTCACCGTCGCCCTCGCCGGGCTGGGACTGATCCTGATCGTCCGATCCCTGCTGGCGCCGAAGCCGGCGAAGGCTGCCCATGCTGCCGGCGATGCCGAGGATGACGAGGAGAAGGACGCGAATTTCCCCCGCGCCATCGGCTTCCTGATGTTCGGCGCCGCCTATGTGCTGCTGGTGCCCTATGTCGGCTACGCCATCGGCGTCGCTTTGCTGATCGCCTCGGTCGCGCTCTATGAGGGCGCCCCGCGCCGCTGGACCGTGCCGGTGGCGGCAATCGGCGGCGCCATTCTGTATTGGGCGGTCTTCGTCAAGTTGCTTGGCGTTCCCCAGCCTGCCGGCATCCTCTTCCAGGGTCTGTTCTCATGACGACGTTCTGGGACATCTTCCATCTGCTCACGGCCACGCCGTTGGTCTTCGTCGCCATTGCCGGCCTCATCTGGGGCATTCTCGGCGGCTCGCTGCCCGGCATCTCGGCCTCGATCACCATGGCGCTGGTGCTGCCCTTCACCTATACGATGGACCCGGCCATGGCGATCGCGCTGCTGGCCTGCGTCTATATCGGCGCGGAGTATGGCGGCTCCATCCCGGCCATCCTGATCCGCACCCCCGGCACCAACTCGTCCGCCGCGACCGTGCTCGACGGCTATGAGATGAACCGCCAGGGGCGTGCCGGCGAGGCGCTCGGCATCTCGCTGATGTCCGGCGTGGTCGGCTCGCTGTTCGGCCTCGCCATGCTGGTGCTGCTCACCGAGCCGCTGTCCTGGCTGGCGCTGGCCTTCACCCCGCCTTCCTATTTCGGCCTCGGCATACTCGGCCTCAGCGTCATCGCCTCGATGACCGGCGGCTCGCTGGTCAAGGGCCTCGCCGCCGCGGTGATCGGCCTGATGATCTCCACCGTCGGCACCGACCCGATCTCCGGCGTGACGCGCTATACCTTCGACATTCCCGACCTCTTGAGCGGCGTCGAGCCGGTGCTGGTGATGGTCGGGCTGTTCGCGCTGACCGAGCTGATGAGCCAGTCCGGCTCCTCCAATCTCACCAAGCTCAAGGATTCGGTGCGCATCCGGCTGCCCGGCCTTGCCATGATGAACAAGCTCAAGCGCTCGCAGATCATCGGCTGCATCCTCGGCCTGTTCGAGGGGCTCACCCCGGGCGGCGGCGGCTCGATTGCCGCCTTCATGTCCTACAATGAGGCCAAGCGCTGGTCGAAGACGCCGGAGAAGTTCGGCAAGGGCTCCGAGGAAGGCGTCGCGGCGCCGGAGACGGCCAACAACACGGTGGCCAGCACCGCGCTGATCCCTCTCCTGAGCTTCGGCATACCGAGCTCGAACTCAACCGCCGTGCTGCTCGGCGGCCTGCTGATGCACGGTCTGCTGCCCGGTCCGCGGCTGTTCGAGCAGAACCCGCAGGTGATCGACAGCCTCTATATCGGCTCCCTCATCGCCATCATCGCGCAGATCGGCGTCGGCATCATCATCCTGCCCGCCGCCATCTGGCTGGTGAACCGCCCGCGGCCCTACCGCGCCGGCTTCATCTTCGCGCTGATCCTGTCGGGCATCTACACGCTGAACAACTCGATGTTCGACCTCGGCCTCGCACTGGCGCTGGGTATCACCGGCTACCTGATGCGCCGCGCCAAGTTCCCGTTCCTGCCGATGATCCTCGGCGTCGTGCTCGGCCACATGGTGGAATCCAGCTACCGGCGCTCGCTGGTGCTGTCGGGTGGCGACCTCATGGTCTTCCTCCAGGATCCGATCTGCCTCGGCCTGCTGCTCACGGCCTGTGGCTTCGTCATCTTCTCGCTCAGCCGTGAACTCCGCGACGCCCGCAAGGCCAAGCTTCAGGAAGCACATTCATGAACCAGCACAGCCCCGTGACCGCGACGCCGGTCGCCGCGCAACTCGCCGCCTTCGTCACCTCGGCGGCGCCCTCGCCGGCCGCGGAAGCGGTGTGCCGGAACCTGATCTTCGACATTGTCGGGCTCGCAGTGGCAGCGCGGGAGACCGACTATGTCGGCGCCGTGCTCGCCAGCGCGGTCGATGAAGGCCGCTGCACCGCGTTCGGCCATGCGCGCCGGCTCGGCATGTATGACGCGGCGATGGTCAACGGCACCGCCGCCCATGGCGAAGACTATGACGACACCTTCGAAGGCGGCCCGGTGCATCCTGGCGCCGTGGTGGTGCCGGCGGTGCTCGCCGCCGCCGAGCAGCACGGCCTCAGTGGTGAGGCGGTGATGCGCGGCATCGCGGTCGGCGCGGAATTGATGTGCCGGCTCAGCCTCGTCGCCCCGCAAGCGACCCACAAGGCCGGCTTCCACCCCACCGCCATCTTCGGTGCCCCGGCCGCCACTGGCGCCGTCGCCGCCGCGCTCGGCCTCGATGCCGAGACCACGGTGCGCGCCTTCGGCATTGCCGGCAGCCTCGCCTCCGGCATCATCGAATATCTCGCCGACGGCTCCTCGACCAAGCGCCTGCACGCCGGCGCCAATGCGCAGGCGGGCCTGCGCGCGGTGCATCTGGCACAGGCCGGCTTCACCGGGCCGCGCACCGTGTTCGAAGGCGCGCACGGCATGTTCAAGGCGTTCGCGCCGTCGAAGACGCCGGACTTCAACCGGTTGCTCGATGAGCTTGGCACGCGCTGGGTGATCGAGGGCCTCGCCTTCAAGCCCTATGCCTGCGGGACCATGACCCAGCCCTTCGTCGACTGCGCGCTGAAGCTGGCGGCAAGCGGCGTCAAGGCGGACGACATCGTCTCGATCATCTGCCCGGTTGGGGAGGGCACGGTGCACCGGCTGTGGGCGCCGCTCGAGGAGAAGCATCGCCCGCCGAACGGCTATGCCGGCAAGTTCTCGACGCCCTATTGCATGGCCGTCGCCTTCATCGACGGCGCGGCCGGTCTCGGCCAGTTCACCGACGAGCGCTCGCAGGACCCGGTGGTGCGCGCGCTGGCGGCGAAGATCTCCTATGAGGTCGACCCCAATGACGAGTATCCCCGCAACTTCTCCGGCCAGCTCAGGGCGGTGCTGAAGGACGGCTCGGTCAAGGAGATTCGCCAGCCGCACATGCGCGGCGGCGCCCGCGAGCCGCTCTCCGAACAGGAACTGGCGGAAAAGCTCGAGGCCAATCTGCGCTTCGGCGGCCTCACCGCCGACGGCATCGCCGCGCTGCGTGCCGCGCTCGGCCGCATCGCCGATGGCGGGCCGGCAGACCTCGCCGCGGCGCGCGCATGAGCGACACCGCGCGTGAGCTCGAAGGGCGGGTGGCGCTGGTTACCGGCGCCTCGCGCAATATCGGCCGCGCCATCGCATTGGCGTTGGCCGAAGGCGGCGCGTCGGTGATCGTCGCCGGGCGGCGCGACCGGACGGCGGTCGACGAGGTGGTCGGCGCCATCGAGGCGAAGGGCGGCAAGGCGATCGGCGTGCTCGGCGATCTCGTCGTGCCGGCCGATGTCGAGGCCATCGTCGCTGCCGGCCTCTCGGCCTTCGGCCGGCTCGACATCCTCGTCAACAACGCCGCGGTCCGCGGCGAGGCGCCGATCGACCAGCTTACCGTCCAGGGCTGGCGCGAGGTGATGGCGCTGTCGCTCGATGCTCCCTTCATCACGGTGAAGGCGGCGCTCGACGCGCTCTCGAAGTCGGGCCAGGGCGCCATCGTCAATATAGGCGGGCTCACCGCCTATACCGGCGCCAAGCACCGGGTCCATGTGGTCGCCGCCAAGGCAGGCCTCGACGGCCTCACCAAGGCGCTCGCCCATGAGCTGGCCGAGCGCAACATCACGGTGAACCTGGTTTCGCCGGGACTCATCGAGACCGTGCGCGAGGGCGGCAACCGGCCGCATCACCATGCGACCGCGGCGAACTTGCTGGGCCGCCGCGGCACGCCGGACGAGGTCGCCGCCATGGTGCGCTTCCTCGCCGGCCCGGCAGCGCGCTACGTCACCGGCCAGACGATGCACGTCAATGGCGGGGCGTACCTGCCGTGAGGTTGCGTGCCGCCCCCCGTCCGGCGCTCAGGAGCGCTCGTTGAGGAGTGCCGGCTGGCGCTCTGGCCCCGGACGCCTGGCGCTCGCCACACGAGCGTTCCGATAGATCGGCACCTCGCGCTCGAACGGACGCGGCTTCAGGAACTCGGCGGGCCTTGCCTCCGCAGGAGCCGCGGCACGCATCTCCTCAGCCTGAGCCTCCTTCACTTGGAGAGCCTTCGCTTCCTTCCGCCGCGCGTGGAGGATGAACTCGGTGTAGCCATTGGGCTGGGTGCGGCCCTCGAACGCCAGGTCGCGGGCGGCCTTGAAGGCGACGCCGTCATAGGACGGCGCCATCGGCCGGTAGGCAGGATCGCCAGCGTTCTGTGCGTCGACCACCTTGGCCATGCGGCGCAGCGTCTCCTCGACCTGCTCGGCGCTGACAATGCCGTGCAGCAGCCAGTTGGCGACGTGCTGCGAGGAAATGCGCAGCGTGGCGCGATCCTCCATCAGCCCGACATCATGGATGTCCGGCACCTTGGAACAGCCGACCCCCTGGTCGATCCAGCGCACCACATAGCCGAGAATGCCCTGGAGGTTGTTGTCGAGTTCCTCCTGCACCGCCGCCGGCTCCCAATTGCCACGGTCGAGCACGGGAATGGTCAGCAGATCGCGGCGCGAGGCCGGCTGGCGGTGGCGCAGTTCGGCCTGGCGGGCGAACACGTCGACCGCATGGTAGTGCAGCGCGTGCAGCGTCGCCGCGGTGGGCGAGGGCACCCAGGCGGTGTTGGCGCCGGCCAGCGGGTGGGCGATCTTCTGCGTCAGCATGTCGGCCATGCGGTCCGGCATCGCCCACATGCCCTTGCCGATCTGGCCATGGCCATCGAGATGGGTCTTCAGGCCGGCATCGACGTTGGCATCCTCATAGGCCTTGATCCAGGCTTGGGCCCGCATCTCGTTCTTGCGCACCATCGGCCCGGCCTCGATCGAGGTGTGGATCTCGTCGCCGGTGCGGTCGAGGAAGCCGGTATTGATGAACACCACCCGCTCGCGGGCGGCGTGGATCGCCGCGGTGAGATTGGCGCTGGTGCGGCGCTCCTCGTCCATGATGCCGATCTTCAGCGTGCTAGGTGCCATGCCGAGCAGGGCCTCGACCCTTGCGAACAGTTCGACGGCGAAGGCGACTTCTTCGGGACCATGCATCTTCGGCTTGACGATATAGACCGAGCCGGTGCGGCTGTTGCGGATCGGGCCGGAGGCCTTCAGGTCATGCAGCGCGATCAGCGAGGTCACCGCGGCATCGAGCAAGGCTTCCGGGATCGGCTTGCCGTCGCTATCCAGCACGGCGTCGGTCATCATGTGGTGGCCGACATTGCGCACCAGCAGCAGGCTGCGGCCGTGCAAGGTGAGCGTGCCACCATCTGGCGCGGTATAGACGCGGTCCTCCGCCAGGTGGCGCTCGACGCTCTTGCCGCCCTTGTCGAAATGGGCGGAGAGGGTGCCCTTCATCAGGCCGAGCCAGTTGCGATAGACCGCGACCTTGTCCTCGGCATCGACGGCGGCGACGCTGTCCTCGCAATCGACGATGGTGGTGACTGCGGCCTCGACGACGATGTCGGCGATGCCGGCGGCGTCATCGGCGCCGATGCGGTGATTGCGGTCGATGACGATCTCGACATGCAGGCCGTGATTGACCAGCAGCACCGCCGAGGGCGCCAGCTCCGGACCACGATGGCCGGCGAAGCGGGTGGGGTCGGCAAGCGTGGTGACGGTGCCATCTTCCAGCTCGACCGCGAGCCGGCCGCCGCAGATGCAATAGCCGACGGCATCCGCGTGCGAGCCGACCGTGAGCGGCGCGACCTCATCGAGGAACGCCCGCGCCCGCGCCACCACCTGCATCGCCCGCAATGGATTGAACGGGCCGGCGCGGCCGGCGCCATCGTCCTCGGGGATCGCATCGGTGCCGTAGAGCGCATCGTAAAGGCTGCCCCAGCGGGCATTGGCGGCGTTCAGTGCATAACGCGCATTGGTGGCGGGCACGACGAGTTGCGGACCCGGCAGCACTGCCAGCTCGCCGTCGACATTCGCCGTCGTCACTTCGAAGGCGGGCGGCTCCGGCAGCAGATAGCCGATCTCGCGTAGAAACGCCTCATAGGCGGCCGGGTCGACCGGCGTGCCCTTGCGCGCGCCATGCCACGCATCGATCGCCGCCTGCAATTCGTCGCGACGCGCCATCAGGACGGCGTTGCGTGGAGCGAGGTCGCGGACCAACTCGCCGAAGCCTTCCCAGAAATTCATCCGGCCGAGCGGCAATCCCGACATGGCCTCGAAGGTCACGAATTCATAGAGCGAGGATTCAACGCGAATACCGCCAATATTGACAAAGCTCATCATGATCATGGTCCGTAAGCGTAACCGGTAAACTCGGGATCGGCGCCGACGCGCCCGCAACCCGCCCGGTGGGGCGGGTTGCGGCACGCTTCAAAACTGCGCCGTCTCGGTGGAGTCGTGCATGGCGGTGGTGGCGCTGGCGCCTTCGCTCAGCACGGTAGCGATGGCGTCGAAATAGCTGGTCCCCACCTCGCGCTGGTGCCGCATGGCAGTGAAGCCGTGCTGCTCGCTGTCGAACTCGGCGCGCTGCAGCTCCGAATACGCTGCCATGCCCTCTTCCCGGTAGCGGCGGGCGAGATCGAAGGTGGTGAAGCTGATATTGTGGAAGCCGGCCAAAGTGACGAACTGGTACTTGTAGCCCATGGCGCCGAGCTCGGCCTGGAAGCGGGCCATCGCCGCGCGGTCCATGTGCTTCGCCCAGTTGAAGGACGGCGAGCAGTTGTAGGCCAGCATCTTGCCGGGGTGGACCTTGTGCACCCCTTCCGCGAAGCGGCGTGCATCCTCCAGGCTCGGCGTCGAGGTCTCGCACCACAGCAGGTCGGCATAGGGCGCATAGGCGATGGCACGGGCAATGCCGGCCCCGAAGCCGCCCTTCAGCCGATAGAAGCCTTCCTGGGTGCGCTCGCCGGTGACGAAGGGCGCGTCTGCCTCGTCAATGTCCGAGGTGATGAGCCGCGCCGCCTCGGCATCGGTGCGCGCCATGATCACGGTCGGCACGCCCATGACGTCGGCGGCGAGCCGCGCGGCGTTCAGCGTGCGGATGAAGGTGCGGGTCGGCACCAGCACCTTGCCACCGAGATGGCCGCACTTCTTCTCCGAAGCCAGCTGGTCCTCGAAATGGATGGCGGCGGTGCCGGCCTCGATCATTGCCTTGGTCAGCTCGAAGGCATTGAGCGCGCCGCCGAAGCCGGCTTCGGCGTCCGCAATGATGGGCAGGAAATAATCGATCTCGGTGCCACCCTTGCCGTCTGCGCGCTCCATGGTCTGGATCTGGTCGGCGCGCTGGAATGCCTTGTTGATGCGGCGAATGACGTTGGGCACGCTGTCGACCGGGTAGAGGCTCTGGTCGGGATACATGTCGCCCGACGAATTGGCGTCGGCCGCGACCTGCCAGCCGGAGAGATAGATCGCCTTCAGCCCGGCCTTGGCCTGCTGGACCGCCTGGTTGCCGGTATAGGTGCCGAGCGTCGGCAGATAGGCCTCGGTGTGCAGCAGTTCCCAGAGCCGGCGCGCGCCATGCTCGGCCAGTGTGTGGCGGATCGGCAGCGAGCCGGCGAGCCGGGCCACGTCCTCGGGACCATAGGAGCGGCGAATGCCGTGCCAGCGGTCCGGCGCCCATTCCGGCGCGGGGAAAGTTTCGGGGGCGGGTTCGGTGCGGACCTTGTCGAGCATTGTCGTCCTCATTGTCGAAGGTCGGAAGAAAGGTTCGGCTCGTGCGCTCAGCGTCGGGCGGAGCGGGCGAAGGTGGCGGCGAGCATCGGACGTCCGTCGAACAGGCCGCCGATCGGGCCGCCATCGGCGAAGGCGAAGCGGTGCCGGCCGATGCGGTGCACGATGGTGAACTGCTGCTCGGCGAGCCCCTCGGTGCGGAAGGTCTTGCTGATCTCCTCGGCGTCGCGGCCGATGATGGTGACGAATTCGTCGTCGTCGCGGGTCTCTGGGCTGGCCATCTCTGCATCTCCGTGCGGTGGTGATGTAAAGATTTGCCAAGCGACCTCGTTATGCAATAAATATATGAAAATCAGCTGGTTAAGTTGATAAGCCTTGTAAATTTCCGGTCCCGATCTTGTAAATCGAGCAAAGGCAGGCGCATGCAGGAAACCGAGCCGCGGATCGGCAGCCGCATTCAGAGGCTGCGCCGCCAGAGCCGCATCTCGCAGGCCGAGCTGGCCGGCCAACTCGGCATTTCCGCGAGCTATCTCAACCTGATCGAGCACAATCGACGCCGCATCACCGTGCCGCTGCTGATGAAGGTTGCCGGGCAGTTCGGCATCGAGCCCGGCGAGTTGGTGGAGAATGACGAGTCGCGCCTCGTCGGCGACCTGATGGAAATCTTCGGCGACGATGTGTTCACCGAGAGCCAACTGACCAATCAGGACATACGCGACCTCGCCGCCTCGAACCCGACCGTGGGCCGCGCCATTGTCCGGCTGTTCGACCAGTACCGCGCGTTGCGCACCGCCAAGCTCACCGGCACCGTCTCGGACGAGAATGCCGGTTACCACCCGGCGACTGACGCGGTGTCGGACTTCATCCAGGAGGCCGGCAATTATTTCCCGTTGCTGGAAGAGGCCGCCGAGCGGGTGCGGCACGACATAGAGAGCGCCTCGGATTCCTTCGAGTACGGGCTGAAGACCTATCTTTTCAATGTGTTCGGCCTGCAATGGCGGATGGCGCCGCTGCCCGCCGGCATCGCCCGGCGCTATGATCCGGACAAACGCGAGATCCTTACCTCCGACGTGCTGCCGGCGGAATCCGCCATATTCAGCATTGCCCACCAGCTCGGAACCCTGGCGGCCTCGGTGCAGATCGACGCGCTGATCGAGGCCAGCAACCTGCCGGCCGACGCACCGGTGCTGGCGCGCAACGCGCTTGCCAGCTATTTCGCCGGCGCGCTGCTGATGCCCTATGAGCCGTTCCTGAAGGCCTGCAAGGAGACGCGCTACGACATAGAGCGCATCCAGCGGCGCTTCCGCACCAGCTTCGAGCAGGTCTGCCAGCGCATGACCACGCTGCAGCGGCCCGGGCGTGCCGGCATTCCGCTGCATCTGGTGCGCACCGACATAGCCGGCAACATCTCCAAGCGCTTCTCGCTGTCGGGGATCCATATTTCCCGGCATTCGGGCGCCTGCCCGCGCTGGAATGTCTATGCCGCCTTCCTGCATCCTGAGCGGATCAATGTGCAGATCAGCCAGATGCCGGAGGGCCAGCGCTATTTCTGCATCGCCAAGGCGATCACCAAGGGCGGCCATAGACACAATGCACCGCGCCGGCATCTCTCCATCGGGCTCGGCTGCCATATCAGCCACGCACCGGCTCTGGTCTATTCAGACGGCATGGATCTGAGCGATCCCAGCCAGTCGGTGCCGATCGGTGTCGGCTGCCGGATCTGCCCGCGACTCGACTGCGAGCAGCGCGCCCATCCGCAGACCGACCACCGCTTCACGCTCGACGAGACCGAGATGGCGGAGAGCATCTACGCATCGGCGCGCCGGCGATAGACCTGTCGCGAGGGCGTGACGCCGATCATGCTAGCCTCAAGGCCAGCACGATCGAACGCGCACGGATGCCCGAATGCCGATCCCGATGACCACGCACGCCGTCCATTCCCGCGACGGCACCCGGATCGGCTATTCCAGGAGCGGCGACGGTCCCGGCCTGGTGCTGCTGCACGGCGCGTTGCAGACCAGTCGCAGCTTCAGCCGGCTCGCCGCCGAACTCAGCGACAACTTCACCATCTATGTTCCCGATCGCCGCGGCCGCGGCCTCAGCGGGCCGCCGGGTGACAGCTACGGCATGCAGGCGGAAGTCGATGACCTCGCGGCCCTGCTCGAGGCGACCGGAGCGCACCATGTCTTCGGCCTGAGTTCCGGCGCCCTGATCGCGCTTCAGGCAGCGACCAATTTGCCGGCTGTACGCAAACTGGCGATCTATGAGCCGCCGCTGGAGATCGACGGCAAGCCGTCGCCTCAAGCATGGATGCCGGCCTATGAATCGGAATTGGCGGACGGAAATCTGGCGGCGGCGATGGTCGCCATCATCAAGGGCGTCGGCGATCCCTCGATGCTTCCCCGCCTGCCGCGCTTCGTCTTCGTACCGATGATCGCGACGGCGCTGTGGACCCAGAGCATGCTGGGCGACCGCCGCTACTCCCTGCGCCGGCTCATTCCCACCATGCAGTTCGACATCGCCCTGGTCCGCGAAATGGCGGGCCGGGTCGAGAGCTTCCGGGCCCTCGACACTCCAACGCTGCTTATGGCCGGTACCAGCAGCACGCCCTTCCTGCTTGCCGCGGTCGATGCCCTCGAGGATGTCCTGCCGAATTGCCAGCGGGTCGATTTCGCCGGGCTCGGGCACCTGGCCGCCGACGACAGCGGCGAGCCGGCGCGGGTGGCGGACGTGCTGCGGGAGTATTTTTCGCAGAACTGAAACTCCAGTTTTAAATACATTTCATGCGCGCGTGCAATATTTCCAGATCATCCCGCCCTGTACATGCGATGATATCGGAATAAATTGCGATGCCATCCGTTACTTTGCTGGGTCGACACAACAGACCCGTTCCACAGCGGAGTAACGGACATGAAACGACATTGGAAAATCGCTTCCGCCGCGCTCGCCGGCCTGACGGCATTCGCCGCTCCGGCGGCGCACGCCATGGAATATGCGCGCATCGCACCCGACGTCGAGCGGCAGGCGCCGACCACGACCAATCGCAGCGACGGCAGCTTCATCGTCGCCGGCAATAGCTCGTCGAATTCGAGCTCGAACTCGTCGTCCAACGGATCATCCAATTCGAGCTCCAATTCCTCGTCGAACTCCAGTTCGAACTCTTCCTCGAATTCGAGCTCGAATTCTTCGTCCAATCGGTCTTCGAACAGTTCGTCCAACAGTTCCTCGAACCGTTCGTCCAACGGCTCCAAGAGCTGGGGCGGCCGCTCCTGGCGCTGAGCGCAGCACGGGAACGGGGGCCGAATGGCCCCCGTTTCACATCGCACCCGCCCGATGACTTCACCCGACATCACCGGGCTGCGCGCGCCAATTTGCGGTACCACCCCTCCCCGGCCAGCGTGCGGCGATGGATGGTGTCGCGTTCCATCGCCTCGCGCGCGGATTCCGCCCGGATCTCGACATCGAGCGCCGGCCCGTCGCGCCGGATCGGGATCACCTGGACCAGCGGTGTACCCATCTCGATCACATGCAGGCCGTCCGGCGCGGTAGCGAAGAACGGGAAATGGATCTCGGCATTGTAGGTGTCGGTGTCCACCAGGCCGGCGACGCACTCGAAGGGCTGCCCGGGCCGGCTGATCGGCGGTACGAAAAGGCAGCTCCAGCCCGGCGGCGTACGGATCGACCAGTAATTATGGAACTTGCACGGCGGCACCGGCTCCTTCGGATTGCCGGCAACCTGATGCGCACCATGATTGCTCACCATGGTGCGATCGAACTCCCAGCCGGCATTGACCGAGCGCCCGCCATCGGTGATCTCCAGCCGCACGGTGGCGGCGAGCGGCAATAGCCAGCCCGTCGTCATCGCATCGAGAAAGGGCATGCAGCGCTTGATGGTCAGGCCGTTATTGGCGACCGAGCGATGCTGCGTGTCGACGGGCGGCAGCTTCCGGAACCAGTCCGGCAGCACGGTCTTGGCCGGCACCGGCGGCGCGATAACGCCGTGATCCTCCGGTCGGCAGAGAAAGCGGACGATGCCCGGGTCTCGGGGTGTAAAGTGAAACATGCCGGTTCTCTCCCTCGTATCTCCGAGGAAACGCGGCAGCCGGGGATTTATTCCCGTTCGGAAGTCATCCCCGAAGGCGACCTCATCCTGAGGTGCCCGGCAGCGCCGGGCGTTGAAGGATGCCCCCACTGGTGGCCGCCTTCTGCGTCAGCATCCTTCGAGGCTCGCTACGCGAGCACCTCAGGATGAGGTTGTATGCAGGAACGGCCTGACGATACGGAACTTATCAATGCCTTGCATCGATAAAAGCCGATGTAAGCTTCGCTTTATTTCTATTTTCGACCAACTCATTTTGGTCGATCATGCCGTTCAAATCTCAACAATAACTACAATTCTACCGGACCTTGGGAGGCACTACGCCAATGGAAGCGACGTATTTCTAGATAGAATACATCACTCATGCTGCGGGGCAAAAGACATGATACCTTCTTGCTGGCTCAGGGACAGCCGCCTTTCGTCGACGATCGCTGCGGCCATAGCGGCTTCGTGGCTGTGCTTACTTTCCGGCGCCGATGCTCAGGCGAAGGACGCGCTGTCTTCCGTTAAGGCATCCGGCAAGATCGTCTATTGCAGCGACCTCTCGGCACCGCCCTTCATATATCTCAACCCGACCTCCATGCAGCCCGACGGCTTCGACGTCGATGTCGGGATCGCGGTCGCGAAGGAGATGGGTGTCACCGCCGAGTACAAGAACATGGCGTTCGAGGGGCTCATCCCGGCTCTCCAGGCCGGCCAGTGCAACGCCATCCTCTCCTCGCTATATGACAAGCCGGCGCGGCGCGCCGTCGTCGACTTCGTCAATTACGCGCTGGTCGGCAATGCCGTCATCGTCAAGGCCGACAGCACGCTCGCGGTCAAGGACCTCTCCGGCTTGTCCGGCAAGAAGGTCTCGGTCGAGCGCGGTTCGGTGAATGAGGAAGAAGCGGTCCAGGCCAGCAACGAACTGAAGAAGCAGGGCAAGCCGCCGATCGACGTCGTCTCGCTGCCCAAGGTAACGGACGCCATCCAGCAGCTTCTCGCCGGGCTGGTCGATGCCTTCTACAGCGGCACCGCCACGGAGGCGGATTTCAACAAGAAGAACACCGTCCAGGTCAAGCTGGCCGGCCCGCAGACGACGACCTTCTATACCGGCATTGCCACGCTGAAGGATGACGCCGATCTGCACGCCGCGATCGATGCCGCGTTCAAGAAGGCGCAGACCGACGGCACCTATGACGGCGTCGTCAAGAAGTGGAGCTTCGAGTCAATGGCCATCGCGCCCTAGCATCCACCCGGGACGCAAGGGTTACGCCCGATGGATTTCGGCTACTTCCTCAACTTCCTGCTCAACCCTCCCGCCATCGTGTGGGAGGGGCTGCTGGTGACCATTTACATCTCGGTGCTGGCGCAGGCCTTGGGCGTGGTGCTGGGGCTTGGTGTCGCGCTGGCGCGGCTCTCCACCAGTAGCTGGCTGCGTGGCTTCGCGATCTTCTATGTCTGGTTCTGGCGCGGCACGCCGCTGCTGGTGCAATTGATGCTGGCCTATACCGGCGTAGCTGCTGCCGGCATCTACCGCTACCCCGATCTGGTGCTGGGGCCCTTCGTCTTCACTGGTCCACTGCAGGCGGCATTGCTCACGCTGGCGCTCAACGAGGCCGCCTATATGAGCGAAATCTTCCGCTCCGCCATCTCCACCATCGACAATGGCCAGACCGATGCGGCGCGGGCGCTGGGCATGACGCCCGCCGTCTCGTTCCGCTGGGTGATCTTTCCGCAGGCGCTGCGCATCGTCATCCCGCCGCTCGGGAATGAGTTCACCCTGATGATCAAGGGCACCTCGCTGCTCAGCATCATCGGCGTGCGCGAATTCTTCGGGACGCTGCAGAACATCAATTCGGCGACGTTCCGCACTTTCGAACTCTTCCTCTATGCCGCCATCTGGTACCTGATCCTGACGACCATCCTCGGCTTTGCGCAGAAATGGCTGGAGCGCCGCATGGCGCGGCACGAGGCCCCGGCCGCGCGTCGCCTGTCCGCTGCGCTCTCCAAGCGCTCCCTGCTGGCGGGCCAGCGATGAGCCTCGCCGCCGCATCTCAGCCGACATCCGCGCCCGTGCTGCGCGTGGTGGATATCGCCAAGAAGCACGGCAGCAACTGGATCCTGCGCGGCGTCTCGCTGGAGGTGGAGAGAGGCGAGGTGCTGGCCGTCATCGGTCCCTCCGGCTCGGGCAAGACCACGCTGGTGCGCTGCATCAACCAGCTTGAGCCCATAGACGGCGGCCGCATCTATCTCGATGAGAATCTCATCGGCTATCGCGAACGCGGCGAACGGATGGAGCGGCTCTCCGAGCGGCAGATTGCCGGCCAGCGCACCCACATCGGCATGGTGTTCCAGCGCTTCAACCTGTTCCCGCACATGGACGCGCTGGCCAATGTCATGGTCGGCCCGCTCAGGGTGCTGCATCGCCCGGAGCCGGAGGTCCGGCCCGAGGCGATCGAACTGCTGCGCCGGGTCGGGCTCGGCGAGAAGCTGCATGCCTTTCCGGGCCAACTGTCCGGCGGCCAGCAGCAGCGCGTCGCCATCGCCCGCGCTTTGGCAATGCGTCCCCGGCTGATGCTGTTCGACGAGCCGACCAGCGCGCTCGATCCCGAGACGGTCGGCGAAGTGCTCGACGCGATGCGCGAACTCGCCACGTCCGGCACGACGATGATTGTCGTCACCCACGAGATGGGCTTCGCCCGCGATGTCGCCGACCATGTGATGGTGATGGACGCCGGCGTCGTCATCGAGCGCGGCCCGTCGCGCGAGGTGTTCGCGCGACCCGCGCATGAGCGGACCCGGGCTTTCCTCCAGGCGGTGCGCTGAGCGGGCACGGCATGAGCATCCAGCAGAACGGCCCGGCCTGGCCGCACCTCGACGCCTATGAGCAATTCCCCCACCTCGCCGGGCATCGACCGGTGCTGGGTACGCGCGGCATGGTCTCCTCGCCGCACGCCATGGCCTCATCCATCGGCTGCGATGTGCTGAAGGCCGGCGGCAATGCGGTGGACGCCGCCATCGCCGCCAGCGCCGCACTGATGGTTGCCTGCCCGATGCAGTGCGGCCCCGGCGGCGACGCCTTCTGGCTGATCGCCGAGCCCAACGGGAAGGTTTACGCGCTCGACGCCTCCGGCCGGGCCTCCCGCCACGCCGACCCGGCAATCCTGCGCGCGCAGGGCCTTACCACTATCCCGCCGCGCTCGGGTTACGCGGTGACCGCGCCGGGCGCGGTCGAAGGGTGGAGCGCCGCGCGTCGACGCTTCGGTTCGCTGCCACTCGCCGCGCTGCTGGAACCGGCCGCCGCGCTGGCGGAGGATGGCGTGGTTGTCTCCCGCCATCTGCACGCCAGCTTCCAGGTTTGCCTGGGCGAACTCGCCGCCAAGGATGCGCTGCGCCTCTGGGGCGGGCAGAGCCCACAGGTCTATGACCGGATGAAGCAGCCGGCGCTGGCGGCGCTGCTGCGCGGCATTGGCCGCCAGGGTGCCGACCACCTTTATGGCGGCGAGATTGCCGCTGCCATCGCCCGCGCCGTTGCCGACGCCGGCGGCTGGCTCGATGCAGCCGACCTTGCCGCGCATGCCAGCCACTGGGTGGCGCCGGTGCAGGGTCGGTTCCGTGACCTCGACGTCTTCACCACGCCGCCCTCGACGCAAGGCTTCAGCCTGCTGATGGCGCTTGGCTTTGTGGAGAGCGTACCCACCGAAGGCGTGGGGCGCTTCACGCCGGAAAGCCTGCATCTGGAGATCGAGGCGTCGGCCGCGGCGCTCGCGACCCGCGATGCCGTCAATGACGACCGCGCGCGGCTTGCCGAGCCGATAGAGCAGACATGGAGCGAGGAGCGACGCGCCGCCTTTGCCCGCGCCTTCACGAGGCAGGCGCGCGGTGCGGCGGGCATGCAGGGTACCGACCGCATCACCCGCGGCGACACCGCGCATCTGTGCGTGGTCGACGGCTCGGGCATGGCGGTGTCGCTGATCCAGAGCCTGTTCTTCGATTTCGGCGCCTGCATCGCCGTGCCGGAAGGCGGCTTCGTGCTGCAGAATCGTGGTGCCGCCTTCACGCTCGACGGCAAGGTCGCCCGGCTCGCCCCTGGCCTGCGTCCCCCGAGCACGCTGATGCCGACCATCGCGTTGCGCGAGGGCAAACCGGCCATCGTGCTCGGCTGCATGGGCGGCGACGGCCAGATGCAGACGCAGCTACAATTGCTGCGCGATCTGTGTGACGGCGGCCTCGACCCGCAGCAGGCGGTGTCGCGCCCACGCTGGTATCTCGACCGCTCCGCGCCGGGCGGACCGCGCCTTATGATCGAAGACGGCGTCGACGACGGCCTCGTCTGGGCATTGCAGGGCCTGGGCTACGAGGTCGAAAGCCTCGGGCGGTTCGAGGACCGCATGGGCCACGCACAGATCATCGCAATCCGCGACGACGGCGTCCTGGCCGGCGCCGCGGATCCGCGCTCGGATGGGCAGGTGGCAGCGTTCTAGAGCATGTTACGCAAAAGCTGACCGCAGCTTCAGCGCCACCAGCACTGAGTGCGCCAGCCCCATCGCGTCCAAACGCGTCGGCAGACGCGGCGGCGACGCGGCGCGACCCAGACACGGCGACCATTGCGCCAGACCCAATAGGTGCTGTCGGCCGGCGTGCCGTCCGGTGCCTCGCCATAGACGTCATCGCTCTGCGCGGGCTCGGGCGCCGGCACATCCTTGAGCAGGTCGAGTGGCGTCGCTTCAACAGGCTGCGTCAGCAGTGGGCTGAGCGCTACCGCCCCCACTGCGGCGGTGCCCACTCCACAAAGTCCGAAAAGGAAAGAACGTCTATCCATCACTTCCTCCCGTGCCGGCTATGGTGAAAATCTGCTCTTCAATCCCGGCAATGTCCAATGGCGCCATTCGCAGTGGTTAAGCGAAGCCGAGCGCCATTCGGCAGCCGCCAAGTCCCGGCGCCACACTTTCGATCGCGGCGGTTGCCCGCTTGGTCGCGCCACTACATGAAGTAACCGACTGTCTCCAGAATTGCGCCAATCGCCATGATTACAAGGCCGACATATGTCGTTTTGCCAGGAGCCCCGGCTCTGTCTCGGCTTCCAGCATTAGACACGCTCTGCCGCCTAGATATAGCAAATTGTACACCCGCAAGGATCGCGCCGAAGATAATCAGAGCCAGTCCAAGGGTCATCATTATTTGCTGAGCCGACATTCTTCCACCTTCATCTCAGCGCGCTATTTGCCGTCGTCGTAGCCCTTTATCTCATCGCGAGGTGGCGCTCCAGCTCATCTCAGGCAGGATCGCGGTCATATCGGCCGATCACGCGTCCAACTGCGCGACGTCCCGCATCGTGCGGATCAGGAACACGCCAACCGTGGCGCCGGCGTCCTGCAGCCCCCGCGACTTCTCCTGGAAGGCGGCGGCCTTGCCGTGCTGGGCGACCATCGACTTGGTCTCCTCGAGCGCCTGCTCGGCGCTCGCAGCAGCGGCAGTGAGTGCCGGGCCGAGCGGCGCGCCGGCCTCGGCCTGCGCCTCGAGTGTGCGGGCGAGAGGATCGAGCACGTCGAGGATGGTCTTGTCGCCCACCTTCGCCTTGCCGCGCTCGGCGATGCCATTGGCGAAGGCGCGCCAGAAGACCGCGGCCTCCGCCGTGCCGATCGCCTCGGCGCTCTCCAGCGCCTTGCCGCCGCGCAGAAAACCGGTGGCGGTCAGCGTGCCCATGGTCGAGGGCGCGGCCTTCGCCATGGCCGCACCGGCGGTGCGCAGCAGCTTGGCGAGTCCCGCCGGCGCACCCTCCACCACGACGGCATCGTAGGCCGCGGCGAAGGACTTGCTCATGGTGATGCCGAGGTCGCTGTCGCCGACCTTGCCGTCGAGCGCGATCAGGAACTCGCGCTGCTCGGCGAACACGTTTCGCCAGGCTTCGAAAAGCCGGATGATTTCCGCGGGTCCGATCGCGTCCATGGCCGTCTCCTCACACCGCGACGTGGGTGAAGAACGGCGTGTGCGCCGGGGCCGCCACCAGGCGATCCAGTTCCGCGTCGAGCGTCAGCACCGAGATCGAGGCGCCGGCCATTTCCATGGCGGTCGCGAACTCGCCGATCCACACATGCTTCACTTTGGCGCCGCGCCCCTCGATCAGCTGGGACACGCGGCGGAACAGGATGTAGAGCTCCTCGCGTGGCGTGCCGCCCAGCCCGTTCACCAGAACGGCAACCTCGTCGCCCGTGGTCAGCGGATGTTCGGCGAAGATGCGCTCCATCATCTCGTCGACCACCTGGTCGGCAGGGGCGAGCTTCTTCCGGCTTATGCCCGGCTCGCCATGGATGCCCATGCCGATTTCCATCTCGTCCTCGCCGATGGAGAAGGTGGCGTGCCCCACTTCGGGAACGACGCAGCTCGACAGCGCGACGCCCATGGTCCGGGTGTTCAGCCGCGCCTTGTCGGCGATGCGCGCCACCTCATCGAGCGAAAGACCCTCGGCCGCCGCCGCGCCTGCCGCCTTGTAAACGAAGAAGATGCCGGCGACGCCGCGGCGCTTGTGCTCTTCGCCCACCACCGAGGAGGCGACGTCGTCATTGCCGATGACCTGCTTCACGCGGATGCCGTCAATGTCCGCAAGCTCGGCCGCCATGTCGAAATTGATGATGTCGCCGCTGTAATTGCCGAAGATGTAGAGCACGCCAGCGCCTTGGTCGATGTACTTGGTGACCTCGTGCATCTGGTCGGCGCTCGGCGACTGGAACACGCCGCCCACGGCGCAGCCATCGAGCATGCCGTCGCCCACATAGCCGAGGAACAGCGGCAGGTGGCCCGAGCCGCCGCCGGTGGCGATGCCGACCTTGCCGGCCTTCCGATTGGCGACCACGAGGCAGCGCTTGTCGTCGCCGACATAGGTCACCTGCGGATGCGCGCGGTAGATGCCCTCCAGCATCTCGTCGACGAAGGTCGTCGCGTCATTGAGAAATTTTTTCATCTTGTCCCTCTTCGGTCGCGCTATCGCTGGTTCGCAGTTTCAGTTCAGCTTTTTCTCTGGCACATCACGAAAAACGCGGCGGCGAGCAGGATGAAGCCGCCGACGACCACGCGCTGCCACGTGCTCGGTATCCCCACCATCACCAGCACGCTGTTCACCACGACCACCAGCAGCACGCCGAGGATGGTGCCGAGGACCGTGCCGGTGCCGCCGGTGATCCGCGCGCCGCCAAGCACGACCGCGGCTATCACGTTGATCTCGGTGCCGACCAGGTCGAACGGGTTGGCGTGGCGGTTGGCGCAGACATGGATGATGCCGGCCAGCCCGGCGAGCGCGCCCGCATAGGCGAAAAGGAAGACGTGGACGGTGCGCAGATTGTAGCCGACGCGCGCGGCGACATTGGCGTTGCCGCCGACCGCGAAGATGGCGCGGCCCATCAGCGTGCGGTTCAGCATCCACCAGGTGACCAGCGCCGCCACCGGCAGGATGAGAAAATAGACCGGCAAGGTGATGAGGGCGCCGTTCGACGCCTCGAACTGCACCAGCGGCATGCGGCCGAACGCGCCCATCTGGGGCGGCAGGGACATGATCCAGACGGTGCCGATGAAGGCAAGCAGTATGCCGCGGAACAGATACTGGGTGCCGATGGTGACGATCAGCGAGGGCACCCGCAGATGGTGCACCAGCAGGCCGTTGACGACGCCGAGCAGCGCGCCGCCGGCCATGGCCATGAGCAACACCAGGACGATGGGCGCGCCGGGGAAATACTTCCCCACCAGCAGCGTCAGCGAATACATGGTGAACGCGGCGATCGCGGTGAACGACACGTCGATGCCGCCGGCGGCGAGGATGATGAAGACGCCGAGGGCGAACAGCCCCATCACCACGCTGGCCCGGCCGATGTCGATCAGGGTCGAGGGCTGCAGGAACGCCGGATTGATCACCGCCACGGCGAAGCAGATCGCCACCAGCAGGGCGAAGGTGATCGCCTCCGGACGCCGGCTCACCAATTGGACGAGACCGAACGAGCGCGCCTCGCGCGTGCTGGGTTGAATTCCTTCCAGCTGCGACGAGCTCATTGGACCATCTCCGTCTTTGAATCCAGCATGGCCCGGTAGAGCGAGTTCTCGTCGGCCTGTTCGGCGTCGAACTCCGCCACGATCCGCCCTGCATTCATCACCAGGATGCGGTCGCAATTCTGCAGGAGTTCGGGCAGGTCGTCGCTGACGATGACCAGTCCCATCCCCGCCTCGGCGAGCTGCTGGATGACACGGTAGATCGTATCCTTCGAGCCCACATCCACGCCGACCGTGGGGCCGTGAAGCAGCAGGAACCTGGGCAGGATGCTGAGCCAGCGCCCGATCAGGACGCGCTGCTGGTTGCCGCCGGAAAGCGCGCCCACCGGCAGTTCGAGATCGCGCGTATTGAGCCGCATGTCTTCGGACACCTTGGCGGCAAGCGCGCGGCCCTTTGCCTTGTCGACGATGCCGAAATTGTTGGCGAGCTTGCGCACCACAAGGGCGATCTCGTTCTCGAAGATCGATTTGTCGAGGAACAGCCCCTCGGCCAGACGATCCTCCGGCACATAGCCGATGCCCGCGGCGATGGCTTGCGAGGGGTGGTGGACGCGGATTTCGCGGCCCTCGATCGTCACCTTGCCCTCAATGGCGGGCGTGATGCCGGCGATCGCCGTGGCGAGCTCGTTGCGGCCGGAATCGGCGAGACCGGTGATGCCGAGGATTTCCCCCTTGCGGACGGCGAAGCTGATCTGCTCGAAGCCGGGCTGCCGAGAAAGCCGCTCGACGCGAAGAAGCTCCTCGTCCTGCGGCCGCCCGGTCCGGTAGCGCTGGGAATCGATCTGCCGTCCGGTCATCAGCTCGGCGAGCTGGCGCCTGGTGTAGCTCTCGATCGGCCCTTGGGCGACGCACTGGCCGTCGCGGAAGACGATGGCGTGGCCGCCGATGCGATAGCACTCTTCCAGCTTGTGGGTGACGAACAGCACGGCGACGTTCTCAGAGCGCAGGCGCGCGACGACACGGATGAGATTGTCGACCTCCCGGCGCGTGAGCGAGGTGGTCGGCTCGTCCATGATGACAAGCTTCGCCCGTGTGGCGATGGCGCGGGCGATGGCGACGAGCTGCCGCGACGCCAGCGGCAGCTCGGATACCACGGTGCCGAGGAAGCCCCGGTCCGTGGGCAGGCCGACCGTCTTGAGCGCGGCGCTCGCGGTCTGGCGCAGCCGCCCGCGGTCGAACAGCCGGGCAAGGTGGCCGCCGCTCATCACCAGTTGCTCGCTGAGCGCGACGTTCTCGGCCACGGTGAGATTCGGGATGAGCGAGAGGTCCTGGTAGACGGTCTCGATGCCCGCACTGAGCGCCTGGATCGGCGATAGCGCCCGGAAGGAATGGCCGTCGAGCACGATCTCGCCTTCGTCCGGCGCTAGCGCCCCGGACATGATCTTGATCACGGTGCTCTTGCCGCAGCCATTCTCGCCGAGCAGATGGTAGGCATCGCCCGCCTCGAGCGAGAAGCCGACGCCGCGCAGGGCATGGACGCCGCCGAACCGCTTATGAATTCCTCGCACTTCGAGGAAATGGTCCGGCCGATGCGGATCGTTGTGATTGTCGGACACGCGCGCGACCTCATTCACGCTACGCCGGGGACGCGGACGACCCGGCGGCCGGAGGCTCGGGTCGAGCCTCCGGGATAGCTTCAACAGCAACGGGTCAGAAGAGGAATTCCTTGTAGGTGTTCTTGTCGGCGAGGACCATGCCGTTGCCGATGATGAGCACACCTTCGCCGGGACCCTTGGTGATCTTCACCTTGTTGTAGCCGGGCACGCCGAGATCCATGCCGTCGGTGAGCGGCTTCTTGGCGAGCAGCAGCTTGGCGACCGAGTTCATCGCCATGCCCGCCTTCTGCGGATCCCAGAAGCCGATGGCGGTGATCGCGCCGGATTCGAGCAGGTCCGCCGAGGGGTTCGGCAGGCCGGTGCCGACCAGGCAGACCTTGCCGGTCAGGCCGGCTTCGTCGATGGCGCGGCCGACGCCGAGCACGTCATTGCCGGCGGAGGTCTGGAAGCCCTTGATATCAGGGTGCTTGCGCAGGATTTCCTTCGCCTTCTCATAGGTGGCGTTGGCGTCGTCGAACGACTCGTTGTTCGGGTCGACGAGTTGCATGCCCGGGTGGCTCTTGGCGTTCGCCTCGCCGGCGCCGACCCACTGCAGGTGCGTGCGGCTGCCGAGCGAGCCGACGAAGGTGGTCCACTTGCCCTTGCCGCCCATGCACTGGGAGAGCCGCTCGTTCAGCGCCTTGCCGTATTCGGCGTTGTCGAACGCCTCGACATCGGCCTGGGTGTTCTTCTGGTTGTCGGCCTCGTGCGTCACCACGACGATGCCGCGGTCCATCGCGCGCTTCAGCGCGCCTTCAATCACCGCCGGGTCCATCGGCACCACGGCGAGCGCGTTCACGCCCTTGGCGGTGAGATCCTGGATGATCTGGAGCTGCTGCGCCGCATCGGCGGTCGCCGGTCCGTACTGCGTCGCCACGACGTCCGGATTGGCCTTCTGGAACGCCACGACGCCGGTGTTCAGGCGATCGAACCACGGAATGCCGCTGATCTTCACCACGGTGGCGATCACCGGCTTGTCCTGCGCCACCAGCACGCCGGCCGAGCCGGCGACGATCGCCGCCGCCATCACGGAACCGACGAGGATCTTCTTCGAGAATGCGCCCATAGTTTCCTCCATTGTTGCCTCCCTCAAGAACCTTCGCGATGCGTGAGGGATTTCGCATCACACGAGCGTTCGCCTCCTCTTCGGGGAAACGAAGCCGACCAGGTCGTAGCGGCCGACGGCCAGGAAGGTGAGAAGCAGCGCACCCCAGGCGAAATCGCGCACGAAGTTCGAAAGGCCGCCGAAATTCAAAAGGCTCGACATCAGCTGCAGGGCGATCGCCGCGAGCACGACGCAGATGATCCGGCCATAGCCGCCCTCCGGGCGGACGCCGGCCATGACCGCAATAAGGATCGCGATCAGAAGGTAGGACGTGCCGTAGTCCCACTTCACGTTGACGTTGCGTGCTGCAATGATGACGCCGGCGAGCCCGGACAGCGTGCCGCTCAGCGCATAGGTGGCGATCAGCACGCGCGTCTTCGGGAAGCCGGCATAGGTCGCCGCCTTGGGATTGGTTCCCATCAGCATGAGCCAGAGTCCGTAGGGCGTGTATTTGAGCATCGCGCCGATGAAGGTGGCCACCAGCACGAAGATCAGGAAACCGATCGGCACGCCCGCGAGCGTTCCCTCGCCGAGACTGGCGAGCGGCTCCGGACTGCCGACCGTGACCGCCCTCCCCTCGGAGACCACGACCGCGACGCCGGTAAAGGCCATCTGCGTGCCGAGCGTGCACAGGATCGGCGTGATGTTGAGGCGGCTGATCAGCACGCCGTTGATGGTGCCGCCGATGCAGCCCACGGCGATCGCGACCACGATGAAGGCCAGCGAGTAGGCGGCCTCCTGATCCGCGCTGGAGAGGACCAGCCCGACGAGCACCGCGGAGAGCACGCTCGACAGATTGGCCAGCGCGATGCCGGAAAGATCGATGCCGCCATTGCCGGCGCACATGGCCAAGGTGACGCCAATGGCGAGGAGGCCGATCTCGGGCAGCTGGCTCGCCATCGACTGGAGATTGAACAGGGACAGGAACGCGCCGCCGGAGATCACCGCTCCGAGCGCGAGCAGCAGCACATTGATGGCGACGAGCATGACGAGCTGTCCGCCTGTCCGCATGGCCTCCTCCCGGAGTTTTTTAGTAAATTCAGACCAGCTTCACTAAAATTCCTAGCAAAGCCTTCCGCGATGCGCAAGCCGACAGGAGGCCCTCGCTCGACGCCTTCAGAGCGTGGGCCCCAGTGCCGGCCGACTCCGAAGCTCGGCAATACCGCAGCGCATCACGACTTCGCTGCGGCGCGCCATCATCTACAGCTCGGATGGCAAGCCTGTTGCAAGCCGTAGTTTTTTGCCGTAACCGTCAAGGAGAGAGCTGCATTGTTTACTAAACAAAATTGCCATCCGGCAGCTCGCAAAAGGGCGCGGACGCGCTTCGGGCGATGAAGCAGAAGCGATCTCTCACGATCCGGGACATTGCGGCTTTGGCCGGCGTGTCACCCTCCACCGTGTCTCTGGTGCTGAATGGCAAAGGGGAGATTTCCGGCGTCACCCGCGCGCGCGTGCTCGAGGCGGCAGCCAAGCTGAACTATGTCGCCCGAATCCCGCGACCGCGCCTTGAAGCCAGCGAGACCATCAGGTTCCTGAAGATCGCAAAGCACGGGCATACCGTGAACCGCGACCACAGCGTGTTCATCTCCGACTACATCGACGGTATGTCGGCGGAAGCGACGCGACGTGGCTATACGCTCGAGGTCGTGTCCTTCGAGGGCCAGCCGATCGGCGCAGTCGCGGAGTCGCTCGCCGCCGCGCCGGTCAGCGGCGTTATCGCGCTCGGCACCGAATTGTCGGAAGCCGACATCCGGATGATCCAGAGCCTCGGCCTGCCGACCGTGTTCATCGACACCGTCTTCGATGTGATCGACGCCAATTTCGTCAACATGAACAACGAGGATGCGGTCCACAAAGTGCTGGTACGGCTGCGCAGCCAGGGTTTCAGCCGGATCGGCTTCGTTGCCAGCCACGTCGACACCACGAATTTCCGCCTGCGACAGGAGGCGTTCTTCCGCAACATGGCGCGGCTTGGCCTGGAGGCGAATCCCGGCCACATCCTCTCGGTCGAATCGACCTTCGATGGGGCCTATGCCGACGCCGTCCGCCTGCTCGGCGCAGGTATCGACCTCGCCGACTGCTATTTCTGCACCAACGACGTCATCGCCTATGGCTTCATCAAGGCACTGCGCGAGTTCAGCGTGCGGATCCCGGAAGACGTCGCCATCATCGGCTTCGACAATCTTCCGCTCAGCTCGACCATGGAACCGCCGCTGACCACCATAGACGTGTCGAAGCGCAAGATCGGCTATTTCGCCGTCACGGTACTCGACGACATCATCAATGCGCCCGAGACGCAGCCGCCGGTGAAGATCCTCGTCGGCGCCGAGCTGATCACGCGCGCCAGCGACGTGCCCGGCGGTTCGGCGCCGACTATCGCCCGCGTTCTGCGTCAGCCGCGGGCGACGCAATCGGCCTGATGGAATGAAAGAAACCGGCGAATAATCGTCGGGACGGGAGGAACCAATGCCGCGCCTTGCCCTGGTCCATACCGTCCCCGCGCTGATCGAACGGTTCCGACCTTTGTTCGCGCAGGCACTGCCGGACTGGCAGAGCTACAACATTGCGGACGAGAGCCTGCTGCAGGATACGATCCGGGACGGGAGCCCTTCCGAGGTGACGGTGCGCCGGCTCGCCGCCTATGTCTGCGGAGCCGCGGAGGCCGGGGCCGACGCCATTGTGGTGACCTGCTCCTCACTGGGCGACGCCACGGACGCGCTGCGCCCACTCATTCCGGTCCCATTGTTCCGCATCGACCGCGGCATGGCGGCGGCAGCGGTCACGCGGGCGCCGCGCATCGGGGTGCTGGCGACGCTTTCGACCACACTTGGCCCGACCAGCCGGCTCATCCGTACCGAGGCCACCATCGCCGGGCGCGACTGCACCGTGATTGATCGGGTCTGCGACGGCGCATTCGAACGGCTGATGGTGGGGGACCGCTCCGGCCACGACGAAAACGTGCGCGCCGCCTTCGGTGAGCTCGCGACGCGGGTCGACATCGTGGTGCTGGCGCAGGCATCGATGGCCGGCGCGCTGACTTCGGCCGAGCCCACGACGGTGCCGGTGCTCACGAGCCCGGAGCTCGGCGTTTCCTACATTGCCACGCAGCTCGCCGCGGCCTGAAGGCCGGCGACGCTGCACCCTCTCACCCGTCAGTCGCGAGCAGGAAGATGAAGTACAGGACGCTCGGCCGTTCCGGCCTCAAGGTATCGGCGCTCAGCATGGGCACCTTCTCGTTCGGCGGGGTCGGCGATTTCGCCAAGGTTGCAAATCACGGCGTCAAGGAGGCGCGCCGCCTCGTCGACGTGTGTCTCGACGGCGGGATCAACGTGTTCGACACCGCGAACATGTATTCGCTGGGCCGGTCCGAGGAGATCGTCGGCGAGGTGCTGGAGGGGCGCCGCGACCGTGTGCTGATCTCCTCCAAGGCGCGCATGCGCATCGACGACGGGCCGAACGACGAAGGTACCTCGCGCTACCACCTCATCCGTGAATGCGAGCGCAGCCTCAAGCGCCTGCGCACCGACCACATCGACATCTACTTCATGCATGAATGGGACGGCGTCACGCCGGTCGAGGAAATGCTCGGCGCGCTCGATACGCTGATCCAGCAGGGCAAGATCCGCTATATCGGCTGCTCCAACTATTCCGGCTGGCACCTGATGAAAGCGCTCGGTGTCGCCGAGGCAATGAGGCTGCCGCGTTTCGTCGCGCAGCAGATCCACTACACGCTTGAAGCGCGCGAGGCGGAATACGAACTGCTCCCCATCGCGATCGACCAGGGCGTCGGCGTGATGGTGTGGAGCCCGCTCGCGGCCGGCCTGCTCTCCGGCGCGTTCGGGCGCGACCGGGCGCCGGCTTCATCCCGTCAGGCCGCTGGCTGGACCGAGCCGCCGATCCGCGATGCCGAGCGGTTGTGGAACATCGTCGACGTGCTCGATTCCATCGCCGCGGCCCGCGGCGTCACCGCCGCTCAGGTCGCACTGGCGTGGACGCTGACGCGGCCGGGCGTCGCGTCGCTGGTGGTCGGCGGCACCGAGGAGCAACACTTCCTCGACAACATCGCCGCCGTCGACCTTGAACTGGAAGCAGCCGAGTTGGAGCGCCTCAACCAGGCCAGCCGGGTGCCGTACATCTATCCCTATTGGCACCAGCACAATTTCGCCCGCGACCGGTTCAGCCCGGGCGACTGGGCATTGCATGCGAGCTACGAGGATCTCGGCAAGGTCTAGCCGGACGCGGGCGCGCAGCCGGGCATCGTCTCCGGCTTCGCGACCGATCGGCCTTACAGTGCAGCGGTCACCAGGATCTCGACCCGGCAGGCGGGATTGTTCATCTCTACCTTGCCGCAGCAGCGAGCGGGCGTGCGGCCGGGCACCACCCACGCGTCCCACACCGCGTTGAAGGCGGCGAAATCCTCCATGGTGCGCAGCCACACCTGCGCGGTGAGGATGCGGCTGCGGTCGGTGCCGGCCTCCCTCAGCAGGTCGTCGATCTTCGCCAGAACCTGCCCTGCCTGCCCGGCAATATCGAGGCTCATGTCGTCGGGGATCTGCCCCGCCGTATAGGCGATGCCATTATGGGTCAGCGCCCGGCTGCGGCGGTGGTTCTGGTCGATGCGCGTGATGTCGTCCACGATGAACATTCCCTGTCTGATTGAAACCATGGCGGATCAGCCGTGGAGCGCGCCGTAGCCGCCGCCGCCCGCCGTCTCCATCAGGATGCGGTCGCCGGCCTTGAGCACGCGCGGCTCGGTCGGGTCGACCTGCTTGCCGTTGATGATGAGCCGGCCCGGCTTGCCCGCACCGCCGCCTGCGAAGCCCGAGGTCGGCGACTTCAACTGCGTCATCAGGAACGAGGCCATGACATCGGAGGCATCCGGCAGGATCTCGAATTCAAAGCTGATGCCGCCGCCGCCGCGGTGGCGACCCTCGCCGCCGCTGTCGCGGCGGATCTCGCGGCGCAGCACCTTGATCGGCGCGAGGTTCTCCATCATCTCGACCGGCGTGTTGCCGAGATTGGCGGGGAAGCTCAATGCCGAGAAACCGTCGCGCCGGGCGTTCGCGCCCTGGCCGGCATTGAGGAAATTGACGACGGCGAAACGCTTGGCGCGATACTCGCCCGACATGGTCAGCGACGAATTGGGCGAGCCCGCCGCCCACACCTTGTCCGGCAGCACGTCGGCCAGAGCCTTGAACACCGCTGCCGGCAGCAGGTGGCCGATCGCGCTGCGGCCACCGGAGGCGGCCGGATAGGTCGGGTTCAGCAGCGAGCCGAGCGGCGCCTTGGTCGAGATCGGCAGGAAGCTGCCTTCATTGTTGGGAATGTCCGGGCAGAGCAGCGCCTTCAGACCATAGACGGTGTAGGCGAAAGTGTAGATCGGCACGACATTGAGCGCATGTGGCAGCTGCGGGCTGGTGCCGGCATAGTCGATGGCGATCTCGTCACCCTTCACGGTGAGCTCGCACTCGATCACGATCGGCTTGTCGAAGCCATCATGCTGCACGGTCGAGCGATAGACCCCGTCCGGAATCTGCCGGATCGCGTCCCGCATCGCCCGTTCGGACCTCGCCCGCACCTCGGCGCCGAGATCGTCGAGATCCACAGTGTCGAGCAGGCCCTGCAGGCGCTCGGCCATGGTCCGGCAGCCGGAGACCTGGGCCCAGATATCGCCCATGCCCTGTTCGGGAACGCGGATGTTCTGCGAGATCACCTCGATCAGGATGTCATTGGCCTTGCCGCCGTCGAGCAGCCGCATCAACGGGATCTGCAGCCCCTCCTCATAGATCTCGCGGCTGGAATTGCTGCGCAGCTTGCCGCCGATGTCCGGCAGGTGCGAGACCACGGCGGCGAAGGCCACCAGCTTGCCCTTGTGGAAGATCGGTGTCGCCGTGGTGACGTCATGGACATGGCCCGATCCCTTCCAGGGATCATTGGTAATGAAGACGTCGCCCGGCTTCATGGTCTCGGCCGGGAACCGGTCGAGGAAATGCCGCACCGTCGCCGGCAGGCAGCCGATGAATCCCGGCAGGCTCATGGTCGATTGCGCCAGCGAGCGGCCCTGCGCATCGGTCAGCACGATGGCAAAATCATTGCCGTCTCGCACCAGGGTCGAGAAGCAGGTGCGCACAAAGGCCGCCGACGCCTCGTCGACGACACTGATGAGACGCTTCCACAGGATTTCCAGCTCGATCGCGTCGAACTTCTCGTTCGGGACGGGTGCCTCGCTTGCCAGGGAAGACGGGCGCTCTGCAACCAGGTTTTCCATGTCAGTCGAATTCCTTGATCGTCACGGCGACGGTGAGATCGGGCCGGATGGTGACGTCCGCCTCGACGGCGACGACGATGGTGGATTCCCGCTCCTCGAGGATAAGCGGTCCCTTGAGCGTCTGCCCCGGCTGGACGGAGTAGCGATTATAGACCTCGACCATTCCGTAGCCGGCCTTGAGCGGCAGATAGATCGCACGCGCGCCGGTCGCCGCTGACCGTGCCTTGACGCGATCATCGCCCCATTCGAAATGGTGGCCTACGCTCGGCGCCCGGCCGACGAGGCGCCAGGTGATGACCTGCGGCGCCGCATTGGGCACCAGGCGGCCATAGAGCCGCTCATACTCGGCCTCGAAGGCGGCCAGCAACACCTTCGCCGTCGACGCCGAGACCTCCTCATAGGGAATGGACACGCTGATCTCGGCGCCCTGGCCGTAATAGCGCATCTCCGCGCCGATCACCCACTCGACCTGTTCGGCGCCCGCCGCGGCCAACTCGACCTCGCTCTGCCGGCGCAGCGCGGCCAGATTTGCCGCCACCTTGGCCCAATCGACATCGACCAGGAGCTGCGGGTTAGACCAGGCCCGATCGATGCGGGCCGGCGCCGCCAGCATGCCGAGGCAGGAACCCGCACCGGCGGCGATGGGGATCAGCACGCGCGGGATGCGCAGCTTGCGCGCCACTTCGACGGCATGGACCGGGCCGGCGCCGCCGGTCGCCACCATGGTGAAGTCGCGCGGATCGAGCCCGTTCTCGGCGATGTGGATCCTGGCCGCGCTCGCCATGTTCTCATTGACGACGTTGCAGATGCCCCAGGCCGCCTCGGTCGGCCCGACCTTGAGCTCGCCGGCGAGGCGCGACATCGCCTGTTCGGCGCCGGCGACATCGAGCTTCATCTCGCCGCCGAGGAAATTGTCGGGGCTGAGATAGCCGAGCAGCAGGTCGGCGTCGGTCACCGTGGGATCGGTGCCGCCGCGGCCATAGCAGGCAGGCCCCGGCACCGAACCGGAGGATTCCGGGCCGATATTGAGCAGGCCCAGCCGGTTGCAATGCGCGATCGAGCCGCCACCGGCGCCGATCTCGATCAGCTCGATGCTCGGGATCAGGATCGGCAGGCCGGAGCCGCGCTTGAAGCGCTCGACACGGGCGCATTCGAAGCTGTGCGCGATCGGCGCCTCGCCGCCCACGGCGACGCAGGCCTTGGCCGTGGTGCCACCCATGTCGAAGGCGAGCACCTGGTCGACGCCGTTCTGCCGGGCGGTGTTGAGAGCGGACATGACGCCGGCGGCAGGCCCCGACTCCAGCAGCAGGATGGGGGATTCCGCGCCCGATTCCGCCGAGCTGAAGCCGCCACTCGACACCATTACCCGCAGCGGAATGCTTGGGCGGATCGCCTCGATGCGTGAGCCAAGCTCTTTCAGATAGGTCGCGACCAGCGGCTTGACATAGGCATTGGCGGCCACCGTCGAGGTGCGCTCGAACTCCTTGATCTCGCGGGCGAGATCCGAGGAGAGCGACACTGAGAGACCCGGCAGTGCCGCCTTCAGCCTGGCTTCGATCTGCTTCTCGTGATCGGTGTTGATGTAGGAGTGCAGCAGCGAGACGGCGACGGATTCGACATCGAGCTTCGACAGTTCCCCGACCATACGGTCGAGATCGGCTTCAGTGAGCGGCGTCAGCACTTCGCCGCGCGCGTCCAGACGCTCATCGACCTCGACGCGGTGTTCCGCCTCGATCAGCGGCTTCGGCAGCTCGATATCGAGATCATAAATGTCGTAGCGCCACTCGCGGCCGATATCGAGCGCATCGCGCATGCCGCTGCTGGTGACCAGCGCGGTCTTCGCGCCCTTGCGCTCGATCAAAGTATTGGTGATGAGCGTCGTGCCGTGCACCACTTCCGCCAAAGCCGGCGCTGTGTCCTTGTCGGACAATTCGACCTGGCGCAGCAGGTCCTTGATGACCGTCGTCACCGCCTCGCCGGGATCGGCCGGCGTGGTCGGTGACTTCGCCACCCAGATCCGCCCCCGGGGTGACAAGGTCGCGACGCCGTCGGTGAAGGTTCCACCAATATCGACGGCTACGCGCAAAGTATTGTCGAATGCGACAGGCTTGTTCATGTCAGGGCGTCGTCTCTGAGCGGAAGTACGGGCTGTGTTCAGTAGGCGATGGTGATGAGCCGTTCCTCGGTCATCTCGCGAATGGCGTAGGCCGGCCCTTCGCGCCCGAAGCCGCTGTCCTTCACGCCGCCGAACGGCATGGCATCGACGCGGGCGCTCGACGCCTCATTGATGTGGACGCCGCCGAAGCGCAGCGCGCGGGCGGTGCGCATGGCGGTGCTGAGATCCGAGGTGAAAAGCCCGGCGGAGAGGCCGAACGGGCTGGCATTGGCACGCGCGACGGCCTCGCCCAGATCGTCGAACTCGATGACGCAGACCACGGGCGCGAAGATCTCCTCGCAGACGACGCGCATCGTGTCATTGACCCGGTCGAGCACCGTAGGGGTGAAGACCACTCCCTCATGCGTGCCGCCGGTCAGGATGCGCGCGCCGCCCTCGACCGCCTCCTTCACCCAGGATGCCGCCCGCTCGGCATGCTCGCGCGTGATCATCGGACCGATGACGACGGACGGATCGGCGGGATCGCCAACCTTGGTGGCGCGTACCGCCTCCAGCAGCCTGGGAACGAAGGTTCCGGCGATGCGGCGGTCGACGAACAGGCGCTGCACCGAGGTGCAGACCTGACCGGCCTTGCGGAAGCCGGCATTGAGGATGCGCGGGATCGCCCGATCGATATCGGCATCGTGGCAGACAATAGTGCTGGCGATGCTGCCGAGCTCCAGCTGCACGCCGCGCAGGCCCGCCGCCGCCTGGATCTCGCGCCCGACCCGCGTGCTGCCGGTGAAGGCATAGAAGGCGATGCGCTGATCGGCGAGCAGACGGCGCCCGATAGTGGCGCCCGGGCCATGCACCAAAGCGAGGAGTTCCGCCGGCAGGCCGGCATCGATCAGCACGCGGCACAATTCGACCGCGGAAAGCGGCGTGTGATCCGAAGGCTTGAGGACCACGGCATTGCCTCCGGCGAGCGCGGGGGCGACCTTGTGCGCCACCACGTTCAGCGGGGAATTGAACGGCGTGATGGCGCAGACCACGCCGCGCGGCACGCGGATGGTGAAGCCCATGCGATCGCGCACGCCCGCGCCGGATTCCATGGGCACAAGTTCGCCATTCAGCCGCTTGGCTTCCTCGGCGGAGAGCTGCAGCGTCTGGATGCAGCGGCGCACTTCATTGTCGCCGTCGGCGCGGGTGAAACCGGCCTCATCGCGCATCAGCGCGATCAAGGGCTCGACGCGTTCCTCAAGCAGAACCGCGGCTTTGGAGAGGATGAGGTAGCGGTCGTACGGCGTCAGCTTCGATGCCGAGACGGCGGCATAGGCGCCGGCCACGGCCTCATCGACCTGCTCGAGCGAGGCGACGGCCATCTCGCCGAAGATCTCGCCGCGATACTTGTCGGCGAGGCGGTCGGTCGAGACACCGTCGACCCAGCGGCCACCAATCAGAAGCTTCGACATCACCAAACCCAAATATTCGCCGTCAGATCTTGTTGCTCAGCCCACTCATGAAGTTGAGGCGGATCTTGACCGGGTCGCGCTCGGTAGTGCCGGCCGGCTTCTCGCCGTCGATCTTGGCGACGATCAGCCAGGGGCCGTCGCCGGCCAGCGCCCGGTCCACCAGCGCATCGAAATGCTCCTCGTCCGCCGCCCATGCGCTCTGCGCCAGGCCGGCGCCGCGGGCGACCGCGACAATGTCGGTCGTCGTCGAGGTGAGGGTGTTCTGCCCGCCGGTGATCTGGTAGGCGCCATTGTCCCAGATGATGATGGCGAGGTTCTTCTGCGCGGTGCTCGCGACCGTGCCGAAGGTGCCGAGCTGCATCAGGATGGAGCCGTCGCCATCCAGCGCGAACACCTTGCGCTGCGGCTGCGCCAGCGCGACGCCGAGCGCGATCGGGGTCGCAAGGCCCATGCTGCCGAGCATGTAGAAATTCTGCGGCCGCTGACCGCTCGCCCAGAGGTCGAAATTGGTGTTGCCGATGCCGGCGACGACCGCCTCCTCCGACTTGAGCTTGGCGACGAACCGACGAGTCAGGACCGTGCGGTTCATCAGCTTGGCGGAGTGACGATCGACGTTGGGTTCGATGTTCGACATTGCGTGTTCCCTCCCCTTACGCGGCGCGCTTGGTCAGGAGCGGAGACAGGATCATCGCGGCCGGCGCCTGGGTGGCGAAGGCCTGCTTGACCATGCCGCTGACGACGAACTCGACCTGGTCCATTTCCTGGATGGCGAAATGCTCGATGCCGAGGCTCTGCAGCACCGGGCGCATGGTGCGGCAGACGATGGCCTGGCCCTGCTGGAATTCGCCGAGCGTGCCGCGCTCCGAGATCATCATCAGCAGCGGGATCTGGAACGGACAGGCCAGCGAGGCCAGCGCGTTGACGATGGTGGCGAAGCCGCTGGTCTGCATCAGCACGATGCCGCGCTTGCCGCCCATATAGGCACCGGTGGCGATCGCCACCGCTTCTTCCTCGCGGGCCGGCGAGACCAGCGTGAAATAGGCATCCGCCTGGAGCAGGCGGATCAGCCGCGCAAGCACATTGTCGGGGACATAGGTGATGAGACTGACCTGGTTTTCCTTCAGTACTCGAACGACGATGTCTTCCCAGGTTTCCGTGGTCGCTTCGCCAGACATCCGTATTCCAGCCCCAGATTTCGTGAAGGGATCGCAGCGCCTTGACCGGCTGCTGATCATGGAAGGCGAGCTTTTCCCTCGCCCTGCTTGTCGTGAACGCTAGTTGTCGCCAACTGCCGGCGCAAATTGCTAATTTTTGTCCATTATTCGGTTTTTCCGATTATTTACTTGCGGCTCCGGCCTCGGCGATCGAGGAGATCTTGGCCTGCCCAGACGATCTGCCGGTCGTCCCGGCACGCAGCCAGCCGTCCCGGGCACAAAAGCGGCCGGCCCTTCGATCGATCCGAGCTAGGTGTGATCCAGGCCTATCCGGCGTCCTTGGCCGGAGCGGTCAGGAAGCTGCCCCGGCCGCTGGCGAGCAGCCGGCCGGCCTCGTCGAAGATCTCCGCCTCGCAGGTCGAGACCTGCTTGCCGAGCTTGATGACCCGCCCTTTGGCGATGAGATCGCCCTTGGTCGCCAGGCGGTGATAATCGACGCGAAGATCGATGGTCAGCACCGGCCGCCCCATGCTGTTCATCAGAGCAAGGTTCGCGGCGAAATCGATCAGGGCGGCATGGATGCCCCCCTGGGTCTGGCCGATGACGGGATTGGCGACCCATTCCGGGCGCCAGGTCGCCTTCAGTTCGATGGTGTCGTCGCCGAGCTCCAGTATCTTCAGGCCGAGCCAGGTGAGATAGGCGCTGCGATCGACGATGGCCTGGACGTCGGCAACCGTCTTGTCGAGTTTCTCGATGCTCATGCGCCCTGCCTTTCCGCCTTTGCCGCCTCGCGCAGCCGGCGTGCCTCGGCCTCCAGTGAGCGGCGGTCGATTTTGCCGACGCCGGTCATCGGCAGCGCATCGAGGAAGATCACCTTGCGCGGATACTGATAGGGAGGCGCGTTCTGCAGCGCGTGCTGCTTGACCTCCTCTTCCGACAGGTTCGATCCCACCCGTTTCACCAGGAAGGCATAGGGCACGCAGTGCTTGATCTCGTCCGGCGCCGGCACCACGATGGCCTGCTCGATGTCGTCGTGACGCTCCAGCATGAGTTCGACCTCGGCCGGATAGATGTTGTGGCCGCTCGAAGTGAACATGTCGTCGGAGCGGCCGACGAAATAGTACCAGCCGATCTCGTCGCGCCGCAGGATGTCGCCGGTATTGAACCAGCCTTCCGCGTCGAAGCGCTTGGCCATCTGCTCGGGATTGTTGTGATACCCGTTCATCATGCCGGGGCCGCGCACGTGCAGCGTGCCGAAATTCTCGTCATCGCCGCCGACGAGGCGGAACGCGTTGCCGGCAATCGGCCAGCCGATCGAATGGCGTGGGCGCAACGCGCCTTCCGGATGACGGCCGAATAGCGCCGCGCTGGTCTCGGTGATGCCGAAGATCAGATTGATCCTGGCATTGGGGAACAGCTCGGCCACCTGGTCGATCAGCTCGTCGGAGGCCGGGGCGCCACCCATGGTGGCGAGGCGGACGAAGGAATAGTCGTGCCCGTTCAGCAGGTCGCGCTGCTGCAGCATCATCGCGAAGATGGTGGGAACGCCCGATACCACCGTGGTGTGGTAGCGGTTGATCGCCTCGATATAGACGCGCGCGTCGAACTTGCGCATCAGCACGACGGTGGCGCCGCCGAACAGCACGCACTTGATCGAGTTCATGGCGTGCTTGTGATAGAGCGGGGCGGCGACGATCATGCGGTCGGCCGGCGAGAAGTCGCGGTCCTGCGCGATGGTCTGGGCCACCCAGCTGTGCGCGCGGTGCGACAGCAGCACGCCCTTCGGACGCCCGGTCGAGCCCGACGTGTAGGGCTGGAAGGCGACGGAATCGTAAGCCGGCACGAAGGGCTCGAAGGGGCCGGGATCCTTGAAGGCGGCGAGCCCGTCCTCGACATCGACGAGCACGGCAGGTGCGTCGGCCGGCAGATTGCCCTTCAGATTGGCTTCGCAGAATACCAGCTTGATGCCGGAATCCTCGATGATCCAGGCAATGGTGTCCCTGGGCAGCAGGATGCCCATCATCACCGGGACGACGCCGGCGCGCATCGCGCCGTAGAACACTTCGAGGAACTCGGCACGGTTGGAGCAGAACACGCCGATCC
This sequence comes from Starkeya sp. ORNL1, assembly GCF_012971745.1. NCBI lineage: Bacteria > Pseudomonadati > Pseudomonadota > Alphaproteobacteria > Hyphomicrobiales > Xanthobacteraceae > Starkeya > Starkeya sp. ORNL1. The sequence continues at coordinate 3,056,451 of NZ_CP048834.1, forward strand.
GGTCGCCCGGCTTGAAACCGCGCTTCACCAGCCCGCGGGCGACGGCGTCGCAGGAAGCGTGGTAGGTCGGATAATCGATCTCGCGGGGGTTCTGCGGATCCCACAGGTCGATGATGGCGAGGTGGCCCTTGTCGCGGCAATTGCCGCCAAGGCTGCCGAGGTTTCGGATGGCGTCGCTCATGGCGTCACGATCACCTTGCCGAAGATACGGCGGCCTTCCAACAGCGCGATGCCCTCGGCCGCCCGCTCCAGCGGCAGCCGGGTTTCCATCACCGGCTTGAGCCGGCCGGAGGCGACATAATCGAGGCACGCCACGATGTCCTCGGCGACATAGGCGCGGCTGCCGATGATCTCGGTCTCGCGGTGCCACAGGAAGCGCACATCGATGCTGCTGATATGCCCGGCGGTCGAGCCGCAGGTGAGGATCCGCCCACCCACCGCCATGCAGCGCTGGGTCTGGATCCAGGTGTCGCCGCCGGTGAAGTTGATGGCGACATCGACCCCCTTCTTGCCACTGGCGGTCCACACCGCGCGGGAGAACTCGGGGGTCTCGACATAATCGATGATGTGGTCGGCGCCGAGCTCCTTGAGCTTGCGCCCCTTCTCCTCACTGGAGGTGCAGGCATAGACCTCGCAGCCGGCCATCTTGGCGAATTGCAGGCAGGATACGCCGACGCCGCCACTGGCGCCGAGGATCAGCACCTTCTCGCCGGCCTTGATGTGGCCGCGGGTGAACAGCATGCGGTGCGAGGTGCCGTAGGCGATCGGCAAAGCCGCGGCTTCCTCGAAGCCGACGGCATCGGGGATGGCGATCAGCTGGCGGTGGTCGACCGCGATGAACTCGCACAGCCCGCCATTGCCGTTCTCGCCCAGCACGCCGCCGGTGGGAAAGCGGGGGAACAGCACGACGCGTTTGCCGACCCAGCTCGCATCCACGTCCTTGCCGACTTCGCGCACGATGCCGGCGATGTCGCCACCGGGGATGCGCGGCATCTGCGTCGGCATGTCCGGCATGCCGTGCATGACGAACACATCCATGTAGTTCAGGCCGCAGGCCTTGATCTCGATGAGCGCCTGGCCATCAGTGGGGACGGGCCTCTGCCATTCCTCGAATTTGAGCTGCTCGATGCCGCCATGCTGTTGCAGGGCGACAACCTTCATCGTCGCATTCATCGCCATCCGGATTCGGCCCCGTATCTGCGTCTCATCGTTCGTGGAGCCATGGATAAGGCGAAGATTCCGGGGCTACAAATTGTTAAATACTTTCGACTGTTCATATTCCGCAATATATCCAGGCGACCGGCGCGCCCGGACAAATGGTTGCAATATAAGGTTTATCCAGCCCCTTGCCGGGGATCTTCCGGCTTTGCATGCGGATTGAAGGTGCCCGGCAAACGGTCAGATTGAACAGCCCGCAGGCAATCGCCGCCTGCTTCCTCGGCAGCTTCCCGGCGAGGCTTTCAACATATTTTTAGAACGCAATAATCGAACGGAATTAGTTATTTGCGGCGATGGGACGGCGCCCCTAACAATCTGCCCGTCTGTGCCATAATGACCGTCAATCGCGTGCGAAAGCCGCAGCGGCGGCCTTCAACGACCAGCCGAAGCAAGCCTATGAAGCCGCCGCCTTTCACCTATTTCCGTCCCGACACGCTCCAGGAGGCGATAGCCATCCTGGCGCGGACGGAGAATGCGAAGGTGCTCGCCGGCGGCCAGTCGCTGATGGCCATGCTGAACCTGCGCTACGTGTTTCCCGATGCGCTGGTCGACATCAACAACCTGTTCGACATTGCCGGCATCGAGATCCGCCCCGATAGGGTCCGGATCGGCGCGATGACCCGGCAGCGGCGCATCGAGATCGACGACGCCCTGTTCGAGGTGACGCCGATCTTCCGGGAGGCGCTCAAGCTGGTCGGCCACCGCCAGACGCGAAACCGGGGCACGATCGGCGGCAGCCTCTGCCATCTCGATCCCGCCTCCGAACTGCCGACGCTGGCGCTGCTGCTCGATGCCGAGATCGAGGCCACCGGACCGCACGGCCCCCGCCGCATCCCGGTCGGCGAGTTCATCACCGGCTTCATGATGCCGGGGATCGCGGCCGACGAAATCGTCACCGCGATCGAGTTCGCGCCGTGGAGCGCGACGCACGGCCATGCCTTCCAGGAATTCGCCCGCCGCCACGGCGATTTCGCGGTCGCCTCCGCCGCGGTGCTGGTGGAGCGCAACGCCACCGGCATCATCGGGCGCGCCGCCATCGCCATCGGCGGCATCGGCTCGGTGCCGCAGCGCCATGCCGCCGGCGAGGCGTCGCTGATCGGCACCGATGGCGGTGCGGAGGCGATCAATCTCGCGCTTGAGAGCTGCTCGGAACTCGAGGCGCTCGGCGATTTCCATGGCAGCGCGGAGTACCGCTTGAGCGTCGCTCGAGCAATGCTCCGCAAGAGCTTGAGCATTGCTCTGGCTCGCGCATCGGACCGGGCGACGCGTTGATAATGTACGAGATCGAACTCCTGGTGAATGGCCGCCCCTATCGCGGCACGGCGGAATCCCGGACCACGCTGGCGGACTTCCTGCGCCACTCGCTCGGACTGACCGGCACGCATCTCGGCTGCGAGCATGGCGTGTGCGGTGCCTGCACCATACTGGTCGACGGGGTCAGCGCCCGCGGCTGCCTGATGCTCGCCGTGCAGGCCGACGGGGCGATCGTGGAGACCGTCGAAGGGCTCGCCCGGCCGGACGGCACCCTGCATCCGCTCCAGCAGGCGTTTCGCGACACCCATGGCCTGCAATGCGGCTTCTGTACGCCGGGGATGCTGATGACGCTGGTCGAATTGCTGCGCGAGACCCCCTCTCCCACGGAAGGGGAAGTGCGCGAGGCGATCTCCGGCAATATCTGCCGCTGCACCGGCTATCAGAGCATCGTCAACGCGGCGCTGCGCGCCTCCGGATCGTGCACGATCGAGGGCGAAGCGCCATGACCGGGACCAGCACGCCCACGGACGCCAATGTGGTCACGCACGCTGCGGTCGGCCGCTCGGTGCCGCGGCTGGAAGACCCGGCGCTGCTCACCGGGCGGGGTCGCTTTCTCGACGACATCGTGCTGCCGGACATCCTGCATTGCGCCTTCGTGCGCAGCCCGCTCGCCCATGCCCGCATCGAACGGATCGATGTCGGGGCCGCCCGTGCGCTGGACGGCGTCCATGCCGTGCTGACCCTTGCCGACCTGCTGCCGATGCTGGCCTCGGGGCGTATGCCGCTGGGGGCGAGCCCGATCAAGGGCGAGAACAGCAGCACCCCCTTCGTGCTGTCGAACAAGGAAGTCGCCTATGTCGGCGAGCCGATCGTGCTGGTGGTCGCCAAATCGCGCTATCTCGCCGAGGACGCAGCGGCTCTGGTGCAGCTTGAGCTGACGCCGCTCCCGGTGGTCTGCGATGCCCGCGAGGCGATGGAGCCCGGATCGCCGGTGGTGCGCACCGAGCTGAAGAGCAACTTGCTCAACTCGTTCAATGTCGGCTATGGCGAGGTCGAGGAGGCCTTCGCCAAGGCCGCCCACGTCTTCTCCGACGATCTCTGGCAGCATCGCGGCTGCGGTCATTCGATGGAAGGGCGCGGCGTTCTCGCCGAGATCAGGCCGGACAACGGGCTGTGCGTCTGGTCGTCGACGCAGATGCCGCACGATGTCTACTACATGCTCGCCGCCATGCTGGGCATCGACCAGAACGCGCTGCGCGTCATCACCCCGGATGTGGGCGGCGGGTTCGGCCCGAAATACTGCCTCTATCCGGAAGAGGCCGCGATCCCCGCCGCGACGCTGCTGCTCAAGCGCACGCTGAAATGGGTGGAGGACCGGCGCGAGACCTTCATCTCCTCGATCCAGGAGCGCGACCAGTATTGGTCGGTAGAGGTCGCCGCCGACGCTGAGGGCCACCTGCTCGGGGTGCGCGGGCGCATGGTGCACGACCAGGGCGCCTATGCGCCCAAACCCGTCAACCTGCCCTACAACTCCGCGACCTCGATGAGCGGACCCTACATGCTGCCCGCCTACAGCATGGACGTGCATGTCGTTCACACCAACAAGGTCCCGGTCTCCTCGGTGCGCGGCGCCGGCTATCCGCAGGCGGTGTTCGCCATGGAGCGGACGATGGACCTGATCGCGGTCAAGCTGGGGCTGGACCGGGCAGAGGTCCGCCGGCGGAACCTGATCCCGCCGGAGAAGATGCCCTACACCAAGAAGCTCAAGGCCCGCTCCGGCGCCGCCATGGTCTATGACAGCGGCGACTATCTCGCCTCCCAGGCCGAGACGCTGGCCGCCGCCGGCTGGGATGATTTTCCCGAACGCCAGCGGCGTGCGCTCGCGGCGGGCCGCTATATCGGCATCGGCCTCGCCAATGCGGTGAAGGGCACCGGCCGCGGGCCGTTCGAGAGCGGGGTGGTGCGCGTCGGCCAGAACGGCAAGGTCAGCGTCTTCACCGGCGCCGCGGCGATGGGACAGGGTCTCGCCACCGCGCTGGCGCAGATCTGCGCGGACGAGCTGGCGATACCGCCGGAAGACGTGACGGTGATCGCCGGCGACACCTCCACAACGCCGTTCGGGCTCGGCGGCTTCGCCAGCCGCCAGCTCGTCACCGCGGGCTCATCCGTCCACCTCGCCTCGAAGGCGGTTGCCGGTAAGGCCATCAAGGCGGCGAGCGTGCTGCTGGAGGTGAGCGAGGACCAGCTCGAGCTCGGCGATGGCCGGGTCAGCGTCAAGGGCGGCAATCGCAGCATCAGCCTCGCCGAACTCGCGCAGATGCTGCGCGGCGCGCCCGGCTATGCGTTTCCGGCCCAGCTGGAGCCTGGGCTGGAGGCCAGCGTGCAGTGGAAGACCGATGCGCTCGCCTATGCCAATGCCTGCCATGTGGTCGAGGTCGAGGTCGAGCCGGAACTCGGCCACGTGGTGCTGACCCGCTACGTGGCGCTGAACGATTCCGGCCGCATGATCAATCCCATGATCGTCGAGGGCCAGATCCATGGCGGCATCGTCCATGGCATCGGCAACGCGCTCTACGAGCTCATGGGCTATGACGCCGCCGCCCAGCCGGTGACGACGACCTTCCAGGAATATCTGCTGGTCACCGCCACCGAGCTGCCGACGCTCGAGACCATCTATCGCGAGACCCCCTCGCCGAAGAATCCGATCGGCGCCAAGGGTGTCGGCGAGACCGGCACCATTCCGGCCGCCGCCGCGGTGATCTCCGCAGTGGAGAATGCGCTCTCGCCGTTCGGCATCCGCATTTCCCAGACCCCCATCCCTCCCGAGACATTGTTCAACCTGATCGAAGCCGCGCGCCGGTCGCGCGCCGGATCGCCTGCATGAAGCGAGGATTGCCAAGATGCCGAAGAAACTCGAACTCACCCTCGCCTGCGGCGACTACGAGATCATCCGGCCGCTGAAGGAAGGCATCGTCCAGCCGGACGGCATCGAGCTGAACATCCTGACCAAGGCCGATTCCGCCACGCGCCATTGGCGTTTCTTCCGCGGCAACGAGTACGACATCGCCGAATGCTCGGCTTCCTCCTACATCGCCGCGCGCGATCGCGACATGCCGTTCCGCGCGCTGCCGGTGTTCCCGCATCGGCGCTTCCGCCACGGCTTCATCTTCACCAACACCTCTAAGAACATCACCAAGCCGACCGACCTGATCGGCAAGAAGGTCGGCGTGAAGTTCTATCTGGTCACCGCGACGCTCTGGCTGCGCGGCATTCTCGAGCGCGAATACGGTGTCCCGCATCAGTCGATCGAATGGTTCGCCGAGCTCGACGAGGACATCAGCTTCACGCCGCCGCCCGGCCTGAAGCTGACCCGTCTGCCCGACGACAAGTCGGTCGAGGCCATGCTGGCCGAGGGCGAACTCGATGCGGTGCTGCATCCCGACATCATCGACCCGATCGTCCAGAACGATCCGCGCGTCGGGCGCCTGTTCCCGAACTACAAGGCAGAGGAAGAAGCCTATTTCGCCAGGACCGGCATCTTCCCGATCATGCACGTGCTCGGCCTGAAGCAGGAGCTGGTCGAAACCCACCCCTGGGTGGTTCCCAATCTCTACCAGGCGTTCGACGAAGCGAAGAACATCGCGATGAAGCGCATGCGCAATCCGCGCCTGGTGCCGCTCGCCTGGTATCAGGAAGCCTGGGACGAGCAGGAGAAGCTGCTCGGGCCGGACCCGTGGGAATACGGCCTGAGCGATGCGAACAGCCGGAACTTCGACACGCTGGTGGGGTATTCGCATGATCAGGGACTGATCAGCCGCCACATCCCGCTCGATGAATTGTTCCTGCCGGTGTCGCAGGGCCGCAAGCGCGGCAAGTTCCGCACCTGAGGGGAGATGGATCATGGAAATCAAGAACAGCTTCGAGATCCCGCTGGCCCCGGATGCGGCCTGGAAGGTCCTGATGGACATTCCCCGCATCGCCCCCTGCATGCCCGGCGCCGAGCTGACCGGCCAGACGGCGGATGGCGGCTATGACGGCAAGGTCTCGGTCCGGCTCGGTCCGGTGGCGCTGTCGTTCAGCGGGGTCGCGCATTTCGTGGAGCGCGACGACCAGGCCAAGCGCGCGCTGGTGAAGGCCCAGGGTTCGGACCTGAAGGGGCGCGGCGGTGCGAGCGCACTCGTGACCTTCCAGCTCTCGCCGAGCGGGGCCGGCTCAAAGGCCGATATCTCCACCGATGTGACGCTGTCGGGACTGGTGGCGCAATATGGCCGCGGCGCCGGCGTCATCCAGGGGGTGGCGACCCAGATCGTCAATCAGTTCGCCGCCAATCTGCGGGCGCTGATCGAGGCGAGCTCAGCGCCGGTCTCCGGGGATGGCAAGCCCATGGCCGCGGCTCCCGTGCAACCGGCACCGGCCGCGGTCAAGCCGATCGGCGGCTTCTCGCTGATCTTCAGCGTGCTCTGGCAAAGCCTGCGGCGGCTCTGGGCGCGGGCGTAAGGACTGCAGCCACGTCATCCTGAGGTGCCCGGCAACGCCGGGCCTCGAAGGATGCCGTCCCAGAGCATCTCCTGCTTCAGCATCCTTCGAGGCTCGCTTCGCGAGCACCTCAGGATGACGTACGTGCGCGATCAGAAAACCTTGGCGCCGTACATCTGGTCGGCGGACTTGATGGTTGCCATCAGTATTTCGAGGATCCGCTGCGTGCTCGGCGAATGCGAGCGCAGATGCCGGGTGATCAGGCAGATCTCCCGCGTGACCGAGGGATCGTGCAGTTCGCGGAATTCGAACTCGGCCAGCGGCCCGGTGCGTGCGGCGAGCGATGGCAGCACCGAGATCTTGCCGCCCAATTGCAGCAGCGCATAAAGCGACGTCGTGCTCGATGCGTGATCGTAGGATTCGGTCCGCTCCGTCAGCCCGAGCCCCGGGTGGGAGGCCAGCATGGCACCGATCCCGGTATCCTCGGTCAGCCCGATATATTCGTAGGGCTGGAGGTCGCTCCAGGTCAGCTTGCCTTTGCGCTCGGCCAGCGGGTGGTCGGGCGGAAAGATGACGCCGAACGGGTCGGTCATGACCGGCATGTAGTCGAGATCGGGGAAATTGTTCAGCCGGCTGGAAAGGCCGAAGTCCTTTTCGCCATCCAGCACGGAACGCTCGATCTTGTCCGAGCCCTGGTCATAGACCGATATGGTGACGTGCGGATACTGCCGCCGGAAGGCCCGCAAGGTCGGCGCCAGCACATGGGTCATCATCGACGGCGCGACGGCGATCCTGATATGGCCGCGCTGGCTTTTCGAGACCGCCTGCAGATCCGTGATCGCATTGTCGAAGTCGCGCAGCACCCGCTCGGCCACGACCTTGAACCAGACCGCGTCCTTGGTCAGCTCGACGCGGCGCGTGGTCCGGTCGAACAGCTTCAGCCCGGCGGATTCCTCCAGCTGCTTGATGGTCGCCGTGAGCGAGGACTGCGTCTGGAACAGCCGGTGCGCCGCCAATGTGAACGATCCGGTTTCGGCCACGGCCACGAAGCACCGCAGATGCCGAAGCGAAATTCGTGCGCCCATTCCGTCCTAGGCCTTCACCCTGATTACCGCGCAACGACCTACCATGAAACGAATCCAAGAAGGGTGTCAAAGAACGCGAAAGCGCTGGGAGCATGTGGATATGCGTGGTCGCGGCTCCGCTGTCCCCTGGAGATGAACGTCATCCTGAGGTGCCGCACGGCGGCCTCGAAGGATGCCCGTCCCCGATGACGGCCCTCTTCTTGACCATCCTTCGAGGCTCGCTGCGCTCGCACCTCAGGATGACGTCGACTACTCCACACACGCGCGGGGCGACGCCGGATCCGGCGTCGCCCCGCGAACAGTTCTGCGAATAGCCCCGTGCGCAAAGCGCCGGACAGACGCTGCTCAGTCGTGCTGGGTGATGATGTCCACCAATGCCGGCTGGCCTGTCGTCGCCACGATCTCGGCGGCGCGCGCCAAGGCCGCCCTCACCGCTTCGGGCTTGTCGATCGGACCCTCGGCCCACCAGCCCTGCGCCCGGGCGATGCTGGCGAAATCCGGCGCCGGGCCGTCGATCTCCATGCCGATATAGGCGTTCTCCACCGGACGGGCGCGCTGATGCGCCATGTGCTCCTGATGCGCCCAGTCATTGTAATAGGCCCGGTTATTGACCATGACGACGAGCATCGGGATCTTGTAGTAAGCCGCCACCCACAGCGTGCCGAGATCGAACATCAGGTCGCCATCGGGCTGCAGATCCACCACCAGCCGGCCGGTGCCCTTATAGGCGAGCGCCACGCCGAGCGAGATGCCGATCTGGGTGGCGGTGCCGAGGCTGTCGCCGGGATGGCGATAGGGCTTGTCGAAATCCCAGATCTTCCGGGCCCACCCCCGCGAGGTGCCGGCGGTGAGCACCCAATCGTAATTGCGCACGACCTCCCAGACCTCCCTGGCGAGCCGCGCCGTGGATAGCGGCGTCTCATCCGCCACCGCGTCGGCCTGCGCCTGCCAGGACGCCCAGCGCTTGTCGTGCCTGGCAGCCAGAGCCTCGCGACGCGCGGCGCGACGCTGTTCACTGGCAGCGTCGGACTGCGCCCTGAGTGCGCGACACAGTTCCACCAGTTGCGGCAGCGCCGAGACGGTGTCGGCGGCGACGTCGAGCTCCAGCGGCAGCAGCCGGCCATAATCGTGCGACCAGCCACGGATGCCCGAATAGCTGAAGCCGAGCGACATCGAGCGGGCGCCCTCGGGGATGTGCGAGGTCACCACCCGCGTCGCCGAATCGACCGAGGTGACGGCCGCCTCGCCGTCCTTGCAGTCGAGGAACAGCACCAGATCGGCTTCCTTGACGATGTCCGTGCCCGTCAGGTTCAAGGGATGCCGGTTGGGCATGTTGAGGCGCGCGCCGGTGTCGATCACCCCCGAGGCAGTGATTTCGGCGAGTTCGGGGATCAGCGTGAAGGCATTGGGATCGCGGCCGGCGAAACCGGCCACGATCAATGGACGCTCGGCCGCCATCAGCGCCGCCGCCAGCTTCGCCAGTGCCGCGGGATCGGCACCCTGCGGCGCCGGCAGGCTGAAATGCGCGGGATCCAGCAGCGCGATCGGCTCGGTCAGCGCCTGCTCCTGCAGGTCCGCGTCGAGCGAGATGTAGACCGGGCCGGCAGGACCGGACTGCGCGATGTTCCAGCCGCGGATGAGCGATTCCGGGGTCGCGGCCAGCGAGCGCGGCTCGTCATCCCATTTCACATAGTCGCGTACCGCGTTGCCCTGGACGTTGGCGCTGTGGAACCAGTCGATCGCCGGGCGCCGGCGTGCGGTATCGGCAGGACCGGAACCGCCGAGCACCAGCATCGGCACGCGATCATGGAAGGCGTAATAGATGCCCATGGTCGCCTGGAGCAGCCCCACGAGATCGTGCAGGGCCACCGCCATCGGCCGGCCCGTCGCCTTGGCGTAGCCATGGGCGACGCCGATGGCGACCTTCTCATGCTGGCAGCAGATCAGCTCAGGGCCGCCGCCTTCCCAATTGACCAGCGAGTCGTGCAGGCCGCGGAAGGAGGCGCCGGGGTTCAGGCTGATATAGGGGATGCCGAAGGAGCGGATGACGTCGACCATCAGGTCGGAACCGTATTTCGCCTCGCTCATCGAATGAGATCCTCGGAGATGCCGGCCTTGCGCATGATCGGCTTCACCTGCTCGCGCAGCAGGCCGGCGATCGGCAGCGTCAGCCGGGCCTGGTCGCCCATCTCCAGCACGATCTGCATGTCCTTGTGAGCCCACGGGATCCGGTGCATGTCCTTCCAGTGCTCGAGCGGCCAGTTGGTGCCGCTGGAGCGCAGCAGCGCCGGGATCAGCTTTTCCTTCGGCACGCCGTGGCTCTCGGCAATGGCGAGCGCCTCATGGTCGGCGACCAGCGCCGCCCACAGCAGCATGTTGTTCATGGCCTTGCCGACCATGCCGGCGCCGACCTCGCCGAGGTGGAAGATCTCCTTGCCGCACGGCTCCATGACCGGACGGACCTCCTCGACCACGTCGTCGGCACCGCCGACCAGCCATACGAGATAGGCCTCCTGCGCGCCGCGCTCGCCCTGGCACACCGGCGCATCGACGAAACGGACGCCGCGCTCCGCGCAGCGGGCCGCCAGATCCTTGGCCTGTGCAGGCGTGATGGTGCTGGCGACCACGACAATGGCGCCCTTCGCGGCACCGGCAAGGATCCCTTGGGGACCACAGATCGCGGCTTCGACCTCGTCATAGAAGCCCGGCATGACGAAGATGATGTCCGACGCGGCGGCGACAGCGCTGGCCGACGCCGCCCCCTTGCCGCCAAGCGTCTCGACGGCCGCGACCGCCTCGGGGACCGGGTCATATGCGGTGAGTTCGAAGCCCGCGGCAACGATATGGCCGGACATGGGACGCCCCATCCGGCCCGCACCGATGAAACCAATGCGAGGTTTGATAGTCATTCTGCCTTCACTCCGAATATCATTAGAAACATACGGCGCACGCTCGGTCCGCAATTGAACCAAGAGGGCGTCAGTTTTCGTGTTCCTAAAGAAAGCGAGCAAGAAAGGCGGGAACGATAAATCAAAATATAACTAGATGTATTCTCTCGATATTTCACAATGTGTCCGGAGCAATGGGCTTCGCGTGGCCCTCCTCTTTTGAATCCAGGAGATGCCGGAGCATGTTCCGCGTCAGTCGAGAGACTCTTGCGACGGGAACATGCTCCGGCGGTTCAAGCTCGATCACTCGCCGAACAGCGGGAAGATGCCGGGCGGCAGCGGCAAATGCAGGACCTGATCGAACAGTAGGAAGATCACCCCTGCGGTGCCCAGCACATAGAGGAAGCACACCAGCCACGACGACTTGGCCACGAAGCGCAGATACAGCACCGTGAAGATCGGCAAGGTGACGAGCAGCCCGAACAGATACAGCCCGACAAAGAACAGCACGATCCAGCCGATGGATTCGGCCCACATGCGCCCGTCGGCACGGGCGAAGATCTTGTGGAACTCATCCTCATTGCCCTGGTCCTCGTCGACATCGGCGACGAGGGTGATTTCGCCATCCGCCTTGGCAGCACCATCGGCGGCGAGGCTCTGCGCCACGACCGGGGGTGCCGGGCTGGCGACCACCATCGGGGCCGCAGCAAACAGGTTCCACACCAGCGAGGCCAGCTTGAGCAGGATGAAGATGGTGCTGGTCGCGCTCAGCAGCCGCGGAAAGAACGCGGTGCCGCTTGGCCAGCCCAGGGTCAGCACATAGGCGCTGACCATGAGCACCAGCAGGACCAGGGTGATGACCCAATCGCCATAGTCGATGGCCTTGCGAGAGGTTGCGTGCACGCGTGAGCTGGTCATGACTGCACTTCCTTGAGCTGGTCCTTGGGCCGGCGCGAACTCTTCAGGGTGGCCCACCCGGTCTTGAACAGGATCACCGCCACCGCCGCGGCAAGCAGCATGACGAGCGGGCGCTGTATCCAGCTCCAGCCATAGAGCGAGGTCGACAGGAACAGATAGCGCTCACAGAGATCGCCCAGCACGGCGCCGAGCAGGAACGGCACGCGCGGCCAGTTCCATCTGAGGCAGACCACGCCGAGGATTGCGGCCCCGAGCATGATCCACACATCGAACATGCTGTTGTTCTCGGAATAGGCGCCGAGCACGACGACGATGAGCAGGAACGGAACCAGGATAGGGCCTTCGGTGAAGGTCAGGCGCGCCAGCGGCTTGAGCAAAGGCAGCGCCGCGATCACCACGATGATGTTGGCGATGATGGTGATCCAGACCATCGAGAAGGTCACGTCGAGATGCGTCGTCAGCATCTCCGGTCCCGGATTGAGCCCGGTGATGAGGAACGCATTGAGCAGAATGGCGGTGGACACGCTGCCGGGAAGGCCGACGGCGATCATCGGCACCAGCGAACTGCCGTCCTTGGCGTTGTTGTTGCCCGCTGCGGCGAGCAGCCCTTCGATGCTGCCCTTGCCGAACTGCTCGGGGGTCTTGGAGGTCTGCTTGGCATGGCCATAGGCGATGAACTGCGAGACCGACCCGCCGACGCCGGGGATGACGCCGATGCCAGAGCCGATCAGGCCGGCGACGGCGACGGTCTTCCAATAGCGGAAGGTGTCGAGAACGCCCTCGCCGACCCCGACGATCTGCCGGCTGGCGGCCTTGCCGGCGATGCTCTCCTTGCTCAGCATCAGCTGAAGGATTTCCGGACCGCCGAACAACCCGATGACGATCGGGATGATGCCGAGCCCTTCCCACAGATCGAGCTGGCCGAACACATAGCGCGGCACGCCGGCCTGGGGATCGATGCCGACCAGGGCGATCAACAGGCCGAACGTGCCCATGATCATGCCCTTGAGCATCTGCCCGCGCGACAGCGAGGCGATGAACACCATGCCCACCAGGGTCAGCATGAAGAATTCGGGCGGCCCGAAGGCCATGACCATCGGCCGGATGATCGGGATGGAGAGCGCCAGGAACGCGGCACCGATCACGGCACCGAGCAGCGAACTCATCAGCACCGCGCCGAGAGCGCGTCCGGCCTGGCCCTTTCTCGCCATCGGATGGCCGTCGAGCACCACCGCGGCTGATGTCGCCTCGCCTGGAATGCCGAACAGCACCGAGGTGATGTCACCTGTCGTCGAGGTGACGACCTTCATGCCGAGCAGGAAGGAGAACACATGGATCGGCTCCATGCCGAAGGTGAAGGGGAGCATGAGGGCCATGGCGACCGGCCCGCCGATCCCCGGCAGGATGCCGACAATGAAGCCGATGAAGATGCCTATCAGCATCAACCCCATCGAGCCCGGGCTGAGAACCTGGAGCAGGCCGGAAAGCGCTGCATCGAGCATGAGTTAGTCCTATCCGCATATGGTAGAGCGGATGCTCACCGAGCCGGCAGGGATATGCCCGCCCGATGAAGCAGCCGATTGCCGGGAAAACGCCTGAACGGACGTCGCCTTACGCGCCGCGGTTACGTGCTGCAGTTACGTGCCGCAGTTACTTGCCATACGACTTGCGAAGCAGCTCAAGATAGTCCTTCGGAGCCCCTTCGGTGACGCCGCGGATCAGGCCGGCGATCTGCTGGCCGCTGAGCGGAGCCACCGGACGGTTCAGCTTCTTGGACTCCTCGAGCAGCGGCGCGCTTGCCATGGTCCGATCGAAGGCGTCGCGCAGGCACTTCAGGCGATCTTCCGGTATCTTGGGCGGACCCGCCAGCGACCGGCCGGCGGCGACGACGTCGGATTGCGCCTTCACCATGGGTGCGTGCTTGGCATCGACGACGTCGGACAGCGATTTCACGTTCATCTCGCCCGGTATGTCGCCGGTGCCATAGGCCCACAGGATGCGTGCGGTGCCGGCCTTCTCGGCCACCTGCGCGGCGCTGAGCGAGGACGAGAACAGGTCCAGCTCGCCGCGGCCCAGCGAGGCATAGACCTCGGGCGCGCCGCTGAAGCCGGTGATGACGTCGGCATTCAGTTCGAGGACCTTGGTCAGCAGCGAGGCTTCGATGTAGTCGATGTCACCGACGCCAGAGGAACCGATGCGGACCTTGCGCTCAGTCCCCAGCTTCTTGAGGTCTTCGACGGTCTTCACCGGGCTGCCGGGCGAGGTCGCGATCACGTCCGGCTCACCGGAGACCCGGCCGATCCAGGAGAATTCGCCGCTCTTGAACTCGACGCCATCGGCGCCGCCAAGCTCGGAGGTTACCATGCCGCTGGCGGACATCAGCTGGATCCTGAGGCCATCCGGCTTTGCCTTCCAGGTCTGGTTGGTGCCCAGCAGTCCGCCGGCGCCGGGCTGGTTGCGCACGATCATGTTCGCCGCGCCAAGCTCGCCGCCCATGAACTTCGCGACCATGCGCCCATAGACGTCGAAACCGCCGCCGGGGGAGAACGGGACGATGAGTTCGACAGTCTTGTTCTTGAAGAATGCGCACGCGTCATCCGCCTGCGCATTGCCGGCGGCGCCGGTCACAACGGCAAGGGATGCAACCAGTGGCAGCGCGAACCGGCGCAAGCTTCGACCGAATTTGGTAACTTCAATTCTACCGGACGCTGAAAGCGCGTACATCGACTTCTCCGCTCATGGATTGGAAGGACGACTGCATCATCCGGCAAGTCGTGCTGATACGACTTGCCGCGCGATCAATCGGACGGAGAAATTATGACAACGTCCAGCTTTGCAATGGCGCGAGAAAATACGTCTTCGCCTCAACTGCAAATGCTACGGAATCGCTGCGTAAAGCGCATGTAATCGACGCAGCTCCCAGAACAATAGCCATTGGTTCCCCTCATTTTTGCCTGATACACATCGTGCGTGTGTCTAAAGGCTATTATGGCCCGCGCAGGCATCGGAACAAATGGATAATATTTCTGGCTTATTCGTTTTTGCTTATATATTGCCTACTCCTGCGCGAGCAGTCGCCGCCGCGGACAAAGTGTAAGCTGGATCGGCGGCGCCGGTCGCCACGAATATCGCGCCCAATTTGAGCACGCCACCGCGCGGATCTCCCGAATTCGCTTAAAATATAGCGTATCGTCGAGGGGCGGCGCCGATAATGTGGGCCTACCCGTCCATCGCAAAGGTTGCGTGACGAGGCTGGTCCGGCGCCCTCGCCATCCGCCGGAAACTGGCGGCTAGCGGCTTGTGGAAAAACCCAATCCTACCATAATACCTGCCATGAACCGTTCCACCCTTTGCCCAAGCTCGGGAGCTTGCATGTCCATCATTCTCAATCGGCGGCGCATGCCTGGGCTCGTTGGTTCCCGCCAGGAGGCATGACGGCCGGCCTCGGGCCGATTCAGGCGCGCGTTCCACCGGAAATGACGCAGACCGCGTTGGCTGCGCCAAGGCCCTTATACGAGATTGAAGGGGACCCATCGGCATTGATGGTCACCGATACGATTACGCCCGCACTCTGGGCCTCGTAATGGTGGTCACTGACCTTCTTCAGATCAGCCTCCTTTCCGTTGATATAGATCGGGCCGCCCTCCTCCGTGCGTACGTCGATATTCCCGGGACAAGAGGCATTCAGTTCTGGGATGTCGGCTTGCGCTCCCGCGCCCATCAGCAGCACAGCTGCGACTATCGCGCTTTTCATCTTCGCCTCCTCCCGAGTGCCAGCGCCTCACGGTTGTCGGGCAAAATTCTTGCCTGACTGGATACGGAACGCCGTTCCTGCCGGCCGCGTTCGGTCTCCGCAAAGTTTGTCATTGCAGCAAGCCAAGGGGCGGCGCCACAAAGCGCTCAAACTGTGATGGCGGTCACAGCATCGCTCGCGCGAATGTTTCAATTTCATTGGGCCAAGGCGACGGGAGTTGTCTTGAGCTGGCGGCGTCCTCCGGTTAGCCGACCCCCGGAGGCGCCGCCATATCCCCGCCGGGCAAAAGCCCCGCCATCCAACGAGAATGGCGCAGGCTGGCCTCGCTGCGCCAGCTTCGAGGCCAGCGCACAAACGATCAGCCCCCAATTTCCGGCGCCTGTCAGAGCCGAAACCGTGGGGGCACCGCGAGCCAGGCGGAACTTTGGCGCCAGCACGCAGTAGACGGCATACGAAGAGGGGCTCCTACCGTCGAGGGTCCGATGCTCGTCATCCTGTCTGGTGCGCTCTTCATTCTTGCTGGCGTCCTCTATTTGGGCGTCGCGGCAATCTTGAACGGCCCTCTGAGCCGTTCGCGCCGTTCGGCGGCAGCAAGTGATACCCTCGAACCGCCGGAGCGCGGCATCAGCGTCTTTGGGCTGTCGCGAAACTGGCCTGGCCTGGCGCTCCTCGCGCTGGGCAGTCTTCTCATGTTGACGGGGGTCTAAAACCCCCGTCGAGGAGAGGCGCAGACATCTATTTGGCGGCCCGCCGTACCGTCTCGGGCGCCTGGCCGATGCGCCACTGGTAGGGCGGCAGCGTGCCGTTGACCGCGAAGTCGCCGATGATCCGGTCCTTGTAGATGCGCGGATTGTGCGAGGAGAGCGTGCGGGCGTTGCGCCAGTGACGGTCGAGGCCAAGCGGCTTGCGCGTCGCCGAGGCGCCGAGCGCGTCGAACAGGAGGGTCGAGGCGTCGAGCACGAGTCTCGTCACCACGCTCTGGGCCTGTGCGGTCTCCAGCTCGGCGATGGCGTTCGCTGCCTCCTCCGCCGCGTCGTCCCCGGCGAAGCGGGCATCGAAGGTGCACTGCAGCGAACCGGCTGCGTGCAGCGCGATGGCGCCGGCGGAATAGGCGGCGGCGCGGAAATCGCGCTCGCCAACCGCATTCCCAAGAAGTTCCTCGACACCATACTTCTGGAACTGAAGAATGCCGGCATGGTGCGATCGAAGAAGGGGCCCGGCGGCGGCTACCGTCTGGCCGGGCGGCCCAAGGACATCCACGTCGGCCATATCATCCGAGCGCTGGACGGGCCGCTGGCGCCGATCAATTGTGCAAGCAAGAGCGCCTATCTTCCCTGCGAAGACTGCCCCGATCTCGAAGCCTGCGCGGTGCGCATCACCATGACCAAGGTCCGCGACGCCGCCTCCGATATCCTCGACCGGATGACGCTGGACGAGATGATCATGTACGGCCGCGTCCGTGATCCCGACCTGATGTACCACATCTGATGCTCGGTACCTTGGGACGACGGTTTGCGTGGGCCTGTGACCCCATCAGCGCACCGCTGCCAAAAGCCCCCGACCTTGCGGCGGATGCTTGGGGCATTTCGTGGCCCCGTGGGCGCTCGGGTGGGTCATTTTGATTTTGATCACTGCCCCACTTCTGGCCCCATTTCTGTCTTGAGATAGAGAGGGTCAACATGGGCAGTTTGCAGCGAGCGCAGGACGCTGCTTGGAGGGTGCAGTCCCTCCTGCCCGGTTTGGTGATGGACTTCAAGGCAGTTCCTTGGAAGCCTGCGGCGGTGCGCGGAGCCTTCCAGCCTGTACTTCGATATGGGTCTTTCGAGACCAACGCAGGCTGCGCTCTCCCGTGTCGACCTCCTCACGGCGCTTGATAGGTCGATGAACCTATCAAGCGCCCGAACAAGGCAGCCGGGCGGGACCTGCGGCTTGAGGCCGAGCGGGTACAACATCCGCGTGGCCCGGAGCGCCGTCCGCCTGCCGTCGCTCGAGAGCACGGTGGACTACCCGTCGCAAGAAGACCCCTCCGCCGGAATCCGGACCTGTGACCACGCTGTACGCCGCAAAAGGCACAGGACGTGGAGAACAGAAACCTTGGTATCGGTGACACCTTCGTCCAATCGCGCCCGAGAGATAAACAACATCTAACAGGGGCTCTTCCGTGAAGCGATCCAGGAGGGTCCCGTGGACGGCAATGTAACCCCCGCACAGCTTCGAGTGCTTCGGCGCACGCCCGCATATTGGCGCGTCACCTTCGAAAACCCACCGCTCAATGTGATGGGGCCGCAGATGGTCCGTGAATTCACGACGCTGATCGACGCCATCGAAGCCGACGACGAACTGCGCGTCCTAGTGTTTGATAGCGCAGTCGAGGGCTTTTTCCTTAACCACTCCTACTTCAAGGCTCGGATCGCGGATATCCTGTCATTGCCGCCGGGACCAACGGGCTTGCCGCCGTGGCCGGATTTCCTCGTGCGCCTGACCCGGGCTCCGGTTGCTTCGATCGCCCTGATCCGCGGACGCGCTACTGGCAACGGCAGCGAGATCACGCTGGCATGTGACATGGCGTTCGCCAGCCTGGAAAAGGCCATCATCTCGCAGTGGGAAGTCGGTGTGGGCATGGTTGCCGGCGGCGGCCCAATGGCCCGACTGCCGCAACTCATAGGGCGGAATCGCGCAATGGAGGTGCTGCTCACCTCGGAGGACATCAGCGCCGATCAGGCCGAAGCCTACGGTTATATCAATCGGGCCCTGCCCGACGCCCGACTGGATGACTACGTTGACGCGATCGCGAACCGGATCGCCAAGTTCGACAAGTGGGCGCTCGCCCAGACCAAGCGCCTGGTCAACACCAGCCTGCCACCGGACGTGGAACTTGGAGCCGGCTGGGAGGCGTGCGTTGCTTCTCTTGGCCGCCCGGCGGCGCAGGACGGAATCAAGGCCCTTACCGACAGAGGCTTCCAAACGCCCGGTGATGTCGAGAACCGACTTGCCTTCCATCTCGGCGAACTTCCGCAACGTTAGTCGCCGACCCCCTCGGCGCCCCCCAAGCTATAGGAGACAGCATGAAGACGTTAATTGTAGCGGTCGCTCTCTATGGCGTCACGGCGTTCGGCCCGCCGGCCCTGTCTGAACCGCAGCGGGCGAGCGCCTATCAGTATGTGCTCCCCCTGGACCTCGCCGTTGAGGCGGCTACGGAAGCGGTGAGTGTATGCGGCCTCCAGGGCTATCGGGTCACAGCGACGGTCGTTGACATGGATGGCATCCCGAAGGTCGTGCTCCGCGGCGATGGCGCCACAGTCCACACGCGCGAATCGAGTTTTGAGAAAGCGTTCACGGTCGTCACGCTCGGCCCGGAATTCAACTTCGACACATCCGCCGCGCTCTTCGAGCTCGTCAAGACCAATCCATACGCGCCGCGCCTGGCGCAGGTCCACCACGTTATGGCACTCCCCGGCGCGGTCGCCTTTCACGCGGCCGGCGCGATCGTCGCCGCGTTGGGGGTCGGCGGCGCGCCGGGTGGCGACAAAGACGAGGTTTGCGCGAGGGCAGGCGTATCGAGGGTCGAGGACCGCCTGCCCCATTGATGCATCGCCCTATCCGACTTGAGTCGGTCCAATAAGCACTCCGACCCTTATGGCCAGACCGCCTTTACTTTGGTGAAGGGTTCGAGTGGCAGCCCTTCCTTCTCTGCGCGGACTCGCCACGCCGTCGACGTCCGATTGGTCGCGTGTGACGTCGGGCGTTCATGTTGTCACGCGATGGAAGTAGGAACCGCGCATTTGCCGGACGAGTCTTTGGCGTGATCAAGATATCGAATGTTGGCCCTACAATCCGATCAACGGCTCGGCGATGCCCTGAATCTGTCAGGCAAATCGAGATTTGTTGGGAGCGGCGACGCGTGAGCCAGCTTCGCTGAATGGTGCGTCACGCCCCGGGTGCGTCACGCCCCAGGAGCGGCTCGCCGAAGATTAGGGAGACAACACGAAAACCAGAACGAGCCTGCACTGGCATCCCAAGTCCCTCGCGGCCTTACCTTCAATCGGGCGAGCGTCCTTCGAGGAGCAGTGCCTGACGCTTAGCCTCGAGCGCCACGCAAGCCTGTAGCACCCAAAAGCCAAACAGGTTGGAAGCGGCTGGCGCATACGTTGGTATAAGCCGCAGCGGGCCTCCGGCGGTGCTACCGTGGCCGATCAATGTGAGGGCCATGCCAAATGCCGATAGAGACCGGCGAACGGCCGATCGTTCATGTTGTAGACGACGACGCCTCAATGCGTGGCGCGCTTGAGAGTCTGTTTGATTCTGTGGAACTTTGCGCTCGCACCTATGGAACAGCTCAGGATTTCCTGAACAGCGGCTATATTTGTCGTCCCGGATGCATTGTCATTGACGTGCTCCTCCCCGACATGAACGGTCTCGAATTTCAGGTCAAGCTAACTCAGATTGGCATTCGTCTTCCGGTTGTTGTCATGACAGGGCATGGCGACATCCCAATGTCGGTTTCAGCCATGAAGCTCGGAGCCGTGGATTTCCTGCCCAAACCTTTCCATGACCAAGACATGCTGTGCGCGGTCATGGCTGCAATCGATCGCGATCGCCACGAGCTCGAGCTTGAGGGCAATCTTTCGGAGTTGCAAAAGCGGTTCGCAACGCTCTCGTGCCGGGAACAGCAGGTCATGTCGCTGGTAACAAAAGGAAGGCTCAATAAGCAGGCAGCCTGGGAACTCGGAATTAGCGAGATCACGGTTAAGGTCCATCGAGGCGGCGCCATGAGAAAGATGGAAGCGCGGACCTTGCCTGAACTAGTCAGAATGGCTGATTTGATCGCTCGTCACTGAACTGACTAGAAAGCCAATTCCGCATCTCACCGCGCGCATGCGTCGCGACTACGTATATCTATTTTATTCAATTGTTACATCAAAATAAGGACGGCTCGTGCCGAGAATTCATTCATTAATAGTTGTCGATGACGATGTGTCTTTTCGCAATGCACTTGTCGCGTTGCTTGATTCTATGGATTATGACGCACAAGGGTTCGCGTCGGCTGAGGCCTTCCTTGCTGCGCGCGCTGACATATCGTGCGACTGCGTGATCACCGACGTTCACATGCCGGGGATGAACGGCTTTGACCTTCAGCGGCTGCTCTTGAGCTGCAACTCCAAAGTACCAATGATAATGATCACTGCCCGCGCCGAACCGGGGCTTGAGGCGCAAGCCTTGGCGAGCGGAGCCACCTGCCTGCTCAAGAAGCCCTTCGAATCCGGGGCCTTGATAGCTTGCATTGAAGCCGCGCTAAAGCCGTAGGGACGGAAGTGCTGCCTTCTCGCGGGACTGCCCCCACATATACACGCCGGCGTCCACGCGGCGACCTCTGGCCGCGTACGAGCAGCTAGCTTTCGAAGCAGGGGAGACTATGGTGCTCACACGCGCCGGCGGCGTGCGACCGGATTGGCTATCCGAACACCAACTCGCGCAGCTTTAACGGCTTCGAATACGCAATGTATGCGAACAGTCCGCGCACTCTACCAGGCGACAATGCCCTGGTCCTCACAGGAGCTCCGCCAAGCCGGGCGCAGAAGCTGGTCGCGCTGGGCGTCGTGCCCACGATGTTGGCACTCGCGTTCTGTGTCGCCCGACCATTCGCAACCGTGCAACTGCGCCCGATCGAGGCCTTCGTGCCGTTCTACGTAACGACAATTTTTGTGACAGACGTCGTTACCGCCGTCATCCTGTTCTCGCAATTTTCAATTCTGCGCACGCGCGGCCTATTGATTATTGCGAACGGATACGTATTCGCAGCGCTGGTCCTAATTCCGTATGCCTTATCGTTTCCCGGGCTATTCGAGTCAGGCACAGTCTTAGTTGGCGGCCTGCAAAGCACGGCTTGGATCTACATCCTCAGGCATTGCGGCCTTGCCGCGTATATGAGCGCATTTGCGCTCTCGAACAGTGATGCCAAAAATGCCACCGTGCGCAGTGGCGTGCGCAAGGCCATTTTTCTAAGTATAAGTGCAACGATCGTAATCGTCCTTGCTGTCTCCGCCTTGTGCCTTTGGGGTCAATTTTTACTGCCTACGGCCACGGCCGACAATATACGCTTCGGTTCAAGCTGGTTTTACTACGCCGGGGCGCCGACGGCGTCATTTTATGGACTTGCTATGATGCTTCTCTGGCGGCAGCGACG
The DNA here is from genome assembly GCF_012971745.1 of Starkeya sp. ORNL1. Lineage (NCBI taxonomy): Bacteria > Pseudomonadati > Pseudomonadota > Alphaproteobacteria > Hyphomicrobiales > Xanthobacteraceae > Starkeya > Starkeya sp. ORNL1. The sequence continues at coordinate 3,078,228 of NZ_CP048834.1, forward strand.
CACCGTACTGGGCCTGTGGCTAATTGTTGTGGCCTTTGTCCACCTCGCCGGAATCCCGCTCAGCTTCTTCCCATCGTCGAGCCGTTTCAGCGTGGGATGGTATACCGTCGTGATGACCAACCTAACGGCGAATAGCCTGGTTCTCATTATTCTCCTCGTCCAGATTTCGACGCTCTACACCCACGTCTTGCTGGCGGTTCGTGCGCAGCAACGCGAGCGAGAGGCGCGCCTGGTCACCGGTGACGCCGTGGCCGCCATGATCGCGCACGAAGTGAAACAACCACTTGCGGCCATGATTACGCGCGCCGAGGCGAGCCTCCGAAGGTTGGAGCGCTCCGCGCCAGAGCTCGACAAGGCGAAGGATGACATCAAACAGATCACCGCCGATGGATATCGAGCAGCAGATATCATCGACAGCATCCGCGCGAATTTCAAGAAAGACCAGAGGATGCGGGCAGCCTTAGACGTCCACAACCTGATCGCAGACACGACGGTCCTGATTCGCGACGAACTGCAAAAGCAGCGGATCGCGCTTAAGATTGAGCTCAACTCCAATCGGTTGGATGTTTCCGGCGACAGAACCCAGCTACAACATGTGCTCTTGAATTTGGTCTCGAACGCGGCGGAATCGATGGCAGCCGCCCGTGGAACTCGGGTCCTTACAGTGAGGACAGAGCTCCGCGACAATAACGAAGTCGTGGTATCGGTCGCTGACACAGGAACCGGCATCAGCCCACAAAACATCGAGCGAATCTTCAATCCGCTCTTCACAACAAAAACTACTGGTATGGGCATGGGTCTCCCGATCTGCCGCTCCATCATAGAAGCGCACGGCGGACGCATCTGGGTTGCGCCGAACACCCCTCAAGGCGCCGTGTTCAACTTCGCGCTGTCGCTCGATGCGACGGCCGCTGGCGTTTAGCCGACTATCCCTCAAGGGTGCCGGTTTCAAGATGAGCCACTTCAATGGCAGCCATCATTGGTTCCGTGCCCCCCCGGAAGGTTCGATCGACTGCGCCAGAAAACTCCCGCGCACAATCCGGCGCTAGCCACCACTTAGAAGATTAGACCAGGAAAGCGATTGACCGAATCTGAGGCTGCGCGTCGCGAGGCGCGCTCCAAGCCAATGCCCAACTACATGCAATGTCGTCGCGACGATCACAATCGCGAAACATTTACATCCGCTGGCGGCATCGAAGGCTGGGGCTCAGGTCGCCCGGGGGATGAAGCCGGGTACGCCAGTTTCGACCACAGCGTTGAATCGGACATTCGTGGTTATGCCGTTACGAATCTCCTGGAGGGCATCTTGCGGCAGGGTGGAGACATCGAAGTTCTCTTGGATATGGCCGAGCCTGGTGGAGGTGGTAAGGAAGGCGGTGCCGCGTTGTATAGCCCAAGCAAGCGCAACCTGCGCCGGCGTCTTGCCGACCCGCCCTGCGATGGCCGTAATCACGGGGTCGTCCACCACCCTCGGATCCATGTTGTGCCCCAATGCCGCAAACGCCTGAAGGACAATCCCGTGCTCGCGACAGAAATCGACCAGCTCCCATTCGGGCAGATAAGGATGGGACTCAACCTGCACCACCGCAGGCTTGATCCGCGCCGAAGCAACGATCTCGCGTAGCTTTTCTAAAGTGATATCCGATAAGCCGATTGACCTGCACTGACCGTCGTCGACCAGTCGCTCGAGTGCCTGCCACGTCTCGATTAAAGTCACGCCAGAATCATAGATTACCTGACCGCGCTCATCCCTCGGATCCTGCTCATCACCCGGCCGAAAGGCAAACGGAGTGTGGATGAGATAGCAATCCAGATAGTCAATCTGTAGCCGCCGAAGGCTAGCGTCGAAGGCAGCTCTGACCCGCTCGGGGCGATGATTGGTGTTCCATAGCTTCGTAGTAACAAAGACATCCTCTCGTCGCGTTATACCCGCATCGAAAGCAGCCCGCATCGCATCGCCAACCGCACCTTCGTTACGGTAGCGTTCCGCACAATCGAGATGTCGAAATCCCACTTCCAATGCAGTCTGTGTAGCTTGCCTTGTTGCCAGGAGATCCGGGATCAGCGTCCCGAAACCAACCGCGGGGATCGAGCCGGATCCATTAGCCAGGGGAATCCGCGTATAGCGGAGCATATCGGGGGATGTCATTTCATACTCCTTTGGCGGTGCTGTGGCCCAATGAAGCGCGGACCGGATTTCTGTGGCGACCGCGCCTCAGAACACGCGGTCGATTGGAAGAGCCCGCGCATCCGCATAGCCCGGCCCCCAAAGTCGAAGAGAACGCCGTCGTTGCCGCGGTCCTCGAATGTCACGTGGCCAAGCGTGGATTGCGCAAAAGCAGCACGAGTGGGCTCACGATCAGCATCGCGATCATCATTAGCTCGAACTGGTCGATGATCCCGACAAATGCTGCCTGGTGAGTAACCAAATGATTCAGTGTCGCGAGGGCAGGCCCGGTGATCTCCCCGGTAGGGTGAGCGGCTGCACGGAACGGCGTAAGGTTCTTTGCGAGCGCCAGGTGCATCGCCTGGGTTGTGTCGTAAAAGAATATCTGGACCAACGCGATGCCGATCGTGCTGCCGTAAAGGCGGGAGAGATTGAAGAGCATTGTGCCATCTGCGCGGAACGCCGGATCGAGCGTAGCGAAAGCCGTATTCGTGAGCGCAGGCAACAAGATGCCTAAGCCCGCTCCCTGGAACACGCCAGCGACGATGACGGGCCGCCAGTCCATCGCCGGTGAATAGCCGAGCATTCGCCAATTCGCGTAGATCACGAGAACCAGCCCGACGGCCACAAGCAGCCGCTTGTCGATTCGCGCTGGAATGCGGACCGTCAGTATCAGCGCGCCCACGAGCGCGATGCTGCGCGGAATTGCCATATAGCCTGTGGTGTCAGCCGGGTAGCCAAGTAGCTCGTCAAGCATCGGCGACGTCAATGCCATTGTCGGCAGCAGCACAAGGCCAACTGCAAAGTACATGATCGTAGAAATAATGAAATTTCGATCTTTGAACAAGGCTTTATCGAGATAATGGACCTTTGCGGTCAGGACATGCACGAAATAGAGATAGAAACCGAGTGCCGAAGCAGTCGCCTCTGCCCATATTTCGGCTGAGTTGAACCACTCCATACGTTCACCACGGTCAAGCAGCAGCTGCAGACCAATCAAGCCTAGCGAGAACGCTGCCAGGCCGAAGAAGTCGAAGGGCAGTGTTTGCTCGACCCGCTTCTCCCGAAGCGTGAGCGCCACTGTGAAAGAAATTAGCCCCGCAATCGGTAGACTGACATAAAAGATCAAGCGCCAATCGTGATACTCACAGAGCCAGCCGCCGATGCTTGGGCCGCTCACGATGCCCAGCACGGAAATCACTGTCCACACCAAGCTTATGCCGGCCCGTCGCACAGGCGGCGCTATGTCGAGCAGGATCGCCAAGGATAGCGGAGCTAGGATGCCGCTCGCGCCGCCTTGGACGAAGCGGGCGGCGATGAACTGCAGCGACGTGTCCGCACGCGTGGCAAGCACAAGGCCAAGAGCGAAAACGACGATCGAGACCTGATAGACGGCCTTTCGCCCATAGCGGCTCGCGAGCCAATGTGCCAACGGCATGGTGACGATGCTCGCCGCGAGGTATGAGGAAAATACCCAACCGGCCTCGTCGTCGGCCATCGAAAGGGTACCTTGGATATGAAGCAAGGCCGCATTTGGCAGTGAGACATTGACCGCTTGAATATAAGTCGCTGCTAGTGCCGCAACTGTAAGGGCGCGGCGGCCGTCGGCTGCAGCGTTCGATTCCATCAGGACACTCATTTGGCCGCCTCCACCGCGAGGACAGCCTGGAAGGGATGGCGCCACGTGCGCCGATAGCCCGTATCCACCCTCACGTTGGCACTGACGCCGGAGAACAGCGGTAGGCTCGGATCGACCTCATCGAGCTCAAGGCGGACCGGCAGACGCTGGACGACCTTAACCCAATTACCCGTCGCGTTCTCGGGCGGGAGGACCGCAAAATCTGATCCGGTTCCCGGGCTCATACTGACGATGTGAGCCCTAAAGGTATGGTCCGGATAGGCGTCAACGTCGATTGCTGCCTCCTGCCCCGGACGCATATGTGTCAGGCCCGTCTCCCGGAAATTCGCCTCGATCCAGATGTGTCGGCTAGACATCAGCGAAAACACGGCTGCACCGGGACTAACAAAGTCGCCGATTTGAAGGTCATCGACTCTTGTCACGATGCCGTCATCGGGCGCCGTCACCGCAGCATAAGAGAGGTTGAGCCTGGCCCGATCTAGCTCGGCCCTCGCTGCGCGAACCGACGGATGGCGATCTACCTCGATATTCGGATCGCCATTCAACGCAACCACGGTGCTGGCGATCTGCTGTTCGATCGATGCGATGTGCTGTCGGGCGACCTTCAGGTCGGTCTCGGCTCTCTCATAGGCAGCGCGTGGTGTCCAATCAGAAGCAACAAGCGACTTCTTGCGGCCGAACTCGCGTTCAGCGAATTCCGCGGAATCCTTTGCCGATTGGAGCTCCGTCAGTTGCCGACGATAGGTCGCCCTAAGCCCGCCAACCTCGAGACGCGCGCTGCCCAGCCGCGCCTCCGCCTGATCGACTGAGATCTGATACGGCTCCGGATCGATACGGAACAGGAGTTGGCCTCGTCGGACGCGCTGATTGTCCACGATGGCAATTTCGATTGCTTGGCCAGCGACCCTCGCGTTGATCGTTTCCTTTGCAACCCGGACAAAGGCATCATCCGTCGACACATAGGGCTCCTCACTCAAATAGAATCCCGCACCGACAGAAGCCGCAATTAGTGGAAGGATGATTAGCAAGGGACGGCGCAGGCGCTCCCGTAGGGTCCTACTCGGTATCAAAGCGCCTTGGCCCACTCCGGGACCATCTATTCCCTCCCTCGACTGCACACTGATCTGTGAGAGCCGCGCCACATTCTCCGCGTCCCCAGCGATTTCGGAAATCGTCAAACAGCCGTGTGGCGCAGGCGAGGAGTGCATGGTGGGTCTCATAGGCATTGAATTTTGTACTGCGTCGCATAAATATGGACGACTGAAATCGCCGTCAAGGTTTTTGTGCGAAATGGTACAAAATAGAGACACGAAGACTACGCGTCGAGGGCGGCCACGCGCGTATGACCCCCAAGCGGCACTGCAGCGAGCGAGAGACAAATTCTGGATGAGTGGATACTCCAGAACATCCCTTGACGAAATTTGCGCCGCGACCGGAATGAACCGGCCGAGCCTCTACGCGGCTTTCGGCGATAAGCATTCGCTCTATCTGAAGGCGCTCGAACAATATTGGAGCCTAGTTCTTGGAGCGACGACAGGGGCGCTCCAAGACAGCGACCAAACACTGCGCGAGGCCCTAATGCGCGCGTATGACGAGCAATTATCAATCTACTTCTCTGAAGACGGTTCGTCGCGCGGCTGCTTTGCAATCGGCACCGCCACAACCGAGGCCGCCGAGGATCGTGAGATCCGGGATGTCCTCGCGGAGGGACTTCGCGGGCTCGATGCTGACTTCGAAGCCCGTCTCCAAATAGCGCACCAGAGAGGTGAACTGAAGAACGACGCCAATCCCGCGGCGCTGGCAGTCCTGGCATCCGCTACGCTACATACCCTTGCGATCCGTGCCCGAGCAGGCGTCAACCTCGCCGATCTAAGGGAGATTGCGCGAAAGGCAGTGGATGTCATCTGCGGATGACCGGCGGACGATCGATCGGAATGGATCAGGCGACGTATGTCTCGCCGCCCGTGCTCCTCGTTTGTGCTGGTCCGGTTTAACCGTCGGGCTCCCCGGTCAATGGTCAAAAAATACCGATCATCCAAGATCACCGAATCCTTTCCGTTGATGTTACTTGTGACGAGAATCCTGCGCCGGACGGGTAATGACCAAGTGTAGGACATGACGTTTCTCCTCTTGGCGCGTCATTGCCTAGCTAGTCGTTTCCATGTACGGCCATGACAGCTATTGAGGCGACTGTACATTGGTGTCGCCGGTACCTTCGTATTAGGCCAAGGAGACCATGGGTCTGCACCCCTCGCTCGCTGAGGCAGCGAATCGCGGGAGCGGCACCGTAGCGCTATGAGTAAGCGGTAGTGGGCGGACCCGAGAAAGAGCGGCGATTACGCTTGGTAAACCTCGATAGGCATTCCCGGCGCGTCGCCAACGACATACACCCGCTCTCAACAATACGGCCGTTGACGATACCGTTGGCCAGCGCTCCTACCTACCTTGCCAATGAGGTGGTGGGCGAGAGTGGCCGTATCGACCGGCTGCTCCGGCCGAGCAAGCGGCCGAAGGCGACCCCAGACGCAATCGGTTCAGGGCATCCGCTCGACCCATTCCGCGCGTGAGGGTCCTGGCTCGAACGGATCGCTGAAGTACTGAGTTTCGTGAGCCACCTTCCCATCGCGGAACTCCATGATGCTCACGGTGTAAGAGGGCCGCCCGTCATAGCTGAGGACAAATTCAGTGACCCAGAGATTACCAGCGCCGGTTATCCGCCGTACTGTGAAGCGTTTCCGGTTCGGCTGGGCGGCGCGGGAGGCCTGGATATTCCGGCGCCCGCGGATGCGCTCGCCGGATTGCGGATACTCAAGCACTGAATCCTCCCGATAAAGCTTGTGCTCCGCCTCGAGATCGTTCGCATCGGAGGCAACCCAGTGGCGATCCAAGGCCGCTCGAATTTCTGCGTCCTTCATATCAGATCTCCTTGACCATGGCCGTCGACCTCAGAATGCCGACCGCTGTACTTGGCACACTCTCGCAGAGTACGGCTGGCCGGCTGGTCGAAGCCGAACCGACTTTTCCCTGTCGTCTGCCTTTCTTGGTGCACCCGTCTCGCGCAACTCGCGCCCGGGCGCAATTATACCGCGATCGCAACCACCTCCCGCTTCTTCGCTTGTGAAAGTTAAATCACGATCGTTCCTTCGCGAATTGATACGATGGTCTCACCGATACCAACGTGCAACTGCTTTTGCTCGGAACCTGTGGCGGAATGACAGCCGCCGGTTCCGCCTCATACACTGGAGAAGGACGATGAGGGTTCTGATGGTATTGACGTCGCACGACAAGCTCGGTGATACCGGCCGCAAGACCGGCTTCTGGCTCGAGGAAGGGGCCGCCCCGTATTACGTGTTCCGTGATGCCGGCGTCGCCTTGACACTCGCCTCCCCCAAGGGGGGTGAACCGCCGATTGATCCGAAGAGCGACCTGCCCGAGAACCAGACGCCGGCTATGGCGCGGTTCAAGCAGGATCTCGCAGCACAGAGGGACTTTGCCAACACCCAAAAGCTCGAAAATATGCGTTCGGAGGATTTTGACGCGATCTTCTATTCTGGTGGCCACGGGCCAATGTGGGATCTGGTAGACAGTCTGGTCTCCATTGCACTGATCGAATCCTTCTACAACGCTGGCAAGCCAGTGGCCGCCGTCTGCCATGCTCCGGCGGTGCTTCATCGCGTTACATTCCGGGGCGAGCCGATCGTGCGAGGTAAACGCGTCACGGGCTTCGCCAATAGCGAAGAAGAAGAAGTTCAACTCACCCATGTCGTCCCATTTCTTGTCGAGGATGAGCTCAAGCGCCTCGGTGGACTCTTTGAAAAGGCGCCGAATTGGCAGAGTTTCGTCATTACCGATGGGCGACTGATCACGGGACAGAACCCAGCTTCCTCGACCGATGGCGCCGAGGCCCTGCTACGGCTGGTCTCCCAGTTGAAGACTTCGGAGCACACCTCAAACGCCGCGTGACTGATGCTACTCGGCCGCCATCTACAATACCGCGCGGCGCTTCAAGTCATCCTCTCCAATCCTACCGGGCCGGCATTCAGCCGGCCTGGCATATGCTGCGATCGCCTCCCCCTGGCCCCGGCAGTGCAGAGCCAGCCGGGAGTGCCGGTACGGCTATTTGGGGGCAATTCATGCACGGCATTGGCATCGGTTCTCAAACGCACCTCCATCCGAACAACTGCGGCACGCAGCAGCCGAGGGGCGATGGTTGGATCATCGCTTTCAGTCATGAGCTCGCTCAGTCGATCGCCGCGATCGCATTGCATGGTCAGGCCAGCAAGCAGTGGTTGGATGGCATCGAACTCGCCCATGAGGAGGCTCGCGCAAACATCGATGAAATAGTCCAGAACGCACTGCGAGCTGGTGAGATCCTTCGTCGCATTCGCGCGCTGTCTGGAAGCGGAGAGCTCGAATTGGTGGAACTTGATCTCAACGAACTCATGGCGACGTGCGCGGCGACGATTGAGAGCGAACTCATCTGGAACAATGTACGTCTGTGCGTCACCTATTCACAAGCCGCGCCACGTGTGTCCGGCGACAGCATGATGCTCGCAACGGCCATTCTTAACTTACTACGCAATGGCCTTTCGGCGATGGCGCGGGTGGACGATCGGGCGCTAGAGCTTCGCTTGCGGTCGTGTTGGGATGCCAGGGGAGTACGTGTGACTGTGACGGACAACGGAGTCGGAATGGACGGTAGGGACCTCGATCTGCCATTCAGGTCATTCTTTACTACCGAGGCTAATGGAATGGGAGTCGGGCTGTCACTGTGTCGGGCAATCGTCGAACTACATGGAGGGTCGATTTGGGCCGAGAACAATGATGGCCACGGAGCCGCTTTTCACATTGTTCTGCCGCGGCTTCAGCGGTGAGCACTCGCCGCAGGTCGAAAATGGACGTGAAGCAATTATAAGCTGACCCATAGCATAACTAGTTTATCAGGCGCACACTTAGAGATCGAGCTGGACATCTGAAATAGGCCGCGCACAACATATGAGGGTCGATCCATCGGCCGCTTCCTCGAGAGGCTGGGGGTCGTAATTTACATCGCCATCGATCAGGCCCGTTTCGCAGGTGTGGCACACGCCACTCCGGCACGACCAACGAACCGGCACCGAGCATGCCTCCGCAAGTTCAAGAAGACTGCTGTAGCGTTCCGCCCAAGGCGTCGTCACGCCACTGCGCACGAATGTGACCGAGGGACCCGAGCCTCTCGGGCCTGCCGGTTGGTGTGGCGCACCATCAGCGTCGGATACGACGCCCGGTGCGAGCGAGGGAGCCGCTCCGAAGAGCTCGACATGGACTCGGGATTTGCTCACACCCCAACCATCGAGGCCGGAACGCAAGTCCGCGAGGAAGGTGGGCGGACCGCACAAGTAGAAATCCGCCGAGGGTGGAACGCCAATCTCGCGAAGCCACGACGCGTTGACGTGGCCCTGCTGGTCGTAGTCGACACCTGCTCGGTCGCTCGGGCCCGGTCGACTGAAGACGATGCGGGAATGGACTTCTTTCAAACCGGCCAACAGCGCCTTGACCTCCACGCCAAAGACCTCGCTTTCACCGTTTCGCGTTGAATGAATCCACCAAAGCTCTCTTCTCAAACGTGATTGAGATGCGACCGCCGCGTACAGCATGGCAAGGACGGGCGTGATGCCAACCCCTCCACTCAGCAGGACGAGGGGCGAGTCGCTCTGGTCCAGGGTGAAGGTTCCGCGCGGCGCACTGCTCTCGAGAATATTGCCAATCTCGACCCGCTTGTGGAAATAGCTACTGCCTGGCCCACCTTCATTCTTGACGGCGATACGATAAACGCCGGCGTCGGGCGCCCCGCAGAGTGAATAGATGCGGGAGACGATCGAGGCGCTGCCCGTTGCCGGCAGACGGAAAACGAGATGCTGCCCGGGAAGATAGGTCGGAAGCGCCGACCGGTCGATTGCTTCCAGCGTGAACGAACGAATGTCATCGCTTTCTTGGGACATCGTGACCACCCGCAGCGGCCGAAACCCGGTCCAGGCGGCCTTGGGCTCAGGAGGGACAAGGCCCGCGTTCCCGCTCAAACCCGTTTTGCTCTTCATCTCCAACAGTGATTTGAAGGAGCTTTGCCAACCGACGCTCAGCATCGGGATACGCAGCGCTCGCTCAAGATTTTCAATTGGGTGATCAGACGAATAAAGAAGGGTGTCGATGTCGGCTACCGTCATCTGTTCCGGCCCGTCGGCCACCTTCACGATTGGATCCCCTGCCGCCACGAAGCCTTCTTCAATGACGCGGAAATAAAATCCCGGCCGACGATGCGCAACCAAGAGCGACGGCAACTGGGCATGCTCGAGTCGGATACCGACCCTGTAGCATGTGACGCGGGGTTGGCTGACTTCGAAGAGCGCGCCGCCGATGCGATACTGGTCGCCTATGCAAACGTCGGCATCGGCAAGACCGGTGACGGTAAAATTCTCGCCAAAACTCCCGGGCTCCATCCCGGGTCTACCGAGGTATTCCTCCCAGTAGTGATATGACTCCAGCTGGTAAACCATGACAGCACGTTGCTCCCCACCGTGACCATCACGGTCGCCCTGCCCGTCACCGTCAATATTTAGCCGACGAACGAAAACCCGCCCAGGGACCGGCGACTTCCAGACTGCAGTCCGAACCGTCCGACCCTGCCATTGGATATCGCGCGGCAGCCCTACATTGACCGAGGTGAGGAACGACATGGAGCCATCTCTCGCTGTAGCCGCTTTGGATCAGGGTGCGGGCGACGGCGAAGTCAGCTTCGCGAGGATGAGTGAAAAATACTCGCGCGCATCTGTCCACTCGCCAACCGGCGTCCAACCACCGGCCCGCAGCAACAAGCGCGCCTCGCGCACGCCGTACTTCAGGCTGTTCTCCGTGTGTATCGTCTCTCCCAGCGACATCGCAAAGATTTCGCCATCGATGATAAATTCCACATCACGCGTTGCTTCAAGGTGCATCTCAATCCGCGACTCGTCCTCGTTCCAGCGAACCCGATGCCTGAAGGCGTCAACCGGGATGGAACCCAGTAGTTCGCGATTAATCCTCCGGAGAAGGTTGAGGTTAAAATCAGCGGTGACTCCCTCCGCATCATCGTAGGCGGCCAGAAGGGTGCTGCTGTCTTTCGTTCGGTCTATGCCAATCAGCAGCATAGAATCCGAGCCGAGTATCCCGGCCATGCCTCGCAAGAGGTCGACCGCCGCGGGTACGAGCATGTTGCCGATCGTTGACCCCGGAAAGAACCCGAGCCTTGGCAGGCCGTCAATGGAGCCAGGGAGTTTCAGCGGTCTGGTAAAGTCCCCCTCGACCTCATGTACGGGAAGCGTTGGGAACGCAGAACGAATAAGCGCCGCCGATGCATGTAGAAACTCGCCAGATATATCGATCGGCACGTATGCGGATGGCTCGATGGCTGAGAGCAGCATTGGCGTCTTTGCCGATGAACCCGAACCAAATTCGACCACCGCTCGGCGCGGCCCAGTCAGCGTCGCGATAGCGTTTACCGCGTTGGCCAGAATTTCACGCTCTGTACGCGTCGGATAGTACTCCGGCAGTGCAGTGATCCGCTCGAAAATTCTGGATCCGCGAAGATCGTAGAACCATCGAGCAGGGATCGCCCGCCGCCGCTGACTGAGACCAGCAATAACGTCTTCGCGAAACGCGGGGTCAGGCAGGAAGGGCGCATTGTGGCGTGTCTCGATCGACCGAACAAGCATCAGATGTCCCTCGCAAGACGGACGCCAGTGAACTGCCAGCGCTGATGTGGGTAGAAGAAATTGCGATAGCTGGCGCGGACGTGACCGCGTGGAGTTGCACAACTTCCGCCCTTCAGAACGAATTGGCCGGACATGAACTTTCCATTGTATTCGCCAACGGCTCCGGGTGCCGCGCGAAAGCCTGGGTAGGCGAGATACGCCGAGGCGGTCCATTCCCAGACGTCACCGAACATCTGGGCGACACCATCGGCGTGACTGGCCGGCCATGCGCGGACCGCTTCTGCGCGATCGAGTAAATTGCCCTCGGTGTCGTTGAGATTCTCGGCCGCGCTTTCCCATTCGGCTTCCGTCGGCAGGCGCGCCCCTGCCCAGCGAGCGAAAGCGTCGGCCTCATAGAAGCTGATGTGTTGAACCGGAGCGCTCTCGTCCAAGGCCGTTACGCCGTCCAGTCCAAATTGACCCCACGAGCCACCTTCGTCTCGCCGCCAATAGAGAGGCGCGTCGATTGCATTTTGTCTAACCCAGGCCCAGCCGTCCGCCAGCCAATTGCCTACTGTGACGTACCCTCCATCTTCAATGAAGGCCTGCCATTCTCCGTTGGTGACCACACGATCAGCTATGGCGTGAGGCGTGAGCCAGGTCTTGTGACGCGGGCATTCGCAGTCAAAAGCGAAACCGCGACCGGCATGCCCGACGTTCACCGGCCCTTCACGCCCTTCGATCCACCTGACCGGCCGGGAAACATCGAGGGGCCTCGGCCCGCGTGATGGCCAGACAGCCGGCGCAAGCGGGTTCTGGGCGAAAAGATTGAGAAGATCAGTGAGAAGGAGTTCCTGATGCTGTTCCTCATGGTGGCAGCCCAAAGTCAAGAGTTCGAGGGCTTCAAGAGGCAGCAGGCCGATTGCTGATCGAACCGCATCATCGACGTGGAGGCGATAGGCGCGTGTCTCGTCAAGCGACGGACGAGTTATAAGTCCGCGAGACGCTCGACCAATCCGGGCCCCTTTCGCCTCATAGTAGCTGTTGTACAGGAAAGGAAAGCGAGCATCGAAGAGGCGGTATCCAGGAACGAATTCGGCCAACACAAACGTCTCGAAGAACCACGTCGTATGCGCCAAATGCCATTTTACCGGGGACGCATCCGGCATCGATTGCACAGACGCATCGGCGTCGGAAAGATTCTCCGCGAGCGCGAGACTTAAGGCGCGTACGTGGCTGAATCGCCCTGCCGACGACTCCGTGGCGGACTCCGCCCATGTATCGATCGTCTTAACGGTCGCTGCCATCGAGAGCCCTCTACATCTATGCAATAAAACCGACTTCCTCGGGAGACCCGTGGCGTAGCTGACCGGTTAACCCCGTGTCCTCGTGCCCGCCGGGGATATATTCGCTCAAGAGCCGTAAAGCGACGATTGCACTTAGGTATGGCCAGTACCTTCGTATAGGTCCGCGACCCAAGTCGAGCGGGGTGTTCCTTTCGCGGCCTCACTTCCAACATTTGGAAGTTCAGGCAACCAAGACATCGGCACGTCGAGTTGTCACGTCGTCGGCGCAATGACGTTGCTCACACGGGACTGCACGCCCTTCGCCACCTGGGCTAGGCAACCGGGCGGCGACAGCGGCGCAATCCCATGCCCATCCGACTTTCAGGCCTCGCAGGTCCGCCAGCCAGGGCCCTGGCTAGCCTTTCGGCTCCCTGTTTTGGTACGCGATAGCTTTGTGTTCCGCCGCCTCTCGTGAGCGTGATTGCGAATTGCCCACCATGGGGCACTGAATCCTCATAGTGGAAAGGTGCTGAACACCATCATCTGCCTATTCTGGCGCTGCCCGACGACGACATCTCTAATAAGTGGAGACTGCACCCAATTCGCCGATTTTTACTTTCGGGAGTCGCACCGGTCTCTGACTCTGGCGTAATGGCGCACTGCACAATTCAGGTTCTTGGGCAGCGCTGCTTTACCGCTTGATTGAGTTGACCGTAGGCGCTGACCAATTGATCGAGGCCAAACGCGCGATTTCGTCCACTCGGATTTGGCAAGAGCCACACTGCAGCGCCGCCGATTGTGATCTGCTGGGGTCCCCACGCGATCTCCCGTTGGCCGGATAGCGCCGCATAGGCTGCCTTGCCGAGAAAAGCGACAAAGCGAGGTGCAAAGTGAACGATCTTTCGTTCAAATTCCATGGCGGCCGCGATGAATTCTTGTTCCGAAAGGTCATCTGCCCGCGCCGTCGGCCGCTCAACGACCACGGTCAGACCGCAACCGTAGTCCAGGATCGCACGGTCGTTCTCAGGAAGGATTTCCTCCGGAGTGAAGCCGGCAAGGTGGATCGCGCGCCAGAAGCGATTGTTCCTCCCGACAAAATGATGCCCCGAGGCGGCTGCGGAGATTCCGGGATTGATCCCGCAGAAGACCACGGAAAGGTGCGGGGCGATGATATCAGCGAGCGGTTTGGCCATGGGTATGCCTCACAATTTCGGCCCCACCGTCGTTGCGGATTAGCGTATGGAGACAAGGTAATTTCTTAATGCCACGGCCTGATTATGCTCGGTGTCCTTGGCCCCGTACAGCAATGTCACTTTGCCGTTCTTGAGAAGGTCACAAAGTTGGCCGAGCGCGCGTTCGTCCTGCGCCAACTCTATATAGTAGCGCCGGCAAAATTCCTCCCAGCGATCTGGGTCATGGCCGAACCATTTTCGTAGGGAGGTGCTCGGCGCTATGTTCTTCAGCCACAGGGTCAGGGCCGCGGTTTGCTTTGTCAGTCCCCGCGGCCAGATGCGATCGACCAGCACGCGAGCGCCATCATCGGTGTCCGCCTTCTCATAGATTCGCTTTGTCCAAAGATCTTTCGCCGACGCCGCTGCCGCGGCGCCGATCATGTGACGACGGCGCTCATCGATCGTCTCCGGAAAACTGACGGTGTTCATGGTGATGCCTCTCTAGGTGCGGCAATGCGCTTTGAAGTCCTGATGCGTCCGGACGTCACGAGACGAGCTGCTGGCCGCCGTCAATGTCGTAGGTCGCGCCCGTCAGCGCGGTGTTGCTCATGATGTGAACAGCGAGCGCGGCGATGTCGGCGGGTCCAACGACGCGCCGGATCGGTAGTGTCGCGCGCAGTTCCTCGCGCCGTTTGTCGAGATTCTCGCCGAGCAGCGATGCCGACAGCGGGGTGTCGACGAAGCCGGCAGCGATCAGGTTGACGCGGACCGGCGCCAGTTCGAGCGCCAGATTGGCGATGAGCGCGGGAAACGCCACGGTAACCGTCGAGACGATGGCGAGGCCCGGCCGTGGGCGACGCGCGCCGGTGCCGCCCATGAAGATCAGCGAGCCGGCCGGCCTGACCTTTCCGGCAGCGCTGCGCGCGACATTGAGCGCGAGCAGCAGGTGCTCGGTGAGATCGCGCCGCGCCTCCTCGGGAGGCATTTCGAGCGGGGAACGGTAGTGCGGGGCGCCGGCGGTGACCATGACGTGGTCGACCGGTTCCGGCAGATCCCGGAAGAACGACTCCAGGGCGGACGGATCATTGGCATCGAAGGCGGCGGTGCGCTCCGCGCCGACCTCGCGCGCCGCCTGATCGAGCCGGTCGCGATTGCGCCCGGCAAGGATGATTCCGGCGCCTTCAGTGCGGGCACGCCGGGCGGTCTCCAGCCCGATGCCGGCGCTGCCACCGATGACGATGACGGTCTGTCCGAGCAGTTCGGGCTTGCGCCGCATGGGGATTGCCGAGGTGCTCATGGATCCTCCGATCGCCACGTCAGGCCGGGCTAGCGTGCCTCCCGTGAAGCGCGTTCTACTTCGGCAGTTCCCGGCCGAGCTGCTCGGCCACCATGTATTGCGCGTACCAGTCCGGCCAGGTCTCGTCGTGCCGGCCGCCGGTGCGCTTTTCATGCTCGCCATGCGCGGTTGCGGCGCGCCGCAGCGCTGCCGCGAGGTCGGCTCCGGAGCCGAAGCTGGTCGCCTTCGAGTCGATCCGCCCCGGAAACCGGGTGGTGATCTCCTGGAGCAGCCAGCCATTGCCGTCGGGATCGTTGAACGTCGCGAACGAGACGTAGCTGCGTCCCTCCGGATCCCGGCCATTGATGGCCGGCTGTCCCGGTCCGGCACGGTGGAACACGTCGCTCACATCGGCGCCGTGGGCGACGAGGTCGGCGCGCGCCGCCACGATGTCCGACACGATGAGATAGAGCCCCTGCGCCGAGCCCGGCGCGGCCGCGGTGACGCCCTTGCCGAAGTGGATCGAGCCCGGCGAGCCGGGAGGCGTGAACTGCACCACCCGGAACGTGTCGCCGACCGGGAAGTCGGCATCGAGCCGCCAGCCGAGGCCTGCGTAGAACTGCTTGGAGCGGTCGACGTCCGCGACCGGAATGACGACGACCTCGAGCTTCAGGTCGACGGGACGCGCACTTGCGGTGTCTGACATGGCCGTTTCCTTTTCCATGCGGGTGGGCCTGATCCTGCCCGCCCCGTCCGGTTCAGATTTGCTGGCGCAGCGGACGGAACGACGTCCTGAGCTCGGCGCTGAAGGCCGCGGGCTGTTCCCAGGCGGCGAAGTGGCCGCCCTTGGGCAGCCGATTGTAATGGATGAGCTTCGGATACGCCTTCTGCGCCCAGCTCTGCGGCGCCTGGTAGATCTCGTCCGGGAAGGCGCTCACGGCGACCGGGATCTTGATGCCGCGGGGGTCGAAGAAGCCTCCCGTCGGAAAGTGCGCATTGTCCCAATAGAGGCGCGCCGAGGAGATCGGGGTGTTGGTCAGCCAGTACAGGGTGACATTGTCGAGGATGTCGTCGCGGGTCAGGCCCTCGGACTTGCCGTCGAACACGCCGGCGATCAGCTCGTAGCTGCGGATGTCGTGGTCGAGCATCCAGGCCGCCAGTCCGACCGGCGAGTCCACGATGCCGTAGAGCGTCTGCGGGCGGTTGTTCATCTCGATCGCGTAGCCCAGCCCGTTCTTGTAGAAATCGTCGAGCTGATCCCAGGCGCGCTTTTCGTCCGGCGACAGGCCGGCCGGCGGCGGGCCGCCGGCGGCGAGCGCCTTCGAGATGTCGGCAGGAACGGTGGCCGCCATGTTGGTGTGGATGCCGAGCAATCCCGGCGGTTCCTGCACCGCCATCAGTTCGGTGACCGCGTTGCCCCAGTCGCCGCCCTGCGCGACATATTTGGTGTAGCCGAGGCGTTGCATCAGCGTCGCCCAGGCTTTGGCGATGCGCACGGGGGTCCAGCCGGGCGCCGTCGGCTTGCCGGAGAAGCCGTAACCGGGCAGCGAGGGGATCACCACGTCGAACGCGTCCGCTGCGCTCCCGCCATGCGCCGTGGGATCGGTGAGTGGCGCGATGATCTTGATCTGCTCGATGATCGAGCCGGGCCAGCCATGGGTGATGATCACCGGCAGCGCCTTGTCGTGCTTCGAGCGGACATGGATGAAGTGGATGTCGAGCCCGTCGATCTCGGTGACGAAGTTCGGCAGCGCCTTCAACTGCGCCTCGCATTTGCTCCAGTCATAGTCGCTCGCCCAATATTGCGCGAGCTTGCGGGCGGTGGCGAGTTGCACGCCCTGCGTGGTGTCCGTCACCGTCTCCTTGTCCGGCCAGCGGGTTGCGGCCACGCGCCGGCGCAGATCGGCGACGTCCTCCGGCGGGAAGCTGATGGTGAACGGGCGAATCTGGTCGCCCGCCGCGGCGGCGAGCGAGGGCGACGGGAACAGGCTTGCAGCACCGGTAGCGGCGGCGGCGACAAGCACATCACGTCGCGTGAGGTACGAGTGTGGGTCCGACATGGCAGTCTGTCCTCCGTGGCCGCGGCCTCGGCCGGATAAGGCGGCCGCACGTCACGCTCGGCCATCGATCGCCGAATGGCGATTGCACGATGGTATCGCCAATACCTTGATATCGGCTGGCGACCCTCCGCATGGGCGCCAAGACGGCTCACCAAAGCAAAAAACTTCAAACCGATACCAAGGTACTATCGGCCACCAGACCGCGGTTGGCGCATGGTTCCCACGCGGTGGTGAAGCGCTCTCGTTGGAAGAGCTAACGATGCGCTCTCGAACCGAATTTCGACCTTCGATCGGGAGGCTATTGTTGAGACGAAGCGACTGGTCGACATCACGAGCCTAGCCCCGGGTTCCGAAAATCGCACCCGGGTGGCGTGGCTTTGCTTGGCGCACTGAACCGACCGGCTGCCCGGAAGCGAATAAATAAGTCGATGACTGTGGGTTTCACCAGCGGGGCAAGGTCGAGACGATGTGGGATATTACGTTGGACGGATCTGCCTTTGAGTTCATGAAAATAGAGGTGACCGACGTCAGATTCAGCAATCTGGATTGTGGGGCCGGATTGCCATGAGCCTTACCTTCGACGCGATCATCATCGGTGCCGGGCAGGCCGGGCCATCGCTTGCCGGCCGCCTTGCCGACGCCGGCATGAGCGTCGCCATCGTCGAGCGCAAGTTCTTTGGCGGCACCTGTGTCAACACCGGCTGCAAGCCGACTAAGACACTGGTGGCAAGCGCCTATGCGGCCCGCATGGCCGCCCGCGCGGCGGAGTATGGCGTAGTCATCGATGGGCCGCCGCGCATCGACATGGCGCGCGTGAAGGCGCGTGCCGGCAAAGTGATCACCGACTCGCGCCAGGGGATCGAGAGCTGGCTGGGCGGCATGGCAAATTGTGCCGTGCTGCGTGGCCATGCCCGCTTCGAGGGACCGGACAGGCTCCGGGTCGGCGACGAGATGCTCACCGCGCCGCGCATTTTCCTCAATGTCGGCGGGCGCGCCGCGGTGCCGGACATGCCCGGCGTCGACACCGTGCCGTTCCTGACCAACAGCAACATGGTCGAACTCGACCATCTGCCGAAGCATCTCGTGGTGATCGGCGGCAGCTATATCGGGCTCGAATTCGCGCAGATGTATCGCCGCTTCGGCGCCGATGTCACAGTCGTGGAGATGAATGACCGCCTGGTCTCGCGCGAGGACGAGGACGTCTCGGCAGCGATCGCCGACATATTGGCGGCGGAAGGCGTCGGCATCCGCGTTGGTGCCAAGTGCATCCGGCTCGCACCGCATGGCGAAGGGGTGGCGGTCGCGGTCGACTGCGTGAGCGGCGCGCCGGAGATCATGGGATCGCACGTCCTGCTGGCGGTCGGTCGCCGGCCCAATACCGACGATCTCGGCCTGGAGATCGCCGGCGTCGAGACCGATGCGCGCGGCTACATCAAGGTCGACGACCACCTCGCCACCAACGTGCCCGGCATCTGGGCGATGGGCGATTGCAACGGCCGCGGCGCCTTCACCCATACCGCCTATAACGACTTCGAGATCGTCGCTGCCAATCTGCTTGACGGGCAGGACTGGAAGCTAAGCCAACGGGTGCCGGGCTACGCGCTCTATACCGATCCGCCGCTCGGGCGGGTCGGCATGACCGAGACGGCGGCGCGTGCCACCGGTCGCCCCTTGCTCATCGGCAAGCGACTGATGACGCGGGTCGGCCGCGCGGTGGAGAAAGGCGAGACGCAGGGCTTCATGAAAGTCGCCGTCGACGCCGAGACCAAGCGGATCCTCGGCGCCGCGATCCTCGGCACCGGCGGCGATGAGGCGATCCACGGCATACTGGACATGATGAATGCCGGCGCACCGTACACGACGCTGCAGCGCGCCGTGCCGATCCACCCGACCGTCTCCGAACTCATCCCCACCATGCTGGGTGAGATGAAGCCGGGCTAGGGGTCGAACATGGTGGAAACTCGACGCGATCCACGACGCGCGATGGAGTTCGATCCTACCGTACGGCTGCTAGGCCTCGCGAGGATGGTGAACCTTGAATCGCCGGCGGAGACTCGAACCGCGAGCAATTGATCCGTTCTATACCAACGTATCGCAAATACCTTCGTTCAATATCTTCTTACTTTCGCCGCTGTCACTTCTGTCCTGCGCCGCGATTTCCGTCGCCCTGTGGTTTTACCGCTACTATCGATTCTCGCGCCAAGGAGCACGTGAAGATGTCGCATCATTATTCAGGTCCCAACTTTGGTTTTCCCAAGGCGGATGCGCGTCTAGATTTAACCGATCTCTATGCATTTCCCAAACCGGGAGACCCTGAGAAGTCCATATTGATCGTGAATGTGCATCCGTCCGCCACACTGATTGGTTCGGAAGTCACAACTGTCGAGCCGTTTGCGCCCGATGCCCTTTACGAGGTTATGATTGATACCAATGGTGATGCGGTGGTCGACATTTCGTATCGAGTAAGTGTTTCGCCGTCATCACAAGGTGTGCAGATAGCCACGGTTCGCCGCATAGAGGCGGAGGCGACCGCGGAGTCGGGCGACCGCGAGCGGATTGTGATTATGGGGGCGCCGGTTTCGACAGGCAGGCACGCCCAAATAACGACAGCTGGAGATTACCGACTTTTTGCAGGTTGGCGCAGTGAGCCGTTCTTCTTCGACACGTTAGGCGCGGTGGATAATCTTAACTTCACCGGTGCTGATTTCTTCGCAGACAAGAATGTGTGCAGCATCGTACTAGAAATGCCCAACTCCGCGTTGGGGTCTATGTCCGTTGGCCTGTGGGCTCGGGTATTGGACAAACAAGGCGAAGGTTGGGTACAGGTCGAACGTGGAGCACGCCCCCAGCAGGCCGTATTTCTGCCCGGTGACGAACGCGAGTCCTATCTCGCTGGCCAGCCCGCCGACGACGGCCGGTTTATCTCGACTTTCGCGCATGCTCTTGAGCACACGGGTGGATATGCGCCCGACGAAGCGGAAGCGGTCGCCAGGACGTTGCTGCCTGATATTCTTGCCTACGATCCCACACGACCGGCGTCATTTCCCAAGAACGGTAGAACGCTGACCGACGATGCTGCAGATACGTTTATCGCAATACTTACGAATGGTAGACTAAAGGGTGACGGCGTGGGTCCGCACGCCGATCTCCTTCCTGACTTTCCCTATTTGGCGCCGCCGCATTACGCGGCTGAGTGAGCCATCGGTCATTCATGTTGGCGCGAGTCGTTCCTCCAGCGGCGAGCGAGTTTGATCATCAAAACCACCTAGGAGATTAAGATGCGATCGCTCCTGATAAGTGGCGTTTTGGCGATAGTATTTATGACTCCAGCCGCAGCGCATCCGAGCATTTTGCATGGAATTTCCTTTGCAGCGGGCGTGGCTCATCCTCTTGCCGGGCTTGATCACATTGTTGCAATGGTGGCAGTTGGCCTCTGGGCGGCTATCAAAGGCAACCGCGCCCTCTGGGTGTGGCCCGTAACCTTTGTCGCGGTCATGTTGATAGGAGCTGCGCTGGGTTTTGCGCATATCAGCTTACCCTTTGTTGAACCTGGGATCCTGGCCTCCGTCGTAGTGCTGGGGCTTATGGTGGCGTTCGCGACCGACCCGCCGATATGGGTAGGGGTCGTAATCATAAGCATCTTCGCACTGCTGCATGGTCACGTGCACGGAGTCGAAGGTTCCAGTTTGGGAGGCGGTTTTGAGTATATGGCGGGTTTCGCGCTTGCTACAGCGACATTGCACGCAGTCGGCATCAGCCTCGCGTTCACATTACGGCGTGCGGCGGCCTCGGAGTCGGTGAATCGTTTCGTTGGTCTTATCTGCTCGATCGTTGGCATCGGATTGTACGTGGGGGTTCTATGACGCCCGCGGGCGCTTTTTCTCGTCTGAGCGACTGCTCTCAATCGGGGTGCATTCTTAGCCCGTAAGCAAGATCCGGATTAGAAGTCTCTCGACGGAGCAGATGGGGCGATGTTTAGATTGAGCAAACGTGATGTTGGTTTGTCGGATGCCCCGACAGCTTAACTCGAGTGGGCTGGGGGCGTGCAGGTGCTCCTACCAAGCGAAGGATTATACGCGTCTCGCTCCCGTGGAGCGGCCGATTGGCTACGCCCCCGCTTCGGTAGTACGTCCGGTCGCTGCAGGTTGCCAACGTGGAGGCCACCGGTACGGGTAATCTACTTCAATCGCAGCGGCGACGCGGATTGCAAGGTCCTCCCGTTGTGTGGGGGTCGCAATGTGAACTCCGATCGGCAGGTCGTCAGCGGAAAGGCCCGCGGGTACGCTGAGCGCCGGGCACCAGGGCACCCAATTGAAAATCGAGGTCATGTCGAGGCCGTGCTTGCGGCCGTCCGGCGTGACCAGATGATAGCGGGCGTCATCCTCGTCCGCGCAAACGGCCGGACGGGTCATGGTTGGACTGAGGAGGACGTCATAGTTGCGGAATAGTTCGGACAGAACATCCCATTGCTGCTTGCGCAGAACATCCAGTTCCTTGATCGACACGGCGTCGTAGGTCCGTCCTCGCGCGATCACGGCGGAGAGCCGCGGGTCGGCGAGAGGCCCAATCTTATCAAGGGCGTCGCCGATAAACGCCGCGAGATAGACGTGCCAATGGCGGACCCAACCGTCGGCAATAGCGCGGGTCCAGCCGAGGTTCAAATAGCTGACCACGGCCCCGGCCCGCTCCAGGGACGCGGCCACTTCGGAAAGGCGCGAGCGCACTTCGGGTTGAACAGCGAAGAATCCCAGGTCGTCGCTCACCGCGATCCTTAGCCCCTTGACGCCGGCGCCAGGGTCCAGGCTCGGAAGATCGGGAATAAAGGTCCTGGGATCGGATGGCGTCGATCCACACACCAGTGGCAGGCTATACGTAAGGTCAGCGACCGTCCGCGTCAGTAATCCATGGTGCTGGATGTCGTCGACGAAGGAAGGCTGGTCGTCGAGCGGGATGCGGCCCGCCGCCGGCTTTATTCCGACGAGGCCCGTGCAGGCCGCCGGAATGCGAACCGAACCGCCCATGTCGGTGCCTTCGGCGACAGCGACGCAACCGGTCGCGACCGCTACCGCCGATCCTCCCGACGATCCGCCCGGCGTTCGTTCATCGTTCCACGGATTCCGCGTGACCCCGTGCAGCGGGCTATCGCAGAAACTGCTCGATGCGCATTCGGAGAGCGTGGTCTTCCCGAGAATCAGGGCGTCGGCATGGCGGAAGCGCTGCACCACGACGGCATCGGACCGCGCGATATTTTCGGCAAAGGCATAAGAGCCGAAGCGATTGCCAAGACCCTTGACCGGGGTGCAGTCCTTGATGGCGACCGGCACGCCGGCAAGCGCGCCGAGTCGCTCGCCTGTGGCGCGGCGGCGGTCGATATGGCGCGCCGCCGCCCGCATGCCTTCGGCATCGATCTGCGCGAAGCAGTTCAGTTCCGCCTGAACCTCGATAGAGCGAGCAATCGCAGCCTCCGCGATATCGATCGCACGCGCCTCTCCATTTCGCACGGCGGCAGCGATTGTGGAGACGGGAGACCAAGGCCCTATTTCGCTCACGATGTTTCCTTCAAGACAGACTTGCCATTTTTCAGGTATTTCGTCCGGCGCGCACGACCATATGGCTCCGCGATAAAGCAAGTGCGAAGACAAGCGCCCATACCGGTCTATGCTGTCACGGCTTTCCGGAAGGTGTCCTTACGCGCAATCTTCCCATCCTTGAATCGGAGCAGATCGACACCCCTGACGGTGACGAACACGCCGTCGGCTCGCGTGCCGCGAAACGTCCATTCGCTGAAGCCTTGGTCGCCGCACACGACGTGCTGGGCTTCCTCCCATCGGGAATCCGGGAATGCCTCCCAGATTGCTGCGAAGGCACGCTTAACCGAATCGAACCCGGAATAGCGCTCGCCGAACGCGTGCTTGCCGGCAGCGGCCTCGAACACGCAGTCTTCGGCAAACAACGCCATCAGCCTTTCGATTCTGTGCGAGTTCCACGCGTCGCAATGTAGTTCCATCAGCCGCAGATTATCGGTTGCATCCATGACATATACTTCTCACAAACCCTTGATCGGCAAGTTAGTTTTGCAGTCGGCAACCCGAATTCAACGAGCACGGGACTCGGCAACGCTTTCTCGGAGGCTCTCGAGGTATGCATCGACGACGGGAGCCTGATGCAACGTGATCATGCCCATATGCACCGCGCGGGGCGTCGTCATCGTCCGCACGAACCAGCCCCGCCGCGTCATCGCGGAGACGATTGCGTCGAGAGGAGCGTCGGCGGAGCGCCAGGCGAGGACGGGCAGATCCGGATCGCCGACGACCTCGATACCCTCAATGGCTTCAAGCCCATCCCTGAGTCGGCCAAAAGCCTCCAGTATCTGCCTGGCGATTCGGACATAACCGTCATGGCCCAGATAGCGCATCACCGCCCATGCAGCGGCGATGGGAGCTGCCGACCGCGTGCCGGCGAGGCCGCTCGATGCGTAGGAGCCGATTGGCCAGTCGTCGAACGTGAAGACGTAGGAGGGCCGCCAGCAGGAATGCCGGAACAGCGCCGCGGACGCGCCTTTGGCGCCGAAGCCGTATTTGTGGATATCCGCCGAGATCGACCGCACGCCGTCGATGCTGAAATCGAACGGCGGAATGGTCGCGCCGGCCGCTCGCGCAAACGGGGCGAACAGCGCGCCGACACAGGCATCGACATGCACCCAGAGATTTGTCTCGATCGCGAGCGCCGCGATCTCCGGGATGGGATCGACGACGCCGTGGCCGAATTGCGGCGCGGAGCCGGCGACCAGGATTGTGCGCGCGCAGATCTGCCGGCGCATCGCCTCGACGTCGGCGCGAAGGTCCGCGCGGAGCGGCGTGCGGACCACTTCGATGCCGAGGAGGCCGCCAGCCTTGTCGAAGGCGGGATGAGCGCTACGGGGTACGACGACCTTCGGGATCGCGAGGTCGGGCCGACGTGTTCTGGACCAATCGCGGGCCGCTTTCAGGCAGAAAAGTATGCTCTCGCTGCCGCTCGCCGTCAGGCAGCCATCGGCCATCGGCCCCGCCTCGACCAGGTCGAGCAGCCAGGCGACAACATCCGTCTGCAGTCGCTCGACGCTCGGAAAGGCCGCGACCCCATGGGCGTTCTCGGAGAAGAACAGGTCGGCGGCCTGCCGGGCCACCTCCAGCACATCATCGCCGCCGAACTGGACGTAGAAATTGGTCTTTCCGCTGCGCCAGTCGACATCGCGGGCCTTGGCCTGCTTCAACTCGTCGAGGACGGTCTCCCGCGGCCGTCCGGTTTCAGGAAATGGCGGTCGCATCACATGCGGTCCTTCCCATGGCGCCTCACTCGGCTCCCCGTGATTTTCACTTGAAGTAACGTTTCTGCATGTGAGATGATGATGTCCGCGCTGTCAAGGAGCGTCCGGGAATGACCGCCCAATCTCACCGGCCGACGACTGCCGCGGCGCCGTTGCGGGTGTTCGGCATCGGCGGCCGGTCTGGCGCATCGCACACGCTCGTTGCATGGCGCGACCGCGGACGTCCGGCATGAGGGAAAGGAACTGGAAAAGCCCATGACTGCATCGTCGAGCAAGGCAGCCGAGGTTCGTTTCGTCGCTGTCGCCAAGCAGTACGGGGTTGGCCCGGTCGCGATCGAGAACCTCGATCTCACCATCCGCCGCGGGGAGTTCATCACCCTGCTCGGCCCGAGCGGCTCGGGCAAGACGACGGCGCTCAATCTGCTTGCCGGCTTTCAGGAGCCGACGCGCGGACAGATCCTCATCGACGGCGAGGATGTCAGCCGGGTTCCGGCGCACAAGAGGAATATCGGCCTCGTATTCCAACACTACGCGCTGTTCCCGCACATGACCGTGCGCGAGAACATCGCCTATCCGCTGAAGCAACGACGCGTCCCGAAGGCGGAGATGGCACGTCGGATCGACGACGTGCTGCGCATGGTCTCGCTTGAGGCGTTTGCGGAGCGGATGCCCCGCCAGCTCTCCGGAGGCCAACAGCAGCGCGTCGCCGTCGCGCGCGCAATCGTCTTCGAGCCGCGCCTCCTGCTGATGGACGAGCCGCTCGGTGCGCTCGACCGGAAGCTCAGGGAAACCGTGCAACTCGAACTCAAGCGCATCCATCGCGAACTCGGCGCGACGATCGTGTTCGTCACTCACGATCAAGAGGAGGCGCTGGTGATGTCGGACCGGATCGCCGTCTTCAATGCCGGGCGGATCCAGCAGGTGGGAACGGCGGAGGAACTCTACGACTTCCCGCAAACCCAGTTCGTCGCTCAGTTCCTGGGAGAATCCAACTGCTGGGCCGGCGAGATCGAGAACCGCTCGGGCAACATCACCGTGGTATCGGGCGCGGGCTGGAAGGTCGCGGGGAGCACGACGGCGCAAACGCCCTCGTCCGGCCGGGGCGCCATCGTCGTCCGGCCCGAACGATGCCGGGTGGTACCGCACGGAGAGAGTCCCGGAGAATGTAATGCGGTACCCGGACGGTTACGCGAGGTCGTGTATCTCGGCTCCCTCCGCAAGCTCGTGGTGGACCTTGATGCAGGCGGTACCGCAGTCGTGACCTGCCCCCCTGAAGCGGCGATCCCGTCGGATCCGGCGGTGAACGTGACTTTCCCGATTTCGGCGGCACGGGCGGTCCCGGCGCATACGCCATCTGCTTGACAATGAAAAAACGTTCCTTCACGTTGCTGAAACGTTTCTGCGTCGGCCGTCTTCGGTTTTCAAGGCGCACAATAAAGGGGAACTTCAGATGAAAATGACCCTCCGCGTGCAATCCTCCGGTCTCGCGCTGATCACCGCGCTCGCCCTCGCCTCGCCCGTGGTCGCCGCAAGCTCCCTTCCTGATCTGAAGGGCAAGAGCTTCGTGTTCGCCGGCTTTGGCGGCGACCTGCAGAAGAACCAGGACGCCGCATGGCTGCAGCCCTTCGCGGCCGCCACCGGCGTCAAGATCGAGCAGACCGACGCGCCGGATCTGGCGAAGATCCAGACTCAGCAGGAAGCCAAGAACGTCGGTGTCGATGTCGTCGAGATCGAGTCCAGCACCGTGGACGCCAATTGCGGGGCGGTGTTCAAGCAGGTCGAAATCGACCGCTCGCAGCTCAGCCCGACCTACGACACCAACAAATGTGGCGTTCCCGTCGTCAAATTCTCGTACGTGCTGGCCTACAACGCCAAGAAGTATCCGACGCCACCGACGAGCGTGGC
This sequence comes from Starkeya sp. ORNL1, assembly GCF_012971745.1. NCBI lineage: Bacteria > Pseudomonadati > Pseudomonadota > Alphaproteobacteria > Hyphomicrobiales > Xanthobacteraceae > Starkeya > Starkeya sp. ORNL1. Next base: position 3,104,745 of record NZ_CP048834.1, read on the forward strand.
CGATTTCTTCGATGTGAAGAAATTTCCGGGCCAGCGGGCGGCCCGCACCGGCGCCAATGTCGGCATGGTCGAGGCCGCGCTGCTGGCCGACGGCGTCAAGCCGGCGCAGGTCTATCCGATCGACGTCGACCGGGCGATCAAGAAGATTGAGACGGTGAAGGACTCCATCATCCTGAAGGACACGTTCGCGCCGCTGCAGGACGGGCTCGCCAATGGCGAATTCGACATGGTGTTGCTGCCGAATGGCCGGGCCTTCAACGCATCGAAGACCAATCCGGACATCAAGGCCGTCTTCGTCGGAGCGGTGACGCTCTACGACAATCTCGCCATCCCGACCGGAGCGAAGAACGAGGCCGCAGCGAAGGCCTTCCTGCAGTATACCGCCACCCACGGCACGCAGCTCGAGCTGGCGAAGCGCTTTCCCTATGGCGTCGGCACCAAGGGAGAGGCGCCGAAGCTCGACGATAAGGCGAAGGGCTTCTATCCCGACAGCTTCACCGACCAGTTGCTGATCCAGGACGCGAAGTGGTGGGGAGCCAACGAGGCGGCGGTCGGCGAGCGCCTCACCTCGGTGTTCGCGCAATAGCCCCAAGCGGAAGGGGGATGGCATGAGCCGGACGGACAGTCGCGCATCGATGACGGCGTCGGACGTGCCCCGCAAACGGGGCCGTGTCGAGCATTGGTGGCTGATCGCCCTGCCGGTTCTCGCCTTCCTGGCCGTCTTCTTCGTCTATCCGTCCGCAACCATCCTGTTTCGGACATTCACCAAGTTCGATCCGCCGCAGACGGGCGGGCTGGACAATCTAGTGTGGTTCTTCAGCCGGGATGCGAACCGGACGATCCTGGTGCGCACCTTCCTCGTCGCGGGCCTCAGCACGATCCTCACCAGCCTGCTCGCCTTTCCCTATGCCTATCTGATGACGCGGGTCCAGCCATCGGTGCGCACGCTCATGCTGGGCATTGTGCTGGTCTCCATGTTCTTCGGGATTCTCCTGCGCAACTTCGCATGGGTGGTGTTGCTCCAGGTTCAGGGCCCGCTGAACGACGTCATCGAGATGCTCGGCTTCGAGCGGCAGCGCTTCCTCGGCACGATGCCCGCCGTGTTGATGGGCATGACGCACGTGCTGTTCCCCTACATGGTGCTGCCGCTCTATGCGGTGCTTCGCGGCATCGACACGCGCCTTGTGCTGGCCGCCGAGAGCCTCGGGGCCACGCCGCGGCGCGCTTTCTGGCAGATCTACATCCCGCTCTCGCTGCCAGGATTCTTTGCTGGCGCATTGCTCGTCTTCGTGCTCGCGCTCGGCTTCTTCATCACGCCGGCGGTGCTCGGCTCGCCGCAGCAGTCGCTGATCTCGCAGCTGATGTACGCCCAGTTCTACCGCCAGGCCGCGTTCGGAAGGGCCGGCGCCATGGCCATCGTCCTGTTGGCCGCAACCGTTCTCGTCCTTCTGCTGGCGCGCGCGCTGTCACGCAGGAGCCGGGCCTATGAGGCGGCGCCATGAGCGATCGATCGGAAAAGCGGTTCTCGACCCCTCTCCTCGGCGTCGCCTGTTGCGTCATCGCGATCTGGCTCATCCTTCCCCTCACCGTGATCGTGCCCATCAGCTTCAGCGCGGAGGACAGCTTCGCCTTCCCGCCGCGATCCTGGACCCTCGATCGCTACGCCAGCCTCGCGACCCCGCAATGGACGCAGGCGCTGTTCAACAGCCTCGCCATCGCCATCCTCGTCTCCCTGGTCTGCGCGGTTCTCGGCACGCTGGCCGCGTTCGGCATCATCCGCAGCCGGTCCCGGCTGATGGAACTGCTGCGACTGCTGATCCTGGCGCCCCAGGTGGTCCCGATCATCATCGTCGGACTGGGCATATACCTCGTATTCCTAGGCTGGCACATCACCGGAACGATCACGGGCTTCGTGCTCGCTCACGCGACGCTGGCGCTGCCCTTCGTCGTCATTCCTGTCGCGGCCTCCCTGCAGACCTATGACAGAAGCCTCGAACGGGCGTCGGCGAGCCTCGGAGCCGGCCCGCTCGCCACCTTTTTCCAAGTGACGTTTCCCATCATCCGCCCGGCCATACTGAGCGGAACCATCCTCGCCTTTCTCGGCTCCTTCGACGAGCTGGTGCTCGCGCTCTTCCTGCAATCCCCCTCGCTCGTGACGCTTCCGGTCCTGCTTTACCGGCGCATGACGGACACCATCGATCCGACCATCGCGGCGGTCGCAACGATCCAACTCGGCTTCGTCATCGCCTGCGTGATCGCCGCGCTGGCGGTGGAACGGCGCCGCGCCGCCGCCGCCGATGGGAAAGGCGTGCAGGAGCCATGAACCAGGTCCATGGAGGCAGTGCCTTGATAAAAGCCGAACGCCGATCGAGCCAAACGCCGGTCGCCGCGCGTCCGACCTCGCTGCCGCGCCCGGGCAATGCCGAGTTTACCGAGCGTCAGGCGCGAGCGCTCGATGCCGCCCGGCGGGAAGGGCTCGACGGGCTCATCGTCTGGGGCCGCGGCTCGACCAATTCCGACGGCTGCCAGGACCTGCTCTACCTCGCCAACCATATGTCCGCCGTCAGCCATATTCCCGATAGCGAGGCACATCGCGCCCGCGGGCACGCGGCGCTCGTGCTCGCGCACGGCCGGGATCCGGTGCTGGTCACCGATTCCTACGACATCGATCGGGCGGAGGTGCCCGTTTCCGATGTCCGCCTTTCGACCTTCGTCGACCGCGACGCGGCCCGCGTCGCCACCGAGCTCGGGCTGCGCGGGGGCCGTGTGGGACTGGCCGGTCAGACCGGGCTGCTGCACAGCGCCGCTACATGCATTGCAACCGAACTCGGCGGCTCGACGGTCCTGGTCCCCGCGGACCACATCCTGACCGCGCTTCGGCTGTTCAAGAGCGCGCACGAGGTCGCGCTGCTGCGCGAGGCGTCGCGCATCGGCTGCGACTGGATGGAGGTGATGCTGGAGGCTTCGCAGCCGGGCCGAACCGAGGGCGAGATCGTCGGCGATGGCCTGCGCTTCCTCGCTGCCAGTGGGGGATGGGCATACGACGTCGCCGTCGCCAGCGGCCCAGTGGCGCATCGCTACCGTCATCGCCAGGCGCTGCCGACTTGGGACAGCACGCGCCGCCTGCAGCCCGGCGACATGCTGCATTTCGACCTCTGGGGCCCCGTCGCGCACGGCTATTATTGCGACCTCACCCGGTCGACGGTCGTCGGCGCCCGCGCGACCGCCGCCCAGGAGCGGGTGCTGGAGGATTCCATCGCGATCGTCGAGAGCGTGATCGCCGAGATCGAACCCGGACGCCGTCTCGCCGACCTCCACGCCGCAGGCGCGCAGGCCATGGCGAGGCGCGGAGGCGGCGCGTCCGGCTTCTCGGCGATGATTCCCTTCTTCGGGCATTCGCTGGGCCTCGACTGCGAAAGCCCCTTCATCACCTCCTCGGCGCAGGAGATCATCGGGCCCGGCATGGTGCTGGCGATCGAGTGCTTCCTGGGCGGAGAGGCCGGCGAAGGAGCCGGCTTCGAACATGTCGTCCATATCGGCGAGACCGGAATCGAGATCATCACGTCGGCGGCAGCGGAGCGCCCCTGGGCGAGGGGGTGAGCCTCCCACTGCCGGCCTGCGCCCCATCGCGAAAATTCTTCAACTTTTGCGGAAGATGGCCTGGAGCCCTTATCGTTCGGATGGAACATCGGAACGATAAGAAAGTGCTCTAGATTCAATAGACTGGAGCAATTCCTCTTCGATCAGACGATCCCATCTGATCGGGATATGCTCTAGGCGCTGACCTCGGGAGCCGACGGCCGAACCACGGTCTCCATGGGAATGGTCCCGCTTTTCACCTCGATCTTGCCCCTGATAAGTCCCAGCAGCGCGGCGGCGGCGAGGTCGGCCAGGACGCCGGGATGCTGGCGGACCGCGGAGATAGGCGGTGACGTCTGGTCGAGTTCAGGTCCGTCCGAGGCGGACAGCAGCCTCACATCGTCGGGCACGCGCAGTTTACGCTCCTTGAGCGAAGCGAGGATGCGCAGCGCCAGTCGGTCGACCTGGGCGATCAGGGCGCCGGCGCCACCGTCCAGCGCCCGGCCGACCGCCGCATCGACCTGCCGGCTCTCCAGGCCCTCGCAATGATGGATGTCGATGGGCGATCGATGATCGCGCGCCCATTGCCTTGCCCCGTTGAGCGCGTCGGCGACGTAGCTCTTCTTCGGGCCGACAGTGATGAATGCGAGTGGCGTACCGGGCGCGACGGTGCGCTCCAGCAGGCGCGAGATGCCGGTCTCGTTGTCGTCATCGACCCAGAACAGCGCCTTCCGGCCAAGGTCCCGGCCGATGGTGACGTAGCGAACCTTTCGCTTCTCGAAGAAGCTCAGGACCGGATCGTTCTCGAGAGGATCCACCACGATGGCGCCGTCGAGCGGGATCTTCAGCTTCCCCAGCAGGTCGACGCTGTGCGGAAGCAACACCGGCGCAAGCCCCTCCGCAAGGATTGCCTGGCTCGCATGGGTGACGATCGCCGCCCAATAGCCGACATCGGTCAATATGGCATTGCCCGCGGCGGGCGCGATGCAGATCCCGACCATGCCGAGCCCGCCTTCGCGCAACCCCAGCGCGATCGCGCTCGGCCGGTAGTTCAGCTTCTCCGCGACGGCCTTGACCTTCAGGCGGGTCGGCTCGGGCAGTCGGCCCTTGCCCGACAGGGCGTCCGACACCGTCGTCACCGACACACCCGCGGCGGCGGCCACGTCCCTGATCGTCGTTCTGCGCTTGCCGGACATGAACGGGAAGTAGCAGGCGCCAGACTCCTTGTCGAGGCGGCTCATCTCTGCAGAAGAAACGTTTCTTCTTGCGCTTCTGCCAAAGCTCGTGCCAGGATGGCGTGGTCCGGCACGGCGCCATGCAATTAGCCGCGGTGATGATCGCCCGCTGCCCGGATCAGCCGTCGCGAACGGGTGGCGGGCCGTTGGCAACCGCCGTTTCGCGCGCACCCGGTCGCGAACCAAAGACCAGGAGCGGTCACTTGTCGTCTCATGCTTCGACCTTGATGCCGCGCCCCTTCGCCGAGAGCTTTGTCGGGCCGCGCGGCCACAGCCTGCTCCCCGGCGGGTTCGGCAAGGCCATGACGGCGGTCGGTCCCTGGTCCCCGCTGGCCGCGCGCGGCGAGGGCTGGCTGCTGTGGGACGAGGAAGGCTGCGAACTCCTCGACTTCCACGGCAACTTCACCGTGAACGTGCACGGCAACGCGCATCCCTCGATCGTGGCGGCGGTCCAGGCGGCGACTGCGAAGGGGCTGTCTTTCGGGCTCCCCAATCGCGGCGAGACCGAACATGCGCGCCGGCTGGTCGAGTGCCTGCCCGGGCTCGACCAGGTGCGCTACACGAACTCCGGGACAGAAGCGACGCAGCTCGCAGTCCGCCTGGCTCGGGCGCACACCGGGCGCTCGGGCGTGATTGTCACCGAAGGCGCCTATCATGGCTGGGGCGAGGCGGTGCTTCCGACCCTCGGCGCGCGCGCCGAACGGGGTATTCCGGCCGGCATGCGCACCGAGACTGTGATGGTGGCGTTCGACGACGCGACCGGGCTCGAAGCGGTCGTGGAGAGCGCGCCGGAGCGCTTCGCCGCCATCATGCTCGATCTGCTGCCGAACCGCGTGGGGATGATCCCGCCTGGCGACGCCTTTGTGGAGACGGCCAGCCGATTGTGCCGCCGTTACGGCATGGCACTCGTCGTCGACGAGATCATCAGCTTCCGGCTCGCCAAAGGTGGCTTGACGGCGTCACGCAACGTCGACGCCGACCTCGTCTGCCTCGGCAAGATGATCGGCGGCGGGCTGCCGATAGGCGCCCTCGTCGGCAAGCCGGAATGGATGGGCGGGCTTGATCCGTCGAGCGCCAGCGGCCTCGAACATGGCGGTACGTTTTCGGCCAACCCGCTGAGCATGGTGGCGGGGATCGCAGCTCTCGACCTTCTCGACGAGGCCGCGCTCGGTCGCATTGCTGCGCTCGGCTGCCGGTTCCGCGAGCAACTCATCGAGCCGCTCGGGCGGCGTGGGTGGGAGCCCCGAGGGCAAGGTTCGCTGTCCCGGCTTTACCCATCCTTCGCGCGTGGCAGCGCAGAAGTGGGCGAACTTCAGCGGCGGCTATGGTGGGAGCTCTACGGCCGCGGCGTCCTCGTCGCCAAACACGGCGTCGCGGCCATCAGCACCGTGATGCACGACGACGTCATCGATCGCGCCGCTGACCGCGTCGTCGACGCGATCAATGCGCTCTCATGATCGGGACGGTGCGCCAGAGCTAGAGCATTTCCCGATCAGATGGAATCATCTGATCGAAGAGGAATTGCTCCAGTCTATTGAATCTAGAGCACTTTCTTGTCGTTCGGATGTTTCCATCCGAACGGAAAGGGCTCTAGCGGGCATGCTGAACTGATCGGATATCTGCACAATGCCTGTCGTGACATGCATCGAAGACCTGCGAAAGCTCGCGGAACGGCGCGTCCCCCGCATGTTCTACGACTATGCAGACAGCGGCTCCTGGACGGAGAGCACGTATCGGTCCAACGAGGCCGATTTCAGGGGGATACTTCTACGCCAGCGCGTCGCGGTTAATCTTGAGAATCGCAGCACGCAGGTGAGCATGGCGGGTCAGACCGCGAAGATGCCCGTTGCGATCGCTCCAGTCGGGCTGATGGGAATGCAGCACAGCGATGGTGAAATACTCACTGCGCGCGCCGCGGAAAAATTCGGAATCCCGTTCACCCTGTCGACGATGAGCATCTGCTCCATCGAAGACATCGCCGAGGCAACGACCGCCCCCTTCTGGTTTCAGCTCTACATGATGCGCGATCGCGACGCGATGACCCGCATGATCGGCCGCTGCAAGGCCGCCGGATGCTCTGCCCTTGTGCTGACGCTGGACCTGCAAGTTCCGGGGCAGCGCCACAAGGATCTCAGAAACGGTTTGACTGTTCCACCGAAGCCGACCTTGGCGACGCTCATCGATCTGGCGACCAAGGCTCGCTGGTGCTGGAACATGTCGCGCACGAAACGGCGCAGCTTCGGAAACCTGGTCGGTCACGTGCAGGCGGTCAGCAATATGCGCTCGCTCTCCGCGTGGTCGACCGAACAGTTCGATCCCCGCGTGTCGTGGCAGGATGTCGACTGGGTGCGCCGCCAATGGAACGGCAAGCTGATCCTCAAGGGCATCATGGATGTGGAGGATGCGAAGCTGGCCGCAGCCCATGGCGCCGATGCTATCGTCGTCAGCAACCATGGCGGTCGTGTCCTCGACAGCGCGCCTTCGACGATCCGTGCGCTACCGCCGATCGCCGAGGCTGTCGGCTCGACGACGGAGGTCTGGATGGACGGCGGAATTCGTACCGGACAGGATATTCTCAAGGCCTGGGCGCTCGGCGCGCGCGGCACCCTAATAGGTCGCGCAGCCGTCTACGGATTGGGTGCGCTGGGAGAGGCCGGTGTCACAAAGGCACTCCAGATGCTGCACAAGGAGTTAGACGTCACCATGGCGCACTGCGGGCACACCCGCCTTGCCAGCGTCGACCGCTCGATCCTGGTGCCAGGAACATACTGAAGGTTCGAGAAGAGGACGGTGGTGCTCTATGATAGAGTTTCTGAATCCTGCGGGCTGCCGCTCGTCATCGCGTCGGACGATAGGGCCTACTCCCTGCCGCACCAGCTTCTCGGCTTCGTCACGCGCCCGGCGGGCATGGGCGAGGCTGACAGCGGGATAGCCGCCCGGACCCATCTCACGCCGCTTGCCGCTCCACTGGAAAAAATACAGCCACCGACGCCGACCGGACCCCATCCCGACTTCGCCGTCGATGACGAGGTAGAGCCCGCCGCCGTCTGAATGCCGGCCGAACTCCATAAGCGCCGTGCCGGAGCCTTGGGGCCTAGACTGCCGGCCCCACATCAGGCCCCCTTTTAGGATTGGGGTAGTTTGGGACGATTGGAGAGAGCGGAAGATGCTTGGAGGAGAATAGTCTAGGTATCTCAGTGGCTGCGTAGGATGCCGGGAGGCTGGGAGACAGCTATTTGGCGGAGGGAGCGTCCGCCTATTGATACAGCTAACCACCTGAAGTCGCTAAAGAATATTAATCATACATCTAACTACCCCACCGTAGACCCCACCCAGAGGGTGGGTTTGGGGCGAACCCGAGCGAACGTGAACGGTCACTCGTCATCTTCATCGTCATGCTCAATCAAATGGGTGGGCACCGGCTGCAGTGCCGTCCCTTGGACACTCATTATGAGCGCCGTCAGAGGGTTCTCCACCTGGCCTCGTAGGATGAGCTTTTCAGACAAGAGACCCAGATGCTTGGCGATCTTGTCCAGCGCGGTGTTTTTGTCCCACATCTTGATTTCGTGGACGTACTCAACCTCGCCGTCCCCGAGGCTGCGGGTCACCACCTTGACGCTCGCAACCGCTCCCGCGGTGTCTGCATCCAGCTCGTGGAGTTTCTTGAGTTTCCCGTCATGGGTGAAGAGCTTGCGGACATCGCTGAAGCCAATTCGCGCCAGCTCCGTCAGAGTGCGGTCAGCGTCAACGCGTGTCCTCAGCGATCGTTCTGAAATCTGAGCCTCAATAGCGGATGAAACCTTGTGATTCCTCAGCAAAACCGAGGCGGTCTGCTCAGCGGCGTTCGGCGAGTATCCGGCCCTGATAGCGGCCTGTTTCCCATTCCGATCCACGAGGTATTCATCGATGAATGCCCGGCGCTTCGGGGTGAGGTTACGGTTTGTCACTGGACTGGTCCTGCGTTTTGGTCAGCGCCTCGAGGTAAAGCGCTGCGAGATTCAGGAATTTGGCGCTGTCCGCACCCAGATTAGCGCACTGAAGCGCGGCCAGTACCTCTGCCGACGCGCGAGGCAATCGGCCCTCGTACTCACAAATGGCGGCGCGTTCTTCGAATGCGGCTACATCCTCGGCGGACAGTTTGGGCGACGCGGTTCCCAATTGATCGGGTCCCCCTGCGCCAATCGTGACATTAGCGCCGATAGCCTCGGCGGAGTGCCGTTTGTGCCATGGCGCTCGCGCGCCAATGTCGGTTGTAGCCACCGTTTGCTGTGCGCTGGCTCGGAGCGAACGGGCGAGATCTCCCCACTTCCCCATCAGCGCGCACCGTGGAGCGCGGGGTTGACTTCGTAGTTCTTCGCGGCCCTTCCCTTTCCGGGACCATTCCGCGTGGGGCGGGCGCGGACGATGCCAGCCTCCTCGAGGACAGCACAGGCGGCGTCCATTGCTGCAGCGTCGTCAATGCCGCGTCCAATCTCGCGGCGGAGCGAACGAGCATTGAAGGAGCTCAGGCCCTTTTTCTTGAGCTCTCGAGCAACGGTCGTGGCATCGCGCTCGGCGACCGAGATGGTCGCGTCACCGAGAACGCGCTCCGCCATCGGCAGGAAGTACTCGTCCATCATCTCGATCGCGGTTGACACAGCGCGCTTGGAGATACCAGTCGGCGGGCTGGACACGCCGTCCCACGTTGCCCACCAGAGATGTTCGAGAACACAGGAAAGGCGGAGCACATGCCCCCGCGCCTTGCCCAGAGCACCCGCGAACACGCCGGTCGTTTCGCGCGCCCTCTCAGCGATTTCCTGCCCGAATTTTTCCAGCAGATCCACCGCTTCGCGTTCCAAGGCGACCCGGACCGGTGCAGACTCTCCCGCCTCATTCAGTCCCATCGGCAGCTTCGACAGCCGCGTGATTACTGCGCGTGCCGCAGCTGCCGGCACCGTGTCACGGGAAATCGAAAAGGTCGCCATAGGCTCAGGAAAGCACCACAGGCATCGGGCGACGAGGCCATCGTCAACGGATGTGAGGATAGCCGCGACCTTGTCAGGCTGAATTCCGCCCAGCACCCCGATCGAGAGGTGGTCGATCCGGATCGGAGCCGGGTGTTTGACCCGTTCGATCGAGTAGCTCCGCCCGCCGTACATCTCGAGCGCGAACGCTCGGTCTGTGCCCGCACTCCCGTAGCGGCCAAAGGAAGCGTACCAGCCATCAAGCTCGTCACGTGCCAACAACAGGCCGTTGGGCATGCCCGCGGCCATCAGCCCAAGTTTTTCGGTGGTGGCATCTCCGACCTTGATCTTCGGGCAAATCGGCTCGGAAGGCTCCTTCGCTTCGGGCGGCATGTCCGGAATGTCATTCCGCCTGCCTTCCTTCTCGCAGAGGCGAACTGTGGCTTCCCATTTTTCCTTGGCGCTGACAGCGATAATCTTCTTTGCCTCGTAATCACTGACCCCCTGATCGTGGTTTTTGGCCATGAGCCGCTCGGCTTCCTCAAGCAAGCTGGTGACACCGCTCATCGCCGGGCTCTTGCCCGACGAGGGGGAGCCGACGAGGACACACCAAAGGATTGGAGGCTCCCACCATCCGGCCCCCGCTTGCGGCCAGCGAGCATTGCCAAGCACGGCGGCGGCCAGGCTAAGCATCGAGACCCCCACATAATCGAGGGGCGCGGAGGCACCCTTTGCCTGAAGCTCCGCCCAAGATTTCAACGGCGCGCCCAGCCAAACGGGGTCAAAGGTCGGAGGCGGGCGGCGGCCGTTGGAAAGAACCGAGAGATCGGGAGAATTCCAAGCTGACGTTGCCGCATCGGTGCCGTCGGTGCCAGCCAGTAGCCCCTCTGCCATCGTGTTGCCGAGCGCTGCGAGCGCCGGATCTTCGCGCTGATAGCCAAGGCTCTCCCGATCGATGCCGATCCACTCACATAGCCACTTCGCCGCCGTAATCGCATCGGGCGCTCCGCCGAAGTCCATGACCACGTTGATCGAGGTACTCGGGCTCTCCAGCCCGAAATCCCTGATGCCCTGCGGCGTGATGCCCAGGTCTTCCTGAAGGCTACGTCCGAGTTGCTTGGACGTGATCCGATAGCCGCCCGTGCTCGCCTGCCGTTTAGCGAAAGAGAACAGCACCGGCACCCAGGCGTCGAGGTTGGCGAGTGCGGCATCATTGACGTTTTGAAAGAAGTCGCCGCAATTCGCGGGCGGCGGCATCGTGACCGTCGAGGGATGCACCGGCTGCGGCAGTACCGTCGGCAAGGCCGCGGGCATGACCGGTGTCGGCTTAATGGCCTCGACGCGCGCCAGCAGGGCAGCGAGCATCTTCGGGGCTTGCAAGATCGACACGGGCGAGCCGTCGATCTGCGCCTGCGTGATCGTAAGATAGCGGCCGGAACTGTACATCTCTACCTGCGCATCGTGGCAGACGACAGCCCTGTCGATCACTCCTCTGGCCAGAATTCGGATGCCTCTGCCGGAAGGACTTACTTCTGAGTACGTTTCGGCGAAGCCGAGAATCGCTTTCAGCCATGGCACAATCTCGCCGGTTTGAGGATCCCGCACGTTGTCGAGGTCGATACCGATGATTCTCTGCTCTTTGAGGAGAACGAATCCGACGCCCGACAGGCCGCGCGATTTGGCGCACGCCGCCGCTTCTTCATAGGCACCCCACTGGTTGGGATCCGAAGTGCTTGCGAACAAGCCGTTGTGCGGGTTTATAGGCGGCTTAGTCGGCTTCTCGGAGCCGGCCCGCGTCACATATTTCCACGCCACCCATTGCCGGTGTTGGCGCAGCTCGTCGAACGCCGACATGGGTTCGCCGTCGCCGGCGTAGAGCAGGTATTCTCGAAACTCAAAGTCAAAGCCGAGGTCAGCCATCAAAGTAGCTCTTTGAAATGGGACAAAAGAATCGGGTCCACCGTTCGCTCAAAGGGCAGATCCGGTCGAAGACGTTTGGTTTTCACTTGGATTTCGTGATGTCCCCTGCAGAGCCTCCATTGCCGAGATCTTTTCAAGATTCTCAGCGCGCTTCGTTCCGCGACGGCAAACGAGTGGGTCGGCTTTTAATGTACGCTTCGAGGTCGCATGCAAGAATCAGGTTCTTGACGCCGAGCTTTCGCGCCGGAAGCTCGCCGGACTTCATGGCTTCGAACAAAGTGGTGCGACCAATGCCGGTCGCCTTCGAAGCTTCGGAGATCGTGTACGAGATTTGCATTTGAGCCTCACACCGCTGGATGGCGCTTCGCATTCGCGCGCGTTCGTAGGACTCTAAGGGCGCATAGAGGCTCCGGCAATATGCCGACAGTAAAATGGGTAATTTTACATAGACTTGCATTCTGCCTCCCCCCAGCCGTACGAGTATAAATTGCGATTTCCCAATATTAAATTTGGCCCGCTCCGGAGGACTCCGAAGGATCCGCTACTCGCTCGAAGGGGCATCTGCGGCGGCGCGTTATGCGCCTGACGTCATTCCCGGTGTAGGGGCGCCTCGCCGGCGCCTATCCGTCTGGCAAACGACACCGTAGTTTGAGTTTGACTCAAATCCACAGCAGGTAACGGCTGTGCGTGCGCTGGTTTCCACAAGGATCAGCGCGATGAAGCAGGGATTTCGGCCCGCCGGGGCCCAATCGTGCAACCGGTCGGACTGATTACCTTTGAGCAGTAGGACGGCAGCAACCGTTGCGGCCAAGGGCGCGCGCAGTTTCTGCCGAAGTGCGTCCTCTCCAGCGCGGAGCGTCTGGTTCAAAAATTCTTCTGTACCATTCGCCGTAAGTCCGGCGGCCGCTGTGAGAGGATCGCGCGCTTGCAATTGCTCCCAGGCACCGATGAGCAGTTCGACCAGTTGGTCAGTTCATCGCTGCTCCATCTGTGCGCGGCCGGCAAGCGCGAGCATGAACGGGGCTCCGTTGCCATGCGCGACTGGCATTACTGGATCCCGCTCATAGGTCTCCACACCGGTGCCCGGCTTGGCGAGATCGCGCAGATGCATGCGGCAGAAGTCCGCAAGCATTCCTGCCAACTATGATCACGAACTCGGCTCGTTAGGTAGACAAAAAAAATTGCTGAACCGAGCAACCGGTTATCGGCTCCTGTCGAGTAATTCTTGCGCCATGAGCGCCGCCACGGCACGATTTTTTGCTCCCAACACTCGCATGACGGCCGCGGTATGGATTTTTACAGTTGCTTCTGAAATCTTAAGTTCTTGCGCAATTTCTCTGTTACTTTTTCCGATGGACAGCAACACCAAAACATCGTTCTGTCGTGGAGTTAAATTTGACATCTGAAATTTAATTAACTCAATATTTCTTCCAATCGAGAGTGGCGGCGATTTTTTGTCTGCAGATATAAGACGAGGTGTCACGTATATTTTTCCGCTCAGAATATAATTGATCCCCGATATGATCTCGTCTTCGGTCTCTCCTTTTGACATGTAGCCGTGCACGCCACAAGCGAGGCACTCCAGAATATCGGTCCGGGATTCGGAAGCCGACAGAACAGCGACACGCATGCCGCCATGAGATTTACTGAGGCGAAGGAGATCTTCTCCCGAAAGCCGCCCGGGCAAGTGGAGATCAATGATGAGCAGATCAAAATTGGGAGTGCGTTCAATGCAAGCGAGAGCGGCCTCAAGCGACTCGGCCGCCTCCAGCGTCGCGTCAGAAAACGCGCGAAGCAGCGCTGCTTGCAAGCCCTTTCGATAAAGCCCGTGGTCGTCTGCTAGGAGAATGCGTGGCATGGCGCCGCCCCAGCAAGCATCAGCGGATAGCTGCCGACCGAGCGAGATGCATCATGCCCTCTCCAACGTCCATCAGCACAACCTGCACAAGTGTTTGAAGATTCGGACAATGATCGCGCCAACGGGGTGTTATCGGCTTACTGTATCACGCAGTAGCGCCTTCCGACTGCGACGAGGCAATCCGAATTAACCGCGGAATGTCGATATAACAGATCGTTTTACGAGTCGGCAAGTCGATTAATCCTTGTGCGCGAAATGTAGCGAGCGTCCGACAAGCAGTTTCTAACGTCATTCCAAGATAATCCGCGATATCGTTGCGCGGAATAACGACACGAAATGCATTTGAGCGCACAGTATCCCGCGGAAGATGTTCGCGGATCTGGAGCAAGAACCAAGCCATTCGGATCGTCGCACTATTTTTTCCCGTCGCCGCCAAGAGGCGGAGGGAAGCCAGGAGAGCCTGATCGGTCCCGCCCGGTTCGTCTGCGACAACATCCTCACGCGGTCGCAAGGTGCATCGCGTCAGTGTTTCAGCGGTGTAGCGCTGCAAGGCTGCAGGCGCGATGATGCTTCCGGGCCAAAAGAACGTCACGATTTGGCGAGTCCCATCGCTCCAAAGCCGAACTGCCCGGATCGCACCATCGATCACTTCGATGGCGTGGGGTTGGTGCTCGTCTTGCCAGAAAAGAACGACGTTGCCCGGAACGAGCCGAACTCGAGGATCTCGAGCCGGTGGCCGGATCGGACTTTTCGTAGCTAAAAATCCAGAATAATTTGTGTGCTGTGAGTCATCGAGCGTTAGCAACATGTGACTAACCTCATTGCCGCAACTGTCAAATCTCAACACCGCAAGAACTTATACTCCTCGCCGTGGCGGCTCTCAATTGAGCTTCCGAGCTACCCCTAAAGGGCTAACCTAAGGCTAAAGGGGTAGATCCTTAGGTCTAGACTATTGGGGTAGCTCTTTGGGGCTAGACTATAGCGTTAGCCTTTAGGGCTATACCACAGGTTGTAGCGGCCGAGCTCCTTAACGTGACATAGGAAATGGGTGGGTCGTCAGCGGCGCTCGCCTGCTACCGCGACGTGTTCCTCTGCTGAAAGCCGGTTTACGAAGACGTACGGGCGACGGATCGTGGAACGAGAGCCGTGGAGCTCGCGTCGGCACCGCCGCATTTCAATCTACGAGCTGTAGGCTGGGCCCTGAACGTGTTCGGTCACGCGTGAGCCGCTTGGAGTCGATGAGGCCCGCCGGCGCTCTTGGGGGCGTTCGCGTAGTGGCGGGACCAAGCGTCGAACATAAGCAGCCGCCAGAGAATCAAGCCAAAGCCTCTACCTCGGCTGGACCCGTGAAGCCCCAATATGCGCTCCACCCCTGGCGCGTTCCAGTACTGACTTGCCCAGCTTTCTGGGGCGAGGAGCCGGTCTTGGACCATCACTCTGCCCACTGAGCTTCGGAACCAATCATCTAACGGTACACCGAAGCCGCGCTTTTGGGCCTGAAGGGTCGCTTCGGGAAGCAGCCGGGCGCCGAGCGCTCTGAGCGGAAGTTTCCCACGTGTGCGATGGAGAAGCGCCGAGCGCGGAAGCCGCGCTGCCCACTCGACCAGCCTGACATCCAGAAACGGGGAACGAACCTCGATGGAATGTGCCATGGAGGCCCGGTCGACCTTCACCAGCACGTCATCCGGCAGATAAAGCCCGTAATCCAGCCGCTGCTGGCGCGTCGTTACGCCGGCACCGCTGCTTCTTTGCCATCTCGCCCACATCGGTCCACTCGCAATCCGCATGCTGGGCCGAAAGTCCGGATGAACGATTCCGTCCAATACCGGATCGTCCGGCATTTCGTCGAACGCGGCCGCACAGCCGTGGTCAGATAGGGCGAGCTTCGAGAGTCGGTATCGGGCGAGCGAGCCTTGTGGCAGAAGCCGGCTTGCCGTCCGAAGCGCGCCACCCACCCGTCCGGCGGCTTTGATCACGCCGGC
Source organism: Starkeya sp. ORNL1 (assembly GCF_012971745.1). Lineage (NCBI taxonomy): Bacteria > Pseudomonadati > Pseudomonadota > Alphaproteobacteria > Hyphomicrobiales > Xanthobacteraceae > Starkeya > Starkeya sp. ORNL1. The sequence goes on from NZ_CP048834.1 coordinate 3,120,262, forward strand.
ACGGTTTACGGCCTCGATGTAGCGGCGATAGCCGGCGAACGTCTCGTCGCCGCCATCTCCGGACAGGAACACCGTGGCGTGCCCGGCCGCCGCCTCGCACAGCGTGAAAAAGGGCAGCGCAGAGGGGTCGCCGAAGGGCTCGTCGAAAAACCAGGACAGACGGTCCACGTCGGCGAGCCCGCCGGACCGCTGCGGGACGATACGGTGCTGCAATCCCACATGGTTCGCAGTGACGGAGGCGAGCTTGCTCTCGTCCCAACCCTCCTCCGCAAAACCGATCGTGAGGGCAAGCGGCGCCACCTCAAACTTTCCCGCCATGGCGGCAACCAGCCCGCTATCCAGGCCGCCCGAGAGAAAAAGACCTACCGGAACGTCGCTTCGAAGGCGGATGCGGACAGCGTCGAGGAGCAGACTTTCGAGCTCCTCCAATTCCGCCGGTGTGATGAGCCGCCGCCCGGGATCGTCGTTGAGCACCAAGTTCCAGTAGGGCGTCGGATACGCAGCATCCGGCCGGTCTAGAGAACCCGAGAGAGCGTGGCCTGGCGATAGCTTGCTGTGGCCCTCGAATATGCAAGTCTCGCTCGGCAGATAGCCGAGCGCCAGGTATTGCGCGACGGCGTTGCCGTCGACGCTCGGATGGGCATTCGGCTCCGCGACAAGCGCCTTCAGCTCGGACGCGAAACGGAGGCAGCCATCAGTGGCCGTGTAATAGAGCGGCTTCACTCCCAGCCGGTCCCGAGCCAGCACGAAGCTGCGGGCCTCGGTGTCCACAAACGCGAGCGCGAACATTCCGTTCAGCAGCGGAAGCGCGTCCGCGCCAGACCGCATCAGCAGCCGAAGCAGAACCTCCGTGTCGGAACCACTTCGGAAGTGTTCTCCGGCGCGCTCCAAATCCTGGCGAAGTTCGAGATAGTTGTAGATCTCGCCGTTGAAGGCGAGCCAATAGCGCCCGTCCTCGCTTCGCATCGGCTGATGGCCCGACGGGCTGAGATCGAGAATGCTGAGACGCCGGAAGCCGAGCCCCCAGCCCTCCCCGCTCTCAATCCCGGCATCGTCGGGACCGCGATGACGCAGTTGTTCGACCATCCGTAGGGTGGCTTCATGCGCCCGCTGGGGACGTCGTCCGAACCATCCACAAATGCCGCACATCGGTGATTGCCTCGATGTCTCCTGCCGACGCGCCACGCACGCCGATCGTCGGCACCTCTCAGTCTGGCGATCAGGCAGCCTCGATCGGGCAAGCAGGCGTCATGGACGGAGATATGGATATGACGCGCGTCAACTCTGCGGTCCGGAATCCCGTCAGTTTGGATGCCAACGCGCGCAAAAAGGTACCTACCTGATGCTGAACGCCGACGTTCTGACTGATCTCAGCCGACCGGACGACGTGTTGGCGATGCTCCGCGGCGCCAAGATAATGGTCAACACCTCGGATGCGGAAGGCTTTCCGAACGCTACGCTCGAAGCCTGGACTGTCGGCGTGCCCGTCCTGCCGCTGACGGTCGATCCGGGCGGCGTGTTCGAACGGCATGGGCTGGGCCTGTTGAGCAGCGCTGAAGCACAGCTGGCGCACGACTTGGGAACACTTGGCGGTGACGCCATGAACCGGGAAGCGGGGACGCGCGCGCTCGTCCATGTGGCCCCCCATCACGGCTTGGCAGTTATCCTAGACAGCCTGCTCGCCGCCGCGGACGCGCCTCGGCGTCGTGCACCGCACGGGACCTACGGGCGACCTCGGGAGGTTGCGCCGTGACGGCCGGCACGTTGCGGCAATCGCTCGCGCATTTCGCGTTCTCAGTCGGCGTTGTCGGTCTCCTGTCGCTCGTTGCTCTGGGACTCGTGGTCCTGAAGGACCCCCTCGGTCCCATACTGGTCATCGGCGTGGCCATCGCGGCGACGATCGGCCTGCTGCTATTGCCAAACCCGCTCACCGCGACCCTGCTTGCCGCGTTCCTGCTCCTTCTGCCGCCTGGGGACCTTCGGGTGGAGGGGATCTACACGCTCGCCGCCAACTGCGCGGTCGCGGCGGCTCTTGGGGTCTGGCTCGTCCGGGCGCTGAACGCGACCGAGACGTTCAAATGGAACCCCACCTGCCTTCTCGTCGCGCTCTACATCGCGTGGGGGGTCGTGACGCTGCTCTGGGCGCCGGATCTCGTCGAAAGTCGCCGTAAGCTGATCGCCTGGACCTTCAGCCTGATCCTGCTTCTTCTGATCTGCAACCAGGTGAGGTCGCTGTCGGCCGTCGACCGCTTCATGCGGATGTTAGCCTTGATGGGCTGGCTCATGATCTTCTGCGGGACGTACACGGTGCTGTTCACCGATTTCGACTTTGAAACCCGACTGAAAAGCTTCAACATCAATGAGAACACCTTGGGCGTCATGCTGATTGTCGCGCTCCCGGCGGTCATGTGGCCGGTTCTGCGAAGCGTCGGGCGCCGTAGGAGGTCCATGCTAGCCCTGGCGATAGCCTACATCCTGTGCGCCGTGTTGTTGATCGCACTGAGCGGTTCGCGGGGAGGCGCCATTTCCGTCAGTCTCCTGCTGTTGACGCTGCTGTTCTCCAAATCCACGCGAAAGTGGGCTTTCATCGGCGTCGCGCTCATCCTCTGCTTGTTCATCACCGCCCCGTTCCTCTTTGAGGTGCTCATTCAGAGGGCCACCGAAGAAGAGGGCGGCGAGTTCGGCGGGCGTCCTATGTTGTGGGAGGCGAGTCTGCTGTTCATGCGCGACAATCCGCTGACGGGAGCCGGCATCGGAAACGGTCCCTTCGGGCTGCACCCATACATCGCGTCGCTGACGAGCTGGGAGAACGATCGATTGGATCTGCCCAGTCACCAGCCGTTCCTCGAGGTCGCTGTCGATACGGGTCTGGTCGGGCTGATCATCTACTTCTGTGTGATCGGATCAGCGATACTGGATTTCGCGCGGTCTCGCTCCTGCCGGTTGCTGTCTCCCTCCTGTCCGGACGGATACCACTTGGTCGTGATCGGAGCGACGGCGGCGTACGGGGCCACGTGGGTCAAGGCAGGAGGGCTGGAAAACCACGCTAGCCTCATCACGATCCTCGCCCTTCTCCTGATCCCGTCCTTGGTGCAGCAGGCCGCCGATCGAATCGCGCTGGAGGAACATCCCGGACTGGGGCTGTCGAGGCGTAGTCATGACCGCGGCTAGCGAGGGGACGATGACCTCGCGTGCAGCCTCCCTGCCGCCTGACGAGGCCAGCAGGCGTTTCGTAGTCAACGTCGGCAGCAGCCTAGTCTACGCCGTGCTGAACACCGGCATAATGTTCTGGTACATCCCCTTCCTGCTGAAGCATCTCGGGGTGGCGGCCTACGGGATGGTCCCTCTGACGTCCGCGTTTGTCATGTTCGCGGCTATCGTATGCGAGGGCGTGAACGGGGCGATCTACCGCAACCTGGCGATCGATCTTAACCGTGGAGATCTGTCCGCCGCGCAAAGAACGTTCAACAGCGCCGTGATATTGACGATCGCGGTCAGTTGCTTCCTGCTGATCCCGATCGTCCCGCTGGTTTGGCTCTTTCCCCAACTCTTCGAGGTGCCGCCGGACCTCGAGCGCGCGACGCGGTTCCTGATCGCGGGCTCCTTCTTCACCGCCCTGATATTTATCATCGGCAGCCCCTTCGACGCGTCGAGCCTGATCACTCACCGGTTCGACGTCCGCAACGCCGTTCGGTCCGCGGTCGCCTTGAGCAAGGTCGGGATCGTGGCCCTGTGCTTCCATGTCTGGCCGGCGAGCCTCGTGCACGTCGGACTCGGCGTGATCGCCTCCGCCCTCCTCGGCCTGGGCGGTTGCGTGATCGCGTGGCGGCGGCTGACGCCGCAGTTGCGCCTGCAACTCGGGGCTGTGGACCTCCACCGCTTCCGGCCGCTCTTGAATTTTGGCGTCTGGTCGGCGGTAAACACGGCCGGGATGCTGCTGCTCATGCAGGTCGACCTCCTCATGGTGAACGCATTGTTCGGCCCGACCATGACCGGTCGTTATGGCGCATTGCTAGCCTTCGCCGTGCTCATCCACACGCTGGCCGAGGTGGTTGTACCGATTTTCAACCCGGCGATCATGGCCCGCTACGCCATCGACGACTTCACGGGTCTGCGCTGGCTGCTGCAATCCGCCATCGGGCTTCTCGCCTTCGGGCTGGCCCTGCCGGTCGGGCTCCTCTGCGGGCTCGGCCGCCCGCTCCTGTCGTTGTGGCTCGGGCCGGACTTCGCCGAACTCGACGCGCTCCTCGCCATCCTCGTGGCTCATCTGGCGGTGAATCTAGCGGGCCGGCCGCTCGCTTACCTCCTCAGCGCGCACAACAAGGTGAAGCAGCAGGGTTTGGTAACGCTGGCGCTCGGCGTCGTGAACATTGTGCTGGCGGTCACGCTCGCCCTCTGGGCCAAATGGGGCGTGCTCGGCATAGCGGCGGCGACCGCGATCGTTTGGACCTTGAAGAATACGCTCTTCCTTCCCGTGTACGCCGCGCGCGTGCTCGGGTTGGTGTGGTGGGCGTTCCTGCCCCGCCTCGCGGGAGGAGCCGCGGCGGTGCTCGTGGTAGCGCTGGCCGGCAGGGCGCTCACCGCAATGTGGTCACCGCTTGATTGGATCGGTCTCGCGGCAATGGCCGGTGCGATATCGGCAGTTTACGCGATAACGCTCCTGGCTCTCGTCATCCGCCCCGACGATCGCAGGCTGATCTCGCGGCTCATATTTCGGAGGACACATGGCTAATTGGCGCCGACCCGTGCTGAAGTTGTACGACGAGCGCATCGCGAAGAGCCCGATCCCGCGATGCTGCACTCTGATCTCGGACTTCTACGCCCTGCCGGGCGAGACGAGGCGAAGCCTGCGGACGCAGCGCCTGACGCAACTGCTCTGGCACGCAGCTCGACGCGTGCCGCACTACCGAAAGCTGCTGGTCGATCGAGAGATCGTGCGGGGTGATGTCGTTGATCTTGACCGCTTCGGGGACGTGCCGCCCCTATCCAGAAGCGTCCTGCAGAACTCCTATGAGACGTTGAAGAGCGACGACTTGAGTTCGAGACATTGGTACAGGAACAGCTCCGGGGGAAGTACCGGTGAGCCCGTCGCCGTAATCCAGGACCAGGATTACAACGCGATGGGTATGGCCATGACCGAGACGCACTTCGCCTGGGTCGGAAGGAACTCCGGCGAGTCCATGATTAAGCTTTGGGGGTCAGATCGGGACGTGCTGCTCGGTACTCTGGGGTGGCGCAACAAGTTGGGCGGTTTTATTCGCAATCATAGATGGGCGAACTCTTTTAAGATGGGCGAAACGGCGATGTTGCGCTATTTGGATTGGATCCGGCGACATCGTCCCGTTCTCATCGAGGCATACGCGGACAGCGCCTTCGAGCTTGCTCGCTTCGCGAATGCCCGCGGGATCGAGATTTCCGGCGTGAGGCACGTCATTACCGGCGCGGGCACGCTGCACCCGTTCATGAGAGACGAGATTTCGCGCGCGTTCGGCTGTCCAACGCTCAACAGATACGGGTGTCGCGAAGTTGGCGACATCGCCGGGGAGCGGGCCCCGAACGGCGGACTGGAGGTGTTTGACTACTGCAACCTCGTCGAGGTCGTGAAGGCTGACGGTCGGCCCTGCCAGGAAGGTGAGGAGGGCGACGTCCTCGTCACTAATCTCACGAATTTCGCGATGCCGCTCATCAGGTACAGACTCGGGGATCGCGCCGTGGTGAGCAAGTCCTCGGACGGTCCCTTAACGTTCGTCGAACGATTGCAGACGGTGTCGGGACGCTGGACGGACGCGTTTATCATGAGGGATGGGTCGACCGTACCGGGTTATTTCTTCGTTCATTTTCTCGCAGTCGTTCACGAGGCCGGTTGGCTTCGTAAGACGCAGATCGTGCAGCGCGACTACGACGACGTCGTCGTCAAGATGGTCGTGAAGACGGCTCCCGCGCAATCCGCTTTGGACGAGATCGTAGCCTCGCTTCGGATTTTGCTGGGCCATTCGTGCAGCATTAGCTTCGAGACGCTGCACGATATTCCCGCCCAGAAATCGGGAAAGTACAGCTACGTAGTTTCGCTTGTAAATCGACCAGAGGTCGCGCCGATCGTAGAAGTAGCGCTGAACCGTGGTGTAAACGGGAAGTCCCTGGGCAGCAGCGACCACGCACAGCCGCTCGACGCCAGATAGAGGATCGCGTTCATGAACTCCCGCAGATCCGTCGTCGGGGGCGGCCGATCGGTCTCGACTCGGGCAGGACACGGAAATCAGCGCCCATTCCCGATCGTTCAGATCGCTTGAATAGCGCAGCCCTCGGCGTTTGATCTGAACCGAAGGCGTTTCGATCCGCGGGCGTTGCCATTCTTGGCCGCAAATGACCAAGGAGACGTTTAGCACAGATGCAGTTAATTCGAGAATCTGAATGCCGTTATATTCTCACAATTAAATGCCAATTCCGGTACTACACTGGCGCATTCTTACATTTAACTTCTGCCAGGCGACAGCGGCTTCTCGATCCACGCCATGAGATGTGTTCGCAGCAGCGGCTGGCTGTTGAAGATTGGGTAGAGCAAGGGGCTGAGCCGGCACAGCAGACGCGCAAGTGGCGGCGCCAGCGTGACGCGCCGGGAGCTAATGCGAGCCGACGGGAAGACCCGTTGAATTCGCTTCAGCGGAACGCCTCGTACGTCAGGATTGCGAGGGTTGTTGAACGCGAAATCGTACCAGAGAACGGCGCCCCCAGGCTTGAGCCAGCTCCACATTATCGCGGCAAGTTCCTGCTGGAACTGATCATCGAGAATCGAGGAGAACACCGTGAACTGCAGCACCAGATCCTGGCTGGCTTCCTCGATCGCGGCTGCTCGTCCATCGCCGGCGGAGAGTTTGACCGCGGGAGGGAGTTTTCGGCGGGCCTGCTCGACATGCTGCGGCAGAAGGTCAATCCCGGTGAGGTGTTCCGGCGAGAAGCCGAGCTGGAGCAATTCGGCGAGGACGTTTCCTTCCCCGCAACCGATCTCGGCGGCGCGCCGGTTGCTCAGATCGCTCCAGCCTCCGGATCGCAGCAGGTCCTGCATCGCGCAGCGGCGCTCCTTGAGCAACAGCCTCATTGCGGGCTGGCTCATTTCGTAGCGCGTCCCGTCTTTGCGGCGGGCGTAGCGCTGCCTGATCGCGTCGAGCTCCTCGTTTCCGGACATCAGCGTCCTCTCAAGGTGGAAACTGCACCGCCCCCGCGTCGCGTGTCGGTCAGTGAGACGGCTTCCTGGAGCGCAGCAGCCCCTACGCTCCTTGTCAGTAGATCGCAAAAGGGAAGCCGTCTTGACCGATGTCAAGACCGCGAGCGGCATTCACGACCCTGGCTTGACCATGCGCCCCCTGAGGACGTCGTCCGAACCATCCGCAAATGCCGCACATCGGTGATTGCCTTTATATTTCCTGAGACGCGCCACGCGGGCCGATCGTCTGCACCTCTCAGTCTGGCGATCAGGCAGCCTCGATCGGGCAAGCAGGCGTCATGGACGAAGATGTGGATATGACGCGCGTCAACTCTGCGGCGCGGAATCCCGTCAGTTTGGGTGCCGACGCGCGCAATCATGCCAAACGGGGCATCGAACCCCGTCTGAGCACGCATTTGCGAGCCAGGAGCAGTCCGGATCATGCCCGAAGCCACGATTGCGTCCAGAGCTCCGGCCAGCCGAGCGACCGCCATGCGCAACTCCTCTGCGTCCGCGGAAACCGAGGGCGAATTCAAGTCCACCGATCGACGGATACGATGGTGCTTCTATTCGCCCGGCCACCGCTCCGTGAGAGTGTTAGGCGGCGATACGCGCATGTCGGGCGGCGCGGAGGCGCAAGTGGCTCATCTCGCGGCCGCCATGGCGCGGCTCGGACACGAGGTGAGCCTGATCTATGGCGATGGAGAGGGGCGCTCGCCGCCAACGACCATTGCAGGCGTTCTCTGTCTCGACGCCGCGCCCTCATGGCGCAGGCCTTCGAGCACGGCCCGGCTGTGGCGGGCATTGAAGGCCGTTTCGCCAACCGTTCTCTATGCGCGCCTGCCCGACGACTTTCTCTGGATGGTTGGGCTGATGAGCCGGCTCCGCAGCCAAACGCGCTTCGTGTACGCCCTCGCGCATGACGATCACTGCAAGCCCTGGTCCACCTACAGGCATCGACCTTGGCTTCATAATCCACTCTATGCGCTCGGGCTGCACAACGCGGATGCGATCGCGATCCAGCATGAGGGGCAACGGACCCGGCTGTCGCATCGGCTACGAGGGCGAACCTTCCCTGTGCCGAACCTCCTGAGGTCGTTCGCTTCCCGGCCTCGACCCCTGGAGGACGCCCAGATCGACGCCCTCTGGGTTGCGCAGATCCGCCCCGAGAAGCGCATCGATCGGTTCCTCGACCTCGCCGCATCGTGCCCGGATCTCCGTTTCAGCGTCGTTGGCGGCCTGGATCCGACCTTGCCCAGCGCGACGCGGTCGGATCTCGAACGCAAGATGTGCTCGCTGAGCAACGTCGACTTCCTGGGCCCGAGGCAAGCCACTGAAATCATTGCGCTCCTCGAGGGCAGCAAGGTTCTGGTCAATACGTCCGACGCAGAAGGCTTTCCCAACACGATGCTGGAGGCTTGGAGCGTCGGCGTTCCGGTTTTGTCTTTCTCGGTTGACCCCGGACACGTGATCGAAACGCAGGGGTTGGGACGGGTCAGCAGGACGGCCGCGGGTTTGCTGAGCGATCTGCACGTGCTCACGAAGAACGGCATCCTGAACCGCGAAATGGGCGAACGCGCACTGGATTATGTGCGGCGCCGCCACAACGCGCCGACGGTCTGCGATATGCTGGAATCGGCAGCTCTAGGCCGGCCGGTGAGCGTCCCCCTCGACGGAGCCGCTCATTTGCAGGACGCAATGCCATGAGCGCCAGGACCTTGGCGGCGCGGGGCGCGATGTTCGGCACTCTCGCAGCCGGGATTTTGTTGGCAGTCGTCATCGCCGCGTTCCTCCATCTCATGGAGCCGCGAGCGCATCTGTCGCTCGCCTCATTCGCGGCCGTGATCGCCCTCGCTTATGGCGCGTTCGCCTACTTCATCTTCATGACAAAGGCCGATCGCGAGCTGGTGTCGAGCGTCCTTGCGAGGAGGAACGCGTCATGAGTCCCGACCCGAGGACCCGAGTTCCGGGCCACGCCGCGCCGGTGCGACGCTTCCAGCTGCCGACATTGCGGGGCATAGCAATGCCGAGCGCGGCGGATATGCATTGCGAAAGCTCCGAGGGCCGGCCCGAGCCGGTCGCAGTGCTGATCGGCCAGCTGTCGCAAGGCGGCAGCGAACGCCAGCTCTTCATGTTTCTGACCCATTGCGATCGCACGCGCTGGGCTCCGGTTGTCTACGTGTCGGGCGAGCTCGGGTTCTGGGAAGAGCATATCCGCGCCCTCGGCATCCCGGTACGGCTCCTCACGGGTGGCCGGTTCGCGAAGATGCGCCAGCTTCGTGCGGCCTGTGCAGCTCAGGGCACGAGGTACTTCTTCTCGTGGTCGTCCTACACGAACCCGTTCGGCCTGGCCCTTCTGGGCATGGGCGTTTGGCGCATCGGCTCCTTCCGGAACGCTCTGTTCGCCGATCTGCCCGCTCGCCTCAGGCCAGCTTGGGCCTGGGCGAGCCTTTCGGCGATATCCCTCGCCGTTTGCAACTCCAAGGAAACCTACGACGAGATCGCGCTGAGAAAAGCCGCGCGTCCCAAGCCGGTTTACATTCCCAACGGCGTCGAGGCACCAGCGACCAATCAGATCGCCGTCTGGCGCGCGGCGTGGCGCGCGCGGCTCGGCATTGGAGATGACGTGGTCCTCGTGGTGGGCGTTGGCCGCCTCGTGAAGCAGAAGCGGTTCGATCGATTCATCGAGGTTATCGAGAGGGCGCGCAAGGAATTCCCCGTGGAGGCTGTTGTCGCTGGCAAAGATTTTGGCTGCCTTCGGGACCTTGAGCGCCAAGTCGCTCAGTCGAACTTGAATGAGGTGGTTCGATTCATCGGAGCGATCCCCGACGCCCGGGAACTGATTTCTGCCGCGGACATCCTCTTGCTGTCATCCGACCACGAAGGCATGCCCAATGTTGTGCTGGAGGCCATGTCGGCGGGCGTGCCGACCGTCGTCACCCGGGTTAACGCTGTGGCCGATCTGATCGAGCACGGAGAAACTGGCTTCATTGCAGATCACGACGCAGACGATCTCGCGCGGCATGTGGTTCGTCTGGCCACGCACTGCGGGCTTCGTCGCCACGTCGGCGAACGCGCACGTTCCGCCGTCATGCTCCGGTACGGTTCCCGCGCCATCGCCCATCAGCTTTGGGCGTTGTGCGGCGCTAGAGACACTGGGGCTTAACGAGATGAGACTCGCCATCTTCGTTGATCAAGTGTTTTGGCTTGATGGCTCTCGGCTCTCCACCGACGAGTCCTACATCCTGTTTCCCGCCAGCTTCAAAGAGTTCGTCGATGAAATCGTCTTTATCGGCCGGCTCTCGCCAGCCGCCGGGCGAGCTCCTTATCCTCTGGAGGGAGGAAGATTTTCCCTATTCGCCATGCCGTTCTACAAAAATCTCTATCAGCTCTGGCGCAATGACCCCCGTGTATACTGGGAAATAGCGAAAGCTGCCCGCCAGCAAGCAAAGACCTGGGATGCGCTCCTGGTCTGCGGACCCCATCCGATCGGACACATCATCGCCCGGGCATGCATCGCGCTCGGCGTTCCCGTGTTGCCGATCGTGCGCCAGAACTTCATCGAACAGATGAGTGCTCATCGGGGCGTCAAGCGCCTAGCAGCCCTGGCGGCGGCCCGGATCCTGGAATGGGATTTTAGGCGCATCGCTCGCGACCGGACGGTATTCACGGTCGGCAAGGAGATGGCCGCCGAGTATGCCCCGTTGAGCGGCCGGGTTCACAACCACTTCCCGTGTCTGGTGGACAGCGCCCAGTTCGAGGTCTTCTCGAAGATGTCGGCAGGCTCCGATCCCACGCGTCTTATTAAGGTCTGCCGGCTGGCCCCCGAGAAGGGACACAAGTATCTCTTCGCAGCGCTCGTCGAGCTGAACCAGCGCGGTCTGCGGTGTCACGTCGATATCGTCGGCACGGGGCCCATCGAGCAGGAATTGCGAGCGATCCTCGCAAAACTCGGAATAACCGAGCAGGTCACATTTCACGGCTATGTTCCCTATGGCCCGTCCTTGTTCGATTTGTACCAAAAGGCAGGCGCCCTCGTTTTGTCGTCGACAACCGAGGGATTCCCTCAGGTCATCAATGAATCGCTCTCCATTGGGCTTCCGACGATCGCGACCAGAGTGGGAGGGATACCCTCCTTTCTGACGCACGGCGAAACCGCGCTCTTGGTTCCGCCCCGTGATCCATCGGCCCTCGCCAGCGCGATCGAAAGCTTCGTTCGCGATGCCGAATTGCGAGAGCGGCTCAGGAATCGTGGGCGCGCTCTGATGCGCGACAATACGCTCGAAGCCAATCGCGACCGAATCTTGGAGGGCGTCCGTGAGGAAATCGCTCGGCACAAAGCATAGCTATCGGTCAGCCCTCCAGGACTATCCCGGCGGGATCGTTCCGGCCCGCCCGACGGTTAGCCTGGTGGTTCCGACCCACAATGAAGCCTCGGGGCTGGAGCAACTCGTCAGCGACATCATCGCCCAGGATTACGATCGGATCGTCGAGATCTTCTTCGTCGATGGTTGCTCGATAGACGGAACGTACGAGACCTTGTTCGCCCTGGGCGGTCGGAATCGGACGTTCCGCGTCTTGCGCAATAGTAAGGGGCAGACTGCAGCGGGCATCAATCTGGCCTTCGGCCAGGCGACCGGCGATGTGGTGATACGCCTCGACGCTCATGCCCGCTTCGAGCCTGACGTGGTTTGCAAGAGCGTGGAAAGCCTCTTGCGAACGGGGGCTGCGGGCGTGGGCGCGATCGCGCGTCCGGCCGAGAGTCGGACGCTCGTCGGTCGCGCCATCGTGAGTGCGCATAGAAGCCCGTTCGGGATCGGGGTTGCGAAGTTTCGCAAGGAGGGGGCCGAGGGCTGGACGGATACGGTCTGGAACGGTTGTTATTGGAGGCACGTCGTCGATCGGGTCGGGCCTCTGCGCGAAGATCTTCACCGGGCCGAAGACAATGATTTCAACGCCCGTGTTCGCGGCCTCGGCTACGGGCTCTATCTGTCTCCCGACATTCGCGCCCTCTATCAGCCACGGCATACGTTAGGGGGCTTGTGGCGACAGTATTTCGCCAATGGCGTGGGGGTCGCGCGGGCAGCCCTCAACAGCTCGGGAGCGGTGACGATGCGACACTTCGCGCCGCTCGGTCTGGTCCTGCTTGTGGGCCTGCCGGCATTGCTTTCGTTGGTTTCTCCGCCGGCGCTGCTCGTCGCAGAGACAGCCCTGCTCGGCTACGGGGCCGTCCTGCTCCTGTCCGTGCTGATTGCAGGGCGCAAAGAGCCGGCCCGTCACCTCGCGCTCCTTCCAGCGGTGCTGGCGACGCTCCATCTCAGCTATGGATTGGGGACGAGCTGGGGGTTCGTTCGGGGCGCGTTCGACCGAATGAGCCCGGGCAAGGGCACCCGCATCCCTGCAGGACAATCGCGTGAACGAGCGGGTCTGTAGCGCGACCGCGGCTGTTCGGCCCCCGACGAGCTCTGGCCGGCGGGACCGCGCCGGACCTTGTTGACGAGCGTCAAGAGCCCCACCCGTCGGACATGCGACTGGCTGTCGGTGTGACAGGCAAGAACTTGGAGGCCCCAGCATGAAGCGCCGCTACGTGCTATCGCGTCGTTCACTTATCCGAAGCGTGGGTACGGGACTACTGGCCTCCAGTGGTTTGGAGGCGTGCTCTGCCGTGAGCGCCAACGGTCGTGACAAGACATCCCACTACGTCGCGCCGACCGGTGACGACGTTGCTGGTGATGGATCGATCGAGTCGCCTTGGGCGACCTTGCAAAGGGCCTATTCGGCCGCGCGGGCCGGTGCCACGATCCTCCTGCGCGGCGGGACCTACGATCTCACCGGCCCGTCCGGCATCCATCTCACCGGCCACTCCGGGACATCCAAAAATCCCATCACGATCCGGAACCACGCCGCCGAAGTCGTCGTCCTGAATGGTTCCGGCCTGGCCTCGGCCAGGGATAGCTTCAGCAGCCCGACCAATGCGGGTGGCTACGTAATATCGCTCTACAACGTGTCCAACATCATCATCAGAGGCCTGGACATCCGCAATGGACCCATGGGGGGCGTCATCCTCAATGGGGGACGCTCGCTCGCTGAAGGGTCGCACAGCAATATTTTTCAGGACCTCACAATCCATGGCAATGGCTGGAATGGATCGGAGGGCAAGGGCTTTTCGCTGTTCGGCTACGCGACCGACAATCTGCTGGTGAATTGCGATAGTTACTTCAACGCCGATCTCGCGCAGACCAACGCGGACGGATATCAGATCAGCCCTTGGAGCCCGGCTTCGACGGGCAACGCCCTGAGAGGCTGCCGTGCCTGGCAGAACTCCGACGACGGCTTCGATCTGTTCAACGTGAACGACAATACCCTGCCCTCGCCCGTCGTGCTGAGCCGCTGTTGGGCGTGGAGGAACGGCTTCCTTGCTGATGGATCGCAGGGCAAGGGCGAAGGGAACGGCTTCAAGCTGGGCGGTCAACGGCAAGCGGCCAAGGGCAACACCAGCGGAACCTCCGGCGGGCATACCGTGACCGACTGCTACGCCTGGAGCAACGTTCTGAACGGCTTCACGGATAATTCCGCGACGATCGCCAACTCGGTCGTAAACTGCACCGCCTACGACAATTGCCGCAGCACGGACGAGAACGGACGCCCGTCGGAGACCTGGACATACGATTTCTACTTTCCGACGCCGGCAGGACACGTGCTGACGGGCAACGTCGCGTTTCAACCGGCTGGCCGAGAGGCGTGGGTTGCGGCCGAGAATACCGACCGAAACAACTCCTGGACGCAATCGCCTCCCGTGTCCTCGGCAAGCTTCGTCTCGCTCGCCGACGCTGCTGCGACGGGTCGACGGATGGCGGACGGATCCTTGCCCGAAACGGCGTTTCTCCGGTTGGCCGCCGGGTCAAACCTGCGGAAGACGGGACCAGGCGCGGCTCCATTGTAGTCGTCCGTGACGATCGGTGATCAGGCGCGCTGACGCGACATGGTTGGAGAGTTTGTGCCGGCGAGCTTAGTCCGGCTGAGGAGCGTCAAGTTTCCGTCCGTTCGGAGACGAGCGCGGAAACTTCTGCATAAAGGGTTTCGGCCGTCGCGGCGGGACTGAATGCGCGCGCCCGGACCCTGCCCTGCTCCGCCATGTAGTTCACTGCGGCTCGGTTCTCAGGATCGAGAATCCTGCCAATCGCCATTACGTATTCCTTTACCGTCCCATCTACGACAAGCGCGTTTTCACCGTCGCTCGCGTAATCGCGCACCCCGAGGGTGCCTACCACAATCGTAGGCTTGCCCATGTACATACTGTTCAAAAGCGTTTGCTGTCCGATCGATCGGCGCATTCCACGCCGCAGTGGCACAATGACGGCACGCGCTGTCCGCATCAGACGGATGAACTCGGCATGCGATGTCCGGGTTCGCTTTGAAAGCACAAGCTCCACGTTTGACGGAAGCGGGGTCGGGCTGGTCCACGCGGTCGCAAGCACAAAACGGGTTTGCGGAAAGCATCGAGCTGCTTCGACGAGCGGCAAATAATCCCGCCCGCTGTCCCCGCCTGCGAAAATATGCCCGCTGGTGGGCGCTTCCTCCCCCGCGAGCTCTTTGTCGGTGACGTGGTGGTAACAGAGGCACACACCGATCTTGCTGGCGCTAACCCCCCACAGACCCGCGAGGAGATCGCGGTCGTCCGCGGACCACACGACGTAACGGTCTATGCCGCGGTCGGCGAGACGGACGACAACCTTCTGGATGAACCGCCGCAGCCCGCGGGCGGGCTCCCAGATGTCGCCCCCGATAACGACCGGCGGGCGGTGACGCTTCCCGATCAGGCCGAGAAGAATGCAGGCGATCAAGTCGGGGTGAATCCGACCGGACGAGCCGTTGAGCAGCAACGCGGAGTACTTTCGTGAAGCTTTCAAGATCTCCCAAGTCGTCATCACCTCTTTCCAGAGCGGGGAGCGCGGGAGCGCGCGATCGAGTGTGCGGACACGCTCGCCCCAATCATGGAACCGCAGAGTCGAGGCAATCACGGGCGATACTTGCACGGCGAGGCCTTCAAAAGACATGGTCGCGGACTTCGGAAATCTATCACTATTTGGCGGCCGCAACTTGCAGAACATATCCCAGTAACGTGGGAGAAACATTTGACACCCGTCAAGTCGGAACGCTCCGATCGCTGCGAAGCAGATCGAGTTCTCACTTCCGCAAATTTCATAATTGCCGGGGTTTGCAGGGCGCCCCTTACGGCGGTTAGGGCTTCCGGTTGGAGAACCCACCCGACCGCGAAGGAATGATCTACCGTGCACGATTCGAAGGAAAAAAGACCCGTGTCTGACGATCAAGCACCAGTTCCTGAGGTCATCGCTGTCGTTCCCTGCGCCGGGCACGCCACCCGCATCGCGCCTCTTCCCTGCAGCAAGGAACTGCTTCCGGTCGCCCTCGATCGTTCGACGGCGGAAGCGCCGCCGGTGAAGGTCGTTTCGAGTTACTTGCTTCACAAGCTCCGGACTGCCGGGATCCGCAGAGCTTTTCTTATCCTACGCAAGGGGAAGTGGGACATTCCCGATTACTATGGCGACGGCGCAGAGGTCGGAGTAAACCTCGCCTATCTCGTCGTGCGTCGAACATACGGGCCGCCGTACACAATCGACGAGGCCTATCCGTTCATCCGCGGCGCCCGGATTGCGTTTGGATTCCCAGACATCCTCTTTGGACCCACTGACGCCTACGCCCGGGGCCTCGAGGCATTGTCGCAAAGCCGAGCCGATCTGGTCCTTGGCCTGTTTCGTCCTCATGACGAAAGCGCTTCCGACCTCGTCGATATCGACAGCCGCGGACGCATCCGGAAACTATTGATCCAGCCGCACCACACCCGCCTGGTGTGGACTTGGATCTTTGCCGTCTGGACGCCGACGTTCACCGAGTTCATGCACGAGTATCTGACTGTTCCAAGGACCGCCGCACAGGACAGCGGAGCCGGCCTCGTTCATGAGCTGACGGTCGGACACGTGATCCAGGCAGCTATCCGGGCCGGCCTGCAAACGCAAAGTATCGCGTTCCCGGAGCATCGCTACCTCGACGTCGGCACCCCACAAGGGCTGGTGCGATTGGCGAGCTTGCATGGCCTTGCCGAATTCGGCGTGGATGCGCCTCTCGCGGCCGAATAGGCCGTCGCCGGCCGTTCACGAATCGGGGTTGAAGCGAGCGGCACGAGACAGCGGAGCGCGACCACGCCGTCCAGCGTCTTGATAGCGGTCAAGTCAGCCGCCCGGAGCGGCGGGAAGAATGAGCTTCGACAGCGGGGGCGAGCTCGAGCCGAGCTCTCATCGCGACCACGCGAGCGAGATTGCACGCTATGAAACTCCAGCGACCTCCCTTTGTATACATGAACGGCCGCCAGCGGCCTTGGGACGAAGCCGTCCTTCACGTCGGCTGCGAAGCCGTCACGCGCGGCTTGACGGTGTTCGAGGGCCTCAAAGGATATCGCCAGCCCGATGCTTCCCTAGGCATCGTCCTCGTGCGACAGCACTATGAGCGGCTGGCGCGATCTGCCCGCCTGCTTCACATTCCGTTCGAGACATGCTTCGAGGAATACGAGGCTGCGGCCTGCGGTCTCGTCGAGACGTTGCTGCAGCCGGATAAAGAGATGTGGCTTCGCACTACCTTGTGCGTGACCGATGGATATTGGGGCGAGGATACCAAAGCCGATTTGATCATAACCGGGTATCAGACGGAGGCGACCGCGCCTGAGGCGATCCATCTCGGGGTCAGCACGTGGCGGCGTAGCGCGGATGCTTCCATGCCGGCACGGATCAAGACAGGTGCTAATTATCAGGTGGGCCGCCTCGCCCGCATCGAGGGTCGGCGCTGCGGCTGCACGGACATGGTGTTGCTGAACCAGTGGGGAAGAGTCGCGGAAACGACGGGCTCATGCATCGTCATGGTGCGGAACGGCACAGTGTATACGCCCCCGCCCAGCGAGGGCGCGCTCGAAAGCATTACCGTCGACGTCATCGAGTCGCTTGCGCGCTCGCTCGGAATCGATTTCGTGCGTCGGCCGATCGACCGCACCGAGTTGCTCGTTGCCGACGAGTTAGCGCTGTGCGGCACACTCGCCGAGATGGTGCCTGTCGCCACCATTGAGGGGCAGGCGCTGCGCTCCCCACCCACGCTGCTGCGGACCATCCAAGCTCGCTACTTTGCGGCCGTGCGAGGGCGTGAACCGCATCCCTCCGTGCAACTCACGCTCTCTCCCTCAACGTCGGGTGCGAACCATGCGGATCGTCCTCTTCATGAACAACTGGGGCGGCTGGCAGGTCGCGAAATGGCTTCGCAAGCAGCAGAATGAGATTGTCGGCCTCGTGGTCCAGCCCGAGTCCAACCAACGCTTTGCTGCCGAGATTTGCGAGGCCGTCAACTTGCCGGCAGACCAGATCTGGCGCGCTTCGGAACTCGGCGGTCGTCATTTTCTCGACGCTATCCGTAGCGCGAAGCCGCAGATCGGCGTCTCGGCCTGGTTCGGCTATGTGCTCAAGCCAGAGTTGCTCGAGCTGTTCAGCCATGGCTGCGTCAACCTCCACGCCGCCTATCTGCCTTGGAATCGCGGTTGGCACACCAATGTCTGGCCGATACTCGATGGATCGCCCGCCGGGGTCACGGTGCACTACATTGACCAGGGCGTCGATACCGGCGATCTGATCGCGCAGGCGTGCGTTCCTGTCACTGCCACCGACACGGGCGGCTCGCTCCATCGGAAGCTCACGCTCGCGCTCATCTCTCTCTTCGAGAGCATCTGGCCGGCGATCATCGGCGGCACGAATCGCAGGACTCCGCAGAATCACGCGCTTGCGACCTCACATAGGCGCCGCGACCTCGCCGAGCTCGATGAGATCGACCGAGCACGGACGTACCAGGCACGCGACTTGCTGAACCTATTGCGCGCGCGAACCTACCCGCCGTATCCGGCGGCGTATGACATCGAGAGCGGCGAGCGGCGTTACCTTCGCGTCGCGCTTTCCGAAGACCGCGCCGCGACATCGGGAGCAGGTGGCGTGGAGATCGATCTCAATGGAAATTATGCAGCCGGGCACCTGATCGATCTTCTGTTGGACCGCGACGGACACGACCCATGGCCTGCGTGGTTTGCGAATGCCGTAAGCTGCATCCGAGTGCGCGCGGAAGTCGTAGGCGAACAGGCGATCGACACAAGTGCCGACCCGCCATGGATCAGCGCTTCCCACACCGCAGCTGGCACCCCCGCATGTGCAATCTACGAGCTGTAGGCTGGGCTCTGAGCGCGTTCGGTCACGCGTGAGCCGCTTGGTGTCGATGAGGCCTGCCAGCGCTCTTGGGGGCGTTCGCGTAATGGCGGGACCAGGCGTCG
The DNA here is from genome assembly GCF_012971745.1 of Starkeya sp. ORNL1. NCBI lineage: Bacteria > Pseudomonadati > Pseudomonadota > Alphaproteobacteria > Hyphomicrobiales > Xanthobacteraceae > Starkeya > Starkeya sp. ORNL1. The sequence goes on from NZ_CP048834.1 coordinate 3,138,837, forward strand.
AACATTAGCAGCCGCCAGAGGATCAAGCCGAAGCCTCTACCTCGGCGGGACCCGTGAAGCCCCAATATGCGCTCAACCCCCGCTACAATACTTCAGAATATAACACTGCCGTTCAGATTATAGGCAAGATCTGAAATATCTGGTGTGGAGAACTTGGCTGTGGCTAGCATTACAGTTGCGGTCTTCGCGGTGTTCTGACTCGGTGGGCGTCCATGCCCTAGACGCGATCGGCATCATCTTGCGCGCAACTTTCCGAAAGCGAATACTTCCGCAGAACCAGTTCGGCCTGACGGCACAGATCCGCGGCAAGTCGATCGGAGGTGAACGAGGCGGCCCAGACGCGTCCTCGCTCCGCCATCGCGGCGACGTTCTCCTGGTTTTGGGGGTCAAGAAGCCACGTGAGCGCGCTGACATACCCAGACGTCGTCCCATCCACTACGAGCGCGTGCTCGCCGTCCTCGACGTGCTCCGAGATCCCCAGCGCGCGCGCGACCACGGTGGGCTTACCCAGGTACATGCTGTTGAGGTAGGTCTGCTGTCCGACCGAGCACTTCATCCCCTGTCGGAGAGGAACTACGGTGGCGCGTGCCGTGCGGAGCAGACGAATAAACTCGGCGTGCGACGTGCGGGTGCGTTTGGCGAGGACTATGTCGACATTCGGCGGCACGGGTTTCGAACTCGTCCAGGCTGTTGCCAGGATGAACCGCGTATCCGGAAACTGGCGCGTGGCCTCGACCAGAGGCGCATAATCGCGTCCGCTATCCCCGCCGGCGAAGATATGTCCTTCGTTCGGAGGGGGCGGTCCTTCGAGCTCCTGCGCGGACAGATGATAGTAGCACAAGGCTATCCCCACCTTGTCCGGGTCGATTCCCCACAAGGCGCAGAACGCCTCTTTGTCGTCCCGAGAGTAGACCACATACCGATCCACTGCCCGGTCTGCGAGACAAACTGCGAGCCTTTCAACGAGCCCCCTGGGCCCCGTGCTCGGCTCCCACATGTCGCCGACGAGCATCAGCGCCGCTCGGTATCGCCGAGGAAGGAAGCCGAGGATGACACAGGCCAGAAGGTCGGGGTGGATGACGCCTGACGAGCTGTTCAGCACGAGAACCCGCGCGTGACGGGCAGAGCGCAGGATCCTCGCCAAGGTGGTCAGCTCCTTGTAGGGAGCATGAGGTCCGGATCGGGGATATGGCAGCTCCAGCGCGCGGATCCGGCCTTCCCACCCTGGGTACCACAGCGTCGACAAAAACCGATGCTTCTTCCTCTCCTTCGGAAGATCCGAGGCTGCGATCGACGACATGCGGGCGCTCCCGTCTTAGGTCCATCAATGGACCTGCATACCGCCGTGCCGGTCCGTACCAACGCAATTCGTCGCGAGTGCCAGAGATGTCGCGCGCACGCCTTGCTTGGATTCCCAAGGCAGTTCACCAAGAGGCAGAAATCGGATGTCCTCGCACTCTGCCGTGATCCGCTCGGCCGCGACCACAGGCCCGGGCTCGATCGCCCCGTTCGGATAGAGAGGCCTGCCGTCCGGGTAGAAATCGTGGAGCAGAATCGTGCCGTTTGGGGTCAGGCAGTTCAGTGCCTGGGCAAACTCGCGATAGACAGCAGGCGCGGCGTGATCGCCGTCGAGGAAGATCAGGTCGAACCTGTCGTCGGTCTCCCGAAGGAACTCTGACGAAGGCCTTGTGATGAACGTCACCCGATCGGACAGGCCAGCGCGCGCGAGGCTCTCGCGCGGGGAATCGAGCCCGAGACGCGCGAAGGCCCCGAGTGCCGGATCGTTGACATCCGCGATGTCGACCGTGGTCAGATGCGCGCCAGGGCCCGAATTAGTTGCGAGTGAGCGGGCGATCGCCAAGGTCGACGCACCGATATGGGTGCCGATCTCGAGCACCCTTGCTGGCTTGAACGACGCGACCAACTGATAGAGCGCGCGTCGTTCCCCGGGACATATACCGCCATCGATATCCGCGAACGGCATGACGTGGGAGAGCTGGCCTTCATCTCGAAGCCATTCGCTTGATATCGACGGGCTGGAGAGAGCCTGCATGAGGGAGCGACGTGTCATTGTTCCGAGCCGCTCGGCATCGAACGCCTCCCCCGAAATTTTCGCTAGACGGAGGCGTTCACGTCGGATCTGGAGAGCCCCAAAAACACGGCGTGGGAGTATGATCTCGCCTGCTTGCTTGAGAAAGTTCATCATCTGATCGAACAACCTTGAATTGCGACATCGCCTTCCAAAGGCATGTCGCCGAGCTAGCGCATGTCGGTAGGAAAAGTTCTAGCGCTCCGGAACGGTGCATACTTGACCGGGGACAATAGCCGTCACTGGGCCTTGCACGTCGGTGAATTTGCAGGCGCGCATTCGGCTGCCGGCAGAAGCTCCAGCGCGAAGATTACCTTTTGGCGGGCGATTCCCTGCTTATGAGGACTGCGCGCGCGGAAAAAAGCGGAAGCGGGCCAATCGCCCCCGGTCACGACCGCTGTCATCTTCGTCGGCGGCGGCACAGTTTTCACAGGTCGCTGTGCGATGGCTGCCCTCAAATGGCAGCTGTTTACATGCTCGCCAATTTACCTGATGCCGCGCCAGCGGCCACCGGCCGCCTCACTCTATTGGGTGACCCGCCGGATCGCCGTTCGAGCGTGTTTTGGTTCCGCAATTTCACTCGCCCGGCTCCCATCTCGCTCCAAGGAAGCGGTCACCACATAGCGCAACCCAGCAGGCTCAAATACGAGGCGCGCCTCGTCGTTCGTAATGGCCTTCCCATGATCGCACAGGATCGTCATGCCAAACCCCCGCCTTTGGGTGGGAGTTGCGGGCGGGCCGCCGCGCTCCAGCCACTGCATGCGGAGACGTTCCGGAGCGTTTCCGTTCTTCCGGACGCTCCATGTCACCTGCACCCTTCCGCTCGGGCAATTTGAGGCCCCGCAGCACCTTAAGGCCCCGTATTTGATCGCGTTCGTCGCAAGCTCGTGAAGAATAATGGTAAAATTTTCCGCGCGCGTCCTCGAAAGCCTGACGGAAGGGCCAACTGCGGTGAATTGGTCCGCGCGGCAAAACGGGGCGAGCGTGGCGTTGACGAGACGCTCGAGCGAGCAATTACCGTCCGGTTCCCGGTCAATTGCCGCGCCCACGGAAATGGCACGAATTCGACCTTCGAGGGCGCGGCGAAAATGCTCGACACTCTGGCTGCTTTCGGCCGTGAGGCTGATTACGGACAAGACGAGCGCCGGGTAATTCTGCAGCCTATGCAGCAGTTCCCTGTTCTCTCTCTCAAGCGCTTCCAGGCGACGCCGCAGATCGAACCTAGAGTAGTGAGAAGCGGTATCCTCGGGCCCGGTGATCTCAACGTCGGTCATGGCGGAGCTCCGCATGGAACACCCCCCAAACTGACAGCACACATCATAGTTCCGTACATTTTAACGCATTTTTGTGTGCGCTGGCGTACGTTTTTTGGGAGCCTCACGACTTTGTACATTGGCCTTGGCCGTGGCGCCTTCATTCATGAAAGCGTTGGCAAGGGCGCCGAAGGGCCTACTGATTCTGGAGCGCGGGGGCTCATTGCCCTGCCGCAGTCTCGAGTAGATCGGGGCGAGCGACGACCTCGATCGCATCTCCCGGCAACAGGTCAGCATCTTCCGACACGGAGAGACGATCCCATCCCTCCCCGCTCCTACGGATGATCGTGATTTCCGGGCGCGCTCCAGTGCTGGTGGCATCGGCGGCTATTATTCGTCCGAAGACCTGTAACTTCTGAGCCGCCGCTTCGAGCCTCGTTCTCAGCTCGGCGGCTCGCGCTTGTGACTCGTTCATGTCCCGCAGAACTTCCAAGCGGCGCTGCGTGTCGAGCTTTTCCAAGCGGAACAGGAGTTCCTCCCGCTGCTGTTTCACCTGGCTCAAAGTCGCTGTCGTCTGTAGGCGGCGGGTCGACGACAGCAAAAGTGCCCTTCGGGCCTCTGTCACTCGCGGGCTGATAAGACTGCCCGAACTGTAGAGCTTGTTAATCCGGTCCAGTTCGTCGATGTCGGATTGAAGGCCTTGCGCCTCCTGCTTCTCCTGGGTCGTCAACGTTTCAATCTGCTCGCCGGCGAGGCGCGCCGCGTTCTGCAAATGAACCTTCTCGTTTCTGTACTCGAGCAGCCGAATGTTCAGGTAGCTGGATTCTATCCGGAGATATTCGCTCAATGTCGCAGCCGGTATAGGAGCATCCACGAGCCGTTGTTCCTTGATGTCCTCCGATCCCTCGAGCTCCGCCGTAAGCCGCCACGCGTGAACGTGTTCCTTGGCCAGGGCAAGGACAGTGGTACGGTATTCGCGGTCGACCTCTACGACCTCCACGCCCATCGTCGCCGAGCGCCCCCGGACCGTACTGACGCCGCCCGAAAGGGCAATCGCGTGTCTGACGGTCATCTGGGGTCGATAAGGGTGCTGGCCCGGTTGAAAGACGTCGCCGTTCACATAGATCGGCCTGTATTCGACGACCGCCACGGCGACGTCGCCGGGCTGGATCAGCACGATGCGGTCGCGCCCGTCGGGTGTTGTCTGGCGAATGACTTTCGAAGCCAGTGCCATCTCGGCCCGAGCCTGAACGTCCGTGGACGTAGAGCCCGCCGCGACGATGGAGCCAACCATCGGAAGCGTGATCGTGCCGTCGAGTTGGATTGGAGCGCGTTGTTTCAGGTCCGGCATGCCGGCAACGGTGATCTCGATGACGTCGCCGGGCGAGAGCAGATATTCCGCTCGGCACGGAACGGTCGCGCTGAGGAGCGCCAGCCCGATTGCGGCCAGGAGTGCCCCAGTTCGACCGCCGCGCATATATCGACGCATCATGTGAATGCCCCGGTTTGCGTGAGAAGCGGACGTCGCGGAACATCGTCTTCTGAGACCCGCCCGGCATCCGCTCCGCTCACGTCATGAAATGGCTGTGCCGGCGCACTTGCCCCGCTGCCAGACGACCGCGCCACCATTCAATCGTTCGGTCGAGGCCCTCACGCAGGCTGACCTGCGCACCCCATCCTGTGGCGGCCGCGAAGCGGCTGCTATCGGCTAAGAGAGCGCGCACCTCGGAGTTCACAGGGCGCATGCGGATGCTTTCCTGCTCCACAGTCTTGGAACTTCCACACAGTTCGAGAACGAGATCGATGACTTGAGCCACCGTCACGGCCCTTTGGCTGCCCGCGTTGTAGGCCCGCCCGAACTCGAGGTTAGTCGCGAGGCCCGCACTCAAGAAGGCGCACACCGTGTCTTGGACGTAGGTGAGGTCTCGAACCGGCGTCGTATCTCCGACCCTCACAACCTCGCAACTCGGATCGAGCGCTTGCCGGATGAGCGTCGATATGAGCGCACGCTCGCTTTGGCGGGGGCCGAAGGTGTTAAATGGACGGAGCGTTACGACCGGTAGGCCGAATGATCGCGCGAAGGCCTCCGCCATCATGTCGGCTCCGATCTTGGAGGCCGAATAGGGCGACTGTCCCTGTAGCGGGTGGTCCTCCGAGATCGGCATCCTGAGCGCGGTGCCGTAAACCTCGCTCGTCGAGGTGTGAACAATGCGCTCCGTTCCCAACCGACGGGCGGCTTCAAGCACGTTTAGTGTGCCTAAGACGTTTGTCTCGACGTAGGTCTGTGCCGCCGCATAGGAATGCGGAATGGCGATCAGCGCCGCGAGATGGAAGACGATGTCTTGGCCCGGCATGATCCGCCCGACGAAGGCCGCATCTCGAACGTCACCCCGCACGAGATCTAGGCGACCCCTGGCATCGTTCGGCACCTCGTCAAGCCAACCGTTACTGTCGAAGGAGTTGTACAGGGTCAGCGCGGTGACTTTGGCTCCTTGACTTGCAAGGGCCTCAGTCAGATGCGAGCCGATGAACCCGTCGGCCCCGGTGACCAAGACATTGATACCGTCATAGGTCATCGCACGAGCCCTCCTCGCAAGACGGAGGCCTGCCTGGCGCTCGCGCTCGCGGCCCGAACCTGCGGCTCCTTGATTGCGCTCAGGCCGGCTTGCAGTGGTGGAACGTAACCGCCCACCGCCATGGCGCCTCGTAACACAATAATGAAATCCCTCGCCAAGGTCCTGCTTTTGAAATACTCCAGATCGATACTCGCTTTCAACGGAAAGAGTACGGTCCTATAGAATATATCAGGTGCTACGTCGCCCGGGAATGCATCAGCTTCATTTCGAAATATGATTTGACAAGGGCCGATCAGGCCAGGCTTGAATCTCAACAACTCTTCCCAGCCGTTCTGAAAGCAATCAGCGAAAGCTAGGCTTTCTGGACGTGGCCCAACGATCGACATGTCTCCTCTCAGCACGTTCCAGAGTTGAGGCAACTCGTCGAGCTTCGTAGCCGCGAGAATGCTTCCGACAAACGTGAGCCGAGGGTCCTTCTTAAGCGTCAGAGGGCTACCTGCGATCCCCGCATCGGCATGAAATTTTCTGAACTTGTACATGCAGAAGTGTCTGCCGCCTTTGCCGATCCGAACCTGGCAAAACAGGATCGGGCCTCTGGATTCGAGCCAAACCGCGGCTGCGACCAGCAGCAAGAGCGGCCCCAGAAACAGCACGGCCACGCAGATCAGGCAGATGTCGAGCGCACGGCGCACACGTTCCGCGGCGGTCCCTAGGTCTTCATCCTCGGACAAGGTCGTTGCGATCATGACGACACCCTCACGGACAAGTTCGATGAAGCAGCGGCATGGAGGCTCTGAAAAGAGGCTGCTCCGGCAAATCCCGGCTCGGCCTCCAAAGCTTCGGCGAGACAGCACGTGACGGTCTCGACATCCGCGGCCTCCATACGTGGATGCAGCGGCAATGTGAGTTCGCGTGCTGTAAAATCCTCCGTCTTCGGTAGCGACACGTTCGGATAGAGATCGCGGTAGTAGGAGAGACGGTGCGTCGGCGGATAATGGATGGTCGTCTGGATTCCAGCCTCACGCAGACGATCGATGACGTTCTGCCGTTCTACCGACCGCGGCAGCAGAACCGGCATGATATGGTGCACAGAGGCCCGTCCGGCATCGAACGGGACCGACACAATGGGGCATCGGGCTTCGATCGAGCGCCGATAGAACTGCGCAAGGTCTTTTCGCTTCGCGTTCCACCGCTGGACGTGACCGAGTTGAACAAGGCCGATTGCAGCCCTCAATTCGTCCAATCGATAGTTGAAACCCAGCATCGTCACGTCATAGATCGGGTTTTTGCCCGACCGTCTTTGAAAGGTGCCGCTGGTCAGCCCATGCCCGCGTGCCCGTCGAATCCCGTCGCGAAGCTTCTCATCGCCGGCCAGGATCGCTCCACCCTCCGCCGTGGTCATGTTCTTGTTGCCGTAGAAGCTGAAGGCGGCCGCGACACCCAGGGTGCCGACCCCCGGGAGCACGGTGGCATGCGCCGCGTCCTCGACGATCAGTAAGCCACGTTCCGACGCGAACGCCTGCCATGGCTTGGGATCGATAAGGTAGCCGGCGAAGTGCACGAGGATGATCGCCTTCGTTCGACTGGTGCACTTCGCGGCCGCATCCTGCAGGCACATCAGCGGCGTATCCGTCGACTCAATATCGACAAAAACCGGCTTCGCTCCGACATAGAGGACGCAATTCGCAGTCGCCACGAAGGTCAGCGCGGGCACGAGCACCTCGTCGCCCGGACCGATCCCAAGCGCGTGCAGGATCAAATGGAGGCCAGCCGTGCAGGAACTCACCGCCACGGCATCGTCGGCACCGTGCGCCTGGGCGAACGCCCGTTCGAAGGCGTTGACCCTGTCACCCATCGTGATCCAGCCGCTGTCGATGACCTCGGCCAGGGCAGCTTTCTCTTCCCATCCGAGCGTAGGCTCCGAGACAAGCAACATGGAATGATCTCGCATTTTTGGCGCGCGGGTTGCGGCAGCTGCGAGGACGGCTAGCCCGCCATCGCGACAATGGACGGCGCCCGCTCTTCCCACTTGATTTCCTGGGCGCTGTGAAAATCTTCGACCCGGCCGACATCGAGCCAGAGCCCCTCATGCTTGTAGACATGGATCGGCACGCCCTTGTCCAACAAGCAATGCGCAAGATCATCAAGTCCAAAGGCTATGCCTGACGGTATATATTTGATAATGTCCGGCTCCATGCAGTACACACCCATGCTGACGCAGTTCGAAAGCGTCGGCTTTTCTGTAAATTTCGTAACGGTACCATCCTGATCTTCGATGATTCCGAAGTCCATCCGCGTGGAACGGGCAGTCGTCGCGATGGTCAGGAGGGCGCCGTGCTTTCGGTGGGTCATGGCGAGCGCATGCAGGCTGAGATCCGTGAGAATGTCGCCGTTCAACATCAGGAACGTGCTGTCCAGGGCCTCGCGCAACAGGGTGAGTGGCCCGACAGTCCCGAGCGGCTCTATTTCTTGCGTATACTTGATGTTGATGCCCCACTGTTGTCCGTCACCGCAGAAACTCCTGATCAAATGACCGAGATATCCCGTGGTAATGTAGACGTCTTCCACGTTGTTCCGTCGGAGCCACTGCAGCAGAAGCTCCAGAACCGGCCGCGCGCCGATCGGCATGAGCGGTTTCGGAAGGACCGAAGTGTAAGGCATCAGCCGTGTGCCCCTACCTCCTGCTTGAATGACAGCTTTCACTTGTGCCTCCTCTGATGTGACGCGACGTTATGTCCGGCAAAATCTGCCCGTCTTGATCGCCATCAAGTTGCATCGGATGAGCGCACGCTAGCGTTCGGTCGAGTGTTGCGTCTACGCTAGTGCGTCCTTCTGCTGGATGCGCAGGCAGAGGGTGCGGCGCTCACCATGTCGATGACTTACACCACAAGGTCTAGACGTCCTTTCCGCACGAGCAGAAAAGAGTCCATGTGATGAGACTTGGTGCGACCGAGTTTATCTCAGCCGGTCGCTCCTCGGGAGCGGCCTTCTCGGAGCTTTCGGACGAAACGCCGCGCAATCGGGATGTCAAGATCCATAACATTTTAGCTCTCGTCTGGCGGCGCAAGGCGCTCATCGCCTATTTCGCACTTGCGGGAGCGCTCCTGACTGGCGTCGCGGCGTTCGTCTTGCCGCCGAAATACACCGCTACGTCACAATTCGTGATCGAGCCTACGCAGGCCCAGATCGCGGCCGGCGTGTTGGATGCAGTCGTCGACACTCATATCGCCACCATCACGTCGGATGCTCGCCTGCGCGCGGTGCTGGCGAGCCTGTCAGGTCTGCCGGAGTACGAGGCGACAGCGCCTTCGAGTTCAACCGAGTCCGAGCCTGCATTCGAGGCTCGCCTGCGCGAATGGCTGCTCGACGCCGTGGCGCAGCTCCGAGCGGCGGTCTCGACACCTCCAGTCAATCAGGTGCAGTCGGATGGCCCAATAGGGCTCGCGCCTCCCAGTCTCGACGAGGCGAAGCTCTCACTCCTGGTTCGGCAAGAGCGGCGCTCGAGCGTTGTTTCGATTAGCTACACGAGTCCCAACCCGGTCAGAGCCGCCCTGATCGCCAACCAGATCACCGCCTTTCATTTGAATACACTGTCGCAGCGCAAGCAGCTCGAGCTGGAAAATTCGAAGCAATGGTTGGATCAGCGCCTCGTCCAGGCGCAACTCGAGTCGGACGCCGCGGACGAGGCGCTGCGCGCCTACGCGTCGGTCCATGGAGCCGGCATCCCGGAGGGCGTGAAGGGAGAGCCGATCGCGGAGATCGTCCAACGGCTCGAGGGTGTCCGGAACGAGCTGGCGAAAAGGGAGGCTGAGTTGGAACGCGTCAGGAGTCTGCGGAGCGCGGAAGCGGGTGCGGACACCCTGATCGCCCCCCTGACTTCCCCGTCTCGGACCGCACGCGTCGCGCAGGACGCCCCCGTATCCGATGTGCCGGACACCACTGCGACCGTGCCCCAGGGCATTTCGGAGTCGCGGCCGGCCCTGGCTCGAGGGGTCGAGGTCGAGGTGGAGCGGCTCGAGCACGACGTCGGCGTGCTGCGGATTCAGGCGCGCTCGCTCGCGGAACACGCCGCGTCGCTGCAGACCGTATCGGGATCTATCCTCGCCCAGCGGAAGGAGTTTCAAACCCTTGAACGAAGAGCCGCTTCGGCGGCGGACAGCGTCAAGGAGCTCAGCCGGCTCAGAGGAGAGTACAAGGATCCTCCCGCAACCGGAGTGCAGTTGCTTGCGCGTGCCTCCGTGCCCCTGCACCCGAGCTCGCTCAGTCCTTACCTCTATATCCCCGCTGCGGTCATAGCCTTCGCCGTGCTGGGCGGGGTAGCCGCTTCAACGCGAGAGCATTGGGACCGGACGTTCCGGCAGCCCCGTGAAATCGAGAGCGTGCTGGGCGTTCCATGCATCGGTCTCATCCCCGATGCTCGTCGCTCGCCCAATCGGCTGCGCCGGCGCGCGCTCAAGGCCTTTGCCTATCGGAATGCGTTCGCGATTGGGACCGCGTGCGCCATGACGCTGGCCGTCACCAGGCACCGCAAGGAGGGCGGCAAGATCATCCTCCTAACTTCAAGTCATCCCGCCGAGGGCACTACGGCGCTCGCGGAAGGACTCGCGTCCTGTCTCCGGAGCCTGCGGCAACGTGTTCTCCTCGTCAGCGCGGATGCCTCGCAAGAGCGCATTCATCCGACGCCGCCAGGCGGGACACCGAGTGGCCCCGACGAGGGTTTTACCGCCCCGTCCTATTCGGGCGAACAAGACTTGGGTTTCGACCGCCTGAGCGTGACGGAACTCACTGGCGGTGACACGACATTGCTCGTTGGCGCGACGTTGATCGCAGGCCTGAAAGGGGTGCAGGAGCGTTACGACTATATTGTCATGGACGCCCCGGCGGTGTTCGTATCGCCCGGCGTTCCCGTACTCGCGAGCATGGCCGACGCGGTCCTCTTCGCGGTGAGATGGGGGAGTACGACCCGCGACGTTGCTGCGAACGCGTTGGCGTTGCTGAGGAAGCTGGCGACCATCGGAGGGGAGCCCCCGCCGAACGTTTTGGCCGTGCTGACCCTCGTCGACCTCAAGTCCTATGTGCGGTATCGGCCCGGAGATGCAGCCGAATTCTTGTACGACCATCGGACGAGACCGGAGGCCAAGTTGTTGTCCTAATGCTTTCCTGACGCGCTCCGTCCGCGCTACGGGCTCCTTATTGGACGGTGAGCGGACGGAAACCCATGTTCGCGACGATTTCTCAGATCGCGGCATTCGCAGCTGCGCCCTCTAACCTTCTTCCCGCGATCGGCCTGCTCGGCGTGCTCATCGCACTCGCTCGCCGGGGGCGTGGTGGCCTTTGGCTAGCCTGCCTAGGCATCGGCGGGACACTGATTGCTGGAATCCTGCCGATTGCCAATATAATGATCCGTCCACTAGAGGAGCGCTTTCCAAAGTATCAGGAAGACGGGCGCCCGATCGACGGCATCATCGTCTTGTCAGGCGCCGTGGACCTAGCGAAATCGCTTGATCGAGACGAGTTTTCTCTGAATGGGGCGGCCGAGAGGTTCGTGTATTTTCTGGAGATGGCCCGGCGCCATCCGGAGGCACGCCTGGTTTATACTGGGGGAGGCTTAGGTGATCCGTCGCGATCGGAAGCGCAACTGGCGGCCGAGCAGATGGAGAGGCTGGGATTGTCGACGGAACGCCTCCTCATCGAGACGGCGTCGCGGACGACTTGGGACAACGCGCGGAACACGAAAGCTCTTTTGGGTGCACGGGCGCAAGGTCGATGGGTTCTCATAACGTCCGCATGGCACATGCCGCGCGCAATGGGCTGCTTTCAGACGGTCGGGCTGGCGGTCATCCCTTATCCGGTCGACTACCAGACCCGTGGACCAATGGATTCGCTTCGACCGTTCACCATCGTGGGACACGGCCTTCAGCGGCTGGATATGGCCGCCAAGGAGTGGCTTGGCTTGTTCGGGTATCGCATCTCTGGACGGACGCGTTCTTTTTTCCCGAGTCCGAACTTGATAGACTTCCCGCAACGCGACCTGGCGCCCGCAGCCACGAGCGCTATCGCAGGGCGCGCGCCTTTGTAAAATGAGGCCTCGGCGCTCGGTTATCGAGCCTTTCGGAAAGTGCCGTCGGATCTGGCCCGAACAGCGGCTAGCGCCTCGTAGTTAGAGACCGGGGGAGATCGCGCCGCAGGTGCGATTCACCGCCGTCGGCTGAACGCACTTTCAGTCACTGCTTCCCATCTTGATGCCGATCAAGTTGAAAGATGTGATGCGGTTAATCTCCCGAACGCTCTCAACCGCGCAAGCCGAACAATGAGGGATACACTCGCGACGAAGGGCAAGTAATAGTCCTTATGGTTCGAATCAGCTGAAAAACACTACGTGAGGCAGGCATGATTCGAGGGCAACTAGATACAACAACTGAATACACAAATAATCCCGATACTGATGTATCAGCTGTAACGATGCTAGCGGCCAAAGAACTGGTCGCCAGTAGCATTGACCCTACGCCACTGCTCACGAAATCGCGGCTGCCATCCCCTCTTTCCAGCCACACGTTGTGGCGCGCCCCTGTTCGTAGTCAGTCGATCTTTCTTGATTTGGCCGCCGATGCCCTTAAGGACGATTTACTCGGCTTCCATCTTGCGCTGAGCTTTGATTTTCGGACACTTGGTTTTATTTATTACTTAATAGCTTCTGCTGAAAACCTTGGGGAAGCGCTCGCAAATGGGGAAGAATACTCAGCTTCCCTGAACGAACCGGTGCGGCTCCGAAGCGGCAGAACGAGCGGTGTGTCCGTCGAACTGAGTTACGAAGGTCTGGATCCGCATCCGGACCGCCATTTCTCGGAGTTCTGGATCACGGGCACGCTTAGGCTGTGCCGCGACTTCACGAGCCGCGAGTTGGTCCCGACCTCCGCGACCATGGCCCATCTGCGGGCAGGCAAAGTGCCTGAGATGGACCGCTATTTCGGTCGGGAGGTCGTCTTCGGCGCGGACAGGGACCTTCTCGAATTCGGAAAGGACGCGGGCGACCTCCCGCTCGTCACTCACGATCCGTACCTGCATCAGCTTCTGAGGCGGCTGCAAAGCAGCGAGACCACGATGCGCGCTCCGGAGCCCGATTCCTTGCGGCTTCGCGTGGAAAAGGCGATCGCCGCACGTCTACGCTACGGGACGGCCACGGTCGACGCCGTCGCAAGGGACCTCGGAACGAGCGCACGCACCCTGACACGGAAGCTTGCAGAGGGTGGAATGAGCTTCAGCGGCATTCTCGACGGCGTGCGAGCCACCATCGCTGTTCGATACGTGCGAAACGACGAGCCCACCATGTCGCAGCTCGCCTGGCTGCTGGGCTATCGCGAGCCGAGCACCTTGGTCCGGGCATTCAAGCGATGGACGGGCAAAACGCCCACGGAGTTTCGGCGTGAGCTCCGGCGAGGCAGGTTCGACGACACCTGACTCGGGGCGGCCGTCCGCTTCAGCGCCGGCAGCAACGGCGCAAGCAGCCGCCACTCCGCATCCGTTAAATCCGTTTGTATCTAGGTCCCGCGTGACTATGCTGCCAGCGGGTGGGTCCACACCGCTCATACCAAGATGGCCTGAACAACCCGCTGGAATCACGAGCGCCCCAGCAGCTCAACCCTTTCGAGACGGACTCTTAGGCCTCGCAAAGGCGACCATCCGTCCGCATGACCTGTCAGCAATAAAATCGAATCCTGAAGCCAGGATCGTGCGGATCACTGTCGACACGCCGTCATCGCCGATGATGCTCGGATGCAACTCTCCGCACAGCACCCGGACCTCCGGCGGAATCGCGACATTGAAAATCTCGGCTTCCGCACCTTCGACATCGAAGACCACAAACGTGGGACGGATCTCCCGAAGCAAACGTGACATGGAAATCATGGCGACCAGCTCAGACTTCGCGGCGCCTTCTCGACGATGAACGGACGACGACAAATTATTCACGTTGAAGAAGAACTCTCGGCAGCCATCCTCCTGTCCAACCGCAATATTGTGGAGGTTTGGTTTCACGTCATTCGCCTCAAAGACGGATTTAATCGTCCCCAAGAGTTCGGGATTTGCCTCGAACGTATGGAGATTCCTGCTGTCGGAAAGCCGCTGCGCGATGAACGTCGACACGACCCCAAGGCCCGACCCGAGCTCCAGGACGATATCGTCAGGCCGGATCAAGTGCCTTATCGTTTCCATTTCGCCGCGCTCGTGCAGCCCTCGGTAGAAATCGCGTCGACGAGATCGAAGAACAGGCGATGATCCAAATGGAATGCGAATATTTTCATACATGTACATGTTTGGATTAAGAATGACAGAAACCGCATACCTTACCTTAAACCTAAAGTAAGTTATGAGTTCTTGAAAAAATGTAAGATCATTCGCATCGCCGCGGCTCAATCCAACCGATCCTCGATCCATGGCAGCATCTTTCTTAGTCGTTCTGCCTTCTGGCTCAAACGAAGGCTAGCGCGCCATTGGTCGTTGGCACACCACGCCCAAGGGGTCCCACGTCGGCTGCGTGGCCCTCTTGATATCCGTCAAGAAGGGTTGGGGCTTTTCGCTCGACGCTCTCACCCCACCAGCGCCTCATTGCCGGCCGGCGACGGCGTGTTGCCCATTGGACACAACCTCGCTTGATTGACCGTGGGGGCCGGACCCTCCTGACAGTAGAGAACCGGCTCGTTCGGGAGGTCGCCGTGACCGATGCCCAAGCCTTTGACGACGAACTCACCATGTCGCAGCTCGCCTGGCTGCTGGGCTATCGCGAGCCGAGCACCTCGGTCCGGGCGTTCAAGCGATGCACAGGCAAGACGCCCTCGGAGCTTCGGAGTGAGCTCAGGCGAGGAAAGTTCGATGACACCTGACTCGGGGGAGCCGCTGCGGCTGCACATTGGCGCGCTGCCCATTGGCGGGAAAAAGCAATGATTTGGCGGGCGAAGCTATGACGTGCCCGCCGCCTTTCACCTATACATAGTATCGCCGTGCCTTTGAGGCGTGCGAATCAGCACGCCGACAAAATAGGCATGACATGTGGGGCCTCGTTGCTCTGATGAAGCGGTATATAATCTGTGTGCCGCCTGAGTACGGCTTGGGGAAGCTGAAATGAACTCTGGATCAAGCTGCGGATTGTTTCCGTTCTCTGAAGTTTGACGGTAGCATCCGGATCGCCTCTGCGCGTTCTCCCTTCTCCAATCGTCGCATCTGCGTAATCCAGCCGCCGGCTAGCCACTTCGGCCGGTCCACGGCGGGGCCGTCTCTTCTTGAGCGGCTTCGCATGTCCACCCAGCGAAAGTGAGTTCATGACAGTATACTACGTATCGCCGACCGGATCTGACAGCCAGACCGGAACCATCGGACAGCCGTTTGCATCCCTGCAATATGCTCATGACCTAGCGAAGCCAGGTGATACAATCTATCTCCGGGGCGGCGTATACGCGCTCACCGAAGGCATCCAGCTGACCCGAGATGGTACAAGCGGGGCGCCGATTACGATCGCCAACTACCCGGGCGAGACGCCGATCCTGGATGGGTCCAGAATGACGTCGACTGACTATTACGGCCGCACCGGGGCTGGTGGCTGGGTGCTCGACGGCTCGAGCATCTCCTACAACCACATCGTCGGGCTGGAAATTCGCGGCGGGCCGATGGGCGGCTTCGTGTTGCGGGATGAGTCGCACAACAACGTCATCGAGCGCCTCGACGTGCACGACAATGGCCGGGCTGGCTCAGAGGGCAAAGGCATTTCGTTGTACGGAGCCAGCTCGAACAACCTTTTCCTCAACAACGACTCCCATGACAATCATGACTTGGCGGGCGACAATGCCGACGGCTTCCAGGTCAGCACCAGCGGTGCCGGCAATGTCCTGCGCGGCAACCGCGCCTGGGGCAACTCCGACGATGGTTTCGACTTCTTCAATATCCAAAACGGCACGCGGAATGCGCCGGTTCGGATAGAGGGCAACTGGGCATTCGACAACGGCTACGACGCGAACGGCCAACCTTCGGGCGATGGCAACGGGTTCAAGCTCGGCGGTATCCGGCAGGGCAGTGGCGGTTCCTCCGGCGGTCACATCGTCGTCGACAACGTCGCCTACGGAAACCTGTCGAGCGGTTTCGACGAGAATACTGGAACCGGGATCACGCTGAGAGACAATACGGCTTACGACAACGGCACCTACAATTACGGCTTCTGGTCCGGGAAAAGCAGCCTCTACGACAACGCTGCGTTTGGTCATGGCGAAGTTGCGGTGTCCGGAACGGCATCGGGCAACTCGTGGAACGCCGGGGCGGCTCCCGTGAGCAACGACTTTGCGTCCCTGGAGGGCGGCTTGGGGCGCGCCGATCGTGGTGCCGATGGGTCGCTGCCTGTCACCCACGAGGGGGCGGCTCCCGGGACGCCTGACACCGGCAGTGCGCCGGCGCCTGCGGCTCCCGCTCCCTCGGAGCCGGTAGCCACGACACCACCGGCTCCCACTCATTCGGAGCCGGCACCAGCGCCGGCTCCGGTTGTTACAAAACTGTACGGCACGGAGCGGGCCGATTCGCTCAAAGGTACGGCCGGGAACGATTACATTCACGGCAACAGCGGCTCCGATCGCCTGGATGGCGGCGCCGGGAACGACGAGCTCCGTGGTGGAAGCGGCAATGATCGCCTGACGGGTGGTCTTGGTGCCGACCTCATGCACGGCGGCGACGGTCGAGACACCTTCGTGTTCAGGACTGCAAACGAGAGCGGCGTCGGCCCAGGTCATCACGACACCATACAATGGTTCCAGCAAGGGCTCGACACCCTCGATCTCCACTTGATCGATGCGAACACCGCGATTGCGGGGGATCAGGTGTTCAAATTCGCGGGTGAGACACATTCTGTCCAAGCCCACTCGATTTCATTTTTCCACGAAGGCGGCTCTACCATTATCCAGGGAGATATCAATGGAGACAGTACGGCTGACTTTCAGATCGAGTTGAACAGTAAACTGTCTCTCCATCGATCTGACTTCGCCCTCTGATCGGCGAATACCCTAGTCAGGCCAGGTCGACCTTCCCGAGTCGACCTGGCACACCAGATTTGCTCCCGCCGCTTATAATCGAGAGGTATTCGAACTGTCCGACTCCCCACCCCTTGGTAGGCCGGCTTTCTCCCTGGATTCTTGGCGAGAGCGAGGTGTCGTCGCGTTGAATGCCTGGAAGAAGACGCTTCTTTCCCGCGCGCTGGTTATCGCTTCAGGACTCGCGATCCGCGGCGTCGCTGCCCCCGAAGAAATGCGGTGAGTGTGCCGCGTTAGCCGATCCGGTCCGACCGCCGCCGTCTGATGTCGGTTCGCAAGGATCGGGATTCATGCGGTTAGTATAAGGGGTTCGGTGCAATGAGTAACGAGAGCAGGATGCGCACGCGGGACGAGGCAGCCTACGGGCAGCGCTCCGCCGGAGCACGGCCGTCCGCGGATGACCCGCTTGCCGAGTTGGCCCGGCTGGCCCGGCGGATCGGCCAAGAAGCCCCCTTCGCCGAATTCGTCTGCGAGAACGCCGACGCCGGCGGCCCGCCTGCGCCCGCTCCACGCAGTTCGCGTCCCGCCGATCCGGCGCCGCGCTCCACCCATGCCGAGCCGGTTCGTCACGAGGCGCCGGCTCGTCATGAGCCTTCGCGCCCGGCGCCCGGCCCCTTCTCCGCGCTCGCCGCCGAAGGCGCCGCCGAGCCAATCCCGCGCCGGAGCGAGCTGCGTGGGCGCACCGAGCCGCGCGACGACCAGGAGCCTCCGCGGCCCGCGAGCCGTCCCGTCCGCGAGCCTGAGGCGCCGCGGGCCGTCGAGCGCGCGCCGAGCGTCTCCGACCGCGCCGAGGCGGCCGTCGCCGAGGCGCTCTTCGGCACGCCGGGATCCCCGCCCGCCCAGGCTCAGCCTGCATCGCGGACGCAGCCGGCCGCACCGGCGCCGCGCTCTACCCACGCGGAGCCGGCGCGTTCCGAGCCGGTACGCCACGAGCCGGCTCGTCACGAGGCGCCGGCTCGTCATGAGCTTTCGCGCCCGGCGCCCGGCCCCTTCTCCGCGCTCGCCGCCGAAATCTCTGCCGAGCCGATCCCGCGCCAGAGCGAGCCGCGTGGGCGCACCGAGCCGCGCGGCGACCAGGAGCCTCCCCGGCCCACGAGCCGTCCCGTCCGCGAGCCTGAGGCGCCCGCCGTCGAGCGCGGGCCGCACGTCTCCCACCGCGCCGAGGCGGCCGTCGCCGAGGCGCTCTTCGGCACGCCGGGATCCCCGCCCGCCCAGGCTCAGCCTGCATCGCGGACGCAGCCGGCCGCACCGGCGCCGCGCTCCACCCACGCGGAGCCGGCGCGTTCTGAGCCGGTGCGTCACCAGCCGGTCCGTCACGAGCCCGTTCGTCAGGAGGCGGTTCGTCACGAGACGCCGCCGGTTCGTCACGAGCCTTCGCGCCCGGCGCCAGGCCCCTTCTCCGCGCCCGCCGCCGAAATCTCTGCCGAACCGATCCCGCGCCAGAGCGAGCCGCGCGGCGACCAGGAACCTGCCCAGCCTACGAGGCGTCCCGTCCGCGAGCCTGAGGCGCAAGCCGTCGAACGCGGGTCGCGCGTCTCCGACCGCGCCGAGGCGGCCGTCGCTGAGGCGCTCTTCGCCGCGCCGGCATCCCAACCCGCCAAAGCTGAGCCTGCATCGCGGACGCAGCCGGCCGCACCGGCCCGCGACATCAGTGTGCGCGATGCGGCTGCGGGTCACGCCGCGCGAGCTTTCCACTTTCTGTTGAGGATGTGGTTGAACGCCTGGGAGAAGGTGGTTCTTTCCTGGCGAGCTTTCCGCGTTCTTTTGGGGACGCGGCTGGAGGGCATGTCGGCGGCTCCGATCTCGATGGCGACATTTGGAATCAGCGGCCGATCGGTTGCATCGCCGTCTCCGCTCACGGAGGCACTCCGCCGATGGCGCGGCGCGCTCGTCACGATCGCGATACTCAGCGGCATGTTGAACATCCTGACATTGGCCGGTTCGCTCTATATGCTTGAAATCTACGATCGCGTCCTGCCGAGCCGAAGCGTCCCGACCCTAATCGGCATCACTCTGCTCGTCGTGATGCTGTTCTTCTTCCACGCCTTCTTCGATATCCTCCGAGGCCGCCTCCTGTTGAGGATTGGCGGCGCCCTCGACGAGGCGATGACTTCGAGAGTGTTTCGGGCCGTCCTGGCGGGTTCGTTGACTTCACGGTCGCCGGGGGAGAGCATGCAACCGGTGCGCGACCTGGATCAGGTGCGCGCATTCCTATCCGGCAGCGGCCCAGGGGCGCTGTTCGACCTGCCGTGGATGCCGCTCTATCTCGGCTTGTGCTTCCTGTTCCACTTCTGGATCGGTGCCACCGCTCTCGTCGGTACCATCATTCTCGTCGCCTTGACGGTTCTGACCGAGCGTCTTTCCCGTTCGCCAGCTAGGGCGGCGAGCGAGGCGGCCGCGCAAAGACTGCACGTGGCAGAAATCGGGTCCCGGAATGCCGAGACCGTCCAGGCGATGGGAATGGGTAGCGAGATGACGGGCCTGTGGACGGCTGTGAACGACGAGCACCGCCGTCATCAGCAACGCGCCGCGGAGGTCTCCAGCGGTTTCAGCGCCGGCGCGCGAGTGCTCCGCCTGCTGCTGCAATCCATGATGCTTGGTGTCGGAGCCTATCTCGTGATCAGGCAGGAAGCGACGGGCGGCATCATCGTGGCCAGCTCGATCCTCACCGCACGTGCTCTCGCGCCGGTCGACTTGGCGATCGGCAACTGGAGCGGGTTCGTCAAGGCTCGCCAAGGCTGGGCGCGCTTGACGGAGCTATTCGCCGCGCATCCGCCGGCGCCGCCGGCCTTGGCATTGCCTGGGCCCCGGGAATGCCTTGCGGTGGAGACCGCCTCGGCGACGCCACCCGGCGTGCAGCGCCTGACGGTCATCGACGTCGCCTTCTCTCTTCGGGCCGGGCAAGGCCTGGGTGTGATCGGACGCAGCGCCTCCGGAAAGTCGTCGTTGGCCCGCATGCTGGTCGGCATCTGGCAGCCGCTCCGAGGCACGGTCCGACTCGATGGATCGTCGATCCAGCACTGGCAAGCCGAGGCTTTGGGACGTCACGTCGGCTACCTGCCGCAGGAGGTCCAGCTCTTCTCGGGTACCGTGGCGGCGAATATCGCGCGTTTTCGCAGTGATGCGACGGCTGCCGAGATCGTCCGCGCCGCGACGGCGGCCGGCGTCCACGACATCATCCAGCGCCTTCCGAACGGCTACCAGACACAGATCGGCGACAGGGGCGCCGCCCTCTCGGCGGGGCAGCGGCAGCGGATCGCGTTGGCTCGTGCGCTGTACGGCGAACCCTTCCTGGTCGTTCTCGATGAGCCCAACTCGAACCTCGACGCCGATGGCGAGGAGGCTTTGACCGAAGCCATTCTCGGTGTGCGCGAGCGAGGCGGCATCGTCGTCGTCATTGCCCATCGACCGAGCGCATTCGCCGCTCTCGACCAGGCGATGGTCATGGCGGACGGCCGGATGCAAGCCTTCGGGCCGAAGGAACAGGTCCTCTTCACCTCACTCAAGGCTGTGCCCAAATCCACCGAGGTACATGGTGGAGCGATGACGAAGCGGGGGAGCGCATCGCATGAGTGACGTCTCTCAGCGGACGGTCGCTTCGATCAACAGACTCCTTCTTGCCGCCGGCGCCGGCGTGGCTTTTTTTCTCATCGCTGTCGGCGGGTGGGCCGCGACGACTGAGTTCTCGGGTGCAGTCGTGGCTTCGGGCTCGCTCGTCGTGGAATCCGACGTGAAGAAGGTGCAGCATCTGACCGGGGGCGTGGTTCGCGAACTGCTTGTTGGCAATGGCGACCGGGTTTCGGCTGGGGACGTCGTGATCCGTCTGGACGAGACCGTGACTCAAGCCAGCCTTGCGATCGTGCAGAAGGCGCTGAACGAGGCGATGGCGAGGCAAGCCCGCCTCCGCGCCGAACAAGAAGATGCCTCGGAGATCCTGTTCCCGGACGAATTGCTGTCTTTGGCCACCACGCCGGATGTGAAGGCACTAATGGACGGAGAGCTGAAGCTTCTCGGCATGCGCAAGGCCTCGCGCTCCGGGATAAAGTCTCAGTACACCGAACGGATCGGGCAACTCGGGGACCAGATCCAATCATATACGGAGCAGATTGCTGCGAAAGATCGCGAAATCGGGTTCATTCAGCAGGAGCTCGAAGGTGTACGAGACCTGCTTGCCAAGAAACTCGTTTCGGTCGGCCGCGCGAATGCACTGGAACGCGAAGGCGCACGCCTCAGCGGTGAGCGAGGATCTCTTGCTTCAGCAGTCGCTCAAACCAAGGGTAAGATTACGGAGACTGAGCTCCAGATACTGCAGATCGACCAGGATTTTCGGACCGAAGTCGGCAAGGAACTCGCCGAGCTTCGAGGCAAGCTTTCGGAGCTGGTCGAGCGAAAGATCGCGGCTGAGGATCAACTCAAGAGGGTCGATATCCGGGCGCCTCGGGACGGGACGGTTCATCAGCTCGCCATCCACACGGTCGGGGGCGTTGTCGCACCCGGGGAAACCCTGATGCTGATCGTGCCGACATCCGAGCGGCTGGCGGTCGAGGCCAAGGTGGCACCCCAGGAGATCGAGCAGATCCACCAGGGGCAACACGCTATGTTGCGCTTTTCTGCCCTCAACCACAGCACCACGCCCGAGGTTGGTGGCGTGGTCTCGCTCGTGTCTGCCGACCTGACGGTTGACCAGCGGTCGGGCCAAGGCTTCTACACGGTTCGGATCGCCGTCGCAGACGACGAGCTGGCACGGCTCAACGGGGCGAAGCTGACGCCGGGCATGCCAGTGGAAGTCTTCCTGCAGACGCAGCAGCGGACCGTCCTGACCTATTTTACCAAGCCCCTCGCGGACCAGGTCGCGCGCGCTTTCCGAGAAAGATGAGCGCCGGCTTCACTCGCCCCGTGGGTGCCGGATGCCCAGACGGGCCGACTAGGCCGAACCGACGCTGGTCCACCAGACTTCGGGAGGCCGAGCCCGCGAAGTCCTGCGTCAGATGAGAGAAGTGCCGCGCCTTCGACGTCGGGCGCCCGGCGGGCCGCACTGAAATTTCGCCGGCTCGCGCCGGGGCCGTTCTTGATGGGCCTCAACTCGGCGTCGAAGCGACGCTGCATGCTCCTCGTCATGCCTAGATTTTCCTAGGCTCCTTGCCGGTCGGAGCAGCGCCATGAAAGTCGTCATCTTGGCAGGAGGCTATGGCACGCGCCTGAGCGAAGAGACCACCGTCGTCCCGAAGCCGCTTGTCGAGATCGGCGGGTACCCGATCCTCTGGCATATCATGAAGATCTATTCGCATTATGGGCTGAATGACTTCGTCATCTGCTGCGGGCACAAGGGCTCGCTTATCAAAGACTACTTTCGAAACTTCTTTCATCGAAACTGTGATTTTACCATCGACCTCGCCGATAACACGTTGGTAACGCACCAATCCCCGCGCGAGCCCTGGCGTGTGACCGTCGTCGACACGGGCGAGAAGACGATGACCGGCGGCCGTTTGAAGCGGGTGCGTGAGCATCTTGGCGAGCAAACGTTCTGCCTGACCTACGGCGATGGCGTCGCCGACGTGAACATCCGCGACCTGATCGCCTTCCACCACCAGCAGGGCGCGCTGGCGACCGTCACGGCCGTTCAGCTCCCGGGCCGCTGGGGTGCGCTGAATCTTTCCTCCGACCGACCGCGAGTCGTAGGCTTTCGGGAGAAGGACAGTGGCGACGGCCACACCATCAGCGGCGGGTTCTTCGTCGTCGAGCCCGATGCCCTCGACCTGATCGACGGAGAGGAGACGGTCTGGGAGCAGGAACCCATGCGCCGGCTCGTCGCCAACGATCAACTCGCGGTCTACCGGCACGAGGGATACTGGCAGAGCATGGACACCTTGCGAGACAAGGTTCTGCTCCAGGAGATCTGGGATTCGGGGCAACCGCCGTGGCGTGTCTGGCAGCGCCCCGAAACGCAGGCCAAACCGCGCAACGCCCCGAATCCTGGCCCCAGAATGACCACAGACATAGGCTCACGCCGATGAGAGTTCTTGTCACGGGTGCCGACGGTTACATTGGGGCCGTTCTCGGCGCCAGGCTGCTCGATCGAGGCCACTACGTGGCTGGGCTCGATACCGGCTTTTATCGGCGCGGCTGGCTGTTCGAGGATGGCTTGACCCGGCCGTCCGTTCTCACGAAGGACTTGCGCGACATTGGCCTGGAAGATCTCGCGGGCGTCGAGGCGGTCGTCCACCTCTCGGAGCTCTCGAACGATCCGCTCGGCGAGAACGATCCTTCGGTCACATTCGCAATCAATCACGAAGGCTCGGTTCGCCTCGCTCGCCTGTGCAAGGCGGCCGGGGTCGCCCGCTTCGTCTACGCATCGTCGTGCAGCATCTATGGCGCGGGCGGGAGCGAAGCCAAAACGGAGCTCTCGAGCCTTCATCCGCAGACGGCCTATGCGAGGTGCAAGATCCTCGTGGAGGAGGAAGTCCGCAAGCTTTCGGGCATCGACTTCGTGCCGGTTTTCCTCCGCAACGCCACGGCTTTTGGCGCGAGCCCGCGCCAGCGCTTCGACCTCGTGCTGAACAACCTCGCGGCTTGGGCTCATGCCGCCGGTGAAATCCGGATGACGAGCGACGGCACGCCTTGGCGACCGCTGGTACATGTCGAGGATATTTGCTCGGCGGTTCTTTGCGCGCTGGAAGCGCCGCGAGAAGCCGTGGCCGGGGAAGCCTTCAACGTCGGCGATAACGACCAAAACTATACAGTGCGGGACATTGCCGAGATTGTCGGCGCCGCGTTCCCGAACTGCCGCGTCACCTACGGACCAGCGAGCGGGGACAATCGCAGTTACCGTGTCTGCTTCGACAAGATCAGGGAGCGCATGCCGCGATTCCGCTGCGCCTGGAGTGCCGAACGCGGGGCGCTTCAGTTGCGCTCTGTGTTCGAAAGAATTCAGTTGGATCTTGCAACGCTCAACGCGCCTCCGTTCACGCGTCTCGAGGAGCTCAAGCATCTCAGGCGGACGGGGCAGATCAATGAAGCCTTGCGCTGGACGACTGGGGCTGTTCGGCCCGAGTCGGTCGCCGCCTGACGGAGTGCAGCATTGATCTTCTCGGCGACAGATCTGGAGGGCGTGATTGCGATCGATATCGAGATGCAACACGACAGTCGCGGCTACTTCGCGCGGACGATGTGTCGAGACGAGTTCACGTCTCGGGGCCTGGTTGTCGACTACGCACAGGACAGTATGTCCTTCAACCAGATACGTGGAACCCTGCGAGGCCTGCATTACCAGAATGCTCCTTGCGCCGAGACGAAGATCGTCCGTTGCGTGCAGGGCGCGATCTACGACGTACTCGTCGACATGCGGCCCGGCTCGAAGACATATCTGGCCTGGCAGAGCTTCGAGCTCTCCGCTAGCAACGGCAAGGCTGTCTACGTTCCGGAAGGCCTTGCCCATGGGTTCCAGACGCTGGCAGACGCGACTGTCGTTCAGTATCGAATCTCGGCGCCTTACGCCGCGCACGCCGCCGCCGGGATCCGATACGACGACCCACTTATCGCGATCGCCTGGCCCGAGCCGGTGACCGCAATCTCCGAAAAAGACGCGTCCTGGCCGGATCTGGAGAGATACGGGGAGCGGCGTCCGCTGCGGGCGGTGCCGACTTAACGGGAGACGAGAGAGATGCTTGAAGCACTCGGTGTCAAAGCGGGGGGCCTCCCGAGGGTCGATGTCGGCACGACGATTTCGACCCTCCAACCCAAGAAGGGGTGCCGCTTCTGTGGGACAGCTCTCAAGCATGTGTTTGTCGATCTCGGAATGTCGCCGCTCGCCAACTCCTATCTGCGGCGCGACGATCTCGGCAAGCCCGAACGTTTCTTCCCGTTACGAGCGTATGTCTGTGCTGAATGCTTTCTTGTACAGCTGGAGGATTACGAGAGTCCCGAAACTATCTTCAGCGACTACGCGTATTTTTCGTCGTTCTCGAATTCATGGCTCGATCACGCCCGGCGCTATGTCCGCGACATCTCCGAACGGTTCGCCATAGGAGAGCAGAGCCAAGTCGTCGAGATTGCCAGCAACGACGGCTATCTGCTTCAATATTTCGTCGAGCGGAACGTGCCGGTCCTCGGCATCGAACCGGCCGGGAACGTCGCGGAGGCAGCGCGTCGACGTGGAGTTCCAACCCATGTGAAATTCTTCGGCCAGGAGACGGCGCGCGAACTGGTGCGGGAGGGTATCCGGGCCGATCTGCTGATCGGGAACAACGTCCTCGCGCATGTTCCAGATCTCAACGATTTCGTGCGCGGCCTGAAAATCCTGCTCGCCGGCGATGGCGTGGCCACGCTTGAATTTCCGCACCTCATGAGGCTCATGGCAGAGAACCAGATCGACACGATCTACCATGAGCACTTTTCGTACTTTTCGTTTCTAGCGGTCGAAAAGATATTTGCCGCGCGAGGTCTGTGTCTGTTCGACGTGGAGGAATTGCCGACCCACGGGGGCTCCTTGCGGATCTATGCCCGCCATGATCGGATCGACGCCCGCCCCGTCAGCCCAAGCGTGGCCAACCTTCGTCGACGCGAGACAGAGTTCGGGCTCGCGAGCCTCGAACGGTATCTCGCATTCGCGGGCCGGGTGCACGAGACGAAGTGCAGGCTCCTCGAACTCCTGATTGCGGCGAAGCGATCCGGCAAGCGCGTCGTCGGCTATGGGGCGCCGGCCAAGGGCAATACGCTCCTGAACTATTGCGGGATCCGCTCCGATTTCATCGATTACACGGTGGATCGCAGTCCCCACAAGCAGGGCCATTTTCTCCCGGGAACGCACATCTATATCGACGACCCGAGCCGCATCCGGGAGACTCAGCCAGCCTACGTCCTCATTCTTCCCTGGAACCTGAAGGACGAGATCATGGAGCAGATGGCATATATCCGCGATTGGGGCGGGAGATTCCTCGTGCCCATCCCGTTCGCGCAGGTGATCGATTAGGAGAACGACACCGGCGGGGCAAACGTCATGATTGAGAAACTGGCGGCTTACCAGCGGGATTCTCTCGAACAGGATCGCTTCGGCGTGTCGAAGGCAGAGCAGGCGGGCCAGCCTGCCGCCAGCCACGGAAGTAGGACGCCACGACGAGAAGCGCCGCATCTAGCTTCGGATTCGGGCGGCGCCATGCACAGCCTGATCAAAGAGCTTTATCCCATCTGCCGCAGTATCACTGGCGACGGGGTGCGCGCCACGCTCGGCTGCCTGGCGCCGTATCTTCCGCTGGAGATCGTGGAGATCCCGACCGGAACACAGGTCCTAGACTGGACGATACCGCGGGAGTGGAACATCCGCGACGCTTTCATCAAACGGCTCTCGGGAGAGAGAGTCGTCGATTTTGGGAACTCCAACCTGCATGTCGTGGGCTACAGCGCTCCGGTTTGCGCCCTGATGAGTTTGGCCGACCTCCGCTCACATCTGCATACCCTCCCCGCCCAGCCCGACTGGATCCCTTATCGGACGTCCTATTACGCCGAGACATGGGGCTTCTGCCTTTCGCACAACCAGTTCGAAAGCCTCGGTGACGAGGTCTACGAAGTTTGCATCGATTCAACCCTGGAGGATGGGTCCCTCACCTATGGCGAATGCCTGATCGAGGGCGAAAGTTCGGACGAGGTCCTGATCTCATGCCACGTCTGCCACCCGTCGCTTTGCAACGACAACCTGTCCGGTATCGTCGTTGCAGCGGCGCTTGCCCAAGAATTGTCACGACGCCCGACCCGCTATAGCTACCGCTTCGTCTTCGTGCCAGGCACGATCGGCGCGATCACATGGCTCGCGCGGAACCGATCTGTTCTGGAGCGGGTGAAGCACGGTCTCGTTCTGACGTGTCTCGGCGACGCGGGCCGCATCACCTACAAGAAGAGCCGAGGCGGCGACGCCGAGATCGATCGTGCTGTCGCCTACGTGCTTCAGCAGAAGGCTTCGGAATTCGCGATCCGGGATTTCTCTCCGGACGGATACGACGAGCGTCAATACGGATCGCCCGGCTTCAATCTTCCGGTCGGCTGCCTCATGCGGACGCCTCACGGCGTATTCCCGGAATACCACACCTCCGCCGATGACCCGAACTTCGTGCGCCCGGCCGCCCTGG
Source organism: Starkeya sp. ORNL1 (assembly GCF_012971745.1). Taxonomy (NCBI): domain Bacteria; kingdom Pseudomonadati; phylum Pseudomonadota; class Alphaproteobacteria; order Hyphomicrobiales; family Xanthobacteraceae; genus Starkeya; species Starkeya sp. ORNL1. Next base: position 3,165,936 of record NZ_CP048834.1, read on the forward strand.
CGGATTCCGCCCTGACGTGCCTGGAGGTGATCGATGTGATCGAGAATAATCGGATCTACCGCAACCTTCAGCCCTTCGGGGAGCCGCAGCTCGGGCGCCGTGGCCTCTACGAGAGCCTGGGCGGTCAGATCGCGAGCGACTTTCGGCTTGCGATGCTTTGGCTCCTCAACATGAGCGACGGAACGAACAGCCTCCTGGATATCGCCGCCAGGGCAGGCCTCCCGTGGCAAAGCGTGAAGGAAGCTCGGCGAGCCCTCTGCCAGGAAGGCTTGCTCGAGGTGCTGGCCCAGGAGCCCGCATGATCCAAGTGCAGATCACGCTCTCTCGTGACGCGTCGTTCGACCGGGGTGTTGGCCTGCTCCCATTAGGTGGCCCGGTTCAAATCTAATGCATTGTTGGCTTTGATCCGGTCCCATTTTCGCTACACCGACGTTGTCCTCCGGCTCTAGTCCGCGCCTTAATTCAAAGCTGGCTGGCCTCCCTCGGCAACGCGCGGCCACGGCGGTGTCCTTGCCGTCGGCGCGCACCGCCGCTTGCAGATCATGCTTGCTGGCTCGACGCGCACCGAGCGCCGTAGCTCGCGGATTTTGACCCGGTGCGGTTCTGCGCGTCAGCGGAACCCGCAGAACTTGATAGCGGTCAATAAGCCGCCTGCACTCCCTTTTAAGAGCACCGAGCAGCGCCAGAATGGAACACCGGTCCGGCGCCGGAGACGCGGGGGGTGGTCCGCTATGCGGGATGAGCCAGGCGTGGTCACGTCTGTCATGCTGAAAACCATGGGGTTCGCAGATGGATCTTCTGAAATTTTACAAAAAATTTAAGGGCGGCTATGCAGATGAATTAGCTAAAAAGTTCATCTCATGGAATGTCCATAGCCATGAGAGCGCAAGGCGGCTCAGTGCGCTACTCGAGAGCGGCGAGTACGCGCGAAGCAATATGAAAGGCGCATTTTCAAGTCCAATAACTAGAGACGTTTTCTACCACAGTTTAGCATTAGCGCCTCCAAATGGATTGCTAATGGAATTTGGTGTCTGGAGCGGAGATACGATTAATCGCATAGCTGATCATGTAGGCTCATCGCGAACCGTACACGGCTTTGATTCATTTGAAGGCTTGCCGGAAGATTGGACGGACGGCTATCGAAAAGGCACCTTCAACTTTCACGGTAAGCTCCCAAACGTTCGTCATAATGTAGAATTGCACGTAGGCTGGTTCAGCGACACCCTACCGAAATTCATGGAAATGTCAGCCGATACGATATCCTTTTTGCATATCGACTGCGATTTATATTCAAGCACAAAAACAATATTCGATAATGTCGGTGATAGATTGATCCCCGGAAGTATAATACTTTTCGACGAATATTTCAATTATTACGGCTGGAAAGACCACGAACATCGCGCTTTTGAAGAATTAATTCAGCAAAAATCTTTAGCATTCAAGTATACTGCTTACAATACGTCAGAATATAATGTTTCCGTTCAGATTATAGGTAAGATCTGAACAGCTGGAGTTTTTTCACATCCTCAAGTTGATCGTGGCCGAGTGGCCGCCAGCGCCGGCCCTTTCGGCCGCCTGGACCCTCATTCATGAAGTAATGTTCTACGCGACCTTCTTGCTCTCGTATCGCACACCGAAATTCCAATGGCTGTTTGGGTAGCCCTGATCGGAGTGACCAACCATCTGCCTATCATCATAGCTGAGGTCAACTCGCCGCCCGCGCTACAAGCGACCCTTAAAGCGTTTCTGGCTCCGATAAATATCGAGTTCGTTGCCGGCATGATTGCGGCGGTCGCGGTCAGGTCTCTCGCGTTAGTGTGGGCGCGTTGTGCTGGTGGTCGGTATAACCGGACTCGTCGGGTTCTTCGCAATCGAGGAAATTTTGCGAGTATGGTTTGGAGTAGTGTGGCGATTGTAATCGCGGGGCTAGTCCGCATAGAAATATCTGGGCCTCTTGCAGCACCTCGTTATCTGCATTTTCTCGATAATGCCTCTTACGCGATCTATTTGATTTACGATCCGATCATCTCAATCACAGTTGGCATCTTACGGAAGCAGGCTTTTCGGCGGCGTTCTCCGGCTGGGTCCGCAGATTGATTTCATGGCAACGAAACAAGAACGAGCGCCAAGCACGGATTATTGAGTGAAATGCATGGCGCCACTCCCTGGGGGGCTGGGCCGGGAAGGGAGTGGCGCCAACACTCGGACGCCTAGCGACCTCCGAGATACTGCACCCCAGATGCTGCCGGACTCACCGGAAGCCGTGCTTTCAGTTTCTCACCCTCGCCCCCGGTTTCGCCGTATCGGGCGAGGACCATCGGCCAATCGCCTGCCTAGACAACCGCGAGCACCCCGGCCCAGGAGGGCTGCCAAACGAGTCCGCCAATTCAAGCGCCGCTGCCACGCTGGGGGTCGCGATGGCGCGCGGATCGGAGCGAGCTCGCTGCTTGCTCTATCGGAATGACAAAATAGGGCCTGTGTCGACGGCCTCTCAGCCAGGCAATCCACCGCTCGGCTTATCACATGCCGTCTGTCAAAAACGTTTCTGCGCCCGATAACCGTGTGACGGACGCCCACCATGGGGGTGCGCTAAACTGACGGTCTTGCAAGGACCGCGTTTGCTGCGTAGTCCTGCCGAATGTCCGAAAGGATCAAGTGGGTTCCCGACTTGTTCCCTATTCGAGCATAGTCGCAAGCCGCAGTTCGGTGTAGCGCCAATAAGGGCATGCCGCGTTCTGTGCGGATCAGCGCCTTGCGCGTCCTCTCGAACCGAAGGAACGCGAGTTCGCTTGCCTCGGTGGCATCCTCGCTCAGCTCCATCCAGGCAGGCAGGCAGCGCGGTGGCGTCGCCTTGTATCGGCCCCCCGCTCAGTCAGGCGGGTAGCCCGAACTGACCCGGGCGTCGCCTCGCGACGTGCCGAGCGGGTGTCTGTTGCCTCGAACACCATCTCGGTCGTCGACGCCGATTCCGTTGTACGTCGACCGCTACTCCCAGAAACCAATCTCGCCCCGATCCGCGAGATGGATTCCGCGGACACCAAGCTGACGGACCACAGCCAGATTGTGCTCCGAAATGTCGAGAGCGTCGATAGGGTACAACCCGACAATCAGGGCGTTGCGACTGTAAACCCCATCTTCACATGGGTGCGCTCAGCCAGCGCATCCCGGGACGAATCCACCCTGACAAGGTGCCGTCAGGCGTCGTCCTGGCGGCCGGCATGACCACTACCGTGCAGATCGATGTACCGAGTACAAATCGATGACCACATCAACGAGCGCAATGTCCCCGTACCCGCGCTAACCGCGTCTACCAGGGGCGCCCATCACCCGATCGCGCTTAGTGCCCGCTCGAAATTGCGTATGGCGCCGAAGATCGATGGAACTCGCCTTCTGGCGCTATCGGCACTAACGGCGGGAGGATGTCGCATTCGCGCGATAGTACGCCCAATCAAGAACCAACCGTCGTCTCATCACGCTCGCAATAAAGTGCCCAGTCGTCCATAAGTTTGCGGCGCTTCTCCAGAGCATCGCCGCGACGGTAGGCACGCTCGACCTCGTTGCCGACCGTGTGAGCCAACGCTGCTTCAGCAACCTCACGCGGGAAGGTGGTTTCCTCCCCTACCCAATCCCTGAATGATGATCGAAAGCCATGAACCGTGTCGGTGGACTTCAGTCTGCGCATCTGCATATCCAGTGCCATGACTGAGAGCGACGCGCCTTGCTTTGCACCGGGGAATACGAACGCCGATCCGCCATCGTTATTCGGGCGATGTTCTTTTAACCCGGTGACAATCTGGATAGCACGAGCAGAGAGAGGCACCCGGTGCTCGCGGCCAGCCTTCATACGCTCCGCCGGCACGGTCCACACCTTCGCCCTGAGATCGAACTCGGCCCATCTCGCACCCATCACCTCCCCCGAGCGGCCAGCAGTCAGGATAAGAAATTCAAGAGCGCATGCCGAGATCCCCTCACTGGCTCGCAGTCGGGCCACGAATGCTGAGACGCTCGCATAAGGCATGGCCGCGTGATGGCCACGCTGCAGCTTCTGACGCTTCGGCAGGAGACTATCTAGATGACCACGCCACCGTGCTGGGTTTTCTCCCAGGCGCAGCCCCTTGGCTTTCGCGGCATCAAGCACACGTTCGATGCGGCCGCGAACACGAGAGGCCGTCTCGGCTTTCGTCGACCAGATCGGCTGGAGGACGCGAAGCACGTCCTCGGTAGTAATCTCGTCAATTGCAATATCACGGATCGACGAGCAGTAGCTCGCACCAAGCGTCGTGCGCCATTGCTCAAGATGCTTGGCATTGCGAAAGCCAGGGGCGATGCTCGCAATGAGGCTATCCGCCACGGCAGCGAAGGTGGGCTTGGCCTCTAAAGCTCTCTCTGCGGCCGCAGTGGCCCGTCGCTCTGCCAACGGGTCTTTGCCAGCATCGATCAACTTACGCGCCTCAGCGGCCTTTTGGCGGGCATCAGCCAATGAGACGTCTCGTACCGACCCGAGGCCAATCTCCCGTCGCTTGCCGTCGCGTTTGAACATGAACAGCCACGACTTGGCACCGGTGGGGCTCACCTGGAGATAAAGCCCAGCGCCGTCCGAATGTCGGCCAGCGTCACGGATGGTCGCCACCGCCCGCGCCGAGAGCTTGTTCACTGCCGTGGCCATCTACCCCACCCGCTACCCCACCCGAATTTGTGGATTGTAGCGAACTGGCATGAACGCCCGCAATGAGGCCGCTGCCACTATTCCATTGAAATAAAATACGCTTCGTACGGCGACGTACGAACAAGGAGGGCAGTTTGGCGGAGGGAGCGGGATTCGAACCCGCGATACGGTTTCCCGTATACACACTTTCCAGGCGTGCGCCTTCAACCACTCGGCCACCCCTCCGTGGCGCACGCATCACTACGCACGCCTCGCCGAAAGGGCAGACCCCTCCGGAGAGGCGCGGAATATAGCGAAGCGCGTCGCTCTGGCAAGCCGGTGGCGCGGCTTAATAACCGCGTTCGTCAACAAGCGCCGCCGCCAATGTCCTCACGGCGCCGCGGGCGTGGTCGCGGAGATGCGGCAGGCCGCCTTGTCGGAGCGCGGTCCCAACATGTGCACCTGGTCCTGCCCCTTGCTGCCGGGCAACAGGTTGAACAGCGTCGTGCTGGCGCTCCCGGTCTCCTTGCCCCTGGCGGTGAAACTGCACGTCACCACCGCGGAATCGTAGGTGAGCGCGCCGTCATTGACGATCGCCACATCGATCACCGTGCCGATATCGTCTGAATTGAGGTCACCTTGACTGAGTGTCAGCGCCGTGTTGTCCGCGAGAGCCGCGTTGGCGAACAAAACGGCGGACACGGCGATCACATGCCGCAGTGCCATCATCGAACTATCTCCCCTGGACATGGAAGCCCGCGGATACCGCAGGCAGGCGTTTCGGCAGCCATCCGTCCGCACCGCGATGATTCCCGCGCGCTTTGGAAGCAAATCGAAAGCGCGCGCCATCAAAGCCTTAGAATCTCCGCCTGACAAGATTCGTCGACGCGCGACGAGTACCCGGCGCTGCTCGCCGCGTTCATTGCCTAAAACCCGCATCACGCCCTCTCCCCAAGCATCTATTGAAACATTAACGCACGATTACATCGAAGAACCAACGTCATGCCCATGAAATGGGAAATTCATGACGAATTGATGTAGTCTAGTCAGGCCGCCTAGACAGGTATTCGCACCGCTGTATATTGCGGGCGATCCGGCATGCCGATTCATTAGGGGGATGGTCATGGTGTGGGACGTGCGCCCGCAGGTGCTTCGGCATCGCTTAGCGAGCGCCTCGGCGGTATGCGCCCTGGCCCTTTTCGCGGCCGGCTGCGGTGAGCGCAACGAATATGTGCCGCCACCGCCGCCGAAGGTGACCTATGTGCTGCCGAAGAAGGAGGAGGTCACTCGCTACCTCGAATTCACCGGCAACACCGACTCCATCAACCAGGTGGACCTGGTCGCCCGTGTCGAGGGCTTCCTGACCTCCATCAACTACAAGGACGGCTCCGTGGTGAAGAAGGGCGACCGGCTCTTCGTGATCCAGCAGGACACCTACCAGGCCAATCTCGACGGTGCCAAAGCAGCGCAGGCTTCGGCCGAAGCGCAGTACACCAACGCCGAGACCGAATATAATCGCCAGGCCACGCTCGGTAAGCAGGACTTCTCCTCGCAGGCCGTGGTCGACAAGGCCCGCACCAACATGCAGCAGGCCGCCGCCTCGGTGGATTCGGCCAAGTCGAATGTCGAGCTGGCGCAGATCAATCTCGGCTACACCGTGGTCGCGGCCCCGTTCGACGGCGTCGTCACCCGCCACCTTGCGGATGTCGGCCAGCTGGTCGGCCATGGCGACCCGACCAAGCTCGCGTCCATCGTCCAGGTCAACCCGATCTACGTCTATTTCAACGTCAACGAGAACCAGGTGCTCCGCATCAAGGAGGCGCTGGCAAAGCGCGGCAAGACGCTGCGCGATATCGGCGAGGTCGAGGTCGATATCGGCCTGCAGACCGAGGACGGTTATCCGCACAAGGGCAAGATCGACTACATCTCACCGGAGATCGATCCGTCCACCGGCACGCTGCAGGTACGCGGCCTCTTCGATAACCAGAATCTCGCTTTGCTGCCCGGCCTGTTCGTGCGGGTGCGGGTGCCGACCCAGCGCATCCCCGATGCACTGCTGGTCGACGACACCGCCATCGGCTCCAGCCAGCAGGGCAGCTACGTGATGGTGGTCGGCAAGGACAATGTGGTGCAGCAGAAGGACATCGTCCCCGGCCAGCTCGAAGGCCAGTTCCGCGTTGTCGAGAGCGGACTGTCAGCCGACGACAAGGTGATCACCGGCGGCGTCCAGCGCGCCGCGCCGGGCGCCAAGGTCGACCCGGAAGCGCAGCCCGCCACGCCGTAAGTGCCGTGAGTTCCGCCCTCCGGCCCGCCCGCAAACCAAGGCCCGTCCCATGATCTCCCGCTTCTTCATCGAACGGCCGGTCCTCTCCAACGTCCTGGCGCTGGTCTTCGTGCTGATCGGAGCGGTCGCGCTGTTCGGCCTGCCGGTGTCGCAATATCCGAACGTGGTGCCGGCCACGGTGCAGGTCACCACGCGCTATCCCGGCGCCAGCGCCCGCACCCTGGTGGATACTGTCGCGCTGCCGATCGAGCAGCAGGTGAACGGCGTCCAGGGCATGCTCTATATGCAGAGCACAAGCGCCAGCGACGGCAGCTATACGCTCACCGTCACCTTCGCCATCGGCACCGATCCGGATATGGCGCAGGTGCTGGTACAGAACCGTGTCGCCATCGCCATGTCGTCGCTGCCGACGGCGGTGCAGGTGCAGGGCGTGACGACGCAGAAAAAGTCGACCTCCATCCTGCAGTTCGTCACGCTGTTCTCGCCGGACAACAAATTCGACAGCCTGTTCCTCGCCAATTACGGCGTCATCAACCTGCAGGACGAGATTGCCCGCCTGCCCGGCGTCGGCAATGTGAACATCTTCGGCTCCGGCCAATACGCCATGCGGGTCTGGCTCGATCCGAACCAGTTGCAGGCGCGCGGCCTCACGCCGGAGGACGTGACCAATGCGATCCAGCAGGAGAGCCAGGAGGTCGCCTCCGGCGTGGTGGGCGCGCCGCCGGTGCCGAGCGGCCAGAATTTCCAGTTCACGCTGAACGTCGCCGGCCGGCTGAACGATGCCGCCGACTATGAGAATATCATCGTCAAGGTCGATAACCAGAATGGCGGGCGCATCACCCGCCTGCGCGATGTCGCGCGGGTCGAGATCGGGGCGCAGACCTACAGCCAGATCTTCACCTTCAACGGCAAGCCGGCGGCGGCGCTCGGCATCTATCAATTGCCAGAGGCGAACTCGCTCCAGGTGGCGACCGAAGTCCGCGCCAAGATGACGGAGCTGGCCAAGAGCTTCCCGCCCGGCCTCTCCTACGAGATTCCGTTCGACACCACGGTGTTCGTCAATGCCTCGATCACCGAGGTCTACAAGACGCTGTTCGAAGCCGGCATCCTGGTGCTGATCGTCATCCTCGTCTTCCTCCAGGACTGGCGGGCGACGCTGGTGCCGGCGACCACGGTTCCCGTGACCATCATCGGCACATTCGCGGCAATGGCGGCGATGGGGTTCTCGGTGAACCTCTCGACGCTGTTCGCCATCGTGCTCGCCATCGGCATCGTGGTCGACGACGCCATCGTCATCGTCGAAGGCGTGGCGCGGCATATCGAGCGCGGATTGCCGAACCGCGAGGCGGCCGAGAAGGCGATGGACGAATTGTTCGGCCCGATCATCGGCATCACGCTGGTGCTGATGTCGGTGTTCATTCCAGCGGCCTTCCTGCCGGGCCTCACCGGCCAGCTCTACCAGCAATTCGCCCTGGTGATCGCGGCCACCGCCTTCATCTCCGCCATCAATGCGATGACGCTGAAGCCGACGCAGTGCGCGCTGTGGCTGCGCCCGCCGGTGCCGCCGGAAAAGCGCAACTTCTTCTATCGCGGCTTCAACTGGGTCTATGACCGAGCCGAGCATGCCTATGCCGGACTGATCCGCCATATGGTCCATGCCAGCTATCTGATCGTGCTGGTCGGCCTCGGCCTGATCGGCCTCGCCATGTGGGGCCTCACCAAGGTGCCGACCGGCTTCCTGCCGACCGAGGACCAGGGCTATGTGCTGATCGGCGCGCAACTGCCCGACGGCGCCTCGCTGGAGCGCACCCAGCGGGTGATGGACCGCATCTCCGCCCTTGCCTCGAAGAATCCGGCGGTCGAGAACGTCATCGCCATCAGCGGCATCTCGGTGCTCGACAACAGTGCCACCTTGCCCAATGGCGGCGTCGCCTATGTGATGCTCAAGGACTGGGGCGTGCGCGACAAGGCCGGCCAGGGGCTGCTGGAGGTGTATACCTCGCTCAACCAGGCGCTGCAGTCCGAGATGGAGGCCTTCACCTTCGTGCTGGTGCCGCCGCCTATCCAGGGCATCGGCAATGCCAGCGGCTTCACCATGATGGTGGAGTCGAAGGACGGCAGCTTCGACTTCCCGGAATTGCAGAGCGTGACGCAGACCATCGTCAAGAACGCCTCAACGCAATCGGGACTGGGGCATCTGAGCACCTCGTTCCGGGCATCGGTGCCGCAGCTCTTCATCTCGGTCGATCGCATCAAGGCGGAGACGCTCGGCGTGACCGTCGGCCAGGTGTTCGGCACGCTGCAGGGCTATGTCGGCTCGAGCTACGTCACCCAGTTCAACAAGTTCGGCCAGACCTTCCAGGCCTATATCCAGGCCGATGCGAACCATCGCCGGACACCGGCGGAAATCCTGGATCTCAAGGTCAAGACGCCCTCCGGCGTGATGGTGCCGATCGGCACGCTCGCGCAGATCAAGGAGGTGTTCGGCCCCTCGCTGATCACGCTGTACAATCTCTACCCGGCCTCGACCATCGTCGGCGTACCGGCCGCCGGCTTCTCCTCCGGCCAGGCGCTCTCGCTCATGGAGCAGGCCGCCAACCAGGCGCTGCCGCCGGGCATGGGCTTCGATTGGTCGGCGATGTCGTATCAGGAGAAGGCGGTCGGCAATCAGATCTATTACGTGTTCGGCCTCGCTATCCTGCTGGTCTATTTCGTGCTGGCCGGCCAGTATGAGAGCTGGATCCTGCCGTTCGCGGTGCTGCTCGCGGTGCCGCTCGCCTTGCTCGGCACCGTCGGCGCGCTCACCGGGCTCGGCGTCGCCAACAATCTCTACACCCAGATCGGCCTCATCCTGCTGATTGCGCTCTCGGCGAAGAACGCCATCCTCATCGTCGAGTTTGCCCGCGAGAAACGGGCGGAGGGCATGGAGATCATGGAAGCGGCGACCGAGGCGGCACGGCTGCGCTTCCGCCCGATCCTGATGACCTCCTTCGCCTTCATCCTCGGCGTGCTGCCGCTGGTGCTCGCCACCGGCGCCGGCGCCAACTCGCGCAAGTCGATCGGCATCGCGGTTTTCAGCGGCATGCTGGCCTCCACCTGCCTCGCCGTGCTGTTCGTGCCGTCCTTCTACACGGTGCTCCAGCGCTTCGAGGAGCGCGGCAAGCGCAAGAAGCAGGCAAGCCAGCCGCCGATCGAGCCGGCAGCGGGTGAAGCTCACCCGGCACCATGAACCGGGCGCACCGGGAATCGCGCTCGCCCGCCCGATAAAGCGGCAGGCGGCGGCGCTTCCCTAGGCGCCCGCCGTTGCCGCCGTCCCGGCGGTATCATCGGCCGGCGCAGCGCGCGCGGGTGGCACTTGGGTTGGCGGGACCGCCGACCGCGGCAGTTTCGCGGCACGATTCGTGCGTTCCATCAGCGCGCTCGCCGGCCAAGACTTTGTTCCGCGGAGACAGCCGCGTAACCTCGCTTGGCGTGGCGGGCCGTCACGCAGTTTTCAGTCGGTGCCCATGACCATTTTCGCCAGCCTTCACCACGTCACCGCCTACAGCTACGACAAGCCGGTCACGCTGGGGCCCCAGATCATAAGGCTGCGGCCGGCGCCGCACTGCCGCACCCCGGTGAAGAGCTATTCGCTGAAGGTCACGCCGGCGAACCATTTCGTGAACTGGCAGCAGGATCCGTTCGGCAACTGGATGGCGCGCTACGTCTTCCCGGAGCAGACGACCGAGTTCCGCATCGAAGTCGACCTCATCGCGGACATGACGGTCTACAACCCGTTCGATTTCTTCGTCGAGGAATATGCCGACACCCTGCCCTTCGCCTATACGCCGGACCTCGCCAAGGAGCTTGCCCCCTATCTCGAAGCCGAGGAAGGTGGCCCGCTGCTCGACGCCTATGTCGAGGCGGCCCGCCCGAAGGGCGAGACGCCGACCGTCGATTTCCTGGTCGCGCTCAACCAGCAGCTCCAGCAGGACGTCAATTACCTGATCCGCATGGAGCCGGGCGTGCAGGCGCCCGACGAGACGCTGCGCCTTGCTGCCGGGTCGTGCCGCGATTCCGGCTGGCTGCTGGTGCAGATACTGCGCCGGCTCGGCCTCGCCGCCCGCTTCGTCTCCGGCTATCTGATCCAGCTGAAGCCCGACGTGAAGGCGCTCGACGGTCCGACCGGCACCGAAGTCGACTTCACCGATCTGCACGCCTGGTGCGAAGTGTATCTGCCCGGCGCCGGCTGGATCGGCTTCGATCCGACCTCGGGCCTGCTCTGCGGCGAGAGCCATCTGCCGCTGTGCGCGACGCCGAGCTATGTCTCGGCCGCGCCGATCAGCGGCATGGTCGATCCGGCCGAAGTGACCTTCGATTTCGAGATGTCGGTCACCCGCGTCGCCGAGAAGCCGCGCGTCACCCTGCCCTTCTCCGATGAAGCCTGGGCAGCGCTCGATGCGCTGGGATCGCGCGTCGACGGCGACCTCGCGGCGCAGGATGTGCGCCTCACCATGGGCGGCGAGCCGACCTTCATCTCGATCGACGACTATCAGAGCGCGGAGTGGAACACCTCGGCGGTCGGCCCCACCAAGCGGATGCGGGCGGACGACCTGATCCGGCGGCTGCGCCGGCGCTTCGCGCCCGGCGGCATGCTGCATTATGGCCAGGGCAAATGGTATCCCGGCGAGAGCCTGCCGCGCTGGACCTTCTCGCTCTATTGGCGCCGCGACGGCAAGCCGATCTGGCGCGATCCCAGCCTGATCGCCATGGAGAACTATTCCGCCGCCTCCATCACCGGGGCCGAGGAATTCGCCGACAATCTGGCCGAGCGGCTCGGCGTCGGCGAGGAATTCGTCGAACCCGCCTTCGAGGATCCGGCGCACTGGATCCTGAAAGAGGGCGAACTGCCGGAAAACGTCGATCCGCTGGATTCCAAGATCGAGGATCCGGAGGCGCGCGCCCGCATCGCCCGCGTGTTCGAGCGGGGCCTCAGCCGGCCGAGCGGCTTCGTGCTTCCGGTGCAGCGCTGGCAGGCGCGCTCCAAGCGCGGCTGGGTCAGCGAGAAGTGGCGCTTCCGGCGCGGCAAGCTGTTCCTGGTGCCGGGCGACTCGCCGGTCGGCTATCGCCTGCCGCTGGCGACGCTGCCCTGGGTGCCGCCCGCGGCCTACCCTTACGTCAATCCAGCCGACCCGATGACCATCAGCGGCGACCTGCCGGATGTCGAGGCGCTGCACCAGCTCTACCAGCGCACCGGCACCGACGACACCGCGCAGGAGCAGGTCGACCAGATCCTCACCGGCACCGGCGCGGTGCGCACCGCGCTCTCCATCGAGCCACGCGACGGGCGGCTGTGCATATTCATGCCGCCGACCGAGCGGCTGGAAGACTATCTGGAACTGCTCGCCGCGGTGGAGGTGACCGCCGCCGAGCTGAAGCTGCCGGTGCATATCGAAGGCTACACACCGCCGGTCGACCCGCGGCTCAACGTCATCCGCGTCGCGCCCGATCCCGGCGTCATCGAGGTGAACGTCCATCCGGCACAGAACTGGAAGACCTGCGTCGAGATCACCCGCGACCTCTATGACGAGGCACGGCTCTCGCGGCTCGGCACCGAGAAGTTCATGGTGGACGGGCGCCACACCGGAACCGGTGGCGGCAACCACGTCGTGGTCGGTGGCGCGACGCCGCCGGACAGCCCGTTCCTGCGCCGGCCGGACCTGCTCAAGAGCCTCGTCACCTATTGGCAGCGCCATCCCGCGCTGTCCTATCTGTTCTCGGGCCTGTTCATCGGCCCGACCAGCCAGGCGCCGCGCATCGACGAGTCGCGCCACGATTCGCTCTATGAGATCGAGATCGCCATGGCCAATGTGCCGGCACCGGGCAAGGGCTATGCGCCGCCGCCCTGGCTGGTCGACCGGCTGTTCCGCAATCTGCTCACCGACGCCACCGGCAACACCCACCGCTCGGAAATCTGCATCGACAAGCTGTTCTCGCCGGATGGGCCGACCGGCAGGCTCGGCCTCGTCGAGTTCCGCTCCTTCGAGATGCCGCCGGACTGGCGCATGAGCCTCGCCCAGCAATTGCTGCTGCGCGCGCTCATCGCCTGGTTCTGGCGCGAGCCGCAGGAAGGCCGGCTGACGCGCTGGGGCACCGCGCTCACCGACCGCTTCATGTTGCCGCACTTCGTCTGGGCGGACTTCATGGATGTGCTGCACGATCTCGGCCGCGCCGGCTACCGCATGGACCCGATGTGGTTCGAGGCGCAGCGCGAGTTCCGCTTCCCCTATTACGGCCAGGTCGAGCATGGCGGCGTGACGCTGGAGATCCGCCAGGCGCTGGAACCGTGGAACGTGCTGGGCGAAGAGGGCGCGGTCGGCGGCACCGTGCGCTTCGTCGATTCCTCGGTCGAGCGCCTGCAGGTGCGCGTCGAGGGGCTGAACCCTACCCGCCATGTCGTCGCCTGCAACGGGCGGCGCCTGCCGCTGCAGCCGACCGGCCGCTTCGCAGAATTTGTCGCCGGCGTGCGCTACAAGGCGTGGCAGCCGGCCTCGGGCCTGCACCCAACGATACCGGTGCATGTGCCGCTGACCTTCGACATCGTCGATCTGTGGTCGAACCGCTCGCTCGGCGGCTGCGTCTATCACGTCGCGCATCCGGGCGGCCGCAATTACGAGACCTTCCCGGTCAATTCCTATGAGGCGCAGGCGCGCCGGCTGGCGCGCTTCCAGAATTGGGGCCACACCCCGGGCTATCTGTTCGTGCCGCCGGAGGAGCCCGTCGCGGAATTTCCGACGACGCTGGACCTGCGGCGCCCACCCGGCACGTGACCGCCAGGAGCGTGACGCAGGAGCCTCGCCCTCGAACAAAGCGACGCTTTACGGTGGAGAGCGCATGCGCGCGCTTCGCGCAATCTGCGATGCCGTCTAACTTCTGAGAACGCCGACCACGGCGCGACCTTGAGGAATCCATGGCCCGAGCCGGGAGCGAGACGAAGGCGCTGTCACAGCGATTCGAGGCGGAAGCCGTCGAAGCGCTGCTGGCCGGCTATCGCCCGCTGCCGGGCGCCTATGACGAGATGGTCGACGCCGAGGGCAAGCCGAGGGCGCACTGGACGCCGATGCTCGCCGCTTTGGCCGAGATGGGCGTCGACGAGGTGGCCCGGCGCTTCAAGGCGGTCGACCGCCACCTCTACCGCTCCGGCGTGTTCTACCGCGTCTATGACGATCCGAACGGCGGCGAGCGGCCCTGGCCGCTCTCGCATCTGCCGCTCGTCATCAGCGCCGAGGAGTGGCGCAGCCTCGCCAAGGGGCTGGTGCAGCGCGCGCAGATGCTGGAGGGCGTGCTCGCCGATCTCTATGGCGAGGCCGAACTGGTGCGCTCCGGCGCCTTGCCCGCGGCAGCGATCGCCGGCAATCCGGAATTCCTGCGCCCGCTGGTCGGCGTCGACCCGCATGGCGGCAGCTTCCTCAAGCTCTATGCCGCCGATCTCGGCCGCGGGCCGGATGGACGCTGGTGGGTGCTGTCCGACCGCACGCAGTCGCCATCGGGTGCAGGCTATGCGCTGGAAAACCGCATCGCGCTCGCCCGCGCCATGCCGGACCTCGCCCGCTCGTTGAACGTGGTCCGGCTCGCCGGCTTCTTCCAGTCGCTGCGGGCGAGCCTCACCAAGCTCGACCGCTCCGGCGAAGGCCGGGTAGGCCTTCTCACCCCCGGCCCGCTGAACGAGACCTATTTCGAGCACGCCTATCTCGCCCGTTATCTCGGCTTCGTGCTGGTGGAGGGCGAAGACCTCACGGTGCGCGACAATGCGGTCTATGTGCGCACGGTGGCCGGCCTCAAGCGCGCCGACGTGCTGGTGCGCCGCCTCGATGCCGACTTTGCCGATCCGCTGGAACTGAACTCGCGCTCGCGGCTCGGCGTGCCGGGGCTGGTGCAGGCGGTGCGCGCCGGCGGCGTCGCCGTGGTCAATGCGCTGGGCTCGGGCCTCGTCGAGGCCCCCGCCATGATGAGCTTCCTGCCGAAGATCGGCGCGCAGGTGCTGGGCGAGAAGCCGCTGCTCCCCAACGTCGCCACCTGGTGGTGCGGCCAGCCGGCCGAGCGCGAGATCGTGCTCGACGGCATGGAGGATTTCGTGCTGGCTCCGGCGTTCCAGCGCGCCATCCCCGGCCTGATGGAGAACGGCCCGGTGATCGGCGCCGACCTGAAGGCCGAGCAGCGGGTTGCCTTCGAGGCGGCGATCCGCTCGCGCGGCATCGACATTGTCGGGCAGGAGACGGTGCGGCTCTCCACCATGCCGGTCTGGCGCAACGGCAAGCTGGAGCCACGGCCCTTCATCCTGCGCATCTTCCTGGCCGCAACCGAGGAGGGCTGGAAGGTGATGCCCGGCGGCTTCTGCCGGGTCTCGGACAGCCTGGATTCGCGCGCCGTCACCATGCAGAGCGGCGGGCGCTCGGCCGACGTCTGGGTGCTGGACGAGGGCCCGGTCGAGCAGACCACGCTGCTGCCGGCGCCCGGCCGGGTCGATGTGCGCCGCCAGACCGGACCGCTGCCGAGCCGCGCCGCCGACAATTTCTTCTGGCTGGGTCGCTATGTGGAGCGCGCCGAGGCGACGCTGCGCCTGATCCGCACGCTGGTCGGCCGCCTCTCCTCCTCAGCCGAGGGCGGCGCCGCCTCGGTCAGCAAGATGCTCGGGCTGCTGCAAAGCTGGGGCGCGGTGCCGGAGGACATGGTCCGCGCCAAGCCGACCCGCCACGCGCTCGGAGCGCTTACCCGCAAGGATCTGCCGGGCGGCGTACCCGGCCTCATCGAATCGGCACGCCACACCGCCTCGGTGATCCGCGATCGGCTCTCGCCGGATGCCTGGCGCACCCTCGCCGACCTCGCTCTGATGGTGGCGGAGCCGGTGCCGGCAAGCAGCGCCGAACCCGATGCCTATGAACGCGCGGACCGGGCGCTGCGCGCGCTCGCCGCCTTCTCCGGCCTCGCCTCGGAGAACATGAACCGGCTCGCCGGCTGGCGCTTCCTCGACCTCGGCCGGCGCATCGAGCGTTCGATCGTCACTTGCCGCTTTACCCGCTCGCTGGTGAACCAGAATCCCACCGCCGGCACGCTCGACGTGCTGCTGGAGCTCTGCGACAGCCAGATCACCTATCGCTCGCGCTATGTGATGGTGGAAAGCCGCGCCCCGGTGCTCGACCTCGTGCTGCTCGACCCGGTCAATCCGCGCGCGCTGGCCTTCCAGATCGACCGCATCAACGAGCATCTCGACGCCTTGCCCGGCCATCATGGCGACGAGCCGCCGCCGGCCGAGGAGCGCCTCGCCGCCCGCCTCGCCGCGTCCATGCGCGCCTTCGAGGCCAATGAGTTCGACGATGAGCGGCTGCGCACCGTGGAAGCGCAGCTCATGGAGCTGTCAAACGACGTCGCGGAGCGCTATTTCATCCATCGCTCGCCGGTCGAGACGCCGTGGGAGCAGCCGGAATGATCTACGACATCTCGCAGACCACCGGTTACGTCTATGCCTATCCGGTGCCGGTGGCGCGCCATGTGGTGCGCATGGTGCCGGTCGACCGTCCTCGGCAGCGGGTGATCGCGAGCCATTTCAGCGTCGAGCCCGAGCCGGTGGAATGGAGCGAGGCGACCGATTTCTTCGGCAATCGCGTCGCCATCATCCGCATCGAGACCCCGCATACCCGCTTCACCGTGCGCACCAGCGCGCGGGTCGATGTCGCGCCCGCCGAATTCCCCGAGCCGGAGCAGGGGCCGACCTGGGAAGAGGTACGCGAGGAGGCCGCCAACAGCTTCGACCTCAGCCCTGCCTCGCCGGTGCACCATCTCTATGCCAGCCCGGCGGTGCCGCTGACGGCCACCATCACCGAATGGGCGGCAAAGAGCTTTCATCCGGGGCGGCCGATGCTCGCCGGCGCCATCGATCTGATGGACCGGCTGCACGACGAATTCACCTATGATCCCAAGGCGACCGACGTGTCGACGCCGCCGGCGGAGGCCTTTGCCATCCGCCGCGGCGTGTGCCAGGACTTCGCCCACATCATGATCGCGGGCCTGCGCGGGCTCGGCCTGCCCGCCGCCTATGTCAGCGGCTTCCTGCGCACCGAGCCGCCGCCGGGCAAGGAGCGGCTGCAAGGCGCCGACGCCACCCATGCCTGGGTCTCGGTGTGGTGCGGGGAAGCGCTCGGCTGGCAGGGGCTCGATCCCACCAATGCATTGCGGGTCTCGACCGACCATGTCGTGCTCGCCAATGGCCGCGATTATTCCGACGTCGCTCCGGTCGGCGGCGTGCTGTTCGGCTCCGGCAAGCAGAAGCTCTCGGTCGCCGTCGACGTCGTACCGATGGGCGAGAAGAAGACCGTGCGGAAGGTAAGAAGCTGACGCGCCGTCCCGCACGTTCGTTATGTCCGCCTAAATACTACCGTTCGGTAATAAATCAAAAGTGTAACGCGACCACTCGCGGAATAACGTCCATTTCATTGTGCCAATAATTCGCTGACGACTATACCCGCCGCAGGATTGGCAGGGCGGTCGGTACTGCGTGATGAGTTCCAGACACCCCATAAGAATTGCTGTTTTGACCGCGGTGATTGTCATCGCCGCGCTCGGTGCGGGCTTCGTCGCCTATGCGTGGCGCTCGCCGATCGCGGCCATTGCCCAGCCCGAGCCCGCGAGCTTCAAAGCGGGCGAGGTGGAGCGCGGCGCGCAATTGGCCGCGATCGGCGATTGCAACACCTGCCACACCGCCGAGAACGGCAAGCTCTTTGCCGGCGGCCGGGCATTCGTCACGCCGTTCGGCACCATCTATTCCACCAACATCACGCCGGACGCCGAGACCGGCATCGGCAACTGGTCGCTGGCGGCATTCCAGCGCGCCATGCGCGAGGGCGTGGACCGCGAGGGAAACTACCTCTACCCCGCCTTTCCCTATGACCATTTCACCCTGACGCGGGACGACGACATCGGTGCGCTCTACGCCTTCCTGATGACGCGCGAGCCGGCGCGCCAGGAAGCGTCGGCCAACGAGCTCGTCTTCCCGCTCAACCACCGCGTCCTCCTTGCCGGGTGGAAGCTGCTCTTCGTGAGCCCCGGCCCCTATCAGGCGCAGCCGGACCGCGACGAGCTATGGAACCGCGGCGCCTATCTGGCGGAAGGCCTCGGGCATTGCGGCGCCTGCCACACGCCGCGCAACGCCTTCGGCGCGGAGGATAGCGGCCGGCGCTATGCCGGCGCCGACATAGATGGCTGGCACGCCTATCGGCTCGATTCGACAGCGGATGCCCACGTTCCGTGGAGCGAAGACGCCATCTACGCATATCTGCGCAGTGGCTGGCATGGCGATCACGGCGTCGCCCGTGGCCCGATGGCGCCGGTGGTCGAAAATCTCGCCTCGGTTCCCGACGACGATGTGCGCGCCATCGCCCATTATATTGCAGGGATCATGGGCGTGCCGAAGCTGCAGCCCCCGTCGGCTCCGCAGGCGCCGGCCGTCGCCATGAACCAGTCCGGCGCCCGTCCGCAATCGGCGGGAAGCCAGACCTTGCCGCCCATCGCACCCGACGCCGCGACGGCGAGCGATCTCGGCGCCCGCCTCTATGCCGCGAGTTGCGCCGCCTGCCACGAGGCCGGCCGTGCGGTGCCGATCGGCGCCATCAATCTGGCACTCAGCAGCTCGATCACCGGTGCCAGCCCCGACAATCTCCTGCGCATCCTGCTGACGGGAATTCCGGCGAAGGGCGACGGGCAGCGCAATCCCATCATGCCCGGCTTCGCCAACACCATGTCCGATCCGCAGATCCTCGCGCTTGCCACCTATCTGCGCGGTCGCTTCGGCGGACAGCGCCCGGGGTGGGACGACCTGCCGGCGACGCTGTCGCAAGTGCGCACTGACATGAACCCGAAAGCGGGCCGGCAGGCTTCCGCCGCCAGGCCGTGAAGGACGGAACCCATGGAACTCAAGGTCAATGGCACGATCCATCAGCTGGATGCCGATCCCGACACCCCGCTGCTGTATGTGCTCAGGGACGACCTGAAACTGAACGCCGCGAAATATGGCTGCGGGCTCGGGCAATGCGGTGCCTGCACCGTCATGGTCGATGGCGAGGCGGTGTTCTCGTGCGTCACGCCGATATTGCTGCTGGAAGGGCGTTCGGTGACGACGCTGGAGGGGCTCGGCACGATCGAGAGCCCAGCCCCGATCCAGCGTGCCTTTGTCGAGGAACAGGCGGCGCAGTGCGGCTATTGCATTCCCGGCATGATGATGCGGGCGCAGGCGCTGCTGGAAAAGAACCCGGCGCCGACCGACGCCGACATCCGCAAGACCCTGCTCCCTCATCTGTGCCGATGCGGCACCCATATGCGGATCCTGCGCGCCGTCCACCGCGCCGCCGAACTCATGCGGCAACCCGCCAACCCGCCATCCTCCGGGAGCCTGATATGAACGACCTCGCCATGAAGGGCGTGTCGCGCCGTGCCCTGCTGCAGGGTGCCGGCGCGGTCGTGGTCAGCTTCGCACTCGCGCCCGAGGCGATGGCGCAGGCGGTCCAGACCGAGACCCAGACCGGCGGCGACGCCAATGCCAAGCTGCCGGGCAGCCTCAACCAGGCGCCGTTCCTCGACTCATGGATCCGCATCGACGCCAAGGGCGAGGCGACGGTCTTCACCGGCAAGGCGGAACTGGGCCAGGGCATCAGGACTGCGCTCGCCCAGGTCGCCGCCGAGGAACTGGCGCTGCCCATGGCGCGGATCGAGATGATCACCGCCGACACCGGCCTGACCGCCAATGAAGGCTACACCGCGGGCAGCCATACGCTGCAGGACAGCGGCACCGCGATCCGCAATGCGGCGGCGCAGGTGCGCGAGATCCTGCTGGCCGAGGCGGCCCGCCGTCTCGGCCATTCGCCCGAAGAGATGAAGGCGGACAACGGCACCGCCATCGCACCCGATGGCACCAGCCTCACTTATGGCGATCTCGCCGCCGGGCTCGATCTCCATGTCATGGCTGCGCCGCGCTCCAGGCTTACCCCGGCCGAGCAGTTCCGCGTCATGGGCAAGCCGGTCCACCGGCTGGACATTCCCGCCAAGGTCACGGGCACCGCCTATTATGTCCAGGACATGCGCCCCGAGGGGCTCCTGCATGCCCGTGTGGTGCGCCCGCCGAGCTATGGCGCCACGCTGGTCTCGGTCGACAGCGGCGCGGTGGAACGCCTTCCCGGCGTGGTCAAGGTAGTGCGCGACGGCAATTTCCTCGCCGTCGTGGCGCAGAGGGAATACCAGGCCATCAAGGCGATGCGGGCGCTCGCGGCGGCCGCGGAATGGCAAGAGGTGGCAAAGCTGCCCGATGCCAAGCAGTTGCCGCAGACCGTGCTCGGGCTTGCGGCGCGGGAATACACCATTCTCGACAAGCACACGGCGCCGCCGCTTCCCGGCCCGACCATAGAGGCGACCTTCACCCGCCCCTATGTGTCCCATGGCTCGATCGGCCCATCCTGCGCGGTCGCCCTGTCGGACAGCGACATGGTCACGGTCTGGACCCACACGCAGGGCGTCTTTCCCGACCGCAAGGCGATTTCCGAGATGCTCGGCCTGCCGCCGGAGAAGGTGCGCTGCATCCACACCCCGGGCTCGGGCTGCTACGGCCACAATGGAGCCGACGACGCGGGCGCCGACGCGGCCCTCATCGCCACCCAGCTGCCGGGCCGCCCCTTGAAGGTGCAGCTGATGCGCGAGCAGGAGCACGCCTGGGAGCCCTATGGTCCCGCCATGGTGACCAAGGCCGAGGCCCGGCTCGATGCCACTGGCAAGATCGTCGACTGGCACTACAGCGTATGGAGCAATACCCACAATATGCGGCCGGGCAATGCCGGCTCGCTGCTCGCCGGCCAGTTGATGTCCAAGGCGTTCCAGCCGCCGCCGCCCGCGCCGCTGCCGCAGCCGGAAGGCGGCGGCGATCGCAACGGCATCCCTCTCTACGTCTTTCCGAACGCGAAGGTCGACCACTTCTTCCTGCCGGAAATGCCGTTGCGGGTATCCGCGCTGCGCTCGCTCGGGGCCTATTTCAACATCTTCTCGATCGAGAGCTTCATGGACGAGCTGGCCATCGCCGCCCATGCCGATCCCGTGGAGTTCCGCCTCGCCCATCTGGAGGATCCACGCGGGCGCGAGGTCATCAAGCTGGCAGCCGAGAAGTTCGGCTGGAAGCCGGGCCAGAAGGCCCTGGTCGGCCGGGGCTACGGCTTCGCCTTTGCCCGCTACAAGAACCTCGCCGCCTATAGTGCCGTCGCCATGGAAGTGGAGGTGGAACGGGAGACCGGCCAGGTGCGTCTCGTTCGTGCGGTCGCGGCGGTCGACACCGGGGAGATCGTGAACCCGGATGGCGTCCGCAACCAGATGGAAGGCGCGATCATCCAGTCGGCGAGCTGGACGCTGTATGAAAGCGTCGCCTTCGACACCTCCCGCATCACCTCGGTCGACTGGTCGAGCTATCCGATCATGCGTTTCAACGCGGTGCCGGAGAGCATCGAGGTCCATCTCATCGAGCGGCCGGGACTGCCCTTCCTGGGTGCGGGCGAGACCGGACAGGGACCCGCGAGCGCGGCCCTGGGCAATGCGATCGCCAACGCCATCGGTGTCAGGCTGAGGGACTTGCCGCTCTCGCCGGAGCGGGTGAAGGCCGCAGCCGGAATTTGACGTCGGCCGCAAGGTCAGACTGAATGGCGGCGATGGAGCGTTGCCGGCGCGCTCGGCAACCGCCGTATGGCGTTGGCGATCGCGGGGACGCGACAGGTCGATCGTGCCAAGCTAGGTAAAGCGAGGCGAGAGAACGAATCGCGGGCCATGACCGACACCACACGCCGGGCTGACGAGACCGAGACGGTAGAAGGCAATGCGGGCTTCCTGGCGGGGCTCGCCGTCTATCTGCGGCCGCGGGTGCTGATCGTCATATTGCTCGGCTTCTCCTCGGGCCTGCCGCTGGCACTCTCCGGCAACACGCTTACCGTCTGGATGGCCGAATCCAAGGTGAATCTCGCCACTATCGGCCTCTTCGCTCTGGTCGGCGTTCCCTACAATTTCAAATTCGCCTGGGCGCCTCTGGTCGATGCCCTCGACGTGCCGTTCCTGAGCCGCCATCTCGGGCGGCGGCGCGGCTGGCTGGTGTTCACCCAGCTCTTGCTGGCGGTCGCCATCGTCTGGCTCGGCCTCCAGGATCCGGTAGCCTCGCCTTGGCATGTGGCGCTCGGCGCACTGCTGGTCGCCTGCGCGTCCGCTACGCAGGACATCGTGGTCGACGCGTTCCGTGTCGAGAGTCTCGAGACCCGCGAGCAGGCTGCCGGCATGGCCGGCTATGTCGCGGCGTATCGGGTCGGCATGCTGGCCTCGGGTGCCGGCGTGCTGTTGCTGGTGACCTGGTTCGAGGCCATCGGCGTGGCGCGCGCAGACGTCTGGTTCTGGGGCTATGTGGCAGCTGCGCTGATGGTCGGCGTCGGGCTGATCGCCGCGCTGCTGGCCAAGGAACCGCCGCCGCCCGAAAACGTCCTGCCGCGCGAGGAGAATGTCGCCAAGCGCGTGGTACAGACCGCAATCGGCGCCTTCGGCGAATTCCTGTCGCGCCACCTCGCGGTGGCGATCCTGCTGTTCGTCGTGCTGTTCAAATTCTGCGACGCCTTTGCCGGCGTGTTGACCGGCGCCTTCGTCATCGATATCGGCTTCGACAGGGCCACCTATGCCGGCGTCGTCAAGGGAGTCGGCTTCGCGGCAGCGCTGCTCGGCGGCTTTGCCGGCGGTTTCATCGCCCGCGCTCTGCCGCTCTCGACCAGCCTCTGGATTGCCGGCGTGCTGCAGATGGCCTCGAACCTCGCCTTCTCCTGGCAGGCCTATATGGGCGTGAACCTGCCGGCGCTGACACTGACCATCGTGATCGAGAACTTCACCGGGGCCATCGGCACGGTGATCTTCGTCGCCTATCTCTCGGCACTGTGCGGCGCGCGGGCTCACACCGCCACGCAATATGCCCTGCTCACCGCGCTCGCCGCGGTGGGGCGCACCTTCCTCGCCTCGACCGCCGGCTTCGTCGCGACCGAGACCGGATGGGCGTGGTTCTTCGCCGTCACGTCAATAGCGGCACTGCCGGGGCTCGCGGTGCTCGCCTTCCTGCAGTCGCGCGGGCATTTCCGCGAACTGGCGGCGCAGAAACTTTAAACTCCGTCACGACCCGAAACGACAGGCTCTCTGCCACCTCTCCCCATCGGGGAGAGGGAAAGTCATCGGCGCCCTAAAAGGTCGTGCGGGCGCGGATGGCGGCGGCCAGCGTGCCCTCGTCGAGATAATCCAATTCGCCGCCGACCGGCACGCCGTGGGCAAGCCGTGTCACCTTCACCTCGGCGCCGCGCAGCAGGTCCGTGATGTAGTGCGCCGTGGTCTGGCCGTCGACGGTGGCCGGCAGCGCCAGCAGCACCTCCTTGATCGCCGCGTCATGCGCGCGGGTGACCAGGCTCTCCAGATTGAGGTCATCCGGCCCGACGCCGTCGAGCGGCGAGAGGGTGCCACCAAGCACATGGTAGCGGGCATTCACCGCACTGGCGCGCTCCAGCGCCCACAGGTCGGCGACATCGGCGACCACGACCAGCAGCGCCGGATCGCGGGTCGGGTCGGAGCAGACGGTGCAGGGATCGCGCACATCGATGTTGCCGCAGGTGCGGCACACCGTGATCTTGGCGAGCGCCTCGTCGAGCGCGCCGGCGAGCGGCGCCATCAGCGCCTCGCGCTTCTTGATCAGGGTAAGCGCGGCACGCCGCGCCGAGCGCGGGCCGAGCCCCGGCACGCGGGCGAGCAACTGGATCAGGCGTTCGATCTCGGGGCCGGCGACGGCACGTGCCATGGAATCCTCTTCCCGCTCCCTCTAGCGCAGGCCGGCGCCGGACACCATGGTCCGCGGAGGCTGTCTCAAAACGAACCACGTCATCCTGAGGTGCGAGCAAAGCGAGCCTCGAAGGATGCTGAAGCAGAAGACGGCCATCAGGGATGGGCATCCTTCGAGGCCCGGCTGCGCCGGGCGCCTCGCGATGTCGGCACTGCCGACATCGCAGGATGACGTGCCTACTTGAAGGCCGGTTTTGCTCGACACCGTGGAACCTCGTTGCTACCGGGAGGTGGGGACAAGGCGCAAAGCCGCACTGGGGAACCAACGATGATGCGAATGCGCGCGCTGCTCGCTGCGGCCATGTTCGTCGCCGCGGTTACGCCGGCCTTCGCCGCCGAAGGCGCCGCCCTTGACGGTGCGTCAATCTCATTGCTCTGGGGCCTGCCGTTTGCCGGCATGCTGCTCTCCATCGCCATCATGCCACTCGCCGCCGGGCATTTCTGGCACCATCACTACGGCAAGGTGGCGCTGTTCTGGGCGCTCGCCTTCCTGGTGCCGTTCGTGCTGCTGAAGGGCGGCGATCTCGCCATCTATGAGGTCGGCCACGCTGCGTTGCTCGAATACATCCCCTTCATCATCCTGCTGTTCACGCTGTTCACCATTTCCGGCGGCATATTGGTCACCGGCAACCTGCATGGCAGCCCGGGCGTGAACACGTCGATCCTCGCCATTGGCACCGTGCTGGCGAGCCTGATCGGCACCACCGGCGCCTCGATGGTGCTGATCCGCCCGCTGCTGCGGGCCAATGACGACCGGCGCTACAATGTCCACACCGTGGTGTTCTTCATCTTCCTGGTGTCGAACATCGGCGGCTCGCTGACCCCGCTCGGCGATCCGCCGCTGTTCCTCGGCTTCCTCAAGGGGGTCGACTTCTTCTGGACCACGGAGCACCTGTTCCACGACACCGGCGTGCTCGTGGCGATCCTGCTGCCGGTGTTCTATCTGCTCGACCGGTATTTCTACGCCAAGGAAGAGAACCTCCAGCATCTGGTGGATCCTACGCCGGACAGCGAAAAGCTCGGCCTGCGCGGCGTCAGGAACATTCCGCTATTGGCCGGTGTCATCGGCGCCATATTGCTCAGCGCGCTGTGGAAGCCGGGCATCGCCTTCGACGTGCTCGGCACCCATGTCGAACTGCCCTCGGTCGCCCGCGACGTGATCCTCGTCATCCTCGCGGGCATCTCGCTCGCCATCACCCCGACCTTCATCCGCGAGCGCAACGGCTTCGACTGGGAGCCGATCCGCGAAGTGGCGAAGCTGTTCGCGTCGATCTTCCTCACCATCATCCCGGTGATCGCGATCCTGAAGGCCGGCACGGCCGGGCCGATGTCGGGTCTGGTCGATCTGGTGACCAACGATGCCGGTGGGCCGGTGAACGCCGGGTATTTCTGGCTGACCGGCCTGCTGTCCGCCTTCCTCGACAATGCGCCGACCTATCTGGTCTTCTTCAACCTTGCCGGCGGCGACGCGCAGCATCTGATGAACGAGTATCGGGTGACGCTGGAGGCGATCTCGGCGGGCGCGGTGTTCATGGGGGCGATGACCTATATCGGCAACGCGCCGAACTTCATGGTGCTCGCCATCGCTAGGAGCCGCGGCGTAGCCATGCCGAGCTTCTTCGGCTACATGGCCTGGTCCGGCGCCGTGCTGCTGCCGTGCTTCGCATTGCTGACCTGGCTGTTTTTCGTGTAGGCGGCGCGAACTGTGCCCCCGGCTGGCGCCCACCGGGGTAGCAGGCCATTTCCACCGTCATGGCCGGGCTTGTCCCGGCCATCTCGGCCTCTGATGCATGGTCAGGAATCGAGATCCCCGGCACAAGGCCGGGGATGACGGTGTTCTCAGGATTTCCGGTCAGCCCCTAGAGCCCTTTCCGTTCGGATGGAAACATCCGAACGACAGATAAGTGCTCTAGATTCAATAGACTGGAGCAATTCCTCCTCGATCAGATGATTCCATCTGATCGGGAAATGCTCTAGAAATCACTCCGCGGCGATTGCCACGCGGGGCTGGGCGTCGCGGACTTCGTCGTCCACTTCAGTCTCGAAGCGGGTGAAGTTCTCCGCGAACATGCCGACCAGCTTGCGCGCGGTCTCCTCGAACTCGGCCGGGTCGACCCAGCTCTTGGCCGGGTTGAGCAGATGCGGCTCGACGCCGGGCAGCGAAGTCGGCACCGCAAAACCGAAATAGGGATCGGTGCGGAAGTCCGCCTCCTTCAGCGAGCCGTCGAGCACGGCATTCAGCAGGCGCCGTGTCACCTCGATCGGCATGCGCCGGCCGACGCCGTACTTGCCGCCGGTCCAGCCCGTATTGACCAACCAGCAATCGACATCGTGCAGGATAATGAGGTCGCGCAGCATATTGCCGTACACCGAGGGGTGCCGCGGCATGAAGGGCGCGCCGAAACAGGTGGAGAAGGTCGCCTGCGGCTCGCTCACGCCCTTCTCGGTGCCGGCGACCTTGGCGGTATAGCCGGACAGGAAGTGGTACATCGCCTCCGCCGGGGTGAGCTTGGCGATCGGCGGCATCACGCCGAAGGCGTCGCAGGTCAGCATCACGACGTTCTTCGGGGCCGCGGCGCGACCGGTGCGGCTGGCATTGGCGACGGCGTCCAGCGGATAGGCGGCGCGGGCATTCTCGGCGAGCGCGGCGCTGTCGAAGTTCGGTACCCTCGTGTCGGTGTCGATCACCACGTTCTCCAGCACCGCGCCGAAGCGCGTTACCGCCGCATAGATTTCCGGCTCGGCCTTCTTCGACAGATGGATGGTCTTGGCGTAGCAGCCGCCCTCGAAATTGAAGATGCCCTCGTCGCTCCAGCCATGCTCGTCATCGCCGATCAGCGTGCGCGAGGCATCCGCGGAAAGCGTGGTCTTGCCGGTGCCGGACAGGCCGAAGAACACCGCGCTGTCGCCATGGTCGCCGACATTGGCGGAACAGTGCATCGGCAGCACGTCCTTCGAAGGCAGCAAATAGTTCAGATAGCTGAACACCGACTTCTTCATCTCGCCGGCATAGGAGGTGCCGCCGATCAGCACCAGGCCGTTGGTGTAGTCGCAGGCGATGATGGTCTCGGTGCGCACGCCGTGCCGGTCCGGATCGGCACGGAAGCTCGGCAGGCAGAGGATGGTGAAGCCGGGGTCGAAATCCTCGATCTCGGCGCGGTCCGGCCGGCGCAGCACGGTGCGGATGAACAGGGCGTGCCAGGCATGCTCGCAATAGACCCGCACATTGATGCGGTGGGCGGGATCGGCGCCGCCATGAAGGTCCTGCGCGAACAGCGAGCGGGTGCTGGCGAAGGCGAGGAAATCCTGCTTGAGGAGGTCGAACTGCTCACGGCTGATGGCGTTGTTGTTGTCCCACCAGATCTCGTTCTCGGTCGCCTCGTCGCGGATGATGAAGCGGTCCCGGGGGCTGCGGCCGGTGTGGATGCCGGTTTCGGCGGCAAGCGCGCCGTCAGCGGTCAGCCGCGCCTCGCCACGGGCAATGGAGCGCTCATAGAGCGCGGCCTCGGTAAGGTTGAAGAACACCATGCCCGGCCCCTCGAGGCCAAAGGACTGGGTGCTCAGCCGCGGATTGCGCAAACCGGTTTCCTGCATGGTTTCCTCCTCCACCCAGGGGCTGCGCGGGAGCCGCGCCCTGTCATGCCGACCGCATCATTGCCTTATCCGCATGACCCTAGAATCGCCCCTGATAACGTCTTCGCTGCGACTTGTGCTGATTTTGTGGCACGCCGTCGCGCATATGTCACGTTGAGCCGGACCATGCCAAGCCGTCAACAGACAGATGAATCTGTGGATGCTTGGGACGATGCTTGCCGCGTTCAAACGTTTGGCATGCTGCATCGCGAAAGACCGAGTCGCCACACCGCAGAATTATGAGAATAATGAGTTTACATACAAATCTGCTGCATCCCGGTGCCGCCGCCGCGGAAGCCATATGATACAAGGCTCCGTGGCAGCGTCGGGATCCCCGGCTCAGGCGCCGCGCGCCTGGTGCGCCAATTCCACCAAAGCGGCGCGCAATTCTCCCGGCCCAGTGATGCGGCGCGGGAAGTCGAGGCGCCGCACCCGGGCGTCCAGCATCAGGTCGCAGCCTTCCGGATCGAGCCCGATGATGCGCCATGCCCCGGCCGGGGCGCCGAGCAGCACCGTGGCGTAAAGCGCGATCGCATCGGCATGGTCGGCGTTCATGTGCTCCACCGCCCCCGCCTCCGCCGCCAGCATCGATTCGGCGCCGGCAAGGTCGGTGAGGAGGTCGTCGCGGACGAGATCGACGATGCGACCGAAGCCGGCGACGAGATGCGCGTCCTCCAGTTCGAGACGGTAGAAGCCGAAATCGGCGAAGCCGGCAAAGCCGGCGGCGTCGGGATGACGCAGCAGATAGCGCCGGCGCGCCTCTTCGCCGGCCTCCGGCGTCACCCGCCCCTTCAGGCTGATGCGCGCGCCCTCCAGTTCGCTGCCGTCGCGGCGCTCCTCCAAGAGCAGGCTGGCGCGCGAATCAGTCTTCAGATTGCGGGTGTGGCGAGCGAGATTGGAGAGCAGCAGCACCGGCGTGGCGTCAGTGAGCGTCGCAACCTGCACCAGCGAGGCATAGGGCGCGCCATCGGGATCCAGCGTCGCCAGCGCCGCGGTACGTGCCTCGCGCAGCAAGCGTTTTGCCGCGTCGGCGGCCTTGAAGGCGGGCGCTGATTCGCCGCTCATCTGCGTCATCTCCGTCGGTGAACATTGCTGTACATGCCTTCCCGGATTCGCTCGGAATGGCAACTTCTTGGCCTTGCCGCTGAAAACGCGCTATTTTCAAGCGATGGCCATTGCGTGTCACATTATGGCCACGCCGGCACGGTTCACCGCCATAAGCGCAACGCCGCGGCCGAACAGGAAAGTTTGCTCATGCCGACCATCGCCCTCGTCGACGACGACCGCAACATCCTGACCTCCGTGTCGATTGCGCTCGAATCGGAAGGCTACCGGATCCAGACCTATACGGACGGCGCCACCGCGCTCGACGGTTTCAAGACCAATCCGCCGGACCTCGCCATCTTCGATATCAAGATGCCGCGCATGGACGGTATGGAGCTGCTGCGGCGGCTGCGCCAGAAGAGCGACATGCCGGTGATCTTCCTCACCTCCAAGGATGACGAGATCGACGAATTGTTCGGCCTCAAGATGGGCGCCGACGACTTCATCAAGAAGCCGTTCTCGCAGCGCCTGCTGGTCGAACGGGTGAAGGCGGTGCTGCGCCGCTTCGCGCCGAAGGACGGCACGTTGCCGCGCGAGACCGACAGCGCCAAGGTGCTGGAGCGCGGCCAGCTGCGCATGGACCCGGAGCGCCACACCTGCACCTGGAAGGGCGAGAACGTCACCCTCACGGTCACCGAGTTCCTCATCCTGCAGGCACTGGCGACCCGCCCCGGCGTGGTGAAAAGCCGCAACGCCCTGATGGATGCGGCGTATGACGATCAGGTCTATGTCGATGACCGCACGATCGACAGCCACATCAAGCGGCTTCGCAAGAAGTTCAAGGTCGTCGACGATAATTTCGAGATGATCGAGACGCTGTACGGCGTCGGCTATCGCTTCAAGGAGTAGCGCCGCTTTGCTCGATCCGGACTCCGCGCGGACCACTTCCGTCGACGACGACGAGGGTGGGGACGAACGGGACGTCATGCCGAAGCGGCACGGCGCAATGGTCCATTTCGGCCGGATCGCCGACATGCTTGCCGCCTTGCGCCGCATGCGGCGCTTCGTGGCCTTCAAGAGCTTCTCCAGCCTCACCCGCCGCATCGTCCTGCTGAACCTCGCCGGCATGTGCGTGCTGGTATCGGGCATCCTCTATCTCTCCGAATTCCGCGCCGGGCTGATCGACGCCCGGGTGCAGAGCCTCCTGGTGCAGGGCGAGATCATCGCCGGCGCCATCGCCGCCTCCGCGCAGGTCGAGACCAACGCCATCACCATCGATCCCGAGCGCCTGCTGGAGTTGCAGGCCGGCGAGAGCTACGGGCCAGGTGAGGAAGGCTTCGCGCCGCTGGAGTTCCCGATCAATCCCGAACGCGTCGCGCCGGTGCTGAAGCGCCTGGTGGAGCCGACCGGCACCCGGGCTCGCATCTATGACCGCGACGGCGCGCTGCTCCTGGATTCCCGCTCGCTCTATTCGCGCGGCGAGATCCTGCGCTTCGAATTGCCCGCCCCCACCACGCGCAAGCCGAACTGGATGGAGCGCGGCTGGAACAGCGTCCAGATGTGGTTCTCGCGCGGCGACCTGCCGCTCTACAAGGAGCTAGGCCCCAATAACGGCAAGGGCTATCCGGAGGTCGTCGCCGCGCTCTCCGGGCAGAAGTCGAGCGCCGTGCAGGTCAATGACCGCGGCCAGGTCATCGTCTCGGTCGCGGTGCCGGTGCAGCGCTTCCGCGCCATTCTCGGCGCGCTGCTGCTGTCCACCCAGGGCGGCGAGATCGACGAGGCGGTAGCGGCGGAGCGCTTCGTCATCGTGCGCGTGTTCCTCGTCGCCATGGCGGTGATGGTGGTGCTGTCCTTCCTGCTCGCCGGCACCATCGCCGGGCCGGTGCGCAAGCTCGCCGACGCGGCGGAGCGGGTGCGCCGCCGCACCCGTTCGCGCGTCGAGATCCCGGATTTCACCCAGCGCTCGGACGAGATCGGGCATCTGTCCGGCGCGCTGCGCGACATGACCGACGCGCTCTATACCCGCATCGAGGCGATCGAGAGCTTTGCCGCCGACGTCTCGCACGAGCTGAAGAACCCGCTCACCTCGCTGCGCTCCGCGGTCGAGACGCTGCCGCTGGCCAAAAACGACATCTCCCGCGGCCGGCTGATGGAGGTGATCCAGCACGATGTGAGGCGGCTCGACCGCCTCATCACCGATATTTCCGACGCCAGCCGGCTCGACGCCGAATTGCAGCGGCAGGAATCGGAGCCGGTCGACCTCACGCGCCTCTTGAAGACCGTGGTCGGGGTGCAGAACGATGTGCGCCGCGGCGACGGGGTGAGCGTCAACCTCGAATTCGAGCACGCGCCGGGCGCCAGCGGCGAGTTCGTGGTGCCGGGCCACGATTCCCGGCTCGGCCAGGTCATCAATAACCTGATCGACAATGCCCGCTCCTTCTCGCCGCGTGGCGGCGAGGTGCGGGTCACCTGTCGGCGGCACAAGGAGACAGTGGAGATCGTGGTCGATGATGACGGCCCCGGCATCCCGCCGCACGCGCTGGCCCGCATCTTCGAGCGCTTCTACACCGACCGCCCGGAGGAGCAGGGTTTCGGCCAGAATTCCGGGCTCGGGCTTTCCATCTCGCGGCAGATC
Organism: Starkeya sp. ORNL1; assembly: GCF_012971745.1. Lineage (NCBI taxonomy): Bacteria > Pseudomonadati > Pseudomonadota > Alphaproteobacteria > Hyphomicrobiales > Xanthobacteraceae > Starkeya > Starkeya sp. ORNL1. The sequence continues at coordinate 3,197,085 of NZ_CP048834.1, forward strand.
GTCGACGCCCATGGCGGGCGCATCTGGGCCGAGAACCGAGTCGCCGAGACGGCGAAGCCAAAGCCGAAGCCCAAGCGCAAGACCCGGGCGGCAAAGGCCAAGGCGGAGGCCGTGAAGACGGAGGCCGGCGAGGAACTCGCCACTGTGCCCGATACCGTGCCGGCCGAGGCGGAGATCCAGGCGCCGCCGAGGGACCATGTCGGCGCGCGCTTCATCGTCCGCCTGCCGGCCGCCTGAGGCCCGAAATGTCCGACGATCCCGCCAGTATCCATGGATCGTGCGTCGTGGTCGGCGAAACCGGGGTGCTGATCCGCGGACCGTCCGGCGCCGGCAAGTCCGAGCTTGCCTTCGCCCTGATCCTGGCCGGGCGCAGCGGCGTCATCCCCCCGGTGCGGCTCGTCGCCGACGACCGGGTGATCGTCACAGTGCGCGACGGACGACTCCTGGCCGCGGTGCCCGACGCCATTGCCGGGCTGATCGAGGTCCGCGGCATCGGCATCCGGCGCCTGCCGTTCGCCAGCGAGGCGGTTATTGGCCTTGTCATCGACCTCGCGGCGCCCGACGGGGCGCGGCTGCCACAGCCGGAGGCGCTACGTACCGTGCTGGACGGCGTCATCGTGCCGCGCCTGCCGATCGCTCCCGGCGCCGACCCGCTACTGCCGGTGATCGCCCTCCTGACGACGCAGGATGCGTCGCCGTGAGGGCTAAGTCATAAACAACGTCATTCCTGAGGTGCCCGGCTTCAGCCGGGCCTCGAAGGATGCCCCTCCCCGATGGCCGGCCTTTGCTTCCATCCTTCGAGGCTCGCTACGCTCGCACCTCAGGATGACGTGGTAATTTTGGGTTCGGCTCGATCAGGTCCCTGAACGTTCCGCAGGCAAATGCTCCGAATTTCGGCGCATCTCCGGTACGGGCCTTGCCATTCGTGTGCAGTGCAACGATGATGTGCGCCCCGCAGCGTGGCGCGCCGCGCACGCCCTTCCCGAAGCCGGGCCGTCAACCGGACGGCGGAGCAGAATGATCGGTCTCGTACTCGTAACTCACGGCCGCCTCGCCAGCGAATTCCACGCCGCGCTGGAACATGTGATGGGGCCGCAGTCCCAGATCGAAAGCGTCACCATCGGCCCGGACGACGATATCGAGCAGCGGCGCAAGGATATCCTCACCGCGGTCGAGGCCGTGAACACCGGCAATGGCGTCGTCATCCTTACCGACATGTTCGGCGGCACGCCGTCCAATCTCGCCATTTCGGTGATGAACGCGCCTGATATCGAAGTGCTGGCCGGCATCAATCTGCCGATGCTGGTGAAGCTCGCCACCGTCCGCGCCGATGTGCCCCTGAGCGATGCGGTCGCGCAGGCGCAGGAGGCGGGGCGCAAATACATCAACATCGCCAGCCGCGTGCTCGCCGGGAAATGACCGAGGACCAGGCCGATACCTCCGCCGCGCTGAAGCGCGAGCTCTCGATCTGCAACAAGCGCGGCCTGCATGCCCGCGCCTCGGCAAAGTTCGTGCAGACGGTGGAGCGCTTCGATGCCGATGTCCGCGTGACCCGGCTCGGCGAGACCGTCGGCGGCACCTCCATCATGGGGCTGATGATGCTGGCCGCGGCGCCGGGCACCACCATCCTGGTCGAGGCCACCGGCGCCGAGGCGCAGGCGGTAATCGACGCGCTCGACGCCCTCGTGTCGGACCGCTTCGGCGAGGGCGAATAGCGTCCGCCTCTCCTGTCACATAAAGACATCTTTATATCGTTATTGTCTTCCTGGCGGCGGGCTGCTATCACCCGCCGGACGCTCACTTGTGCCAGGGGAAGACCGACATGCCCGTCGCCAGCGAATACATCGTCAAGGATCTCGCCCTCGCCGATTTCGGCCGCAAGGAGATCGATCTCGCCGAAACGGAAATGCCGGGCCTGATGGCGATCCGCGCCGAATATGGCCCGTCGCAGCCGCTCAAGGGCGCGCGCGTCGCCGGCTCGCTGCACATGACGATCCAGACCGCGGTGCTGATCGAGACGCTGAAGGCGCTGGGCGCCGATGTACGCTGGGTGTCCTGCAACATCTTCTCGACGCAGGACCACGCCGCTGCCGCCATCGCCGCCGGCGGGACGCCGGTGTTCGCCTTCAAGGGCGAGACGCTCAAGGAATATTGGGACTACACCGCCCGCCTGTTCGACTGGCACGGCGGCGGCGTTCCTAACATGATCCTCGACGATGGCGGCGACGCCACCATGCTGGTGCATCACGGTCTTACCGCCGAGCAGGGCGACACCGCCTTCCTCGACGCGCCCGGCTCCGAAGAAGAGGAAATCTTCTTCGCCCTGATCAAGCGCCTGCTGGCCGAGAAGCCGAAGGGCTGGTTCGCCGAAGTCGCCGCCTCGATCAAGGGCGTATCGGAAGAGACCACCACGGGCGTGCACCGGCTCTACAAGCTGGCCGAGCAGGGCAAGCTGCTGTTCCCGGCGATCAATGTGAACGACAGCGTCACCAAGTCGAAGTTCGACAATCTCTATGGCTGCCGCGAGTCCCTCGTCGACGCCATCCGCCGCGGTACCGACGTGATGCTGGCCGGCAAGGTTGCCTTCGTCGCCGGCTTCGGTGATGTCGGCAAGGGCTCGGCTGCCTCGCTGCGCCAGGCCGGCGCCCGCGTCATCGTCGCCGAAGTCGATCCGATCTGTGCGCTGCAGGCCTCGATGGAGGGCTATGAGGTCGCGACCATCGAGGATGCGCTCGGCCGCGCCGACATCTATGTCACCGCCACCGGCAATCGCGACATCATCACGGTCGACCACATGCGCGGCATGAAGGACCGGGCGATCGTCTGCAACATCGGCCACTTCGACAATGAGATCCAGGTCGCCGGCCTGAAGAACTTCAAGTGGAACAACATCAAGCCACAGGTCGACGAGATCGAGTTCCCGTCGGGCAACCGCATCATCCTGTTGTCCGAAGGCCGCTTGGTGAACCTCGGCAACGCGATGGGCCACCCGTCCTTCGTGATGTCGTCCTCCTTCTCCAACCAGACGCTGGCGCAGATCGAGCTCTATGCCGATGCCGGCAAGTACGACAGGCAGGTCTATACGCTGCCGAAGGTGCTCGACGAGAAGGTAGCCGCGCTGCACCTCGACAAGCTCGGCGTGAAGCTGACCAAGCTGAAGCCGGAGCAGGCCGCCTATATCGGCGTGACCGTCGACGGCCCGTTCAAGCCGGACCACTACCGGTATTGAGGCCTTGTTGCAGCATCCTTCGAGGCCCGGCTTTGCCGGGCACCTCAGGATGAGGTTGTTCTCTCAACGCGACCTCATCCCGAGGTGCCGCGTAGCGGCCTCGAAGGATGCTCACGCAGGACGCCGGTCTCCTCACAGTTCCTTCTGCACCAGCACCAGATCGAGCCGGCGGCCGAACTTGGTGCCGATGCCGGGCATGCGGCCGGTCTCGACGAAGCCGAGCTTCGCGTGCAGCGCCAGTGATGCCTCGTTCCCCGCGGTGATGCCGCCGATCATCACCTGCTTGCCCAGCGCCCGCGCCGGCTCGAACAGCGCCTCCAGCAGAGCGCGGCCGAGTCCCTGCCCGCGCGCGGCATCCGCCACATAGACCGAATGCTCGACGCTGATGCGGAAGCCCTCGAACGGGCGGAAATCGCCGAAGCTCGCATAGCCGAGCACGGCCTCATCCTCATCGACCGCCACGATCACCGGATAGGATTTCGCCCGCCGGTCCGCCAGCCAGGCGCGGCGATTGGCGAGATCCGCCGTATTGTCGTTCCAGATCGCCGTCGAATTGAGCACGGCGTCATTATAGATGGCGAGAATGCTGGGAAGGTCGGCCTCGGTGGCGGCTCGCAGTCGGGTCATCGGGCTCTCGCTCTGAAGAGGCGGCTCTGGAATGCCGCCGCATAGCCCATTGCGGGACTGCGGAAAAGCGGTGACAGGGGACCGGAAAAGCGCGCCACAGGTACGTCATGGCCTTGACGTTATTCTGCCATGCTCGGCACTTTCTCTGTGGAAAGGTTGCGATTCACGCGCAACGGCGGTATGGGGCGGGCCATGGAGACGTGGTCGTCTTACATAGACGGCCTTGGACGAGAAGGTTGCGCGGCCGATCCGGCAGCGCTGCTGAGGTCCGGGCTTGAACTGGAATTGATTCGGCAGCCGGCGGATATGGGCCGGCCTTTCGCCGTTGCCGTACACCGCCGCGGTGTCCTGATCGGCTATCTTCCCAAGCCCGACGCCCGCCCGATTGCCAAGCTTCTTGACCGTGGCGGCCGCGCTCGCGCCTTCGTGCTGGCGCTCAAGCATGAACGCTCCCTCACCGGTTCGCGGCTGAAATCCATCACCATCGAGATCGAGGCGGCCAATCCCGAGGACGCGCCATGGTCGGACGCCGACCGTGCGGAGATCGCGGCGCTCGGCATCGAGGCACCGCTGACGCAGCGCCGCCGCAACCTCGCCGTGCCCGGCCGCATCGCCGGTGCGCTCTGCGCCGGCGTGGTGGCGATGGCGGCGTGGGCCAACATCCCCGAACTGACGCCCGAGCTGGAAAGCGCTGAGAACGCCGCCATGCTGGCGCTGGCCGAGCCGTCGGACGCGGCCGAGTCGGCATCGAAGACGCAGGAGCGCCCGGCTTCCGCGCCGACCAGCATTGCGACCTCCCCGGCGTCGTCGGCGGCGGGTCCGCTGCCTTTGATGGCCAATGCCGCCGTGGCCCTGCCATCAAGTTTCACCGCTTTCGACACGCAGGCCGCCTCGCCGCACATCATGGTCGCGGTGCGCAATACCGATACGCCGGCAGGGAGTAGCCCGGCGCCGGTGGCGGCTGCGGTTCCGCTGCCGGTCCCCGGCCCGGCTTCCGCTGCCGTGCCGCTGCCCTTGCCGCGCCCCGAGGTGCGGGTGAGCCGCAGGCGGCGCTGAAACCGCTTCCTCGCAAACTAGCGCGCTTGTGGTTGGCGCCCGCCGGCAGGCGCCCCATATGATGGCCGATAGCGGGCAACCGCGAGAGCCCTATCTGCTCGGATGGAAAATCCAAACGACAAGATAGTGCACGAGGGACAATACGTTTGAGCATGTTGTCGTCGCAAAGCTCTTCCAACCTTTGCGGAACACGCTCTCAGGAAAGCAGGACATGAACCCGAACGATTTCAGCCAAATGCGCTTCACCGTGCGCCGCGTGAGCTGGTGGCAGATCGCGCTGGTGATCGCCGGGGCGCTCGCGATCGGCACCGCGCTGGCGCTGGTGGCGGCAAGCGTGTTCCTGGTCGTCGCCCCCGTGGTGCTGCTGAGCGGCCTCGCCTACAAGCTGTTCGGCGGCCGCAAGCCGGTGCGCAGCCGGCCCGGCGTCACCGTGATCGATGCCGAATACCGCGTGCTGTCGCCGGACGAGATCCGCCACGACGGCGGAACAGGCCGGCGAGTACGCTGATCAGTTCGCGCTGATCACTTCTCGACGAACGCCTTCTCGATCACGAAGTCGCCCGGCTCGGTGGTGCTGCCCTCCTCGAAGCCGAGGTCCTTCATGATCATGCGCATGTCGTCGAGCAGTTGCGGGCTGCCGCACAGCATCACCCGATCGTCTTCCTTGTTCAGCGGCGGCAGGCCGATATCGGCGAACAGCTTGCCCGAGGTGATGAGGTCGGTGATGCGACCCTGGTTGCGGTACGGCTCGCGCGTCACCGTCGGGTAATAGATCAGCTTCTCCTGCACCAGCTCGCCGAAATATTCGTTCTCCGGCAGTTCCCTGGTGATCAGATCCTCATAGGCGAGTTCGGCCACGGTGCGCACGCCATGCACCAGGATGACCTTCTCATAGTTCTCGTAGGTCTCGGGATCCTTGATGAGGCTCAGATAGGGGGCGAGGCCGGTACCGGTGGCAAGCAGATAGAGCCGGCGCCCGGGCACCAGATAATCCACCAGCAGCGTACCGGTGGGCTTGCGGCCGACCAGCACCTCGTCGCCGACCTTCAGATGCTGCAGCTTCGAGGTGAGCGGGCCATCCGGCACCTTGATGGAGAAGAACTCCAGCGTTTCCTCGTAATTGGCGCTGGCGACGCTGTAGGCGCGCAAGAGCGGCCGCCCGGCGACTTCCAGCCCCAGCATCACGAACTGCCCGTTCTTGAAGCGCAGCGAGGGATCGCGGGTCGTGGTGAAGGTGAACAGGTTGTCGGTCCAGTGATGGACGCTCAGGACCTTCTCGTGGTTGAGATTGCTCATCTACAATCCGTCTTTGTAAAACTTCCATACAAACTGGAAGCCTATGTAATTCCTCGCGACGGGTTTACTGCGCAAACGGCGCGAAGTCGAGCCTTGATCAGCCATGCTTTTTCATCGGGTGTGACGTTCGGGCGACGTTCAGGCGAGACGGCGGATAGGAGGCCGTCCGCGAACCCAGCAAGGCATGCGCCATGATACGCCTTCTCGCCGTCCCGGTCCTGTTTCTCGCCACCCTCGTGCCAGCTGGAGCCGCCGACCATGAGAGCGCCTATACGACGCACGACTGGGAGAAATGCCCGGCCGATGAGTCGCCGGAACCCGACATCGTGACGGTCCACAAATGCCCCGGCCTCGGTGGCTTCGACGTCGTCTGGACCGGCGAGGAAGACGGCTCCTGGGTTGGCTTTGGTACCGCCCCGCTTAAGGAGGAGTATGGCTTTGCCAGCTTCTTCGAGGCAGGCGAGCGGGTCGAATGGCGCGGCCCGAATGCCGGCGCGCCGGTTGCCGCGATCCTGCGCTACCGGGTCGGCTCGCGGATCGGCAAGCTGAGCCGCACGCTGCTCGTCGTCTACCGGCTGGAGCCGGGCGGCAAATCCTGCATCATGGGCGAAGTCGCCGGCGGGGCGGACGCCAATGCCAAGGCGCGGCGCCTCGTCGACCAGCGCGCCGCCGGCTTCGCCTGCGGCACCAGCAAGCGTCTTTCGCAATGAACGGGCAGGCCGGCATGTACAGCCACATCATCCTCGGCGCCCGCGACCTCGAACTGCTGGGCCGGTTCTATGACGCGGTGCTTGCCCCGCTCGGCCTCGTCCGCATGGGGCAAGAGGATGATGGCGGCCCGCCCGGCATCGGCTGGGTCATCCCGGGCCGGCACTGGCCGCAATTCTTCGTCCAGTTGCCCTTCAACGGCCTGCCCGCGACCTGGGGCAACGGCACGCAAGTGAGTTTCATGGCGCCCTCGCCGGCCGCGGTCGATGCGGCATGGCAGGCGGCGCTCGCCCGTGGCGGCGTCGATGAAGGCGCGCCGGGCATCCGCGCGCATTACGCCCCGGACTATTACGGCGCCTATTGCCGCGATCCCGAAGGCAACAAGCTCTGCTTCGTGCATGCGGGCGGGATGTAGCCGGCGCCCCGCTTGAACATCCTTCGAGGCCCGGCTTTGCCGGGCACCTCAGAGCTTGATCCAAAATTCGACTTATCCGTTGAACGAGCTACCTTTCCACCCTCATCCCCGGGCTTGACCCGGGGATCCAGACTTCGACCGGGTGCATGCGGATGGGCTGGATCCCCGGATCAAGTCCGGGGATGAGGGCCAATTGGAATTTTCGGTCGGGCTCTCAGGATGACGTCGTACTAAAATGGAACCTCATCCTGAGGTGCTCGCGCAGCGGGCCTCGAAGGATGCTGAAACCGAGCTCCCTTAAGACACCGCCCGGCGCTTCGCAGGACCCGGGCGGGCGCTGGCGACGGCGCGCTTGGCCTCGTACATTTCGAGGTCGGCGCGCTTCACCACGGCTTCCAGCCGCTCGCCGGCCTCGCTGGTGGCAAGCCCCATGGAAAGCTTCAGCTTCGTGGTTGAATAGAACTGGTTGTTGAGCTCCACCAGCTTCTCGATGTTCTCCATCACCGTTAGGCCGGCGGCGGCCTCGGTGCCCGGCAGCACCACGGCAAACTCGTCGCCGCCGATGCGGGCGGCGCAATTCGGCTTGTCCACCGCCTTGGCCAGCACCTCGCCGGCGCGGCGCAGCAGCGTGTCGCCGGCGGCATGGCCGAGCTGGTCATTGACCGCTTTCAGGTCATCGAGGTCGATCATGATGATGGTGACCGGGAACGGGCCCTTGCGCTCCAGCCGATTCAATTCGTCGATATAGAAGGAGCGGTTATAGAGCTTGGTCAGTACGTCGTGCTTGCCGAGATATTCGAGATAGGCTTCCGCCTTCTTGCGCGCGGTGATGTCGGTGAGCGCCACCTGCACCAGCGACCAGTCGTGCTCGTGGCCGGGCAGCACCGAGAACTGCAGATGGACATGCAGTTCCTCGCCATCGAGCCGATAATTCATCACCTCGCGCTGATGGAACAGCTTGCCGCTCCACAGATCGATGAGCTGCTCACGGAAGTGCCGCAGCATGTCGTCGCGGAACACCGAGCCGAGATTGTTCAGGAGCGTCGGCTTGTCCGGGGCGCCGAACATCTCCAGCGTATGGCGATTGACGTCGATGACGCGGATTTCGCTGATGCAGCGCTGCACGAATTCGGGGTGCACGTCAGTGAACACCCGGAAATCGGAAATGCCGCGGAAGCGCACATCGTCGACCAGTTGCTTGACGCTGGAGAAATCCTCGACCCAGAGCGAAATCGGAGAGTGCTCGAACAGACCGCGGGCATAGGTCTCGGCCTGCGCGATCTGGCGGCGCGCGGTCTCGCGCTCGGTGACATCCTCGGTGGAGAGCAATATGCGCTCCCAGCTCTCCTCATAGCCGGGCAGGATGGTGCCCTTGAGCTGGACGTCGAGCCGGTGGTCGTCGAGCGTGTAGTTCACCGCGTGGCTGCGGAACTCGGTGCGCCCGTCCCAGAGTTGGGACAGCTCCTCGATATGGGTCTTCAGCATGTCGTCGCGGAACACGCGGCCAATATTGGCGATGAGGTGATCGAGGTCGCGGGCGGCGAACAGCTCCAGCGTGCGGCGGTTCACCTTGACGATGCGGATGCGCTCGGAGCATTGCCGCACCAGAGCCGGCCGGCCGCGCAGATGATCGCGCAGCGAGGTGACGCCCTGCGCGCGCCATTCCTCGAACTGCGCGCGTACGCCGCTGAAATCCTCGACCCAGAGCGCGACGGGCGCGAGCTCGAACATCTCGGCGTCGTCGCGCGTGGCCAGCGCGCCCGCCATCTCGTCGGCAAGGCCCGGGCCTTCCACATGCAGCATGTCGTCACGCGAGTCGGTCATGGAAATAGAAGTCCGCGGCAAGTCTACGCCTGAAGCGATTTAGGAATGCTTGCCGCAAGCGGTAAATTCCCGCCGAACAACCACCGGATTGCGACTGTCGCCGACGCCGGTATCCTCTGGGAGAGGCCACGGGTGCGTCGCGTGCAGTATCCGCTTATAGAGATAATTCCGTTCGCATGCATCATTTCGAAATTACAGGTAACGCGTGGTGAACATCCATGAGCGACATCGTCTGCATCTCCCCCATTGACGGGCAGGAACTCGCCCGCCGCCCGGCTGCATCGGATGCCGCCATCGCCGCCGCGCTGGCCGCGGCACGGACCGCCCAGCGGGAATGGGCGCGCCTGCCCATTGCCGAGCGCTCGGCCCATGTGCTCGCCTTCCTCGACGCCATGCTGGCGATGAACCAGGAGATCGTGCCGGAACTCGCCCAGCAGATGGGCCGGCCGGTGCGCTATGGCGGCGAGTTCCGCGGCTTCGAGGAGCGGGTGCGCTATGTCGTCGACATGGCCGAGGACGCCCTTGCCCCGGTGGTGCCGCACGATGCGCGCGAAGGCTTCCGGCGCTATGTGAGCCGCGATCCCGTCGGCATCGTCTTCGTGGTGGCGCCGTGGAACTACCCCTACCTCACCGCGGTGAACACCATCGCCCCGGCGCTGATCGCGGGCAATGCGGTAATTCTCAAGCACGCGGCGCAGACCATCCTCGTCGGCGAGCGCTTCCAGATGGCGATGGATCGTGCCGGCATCCCGAAGGGGCTGTTCACCAATCTGGTGCTGACGCACGAGCAGACCTCACGCCTGCTCGGCTCTGGCGCGGTCGACCATGTGAACTTCACCGGTTCGGTGGAAGGCGGACGCGCCATCGAGCGCGCGGCCGCCGGCACCTTCACCGGCCTTGGGCTGGAGCTGGGCGGCAAGGACCCGGCCTATGTACGTGCCGACGCCGACCTCGATTTCACGGTCGAGAACCTGGTCGACGGCGCCTTCTACAATTCCGGCCAGTGCTGCTGTGGCATCGAGCGCATCTATGTGCATGAAAGCCTCTATGACCGCTTCCTCGAGGGCTATGTGGCGCTGACGCGCAACTATGTGCTCGGCAATCCGCTCGACGAGGCGACGACGCTCGGCCCGATGGCGCAGCCGCGCTTTGCCGATCTGGTGCGCCGGCAGACCAATGAGGCGGTGGCGAAGGGCGCGAAAGCCCATATCGAGCATGCCACCTTCCCGGCCAATCGCGAGGGTACGCCCTATCTGGCACCGCAGGTGCTCACCGGCGTCGACCATTCGATGTCGGTGATGCGCGAGGAGAGCTTCGGCCCGGTGGTCGGCATCATGAAGGTGAAGGACGATGCGCAGGCGCTGTCCTTGATGAATGACAGCATCTATGGGCTCACCGCCTCGATCTGGACCGCCGACCTCGACGCCGCCGAGCGCATCGGCCGCGAGGTGGAGACCGGCACGATGTTCATGAACCGCTGCGACTATCTCGATCCAGGACTTGCGTGGACCGGGGTCAAGGACACCGGTCGCGGCGCCTCGCTGTCGCGCATCGGCTTCGAGATGCTGACGCGGCCGAAATCCTTCCATCTACGGCACAAGCTGCCGGGGTGAAGGAGTTACGGATGAGCCATAGCGTCCCTTCCGTCTGCGGTTTCTGGCGCGAGGCCGGGCCGGATCGCTGGTTTGCCAAGGACGAGGCGTTCGATGCCGCCTTCCGGTCACGCTTCCGGGACGCGCACTTCGCCGCCGCGCAACGCGAGCTCGATTCCTGGATCGACGGCGCCGAGGGTGCGCTGGCGCTGATGATCCTGCTCGACCAGTTCCCCCGCAACGCCTTCCGCGGCAGCGCGCACATGTTTGCCACCGACCCGCTGGCGCGGCACTTCGCCGATCGCGCGATTGACCGCGGCCTCGACCAGCAGCTCGAACCTGAGGTGCGGGCGTTCCTCTATCTGCCGTTCAGCCATTCCGAGGCGCCCGCGGACCAGGAGCGCGCCGTCGCGCTCTACACGGCGCTCGGCAGCGACGATCTCGAATGGGCGATCGTGCATCGCGACGTCATCGCCCGCTTCGGCCGTTTTCCGCACCGCAATGCACTGCTCGGACGCGAGACCAGGGCGGAGGAGCAGGCCTTCCTCGACGGCGGCGGCTTTTCGGGCTAATTCCCCCTCGGGAAGAGGGGCATACCATGACGATGCATGACTTTACGGCGAAGCACTGGATCACCGTGGCGGTGATCCTGGTAGTGGCAGTCGGCGCCTTCCTGTTCAGCTGGACCTGATCGCGACGCCTCCCCAGCGACGTTATCCTGAGGCGCGCGCAGCGGCCTAGACGGATGCCCGTTCCCGATGGCCGCCTTCTTCTGCCTTCGAGGCTCGCTGTGCTCGCACCTCCCGCAGTTGGCCAAGGGCCAACTGCTAGGTACGACGTGGTTCGTCTGTGCTCCATCTGAGATGAACCTTAGGTCAGTCTTCTGGTTGTCGTCACATTCGCCACCTATTTAGCCGTTGCCGGCATCCCCGCCGCGCATCCGGAGTGTGCCGCCTCGTGTCGTCCGAAAGCCCATACAGTGCCGCGCCCGAGGCGGGCGCCACCGAGCCGGCCGCCACGCGGCTGTCGGACATGCTGAGCGCCATCGCCAACGACACCAGCCGCGAGCGCATCGCCATTGGCGACCTGGTCAATGTGATGGAGGAGCGCGCCTTCGGCCCGCTGATGTTCATCTTCTCGCTGCCGAACGTGCTGCCGACGCCGCCCGGCACCTCCACGGTCCTCGGCGCGCCACTGATCTTCCTCACGCTCCAGCTTGCGCTCGGTCGCGATCCATGGCTGCCGCGCTTCATCGCCGACCGCTCGATCGGGCGGCGCGAATTCGCCGGCTTCATCGAGAAGGCCGCGCCCTGGCTCGCCAAGGCGGAGAAGCTGCTGCGCCCAAGGCTCGGCTTTCTCGCCCACCCGCCGGGCGAGAATATCGTCGGCATCATGTGCTTCATACTGGCGGTGGTGCTGGTGCTGCCGATCCCGCTCGGCAACATGCTGCCCGCGCTTGCGGTATGCGTGCTCGCGCTCGGCATACTGGAGCGCGACGGCGTGTGGGTGATCGCCGGCATGACGATCGCGCTGGGGTCACTCGGCGTGGTGTGGGGCGTGGTCTGGGCGCTGGTGCGCTCGGCGCTCTACGTCATCACCAGCTTCTTCGGCTGAACGGGGCGCCTCAGCCGGTCGCCTGCGCCGAGGCCAGCGCGCGGGCGAGCATGTTCAGGCACTCTGTGGCCTGCTCGCGGCCGGCATCGTCGGCGGCAAGGCGGCGGGCAATGTCGCGCAGGTCGCGAATGGCGACATCGACGGCGGTATAAAGATCGATCTCGGGCTCGGCTTCATAGGCGGGAACGCGGACAGGAAACGGAATCACATTACTCATGAACCAACCCGGATGATCGAAGGCCGTGCGCGAATCGCGGCGTGAGGTTCGGTCACGATGGCGGGAAATGGTTAATGGTGAGTACGATTTAGCTGCGCCCGCCACGGTGTTATCGTGTGCCTTCGATGGGGGGACGTTTTCATGGCGAGCGAGATCGAGAGTGTGCGGGCATTGCTCGCCGGCAAGCCGCGGCCGGTCGGCTGGGCCGAGCGCCGGCAGCGCATGGACGAGATCTGCGCGATCGATCCGCCGGTTGGCGACATTACCTTCTCGGCCGAGGAGATCGGCGGGATTCCGGCCGAATGGTCGCTGACGCCCGGTGCTGATCCGGGCAAGGTGCTGCTCTATCTGCATGGCGGCGGCTATTGCTCCGGTTCGATCCGCAGCCATCGCGGTATGGTCGCCGAGATCGGCCGCACTGCAGGCGTGCGCACCTTGGCGCTGGGCTACCGCCTCGCGCCGGAGCACCCCTTCCCCGCCGCGCTCGATGACGCTTTGGCCGCCTTCCGCTTCCTGCGGGCAAGCGGCATCCCCGCGGCGCGGATCGTCATTGGCGGCGACAGTGCCGGCGGCGGGCTCAGCCTCGCCACCACGCTCAGCCTGCGTGCCGCGGGCGAGGATCTGCCCGGCCTGCTCTGGCTGCTCTCCCCTTGGGTGGATCTGGAGATGACCGGCGCCAGCATGGCCTCGAAGGACACCGTCGATCCGCTGATCCATCACGACTATCTGGTGGGGCTGGCCGAAGCTTATGCCGCTGATGCCGACCGCCGCGACCCGCTGGTCTCGCCGCTTCACGCCGATCTCGCCGGCCTGCCGCCGACGCTGGTGCAGGTCGGCGCCTGCGAGACGCTGCTCGACGACGCGGTACGCATCGCCGGCGAGCTCGGCGCCGCCAATGTGCCGGCGACGCTGGAGATCTGGCCGGACATGATCCACGCCTGGCCGCTCTGGTGGCAGCGATTGGCGGCGGGGCGGCAGGCAATCGCCAGCGCCGGCCGGTTCATTCGGGAGAGATTGGCGGGCTGAAAATCCACGTCATCCCGGAACGGCCGGAGGCCGTATCCGGGATCGCGAGAAGGACTTTCACGCGATCCCGGCCCTCCGGCCGGGATGACGATGAACGCATACAATCTGCCTTTTTATGCCATACAATAAATCGGATTGTCTTTACAGCATCCGGGCTCCGTCCCACGTTCCGTGCACGAACGAAAGGGACCCGTCATGTCCAACACCGTCACATCGGAAACCCGCTGGCCGAAGCTGTCTCCCATGGAGACCGGCATTCGCGGCCGCTGTCCGCGCTGTGGCCAGGGCCGGCTGTTCAAGGGCTTCCTCACCCTCGCGCCGCGCTGCGAATCCTGCGGGCTCGATTATTCCTTCGCCGACCCGGCGGACGGACCGGCCTTCTTCGTCATCTGCTTCGGCTGCATACCCGCGGTGATGTTCGGGCTGTGGATCGAGGTGGCATTCCAGGCGCCCTATTGGGTGCATCTGGTGACCACGCTGCCCTTCCTGCTGCTCACCTGCGTGCCGCCGCTGCGGCCGCTGAAGGGCTGGCTGGTGGCGAGCCAATACTACTACAAGGCCGAGGAGGGCCAGCGCGTGCTGGCGACCGCCCCGGCCGCGAAGCCCGTTCACACCACCCGATAGCCGCCCGGCCGCTCCTCGCGGATGATGGCGGCAAGCGTGGCCAATGCGTCGCGCAGCCTGGTGCGATCGGGCACCGCACCGAGCGAGATGCGCACCGCATCCGGCGCTGGGGCTTCCACCGCGAAGGCATCAGACGGGGTGACCCCGAGCCCGTGGCGCCGCGCCGCCTCGATCAGGCGATGACGGTTCCAGTGCTGTGGCAAGGCCTGCCAGACATGCAGGCCATTCCGGTGGCCGGCGGCGCTCGGCAATAGTTCGGTGGCGAGGCGCTGCCTCAGCGCCGCCTCGGAGCGTACCGCTTCCAGTATCCGCGCCGCTGTGCCCTCGCGAATCCAGCGCGTCAGCAGCGCCGTCATCAGCGGCGCCGGCATCAGGTCGAGCGCCCGGAGCGCGCCGACCAGAGCTTCTCCGCCCTCACCCGCCGGCAACACCACATAGGCTTGCCGCAGCCCCGGCGTCAGCGTCTTGGAGACGGTGGCGATATAGGTGGTCTGCTGCGGCAGCAGCGTCGCGAAGGCCGGCGGCGCGTTACCCGCCAGCAGGCTGTAGGGATCGTCCTCCAGGATCGGCAGCCGCATGCGCGCAGCGATGCGCACGATCTCGCGGCGGCGCGGCTCCGGCGTGGTGACGGTGGTGGGGTTCTGCATGGTCGGCAGCAGATAGACGAGGCGCGGAGCATGCAGCCGGCAGGCGGCCTCCAGCGCCTGCGGCAGCGGTCCCTCGCCATCGGTTTCGACGCCGACCACACGCAAACCCAGTTGCGCGGCGGCGCTGATGAGGCCGGGATAGGTCAGCTGCTCGGCGAGTATGGTGTCGCCGGCCCTGGCGCGCAGCGACAACACCGCGGCAAGCGCCGCCTGCGCGCCCGGGGCGACGACGATGCGCCCGACCGGCAGCTTGCCCAGCAACGGCTCCAGCCACAGCGCCCCCGCCGCCCGGTCGACTTCGGTGCCGGGGCCGACATGATAGGTCATCAGCCGGTCGGCATCGGTGCCGCGCAGCAGGCTCGCGACATCGCGCCCGATCAGCTCGGCGAGGCTCATGCCGCGCGGCGCCGGCGGGATGTTCATGCCGAGATCGATGGTCTCGTCCGGATGCGTGCCGCGCGAGGCCACGAACGAACCGCGCCCGGTCACCGCGTCGAGCAGCCTGCGCCGCCGCGCCTCGTCATAGGCGCGGGTGATGGTAGTTAGATCGACACCCAGCGCGCCCGCCAGCATACGCTGCGGCGGCAGCCGGTCGCCGGGACGCAGCGCCCCATCCGCCACCGCCGCCTCCAGCGCGCCGGCGATCTGCAGATAGAGCGGCGCGCCATCATGATCGAGCGCCGGCATCCAGTGCGGGCGGGTGGTGTCGAGCTGCACCAGCGTCTCCATGCAATGCGCAGGAATGTATGCGTGCAGGAGTGGGCGCACAATGGATGGGACGCTCTGCTTCAGCATCCTTCGAGGCTCCGCTATGCGGAGCACCTCGGGATGACGTGGCTTTAACAACCTCCCGTCATGCTGAGGTGCGAGCGGAGCGAGCCTCGAAGCATCGGCAGGCCGCATCCGCCGGAGGATCTTCCTTGACGCCTCGTTCCCAGACCAGACGACATTTCCTCGCCCTCGCCGGCGCGCTTGCCGGCGTGGCGGCGGCTCGCCCGGCGCTTGCTGCGCCGCTTGCCTTGCGCCTGGTAACCGAGTTCGGGGTGAAGCCGGGCGTCGCCGCCGACCAGGGTCGCGCCTTGCAGAAGGCGTTGGACACCGTGGCCATCAGCGGCGAGACGCTCTATCTGCCCGCCGGCATCTATCGCACCAGCGCCTTGAAGGCGGCGAACGGCACCCGCCTTGCCGGCGCTCCAGGCGCGAGCCGGCTGGTCTCGACCGGCGACGCCGTGCTGCTGAGCGGCGGCGACGGCCTCGTGCTCGACGGGCTCGCCTTCGAGGGCGGCGGCCTGTCGGTGGATCGCGGCAGCGGCGTGCGCATCCGCGACTGCGTGGTGACCGGTGCTCCCGGTAATGCCATCGCGCTCACCGGCGTTGCCGGCGAGGTCTCCGGCTGCACCATCGCCAGGGCCGGCAAGGCGGCGCTGTTCGCGCAGGATTCCAGGGGACTGCGCATCGAGGGCAACAACGTCGATGGCGCCGCCGACAACGGCATATTGGTCTGGCGCTCCACGCCGGGTCCGGACGGCACGCTGGTGAGCGGCAACCGGATCTCCGGCATCGGCATGAAGTCCGGCGGATCGGGACAATATGGCAACGGCATCAACATCTTCCGCGCCGGCAATGTGATCGTCGCCAATAACCGCATCAGCGGCTGCGCGTATTCAGCTGTGCGCGGCAATGCCGCCTCGAACCTCCAGGTGCTGGGCAATAACTGCTCGGGGATGGGCGAGGTGGCGATCTTCGTCGAGTTCGGCTTCCAGGGCGCGGTGGTGGCGAGCAATATCGTCGAGGACGCCGCGGTCGGCATCTGCATCACCAATTTCAAGGAAGGCGGCCGCCTGGCCGTGGTGCAGGGCAATCTGGTGCGCAACCTCAGGACCGGCCTGCCGCCGGGCAATGATCCCGGCGGCGCCAGCGGCGTCGGCATCGTCGTCGAGGCCGACAGCGCGGTCAGCGGCAATGTGGTGGAGGGCGCGCCTTCCGCCGGCATCCGGCTCGGCTACGGACCCTATCTGCGCGACGTGAGCATCACCGGCAACGTGGTGCGCAATGCCGGCATCGGCATCGGCGTGTCGCTGGTCGAGGGCGCGGGTTCGGCGGTGATCGCCGACAATCTGATCTCCGGAGCCAGGGACGGCGCCATTGTCGGCCTCGCCTGGGAGAAACCGCTGACCGGTGACCTGCTCGCTCCCGGCGCGCGGATCGATCCGCGGCTGACGCTGAACGGCAACCGTTCCCTGTAGCCGCCATCCCGGCCGAAGAGCCGGGATCGCTCTCGGATTTCCAGCGTTCCCGGATTTCGCCTGACGACGGTTCCGGGATGACGACGCTTCATTTTTTGGAAAAAGTCCCGAGCCCGTCCTCGTCGAGATATTCAATGGCGAGCGTCGCCGGATTGCCGCGGCTGAATTTCGCGGTCGAGATCGAGCCCGGCGGGGCATTCTCGCTCGACGGACGGAACACGAAGGTGTCGCCGTCCCAATGGCTGAGCGGGTAGGTGACGCCGGCCGGGCCGAGCTTGAGGGCCAGCCGCCCATCCTTCAGCGCGACCTCGGCATCGCCAAAATAGGCGTTGGCGTAGGTGCCGGCATAGGCGCTGAGACTAGCGGCGGGCGCGGGATTGGCCGGCGGCGGCGCGCCGACAAGCCGGCCCTCCGGCGCCACCATCGGCGCGAACAGCGGCGCATAGGCGGCGAGCCAGTCGCGCGTCACGTCGCCGTACTGCACAAGGTCGGCAAAGCTCATGGCGAGCGATTCCGCCGCTCCGATCGGCGCGGCATTGGTGAGCACGACGATGCCGAAGCCGAGCGAGGGGATCATCAAGAAATTGGTGCCGGCGCCGAGTGCGAAGCCGCCGGAATGGCTGAGCGTCACCCGACCGGAGGCGCCGACCCCGACGCCGAAGCCATAGCCATAGAGGCTGGGGCGCGCCGCAGCCGTGGTCGAGGGCGTGGCGATCATCTGCCCGGTGATGGCCGGCAACAGCGCGTCCTCCTTGATGATGCGCACGCCGTCGAGCTGGCCGCCGCCCAGCACCATCGCCATCCAGCGGGCCAGGTCGCGCACATTGGAGGAGACGCCGCCGGCGGGCGACTGCGCGTCCGGCTGGCGCTGGTATCTCGCCTCATACTTGCCCCCGACCTTCACATGGCCGACGGCGCGGTCTGGCCGGGCGGTGAAATCGGCGAAGCGCGAGGAGGTCGCGTTCATGCCGAGCGGCTGGTACAGCACCTCGTCGGACAGGCTTGCCCAGTCCTTGCCGTCGGCGGCGGCGACCGCCTCGGCCGCGGCGGTGAGGCCGAAATTGGTATAGGCATAGGTGTCGCGGAAGCTGGCCAGCGGCAACAGGCGCAGCCGCTCCAGCACCTGCTTGCGGTCGTAGCCGAGATCTTCCAGCACGTCGCCGGCATGGTCCGGCAGGCCGGAACGGTGGGCGAACAGATCGGCGATGGTGACGTGCTGCGTCACCCACGGGTCCGCCAGCGCGAACCAGGGCAGGTGCTTCACCACCGGCGTGTCCCAGGTGACCGCGCTGGTGCCGACCTCATGGGCGACCACGGTGGCGGAGAGCGACTTCGACAGCGAGGCGATCTGGAACACGGTGTCGGCGTCGACCTTTGCCGGCTCACCATTCTTGCGCACGCCGAAGCCCTTGGCATAGACGGTGACGCCGTCCTTCACCACGGCGACCGCCATGCCGGGAATGCCGGTCTTGCCCATGATGTCGCCGGCGAGCGCATCAAGCCGGTCAAGCGCCTTCTCGAACTGGCCCGGCGGCACCGGCACCACCGAGAACTCGGGTGGCGACGGCAGATCTTCGGCGTGCGCGGGGGCGGCAGCCAGGAGAAGAAGGGCGGCGAGGACGGCTGGCTTCATGGATCGGCTCCCGTTTTGGGGCCGCCACAATGCGCGAAAGTGTGCGTCGTCGGAAGCGGAAGGTGCCGGCGGGATTAATAGCTTCCCCCAGGCCGTCATTCCGGACGCCGCGCCAGCGGCGAGGCGGGATCGCGCCACGCTCTCTATTGTCACGCGATCCCGGCTCTACGGCTCCGCCTTCGGCCGGGATGACGGCTTAATGGAAACGAACGAGTTTACCCGAACTTCACCAGGTTCAGCGCCGGCAGCGGGCCGCCGGGGAACTGCGCCAGCCGGCCGCCGACGGCGAGGCTGCCGAGGTCGATGCCGGCAAAGCCGAGCTCGTCGATCAGCGCGCCGACCTCGGCTTTCGCGGCATCATCGTCGCTCGAATAGAACAGCACACGCTTGCCGCCTTCGGCGGCGGGATCACCGGCGACCAGGGGGGCCAACAGGTGGTTGAAGGCCTTCACCACCCGCGCGCCGGGGACGAGTTCGGCGAACACTTCGCTCGACACCCGCCCGCCGAGGTCGACAGGCTTGAACAGCGGCGCCTCGATCGGGTTGCTGGCATCGATCACGATGCGGCCGGAAAGATCGAGGCCTTCGAGCGCGGCCGGCAGCTTCGACCAGTTCACCGCGACCAGCACGATGTCCTTGGCCGAAGCCTCTTCACGCGTGCCGGCGGTAATGGTCGGACCGAGCCTTTGGGCGAGTTCCGCGAGGGTTTCCGGGCCGCGGCTATTGGCGATGGTGGCCGCGATGCCGTGCCTGGCCAGCGCCTTGGCGAAGGCCGTGCCGATATTGCCGGCGCCGATGATGCCGATGGTGGTCATGTCGGTCACTCCGTTGCGTTTGCTGGAGTGAAGATGGTCGGTTTATTCCCTGCCGATTAGCCGGTAATGTCGGATATCACTTTCAAGCATTCCTTGAAGATATCGGCATGGCGGCTTCGATGGAAAGTTTGGCCACCCTCGAATCCTTCGTGCGCAGCGCCGAGGCCGGCAGCTTCTCGGCGGCGGCGCGGCGGCTCGCGCTCACTCCCGCCGCGGTGAGCCGCAACGTGGCGGCGCTGGAGCGGAGCCTGGGCGTGCGGCTGTTCCAGCGCTCGACCCGCAAGCTCGCCCTCACCGAGGCCGGCGAGCGTTTCCTCCTCGCCATCGGCGGCAATCTCGACGGGCTGCGGGCGGCGATCGTGGAGGCCACAAGCGGCGGCGGCCAGCCGGCCGGCGTGCTGAAGGTAAGCCTCAGCCTGAGCTTCGGGCCGAACTATATCGTGCCGCTGCTGCCGGATTTCCTCGCCCGCTATCCGAAGGTGCGGATCGACTGGCGCTTCGAGAACCGTCCGGTCGACCTCGTGGCGGAAGGCATCGACGCCGCCATCGGCGGCGGCTTCGAACTGGCACCGGGTATCATTTCCCGCGTGCTGGCGCCGGCACACATCATCGCCGTCGCCTCCCCCGCCTATATGGCAAATCGCACGCCGCCGGCCGATCCGGCCGGCCTTGCAAGCCTCGACGGCATCGTCATGCGCTCGATCGGCACCGGGCGGGTGCGGCGCTGGACCATGCGTGATGTCCATGGGCGGGAAATGGCGGCAGAACTGCCGGAGAGCATCGTATTCAACGATCCCGCCGCCATGGTGCGGGCGGCGCTGCTCGGGCTCGGCGTCACGCTGGTCGCGGTGCCGGACGCACTCGAGCATCTGGAGAGCGGCGCGCTGATACGCCTGGTGCCGCGCTGGTACGCCGATGCCGGACCGGTCTCGGTCTACTATGCCGGGCGCACGCTGCTGCCGGCCAAGACCCGCGCCTTCGTCGATTTCGTCACCGAGGCCTTCCGGCGGCAGCGCCTCGCCGAGCGTTTTGCGGGAAGTCTGGGCTAGGCGGCGTTGCGAAAGGGCACTGGTGCGATGTCGCGGAAGCGGCCGAGCTGCATGCCGGCGGCGTCCAGGGCCTCGCCGCATTCCGGCGAGGAGAGGTAGGCGAACTCGCGCTCGCGCGGCTCCAGCAGCGGATCAAGCGCGCGCAGTTCCTCGTCGACATGGCCGGGATGGCAATGCACCAGGATGCGGTTCCCCGGCCCGGTGAGGCTGCGGCGGAACACTTCGGCATAGGCCGGCCGCTCGGAGAAATCATAGAGACCGCGGAAGCTGTCATTGGTGGGAATGCCGAACCGGGCGGCTTGTGCCTCGAGGCCAAGCCCGAGCGTGCCGATGGTCAGCGCCTTGCCGAAGCCGACGCCGCGCGCCCGCGCCTGCGCGACCGGCTCATGGCAGGAGCGCAGCCAGAAGGCGGCCCCTGTATAGCGACGCGCCATCTCCTCGATCACCACGGTCCGCACGCCCGGCAGCACATGGACATGCTGGTGGCCGTCGATGAAATCCGGCGGCCCGCCCCACACCTCCTCGAAGGCGTCGAGCTGCGCACGCAGTTCCTCGCGCACCGCGTCGAGCGGCAAGGTGTGGGCGAAGGCGCGGCGCATCAGCCGCCCGATGGAGGGCAGTCGCCCGTCGACAGCGAGGCCGAGGGCGCGCGTCAGCGGATGCTGGTCGGTCAAGGTGAGATGCAGGCCGACATCCGCGGGATGCGCGGCGACCAGCCGTCGCAGGCCCTCGCCGCGGCGGCGCCAGGCCGGCAAGCCGGTCATCGCCCCAGTCGCTGAAAGTCGTTTGTGCACGATGAGTTCTTCTATGGCGTCGCTTACGCCGCCACTCATACCGTAGTCATCGGCACATAATACTATCGTTTGCCGTTGGCGCACCGGGTCCTCGCAGGCCAAACAATTATCACAATCGATCTATAGTCTCGCTTTAGCTCAGGCGTAAATTACTTTTATGTAATAACCAGAACCCGGCGGCCTCTGATGTTGCACATGAGACAAGAAGACCTAGAAGAATCCGTCCATGTTCCTCACGCAAGGGCAGCTCGGTTCATTTCAATTGTGGTGCCGGTCTATAACGAATCAGGCTGCCTGGAAGCACTGCACCGACGTCTTTCCCTTACGCTTGATGCCTATCCCGACATGGAGCGAGAGTTCGTATTCGTCGATGATGGCAGCCGCGACGACAGTTTCGCCACTCTGGCGATGCTCGGCGCCCACGATCCGGCGATCCGGGCGCTGCGATTCGCCCGCAATTTCGGCAAGGAGGCCGCCATGGCGGCGGGTCTTCGCGCCGCCCGCGGCGAAATCGTGGTGCTGATGGATTCCGATCTCCAGCATCCGCCGGAGGTCATCCCGCAAATGATCGAGGCGTGGCGGCGCGGCGCCCAGATGGTGAATGCGGTGCGCCATTCGCGCGATACCGATCCGCTCAGCCGTCGCCTGTTCAGCCGCGGCTTCTATCATTTCTTCCGCATGATGTGCGACGTGCATATCCCCGAGGGCGCCGGCGACTTCCGCCTGTTCGACCGCCGCGTCGTCGACGCCATCAACTCGCTGCCCGAGCGCAACCGCTTCATGAAGGGCATTACCTCCTGGGTCGGCTTCCGCCAGGAAGAGGTCGAGTTCGAGGTGGCCGAGCGCGCCGCCGGCGTCAGCTCCTTCTCCTTCATCCGGCTGCTGCGCTACGCCATCGACGGCCTGTCGAGCTTCTCAATGGTGCCGCTGCGGGTCTGGTCGCTGGCCGGCGTCGGGCTCGCCGTAATGTCGGCGCTCTATGGTATCTACCTCATCGGCGAGACACTGTTCCTCGGCGTGCGCACGCCGGGTTTCGCCTCCATCATGGTCGGCATGCTGTTCCTCTCCGGCGTGCAGCTCATCAGCCTCGGCGTCATCGGCGAATATATCGGCCGCATCTTCACCGAGGTGAAACACCGTCCGCTCTATCTGGTCGCCGACGAGATCGGTGGCCAGCGCCAGGCCCAATCCACCCTGCCTCCTGCCTCGCCCGTCTCCCTCTCCCCCGCGCTCGACGAGATCGCTTCGTGACATTGCAGGTTTCCGACCTTGATACGACGACGTCCAACGGCGTCGTCGCCCGCTTCCTGCGCGCCGTGCGCGCGAGCTGGCAATCGACATCCGCGACGCGAGTGGTCAGCCTTGTGCTGTTCGCCGCGCTCATCGCCTGGGTGCTGCTGGTGTTCCGCGACTACGGCATCAGCAATGACGAGCCGGTGCAGCACACCTACGGGCAGTTGCTCTGGTCCTGGTACAGGAGCGGCTTCACCGATGACGGGGCGTTCCACTACATCAATCTCTATCTCTATGGCGGCCTGTTCGACCTGATCGCGGCCGGGCTCGACCATCATGTGCCGCTCGATACTTTCGAGCTGCGGCACCTGCTCTCGGCAAGCTTCGGGCTTGTGGGCATCTTCGGAGCCTGGAACCTCGCCCGGCTGCTGGCGGGCGAGAAGGCCGGCATCGTGGCCGCGTTGCTGCTCGCTCTCACCGGCATGTATGGCGGCGCCATGTTCACCCACACCAAGGACGTGCCGTTTGCCGCGGCGATGGTGTGGAGCCTCTATTTCATCACCGTCATCGCCCGCCGCATGCCGGAGCTGCCGGCATGGCGCACCGTCATCGGGCTCGGCGTCGCGGTCGGCTGCGCGATGGGGCTTCGCGTCGGCGGCGTGTTCGCCGGGCTCTATCTGGCGCTGACGCTGCTGGCCGGCACCGCGCTGCTCGGCGAATGGCGCCGCTTCCCTTGGCTGGTGCTACGCCTAGTCCCCGCGGGCCTCATCGCTTTCGTGATCATGGCGGTGACCTGGCCGTGGTCGGTGCTGCCCCCGACCAACCTTCTCACCGCGATGGGCACCTTCAGCAATTTCGCCTTCGATCTCAGCACGCTGATCAACGGCCAGGAAGTGCCGATCGACCAGGTGCCGGCGACCTATATGTCGGAATATCTGCTGATCAAGCTGCCGGAGCTGACGCTGGCCGGCATATTGGCGGCACTGGCCTTCGCGATTGCCGGCCTCATCGGCGGCACCAAGGGGGCCGGCGCCAAAGGCGCATGGCACGGCATCTGGCGGCGCCGGCTGGTCGCCCATCTGCCGGTGGCGCTGGCGCTCATAGTGCCGGTGGTCTTCACCCTCCTCGATCGGCCGCCGCTCTATAACGGCATCCGCCACTTCCTGTTCGTCATCCCCGCAGCGACGGTGGTTGCCGCCATCGGTCTCTGCGCACTGTGGCGCTGGTCGATGCGGCGCTCGGCCTTGCTCGGGCTCGGCTTCGCAACAGTGGCGGGCGGCCTGTTCGCGCTCAATGCGGTGAACTTCGTCGAGCTGCATCCTTACGAATATGTCGGTTACAACCAGCTGGTCGGCGGCCTGAAGGGCGCCACCGGTCGGTTCGAGGGCGACTATTGGTCGGATTCGCTGCGCGAGGCGGCGCTGGACCTGCGCTACGGCGTCGAGCACAGTGGCAAGCCGCCGGCCAAGCCTTACGAGGTCGCGGTCTGCGCCGAACCGCTGCAGATCTCGACCTATCTCGGCCCGAACTTCACCGTGACCGACGAGTGGGACGATGCCGACTTCCTCATCACCGCCACCAATATCGGCTGTGACAACCTGGTGCCTGGCATGACCTACCGCACCATCAGCCGCAAGGGTGTGCCGCTTGCCATGGTAGTCGACCTGCGCGCCAAGCACGAGAACGAGGAGCTGATCCAGCCCCTGCCGTGGGACGATGACGACAATCCGGACACCCCGGCTGTGTCCTTCAACGGACCGGGCTCGATGACGGTGGCGCAGAAGAAGCCATGATGGTCGCACGGATACGGCATTTCCTGCTGTTCGCCGCGCTCGGCGTGGTCGGAACGCTTATGCAGTACACGGTGCTGGTCGCTCTCGTGCAGGGCACCGGCGCCAATCCGGTGCTGGCCTCGACGCTCGGCTTCCTCGCCGGCGCCGTGGTCAACTACATGCTTGCCCGCACCATCGCGTTCCGTTCCTCCAAGCCCCATCATGAGGCGGCGACGAAATTCTTCCTCGTCGCCGGCGTCGGGCTCTGCCTCACTGCGCTGCTGATGACGGGCTTCATCGCCGGGCTCGGCCTGCCCTATCTCCTCGCACAGGTGCTGACCACCGGGCTGGTGCTGTTCTGGCACTATGCCGGCAATACGCTCTGGACCTTCCGCGAGGCGAAGACGGCGTAATCGCCGACAGCGGATTTCGTAAATGCCATCATTCCCGGGCTTGTCCCGGGGATTTTGATACCCGCGGGCGCATCGGCGGTCGAGATGGCCGCCGCAAGGCGCGGCGGTGACCGGTCAGGTGTTTCGCCAACGCACGGTCTTGCAGCCGCGCGCTGCGCCTCACACTGGCGTGTTGCACTCCAGCAACCCATATCTCCGCCGCTGGCCAAGTCCGGTTAGAAACCCGGCCGGCCCACGGAGACGCCGATGAAGAAGACTGACCCCCACGCCTGGATGTGGTCGGACGCTCTCGAAATGCTCAGCCGCGCCGAGCGGATGCACCGGCAGATGTTCCAGCCGGGACACGCCCCGGCGCAGTCCGCATCGCGCCAGCGCATGCCTTGCTGGGAGCCCCCGGTCGATGTGCTGGAGACCGAGCGCGAGCTCCTGGTATTCGCCGCGCTGCCGGGCGTCGACGCAGAGCACATCCATGTCGCGATCCACAATGGCGCGCTCTCGATTACCGGCGAGCGTTCGCTGCCGGCCGAACTGCGTACCGCCACCATCCATCGCATGGAGCTGCCGCAGGGCCGTTTCGAGCGACAGGTAGCGCTGCCGCCCGGTCGCTATGAGGTTTCCCGTCCATCCATCGTCAATGGCACGCTCGCCATCGTCCTGCGCAAGCTGGTCTGACAAGGGGGCATAGAAAATGAAGAACCCCGTCTACACGCGTTCCTTCCCTCACTTCGCGGCGGATGCCGGCAGTGGGACGGCACCGTTCACGCCGAATAGCGACGCCACTGTCGCTGCCGCGTCCGACAACACGCTGATCATCCTGCCCGTGCGCAGCTTCGTGCTGTTCCCCGGCGTCGTCATGCCGGTCGCCGTGGCGCGTCCCGGTTCGGTCGCCGCTGCCCAGCAGGCGATCCGCGAGGGCCGCCCGGTCGGCATCCTGATGCAGCGCGATCCCGCCCAGGAAGAGCCCGGTCCGACGGACCTGCACCGCATGGGCGTCGTCGCCAACATATTGCGCTATGTCACCGCGCCCGACGGCACGCACCACCTGGTCTGCCAGGGCGAGCAGCGCTTCCATGTCGAGGAGTTCGTCAAGGAAAAGCCCTTCATCACCGCCCGGGTGCGGCGGATCGAGGAAGAGGACGAGCAGACCTCCGATGTCGAAGCCCGCTTCGTCCATCTCCAGGGCCAGGCGACCGAGGCGCTGGAATTGCTGCCGCAGGTGCCGCCGGAACTGCTGGCGGCGGTGCGCGGGGCGTCCTCGCCCACCACGCTCGCCGATCTCGTCGCCGCCTATATCGACGTGTCTCCCGAGGAGAAGCAGGAACTGCTGGAGACGGTCGACGTCGTCGCCCGCATGAACAAGGTGGCGCGCCTGCTGGCGCACCGCATCGAGGTGCTGCGCCTGTCGCAGGAGATCGGCCGCCAGACCAAGGCGCAGATCGACGAGCGCCAGCGCGAGGTGCTGCTGCGCGAGCAGATGGCCGCGATCCAGCGCCAGCTCGGCGAGGGTGAAGGCGGCAATGCCCAGGAGATCGCCGATCTCGAAAAGGCGGTCGTCGATGCCGGCATGCCCGAGGATGTGGAGCAGATGGCCCGCAAGGAGCTGGGCCGGCTGCGCCGCATGCAGGACGCCAGCCCGGAATACGGCATCATCCGCACCTATCTCGACTGGCTGATCGCGCTGCCGTGGCGGCTACCCGAGGAAGCACCGATCGACATCGCCGAGGCGCGCCGCATCCTCGACGAGGACCATTTCGGCCTCGACAAGATCAAGCGGCGCATCGTCGAATATCTCGCCGTGCGCAAGCTGGCGCCCAACGGCAACGCACCGATCCTGTGCTTCGCCGGGCCTCCGGGCGTCGGCAAGACCTCGCTCGGCCAGTCGATCGCCCGCGCCATGGGCCGCAAGTTCGTGCGCGTGTCGCTCGGCGGCCTTCATGACGAGGCGGAGATCCGCGGCCACCGGCGCACTTACGTCGGCGCGCTGCCCGGCAACATCATCCAGGGCATCCGCAAGGCGGGCACCCGCGACTGCGTGATGATGCTGGACGAGATCGACAAGATGGGCTCCGGCATACAGGGCGACCCGTCGGCCGCCATGCTGGAAGTGCTCGACCCCGAGCAGAACGGCACGTTCCGGGACAATTATCTCGGCGTGACGTTCGACCTGTCGCGCGTGGTGTTCATCGCCACCGCGAACATGCTCGACACCATACCGGGGCCGCTGCGCGACCGCATGGAGATCATCACGCTCTCCGGCTACACCGACCAGGAGAAGCTGCAGATCGCGCGGCGCTATCTGGTGCGGCGTCAGCTGGAAGCCAATGGCGTGAAGCCGGAGCAGGTCGAGATCGAGGACAGCGCACTGCAGGCGATCATCCGCGCCTATACGCGGGAAGCCGGCGTGCGCAACCTTGAACGCGAGATCGGGCGGGCAGTGCGCCATGTCGCGGTCGACATCGCCGAGGGCAGCGCGAGCGAGGCCCGGATCAGCGCCGACAAGCTGCCCGAACTGCTCGGGCCGCCGATCTTCGAGGACGAGGTGGCGCTGCGCGTCAGCGTGCCGGGCGTGGCGACCGGCCTCGCCTGGACGCCGGTCGGTGGCGACATCCTGTTCATCGAGGCGACGAAGATACCCGGTGGGCGTGGCGGGCTGATCCTCACCGGCCAGCTCGGCGACGTGATGAAGGAGAGCGCGCAGGCGGCGATGAGCCTGGTGAAGAGCCGCGCCAGCGAGCTCGGCATCGATCCGGCGATCTTCGAGAAGAACGACGTCCACGTCCATGTCCCCGCCGGCGCTACGCCGAAGGACGGACCGAGCGCGGGTGTCGCCATGTTCACCGCGCTTGTCTCCCTGCTCACCGGCCGCACGGTGCGCAAGGACACCGCCATGACCGGCGAGATCAGCCTTCGCGGGCTGGTGCTTCCGGTCGGCGGCATCAAGGAGAAGGTGGTCGCGGCTGCACGTGCCGGGCTCACGCGCGTGATGCTGCCGGCGCGCAACCGGCGCGACTATGAGGACATCCCGCAGGATGTCCGCGACCGGCTGGAGTTCGTCTGGCTGGAGAAGGTGGACGACGCCGTCGCCGCGGTGCTGGAGCCGGCGGAAGCCGCTGCACCGCTGCGTGCCGCCGGCTGACCCCCGAATACCCGTCCCGCCGACCCCGCATGGGGCCGGCGGGGTTGCTTTCACTGTTTGATCCTACGCGGGGGCGGCAAGGAGGCGATGATGAGCGCCCTTTCCGTCTGGTCCAATTTGCTGGTCTTCGGCTTCGCGGCGTCCTCGGCAGCGCCCCCGCCGCAACAGACCCCGCCGCCGATGGTGATCGAAGGCCGAAATGCGACGACGTCCGACGCCGCCGCTGGCGGGTCGCGGCACGTGCACCATCATGTGCGCTGGCACACGGGGCGCTGAGGCAGGAACTTCGGGCTCACTTTGCGAAGCGGTGCTATGGCGCTACCAAGGTGCAACCTTGGCATTACCATAGGGCCGTCCGTGATCGCTCGTGCCGTCGCCGCTCGCCTTGCGGCCCTGAGCTTGCCGCTGCTCGCCTTTGCGGGCGCCGCGCAAGCGGATGCCTGGACCTATGGCGGCACGCTCGGCAAGACGCCGATCGTCGTCGAATTCACCCGCGATCCGACCGCTGCCGGCAAGCCGCTGGCGGGGCGCTATTTCTACCCCGCGCAGGGTATCGATATCCCGCTGCAGCCCGGCAGCGGCGGGGTGATCGCGCTCAATGAGGAGAAGCCGTGCACGGTGAAGATCTGCAAGGATCCGCCGGACGGGCAGACCGCGAAGCCGCCGATCGGCGCGACTTGGTCGCTGAAGGCCGACGCTGCCGGTGCGCTCACCGGCATCTGGAAGGCCACGGGCGGCGCATCGCAGCCGGTGACGCTCAAGCGTGTCGGCAGCCGGCCTACCGGCAAGGATTTCGAGGATACGCCGCAGGCGCTGGTCGAACTCACCGACCAGCGCCTGTGGTCGGACGATCCTTCGATCAGCCGACAGGCGACGCCCTATGATTTCCTGAAGATGCAGGCAACGCTGACGCTCGGGCCGGAGACGGCGTGGGGCGATGTCGCCTTTCGCTATGTCGTCGATCCCCGCACCAAGTTCCATTATCCGCGCATCTCGCGCCTGCCGGGCGTCGCGGACGTCGCCGGCATCCCCGCCAATCGCTATCTGCAAGGCCGGCACTGGGCGCTGAACATCGGCGCGCTCGATTGCAAGGCCCAGCAGTATCAGGGCTTCGGCTGGCGCGAGGTGTATGCCGATTCCGCCGGCACGCTCGGCGGTTTCGACGAGCAGACCATCGAGGTCAGCTATCTCTCGCCCCGTCTGATGAGCTGGACCGAATCCGGCAGCCTGTTCTGCGGCGGGGCGCACCCGGAGAATTTCACCAGATCCTACACGCTCGACGTGGCGAAGGGCGCGCCGCTCGATCTCAGCCGCATCTTCAAGGGCTGGGTGGCGCACAAGTCCGGCGAGGCGGCCGGCCAGGCGGTCGTGCTCGCCACCGCACGCGCAGGCGCGCCCGACGCCTATGTCTGGGGACCGGACAAGGCTCTCGTTGCCTTTGTCGAGACGCATCGCGAGAAGCAGGACGCCGAGACCGAGAAGGATTGCGGGCTCGAAGACCTGGTGGCGACCAACCTCGCCATCCGCTTCGCCAGGGGTGAACGGGGTGTGTTGGGTGAGCGGGTCGTGTTCGCGCTCGAAGGTCTGCCGCACGTCATCGCCGCCTGCGAGGGCGACCTGTTCGACATGCCGATTAATGAGTTGAAAGCGCTGCTGACGCCTGAAGCCGCGGAGTATTTCCCCGAGTTGCGCTAGAGCAATGGTGTAGCATTGCTCTAGCGCAGGTTGAGTTTAGCTGGCCGCGTCGCCCATCACCGCAAGCAGTGTGCGTACCTGGGTGATGGCATCGGCGATGCGGCCGGCGAACTCGATCTCCTCGTCTTCGGCTTCGTGGAAGCGGCGCTCTTCGGCGATCTCGATCAGCAGTTCCAGCGCCTTGCGGGTCGGCGTGTCCATGGCGTCTCCCCCTTGCCTAACGTCATCGATATGGGAACGCGCGTTTCGCGGCATTGTTCGATTGGGCGAGGTCCCGCCTCGCCGGAAGGCCGCAGCCTTATCGGGCCGCCACATGGGCCGAATGGAATGATACTGGTGATCATGACGAATGCCGATTCCTAACGTCAGGGCGGCGCAAATTGTATGTGGAGAGACCGATGACCGGCGAGTTCGACGAGTGGGAAAAGGACGGCGTGGGCCATCTGAAAGTGTGGCCGTTGCTGGGTTTCACCACCGCCTTGTTCGGCGAGGAGGCGGTGGGCCTCAGGCTCGAGATCGGCAGCGCGCCGCCCAAGCCCGGCGAGCAGGTGCCGGCACTCCAGCTGGTGCTGCGGCCGGAACAGGTGCAGCAACTGGCCGAGGCGCTGGAAGAGGCCCGCGAGCGGCTGGGGACGCTGGGACGGCTGGACCGGCAGGTGTGAGCCCCAAGCTTTTCAGGCGTCATCCCGGACTGCCGCAGGCCGATCCGGGATCGTAGGAAGGAGCCGAGCAACACCTTCGTGCGATCCCGGCTCTACGCTGCGCTTCGGCCGGGATGACGACATGTGGAGAAGGCTTACGCCGCCAGATACACCGAATCGGCCTGGTCCATGCGGCGGCGGATCTGCGTCACCACCAGTTCGTCGTCGGGCGCGCAATTATCATAGGTCAGGCGCTCGCCCTTCCTGATCGGCTTCAGCACCTGGGCGCGCTCGGCCAGGCCCAGCGGCAGCGCGAAGCTGTCGCGGGCGTCGCGCCATGCCATGGTGTAGCCGCGATAATCATACTCGCCGATCTTGCCGAGCTTCTGCCCCGGCGCGAGATCGCGCTTGGCTACTGCCGTGCATTCCGCCACCGGATGATCCAGCACCTCCATGTCCGGCCGGCCGTAGATCACGGCGCGGGCGGCGGAGAGCGGCACTTCGAGGCTGGTGAGATGGAAGGGGCGGATCAGCGCGAAGCACGGGCCGGGGCCGACCTTCAGATCGGCGATGCGCTCGATCATGCGCGGATGGCGCGGCTTGATGATGCAGAACACCCCCGGCGCGATGTCCTTGCCGAGGGTGAAATCGACCACGCCGGAGCGGCTGAGGATGCCGCCGTCTTCCTTGGTGCAGAGCACCTGCGCCAGCACGTCGCGATCGGCGGCGGGACCGTGCATGCCCGCGACGTCCGGCACAAGGCCGGTGGCGTTGGCGAGCGCGGTCATCTCCACCATGGTCTTGGAGCCGTCGACGAACTCCACCAGCATGCGCGGATTCATGTTGCGCGCCTTCGCCTCCTCGGCGAACTCGTCCGGCGTTGCGTCGATCTTGAAGGTGTTGTTCTTGGCCTTGCCGGCGGCGACGATCTCGAAGCCGAGCGCCTGGGCGAAGCCGATCAGCTCGATGGTGGCCGCCGGCTCGTCGCCCGCCGCGCCGGTCAACACCACGCCGGCCTTCTTCGCTTCCTGCTTGAGGTAACGGCCGATGGTGATGTCGGCCTCGACGCTGAGCAGCACCACATGCTTGCCGTTGCGGATCGCCTCCAGCGCGACGAGGGTGCCCATGTTCGGGCTGCCGGTGGCATCGATCACCACATCGATGCGCCCGGCCGCGCACATCGCCATGTAGTCGTCGGTCACCGCGATGCGCCCAGCCTCGATGATGCGGTCGATATCGTTCGCGGAGGAGGCGACGACGACGTGGCTGCGATCATGACCGGACATCAGCGCCGCATCGACGACTTTCTCGGGGTTTCGCTCGCACACCGCGCCGATGCGCACACCCGGCATCAGCGCCGCCTGCACCACCAGATCGGTGCCCATCTGCCCGGCCCCGACGAGGCCGAGAGTGATCGGCCCGTGCATCGCGGCGTGCGCAGCCAGCTCGGCGGCGATGCCGGTGCGGACGATCCCGGTCTGGACGAACATCGGACATTTCTCCCTCTCAGCCGCCCTTGGGTAGCCGACATTGCGCTGACATCAAAGGGTTCTAGAGAAGAACGGATCAGAATTCGGCGCCGACTGCCGCCAGTACCACAGCCGCGGTAAGCTCATCCGTGATGAAGACGGTGGGCTTGAGCAGGCGCAGCGCACCGATGATCGCCTGGGTCTTTTCCGGCCCGCCGGAGGTAAGGATGCGCTCCGGCGTCGCCTGCATCGTCTCCATCGGGATCGACATCACCCTGCTGTTGATCGGGTGGTCGACCAGGCGGCCCTCGATATCGTGGAAATTATAGAGCACGTCGCCGACCGCGCCGGCCGCGATCAGCGAGCTCCAGTCGGCCTCGGTGAAGAAGCCGAAGCGCCACGCGGTGCTGGAGGCGGCCATCTCGCCGACGGTCATCACCACGGCGTCCATCTCCTGCGCCAGCGCATAGACGGTGCCGAGCCCGCAGCGCTCGATCAGCGCCTGCTTGGTCTCGACGCTGTCGACCAGCGCCGGGGCGGCGATCAGGTGGCAGTCGGCCTGGAACATGCGGGCGAGTTGCCAGGCGAATTCGGAGGGGTTGTACTGCTTGGCCTTGGTGATACCGCCGAGCAGCGAGATCACCGAGAGGTTCGCCACCGCCTTCTCGTCGATGAAGCCGAGCGCGCGCATCAGCGTGCGGCCCCAGCCGAAGCCGATCTTCATGTCGGAGGCGATGAGCTGCGAGATGAATTGCCCGGTCGCGGCGCCGATCGCCGCGGTCGGATCGCCGCCGACGCCGGAGAATGGTGCGACGACGGCTTCGCGTATGCCGAAGGTCTTCTGCAGCGCCATTTCGAGACGCGGCAATTCGGCGATCTCGCGGCTGAGCGAGATCTTCACCTCATTCATGGCACGGGCGTCGGCGAGCAGGCGCACCACGGTGACGCGGCCGATGTCGAGCGCCTCGGCGATGGCGCTCTGCGTCATGCCCTCGACATAGTACATCCAGGCCGCGCGCAGCCGCAGCCGCGCGGAGCGGCGCCCGGCAGACACATCGTCCATGGTACCGGCGGTCTTGATGGCGCGCTCCGACATGATCCTCCCCGCCCGCGAAACGGCGATCGTATAGAAAATACCGGCCTTCGTTCAAACCGTACCGGGGTGCGGCGCATGCGCCCGGCCACACCGAACGACCAGACTTCCCTCTCCCCATTGGTGAGAGGTGGCCCGCGAAGCGGGTCGGTGAGGGGCGACGTGGTTGCGGAGCCGTAGGCCCCTCACCCCAACCCTCTCCCCGTCGGGGAGAGGGAGCTTGGCCGCTCCGTCTCCGATGGCGGTTGCATTGCTTGAACCTCCTTCGAGGCTCGCTACGCGAGCACCTCAGAGCCTGACCCGAAATTCGACGTATCCGTTGAAAGAGCCTCCTTCCACCCTCATCCCCGGGCTTGACCCGGGGATCCAGACTTCGGCCGGGTGCAGGCGGAGGGGCTGGATCCCCGGGTCAAGCCCGGGGATGAGGGCCAATTGGAGTTTTCGGTCAGGCTCTCAGGATGAGGTCGCTATGGCGCCTTCACTCCCCGGTCCGATAACCAACGCCGGGCTCGGTGATCACGAGGGTCGGGTTCGCGGGATCGAGCTCCAGCTTGGCGCGGAGCTGGCCGACATAGACGCGCAGATATTGCGTGTCGTGCTCATGCGCCGGCCCCCACACCTCCTTCAATATCTGGCGGTGGGTGACCACCTTGCCGGCATGGCGGGCGAGGAAGGCGATGAGGTCGAACTCCTTCGGCGTCAGCTTGATCTCCTCGCCGGCACGGGCGACGCGGTGGCGGGGAATGTCGATCTCGACATCGCCGATGCGCAGCACCGGGGTCTCGCCCTTTTCCTGCATGCGGTGGCGCAGCGCCGCGCGCAGCCGCGCCATCAGTTCGCCGATACCGAACGGCTTGTTGACGAAATCGTCGGCGCCAAGGTCCAGTGCCTCGATCTTCTCGGCTTCGCGATCACGCGCGGAGAGCACCACCACCGGCACGTCCGACCATTCGCGCAGGCGCCGGAGCACCTCCTTGCCGTCCATGTCCGGCAGGCCGAGATCAAGCACCACGATGTCCGGGCGGCGATTGACCACCATCGCCAATGCCTCGGTGCCGGTCTCGGCGCGCAGGCTCTCATAGCCGTTCGCGGCCAGCGCCGGGCCCATGAAGCGGTGGATGGCGGGCTCGTCATCGACGACGAGGACGCGGACCGGATGCATCGCCTACTCCTCCCCCGCCGGCGCCGGCGCAATGGGCAGCCGCAAGGCGACGCGGGTGCCGCTGCGCTGGCCGGGTGCCGGGCTTCGCGCAGACACGGCGCCGCCATGGGCTTCCACAATGCCCTTGGTGATGGCGAGGCCGAGGCCGGAGCCGCCCTCGGTGCCGCCGTTTCGCGCCGCGCGCACGAACTTCTCGAAGACGTGCGGGAGCGTCTCGGCCGGAATACCAGGTCCGTCGTCGGTCACCGCGATCACCATCTGGCCGTCGATCACCGTCGCCGACAGGCCGATGCGGGCATCGGTGCCGGCATAGCGCACCGCATTGCCGACCACATTGGCCAGCGCCTGGTCGAGCAGGCTCTGGTCGGCCTCGATCAAGGGCAGCTCGGGCGCAGCGGTGACCACGAACTTCTGCGGCGCGCCGCGCTTGCGGGCCGCCGCCACGGTGCGGTTCATCAGTTCGACCACGTCGATCCAGTCCTTGCGCATGTCGAGCGCTCCGGCCTCCAGCCGGGTCATGGAGAGCAGATTGCGCACCATCTGGTCGAGATGCTCGGCCTCTTCGCGCACATGCACCAGCAGGTCGCCGCGCTGCGCCTCGGGGATCTCGTTCCCATAGTCGATCAAGCTGGTCGCCGCGCCGAGGATGGAAGCGAGCGGGGTGCGGAAATCATGGCTGATGGAGGCGAGCAATATGTTGCGCACCCGCTCGGTCTCGGCCGCGGTGCGGGCATTGGTGACTTCGAGCGAGAGATTGGTGCGCACCAGCGCCGCAGCGGTCTGCTCAGCGAGCGTCGCCAGCAAGGTGTCGCTTTCGGCGTCCGGCGGCAGCGACGGCGGGCGTTCGATACCGATGACGCCGATGCGTCGATCCGCGGCCGGGCCGGCAAGCGGCAGGAAATACCAGGGCGCGCTGGGCAGCGTGGCGGTGCCGGCACCGGCCGGGTCGCCGTGGTCGAAGGTCCAGCGCGCGGCGGTCATCGAGGCGGTATCCAGCCGGTCCTCCGGCGGCCACGCGCTGGCGATGGCGATATCGCCGCCATTGGCGAGCAGGATCACGCTGGCGCGGCCGAGCGCGGCGTGCAGCTCGACCGCCGCGGCCTCGGCGACCGAGGCGCCATCCGGCAGCGCCGAGAGCTTGCGGGTGAACTCGTAGAGCCGGCGCGTCGCCCGCACCCGCTGCGCCGCCGCTCGGGCCTGCTCACGTGCCCGGCCGGCAATGGTCGAGATCAGCACCGCGACACCGAGGAAAATGACCAGCGCCAGCAATTCGTGCGGGCGCGCCACGGTGAAGGTGTCGACCGGCTCGATGAAGAAGAAATTATAGGCGAGGAAGGACAGCACCGAGGCGGAGATCGCCGGCCAGACCCCATAGCCGATCGCCGGTACCAGCACCGCCAGCAGATAGAGCATCGAGACGTTCGGCAAGGCGATGAATTCGGTCAGGCCAAGACCGGTGATGGTCGCCAGCGCGACGCAGAGCGCCCCGGCGACATAGCCGGTGATGGGCCCGGGGGATGGCAGGCGCCAGGTCCCGCGCCGGCCGGTGTCCGGCGCCTCGGCGGTGACGACATGGACCGCGACGCCGCTCGCCGCCTTCACCAGCGCATCCACCAGCGTGTGCCGCGGCCAGAAGTGCAAACGGCGGGGACGCGCCTTGCCGACGACGATCTGGGTGATGTTCTCGAAACGGGCGAAGCGCAGCAGCTCAGCGGCAATGTCGGAGGCGACCAGCGAATGGGTCTCCGCCCCGAGGCTGGAGGCGAGCCGCATGCCGGCCTCCAGCCGCGCCCGGTCGGCGGCGGAAAAGGTGCGGCCGGGGCGCTCCACCGTCACCGCGAACCAGGAGGCATCGAGCAGGTCCGCCAAGCGCTTCGCCTCGCGCACCACGCGCTCGGCGGCGACATCCGGACCGACGCAGACCAGCAGGCGCTCGCCGGCGGCCCACGGCCCTTCGATCGCCGAGCCCTGCATGCGCTCCAGCAGGTCGCTGTCGACCCGGGCGGCGACGCGTCGCAAGGCGAGCTCGCGCAGCGCGGTGAGGTTGCTCGGCTTGAAGAAGCTCTCCACCGCGCGGGTCGCGGTGTCCTCGACATAGACCTTGCCGTCGGCAAGGCGCTTGATCAGCTCGTCGGACGGCAGGTCGACCAGGATGATCTCGTCGGCCTTCTGCAGCGCCGTGTCCGGCACCGTCTCGCGCACCCGCACCCCGGTGATGCGCTGCACGACGTCGTTCAGGCTCTCGACATGCTGGATATTGAGCGTGGTCCAGACATCGATGCCGGCGGCGAGCAATTCCTGCACGTCCTGCCAGCGCTTGGGATGGCGGCTGCCGTCGATGTTGGAATGGGCGTATTCGTCGACCAGCAGCAGGCCGGGATGGCGGGCCAGCGCGGCCTCGAGATCGAATTCCGGCACCAGCCGGCCACGATAGGCAATGCCGGTGCGGGGCAGGACATCGAGGCCCTGCACCAGCGCCTCGGTCTCGGCGCGGCCATGGGTCTCGACGATGCCGACCACGACGTCTCGGCCGGCCGCCTTGGCGACACGGGCGGCGGAGAGCATCGAGAACGTCTTGCCGACGCCGGGGGCGGCGCCGAGGAAGATACGCAGCTTGCCGCGCGACTCCCGTTCCGCCGCTGCAAGCAGGGCGTCCGGCGAGGCACGCGGCGTCTCGTCTGAGCTCATGCCGCGGCCCGCATGGAACGGCGCTTCAAGCGCATGTGGTCAATGCCTGACCCATGATCGAAACAAGCGGGCGGCACGGCTTTCTTCTCCCTCTCCCCATTGGGGAGAGGGTTGGGGTGAGGGG
Source organism: Starkeya sp. ORNL1 (assembly GCF_012971745.1). Classification (NCBI taxonomy): domain Bacteria; kingdom Pseudomonadati; phylum Pseudomonadota; class Alphaproteobacteria; order Hyphomicrobiales; family Xanthobacteraceae; genus Starkeya; species Starkeya sp. ORNL1. The sequence goes on from NZ_CP048834.1 coordinate 3,233,923, forward strand.
TCTTCGCCGCTCCGCAATCGTGTCCCCCCTCACCGACCCGCTTCGCGGACCACCTCTCCCCATTGGGGAGAGGGAAGTCATTGGTCAGTCTCTCAGGAGCTCGGCGTGCTGTTCGCCCCTCCGGCCGGCGGGGTACCGGTCGGCCGGACGGCGATGTCGAGCGCGAGATTGAGTTCGAGCACATTGACGCGCGGATCACCAAAGACACCGAGCTGGCGTCCTTCTATGTGCGCCGTCACGAGATTGCGGACAAGCGCCTCGTCGACGCCGCGGGCCTTGGCGACGCGCGGTACCTGCGCCAGCGCATAGGCCGGCGAGATGTGCGGGTCGAGGCCGCTGCCCGAGGTGGTGATGGCGTCCGCCGGCAGCGGGTTGGCGATGCCGCTGGCGCGCATGGCGTCGCTATCCGCCTTCAGGCGGTCGGCCAGCTTGGCGCTGGTCGGACCGAGATTGGTGCCGGACGAGGCCGAGGCATCATAGCCGGTCCCCGCCGCCGAAGGCCGAGGGCGGAAGTATTCGTCCTTGGCGAAGTTCTGGCCGATCAGTTCGGAGCCGACGGGCTTGCCGTCGCGCTCGATGAGGCTGCCGCGCGCCTGGGCCGGGAAGATGGCTTCCGCCACCTCGGTCATGGCGAGCGGGTAGGCGATGCCGGTGATCAGCGTGAAGAGCACGATCATTCCGATCGCCGGGCGAAGAAATTCGAGCATGGTCCTATCCTCACGCAAGGCCGACGGCGGCGACGACGAGGTCAATGAGCTTGATGCCGACGAACGGCAGGATGATGCCGCCGACGCCGTAGATGAGCAGGTTGCGAGCGAGCACGGAGCCGGCCTCGCGAGCCTTGTATTCGACGCCGCGCAAGGCGAGCGGGATCAGCGCGATGATGATCAGCGCGTTGAAGATCACCGCGGAGAGGATCGCGCTCTGCGGCGAGTGCAGGCCCATCACGTTCAACAGGCCCAGTTCCGGGATCGCGGTGATGAACAGCGCCGGGATGATGGCGAAGTACTTCGCCACGTCGTTGGCGATGGAGAAGGTGGTCAGCGCGCCGCGCGTCATCAGCAATTGCTTGCCGATGCCGACGATCTCGATGAGCTTGGTCGGATCACTGTCGAGATCGACCATGTTGCCGGCCTCGCGGGCGGCCTGGGTGCCGGTCTGCATGGCGACGCCGACATCGGCCTGCGCCAGTGCGGGCGCGTCATTGGTGCCGTCGCCGCACATCGCCACCAGCCGACCCTGGCGCTGCTCGTTGCGGATGTAAGCCAGCTTGTCCTGCGGCGTGGCCTCGGCGATGAAATCGTCGACGCCGGCTTCGGAGGCGATGGCCGCGGCGGTGATCGGGTTGTCGCCGGTGACCATCACGGTGCGGATGCCCATGCGGCGCAATTCGGCGAAGCGCTCCTTGATGTCCGGCTTCACCACGTCCTTGAGGTGGATGACGCCGAGCAGCCGGTCATTCTCGACCAGGCCGAGCGGCGTGCCGCCCGAGCGCGAGATGCGCTCCACCGCGGCGCTGAAGACCGGGATCTCCGGCGCGGCGCGATCGGTGACGCTCATGACGAAGCGCTTCACCGCATCGATGGCGCCCTTGCGGATGCGCCGCTCGCCGATATCGACGCCGGACAGCCGGGTCGTGGCCGAGAAGGGGATGAAGCTGGCCCCTTCCGGCGCCTCCTGGGGGATGCTGACGCCGAACTTCTCGCGGGCCAGCGTCAGGATGGAGCGGCCTTCCGCGGTGTCGTCGGCGAGGCTCGCCAGCACCGCGATCGTCGCGGCCTCCTGCTCGCTCACGCCGGGCACCGGGAGGATCTCGGTGGCCATGCGGTTGCCGAAGGTGATGGTGCCGGTCTTGTCGAGCAGCAGCGTGTCGACGTCGCCCGCCGCCTCCACGGCGCGGCCCGACATGGCCAGCACGTTATGACGGATCAGCCGATCCATGCCGGCAATGCCGATGGCGGAGAGCAGGCCGCCGATCGTGGTCGGGATCAAGGTGACGAGCAGCGCGACCAGGATCGGCACCGGCACTTCGGCCGCCGAATAGCGGCCGAGGCCGGCCAGCGAGACCACGGTGATCAGGAAGATCAGCGTCATGCCGACCAGCAGGATGGAGAGCGCGATCTCGTTCGGCGTCTTCTGCCGCTCGGCGCCCTCGACCAGCGCGATCATGCGGTCGAGGAAGGAGGAACCGGCCGCCGCGGTGATGCGCACGACGAGCCAGTCGGAGATGACGGTGGTGCCGCCGGTCACCGCCGAGCGGTCACCGCCGCTCTCGCGGATGACGGGCGCACTCTCGCCGGTGATGGCGGCCTCGTTGACCGAGGCGATGCCCTCGACGATCTCGCCGTCACCGGGGATCAGGTCACCGGCCTGGACGAAGACAAGGTCGCCGACCTTGAGGTCCAGCGCCGAGACCTTTTCGAGCCGCATGCGGTCCTTGGGATCGCGCATGCGACGGGCCACGGTATCGGTGCGCGCCTTGCGCAGCGTGTCGGCCTGCGCGCGGCCCCGCCCTTCGGCGATGGCCTCGGCAAAGTTGGCGAACAGCACGGTGAACCACAGCCAGGCCATGATCTGGCCGGTGAAGGACAGCGGGTTGCCGGCGAGGAAGTCACGCACGAACAGCACGGTGACGAGCGCCGCCACCACCTCGGTGACGAAGATCACCGGGTTGCGCATCAGGGCTACGGGGTTGAGCTTGACGAAGGCGTCGCGCACCGCCCGCACGATCAATTCGGGCGAGGCGAAGGCGGAGCCTGATTTCGCCGCCAGGGATTTGGTGGACATTGGTTTTCTCCGATACGGCGATGATCAGAAGGTCTTGCCGGCCAGCATCTGCACCTGTTCGGCGATCGGGCCGAGGGCGAGCGCGGGGAAGAACTGGAGACCGCCGAGGATGAGGATGACGCCGACCATCAGGCCGACAAACAGCAGCCCATGGGTCGGGAAGGTGCCGGACGAGGCGGTCAGCCGGGTCTTGGCCGACAGCGAGCCTGCGATTGCCATCATCGGGACAATGTAGGTGAAGCGGCCGAGCAGCATGGCCAGCCCGAGCGTGGTGTTCCACCACGGACTGTTGGCAGAGAGCCCACCGAAGGCCGAGCCGTTGTTTGCGGCGCCCGAAGTATAGGCATAGAGGATCTCGGACATCCCGTGCGGCCCGGCATTGCCGAGACCGGCGAGCGCGACCGGAAGTACGGCGGCGACCGCGGAGAAGCCGAGAATGGTGATCGGCAGGATCAGCACGGCGAGCACCGCCATCTTCACCTCCTTGGCCTCGATCTTCTTGCCGAGATATTCCGGGGTGCGGCCCACCATCAGCCCGGCGACGAACACCGCAATGATGGCCATGACCAGCAGGCCATAGAGGCCCGAACCGGTGCCGCCCGGCAGGATCTCGCCGAGATGCATCAGGAACAGCGGCACCAGTCCACCGATCGGGGTGAAGGAGCCGTGCATGGCGTTCACGGCGCCGTCCGACACGCCGGTGGTGACCGCCGCGAACAGGGAAGACGCGGCGAGGCCGAAGCGGACCTCCTTGCCTTCCATATTGCCGCCGGTGGGATCGATGCCGGCGGCATGCAGGATCGGCGTGCCGGCGGCCTCGGCCCAATAGCAGATGCCGATGCCGGCCACGAGGATGAGGGCTATGACGGTGATCAGCGCGCGCGCCTGCCGCTTGTCGCCGATCAGGCGGCCAAAGGCGAAGACGAGCGCCACGGAGATCACCAGCATTTGCCAGATCTCAAGGGCATTGGAGAGTGCGGTCGGGTTCTCGAAGGGGTGCGCGGCATTGACGTTGAAGAAGCCGCCGCCATTGGTACCGAGCTGCTTGATCGCCATCTGGGAGGCGACCGGGCCGAGCGCGATGGTCTGCTGCGCGCCTTCCACCGTGGTCACGGCGGTCGCGGCGTCCATGGTCTGCGGCACGCCCATCCACACCTGGACCAGCGCGGTGATGATCGCCAGCGGCAGCAGCACATAGAGCGTGGAACGCGTCAGATCGACGAAGAAATTGCCGACCGTCGCCGCGCCGGAGCGCGAGAATGCCCGCACCAGCGCCACGGCCAGAGCGAGGCCGGTCGCGCCGGAGACGAAATTCTGCACCGTGAGCCCGGCCATCTGGCTGAACAGGCTCATGGTGGTCTCGCCACCATAGGACTGCCAGTTGGTGTTGCTGACGAAGCTCGCCGCGGTGTTGAAGGCGAGATCCGGCGTGAGGCCGGCAAAGCCGAGCGGGTTCCACGGCAGCACGCCTTGCAGGCGCAGCATGGCATAGAGCAGGGCGAAGCCGGCGGCGCTGAAGGCGAGCATGCCGAGCGTGTAGCCGAGCGCGCTCTGCTCCTTGGTCTCGTCGACCCCGCAGACGCGGTAGAGCAGGCGTTCGATCGGCCCGAGGACAGGGGTGAGGAATGTGCGCTCGCCCGCATAGAGGCGGGCCATAAAGGCGCCGAGCGGCACCGCGGCGAGGAGCACGAGCGCTAGGATGATGGCTATCTGTAGCCAGCCGATTGCGGTCATGGCGGGTTTCTTCTCTGGAGATGACTGGAGCGGCGTGCGTCAGAACTTCTCGGGCCGCAGCAGTGCGATCACGAGATAGCCGGCGAGGCCGAGCGAGACGACGGCACCAAGGACAAGGTCGAGCATGGCCTCACCCCTTCGCCGTAAAGCGCGCATAGGAGGCCATCAGCACGAAGAAGCCGACGCCGACGACGATATAAATGATGTCCATCATGGAACAGGCCCTCCTTCTGGGGTTGTCGCAGCAGTTAAGCGCGGCCCGATAAGGGTTCGATCCGGAATGCCGTAGGCTGGCATAAGGGAAGCATAAAGAGGCGCCGGAGCCTTACGATTTCGCCCTGTCACGCGTTGGTTATTGCAGGAACGCCCTTGTGATTAGGTCGCGCACGATCCAAATTGACGCTTGCGGTTCCGCGCGGTCCCCATCATGTCCGAGAGTGAGATTTCCCCCCATCTGGAAGGCCTCAAGCTCAGCAATTTGCTGTGTTTCGCGGTCTATTCGGCCAATCACGCCTTCAACCGGCTGTACAAGCCGATCCTCGACGAACTGGGCCTGACCTATCCGCAGTATGTCACGATGGTGACGCTGTGGCGTGAGGATGGGCTGACGGTCGGGCAGATCGGCGAGCGGATCCTGCTCGAGACCAATACGGTGACGCCGCTCTTGAAGCGCATGGAAGCCGCCGGCCTGGTGCTGCGCACGCGCTGCAAGGCGGACGAGCGCCAGGTGCTGGTGCACCTCACCGACAAGGGCAAGGCACTGCGCGAGAAGGCGCGCTCGATTCCCAACGAGGTCGGCATCTGCTTCGAGCACGACCGCGCGCGCATCGAGAAGCTGACCGGCGACATCACCAGCCTGCGCGACGCGCTGCTGGCGAAGGCGAAGGCTTAGATTCCGGTCCCATCACAGATGTCATCCCGGCCGTAGCGAAGCGGAGAGCCGGGATCGCGCGCCGAACTTTCACGCGATCCCGGCTCGCGCCTTCGGCGCGTCCAGGATGACGACTGACTCGAGTGATTAAACCTCCGCCGCGACGGCTTCCACCACCGGCTCGGGGGGATTGCCCTCGATGAAGCGACGCAGCTTGCCGAACTCCACGGCGAGATAATCGAGGAAGGCGCGCACCCGTGGGGCGTGGCGCAGGTCCGGGTGAGTGAGCAGCCACAGATCAGCGGCGTAGGCCGGATCGGGCGGGGCAAGGCGCACCAGAGTCGGCCGGGAATCCCCGATCAGGCACGGCAGATGGCCGATGCCGAGCCCGACCTCCACCGCCTCGGCGAGCCCCAGCACGGTGTTGATCTTGTAGGCGATGCGCTCCGGCGCGACATTCTCCTGCACGAACTTCACCGCTTTCAGCTGGGCGAGGTTGTCGCCGAGCGAGACCCAGTTGCGGGTCTTGAGTTCCTCCTGGTCGACGTCGCCGGGCTCGGGAAAGTCGATGGCGCGGCCATAGAGCGCCCAGGCGATGCGCGCGGCGCGGCGTCCCACGAGATTCTCCGGGGGCTGGTCGGTGGCGCGGATGGCGACGTCGGCGTCGCGCTTCGAGAGGTTCAGCGCCTGGTTGGTCAGCACCACATCAAGCCGCACTTCGGGGTAGCGCTCGCGGAAGCCGGCGAGCAGCGGCATCAGCAGATGGATCAGCAGTGAGTCATTGGTGGTGACGCGCAGTTCGCCCGCCGGCGTCGGCTCGCGCCCGGCCAGCTTGCGCCCGACCGCGGTGATCTCGTCGTCGAGCCGGTTGGCCAGCGCCACCATCTCCTCGCCGGCGGGGGTGAGCGCGTAGCCGGTGCGGTGGCGCTCGAACAACGCATTGCCGAGCGTGTCCTCGATCTGCTTCAGCCGGCGGAACACGGTGGAATGATTGACGCCGATCTGAGCCGCCGCGGCAGGCAGGCCACGCGCGTCCGCCACGGCCTTGATGAGCCGGAAATCATCCCAGGCGAGGTTCTTGAAAGGCTCCGCCATCATCCACTCCGCTGCATCGGTCAACCTGCCGTCGGTGCCGATATAAGGGCACTTCCGTCATTGCGTCAATGCAATCGAACTTTGATGGAATGTCTTCAGAGTTGGCTTATTTGAAAGGCCACACCGGGCGTTCAAGCCGCCCAAAGCGGAGGGCTGAATAATGAACCACCATGGCATCCACCACGTCACCGCGATTGCCGGCAATGCGCGCCGCAATGTCGAGTTCTACACCCAGACCCTCGGCCTGCGGCTGGTGAAGAAGACCGTCAATTTCGACGATCCCGGCACCTATCACCTCTATTATGGCGACGAGACCGGCGCGCCCGGCACCATCCTCACCTTCTTCCCGTGGGACCATGTGGCGCCGGGCCGGCTCGGCATCGGCGAGACCCAGGAAACCGTGTTCCGGGTGCCGGAAGGCGCCATCGGCTACTGGACGCATCGCTTCGTGGACAAGGGCGTCGCCCACCAGGCGCCGGTGAAGCGCTTCGGCGAGACCGTGCTTTCCTTCAAGGATCCGCACGGCATGCGCCTTGCGTTGGTCGCGGTGCCCGGCATCGCCAATGAGCCGGCGTGGTCGAACGGCGACATCCCGGCCGAGCACGCCATTCGCGGCTTCCACAGCGTGAACCTGCTGCTGGCGGACGCGGAGCCCACCGGCGCCATCCTGACCGACGTGCTCGGCTTCACCGAGCTTGGGCGCGATGGAACGCTGGTGCGCTACAAGGTCGAAGGCACGGCTATCGGCGGCATCGTCGACATCCACGCTGCCGGCGGCTTCCTGCCGGCCCGCATGGGCGGCGGCTCGGTGCACCACATCGCCTTCCGTGCCGCGGACGATGCGGCCGAGGCCGAGATGGCGAGGAAGCTCATCCAGAACCACGGCATCCGCACCACGGAGCAGAAGGATCGGAACTATTTCCGCTCCGTCTATTTCCGTGAACCCGGCCACGTGCTGTTCGAGATCGCGACCGACATCCCCGGCTTTGCCGCGGACGAGCCGGTGGCGAGCCTCGGCGAGGCGTTGAAGCTGCCGTCCTTCCTCGAAGGCCGCCGCGCACAGATCGAAGCGGTGCTGCCCGAAGTCGCCTGACATTGCGCCCCTCCCCTCACCGGGAGGGGCTTTCCCTCATGTTCGAGTTACGGACCCGCTGGGTCCGGAGGAGGTCCCATGGCCACCAACACGTCGCTGTCCTTCATCCATCGCTTCGAGCCGGCGACCGACACCGGCCGCCCCCCGCTCCTGCTGCTGCACGGCACCGGCGGCGACGAGAACGACCTGATCGGCCTCGGACAGATGATCGCGCCGGGTTCGGCATTGCTGTCGCCGCGCGGCAAGGTGCTGGAAGGCGGCATGCCGCGCTTCTTTCGCCGGCTGCGCGAAGGCGTGTTCGACGAGGAAGACGTGCGCCGGCGCGCCGATGAGCTCGCCGATTTCGTCGAGGAGGCGCGTGCCGTCCATGGGCTCAAGGCGCCGGTCGCGGTCGGTTTCTCCAACGGCGCCAATATCGCCGCGGCCATGCTGCTGCGGCGTCCCGAGACGCTTTCGGGCGCGGTGCTGCTGCGCGCCATGGTGCCACTGACCGATCCTCCCGCGGCGAGCATCCCCGGCACGCCGGTGCTGCTGCTGTCCGGCGTCGCCGACCCGATCGTGCCGGAGGAAAATGCCCGCCGGCTGGCGGCGCAGCTCTCCGCTGCCGGCGCGACGGTCGAGCACCGCGTGCTGCCGGCGGGCCACGGCCTGTCGCAGGCCGACGCCAATCTGGCGCGGCAGTTCCTGGCGGAGCTGAGGGCCGAGGCGGCCTGATACGCCCTTCCCCAAGAACGTCGTCATCCCGGACGGCCGCAAGGCCGACCGGGATGACGATGGCTGGAAGGCCTAATCCTTGGTCAGCGCGGCCAGCGCCGCGGGCTTCTCCAGGCAGTAATAGCCGGAGATGCGGCTGACCACTTCGTCACGCTGCCAGCCATTCAGGATGCGGCTGACATTCTCACGCGCGATGCCGGCCATGGCGGCGAGGTCGGACTGCGTCACCTTCTGCCGCACCAGCACGCGCCCGGCGCCCGGGGGATGTGCCAGCTTCTCGCCGAACGCATCGGCCAGAGCGAGCAGCGCCCGCGCGACGCGGCCCTGCAGTGGCAGGAAGCTGGTCGCGGCCAGCGCCAGATTGGATTCGCGCAGGCGAATCGCCAGCATGAAGGCGACCTCGCGCCAGAGCTCGGGGTCGTCTTCCAGCACGGCATCGAAGGCGCCGCGACCGATGAAGCCGAGCCGGCTCGGGCGCAATGCGGTGACGGTGGCCGAGCGTGGCCTGCCATCGAGCAGCGACAGCTCACCGACCAGCGCGCCTGCACCCAATATGGCAAGGATGCGCTCATTTCCGGCGGCGGAGACCACCGAGACTTTCAACAAACCGCTCTCGATGCTGTAGCAGCCGTCGCCCGCATCCCCGGCGACGAACAGCGTCTGCTCGGCCTGCAATTCGACCGGGCGGGCATGCGCCAGCAGCGCCTCGGAGAGCGCCTTGGGCAACGCAGCGAACAGATTGTCGGGCAGAGCCGCCGGGCCCGGCATGGGCGAATCCCAGAAGGTTTCGGGGCGGCGACGTTAGCAAAGGCTGGCTCAGACACGAAACCCGTCCGAACGGAGATTCGGACGGGCACGTGGCCGACATGTGCGTGATCTCAGAAATAGGGCCGGTCGCACACCTTGATGACCCGCTTGTAGCCGCCATACCACTTCTTCACATAGTAGCACTGCGGGCCATTATAGGCGTAGTAGTCGTCATAATAGAAATTCTTGAAGTGGCTGCCATAAAAGCCGTGGCCGCGATGGCCGTGATGGCCGCCATGACCGTGCTTGCCACCGGCGAAGGCTTCGCCGGAAGTAATGACCATCGCACCACTGAGCGCGACAACGGCGACGGCAGCGGAGAGAATCTTGCGAACCTTGCTCGACTGGGTGTTCGACATGGTGATCGTCCTGATTGAGATCCGAAACAACTTGTTTCGTGATGATCCAACCTTAGGGAATCCAGTTTGCTGCCGATGTGATGGCGATCACGCTTTTGCGCATCCGCCAAATTCCCCTTAACAAGCGCACGACGTGGATGAAGGCGAGGCAGCATGGCGCGTCTGCGCGACCTGATGCGGGCAGCGGAGCGACCCGGCTTCGCGATGCCCGGCTGGCTGGAGCGCATCACCTCATGCGGCATCGTCAGCGACGATCCGCAGGTGGTGCGCCGCCAGCGCTTCACCAATCTCGGCGCCTATGCCGCGGCGGCCAATGCCGGTTCGCACCTCGTGATCAATGCCATGAACGGCCCGGCGAGCCTGATGCCGGTGCAGTTCTACAATGCAGCCTTCGTCATCGCGACGCTGATGGTGCCGCTGCTGCACCGCTTCGGGCCGGATGTCGGCGCCTTCTGCCTGGTGCTGCTCATCCTCGCCGGCAACACCTATGTCGTCTGGATGCTCGGCACCGAGAGCGCACTGCATGTGTATCTCACCCTTGCCGGCGCCATGCTGTTCATGTTCGGCGTCGAGCGCTGGCGGCTGTTCCTTGGCTGGTTCATCCTCGTCGCGCTGGTGCTGGGTGTCACCGTGGTGCTGGCGCCCGAGCACGGAATGCTGCTCGGCGAGGACGACCCGCTGCACCGCCTGCTGTCCTCGCACGCCATGCTCAACACCATCGCCATCAATGCGCTGCTGATCTTCTATGCGCTGAGCTCGCTCAGGCAGGCGGAGGCCGGCCGCGAGGCGGAGCATGCCCGCTCCGAGGCGCTGCTGACGGCGCTGATGCCCCACGCCGTTGCGGCGCGGCTGAAGGCGGGGGCGAACCGCATCGCAGATCGCATCGACAATCTCAGCGTGTTGTTCGCCGATCTCGCGGGCTTCACCAGCGCGGCACGGAACCTGCCGCCGGAAGAGGTGGTGGCCTTCCTCGACGCCGTGGTGCGCCGCTTCGACGAACTCGCCGAGCGGCACGGCGTCGAGAAGATCAAGACCATCGGCGACAGCTACATGGCGGTGGGCGGGCTCGACGGGGGCGCCGAGGCCGGCGCCGCGGCGACGGCGCGGTTCGCGCTCGCGCTCCTCGACGAGGCGACGCGGCTGCCGCCGCTCGGCGGCACGCGTCTCGCCTTGCGCATCGGCATCCATGCCGGGCCAGCCACCGCGGGCGTCATCGGCGAGACGCGGTTTTCCTATGATGTATGGGGCGACGCGGTGAACACCGCGGCCCGGATGGAGGGCTATGGCGAGGCCGGGCGCATCCAGGTGACGCCGGCGTTTCGCGCGCTGGCCGGCGAAGCCTTCGCCTACCAGATGCGGGGCGGTATCGACATGAAGGGGCTCGGCATCGTCGAGACGGCCTTCCTCTCCGGCAATTTGGTCATTTGATCGTCACGTTGCCGGGACATGGCACAATTAGGCAAACACCGACGTTATCGGGACAACACGCCCCGATCACAATATAATCGGCCTGGGCGTCGGCGGCGCGCGTATTGGAGGCGGCGATGAAGTGGGAAGACTTCCGGCGGAGCGACAATGTCGAGGATCGCCGGGGCGACGGCGGCTCGGGCGGGTTCGGTGGCGGCGGCGGAGGCATGCGCCGCGGCGGGCTCGGCATTGGCGGCATCATCGTCGTCGGCCTCATCGCCTGGGCGACCGGCATCAATCCGGCGCTGCTGATGGGCGGAGCGGAGATCCTGTTCGGCGGCGGCAGCTCCAGCCAGACCCAGCAGACCACCGCTCCCGCCGGCCAGAAGGGTGCCCCGTCCGACCAGCTCGGCAAGTTCGCCGCCACCGTGCTGGCCCAGACCGAAGACGTGTGGACGCCGATCTTCAAGCAGATGGGCAAGACCTACGACAAGCCCGGCATGGTGCTGTTCTCCGGCTTCACGCGCTCGGCCTGCGGCTCGGCGCAGTCGGCGATGGGGCCGTTCTATTGCCCGCTCGACCAGAAGGTCTATCTCGACCTCTCCTTCTTCCAGGAGATGAAGACCCGCTTCAACGCCCCCGGCGACTTCGCCGCGGCCTATGTGATCGCGCATGAGGTCGGCCACCATGTCGAGAACGAGATGGGGCTGCTGCCGAAGGTGCAGGAGCGCCAGCGCCAGGTCTCCAAGGCCGAAGCGAACGAGCTCTCGGTGCGCGTCGAGTTGATGGCCGACTGCCTTGCCGGCGTGTGGGCCAATCACGCCAATACGCAGTGGAAGATCCTCGAGGAGGGCGACGTGCAGGAAGCGTTGAATGCCGCCTCGGCGATCGGCGACGACCGGCTGCAGAAGCAGGCGCAGGGCTATGTGGTGCCGGACAGCTTCACCCATGGCACGTCGGCGCAGCGCACCCAATGGTTCACGCGCGGGCTGAAGGGCGGCGACATGAATCAGTGCAACACTTTCCAGGGCGCCATCTGACGCTTATCTGCAACGCATGACCGACGCCCCCGACAAGCCTTTCGTGCCGCTGAACATCGCGGTGCTCACCGTCTCCGACACCCGCACCCTCGCGGACGACCGCTCCGGCACCACGCTGGCGGAGCGGATCGCGGCCGCGGGCCACACGCTCGCGGACCGTGCCATCGTGCCGGACGATGTGCCGGCGATCCGCGAGCGGGTCGAGGCGTGGATCGCCGAAAAGGCGATCGATGTCGTGATCACCACCGGCGGCACCGGCTTTACCGGCCGCGACGTGACCCCGGAAGCGGTGGAGCCGCTGTTCGAGAAGCGCATGGAAGGCTTCTCGACAGTGTTCCACATGGTGTCGTTCCAGAAGATCGGCACCTCGACGCTGCAGAGCCGGGCCACGGCCGGCGTCGCCAACGCCACCTACGTGTTCTGCCTGCCGGGCTCCCCCGGCGCCTGCCGCGACGCCTGGGACGAGATCCTCGTCCACCAGCTCGATGTGCGGCACAAGCCGTGCAATTTCGTCGAGATCCTGCCGCGCCTCGACGAGCACCTGAAGCGCGCCAAGGCCAAGGGCGCGACGGTTTAGGAGCACCATCTCCATTGGCGTAATCCCGGCCGCGGCCCAAAGGGCGCATCGGCGTTCGGGAGTCTCAGTCTTCCGGCAGCAGCATCTGCGAGCGCAGCAGCACCAGCCGCCCGCGACCGATCCGTGCCAATAGCTTGCGGGCGGAACGAGCGCCGGAGCCGTACCCGCCCAACGCCTCGTAAAAACGCCGATGGATCAGCAGCCCCTGCTCCGGCCGAGGGCGCCCGGTGAGCGCGTGGCGCGCCACGGCGGCGGCTTCCTTGAGGCGCGGAGCGACGCCGAAACCATCCAGCGCGAGGCGAAAGGTGGCGGCACGGTGCTCGGTGCTGCCATTGCGCTCGGCCTGGTCGGTAAAGTTGCGGACTTCGCGCGCCCAGCCTTCCTGCAGCAGCCCGCAGGGCTCGAGGAACAACAGCCAGGGACCCCGCGCCGCCTCAGCGCCCTGGCGCAGGCGGGCGCCGCTGTCAGCCGGCCCGCGCAGATATTCGCAGCCGGCGGCATCGGCGATCTCCTCGACCGCGCCGTTGCTGCCGCCATCCACCAGCAGTACCTCGCGCACCACGCCAGCCGCCGCGCCCGGCACCAGCGCCGCCAGCGCCGGGATCAGCAGGCGCTCCGTTTCCTGCGTGGGTATGACGACCGAAATCACGCGTCTTGCCTGCCCCTGACCCGCCGAAGTAACGCTTCGACTCTCGTCCGAAGCCGCTTCAAACCCTTGTCCTGCCTATAGCATGCGTTATCGCGGCGCATAGCGAAAGCTGCACTCACTTGCCTATGTTCTTGTTATGTTCTCATTGCTGCGCTATGACTCCGCCATGGAACAGACACCGCCATCCGCTCCCGGCCGCGCCGCGAAGGCTCAGGCGCCCCAGCCGCCGCGCAAGCCGGAGCGCATCGTCGGCCGACTCCGCGAAGAGCGCCGCCTCAAGCAGGAGCAGGAGCGCGCTGCGGCCGCGCGCGACCTTACCGGCATCTCCGATATCGGGGTAGCAGACGGGCCGGCGCCGGGGGTGGACGGCGAGCGCCGGCGCGGGCGTGGCGCGGTCTCCAACGCCGCCGGCCGCTTCGAGCCGCATGCGCGCGAAGCGTTCGACGATGGCTGGGAGAGCCTCGACGAATTACCGGTATTCCAGACCAGCGTCACGGTGGAGAAGCCGCGCACCATCATCAATCGCAACAACTCGCCGGATGTCGGCTTCGACCGCTCGATCAATCCCTATCGCGGCTGCGAGCATGGCTGCGTCTATTGCTTCGCGCGCCCGACCCACGCCTATCAGGGCTACTCCGCAGGGCTCGATTTCGAGACCAAGCTGTTCGCCAAGCCCGACGCGCCGGAATTGCTCGCCAAGGAATTGTCCAAGCCCGGCTATGAGCCGCGTACCATCGCGCTCGGCATCAACACCGACGGCTATCAGCCGATCGAGCGCGAATGGCGGCTGACCCGACGCATATTGGAAGTGCTGCGCGATTTCGGCCATCCGGTGGGCATCGTGACGAAATCGGCGCTGGTGCTGCGCGACCTCGACATACTTGGGCCGATGGCCGAGCGCGGGCTCGCCAAGGTCGCGCTCTCCGTCACCACGCTCGACCACAAGCTGGCGCGTATCATGGAGCCGCGGGCGGCGACGCCGATGCGCCGCATCGAGACCATACGCCGCCTCAGCGAGGCCGGCGTGCCCACCGCCGTGCTGGCGGCCCCGATGATCCCGGCGATCAACGATGCCGAGCTGGAGCGCATCCTCGACACCGCGGCGGCGGCAGGCGCGACCGAGGCCGGCTATGTGATGATCCGGCTGCCGCTGGAGATCCTCGACCTGTTCAAGGAGTGGCTGCTGACGCATTTCCCCGACCGCTACCGCCATGTGCTGTCGCTGGTGAAGGAGATGCATGGCGGCAAGGAGTATGATTCGACCTTCGGCCAGCGCATGAGCGGCTCCGGCCCCTATGCCTGGACCGTGGCGCGGCGTTTCGAGATCGCGGCGGAGCGGCTCGGCCTCAACAAGCGCCATCTGCGCCTGACCAACCGCCATTTCCGCCGCCCGCCGAGGCCGGGCGAGCAATTATCGCTGTTCGGCGAGGAGCGATGATCGGAACGATGATGGATCGGGACGGTTGCCGCTGGCCTGCGGTTCGATTATCAAGGCTCTCGCTTGAGGCCCATTGCCACGCACCCGTAGCTCAGCTGGATAGAGCGTTGCCCTCCGAAGGCAAAGGTCGCACGTTCGAATCGTGCCGGGTGCGCCAATCATTTCAATAGCTTGTAGCTATAATACAGCCCGATCAGGTCCTTCCCCCCAGAGCCGTCCCACACAACGAAAACGCGACGCAGGCTCGCTTGTATTGCGCGCAAGTCCACTGGCAGTCGTTCCCGTGTGACCAAGGCGCTATTGGCTCGTCAGCCCAAGTGGATCACACTTGTCTTGTCCATGGTCGTCGCGTCGCTGCCACTCCTCCTTTCGCTGATCGGATCGGCCCTGCTGTCCTGGGCAGCCTGGCTCATTCGTCGCCGCGCCGCGGCCGTCGATCCACATGGCGCCCGCGACGTGCCGACCGTCAGCCTGCTCAAGCCGCTTCACGGTGCCGAGCCGCTCCTGGCTGACAATCTCGCGACGGCGGTTGCGCAGAACTATCCAGGCCGCATCGAGATGCTCTGCGGGGTAGCCCGCGCCGACGATCCCGCCGTTGCGGCGGTCGAATCGCTGCGCGCGAGCTTTCCCGCTGCCGAGCTTCGGCTTATCGTCAATTCCCGGCGCTGGGGCGCCAATGCCAAGGTCTCGAACCTCATCAACATCATGGCCGAAGCGCGCCATGACGTGCTGGTGCTGGCCGACAGCGACATGGTGGTGCCGCCAGACTATGTCGCACGGCTCGTCGGCGTGCTCGACCAGCCCGGCACCGGCGCGGTGAGCTGCCTCTATGTGGGGCGCGGCGATGCCGGCTACTGGTCGCGATTGGTCGCGGCCGGCATCGATACCCATTTCGTGCCCGCCACGATGATCGCGCTGGCGACGGGGCTCGGGAAGCCATCCATGGGCTCGACCATCGCGCTGCGTCGCGACACCCTGGCCGAGATCGGCGGCTTCATCCGCTTCGCCGACACGCTGGCAGATGACTATGCGTTGGGCGAGGCCGTCCGCGCCACCGGGCGGACGGTGGTGGTGCCGGCGATGGTCCTGACCCACGCCTGCGCCGAGACGAGCCTCACCCATGTGGTCCGCCAGGAATTGCGCTGGAACGCCACCATTCTGGGGATCGACCCGGCAGGCTATACCGGCAGCATCATCCTCCATCCGCTGCCGCTCGCGCTCATCGGCTGGGCCGCGGGCGGCGGCATGCTTGCCGCGGGCGCCACCGTGCTGGCACTCGCGGCACGCGCGAGCGTGGCGCTCGCGACGGCGCGCCTTGACGTTGCGGGACGCCCCGCCGGTTACCGTTTTGCCCCGATTTTATTGATTCCAATGCGTGATCTGCTTTCCTTCGCTATGTTCGTGGTTGCCTTCGTCGCCCGATCGGTTGATTGGCGCGGCGCGGGCATTAAGCTTGGACGCAAGGGCCGGATCTCGGGTCCAGAGGATATATGACGATGATGCGCTCGCTCTTTCTCCAGGCGCCCTCATTCGATGGCTATGACGGCGGTGCGGGTGCGCGCTACCAGATGAAGCGCGAAGTGCGCTCCTTCTGGTATCCGACCTGGCTCGCCCAGCCTGCGGCGATGGTCGAGGGCTCCCGGCTGATCGATGCGCCGGCCCATGATCTCGGCTGGGACGACATCAAGCACGAGGTGGACGACAAGGAACTGGTCATCCTCCACACCTCGACACCGAGCTTCCGCCAGGATTCCCATACCGCGGACCTGATCCGCGAACGCAATCCCAAGGCGCTGATCGGCATGATCGGCGCCAAGGTGGCGGTGGAAGCCGAGAAGTCGCTGCTTGCTGCGCGTTCGGTGGACTTCGTCTGCCGCAACGAGTTCGACTTCACCATCGTCGACGTCGCCAACGGCATGCCACTCACCGAGGTCGACGGCATCAGCTATCGGGCGGCCGACGGCACCATCATCCACAACAAGGACCGCGCCGTCGTCGAGAACATGGACCTGCTGCCGTTCGTGGCGCCGATCTACAAGCGCGACCTGACCATCGAGAAATATTTCGGCGGGTATCTGAAGCACCCTTATGTGAGCTTCTACACCGGGCGCGGCTGCAAGAGCCGCTGCACCTTCTGCCTCTGGCCGCAGACAGTGGGAGGGCACAATTACCGCACGCGCTCGATCCCCCATGTCATCGAGGAAGTGAAATACGTCCTGCGCGAAATGCCCAGCGTGAAGGAGATCTTCTTCGACGACGACACGCTGACCGACAATCTGCCCCGCGTGGAAGAGCTCGCTCGCGCGCTTGGTGAGATCGGCTTCGGCAAGCCGGGCTTCGGCGTTTCCTGGAGCTGCAACGCCAAGGCCAACGTGCCCCACGCGACGCTCAAGGTGCTGCGCGAGAACGGCCTGAGGCTGCTCCTCGTCGGCTATGAGAGCGGCAACCAGAAGATCCTGATCAACATCAAGAAGGGCCTGCGCGTCGATGTCGCGCGCCAGTTCACCAAGGACTGCCACGAGCTCGGCATCGTCATCCACGGCACCTTCATCCTGGGCCTGCCGGGCGAGACGCTGGAAACGATCGAGGAGACCATCCGCTTCGCCATCGAGATCAACCCGCACACCATCCAGGTGAGCCTAGCCGCGCCCTATCCAGGCACCTTCCTC
Source organism: Starkeya sp. ORNL1 (assembly GCF_012971745.1). Classification (NCBI taxonomy): domain Bacteria; kingdom Pseudomonadati; phylum Pseudomonadota; class Alphaproteobacteria; order Hyphomicrobiales; family Xanthobacteraceae; genus Starkeya; species Starkeya sp. ORNL1. Next base: position 3,251,163 of record NZ_CP048834.1, read on the forward strand.
TACAAGCAGGCGGTGGAGAACAGCTGGTTCGACGGCACCGACCATCTTCTGACCGACGGCGGTACCCAGATCGCCCAGCTCAGCTATCCGCATCTGCCGGCGCCGGTGATCTTCGACAAGGTCGAGGAGTTCTACAAGCGCTTCTACTTCCGCCCACGCAAGATCGGGGCGATCGTCGGCGAGATGCTGCGCGACTGGGACATGATGAAGCGGCGCCTGCGCGAGGGCGTGGAGTTCTTCGACTTCCTGCGCCAGCGGAAGGAAGCCGCTTGATCGAGCTGGTCGTCACGGCCGACGATTTCGGCGCGGATCTGGCAGTCAACGAAGCGGTCGAGACGGCGTATCGCGAAGGCGTGCTGACGGCGGCAAGCCTGATGGTGGCGGGCAAGGCCGCCGGCGACGCGGTTGACCGCGCGCGGGGGCTGCCGGGTCTCGGCGTGGGCCTGCACGTGGTGCTGGTCGAGGGCCGGCCGGTGCTGCCGCCCGACGAGGTGCCCGAACTGGTCGATGCCAGTGGCGAATTCCACGGCAATATGGCACTGGCGGGGCTGCGCTTCGCCTTGAGCCCGCGCGCCCGGCGCCAGCTCGCGCACGAGATCGACGCGCAGTTCGCCGCCTTCGCGGCGACCGGCCTGCCGCTCGACCACGTCAATTCGCACAAGCATTTCCACGTCCATCCGGTGATCGGCCGGATGGTGATCGATGCGGCGCGCCGCTACGGCGCCCGCGCGATCCGCGCTCCGATCGAGCCGGGACGGCCGTGGGGATCGGCCGGGCTGGCGGTGGCTTTCGCCCGCCGGCTGCGCCGCCGCGCCGCGCGGGCCGGCCTGATGGCACCCGAAACGGTATTCGGCCTCGCCAATAGTGGCCATATGGACACAGTGCGTACCGAACGCGCGGTCGCAGGGCTTTCGCCGGGCCTCAACGAGCTCTACCTGCACCCCGCGACGCGAGACGATTGGCCGGGCCATGCCCCGGGCTATCGCTACCGGGCCGAACTCGACGCGCTGGTCGCGCCCGCCACGCGCGCGGCGCTTTCGGCGAGGGGCGTGCGGCTCGGCTGCTTTGCGGATTTTGTCGGGGCGCACGCGTGACGCCTGTGAAGGAGGCCGTCGCCTGATGAGCGGGGGACGATTCTGGCTATTGCTGGCCACCATCGGCGGGCTCGTGGTCGCGGGCTTCATGCTGAGCGCGACCGGCATGGACAAGGTGCTCGAGATCATCGGCCGCTTCGGCGTCGGCGGGTTTCTCGCTTATTGCGCCTATTCGCTCGGCACCGTCGCGCTGCTCGGCGGCGCTTGGGCCAGTGCCGCCCCGCCGCTCGGCATTCGCGCCACCTTCCTGCTGTTCGGCTGGGCGCGGCTGGTGCGCGAAGCTGCGGCCGACGTCCTGCCGTTTTCGCAGGTCGGCGGGCTGGTGATCGGGATCCGCCTGCTGATCGCACGGCGTATTTCTGCACCGTTGGTTAATGCGTCCGTCCTGGTCGATCTTGCCACCGAGATGGCAGCCCAGGTCGTCTTCACCCTGTTCGGCATTGCCGGCTTCGTCGTGCTGCGCTCGGGCGGGACAGATCCGGACACGCTGATGACGCCGATCATCATCGGTACTCTGGTGATGACCGGGCTGATGGCCGCCTTCTTCCTCGCGCAGAGCCGCATGCTGCGCGTCGCGGAAGTCCTGCTCGAGCGCATGCTTCCGGCCGTGAGCGGGGGCATCGCGGATGCGCGCGCCGAGCTGGCGCGGATCTATGCGCAGCCCACGCGGGTCGCTCTTGCGCTCGCCTTCAATCTCGCCGCCTGGGTCGCATCCGCGGCGGGTGCCTGGATCGCGCTGGAGCTGATGGGCGTGAAACTGCCGCTCGTCACGGTGCTGGTGATGGAGAGCCTGATCTTCGTGCTGCGCAGCGTCGCCTTCGCGCTGCCGGGCGCGATCGGCGTTCAGGAAGTCGCCTATGTCCTGCTCGGGCCGCTGCTCGGCCTGCCTGCCGAAGAGGCCCTTGCCTTGTCGCTCGCCAAGCGCGCGCGCGACCTCGCGATCGGGATTCCGGCACTGGTCGCGTGGCAGGCCAGCGAGGCGCGCGCGCTCAGCGCGACCCGATCGAGCCCGGCCCAGCGTTGGCTGCGCCAAAATTGCGCCGTAAAACCCATTGCAGAACAAGCTCGTACCAAGGGCGAGGAACGCAAGTGACGTCAAACGAGCCTCCACAGACGCCGTTGCTCGACACCGTAGGCATGCCTGATGCGCTTCGCAGGCTGCAGCCCGAGCAGTTGCGCCAGCTGGCTGACGAACTGCGTGCGGAGACCATTTCGGCGGTCGGAGTGACCGGCGGCCATCTGGGTTCGGGACTGGGCGTGGTCGAGCTGACCGTGGCGCTCCATTACGTGTTCGAGACGCCGCATGACCGCTTGATCTGGGATGTCGGGCACCAGGTCTATCCGCACAAGATCCTGACCGGCCGCCGCGATCGCATCCGCACGCTGCGCCAGGGCGGCGGGCTTTCGGGCTTCACCAAGCGCGGCGAGAGCGAGTATGACCCGTTCGGCGCGGCACACTCGTCGACCTCGATCTCAGCGGCGCTGGGCTTTGCCGTTGCCAGCAAGCTCTCCGACACCCCCCGCAAGGCGATCGCGGTGATCGGCGACGGCGCCATGAGCGCCGGCATGGCCTATGAGGCGATGAACAATGCCAGCACCGCCGGTAACCGGCTGGTGGTGATCCTCAACGACAACGACATGTCGATCGCCCCGCCGGTGGGCGGGCTCTCAGCCCATCTCGCACGGCTGATCTCGTCCTCGGAGTATCTGGGCTTTCGCAATCTGGCCAAACGCCTGACCAAGAAAGTGTCGCGCCGCCTGAGCGCGGCCGCCGGCAAGGCCGAGGAGTTCGCGCGCGGCATGGCGACCGGCGGTACCTTGTTCGAGGAACTGGGCTTCTATTATGTGGGGCCGGTGGACGGGCATAATCTCGACCATCTGATCCCGATCCTGGAGAATGTCCGCGACGCGGAGGAAGGTCCGATCCTGGTCCATGTCGTGACCAGGAAGGGCAAGGGCTATGCGCCTGCCGAGAATGCCGCGGACAAATATCACGGCGTGCAGAAGTTCGACGTCATCACCGGCATTCAGGCGAATGTGCCGCCGGGACCGCCGGCCTATCAGAATGTCTTCGCCGACCAGTTGATCCGGGACGCGACGCGCGATCCCACCATCGTCGCCATCACCGCCGCCATGCCGTCGGGTACCGGGCTCGACCGATTCGCCAAGGTCCATCCCGAGCGCTTCTTCGATGTCGGCATTGCCGAGCAGCATGCGGTGACGTTCGCCGCAGGGCTCGCCGCACAGGGCATGCGGCCGTTTTGCGCGATCTACTCGACCTTCCTGCAGCGTGCCTATGACCAGGTGGTGCACGATGTGGCCATCCAGAACCTGCCGGTGCGTTTCGCCATCGACCGCGCCGGCCTTGTCGGCGCCGATGGTGCAACCCATGCCGGCAGCTTCGATGTGACCTATCTCGCGACCCTGCCCAATTTCGTGGTGATGGCGGCGGCCGACGAAGCCGAGTTGGTGCACATGACGCACACGGCGGCGCTGCACGACGACGGCCCGATCGCGGTGCGCTATCCGCGCGGCCGCGGCGTGGGCGTGCCGCTGCCGAAGGTGCCGGAGCGGCTCGAGATCGGAAAGGGCCGGGTCCTGCGCACCGGGCGCAAGGTCGCGATCCTGTCGCTCGGCACGCGGCTGGCCGAAGCGCTCAAGGCGGCCGACGAACTCGACGCCAGGGGGCTTTCGACCACCGTCGCCGATATGCGCTTCGCCAAGCCGCTCGACGAAGAGCTGACCCGACGGCTGCTGACCACGCACGAAGTGGCCATCACCATCGAGGAAGGCGCCATTGGCGGCTTCGGCGCACATGTCCTTACGCTCGCCAGCGACACCGGGCTGATCGACGCCGGGCTCAAGCTCAGGACCATGCGCCTGCCCGACCTGTTCCAGGACCAGGACAAGCCGGAGCTCCAATATACCCAGGCCGGGCTCGATGCCGAGCACATCGTCGACAGTGTGCTCAAGGCGCTGCGCTACAATGATGTCAGTGCGGTCTAGTCCTTGGCGCGCCCCGACGCATCCAGCCCGGAGGCACACCGAGGGCATATGAGGCAGTTCATTCCCCGCACCGTCGCGTGGACCACCCGCCATCCCTGGATGACGCTGGTGGCGGCGCTCGCGGTCACCATAGCAGCGCTGTTCCATGTCGCCGGTCATTTCGACATGTCCACCGACACGGCGGCATTGATCTCGCCCGATGTCGAGTGGCGCATGCGCGAGAGCGCGTTCGACGATGCCTTTCCGCAACTGCGCGATTCCATGGTGGTGGTCGTCGACGGCGCCACGCCCGAACTGGCGGAAGACGGCGCCGCGCGCCTTGCCGAAGCGATGAATGCCGACCCGGCCCATTTCCGTTCCGTCCGCCGTCCGGACGGCGGCGAATTCTTCGCCCGCCAGGGCCTGTTGTTCGGCTCCACGGCCGAGGTGAAGACCGCGACGGAGGCGCTGACCGAGGCGCAGCCCTTGCTGACGCCGCTTGCCGCGGACCCGACACTGCGCGGCATCGCCACCCTGTTCTCGACCATGCTCGACGGCGTCGATATGGGCTTCGTGAAGCTCGCCGACATCGACAAGCCGATGGGCGCGCTGACCGAAGCGACAGACCAGGCGCTCGCCGGCAAGCCGGGATTCTTCTCCTGGCAATGGCTGTTCGCCAGCGACGCCTCGGCGCTCGACCCGCCGACACGGCGGCTGATCCTCGCCCGCCCGGTGCTGGAGTTCGATTCGATCACGCCCGGCGCGGCGGCAAGCGAGGCCGTACAGGCCGCCGCGGTGAAGCTCGGGCTCGACGCGGCGAATGGCGTCTCGGTGCGGCTCACCGGTGACGTGCCGCTGTCCGACGAGGAGTTTGCCTCGCTCGAGGAGAATATCGGACTGGTCGCGATGGTGATGCTGGGCGCCATGCTCCTCATATTGTGGCTGGCGACGCGATCGGTGCGACAGGTCGGCGCGATCCTCGTGACGATCATACTGGGGCTGATCACCACCCTGGCGATCGGGCTGCTGGCGGTCGGATCGCTCAATCTCATCTCGATCGCGTTCATCCCGCTGTTCGTCGGGCTGGGCGTCGATTTCGGTATCCAGATCTGCGTCCGCTTCGGTGCCGAGCGCGCCGAGGGGGCATCGACGCCGGACGCGCTGCACCGCGCCGCCACAGCGCTTGCCGCGCCGCTGTCACTGGCGGCGGCCGCAATCTTCCTCGGCTTCGGCGCGTTCCTGCCCACCGCCTATGTCGGCATTGCCGAACTGGGCGTGATCTCCGGCATCGGCATGGTGGTCGCGCTTGCCTTCAGCGTGACGGTGCTGCCGGCGCTGGTGACATTGTTCAATCCCGGCGCGCCGCGCGGGGAAGTGGGCTTTGCCGAACTGGCCCCGGTCGACCGGCTGCTGGTCACCCGGCGCAAGGCCGTGCTCTGGGCCTTCGGGGTGTCGATGGCCGCCAGCATCGCGCTGCTGCCCTGGGTCGTGTTCGACTTCAACCCGCTGCATATGCGCAATGCCGATGGCCCGGCGATGCGCACGCTGACCGATCTCACCCGCGACCGCGATCGCACGCCGAACACGATCAGCGTGCTGGCGCCGAACCGCACCGCAGCGGAGCAGCTCGCAAGCCGCCTCTCGGCGCTGCCGGACGTGCGGCAAGTCGTCTGGCTCGAAAGTTTCGTGCCCGAGGATCAGGCGCCGAAGCTCGCCGCGATCGGCGACGCCTCGAAACTGCTCGATCTCGCCGCCGATCGCGTGGGCACGCCGACCCCCGACGACGCAACGCTGGTGCAGTCGCTCGCGGCCCTCGCTCCGAAGCTCGCCAGCGCCGCGGCGGCACATCCCGGCCCCGGCGCCGAGACCGCACAACAGCTGTCGGCGGCGCTGCAGCGCCTCGCACAGGGCACGCCGGCGCAGCGCACGGCGCTCAATGCCATGCTCAGCCAGCCACTCGACATGATGCTCGGGCAACTGCGCGCGGCAATGCAGGCGCAGCCGGTCACGCTCGACACCCTGCCCGCCGAATTGACCCGCGATTGGCGCACGCCCGACGGCCGCTACCGCCTGGAGGTGTTCCCTTCGGGCGAGGCCGACGACAACAGCATCCTGCGCCGCTTCCGCGACGCCGTCGTCGAGGTGACCCCGGCAATATCGGGCCTGCCCGTCGTGACCCAGGCCGCCGCATCGACAATCGCCGGGGCCTTTGTCCAGGCGGGCGTGATCGCCTTCGTGCTGGTCAGCCTGCTGCTGATCGCCGTGCTGCGCGACCTGCGCGAGGTCGCGTTCACGCTGGCGCCGGTGATCCTGTCGATCTTCCTCACGCTGGGAACCTGCGTGCTGATCGGCCAGCCGATCAACTTCGCCAACATCATCGCTTTTCCGCTGCTGTTCGGCGTCGGTGTCGCGTTTCACATCTATTTCGTGATGGCCTGGCGCGCCGGCGCGACCAATCTGCTGCAATCGAGTCTGGCCCGCGCGGTGCTGTTCAGCGCGCTTGCCACCGGCACGGCGTTCGGCAGCCTGTGGCTGTCGCACCATCCCGGCACGGCCAGCATGGGCAAGATCCTGATGATCTCGCTGGTCTGGACGCTGATCTGCGCGCTGATCTTCGAGCCAGCCCTGCTTGGCCCGCCGCGGCCGCGGCAGCAGGCTCGCGTGTAATGACGATTTCACGCGCGACCTGCTGCCGGATATCGAGGGTCTCCGCAGTTTTCGGGCGCGAGACGAGCCGAGCTTCATGACCTAACGTCAATATGACCGCGGCGTCATTCGGGTTACACTTCTTAATTATCGTTCGAAATTAAAATCCCGGATTTTGCGCTTGAACCCCTGATGTCCTACATTGTGTTGATCAAAGCTTGCCCGGAACAACCGCGAAAGGCGCGCCGGATGGTGCAGACGGAGCATGAGCCGCGGACTGCTCTTCGAATTATTCTCGCCAAGCCGCGGGGATTCTGTGCCGGCGTGGTCCGCGCGATCGAGGTCGTCGAGCGCGCGCTGGAGCGGGCGCAGGCGCCTGTCTATGTCCGGCATGAGATCGTTCACAACCGCCATGTCGTGGAGCGCTTGCGGAAAAAGGGTGCGGTCTTCGTCGAGGAACTTTCCGAGATCCCGACCGGTGCGCTGACCATCTTCAGCGCGCACGGCGTGGCCCGCTCCGTCCAGGACGAGGCGCGCGACCGTGAGCTCCCGGTGATCGACGCCACGTGCCCGCTGGTCACCAAGGTCCATGTCCAGGGCCGGCGCTACGCCAAATCAGGGCGCACGCTGGTGCTGATCGGGCATGAAGGCCATCCCGAAGTCATCGGCACGATGGGCCAGGTCGATGGGCCGATCCATCTGGTCTCGACCGTCGCCGACGTCGCCGCGCTTCCGCTCGCGACCAATACGCCGATCGCCTATATCACCCAGACGACGCTGAGCGTCGATGATACGCGCGCCATCATCGCCGCCCTCGCCGAACGGTTCAGCGACATGGTTGGGCCGGACGTCTCCGAAATCTGCTACGCGACGCAAAACCGCCAGACCGCGGTGCGCGAGCTCGCCCCGCACTGCGATCTGCTGATCGTGGTGGGCGCCCGCAACAGTTCGAACTCCAACCGGCTTCGCGAGATCGGCGTCGAGATGGGCGTGCCGAGCTATCTCGTCGACGATGGCAGCGGCGTCGATCCGGCCTGGCTGACCGATGTGAAGACGGTGGGCATCACCGCCGGCGCCTCGGCGCCCGACGCGCTGGTCGAGAGCGTGATTGCCGCGCTCGGCCGTCTCCGCAGCATCGAAGTGACGCAGCTCGATGGCGTCGAAGAGAATATCGAGTTCAGCCAGCCCCCCGAATTGCGGCACGAAGAGGCGTTCCCTCTTGCTGCCCCCCTTGCCGCGCAAAGGACCTGATTGCATGGCACTTCCCGTCGCTCCCATGCTGCGTATCGCTACCTACACGGTTCTCCAGCACCTGAAGGGCGGACGTTATCCGCTGGTGCTGATGCTCGAGCCGCTGCTGCGCTGCAATCTCGCGTGCCCCGGCTGCGGCAAGATCGATTATCCCGATCCGATCCTGAACCAGCGGCTGAGCTACCAGCAGTGCATGGACGCGATCGACGAATGCGGTGCGCCCGCGGTCTCGATCGCCGGCGGCGAGCCGCTGCTGCACCGGGACATGCCGAAGATCGTGCAGGGCTATCTCGAGAAGAAGAAGCTCGTGATCCTCTGCACCAATGCGCTGCTGCTCAAGAAGAAGATCAACGACTACAAGCCCTCGCCCTACTTCACCTGGTCGATCCATCTCGATGGCGACAAGGCCATGCACGACCATGCCGTCGACCAGAAGGGCACCTATGAAGTCGCGGTCGAGGCGATCCAGCTCGCACAGTCCAAGGGCTTCCGCGTACAGATCAACTGCACGGTGTTCGACGGAGCGAGCCCCGACCGGCTCGCCGCCTTCTTCGACGTGATGAAGGCGCAGGGCGTCGAGATCACGGTCTCGCCGGGCTATGCCTATGAGCGCGCTCCCGACCAGGAGCATTTCCTCAATCGCCAGCGCACCAAGAACTTCTTCCGCGAAGTGTTCAAGCGCGGCGACGACGGCAAGGCCTGGGACTTCACGAACTCGCCGCTGTTCCTCGACTTCCTTGCCGGCAACCAGACCTATGAGTGCACGCCGTGGTCGATGCCGCTGCGCACCGTGTTCGGCTGGCAGAAGCCCTGCTATCTCGTCGGCGAAGGCTATGTCTCGACCTTCAAGGAGCTGATGGAAGGCACCGACTGGGAACAGTACGGCGTCGGCAAGTACGAGAAGTGCGCCAACTGCATGGTCCATTGCGGCTTCGAGGGCACGGCGGCGACCGATGCGATCCGCCATCCGCTCAAGATGTTCAGCGTGGCGCGCAAGGGCGTGCGCACCGAAGGCGAGATGGCGCCGGACATCGACCTGAGCAACCAGCGGCCGGCGGAGAACGTCTATTCGACCCACGTCGAGCGTGAGCTGGCGCGCATCATCGCGGAGAACCCCAAGGGGGCGAAACGGACCGAGCGCGCGGCGTAGGGCTCAGGTATAGCGCTCACCTGCCCTCGAGCGCCATCCGCGGTCCGAGCCGGGCGGCGCCGCGTTTCAATTCGCGCATTGCCTTGGCAAAGCCGACGGTGGTCCGCGCGATATCCACGATCTGGCCGGGGCGCCCTGCGAGCGAGCGCAGCATCGCGGGCAAGGCGAGGCCGCCATCGGGGCGCATCGCCACCGTGATCGCATGCGGCAAGGCGTGGTCGGGCCCGTCGGAAATGCAGCGCGCGATCGCGAAGGGCAGGCCATTCGCGGCGGCAACGGCAGCGGCGACATGGCTTTCCATGTCTACGGCAAGGGCATGGTGCCGCGCCGCCAGCACGCGCTTCCCGGCGACCGTGTCGATCATCCGCCCGTCGGCATAGGCAATACCGGCGCGGGCGCCCGGAAGCCTCGCCAGCAACGCATCGCGCCAGGCCGGATCGCAGCCCCGCTCGGCAGCACCGGTCAGCCGGTCGCCCACGACCCAGTCGCCGATCGCGAGGCCATCGGCCAGCGCACCGGCCATACCGAAGCTGATGATGCCCGCCGCCCCGCCGGCCGCCGCCCCCAGCTTCGCACGCAGGCCCCCCGCATCACCGCCCCCTGCGATCACCACCAGCGCCGGGGACCGCAGCGTCGCGGCTTCCTGCTTCGTGCCGGTGGCGACGAGGATCCGGCTCACATCCCGTGCTCCACCACCGCGTGGTTGGAGCGCTTCAGGTTGCGGTAGCGCGCCAGCGCCCAGAGCGGGAAGTATTTCGTATAGCCGTGGTAGCGCAGATAGAAGACGCGCGGGAAGCCGCCCCCGGTGTACATCTCCTGGCCCCAGAGGCCGTCCGCCTCCTGGTTGGCCGCGAGCCAGGCGACGCCGCGCTCGACCGCGGGCGCATCCACCCCACCTGCCGCCATCAGCCCCAGCAGCGCCCAGCCGGTCTGCGAGGCGGTCGACGGCGCGGGAACATGGCCGGTGCGGGTGAGCGCATAGCTGTCGCAGCTCTCGCCCCACCCCCCATCGGGGTTCTGGATCGCGCTGAGCCAGGCAACGGCGCGCGCCACCATCGGATGGCTCGGCGGCAGGCCCGCCGCGTTGAGCGCGCACAGCACGGACCAGGTGCCATAGACATAATTCACGCCCCAGCGGCCGAACCAGCTGCCCTCCGGCTCCTGCGCGCGCTCCAGCCAGGCGAGCGCCGCCTGCATCCGCGGCCCCTCGCGTTCGCCCAATTGCGCGAGCATCGAGACCGCGCGCGCCGTCACATCGGCGGTCGGCGGATCGAGCAGCGCGCCATGATCGGCGAAGGGCAGGTTGTTGAGATAGTGGTAGGCATTGTCGGCGTCGAACGCGCCCCAGCCGCCATCCTTGCTCTGCAGGCCGGCTGTCCATTCGACGCCGCGATCGATCGCCTCGCTGTAACCGCCGGTGCGATGCCTCGCCCGGTCCATCGCCATCACCACCACCGCAGTGTCGTCGAGGTCGGGATAATGGTCGTTATTGTACTGGAAGGCCCAGCCGCCCGGACGTACGCCGGGCCGCTCCTGCGCCCAGTCACCCGCGACGTCGAGCACCTGCCGCGGCTCCAGCCACGCGAGCGCGGCATCGGCACGCGCTTCATTGGCGTCGCCGCCCGCCTCCATCATCGCATGCGCGGCGAGCACGGTGTCCCAGATCGGCGAGACGCAGGGCTGGCAATAGGCTTCCTCGGCGCCGACCACCAGCAGCCGCTCGACCGATTGCCGCGCGGCGGCGCGCGCCGGATGGTCCTCGGCATAGCCCAGGCAGTCGAACATCATCACGCTGTTCGCCATCGCCGGATAGATCGCACCGAGCCCGTCGACGCCGTTGATCCGCTCGACCACCCAGTCGGCACAGGCCTGGATCGCCCGCGCGCGCAGCTTTTTCGGCCATAGCCCGTTGCCGGCCTTGAGCAGCCAGTCGAGCCCGTTGAAGCCCTTGGTCCAGATCCATTTCGGATCCGCCGCCTGCGAGGTGCGGCGCGCGGCGCGGCCGGTATAGAGCTCGTCCACCTTGATGCCGCGCGGGTTGCGCGCGAGCGGCTGGAGTGCGCCGAGCACCAGCAGCGGCACCACCACCGTGCGTGCCCAATAGCTCATCTTCGACAGATGGATCGGGAACCAGCGCGGCAGCAGGATCAGCTCGGGCGGCATGGTCGGCACCACCTGCCACGAGCCGGCACCGAACAAGGCAAGCTGGATGCGGGTGAAGACATTGACCGCCTCGGCGCCGCCCTTCGCCCGGATCGCCGCGCGGGCGCGCGCCATGTGCGGTGCGTCGATGTCGTCGCCGATCATCTTGAGCGCGTAATAGGCCTTCACGCTCGCGCTGATGTCGAAGGCGCCGTCATGATAGAGCGGCCAGCCGTCATGCGCGCCGGACTGGATGCGGCGCAGATAGCGGCCGATCTTGGCCTCAAGCACCGCATCGACCGGCTCAGCGAGATAATAGCGGAGCAGGATGTACTCGGAGGGGATGGTGCAGTCCGCCTCCAGCTCGAATACCCAATGCCCGTCCGGGCGTTGTGCCGCCGCCAAGGCCTCGGCGGCGCGATCAACGGCGCGGTCGACGGTATCGAGCGACGGTGCGGCGGCGAGAGTGTCGAACATGACTGCCCTTATGCCGATCCGTGGGCCAATGCCAAGCCTGCTGCGGCTTCACCGGAGCGCAGCGCACCTTCGATCGTCGCCGGCAGGCCGGTGTTGATCCAGTCGCCGGCGAGGAACAGATTGCGCCATTGCGTGCGCGCGGGCGGGCGCCTGGCATCCTGCTCGGGCGTCGCGGCGAAGGTCGCGCGCTTCTCCCGGACGATCTGCCAGCGCGGCAGCGGCGCGGTGATGCCGAGCGCGGAACAGATATCAGCCCAGAACGTCCGCGCCAGCGTTTCGCGGTCGGTGTCGAGCAGGCGGTCGGCGGCGCTCACCGTCACCGAAAGCCGGTCGTGAAAGGCGAAGATCCATTCCGCGGTGGCGTTGATGAGGCCGAGCATCGGCGGCGTCCCGGCGGGCGGCGCGAAGTCGAAATGGGCGTTGACGATGGTGCGGAACGCATCGGGCACCACGAGGCCGGGCACCAGGCTGGCCGCCACCGAGGGCGGCACCGCAAGCACCACGGCCGCGTCCGGGCCAACCGGCACCGGCCCGGCACCCCAATCGAGGCTCGCCACCCGATCACCCTCGAACCCGATGGCCCGCAGCCGCCGGCCAAGCGCGAGCGGGCTGTCGTGCCGGGCGAGCCAGTCCACCGCGGGATCGATGAAGGCGGCCGATAGCGTGGGATGCGCGATGAGCGGGCGCATCGCCCTCCCACCCTTGGCAATCGTCTCGCGCAGCACTGCCGCGGTAAGCCGGGCGGACCCCTCGCCCGGCGCGGTGTTGAGCGCAGCGAGCAGCACCGGCGCGAGCAGCTTCTCCCAGACCGGCCCGCGCGTCGCGATGCGGGCGTCGAGCCGCCCCTCGCCGCCGCGGAGCAGCGCGACCAGCGGCAGATAGTCGGCGAGCGTGCTGCCGGGCACGCGGCGCGAAGGCGCGGCGATCCACCAGGGAAGCGGGCCGTCATTGATGCGCACGGTCCAGCGCGTGCGGTCGGCGAGATCGAGGAAGGCGAAGTCGGCGTGCTCAGGCCCCGCCAGCGGCACGCTCGCGCCGATCGCGGCACGGAAGCGCGCAACCGCCTGGTTCCCCGACAGGACCAGATGGTTGCCATTGTCGATGGTACGGCCGATCTGCGGGTCGTCGTAGGAGCGGCAGCGTCCGCCCGCCTGCGCCGCGGAATCGGCGATCGCGACCTCCAGCCCTGCGGAGCGCAGCGCCACCGCGGCCGACAGGCCGGCGAGGCCGGCCCCCGCGACTGTCACATGCCGGAAGCTCAACGCGCCACCAGCAGCCACAGGACGGTCAGCAGCAGCCGCGGCTTGGAGACCTTCAGCCGCCGGCGCGGCGGCACCCATCCGGCCTTGATCATCTCGCCGAGCAGGCGGGAATAGGCCGCCGCCATCAGCTGCGCCGCGATCAGATGGCCACGCGGCCGCCCTGCCAGGATCGCCCGCGCCTCCACGAAATGGGCCTGCGCCTGCCGGGCAAGGCCGCGCGCGACGCCATCGATGCGCGGGTCGGCGATAACCTGCGCCGGCGTGGCCGGCTCGATCCCCGCGGCCGCCAGCCCTTCCGCCGGCAGATAGACGCGGCCGATCGCGGCATCCTCGTCGATGTCGCGCAGGATATTGGTGAGTTGCAGCGCGCGGCCGAGATGATGCGCCAGCGCCTTACCCGGCGCGTCCTCCATGCCGAAGACCTTCACCGACAGCCGGCCGACCGCAGAGGCGACGCGATCGCAATAGAGGTCGAGTTCCGCGGCAGGGGGCCAGCGTATGTCGCCCGCCACGTCCATCGCCATGCCATTGATCACTTCATGGAAGTCGGCGCGTTCCAGCCCGAAGTGCCGCACCGCCTCAGCGACCAGCGCAGCCTGCCCCGGTTCTCCGCCGGCATAGAGCGAGTTGATATCGGCACGCCAGGTTTCGAGCGCGGCCGCGCGCTCCTCGCGCGTCCCTTCTTCATTGTCGGCGATGTCGTCGACCTCGCGGCAGAACGCGTAGATCGCATACATCGCCTCCCGCTCGGCCAGCGGCAGGACGCGCATGCCGGCATAGAAGGAGCTACCGCGGACGCGCGCGTGCACGGTCGCCAGGGACATTTCGGCACTCATTCGGTCCTCCCGCGAGCCAGCGCCGCGCTGCCGCGCCCAGCGCCAGCAGACCAGCCTCGGCCTTGCGATGATGTACGCGTTCCCTCAATGGATCATGGACGAGCAGCCGCTCGACCAGGCTCTCGGCGAGCCGCTGGATCACCGCCACTTCCATCCCCAGCCGTCGGCTCCGGATCATGGACGCGAACGGCGCACTCGCGGCGAGCAATCCCTGCGTCCGCGCCGCCAGCGCCGCGATCGTCGCACGCAGCTCCGGCGTCGCCGCGGCCGCGCCGAGATCCTCGATGCGCGCGTTGTTCGCGGCAACAAGATCGAGCGGCAGATAGACGCGATCGATCGCCCGGTAATCCTTGCCGCAATCCTGTAAATGGTTGATCACCTGCAACGCCGCGCACAGCGCGTCGGACGCCGGCCAGCATGCGCGGTCCTCGCCATGCACGTCGAGCACGAAGCGCCCGACCGGCGCCGCCGACAGCCGGCAATAGGCCATCAGGCCCTGCCAATTGTCATAGCGGCTGACCCGCACATCCTGTTCGAAGGCATCGAGCAATTCGTGGGCATGCACCGGGTCGATGCCATGCGCCGCCATCACCTCGCGCAGCGCCTCGGCTTCCGTTGCCCCTGTGCCGCCCAGCCCGGCCCGCATCGCCGCCAGCCCCGCCAGCCTGTCCTCGGCGCTGGCGGTCGGGTGGTCGCCAATATCGTCGGCAGCGCGGGCGAAGCGATAGAAGGCCATGATCGGCGCGCGATGGGCCGGCGCAAGCAGCCAGCTGGCGACCGGGAAATTCTCGTCGCGATGCCCCTTGCCCGAGGCGAAGTCGGCGGCGCGGGCGTTCATCGGCCTGCCGCCGCCTGGACGCGCCCCTTCCACATGCCGCCGCGTCCCTGCCAGTGCCGTAGCGCCGAGAGGAAAGTGCAGCCGGCATAGAAGGCGGCGATGAGCGGAAGCGCCATGCCCCATAGCGGCGAGCGGCGATAGAAATGCAGCATCGGCTGGAACGAGATCGCCATCATGAGCCATGCGGCAAGGCCGAGCCCTTGCGCGAGACCGTGGCCGAACAGGGCGAGCAAGGGCGGCGCGGCATAGACCAGAGCGAGGCCGAGCAGCGTGCCGAGCAGCGCCAGCGGATTGTAGCCGAGCTGGGCATAGGCGGAACGCGCGATCATGTCGGCGATCGAGCCCCAATCATCATAGGCGCGAATGCTCTGCGAGCGGTTGGTGAGGCCGAGCCAGATCGGCCCCTGCTGCTTGAGCCGCGCCCCCAATGCACAGTCGTCGATCAGCGCGTCGCGAATCGCGGCGATGCCGCCGGTACGCTCGAGCGCGTCCCGCCGCACCAGCATGCAGCCTCCCGCCGCCGCGGCGGTACGGCCGGACCGATTCACCCGGCCGAACGGATAGAGCATCTGGAAGAAGAACACGAAGGCCGGCACCAGCGCGCGCTCGGCAAGCGTCGCACAGCGCAGCTTCGCCATCAGCGAGACGAGCGCCAGCCCGTTCGGCTCCGCCCGCGCCACCAGCGAGCGCAAGGTCTCCGGCGCATGGACGATGTCGGCATCGGTCAGCCACAGGTAACGCGGCACGCCGGCGGCGGTGACGCCCTGGCAAACCGCCCAGAGCTTGCCGGTCCAGCCGGGCGGGAGCGGCGCGCCGGTGGACACCGTCAGCCGCGCGCCGCCAGCCCTGCGCGCCAGCTCAGCAGTGCCGTCGCTGCTACCGTCGTCGACCAGCACGATGCGGAACGGCCCCGGATAGTCCTGTGCGGCCAGGCTGCCGATGGAGTCAGCGATCACGTCGGCTTCATCGCGCGCAGGCACCACCGCCACCACCTCGGGCCAGGCGGCAAGTGCCGGCAGCGGGGCGGTGTCGCGCTCGCGCGCCAGCCAGAAGCCGCCATTCGCGGCCAGCAGCCCGCACCAGATCGCCAGTGCGGCGATACCGATCGCAATGCCGATCAACGCACCATCCCCGCACCGCGGAACCAGGCAATCGCGTCGGCAAGCCCCTCGGCATAAGGCCGCGCACGGTAGCCCAGATCGCGCTCCGCCTTGGCCGAACTGTAGAACATCCGGTGCTTCGACATGCGCAGCCCGTCAAGCGTAAGGAACGGCTCGCGCCCGGTGACGCGCGCGACCTGCTCATTGGCCCAGGCAAGCGGAAATAACGGCGCGCGCGGCAGGGCCAGCGTCGGCGGGCGGCGACCGACCAGCGCTGCAATTTCGCGCAGCATCTCGGCCAAGCTCACGTCCTGCCCTCCCAGCACATAGCGTTCGCCGATCCGCCCTTTCTCGAGCGCAGCCAGATGGCCCGCCGCGACGTCGTCGACGTGGACCAGATTGAGGCCGCTGTCCAGATAGGCCGGCATCCTGCCATTGGCGGCCTCGACGACGATCCGGCCGGTCGGCGTCGGCCGTGGATCGCGCGGGCCGATCGGTGTCGAGGGATTGACGATCACCGCGGGAAGCCCCCTCTCCGCCACCATCGCCTCGACCAGCCGCTCGGCCACCACCTTGCTGCGCTTGTAGGCGCCGATCACCGTGGTCTCGCTGGCCGGGCGGGTCTCATCTGCGGCACCAGTGGGATCGGGCAGCAGCGTGGCGACGCTGCTGGTGTAGACGATCCGCTCGACGCCGGCGGCAAGCGCCGCTTCCATCACGTTGCGCGTGCTCTCGCGATTATTGCGGACGATCTCTTCGGGATCGCGCGCCCAAAGCCGGTAGTCGGCCGCGACGTGGAAGACATGGCGGACGCCCTCCATCGCCCGCCGGACGCTGGCGGCATCGCGCAGGTCGCCTTCGAACAGCTCGTATGCATGCGCAATTCCCGCCGAACCATTGCGATTGCGGACGAACGCACGCATCGGCCGCCCTGCTGCGCCCAACGCCTGTACCACGGCCGAACCCACAAAGCCGGTCGCGCCCGTCACCAAGGTGACATCCGATCGCGTACCCACCCTGACAATCCTCCATCGGCAGACTATGGCCAGAACGGGCCCGACACAACGGGCCCGGACCGCGGTGTGCAGGCACCAGCCGAAAAGCGGGTACGCACGCGACTAGCCGGCCTTGCGAGACCTGATAGCCCGGGGATACACGAATTGCGACCGGGCATCGCGCGCGCACCTTGTGCAGATACCGCCGACGCTGTGTCTTTGCAGCGTCCGCCTTAGCGTTGCCAGAAGGGCTTGGCGATCTCTGCCTCGACCTGCCGTCTCGTCACGCCGATGTCGTCGAGCAAATGGGGACTGGCCAGCGACTTCAGCTCAAGTTCCCGGCGAAAGCGTATCCGCCAGCGCCAGGTCGCGACAATGCTTCGCAGGGTCGCCAGGCTGTCGTGCCGACGCGACGCCTCCGCCTGCCCGACGGGCGTTCCCGGCCGCGCTGCGTGGTGCGGGGCCGATGCAAGGGTGGAAGTATCCTTCATGGCAACCTCCATCTGGTTCGAGGGTCCGGTGGGCCCTTGACCTGAAAGAGGATGAAGTGTGCGGGATACGGACAGCGTCGTAATTAAGCTCTCCCAAATAGTTCTCAAAAGTTCCAAACGGGCTATAGATGCGCCGTATGCAGGGATCGCGCTTTGCATTTGGTCCGTTCGTGCTCGATCCGGGTGCGGGAACGCTCCTTCGGAACCATGACCCCGTTGCCGTTGGCTATCGCGGCCTGAAGCTGCTTGCGGCGCTGGTCGGACGGCCCGGCGAAATCCTGGGCAAGGCCGAGTTGATGGACGCGGCGTGGCCGGGCACGGCCGTCGAGGAAGGCAACCTCACCGTCCAGATCGCGCAGCTGCGGAAGCTGCTTGGTCCGGCCGCCGACGGCGGCGAATGGATCTCCACGGTTCCGCGCGTCGGCTACCGCTTCACGGGAGCCATCGAACAGCTCGGCGGCGCGAAGCGAAAAACTTTGCCGCTGCCCGACAAGCCATCGATAGCCGTGCTGCCCTTCGTGAATGTGAGCAACGATCCCGAGCAGGAATCCTTCGCGGATGGGATGACCGAGGACCTGATCACCGACCTGTCCAGGATCCCCGGCCTGTTCGTCATCGCCCGCAACTCGGCCTTTGCCTACAAAGGAAAGGCGATGGACGTGCGCGAGATCGCACAGGACCTTGGCGTGCGCTATTTGCTGGAGGGCAGCGCCCGACACGCCGCGGGACGCGTGCGCATCAATGCCCAGCTGGTCGACGCGGCGAGTGGCGATCATCTCTGGGCGGAACGCTTCGATCGCAGCGTGGAAGATATCTTTGCCGTTCAGGACGAGGTGACGGCCAAGATCGTGGAAGCGCTGCTCGGCCGGCTGCGCGCGCCGCCGCCGCGCAATCGGCCCAGCAATCCCGAGGCCCACGATCTTTGCGTGCGGGCACGCAAGCTGATGGATGATTCACCGCAGATGGCGCAGGAAGCGCACCTGATGCTCACGCGCGCGGTCATCCTCGATCCGGAATACGCCGAGGCCTATCGCTGGCTCGCCATGAACCACTGGATGGGATGGGTGCATTCCGGCGGACCAACTGAATCGTCTCGTGGCGTTGCCCTGGAACTGGCACGCGAGGCTGTAGCGATCGATCCCGACAATGCGGGCTGTCATTGGGTCCTGGCTTACCTGCTTGCCTATGAGCGCAGCTTCACCGAGGCGGATGCGGAATTCGCCAGGGCGATCGAGCTCGACCCGAACGAGGCCGACGCCTGGGCGGCATTATCCGACATCGCGGTCCTGGCCGGGCGGGTCGAGGAGGGCCTTGAGCATATCCGCAAGGCGTTCCGGCTGAACCCGTTTCCGGCGAGCTGGTACTATCTGACGCTCGGCCAGGCGCAATATGCGGCCGGCGACTACCAAGCCGCCGTCGAAACGCTGCGCAGGGACGAGACTTATCGTACGAGCTCACGCCGCTTCCTGGCGGCAAGCCTTGCCCAGCTGGGCCGGCTCGACGAGGCGCGGGCAGAGGCCGAACTGTTCCTCGTCGGCAACCCGCATTTCACAACCCGCCACTGGGCCGAGACGGAGCCATTCCGCGACGCTGCGACGCTTGAGCATTTCGTTGAAGGCTACCGCAAGGCCGGCCTTCCGGAGTGAAGGATCCGGGTACCTATTCCTCAAAGCGCGTGGTGGCGTCACGATCACGCTCGTATCGTCTGGTCAGCGGAAACGGCGGCAACCAGGACTCGCGACGGATGATCCAGCTTTCGTAGGTCGGCATCAGCTGGTCAGGGATATCCAGGGATCCCAGGTTCACTTCGATCTCGTCTGCCAGGCGTGCGAAAACGGGCGAGCCGCAGCGGGGACAGAAAAACCGCCCGGCGTAGTCGCGTGTCTCCCCATCGATCGTCACCGCATCCTGGGGGAACACCGCGGAAGCGTGAAAAAGCGCCCCATGATGCTTGCGGCAGTCGAGACAGTGACAAAGGCCGACCCGGTATGGGTGTCCCGACGCCGCAATGCGGACGTTGCCGCAGAGGCAACCGCCGGTGAAGCGATCCATGCTGCGTCTCCTCTAAAGTCGAGCGGCCGGGATGGTTACAGCGAACAGCACTGTCATGACCCAAGGCAGTGGGGAATTGGGCGCAGCAAACGAAGCAACCATTGGTATCGGCTTCACGATCAACGGACGCAATGAACAGGATATATAATCAAAAACGAATAATCTAGTACTATTATCAATTTGTAGCGTTAGCTGCACACGCAATAATGCCGAAATGCCATAATCCTTCCAGGAATTATTAAGCGGGAGAAGAAATTGGACATGTTGAGTTCCTTTCAAGAAATGAAAACTCCCCGGCTCGGCCGGATGCTCCGCACGCTCGTGCTGTCGCTGATGGCACCTCTCGCCATTGTGGCCGTCGGGCCCGACGCCGCCCGAGCGGCCGGGGCCTGCGATTTCTTCAAAGGCAAGACCGTCGAGCTGGTCATTCCGTTCTCTCCCGGCGGCGGCTTCGACGTCTATGGACGCATGGTGGCGAAGTTCATGGGCGGCGAGCTTGGCGCGGCGAACATGATCGTGCGCAATCAGGCTGGCGCAGGCGGCCTGCTTGCCACCAACCAGACCTGGAGCGCGAAGCCCGACGGCCTGCGCATCCAACTTATCGCCGTCAGCGGCATGGTGGCCGCCGAGTTCGGTGGTGCCGCCGGCGTTGCCTTCAAGACCAAGGAGTTCTCCTGGATCGGGCGGGTCTCAGGGGAACCGGACGTGATCGCGACCGGGCCGGACAGCAAGATCCAGAGCCTGGCCGACATAAAGGCCATCGGGACCCAGCGCAAAGTGCGTATCGGCTCCACCGGGCTCGGCTCGCCGCAGTATGTCAGCGCGCGCCTGCTCGCGACCTTCCTCGAGACCAATGCCGATTTGATCACCGGCTTCAGCGGTGCCCCCGAGGTCTATGCCTCGCTGGGTCGCGGCGAGCTCGATCTCTTTGCTTCCTCGCTCAGCGCCGCCGATGCGGCGGAGAAGGCGCACACCGGGCGGATGATCCTGGTGTTCGGCACCGAAAGCGTTCCCGGCCGGCCGGAGCTCAAGCCGCTTTCCGAGGTCGTCGACGCCAAGTTCCTGCCGCTGATCAAGGTGCAGGCCGATGTGATCGCCGCGGGCCGCGCGCTCGCCGCCCCGCCGAAGCTTCCCGAAGACCGCCTGGCGTGCCTGCGCAACGCCTTCGACAGGACGATGGCGAGCGCGGCGTTCCTGGCCGAGTCCAGGCAGTTGAACCGGCCGGTCGAACCGCTCCCGGGCCAGGAGGTCGCCGATCTCATCAAGGCCGCGGCGGATACCGCTCCCAAGGAATATCTTGATCTGCTTCATGAATCATTTGTGCAGTAGCGCGGGATATCGTCCCCGGTGCCGGCCGTTCGGGTGACATCGGCGGCGGCGCGTGGCGGCCTTGATGGCTTGACCGAAGCGCGAGAGACTCGGCTTCCAGCAGATTCGCCGACGGCATTGAGCGCGTCGGCGAGGAGCGGCGGGGTCGTCATGGACGAGATGAGCCTGAAGATCCTGCGGATTCTTCAGAAGCAGCCGGATCTGACGGTCGCCGAGATCGGCGAGCGCGTCGGGCTCAGCCATACGCCCTGTTGGCGTCGCATCAAGGAGATGGAGCGCGACGGCGTCATCATGGGCCGGACCATCCGCCTCGATGCGCGGGCGCTCGGCTTCGATGTCTCGGTGTTCTGCTTCATCCGGCTGAAACAGCATGACGAAGAGACGCTGCTCGCCTTCGAGAAGGCGGTCCGCGCCATGCCGGAGGCGGTGCAGTGCTATTCGATGACCGGCGACCACGACTATGTGCTGCGTATCCTGGCCAAGAGCGTGCGCGAGTATGAGGAGATATTGAAGCGCTCGCTCCTGCACCTGCCCGGCGTCGGTTTCGTCAATTCCAGCTTCGCGCTGGATGAGCTGAAAAACACCTCGGAGCTTCCCATCTAGCGGTCCCGACGAAAAAGCGGACCGAATTCCTCATTCGAGCGTTGTTATTAGGACGCCATCCTCGCAAGCCCCTCCGCGGAGCCCGAGAAAGGGACCCCAGTCCACGTCCCAGGCTGCACTATCGGCATACGCACTTGGGTCCCGACTCATAAGGGGGCTGCCGTGTTGCTGACGCTCGACGACAAGTATCTGGCTGAACAGGGCCGGGTCTTCCTGTCTGGCACGCAGGCTCTGGTCCGCCTGCCTCTGGTGCAGATGCGCCGCGACCGTGCGGCCGGACTGAACACCGGCGTCTTCATCTCCGGCTATCGCGGTTCCCCGCTCGGCGGCTACGACCAGCAGCTCGCGGCCGCCCGCAAGCATCTCGACGCGCATGGCGTGGTGTTCCGGCCCGGCCTCAACGAGGACTTGGCGGCGACCGCGGTCTGGGGTTCGCAGCAGTTGCATCTCTCTCCCGGCGCCCGCAGGGACGGCGTCGTGGGCATCTGGTACGGCAAGGGTCCAGGCGTCGACCGTTCGGGCGATGTGCTGAAGCACGGCAATGCGGCCGGCTCGTCGCGCCTAGGCGGCGTGCTCTGCCTCGCCGGCGACGATCATTCCTGCAAGTCGTCCTCGATCCCGCATCAATCCGACCATGCCTTCATGTCGGCCTTGATGCCGGTGCTCTATCCCTCTTCGATCCATGAATTCGTCGAGTACGGCCTGCTCGGCATCGCCATGTCGCGCTATTCGGGCTGCTGGGTCGGGATGAAGTTCATTTCCGACACGGTCGAGACCACCGCCTCGGTCTCGCTCGACGGCGAACAGCGCCGCTTCGCCCTGCCGGCCGATTTCGAGCTGCCGCCCGGCGGGCTCAATCTGCGCTGGCCCGATCCGCCGCTGGTGCAGGACGAGCGGCTGCAGGCCCACAAGGGCTATGCCGCGGTCGCCTTCGCCCGCGCCAACCATGTCGACGAAGTGACGTTCGATGTGCCGCGTGCCCGCATCGGCATCATCGCCTCGGGCAAGGCCTATGAGGACGTGCTGCAGGCGCTGAAGGAGCTGTCGATCGGGCCGGAGGAGATGCGCGAGATCGGCCTGCGCATCCTCAAAGTGCGGATGCCCTGGCCGCTGGAGCCCGAGGCGGTGCGGCACTTCTCCGAGGGGCTGGAAGAGGTGCTTGTCGTCGAGGAGCGGCGCGAGATCATAGAAAACCAGATCAAGCAGCAGCTCTTCAACTGGCGCGCCGATGTGCGCCCGCGCATCATCGGCAAGTTCGACGATCGCGACCGCCCGTTCCTGCCGCTGTCGGAGGCGCTCACGGTGGGCACCGTCACCCGCGCCATCGCCGCGAGGGTGCTGCGCTTCGACTTCGACAAGGGCCTCAAGCGCAAGATCGAGGACGAGCTCGCCTATGTCACCGGGCGCAACGAGATGGTCGGGGGCCACGTCGCGCCGCTGATCCGGGTGCCCTATTTCTGCTCGGGGTGTCCGCACAACACCTCGACCCGGGTGCCGGAAGGCAGCCGGGCGCTGGCCGGCATAGGCTGCCACTACATGGTCCAGTGGATGGATCGGAACACCGAGACCTTCAGCCATATGGGTGCGGAAGGCGTGCCATGGACCGGCATCGCCCCCTTCACCGACGAGAAGCACATCTTCGTCAATCTCGGCGACGGCACCTATTTCCATTCCGGCATCCTGGCCATCCGCCAGTCCGTCGCCGCCAAGGTGAACGTCACCTACAAGCTGCTCTACAATGATGCGGTGGCCATGACCGGCGGCCAGCAGGTCGACGGGCATCTCACCCCGCAGCTCGTCACCCATCAGCTGCATGCCGAGGAAGTCAGCCCGATCTATTTGCTGTCGGATGCCCCCGAAGCTTATGTGGCGCCCGAGCTTGCGCCCGGCGTCATCGTCCGCCACCGCGACGAGATCGACACGGTGATGCGGGAGCTGCGCGAGACGCCCGGCTGCTCCGCCATCGTCTATGTGCAGACCTGCGCGGCCGAGAAGCGCCGGCGGCGCGCCCGCAAGCTGATGGAGGAGCCGGCAAAGCGGGTCTACATCAACCCGGCGGTGTGCGAGGGCTGCGGCGATTGTTCGGTGCAGTCCAACTGCGTTTCGGTCGAGCCGCTGGAGACCGCCTTCGGCCGCAAGCGGCGGATTAACCAGTCGAGCTGCAACACGGACTATTCCTGCCTCAAGGGCTTCTGCCCCTCCTTCGTCACGGTGGAGGGCGGCAAGCCGCGCAAGCGCGCCGCGACCGCGCCCGACGTGTCCGGCCTGCCCGAGCCGACCCTGCCCTCGCTCGGCCCGCATCCGTGGAACATCGCCATTGCCGGGGTCGGTGGCACCGGTATCCTGACCATTGGCGCCATTCTCGGCATGGCGGCGCATATCGACGGCAAGGCGCCGATGGTGCTGGACATGGCGGGCCTGGCCCAGAAGGGCGGGGCGGTGATGAGCCACATCCGGATCGGCCTGCGGCACGAGGATGTCACCTCGCCCCGCATCATGACCGGTGGCGCCGACCTCATCATCGCTGCCGACGACGTCGTCGCTGCCTCGAAGGACGCCGTCACCCTGTGCGAACCGAAGCGCACCGTCGGCGTCGTCAGCACCCACACCATCCCGGTCGCTGATTTCGTGCGGCAGCGCGACTTCGACTTCAAGGCGAAGTCGGTCGAACGGACAGTGCGCCGCGCCGTCGCCGCCAATTCCCACTTCATCGACTTCACTGCCGTCGCCGAGGCGGTCTGCGGCGATGCCATAGCCACCAACATCATGATGACCGGCTTTGCCTGGCAGAAGGGCCTGATCCCGCTGTCGCGCGAAGCGATCGATCACGCGATTTCGCTCAACAGCGTCGCGGTCGACGCCAACCGCGCTGCGTTCGACTGGGGCCGGCTGCTGGCGGCCGATCCGGCCTGCGTCACGCCGCTGCTCACCTCCGCTCCGATGCAGACGACGCTCGAGGAGATGAGCCTCGACGAACTGATCGCCCACCGCGCGGCGCATCTGGCGGCCTATCAGGACGAAAACCTTGCCGCGCGCTACCTCGCGCTGGTGGCGCGGGTCCGGCAACGCGCCGAGGCACTTGGTCTCGGCGAGCGCCTGGCGCGCACCGTGGCCCATGTCCATGCGCGCCTGCTGGCCTACAAGGACGAGTACGAGGTGGCGCGACTGTTCGCCGATCCCGCCTTCAAGGCCCAGCTCGAGCGGCAGTTCGACGGCGACTATTCGATCGCCTTCCACCTCGCCCCGCCCATGCTCCCGGGCAAGGACGCGATCGGACGGCCGAAGAAGCGTCGCTTCGGGCCGTGGATGATGCCGGCGTTCCGCCTGCTCGCCCGCATGAAGTGGCTGCGCGGCACACCGTGGGATCCGTTCGGCCGGACCACTGAGCGTCGCGCGGAGCGTGCACTGATCGCCGATTATGTCATGCTGGTGGAACGGGTCCTTGGCGAGCTAACCGCGGCGTCGGAACCCGCGGCGGCCGATCTGCTGGCGCTTTATGGCGACATACGCGGCTATGGGCCGGTGAAGCACGCGGCCATGCTGACGGCCAAGGCCCGCGAGCCCGAATTGCTGGCCGCCTTCGAGATGCAGGCGACGCAAGAACCAAAAGCGGCGGCATAAGCACGCCGAACCGGGGAGGACGAACATGTACGCGGCCGAGATGAGCTTCGGACTCGGCGAGGACATCGATGCGCTGCGCGACAGCGTGCGGCGCTTTGCGCAGGAGCGGATCGCGCCGATTGCCAGCGAGGTGGACCGGACCAATGCCTTTCCGCACCATCTCTGGCGTGAGATGGGCCAGCTCGGCCTGCTCGGCATCACCGTTCCCGAAGAGCTCGGCGGGGCCGGCATGGGCTATCTGGCCCATTGCGTGGCCATCGAGGAGATGAGCCGAGCCTCCGCCGCGGTCGCGCTCTCCTACGGCGCCCATTCCAATCTCTGCGTGAACCAGATCCGCCGCAACGGCACGGCCGCGCAGCAGCGGAAATATCTGCCGAAGCTGATGTCGGGCGAGCATGTCGGCGCGCTTGCGATGTCGGAGCCCGGTGCCGGATCGGACGTGGTGTCGATGAAGCTGCGCGCCGAGCACCGTGGCGACATCTATGTGCTGAACGGCAACAAAATGTGGACCACCAACGGCCCGGATGCCGACGTGCTGGTGGTCTATGCCAAGACCGACCCGGAAGCCGGCTCGCGCGGCATCACCGCCTTCCTGATCGAGAAGGGCTTCAAGGGCTTCTCCACCGCGCAGAAGCTCGACAAGCTCGGCATGCGCGGCTCCAACACCTGCGAACTGGTGTTCGCCGATTGCGAGGTGCCTGCCGAAAATGTGCTCGGCGCGGTGGGACGCGGCGTCGGCGTGCTGATGTCGGGGCTCGACATTGAGCGCGTCGTGCTCGCCGCCGGCCCGGTCGGCATCATGGCGGCCTGCCTCGACGTGGTGGTGCCCTATGTGCACGACCGGCGCCAGTTCGGCGAGCCGATCGGCACCTTCCAGCTGATGCAGGGCAAGCTCGCCGACATGTATGTCGCGCTCAACACGTCGCGCGCCTATGTCTATGCCGTGGCGGCAGCGTGCGACCGCGGCGAGACCACGCGCAAGGACGCCGCCGGGTGCATCCTCTACGCCGCCGAACAGGCGACGCAGGTTGCGCTGCAGGCCATCCAGGCGCTCGGCGGCAATGGCTACATCAACGATTTTCCCACCGGGCGCCTGCTGCGCGACGCCAAGCTCTATGAGATCGGCGCCGGCACCTCGGAGATCCGGCGCATGCTGATCGGCCGCGAGATGTTCCAGGAGAGCCTTTGATGGCGGTCCTCGCCTCGAACGTCGTCGCCCGCAGTGCCGCCTATGAGACCAATCGGAAAGCCATGCTCGCCAGCATGGCGGTGGTCGAGGCCGCGGTGCAGACCGCCCATGGCGGCGGCGGCGAGGAGGCGCGCCGGCGCCATGTCGGCCGCGGCAAGATCCTGCCGCGCGAGCGTGTCGCCCGCCTGCTCGATCCTGGCTCGCCCTTTCTCGAAATCGGCCTCACCGCCGGCCATGGCCTCAATGATGGCGCGACGCCTGCCGCGGGATTGATCGCCGGCGTCGGCCGGGTGTCGGGCCGCGAGTGCATGATCGTCTGCAACGACGCCACGGTGAAGGGTGGCACCTATTTCCCGATCACCGTGAAGAAGCATCTGCGCGCCCAGGAGATCGCCGCGGAGAACCGGCTGCCCTGCATCTATCTGGTGGATTCCGGGGGCGCCAATCTGCCGAACCAGGACGAGGTGTTTCCCGATCGCGACCATTTCGGCCGCATCTTCTACAATCAGGCACGCATGTCGGCGCAGGGCATTGCGCAGATCGCCGTGGTGATGGGCTCCTGCACCGCCGGCGGCGCCTATGTGCCGGCGATGAGCGACGAAGCGATCATCGTGCAGAACCAGGGCACCATCTTCCTCGCCGGTCCGCCTTTGGTGAAGGCCGCCACCGGCGAGGTGGTTTCGGCCGAGGAACTCGGCGGCGGCGACGTGCATACCCGGCTATCCGGCGTCGCCGACCATCTCGCCCGCGACGACATCCATGCGCTGGCGCTGGCGCGGCGCACGGTGGCCGACCTCAGCGGGGTCAAGCGCGTCGACCTCCCGCTCGGCGCGAGCGAGCCGCCGCTGTTCGATCCGGACGAGATCCTCGGCATCGTGCCGGCCGATCCGCGCACGCCCTATGATGTGCGCGAGGTCATCGCCCGCATCGTCGACGGCTCGCGCTTCGACGAGTTCAAGGCCCGCTTCGGCACCACGCTGGTCTGCGGCTTCGCCCAGATCCACGGCATCCCGGTCGGGATCCTCGCCAATAATGGCGTGCTGTTCTCGGAGGCCGCGCTGAAGGGCACGCATTTCGTCGAGCTCTGCTCGCAGCGCAAGATCCCGCTGGTGTTCCTGCAGAACATCACCGGCTTCATGGTCGGCAAGCGCTACGAGGCCGAAGGCATCGCCAAGCACGGCGCCAAGCTGGTCACCGCGGTCGCCACCACGCAGGTGCCGAAGGTCACCATGCTGATCGGCGGCTCCTATGGCGCCGGCAATTACGGCATGTGCGGCCGGGCCTATTCGCCCCGCTTCCTCTGGACCTGGCCAAACAGCCGCATCTCGGTGATGGGCGGCGAGCAGGCGGCGGGCGTGCTGGCGACGGTGCGGCGCGAGAGCCTCGAGCGGGACGGCAAGAGCTGGAGCGCCGAACAGGAGGCCGCCTTCAAGCGGCCGACGCTCGACATGTTCGAGCGGCAGAGCCACCCGCTCTACGCCTCGGCGCGGCTGTGGGACGACGGCATCGTCGACCCGCGCAAGTCCCGCGACGTGCTCGGCCTGTCGCTGTCGGCGGCGCTCAGCGCGCCGATCGACGAGACCCGTTTCGGCGTGTTCCGGATGTGAGGAGCGCGCGCGTGTTCGGGAAGATCCTCATCGCCAATCGCGGCGAAATCGCCTGCCGGGTGATCCGCACCGCGCGGCGCCTCGGCATCCGCACCGTCGCCATCTATTCCGATGCCGACCGCACCGCGCTCCATGTCGAGAGCGCGGACGAAGCCTTTCATGTCGGGCCCGCGCCGGCGACGCAGAGCTACCTCAGTATCGAGCGCATCATCGAGGCCTGCCGGGCGAGCGGCACTGAAGCGGTGCATCCGGGGTATGGCTTCCTCTCCGAGAACCCGGCCTTCGTCGAGGCGGTGGAGGCCGCCGGCCTCGTCTTCATCGGGCCGCCGGCCGCGGCGATCCGCGCCATGGGTCTCAAGGATGCCGCCAAGGCGCTGATGGAACAGGCGGGAGTGCCGATCGTCCCCGGCTATCACGGCGACGAGCAGGATGCGGGAGTCCTCGCCGAACGCGCCGCTGCGATCGGCTATCCGATACTGATCAAGGCCCGGGCCGGCGGCGGCGGCAAGGGCATGCGGCGGGTCGACGAGCCGGCCGCCTTCCGCGCCGCGCTCGACGGCGCCGGTCGCGAGGCTCGGGCCGCGTTCGGCGACGGCGCCGTGCTGATCGAGAAATATCTCGAACGATCGCGCCACATCGAGATCCAGGTGTTCGGCGATCGGCACGGCAATGCCGTGCATTTGTTCGAGCGCGACTGCTCGCTCCAGCGCCGCCACCAGAAGGTGATCGAGGAAGCCCCCGCGCCAGGCATGCCGGACGAGATGCGGCGCGCGATGGGCGCGGCGGCGGTGCGCGCGGCGAAGGCTATCGGCTATGTCGGCGCCGGCACGGTCGAGTTCATTGCCGACGTCTCGGAGGGGCTGAGAGCCGACCGCTTCTTCTTCATGGAGATGAATACGCGGCTGCAAGTCGAGCATCCGGTCACCGAGGCGATCACTGGGCTCGATCTCGTCGAATGGCAGTTGCGCGTCGCCGCCGGCGAGCCCCTGCCGCTCGGACAGGACGAGATCACCCTGAACGGCCACGCCTTCGAGGCGCGGGTCTATGCCGAGAACCCGGCGCGCGGCTTCCTGCCGTCCACCGGCAGGCTGACACGGTTCGACGCGCCGGACGGCAATGTCCGCGTCGATTCCGGGGTACGGCAAGGCGACGAGGTCACGCCGTTCTACGACCCGATGATCGCCAAGCTGATCGTCCATGCGCCGACGCGCGCGCAGGCCCTTGCCGGATTGTCCGACGCGCTCGCGCGCTGCCGTATTGCCGGCGTCGTGACCAATGTGGGCTTTCTCGGCCGGCTCTTAGCCGAGCCGAGCTTCGCCGCGGGCGACGTCGACACCGGGATCATCGATTGCGGGCTCCCCGCATTGGCACAGGAGCCCTCGCCGCCCGCGGAGGCGGTCGCCGTCGCGGCGCTCGCCGCGCTCGGTCATCTCTCTCCGACGGAGACGCGCGAACCGTGGCAGGCGCTGACAGGATGGCGGCTGTGGGGGGCTACGCCGCATTTCGCCGTGCTCGAACAAGGCGCCGAGCCGCTGGAAGTGGCTATCCTGCCGCAGGAAGCGGACCGCTTCGAGGCTGAGATCCAGGGGAAGGCGCTTCATCTCGCGGTGCTCCAGCGCCAGGCGGGCGGCGATGTGCAGATCGACCTCGGCGATCGCATCGCCAGCGTAGCCTTCACGCGCCGCGGCGAAGACCTGACGATCTTCATGGATGGCGCCACCCATGGCTTCAAGGTGCCCGATCCGCTCGATGCCACGCACGCCGAGCATGCCGCCGGCGACCATGTCGTCGCGCCGATGCCGGGCCGGATCACCGCCATTTCCGCCATATGCGGCAGCCCGGTCGCCAAAGGCGAGGCGCTGATCGTCATGGAGGCGATGAAGATGGAGCTGACCCTGACCGCGCCGCGCGACGGCGCCATCGGCGAGATCGGCGTCGCGGTCGGCGATCAGGTCACCGAGGGGACTACATTGCTGAGCCTCGCGGCGAAGGAGGCATGATGCGGGTCCGCATCGTCGAAATGGCCGCCCGCGACGGCCTGCAGAACGAGAAGCGCACCATTGCGACCGCGGACAAGATCCACTTGGTCGACCTTCTGTCCGCCTGCGGCTTCGAGAAGATCGAAGCCACCAGCTTCGTCAGCGCGAAATGGGTGCCGCAGCTGGCCGACGCCGCCGAGGTGATGGCCGGCATCGCCCGCCGGCCCGGCGTCACCTACAGCGCGCTGACCCCGAACCTCAGGGGCTACGAGGCCGCCCGCGCCGCTCGTGCCGACGAGGTGGCGGTGTTCGCCTCGGCCTCGGAAGGCTTCAGCCGCGCCAATATCAATTGCTCGATCGCCGAGAGCCTGGAGCGGTTCGGCCCCGTGGTCGAGGCGGCGAAGGCCGACGGCATTGCGGTGCGCGGCTATGTGAGCTGCGTCGTGCATTGTCCCTATGATGGGCCGACGCCGCCGGGCGCGGTCGGGGCGGTGACCACCGCCTTGCTCGCCATGGGCTGCCACGAGGTCAGCCTCGGCGACACCACGGGCCATGGCAGGCCGGAGGAGGTAGCCGTCATGCTCGACACCGTGCTCGAGGTTGCCCAGCCGGCCCAGCTGGCGGGCCATTTCCATGACACCGGCGGCCATGCGCTCGCCAATATCCGGGTCGCCCTGGACAAGGGGCTGCGGACCTTCGATGCCGCCGTCGCCGGCCTTGGCGGCTGCCCCTATGCGCCGGGTGCCAGGGGCAATGTCGATACGCTTGGCGTCGCCGCCCTGCTGGCGGAGTTAGGCCATGAGACCGGGCTCGTTCCGCAAGCCCTGGCGCAAGCGGCGGCCTTCGCCCGCGCTCTGGTCAGTGCACAGCCAGGGGAGAGCATCCGATGAACTTCGAGACGATCCGGCTTGCCACCGACGAGCGCGGTGTCGCCACCCTGACCCTCGCCCGGCCGGAGCGGCACAACGCCCTCTCAGCGGCGATGATCGGCGAATTGGCACAGGCCGCGTCCCAGCTCGGCGGCGATCCGGCGGTGCGGGTGGTGGTGCTCGCCGCCGAAGGCGAGAGCTTCTGCGCCGGCGCCGATCTCGGCTGGATGAAGGAACAGTTCGCCGCGCCGCGCACCCAGCGCATCGAGGAGGCGCGCCGCCTCGCGCGGATGCTGAATGCGCTCTACAGCCTGCCGAAGCCACTGATCGGACGGGTGCAGGGCCAGGCGTTCGGCGGCGGTATCGGCATGATCAGCGTCTGCGATGTCGCGATCGCCGCTTCTGGTGCCCGCTTCGCCTTGACCGAGACCCGGCTCGGCCTCATCCCGGCGACGATCGGGCCCTATGTGGTGGCGCGGATCGGTCACGCCGACGCCCGGCGGGTGTTCATGTCCGGCCGCTTCTTCGACGCTGCCGAGGCGACGGCGCTTGGCCTGGCTAATGCCGTGGTCGATGCCGGCCAACTCGATGCCGCGATCGAGGCCGAGGTGACGCCTTATCTTGTCGCCGCGCCCGGGGCGGTGGCCGCCGCCAAGGACCTGCTGCGTCGGCTCGGCCCGAAGATCGACGATGCGGTGATCGAAACCACCATCGCCCGGCTGGCCGACATCTGGGAGACCCCCGAGGCGCAGGAAGGGGTAACGGCCTTCTTCGAGAAACGCCCGCCGCGCTGGCGCAGCTGACGAATAGTCTGTCACGCGCCGCACAAGCGTCCTCTTGAGCGGCTTCGGCCTTCAGCTGATGACGACCGCCACCAGGTCGGCCTCGACGCCTTCCTGGCCTTCTTCAATGGCGACGGCGCTCACGGTCCCGGCGGTTTCGGAGCGATGCTCGACCTCGGTCTTCATGACTTCCATGATGAACAGCAGGTCGCCGGCGGCTACGGTGTCGCCGGGCTTTACCTGCACCTTCCAGATATTGCCGGGAACCTGGGTGCGGACCTCTTCGGCCATGGCTTGTCTCCTGATGAGCGGACGGGTCAGTTCGCGGTTTCGCCGAGCACGTCGTCAAGCGCGCTGATGAAGGTGTCGGCATGCTCGCGCCCGAACACCAGCGGCGGCCGGATCTTCAGGACGTTCGCGTAAGGGCCCGAAGCGCTGATGAGCACGCGGCGCTGGCGCAGTCCGTTGACGATTCGCGCCGTCAGGCCCGCATCCGGCTCCTTGGTTGCACGGTCGCGCACCAGTTCCAGCCCGACGAACAGGCCGGCGCCGCGCACGTCGCCGATTGCCTCAAAGCGGGTAGCGAGTTCGCGCAGCCCCGCCATCATATAGGCGCCGACATTGGCGGCGTTCGCCACCAGCCCGTCCCGCTCGATGACCTCGAGCACCGCATTGCCGGCGGCGCAGGAGACCGGATTGCCGCCGAAGGTGTTGAAATAGCGCGCCTTGCGGCCGAATTCGTCGACCACCTCGGGATCCATCACCACCGCGGCGATCGGCTGGCCATTGCCCATCGGCTTGCCGACCGTGACCATGTCCGGCCGGATGCCGTGGCGCAGGAAGCCCCAGAGCGCCGCACCGGTGCGGCCGAAGCCCGGCTGCACCTCGTCGGCGACGAACAGCGCGCCCTCGGCATGCACCACGTCCACCGCCTCCTTCAGGAAGCCGGCGGGATCGGACAACACGCCATCGCTGGAGAAGATGGTATCGCAGATCATCATCGCCGGCTCGACGCCGTGCGCGCGCATGTCCGCGATGGCGGCCCGCACGTCGGCGGCGAAGGCGGCCCCGAGGCCCTCCGCGCCGCGCCGATAGGCGTCGGGCGCCGGCACCGCACGCACATGCGCGCCGATCGGCACATGGCGGCCGAGCGAGGGCGAGAATTGCGACACCGCATCGGTGATGCCGTGATAGGCGAGCGAGGTGACGATGATGCCGGTGCCGCCGGTCTGCGCCTTGGCGATGCGATAGGCGAGGTCGTTGGCCTCGCTGCCGGTGCAGGTGAACATCACGTGCCCGAGCGGCGCCGGGAAGGTGGCGAGGAAGCGCTCGGCATAATCGAGGATCAGCTCGTGCAGATAGCGCGTATGGGTGTTCAGCGTCGCCACCTGCCTGGTGATGGCGGCCACCACATCCGGCTGGCAATGCCCGACCGAGGCGACATTGTTGTAGACGTCGAGATAGGCGTTACCGTCCGGATCATAGAGCCACACGCCCTCGCCGCGGACGATGTGCACCGGCTCCTCGTAGAACAGCCGGTAGGCCGGGCCGAGCAGGCGCTCGCGCCGTTCGATCATCGTGCGCTCGCGCTCGGGCAGCGCGTTCGAGGCGCCGGGCACATAGGCATTCACCATGCCGGGCAGGAAGGCGGTGTCACTCATCTCTCTCACTCCATGCCGCAGGCTTGGCGGAAGACGCGGCGCGCGGCGTCGCGATCGATGGCGGCGAAGGCCCGCAGTCCCTCCGCCGCGCGGGGATGGTTGCGCATGATGTAGGCGCGATTCTCCGGATAGAGCCGCGCCCGCCACTCGGTGATGGTGATGGTGGTGACGTGGCGCATCGCGATCAGGTCGAACAGGATGTCGATCTCTTCGGCGTGCAACGCCAGCACCGAATGATAGGCGGCTACGAAGTCCGCCGCCCGCACCAGCGAGTGCGCGCCGGCGACCTGGTAGGAAGCGGCGATGGCGACGTCATTGACCAGCGGGGTCTCGACCATATCGCCGAAATCGAGCACGCCGGTGACCCGCACCGGATTGGCGGGATCGACCAGCACATTGTGCGGGTTGAAGTCATTGTGCACCACCTGCCGGCGCTGGCGCTGCTGTACCGGGCGCACCTCGTCCTCGAACCGGTCGAGGAAGCCGGTCGCGAGTTCCCGAAGCTCGGTATCGCCGATATTGGGCAGCCAGTCGCGCAGCCGGCCGACATTGCTGATGTCCCACAACAGATCGTGCGTCGCCCCCGGATGGCGGAAATCGCGCAGAGCGAGGCCGAGCCGGGCGAGGCAGCGGCCGAGGTCCTCGCGCTGCGGGGCGGAGGGCGGCGCGCGGTATTGCGGCTCGCCGGTGAGATAGGTGAGCAGGCGCACCGTGTGGGTCTC
The DNA here is from genome assembly GCF_012971745.1 of Starkeya sp. ORNL1. Lineage (NCBI taxonomy): Bacteria > Pseudomonadati > Pseudomonadota > Alphaproteobacteria > Hyphomicrobiales > Xanthobacteraceae > Starkeya > Starkeya sp. ORNL1. The sequence goes on from NZ_CP048834.1 coordinate 3,284,844, forward strand.
GCCGCCCAGCGGCAAGGCCAGTTCGGTGCGGCCGTCGACGGTGCGGCACACCCGCGGCACCGGCAGGCCGGCGTCGCGCGCCTCGATATGCAGTAGCGCCTCGGTCTGGAAATTGGTGACGACGGGGTCTTCGGCCGAATTGGTGATCTTCAGCACATATTCCTGCCCGTCCGCCGCGACGAGGTGGAAATTCTTGTCGCGCTCGCTGGTGAGCAGGCTGACCTCGGCCTCGATGCCGAAATGATCCCGAGCGATCGCCGCCGCATTGTCGGCATCGGCGGCGGGCGCCGTGGTGATCAGAAGATTATTGGCGCCGTGGGCGGCGTGGAGCGACATGTCGACTTCCCAGAATTGGACGGCGGCCATGCGGCCAGCCGCCGGTCACGCGAGCGGATCGAGGCTCGCGTCGGTGCAGGCGGCGTCGAGCGCACGGCGCATCGCCTGCGCCTCGCTCATGTCCACGCGCCGGAAATGGATGATCTCGCCGGGCCGGGTCTGGCCGAGCTTCCACAATGCCGCGCTCGGCACGGTGAAGGGGTTGATGAAGCCGCCGGTGCTCGGCGCGTCCTGGATCAGGATGATCGGGGTCTGGCCGGCAAGGTTGATGGCGCCTAGCGGATAGCCGTGGTCGAGGATGTTGGAGGGGTCGCGCCCATGCTCCGGCCGCTTGTCGTGGGCGCGGGCGCTGAAGGTGAACTCCGGCCCGGTGAGGCGCATGCCGGTGCGGTTGCTCTTCGCCTGCACTAACCAGTCCGCCGAGAAGAAGCGGTCTATTCCCGGTGCGTCCAGCCAGTCGTCGTTCGGGCCGAGCATGCATTCGACCACGCGCGGACCGTTCGCCGCGATCACCGGGCGCCTCGCCTCGCCGACCCGGCGGAGCGCGGCGTTCGCCGGCGCGCCGAGCGGAATGCTCTGCCCGGCTTTCAGCGCATAGCCGTCGACACCACCGACCCCGGCCATGTGGAAGGTCGCTCGCGAGCCGAGCACGACTGGGGTGTCGATGCCGCCGTCAAAGGCGATGTAGGCACGCACCCCGCCCTTGGCCGGGCCGAGCGTCAGCATCTGTCCGGCGCGCACGGGAATGGTCTGCCAGGTCGGCACCGGCGCATCATCGAGCTTGGCCGCCATGTCGGCGCCGGTGAGCGCAATCACGCCGTCGCGCCCGAAGCGCAGCGTCGGGCCGATGAACTGGCATTCGAGCGCCGCGGTGTCGCGGTCATTGCCGACCAGCAGGTTGGCAAGGCGGAACGACCATGCATCCGCCGGGCCGGAGGGCGGGAAGCCCTGCTCCCAATAGCCGATGCGCCCCGGCAATTCCTGGACCGAGGTTTCCAGCCCCTGCTTGACGACCTCAAACATGCGCGCCTCCACGGGCTGCACGCTCGGCAAGCCAGCCGCGATATTTCCGCAGCGAGAAGCGCTGATAGCCGATGTCCGGGTGCTGGTAGGTACCGGCGGTCACCTGCGCGTCGATATGGTCCCACTCCTCGCGGTCGATCGGGATGAAGCGCACCCGGTCGCCGGCGCGGAACAGCGCCAGGTCTTCGCGGAACGCCGGCAGCTTCTGCTCGCGGTCCCAGATCGGCATCGGCGTGCGGGCGAAGATCTGGTAGCCGCCCGGCGTCTGGTCCGGATAGATGCAGGTGATGGCGCCGCCGAGCCCGATGGTGCCCTTGGGCGTCCAGGTGCGCGGCGGATTGTATTTCGGCGCCACCAGATTATGCGCCGGATCGAGCGGCATCAGCGAGCACAGGCCCGGCCAGAAGCCGAGCGCGGCCACCCAGTATTCCGTCCCCGAATGATGCCGCACCAGCTCGCGGCGCCCGGCGAGATTGTTCAGTTCGCAGAGCAGCTCGGGATCCGGCGTCTTGTCGGCGATCTTGGCGCGATAATCCTCGACGCAGGCGGTGGTCCACGGGTCGAAATACAGCACCGGGACGTAATAGAGCCGGCTGTCGAGCTCGACGTCCTCGCTGCCGCCAGCCGAGGCGGCGAGCGTCGTCACCTCGCGCACCATGTCGTCATAGGAGATGCAATCGGGATCGTAGGAGACCTGCAGCGAGGCCATTTCCGGGATCAGTTCGACCATGCCGGAAATGCCCGCCTGCCGGATCGCCGCGGCGAGGCTGTGCACGCGGAAATTCAGCTCGAAGCCCATCTCGTCGCCGAGCTCGACTTCAATGTAGCGATCGCCGCCAGGGTAGAATCGCGGAGCGTCATAGATCATCGGAAGATAGCCCGCGGACGTGATGAAAGCCGGGTGAAAATGATATACGATATATCGCCGGGAGCCGCAACGGGCGCCTCGGCGCGCAGTGGTTCGCGCCGTGCCGTTTTGGTATATGAGATAGCGGGGAACGGGGACCGGGAATGGCGAAGATCGAATACCGCACGCTGAACGATCGCGCCTATGAGCAGATCAAGAAGGGCTTGATTTCCGGTGCCTTCCGTTCCGGCCAGACCCTTGTGATCCGCAGCCTCGCCGACACCTACGGCATCTCCACCACGCCGGTGCGCGAGGCGCTGCAGCGCCTGGTCGCCGAGCGGAACCTCGAACTGCTGCCGAATCGCTCGATCGTGGTGCCGTTCCTCTCGGCCGAGCGCTTCATCGAGCTGGTGCGCATCCGCCGCGAGCTCGAAGGCCTCGCCGGCGAACTGGCGACGCCGAATATCCGCGCCAGCCACATCACCCGGCTGCAGGCGATGATCGACGCCATGGACCGCACCATCCAGGAAGAAGCCGGCGCCGAGTATCAGGCGCTCAACAACAAGTTCCACTTCGCGATCTATGAGCGGGCCGGCGCCCCGGTGTTGTTCCAGCTGATCCAGAACATGTGGACGCAGGTCGGCCCGTTCTTCAACGAGCTGACCGAGGATGCCGGCTTCGTCGCGGTGGCCAATGAGCAGCACCGGCATATCATCGCCGCCATGAGGGATGGCGACGCAGCCGCGGTGCGCCGCCATCTTGCCACCGACATCACGGTGGCGGGCGACCATCTCATCCCGCGCCTGATCGAGGGCGAGAAGGCCGCCGCCTCGGCCTGACACGGCCCCGGCCGGAAGCTTGCCCTGCACCGGCCTAGTCCCGGTCCATGCGGGCATAGAGCAGCCAGAACGCCCCGGCGAGCAACGGCAGGGTCACTGCCAGCACGATGGTCGCCAGGGCGAAGATGATCGGCACCTGCGATTGCTGGGACGCCGCCATGGTCCAGTTATAGACCGGCATGGTGGTCTCGGTGCCGCGCAGGAAGATGGTGCGCAGCACCTCGTTGAACGACAGCAGGAAGCCGAACAGCCCGGCGCCGATGATGGCGGGGCGCAGCAGCGGGAACTCGACGCGCCAGAAGGTCTGCCAGCGCGAGGCGCCGAGGTCTGACGAGGCTTCCACCAGGCGATGGTCGAACCGCGTCGTCAGCACCAGCACGATGAGCAGCGCGAACGGGAAGGCCCAGACGAAGTGCCCGGCAAAGATCGAGGCGAAGCCGAGCTTGAGCCCAAGCACGGCGCGCAGGAACAGGAACAGCGCCGCGCCCATCGACATGCCCGGCACGAACAGCGGCAGCAGGCAGAGCAGCAAAAGCTTGCCGGGGCTGCGTGCGTGCGGCAAGGCACGGCCGACCGCTGTCGCCACCACGGCACAGATGAGCCCGACCAGCAGCGCGATGATGAGGCTGGCGCCGAACGGCTTCATCCAGCGCGTGTCCTCGAACAGCGCAGCGTAATGCCGGGTGGTGAGCGGCAGCGGAATGCCCGACAGCGGGCGCTCGCTCACCGACATCAGAGCGAGCCAGGCCAGCGGGAAATAGATGAGGAACAACAGGATGATGCCGCCCCAGCGGGCGAGCGCCGGCCAGCCGCGCCAGTAGCTCCAGGGGTGCGCGGCGCCGACCGGGCGGGCATCCGCCGCGGGGTTCAGCCGGGTCTCGGTCGAGGTGCGGGTCTCGGTCGAAATATGCATCATCAGTTCTTCAGCACGCGGAAGCTTGACAGCACGTCGCCGAACCGCCGCGCCACGGCCAGCAGGATAACGAGCAGCAGCACCAGCAGCACGATCACGAAGGTCGACAGCGCCGCCACCACCGGGTAGCGCAGCGCCGTATAGGCGCTCTCCACGGAGTTGCTCAAAAGGTTGACGAAGCCGCCGCCCAGCATGCTCGGCTCGATCCAGGCCGCCAGCACCATGCCGAGCGTGAGCAGGATGCCGGCGGTAATGTAATGCCGGGCATGGCGAGCGGCACGATGACCCGGAACAGGGTCTGCGCCGGCGAGGCGCCGAGGTCGCCGCTGGCCTGGATCAGCGCGTCGTCGATGATGCTGATGGCGAGATAGATCGGCAGCACCATGGTCGGAAACGACGCGATGATCAGGCCGAAATGCACGGACCATTCGGTGTAGAGCATCCAGCTCATCGGCGTCTCGATCACGCCGATCTGCATCAGCAGCGCATTGATGGCGCCGTTCTCGCCGAGGATGGCGCGCCAGATGATGGTGCGCGAGGAGATGTCGAGGAAGAACGGGATGGTCAGCAACGCGATGACCACGGCGCGCGTGCTCTTCGAGGCACCGCCCTTGGCGAGCCACAGCGCGAACGGGAAGGCGATGACGAGGTCGATCACAGTCACGGTCAGCGCGATGCGCAGCGTGCGCAGGCTGACGCCGAGCCGGCCGGATTCGAGCAGCGAGATCCAGGTGTTGAGCGAGGGCTCATAGATCGTCGCGTAGTTCCTGGTCTCGAAGAAGCTGTAGGCGAACAGCACGAGCAGCGGCACGATGACCAGCGCGAACCACACCACGAGGAAGGCCGGGATCACCCAGCCGCCCGACGTCATCCGCGCCAGCAACGAGCGGGATACGGAAGGTGCGAGGGGCAAGCTGTCGTCGGTCATCGTCATCCGTTCAGGCGGTGCATTGCGAAGCGCGGGGCTTCAGAGTCCGACACGTATGTCCCGATTGGCCCTCATCCCCGGGCTTGACCCGGGGATGAGGGTGGAATGGGCTGTTCAACACCGTCATGGCCAAGCTTTTCCCAGCCATGACGACCTCTGAAACCGTGGATCCCCGGGACAAGCCCGGGGACGACGGCAATGTTGTCCTCACGCGTTGAGGAAGCGCTGCCACTCTTCCTCGATGGCGCTCGAATTGGTCGGCGTCGTCGTGCTGACGAAAGGCTTGGCGAACTTGCGGGCGACCTTCTGCTCGGTCGCCTTCAGCGCCGCGATATCGGCCTCCGGCCAGCCCTGCTTGGTGGCGTATTCGACACCGAGATCCATGTTCGGGCCGGCATAGCCGCGATCACGGGCCTGCAGCGCGCGATACTCGCCGCCGAGGAAATAGTTCAGCACCTTGTAGATCGCCGGCAGGTTGCCGCGGTCCTTCGCCTGCGAGGCGATGTAGGCGCCGTGGCCCCACTTGAAGTAGCCTTCCTTGGTATAGGCGTAGCGCGTGGTGCCGTCGCCGAGCGCCTTGTTGGCCTCGCGCACCGCCGGCTCCCAGCAGTTCAGCACCACCACTTCGCGGTTGGTCAGAAGCTGAACCTGCTCCTCGAAGGCGGATTGCAGGGTGCGGAACTGGCCGGCCTTCTTGCGGCTGATGAGAAAGTCGACGACGACCTTGGCTTCGGGCCCGGTCATGTCGGCGACATCGGCGACCTTGGCCTTGCCCTGGCCGATCAGATAGAGCGCCGCCGGTCCGATCGAATAGGTCCAGGTCTGGTCATAGCCGACCCGGCCGCGGGTCTTGTCGCTGTCGAACATCAGCGACCAGGAGAGTTCCTCCATGCCGTCGGGGTTGGCGCCGACCTTGTCGGGGAAATAGCCGAAGCTGTCGGCATTGCCGATCACCGGCACGCCGTACTGGACGCCGTCCTTGCCCTTCACCACCTCGGAGCGCTTCCACTCGTCGGGCGTGCGCTTCCAAAGCGTGAGCTCGGGATTGTCCTCGTCGATCTTCAGATACAGGCCCTGCGGCCCGAGAATGTCCTCGGTGCCGGACTCGAAGATGTAGATGTCGACCTTGTCGCCGAGCTGGGAGGCGACGACGTCGCGCAGGAAGACGCCGACCGAATTATTGGTGCCGGTGAAATCCATCTGCACGCCGATGGACTTGGTCATGACCGACCAGTCCTTGAGCTGCGCCGTGGTGACGCCATAGCCATGCACCACCGGATCGGCGGCATAGGCAGGCCCGACGCCGATGGCCGGCAGCACCGCGGCGGCGGTCCCGGCCAGCGCGATGTTCTTCATCAAGTCACGGCGGGACAATTCGAACTGCGACGTCGTCGAGAATTTATCTTTCATTTTCCCCTCCTCGCGTCCGGCCTCAGGCGGCCAGAACCACGCAATCTTCCGGCTTCCAGACCACGGCGCCGGGTTCGCCCAGCGTCTCGCGGTCGAAAGTGCGTACCTTCAGCCGCCCGGCTCCGGATTCCAGCGTCTGGTCGACATATTTGCCGCGATAGAGCCGCTCCACCTGCCGGCCGGGCAGCACGTTCAGCCCGGGCGCGGCCACCTCCGGCGAGGCCGCCAGCGCAGCGCGCTCGGCGCGTAGCGCGATGCTCGCCGGCTGGCCGAGCGCGGGCGCACCCGCTCCGGTCCAAACCCCGGTGACGCGGCCGGCGCCCTCCAGATCAACGGCGACGGTGCCGTCGCGGATCTCGGCCACCGCGCCCGGCAAGATGTTCTCGAAACCCATGAAGGCGGCGGCGAAGCGGCTCACCGGCCGGTCGAACAGTTCGACCGGCGTGCCGCTCTGGGCGATGCGCCCGCGGCTCATCAGCACGATGCGGTCGCTCATGGTGAGCGCCTCTTCCTGGCTGTGAGTGATGTAGATGAAGGTCATGCCGAGCCGCCGGCGCAGTTCCACCAACTCGGTCTGCATGTCGAGCCGCAGCCGCTCGTCGAGCGCGCCGAGCGGCTCGTCGAGCAGCATTATGGCGGGACGGGTGACGAGGCAGCGCGCCAGCGCCGCGCGCTGCTTCTGGCCGCCGGAAAGCTGGGCGATGCGGCGGTCGGCCATACCGGACAGCCGCACGATCTCCAGCGCCTTCATCGCCTCCTCGCGGGCCTGCGCCGCCGGCACGCCGCGCACGCTCAAGCCATAGGCGACGTTCTCGCCCACCGACATATGCGGGAACAGCGCGTAGTTCTGGAACACCGTCGTGCAGTTGCGCTTGGCGGCGGGCAACTCGCGCACGTCCTCGCCGGCAATGGCGAGGCGGGCCACCGAGGTCGGCCGCTCCAGCCCGGCGATGACGCGCAATATGGTGGTCTTGCCGGAGCCGCTCTCACCGAGAATGGTCAGGAATTCGCCCGCCGCGACCGCCAGCGACACGTCGTCGACGGCGACCACCGCGCCATATTGATGGCGCAGGCTGACGATCTCCAGCATGGGCACCCGGCCGTTCGCATTCATCTCTTCGGGCTCCTAGGGTGCTATATGATATATCATCAAAAGCCTGATGGTGCCAAGCGTCTGGCCTGCACAGAAGCACTGCACTCAGCTGCCTATAATCGCGTCAATCCGCAGCATGGTCGCGGCCCCTGAGATGGCGCGGCGGCTCACCTGGCGCAGCAGCGGCACGGGATCGAGCACCGCGGCCGGCGCATCATGCGCCATGCCGAGCCGCTCAGCCAGACTGGCGCCATCGGCGATCGACAGGCGCGACGCCGGCTCGTTGGATCGACCGGCATCGAGCCCGCGGACCAGCTCGGCCAGCGCCACGGCCAGGCAGCGCCGCGCGGCCGTCTCCGGGTCCAACCCCCTCACACCGGCTAGCATCGGCAGCCGGTCGAAGGCGCGCACAAAGGCAATGCCGCCGCCGGGCGCGCCGCCGCCTTCCAGCGCCATGCGCATCGAGGCGAGCGCGCGCCTGGCCCGGGCGAGAGCGGCGTCGGTCTCGCGGCCGGTGGCCTCATGGATGTGCAGGCGGCCCCAGCGGCCGCTGAGACGCGCGGCGCGGCGCTCCAGCCGCTCCCGGTCGAGCGAGAGATACTTCTGCCGTTCCGCCTCGGCGAGCAGCACGCGCCTGCGGCTCTCGACCGCGGCGGCATCGCCCTCCGGCGCTTCCAGCAGCATGCGGCCCTGGCTGAAGCCGAAGCGCGCGGCGCGGCCCAGCATGCCGGGGCGCAGTGCCTTGAGGCTGGTGCCGAAGCGGTCCGCCACCAGCGTGGCGCCGGTGGCGATGGCGAGGTCTTCCAGCGCGTCCGCGGCCTGCTGCGACACCGCCGCCGGCTTGAGCGCGGCGGTGCGCAGGCCATTGTCGCGACGGTTCGCGATCAGCGTCTGCAAGGCGGTGCCGGTGACGTCGCGCGCGATGACGAGCAATGACTTGCCGCGGGTGGCGAAACCTTCCAGCAGCGGCACCAGCGGGCCGAAATCGTCGATGATCTCGTCGGCCACCAGCAAATGCACCGGATCGAAGGCGGCGCTGGCGAAGATCTCGGCCACCGCCTGCGCCTCGAAGATAAAGCCGATGCCGAGTTCGATACGCCCGCCGCGCTCGCGGCCGGTGACGATCTCGGCATGGCCCTCAGCGCCGACCGAAAGAACCAGCCGCGCCAGATCGGCGGCAAGCTCCGGTGCGGCACCACAGGCGTGCGCTAGCTTTGCCAGCGTGGGCTCGTCGGCGCAGGGAACAGCGCTCTCCGCCAGCACCAGATCGAACGTGGCGCCGAGCGCCAGCAGCGCGTCGGCGAGTGCCGGCGCGGGCACGCCCGCGGCGACCAGCCTCACGCCTTCGCGGAACAGGGCGCCGAGCAGCAAGGCGAGCCGGGCGCCGCCGTCGCCGAGATCGCGGTCGGCATCGAACAGCGTCTCACGCAGGATCAGCGCCGCGGCGCCTTCCGCATGCCGCGCGCCGGCGACCTGGCGGACGATATCGAGCGCGCTTGACGCCTGCGACACCGCTCCGTCCTGCTCATAGAGGCAGGCGCCGCCCTGTGCGCCGGCGCAGGCTCGCAGCGCGCGCAGCGCCGGCTCCAGCGAACGGGCAAGGGTGGGACCGACATCAGCGCCGGCCGAGATACGCATCGGGAACGCGCTCAGAGCAAATGGCGGAGCGCGCCATGGACGGCTTTCGCGACCTCCATGGCGCCGGGGGTGTCGGAATGCACGCAGATGGAATCGGCAACCACCCGCACATCCTTGCCGTTGAGCGAGGAAGTCAGCCCCTCGGTCACGGCGCGCAGCACCTTGATCGCCACTTCATCCGGCGCGACGGCGTGATGCTCCTTGGTGATGAGCTGGCGGCCGTCATCGTCATAGTCGAGGTCGGCATAGAACTCGCAGGAGAACGGGACGCCGCGCCGGGTGAACACCTCCGACATCGCGCAGTCCGAATAGGCGATCACCGGCAGGCCGAGGGTGAGCGCGGCATCGGCGATGCCATCCGCCACCGGCTCCTGGCGCTGCGCCATGCCGAACAGCGCGCCATGCGGCTTGATATGGGAGAGCGCCACGCCCTCAGCGCCCGCGAAGGCCTGCAGCGCGCCGGTCTGGTAGAGCACCAGCGCCGCCACCTCGTCCCGCGTCAGCTTCATCTCGCGGCGGCCGAAGCCCTCGCGATCCGGAAGGCCGGGATGCGAGCCGATCTTCAGGCCGTGCTTCTTTGCCGCGCGCACGGTGCGCCACATCACCGAGGGGTCGGAGGCATGGAAGCCGCAGGCGATATTGGCGTGGGTGACGAAGGGCATGCAGGTCTCGTCATCGCCGAAGCGATAGATGCCGAAGGCTTCGCCCATGTCGCAATTGATCGTCACATTTCCCATGGCGGAGCCTCCTTAGCCAACGATCTCACCGCACCAAACCCAGCAACGGCGCCTTGTCTTGCCCGATTTCATCGTGCATCATATATCATGTTTCAGCGAACGCCATGGCGATTTACCGCCGTTTCGCACCCACCTCACAGTTGGAAATCGGCATGAAGAAGGTGCTCATCGCGAACCGGGGCGAGATCGCCTGCCGCATCATACGCGCGTGCCGCAGTCTCGGTCTCGCCACCGTCGCCATCCACCCGCCCATCGAGGCGGATGCGATGCATGTCAGCATGGCCGACGAGGCGGTCGCCATCGAGGCGGCAAAGCCCGTCGCCAGCTATCTCGATGCGGGTGCCATCATCGCCGCGGCGAAGGCGCGGGGCGCCGACGCCGTTCACCCCGGCTACGGCTTCCTGTCGGAGAATGCCGAATTCGCTCGTGCGGTGGAGGCCGCCGGGCTGATCTTCGTCGGCCCGCGGCCCGAGAGCATCGCCGCGATGGGCGACAAGGCGCGGGCACGCGCCATTGCCGAGAGTGCCGGCGTGCCGGTGCTGCCGGGCAGCCAACGCTTCGAGCCGGGCGCGCTCGACGGGCTGGAAGCCGCGGGCGAGGCGGTCGGATTCCCGCTGCTGGTCAAGGCGTCCGGCGGCGGCGGCGGCATCGGCATGCGCGTCGTCGATGCGCCCGACGGGCTGCGCGCGGTGGCGGAGGCGACGCAGGGCATGGCGCAGCGCTCGTTCGGCGACGGCGCCATCTTCCTGGAGCGCTATATCCGCAACGCCCGTCACGTCGAGGTGCAGGTGTTCGGCTTCGGGAATAGCGAGGCGGTGCACTTCTTCGAGCGCGAATGCTCGGTGCAGCGCCGCTTCCAGAAGATCATCGAGGAGAGCCCCTCCCCCGGCATCTCTCCGGCAACCCGGGCGGCGATGACGGGAGCGGCGGTGGCGCTGGCGAAGTCGGCCGCCTATCGCGGCGCCGGCACCGTCGAGTTCGTGGTCGATGCCGACACCGAGCACTTCTATTTCCTCGAAATGAACACCCGCATCCAGGTCGAGCACCCGGTGACCGAGGCGGTGACGGGCGCAGATCTGGTTGCGCTCCAGCTGCGCCTTGCCGCCGGCGAGCTCGCCAGCGCCGACCTGCCGCAATCCGGCATTTCGCAGCGCGGCCATGCCATCGAGCTCCGGCTCTATGCGGAGAACCCGGCGCGCATGTTCCTGCCCTCGCCGGGCCTGCTGGCGACGCTCTCCTTTCCCGAGATGGAGGGCCTGCGCGTCGATACCGGTGTGCGCGAGGGCGACCGCATCACCCCGCATTTCGACCCGATGATCGCCAAGCTGATCGTCCATGGCGAAACCCGCAGCGAGGCGATCGAGCGGGCACGGCGCGCGATCGCGGCCACCGGCGTCGGCGAGTTCGTCTGCAACCTCGCCTTCCTCGACCGCGTCGTCGCCCACCCGCTGTTCACCGAGGGCCGCGCGCTCACCAGCTTCGTCGAGACCTATCGAGCCGATCTCGTCGGCTGATCCTGTCAGCTCGGGCCTGACGCGCGGAAGCGTGCCTGGTCGATGCCGTGGCGCCGCAGCTTGTCGTAGAGCGTCTTGCGCGGGATGCCGAGCGCGCGCAGCGTCGCCTGGATGTCGCCGCGGCAGGCGGCGAGCGTTTCCCTGATCTGCGCAGCCTCGAAGGCATCGACCCGCTCCGGCAGGCTCGACCCGCCGGGGGGTGCCGCCGGGCCGTTCTCGGGCGTGAGGCCGAGGGCGACGCGCTCGGCATAGTGGGCGAGCTCGCGCACATTTCCCGGCCACTCATGCGTGTCGAGATGCCGGCGCATCGCCTCCTCGATCAGCGGCGGTTCGCGGCGGAAGCGCTTGGCGGCACGGGCGAGGAAGTGGCCGAACAGCAGCGCGACATCCTCGCGCCGCTCGCGCAGCGGCGGGATGCGAATGAAGGCGACGTGCAGGCGGTAATAGAGATCCTCGCGGAAGCCGCCGCGCCGGACCAGATCCTGCAGATCGACCTTCGAGGCCGCCACCACGCGGATGTCGACGCGGCGAACCTCGTTGGTGCCGAGCGGCATGATTTCCCGCGCTTCGAGCACGCGCAGCATCTTCACCTGGAGCGCCGGCGACATCGCCTCGATCTCGTCGAGAAACAGAGTGCCGCCGCTGGCGTGCTCGACACGGCCGATCCGCTTCTTGAGCGCCCCGGTGAAGGCGCCTGCCTCATGGCCGAACAATTCGCTCTCGATGACGTTCTCCGGCAGCGCCCCGCAATTCACCGCGACGAAGGGGCGGGTGCCGCGCGGGCTCCAGCGGTGCAGCGTCTGCGCCACCACCTCCTTGCCGCTGCCGGTCTCGCCTTCCACCAGCACGTCGATGTCGGCGTCGGCGATCTGCCGCACCCGCTGGCGCAGCCGCTCCATCTCCGGCGCATGGCCGAGCAGCGGCAGATCGAGGGTCGCAGCCTCCGCCTTGCGGCGGAGCGCGCGGTTCTCGAGGACGAGGCGCCTCTTGTCGAGCGCATGGCGGACCGCCACGAGCAGCCGGTCGAGCGCGTAGGGCTTGGGTATGAAGTCGTAGGCGCCTTCGCGCATCGCTTCGACCGCCATGGAGATGTCGCCATGGCCGGTGATCAGGATTACAGGCAGCTCGGCATCCAGCCGCCTCAGCCGGCGGAACAGTTCGAGGCCGTCGATCCGCGGCATGCGCACGTCGCTGACCACGATCCCTGGGAAATCCGCATCGAGATCGTCCAGCGCGGCCATGGCGGACGGGTAGGACGCGACGGTGAAGCCGGCCAGCATCAGCGCCTGCACGTTGGCCGCGCGCAGCGCCTCGTCATCGTCGATGAAGGCGACGTCCATCAGTCGAGCCTCGGCAAGGTGAGGGTAAAGACCGCGCCATCTTCGTTCCTGGCGCGGAGGCGGCCGCCAAACTCGGCGACGATGTCGTGCGAGATGACGAGGCCGAGGCCGAGCCCTTCCGGCTTCGTGGTGGTGAAGGGCAGGAACAGGCTGTCGAGGATCTTGGGGGCGAGCCCCGGGCCATTGTCGGCGATGCGCACGACAACCTGGCCGTCCTCCGCCCGCGCGGTGATGCGAATGCAGCCATCCGCCCGCCCCGCCAGCGCCTCGACGGCGTTCTGCAGCAGATTGACGAAGACCTGCTCCAGACGCCAGCGCTCTGCCGCAACCGTCACCTCTTCCGCCGGGAGGTCCAGCACGAGCTCGACCGCGTTCTGGCGCAGGCGATGACCGATCAGGAGCAGCGCGCCTTCGATCGCCGCGCGCAGCGGCACCGGCCCGACCTGGCCGGGACTCTTGCGGGCGAAGGCCCGCAATTCGCCAGTGATGGCGCCGATACGGTCGGTCAGTGATGCGATGGTCGCGAAATTGTCCCGGGCGGTCTCGGTCTGTCCATGGCCCAGCAATATGCTCCCGGATTCGGCGAAGGTGCGGATGGCGGAGACCGGCTGGTTGACCTCGTGCGCGACGCTGGCGGCGATCTGCCCGAGCACCGCGAGCTTGCTCGCCTGCACCAGTTCGTCCTGCATCTCCCGCGCCGTGGCTTCCGCCCGGCGGCGCTCCTCCATCTCGGCGCGCAGCCGATCATTGGCGTCGCTGAGTTCAGCAGTGCGGGCGGTGACGCGCGCTTCGAGCTCGCGGCGCATCTCGGCCTGTTGTCGCCGCTCCTGCGCGAGGCGGCGACGGCGGGCGAGGAAGAACGCCGCGGCACCGAGGGCGATAATGCCGGCGAGCAGTGCGAGCGAGCGGGCGGCGAGGGCGGCGAGTTGCACCGTGCCTGCGAGCGGCGCCAGCACGTGGAGCCGCCATGATGTGGTGGGAACATCGACGGTGGCCTCGACGAAGGCCGAGCCGCCGGGCGCTCCCGGCCAGCTTACCTCTGCATCATCGCTGCGCGCCCGACGCAACGGCAGCAGGTCGAGCGCGGCGTCGCCGAACTGCAGGCTGGCGCGGATCGCGTCACGCTGTGCGTCTGGGATCGGCGTCGTGGCGTGGAAGCGCCAGTCCGGCACGCTGGTCACCAGCACGATATCGCGCGGATCGGTCACGAAGGTCGGGTCGCTGGCGCGCCGCCAGTCCGTCTCCACCGCGCCGAATTCCGCCTTCACCACGAGCACGCCGAGCGGGCCGTCCGCGCCGTCGAGGCGCCGCGTGATGTAGAGGCCGGGCTGGTGGCTCACCGTACCGAGCGCGAAATGCTCGGCGGTGCCTTCCGACATGGCGCTGGCGAAGTATGGCCGGAATGAATAGTCGCTGCCAACGAAACTCGCGGGCGAACGGTAATTGCTGGCGGCGAGGGTGATGCCCTTGGTGTCGAGAAGATAGATCACGCCGGCGCGGGTGCCGGCGGCGAGCGTCTCGAGCTTGGCATTGAGTGCGGCGATCCGAGCCGGGTCGCGCGCCTCCAGCACCGCGCGCACGTCGGGGTCCTGCGCCAGCACGACGGGGAGCGTGCGCTGCTTCTCGATCTCGCTGCGCAGCATCGCCGCACGGAATTCGGCCGCAGCCTCTGCTCCGGAGCGCACCTGCCCGAGCGCCCAGCGCTCGGCGCCGAAGCGAGCGAGCGCGTCAAGCGCGAGGAGCAGGCCGAAGCTGATGAGCAGCGCGGCGCCGAGGCGCAACGCCCGCCTTCCGTGGCTTGTATCGGACATGGCAATCCGCCTCTCCGCCGGAACAGGCGTGCGGTTCTCCGCACGCGACCCGCGACGACTGTGCGGAATTCCACACAGAATGTCGAGAGGCCGGTAGGTAATGCTAGAAATAATACAGTAAAATCATAATCTTATTCTTCGCCCGACAAATCGGCATGTTTGGCATGCGCCTTGCGCAAGAGGGATCACTGCGGCGCGCCTTGCGCCAGATCCCGACATGTTCCGGTTCCCAACGACGCTCGAGCAAAGAGGCGCCGGCGGCTCCAAGGAGGAAGACACCATGGCCCACGCGATTCCCGCGACGGTTCCGGCCACGCCCCGGAAATTCTACCAGCACCTCTATGTCCAGGTCCTCGTCGCCATCGCGGCGGGCATCCTGCTTGGCCACTATTATCCCTCGCTCGGCACCGACATGAAGCCGCTGGGCGATGCCTTCATCAAGCTCGTGAAGATGATCATCGCGCCGGTGATCTTCCTCACCGTCGTCACCGGCATCGCCGGCATGCGCGATCTCGGCAAGGTCGGGCGCGTCGCCGGCAAGGCGATGCTCTATTTCATTACTTTCTCGACGCTGGCGCTCGTCATCGGCCTCATTGTCGGCAACGTCATCCGCCCCGGCGCCGGCCTCAACATCGATCCGGCCTCGCTCGATGCCAAGGCGGTCGCCGACTATGCGGTCAAGGCGCATGAGCAGACCATTGTCGGCTTCCTCACCAACATCATCCCGACCACGCCGGTGAGCGCGCTGGCCTCCGGCGACATCCTGCAGGTGCTGTTCTTCGCGGTGCTGTTCGGCATTGCGCTGGCGAGCATCGGCGAGCGCGGCCACCCGGTGATGGAGGTGCTCGGCTCGCTGTCGCAGGCGATGTTCCGCCTCGTCGCCATATTGATGAAGGCCGCCCCGATCGGCGCCTTCGGCGCCATGGCCTTCACCATCGGCAAATACGGCATCGGTTCGGTCGCCAACCTCGCCATGCTGGTCGGCACCTTCTACATCACCAGCCTGCTCTTCGTGTTCGTCGTGCTCGGCGCGGTGGCCCGCTACAACGGCTTCTCCATCCTCGCCTTGATCCGCTACATCAAGGAGGAGCTGCTGCTGGTGCTCGGCACTTCCTCCTCGGAAGCGGCGCTGCCGAGCCTGATGGAGAAGATGGAGCGTGCCGGCTGCCGCAAGTCGGTCGTCGGCCTCGTCATCCCCACCGGCTATTCCTTCAATCTCGACGGTACCAACATCTATATGACGCTCGCCGCGCTGTTCATCGCGCAGGCGACCGGCATCGAGCTCAGCCTCTGGGACCAGGTGCTGCTGCTGCTCGTCGCCATGCTGAGCTCGAAGGGCGCCGCCGGCATCACCGGAGCCGGCTTCATCACGCTCGCAGCGACGCTATCGGTGGTGCCCTCGGTGCCGGTGGCCGGCATGGCATTGATCCTCGGCATTGACCGCTTCATGTCCGAGTGCCGGGCGCTGACCAACTTCGTCGGCAATGCGGTGGCGACGATCGTCGTGGCGCGCTGGGAGGGCGAACTCGATATGCATCAGCTGCGCCGTGCCCTTGCAGGCGATGGCGCCGGGGCGGTCGAGGCGCTGGTGGTGACCGACGCCGCGCCCGCCCCTGCAAGCGGGGTGGTCGCGGCCGGCTAAGCCTCACTCGGCGGGAGCGGCGTCGTCGCGGGATGGCACCGGTGCCATGCTCTCGAAGACGCCGTCCCGCCGAACCAATGCGTGGAACAGTGCGGCGGCGAGGTGCAGCAGCACCAGCGCGAAGAAGGCGAACGCCAGATAGAAGTGCGCACTCCAGAGCAGTGCATGCAGCTCGTCGCTCTGCGGGAGGATGGCAGGCAGGCGTATGCCGCCGTACAGCACGACCGGATAGGCGCCGGCCGACATCATCGCCCAGCCGATCAGCGGCATGCCGATCATCAGCGCGTAGAGCGCGTAATGGGACAGATGCGCCGCGAGCCGCATCGGCTCCGGCAGATCCGCCGGCAAGGCCGGCGCGCCATAGCGGGCGCGGACGGCGAGGCGGATCAGCGCGAGCACCAGGATGGTGATGCCCAGCGTCTTGTGGGTCGCCAGCAGGGGGACGTATTTCGGCATGATGGTGGACACCATGCCGACGCCGATGAACAGCATCGCCAGAATACAGGCAGCCATCAGCCAGTGCAGCGAACGCTGAAGAACGGTGAATCGCTTGCCACTGCTGCTCATGGCTGGGCACCCGTCGCGGTTTGCGGCTGATAGGGATAGTACTTGGCCTCGGAGGTGCGCAGATCGTACGATTTTGCGTAAGCTGACGAGCGCGCCGCCGGGAACGGATCGTCCGACACCTTTATGCCGCTGGGCAGGATCGTCGGATCGAAATTGATGTCACGGCACGGGCCGTCGCTTTCCGCTTCGATCTTCTGCACGACCAGCGTGCCCACCTCGACGGTACGCCGTCCCTCCGGCCAGGCCTTGCTGGGGTCGGCCGTCGGATCGCCCGGATTGGCGAGCGTCACCAACAGGGTCCAGCGCTGCGGCGCCTTGGCGACCCGGTCGGTGATGTCCTGTTCGAGATGGTTGGGGCCGAGCTTGGCGAGATCGGCCTCGGTGATCGAGGTGACCTGCGCCTGCGGCAGCAGCGACCAGCGCACCGCGTGCTCGCCGCCGGACGTGTCGGTGAAGATGAAGCTATTGAGGCTGTGGAAGGCGTCTTCCGCGTAGCTGGCGGTCCAGGGCGCGCTCTTGGCCCAATCGCCGAAGGCGACAAACTCCGGATGCGCGGCGGCGAAATTCTTCATCGCCTCCGGATCCTTGCTGTGCGAGTTCCGCAGCAGCTCATAGAACGCCTCCGGCGTTGCCACCGGGAAGAATGGAAGATCGATCATGGCGGTGCGCCACACTTCGCCGCCCGGGGTCGAGAGCTGGAGGCCCATGCCCCGCACCCGGACCGTCGCATCCGGCGCGTTCGGATCCGGCGTGCCGAGATTGAAGCGGCCGAGCACCGGATACTGGCCGGTTGCGAAAACCTGCGCTCGCGAGAGCTGGGTGCCGTTGCCGTTGGCTTCGAATACCCCGGTGAAGCAGATGCCCTTGGCATGATTGCGCCGATGGCCGAGAGCCGGCCCCGTGGGCGGAGCCAGCGCATCGACCAGCTTGGTCGGCGTGATGCGATCGGGCGAGAGCCATCCCGCCGTAAAGGCGAAGGCACCGGCACCGGCGGCGACGATGACCGCGATGAGTGCCAGCGATCCGAGCGCGGGACGCGGTGGCGATGGAGACGGCTGGGCCATTCAACACCCTCTGTTGGTCCGACTTGAATCTCTGCCGAGCGATGGTTCCATGCCGACAGCTGTCCGTGGGTAGGCTAGCCTTCCGCCTAGCTTAGTGCATTTCTAAATCGCACGGCAAAGACCAAGGCAGCGGCGGCAAGGAGAGGCGCATGCCGGTTCGGCCAAGCTATCCCGGCGTCTATATCAGCGAGACTGCGAGCGGCGTTCGTAGCATCCAGGGCGTTCCCACCTCGGTCACGGCGATTCTCGGGCGGTTTCGGCGTGGTCCCATCGATGAGCCGGCCAGCGCCCCGAATTTCGGCGAGTTCGCGCGGCGCTTCGGCGGGCTGTGGGCACCGAGCCCGGCGTCCTACGCCGTCGAGGACTTCTTCGCCAATGGCGGCTCACAAGCGATCATCGTTCGTCTGTTTCGGCCGCGGGACGCCAATGATGATGGCGTCGCAATGCTCGCGGTCGGCAATCTGTCATTGGTCGCGACCGATCCGGGCGAGTGGGGCAACGGGCTCAGCGCCGTGGTCACCTACCCGGCCGACGCGCAGGCGGTGGAGGACATCGCCGTCCAGCATGGTCTCGTCGCCACCGACCTGTTCGACCTGACCGTCGTCGACGGCTCGACCAATCAGCGCGAGGTGTTCTCCAATGTCACGGTGAACACCGATGGCGGCGTCCGCCGTCTCGACCGCGTGCTCGAAGCTGAATCAAGCCTCGTCCGCGTGGCGCAGAGTGGCGGGTCGCCGCAATTGCCCGATACCCGGCCCGCCGAGAACGCCGCCGGCAACGGCACGGGCGGCAATGATGGCGACGGCCTGACCACCGCTGACATGATCGGCGACGCGGACGAGAAAAGCGGCCTCCACGCCTTGCTCAAGACCGACATCTTCAATGTGCTGGTCATCCCGCCCGATACGAACGGCGGCACCATCGAGCCTGCGGTGTGGGAGCAGGCCGCCGAGTTCTGCGCCGAACGCCGCGCTTTCGTGCTGATCGACCCGCCCGCCGAATGGGACGACAGGCCGGACATCGCCGTGCGGACCGTGATCGAGGCGCAGCGGGCCAGTCCCATCATACCACCCGCTCACGCATCGCATGCCGCGCTGTTCTTTCCGCGCTACGGCCGGCGCGATCCGTTGAACGGCGGCCAGATTGCGACGTCCACGCCCTCGGGCATGATCGCCGGCATCATGGCGCGCACCGATGCCGCGCGCGGTGTGTGGAAGGCCGCGTCCGGGCTAGAGGCGACGCTCTCGGGCGCCGACGCCCTGACTGTAAAGCTCACCGACGCGGAGAACGGGCTGCTGAACCCGATCGGCGTGAATTGCCTGCGCGGTTTCCCTGCTGTCGGCTACGTGGTGTGGGGCGCGCGCACGTTGCGCGGCGCGGACCAGTTCGCCGACGAGTACAAATACATTCCGGTGCGACGGCTTGCTCTGTTCATCGAGGAGAGCCTGGTGCGCGGCACACGGTGGGCGGTGTTCTCCCCGAACGACGAACCGCTCTGGGCGCAGATCCGCCTGAGCGTCAGTGCGTTCATGCACAACCTGTTCGGGCAAGGCGCCTTCCAGGGGGCAACCCCGCGCGACGCCTATTTCGTCAAATGCGATGCCGAGACGACGACGCAGGACGACATCGATCGCGGGGCAATGAACATCGTCGTCGGATTCGCCCCGCTGAAGCCGGCCGAGTTCGTCATCATCACCATCCGGCAGATCGTCAACGGCGGGTGTCCTCCTGGCTAGGTCAGCGCCGCCCTCCGGGCGCGCCAGAAGGCGCGCAAGCGCGTCACCACCGGCAGCAGCACGACGGCGACCGCGCAAAGCAGGATCGATGCGGCCAGCGGGCGATCCACGAACACCCACCAGTCGCCTCGCGAGCCGATCAGCGCCCGGCGGAACTCGGTCTCCAATTGGCCACCCAGCACAAGGCCGAGGACAATCGGGGCAAGCGGGAAGGCATAGGCACGCAGGATGGCGCCGACGATGCCGATGCCGAACATGATGTACACGTCCATCACGTTGCGGCTGAGGCTGTAGGCGCCGATCGTGCTGATGGCGATGATGATCGGATAGAGGATGGTCTCCGGAACCTTCAAGAGCTTGACCCACATGCCGACCAGCGGAAGGTTCAGGACCAGCAGCATGACATTGCCGATATAGAGGCTGGCGATCAGGCCCCAGACGATCTCCGGATGCTTGTCCAGCAGCAGCGGCCCCGTCACGATGCCGTAACCCTGCAGCGCGGAGAGCATGACGGCGGCGGTCGCCGAACCCGGGATGCCGAGGGTAAGCAGCGGCACGAGCGCGCCGCCCGCCGAGGCGTTGTTGGCCGCCTCGGGACCGGCAACGCCTTCGATCGCGCCCTTGCCGAATTCCTCGGGGTGCTTCGAGACCTTCCGCTCGATGCCATAGGACATGAAGGAAGCGATGGTAGCGCCGACGCCGGGCAGGACGCCGATGATGAAGCCGATCACCGTGCCGCGGGTCCACGGCCAGAATGAGCGGCGCCATTCTTCCCTGGTCATGAACAGCTTGCCGGTCTCCATCAGGCCGGAGGGTTCCTGCCTGCGCAGATTGCCGAGCGAGAAGATCACCTCGCTGATGGCGAACAGGCCGATGGCGCAGACCACGACATCGATGCCGTCGAACAGCGATGGCTCGCCGAAGGTGAAGCGCAATTGCCCGCTGGTGGCATCGATGCCGATGGTGGCCATCATCAGGCCGAGCAGCGTCGAGAACGCCGCTTTCATCGGGTGGCCGCTGCCGAGTGCGGTGACCGAGCCCAGCGACAGCACCATGATGGCGAAATATTCCGACGGGCCGAAGTCCAGCGCGATGTTCACCAGCGGCTGCGCCAGCACCATCATCAGGAAGGTGGCGATGGTTCCGGCATAGAAGGAACCGATGGCGGCGCAGGCGAGCGCCGCCCCGGCGCGGCCCTTGCGCGCCATGCGATAGCCGTCGATCGCGGTGACGACGGATGAACTCTCGCCCGGCGTGTTGATGAGGATGCTGGTGGTGGAGCCGCCATACTGCGCGCCATAGAAGATGCCGCCGAACAGGATGAGGGCGCCGACCGGATCGACCAGCTTGAAGGTGAAGGGCAGCAGCAGCGAGATGGTGAGCGAAGCACCCATTCCCGGCAGCACGCCGATCGCGGTGCCGAGCAGCGCACCGAGCAGGGCCAGCCCGAGATATTCCGGTTGCAGAGCGACGGCGAAGCCGCCGAGAATGCCTGAGAAGCTGTCCATAGCGGCAATTCCCGATCAGAAGACGGAACGCAGGATGCCGTTGGGCAACGGGATCATGAGGATTTCGGTGAACACCAGATAGGAGCCGACCCCGAAGCAGACCGCGACGATGAGGTTGAGCAACCAGCTGCGCGGCGCGAAGAAGGTCGAAAGGCCGAACAGCATCAGCGTGATCGACAGCACGAAGCCGAGCGGGCGCAGCGTCGCCCCAAGGAACAGCATCGCGCCGAGCACGACCGAAACGCCGGTCCAGTCGCGGATCGAGGCGTCCTCGGGCTCATAGGTCGCCTCGGCGATCAGGTCGAGTTCGACCGGCACGTCGGGCGTCGGCGGCCGGAGCGCCTGCCAGACCAGAACGAGCGAAGTGATGAGCATCAGCTCGCCGATCAGCATCGGGAAGGTGCGCGGGCCGATCAGGATATTGCCGCCGGGCGGATCCGGCAGCTTGTTCGCCTGCCAGATATAGAGGGCGGAGAAGACCGGCAGCAGCAATGTAAAGCCGAGCTCGACCATTGCTGCGCCGTCTCTCTTCCCATTCAGGAAAGAGAGCTTGCTCATGACTTCTTCACCAGGTTCAGCTGCTGGAGAAGATTGCGGTACATCTCATTTTCCTTGGCCAGGTCCGGGGCGAAGGTGTCGGTCTCGACGGTGGAGAACCATTGGTGGGCCTCCAGTTCCTTCTTCCAGGCTTCGGTCTTGGACATCTTGACGATGGCGTCCTGCCAATACTTCACCTCGGCCGGAGGAACGCCGGGAGGGGCGAAGATGCCGCGCCAATTCTCGTTGATGACGTCATAGCCCTGCTCGACATAGGTCGGCACGTCCTTGAAGGCGCCGCTGAGCCGCTTCGGCGACGTCACAGCCAGCGCGCGCATCTTGCCACTCTGCACGATGTCCATGAGATCGAGGCCGCCGAGGCCGATATCGACATGGCCGCCGAGGATCGCCGCGTTCGCCTCGCCGCCCGAATAGGAGATATAGGTGAGCTTGGCCGGATCGATGCCGAGCGTCTGGGCGAAGCGCGAGATCGACAGATGATCGCCGCTGCCGAGCGAGGCACCACCGATCTTGAGGCTGCCCGGATCCTTCTTCAGGGCATCGGCGACATCCTTCAAGGTCTTGAAGGGTGATTCCTGCCGCACCACCATCATATCGTACTCGGAGTACAGTTTGGCGATCGGCGTGACGTCCTTGTAGGTGTACTGCGTGCCCAGCGTCAGCGGCGTCACATGGATGTGGATGGCGATGCCGAGCAGGCTGTAGGGATCGCCCTCGCGCTGCACCATCTCGGCGATGCCGAGCGCGCCGCCGGCACCCGGCTGGTTGGTGACCACAATGCGCGCCGGAACGATATGCTCGTCGTTCAGGATGCGCGCGACGGTGCGGCCGAACAGGTCCACCCCGCCGCCCGGCGCGAACGGAATGATCATCTCGACCGGCTTGGCCGGATAATTCGCCGGCAAATCTTCTGCCAATAGTGCGGAGGCAGACAGGGAAACGGCCGCGGCCGAAAGCAAGGCGATATGCGCCCATGTTGAATGGGCATTGGATTTCACGCGGTGATTAAATTCTACCTGGGATTTACTTGCCTTGAGCATGATAGTCCTCCCAAATCGTCCCGGATTTTTCCGGTGACGTTGTGTCTGCGTTCAGATCACTCCGGACTTCTCCAGCGCTTCCAGTTCGTCGCCATGGCCGAGCGAGGCCACGATCTCGCGGGTGTGCTCGCCAAGCAGCGGCGCCGGCGTGCGCACTTTCCCCGGCGTCTCCGATAGCTTCACCGGCACGCCGATGACCCGGATCGGGCCGGCGGTCGGGTGCTCCTGGTCGACGATGAGGTCGCGCGCCAGCACCTGGTCGTTCTCGACCATCTGGCCCGCGGTACGCACCGGCGCGGTCGGGACGCCCGCCTTGGTCAGCAGTTCGACCCAATGATCGGTGTCCTCGGTGGCGAAGATCTCGCCCATGATCTCGTGCAGGACCGGCGAGTTGGCAGTGCGCTTGTTGCGCGACACGAAGCGCGGGTCGCTCGCCAGATGCTGCACGCCCATGGCTTCGATGAAGCGCTCCCAAAGCGCGGGATAGCTGGCGAAGACCGCGACATAGCTGCCGTCGCGGGTCTTGAAGAATCCCGCCGGGGCGTTGGCGTCGTTGCGGCGGTTGAGTGCGACCCAGTCCTTGGCGCCGTAATAATGCTGGGCGACCGGGCTGAACATCAGCGACACCCCGGCCTCCAGCAGGGACATGTCGACCTCCTGTCCCCGGCCGGTCTTCTCGCGCCTTATGTAAGCGGAGAGGATGCCAAAGGCCGTCCACATCGAGGCAACCACGTCGCACAGCGCATAGCCGAGCGGTTCCGGGGCGCGCCCCTCGGAGATGGTGGTCGAGGCGAGCCCGCTCTCGGCGAGCGCGATCATGTTGACGCCCGGCAAATCGGACTTCGGCCCGGTGGTGCCGTAGCCGGAAAGATTGGCGTAGATCAGCCCGGGATTGATCTCCTTGAGATGTTGGTAATCAAGGCCAAGCTTCTGCACCACCCCGGGGCGGAAATTCTGGATCAGCACGTCGGAAGTGCGGACCAGATCATGGAAGATCGCCTTGCCCTTCGGGTTCTTCAGATCAAGGGTCAGGCTCTTCTTGTTGCGGTGGAGCATCATGAAGATGACGCTCTCATTGTTCACATAAGGGTAGCCACCGCGCGCCTCGGGCACTTGCCGCGGGCTTTCCACCTTGATGACTTCGGCACCCATGTCGCCGAGCATCATGCCGCAATACGGGCCGGCCCAGGCATGGGTGAGTTCAAGGACGCGAATGCCTTCAAGAGGTCCGGTCGTCATGATGCGATCCTCTCGGGCTCGGATGCAGTCCAGCTGCGTTTTGCGGAAGGCTGGCCCGCCGATGCGGTGCCGATCGAGGTCTTGTTGCCGTCCTGGTTCTCGCACCACACGTCGAGCAGCACGCGTGACCGGCCATCCTCCTCGATGACGTCGGTAACCACGGCGTTCGGGGTCAGCACGTCGTGCGCATAGACCGGGCGGATGTAGCGGATGGAGATCTTGCCGCCATACACCCAGGCATCGCCGAAATTCTTCTCCAGAAGCTCATGCATGAAGGCCATCTGGTTCTGGCCTGAAGCAATGGTGCGCGACAGCCCATCGGCCTTTGCCGCCTCCGGATCGCTGTGCGAATTCTTGCCGCGATCCCACACCACCCGCTCGAATTCCACCATCATCGGCTCGGTTACCGGCTTGGAGAAGGTCTCCAGCCGGTCGCCGACCTTGAGTTGCTTCGGTTCTATTTTTCCCATTTGCGTACCAGCTCCCCATGCGCCAGCAGGCCCACCTGTCGCGCCAGGCCAATCAGGCGGCTGATTTCGATCAGCCGGCCGTCCTCGTCGGTGGCGGTGGCTTCGACGACCAGATAGGGCTTGCCGCGGCGAACATATTTGTCGGCAATGCGGGCCGAGACGAAGATGCGCTTGCCCGGAATCGGCGGGTTGAAATACTCGGAATCGTGCCCGGCATTCGGCACGCGCATGACCTTGGCGTATTTGCGATAGAACAGATTTGCCGGGTGGCGCGCAGCAACGGTCGGAAATGCGGCCGTCGGATTTCCCACGACGCGCCGATAATCCGAGACCATCTGCTCGGTCATTACATAATCCATCGTGCCGAGATCATCGCCGACCGGGATGCTCTCCCAGACTTCGTGAGTCTCGACCGTCTCCTCCTCGACCGCCTTCGGGGCCATTGTTCTTGTCCTTCCTGAGACTCAGAGAATCCTGGTCGCCGCGGGACCGCGCCCCTGCGCAAAGCGGCTGAGACGATGCTTCAGTCCGTTCTGCAGATGGATGCGCACGGCGTGTTCGGCGGCGGCCGGATCGCGAGCCCGCAGGGCATGCAGGATGGCGAGATGCTCGGCGGCGGCGCTGTCGCTGTCGGTCCGCACGATGATACGGCCGAGCCCGCGAGACAGGTCGATCTGCTCCTGGAAGCCGGCAATGGTCTGGATGATCCGCGAGTTATGAGAGGCGCGGATGAACATCATGTGGAAGTCGTGGCCGATGCGCATCCATTCGTCCGGCGCCTCGAAGCGCAGTTCGGGATGGGCTTTCAGCCTCTCCAGCTCGTCATTGAAGTAATCGAGCTCGGAGAGCGTGACATTCGCGCAGGCAAGCCGCGCAGCGATCGGCTCCAGCCCCTCGCGCACATGATAGATCTCGATCATGTCCTCGAGCGTGTAGGTCGCGACGAAGGCGCCCTTGCCTTCAACGATCCTGACCAGCCCCTCGCGCGCCAGCTTGAAGATGGTCTCGCGCACCGGCGTCCGGCTGACCCCCAGGCGCGCCGCCAGCGAACGCTCGACCAGCGGCTGCCCAACCTCCATTTCCCCGCTCAATATCAGGGACTTGAGACGATCATAGGTGGTGGCGGGGTCGGTGTTTTCCATCGGCATGCGGTTATCATGCCAATGGTATACCAATTGGTCAATAAAAAACTGTGCTATTAAGTGCCGCCCTCATGAGATCAATTTCGGCGCCGCCGCGTGTGTCGGCGCGGCAGCGGCGGGCCGTTGCTAGAGCTCGGCGTTCGAGGCGAACAGACTCAAGCCCAGTTGCTCCGACAGGAAGCGCGCAGCGAGTTGCCCGCGGACGCTGTTGCCGGCGGCATCGAGGCGCGGCGAGAAGGTACCGAGGCCGCCCTTGCCGGGCGCCACGGTGACAAGGCCGCCGGCAATGCCGCTCTTGCCGGGCAGTCCCACCTGATAGAGCCAATCACCCGAGGTCTCGTACAATCCCGCCGTCGCCATCACCGCCAAGGCGAAGCGGCACGTATCGGCGTCGATCACGCGCTCTTTGGTCAGCGGATTGAGGCCGCCATCGGCCAATGTCGCCCCCATGACGGCGAGGTCCCTCGCATTGACCCTGAGCGAGCATTGCCTGGTGTAGAGATCGATCGCCTCCACCGGGTCGGCATGCAGCCGTCCATAGGTCTCGAGCAGCCGGGCGATCGCCTGGTTGCGGGAATTGCTTTCGATCGCGCACCGATAGATCTCGTCATCGATCGACAGGTCGCGGCCGGCAAAGCGCGACAGCCCTTCGCGGATGCGTTGCCATTTCTCCGCGCGGTTCGCTCCCGGCACCAGGCTGGTGGTGGCGATGGCGCCGGGATTGACCATCGGATTGGTGCGGCCGTCCCCGGCCCGCTCCATCGCTTCCAGCTTATTGAAGGGCAGCCCGGTCGCGTTTACGCCGAGCTCGGTGCGCGCCCCTTCGGCGCCGATCGCCTCGCAAACCAGCGCGAAGACGAACGGCTTCGACACGCTCATGATGGTGAAATCACGCTCGCAATCGCCGGCTGCGTGGCACGCGCCGTTGGTGCCCACCACGCAGATGCCGAACAGTTCGCCGGGCATGGTGGCGAGCGACGGATAGACGGCCGAGTTGCGGCCATCCGCATTTGATCTGAACCGCTCATGCGCGGCGCGGACCAGCGCCGCCACCACGTCCGACGGCGGCAGGCGGCCGGTGGAGACATATGACGGCGTCGCGGCCTTGTCCGCTTCCGGATCGAAACTCATGCATCGCTCCCAATACGCCGAGGCGGGTCGACTCAGCGTATCGGAACCGCACCGACCGAGACGTCGACATGCATGCCGAGCGGATCGTCCGAGCTGCCGACAAAGCCGCCGGAGATCGGAATCGCCTGCGACGCCTCGCGGGTGACCCCGACGCGGACCAGATTGGCGCCGGCGACAAGGCCATTGGTCGGGTCGTATTCGATCCAGCCGGCGCCCGGCACATACACGCCGCACCAGGCGTGGGTGCTGCCGCCGCCCCGCGTGGTGCCCGAGGTGTCGTCATAGAGGTAGCCGGTGACGAAGCGGGTGGCGAGGCCGTAGCTGCGCAGCGCCTCCATCATCAGCACCGCGAAGTCGCGGCAGGTCCCGGTGCCGAGCTCGATGGTCTGCGCCGCGGTCTGCGTCCCCTCCTCATGGCGCGCGCCATAGCCGAACTCCTGCTTGATGGCGTGCGTCATCGCCTCCAGCACCTTCAGCGTGTTGTTGCTGCCGGCGTCGGCGACGATGCGGCGTGCCCAGGCATCGACCTTCCGGTCCGGGTCCGGCATTTGCCGCTCAGTGAGACGCCCGAGATCGGGAATCTCGTTCTGCGCATAGGAGAAGGGAAACGTCTCGGCGGTCGGCTCGACGGTGTAGTGCGGCAGCGGCGGACCATCGGGATGATGCGTCATATCCAGCGTCGAGACGATGCTGAGGCGCTCGGTCTTCAGCGTTTCCGGCCATTCGACGAAGCAGACGGAGTTGTCGAACATGTCGTGCTTCCAATGCACGGCTGCCGGTTCCGGCTCGATCTTGAGGTCGGCGCTGTGCAATCTCAGGTCGTGACTGTCGTCCGGCCGGACCATCAGGCGATGGCGCGTCAGGCCCACCGGATTGCGGTAGGTATATTCGGTCGTGTGTACGATCTTGATCCGCGCCATCTGCTTCCGTCCCGGCTGCCTGGCCTTGTCACCACCAGAGTGAAACCCATGAATCTCGAACTCGCCCTCGTCCTGCTCATGCTCGCGGCCGCGGTGGTCATGTTCGTGATCAACCGGCCGCGCATGGATGCCGTGGCGCTGCTCGTGCTGGTGGCGATGCCGTTCACCGGAATCATTACCATGAACGAGGCCCTGGCGGGCTTCAGCGATTCCTCGATCATCCTCATCGCCGCCTTGTTCGTGATCGGTGAAGGACTGGTGCGCACCGGAGTGGCGCGCCGGCTCGGCGACTGGCTCGACGCCACTGCCGGCACCAGCGAGAACCGACTGCTGGTCCTGCTGATGGCATCGGTCGGCGGGCTCGGCTCGCTGATGAGCTCGACCGCGGTGGTCGCCATCTTCATCCCCGTGGTGCTGCGCATCTCGCAGAATCGCGGCATGTCGCCGGGCCGGCTGATGATGCCGCTTAGTTTTGCCGCCCTCATCAGCGGCATGCTCACACTGGTCGCCACCGCACCGAACCTGGTCGTGAACGCGGAGCTGATGCGCCAGGGCGCGGAAGGGTTCAGCTTCTTCAGCTTCACGCCGTTCGGCCTGCCGCTGCTGGTCCTCGGCATCCTCTATATGCTGGTGGCGCGCCGGCTGCTGGCCGGCAGGCCGGCCGACATCGCCTCCAGCCGCCGCCCCACCTTGCGCGAATGGATCGAGCGCTACCGGCTGGCCGAGCGCGAACAGCGCGTCTTCGTCACCGAACGCTCCCCGCTGATCGGCAAGCGGCTCGACGAGATCCCGGCGCGCGCCTCGGGTGTGAACCTGCTGGCGATCGAGCGCGGCACCGGCCTGTCCGCGAAGATGCTCCGCCCCACCGCGCAGACCCAGATCATGGCCGGCGACATATTGCTGGTCGACGCCAATGCGCCCGCGCACGATGTCGAGGCGCTGCGCCAGGCCTATGCGCTGGAATCGCGTCCGTTCGGTGAGGGCAAGGATTATTTCACCGATCGCTCGCAGGAGATCGGCATGGCCGAGATCATCCTGCCGGCAGAATCGCGGCTGATCGGCCAGACCGTGCTCGAAGCGCGGATGCGCTCCGAATACGGGCTCACCGTGATCGGCCTGCGCCATGGCGACAAGGTGGTGACGGAAGGCCTGCTGACCGAGCGGCTCAAGCTCGGCGACACGCTGCTGCTGGTCGGCTTCTGGTCGGACATCCGCGATCTTCAGGACGACACCCATGACATGGTGGTGCTGAACATGCCGGCCGAGCTCGAAGAGGTGCTCCCGGCCGCCAGCCGCGCGCCCTATGCGCTCGGCGTGCTCGGCCTGGTGGTGGTACTGATGGTGAGCGGCGTGGTGCCGAACGTGCAGGCTGCGCTGATCGGCTGCCTGCTGATGGGGCTGCTCGGCTGCGTCGACTTCAACAGCGCCTATGGCTCGATCAGCTGGAAGACGCTGATCCTGATCGTCGGCATGCTGCCCTTCTCGCTCGCCCTGCAGCGCACCGGCGGCGTCGATCTGGCGGCGGACGCGGTGCTGCACCTGGTCGGCGGCGCCTCGCCGCGCCTGGTGCTGGCGACGCTGTTCATCATTACCGCCCTGCTCGGCCTGTTCATCTCCAACACCGCCACGGCGGTGCTGATGGCGCCGGTGGCGCTGGCCATCGCCAAGGATCTCGGCGCCTCGCCCTATCCGTTCGCAATGATCATCGCGCTCGCCGCCTCCACCGCCTTCATGACGCCGATCTCCTCGCCGGTGAACACGCTGGTGGTCGGCCCCGGCCAGTACCGCTTCGGCGACTTCGTGAAGGTCGGTGTACCGTTCGCCATTGTCGTGGCGATCGTCAGCGTGCTGCTGGTTCCGGTGTTCCTGCCGCTCGGCTAGGTCCAATCAGCCGGTGCGCGAGCAAACTGGCGCTGCCCATGGAATTGTATGTGCGCCTGTGATTTCGGACGGCCTCGCCGCAGTCCCCGTCCCGCTCCGCGGGCTTTTCCGCCGGGCGGATCAAGATCTGTCATGTTCATGACAACGCGTCCGAGCGTCGTCGACGAAGACTAGCTGGCTCAATGAAGGTCGGTGAAGCGCGAAGCGAAGCCAAGAACTCAAGGAGGCATCGCATGATCGACAATCTGACCGAACGCCAGCGGCAGTTGCTGGCCGAGCATGAGCGGCGCAAGGCAACGGCAGGGCCCGGCAAGCCGTTCAGCAGGACGTTCCTGAACCGGATGACGTCGAGCATCGCCGATCCGTTCGCAGCTCCCGAAGCGCCGGTCGTGACGGACGACGTGCAGCCGATCATCTTCCGACCCTAGAGCCCTTTCCGTTCGGATGGAAACATTCGAACGACAAGAAAGTGCTCTAGATTCAATAAGCTGGAGCAATTCCTCTTCGATCAGATGATTCCATCTGATCGGGAAATGCTCTAGCTTCCCTTGCCTGCATCGACCCAGCAGTCGTTCCCGGGAGGCGGGCGTGCCGCACCATATCTTCATCGAAGTCTTCCAGGACCTGTTCGGCGTGCAGTTCACCGTGCAGGACACTGTGTTCATCGGCACGATCGAGGACCTCGACGTCCGGGTCGAGATCGACCCGGACGGCGCAAGCATGACGCTTTCGTCCCGCGTGCGCGACGCGCATGACGGCCTGCCGCGCGCCCGGCTGATGGACCTGCTGGAGCTGAATCTGCCAAACGACATGACCGGCCCGTTCTTCCTCGCCGAGGGGCATGGCCCGGGCCGGCTCGAACTGACGGGGACGCTTCCCCTGGAGAGCCTCGCCAGCTCGGACCTCGAGCAACTGGTGCTCGACCACTGCGCCGCGGCGCTGACGATCGGCGAGCGGCTCGATGCCCACTTCCAGGAAGCCATGGAGACGCACTGACATGGGTGGGACATCGAATGTCGGGCTGACGGCAGGCACCCCGCCGATCGGCTCGCAGACGCCGAAGCCGACGGACCAGCAGGCCCCCGTGAACGGGCGTCCGGTGGGCGGCAAGACGCCGAAATTCTTCAAGCAGGTCGCCAAGGGCCTGACCAGCGCCTTCAAGTCGATCGGCAAGAACCTCTCGAAGCTCGGCCCGAAGCAGGACACCGCGGTGTCCAAGGGGTACAGCAAGGCCGCCGGCAAGGCGATCGATCGCTACATTGCCGCGAGGGCCGCAAATCAGTCCAATCCGACCCAGGCGACCAAGGACGCCCTGCAGACTGCAAGACAGGAGATGCGCAAGGCCCTGCTGAAGGAGCTGAACAATTCTCCCTTGATGCAGGCGTCGCAGAACGAGCCCAAGCAGAACATCCTGCACAATAGCGAGGTGGCCTACGCCACCGACGTCAGCGACTGCGTGCTGGAGGCCTTCAACAGCCTGATGACCACGCCCGGTGTCATCGCGGAGGCACGGCAGAAAGGCATATCGATCGACCAGCTTGTCGCGCTGCATCTGTACACCACGCAGGCCTATGGCGGCATCAACTCCGAGCTCAGGACCGGCCAGCCCTGCGGCTTCGTGACGGAGCTTTGCAACACGATGCGCGACGCCTGGGACAAGCTCGACAAGCCGGTCTACGTGACCAACCGGCTGGTAAACCTGCCGTCCTCGATCGATGCGATGTATCAGAAGGGCAAGACGGTGACGGATCCGGGCATCGGCTCGGCGGCGCATAATGTCGGCAACGTCTTCGGCGGTGACCAGCAGTCGCATGTCATCACGGTCATCCCGTCAGACAATACGCTGGCGCGCGACGTCAGCTGGCTGTCAGCCACCAAGGGCGAGGACGAATCGCTGTTCCCGCCGGGCAGCCAGTTCGAAGTCCTGCTGCGCGACAATGCAAACAAGCCGACGCAAGTCGGAGGCACGAAGGAAAATCCGGTCTTCGACTTCCGGGTGAACCTGCTGGTGAAAGAGGTCAACACGGAGACCAATCCGTGGACAAGCTGACGCTCCATGCCGAGGCCCTCATTGCCTCGCTTGCGCATGACCATGGCGTCGGCCGGCTCGAACCCGACGCCGACGGCCTGATCGTGATCGATTTCGACGGCGAATCCGTCGCCCTCGGCTTCTCGGCAAGCTGGAACGCGGCGTTCCTTATCGCCGTCCTGGCGCTTGACGCGGAAAGGGCGCTTGGTGATGCGTTCCGGCCGTTCCGCCTCGGCAGCCGGCTGGCCCGTCGCAACACCCGCCTCGGCAAGGACGGCGAGAGTGGCGCTCTGGTCCTCATCCGCGAGATGCCCCTGCAGGGCCTCTCCTATCCGGGTTTCACCGCCGCGCTCACCCTCTATCTGGACGACCTCGATTCTGTCCGACACGAGTTGGGCATCGGCGCGCCGTAGCGTGCGTTCCGGTCGTTCGGATCGCACCATCCGAACGACCGGCCCAAGCCCTAGAAACTTGCCCAGCTCCGCACCCAGTCTCCCCGGGTCATGCCCAGCGTCTTGCGGGTCACGCCGGGCGCCAGGGCGCCCGGCACGTTGCGCGCCACCAGTTGGAAGACCGAGGGCGTGGCCTCGATCTGCTCCATGCCCCATTCGGTGAAGGTGGTTGTGTTGAAGACCGACGCGCAGAGCAAGGGGTTGGTCAGCGCCTGGGAGAACGCGTCCAGCGCCACCATGGCCCCCATAAGGCCCGGCATGGGGGTGTTGGGATTCACGTCCTCGGCGAACAGCGCGGTGTAGAATTCGAGCGCGTCAGGCGTGCCATAGACGGCCTTCAGTTCCTGCTGCCGTTTGGGATCGCCCGTGATCTGGTCGAACGAGGTGACCGGGTTCATGCTCATGGCTTCCCGGTAGGCATTGTACCGCGCCACCTTCATGTTGCGCCCCTGGTTCAGGGCGGCCTCTTCCACGCGCTCCAGGAATGCCGCGGTGTTGTGGAGGCCGATGGCCGTGGCGTTCTGCGCGCTGGTGAACTGGAACCCCTTCGCCAGCCCGACCGATGTCAGGAACCGGTTGTCGAGCACCATTTGAGATGCGTCGATCTCGGCGCCGTCCCACGCAATGCGGTCCGGAATGAGGGAGTGCCAGCGATAGAGCAGGGCGAACTCCACGGTCATCCAGTTCGGACGGTTCCACCCGGCGGTCCAGGCTACTGCCGGTGTTGCAGCCAGCTTGAAGCAGGCCGACGAGATATGGTTGATGTATTCCTCGATGACGATCTTGATGTACATCGCGACCAGGATGTTCCGCGCCGTCTGGAACAGCCGCTCGTCATCCCACCCCGGATTGCGTTTCTCCAGCTCGGCGGCAAGCCGATTATGCTCGCGCAGCAGCAGGGTGTTGAACATGCTCACCAGCGGCGTGGCATTGGCCCTGTCGCCGCCGACCGCGAAGAGCTGACGCTCGAACCCGGCGCCCGGAAACTTGTCGAGGCCCAGAGGCGGATCGAGAACGCTTTGACCCGCCGCGTCGAGGAATTCCGCGCGGATGGTTCTTCCGTCGGCCTCGAACAGAAACGGCGGGTATTCCTCGTCGCCGATCATTTGGGACTTCATCCGTCCACGCAGACCGCTGCGCAGCACGGCGGTCTGGGCCGGCGTGCGGCCATAGAGCGTGGAGAGGTCGATCTCGTGGTTCGACGTGGTCCGCCTCCGGTCGACCATATTGGTCCGCAGGAAGCCGTCGGTCAGGTACTGGGCGAAAACCGGAAACAGTAATGTGGATTTCGGGCATTCCCGCACCGACGTCCCGTCACGCCTGAACAGGTCAAGCACGCTCGGCAGCGGCGGCAGCGGCGCGGCAGATCCGTCCTCCGGAGGCAGGTGCCTGGCGAAATAGGTCCGGTCAGTCAGCGACGACCACGAGGTGTAGGGCGTGAGCGTGCTGAACGCATGCGGCCGCGCGCGCGAGGCGTTGACCGCGGTGTTGATCATGAAGGCGTTCAAGATGCGCGCCAGGAACGGCACGCTTTGAACAAATCGCCAAACCGGCTCGAAATTATGCAGTAGATAACTGCGCAGCCGAGGCCAAAGTCTGTCGCTGCTCTTGTTTCGCTGGTAGTTCATGCTGCCCCCCGGCTGCTGTACCTTCACTGCCGGCTGATCGGCCGGCAACGCCGTCGTATTCCTCGAGAAAGCCCGTGGCTACCCCGCCTCAAGAGGTTGCGATCACGCAACCATGGATGTCCGTTAAAAAACGCTGCCGGATTGCGCGCCCCAGCAATTCCACGAGCGCAGGGCCTCGTCCGAAATTCAGGCTGGGCCTACTGCGCCACCGGCCGCGGCTGCGTCATGGTACCACTTCCCTGTGCGTTCATATTGCTTACGTATGCAATGGGTGTAAATCTGACCGGGAAGCTTCCAATAAGCGTGAGGAATGTGCAATGACACTCGCGATCAACGACGTCGCGCCGGACTTCGAGGCGGCAACGACCGAAGGTAAGATCAATTTCCATAACTGGATCGGTGATTCCTGGGCGGTGCTGTTCTCGCACCCCAAAGATTTCACGCCGGTCTGCACCACCGAGCTTGGCTATATGGCCAAGATAAAGCCCGAGTTCGACAGACGTAACGTCAAGATCATCGGCCTCTCCGTCGATCCGCTCGACCGGCACTCCGGCTGGGCGAACGACATCAAGGAGACGCAGGGCTACGCGCCGAACTATCCGATGATCGCCGATATCGATTACAACGTGTCGAAGCTCTACGGCATGCTGCCGGCGCCGGTGTCGGGCGATCCGCTCCAACGCACCCCGGCCGACAACCAGACAGTGCGGAACGTTTTCGTCGTCGGTCCCGACAAGAAGATCAAGCTGATCCTGATCTATCCGATGACCACTGGCCGCAACTTCGACGAAGTGCTGCGGGTGATCGATTCGCTCCAGCTCACCGCCAGGCACAAGGTGTCAACGCCGGTGAACTGGAAGCAGGGCGAGGACGTGATCATTGCCGGCTCGGTGAGCGACGACGAAGCCAAGCAGAAGTATCCTGAAGGCTGGCACGCGCCGAAGCCCTATATCCGCATCGTGCCGCAGCCGAAGGGCTGAACAGCGCCGAGGCGGCGCGTGCACGCATTCGCGCACGGAGGTGCCGATGATCTTCCGTCAGCTCTTCGACAGCGTCTCCGGCACCTACACCTATCTCCTCGCCAGCCGAAAGGGTGGCGAGGCTCTCATCATCGATCCGGTGATCGAGAAGGTCGATCGCTATCTCCAACTGGTGCGCGAGCTTGACCTCAAGCTGGTCAAGGCCATCGACACCCATCTGCACGCCGATCACATCACCGGCCTCGGTGCGCTGCGCGACCATACGCATTGCATCACGGTGATGGGCGAGCAGAGCCAGGCCGATGTCGTCGCGATGCGGGTGGCGGAAGGTGACCGGGTGGCGATCGAGGGGCTCAGCCTCGACGTGCTCTATACGCCCGGCCACACCGACGATTCCTATTCCTTCCTGATGGGCGGCCGGGTGTTCACCGGCGACACCCTGCTGATCCGCGGCACCGGCCGCACCGATTTCCAGAACGGCAATCCGCGCGCGCAGTATGATTCCATCTTCAACAAGCTGCTGCGCCTGCCCGACGAGACGCTGGTCTATCCGGCGCACGACTATAAGGGCGACACCGTCTCGACCATCGGCGAGGAGAAGCACTTCAACCCGCGGCTGCGGGTGAAGTCGGTCGATGAGTATGTCGACCTGATGAACAATCTGAAGCTGCCCAATCCGAAGATGATGGACGTGGCGGTGCCGGCCAATGTCCATGTCGGACTCCACCAGGAGGAGATCGCGCGCAAGGGCTGGGCGGTCACGGCGGCGCAGGCGATGCAACTGCGTGGCCGGCCCGACATCGCCATCGTCGACCTGCGCGAGAAGAGCGAGCGCGAGCGGCACGGCGTCATTCCCGGCTCCCTGCACGCCCCCTATCCGGACCTGCTGGAGAATATCGGCGCCGGCGGCATGCTGCATGAGCTGGCGGCGGCGACCGGCAAGCGCATCGTCTTCTACTGTGCCTTCGGCGAACGCTCGGCGATGGCAGTGCAGGCGGCGCAGGATGCCGGCCTGACCGGCGCTTGCCATATCGAGGGCGGCATCGACGCCTGGAAGAAGGCCGACGGTCCGATCGTACGTTAGGCGCGGGCGCCGGGGGGATTCAGTCGAAGTCCACCACCTCGTTGTTCAGCGGCAGCTGGTTCCTGTGCTCGCCGGTGAAGCGAGGATCGATTTTTGCCGGCTTACCTTTTTCGAGCAAATCGTCCAGACCGGATGAAAGTATCCCGCGGCTGGAGAAATGCGTGAACACGAAGGGCAGCCCGTTCGCGTCCAGCGGCGAGGGTCCGTCCATGACGTGGAAATGCAGATGCGGGGCGTCGGTATTGCCGGTGTTTCCCAACAGGCCGATGACCTGCCCGACCTTCACGCGATCGCCGAGCTTCACCTTGAGGCTGCCGCGCTGCAAATGGGCGTAGAAGGCGTAGGCGCCGCCGCCGATATCGACCACCAGCATGTTGCCGCCGATACTCTCCGGGGTGATGCCCCTGGCGTCCATGCCTGGCACCTGCTCATCGGCCTCGTCATAGAGATTGACCACGACACCATCGGCCGCGGCGTGGATCGGGGTGCCGTAATAGGCGTAGCTGTCCAGCTTCGAGGCATCGCCGGTGAAGACCCGGCCAGCATCGTCGAGCTTGATCCAGTCGATGGCGAAGCGCTCGGGCACCCGCAGCCGGCCATTGATGGCCATCACCGCGCCGCGGTGCGAGGTGACGGCGTCGCAGCAGCCATTGAGCGCCATCCAGCCCGCTCCCTTGAGCGGCGGCTCCACGACCACGGCGGGCTTTCCGATCGTAACGGCGGCGCCAATGAAGCTGAACGTGCTCGGCAGCGGGGCGTCCGCCGGCTGCGCCATCGGCTTGCCGTCTTTGCCGGCGGCCTGCCGCGTCGCGGTGATGCGCGCCTTCACGCTTGGGGGCGGCGCCTCGCCATCCGCGAAACTGACATCCATGAAAACGCTGGCGGACCCGCCGGGCGACAACATGCGGCCCTCGCCGCCATACATCGCCGTCATCGCCGCGAGGCCGTCGCCCTCGATCGTCCACCGGCTTTGGCCGGCTTCGTCCACCGCCTCGACCTTGTCCAGCGAGACGAACAGCCGGCTCGGATTGGTGACGAACAGCTCATAGGCGAGGTGCACGCGCCCGTCGGTGCCGAGCACCGGATTGGGGTCGCTGATCGCCCGGACGGCGATGGAGCTGAAGACCTCGTCGGGCTTCAGCGACTGCGCCAGCGCGGCCGGCGCGAACAGCAGCAAGGCGGTCATGGCGAGCATCGCGAAGGAACGCATGAGCTTGGTCTCGGCGTGGCGGATACCGCGACCTTAGCAAATTTTACCGCGCCGTCTCGGAGACGACGCATCGGTGGATCAGTTCGACCGCTGTCGCGAAATCCTCCATCCGCATCGCCTCTTCCGGATTGTGGCTGCCATTCTGGTTGCGCACGAACACCAGAGCGGCGGGCACGCCCTTGTTGGCGAAGACCGAGGTGTCGTGGCCGGCGCCGCTCGGCATCTCGATGGCGCGGATGCCGAGCTGATCCGCGCTCGAAGCGAGCCGTCCGCGCAGTGCAGCGTCGAGCACCGCGGCGCTGCTCCCGGTGCGCTCGCCGAGATCGAAGCGTACGCCGCGGCGCTGCTCGATCACGGCGACGGCTTGCAGCAGCTCGGCGTGGATGCGCTCAAGGCAGGCCGCGCTCTCGGTGCGCACGTCGAGGCAGAAGCCGACTTCGCCCGGTACCTTGCTGAAGGCATGCTGCGCCGGATCGGTGCCGACCTCACCGAACGTGATGGTGGCGCGCTGGCCGTCGCGCTCCAGCCCATCCCAGACCTGCTCCATGGCGGCGACGAATTCGGCGAACGCCACCACCGCATCCTGGCGATAGGCGCGCGGAACGGCGCCGGAATGGCCATAGGAGCCGAGGCAGCGGGCCTTGCGATAGCGGAACGAGCCGGCAATGCCGGTGACAAGGCCGATCGGCGCGTCCTCGCGCTCCAGCACCGGACCCTGCTCGATATGCAGCTCGATGAAGCCATGGATGCGCGCGGGATCGAGCCAGGCCTCACCTGCAGCCACCGCGTCCGGCCGGAAGCCGAGCGCCTCCATGTGCGCGCGCAGCGTCAGGCCGGTGTCGGCCCGGCAGGTCTCCAGCGCCGTCGCGGGCAGGATGCCGAAGGCGGCGCGGCTGCCAAGATAGGAGACCGGAAACCAGGTGCTCTCCTCGGCGCGGATCACCATGATGGTGAGGTTGCGCGCCAGCCGCCGGCCCTCGGCCTTCAGTGCGGCGGCAACCGCAATGCCCGCCAATACGCCGGCAGCGCCGTCGAAATTGCCGCCATGCGGCACGGAATCGATGTGCGAGCCGATGATCCAGCCGGGCAGATCAGGCTCCTCCCCGACCATCGTCAGATAGAGGTTGCCGGCGGCGTCGACCGCCTCGGCCAGTTCCAGTTCGCGCGCGGTGCGCTTCAGCACGGCATGGGCGAATTCCTCGCCCTCACCATAAGCAGCGCGGGTGATGCCCGGCTCGTCGGTGGTGCGCGCGCGCAATTCGTCGAACAGCCGCTCGGCCAACGCCACGGCGGCGCGCAGCGCTGCGCTCATAGCGCCCGTTCCCCGGAGGCGATACGCGGCCAGACCGCCTCGTTCACCAGATGGTCGGGCTTCGCCCCTTCCAGCACCGCCAGCACCTCGTCGGCGAGCGTGGTGGCCGCGCGATAGAGCGCCGCCTCGGTGGAGCCGCCGACATGCGGGGTCAGCACGACATTGTCGAGCCCGATCAGCGGCGAGGACGCCGGCAGCGGCTCGACCGCAAACACATCGAGCCCGGCGCCGGCGATACGGCCCGCAACCAGTGCCTCGGCCAGGGCAGCCTCGTCGATCAGCGCGCCGCGCGCGGTGTTGATGAGGTAGGCGTTCGGCTTCATCCGGGCCAGCTGGTCGCGGCCGATCATGCCACGCGTGGCAGGGTTGCTCGGCACATGCAGCGAGACGACGTCGCTCTCGCTGAGCACATCATCGAGGCTCGGCACCCGCCGCACGCCCTCGGCCGCAAAGGCGTCATCATCCTGGCTGCGCGACCAGCCGATGACCTCCATGCCGAGCGCTTTCGCGAGCCGCGCCGTCGCCCGGCCGATGGCGCCGAAGCCGATGACGCCGAAGGTGGCGCCGTCGAGCTCGACAAGCCGGCTGCTGTACTTGAACGTGCCGTCGCTCTGCCGCGCCGCGCGATCGCCGATGCCGATGGACTTGGCAAGGTGGAAGGTCAGCGCCAGCGCATGCTCGGCCACCGAGCGCGCATTGGCGCCGGGTGTGTTGACGACGGCAATGCCACGCGCGGTGGCCGCCTCGACAGCGATATTGTCCACCCCGGTGCCGTGGACGCCGATCACCGCCAGCCGCGGCGCGGCCGCCATCAAGGCATCGTCGACCCGTGCATCGCGGGTGAGCACCGCGCAGGCGTCCGCGATCTCGCGTGCAAGCACCGCAGGATCGAGCGAGGAGGCGAAGCGCACCTTGCAGCCGGCCTTGCGCAGCCGCTCGATCCCGGCCGCGTGGATAGCCTGGAGAACGAGGCAGACGCCCCCCGCTTCACGGCTCCCCATCGTCAAATGCCCCGGATTGCGCCGCCGTCGACGCGGACGGTCGATCCGGTGACATAACTCGCCCGCGCGCTCGCCAGGAAGGCGACGACATCGGCGAACTCCTGCGGCGCGCCATAGCGGCCCATCGGGATGGTGGCCTTCGAAGCCTCGGCGACGGCTTCCACGCTCGAGCCGGTACGCGCCGCCGCAGCGGTATCGAGTTCGTCGACCCGCTGGGTGTGGATGCGGCCGGGCAGCACCGAGTTCACGGTGATGCCCTCGGACGCAACCTCGGCAGCGAGCGTCTTGGCCCAGCCGACGATGGAGGCGCGCAGGGCATTCGAGATGCCGAGATTGGGGATCGGCTGCGCAACGCCGGACGAGACCACATTGACGATGCGCCCGAACTTGCGGGCGCGCATGCCCGGCAGCAGGCGCGAGGTCACCAGGAAGATGGCGCTCACCATGGTCTCGAACTGGCGGCTCCACTGTTCGGGAGCAACAGTGGAGACCGGCCCCGGCGGCGGGCCGCCGCTATTATTGACCAGCATGTCGATCGGCTGGCCCTCCAGCACATCGAGCGCCGCCAGCACCGAAGCCCGGTCGGCGAGATCAAGCAACTGCACCGAGGCGGTGCCGCCCGCGGCGCGGATGCCGGCGGCGGCCTCTTCCAGCGCCGCAACATTGCGCCCGGCGAGGATGACGCTGGCGCCCTCGGCCGCAAGCGTCTGCGCGATGGCGAGGCCGAGCCCGCGGCTCGAGCCCAGCACCAGGGCGGTGCGGCCCTTTATTCCGAGATCCATCGCCTCAGCCCTTCAGCTTGTGCTCGAGGCGCGTCATCAGCTCGCCTATCTCCTGGTGATCGCGCGCGGAGAGCTTCGGGCCGGGATGGCGGGTGATGGAGCATTTGATGGCGCCGCGCCGGCGCAGCACTTCCTTGCGCACGGCGAGGCCGAAGCCCATCTGCTGCTCGTGCCGCAGCATCGGCAGATAGAGGTCGAACAGGTCCTCGGCGCCCTCGACATCACCGGCAAAGAACTTCTCGCAGACGCCGACCAGCATTTCCGGATAGGCGAAGCCGGTCATGGCGCCGTCGACGCCGCGCCTCAGTTCCTGCGGCAGATAAAGCCCGCCATTGCCGACGAGGATGCTGACGCGCCGGCCCTCGCCCTTGTCCGAACGCTCGCGCATGCGGGTGATCTTGGGCAGGCCGGAACCCTCCTCATGCTTCAGCATGACGAAGTTCGGGAAGGCGTCGATCAGCCGGTGCAGCACGGCAACCGAACTCACCGTGTTGGTGGTCTGCGGATAGTCCTGGTAGCAGACCGGCACATCGTCGCCGAGCCGGCTCAGCACGCCGTCCCAATAAGAAAACACCTGGTCATCGGTCTTGAGGCCCGCCTGCGGGGCAATCATCAGGCCGGCGGCGCCGAGGTCCATCGCCTCCTTGGCGAAGCGCACCAGATTGTCGGTGCCGGGATTGCTGGCGCCGACCACGATCGGCTTGCGGCCGTCGACGCGCTTCATGACATGTTCGAGAAAGGCGCGGGATTCGGTCGGTGCCAGTTTCGGCGCCTCGCCGAGCACGCCGAGTATGGTGATGCCGGTGACGCCGGTCTCGAAATAGAAATCGATCAGCGAATCCGTGCTCGCATAGTCGATCTCGCCGGTCTCGGTGAACGGGGTCGGGGAAATGATATAGACGCCGCGCGTCCGTTCGTTGATCTTCTCAGCCGCCATGGTCGTTCCTCAGATGATGCGGAGCTTCTCGATGATGCTCAGCTTGACGTTCTCGATGTGAGCCTGGATGCCGGCGCGGGCAGCGTCGCGATCACCGCGGCGCAGCGCCTCGATGATGGCGAGATGCTCGCGATGGCCGATCT
Organism: Starkeya sp. ORNL1; assembly: GCF_012971745.1. Taxonomy (NCBI): domain Bacteria; kingdom Pseudomonadati; phylum Pseudomonadota; class Alphaproteobacteria; order Hyphomicrobiales; family Xanthobacteraceae; genus Starkeya; species Starkeya sp. ORNL1. The sequence goes on from NZ_CP048834.1 coordinate 3,325,729, forward strand.
CGAAGCGCTCGGGCACGCGGTCCATGTTGAACATGTGGGTCTTCACCCGGAGATCATGGATGTGCTTGGCGAGCACGGCATTGCCGCTCTTCTCCGCGATCATGCGGTGGACGCGGCTGTCGACCTCCCAATCCTCTTCGGCGCTGGGCTCGTCCGCCGCCAGCAGCGCGCGGATGGCGACCTCGGCCTCGTCGAGCTCGGCGGGCGGGATGCGGCCCGTGGCGAGCCTCACGCCCTCCATCTCCAGAACCTGGCGCACATGCAGCGTCTCGATCAGCTCGCGGGTGGAGAATTCCTTGACGACGAGCACGCCGCCGGACTTGCGGGTGATGAAGCCTTCGCTTTCCAGCCGGTTGAGGGCGTCGCGCACCGGGGTGCGGGAGATGGCCAGCGCCTCGGCAAGACGGCGCTCCTGCAGCACCGAGCCGACAGGGATCTCGCGCTTGATCAGCCGGTCCAGCAGGTCGTTATAGGCCATCTGGCTGAGGCTTTCCTCGCGCTCTTCCAGCGGGCCGGCGACGGGCGTGCGGCGGACGGGGTTGGGCATAAGGTGCTCTGCAAAGGTGGACGCCCGACCACGTTTTCACGTGGCCGGGCTCGATCGATGGAGGATCAGAACTGGCTCTTGATCGGATCCTTCGGGGCGGGGGAATAGCCGATGAGCGGCGTGGTGAGCTTGGCGTAGGTGCCGTCGGCGATCATGTCGGCGAGCGCCTTGTTCACCGCCTTGACCAGGTTCGGCTTGCCCTTCTTGAAGGGGAAACCCTTCTGGATGTGGCTGAGATACTCATCGACCAGCACCAGCGGCAGCTTGGAAGCTTCGATCGCATAGGCCGCGGCGATCGAATCGGTGATCACCGCGTCGATATTGCCGTTCACCAGATCCTGCAATGCGTCGGATTCCGCCTTGTAGGCCTTGGCGGTGGCGCCGCGGTCCTCGGCGAGCTTCTGCCAGGTCGAGGAGACCAGCACGCCCACCGTCTTGCCCTTGATGTCCGCCGCCGTCTTGATCGGCGAACCCTTCTTGGTGACGATGCGCCCGCCGGATTCCAGCCAGCCATCGGCGAAGGTCACCTGCTTCTGGCGTTCGGCAGTGATGTCCATGGCCGCGGAGGCGTAGTCGTACTGGTCGGCGGCGAGACCGACGAGCAGCGCTTCCCATTTGATGACGACCGGCTCGTATTCGAGATTCAGCCGCTTGGCGATCTCCTTGCTGACGCGGATCTCGAGGCCGTCGAGCTGGCCGTCGGGCGAGCGCATGCTGAAGGGCGGGTAGGTGCCCTCGGTCGCCACCAGCAGCTTGCCGGGCTTGACGAGTTCGAGGTCCGCGGCGCTTGCGGAATCCGTAGTGAGGGCGTTGGCGATGAGGCTGCCGACGAGAGCGGCGGCGAGCACGGGAAGAAGTGTCAGACGCATGTGTTTATCCCCTCTGTCGTCTGCGTTTCATTGGCCTTCAACGGGCCGCCGGGGCGGCACCGGTCCGCTGCGAGACGGGGCGCTGGAGCGCTCCATCTCAGGATTTGCTCCGTCTCAGGCCTTCATGGCGGCGCGCAGCGCCAGCAATTCGGCCATCACGGTGGCGGCCAGCAGCGCCGTTGTCTGCGCCGGGCCGTCAAACATCGGGCTCAGCTCGACGACGTCGCAGCCGACGAGATTGATGTCCTTCAGCCGCCGCAGCAGGTCGAGCGTCTCGCGCGCGCTCGGCCCGCCCGCTTCCGGGGTCTGCACCGCCGGGGCGAAGGCCGGGTCGATGAAATCGAGATCGAAGGTGAGATAAGCGGGGCGCCCGGCAGTGCGCGCCGCGATGCGCGCGGCCAGCGCCGGAATGCCCATCTCGAACATCTCATCGGTGGTGACGACCTCGTAGCCGAGTTTCACCGACTGGTTCACATCGTCCGGCATGAACAGCGAGCCGCGCATGCCGACCTGGATCGAATGTTCGGGCGCGACGATGCCTTCCTCCACGGCGCGGCGGAACGGCGTGCCGGCGCTGTATTTCTTGCCGGCGAAATATTTGTCCCAGGTGTCACTGTGGGAATCGAACTGGATCAGCGCCAGCGGGCCATGCTTCGCCGCCACCGCACGCAGGCCGGCGAGCGTGACCGAATGGTCGCCGCCAATGCCGAACGGCGTCACCCCGGCCTCGACCAGCGCGCGCACCGAGGCTTCCAGCCGCGCCAGCGATTCTTCGAGATAGCCCGGCACCACCGCGGCATCGCCGGCATCGACGCAGCGCAGCGTCTCGAACACATGGATGTTCCGATAGGGATTGATTGGCCGCAGCATGATCGACATGGCACGCACCGCATTCGGCCCGAAGCGCGCGCCGGTGCGGAACGGCGCCCCGGAATCCGAGGGCAGGCCGATGATGGCGGCGTCGATCCCCTCAAGCGTTGTCGCCTGCGGCAGTCGCATGAAGGTCGGCACCCCGCAGAAGCGCGGCGTTTCCAGCGAGTCGATGGGTAGCACGCTCATATCGGCGTCCTCTCAGGCCGAGCGGGCATAGTGCCGCTCCATGTGCCCCGCCGCCTGCGAGATGATCGTGGTCATCAGCAGATAAATGATGGCGGTGGCGATGTAGAATTCGAACGGGCGGAAGGTGGTGGCGATGATGGTCTGCGAATACAGCGTCAGCTCGACCACGGTGATGGTGGAGAGCAGCGAGGTGTTCTTGACCATGGTGATCGCCTCGTTGGTGACGGGCGGCAGGATCACGCGGAACACCTGGGGCAGGATGATGCGCGTCATCATCTGCAGACGTCCCATGCCGAGCGCCTGCGCCGATTCCATCTGGCCCTTTGGAATAGAGATCAGGCCGGCACGGACGATCTCGGCAATATAGGCGCCGCCATTGAAGCCGAGCGCCAGCACGCCAGCGACGAAGGGCGAGAGGCGGATGCCGAATTGCGGGAAGCCGAAATAGACGATGAAGATCTGGATCAGGGTCGGCGTGCCGCGGATGAACCAGATGTAGAAATTGCTGGCCTGCCGGAACGCGGCGAAACGCGAGGCCTTGCCGAGCGCCGCCAGCAGCCCGAACGCCCAGCTCACCACAATGGCAAGCAGCGAGAGCACCAGCACCAGCCAGCTGGCACTGAGGAAACCCGGCACATAGGGGGCGAAGCCTTCCCACCAAGCGGCCATCATGCGCCCCCTGCGATGTTCAATGGTATCTGCGGGGCCTCGCGCCAGGCATCCTCATGCAGCACGCGCTTGAGGAATTGCCGGAGCCGGTCGCTCTTCGGCTCCCGCAGCACCTCGCGCGGCGGGCCGTCCTCAGCGATGACGCCCTGGTCGAAGAAGATGGTGCGATTGCTGACCTCGCGGGCAAAGCCGATCTCATGGGTGACCAGCAGCATGGTCATGCCCTCGCCGGCGAGCGCCGCCATCAGCGAGAGCACCTCGCCGACCAGTTCCGGATCGAGCGCCGAGGTCACCTCGTCGAACAGCATCAGCTTCGGCGCCATGGCGAGCGCACGCACGATGGCGACGCGCTGCTGCTGGCCACCGGAGAGCTTGGAGGGATAGGCATGGCGCTTCTCGGCGAGGCCGATGCGGGCGAGCAGCGCCTCGGCCTGGGCGATGGCCTCGGCCGGTTTGACGCCCTTCACCCGGATCGGCGCCTCGACGACATTCTCCAGCACCGTCATGTGCGGCCAGAGATTATAGCTCTGGAACACCATGCCGATGCGGGTGCGCAATTCGCGCAGTTGCGCGGGTGTCGGCTGGCGGCGGGCGCCGGCCTCGAAGTCGAACTGGACGCCCCCGAACTCCATTGTGCCGGCATTGGGCCGCTCCAGCACATTCACACAGCGGAGGAAGGTGCTCTTGCCCGATCCGCTGGCGCCGATGATGGACACCACCTCGCCGGCATGAACATCGAGCGAGATTCCCTTCAGCACCTCGTGTGCGCCGAAACTCTTGCGCAAATCGCGGATGCGGATGAGGGGTTCGCCTGCCATCAGGCTGCCCCGGCGGGCGAGAGGATCTCGATCTGGCAATCGCGCGGCGTGCGCTCCGGGCCATTGATGGTGGTGACGTCCTGCGGGCAGCAGGAGAAAGCCATGACGACATCGTCCTCGGCCTGCAGCACGACATAGGAGCCGGGCTTCGAGACCGGCAGCAGGCGGTCGAGCGAGCCGTCGGCGCGCACCGCGACGCACATGAACAGGTTCACCGGCGACGGCGTGAACGGCATCCTGATCGACAGTTCACTGAGGGCCTCGTGCATATTGTCGGCGCAGCTGCGGTGATAGCCCTCGACGCCGAGCTGGCGGTAGATGTCGGCATTGCAGGCGCAGAGCAGGGTGTCGTGCTTGCCGGAGGAGGTGTCCTCCACGATCGTCACCAGCGGACGGCGGCGGGTGCTGACCAGCGGCGTCTCCTTGCTGGCGAAGATGGTGCTGTGCACGGAGCGGAAATTGTCGGTCGAGATGAACTCGTACTGATCGCGGTCGACGAACGCCCAAAAGTCGATGGCCTGCGTGCCGAACGGATTGGTGAGGCGCAGCCGCTGGCCCGTCTTCAGCCGCACCGCCTTGCCGTAACCCGCGGGCAGCACGAAGGATTCATCGATCTGGTAGTCCATGCTCTGTCCTTGACAAGCCAGCCGCTAACTTTCTGATGTTGTTGGGTATACCGGAGGAATTCAAGTGGAATTTTTCGGCAGGCCTGCTCAAATAGTGAGCGCAGCGGCAAGGGTGCGTCGTGGGAGAGCGATCACGGATGGTGGCTTCAAGGGACGGGTGCGCCCCGGCGCCGCAGGCTCACTCTCAACGGCGCCAAGGGTTCGACCGCCGCAGCCGGCGTAAACGCGCCTACCGGCGCATGACCGCTGGCACGCATCTGGTATTGGCGGAGCGGCCTCGCCTTGATTGATGGAAGAATGCGCATGCGGAACGACCACGCCGACGAGCGGCCCGCCGAGCCGCCTCATTTGCCCCGCCTGCTCGACGCCGGTGATGGCGGCCTCGTAGTCGAATTGGGCAGCGATATCAGCGAGGCGACCAATCGCCAGGTGATCGCACTCGGCGATGCGCTCGGCCGGCTTGCGCTGCCCGGCATCATCGAGATCGTGCCGACCTACCGCTCGCTGCTGATCCTGTTCGATCCGCTCGCGCTTCCCCGCGCCACCTTGCGCGACGAGGTCCACCTTCTGTGGCCGCCGCGCGTCGCAGACAGCGCGCGACACGGCCATTGGCGCGTGCCGGTGCTCTATGGCGGCGAACACGGCGTCGACCTTGAAGGCGTCGCGCGTAGCCACGAGTTGGCGACGGACGAGGTCGTGGCGCTGCATTCCGGGGCCGAGTATCGCGTCTACATGATCGGCTTCGCGCCGGGCTTCGCCTATCTCGGCGGACTGCCGGAGGCGATCCACACCAGCCGGCGCACCGATCCACGTTTAAAGACGCCACCGCGCAGCATCTCCATTGGCGGCCAGCAGACCGCCATCTCGCCGCCGCTGGAGATCCCCAGCGGCTGGCATCTGCTCGGCCAGACCCCGGTGCGCTCCTATGATCCGCGCCGCGCCGAGAAGCCGTTCCTGTTCGCCGCCGGCGACGTCATCCGCTTCATGCCGATCACACCGGGCGATTATTGCGACATGTGCGCGGCCGCCGAGGCCGGCGCCGAGGTCGCGTTGTGGGAGCCGGCGTGATGGTCGGCCATCTCCTCATCGAGCGTCCCGGCCTGTTCTCCAGCCTCCAGGATTTCGGCCGCTTCGGCTATCAGCATTTCGGCATCTCGGCCTCGGGTGCCATGGACACGGTGGCAATGCAGGCGGCCAATGCGCTGGTCGGCAACGCACCCGGGACCGCCGTGATCGAGATGACCATGCTCGGGCTCGCCGCCACCGTGAAGGCCGAGCGCTGCCGCCTCGCGCTCGCGGGTGCCGACATGCCGCTCGCCATCAATGGCCACCCGGTGGAAAGCTGGCGCGCTCATGAGCTGAAGGATGGCGACCGCTTCGAGATCGGCGGCGCGAAATCCGGCATGCGTGGCTATCTCGCCATCGCCGGCGGGCTCGACGTGGTGCCGACGCTCGGCAGCCTCTCCACCCATTCGCGCTCCGGCATCGGCGGGCTGGAAGGGCGGGCATTGCGGCCCGGCGACCGGCTGTCGCTGGTGGATGAGCCGGCTGGGCCATTGCTGGCGCTGCCGCGAGAATATCGGCCATCGAGCGCCGGGCCGATCCGCGTCGTGCTCGGACCGCAGGACGATTATTTCACGCCCGCCGGGATCGCCACCTTCCTCGCCTCGGACTATCGCGTGACCGACAAGACCGACCGCATGGGCACGCAGCTCGACGGACCGACGATCGAGCACGCGGGCGGCTTCAACATCGTCTCCGACGGCATCATGAATGGCAGCATCCAGGTGCCCGGCAATGGTCGGCCGCTGGTCCTGCTCGCCGACCGGCAGACCACCGGCGGCTATCCGAAGATCGCCACCGTCATCGGGCCGGACCTGTTCCGCCTCGGCCAGCGGCGGCCCGGCGACCTGATCCGCTTCCGGCAGGTAACCGCCGAGGAAGCGGAGGCCGCCGCGCACGCGCATCGCGCCATGATCGCGGCCATGCTGGAAGCGATGAGCGACGCAGGATCGCCGGCGGGAGAAGTTTCGACGGAGCGACTGCTCGCCCACAATCTGGTCAGCGGCGTCTGTTCGGCCTTCGAAGAAGTATTGGAGCAACCATGAAGACCATCGATCTCAATTGCGACATGGGCGAGGGCTTCGGCGTCTATTCGCTCGGCGATGACGAGGCCATGCTGGACATCGTCACCTCTGCCAACATCGCCTGCGGCTTCCATGCCGGCGATCCCCTGGTCATGGCGACGACGCTGGAGGCCGCCAAGGCGCGCGACGTCGGCGTCGGCGCGCATCCGAGCTTCTTCGATCTGTGGGGCTTCGGCCGCCGGCCGATCCTCGGGCAGAGTCCGGCCGAGGTGGAGAAGCAGATCATCTACCAGATCGGCGCCTTGCAGGCGCTGGCACACGCGCAAGGCCTCAAGCTCGGCCATATCAAGACCCACGGCTCGCTCGGCAACATGGCGAACGAGGATATCGACCTCGCCCGCGCGGTGGCGCGCGCCATCAAGGCGGTCGATCCCGATTTCATCTTCGTGGTGATGCCGGGCCTGCCCACCGAGCGCGCCGGTGAAGAGGCGGGCCTCAAGCTGGCGCGCGAGATCTATGCCGACCGAGCCTATGCCGACAACGGCAACCTCGCCTCGCGCAAGTTGCCGGGCGCGGTGTTGCACGATGCCGACGAGGCGGCGGAGCGCGTGTTGCAGATCGTGGAGAGCGGCGAGGTCACGTCCATCACCGGCAAGCGCATCGCGGTGCGGGCCGATAGCGTGTGCGTCCATGGCGACACCGCCGGCGCTGTGGCGATGGCGCGCAAGGTGAAGGCGCGGCTCACCGAAGCCGGCTACGCGGTGCGGCCGATGGCGGAGTGGCTGTAGCTGAACGCTGTGCGCCGTCTCCCGAACGACGTCATCCTGAGGTGCTCGGGCAACGCCCGAGCCTCGAAGGATGCTGAAGCAGAAGACGATCCTCGGGGGCGGACATCCTTCGAGGCTCGCTTTGCTCGCACCTCAGGATGACGTGGTGCCTTTGGGGTCTCGGCTTTACTACGCGTCTTCCAGCACCAGCAGGTCTTCGCGGGCGAAGACGATCGAGGCGGTGTCGCCGCGCTTGGGCGGGCTGACGCTCGATGAGTTGAAGGTGTCGAGCGACACCGCGTTCTCGCCGAGCCGGACCTTGATGCGGACCACCGAGCCGAGGAAGCCGACCTCGTCGATGGTGCCGGAGAGGCTGTTGCGCCCCTCGGTGCGCTCGCCGAGCGCCACCGCTTCCGGGCGCAGCGCGACGGTGCGCTCGGCGCCGGCCGCGCTGCCATTGAGCGGGCGCGTGGTGACGGCTTCCTGGCCGTCAATGCTCAGGCGTCCGGACGAAGGATCGACCACCTGCGCCTTCAAGGTGTTCAGCGTGCCGACGAAGCCGGCGACGAAGCGGGTCTTCGGGTAATTATAGATCTCGAACGGATTGCCGACCTGCTCCATCCGGCCTTCGCTCATCACCACGACGCGGTCGGACATCGACAGCGCTTCCTCCTGGTCATGGGTGACGAAGATGGTGGTGATGCCGAGCGCCTTCTGCAGGCTGCGGATCTCCTCGCGCAGCGACACGCGGATCTTGGCGTCGAGCGCGGAGAGCGGCTCGTCGAGCAGGAGCACCTGCGGCTTGTTGGCGATGGCGCGGGCGAGCGCCACGCGCTGCTGCTGGCCACCGGAGAGCTGGTAGGGGTAGCGGTCGGCGAGGTGCGGCAGCTTGATCAGCTCCAGCATCTCCTTCACCCGCGGGCCGATCTCCGCCGACGGCTTCTTCGCCACCTTGAGGCCGAAGCCGATATTGTCGGCCACCGTCATGTTCGGGAACAGCGCATAGGCCTGGAACACCATGCCGATATTGCGCTGGTTCGGCGGCAGATTGGTCACATCCTTGCCGCCGATCTTGATGGTGCCGACGGTGGGATGCTCGAAGCCGGCGACCATGCGCAGCGTCGTGGTCTTGCCGCAGCCCGACGGCCCGAGGAACGAGACGAACTCGCCGCGCTCGACCGCGAGATCGAATTCCCGCACCACCGGGTTGGTGCCGTAGGTCTTGCGAACGCCGGAAATGTCCAGAAATGCCATTTGGATTCCCCTCAGGATCGTTCCGGTTCGTGTCTAGACAGGTCAAGCATGATGTTATCCGGCATCATGCTCTAGCGCGTCGCCGCGGACGAACCGCGGGCGCCACGCCCGAAGAGCTGGATCAGGCCCATGCAGGCCCAGGTGACGACGAAGGCTATCACCGCCAGCGCCGAAGGCTCATAGGCGCTGTTGGCGCCGACATTCTGCAGATAGGGGCCGAAGGCCGGCCGGTTGAGCAGGCTCGCCATGGTGAACTCGCCGATGACGATGGCGAAGGTCAGGAAGGCGCCGGACAGCACCGCGACCCGCACGTTCGGCAGGATCACGTTGAACAATATGGTCCACCAGCTGGCGCCCAGGCTCTCGGCGGCTTCGGTCAGCGTCTTCACGTCGATCGAGCGCAGCCCGGTATCCACGGCGCGGTACATGTAGGGCATCGCCAGCACGACATAGGCAAAGACCAGCAGCAGGTCGGTGGTGCGCGTGCTCGCGGTCAGCGGCAGGAAGGACGAGGAATTATAGAGCCGGAGATAGCCGAACACGATGACGATGGCCGGGATGACCAGCGGCAGCAAAGTGATGAACTCGACCACCGGGCGGATGCGCGGCATCCGCAGCCGGATGACATAGGCGGTCGGCACCACCAGCAGCACGCCGACGACGATGGTGATCAGCGCGATCAGCGTCGAATAGCCGAAGCTCTCGATGAAGCGATTGTCGCTGAACACTGAAGCATAGGCGTCGAACGAATACACGCCACGCCGCTTGCGGAGCGAGAATTCGAAGGTGGCGATGAGCGGTATGACGAAATACAGCGTGCCAAGGATCATCGCCAGCCAGGGGCCGAGCCGTTCACTCTTCATCGCAGCCACCGGTCGCTGCGCGCACGCAGCCAGATATAGGTGATGTTGGATACGGCAGTGATCAAGATCATGCCCAGCGCCAGCGCATAACCGAGATTGGGGTCATGCAGCACGTCGCCGCGAATCTGCGCATAGAGCAGGATCGGCACGATGTTGAGCGAGGAGCCGGTGAGCGCATAGGCCGTGGCGATGGCGCCGAAGGCATTGGCGAACAGCAGCATGGTGGCGCCGAGCAGGCTTGGCCACAGCACCGGGAAGGCGACGTGGGTCCAGAACTGCAGCTTGGTGGCGCCGAGGATCGAGGCGGCCTCCCGCCACTCCTTCTTCAGGCCATCCAGTGCCGGCATCAGGATCAGCACCATCAACGGTATCTGGAAGTACAGATAGGTGATGGTGAGGCCCCAGAAGCTCAGGATGTTGAAGCCGGTGGAGTAGAGATTGAAGCCGAAATAGCTGTAGAGCAGGGTCGTCACCAGGCCGGTGCGGCCGAGCGTGGAGATGAAGGCGAAGGCCAGCGGCACGCCGGCAAAATTGGAGGCGACGCCGGAAAAAGTGGTGAGCGTCGGGCGCATCCAGGAGGGCAGATTGCCCATCACCGCGGCATGGGCGAGGAAGAAGCCGAACAGGGCGCCCAACACGGCCGAGGCCAGCGAGACCTGGATCGAGATCTTATAGGCCGAGATGATGCTCGGCTGGTTGAGATTGGCGATGTTCTGGAAGGTGAACTCGCCGGTCGGGGTCTGGAACGCGCCGATCATCAGATCGACGGTCGGCAGGATCAGGAACAGCAAGGCGAAGACGAAGAACGGCACCACACCGAGCCACGACAACGGCAGACGCTTGCGCTGTGCGGCGACAGTACTGCCGTCCATAGTGGCTACACCGACATTCTCGACCATGGGATCTCTTCAGTTCGCGAGTAAGGCCGAGGGAGAAGGTTGCCGACACCAGGCGGCGTCGGCAACCCGATCATAGGAAGGAGCGTCAGCTCACTTCACGTTGGCGCCGACGATCTTGTCCCATTCGCCGGCAATGACCGCCTTGGAGGCGTTCTGCTGGTCGAGGGTCGGGAACACCGCGGCCTTGTAGGCTTCGGCCGGCGGCAGCTTGGCGAGCAGGTCCGCGGGGATCTTGCCCTTGGCGGCAAGGTCGTTGAAGCGGATCGGGTGGCAGTAGCCCTTCAGCCACAGCAGCTGGCCTTCGTCGGAGTAGAGGTGCTCCATCCACAGCTTGGCGGCGTTCGGGTGCGGGGCGTAAGCGCTGATGGCCTGCACATAGACACCGGCCACGACGCCGCTCTTCGGCACCACGACTTCGGTCGGCGGGTTGCCGGCCAGCTTGTCGCGGTCGGCGAGCGCGTTGTAGTCCCAGCGGACGACGATCGGGGTCGAGCCCTGGGCGATGGAAGCGGCCTTGCCGATCACCGGGACGAAATTGCCGGCGTTCAGCTTCTTGAAGAATTCGAGGCCAGCCTTGCCGGCTTCCGCGCCGCCAGCGGGGGCGGTGGAGAGACCAGCGGCATAGACCGCCTGGATCGCCTGGTTGGAGGTGCGCGGGTCACCGGCCAGAGCGACGGAATTGGCGTATTCCGGCTTCAGAAGGTCGGCCCAATCCTTCGGCACGTTCTTCACGATGTCGGTGTTCACCTGGAACGCCAGCACGCCGTAATAGTCGCCATACCAGTGACCATCGGCATCCTTCGCCTCGGCCGGGATCGAATCCCAGGTCGAGACCTTGTAGGGCTGCAGCAGGTTTTCGGCCTTGGCGGTCGGGCCGAAGGACAGGCCGACATCGATCACGTCGGGAGCCTGCGGGCCCTTGTTGCCCTTGTTCGCCTTGATCGCCTCGACCTCGTCGCCCGAACCGGCGTCCGGGTTGAGCTCGTTCACCTGGATGCCATACTTCGACTTGAAGGTGCTCAGCACCTCGTCGTAGTTGCACCAGTCGTGGGGCAACGCGATGACGGTGAGCTGGCCTTCGGCCTTGGCTGCCGCAACCAGCTTGTCCAACGACTGGCTGAACGCGACGCCGCTCGAGGCGCACAGGGCCAGGATGGAAATGGAGAGAGTACGGCTCAGCACGTTTTTCATTTTGCTCGCCTCGTTGATCTTAGCGCCTCAGCATCGGGGATAGGCGGCCCCACCGCCGGCCGGCGCCAGCAACCATGCCCTGATGACAGTCCGATGTCATCCGGGGAAACAGTTGCAGAGTCGCCCAAAAATCATTGGTGTACGTAAGGTCAGGATCGCCGCCGGGGCGGCCAGACCTTCGTCGGCGCAGTTATTGCGGCGACCGCAATTCGATATATGCCGTATTGATGACGCCGCAATTAGATGTTTGCCGTTGAAGAGCTGTCGATCGTGCAACTAGCCAAGCGAATCGCCAGTCATTCGGCGATGAAGCGTGGCGTCTCGATCGGCGAGGTGCCGGATCCGAAACCGACTAAGAATCCGGATTGGATTGCCGTCATCCCCGGGCTTGTCCCGGGGATCCACGCCCGTGACGAATGAGCAACCGTGGATGGCCGGGACAAGCCCGGCCATGACGGTCCATTCCTCATCGAGATCCAACCCTCAAGCAGACCTACTCGCCGCGCTCCCGCGCATCGTAGCGGGCGCGGGCGGCGGCGATCTCGTTCTGGTAGCGCTCGGTCCAGGCGACCAGCGACTGGATGGTCTCGTGCAGTGTCACGCCGAGCGGGGTCAGCGCATAGTCGACCCGCGGCGGCACCACCGGATACACGGTGCGCTGAATGATGCCGTCACGCTCCAGATGGCGCAGCGTCGTGGTCAGCATGCGCTGGCTGACGCCCTTGATGCTGTTGCGCAGTTGCGTGAAGCGCAGCGTGCGCTTGTCGAGCAGCGCAATGACCAGCAGCGACCATTTGTCGGCGATCCGGTCGAGGATCTGCCGCACCTCGCAATCCTCGCGCGTGTCCCATTGCAGCACGCCGTAATCGTCCACGGTGCTTTCGCACGCACTCGGTGAGTTTGAAGTGCCTTCTTCCATGGAAGCGAACCTTGCCTTACGTCAGTCACAGTTACAAGAGGGAACTGACCGGCAAACATGTAACCGGCTCAGCGCCTCCTCTGTTTCATTCCCTCCGAGGAGCCTGACGACATGCCCACTTCTCCGTCTCCATCGAGCGAGGCCGGCCATCTGAGCGGCCGCGCCAAGGGCGCCCTCCTGGTGCTGTGCAGCGCCATCTTCCTTGAGGGCATCGATGTCGCGATGCTCAATGTCGCGCTGCCGGCGATCCGCGCCGAACTCGGCCTTTCCACCACCACGCTCAGTGCCGTGGTCAGCGCCTATGTGCTGGGCTATGCCGGCTTCATGCTGCTCGGCGGGCGCGCCGCCGACCTGTTCGGCCGGCGCCGCATGTTCCTCCTCGCCCTTGCCGTGTTCCTGCTGTTCTCCGGGCTCGGCGGCCTTGCCACCGAGGGCTGGATGCTGCTGGTGGCGCGCTTCTTCACCGGGGTGGCCGCCGCCTTCATGACGCCGGCAGGCCTCTCGCTGATCACCACCAATTTCCCGGAGGGTCCGCAGCGCAACAAGGCGATCCTGATCTATGCCGCCACCGGCTCGGCCGGCTTCTCGCTCGGCCTCGTCGCCGGCGGCTTCCTCGCCGCGATCGACTGGCGCTGGGTGTTCTTCGCGCCGGTGATCCTCTCCGCGATCCTGCTGGTTCTGGCGCCGCGCCTCATCGTCGATGACGGGTCGACCGAGAGCCGCGATACGTTCGACGTGCCCGGCGCGGTCACGCTGACCGGAGCGATGCTGCTCGTCACCTATGGCGTCACCCGATTGGAGCGCCCCAGCGAGGAACTGGGCTGGACGTTAGCGGTGTTCGCGACCAGCGCCATGCTGTGGATGCTGTTCGTGATGATCGAACGCTCGTCCTGTTCGCCTTTGGTCCGCCTCGGCCTGTTGCGCTCGGGTCCGCTGGTGCGGGCCAATCTCACAGCCCTGCTGTTCGCCGGCTCGTTCTTCGGCTTCCAGTTCGTCGTCTCGCTTTATCTGCAGGAGATCATGGGGTGGACACCGATGCAGACCAGCCTTGCCCTGCTCGCCATCGGCGTCGACGTCATGCTGGCGCCGACCGTCACGCCGTGGCTGGTCAACCGCTTCGGCAATAGCCGCGTCATCCTCGGCGGGCTGGTGCTGGCCGCGGCGTCCTACGCGCTGTTCCTGCGGCTCAGCCTCGACTGGACCTATGCGGCGATGTTCCCGAGCATGATCCTGCTCGGCCTCGCCTTCGCGCTGGCCTATGGGCCGCTCACCATCGCCGCTACCGACGGCATCGACGAGAGCGAACAGGGCCTCGCTGGCGGCCTCGTCAACACCGCCTTCCAGTTCGGCGCGGCCCTGGGGCTCTCAGCGGTGAGCGCCATCAGCATCATCAGCCTCGGCGCCGGGCTGCTGCCCGACGAGCGGCTGGAAGCGCTGCGCATCGCCCTCATCGTCCCGGTGGCGGCGACCGCGCTCAGCGTGCTGGTCACCGCGAGCGGCCTGCGCCGCCGCAGCGTCGCGACGGCGCTGCCGGCCGAGTGACCGACGAAACTCCAGCCACCACGAACCGACCATGGGACGTCTCGCTTCCCGTGGTCTCAGGCTTCAGCCAGCGCCGGGACGCCCCGGCGGTTCTGGCGGGCCGGCCGCGCCGTGATGCGATAGACCGCCGCCGGTGGAATGTTGCGGATGGCGCGGCCGAGCAGCGTCGCCTTGAGGCCAAGGCGCTCCAGTATCGCGCGCGGCACCGGGCAGCGCGGACCATAGGTGAACTGATAGAAGGCGCCTCGCGGCTGCATGTAGGAGAAGGCGCCATCGAGGATCGCCATCACCTTGCGCGTGCCCATATTGAGCAGCGGCAGGCCGCTGATGACGGCGCCGACCGGCGCGCCCTCGAACAAATGATGCTGGCTGAGGCGGCCCGCATCCATGCACAGCACCCGCGCCTCGGGATAACGCGCCCGCAACAGCCGGGCGAAATCGGAGCCAAACTCGACCAGCGTCATGTCTTCCTCGCGCACGCCGCGATCGACCAGCGCCTGGGTGAACACGCCGGTCCCCGGCCCCAGTTCGATGACCGGCCCGGTCGCTTCCGTCACGTCGCTGGTGATGAGCTCGGCGAGCGCACGCCCGGACGGCGCCAGCGCGCCGACGCCGCGCGGATCGGCGATCCAGGCGCGCAGGAAGTGGAAGGAATCGGTGTGGGTGTGGCCCATGTGGCGGCGATCCATCGGCAAGCGAAAGAGTGGAGGGTTTCGCCCGCATCGGGGGGCGATATGGAGCGAAACCCTCCTTCATGTCGGGCATCCGGGTTGCGGCAGCATTACGCGGCCGCGCCCGTCAGCCCGGCATGAGACCAGCCTGCGGCATCGGCAGCAGGATACGGAAGCGCGCACCGCCGCCCGGCCCGTCGAGTACGGTGATGGAGCCGCGATGCAGCCGGACGATCTCGCTGACCAGGGTCAGGCCAAGCCCGGCGCCGCGGTCGCGCGGCTGCAGGCGCTGGAACGGCTCGAAGATCTGCCGGCGATGCTCTTCGGGAATGCCCTTGCCCTCATCCACCACTTCCACCACGCCGCTGCGCTCGACGCGGATGGTGATGGCGCCGCGCCGGCCAGCGTGCTCGATGGCGTTCTGCACCAGATTGGTGAGCGCCCGCTCCAGCGACAGCGGATCGCCGGAGACGTTGAGGTACTCGGCATCGGCTTCGAAAGACAATTCGAAGCCGGCCGCGATGGCGAGCGGCGCGAGGTCGGCCGCGACCTGCCGCCCGAGATTGACCAGGTCCACCGGCACGAAGCTTTGCCGGTCCTGGTCGACACGCTGCAGGTCGAGCAATTGCTCGGCGAGATTGGCGAGCCGCGCCGCGTCGGCAACGAGACGGGTCTTCTGCGTGCCGTCCTCCAGGCCTTCGAGGCGGGTGGTCAGTATGGCGATCGGCGTGCGCAGTTCGTGGGCGGCGTCCATGAGGAAACGCTGGCGGCGCTCATAGCCCTCATCGAGGCGACCGAGCGCATCGTTCACCGCATCGACCAGCGGGACCACCTCGGCCGGCACATTCTCCAGCGACAGCCGCGCGCCGCGCTCGCTGATCTCGATCAGTTCGGCCTCGGCGGCGGCGGCGTTCAGCCCCTCCAGCGCCCGCCGCACCACGATCGGGGTCGCGATCAGCGTCGCTACCGCCATCAGCGCCAGCACGGGGAGCATGACGCTGACGGAGATGGCGAGCACAGCCCAGATCACCGACAGGATCGGCACCCGGCCGCCATAGCCGGTCATGATCTGCACGTTTCCCGCGGCGGTCTCGACCTGCTTCATTCGCGCGCCGGAGCGCGGCGGATCGCCGAGCCGCCAGCCGAGCCGAGCCTGGCCGACCTCGCCGAGCGCCTTGCCGACACCGGCGAACTTGGCCGGCACCTCGCCTTCGCTCAGCACATCGCCCTCAGTGTCGCGGACCGTGAACCACAAGGACGGTGTAGCCTCGCGCAGGCGCGCCAGCTCGGGGGTTGCATTGATCACCAGGCCGCCCTGCGCATCGCGCCCCACCGCCGCCGCGAGCGTATCGACGACGTTGTCCTCCGGCTCGAGATTGACGAGGCAGCCGGACGCCCACAGCGCGACCAGCGTCGCCAGCATGAACAAGGTGAGCAGGGCCGCCTGCAAGCCGACGAGCCGTACCACGAGGTGCCAGCGCAGCGAACATTGCGTGCAGGTGCTCATGCGAGCGCCCGCAGCAGATAGCCGACGCCGCGAATGCCGTGGATCTCGATACCGGCGCCGGCCTCGCCGAGCTTGCGGCGCAGCCGCGAGATATGGGCGTCGAGCGCGTTGGACTGGACTTCGTCGTCGAAGCCGTAGACCGCCTCTTCCAGCGCCGCGCGCATCACGGTGCGGCCGGCGCGGCGCAGCAGCGTCTCCAGCACCAGCAGCTCGCGACGCGGCAAATCGAGCCCCGCGCCCTCGACGCTGGCTTCGCGATGTTCGCAGTCGAAGGCGAGCCGGCCGAGGCGCACGACACGGTTCGGCACATTGCCCGGCCGCCGCAGCACGGCGCGCAGGCGGGCCAGCAATTCCTCCACCGCGAACGGCTTGGCGAGATAGTCGTCCGCGCCGGCGTCGAGGCCGGCGACGCGGTCGGCGACTTCGCCGCGGGCGGTCAACAAGATCACCGGGGTATTGCGCACCTCCGCCGTGCGGGCGCGCAGCTGCGCAAGCAGCGAGAGGCCGTCGCCATCGGGCAATTGGCGGTCGAGCAGCACGGCATCATGGACGCGGTCGGCCAAGGCTTCTTCCGCCTGCGCCAGCGTCGGCACATGGTCGAGCACGATGTCGTGCCGGTTCAGCGCCGTGCCGAGGGCGCTCGCCATTTCCGGCTCGTCTTCCACCAGCAATATGCGCAAGGCTGTCTCCGGCCGCGGCTCGAACGAGTTCGCTATTGAACGAACATTGCGGGAGCATTGCGGCCAAGGGTTCCGGCGCCTGAATTCGCTAATCCATGAATTTCGGCAGTTCAGCTGCCAGCGCGTCGACCGCAAGGCGAATGCGCAGCGGCAGATGCGGGGTCTGCAGCCAGAGCGCATGGCTGTCGAAGGCGATATTGGGCGTATCGGCCAGCACGCGGACCAGCGCGCCGGAGGTGACATGGTCGCGGACCAGCCAGCAGGGCAGCCAGGCGAGGCCCATGCTGGCGACGGCGGCATCGGCAATGGCCTCGAGGTCATCGAGCCGCAGCCGGCTCTTCGGGGTGACCGCGATCGGCGCGCCCTCGCCTTGCGGAAACAGCCAGGAGCGCGCCCGGCCGGAGCGGCTATAGATGATCGCTTCGTACGCCTCCAGCTCGGCAATCGTTCGCGGCACGCCGTGCGCGTCGAGATAGGCGGGCGATGCACACACCGCCATGTGCTGACGGGCGACGCGGCGGCTGATCAGCCCGACGCCGTCGCCGGTGGCGCCGTTGCGGATGGCGAGATCGAAACCGTCCTCGATCAAATCGACCGGGCGATCGCTGAAGGAGAGGCTCAGTTCCAGCTCGGGATGCAGCCTCGCCAGCTTGAGCAGCACCGGGACGACGCAGCGCCGGCCGAACAGCACCGGCACGCTGACGCGCAGCGGACCACGCGGCACGCCGAGCAACTCGTCCGCCAGCGCATCGGCGGCATCGGCTTCAGTGAGCACCAGCTTGCAGCGCTCATAATAGACCCGGCCGAACTCGGTGAGGCTCTGGCGCCGCGTCGTGCGGTTGATGAGCCGCGCGCCGAGCCGCTCCTCCAGGGCCCGCACATGCTTGCCGACCATCGGCGCGGAGAGGCCGAACAGGTCGGCGGCGGCGGCGAAGGAGCCGACCTCGGCGACCTTGGCGAATACCGACATGCTGGTGAGGCGGTCCATGATTGAAAACCATTGGTTCCGATAATCGTGCCGAAAGCGCCATTTATCCGGATTTGGCCACGGATCATACATCCGGACGAGCATTCTGCTTTTCAATCTGGAGCCTGGCAATGACCCGTGTGGTTCGCTTCCATGAAATCGGCGGTCCCGAAGTCTTGCGGATCGACAACATCGACGTCCCGCCGCCGGGACCCGGCGAGATTCGCATCCGCGTCCGCGCGCTCGGCCTCAACCGTGCCGAGTCGATGTTCCGGCAAGGCATCTATGTGGTGGCGCCGCAATTCCCCGAGCGGCTCGGCTATGAGGCGGCGGGTATCGTCGAGACGCTGGGAGTCGGCGTCGAAGGCTTCGCACTGGGCGACGTGGTCAGCGTGATCCCGCCGCTGCTGATGCCGCGCTGGCCGGCCTATGGCGAGCTGGCGACCTTCCCGGCCGAGCTTGTCGTCAAGCATCCCTCGTCGCTATCGATGGAGGAGGCGGCGGCCTCGTGGATGCAGTACGTCACCGCCTATGGCGCCCTGGTCGATGTCGCGAGGCTTGCCAAAGGCGAGTTCGTCGTCATTACCGCCGCGTCCAGCAGCGTCGGCCTCGCCGCGATCCAGATCGCCAACAGGATCGGCGCCATCCCGATCGCCACGACGCGCACGCAGGCCAAGCGCCAGGCCATTCTGGACGCCGGCGCGGCGCATGTCGTCGTCACCGACGAAGAGGACCTGGTGGCGCGGGTACGCGATATCACGGCGTCACGCGGCGCCCGGGTGGTGTTCGATCCCATTGCCGGGCCGGTGGTGGAAACTCTCGCCGAAGCCATGGCGGATGGCGGCATCCTGATCGAGTACGGCCTGCTGAGCGGCGAGCCGACGCCATTCCCACTGTTCCAGGCGCTGACCCGGAGCCTCACCGTGCGCGGCTACGTCTATAGCGAGATCGTCAAGGATCCGGCCAAGCTCGCCGCCGCCAAGGCGTTCATCCTCGACGGCCTCGGCTCGGGGGCCTTGAGGCCGATCATCGACCGGACCTTCCCGTTCGACGCCATCGTCGAGGCCCACCGCTATCTCGAATCCAACCAGCAACTGGGCAAGATCGTCGTCACGCTCGATTGAGGGTGCGAAAGCTCCGGCGGCAGGATCACGGCACCAGGATGATCTTGCCGCTGGAGCGGCGCTGCTCCAGCGCGCGATGCGCCTCGGGTGCCTGGTCGAGCCGATAGTCGCCGCCGCGCACCACGCGTAGCGCGCCCGTGACGGCCAGACCGAACAGGTCAGCGAGATCGGCGCGCACATTAATCGGCGTCAGCAGAGGCAGCAAAGCGAAGCCGCGCAACGACTGGTTCCTGGAGAACATCGTCTCGAGATCGCTCGGGGCCAGGTCGAACCGTCCGAGCGCGCCGAACACCAGTTCGCCGCCGGGCGCCAACGCTTCGACGCAGGGTTTGGTCAGCTCGCCGCCGACCAGCTCGAAGGCGAGATCAACGCCCCTGCCGTCGGTCGCCTCGCGCACCCGGCGAGGCCAATCATCCTCGGTGTAATCAACCCCGATATCGGCGCCGAGCGAGCGCGCAAGGTCCAGCTTCGCCGGCGAACCCGCCGCGGCGACCACGAGACCTGCGCCGGCGCGCCTCGCCAATTGCACCAGCAGCGAGCCGACGCCGCCGGCCGCGGCCCCAATCAGCACCGTCTTGTCGGCGACCTCGGCGCTCCGCAGCAAATGGAGCGCGGTCAGCCCCTGCACCAGCAGTGCCGCGGCATCCTCGAACGCCAGCGTATCCGGCAGCGGTACCAGCGCTTTCGCATCCACCGCGACATAGTCGGCGTAGCCGCCCGACCCGCGCCCGAAGGCGAACAGCGGCACCGCGACCCGGGCGCCAGGCGCCGGAAAGTCCGCGCCCTCGCCGACCTCATGGACGACGCCGGCCACCTCGACGCCAGGGATCATCGGCAGTTCCGGCGTCACCGCATAGCGGTCGCGGCGCATCAGTGTCTCGAAGAAATTGACCCCGGCGGCATGGATCCGGACCAGCACCTCACCGCGGCCCGGGACCGGCCTGGGCGTCTCGACGATCTCCAGCACATCGGGATCGCCGAAACGGCTGAATTGGACGGCGCGCATCAGCGACCTCGCTTGACATGACAAGGCCGGCCTTGTGCCAAATATTCCCGGGTCGGAACTACACACTCTTTGGTGCCATACCGACCAGGAGGTAACCATGCACGATGTGATCAAGCGCTTGCCGGCGCTGCCGGTCGAACGCGCACTAGCGGTGATCTCCGGTCGCTGGAAAGCGGTGATCCTCTATCATCTGCTGGACCGGCCGCAGCGGCTGTCCGAGCTGAGGCGGCTGATCCCGGCCATCAGCCAGAAAGTGCTGATCCAGCAATTGCGCGAACTGGAGGAGCACCGGCTGGTGCATCGCGAGGTGTTCCGGCAGGTGCCGCCGCGCGTCGACTATTCGGCGACGCCGCTCGGGCTCAGCCTGGAGCCGGTGCTGCTGGCGCTGTGCGACTGGGGACAACGCCATGCCGCCGAGCTCAATGAGATCGACCGCATCGCCGATTGCGTGGTCCGGCCGCGGGCGGCGGCGTCCTGACGCCTTCGCATTCCCCGGCGACGCGCAACCATTGATCGCCTGGACATGGTATTCCCGCAAATGTTTGCCCCTCTCAGGGAACCGAAATCACCATCACTCCGTTAGGGAAGCGTGCCGACCGGCCTGCGTCGTCGAACGGTCGAGGAAGGTATGTTTCGCTTCCACCAGGGCCCACCCAGGGCTGCCGTCCTCGACGGCGGCATCGGGGCTGGATATGCGCCCGCCCGCGCATGGACGCAGATCACCCGGCCAGCCTGGCTGCTGGTGGTGTTCTCGGTGCTGTTCGGCACGCTCACCGCCATCCTCGTGCCGCCGCTGCGGGGCGCCGACGAGCCGGCGCATTTCCTGCGCGCCTATGGCCTCTCGCGCGGCGAGATCCTCTCCCTCGATGTCGACGAAAGAGGGCGCAAGGGCATCCTGCTTCCCGCCGCCCTGGCGGCCGATTTCACCTATTTCCAGCAGGCCCGCTACAAGATCGGGACGCCGGGCTTCACCTATGGCGATGTGCTGACCGACTTCATGCGGCGGTACTCCGCCCAGCCGGCAACCGGCGCACCGCGCCCACCGGTCTTCGTGCTCTATGAGGGCTCGGAAGGCTACACGCCGGCCGCCTATCTGCCTTACATCGCCGCCGCAGGCCTCGCCCGGCTGGCCGGCCTCGATTTCCTCGGCACGCTCTATCTGATGCGCTTCGCCGGGCTGGCCGCGACAACCGCGCTCGTCGCCTATGCCATAACGCTCGTGCCGGCCCTCGGCTGGGCGTTTCTCTTCGTCGCCATGCTGCCCGCTTCGCTCTATGGCCGCGCGATCGTGAGTGCCGATGGCTGCACGCTCGGCTTCACCATGCTGGTGCTGGCCCTCAGCCTTGCCGGCGCATCACGCGCCATCCCCGTCCACGCCGCCGGCAAGGATGCTGGGCTTTTGCAACGCATGGTCTGGATGACCTTGTGCATCCTCAGCAAGCCGCCGCAGATCGTGTTTGCCTTGCTGGAAGCCATGCGCGTATCGCTTCGCGAGCTGCCGCGCGCCTGGCGCAGCTTTGGCGTCGTAGTGCTGCCCGGCCTCATCCTGTTGCCATTGTGGGTTATCGCCGTATCCGGCGACGCCGGGACATGGCGCATCAGCGACGGCTCGAACCTGCCGGCGGAACAGTTCGATCCGCTATGGAAGCTCGGCCAGATGGCACTCAATCCGCTGCTGTTTCCGCAGATGCTGGCTGCAACGCTCAACCGCGACTGCCTCGCGCTGTGGCCGCAGCTGATCGGCGTGCTCGGCTGGGGCGACACCCCGCTGCAACCTCTCGCCTATCCGCTGCTCGGCGCCGGCCTCGTGGCGAGCTTCGTGGCGCGACTGGAACTCGACCGCGCCACCCGCATGCGCATCGCCGCCATCGGCATACTCACCATCCTGGCCTATGTGGTCAGCGTTTATCTGGTCTTCTTCCTCGCCTGGTCGCCGATCGCGGACGGCTTCATTTACGGCGTTCAGGGTCGATATTTCGTCGTGCTGCTGCCGGTGGCGGCGGCGGTGGTCGCCGCCCTCATCGACCGGACGCCGCCGCCGGCACTGATGATCTGGATCGCAACCGCCGGCTCCATCCTCTCTGCCGCGGCGACGTTCGAGGCCGTAGGCCGCCTCGATTGGGGGTGGTAGCCATGCTTCAGCGCGCCGACCCTCGTCTCTGGCATTGCCCTGCCTGTGCTGAAGCCATGCTCCAGCATTGCCTCTACACCAAGGCCGGCTACGACATCTGGCAATGCGAGGGCTGCGGCCTCGGTCGCACCGACGCCGCCAGCTTCGATCCCGAAACCTATTACACCGAGGACTATTTCTCCGGCCGGCGTGCCGACGGCTATGCCGACTATCTCGCCACCGAACATGTGCTGCGCCGGGAGTTTGCCGGCACGGTGGATTTCATCCGCCGCCATCGCCACGCGGGCCGGCTGCTCGAAATCGGCTGTGCCTATGGCTTCTTCCTCCAGGAAGCGCGCCGGCATTTCGAGGTCGCCGGCATCGAGCTGGCCGAAGACGCCGCCGAGCACTGCCGCCGCAACGGGCTGCGCGTGCTCACCGGCGCCGTCGACGAGGAGAAGCTCGCCAGGCTCGGCCGAATGGATGTCATCGTCCTGCTCGACGTCATCGAGCATCTGCCCGATCCCCATGCGACGCTGTCGCTCTGCGCCCGGCACCTCAGGCCGGGCGGCATCATCGTGGTCACCACCGGCGATTTCGGCTCGCCGCTTGCCCGCCTCACCGGCGCCTCGTGGCGCCTGATGACGCCGCCGCAGCATTTGTGGTTCTTCACCCCCGTGAGCCTGGAGCGGCTGTCGGCACGCTTCGCCATGTATGTCGAGGCGCTCGACCATCCGTGGAAGATCGTGCCGGCCTCGCTGGTGCTGTTCCAGCTCGGCCGCATGTTCAGCCGGCGGGCGGGCGCTCCTGCGGCGAGCGCGATCGGCATCCCCATCAATCTGTTCGACGCCATGCGCGTGGTCCTCAGGAGGGCGCCATGAGCGACCGACTGTCCACCGCGCAGATCGTCCTGCTCGGCCTCTATGCCCTGGGGATGGCGGGCGGGCAGATGCTGTTCAAGCTCGCCGCGCTGCGCACGGCCGGCGCCGGACTGGCCGAGCGCCTGCCGCAGCTGTTGGCGAACGGCTTCTTCCTTGCCGCGCTGGCGCTCTATTTCGCGCTCTCGGTGGTCTGGGTGTGGATCCTCGGCTTCACCCCGCTATCGCGTGCCTATCCGTTCGTGGCGCTGGCCTTCGCCATCACCCCGCTGCTCGGCGCCTTCGCCTTTTCCGAACCGCTCTCGGCCCGCCTGGTCGGCGGCATCGCCATGATCCTGCTCGGGCTCATATTGGTGGGAGGCTAGCGATGCAGCCCCGGTCCAATAGCGGCGTCTGGATCGTGGTCGCCGCCTATAATGAGGCCCGCACCATCGCCGATGTCGTCCGCGAGATCGGGCGGACCGGATACGCGCTGGTGGTGGTCGATGATGGATCGGCGGATGCGACGGCGGAGCTGGCCGCTGCGGCAGGCGCCGATGTGGTGCGCCATCCGTTCAATCTCGGCCAGGGCGCGGCGCTGCAGACGGGCATCGAGTTCGCGCTCGCCCAGGGTGCGCGCTTCGTCGTCACCTTCGATGCCGATGGCCAGCACCGCACCAGCGACATCGCGGCGCTGCTCGACGCGCTGACGCGCAATGATGCCGACTTCGCCCTCGGCAGCCGCGTCCTCGGCGCCACCGTCAACCTGCCGCCGCGCCGCCGGTGGCTGCTGCGGGCGGCGACCTGGTTCACGCGGATGACCACCGGCCTTGCGGTGACGGACGCCCATAATGGCCTGCGCGCCATGACGCGTCGCGGCGCCGGCGCCATCCGGCTGCACCAGAACCGCATGGCCCATGCCTCGGAGATCCTGCACCAGATCGCCGCCAGCGGCCTCATTTATGTCGAGGCGCCGGTGACGGTGGAATACAGCGCCTATTCGCTCGCCAAGGGCCAGCGGACCAGCGACGCACTCACCATCCTCGTCGATCTGTTCGCGCGGAGGCTACGCCGATGATCGCCAAGCTCGTCTTCATCGTGCTGCTGCTCACCGTCGTGCTCTATGCATGGCGGGAATATCGGCACGCGCCGCTGGTCGGATTGCTCTCGATGATGGCGGCACTCGCCGGCCTCTATTTCGTGCTGGTGCCGTCGCATGCCACGTGGCTCGCCGCGCATGTCGGCATCGGCCGCGGCGTCGACCTGGTGATCTATGTCTGGGTAGCGATCAGCCTGATCGTGCTGCTCAATCTCCATCTCAAGATGCGCGCGCAGATGGAGCTGATCACCACATTGGCGCGAGCGGTGGCGTTGCAGAGCGCGACGCGCTCCCGGGATCGGCCCGTTCCTGCCCGCCCGCTGCGGCCTTCGCCCGGCGTTGCCGGCCGACCTGCGGTGGGCAAAGGTGCTTTGGGCCGCAGCCGGCGAGATGCCGGAGCCGGCCATTGACCGGTGCGAACTACCGACAATGGCCGTCGGCGCTCTGTTGAATTAATTAATCTACATTACACATAGACAATTAGCTTAAGCTGTGGCACGCCTTTCCTCCTGACACGAGGGAAGGGTTCATGGCTGAGCTGAAGACCGTCGGCACACCTCCCCGCTCGCACGGAGCGGGGGCCTGACATGTCGCTCGTCCAGACGGATTCAAGTTTCCGCGCGTCCGCCGATGCGCCCGCGGCACCGGCCACGGTACGCCCGAAGCGCCTCGCCGCCATCGAGGCGAAGCTGGCCGGCTGGGTGCTGCCGATCGTGCTGGTCGCGGCGTGGGAGTTGCTGTCGCGCCTCGGCGTCATCGCACCGAACGTGCTGCCGGCGCCCTCCGCCGTCGCGCTCGCCGGCTGGCAGGCGCTGAAATCCGGTGAACTCCTGCGCAACATGGGCGTGAGTACGCTGCGCGCCCTCTCCGGCCTCGCCGTCGGCGGCGCCATCGGCTTTGCGCTCGGCATCGCCAATGGCCTGTGGAGCGTCGCCTACCGCTACACCGACACCACGCTGCAGATGATCCGCAACGTGCCGCATCTGGCGCTGATCCCGCTGGTGATCCTGTGGTTCGGCATCGATGAGGAGGCCAAGCTCTTCCTCGTGGCGCTCGGCGTCTTCTTCCCGATCTATATCAACACGCTGCACGGCGTGCGCACGGTCGATCCGCAGCTCATCGAGATGGGCCGGGTCTATGGCATGTCGCCCTTCACGCTGTTCCGAAAGGTTATCCTGCCCGGCGCGCTGCCCTCGATCTTCGTCGGGCTGCGCTTCGCGCTCGGCATCATGTGGCTGACGCTGATCGTCGCCGAGACCATCGCCGCCGAATCCGGGCTCGGCCACATGGCGATGCAGGCGCGCGAGTTCCTGCTGGTCGACATCGTGGTGCTGGCGATCCTGATCTATGCGCTGCTCGGCAAGCTCGCCGACGTGCTGACCCGCTGGCTGGAGCGGATCTGCCTGCAATGGCACCCCGCCTTCCAGAACAAGGAGGGCGAGCGATGAACATCGCCGTTGCACCGCCAGTCACTCACCACACCGCTGGCTTGGGGCTGTCGTTCGAAAATCTCGGCCGCAGCTTCGGCGCCAAGCGGGTGCTCGAAGGTGTCAATCTCCACATCCCCGCCGGCCAGTTCGTCGCCGTCATCGGCAAGAGCGGCTGCGGCAAGAGCACGCTGCTGCGCCTGCTCGCCGGGCTCGATGAGCCGACCAGCGGCCGCATCGCCTTCAGCGGTGCGCATGACGCCGCCTCGATCCGCATCATGTTCCAGGAGCCGCGTTTGCTGCCCTGGCAGCGCGTGGTCGCCAATGTCGAGGTCGGGCTGCCGCCCTCCGTGACCGGCGACGTACGCCGTGACCGCGCCGGCGCCATCCTTGCCGAGGTCGGGCTCGCCGATCGTGCCGGCGAGTGGCCTTCGGTGCTGTCCGGCGGGCAGAAACAACGCGTCGCTTTGGCCCGCGCGCTCGCCAGCCGGCCGCGCGTGCTGGCGCTCGACGAGCCGCTCGGCGCGCTCGATGCGCTGACCCGCATCGAGATGCAGAGCCTCATCGAGCGCATCTGGCTGGAGCAGGGCTTCACCGCCGTGCTGGTGACGCACGACGTCGCCGAGGCGCTGGCGCTCGCCGACCGGGTGATCCTGATCGATGGCGGGCGCATCGCGCTCGATCTCGACGTGCCGCTGCCGCGCCCGCGCCGCCGCGGCTCGGCGGAGATCGCCCGGCTGGAAGGGCAGATCCTGGAGCGGCTGTTCTCCGCCTGACACCTATCCCACGCTGAAAGGGGCGAACCATCATGACCATCATCACCCGCCGCACCGCGCTCGCCGGCGCCGCGAGCGCCACTTTGGCGAGCCTTGCTCTCGGGCTCGGCACCCGCGGCGCCTTCGCCGCGGACACGCAGGTCCGCGTCGGCTACCAGAAATACGGCACGCTGGTGCTGCTGAAGAGCCGCGGCATCCTGGAGAAGAAACTGGAGCCGCTCGGCATTTCGGTGAAATGGGCGGAGTTCGCCGCCGGCCCGCAAATGCTGGAGGCGCTGAACGCCGGCGCCATCGATATCGGCCAGACCGGCGAGGCGCCGCCGATCTTCGCCCAGGCGGCGAGCGACAACCTGCTCTATCTCGCCAATGAGCCGCCGGCGCCGAAGGGCGAGGCGATCCTGGTGCCGAAGGACAGCCCGATCCAGTCGGTCAAGGAGCTGAAGGGCAAGACGGTCGGCCTCAACAAGGGCTCCAACGTGCACTTCCTGCTGGTGAAGGCGCTGGAGAAGGAAGGCCTCGCCTATTCCGACATCAAGACCGCCTTCCTGCCGCCGGCCGACGCCCGCGCCGCCTTCGAGAAGGGCGCCATCGATGCCTGGGCGATCTGGGATCCGTTCCAGGCGGCGGCCGAAGTCGCCATCAAGGCACGCACCCTCACCACCGCCGAGGGCATCGTGCCGAACTACCAGTTCTATCTCGGCTCGCGGAAATTCGCGGACGCCAATCCCAAGGTGATCGACGCGCTGATCGCCTCGATCGGCGAGACTAATGCCTGGATCCAGAAAGACCCCACTGCCGCGGTCGCCGAACTGGCGCCTTCGACCGGCATTCCGGCGCCGGTGCTCGCCGTCGCTATCGCTCGCCAGAGCTTCGGCGTCGGACCGCTGACCGACAAGGTGATCGCCGACCAGCAGCTGGTCGCCGACACCTTCCAGGGGCTCGGCCTGCTGCCGAAGAAGATCGTCGTCGCCGATGCGGTGCGGCGCAGCGGGCTGTGAGGACCTATTTCGTCATCCCGGAACGGCCGCAGGCCGTATCCGGGATCGCGCAAACGCGCTTTACCTGCGCGCGATCCCGGCTCTCCGCTTCGCTGCGGCCGGGATGACGACATTGGATTCCCACGCCCGCCCCGTGACGGAACGGGACGGCGCACCTATTTGCTGAGACACCTGCCTGCGCGCCCTGAACCTCGAAAGTACGGCAGCACACTGCCGGGGAGCTTGAACATGAACGTGACGAAGACATTGCTCGCGCTCGGCCTCGCCGCGGCGCTCCAGCTCGGCGCTGCGGCCGGCGCCCGCGCCGACGACCTCGCCACCATCAAGGCGGCCGGCGCCATCAAGATCGGCACCGAGGGCACCTACGCGCCCTTCACCTATCATGACGGCTCGAACCAGCTGGTCGGCTTCGACGTCGAGATTGGCCGGGAGATCGCCAAACGCTTAGGCGTGAAGGCCGAGTTCCTCGAAGGCAAATGGGACGGGCTGATCGCCGGCCTCGATTCCCGCCGCTACGACGCCGTAATCAACCAGGTCGGCATCACCGACGCGCGCAAGGCAAAGTACGATTTTTCCCAGCCCTATATCGCCTCCAAGGCGGTGCTGATCGTGCGCGACGACGATAGCGCGATCAAAGGCTTCGCGGACCTGAAGGGCAAGAAGGCGGCGCAGTCGCTGACCAGCAATTTCGGCAAGCTGGCCGAAGCGAGCGGCGCCACCCTGGTCGGCACCGACGGCTTCGACCAGTCGATCCAGCTGGTACTGACCGGGCGCGCCGACGCCACCATCAATGACAGCCTGTCCTTCCTCGACTTCAAGAAGCACAAGCCGGACGCCAAGGTACGCATCGTCGCCACGCAGAAGGACGCCGACTATTCCGGCGTGATCGTGCGCAAGGGCAATCCCGAGCTGGTAGCGGCGATCAACCAGGCACTCGACGCCATCAAATCCGACGGCACCTACGCCAAAATCTCCGAAAAGTATTTCGGCGCCGACGTCTCGAATTGATCTCAGGCGTCCATTCATGATCCTTGCGGGATCGGCCGGACTTCCGGCCGGTCCCGTTTGCTTTTCAGGGAAGGCTGGCCGTGCCCCACTGGCTCCAACTGATGGTGGATTCGCTGGTCCCGCTGCTGTGGGCCGGCCTCATCTTCACCGTTCCGCTGACCTTGCTGTCCTTCACGTTCGGACTGGCGCTCGGCTTCCTCACCGCGCTCGTGCGGCTGTTCGGCGCGAGGCCGCTGGTGGCGATCGCGCGCTTCTATGTATGGATCATCCGCGGCACGCCGCTGCTGGTGCAGCTGTTCGTGATCTTCTACGGCCTGCCGAGCGTCGGCATCCTGCTCGATGCGTTTCCGGCGGCCCTGATCGGCTTCACCCTCAATGTCGGCGCCTACACTTCGGAGATATTGCGGGCGGTGATCGGCTCGATCCCGAAGGGGCAGTGGGAGGCGAGCTATTCGATCGGCATGACCTGGTCGCAGGCGCTGCGCCGCACCGTGCTGCCGCAGGCGGCGCGCGTCGCGGTGCCGCCCTTGTCGAACACCTTCATCTCGCTGGTGAAGGACACCTCGCTCGCCGCCGCGGTGACGGTGCCGGAGCTGTTCCAGGCGGCACAGCGCATCGTCGCCACCACCTATGAGCCGCTGATCATCTATATCGAGGCGGCGCTGATCTATCTGGCGCTGAGCTCGGTGCTCTCCGCCTTGCAGGTCCGGCTCGAGCGCTACCTCTCCCGCTCCGGCGGCTATCTGGAGCCGGCGACATGATCCGCCTCACCGACATCGTGAAACGCTTCGAGCCGCTCGTCGTGCTCAACGGGGTGAGCGTGAGCGTCCGCGAGGGCTCGGTCACCGCGCTGATCGGCCCTTCCGGCTCCGGCAAGAGCACGCTGCTGCGCTGCGTGAACCTGCTGGAGATCCCGCAATCCGGCACGCTGGTCATCGGCGAGGATGAGGTGCGCTTCACCGGGCAGCACATCCCGCGCGAGGTGATCCTCAGGATGCGGCGGCAGACCGGCATGGTGTTCCAGAACTTCCAGCTGTTCCCGCACCGCACCGCGCTCGGCAATGTCATGGAGAGCCTCGTCACCGTGCTGCGCTGGCCGGAGGCTAAAGCGCGGACGCGCGCGATGGAGCTGCTCGACAAGGTGGGGCTGGCGCACAAGGCGGAAGCGTGGCCGTCGCAGCTCTCCGGCGGCCAGCAGCAGCGCGTCGCCATCGCCCGCGCGCTCGCCTCCTCGCCGCGCGTGCTGCTGTGCGACGAGCCGACCTCCGCGCTCGACCCGGAACTGGCCGAAGAGGTGGTGGAGGTGCTGGCTCAGTTGGCCCGGGAAGGCACCACGATGCTGATCGCCACCCATGATCTGCGCCTCGCCGCCAGCGTTGCGCAGGAGGCGGTGCTGCTGGATGCCGGCGAGATCGTCGAGGCCGGCCCGTCCCGGGAGCTGTTCACCAATCCGACGCAGGCGCGGACCAAGCGTTTCATCGCGACGCTGACCAACAGCCTGGAGACGGACGGCTCGGCAATTTGACGCCGAGCCGGTACCGGGGCACTTGACGGCAAGGAACAAAGAAGGAACAATCCTGCCTTGTGGGGCGCGCGAAGTTCACCCTGGCGACACGCCAGGATGGACGATCGGTCGCGGTATTTCTCCTCGAAATTCGAACAGCCCGACTCGACTTGCGGTTGACGGTACGCGAGCATTCGGTCGGGGTTGGGGATTGAAGATGAGCATCGTGGCAATAAAGATCGCGCATGCATCAAGTGCGTGATGGGCGTTGAAATAACGAGGGATTTTCGCGCCCGACCGGCACAATTTCTGGAACGCCCGGTCATTTCCGGCCGAAGCCCTTGAGAAGTTACAGCAATGACGCTTACGGGGGCAGATCGAGCTTCGGCTTGAAGACACAAACTTTCAAGAGGCCTGAATCATGTTGGCTATCATTGCCCTGATAGGGGCCCTATCCCTACCGGTCTGCTTGCATTTGGTCTTGAGCAAGTGGTTAAATCGGTATCTGAGTTTCATTATTGCAAACATAATTTCAATTTTTTTGATATTTTCGGCCGCGGATATCACTATCTTATACAGTTTTGTTTCCGTTGAATCTTCTCAACATGACTGGGACACAGTAAAACACCTTCTCCCGATGCAAGTTCTTATGCTCTTTGTCGGGCTGTTCTGGATCTGGATCGACTCATCGAGGTCGGCCCGTCGGGTAGTATTTCCCGCCCATGGTGATTCGGTTGCGCTGGGATCGGACCGGATCGAACCGTCATTCGGAAAGCCGGCTCATGTCGCGGCGAACAATGGCCATCCGGAGCGAAATCCGGCCGACGCAATCTATGATGATTTGCCCCCGGATGACGTCGATCGAAACTTTCTGCTGCGCTATTGGCGTGGGAAACTCTCGCTAGCCTTCAGCTTCTGGACCGTCGGAGTTCTTGTTTCCCTCCTGGCCGCTCTGGTCACGGTCGCCCTGAGCGTGCTGCTGGACGTCTCGGGCGAATATAAACCCAGAACGATCTTCTGCTTCTACGCGTTGACCTGGACCTCCGTCACGCTGCTGACAATCTGGAAGGTGGTCGGCCTCTGGCGCTCGGCCGGCCGCTATATGTCCGAACGCCGGAAGCAGGACAGAAGCGGCTTCTGGGGCGGCGTGGTCAAGGTGATCGTCGCTTTCTCGGTGCTCGGCACCATTGCCGATATCGGCAGGAATGCCATTCCCCAGATGGGGGAAGTCTATCGCATGGCCTTCCTCGGCGATCCGGATCTTCCCGACTACTCGCTGCGCATCATGCGCAACGGCACCGAGATCGAGATTGTCGGCGGCTTCAAATATGGCTTGAGCGCCGATCTTGACCGTCTGCTCAAGGCGGCGCCGCAGGTCGCCGTCGTCCATCTCGACAGCACAGGCGGGCGCATCGCCGAAGCGATGCAGGTGCATGACATCATCCAGCAGCGAAGACTGGTGACTTACGTCGCCAATCAGTGCCTGTCTGCCTGCACCATCGCCTTTGCCGGCGGCAGGGAGCGGTGGCTGGGCGATGCCGGCAGGCTCGGCTTCCACGCCCCGGCCTTTTCGGGAATGACCTCTGCGGATCTGGCGTCGACCGTCAACGACCAGAAGGTTTTGTTCGTGCGTGATGGTTTCGATCCTTATTTCGTCGCCCGTGCCCTGTCGACGCCTTCGACCTCCATGCTGATACCGACCAACCAGGAACTGCTCGCCGCGCGTGTTGTCACAAATATCGCCTCGCCCGAGAAGTTCGCGATCTCAGGACTGGCAGCGCCGTTCACCGAGGCGATGGCGAGCGATGTCGTGAAAGAGATCGCCCCGCCGGTAGCTGCTATTGGCGATCGGGATCCGGACACGGCGAAGGCAATCGTGCAGAAATTTCACCAGATGTACCTCGACGGCAACTCGACAAGTGAGGCCATCGCGGCAATCCGCGAGCGACTTGACGCGGAAATCGGGAAATACCGCCCCCTTGCCGATGACGAAACCATCCTGCTGATCGCGCGGCTGTATGCCGACGAATATCGCCATCTGTCCAAGCTGAACAAGCAGGTATGCTTCAGATATGCTTCCGCTCAGGAAAGAGATATCTCGGAATATTTGACACCTGAGCTGAATAAACGGTGGCTCGACCTCCAGGCACGGATCATTAATACTGCCGCGCAGCGGCCACCGGCGCCACAGGACATGGTTGATGCAGGCTGGAGCGACCTGTTCAAGATTCTAGAGGCAGGCCCGCAGAAGAAGAACCTCATCTTTTTCGGCACGGTGCCTCGCGCGGACCAGTATGCCGATTATTGCGACCTGTACACCGCCGTGTATCAGGCAGTCCTGCAATTGCCGCGCGACAAGATGATAGCACTCGTCCGCATCCTCCTGGCCTACAGGGTGTAATCTGCACAAACCCGCTTTGTGCTTGGGCCTCCACCTTGGCGAAGTCGGGAACACGCACGGATGACCAGAGCGTGTCCCGGCATCTACTGGTGGCTGGACATGTCCGCAAGTTTGTCGCGTCGCGTACAGTGCGGCAGGCTCGGCGTCGATGATGCGGCCCGGAGCCGAGATCCGCAACGCATGGAAAAGCTTGTTCGAGACTTCATGCGCGCCCAAAAGTCACGTCTCGCCTTTACCGCTGCGCCGAGATGAACTGGCGGAAGCGCTCGGAGCGCGGATTGCCGAACACCTCGGCCGGCGTGCCATCCTCTTCCACGCCGCCCTTGTGCAGGAACAGCACGCGGCAGGAGACATCGCGGGCGAATGCCATCTCGTGGGTGACGACCAGCATGGTGCGGCCCTCCTCGGCCAGCGCGCGCATCACCCGCAGCACCTCGCCGACCAGTTCGGGGTCGAGCGCAGAAGTCGGCTCGTCGAACAGCATCACTTTCGGGCGCATGGCGAGCGCGCGGGCGATCGCCGCACGCTGCTGCTGGCCGCCGGACAGATGCGCCGGATAATGATGGCGCCGCTCGGCGATGCCGACCTTGGCCAGCAATTGCTCGGCCTCGGCAATGCACTCGGCGCGCGGGCGCTTCAATACATGCACCGGCGCCTCGATGACGTTCTCCAGAATGGTCATGTGGGTCCACAGATTGAAGCTCTGGAACACCATGCTCATCGAGCGGCGCAACCGGTCGACCTGCCGATGGTCGGGCCGGTTGACGCGGCCGTGCCTGTCCCTGTGGAAACGCAGCGTCTCCCCGCCGACGCTGATACTGCCCGAATCCGGCACTTCGAGCAGATTGAGACAGCGCAGCATGGTCGACTTGCCGGAGCCGGACGAGCCGAGGATGGAGACCACGTCCCCCTGCTGCGCGGTGAGCGAAACGCCTTTCAGCACCTCCAGGCTGCCGAAGCTCTTGTGCAGATCCTCGACGATGATGGCCGGCTCCATTGCGGTGCTTCCCGTGGCGGTGTTGAGGACTTCGCTCACGATGCGGCTCCTTGCGGCGCGCTCAGGGCCACGGTGCCGGGAGCGGGTCGCAAATGCGCGGAAAGCCGCCATTCCAGCAGCCCCAGCAGGCGCGTGATGATGAAGTTCAGCGTCAGATAGATCGCGCCCGCGCAGATGAACACCTCCATCGCCCTATAGGTCTGGGAGATGATCTGCTGGGCGATGCCAGTGACCTCCAGCAGGGTGACGATGGAGGCGAGCGAAGTACCCTTCACCATCAGGATGATCTCATTGCCGTAGCTCGGCAGTGCCTGGCGCAGCGCGATCGGGAACACCACCCGCCGATAGACCAGGAAGCGCGACATCCCGCACGCCCGCGCCGCCTCGATCTGCCCATAGGGCACCGATTGCAGGCCGCCGCGGATGATCTCCGCGCCATAGGCCGCGGTGTTGAGCGTCAGCGCGAGGATGGCGCACCAATAGGGCTCACGAAAGAAGCCCCACAGCCCCATGGCCTGCAAGGATGGCCGGAACTGACCGAGGCCGTAATAGATGAGGAAGATCTGCACCAGCAGCGGCGTGCCGCGGAACACCGTGACATAGGCCTTGATCGGCCAGGTCACGGCGGAATTCCCGGTCTGCAGCGCAAGTGCCAGCGTCACCGCAAGCACCAGCCCGGCGGCCACCGATATGCCGGCAAGCTGGAGTGTCAGCGGCACGCCGCCCAGCAGCCGCACGAACACTTCAGAGAAGAAGGCGAGATCCATCACGCCCTCCTCACGCCGCGCATGCTGCGCCGTTCCGCACGCTGGAACAGCGCGCCGCTGACAAGCGCGATGATGAGATAGAGCGCCGCGGCGCTGATATAGAAGACGAAGGGCTGGCGGGTGGAGCCGGCGCCGACCTGGGCTTGGCGCATCAGCTCGACCAGGCCGATCACCGAGATCAGCGCGGAATCCTTCAGCACGAGCTGCCAGACATTGCCGAGCCCGGGAATGGCATAGCGCAGCACCTGCGGCGCCACGATCCGGCGCAGCATCAAGAGGCCCGACATGCCGTAGGCCCGCGCCGCATCGAGCTCGCCGCGATGGATGGCGAGGAAGGCGCCGCGATAGACCTCCGCCTGATAGGCGCCGGAGATGACGCCGATCGCCAGCACGCCGGTCGCAAATGTCGGCAGGCCGATGAAGCCCTGCGCGCCGAACGTCTGCCCTATCGAGGTGAGCACGACGCTGCCGCCGAAATAGAGCAGGTAGATGGTGAGCAGGTCCGGCACGCCGCGAAACAGCGTGCAGTAGGCGTCAGACAGGCCACGGGCGACCAGGCTGCCGCTCAGCCGCCCGAAGGCCGCGAGGGCACCGAACACGGCGCCGAGCGCGAAGCCGGCAACGGAGAGCGCGAGCGTGACCAATGCTGCCTTGAGCAGCGCGCCGCCCCAGCCGCCCGGCCCGACGCCGAGCAGCGCAATGATCTCCGGAAAACCCATGACAACCTCCGGCGACAGCTCCGGCCCACTAGAGCATGTTCCACAAAAGTTGGAAGTCTTTTGCGATGGGAACATGCTCCAGTTCGTTGAATCCAGAGCACTATCTTGTCGCCCGGATGATTCCAGCCGAGCGGATAGGGCTCCAGGCGCCGGAGCCGTGTTGTATCACTGCGGAGGCGTGACGTCGGACTTCAGCCACTTCATCGAAAGCTTCTTGATGGTGCCGTCGGCAATGGCCGCACCGATCGCCTCGTTGAACATGCCGAGCAGCACGGTGTCCTTCTTGCGGAAGCCGGCGCCGGTCCCGCGGCCGAACACGCCATTGAGGAAACTCGGGCCTGCCAAGGTGAACTCGGCAAACTCCGGCTTCTCCAGTGTCGCCGTGAGCGAGGTGTTCTGGGCGAAAAGGGCGTCGACCCGCCCGGCAGCGAGATCGAGGTCGTGCTGCTCGGTGGTCTTGTACTCGCGAATATCGACGACGCCCTCGAAATACTTCTTCACGAAGGCGAGGTTGGTGGTCGCCGCCTGCACGCCGACGATCTGCCCTTTCACCAGCGGCTTCATCTTCTCGATCATCGGCAGCGCGGCAGCTTCATTGTTGAGATCGAACTTGCCGGTGAGCCCCGATTTGGCGAGCGCACTGGTCTTGGAGACCGCGAAGCCCGAGGGATCGATGGCGTAGGGCCGGCTGAAATTGATGACCTCGAGACGTTTGTCGGTGATGAACATGGAGGCCATGATGACGTCGTACTTGCCGACATTGAGCGCCGGTATCAGCCCGTCCCAATCCTGGATGACAACGGTGCAGGTCAGTTTCATGCGCGCGCACAGGTCCTGCGCGAGATCGACCTCGAAGCCCGCCGCCTTGCCGTCCGGAGCGGTGAAGTTCCACGGGGCGTAGGCGCCCTCGGTGGCGATGGTGATGGCGGTCGGCCTGTCCTGCGCCTGCGCGCCCGGCGCGAAGGCCAGCAGCGCCAGCCCGAGGCCGGCGGCCAGGATGTTGCGGATCGGTTTCATGCTCTTTCCCTCTGTTTGCACTTGTGTGCCGTTTGTTGGTTGGGCTGGTCGGTCAGGCCGGTCCTCCCCCGCCGAAGGCGAAGGCCGCAAGGTCGGGCGCGGTGGTGAGGATGTGCTCAGCCATCTGCCGCTCGGCATGGCCGGCATCGCCCGTCTTCAGCGCGTCGATGATGGCACGGTGCTCCGCCTCCGCCGATAGCGGCTTCTCCACATGGTCGAACCAGATGCGCAGATAAGGCTCGAGGGTGACGTGGAGCGAGGCGATCTGGCGCACCAGCTTCGGCCGCCGGCTGAAGGCGCAGATATATTCGTGGAATTCGCGATGCCGGCTCACCCAGTTTCCGGCGGCGCCACTGCGCACCATGCGCTCGAGCAGGCGCTCGAGCTCGAGGAAGGCCTCGGTATCGAGCCGCGGCAAGGCGAGACGCACGGCGAGGCCCTCGAGCACCGAGCGCATCTCGAAGACCTCGTACATCTCCTCGACGGTGAGGCCGGCGACCATGCAGCCGCGGTTCGGCCGGATCACCACCAGCCCCTCGGTGGCAAGGCGGCGGAACGCCTCGCGCACCGGCATGCGGCTCATGCCGATCTCGCTTGCGATGCCCTCAGGTATCAGCCGCTCGCCGGCCTTGAAGCGGCCGGTGCGAATGCCGGCCAGCACGTGGCGATAGGCTTCCTCCTCCGCCGTGCCGTTGGAAACTGCCGTGCCGAAGTTGGGCATCGCACTGCTGAATATGTGTATCCACTGATCCAGTCTACGACGCCGCGACTGCCCCGTGTCAAGCGCGACAGGCCGGCAAGCAGCACGCTTGCCCTCCTGTCGGCGGAATGTGGCCAGGCAGGCATGTCAGGCGGTGTACCGCGCATTGCTGCCGGCGCCGACATCGATGGCACTGCCGGTGATGTGGCGGGCGTCGTCGGAGGCGAGGAAGGTGACGGCAGCGGCGACGTCCTCGGGCGACACCCAGGGCACCGGCAAGGCATGAACCTGCCGCATCAGCGGGATGATGTCGTCGTCGGTCGGGGTGCGGCCGAGGTTCGGCAGGATCGAGCGGTATTGGCCCTCGGGGCTGCGGAACATCGGGGTGTCGACGGCGGTCGGGCATACCGCATTGACGCGGACATTCGATGTGCCGAGTTCCAGCGCCGCGGATTTGACGAGGCCCATCACCCCCCATTTGCTGGCGCAATAAGCGCTGACATCGGGAAAGCCGGCGCGCCCGCCCACCGAGGCGATGGCGACGATGCGCCCGTCGCGGCGCTCGATCATGTGCGGCAGCGCGGCGCGCATGGTGTTGGCGGCGCCCGTGAGGTTGATGTCGATGACATCGCGCCATTGCCGATCCTGCATCGCCGCCAGGTTCCCCCACATGCCGATGCCGGCATTGGCCACCACGATGTCGAGCTTGCCGAGTTCGCGCACGCTGCGCTCGACCGTAGAGCGAAGCGCCGCGAGGTCGCGCACGTCCGCCTGGACTGAGAGACAGCGCCGGCCGGTGGCTTCGACGCGGCGCACCGTCTCCGCAAGATCGGCCGGGGTCGCCGGCGGATAATGGGTGACGCTCTCCACCGGCCCGGCGAGATCCAGCGCCACGATGTCGGCGCCCTCCACGGCGAGCGCCAGCGCGCAGGCCCGGCCGATGCCCCGCGCCGCCCCGGTGACCAGCGCGACCCTGCCCTGCATTCGGCGAGGGACGCTGCTGCCGGCGCCGGCCGGCGACTGGGCGCCTGCGGGAGAAGCACCCAGCGTGGCAGCCGCGGCAAGTGGTGCGGCCATCATGATATCTCGCCGGCTAATGTATTCATCACGCGCCGCATGATCGGTCATGGCGTGTCTCCCGTGACTCGTGGCTCGTCAGGCGATGTGGGTGCGGAAATGGTGGGCGGCGGCGTCGGCGGCCTCATTGACCTTCGCCGCACCATCATAGAATTCGAAATGGCCGCCAGTGGTCCAATGCAGTGCCTTCGGCCCCTTGAGCAATGCATGCGCCTTGCGCGCCTGATCGGGCAGCGCGCAGCCGTCGGAATGGACGATAAGCGCAGGGGCGGTCACGCGCGCGGCCTCGCTGATCGGATCGAAATCGAGCCACGGCCCCCAGGACATGACGGCGAAGCGATTAGTCCAGGCATGCACCCCGCCACCGCGCGCGGCATCCATGTAGTACTCCATCGACCCGACATGCGACGCGTTCCGGTCAGTGTCGTGATAGGCCGGGATCATCGCGTTGGTGCCGGTGCGCTCATACTCGGAACGGGCGGCGCGGCCGGCAGCACGGCGGCGCTCGACCCCCTCGGGGCCGCCATAGAGCAGCGGCGTGATCGCCGGCTCGGCCAGATGGCTGGCGATGCAGGCGACGGCGGCAACCCTTTGGTCGCGCGCCGCCGCATAGAGCACCGTGCCACCCGAGGTGCAGATGCCGAGCAGCGCGATGCCGTCGGTCCGCACGTCCCGCCGGGCCGAGAGGAAGGAGACCGCTGCGGAGAGATCCTCCGCCTTGGTCTCAGGGTGCTCATATTGCCGGGGCGCGCCGCCGCTCTCGCCATAGTGGCGATAGTCGATCGCCAGAGCGAGGAAGCCGCGCTTGGCCATCTCGGCCGCATAGATGCCGCCCATCTGCTCCTTCACCGCGGTCAGCGAGCCGCCCACCACCACGGCGGGATAGCGGCGATCCGCGCTGTAGCCCGGCGGGGCGTAGAGATTGCCGACCATGAAACTGTCGCCCGCGGGGAAGCGGACCTTCTCCGGCGGCGGGCCTTCGGTGGCGGACAGATTAGCGGCCATGGAAGCTCCGGGAAAAGCCGCGACCATCGCGACAAGGGCGCATTGCCCGAGGAAGAGGCGACGTGTCGGTTGAAGCAGACGGCTGGTCGGACTCATCTCAACGCTCCGGTCTCGGTGGAGGGGCTTTCGCGTCACGGCTTCGGCAGCGCGTTCACGACGGCCTGAAAGCGGCGCGGATCGAAATAATCGTGATAGGCGCGGATCTGCCCGGCTTCGTCGAAGCGGAACACCGCGATGTTGCTGTTGGCGTATTCCACGCCGCCGACGATCCGTGCCCGCACCTGGTATTCGACGCATACGGCATCTGAATCCGCGGCCGGATAGAGCGCGGTCAGCTCGACATCGAAGGCGTCGAAATTGGCGAACAGGCCGCGAAAGGCGCGCACTATCTCCGCCTTGCCGTCGATGCTGGTACTGAGCCCTGCCGGCGGATAGGGGATCAGAATGCGGCCCTCATCCGCCCAGAGATTGCCCCAGCTCTCGATCTCCTTGCGATGCAGCAGTTCGAAGAAGCTGCGCACCACGGCGAGCCGGCTCGCCAGCCGCGGATTCATGGTGGACTCGGCAGCGACCGGGCCGGCGTGCAGCGCGGCGAGCGAAACGGCCGCCGA
Source organism: Starkeya sp. ORNL1 (assembly GCF_012971745.1). Classification (NCBI taxonomy): domain Bacteria; kingdom Pseudomonadati; phylum Pseudomonadota; class Alphaproteobacteria; order Hyphomicrobiales; family Xanthobacteraceae; genus Starkeya; species Starkeya sp. ORNL1. Next base: position 3,364,867 of record NZ_CP048834.1, read on the forward strand.
TCCCACGATGAGCGCGCGCCGGGTCGCCTGAAGGGCGTCCTTCGTCATGTTCGTCTCCGGCGGCGTGATATGCCGCTGCGTAAACCATGGACCTTTCCAGGGATGCGAAAAACCGGCAATGTCCGATCTGCGTATTCGGAAAAACCTCACAATGCGGCTCGACCAGCTCAGCGGCGTCATCGCCTTCATCAAGGTCGCGGAGACGCGGAGCTTCACGCGGGCCGCGGCCGAGCTCGGCGTCGCGCCGCCTTCGCTCAGCGAAGCGGTGCGGGCGCTTGAGGCGCGGCTCGGCGTGCGGCTCCTGAACCGCACCACGCGCAGCGTCGGCCTCACCGAGGCCGGCGCCGCCTATCTTGACCGCGTGCGCCCGGCGGCGGAGGAGATCCAGACCGCGGGCACCGCCTTGAAGGAGGCGAAGGACCATCCGGCCGGGTTGCTACGGCTCAATGTGCCGTGGATCGCCGGGCCGATGCTGATGGAGGCGCTGGCCACGCCGTTCCTCGCCGCTTATCCCGATGTGCGGCTCGACATCGTGTTTGATGATAATTTCGTCGACCTTGCCGCCGAGGGATTCGATGCCGGTATCCGCATCGGCGAACTGCTCGACAGGGACATGATTGCGCTGCGCGTCAGTGAGCCGCTGCGCATGACAGTGCTGGCGAGCCCGTCCTATCTCGCGCGTCGCGGCACGCCGAAGCGGCCGGCCGATCTCGCCGGCCACGACTGCATCGCCTACCGCTTCGCCTCGACGCGCGTGGTCGCGTCATGGGAATTCATCATTGAGGGCCGCGACGTCGCCTTCACGCCCGAGCCGCGGCTCGCCGCCAACACCATGTCGTTCGCGGCGAGCATGGCGGCACAGGGCGCCGGCCTCGCCTTCCTCGCCGAGCAATTGGTGGTGGAGGCGTTGCGCGCCGGCACGCTGGTCAAGGTGCTGGAAGCGTATTGCCCGACCTATGAGCCGTTGCACCTCTATTATCCCAGCCGCCGGCTGGCTCCGCCGAAGCTGCGCGCCTTCCTGGATTTCGTGCGGACGGCGCGGCTGGATCGGAGTTGACGGCTCAGGCCCGCGACCCCAGCGGCGGCACGGCAGCTCCGGAGAGGCTGTTGCGATCCAATATGGCGCGCAGCGTGCCATTGGTCTTGGCGTCTTCAATGAAGCGCGTCACCAGCGCCAGCGCCTCCGGCCGTCCCTTCGGCACGGCGACCGCGGTGCCGGTCGCCAGGAAATGCTCCTTCAGGACGCGGGCGCCGGGAAAGCGCGGCAGCAGGCTGAGGATGGATTCCCGCCCGAGCGCCAGCGCGTCGATCTCGTCGCGCTCGAACATGGCGAGCGCCTCATCAAGCTGCGCGAAGCCCTGTGCCGTGGTGTTGCGGAGCGAAGCGCGGGCGGCCCGCAGCGTCGCCGTGCCCTCGACCCCGACAATGCGCACCGCTGCGGAATCGGCCTGTGCCAGCGTCGAAATCGTTGAGCCGGCGCGCACCATATAGGTGCTGTCGCCGAGGAAATAATCGGTGCTGAAATCCACATGCTTCTTGCGCTCGGCATCGACCGGGGTGAACCCGACGTCCCAGCTTCCGCTGTCCGCCGCCTCGATGATGGCGGCCGAGCTCTTGTGGCCGATGAGGTCCAGCGGCAGGCCGAGCCATTCGGCCATCGCCCGCGCCAGATCGGCGGCGACGCCCTTGAGTTCGCCGTTTGCGGCATCGCGGGTGTTCCACACCGCGGAAGCCGCTGCGCCGACCGCGACGGCCGCCCGCAGGCGGCCGGTGGGGGCGAGTTCATTGAGCGCATGTTGCGGATGATCGGGCATGGTTCCTCCGGTTCCGACACGCCGGCTGTGCGCGCATCGTTGCTGGAGGTCGTCTATCATCCATCGCGCGCCTGCTGAACAGGCACGGCGCGGTTCGCTCAGGCCTGCCCGGCCTCCGATGTGCAGAGCACCTGCTGCGCGGCCTCGGATACCGGCTCATCGTCTTCCGCATTGCCGTGCATCCCGGTACGCCCGAGCGACAGGAAGACCACCCCGGCGGTCAGCACGGTGATGGCGGTGAGCAGCCACAGCAGCATTGCGAAAGCATTGCCATAGCTCGGCACCAGTATGGCTACGGCATTTGGCAGAGCGGAGGCGGCGCCCGCGAGATCGCCGGTCACCAGGCGCTGCGCTGCCCCGGTTGTCGGCCCCGGCGCCCCAGCGGTCGCGAGTTGCGAGGCGGTGAGCGCGGACAGCACCGCGCTGACCAGGGCCAGCGCCACGCCCTCCCCGGCGACGCGGGTGGTGCTGAAGATGCCGGTGGCCATGCCGGCGCGCTCGGTCGGCACCACGCTGACCGCCAGCGCATCCATCAGGCCCCAGGGCAGGCTGATGCCGATGCCGATCACCAGCATCGGCAATGCCAGAGCATTGCCACCCATCGGCATCTGGCTCAGCCAGAACAGGCCGGCGGCGGCGATCATCAGCCCGGAGCCGCAGATCGCGGAAGGCGCGAACCAGCGCGTCAGCAGGCCGGCGGCGATCGGCAGGATGAGCAGCGGCGCGGACAGCGCGATCATCAGGCGCCCGGCGGCGACCTCGCTCATACCCTCGATGCCGACAAAGCGCACCGGCAGCAGGATCAGCAGCACCACGAAGGCATAGGCCGGCGCCGCCGCCAGCAATTGCACGCCGACGAAGCGCGGATAGCGGAACAGCGAGAGGTCCAGCATCGGCCGCGCCACGCGCTGCTCGATGATGATGAAGGCGGCGAACAGCAGCGCCGCGCCGGCAAGCGCGCCGGCCACCAGCGGATCGCTCCAGCCGCTCTCGGGCGCCTGCAGCACGCCATAGGTGAAGAGCGTCAGCGCGCTCGTGAAGCTTATGGCGCCCGGCCAGTCGAGGCCGGCAGCATCGGGATCGCGGGTCTCGCGCAAGGTGCGCGCGCCAAGCAGGAAGGCGAGCGCGGCGAGGGCGACGACCAGCAGATAGATGGAACGCCAGCCGAAATTGTCGATCATCAGGCCGGAGGAGATCGGGCCGAAGGACAGGCCGACGCCGAAGCTGGAGCCGACCACGCTGAAGGCGCGCAGGCGCGGCGTGCCCTCGAATTCCTGTGCCAGTGCCGCCATGCCGCCGGCGAAGGCGGCTGCGGCACCGATACCCTGGCCGGCGCGCATCAGGTCGAACCATACGATCCCAGGCGCGATGACCAGCGCCAGCGAGAATAGGCCGAAGGCGGCGACGCCAGTGAGAAAGACGCGCTTGCGGCCATAAATATCGGCGAGCGCACCGGCCGCCATCAGGCTGGAGCCGAAGGTGAGCATGAAGGCGTTGGTCACCCAGTTGAGGGCAACCGGGCTACCGCCGAGCGCCCGGCCGATGGCCGGCAGGGCCACCGCCGAGCCGGTGAAGGTCAGAGGCATCGCCGCCGCGGCGAGGCAGACGGCAAGCAGGAGCAGGCGCTTCCGGGCCGCGCCCGGTTCGATGGTGCTGTCGGTCATGTTAGCCGCTGTGATCGAGGGAGCGCCGGTCTGGCGCCTTGCTGCAGTGCAGGATAGATTTGCGGCAATGAGGGAGAAACGAGGCTGTTCTTCCGCTCATCCCGGAACAGAACGCTCGAATGGGTACCGCCATGGATGGGTTGAGCGGCTTGATCGCCTTCGTGCGCACCGCGGATCTCGGCAGCTTCGTCGCCGCCGGGCGGGTGCTCGGCCTGTCGGCGTCCGCGGTCGGCAAGTCGGTGACCAAGCTCGAGCACCAGCTCGGCGTCCGGCTGTTCCAGCGCTCGACGCGCAGCATCAGGCTGACCGAGGAGGGCCGGCTGTTCCATGAGCGCTGCCGGCGCATCCTTGACGAGCTGGACGATGCCCGCGCCGCGCTCGCCCGGGCGATGGAGGCGCCGCGCGGTCGGCTGCGGCTGAGCGCGCCAATCGTCAGCTACCATCTGCTGCTGCCGGTGTTGCCTGATTTCGTCGCCCGCTATCCAGAGATCGAGCTCGACCTCGACTTCAATGACCGCATCGTCGACCTGATCGAGGAAGGCGTCGACGTCGCGATCCGCAGCGGTGACCTGCCGGATTCACGATTGATGGCGCGGGCGCTCCGGCCGTTCCAGCTGCTGCTGTGCGCCTCGCCCGAATATCTCGCGCGTCACGGCGTGCCGGACTGTCCGCGCGATCTCGACCGTCACCTCGCCATACGCTTCCGCTTTCCCAACAGCGGCAAGCTCCAGGACTGGCCTTTGACATTGCCGCCGGGCGAGCCGGAGCTGCGCACCCGCACCATTATCACCTGCAACAACATGGAAGCGCTGCGCGGCGCCACGGTGCGCGGCCTCGGCATTGGCTGCATGCCGGATTTCCTGGCGCACGAGCCGCTGGCGCGCGGCGAACTGCGTGCCTTGCTGGTCGACCACATAGATGGTCCGGCGCAGTTCCATCTGCTGTGGCCCTCGAACCGCCATTTGTCGCCCAAGGTGCGGGTGATGGTGGATTTTCTCGGCGAGCGGCTGTTTGCTTCGCAATGCGAGGCGCTGCCCTGCGAGGAGCATGTGGTGGCCGGTTAGCCGAGCATTCCGCCGCCACGTCATCCTGAGGTGCGAGCGTAGCGAGCCTCGAAGGATGTTGAAGCAGAGGTCGGTCATCGGGACGGGCATCCTTCGAGGCCGCTTCGCGGCACCTCAGGATGACGTGGCTCTCGTTTCGGGAGTGAGTTTTGGTCTGCCCTAAACACGCGGCGGCACGGTCGATAGCCGGCGCACTTCGGGGCGGTAGGCCTGGTTCTGCTGGCGGCGCAGCGAGGCACGGAAGTCGCGGGGGGTCATGCCGAACTGGGCGCGGAAGGTGCGCGACAGCACGCCGGGATAGGAAAAGCCGCAGGCTGTGGCGATGTCCTTGATGCCGAACTCCTCATAGAACAGCATGTTGCGGGCAGCCTGGAGCCGGATGCGCAGATAGAGCCGTGCCGGGGTCTCGTCGAAACGGCGGCGGCATTCGCGCAGCAGCGTCTTCGCCGAGACGCCGAGCCGCTCGGCGATGTCCTCCAGTGCCAGCGGGAAATCGAGGTTCTGCTCCATCAGCCCCACGATGCGGTCCGACAGCGCCGGCTGGGCCACCGGTGTGGACGGCGCATCCGGACGCTGCGCGGCGGTGGCGGCGCGCGGTACATAGACCAGGGCATTGGCCACCTCGCTCGCCAGCGTCGAGGTCTCCAGCCGTGCGATCAGGTCCAGCATCATGTCGAGCGTGGCGATGCCGCCGGCGCAGCTGACGCGCTGGCCGTCGACCAGATAGAGCTGGCCGTTGACGTTGAGCTCGGGGAAACGCTCGCGGAAGGTCGGCACCGCCTCCCAGTGCAGCACCACGTCCCGCCCGCTCATCAGGCCGGCCTGCGCCAAAGCGAAGGCGCCGGTGTCGACCGCGCCGATCGAAGCGCCGAAGCGGGCGGCGGTGCGCAGCTGGTTCAGCAGCTTGGGCGAATTGCGCTGCATCGGCAGGTTGCCCTCGAACACCAGATAGAAATCCGCCTGCACCATGGTCTGCAGGCTGTCGTCCGCCGACATCCATAGCCCGTTGCTGGCCCGCACCGGCGCACCGTCCTCGGAGACGAAGCGCCAGCGGAAGATCTCGCGGCCGCTATTCTGGTTGGCGATGCGCAACGCCTCGCTGGCGAGCACCAGCGCGTTCAGCGGAAATTCCGGCTGGAGGATGAGATTGAAGGTCGGGACATGGGTGCCCGAAGATTTCTCGGCCTGCGCCTCCATCCTGTTCACCCCAATCACACTGCCGGCGGCTGCTTGTCCCACAATGTTAATAACAAGTCCGTTTTCGTCAATTGATCCGACCAAATGCCGGGAAGTATCGATACAAGAAATGTTTTCAGGGCACCGGGCCGCCGCCTGCGACGAGGCGGCCAGAATCCCTGATCCGTTGACATCACTGGCATCTGGCACGCGACGCCGTCGTCCGTGAGCGCTCCCGCTCGCGCCGGCCACGGCCCGTCTTTGCCCGCAGGAACGAGGTTGCCGACGTGCAGACCGAAGCGTTGAAGAAGAAGCTCGAAGGCTGCTACGTCACGGTGCCGACGCCGTTCCGCGACGAGGCGGGATTTCCCGTCGACGAGGCGGCGCTGCGCACCTATGTACGTTTCCTGATCGAGGGCGGCCTGACCGCTGAGACCGCGACTTTCCTCGCCGGCGGCGCAGCGGGCGACTTCTCCACCATGAGCTTTCAGGAGCGGGTGCGCGTCGCTGAGATCGTGGTCGACGAGGTCGGCGGCCGGGTGCCGGTGGCGATGGGCGCGCAGACCACCAGCACGCTGGAACTGGTCGAGCTGGCGAAGGCCGCACACCGCATCGGTGCCGACTTCATCCAGGTGTCGTGCCCGTTCTATTTCACCCATACCGAAGGCGACTTCGAGGAGTTCGTGCGGGCGGCCGCCGATGCGGCGCCGGATATCGGGCTGATCGTCTACAACACCTTCTGGACCACCACGAACATCTCGTTCGAGATGGTGGAGCGCCTCGCCGAAATCCCGAACGTGGTCGGGTTGAAATGGGCGACGCCGCGCACCGACGCCATGGAGTTCGAGAGCGTCGCGGCGCGTTTCTCGAAGCGCTTCACCATCATCGACAACAATCTGTTCTTCGCCTTCAGCGCCATGCCGGCGCTCGGCGCCAAGGCGTTCGAAGTGCACCTGTGCAACTTCTGGCCCGAATGGGGGCTTAAGCTGGTCCGCGAGATCGGCGCCGCCAACTATGTCGAGGTCGCGCGCATGCTCGTCGATGAAGCCATGCCGTTCTACAAGCTCTGGGTCGAGATCGAGCGCGATTTCACCAGCGGTGACGGCTATCTCGACAAGCTGTGCATGGAACTGGTGGGACTGCCCTCCAGCCGCTGCCGCCCACCGACGCGTGACGTGCGCGAACGCTACCGGGCGGCGACGCTCGACATGATGCGCCGCATCGGCACTCCCAATCTGGTCCAGTTCGAGGAGGCATGATGGCGGGCGCGGCGAACCTCATCGTGCTGGCGGCCGGCGACAATGTCGGCATCGCGCTGCGCGACATCCCCGCGGGGGACGTCGCGGCGACGCTGGCCGGCCTGTCGCTGCTGGCCGAGGAGCCGATCCCGCAGGGCCACAAGATCGCGCTTCACGACATCGCCGCGCAACAGGACGTGGTGCGGCTCGGCATGCCGGTCGCCATCACCAGGGAAGCGATCGCCAGGGGCCATCTGGTCCATGTCCACAATGTCGCGAGCCGCTATCTCAATAATGACGAGGACCATTATGAGTAGCCTCGGCATCGAAACTCCTGCCCCGTCCGTGGCGAGCCCGGTGATCGCGAACCGCATGCGCGGCTATGCGCGCCAGGACGGGCGCAAGGGCATCCGCAATTACTTGCTGGTCGCTTATCTGGTGGAGTGCGCGCACCATGTCGCGCGCATGATCGCGGCGCCCCACCAGCAAGGCGGCGTGCAACTGGTCGGCTTCCCCGGCTGCTATCCGAGCGACTATGCCGACCGTGTCATGACCGACATCGCCACCCACCCAAATGTGGGCGCGGTGCTGCTGGTGTCGCTCGGCTGCGAGGAGTTCCAGCGCACCCGGCTGAAGGCCGCCATCGCGGCGAGCGGACGGCCGGTGGAACTGCTCACCATCCAGGCCTGCGGGGGCACCGCCGGCACGGTGGCGCGCGGGCGGGAGTGGGTCGAGCAACAGCTGGTCTCGCTCACCGCGGCGCCTACCGTGCCGGTCGGGCTTTCCGACCTTGTCATCGGCACCAAATGCGGCGGCTCGGACGGGCTTTCCGGCGTCACCATCAATCCGGCGGTCGGCTTTGCATCGGACCTCCTGGTCGATGCCGGCGCCGCGGTGATGTTCGAGGAGACCTGCGAACTGATCGGCTGCGAGGAGCACATGGCGTCCCGTGCGGTGACGCCCGAACTCGCCGAGGCGCTGCGCGCGGCGGTGCGCAAGGCCGACGAATACTACACCGCGCTGGGGCATGGCAGCTTCGGCGGCGGCAACATCAAATACGGCCTGTCGACGCTGGAGGAAAAGTCGCTCGGCGCCTATGCCAAGAGCGGCTCGCGGCCGATCCGCGGCGTGCTGAAGCCCGGCGTGCGCCCGCCGTCCGGTGGTCTCTATCTGATGGACACCGTCAATGACGGGCCGGTGCGCTTCGGCATCCCCAACATCAACGACACCCAGACCATCACCGAGATGGTGGCGAGCGGCTGCCATCTGATCCTGTTCACCACCGGCGCCGGCTCGGTGGTCGGGCAGGCGGTGGCTCCGGTGATCAAGGGCGTCTCCAATTCGCGCACCTATCACCGCATGGAAGGCGACATGGATGTGAATGGCGGCACCATCGCCGACGGGGTCGAGACCGTCGAGGACGTCGGCCGCCATCTGGTCGACGCCATCATCGCCGCCGCCTCGGGCGAGCCGACCAAGTCGGAGGCGCTGGGGCACCAGGAATTCGTGCTCGCCTACAAGACCTACGAACCGCTCGGCCCCGGCTGCCTGCCGGTCTGAGCGGCACGCCTTACGCGTCTGGCATCAAGCAAAAACCAAAGGGGATCGTCATGACACTCTCGCACCTATTCGGAAAACGGATGGCGACAGCGGTGCTGCTCGCCGTCGGCATCTTCACTGCCGGCGAAGCCAAAGCGCTCGACGATGTGCGCCTGCGCCTCAACTGGATGTGGTACGGCTCCCACGCCGCCTTCGCGCTGGGCAAGGACCGGGGCTACTTCAAGGACGCCGGCATCAATCTCGACATCCGCTCCGGCAACGGCTCCGGCTCGGCGCATCGCCTGGTGGCGAACGGCGACAGCACCTTCTCCTATGGCTCCTGCGCCGGCCTCGTGAACCTCGCCGCCAAGGGCGCGCCGCTGGTCTCGGTGGCGGTGATCGACGCCATGGGCACGGAGGCCATCATCGTGCGCCCCGATGCCGGCGTCTCGAAGATCTCCGATCTCAAGGGCAAGAAGCTGCTCACCACCTCCAATGCCGGCGTGAATACCTTCTTCCCGCTGGTGCTGAAGAATGCCGGACTTACCGAAGCCGATGTCGGCATCATCAATGTGCCGGACGGCGCGCTGGTGTCGAGCTATCTGCAGGGCGCGGGCGGTACCGTCGGCCTGCTCGGCGGCCTCGACGACAAGCCGGCCGAGATCAAGGCCGCCGGCGGCGCCGCCCCCGTCACCTTCCCCTATTCCGACTATGGCGTGAACCAGGTCGGCTATTGCATCGTGACCACGAAGGACACCGTCGCCAAGAACCCGGACCTGGTGAAGCGCTTCGTCGCCGCCACGGTCAAGTCCTACAAGGCGGCAGAAGCCGATCCGCAGGCGGCGATCAACGCCATGGGCGACATCGTCGGCGGCACCATGAACGAGGACGCCGGCAAGAAGCAGGCCGCCGAGGTGCAGAAGGTCACGCTCGACGTGCTCTATTCCAAGGCCAATACCGGCAAGGTGCTGGGCCTCAATCAGCCGCAGGACTGGGTCGACATGGTCGACTTGATGAAGAAGTACAATGGCCTCGAGACCAAGGAGCCGGCGACCTTCTTCTACACCAACGACTTCCTGCCGAAGTAAAGCCAGCCTAGCCTCTGGCCGGCGGACGCATTCGTCCGCCGGCCGCATTGTTCGAGTTGAAGGATCAAGGCACGTCATGGGAGCGACGATCGAGATAAGGTCGCTGGCGAAGACATTCGGCGTCGGGCCGGGCGCGGTGCACGCTTTCGGGCCGGTGGATCTCACGATCAATTCCGGCAGCTTCGTCTCGCTGCTCGGCCCCTCGGGCTGCGGCAAGTCCACTTTGATGCTGATGATCGCCGGGCTGCTGGATGCCAGCGAGGGCGCGGTGTACTTCGACGAGGAGAAGGTCGACGCGCCGCGCACCGATATCGGCATCATGTTCCAGGACAATACGCTGGTTCCGTGGCGCACGGTGGAGGGCAATGTCGCGCTGCAGCTCGAACTGCGCGGGCTCGACCCCAAGGCCTATGCGGAGCGCATCCGCGACCTGCTGCATTCGGTGAAGCTGGACGGCTTCGGCGGCCGGCATCCTTACGAGCTCTCCGGCGGCATGCAGCAGCGCGCGGCCTTCTGCCAGGCGCTGGTGCACGAACCGGATACGCTGCTGTTCGACGAGCCGCTCGGCAAGCTCGACGCCATGACCCGCGAGAGCATCCGCAACGACCTGCAGACGCTGTGGATGAAGCAGCGCCCGACCGTGGTGTTCGTGACCCATTCCATCGAGGAAGCGGTGCAGCTCTCATCCACGGTGTGCGTGGTGACGCCGCGGCCCGGGCGCATCGAGCGCACCATCGATATCGACCTGCCGTGGCCGCGCGACCTCGAAGTCAAGGCAAGTCCCGCCTTCACCCATTATGTCCGCGAAATCCAGGGGATCTTCCATGACTATGGTGTCCTCTAGAATGCCGCCGGAACCCGGCCCGATCGCGCGCGCGATCACCGCGACGGGCGTCGCGATCTGGCGCTCCTGGCCATTCCTCGCCTTCTTCGTCGGCTTCTTCCTGGTCTGGGAATACTCGGTCATCCTCTTCAAGGTCCCCGGCTACATATTGCCGACACCGTCCGAGATCGTACGGCGGGGCTGGGCCGACATTCCCCGGCTGCTCGACTATACCGTCATCACCGGCGTGGAGAGCGTGCTCGGCTATCTGCTCGCGATTCTGGTCGGCGTGCCGGTCGGCATCGCCATCGCCTTCTGGACGCCGCTGCGCCGCACCGTCTATCCGTTCTTCGTCAGCCTCGAGATGGTGCCGAAGATCGCCTTCGCGCCGCTGTTCATCGCCTGGCTCGGCTTCGGCCTGCTGCCGAAGATCATCATCGTCGTGCTGGTGTGCTTCTTCCCGGTGGCGCTGAATTCGATCCATGCGTTCGGCTCGCTATCCGACGAACTGACCCGCTTCTGCCGCTCCACCGGCGCCGGGCGACTGCGTACCTTCTGGAAGGTGCGGCTGCCGGCGGCGCTCCCGCAATGCTTCGTCGGCTTCAAATACGCCGCGCTGAACGCCACGGTCGGCGCTACCATCGCCGAGTTCATGGGTTCCGACCAGGGCCTCGGCTTCTACATCAACATCGCCACCGGCAATATGCGGCCCGACCTCGCCTTTGCCGGCATCTTCTTCCTGACGCTGCTCGGCCTGGCCTTGTTCGGCTGCGTGACGCTGGCCGAGAAGCTGCTCATTCCCTGGCACATCTCGCAGCGCCGTCATTGATCGACGTGACCGAAGGATTACCGATGGAGCCGCGTTACGCGTACCCCGAGCTCACCAACCTTGCCGCCAGCGTGCTGGAGCACGCCGGCCTGCCGGCCGAGCCGGCGGCGGCGGTGGCGCGCGGGCTCACCGAGGCCGACCTGCTCGGCCACACCACCCATGGCCTCGCTCTGCTTCCCGACTATGTCGAGGAACTCGACAATGGCACCATGGAGCGCGAAGGTCGGCCTGCCATCGTCAGCGACCATGCGGCGGTGGCGACTTGGGACGCACGGCGCCTGCCAGGGGTGTGGACCACGGCGCTCGCCGTCGAGGACGCGGCGAAGCGCGCCACCACCTTCGGCATCGGGGCGGTGGCGATCCGGCGCAGCCACCACATTGCCTGCCTCGCCACCTTCCTCGAAGCCCCGGCGCGGGCGGGCACCTTCGTCCTGGTATTCTCGTCCGACCCCAGCGACGCCCATGTCGCGCCTTTTGGCGGGCTGACCCCGGTGATGACGCCGAACCCGATCGCCGCCGGCATTCCGGCCGCGCCCGACCCGATCCTGATCGACGTATCCACCTCCATCACCACGGCGGCGATGTGCGGGCGCACCCGCGCCGCCGGCGGTCGGCTCCAGGGCGCCTGGGTAAAGGACCGCGACGGCAATGCCACCGACGATCCCATTGCCTTCAAGGAGGGCGGCTCGATCCTGCCTATCGGCGGGCTCGACCACGGCCACAAGGGCTATGGCCTCTCCCTGATGGTGGAGGCGTTGACGCAGGGCCTCGGCGGCTATGGAAGGGCGGATGCGCCGCGCGACTGGGGCGCCGGCGTGCTGGTGCTGGCGCTCTCTCCCGCCGCGTTCGGCGGCCTCGACGGCTTCACCCGCCAGACCGGCTGGCTGGCGGAGGCCTGCCGCGCTGCCCGCGTGCCGGAGGGCGCGCCACGGGTGCGGCTACCGGGCGAGGCTGCGCTCGGCCGCAAGCGGCGCGCGCTCGCGGAGGGTGTCGCGTTGCATGCCGGCATTGCCGACGATCTCGGCAAGCTCGCCGCCCGGTTCGGCTTGCCGGCTCCCGTTCCCCTCACCGTTCCCGCCTGATCGCACTAAAGGAGACCACCGCCCATGAGCGCCTATAAATCCGCCGAGCAGTATCGCGATGTCGCCGGCCGCCTGGCGATCCCGTCGAAGGCCTTTATCGACGGCGCGTGGCAGGCGGCCTCTTCGGGCAAGGTCTTCGAGAATATCGACCCGGCGACGGGCACGATCCTCGGCCTCGTCGCCTCGTGCGACGGCGCCGATGTGGATCGTGCGGTGAGCGCGGCACGACGCTCCTTCGAGGATGGCGGCTGGTCGCGCGCGGCGCCGGAAGAACGCAAGGCGGTGCTGCTGCGCCTCGCCGACCTGGTGCGCGCCAATGCCGAAGAGCTGGCGGTGCTGGAGAGCCTCGACAGCGGCAAGACCATCAAGGACTGCCTCAACGAAATCGGCAACGAGGTGCCGACCTTCTTCCAGTGGTACGGCGAGCTTGCCGACAAGACGTTCGGTAAGGTGGCGCCGACCGCCGAGAAGGTGGTCGCCATGATCGTCAAGGAGCCGATCGGCGTCGTCGGGCTGGTGCTGCCGTGGAACTTCCCGCTGCTGATGGCGGCCTGGAAGCTCGCCCCGGCGCTTGCCGCCGGCTGCTCGGCAGTGCTGAAGCCGGCCGAGCAGACACCGCTCTCCGCGCTGCGCCTTGCCGAACTCGCCATGGAAGCCGGCCTGCCGGCGGGCGTGCTGAATGTGGTGCCGGGCTTCGGCGAGACCGCCGGCCAGGCCATCGGCCGGCACAATGACATCGACGCGGTGTCCTTCACCGGCTCGACCGAGGTCGGCGCCTATTTCCTGAAATATGCCAGCGAGAGCAATCTCAAGCCGGTCGGGCTGGAGATGGGCGGCAAGAGCCCGCTGATCGTGCTCGACGATGCCGACATCGACGACGCGCTGGTCTCATCCGCCATCAGCGCCGCCTTCTGGAATGGCGGGCAGAATTGCTCGGCCAACATGCGCCAGATCGTCGACCGCAAGGTGAAGGACGTCTTCCTCGACCGCGTGCTGGAGAAGACCCGGGCGCTGCAGGTCGGCAACCCGCTCGATCCGGCGACCGACCTCGGCTCGATGGTCAGTGCCGAGCACAAGGAGCGCGTGCTCTCCTATATCGAGATCGGCAAAAGCGAGGGCGCGCAACTGCTGGCGGGCGGCGGCGCCAGCGAGGGGCTGGCCGGCTCCTTCGTCGATCCCACCGTGTTCGATGGCGTCGACCCGTCGATGCGGGTGGCGAAGGAGGAAATCTTCGGGCCGGTGCTTGGTGTCATCGGCGTCGATGGTGTCGACGAGGCCTTGAGGATCGCCCGCGATACCGATTACGGCCTGCACGCCACCATCTTCACCCGCGACATCGACAAGGCCTTCCACCTCGCCAAGCGCCTGCCGTGCGGCACGGTGGCGGTGAACGGCTTCACCGAGGGCAATGTGACGACGCCGTTCGGCGGCTACAAGCGCTCCGGCTCGCTGACCCGCGACAATGGCACCGAGGCGGTGGACCAGTATCTGCAGACCAAGACAATCTGGGTGTCGCTGAAGTAGAGCGCCCACAAGAGAACCGCGTCATCCCGAGGTGCCACGAAGCGTCCTCGAAGGATGCCCGCCCCCGATGGGGTCTTCTGCTTGCACATCCTTCGAGGCTCGCTATCGCTCGAACCTCAGAGCCTGACACGAAAACCGACGTATCCGTTGAGAGGAGTCCCTTTCCACCCTCATCCCCGGGCTTGATGTAAAGACCGGAGACATCCCTGACAGGTGTTCGGAGACATGCCTGACAGTCAGGGCGGGTCGTGTGGGGGCTTTTTGAGGTCGATGGTTGTGATTCTGGTGGCGCCGAAGCAGACGGCATAAAGGCCGTCGCGCTTGTGCGGGCGGATGGCGAGGAGTTCGCCGCGGAACGCCTTGGGCACCTTCCAGAGCCGGTTGTTGAAGCCGACATAGGCCTTGGTGGTGCCGACCCGGCGGACGATCTCGGCGCTGTCATAGTGCGGTGTGGGCAGGCGCTCCGGGAAGGGCCGCGGCGAGGGTCGGTAGCGGCTGGCCGGCACGGCGAGGCCGATCCCCTGGTGCGGGCGGACATGGTTGTAGTCCTCGCGCCAGGCTTCGAGCGCGGCCTGGGCCTGATCGAGGCCGCGCAGGATGGCGAGGTCGAACACCTCGTCGGCAAGGCTGCGGTGGAAGCGCTCGTTCTTGCCGCGGCCCTGCGGGTGGTGGGGACGGGCCGGAATGGTGCGGATGCCGAGCTTGAGCAGCCAGACCCGCAGCGGCGTCCACTGCCCCGGGCGGCCGCCGCCCCAGGGCGCGCCATTGTCGACATAGATGGCCTGCGGCAGGCCGTGGCGGCGCAGCGCCGGCTCCAGCCGGGCGCGCACCGTGGCGGTCTGTTCGTCGGCGCACGCCTCCAGCACCACGGCGTAGCGCGAATGATCGTCGATCACCGTCAGCGTATGGCACCACGTGCCGCAGGCGAGTTGCACCCGCCCCTTGAAATCCATCTGCCACAGCTCGTTCGGCGTCGCCCGCTCGAACCGGCCATAGGCCTGCGGCCGGCGCGCGGCCGGCGCGATCCGGTCATGGCGGGCCAGCACCGCATGCACCGTCGAGGGGGCCGCCGCGTCCTCCAGCAGCCGCGCCAGCTTGCGCGCGCCCCACGCCGGATGGGCATCGCGCAGCGCCAGGATCCGGGCCTCCAGATCCGCCGCGCTACGCCGCGGGCTCGCATGCGGGCGCCGCGAGCGCTCCGTCAGCGCCTCGCCGGCGCGGTAGCGGCGCAGCCACACATAGCCGGTCTGCCGGCTGATCCCGAAGCCCGCGCACAGCGCCGAGACGTTTGCCCCCTCAAGGCTCGCCAGCAAACAGAACTCCCGCCGCTGATCCGCCACAGATGCCTCCCGCCAGACCATCCCGACCTCCCAGGGCCAAAAGCCCCAAAAGTGTCAGGCATGTCTCCGAACACCTGTCAGCTATGTATCCAGAACAAACACTTGACCCGGGGATCCAGACTTCAACCGGGTGCATGCGGAGGGGCTGGATCCCCGGGTCAAGCCCGGGGATGAGGGCAAATTGGAGTTTTCGGTCAGCCTCTCAGGATGACGTGGTTGCTACGCCCGCTCCAGAGCGGGCTCGATCATCTCGACGACCACATCACGGCCGGACAGCATGTCCTCGATCGTGGTGTAGTCCTGCATGTAGTGGCCGCGATAGCCGCGGGCTTCCATCGTCGTGAAGAGGCCGACGAAATCGAGGTTCCCGGTGCCGGGATAGAGATGCTCCTCGATCACGCCGCGATTGTCGGCGAGCCGGATCTCGCCGATGCGGTCGGCGCCGATACCGGCCGCCTGCATCTGGTCGAGGAAACCCTGGATGCCGTAGTCCAGCATATGCGCGTGGTTTGAGGTGAAGGCCCAGCGCAGGATCGGCGAGGTGAGATTGGCGAAATAGAACTTCGCCTCCTCGACATCATGGACCAGGTACTTCACCTCGGCGTCCGCCGGCTCCGGGTTCATGTTCTCCAGGAGGATGGTGACGCCCTCATCCTCGGCAATCCGGCACATGCGATCGAGGCGCGCGACGGCAACCTCCATCCGCTCCTGCTTGTCGGCGGTGAAGTGGTAGCCGCCATGCATGATGACCCAGCCCGCCCCGATGGCGCGGGCCGAACGGAGGTAGGCGATGAGATACTCATCCATCGCCTCCGACAAAAAGCGGCTGTTCTCCGCGACATTCACCGCGGAGAGCGTATGCAGGCCGAGCGTGATGCCGTTGTCGCGCAGCCGCCGGCCCGCCTCGGCGAGGCGCGGATTGCCGGCATCGAACAGCTCCGGATCGGGATCGAGGCAGATATTCAGATAACGCACATTATTGCGGATGGCCCAGTCGAGCCCCGGCTCCAGCCCGATGCGCCGGTTGAGATCGACCCCGATGCGTTGCTTCATGTTCAAGGCCGTCCTCCTCATCCAGCGGTCGCCGGCGCGGTGCGCCGGGCGTAGAGCGCCGCCACCACCGGCACCAGCACGAACAGAACCGCACACAGCATCAGCGCCGCCGAGATCGGCCGCGTAATGAAGATGCCGGCCGTGCCGTGGGAGATGGTGAGCGACTGGCGCAGCGAACTCTCGAACATCGGGCCGAGCACGAGGCCAAGGATCATCGGCGGCGCCGGCCAGTCGAACCGCTTCATCGCCCAGCCAAGTGCGCCGAAGCCGACCAGCAGCCAGCAATCCTCGAGGCTGTTCGACTGCGAGAACACGCCGACCAGGCACACCGCCAGGATCGGCGGATAGAGCCACTTGTACGGCACCTTCAAGAGCTGCGCGAACAGGCCGGCCAGCGGCAGGTTCATGATCAGCAGCAAGAGGTTGCCGATATACATGCTGGCGATGACGCCCCAGACCAGCGTGGTGTTCTGGGTGAACAACTCCGGCCCGGGCCTGAGCCCGAACATCACCAGCGCGCCGAGGATGATCGCCGTGGTGCCGGAGCCCGGCACGCCCAGCGCCAGCATCGGCACCATGGCGCCGGCCGCGGCAGCGTTGTTCGAAGCCTCCGGCCCGGCGACGCCTTCGATGGCGCCGTGGCCGAACTCCTCGGGGTGCCTGGAGACCTTCTTCTCGGTGATATAGGCGACGAAGCTGGCAATGGTCGCCCCCGTTCCCGGCAGCACGCCGACGACGAAGCCGATGAGCGAGCCGCGCAGGATCGGCATGCGGCTGCGCCGCCAATCCTCCCGCGTCGGGATCACGTTCTTCACCTTGGCGACCGGGCGCGCGACCGCGGTGGTGCAGCCCGCCAGCACTTCGCCGATGCCGAACAGGGCGACGGTGAGCACGATGAACTCGATGCCGTCGAGCAGCCAGACCGCGCCGAAATCGAAGCGGCTGACCCCGGTCTGCGGATCGATGCCGATGGTCGCCAGCACCAGACCGGCAACGCCCGAGGCGAGCCCCTTCACCACCGAGCCGCCGCTCACAGCGGCGAGCGCGACGAGGCCGAGGACGACGAGGGAGAAATATTCCGGCGGCCCGAAGGAGAGCGCCGCGGTTGCCAGAGGCGGGGCGAGGAAGGTGAGGCCGAGCGTCGAGATGGTGCCGGCGATGAAGGAGCCGATGGCGGCGATGCCGAGCGCGGCGCCGGCGCGGCCCTTGATGGCCATCTGGTAGCCGTCAATGCTGGTCATCACGGTCGAGGATTCGCCCGGCACGCTGATCAGCACCGAGGTGATGGTGCCGCCATACTGCGCGCCGTAATAGATGCCGGCGAACATGATGAGCGAGGCCGTGGGATCGGCGCCGAAGGTCAGCGGCAGCAGCAGCGCGATGGCCGCCGCCGGGCCGATGCCCGGCAGCACGCCGACCAATTGGCCGAGGAACACGCCGAGGAAGCACATCAGCACGTTGTTGGGGGTCAGCGCAGTGGCGAAGCCGCCCATCAGGTTGATCAGCGAATCCATCTTACGTGCCCCACGGACCGAGCGGCAGCGGGACTTCGAGCAGATACTCGAAGATGAAGGCGAGCGCGGCGGTGGTGCCGGCCGAGACGATGGCGGACCGGATCAGCGGCAGCTTCTCCACATAGGCGTAGAGAAACAGCATCATGCCGAAGAGCGGAATGACGAAGCCGATGAAGCTGCAGGCGGCGACGGCGACGACGAGCGCCAGCAGGATCTCCATCGACTTGCGGATCGGCTCGCGCTCGGATGTGTCGGTCGGATGGCGGAACGCCGCGACGACGACGCAGGCCGAGAGGGCGAACAGCAAGATGCCGTAGATCAGCGGCAGGAAGCCGGAATCCGGCGCAAAGCCGGCCCAGAGGGGGAGGTCGAACGACCCCACCATCCAGACCAGGCCGAGCACCGCGAACATCAGGGCGAACAGCAATTCGCCGGAGAGCGCGGAGTGTTTCATGGCTTCAGGCCGGCTTGCCGAGCAGATCGCGATAGAGCCGTTCCTGATTGGCGAGGAACGTCTCGAAGTCCTTGCCGTAAAGCGGCGCTTCGGTGGCGACGTTGTCGGCGATGTATTTCTTCATCGTCGGCGATGCGTTCACCTTGCGCATGATATCCTGCCAATAGACCTGCGACGCCGCATCGACGCCCTTCGGCATGGCGAGCCCGCGCCACATCTGGAAGTTCGGCGCATTGATGCCGCTCTCCTTCATGGTGGGCACGTTCGGGAACGCCTTGAACCGGTCGTCGCGGAACACCGCGAGCGGACGGATCGGGCCGTTGGGGCCGATATGGCCCATGAATTCCAGCGGATTGCCGATCGAGCCGTCGACATGGCCGCCGAGCAGCGCGGTCAGCGATTCACCGCCGCTGTTGAAGTTGACGGCGTTGATTTCCTTGCCGATGGCCCGCGAGAAGATGGTGATGGCCATCACGTCGGTGGTGCCGCCGGTGGAGAAATTGAAGGTCTTGTCCGGCTTGGAGCGGACGTCGGCGACGAATTCCTGCACCGTCTTGTATTTGGAGTCGCTCTTCACGAAGAGCAGGAAGTCGTCGAGCATGACATTGGCGATGGGCTGCACTTCGCTGAGAGTGCGCGCCGCCGGAGTCAGTATCGGGGTGATCTGGGTGGTGCCGTTCACCAGGATGATGGTGTGAGGATCGGCGCGACGGCTCGCCGCCACATAGCCGATGCCGACGGCGCCGCCGCCGCCCGGGCGGTTGTTCAGCACCAGGGGCGTCGGGATCAGCTTCTCCTCGACGATGATCTTGCCGATGATGCGGGCCAGCAGGTCAGACCCGCCGCCGACGGCGAAGGGGATGACGAACTCTACGTCGCGTGTCGGCTTCCAGGCGCCTTGCGCGAATCCGAGGCCAGACGACAGGGCAAGTGACGCAGCTGATGCTCCAAGGAGCACCTCTCGACGAGATGGTGTCATTTGCGGTTCCTCCCAAGAACCAGTTCAGCGACGCTTTTGCGTCTTATCTGAATTATGAATTCAGTTTGGCAGGCTGCGCACGGAATGCAATAGACTTTTTAGAGTGTAGCGTACTCTTGGGAAGGCAGCTCGCTAGACAACGTTATCTTGAAGAGTGGTCACCCTCTGCTTCGACCTACCCGAGGCTCGCGGAGCTTGCCCTTGGGCCCGCCTGAGCAGGACCTGTAGGCTCACGCCTCGGAGCCCGACCCAAAACTGGGCCCCCTTAGCAGAACCACCTCATCCTGAGGTGCGCGGGCGCAGCCCGGGCCTCGAAGGATGCCCGCTAGCGATGGCCGTTCCCCTGCTTCAGCATCCTTCGAGGCTCGCTGCGCTCGCGCCATGAGGATGTCATTCTGAATCGGGCTCTCAGGAGAATGTCGAACGCTCAAAGTGGTGCGACGAGATAAGCCTCGTTGCCGACGCCGCCGACCAGCCCGACTGTCTCCAGCGACGCAGCGTCGAGGATCCACAGCCAGCTGCTGCCGGAACGCGACTTCGCCCCACCGGAGACCGCCACATAGGCGCCGACCACGCACACGCCGCGCGGGCAGGCAGGGGAACCGTCCGGTGCCACGAGGGTGATGCGCCGGACCTCGCGTGCCGCCGTGGTGTCGATCCGGGAGACTGTGCCGGTCCGGTACGACGCCGCGAACAGTTCGCCGCCTGGGGCGAAGGCGCAACTCATCGGCCGGGTCGGCTCGTCGTCGCGGTCGGTGCCGACCAGCACCTCGGCGGTGACCGCGGGCGCTGGATCGCTCGCCGCCCGGGCAATGTCGATCAGCGAGATGATGTTGCCCTCGATCCCGGTGCGCGCGCTTTCGCGATTGGCGACGGCGAGCAGCCGCTCGTCGACACTGACCGCGATGCCGAATGGACCATGGCGAACCGGGATGCGAGCGATCTCGCCGCCGCGATCGCCGGCCAGCACGGCCGACAGGCGCAGCACCGAGACATCATCGGTGCCGCCATTGCCGGTGAACACAAGGCCGCCATGCGCCGCGGTGACCGCGATGCCGGCTGGATCCGGGTAGCGGCCGAAATCCTCATGCGGCGAGGGATGGGCGCTCGGCACGCCCTCAGCGGCGAGCGGATAATTGTGCAGCACCGTCCCGTCGGCGGCGCGGATGACGGTGATGGCGCAGCCGCCGTCCTCGGTGCCGTTCCCCTCCCCAGCCGCGACCAGCAGATGCGCGCCATCCGGCGTCAGCACGCTGCCGACCGGCCCATAAGTGCCGGTGGCGATGATGCGCGAGACCGCGTTCAAGGTGCCGGTATTGCCGCGGTCCAGCGCGGCCTTGATGTCCAGCACTGTGACCGATCCGGCATGGCCGTGGGGCATGCGCGCGGTCTCGGCTGCGCTGGCGCTGCCGGCATGGTTGACGACGAACAAGCGTTCGAGTTCACGCGAGACCGCGACGCCGACCGGCAGGCCGCAGGCCGGCGCGGGCGCGCCGTCGGGACCGGCGACGTCCGGCGTGACGCGCAGGCGATTGATGACGGCGCGGTCGGTTCCCCAATGCGCCGGATCGAGCGCATCATCGAGGCTGACGACGCTCAGCCAGGGATCCCAGCGTCCACACACCAGGAGATGCCGATCGGCAGGTGCGCGGCGCTCCATCGCATCGCTATCCGGGATTGACCGGACGCGGCCGCCGGTGCTCGTCGATGGCGACGAAGGTGAAGGTCGCCTCGGTCACCTTCACCACGACATCGTCCTCGCGCTTGCGCCGCCAGGCTTCGATGCGGATGCGGATCGAGGTGCGGCCGACGCTGATGACGGTGCCGTAGAAGCTCACCTCGTCACCCACCAGCACAGGGCTGTGGAAGGTCATGGCCTCGACCGCGACCGTCGCGGCGCGCCCGCGCGCCGTTCTTGTGGCGACGCTGCCGGCGGCAAGGTCCATATGCACCATCAGCCAGCCGCCGAAGATGTCGCCGGCCGGATTGGTGTCGGCGGGCATCGCGATGGTGCGGATGACCGGAGGCTGATCGGGAGGATGCTCGCTCATCGTCACACTCTAATCCGGCAAATCGCCATCGCGGGAGTCGATTGCGCCAGTCCGTCTGGCGAGACGGAACAAGGTCGGGGTCACCAGCAGCACCAGCGTCGCCCGCAGGATCTGGCACGTCACGATGAAAGCGACATGGAAGCCGATGGCATAGGCCATCACCGTGATCTCGACGATCCCCCCGGGCGAGAAGGCGAGCATCAGCGCGGCGAGCGGGAAATCCGTGAACAGCGTGCACAGCCAGGCGACCGCGAGCGTGGCGATCAGCAGGATGATGATCCAGCCGAGCGCCTGCACCGCGGTGGTGCGGATCTCCCGCAAATTGGTGCCGGCGAAGCGCGAGCCGGAGATCGAGCCGATCATGACCTGCACGAAGGCGACCAGCCAATAAGGCGGCGACACGCTGGTCAGCCCGGCGACATGAACGGCGGCACTGAGCAGCATCGGCACCAGCATCACGCCGCCGAGCGCGGTGAAAGGCCGCCCGACAAAGAAGCCGATGGCGCCGCACGCAGTGAGGATCGCCCAGTCGAGCGCGGCGGCCTCGGAGACATGGCCGGCGGCGGCGGCAGCCGCGCCGTTCAGCGCGCCGGGCGGCAGCAGCACGAACTGCACGAAGAACGGCACGGTGAAGACCACGACAACGATGCGCACCGCGTGCACCAGCACCAGCAGCCGCACGCTGCCGCCCAGCGTGCTGCCGAGCAGCGTCAGCTCGCCGAGCCCGCCCGGTGCCGAGGCGAAGAAAGCGGTGACGTGGTCAAAGCGGCAGAGCCGCGTGAAATAGTACCAGCCGATAATGGTGACGATGACCGAATAGACCAGCAGCGCCAGCAGCACATCCCACCAGCCGAGGATCGACATCAGCACCGGCAAAGTGAAGGCGCTGCCGGCGAGCACGCCGACGAAGGGCCGCGCGAGGTTCCAGGCGAGCTTCGGCAGGAACCAGCGCCCGCCGGCGAGCGCCGCCGCTGCGGTGGCGAACAGCGAGCCGAGCGTCCAGGGCAGGGGCGTGTGCAGGAGAAAGAACAGATAGCCGCCGGCCGTGCCGATGACGAGGGCGATGAGCGTGTCGCGCATCGCGTCCATGAAATGCGTCTTGGCCATGAATCACCGGCAGGCCGCCGCGGAATTCTGGCGACCGTCCGCTCTGACAGCGGCAGGAATGGATGGGGCCGGAATCAGCGTCCGACCCCATCCGGGTCATACCGGCCGCAGGGTCAGCTCGCAACCCGGGTGATGGCGCGATCGAGCGGCGGCAGGCCGAGCATGGCGCGCGCTTCCGCCGGCGTCGCGAGCTCGCGGCCATAGGCCCGGGCGAGCTTGGCGAAATAGGCGACGATCTCGCCATTGGTGGGATAACCGAGCTCGGCATATTCGTAATCGCCGATGCCGATCGAGACGTGCCCGCCGAGTTCCATGGCCAGCGTCGCCGCCGGCAGCAGGTTGCACTCCTTGCCGTTCACCGTCCATTCGATCTTCTTGCTGGTGGGCAGGGCGCGGATATAGGCCAGCGCATCGTCCGTGGTGCAGCGATGGCCGCCGACGATGCCGCCGCCGGAGAAGCAGAGCTGGACGAAGCCGGGTTCGCGGAACACGCCCATGTCGAGCAGAGCGTCGACCTGGCGCAGGAACGGGATGCCCCAGCAGGACAGATGCGGCCGCACCCCATTCGCGTGCATGCGCTCGGCCAGGAACATCGTGGTCTTCACGGTATTGACGTAAGTGTGCTCGGTGGTCTCGAAGCGCTTGTTGGCGGCGTCATAGACGTCGAGATTGGTGCTGCCGACATCGATCGCCGCCATGTCGGCGCGGGCGTTGGGATCCTCGCCCATGCGCACGATATGGGCCGAGCGCGCCTCGTCGCCCTTGATGGTGTTCTGGCCGAGGGTGGAATCGATGATGAGGTCGGTGCGCTCGCGAATGCGGCGCGCGATGTCGAGATAGACCTCCGGCTCGTAGCTCGGCGCGCCGTCAGGCTGGCGCGCATGGAAATGGATGATGGCGGCGCCGGCCTTCTCGCACTCGACCGCGTCGCGTGCGATCTCCTCGGGCGTGAACGGGATGTGCGGATTGAGGTCGCGCATCTTGTACTCGTTCACGCGCGCGAGGATGATGAACTTCTTCTTCGACATGCCTGCTATCCTTTCAGTGGAGGCGTGGTTGCGGGATCCGCGGCGGGCCTGCGGCCGGTGCGGAGCTGCCGGTAGAGCGGCGCCAGGACGAAGATTGCGGCGAGCGCCAGGAGGCACGCGCTGATCGGGTTCTGCAGGAACACCAGGTGGTCGCCATTGGAGATGAGCAGCGATCGGCGGTAATTCGCCTCGATCATGTAGCCGAGCACGACGGCGAGGACGAAGGGCAGGAAGGGAAAGTCGAGCGCCCTGAGCAGATAGCCGACGACGCCGATGGCCAGCACGAGATAGAGGTCGAATTCGCTGCCATCGACCGAATAGATGCCGGAGAAGATCAGGGCGAAAATGCCGGCGCGCAGGAAAGCGCGTGGCCGGTTCACCAGCCAGATGATCGGGCTCAATATGATGAGGCCGAACACGAACATGCCGATATTGGCGACGAACAGCCCGCCGAACAGCCGGTAGACGACATCCGGATGGCTGCTGAACAGCATCGGCCCGGGATGCAGGCCATGGATCAGCAGCGCCGCCAGCAGGATCGCCGCGGTGCTGGTGCCGGGAATGCCGAAGCTCAGCGTCGGGATCAGTGCGGTGAGCGCGACCACATTGTTCGCGGTCTCCGGCGCGATCACGCCTTCCTCGGAGCCCTTGCCGAACTTCTCCGGCTCCTTCGACCAGCGCTTGGCCTCGTTGTAGGACATGAAGGCGGCAATCGAGCCGCCGCCGCCCGGCGTCAGCCCCTCGATGAGGCCGAGCACCACGGCGATGAACTGCGGCACCCGCAATTGCCAGAGCTTCCTCAGGCTCGGCAACTTCAGCCGCGTGGAGCGCTCGGTGACCTGTTCCGGCCAATCGCGTTCGCGGGCCTGGATCATCAGTTCGCTGATGGCGAACATGCCCATCATCACCACGATGACCGGGATGCCGCCGAGCAGTTCGGCGTAGCCAAAGGTGTAGCGGGTGACGCCGGATACCGGGTCGGTGCCCACCGTCGCCAGCATCAGGCCGAGCACGCCGGCGATCAGGCCTTTCACCACTTGGCCGGAGGACAGCGAGGCGATGACGCTGATGCCGAGTATGCCGAGCGCGAAATAGGCCGGCGGCGTGAAGAACAGCGCCACCTTGGAAAGTTGCTGCGCCGAGAGCGTCAGCAGCAGCAGGCCGATCAGGCCGCCGATGGTGCCACCCACCAGCGACAGGCCGAGCGCTTCCCCGCCCCGCCCCTGCCGGTGCATGGCATAGCCGTCAATCACCGCGGCAGCCGACGATCCGGACGCCGGCGTCCGGATCAGGATGGCCGGAATCGAGCCGCCATATTCGGAGCCGATATAGATGGCGCCGAGCAGCACCAGGGCGGCGGACGGGTCCATGCCATAGGTGAAGGGCAGCACCAGCGACATGGCGATCGCGGTGGAGATGCCGGGCAGCGCGCCGCCGCACATGCCCCAGAGCACGCCGGCGATCGCCGCCATCAGGACGGTCGGGGACGTCATCCCCTGCCAGACATAATAGAGTTCGTTCACAGCGTGATCCTTTCCGGCGCCGTCAGTGCCAGCCGATGAAATCGGGCAGCACGCCCGCCGGCATGCGCACGCCGAGAACCGTGACGAAGAGCAGGTAGAAGATGCCGGCCGCGATCACCGCGAAGGCGATGACGCCGAGCGTCGGGCGCCGCCCGTAGAACATCGCCACCGCGAGCAGCAGCAGTCCGACAGAGATCGCATAGCCGGCATAGGGAAGGATCACAACATAGAGGATGGCGATGGCGAGCAGCCCGGCGGCGAGGAAGTGCCCCCGCCGCGTGAATTCGCCATCCTCGTCTTCCGGAAACGCCTCGGGTGCGGCCGTCGACGGCCGCACCACGAGGGACTGGTAGATGAGGATGAGCGACAGGCCGGCCAGCACCACGGCGAGGAGCTTGGGCAGGCCGTCGGCGCCGACGCTGCCGCTCATGGCGCTCTTGGGGATGGCGTCGGAGCCGATCCAGTAGAGACCCGACAGGATCAGCAGGAAGACGCCTGCAATGGCGGAGGTCGGCATGGCGCTATCCTCCGCTCAATCCTTGATGATGTTGTTGGCGAGGAAAAACGCCTTCTGGTTCGCGCCGAACTCGTTGATGAAGGCAGTAAATTCCTGATGCGGCTGGAAGGCCGGGGTCAGCGAGCCGGCGGTGTACCAGGCCTTGAACGCGGGATCCTCCAGCATCTTCGGCACCGCCTTCTCCCAGGCGGCGATGACTTCCGGGGTCACCTTTTTCGGCCCGATGATGCCGCGGAACTTGCGCACCACCATGTCGATGCCCTGCTCGCGCGCGGTCGGCAGATCGGGGAAGCCGGCGATGCGCCGCTCGGAATAGGTCACGATCGGGCGGATGGCACCGGCATCGAGCTGACCTTTGAGCTCGGCGGCCTCGCCGATGCCGAGGTCGCCGGTGCCGTTGAGCACGCTCATCAGCGCGTCGCCGCCGCCATCGTGGCTGATGACGGTGAGCTTGATGCCGGCCTTGTTCTGCAGTTCCACCATGGTCTGGGTCTCGAGGCCGCCCGGCTCGCCGACCGCCACCTTCACGCCCATCGGGGATTTCTTGGCTTCGTTGACCACGTCGGTCAGCGACTTGAAGCGGCTGTCCGACTTCACGAACACGATGACGGAATCGAGGAACAGCCGAACGATCGGCTGCAGGTCGCCATAGACCACAGGCGGCTTGCTGATGATCGAGGTGTTGATGTAGGTCGGCGACACGCCCATCAGGACGCTGCCGTCGCCGGGCGCCTTGTTGGTGAAGGCCATGGCCTTGGCGCCGGAGCCGCCGGTGACGTTCTCCACCGCGAAATTGCCGTCGAGATATTTGTTGGCGGTATTGGCGACTTCGCGCAGGAACAGGTCGCCGCCCGAGCCGGGGCTCGACTGCATGACCATGGTCACGGTCTTCACCGGATAGGGAATTCGGTCTTGAGCGTGGGTCGGCAAGGTCAGCGCCAGCATCGCGAAGGACGATAGCGCCGCCAGCCCGGTGGATACGTGCTTCATGTCTTCCTCCCATAGATGTTGTTGGTCTTCATATCGCCCCGACTATTACCGTGAGCGATGTCCGTTACGGACCTTGCACGGGATGGATGCTCACCCGCGGTTCAGTCTCTCCTTCTGCATGAGGTCCTGGAGCGCCTCGCGCGGCACGCGGATATCGACGCCGGCGCGGCGCTCCTGCAGCAGCATCGGGGAACGGGAATCCCGCGCCCCCCAGCCCTCGTTGAGCGCCTCGGTCATGTCGGCAAAGGCCAGATTGGCGAGGCGCATCGGCACGCCGTGGATGCGTCCGAGTTCGGTTGCGAGCGCGATGTCCTTGTGCGCCAAGGCGAGCGCGAAGGACGGCACGTCGAACTCGGCCGGCAGGAAATGGTCAGCGAGGCGGTCGATCGTGCTTTGCCGCCCGAGCGAGCCCTGGCGGACTGCGGCGAACAGGGCCAGCGGATCGAGGCCGGCCTTCACGCCCAAGGTGAAGACCTCGGCGAGGACGAGATTGATGGTGTAGTTCGCGCAATTATGGACCAGCTTGGCGATGGTGGCGCTGCCGATCTCGCCGAGATAGCGCACCTGGTCGCCCATCTGTTCGAGCACCGGGCGAAATGTTTCGAACGCTTCAGCGCTGCCGCTGGTCCAGATGGCGAGCTTCTTCGAAGCGGCGCCTTTCGGACCGCCGCTCACCGGAGCGTCGAGCATGGCGACCTCGATGCCGGCGAGGCGGGCATGAAGCTGCCGGACCACGGCAGGCGAATTGGTGGAAAGGTCGATGAAGGCGGCGCCGGGCCGGAAGCCGGCGGCGAGACCGTTCTCGCCCTCGACCACACCCTCGACGTCGGCAGGGCCGGGTAGCGAGGCGAAGACGACATCAGTCGCGCCGGCGAGTTGCTTCGGCGTCTCCGCCCAGATGCCGCCCCTGGCAAGTGCGGCGTCCGCCGAGCTACGGCGGCGCGCGTGCACATGGACGGTGTGGCCAGCGTCCAGAAGATTCAGGGCCATGGGGCCGCCCATGGCGCCGAGCCCGACGAAACCGATCCTCATTCCCCGCTCCGAGCGCGGAGGGCCGCGCGGCATGCCGCGCGCTCTCCGGAGGTTCCGGCTCTTGCGGCCGGTCGATGACGTTTCCTGTGTCCGAGGATGCGACGCCTCCGTTTTCATTGTCAACAACGAATCCACGAATGAGAGCGAGAAAGATCGGAGTTTTGTTGTATTCATTTGATAACGGTCGAAAATTACCCGACTTTCAGCGCCCGCAATCATTCCGTTGAATTGTCGTTGTTGACAATGAATGGCGAGCGATGAATGTATGGGCCGCCGAAGCTGCGACCCGCGACGGCGCCGCGGAACATCGGCAATCGCCGGCCGCCACGCTCGGCCGCGCGGCCCACGCGCCTGTGAAATGATCGCTTTGGGAGGGTTCAGGGATGAATTTGCGGGACAGGATCGGCGTTGACCTCGGCCAGCGCAACAAGATCGAGGATGGCCTCAAGGCCGCGGTCGAGCACGGCATTCGCTATCTCGACCTGAAGATCGACGTCGCGCCCAACGCCATCGAGACGCTGACGCCGGAGCGCGTGCGCGGCATCCGCGACGTATGCGACATCAATGGCATCCATGTCGGCATCCACACCATGTCCGCCGTCAATGTCGCCGAGATCGCGCCTCATGTGCGCGACGGCGTCGAGCGCTATCTGCGCGGCCATATGGATGCCTGCAAGCTGCTCGGCGGCGAGTGGATGGTGATCCACGCCGGCTACCACTTCACCTCCGATGTCAAATTGCGCATGGAAGCGGGCCTGGAGCGCATCAAGCGCCTGGTCGGCTATGCCGAGGAGATCGGGCTGACGCTGCTACTGGAGAACATGAACTGGGAGCCGGACGACGCCGAGGTGCATTACCTGGCGCACAATGTCGAAGAGACGCTGTATTATTTCGATCGGCTGGATTCGCCGCGGCTGCGCTGGGCCTTCACCGCCAACCATGCCCATATCGTCGAGGACGGCGTCGATGCCTTCCTTGCCGCGTTCGATATTCGCCGCTGCGACGAGGTGCGGCTCGCCGATTGCTGGCGCAACGGCAAGGAGGAGCACCTCTCGCCGGGCCAGGGCGATTTCGACTTTCCCGGCCTGTTCCGCAAGCTCGACACTCTCGGCTTCGAAGGCCATTACATGAACGCCTTCGGCACGTTGCAGGACATGGTCGACGGGCGTGAGAAACTGGCCCGCATGGGCGAATATGTGAGCTGAGCCGGCGGCTGCCGGTGCAATGACCCATTGCGACGGCAGCTCGTATTTTGCTTCGGCCGGTCCGATATCCTAGAATCCGGAGAGGTGATTGGAGACCAGGGAGAGAATGCCGGGCGAGGAGACCTTCACGCGCGGTGACCGGATTTTCCGCGATCTCGAATTCGAGATCGTCAGCGGCCGGTTGCCGATGGGCACCAAGCTTGGTGAAGAGGTGCTCGCCGCCCGCTTCGGCGTCAGTCGCGGCCCGTTGCGCGAGGCCCTGCGCCGGCTGGAAGGTGGTGGACTGGTGGTCCGGCTGCCGCATCTGGGCGTGCGCGTCACCACGCTCTCGCCCTCGGACCTCGCCGAGATCTACGAGATCCGCGAAGTGCTGGAAGGGCTGGCTGCCCGCCTCGCCGCCGAGCGCATGAGCACGGAGGAGCGGGAGAACCTCAAGAAGCTGCTGCAACAGCATCTGGATCTCGCCACCCATGAGGGACGCATCTATCCGCAGGCGTTCGGCGACGAAGATATCCATTACCGCATCGCCAGCGGTGCCGGCTCCTATCTGCTCAAGCGGCTATTGTGCGGCGACCTCTATTCGCTGATCCGGCTGTGCCGCTACCGCACCACCGGTCCCGACCAGGTGCCGGCCTTCCGCGACCATGTTCGCATCGTCGACGCCATCTATGACCGCGACGGCGAGATGGCGGAGATACTGATGCGGCGCCACATCGTCGCGGCGCGCGATCGGCTGCTGTCGTCCGACATCAAATGGGACCAGCCGCCCGAGCATACCGAACTGCCGATGCTGCGCGACCTGAAGGAAATCACCGAGCGCCTGCGCAAGAGCACGACGGCCTAGAGCCCTTTCCGTTCGGATGGAAACATCCGAACGACAAGAAAGTTCTCTAGATTCAACAAGCTGGAGCAATTCCTCTTCGATCAGATGATTCCATCTGATCGGGAAATGCTCTAGCGTCGACCGTCCTTACCGGAACAGCCGGTGCTCGACGATCAGGTCGCGGGTCAGGTCCACCACCGCCTGCAGATTGGGGCCGAAATCGGCGATCTGATAGCAGAGCGAGACGCGGTGCGCCGGGATCGGTGTGGTGACCGGCACCCGCACCGCATCACCACGCTCCAGCTCCGCGGCGAGGATGCGCACCGGCAGCATGCCGACGGCAAGGCCGCTCAGCACCATCCGGATGGTGACGGAGAGGCTGTTGCATATGCTGACGCGCTCCGGCGTCACGCCGGCGTTCGCGAACCATGAGGTCATGGTGGCGTAGAGCCGCGCCGATTGCGGGCTGCAGATGAGATGGTGGCCGGCAATCTGCGCCGGCGCCAGCGGCCCGGAACCCGTGTCGAAGCCGCGGCCGGCGATCCATGCCAGCTCATGCTGCCCAACCGGTATCTGCCTGATATGGGCGCCGACATTCGGCTGCGACACCACGGCGAGGTCGAGCTGGTGGTTGTTGAGCAGGCCGCTGACCACGCCGGTGTCGCCGACCATCACCGAGATCTTCGGTTTCGAATAGCGCTGTTCCAGCCGGCGCATCAGGTCGGGCAGGCAGATCAGGGCGAAGCTCTCATTGACACCAAGCCGCAGCAGGCCGAGCAGCGGATCGCGGCTCCTGAAGCGGGTCACCACATCGTCCGCGGCGCCCAACACGCGCTCGGCATATTCGATGAGGGCGTGGCCCTCCGCTGTCATGGCGACGCGCGGCCCGTTGCGGGTGAAGAGCGCGACGCCGAGCGTCGCCTCGAGCTCGCGTATGCGCTGGGAGATGCTGGGCTGGGTGATGCCGATATGCTTGGCGGCGGCGTGGAAGCTGCCCAGCCGGGCGATGCGCTCGAAAGCCTTCAACTGCGCCAATGTGACGGTCATGAGAGTTTTTACCTATCATAATGGTCAAAAACAATCGATTTTTGCCACAGGTAGGAGGCTGCTAGGCTGCTTTCAGCAAACCGTCGGAACCAACAACACGGCGGATGCGGGAGGACTTCGCAAGGTCGGCGACAAAGGCGTGCACGTACGGGCACGATGCCGATGCCACCTCCCCCATCCACCTCATCCGACGGCTGCAGGGCGACGCCAAGCGCTTCTGGAGCCGAACCATGCCGATACTCTCCGTCGAACGCGGCGAGATCTATTATGAAGTGAGCGGGAAGGGCTTCCCGGTCCTGCTGTTTGCGCCGGGTTTCCTCGGCTCGCGCATCGAGCATTGGCGCAAACCGCGCGCCGGGCACTGCGCCGTGCCGGAATGGCGTAATCCGATTCCTGCGCTGGCCCGCGACTTCAAGGTCATCACCCTCGACGTCCGCAATGCCGGACGCTCCTGGGCCGAGATCGGGCCGGACTATGACTGGCCCTGCTACACTGCCGACCATCTGGCTTTGCTGGACGAGCTCGGCATCGACAAGTGCCATGTCCTGGGCACCTGCATCGGCGTTTCCTTTGCGCTTGCTCTCGCGCACGCCGCGCCGGGGCGGATCGCCTCGCTGGTGCTGCAGAATCCCATCGGCCTTTCCGGAGAGAACCGCACCGTGCTCGACGAGCAGATCGCACAATGGTCCGGCGGCCTTGCCGCGCGGCCGGATGTTTCACCCTCGGCCTTGCGGGCGGTGGGGCCGCGCATGTTCGGCCGCGACTTCGTCTTCAGCATCACCCGCAACGCGGCGGGGCGCGTCAGTGCGCCGACCTTGCTGATGCCGGGCAATGACCGCATGCACCCGCCGCTGGTCTCGGCCAGTCTCGCGCGGCTGATGAAGGCCGAGGTCGTCAATCCCTGGAAGGGCAAGGCGCATTGCGACGCCGCGCTGGAGCGCGCCCGCGACTTCCTGATCGAGCATACGCCGGGACAGCTCGCCGCCGGCAGGTTCGTCTCGTGACCCGGGTCGCCGTTCTCGACGACTGGCAGGGCATTGCCGCCGACTGCGCCGACTGGTCGGCGCTCAAGGCCCAGGCCGAAGTGGTGTTCTTCCAGGACACGCTGTTCGACGAGGACGCGCTGGTGGCGCGCCTCGCCGACTTCGACATCCTGCTCACCTTGCGCGAGCGCACCCGCTTTCCGGCAAGCGTGATCGCGCGGCTGCCGAAGCTGCGGCTGTTCAACATCACCGGCATGCGCAACCCATCCGTCGACATCGGTGCCTTGATGGCGCGCGGCGTGACGGTGTGCCGGACCGAGGCTGGCGAAGGCGGCGAAGCCACCGCAGAACTCGCTCTGTGCCTGATGCTGTGCGCCGCCCGGCAGGTTCCCGCCGGCGACGCCGCGCTACGCGCTGGGCGCTTCCAGAGCGGCATTCCCGCCGGCTTCGCGCTGAAGGGCCGCACGCTCGGCCTGGTCGGGCTCGGCAAGCTCGGCACCATGGTCGCCGGCTATGCCAAGGCGCTCGGCATGAAGGTGGTGGCGTGGAGCCCGAACCTCACGCCGGAGCGGGCGAGTGCGGCCGGTGTCGAATTCGCCGACAAGGCCGACCTATTGCGCCAGGCCGATGTCGTCAGCATGCATCTGGTGCTGGCGCCGGCGACCCGCGGCATCCTCGGTGCGGAAGACCTCGCGCTGATGAAGCCGGGCGCCATCCTGGTCAACACCTCGCGCTGGCCGCTGATCGAGGAAGCCCCGCTCCTCGACGCGCTGAAGCGCGGTGCGATCATCGGTGCCTTCGACGTCTATGGCCAGGAACCGCTCCCGCTCGGCCATCCCTTGATGGACGCGCCGAACGCGGTGCTCTCCCCGCATCTCGGCTTCGGCGTACGCCATACGTTCGAGGTGTTCTACCGCCAGTCGGTCGAGAATACCCTCGCCTTCCTCGCCGGCGCGCCGATCCGGCTGATGCCGCCTCCCGCCTGATCCCATACCCAACAGGGCCGACCCATGACCGCACGTGACACGAGCTGGCATTCCAATGCCGTGAAGAAGGCTGCCGCCTCGCGGGAGATCATACGCGGCATGCACTTCACCTTCCCCTCGGCAACCGGCATCGAGGTGCTGGCGCCCTTGGAGCTGGACTTCGTCTATCTCGACGGCGAGCACGGCTCGTTCGAGACGCGTGATCTGGAGGCCTCCTGCATTGCCGCCGAGCGGCACGGCATGGTGCCGATCGCCCGCGTGCCGGATCGCAAGTCCAGCACCATCACGCATTTCCTCGATCGTGGCCTTCGCGGCATCGTGGTGCCGCATGTCTGCTCGGTCGACGACGCCAAAGAGGCGCTCGACGCCATTTATTTCCGTCCGCTCGGCAACCGCTCGTTCGGCGGCGGGCGCCCGCATTTCCTCACCATCGCCGACCTGCCGGCGCATCTCGCCATGTGCAACGGGGCGGTCTCGGTCGGCATCATGATCGAGACGGAATCCGGCCTCGAAGCCGCCCCCGCCATCGCCGCGCTTCCGGGGGTCGATTATCTCAGCTTCGGCATGAACGACTTCGCGCAGGATCTCGGCTATCCCGGCGAGCCGAACCACCCGGAAGTGCAGCGCCGCTACAAGGAAGGTGCGGAGCGTATCCGTGCCGCCGGCAAGCCGATCCGCGAGGACTTCATGAAGTTCGCCTGGATCAACCAGGTCATCCTCGCCGGTGCCCGGCAGCTGATCGAGACGCCGACCGGCAAGGCCTATTGAAAGCAGGCGCATCGTGGACCAGACGCAGATTGACGAAGCCGCCCGCCTGCTGATCGCGGCACGGCGCGAGCGGCAGCTTTTGCCGGCTCTGCCGGAAGCCGCGCAGCCGCAATCCTTCGCGGATGCGGCGGCGGTGCAGGACCGCACCGTCGCGCAGCTCGGCGAGACGATTGCCGGCTACAAGATCGCCGGCACCGGCAGCGCCTCGGTAATGTGGGGCGCCGTGCTCGGCTCGCGCGTGTTCACCAGTCCGGCGCGAGTGGAGGCGGCACTGGTGCCGCTGCTCGGCGTCGAGGTGGAGATCGCCTTCCGGCTCGACCGGGACGTCGCCGCCGACGATCTCGACTGGACCAAGGCGCGCTTCGACGAGGCGGCCACCGCGCTGCCGCTGCTGGAAATCGTGGATAGCCGCTTCACCAGCTACACCGGCACGCCGCCGCTGCACCGCGCCGGCGACCTCATGTCGAATGGCGGCATCGTCTGCGGCGCGCCGCTGGCCGACTGGCGTTCCATCAATCTGGAAAAGCTGGCGATCACGCTGAGCTTCAGCGGGCAGATCGTGGCGGATGTGGTCGGCGGACATGCGGCCGGCGATCCGAGGCTGCCGGCGCTGGCCTTCCTCAACGCGCCGCTGCGCGCGCGCACGCTGCCGCGCGGCACCATCCTCACCACCGGCACCTATACCGGCCTGCTGTATGCCAAGCCCGGCGACCTGGTGGAAGCCGATGTCGGCCCGTTCGGCAAGCTGAGGCTCGATTTCACCGCGTAGCGCAGAGCGTCTCGACCAGGCGGACGAAGGCCAGCATGCCGGGATCGTCCATGCCGATGCTCTTCTCCGCAAACATGCGGGCGCGGCCGATCTTGCAGGGCCGGTCGCGGAAGGTGTCGAGCGCGCCCTGCGCCGCCCCGAGCGCGGCGCGCTTGATGGCTTCGGGATCATCGAGCCCGGCGATCGCCTGAGCCACCGCGTCGAGCGCATCGAGCACGGTCTTGTCACCCAGCGAGGCACGCCCGCGCGCCATCATGGCGTCGCGCGCCGCGCCGAGCTGGGCACCGAGGTCGTTCCAGGCAATCTCGGACCTCCCCTCGCCGGCCTTGGCGATGGTGAGGAAGGCGGTGGTCAGCAGCGTGCCGAGGCTCGATCCGGTGGCGCCGGCGCTGGCCCGCCCGATGGCACGGAAGAAGCCGGCGACATCGTCCGGCGCGCCCGAGGCGGCTTCCGCCACCTTCTCGAACACGCGGCGCAGCATGATGCCGGTATCGCCATCGCCAAGCCGGCTGTCCGCCTCGTTCAGCATCGGCTCCAGAGACGGCATGCGGGCGGCGATATCGGCGCAGGCGCGGCGCAGATCGGCAACGCTCAGCCCCATGGTCACACCGTCCAGAACGGGCAGCGGGCCGGAGCCGCGAGTAGCGGCGCCAGTTCGCGGTCGCTATGGAACAGGCTGATCGAGCAGCCGGCCATCTCCATCGAGGTCACGTAATGGCCGACCAGCGGCCGGTCGATCTCGTAGCCCTCGCGCCCGAGCACCTCGCGCACCCGGCGATAGATGATGAACAGCTCTTCCAGCGGCGTCGCGCCAAGGCTGTTGACCAGCACCGAGACGCGGCCCTCGGCGCCTTCCGGGGTCTCGGCCAGCAGGCGCTCGACCATCTCGTCGGCGATGGCGTCGGCCGGCTTGATCTTGTCGCGCCAGATGCCGGGCTCGCCATGGATGCCCATGCCCATCTCGATCTCGTCATCGGCAATGCTGAAGGTCGGCTTGTCAGCGCCCGGTACCTGGCAGGGGGCGAGCGCGATGCCGATGGTGCGGGTGCGGTCGACCGCCTTCTGGGCGAGCCGCGTCACCTCCTCAAGGTCCGCTCCGGTGGCAGCCGCCGCGCCGGCGATCTTGTAGGCATAGATGATGCCGGCGACGCCGCGCCGCTTCTCGGCTTCGCCAGGGCCGGCGCTGGCGATGTCGTCGGTGCCGAGCACCGTGGTGGATTCGATGCCCTCGGCTTCCAGCAGCTCGCCGGCGAGGTCGAAATTCATGCGGTCGCCGCCATAATTGCCATAGAGCCGCAGCACGCCCCGCCCGCCGCTGGCGGCGCGCATCGCCTCTTCGCAGGCATCGACGGTCGGGCCGGCGAACACGTCGCCGATGCTGCACGCGTCGAGAAGGCCCGGACCGACATAGCCGGTGAACAGCGGCAGATGGCCCGAGCCGCCACCGGAGACGATGCCGACGCGGCCCGAAGGCGCCCCGGCGCTCGACACGATGACCCGGCTGCCGGGCGTGGTGCGCTTGAGCGAGGGATGCGCGGCGACCAGCCCGTCGAGCATCTCGTCGACAAAGCGATCGGCCGTATTCATCAGCTTTTTCATGGCGTTTCCCGATTGCCCTGGGCGCGCGGACGCGGCTTAATTATAGCTCGCGAAATAGCATGGATAGGCGCGCCGACAAAGTCTTCTGCGCGACATTTCACGAGGCCCACGGGAAGGGCCTGTACGAGGGGCAGATTACCCAACGACGTCATCCTGAGAGCCTGACTCGAAATTCGACGTATCCGTTGAGAGGAGCCCCTTTCCACCCTCATCCCCGGGCTTGATGTAAAGACCGGAGACATCCCTGACAGGTGTTCGGAGACATGCCTGACAGTCAGGGCGGGTCGTGTGGGGGCTTTTTGAGGTCGATGGTTGTGATTCTGGTGGCGCCGAAGCAGACGGCATAAAGGCCGTCGCGCTTGTGCGGGCGGATGGCGAGGAGTTCGCCGCGGAACGCCTTGGGCACCTTCCAGAGCCGGTTGTTGAAGCCGACATAGGCCTTGGTGGTGCCGACCCGGCGGACGATCTCGGCGCTGTCATAGTGCGGTGTGGGCAGGCGCTCCGGGAAGGGCCGCGGCGAGGGTCGGTAGCGGCTGGCCGGCACGGCGAGGCCGATCCCCTGGTGCGGGCGGACATGGTTGTAGTCCTCGCGCCAGGCTTCGAGCGCGGCCTGGGCCTGATCGAGGCCGCGCAGGATGGCGAGGTCGAACACCTCGTCGGCAAGGCTGCGGTGGAAGCGCTCGTTCTTGCCGCGGCCCTGCGGGTGGTGGGGACGGGCCGGAATGGTGCGGATGCCGAGCTTGAGCAGCCAGACCCGCAGCGGCGTCCACTGCCCCGGGCGGCCGCCGCCCCAAGGCGCGCCATTGTCGACATAGATGGCCTGCGGCAGGCCGTGGCGGCGCAGCGCCGGCTCCAGCCGGGCGCGCACCGTGGCGGTCTGTTCGTCGGCGCACGCCTCCAGCACCACGGCGTAGCGCGAATGATCGTCGATCACCGTCAGCGTATGGCACCACGTGCCGCAGGCGAGTTGCACCCGCCCCTTGAAATCCATCTGCCACAGCTCGTTCGGCGTCGCCCGCTCGAACCGGCCATAGGCCTGCGGCCGGCGCGCGGCCGGCGCGATCCGGTCATGGCGGGCCAGCACCGCATGCACCGTCGAGGGGGCCGCCGCGTCCTCCAGCAGCCGCGCCAGCTTGCGCGCGCCCCACGCCGGATGGGCATCGCGCAGCGCCAGGATCCGGGCCTCCAGATCCGCCGCGCTACGCCGCGGGCTCGCATGCGGGCGCCGCGAGCGCTCCGTCAGCGCCTCGCCGGCGCGGTAGCGGCGCAGCCACACATAGCCGGTCTGCCGGCTGATCCCGAAGCCCGCGCACAGCGCCGAGACGTTTGCCCCCTCAAGGCTCGCCAGCAAACAGAACTCCCGCCGCTGATCCGCCACAGATGCCTCCCGCCAGACCATCCCGACCTCCCAGGGCCAAAAGCCCCAAAAGTGTCAGGCATGTCTCCGAACACCTGTCAGCCATGTATCCAGAACAAACATCAAGCCCGGGGATCCAGACTTCAACCGGGTGCATGCGGAGGGGCTGGATCCCCGGGTCAAGCCCGGGGATGAGGGCAAATTGGAGTTTTCGGTCAGCCTCTCAGGTCCGAGCGTAGCGAGCCTCGAAGGATGACGTTGCTGGTCTCGGGAGACTTCGCTCAAGTCCCTCGGCGCTTCGGCCCAGCCTTCTTCGCGGGCGAAACCGGGGCCGGGTTTTTCGTCACCGGCTTCGCAGTGGCGAGCTTGGGCTTGACGGTGTGGAGCGCCTTCATGCTCCTGGTAGCGCCGTCGAGGTAGAAATCGACCTTGCGCGCGATCAGCTCATTGAGGTCGGATTCCACGGTCAGCCCATGCAGCCAGCGCCGGAAGGCGACGTGGTAGACGGCAGCGTGGAGCGACTGCACCAGTTCCATCTCGAAGTCGGTGATCGGGCCGTCCACCTTCTCGCCAAGGCTTTCCGTCCGCAGCGCGGCAACGACGCGCGTGAAAATCCGCTCGGTGAGGATGCTGTAATAGCGCGCATTCAGCGCGCTGTTGGTCAGGCCGCTGAACAGGAACAGCCGGACGTGGTCGTAAGTGAGCACGGTTTCGGTGAACTGCTGGTAGAACTGCGTCAGCCGCTTGCGCACCGACAGCGTCTCGTCTTCCAGCAAGGTCTCCAGCGCCGGGCTCCAATTCTGCGGGAACAGCCGGTCGTAGATCTTGATGAGAAGAGCTTCCTTGGTCGGGAAGTATTTATAGAGCAGGGGCTGGGTGATGCCGATGCGCCGCGCCAGCTCGATGGTGCCGGCGCTGAGGCCGAACTCCGCGAAATAGCGCGTCGCCTGCACCAGGATCAGCTCCTCGCGCTCGGAGGCCAGCATGCGCCGACGCGGGCGGCCTTCGCCCGGCGCTTCCGGCTTCACTTCACCGGAGGCGTCATCTGTCGGCTGGCGTCGCTGTCTAGACTTTGCGGCCACGCTGGAAATCTCGCTCTACCTTGCACAAACGGTGCTTTACCTAAGCGCTAGCAGTCCTCCGACCGAAAGGAAAGCCACCCATATCGTACTGTCCTCATGGCACTAGCTAAAGCGATAGAGCCGGGCCGGATTATCGACCAGTATCTTGTGGCGAATGTCCGCGTCCGGGGCCCAATCTTCCAGAAGATTCATCAGGTCGCCATCATCCGGCATATAGCCCTTGATCGAGGTGTGCGGCCAATCGGTGCCCCACACGCAGCGATCCGGCACCGCCGAGACGAAACGCCGCCCAAGATTGGCGACGTCGGCATAGGGGTGGCCGGTCTGCGAGTTGCGATAGCCGCACAGCTTCACCCAGTGCTTGCCGGTCTTGAGCAACCGCAGGATCTCGACCATCAGCGGGTCGTCCGCGGCGACGTCCGCCTTCAGCCCACCCATGTGGTCGAACACCACCGGGACCGGCAGCGTCTCGATCACCGGCAGCACCTTCGGCCAGGTGTCGAGCGGCACATACATCTCGATGTGCCAGCCGAAATCGGCGATCTTGCGGGCGACGCCGGGCAGATTGTCGAGCGAGGGGCCGCCGCCCGCCGTGGTGATGAAGCGCGTGGCGCGGATGCCGGCATCGTCCAGCGCCTTCAGTTCGGCCGTGGTGACGTTCTCGCCGACCATGGCGACGCCGCGGGCACGGTGGACGCCGAGTTCGCCCACAGCGTCGGCAGTGCGGCGGTTATCGGAACCGTAGACGCTTGGCTGCACCACAACCATGCGCTCGATGCCGAGCGCGTCGAGCATGGCGAGATAGGAGGCCGGCGAGGCATCCGGCGGCGTGAAGCTGCGGTTCGGCACATAGGGGTAGCGATCGGTCGGCCCGAGAATGTGCGAATGGCAATCGCAGGCGAGCGCAGGCACGGAAAACCGCGGCGCACTGGTAACCTCGCGCGGTCCTTGGCATGGCTCCATGAATCGTTCCCCCTGAATTTCGCCGCGGCTATTGAGACCCTTTATTGAGTGGTCTATGAATTAGCGCGCGTCAAGCCGGCAGCGTACGGCGCGCGAGAAAAGTCGCTGCCGCGGAATCGCGGACGGGGAAGACATGATCGTCGATATGCGCATCTACACGGTGAAACCCGGCCGCGTCGGGGATTTCGTGGCGTTCTACAAGGAATTCGCCTGGCCGCTGCACCAGAAATATCTTGGCCGCTGCCTCGGCTGGTACACCGGCCTCGAGGGCCAGCTCAACCAGGTGGTTCACCTCTGGGCCTTTGACAGCCAGGCCGACCGCGAGAGCCGGCGCGCCGAACTGGCGAAGGATCCGGCCTGGCAGGAGTATCTGCGGCGCCTCGGCGAAGGCGGGCTGCTGGTGCACACCGAGAACCGCTTCATCACGCCGACCAACTTCTCGCCGGTGCAGTGACGGCAGCGCCTTGGTTCAATTGACGATTCCATAAATGATTTCAGACCGATCGGATCAAGGCGCATGACCAGCACATCGGCGCAGACGGGCCTTCTCCTCGCCACCATGGAGCCGCCCGCCGGGCTCGAGGACGAGTTCCAGCAATGGTACGACACCGAGCACTTTCCCGAGCGCCGCGACACCATCGGCTTCCTCACCGCCGTCCGCATGGTCTGCCTGGAGGGCTGGCCGCGCTATATCGCGCTCTATGACCTTGAGAATGTCGAGGTCCTGGACGGTCCGGAGTATGCGAAGATCGCCGGTCAGAACTACACGCTCTGGACCGAGCGCGTGGTCTCCAAGGTGTGGGGCCAGTACCGCGCCGGGGCGCGGCAGATCTATCCCGGCAATGCATTGCTCGGGCGGAATGGCAGCTTCTCGCGCCTTGCTCTGTGGCGGTTCCGGCAGGTGCCCGAAGACACCGGGCCGCAGATCATCGACGGCCTGCGCGCCATCTATGAGGGTCAGCCGGAAACCGCGCAGATCCGCGTGTTCGAGGCGCAGCAGCCGGATGGCACCGACCTGATCGGGATGATCGAGCTTCACGCGCCGTGGACACCGCCGGCCGGCGCGGTGGCCGCGTTCGGCGCGGCCAAGCGCCATCTCGATCTGGTGAATGTCTATACGCGCTATGAGCGCCGCCTGGCAGGGGCATATCCGAAGGGGACGTGAGGGCGGGGATCAAGGAATGGCATCGTGCGACCGGCCCCGGATCGCGAGCCACCTACCGCGCCAGCATCTACTTCCCTCTCCCCGTTGGGGAGAGGTGGCCCGCGAAGCGGGTCGGTGAGGGGCTACGCGATTGCGGAGCCGCAGAGCCCCCTCACCCCAACCCTCTCCCCAACGGGGAGAGGGAGGAATTCACCCTCGCACCCGGAATTCTCGCGAGCCCGGATCGGCGTTTGGCCGTCCGGGACGACGATGTCAGTCGCTCAGAACCGATAGAGCCGCGCCGGGTTCTCGACCAGGATGGCGCGCAGCGTGTCCTCGTCGCCGGCCCACCCGGCGAGCGCGGCGAGCAGCGCTTGCTCGACCACCGGGCGATAGGCGGCGGGCGGGGCGGCGTCGCCGGTGCCGGCGTGCTGGTGCACCAGATGCGGCCAGTCGCTGCCCCAGACCAGCTGGGTGTCGTTGGCCTCGATGATGGCGCGGGCGAACGGCGTCGCGCCCGTGAAGTCACTGTTCTGCCAGGTCACGATGTCGGCGCCGGACAGCTTCACCCAGCAATGGCCATCGCGCAGCAGGCTGATCAAGGCACGGAAGCCGGGGACGTCAGTGCCGCCTTTCTCGCTCGAACCGCCCATATGGTCGAACACCACCGGCACCCGCGACTTGCGCGCGGCGGGGGCCAGCAAAGCGACGAGTTCGAGATCGGCATAGATCTGGATGTGCCAGCCGAGCCCGGCGATGCGTTCGGCGGCGCGCAGCAGGGTCGCCTCGGCGGCGAGCGAATCCTTGATGCGCGGCGTCATCAGATTGAGCCTTATGCCGCGCACGCCATCGCGGTCGAGATCGGCCAGTGTCTCGTCGGAGAAGCCGTCATCGATCACCACGATGGCGCGGGCGTTGTCGCCAAAGGCGCGCATGCCGTCGAGCGTCGCGCGGTTGTCGGTGCCATAGGCGCTCGGCTGTACGATGACGATGCGCTCGACGCCGAGTCTGGCGGCGATCGGCGCATACTCCGCAAGCCCCATCTGCGCCGGCGTGTAGGTGCGATCCGGCGCGCCGGGATAGCGGTCGATCGGGCCGAACACATGCATGTGGCTGTCGCAGATGCCGCGCATCGCGATCCTGTTTTCTGCCATCTCAATACCCCCGGAAAAGATCGACACGGTTGCGGAGCGCCTCACCGCGCCGGAAGCGCGGGAGATTGTCGAGGAAGGAACGCACCACCCTCTCCTCGTAATCGGCGCTCATGCCGGCGAGGTGCGGGGTGATGATGACGTTCGGCATGGTCCAGAGCGGGCTGTCCGACGGCAGCGGCTCGACGGCGAAGACGTCAAGCGCCGCCCCCGCAATGACGCCGTCTGCCAGGGCGGCGATCAGCGCCTTCTCGTCGACGATCGAACCGCGGGCGAAGTTGAGGAGGAAGGCGCTATCCTTCATCGCCGCGAGCGCGGCAGCGTCGATCATCCGCTCGGTCTCGGCGGTGGCGGGCACGATGAGCAGCACGAAATCGCAGCGCGGCAGCATCTGGTGCAACCGGTCCGGCGTGTAGACGCTGGAGACTCCTTCGACCGGAGCGCCGCTGCGGCTGAGGCCGATCACCTCCATCTCGCTCGCCAGCGCCCGGCGCACGACACCCTGCGCTACGGCCCCGAGGCCGATGATGCCGAGCGTGCGGCCGGCGAGCGGCATCTTGCCGTCGCGGTCCCAGCGGCGGGCGGCCTGGCTACGCAGCATCCGCGGGAGATCCCATTGCAGCATCAGCATCGCCGTCATCGCATAGTCGCCGATCTGGTCGACATGGATGCCGCGGGCATTGGTGACGATGACATTGCGTAGCGCGTCGCGATGCGGCAACAGCGTGTCGACGCCCGAGCTTACGGTCTGGATCCAGCGCAGCGCGCGGCCGCGCTCGATGACGACCGGCGGACAGCCCAGCGTGATCAGTATGTCGGCGTCCGCGATCGCCTCGCCCAGTTGTGCCTCGTCGGTCACGGCGCGCAGTTCGGAATCCGCGCCGGCCTCGCCCAGCAGTGTGCGATAGAGCTCGGCCCTCGGGTGGAAAATGACCGTTTTCGGACGCTGCTGGCTCAAGCGGATCGGGTTCCGTGGCTCAAATCGGGCGGGCATGGAAGCCCGATTGACCGGGAGTGTCAATCGTTGTTTATAGGACAATAAAGAATGCGCCGCACCTGAGCGCGTCCGGCAAACCCTGTTGAAAGAGGAATTTCCCGATGGCGAAACCGTCCGCGGAAGATCGCTTCGCGATCGCCGACCTGTTCGCGCGCTATATGTGGGCCATTGACGGTGGCGATGTCGAGACGCTGGTCTCCTGCTTCACGCCGGACGGCGCGCTGGAGAGCCCGGCGGTCGGCAAATATTCCGGCCGGGACAATATCCGCGCCTTCGCCACCCGCTTCGCCGAGTTCCGCAACCGTGGCACCGAGCTGCGCCATGTGCTTTCCAACATGCTGATCGAGGTCGACGGCGATACCGGCTTCGCCAAGTGCTATCTGGTGGTGTTCCAGGTGCGAGGCGGCGCCAGCAAGCTGCTCGGTCCCGGTCGCTATGAGTGCAAGCTGCGCAAGGAAGCCGACGGCGAGTGGCGCTTCGAGCATCGTCTCGTCGTCATGGACCATGATTACGAGCTGGAAGGCATCTGAAGGTCAGTCCCCGCATGGCCGCGCATCGACCCCTCGTCGTCCTCAGCGATCCGAGCATCCGTCATGAGGCGGTCGCGCTGCTGCGCGAGCATTTCGAGGTGATGATCCTCGAAGCCTATCCGTCCGAGCAGCGCTTCGCCGCGGCGGCGCGCGAGGCGAGCGCGATACTGGCGCGGCTCGGCACGGTGACGCGCGCCGTCATCGAGGCGGCGCCGCAGCTGCGCATCGTGGCGCGTCACGGCGTCGGGGTCGATGCGGTGGACCTCGATGCCGCGACCGAGCACGGTATCGTCGTCACCACGACGGGTGCGGCCAATGCCGCGGCAGTCGCGGAATATACCTTCGCGCTGCTGCTGACGCTGGTGCGCAAGACCGCGGAGGCCGACCGCGGCATGCGCGCCGGGCTGTGGCAACGCGACCCCCTGGTGGGGGCGGAGCTGGACGGCCGGACTATCGGCATCTTCGGCCTGGGCGCCATCGGCAGCCGGGTGGCGCGGCAGGCGCTCGGCTTCGGCATGCGGGTCATCGCCTGCGATCCGATGCTGACGCGCTCGCCGATCGAGGGCGTCCAGCTCGCGCGCAGGTCCGAGGTGCTGGCAGCCGCCGACATCGTCACGCTGCATACCCGCCTGACCGACGACACCAACCGGATGATCGATGCTCAAGCGCTCGCCACGATGAAGCTTGGCGCGCTGCTGGTGAACACCGCGCGCGGCGAGCTGATCGACGAGCCGGCGATGATCGCGGCGCTGGCGTCCGGCCGGCTCGGTGGCGCCGCGCTGGATACGTTCGCACAAGAGCCGTTGACGGCGGATTCACCGCTGCGCAGCCTGCCGAATGTCGTGCTGTCGCCCCATGTCGCCGGCCAGACCGAGGAAGCGGTGATCCGCGTCGGCGTCGCCGCAGCGTATTCGATCATCGACGATCTCGCCGGCCGGCGGCCGGCCTTCGTCTACAACCCAGCAGCCTATGAGCGCCGCGCCCAGCTCGGCCGCTTCCTCGAACCGCTCGCGCCCGTCGCCGGTTGATGATCATCATTTGCGTACAAGTAATTGTCTCGCCACATACATTGGTTATAGACTACTAATTCACCTCACCTGCACGATGGAGCATCGCCATGGCTGAACAGCAATCCCCGGTCTGGTTCATCACGGGCTGCTCCTCCGGCTTCGGGCGGGAACTGGTGAAAGGGGTGCTCGACAAGGGCTGGCGCGTCGTCGCCACCGCGCGCGATTCCTGCAAGATCGCC
This sequence comes from Starkeya sp. ORNL1, assembly GCF_012971745.1. Lineage (NCBI taxonomy): Bacteria > Pseudomonadati > Pseudomonadota > Alphaproteobacteria > Hyphomicrobiales > Xanthobacteraceae > Starkeya > Starkeya sp. ORNL1. The sequence continues at coordinate 3,408,949 of NZ_CP048834.1, forward strand.
GATCTCGTCGCGGGCAGCAGCGATCGCGCGGTCGCGCTCCCGCTCGACGTGACCAAGCCGGAGCAGATCGAGGCGGCCGTCGCGGAAGCCAAGCGCCGCTTTGGCCGGATCGATGTGCTGGTGAACAATGCCGGCTATGGCTATGCCTCGACCATCGAGGAAGGCGAGGACGCACAGGTCCGCGCAATGTTCGACACCAATGTGTTCGGCCTCGCCGCAGTGGTCCGCAAGGTGCTGCCGATCCTGCGCGCGCAGGGCAGCGGAACCATCGTCAACCTCTCCTCGCAGGCCGGCCTGTTCGGCAATCCCGGCACCGGCTATTACGCCGCCAGCAAATTCGCCGTGGAGGGGTTGTCCGATGCCCTCGCCAAGGAGCTCGAACCGCTCGGCATCCATGTGCTGCTGGTCGAGCCGGGACCGTTCCGCACCTCGTTCACCGGCTCCACGGTGCGCGCCGACAATCTCATCGCCGACTATGAGCAGACCGCGGGCGCACGCATCAAGCGGCTGCGCGAGACCGCCAATCGGCCGGGCGATCCGGTGCGCGCCGCGGCGGCGATCATCACCGCGGTGACCGCCGAGGCGCCGCCGCTGCGCCTGTTGCTCGGCGCCAATGCGCTGCGCGATGCCCGTGCCAAGATCAATCTCATGGCGCGCGACTTCGACGCCTGGGAGCAGGTGACGCTGGAAGCCGACTATCCGGAATTCCGCGCACCGGCAAAGTGAGGCCAGCCATGCTGGCAAGCGTTGCGGGCACCGTGCGGCGGATCGGCGGCACGGTCGATCTGCTCGGCGAATCCCCGGTCTGGAGCGAGCGGGAACAGGCGCTCTACTGGATCGACATCCGCGGCCGGCTGGTGCGCCGGCTGGATGTAGAGAATGGCGAACTGGATTCCTGGCCGATGCCGGAACCGGTCGGCAGCCTGGCATTACGGCCCGATGGCAACATCTTGGTCGCGCTGGCCTCGCAGATCGTGCTGTTCCGCCCGGCCCGGGGTTCGCTGGAAGCCATCGCCGCGCCTCACAGGGGCGAGGACGGCATGCGCTTCAATGATGGCAGATGCGATCGCGAGGGACGGTTCTGGGTCGGCTCGATGCACGACAACGATCGCCAGCCGACCGGCACGCTATACCGGCTCGATGCGCGTGGCTGCGTGCCGATGCTGGGCGGCGTCGCGGTGCCGAACAGCCTTGCCTGGTCGCCGGACGGACGCACCATGTATTTCTCCGACGGTGTCGAGCCGGTGATCTGGTCGTTCCCGTTCTCCGCGGACGGCGAGCTCGGCCCGCGCCGGGAATTCGCGCGGCTCGATGCCGGCTTGCCGGATGGCGCCACAGTCGATGCCGAGGGCTGCGTGTGGAGCGCGCACTATGGCGGCTCCCGCATCACCCGCTACCGGCCCGATGGTTCGATCGAGCGGGCCGTCGAGATGCCGGTCAGCCAGCCGACTTGCCTCGCCTTTGGCGGCCCGAACTTGTCGACGCTCTACATCACCAGCGCGGCGCAGCGGCTCTCTGCGGAGGGGCGCGCCAGCCAGCCGCTGGCGGGCGCGCTGCTGGCGCTGGAGCCGGGTGTGCGCGGCCTGCCGGAGCCGCTTTTTGCCTTCTGAAACTTAAGAGTGACGTCATCCTGAGGTGCGAGCAAAGCGAGCCTCGAAGGATGTTGAAGCAGAAGACTGCCATCGGAGGCGGGCATCCTTCGAGGCCCGGGCTTGCGCCCGAGCACCTCAGGATGACGCGGCTCCGAGGGCGCTCATGCGTGGTGGATGGTCTGCAGGAAGCGCTGCGCGCGCTCGGTCTTGGGGTGAGCCAGCAATTCGCGGGGCGGGCCTTCCTCGACGATCTTGCCCTGGTCCATGAACACCATGCGGGTGCCGACATCGCCGGCGAAGCGCATTTCGTGCGTCACCACCAGCATGGTGCGGCCTTCCTGGGCGAGGTCACGCATCACCGCCAGCACTTCGCCGACCGTCTCCGGATCGAGCGCCGAGGTCGGCTCGTCGAACATCAGCATATGCGGGTTGGTGGCGAGCGCCCGGGCGATGGCGACGCGCTGCTGCTCGCCGCCGGACAGCCGCGCCGGATAGGCATCGGCGCGATGCGACAGCCGCACCCGCTCCAGCAACTGGCTGGCACGCTCCTCGGCGACCTTGCGATCGACCCCGTGCACCACGACCTGGGCCAGGATCACGTTCTGCCGAGCGGTGAGGTGCGGGTAGAGGTTGAACTGCTGGAAGATCATGCCGATGCGCTTGCGCACCGCGATGATGTCCTTGGCATGCGCGCGTACCGGCTGGTCCTCGAAGCGGATCTCGCCGCCCTGGATGTCCTCCAGCCCGTTCACGCAGCGCAGCAGCGTCGACTTGCCGGTGCCGCTCGGCCCGACGAGGCAGACGATCTCGCCCGGCACCACATCCATATTGATGCCGTCGATGATGGTGCGGGTGCCGAACCGCTTGGTGAGGTTCGCGATTTTCAGGACGGGCGCTGTGGTCATCGTATCTCGTCCAATTGCAGGCCGCTTCCGGCGATCTTCATTTTCCGCTCGAGCACGCCGCCCGCCAGCGAGATGGCGTAGCAGACGATGAAATAGAGGATCGCGACGATGCCGAGGATGGCGAAGCCACCACCATGGGCCTCGCGGATCAGCAGGCCGGTCGCCGTCAATTCGACATAACCGATGATCGAGGCGATCGAGGATTCCTTGAGGATCATGATGTAGATATTGACCGAGGGCGGCAGGATGACCTGCATCGCCTGCGGCCCGACGACATGGCGCATCACCTGGCGATAGGTCATGCCGCTCGACTGCGCCGCCTCCCACTGGCCGCGCCCGACACTCTCGATGCCGGCGCGGACGACTTCCGACATCAGCGCGCTGGCATGGGCGGAGAGCGCCGCGGTCGCCGCCGCGAAGGCGGTGAGGTTGAGGCCCAGCAGCATGGGCGCGCCGTAGAAGAAGAAGAACAGGATGATGAGGATCGGGATCGAGCGGAAGAACTCGGTGTAGAGCAGCGCGATCAGGCGCAGCACGCGGAAATTCGAGGTCCGCATCAGCGCCAGCAGCAGGCCGCCGAAGGCGCCGATGATCAGCGACAGCCAGCTGAGCCAGATGGTGAGGCCGAGTGCCCGGAACACGGCGGGCATATAGTCCATCAGACTGTACATGCTTGTCACCGATTGTCCGGGAACAGCGCGCGTCCGGCATAGATGCGCGCGATGTTGATGGTCTGGCACAGCACCGCGTAGACGATCGCCGCGACCAGGAAGGTCTCGAAATAGCGGAAGGTGTCGGAACCCGCGGTCTGCATCCAGGATGCCACCTCGTTCACCGCGATCGCCGAGGTGAGCGACGAACCGAGGATGATGTTGATGAGCTGATTGCCGAACGGCGCATAGATGGTGCGGAACACCTGCGGCAGCACGATGTGGCGCAGGATCTGCAATCCGGTCATGCCCTGCGAATGGCCCGCCTCATACTGGCCGTGCGGCACCGCGATGAGCCCGGCGCGCAAGATTTCGGTCATGTAGGCGCCGAAGTGCAGCGACATGCCGACCAGGCCGGACTGGAACGGCGACATCTTCAGCCCGATGGTCGGCATCATGAAGTAGATGAAGTAGAGCGCCACCAGCAACGGCGTGTTGCGGAAGAACTCGACATAGGCGGTCGCCAGCCAGCGCAGCGGGCGCGAACGGCTCTGGCGCATGATCGCAAAGAACAGGCCGAGCAGCAGGCTGACCAGGATCGTCGCGAGCGAGATCGTGATGGTACCGACCACGGCCATCTTCAGATCCCCCAGATAGGGGACGATGGCACGCAGGCTGAAATTGTATGAGTTCATGGATCGCTTTTCTGGAGCGGTCGCCGCGGGTTGTCGCCACGAGGCACGGATGGGCGGCGTCATGCCGCCCATCCGTAGCGGGATCAGTAGTCGGCGGTGATCTTCGGCGGATCGAAGCCGAACCACTTCTTGAACGCTTCCTTGTTCTCGCCGGTGGCGTTGGCCTGTTCCAGCCAGAGATTGATCACGCGCAGCCAGTCGGGGTCACCGGCCGGCACGCCGATGGCGTCTTCCTGGCGGGAATAGGTGCCCTCCAGCATGCGCAGCTGGCCCGGATACTTGGCGATCTGCTCGGCGTGGTAGAAGGCGTCCTGCGCCATGGCGTCGACCTGGCCGGACATCAGCGCGTTCAGGCCGTCGGCATTGGTGTTGAAACGCATGCGCTGGGCGTTCGGGAACTTCGCGGCAATGATCGGCTCGGAATTGCCGCCGCGATTGAGCGACAGCTTCCACTTCGGATCATTGATCTCCTCGACCTTCTTAAGCGGACTGTCGGTCTTCACCAGGATGCGGCCCGGCACGATCAGATAGGGGTCGGAGAAGGCGATGGTGAGCGAGCGCTGCACATTGCGGGCGAAGCCGGAGATGGTGATGTCGGCCTTGCCGGTCTGCAGCGCGGCGACGCGGCCGGCGCTGTCGACGACGACGAATTCCGGCTCGACCTTCAGCGCCTCGGCCAGCTTCCTGGCGAGGTCGACGTCATAGCCTTCCATCGTGCCGTCGGGCTTCATGTTGGTGTAGGGCGGCAGGCTACCCATCACCGCGACCCGGAGCTTGCCGCTCGAGATCACGCGCTGCAGCACTTCACCGGCCTGCGCCTGGCTGCCGGCGACGAGGACCGGAAGCAGCAGCGCCATGGACATGACAAACGTCTTGATGCGGAACATTTCTGGTTTCCTCCTGGATCGATCGGCCCGGTTTCTTGTGGCCATTGTTCTGGGAAAATGCCGGCCACTCGGGCCGGTTCGTCACGCGTCAGCCGAGAGGATCGGGGCGGAAGCCGATGATCTTCTCGAACCGGTCGGAGTAATGCGGCCAGACCTCGGGATTGACGAGCCGCGGCGGCACGCGGCCGCGCAGCAGCTCCATCCATTGCTCGGCGGTCTTCACCGACATGTTGTAGAAGGTCTCCGCGGTCATGCCGGCGGTGTGCGGCGTTGCGATGACGTTGTCGAGCAGCAGCAGCGGGTGGTCCGGCGGCGGCGGCTCGTGATCGAAGACGTCGATGCCGGCGCCGGCGATGACCCCGCGCCTGAGCGCATCGAGCAGCGCGGTTTCGCTATGGATGCGGCCGCGCGCGGTGTTGATGTAATAGGCGGTCGGCTTCATCTGCGCGAAGGCCGCCTCGTCGAACATGCCGAGCGTCTCGGACGTCCGCGGGCAGTGCGTGGTGATGAAGTCGGAGCGTGCCAGCAACTCGGCGAACTCGACCTTCTCGGCACCGCGTGCGGCGATCTGCTCGGCGGTGAGGTAGGGATCATAGGCCAGCACCGTCATGTCGAAGGCCCGGCAGAAGGTGGCGGTGCGGGTGCCGATGGCGCCGATGCCGACAATGCCCACGGTCTTGCCGACGACGTCGTTGCCGGCGACATCCATGCGGTCGGCGGCGCCGCCGCGCAGCAGCGCGCGGTTCGACAGGCTGATCTTCTTCGACAGGTTGAGAATCATGCCGATGGCGTGCTCGGCGACCGGCTCGAAATTGGTGCCGGACTGGCTGCACACGATGATGCCCGCCTCGGTGCAGGCATCGACGTCGATCACGTCATAGCCCGCCCCGATCGAGCAGATGGCGAGCAACTGCGGCGAGCGGGCGATGAGCGCGGCATTGCCGAACCAGGGCTCGATCAGCTCGGTGCGGGCGCCGATCTGATAGGCGCAGGCTCGTGAGAACGCCGCCCAATTGTCCGGCTGCGGGCCGTCATAGCGCAGCTTCACCAGGTCGATGTCGTCCTGCGCGCCGAGGATGGTCTCGGCGACCGGATCGAAGAAACGCTCGAAGAAGACCAGTGGCTTGCGGTTGATGGTGGCTTCGGAAGTCATGACGCCTTGACCTTGGTGAACTTCTGGAGGCTGCGCACGAAAGCGGGGCGCTGGGTCTGGAACACCGGGATCCAGGCCGAGAACGAGACCTCGCCGACGTAGAGATCGCCGTGCGAATCTACGGCGGCGGTGTGCGGGGCGATGAAGGTGCCGGGCTCGGTGCCGGCATGCGGGCCGCCGAGGCGGGCCAGCAGCTTGCCGTGCTTGTCGACCACCGACACGCGCGGGCCGAGATTGGGATAGGAACGGTTGATGGCGAGGAACGGCCCGAGCTCGCCGACGAAGAAGATCGGATCGTCCGGATTGTGCATGGTCAGCCCGCAGGCGCGGTGCAGGTTGTTCCACTGCTCGACGAACGTGCCGTCGCCGTCGAATACCTGGACGCGATGGTTCTCGCGGTCGGACACATAGACCAGGCCGGCGCTGTCGCAGCAGATATTGTGGACGATATTGAACTGGCCGGGATCGGTGCCGTATTCGCCCCAGGAGAGGATGTGCTCGCCGTCCGCGGTGTATTTGTGCACGCGGGCATTGCCGTAGCCGTCGGCGACGTAGAAGTCGCCCTCCGGCGCGAAGGCGATATGGGTGGGGCGGTTGAAGGGCTGGCCGCTGAATTCCGGCGCCGGCTGGTGCGGCGTGCCGAGCGTGAACAGCACCTCGCCGTCCAGCGTGCATTTGCGCACGGTGTGGTCGCCGTCATCGACGCACCAGACGGTGTCGTCGGGCGCCATATAGATGGCGTGCGGGCGCTCGAACGTGTCTTCGCCCCAAGACTTCAGGAAGTTGCCGTCGCGGTCGAAGATCACCATCGGGTGGCCGCCGCGATTGAAGACATAGAGGCGATCCTGCCGGTCGACGCCGACGCCGCCGACATCGCCGAGGCTCCAGCCCTCCGGCAGCTTCCCCCAGCCTTCCTCGACGCGGTAGGTGAAATCACCGCTCCCGACGATCACGCTCAACGGCGCCTCCCATGGTTCGCTCCCGCGGTCCGCAAGCGCCACGTCTGCGCATCGTCGAGAACGTTATATATAGTTCTATCACTAGTAAGCCCGCCGCGTAGCGTCAAGCGCGCGCCGCGGGCGCCGCGTTCCACCTGATCCGTGCCGGTCCGCGGCGTGCTCACGGGCGTCTTCATCTCAGCCCCCGAACACGTGGTCATAGGCAGCGATGGCAGCACGCGCCCTTGTTCCCACCGTCGCGGCATCGCTGCCGGGTGCATAGAGGCTGGAGCCGAGGCCGAAGGTGCGGATACCGACCTTCGCATAGTCGGCAAACGTCGAGTCGGAGACGCCGCCGACGGCACCTAGCTCCATGCCGGGTGGCAGCACCGCGCGGATCGCGGCGATGCCGGCCGGGCCGAGCACGTTGGCGGGAAAGAACTTCAGCGCCGAGGCGCCGGCGCGCACCGCGGCGACCGCCTCGGTCGGGGTGAACACGCCGGGCATCGTTACCATGCCGTGCGAGGTGGCGCGCACGATCACCTCCGGCTCGACATTGGGGCTGACCATCAGCCGTCCGCCGGCGGCGGCGAGGCGTTCGACGTCCTCCACCGTCAGGACGGTGCCGGCGCCGATCAGGCAATTAGCCGGCGCCATTCGCGCTGCCATCTCGATGGAGCGGAACGGATCGGGCGAATTGAGCGGGATCTCGATTGCCTCGAAGCCTTCCTCGATCAGGGCGCTGATGACCGCCTCGGCCTCTTCGGGGCGAAGGCCGCGCAGGATCGCCACCAGCGGGCGGCGCAATCTGGGCCAGGGTGTGCGTGCGTTCGTCATGCTGCCTCCCTCCCCTCGTCTCGACTTTCCGTCGCCTCAATAGGTCGCCCGGCCGCCGGACAGGTCGAACACCGACGCGGTGGTGAAGGAATTCTCCTCGCTCACCAGCCAGGCGATCATCGCCGCCGCCTCTTCCAGTTCGAGGAAACGGCCCCGCGGGATCTTGGCGAGCATGTATTCGATGTGCTCGGGCGCCTGCAGCATGGCGCCAGGCGTGCGCGCCACCGCCGGCGTCACGCAATTGACGGCGATGTTCTGGCCGGCGACTTCCTTGCCGAGCGACTTGGTCAGCGCCATCACCGCGGCCTTGGCCGTGCTGTAGGCCGCCGCGTTGGGATTGCCTTCCTTGCCGGCGACCGAGGCGATGTTGACGATGCGCCCGTAATTCTGCCGGCTCATCGCCGGCACCACGGCGCGGCAGCAATGGAAGGTGCCGTTGACGTCGATATTGATGACGTCGTGCCAGGCATCGAGCGGATAATCCACCAGCCTGGCGTTCGGGCCGACAATGGCGGCGTTGTTCACCAATATGTCGATGCGGCCGAGCGCCTGAAGCGCCGCGTCGGTGGCGGCGGCGACGTTGCCGTAGTCGGCGATATCGACCTTGTGGGTAAGCACCGGCTTGCCGCTGCGGCTTTCCAGCTCGGCCTTGGCCGTGGCGAGCCCCTCCTCATTGATGTCCCAGATCACCAGCTTCGCGCCGGAGTCGAGGAAGCGCTCGGAGATGGCGAAGCCGATACCCTGCGCGCCGCCGGTGACGATGGCGACGCGGTCTTCAAGATTGATGCGGTTGGTCTGCATAACGATCTGCATGTTCTCGGGCGTGGTGGGCTGATCAGGACAAGGCGAAGGCCGGGGTCTCCGGCGCGCCGCCCTTGAGCACGGCAATGACGTTATCGACGCTCTGGCGCCAGGCCGACACCCGCGCCTCGGCGGTGCAGCCGCCCATGTGCGGGGAGAGCACGACGTTCGGCATGTCAAACAGCGCAGGCGGCACGTCGGGCTCGAACTCAAAGACATCGAGCCCGGCGCCGGCGATCTCGCCGCTCTGGAGGGCGGCGACCAGGTCATCCACCTTCACCACCGCGCCGCGCGAGACGTTCAGGAGGATGGCGCTGCGCTTCATCCTGGCGAACGCATTGGCGTCGATCAGATGGCGGGTCTGTGCATTCAGCGGGCAGTGGATGCTGACGACGTCGGAGGTGGCGAGCAGGTCGTCGAGCGGGCGCCAGCCCGGCTTGTCCTGGCTGGAACGGGAATGGTGGCGGATCTTCATGCCGAAGGCTTCGGCGCGGCGGGCGACCTGATAGCCGATATGGCCCATGCCGATGATGCCCATGGTCTTGCCGTCGAGCGCGACGCCGTCCCAGCGCCCGCCCGGCATCCAGCCTTCAACCTTCCACTGGCCCGAGCGCACATAGCGATCCGCCGCCAATATGCCCCGCGACAAAGCGAGCAGCAGGCCGATGGTGTGGCTCGCGGTGTCGGCGGAATAGCTGTCCGGGCAATTGGCGCCCCAGATGCCGCGCTCGCGCATCGCGGCGATGTCCATATTGTCAAAGCCGGCGGTGGAATTGGCGACGACGCGCAGCGCTCTGGCGCGCTCCAGCAGCTCGCGGTCGATCTTCAGCTCGTTCTGGGTGATGAGGCCGACGGCATCGCCCACCACGTCGAGGATCTCCGCGCGCGGCGTGCCCTTGAACTGGTCGGCGCCCAGCCTGACCGTGGCATAGGGCTCCAGCTTGGCGACCAGATCATCGGAATAGCGGCTGGTGATGAGCACGACGGGCTTCGACATGTCTTGTCCGGCTTGTTTGGAGAGATTCCGTCATCCCCTTCTCGGGAACCAGGGATACTGGAAATCGACTTTTAATGATAGGGTTATATATAGCGCTGGCGCCAGATCTTCCTCTAGGTCATCTCCGCTGGAGCGGCCGCGTTCCGAAGCCGCCGCCGGGCAGGCGACCGCGCGTCATCGGCTGCGAGCGCACCGAGGGATAAGAGGCGGCACGTCCCCGGATCCACAGCGCTCCTCCAAACCGCCAGGGCGGTCGAAAACCTCAACTCTGTCAAGCGCCTACGCGCCCTTGTCGGCTCTGCCATCCCCGCCAACCCGCTACGCGGCGGGACAGGAGGGGATTGACGAGGGGGCAATAAATACTATTATATTCTTAAATTCAAGTCGCGCCTGGAAATTTGCAGAGGAGATCCATGGGCGCGCTCGGTGAGCGCATATCACCATCCCGGGCGGCCGCTCGGATGCAGGGATGAGTTGCAAGAAAAGAATACACTCTAATATCGATATGCCCCGCATCGAACATTTCTGAAATAACCGATGACGAGTACAGGTATTTATTGCGCACGACACCGGCCGCCGCCGTTCAGCTTCAGAAGAGCGGCCGTTCAACAGGGTAGGAAACCAGCGTGAGTGCAGCCGAGCAGCTTCCGGAGGCGCCGGAAAGACCCGCCACCCCCTCCTTCTCAGCACCCGAATTCCGATGGGCCGACCCCAAGGCCGCAGCCTCGATGGGTCGGCTCGCCAATGTGCTGTCGCTCGACGATTTCGAGATCGAGGCCAAGCGACTGCTGCCGCGCTGCATCTTCGGCTTCGTCTCGGGCGGGGTGGAGAGCAATTCCTCGCGCGATGCCAATCGCGAGGCATTCGCCGACTGGGCCTTCGTGCCGCGCGTCCTCGTCAATACGGTGGCACGTAGCCAGGCGACCACGCTGTTCGGCAAGCACTACAACGCGCCGTTCGGCATTTCGCCGATGGGCTCGATCGCGCTCGGCGCCTTCGAGTGCGAACGCGTGCTGGCGGCCGGTGCTCGCAATGCCGGCATTCCCTTCATGCTCAGCGGCGCCGCACTGATGGCGATGGAAAAGGTCATCGCCGCCAATCCGGAGGCGTGGTTCCAGGCCTATATCCCCGGCGACCGCCCCTTGGTCAGCCGCCTCATCGACCGTGTCGAGCGCGCCGGCTACGGCACGCTGGTGGTGACGGCCGACGTCGCGGTCAACGGCAATCGCGAGAACAACATCCGCAACGGCTTCTCGATGCCGCTACGCCCGACGCCACGCCTCGCATGGGATGGCATCACCCATCCGCGCTGGCTGGTGCACACGCTGCTGCGCACCCTGTGGCGCAACGGCATGCCGCACTTCGAGAACGTCACCGACGGACGCGGCCCGCCGCTGATCTCGGCCACCGCGCAGCGCTCCTTCGGCCGCCGCGACTCGCTCTCCTGGGACGACATCGCCTGGATCCGCGAGCGCTGGAAAGGCACCTTCATCATCAAGGGCATCCTCTCGCCGGAGGATGCGCGCAAGGCGGCCGCCATCGGCGCCGACGGCATCATCGTCTCCAACCATGGCGGCCGGCAGCTCGACGGCGCGATCGCGTCGCTGCGCGCCCTGCCGGATGTCGTCGCCGCCGCCGGCGGCCTGACGGTGATGCTGGACAGCGGCATCCGCCGCGGCACCGATGTGGTAAAGGCGCTGGCGCTCGGCGCCTCCTTCGTCTTCCTCGGGCGTCCGTTCCTGTTCGCCGCCGCGGTGGGCGACGAGGCCGGTGTCAGCCACGCCATCAACGTGCTGGGCGAGGAGATCGACCGCAACCTCGCACTCCTCGGCTGCACGGACCTCGCCTCGCTCAGCCCGGCCTTTCTCGTCCCCGATCGCGGGAGGCGGTGATGCGATGCGGGGAGCGTCGGCTAACGTTGCGACTGCGCGCGCCGGTGCTCGGTGTCGTCGAGATGCCGCTTCATGGCGGCGGCGGCCTCATCCGGATCGCGGGCGAGGATGGCGTCGAGGATCGCCTTGTGCAGCGGCAGCGATACGCTGCGGTTCAGCACCGGATCGCGATTGGTGATGCGCAGCGAGGCCATCATCTCGGTGCGGATGGCGTGGGCGATCGGCGCCAGAAAATCATTCTTGCCGGCATAGAGGCAGGCGACGTGGAAGGCGAGATCGGCCTCCATGAAGGCTTCGGGCGAATCCCCCGCCCGTTCCATCGCTTCATAGGCGGCCCTGATCTCGGCGAAGTCGCGTTCGGTGCCGCGCCGCGCCGCAAGCGCGGCGGCGCCGGGCTCGACGATGCGCCGCACCTCCATCAGGGCGTCGACCCCGCCCTCGCGCCGGGTCTCGCCGCCACTCGCCCCGCCGCGCCAGCTCAGCACCACCGGATCAAGCTGGTTCCACGCGCTGCGCGGCGTCACCACGGTGCCGCGCTTCGGGCGGGCGTCGAGCATGCCCTTGCCGGCAAGCACGTTCAGCGCCTCGCGCAGCACGGTGCGGCTCACCCCGTAGCGGCCGAGCAGCACGTCTTCGCTCGGCAGCAGTTCGCCGGGCTTCAGCCGGCCCGAAACGATGTCGCTGCCGATGCCGTCGACGATCTGCTCCCGCAGATTTCTCTTGAGCGTTCGGCCAATGGCTACGGATGAATTCGTCATATGATATTACTATCATAAATATAAAGACTGTCAATATTCGGAATACCCAAGCTCTCGTCCAGCATCTCATCCAAGACCTCGTCAAGACCTCGCGCAGGAACGACTATGAAAATCACTGACGTCAAAACCCACGTCTTGGAAGCGTCGCTTTCGCAGCCCTTTGCCTATTCCCGCGCGTGGTATTCGACGCGGACCGCGATGCTGGTTGAGATCGAGACCGACCAGGGGCTGGTCGGCTGGGGCGAGTGCTACGGCCCGGCGCGCATCAACACCGCCGTGGTGCAGGCGATGAAGGCGGCGCTGGTCGGCCAGGACGCGCTGCGCACCGAGTGGCTGTGGCAGGAGATCTATGCGCGCTACCGCGACCATGGGCAGAAGGGCGTCATCATCCAGGGCCTGAGCGGCATCGACATCGCGCTGTGGGACCTCAAGGGCAAGTTCTTCAACCAGCCGATCCATCGCCTGCTCGGCGGCCCGATCCGCAGCGACGTGCCGGCTTATGCGACCGGCCTTTATCGCCGCAAGGGCGGCGATCCGGTCGCCTATCTCGCCGAGGAAGCGGCGGAGTACGTCGCGCAGGGCTTCAAGGCGGTGAAGCTCAAGGTCGGCTTCGGCGTCGAGGAGGACATCCTGATGACGCGTATTATCCGCGAGACCATCGGCCCGGATATCGGGCTGATGATCGACGCCAATCACGCCTATGACGCGATCGCGGCGATCCGGCTCGGCCGCGCCATCGAACAATATGACATCGGCTGGTTCGAGGAGCCGGTGCCGCCCGAGGATATTGCCGGCCATCTCCAGGTGAAGGCGGCGCTCAAGATGCCGATCGCCGGCGGCGAGTGCGAATTCACCCGCTACGGCTTCCGCGACCTGCTGGCAAAGCACATGGTCGATATCGTGCAGCCGGACACCTGCGCCGCCGGCGGCATCTCCGAGTGCAAGAAGATCGCCGACATGGCATCGGCCCACGGCATCCGCTACGCGCCCCATGTCTGGGGCACCGGCATCGCCATCGCCGCCGGGTTGCAACTGCTCTCCGTGCTGCCGGACTCCACGCCGCCCTCGCTGGCGCCGGTGGAGCCGATGCTGGAGTTCGACCGCACCGAGCACCCGATCCGCCAGGCCATCCTCAAGACCCCGATCGAGCACAAGGAGGGCCGCGTCGCGGTGCCCGAAGGGCCGGGCCTCGGCATCGAGATCGACCGCGGCGCACTGGAGCGCCTGCGCGCCTCATGAACCAAAGCATGCCGGCCATTGATTGACACCAATGCGTTGCGCCGTATTATTATAGATCTATAAACACCGGACGCTCCGCCGCGAGACGGGGCGTTCGAGCCGGCAACGGTCGCACGTTCCACATATCGCGCCCGTCACCGGATATCCGAGACATACCCATGAAAATCGACAAGATCGTCACCATCGACGATTTGCGTGAGGCGGCCCGGCGCCGCCTGCCGCGCATCGCCTTCGACTTCATCGATGGTGGCGTCGAGGCCGAGCACTGCCTCACCCGCAACCGCGAGGCCTTTCTCGAATACCGGCTGCTGCCGCGCTATTTCGCCGATGTCTCCAAGCGCAGCCAGAAGACCACCATCTTCGGCAAGACCTATGACAGTCCGTTCGGCATCTGCCCGACCGGCCTTGCCGGGCTGTGGCGCACCGGTGCCGACGACATGCTGGCCGAGGCGGCGGCGGCGGCGAACATCCCGTTCGCGCAGTCCTGTGCCAGCAACTCCTCGGTGGAGAGCGTGGTGGCGCGGGCGCCGAACAATATGTGGTTCCAGCTCTACAGCACGCGCGACCGCGAGCTTGGCCGGCGCCTCGTCGGCCATGTCGAGAGCGTCGGCATCGAGACGCTGGTGCTGACCGCGGACGTGCCGATCGCGCCGAAGCGCGAGCGCAACATGCGCAATGGCTTCACCCGCCCGCTGCGCTTCAAGATGTCGACCATCATTGACGGCCTGTCGCGTCCCGGCTGGCTCGCCGGCTATCTCCAGGCCGGCGGCGGCACGCCGATGATGCCGAACTGGCAGCGTTATGCGAAGGAAGGCGCCACCCCCGACGAGGTCGCGGATTTCTTCGCCGGGCAGACCCCGGCCTCCGAACAGACCTGGGCCGACCTTGAGCACTATCGCAAGCTCTGGCCCGGCAACCTCGTCATCAAGGGCCTGCTGCACCCCGAGGATGCGGTGCGCGCCAACAATATCGGCGTCGACGGCATCATCGTCTCCAACCATGGCGGACGGCAGCTCGACATGGCGCCCTCGCCGATCGAGGTGCTGCCGCTGATCCGCGCCGCAGTCGGAGAGAAGCAGGTGCTGATGCTGGACAGCGGCATCCGCCGCGGCTCGGACATATTGATCGCGCTGTGCCTTGGCGCGCAGTTCTGCTTCATCGGCCGCTCGACGCTTTATGGCATCGCCGCCTATGGCCTGCCGGGCGCGCAAAAGGCGATCAGTATCCTGCGCAACGAGATCGACCTGAACCTCGCGCAGATGGGCCGCACCAGCCTCGCCGAGATCGGCCCGCATTGCCTGATGCACCGCGGCTCGCAATTCCAGATCATGGCGCCGGAGCCGGCGTCGACCCGCACCGGGAGCGCCATCCATGCCTGACATCGCCGACATAAGGAATCCGGCCAAGGAACGCCTGGAGGCGGGCGAACTCGCGCTCGGGCTGATCGTGCGCCTCGCCCGCTCCGGCGACGTCGCCCGCCTCGCCAGGTCGAGCGGGCTCGACTTCGTGTTCATCGATATCCAGCACGCCATCTATTCGCTGGAGACCATCAGCCATATCGCGCAAGCCGCCCTCGGCTGCGGCATCACGGCGATGGTGCGCATGCGCAGTTGCCGCGATCCGGACGTCTCGGTGCTGCTCGATGGCGGCGTCACCGGCATCGTGTTCCCGGACGTGAACACGGCGGACGATGCCCGCGCCGGAGTGAACGCCTGCAAATACGCGCCGATCGGACGCCGATCGGCCACTTCGGGCTATCCGCTGTTCGACTTCAAGCCGGTGCCGCAGGCGCAGGCGATCTCCATCATGAACAAGAACACCCTCGTGGTGTGCATGATCGAGACGCTGGAGGGCCTCGCCAATGTCGAGGAGATCGCTGCGGTCGAGGGCGTCGACGTGCTGCTCGTCGGCCTCACCGACCTGCTGACCAGCATGGGCAAGCCCGGGGCGCTCGGCGACCCCGAAGCCATGGCGGCAGTGGAACGCATCGCAGCGGCCTGCAAGGCAAGCGGCACCTTCTTCGGGGTGGGCGGCGACACCAATCTCGAACGGCAGAAGATCTATATCGAGCTGGGCTCGCAATTCATCCCGACACAGTCGGACGGCGCCTTCCTGATGGCCGGGGCGACCCGCGCCGCCGGCGACCTGCGCGCCCTCAAAGCCTAGGATCGGAACAGAGACATGAGCATTTCCCCCGATGACCTCGCCCGCCTCGTCGCGGCGCGCAAGAACCGCCCCCAATTCCACGCCTTTGCGGCCGACCGGCGCCCGAGGGACGAGGCGGAGGGCTACAAGTTCCAGGACCTTGTCCGAGACGCGCTGGCGGACGCCGGGATCAAGCGCGCCGCCTACAAGATCGCCTCGACCTCGGTCGAGGGCCAGCGCGCGCTCGGCCTGTCCGAACCGGCCTATGCCGGCATGTATGACGACGTGCAGGCACCGACGCTGCGCGCCGCGCTCGACCGGCCCTTGAGGGAGCCCAAGGTCGAATGCGAGATCGCCTTCGTCACGCGCACCGAGCTCGGCGGGGCCAGCAATCTCTCCGACGACGCGCTGCGCGATGCCATCGCTTCGGCGCATCTCGCCTGCGAGATCGTCGACAACCGCTATGGCGTGCCGCTCGACGTGGGCATTCCCACCATCCTCACCGACGATTTCTTCAACGCCGCCTTCGCGCTTGGCCCCTCCCAGGCCGGCTGGCAGGATCTGCTGCGCACCGACCGTGCCGGCTTCATCGAGATCGATGGCGAGGTGGTGAAGGGCAGCACGGCCGATGTGCTGCGTCCGTTCGAGGCGTTGCGCTGGCTGGTCGGCAAGCTCGCCCGGCACGGCAAGACGCTCGGCGCCGGCGAGATCGTGCTCACCGGCTCGCTGGTGGTTCCGACCCCGATCAAGCTGCCGGCCCGCTCCGTCTCCATCGGTGTGGACGGCTTCGGCACACTCACCCTCGCGGACTGAAGGACGGGACGATGAGGATTGCGGAACTGCACACCCATGTGCTGGAAGCGCCGCTGCAGCAGCCGTTCGGCTGGTCGGTCGACCGCACCACGGTGCGCAAGTCCTGCCTCGTCGAGATCGTCACCGACACCGGCCTCACCGGCTGGGGCGAATGCTTCGGCCCCGCGCGGCCCAATGCGGCGGTGGTGAACGCGTTCCGCCATCTGCTGATCGACGCCGATCCGCTGGCCGGCGACGTCATCTGGCAGAACCTCTATAACCGCTTCCGCGATCAGGGCCAGAAGGGCCTCGTCATCAGCGGGCTGAGCGGCGTCGACATCGCGCTGTGGGACATCAGGGGCAAGCATTTCGGTGCGCCGGTGCACCAGCTGATGGGCGGGCCGATGCGCACGAAGGTGCAGGCCTATGCCACCGGCACCTACCGCCTCGATGATGCCGACCCGCTCGACTATGTGATCCGCGAGGTGCGCGAGCGCATGGCGGAAGGCTTCCACGGCGTGAAGCTGAAGATCGGCATCGATTTCGAGGAGGACATCGCGCTGATCAAGGCGGCACGCCAGGCGATCGGGCCGGAGCGTCGGCTGATGCTCGACGCCAACCATGCCTATGATGCCACCGAGGCGATCGCGCTCGGCCGCCGCGTCGCCGACCAGAATATCGACTGGTTCGAGGAGCCGGTGGTGCCCGAGGACCTTGCTTCCTATCGAGAAGTGAAGGCCGGCCAGCCGATCCCGGTCGCGGGCGGGGAATGCGACTATACGCGCTGGGGCTTCATCAACATCTTCACCTCGCGCGCGATGGACATCATCCAGCCGGATACCTGCGCTGCCGGCGGACTGTCCGAATGCAAGAAGATCGCCGACATGGCGACCGCCTTCGGCATCCGCTACATCCCCCATGTCTGGGGCAGCGGCATCGCGCTTGCGGCGGCCCTGCAATTGCTGGCGGTGGTGCCGCACACCCCGGCCCGGCTGCGGCCGCGCGAGCCGCTGCTCGAGTTCGACCGCTCCGAGCACCCGTTCCGCCAGGCGGTGCTGACCGAGCCGCTGGAGCACAAGGATGGCTGGGTCGACATACCGACCGGCCCCGGCCTCGGCATTGAAGTCGACCGCGACGCGCTTCGCCGCTTTGCGGCGGCAGATTGAGCGGCATAAGCGGCGAACGACCACACACAGGTCGTCATGGCCGGCCTTGTGCCGGCCATCTCGGTCTCTGATGCGCTGCCCTGAATCGAGATCCCCGGCACAAGGCCGGGGATGACGACGAACTGTTAGCCAGTTCTCACTTGCCGCGGCGGTCGGCCTCTTCGGCGCGCCGGATGTAGGGCTCGACGTTGCCGTTCGGGGACGGCGCCATATAGACGTTGCGACCCTCGATCACCGGGCCGGTCGGCAGTGGCGAGACCAGCGTGCCCTGCTGGCGCTGGGTGTCACGGTAGGCTTCCCGCTCCTGCGCGTCGCGCTCCGCATGGGCCGGGGACAGGGCAAAGCCGCCAAGCAGGGCCGCCAGGCCAAAAGTCGTGATGATCTTGTTCATCAGTCAATTCCCAATGTTCCAGCATCCGACCTGCGCCGCGATGCATTGTTTGCCTGATGACGCGAACGATCGGGAGCGATCATTACCGGCGCCATCTTCGAGAATCCAAGGCGCCTCTGAGCAGCTGCCTTCGAATGCTTGAACGTTAGGCCGCGGATGTCGCAACTCTTTCGCAGAACACCGACCGGAATGTCGTGCAGTGTCGCGCTTCGGGAATGCCGCAAGGTTTGATACATTTTTTCCGGGGCACGCCGAGACCGTTAGCGGTATGTACATCGCACGGAGACACCTCATGGACGCAGCGCCGCACATTGCCATCGTCGATGACCATCGCGACATTCGCGATCTGGTCGGCAAATACCTTCATCGGCATGGCTATCGCACAAGCCTTGCAGAGAATGCGGCGGCGTGCCGCCGTCTGCTCGAGCGCAATGCTATCGATCTGGTCGTGCTTGACGTGATGATGCCGGGCGAGGACGGGCTGTCGCTGTGCCGCTATTTGCGGGAATCGACCAATCTGCCGGTCATCATGCTCACCGCCATGGCGGAGGAGACCGACCGCATCGTCGGGCTGGAGCTGGGCGCCGACGACTATCTCTCCAAGCCGTTCAATCCGCGCGAATTGCTGGCGCGCATCAAGGCGGTGTTGCGCCGGGTGCAGAGCCTGCCGCCGCAGCGCGGACAGCTCAAGGCGAAAGAGGTGCATTTCGACCGCTGGTCGCTGAATGTCGGCCGGCGCGAACTGGTCGGCGAGGATGGCCTCGCCGTGCCGCTCAGCACCGCGGAATTCCGCCTGCTCAGCGTGTTCCTCGACCATGCCGGGCTGGTGCTGAGCCGCGACCAGTTGCTCGACCTCACGGTCGGGCGCAACGCCGAGCCGTTCGACCGCGCCATCGACAACCAGGTCAGCCGGCTGCGCAAGAAGATCGAGGCCGATCCGAAGTCGCCGACCCTGATCAAGACCCATTGGGGCGGCGGCTACAGTTTCTCGGCAGAGGTCGCGCCACAATGATCGGCCTGTGGAACCGCAGCCTCACCGCGCGCTTCGTCGCCATCATGCTGCTCGCTCTCGCGCTGTCGCAGGGCATCAGCTTCCTGCTGTTCCTGGATGAACGCGGCCAGGCGCTGATCAAGGCGGCAAAGACGGAATTCCTCAGCCGCAGTGCCTCGGTGGCACAGTTGCTCGAAACCACGCCGCCGGCCCTGCAGGACGACATACTGAGCGCGAGCGCCACCGGCTACACGCGCTTCTGGGTGTCGCGGGACTTCCCATCCGACGTCTCGGCCTGGCGCCACGACGCCCTTCACCGCCTTGCAGAGCCGCTGCCGACCGTGGCCAGCCTCGCCGGCCTGCCCACGGTCGCGTCCACAACTCCGGCGCCGCTGCCGCCTCCCGCCACGGCGGGCATCGACAGCGCGCAGCCCACCTGGACCGAGATGCCGCCGCATGCCTGGCCGCTGTCACGGCCAGCCAAGTTCCTCTATCTCGGCGAGGACAATGGCATGGGGCTGGCGGTGCAGCTCAAGGACGGGTCCTGGCTCAACACCGCTTTCGCCAAGAAGCTGGTGAACAGCATGTGGACCACGCAGTCCATCATCTCGCTCGCGGTTACCGCCGTGATCCTCTCCATCTGCGCCGCCTTCATCGCGCGCGGCATGACGCGGCCGATGCGCCGGCTCGCGGTGGCGGCGGAGGCGCTCGGCCGCGGCGAGAGCGTGACACCGCTGCCGGAGAGCGGCCCGGACGACATCCGCCAGACCGCCGTGGCGTTCAATCTGATGCAGGCGCGGCTGCAGCGCTTCGTCGAGGACCGCACCCGAATGCTGGCGGCAATCGGCCATGACCTGCGCACCCCCATCACCTCGCTGCGGCTACGGACCGAGTTCGTCACCGACGACGAGACGCGTGAAAAGATGCTGTCGACGCTCGACGAGCTGCGCGCCATGACGGAAGCAACCCTCGCCTTCTCGCGCGATCAGGCGACCGAGGAGGTGACCCGCAATGTCAATCTCACCGCTCTGGTGGAGAGCCTGTGCGACGACCTCGTCGAGCTCGGTCATGACGTCACCTGCCTTGATGCCCCGAAGATCGGATATCGCTGCCGCGCCGACGCCCTGAAGCGCGCGGTGCGCAACCTGGTCGAGAATGCGGTGCGCTACGGCGAGCGCGCACGGGTCTCGCTGCGCTCCGGGGCGGCGGCGATCGAGATCGTGGTCGAGGATGACGGGCCGGGTATCGAGACGGAATCGATCGAACGGGTGTTCGCGCCGTTCTTCCGGCTGGAGAATTCGCGCAACCGCGAGACCGGCGGCATTGGGCTTGGTCTCTCCATCGCCCGCAACATCGTGCGCCACCATGGCGGCGACGTCACCCTGGCAAATACCGGCGGCGGCCTGTGCGCCATCATCAGCCTGCCGCACGCCGAGGTCCCGGCGGAGGGCAAGGGTGCGCCGAAACCCGCGCGCACCGTCGGCCTGCCGCTCGGCAAGCGCTCGCCGGCTTGAGAGTGCTCGATATAACCACGTCATCCTGAGGCGCTCGGGCAAAGCCCGAGCCTCGAAGGATGCCCGCCCCAGAAGGCGGCCACCTGCTTCAGCATCCTTCGAGGCTCGCTATTGCTCGCGCCTCAGGATGACGTCGCGGCTCAGGGCCGCACGCCCGGCGTCTCCACCGGGAGGCCGGCGGCCCTCGACATCAGATACGCCTCGATATCGACGAACTCCGGCGCGCCATAAGCGAACGGCTCGGCGCGCACGCCGATCATGCAGTTGCGCATGCGCCGCTGCAGCGAGCCGAGCGCCTGCCATTCGAGCCGATAGAGCGGATAGGCGGTCGGGTGCGCCTGGGTTATCGCGCTGCCGCCGAGCTTCTTGTCCCAGTTGTCGTCATGGCAGGAGGCGCAGGCGAGATCGAGCTGGCCCATGCGGGCCTCGAACAGGCGCTTGCCGTTCGCGCGCGATGAGGCCAGGCGTGGATCGTCCGGCGGTGCCACCGGCAGGCCGCGGGACTGGTGGCCGACAAAAGCGGTGAGCGCCAGCAGTTCGTCGCTCTCGCGCGCCGGCTCGGGAGCGCCTTGCTTGTCCCGCTGGCACAAGGCGATGCGTCCGGCGAGGTCGATCGTCCCTCCGGCGGCCACGTCGGAGGCCGGATAGCGCGCGGCGACGCCGCGCATACTGGCCGAAGCCTCGCCATGGCAGGAGGCGCAGGATTTGCCCGATGAACCCGCCGGCTCGCTCCAGAGCCGCTCGCCCTGGAGCACCCAGAGCATGCCGGGGTTCTCACTATCGTCGGCCTGCATCGCCTGCGTCTCCGGCGCCATGAAGGCGGCTCCAGAACGCCGTTCAGTCGACGGAATCTCACCCGCGAGCGCTGTGCCCGCGAGAGCGGCGCCGCAAACGATGAGGGCGCGCAGCCCGTTCATCAACCGACCGCGATCTCGGCAGTTGCCGTCTCGGTGTTGCCGGCATCGTCGGTCCAGCTGAAGGTCAGCGTGCCGCTCGACGTCGCGACCGTGCTGAAGGCGACGAACGGGTTGGCGGACATGGCCGGGAAGAAGTCGGCGGCGAAGACCTCCGCCCCGTCATAGGCGCAGGCGAAGCGCTTGATGATGTTGCGCGGAATGGCAACGCCGTTCGGCCCCATGCGGTAGCCGGTCTCCATCGGGTGGGCGATCATGGCACGGATCTCGATGACGTCGCCGCGCTTCGCCGTCTTCGGCACATTGATGAGCGCGCGGGTCATGACAGGTCCTCGATGCAGGCGGCCAGCGTCACGATGACGTTCGCCTTCGCCGACCAGAAGCTGCCGTCGCTCAGTTCCGCGACCGCAACCATGGTCTGCGAGGTGGCGAGCCGGATGCGCGTCGCCACCCGGGCGCGCCCGGCGCGCGCGCCGAGGTGGAACACCGCGATATCGGGCTGCGGGTTCTTCTCGTTGAACAGCGCAATGCGGCGGACATGGTCGCTCGCCGTCATCGGGCTGTCGACGGTGACGGTGACACCGACCGCGTTGCCGTTCTCGACCAGTGGCGGCACGCTTAGCGTCACCCGTCCCGCTTGCACCGGCCGGCCGCCAGTGAAGGCGCGGACTACCTCGTTGAGCGAGGGCCGCGTCTTCTGCGCGATCTCGGCCGGGGTTTCATCCGCCATCAATCAATCCTTCAAGGTCACGAGATAGGCGACGAGATCCTCGATCTCGCCGGCCTCCAGCACCGGCTTGCTGCGCCAGCCTCCCGCGACGCGCTCGCCGGCTGCCAGACCATAATAAGCCGGCATGATGCTCTCCGGGTTCAGATGCTTCATGTCGACGATGCGCAGCCGTATCTGGCCTTCCGACAGCCGCGCCCCGACGCCGCCGAGGCTGGGCGCCAACGTGCCTTGCAGATGCGGATTGGGGAACGGGCCGGAATGGCACAGCACGCAGAGGCTGCGCTGGCGTTCGCCCATCAGCTTCTCGCCTTTGGCGGCATTGCCCAGCACGCCGCCAAGCGGCAGCGCGATCGCATCGCCCTCGATCTTGTAGGCGGCTAGTCCTTCCGCGGCACCGGCGCCCGGTGGCAGCAGCCCGAGCAACGCCGCGCAAATGCCGGCCGCCTTCATCCGAAGGCCTCGGTGGTGATGGTGGCGAACCAGGCCTCGCCATAGGCCGCCTCTTCGGAGCGCACCGAGCGTGGCGCGTTGAGCGGGCTGGTGCCGCCGGCGCCCTCGACCTCGGCCAGCAGGCCGTCCTTGGGCCGATAGACGCCGGCGATGGAGATGCCGTAGTCCGGCGCCACCAGGCTGTAGCAAGTGTTGATCAGCTTGGGCGCCTCAGGCTCGCGCCCGCGCACCAGGCTCGCCACCGCGCCGGCACAGACCTTGGCCTGCGCATTGGCGGTGAAGGCGGATTTCGGCATGGCGCCGCCGATGGCGGCATCGCCGATGACATGGATGCCGGGCACCAGGCGGGATTCGAAGCTCACCGGATCGATCGGACACCAGCCGGTCTGGTCTGCCACGCCCACTGTCGCGGCAATAGTGCCGGCGCGCTGCGGCGGGATGATATTGGCGACCGCGACGTTGTGACTGCCGAACTCGGTCGTCAGCGTCCTGGTCGCCGGATCGACCTCGGTGACCCGCCCGCCGGAGGATAGCCCCACCCACTCGACGAGACCGGGATAGAGTTCCAGCCACGCCGCCTCGAAGAGGCGCTGCTTGGAGAAGGCGTCCTTGGCATCGAGGATGATGAGCTTTGAGCGCGGCTTCTTCGTCTTCAGGAAATGCGCGATCAGGCTCGCCCGCTCATAGGGGCCGGGCGGGCAGCGGAACGGGTTGGCCGGGGCGGAAATGACGACGAGCCCGCCATCCTCCATCGCCTCCAATTGGCGACGCAGCAGCAAGGTCTGTTCGCCCGCCTTCCAGGCATGGGGGATCTGCTCGGCCGCCGCCGCATCATAGCCGGGGATGGCGTCGAAGCGCAGATCGATGCCGGGGGCGACGACGAGGCGGTCATAATCGAGGTTCGCACCGTCGGCGAGGCGCACGCGGCGTGCCTGTGGCTCGACGCCGGCGGCCGACTGCGTGACGACCGTGATGCCGTCCCTCGCCAGCCCGTCATAACCGAATTGCTGGGCGTCGATCTCACGCAGCCCGGCAATGACCGCATTGCTGAGCGGGCAAGCGGTGTAGCGGGCATTGGGCTCGACCAGCGTGACCGCTATTCCCGCGTCCTTCTGCTTCAAAGCGCGGGCAAAGCTCGCACCCGCGAAGCCGCCGCCAATGACGACGACCCTCGGCGCGGCCTGGGCGAGCGCGGCCGGCGCCCCTAGCATTGCCGTGGCGGCGCCGGCGGCAAGGCCGCCGAGCACGCGCCTACGGCTGGGCAGGCTGCCGCTGTGCAGCGGGTGCTGCTGGCTGAGCGGGGCTGGCATTGGTGCCCCCATTGGCGAACCAGTCTGCGAGGGCGTGGATTTCCTCATCGGAGAAGCCCTTGGCTATGCGAACCATGACCGTCGATTGCCGTTCGCCGGTCTTGAAGGCGTTCATCTGGGTGATGATGTCATCCGCCGGGCGTCCCGTCAGCGTCGGCACGGGGCCTTTGGTAGCGGTGCGCGGATGGCAGCCGGTGCAGGAGGTGGCACCGCGCGGCGGCGCGGCTTCCGCCGGCGCGGTGGCGAGCAGCCACAGCGCCGGCAACAGCAGGAACGAAAGACGCATCAGGCGAGCTCGTGGTTCTTGAGCGGCAAGGTGCGGAAGCGCTTGCCGGTGGCCGCGGCGATGGCGTTCAGCACCGCCGGCGCCGCCACCGCGATGGTGGGCTCGCCGACGCCGCCCCAGAAGCCGCCGGAGGGGATGATGATGGTCTCGACCTTCGGCATCTGCGCCATGCGCATCACCTCATAGGTGTCGAAGTTCTCCTGCTCCATGCGCCCGCCCTTCACCGTGCACTCGCCGTAGAGGCATGCCGAGAGGCCATAGACGAAGGAGCCCTCGACCTGCCGCTCGATCTGGGCCGGATTCACCATGTGGCCCGGATCGGTGGCGGCGACGATGCGGTGGATGGTCAGCTGCCCGCCATCGACCGAGACCTCGGCGGCGGCGGCGACATAGCTGCCGAAGCCCATGATCTGGGCGAGGCCGCGGGCACGTCCCTTTTCCGGCGGGGTGCCCCAGCCGATGCCCTTGGCGGCCGCCTCCAGCACCGCCAGGTGCTTGGGATGGTTGGCCATCAGCTTGCGGCGGAAGACCAGCGGATCGACGCCGGCGGCACTCGCCATCTCGTCGATGAAGCACTCCACATAGACGGCGTTCTGGTTGAGGTTCACGCCGCGCCAGAAGCCCGGCGGGATCGGCGGGTTGCGCATGGCGTGGTCGATCAGCAGGTTCGGCACGGTGTAGCCGAGATGGCCTTCCGGGCTCTTCTCGGTGAGGCCCTGGAACACCGCCGGGTCCATGCCGCCCTGCATGCCCTCGGGGCGCACCGCGGCAAGGATGGACTGGCCGGAAATGCGCATATGCAGCGCGGTGACATTGCCTTGCGCATCGAGCGCGCCGGTCAGCTTGGCCTGCGTGGTCGGATGATAGGCGCCGTGGAGCATGTCCTCCTCGCGCGACCAGATCAGCTTGACCGGCGTGCCCGGCATGGTCTTGGCGATGCTGACCACCTGGCGGACATAGTCCTGGAAATTGCCGCGCCGGCCGAAGCCGCCGCCGAGATTGATCTTATAGACGTCGCACTGCTGGATCGGCAGGCCGGAGGCCTCCGACACCGCGGCGAGGCTGCCCTCGCCATTCTGCGTCGGCACCCACACCTCGCATTTGTCGGCGGTGTAGATCGCCGTGGCGTTCATCGGCTCCATGGTGGCGTGGTTCTGGTAGGGGAAGGCGTAGGTGGCGGTCACCACCTTGGCCGCGCCGGCCAGCGCACCGGCGAGCGCACCCTTGGCATCGCCGCGGGTGTTGCCGACGAAGGCGTCCTTGGCGTCCAGGCCCGCCTTCAGCGTCTCGGCGATGGCGGCGCTGGTCAGGTCCTTGTTGGGGCCGTTGTCCCAGGTGATCGGCAGCGCGTCGAGCGCGGTCTTGGCGCGCCACCAGGTATCGGCGACCACGGCGACGGCGGTGTCGTCGACCTTCACCACCTTGCGCACGCCCGGCATCTTCTCGACGGCCGAGGCATCGAAGCTCGCGACCTTGCCGCCGAATACCGGGCAGGCCTTCACCGCGGCGTTGAGCATGCCGGGCAGCTTCAGGTCGGCGCCATAGACCTGGCGGCCGGTGAGCTTTTCGACGGTGTCGAGCCGCGGCAGCGGCTTGCCGGCGATCTTCCAGTCCTTCGGATCCTTGAGCTTGATCTCGCTCGGCGGGTTCATCTTCGCCGCGGCGTCCGCCACCTTGCCGAAGGTGGTGGTGCGTCCGCTGGCCTGATGGGTGATGACGCTATTCGAGGCCTTGCACTCGCTTGCCGGCACCTTCCACTCGGCAGCAGCGGCGGCGATCAGCATCTCGCGGGCGGCGGCGCCGCCCTTGCGGACATATTCATTGGAATCTCGGATGCCGCGGCTGCCGCCGGTGGAGAAGCTGCCCCAGACGCGGTCGCGGGCGAGATTCTGGCCGGGGGTCGGATATTCGGTAGTCACCTTCGACCAGTCGCATTCCAGTTCCTCGGCGACGAGCTGGGCGAGGCCGGTCAGCGTGCCCTGCCCCATCTCGGAACGGGCGACGCGGATGATGACGGTGTCGTCCGGCTTTACCACGACCCAGGCATTGACCTCGGGTTTGGCGGCACCCTGCGCGAGTGCCTCACCGGCAAACGGGCCATTGTCGAGCGGCACATGGAAGCCCAGCGACAGGCCGCCGAGCGTGGCCGCGGAGCCGACAAGGAAGTTACGGCGGGAAACGGTCGGAACGTAATTCATCGCTGCCTCCCTCAACCGGCCTTGTCGCCGGCCGCCATGTGGATGGCGGCGCGGACGCGGTTATAGGTACCGCAGCGACAGATATTGGTGATCTCGTTGCTGATGTCGGCGTCGCTCGGCTTCGGATTGGCCTCGAGCAGGCCCGCCGCCGCCATGATCATGCCGGACTGGCAATAGCCGCATTGCGGAACGTCAAGCGCCAGCCAGGCCTTCTGCACCGGGTGCGAGCCGTCTGGCGAGAGCCCCTCGATGGTGACGATCTTCGAGCCTTCCTCGATGCTGCTGAGCGGCATAACGCAGGAGCGGGTGGGAACGCCGTCAATGTGCACGGTGCAGGCGCCGCACTGCGCGATGCCGCAGCCGAACTTGGTGCCGGTGAGCCCGACCTGTTCGCGGATCACCCAGAGCAGCGGCGTGTCGGGCTCCGCTTCGACTTCGCGGATCTCGCCATTGATCGTCAATCGAGCCATGTCGAACTCCTCAGCATGAAAGGGCAGGATGCGGCGCGGGCAGCCTTGGCGCCGGACATCTCGGCGACAGCGATGAGGGGAAGCCTAGCCCCCAGTGGCCACGGAAGCTTGTCCGGGGCGTCGGGTGATTGTCGCAGAGTCTGCCGGGGCCGCCAGCAGATACGAATTGATACAATTCAAATCCGAGAGACCACATACGATCAGGCGACGGTGTTTTCGCGCGCCCTCCGGACCGTTTGGCATTTCAACAGAATTTTCGCCACGGCAGCGCGCTGATACCGGGGCACGGCCGCATCCTACCAGCATCGACCAAGCAATGGCTTGGAATTTGCTTGCCTGCACCCTCGACAATACGCCAATATGACTGGAATAAGCCTGCTTAGAGGGGCGGTATTCGGGGAACGATCTAGATGACGAGGATTGTTTGTCTGGCAGCATGCCTGCTGCTTGGAGTGTCGGCTGCGCACGCAGCGCCAACCTTTACCGGCTCTATCGTCAGTGGCGAGCAGATGCTCCCCATTTCGCTGAAATGCGACGATGAGAATCGCGGAACCATGGAGGTCATCTCACGGAACGGCAATGGTTCCGTCGAACGGCTCCGGGTGGAGGTCACCAATGGCGAGCCGGCGCGCATCGTCGTCGGCCATGCCTTCCTCGGCTGGTTCGAGGACGACGACGTGATCGACCTCTCGACGCAGGCCGACGACCTGACCGTGCAGGACATTGTCGGCTATGCGATGGGCCTGCGGGCCGGGGTATGCATGGCGCCGCCGGAGCAGCGCCGGCAGGCCTATCTCGCCTTCAAGGCCAACGAGACGATGCTGACCGAAGGGCACTAGACCGCCCGCCTCGCCAGGCGGACCCGGGCTGACAGTTGCACTCCGTGGCGGATGCCCCGTCTTACGGAGCGGCAACGTATTTTCCGTCGCGGAAAATCAACTCTGCATGCAGAAACTTGCGCATGCGTGTTGCACATAGGATGATCAAGGAGATACAGGAAAACGCGGCGGACCAGCCCGGGGGGGAGTCCTTGAACTCTATCAATTCGCAGGCGCCCACGCGCTGCATTGCGCGGGGCCTTTCGCTATTGCTGGTTGCATCGTCCATCCTGATCTCCGGCGTTGCCGGGTTGGGGGCGGCAAACGATGCCACCGAGTCGCGCACCGTGGCCGACAGCCTGGCGAAAATGCTGCAATCCGCCCGCGCGGTGATCTCCAAGCACCAGGAAGACATCAACGACCCCAAGCGCGGCGACAAGGGGCTGACCGCCGCCGTGGTGCTGGCCGAGGCCGACGCCAATTACAAAGCAGCGACCGGCATCGACCCCGCGAGCTATGACCCGGCGACGCGCCAGGGCCGCATGCTCAAGGCGCAGCGCGATGCCATCGTCGAGGTGATCAACGACAACCAGGCGATCATCAATCGCGAGGGTCTCGGCTTCAAGGGCTTCATCCCCGCCACCTTCGCGCGCCTGGTCAATGAAGCGTTCGCCCGCAAGGTCGAGGGCGGCGCCACCATAAAGGTGACGGCGCCGCCCGAACTGGTGCGCAACCGCAAGGCCCGGCCGGACGAATGGGAAGTGGACGTCATCAAGACCCGCTTCTTGAAGCCGGATTGGAAGGCGGGCACGCCTTATGCCGAAACCGTCGAGGTCAAGGGCAAGCCGGCCTTCCGCATGATGGTGCCGGAATATTACGCGGCGTCGTGCCTCAGCTGCCACGGCACGCCGAAGGGCACGCTCGACGTCACCGGCTATCCGCGTGAGGGCGCGGCCGAACACGATCTCGGCGGCGTCATCAGCGTCATCCTGCCCAACGAGTGAGCGGCGAGATGGAAAGCGGGCGGCTGGACTTCCTCGGCCGGTTCTCCATTTCGGCCCGCCTGGTGTTCCTGTTCGTGGTGCTGCTGGTCGCCATGGTCGGCAGCAGCCTCTATCTGATGCGCACGCTGGGCCAGGCCTCCCAGACCACCGAGGACGCGCAGAAGGTCTCCGACCAGCTCGACATCATCGCCGGGGTGCGGGCCGCTTTCCACGATCTGCGCTACTGGCAGACCGACCTCGCGGTGAGCCTGCTCAACCTCGCCGAGAACAACGCCACCGACGCGCGGGCGCGGCTCGATCGCGAGCTCGACCGGCTGAAGGCCAGCATGCCGACCGAGGCGGAGGCGCTGCGCCAGAGCTACCAGCGCTTCGACGCCGTCGCCAAGCAGGCGGTCGACGCCTATACCGACGACCAGCGGGTGATCGGCAACACGCTGTTTGCGCAGGCCCGCCAGGACGGCATGGATGTCGACCGCATCCTGACCGACATAGAGGGCGACCTGCGCGCCAAGGCCCAGGCGGCACGGCAGGGCGTGCTCGATGAGTTCAGCTCCGGCGCCCGCTTCTCGATGCTGATGACGATCGGCGCGGTGCTGCTCGGCGGCTTCCTCACCTACATCATCCTGTCGTCGATCCTGACGCCGCTGCACCGGCTCTCGGCGGCGATCCGCGGCATCACGCGTGGTGATGCCGATGTCGAACTGCCGCCGCCCTCGCGCGACGAACTCGGCAAGATGACCGAGGCGCTGGAGCTGCTGCGCGACAGCTATGAGGAGCGCCAGAAGCTGGCGGAAGAGGCCGGGCGCCAGCGCAGCACGCTGTTCGACGCCATAGAGAGCATCAATCAGGGCTTCGCGCTCTATGACAAGGACGACCGGCTGCAGCTGGTGAACAGCCATTACCGCCAGCTCCAGCCCGGCCTTGGCGATCACATCGCGCCGGGTATGACCTTCGCCGACATATTACGGGTGGCGGTAAAGCTCGGCATCCACACCGACCGGCCGGAAGAGGAGTGGATCGCCGAGCGGCTGCGCCACCGCGGCGAGGAGACCGGGCGGCTGGAGCTGTTCGCCGAAGGGCGCTGGATCCAGATCAATGAACGCCGCACCCATGATGGCGGCATCGTCGCGGTCTATACCGACGTCACCGAACTCCAGCTCCGCCAGGCCCAGCTGGAGACCGCCAAGGAAGAAGCCGACCGGGCGACGCAGGTGAAGTCCGAGTTCCTGGCCAATATGAGCCACGAGTTGCGCACCCCGCTCAACGCCATCATCGGCTACAGCCAGATCCTCCAGGAAGACGCCACCGATGCCGGCAATACCGACACCATTCCCGACCTGCAGAAGATCGAGAATGCCGGCAACCACCTGCTGCATCTGATCAACGACATACTCGATTTGTCGAAGATCGAGGCCGGGCGCATGGAGGTCTATGTCGAGACCTTCGACATTGCGGGCCTGGTGCGCGACGTCCAGACCCTGGTGCAGCCGCTGGCGACCAACAATCGCAACCAACTCGTGGTCGACTGCCCGGCGGATATCGGCCAGGTGTCGTCCGATATCACCAAGGTCAAGCAGGCGTTGCTCAATCTGCTCAGCAACGCCACCAAGTTCACCCAGGACGGCACGGTGACGCTGAAGGTGCAGCGCACGTCGGGCGTCGCCGGGCACAAGCTCGCCTTCTCGGTGACCGACACCGGCATCGGCATGAGCGAGCAGCAGATGAGCCGGCTGTTCCAGGCCTTCTCGCAGGCCGATAACTCCACCACGCGCCGCTTCGGCGGCACCGGCCTCGGTCTCGCCATCTCGCGCAGCTTCGCCCGCACGCTGGGCGGCGACCTCACGGTGTCGAGCGAGCCGGGCAAAGGCTCCTGCTTCACCCTCACGCTGCCCGCCGAGGCGCCGAAAGCGAAGGAAGAGGGCACGGCCGAGCCGGCTGCCGCCCCGGCCGAAGCCGTGCCGGAGCACGGCTCGGCGCCGCGGGTGCTGGTGGTCGATGACGACCCCTCGGCCGGCCACATCATCGGCTCGCACCTCGCCCGCGAGGGGTACAGCCTGCTCTATGCCAAGTCCGGGCCCGAGGCGATCGAGATGGCGCGGCTGCACAAGCCAGACGCCATCACGCTCGATATCATGATGCCGCAGGTCGATGGCTGGTCGGTGCTGGTGGCGCTGAAGAAGGACCCGGAACTCGCCGAGATCCCGGTGGTGATCATCTCCATCACCAATGAGCGCAGCCTCGGCTTCAATCTCGGCGCCTCGGCCATGCTGACCAAGCCGGTCGACCGCAACGAGCTGATCGAGGTGCTGAAGCGCCACCTCACGCCGATCGCCGGAACCGCCGCGAAGGACGCCCCGATACTCATCGTCGAGGACGATCCGGCGACGCGCGAGATCATGACGCGCGCAGTGGAGAAGCTGGAGTTCAAAGCGGTCGCCCTCAGCAATGGCCGCGAGGGCATGGACTGGCTCGCCGACAACGAGCCGCCGCTCGCCATTCTGCTCGACCTCAACATGCCGGAGCTGAACGGCTTCGGCTTCCTGCGCCACCTGCGCGGCGACGAGCGCTGGGCCAATATCCCGGTCATCGTCTGCACCGCGCAGGAACTCTCGGCGCGCGAGCGCCAGATCCTCGGCAAGAACGCCCAGCTGGTGATCGCCAAGGGGCAGGCGGCGCATGTCGAGCTCAGCCAGGCGATCCGCAACATCACCGCGCAGGCCACGCGCTCCTTAGCCGGCAAGGTGACCTGACGATGCCGAAGATCCTGCTCGTCGAGGACAATGAGATGAACCGCGACATGCTGACGAGGCGGCTCGCGCGTGCCGGCTATGAGATCGTGCACGCGGCGGACGGCGAGGAAGCGATCGTCAAGGCGGTGGACGAGACGCCGGACCTCATATTGATGGATCTCAGCCTGCCGAAGATCGACGGCTGGGAAGCCACGCGGCGCATCCGCGCCAAAGACGGCCAGGCCGGCCTGCCGGTCATCGCGCTTACCGCCCACGCCATGGCTGGCGACCGCGAACGGGCGCTGGCCGCCGGTTGCGACGACTTCGACACCAAGCCGGTCGACCTGCCGCGCCTGCTCGGCAAGATCGAGACGCTGCTGGCACGGCCGCGCTGAACAGTTTGTCGTACGGCGGCAATACTTGCCCGATAGCTCTTACCAACGGTCAGGCGTCCGTAATCCTGGCTGGTCTGGTCGGGAGACATCGCGCATGCAGGCAATACGGCAGGAGGTCGATCGCGTCCTCTCCGAACTCGGCGCCGCCGTGGGCACGCCGCTGCGCCTCAATGCCGAAGGGCTGATCGCGCTCGAATTCGCCGACGACATCACCTGCACCATCGAGGTCCCGGACGGGGCGAACCGCATATTCATGCATGCGCTGGTCGATCGCGTGCCGCGCGAAGGGCGCGAGGCCATGCTGACGCGGATGCTCAAGCGCAATCTGTTCGAGATCGCCGTCCCGGGCGCCTGGCTCGCGCTCGATTCCGATGGCGAGCACATCCTGCTGTGCTGTTCGGCACCCACTCAGCCGGCCGACCTCGATAGCCTCCCCGACACGTTGCTCGCCCTCGTCACCGAAGCCGGCGAGTTGCGGCGCTTGTTGCTCAAGCACGATGATTCGGGCGCGGATACCGGGCAAGACAGGCCGGCTTTCGACGCCTCCACATTGTTCTTCCGCGGCTAAGGGAGGGGTCTCCGAAGCCGCCGGCATTCCGGGGGATCGGGGACCATGGCAGGCATCAATATCAGCGGCGGCCACGCGCTCGGCACGTCGGCTTTGCTTGGCGGCAAGAGCACCACCAGCGGCACGGTCGGGCCGGGCTTCAAGAAGTTCATCGCCCTGTTCCGCCGCAACAAGCCGCCCGAAGATCCCAAGGTCAAGGGCGGAGCGAAGAACGGCGACCTGCACCGGTTGAAACTCTCCAAGTCCCCGGCGACGCTCGATCTCGCGCGCATTTTCAAGACCGAGACCGGCAAGGCCAAGGCCGAAGCGGAGAAGATCAAGGGCGCCAGGACCAAGGATCCGCTGCCGAAGGACGGCCTGACCACTGCGCTGCAGACGCTGCACGGCGCCACCGCCTCTCCGCTGCGTGACAAGCTCGCGGATGAGATCCTCGAATTCGGGCACATCATCGACGGCTTCCATGCGGATCCACTGAAGTCGGACCTTCGCGACGGCACGCCGATCACTCTCGCCGAGTTCCAGAAGTTGATCGACGACTACGTCGTCCACCTCGAAGGCGCCCTCAAGGGCGAGAATGCGACAGTCGACGGCCATGTCGACGCCGCCGTCGCGCAACTGAAGGACCTGTCGTCGCGTATCGGGCTGAAGCTCGACGCGAGCAAGCCGCCACTGCCGAAGAGCCCGCCGCCATCGAGCACCTCGACGCAGCCGCCGCCCGAAACCGTCGACAAGGCCGTCACGCGGCTCGAAACCAAGCGTGACGAGATCGCCAGGCTCGCCGACGGCATCGCCAAGCTGCAGACCACCACGACCGGCACCGACAAGGCCGGCAAGTGGGCGGAGCGCCAGGCCTCGCTCACCGGCCAGAAGCTCAAGGCGCATGCGGAGATCAACAAGGCGCTCGGCGAGGTCAACAAGCTCATCGCCGCCCACGGCAAGGATCCGACCAAGACCACCGAGGTCGCCGGCCTGAAGGCGCTGCGCAGCGAACTTACCAAGCTCGCTGTCGAGGTCGAGTTCCCCGGCCTGCTGTCGCAATCGACCAAGCTGACGAAGGACGGCATCGGCGCGGCGCTGCGCGGCATCACCAACATTCCCCCGCAGAAGGGCTTCGACGACGGCACGCTTCGCCTCAGCCTGGCGCAGTCGGCGAAGAACATCGAGGCCTTCATCGACGGCATCAATGCCGGCCACGATCCGGTGGAGATGGAAGGCGGTCTCAAGGTCGGCATCGCCGAGTTCGCCACCACGCTCGAAAAGTTCATGTCCGAACTGGAAAGCTCGATCGCTCCGGGCCGCTCGCTCGAATACAGCAGCGCCATCGACGTCGCGGTGCGCCGCCTCGCGCAATTGTCGCGTGAGGTCGCCGCGCACATCGCCATGCCGCAGGCGCTGGAGGCGCTAGAGAAGCTGCAGACGGTGCCTTCACCCAAGCTGAGCGACGTCGACAAGCAGACGCAGACCAATTCGCTCGGCCAGATCACCGATGGCGAGTTGCAGGCCGAAGGTCTCACCAAGCAGGACATCGACCCCAAGGGGCGCAGCGGCAGCGAGCCGCCCTCGCTCGGCGCGCTGCTGCGCGCCATGGGCACCGCCCTGCCCTCGCTCAATCTCGACCCGGAGAACGCGACCGTCTCGCAGCGGCGCAATGCGCTGGAGGCGCTGTCCACCTTCAGCCAGCTCATCGTCGACGGCGATCCGCCGGACATGCTGCTCGGCCACAGCCCGGCACTCGACGCCAGCCTGCTCGCCATCAAGCAGGAGCGCGCCGCCGGCGACACCCCGCCGCTCACCAAGCAGGAGCTGATCGACTACGGCAAGCGCCGCAAGGCGGTAGCGCTGCGCCAGGAGATGACGATCCTGAACCGGCGGCTCGAAGGCCTGCTCAAGGTCGATCGCCGGGTCTGGTACAAGCCGAACACCTGGGGCGACAATGGTCGCTTCTTCGGCCATGGCGGCGCCTCCAGCATCCGCAAGGACAAGGTCTTCATCGACGCGCTGCGCAACTATGGCGGCAGCAAGACCGGCCGCGAGGTCGCCTTCCTGCTGGCGCGCATCTCGGATCTCGAATCCAAGACCTTCGCGCTGGAGAAGAGCGCGCTCGGCCTGCACGAGCACCTCGACGTCAATACATTCAAGCCGATCCCGCCGTCCGGCACCCAGAGCACTACCGTGCCGACTCCGTCGGAACTGCTGGAGCACGCCGGCCTCAGCGATACCGACATCGAGAAGATGGGGCTCTCCGGCAAGGATCGCGACGATCTCGGCAACCTCGTCGTCGACCTCAACCGCAAGGGCATGGGCAGCGTGCAGGAGGTGCGCGAGACCACGCGCGCCATCAACAAGGGCATCAACCAGGTCGTCCGCAGCGAACTGGCGCAGGACACGATCGGTCGCTTCAACCAGGAATCGACCCAAGCCTCGGCCCGCCTGCTGCTCAACGAAATGCTGGTCGACGCCCATCTGGCACAGACCGGCAAGCTGCCGACCGGGCACGTCGCCGGCACCAAGGATCCGGATGTCGTCACCCGCTTCAAATGGCAAAGCTCGGAAGCCGAGAAGCGCATCAAGACCCGCGATCAAGCCGAGTGGGACAAGCTTTCGACCGGCGCCGACAATTATCGCGACGCCACGCTCGAGATCGTCACCCTGCTCGGGGACCATGCCAAGGTCGGCGAGAAGGAGACGCGGTACCGGGAACTGCTCAAGGAGATGGGCAAGCCGGAGAAGGAGGGTGGGCTCGGACTCGATCTCGATCCCACCAATCCGCGCGGCCTCGAAAGCGCGCACGCCATCGTCGATGCGCTCGAGGCGCACGATCTGCTGGAGACCACGCACAAGGGCGATGCGGACCTCATCAAGAAACGGGACGACGCGCTGGAGAAGCTGAAGGGCTTCGACAGCACGCGCATGCACCGGCCCTGGCACCAGAAGGTCGCTGCCGCCTTCGGCCGCGGCAGCAATCCTGGCATCGACGACATCGCCCGGCTGCGCACAGCGGCGCAGGCGATCATCTATCTGCGCGAGGGCGCTTCCAAAGACCGCGGCACGCTCGACAAGCAGATCGAGACGCAGGGCAAGGCGATGGAGGGCATCCTCGTCGAGCGTATGCGCGACAATCCGATCGAGGTGTCGGCAGTGCGGCAGATCATCCGCACCGCGGTGCTGGCCTCCTGGCCGCAGGGCGGGCGCGACTTCACCATGTCCAAGGGCCAGGCCGTCAATGGCTACGACCCGGCGAGCAAGCGCGGCGAGATCGAGGCGCAACTCAAGGATTGGGGTGTCGATGTCGAGCGCTTCGCCCCCGAGATCGAGCAGGCGATCTATGGCACGCTGACCTTGGCTGACGTCCAGCGCTGGAGCAGCGAGACGATGTTCTCGCCGAGCTTCTCGCGCGAGAGCAGCTTCAAGGCGTCGAGCCTGCTGTTCGGCACCGAATCCATTACCGGCAAGCGGGACATGGACGAGCCGACCAAGCGCGCCCTCATCTCCTCGCTGGAGACCATGAGCGAAGGCGGCAAGCTGAGCCTGAAGGCCGGCAACCGCGTCACGCTCGATACCTCCAAGGTGCCGCTCGATCCCACGGGCGCCAATACGCTGCGCGTCCGGCTTGCCGGCGCCTCGCTCGGCCATATCGAGATCGAGCGCGGCTCAGACGGCTACAAGCTGCATGTGCGCTCCGGCGGCGAGGGCAAGGCCAATGTCGACTACGCGCTCGGCTACAAGCTGACCGAGAACGTCAAGGCGGAGGTCGGCGCCGGCGTCGAGGGTTCGGTGAACCTGATGAGCGGAGTCTCCCTCACCTTCAAGCCCGACGAGGCCGGGCGCAAATCGCTGATCGAGCTGCTCGGCAAGATGATCGACGAGAAGGATATCGGCGTCTCCGACTGGTCGAGCGCGATCGACGTCGCGATGAGCTCGGAGGGCATCGTCAAGGGCTCGGCGACCGGGCGCGCCGTCATGCGCGCCGAACTGATGACGCCCGCCCCGAGCGGCGACAAATACGGCGTCGGTGCCATGGCCGAACTCGCCGTGACCGCGGGCATCTCCGGCAAGTCCACCGACATGCGCAGCCAGCGCGAATACACCCACAAGGGCGAGGTCGAAGTCTCCGGCGGCGTCACCCTGAACACCGCCGTCTATGAGCGCCTGTTCAACGCGGTGAACGCGCTTGGCGGCGCCACGGCCACCGGCTCGGGCGCCTCCATCGACAAGAATTACGATGTGGGCGGCACGCAGAACACCGATCTGGTGAGCCTCTCGGTCGGCGTGGTGGCGACCTATACGCAAAAGTGGAAGCAGGTCCAGGACGACCAGGGCTTCTACACCAAGGCTGAAGTCGTTCGCCAGACCAATCTGAACGTCGACAAGATAAAGTCGATGATGACCATCTCGAATGACGATATCAACGCCAAGATCGAGAAGGACCAGGAGTTCGGCGACAATCTCGCGGGGCTGCTGGCGCATATGGGCCAGGACGACTTCCTGGCCGTCACCTACAACCTGAAGTCCGACGCGCTGCTGGAGGCCAATACGCTGCTCGACCAGGTGAAGAGCCTGAAGCGCGAAGGCAAGACCGAACAGGCCCGCGAGCTCGAGGCCATGGCCAAGAAGATCATCGACGATTCGGATAATTATACGCCGGCAAAGATCTCGCTGGTCATGACCAAGACCGACAAGAGCGAAGTCACCAACCTCAATTCGCGCTGGCTGAAATGGGACGTGTTCTCCGATGGCAAGCTGGAGCACGCGGCCATCGTGCTCAACGTGCCGGCGTAGTCATCCGGCCTCTACCCGCCGTCGTCATCCCGGAACGGCCGCCGGCCGTATCCGGGATCGCGGGAAGGGGAGAGCCCCCATCGGCGCGCGATGCCGGCTCTGCGCTCCGCTCCGGCCGGGATGACGATGTCTTGAGGAACCCCGTCAAAGCGCGACCTGGAACGCCTTCCACAGCACCATGCGTTCCCTCAAGTCCAGCACGCGGCCATCCACCGTGAAGGTACCGTCGCCATTGTGATGCAGCGTGCGCCGCTCCTTGCGGTCGCGGTCGATCCAGATCGCTACCGGCTCGAGGATGAAGAGCCCGTATTTATCGACCAGGGCGGTGTCCGCCACCCGGCACTCGATATTGGCGAGGCACTCGGCGATCAACGGCGCCGACACCTTGGCCGCGGGCTGCGCGGTGAGCTTGAACTTTGCGAACTTGTCGACCTCGGTGCCGGAGCAATTGCCGATATCGACCACCGTCCTCGCGAGGTCGATGGTGGGAATGGCGACGACGCATTCGCCGGTCGCGCTCAGCGCCTTGTAGCTATGGTCCCATGGCCCGATGATGCAGGCGATGCGCGGCGGCGCATGCTGCACCATCATGTGGAAGCCCATGGTCATGATGTTCGCCCGCCCTTCATCGGCGGTCGTCACCAGCACGATCGGGCCGGCCTCGAGCAGCAGATAGGCCTTGGACGGATCTATACGTTCCACGCGGCTCCTCCGTCCGTTCCCTCAGGTCTGCCCTGGAATTCCCTCTCCCCATTGGGGAGAGGTGGCCCGCGAAGCGGGTCGGTGAGGGGTGACACCATTGCGGAGCCGTAGAGCCCCCTCACCCCAACCCTCTCCCCGTGGGGGAGAGGGAGCTACGCGCTTTTCGCCACACGTCGGACTTCACGGTTTGGCGGCACCCCAGCGCTCGAGCGCGAACAGCGCAAGCGCGATCAGGCCGATGCCGGCGCCGGCCAAGGCCGTCATGGTCCAGCCGCCAGCATGATAGGTGACGGTGCCGAGCACCGAACCCGCCGCGCCGCCGGCGAAGGTAAAGGTCATGTAGAGCGCATTGACCCGGCCGCGTATCTCCGCCGGCACCGAGAAGATGATGCGCTGGCTGATGACCTGGTTGGTCTGCACCGCGGCATCGATGATCAGCGTCAGCACCACCAGCGCGATCAGCGCCAACGCCACCACCGCCCATTCGCTCGCCCAGAACGACAGGCCCATGGCGAGGATCGCCCCCGCGGTCGCCGCCTGGGCGAGGCCGTGGTCGGCGAGCCGACCAGCCAGCGGGGCGGCGAGCGCGCCGCCGGCGCCGGCCAGCGCGAACAGTGCGATGCCCTCGCGGCTCATGCCGAAACGCTCGGCGAGCATCAAGGGTGCCGCGGTCCAGAACATGTTGAAGGCGCCGAACAGCAGCGCCTGGTAGGCGGCGCGCCAGCGCAGCACCGGAATGTCGCGCAGCAGCTTGGGCATGGAGGCGAGGATGCGGCCATAATGCATGCCCCCGCGCGGCGTGTAGCGCGGCATCATCTTCGCCAGCAGCACGCCGATGACCACCATCAGCGCCGCGGAGGCGAAGAACACCGCACGCCAGCCGAAATTGGCAGCGATGAACAGCGAGGCCGGCCGTGCCAGCATGATGCCGGTGAGCACCGCCGCCATGACATTGCCGATCAGCCGGCCGCGCCGCTTCTCCGGCGCGAGATGGGCGACGAAAGGCACCAGCACCTGCGCCCCCGAGGAGGCGATGCCGATCAGCAGCGAGGCGGCGAAGAACGGCGCCGCGCTGCCCGCCGTCGCCGCGCCGACGAGGCCGAGCGCGGTGAAGGCGAGCGTGGTGAGCACCAGCGTCCGGTTCTCGACCAGGTCGGCAAGCGAGACCAGCAGGAACAGGCCGAGGCCGTAGCCGATCTGGGTGACGCTGACCAGCGAGCCGGCGAGATCGGGGCCGACCCCGATCTCCGGTGCGATGGAAGCGACGAGCGGCTGGGCATAATAGAGGTTCGCCACCAGCGCGCCCGCCGCCACCGCGAGCGTTGTGACCAGGGCCGGCGAGGGACCCTGCTCGGTTTCCTGTGCCGAGACCGGCGGCGTGCGTTCCAGCATCATCGCGCTCCGCTCAGGACGGCAGTCGCGCGGCGCCCTGCCGCTCGACCATCCAGCCCGGATATTCGGGAGGCAGCGCGCTGACCTTGTCGAGACTTGCGAGTTCCTCCGGCGTGAGACGGACGTCGGCCGCGGCAAGATTGTCGTCAAGCTGCTCGGGCGACGTGGCGCCGATGATCACCGACATGACGAAGCGCTGGTGCAGGATCCAGGCGAGTGCGATGCGTGCCACCGACACGCCGCGCGCATCGGCGATCTCGCGCATGACGTCGATGCAATCGAAGGCGCGGTCGCGGTTCACCGGCGGGAAGTCGAAAGTGACGCGGCGCGAGCCCTGCGGGCCCTTGCCCTCGCGATCGTACTTGCCGGAGAGCAGACCGCCCGCAAGCGGACTCCACACCATCAGTCCGAGCTTCTCGGCCTCCAATAGCGGGGCGATCTCGCGCTCGAGGTCGCGGCCGGCAATGGTGTAATAGGCCTGGAGCGTGGCGAGGCGGGCCCAGCCATGTTGCTCGGCGACGCCGAGCGCCTTCATGATCCGCCAGGCCGGCCAGTTGGAGACCCCGACATAGCGGACATGGCCCTGCCGCACGAGATCGTCGAGCGCACGCACCGTCTCCTCGACCGGGGTGACCTGATCGAGGCCGTGGATCTGGTAGAGGTCGATATAGTCGGTGCCGAGCCGCTTCAGGCTGGCCTTGACGCCATCCATGATATGGCCGCGCGAAGCGCCGCGATCGTTCGGACCGGGCCCGGCCTGGCTGTACACCTTGGTGGCGAGCACGATGTCCGAGCGCTTGCGGCCGGAATTGAGCATCGCCCGGCCGGTGATCTCCTCCGACACGCCGGCCGAATAGACGTCAGCGGTGTCGATGAAGTTCACGCCAGCGTCGAGTGCGCGGGCGACGATACGGTCGGCGACCGACTGGTCGAGTGTGCCGATCGCGGTCCAGAAGCCGCCGCCGCCGAAGGTCATGGTGCCGAGGCAGATTTCCGAGACCAGAAGCCCCGTGCCGCCGAGTGTCTTGTAGCGCATGTCGTCACCTGTCGATGTCTCGTGGACGAATAGGCCCCGGGGCGCTGTTGAGGAAGTCCGGGGCGAGAAGGAAGCTGGAATTTCGGGGCGGGCGTGCGGCCACGCCGCCTGACCCTATGTAGGCCGTGTTGCGGCGCACATAATGCCGTTTGCACTGCACAGTCCATATAGGTGTGCTATATGATCGAGTGACGCGGCATTAAACATTCGACCATGGCACGCACCGATCCGTTCGACGGCCTCTCGGAATTCCTCGCCATCGTGCGGCGCGGCAGCTTCCGCGGCGCGGCGATCGAGCTCGGAGTGACGCCGGGCGCGGTGAGCCAGGCGATGCAGGCGCTGGAACGCCGGCTCGGCCTTCCGCTGCTGCACCGGACCACGCGCAGGGTCGCACTCACCGAAGCGGGCGAGCGGCTGCTGGCGCAGCTCGGTCCCGCCGCCGAGGCGATCACCGGCACGCTCGACGCATTGACCCTGTTGCGCGCCCAGCCGTCCGGCACGCTGCGACTGCTCGTGCATCGTATCGCCCTGCCCCACGTGATCGAGCCGGTGCTGCCGGCGTTCCGCGCCACGTGGCCGGACATCAAGGTGGAGATCACGGTCGACGACACCCACGCCGAGCTGGTGGAGGGCGGCTATGATGCCGGCATCCGCATCGGCGAATATATCGACCGCGACATGATCGCGGTCAGGGTGTCGCCGTCCTTCGCCTGGACGGTACTCGGCGCGCCGTCCTATTTCGCGGCCCGCGGCCGGCCGCGGGTGATCGAGGACATAGCGCGCCACGAATGCATCCGCTATCGCCGGCCGGATGTCGGCGACATTTATCGCTGGGAGTTCGAGCGCGACGGCCAGGCGCTCTCCATCGATCCGCCGGGCGCGCTGGTGGCGAACGATGCGACGCTGTTGCGGGCGCTGGCGGTGCGTGGCATGGGCCTGATCTATACGTCGGGCCTGCAGGCCGAGGCCGAGATGGCAGCCGGACTGCTGGAGCCGGTGCTGGAAGATTTCGCCCCGGCCCGCGACGCGCTGTTCATCTGCTTCCCGCAGGCCAGCCGCAACCAGCCGAAGCTGCGCGCCTTTGTCGAAGCCTGCGCCCACCGCGCACGTTGAACCATGGTCTATTTACCTAGCGTCACGCATTTCGACGCCTATGTGGCAGCATTCGCGCAATAGGACGTTCGTCGTGTGTCGGGACGATTGCGCCGCTTCTTCGGGCGTGATTGAGTCCGCTCGGTCGACCGCCGCCGACGGAACCGAAAACCACCCGCATCGAAGTGGGGGTCCGTGGCGCCCGGTCCAGAGAGGGAAGATCAACATGCGCGTTCTTAAGACCGGACTAGCCGCCGCGGCCGTGATGGCCGTGCTCGCGGTCCCCGCTTATGCGAAAACGCTCGTTTATTGTTCGGAAGGCAGCCCGGAGAATTTCACTCCGGCGCTCAACACCACCGGCACCAGCTTCGATGCCGCCCGTCCGGTCTATAACCAGCTCGTCGAGTTCGAGCGTGGCACCACCAAGGTGGTCCCCGGCCTCGCCGAGAGCTGGACGGTCAGCCCGGATGGCAAGGAGATCGTCTTCAAGCTGCGCAAGGGCGTGAAGTTCCATTCCGGCGTCAATGGCTTCAAGCCGACCCGCGACTTCAACGCCGACGACGTGCTGTTTTCGTTCGAGCGGCAGTGGAAGGCGGACAACCCCTACCACAAGGTCTCCGGCGGCGCTTACGACTACTTCAACGACATGAGCATGCCGGACCTGCTCAAGAGCATCGACAAGGTCGACGACTACACGGTGAAGTTCACGCTTAATGAAGCGAACGCGCCGATGCTCGCCAACCTCGCCATGGACTTCGGCACCATCATGTCGAAGGAGTATGCCGACTTCCTGCTGAAGAAGGGTTCGCCCGAGCAGCTCGACCAGATCCCGGTCGGCACCGGTCCGTTCAGCTTCGTGACCTACCAGAAGGACGCGGTGATCCGCTACAAGGCCTTCCCGGAGTATTTCGAGGGCAAGGCGGCGATCGACGACCTGGTGTTCGCCATCACCCCGGACCCGACCGCCCGCTACGCCAAGGTGAAGAAGGGCGAATGCCATGTGATGATCGCGCCGAACCCGGCCGACATCGCGGCGATGAAGACCGATCCGGCGATCAACCTGCTCTCGCAGCCCGGCCTCAACATCGCCTACTGGGCGTTCAATGTGCAGAAGCCCCCGTTCGACAAGAAGGAGGTCCGCCAGGCCTTCAACATGGCGATCGACAAGGCCGCGATCATCAAGGACGTCTATCAGGGCGCCGGCCAGGGCGCGGTCAACCCGATCCCGCCGACCATCTGGTCCTACAACAAGGACGTGAAGGACTATCCGTACGATCCCGGCAAGGCCAAGCAGATGCTGGAGAGCGCCGGGGTGAAGCTGCCGCTCGACATCGATCTGTGGTGGATGCCGGTGCAGCGTCCGTATAATCCGAACGCCAAGCGCATCGCCGAGATGATGCAGGCCGACCTCGCCAAGCTGAACATCAATGCCAAGCTCGTCTCCTATGAATGGGGCGAGTACCGCAAGCGCATGCAGGAAGGCGAGCACATGACCGGCCAGCTCGGCTGGACCGGCGACAATGGCGATCCCGACAACTTCTTCTTCCTGCTTGGCTGTCCGGCGGCCCGCAAGGGCGGCCAGAACCTTGCCAAGTGGTGCGACAAGTCGTTCGACGACCTGATCACCAAGGCGCGCAACATCTCGGACGTGGCCGAGCGCACCAAGCTCTATGAGCAGGCGCAGGTGATCGTGAAGGAAGAGGCGCCGTGGTTCACCATTGCGCACTCGGTGGTCTATGAGCCGATCCGCAAGGAAGTGGTGGACTACAAGGTCAGCCCCTTCGGCCGTCACGAATTCTACGGCGTGTCGCTGAAGTGAGCGGGCGACCTTTGTAAACGCCATCGGCTGCCGCTTTCCGCTTCGGCGGAAAGCGGCAATCGCGTGCTCTGGAGCATCCTTCGAGGCTCGCTGCGCGAGCACCTCAGGATGAGGTCGCATTTAAAGCACCACCTCATCCTGAGGTGCCCGGCGACGCCGGGCCTCGAAGGATGCTCCAGCTGACACACGGCTCCTCGAACAGGCGAGCCCCATGCTCCGTTTCTTCATCCGCCGCGTCGCGCTGACGGTCCCCACCTTCATCGCGCTGATGTTCGTCACCTTCGTTGCGGTGCGCATGGTGCCGGGCGATCCGATCGAGGTCCGCACCGGCGAGCGCGGCATCTCGCCGGAACGCCTCGCCCAGTTCCGCCACGAGCTCGGCCTCGACCAGCCGATCTGGCAGCAATTCCTGCATTATGCGAACGGCCTGATCCACGGCGATTTCGGCTTGTCCATCGTCACCAAGACCCCGGTGCTGCAGGAATTCCTGACGCTGTTCCCGGCGACGCTTGAGCTGTCCATCTGCGCGCTGATCTTCGCCATCGTGCTCGGCGTTCCGGCCGGCGTGCTGGCGGCGGTGAAGCGCGGCAGCGTGCTCGACCATGCAGTTATGTCGGTTGCGCTCGCCGGCTATTCGATGCCGATCTTCTGGTGGGGCCTGCTGCTCATCATGTTCATGTCCGAGTATCTCGGCCTGACGCCGGTTTCCGGCCGCATGGACCTGATCAACTACTATTTCGAGCCGGTGACCGGCTTCATGCTGATCGACAGTCTGCTCTCCGAACAGGACGGTGCCTTCTGGGCGGCGGTCAGCCATCTCATCTTGCCGTCCATCGTGCTCGGCACCATCCCGCTCGCGGTGATCGCGCGGATGACGCGCTCCTCGATGCTGGAAGTGCTGGGCGAGGATTATGTGCGCACCGCCCGCGCCAAGGGGCTCTCGCCGCTGCGCGTGGTCGGCCTGCATGCGC
This sequence comes from Starkeya sp. ORNL1, assembly GCF_012971745.1. Lineage (NCBI taxonomy): Bacteria > Pseudomonadati > Pseudomonadota > Alphaproteobacteria > Hyphomicrobiales > Xanthobacteraceae > Starkeya > Starkeya sp. ORNL1. Next base: position 3,452,955 of record NZ_CP048834.1, read on the forward strand.
TGCGCAACGCATTGATCCCGGTGGTGACGGTGATCGGGCTGCAGACCGGAACGCTGCTCGCCGGCGCGGTGCTGACCGAGACCATCTTCGCCTGGCCCGGGGTCGGCAAATGGCTCATCGAATCAATCGCGCGGCGCGATTATCCGGCGCTGCAAGGCGGGATCATGCTGATCTCCGGCATCGTCATCCTGGTCAATCTCATCGTCGACCTCACTTATGTCGCGATCAATCCGAGGATCCGGCATGGTTGACGAACGGGCCATCGACGATCCGATCCCGACTGGCCCAGCCATAGCAATGCTGGACCTCGACACCCAGGGTACGCTCAGCCAGGCCACGGTATCGCTTGCGAACGCCGAGCCGGTGCGCCCCGAGCCTTCGCCGCTGAAGGCGTTCTGGAACGCCTTCAGCGAGAACCGCGGCGCCGTCGCCGGCCTGGTCTTCGTGGTCTTCATCGCGTTCCTCGCTCTGTTCGCGCCCTGGGTGGCGCCGCACTCGCCGGTCGAGCAGTTCCGCGCATTCGTGCAGCGCCCGCCGGTCTGGGCCGGCGGCGGCTGGGACTTCCCATTCGGCACCGACGCGGTCGGGCGCGACGTGCTCTCGCGCCTGATCTATGGCGCCCGCATCTCGCTCGGCATCGGCCTCTCGGTGATGCTGGTGTCGGTGGCGGTCGGCATCGTGCTCGGCCTCGCCAGCGCCTTCATGCGCGGCATCGTCGAGACCGTGGTGATGCGCATCATGGATCTGGTGACGGCGATACCGAGCCTGGTGCTGGCGATCCTCGTGGTCGCCGTGCTGGGGCCGAGCCTCACCAACACCATCGTCGCCGTCACCGTGGTCTATCTGCCGCGCTATGTGCGCATCGTACGGGCCTCGGCGCTGTCTGAACTCTCCAAGGAGTATGTCATCGCCGCTCGCGTCGCCGGCGTTGGCAAGCTCAGGCTGATGTTCGTCACCGTGCTGCCGAACTGCCTGGCACCCTTGATCGTGCAGGCGGCACTAGGCATCTCCGACGCGATACTGGAGGCCGCCGCGCTTGGCTTCCTCGGCCTCGGCGCACAGCCGCCGACGCCGGAATGGGGCGCCATGCTCGCCGACAGCCGTGAATTCATCCGCGCCGCGCCCTGGATCGTGACGCTGCCCGGCCTCGCCATCCTGTCGACGGTGGTCGCCATCAACCTGATGGGCGACGGCCTGCGCGACGCCCTCGATCCCAAGCTGAGGAGGAGCTGAGCATGTCCCTGCTCTCCATCCGCAATCTCGGCGTCGCCTTCGCCACCGGGCGCGGGCCGTTCCGCGCCGTCGACGGCGTCAATCTCGACGTCGCGCCGGGCGAGGTCGTCGCCATCGTCGGCGAAAGCGGCTCCGGCAAGTCGGTCGCCATGCTCGCGGTGATGGGCCTCTTGCCGTGGACCGCCAGCGTCACCGCCGACAAGCTCGAGTTCGACGGCCGCGACATGCTGGCCATGTCCGCCCGTGAGCGGCGCAAGATCATCGGGCGCGACCTCGCCATGATCTTCCAGGAGCCGATGACGAGCCTCAATCCGTGCTTCACCGTCGGCTTCCAGATCGGCGAGGCGCTGAAGACCCATCTCGGCCTGTCGCGCAGCGAGCGTCATGCCCGCGCCATCGAACTGCTGAACGAGGTCGGCATACCCGAGCCCGAGCGGCGCCTGAAAGCCTTTCCGCACCAGCTCTCCGGCGGCATGAGCCAGCGCGTTATGATCGCCATGGCGCTCGCCTGCCGGCCCAAGCTGATCATTGCCGACGAGCCCACCACGGCGCTCGACGTCACCATCCAGGCGCAGATCCTCGACCTCTTGATGCGGCTGCAGCGCGACAATGGCGTCGGGCTGGTGCTTATCACCCACGATATGGGCGTGGTCGCGGAGACCGCGCAGCGTGTATGCGTGCACTATGCCGGCCAGCAGGTGGAGATGCAGCCGACCGACGGGCTGTTCCGCGATCCGCACCATCCCTACACCGCGGCGCTGCTCGCCGCCCTCCCCGAGCGGGCTAGCGGGCGCCTGCTGCCGTCGATCCCCGGCATGGTGCCGGGGCTGGCGGACCGGCCGAAAGGCTGCCTGTTCTCGCCGCGCTGCCGCTTCGCCACGGATCGCTGCCGCAACGTGCCGCCGCCGCGCCACGGCGCCGAGCTCGGCTATGCGCTCTGCCACACGCCGCTGATGAATGGCGTGCCCCAACGCGCCGAGGTGGCGGCATGAATGAGATCCTTGCCAATGAGGTGAAGGCCCGCGATGCGGTGATGGAAGCGGTCGACCTCGCCCAGACCTATGAGGTCTCGCGCGGGCTCGGCAGGAAGGCGTCCGTCAAGGCGGTGACGGGCATCAGCTTCCGCCTCGCGCCGCGCTCGACGCTCGCCGTGGTCGGCGAAAGCGGCTCCGGCAAGTCGACCCTCGCTCGCATGCTTACCATGATCGAGCGGCCAGGCACCGGCGCGCTCATCATCGATGGCGCCGATGTCGCCGACGCCAGCACGGCAACGCTGAAGCGCTATCGCGGCGAAGTGCAGATGGTGTTCCAGAACCCCTATGGCTCGCTCAATCCGCGCCAGACCATCGGCAAGGCGATCGAGGAGCCGCTGCTGGTCAATACCAGCCTCAACGCCGCGGAGCGGCGGGCACGGGCGCTCGACATGATGGCGCGGGTCGGACTTCGGCCCGAGCATCATGGGCGCTACCCGCACATGTTCTCCGGTGGCCAGCGCCAGCGCATCGCCATTGCCCGCGCGCTGGTGCTGCGGCCGAAGATACTGGTGCTGGACGAGCCGGTCTCGGCGCTCGACGTCTCGGTGCGCGCGCAGGTGCTCAACCTGCTGGTGGAGTTGCAGGAGCAGCTCGGCGTCGCCTATGTGTTCGTCTCCCACGACCTCGGCGTGGTGCGGCACATGGCGGACGAGGTGATGGTGATGTATCTCGGCCGCGCCGTCGAGCATGGCACCCGCGACATCATCTTCGACAGTCCGAAGCATCCCTATACGCGCGCGCTGCTCTCGGCGACGCCGGTGGCCGATCCCGGCGCCAAGCGCGAGCGCATCGTGCTGGAGGGCGAATTGCCGTCGCCCTTCAATCCGCCGCATGGCTGCGTCTTCCACCCGCGCTGCCCGCTGGCGTTCGACCGCTGCAAGGTGGAATCGCCGCCGCTGGAGGAGAAAGCCGGCCGGCTGGTGGCGTGCTGGGCGGTGTGAGCCAATAGGCGCGTTCGGCGGGCCTAATCGATGAGGCCGGCCATGGCGTCGCTGACGGCGCGGAAATCCGCGCCGGCGACCTCGATGGCGCCAGCATCAGCGCGGGCCGCGAAGAAGCGCAACAGGGTTTCGCTCGCCTCATCGACGCCGTGCCGCCCGGTGCCATAGCCGAGCGCATCGAGTTCGCGCGACAGCCCCCCGGTATCAGGCGCCAGCGTGCCGGTGCGCGGCGTCAGCGCCTCCCAGCCCGGCGCAAGGCTGCGCAGCAGCAGGATGCGCGAGCCGACCGAACGGGCATCGGCATCGTGGAGCGCGGTGCCGCACATCAGTCCGATAATGACATGGGCGGGGAAGGTCGGCACATGCAGGCTCAGGAACTGGATGCGCCCGGTGTGCGGGCAGTGCAGTGCACCGTGCACGGTGCGTCCCTCGCCGCCCAGCGTCCCGCGTGAGGCCACCATATGGCCAAGCACACGTTCGCAATGTTCAATGGCCAGCGCTCCATCAGGCGCCTCGCTGATGCGGATCGCGGACAGGCTGAGTTGACCGGCCTGCCTGCGCGACCACGCCGGCGTCACGGCGAGGAACGCACCCGGCAGCAGTGACGTCCGTCGGCCGGGTCCAGCGCGCAGCAGTTCGCTGCCGACGAACCCGACGCGCCGCGCCGGCTCGATGTCCCGCCGTGCCTCGGGCACCGGCGTGCGCACCCGCAGCGACGGCGCGCCGCGCAGCTTGGCCATGGCGGCCTCGGGCACGGTAAAATGGCGGCAGAGCGCCTGCGCAAACTCCTCGAACGAGGCGGCGGCGACGAAAGGCGGCGCCAGCTTGCCGTCGAGCAGCCGCGACCAGTCCTGATAGATACTCGAGGTGCGCGGCGTCGCCTTGCCGCGCAGCCATTTATAGGCGCTCTGCGTGGTGAAGGCGGTGGAGCGGTTCACCTGGGCGAAGCGTGCCGCCAGTTCCTTGTGGGTGGAGCAGCCCAGGGCAATGCGCGTGAGATGCAGCTTGCCGGCAAGATCGTCGGCCGCCGCCCGCGCCGGGACGCTCGACATCCCCGCTGCGAGGCGCGCTCCATCGCGCGAGTAAATCTCGTCATGCTCCCTGAGCGCCGGATCCAGGAACGCGGCGATGGGTCGGGCAGGCTCGATGGTCATTGCGGGATCAACCGTGCGGAAGGCATATCCCGTTGTATGCAATTGTATCCATAATGCAAGAATTTTAGGCATAAATCGAAGCTGCGTAGATCGCAGACATTCGGAGAGCCAATGCGACGGCGGCGCGGCCGGGCGCGGCCGCTCGGGAATGACCCCGCCGCCAAGCTCGCTACGCTACAATGGGCGATAATTGTGACAGTGTTTGCTCAAGGTCTGCCGGCCCGGCCTGTGAGGCACTCGGGCGAAATGTCGACCGCTTGCCCAGCCAATCGGGCACGGCAATCGCGGACGAACGCACGCTGCGTCCGCCGCTTATTCTTCGCTTCAGGCGTTCAGCGGATGAACTCGATGGTGTCGAGCGAAATCAGCTGGCTACCCTGGTAATTGCCGTCGTGAAGGCGGCACAGCATGAAGCGGTCGGCGACCTCGATCGGGCCATAGGCGGTGACGGTGTCGCCGCTGCGCAGCTTGATGGTCAGCGCGTGCTTGCGATCGTCCTTCGCCACTTCCTGAAGCAGATCGCAGATGGTGCGGCTGGTCGTGCAGATGTTCATGGCGTCTATCTCCCCTGCCCCTGTGTGCATTTGACGCACCAAGGGCGTCAAATAACAAGACGCGTGAAGGGGTAGCAGGTTCCCACAAGTCCGTGATGCGCACCGGTTTTTTGCGTGCCGTTGGGTTAAGATGGCGCCTATCCGGCGAGTTTGCGGGCGCGGCGCAACCGCAGCACGGCGATGGCGGCAAGCGCGATCACGATGATCGACATCGAGAAGAGCGTCGTCACCGTGCCCAGCGCATAGAGCACCGGCGTCGTGACATTGGTGGTCATGCCGTAGATTTCGAGCGGCAGCGTGTTGAAGGTGCCGGCGGTCATCAGCGTACGAGCGAACTCGTCATAGGACAGCGTGAAGCCGAACAGGCCGACGCCGACCAGGCTCGGCAGGATGATTGGCAGCACCACATGAGCGAAGGTCTGCCACGGCGTGGCACCGAGATCGCGCGCGGCTTCCTCATAGGCCGGATTGAAGCGGTTGAAGACCGCGAACATGATCAAGAGGCCGAAGGGCAGCGTCCAGGTCAGGTGCGCGCCGAAGCCGGAACTGTACCAGGCCGGCTCCAGCCCGAAGACCTGGAAGGCGAGGCCGATGCCGAGCGAGATCAGGATCGAGGGCACGATCAGGCTGGCAATGGCGAGATAGAACAGCGGGCCGGAACCGAGAAAGCGACGCCGGAAGGCGAGGCCGGCGAGCAGCGAGACCACGACGGTGGCCGCCATCGTCATCAGGCCGAGGAGCAGCGAGCGCGAGAAGGCGCCGCCGAAATCACCCACCGCCTGCTGCTCGAACAGCAGATTGTTGAACCAGTGGAAGGACGAGCCGTTCATCGGGAAGGTGAGGCCGCCATTGGGGCCCTGGAACGACAGGATGAAGATGGTGGTCAGCGGCCCATAGAGGAACAGCACGAACAGCGCGAAGAACGCGGTGAGTATCCAGAATCCGGGGCCGCGGCGATCGCCATTCATCTCTAGAGCTCCTTGCGGATATTGACGATGCGCAGGATGCCGGCGACCAGCAGCAGCACGAGGATCAGCAGGATCACCGCGTTGGCCGCCGCCGCCGGGTATTGCAGCAGCGCGATCTGGTTCGCCATCATCAGGCCGACCGAGGCTGACTGGCCGCCGGACATGAAGCGCACGGTGATGAAATCACCCATCACCAGCGTGACGACGAAGATCGAGCCGATGGCGATGCCGGGCTTGGCCAACGGGATGATGACATTGGTGAGGATCTGGAAGCCGCTGGCACCGGCATCGCGCGCCGCCTCGATCAGCGCGCGGTCGATGCGCATCAGCGTGTTGAAGATCGGCGTCACCATGAACAGCGTGTAGAGGTGCACCATGGCGAGCACCACCGCGAAGTCCGAGAACAGCAGGAACTCCAGCGGCTGGTTGATAAGCCCCATCGACATCATCGACTGGTTCAGGAGCCCGTTCCGCCCGAGGAACGGGATCCAGGAGATCATGCGGATGATGTTCGAGGTGAGGAACGGGATGGTGCAGACCAGGAACAGCACCATCTGCGTCGTCGCCGTGCGGATGTGGAAGGCCAGGTAGTAGGCCACCCAGAAGCCGACGAACAACGTGATCGCCCAGACGATGAGAGTGTATTTCAGCGTGTTGATATAGGTGTTCCAGGTCACCGGCGAGGTGATCGTCTCCTCGTAATTGGTGAAGACGAAGGCCGGGAAGATCTGGATGGAATCATAGTCCCAGAAGCTCACCATCACGATGGTGGCGATGGGCAGCACCAGGAAGGCCAGCAGGATCAGCGACAGCGGCGTCGCCTGGAGATAGGGCGCAAGGCGTGAGAGCGTCATGAGCGTCCGCGATGCTGCTGGGGATCTAAAGGCCTCGCCCCGACGGGAGAGGGTTGGGTCAGGGGCCATGAGGCGGGCGATCTGTGTGTCCCCCTCACCCCACCCCTCTCCCCGTCGGGGAGAGGGAGCAGCCCGGCCATGACGGCGTACCAAACACCTCACGCCGCGATGAACTCGTTCCACTTGCGGACCATGTAGCGGTCCTCATCCATCACCGAGTTCCAGCATGCCACCGCGCCCATGCGCTCCTTGAACGAGCCGCCGTCGCGCACCGCGCCAGCGGTGTACATCACCTTGCCCTCGGGCGAGAGGATGTCGGTCTTGGCCGGCTGGCCGAGCATCCAGAACGCCCATTCGTCCGGCGTCATGTTCTTCTCGGCCGTGGAGAGTACGGCGGAGTAATAGCCCTGGCGGTTGAGATAGGCGCCGACCCAGCCGGACAGGTACCAATTGATGTATTCGTAAGCCGCGTCGAGGCTCGCGCCCTTCAAATGCTTGGCGATGCCGAGGCCGCCGCCCCAGGCGCGATAGCCTTCTTCCAGCGGCTGGTAGACGCAGGGAATACCCTTGGAGCGCACGGCGGCGACCGCCGGCGACCACATGGACTGGATCACCACCTCGCCGGAGGCCATCAGGTTCACGCTCTCGTCGAAGGTCTTCCAGAAGGCGCGGAACTGGCCATCCTTCTTGGTCTTGATCAGGAACGCGATCGTCTTGTCGATCTCTTCCTTGGTCATGTTGCCCTTGTCGGCATATTTGATCAGCCCGGCGCTCTCGCAGATCATCGCCGCGTCCATGATGCCGATGGACGGGATGTTCAGGATCGAGGTCTTCCCCTTGAAGGCCGGGTCGAGAATGTCCTTCCAGTTCTTGATCGGCCGGCCGACAAGATCAGGCCGGATGCCGAGCGTATCGGCATTGTAGATGGTGGGGATGAGCGTCATCCACTGCGTCGGCTCTTTCGAGAATTTCTTGGAGTCCGGGCCGTCGACGAAGGTGACGCTGTGCGGGGCGGTGCCCTGCGCGATCTTGGATTCCGGCGTCAGCTTGCCGGTGATGAAGATCGGCACGATCTGGTCGTAATACTTGATCTTCTTGACATCCATCGGCTGCAGCGTGCCGGCCGGGAACACCTTCTTGCAGATCCAGTATTCGATGTCGGCGATGTCGAAGCTGTTGGCTTGCGTCACCACGCGCTGCGACACCGCGTCGGAATCCAGCGCGGTCATCTGCAGGGTGATGCCGAGATCGGCCTTGCACTTCTCGGCGATGGCATTGAGGTTCGACACGCCGGTGCCGAACTGGCGCAGCGTGATCGGGTTCTGTGCCCAGATGGTGGGGAAGCCGGTAACGACCCCGCCGCCCGCGGCGAGGCCGGCGAGCGCGCCGGCGCCCTTGAGCGCCTGTCGGCGGCTGATCCCCTTGGTTCCCTTCTCGATCTTGCTCATGACTGTTCTCCGAAGGTGTCGTTGCTGTTTTGGCGGTCGGCGCTCAGGCGGCGGATGTTCAGGCGGTCGGCGAGGGTCGGAGGATGTGGACGTCCTGCGGCGTCCAGGCGAGCGGTACGGCGTCGCCGACGGAAAGCGGGGTCTCGAAAAAGGCGGTCTCCGGCACCTGCACCGAGAACTCGTCGACGCCGGGGGCGGATAGCGCGAGTTGCACCTTCTGGCCGTGATATTCGATGTTCTGCACCAGGCCGGTGAGGCCGCAGCCGGGCATCACGGTGTCGGCCAGCCGCACCCGGTCGGTGCGCACCGCGATCTCCACTGGCGCGCCCGGCTCCAGCCCTTCCTCGGCGGGCGCCCGGAAGGAGGCGCCGCCCGGCACCTCGAAGGTGACAGTGCCGTCACCAAGCGACGTGACGCGCCCGGCAAGGACATTGTGGTCGCCCATGAAGCGGGCGACGAAGGCGGTCGAGGGGCGGTTGAACACTTCGCGCGGCGTCGCCGCCTGTTCGATGCGCCCGCCATTCATCACCACCACGAGGTCGGAGAGCGCCATCGCCTCCTCCTGGCTGTGGGTGACATGGATGAAGGAGATGCCGAGCTGGTTCTGCAGCCGCTTCAGTTCCTGGCGCACCTTGATCTTCAGGAACGGATCGAGCGCGGAGAGCGGCTCGTCGAGCAGCAGCGCCTGCGGGTCGGTGATCAGCGCGCGGGCGAGCGCGACGCGTTGCTGTTGGCCGCCGGAAAGCTGCGCCGGGCGGCGCTCGGCGAGGTGGTCCATCTGGACCAGCTTCAGCATCTCCAGCGCCTTGGCGCGGCGGCTGATCTTCTCCGTGCCCTTCATCTTCAGCGAGAAGGCGACATTGTCGACGGTGTCGAGATGCGGGAACAGCGCGTAGCTCTGGAACATCATCGCGGTGCCGCGCTTGGCCGGCGGCAGGTCGGTCACCACCGTGGGCCCGAGCCGGACATCGCCTTCGGTGATGCTTTCGTGGCCGGCGATCATGCGCAGCGTCGTGGTCTTGCCGCAGCCCGAGGGGCCGAGCAGGCAGCAATAGGTGCCGGCGGGGATCTTGAGCGAGACGCGGTCGACGGCGAGCGCGGCGCCATAGCGCTTGGTGACGTCGATCAGCTCGATATCCGCGCCCTTGCTCATGCCCCGCGCCTCGTCCGCCGCCGCCCGCTGCATCGGGCCCGCCGACCTGTCGCAAAGCATGTGCCAAAACACGGCGAAGTGCGAGCGCTGCGCCCGGGCGTGGTTTCCGCAAGAGTCGCTGAGAGCTCGGCAGGCGCGGCGCTCAGTTTCTAGGCACGCACACAGTGCGCTGCCTTCATTGGATACAATTTATTGTCAGATAGCATCCAATTGGCCGTCCACATCTGTCGTCATCCCGGGCGGAGCCCGCAGAGCCGAGAGCCGGGATCGCGTGACATTGAAGAGCGTTTGCGCGATCCCGGAGACGATGTCGGCGAGACCTAGAATACCGTCCCATCCGCGGCGATGGCGAGCGGCGGGGCGCCGCTGGGCGGGCGGCGCTCGGCGGCGATGCGCCGGCCAGCTGCCCACGTGCCGCCTTGCAGCATCTTGGCCAGCGGGAACTGCGAGGCGTCAAGCCGGAGCCGCTCGCGCACCGGATCGGCGAGCCGATCCAGCAGCGCGACGGTGAGCGCGCGCCATTCCACCACCATCTCCGACGTCACCGGATGCGTCTGCGCCGGGTCGAGCGGCGTGCGCGGCACGATCAGGCCGAGGTCGATCAGGAGGCCGCCATTGCGATATTCCGGCAGGCCGGTGAGGTCATCGAGATCGGTGACGGCGAGCCCCGCAGCCTCGAACGGCTCCAGCAGCGAATAGGTCAGCCATTGCGAGAGCTTGTGGAACGGCACGATGCCGTTGGAGCGGTCCGGCGCCACCGCCGCCGGATGGCGCCCGGCATCGCCGAGCGCAACGCCGTCGACCGTCAGCCCCGCCGGCCAGATCGGCGCGAAGCCGTCGAGCAGCGCTTCAAGGATGCGGCGCGCCGGCAGGCGTTCGCGCGTCGCCGCGGGCAGCAGCGCATCGATCAGGCCGCCCGGCCGCGACGGGCTGGCGCCGAACAGGTCCGGACGCGCGGCGAGCGCCTGGCCGAGTCGGTTCAGCAGCGACACCCGGCCATCGACGCCGACCAGCGGATTGTCGGCATCGACCTGGAACGCCTCGCCGAGCTTGCCGGCATCGAGGCGCAGCAGGCCGGGCGCGTCGACCCGCAGCCTGTCGCCGGGGTCCGATGAGAAACCGCCGGCCTCGAACAGCCGCAGGCTCGCCACCGCCAGCCCTTCCGAGCGGCTCAGCGTGAGGCCCGTCTCACCTTCCTTGTAGCGCCACGCATCGCCCGCGCCGGCATCGAGCAGCACGCTGACGACGGCAAGGTCGACCATGATGTGGGCGCGATCCAGCGCGCCCCGCGCCTCGAGCGTCGCCTCCAGCTTCGCCCAGCGGTCGACGCCGCCGGCCGCGAAGTGGCGCCAGCGGCTGTGATAGGGGATGTCGAGCGCCGGATAGGCCTGACGCGTCACCTTCGCCACATAATCCGCCACGCCGCCCAGCGCCGCTTCGTCGATGGTGAAATGCGGGGAATTGCCGGCGAGCACGTGATCCAGCACCTGGTGCGAGCGGGCGCGGACAGCGGCGGGAGAACGGAGCGCGAGGAGTTCGGGTGGGGTCATGCCTGGGCTTTCACAGTGCAACGTCATCCTGAGGTGCCGGGCGCCAGCCCGGCCTCGAAGGATGTTGAAACAGATGGCCATCTGAGATGGGCATCCTTCGAGGCCCGGCTGGCGCCGGGCACCTCAGGATGACGTGGTGTCAGAGACACTACTCCTTCAGCCCTCGCCCCTGGGTCTCGTCATAGGTGCTGTTGAAGGCGCCGCCGGAATAATAGCCGGCTGAAACCTTCGCCTCCATCTCGACGCGCGCATCCGGTGGGATCAGGTCCTCGGGGATCGGCACGCGCTCGCCGATCTCGATGCCGGCCCGCTCCAGCGCGTTGAATTTCATGTCGCTCATCGAGGCGAAACGGTCGATGCGGGTGACCCCCAGCCACTGGAACACGTCCGGCATCAACTCCTGGAAGCGCATGTCCTGCACGCCGGCGACGCATTCCGTTCGCTTGAAATAGGCGTCCGGACGGTCGCCGCCCTCCTGCCGCTTGCGGGCGTTGTAGACGAGGAACTTCGTCACCTCGCCAAGTGCGCGGCCTTCCTTGCGGTTATAGACCACGAGGCCGGTGCCACCCTGCTGCGCCATCTCCACGCACAATTCGATGCCATGGGCGAGATAGGGCCGGCAGGTGCAGATGTCGGAGGAGAACACGTCCGAGCCGTTGCACTCGTCATGCACCCGGCAGGCGAGCGGGGTGACGCCGTCGCCGATCTTCGACACGTCGCCGAACATGTAGAGCGTCATGCCGCCGATCGGCGGCAGGAAGGCCTTGAGGTCGCCGCGGGTGACGAGTTCCGGGAACATGCCGCCGGTATATTCGAACAAATCGCGGCGCAACTGGCCTTCCGAGACGTCGAAGCGCTCGGCGATGCCGGGCAGATACCAGACCGGATCGATCGCCGCCTTGGTAACGCGCACATCGCCCTTGGGGCCGATGATGTCACCGTCGATCTTCAGCCGTCCGAGGCGGATGGCATCGCGGATCTCCGGCATGTCGATATGGGCGCGGGTCACCGCGATGGTCGGGCGCACATCGAGACCTGCCGCGATCTCGTCGGCGAACACCTCGCCGACCATGTGGCCGAACGGGTCGAGCGAGACGATCTTTTTCGGGTCGCCCCATTGCGGGTGCGGGCCGATGCGATCGGACGGCGCGGTATTGGTGAGGTCGGCCTTGAAGTCGGCCGGCAGCGCGCCGGCGGAAATGGCGAGCGCGCGATACACCGCATAGCCGCCGGCATGGGTGCCGATGGCGTTGCGACGCTTGGGATCGGTGAGGGTGGCGACCACCGGGCCGCGCACTTTCGGATCGAGCGCGCCCCAGTTCAGCACCGGCGCATCCGCGGCGACACCGCTCGAGGCGCCGTGCGAGGTCAGGACGATGTGGCTGCGGGGACGGCTGCCGGAACCGGCATTGACGGACATTTGGCTTCTCTTTGCTGGCACGGCGCTGTCGCCGGCCTCAGGAAGCAACATATGAGAGCGCGAATTGCGCGCCACCGCAAGTGGCGGGCTCACCGCGCCCTTCACGTATCGGCTACCCTTCCCGGTGGATTGCGCTATGCCTAGAGGCGGCACGCGTTTCGCATGCCCGATCATATCCTTCCCGAGTGAGCCGACGCCCTCATGACAAGCCCCACCGATCCCGGTCCGACCATCGTCGTCGACCACCCGATGATCCAGCACAAGCTGACCCTGATGCGCCGCACCAAGACCGCGGCCAATGAGTTCCGCCTGCTGCTGCGCGAGATCAGCATGCTGCTCGCCTATGAGGTGACGCGCGACATGCCGATGGAGATGGTGGAGATCGAGACGCCGCTGGCCAAGATGATGGCACCGGTGGTGGCGGGCAAGAAGCTCTGCCTGGTCTCGGTGCTGCGTGCCGGCGGCGGCATATTGGAAGGCATGCTGGATATATTGCCCGCTGCCCGCGTCGGCCATATCGGGCTCTATCGCGACCCGGTCTCGCTGGCCGCGGTGGAATATTATCTCAAGCTGCCGCGCGACATCTCGGAGCGCACCGCCATCGTGCTCGATCCCATGCTGGCCACCGGCAATTCCGCCGCCGCCGCGGTCGCCGAGGTCAAGGCTGCAGGCTGCCAGTCGATCAAGTTCGTCTGCCTGATCGCCGCGCCGGAAGGCCTCAAGACGTTTCACGAGGCGCACCCGGACGTACCGGTCTATGCCGCGGCGGTCGACAGCCACCTCAATGAGCACGGCTATATCGTGCCGGGCATCGGCGACGCCGGCGACCGCATCTTCGGGACCAAGTGAGGTCCCCGACCTCATCCTGGGGTGCCCGGCAAAGCCGGGCCTCGAAGGATGCTCAAGCCGAGCGCCGTCTTCTGCTTCATCATCCTTCGAGGCTCACTTCGTTCGCACCTCAGGATGAGGTCGTTTGGGAAAGAAAACGCCATGCAGCGCGTGACGCTCACCATCGATGACGACCTGCTTGCCGCCATCGACGCGCATGGCGCGCGCCATGGCTATGCGAGCCGCTCGGAGGCGGTGCGCGACATGCTCCGCGCCTCACTGGGCGGCACCGCGGCACCGGCCGTGGGGGCGCAGACCGGCCATTGCCACGCCACGCTGTCCTATCTCTACGACCACGAGAAGCGCGAGCTGGCGCGCCGGCTGACGCAGGTGCAGCACGGCCATCACGACCTGGCCGTGGCCTCGCTGCATGTGCATCTCGACCACGACACCTGCCTCGAGGTAGCGGTGCTGCGCGGCCCGACCGCGGAGGTAAAGGCGCTCGCCGACAGCGTCACCACCCAGCGCGGCGTGCGCTATGGGCATCTGCATATCCTTCCCGAAGGAGATGCCAAATCCCAGCCCGAAGGGAATGGGAAGCCGGCGAAGCATCGGCACACCCATGACCATGGCCACGAGCATCCGCACCCGCACAAAAGCCGTTCGCAGGCGCGAAAAGCCGATTGACGCCTCCGACTCCCGCCGTATGCTGTTTCCATAAAAACGTCATACGCGAGCGCGCGTCGCATACGCGAGGCCGCCGCTTCCGGGGATCATCGCACATGAACAAGGCCGTCCTTCGCACTTCGCTCGCCGCGCTTCTCGCGCTCAGCCCGACGCTCGCCTTCGCCCATCCGGGGCATGGCGAGGCGGTCGGCTTCGCCCATGGCTTCATGCATCCGCTCAGCGGGCTCGACCACGTGCTCGCCATGGTCGCGGTCGGCATCTTCGCCGCCAATCTCGGCGGGCGCGCGCTGTGGGCGGTGCCGGCGACCTTCGTCGCGCTGATGGCCGTTGGCGGTGCGCTCGGCATGTCCGGCGTCGCGATCCCGTTCGTCGAGATCGGCATCGCCGCCTCGGTCATCGTGCTGGGTGGCGTCGTGGCGCTGCGCTCGACCAATTGGCCGCTGGGTGCGGCGATGGCGATGGTCGGCGCCTTCGCGGTGTTCCACGGCTTCGCCCATGGCGCCGAGATGCCGGCGGACGCGTCCGGCCTGAATTATGCGGCTGGCTTCCTGCTCGCGACCGCTGTCCTGCACGCGGTCGGCATCGGTGCCGGCATCGCCATCGGCCGGGTCGGCGCCAATGCGCCGCGCTTCACCCAGGCGCTTGGCGCCGTGGTGGCGGTGGCCGGCGTCGGCCTGCTGGCCGGGGTGATCTGAAGCCGCCCTCCCGAAACTGCCTCAAGCCTGAGCGCCGCGCCGAATCTTTCGGCGCGGTTTCGGCGTTTCTGCCGCTAATCGAGGCTTCGGTTGCCCCGCAACCGCTGCTAACCTTTCAGGGCTCCTAGGGTTCCGGCATCGAAAGCGATGCGGCTGGACCGAGAGGAGCAGCCCGGTGGCGAGACATTCGCCGGGTCCACGGCGGGACAAAAGCCCGGGAGGCTCGTGCGACAAGGTCGCAGCGAAGGCCGCCGGCTGTGTGCCTGTATCCTTCCTCCGAGCTGCCGAGCGCGCGGGCTTTTCCCGAACACGGGAGACCACGATGCGTCGTACCCTGCGTGCCCTCATCACCGGCGCCGCCTGCATGGCCGCGCTGAGCATGCCCTTCGCCGCCGCCGAGGCTGCGCCGAAGAAAGAATTCAACATTGCCTGGACCATCTATGTCGGCTGGATGCCCTGGGCCTATGCGGCCGAGAACGGCATCGTCAGGAAGTGGGCCGACAAATACGGCATCACCATCGACGTCACCCAGATCAACGACTATGTGGAATCGATCAACCAGTACACCGCCGGCAAGTTCGACGGCGTGACGCTGACCAATATGGACGCGCTGACTATCCCCGCTGCCGGCGGCGTCGATACCACCGCGCTCATCATCGGCGACTTCTCGAACGGCAATGACGGCATCGTCGCCAAGAAGGCGAAGGACATCAAAGGGCTGAAGGGCGAGAGCATCAATCTCGTCGAGCTCTCGGTCTCGCACTATCTGCTGGCCCGCGCGCTGGACAAATCCAGCATGGCGGAGAAGGACGTCAAGGTGGTCAACACCTCCGACGCCGACATGGTGGCGGCCTTCAAGTCGGCGGACGTGTCCACCGTCGTCACCTGGAACCCGCTGCTCGCCGAGGTGAAGGCCGAGCCCGGCGTCAGCCTGGTGTTCAACTCGTCGCAGATCCCCGGCGAGATCATCGACATGCTCGGCGTCAACACCGCGACGCTCAAGGACAATCCCGATTTCGGCAAGGCGCTGGTCGGCATCTGGTACGAGACGCTGGCGCTCGTCGTCGACCAGAGCGAGAAGGGCAAGGCGGTGCGCACCGAGCTCGGCAAGCTCTCCGGCACCGACCTCGCCGGCTATGACGCCCAGCTCGCCGCGACCAAGCTGTTCGCGACGCCGAAGGAGGCGGTGGAGTTCACCACCTCGGCGGCGCTGCCCAAGACCATGGACCTGGTGCGCACCTTCTCGTTCGACCACGGCCTGCTCGGCGACGGCGCCAAGAGCAAGGACGCGGTCGGCATGCAGTTCCCGAGCGGCGAGATCCTCGGCAACAAGGCGAACGTGAAGCTGCGCTTCGACGCCAGCTTCATGAAGCTGGCCGCCGACGGGAAGCTGTGAGCGACGCACGCAATAACGACGTCATCCTGAGGTGCCCGGGCGGCAGCTCGGGCCTCGAAGGATGCCCGCCCCCGATAAGCATCCTTCGAGGCTCGCTACGCTCGCGCCTCAGGATGACGTGGTTCGGGTGAGAAAGAAGGAACCCGCATGCGCCGTGCCATGAACATCGTGCCGGGACGCGGGACGCGGGTGCTGCTCGCCATGCTGCCGTTCGCGCTGCTCGCCTTCGTCTATGTGCTCGGCTCGGCGGAGCGGCGCGCGGCCAATCCCGACGACAAGCTGCTGCCGCCGTTGTCGCAAATGGCGGCGACCATGACCCGCATGGCGACCGAGCCGGACAAGCGTACCGGCTCGATCGTGCTGTGGGCCGACACCAGCGCCTCGCTGCAGCGGCTCGGCCTCGGGCTCGGCTTCGCCACGCTCACCGGCCTGGTGCTCGGCCTCGCGCTCGGCATCTTGCCGCTGGTACGCGGCACCTTCGCGCCATTGGTCGGGGTGATCTCGATGATCCCGCCCATGGCGCTATTACCCATCCTCTTCATCGTGTTCGGGCTCGGCGAGGTCTCGAAGGTGGTGCTCATCGTCATCGGCATCGCGCCGTTCCTGGTGCGTGACCTCGCCATGACGGTCGGCGCCATCCCGATCGAGCAGATGGTGAAGGCGCAGACGCTGGGCGCCTCGACCTGGCAGACCGTGCTGCGGGTGGCGCTGCCGCAGGCCATGCCGCGCCTCATCGAGGCACTCAGGCTTTCGCTCGGCCCGGCCTTCCTGTTCCTGATCTCGGCCGAGGCCATCGCCGCCGAGAACGGGCTCGGCTACCGCATCTTCCTGGTGCGGCGCTATCTCGCCATGGACGTGATCCTGCCCTACGTCGCCTGGATCACGCTGCTGGCCTTCCTGTTCGACTTCGCGCTCGCCAGGATCGCCCGCAAGGGATTCCCCTGGGCCTATGTCGGGGAGCGGGTGTGATGAGCGAGATCAAGGTGCGCGATGTCTGGGTCGAATATGGCGACCAGATCGTGCTCGAAGGCATCAATCTCGACATCGCCTCCGGCGCCTTCGTCTCCGTGGTTGGCCCGTCCGGCTGCGGCAAGTCCACCTTCCTGCGCCTCGTGCTCGGGCAGGAAGCACCGAGCCGCGGCAAGCTCACGCTGGACGACACGCCGCTGCCCGCCGAGCCCGGGCCCGACCGCGGCGTGGTGTTCCAGCGCTATTCGGTGTTCCCGCATCTGACCGTGCTGGGCAACGTGCTGGCCTCCTACGAGTTCGCGGAGAGCCCGTTCCTCGCCAAGCTGTTCGGATTGAGGCGTCGCACCGCCCTGGAGAAGGCCAAGGCGCTGGTCGATGCCGTCGGGCTCGGCGCGCATGCCGGGAAATATCCAAGCGCGCTGTCCGGCGGCCAGCAGCAACGGCTCGCCATCGCCCAGGCGCTCGCCAAGGAGCCGAAGGTGCTGCTGCTCGACGAGCCGTTCGGCGCGCTCGACCCCGGCACCCGCACCCAGATGCACCAGCTGATCAAGCCGCTCTGGCGCGAACACGGCATGACGGTGATAATGGTGACGCACGATCTGAAGGAAGCGTTCGGGCTCGGCACCCGGCTCATCGCCTTCGACAAGCGCCGCATCGACCCGCAGGAGCCCAACCGCTTCGGCGCCCGGATTACCTACGACCTCGACCTGACCCGGGACGGCCCGGTGCCAGTGTTCGGCTTCTCCAAGCCAATTGGAACGAGGCCGATCGAAAATCCCCAGCCCGCCCGCGACGACGCGGCACATCAGTGAGGAGCCTCCTCATGCGCGCCTATCCGACCCGCTATGCCGGCCTTGCCCCCGCGCCCAGCCGCGCCCGACGCCACCACCCGAACTTCGAAATCCGCGAGACGCAGGGCTGGAAGGCGCTGGAGGCCGAGGGGAATCTCTCCTCCGACGGCTGGCGCAAGGAGCAGCAATGGGCGCTCGACATGGGCCTGCCCGGCGCCGACTCCATCACCGACAAGTCGATCCCGACCTTCGCGCGGGGCGAGCTGCCGCACTTCGCCGGCATCAACACCTTCCTCAAGGCGCCCTATGTCGAGAATGTCCGCGATGTCGGCAAATATGATGCCGCGGTGCTCGGCATTCCGTTCGACTCCGGGACCACCTATCGCCCCGGCACCCGCTTCGGGCCGCAGGGCATCCGCCGCATCTCCGCGCTCTATACGCCGTACAATTACGAATTGGGCGTGGACCTGCGCGAGCAGATGACGTTGTGCGATGCCGGCGACGTGTTCACCATTCCCGCCAACCTCGAAAAGAGCTTCGACCAGATCAGCCGCGGTGTCGGCCACGTGTTCTCGTCCGGAGCGCTGCCGATCATGCTGGGCGGCGACCATTCGATCGGCTTTCCCTGTGTGCGCGGCATTGCCGAGTGCACCTCCAAGCGCATCGGCATCATCCATTTCGACCGCCACATCGACATCCAGGAGAAGGATCTCGATGAGCGCATGCACACCACGCCCTGGTACTGGGCGACCAATCTGCCGAACGTCTCGCCGAAGAACCTGGTGCAGCTCGGCATTGGCGGCTGGCAAGTGCCGCGCTACGGCGTCGAGGAAGCGCGGAAGCGCGGCACCAATGTGCTGACCATCGCCGACATCGAGAAGATCGGCCTGGAGAAGGCCGCAGAGATCGCGCTGGAACTCGCCTGGAAGGACGCCGACGCGGTCTATATCTCGTTCGACGTCGACAGCATCGATTGCGGCTTCGTGCCGGGCACCGGCTGGCCGGAGCCGGGCGGCTTCCTGCCGCGCGAGGCGCTGAAGATCCTCGGGCTGGTGGCGGCCGAGGGGCTGTGCGGTCTGGAGGTGGTCGAGGTCTCGCCGCCCTACGACACCTCGGACATCACCTCCCTGTTCGGCCTGCGCGTCGTCGTCGAGGCGCTCGGCTCGATGGTCGCCCATGGCAAGCTGGGCAGCCACAAGCACATGATCGACAAGCCGGTGAGCTACTGACGTTCGGCTTCAACATCCTTCGAGGCCCGGGCGCTGCCCGGGCACCTCAGCATGACGTTGCTATTGCAAGCCTACGTCATGCTGAGGTGCCGCCCGCAGGGCGGCCTCGAAGCGCGCAGGAGAGGGCCGCATGCATCGCGGGCACGACCATCATCATCACGACCACGGCGCGGGCGGGCATTCGCATGCCCATTCCCATGCCGATCATTCCCATGGGCCCGGCCACAATCACGGCCATGGCCCGCAGCGCACCGCGCAGTGGCAGACGCCGCATCTGCCGGAACCCCCAGTGGAGCCGGCACACAGCCATGCCGAGGCGGATCTCGATCTGGTCGAAACCGCCTTCGTCGAGAGCTTCGCTACGGCCAGCGACCCGACCAGCTTCCTGCGCCTCGCCCGCGTGCCATTCGATGCCACCGATGCCGACGGCACACGGCTGAGCCTGCTACGGGTCGAGACCGAGGACGTCACCGATATCGGCGCCGTGATGCCGCATCTGGGCGGCGGCAGCTTCCGTTATGACCCGCTGCCCGCGGCCATGGCGTCGCGCCGCAAGCGCCTGCGCTTCCTCTATTTCGACGGCAACGCACCGCGTTCGCTGAGCCTCGCCGAGGTGCGCGCGCTCGCGGAACTGTGAGCCGGCACATTTCCAAAATGCCGCGCCGGATCGCCGCGCTTGGCCCGGCGCTGCTTGATCGGAACGGCTCCAAAGTCCAAGGTGCCACCGTGCCTGCCCGGGTTGACCTTCGGGCAGGAAAGGACGGACGCATCCATGGATTATGAAGGCATCTTCGCGGGCGCGGTCGCAGCGCTCCAGGCCGAGCGGCGCTACCGCACCTTCGCCGAGATCGAGCGCGACACGCAGCGCTTTCCGCGCGCCACCTGGCATTCGCCGCAGGGGCCGCGCGAGATCGTCATCTGGTGCTCGAACGATTATCTCGGCATGGGCTGCCACGACACCGTGGTCGAGGCGATGTGCGCCACCGCGCGTGCGGCCGGCGCCGGCGCCGGCGGCACCCGCAACATCTCCGGCAACAGCCACGCCATCGTCGAACTGGAGCGCGAGCTTGCCGATTTGCACGGCAAGGAAGCCGGCCTGGTCTTCACCTCCGGCTATGTCTCCAACGAGACCGGCATCGCCACGCTGGCGCGCCTGATCCCGGATTGCGTGGTGCTGTCCGATGCGCTGAACCACAATTCGATGATCGAGGGCGTGCGCCGCGCCGGCCGCGACAAGGCGATCTTCCGCCATAACGACCTCGTCCATCTCGAGGAGCTGCTGCGCGCCGCCGGCGACCGGCCGAAGCTCGTGGTGTTCGAGAGCGTCTATTCGATGGATGGCGACGTCGCCCCCATCGCCGACATTTGCGATCTCGCCGAGAAGTACGGCGCCATGACCTATCTCGACGAGGTCCACGCGGTGGGCATGTACGGCCCGCGCGGCGCCGGCATCGCCGAGCGCGACGGCGTCATGCACCGGGTGGACGTCATCGAGGGCACGCTCGGCAAGGCGTTCGGCGTGGTCGGCGGCTACCTCACCGGAAAGCGGGCGGTGATGGACGCGGTGCGCTCCTATGCGCCGGGCTTCATCTTCACCACGGCTTTGCCGCCGGCGATCGCGAGCGCGGCCACCGCCTCGGTGCGGCACCTCAAGGCCTCATCCGCCGAGCGCGAGCGCCAGCAGGCGCAGGTCGCCAAGGTGAAGCGGGCATTCGAGGCCGCCGGCCTGCCGCAGCTCATCACCGACACCCACATCGTGCCGGTGATGGTGGGCGATGCCGAAGCCTGCAAGGCGGCGAGCGACATGCTGCTCGCCGATCACGGCATCTATATCCAGCCGATCAATTATCCGACCGTGCCGCGCGGCACCGAACGGCTGCGTATCACCCCCGGCCCGTTCCATGACGACGCGCTGGTGGCGCACCTCGCGCAGGCACTGGCGGATGTGTGGACGCGGCTCGGGCTGGATTTCGTCCCGCAAGCCGAAGCGGCGGAGTAGTCGAGGCTTCCACCAAGAACCACGTCATGGCCGGGCTTGTCCCGGCCATCTCGGCCTCCGATGCACCGTCGGGAATCGAGATCCCCGGCACAAGGCCGGGGATCTCGGTGTACTTTGGGGAAATGGCTAATCCTTCGTGTCGGTCGGATCGGGATCGACGCTCTCCGACGGCACCGCGGCCGGTGGGAAGAACAGCCGCGTGATCAGCGGGATCGCCAGCGAGATACCGAGGAAGCGGGCGAGGTGGTGCGCCACCACGAAGGCCGGATCGAGCCCGAGCACGAAGGCCATGATGGTCATCGCCTCCACCGCGCCCGGCACATAGGCGACCATCACCTTCACATGGGATTCGCCGGACAGCCAGGCGGCAAGGACGGCGAAGGAGGCGGTCACCGCGGTGGCGATGATGAGCGCCATCAGGGCATCGACGAAGAAGCGCTTGAGCGTCTCCAGCGGCGTGCCGGCGAAGCGGCTGCCGGTATTGGCGCCGAGCACGATGAAGCCGACAATCAGGAACATGTCCGGCAGCCGGCCTTCGATCAGGCCGGAACCATGCGCCACGCCGCTCGCCAGCATGGCGCCAACAATGGCGTCGCCCGGGAACTTCAAGCGCTCGAACAGGCAGGCGCCGGTGATGCCGACCAGCATCGACGTCATGAAACTGGCGGCATCCGGCGCCGCGGCGGCGACCGGCATCGCTGCTGCCGTCTGATGGCCGAACCCGCCGAGCGCCAATGGCAGCAGGGCCACCAGCGCAAACAGCCGCAAGGATTGGCCGAACACCACGCGGCGCGTGTCGGCGCCCACGGATTCCGCCATGGCCAGCACCGCGGAGAGCGCCCCTGGTACGGCGGCGAAGAAGGCGCTGCGCCGGTCCCAGCCGGCGACCTTCTCGAGATAGACGACGACCGCCGTCATCATCACCGGCACCGAGAGCAGCAGCGCCAGCATGGTGACCGGCCAGGTAGTGATGCCCTGCAACGTGTCCGGCGACATCGCCGAGCCCATGGAGGTACCGAGCACGACAAAGGTCGGCTGGCGCAGCCATCCGGCGACGCCGACATTCACGCCAGCCAATGCCGCGATTGCGGTGAACACCAGGGCACCGGACAGCCAGCCCGCGGGCATGCCGGACCAGGCGAAGAGCGAGCCGCCCGTGGCGGCAAACAGCAGCGTCACGCCGAGACGAAGCAGGGCACGGCGCGACAGATCGGGCTTGCTGACGGACAAAAGCGGCATGGGCTCGGGCGGGGCTAGGAGCCCTGAATGCACCCGACATCTCGCTGGGTCAAACCGAATGCATGCATAGCATCCGGCGCTTTCATGCGCTCAGCACGGGGCATACGCTGCTGTTATTTGCGCAGCCAGCGCGCCAGGCGGTCGGCGGCCTCGGTGAGTTGCGCCTCGCCACGGGCGAAGCACATGCGGATATATTTCTCGCCGCCCGGGCCAAACGCGGTGCCGGGCGCGAGGCCGATATTGGCCTCGTCGACCAGCCTCAAGGCGAGGGCGCGCATGTCGGTTTCGCCCTCGACACCGAAGAACAGGTAGAACGCCCCCGGCGGTTTCACCAGATGCACCCGGTTGGTCGGCAGGATGGCATCGGCGACGATGTCACGGCCGCGCCGCGCCCGCTCGATCTGGTGGGTGACGAAGCTCTCGCCGCGCTCCAGCGCCGCCACGCCGGCACGCTGCATGAACGCGGCGACACCGGAGGTGGAATACTGGATCAAATTCTCCAGCACGGCGCCGAGCGAAGGATCGGCCTCGATCCAGCCCATGCGCCAGCCGGTCATCGCCCAGTTCTTGGAGAAGGTCTGCACGAACAGGATGCGGTCGTCAGGCACCATCACATCATGGAACGACGGCGCCAGCCCGGCCTCGTAATAGAAGCGGCCATAGATCTCGTCGGCGATGATCCAGAGGCCGTGGCGGCGTGCGATGTCGAGCACGCCCCTCAGCACCTCGTGCGATGCGACGAAGCCGGTCGGGTTGGCCGGCGAATTGATGAAGATCACCCGGGTGCGCGGCGTGACCGCGGCTTCCAGCCGGTCGAGCTCCAGCGAGAAGCCGTGCACGTCGTCGAAGCTGAGTGGCACATAGACCGGATGGGCGCCGATCACGTCGGCCGCAGCCGCCGCGTTTGGCCATACCGGCGAGGGGATGAGCACCTCGTCGCCGGCGGACAGCGTCAGCGCCATGGCGATCTGGATCGCCTGCATGCCGGAGCCGGTGACGAAATAGCGCTCGGGATCCTCGGGCACGCCGTAGAGCCCGGCCATATAGCGGGCGATGGCGGAGCGCAGCTCTGGGATGCCGCGCTGCCAGGTGTAGAAGGTCTCGCCGGCCGCCAATGAACGGGTGGCAGCCTCGGCGATGAAGGATGGCGTCGGCAGGTCGCCCTCGCCGGCCCAGAGCGGGATCATGCCCGGCCGTTCGCGCCCGTAATTCATCACCTCGACAATGCCGCTCTCGGGCAAGGCGAGCGCAGCGGGACGCACGTGATCGAGCAGCGAGGTCGGCGGAACAAAACGCGCGGGTTCGGCGAGCATGGGATTCTCAGGTCATGAGCGGGAGGCGGTCAGCATAGCGGCGAAGACGGCGGAATTTCATCAAAAGGCATCATGGCGCCAATCGGTGACACTTATGGATGCAAGAGCGACGCCGCCGCCACCCGCAAACGGCAACAGCCGGGGCGAACCCGGCCATCAATGGATTTGTCTTGCGCAGATGTCGGCCCAGCAAGATCGGCGGCAGATCCTCCGCAAGGATCGACCGCCGATCTCCTCAGCGCCAGAACGGCTTCGAGGCTTCGCGCTCGACGTCCGCGGTGGTGAGGCCCATGTCGTGCAGCAACTCGTCCGGCAGGGCGCGCAATTCGCGGCGACTGCGGGCGCGCACATAGGCGCGGTAGCTCCACACCCAGAAGCGGGTGATGAAATCCTCGGCATAGCCGGTGCGGGTGCGGCCGCGGGCGGTCTCCATCGCTGTTTCAGCGATAACGTGAGTGATCATGGTAGCCCCCCTAGGCTTGATGATCGGTGGGTCAATGCCGGGTCACCGGCGGTGTGTTGTGGTTTTAGGAGCGCCAGCGGGAATCCATCGTGAATGCCAGCTTCAGGCAGCGTTCATCTTTGTGGCCAAGCCCCGAGCGATGTCCGGGGAGCGGCGTCCGACTTCAGCATCCTTCGAGGCCCGGCTGGCGCCGGGCACCTCAGGATGAGGTTGCTTCTAAAGACCACGTCATCCTGAGGTGCGAGCAGAGCGAGCCTCGAAGGATGCTGCAGCAGGGCGCGGCCCGCCTACTCCGCCGCCGTCCGCGCCACCCGCCATTGCGCCAGCAAGGCGCGCAGCGCCGCCGGGCGCACCGGCTTGTTCAGCACTTCCATGCCGGTCGTGCGGGCGGCGTCGCGCACGGTCTTGGAGCGGTCGGCGGTGATGAGCACGGCGGGCAGCGTGCGGCCGAGCTTCCAGCGCAGGTTCCGTGCCGCCTCGATGCCGTCGCCCTCGTCGAGATGGTAGTCGATCAGCAGCACGTCGGGGGCAAGCCTGGCCTCGCGCAAGGTGCCGAGTGCGCTCGCCGCGCCCGGCGCCTTCACCACCCGGCAGCCCCAGCCAGTGAGCAGCGTCTCCATGCCGTCGAGAATTGTCGGGTCATTGTCGATGCACAGCACGGTAAGCCCGTCGAGCGCGGCGGAGGGCGCGAAGGACGGCGCCATCGGCCGGATCTGCACCGGCACGGCGGGGGCAAGCGGCACCTCCACAGCGAAGCGGCTGCCATTGGGTGGGGTCGAGGAGAGATCGACCGGATGGTCGAGCACACGGGCAAGCCGCTCGACGATGGAGAGCCCTAATCCCAATCCCCGTGCCGCCTTGGCGCCCTGGTCGAGCCGCTGGAACTCCTTGAACACCAGCTTCTGCTTGCCCTGCGGTATGCCCGGGCCGGTATCCAGCACCTCGATGCGCAGCTTGCCGCGCCGATGCCGCGCACCCACCAGCACGCGGCCCTTGGGGGTGTATTTGATGGCGTTTGAGACGAGGTTCTGCAGCAGCCGGCGCAACAGCCGACGGTCGGAGCGCACCGAGGCCGAGCAGGTGACGAAGGTGAGGTCGAGACCTCTCTCACGCGCCAGTGGCGCGAATTCCAGTTCGAGCTGGCGGAAGATGTCGTCGATGCGGAACGGCGCCACCTCCGGCTTCATGGCGCCGGCATCGAGCCGGGAGATGTCGAGCAGGGCGGCAAGGATCTCCTCCACCGCCTCCAGCGAGGCATCGACATTCTCGGCGAGGCGGCCCGGTTCGCCCTCCGCGGCGCGCTCGACCAGGCTGGTGGCGTAGAGCCGGGCGGCATTGAGCGGCTGCAGGATGTCGTGGCTCGCCGCGGCGAGGAAGCGGGTCTTGGAGATATTGGCTTCCTCGGCCTCGGACTTCGCCAGAGCGAGCTGGGCGTTGAGGTGTTCCAGCGCCTTTGTGCGCTCGCGCACCCGTTTCTCCAGCGTCTCGTTGGCGCGCTCCAGCGCCTCGGCGGCCTCCACCGTCGGGGTAATGTCGGTGAAGGTGACCACCGCGCCATGGTCCGGCATGGCGTTCACCCGGACTTCCATGACCACGCCGCGCGGGGCGAGCCGCTCCAGGAAGGTGGCGTTGCGCTGGGAGTAGCGCCCGAGCCGCTCGCGCACGATCTCCTCGACCATGCCCGGCCCGAACAGGCCGGCGCGCGCATTGAAGCGCAATATGTCGTCGATGCCGATGCCGATGCGCACGATCTCCGGCGGCAGGTCCAGCATGTCGCCGAACTGGCGGTTCCAGCACACCAGGCGCAGGTCGCGGTCGAACACCGCAATGCCCTGGCGCACATGGTCGAGCGCGGTCTGCAATATCTCGCGATTGTACTGGATGGCGGCAGAGGCATCGTCGAGCAGCTTCAGCGCCGCCTTGGTGGAGACGGTGCGCTTCCTCAGCAGCAGCGACAGCACCAGGCGCGAGGAGGCGGCACCGATGGCCGAGGCGAGCAGATGCTCGGCATAGCGGATGAGCTGGAAGTCGGCCTCGCGGCCCGGCTCCAGCGAGACGCCGCGCATCGCCGAGACACTCTCGAACGAGGCGCGGGTGCGCTCCTCGCCGAGATAGCGCGAGACGGTGCCGATCAGTTCCTCCACCGTCACCGGCGAGCGCCACAGCCGGAAGCTCGGCGCCGACGGCGCGCGGTCGGCCTCGACGAAGACGCTTGCCTGCAGGCGCTCGATCGGCGCCGGCTGCGTCAAGAGCGAGACGACGACGAGGCCGATGAGATTGACGCCGAGGCTCCAGATCACGCCATGGGTGAGCGGGGCGGCATGCAGGCCGAACAGCGCCTGCGGCCGCAGCAATTCGAACCCGAACGGGCCTTGCGCCAGGAAGGCGGAGCCGAACTGGGCGGAATCGGCGAGGCTGGGCAGCAGCAGCGTGTAGGCCCAGAGCACGACACCGGCGGCAATGCCGGCAATGGCGCCGAGCGCGGTGGCGCGCCGCCACATCAGGCCGATGAGAAAGGCCGGGCCGAACTGCGCCACGGCGGCGAAGGACAGCAGGCCGATCTGCGCAAGCTGCGCCTCGCCGGTGATACGGTAATAGAGATAGGCCAGCAGCAGGATGACGAAGATGGCGAGCCGGCGCACGGTGAGCAGCACGGTGCCCATGTCGCCGCCGCCGTCCGGTCCCTGGCCGAGATCCGGCTGGCCGCTGTCCGGCACGGCGGCGCGGCTGCGGCGGCTTCGCACCATCAGCGGCATGATCAGATCGTTGGAGACCATGACGGCGAGCGCCACGGTCTCGACGATCACCATGGCGGTGGCCGCGGAAAGCCCGCCGACAAAGGCGAGCAGCGCGAACACCCGGGCGCCCGCCGAGAGCGGCAGAGCGAGCACAAACATGTCGCCGTCGATGAAGCCGGGCGGGAACGAAATCATCCCGGCCATGGCGATCGGCACCACGAACAGGTTGATGAGCACCAGATAGAGCGGAAACAGCCAGCGCGCGGTGCGCAATTCCTGCTCGGAGGTGTTCTCCACCACGGCGACATGGAACTGGCGCGGCAGCATCAGGATGGCGAGCGAGGACAGCACCGTCATCGTCACCCAGTTTGCCGGCGAGAAGCCGTCGGTCAGCACCGGGAGCACGCCGCGCGCGTCAGCCTGCGCGAACAGGTCGGCGGGGCCCGAGAACATCACGAAGGTGACGAACAGCCCGACGGCGAGGAAGGCGACCAGCTTGACGATGGATTCGGTCGCGATCGCCAGCATCAGCCCTTCCTGATGCTCGGTGGCGTCGATGTGGCGGGTGCCGAACAGCACCGCGAACGCCGCCATCGCCACCGCCACGAACAGCGCAAGGTCGCCGACCACGGGATAGCTGAGCCCGAGCCCTTCGAAGTCGCCGAGCAACGCCAGCAGCGACGCGGAGACCGCCTTCAGCTGGAGCGCGATGTACGGCAGCGCGCCGATAATGGCGACGCCCGCCACCAGCGCGGCGACGCCCTGGCTCTTGCCGTAGCGCGCAGCGATGAAATCGGCAATCGAGGTGATGTTCTGCGCCTTGGCGAGACGGATGATGCGCAGCAGGAACGGCGTTGCCAGAGTGAAGACGATCACCGGGCCAATATAGATGGCGAGGAAGTTCAGTCCCTGCGTAGTGGCAAGGCCGACCGAGCCGAAGAAAGTCCAGGAGGTGCAATAGACCGCGAGCGACAGCGCATAGATGTAGGGCCGGCCACGGCCCTTCGCCGCGCGCGGGCGCCATTGGTCGCCAAGGCTCGCCACGGCGAACAACAGGCCGATGTAGGTGAGCGCGACGGCAATGATGACCCAGCCCTGAAGCATGGGGACTCCTAGTATTCGCCTGCTGGTATTTCAGGCAAGTGCCCTACTCTTATGCTATTTTACGCAGTGCGCCGACAAGCGGCGCTGGCATTCCAGGGAAAAGCGCATGGATCCGGCTCTTATTAAACTTGTCATCGAGCTTATTTCGGGCGCGGTCGGCGGCAACCTTGCCGGCGCAGCATCGAAGAATATCGATCTCGGCACGTTGTGGAACTCGGTGGCTGGCATTGTCGGCGGCGGCATCGGCGGGCAGATACTGTCCGCGGTCCTCGGCGCCGGCGCGGCCAGCGGCGGCGGGCTCGACATCGGTTCGATCATACAGCAGGTCGCGGGCGGCGGCGTCGGCGGCGCGGTGCTGCTGGCGATTGTCGGTATCATCAAGAACGCGATGGCAAAATCGGCTTGAAGCCGCAATCGGCCGGAAGCAGACTTATCCTTCGCGCCCTGCAATGGGTGCGAGGGCAGTGATGTCGTGACGCCGGCTTCAATCTTGGGGGTGCCGCATGCTGAAGGAGTTCCGCGAGTTCGCGGTGAAGGGAAATGTCGTCGATCTCGCCATCGGCGTCATCATCGGTGCCGCCTTCGGGCGCATCGTCGAATCCATCGTCTCCGACCTGTTCATGCCGATCGTCGGCGCGCTGCTTGGCGGGCTGGACTTTTCCAATTACTTCCTCGGCCTGTCGCCGAGCGTCACCGCAGGCTCGCTGGCCGAAGCGCGCAAGCAGGGCGCGGTGTTCGCCTATGGCAGCTTCATCACCGTGGTGATCAACTTCCTCATCATCGCCTGGATCCTGTTCCTGGTGGTGAAGGGCATCAACCGGCTGCGCCGCAAGGCCGCCGAGGCGGCAGCCGCGCCGGCGGCGCCGACCAAGGAGGAGGTGCTGCTGACCGAGATCCGGGACATCCTCGCCAAGAAGGCGTGAGACGCGCCGAGTGCCGGTTTAGACCACGTCATCCTGAGGTGCTTGGGCATAGCCCAAGCCTCGACGGATGTTCGCGAAGGATGACCGTCGCCCCGCTTCAGCCTTCGAGGCTCGCTGCGCTCGCACCTCAGGCTGACGTTGGCAATTTCCAGTCGGCAAACAGCCTCTTCACCCCGCCGCCGGCGCCCACTGGCCGCCTTCGATCTTGGCGGCGGCGATCACCGCCTGGGTGCGGCTCTCGACGCCGAGCTTCTGCAGGATCGCCGAGACGTGCGCCTTCACCGTCGCCTCGGAAACCCCGAGCTCATAGGCGATCTGCTTGTTGAGCAGGCCTTCCGACAGCATCATCAGCACCCGCACCTGCTGCGGCGTGAGCGTCGCCAGCCGGCCGGCCAGCGCCTTCGTCTCCTTGTCAACGCCGGCGTCGAGATCGACATCAGGCGGCGTCCAGGTGCGGCCCTCCAGCACGGCGGCAAGCGCGCCGCGCATCGTGTCCGCCGCGCTGGTCTTGGGGATGAAACCGGAGGCGCCGAAATCCATGCAATGGCGGATGGTCGCCGCTTCCTCATGGGCCGAGACCACCACCACCGGCACGCCGGGATATTGCGCGCGCAGATACATCAGCCCGGAGAAGCCGCGCACGCCGGGCATGGCGAGATCCAGCAGCACGAGGTCGATATCGGCCTCGCGCTCCAGCAGCGCCTGGAGATCGTCGAAGCCCCCGGCCTCGAAGAGCTCGGCGGCGGGGAATTGCCGCGCCACTGCTTCCCTAAGGGCACCGCGGAACAGCGGGTGATCATCGGCGATCACCAGCCGGAAACTCATATTCGTGTCCACCTGACACCGGCCCTTTCCACCCGCGCCGCACTCGGCACGTGCGCTGCGCGGCGATCATGGTTGTGCGAGGCCCGCCGCGCAAGGCGCGGGGCGGCGCTTCCTATCCTTCATTGCCGGCGAAGGCCACAATCAATTGGCGAACATGCGGCTTTGTCCGGTGTTCGATGAGATAGATGCCCTGCCACGTGCCGAGTGTCATGCGCCCGGCGATCACCGGGATGGCCAATGACACCCCCGTCAGCATGGTCTTCACATGCGCCGGCATGTCGTCCGGGCCTTCAAGGTCATGAACCCAGCCGAAATCCTCCGGCGCGAGGTGCCGAAGCGCGGTGAGGAGATCGGTGCGCACGTCCGGATCGGCATTCTCCTGGATGGTCAGCGAGGCCGAGGTGTGCCGGCAGAACAGCGTCGCCTCGCCGTCCCCAGCCCTGATCTCCTTGAGGAAATCCACCACCGCGCCGGTGAGCTCGGTGAAGCCGGCACCAGAGGTCGCGACCTCGAAGGTCGCGGTGACACGGCGGGTGATCCGGGTCTCGCGAGCTTGAGAGCGGTTGATACGTGCCATGCGCAACCTCTTTTCCGCACCGTCACGGCTGGACGGGCAGGCCGTTCCGGGCTTGGATAGGCCTATCCAGCCCACGCAGCCAGCACCGGACACCCGCCCTTAACCAGCGGAGCCTTGAATGCCGACCTTCTCTACCGTCATCCAGCCTGCCACGGAGCCGCGCGGCGCGCTCACGCTCGATCCCGCGGTGTTCTACCCTGCGGCCATCTCCGCCGAGACCCGCGCGATCAATGCCGGCATCGTCAAGGCGCTCGGCGCGGTGCCGGACCGCTGGGTGTTCCCGATGGCGATGCTCCGCAAGCTGCGGCTGGAAGGCAAGGGCCCGTTTCCGCTGGCGCCGGAAAGCCCCTATGCGCAGGCGATCGAGATCGACGGCCCGCACGGCCCCATACCGCTGCGCGTGCTGTCGCCCCCGGAGCCGAAAGGCGTCTATCTGCACCTTCATGGCGGCGGCTGGACGCTGGGCTCGGCACGAGAGAATGACGGGCTGAACCATCGCTTCGTCGAAC
Source organism: Starkeya sp. ORNL1 (assembly GCF_012971745.1). Classification (NCBI taxonomy): domain Bacteria; kingdom Pseudomonadati; phylum Pseudomonadota; class Alphaproteobacteria; order Hyphomicrobiales; family Xanthobacteraceae; genus Starkeya; species Starkeya sp. ORNL1. The sequence continues at coordinate 3,483,549 of NZ_CP048834.1, forward strand.
GCACGGGCTTTGCCGTGGTCTCGGTTGACTACAGGCTCGCGCCGGAGGAGCCCTGGCCGAAGGGGCCGGACGATTGCGAGGCGGCGGCGCTTTGGCTGCTGCGCGAGGGCCCGACCCGCTTCGGCACCGAGCGCTATGCCATTGGCGGCGAATCGGCCGGCGCCAATCTCTCGGTGGCGACGTTGCTGCGGCTGCGCGACAAGCACGCCATCATGCCGTTCCGCGCCGCCAGCCTGCATGCCGGCTGCTACGACCTCGCTCTGACGCCGAGCGCGCGCGCCTGGGGCGACGAGCCGCTGGTGCTGAACACCCGCGATATCAATGTGTTCGTCGGCCACTATCTGCGGGCGATGACCGAGGTGGCGGACGCCTCGCTGGCCAGCCCGGACATCTCGCCGCTCTATGCCGGCCTCACGGGCCTGCCACCGGCGCTGTTCTCGGTCGGCACCCGCGATCCGCTCGTCGACGATACGCTGTTCATGGCGCCGCGCTGGCTCGCCGCCGGCAATGCGACCGAACTCGCCGTCTATCCGGGCGGCGCACACGTGTTCATCGGCTTCCCGGGAACGCTGGCGGATCAGGCGCTGGCGCGGATCCACGGCTTCATAGCGGGTTGTTGAGGCCATTTTCCATATGCCGTCATCCCGGACGGCCGCAGGCTGATCCGGGATCGCGCAAACGCTCTTCACCTTCTTACGATCCCGGCGCTGCGCTCCGGCCGGGATGACGGTTTGGAGGGAGCGGCTCCTACAGCTTCTCGGTCTCGCCCTTCAGCCGCTGCACCATTTCGAAGAAGCGGCGGAACACGTGCTCGGCCATGTCCATGGCGCGGTCCACGTGGCTGCGCACATCCTCGTCGTCGGTGGAATCGCCGGCATCGGGCTTCTTTTGCGCGGTCTCGCCACTGCCCTGGCCGGCCTTCGGCTCGGGTGCGCCCGCGGTGGGCGGGCCCGCCAAAGGCGGTTTGGCGATGTCCGGCACGCCGGGCGGTACATTGCCGCGTTCCAGCGTGGCGATGCGGTTATTCAGCCGGGTGATCTCGTCTTCATAGGCCGAGCGCTCTTCCGGCACCAGTTCGCACGCCCAGCCGCCGGCGCGGGTCGAGCAGAAGCTGAGCTTGCCGGTGCGGGTGTCGAGCTTCATCAGCCCGCCCTCGACCTGCAGCATGGTGAAGTTTGCCTGCGGATCGACCGGCGCAGCGGGCTTTGCCGGCGATTGCTGGGCGAAGACGGGGGACGCCGCCATTGTGGCGAGCAGCGCAAAGGCAGCCACACCCGGGGTTCTGCGAACCGTCGACATGAGAGCCTCCTCCCGGCAGCGCGCCTCACGCCTCCGAGGTGAAGGGGGCGCGACCCGATGACAACGCATCGTCGAGCAGATCGATCCGATCCTGCCCCCAGAACACCTCGCCGTCGAGCACATAGGAGGGCGAGCCGAACACGTCGGCCTCGATCGCCCGGTTCTGGTTGGCCGCATAGGTGCCGGCGATGGCGGTGCCCGCGGCCTCGATCAGGACATCGGCGGATATGCCGAGTTCGGCCAGCACGCCGAGCAGCGCTGCCGGATCCGCCATGTTCTCCTGCTGCTGCCAGACACCAGCGAACAAGCGGCGGATCAGCGGGTCCGGATCGATCCCGGCAGCAATGGCGGCGATGATGGCACGGTCGGCCAAAGCCGGCTCATAGGGCCAGAAGGCGGGCTTGAGGTGGAAATCGGCACCGCGCTTGTCGCGCCAGCGTTTCAGCTCCGTCATGCGGTAGCGCTGGCGGGCCGGGTGGCGGCGGGCCAGCGGCAGGCCGCCGGTCTGCGAGAACAGCTCGGGGAGCAGAACCGGGCGATGCTCGACCTTCACGCCATGGCGCTGGACCATCTCGGCGAAAGGCGCGTAGCCGAGGAAGGCCCAGGGGCTATGGATGGAGAAATAGTGGACGACGGTGCGGGGGGCGGTCATGTCAGGGCTCATGGCGCCGGACAGTATCGCTTTTATGGCGAAAGTGGATGCCACCCGGTGCGAATCCGCGCCGGCGCGGCGGCATGGCCACAGAGGGGGTCCGAACCTTCAAAAGAAACGGCGCCCTCGGGGGAGGACGCCGTCTGGGCTGAAACGTCAACGGCACGGCACGTGTGGAGGAGGAAAGTCGATCCGTATCAGGCTGCGGTACGGGTCGGGAAAGCGGCGATCATCTGGCGGAGCTCGCCGATCGCCTCGTCGATGTCGGTGCGCTGACGCTCGAGGAGCGCCACCTGCTCGACGCACTTCTCGGCGGTCAGAGCGAGGCCACCGGCGGGCATCGGGCCGCCTTCGCGCAACGCGACCATGCTCTTGATCTCGGCGAGGGTGAAGCCGAGCTTCTTGCCCTTGAGGATGATGGCGAGGCGGGAGCGCTCGGCGGCGCTGTAGAGCCGGGTAAGGCCCTCGCGACGCGGCTCGAGAAGGCCCTTGTCCTCATAGAAGCGCAGGGCGCGCAGGGTGACGCCGAACTCACGGGCGAGGTCACCGATGGTGAAAATCTGTGCGTCGGCAACGACCGCGGAGTGCGTATCGGTGCGGCGATCGGTGTCGACAGCGTGGGTGAAATCCATTTCGGCAACTCCGGCTGGTTACGGGCATCGGGTGAACGTGACCGGAGTGTTGCAGGTGGGTTGCCGCAAGGGGAGAAAGTCGCACCCTACGTTAGGGCAACTTACTGTTAAACGCCGCCTATCTCCTTGATTCTAAACATCTCGCATCGCGCCATCGCGATGCCGCGACGCACACAAAGGGTGACGTAAGGTCGAATCGCCTCCCGGGAAAGCCGCTCGCACCGTCTCCTGCCGCTCCGGCAGGACGGTCGCCGCCGACCTCGCGCAGGTATCGGGCGGGCCTATGGATTTCGAGAATGTTAACGCGCCATTTACCAAGAAACGGAAAAGTCGCGGAAACACGGCCTTTCGCGTTCCGTCCGGCGATTCGCACCGTTTTGGTGTCTTTCGCGACCGGCATGGGCGCCGACCGCGACGGAGATTTCAAGGTGAGGCAAGGCGCCCCGACCAATCCCGAGCACATCGACTCGGAAGCCTGGGCGGCCCTGCGCGAGGCCGCGCGACGGTCCGGCATGCCGTTCGGCGAATGGCTGAAGGCGAAGCTGCTGGCCGGCACCGCCGACCTGCCCGCGCCCGCCGCGTCAACTGCGCGCGGCGGCACCGTCGCGGTCGGCGACCTGCAGCGACGGGTCAGCGACCTTGCCGGCGAGATCGACCGCCTGGCCCGGGCCGAGCCTCCGGCAACACCGCACCGCGGCAGCCGCATCGCCTCGCCGCATGGCGAGGGCCTGGTCTCCGCGCTCGACGCGCTCAATGCCCGGGTCGAGAAGCTGCTGCAGGACCCGGACAAGGGCAGCGCCGCCGCGGCCACTCATCTCGACGAGACCATTCGCCGGCTGAACGAGCGCCTGGAATCGCTGGCGCAAGAGAAGCGTAGCGACGAAAAGCGGATCGACGAGAAGCGCACGGAGACCCAGGCTACCGAGGCGCCGCCGGCCGACAGCTTTGAACGGCGCATGAGCGAGATCGCCCGCACCGTCGACACGCTGAATCGCAAGCTCGACCGTAGCGCGCCGCCCCAGCCTTCCCCAGCCGCGCCGGGCCGCAATGCCGCGCTCGACGCGGCGGTGGCCGAGATTGCCGCGCGCCAGCGCCTGCTCGACGCCGCCGGCCAGGCCAAGGCTGCCCTGCCGCCCCCCGCGCCACAGGCTCCGGTGCCGCCGCCGGCTCCGGTCGTGCGCGAGGTCGATCTGTCCGGGCTGGAGCGCCAGCTCAACATCATCGCCGACCAGATGAACGAACTCACCCGCACCGCGCCGCAAGGCGAGGCGGTGGGGGCGCTGCGTGGCGACGTGGCGGAGATCAAGCGCTCGCTGGCCGAACTGGCGCCGCGCCGCGCTGTCGAGGAACTGGAGCGCGCGGTCGGGCTGATCGCCCAGCGCATCGAGCGCCAGGGCTCCGGCGAGGCCAATGCCGAGATCGTCCGTACCCTTGCCGGGCTGCGCGACGTGATGGAGGAATTGCGTCCGCCGGAGAACTCCGAGGCGCTCGAGCGCGAGATCGAGGCACTCTCCCGCAAGCTCGACATCGTCAGTGCCAAGACCGTCGACGGCGCCACGGTGGCCCGCCTGCAGGCACAGACCTCCGAGATCCGCGACCTGCTCGGCCGCGCGCTCTCCAATGATTCCGTCCGCATGCTCGCCGAGCAGGTGGCGCTGCTGGTCGGCAAGATCGAGCGCTTCGCCAATCCGGACGAGCGGCTCGCCCACGAAGTGGTGGAAGCGCTCGGCCGGCGCATCGACCAGCTTGCGGCCCGCATCGACACCTATGCGGCGGCGACCGGCAACGACCCGGCACCGTTCGACGATATCGTTCGCCGCCTCGACGAACTGCATGGTGCGGTGGCCGGCGCGGCGCGCGCCGCGCCCGACGGTATGGACACGCTGTTCGATGGGCTGGTGGAGCGCATCGAGCGCATGTCGCGCCCGGATGCCGCGCTCGGCGGCTCGGTGGAGGCGCTCGGCCGGCAAATCGCATCGATCGCCGAGCGGATCAACGCCAATGACAGCCGCTTCGACCAACTCACGGGCATCGAGCGCGCGCTGAGCGACCTGTTCGTGCAGATGGAGGAGGCGCGCGCCAGCGCCATCGCCGCGGCCGAGCACAGCGCCCGCAGCGCCGCCGCCGAATATGCCGGCGCCACCACGAACAATGACGGCATGGCGCTGATCCAGCGCGAGCTTGCCGATCTCGGCACGCGGCAGGTGAACAGCGAACGGCGCACCTACGACACGCTGGAAGCCGTGCACGAGACGCTGGGGCGTGTCGTCGAGCGCATCGCCTCGCTGGACACCGTACCCGCGACGCCGGCCGAACCGCAGCCCATGTTCGAGACGCCGGCACCGGTCGAGCCGGCGCCGCGCCCGCAGGTCGTGTCGCCTCCCGCATCCGTGGCGGCCACCGCGCCGCTGCGCCACCCGGCCGTGCCGCCCGGCATGGTGCCCCCGGTGGTGATGCCGGCGGAAGACAATGAAGAGCCGGCCTTCCCGGACGATTTCCCGCTGGAGCCCGGCTCCGGCCTGCCGCGCCAGCGCGCGGCGGCAACGGCGGCACGCATCGCCCAGTCGGAAGCCACGGTGGACGATCTCATCGGCCGCCCGGCCAGCGAAGACGCACAGCCGGCGCCGAGCCGTGCCGACTTCATCGCCGCCGCACGCCGCGCCGCGCAATCCGCCAGCGCCACCAAGCCCAAGGCGGACGACAGCGCACCGAAAGATGCCGGCCCCTCCCGCCTGTCGCGCCTGCTCTCGCGCGCCCGCCTGCCGCTGCTGGTCGCGGTGAGCGGCTCGGCGCTGGCGTTCGGCGCCTGGCATCTCGCCGGTACGCTGCATGAGGTGCAACTCGGCGCCGCCCAGCCGGCCCAGGACAGCTTGAAGCCCGTGCCCGCGGCGACGCCCGCCGCGCCGGTGCAGCCCAGCCTCACCATCACCGCATCGCCCCCGGCGAGCTCCACCGCGCAGGTGCCGTTCGCCGACACGCTGCCGTCCTCCGGCGTCGTCGGCGGGGAAACCACCTTCGGCGCCGCCCCGGCGGCACCCAGTGCGCCGAATCCGTCCGACATCACCGGCTCGGTCGGCACGCCGCTGCCGACCCCGGCGCCCGGCGCTTCGCCCTCCTCGTCGCTCGGCAAGCCGACGGGTGCCGCGCCGACCGGGGATCTGCCGGTCGTCATTGGCGGGCCGGCGCTGCGCGCGGCCGCGCTGGCCGGCGACCCGGCCGCCGCCTATGAGGTCGGCGCCCGCTTCGCGGAAGGCCGCGGCGTCGGCCCCAACGCCGCCCGCGCTGCCGACTGGTTCGCCTTCGCCGTCTCCCGCGGCTCGATCCCGGCGGCCTACCGGCTCGGCGTGCTGCTGGAGAAGGGCTCGGAGGGCCTCAGCCGCGATGTCGCCCGCGCCCGCAACCTCTATGCGAGCGCCGCGCAGGCCGGCAATGTCCGGGCGATGCACAATTTCGCCGTGCTGCTCGCCGAGGGCGTCGACGGCCAGCCGGACTACACCCAGGCGGTGATGTGGTTCCGCAAGGCGGCCGAGCGCGGGGTGCGCGACAGCCAGTATAATCTCGGTGTGCTCTATACCCGCGGGCTCGGAGTGAAGCAGGATCTCGGCGAGAGCTGGAAATGGTTCTCGCTCGCCGCGGCGCAGGGCGACCAGGAGGCCGGCCGCAAGCGCGACGAGGTGGCGAGCCGGCTCGACCAGCAGCAACTCATCACGCTGCGTTTCGCGGTGCAGACCTGGAGCGCGGTACTGACCGACGACAAGGCCAATGTCGCGCTTTCCAGCCCGGACTGGGACCGCACCGAAGTGCCGGTGACGAAGAAGAAGACCGCGTCGCGGGTTTAATCAGAACGTCGCTCGATTCCATAGCAACGTCATCCTCGGCCTTGTGCCGAGGATCTCGATTCCCGACAGCGCATCCGGAATCGAGATGGCCGGCACGAGGCCGGCCATGACGGATTGTGAAGCGCGTGACAACCTCAACCCCGATCGGCCAGGCAGGCGTGGTGGGCGATGCGATAGGTCCGCGCGCCGCCGACCAGATGCGCGGCATATGCACCAGTGAACAGCGCTTCGAGCGCGGGATCGCGCACATTGAGCCCGCCCGCATAGGCGCCGAGCGCCGGCAGCACCAGGCGCGTCGCGTCCGCGGCGAAGCAGCGCCGGCGGATGCCGCGCCCGCGCCGCACGATGCGGGCGACGGGATGGAAATGTCCCGCCACTTCCCCCGCAGCCGCGCCGGCCACCGGCTCGTGGCGGAAGGTCAGCGGCCCGATGGTCAGTTCATCGGCATGGACGCCGCCGAGTTGCGGCACCGGCTCCGGATCATGATTGCCGGCGATCCAGATGATGTCGCGGCCGCGGCCCAGATCGGCCAACGCCTCCCGCTCGACCGCGCCCAAGCGATGCGCGGCCCGGCGATCATGCAGGCTGTCGCCGAGCGCAATGAGCGCGCGCGGGCGCCAGCGCGCGATGATGGTGGCGAGCAGCGTCAGCGTGGCGCGGGTGTCGTAGGGCGGCAGCGGCACGCCGCGCTCGGCAAAGGCCGAACCCTTCTCCAGATGCAGGTCGGCGACAATGAGGATGCGCTCATCGGGCCAGAACAGCGCGCCGGCCGGATCGAGCACGAGGCGCGCGCCGGCGAGGTCGATCTCGTCGGTCCGCTCCTCTGCCTCGCCGCCAAGCTCATTGTAGTGGCCGTCCAGCACTCATCGCCTCCCTGACCAGCTCCGCCTCGGCCTCCGCCAGCAAGGCATCCGCCGCCTCGCCATGGATCATCTCGCGGCCGATCTCAAGCATGACCGGCACGGCAAGCGGCGAGACGTGATCGAGAATCACATGGTCGATCCGCCCCTTAATGCGCGCCAGCATGTCGGAGAGACGGCGAATGTCCAGCAGGCCGGTGGCGGCGTCGGAGCGGGCGGCGCGCAGCAGCAGATGCTGCGGCTCGTGCGAGCGCAGCACGTCATAGATCAGGTCGGTCGACATGGTGACCTGCCGGCTGTTCTTCTCCTTGCCGGGAAAACGCCGCTCGATGAGGCCGGCAATGACCGCGCATTGCCGGAAGGTGCGCTTCATCAGCGAGGATTCCGCCAGCCATTCCTCAAGGTCGTCGCCCAGCATGTCGGCGTCGAGCAGCGCGTCGAGATCGAGCCGGCCCTGTTGGACGGCGATCGACAGATCGGACATGCCATAGACAGCGAGGGCGTAATCATTGGCGACAAAGCCGAGCGGGCGCAGCTTGGCGCGCTCCAGCCGCCGTGTCAGCAGCATGCCGAGCGTCTGGTGGGCGAGCCTGCCCTCGAACGGATAGGCGACGAGATAATGCCGCGAGCCGCGTGGAAAGGTCTCGACCAGCAGATCCTCGCGGCCCGGCAGGCGCGAGCGCTCCTGCTGATAGGCGAGCCATTCGTGCACCTGGTCCGGCAGGGCGCTCCAGCGCTCCGGGGTCGCCAGCATGGCGCGCACGCGCGAGGCCAGGAAGGTGGAGAGCGGAAACTTGCCGCCCTCGTAAGACGGCACGCGCGGGTCCTTCGAGGAGGAGCGCTGGACATAGACCTCCTCGCCGATGATGGCCTGATACTCCAGCACCTCGCCGGCGAAGACGAAGGTGTCGCCGGGGCTCATGGTCTCGACGAAATACTCCTCCACCTCTCCCAGCACCCGCCCGCCAAAGCGGGATTTCGGCTTGGCGAGCCGGACCTTCAGCATGGTCGCCTCGACGATGGTGCCGACATTCAGCCGGTATTGCTGCGCCACCATGGGATTGGCGACGCGCCAGCGGCCATCCTTGGTGCGGCGGATACGGGCGAAGCGCTCATAGGCGCGCAGCGCATAGCCGCCGGTGGCGACGAAATCGATCACCTGCTCGAAGCTCTCCCAATCGAGATCGGCATAAGGCTCGGCGGAGACGACCTCGTTATAGAGCTCAAGCGCATCGAACGGCGCGCCGCAGGCCATGCCGAGCACGTGCTGGGCCAGCACATCGAGCCCGCCGGAACGGATCACGGCCGAATCCTGTTCGCCGTTGCGCACAGCCTCCATGGCCGCGCGGCATTCAAGCACCTCGAAGCGATTGGCCGGCACCAGCACGGCCTGGCTCGGTTCGTCGAGCCGGTGATTGGCGCGGCCGATGCGCTGCATCAGGCGGGACGAGCCCTTGGGCGCGCCCACATTCACCACCAGATCGACATCGCCCCAATCAATACCGAGATCGAGCGAGGAGGTGCAGACCACCGCCTTGAGCACGCCATCCGCCATCGCCGCCTCCACCCGCCGGCGCTGGGCGACGTCGAGCGAGCCGTGATGGAGCGCGATCGGGAGATTGTCGTCATTGATGTGCCACAGCTCCTGGAACAGCAGCTCGGCCTGCATGCGGGTATTGACGAAGACCAGCGTCGTCTTGTGCGCCTTGATGAGCTGATAGACCTCGCGCAGCGCATGCACCGCGCTGTGCCCGGCCCAGGGCAGATGCCGCGCGGTATCGAGCATTGACAGGTCCGGCGCGGCGCCGGCCTCGGCGATGACAAGGTCCCCCATCTCATTCGCGGCGGTCTGCGGCACCAGCCAGCGGCGCAGCGTATCGGGATCGGCGACCGTGGCGGAAAGCCCGACGGTCTGCACTTCGGGCGCCAGAGCGCGCAGCCGGGCAAGGCCGAGCGAGAGCAGGTCGCCGCGCTTGGAGCCGGCCAGCGCGTGCAGTTCGTCCAGCACGATGCGGCGCAGGTTCTTGAACAGATGCGGCGCATCGGCGGAGGCCAGCAGCAGCGCGATCTGCTCCGGCGTGGTCAGCAATATGTCCGGCGGGTCGCGACGCTGGCGCTGGCGGCGCGAGGCCGGGGTGTCGCCGGTCCGGGTCTCGATGCGCACCGGCAATTCCATCTCGGCGGCCGGCCGCTCCAGATTGCGGGCGACATCGACGGCGAGCGCCTTCAAGGGCGAGATATAGAGCGTGTGCAGGCCGCGCGGCGCGTTGCGGTTGCCGGAGAGTTCGACCAGGGTCGGCAGGAAGCCGGCCAATGTCTTGCCGGCGCCGGTCGGGGCGATGAGCAGCACCGAACGCCCCTCGCGGGCGAGGGCCAGCAGTTCCAGCTGATGCGCACGCGGCTCCCACCCGCGCGAGGCGAACCAGCGCCGGAAGCGGTCGGGGAGTTCGTCCGGCGTCGGTATCGCGAGCGAGCGGGGCACGGCGGGAAAGATAGTGCTTGTGCGTGCATCCTTCGAGGCTCGCTGGAAATTCACGACTTTGAAGATCAACGTCATCCTGAGGTGCGAGCGTAAGCGAGCCTCGAAGGATGCTGAAGCAGATGGCGTTCATCGGGGACGGATATCCTTCGAGGCCGCTGCGCGGCACCTCAGGATGACGTCGTTTGGGAAGTGCTAATAGCGCTTCACCGCCACCACGACCAGTCCGGGCACCGGCACGGTGCCTTCCTTGCGGGTCGAGGCGTGCTCGCTGGAGACCAGCGTTACCCCGGCCTCCGCCAGCCTCTCGCGGACATAGCCCTCGGCATGGGCATAGCGCAGCGTGTCGCGCAGGATGACGCCCTCGCCTTCATGGGTCTCGACGGTGAAGGCCAACAGCCCGCCGGATTGCAGAGCCCGGGCACTCTCATGGAAGATCGGCGCCAGGTCGTCGAGATAGCAGAAGGCGTCGCCGGCGAAGATCAGTTCGGCGGTGTCCGCCACCTGCTGTTCGACGAAGGACAGCATGTCGCCGACTTCGAGCGCGTCATAGCCGCCGCGATGCCGGGCCTGCTCGATCATGTTCGGCGAGAGATCGACGCCTTCGAGCCTGCCAACCTTGCCGGCAAGCCGCTCGCCGACAAGCCCGGTGCCGCAGCCGAGATCGAGCGCGCGGCCGAAGGCGAAAGGCCGGCCGAGCGTGACGCACGCCGCCTCCAGCGCGTCATGGATCAGCTCCGGACCGCGATAATCCAGCCGCGCCAACGCTTCGTCGAAGCGGCCGGCATATTGGTCGAACAGCGTGCGCACATAGGCTTCGCTCATCTTCGCCTCGACCCGATTGCCGCCGAGCCGGGCGAGCCGCACCCCGGCGCCGAGCGGATCGGCGGGGTCGGCGCGCAGCGCACGGACATAGGCGCCGGCGGCGCCGACCGGGTCGCCGGCCTTCTCGCGCGCCTCGGCAAGCAGGAACCACAGTGGCAGGAATTCCGGGGCGCGCGCGGTCACCTCCAGCAGCAAGTGCGCCGCATCCGCGGCATTGCCCTCCTCGATCAACGCCCGCGCCCATTCGAGGCGGCGGTCGACCACCGGATCGCCGGAAGACACATGCAAGGGGCCATTGCTCATTGGGAACTCGCGCAATCCGTTGGCCGCCCTATATCTTCTCCGCAATGCGCCCGGAAGACCTGCTGCTGCCAACGCCCGAGGGACTTTATTCGCCGGCCGGCGACTTTCATGTCGATCCGCACCGGCCGGTGAAGCGCGCCATCATCACCCACGGCCATTCCGATCACGCCCGCGCCGGCCATGGCGCGGTGCTGGCGACGCGCGAGACGCTCGACATCATGGCGATCCGCTATGGCCAGGATTTCGCGGGAAAAACCCAGGTCGCCGCCTATGGCGAGACCATCCATATCGACGGGGTCGATGTCACGCTGCATCCGGCCGGGCACATACTCGGCTCGGCGCAGATCGCGGTGGAGTGCAAGGGCTGCCGTATCGTCGCGTCCGGCGACTACAAGCCCGGCACCGACCCGACCTGCACGCCGTTCGAGCCGATCCCGTGCACCGTCTTCATCTCCGAGGCGACCTTCGGCCTGCCGGTATTCCGCCATCCCGAGCCGATGGCGGAGATCGGCAAGCTGATGGATTCACTGGCGCTGTTCCCGGAGCGGGCGCACCTCGTCGGCGCCTATGCGCTGGGCAAGGCGCAGCGGGTGATCGCGCTGCTGCGCGCCGCCGGTTATGCGCAGCCAATCTATCTGCACGGCGCCATGGAGCGGCTGACCGCCTATTACATCGCGCAGGGCATCGATCTCGGCGAGGTGTTGCCGGCTCGCGAGGCCAAGCCCTCGGAGCTGGCCGGCCGCGTCGCCATCTGCCCGCCAAGCTCGCTGACCGACCTGTGGTCACGCAAATTCCCCGATCCGGTCACTTCCTTCGCCTCGGGCTGGATGCGCATCCGCGCCCGCGCCCGGCAGAACGGCGTCGAGCTGCCGCTGATCGTCTCCGACCATGCCGATTGGGACGACCTGCAAGCTTCGATCCTCGCCACCGGCTGCGAGGAACTGTGGGTGACGCACGGCCAGGAGGACGCGCTGGTGCACTGGGCACTGCTCGCCGGCCTGCGCGCCCGCCCGCTGCATATGGTGGGCTATGGCGAGGAGGAGGGTGAGCTCGCGGCGCCCGCCATGGAGCCACAGGGGACTCCGGGAGCGCCGGCATGAACCGCTTCGCCGCGCTGCTCGACCGTCTCGCCTATGAGCCGCGCCGCAATGGCAAGCTGCGGTTGATCACCGATTATTTCCGCCACGTGCCGGATCCGGAGCGCGGCTGGGCGCTCGCTGCGCTCACCGGGGCGCTGTCGTTCCGCAATGCCAAGGCCGGGCTGATCCGCCAGCTTATCAGCGAGCGCACCGATCCGGTGCTGTTCGCGCTGTCCTATGATTATGTCGGCGACCTCTCGGAGACGGTGGCGCTGATGTGGCCGGCGCCGCACGGCCGCAACGATCCGGAGCCGCCGTCACTTTCCGCCGTGGTGCATGCCTTCTCCACCCTCGGCAAGGCCGAGCTTCCGGCCGTGCTCGCGGCGCTGCTCGATCGGCTCGACGAGACCGGACGCTGGGCGCTGCTGAAGCTCATCACCGGGAGCCTGCGCATCGGCGTCTCGGCGCGGCTCGCCAAGACCGCGGTGGCGGCGCTGGGTGAGCTGGAGCCGGACGCGATAGAACTGGTCTGGCCCGGGCTGGAGCCGCCCTACACCGAACTGTTCGCCTGGGCCGAGGGCCGCGGACCGCGCCCCGAGACCGAGGACCCGGCGCCGTTTCGGCCGGTGATGTTGTCCCATGCTATCGAGGAATCGGACTTCGCCGCGCTCGATCCCGCCGCGTTCCGGGGCGAGTGGAAATGGGACGGCATCCGCGTGCAGGCGGTGCGCGGCGCCGACCATACCGGGCGCCATGTGGCGCGGCTCTATAGCCGCACCGGCGAAGACATCTCGCCCGCCTTCCCCGATCTCGCCGAGGCACTGGCCTTTGACGGCGCGGTCGATGGCGAGTTGCTGATCCTGCGCGACGGGCGGGTACAGTCCTTCAACGTGCTGCAGCAGCGGCTGAACCGGAAGACGGTGACGCCCAAGCTGATCGCGGAATTCCCGGCCCATATCCGCGCCTATGATTTGCTGTTCGAGGCCGGCGAGGACATGCGCAACCTGCCCTTCGAGGCGCGCCGCGCGCGGCTGGAGGCGCTGATCGCCGTGCATCTGGAAAGCCCGCTCGACCTCTCGCCCCTGGTGGCGTTCGGCAGCTGGGAGGACCTGGCGGCCGCTCGCGCCGACCCTGCCTCGCATGGTGCCGGCGCGGATGCCGAGGCGGTGGAAGGGGTGATGCTGAAGCGTGCCGACAGCCTCTATCTGCCGGGACGGCCCAAGGGGCCGTGGTGGAAATGGAAGCGCGATCCGCACACCGTCGATGCCGTGCTGATGTATGCGCAACGCGGCCACGGCAAGCGCTCCTCCTATTATTCCGACTACACCTTCGGCGTCTGGACCGAAGAGGGCGAGCTGGTGCCGGTCGGCAAGGCCTATTTCGGCTTCACCGACGAGGAATTGCTGGAGATCGACCGCTTCGTGCGCCGCCACACCGTCAACCGCTTCGGCCCGGTGCGGGAAGTCACCCACACCGCCACCGAGGGGCTGGTGCTGGAGGTGGCGTTCGAGGGGCTGGCGCGCTCCACCCGCCATCGTTCCGGCCTTGCCATGCGCTTTCCCCGCATTGCGCGGCTGCGCTGGGACAAGCCGCCGGGCGAGGCCGACCGGCTGGAGACGCTGGAGCGCATGCTCGGCGACGACAGCGCGGCTTCCGAGGCTGCAAGACCTTCCGATGCGGCCGCCGTCTCCCGCCGCGCTGCGCGTCGTGCTAGGTGAGTGCACACAGTCAGGTCGCAGGAGTTCGCTCGATGTCCGACAATCAGGTCGCCCGCTGGATGGGCGGCTCTCCCGTCTGGGTGCTGGTGCGCCTGATCCTGCTGTCGGTGGTGGTGGGCGTGATATTGAGCGCGCTCGGCCTCGATCCGCTCAATATCCTGCAGAGCATCGAGCGGCTGGTGCGCAATCTGTTCAATTTCAGCTTCGAGGCGTTCGAGCGGCTGTGGCGCTATTTCCTGCTCGGCGCGGTGATCGTCATTCCGCTCTGGCTGATCATGCGGGTGGCGCGCAGCGGGCACTAAAGCCCTTTCCGTTCGGATGGAACCATCCGAACAATAAGAAAGTGCTCTAGATTCAATACGCTGGAGCATGTTCTGATCGCAAAAGTCATTCAACTTTTGCGGAACATGCTCCAGGCCCGCCAGGCACACGCCACGAGTCTCCCATGAGCATCGCGATCGGCGCTGACGGCGCGACCGTCACCCACCGGCGCTTCCTCGCCATCGCGCTGCCGGCGACGCTGGCGCAGATGACGACGCCGCTGCTCGGCCTCGTCGCCACCGGCGCCATAGGCCGGCTCGGCGACGCCGTGCTGCTCGGCGCGGTGGCGGTCGGCGCGCTGCTGTTCGATTTCCTGTTCTGGGTGTTCGGCTCGCTGCGCATGGGCACCGCCGGATTGACCGCGCAGGCGCTCGGCCGCAACGATCCGACCGAGGTGCGCGCCGCGCTGATCCGCGCCGTGCTGATCTCCTTCGCCATCGGCCTTGTGCTGGTCGCCGTCCATGTTCCGGTGGCGCACCTCGCCTTCACGCTGATGGGCACCAGCGCCGCAGTGACCGCGGCGGCAGGCGTCTATTTCTCCATCCGCATCCTCTCTGCCCCCTTCGCCATCGCCAATTTTTCCGTGCTCGGCTGGCTCGTCGGCGTCGCCCGCACCGATATCGGGCTCGGCCTGCAAATCCTGATCGCCATTGCCAATGGCGGCCTCACCTTGCTGCTCGTGCTGCATTGGGATTTCGGCGTCGCCGGCGCCGCGCTGGCGAACCTGCTGGCGGAAGTGATCGGCACCGTTGCCGGCCTCACCGCCGCCCGCCGCCTGCTCGGCCGCGGCTGGCGCGTGCCGATGCCGATCGTGCTCGACCGCAGCCGCGTGATCGAGACGGTGGCGGTGAACAGCGACATCATGGTGCGCACCGGCCTGCTGATGCTGGTGCTGCTGTTCTTCGCCGCACAGGGCGCCCGCCATGACGATGTGACGCTGGCGGCGAACGCCGTGCTCTACAACATCGTCATGGTCACCGCCTTCTTTCTCGACGGCTTCTCGACCGCTGCCGAACAGATTTGCGGCCAGAGCGTCGGGGCGCGCGACCGGCCCGGCTTCATGCGCGCGGTACGCATGGTGCTGATGTGGGGCTTCGGCTTCGCGGTGCCGGCGAGCCTCTTGCTGGTGCTGGGCGGCGGCGCGGTGATCGACCTGCTCGCCGCCAATGAACAGGTGCGCGAGGTGGCGCGCGCCTTCCTGCCTATGGCGGCGCTGACGCCGATCCTCGGCGTCGCCGCCTTCTCCTATGACGGCATCTATTCCGGCGCCACCTGGTCGCGCGACATGCGCAACCTGATGCTGCCGGCCGTCACGCTATTCTTCGTGGTATGGGCGGCGACGCTTAGCTTCGGCAATACCGGGCTGTGGTGCGCCTATCTGTCCTTCATGGCCGGACGCGGCCTGTTCCAGGCCTGGCGCATGCCGGCTTTGGTGCGAAGGACGTTCGGGTAGCGGAGGGTTCTCACTTCGCTCTCCCCCGCGGGGAGAGGAGTTACCTCAAGCCGGGAACGGCTCGGCGACGAGGCGCGGGGCGGCGCGGCCGACCACGTCCTTCAAGGCCACGCCCTCTCGCGCCAGCCGGCGCCGCAGACCGTCCTTGATCCGCGGCACCAGGCCGAGCCCCTCATAGACCAGGCTGGAATAGAGCTGGATCAGGCTGGCCCCCGCCTCGATCTTGGCGAAGGCCGTCTCGGGGCTGTCGATGCCGCCGGCACCAACCAGCGGAAAGGCGCCTTCCACCCGCACATAGGTCTCCGCCAGCATCCGCGTCGACAGCGCGAACAGCGGCCGGCCCGACAGGCCGCCGGCCTCGCCGCGGTGCGGCGAGCGCAGGCTCGCCGGGCGCGCGATGGTGGTGTTGGAGACGATCATGCCCTCGACGCCGCGTCGGCGCGCCACGCCCACCACCGCATCGAGATGCGGCAGCGCAAGGTCCGGTGCGATCTTCAAGAGCACCGGCACGCCGGGGGCCGCGCGGTCTCTCGCCTCCAGGGCGCGCGCAAGCAGGTCGTCGAGCGCGCGCTCCTCCTGGAGGTCGCGCAGGCCGGGCGTATTGGGCGAAGAAACGTTCGCGGTGAAATAGGAGGCGACGCCGGCAAAGGCGGTGATGCCGGCGGCATAGTCGGCGGCGCGGTCGGCGGCGTCCTTGTTGGCACCGACATTGACGCCGACGATCCCCGGACGGCCCTTGCGCGCGGTGAGGCGCGCCCGGGCGGGACCATGGCCGCCGCTGTTGAAGCCGTAGCGGTTGATGACGGCGCGATCCTCGACCAGACGGAAATTGCGCGGGCGCGGATTGCCCGGCTGCGGGCGTGGCGTAATCGTGCCGACCTCGACGAAGCCGAAGCCGGCACCAAGGCCGGCATCCGGCACCTCGGCCTCCTTGTCGAAGCCGGCGGCGAGCCCGACCGGATTGGGGAAGCGCAGGCCGAACGCCTCGACCGCGAGCCGCTTGTCATCCGCCGGCGCGACGCGCGGCGGGAGGCAGGCGAGCGCGCGAATGGAGAGGCCGTGCGCCGTTTCCGGATCGAGCAGCCGCGCGAAGGGAAGGGCGAGATCGAGCAGGGAGCTCATGCGAGTTCCGGGAAGCGGTGGGCGCCGTCGGCATCGAGGGGAAGCGGTTGCACCCAGGCCACCGCCGCCAGCGGCAGGGCGGCGTAAAGGTGCGGGAACAGATGCCCACCACGCGAGGGTTCCCACCGCAAGGCCGTCGGATCGAGCACGGCGGGATCGATGGCGACCAGGACGAGGTCGCCCTGTCCCTTGAAATGCTTGGCAGCCGTCTCGGCGACCTGCATCGCCGTCGAGAAATGGATATAGCCGTCGGCGAGATCGACCGGCGCCCCCTCGAAACGGCCGGCGGCTTCCGCGGCATTCCAGAGCGTGCGCGAACAGATTTTATAGATGTGGGCCGACCGGCCATTGAGCGCTGTCATGCGGCGAGGACTAGCTGTCGTGCCGGTCGCGCGCAAGCGCTGCACAAAAAAGCGGGCCCTGCCGGGCCCGCTCTTTCGCAATGGATCGTGTCGTCAGCAGCGGACGCGGATGCGATTGCCCCAGCGGTCGCGGGTCCAGCAGTCGCCGGGCGAGACCGCCGCGCCGACGAGGGCGCCTGTGCCAGCACCGACCGCGGCGCCGACCGCAGCTCCCGTGCCACCACCCGTCGCTCCGCCGATGATGGCGCCAGTGCCGCCGCCTATGAGCGCGCCGGTACCGGCATAGCGCTCAGTCGTGGTGCAGGCCGCGGCGCTGAGCGCCAAGGCGGATACGGCGATGATCTTGAACATGGCATCCCTCTCTCATGCGTACCGTCGTCAGGCGGGGCTGACCCCGGCGCGTCAACGCCATGGAGCCGGCATGGTTCCCGTATGGTCAGGGGTGGGTCGGAGCGAGGCTGGAGGGGGCTAGAGCAAGGCGGTCTCGAGGAATTCGCGATCTCAGCCGAGCCGGGTACCCTTGGCGAGCGGCGTTCCGCGCAGGAATTCGGCCGCCGGCATGGCCCGGCTGCCGGCCTTCTGCACCTCGACGAGGCGTACCGCCCCCGCGCCGCAAGCGATGGCGAGCGCGTCGTCGAGCAGCTCGCCCGGCGCCCCGTGGCCGGGGGCGAGCGTCGAGCGCAGCACCTTCACCCGCGCGCCGTCCAGCTCGAACCAGGCACCGGGGAAGGGCGACAGGCCGCGAATATGGTCGTGCGCAGCCTGCGCCGGGCGGGACCAGTCGATGCGGCTCTCGGCCTTGTCGATCTTGGCGGCATAGGTCACGCCATCGGTCGGCTGCGGCGTGAAGCCGAGCGCCTCGCGCTCCAGCGCTGCCAGCGCCCGGCCCATCAGGTCGGCACCGACCAGCATCAGCCGGTCGTGCAGCTCGCCGGCCGTCATGTCGGGGGCGATGGTGACACGCTCGACGAGGCCGACCGGCCCGGTATCGAGCCCCTCCTCCATCCGCATGACCGCGACACCGGTCTCGGCATCGCCGGCCATGATGGCGCGCTGGATCGGCGCAGCACCGCGCCAGCGCGGCAAGAGTGAAGCATGAAGGTTCACGCAGCCGAGTCGCGGTGCGTCGAGAATGGCGCGCGGAAGGATCATGCCATAGGCGACCACCACAGCGAGGTCAGCCTCATGGGCGCGGAAGGTCTCGGCAGCCTCCTCCGTGCGCAGCGTCTTCGGGTGCAGCACCGGGATACCGAGGCGCTCGGCGGTGCGGTGCACCGGCGAGGGCACCAGATCGAGCCCGCGCCGCCCGCCGGCCGCCGGTGCTCGCGTATAGACGGCGACCACCTCGTGGCCGCGGCCGACGATCTCGGCCAGCGTCGGCACCGCGAAGTCCGGCGTTCCCATGAAGACGATGCGCATGGCGGATCCCGCGGCGGGGGTAGGAGCTCAGGCCCCGCCCTCGCGCTCCTTCTCCTTCGCCACCTTGGTGAATCTCTTCACCACGCGGTCGCGCTTGAGCTTGGAGATGTGGTCGATGAACAGCACGCCGTTCAGGTGATCGATCTCGTGCTGGACGCAGGTGGCGAGCAGGCCGTCGGCCTCGATCTCCCGGATCTCGCCGTTCAGGTCCATGAAGCGCACGGTGACGCGCGCCGGCCGCTCGACATCCTCATAATATTCGGGGATCGAGAGGCAGCCTTCCTGATAGACCGACAACTCCTCGGAGGCGGTGACGATCTCCGGGTTGATCAGCGCCAGCGGGGACTTCTCCTCGTCCTCGCGCGCGGTGTCGATGGTGACGACACGCTCCGGCACGCCGATCTGGATTGCCGCCAGCCCGATGCCGGGGGCGTCGTACATGGTCTCGAACATGTCGCTGACCAGCGCGCGCACCTTCGCATCGACCCGGACAATGGGATCGGAGACGAGACGCAGACGCGAATCTGGAATGATGACGAGCGGACGGACAGACATGACAGCGAAATAAGCGAGGAGATCGCGCCGGTCAACGGAGTATACCGGCGCATGTTCCCTTTTCGTTCGCGCCGGTATTCGAATCGCGCTAGAAGGGGTCCCATGGGACAGATCGTGTTCACGCTCGGCGCCTATGCGATCACGCTCGCTGAGCTCGTCATCGGCGCGGCGGCGTTCGCATTTCTGCTGCTGATCGGCGTGCTGGTCTCGGTGTCGCGCAGCGCGCGCGATCGCGCCGAGGAGGCCCACGCGCAGGCCGAGCGCGCGCATGGGCTGGAGGAACGCCTGCTCCAGCTCGCGCGGATACAGGCGGAGACCTCGGGCCGGGTGCAGACCATGGCGGAGGTGCTGTCCCAGCGCCAGAGCGACCTCGCCCGCGCGGTGGCCGAGCGGCTCGACGCCTCCTCGCACCGTGTCGGCGAGAGCATTGCCCGTGCCAGCGAGGCGACGCATGAGAACCTCGTCAAGCTCAATGAGCGCCTTGCCCTGGTCGACCAGGCGCGCGCGAGCCTCGGCGAATTGTCCGACCAGGTGATCTCGCTGCGCGAGACGCTCGCCAACAAGCAGGCGCGCGGCGCTTTCGGCGAGGGGCGGCTGCAGGCCATCGTCGCCGACGGGCTGCCGCGCGACAGCTTCGCCTTCCAGCACACGCTGCCGAACGGGCGGCGGGCGGACTGCGCCATCTTCCTGCCGGGCGACCGGCGCCCGCTGCTGGTCGATTCCAAATTCCCGCTGGAAGCGGTGACCGCCTATCGCGAGGCCGCGAGCGGGGAGGCCCGCAAGCAGGCGGAGACCCGCGTGAAGCAGGATGTCGCCCGGCACATCGGCGACATTGCCGAGCGCTATGTAGTGGCCGGCGACACCCAGGACGTGGCACTGATGTTCGTGCCGTCGGAGTCGGTCTACGGCGAACTCCATGAGCATTTCGACGACGTGATCCAGCGCGCCTTCCGCGCTCGGGTCATACTGGTCTCGCCCTCGCTGCTGATGCTGGCGATCCAGGTGGTGCAGGCCATCGTCAAGGATGCGCGGATGCGCGAACAGGCGGACCTGATCCGCGCCGAATGCGGCGCGCTGGTTGCCGACATCGTCCGGCTGCGTGACCGCGTCGGCAATCTGCAGAAGCATTTCACCCAGGTGGGCGACGATGTTGCGCAGGTGCTGATCTCGTCCGACAAGATCGCCCGGCGCGGCGCGCGCATCGAGCAGCTGGAATTCGACGGCGAGCGACCCGACACCGCAGCGCCCGCGGACCTGCTGCGGGGCGCAGCCGAATAGACTTTCCAGATGTTGCCGTCATCCCGGACGGCCAAAGGCCGATCCGGGATGACGGCGCTATACCCGCCTGGATGACATCGCTGTTTTACCGAGCCGGGACGACTGCCGCAGAGTTACATCGCTCCAATTCGCATACCCGGGCGCTTCTGATACAAGCGAGGTTTACCGTTGTTGCCGGGAAGCGTTCCGCGTGCTCGACCGATTCGAACTTTTGCTCGCGCTCGCCAAGGAGCGCCATTTCGGCCGGGCGGCGGAAGCCTGCGGCGTCACCCAGCCGACGCTCTCCGCAGGGCTGAAACAGCTCGAGGAAGTGCTCGGCGTGCGCCTGGTCGAGCGCGGCTCGCGCTTCATCGGCTTCACGCCGGAAGGTGAGCGCGCCTTGCAATGGGCGCGGCGCATCGTCGGCGACGCACGGGCGATGCGCCAGGAGATCGCGGCGCTGCGCAAGGGGCTGAGCGGGCATCTGCGTATCGCCGCCATCCCCACCGCCATGCCGATGCTGGTCGAGCTGACGACGCCGTTCCGCAACAAGCATAGCAATGTTCGCTTCACCCTGACCTCGGCGACGTCGAACGAAATCTTGCGGCTGATCGAGAATCTCGAGGTCGATGCCGGCGTCACCTATCTCGACAATGATCCGCTCGGACGGGTGAAATCGGTGCCGCTCTATCGCGAGGGCTACCGCTTCATCACCTCGGTGGATGCTCCGCTCGGCGAGCGCGCGTCGGTGACGTGGGAGGAGATCGCCGAGGTGCCGCTCTGCCTGCTGACCCCCGACATGCAGAACCGGCGCATCGTCGACGGCCAGTTGCAACGCTCCGGCCACACTGCGGCGCCGATGCTGGAATCCAATTCCACCATCGCGCTGCTGGCCCATGTGCGTACCGGGGAATGGGCGAGCGTGGTGCCGACCACGCTGGCCGACGTGTTCGCCTTTCCCAAGACGATCCGCTCCATCCCCATCGTCGAGCCCGAAGTGCTGCACGAGATCGGCCTCGTGGTGCTCGACCGCGAGCCGATGACGCCGATCGCCGCCGCGCTCGTGGCCGAGGCGAAGGCGATCGGCCCGGAGTTGGCGCAGCGCCTTTAGCCGACTACTGCGGAACCACCGTCCCGATCACTCGTTGTTCTTGCCGGAACACATACCGGAGGTTCACATGATTGGTTGGGCGCTTACGTTCCTGGTCGTCGCCTTGATCGCGGCTGTGCTCGGCTTTGGCGGCATTGCCGGAACGGCGATCGAGATCGCGAAGATCATCTTCTTCGTCGCCATCATCCTGTTCCTGATCTCGGCGGTGATGGGCTTCATGCGGCGCGGCACGCCATAGCGGCAGCTGCCGCTTCCCACCCGAAAACGCCCCCTTCCGGGGGCGTTTTTGTTTATTCACACGCAGACGCGAGCGGCTCTCAGGGCCGATCGGTCGCCGTCAATATGGCGCGAGTCGGCCGGTCGGGGCCGAAATCCTCGGCAGTGTCGATGGAGAGCATTTCGCCGAGCCGGCGGCGGGCGCGATTGACGCGGCTCTTTATGGTGCCGACCGCACACTGGCAGATGTCCGCCGCCTCCTCATAGGAGAAGCCGGAAGCACCGACCAGAACCAGGGCTTCGCGCTGATCTGCCGGCAGCCGGTCGAGCGCGGCGCGGAAATCCTCGAAATCGAGATGCGTGTTCTGGTCGGGATGTGTCGTCAGCGTCGCGGCAAAGGCGCCGTCGGAATCCGGCACTTCACGGCGGCGCTTGCGGTATTCCGACCGGAACAGGTTGCGAAGAATTGTGAACAGCCAGGCCGAGAGGTTGGTGCCCGGCCGGAAGCTGCCGATGTTGGCGAAGGCCCGCAGCAGGGTTTCCTGCACCAGATCGTCCGCCCGGTCGACGCTGCCGCTCAGCGAGATCGCGAAAGCGCGCAGATTGGGGATTGCCGCTATGATGTCGTCGCGTAGTGTCGGATCGACTGTCTTCACTGTTCAGACCCCTCCTCGCGACTACGCGAGGCCGGGCGCTGCTCGGCCTGTCGATCGGCATCGGGTCGATCAAGCTGCGCGAGCAGGTCCATGAAACGATCCGGCACGCCCTGCCGGACCACGTCGTCATACATGGCACGCAAATGCTGGCCGATCTTCGCCTGAACGTCATTTCCAAGGGTTGAATCGGAATTCCGCGAATTTCCCGAAGTGCCCGGCGAACCGCGCCGCAGCACCGAAACCGTAGCTCCGGCGTCATTCTCCGCGCCGGCTCCAGACTGCTCGTCTTCCATGCTTTTTCTTCCCGTCATTGAGCCTCCGAGCATGCCGGCGAGGGGGCGTCCCCGGCTCTTTGGTGCGCACAATAACAAGCCGGTTGGCAATGGGTTCCGCCCACTGGTAAAAATTTCCGACTGATTTTTTCCACCCGCGCGAGGAACACAAAGCCGGCGATGCGCGTTAGGTTGGGCTTTATCGCACATGCTCCAGCGTGGGGGAGACACTTGTGAGCACATCCCAACTTGTTGCACAGCACCTTCCCTTCCTACGCCGTTATGCCCGCGCTCTCAGCGGCACCCAGGCCGCGGGCGACGCCTATGTCACCGCCATGCTGGAGATGCTGATTGCCGATCCGCAATCGCTCGAAGCCGAGCTCGATCCCCGGGTAGGCCTCTATAAGCTGCTCACCAGCCTGTGGAATTCGGTTTCCATCAATGGCGAGGTAGATAAGGGCCCTGCTCCGGCCAAGGCCGAGGAGCGCCTCGGACACATAACGCCAATGGTACGGCAGGCGTTCCTCCTGGTGTCGCTTGAAGGCTTCGACGAGGAAGACGCCGCGGAGATTCTCGACATCAGCGTCGCGCGGCTGCGCAGCCTCGTCGAAGAGGCCGGCCGTGAGCTCGCCTCCGAGATCGCCACCGATGTGCTCATCATCGAGGACGAGCCCTTCATCGCTCTCGATCTCGAAGGGCTGGTGGAAAGTCTCGGCCACCGCGTCACCGGCATTGCCCGCACCCATACGGAAGCGGTCGCGCTGGCCCGGCGCAAGATCCCAGGTCTCGTCCTCGCCGACATCCAGCTCGCCGACGGCAGCTCCGGCCTCGATGCGGTCAATGAACTGATCGAGAGCGTGGAAGTGCCGGTCATCTTCATCACTGCCTATCCCGAGCGCTTCCTGACCGGCGTGCGGCCGGAGCCGGCCTTCCTCATCGCCAAGCCGTTCCAGCCGGCGACAGTGGCCGCGGTCATCAGCCAGGCGCTATTCTTCGAACGCAAGGCCCGCCCCCGGGAGCAGCGGGCCACCGCCTGATCGACTATGGACTCGTTCATCAGCGGCATTGACGATGCCGCACGCTTGGTGACAGCGATCGGCTCGGTGGCGATCGCGTTTGCGCTGTTGCGTTTCATGCGGGCGCGGCCGGATCTCTCGATCCGGGCGCGCTGGCTCGCCGCCTTGTTCGCGGCGCTGGTGCTCTGCGTCGGGCTGCTGTCCTTCCTCGCCAATCTGGACGGCACCACCTATGTGCCGTGGCTGCAGTCGGCGGCGCGCATCGGGGTGGCGGCGCTGACGCTGGTCGCCGCCGTCACGCTCTGGCTCAATCTCGGCACATTGCTGCGGTTGCCCTCGCCGGGCTATGTGGCGAGCGAGCAGCGCCGCCTGGCACTGGAATTGGCAAGCGCGCTGCAACGCTATGAAATGGCGCTGCGCGGCTCGAACGTCGCGATTTTCACCCAGGACCGCGACCTGCGCTATACCTCGGTGAGCAAGCCGCTGTTCGGCTTTCCGGTGGAGAAGGTGCTCGGCGCCACCGATGGCGAATTGCTCGGTGCGGCCTCCTCGCTTACCGCCAACCAGCTCAAGCGCGAGGCGATCAGCACCAGCGAACCGCGCAAGGGCGAGGTCGAGATCGCCGAGCCAGGCGGCCCGCGCTGGTACGACCTGCACATCGAATCGCTGCGCGACATTGCCGGCCATACGGTCGGCCTCACCGGGGCAGCGGTGGATGTCACCGAGCGCAAGGAGAATGAGCGGCATCTGCGGCTCCTGATGCGTGAGCTGACGCACCGCTCCAAGAACCTGCTCGCCGTCATCCAGGCGATGGCCCGCCAGACCGCACGCCATGCCGGCACCACGGACGATTTCGTCGAGCAGTTCAGCGCCCGGTTGCAGGCGCTTGCCCGCTCCCACGACCTGCTGGTGCAGGAGAGCTGGCACGGAGCCTCGCTGAACGACATGGTGCGCTCGCAGCTCGGCCATCATCTTGACCGCGACAACAGCCAGGT
Organism: Starkeya sp. ORNL1; assembly: GCF_012971745.1. NCBI lineage: Bacteria > Pseudomonadati > Pseudomonadota > Alphaproteobacteria > Hyphomicrobiales > Xanthobacteraceae > Starkeya > Starkeya sp. ORNL1. The sequence goes on from NZ_CP048834.1 coordinate 3,507,990, forward strand.
GTCGGTGACCGGACCCGACATCCTGCTGCGTCCGGAAGCGGCGCAGAATCTTGGCCTCGCCCTGCATGAACTCTCGACCAATGCGGCGAAGTTCGGCGCGTTGTCGGTGCCGGGCGGCCATGTCGACATCATCTGGGCGCACCGGCCGATCGAGAAGGGCGGAGGCATCCGGCTGGAATGGAAGGAGACCGGCGGCCCGCCGGTTGCCAAGCCCGAAGGCCGCGGCTTCGGCTCGCTCGTCATCGAGCGGAATCTCTCGCGCGCCCTCGATGGCGAGGTCAGCCTCGAATTCGCGCCCGACGGACTGGTCTGCCGCGTCACCGTGCCCGAGCAGCACCTCTCGCCTGGTCGCTGATCCTCACGCCGCCGGGGCCTGTTCCGCAAAAGTTGAACGACTTTTGCAACGAGAACCCGCTCAAGCCGTGGATATCCCGGAACCGCGTAAATATTTGTGCGTTGTTGCCGGTGCGCCGTGCAACTGGCGCACCCGAATCTTTTTGACGCTCGCGGATCTGCGGCGGCGCGGTGTATTGCGCCGGGCTTCGTAGTGCGTGCCGTGGGCATGAGCCGACCTCGACGAGGGCACGATCATGCTTCGCCTTCCGAACACCCGCTTCGCTTCCGGCGTCCTCACCGGCCTCGTCATCGCTTTGCCGCTCGCGCTCTCCGGGAGCTGGGTCAGCGCGATCGCGGCGTCCCGGCTTGCGGGCGCGCAGACGCAGGCTGCCGTGCACGCGAGCCCGGCAGACAGTTCATCGGCGACAATGGTGAACCGTACGGCAAAGACCTCCCGCCTGCCGGTTCCGGTCGCGTTCAGCGGCCAGCAGCCGGCGTCGGTGCGCACGGTTTCCGATACGGCGACGTCGGTCGTCATCAAGGGCGAGCGGGAAAAGGCGCGGACGCGCAGCAACGGCCCGACACCGCGCGGGTGCCTGTCTGCCGTAGGCGGCCTGAATTCCAGCATCGCCACTGAAGAAATGACAGTGTGCGTCGCCGATATTTCGACGATCAATTGATTATCGTCTTGATTTATTCTCGATGCCGGCGCGCATCTCATATTTGACTTGCTTATGTTCCCTTGCGGCATTTTTATCCATAAGCATCCATTTCTAGAACATATACTGGGGAACCAAATCTTCTATCGGGCGATTGTCGAAGCAGACGGCCATATGGCCGCGACGCTATCGACATTTGACTGGGAGATTTGTGATGACGAACAAGCTGGCTACCTTGACCGCCCTTGCCGCCCTGGCTCTCAGCCCCGCCGTGGCGCTGGCGCAGAGCCCGACAGCACCCGACACTACGCCGCCGGCTGCGACCGATCCGGTCACGCCCCCGTTGACTCCGGCGCCGGCCGAGAAAATGGCGACGCCGCCGGCGACCACCACCATCGCCCCGAACACCCCCAGATTCGTTGATGCGCAGGCCGGCGGGCAGATGCTCAGCTCCGACCTGATCGGCACCGACGTGGTGACCGCAAACGACGAGAAGCTCGGCGATATCAGCGACATCCTGTTCGAGAAGGATGGCAAGGCGGTCGCCGCGGTGATCGATGTCGGCGGCTTCCTCGGCATCGGCGCCAAAGCGGTGGCGATATCCTTCGATTCGCTGACCATGGCGCCGACCGACAGCGGCCAGAAGCTCGTCGTCGCCATGACCAAGGAAGAGCTGAACACCGCGCCGCAGTTCAAGACGATGGCGGAAGCCCGCTCGGCGAGCGGCGCGCCGTCGCAGTAGTATCCGCCCGACACGTTTGATCTGGAACGACATGCCCGGCCTCGTGCCGGGCATGTTTTTCGTGCCGGGACCCCGCCGCTCTCCCGCGCCGCACGATGACGCGAGCGGCCCGATCGGATAAAGCGGAGGACTAATCAGCCGGGCCGCCCCATGAACGAAATCCGCCGTCGCCGCCGCTCCGATTTCCACTTCAAGGACATGTTCGACATCGAGGCCATGCGGGCTGAACTCACCGCGCTGGCGACATCGGTGCTCGCCCACACCAAGGCAGGCCGCGAAACCGAACTGCGCGCCGCAGTCGCCAAGCGGCTGAAGCGGGCTTATGCGGAAGGCCATGCCACGGCCGAGCTGTGGCTGACGCTGGACGGCTCCGGCCGGCGCTGCGCCGAGCGGCTGTCCCGCCTGCAGGACGAGATCATCCGCCTGGTCTATGAGCTGGTGGTGCGCTTCCTCTATCCCTCGGATAATCCTTCGACCTCCGAGCGCATGGCGATCGTCGCGGTCGGCGGCTATGGGCGCGGGCTGATGGCGCCGGGCTCCGACACCGACATATTGTTCCTGCTGCCCTACAAGCAGACCGCCTGGGGCGAGAGCGTCGCCGAGGCGATGCTCTATGTGCTGTGGGACATGGGACTGAAGGTCGGCCACGCCACCCGCTCGGTCGACGAATGCATCCGCCAGGCGCGCGGCGACATGACGATCCGCACCGGGCTCCTGGAAGCGCGCTTCCTGCTCGGCGAAAAGGCGCTGTTCGACCAGCTGGCGCAGCGCTTCGACCGCGACGTTGTGGAAGGCACCGCGGTGGAGTTCGTCGCCGCCAAGCTCGCCGAGCGCGAGGAGCGGCTGAAGCGCGCCGGCCAGTCGCGCTATCTGGTCGAGCCGAACGTCAAGGACGGCAAGGGCGGCTTGCGCGACCTGCACACGCTGTTCTGGATCGCCAAATATGTCTACCGCGTCCACGAGACGAAGGAACTGGTCGCCAAGGGCATGTTCACCGACGAGGAGGCGGCGATCTTCCGCCGCTGCGAGGATTTCCTCTGGTCGGTGCGCTGCCATCTGCACTTCCTAGCCGGCAAGCCCGAGGAGCGGCTGTCCTTCGACCTGCAGCGCGAGATGGCGGAGCGGCTCGGTTATACCGAGCATCCCGGCCTGAAGGACGTGGAACGCTTCATGAAGCACTATTTCCTCGTCGCCAAGGATGTCGGCGATCTCACCGCCATCGTCTCCGCGGCGCTCGAGGAACGCCACGACAAGCCGGTGCCGCGGCTGAACCGCATGATCGCGCGGCTGAAGCGTTCGCCGCGGCGCGCGCTGAAGGAGACCAACGACCTCATCGTCGACAATGACCGCATCAATGTCGCCGATGCCAGCGCCTTCGGTCGCGATCCGATCAATCTGATCCGCATATTCCACCTCGCCGACCGGCACGGCCTTGCCTTCCACCCCGACGCGATGCGCCTCGCTACCCGTTCGCTCAAGCTGATCGACCAGCGGGTGCGCGAGGATGCCGAGGCGAACCGGCTGTTCGTCGACATACTCTGCTCGAAGCGCGAACCGGAGATCGTGCTGCGGCGCATGAACGAGACCGGCGTGCTCGGCCGCTTCGTGCCCGAGTTCGGCCGTGTCGTCGCGATGATGCAGTTCAACATGTACCACTCGTACACGGTGGACGAGCATCTGATCCGCTCGATCGGCGTGCTCTCCGAGATCGAGCGTGGCGACCGCCCCGAATATGGCATCGCCAATGAGCTGATGGCGCAGATCAAGAACCGCCAATTGCTCTACGTCGCGACCTTCCTGCACGACATCGCCAAGGGCCGGCCGGAGGACCACTCGACCGCCGGCGCCAAGGTGGCGCGGCGGCTCGGCCCGCGCTTCGGCCTCAATGCCGCCGACATCGACACCGTGGCCTGGCTGATCGAGCATCATCTGACCATGTCGACCATCGCGCAGTCGCGCGACCTCTCCGACCGCAAGACCATCGAGAATTTCGGCGCCGTGGTGCAAAACCTGGAGCGGATGAAGCTCTTGCTGATCCTCACCACCGCCGATATCCGCGCGGTCGGCCCGGGAGTGTGGAACAACTGGAAGTCCCAGCTGCTGCGCACGCTCTATTACGAGACCGAGCCGGTGGTCACCGGAGGGTTCTCCGAGACCGACCGCGCCCGCCGCGTCGCCCGCGCCCAGGCCGAGTTCCGCGCCGCGGTGCCGGACTGGAGCCCGGACGAGGTCGAGCGCTACATGGCGCGGCACTACCCGGCCTATTGGCTGCGCGCCGACCTCGACCACAAGCTCGCCCATGCCCGCTTCGTCACCGAGGCGGAAACGGCCGGCCGTGCGCTCGCCACCGCGACCAATATCGACGCCCAGCGCGGCATCACCGAGCTCACCGTGCTGGCGCCGGATCATCCCAAGCTGCTGGCGGTGATCGCCGGGGCCTGCGCGGCGGCCGGGGCCAACATCGTCGACGCGCAGATCAGCACGACCACCGACGGCCGCGCGCTCGACACCATCGCGCTGACCCGCGCCTTCGAGCAGGATTCCGACGAGATCCGCCGCGCCGAGCGCATCTCCGCCTCGATCGAGAAGTCGCTCTCCGGCGAAATCAGCCTGCCGGAAGTGGTGGCGAAGAAGATGCCGAAGCGCCCACGTGCCTTCACCGTCGAACCGGAAGTGACGCTGAACAATTCCTGGTCGAACCGCCACACCGTGGTCGAGGTGTCCGGGCTCGATCGGCCGGGCCTGCTCTATGGGCTGACGCAGACGCTGTCACGGCTCAATCTCAACATCGCCTCGGCGCATGTCGCGACCTTCGGCGAGCGCGCGGTCGACGTGTTCTACGTCACCGACCTGATGGGCGCGAAGATCATCGGCGCGGCGCGCCACTCCGCGATACGCCGCGCGCTGCTCCAGGTGCTCGACGCCGATGACGACACCGAGGCCGCCCGGGCGAGCTGACCGAGAGTGGACGCCGGCCTGACGCAGCGTCCGCAAAATCCCGCCATTAACCCGCCCTTTAAACGGTCCGATTTAGGGTTCGTTTACCGCCGGTGGCGTGAGGGAAGCGGGATAGATGAGACGGCGCAAGGGCGAGGGTCGGCGCGAGCCGGTATTGAGCGCGCCCGGCGCCATCGTCGATCTGCGGCTCGGCCCTGACGATCGGCCAGCGGTGATCCGCGGCCCGGACACGCGATCCTCGCCGCGGGCGCCCCGTGACAGCGAACCGAGGATCGAGGCCATTCCCGCCCGCTCTGCCCCTGCCCGTCGTGAAGCCCCGCGCGCGCAGCCGCACCGCACCGCGCCGCAAGCGGGGCTGGAGGCGGCTGTTCTATTGGGTCTTCGTGCTCGGCCTGTGGGGCGTGATCGGCCTGACCGGCCTCGTCGCCTATGAGGCGAGCCAGCTGCCCGCCATCCAGAACCTCGCCATCCCCGAGCGCCCGCCGACCGTCATCATCCAGGCCCAGGACGGCAAGACCATCGCTGCGCGCGGCGACATGCGCGGCGCCGCGGTGCCGCTGCGGGCGCTCCCGCCTTATCTGCCGCAAGCCTTCATCGCCATCGAGGACCGGCGCTTCTACAGCCATTTCGGCATCGACCTGCTCGGCCTCGCCCGCGCCGTGGTGGTGAACCTCACCTCCGGCCGGCTACGCGAGGGCGGCTCGACGCTGACCCAGCAGCTCGCCAAGAACCTGTTCCTGACCCAGGAGCGCACCCTCTCCCGCAAGATCCAGGAAGTGATCCTGGCGCTGTGGCTGGAGGCCAAATATTCGAAGAACGAGATCGTCGAGCTCTATGTGAACCGCGTCTATTTCGGTGCCGGCGCCTATGGCGTCGAGGCCGCGGCGCAGCGCTATTTCGGCAAGTCGGCGCGGCAGGTGACGCTCTCGGAAGCCGCCATGCTGGCCGGCCTCGTCAAATCGCCCTCCGCGCTTGCCCCGACGCGCAACCTGAAAGGCGCGCAGGAGCGCGCCGAGCTGGTGATCGCAGCGATGCAGGATGCCGGCTTCATCACGCCGGCCATGGCGGCGACGGCGACCGCACGCCCGGCGGTGCTGGCGAAGAACCAGAGCCAGGAGCCCGCCGCCTATGCCGCCGACTGGATCATGGAGCAGCTCGAGCCGCTGATCGGCACCATCGAGCACGACGTCATCGTGCAGACCAGCCTCGACAGCAATATGCAGGCGGCCGCCGAGAAGGCGCTGACTGACTCGCTCAATCGCAATGGCGCGCGCTACGGCGTCGAGCAGGGCGCGATCGTGCTGATGGACACCGACGGCGCGGTGAAGGCGCTGGTCGGTGGCAAATCCTATGAGGACAGCCAGTATAATCGCGCCGTCAGCGCCCGGCGCCAGCCCGGCTCCGCGTTCAAGCCGTTCGTGTACCTCACCGCGCTGGAGCGGGGCCTCACACCCGACAGCGTGCGCGAGGACGCGCCGATCAAGTTGAAGGGCTGGAAGCCGGAGAACTTCTCCCACGAGTATCGCGGGCCGGTGACGCTGACCACCGCACTCTCGCTGTCGCTGAACACGGTGGCGGTGCGCCTCGCGCTTGAGGTCGGCCCGGCCGAGGTGGCGAAGACGGCGAAGCGGCTCGGCATCACCTCCAAGCTCGACCCGAACCCCTCCATCGCGCTCGGCACCTCGGAGGTCTCGCCGCTGGAGATGGCGGCCGCCTATGCGCCGTTCGCCAATGGCGGCATCGGCGTGACCCCGCACATCATCGACCGGGTGCGCGATGCCAAGGGCAAGATCCTCTATTCCTATGCCGGACAAAACCGCGGCCAGGTGATGGCGCCGCCGCACGTCGCCATGATGAACCGCATGCTGCGTGAGACGCTGGTGACCGGCACCGCGCGCCGAGCCGAGCTTCCCGGCTGGCCGGCGGCCGGCAAGACCGGCACCAGCCAGGATTTCCGCGATGCCTGGTTCGTCGGCTACACTTCGCGCTACATCACCAGCGTCTGGCTCGGCAATGACGATTCCTCGCCGACCAAGAAAGCCTCCGGCTCCGGCCTGCCGGTGGAGATCTGGAGCCGGGTGATGCGCACCGCGCATGACGGCGTGCCGATCGCGCCGCTGCCGGGCGGCGACTACATGCAGGATTACGGGCCGCCGCCGGCCGGCGACGTGCCGGAGGAGCCGGTGGTTACCGGCGGGCCGTCCTATTATCCGCGCCCGCCCGGCGACGTGGGCGGCGACACGCCTGCGTCACGCGCTCCCGGCCTCGACAATTGGCTGCTCGACAAGCTGTTTGGCGGCAACGGCTGAAGCCCGATTCCCCATAGTCGTCATCCCGGACGGCCGAAGGCCGGTCCGGGATCGCACGAAGGTGTTGCGCGGGACTTTCTTGCGATCCCGGCTCTCCGCTGCGCTGCGGCCAGGATGACGCCGGTGGAGTGGGCGAGGCCTAATCCGTCTCAACCCCGTAGCGGTGCAATTCGGGCCCGTGCACCTTCAGCCAGCGCTCGGCCCGCTCGCGATTGGGATACAGCATGTCGACCGCCTTCCAGAAGCGCGGCCCGTGGTTCATCTCGCGCCGATGCGCGATCTCATGCGCAGCGAGATAGTCGAGCACAAAAGGGGGCGCGAAGATCAGCCGCCACGAATAGGACAGCGCCCCGCTGGACGAGCAGGACCCCCAGCGGCTCGCGGTGTCGCGCAGCGTGATGCGGCCGATGCTGACATTGAGCCCCGCTGCATACCGGCGCGACGCCTCGGTGAGATCGCGCCGGGCCTCGCGCTTCAGGAAATCGTGCACCCGCCGGGACAGATGGGCGAGCTCGCCGGCGACGCACAGCAGTGGCCCGCCGGGCGTGGCTTCGATCCACACCGTGCCGCGAGCATTGGTACGGTGAACCAGCCGATGCGGCTCGCCGCGCAACGGGATCAGGGCACCGGGCTCGAAGGGAATCGCCTTGGGCAGCCGGGCCAGGCGGTGGGTGATCCATTCCCGGTAGCGCTGGGCGAAGGCAAAGGCTTCCCGCGCCGAGCCCCGCGGTGGCATGGTAAGCACCACGTCACGCTCGGCAGTGCGCACGCGCAGCGTGTACCTGCGCGCGCGGGGGTTGCGGCGCAGGCTGATGGGTATGTCCTCACCATCGACCCGCAGCATGAATTGCTCGGGCTCCGGCGCGGCGGGGCGAGTGGCTCGGAACAGCATGGGACGACTCGGCAAGACGACCGAACCAGTGTGGCACCGAATGATGACCGCCGCGCGGCTTTGTACGACGAAGGTCTTATAGTACCGAATCGTCAAAGCGCCGGCCGAGGCGAGCATCCTTCGAGGCTCGCCCCGCGCGCACCTCAGGATGAAGTGGTACCGGGAGCAAGCCTCATCCCTCGTAGTCGGCCAATAGAGGACTACTAGCCCGGACGCAGTCCGGGCCTCAAGGGATGTTGAAGCCGCGCGACCTCACGCGGTCCCGGCGGTCTCCTTGACCTTCCCTGTCGACTTGCTCTTCAGCGCCGCCTGCGCGGCGGCGAGGCGGGCAATCGGCACGCGGAAGGGCGAGCACGACACGTAATCGAGCCCGACCTCCTCGCAGAAGGCCACCGAGGCCGGATCGCCGCCATGTTCGCCGCAAATGCCGAGCTTGATGTCCGGGCGCACCTTGCGGCCGCGCTCGGTGGCGATCTTCACCAGTTCGCCGACACCGTCACGATCGAGCGTCACGAACGGATCGGCCTCCAATATGCCTTTCTGCACATAGGCACTGAGGAAGGTGCCGGCGTCGTCGCGCGAGATGCCATAGGTGGTCTGGGTGAGGTCATTGGTGCCGTAGGAGAAGAACTCCGCGGTCTCGGCGATCTCGTCCGCCTTCAGCGCGGCGCGCGGCAATTCGATCATGGTGCCGACCTGATAGACCAGCTTCGCGCCGGTCTCGGCCTCGACCTTCCGCGCAGTGGCGTCGATCACGTCCTTGACGATGTCGAACTCGCGCTTGCCGGTAATCAGCGGCACCATCACCTCGGGCACCACCGGCTTGCCGGTGGTCTTCTCGGCCTCAACTGCCGCCTCGAAGATGGCGCGGGCCTGCATCTCCGCGATCTCCGGGAAGGCGATGGCGAGCCGGCAGCCGCGGAAGCCGAGCATCGGGTTGAATTCCTCGAACTCCTTCTTGCGGGCGGTGAGCTTGGCGACGCTCACGCCCAGGGCTTCCGCCACCTCGGCGATCTCGGCCTCGGTGTGCGGCAGGAATTCGTGCAGCGGCGGATCGAGCAGGCGGATCGTCACCGGCAGGCCGTCCATGATCTCGAACAGCTCGGTGAAATCCTGTCGCTGGAACGGCAGCAGCTTGGCGAGAGCGGCGCGGCGGCCCCTCTCGTCGTCGGCCAGGATCATCTCGCGCACCGAGCGGATGCGCCCGGCATCGAAGAACATGTGCTCGGTCCGGGAGAGCCCGATGCCCTCTGCGCCGAACTCCTTGGCGGTGCGGGCATCGAGCGGGGTCTCCGCATTGGCGCGCACCTTGAGGCGGCGCACGCTGTCGGCCCAGCCCATCAGCGTGCCGAACTCGCCGGACAATTCGGGCTGGAGCATGCGCACCGCGCCGGCCATCACCTGGCCATTGCCGCCATCAAGGGTGAGGATGTCGCCCTTCTTCAGCGTCACCCCGCCGGAGGTGATGGTACCTGCGGCATAATCGACCCGGATCGTGCCGGCGCCACACACGCAGGGCTTGCCCATGCCGCGCGCCACCACGGCGGCGTGCGACGTCATGCCGCCGCGCGTGGTCAGGATGCCCTCGGCGGCGTGCATGCCGTGAATGTCCTCGGGCGAGGTCTCGATGCGCACCAGGATCACCTTGTGGCCCTGCGCCTTCAGCCGCTCGGCCTCGTCCGCCGAGAACACGATCTCGCCGGAGGCGGCGCCGGGGGATGCCGGCAGGCCGCCGCCGATCACCTGGCGCTCGGCCTTGGGATCGAGCATCGGATGCAGCAGCTGGTCGAGCGCGGCCGGCTCGACGCGGGAGATCGCCTCTTCCCGGGTGATGACGCCGGCTTCGGCGAGTTCCACCGCGATGCGCAGCGCGGCCTTGGCGGTGCGCTTGCCGGAGCGGGTCTGCAGCATCCACAATTTGCCGCGCTCGACGGTGAATTCGAGGTCCTGCATGTCGCGATAGTGCTGCTCCAGCACGCCGGCGACGCGGGTGAACTCGGTGAACACCTCCGGCAGCGCGGTTTCCATGGACGGCTTGTCGGAGCCGGCCGCCTTGCGCGCGATCTCGGTGATGTTCTGCGGGGTGCGGATGCCGGCCACCACGTCCTCGCCCTGGGCATTGATGAGGAACTCGCCATAAAGCGCGTTCTCGCCGGTGGACGGATTGCGGGTGAAGGCGACGCCGGTGGCGGAGGTGTCGCCCATATTGCCGAACACCATGGCCTGCACGTTCACCGCGGTGCCCCAGCTCTCGGGGATGGAATGCAGGCGGCGATAGACGATGGCGCGCTGGTTCATCCAGGAACCGAAAACCGCGCCGATGGCGCCCCAGAGCTGGGCGTGCGGATCCTGCGGGAACGGCGTGCCGAGCTCGTGCTGGACCAGCGCCTTGTAGCGCTTCACGATTTCCTTCCAGTCATCGGCGGAAAGATCGGTATCGAGATTATAGCCGTTGTCGGCTTTGAAGCCGTCCAGCACCTCCTCGAAATGATGGTGCGGGAAATCGAGCACCACGTTCGAGTACATCTGGATGAAGCGGCGGTAGCTGTCATAAGCGAAACGGGCATCGCCGGAGCTGGCGGCCACCGCTTCCACCGTCCCGTCATTGAGGCCGAGGTTCAGCACGGTGTCCATCATGCCGGGCATGGAGGCCCGGCCGCCGGAGCGCACCGAGACCAGCAGCGGGCTCGCCGCATCGCCGAAGGTGCGGCCGGTGAGCCGGCCGACATCGGCGAGGGCGTCCGCGACCTGCGTCTTCAATTCGTCCGGATAGGCGTTGCCGTGCGCGTAATACCAGGTGCACACCTCAGTCGAGATGGTAAAGCCGGGAGGCACCGGCAGGCCGAGATTGGACATCTCCGCGAGGTTGGCGCCCTTGCCACCCAGGAGGTTGCGCATGCCTGCCGCACCTTCCGCGGTGCCGTCGCCGAAGGTGTAGACCCATTTCGTCATGTGGTGGATGCCCCGTTGGCGCAAGGCCGGCGGCCTTTACGCGGCGTGGAATGGAAATTCCGGAAACGGCGATAAATCTCGTCGTATCAAGGCTATGGTGCCCGCCCAGGCAACCCGCCCGGACGGCTTTTCCACCATACGGTCTAGCCGTTCACGCGTTCCGGTTCAATCCATCCCTTCGCACTGCAGCGAGACAGACGTGCGCACCGGAACGTGAGCACGCGGCGCGTTGTCGCGGAAGCGGCGTTACGGCACCTTCGCAAGCGGCCGGGAGCCAGTGCAACATAATCGGGGATTGTGCATGTCCATGGAAACGACCTTGGCGAGCTGGACGCCGCGCGTGCTGAGCCTTTTGCGTTTCATGTCGGGGCTGCTGCTGTTGCAGCACGGCACCCAGAAGATCCTGTCCTTCCCGCCAAGCGGGCGGCCACCCGTCGAGATCGCCTCGCTGACTGGCGTGTCAGGCCTCATCGAGCTGGTCTGCGGCACATTGCTGGTGCTCGGCCTGTTTTCGCGGCCAGCCGCCTTTATAGCTTCGGGCTTTACCGCGGTCGCCTATTTCATGGTGCATGCGCCGCAGAATTTCTTCCCCATCATCAATGGCGGGGAGTTGGCTGCGCTGTACTGCTTCGTCTTCTTCTACCTGTTCTTCGCCGGCCCCGGGCCGTGGAGCCTCGACGCGCAGCTGAAGAAGTGACCAGAGCTAGAATTTGCCCATGAGCCCGACGACACCGATAAAGATCAGATAGATGGCGACGATCATGTTCAGCAGGCGCGGCATGACCAGGATCAGGATGCCGGCGATGAGGGCAACGATCGGCTGAATCGTGATGATGTCGAGGTGCATGGGGACGGGCTCCGCGGGGTGGCCTGCGGAGAACGGCCGCAGGTAAGGGAAGGTTCCCTGACGCCTTATTTTACGACGTCATCCCGAGGCGCGAGCAAAGCGAGCCTCGAAGGATGCTGAGCAGAAGACGCCCATCTGTGTGAGCATCCTTCGAGGCCCGGGCTTTGCCCGGGCACCTCAGGATGACGTTCGCTTCAACCCTCGATGCGGTCGAAATCGGCGATCGACCGGGTCGCGGTGCGGATGTCGGCGAGCAGGCGCAGGCGGTTGGCGCGCAGCACGGCGTCAGGGGCGTTCACCGTCACTTTCTCGAAGAAGGCATCGACCGGGGCGCGCAGCGTGGCGATGACACTCATCGCGCCCTCGAAATCCTCCCGCTCCAAAGCGACATTGATGCGCGGAACGGCGCTGGCGATGGCATCGGCCAAAGCGCGCTCCTCCGGCTCCTGCAGCAAGTCGGCGTCGACGAGGCCCGCATAGGAGACGCCGTCCTTCTTCTCCTCGATGCGAAGGATGTTGGCGGCGCGCTTGTAGCCGGCCAGCAGGTTCTTGCCGTCATCGGTGGCGAGGAAGCGCCCGAGCGCTTCGACGCGGCGAACGACGATGAGCAGATCGTCCTGGCCTTCGAGCGCGAAGACAGCGTCGACGAGATCGTGCCGGGCACCCTGCTCGCGCAGGTGCACCTTCAGGCGATCGGCGAAGAAGGAGAGGAGGTCGACATCGACCAAGGCACCGAGCCGCAAGCGCAGCCCATTCTCGAGCACGATCCGCACCACGCCGAGCGCCGCACGGCGGAGCGCATAGGGGTCCTTGCTCCCCGTCGGCTTCTCGTCAATCGACCAGAAGCCGACCAGCGTGTCGATCTTGTCGGCAAGCGCCACCGCCACCGAGACCGGCGCGGTTGGCACGCGATCCGACGGCCCCTGCGGCCTGTAGTGCTCCTCGGACGCTGCCGCGATCTCCTCGGGCAGGCCTTCGAGCCGAGCGTAGTACTTGCCCATCAGGCCCTGCACCTCAGGGAACTCGCCGACTACCTCGGTCAGTAGGTCCGCCTTGGCGAGGCGGGCGGCCTTCCCGGCTAGGTCTGGATCGGCGCCAACCCGCGGCGCCAGTTCACGCGCCAACCTGACGATGCGCGCGATGCGCTCCGCCTGCGAGCCCAGTTTCTCGTGGAAGGTGATGCTCTCGAACTTGCCCAGCCGGCTCTCTAGCGTCGTCTTCCGATCCGTGTCCCAGAAAAACTTGGCGTCGGACAGGCGGGCGCGGATCACGCGGCCATTGCCGGCGACGATCGCCGTGCCGCCATCGCTGGCGACGAGGTTCGACACCAGCACGAAGCGGTTCGCCAGCCGGCCGCTCGATGGATCCTTCAGCACGAAGCACTTCTGGTTGGCGCGGATGGTGGCGCGGATCACCTCGTCGGGAATGTCGAGGAAGCGCTCCTCGAACTCGCCCAGCAACACCACCGGCCATTCCACCAGCCCCGCGATCTCCTCCAGCAGGCCGGCGTCCTCGACCAGTTCCAGTCCCTGCGCCAGCGCGAGATCCTTGGCGTCGTTGAGGATGATGTCCTTGCGCCGCTCGCGATCGACCACGACATGGGCGGCTTCCAGTTTGGCCATCCAGTCGTCGAGCCGGCGGACCTTGATCTCGCCCTCGCTGAGGAAGCGGTGGCCGCGGGTGACATCGCCGGACTTCAGCCCGTCAATCTCGAAGCGCACCACCTCCGGCTCCTCGGTCTCCGGACCGAAGGTGCAGAGTACGGATTGCAGCGGGCGCACCCAACGAAGGCTGCCGGGCTTCGCGGATGCTTCGCCCCAGCGCATGGATTTCGGCCAGGGGAAGGTGCGCACGATCTCCGGCACGATGTCGGCGATCACCTCCGGCGTCGGCCGGCCGTGCTTGTGGATGCGGGCGACATAGAACTCGCCCTTCTTCGGATCGGACTCAACGATCGCTTCATCGAGTGAAGCCAGCCCCGCCGCCTTGAGGAAGCCCTGGATCGCCGCCTCCGGCGCGCCGACGCGCGGGCCCTTGCGCTCCTCATGGGTGTCCGGCTGGCCGGCAGGCAGGCCATGCACGGCGAGCGCGAGACGGCGCGGCGTTACGAAGGCCTTGGCGCCCTCATAGACCAGGCCGCGCTCCACCAGCGCATCGGTCACCAGCTTCCTGAGATTGTCCGCCGCGGTGGCCTGCATGCGCGCAGGGATTTCCTCGCAGAACAGTTCGAGCAGGAGATCAGGCATTGCGGCGGCCACCATGTCGGCACCCCCGACAGGGTTGCCGGAGAAGTCGGGGGCGAAATTGCCCAGCTTCAGCGCGCCGTCAAGGCCAGGGACCACGCTAACAGGGTTTGATTGGACGGCGCTGCACGTTTGGCGCGATAATCCCGCGTTCGCGACCTGGGGCATGATGCCGAAAAGTGCGACGCGGTTTTCGGACGACATCATGCGCCCACTTTGGGAATCGATCATGTTCACGAACATGATCCTGGGGGAGGCTAGCCATGAGCGACGTGGGGAGTGAAGACAATGTTGCGCGCGTGAAGCGCGCTTACATAGCGTGGGATGCCTGCAAGGCCGGCGATTGCAGCATGTGGCATGCAATCGTGGATGATAATGTCCGCCTCAACACGATCGGCGCAGACGAGGTCGGGCTCGAATTCACCCGGCCGGGACAGGGCCGCGAACGGCTGAGCGCCTATCTCGACCAGTTGCGCGACACCTGGACGATGCAATTCTTCCGCCCCGAGGTGTTCATCGCCGATGGCGACAAGGTGGCGATGTTCGGCCGGGCCAGCTGGACCTTCAACGCCACCGGCAAGACCGCAACGGTCGGCATAGCGCACCTCTGGCGCTTCGAGGACGGCAAGGCGGTGGAGTGGACCGAGATCTTCGACGGCGCCGCAGCCGCGGCTGCGGCACGGGCTTAGGGCGGGTTTAGGCGCCCGCACCACCCGCGGCGGTCGCCAGCCAGGCGGCGCCGCAGGCCTTCGCCAGCTCGCGCACGCGCAATATGTAGCTCTGCCGCTCGGTGACGGAGATGACGCCGCGCGCATCGAGCAGATTGAAGACGTGGCTCGCCTTGATGCACTGGTCATAGGCGGGCTGCGCCATGAGATGGCGGGTCTTCGATCCGTCGGCCCACCCGGCTTCGAGATATTTCGCCGCCGCGGCCTCCGCCATGCGGAACTGCTCCAGCAGCATCACCGTGTCGGCGTGCTCGAAATTGTGCCGCGAATATTCCTGTTCGGCCTGCAGGAAGACGTCGCCATAGCTGACCTTCTCTGCCCCCTCGCGGCCATTGAAGTTCAGGTCGTAGACGTTCTCGACGCCCTGCACATACATGGCGAGGCGCTCGAGCCCATAGGTCAGTTCGCCGGAGACCGGGGCGCATTCGAAGCCCGCGACCTGCTGAAAGTAAGTGAATTGCGAGACTTCCATGCCGTCGCACCAGCATTCCCAGCCGAGGCCCCAGGCGCCCAGGGTCGGGCTTTCCCAGTCGTCCTCGACGAAGCGCACGTCGTGCAGATGCAGGTCGATGCCGATGGCGTCGAGCGAGGCGAGATAGAGCTCCTGAAGGTCCGGCGGCGAAGGCTTCAATATCACCTGGTACTGGTAATAATGCTGCAGCCGGTTGGGGTTCTCGCCATAGCGCCCGTCCTTCGGGCGGCGCGAGGGCTGCACATAGGCCGCCTTCCACGGCAGCGGCCCGAGCGCGCGCAGCGTGGTGGCCGGATGGAAGGTGCCGGCGCCGACCTCCATGTCGTAGGGCTGCAGGATCACGCAGCCCTTGTCCGCCCAGAAGCGTTGCAGCGCGAGAATGAGGCCCTGGAACGACCGGTCGGGTCGCATGTGAGGCGGCAGCGAAGGGTCGATCATGAAATTGGCGCCAGGCGGGTTCATTGAGGCGGCGCAACCTATTCCGCGCCGGGCAAGGGATCAAGGCGGCGTCTTCCCGCCCCTTGGTTTCCGCTTGCGGCCAAAACATCTAAGACTGCATCCATGGTCGACCCTATCGAATCGCCGGTTTCCAACAATCCCGACTGGACGGTGTCGGAACTCTCCGGGGCGCTGAAGCGCACCGTGGAGGACGCCTTCGGCCATGTGCGCGTGCGCGGCGAGATCTCCGGGTTTCGCGGCCAGCACTCTTCGGGCCACGCCTATTTCTCGCTGAAGGACGCCGGCGCCCGGCTCGACGCGGTGGTGTGGAAGGGCAATTTCGGCCGGCTCCGGGTGAGACCGGAGGAAGGGCTGGAAGTGGTCGCCATCGGGCGCGTCACCACCTTCCCCGGCAAGTCGTCCTACCAGATCGTCATCGAGCAGATCGACTATGCCGGTGCCGGCGCCATCATGGCGATGCTGGAAGAGCGTAAGCGCCGCCTCGCCGCCGAGGGGCTGTTCGCCACGGAGCGCAAACGCCGCCCGCCCTTCCTGCCAGCGGTGATCGGCGTCGTCACCTCGCCGACCGGCGCGGTGATCCGCGACATACTGCATCGCCTGAACGACCGTTTCCCGCGCCGGGTCATCGTCTGGCCGGTGCGGGTGCAGGGCGACACCTGCGGGGCGGAGGTCGCCGCGGCGATACGCGGCTTCAACGCGCTTGCCCCCGGCGGCGTGGTGCCGCGGCCGGACGTGCTGATCGTCGCCCGCGGCGGCGGCTCGCTGGAAGACCTGCTCGGCTTCAGCGATGAAGCGGTGGTGCGCGCCGCCGCCGAGAGCGACATCCCGCTGATCGCCGCGGTCGGCCACGAGACCGACGTGACCTTGATCGACTTCGCCGCCGATGTGCGGGCGCCGACCCCGACCGCCGCCGCCGAGATGGCGGTGCCGGTGCGCGCGGAACTCGTCGCCGAGGTGGAGGGCCTGCGTGCCCGGATGCGGGCCTGCATGACCCGCGGCCATGACCGGCGCCGGGCCGACCTGAAGGCGATCGCCCGGCATCTGCCGAGCGGCGAGGCGCTGCTGGCGGTGCCCCGGCAGCGGCTCGACATCGCTTCGCAGCGCCTGCCCAAGGCGTTGCGCGCCAATACCGCGGCGCACCGGTTGATGCTGGTCCGTGTCGAGGCGCGCTTCGGCGTCGGCCGGCTCAATGCGCTGATCGAGCGGCGGCGCGAGCGCTTCACGCTGTTTGCCGGGCGGCTCGATAGTGCGCTCAAGGCCAATGCCCGCGCGCATGGCGAGCGTATCGGCCGCGCCCGCGAGCGGCTCGGCACGGCGGGCGAGCGGCTGCCCCTCGCCTTCGCCCGCCAGCTTAGCGAGCGCGGACGCCGCCTCGATGCACTGGGCAAGATGCTGAACGCCCTCTCCTATCAGGGCGTGCTGGCGCGCGGCTTCGCCCTGGTGCGCGATGCCTCAGGCACCCCGGTGCGCCTTGCCGCCAGCCTCCAGAATGGCGACGCGCTCGATATCCAGTTCGCGGATGGCTCCGTGCCGGCCGTGGTCGGCGGGCCGGGAACCGTCGTGAAACCGCCTACGCCCCCACGCCGCCGAACGGCGAAAGCCCGCGACAAGGACGCGCGCGAGACGGGCTTGCGCTCGCCGCCCGACCAACCCACCTTGTTCGAGAATTGACAGGCGCTTGTCGCCGCCTGCCCCGGCGCTTTATGCTGGGATCAGATCGATATCAGGAACTTATAGCGGATGAACCGCTTCGAACGCTTTCCCTCCTCCTCGCGCGAAGCCGAGGTGCGTTATCTCGATGGCGACTTCCGCGTCGTGCGGCCCGGCACCTTCGTGCGCTGCGCGGTGACCGGCCAGCCCATCCCGCTCGACGAGCTGCGCTATTGGAGCGTCGACCTGCAGGAGGCCTATTCCAGCCCGCAGGCGGTGATGGCGCGCCTCCATCCGGAGCGTGGCGCGCGCTGAGTCTGGTGCCCGGCGCAGGTGTGGCTATATAGGCGGCATGTCCACTGACGCCCCCGCCAGCTCATCCCCGCCCGCCCGCGCCGCCGCCTTCTCGCCCGAGGAGGTGGAGCGCTATGCCCGCCATATCATCCTCAGGGAGATCGGCGGTCCCGGCCAGCAGAAGCTGAAGCGCGCCCATGTGCTGGTGATCGGCGCCGGCGGGCTCGGCGCCCCGGCGCTGCTCTATCTCGCCGCCGCCGGCATCGGCCATCTCACCGTGATGGACGATGACGAGGTCTCGCTGTCCAATCTGCAGCGGCAGGTTATCCACACCACCCCGAATGTCGGCCAGCCCAAGGCGGCGAGCGCGGCGGAGATGATCGCGGCTCTCAACCCGCATGTGGTGGTGGAGGCAGTGGCCGAGCGCATCACCGCGGAGAACGCGCTGGAGCGCATCGCCGCCGCCGATGTCGTGATCGACGGCTCGGACACCTTCTCCACGCGCTATCTGGTGGCGGATGCCTGCGCTCTGGCGAAGCGTCCGCTGGTCACCGCCGCGCTCGGGCGCTTCGACGCCACCGTGACCACGATCCGCGCCCACGAGACGCGCGCCGACGGCACGCCGAACCCAACCTATCGCTGCCTGTTCCCCGAACCGCCGCCGCCCGGAACGGTGCCGACCTGCGCGGAAGCCGGCATTCTCGGCGCGCTTGCCGGCATCGCCGGTTCGCTCATCGCGCTGGAGGCGATCCGCGCCATTGTTGGCTTCGGCGAGGGGCTGGTCGGCCGGCTGTTGATGATCGACACGCTGACCATGCGCTTCGAAACGCTGGATTATGCCTGGGATCCGGACAACCCGCTCACCGGCGAGACGCCGACGATCACGGATCTGTCGGCGCACCGGCGCTGAGCGCTTACTGCTTGAGCATCTTTCGAGGCTCGCTGCGCGAGCACCTCAGGATGAGGTCGCTCTTAAATACGACCTCATCCTGAAGCGCCCGGCAAAGCCGGGCCTCGAAGGATGCTGAAGCCGGAAAAGCCTCTCAATTATACAAACCCGGCGGCACGTCGTGCCAGTCGCCGCCGCGGCGGCCGGCCTCGTACCCGACCTGGTAGAGCGCGTTCATGTAGGAGCGTTCGAACACACCCTGCTCCTTCATGGTGAAGCTGTCGGGGATGAAGCCGAGCTGGAATTTGTATTTGAACTTCTGCGCGAAGCGGTAGCTGTCGAGCACGGTGCCGTAGGTGTCGCTCTTCATCAGCGTGTCGAAGCCGCGTGCCGCGATGGCGAAGGTCGAGCGCTTGGTCAGGTCGAAGTCCGGCGAGAATTTCTTGTTGAGCAGCACGTAGAAGCTGCGCGACTGCGCCGTACCTACGAAATCGCCGCCGGCCGCCGCCACCTTGGTCGGCACCGCCAGCACCTGCATGGTAGTGCCGCCGTCGACATGCATCTCCTGGAAGGTGCGCCCGTCGCGCACTACGTCGATCATCATTGGCTCGAAGGCGCCGGGAATGCTCGCCGAGCCCACCAGCACGCGGCGGAACAGGTCGACCGAACGCGGGTTTCCGCTGTCCGCTATGGCACCCATGTCCCACATCACCGGGCGCTGGGCGTCGAGATTTGTGGTCAGCACCAGGAGCCGCCGGCCCTTGCGGTGTTCCTCGGCGACCCGTGCCAGGAAGGCGGCATCGACATATTTCGCCACCATGCGGCGCAGCGGATCGGTGCTGTAGACGCCCTCACGGAACAGCCCGGCGATCGGGTTGCCGGAGAGGATGTCGTTGAAATCGGTCTGGGTATAGACCTCGGTCAGCATGTGGTCATAGGCCGAGCCGAGAAAGGCGAAGGGCGCGATCAGCGCACCGGTGGAAACGCCGGTCACTACGGAGAATTCCCGTGGCCGGCTGCCCTGCTCCGACCAGCCGTTCAGCAGCCCCGCGCCATAAGCGCCGTCCTCGCCGCCACCCGAGATCGCCATGATGGAGTAGTCGCGGAAGCCGGCGCGGTCGCGCGCGGCGCGAAACTGGCGCAGCGCCGGCGCAAGTTCCGCCATCGAGCCATCGGCCCAGATGCGCACATGCGGAATGCCCATGGGCAAGCCCATGGTGGCATCGGCTTCGGTGTAGGGGGTACGCGGCAGCGAGGAGCACGCCGTCACCGCGACGAGCAGAGCGAGCGCGCCGACGAGGCGGGGCAAGGAACGCAGCCGGGCGAGGAACATGCGGGACACTCGGGCGGGAGGACGAGACCTTGCTATGATCAGGAGATGCAAATTAACGCAGCTTGGCGCCGTGCGCTGTGACACTGCGGCCACAGCGGCGCCTCTCTTCCGAACGGTGTTTGCAAGGGCTTAATGGCGGAAACGTGAGTGACCCGCCTCGCAATAGCGACCTCATCCCAAGGCGCCCGGACGGACTAGATCATCGACGGCAGCACTTTGTCCGGCGGCCGGTGGCCGTCCATGAAGGTCTTGATGTTCACGATCACCTTCTCACCGGTGTCGATGCGGGCCTCGACCGTCGCCGAGCCCATGTGCGGCAGCAGCACCACCTTGCCCTGCCGGGCGAGCTTCAGCAGCTTCGGGCTTACCGCCGGCTCCTGCTCGAACACGTCGAGCCCGGCGCCGGCGATCTCGCCGGTCTCGATCATGCGGGCCAGTGCGCTCTCGTCGATCACCTCGCCGCGCGCGGTGTTGACGATGTAGGCGTCCGGCCGCACCAGCTTCAGCCGGCGGGCGGAGAGCAGATGATAGGTCGCCGGGGTGTGCGGGCAATTGACCGAGAGGATGTCCATGCGGGCCAGCATCTGGTCGAGGCTGTCCCAATAGGTGGCTTCCAGCTCCTCCTCGATCGCCGCGGGCAGCGGACGACGATTATGGTAGTGGATCTGCAGGCCGAACGCCTTGGCGCGGCGTGCCACCGCCTGCCCGATGCGGCCCATGCCGATGATGCCGAGACGCTTGCCCCAGATGCGGTGGCCGAGCATCCAGGTCGGCGACCAGCCGGGCCACACCCCATCCTCCTCGGTGAGCAGCGCAGCACCTTCGGTGAGGCGGCGCGGCACGGCGAGGATCAGCGCCATGGTCATGTCGGCGGTGTCCTCGGTGAGGACGCCGGGCGTGTTGGTCACGGTGATGCCGCGGGTGGTGGCGGCGGTGACGTCAATATGATCGACGCCGTTGCCGAAATTGGCGATCAGCTTGAAATTCGGGCCGGCCTGGCCGATCACCGTGGCGTCGATGCGGTCGGTGATGGCCGGCACCAGCACGTCGGCGGTGTTGACCGCCTCGATGAGCTGGGCCTGCGTCATCGGAGTGTCTTCGACGTTCAGCCGGGCGTCGAATAATTCGCGCATCCGCGTCTCGATCTTGTCGGGCAGCTTGCGCGTAACAACCACGAGCGGCTTCTTGCGGGCCATTGCAATCCCCGTCGGCGATCAAGGTCCCGTTAACGCTAAAAGCCGACACTCGGCCGCTGTCGGGATGGGGTTCCTTAGCAGACGGGTCGGCTAAAGACAAAAGTGCGAGGGGCGGCAGGCTGCCGTCTTGACGGAGCCTCCGGGGCGGGCTCCTTTCGCAGCGCTCAGCCGGCGGACGGACAGGTGGTTTGACCATGCGGAATGGCAGGAACAGGCAGGCGTCGAGGCTCTTCCTCTCGGCGCGAGGCTGCGTCATGGCATTGGCGCTGCTGGCTTTTTCGGAGCCGCTGCTCAGCCTTGCCGATTCCCACGCGGCGCGCGCGCAGGCGCAGGACAATGGCCCGGTGGGCCGCACCAGCGGCTTGCCGGTGCCGCGATTCGTCAGCCTCAAGGCCGACAAGGTCAATGTCCGCTCCGGCCCGAGCAAGGACCAGGGCGTCGCCTGGGTGTTTACCCGCGCCGGCCTGCCAGTGGAAATCACTGCGGAGTTCGAAACCTGGCGGCGCATCCGTGATTCGGAAGGCGCCGAAGGCTGGGTCTATCACTCCATGCTCTCCAGCCGGCGCACCGCCGTGGTCGGGCCCTGGCTGAAGGACAGCGCGGTGGCGCTGCACGCCAAGGCCGACGTTGGTTCCGGCGTCAAGGCCAAGGTCGAGCCGGGCGTGCTCGGCAGCGTCAAGGATTGCGACAGCCACTGGTGCCGCTTCTTCGGCGACGGCTTCGACGGCTTCATCGAGCAGGAGAAGCTGTGGGGCGTCTATCCGAACGAAAAATTCGAGTGAGATAACATCCACTAGGCGAAGACCTGGCGGTGATCGAGACGCGACGGGCCTTCCGGGTCGTGCGCCGGAAGAATGATGGTCGGTTCGTTGGTGGCGAAAGCCTTGATGGCCTTCAGGGTCGCGACGGAAAGCGCGGGATCGTTGGTGACCCCGTCCGCCTTCTCCGCCCGCAGATTCGCCTCGTCATAGGTGGCGTCGCCGGCGAGGAAGTACGTGACGTCCTCGGCCCGCACCACCACCGCCACATGACCCCTAGCGTGTCCGGGCGTCGGCACCAGGAAGATGCGCCCATCCTCCGTAATGGGGTGCGACGAGGCGAACGGGCCGACCGGTGGACCATCCATCTCCACCAGTTCGGGGCGGAACCAGATCGGCCAGCGCTGCGGCAGGCAGCCCATCATCATGCCCTTCAGGCCCTTCGAGACCTCGTAATTCTCGCGCGGCGCAATGATCCGGTTGTGCGGGAAATGGTCCAGCCCGCCGGTGTGATCGTGGTGGAAGTGGGTGAGGATCACCGCTTCCAGGTCGCGAGCGGGGTCGAGGCCGAGGGCGGAGAGGCGCGGGCCAATCTCCTCCTGGGGAGCTACCCGGATTGAGACCTCCTTGGTGAAGAAGGGATTCCAGCGCGGGAGATATCCGGGCACCGAGTTACGCCAGGTGTCGCCGGTGTCGACGAGGAACCGGCCTTCGGGATGCTCGATAAGAAAGCACAGGATCGGCAACGGGCTGACCCAGTTGCGATCACGGAAGATGTCGATCTTGCGCTGGAAGCCGTTACGCCCGTCCTGTCCGGTGCGCTGCGCCGTCTTCATGCGCGCCTTGCCGGTTTCTATCGCCGTGACGCGGATCATCGCGCCCTCCATAAAAAACGAATGACCGTTCTTTTATAGATTTAAGCTTCAAACTTGTAAAGAACGAGCGCTCGTTTTATTAAATCCCATGCCAAAGATTTCCGATGAGAAGCGCAGTGCGCGCCGCCTGCAGATTCTCGAGGCAGCCTGGCGCTGCTTCGAGCGCGAAGGGCTCCACGCCACCACGATGGACGACATCGTGCGCACTTCCGGCCTCTCGGCCGGGGCGGTGTACAGCTACTTCAAGAACAAAGATGAGCTGATCCTGGCCGCGCTGACGACATCGCTGGGCGGGCTGCGCGAGCGGCTGCTGCCGGTCATCGGCGCCCGCCCGGCCCCGGCGCCGACCGTGCTGGTCGCCGCGATCCTGGCCGAGATCGTCGCATTCACCGAGCGGGAGGGCTTCGACCTGAAGCGCATCGCGCTGCTTGGCTGGAGCGAATCACAGCGCAACGAGACCCTGCGCGCCACCATGGGCGGCTTCTATCGCGCCTTTCGCGACCAGCTCATGGAGGTCGCGGCGGTCTGGCGCTCGGAGCGGCTGCTCGCGGCGGAGGCGGATTGCGGACTGGTGGCAAAAGCGCTGCTGGCGCTGATCCTCGGCTTCGTTGTCGAAGCCGCCGTGATCCGCGATGTCACGCCCGACGAAATCGCCCGGGGCCTGGAAGGACTGGGCGTCACCCAATGAAAAAGGCCGGTCGCTGCGACCGGCCTTCAGGATGATCGGCGATTTCTCGGCCGCGACGCGATATCTCAGGCGCGGCGCTTGGGCCGCAGGCGGACCACCACGTCGATGCGGGCTACCTCATAGCCTTCCGGCGGCTCCGGTATGCGCTCGACTTCGACATGCGCGCTCGGAATGTCGACGAGATTGTTCTCGCCTTCGACGAAAAAGTGATGGTGATCCGAGGGATTGGTGTCGAAATAGGTCTTCGAGCCGTCGACCGCGAGCTCGCGCAGCAGGCCGACTTCGGTGAACTGGTGCAGCGTGTTGTACACGGTGGCCAGCGACACCGGGAAGCGCGCCTTGATGGCTTCCTCGTGCAGGATTTCCGCCGACACGTGCCGATCGCCCTTGGCGAACAGCAGCCAGCCGAGCGCCAGGCGCTGCCGGGTGGGCCGCAGGCCGACGTCGCGCAGCATGTGGCGCACGTCGTGGAACGGGCAGCCGGTGCGGCTGGCCGAACTGTCGCGCAGCTTGGCGACCGGAAGCGCGACGTCGTGGTCTTCCACGATCACCCGCGGCGTTGCCATGTGCACGGTACGGACGGTCTCGTTCATCTCGGCTTCCGACAAGTCCCTAAAGGAAGGCGGCGCGTTTCACGGAACCAGCGGCCGGCTTCCATAATATAATGAGTGGCCAGCAACCTTGCAGCCGCCAGCCAGCGGTTTTCGGCTACATAATAACGGCAGGCGGGCACACTCGGCAACCGAACTGCCGATAATCGTAACGATTCCAATCTGTGACACGATGCAAGGCCGGCCCGACGCCGGCAATTATCGCGTGACGATCGCGTGACATCTTGCGTATCAAGGCCCGGTTGGTGGCTTTGAGCGCGATTGGGGCTGTGTTAGGAAGCGCCGAACGGTCGGGAGTGATCGACACGGGCGTGCCGGATCGGCATGTCTTCTAGAATTGCGAACGGTGTGCGGGGAAGATGGACGAGCGGCGTACGAGCTTCGATTACGAAGACCTTCTCGCATGCGGACGAGGCGAACTGTTCGGTCAAGGCAATGCGCAGCTGCCATTGCCGCCGATGCTGATGTTCGACCGCATCACCGAAATCTCCGAGACCGGCGGCGAGAACGGCAAGGGCCATGTGCGCGCCGAGCTCGACGTGAAGCCGGACCTCTGGTTCTTCCCGGTGCACTTCCAGGGCGACCCGGTGATGCCCGGCTGCCTCGGCCTCGACGCCATGTGGCAGCTGGTCGGCTTCTATCTCGGCTGGCTCGGCGCGCCGGGCCGCGGGCGGGCGCTTGGCCTCGGCGAGGTGAAATTCTCCGGCCAGGTGCTGCCGACGATGAAGAAGGTGGTCTACGGCATCGACTTCAAGCGGGTGATGCGCTCGCGCCTGGTGCTCGGCATCGCCGATGGCTGGCTGGCTGCCGACGGCGAGGTGATCTACCGGGCCAGCGATCTCAAGGTCGGGCTGTTCCAGACCTGAGCGCGGCGATCGCGACCGGGCCTCGCATTCGCCATCCGAACACTTGCAGTCCGCACCGGCGGCGACCATCTCGCCGGTTCGTCTCTGATCTGAAATGATCGCACAGGAAGATCGCGTCCGCGGGCGTCCGTCGGCCTTCTCCGCCGCCCGCCGTGACCCTTGAGGAGTAGGAAGCCTATGCGCCGTGTCGTCGTCACCGGTATGGGCATCGTCTCGTCCATCGGCAACTCGACGCAGGAGGTTCTCGCCTCCCTGCGCGAGGCGAAGAGCGGCATCAGCCGCTCGCAGTCCTATGCCGATCTCGGTTTCCGCAGCCAGGTCTATGGCGCCCCGCAGCTCGACGCCGCCGCGATCGTCGATCGCCGCGCCATGCGCTTCCACGGCGGCGGCACCGCCTGGAACCATGTTGCGATGGAGCAGGCGATCCGCGATTCCGGGCTGGAGCCGCACGAAGTGAGCAATGAGCGCACCGGGCTGATCATGGGCTCCGGCGGCTCCTCCACCCGCACCATCGTCGAGAGCGCCGACATCACCCGCGAGAAGGGCCCCAAGCGGGTCGGCCCGTTCGCGGTGCCCAAGGCGATGAGCTCCACCGCCTCGGCGACGCTGTCCACCTGGTTCAAGATCAAGGGCGCCAGCTATTCGATCTCCGCTGCCTGCGCCACTACCAATATCTGCATCGGCAACGCCGCCGAGCAGATCCAGTGGGGCAAGCAGGACATCGTGTTCGCCGGCGGCTGCGAGGACCTCGACTGGACGCTGTCCGTGCTATTCGACGCCATGGGCGCCATGTCGTCCGATTTCAACGATCGCCCGTCGGTCGCCTCCCGCCCCTATGACAAGAACCGCGACGGCTTCGTCATCTCCGGCGGCGCCGGCGTGCTGGTGCTCGAGGAGCTGGAGCACGCCAAGGCCCGCGGCGCGCGCATCTATGCCGAAATCGTCGGCTACGGCACCTCCTCGGACGGCGCCGACATGGTGGCGCCCTCCGGCGAAGGTGCGGCGCGCGCCATGAAGCTGGCGCTCCAGAGCGTCAAGGGACCGATCGACTACATCAACCCCCACGCCACCGCGACGCCGATCGGCGATCTCAAGGAGATCGAGGCGATCCGCGCGGTGTTCGGCGACAAGTGCCCGCCGATCTCCGCCACCAAGGCGCTGACCGGCCACTCCCAGGGCGCCACCGGCGTGCACGAGGCGATCTACTCCATCCTGATGATGCAGAACGGCTTCATCACCGAGAGCGCGCACATCGAGGAACTCGATCCGGTCTTCGCCGACATGCCGATCGCGCGTGAGCGCATCGACAATGCGAAGCTGGAACGCGTGCTTTCCAACGGCTTCGGCTTCGGCGGCACCAATGCCGTGCTCGTCCTGCAGCATCCCGACGCCTGACGGGAACTTTATGCGTTCGCACGTCGTCATGTTGACGACAGATAAGTACTCCAGATCAATAAGTTGCCCGCCATGTCCGGGCGAAGGAGTTCTTCGATGAGCCTGATGCAGGGCAAGCGCGGTCTGGTGATGGGGGTCGCCAACGACCATTCCATCGCCTGGGGCATCGCCAAGGCGCTGGCCGCGCAGGGAGCGGAACTCGCTTTCACCTATCAGGGCGAGGCGCTCGGCCGCCGCGTCAAGCCGCTGGCCCAGAGCCTCGGCTCCGACACCGTGCTGCCCTGCGACGTCGAGGACCTCGCTTCGGTGGACGCTGCGTTCGACGCGCTGAAAGCCAAATGGAGCACCATCGATTTCGTCGTGCACGCCATCGGCTTCTCCGACAAGAACGAGTTGAAGGGGCGCTACGCCGACACCACGCGGACCAATTTCACCCGCACCATGGTGATCTCCTGCTTCTCCTTCACCGAGATCGCCAAGCGCGCCGCGGCCCTGATGCCGCGCGGCGGCTCGATCCTGACGCTGACTTATGGCGGCTCGACCCGGGTGATGCCGAACTACAATGTCATGGGCGTCGCCAAGGCCGCGCTGGAGGCGAGCGTGCGCTATCTGGCCGCCGATTACGGCCCTCAGGGCGTGCGGGTGAACGCGGTCTCGGCCGGGCCGATCCGTACGCTGGCGGGCGCCGGCATCACCGATGCGCGGCTGATGTTCAACTACCAGAAGCGCCACGCCCCGCTGCGCCGCACCGTGACCATCGAGGAAGTCGGCGGCGCCGCGCTGTACCTGCTCTCCGAGCTCGCCAGCGGCGTCACCGGCGAGGTGCATTTCGTCGATTCCGGCTACAACATCATCTCGATGCCGCACCCCGACGCGCTCAAGACCATCGAGGACGCGGAGGAACGCGCCGCCGGCGGCGAGGTCGCGGCGGAGTAATCTCTCTTTTTCGGCTCGATTCAGCCGTCATCCCGGCCGCAGCGCAGCGAAGAGCCGGGATCGCGCGAAGTCTCGCGCCACACCTTCCCGCGGTCCCGGATCGGCTTTCGGCCGTCCGGGATAACGGACTAGCCGATCGTGTCCTTGTAAATCTTCCCGTCCTTCATGATGAGGACGAAGTTCTTCTCCGGATCCCCGATCAGCGCGAGATTGGCGAGCGGGTCGCCGTCGACCAGGATCATGTCGGCGAACGCGTCCTTCTCCAGCACGCCCAGCCTGCCGGGATAGGGATTGCGCGGGCCGGACAGCGCCAGCAACTCGCCATTGGTGGCGGTCGCCATGGTCAGCGCCTCGGCCGCGCTGTACCAGCGGGCGAGATGGGTGAGCATGGTGCCCTGGCGCCGCGCCAGCCGCGCCGAGAATAAGAGGTCCGAGCCGAACGCCGTCCGGATGCCGTATTTCCTCGCCAGCCGGTAAACGTTGTCGGTGCCCGCGAACACCTGGATCTGCTTCGCCCGGCTCGGGCCGGTCAGCGGTACCGAATCGTCATCGCCGACGAAGGGCTGGGTGCTCAGCCAGAGGCCGCGCTCGGCCAGCAGCGCCGCGGTGGCGTCATCCATCAGGTGGCCGTGCTCGATGCAGGCGGCGCCGGCCATGATCGCGCGCTGGATGGTCGGCGACGCATAAGCGTGCACCGCGATATAAGTGCCCCAGTCGGCGGCGGTCTCCGCGGCGGCGCGCACCTCGGGCTCGGAAAAGGTGGTGGCGTCGAGCGGCGAGCGCGGCGAGGAGACGCCGCCGCCGCCCACGATCTTGATCTGCGAGGCGCCCTGCAGCATCTGCTCGCGTACCCGCAGCCGCACCTCGTCGGCGCCGTCGGCGATCGCCATGCCGCCGGTCTGCTCCGCCGTGCCCGGCGTTCCGGCCGCCCGCGGCAATTCGCCAACCGCGCGCAGATCGGCATGGCCGCCGCTGCCGGTGATCATGGCGCCGCAGGGATAGATGCGCGGCCCCGTAGCCAGGCCCTCGTCGATCACCTGCTTCAGCGCGAAGGATGGGCCGCCGAGGTCGCGTATGGTGGTGAAGCCGCGCAGCAGCGTCTGCTCCGCCTCCGCCGCGGCGGCGAGATGCACATAGCCGATATCGGCGGTCATCAGCGCCGGGATCGACAGCGCAGCGAACATGGCGTGCCAGTGCATGTCGATCAGGCCGGGCATCAGCACCCGGCTCTTGCCGTCGATCACCCGCGCGCCCTCCGGCGCCGCCGGGGTGCCGTTGGCGATGTCCTTGATGCGGCCGGCCTCGACCAGCAGGCTCACGCCTTCGCGAAGGGTCGCGGACTTGCCGTCGAACAGCCGGACATTGGTGAAGAGGATGGGCCGTGGCGGCGCCGGCGGCGCCTGCGCCAAAGCCGGCTTCGACAAGCCCATGGCCGCGACCGATGCTGCCATGCCGGCGACAAAGCCGCGGCGGGTCAGGTCCGCATCGATGCGCCGCGTGAGCGCCCGGATCTCCGGCCGGTGGCACAGGCAACCAGTGTGGCCCGATACGTCGTCAGCCGATGTGCAGGAAAACATGCTCGCCCCCAACCGCCCCGGTCGCGCGACAGTACGAGGAAGCGCCCTTTAAGCAACTCATCAAGCCGCGATTGCCGATGCCAACCAGATCAGCCCTTCGCCGCCAGCGCGATCCGGTAGGAGTGCGCGGGATAGACGCCGAGGATGCGCAACTCCTTGGAGAAGAAGGCCAGTTCCTCCAAAGCCAGCTTCAGCGGCCGGTCGTCCGGGTGGCCCTCGACATCGGCATAGAATTGCGTGGCGAAAAACTCGCCGTCGAGCTGGTAGGATTCCAGCTTGGTCATGTTCACGCCATTGGTGGCAAAACCGCCCATCGCCTTGTAGAGCGCGGCCGGCACGTTGCGCACCCGGAACACGAAGGTCGTCACCGTCGGGCCATTATTGGCCGGCGCCCAGTCGGCCTCCCTCGAGAGGATGATGAAGCGCGTGGTGTTATGCGCTTCGTCCTCGATGTTCTCGGCGACGATGTCGAGCCCATAGATCTCCGCGGCCAGGCGCGAGGCGATGGCCGACTGGGTGATGTCGCCGGCCTCGGCGATCTGGCGGGCGGAGCCGGCGGTGTCGGCGCCGACCACCGCCTTCAGCCCGAGCTTGCGGATGATGTTGCGGCACTGGCCGAGCGCCATCACGTGGCTCTGCGCGGTCTTGATGGTGGCGAGGCTCGCGCCCTTCACCGCCATCAGCTGGTGGGAGAGCGGCAGGAAGAACTCGCCGATGATGTTGAGACCGGAGGTCGGCATCAGATGGTGGATGTCCGCCACCCGGCCGGCGACCGAGTTCTCGATCGGGATCATGCCGAGATCGGCCTCGCCGTTCTGGATGGCGGCGAAGGCGTCCTCGAAGGTGTCGCACGGCACCGGCTCGAAATCCGGATAGACCTCGCGGCAGGCGATGTGGGAGTTGGCTCCCGGCTCGCCCTGGAACACGACGGTGCGGCGGCTGGTCATTTTGCAGGTCCTTCCCTGGAACGCACGTCCTCACGCGCGAGCAGCACCCGCGCCTTCACCAGATCATCCGGCGTGTCGACGCCGAGCGGCACGGTATCGACGATGGCGACATCGATGCGCATGCCGGCTTCCAGCGCTCGCAGTTGCTCCAGCCGCTCGCGGCTCTCGAGCGCGGAGGGCGGCAAGGCGACGAAGCGCTCCAGCGCCGCACGCCGATACGCGTAGAGGCCGATATGATGATAGAGTGGCCCCTTGCCCCAGGGCGCAGTGGCCCGGGTGAAATACAGTGCGCGCAGCCGGCCGTCGCCCAAGGGGCTGCCGACCGCCTTCACCACGTTCGGATTGGCGCGCTCCTCCTCGACCCGGATCTCGGCGGCGAGCGTACCGATATCGACCGCGGCCTCGTCCAGCAGCGCGAGCGCGGCGCGAATCAGTGCCGGGTCGATGGTCGGCAGATCGCCCTGCACATTCACCACGCGCTTCGCGGTACGGTTGGGGTCGACGATGTTCAGCGCCTCGAAGATGCGGTCGGAGCCCGACGGATGGTCGGTGCGCGTCATCACCGCCTCGAAGCCGGCCTTCACCACCGCCTCGCGCACGCTCTCCGTGTCGGTGGCGATCACCACGCGGCCGATATTTGCCGCGGCGGAACGCCGCGCCACTTCGACGATCATCGGCCGCCCGCCGACATCGGCCAGCGGCTTTCCCGGCAAGCGGGTCGACGCCATGCGCGCGGGAACAAGTATCAGCGTATCGGATGAGGGCATTTGCCCGCCTCGGCGAAGTAGATTCGGGGATGGCGCCGCGCTTCCGCCCGGTGGCGAAACGTAGCAACCGCGGGCGGCTTATACGGGTTGCACGGCCACCGTCAAAATGATTAGTTCCGCCCGCCGTTGGCGCCCGATAAGGGCGGCTGTTACCATTGAGCGGCGCGGGGTGCGGACCTGCCGGAGGTGCCCGCTTCCCGCTCTTCGAGGGAGCCGAATTTCGATGGACAGCTTCGAGCTGAACAAGATCGCTGGTGCCATACTTGGCACGCTGACCTTCACGCTCGGATTGAGCATCGTTGCCGATATCATCTTCTCGCAGCATCCGCCGGCGAAGCCGGGCTTCGAGATCGTGGTGAAGGAGGCTTCCAGCGGCGAAGCCCAGGCCGCGGCGCCGGCCGATGTGCCGATCGCCAATCTGCTCGCCGCCGCCAGCGTCGAGCGTGGCGCGGCGCAGGCCAAGAAGTGCGGCGCCTGCCACAATTTCGTCGAGGGCGCCGGCCCCAAGGTCGGCCCGGACCTTTACGGCGTGGTTGGCCGCCCGGTCGCCAGCGCTGCCGGCTTCGCCTATTCCGCCGCGATCAAGGCGCATGGCGGCACGTGGACCTTCCAGGAGCTGTCGGACTTCATCAAGAACCCGAAGGGCGATATTCCCGGCACCGCGATGGGCTTCGCCGGCCTGCCGAAGGAAACCGATCGCGCCGACCTGCTGGTCTATCTGAACACGCTGTCGCACAGCCCGCTGCCGCTGCCCCAGCCGGTCGCCGCGCCTGCGGCCGCTCCGGCCGCGGCACCCGCAGCTGGCGACAAGCCGGCGGAAGCCAAGCCTGCTGAAGCGAAGCCGGCCGCGCCTGCTGCCGCTCCGGCTCCTGCTGCCGCTCCGGCTCCCGCCGCTGCCCCGGCTCCCGCTGCGCCCGCCCCTGCCGCTCCGGTGGCCGCGGATCCCAAGCCGGCCGAACCTGCGGCACCGGCTCCCGCAGCACCGGCCCCGGCTCCGGAAGCGCCCGCTGCTCCGGCGCCGGCCCCCGCTCCGGAAGCTCCGGCCACGCCCCCGGCGACCGCGCCCGCCCAGTGAGGCGGTGGCGCCGCGCTAAACATTGCGCGGCGTTCATGTTTTTCACGATCACGTCAGGCCGGTGGCGCTTCGCGCCCCGGCCTTATTCTTTTCGGAACGTAACTTGCCATAATGACCGATGGCCGGGGCCGCTTTGCCGACCCGAGGTCCGCCAACAGCAGAGGGATGCCACTGGATGATGAGCCGCAACAGGACGCCCATGCTCGCCTGCGTCACGCTGATGCTCGCGCTCGGTGGCCTCGCCACGCCGGCCTCTGCCCAGACCACACCGGCCGCGACGGCGCAAACCACCGCTCCACCCGCCGCCGGCGATCCGCAGGCGCCGCCCTCGGAAATGCCGCCGCCGGCCGCGGTGCCGCCCGCCCTCGCTCCGACCGACGCGCCGCCGCAATGGCGCCACGCCGTCGCGCTGCTCGGCACGCCGAAATACCAGCCGGACTTCAAGCATTTCGACTATGTGAACCCGGACGCGCCAAAGGGCGGGCTGGTGCGGCTCTCCGACAACGGCACCTTCGATTCGCTCAACGACATCGTTCCGCGCGGCAATCCGGCGGCCGGCATCAGCCTGATCTACGATACGCTGATGACGCCGTCCTTCGACGAGGTGGCGACGGAATATGGGCTGCTGGCCGAGGCGGTGCGCTATCCGGCGGATTTCTCCTCCGTCACCTATCGCCTGCGCCCCGAGGCGAAGTGGCATGATGGCCAGCCGGTCACAGCGGATGACGTGGTGTGGTCGTTCGAGGCGCTGACCAAGAACAATCCGCGCCAGGCCTTCTATTACAGCCACGTCAAGAAGGCGGAGGTGACCGGCGAGCGCGAGGTGACCTTCACCTTCGACCAGACCGGCAATCGCGAACTGCCGCAGATCGTCGGCCAGTTGCGTGTCATGCCGAAGCATTGGTGGACCGCGAACGACGCCTCCGGCAAGGCGCGCGACATCTCGCAGGGCACGCTGGAGATCCCGCTCGGCGGCGGCGCCTACAAGATCAAGCAGATGGTGCCCGGCCGCTCGATCTCCTACGAGCGGGTGCCGGACTATTGGGCTGCCAACCTGCCGGTGAATGTCGGCACCAATAATTTCAACGAGCAGCGCTACGACTATTTCCGCGACGAGACCGTCGAGCTGGAGGCCTTCAAGGGCGACCAGTATGATTATCGCATCGAGAGTTCCGCCAAGGATTGGGCCACCGCCTATGACTTCCCGGCTGTGAAGGCCGGCAAGGTGATCCTCGAGGAATTCCCGAACCGGGCTTCCGGCTCGATGCAGGCCTTTATCCCGAATCTGCGGCGCGACAAGTTCCAGGACCAGCGGGTGCGCCGGGCGCTGAACTTTGCGCTCGATTTCGACGGCATGAACCGCACGCTGTTCTTCGGCCAGTACAAGCGCACCTCCAGCTATTTCCAGAACACCGAGCTCGCTTCCTCCGGCCTGCCCCAGGGCAAGGAGCTGGAGATATTGCAGGGCGTGAAGGACCTTGTCCCCGCCAGCGTGTTCACCACCCCATACGAGAATCCGCCGACCGGTGGCGAGGATGTGCGCCGCGCCAATCTGCGCGAGGCGGCACGGCTGTTCAAGGAAGCAGGCTATGAGGTGAAGGGCGGCAAGCTGGTCAACGCCAAGGGCGAGCCCTTCACCATCGAGATACTGATCGCCAATCCGGCGTTCGAGCGCGTCGCGCTGTTCTACAAGCCGACGCTGGAGCGGCTTGGCGTCACCGTCAATGTGCGCCAGGTCGACACCTCGCAATACATCAACCGCATCCGGGCGCGTGATTTCGACATGATCATCACCGGCTGGGGCCAGTCGCTCTCCCCGGGCAACGAGCAGCGCGATTTCTGGGGCTCGGCGGCGGCCGACCGCGAGGGCTCCACCAACTATGCCGGCATCAAGGATCCCGGCATCGACGCGCTGATCGAAAAGGTGATCTACGCCAGGGACCGCGAGGAACTGGTGGCGGCCACCCACGCGCTCGACCGCGTGCTGCTTGCCCACGATTATGTGGTGCCGAGCTGGAACTACCCCAACACCCGGACGGCGCGCTGGAACCGCTTCTCGCGGCCCGAGACCCTGCCGGAATACGGCAGCGGCGCCTTCCCTACCATCTGGTGGTGGGACGACGCCAAGGCCAAGGCGACCGGAGGCGCGAAGTGAGGACCGGTCCAAGGTCCTCGTCATCCCGGCCGGAGCGCAGCGGAGAGCCGGGATCGCGTGCCGATAGTGCGCTCTCTTCTGCACGCGATCCCGGATCGGCCGTGCCGGCCGTCCGGGATGACGGCGGAGTGACGCGCCGCCATATTCTGGCGTTTGGCGCCGGTGTGCTGGCTGCCCCGCTGCTCGCCCGGCGCAGCCTCGCACAAGTGGCCACCGCCGCCGAGCGCCATGGCATGTCTGCCTTCGGTGACCTGAAATATCCGGCCGATTTCGCCCGTTTCGACTATGTCGACCCCAAGGCGTCGAAGGGCGGCATCTTCTCGCAGATCGGTCCTACCGCCGCCTATAATCAGGCGTTCCAGACCTTCAATTCGCTGAACGGCTACATCCTCAAGGGCGACGGCGCGCAGGGCATCGACCTCATCTTCGACAGCCTGATGTCGCGCGCCTTCGACGAGCCGGATGCGGTCTATGGGCTGATCGCGCAGTCGGTCGCCGTATCCGATGGCGGCACGCTCTACCGTTTCCGCCTGCGCCCGGAGGCACGCTTCCATGACGGCTCCAGGCTCACCGCCGAGGATGTCGCCTTTTCGCTGAACATCCTCAAGGAGAAGGGCCATCCGATCATCGCGCAGAGCCTGCGCGAGATGACCGGCGCGGAAGCCGACGGCGCCGACATAGCCGTGGTGCGCTTCACGCCCAAGCGGGCGCGGGACGTGCCGCTGCTGGCGGCGCAATTGCCGGTGTTCTCCAAGGCCTTTTATTCGGCCAAGCCGTTCGACGAGAGCACGCTGGAGCCGCCGCTCGGTTCCGGACCTTACAAGGTCGGCAAGTTCGAGGTCGGGCGCTTCATCGCCTATGACCGCGTCCCGGACTATTGGGGCGCCGACCTGCCGGTCAATCGCGGCACCAATAATTTCGATACGGTGCGCTTCGAGTATTTCCGCGACCGCGATGTCGGCTTCGAGGCTTTCAAGGGCAAGGCCTATCTGTTCCGCGAGGAGTTCACCTCGCGCACCTGGGCGACCGGCTATGACTTCCCGGCGCTCCAGGATGGCCGGGTTAAGAAGACCGAGATTCCGGACGAGACGCCGTCCGGCGCGCAGGGCTGGTTCCTCAATCTGCGCCGCCCGCAATTCGCCGACCGCCGGGTGCGCGAGGCGCTGTCCTATGCGTTCGATTTCGAATGGACCAACAAGAACCTGATGTTCGGCATCTACAAGCGGACGCATTCGTTCTTCGAGAATTCCGACCTCAAGGCGGAAGGCCCCGCCGGCCCGGACGAAGTCGCGCTGATCGAGCAGATCCGCGACAAGCTCAGCCCGCAGGCGCTGGAGGAGCTCAAGGGCGATCCCTGGTCGCCCCCGGTTTCCGACGGCTCGGGCCAGGACCGCATTTTGCTGCGCAAGGCGACGCAATTGCTGCGCGATGCCGGCTGGGTGATCAAGGACGGCCGCCTGGTCGATCGCAAGGGCGAGCCCATGACCATCGAGTTCCTCGATGATGAGGGCTCATTGGAGCGGCACACCGCGCCGTTCATCAAGAATTTGAAGGTGCTTGGCATTTCCGCCTCGTTCCGCCTGGTCGACCCGCCGCAGTATGAGCGCCGGCTGAACAATTTCGACTTCGACACCACGGTGCGACGCTTCTCGGTCTCCACCGTGCCGGGGGAATCGCTGCGCGCCTTCATGGGCTCGCAGGCGGCGGCGACGCCGGGTTCGAACAACCTCTCCGGTATCGCCGACCCGGCGATCGACACGCTGGTCGATACCGTGATCGCCGCCAACAACCGCGAGGATCTGCGCACCGCCTGCAAGGTACTGGACCGGCTGCTGCGAGCCGGGCGCTATTGGGTGCCGCAATGGTACTCGGGAGCACACCGCATCGCCTACTGGGACAGCTTCGAGCATCCCGACATGCCGGCGCCGAAATACGACCGGGCGATCCCGCTGACCTGGTGGGCAAAGTCGGGATGAATGACGTTGCATCTAAATAACCGTTAAGTTGACGCCGTCGCCACCACCCGCCACCTTGCCGTCTCCTCGGGAGGACGCCCGAACACATGCTCGCCTACATCATCCGCCGCATTGCGCTCATGGTGCCGACCATCATCGGCATCATGCTGATCTCCTTCGTGGTGGTGCAGTTCGCACCGGGCGGCCCGGTGGAGCGCGTCATCGCCCAGCTGACCGGCGAGGGCTCGTCCGCCACGCAGCGCATCTCCGGCGGTGGCGGTGATTTCGGCGGCATGCAGCAAGGCGCGCCGGCCGGCGACGCGACGTCCTCGAAATATCGCGGCGCGCAGGGGCTGGACCCCGCCTTCATCAAGCAGCTGGAAAAGCAGTTCGGCTTCGACAAGCCGGCCTATGAGCGCTTCGGCTTGATGATGTGGAACTATGCCCGCTTCGATTTCGGGCGCAGCTATTTCCGCGACATCTCGGTGCTGGACCTCATCAAGGAGAAAATGCCGGTCTCGATCTC
This sequence comes from Starkeya sp. ORNL1, assembly GCF_012971745.1. Classification (NCBI taxonomy): domain Bacteria; kingdom Pseudomonadati; phylum Pseudomonadota; class Alphaproteobacteria; order Hyphomicrobiales; family Xanthobacteraceae; genus Starkeya; species Starkeya sp. ORNL1. Next base: position 3,544,080 of record NZ_CP048834.1, read on the forward strand.
GCTCGGCCTCTGGATGATGTTCATCAGCTATGGCATCTCGATCCCGCTCGGCATCGCCAAGGCGGTGCGCGACGGTTCGCGCTTCGATGTGTGGACCTCGGCGGTCATCATCGTCGGCTATGCGATACCGGGCTTCCTGTTCGCCATCCTGCTGATCATCCTGTTCGCCGGCGGCTCCTTCTTCTCCTTCTTTCCCTTGCGCGGCCTCACCTCGGACAATTGGGACCAGCTCTCGCTGGTGGGCAAGGCGCTGGATTATTTCTGGCATTTGATCCTGCCCATCACCTCCATGGTGCTGGGCGCCTTCGCCACCACCGCCCTGCTCACCAAGAATTCGTTCCTCGACGAAATCCGCAAGCAGTATGTGGTCACCGCGCGGATGAAGGGGCTGTCGGAGCGGCGCGTGCTCTATGGCCATGTGTTCCGCAATGCGATGCTGATCGTCATTGCCGGTTTCCCCGGCGCCTTCGTCGGCGCCTTCTTCACCGGCGCACTGCTGATCGAGACCATCTTCTCGCTCGACGGGCTCGGCCTGCTCGGCTTCGAGAGCGTGCTCAACCGCGACTATCCGGTGGTGTTCGCCAATCTCTACATCTTCTCGCTGGTCGGCCTCGCGGTGAATTTGATCTCCGATCTCACCTACACGTGGGTCGATCCGCGCATCGACTTCGAGACGCGGGAGGTCTGAGTGGACGCCGGCGTGCTCCCTATCGAAACCGCGCCCGCAAAGCCGGACCGGTTGTCGCCACTCAACAAGCGGCGGCTCGCCAATTTCCGCCGCAACCGGCGCGGCTGGTGGAGCTTCTGGCTCTTCGCCGTGCTGTTCGTGCTGAGCCTTGGCGCCGAGTTCATCGCCAACGACAAGCCGTTCCTGGTCGAATATGACGGCGGCTATTATTTCCCCGGCTTCAAGGCCTATCCGGAGACCACCTTCGGCGGCGACTTCGAGACCGAGGCGGATTATCGCGACCCCTATCTGAAGAAGCTGATCACTGAAAAGGGTGGCTGGATGATCTGGCCGCCGATCCGCTACAGCTACGACACCCACAATCTCGATCTGCCGACGCCGGCCCCCTCGCCGCCGACCTGGATGCTCACCGATGCGCAATGCGAGCCGATCGCCACCAAGCTCGGCGGCAAGGGCTGCGGGGCGCTGGAATGGAACTGGCTCGGCACCGACGACCAGGGCCGCGACGTGGTGGCCCGGCTGATCTACGGCTTCCGCATCTCGGTGCTGTTCGGGCTGATCCTCACCATCATCTCCTCCATCATCGGTGTCGCGGCCGGCGCAGTGCAGGGCTATTTCGGCGGCTGGACCGACCTCATCTTCCAGCGCTTCATCGAGATCTGGACCTCGATCCCGGCACTATACCTCCTGCTCATCATCTCCTCGGTGCTGGTACCGGGCTTCTGGGTACTGCTCGGCATATTGCTGCTGTTCTCCTGGGTGGCGCTGGTCGGGCTGGTGCGCGCCGAATTCCTGCGGGCGCGCAATTTCGAATATGTGCAGGCTGCTCGCGCTCTCGGCGTCTCCAACGGCGTCATCATGTGGCGGCACATGCTGCCCAACGCCATGGTGGCGACGCTGACCATGCTGCCTTTCATCGTCTCGTCCTCGGTCATGACCTTGACCGCGCTCGACTTTCTTGGCTTCGGCCTGCCGCCCGGCTCGCCCTCGCTCGGCGAATTGCTGGCGCAGGGCAAGGCCAATGTCCAGGCGCCGTGGCTGGGGCTGACCGGCTTCTTCACCGTCGCCATCATGCTGAGCCTCCTGATCTTCATCGGCGAAGCGGTGCGCGACGCGTTCGACCCGAGAAAGACATTCCGGTGATGGCTGACGACACTCCCCTGCTCTCGGTTCGCGACCTTTCCGTCGCCTTCGCCTCAGAAGAGCGCACCGTGCTCGCCGTCGACGGTGTCTCGTTCGATGTCCGTCGCGGCGAGACGGTGGCGCTGGTGGGCGAATCCGGCTCCGGCAAGTCGGTCACCGCGCTCTCGGTGCTGAAGCTGCTGCCGCCCTCCGCCACCCACCCCTCGGGCGAGGTGCGGTTCAATGGCGAGAACCTCATCGCCATGAATGAGCGCCAGATCCGCAAGGTGCGCGGCAACGACGTGACCATGGTGTTCCAGGAGCCGATGACTTCGCTCAACCCGCTGCACACGGTGGAGCGGCAGATCGCGGAAGTGCTGTCGATCCATCGCGGCATCACCGGGGACGCCGCCCGCAAGCGCGTGATCGAGCTGCTCACCGAAGTCGGCATTCCCGAGCCCGAGACCCGGCTCGGCTCCTATCCGCACCAGCTCTCCGGCGGGCAGCGCCAGCGCGTGATGATCGCCGTGGCGCTCGCCAACGAGCCGAAGCTCCTGATTGCCGACGAGCCAACCACAGCGCTCGACGTCACTGTGCAGGCGCAGATTTTGAAGCTGCTGAAGGAATTGCAGAGCCGGCTCGGCATGGCGATGCTGTTCATCACCCATGACCTCGGCATCGTCCGCAAGATCGCCGACCGGGTCTGCGTGATGAACAATGGCAAGATCGTCGAGACCGGCCCGGTCGCGGAGGTGTTCCGCGCCCCGCAGCATCCCTATACGCGCGAACTGATCGCAGCCCAGCCCAAGGGCGACCCGGCGCTGCCGCACCCCAACGAGCCGGTGGTGATGGAGACCACGAACCTCAAGGTCTGGTTCCCGATCAAGCGCGGCGTGCTGCGCAAGACCGTCGGCCATATCAAGGCGGTGGACGGCGTCTCGGTTGCCGTCCGCAAGGGCGAGACGCTCGGCGTGGTCGGCGAGAGCGGCTCCGGCAAGACCACGCTCGGCCTCGCGCTGATCCGGCTGATCTCCAGCAACGGGCCGATCGTCTTCATGGGCAAGCCGGTGGATACGCTCGGCTTCAAGGAGATGCGCCCGCAGCGCAGCGAGATGCAGATCGTGTTCCAGGACCCGTTCGGCTCGCTCAGCCCGCGCATGTCCATTGCCGATATCATCGGCGAGGGTCTGCGGGTGCACCAGCCGAAGCTGTCCGCCACCGAGCGCGACGACAAGGTGGTCGCTGCCTTGAAGGATGTCGGGCTCGACCCGTCGAGCCGCCACCGCTACCCGCACGAATTCTCCGGCGGCCAGCGCCAGCGCGTCGCCATTGCCCGCGCCGCGGTGCTGGAGCCCTCCTTCATCGTGCTCGACGAGCCGACCAGCGCGCTCGACATGATCGTGCAGGCGCAGATCGTCGACCTGCTGCGCGATCTCCAGCAGCGGCGCGGCCTCACCTACATGTTCATCAGCCACGACCTGCGCGTCGTCGCCGCGCTGGCCTCGCGCATATTGGTGATGCGCTACGGCAAGGTGGTGGAGCAGGGCGCTGCCGTCGACATCTTCAAGAACCCGCAAAGCGACTACACGCGAGCGCTGTTTGCGGCGGCCTTCAATCTCGAGACGGCGCCGGGCGCCGCGGTGGCGCAATGAACGTTCCCTTCCAGCCCCATGCCGTCGACGGCGCGATCGAGGATCGCGTCGCCGATGTCGCGGTCGGCCCGGCGCAGCCGCTCGCCGACGGCTTCCGGCCTTATGACCGCTTCGAGGTGCGCGACGGCAGCGCCCACTTCACCCGCGACATATTGCGGGTCGGCGATGTGGTGGCGGTGCTGGCGCTCGACCCGGTGCGCGAACGCTTCGTGCTGATCCGCCAATTCCGGCTCGCCGCCCATCTCGCCACCGGCAGGGGCGACATCGTCGAACTGGTCGCCGGCCGCGTCGATGAGGGCGAGAGCGCGGAAGCCGCGGCGCGGCGCGAATGCCGGGAGGAGATCGGCGTGGCACCACGCGCGCTGCTGCGCGTCTTCAGCTACTTGCCGACGCCGGGCGTGACCGACGAACGATGCACGCTGTTCCTTGCGCTGGTCGATTCCACGAAGGTTCCGGCGCACGCCGGCCTCGCCGACGAGACCGAAGCGACCCACCCCTTCACGGTGCCGGTCACTGATGCTTTGGCGGCAGTCGAGGCCGGGGCGGCCGGCAATCTCTTCCTCATCAGCGCGCTGCAATGGTATGCGCTGAACCCCGCTCGCATCGCCTCATTGATCGAAGGCCGGACTTGAACGCCATCCTCCTCGCCATGACGGGCATGGAGCCCGAAACCTGGGTTGCGCGCCTCAAGGCGCTCGACCCGGATCGCGACGTCCGTGCGTGGCCGGAGGTCGGTAATCCCCAGGAGATCGCCTATGCGATGGCCTGGAAGCCCGAAACCGGCGCGCTCGACGGGCTTACCAACCTCAAGGCGGTGTTCTCGCTCGGCGCCGGTGTCGATGCGCTGCTCGCCATTGACGGCCTGCCCGACGTGCCGCTGGTGCGCGTGGTCGACCCCGACCTCACCATGCGCATGTCGGAATTCGTCGTGCTGAATGTGCTGCTGCACCATCGCCACATGCTGCGGGCGCTCGACGACCAGCGGGCCAGGCGCTGGGAGCCGCGCGACCAGCCGGCGGCCTCCAGCGTGCGGGTCGGCATACTCGGCCTTGGCGAGCTCGGTCTCGACGCCGCGCGCAAGCTGACGATGATGGGGTTCCAGGTTGCCGGCTGGAGCCGCAGCGCCAGGCAATGCGCTGGCATTGCCACCTATTCGGGTGAAGCCGGGCTCAAGCAATTGCTTGGCCGTACCGATATCCTCGTCGTGCTGCTGCCCTTGACCCCCGCGACCACCGGCATCATCGACGCCGCGCTGCTGCGTGGACTCGCGCAGGACGGCGCGCTGGGCGCGCCGGTGCTGATCAATGCCGGGCGCGGCGGGCTGCAGAATGAGGCGGATGTGCTCGCTGCGCTCGACGATGGCACGCTGCTCGCCGCCTCGCTCGACGTGTTCGTGACCGAGCCGCTGCCGGAGACGAGCCCGTTCTGGACGCATCCGAAGGTGATCGTCACTCCGCATGTCGGTGCCGACAGCGATCCCGAGGCACTGGCGCGCTATCTCATGGGCCAGGTCCACCGCTTCGAGGCCGGGGAAGGGCTGGCGAATGTGGTGGATCGGGCGGCGGGATATTAGTCCAGGCGCTTCACCGTACGCACCGGCGCGCTGGCGGCCTCGATGCGCAGCAGCGCTTCGGACAGCGGCTCGCGCACCACGGCCATGAAGAAGGCGGTGGCGTGCAGCAGCGTTGCCTCGTCTTCGACAATGCCGACATGGCCGGGCCAGAAGATCAGGTCGCCGCGCTTCAGTTCCGTGGCGTCACCGGAGAACGGCACCGCCTTGCCCAAAGCCGCCTCCTGCATGTCGCTGTCGCGCGGGCAGGCTATGCCGCAGGCCGTGAGCGCGACCTGCACCAGGCCGGAACAATCCATCCCCGCGCCGGAACGACCGCCCCAGAGATAGGGCAGGCCGAGGAAACGTGCCGCAACCGCGACGAAATCCGTCTCCTTCGCCTCCAGCGGCGCGAGATGGCCGGCGAAGATGAAACCGCCCTCGGTCACCGCAAAGCGTTCCCGCGTGCCGGTGACGACCAGCCGGCTGCCGAACGATAGCAATGCGGTCGGCGGCAGCTTGATGCTCGGGCCGGGAAACACCGGGGTGCGCAGCGCCGTCACCTTGTGGGTCGGCGCTCCATCGAGCGGCGCCAGCGCCTCGGCCGAGAGCCAGCCGACATAGTGGTCGGCATCGAGCTGGCCCCAGGCCCAGCCCTCCTCGGTGATCTCGAACACCGTCACGCTCTCGCCGAACAGCGCCTCGGTGACCAGCGGGGCTTCCGGCGAGGGCTGCGCCTTCATCGGCGCGACCGGCCACGCGATGACGTGCCGCGTGCCCTCGACGAAGCGCGCGGCTTCCACCGTGCCGGCGAGACGGGCGCTCGCAAGGTCAGGGCGGGCAGGCGTCAGGCGCGGATCGAAAGCGTTCATGGCGGACATTATCTCACAGATTCATCGCGGAAGCGCCGTCATCGGGGAAGCGCCTTGGCGATGGCGACGACGTGATCGCCAAGGCGCTCCAGATAGAGCGCGCCCTCGACCGTGCGCTGGATTACCACATTGCGGCGGTCGGCCTCGTCGCGGCGGCGCGAGACGAGGCGGAGTTCGCCCATGCTGTCCAGCGCGCGGGTGATAACCGGCTTGGTGACGCCGAGCTTGGCGGCGAGCCCGCGCACGGTATGCGGCGGTGCTTCCAGATAGACCGTCAGCAATACCGCGAGCTGGCGCTGGCTGAGGTCGGGACTATCGTCGCGCACCTGGGTCAGCGCCAGCTCGTGCAGCAGGCGCAGCGCCTGGGACGGGCGCATCTCGACGGCCATGGTCGCTCCGGCGGTGGGTCAGGTTCGCGATCGTTACGGGTGCGTATTGTTTCTCCCACTATGGCGGCGAGCCGGCAACAAATGTTTAAGGGCGCTGGGGAAAGTCGGCATGAGTGAGCATCCTTCGAGGCCCGCTTCGCGGGCACCTCAGGATGACGTGGTTGTAAAAGCAACGTCATCCTGAGGTGCCGGCCAAAGGCCGGCCTCGAAGGATCCTGAAGCAAATCACCCCTACCCGAACCGCTCCGCCAGCAGCGCGTCGAGCGCGCGGATGGTCTGCGCCTCGCCGCCTTCCGGCCGGGCCGGGCGGGAGGACGGGTTCCAGGCGTAGATGTCGAGATGCAGCCACGAAGTGGCGCGCTCGACGAAGCGCTTGAGGAACAGCGCCGCGGTGATGGAGCCGGCAAAGCCGCTGCCCGGTGCGTTGTTGATGTCGGCGATCGGGCTGTCGAGCATCGACATGTAAGGCTGCCAGAGCGGCAAGCGCCATGAGGGATCAGCCTCGCGCGCCGCGTGGCGGGCAAGGTCGGCGGCCAGCGTCTCGTCGTCGGTATAGGCCGGCGGCAACTGCGGGCCGAGCGCAACGCGCGCGGCGCCTGTTAGCGTCGCAAAATCGATGATGAGGTCCGGCGCTTCCTCGTCCGCCAAAGCCAGCGCATCGGCGAGGATCAGCCGGCCCTCGGCATCGGTGTTGCCGATCTCGACCGAGAGCCCCTTGCGCGAGGCGAGGATATCGCCGGGGCGGAAGGCGGTGCCGTCGATCGCGTTCTCCACCGAGGGAATCAGCAGACGCAGCCGCACCGGCAAGTCGCGCGCCATCACCATCAGCGCGAGGCCGAGGGCATTGGCGGCACCGCCCATGTCCTTCTTCATCAGCAGCATGCCGCTCGACGGCTTGATGTCGAGCCCGCCGGTGTCGAACACCACGCCCTTGCCGACCAGCGTCACCTTAGGGTGCGCCGGGTCGCCCCAGACAAGGTCGATCAGCCGCGGCGCGCGCGGGCTGGCGCGGCCCACCGCATGGATCATCGGGAAGTTGGCGGCGAGCAGATCGTCGCCGGTGGTCACGGTGACGGCAGCGCCGAAGCGGGCGGCAAGCGCTCGCACTGCCGCCTCGATCTCCGCCGGACCGAGATCGTTGGCCGGGGTGTTGACGAGGTCGCGGGTCAGCGTCACCGCCTCGACGGTGCGGCGGACTTCAGCGATATCGACGCCGTCCGGAACCACGAGGCGCGGCTTCGCGCCGTTATGCTTGCGGTAGCGCTCGAAGCGGTACGCGCCGAGCGCGAAACCGAGCACGGCGAGACGCACATCGGCCGGCGCCTGGGCAATGCTGTAGTCGCCCTCCGGCAGCGCCCCGGCGAGCTTGCCGAAGGCCAGCGGATCGTCGGCGTTCTCACCCTGGCCGAACAGCACGCCGGCAATGCCACCCTGATCGTCGGGCAGCACCAGCACGGCGCCGCGCTCGCCGCGAAATCCCGACGTCTCGGCAAAGGAGGTGGCGATCCCCGGCAGGCCCGCGATCGCGCCGCGCCAGTCCTGCGGGCCGACCGCGAAGATCGGGCGCGGCTGCCGCGCCTCATCCTTGAGGATCAGACGGTCGGTCATGGCGGGAGCTCCGAAATAAACGCCGGGAAAGTCGCGCCTTCCGGCCTAGCACGCGGTTAGGCGGGGCGGAAGACGGGCGATTTTAACCGACCATTAGGGTTAATGTTCCATGAAGGAGGGCAAGGGGAGCCTGGCGCCGCGCTTCGCCCGTTACCGTTTGGACGGGTGAGCAAGTGGTGCCGACCGGAGGTCGTCATGCGTTCCATTGCGTCCCGCCGCGCCGCTGGCGTTGCGCGTCTTGCGGCCGTCGCGCTCGCCTGCGCCGCGCTCGGCGCCTGCTCGACGAGCCAGCGGCCGGTCAGCGGCGATGTCACCGGCTCCATTCCCCAGGGCCCCGGCGCCAACCGCGCCCAGCTCTCCGACCTGCAGAAGCGCTACGAGCAGAATCCCGGCGACGCCCAGACCGCGATCGCCTATGGCGCGGCGCTGCGTGCGAGCGGCCAGCGCGCCCAGAGCGCAGCGGTGCTGCAGCAGGCGGCGATGCGCAATCCGAAGGACACAGCAGTGCTCGGCGCCTATGGCCGTGCCCTCGCCGATACCGGCCAGCTCCAGCAGGCGCTCGACGTGCTCTCGCGCGCCCATACGCCCGATCGGCCGGACTGGCGCATCCTCAATGTTCAGGGCGCAGTGCTGGACCAGATGGGCCGCAACGCCGAGGCGCAGGGCTATTACGAGACGGCACTGCGGATCGCGCCGGGCGAGCCCTCCGTGCTGTCCAATCTCGGCCTGTCCTATGCGCTGGCGAAGGACCTGCCGCGTGCCGAGGCGACGCTGCGGCAGGCCGTCGCCAGCCCGAAGGCCGATGCCCGGGTACGGCAGAACCTTGCCCTGGTACTGAGCCTCGAAGGCCGCATCGGTGAAGCCGAGAGCCTCGCCCGCGCCGACTTGCCGCCCGGCGAGGCGCAGGCCAGCATCGATGATCTGCGCCGGATGGCGGCAAGCTCGAAGGCGGCACCGACGCAAGCGTCCGCGCCGACCTCCGGCGCCAAGGTCGCGGCGCTGCCGGCAGAGTGAGGCTTATCGAAGCCGTCATCCCGGAATGGCCGTCAGGCCATATCCGGGATCGCGTGAAGTCCTGCGCTTCACCTTCTTACGATCCCGGCTCTCCGGTTCGCTGCGGCCGGGATGACGACGCAATGGAATGAAGGCCGGAATGACGGCAGATGAGCTGGTAAACTAGGCCATCGCCATTTCGAACGCGCCGTTTTCCACCAGATAGACGGCCCCTTGGCGCACCGGCTGCTCGGTCGCCTGGGCCTCGGGCATGCCGGCCAGTGCGTGCAGCAGCACCCGCACCACGCCGCCATGGGTGACGACGACGGTGTCCTGCGCGATATCGGCTATGGCGGCGAGCACGCGCGCCATCAGCATGGCGTAGCTCTCGCCGCCGGGCGGCACATAGTTCCACGGATCGGCATCGCGCGCGGCGACACTCACCGGGTCGCGGCGCCGCAGATCCGGCCAGGTCGAGCCTTCCCAACGGCCGAACGAGACCTCCTTCAGCCGATCGTCGCGGCGGAAACTGTCGGGCGGCAGGCCGAGTTCGGAGCGCAGGATCGCCATGGTCTGCGCGGCGCGCCCCAGCGGGCTTGCGACATAGCCGAGGGGGAGCGGATCGCCGCTCAGCCGCTCGATGACGCGGGCGGTCTGTGCCGCCTGCTCGCGGCCGAGATCGTTCAAGGGAATGTCGTGGCTGCCTTGCAGCCGACCGGCGAGGTTCCAGTCGGTCTCGCCGTGCCGGACCAGGAAGATGCGGCGCTTGCTCATCGGGCGGGGATGGCCACCACGTGGGTGTAGCTGAGCCCCTTATGCGGATAGGCAACCCGCAGCGTGGCGCTGGTGCCGCCGCGTGGCGGACGGCCCCTATAGGTCACGCGCCAGCCTTCGACCTGCCGGCCGAGGCAGTAATGGGAGCCGCCGTCCGGCCGCGTCGCGGTAAAGTGGCCGAGATCGAAGCTGAGCTTCCCTCCCGCGGGGGGATCGAGCACGGTTATCTCGGGCGCCTGCTCCATCTGGCACAGGCGGTCGACGGTCGCGGCCGCGAACACCAGATTCCCCTCTCCCCCGCCGGTGAGGTAAGCGAGCTGGGCAGGGTGCTTCGCGCCGTTGTCGGGGCTCACATAATCCGGATAGATCATGCCGCCGAAGCCGAAGATGCGCTCCCACAGCGGGTAGGTCTGGAAATCCGGCGGCGGGCCACGATCGATCTTCGACCGCGGGTAGACGGTGACCGAGGATTGCGCGAGGGCAAGATCGACCGACGCCGCCAGCATGGCGAGCGCCGCGCCGGCGATGGCAAGACGCGAAGCGAGGGAAACCGGGGCCGACGACATCCGTGTCACTCCAGCTCGGATTAAAATCTCAGTCACGCTCGAGCGTGAGATCGGGCGCTTCGGGATTCTTCATGCCGACAATATGATACCCGGCATCGACATGATGTACCTCGCCGGTCACAGCCCGGCCGAGATCGGACAGCAGATACATGCCGGCATCGCCGACCTCGTCGATCGTGACGGTGCGGCGCAGCGGCGCGTTCAGTTCGTTCCACTTCAATATGTAGCGGAAATCGCCGATGCCGGATGCGGCGAGCGTCTTGATCGGGCCGGCGGAAATGGCGTTGACGCGGATATTCTTCGGGCCGAGATCGGCGGCGAGGTAGCGCACGCTCGCCTCCAGCGCGGCCTTGGCGACGCCCATGACATTGTAATGCGGCATCCACTTCTCGGCGCCGTAATAGGTCAGGGTCAGCATCGAGCCGCCATTGGTCATCAGCTTCTCGGCGCGCTGCGCGACCGCGGTGAAGCTGTAGCAGGAGATCAGCATGGTGCGGCTGAAATTCTCCGCGGACGTATCGATGTAGCGCCCGTCGAGCTCGTTCTTGTCGGAGAAGGCGATGGCGTGGACCAGGAAGTCCAGCCCGCCCAGCACGCGCTCGGTCTCGGCGAACACCGCATCGATGCTCGCCGGATCGGTGACGTCGCAATGGCCGACCACGGCGGCGTCGAGTTCGCCCGCCAGCGGCTCGACACGCTTGCGCAACGGCTCGCCCTGATAGGTGAAGGCGAGCTTGGCGCCTTGCGCGTGAGCCGCCTTGGCGATGCCCCAGGCGATGGAACGGTTATTGGCGACGCCCATCACTAGGCCGCGCTTGCCGCTCATGATGCCGCCCGATGCCATGCCCTGAGTCACGCGCTGCCGCTCCGTCCGAACTTCACCAACCCAATGCGGGAAGGTTCCTATCGCACAGCGGCAAGGTGCGCTCAAGCGAGGCGAAGGGAGACGTTGCGCCAATAGGATACGGCGTCATCCCGGCCGAAGCGCAGCGCAGAGCCGGGATCGTAGGAAAGTGCAGAGCCTCAGCCTGTCCCGGATACCGCCTGGCGGCGGTTCAGGGATGACACCAATAGGCCAGGCAGCGGGCAGGCGGCGCCGACGCTCACTCCCCGCCGTCGCGGCGGCGGCGCATCAGCGCTTCGAGCTCGGCGTCGGGCGTGTCCGGCAGCGAGACGCGCACGGTGACCAGCAGGTCGCCATTCTCGCTGCTGCCCTCCTTCGGCAGCCCCTTGCCGCGCAGGCGGAAGGTGCGGCCGGAATTGGTCCAGGCCGGGATCGACAAGTCGACCGCGCTCGCCAGCGTCGGCACCCGTACCTTGGCGCCGAGCACGGCGTCGGCGAGCGGCACAGGCAGATCGGTACGCAGGTCCGTGCCCTCCACCCGGAACTGGCGATGCGGGGCATAGGCAACGACGACATAGGCGTCACCCGGCGCGCCGCCGAACGGGCTCGGCTCGCCCTGCCCCTTCAGGCGCAGGCGATAGCCCTCGGCAACGCGGGCCGGCACCTTGACCTCGACGGCGCGGCCGTTCGGCAAATGCACCTTGACGGGGCCGCCTTCGACCACGCGCTCAAGTGGCACCGGTACGCTGATCTCGATGTCGCCGCCGCGCGTCGCGTGGGCATCCGCGCCACCCGGGTGGCCGCCGGCTTGGCCCCGTCCACGGCCGAAGCCGCCGAGAATGTCGGAGATGACGTCGTCAAAGCCGCCGCCGTGGCCGCCTCCGCCTTGCGCGCCGCCGCGGCGCATGCCCTCGGGGCCGAAGGAGAAGCTCTCGAAAATGGTCTCGCCCTGCGGACCCTGGCGGAAATTGCCACCCTGCTGGCCGCGGCGGAAGCCGCCAAAGCCGCCCGGGCCACCGCCGCCGGCGCCGAAGCCCTCGAAGCCACGCGGCTTGCCCTCGGCGTCGATCTCGCCGCGGTCGAATTGCGCGCGCTTGTCCGGCTCGCCCAATATCTCATAGGCGCCGTTCAGCTCGGCAAACTTCTCCTGCGCCTTCGGATCCGTGGTGTTCGCATCCGGGTGCAGCTTCTTCGCGAGCTTGCGAAAAGCACGCTTGATCTCGTTCTGATCGGCGTTCTTGGCGACGCCGAGCACGTCATAGGGGTCGCGCATGGATATCCGTCTCGGCCGGCGGTTCCGGTCTGTCGCCGCTCATGTAGGCATGGTGTTGCAGCAGCGCAACGGTCAGGTCCGCTGCAGGAGCCTCGCCTGATCGACCTTCCAGGCGCCGCTGCGCCCCTTGCGACAAGCCTCGCCCTGCAGCCAGCTCTCCTCGCTGTCGCGCACGAAGCTCATCAGAAACTCCCGGCAGCTGGCGCCGTCACGCTGCGCCAGCTCGCCGATCGGGGTCACGGTGCCGCGCGTGGCGCTGGCGAGGTTCTCCCAGGGCACGCTCGGCGCGCCGGTCTTGGTGCGCAAGGCTTCACCCAAGGCCAGGCGGGCAACGGCCCAGTCGCCGGAGGCGACACCTTCCGGCACCGGCTCGCTTTGCAGCGAGGCCGGCTTCACCGTGGCCGAGCCGGTGACGATGTCGTCGGGCATCGCGCTGAAGCTGGCACAGCCAGCTGCCATGGCACCAATGCCCGCGACGAGGAGGAGCTTCAGGACTGGGCGGATGTCATGCGGGTATTTATATGACCACAGATAAGTGCTTCGTGTCCGAGACTTCGTCGCCACCGTTCGCCGCCCGCAAACCGGCGCCGGGATTTCTCCCCAGCGCACAACCATTCGACGTGATGATGGAAACCCGAGAAGAGTTAATTTCCGGTGATTTCACCGGCGCTACGGAACCGTTTCTGCTGTTCGAGGAATGGTTTGCCGAAGCGAAGGGAGCGGAACCGAACGATCCGAACGCCATGGCGCTGGCAACCGTCGATGCCGACGGCCTGCCGGACGTGCGCATGGTGCTGCTGAACGCCCGCGACGAGCGCGGCTTCGTGTTCTTCACCAATTCGGAAAGCGCCAAGGGCGTGGAGCTCGGCGGCCAGCCCAAGGCCGCCGTGGTGTTCCACTGGAAGTCCCTGCGCCGGCAAATCCGGGTGCGCGGGCCGGTGGAGCAGGTGAGCGCGGAGGAGGCCGACGCCTATTTCGCCACCCGCCCCCGCCTGTCGCAGATCGGCTCCTGGGCCAGCCAGCAGTCGCGCCCGCTGGAAGGACGCTTCGCGCTGGAGACGGCGGTGGCGAAGGTGACGGCGCATTATGCGCTCGGCACCGTACCGCGCCCGCCGCACTGGAACGGCTACCGCATCCGCCCGGTGCAGATCGAATTCTGGGCCGACCGCCCGTTCCGCCTGCACGACCGCATCATGTTCCGGCGCGACACCGTGGGCGGTGCGTGGAGCAAGACACGGCTCTATCCGTGAGCTAGATAGATTCCCAACCCAGAGATCCTGATGGCACAGCCTCAAGCTTCCAACCAGCCGCGCCGTACGCTGCTGCTTACCGGTGCCTCCCGCGGCATCGGCCATGCGACGGTGAAGCGCTTCTCGGCGGCAGGCTGGCGGGTCATCACCTGCTCGCGGCACGCCTTCCCGGAGAATTGTCCGTGGGAGATGGGGCCGGAGGACCATATCCAGGTCGACCTCTCCGATCCGGCGGACACACTGCGGGCGGTGGAGGAGATCAGGCAGCGGCTCACCTCGGGCGAGTTGCACGCCCTCGTCAACAATGCCGGCATCTCGCCGAAGAGCAAGGGCGGCGAGCGGCTCGGCACGCTCAATACGCCGGAGGAAGACTGGCGCCGGGTGTTCCAGGTGAATTTCTTCGCGCCGATCCTGCTTGCCCGCGGCCTGCTTGAGGAGCTGAAGCGCACCCATGGCGCGGTGGTGAACGTCACCTCCATCGCCGGCTCGCGGGTGCATCCCTTCGCGGGGGCGGCCTATGCCACCTCCAAGGCGGCGCTGGCCGGGCTGACCCGCGAGATGGCGGCCGATTTCGGCCCGCTCGGCGTCCGGGTGAACGCCATCGCGCCGGGCGAGATCGACACCTCGATCCTCTCCCCCGGCACCGAGAAGATCGTCGAGCAGATCCCGATGCAGCGGCTCGGCACGCCGGACGAGGTGGCGAAGATCATCTATGTGCTGTGCACCGAGACCTCGTCCTATCTGAACGGCGCCGAGATCCACATCAATGGCGGGCAGCACGTCTGAGCGGCGCTTGGCGTGGGCATCCTTCGAGGCCCGGCGTCACCGGGCGCCTCAGGATGAAGTCGTTCTTTCAAGAACCACGTCATCCTGAGGTGCGAGCGTAGCGAGCCTTGAAGGATGCTCACACAGAGCGTCATTTCACGGGTGCAGCCGCGCGCCCTTGGTGGCCTTGTCGACGTCCTTCTTCATGCCGCGCAGCGCCAGCCCGACCAGATCCGGGGCATCGGCCGGCTCGGCCTTGAACGCCGCGCGATTGGCCGCGTCGTGGCCGGTCTCGAACATCGCCCGCACATAGGCGGCGCGCGTCAGGCCGCGCTCGATCGCCTGCGCATAGGCCCGGCGCATCACTTCCGGCGTCGCCGCGAACACCAGCATGGGTTGGCCCAGCAGGCGGGCGTGCCGGCGGCCGGCGGCGTCCTCATAGGGCTCACCCATGGCTTCCGGCGCCGCCCCGGCAATGCCGGTGGCGAGGAAGGCGGTGACGTTCAGCTTCTGCCAGACGGCGAGATCGTCCAGCACGAGGATCGCGACCTTGGTGTCGAACATGGCGATTGACCGAATGTGATAAGGTGAAGCGATATCTAGGCCGAACCATCGTCGGTCGAAAGGTCCGCGACCCATGGCACCCGAAAATACGAAAGTGGTTCGGCAGAAAGCCCCCGCCAGTGCCCGGCTCGACGAGGTCGACCGAAGATTATTAGCCCTGCTCACGCAGGATGCGTCGCAGGGCTATGCCGAGCTCGGCCGGGCGCTGCACCTGTCGCCGCCCGCGGTGCATGAGCGGGTGAAGCGACTGAAGGCCGACGGCATCATCACCGGCGTGGTGGCGCGGCTCGACGGCGAGAAGGTCGGCCGCCCGCTGCTGGCCTTCGTCCATGTCGACACCACGAGCTGGGCAGTGACTCGCCATCTGCTCGCGCTGCAGGAGTTTCCGGAGGTGGAGGAGATCCACACAGTCACCGGCGAGAGCGCCATGCTGCTGAAGGTGCGTACCGAGAACACGCGGACACTGGAGGCGCTGCTGGAAAAGATCCACGCCATCGAAGGCTTCACCGGCACGCGCAGCTACATCGCGCTGACGACCTATCTGGAGCGCGGCCCGAGCCCGCTTCCGTCCCCGGCACTCACAGCCAGCGTTTCCACTTGAAGAACCAATAGGGCACGATCGCCGCCACCAGCATGGCGAGCAGCGCTACCGGGTAGCCCCAGCGCTCGGCGAGTTCCGGCATGTGCTGGAAGTTCATGCCGTAGATCGAGGCGATCAGCGTCGGCGGCATCAACACCACCGAGAGCACGGCGAAGATCTTGATGATGTTGTTCTGCTCGATGCTGACGAGGCCGAGCGTGGCGTCGAGCAGGAAGGTGATCTTGTTCGCCAGATAGCTGAGATGGTCGGTCAGCGAGGAGACGTCGCGCTGCATGCTCTTCAGCGCCGCCTTCTGGTCCTTGGTGAAACCCGCCCCGCCGTTCTCGCCGGCAAGGAAGGTGACCAGCCGGGCCATCGAAACCAGACTCTCGCGCACCTTGGAGGCGAGGTCTCCCTTTCGCGCGATGATGCGCAGAAGCGCACGATAGCGCGTGTTCTGGTCGGTGCGCCCGCCATTACGCTCGAAGATGCGTTGCGAGGTGGCGTCGATCTCGCTGCCGAGATGCTCGATGATGTCGGCGGCGCGATCGATGATGGCATCGAGCAGCTCGAACAGCAGCGCGGTGCCGGTGATCTGCTGCGGGCAGGTGCGGCCGAATTTGGCGATCAGCAGGCGGAAGGGCTTGGGTTCGTCATAGCGCACCGTCACCAGCTTGCCGCCAGCGAGGATGAAGCTCACCGCCGCAAGGGTGGGACGCTCGGTCTCGGCGTAGCACACCACGCTGCCGGTCATAAAGCGCGCGCCGTCCTCGACATAGAGCCGGCTGGACGGCTCGATCTCGACCATCTCCTCGCGGGTCGGCACCAGGATGTGCAGCGCCTGCTCGACCAGCTTGTCCTCGCCTTCGGCCGGCGAGACCAGGTCGAGCCAGATCGCATCCTCCGGCACCGGGCCGTCGCCGATGACGAGGACCTCCTGCAGTGCCGCGCCGCGCAGGCAATAGGCTTTGAGCATGTCCCCTCCGACGCGGGCGGCCAGTCGCTCGAATACACGCCGAATCAGTCAGTGGGCGGACACGGTCCCGTGTCCGCGCGACTCATGCGGGCTTTTTTCGTTCGCGTCGATAGGGGGCAGGGAGCATCGGGCGATGCCGGCTCGGCCAAGTGGGGGCAGCCCTCAAGGGCGCCTTGGCCGGCGGGGATCAGGCCGCGAAATACTCGATGTCGCGAATCGTTACGACTTTCGCGTCCTCGGCCTTCGTCTCGCCCTTGGCGGGGAGCTCGACAGCCGGCTTGTCATAGGAATAGCGCGCCGCGGCCGCGACCGCGGAGATGCCGATCTCACGCCAGTGTGCGCTTTGCTCCGAACGCTCCCAGCGCTCGCTGCCGGGCTCGAATTCCCGGGACTCGTCGACAGACATGACTTCCTCCATACGCCGCCCTCCCTGCATCCAGTTCGGGTTGCCAATGAGATGGGCAGCGACTGCGTCAAAAATATGCAACTTCATGGGCTTGGATAAGGCCCCAGGACGTATCTGGAACCACTTCGGCTCTATCGACCAAAACTGCGGCATTTCCGCAACAGTTGGGCGCCAGACGCATCGCGCTGCATCGTGGCCTCTTCAAGGCAATCGCGACTTAAGCTATCCGATAATGACTGACGTTCGCTGGCCGCGGACCGGCGAAAACACGGCATTTTGGAGAGGCTTGACATGACGTTGCGTAGGGTGGGTGCGGTGCTTATCGCGCTGTGCTTGGGCGCCTGCAGTGTGGCGACCAAGGAACCAGCCCCCGAAGCCTCGATGAAGCCTCGGGACAAGCAGCTGCTGGCCAATGCGCCGTACAAGAAGGTGCTGCCGCCGGACATGTACCAGCGCAGCATCGTCGACTACACCGGGAGCCAGAAGCCCGGCACCATCGTGGTCGATACCGACAAGAAGTGGCTCTACTACGTCGAGGACGGCGGCAAGGCCATCCGCTACGGCGTGACCGTTGGTGAAGAAGGCCTCGCCTTCAAGGGCGAAGCCAAGGTCGGTCGCAAGACCGAATGGCCGACCTGGACGCCGACGCCGGAGATCAAGCAGCGGCTCACCGGCATCCCGAATTTCGTCGGTCCCGGCCCGCACAATCCGATGGGTGCCCGCGCGCTCTACCTGTACCAGGGCAACAAGGACACGCTGTTCCGCATCCACGGCACCAACCAGCCGGAATATATCGGGCAGGCCATCTCGTCGGGCTGCATCCGCATGCTGAACGAAGACGTGATCGACCTCTACAACCGCGTGCCGCAGGGCACCGAAGTCGTCGTCCTCTAGAGCCCTTTCCGTTCGGATGGAAACATCCGAACGACAAGAAAGCGCTCTAGATTCAATAAGCTGGAGCAATTCCTCTTCGATCAGATGATTCCATCCGATCGGGCAATGCTCTAGGACGTCGTTCTCTAACTCGAATACCGGGGGCCTTGGGGGCCTTGGAAGCGCAGTCCCTCTCCGGGCTGCGCTTCCTTGCTTTCAGGCCCTGAAAACCGGCCGCGTCAGGATATGGGTGCCGCGCCCGTCCCCAGTTCCACCATCACGATCTCCGGCGGCACGCCGATGCGTACCGGCAGGCCGGAACAGCCGAGCCCGCCCGAGACGATGAGATGGCGGCCGCCCTCCACCACGTGGCCATAGGCGAAGCGATTGCCGTATTCGGACGGCACCACCGGCGACCAGCCGGCGATCCGCACCTGCCCGCCATGGGTGTGGCCGGACAAGGTGAGCGCGATCCGCTCCGGCATGCGGACGAAGGCGTCCGGCTCATGCACCAGCATGAGGGCCGGCTCGTCACCATCGATCTGGGCGAGCGTGCCGGGCAGGTCGTCGACACCGGCGAAGTTGCCGTGCCCCGGCAGCACATAGGCGATGGTGTCGCCGAGCCCGGCCAACCAGAAGCCGCGCCCGTCCTTTTCCAGCCGCAGCGACTTGTTGTGCAGGACGGGTATGCCGGCCCCCTCCAGAGCGCGGCGGACGAGCGGCCAGCCCTTGCGATCGCGCTGCACGTTCGAATCGTCCCACCAGTCATGATTGCCGAGGACGCTCCAGACGCCGAGCGGCGCCTTCAGCCCGGCGAGCACGCGCGCCGCCTCCGGCAGCGGGACATAGCGGGTGATGATGCGCATGCTCGGCATGTAGTCGCCGAGCAGCAGGATGAGATCCGGCTTCAGCGCGTTGGTGCGCTCGACGATCTCCTCGATGCGCGCCAGTCCCATCACCGGCTCGCCGACATGCAGGTCGGCCAGCACGGCGATGGACAACGGCAAGTCCGCCGGCCAGTTGGGCGGCTGCGGCCGATAGGTGGTGACGACGAGGCGCATGGACGGCTCGACATAGCCCGCATAGCCGGCCGTCGCCGCACCGGTGCCGAGCATGGTGACGGTGCCGGCCAGCAGGACCCGGCGGCTGATGAGACGCGGCATCGGACAGATCACCTGTGGAAGATTCAAACAAGCTATGCGTCGAGCGTTGTGACTTTCTGAAGGCACGCTCTTCGAAGAGGCATCATGACGCCGGCAGTCTAACCCGGCCCGGTGCCCGGGCGCGATCCCAGCTCCACCAGCACGATCTCCGGCGGCACGCCGATGCGCAGCGGCTTGCCGGAGCAGCCAAGCCCACCCGATACGATGAGATGGCGGCCATCCTCCACCACATGGCCATAGGCAAATCGATTGCCGAACTCGGACGGCACCACCGGCGACCAGCCGGCGATCCGCACTTGTCCGCCATGGGTGTGACCGGACAGAGTGAGCGCGATTCGGTCCGGGACGCGCACGAAGACATCGGGCTCATGCGCCAGCAGGATGGCCGGCGTATGCGCGTCGAGCTGGGCAAGCGTCCCCGGCAGGTCATCGACGCCGCGGAAGTTCCGAAACCCGGGAAGTATATAGGCCCAGGAGTCGCCGAGCCCGGCGAGCCAGAAGGCGCGCCCGCCTTTGTTCAGCCGCTGCGCCTTGTTCTCCAGCACCGGGATTCCGGCCGCCTCCAACACGCGGTGCACGGGAGGCGGGCCGCGGCGCTG
The DNA here is from genome assembly GCF_012971745.1 of Starkeya sp. ORNL1. Lineage (NCBI taxonomy): Bacteria > Pseudomonadati > Pseudomonadota > Alphaproteobacteria > Hyphomicrobiales > Xanthobacteraceae > Starkeya > Starkeya sp. ORNL1. The sequence goes on from NZ_CP048834.1 coordinate 3,563,586, forward strand.
GCGCTGCACATCCGCGTCGTTCCACCAGTCGTGATTGCCGAGGATGCTCCAGACGCCGAGCGGCGCCTTGAGCCCGGCAAGTGCACGCGCCGCCTCGGGCAGCGGCACGTGCCGGGTGATGGAGCGCATGCTCGGCGTGTAGTCGCCAAGCAGCACGATGAGATCGGGCCGCAGCGCATTGGTACGGGCGACGATCTCCTCGATGCGCGCCAGCCCCATCACCGGCTCGCCGACATGGAAATCGGCCAGCGCCGCGATGGTCAGCGGAAAATCGTCGGGCCAGCGCGCCTGCGGCCGATAGGTGGTGACCACCAGGCGCATCGACGGCTCGACATAGCGCGCATAGCCCAAGGTCGCCGCGCCCGTCGCGAGCACTGTGACGGTGCCGGCAAGCAAGGTCCGACGGGTGATGAACTGCGGCATCGGAGGGAATCGACGAGGCTGGGCGACGCGGCGGAACTTTCCCGCCGCGTCCGACAGTCAACAAGCTATGCGTCGCGCGTCGTGACTTTCCGAAGGCGCGTCGCTCGATGAGCGGTCACGCCGCCAGCAGCTTCTCCCGGCTTGCCCAGTCCAGCGTCCTGTCGAGCGCGCGGGTCAGGCGGTCGAACAACTCGTCGATCTCGGCCGGGGAGATGACCAGCGGCGGGCAGATGGTGACGGCGTCGCCGAACACGCTGCGCACGATCAATCCCTCCTCCTGGGCGAAGGCGACGCACTTGGCGGCCACGCCGAGCTTGGGGTCGAACTGCGCCTTGGTGGTCTTGTTGGCGACGATCTCGATGCCCGCCACCAGCCCCATGCCGCGCGCCTCGCCGACCAGCGGGTGATCCTCCAGCGCCGCGCGGCGCGCCGAGAAGTGCGGGATCTTGGCCCGCACCCGCTCGAACACGCTCTCGCGCTCATAGATCTCCAGGGTCTTCAGTGCCACCGCCGCCGCCACCGGATGGGCGGAATAGGTGTAGCCGTGGCCGAACGAGCCGAGCTTGCGGCTCTCCTCCAGCATGGCCTGGTACATGTCTTCCGGAATCATCACGCCGCCGATCGGCTGATAAGCGGAGGACAGCGCCTTGGCGATGGAGATGGAGTTCGGGCGCATGTCGAGTGCGGTGCAGCCGAAGGCGGTGCCGAGCCGGCCGAAACCGGTGATGACCTCGTCGGCAATGAAGAAGACGTCGTACTTCTCCAGCACCGCCTGGATCTTCGGGTAATAGGTCTTCGGCGGCACGATGACGCCGCCGGCGCCGAGCACCGGCTCGGCGATGAAGGCGGCCACCGTCTCCGGGCCCTCCGCCACGATCAGCGCCTCGAGATCGGCGGCGAGGCGGGTAGCGAAATCCTCCTCGCTCTCGCCGGGCTCGGCGAGCCGGTAATGATGCGGGCAGGTGGTGTGGCGGATGCCGGCGATCGGCAGGTCGAAATCGGTGTGGTTGCCGGGCAGGCCGGTGAGCGAGGCCGAGGCAATGGTCACGCCGTGATAGGCGCGCATGCGCGAAATGATCTTCTTCTTGTTCGGCCGGCCGAGCGCATTGTTCATGTACCAGACGAGCTTCATCTGGGTGTCGTTGGCCTCCGACCCCGAGCAGGTGAAGAACACCTTGGAGATCGGCACCGGCGCCATATCCTTCAGCTTCTCGGCGAGCTCGATCGCCGGATCATGGCTCTTGCCGCCGAAGATGTGGGTGTAGGGCAGCTTGCGCATCTGCGTCGCCGCGGCTTCCACAAGTTCCTCATTGCCGTAGCCGAGCGCCGTGCACCACAGGCCGGCCATGCCTTCGAGATACGGCTTGCCTTCGGAATCGTGCACCCAAACGCCCTGGCCGCGCTCCAGCACCAGCGGGCCGACCTCGCGGATGGCGACGAGGTTCGTATAGGGATGCACCAGGGTCTCGACGTCGCGAGCCTGAAGGTTTGTAAGCATGGCGGAACTCCGGAAGGACCAGCGAGCGCCTACCCTAGAGCCCCTCGGCGCCGCCCGGAAGCCGGCTGTTCGTCGGAGAGGGCTCGACACGAACGATTCTGAGCGACTTATTGCCCGGCGGCGGGCGCCGGCCGGGGTTTGACGGAAGGCGGCTTTGCCTGCGGCGGCTTGGCCGCATCAGGCTTCGCCGATGCGGATTTCGGCTTTCCGGAGGACGCGGCGCGTGCGTTCGGCTTGGACGCAGCCGCCGGCTTGGCATCCGCGGCAGGTGCGGCGGCCGGCGGCGCCGGCTTGGCATCCGGCGCCGTGTCACCCGCTGCCGCAGAGCCGTCCGTCTTCGCGGCGTCTTCCGACGAAGATTTCGGATCGGTGGCGGGCGCGGGCTTGGGCGCATCCATGTCGCGCACCGCCCAATGACAGAGCGCGGTGTTGCTGCGCCGCGGCTGCAGATCGACGTGCAGATGCTCCTCGTGATAGCCGTCCGAGCCTGGCCCGAGGATGGTCTTGAAGCGCCCGCAGGCGCTCGCCTTCAGCCGCTCCTGGAAGGCGACCGGCATCGCCTCCTTGCCCTTGCCGCCAATCTCCACAATGCGGCCGTCCTCGAGCTTGTAGCCCCTCGTGTCCATGGCATTGCCGCGGCCATGCTCGCTCATCTTGGCGCCGGAGACGCGGTTGCGCGGGCGGCAATCATAGGAGGCGGCGACCATCACCTTGTCCAGCGGCGAGCCGAGCGTGGCGACCGTCGGCGCCACCTCCTCGCGAATCCAGCGCGCCACGGCGAAGGCCATGTCACAGCGCAGCAGCGCCGCCGGCTCCAGCGGCACCAGTTGGCCGCCGGTCAGGCGTACCGCGGCGAGCCGTACCGGCCGCTCGATGCCGCATGCCCCCATGGCGGCCGGCGGATCGGCGACAGCGAATGTCGCGATGCCGGCTTCCGCCAGTTCCGCACAGCCGGTCGCAATACCTGATGCCGGCGCAGGCTCCTCAGGAGGCGCGGCCGCTGGAGCAGCGGGTTCGGCGGGCGCGGACGGCGGCGGCAAGGCAACCGGGGTGGCGAGCGCAGGACGCGGCGGCGGCAACGGCACGATGGCAAGCGCGGTGCGCTGCGGCGGCGCGACCTCGACCACAGGCGCAGGCTGAGGTGCCGGAGGCGGAACGAGGGAAGGCTTCGGCGCGGCGGAGGATTTCTGCGAACCCGTCTGACGTGGCACCGGAGGGGCCACGGGGGCCGGCGCCGGGATCACCTCTTTCGATGCAACTGGCGGGGCCGGGGCAGTAAGCGGGGCGGGGCGCGGATTGGGCGCCGCAGCAGGCTCCTGCTTCGGAGCCAGCGTGGCGGCACGTGACACCGGCGGTTCGGGCGGCAACGGCACGTCGACGCTTGCCGCCGGCCCGGCCGCCTTGCCGGATTTCGCGGTAGCGGATTTCGGACTATCGGACTTTGGACTATCGGACTTCGGACTATCGGACTTCGGGCTATCGATCTTGGCGGCTGTATCCGGCGGTTTCGGCACGGGATCAGCCTGCTTTGGCGCGGCGTCGGGTTTGGCATCCGGCTTGGTGCCTTGCCGCGCCACCGGCTTGCGCTTGGCGGGAGGCTTGGCCGGCCTCACCCCCAGCATCTCGCCGAGCGCGCGGTTCGCCGCGTTGCCGGCGCGATCCAGGGCCTGCGGCAGCGATTCCTGCGCGAAAGCGCCAGCGGAGGAGCCGAGCAGCACAGCCAGCCCGGCACACGCCGCCAGAACCCGCGCCGGCATAACCCTTGTCGGCATAACCCTTGCCGCCGGGCGAAGCCCCCTCACATCCCAATCCAAACCACGCCCGTCCTGTCAGGGCGCCACATGGAATTGATGGTCGAATTCGGAAACGAATTCAGGGTTCTTGGGAGCGCCGTGGTTTTCATGATATCAGCCACTCTTCGCCTCGCCTATTCCGGGACCACATGACGTGAACGCCCTGCGCGCTTTGTTGTTCGACAAGGACGGCACGCTCGTCGACTTCGACCGCACCTGGGGTCCGGCGGCCGGCGAAGTGATCCGCCGCATCGCCAACGGCAATGCCGACCACATCGCCAGGCTCCAGGATGTGAGCCACTTCCTGCCCGATGAGGATCGCTTCCTGCCCACCTCGCCGCTGCTTGCCGGCTCATCCGCGGAGTATGGGCCGCTCTGGGCGGAGATCCTCGGCCGCACCCCGGACCGCGCCTTCCTCACCGAGATCGATGTCCTGTTCAGGGAAGAGGGCCGGCGCTTCATCACGCCGATCGGCACCCCCAAACAGGCCTTCACCCGGCTGAGGGCGGCCGGCTTCGAGCTTGGCATTGCCAGCAACGACGCCGAGGCAAACACCAGGCTGCAGGCCGAACTGCTCGGCCTCACCGGGTTGCTGAGTGGGGTCTATGGCTATGATTCCGGCCACGGCGCCAAGCCCGGCCCCGGCATGATCGAGGCGTTCTGCCGCGATTCCGGCTTGGCCCCGCACCAGGTCGCGCTGATCGGCGACACCCATCACGACCTCGTCGCAGCGAAGGCTGCGGGCGCCAACGCCATATTGGTGCGCAGCGGGCCGGCTGCGGTCGACCCATTCGCGAACGAGGCCGACCTCATCATCGATGATGTCGACGCGCTGGCCGACCTGCTGACGCAGGCGCGCGAGGCAGTGACGTCATGATCCGCCGGCGGCTCTATATCGAAGAGCGCATGTCGCGGCTGGCGGTGTGGAGCCTGCGCACGGCGGTGTTCGCGATTCCCGTCACACTGCTCGGCTTCGTGCTCTACTGGACCGAGACGCTCGATTTCGAGACTTCGCTGCGCACCATGCTGGCCGGGCTCGGCCTCGCCGCTTTGGCGCTGCTGCTCGCCATCGCCGCCTTCATCGTCATCTGGAATGACGGGCTGAAGGGGCTGGGGCGCGTCGTCGGCGCCGCCGCCCTCGCCTTGGCACTGCTGCTGCCGCCGGCCGCGGTCGCCGCCTATACCTCGCGCCTGCCGGCGATCCACGACATCTCGACCGACACCGAGGATCCGCCGGTGTTCCGTGCGTTGGGCTTCGCCCGCTCGCGCACCGCCAATCCGCTCGATTATGGCGGCGAGGACGTCGCCAAGCAGCAGGCGGACGCCTATCCGCAGATCAAGACCATCGAGTTCGATTCGACGCCGGACGAGATCTATAATTCGCTGCTGGCGCTGGCGAACCGGCGCAAATGGCAGATCGTCGACGCCACGCCGCCGCGTGGTGGCCTGCGCGACGGGCGCATCGAGGCGGTGACCAGCAATCTGGTGCTCGCCATGCGCTGGGACATCGTGATCCGGGTACGGCCGACGCCGAACGGCGCCAAGGTCGACATGCGCTCGGTCTCGCGCCATGGCGACCGCGATCTCGGGCTGAATGCCGGCCGCATCGACGACGTATTCGCCGAGCTCTCCGACGAACGCGGCCGCCGCCGGCGGTGAGCTTCAATTGAGCGGTCATCCCGGACGGCCGAAGGCCGAGCCGGGATGACGCTTATTGTTGTTACTTAGGCCGATATGTGCCGCCGATCGCTGGCGCGCCGTCCGTCGTCACCACGCTCTCCGCCACCAGCTCTTCCAGATGCGCCAGCACCGACAGCCCTGCCGCGGACTTGAGGCGCGGATCGAGCCCGACATAGACCCGCTCGACAATCTCCGGGATCGCCAGCGGACCCGCCTCCAGCGCGTCCAGTATAGCCCGCTCGCGGGCCTCGCGGTGGCGGATGAGACCGCGCACCAGACCCGGCCCATCCGGCACCACATCGCCATGGCCCGGCAGATAGAGCCGTTCCGGACGCGCCAGCAGTCTGTGCAGCGAGGCCATGTAGTCACTCATCGCACCGTCCGGCGGGGCGACGATGGAGGTCGACCAGCCCATCACATGGTCGCCCGAGAACAGCATGTCGGTGCCGTCGAGCGCATAGGCCATGTGGTTCGCCGCATGGCCCGGTGTCGCAACGCCGATGAGTTCCCAGCCGCGGCCCTCGATGCGCCCGCCATCGGGCACGACGACGTCGGGCTGGAATCGATGGTCGGAACTGGCGTCGAGCGGGTTGGCCTCGCCGAGATGCAGCACCCGCGCCGGGCGGTGCGGGCCCTCCGCATAAGTCGGCGCGCGGGTCGCGGCCTGGAATGCCGGCAGGGCGCCGACATGGTCGCGGTGCGCATGGGTCAGCACGATGTGCGTCACCTTTTCGCCGCGCACCGCACCGAGCAGCGCGGCGACGTGCCGCGCGTCGTCCGGGCCGGGGTCGATGACCGCCACTTCGCCCACGCCGATGATATAACTGCAGGTTCCGGTGAAGGTGAACGGGCCGGGATTGGGCGCCAGCACGCGGCGCACGCCTGCCGCCACGGTCTCCACCACGCCGGGTAGAGCCTCGAAGCGGCGATTGAAGGCGATTTCATCAGCCATGACGGCGCTCCCGCGAGGACCCTCGCCGCATTAGCGCACGTATGCGCGACCGTCGAGGTGACGATGCGTAGGGTATTGCCGCGGCGCAGCGCGGGGGCGATGGTGCGCGCGGTCACGCATTTGTCGTCTGGCACCGGGGAGAGTTGATGGACGAGCTTCTGGATGGCTATCGCCGCTTCCGCGCCACTGCATGGCCCGAGCGCAAGGCACTGTTCGAGAAGTTGGCGGCGCGCGGGCAGCGGCCGCAGACCCTGGTGATCGCCTGCTCCGACAGCCGGGTCGACCCGTCCATGATCTTCGATGCCGGGCCGGGCGAACTGTTCGTGGTGCGCAACGTCGCCAATCTCGTGCCGCCCTACCAGACGCCGGACCATGCCCATCACGGCACCAGCGCGGCGCTGGAGTTCGCGGTGAAGGTGCTGGAGGTGGCCAACATCGTCGTGCTCGGCCACGCGCTGTGTGGCGGCGTGCGCGCCGCGCTTGAGGGCGGGCCGGCGGTGGCACAGGACTTCCTGCCGGACTGGATCAAGATCGCCGATCCGGCGATCGTGGTGGCGGAGAACCTGACCAAGGATCCGGAAGAGCGCCGGCGCGTTGCCGAATATGCCTGCGTGAAACTCTCGCTGCGCAATCTGGAAACCTTTCCCTGGATCAGCGAACGCGTCGCCGATGGCCGGCTCACCATGCACGGCGCCTATTTCGCGGTGGCGACCGGGGTGCTGGAGCGCCTGCGCCCCGACGGCACCTTCGGGCCGGCATGAGGAGGCGAGACCATGCGCGATCATCCCGACCATGTTCACGACCACCCGCACGAGCACGAGCGCTGGAAGCATGACGGCGTGCGCGTCATCCCCGGCGACAAGCTCGATCCCAACGCCGCACAGACGCCCGGCATGTATCGGCAGGCGGCGATCAATCTTGCCCGTGTCGGCGCGCAGAAGATCTGGGCCGGCACGGTGCGGATCGAGCCGAACGCCAAGACCGGCGCCCACCATCACGGCGCGCTGGAGAGCGTGATCTATGTGGTGCGCGGGCGCGCCCGCATGCGCTGGGGCGAGAAGCTGGAATATGTCGCCGAGGCCGGCCCCGGCGACTTCATCTTCGTACCGCCTTATGTGCCGCACCAGGAAATCAACGCCGATCCCGGGGAACCGCTGGAATGCGTGGTGGTGCGTTCCGACAATGAGGCGGTGGTGGTGAACCTGCCGGACATCGAGCCGGTGGAGGCGCCGGAAGACGTGCTCTGGATCGACCCTATCCACAAGGCGCCGGGCTGAGCTGCCGGAGCGCGGGCGAGTGGCGCCGTCGAGGCTCCGGCCATTCGCGGCCATCGGCCGCGCCGCTATACTGCCACCTTGCTCCGCAATCGCCTGGGGGACAGATGGCCAGCCGTGACGCAAACACAGCCCTTGCCGAGAGACCCCGCAACCCGCAACACGTCGCCCCGCTTAAAGCTGCCGTACAGGCATTAGCGCCTCTGATCGAGCGGCATCGCGTGGCAGCAGCCAATGACCGGCGTCTGCCATCGTGCGTGTTCGACGCACTCGCGGATGCCGACCTTATGAGGCTGTGGCTTCCCGAGGGCCTGGGCGGACTTGAATTGTCGCCGCTCGACTTCATGGAGATCGTCGAAGCGGCGGCGGCGGTCGATGCTTCGATTGGATGGCTGGTCGGCAACGGCGCGGGGATGAGCCGCGTGGCCGGATATCTCGACGAGGCGGTCGCCCGGGAGTGGTTTGCAAAGCCCAACAGCTTCGTGGTCGGCGCCACCGGCGCGGTGGGCCAAGCGGTCTCGACGAACGGTGGGTACCGGGTCACGGGCCGCTGGCCCTTCGGCAGCGGTGTCCATCACGCATCAAGGTTGATGGGCTTGTGCGCGGTGCCCGATCCCGATGACGGGAAGGGACAGAAGACGATCGCCTGCTATTTTTCCCCTGCCGACATCGTCACCTTCGATACCTGGCACGTCAGCGGCCTGCGGGCGACGGGGAGTTGCGATTGGGCGGTGAACGACGTGTTCGTTCCGCTCGAGCATACGCACGCCTTCCCCGATCCCCATGCGACGCAGCCCGGCCTGCTCTACCGCATGCCGGGCCTCTCGGTTTTTGCCTGGACGGTTTCCGTGGTGCCGCTGGGGATCGCACACTGCGCAATCGAACGCTTCAAGGTCTTGGCCACCCAGAAATCGAGGCCAGGCACCAGTGGCGTTCTCGCCGACCGGGAGATCGTACAGGATGCCGTCGGACGGGCAGACACGCGCCACGCGGCGGCACGCGCCCTGCTCGTGGCTGCCATGACGGAGCTTATGCAAGCGACTGGTCAAGGGGGCGAGCGCCTTGTCCGCGCGCGCATCAACCTGCGCGCGGCGTGCGCGTTTGCTGCAGAAAGCGCAGTCCATATCGTCGATTCGTTGGCGGCACTCGCCGGGGCTTCGGCGATCTTCGAAGCCGAGGCCCTCACGCGCTGCGTTCAGGACGTACATGCTGCGGTCAGGCACATTGCGATGAGTCCCAACAATTACGGCCTCACCGGCCGCCTGGGGCTCGGACGGGATCTGCAGGCCGCGAGGTTTTGACGTCACACTGCGTGGGGGCGCCAGCGCTGTCGGGGAGCGCGTTCCGAGCTATTCGGCCGATCGAGGAACTCGTCTTCTGTCTCTTTGCGACCCTTGATTTCCAGTCGCCGTTCGAACTGAGCCGACGCCAGACCAACGCGGCATGCCCGCCATCGACGGGCCCGCGGACGAGCGCCGAAACCTGCCACGATACTTATCGGAATGATGTCTGTTGGGTCCGGGAAACCCTTGTAAATGCTGGTCGGAGTGGCAGGATTTGAACCTGCGACCCCCTCGTCCCGAACGAGGTGCGCTACCGGGCTGCGCTACACTCCGCCGCGGCGCGAGCCTCTAGCACGGCAAACAGCCACGCGGCAAGGGCGATGCGACAGCATTCTGATGCGGCGATCAAAACGAGCTGTGGGTGACGCATGAGTTGAAAGCGCCGCCGGACTGTGGCTATGTCCGCGCCCGCACGCGTGGCTGCGCCGCGCAGGCCGTTGGGGCGTCGCCAAGTGGTAAGGCAGCGGATTTTGATTCCGCCATACGGAGGTTCGAATCCTCCCGCCCCAGCCAGTTTCCCTACCGAGATAGTGGCCGCCGTTCCATCGACATTGCGGCAAGATCGCGCTACTTCTTTTGAAGAGCTTCAAACTGGCTCTGCAGGCGCGTGTCGAGGCCGACAATGGCTCCGATCATCTCCGAAGATCACGCTATGGCGCGGAACGCGGTTCCGCCCCCATCGCGGCGCGAGGAAATCGTCGCCTTCATCGTGCTCGCCATCATCATCTGGCCGATCCTCGCTGTCGGCGTCGTCGGCGGCTACGGCTTCATCATCTGGATGTTCCAGCTGATCTACGGCCCGCCCGGCCCCCCACATCATTAGGTGAGCCATGGGCAGACAGGGGCTCGACAGGCGGACCTTTCTGAGCGGCGGCTTCGCCGCCGAGCATCTGGTCCGTCCGCCCTGGACACGCGATTCCGTCATCGCTGAGGCCTGTTCCGGCTGCGGCGCCTGCATCCCCGCCTGCCCGCAATCGATCATTTCGCTGGATCGCCGTCGGCGGCCGGTGGTCGAGTTCGATGCTGGCGAGTGCACTTTCTGCGGGCGATGTGCCGATGCGTGTCCGGAGCCGGTCTTCGACCGTAGCATCGCCCCGTTCCCGCACATCGCCGTCATCGGGGACACGTGTTTTCCCGCACGCGGGATCGTGTGCCAGAGCTGCGGCGACGCCTGCCCCGAGATGGCGATCAGCTTCCGGCTGCGGCTCGGCGGGCCCGCGCTGCCGTTCATCGCCGCGGATCGATGTACGGGCTGCGGCGCCTGCATCGCGGCATGCCCGGCGGACGCCATTGCTGCGACCGTCCCCAAGAGGGAGGCGCCGCATGTCTGAGGCTGTCCTTCACATATCGAGCGCCGTCGTCGTCGCCTTCCCGCATCGCTGCGCCGAGGTCGTGGCACAGCTGCGCACATTGCCGGATACCGAGGTCCACTATGTCGAGAACGGCAAGATCGTGCTCGTCCTCGAAGGTGCGACCACGGGTGAGATCGGCGCGCGGCTCGCCGCGATCGGGCTGATGGACGGCGTCCTCGCCGCCAATCTCGTCTTCGAACAGATCGACATCCTGGACGATCCCGGAGTTGTCCCATGAGCCTGTCACGCCGCGAAATATTGAAGGCGCAGGCCGCCGGCGTCGCCGCGCTTGCCGCCAATATCAGCCTGCCGGCGGGCGCCCAGCCCGTTGCCGGTGGCGTCGAGGCGCTGAAGATCCAGTGGTCGAAGGCGCCCTGCCGCTTCTGCGGCACCGGATGCGGCGTCATGGTCGGCGTCAAGGACGGGCGCGTGGTCGCCACCCACGGCGACATGCTCGCCGAGGTCAATCGCGGCCTCAACTGCGTGAAGGGCTATTTCCTCTCCAAGATCATGTATGGCGGGGACCGCCTCACCCAGCCGCTGCTGCGCAAGAAGAACGGCGCCTACGCCAAGGACGGCGAATTCACCCCGGTAAGCTGGGACGAGGCGTTCGACGTCATGGCCGAACAGGCCAAGCGCGTGCTGAAGGAGAAGGGCCCGACCGCGGTCGGTATGTTCGGCTCGGGGCAATGGACCATCTGGGAAGGCTACGCCGCGACCAAGCTGATGCGCGCGGGCTTGCGCTCCAACAATCTCGACCCCAATGCGCGCCACTGCATGGCATCGGCCGCCTACGCCTTCATGCGCACCTTCGGCATGGACGAGCCGATGGGCTGCTATGACGATTTCGAGGTCACGGACGCCTTCGTGCTCTGGGGCTCGAACATGGCGGAGATGCACCCCATCCTGTGGACCCGCGTCGCCGACCGCCGGCTCGGCAATCCGCATGTGAAGGTCGCGGTGCTCTCCACCTTCACCAATCGCAGCTCGGACCTCGCGGACATCCCGATCGTCTTCAAGCCCGGGACCGACCTCGCCATCCTCAACTACATCGCCAACCACATCATCACGACCGGCCGCGTCAATCAGGACTTCGTGCGCAACCACACCGCCTTCGTGCGCGGCGCGACCGAGATCGGCTACGGGCTGAGGGAGGACGATCCGCGCGAGATCGCGGCGCGCAAGGCCAAGGATGTCGCGGCGACCGAGCCGATCGACTTCGACGCCTACGCCGCCTTCGTGAAGGACTACACGCTCGACAAGGTCTCCAAGCTCAGCGGCGTCGAGCCCGGCTTCCTGGAGCAGCTCGCCGAGCTCTATGCCGATCCGCAGCGCAAGGTCGTCTCGTTCTGGACCATGGGCTTCAATCAGCATGTGCGGGGCGTGTGGGCGAACCAGCTCGTCTACAACCTGCATTTGCTGACGGGAAAGATCTCCGAGCCGGGCAACAGCCCGTTCTCGCTCACCGGCCAGCCCTCGGCCTGCGGCACGGCGCGCGAGGTGGGCACCTTCGCCCACCGGCTTCCGGCGGACATGACGGTGGTCAATCCCGAGCATCGCAAGCATGCCGAGGAGATCTGGCGCATTCCCCACGGCATCATTCCGGCCAAGCCCGGCTATCACGCCGTGGAACAGGACCGCATGCTGCGCGACGGCAAGCTCAATTTCTACTGGATACAGGTCAACAACAATCTCCAGGCCTCGCCGAACAACAGCAACGAGGCCTATCCCGGCTATCGCAACCCGGAGAACTTCATCGTCGTCTCCGACGCCTATCCGACGGTGACCGCCATGGCCGCCGACCTCATATTGCCGGCGGCGATGTGGGTGGAGAAGGAGGGCGCCTACGGCAATGCCGAGCGCCGCACCCATTTCTGGCACCAGCTGGTGCAGGCACCGGGCGAGGCGCGTTCCGACCTATGGCAGATGATGGAGTTCTCGAAGCGGTTCACCACCGACGAGGTCTGGCCGGCGGAGCTTCTCGACGCCAATCCGAACTATCGCGACAAGACGCTGTTCGAGGTGCTGTTCAAGAACGGCAATGTCGACCGCTTCCCGATGAGCGAGACCAGCCCGGACTACGCCAACAACGAGGCGAAGGCGTTCGGCTTCTACGTCCAGAAGGGCCTGTTCGAGGAATATGCCGCCTTCGGGCGCGGCCACGGCCACGACCTCGCGCCGTTCGACACCTACCACCAGGTGCGCGGCCTGCGCTGGCCGGTGGTCGACGGCAAGGAGACGCGCTGGCGCTATCGCGAGGGGCTCGACCCCTATGTGAAGGCGGGCAAGGGTGTCGAATTCTACGGCAACGCCGACGGCCGCGCCAAGATCATCGCGGTGCCCTACGAGCCCCCCGCCGAGGTGCCGGACGCGGAATATGATTTCTGGCTGGTCACCGGCCGGGTGCTCGAACACTGGCACTCGGGCTCCATGACCATGCGGGTGCCGGAGCTTTACAAGGCGTTCCCGGGCGCCCGCTGCTTCATGCATGCCGAGGACGCGCGCAAGCGCGGGCTCAACCAGGGCGCCGAGGTGCGCATCATCTCGCGGCGCGGCGAGATGCGGACCCGGATCGAGACGCGTGGACGCAACCGCATGCCGGTCGGCGTCGTGTTCGTCCCCTGGTTCGACGCCAGCCAGCTCATCAACAAGACGACACTCGACGCGACGGATCCCATCTCCAAGCAGACGGATTTCAAGAAATGCGCGGTGAAGATCGTCCCCGTCTGAACGCCATGTCCCTGCTGGTGATCGCCGTCGCGGCGTGCGCCGGCTCTTCGCTCGCCGTGTTCGGTGCCCGCTCGCAGGAGGCGGCGCCGGTCACGCTGGTGCCCCGGCTCACCGGAGCAGCCAACCCGATGGGGCAGGTCCCCGTCCCGCCGCTCGATCGCCCGATCGTCGACGACATGCGGCGGATGCGGAACTATCCCGAGCAGCCGCCGATCATCCCGCATTCGATCGACGGCTATCAGCTCACCATCAATGCGAACCGCTGCCTCGAGTGTCACCGGCGCGAGTTCACCGAAGGCTCGGGCGCGCCGATGATCAGCGTGACCCACTTCCAGGACCGCGACGGCCAGGTGCTCGTGGACGTGACGCCCCGCCGCTATTTCTGCACCGAGTGCCATGTCCAGCAGACCGATGCGAGGGTGCTGGTGCCGAATGATTTCGTCGATGCCGACGATGTCGGCCGCAAGCGATAGGCCGGCGCGATGGGGATGCTGAAGGCTCTCTTCCTTGCCGCCTGGCGCATCGTGGTGCGGTTCTGGCAGATCATCAGCCGGCCCAGCGCCTATCTTCCGCTCGGCTTCCTGACGCTCGGCGGTTTTATCTGCGGCGTCATATTCTGGGGCGGCTTCAACACCGCGCTGGAAGTCACCAACACCGAGAAGTTCTGCACCTCCTGCCACGAGATGCGCGACAACGTCTATCAGGAGCTGCAGCAGACGGTGCACTTCACCAACCGGTCCGGGGTTCGCGCAAGCTGCCCGGACTGCCACGTGCCGCACAACTGGACCGACAAGATCGCCCGCAAGATGCAGGCGTCCAAGGAGGTGTGGGGCAAGATCTTCGGGACCATCTCGACGCGCGAGAAGTTCCTCGACATGCGGCTGACGCTGGCCAAGCACGAATGGGCGCGGCTCGAGGCCAATGACTCGCTGGAATGTCGGAACTGCCACTCGGCGGTCGCCATGGACTTCACCAAGCAGACGCGCCGGGCGGCCGACATCCATGGTCGCTATCTGCTCACCGGGCAGCGCACCTGCATCGACTGCCACAAGGGTATCGCCCACCAATTGCCCGACATGACAGGGGTGGATCCGGGCTGGAAGGAAGCCCCGGAACTCGAAGGCAAGGACAAGACGTCCAGGTACTTCAGGGATGACCGGCATTTCAGGGATGAGCTGCGCGCTTACCTCGCCGACGTGAACGGCGAGTGATCTCTTCCGGATGGGCGCGCGACTGAAGTAGGCATCCCGGGTGGCTGGTACGCCCGTCCGGGATGCAATTGAGCAATCAGAGAAGCCAAATGCTCACGGGCAGACCTGAACCCACTGCCCACCCCAGCCACGACGCCAGAAACAGCGCGGACCCGGCGGCGGTGCCCAGCCGCGCGCATAGCCCGGCGTTCCCCACCAGACGGGGAAGTTGGGACGCCACCAGCAATGGAACGCGCCGCAGACCCAGCGGACATTCTCGGTGACGGTGCCGACATTGGCAGGAACCGCCGCGCCGGTGGCGGGGGTGGCAATGGCGGCTTCGGCACTGCCGGCGGCGAGGCTTAGCGTCAAGGCAAAGGCAGCGGCAATAGAGGCTTTACGGAACGCACTCATCGATGCTCTCCCGAGCTTGCGGTGTGACGCCCGTGAGTGTGCCATGTTTTCCTTGCCGCGGAAGGGTTTCCCCGACCTCTGGAAGGCCCTGGAGCCTGCTTGCGAGAGCTAAATTTTGCGATGGCTAAAAGTTGCGTACCGCCGACAAGCCAAATTAAGGGATGAGCGACCTAACCTCGCGACAAGACGGCGGGATCGGGAGGCAGGCCATATGCGTGTCAGGCAGCGGACGAGTACGACGAGCCGTGCCATCCTGGTAGCCATGGTCGGCCTGGCCTTCCTCATCCGGCCGCTGGCGGCCGATGAGCGGCCGGACTACGCCATGTTCGGCGAGGGCAAGTTCCTGCGCTATCTGAACGCGGAGGCCGGCGGCATCCGCGCGGTGCCGCGCATCGGCCTGTCGTTCGGCGGCGAACCAATCCGGGCGGTGATCGATTCCGGCTCGACCGGCATCGTCGTCGCCGCGCGCTATATCCCCAATCTCGACCAGTTGCCGGTGCAGGGCGACGGGCGGCTGACCTATACCAGCTCCGGCCGCGTCATGATCGGCCAATGGGTGGTGACCCCGGTCACACTGACCGGGCAGGAGGGCGGCAGCGTCTCCACCGAGCCGATGCCGGTGCTGGCGGTGAGCGAGGTGCGCTGCCTGGACAATGCCCGTAACTGCACGCCCCATGACGATCCCTCCGGCATCGCCATGGTCGGCGTCGGCTTCGCCCGCGAGGGCGACCGGCAAGGCCAGTCCACCCCGGAGAAGAATCCGCTGCTGCGCGTCACCGGCGGCGACGGGCCGCGCCGGCGCGGCTACATCCTCGCGGCGGAGGGCGTCCATGTCGGGCTGACGCGCGAGAATACGCGCGGCGACTTCCGCTTCCTGAAGCTGGAACGCCAGCCCGACCGGCCCGACTGGGCCGCCACGCCCGCCTGCATCACCCTGAACGGCGCGAGCCCGCCGGCCTGCGGTTCGATGCTGGTCGACACCGGCGTCAGCGCCATGTTCATGACCGTGCCGCCCGAACAGGCGCAAGGGGCCGAGCGCACGCTGCCGCCGGGCACGCAGGTGGCGATCCGCGCCGGCGACATCGATCTCTACGGCTTCACCGTCGGCGACGGCTCGCCGCTGGCGCCGGAAGGCACGCATCTGCGCGTCTCCAGCGAGGCCAAGCCCTTCGTCAATACCAGCTTCCACCTGCTGAACGGCTTCGACGTGCTGTACGACGCCGATGCCGGCTATGTCGGCTTCCGCCGCCGCTGACCGGTCCGCGCCGAACTTGAATTCAGCAACCGGCGTACAAACCTACGCATGGTCACACTGTCATTGCCTTCGTGTAAATAATTGGCAGCGCAACAGCCTTGCCGGCCCGCGACCGCTTGAAGCGGACCGGCGATATGTGGTCCAACCTTCCGCAGCAATCGGCCCCGTGATCTTGCCCGGGGCGCCGCCAGATGAGAGAGCGCGACGATGACCTCAAAGCTCGACCAGCTCCGCACCATGACCGTGGTCGTCTCCGATACCGGTGACATCGAGGCGGTGCGGCGCCTGAAGCCGCAGGACTGCACCACCAACCCGACGCTGCTGCTGAAAGCCTCCGAGCAGCCCGCTTATGCCCATCTGGTCGACGAGGCCATCGTATGGGGCCAGAAGCAGAGCGGCAGCCTGGAGAACGTCACCAAGGCGGTATGCGACCGGCTGGCGCTGAACTTCGGTTCCGAGCTGACCACCATCGTCCCCGGCCGGGTCTCCACCGAGGTCGATGCCGATCTCTCCTTCGACACCGCGGCGACGCTCGACAAGGCGCGCGCCTTCATCAAATCCTATGAGGAGCGCGGCGTCGGGCGTGAGCGCATCCTGATCAAGGTGGCCTCGACCTGGGAAGGCATCCGCGCCGCGGAAGTGCTGCAGAAGGAAGGCATCGACTGCAACCTCACCCTGCTGTTCTCGCTGGTGCAGGCCGCCGCGGGCGCCGATGCCGGCGCCTTCCTGATCTCGCCCTTCGTCGGGCGCATCCTCGACTGGCACGTCAAGGCCGGCGAAGGCCCCTTCACCGCCGAGACCGATCCGGGCGTGGTCTCGGTGCGGAACATCTACGCCTATTACAAGAAGCACGGCATCAAGACCGTGGTCATGGGCGCCTCGTTCCGCAACACCGGCGAGATCGAGGCGCTGGCGGGCTGCGACCGCCTTACCATCGGCCCCTCGCTGCTCGACCAGCTGGCAGCGGACGAAGGCACTCTGGTCCGCAGGCTCGACCCGTCGAACACCGAGGGCGCGCCGGCCAAGCTCGATTTTGACGAGAAGGCGTTCCGCTTCGCCATGAACGAAGACCCGATGGCGACCGAGAAGCTCTCCGAGGGCATCCGCAACTTCGTCCACGACCTGAACACGCTGCGCGCCACCGTCGCGAAGCGGCTGCAAGGTGCCAAGGCGGCGTAAGACGGCGGCGTGAGGAACAGCGCCTAGCATCAGGCACTTCAGTGATCAGCGAGTTGGAGCCGGCGTTCATCGTCGCCGCGATGCTGGCGGCGATTGCGGTGGGCACCGGCAAGGGCGGCGTGCCGATGATCGGCATGCTGTCCGTGCCGATCATGTCGCTGGTGATGTCGCCCATCGCCGCCGCCGGGCTGCTGTTGCCGGTCTATGTCGTCAGCGACATGTTCGGCGTCTATGCGTATCGGCGCGAGTTCTCGCGCCGAAACCTCGCGATC
Organism: Starkeya sp. ORNL1; assembly: GCF_012971745.1. Classification (NCBI taxonomy): domain Bacteria; kingdom Pseudomonadati; phylum Pseudomonadota; class Alphaproteobacteria; order Hyphomicrobiales; family Xanthobacteraceae; genus Starkeya; species Starkeya sp. ORNL1. The sequence goes on from NZ_CP048834.1 coordinate 3,580,941, forward strand.
CTGATGCCGGCCGCCGCGCTTGGCGTCGGCATCGGCTGGGCCACCGCCTCGATCGTGTCCGAACCGCTGGTGATGCTGCTGGTCGGCGTCATCGGCCTGTCCTTTTGCATGTATCGCTGGTTCTGGAGCGGCGGCGGAACCGCAAAGCCGGCGGACGTGCCGCGCGGCGTGTTCTGGGGGGCGCTCAGCGGCTTCACCAGCTTCGTCAGTCATGCCGGAGCGCCGCCCTACCAGATGTACGTGGTGCCGCAGCGCCTGCCGAAGATGGTCTATGCCGGCACCTCGACCATATTGTTCGCGGCCATCAATGTGATGAAGCTGCCGCCCTATTGGGCCTTGGGGCAGCTCGGCATCGGCAATCTCAGGATCGCCGCCATGCTGCTGCCGATCGCCATCGCCGGCACTTTCCTCGGCGTATGGCTGACACGCCGGATACCGGAGCTTATCTTCTACCGTGTCGTCGTCGCCGCGCTGTTCCTGCTGTCGCTCAAACTGGTGTTCGATGGGGTGACCGGCCTCGGTCTGGTCTGAACCCTGAATTCGGCAAAGCCGCATTGCACCCTTGCAATCGTATTGCGACGAGAAGCAGCCTATCTTTGCGCCAGGAGGATCGAACCATGCAACTCACTGGCATTCATCATCTTACCGCAGTGACGGCCGAGGCCGCCCGCAACCACGCCTTCTACACCAAGACGCTCGGCATGCGGCTGGTGAAGAAGACCGTGAACCAGGACGACGTCTCGGCCTATCACCTGTTCTACGCCGACAAGGAGGCGTCTCCCGGCACCGACCTCACCTTCTTCGACTGGCGCGTGCCCCGCGAGCGCCGCGGCACCAATGCGATCATTCGCACTTCGCTGCGCGTCTCCGGCGCGGGCACGCTGAACTGGTGGGCGGAACGCCTCGCCAGCGAAGGCGTGAAGCATGACGGCATCGTCACCCGCGACGGCCGGCTCACCCTCGACTTCGAGGATTTCGAGGGCCAGCGCCTCAGCCTGATCGATGATGGCGGTGCCGGCGACGCGCATCCCTGGGAGCGCAGCCCGGTTCCGGCCGAGCGCCAGATCCGCGGCCTCGGCCCGATCGTGATGAGCGTGCCGGACCTGGCGCCGACCGACGTGGTGCTCACCCAGGTGATGAACATGCGCCCGGCACGGACCTATGAATTGGCGGGCTCCGCGGTCCATGTCTATGAGATGGGCGAAGGCGGGCCGGCGGCGGAACTCCATGTCGCGGTCGAGCCGCATCTGCCGCGCTCGCGCCAAGGCGCGGGCAGCGTGCATCACGTCGCCTTCCGCACGCCTGACGAGGAACAGTATCGCGCCTGGGCTGCGCGCCTGAACGAGCTGCGGATACCGTCGAGCGGGCCGGTGGACCGCTTCTATTTCCGCAGCCTGTATTTCCGCGAGCCCAACGGCATCCTGTTCGAGATCGCCACTGACGGCCCCGGCTTCGCGCAGGACGAGCCGGCGGAAGCCCTCGGCGAAAAGCTGGCGCTGCCGCCCTTCCTCGAGCCACGCCGCAAAGCGATCGAGGCCGGCCTGGTGCCGCTGGAGACAGTGTGAGCAACTAAACACAAGGGCCGCGCAGATATCTCTGCGCGGCCCTTTTTAGAGCCGCGTCATCCTGAGGCGCGAGCGAAGCGAGCCTCGAAGGATGTCCACCCCAGTGGGGCGCCTTCTGCTTCAACACCCTTCGAGGCCGCCGGTGGCGACACCTCAGAATGACGTTGCTTAATGCCCGCGCGCTCAGAACTTGACGACGACGCTGCCCTTCAGCGAGTTGTCGGTGGCCTCGTCCGCCAACTGGCCGGAATAGGAGACGCCGAGCACGGTGTTCGGCAGGATCGCGTAGTCGAGCCCGGCTTCCACGACCAGCGCATCCTCGGCGATCGGAACGCCGGTGACGATGAAAGGCAGGCTGCCGCTGGCGAAGGCGGATTCGCGCTCCGGCGTGGTGTCGCCGAAAGCATGCTGCCAACCCAACGACCCCTTCAGCGTGGCCGTCGGGGCGAGCTGGGCTTCCACGCGCACGCCGAGGATGGAGTAGGTCACGCCCTCGCTGGCGTCGCGCGTGGTAAGGGCGGCAGCGCCACCATTCTCGGTGAAGCCGTCAGTGTCGAGATTGACATAAGCGAGGCTGGCGAACGGCTCGAAGTTCGCGAGCGCGGCGGCAAACGTGTAGCCGACCTCGCCGAACACCTGAGCGGTGCTGGCCGAATAGTCGGCCGAGAGCGAATTGACGCCGTCGGCGAGAACGACGCTGCGGTCGGTCGAGATGTCGTTCCAGCTATAGGCGCCGCCGAAGCGCACGCCGAAGTCGCCCCAATTGCCCGCGCCATAACCGGCGACGTGATAGGATTTGGCATTGCCGGAGGAAGCCCGGTCGGAGACGTGGAAGTCTGCCTCCGAATAGCCGGCGGCGACGCCGAAGCGCCAGGTCTCGCCGATCACCCGGTCATAGCCGACGAAGATGCCGCCAATGTCGCGGTCGAGGCTGGCGGCATTGCCATTGCCGTCCCAGTCGCCCCAGGAGCCGAAGCCCTTGGCCCAGACGCCGTTCGACTGGTCGACAGCCTGCGGCGGCGGCGCGGCCTTGACCGGCATGGCGGGAACCGGCGCGAGCCGCTCGATCGGCGCGCGCGCCCGCTCCAGAGCCGCTTCGCGCACGAACCGGCTGTCGCTGATGAGCATGGTCGAGGTGGAGGCATGGACCTCGCCGGAGAGCCGGTCGAAGGTCTGGTTCGCCTGCGCCGCATTCAGGCCGAGGATGGTGTCGAACACGAGATCGCCGAGGCCGAGTGACTGCACGGCCTTGGCGACACCGGCCTGGTTGGAGGTGTCGGCGAAGGCCGACCAAGCCGTGGCCAGCGGGTTGAAGGTCAGCACCACGTCCTGGGCATTGTAGTCGATGTCCGCCACCAGGAAGGGTAGGTCCTGCAGCACGTCTACCGTGTCGAACTTGCCACTGACGGCGCCGTTGGCGGTGAAGATCTTGTATTCCCGGCCCACCGTGTAACCGGCGGCGGTATTGATCTGCAGATCACCGTCGACCGTCACATTTCCGGTGGCCTCGGTGCGGTCGCTGGTCAGCGCATTGGTCTCCACCTCGTAGAGCGCGCCATCGCTCAGGGTGACGTTGCCGACCGCGTGCAGCGTATCGACCGAATTGCCGGGCGCGAGGATGCCGCCCGACAGCACGGTGATGTCGCCGGTCGTGCCCTTGCCGCCCAGCGTGCCGCCGGCATTGACGAACACGTCGGAGGTGATGCTGCCGTTCACGGCGAGGATGCCGCCATTGATATTGGTGTCGCCGGTATAGAGGCTGTCACCGAAGAGCTCGAAGCGGCCGGTGCCGGTCTTGGTGAGACCGCCACTGCCTGAGATGACCCCGCCAAAGCTCGTGCTGGCGTTGTCGCTGCCGGTGGTGAGGAAGCCGGCGCCGAGCGAGACATTTCCGGCGCCGTTGAGCGAGCCGATGGTCTGGCTGTTGCCCTGAAGATCGAGAGCGGCGCCGCTGGCGATGGTCACCGCCGTGCTGGTGGACAGCGCATTGGCGACTGCGGTGGCGAGCGTGCCCTGGTTGATCGTGGTCGCGCCGCTATAGGTGTTCGCGGCGCCGAGCGTCAGGCTGTTGGCGCCGGTCTTGGTGAGCCCACCGGCGCCGGAGATCACGCCGTTCAGGGTGCCCGCACCGAGGCTGGTGTCGATGGTGGCGGTCACGCCCTCGGCAATGCTCGCGGTATTGCCAAGCGCGAAGGCGCTGCCAAAGGCCAGCGTACTGTCGGAGACGACGGAGAAGGCGCCGGTGCCGATGGCGCCGGCATTGTTGGCCTGGATGGTGCCGCCATCGAACACCGTGCCGCCCGCATAATTGTTGCCGGCATTGCCCAGGACGAGTGTTCCGGTCCCGGTCTTGCGTAGCGCGCCGGCGCCGGTGAGAGCGCCAGTCCAGCTGGCACCGAAGCCATTGGTGTCGATGGTCGAGGTGCCGCCGGTAAGTTCGGCGTCGACCGAGGTGACGAGCTGGGAGCCGATCACCTTGATGGTGCCGCCGCCGAGGTTGAAGTCGTAGGTGCCGCCTACATTGTTGTAGACGCCCATAAGGCTGCTGCCGCCGATCTCCAGCGTGCCGCCGTCGAGGTTGTAGGTCCCCTTGCCGTAGCCGGCGAGGTAAAGCTGCGAGCCGGCCATGACACGGAAGGTCCCGCCGCTCTGGTTGATGGTGCCGCTGCTGTTATCGATACCCTGATTGCTCTGGCTGCGGTCGCCGATGACCATGAAGCCGCGGTCCGTGTCCGGGTTCTCGGTATTGGGCCGCAGTTCCACCAGGGCATTCTCGCTGATGTTGAGCGTACCGTTGCCGGCGGCCCGTGAGCCCTCATTGCGGCCGATGGAATGGCTGCCGCCTTCGAGGATCAGCTTGCCGTCGCCGCTGATGTCATAAATGCCGGTGCCGCCCTGGTTGCCGACGTTCAGCGCGACGCAATTGGCGATGGTCGGGCAGGCCGCCTTGAGCATCACCGTGCCACCGGTCTGATTCACCGTGCCGGTGCCGCCGAAATCGCCTACCCGGAGCGCGACGCCGATGTTCAGCGTGCCGCCGGAGACGTTGAGCTCTGCGGAACCCGATCCGGTCCCCACCATCATGGTGTCCCACTTGGCGGTGCCGCTGGTGACGGCAAAGGCGCCTGCGGTCACCGCGCCCTCGCCCTTTTCCATGGTCGAGTTGTCGATGATGAGGGTGCCGGCGCCATTCTTGGCGAAGGTGCCGTAGGGATTGGTGTAGCTGTAATTGTCGGACTTGATGGTGCCGGAAAAGGACCGGGCCTCGTTTTCGCCGATGGTGGTCACCAGCGTGCCGGTGCCGAGGTCGATGGTGCCGGAGCCCGAAAGCGCGCCGATCTGCGTTACGAAATTATTGACGTCGAGCGTGCCGGCGGTGGCGATGTTCACATCGTTCTGCGCATTGAGCGCGCTGGCATTGCCGAGCTGGAGCGAGCCGGCATCGATGCCGACGTCGCCGGTGAAGCTGTTGGCAGCGTTAAGCAGAAGGGTGCCGGCCCCGGTCTTGGTCAGGTTCCCGGCGCCGCTTAGCGTGCCGTTCCAGGTGGCGCCTAGGCCGTTTGTATCGATCGTCGAGGTGCCGCCAGTCAGTTCGGCATCGACCGAGGTGACAAGCTGGGAGCCAATCACCTTGATGGTGCCGCCGCCGAGATTGAAATCGTAAGTGCCGCCTACACTGTTGTAGACGCCCTTGAGGCTGTCGCCGCCGATCTCCAGCGTGCCGCCGTCAAGGTTGTAGGTACCGTGGCCCCAACCGGCGAGGTAAAGCTCCGAGCCGGCCATGACGCGGAAGGTGCCACCGGTCTGGTCGATGGTGCCGTTGCTGTTCGCGACACCATCATTGCTCTTGTCGCGATCGCCGATGACCATGAAGCCGCGATCATTGATGATGTCGGCATTCGGCCGCAGCTCCACCAAGGCGTCGCCGCTAATGTTCAGGAAACCCGTGCCCGCGGCATTGGCTCCTGAATTGCGGCCGATGGAATGGCTGCCACCTTCCAGGATCAGCTGGCCACCACTGATGTCGTAGGTGCCGGTGCCGCCCTGATTGCCGATGTTCAGTGCGACACAATTGGCGATGGTGGGGCAGTCAGCCTTGAGATCCACCGTGCCGCCGGTCTGGGTGACGGTGCCGGTACCGCCGAAATCGCCCACCCGCAGCGCGACGCCGATGTTCAGCGTGCCGCCGGAGACATTGAGGTGGCCATCGGCGCCCGCGCCGCTGCCCACCATCATGGTGTCCCAGTTGGCGGTGCCGCTGGTGACGGCGAAGGCGCCCTGGTTCACCGCGCCTTCGCCCCGGTTCATGTCGGAATCGTCGATGATGAGGGTGCCCGCGCCGAGCTTGACGAAGCTGCCATACGGGTTGGTGTAGCTGTAATTGAGGGAATTGATGGTGCCGGAGAAGGAGCTGGTGTCGCCGGCCCCGACGGTCGCGGTGAGCTTGCCGGTTCCGAGATCAATGGTGCCGGAGCCCGAGAGGGCGCTGACATAGGCGCTGACGCCGTCGACACCAAGCGTACCGCCGGCACCGACGTTCAGGTCGAGTGGCTGGCCGCCGACCGGGGACGTCAGGCCGCTGCCGGGGGCAACCACGGCGGCACCTTCGAGATTGATGATGTTCGCAACGCCGTTGGTGATGGCGGCTGCGACGGCGGCGTCGAACTCCACCTGGTTGGAGACCGTGAACTCATCGGCGTGGCCCGGCGACGGCAGCCAGAGCGAGAGGCCGGCGACGAAGGCCAGTGCGGCTATAGCACTTGGATGGACCAATGCCGTGGTGCTGGAAAGCAGCTGACGAGAGACGGCCAAACCCGTCCGCCGGCTGGAGCGCACGGCCCCAACCCCATGAAAACGTTCCAACATAAGCCGGCCCCACAACCCCAAGTATCAGTGCCATATTCAATCATGGCTACCGTAACGGAGTCACCACCCCGAATGGTTGTGCAGCGCAGCAGTCAATATGGTACCTTGACGATTGCAAGTTGGCTGCAAATCGCAACGATCTTCAATCTTTTGAACGGTTCTCAAGGGATCGATTTGATAGGGCTATCAATGCTGCAAAGCAGCACGCGGGTTTCCGAGATCGTACGCATGCGAATCTTCTGCCGACTGATGCAGATCCGCCACAGTCGAATGGCACCAGGTAACCGGCACAAAGACAAACGCCCCGGAACGTGCGTTCCGGGGCGTTTCATTCAGTCGGTTAGATCGCGGGCAGCGTCAGATGGCGCTGTTGATCCACTGCACGAGCTTGGCCTTCGGCGCAGCGCCAACCTGGCGCGAAGCGAGCTTGCCGTCCTTGAACAGCAGCAAGGTCGGGATCGACATGATGCCGTACTTGGAAGCGGTGGCCGGGTTCTCGTCGACGTTCAGCTTCACGATCTTCAGCTTGCCTTCGAGTTCGCCGGAGACTTCGTCGAGCACGGGCGCGACCATGCGGCAGGGACCGCACCATTCGGCCCAGAAATCGACGAGCACGGGCTCGGAGGCATTGATGACGTCGGAGTCAAACGACTGGTCCGACACTTTTTCGACGCCCATTGGCGTGACCTTTCTGTCTTAGACAACGGAAGTTGCAGCCAAGGTGGTATCGCCAAGGCGCGCCGTCAAGCTGGCGTCACACTGACGTGTGGCGGGCCAGCGCAGCCGCCATCTCCTCTCGCCCCACAAGATGCACCAGCGGTCCCGCCGTATAGACCAGGCTGGCCTCGATCACCTTGCCGGGAAACAGCTTTTCCAGCAGCGCGGCATAGAGCGCGAGCTGTGTCACGTGGCCCTCGAGCGGGCGCGCCGGCGCCCGGGCGTCAGTCTTGAAGTCTGCAAGCCGCACATGGCTGGCCTGCACCGCCATGCGATCGATTCGCCCCGAGACGGTGATTCCGGGTGCGATCTCGCCGACGATCGGCACTTCGGCGCGGCTGTCCGGGGCGAATAGCGGGGCGATGCCGGGAAGCTCCAGCGTCGCCAGCGCTTCGTTGAGCAGCGCTTCGCGGGTGCCCTCGTCCCAGTCCGCCGCCTGCGCGCCGAGCAGCCGCCGGCCGGCCGCCGCTCGTTCGGCCGTATCGCGCAAGGCGAGCCCGACGAGCAGGCGATGCATCAATTCGCCGCGACGCATGGCCGTGAGCGCGGCGGCACTCGGTCCACCGCTGGAGACCGCCTGAGAAGGTGCGAGCGCCCGCGGATGCACGGGCGCCGCCACCGGCTTCACCAGTGCAGCGAGCAGCGCGCGTTCCTCGTCCGGGACCGTGCGCGGTGCCGGCGGCGAGATCGGTGCCGCCGCGACTTCCTCCTGCGGTCCGCGCCAGCGCCGCACCGTGCCGGCAAACCCCACCGCCGGCACTTCCACCGCCTCGGCATCGAGTGCGCCGCGCACCAGGTCGTACCAGCAATCCGGCCGTCGCTGCCGGCGGCCATCGGCGCCACAGACCACCAGCGCGCTTTCGGCGCGGGTCAGCGCCACATAGAGCAGCCGGCGATACTCCTCCATGGCCAGCGCCTCGGCACGCTGGCGCAGCACGTCCATGGCCGGGGTGTCGGTCTTCTTCGAGGGCGCCAGCAGCATCGCCCGCCGGCCGGCCGGCGTCTCGGCGCGCAGCAGGCCGGCATCGTTGCGCAGCAGCGGCCCGCTGGTGGTGTCGGCGAGGATGACATAGGGCGCCTCCAGCCCCTTGGCACCGTGCACCGTCATCACCCTGACCTCATCGCGACCGGCCTCCATGTCGCGCTTGGTGTCAACGCCGCCGCGCCGCAGGAAGGCGAGGAAGCCGGCGAGCGACGGCGTCGCTGCCCGCTCATAGGCGCGGGCCAGCGCCAGCATTTCATCGAGCGCATCCGACGCCTCGGCACCGAGGCGCGCCAGCATGCGGGCACGGCCGCGTTCGCGGCCCAGGACCCGCGCATAGAAATCGAACGGCCGCAGCGCCAGCGCCTCCGGCTTCAGGCGCGCCAGCATGTCGGCGGCGCCGCGCCATTTGGGCTGCTCGTCCGCCCGCGCCCGCAGTTCGGCATCAAGCCGACGGGGGGCGCGATTGGCGGCGAGCTCGATGAGGTCGCCATCGTCAAAGCCGAACAGCGGGCTCTTCAGCGCGCAGGCCAGCGCAAGTTCGTCATCGGGCGAGATGAGCGCGTCGCCGAGTGCCATCAGGTCCTGCACCGCGATGTGCTCGGCGACCACCAGGCGGTCGGCGCCGGCGACCTCGACGCCCTCGCGCTTCAAGGCGCGGATGATCGCCTCGAACAGCGCGCCGCGCCGGCGCACCAGCACCAGGAAATCGCCGGGCCGCGCCGGGCGCGCGCCCTCGCGGGCATGGACGCGGAAACCGTCGCGGATGCGGGCGCCGATATGGCCGGCAATGTTGCGGGCGAGCCGGCTCGCCGGATCGTCCTCGCTCGGCGCATCGAGCGGCTTCTGCCAGGCATCGAGCTCGATCTTCTCGCCCGGCGCCTCCGGCTCCCACACCTCGACGAGCGCCGGCAGCAGCGCGTGGATCGCCTCGTGATGGGTGCCGACGGTATCGGCGGAGAGGCCGACATAGGCCTCGGCGCGGCCGAACACCGTGTCGACGGCGCCGAGTATGCCCGGCGCCGAACGGAAGGAATGCTGCATCTCCAGCCGGCGGAACCCGCCTTCCGGCGCCAGCCGCTCGAAGGTGCGGCGCATATCCTCGAAGCGGCGCGGATCGGCGCCCTGGAATGAGAAGATCGACTGTTTCTCGTCGCCGACCACGAACAGCGTGCGCGTCTTCTCCTGGGCACCCGTGCCGGCAAAGAATTCGGCGACCAGCGGGCGGATCACCTCCCATTGCTCCGGGCTGGTGTCCTGCGCCTCGTCGACCAGCACATGGTCGATGCCCTGGTCGAGCTTGTAGTGCACCCAGGCGGAGGCGCCGGAGGAGAGCAGCCGGCGCGCCGCGGTGACGAGATCGGCGAAGTCGAGCACGCCGCGGGCGCGCTTGGCCGCCTCGTAGCGGCGCATCGCCTCGCGCCCGAGGGTGAGCGCGGAGCGCGTGCGCTCTGCGGCACGCACCGCCTTCAGCCGCATCATCAGCGGCGCTATGCGGTCGCGCTCATTGAGCAGCGCAGGAAAGCGCTCACGCACCTTGGCGGAGCCGAACTGGGTGTCGCCGTAGGGCTGGCCATCGTCCTTCAGGAACACTGCGGCATAGAGCTCCGGCAATTCCTCGTCGGGCGCGATGGCGGCCTCCAGCAGTGCGTGGCCGCGCCGCGCGCAATTGCCGCCATTGGCGATCAGCTCCTCGGCGAGGCCCCGCCAGGCGCCCCGGGGAATTTCCGCCTGCTCGACGAGAGTGCGGGCGAGCCCGGCTTCGTCGTCGCCCGGCGTACGGCCGACCAGCCGGTCGATCTCACCGGATGTCGCCGCCAGCGCCTCCGGCTCGGCGACCAGGGCGGCGATCAGCGCATCGATGCCGCCGTCCGCGGTCTCGTCGATCAGCAGGGCCAGCGCGCGACCGAGATCGCTATCCGGCGCGCTCGAGGCGGCAAGCACCACTTCGGCGCGGATGCGGGCGAGCAGTTCAAGGCGCGCCGCCTCCTCGATCTCGCCGAAGCCGGCCGGCACCCCCGCCTCGAACGGAAAGCGATGCAGCAGCGCGCCGCAAAAGGCGTGGATGGTCTGGATCTTCAGCCCGCCCGGCGTCTCCAGCGCCAGCGCGAACAGCCGGCGCGCCAATGCCCGGCGCCGCGCGTTGGCCGGGCGCCCGTCGGTGATCTCGATGGCGCGGTCGAGCGCGGCATCGTCGAGGCTCACCCATTTGCGCAGTTCGCCGAGCACGCGGTTGGCCATATTGGCTGCTGCCGCCTTGGTGTAGGTCAGGCACAGGATGCGCCCGGGCGGCACCTCGCTGAGCAAGAGGCGGATCACCCGGCGCGCCAGCACATGGGTCTTGCCCGAGCCGGCATTGGCGGAGACCCAGGCGGAGATGCCGGGATCGGAAGCCTGCGTCTGCAGGTTGGTGGCCGCGCGCGCCTGGGCGGAAGGCGGAATCACGCTCATTCGCCCTCACCCTCGCCACTGATCGACCATTCGCCGACCCGCGCCAGATGGCCGTAATCGCCGGTATTGCCGCGGAACATCGGCCGGCGCAGCGCGACATAGCCCTGCGCCGGGTTCTCGAAGGCGCGCACCAGCGTCTCCAGCCGCTCCAGAGTGGCATCGGCGAGCGTCGCTGCGCTGGCATCGGTGCCGACCACGCTCTTCTCTTCGAGCGGCGGGTTGCCGGAGCGCAGCCGGACATAGACGAGGTCCGCCGTCGGCGCCGGCGGCACCCCATCGAAGCCGCCGCGCGCGGCGATGCCGGCTTCCAGCGGCAATTGCGGCGAATAGAGCGCGGCGGTCTGCTTTGCCGTCGGCACGACGCCGGTCTTGTAGTCGAGGATCGCCAGCGCGCCGTCGCGGCGCACTTCGATGCGATCGGCATAGCCGGCGAGCCGGAACGGCCCGCGGGTGCCGGCAAGGCTGATGCGCCCGCCCGTTTCGGCGACGATGCGGGAAAGCTCGGCGCGCCGCATCCGCTCCCAGGCGAGGAAGGCCGGGATCAGCCGCTCGAAGCGCGCCCACCACAGCGCGTGCTCGGCGGGAAATGCCTCCAGCGGCGCGAAAGCATGCCGGCCGAAATCGCGCAGCGCGGTCTCGGCGTTCGCCGGAAGCGCCTCGGGATAGGCCTGCGCGAAATCGCCCAGCGCTTCATGCACCGCACTGCCACGCTCTGCGGCACCCGGGGCAGCGTCGAGCCCGTCGAGCGGGCGCAGCTTCAATATGTGGCGCGCATAGATGGAATAGGGATCACGCAGCCAGGTCTCGATCTCGGTCACGCTGAGCATGGTCGGGCGCAGCTCGACAGCCGGCGTCGGCGCCGGCCGGGAGATGCGCGCGGCGGGCGGGTCGGCATCGATCAACCGGGCGAGCCGGCGGAAACGCTCGCCACGCGCGAGCGTGTCATGCCAGCGCACTTCACCGCTCACCGCCGCCAGCCGCTGGAGGAAGCGCGAGGGCACGGTCGGCGCACCGCCGACCTTGGCGGCGCGGGCGAGGATGAGTTCCGGCGCGCCGCAGAACTGCGCGAAGTCATGGGCAGACAGGCCGATGCGCCGCTCCGGCGCCTCCAGCCCGAGTGCCGCACGCATCGGCCGACTGAGCCAGGGATCGGAGCGCACCGCCGCCGGCCAGCCATCCTCGACCAGCCCCGCCAGCACCATGCGGTCGACCGCGACGAGACGGGCTTCCAGCGGGCCGAGGATGCGCAGCCGGGCGTTGGCGTCGAGCGGCGGGCGCACCGACCAGGCCGAGAACAGATCCGGCAAAGCCGACGCATAGTCGGCTAACGTCATGTCCGAGGCGTAAGGTCCGCCCTCGCCGAGCGCATCGAAGGCCTCCGCCAGGATAAGCGTTGCCGCATCGCCGGGAGCCGCGGCGAAACCCTCGCGCACCGCGTCGCACGCCGCACGGTGCACGGCGACGAGATCGGCGAAAGGGTGCGAGCAGCGCCCGAGAGCGAGCAGCGGCGTCAGCGCCGCACCGATGCGGCCCGCGAGATCGGCGGCGATGCTGCGCTCGCTGTCGCCAATGCCGCGACGCGGATCGGTGCGGTGGAAATTGCGCGGATCGAACCCGGCCACGGCGGCGATCAGCCCATCCGCGTCCGCGGCGGGGCGCGGGCCGCGCAGCACCATCAATTCCAGCGCGTCGGTGACACTCGCCAGCGCGCTTGCCTCCAGCCCGAAGCGGGCGTGCGGATGACGCAGCAGCCCCACCAGTGGCACCGGTGCCAGTTCGTCCGCCGCAGCGTCGGCGACCAGCCGGGCGAGCCGGCCGGCAACGCTCTCGGACAGCGGCTCGCCGGCGGAATCGTCGATCGCGATCCCGAAGCGCAGCAGTTCCGCCGCGACACGGCGAGCGAGATCGCGGTCCGGCGTCACCAGAGCCGCGGTCCTGTCCGCAGTCTCCAGCGTCTCGCGCAAGGCGATGGCGATGGTGAGCGCCTCCTCGCGGGCATCGTCCGCCTCGATGACCGCGACATCCGCCAACGCTGTCCCGACCGTCGCCGGCCAGGCATTGCCAAGGCTGGCCCAGGCGTCGGTGGCGAGCGCGGGGCGCAGCGCCTCGGACAGCAGGCGCTCGCGGCCAAAAAGGGCGGGCGCGCCGAGCACCTTCACATCCTCGCGTTCGACGCCGACCAGCGCCAGCAGCCGGGCGAGACCATATTGCGGGTGGCTCGGCGCCGGCTGCTCCTTGTCGATCAGGCCGCGCCACGCCGCCTCGTCCAGATCGGTGTCGAGGCCGGGCAATACCAGCGCGCCAAGCGGCAGCCGGGCGACGCTGGCCAGCAGGCGGGCGGTCGCCGGCATCGAGCCGGTCGAGCCGGCCGCGATCACCGGGCCGGCATCTTCCCCGAGCGCGGCAAGGCGGGCGGCCTCGGCGGCGATCAGCCGGTCGCGCCGCACGCTGCCGTCAATGGCATTCATCGCGGCGAGCAATGCCGGCCAGGCCTCGCGCGCGATCTTCAGGAAATCGAGCGCCATGTCCCAATAGCGGTCGTGCTCGCCCGGAACGAGGTCGTCGAGCCGCTCCCATGGCACTTCCTGCGCCGCCATCTCGTCAATCAGCTGGCCCAGCGCATCGGCGAGCGCGAGGCCGGCGCCCGGGCCGGCTGCAACCGCGGCCCGCCCGTCATCGTCGCGCAGCAGGTCGCGCCAGCGCCCGACAAGGTTGGCGAGGGCGAGGCGGCGCGTCGTGGCGGGAACCGAGGAGGGGGGCTCGGTGAATTCCTCGGCGAAGGCCAGCGCGTCCTCGTCGACATCGCCGAGCGGTACGATGCGCGGCAGCAGCGTCGCACCACTGGTCTGCGCCAGCAGCGCCTCACCGAGGAGCCGGCCGGCGCGGCGGGTGGGCAGGAACACGGTGGCGGAGGCGAGCGCGAGCGGATCACCCCTCGGCGCGAAGCCGGGCACTAGATCACCGTCCAGCAGCGCCCCGGCCAGCGTCGCCAGGAACGGCGCGGAGGCCGGCACGGTGAAGAGGCGCGGCGTGCGACTCATGTGTCCTCCCGGTTCGGCCCCGCTTATAGCCGTTTTACATACGGGATTGTCGTCATCCCGGCCGCAGGCGCAGCCGGAGAGCCGGGATCGCGCGCCGACGGTGCGCCCCTCTCCTCACGCGATCCAGGATACGCCCTGCGGCCGTTCCGGGATGACGATTTTTGAGGACAAGCTCAATCCACCGAATGCAGGATCGCCTCTTCCGCCTCGGCAATGGCTTCCGGGGTGCCGACATGCATCCACACGCCCTCCAGCCGCAGCCCGAACAGGCGGCCTTCCTCCGCCGCCCGCCGGAACAGGTAGGTGAGCGAGAACGGACCTTCCGGGGAATCGTCGAATAGCTCGGGCCGCAGCACTGCGGCTCCGGCATAGACGAAGGGGGCGACGCTGCGCTCGCCGCGGAAGGTCAGCGCGCCCTGGCCATCCATGACGAAATCGCCGCGCCCGTCATAGCCGATCGAGGCCGAGGTGGGGGCGAGCAGCAGCAGCCCGTCCATCCGCTCCGGATCGAAGCCGTCGATCAAGGTCGGGAGATTGGGGCGGATGCCTTCGATCCAGATAGTGTCGGCATTGATCGAGATGAAAGGCGCGGGGCCGAGCAGCGGCAGTGCGCGGCGAATGCCGCCCCCGGTCTCCAGCAGCGCGTCGCGTTCGTCGGAGAACACGATATCAGGGGGCCCCCTACGCTGGCGCAGATGGCGCTCCATGAGGTCGGCATGGTGGTGCAGATTCACCACCGCGGTGTCGATATCGGCCTCCGCCAGCCGATTGAGCACATGGTCGATCAGCGCACGGCCGCCAACCTCGACCATCGGCTTCGGCCGGGTGTCGGTGAGCGGGCGCATGCGGGTGCCGATACCGGCAGCCAGCACCATGGCGGATCGGATCGGGCTCATCAGCTTGCCGAGGTCTCTGGGGTTGACGATGGTGCCGAAGCGGCCTCACCCGCCGGTTCGGCGGGCGGGGAACCAGGCTCCGGCTCCGGCGGATCCGGCGGTGACAGGGTCGGCGGTGGCAGATTCGGCGACATGTCCGGCGAGGTCAGGCTGGGGGTCGGCAGGCTCGGCGGTGGTACATGCGTCTCATACCACGCCTTCAATCCGGCCAGATCGGGGAAGGCAAGGCAACGGTCGAGATAGCTCCAGATGCGCGGCATGTGGCGCAGATAATGCGGCTTGCGGTCGCGCTTATCGAGCCGGGCGAAGATACCGAGGATCTTGGTGGCGCGCTGGGCGCCGAGTATGGCGTAGCTTCCCGCAAAACCGCGGACATCGAAATGCGGGTCGGCCTCGCGGCGCGCCTTGGCGTAGCGCCCGACCAGCGAAAGCTCCAGTTCCTCCGGCACATCGATCCGGGCATCCTGCGCCAGCGAGACCAGGTCATAGGCCGGCGGGCCCATCAGCGCGTCCTGGAAATCGAGCAGGCCGACACGGGCCAGCCCTTCGCGCTCGGGCAGCCACATCAGGTTCGGCGAATGGAAGTCGCGCAGCGTCCAGACCGGCTTCATCGCCATCGGGCCGCTGAGCGCTTCCGTCCAGAGCGAACGGAACAGCTCGCGCTGCTCGGGCGAGGTCGGCGGCAGGCCCTGGTGCGGCAGATACCAGTCGACCAGCAGTTCGGCCTCGATGAGGAAGGCGCCGATGTCATAGGGTGGCAGCGTATGCTCGATATTCGGCGCCACCGGGAGCGTAGCCGGCAAATCGAGCCTGTGCAGCGCCGCCAGCACGTCGGTCGCCGCCTCGTAGCGCTCCGCCACCGGGGCCGGCGGGGTGCCCTCCACCACCGCTCCGGTGCCGAAATCCTCGATCACCAGCAAACCGGCCTCGAGGTCGGCGGCGTTCACGACCGGCGCCGAGAAGCCGCGCGCCTTCAGGCCCCTCGCCATGGCAACGAAGGGACGGACATCCTCGGCGAGGTGGGCGATGGCGCTGTAGGGCAGGCCGTCGCGCACCGGGGGGCCGTCCGGTCGGCGCGGCGCATCCATCAGCACGGCGGTGCGCCTCGTGCCGACCAGGCGCTCATAGGTGCGCGAAGAAGCGTCGCCCTGCAGATGCCGGCGGCGGGCGGGGCCGAAGCCGGCGAGGTCGATCAGCGCCCGCGTCGCCCGCATCCGCATCAAGGCGGTTGCCAGTCGGCCATGGCCGATGAGGCGGACGCGCCGCACTGTCGGCGCCGCGCCCGGCGGCATGGAGAGCGATATGTCGAGCCGGTCCGGCGCCAGCGCCGCGCCGCCGGCGCGATCCGGCCATTCCACCAGCGTGATGGCGCCGTCGCGCAACTCGTCCCAGCCGATCTCCTCGAGCTCGGACGGATCGGCGACGCGGTAAAGATCGGCATGCACCAGCCGGGCGCGCGGCAGCTCATAGAGCTGGAGAATGGTGAAGGTCGGGCTCGGCACGTCGAGCCGCTCGTCGGCGGCGATCTCGCGCACCAGCGCGCGGGCGATGGTGGTCTTGCCGGTGCCGAGCTCGCCGGACAGCGCCACCATGTCGCCGGGCATCAGCATGCTGGCGAGGTCCATGGCGAGGCGCGACGTCGCCCCCTCGTCGGGCAACACGACGTCCCAGCTGGTCACGTTCACGGTTGCGGCTTCGTTCATCCCGCCCGCCTTCCTATTGCCCGCCGCCGTCGAGCGGGAAGCGACACGTCACCAGCGTGCCGCCGCCCGGTGCCGGCTCGATGGCCACGGTGCCGCCGTGCAGTGCCATAAGCGAGCGCACGATGGAAAGCCCCAGCCCGACACCGCGATGGCGCGAGCCGTTGGTGTGGCTCTCGAAACGGTCGAACACCCGGGTACCGAGCTCGGGCGAGATGCCCGGCCCCTCGTCGCGCACGCGGAACAGCATGGTGCCGTTCAGACGCTCCGCGGCGAGCGTCACCGTCGAGCCGGTGGGCGCGAAGCCGACCGCATTGGAGAGCAGATTATAGAGGATCTGCCGCACCCGTTTGGCGTCCGCCCGGAAGTCGCCCGGGCCCTGCGGCGCCTGGATGGCGAGCTTCACCCCGCCCTCGGCCAGGCGATCGCGTACGCCCTCGGCGGCGCCTTCCATGACGGCGCGGGCGTCAACCTCGGCGAGGTCGAGCGTCATCGCGCCGGCGTCGATGGTGGCGAGATCGAGGATGTCGTTGATGATGGCGAGCAGCGCGGCGCTGGATTCGGTGATGTGGCTCACATAAGCGCGCTGCTTCTCGTTCAACCCGCCGATGCCGGAATCGTCGAGCAGCTGGGCGAAGCCGATGATGGTGGTGAGCGGCGAGCGCAGCTCATAGGAGACATGGCTGACAAAGGTGCTCTTGAGGTGGTCAGCCGCTACCAGCGCCTCGTTGCGCTCCACCAGCACGCGCTCGACATGGACGGTGTCGGTGACATTTCGGAACGTCACCAGCGTACCACCATCCGGCAATGGCTGGGTCGAGCCGTCGAGAATGGTGCCGTCGGTGCGCTCCATGCGGAAATTGCTGGGGCGGCGGTCCTCGATCGTCGTCACCGCAGCGCGCAGCGTGGTCCAGAGCTGCGGGTCGGCGCCGAGCGGCCGACACAGCGCCACCACGGCATCGATGTGCGGGCGCTCCTTCAGTGCCATCGGCTGCAGCCGCCACAGATCGAGGAAGGCGGAATTGAACAGATCGAGCCGGCCGTCGCTGTGGAACACCGCCACCGCCTCGGCGAGCGCATCCAGCGTCTCGCTGCGGATGCGGGTGAGCGCGTTGTACCGGCTCTCCAGCGCGAGCCGTTCGGTCACTTCGTCGGCGAGATAGGTGACGCCGCCTTCGGGGTTCGGCGCGGTGACGACACGCAGCGTGCGCCCGCCCGGCAGATGCCACCAATGCTCGCGCGGCTCGATGGCGCGATAGGCCTCGTGCAATTCCTCGCGCCAGGCCCGGAAATCCGCCTGTTCGGGGAGCCGGCGCGCCGCACGCAGCCGGTCGAGCACCGCGCCGTCGGTCGGCCGGTCGTCGAGGAAGGCCGGGTCGAGCTCGAACAGGCGGGCATAGGCGGCATTGTGGAAGGCGAGCCGGCGGTCGCGGTCGAAGATCGCCACCGCGGTGGAGAGATGATCCAGCGTGCGCCGGTGCGCGCCGATCACCGCGGCGAGCTCGGCGCGTACCGCTTCGGTCTCGGTGGCGTCGAGCGCAATGCCGGCGGAGCTGCCGCCGACGGCGACCTCCAGCACGTCGAGCATGCGCCGCTTGCCGGCGACCACCACGGGCAGGCGCTGCGAGAAGGCGTGGCCCGTCTCCTGCGCCTTGCCCGCTGCCTGCCGGGTCGGCGCGTCGAGCAGGCTGAGCGCCCGGGTGCCGGCATCCGCGACGTCGCGGGCCTCCACCGCATGGACATAGGCGGCGTTGCCCCAGGCGAGGCGGCCGTCACTGCCGCGCACCCAGGCCGGAGCGGGCAACGCCTCCAGCAGCGTCCGCAGCGCCGCGGAATCCGCTTCCAGCCGGCGATGCGCCTCGATCAGCCGGGCAAGATCCCCGCGCACGCCGGTCACCTCGCGCAGCCGCAGCACCACGGCGCTGCCGACCGGGCGGCCTTCCGCCTCGACATGCCGGCCATCGTGGGTGACGAGCGACAGCGAGAGCGCCACGCCGCGCCGGCGCAGCCGGTCCACCGCCTCGTCGGCCTCGCGCGCCGAGGATGGCGCCAGCCAGGCGCCGAAAGCGAGCAGGCGGGATGGCGCGACCACGCCGGTGAAGGCGGCGGTATTGCCAATGATCTCCGGGTCGGCGCCGGGATCGCGCCACACCACGATGATCTGCGGCTCGGCCAGCAGCAGCGCGCGGCCTTCCTCGATCTGCGCCTCAAGCCGGGCGATCTCGCTCAGCGTCGCCGCCTCGCGCCGCGACGCGCCCATGCGGTAGCGGACATGGACGATGGCAGTGGTGGTGGCGAAGGCGATGACGCCGACGAACAGCGCAAAGGCGATCAGCGCGCCGCGATCGAGCGCGCCCAGCGACATCGCCGCGCCGGAAAGCATGTCCTGGACGGAATTCTGCGCATGGGCCGGCGCGATACCGGCGCCCAGCAGCGACAGCGCCATTGTGGCGTGGCGCGAGGCACGGCATAGCACGGCCGGAAGGCGGCCCGCCGGCCGCCCCGCTCGTGCGGCGTCCCGCGCACCCCTCATCCCGGCCGGTCGCGCCATATCGCCCCGGTTCCCCCTCGCCCCAGTCACCGATGCGCAAGCGGGGCCGGGAAGCTCCCGCCGGCGCGAATCAGTCTTGACTTTACCGAAGGGGGTCCAAGCCTAGAAGGGGCGATCCTGGAAGAGGCGATCAGAGCCCTTCGAACAGCGCGGTCGACAGATAGCGTTCGGCGAAGGACGGAATGATGACAACGATGGTCTTGCCGGCCATTTCCGGGCGCGCGCCGACCTCGAAGGCGGCGGCGAGCGCCGCGCCCGAGGAGATCCCGACCGGAATGCCTTCCAGCCGTGCCACCGCGCGGGCGGTCTCGAAAGCGGTCTGGTTGCCGACGGTGACCACCTCGTCGATCACCGAGCGGTCCAGCACCTCCGGCACGAAGCCGGCGCCGATGCCCTGGATCTTGTGCGGACCGGGCTGGCCGCCGGACAGCACCGGGCTGTCCTCGGGCTCCACAGCGACCATGCGCAGGCCGGGCTTGCGGGCCTTGAGCACCTGGCCGACGCCCGTGATGGTACCGCCGGTGCCGACACCGGAGACCACCACGTCGACCGCGCCGTCGGTGTCGTTCCAGATCTCCTCCGCCGTGGTGCGGCGGTGGACGGCGGGGTTCGCCGGATTGCTGAACTGCTGCGGGATGATGGCGTCGGGCAATTCCTTCACCAGTTCCTCGGCCTTGGCCACCGCGCCGCGCATGCCCTGCGCCGCCGGCGTCAGCACCAGCTCGGCACCCAGCAGCGCCAGCATCTTGCGGCGTTCCACCGACATCGATTCCGGCATGACCAGGATCAGCCGGTAGCCCCGCGATGCCGCCACGAAGGCAAGCGCGATACCGGTATTGCCGGAGGTGGGCTCGACCAGCACTGTGGTCGGCTTCAGCACGCCGGCCTCTTCCATCGCCTCGATCATCGAGACGCCGATGCGGTCCTTCACGCTGCCGATGGGGTTGAAGAACTCCAGCTTGGCGAGGATGCGGGCGTGAACCCCGCGCTGCTGCGGCAGGCGGTTGAGCTGCACCAGCGGGGTGTCGCCGATGGTTTCGGTGATGGAGTTGTAGACGCGCCCGCGCCCCACATTGGCGGCGGGGACGGCAGGCTTCAATGCGGGCTCGGCCATGGATATCTCCAACGTGTCCGGCGGACCGGAACGATTATTCTCGTCGGCAGCGTGCCTACCATATCCACGTCGAGACGTCGAGAAACGAGATTATCAACAAATCTAGATGGTGAAATCTATGCCTTCCGGCAAGCCGCGCCTGGCGCCGTCCTGGGCGGCGGTACGGCACAGCTCTTCGATGGTAACGCCGTCCAGCGCCACCTCGAAGCCGCGCTCCGCCTCGGCGACCGCCGGCTGCACGATCTCGCGGACGATGGGCGGGAAATTGCCGATCGCGTCCTCGGCATCCTGTTCCACCACCCGCACCACATCGGCGACGGTGATGCGCCGCCGTTCGCGGGCCAACTCGTAGCCGCCGCGTGGACCACGCACGCCCTTCAGCACGCCGGCATGCACCAGCGCCTGCAGCACGGGCTCGAGATGGCGGGGCGGCAATTCGTGCCGGGCGGCGAGTGCCTTGGCAGCGACGGGCGTGCCGCGCGCGTGAAGCGCGACGTCGACGACGGCCGCAATGGCGAGCAGGCTCTTGTCGGACAGACGGGGCATGCGTCTTGGCTAGCGCGATCCGACGCCGCCGTCGAGACCCGTCGAGCCGAATCCACCGCTCCCCCGTGTTGTTTTTTGCAAATCACCGGATTCGATGAGCGAAACGCGGGTGACCGGAGCCACCACCAGCTGGGCGATGCGCTGGCCGCGCGCCAGCGTCACCGGCTCGGAGCCGAGATTGACGAGAATCACCTTGATCTCACCGCGATAGTCGGCGTCGACCGTGCCCGGCGCGTTCAGCACGGTGAGGCCGTTCTTCAGCGCGAGGCCGGAACGCGGGCGCACCTGCGCCTCGAAACCGTCCGGCAGCGCGATCGCGAGCCCGGTCGGCACCGCGGCGCGGCCGAGCGGGGGCAGCGTCAGCGGCTCGGCCTCGGGCAGCGCCGCCATCAGGTCGAGGCCGGCGGCGCCTGCGGTAGCGTAGTCCGGCAGAGGCAGATCGGCGCCGTGATCGAGGCGGACGACAGGAACGGTCAAACTCACGAGGTAGCTCCAAGCGTGTCGGCGATGCGGGCGACGAGGCGGCGCGCCACCTCTGTCTTGGAGGCGGTTGGCCAGTCCTCCACGCCATCGGCAGTGATGAGTTGCACGGCGTTCTCGTCGGCCCCCATTACCCCGCCGGCGATGCCACTGCCCTTCGACACGTCATTGGCGACGATCCAGTCGCAGCCCTTGCGCGCCCGCTTGGCCTGCGCATAGGCGACGACGTTCTGGGTCTCGGCGGCGAAGCCGACGACGAGGCGCGGCCGGCGATTGCCGAGCCTTGCCACGGTCGCGAGGATGTCCGGATTCTCGACAAGGGTCAGTTCCGGCAGCCCGCCGCCATCCTTCTTCATCTTCTGGCCCGCCTCGCCGGCCGTTCGCCAGTCCGCCACCGCGGCGGCGAAGACGGCTGCGTCAACCGGCAGCGCGCCTTCGACCGCGGCCAGCATCTGCCGCGCGGTCTCGACGCGCCGAACCTCGACGCCGGCAGGGTCGGGCAGGTTCACCGGCCCACTGACCAGCGTGACGTGGGCGCCGGCGCTTGCCGCGGCCGCGGCAATGGCGTGGCCCTGCTTGCCGGAGGAGCGATTGGCGATGTAGCGCACCGGATCGATCGGCTCATGGGTCGGGCCGGAAGTGACCAGCAGGCGCCGGCCGGCCAGCGGGCGCTCGCCGCCGGCGAGCAGACGCTCCGCGGCGTCGGCGATCTCGGTCGGCTCGGCCATGCGGCCCGGCCCATCCTCGCCGCGCTCGGCCATGGCGCCGGCATTCGGACCGATGAAGGCGATGCCGTCGACCGTGAGCCGGGCGACATTGCGCTTTGTCGCCGGATGGCTCCACATCAACGGGTTCATGGCGGGGGCGACCAGCACCGGCTTGTCGGTCGCCAGCAACACGGCGCTGGCGAGATCATCGGCGAGCCCGTTCGCCATCTTCGCCATCAGATCAGCGGTGGCGGGCGCGACGATGATGAGATCCGCCTCGCGGGACAGGCGGATATGACCGACATCCTGCTCGGCCTCGCGGTCGAATAATTCGGTGAAGACCTTTGTATGGGCCAGCGCGCCGGCGGCGAGCGGGGTGACGAAGTGCTGTGCGGCGCTGGTCATCACCACGCGCACCGAGGCGCCGCGCTCCTTGAGCCGGCGGATCAGATCGAGGCTCTTATAAGCGGCGATACCGCCGCCGATGACGAGCAGGATGCGCTTGCCGGCCAGCATGAGTGATCCTCATCACCATCGCCGCGTACGGCGGCGTACTCACTTTATACACACGCGTTTAACGCAACACCCACCACGCCAGTAGCCCGGCGATCACCCAGAGCGCGATCGTGCCCCAGCGATTGCCGCGGCCTTCCGCGCGGCCGATGGCTTCCACCGATTCCGGCGCCAGTGCCAGCCCGTCGCGGGTCGCGGCATCGAGCTGGGCGGCGATGCGCTGGCCCTGCGCGATCAGCTCGGGCAGCGCGTTGACGCTGCGCGCCACCGCGGCGAGGCCGCCTGCGACATCCTCGATGCGTCCGGCAGGGCCAAGATTGCGCTCGATCCAGGTGCGCACCACCGGCTCGGCGGTCTTCCACATGTCGAGATGCGGGTCGAGCGTGCGGGCGACGCCCTCCACCACCACCATGGTCTTCTGCAGCAGCAGCAGTTCCGGCCGGGTCTTCATGTCGAACAGCGACGTCACCTCGAACAGCAGCGTCAGCAGCTTGGCCATCGAGATCTGGTCGGCGCGGCGCGAATGGATCGGCTCGCCGATGGCGCGGATCGCCTGCGCGAAATCGTCGATGGAATGGTGCGGCGGCACATAGCCGGCCTCGAAATGCACTTCAGCGGTGCGCCGCCAGTTGCGGCTGATGAAGCCGAACAGGATCTCGGCGAGGAAGCGCCGCTCCTTGTGGCCGAGCCGGCCCATGATGCCGCAATCGACCGCCACCAGCCGGCCCTCGGCATCGACGAACAGGTTCCCCGGGTGCATGTCGGCATGGAAGAAGCCGTCGCGCAGCGCGTGGCGCAGGAAGGACTGCATGACGATGCGCCCCAGCGTCGGCAGATCGTGGCCGGCGGCGCGCAGCGCGTCGAGATCGTTCAGCTTGATGCCGTCGATCCACTCGGTGGTCAGCACCTCGCGCCCGGTGCGGTCCCAATCGACCGCTGGCACCCGGAAATCGGCCTCACCCTCGGTGTTCTGGGCGAGTTCGGACAGCGCCGCCGCCTCGAGGCGCAAGTCCATCTCCATCGCCACCGAGCGGGCGAGCGTGTCGACGATAGCGACGAGCCGCAGCCGGCGGCCTTCCGGCGACGCCTTCTCGCCGATATGGGCGGCACGATAGAAGGCCGCGAGATCGGTGTGGAAGCGGCGCTGCACGTCCGGCCGCAGCACCTTCACCGCCACCGCACGCCGAACGCCTTCGTCGAAGGTCTCGCCCTTGTGCACCTGCGCGATCGAGGCGGCGGCGATCGGCGGGCCGAGGCTGGCATAGACCTCCCCGGCAGGCCGGTCGAAGTTGCGGGCAATGGTCTCCTCGGCCACGCCCTGCGCGAAGGGCGGCATGCGGTCCTGGAGCGTCTCGAGGTCCTTGGCGAGTTGCGGGCCGACCACGTCCGGCCGGGTCGCCAGGAACTGGCCGAGCTTCACATAGGACGGGCCGAGCCGAGTCAGGGCGGCGGAGACCCGCGCCGCGCCGGTGCCGGCGTGGCGCCGCTCGATCAGCCGCGCGAGCTTGAAGGCCGGCGCGGCGCCGGGGGGCAGGCCGGCGGGATCGAGCCGCGCCAGCACGCCCTCGCGGGCGAACACGAATCCGGCGCGGGCGAGCCGCAGCGCATCTCCAAGTGGGGTGCCCAAGCTACGCCCTCAGATCCGCACGCCGGAATGCAATGCGACGATGCCGCCGGTCATCGGCGTGTAGCCGACCCGGGCGAACCCGGCCTTGCGCATGAGGTCGGCAAAGACTTCCGGCGGCGGGAAGTTGCGGATCGATTCGACGAGGTAGCGGTAGGATTCGGCGTCCCCCGTCACCAGCCGGCCGAGGCCGGGGATGACGCGGAAGGAATAGGCATCATAGATGGCGTCTAGGCCGGGGACGTCGACGCGGGAGAATTCCAGTATGAGGCAGCGCCCACCCGGCTTCAGCACGCGGCGCATGCCGGCCAGCGCCAGTTCCATGCGCGGCACGTTGCGGATGCCGAATGCGATGGTCGCGGCATCGAATGACTTGTCGGGATGAGGCAGGTCCTCGGCATTGGCCTCGACGAACTCTACCCGGTCCGCCAGCCCGCGCTTCTCAGCGCGCTCGCGCCCGACACTGAGCATCTCGGCATTGATGTCGGCCACCACCGCGGTGACATTCGGCCCGCCGGCTTCCACGGTGCGGAACGAGACGTCGCCGGTGCCGCCGGCAACATCAAGCAGGCGGAACGGACGGTCGCCCTTGGGCGGGCGGAGCTTGGAGACCAGCGCGTCCTTCCACACCCGGTGCAGGCCCGCCGACATCAGGTCGTTCATCAGGTCGTAGCGGCGGGCGACCGAATGGAACACCTCATCGACCAGGCGCTGCTTGTCGCCGAGCGGCACGCTGCGGAAGCCGAAATGGGTATCGGCAGCAGTCGCGGTCGGGTCGGCTTCGGCCATGTTCTCTCTCGAAGGTCAGCAGGTTTTCGCAACGATGCGTCGGCGGCGCGGACCATAGCGGAGAGCCGCGCGGCACGCCAATCCCGATCCCCACCCATGGACGAGGCGGGTCAGCAGCACTGACCTTACGAAAATTTCATAAGGGGGCGCTCTTACCGTGCCATGTTCGGCTCGTCATATCGCCCTCACGACAACCATGGAGCGAGAGCCATGAACGCCGAGGAACGCGCCCTCATAGACGGCCTGTTCGACCGCATGCGCAGCGTGGAGAACGCCCCGCGCGATCCCGAGGCCGAAGCCCTTATCGCCCAGCGGCTGCGCGATGCGCCGCACGCTCCTTATGTGCTGGCGCAGACCGTGCTGGTGCAGGACCATGCGCTGCAGGCGGCAAACGCCCGCATCGAGGAACTGGAAGCGCAGGTGCGCCAGCCGCCCCCGCAGGAGGAGCGCGGCTCCTTCCTTGGCGGCCTGCTCGGCGGCTCGCGCGGCACCTCGGTGCCGACCGCCGGCCAGCGCCCCGTCGGCTATGACAATCCCGGCCAGCAGCCGGGTTATGGCCAGCAGGCCTACCAGCAGGGCCAGCCGGGATACGGCCAGCAAGGATACGGCCAGCAAGGCTTCCCGCAGGGTCAGCAAGGCTTCGGCCAGCAGCCGCCCACGGGCCGCTTCGGCGGCGGCATGGGTGGCGGCGGCTTCCTGTCGTCCGCCCTGACCACGGCGGCGGGCGTCGCCGGCGGCGCGCTGCTGTTCGACGGCATCAAATCGATGATGGGCGGCTCCGGCAGCCCGTTCGGCGAGGCCAAGGCCGCCGAGACCGCTGCTGCGGCGACGCCGGCTGCGGATGCCACCGACAAGACCGATGCCGGCTCGGGTGACAGCGGCAGCTTCTGGAGCAATCCCTGGGGCGACAGCTCCAAGGACGACAAGAGCGGTGCCGACGACAAGACCGCGGCCGCGGACACCGGTGCCGGCAACGACCAGGCGGACCCGTTCCCCTACGAGGACGATGTCGCGTCGGACGATTCCGACGACTCTGACAGCGATTTCGACGGCGGCGATTCCGACGACAGCTGGGCCTGATCGGCCAAACCAGTGACGTCATCCCGGACGGGCCATCGGCCCGATCCGGGATCGCGTGCCGCGCTCTCCCTTCAGATCACCCGCACCGTGGTGCCCACCGGCACCCGCTCATAGAGGTCCATGACGTCCTCATTGCGCATGCGGATGCAGCCGGAGGAAACCGCCCGGCCAATGGTATCCGGCTCGTTGGAGCCGTGGATGCGGTACAGCGTGTCGCCAAGATACATGGCGCGCGCGCCAAGCGGGTTGTCCGGCCCGCCCGGCATATAGCGCGGCAGATCGGGGCGGCGCGCCAGCATCTCCTCCGGTGGGCGCCAGTCCGGCCATTCGCGCTTGCGGCTGATCTTCTCGGTGCCGCTCCACTCGAAGCCTTCCTTGCCGACGCCGACGCCGTAGCGCATGGCCTTGCCGCCCTCCATCACCAGATAGAGGTAGCGCTCGCCGGTATCGATGACGATCGAACCGGGCGCGGCGTCGGTCATGTAGCTCACCACCTCGCGGCGCTGATGGCCGTCGATCGCTTGCGGCTCGGGCTTGTAGGTCTCCCCGCCCGGCGAATAGGCCGCGGCCTCATAGCCGTTGCGCGGCACCGCGACGACGCGGCGGCCGCTTCCGGCATCCGGCGGATAGGCATAGCCCGAGCGCGGCTGCCAGCCGGTGGCGGCGCGATCCTGCTCGCGCCCGGAATCCTGCTCCCGCCATGCGCGCTGATAGGCGGAGCGCGGCAGCCCATAGGCGTTGGGATCGGTGTTGGCGGGATCGACGCGCCGGCGCGACTCGCGGCCGGTCACCATATATTCGATGAAGCCGCCGCCGAGATCGGCGCGGGGCGCGGGTGCCAGCGGGACATAGCCATAGCCGGGCCGGGCGAAATCCGGATAGCCGCCGTTCGGATAGATCTGGGCGCCGGCGGGAGAAGCCAGCACGGCGAGCAGCGCGGCTGCGCAAAGGCGAGGAAGAAGCATGACCGAGCTCCCGAAAAGAGTTCCGCCATCTGTGCACGCGCCGCTGAGAAGCCGGTAAACGCCGGCGCGCTTCCGCGCGCAGTGGTTAATTCCCCGTTACGTGGCTACCCGATCAGCTCGGGCAGCGCACATAGACCATGGTGCCGTAGCGGCCGGCGACTTCCTTGTCGACCCACCTCAGCACCATGATGTTGCCGTCGAAACGCAGCACCTCGCGGTCGCTCTCCGAACCCGGTGCATCTTCCGGCAGGCCGATGAAGGTCGGGCCCGGCGGGATCTGCTTCGACACCACCTCGGAGGGCTGCGACTGGTCGGCGAGGTACATCATGAAGCCGCCGGACTGGCCGCGATTGATGACGTAAGGCTGGCGGCAGCCCTGGCGGGCCTGCGCCTCGGTGCGGCCGGCATCGTCCGGGCGGTGATAGGCGGCGAGGCCCCATTTGCCCACCACCTGGTCCGCCGTGATCGGCGATGAGTATTGCGGCGCGGCGGGCGTCACCGCGCGCGGCTGCTGGCCGGCGCAGGCGGCGAGAAGACCGGCAAGCGTGCCGGCAACAAGGATGCGCCCAAAGCGAGGGGGAGGGGTCATCGGGAACTCCGGACAGACGGAACGCAGGCAGGCGGGTGGACAGCGCGGGCGGCAAGCCGGCGAGTATCCATGCCGGCAAGCATCAACCCTAGAGCCGTTTGCGCTCGCATGGAACCATGCGAACGACAAGAAAGTGCTCGGATTCAATAGGCTGGCGCCCATGCGCGGCATGGAAGACACGCAACCCAAGGGGAACACACGCCAGCGGCGCGCAAAACCGGCAAGATTTAAAGCGCGCGCGACATGATGTA
Organism: Starkeya sp. ORNL1; assembly: GCF_012971745.1. NCBI lineage: Bacteria > Pseudomonadati > Pseudomonadota > Alphaproteobacteria > Hyphomicrobiales > Xanthobacteraceae > Starkeya > Starkeya sp. ORNL1. The sequence goes on from NZ_CP048834.1 coordinate 3,608,368, forward strand.
GAAGCTTTACGCCCGGTTCCGGTGCGAACATAGTCCGCCCCGCCGCGACATCGACCAATCCCGCCTCAATCCCTGCGTGCCGCCGCCACCGCGGACGGAGTTTCTCGTGACCGACCTGACGATACGCCCAGCCACCGATGCCGACGGTGACGGGCTTGCCGTGCTCATTTCAGGCTGCTTTGCCGAATATGAGGGCTGCCTGTTCGACCGCGCCGCCGAATTCCCTGAACTCGACGCCATCGCCACGCATTTCCAGGACAAAGGCGGCGCCATATGGGTCGCCGAGCATGATGGGGGCATCGTCGGCTCCATCGCCTGCGCCCCCACCGAAGACGCCGGCACGGTCGAACTGTTCAAGCTCTATGTCGCCCGCGAGATGCGCGGGCGGGGCCTTGCCCGTGCGCTGCTGGACCATGTGCTCGGCTTCGCCCGGGAGCGTAGCGCAAGCGCCGTGCGGCTGTTCACCGACACCCGCTTCCTCGACGCCCATCGCTTCTATGAGCGTCACGGCTTCCAGCGCCTGCCCGGCTCGCGGCCGCTCAACGACATCTCCAACAGTTTCGAATACCCATACCGCCTCAGCCTGCCGGGAGCGCGCTAAGCCATGCTCCCCTCGCGTTTTGGGCCCGCCGCCAGTGCCGTGGCGGGGATCGGGCTGCTTTCGGTGATGGACGGACTGGTGAAGTTCGTCGGCGCCAATCATTCCACCTTCCAGGTGGCGGCACTGCGCTATGCGTTCGGCGCCACTATAGCCTTCGCCATCTTCCGCGCCGCGCGCACGCCCTGGCCGAACCTTGCGACCTTCAAGCCGCACGCCTGGCGTTCCGTCGTAGTCGCGGTGACGAGCGTCACCTTCTTCTATTCGATCATGACGCTGCCGCTGGCGGTGGCGCTCACGCTCTCCTTCACCTCGCCGATCTTCATCGCGCTGTTCGCGGCGCTGCTGCTGCACGAGCGGCCGGGAGGCCAGATCGTCTTCGCGCTCGGGCTCGGCTTCGCCGGCGTGCTGGTGGTGCTGTGGGACCGGCTCGACACCGCGGGCGGCGCCTCGGTGCCTGGCATCGCCGCGGCACTGGTCTCCTCGGTCTCCTACGCGCTCTCCATGGTGGCGCTGAAGAGCCGCGCGTCGCGCGATCCCATCACCACCATCGTGCTGCTGCAGAACGCCCTTGCGGGCCTGCTGCTGGCTCCGGTGGCGGCGACGCAGTTCACCATGCCGAGCGGCGTCGAGCTCCTCGTCTTCCTGTTCATCGGCATCCTCGGCTCATGCGGCCACCTGTGCATGGCCTGGGCCTATGGCCGGGCCGATGCCAGCCGGCTCGGCGTGTTCGAATACACCGCCTTCGTCTGGGCAGTGGCGATCGGCTTTCTGGTCTTTGCGGAGATTCCGACGCTGGGCACCCTGCTCGGCGCCACGCTTATCGTCGGCGGCGCCATGCTGGTCTCAGGCGGCACCAAGGCAAAAGCAGTGCACGAGCCCGAGGTGGAGATCGGTCCTTAGAGCATGTTCCGCAAAAGTTGGAAGACTTTTGCGATCAGAACATGCTCCAAGCTGTTGACTCTAGAGCACTATCTTTCGCTCGGATGATTCCATCCCAGCGGATAGGGCTCTAGGCTGCGCCTTTTCGCACGAAATCGGTGGACGCCCCTCGCCGAGGCGATAGTTTCCTTTGCGATCCCCTCTATCCGGCTCGAAGACGAGGTGCCGCGATGCTGTCCCTTCCCTCCAGGCGCCGTCTTGCCGCGGCACTGGCGTTCACCTTGTTCGCGCTGCCGGCCGGCGCCGTCGAGCCGATCCGCATCGGCGAGCTGAACAGCTACAAGGCGCAGCCGGCCTTCCTGGACCCATACCGAAAAGGCATGGAACTGGCGGTCGAGGAGATCAATGCTGCGGGCGGCGTCAATGGGCGGCCGCTGGAGCTGATCTCGCGCGATGACGGCGGCAATCCGGGCGATGCCATCCGCGTCGCCGAGGATCTGGTGACGCGCGAGAAGGTCGACCTGATCGCCGGCACCTTCCTCTCCCATATCGGTCTCGCGGTCTCCGGCTATGCCGCCAATCGCAAGGTGTTCTTCCTCGCCGCCGAGCCGCTGACCGACAAGATCACCTGGGAGGACGGCAATCGCTACACCTTCCGGCTGCGCGCCTCGACCTATATGCAGGTGGCGATGCTGCTGCCCGAGGCCATCGCCGCCAACAAGAAGCGCTGGGCGATCGTCTATCCGAACTATGAATATGGCCAGTCGGCCGCCGAGACCTTCAAGGCCAAGCTGAAGGCGGCGCAGCCCGATGTCGAGTTCGTTGCCGAGCAGGCGACCCCGCTCGGCAAGCTCGATGCCGGCCCGGTGGTGCAGGCCATCGCCGACGCCAAGCCGGACGCCATCTTCAATGTCGAGTTCGGGCCGGACCTCGCCAAGTTCGTGCGCGAGGCGACGACCCGCGGCGCGCTCGACGGCGTCTTTGTCGTCAGTCTGCTGTCCGGCGAGCCGGAATATCTCGACCCGCTGAAGGACGAGACGCCGCAAGGCTGGGTGGTCACCGGCTATCCCTGGCAGTCGATCGCGACACCCGAGCACCAGGCCTTCCTCGACGCCTACCGGAAGAAATATGACGACTATCCGCGGCTCGGCTCCGTGGTCGGCTACACCACCATCAAGTCCGCCGCCGCCGGCATCGCCAAGGCCGGCAGCACCGACACCGAGAAACTGGTCGAGGCCTTCAAGGGGCTGAAACTTACCGGGCCATTCGGACCGTTCGAGTACCGCGCCAGCGACCACCAGGCGACCATGGGTGCCTTTGTCGGCAAGCTCGGCCTGAAGGACGGCGCCGGCATCATGATCGATGCCAAATATGTCGACGGGGCGAGCGTGCTACCTTCCGACGCCGAGGTATCAAAGCTGCGACCGGCGGATTGATTCGGCTGCGGGGGCGGCTAGCGGGGCAGGCGAGCGGGGGCGGCGATGTCGGTCGAGGCGCTGGTCTTTCAGGCGGTGAACGGCTTCGCCTCGGCGTCCGGCCTGTTCCTGGTGGCGGCGGGGCTGTCCATCATCTTCGGCGTGACGCGGATCGTGAATCTCGCGCACGGCTCCTTCTACATGATCGGGCTTTATCTCGCCGGCTGGGTGGCCGGGGGCCTCGGCTATTGGCCTGGCATCATCATCGCCGCCTTGCTGGTCGCGCTGCTCGGCACCGCGGTGGAATTCCTGCTGCTGCGGCGGGTCTATCGGGCGCCGGAGCTCTACCAGTTGCTCGCCACCTTCGGGCTGCTGCTGGTGCTGAACGACACCGTGCTCTGGCTGTTCGGTCCGGAGGACATTCTGGGGCCCCGCGCGCCCGGCCTGAAGGGATCGGTCGAATTGCTCGGCCGCAACATGCCGAGCTACGACATCTTCCTCGCCGCGATCGGCCCCGTCATCCTCATCGCGCTGCATGTGCTGATGAAGCGCTCCCGCTTCGGCCGGCTGGTGCGGGCAGCGACGCAGGACCGCGAGATGGTCGCCGCGCTCGGGGTGAACGAAGCGCTCTTGTTCACCGCGGTGTTCGCGCTCGGCGCCGGTCTCGCCGGCCTTGGCGGCGCGCTCCAGCTCGCCCGCGAGCCGGCGAGCCTCGGCCTTGATCTGGCGGTGCTGGGCGATGCCTTCGTCGTCGTCGTGGTCGGCGGCATGGGCTCGATCCCCGGCGCCTATGTCGCCGCGCTGCTGGTGGCCGAGGTGAAGGCGCTGTGCATCGCGCTCGGCACGGTCGAGATCGCCGGCTTCAGCTTCAACATGTCGAAGCTGACTCTGGTCGCCGAGTTCCTGGTGATGGCGGTGGTGCTGATCGTTCGCCCGCACGGCCTGTTCGGCCGGCCGCAATCGAGCGTTCGCCCGCGCTTCGCCGGCATCGAGCCGCCGCTGCGGCCGATGTCGACGCTCGCCCGCAACGCCATGGCGATACTGGTCGGCGTGCTCATCGTGCTGCCGCTCACCGGCCTCTTCTGGAGCTATCTCCCCGTGCTGGCGACCGACGTGCTGATCGCGGTGCTGTTCGCCGCCTCGCTGCATTTCGTCATGGGTCCCGGCGGCATGCACTCGTTCGGCCACGCTGCCTATTTCGGCCTCGGGGCCTATGGCGCGGCCTATGCGGCGAGCACGCTCAGTGCCGCGACCTTGCCGGCCATGGCGCTCGGCGTCGGCGTGGCCGGTGCCGGGGCGCTGCTGTTCGGCTGGTTCTGCGTCCGGCTGTCCGGGGTCTATCTTGCCATGCTGACGCTGGCCTTCGCGCAGATCGTGTGGGCGACGGTCTATCAATGGGAAGAGGTCACCGGCGGCTCGAACGGCCTGTTCGGCATCTGGCCCGGCTGGCCGCTGGACAGCCGGCCCGGCTTCTATCTCTTCACGTTGGCGCTGGTAGTCGCCGGGCTCGTGCTGCTGCGACGGATGCTGTTCTCGCCGTTCGGCCTCGCCTTGCGCGCGGCACGGGACTCGGCCCTGCGCGCTGAGGCGATCGGCATCGCCACCGGCCGCGTGCAATGGTTCGCGTTCGGCTTTGCCGGGGCGGTCTGCGGCATTGCCGGTGCCCTGTTCGCCTTCGCCAAGGGCTCTATCTCGCCGGAGGCGATCTCGGTCGGGCGCTCGATCGATGGCCTCGTCATGGTGCTGCTCGGCGGGGTGTACAGCCCCTCCGGGCCGATCCTCGGCGCCACCGCCTTCACCCTGCTGCAGGATACGGTGATGCGCGAGACCGATTATTGGCGGGCACTGCTCGGCGGGCTCATCCTGGTGATGGTGCTGCTGTTTCCCGGCGGCCTGATGGGCGGCCTGCGCCGACGGGGATTGCCGTGAGCGTCCTCTCCATCCGTTCCCTGACGAAATCCTATGGCGGCGTGCAGGCGCTCGACGATGTCAGCTTCGAGGTCGCGGCCGGCGAGTTCCTGGCGCTGATCGGGCCGAACGGCGCCGGCAAATCCACCTGCTTCAACATCATAAACGGCCAGCTGCGTCCGGATTCCGGCACCGTGCTGCTCAACAAGCGCGACATTACCGGCCGATCGCCGCGCCGCATCGCCCGGCGCGGCGTCGGGCGCACCTTCCAGATCGCCGCGGTGTTCGGCTCGATGACGGTGCTGGAGAACGTGCAGATGGCGATGATCGCCGCGGCGCGGCAGGTCTTCGCGGTGCACCGGCTGGCCAGCGGCCTGCATCGCGAGCGGGCGCTCGCCTGCCTCGCCCAGGTCGGCATGGAGGCGGCGGCCGAGCGGCCCGCCGCGGCGCTGGCCTATGGCGACGTGAAGCGGCTGGAACTCGCCATCGCCCTCGCCGGCGAGCCTTCCCTGCTGCTGATGGACGAGCCGACCGCCGGCATGGGGGCAAGCGAGCGCGGCGCCATGATCGCGCTGGTGAAGCAGCTGACGGTCGAGCGCAAGCTCGCCGTGCTGTTCACCGAGCATTCGATGGACGTGGTCTTCGCCCATGCCGATCGGGTCGTGGTGCTGGCGCGCGGGCGGATCATCGCCAACGGCACGGTCGAGGAGGTCCGAGCCGATCCGGCGGTGCGCGCCGCCTATCTCGGCACCATGACCGAGGGCGTGCCATGACCGCCCCGTTCAAGCCGGCGATGCCGAACACCACGCCGCTGCTGGAGATCGAGGCGCTCGATGCCTGGTATGGCGCGGCGCAGGTGCTGTTCGGGCTGTCGGTGAGCGTCGGCGAGGGCGAGGCGGTGGCGCTGCTGGGCCGCAACGGCGCCGGCAAGTCGACCGCGCTCAAGGCGATCATGGGCCTCGTCGCCCGCCGTGCGCGGCGCCTCGGCTTTGCCGGCACGAACATCGCGCGGGCGCAGACCCACACCATCGCGCGTCTCGGCCTCGGCTACGTGCCGGAGGATCGGCGCATCTTCACGGATCTCACGGTACGGGAGAATCTCGATATCGGCCGCCAGATACCGCGCCTGCTCCCCGACGGGCGCCCGGCGCCGGCCTGGACGCAGGAGCGGCTGCTCGAACTGTTTCCCAATCTGGCAGGCATGCTGGACCGCCGGGGTGATCATATGTCGGGCGGTGAGCAGCAGATGCTCACAGTGGCGCGCACGCTGATGGGCAACCCGCTATTGGTGTTGCTGGACGAGCCGTCGGAAGGCGTTGCCCCGGTCGTCGTCGAGCAGCTTGCGCTGGCAATCGCCGCGTTGAAGAAGAAAGGCTTGTCAATTCTTTTATGCGAACAGAATTTCCAATTCTGCGAAATGATTTGCGATCGTGCTTATGTGATAGAACATGGCGAGTTGCGCTGGAGCGGGACGATGAGTGCACTGCGCAATTCGCCTGATGCAATGCATGATTACCTGTCAGTCTAGTAGGCTATCGTAAAGGGGTGGCGAAAACTGTTGCCTTACGCTTCATGTATAATGGTATAGTCCATTAGACGACCTGGGGGTGTATTCATGGCGACCGACGGCCCGACTGAACTCTTCGAGACTAAGGCGTCCGGACGGCCGCCCTATATGCTCGACGAGCAGATCGGGTTCCTGATGCGCGTCGCCAGCCAGCGCCACACCGCGATCTTCGCCACGCGCATGATCGAGGGGCTCACGCCGCCGCAATTCGCGACGCTGGCCAAGCTGCGCGAGGTCGGCCCCTGCTCGCAGAACAAGCTCGGCCGGCTGGTCTTCCTCGATGCCGCCACCATCAAGGGCATTGTCGACCGGCTCGGCGCACGCGGCTTCGTGGTCGCCACCGACGATCCCTATGACCGCCGTCGGCGAGCGGTCGCGCTCACCGAACAGGGCCGTGCGGTGGCGAATGCCGCGGTCGAAGTCGCGGCCGACATCTCCGAGGCAACGCTGGCGCCGCTCAGTGCCGAAGAGCGCCGGCAGATCATCGAGCTGCTGAAGAAGCTCGGCTGAGCTAACTTTCGCGTGGCGCGAAATCCTTGAGCAGGCCGGTGTAGGCCTTGGGCCGCGGCGCCGCATAGGCGCCGTGCTTGGAAGTGACGAGGCCGGTGCTGACGAGCGCCTCGACCAGCGTCACCGCGCTCGCCACGCCGTCGATCACGGGCACGCCGTGTTCCTCGGTGAGTGCGCGGGCAAGGTCGGCCATGCCGGCGCAGCCGAGCACCACCGCCTCCGCACCGTCCTTCGCCACCGAGCGCGCAATCTCCGCCGAGATGCGTCCGCGCGCGCCGGAGGCAGCGTCCTCCAGCTCCAGCACCGCCACCTCGGAGGCCCGCACCGCGCAGCAGCGCCGGTCGAGGCCATAGCGCACCAGGTTGGCTTCGATCACCGGGATCGAGCGCGAGAGCGTCGTCACCACGGCGAAGCGATGGGCGATCAGGCTGGCGAAATGGAAGCCGGCCTCGCCGATGCCGACCACCGGCCCGCGCGCCAGCGTCCGCGCGGCCTCCAGGCCGGTATCGTCGAAGCAGGCGATGACGTGGCCGTCGACACCGTCGCTTTCGGCCTCGGCAATAGCTGCGAGCAGGCCGGGCAGCGCCAGGGCGTCATCATAATAGCCCTCGATCGAGGCCGGCCCCATCGCCGAGGTGCGGGCCAGGATCTCGCTGCCGGGCCGCGCCACCGCGCGGGCGGCGGCGGCGATCTTGTCGGTCATCGAGACGGTGGTGTTGGGATTGACCAGATGGATGCGCAAGGGCGGCTTCCGGGGACGAGAGGGCTATGCTCTCCTATCACAGGCCGCTATTGCGCGCGCTATTCGGCGGCGTCGACCGCATTGATCATCTGGCGCGGCAGCGGCGCGGCAAAGCTCGAGTGGCGCCAATCCGCGACATCGGCGAATTCGGCGGCCGGGAGCGGGCGCGAGAACAGGAAGCCCTGCAGTTCGTCGCAACCGAGGCCGCGCAGGAAGGCGACCTGCTCGGCGGTCTCGACCCCTTCCACCGTCACCCGGAGGTCGAGGTGCCGGGCGAGGCCGACAATGCCGCGCACGATGGCGACCGAGCGCCGGTGGTTGGGCAGGTCCGAGGTGAAGATGCGATCGATCTTGATGCGGTCGAAATTGAGCTGCCGCAGATTGGAGATCGAGGTGTAGCCGGCGCCGAAATCGTCCATCGCCACCGTCACGCCGAGCGCGCGCAGTCGCGCGAACATGCTGGAGGCCTGGTCGAAATCCTTGATCAGCACATCCTCGGTGACTTCCAGCTCCAGCCGGCGCGGATCGAAGCCGCTGGCCTGGATGAGGGTGCGCACCTGGTCGACCAGTTCGCTGTTGATCTGGCTCGGCGAGACATTGACGGCGACCCGCACGTGCTGGGGCCAATTGGCGGCCGCCTTGATGGAATTGCGGATCACCAGGTCGGTCAGCGCCGGAATGGCACCGGTCTCCTCGGCGATACGGATGAATTCGAGCGGCCCCACCATGCCGTAGTCGGGATGCGGCCAGCGTGCCAGCGCCTCGAAGGCGCTGATTGTGCCGGTGCGGGCGTCGACCACCGGCTGGAACCAGGTTTCGATCTGGCCGTCAGTGATGGCGCCGTCGATCTGCTGGGCTAGGTTGGAACGCCGGGCGATCTCCTCGCCGAGCGCGGAGGAGAAATGGCGGCTGCGCCCGCGTCCTTCCGCCTTGGCGCGATAAAGCGCAAGGTCGGCATTGTGCAGCAATTCCTCGGCGCTGGCGGCGTCCCGCGGATAGACCGCGACGCCGATCGAGGCGCCGACCGGCACCAATTGCTCCTCGAACAGGAATGGCCGGTTGAGCCGGCGCCGCAATTGCTGGGCGATCAGCTTCACCTCGCTGGCATCCGCGATGTTCTCGCACAGCACGACGAACTCATCGCCGCCGACCCGCGCCACCAGGCCGTCCGAAGGGACCTCGAAGCGCAGCTTGTCGGCGACATAGCACAGCAGGCGGTCGCCGACCGTGTGGCCCTTGAGGTCGTTCACTTCCTTGAAGTGGTCGAGATCGATCCACAGCACCGCGCACAGCGAGCCGGTTTCATCGCAGCGGGCGATGGCGGCATCGAGCCGCGCGCGCAGCACCTCACGGTTCGGCAGGCGCGTCAGCGCATCATGATGGGCGAGGAAACTGATACGGTGGTCGGCGTCCTCGCGGTCGTGAATGTCGTCGACCACCAGCAGATGGCCGGAGCCACCGCCGACATCGAAGGGCCGCGCGGCGATCGCGACGCGGTGCAGGGCGCCGTCGGGGCGCACCAATTCGGTCTCCAGCTTTACCTCATCGCCGCTCAACAGCCGGTCGATGGCGCCGCGGTCGGCGAGCAGCCTGGTGACGAGGAGATCGCCGCCGGCCTCGCGGTCGATACCGGCAATGGTCCGGAAGGCGCTGTTGAATTCGACGATCTGCAACCCACGGCATAGGATGATGCCGTTGGGAAGCGCCTCGATGGCGAGGCGGGCATGCCGGGCTTCCGCCATCGCGGTGGCGGCGCGGGCGCGGGCATGCAGATATGCCACGGCGAGCACGGCGACGCCGAGCATGGCGAACGCCACGGCAAGGCCGGTCACGGACGGCGCTCCGCAAACCCCTTGAGATGAGACGCGACATAGGCGCGGCACCGGGCCGGCGCATGATGCTCCAGCCCGGTGGAATCGATCACGAATTTGGATCGCGCAGATCCAGATTCATCGAGATCGGCCGCCGGGATGCCGTGCCGAAAGTAACCGGACTCTCTCGTCATTTCGTTATTTTGTGGCATGCGGGTTAATAAATCTCAAACCATCCCACGCGGAACGAAGCATCGGCACCCTGGTCTTCATGCTCCGTTACGTAGTTGCGACCTAGATCGTCGCCTCAAAGAACAAAGGAGGCTGATGTCATGAAGCGTTGGACATGCGTACTCGCGGTTGTGCTGGCCACGGTGCCGGGGCTCCGCGGGGCGTGGGCGGATGAACTTCCGATTGTGGGCACGGGCGACGGCATCGAGCTGCTGCGCGCAATCGGCGCGGCCTTCACCGCGGACCACCCTGAGACCGTCATCCTGGTGCCGCCGAGCATCGGCTCCGGCGGCGGGCTGGCGGCGATCGGCAGCGACAAAGAGGTGCTGGCGCGCATCGCCCGTCCGCTGAACGATACCGAGAAGTCACTCGGCATCATCGCCGAGCCCGTCGTACTGCTGCCGTCGGCGTTCTACGTCAACCCCTCGGCCGGCGTCACCGGCGTCACCAGCGAACAGCTGCTGCGGATCTATCGCGGTGATATCACCAATTGGAAGGACCTCGGCGGCGCCGACCTGCGCGTGAAAGTGGTCCGCCGCGAGGACCATGACAGCACCCTGCAGGTGCTGCGCCAGAGCATGCCGGGCTGGAAGGACCTTGTCCTCACCGAGAAGTCCAAGACCGCCACCACGACGCAGGAAAGCGTCGACACGGTGCGCACGGTGGATGGCGCCATCGGCTTCGGTCCGTTCACCAGCGCGCTCGGCGACGGCCTCTCCGTGCTGCGCATCGACGGCCGGGCACCGACCGATGCCGGCTATCCCTCCGCCGTGGTGCTCGCGCTCGCCTACAAGAAATCGACCGTCACACCGGCGGCACAGAGTTTCGTGAGCTTCGCCAAGAGCGCCAAGGCCCGCACCTTGCTAAGCTCGATGGGCGGCGTCCCGGCCGCAGAGTGAGCGTTATCCCCGTGCTTCGTCTTGCTTCCCTCAGCGCCCGCCTGATCCTCGCCGTCGTGGCGACGGCGACGATCGCCTTTGCCGGCTTCGTCGCCCTGGCCGTGTGGCGGCTCGATCTCGGGCTGGAACGGCAGGCGGAGGAACTCACGCGCCTGTCGGAGACGCGGATCACGCAGAAGCTGGACGGCGAGGCCCGCCTCGCCCGCGCCCGCGTGCAGATGATGTTCAACACCATGGGCCGGCTGGTGGAAAGCCTTGCCCAGCGGGCTGATATCGCCGAGGCGGTCTCCAGCAACAACATCGTCGCCATGAGCGAGTCGCTCGGCCGCAGCATCGGCGCGCTGGACCTTGACGGCGTGCTGGTGATCGATCCCAAGCTGCGCGTCGTCGGCGCCCATAGCGGCGACGTCGACCTGCTGGCGGCGAACGAGGCGCTGAACCTGCTGCCGATCGCGGACGACATCCTGCCGCTGCTGCAGAACAATGATCGCAAGGCGCCGCGCAATCTGCGCCGCGTGCTGGCCTTCGACCAGCGCACTGCGACCGCATTCGGCTCGAAGCAGCGCGCCGCCATGGTGTTCGTCACCGTCGATCCGCTGTTCGACGATTTCGGCGACGTCTCGGCGGCGATCGTCACCCATCGGGTGCTGCGGCCGCGCGAGGAGACACTCGCCGAATTCTCCCGGCTCGAAGGTGCCGGCCTCATCGTCCAGTATCAGGGGAAGACCATCTCCGTCGCCGGCATCAACGACCCCGATGCCACCATCGAGACGGTCGCGGGGACCGACCTGCTGCGCACCGGCGATGGGCGCTACTGGGCGCGCTGCGTCGCGATGTACGAGGATTACCGCATCTGCGCGCTGACGCCGCTCGGCGAACTGCACGCCTTGCGCGACGAGCTGGTGCGGGTCGGCCAGCGCGAGGGCAAGTCGCTGACTTCATGGCTGCTGCTGGCGGCGGTGAGTTCGCTTGCCCTGTTCGCGCTGATCATGCTGATCGCCTCGCGCCGCATCACCCGGCCGCTGGAGATCATTACCGAGGCGGTGCGGGCGGTCTCGCGCGGCGACTGGAAGGCCCATGTCGACGGGCAGGACCGATCCGACGAGATCGGCGACATCGCCCGCGCGGTGGTGTCGCTGCAGCACTCGATGGAAGAGCGCGACCAACTGCGTGCCGACGTCGCCGACGCCAATGTGGTGCGCCAGCGCCGCGAGGAACTGGAATCCGCGATCACCCGCTTCGACCGGGTGATGCGCTCGGTGCTGCTCACCGTCGGCGATTGCGCCGAGAGCATGGACGAGACCGCGCACGAACTGGCCCGGGTCTCGGCGGTCGCCGAGGGCGAGGCGGCGGAGGCGACCTTCGTCTCCGAGAGCACGCTGCAAGGCGTCGCCACCGTGCAGCAGGCGACCGAGCGGTTGAACGCCTCGCTCGCCGAGACCGTGTCCCATCTGCGCAGCGCCGCGCTCGCCGCCGATGCCAATGTCACCGAGGCCGCCGGCTCCTCGCTGCGCCGACTCGCCGGCCTGACCGAGGGCGTCGCGGAGCTCTCCGGCTCGTTCGAGGATGCCGCGCGGCGCATCAACGTGATCGCACTCAACGCCACCATGCAGGCGAGCCGCGCCGGCACGCAGGGCGCCGGTTTCGCGCCGATGGTCGCCGACCTCAACGCACTCGCGGCGCGCATGGACGGCGTGGTGCTCGACATCGGCTCCTGCGCCGTCGGCATACGCGACACCGCGGACGAGACCTCGAACGCCATATACGGCGTTTCCCAGACCTTCGGCACGCTGCTAGAGGAGGCGCGGGCGATCGCGAGCGCGGTGGAGCGCCAGGACCGCGCCACCCGCGACATAGCGGACGGCATCACCGCTGCCGCCGGCGGCAGCGTGAATGTCGCCGCCAGCCTGCGCCGGCTGAAGGCGACCATCGAGGAAGCCCGCAGCTCCGCGCAGAAGGTGGTCGACCAGGCGACCGACATGGCCGACGAGGCCCGCCGGCTCGACATCACCGTGAAGTCGTTCCTGCGCGAGGTGACGACGTAGGAACCCACCCTTTCCACCCTCATCCCCAGGCTTGACCCGGGGATCCAGACTTCGGCAGGGTGCATGCGGATAGGCTGGGTCCCCCGGTCAAGCCCGGGAATGAGGCAGTTCTGGTTGCTGGGCCAAGCTCAAGCGTCACGCGATCCCGGATACGGCCTGACGGCCATTCCGGGATGACGGAATGAGTTTCAGCTGCCCCCCTCGCCGGCGCGCCGCCCCGTCGCCGCCGGGCGACGTTCGGCGGGCTCGGCCGAAGGCTCGTAGCGCCGGCCGCCAGGCAGCGGCCCGGTCTCTGCAACGGCCCCGCGCGGGCGCGGCGACAGGATGCTCTCGGCCGGCGCCCCGCCGCGCAGCGACTGCATCAGCCGCCCGACCATGGACAGCGTCTCGCGGCTGGCGACGAACGGATCGGCATGGACCCGCGCGCCCACCGCCACAGCCTTGCGGCGCACCGCCTCGACGAGGCCGGCCGCGCCGGCGACGATGACGGTGTCGTCGACCCCGAGCGATGGCAGGTAATGCGTCGGCCGGCCGGGGCGGAAGCGGTTGCCGGGATCCTCCTCCACGGTGGCGAAGGCCTCGAGGGCGCCATGGTCGACCAGCCAGTCGAGCGCGCTTTCCATATAGACCTCCTCGCGCCGGCGCATGCCGGTGACGAGGAACAGGTCGCGACCCGGCTGGCCGAGCCGTGCGGCCCGCGCCACCGACCAGACCGGCGCGAAGCCGGTGCCGCCGCCGATCAGGATCAGTGGCCCCGCCCCCGGGCGCAGGAAGGCAGCGCCGAGCGGGCCGCGTATCTGCGCCTTGTGGCCGGGGCGGATGGCGCGGCCGATGGCGCCGGAGACGATGCCGCCCGGCAGCAGGCGCACATGCAGGCGCGCCTCGCCGGGATCGTAGCCGCCGTCGAGATCCGGTGCCGGGCTGTAGTCGCGGCCGGGGAAGCCGGCGAAGCGGACATTGAGGTACTGTCCCGGCAGCATCTCCAGAGGCGCATTCAGCGCCAGCACCACCTCGGCGATGTCCGGGGCGAGCGCGTGCATCGCGCTCACCGTGGCGCCGACGCGCAGCACCGGCGGCACTTCGTCATAGGCGATCGCCACGTCCCCGGTCAGCGTCGCCTGGCAGGCCAGAACGGTGTCGGCGATGCGGGTGCCGCGATCGTCGACGCTGCCCGAGAGAACGCGCACCCGGCAGGTCTCGCACTGGCCGGTGAGGCAGTCGTGCGGCACCAATATGCGCCCGCCCAGCCCGGCATCGACCAGCGTGGTGCCGGGGGCGGCCTCGACGGACCGGCCATTGATGGTCAGCCGGCACTTCACCCCGCTCATGCGGCCGCCTCGCTCAGTCGAGCTCGACGACCACCGGGCGGACATGCCGGGTGTGGCGGGTCTGGTTATGGTCGAAGACCGAGACCCACATATAGAGCGGGCGGCCCGGCACGAAGTCCTGGTCGAATTCCGAGCCGGTGGTCAGCGCCCGGGTGACCTCCAGCGTCCAGTGGCCGTCCGCCCATTTCGGCGTGCCGTGCACCTGCGCGCGGTCGCCCTCGTAATTGCCCATGATGAGCACGCCGGGCAGCACGGCGCCGACGGGAATCGTGGCATCGAGTTCCTTGGAATAGGGCGCGGTCTCGGCCTCGGTCATCCACCATTGCGCGCCCTCGGGGTCGATGGCCTCGGGCGAGAGGTCGATCTTGCCAAGCTTGGCCTCGGTCGCCTTCCAGTCGGTCGGCAGGCGCAGCAGGTCGACGGTGCCGCGATAGCCGCCGGGCGGCTGGGCCTTGAAATTGTAGACATAGAAGGCACGGCCGGGATCATTCCAATAGCCGGCCTGGTGGCGGGCGGTGCCGGCATTCTCGGCTTCCGTCGCCGGACGCGGCGGGCCGAAATACTGGTCATCCAGCATGCCGAGATGGCCGCCGCGGGCCGCCTTCCATTGCCAGAGGTCGGCAATGTCGCCCTCGGTGTAGTGGTAGCCGCGCTTGTGCAGCGGTGCCGGCTTATCGGCCAATGGCTTCGGACCCATATGGGTCGAGCCGCCGCCGCCGAAGGCGTCCGAGGTCGAGAACAGGATGGCGAGCTTGTCCTCGTAGAACAGCTTCACATCGGCGATGTCGGCATCGTCCTGCACGAGGTGCCAGCCATCGTCCTTCTTGATCAGCGGCAAGCGGCGCAGCGAGCGGGTCGGATCTTCCCAGCGGAAGGCGAAATAGACGTTCTTGTCATCATGGACCGCGCGGATCTCGACGGTGGATTCGCCCGAGCCGCCGGCGAGATTCTCGCCCTGCTGGGTGCGTACCGAGACGACCTTGGCATTCTTCCATGCCGGATCATCCAGCACACCGTCGAGCTTCGGCGGCTGGTCGACCTTGCCGATGACCAGATGGTCGCGGGTGCCGAAATCGAGCGTCACCAGGCCGATGGCGACCGCAACGCCGGCGAGGGTGCCGACCAGGATCGGCCAGCGGCGGGTGGCGGCGGTGCGGGCGAGACGCGACGGGCGGAACACCCGCAGCCATTGCGGCAGCCCGCCATAGCCAAAATGCCCGACCAGATGGGCCAGCAGATAGAAGATGGTGCCGAAAGCGGCGGCGTTGTGGATGGTGACGATCCAGCCGCCATAGCCGATGTATAGCATCACGCCGGTCACGGTGAGCACCGCGACCAGAGCGTAGAACATCCAGTTCATCGAGACGTTGAAAGCGTTCCAGCGCAGCTTCGCCGCGTTGGTCATCATGAAGACCTGCACCCGCTTCGGTGAGACCCGGTTGGCGAGGCCGCTGCGCGTCATATAGAGCGCATAGGCGGTGACGCAGAAGAACAGCGCCAGCCCGGCGGCGAAATGCACGGTCCAGATCTCGCCCTGCGGCAGGATCGGCTCGAACCATTTCGACACCACGGCACGCGGATTGTCGGCGGCGATGCGCAGCCCGGTGACGAGGCTTGTCACCATGCCGATGGCGGTGACCCAGTGCAGCACGATGGTCATCGTATCGGTGCGCGGCGCCGCCCCCCGCGCCGCCTGGAACTGCGCCGATCCGTCGACGCTCCCCGGCCGCTGCGCGCCTTCCGATTGCTTGGTCGACGTCACTTTCTGGTCTGCCATCGCCATCCCCCCTGGCGCGCCTTTCCCGGAGGCGCGGCGTACCGAATCACTCGATTTGGCCGATGCCCGATTGTTAAAATTTTCGGAAAATTTTAACAATTATTAAATTTTACTTAAATCACTGAACTATCAACTCGGCTTATCTGAATAGCCGGAGAACAGGTGCGGGCTGCGGTGATGTTCCGTCTCGGCATCGCGGTACGGATGGCGAGTGGCCGGAGATGGGCGCGCACGCAGTTGAACGCCTACAGATTGTCTATGTTATCTGGCACAACTTTAGAGAGCGCATGGGACGCAACCAGGCGCCACCGGCCGGGCTGCGAGACCGACCGCTCAAGGCGGCGGCTCGGCCTGAGGTGAGATTGCTTGCCCCGGGAAGAGGTCCGTCAGGCCTGTCGGGGAGCTTCGGACAAGTCGTCTGCGTCCGGCCGCACCTTCGGCGGCGAGTGAATCGCGACGACGGCCATGACCAGGGCCACACCAGCACACCCTTCGCCGTCGGAATCTGCGCCAGCACGATCGCCGCTATCACGGTCGCGGTTGCCGGCAGGATCGCCAGGAAGAGCGCGAAGGTGGCGCGCGGCAACCGAGACATGGCGAGCTGGTCGGAGATGTAGGGGATGACCGATGAGCACACCCCGACAGCGATGCCGGCGAGCACCAGTTCGATCTGGCCCGTCTCGTCGGCCTCTCATCGCCGAGCGTATCCGAAAGGATCAGGCGGCTGCAGGAAGCGGGAGTGATCGAGGGCTATACCGTCAAGATCAACCCGAGGCGCTCGGCCTGCCGCTCGCGGCGTGGCTTCGCATCCGGCCGATCCCCGGCCAGTTGCAGAAGGTGGCGGAGATCCTGCGGGACATTCCGGAGGTGGTCGAATGCGACCGCGTCACCGGGGAGGATTGCTTCATCGCCCGTGCCCATGTCGCGAGCGTCGAGGCGCCGGAGCAGCTGATCGACCAGCTCATCCCCTATTCGATGACCAATATCTCGATCATCCAGCCCTCACCGGTGCAGCGCCGGTTGCCGCCGATGAAGGCGCGGCCATCAACTGACGAAGCCCACTCGAACGAGCGGGCCGGCTGGGAGGCTCATTCGTAATTCCCAGTTGACCTCATCCCCGGGCTTGACCCGGGGACCCAGCCACGCCGCATCCACCCGGTCGAAGTCCGGGTGGCCGGGTCAAGCCCGGCCATGAGGGCGGAAAGGTGGTGCCTTTAGAGCAACGCAGGCTCAGTTCGAACCCAGCAGCGGGTCGACTTCCTTGGCGAGGTCCTCGGGGCTCAGCGCGCCGCTGATCTTCTTGCCATTGATGAAGAAGGTCGGCGTGGCATCGACGCCGAGTTCCGCGCCGCGCTTGGCCTGCTGGTCGATCTCGCCGGCGAGCTTGGTGTCGGACAGACAGGCGTTGAACTGCTCCTCCGTCATGCCGCTCTGCTTGGCCACCGCTAGCAAAGCCTGCGCCGGATTATTGCCGAACGCCCAGTCCTTCTGGGTCTCGAACAGGGTCGAGACCAGCGGATAATATTTCGCGTCCCCCGAGCAGCGCGCGACCATGAAGGCGGCCTTGGCGACGATGTCGAGCGGGAACTCGCGCAGGATCAGCTTCACCTTGCCGGTGTCGATGTATTTTTCCTTCAGCACCGGAAAGGTGGTGGTGTGGAAATGGGCGCAGTGGCCGCAGGTCATCGAGGCATATTCGACGATGGTGACGGGCGCGTCCGCCTTGCCGAGCACGATGTCCGGCAGCGGGCCGGGCGCCATCAGCTTGTCCGCGCTCACCGTCTGCGCTTCAGCCCTGCCGATGAAGGCGATCGGCGAATTGCCGAGCCCGCCCGGGCTCGCCAGCGCGAGCAGGGCAGCCGCGGTCAGGGCGGCGGCTCCAACCCCTTCGAGGAAACGGCGGCGGTCGAGCATGAACGGTCTCCGGGGCCTGGCGCAGCGCGCGCTGTGATTGACGTAGCGCGTACAGCGACCGCGCGATCATGGCAACGGTGCGGCGAGGTGGCCCGTCGTCACCGCTGCGTGATGGATCAGGCGCCGCCTCCGCGCTTGCGCGCGCTTGTGTCGCGCCGCACCAGCGCGCCGAGCCGGGCCAGCGAAGCGGCCAGCGCCTCGTCCTCGAACGGGCCGAGCCGCTCCGCCACCGCCGCCAGCGCGGCGGCATCCGGCTCCTGGCGCACCTTGCGGCGCGGACGGGCGCTCGTCACCGGCCCCTGGCGCAGCGCCAGCCGGGCGACGCAACGCCAGCCGAAATAACGGTTGATACGCTCGATCACGATCGGCGCATCGTGCTGCAATTCAATGGCATAGGCGCCCTCGACACGCACATGCAGCACGCCCGGCTCGTCGGAATCCGGGCGCGAGGGCCAGGCCAGCCGGCTTGGCAAGGCGCGCGCGGCCAAGGCGTCGCCGACAATGTCCGCCCAATGGGTGACGATCTCCACCGAGGCGAGGCCGCGGCGGGCGCAGCTCTCGGCGATGGTGGCGCCGATCAGGTCGGCAAGCGGCAGGGCGGCATATGGCTTGCGCATCTGGTTCCTGTGCGCAGCCCTCGAAGCCGGCTTGCGGGTGGGGCGGGAGGCCGCCACCTTGGCGCCGGGAGAGCGCGGTTTGGCACGACAATCGAGTGTGAGGCTAGCAGCCGGCGTCGCCGCCGGAAAGGCTGTCGAGGACGACAAGGCCGGCACGCGGGGTCGGCCCGACCCGGCGCGGCTGCTGGCATGGTACGACCGCCATCGCCGCCGCCTGCCCTGGCGGGCGCCACCCGGCGAGCGGCAGGATCCGTACCGGGTGTTCCTGTCCGAGATCATGCTTCAGCAGACCACGGTCGCGGCGGTGGCGCCCTATTTCGCCAATTTCCTCGCCCGCTGGCCGAGCGTCGAAGCGCTGGCCAATGCCCCGCTCAGTGAGGTGCTCTCGGCTTGGGCCGGCCTCGGCTACTATGCCCGCGCCCGCAACCTCCATGCCGGTGCCAAGGCGGTGGCGGAGGGCTTTGCCGGGCGCTTCCCGATGAGTGTCGAGGAACTGATCGCGCTGCCCGGCATCGGTCCCTATACGGCTGCCGCCATCGCCTCCATCGCCTTCGAGCAGCGGGCGGCGCCGGTCGACGGCAATTGGGAACGCGTGGTCTCCCGGCTGTTCGCCGTCGATGAACCATTGCCCAAGGCCAGGCCGCGGCTGCGCGCGCTCGCCGAGACGCTACTCCCCGATGCCCGCTATGGCGACTTCGCGCAGGCGATGATGGATCTCGGCGCCACCATCTGCACGCCGCGCAAGCCCGCCTGCGCGCTCTGCCCGTGGAACGACGTTTGCGCGGCGCGGGCGGCAGGCGAGCCGGAGCGCTATCCGGTGAAGCTCGCGAAAGTGGCGCGGCCGACCCGGCGCGGCGTCGCCTTCCTCGCCGTGCGGGCGGACGGCGCGGTGCTGGCGCGCTCGCGGCCGATGGAAGGGCTGCTGGGCGGCATGACCGAGGTGCCCTCGACTCCCTGGGAGGAGACACTGCCTGCGGACCCCACGCGGCATGCCCCCTTGAAGACGGCGTGGACGGCGCTCAACACGCCCGTCACCCATGTGTTCAGCCATTTCGCGCTGGAGCTGTCGGTGTGGCGGGCGGATGTGCCCGCGGGCACGGCAGCACCGGCCGGGCATCGCTGGGTGCCGGTGCGCGGGATCGACGACGAGGCGTTTCCGAGCGTAATGCGCAAGGTGCTGGCGCGGATCTAGCTTACGCCTCCAGCGGCACATGCCCCGGCACCCGCGCGACCCGGCCGAGCCAGGCCTGCACCGCCGGGAATGCCGAGAGATCGTAGCCGCCCTCCTCGGCGGTGTGGGTATAGGCGTAGAGCGCGATGTCGGCGATGGAGAAGGCGTTGCCGGCCAGCCAATGCGCGGCGGCGAGCCGCCCTTCCATCACGTTCAGCGCCTTGTCGCCACCTTCCAGCAATTGCGCGAGGCGTTCCGGCGTGGCGAGGTGCCGCCGCTCCTCATACAGGAACAGCGCCCGGCGCACCGCGATCATCGGCTCATGGCTGTATTGCTCGAAGAACAGCCACTCATAGACCTTGGCGCGATCATAGGCGTCGCTCGGCAGCAGCGGCGAACCCTCGGCGAAATGCAGCATGATCGCATTGGATTCGCCGAGCGGGCGGCCGTCATCGAGTTCGACGGTGGGCACCTTGCCGATCGGGTTGCGCTGGAGAAATTCGGCGCTGCGGGTCGAGCCGTCGCGCGCCGAGACCTCGACGCGGCGGAACGGCCGGCCGGTATGGGTCAACACCAGCCGCACCTTGTAGCAATTGCCGGAGGTGGCCTGTTCGTAGAGGGTGATCATGGAGTTGCTCTGCTTCAGCATCCTTCGAGGCCGCTATGGCGGCACCCCCGCAGTTGGCCATTTGGCCAACTGCTAGGGATGACGTGGTTATAAAAGCGACGTCATCCTGAGGTGCTCGCAAGGCGAGCCTCGAAGGATGTTCATGCAGATGGCCTTTCGCAAGCGGAGAACCCTACTCCGCCGCCATCGCCATCTCAGAGCGCACCACGGCGCGCAGCTGGTCGATCGGCATCAGGCCGCTGCCGGTCTCGATATGCCAATAGGTCCAGCCATTGCACGCCTCCAGCCCCTGGGCGATGGCGCCGGCGCGGTGGATCGAGGCCACCTGCCCCAGCCCCGGCGCAGTCTCCAGCGACAGCGTGCCGTCGGCGCGCACCATGGCGCGGCTACGGCTCTTGGCATCGGTAAGCAGCGTGCCTGCGGAGACCAGGCCACGCTCCACCAGCGACGAGAAGGCGACGCGCGGCGCCTCGCGGGCCGAGGGCGCCGGCAGCAGCGCCGCCTCGGGCAGCGGCTCGATCGCCGCGATGCGGGCCTTCGCCGCCTCGAAATAATCGCCGTCGCGCTCGATGCCGATGAAATGGCGGCGCAGGCGCTTGGCCACCGCCCCGGTGGTACCGGAGCCGAAGAACGGGTCCAGCACCACGTCGCCGGGCTTCGAGGACGCCATCAGGATGCGGGCCAGCAGCGCTTCCGGCTTTTGCGTCGGGTGCGCCTTGCGGCCCTCGCCATCCTTCAGCCGCTCACCGCCCGAGCAGATCGGGAACAGCCAGTCGGAGCGCATCTGCACATCGTCATTGCCGGCCTTCAGCCCTTCATAATTGAAGGTGTACCCCTTGCCGCCGGGCTCGCGCGCCGCCCAGATCAGTGTCTCGTGCGCATTGGTGAAGCGCCGGCCGCGGAAATTCGGCATCGGATTGGTCTTGCGCCAGACGATGTCGTTGAGGATCCAGAAATTCAGGTCCTGCAGCATCGAGCCGACGCGGAAGATGTTGTGGTAGGAGCCGATCACCCACATCGTGCCGGTCGGCTTCAGCACGCGGCGCACCGCCAGCAGCCAGGCGCGGGTGAAGGCGTCATAGGCCTCGAAGCTCTCGAACTTGTCCCAGGCATCATCGACCGCATCAACCCGGCTGTCGTCGGGGCGGCGCAACTCGCCCTGAAGCTGGAGATTGTAAGGCGGGTCGGCGAAGACCAGGTCGACCGATTGCGCCGGCAGCTTGGAGAGTTCGGCCACGCAGTCGCCGCGCAGCACGGTGTCGAGCGGCAGTTCGGGGCCGGCAGCGGACGAACCGCGGGAGGCGCGCGGAATCCTCAGGGATTCCACGTTACGGATGACTTTCATGGGACCGGACCCGACGCTTGTACGCAACAAAGGGGACGCAACGGAACTCATCCACAATCTCCGTCGCTCACGGTAAAGACCGGGTAAAGTTACCGCGTTTGCCCGCGCCCGAGCGACATCAATCCGGAGCCTCGCCTTGGACGACCAGAGCAATCCGCCGGCCCCGGCCCCGCGTTTCGACACCGCCGCGCTGCATGGCGACGAGATCATCGCGCGCTCGGTGCGCTTCACGCTCGCCATCATGGGGCCTGTGGTTGCCGGCCTCGTGCTCGGCATCGCGCCCTGGCTGATCTATGCGATGATCACTTCGATCCTGGCCTACGGGCTCGACCCCGGCGGATCGCCCGGCCTGCGCCTGCGCTGGTTCGCCGGCGCCGCGCTGGTGATTATCGTCGGCGCCGGGCTCGGCACGCTGTTCGCGGGCCACCCGATCCTCATCGTGCTGGGCTTCGCGCTTGCCGGGGCGATCTACGCGCTTGTCGAGAGCCTGTCCGACCGTGCCGCCATGGCGGCACGCTTCCTTTGCTTCACACTGGCGGTCGGCGGCCTCTATCTGCCGCTGGGCAGGCTGGAGGTCGGTGTCACCGTGCTCGCTGCGCTGTTCGGCTGGTGTGTCTCGCTGGCATGGGACCTGTCGATCGGCGTGATGCGCATGTCGAGCGCCCCGGACCTCGGCGAGATCATGCACAAGCTACGCGCCACCATGCGCGAGCGCTGGATCTTCGCCGGCGCCGTCGCCATCGCGGTGCCGCTGGCCTATCTCACCAGTGCCGGGGCAGGGCTGCACCGGCCCTATTGGGCCATGATCGCCATCGTCATCGTGCTGCGCGCCGACGTGCTGTCGAGTGGCCGGCTGATCTTCGAGATGCTGGCGGGCACCGTGCTCGGCATCGCCTGTGCGCTCGGCTACGGGCTCGTCACCGATCAGATGGGACTTGGGCATTGGAGTCTGCTCGTCGGCATGCTGGTGGCGGCGCTGCTGCGCTGGCCGGCGCAGCAGGTGCACGGCGCGCTCGGGATGGCGGTGCTCACCGCCTTCATCATGCTGCTGCTGGAGTTGGTCGCCGGCTCGGTCGGCCAGGCCGAGGCGGACATGCAGGCCCGCCTCGTCGACGTCGCGGTCGGTTGCGCCTTCGCCATGGTGGCGCTGGGGCTGGACCGCATCGGGCGAAGGGTGTTCTGACCTAGGGTTCGCGCAACATCTCGTGGATCACGGGCCGCTCCCCACTTGAACTTGTGGTTAAGGAGCGTCACGCTCGGTGCCATGAAGTTCACCCGCCTGCGCCTTACCGGCTTCAAGACCTTCGTCGAGCCGACCGAAATGCTGATCGAGCCCGGCCTCACCGGCATTGTGGGCCCGAACGGCTGCGGCAAGTCGAATCTCGTCGAGGCGATGCGCTGGGTGATGGGCGAGAATTCGCACAAGGCGATGCGCGCCGAAGGCATGGACGACGTCATCTTCGGCGGCTCGACCACCCGCCCCGCGCGCAACCACGCCGAAGTGGTGCTCACCGTCGACAATCTCGATCGCAACGCCCCCGCCGTCTTCAACGATTCCGACCTGCTGGAGATCTCGCGCCGCATCGAGCGCGAATCCGGCTCGGCCTATCGCATCAATGGCCGCGAGGTGCGCGCCCGCGACGTGCAGATATTGTTTGCCGACGCCTCCTCCGGCTCGCGCTCGCCGGCCATGGTGCGCCAGGGCCAGATCGGCGAGTTGATCGGCGCCAAACCCTCCGCGCGCCGGCGCATCCTCGAGGAGGCCGCCGGCGTTGCCGGCCTGCACGCCCGCCGCAACGAGGCGGAGATGCGGCTGCGCGCCGCCGAGACCAACCTCGCTCGACTTGAAGACGTCATCGGCCAGATCGGCACCCAGCTTGACGCATTGCGCCGCCAATCGCGCCAGGCGGTGCGCTATCGCGTGCTCTCCGGCGACATCCGCAAGGCCGAGGCGACGCTGCTCTGGCTGCGCTGGGTGGAAGCCTCCGGCGCGCTGGCGGAAGCCGAGAAAGCGCTCGACCTCGCGGTACGCGAAGTGGCCGAGCGCACTCGTGCCCAGGCCGAGACGAACCGGCTTGCGGCGCTCGCCGCGCACGAGCTGCCTGGCCTGCGCGAACGGGACGCCGTGGCAGCGGCGGCCTTGCAGCGCCTCACTCTGGCCCGGGGCGAACTCGACCGTGACGAGGCCCGCGCCAGCGCGCGGCGCGAGGAGCTGGATCGCCGCCTTGCCCAGCTCGGCGGCGACATGGAGCGCGAGCGTGCGCTCGCCGCCGACGCCTCCTCGGTGCTCGATCGACTCGCCGCGGAAGCCGAGGAACTCGACCTCGCCCAGCAGGACGCCGGCATCGCCGAGGAGGACGCCAGCGTTCGCCGCGATGAGGCGAGCGAAGCGCTGGTGGCTTCCGAGCGCGCCTTCGCCGATGCCACCTCGACCGGCGCCGAACGCATCGCCCGGCGCGGCGCGCTGGAGCGCACGCTGCGCGAGGAGACCGGCCGCGTCACCCGCTTCCAGCGCGAGCTGGCGGCAATCGCCGAGCAGCAGCGCGTGCTGGAAGCCGGCGGCAACACCGCCGAGCTGGCGCGCCGCCGCGAGGCCGCCGAGATCGCCCAGGAGCGGCTCGAGGCCGCCGAGGCATCGGCGATGGAAGCCGAGGCCGCCCATAGTGAGGCCCGTGCCGGGCTCGACCAGTCGCGCCGCCCGCTGGCGGAGGCCGAGAAAGCCGTGCAGCGCTTCGAGGCCGAGGCGCGCACCCTGGCCAAGCTGCTCGATGTCGGCACCAAGAAATGGCCGCCGGTGATCGACGCCATTCGCGTCGCCCGCGGCTTCGAGGCGGCGCTCGGCGCGGCATTGGGCGACGATCTCGACGCCCCGGCCGACGCGGCGGCCCCGGTGCATTGGGGTGATGGCGTGCCGCACGCCGACGACCCGACGCTGCCCGAAGGCGCCGAGCCGCTCGCCGCCTCGGTGCAGGCGCCGGCGGCGCTGGCGCGCCGTCTCAACCAGATCGGTGTCGTCACCCGTACTGAGGGCTCGCGCCTCGCCCCCTTGCTCAGGCCCGGCCAGCGGCTGGTGTCCCGCGAGGGCGATCTGTGGCGCTGGGATGGCTTCCACGCCGCTGCCGATGCGCCGACCGCGGCTGCCCGCCGGCTCGCCGAGCGCAACCGGCTGGCCGATGTCGAGGCCGAGCTCGCCGCCGCCCGCGCCGGGGTGGCGAGCGCCCGGAAGGGCGTCGAAGCGGCGGAAGCCGCGCTGCGTGCTTCCGGCTCCCGCGAGAATGCCGCCCGCGAGGCACGCCGTGGTGCCGCCCGCGCTTCCGAACAGGCGCGCAACGAACTGTCCCATATCGAGCGCGCCGCCGCCGAGGAGGTCGCCCGGCTCGCCGCCCTCGCCGATACCCGCGCGCGGATGGAGGAGGAGCTGGAGACCGCCGCCGCGCGGCAGGTCGAAGCCGAAGCCGCGCTGGAAGCGCTGCCGCCGGCGGCCGACGAGGAGAGAGTGCTCGCCGCCATCCGCACCCGCGTGGCGCAGGAGCGGGCGGCGCTGGCGGAGGCGCGCGCCGCCGCCGACGGGCTGATGCGCGAGCGCGAGCAGCGTGTCCGGCGCCTGCAGGCCATCGCCGCCGAGCGTGCCTCCTGGGAGGCTCGCGCCGGCGGCACCGGCGAACGGCTCGCCGCCATCGAGACGCGGCGCGAGGAAGCCGCGATCGAGCGCGCCGAGCTGGAGGAAGCGCCCGACGCCTTCGCCGCCCGCCGCCGCAACCTGCTCAACGAGACTGCCAAGGCCGAGGAGGTGCGCCGCGTCGCGGCCGACCGGCTCGCAGCCGCCGAAACCGCGCAGGCCAATGCCGACAAGACGGCGCGCGCGGCGCTGGACGGGCTCGCCAGCGCCCGCGAGGAGGCGGCGCGCACCGAAGCCCGGCTCGAAGGCTCACGCCAGCGCCGGACCGACCTCATCAACGCCATTGCCGAAATGCTGGACGGCCCGCCGGACCTCGCCCGCGAGACCGCCGCGCTCGATCCGGCCGCGCCGTTACCCGACCCCGTAGCCGTAGAAGCCGAACTCGACCGGCTGAAGCGCGAGCGCGAACGGCTCGGCGCGGTGAACCTGCGCGCCGAGGAGGAGCTTGGCGAGGTCGAGACCCAGCAGGCCGGTCTCACCGGCGAGCGCGACGACCTCACCGAGGCGATCAAGCGGCTGCGCCAGGGTATCACCTCGCTCAATCGCGAGGCGCGCGAGCGGCTGCAAGCCTCCTTCATCATCGTCGACGGGCATTTCCGCCAGTTGTTCGGCACGCTGTTCGGCGGCGGCGAGGCCCAATTGGTGCTCACCGATTCCGAGGATCCGCTGGAAGCCGGCCTCGACATCATCGCCAAGCCGCCCGGCAAGAAGCCGCAATCGCTCTCGCTGCTCTCCGGCGGCGAGCAGGCGCTGACCGCCATGGCGCTGATCTTCGCGGTGTTCCTCACCAACCCCTCGCCGATCTGTGTGCTCGACGAGGTCGACGCGCCGCTCGACGACGCCAATGTCGAACGCTTCTGCAATCTGCTGGACGAAATGCGCCGCCTCACCGAGACGCGCTTCGTCACCATCACCCACAATCCGATCACCATGAGCCGGATGAACCGGCTGTTCGGCGTCACCATGGCCGAGCGCGGCGTCTCCAAGCTGGTCTCGGTCGACCTCGCCACCGCCGAGCGCTTCCTCGAAGCGAGCTGACGGCGCTATCCTGCCCCACCATGTCATCCTGAGGCGCGAGCGCAGCGAGCCTCGAAGGATGTTGAAGCAGAGCAATGGCCATTGATGATGAACATCCTTCGAGGCTCGGGCTGCGCCCGAGCACCTCAGGATGACGTGGTTCTAACGTCAGGAATGAGCTCGGCCAGGCACTCACTGTGGAGGATCGGACATGCGGATAGGCTTCATCGGGCTCGGACAGATGGGTGCGGGCATGGCGGGGCGGCTCATCGGCGCCGGCCATGAGGTGAGCGTCTATAATCGCTCGCCGGCCCGTGCAGAGCCGCTGGTGGCGCAAGGTGCCCGCCTTGCCGCGACACCCGCAGACGCTTCCACGGGCAATGCCGTCGTCACCATGGTGGCGGAGGATTCCGCGCTGGAGACGGTGGTCTACGGCACGGACGGCATCCTGGCGGCGCTGCCAAAGGGCGCGCTCCATATCTCGTGCAGCACCATCAGCGTGGCGTTGTCGGAACGGTTGACCGCCGACCATGCCAAGGCCGGCCAGCGCTATGTGGCAGCCCCGGTGTTCGGCCGCCCGCCGGCTGCAGCCACCGGGCAGCTCTTCGTTGCCGCCGCCGGCGAAGCGGGCGCGATCGCCGATGCCGGGCCGATCTTCGCGGCGATCGGTCAGCGCACCTTCACGCTCTCCGACAAGCCGAGCGCGGCGAACCTGGTGAAAGTCTCCGGCAATTTTCTCATCGCCTGCGTGATCGAGACGCTGGGCGAGGCCATGGCGCTGGTGGGCAAGGATGGCATCGATCCGCACCAGTATCTGGAGTTCCTCACCTCCACGCTGTTCGGCGCACCGGTCTACAAGACCTATGGCACGCTGATCGCGGACCGCGCCTTCGAGCCGGCCGGCTTCACCGCGCCGCTGGCGCAGAAGGACATCCGCCTGGTGCTGGCGGCGGCGGAGACGCTGCAAGTGCCTATGCCGGTGGCGAGCCTGCTGCGCGACCGCCTGCTCAATTTGCGCGCCATCTATGGCGAGAGCATCGACTGGTCGGCAGTGGGCATGCTCGCCGCCCGTGACGCCGGGATGGAGAAGTAGGCACGCCAGTCGTCACCTGCCCTTTCAAAAGGCGTCATCCCGGCCGAAGGCGAAGCCGTAGAGCCGGGATCGCATGAAAGTGGAGAGCGTTTGCGCGATCCCGGATATGGCCTGGCGGCCATTCCGGGATGACGCATCGTCGGAAGCCTACGCCTGCACCTGCGCCAGATGCGCCGCGAGCTGGTCCAGCGCGATGCCGAAACCCTGGGCGAAGCCCTGGTTCACGTGGAAATCATAGGACTCGGCGCTGTCGAACACGGTGCGAACCTTCATCGTGGTCCGATCACCAGCTTCCTCGAAAGTGACGGTCACCACCATCCGACCGGCGCCTTCGGCCAGGAAGCCATTGTCGAAGACGATCTTCCGGTTCGGCACGATCTCGCGATATGCGCCGCCGAACGGGGGCTCCTGCACGCCGCTCGGGCCGGTCATGGCAAAGCGGAAACGCCCGCCGACGCGAAAATCCACCTCGCACAGGCTCAGCGGATATTCGCCCGGGCCGAACCACCTCATCAGATGCTCCGGTTTGCTGAACGCGGCGAACAGCAGGCGCGCCGGGGCGTCGAAGACGCGGGTGATGACGACCTCGCGGTCGGCCTCCGATATTGTCGTCTTATTCGCGGTCAGTGCCGTCGCTTCCATGGCGTTCTCTCTCCTTCATCTCCTGAACATAGGCGTCGAGCTGGTCGAGGCTGGTCTCCCAGAAGCGGCGATAGCCGCCGAGCCAGCCGGCGGCCTCCTGCAGCGGGGCGGCATCCAGCCGCACCGGGCGGAACTGCGCACTGCGGCCGCGTGCGACCAGGCCGGCGCCTTCCAGCACCTTGAGGTGCTTGGAGATGGTCGGCTGGCTCAGCGCAAAGGGGGCGACCAGTTCGTTCACCGTCGCCTCGCCCTCAGCCAGCCGGGCGAGAATGGCCCGACGGGTGGGGTCGGCGAGCGCGGCGAAGACGCGATCGAGCGGCGCGGCGGCAGGGGTCATTTTAATATCGCCATTCATCTATATTGCTATTCATCTATATAAAGGACCATCCCTAACGTCAAGCCCTGGGAACGGCGGTGCCCGTGTGGCGCGCGGCAATCGCGCCACGGCAGCGTCGCCCTGGCATGCCAGAATGCCTTCCCTTGGTGCCGGACCGGCTCAAAAGCGCCTGCGACAGAGCGTCCGCGTCATGATTTTGTCTTGTAACTACAATGGGTTGACACTAACGATCACATCCTTGACACCCCTAGGGCCGATCACTATGGTGCGGCGCGGTTTCGGGGTTTTGGGGAAGCTCATCTCCGGTCAGGGCCGAACGCAATCATGGACGACCGCAAACCGACGGACGGCCAAGACGGCGGGCAGCCTCGGCAAGCCACCGACGCCGAACTTGCCAACCGCCTGAAAACTCTCGACGCCGCCGTCAGGAAGGTGCGCTCGGAGCAGCAGGCGGAAGACGCCGCAGCCGCGGCGGGACCAAACAAGACGTCGGCCACGGCCGGGATGACCCTCGCCTTCCGCCTTGGGAGCGAGTTCGTCGCCGGAGTGCTGGTCGGGGCTGGGCTGGGCTGGGCTATCGACCGGGTCCTCGGCACCACGCCCTGGGCGATGATCGTGCTCCTGTTGCTCGGCTTCGGCGCCGGCATCATGAACATGATGCGCGCCGCCGGCGAGACCGGGCGCAAGAAACCGCCGCAAGGCGGGGCCTAAACCACCCGCCGCAAGGCGGTGCATAGAAAGCGCAGTGCGGCCTTACGGCCAGTACCGCCACGGAATTCGGGACGGCGCCGCCGCGCGGGCGGCGCGGGATTGACACGGGGAAGGCGCCTGCAACGGGCGTCGTGACAAGGGCAGCGACCGGCGATGGCGACCGAGATCGATCCGATCCATCAATTCGAGATCATCAAGATCGTGGATCTGGGGGCGCCGGGCGGCGTGCAGCTCGCCTTCACCAATTCCGCCGCCTTCATGCTGGGCATCGTCGCCCTGGTGTTTTTCTTTCTCACCTTCGCCACCCGCGGCCGCACTCTGGTGCCGGGCCGCCTGCAGTCGCTGGCGGAGATGAGCTACGAATTCGTGGCCTCGACGATACGAACCACCGCCGGCAATGACGGCATGAAGTTCTTCCCGCTGGTGTTTTCGCTCTTCATCTTCGTCCTGATGTCGAACTTCATCGGGCTGATCCCCTATACCTTCACGGTCACCAGCCACATCATCGTGACCGCCGCGCTCGCCGCCATCGTCATCGGCACCGTCATCATTTACGGCTTCGTGCGCCACGGCACCCACTTCCTGCATCTGTTCGTGCCGTCGGGCGTACCGGCCTTCCTGCTGCCCTTCATGGTCGTGATCGAGGTCATCTCCTTCCTCTCGCGCCCGATCAGCCTCTCGCTGCGCCTCTTCGCCAACATGCTGGCCGGCCACATCGCCCTGAAGGTGTTCGCCGGCTTCATAGTGATGATGAGCGCCGGCGGCGTGCTTGGCACCCTTGGGGCGACGCTGCCGCTCTTCATGGTCGTCGCGCTTACCGCGCTCGAGTTCCTGGTCGCTGCCCTGCAGGCTTACGTTTTCGCGGTGCTGACCTGCATCTATCTCAACGACGCGCTGCATCCGGGCCACTGATCGGCGCGCTCGCGGGAAACCAACCAGTCCTTCAACCAATCAAGTCGAATTCAACAGGAGAAGATCATGGAAGCGGAAGCCGCCAAGTTCCTCGGCGCCGGTATCGCCTGCCTCGGCATGGGCCTTGCCGCCATGGGCGTCGGCAACATCTTCGGCAACTTCCTCTCCGGTGCGCTGCGCAACCCGTCGGCCGCCGACGGCCAGTTCGCCCGCGCCTTCATCGGTGCGGCGCTTGCGGAAGGTCTCGGCATCTTCTCGCTCGTCGTCGCGCTCGTCCTGCTGTTCGTGGCCTGATGTACGGCGCGGGACCGGTGCATCCGGTCCCGCCCTCATCTTTCTACGCAGCGGATCGAACCCGAGGAAGCCTGAACCATGTCCGAGACCAGCGGTCCGGCCGTCACCTACATCATCGCCCAGGCGGAAGTCCCGGCACCCGGTGCGGGTGTCGGCACCGAGGCCGGCGCGCATGAAGCCGGCGGCGTCGTCCATGGCGTCGAGATCGGGACGCCGGGCGAAGAAGCGCACGGTTCGAGCTTCCCGCCGTTCGATGCCCATACCTTCCCCTCGCAGCTGATCTGGTTCGCCATCGCCTTCGGCGCGCTCTATCTGCTGATGAGCCGCATCGCGCTGCCGCGCATCGCCAATATCCTGGAAGAGCGGCACGACCGCGTCGCCGACGACCGGGAAGAGGCCGCGCGCCTCACCGCCGAGAGCGAAGCCGCTGCCGCAGCCTATGAGAAGGCGCTCGCCAGCGCTCGCGGCAAGGCCCAGGGCATTGCCGGCGAGACCCGCGACAAGCTCGCAGCCGAGGCCGAGACCAAGCGCAAGTCGCTGGAATCCGAGCTGTCCGCCAAGCTGTCGGCGGCGGAAGCACAGATCTCCGCGACCAAGGATGCGGCGATGTCCAATGTCCGTGGCATCGCCATCGACGCCGCCGGCGCCATCGTCAATGAGCTGGTCGGCGAAGCGCCGGCCGCGCACGCGGTGGAAGCCGCGGTCGACACCGCGATCAAGAGCTGAGGGCCGCGATATGGGTAGCGCAGAACTCTGGGTCGCCGTCGCCTTCGTCATCTTCATGGCCATCCTGGCCAAGGCCGGCGCCTTCTCGGGCATCCTCCGCTCGCTGGATTCCCGCGGCGATCGCATCCGTACCGAGCTGGAAGAGGCCCGCCGGCTGCGCGAGGAAGCGCAGAAGCTGGTCGCCGAATATCAGCGCCGCCAGCGTGAGGCCGAGGCGGAGGCCGAGGCCATCGTCACCACCGCCAAGCTTGAGGCCGAGCGTCTCGCCACCGAGGCCAAGACCAAGCTGGAAGACATGATCGCCCGCCGCACCAAGATGGCCGAGCAGAAGATCGCCCAGGCCGAGGCACAGGCCGTCGCCGATGTGCGTGCCGCCGCTGCCGAAGTCGCGGCGACCGCCGCCGAGGGCCTGCTCAAGGCGCAGGTGGTGGGCCAGACCGCCGACCGCCTGCTCGACGCAGCGGTGCGCGACGTGAAGGCGAAGCTGAACTGAGATCGACCCACGGGTCCGACGTTTCGAATGCCCGGCGAGAGCCGGGCATTTTTGTTTTGGGCTGTTGGCGCTGCCGGGCGGGGCTGCGCACTGCTTCAGCATCCTTCGAGGCCCGGCTTTGCCGGGCGCCTCAGGATGACGCTTTATATGAACCACGTCATCCTCAGGTGCGAGCACAGCGAGCCTCGAAGGAGGCTCAAGCAGAGCACCGCTCAAAAGCGCCTCAGCTGTCCCAGCGCCTCGGCCGGTAGAACGTATGCTCCCCGATGCGGTCGAGCTTGCGCATCTCGCGGACCCAGCGCGGATGCACCGACTGGGCGTGGTAGTGCGTCGCCTTACCGACCTTTTCGTCCCATACCTTGCCGTCGAGCATGTCGGCCGCGATGCGGGTCGCCTGCTTCCACAATTCCGGCTCGGTGACGACATCGCGGATATTGTCGCAGGCGAAGGTGAACTGGCAGGCCAGCTTGCGGTTGGCGTTCTGGTAGACCGCGCGGCACACATCGGCCGGGTAATAGCCCGAGAACACCCGGTTCATCACCACTTGCGCCACCGCCACCTGGCCCCGCTCGGGCTCGCCGCGGCTCTCGAAATAGACCGCCTCGGCGAGACACTTCTCCGCCCTAGCCCGGCGCTTGCCCTCGAGGCCAAGCCGCTCCGCCGGACTGGACGGGGTTGCGTCCTCGCCGGTCACCTCGCCCTTGGCGGCGACGCTGATGCCGCCATCGTCGAGATAATGGAAGGGCTGCGGCGGCAAGGCCGTGGGATCGGCGCCGAAGATGAAGGCGGTCTCGTGATAGATCGGCCGCGCGGGCGGCGCAGCTGCCGAGGCAGGCGCAGGTGGTGTTGCGGCGGCGGTCCGTGTCTCCGGCGCGCCCCCTATATCGACCACGTCGCCCGGCAGCATGGCGACCGCCTCGTCGCCGGCGGGCGCCGGTGCCCCGGCGCCCGGTTCCTCACCATTGTCCTGGGCGAAGTCATCATATTCGGAGGCGTCGCCGGTGGGATCGCCGGCCTCGATTGCCGCGACCTCGGCGTCGCTGGCCTCGGCAGGATCGGTCCCGATGCCGGCCGTGCCGCTACCCGCGGCTACTGAGGCCGGGCCCGCGCTATTGGTGCCTGGCGAGGGATCGACGGGGCGGGCGGCGAGCGCGAGCGGCAGCCGGTCGGCCTTGGCGTCGCGATTGACGCTGACCGCCAGCGGCACGCGCGGCGGCTCGGGGATGGCGGCGCCGAGCGGGCCCTCCTGCGGCGCCGGCCAGGCAAAGGTCGCGGTCTTCAGCGATGTGAGCGAACTGCCCACCACGAAGATGCGGGCGCGCTCGGTAACTTCAGGTCGGTGGGCGAGGAGGCCGGCGAAGTCCTGATAGCCGACGCTGGTACTCGCGCCGGCGATCAGCAGCACCAATGAGCCAAACAGGACGCCGTGCCGCCGACGCCGACGTGAGACACGCATGGACGCAACGCCTACGCAACAGGACACACATGATCCGGACCGTGGCTTGCCGATCACAGGCAATGCCTCGAATGCCGGACATCTTGGTTGTCGCGCATTAACCTTGCGGGCGGGTTAACGAGAGGGCGTCGGCATGGCCGAACCGTGTCGGCGAAAGGGATTCGACGGGGCAAGCAAAGCGGAATTACCGTTCAATAACAACGTCAGCGGAGAGCCGGGATCGCGTGACGATGAAGTGCGTTTGCGCGATCCCGGATCGGCCTGACGGCCGTCCGGGATGACGACACAATGGAGATGAGTCGGAAAATCAGCGTGGCGCGGCGGCGCGATTGAGCCGGTCGCGGATCGCCTCGCCGAGCCCCTCATGCGGGATCGGCGCCACCGCGATGCCGGTGACACCGGGGGCGTCCAGCGCACGCAGGTGCGCGAACAGGTTCGCCGCCGCCTCGACCAGATCGCCGGTCGGGCTGAGGTCGAGAACGGCGACCGCAGCTTCGCTCCCCGCCGGGCGGGCGCCGGCAAAGCCGAGCAGCGCTTCGCCGGGCCGCACCTCGGCGGCATCGAGCCGCACCGGGACGGACGGCGCATAATGCGAGGCCAGCATGCCCGGAGCGATCGGGGCCTCCCCGGCGGCGCCCTTGTGTGTCGTCCGGCGGGCCAGCACATGGCCCAAAGCCGCCTCGATCGGCCCACGGGCAAGGCCGCCCGGCCGCAGCAGAATGGTGCGCTCACCGGAGCAATCGAGAATGGTCGATTCGATGCCGACCGCACTCGCCCCGGCGTCCAGCACCAGTTCGATCAGTCCGTCGAGATCGGCCATCACGTGGTCGGCGCTGGTCGGCGAGACATGGCCGGAGCGATTGGCGCTCGGAGCCGCGATCGGCCGCCCCGCCGCCTCCAGCACCGCGCGGGCGACAGGATGCGCCGGCACGCGGATGGCAAGCGTCGAAAGCCCGGCACGGGCGAGATCGCAGACCGCGCCTTCGCGCGCCGGCACCACCAGTGTGAGCGGCCCAGGCCAGAAGCGGGCGGCGAGTGCTTCCGCCTCGGCGCTGAAGACGCCGATGCGCCGCGCCGCGGCAAGGTCCGGCACATGGGCGATCAGCGGATTGAACGAGGGCCGCCCCTTCGCGGCATAGAGCCGCGCCACGGCGCGCGGATCGGTGGCGTCGCAGGCGAGGCCGTAGACCGTCTCGGTCGGCAACGCGACGAGGCCGCCGGCGCGCAGCAGGCGCGCGGCCTCATGGATGCCCGCAGCATCCGCCGGCACCAGCCGTGTCCCGATCCGTGTCTGCGCCATCGCGGCCATCGGCGATCCCCGTTGAAGCGCGGCTCGATAGGCGCCCGCCGCGGCGGGGTCAAGGCGGCCCTCAAAAATCCCCGAGCGGCTGCGGCCAAACGTGGCATATCGTGCACCGCAACCCTATAAGACCATGAGCTGCCACGCCCAAAGGCACCGCCGACGAGGACTGCCCTGATGTCGACCCTGCTGATTGCCCATGATGCCAGCCTCAACCACCTGACACCGCCGGGCCATCCGGAACGGCCGGACCGCGTGCGGGCGCTGAACCGGGTGTTCGAGCAGGAGCAGTTCGCCACCCTCGCCCGCGAGCAGGCGCCAATGGGTGCGCGCGAGGACATCGTCCGCGTCCATCCGGAGGATTATGTCGCCGCGCTCGACGAGGCGATGCCGGAAGAGGGCCTGGTGCGCATCGACGGCGACACCGTGATGTCCCCCGGCACCGGCGAGGCGATCTGGCGCGGCGTCGGCGGCTCGGTACTGGCGGTCGACGAGGTGCTGGCCGGCAGGGCGAAGAACGCCTTCGTCGCCATGCGCCCGCCCGGACACCATGCCGAGACCCGCACCCCGATGGGCTTCTGCCTGTTCAACAATGTCGCCATCGCCGCCCGCCATGCGCAGAAGGTGCACGGCATCGGCCGCGTCGCCATCGTCGATTTCGACGTGCACCACGGCAATGGCACGCAGGAGATCTTCTGGAACGACCCGACCGTGATGTACGCCTCGACCCATGAGATGCCGCTGTTCCCCGGCACCGGATCGGTCGGCGAGCGCGGCCTCTCGGACAATATCGTCAATGCTCCGCTGCGCGCCGGCGACGGTGGCGAGCGCTTCAAGCAGGCCTTCGAGGACCGCATATTGCCGCGGCTGGAGGCGTTCGGGCCGGAACTCCTGATCATCTCCGCCGGCTTCGATGCCCACACCCGCGACCCGCTGGCGAACCTCAACCTGCTCGAGGACGATTATACGTGGGTGACGAAGAAGCTGATGGACCTCGCTGAAAAGCACGCGGGCGGCCGGCTGGTCTCGGTGCTGGAAGGCGGCTATGACCTCGAAGGACTGGCCCGCTCGGCGTCGGCGCATGTCATGGCGCTGATGCGCGGGTGAGGCGGGAGAGCATGATGACCGACGCTTCGGATGTGAAGACGCTGAGCTTCGAGAAGGCGCTGGCCGAGCTCGAGACAATCGTCGGCAAGCTGGAAAGCGGCAATGTCCCGCTGGAGGAATCGATCACGCTCTATCAGCGTGGTGAAGCCCTGAAGGCGCGGTGCGACGCACTGCTGAAAGACGCCGAGGCCCGCGTCGAGAAGATCACGCTCAGTGCCGACGGCAAGCCGGCCGGCACCGTGCCGCTGGATGGCGAGTGAGCGGCAGCGCTCGCCGTGACCGTCCGGCTGCGCGCCCATCATCTGCTGTGCCTGCTCACTTATGTCGGCAAGGGTTATACGCCGGCCTTCACCACCAATTACGACGTGGTCGTCGCCCGGCTGAATGCCGGCGAGAACGTGCAATTGGTCGAGGGCCCGGACGACATCTGCGCCCCGATGCTGGCTGATGGCCACCATTGCCTCAATGCCAGCATCGTCGAGCGCGACCGGCAGGCGATGGACGATGTCGCGATGCTGCTCGAACGACCGCTTGCCTCCGGCATGACACTGGCACTTGACGCCGCATTGGTTCGGCTCATGCGGTCAGGCTTCGCCGCCAACGCCACGCGCCAGGCCTACGCGGGCTGCGAATGGTCGGCGCTCTGCACCGGCATCGCCGGAAGCGCGTTCGCCGGCGCGCGGTTGCGCGGCGCGCAAGAAGCTCTCAACCGGCGAGGCGCTCGCGGCAAGCGGGGTTGAACACCCGCTCGGTGGAAGCGGGATTGCGCGCCAGCGCGACCGCCGGGCGTATCGGCCGGCGGACCAGTTCGCCGGAGCAGTTCGGGCAGATCCCATCCAGCACCTCGGCGGCGCACGTCGCGCAGAAGGTGCATTCAAAGGTGCAGATCATGGCGTCGGGGCTGTCAGCCGGCAGGTCGCGGTCGCAGCACTCGCAGCTCGGCCTCAGTTCCAGCATGCCCGCCCCTTCTCAGAATATCCCCGGCACGATGCGCGCGGTGCGCGCGCTATAGGCGCGGTATTCCTCGCCGAACGTGTCGAGCATCATGCCTTCTTCGCGTCCGACGCGGAACGCGAACAATATGCCGAAGCCGATGAAGCCGGCCGGTCCGGCGATCCAGTTAGGGATCAGGATCAGCTGCGCCAGCGCCCACAGGAAGAAGGCGGAATACATCGGGTGGCGCACATAGCGGTAGACGCCACCGGTGATGAGCTTGTGCTTGTCCTTGATCTCCAGCGTCACCGACCAGTTCTTGCCGAGGTCCTTGTGGGTGCGGCGGAACAGCCAGAGCGAGAAGCCGAACACCAGCGCCCCGAGCACCAGCTGCGCGATCGAGAACGGGTAGTTGGCGGATTTCGGGAAGCCGGTGAACACCCAGATGCCGGGAATAATGCCGAGCCCCATGGTCGAGCAGAACAGCAATATGCGCTCGCGCAGCCGGTCGCGGGCATCCACCACCCGCTCGCGCTTCACCCGGCGCTCGAACGGGAAACGTATGGCGTACCAGCCAACGACGCCGATGGCCCAGACGATCTTGGTGGCGATAAGGAGATTCATGCGGCGTCCAGGGCTGCGGAGGTGGGAGGCTGTGGTTCGAACGGCGCGACGGACAGCAGGCGGCCGTCGGGCGTGAAGCGGTTTATCGCACCGTCCTTGTCGGTGGCGAGCACGGCGAACGGCACCGGGCCGAGCGCGATCATGAAATAGTCGTAGGAAGCACGCTTCTCGTTCGCCAGCATGAACTGGTAGTGGATGCGCATCGGGCTCCAGCGGTGCCGGCGGAAATTCTCCCGCATGACCATATGCTTGATGTTGGCATCGCGCAGCAGCGGGCGCGGTCCGTCGAGGCTGAAGCGGCGGTCGAAGCCGGTGCGACGCAGCAGCACGGGGTGGAATTTGTGGAAATTGATGGCGTCGTGCCGCGCCTGGTATTCCGCCCAGGCGAGGCCCGGCAGGTTCGACAGCCGCGCCGCCTCCGCCCGCACCCGCCCGCCCGAGGGATGCAAAGCGAGCTTGGGAATGGTGGCGCCGCAGGTGAGCAGGCAGATGCGCGTGCCGCGCTCGCACAGCTTCGGGTCGAGATCGAGCGCGCGGCCGATCACCCTGAGCACCAGCGTCGCCCCCAGGCTGTGGCCGACCAGGACGATCTCGTCATAGCGCTTGCTGGCGACGCGCTGCACCAGCAATTCCCCGAGCCGATCGAGCCGGGCATCCACCGTCGGGGTCCGGCCGTACATGTAGTTGCGGGCAAGATCCCAGTCATCGAGCGCCTGGTGCAGCCGCCAGCGCCGCCCGGGCTGGTGGAACAGCGCGAAGAACACGCCGATCCCCACCAGCACGCCGCCGATCTCTGGCCATGGCGTAGCCAGGCCATAGCCGAGCCCAAGCATTGCCAGCCAGCCGGCGAGCCATGCCACCCCGGCGAACAGGCCGGTGATGAGATAGGGGAAGAAGAAGAACAGGCCGTAGCGCACGCAGGCCTTCAGGTAGCGCCATGCCGTGCCGGTGAAGAAGAAGTCGCTCAGCGCGTAGAAGCCGCGCCCCAGCCGCACCGGATTCGGCCGCTCGTCGAGCGCGACGACGATATCGTCCCAGCGCAGGATCTCGTAATCGGTCTCGCGCTGCCAGTTCGGCCCGGAGGCGGTCACGCGCCAGCGCGCCGAGGGACCCATCTCGCCTTCAAGCGTGCCATCATCGAGACGCTCCGACACTCGGACATCGAACGACCACAGCTTGGCGAACTTGCCGGCCTGATAGACGAAGCGGCCGTAATGGTAGTCCATGTCGGTCGGGTCATGGCCGGGCATGAACAACATCAGACGGCGCGCCGGCGCCGTGCTGTCATTCCTCGCTTCGCTCCCGGCTTCGCCCTTCATTGCGTGGTTCTAGCGGATGCACGCCATGCGCGCCAATGCCGGGCCGCACAGGCGGGGGCTCTCTCCACATCTGTTGCGCCAATCCGGCGCCGTTCCGGTACCGCCATGCCGTTGCGTGCCAAAGGGCTGAATCCCGGTGCGTTGCGCGCTTCCTTGCCATTGTGTATCCCAGAGGACGTGCAGTCTTCCACGCTCTGCACAGGCGCGGGTGCGCGGCCTTCCGGCCGTGCACCGCATCGGAGACGTCCTTGACCCGCCCCTCGACCCCGCTTCTCGACACTGTCCATGCACCGGCCGACCTGCGCCGCCTGCCCGAGGAACGCCTGGGCGAGCTGGCCGCGGAGTTGCGCGCCGAGACCATCGACGCCGTCTCCGTCACCGGCGGGCATCTCGGCGCCGGGCTCGGCGTGGTCGAATTGACGCTCGCCCTGCACTACGTGTTCGATACCCCGTACGACCGGCTGGTCTGGGATGTCGGTCACCAGAGCTACCCGCACAAGATCCTCACCGGGCGCCGCGAGCGCATCCGCACGCTGCGCCAGGGCGGCGGGCTTTCCGGCTTCACCAACCGGGCGGAGAGCGAATACGACCCGTTCGGTGCCGGGCATTCCTCGACCTCGATCTCCGCCGGGCTCGGCATGGCGGTGGCCCGCGATCTCGATGGTGGCGAAGGGTCTGCGAAGCGCAACGTGGTCTGCGTCATCGGCGACGGCGCCATGTCGGCCGGCATGGCCTATGAGGCGATGAACAATGCCGGGGCGATGGATTCCCGCCTCATCGTCATCCTCAACGACAATGACATGTCGATCGCGCCGCCGGTCGGCGCCATGTCGGCCTATCTGGCCCGGCTGATCTCCGGGCCGACCTACCGCACGCTGCGCGAGACGGCGAAGCAGCTCGCCGGCAACCTGCCGAAATTCTTCGGCCAGAAGGCGGCCCGCGCCGAGGAATATGCCCGCGGCTTCTGGACCGGCGGCACGCTGTTCGAAGAACTCGGCTTCTATTATGTCGGCCCGATCGACGGCCATAATCTCGACCATCTGCTCCCGGTGCTGTGCAATGTGCGCGACATGCAGACCGGGCCGATCCTGGTCCATGTCGTCACCCAGAAGGGCAAGGGCTATCCGCCGGCGGAAGCCTCGGCCGACAAATATCATGGCGTGCAGCGCTTCGACGTCGCCACCGGCGCGCAGAAGAAGGCCGTTTCCAACGCCCCGACCTATACGCGGGTGTTCGCCGACGCGCTGATCGAGGAAGCGCGGCACGACGACAAGATCGTCGCCATCAATGCCGCCATGCCGGCCGGCACCGGGCTCGATCTGTTCGGCGAGGCGTTTCCGACCCGCACCTTCGATGTCGGCATTGCCGAGCAGCACGCCGTGACCTTCGCCGCCGGCCTCGCCACCGAAGGCTACAAGCCGTTCTGCGCCATCTATTCAACCTTCCTGCAGCGCGCCTATGACCAGATCGTCCATGACGTGGTGATCCAGAATCTCCCGGTCCGCTTCGCGCTCGACCGCGCCGGGCTGGTCGGAGCGGACGGCGCCACCCATGTCGGCGGCTTCGACCTGCCGATGCTGGCCTGCCTGCCGGGCATGGTGGTGATGGCGCCGGCCAATGAGGCGGAGCTGGTGCATATGGTGGCCACGGCCGCCGCCTATGATGAAGGCCCCATCGCCTTCCGCTATCCGCGCGGCGAGGGTGTTGGCGTCGAGCGCCCGGCGCGTGGTTCGGTGCTGCCGATCGGCAAGGGCCGCGTGGTGCGCGAGGGCGCGGCGGTGGCGTTGCTCTCGCTCGGCACCAGGCTGGCGGAATGCCTCACCGCCGCCGACCAGCTCGCCGGCTTTGGGCTTTCCACCACGGTGGCCGATGCGCGCTTCGTCAAGCCGCTCGATCGCGAACTGGTCCTGCGCCTCGCTCGCGAGCATGAGGTGCTGGTGACGGTGGAAGAAGGCGCCTCCGGCGGCTTCGGCAGCCAGGTGCTGGGGCTGCTCGCCGAGGTCGGCGCCTTCGATCGCGGGCTGAAGGTGCGCACCCTCACCCTGCCGGACCGCTTCCTGGAACATGATTCACCGGCCGTGCAGCTCGCCGCCGCCGGGCTCGATGCGCGCAGCATCGTCGCCGGCGTGCTTGGCGCGCTCGGCCGCGCCGAAGCGGACGTCCAGGCGGCGCTGCTGAGCGGCTAGAGCATTTCCCGATCAGATGGAATCATCTGGTCGAAGAGGAATTGCTCCAGCTTATTGAAGCTAGAGCGATCACTTCACCGAGGACGGCAGGATCTTCGCCTTCAGGCAGCCGGCCTCGAAGGCCGGCAGGCGCTTCTGCGCCGAGATCATGGGGAGGGTCTCGCTGGCGCCGGGCACCGTCACCCTGAGCTGGTCGCCGACCTTGAACACCTCGATCAGCTTGGGCTCCAGCTTCACCTGCGCCTCGACGGCGCGCCGGCCCTCGGTCACGGACGGGAAGGTGCTGGCGGCGAACTCGACCACGGTCTTGCCATTGCCGAGGGTGAGGCGCACCGCGTCGCCGGCCTGGGCCTTGGGCGGAGAGAGCTCGGCAACGATCTGGAACAGGCCGGAGCCGGGCCGGCAAGTGGCAACGAGGAACGGCGCCGGCGCCTTGGCGACGCCGTATTGCAGCACGAAGGCCTCGTCGTCGCGGCCATAGCTCCAGATGCCGGGCGGGGGCTTGGGCCTGGTGTCGGCCTTGGCGGCGTCCGCCTTGGCCTTGGCATCAGCCTTGGCTTTCGCCTCCAGCTTCGCCTTCGCCTTGGCCTCCTTCTTGGAGGCCGCATCGGCCGGCGATGCTGCCAGCGCGCCGACGGCGAGCAGCAGGAACGCAAGGCGCACAAAGTTCGACAAGCGACGCATGGCTTAACGGGGCGCCTCGGCGGGATTAGCTATGGGAAGACGGCCGCATAGTGCCGTGCAGGTGATGAATGGGTGGTGACCGATTGTGACAGAACGCGGGCGGGATGATGACCGGAGCGCGAAACGGCTGCGTGCCGACCGTCTTCTGGTCGAACGCGGGCTGTTCGAGAGCCGCGCGCGGGCCCAGGCGGCCATCGAGGCCGGCCTGGTGCGCGCCGGCGGGCGCACGGTTGCGCGCGCGTCCGACATGCTCGCCGTCGATGCCACGCTGGATGCCGAGGAGGCCTTCCGCTGGGTCTCGCGCGGCGGCGTGAAGCTGGAAGCGGCGCTCGACGCCGCCGGCATCGACGTTACTACCAAGGAGGCGCTGGATGTCGGCGCCTCTACCGGCGGCTTCACCGAGGTGCTGCTGGCGCGCGGCGCGAAGCGGGTCCACGCGGTCGATGTCGGGCGCGGCCAGCTCCATGCTCGCCTGCGCACCAATCCCGCCGTGGTCTCGCTGGAGGAAACCGATATCCGTACCTTGCCGGTGGGCGCCATCCCCACTGCCGACATCATCACCATCGATGTCAGCTTCATCGGCCTCGCGCAGGTGCTGCCTGCCGCGCTAGCCCATGCTGCACCGGGCGCGGTGCTGGTGGCGCTGGTCAAGCCGCAATTCGAGGTCGGCAGGGATAAATTGTCCAAAGGCGGCATCGTGAAGGACGCCGCCGCCCGAGCCGGCGCCGTGGCGGCCGTGGCGGGGTGCCTGGCCCAGCTCGGGTGGCGAACGCTCCACACATTGCCGTCCCCAATCGCGGGCGGCGACGGCAATGTGGAGACTCTGATCGTGGCGGCTGCGGCGACATGATGAGGTCGCAGGAGCAACCAGTGTCAGGCGGCCTGGCGTCAGGCGTGGCGGCGAGCCTGCCCGGCATTGCCGAGCAGCGCAGCCGCGACCTTTTCGGAGACATAGCCGAGCACGGCGCCGACGATCATGGAGAGCGCGATCGTCACTACCGGATTGCCCAGCGACGCCGAGGTGAGCATGGCGAGGCCGTCAGCGGTCAGCAGTGCATAGCCGGCAGTGGCGGCAAAGCCGTAGACCAGCGCCGGAATGGCGGCGAAGGCCGGCATATTCGCCAGCATGATCATGACCAGGACGCCGACACCGACGCAGATGCCGGCCCAGAGCGGCAGACCGAGGCTGCTGCCCATGCCGCCGCGGCTCACCGCGAGGAGTGTGAGCCCCGCCATGATGCAGCCGGCGACATTCGCCATGATGGTTGCCTTGAGGCCGGCTTCCTTCCCCCCACAGTGAAAGAAGCAGGCCCAAGCGATGAAAGCGGCCCAGATCTGCAGACCGCCGGCAAGAGGTCCGAGGAACAGCCAGGTGGCCAATCCTCCGAGTAGGCCGATACTGATGGCAAGCGCAGAGATAAGCGACATCCCTTTCCCCCTTTGCGTGCGCTTCGCGACTTATTATTATGTGCGCGTGCTAAGTAAATATGGCTGTCCGTTTTAAAAATGGGAATCAGCCGCACGAATACTACGCTGATTCGAAGCAA
The DNA here is from genome assembly GCF_012971745.1 of Starkeya sp. ORNL1. Taxonomy (NCBI): domain Bacteria; kingdom Pseudomonadati; phylum Pseudomonadota; class Alphaproteobacteria; order Hyphomicrobiales; family Xanthobacteraceae; genus Starkeya; species Starkeya sp. ORNL1. The sequence goes on from NZ_CP048834.1 coordinate 3,650,816, forward strand.
TGCGCATAACGTCACAATCGAGATGATAAATTGTCACACCTGATTATTAGGCGAATGCATAATACGGCATGGCACACGGCATGAGTCTTCCGCAAAGGAGCACCATTGCCGTCAGCATCGATCGGCTCGGGCATCGCGGCGACGGCATTGCCGAGACGCCGGAGGGGCCGGTGTTCGTGCCGCTCGCGCTGCCCGGCGAACAGGTCGAGATCGAGCGCGAGGGCGAGCGCGGGCGGCTGCTGCATGTCGTCGTGCCCAGCGTCGAGCGGATCGAGCCCGGCTGCCGCCATGTCGGGGCGTGCGGCGGCTGTGCCTTCCAGCATTGGAGCGCAGCGCCCTATCGTGCCTGGAAGCGCGGCCTCGTGTTCGAGGCGCTGGCCCGCGCCGGGCTCGATGCGCCGGTGGGCGAACTTGTCCCGGCGCATGGCGAGGGGCGGCGGCGCGTTACTTTCCATGCCCGCGGCACCGGCGGCAGCGCCAGGCCGGGACGCGACGTGCTCACGGTCGGCTTCGCCGGGCGGCGCAGCCACGCCATCGTGCCGATCGACGCCTGTCCGATCCTGGCGCCGGCGCTCAAGGGCGCGCTGCCAGCCGCCTGGGCGGTCGCCGGCGTGCTCGCCCCGCTCGCCAAGCCGCTGGACCTGCAAGTAACCGCGACCGAGACCGGGCTCGACATGGATGTGCGCGGCAGCGGTCCGTTGAAGCCGAATCGTATCGCGATGCTGGCGGAGGTGGCCGGACAGCACCGCCTCGCCCGGCTGACGCGCCACGGCGAGCTCGTGCTGCAGCGCGAGTCGCCGATGGTGACGATGGGCCGCGCCAGGGTCGTGCTGCCACCAGGCTCGTTCCTTCAGGCCACGCTCGAGGGCGAGCACGTACTGGCTCGCCACGTGGTCGAAGCGGTAGGGAAAGCGGGCCGCGTCGCTGACCTGTTCAGCGGCGTCGGTACCTTTGCGCTGCGGCTCGCCGAGACCGCGCGGGTGACAGCGGTCGAGGGCAATGAGGCGGCAGTGGAGGCGCTGGGCCGCGCGGTGCGCGGCGTGGCCGGGCTGAAGCCGGTCACGCCCGAAGCACGCGACCTGTTCCGCCGGCCCTTGCTGCCGCTGGAGCTGAAGGCGTTCGACGCCGTGGTGTTCGATCCGCCGCGCCAGGGTGCGGAAGCGCAGGCGCAGCAATTGGCGGCGAGCAAGGTGCCGCTGGTGGTGGGGGTGTCATGCGATCCGGTGACGTTCGCCCGCGACGCCGCGCTGCTGGCGGCGGGCGGCTATCGGCTGGAGAGCGTGACGCCGATCGACCAGTTCCTGTACTCGGCGCATGTCGAGATGGTGGGGGTGTTCCGGAGGTAGGGCGCTCGGCGTCTCCCTCCCAGCATCGTCATCCCGGACGGCCGGGATGACCACCCGGTAGCGAGGGGGGAGAACTAATTCCCCCAGCGGTCCATCCACATGCGCTCGCCGATGGTGCAGGAGATGCGCGGCGGGCTTACCGCCGGCAGCACCATGACGTGCGGCGGCGGCTTCACGCCAGCGACTTCCAAAACCAGCTTGGTCTTGATGGCATCGGCGAATTCATGCTTGGCGCGGATCGGGATGACGAAGGCGCCCGGCCCGCCGATCACGCAATCCTCGTAATAGACATCGAGCTGTTCGATATCGAGCATCGAGCCGGCCGGCTCCTTCAGGAGCAATGGCAGGCCGTTGATGGTGATGCCGCGCGAGACGAGGCCATCGCGGGTCGGCTCCACCAATGGCCCCTGGTTGTTGGTGCCGTCGCCCGATATGTCGATGACGCGGCGCAGGCCCCGTATGCCGTTATTGTCGAACAGCGCGGCGCCGAAATTCATCGCCCCGGATATTGAGGTGCGATAGACGCGGCGCAGCGGCGCTTCCTGGATGGCGGTGGCGAAACGGGCGGCGCTGGCCGGGCCATCGACGATGGTCCAGTCGACCACCAGCTTCTGCTCGTCGACACCGGCCCATTCCATATAGGCCAGCGCGACGCGGCCGTTCGGCCCGAGTTTCAAGGCATTGAGGAATTCGGGCGAGGTGACGGCGCCGATATAGCCCTCGCGCTGCAGCGCCAGTTCGTCGAGGTCCATCGAGTAGGAGACGTCGACCGCGAGCACCAGCTCGACATCCACCTGTTCATCCGCCGCTCCGGCCGGAACGATGGCGGCCCAGAGGGCCAGAATCAGAGCCGAGAGCACAGCCTGGAGGAACAGGGTTCCAGCAGGCCGCATGCGCATGCGCACCATCGCGACCTCCGTCTCGGACGGAACCCCGACGTGTCGGGGACCCGTCTGCGACGATGGTGGCACGGGCTCCGAGTCGCCAGAAGCCGAAATTGCAGGCAGCACGTGCCGATCGCGTGATCTACACTACCCCGATATGGGGTAGCGTCAGACGTCCAGCGGCTCGGTGCCGGTAATCTCGATGCCGAAACCGGCAAGGCCGACATAGGTGCGGGTCCGCGAAGCGATGAGGCGGATCGAGGAAATGCCGAGGTCCTTCAGGATCTGCGCGCCGAGGCCGACCTCGCGCCAGTTCTCGTCGCGCAGCTTGGCTGAATCGGTCTTGTCGCCGAGCGCGGTGGCCGGCACACCGGAGGTGCCGTCGCGCAGATAGACCAGCACGCCCCGGCCCTCCGCCTTGATACGCTCCAGCGAGCAGCGAATGGCGTTGCCACCGGTGAAGACGTCGCCGATCGGATCGGCGCGATGCAGCCGGACCAGCACGTCGCGCCCGTCGCCGATGCGGCCATGCACCAGAGCGAGATGGTTCACCGGATCGAACGGCGTGACATAGGAAATGGCGTGCATCTCGCCGACCGCGGTCGGGGCGTCGAATTCGGCGGCGCGGGTGACCAGCTTCTCGCGCGCCTGGCGATAGGCGATGAGGTCGGCGACCGAAATGCGCCTGAGGCCATGGGTGCTCGCGAAATCAGCAACCCGCGGCCCGCGCATCACCGTGCCGTCATCATTGACCAGCTCGCAAATGACGCCGACCGGCTCGAGGTTGGCCAGCCGGCAGAGATCAACCGCGGCCTCGGTATGGCCGGAGCGCATCAGCACCCCGCCCTCACGGGCGATCAGCGGGAAGATATGGCCTGGACGGACGAAATCGGCGGCGCCGGCATTCGGATTGGCGAGGCCGCGCACGGTAGCGGTGCGGTCCTCGGCCGAGATGCCGGTGGTGGTGCCGTGGCGATAATCCACCGAGACGGTGAAGGCGGTGGAATGCGGCGCATCATTCTCGGTCACCATCGGCGAGAGCCTGAGGCGCCGCGCGTGCTCGGCGGTGAGCGGGGTGCAGACGATACCGGAGGTGTGGCGCACGATGAAGGCAAGCTTCTCGGGCGTGGCGAACTGCGCGGCGACGATGAGGTCGCCTTCATTCTCGCGGTCGTCATCATCGGTGACGACCAGCATCTCACCCTGCGCGAAAGCCTCGATCGCCGCGTCGATGCGGGAGCGAATGGTGTCGTTCATGGTCTTCACCTTCTGGATTTCGAGGCCCAAGCCCTCAAGCCCGAGGAAGTCGTTAGGGGTGACGGCGCCGTCGGTTGCGGTGGCGATGCGCGCGGCAGCCTCGCGCGATACCCAGGCCGGCTCGTCCTTGCACAGCGCGGTGATGCTGGCCGGCGACAAGCCCGCCGCGCGTGCGAACGCGCTGCGCGTAGTGCCGGTGGAGCGGAGCCAATCCGTAAGCTTCATACGAAGGAGTATAGAAGGGCGCGCCTTCGGCGGCAATGAAGGCGCGAAATGTTTTCAGCAATGCTGAAAATGCCGAGGCGCAATGCCGCCGAAAGACGTCATCCCGGCCGAGCGGAGCGAGAGCCGGGATCGCGTGAAGTCCCGCTCGGCACCTTCCTGCGATCCCGGATCGGCCTGCGGCCGTCCGGGATGACGCCTGGAATTACCTGGAGAACGGCCACGCCACCGGCTCACCGACCTGGCCGCGTTGGCGCAGCAGGTGGTCGGCCAGCACGCAAGCCACCATGGCCTCGCCGACCGGCACGGCGCGGATGCCGACGCACGGGTCGTGGCGCCCCTTGGTGACGATCTCGGCGTCCTCGCCATAGCGCGTCACGGTGCGGCGCGGGTTGAGGATGGAGGAGGTCGGCTTCACCGCGAAGCGCGCCACCACCGGCTGGCCGGTGGAGATGCCACCGAGAATGCCGCCGGCATGATTGGCGAGGAAGATCGGGCGGCCGTCATTGCCCATGCGCATCTCGTCGGCATTGGCTTCGCCGGTCAGCGTCGCGGCCTCGAAGCCCTCGCCGATCTCGACGCCCTTCACCGCATTGATGCTCATCAGTGCTGCGGCGAGATCGGAATCGAGCTTGCCATAGATCGGCGCGCCGAGGCCGGGCGGCACGCCCTCGGCCACCACCTCGATCACCGCGCCGACCGAGGAGCCGGCCTTGCGGATGCCGTCGAGATAGGGCTCCATCTTTGCCGCGGCTTCGGCGTCCGGGCAGAAGAAGGGATTGCGGTCGATCTCGTCCCAGTCCCATTTGCCGCGATCAATGGCGATCTCGCCCATGCGCACCAGCGCGCCGCGCACGGTGACCTCGGGCAGCACCTTGCGGGCGATGGCGCCGGCGGCGACGCGGATCGCGGTCTCGCGCGCCGAGGAACGCCCGCCGCCACGATAGTCGCGAATGCCGTATTTCACGTCATAGGCGTAATCGGCATGGCCGGGGCGATAGCTCGCCGCGATCTCGGAATAATCCTTGGAGCGCTGGTCGACATTCTCGATCAGGAAGGCGATCGGCGTGCCGGTGGTGATGAACAATCCGTCCTCGCCCGGCAGCACGCCGGACAGAATCTTCACCTCGTCCGGCTCGCGGCGCTGGGTGGTGAAGCGCGACTGGCCGGGCCGTCGCTTGTCGAGCGCGCCCTGCATATCCTCCAGCCGGAAGGCGATGTTCGGCGGGCAGCCATCGATGACGCCGCCGATTGCCGGACCGTGGCTTTCGCCGAAGCTGGTAACGCGGAACAAATGGCCGAACGTGTTGTGGGACATGGCGTTCCAGCGGCAAGCAGAGGCGGGATCGCCGCGTTCTAGGCGGGTTGCGGGGAAGCGTCAAACCGCGGGCCACGTTACTCATCATGTATAGGCGGCAATGGCGCGCATCGCCAAACCGCGCAGCCGTGCTAAAGGTGGCGGATATTGAGGCTGCTTGCGACCCTAGATGCCGCTGTTCGAAATCGCCGTCGTCGTCCTGCTCGTTCTCGTGAACGGCGTCCTTGCCATGGCCGAATTATCGGTCGTCTCCTCGCGCCCGGCGCGGCTGCGTGCGCGCGCCGACCAGGGCTCGAAGGGCGCCCGCGCCGCGCTCGGGCTCGCCGCCGATCCCGGGCGGTTCCTCTCCACCGTGCAGATCGGCATCACGCTGATCGGCATCCTCGCCGGCGCCTTCTCCGGCGCCACGCTCGGCGAATCGCTGGGCAACTGGCTGCAGACGCAGGGCCTCTCCCCAAGCGTCGCCCAGGGTGCCGGTTACGTCTTGGTGGTCGCCGCCATCACCTATTTCTCGCTCATCGTCGGTGAACTGATCCCGAAGCGCCTGGCTCTGCAGAGCCCGGAGAAGCTCGCCATCCTGGTAGCGCCGGCGATGGTGGTGCTCTCCCGGATCTCCGCACCCGCGGTATGGGCGCTCGACATCTCGACCCGCCTGGTGCTGCGCCTGCTTGGCGACCCGAACGCCGACCAGGCCAACAACGTCACCGACGAGGAGATCCGCGCCATCGTCGCCGAGGCCGAGACCGCCGGCGTCATCGATCCCGACGAGCGCCGCATGATCGCCGGCGTGATGCGCCTGGCCGACCGGCCGGTGCGCGCGGTGATGACGCCGCGCACCGACGTCGACTGGATCGACCTCACCGACGATCCGGACGACGTCCGCCGTACCATCCGCGAGACCAAGCACACCCGCATGCCGGCCTGTGAGGGCACGCCGGAGGAATCCATCGGCGTCATAGACATACGCGACCTGCTGGAAGCCTATCTCGACGGCGCTACGCCCGACCCCCGCCAGTTCGTCAAGCCGGCCGCAGTGCTGGTGGAGACGGCGGGCGCGCTCGACGCCATGAAGGTGCTGCGCAACGCCGCCTCCCCGCTTGCGCTGGTGGTCGATGAGTACGGCTCGATGGTCGGGGTGCTGACCCCGGCGGACCTGCTCGACGCCATTGCCGGCACGGTGATCCTCAGCGAGGAGGGCCACCCCGGCCCGCATGTGGTGGAGCGCGCCGACGGTTCCTATCTGGTCGCCGGCGCCACGCCGACCGACGAACTCGCCGACCTGCTCGCCATCCGCATTCCGAGCGACGCCGGGTTCCACACCGCAGCCGGCTTCGCGCTCAATGTGCTGAAGTCGCTGCCGCAGGAGGGCACCGCGTTCGAGACCAATGGCTGGCGCTTCGAGGTGGTGGACATGGATGGGCGACGCATCGACAAATTGCTGGTCTCGCGCGCCGTCCCGGCGCGCCGCAGGGCACCGGTCGCCGGGTGACATCCGTCAGCGAATGGCCATCAGCTTGATGGCCGCCGGGCCGAGAATGACGATGAACAGTACCGGCAGGAAGAACAGGATCATCGGCACGGTGAGCTGAGGCGGCAGCGCAGCCGCCTTCTTCTCCGCCGCGCTCATGCGCAGGTCGCGATTCTCCTGCGCCAGCACGCGTAGCGTCTGGCCAAGCGGGGTGCCGTAGCGCTCAGACTGGATCAGCGCGGTGCACACTGCCCTCACCCCTTCGAGGTCAACGCGCTGCGCGAGATTCTCATAGGCTTGCCGGCGATCCGGCAGGAACGACAGCTCGGCAGTCGCCAGCGTCAGTTCCTCGGCGAGATCGACCGACTGCGCGCCGATCTCCTTGCTCACCCGCTGGAAGGCGGTCTCGATCGACATGCCGGATTCGACGCAGATCAGCATCAGGTCCAGCGCATCCGGGAAGGCCCGGCGGATGGAGAATTGCCGGCGCTGGATCTTGTTGGCGAGGAACAGGTCCGGCGCCTTGAGGCCGAGATACGCGGCGAAGATGACGGCGCCGAGCCGCATGATGGCCGGATAATCCGGCGGCGCCAGCACGAAGAGATAGAGCGCCGACACCAGGATCAGCGCGATCGGCACCACCATGCGGAAGAACAGATAGACGACATAGGGGCTCTGCCCCCGATAGCCCGCCTTCATCAAGGTGAGGCGGACATGCTCCTCGCCCAGCCATTTGCGCAGGTTCAGTTGCTCCACTGCCTGCTGCATGTAGGCCTTAGGCGCCTTGCGCAGCTCGATCTTCTCCTGGCCGCGGGCGAGGCGCTCACGCTCCCGGGCGCGGATACGGTCGCGCTCGATGGCGACGGTGCGCATGCGCTTCTCGAGATCATCCGACAGATAGGGCATGGCGAAGGTGAACACCGTCGCCACCGCCGCGATCATGGTGAACAGCGTCGCCATGAACTGGACGTCGTGCAGCTTATCGATGATCGCATCGACCATGGGTGGCGCCTAGACTACTGCGAAGGAGAGCATGATGTTTTCGGCGTCATGCTCAGAAGTCGAAATTGATCATCTTGCGCATCACGAGGATGCCGGTGAACATCCAGAACGCTGATCCTGCGAGCATCAACCGGCCGAGCGGCTCGGTCCACAAGAGCGCGATGTAGGACGGCGTCGAGAGATAGACGAGCAGCATCACCGCGATCGGCAGCGAGCCGATGATGGCGGCGGAAGCCTTGGCCTCCATGCTCATCGCCTGGATCTTCTCCTGCATCTTCCGCCGCTCGCGCAGCACGCGGGAGAGATTGCCGAGCGTCTCGGAAAGATTGCCGCCGGACTTCGCCTGGATCGACACGACGATGGTGAAGAAGCTGGTCTCGGCGAGTGGCACGCGCTCGAACAGCCGGGCGCAGGCATCGGACAGCGGAATGCCGAGCGCCTGGGTCTCGACGATGTGGCGGAATTCGCCGCGCACCGGCTCCTGGGATTCGGAGGCGACGACGCGGATGCAGTCGCCGAGCGGCAGGCCGGATTTCACGCCCCGCACGATGACATCCACCGCATTGGGGAATTCACGCAGGAATTTCTGCTCGCGCCGCTTCTTCAGCCAGTTCAGCAGCCAGCGCGGCAGGCCGAAGCCGGCGACGAAGCCCACACCGAGGGCGAGATAGATCGGCCAGCGGAAGATGACGGCCAGCAGCAGAGCGAGGATGCCGAGCACCACGCTGATGATGAGGAAGCGCTGACGGCTCCAGGTCAGCCCGGCCTGGGTGATGCGCACCTGCAGCGGCGGTCGGCGCGCATTGCGGCGCCGCGCATCGAGCTCCTTCAGCGATTCCTCGACCTGCTGGCGGCGCGTGACAGCAGGATCAGGCGCGCCGCGCTTGGTCCGGCGCACCACGGCGTCGGTCATGGCGACGTCGCGCATGCGCCGCTCGGCCGCCCGCTCCCCGGAGAGCAGCGGGAAGATGAAGACATAGGCGAGGCCGCCGGCAGCGAGCGTGGCGAGCAGCGGAACCCAGAGCCCCTCCATGGCGCTCAGCTCCGTATCGGCTCGGCGAGCTCGGCGGCGTCGAGCGCCTTCGCCAGCCGCACATCCTCGCCATAATATCTGGCGCGGTCCCAGAAGCGCGGCCGGCCGATGCCGGTCGAACGATGACGGCCGAGGATTCGGCCGTGGGCGTCCTCGCCGAGCATCTCGTAGACGAACAGGTCCTGGGTGATGATGACGTCGCCCTCCATCCCCAGCACCTCGGTGATGTGGGTGATGCGGCGCGAGCCGTCGCGCAGGCGCGCCGCCTGCACGATGATGTCGATGGAGGAGACAATCATCTCGCGCAGCGTGCGCGAGGGCAGCGCGAAGCCGCCCATGGTGATCATGGATTCAAGACGCGACATCGCCTCGCGCGGCGAGTTGGCGTGCAACGTGCCCATCGAGCCGTCATGGCCGGTGTTCATCGCCTGCAAGAGGTCGAATGCCTCGGGTCCGCGCACCTCGCCGACGATGATGCGCTCGGGCCGCATGCGCAGGCAGTTTCGCACCAGATCGCGCATCGTCACCTGGCCCTCGCCTTCGAGGTTCGGTGGCCGCGTTTCCAACCGCACCACATGCGGCTGCTGGAGCTGCAATTCCGCGGCGTCCTCGCAGGTGATGACGCGCTCGTCGTCGTCAATATAGCGGGTGAGACAGTTGAGCAGCGTGGTCTTGCCGGAACCGGTGCCGCCGGAGATCAACGTATTGACCCGGCAGCGGCCGATGATCTTCAGCACCTCGGCGCCTTCCGGCGAGATCGAGCCGAAGCGTTCCAGCTGGTCGAGGGTCAGCTTGTCGCGCTTGAACTTGCGGATGGTCAGCGTCGGTCCGTCGATGGAGAGCGGCGGGGCGATGACGTTGACGCGCGAGCCGTCCGGCAGGCGGGCGTCGCAGATCGGGCTCGATTCATCGACGCGGCGACCGATCTGGCTGACGATGCGCTGGCAGATATTGAGCAGCTGCTGATTGTCGCGAAACCGGACATGGCTGCGCTCGATCTTGCCCTGCACCTCGATGTAAACGGTGTCGGCGCCGTTCACCATGATGTCGGCAATGTCGTCGCGCGCCAGCAGCGGCTCGAGCGGACCATAGCCGAGCACGTCGTTGCAGATGTCCTCGAGCAGTTCCTCCTGCTCGGAGATCGACATCACGATGTTCTTGATCGCGATGATCTCGTTGATGATGTCGCGGATTTCCTCGCGCGCGGAAGCCGCGTCGAGCCGGGCCAGCTGGGTGAGGTCGATGGCCTCGATCAGCGCGCCGAAGATCTGGCTCTTGGTCTCGTAGAAACCGTCCGAGCGCCGCGGCGGCGGTGGCGGGGCCGACGCCGAGACATAGGCGGCGGGCGCCGACGCATAGGCTCCCGGTACCGGGGCGGCCGGGTCGCGCGGCGGGGCGACCTGCGGCGTCGCAGTGGGTCTGCTGACCGGTAGGGCCCCTCCGCTCGTGCCTCGCTTGCCGAACATCGCGTCCGCGCCCCTATTTCCTGCGCAGCCGCGCGATCAGCGGCGCGATCATGGAGCCACTGCTGCCGCGCTGGTCGATCCGCCCGGTGACGGAGCGGGCGATGGCGCGGAAGGACTCCACCGCCTTGTGGCCGGCATTCACCTCGGCGATCATCTGGCCATTATTGGCCGCGGTGCCGAACAGCGCCGCCTCGAACGGCAGCACGGCCAGCGGCTCGGCGGCGAGCGCCTTGGCAAAATCGCCGGCGCGGATCTCCGGGCGCTTGGCGAGGCCGACCTGGTTCAGCACATAGCGCGGCGGCTTGTCATTCGGCCGCGCGGTGCGCATCAGGTCCATCAGGTTCTTGGCATTGCGCAGATTGGCGAGGTCGGGCGCGGCGACGATCAGCACCTCGTCGGCGCCAAGCAAAGCGTGGCGCGACCAGGCGTTCCACACATGCGGCACGTCGAGCACGATCATCGGCGCGGCGGCGCGCAGCACGTCGAGCAGCGGATCGAAGGCTTCAGGGGTGAGATCGTAGGTTCGCTCCAGCGTCGCCGGCGCCGCCAGCAAGCTGAGGCGGTCGGCGCATTTCGACAGCAGGCGTTCGACGAAGGCGGCATCGACGCGCTCCGGCGACAGCACGGCGTCGGCGGTGCCCTGCGGGGGATCCTGGTTGAAGTCGAGGCCCGCGGTGCCGAACGGCAGATCGAGATCGGCGATCACCGTCTCCATGTCGAAATGCCGGGCAATGGCGAAAGCGACATTGTGGGCGATGGTGGAGGCGCCGACGCCGCCCTTGGCGCCATACACCGCCAGCGTGCGCCCGAGCGGCTCGGCATCCGGCGTCGCATAGAGGCCCGAAAGCGCGGCGACGATGTCGAGCGGCTCCACCGGCTCGATCAGATAGTCGGAGACGCCGCGGCGGATCAGCTCGCGATAGAGCATGATGTCGTTCTGCCGGCCGATCACCACCACCTTGGTGCCGTGGTCGCAATGCTGGGCGAGCCGTTCGAGCCCGGAGAACAACGCTTCGCGGGTCGCCGGGCTCTCGATCAGGATCACGTTCGGGGTCGAGGCGTGGCGATAGGCTTCCTCGGCAGCGGTGAGCCCGCCCATCTGCAGCTTGAGATTGGCGCGCGCCATGCGGCGGTCGCTGCCCGCCGCCTGCACTGCGCCCGCGATCGCCGGGCTCTCGCAGAAGGCCTGGACCGAGACCCGCGGCAGCGGCGGCACATGGATGGCGAGATTGGTCTCGGCCGCCCGCACGCTGGCGCGCTGCGCCATCTGCTCGGCGGTGGCGGTCGAGTGCGAGGGTGCCATCATGCCGGCCTCACTGCGAACCGACATTGCTGGAATCGACCTTCGCCTGGCCCTCTTCGTACTGGGTCGAAGGGTCCTGGCCCTGGCGGTACTTGTCGAGCACCACCTGCCGTCGCGCCGCCATGGGCGGTGTCTCGGGACGTGGCTGCACCAGGTCCTCGGGATTGGCGACCATGGCAGCGAAGTTCTGCTGGCTGGCACAGCCAAAATTGTAATAGGGCCGGTTCTCGAAGGTGGAGCGGGCCGCGGTCGGCCCGAGATCGTCCGGCCACAGGCCGCATTGGTCGACCCTGGCCTGGACCAGCGCATAAGAGAGCCGGATCGGCGGCAGGTCGCTGGCAATCCCGCCAAGCTGCGCCACCCGCATCTGGATGGTGCTGGCCGGTACGCCATAGGCGGCGAGCACGCTGCGGATCTCCTTGGCGGTCGAGCGCGCCGCAAGCTCGTTCGGGGTGCCGGCCGGCACTTCGATGAACAGCACGCCCGAGCTCTCGCGCCGCCAGGCGGAGGCGAACGCGCCGACCTGCGCCCGCTGCTCCGGCATCAGCCCGCCGCGGCCGGAGCCGACGAAGATGTCGATCGAGCGGTCGCCTTCCACCATGCGGATCGGATGGTTGACGCGGTAGTCGGACGAGATCGAGCCGGTGATGTCGCGATCGGCGAGCTGCGGCGTGCAGGCGCCAGCGAGCAGCGCGGCCAGCACGGGTAATGGGAGAGCGAGGCGGCGGAGGACGGCGGATGCGGTCATGATCTGCCTGCCCTCAATCGATGATGAAGCCATAGCGGCCCTCGAATCTTCTGGGGTCCGCCGTGGTGCCCGGCACGCCATAGATACGATTCAGCCGGCTAAGAAATATTGTGGACGGGTCGGACGGATCGGCGAAGCCATCATCCGGACGGGCGAGCTGGCTGGTAGCCACCGGCTTGGCGAGATAGGGCGTGACCAGGATCACCAGCTCGGTCTCGCCGCGCTGGTAGTCACGGCTCTTGAACAGCGTGCCGAGCACCGGGAGGCTCAGCAGGCCGGGCAGACCGGAGACAGTCTGGCGGGTCTTGTTCTGGATCATGCCGGCCATCGCCATCGAGCCGCCGGAGGGCAGTTCGATGGTCGAGGTGGCGCGCCGTACCGCGAGCGCCGGTGTGCTGTTGGAGATGGTGGTGGTGCCGTTGGTGATGACGCGGGTCGGCGAGATGGTGGGGTCGATCTCGCTGACTTCGGTGGAGACGCGCAGGCTGATGCGACCGGAGGAAAGCACCACGGGGGTGAATTTCAGGTTCACGCCGAACGGCTTGAACTCGGTGCTGCAGGTATAGCCGCCATCGGCTGCCGAACATACCGTATAAGGGAACTCACCACCGGCGAGGAACTCGGCGGATTCGCCGGAGATTGCGGTGAGCGTCGGCTCTGCCAAGGTACGAAAGATGCCGGTCTGCTCCAGCGCCTTGACCGTCGCACCGATCGAGTCACGTGCATTGAGCATCTTCCCGGCATCGCCGCCATAATCCGGCACGGTGATGTTCTTGACGCGGTCGCCGCCGATCACTGAGCCAAGATCGCCGTTCACCGGGAACGGGAAGCCGGTCGCAGCAGTGAACACCATGCCACCGATGTTGAGGTTCTCCGCGTTCCAGTCGACGCCGAGTTGCTTGATGACGGTGCGGTTCACTTCCGCGACCGAGACCTTGAGCAACACCTGCTCCTTGTCGCGGATGGTGAGGCCATTCACCACCTTGTTGGGATCGCCGACCAGCTTGGCGGCGGCATCGACAATGGTCTGCGCCTCGCCGGCATTGGCCACCTGGCCGGACAGCACCACGCTGTCATTGACGACATCGACGCTGACCGAAGCGGTGGGAATGATCTTGGCGAGCGCCGCCTTCATGCCGGTGCCGTCGCGCCCGACCTCGACATCATAGCCGACGATCTGCCGGCCCTCGGCGTCGAAGAAGACGATACTGGTCTGGCCCGGGGCGACGCCGATCAGATAGGCGCGGCGTGCCGAGCGCACGACGGCATTGGCGATGGCGGGATTCGCCACCAGCACGTCCTTGATCTCGCGCGGCAGGTCGATCACTACCGACTTGCCGATGCCGATGGGCAGTACCTTGGAGCGCCCCGGCGTGCCGGCATAGTCGCCATAGGCCGGATCGGCGGCGTGCACCGGCGGCACAATGCCGGCGCAGGCCGATATGGCAAGGAGACCGATGAAAGCCGAACGGCGCCAGGCGCCGAGCGCGCGATCCTTTCGGGAGCGGAGCCGCATGTGTTCCGTCCTCATCGTGTGGTGGCGATGGAAGGCACGCCGTAGCGCACGATGTTGAGGGAATTCGCTTCGCGCTCCGGCGAACCCGGGGCACTGGGCGACGAATCGGCGAGGCTGCGCAGCGCCAGCGAGAGGGTGCCGTTCTCGCTAGCCGAGGCGAGGATCTCCGACTGGCGCGGGCTGAGCTCCAGCGTTGCCGTCGCCTTGCCGGCGACCGAGCGCTGGCCTTCCTTGTCCTCGATCACCTGGCCGATGGCGAGCACCCGCACATTGGTGAGGATGGTCTCGGTGACGAGACCGGTGCCGTTCTTCTGCGATTCCGGATCGGTGCGCGTCAGCATGACGTCGACGCGGTCATTCGGCAGCACGAAGCCGCCGGCGCGCTTTTCCTCCGCCACTTCGGCGGACACCGCGCGCATGCCCTCGGGCAGGATGGCGGACATGAAGCCGGAGCCATCGGCGCGGATCAGCTTCTGCTCGCGGATCGGCTCGCCGCCGGTGAAGGTGCCGCGCGCCACCGCACCGGTGAAGTCCTTGACGGCATCCGGCCGACTGGATTGGCGGATCATCCCGTCGCCGGCCGCGGCGAGCGGCCAGTTCTGCCAGCCAAGATCGTCAGCGACGAGCCTCTGGCCTACCCCGATGTCGCGTTTGGCGACGAGGATATCGACCGTGTCGATGGATTTTGCGACGGGAGCCGGGGTCGGGGCAGGTGCCGGGCGGCCGCGCGACAGCACATAGGCGACGCCTCCGGCGCCTATGGCAATCATCAGCACGACAATGCGCGCGGCTTTCATGAAATGACGGCTCCCACAGCGGTCCAGCGGCCGTTTCGGCCTTGACGCCATTCGAGCAGGCAAACGTCAATTCATGGTTAACGACGAGTATCTATTTCGAAACTAATGGTAATGGAGGGAATGGTCGGCCGCAGATTTTCGAGAATGCTGCGGCCGGTCGCGACTCAGCGGGCTACCACACGCTCCATGCCGACCGGGGCCGGCGCCCCGAGGCCGCCATAGCGAGCGCCGAGCCCGGCGACCACGGTTACGATAGCGATGGCGAGAGCCGCGGCGATCAGGCCATATTCCAGGCCGGTTTCCTGCGTGCGGCGGGCGACGGCGCTCCGGCGCCGATGAGCCATGTGTCTCATCACGAATCCTCTGCTTGCGCTCATCTGTGAATACGTCTGTCTTCAGACAGATCTATTGTGATTTGACGTTAGAGCCGGACGTATTGACCACAGGTTAAAAGCAACGGAGGCGAGAAGCGGGCCGTGTCCTGTGGTTAATGCTTTGCAGCCCGCGTCACAGCGCGAGATGAGCAAGGGCCTTCATCACCGCGCCGTGTGGATAGGTGATGAGCGCGGCCGCGGCGAGCGCAATGCCATACGGTACTCCGGCGCCCGGGGCATGCAGGCGCACGGCCCATTGCTGTTCCTGGAGGGCGATCGGCAGCGCATAGCGCCGCACCGCGAGCAGGGTAAACGTAAGAATTCCGCCGAAGATGCTGGCGAGGATGAGATAGGACATCAGCTGATCGAAGCCGAGCCAGAGTGCGATCGCCGCCACCAGCTTGGCGTCGCCGCCACCGATCCAGCCCGCCGCGAACATCGAGAACGAAACCGCCAACACCACGAACCCAGCCGCGCTGTGGATGCCGATGGCGGTGGCCGGCATGCCCAGCAGCAGGGCGACGACGTAGAAGCCCAGGACCAGCGCGATCGAGAGCTTATTGGAGATGGTCATAGTGAGAAGGTCGCTTGCGGCAGCATAGGCCATGGCGGCGGGAAAAAACCCGAGAACCAGGACTTGGGCGAGCAGCATCTCGAATCTCTCTGTAATTCCAACATGAATAAAAAAGGCCCCGGATCGGGGCCCTTTCTATAGCGCTGCCTATCAGGCCGATCAGTTAACGGCTTCACCATTAACAGCCTTCGCGATCTTGTCGAAGGTGGCATCGAGATTGGTACCGGTGAGCTGCACGGCGGCGACGATGATCACGGCAATGCCCGCGGCGATGAGGCCGTATTCAATGGCGGTCGCGCCGGACTCGTCCTTCGCGAAACGGCTGAAAAGGTTCTTCATTTGGAATTCTCCTGGATCCACTGTTTTGCACTCGACCGTCGTGCGTTCGTTGTGCCGGCGCCCGCTCGGTGATGTGGCGAACCTAGAGAACAGCTCTTTCTTTGAAGTTAAATCGCATCACGCAATCTCCTAAACGACACCGCCGCCAATGTCTGGTTAAAGAATCCTGAAACAAAAGCGTTGAAATTACTTCAATTGTAGCTGCTGCAAATGCTTGGCGCCCGCTCCCCATTCAGCCACCTCTCCCGCTACATGGATCGAGGCCACGCCATATGGTTAACGGCGCGCCTGGCGTTAGCGCGATCTTCACCATTTCCGTGCCGAAATAGCGCTGAAACCATATTGGGACACCCGCCGTGTTGACCATTTCCTCCCGCGATCTTCGCGCGCGGCGGCGCGCCACGCTTGCCGCAGCGCTGCTCCTCATCGCTTCGCCCGCCGCAGCGCAGGATCTTTCCGTTGCCATGAACCAGGCGCGGCTTTTGAAGCTGCCGGACGGCGTCGCCACCCTCGTCATCGGCAATCCCGCCATCGCCGATGCCACGCTCCAGGCGGGTGGCTTGCTGGTGATCACCGGCAAGAGCTTCGGGCGCACCAATCTGATCGCGCTGGATTCCCGCGGCACGGTGCTGATGGAACATGAGGTCGCGGTGGTGCAGCGCGGCAGCGAGATCGTCACTGTCTATCGCGGCCCGACCGGCGGGCGCCAGACTCTCGATTGCGCGCCGGTGTGCGAGCCGACGGTGACGGCGGGCGACGCGCCGGAGGTGTTCGATCCCGCGGTGAAGCAGATCAATGACCGCAACGCGCTGTCCGGGCAGAAATAGCCTGCTGCGCGCCGGCAGCAATGGTTAATGAATTCCTGAGCGGCCCGTTCGGCTTTTCCGCATCGCCCGCAACCGATCATCAAGCCGCCTGGCTTAAACACGATAGCGGAGCCCGGCCGGCGCTCCGACGCGAGACCCCGCGTCCGTCATTTCCCAGACAGGCTGCCACGATGAGATTCGCCTTGCCCGTTCCTTTGCCGCGCACGATCGCGCGGTTCGGGCGCGCATGCGAGGGCGTTACCGCCGTCGAGTTCGCCATGGTGGGGCCGATCTTCTTCGCGCTGCTGTTCGCCATATTCGAGACCGCCTTCACCATGCTCTCGAGCCAGCTCATAGAGACCGCGACGATCGATGCCAGCCGGCTGATCCTCACCGGCCAGGCACAGACGCAGAAGATGAACAAGGACACCTTCAAGACCGCGGTGTGCAACACGCTGCCGTCCTTCATCGACTGTTCCGGCAAGGTCTATGTCGATGTCCAGGTGCTCGACGCCTACGACACCAGCGTGACGACACCGATGAAGGAAGGAAATCTCGACCCTTCCGGATTCAAGTTCGACGCCGGCGGCCCTGACAGCATCGTCATGGTGCGGGTCTATTACAAATGGGCAGGACTGGTCGCCTCGGTGACCAAGAATTTCGGGCTCGATCTCAGCAACCAGGCTGACGGATCCACGCTGGAGACGGCGACCATGGTGTTCAGGAACGAGCCCTATCAATGACCCGCCGCGCTTTGCCAAAGATTTTTAGCCGGCTTCGGCACGATACGCGCGGCGTTGCCGCCGTCGAATTCGCGCTCATCGCCCCGGTGATGGTGGTGCTCTATCTCGGCGGCGTCGAGCTGACGCGGGTGATCGGCGCCGACCGCAAGGTGAGCCTCGCTTCGCGCGTAGCCGCCGACCTTGTGGCGCGCGAGAGCGCCGCGATCAGCGAGACCAAGCTCACCACGGTGTGCAAGGGCACGCTGGCAATGCTCGCGCCATTTCCGACCGGGACGCTGAACATCACCATCTCCAGCATCGTGACCTCCGCCACCGGCAAGTCGACCATCGGCTGGACCCGCGTCTTCTTGAACGGCAATTGCAGCTCCAGCGCCGCCGGTACCGGCCCGCTCGCCGCGGGGTCGGTGGTCTCGCTGCCGACCGGGCTCGCGGTCAATGGTGCCTCGCTGATCTCGGCGAGCGCCAGCTACGACTACACGACGCTGTTCCGCACCGTATTCGACACCGCCACCGTCAATCTCGGCGAGCAGTCCTATATGCGCCCGCGCACGCAGAACACCGTGTGCTATGTGAGCTGCTGAGTTGTACTTTGGCGCATGTTCTTATCGCAAAAGTCTTCTAACTTTTGCGGAACATGCGCTCGAGCATTTCCCGATCAGATGGAATCATCTGATCGAAGAGGAATTGCTCCAGCTTATTGAATCTAGAGCACTTTCTTGTCGTTCGGATGTTTTCATCCGAACGGAAAGGGCTCTAGCGCTCCAGCAGCAGCGTGCCGCCGCTGACCTCGAAGCGGGCGAGGCGGCGCAGGAAGCTCATGCCGAGCAGGTTGACGCCGAGCGCGCCCGGTTCGGTCACCAGCGCATCGACGTCGCTCACCGTGATGGTCCCGACCCGTACCCGCGACAGCCGCACCTTCTTGGCGCGGGCCATGCCGTTGGCCGTGGAGACGCGGGCATCGAAATCGTCGGACGGGCGGATCAGCCCCATCGCACGCGCATCCTCGTAGCGCAGCGCCACAGCGGTCGCCCCGGTATCGACCAGCACATCGACATTGCGGCCATCGATCAAAGCGTCGACCAGGAAATGGCCGCTCGGATCGGCGGCGATGCGGAAGCGGCGACCGGTCCCACCTTCATCATTGTCCAACGCCCCGCGCGGCGACGCGCTCGTGGCAGCGCGCGCCGGCTCGCGGCCAGCGAAATCGAGATACTGTGGGGCGAAATAGGCGATCGCCATCGCCACCGCGGCGAGCAACAGGACAGACCGGAGCATGCCCGGACCTTACCCGCTCGAGGTGAAGGCTTGCTTGCACGAACCGCAGAAAGTTCACCTTGATGCAGCCCTCATTCCGGACGGCCGCAGGCCGATCCGGGATCGCAGGAAGGTGCCGAGCGGGACTTCACGCGATCCCGGCTCTACGCTTCGCTGCGGCCGGGATCACGACCAGTCGAGCGAGGTGAAAGCCTCACGTCCCGCGCGGCTTGGCACGACGTGTCGGCTCGGCGCTTGCCGGATCCTCCGGCCAGGGATGCCTGGGATAGCGGCCGCGCATGTCGGCGCGCACGTCACGCCATGAGCCGCGCCAGAAGGCCGGCAAATCACGCGTCAGCTGGATCGGCCGATGCGCGGGCGAAAGCAGCGCCAGCACCAGCGGCACCCGGCCCGCGGCAATGGCGGGATGGACACCAAGGCCGAACAGTTCCTGCACCCGTACCGCCAAAGTCGGCCCGCCCTCGGCCGCGTAGTCGATCGGCAGGCGCGAACCGGTCGGCACCTCGAAATGGGTCGGCGCCTCCTCCTCGATGCGGCGCGCCAGCTCCCAGGGGAGCAGCGACTGCAGCGCATTGCCGAGCACGCCGGCATCGATGGCGCCAAGGCTGGTGAGGCCGTCGAGCGCCGGCGCCAGCCACTCCTCCGCGGTCTCGACAAGACGCGCCTCGGAAAGGTCCGGCCAGATGTCGGGGGCGCTGGCATGGAGGAAGCGCACGCGGTCGAGCCATTGCGCTTGTGCGGCCGAGAAGGGCAGCCGGGCGATGCCGCGCAGCGCGGCGCCACGGGCGAGCGCGCGGGCGGTCTCCGGTCCCGGCTCGACCGGAGCGGTGCGCTCGCCGAGCACCAGGGCGCCGAGCCGGCGCACATGGCGCGCCCGTACCGCTCCGGCGGCAGGATCGAACGCCGTCTCGACGCCCTCGCTGATGCGGTCGCCGAACTCGGCCTCGATCTCCGGCAGTGTCAGTTCGGCAGCGAGCAGGACGCGTGCCTCCTCGGCGACGCCGGTGAGTTCGGCCACGGCGAGAAAACGGGCACGGGCAAGCGAGGATGAGGGCTCGACCGCGGCGCCGCGGCCATTGGCCAGCACGAAGCGCCGCCCGTCGCCGCGGGCCCGCGCGACGCGGTCCGGGAAGGCGGATGACAGCAGCAAGGCGGGCGACGGTGCCTCGTCCGACGAGGCGCGTACGGCTCGTTCCGCCTCGTCGGCCCACCGCGCGACAAGACGGCGCACCTCTTCGGCGCGGCGGGAGCGGTCGCGGGCGAAGTCGCCGAGCCGGTGCATGAGATCGACGCCATCGCCTCCGAGCCCGCGCTCGGAGACGACGGCCGCGATCTCGGCGGCAAGCCGCCCGGCACCGCGCCTCGCACCCTCCACCACCATGCAGGCAAGGCGCGGCTCCAGCGGCAGGCGGGCCATCAGCCGTCCCGCCTCGGTCGGCCGCCCCTCCGCGTCGAGCGCGCCGAGCGCATGCAGCAAGGCTCGCGCCTCGGCCAAAGCGGCGGTGGGCGGCGGATCGAGGAAAGCGAGGCTCAGTGGGTCGCCAACGCCCCACACCGCGAGGTCGAGCACCAGGCGGGAAAGGTCGGCGGCGAGGATCTCCGGCGTTGCGAAAGCCGGCAGGCTCACCGTCTCCGCCTCGTTCCACAGCCGCCAGCACACGCCCGGCTCGGTGCGCCCGGCGCGGCCCCGGCGCTGGTCGGCAGAGGCACGCGAGACCCGCACCGTCTCCAACCGCGTCAGCCCGACGCCCGGCTCGAAGCGCGGCACGCGGGCAAGGCCGCAATCGACCACGAGGCGCACGCCCTCGATGGTGAGGCTGGTCTCGGCAATGGAGGTGGCGAGCACCACCTTGCGCATGCCCTTCGCTGCGGGAGCGATGGCGCGGTCCTGCTCGCGGGCGTCCAGCGTGCCGTAGAGCGGGGCGATCTCGACCGCCGGATCGCGCACCGCCTCGCGCAGCAGCGTCTCGGTGCGTCGTATCTCGCCGGCGCCGGGCAGGAAGGCGAGGATCGAGCCGCTCTCCTCGCCAAGCGCGCGCAGCACGGCGTTCGCCATCTGCCGATCGATCGGCGCGCGCGGATCGCGGCCGAGATAGCGGGTCTCGACCGGAAAGGCGCGACCCAGGCTCTCGATCACCGGGGCTTCCCCCATCAGGCGCGCGACGCGGGCGCCGTCGAGCGTCGCCGACATCACGAGAAGCCGCAAATCCTCGCGCAGCGCTCCTTGAGCATCGAGGGCAAGCGCAAGGCCGAGATCGGCATCGAGGCCGCGCTCGTGGAACTCGTCGAACAGCACGGCGGCGACCCCGGACAGCTCGGGATCGTCGAGCACCATGCGGGTGAAGATGCCCTCGGTGATGACCTCGATGCGGGTGGCGCGGCCGATCTTCGAGCCGAGGCGGGTGCGATAGCCGACGGTCTGCCCGGCCGCTTCGCCGAGCGTTTTCGCCATGCGCTCGGCCGAGGCGCGGGCGGCGAGCCGGCGCGGCTCCAGCACAAGGATGCGGCGCCCCACGGCCCAAGGCTCGTCCAGCAGCGCCAACGGCACCCGCGTGGTCTTGCCGGCGCCGGGCGGGGCAACGAGGACCGCGGATGAGCGCGCGCGCAAGGTCCCGGTCAGTTCCGGCAGGACGTCGTCGATCGGGAGGGGCGGAAGGTCGGGCAGCGGCATGCGCGAGGCTTAGCGGCCTGTGTGGCCGATGACCAGTCGTCGCGGCAAGGCGCTCTCAAGTCCAGAACCACGTCATCCTGAGGTGCCGCGAAGCGGCCTCGAAGGATACCCATCCCCGACGGCCGTCTTCTGCTTCAGCATCCTTCGAGGCTCGCTGTTGCTCGCACCTCAGGATGACGTGGTTCACTTCAAGTCGAACGTCTTTTCACATCACCGAATCGATGGTGCGGCCGATCTTCTCGACGATTTCGCCGATCTGGCTCTCGGAGATGATGAGCGGCGGGGTCACGGCGATGGTGTCGCCGGTCACGCGGATCATCATGCCCTCGTCGTGGAAGGCGGTCTCCATCGCCTCATAGCCGCGCTTGCCGACGGCGTCGGGGCGCGAGGCCATGTCGAATGCCGCGACCAGGCCCAGCGTGCGGATATCGAGAATCCCCGGCTTGCCCTTCAGCGACATCATGGCATCGGCCCAGGCCGGCTCCAGCGCGCGGGCGCGCTCGAACAGGCCTTCCTGGCGATAGAGGTCGAGCGTCGCCAGGGAGGCGGCGCAGGCCAGCGGATGCGCCGAATAGGTGTAGCCGTGGAAGAACTCGATGACGTGGTCGGGGCCGTTCATGAAGGCGTCATGCACGTGCTTGCGCGCGATCACGCCGCCCATCGGCACCGAACCGGAAGTGACCCCCTTGGCGAAGGTGATCATGTCCGGCACCACGCCGTAGCGCTCGGCGGCGAAGGGATAGCCGAGGCGGCCGAAGCCGGTGATGACTTCGTCGAAGATCAAGAGGATGCCGTACTTGTCGCAGATCTGGCGCAGCCGCTGCAGATAGCCCTTGGGCGGCGGCAGCACGCCGGTGGAGCCGGCCATCGGCTCGACGATCACCGCGGCGATGGTCTGCGGATCGTGCAGCGCGACGATGCTCTCCAGCGCGTCGGCGCGCTCGGCGCCCCATTCCGGCTCGCCCTTGGAGAAGGCCTGCTTCTCGCGGTCATAGGTGTGCGGCAGGTGATCGGTGCCGGGCAGCAGGCCGCCAAAGAAGCGGCGGTTCGGCGAGATGCCGCCGACCGAGATGCCGCCGAAGCCGACCCCGTGATAGCCGCGCTCGCGGCCGATCAGCCGGGTACGGGTGCCGTTGCCGCGCACCGCATGATAGGCGAGCGCCATCTTCAGCGCGGTGTCGCCGGCTTCCGAGCCGGAATTGCAGAAGAACACATGGTCGAGATCGCCCGGCGCCAGCTCGGCGATACGCGAGGCGGCCTTGAAGGCGTTCGGATGGCCGTACTGGAAGGTCGGGGCGAAATCGAGCTCGGCGGCCTGCTTCTGGATCGCCTGCACGATGGGATCGCGGTTGTGGCCGGCATTGGCGCACCACAGGCCGGCGGCGGCGTCCAGCACCGGCCGGCCTTCCGGCGTGTAATAGTGCATGTCCTTGGCGCGCGAGATCATGCGCGGGCGGCGCTTGAAGGCCCGGTTCGCGGTGAACCCCATCCAGAAGGCTTCAAGGTCGTTCGGAGCGGCGGCGGCGGTGACGTCGTGATCATAGGCGAGGGACATCGGGGTCTCCGGTCGGGTACGGCGGTCTCGCGCGGGTCGATAGCGCCGGCGGGCCAATGCACGGCCCGCAACAGCTGCGTTTCTGGTCATGTACAATAAACCAGCAACAACCGCCTCACGAGAAAATGTGATGAAGTGATCGCGTTCGTTTCTGCCCCTTGACGTCGCGTCCGACGTCGGACTTGACGTTCCTGCCCCCGCGCCGCCATCAACTCGCCGCAAGCGTGCTACAGTCACCCAACGTCATCTCCCTTTTCACGCCGTCCGGGCGCGGGAAGGCGCGAAGCAGGATCCGCGAGTGTCGGACAGCGTCGTCATCGAGCCGCTCGGTAACGGGCCGGCGGAATCTCAGCCCCTGCCGCCCGGCGTCACCGCCGAGGTGGTGCGCGAGGCGCTGGCGCGGGTGCTGGAGGCCGACGAACTGCGTCCTTCGCCGCAGCTCTCCAACATATTGCGCTTCGTCGTCGAGGCGACGCTGGACGGCCGGCAGGACGCCATCAAGGGCTACACCATCGCGGTCGAGGCGCTGGGGCGCGATCCGTCCTTCGATCCGCAGGCCGATCCGATCGTGCGCGTCGAGGCAACGCGGCTGCGCCGGGCGCTGGAGCGCTACTACGCCGGCGCCGGCGCGGGTGACGATATCGAGATCATGGTGCCGCGCGGCAGCTACGTGCCGCAGTTCCGCTCGCGCCGCGAGGGTGCCGGCGTTGCGCCGGGTCTGGCGCCGACCCTGACGCCGGGCGCGGATGATATCCCCGCCGACGCGCCCGCCGCCACGCCCGCTGCTGATCGCTGGCGGCCGCGCTGGCCGCTCATTGCGCTGTTCGCGCTGCTCATCCTCGCGGTCGCCGCCGGTGGGGTGATGGAAGCGCTGGATCCGCTCGGCTGGCGGGCATTGATCGCGGCTCCCGAGCCGCACCCGGTGGAGCGCGCCAACCGGCTCGGCATCCCGATGGTCGAGGTGCGCACCTTCGAGGCCACCGGCACCCCGACGCCGGCCAATGCCAGCGGTCCCCCCGAATTCGACCCCCGCGCGCTGGAAGTACGGGTGCGCGACGCCCTCGCCCGCTTCGACCTGGTCGACGTGCTGGCGACCCCGGACGCCCGCCCGGCGCAGGATTGCGGCAACGCCGCGGCTTCCTCCGCCTTCTCGCTCGGCGGGCTGGTCGAGAACCATGAGGACGGCTCGGTCTCGGTGCTGCTGCGGCTTTCCGACGTGTGCGACGGCACCATCGTCTGGTCCCGCGAGTTCGAAAGCCTGAAGCGCGGCGATCCCACCGGCACCGAGGTGGCGCTGGTGCGCGACATCATGTCGGCCATCGCCGAACCCTATGGCATCATCCAGGCGCGGGCCCGCGCCCGCACCGCCGCCGGCGGCGGGGTGAATGCCGCCGGGCCCTATGGCTGCGTGCTGCTGGCCTATGGCTATTGGCGCAGCTATGCCCCGGCCGAACATGCCACCGCCCGCGAATGCCTGGAGCGTGCGCTCGCCGCCGACGACACCTTCGCGCTGGGCCACGCGCTGCTGGCCGAGCTCTATCTCGACGAGATGCGCACCGGCGCACCCGCCGGCGCGCCGACCCCGGCGCTGAACCGGGCGCTGACCGAGGCCGAGCAGGCGGTCGAACTGGCGCCGACCAGCGCCTATGCGCGGCGCGTGCTGATGGATGTGCACTTCTTCCGCGGCGAGCGCGGCCAGGCGATTTCCGCCGGCGACGCGGCGATCGAGCTCAACCCCTATGATGTCGACGTCATCGCCGATGTCGGCGGCCGGCTGATCGCCTTCGGCGACATCGAGCGCGGCGAGGCGCTGCTGGCGAGCGCCCACAGCACGGCGCCCGGCGCACCGCCCTGGGTGGATTATCACCGGGTGATCGCCGCCTATCTGCGCAGCGACGTCGCCGCCGCCTCGGCCGCCGCCGACCATCTGATGGGCGAGGGCTATGCGCCGGGCCTGCTGGCGCGGGCGCTGGCCGGCAAGCTCTCCGGCGAGGACGACGCAGCGCGCGCCGACCTGCGCCGCCTGGTGCTGCTGGCGCCGGCCTGGGGCACCGATACCGACGCGATGATCGCCCGATTCTTCCCCGATCCGACCATCGCCAAGCGGGTGCGCACCGATCTCGCCTCGCTCGGCCTGCCGGCGGAAGCCGCGGCGCGGTAGCTCTCTCAGTCCTTCCCCGCGAACCGATCCGTCGCCCGGATCAGCGCATCGCGTATGCCCGGCTCGGAGAAGGCGTGGCCGGCGCCTTCGATCAGGTGAAAATCCGCCCGCGGCCAGACCTTGTGCAGTTCCCAGGCGTAGCGCGCCGGGCACGGCATGTCGTAGCGGCCATGCACGATGGTGCCGGGAATGCCGCTGAGCCGGTGCGCGTCGCGCAGCAGCTGGCCCTCGTCCAGCCAGCAGGCATGGGTGAAATAATGGTTCTCGACCCGGGCGAAGGCGATCGCGTAGTGCGCGTCTGCATGATGCGCGGACATTTCCTCGCTGGGCAGCAGCGTGATGGTCTCGCCCTCCCACAAGCTCCATGCCTTGGCGGCCTCGATCCGGAGGGCTTCATCATCACCCGTAAGCCGGCGGCGATAGGCGGCGATCAGGTCGCCGCGTTCATCCTCCGGAATCGGGGCCAGAAACCGCTCCCATTTGTCCGGGAACATCTCGGAGACGCCGAACTGATAGTACCAGGCGAGTTCCGCCCGGGTGACGGTGTAGATGCCACGCACCACCAGTTCGCTGACCCGCTCGGGGTGGGTCTGCGCATAAGCCAGCGCCAGCGTCGAGCCCCAGGAGCCGCCGAACACCAGCCATTTCTCGGCGCCGGCCAGTTCGCGCAGCCGCTCGATATCGGCGACGAGATGCCAGGTGGTGTTGGCCTCCAGCCCGGCATAGGGGGTGGAGCGCCCGCAACCGCGCTGGTCGAACAGCAATATGTCGTAGAGCGCCGGGTCGAACTGGCGCCGATGATCGGGCGAGGCGCCGGCGCCCGGTCCGCCGTGCAGGAACACTGCGGGCTTTCCGCCCGGCGTGCCGCAGCGCTCATAGTAGATGCGGTGCCCGTCGCCGACATCGAGCATGCCGGTCTCATAGGGCTCGATCGGCGGATAGAGCGTGCGCAGTTCGGTCATGGGATCACCTGTGGCGGGAGAGCCGAGAACAGCAGCCCTCACGGTCAAAGGCAATTGTCCCTGCAAAGGCAATTGGTCCTGTGGCGCACGCCGGGCGAACCGGCTATGAGCCTTGCATAGTCCTCCAGCGGGATGCCTCTCATGCCCGACAGCTACGATCTCGCCATTGTCGGGGCCGGCGTGGTCGGGCTCGGCCATGCGCTGGCGGCGAGCCGGCGCGGCCTCAAGGTCGTGGTCATCGATCGCGATGCGCAGGCCAACGGCGCGTCGATCCGCAATTTCGGCTTCATCACCGTCACCGGCCAGCAGCGCGGCGAATGCTGGCGCCGCGCCATGCGCTCGCGCGACATCTGGGCGGAGATCGCGCCCGAGGCCGGCATCGAGGTGGTGCATCGCGGGCTCATGGTCGCGGTGCGCCGGCCCGAGGCGATGACGGTGCTCGACGCCTTCGCCAAGACCGAGATGGGCGAAGGCTGCGAAGTGCTGGACGCGGAAGCGGCGCGCGCCCGGTTGCCGGCGCTCGGCACGCAACTGGCGGGTGCTCTCTGGAGCCCGCACGACATGCGGGTGGAATCGCGCGAGGCGATCCCGAAGCTGGCGCGCTGGCTCCATGAGGCTAAAAGCATCGAATTCCGCCGCGAGACCGCGGTGCTCGGCGTCGCGCCCGGCACGGTGCGTACCTCGTCCGGCACCATCCGCGCCGCGCGCATCGTGGTGGCGCCGGGCGATGATTTCCACACGCTGTTCGAGGATCGCATCGCCGCCTATGGGGTGACCCGCTGTAAGCTGCACATGATGCGCGTGGCCGATCCGGCGGTGGGAACGCTGCCCGGCTCGGTGATGACCGATCTCTCGCTCGGCCGCTATCTCGGCTATGCTGAACTCCCCGAGGCCGAACCGCTGAAGGCGCGGCTTGCCGCCGAGCAGGCCGAGCATCTGGCCAATGGCGTGCATCTCATCGTGGTGCAGTCGGCGGACGGCTCGCTGGTGGTCGGCGACAGCCATCATTATGCGGCGACGCCCGACCCGTTCGCGCCGGAGACGGTCGACGACCTCATCCTCGACGAATACGCCGCGACCTTCGACGGCCGCCCGGCGCGGGTGCTGGAACGTTGGACCGGCACCTACGCCTCGGCGCCGGACCGGCTCGCCTTCATCGACCGGCCGGACGAGACCATCCGCCTCGTCATGGTGACGAGCGGCACCGGCGCCTCCACCGGCTTCGCCATCGCCGAGGAGGCGGTGGCGGAGCTGTTCGATTGAAGTGCTTCGACCCTTAAAGAGCCCCTCATCCTGAGGTGCCGGCCGCAGGCCGGCCTCGAAGGATGCCAGCCCAGATGAACATCCTTCGAGGCTCGCTTCGCTCGCACCTCAGGATGAGGTTGCTAGAAGGACGAAACAAAGATGCTGAAAGCGCTCATCCTCGACTGGGCCGGCACGGCGGTCGATTTCGGCTCGCGGGCGCCGATGGGCGCTTTCGTCGAGGCGTTCTCACGCGTCGGCGTCACCATCTCGATCAAGGAAGCCCGCGGCCCAATGGGCCTGCCGAAGCGCGACCATGTCGCCAGCCTGATGCGCGAACCTGCCATTTCCGCGCGCTGGGTCGCCGCCCATGGCGCGGCGCCGACCGAGGCCGACATCGACCATGTGCTCGCCATCTTCGAGCCGCTGAACGTCGAGGTCATCCCGCAGCATGCCGACCTCATTCCCGGCCTGCTGGACGTGGTCACTGAAGCCCGCCGGCGCGGCATGAAGATCGGCTCTACCACCGGCTATACCCGCCCGATCATGGAGCGCCTGATGCCGCTGGCGGCGAGCGCCGGCTATGCGCCGGACAATGTCGTGTGCGCCGGCGACCTCGCGGCGGGGCGCCCCACGCCGCTGATGATGTACCGCACTTTCGCCGATATCGGGGCGTGGCCGCCCGAGGCCTGCGTGAAGCTCGACGACACAGAGCCCGGCATCGCCGAGGGGCTGGCCGCCGGCACATGGACGGTGGGCCTCGCGCTCTCCGGCAATGCCGCGGGCTACTCCAGGACCGAACTTGACGCGCTTTCGCCGGCCGAACTGGCGGACGTCCGCGCCAGGGCAAACGACAAGCTGTTCCGCGCCGGCGCGCATTATGTGATCGACACCGTGGCCGATCTCCTCCCGGTGCTCGACGCCATCGAGGCCCGGCTGGCTGCGGGCGCAAAGCCCTGAAGGTTGCCGCGCCCCGCGCCGTCCTCTAAACCCGCGCCAATCACTGCAAGGAATGGCGCCAATGGCCAACGACAAGATCAACAAGCTCAAAGCCCGCCTGCCGCGCGGCCTCGCCGATCGGGCTCCGAGCGAGCTCGCCGCCACCCGCGCCATGATGGAGACCATCCGGCAGGTCTATGAGCGCTACGGCTTCGAGGCGCTGGAGACGCCGTTCATCGAATATACCGACGCGCTCGGGAAGTTCCTGCCCGACCAGGACCGCCCGAACGAGGGCGTGTTCTCCTTCCAGGACGATGACGAGCAGTGGCTGTCGCTGCGCTACGACCTCACCGCTCCGCTGGCACGCCATGTGGCGGAGAATTTCGAACGGCTGGCCAAGCCCTTCCGCTCCTATCGGGCGGGCTGGGTGTTCCGCAATGAGAAGCCCGGCCCCGGCCGCTTCCGCCAGTTCATGCAGTTCGACGCCGACACCGTCGGCGCGCCCTCGGTCGCGGCCGATGCCGAGATCTGCATGATGGCGGCCGACACGCTGGAGGCGCTCGGCATTGCGCGCGGCGACTATGTGGTGAAGGTCAATAACCGCAAGGTGCTGGACGGCGTGATGGAGGCCATCGGCCTCGGCGGCGACGAGAATGCCGGCCGCCGGCTCACCGTGCTGCGCGCCATCGACAAGTTCGACAAGTTCGGGCTCAACGGCGTGCGCCTGCTGCTCGGCCCCGGCCGCAAGGATGAGAGCGGCGACTTCACCAAGGGCGCCGGGCTCGACGAGAAGCAGACCGCGATCGTGCTCGACACGCTGCGCGGCGGCGGGGATGGCGGCGCGCGCATCGAACTCTCGGGCGGCGATGTCGGTGCGGCGGCGGCGCTGGTCTCGAACGACTCGTTCCTGCAGGGCATGAATGAGCTTGGCGAGATCGCCAGCTACATCGAGGCCGCCGGCTATTCCGACCGCGTGCGCATCGACCCGTCCGTAGTACGCGGCCTGGAATATTATACCGGCCCGGTGTTCGAGGCCGAATTGACCTTCGAGGTGAAGGACGAGGATGGCCGCCCGGTGCGCTTCGGCTCGGTCGGCGGCGGCGGGCGCTATGACGGGCTGGTCGGACGCTTCCGTTCCGAGCCGGTGCCGGCGACCGGCTTCTCCATCGGCGTCTCGCGGCTCGCCGCCGCACTTGCCGCGCTCGGCAAGCAGGGCGGCGCCAAGGAATACGGTCCGGTCGTGGTGCTGGTGATGGATCGGGACCAGACGGCCCGCTATATGGGCCTCGCCAGGGCGCTGCGCGAAGCCGGCATCCGCGCCGAGATGTATCTCGGCAACCCGAAGAATCTCGGCAACCAGTTCAAATATGCCGACCGCCGCAACAGCCCCTGCGTCGTCATCCAGGGCTCCAATGAGCGCGAGGCCGGCGAGGTGCAGATCAAGGACCTGATCGAGGGCGCCAAGGCGGCCGCGGCCATCACCGACCGCGCCGAATGGGTCGAGGTCCGCCCGGCCCAGTTCACGTGCAAGGAGACCGAGCTGGTCGAGAAGGTCCGCGAGGTGCTGGCGCGGCACGGGATCGGGTGAGTCCGTTCTGCTTGAACATCCTTCGAGGCCCGGCCTTGCCGGGCGCCTCAGGATGACGTCGCGTTTATAAGACTACGTCATCCTGAGGTGCGAGCGCAGCGAGCCTCGAAGGATGCCCACGCAGAGCGACGCCTTGAAACCATGTCCGCACCGCCGCATGGACCGCACGCGGGGGCTTTGCTAGAAGCGCGCGGCGATTGAACGGACAACCCGCGTGACCGATGTGCGTGACCTGAAGACCGAAGCCCCGCGTCTCGACGTGATGCTGGCGCTCTATGCGCGCGCCGGCTTCACGCATGTCGCGCCGCCGGTGCTGCAGCCGGCCGATCCGTTCCTCGACCTGTCCGGCGAGGAAATGCGCCGGCTGATGTACCTCACCACCGATGCGAACGGCCGCGAATTGTGCCTCAGGCCCGACATCACGCTGCCGGTGTGCCGGCTCTATCTGGAGCAGGGCACCGAACGCCCGCGCGATTTCTGCTATCTCGGCCCGGTGTTCCGCTCCAGCGAGCCCAGCGGCGAATTCCTCCAGGCCGGCATTGAATCTTTCGGCCGCGCCGACCGCGAAGCCGCAGATGCGGAGATCCTCGCCCTCGCCCTTGAAACTGCGGCGCTGTGGGGCGTCACCAGCCCGGTGGTACGGCTCGGCGATGCCGGGCTGTTCGCCGCGCTGCTCGGCGCGCTCGCTCTCCCGCCGGGGTGGAAGCGGCGCCTGGTCAAGGATTTCGCCCGCTCCGGCAGTCTCGGCGCCGATCTCGCCGCCCTGAAGCAGCGCCCGGAAGCCGGCGGTGTCTCCGCCCATGCCGGCGTGCTCTCGGCGCTTGCCGGCTCCGACCCCGAGGCAGCCCACGCGCTGGTGACCGATTTGCTCTCCATAGCCGGCATATCGACGGTGGGCGGGCGCACCGTCTCGGAGATTGCCGAACGCTTCCTCGAACAGGCCGCCTCGGGCGATGCCGAGGGACTGCCGGCGGAAAAGGTCGACGTGCTGGAGCGCTACCTCGCCGTCGAGGGCGATCCGGACAGCGCGGCGAGCGCGTTGCGGACCCTGGCGGCGGATGCCGGTCTCGATCTCGCGGCCGCACTCGACGCCTTCGAGCAGCGCACCAATTTCCTTGCCGCCCAGGGCGTCGAGGTGGAGAGGCTGCGCTTTGCCAGCGCCTTCGGCCGCCCGCTCGATTACTACACCGGCATGGTGTTCGAACTGCACGCCGATGGCGCCCCGGCCCCGCTGGTCGGCGGCGGGCGCTATGACGGGCTGCTCGCCCGCCTCGGCGCCCCTGCGCCGATCCCGGCGGTCGGCTTCGCGGTATGGCCAGCACGGCTCGATGGGCTGCAAGCGACGGCATCGGAGGCCGCACGATGAGCGCGCTGATCGTCGCCGTTCCCTCCAAGGGCCGCCTGCAGGAGAATGCCTCCGCCTTCTTCGCTCGCGCCGGCATGGCGCTGACGCAGTCGCGCGGCGCGCGCGAGTATCGCGGCGCGCTGTCCGGCCTGCCGGAGGTCGAGATCGCCTATTTGTCGGCCTCGGAGATCGCCAGCCAGCTCGCCTCGGGCGCGGTGCATCTCGGCGTCACCGGCGAGGATCTGGTCCGCGAGACCATTCCCGACGCCGACGCCAAGGTGCTGCTGGTGGAAGGACTCGGCTTCGGCTTCGCCAATGTGGTGGTGGCGGTGCCGCAGGCCTGGATCGATGTGCGCACCATGCGCGACCTCGATGATGTGGCTACGCATTTCCACGCCAGCCGCGGCCGGCGCATGCGCGTCGCCACCAAGTATCTCAACCTCACTCGCGGCTTCTTCGAGCGCCACGGCATTGTCGATTACCGCATCGTCGAGAGCCTCGGCGCCACAGAAGGCACGCCGGCGGCCGGCACCGCGGAGCTGATCGTCGACATCACCACCACCGGGGCGACGCTTTCGGCGAATGCGCTGAAGGTGGTTGATGACGGCGTGATGCTGCGCTCGGAAGCAAACCTCGTCGCCTCGCTCGGGGCCGACTGGAACGAGGCCGCGCGGGCGGCGGCGCGGGCGCTGCTCGACCGCGTCACCGCCGCCAAGCGCGCGGCGACGATGCGCGAAGTGAAAAGCCGCTTTGCCGGCTGCGATGCGGCGATGATCGAGGAGGCGGTGCAGCGCTTTCGTTGCACGGCGCCGTTCGGCGCGCCGACCTCGTCCGGCATGGTGACGCTGCATTGCCCACCGGACACGCTGCACGGCCTTGCCGTGTATCTGCGCGAAAAGGGCGCGGCCAGCGTCTCGGTCGGCCCGCTCGACTATGTGTTCGCGGCGGAAAACCCGCTCTACGAGAAGCTGGAAGCCCGGCTCGGCTGAGCCTCAGCATATTCGGCGGCTTCGCCGATAGCATGGCCGAACAGGATGAGGCACGGCCCGCTGGCGCCCTGTTCTACCGCCCGCGCCAGCGCTTGCGCCAGCGTGCCCACGGTGGCGGCGACGCGCCGCTCCTCGGGACGGGTGGCCGAGAACACGGCGAGCGCCGGCACTTCGGCACCCAGTCCGGCGGCCATCGCCTTGCCGGCAAGCTCAGCCCAGGTACGCTGCGGCATATAGACGACCGTGGTGGCGGCGGGATCGGCCAGCGCGCCCCAGTCGAGGTCGCGCGGCAGCTTGCCGTCGCGGGCATGGGCTGTGATGAATTGCAGCCGGCGCGCATGGTCGCGATGGGTGAGCGAGACGCCGAGCCGGCTCGCCGCGCCCTGCGCCGAGGAGATGCCGGGCACGATCTCGACCGGAATGCCGGCATTGCGCGCGGCCGTGATCTCCTCGCCGGCCCGGCCGAAGATCAGCGGATCGCCGCCCTTCAGCCGCACCACGCGCTTGCCCTGCCTGGCGAGGCCGACCATCAGCGCATTGATGTCGTCCTGCTTGCAGGAGGGGCGATAGCCGGTCTTGCCGACCAGCATCTTCTTCGCCTCGCGCCGGGCGACATCGAGAACCAGGGGCGCGACAAGGTCGTCATAGAGCACGACGTCGGCGGCCTGCAGCAGCCGCACCGCCTTTAGTGTCAGCAATTCCGGATCGCCGGGCCCGGCGCCCACCAGCGCGATGCTGCCATGCTCCGGCCCGCGCTGCTCGAGCTCGGCCTGGGCGATGAGCGAGGCGCGCAAGCCATCCGCCGGCTCGTCATTGGGTGCTTCCAGCGCACGGGCGGTGAAGCGCTCCCAGAAGCGGCGGCGGCCATGATGGGAGAGGCCGAGCGCCGAGACCGCCGGCCGCCACTGCCGCGCCGCCTCGGCCCAGGCCTTGAAGCCCTGCGGGATGATTGCCTCGATCTTGGCGCGCACCGCCTGCCCGAATACCGGGGCGGCGCCGTCGGTGGAGATGCCGACCACCAGTGGCGAGCGATTGACGATGGCACCGAAGGCGAAGTCGCAGAAGGCCGGCTTATCGACCACGTTCACCGGCACGCCATGCGCGCGGGCAGCGGCGGCAAAGCGCGCGCCCTCCGCGTCATCCTCGATGGCGCCGATGGCGATCGCCGCGCCATCAAGATCGTCCGCTGCCCATTCGCGGTGATGGATGGTGAGTTGCCCGCCGGGCGGGCTATCCGCGAGGGCCGCTATCTCCGCCACCATCTCACTGGCATAAAGCTCCAGCGCGGCGCCGGCAGCGAGCAACAGCTCGGCCTTCCAGGCGGCGGCCGCGGAACCGCCGGCGAGCACCACCCTGCGTCCTTCCAGCGCGAAGAACAGCGGCAGGCGCGCCAGCGGCGCCATGCGCTCGCCGTCATGCTCAATCGGCCCCCTGTCCTGCGTCATTTCGGATTCCTTGCTGCGTCACCATTCAGGAAACGCAAATCGCGTGCCGCATCAAGTGGGCACTCTTAATCACGCGATATATGTGATGAATGAGGAATTAGCCACAGCTATGACGTGATTAAGCGAGCGCGGCATTTTTTGCGCGACGGCGGTGGATGGTAAGGAATTATCTCAAAGGTCGCTAAAATTTTAATGATTGATTTAAGCGGCAACAAACCATTTCCAGCCGATTCTCACCCCTAGGGAATCAGAGCGTCATAGAATCGGGAACAGATGATTCGTTTGCAAAAACAAGCCTGAAGGGCGCCTCGCGCCGATCCGGCGGGCATGCGCGCCGCCGCTCCGAACGACAATTTGGCCTGCTTAATCGACGGAGGCGTTCATGCTCCCCGCGCGACTGATCGAACGCGTCGCCATCGCCTCGCACCGCTTCGCGCAACGGTGCTTCCCGCTGCTGGAGCCGTGGGAAGCACTATCCCGCGAGCGGCGTTCCTATCAGATGGATGTCGCTGCGCACGGCATCGAGGGGCTGAGCCCGATCGATATCGTCATGCTGGTGGAGAAAATGCTGCCGGATTACGCGCTGGTGCCCCGCATCCCGGATCCGCGTCTGCTCGCGGAGCTCCAGGAAGCCGCGATCACCGATGCCGGCACTGCAACGGATGCGCGCCTGCGATATCGCGCGCTGATCGAGGTCGGCACCCACCGCCTGCATCGCCGCCTCGCCACCGGGAGCGGGCGGCGGGGATGAGCGCGACAAGCTGGCTCCAGACTCAGTGATTGCCCTTGTCGGCAATCTTGTCAGTCCAGGCCAGCACCACGCCGGAGACGACGAAGACAATGTGGATGACCACCATCCAGTACAGCACCTTCTCGTCGATGCCGCCCTTGTCGATGCTCATGAACGCCTTCAGCAGCGCGATGGCGGAGATGGCGACGATGGAAGCGAGCAGCTTCTGCTTCAGTCCGGCGAAATCGACCTTGGTCATCCACTCCGGCCAGTTGGCATGGCCCTCGACGTCGATCTTGGAGACAAAATTCTCGTAGCCGGAGAAGATGACGATGACGACCAGGCTGCCGGTAAAAGTGAGATCGATCAGCGCCAGTATGCCGAGGATGACGTCGGTCTCGCTCGAATCATAAGCGTGAAGGACGAAGTGGAGGAGTTCGGCACCGAACTTGAAGAGCACCACCGCCAGCGCGATGACGAGGCCGAAATAGAACGGCGCCATGATCCAGCGGCTGATGAGGATGAAGCGTACGATAATTTTTTCCATGGCCAGCCCGTGCACGTCCAATCCTGCGATGGGTGCCATGATGCGCTGCGGCAGGCAATAGCCGGACGACACGCCGCTGCGGCAAAACGGGCCGGTTTCGAGGTGCGAAAAAGGGGCGCGGATGACCGCGCCCCTCGCATTGTCTTACGTTAGGAGAGATTCAGGCGCCGACGCCCTCTCCGATCGGGCAGGTCACGCCGACGCCGCCAAGGCCGCAATAGCCGTTCGGATTCTTGGCGAGATACTGCTGGTGGTAGTCCTCGGCGAAATAGAATTCCGGGGCCTGCACGATTTCGGTGGTGATCGCCGGGAAGCCCTTCGCCTTCAAGGCCGCCTCGAAGGAAGCCTTCGAACGCTCGGCCACCTCGCGCTGGGCATCATTGGCGACATAGATCCCCGAACGGTACTGGGTGCCGACATCATTGCCCTGCTGCATGCCCTGGGTCGGATTATGGCTTTCCCAGAACACTTTCAGCAGTTCGTCATAGGTGATGACGGAGGGGTCATAGACCACCAGAACCGCCTCGGTGTGGCCGGTGCGGCCCGAGCACACCTCTTCATAGGTCGGGTTCGGCGTCGGGCCGTTGATGTAGCCGACCGCGGTCGCCCATACGCCCCTGGTCTGCCAGAAGCGCCGCTCGGCACCCCAGAAGCAGCCGAGCGCGAAGATCGCGGTCTTGAAGCCCTCGGGGTACGGCCCCTTCAACGGATGGCCATTCACGAAATGCCGCTCCGCCGTGCGCAACGGCGTCGCGCGACCGGCAAGGGCGGTCTCAGTGGTGGGAAGCTCGAGATTTTTCTTGAAGAAGAACATCAGGTATCCCTCGCTTTGGATGGCCCCAATGTAAGCATCCGCACCCCTCGTCGCCAGAAGGCGCGGGCGCAAGCCGGGCTCTGCCCACCTGCAAAGGTATGCTTATGCGCGCAAGGACGGCTCGCGCACCTCGCGCGTGCGGCCGAGCAGCAGCAGGATGAAGCCGAGCCCGCCGAGCACGGCAGCGAGCGGCGCCATCAGCAGCGGGACCATGAAGCGTTCCCAGATCTCCGGCGAGAGGTGCGTCTCGACCAGGGTCTGGAAGTGGCCGAGGCTCGCCTCATTGGTGGCGAACCAGGCCTCGCCGAGCGGCGTCATCACGATATCGGACGAGGCGATGGAGCGTGTACCGTCGACCACGAAGGCGACGAAACCACCGGCGAGCAGCCACAGTCCGATAAAGCGCACCAGGAAACGGATCATGCGTCGCTCATCCCTCAGGCTCGTCCCGGCCTTAACCATGCTTCGTGTAAGTGTCGACGGGCCGGCGCGCAAGTTCCCGCTAGGTACGCGCGTCGAACTGCACGACCTATTGACAGGCGCCGCATATTATGTGAGTGATCGTTCACTTACATAATCATCCGGGTCGGCACCCGGAGACGAGGAAACGAACCCCGATGTTCACGCGGCTGATGTCCACGAGGCGCTTCGCGCCGCTGTTCTGGTGCCAGTTTTTCAGCGCCTTCAACGACAATTTCGTGAAGAACGCGCTGGCTCTACTTATCCTCTACCAGCTCGGCGAGGAGCATGGCGGGGCACTGGTCACCGCCGCCGGCGGGCTGTTCATCCTGCCCTTCTTCCTGTTCTCCAGCCTGGGTGGCGAGCTGGCGGACCGCTACGACAAGGCGGTGATCGCCAAGCGGCTGAAGTTCACCGAGATCTGGGTGGTGCTGCTGGCGAGCGTCGGCTTCACGCTGCATTCGCTCCCGGTGCTGCTCACCGCGCTGTTCCTGATGGGCACGCTCGGCGCACTGTTCGGGCCGCTGAAATACGGCATCCTGCCGGACCATCTCGCCAAGAACGAACTGGTCGCCGGCAATGCGCTGGTGGAGACCGCGACCTTCCTCGCCATCCTCGCCGGCACGGTCGGCGGCGGCATCGCCATTGCCGAGTGGAGCAATTGGGCGGTGGCCGGCCTCACCTTCGTGTTCGGCGTCATCAGTTGGATCGCGGCGCGGCAGATTCCGCGCACCGGCGAGCGGGCGCCCGAGCTGAGGATCGACTTCAACATCGTGCGCGGCACTACGGCGCTGCTCAAGGAGCTCAAGGCCAATCGCCCGACCTGGGTCGGCTCTCTGGTGGTGAGCTGGTTCTGGCTGGTGGGCGCGGTGGTGCTCTCGCTGCTGCCCACGCTGGTGAAGGAAGACATCGGTGGCGCGGAGAGCGTGGTCACGCTGTTCCTGGTGCTGTTCACGGTCGGCGTCGCCATCGGCTCGACCTTGGCGGCGCGGCTCTCCGAAGGGCGCATCATATTGGCGCTGGTGCCGTTCGCCGGCGTGATGATGGGTCTGTTCGCCATCTATTTCGGGCTGGTGATGTGGAACGTCACCCCCGGCCCGGCTCCGATCGGCTGGTATCAGTTCCTCACCTCCGGCCTCGGCATCCACGCCTTCATTGGCCTGATCGGGCTGGCAGCGGCCGGCGGCATGTTCGTGGTGCCGACCTTCGCCTATGTGCAGAGCGAGGCCGGCGAGGAACAGCGTGCCCGCGTCATAGCCGGCAATAATGTGCTGAACGCCGCCTTCATGGTGAGCGGCGCGGTGATCATCGGCGTGCTGCAGGTCGCCGGCTTCAAGGCGCCGGCGCTGGTGGCGCTGATCGGCGTGGCGTGCCTCTTCGTCGCGCTGCTGGTCGGCCACGCCTTCCAGGGCCAGGTGCTGCGCGACCTGATCAAGCTGATCTTCCGTGTGGCGTTCCGCGTCGAGGTGAAGGGCGCCGAGCACCTGAAGACCGCCGGGCCGCGCACCGTGATCGCCATCAACCATGTGAGCTTCCTCGACGCGCCGCTGGTGATGGCGCTGCTCGATAACGATCCGATCTTCGCCATCGATTCCTGGATCGCGCAGCGCTGGTGGGTGAAGCCGTTCCTCAAGCTGGTACGCGCCTTCCCGCTCGACCCGACGCGGCCTTTGGCGACGCGCGACCTCATCAAGCTGGTGAAGGAAGGCAATCCGCTGGTCATCTTTCCGGAGGGGCGCATCACCGTCACCGGCTCGATCATGAAGATCTATGACGGCTCGGCGATGATCGCCGACAAGGCGGAGGCCGAGGTCATCCCGGTGCGTATCGAGGGGCTGGAGCAGACGCCGTTCTCCCGCCTCTCGCCGGACCAGACCCGCAAGCGCTGGTTCCCCAAGGTACACGTCACCATCCTGCCGCCGGTGAAGCTGGAGGTCGACCCGGACCTGTTCGGCCGCAAGCGCCGGCAGGCGGCAGGCGCAGCGCTCTATGACGTGATGAGCGATCTCGTGTTCGAGACCAGCCACACCGCCACCACGCTCTATCACGCAGTGGAGGAGACAGCGGAGCGCCTCGGCAAGGGCCGGATGATCGTCGAGGATCCGCTGGGCACCAGGCTCACCTATCGCAAGCTGCTGCTGGGCACCAAGGTGCTGGGCGAAAAGCTGGCGGCGGTGACGCAACCCGGCGAGACCGTCGGCGTACTGCTGCCGAACGCCGCCGGCGTCGCCGTGGTGCTGCTCGGCCTGCATCGCCATGGCCGGGTGCCGGCGATGCTGAACTACACCGCCGGCGCCGCGAACCTCGTCGCGGCCTGCAAGGCTGCGCAGATCCGGACCGTCATCGCCTCGAAGGCCTTCATCGAGAAGGCGCGGCTCGAAGACGAGGTGGCGGAGCTTTCCAAGCATGTCCGCATCCTGCTGACCGAGGACATCCGCGCCGGCGTCGGCACCATGGACAAGCTGAAGGCGATGCTACCGGCGAAGGCGCCGACCACCGCGACGCCGGACGATCCCGCCTTTGTGCTGTTCACCTCCGGCTCGGAGGGCACGCCGAAGGGCGTCGTGCTCTCGCATCGCAATCTGCTCGCAAACGTCGCGCAGGTGGCGGCGCGGATCGATTTCTCGCCGGCCGACATCATCTTCAACGTGCTGCCGGTGTTCCATTCGTTCGGGCTGACCGGCGGCTTGGTGCTGCCGCTGGTCTCCGGCACCAAGACCTTCCTCTACCCGTCCCCGCTGCACTACCGGATCATTCCGGAGCTGGTCTACGGCACCAATGCCACCGCCATCTTCGGCACCGACACCTTCCTGATGGGCTATGCCCGCACGGCGAACCCCTATGACTTCCGCTCGCTGCGCTTCGTCGTCGCCGGCGCCGAGCCGGTGAAGGCGGAAACGCGCCGGGTGTGGATGGAGAAGTTCGGCCACCGCATCCTGGAGGGCTATGGCGTCACCGAATGCTCGCCGGTACTGGCGGTGAACACGCCGATGTTCAACCGCGCCGGCACGGTCGGCCGCATGCTGCCGGGCATCGAGCTCAGGCTCGAGCCGATGCCGGGCATCGAGGATGCCGGCAAGCTGCATGTGCGCGGGCCGAACATCATGCTCGGCTATCTGCGCACCGAGGCGCCGGGTGTGATCGAGAAGCCCGAGGGCGGCTGGCACGACACTGGCGACATCGTCGCCATCGATGGCGAGGGCTTCGTCGGCATTCGCGGCCGGGTGAAGCGCTTCGCCAAGATCGCCGGCGAGATGGTCTCGCTCGCCGCTGTCGACGCCATGGTCGGCACGCTGCGTCCCGATGCCGAGCATGTCACGGTGGCGGTGCCGGACGCGCGCAAGGGCGAGCGGCTTGTTTTGATGACCACCGCGTCGGACCTCAACCGCGCGGCGCTGCAGGCGCATTTCCGCGAGCTCGGCGCCACCGAATTGATGATCCCGGCGGAAATACTGCCGATGGATGCGCTGCCGCTGCTCGGCTCCGGCAAGGTCGACTTCATGGCGGCGCGGCGGCTCGCCATGGAGATCATCACCGCCCGGGCGACAACGGCGGCGGGGGCGGCGTCATGAGCCGCCCGGCAGTCGTCCGCCGGGGCCGCGACGGCACCGAGACGCGCGCGCGCATCGAGACGGAAGCGTTGCGGCTGTTCGCCTCGAAAGGCGTTCACGGCACTTCGGTGCGCGATATCGCCCAGGCGGTCGGCGTGGCGGAAGGCGCACTCTACCGCCATTTCGTCTCCAAGGAGGCGCTGGCGCGCGAGCTGTTCCTCGGCCGCTATGCCGAGCTCGCGCGTGGCATCGATGAGGTGGCGCGCGTGGTGCCGGACTTTGCCGGCCGCATTCGCGCCGTGGCCGAGCATGCCTGCTCCCTGTTCGACGCCGAGCCGGCGCTGTTCGCCTATCTGCTCATCAGCCAGCACGACCATCTCGGCGCGGTGCCGATCGAGCCGGCCGAGAATGTGGTGGAAGCGCTGGCGGGGTTGCTGCGCGAGGGCATCGCGCGCGGCGAGGTGCCGGAGCAGGACGTCGCGCTCGCCAGCGCGCTGGCGCTCGGCTGCGTGGTGCAGCCGGCGGTGTTCGTGCTTTACGGGCGCCTGGAGGGCCCGCTGATGCGGCACGCGGAGCGGATCACTCAGGCGGTGCTGGCCGCAGTCAATGCATCATCATCCCGGCCGCAGGCGTAGCCGGAGAGCCGGGATCGCTCCCCGATGTTTGCGCGATCCCGGATCGGCCTTCAGCCGTCCGAGATGACGTCGTCACGGAAGGATCCGGTAGAACTGGACGAAGCCGGGACGCTGCGCGACCTGCTCATAGAGCTTGATCGCGGTCGAATTGGTCTCATGCGTCAGCCAATAGACGCGCCTGGTTCCCTTCGCCTGCGCCGCGGCATAGACATGCTCGATCAGCGCGCGGCCGATGCCGCCGCCGCGCACCTCGGGATAGACGAAGAGATCGTTCAGGTAGCAATAATTCTCCGCCATCCAGGTCGAGCGGTGGAAGATGTAGTGGACAAGGCCGACGGCCCGCTCACCCTGCCACGCCAACGCACCATGCACCGGCTCGCCAGCATCCAGCAGGCGTGCCCAGGTCACCGCCGAGACGTCGTCGGGAATGTCGACCTTGTAGAACGCCTGGTAGCCGCGCCAGAGCGGCAGCCATGACGATTGCTGGTCGGCTTCGATCGGGCGGATGACGATGTCGGCGCTCATGCTCGTTCCTTGTGGGATTGTGGAAGCCGCCCGCGATCGCGACCGACTCCCTCTCCCGCTTGCGGGAGAGGGAAGTCGATCAGAACAGCTTCATGCCCGGTGGGATCGGCAGGCCGGCGGTCAGCGCCTGGGTCTTCTCCTGGATCAGCCGGTCGCCCTTGGTGCGGGCGTCGGCGTGGGCGGCGATGATCAGGTCTTCCAGTATCTCCGCTTCGTCTGGATTGAGCAGGCTCGGATCGATGGAGAGGCCCTTCAGCGAACCCTTGGCGGTCAGCGTCACCTTGACCATGCCGGCGCCGGAGACGCCTTCGACCTCGGTCGCCTCCAGCTCGTTCTGAAGCTGCTCCATGCGCGCCTGCATGTCCTTCAGCTTGGACATCATGCCGAGAAGGTCTTTCATGGAACGTCCTCTTTAACTTCTAGAACTCGATCTCGTCGTCCGGTCCCGGCCCTTCATTGAGCGCGGCGACCAGCCCTTCATACTCTTCCGGCGACATCTCCGGCGCCGCTTCCTCACTGAGCCGGGTGCGCACATCGACGATGGAAGCGCCCGGAAAGCGCTCCAGCACCGCGGCGACCAGCGGATCGGCGCGCACGCCGGTCATCATCGAGGCGTGCTCGGCGTCCTTCTGCTCGGCCAGCGTCGGCTCGGCCGGCTCCTGCTGCGACAGCGCGATCAGCCAGCGCCGGCCGGTCCAGTTGGAGATCTTGTTCTGCAGCTCCTGCACCAGCGCCGGCGAGGCGCCAGGCACCAGCGCGATCTCGATCCGCCCTTCCTCGAAGGCAACGGGACGCATCTGGTTCTCGATGGCGTGCTTCATCCTGAGATCGCGCTGCGCGGAGGCCAGCGCCGCGAGGTCGACCATGGTGGAGAGCCTGGGACCGGCGGGCACCGGCTCCGGCGCGCGTTCGACCGGCTGCGGCCGCGGCGCCGAATTCTGCGTCGCCAAGGCGAGACGCGCCCCGCCACCACTGGAGGCGCTCGGGCCGGACGGCGGTGCCGGGCGCTGTGCGGATGGTGTGCCCTCGCCGTTCGATGCATCTTCCTTCAGACGACGCAGCGCTTCGTCCGGCGTCGGCAGATCGGCGGCGTAGGCGAGGCGCACCAGCACCATCTCCGCCGCCTGCATGGGTTTGGCCGCCTGCTGCACCTCGGCGAGGCCCTTGGTCAGCATCTGCCAGGCCCGCGCCAGCACGCGCATGGAAAGCCTGGACGCGAAATCCGCGCCACGCACCCGCTCGGCCTCGATCAGCGAGGGATCGGTGGCGGTCTCCGGGATGATCTTCAGCCGCGTGACGAAATGGGTGAATTCGGCGAGGTCGGAGATCGCCACCGCCGGATCGGCACCGGCGTCATATTGCTCGCGCAGCTCGGTCAGCGCGGCGCCGATATCGCCCTTCATCAGCGCTTCGAACAGGTCGATGACGCGGGCCTTGTCGGCAAGGCCGAGCAGCGAACGCACCTCGTCAGCATGCACGGTACCACTACCGTGCGCGATCGCCTGGTCGAGCAGCGAAAGCGCGTCGCGCACCGAGCCCTCGGCGGCGCGGGCGACGAGGCCGAGTGCCTCGGGCGCGACGCTCACATGCTCCGCTTCGCAGATCGTGCGCAGATGCCCGGCGAGCACGCCGGCATCGACCCGGCGCAGATCGAAGCGCTGGCACCGCGACAGCACAGTCACCGGAACCTTGCGGATCTCGGTGGTGGCGAAGATGAACTTCACATGCTCGGGCGGCTCTTCGAGCGTCTTCAAGAGCCCGTTGAAGGCCGCCGTGGAGAGCATGTGCACTTCGTCGATGATGAAGACCTTGTAGCGCGCCAGGACCGGCTTGTAGCGCGCCGCCTCGATGATCTCGCGAATGTCGCCGATGCCGGTATTGGAGGCGGCGTCCATCTCCTGGACGTCGACATGGCGGCTCTCGATGATGTCACGGCAGTGCCGGCCGAGCACCGGCATATCGAGCGTGGGGGCGCCCCCGCCTTCCGGCGGCTCATAGTTCAAAGCGCGGGCGAGGATGCGGGCGGTGGTGGTCTTGCCGACGCCGCGCACGCCGGTGAGGATATAGGCCTGCGCGATGCGGTTGGAGGCGAACGCGTTCTTCAGCGTGCGCACCATCGCTTCCTGGCCGATCAGGTCATCGAAGCTCTGCGGACGGTATTTGCGGGCGAGCACGCGATAGGGAGCGGCGATTGCCGGCACATCCAGCCCGGGCAATGCAAACCCGGGGGCGTCGTCATCAGGAGCGGCGCCCTCGCTCATCGCGCATCCATGGCTCGGGAATAGGGTGGGAGGCTGACATGCGACCCGAGACGGGCTCGTTGGGGCTGCTTCCTTCCGGACCTGACCCGGTTGGCGAGTGGCTCGTCCACCGCCAACCTCCCGGCCCCTATATCGGATGATCCGGGACGCGACGCAAGGGCCGGCGGCGTTTGTCCAATGTCATCCAAACTGGACATCATCCCGAACGGCCGCAGGCCGATCCGGGATCGCGCAAACGCTCTTCATCTTCGTACGATCCCGGCTCTCCGCTTCGCGGAGCCTGCCCTCGGGCTTGCCGGAGGCAAGAC
Source organism: Starkeya sp. ORNL1 (assembly GCF_012971745.1). NCBI lineage: Bacteria > Pseudomonadati > Pseudomonadota > Alphaproteobacteria > Hyphomicrobiales > Xanthobacteraceae > Starkeya > Starkeya sp. ORNL1. The sequence continues at coordinate 3,694,014 of NZ_CP048834.1, forward strand.
CCGTGGGGCCGGGATGACATCTGCATGTGACCACCTGTTTTTGAACGGTGCCAAGAAGTCCGGCGTGGTCTATAGCTAGCCGCCCGCCGGAACCCGCCTTATGCCAGACCCCGCTTTCATCCTCGATCCCCGCCTCGACGACGACACCTTTGCGGTCGGCGAGCTCACGCTTTCCACCGTCCGGCTGATGGATGACGCCCGCTTCCCGTGGCTGATCCTGGTGCCGAAGCGCGCCGGCCTCGCGGACCTGGTCGACCTTTCCGACGCCGACGCGGTGACGATGAATGCCGAGATCCGGCAGGCTTCCCGCGTGCTGCGCGAGCTGACTTCGCCCTACAAGCTGAACGTCGCCGCTCTGGGCAATGCCGTGCGCCAGCTTCATGTCCATGTCATCGCCCGCTTCGAGGACGATCCGGCCTGGCCGAAGCCGGTCTGGGGCATTGGGGCCGCCGCCTCCTATGACCCCGCCACCGCCGACACCCTCATCACCCGGCTGCGCGCCGGCTTCGGATTGGCGTGATGGCAACGGGCACCCTCGGTGACTGGCCGCACCTCGGCTATACTGGCTTCGATCTCGACCGCGCCAGCGAGCGGCGCGGCGAGACCCCGGCCTTCCTGCGCCACCCCGGGGCGAAAGCCTGCCTCATGGCCGGCGACACCATGGTGCTTGCGAAGCACTCCGCGCTCGACGCGCTGTTCGACCTCGAGGTTGCCGCCGGCTATGGCGGGCGCACCGACGAGGCCTGCCTGCTCGGCCTCGCGACGGGTGGCGCGCCGCGCTTCGCCTTGCCGCTGCATGCCGCGGCGCTCGCGCAACTGACTGAGCGCGACGACCTTCTGCTTACCGACCTGCGCAGCCTCGCAGTGGAGGCCCTGATACCGCCGGACCAGCTCGGCCTGCTTGCCACCGGCAAGGCGATGCTGGCCTGGCATGCACGGCGCACCTTCTGCTCGAATTGCGGCGAGCGGCTCGCGGTCGGTGAAGGCGGCTGGCGGCGCGATTGCCCGAATTGCGGCGCCCAGCATTTCCCGCGCACCGACCCGGTGGTCATCATGCTGGTGACCGATGGCGACGATTGCCTGCTTGGCCGCTCGCCGCGCTTCGCGCCCGGCATGTGGTCGGCGCTCGCCGGCTTCGTCGAGCCGGGCGAGACCTTCGAGGCCGCGGTGCGTCGCGAAGTCAAGGAAGAGGCTGCCATCGAGACCGGCGCGGTGCGTTATCTCGCCTCCCAACCCTGGCCGTTCCCGATGTCGATCATGATCGGCATGCAGGCGCAGGCGCTCTCGCGCGATATCACCATCGACGCCAACGAGCTGGAAGGCGCCCGCTGGTTCAGCCGCGAGGAGGCGGCGCTCATGCTCGCCCGCACCCATCCGGACGGCCTCGTCGCGCCAGTGCCGATGGCGATCGCCCACCATCTGATCCGCGCTTTCGTCGAGGGGCGCGATCCACCGGCTGGCTAACGGTGAAATTATACCGGCTGCGGTCATGCAACCGTCAAATTTCCGTTAAACATTTCTTTAGTTCGAATTTCGAGATAAATTCTCTACATCGTATAGCGTACGGCTTGGAACGTTACGGGAGGCCGATGTGGCCGCGATCATCACCAACTGGCAGGACCATCACGCCAAGCTGTTCGGCCGGCATGCGCTACAGCTCAACCATCGGCTGGCGGAATCGCCGCTGTTTACCGACGACGCGCTCGCCCGCCTGATCGAGAGCGCGCCGCGCGATGCCTATCACGTCAATTACAGCCAGAAGACCCCCGGCAATCCGCCGCGGCGCCGCGAAGGCGAGATCAAGGACCTTGCCGGCCGCGAGGTGCTGGACGCGGTGCGCGACGGCAATATCTGGATCAACCTCACCGCGCCCGACCGGCTCGACCCGTCCTACGGCAAGCTGGTCGACGACATCTATGCCGAGTTCGAGGCCCATGTGCCGGGGCTCAAGACCTACAAGCGCCGGCTGACACTGCTGATCTCCTCGCCCGGCGTCTCGGTGAAGTATCATTCCGACGTGCCCGGCCAGACGCTCTGGCAAGTGCGCGGCGCCAAGAAGCTCTATGTCTATCCGGCGGGCGCACCCTTCATCTCGCAGCCGGCTCTGGAGCGGCTGATCCTCGGCGAACTGCGCGAGACCGACATGCCGTTCGAACCGTGGTTCGACGAGTTCGCCACCATCTATGAGCTCACCCCCGGCACCATGCTGCACTGGCCGCTCAACGGCCCGCACCGCGTGGTGAACGAGAATGTGCTGAATGTCTCCTTCACCACCGAGCACTGGACCGACGAGCTGCGTCGCTCCTATGCGGTGAACTATGCCAATGGCATCATCCGCAAGGTCACCGGCACCACCGCGCCGCTGTCGCAGGGCACCGAAGGGCTGGGCTATTACGGCAAGCTGGCGCTCGCCGGCGCGGTGAAGTTCTCGCCGCTGAACCCGCAGAAGCAGAAGCGCTACGAGGTGGATTTCCGCGTCGCGCCCGGCCTTCCCGACAGCATCCGCGACATCCCCTCCTACGCCTTCGTGAAGTAAGGCACCGCCGAGATGAGCTTCGCCGCCGAGTTCCATTCCGCGCCCGCGAGCGTCACTGGCGCGCGCACCGATGGCTCGCGGTTGGCCGCACGCCTCGTGCGTTCGCGCGAGGCGTTCGAGGCGGTCGCACCGGAATGGGCTGCGCTTGAGGCAGGCTCCGCCCACGCCGTGCTGTTCCAGAGCGTCGGCTGGTGCCGCGCGGTGTTCGATTTCTCAGGCCGGCGCGATACCGGGTTCGACCCTTTCATCGTCACGCTGCGCCGCGACGGCGAATTGAAGGGCGTGCTGCCGCTGGAGCGGGTGCGCGCGCAGGGCTGCACGCTGCTGGTCGCGCTCGGCGACGGCTTCCAGCAATATTCCGACGTGCTGCTGGCGCCTGATGTCGATCCGGCGGAAGCGGTGCGCGAGATGCTGGCGGCGGCGGTGCGCGAGGCGCGCTGCGACGTGGTCTCGCTGCTCAAGGTGCGCGAGGACAGCGCGCTGCGCCAGGGCCTGCCACCTCGCCATGTGCGCACCGGCGCGAGTGCCGGCGCCCCGTTCGTTGCGCTCTCCAGCTTCGAGGACTTCGCCGAATACCACGCCACGGTGAAGGCGAAGACCCGCAAGAACATGCGCAACGCCCGCAACCGGCTGGAGCGCAGCGGCCCGGTGGAGCACAGCGTGGCAGCGAACCACATCGAAACGATGGGCGTGATCGGGCGCACCGTGCTCGGCCGGGCGCAGCGGCTGGAAGACCAGGGGCTCACCTCGCGCGCCTTCCAGGACCAGAACTTCCTCGATTTCTGCCTGTCGCTGGTGGATAGCGACCTCGAACTGCTCGCCATGTCGCTCACTCACAATGGCACGCCGATCGCCGAGCAATGGGGTTTCGTCCATGGTGGGCGCTATTACGCCTTCGTGGCGAGCCGCGACTTCACCATGGGCGAGGAGAGCCCGGGCAAGCTGCATCTGAAGAACGTGATCGAGACCGGCTTTGCCCGCGGGCTTTCAACCGTCGACCTGCTGGTGCCGGTGATGCCGTACAAGCTGACCTGGGCCAGCGGCGTCACCGAGGTGCAGGATTACGCAGTGCCGGTGAGCCTCAAGGGCCGCGCCCGGGTCCATCTGTGGGACCAGATGCTGCGCCCGCTGGTGAAGGCCACCTATCTCGCGCTGCCGCAAGGCGTGCGCACCCGGCTCATGGCCGTGCTGCGGCCGGGGCGAGACTGACACCTTAAATCCGGTCGTCATCCCGGACGGCCGGAGGCCGATCCGGGATCGTCCGCGGAATCCGGGCGCACTCCCGTCACGCGATCCCGGCTCTGCGGCTTCGCCTCCGGCCGGGATGACGGACTTAACTGTCAACGCCACGCCTTGAAATGCTTGGAAAGCTTCAGGCCCTGGGCCTGGTAGTTCGAGCCGAGTCCCTCGCCATAGAGCACGCGCGGGCGCTCCAGCATGCGCTCATAGACCAGGCGCCCGACGATCTGGCCGTCCTCCAGGATGAACGGCACCTCGCGCGAGCGCACCTCCAGCACTGCGCGGGCGCCGCGCCCGCCGGCCGCCTCATGGCCGAAGCCGGGATCGAAGAAGCCGGCGTAATGCACCCGGAATTCGCCGACCAGCGGGTCGAACGGCACCATCTCCGCCGCATGGTCGGGCGGCACATGCACCGCCTCCTTCGAAGCCAGGATGTAGAAGGCATCGGGATCGAGGATGAGTTCGCGCCGGCCGCGTGTCGCCAACGGCTCCCAATAATCCTCGACATCGCAGGCGGCGCGGGCGTCGACATCGATCAGTCCGGTATGGCGCTTGGCGCGGAAGCCGAGCAGGCCGCCGAAACCGTCGCCCGAGAGATCGACGCTGACCGCAATGCCGCCCCCCAACACGTCGGCGCTCGCGCCATCGACCAGCCGCTCGCGCCGGTTCAGTGCGCCGAGCGCGGCCTCGTCGAGCCGGGCGTCGCCGCGGCGGAAGCGAATCTGCGACAGCCGCGAGCCCTCGCGCACCAGGATCGGGAAGGTGCGCGGGCTGATCTCAAGGTAGAGCGGACCATTATAGCCAGCCGGTATGACATCGAAGGCGCGGGTACGGTCGGCAATCACCCGGGTGAAGATGTCGAGCCGGCCGGTGGAGCTTTTCGGATTGGCGGAGGCGGCGATATCGGGCGTCAGCGCCAGCGCCTCCTGGAGCTCGACCAGATAGACGCAGCCAGTCTCCAGCACTTCGCCCTTGCTGAGATCGAGCTGATGCAAGGCAAGCTGGTCCAGCCGCTGGGCAACGCTCACGCCGGGGCCGGGCAGGAAGCTGGCGCGGATGCGCCAGGCCACGGCGCCGAGGCGCAGGTCGAGGCTCGCCGGCTGCACCTGGTCGGCATCGAACGGGCGCACGGTGCGGATCGCGCCGCGTCCGGCGAGCGCCTCGATCGCATGACCGGGCAAGATGCCCTCGCCCGTCTGCGGCAGCACCGCTTCGGGGATCGCCCCGGCCATGCCCGATCTCCTAAACGTCCAATGTCGTTCGGTTTAACGGACGCGGCTCTTGACGCCAAGGCGCGCCCGGGAGTAATCCCCGGCCATACGTGGTCAATTTGAGCCGACCGGCTTGCCGCCACGCTAAACAAGGATGCTAAAAGGTCGGGGCGGCGCAGCACATGCGCGATAGCTCCGGCCTGTATGCGCCCACCGGAGCCGCCCATGACCGCAGAGTCCAATTCCGAGAAGCTTTCCCCCGCCGATATCGCCGCGCTGCGTCCCGATACCCGCCTGGTCCATGGCGGCATCTTGCGCTCGCCCTATGGCGAGACCGCGGAGGCGATGTACCTGACGCAGGGCTATGTCTATGACAGCGCCGAGCAGGCGGAAGCGCGCTTCAAGGGCGAAGATCCCGGCTTCATCTATACGCGCTACTCCAATCCGACGGTCTCGATGTTCGAGACCCGCCTCGCGCTGCTGGAAGGCGCCGAGGTGGCCCGCGCCACCGCCTCCGGCATGGCGGCGGTGACCGCCGCGCTGCTCTGCCAGCTCAAGGCCGGCGACCATGTAGTGGCGGCGCGCGCGCTGTTCGGCTCCTGCCGCTATGTGGTCGAGGAGCTGCTGCCGCGCTTCGGCGTCGCCTCGACACTGGTCGACGGCACCGATCTCGCGTCCTGGCAGGCGGCGGTGCGGCCGGAGACCAAGGTGTTCTTCCTGGAGAGCCCGACCAATCCGACGCTGGAGATCATCGACATTGCCGGCGTCGCCGCGATCTCGAAGGCGGCCGGCGCGAAGCTGATCGTCGATAATGTGTTCGCTACCCCGATGCTGCAGAGCCCGCTGACGCTCGGCGCCGACATCGTGGTCTATTCCGCGACCAAGCACATTGACGGCCAGGGCCGCTGCCTCGCCGGCGCGGTGCTGTGCTCACAGCAATTCCTCACCGACCATTTGCAGACCTTCCTGCGCCAGACCGGTCCTTCAGTATCGCCCTTCAATGCCTGGGTGATGCTGAAGGGGTTGGAGACGCTGCCGCTGCGGATCGAACGTTCGCAGGCAAGCGCGGCCAACCTCGCCGACCGGCTGGCCGTCGCGGCCAAGATCACCAAGGTGATCTACCCGTTCCGCGACGATCACCCACAATCGGCGCTCGCCCGCAAGCAGATGCTGGGCGGCGGCACGCTGGTGACCTTCGAGGTGGAGGGTGGCAAGGCCGGCGCGTTCCGTTTCCTCAACGCGCTGCGCATTGCTCGCATCTCCAACAATCTCGGCGACGCCAAGAGCCTGGTCACCCACCCGGCGACCACGACCCACCAGCGCTTCACCCCGGATGCACGAGCCGAGATGGGGATCACCGACGGCATGGTGCGGCTCTCGGTCGGGCTGGAGCATGTCGAGGACCTTGCGGAAGACCTCGCCGGCGCGCTCAAGGCGGTGTGAAGGCAGCCTATACGTCCCTCACAACCGTCATCCCCGGGCTCGTCCCGGGGATCTCGATTCCGGACAGCGCATCGGGAACCGAGATGGCCGGCACAAGGCCGGCCATGACGGCGTGGGGGATTTTGACCGCGTGCAAATCGCCGTGGGGATTCGCCGCCTTGCCCTCGCCGCGCAAAAGCCCTTCACTGCCGAGGCGGCGGCGAGTGCAGGAGGCGGCATGTATCGGGCGACCACCAGAGGCGTTCAGGTAACCGTCACGCCGCGCTTCGCGCCGGAGCGTTCGGATCCCGATCGCAGCCAGTATTTCTGGGCCTATACGGTCGAGATCGTGAATCTCGGCGCCGAGACGGTGCAGCTCAAGAGCCGGCACTGGCTGATCACCGATGCGCTCGGCCGGGTGCAGGAGGTGCGCGGCGCCGGCGTGGTCGGCGAGCAGCCGATCCTGCCGCCCGGCGCGCATTTCGAATATACCAGCGGCGTGCCGCTGCCGACCTCGACCGGCATCATGGAAGGCTCCTATTCGCTGGTGACCGAGGGCGGCGAGATCTTCTCCGCCGAGGTGCCCGCTTTCTCGCTCGACCTGCCGGACGCGACGCGGACGCTGAACTGAAAGAGCTTGCCGTCACCTAGCCGTCAGCCCGGACGGCCGCAGGCCGAGCCGGGATCGCGCAAACGCTCTTCACCTTCCTGCGATCCCGGCTCGACGCTTCGCGTCGTCCGGGCTGACGACCAGAATGGGATGACGCGGCCGGAGAGGCCGCCGCTCCCTTCCGCGCCAGAAGCGAAGCGGCTATGGTCGCCGCACACTTCCCCAGCCGCCTCTCGCCAGCCCCTTTTTGCCGAGAACCCCGTAGCCGAACGCGCGATGCCGGACAGACCGTGATCGATCTCCGCCCGATCGCCGCCGTGCTCGGCGTCCTGCTCGCCATTCTCGGCACCACGATGATGATACCGGCGCTGGTCGACCTCGTCGCCGGGCAGCCGGACTTCATCGTCTATGTTGGCTCGGCCGCCGTCACCGTCTTCGTCGGGCTGTCGCTCTGGCTCTCCGGGCGCTCCGGCGCGGTGGAAAAACTCGATTTGCGCCAGGCCTTCCTGCTCACCACGCTGAGCTGGGTGGTGCTCTCGGGCTTTGCCGCCATCCCCTTCATGTGGGCGCAGACCCACCTCACTTTCACCGACGCCTATTTCGAGGCGATGAGCGGGCTCACCACCACCGGCGCCACCGTGGTCTCGAACCTCGACACCCGCCCGCCCGGCGTGCTGATCTGGCGCGCCTTCCTGCACTGGTATGGCGGCATCGGGATCATCGTGCTCGCCATCGCCTTCCTGCCGATGCTGCAGGTCGGTGGCATGCAGCTGTTCCGCTCGGAATCCTCAGAAAAGTCGGAGAAGCTGCTGCCGCGCGCCGCGCAGATGGCCAAGAGCATACTCGGCACCTATCTCGTGCTCTCGCTGCTCTGCGCCATCACCTACATGTTCTGCGGCATGAGCGCGTTCGATGCGGTAGCGCACGCCATGTCGACCATCTCGACCGGCGGCTTCTCCACCCACGACGCCTCGCTCGGCTATTTCAAGAGTGCGGCGGTGGACTATGCGGCGATCGTCTTCATGCTCGCCGGCTCGCTGCCCTTCGTGCTCTATGTCCGCGTACTGGCAGGCGATTTCTCGCGCCTCGTCGCCAATACCGAGGTCCGGCTGTTCTTCTGCCTGGTCGCCGCCTTCACCTTCATCGGCTTTTTCGAGGAGGTACGCGGCGGCATCGCTCATGGCGAGACGGCGCTGCGCTGGGCGCTGTTCAATGTCGTCTCCATCATGTCGACCACCGGCTTCGTCACGGTCGACTATACGAATTGGGGCCCACCGACCGACGCGCTCTATTTCATCCTGCTGTTCCTCGGCGCCTGCACCGGCTCCACCGCCGGCGGCCTGAAAACCTTCCGCCTCGCCATTGTCGGCTCGGCGCTGGTGCAGCACATGAAGCGGATCGTCTATCCGCGCGGCGTGTTCCCGGTGCGCTATGGCGGCGCGCCGATTTCCGACGAGGTGGTGACGTCGGTGCTTTCCTTCGTCTTCCTCTATCTCACCTGCTTCATGGCGATCGGCATCGCGGTGAACGCGCTCGGCTTCGACCTCGCTACCTCGTTCTCCGCGGCCGTCACCGCAGTCGCCAATGTCGGTCCGGGGATCGGCCAGGTGATCGGGCCCGCAATGAACTTCTCGGCGCTGCCGGACCATGTGATCTGGCTGCTGTCCTTCGGCATGTTGCTCGGGCGCCTCGAACTCTTCACCGTGCTGGTGCTGTTCCTGCCGCGTTTCTGGGTGCGCTGAAAGGAGCGCTGGACGAGCCTCGGCGTGCCCTTATGGTGTTCCTCTCTAGAGGGGAATGTTCATGCTCGAAGCTCGCACCAGCACCGAGGAAATCCTGGCGCATCTGGTCGCCTTCGACACCACCAGCCGCAATTCGAACCTGCCGCTGATCGGCTTTGTGCGCGACTATCTGGAGGCGTACGGCGTCGCCAGCACGCTGATCCCGAACGAGGAAGGCAACAAGGCCAGCCTGTTCGCCACCATCGGTCCGTCCGATCGTTCAGGTATCTGCCTCTCAGGCCATTCCGACGTGGTGCCGGTCGACGGCCAGCCCTGGACCACCGATCCCTTCACTTTGACGCCGAAGGGCGAGCGGCTCTACGGCCGCGGCTCCTGCGACATGAAGGGCTTCGTCGCCGCCTGCCTCGCTCTGGTGCCGGACATGGTGGCGGCAAAACTCGCCACCCCGCTCCACCTTATCGTCTCCTATGACGAGGAACTCGGCTGCACCGGCGTGGTGCCCGCGGTGCGGCGGCTCGGCGTCGACCTGCCGAAGCCGAGAGCCTGCATCGTCGGCGAGCCGACCCTGATGAAGGTGGTCGACGCCCACAAGTCCGGCATCGGCTACGTCACCACGGTGACCGGCCGCGAGGCGCATTCCTCCATGCCGCAACTCGGCGCCAACGCCATCTTCGCCGCGGCCGAGCTGATCGGCGAACTGGACCGCTACCGCGCCGAGCTGATCGAGCTCGGAGACCCGTCCGGCCGCTTCAGCCCGGCAAGTTCCACGGTGCAGGTGGTGATGATCGACGGTGGCACGGCGAGCAACATCGTGCCGCGCGAATGCAAGGTGCGCTGGAACGTGCGCGGCCTGCCCGGCTTCGACGAGGACGCGCTGGTGGCGCGCTTCATGGCTTTCGCCAACGCGACCGTATTGCCGAAACTGCGCGCCACGGCGCCGGAGGCCTCCATCGTCACCGACTTCACCTACAAGGTCCCCCCGCTCGCCCCCGAGCCCGGCTCGGAAGCAGAGACACTCGCCTTGCGGCTGGCCGGCCAGAACCAGACCTACACGGTCGCCTACGGCACAGAAGGCGGCCACTTCCAGGCGCAGGGCATACCCACCGTGGTGTGCGGCCCCGGCTCGATCGACCAGGCCCACAAGCCGGACGAGTTCATCGACGTGGCGCAGCTGCGGGCGTGCGAGCGGTTCCTGAAGGGCGTGATTGTGGAGTGCGAGGGCTAGTTTGCCCCCACAACCTCTTCAGCCTTGAACTCGTACCCGCGCCCGCAGAACTCGCAGGTGACGGTGACCTTGCCGTCCTCGACCAGTTCGGCACGCTCTTCCTGCGGGAAGCTTGCCAGCACGTTCATGACGCGCTCGCGCGAGCAGGAGCAGCGGGCTTCCATCGGCTCGGGCTCGAAGACCCGCACGCCGCGCTCGTGGAACAGCCGGTAGAGCAGCCGCTCGCTGGAGAGATCGACGTCGACCAGCTCGACATCCTCGACGGTGCCGACCAGCGACTGCGCCTCCATCCAGGCGTCGTCCTCGGTGACCTCGGGCAGTTCGGTGCCTTCCGGGGCGTCGCCAGGATCGAGATCGACGGTGCGGATGCGCCCGCCCTCGGTCGGCAGGAACTGCACCATCAAGCCGCCAGCCCGCCAGGAGGAGGCGGCACCGCCGGCATGCACCTCCTCGGCGACCGCAAGTCGGACCTTGGTCGGGATCTGCTCGGACTGGCGGAAATACTGGTGCGCGGCTTCCTCCAGCCCACCGCCCTCCAGCGCCACGACGCCCTGGTAGCGATTGAGCTGGACGCCCTGGTCGATGGTCATGGCGAGATGGCCGCGGCCGAGCAGCGCGCCGCTGTCAGTGCGCTCGGGCAGCGCCGCCAATTGCTCGGCATCGAAGCGGGCATAGGCGCGCACGCTGGAGGGCGCGGTGAAATCGACCACAAGCAAATCCACGGGCCCGTCGGTGCGGGTCTGCAGAATGAAGCGGCCGTCGATCTTCAGCGTCGAGCCGAGCAGCACAGTCAGCGCCACCGCCTCGCCGAGCAGGCGCTTCACCGCCGGCGGGTATTTGTGATGGGCCAGCACAGCGTCGAGCGAGGGCCCGAGCCGTACGATGCGGCCGCGCACGTCGAGCGCGTCCACGTGGAAGGGCGTCACCCGGTCATCGACAACGTCGGGACGGGGCGAGCGGGCGGGGGAGGTCTGTGATGTCATGTCGCCCGCCCATATAGGTGCGCCAATTGCGATGCGCGAGGGCTGCCTGCACAGCCCCTGCGATCCGTCATAACGTCATGGCCGGGCTTGTCCCGGCCATCTCGATTCCGCCGGCGCGTCAGTAATCCTGCGCCTTTCGCATCGAGATCCCCGGCACAAGGCCGGGGATGACGGCAATCGATGGGACCATCTAGGCCCCCGCATTCTCCAGACACCAGGCGAGGATGCCCTTCTGCGCGTGCAGCCGGTTCTCCGCCTCGTCGAACACCACCGATTGCGGGCCGTCCATCACCTCGTCGGTGACTTCCTCGCCGCGATGGGCGGGCAGGCAATGCATGAAGATGGCGCCGGGCGCCGCGCGCTTCATCAAAGCGCCGTTAACCTGATACGGCTTCAAGAGATTGTGGCGGCGCTCGGCCTCCTCGTCGCCCATCGACACCCAGGTGTCGGTGACGACGCAATCCACGCCTTCGACCGCCGCTTCCGCATCGGCGCCGAATGTCACCCGCGCGCCGCTGCGGCGCACCCAGTCGATCAGCGGTGCGCGCGGCGCCAGCTCCGGCGGGGTGGCAACGTTGAGCGCGAAGTCGAAGCGCTGCGCGGCGTGGATCCAGGAGGCCAGCACATTGTTGGAATCACCGGTCCAGGCGACGGTGCGCCCCCGGATCGGCCCCTTGTGCTCCTCGAAGGTCATGACGTCGGCCATGATCTGGCACGGATGCGAGAGCCGCGTCAGGCCGTTGATCACCGGCACGGTGGCATTGGCGGCAAGTTCGGCCAGTGCATCGTGATCGAGGATGCGGATCATGATGGCGTCGACATAGCGCGAGAGCACCCGCGCGGTGTCGGCGATGGTCTCGCCGCGGCCGAGCTGCATCTCGGCGCCGGTGAGCATGATGGTCTCGCCGCCGAGCTGGCGCATCGCCACGTCGAAGGAGATGCGGGTGCGGGTCGAGGGCTGCTCGAACACCATGGCCAGCACCTTGCCGGCGAACGGCTTCTCCGCCGCCACCGCCTTGCGGCGGCTCTTGAGGTCGCGCGACAGGTCGATCAGATGACGCAGTTCGCCCGACGACACCTGGTCGATATCGAGGAAGTGCCGGAGCCCGTGGGCTCCGCCGCCGCCATTGCCGTTACCCATATCATTCATGCCGCGGCCCCCTTCACGGCGTCCGCCTTCAATCCGGCTTCGATCTTCGCGCAGGCAGCGTCGATGCGGGTGAACGCCGCCTCGATCTCGGCCTCGCCGATGTTCAGGGGAGGCAAGAGGCGGACCACATTGTCGGCCGCGGACGGCACCAGCATGTGCTCCTCGCGCATGGCGGCGACCAGCTCCATGTTCGGCACCAGCGTGCGCAGGCCGAGCAGCAGGCCCTCGCCGCGCACTTCGGCGATCACCGCCGGGTGGCGGTCCTTCAGCTCGGCGAGGCGCTGGCGCAGCCGCGAGGCGGTGGCCAGCACCTTGTCGAGGAAACCGTCTTCCAGCACGACGTCGAGCACGGCGTTGGCGACGCTCATGGCGAGCGGGTTGCCGCCATAGGTCGAGCCATGGGTGCCGGCGGTCATGCCCTTGGCCGCCTCTTCGGTGGCGAGGCAGGCGCCGACCGGGAAGCCGCCACCAATGCCCTTGGCGACCGCCATGATGTCCGGCTCGATGCCGGCCCACTCATAGGCGAACAGCTTGCCGGTGCGCCCGACGCCGCACTGCACCTCGTCGAGTACCAGCAGCAGGCCGTGCTCGTCGCAGAGCGCGCGCAAATCGCGCAGGAACTGCCAGGACGCGCCACGCACGCCGCCTTCGCCCTGCACCGGCTCGATCAGGATGGCGCCGGTCTCCGGCGTGATGGCGGCCTTCACCGCCTCCAGGTCGCCGAACGGCACCTGATCGAAGCCGGGCATCGCCGGGCCGAAGCCCTCCAGATACTTCGCATTGCCGCCGGCGGCGATGGTCGCCAGCGTGCGGCCGTGGAAGGCGCCCTCGAAGGTGATGATGCGGTTACGCTCGGGCTGGCCGTTGGCGTACTGGTACTTGCGCGCCATCTTGATCGCGCATTCCAGCGCCTCGGCGCCCGAATTGGTGAAGAACATGGTGTCGGCGAAGGTGGCCGCGATCAGCCGCCTGGCCAGCTTCTCGCCGCCTTCCATGCGGAACAGGTTCGAGGTGTGCCAGAGCTTGCCGGCCTGTTCGGTGAGCGCCGCCACCAGATAGGGGTGCGCATGGCCGAGCACGTTCACCGCGATGCCGGCGGTGAAGTCGAGATATCGCTCGCCGTCCTCCGTGATGAGCCAGGCGCCTTCGCCGCGCTCGAACACGAGGTCAATCCGATTATAGGTCGGCAGGATGGGGTCGATCACATTCCCCTCCGGTCTTTCCGGCGCGACTGCCTCGATGAGGCATTGCTGGGTCCAAAACGAAACGTGCCGCCCTTGCTGGGGGCGGCACCCTTATGGCCGGAATTTTATCGGATCGGCCCGGCGGGTCAACCGCCGCGTCGCGCGCATCGCGCGGTAACGGATTCAGCCATGGTACGGCGGTAGCATCGAAGTGTTGCAGCGGGGACTCTCAATTGGGGAAAACGGTGCTTTCATAGGGAACGCATCTCGCCGGGAGTCCGCTCCTATTGTAGCCTCCGTCTCGTCAGATACGACATCTCGTGCGGCGGATATCTCCCTGTAGCGTTGGCGGCGTTGAGCCAGTCGGGTCACCGATTTGGCGCGGGTGAGGGATTCCGCCTCGAACACGAAGGAGGCACATGATGAACTGGACCGACGAGCGCGTCGAACTCCTGAAAAAGCTTTGGGCTGAGGGACTTTCGGCAAGCCAGATTGCGGCTGAGCTCGGCTCCATCACCCGCAACGCGGTAATCGGCAAGGTGCACCGCCTCGGCCTGTCGGGCCGCGCCAAGACGGTTTCCTCGCCTGCGCCCCGCCCGCGCAAGCCCCGCCCGGTCACCGAAGCGCGCCCGCGTCCGATGGTCCACGGCAATACCGCGCTCGCCCCGGTGTATCACCCGGTGATCGAGCAGGAGCCGGAAGACCTGCCGGATCCGGTCGCCAACGTCATTCCGATGGCCGACCGCTGCACCATTCTCGACCTTACCGAGTTCACCTGCCGCTGGCCGGTGGGCGATCCCGGCAAGCCGGATTTCTTCTATTGCGGCAGCCACACCAAGATCGGCCTGCCCTATTGCGCCTACCACTCCCGCATCGCCTATCAGCCGGTGCAGGACCGTCGCCGCACCCACGCCCGCGCCGCGCGGGTGTGAGCCGCATCCGGTCCACTTGAAGCCGTCATCCCGGAATGGCCGCAGGCCATATCCGGGATCGCGAATGAAGTCCGGGTGCGCCTCTTAGCCGGCACCCAAAATGGCGAACAATCCCGGCGCTCAGCTCCGCTTCGGCCGGGATGACCTCTTAAGTGTTGATCTCTTACCCGCCCCGCGCCGCCGCCTTCAGCCGATAGAGCGCCTCCAGCGCCTCGCGCGGCGTCATCTCGTCGGGATCGATCTCCGCCAGCGCCGTCTTCACCGCCTCCGCCGCCGGATCGGCCTTTGCCGGTGCCGGCGCGGGACGGCTCAAGGCCGCGAACAGCGGCAGGTCGTCGAGGATGCGCCGGGTAGGCGCGCTGCGCTCGGTGGATTCCAGCTCGGCCAGCACCGCCTTCGCCCGCTCCACCACTGGGGCCGGCAGGCCGGCGAGCTTCGCCACCTGGATGCCGTAGGAGCGGTCGGCGGCGCCCGGCACGACTTCGTGCAGGAAGATCACCTCGCCTTCCCACTCCTTCACCTTCACCGTCGCGTTGACGAGGCGCCGGCAGCGCTGCGACAGCGCGGTCAGCTCGTGGAAATGCGTGGCGAACAGCCCCCGGCAGCGGTTCGTCTCGTGCAGATGCTCGAGGCTGGCCCAGGCGATGGAGAGGCCGTCAAAAGTCGCGGTGCCGCGGCCGATCTCGTCCAGTATGACCAGCGAGCGCTCGGTCGCCTGGTTGAGGATGGCGGCGGTCTCGACCATCTCCACCATGAAGGTCGAGCGCCCGCGCGCGAGATCGTCCGCCGCGCCGACGCGGGAGAACAGCCGGTCGACCACGCCGAGCCTGGCGGCGCGTGCCGGCACGAAGCTGCCGGCCTGGGCGAGGATGGCTATCAGCGCGTTCTGGCGCAGGAAGGTCGATTTACCCGCCATGTTCGGGCCAGTGACCAGCCAGATGCGACCGGCTTTTTCCCGCTCCGGAGGCGACAGGTTGCAATCATTGGCGACGAACGGGCCGCCGTCGCGGCGCAGCGCCTGCTCGACCACCGGATGGCGGCCACCGTCGATGGCAAAGGCGAGCCCGCCATCAATCTCCGGGCGCACATAATTCTGCTCGATCGCCAGCGTCGCCAGCCCGGCGGCGACATCGATCGCAGCCAGCGCTTCGGCCGCAGTGCGGATGCTCATGCCGGCATTGGTCACCTCGGCCGCCAGCCGATCGAAGATCGCCTGCTCCAGAGCGAGCGAGCGCTCGCCGGCGCTGGCGATCCTGGCCTCCAGCTCGCCGAGCTCGACGCTGGTGAAGCGCATCGCGCCCGCCATGGTCTGGCGATGCACGAAGATGGAAGCAAAAGGCGGCTCGCGCAGCCGGTCGGCATTTGCCGCCGAGACCTCGACGAAATAGCCGAGCACGGCATTGTGCCGGATCTTCAAGGTGCGGACGCCGGTCTCCTCGACATAGCGCCGCTCCAGCGCCGCCACCACGCGCCGGCTTTCGTCGCGCAGCGCGCGGGTGGCGTCGAGATCGGCATCGAAGCCGGTCCGCACGAAGCCGCCGTCGCGGCGATAGGCAGGGAGCTCGTCGGCGAGCGCGGAGCCAAGCAGAGCCGGCAATGCATCATCGACCGCCGCCAGTGCCGCAGCCGCCATCTCCAATTCTTCCGGAGAGGCGGCAATGCGGATCAGGCGGGCGACCTCTGTGCCTTCCTTGAGGCCGCGGCCAATGGCGGCGAGATCGCGCGGCCCGGCGCGGCCGAGCACGATGCGGGTGAGCGCACGGGAGAGGTCCGGCGCGCCGGCGAGATGTCCGCGCAGGCGTGCCCGCAATTCGGCATTCTCGACCAGATGGGCGACGGCATCGAGCCGGCGGTCGATCAGCGCCGGGGCGGTCAGCGGCTCGGCGAGGCGGCGGCCGAGCAGGCGCGCGCCCGCCGAGGTCGCGGTGCGGTCGATGCTGGCGATCAGGCTGCCGGTGCGCTCGCCGGTGGTGGTGCGCAGGATCTCGAGGTTCACCCGCGTTGCGGCGTCGATCACCATGATGTCAGCACCGGCCTCGCGCACCGGTGGCACCAAAGGCGGGCGATGGCCGAGCTGGGTGCGCTCGACATAGGCGACCACGGCGGCGGCCGCGACCAGCTCCGGGCGCGAGAAGCTGCCGAAGGCGTCGAGCGTCGCCACCTCGAAGAAGCCGGAGAGCCGCCGCTCGGCGCCCGCCCCGTCGAAGCTCTCCTTAGGCAGCGGCGTCACTGCCGGCAGGCTGCGCCACAATTCGCGGAGGTCGGGATCGTCATAGAGCTGGTCGGCGACCAGCAATTCCGCCGGCTCGATGCGCGCGAGATCGGCGGCAAGCCGCCTTGCGTCGGTTTCCAGCACGCGGAACGAGCCGGTGGAGATATCGGCGAAGGCCAGCGCATAGACGGCTCCGTCCGGCTCGCTGCCGCGTAGCCGGGCTAGCGCCGCCAGCACGTTCTCGCGCCGAGCGTCCAGCAGCGCGTCCTCGGTGAGGGTGCCGGGCGTAACGAGGCGCGTGACGTCGCGGCGCACCACGCTTTTTCCGCCGCGCTTCTTCGCCTCGGCGGGGTCTTCCAACTGCTCGCACACCGCGACACGGTGGCCGGCGGCGATCAGCTTGTGCAGATATTCCTCGGCGCGCTCCACCGGCACGCCGCACATCTTGATGTCCTCGCCCTGGTGCTTGCCGCGCTTGGTGAGCACGATGCCGAGGGTGCGGGACGCCCGTTCGGCATCCTCGAAGAACAATTCATAGAAATCGCCCATCCGGTAGAACAGCAGGCTGTCCGGATTGGCGGTCTTGATCTCGAGATACTGGGCCATCATCGGCGTGACGCGCTCGGCCGGGGCCGAGACGTCCGCGAGCGGCGATTTGAGCGAGGCGTCCATGGGCGGGACGCTGGCAGAGACGGAGGCCCGGCTCAAGCCGCGCACCCGGCTTTTCCCCGTCGGAGATCGACCCTCTCAAAGAGGCCGACTCGTTATTTCCCTCTCCCCGGTGGGGTGAGGGGGCGCACCATTGCGGAGCGGCGAAGACCCCTCACCCCAGCCCTCTCCCCAACGGGGAGAGGGAGAGACCGACTGCAGCTTCGGCTTTTCCCTGTCAGAGATCGCGTGGCAGCAGGCTCTCGGGATCCATGGCCGCCTGCAGGCGCAACGACGCGGTGCGGGCGAGGTGCAGCGTCATCGCCCGGCGCACGTGGGCGGGGAGCGGATGGCGCGGCGCCTCGCGTATCAGCGCGGCGCCGAAGGCATCGGCGAGCAGCAGGCCGGTGTCCTCCGGCAATATCTCCACCGGGAAATCCGGCGCCACCGCGAAGAACAGCCGGTCGCAATGCTGGCGGTACTCGTGCCATTTGCGGTCGGTGCGGAAATCGATCACCGAGGACTTGATCTCGATGATCCAGATCTCGCCCTTGGCATCGATGGCGGTGATGTCGGCACGCCGGCCCGAGGCGAGCGAGAGCTCGGACACCCCGAACAGCCCCAACGCCGCGAGATAGCGCATGGCCCCGCGCTGGATGGCGCGGGCGGCGTCCGACTGGCGGCCGTCGAGCGGGATGATGAGCACGGTATCGGTCATCCCCGCATCATAAACGCCCCATCCGTCATGCCAAAAGTGCCGCGCACCTCTTCGCGCCAGGCACGTTCCCAAGCACGCACCTGTGATCTATAGGGGCCTGTCTCCTCCCGCCTTCCCGACCGGCCAGCCTCGCGCTCCATGACAGCTCCGCAACCCAAGCCGCCGCAGCCGGACCGGCCAGATCCTGGCCTCGCCGAGCTGTTCGTCGGCTTCCTCTCCATTGGCGTGATCGCGTTCGGCGGTGTGCTGCCGATCACCCGCCGCGCGATGGTCGAGCGCTACAAATGGATCAACGAGGAAGAGTTCATCGAGCTGCTGTCGCTGTCGCAGTTCCTGCCCGGACCGAACATCACCAATTTCGCCGTGGTGCTGGGCAGCCGCTTCCGGGGGCCGGCGGGATCGATCTCGGCGGTGCTCGGCCTGACCCTGGTGCCGGCGATCATGGTCATCATCCTTGGCATCGTCTTCAACTACTACGCCGATGTGAAAGCGCTGGGCGGCGTGGTCGCCGGCTTCGCGGCGGCCGCGGCCGGGCTGATCATCTCCATGGTGGTGCGCATCGCCGAGCCGATGTGGCGCCATCCGACGCTGCGCACCTGGGGGATCACGCTCGCCGCCTTCGCCGGCGTGGCGCTGATCGGCTTTCCGCTGCCCTGGGTGATGCTGGTGCTGGCGCCACTCTCGGTGGTGCTGGCCTGGAGGGCGTTGCCGTGAGGATCTGGCCATGAGGATCTGGCCGTGAGCCCGGACAGCAATCCCGTCGGCTCGCTCGCTTTGCATTTCCTGCTGCTGTCGCTGCTGGCGGTTGGCGGCGCCAATGCGGTGCTGCCGGAGATGCACCGGCAAGTGGTCGAGGTCGCCGGCTGGATGACCGATGCGCAGTTCGCGCAGACCTTCGCCATCGCGCAGGCGGCCCCTGGCCCGAACATATTGGTGGTGACGCTGATCGGCTGGCACGTCGCCGGTGCTGCCGGCGCGGCAGCGACGACGCTGGCGATGTGCGTGCCAACCTGCGTGCTCGCCTATTTTGCCGGCGGCGTATGGCACCGCTTCCGCCATGCCCGCTGGCGCCGCGTCGTGCAGGCGGGCCTGGTGCCGCTCACCGTCGGGCTGATCACGGCGGGCGGCTTCCTGCTGGCGGAAGCCGCCGCGCGCAGCTGGGTGGCGGTAGCGGTGACGGTGGTGGCCGCCGTCACGCTGTCCGTCACCCGGATCAATCCCCTATGGATGCTCGCGCTGGGCGGTGCGCTGGGTGGTCTCGGGCTGCTCTGACTCAACTACATGGTCGGCATCAGCACGGTGTCGATGACATGGACCACGCCGTTCGACTGCAGCACGTCGGCGGTCTGGATGATGGCGGTGTGGCCGCCCTCGTCCACCACCACCCACTTGCCCATCTTCTCCTCGACGGTGAGCGTATCACCGGCGACGGTCTTCAGCTTGGCGGTGCCGCCATGCTTCATCGCATCGGCCTTGAGGTCCGCCGCCGTCAGCCGGCCCGCCACCACGTGATAGGTCAGGATGTGGGTCAGCTGCTTCTTCATGTCGGGCTGCACCAGCTTGTCGACGGTGCCTGCCGGCAGCTTGTCGAACGCCGCATTGGTCGGCGCGAACACGGTGAACGGACCCTTGCCGTTGAGGGTGTCGACGAGGCCGGCGGCTTTGACGGCAGCGACGAGCGTGGTCAGGTTCTGGGCCTTCGAGGCATTCTCCGGGATCTTCATGTTCGACATCATCGGCGCGCCGCCGACGATCACCGAGGTCGCGGCAAAAGCCGGCGCGACAATGAGGGTGCCTGCGATGGCGGCGGAAACCATGAGCTTCGAGATCGACATCTTCATCGAACGTCTCCCTGTTGCAGGCCATGCGACGATGCATGGTCACGGGGAGATACGGAGGGTTTCGGCGAAAGACGCAGGGCCGCCGATTTTTCCCAGAACTAGAGAATCTGGACCTTGCCGGCGGCAATGACCGGCCCGGTCGGCTGGCCGGTCGGCGAGCCGCCGGGCGGCTCGACCGAGATTGCGAGCGTGCTATCTGCGCGAATAGCGTCGATGACCGAGCGCGGCACCGCGATCCGGCGCGTCTGCGCGGGATCGAACACGCCGATGGAGACCGGGGCGCCGCTCGCCGGCACCAGCCAGAGCTCGGGAACACGGCCGGGCGCGGTCCACGCCGATTGCGGCACCAGTGTCGCTTCGCTACCCGCGACATCGATGACCGCGGTGAAGTGCGAGCGGCCGTCCTGCGACGACAAGGCGGCGACCTGAACTGGCGTCGGCCCGCGCGGATAGGCGAAGAAGATCGCCGCGGCGAGGCTGGCGGCGGCCAGCGCCAACGAGCCATAGCTCAGCCAGCGCCAGAAATCGCTGCCGGCCTCCTGTCGCGTGGCGCGAACGGCACGGTTCCGGCGGGTCTGCGCCGCGATGCGCGACCAGACATGGCTCGGTGGCGGCACCGGCTCGATGGTGTCCGCGAGCGGCCCGAGACGTTCCTGCCAAACCGCAACCGCACGGGCGAAGCCGGGATGCTCGCGCAGCAACTGTTCGGCGCGCCGGCGCGCATCGGTATCGAGCACGCCGAGCGCATACTCGGCGGCGAGCATGTCCTCGTTGCCGTCGTCAGGCGGGGGGCGCGGGGGAAGATCGCTCATCGGTCCAGACACCCCCGAAGTGCGATCAGGCCGCGGCGTATCCAGGTCTTCATGGTGCTCAACGGCACATTGCCGCGCTGCGCCAGTGCATCATAGGTCTCGCCGCCATAGAAGGCCTCGACGATGGCGCTCCTGGTGCGCGGCTCCAGGTCGTCGAGGCAGGCGCGCAGGCGCTGGTGCTGCTCGCTATCCTCGAGCCGGGACAACGCATCCATCGCCCCGTCGGCGATGCTGTCATCTTCCGGAAGCGGCCGATCGGCGGCACGGGGGCCAAGCGCGCGCAGGCGGTCGATCGCCTTGTTGCGGGCGATCGCGGCGAGCCAGGTGATCGGGCTGGAGCGGGCGGGATCGAAGCTCGCCGCCCGGTTCCACACGTTCACATAGACTTCCTGCAACACGTCCTCGGCCTCCTCGCGCGTGGCCAAGATACGCAGGCACACGCCGAAAAGCTTCGCCGAGGTAAGTTCATACACCTCGCGCAAGGCCGCCTGATCCCGCGCCGCGACCGCTCGCAATCGCGACGCCAGATGCTCGCGGGAGATGTCGTTCACGCGGCGACCATTGCAAGCCCGAGGGTGTTGGACCTAGCGCCGCGGATTCTTGTCGGTGAACTGGTCGAATATGTCCTGGAACTGCTGCAGGCGCGGATCCTGCGCGGTGCCGCCGCCGGCGCTGCCGCCGCCTTGAGCCGGGCCACCGGCACCACCACCGGGACCGCCGCCACCGAACATGCCGCCCAATATGCCGCCGAGCAGGTCGCCCAGCGGATCATTGCCGGCGCCCGGGCGGGCCTGACCGGGAGACGGCGCCTGGCCCCTGCCGAACGGATCGGGGCCGGCATCCTGGTCGGGACCGGCGCCGCGCTGCTGCGGGGCACCGCCGCCGAGAATACCGCCAAGCAGATCGTCGAGCGGATTGCCCGAACCGGACGGCCGCTGCTGCGGCATCTGCGTTCCACTGCCCGCACCGCCACCGGCACCACCGCCAAGAATGCCACCGAGCAGGTCTTCGAGCGGATTGCCCGAGCCGGACGGACGCTGCTGCGGCGCCTGCGTGCCGCCACCTGCATTACCGGCGCCGCCGCCGAGAATGCCGCCGAGCAGATCTTCCAGCGGATTGCCCGAGCCGGACGGACGCTGCTGCGGGGCCTGTGTGCCGGCACCGGCAGCACCGCCGCCCAGGATGCCGCCGAGCAGGTCACCGAGCCCGCCACCAAGGCCGCCGCCGCCAGCCCCGGCGTTTGCGGTTCCGCCGGAGCCGCCTTTCATCAGGCCGCCAAGCACCAGAGCGGCGATGGCGGGCAGCATCTGCTTCAGCAGCGCCGAGCTGATGCCGCTCGCCGCGGAAGCCTGCACCGCCACGGCGCGGCTGACATCCGGCGAGCCGAACATGGCGGCGAGCGCGTCATTGCCCTGCACGCGGGTATCCTCGCCGAAGCCGGCGGAGGGATCGCTGAACGCCTGCCCATAGGGATTGCGCGACATCGTGCCGAGCAGCTCGGCAAAGTTCTGCGGCGTCTGCGTGCTGCGTTGCAGGCCAACGGCAAAGGCCGGCAGCACGGCCTCTACCGCCTGCTGCGCCTGTTCGGATGAGATGCCGTAGCTGCGGGCAAGATTGTCGATCGCCTGGCCCTGCTGGGCCTGGGCCAGAATGTCCTGGAGATAGTTCATGGCGTTCCTCGCCTGATGGGCCATTCCCGGCGGATCTGCGTCCGGCTGCGCGAACATTACGCCGAACGCCTTGATTGGTCACGAATCCTGTTACGGCTCGATGGCAGTGGCGTCTTCCGCGCGGGAAAGCGCGGGAAGTTCGGTGCCGGCCACCACCGGCTCGCAGGGCGGCGGGCGATAGCCGCTGGCCAGCCGCCCGACCAGCCGGAAGGCGAAGATGAGCGCCAGTACGCCGAAGGCGACCGCCCCGAGCGCCTGCCCGGCCAGCACGCCCTCTGCCCCGGCCATCCGCCCGCCGAGCCAGACGAAGGGGATGGTGCCGAGCGTAGCGCGGCCCCAGTTGAACACGGTGGAGAGCAGCGGCGCGCCGAGATTGTTGAACGCCGCATTGGCCACGAACAACGCACCCAGGAAGATGAAGCTGCCCGCCGCGAACAGACAGAAGAAGGCGACGAGGTCGACGCCTTCGCCCGACAGGCCAAAGGACTGCGCGATGAGGTGGCGAGCGAGCGCCAGCACTGCCCACATGGTGCCGACATAGATGAGCGTGAGCTTCAGGCTGTCCATCAGCGCCATGCGCACCCGCTCGAAGCGGCCGGCGCCGACATTCTGGCCGATGATCGGCCCGATGGCGCCGGTCAGCGCGAACAGCGGCCCGAAGGCGACCGGGATCACCCGGCCGATCACCGCCCAGGCGGCGACCGCGGTATCGCCATGGGTCGCCAGCGCGAAGGTGATGTAGGCGTTGCCGACCGGGGTGGCGACATTGGTCAGGATCGCCGGCACCGCGATGGCGGAAAGCGGGCGGATGTCACCGAGGAATGCCTTCAAGCTCGGGCGGGCGGCGAGGTCATGGATGCGCACCACCGCATAGAGCCCGTAGGCCGCCATGACGCAGCGCGAAACCACCGAGACGATGGCGGCACCCTCGACACCCATGCCCAGCCCGAGGATCAGCAGCGGATCGAGCACCGCGGTAACAAGCCCGCCGCCGAGCGTCACCCACATCGAGCGGCGGGCATCGCCAATGGCGCGCAGCACGCCGGATGCCGCCATGCCGATGCCGAGCAGCGGCGTCGAGGGCAGCACCACCAGCAGGAAATCATGCGCGATCTCCAGCGTGCGCCCGCTGGCGCCGAGCAGCCGCAGCAGCGGACCGAGCACGGCGATGGCGAGCACCGACATCGCAGCGGTGGCGAGCACCATATAGATGATGGCGGAGGTGGAGAGCCGCCGCCCATCCTCCTGCCGCCCGGCGCCGATGGCACGCGAGACCACGGCGGAGCCGGCGATCATCACGCCGATGCCGACAGCGGTGGTGAAGAACATCAGCGTGCCGGCATAGCCGATGGCGGCCGCCAGTTCCGCCTCGCCGAGCAGCGAGATGTAGAACAGGTTCAGCAGGTCGACGACGAAGACCGCGATCAGCCCGATGGAGCCGGTGGCCGCCATCACGGCGACGTGGCGCATCATCGAGCCTTCGACGAAGCGGGCGGCGAGGTGCGGGGTCGCGCCGGACTGCGGGGTCACGCTCATGGCCCGGGCTTATGCCACGGATCGCGCGACGCCGGATAGAAGCGGCGATTGAGAAGGGTCATGCAAATCGGCAAGATCACGCTTACAAGCGTGATCTCGTCAATAAAGCTGGAGCATGATGTCGTCCGAAAACCGCTTCCCACTTTTCGGCATCATGCTCTAGAAGGGCCCTGCCCGGCGGTTTCGTCGGCCCGCCAACGGATCGCTACATGACCGAATCGCCGAGATCTGAAGCCGAGATCACCGACGTCCACGCCCAGGCGCGCGTGCTGGTGCAGGCGCTGCCGCACATGCAGCGTTATGACGACACCATCGTCGTGGTGAAATATGGCGGCCACGCCATGGGCGACGAGCATGTGGCGCGCGATTTCGCCAAGGACATCGTGCTGCTCGAGCAGTCCGGCGTGAACCCGGTGGTGGTCCATGGCGGCGGCCCGCAGATCGGCAAGATGCTGGAAAAGCTCGGCATCAAGTCCGAATTCGCTGCCGGCCTGCGCGTCACCGACAAGGCCACCGTCGAGATCGTCGAGATGGTGCTGGCCGGCTCCATCAACAAGGCGCTGGTCGGCTTCATCAATGAGGCCGGCGGCAAGGCGCTGGGCCTGTCCGGCAAGGACGGCAACATGGTGGTCGCCACCAAGGCGACGCGATCGGTGATCGACCCGGACTCCAATATCGAGCGGGTGGTCGATCTCGGCTTCGTCGGCGAGCCGTCCAAGGTCGACACCACGGTGCTTGACCAGATCCTCGGCCGCGAGCTGATCCCGGTGCTGGCCCCGGTCGCCACCGGCGAGGGAGGCGGCACCTTCAATGTGAACGCCGATACCTTTGCCGGCGCCATTGCCGGCGCGCTCGGGGCAAAGCGCCTGCTGCTGCTCACCGACGTGCCGGGCGTACTCGACAAGAACAAGCAGCTCATCCCCGAGCTGACCATCACCGAGGCGCGCCGGCTGATCGCCGACGGCACCGTCTCGGGCGGCATGATCCCGAAGCTCGAGACCTGCATCTATGCGCTGGAGCAGGGTGTCGAAGGCGTCGTCATCCTCGACGGCAAGGTGCCGCACGCGGTGCTGCTGGAGCTGCTCACCGACCATGGCGCCGGCACCCTCATCCGGCGTTGAGCCTGACCTTGCCCCCTCTCCCCGACTGAACTCGGCTGTTGCCGAGTTCAGCACTCCAAGAGGTCAAAGTCGGATACATCCGACTTTGACGGGAGAGGGGTGGGGTGAGGGGGACCACGTTCAACGTGTAAGCCCGAACCCCTCACCCAACCCTCTCCCTCAGGGAGAGGGCTTTTGGCGCCGCTTGACGGCAGTGATGCTCGCCACTTTTGCCTTCGTTGCGGTCGCCTCCCCCGCCTCCGCCGACCTCGCCATCTGCAACCACACCTCCTACGTCGCGGAGGCCGCGCTCGGCATCGAGCAGAGCGGGGTGAAGGCGACGCGCGGCTGGTTCCAGATCGAGCCCGGTTCCTGCCGGACCGTGCTGCGCGGCGAGGTTTCGGCCGACCATCTCTATCTCCATGCCCGCGCATTGCCGCTCTATGGCTCGGTCGCCATGACCGGGACCGATGGCGTGCCGCTCTGCACCGGCACCGGCGACTTTCTCGTCACGCAGGCGGAGGCGTGCACCGGCGAGGGTCAGACCAGCCTGCCCTTCACCGAGGTGAAGCCGAGCGGCGACGGCGACGAGCTTGCCCTGCACCTCGCCGAGAAAGCCGAATACAGCGACGAGCAGGCCCGCCTCGCCGCGGTGCAGCGGCTGCTCGATCTGCTCGGCTATGATCCCGGCCCGATCGACGGCACCACCGGGGCCAAGACCGAAGCCGCGCTCGCCGCGTTCCTCGACGATCGCAAGCTCGGCCCGCAGGCGGCCGAGAGCGGGCTGACCACCCGCATGCTCGACGCGCTGCGCGCCGGCGAAGGCACCGGCCTGACCTGGTGTAACGACACGCCATACGCGGTGATGGCCGCGATTGCCCGCGAGGAGAAGGCCGGCATCGTCGCCAGCGGCTGGTGGCGGATCGATCCCGGTCGCTGCCTGCGCCCCGATCAGGACGAGGACCGTCCCGGCAAGCTGTTCAGTCATGGCGCCGCGGTCGACGGCCACGGCGCGCCGGTCAAGAAGCCGGATGGCACGCCGCTGGTCTGGGCCGGGGACAAGATGCTGTGCACCCGCGCCAATCGCTTCGAGATCCGCGACCATGCCGACTGCAAGGCGCGCGGCTTCGATGAGACCGGCTTCGCCCCGGTGGCGCTGTCGAAGGCGGGCGGGGCGACCGTGCGGTTCACTCCTTGACCCCGCCTCCACGTAGCGTCATCCCGGCCGAAGAGCCGGGATCGCACGAAGGTGAAGAACGTTTTCGCGATCCCGGATACGACCTGACGGCCGTTCCGGGATGACGGCCCGAGCTGGAAAGCCTAGAAGAGCCGCATGTCCTCATCAGCCCCCGCCTCCCCGCCCGGCTTCGCCCATATCGAGACCTGGGTGTTCGATCTCGACAATACGCTCTATCCGCCCGGCCTCGATCTGTGGCGGCAGATCGATGTGCGGATGCGCGCCTATATCTCCCGCTACCTGAAACTCTCGCTCGACGAGGCCTTCGCGCTGCAGAAGGATTATTACCGGCGCTACGGCACCTCGTTGCGCGGGCTGATGATCGAGCACGGCATGGACCCGGACGATTTCCTCGCCGAAGCCCATGCCATCGACCTCAGCGAACTGGAGCCGGCGCCCGCGCTCGGCGCCGCCATCGGCACGCTGCCGGGCCGCAAGCTGGTCTACACCAACGGTTCGCGCGCCCATGCCGATGCGGTGCTGGCCAAGCTCGGCATTTCCGAGCATTTCGCCGACGTGCACGACATCGTCGCGGCCGAATTCCATCCCAAGCCGCACGAGGAGGCCTATCGGCGCTTCCTCAAGGCCCATGGCGTCGACGCCGGCCGCGCCGCCATGTTCGAGGACCTCGCCCGCAACCTCGAAGTGCCCGCGCATCTCGGCATGCGCACTGTGCTGGTGGTGCCGCCGGGCCTCGGCGTCAGCCCAGCCGACCGCGAGGCGTGGGAGCATGAGGGCCGCGACGCCCACCATATCGACCATGTCACCGATGACCTGACCGCCTTCCTGGTGCGCGTTTCCGCCGATCTCGGCGATTGACAGAAAGCCTTTGCTTCCGGACAAGTCCGTCCCGAAATCGGGAGAAGCCGTCCATGTCGAGCGAGTTGCAGGCCACCATCGAGGATGCGTTCGAGAAGCGCGCCGAGATCAATTTCGAGACCGGCGGCGCGGTGCGCCATGCGGTGAACGAGGCGCTGCGCCTGCTCGATTCCGGCGAAGTCCGTGTCGCCGAGCCGGATGGCGACGGCAACTGGACCGTCAATCAGTGGCTCAAGAAGGCGGTGCTGCTCTCCTTCCGCCTCAATGACATGGGCGCGATTCCCGGTGGTCCTGGTGGCGCCGACTGGTGGGACAAGGTGCCGTCGAAGTTTGCCGGTTGGGGGGAGAGCGAGTTTCGTGCCGCCGGCTTCCGCGCCGTGCCGGGCTCCATTGTGCGCCGCTCGGCCTATATCGCGCCGAACGTGGTGCTGATGCCGTCCTTCGTAAATCTCGGCGCCCATGTCGGCGAGGGCACCATGGTCGACACCTGGGCCACCGTCGGCAGCTGCGCGCAGATCGGCAAGCATGTGCACCTGTCCGGCGGCGTCGGCATTGGCGGCGTACTGGAGCCGCTGCAGGCCGGTCCGGTGATCATCGAAGATGATTGCTTCGTCGGCGCCCGCTCGGAAGTGGTCGAAGGCGTGATCGTGCGCCGCGGCGCGGTGCTCTCCATGGGCGTGTTCATTTCCGCCACCACCAAGATCGTCGATCGCGCCACCGGCGAAGTCTTCATCGGCGAGGTGCCGGCCTATTCGGTGGTGGTGCCCGGTTCGTTGCCCGGCAAGCCGCTGCCCGACGGCACCCCCGGTCCCTCGCTTTATTGCGCGGTGATCGTGAAGCGCGTCGACGAACAGACCCGTTCCAAGACCTCGATCAACGATCTCCTGAGGGACTGAGGAGGTCCGCCATGGCGGCCGATCCCGTCGACATCGCCCGTGCCTTGATCCGCTGCCCTTCGGTCACTCCGGAAGAAGGCGGCGCGCTGACCTATCTGGCGGACCTGCTGGGCAATGCCGGGTTCTCGGTGCATCGGGTGAAGCTCACCTCGCCCGACACGCCGGATGTCGAGAACCTCTATGCCCGGTTCGGCACCAAGGGGCCGAATTTCTGCTTCGCCGGCCATACCGACGTGGTGCCGCCGGGTGATGAGACGCGCTGGCGCTTCCCGCCCTTCGAGGGCGCGCTCCAGGACGGCCGGCTGCATGGTCGTGGTGCGGTCGACATGAAGGGCGGCGTGGCTGCCATGGCCGCGGCGGCGCTCTATTTCGCCGCCGAGCAGGGCGAAGAATTGCCGGGCTCGATCTCCTTCCTCATCACCGGTGACGAGGAAGGACCGGCGATCAACGGTACCGAGAAGCTGCTGCGCTGGCTCGCCGACCGCGACGAGCGCATCGACCATTGCGTGCTCGGCGAGCCCTCAAGCCGCGCGGCGCTCGGCGACATGGTGAAGATCGGTCGGCGCGGCTCGCTGTCCGGCACGCTCACCGTGCACGGCAAGCAGGGCCATGTCGGCTATCCCCACCTCGCGGAGAACCCGATCCGCGGCATGGTGCGGCTGCTGAGTGCGCTGATGGCCGACCCGCTCGATGCAGGCACCGCACATTTCCAGGCCTCGAACCTGGAAGTGGTGACTGTGGATGTCGGCAATCCGGCCTACAACGTCATCCCGGCGGAGGCCATCGCGCGCTTCAATGTCCGCTTCAACGCGCTGTGGATGCCGGCCACGCTAAGGGCGGAGATCGAGCGCCGGCTGCGCACCGCGGCCGGCAATGAGGTGCATTGGTCGGTCGATTTCGTCGAGCGCTCCAGCGACAGCTTCCTGACCGCGCCGGGCGAGTTCGTCGATCTGGTGACCGCCGCGATCGAGGCCGCGACCGGGCGCAAGCCCGAGCTCTCCACCACCGGCGGCACCTCGGACGCGCGCTTCATCAAGGATTATTGCCCGGTGATCGAGTTCGGCCTGGTCGGTAGCAGCATGCACCAGACCGACGAGGCGGTGCCGGTCGAGGAGCTGCGCGCCGTCACCCGCGTCTATCGCGGCATACTGGACCGCTATTTCGCGACGTTCGGGCGTTAATCCCCCAGACGTCATCCCGGAACGGCCGTCAGGCCGTATCCTGGATCGCGCAAACATCGGGCAGCGATCCCAGCTCTCCGCGGAGCCTGTCCTCGGGCTTGCCAAAGGCAAGACCCGTGGGCTGCGGCCGGGATGACGACATGTGTAGACGCGAAGGGTGTTTCACTTCGACCGCAGCGCCGGGGCGATGGCGCTGCCGGACACGCTTGACGAGCTGCCGGCGCTGTACGCATCGGTCGTTACCGAGGCGCCGGTCTTGATGCAGGTGTCCGAGCCTTCGATCCGCACATAGCCCGCGCCGTAGCTGTGGCACGGGCCGGGAGCCGGGCGCAGCGGCGGTGCCTGGTTGCGCGGCACCGGCTGCGGGCCGGCGGCAAACGCCGGGGAAAGCGCGATGGCCGCGATCGCCGCGACAGCGCCCGCGCCCGCGAATCCGTTCCGTATCGACGCCATGCCATCCTCCAGCTCAATGAAGGCAGCCTAGCCTCGATTGCGGCATCACGCGGGCGGCGCTACCGACTAGATTGAAGCGCCGATTCACCGGAGCGACCTCGAATGCCGACCTCCCCAATCCGTCCCACCATTCGTCCGGTTCTCGCCGTCAGCGCCGCCGTGTTTCGCGACGGCAAGGTGCTGCTGGCGCAGCGCGGCGCCAAGCTCGGCCGCGGGCTGTGGACCCTGCCCGGCGGGCGGGTCGAACCGGGGGAGGCGCTCGCCGACGCTGCGGCCCGCGAGGTGATGGAGGAGGTCGGCGTCGCATGCGCGATCATCGGCGTCGCCGGCGCGCTGGACATCATCCATCGCGACGCCGACGGCAACCTGACCACGCATTTCGTCGTGGTCTGCCACGCGGCAGAATGGCGCGCCGGCGAGGCCGCAATCGGTCCGGAAGCGCAGGCGGTGGGATGGTTCGATCCCGACACGCTCACGCAGGAACCCATGACCGAGGGCCTCGCCGGCATGGTGGCGGCCGCCGCACGCATGTCCCGCGAAAGCTGAAGAGCTTTCGCGATCAGAGCATGCACGATTGTGACGGCAACCGCCGGGTGGGGTCACGCCGAGCGGCGGAACTCCGACGCGGCCTCGCGGGCGATCAACTCCGGGAGGCTCGGCGCGGCGATCTCGCCGCCGGTCGGGCTGACGAGGCCGCGGGCGCCGGCAAGCGCACCAGGCTTCAGCTCCAGCCCGAGGAAGCGGCTGCGCTCGAAGGCGCCGGGCATCCACAGGCCTTCGGTGAGCCCGGTGGAGAAGCCGAAGCGCTCATAATAGGGCGCGTCGCCAACCAGCATGATGGCGCCATGGCCGAGGCGCGCGGCCTCGTTGATCGCGGTCGTCATGAACGCCTTGCCGAGGCCGCGGTCGCGGAACCACGGGTGCACCGCCAGCGGGCCGAGCAGCAGCGCCGGACGCGCCGGGCCGGCCGTCACGTGCCACAGCCGCACCGTGCCGACCAGACGGCCATCGGGGCCGTGCGCGGCAAGGGACAAGCCATCAGCCGGCAAACGACCTTCGCGCAGACGCTCCGAGGTCTTGGCGAAGCGCGCGGCGCGGCCGAAGGCGAGGTCGAGCAGCGTCTCGCGCTGGGCGACGTCGGCGCTGGTCTCGAGGGTGATGGCGGGGGTGGTGCGAGCGAAGTCCATGGCGGCCTCAAAAACCCGCAGTGCGGGAAAAAGAGGAAAGGGAATTGTGGAAGTCCATGCGGCCACTGGTCCCCGCCCTTCTCCCTCATCCCCGGGTGTCGTCCCGAGGGGCCGGATCGCGCCGTGGCGCGCCAGTCGGCCGGGTCAATTCCCGGCCATGAGGGAGGGGAGGGAGCCGTCCGCCGCTCAGATCACATAGGATCGGAGCGGGTCGAAGCCGTTGAACGCCACCGCCGAATAGGTGGTGGTGTAGGCGCCGGTGGCCTCGATCAGCAACTTGTCGCCGATGGCGAGGGACACCGGCAGCATTACCGGGGTCTTCTCGTACATGACGTCGGCGCTGTCGCAGGTCGGGCCGGCGAGCACGCAGGGCTCCACGTCGTCGCCGTCCCGCGGGGTGCGGATCGGGTAACGGATCGCCTCTTCCATGGTCTCGGCGAGGCCGCCGAACTTGCCGATGTCGAGATAGACCCAGCGCACCGGGTCATCCTCGGACTTCTTCGAGATCAGCACGACCTCGGCCTCGATCACGCCCGCCGCGCCAACCATGCCGCGGCCCGGCTCGATGATGGTGTCCGGGATCGCGTTGCCGAAGTGCCGGCTGAGCGCGCGGAAGATCGCCTCGCCATAGGCTTCGGCCGCCGGCACGTCCTGCAGGTAGCGAGCCGGGAAGCCGCCGCCGAGATTGACGAGCGAGAGCTGGATGCCGCGCTCGGCGCACTCGCGGAAGATCGCCGAGGCGGAGGCGAGCGCCGAATCCCACGCTTCGACATTCTTCTGCTGCGAACCGACATGGAACGAGATGCCATAGGCATGCAGGCCCAGGCGATGGCCATGCTCCAGCACGTCCGCGGCCATTTCGGGCACGCAGCCGAACTTGCGGGACAGCGGCCACTCGGCGCCGGCGCCGTCGCACAGGATGCGGCAGAAGATCTTGGCGCCATGAGCGACGCGGGCGATCTTCTCGACCTCAGCCTTGCAGTCGACGGAGAACAGGCGAACGCCCAGCCGGAAGGCGCGCTCGATGTCGCGCTCCTTCTTGATGGTGTTGCCGAAGGAGATGCGGTCCGGGCTCGCGCCGGCGGCCATCGCCATCTCGATCTCGGCGACCGACGCGCAGTCGAAGCACGAGCCGAGCTCGGCAAGCAGCGACAGAACTTCCGGCGCCGGGTTCGCCTTCACGGCATAGAACACGCGGGTGTCCGGCAGCGCATGCGCCAGCGCGGAATAATTGGAACGGACAACGTCCAGATCGACGACGACGCAAGGACCATCCTCACGTCGGTTGCGAAGGAATTCGCGAATACGGTCGGTCATGGCGTTCTCCCACAGACCCGAAGCTTCGACCCATGGATGCAATCACCCGCCCGCGACGCCATAGGGCCGCGTTCGTGGCGAGAGTTCGCATCCGCCCTGCCAGTCTTGCGACTGGCTGATAGGAGCCGTGGCAGCGATACGTTCGTGAGCGCGTGTGGAGAGCGCTCTCGTTCGATCGTCGCCTTCGCTTGGATTGGGAGTTACCCTTTCCGCACGCCCGGCAAGAAGTAGTGCCTCTTCAGTTTCGACGACCTTTGGAGGGTCGGCAGAGACCAAAAAAGCCCGCTACGTCGTTGCTTCAAGTCACGTTCCCCGCTGAGAGCGAGGTGCGCCGGTTTCGCCTCCGGCTACCGATCTTCTCTGGCGACTTTCCGGCCTCTTGTCCGGACTTCCGCCGATCGGCACGCGACCACAGGCACGTGCGAATATTGGGCAAGGCGTGATGTAGGACTAATCACCTTCATATGCAAGAAGGTTTCGGGGAATTTTGCATACCGCCGGATTTCGTGACCGGCGAAACACGCCCCGGCTCAGGATTTGGCTCGTCTTTTGAGCAATTCGAGAGTGGTGAACGCACGGTCGAGATCAGCCTGAACCTCGAGTCCGCAGCCCGACAGGTGGACCAGAAGCGCCTGGAACGCCGCGATCTCCGCGTGGGTCAACTGCCCGATATTCCCTAGGAAATAATCGTCCCACAGGTTCGGATCAGACCGCTGAAGCAAAAAGAGAACGCTCCCGAATGCCAAAAGATATGGATATGGCTCCTGCAGGCTCAGTGTAAGCAAACTTGGTAGATAATAGCAGAACGCCTGGCCGTTGAAAAAGTACGGAGCCACCGTACGCTCTCTCCAATGCTCAACGGTCACCTCGCGCCACGTCGTTCCGGTGAATGCCAACGCCTCATCATCGTCGCCGTCGTGCCAGGGCATCAGGTGATACAAGACCCATGGCGGCATTTTCCGATGAGCGAAAGCTGCCTCAATCAGTGCGGTAAGCCGATTGACCTCGCTGGTTGTCATGCGCCGTTCTCAAATTTTAGCCCTGCAGCCGATGCGCTGCCGCTGAGGCAGCTATCCGCCATGTGTGTGGACGCTACCAAGCGGCGGGATTTCAATGCGCGCCCCATTGGGGGGACACACAATGCGCAAGATCACAATCCTTCTCGCTTCGCTTCTCGCCCTCGCCGCCATCCCGGCGTGGGCCGAGACCATCGACGTCAGCGACAATCATGGCGGCAGCGTCATGGCCTATGATGCGCGCTGGGCGGCTTATGCCACGCGCGGCGTGGATGTGCGCATCATCGGGCCGTGCCAGTCGGCCTGCACGGTGTTGCTCGGGCACATTGCGCGGCAGAAGATCTGAGTGACGCCGCAAGCCAGTTTCGGCTTCCACCTCGCCAACAAGCCCCAAGCCACCGCGACGCTGGAGCAAGGCTACGCGCCGGACATCAAGGCGTGGATCGCGCAGCATGGCGGGCTGACGCACGACTTCATCTGGATGCGCGCGCCGGACACCTATCGCTATTTTCACAAATGCTGATGTCGCGGATGCCGCGACGCAGCTCAGGCTTCGGTGAAGGGCTCGACCTGCTTGGCGCGCACCACGAAGCGGTAGATGCCATAGACGGCGAGCGCGGCGAACACGCCTTCGAAGGCGAGCTCCCATTCCCAACTCGCCTCGAACAGGGCGGCAAGCGCCCATCCGGCAGCAAGGCCAGCGCCGATCAGTTCGGCGCCCAACAGGATCGCGGCGCTGACGACCGTGGTGACATGGTCCCAGCGGATGCGCCTGGTGCGGGTGACGGGACTGCTCATCATTCTCTGTCTCGGCTTAAATCGTGGCGCGCAAACTGCTATGCCGCGCCCTGCGGGTCAAGCCGGCCTGTCTTACCTTGAGGAATGCCGCCTTGGCTCAAGAGAGTTTTCGCGCCGGAACCGGCGTCGTGGCGGCCCCGCATGCCCTCGCCGTCGAAGCTGGCCGCGCGGTGTTGGAGGAAGGCGGCAACGCCATAGAGGCGGCGCTCGCCGCGGCGATGACCATCCCCGTCGTCTATCCGCACATGACGCATATGGGCGGCGACGGCTTCTGGCTGATCCGCGAGCCCTCAGGCCGGGTGCATTACATCGAAGCCTGCGGCTATGCGGGTGCCAGGGCGACCCGCCAGCGCTATCTTGATGCCGGCTACGATACCATTCCGACACGCGGGCCGCTCGCCGCGCTCACCGTGCCCGGGCAAGTGGCGGGATGGGCGCTCGCCATGGAGGCCGCGAAGGCCTTCGGCGGCCGCCTGCCGGCGAGCCGCATGCTGGAGCCGGCGATCCATCACGCCCGCAACGGTGCGCCGGTGTCGCGCTCGCAGCAGCAACTGACGACCGACAAGCTCGCGGAATTGAAGGACGTGCCAGGTTTCGCCGAGACCTTCCTGAATGACGGCAAGGCGCCTGAGGCCGGCACCATCCAGCGTTTCCCGCGCCTCGCCGAGACGCTGGAACAGCTGGCCCGTGCCGGGCTGGACGATTATTACCGCGGCGATGTCGGCCGCGAGATCGCCGCCGATCTCGAGCGCCTCGACAGCCCGGTCACCCGCGCCGATCTCGAAGCCTATCGCGCGGTGAAGCGCGAGCCGCTGGTGGTGAAGCTCTCGGACATGCGGGTGTGGTCCTCGCCGCCGCCGACCCAGGGGCTGGCGACGCTGATGATCCTCGGCATTTTCGACAAGCTCGGCGTCAACCACGCCGAGAGCTTCGGCCACATCCATGGCCTGATCGAGGCGATCAAGCGCGCCTTCCTGGTGCGCGACAAGGTGGTCACCGACCATGACCGGCTGAAGCACGACCCGATGGCCTTCCTCGCTCCCGAGGCGCTGGAGCGCGAGGCCTCGCGCATCGACATGCGTCGCGCGCTGCCATGGCCGCAGCCGGCCAGGCGCGGCGACACCATCTGGCTGGGCGCGGCGGACAAGAGCGGGCTCGCCGTCTCCTATATCCAGTCGATCTTCTGGGAGTTCGGCTCGGGTGTGGTGCTGCCCTCGACCGGCATCCTGATGCAGAATCGCGGCTCCAGCTTCTCGCTGGACCCGGCTGCGGCCAATCCGCTGGAGCCCGGCCGGCGGCCGTTCCATACCCTCAATCCCTGCATGGCGGAGCTGAAGGACGGGCGCGTCGTCGCCTTCGGCTGCATGGGCGGCGAGGGCCAGCCGCAGACCAATGCCGCTGTCCTCACCCGCTATGCCAGGTTCGGCGTGCCGCTCGGCGAGGCGATCGAGCGGCCGCGCTGGGTGCTTGGCCGGACCTGGGGCTCGGACGTGGTCAGCCTGCGGCTCGAACCGCGCTTCGATTCGGCGCTGGTCGACGATCTCGCCCGCGTCGGCCACGATGTCGAAGTTTTGAACGAGCCGTTCTCCGATACCATGGGCCATGCCGGGGCGGTGGTGATCCATCCGCGGGGCGGTGTAGAAGGCGCGCATGACCCGCGTGCCGATGGCGGCGCAGCCGGGCTCTAGCCTTGCCACAGCCCAACCATGGCTCGGCTATGGCAAAGCTGCGGCCGGGCTTTTCATCGAACGGTCACACGAACATGCGAGACGCCGCGCCGATGGAAACCATCCTCACCAATGCCCGACTGGTGCTCTCCGACACCGTCGTCGAGGGCACGCTGGTCCATGATGGCGGGATCATCCGCGCCGTGGACGAAGGCCGCTCGCATCTCGCCCAGGCGGTGGATTGCGAGGGCGCCTACCTGGCGCCCGGCCTGGTCGACCTGCATACCGATGCTCTCGAAGGCCATTTCGTGCCGCGGCCCAAGGTGATCTGGCCGGATGCCCGCGCCGCCGCGCTGGCCCATGACGCGCAGGTCGCCGCCTCCGGTATCACCACGGTGTTCGACGCCATCTGCGCCGGCGGCTTCGACCAGTCCAAGGCCGATCGCCGCGCCCTCTATGAGGTGATGCTCGACGCCGTGGAGCAGGGCCGGCCGCTGTTCCGCGTCGACCACCGCATCCATCTTCGCTGCGAATTGACCGACCCGGCGCTATCCGAACTGGTCGATACCGCGTTCAGCCGCGCCACGCTCGGCATCGCCTCACTGATGGACCACACGCCCGGCGCCCGGCAATGGCGCAATGTCGAGCACCTCAAGATCTATCTCTCCGGCATCGGCAAGGGCGGCGCCGATCTCGACCGCGAGGTGCAGGACCGCATCGAGCGCGGCCGCGCCGCGGTGGCCGGCAATTTCGACCGCATGGTCGCGCTGTTCGCCGATTCCCACATCGTGCTGGCGAGCCATGACGACACCACGCCCGAGCACGTCACCGAGGCGGTGACCGCCGGCTGCACCATCTCGGAATTCCCAACCACGGTCGAGGCCGCGCGTGCCGCCAAACACGCTGGTCTCGCCACGGTGGGCGGCGCTCCGAACGTGGTGCGCGGCGGCTCGCATTCCGGCGGCGTCTCGATGCGCGAGCTGGCCGGCGAAGGCCTGCTCGACACCCTCGCCTCCGATTATGTGCCGGCTAGCCTTTTGCAGGCGGCACTGGCCCTGACCCGCGGTTCCGGCGTCACCTCGCCCGGCCTTACCCTTCCCGCGGCGCTGGCGCTGGTCACCGCGCATCCCGCCGCACTCGCCGGCCTTGCCGATCGCGGCCGGCTGGAGCCGGGCCTGCGCGCCGACCTGGTGCGCTTCCACGACCTCGACGGCACCGCCGTGGTGCGCGAGGTCACGCTGAGCGGGCGGCGCGTCTCCTGATGAGTGCCAGCGAGCCGCGCTATGCGGTCTATTTCGCGCCGCCGGCGGCGAGCGCGCTGTGGCGCTTCGGCTGCTCCGTGCTCGGCCTCGACGTCGAGACCGGCGAAGCGTCATCGCCGCCCGCGCTCCGCCGCTTCGATGCCGAGACCTGGCGGAGCATCACCGCCGAGCCGCGCAAATACGGCTTCCACGGCACGCTGAAGGCGCCATTCCGTCTAGTGCCCGGCCGCACCGTCAAGGAACTCGACGCCGCCTGCGCGCGCTTTGCGCAAGAGCGCGCCCGCTTCGCCTGCGCCGGCATGGCGGTAACCGCGATCGGCCGCTTCCTGGCGCTCAAGACCGTGCAGCCCTGCACGGCACTCGACCGGCTGGCGGCGGGCTGCGTCTCCGCCTTTGACGATTTCCGCGCTCCGTTGAGCGAGACCGAGATCGAGCGCCGGCTGCGCGCCCCGCTCAGCGAACGCCAGCGCGACAATCTGGTGCGCTGGGGCTACCCCTACGTGCTCGAGGATTTCCGTTTCCACATGACGCTGACCGGCGCGCTCGACGAGGAGATGCGCGGCCTCGCCGAGGCCGAGCTGCGCGAGCATTTCGCGCTGAGCGGCGCCGACGGCTCGCTCATCGTCTCGGAGATCGCGCTCTACCGGCAGGATGAGGGCCCGTTCCGCCTCATCGCCCGCTATCCGTTCGGAGCGTGAAGCATGGGAAAGCTCGGGGTCGAGCCCTTCATCGAGCCGACCGCGGACGTGAGGCGCTGCCGCCTCGGCCGCTACACCGAGGTCGGCGCCCGCACCCAGCTGCTCGAGGTCGAGCTGGGTGACTATTCCTACGTGGTGAACGATTCCGACATCGCGTACACCCGCATCGGCAAGTTCACCTCCATCGCCGCGATGACGCGGATCAATCCCGGCAATCATCCGATGGAGCGCGCCAGCCAGGCGCATTTCACCTATCGCGCCTCGGCCTATTTCGACGATGCCGAGGACGAGGAAAGCTTCTTCGCCTGGCGCCGCGCGCACGACGTCGTCATCGGCCACGATGTGTGGATCGGCCATGGCGCCATCGTGCTGCCGGGCCGGCGCATCGGGGACGGCGCGGTGATCGCCGCCGGCGCCGTGGTGACCAAGGACGTTCCGCCCTACACCATCATCGCCGGCGTGCCGGGCAAGCCGGTGCGCCAGCGCTTCCCCAATGCCATCGCCGAGCGGTTGATGGCGCTCGGCTGGTGGGACTGGGATCATGCCCGCCTGCGCGCCGCGCTGGAGGACTTCCGCACGCTGTCGATCGAGGCCTTCCTCGACAAGCACAACGGCTGAGCCACCCTCCAAAGGACCCTTGGGCGTCTTTGTGCGCACTTGCGCCGCCACAAAGCCCGGCTTAACTGCCCCCGGTATATCTGCAATGGAGGCCGCCATGGCGCCCGCGAACAGCCCGATCGAGATCGACCAGCTTGTCGATCGCCGGCGCCTGAGACGCAAGCTCGCCTTCTGGCGGGGCCTTGCCGCCCTCGTGCTGGTCGGCGGCGTTGCCGGCCTCGGCGTGTGGTGGGCGGGCGATGATTTCCTGCCGAAATCTTCGGCCCATGTCGCCCGCATCACTATTGGCGGACTGATCCGCAACGAACGCGAGCGGCTCGATCTGCTCGACGAGATCGGCAAGTCGGGCGCGCGGGCGGTGATCGTTACCATCGACAGCCCCGGCGGCACCGTCACCGGCTCGGAGGCGCTCTATGACGGACTGCGCCGGCTCAACGAGAAGAAGCCGGTGGTCGCCGTGGTCGAGGGGCTCGCCGCCTCCGGCGCCTATATCGCCGCGCTGGGGACCGAGCATATCGTCGCGCCGCGCAACGCTCTGGTCGGCTCGATCGGCGTGCTGTTCCAGTATCCGAACTTCACCGACCTCTTGAAGACCGTCGGCGTCAGCGTCGAGGAGATCAAGTCGAGCCCGCTCAAGGCGGCGCCGAACGGCTTCACGCCGACCAGCCCGGAAGCCCGCGCCGCGATCGAGGCGCTGGTGGTCGACAGCTATGACTGGTTCAAGGGCCTGGTGGCGACGCGGCGCGACATCTCCGGCGACGCGCTGGCGAGCGCATCGGACGGGCGCGTCTTCACCGCCCATCAGGCACTGCCGATGAAGCTCATCGACGAGATCGGCGACGAGCGCACGGCGCGCGCCTGGCTCGCCAAGAACAAGGACGTCTCCGAGGACCTTCCCATACGGGACTGGCGCACCCGCCGGGCGGGCGACGAAATCGGCTGGTTGCGTGGTGCCGCGGCCTCGGTGCTCACGGCCATGGGTTTTGAGACGCTTTCTCGCCTCGTCATCGACACCGCAGGTAGCATGATGGGGCAGGCCCGCCTTGACGGTCTACTGGCCCTCTGGCACCCTCGCCCCGGTGGTTAGTTAGGTCAAAAGCCTCGAATATATGATGTTTTTTTGTACGACGAGCCGATCGTCAAGGGGGGCGGGGCGTCGATGATCAAGTCTGAACTGGTCCAGCGGATCGCGGAAGCGAATCCGCATCTCTACCAGCGCGACGTCGAGAATATCGTCAACGCTATCCTCGACGAGATCGTCGCGGCGCTGGCGCGGGGCGACCGTGTCGAACTGCGTGGCTTCGGCGCTTTCTCGGTGAAGGCGCGCCCGGCGCGCACCGGCCGCAATCCGCGTACCGGTGCCCATGTCGCGGTCGACGGCAAGGCGGTACCCTATTTCAAGACCGGCAAGGAAATGCGCGAGCGCCTCAATGATGGCGAGGACCTCGAATAGCCTGGTCTGGAAAGCGGCTCGCGTGAGTCGGAATTGCAGGAGTTAAGCGTGCTTCGTCGGATCTTGCTGGTCCTCATCGTGCTCCCGGTCTCGCTCGGCCTCATCGCCCTTGCCGTGGCCAACCGGCACGACGTTTCCCTCGTGCTCGATCCGTTCGCGCGCGATGCCGCACTTTCGGTCCATGTGCCGCTGTTCGTCCTCATCTTTGCCTCGCTGATCCTCGGCGTGCTGCTCGGCGGCACGGCGGTGTGGGTGAAGCAGGGCCGCTTCCGGCGCGCCGCGCGCGAGGCCGGCCGCGAGGCGCGCCGCGCCAATGCGCAGGCCAGCGAACTGCGTGCCATCGTCGCAGCCTCCGCACCGACGCGTCCCGGCCTGCCGGCGGCAAACAATGCCAATATGCCGTCGCTGACCGACCGGCGCTCGGCGGCATAGCCGGCGATGCGCTTCGTCTCCGGGGCCGAGATCGCCGGCCTGCTCGACTTTCCGACGCTGATCGACGCGCTGGAAGCCGCCTTCCGTCGCCCCATCGTGACGCCGGTGCGCCATCATCACACCATGGCGCGGCCCGACGGCGACGCAACGCTGCTGCTGATGCCGGCCTGGACCAATGAGGGCACCGACCAGGATGTCCAGGGGACCAAGCTGGTCACCGTCGCGCCCGGCAATGCGGCGCGCGGGCTCGACACCATCAATGGCCTTTACATCCTGAACTCCGGCGCCACCGGCGTGCCGCTCGCGGTGCTCGATGCCCGCGTGCTGACACTGTGGCGGACCGCGGCGGCCTCCGCGCTCGCCGCGCGCTACCTCGCGCGGCCGGATTCGACCAGGCTCGCCGTCATCGGTGCGGGGGCGCTGGCGCCCTATGTGGCCCGCGCCCATGCCAGCGTGCGCCCGATCCGGGAAATCCGGGTGTGGAACCGCACGATCGAGCGGGCCGAGGCGATGGCCGCCAAGCTGCGCGCCGACGGGCTGGATGCGTCCGCCACGTCCGATCGCGGGGAGGCGATCGGGTGGGCCGACATCGTCACCTCGGCGACGCTGTCGCCGGCGCCGCTGGTGCAAGGCCGATTCCTGAAACC
Organism: Starkeya sp. ORNL1; assembly: GCF_012971745.1. Taxonomy (NCBI): domain Bacteria; kingdom Pseudomonadati; phylum Pseudomonadota; class Alphaproteobacteria; order Hyphomicrobiales; family Xanthobacteraceae; genus Starkeya; species Starkeya sp. ORNL1. The sequence continues at coordinate 3,734,466 of NZ_CP048834.1, forward strand.
CGGCCAGCATGTCGACCTAGTGGGCGGCTTCACCCCGACCATGCGCGAGGCCGATGACGAGGCGATCCGCCGGTCGCGCATCTTTGTCGACACCCGCGGTGGCGCGCTGAAGGAAGGTGGCGACATCGTCATCCCCATCGCCAACGGGCTGTTGCGCGCCGAAGATGTGCAGGGTGACCTGTTCGAGCTCGCCGCCGGCAAGGCGCCGCTGCGCGGCTCACCGGACGAGATCACGCTGTTCAAGTCGGTCGGCACCGCGATCGAGGATCTCGCCGCGGCCGAGCTGGTCTGGAAGAGACTGGAAGCAGCCTGAGCCGCTCCCTCTCCCCGTCGGGGAGAGGGTTGGGGTGAGGGGTCTTCAACGCTCCGCAACCGTGCTCCCCCTCACCGACCCGCTTCGCGGGCCACCTCTCCCCAATGGGGAGAGGGAAGTATTGGTCGACCTCCAAACGTCACGCGATCCCGGATCGGCCTGCGGCCGTCCGGGATGACGGCACGTTGAGGGAATTAATGCCGCGCGCCGCCTGAAATCTTCGCCCGCGCCGCATCCATGCGCTCGATGATGGCCTTGGCGATGAGGGTCACCAGCGCCACCAGCGTCAGCAGCGTCGCGACCGCGAAGGCGGCGACGGCGTTGTTGTCCTGGTAGAGCAACTCGATCTGCAGCGGCAGGGTGTTGGTCTGGCCGCGTATGTTGCCGGAGACCACCGAGACGGCGCCGAACTCGCCCATCACCCGGGCATTGCAGAGCGCCGCGCCATAGAGAAGCGCGAAGCGGACATTGGGCAGCGTCACCAGCCGCAGGATGCGCCAGCCGCCGGCACCCAGCGTTACCGCGGCTTCCTCCTCCTCCGAGCCCTGCGCGATCATCAGCGGGATCAATTCGCGGGCGACGAACGGCGCAGTGACAAACAGGCTCGCCAGCACGATGGCGGGCACCGCGAACATGATCTTGATGTCGTAGGCTTCCAGCCACGGCCCGAGCAGGCCCTGCGCGCCATAGACGAACAGATAGGCGACACCGGCAATGATCGGCGAGATCGAGAAGGGCAGTTCGACCAGCGCCAGCAGCAGATTGCGGCCGGTGAAATGGAACTTGGCGATCGCCCAGGCCGCGGCGATGCCGAAGCCGATATTGATCGGCACCACGACCAACGCCGTGAACAGCGACAGCAGGATGGCGTACTGCGTATCGGGCGCCGCGAAGGCGGCGAAATAAGCCGCCTGCCCATGGCGGAACGCCTCGGCGAAAATCGCGGCGAGCGGCGCCACCAGCACCAGCGCGGTGAGCACAAACACCCCGCCCATGATCACAATCCGGGCGAACGGCCCATCGCCGACACGGCGGGTCGGCTTGGAATGAGGTTGCGGCTTCGGCTCGGTCGCCATCAGTCCTCTCCCGCCCCGCTGGTGTGACGCTCCTGCCAGGCCTGGATCAGGTTCACCGCGATCAGCAGCAGGAAGGCGATGCCGAGCAGCGTGGCGGCGATGGCGGCGGCTGCGGGGTAGTCATATTCCTCGATGCGGATGAAGGTCAGCAGCGAGAGCACCTCGGTCTTCAGCGGCAGATTGCCGGCTATGAAGATGATGGCGCCGAACTCGCCGAGCGAGCGGGCGAAGCCGAGCGCGCAGCCGGTGAGGAAGGCCGGGAAGATCGCCGGGAAGATCACCTTCAGGAAGATGCGCAGGTCCGAGGCCCCGAGCGTCGCCGCCGCCTCCTCGACATCGGCGGCCAGATCCTCCAGCACCGGCTGCACCGTGCGCACCACGAAAGGCAGGCTGGTGAAGGCCATGGCGCAGGCGATGCCGAGCGGGGTGTAGGCGACCTTGATGCCCCACGCTGCCAGCGGCGCGCCGAACCAGCCATTAGAGGCGAACAAAGCGGAGAGCGAGAGGCCGGCCACCGCGGTCGGCAGTGCGAACGGCACGTCGACCAACGCGTCGAGCAGGCGCTTGCCGGGGAATTCATAACGCACCAGCACCCAGGCCAGAGCGAGGCCATAGACCGCGTTGAAGGCGGTGGCGGCGAAGGCGGTGCCGAAGGTGATCTGGAAGGCGGAGAGCGTGCGGGCGCCAGTGATGATCGCGATGTAGCGCTCGAAGCCGATGCCGAGCGCCTGCCAGACCAGCGCGCCGAGCGGCAGCAGCACGATCAGGCTGAGATAGAGCAGTGTGATGCCGAGGGAGAGCGGGAAGCCCGGTATGACGCGGCTCAACGAACGGGCTCCTGCACGGGCGCCCCGGGCGGGGCAACTACCAACCCGTCATCCCCGGGCTTGTCCCGGGGATCTCGGCTACTGACGAACGATCGCTCTCCCCGGAATCGAGATGGCCGGGACAAGCCCGGCCATGACGGCGTGAGGACGGCAAACCTCGTCCCCTATAGCGTCGACGCGGCGGCGCGTCACCTTCCGACGGTATTTAGTCCGCGGAGTTCACGGCGCGACGAACAGGGTCTCGAGCTTGCCGCCGGAGGCGAAGTGCACCTTCTGCACCTTGTCCCAGCCGCCGAGCACGTCCTCGACCTTCACCAGCTTCACCGGCGCGAACTTCGCCTTGAACTGGTCGGCGACCTTCTGGTCGACCACGCGGTTGTTGAACTCGGCGGCGATGGTCTGGCCTTCCGGCGAATAGAGCCAGTTCAGATAGTCGGTCGCGACCTGACGCGAGCCGCGCTTGTCGACCACCTTGTCGACCACCGCGGCGGGGAATTCGGCGAGCAGGCTCACCGGCGGCACCACGACCACGAAGTCCTTGTCCTTATAGGCATCGCGCACGCCCAGCACCTCGGATTCGAAGGTGATGAGCACGTCGCCCTGCTCACGCTCGACAAAGGTGGTGGTCGAGCCGCGCCCGCCGGTGTCGAACACCACGACGTTCGACAGCAGCTTCTTGGCGAAGGCGTCGGCCTTGGCCTCGTCGCCCTTGAACTTGTCGAGCGCGAAGGCATAGGCGGCGAGATAGGTGTAGCGCGCATTGCCCGAGGTCTTCGGATTGGGGAAGACCAGCTTGACGTCGTCACGGACCAGATCGTCCCAGTCCTTCACGCCCTTGGGGTTGCCCTTGCGCACCAGAAAGGCCGGGAAGGAGTACCAGGGCGAGCCGGCATTCGGCAGCCGGGTCTGCCAGTCCTTGGCGACATAACCCTTGTCGACCAGGAAGGTGATGTCGGTGATCTGGTTGAAGGTAACGACGTCCGCCTCCAGCCCCTCGACGATGGAGCGTGCCTGCTTGGAGGTGCCGGCGTGGCTCTGGTTCACCTTGATGTCCTTGCCGCTCTTGGCCTTGTAGGCCGGCTCGAACTTCTTGTTGATGGCCTCGAACACTTCCCGGGCGACGTCGTACGAGGCGTTGAGGATCGAGCCCGGCTGGTCGGCCGCGAAGGCGATGCCAGGGGTGAAGCCGGCAGCGAGTACGGGGGTGAGGGCAGCGGCGGCAAGGAGGTGGCGGCGCGACAGGCGCATGGTGATCTCCAGGGGCAATTCATCTGAATTATTGTGTGAAATAAGATATTTCACAATTAGAGCTGTCTAACATGAAGATTGTCGCGACGGAAGGGGGAGTCGGCGCGTGCATCATCGCCGAGGTCCGCCACAGGCGGCTTCGGATAATGCTCGGGCGGCGCCACGGTCCCTTCCACCACGCCGTCATCCCGGACGGCCGCAGGCCGATCCGGGATCGCGGGAAGGTGTGATGCAGGGACTTCACGCGATCCCGGCTCTCCGCTTCGCTGCGGCCGGGATGACGAGTGGTTTGGGGGCGGAAGAAGAAGGCGCGGCGAGCGTCAAATGGTGCTCAAGCCAGGCGCAGCGGGCGTATCAGCCCCAAAAGAAAACCCCGGCATCGGCCAAGCCGATGCCGGGGTCCTTGTCACCTGTCACGCAGCCGCTGCGGCAGCGACCGACACGGTCGAGATGGTCTTCAGGATCTGCGAGGCGATGGCGTAGGGGTCGCCCTGGGAGTTCGGGCGGCGATCCTCGAGATAGCCCTTATAGTCATTGCGGATGAAGCTGTGCGGGACGCGGATCGAGGCGCCGCGATCGGCGACGCCGTAGCTGAACTTGTTCCACGGCGCCGTTTCATGCTTGCCGGTCAGGCGCAGATGGTTGTCCGGGCCATAGACCGAGATGTGGTCGTCGAGGTTCTCCGCGAACGCCGCCATCAGCTTCTCGAAATACTCCTTGCCGCCGACTTCGCGCATATAGGAGGTCGAGAAATTGGCGTGCATGCCGGAGCCGTTCCAGTCGGTGTCGCCGAGCGGCTTGCAGTGATACTCGATGTCGATGCCGTACTTCTCGGTCAGGCGCTGCAGCAGGTAGCGCGCCATCCACACCTCGTCGGCGGCCTTCTTGGAGCCCTTGCCGAAGATCTGGAATTCCCACTGGCCCTTCGCCACTTCGGCATTGATGCCTTCATGGTTGATGCCGGCGGCGAGGCAAAGGTCGAGATGCTCCTCGACGATCTTGCGGGCGACGTCGCCGACGTTCGAGTAGCCGACGCCGGTGTAGTACGGGCCCTGCGGGGCGGGATAGCCGGCGGTCGGGAAGCCGAGCGGGCGGCCGTCCTTGTAGAAGAAATATTCCTGCTCGAAGCCGAACCAGGCGCCCTCGTCATCGAGGATGGTGGCGCGCTTGTTGGAAGCATGCGGCGTGACGCCATCCGGCATCATGACTTCGCACATCACCAGCGCGCCATTGGTGCGGGCCGGATCCGGATAGACGGCGACGGGCTTCAGCACGCAATCCGAGCTGCGGCCTTCGGCCTGCATGGTCGAGGAGCCGTCAAAGCCCCAGAGCGGCAGCTGATCGAGCGTCGGGAACTCGGCAAATTCCTTGATCTGCGTCTTGCCACGCAGATTGGGGACGGGCGTGTAGCCGTCCAGCCATATGTACTCAAGCTTGTACTTTGTCATTGCGGGTCTCTCATAAGCTGATGACGCGAACTCTGGAAAAACCTGATGCGTGTCCGGCCGCCACCGGCTGAAGCCTTGGAAGCATTTACCGTGCCATCGGCACCGCTGAACCGCGTGCGGCCCCGGCGTTCCGAATTCCACAAGGGCGCGCAACAAGGCGACGGTTCGGAAAGCCCATGGAGCGTGTGCAATGCAGCAGACGTCGACAGCAACGATTAGTCACGGGCAAGAATGCTAGCCAAAGAAGCATGGAGAGACATGCTGATATTGTAGGCAGCATGTGATTTTAAATGAGGCAATCTGCGCAAAGCGGGAGCAAAACGTGCTATATCGACGTTAAGGGCTGACGCGTGAACGCGCAGCATTCAACGGAGATACAGACGATGACTATGACTTCCTATGGCGGCAGCGCCAAGATTTACGAATTCCCCAAGGGTGGCCGGGCCGGCCTCATCAGCCGTCGCGAAGACCCCAAGAGCGCTGCCGCGCCTGTCGCGCCGCGCTTTGCCGACGCTGCATTCGGCGGCAGCTGGTATCATGAAGAGGCCGTGCGGGACGCCGAGCGTCCGACCAAGCGCTAGTTCGCGCGCAGCTGCCCGATGATTCGCAAAACGGACGCCTGCAGCACAGCCATGCATAAATGAGAGGGCCGGCGCCCACAGCCCGGCCCTCTTTGCTTTTGCGGTGCGCCGCAGCGATGTGCCGAAAATATGTACAATTGCGATGCATGCCGAATCACGCGGCCCATTACCTAAGCACCGAAAATCGACCAGCCCAGCCGTTTTGTCAGCGCTTCGAGTGCGATGCGGCCGAGATGGGAATTGCCTGAGGCGTCCAGCCCCGGCGACCACACCGCGATCGACGCCTTGCCCGGCGCGATCGCCAATATGCCCCCGCCCACCCCGCTCTTGCCCGGCAGGCCGACCCGGTAGGCGAACTCTCCGGAGCCGTCATAATGGCCGCAGGTGAGCATCACCGCATTGATGCGCCGGGCCCGCTCCGGAACGACGACGGAGCGCCCGGTGGTGGGGTTGCGGCCCTGATGGGCGAGGAAACGTCCGGCCATGGCGAGCTGCCGGCACGACATGGCGATGGCGCAATGGTGGAAATAGACGCCGAGCGTGAAGTCCACGGGGTTTTCCAGCACGCCGAACGACTTCATGTAATTGGCCAGCGCCGCATTGCGGAAGCCGGTACGGCGCTCGGAGGCGGCCACCGCCTCGTCGATCGCGATGGTCTCGTCATCGGCGAGGAACTGCAGGAAGCGCAATATCTCGCCCAGCGCCTCGCGCGGCTGGTGGCCCGACAGGATCAGGTCGGTCACCGCGATGGCGCCGGCATTGATGAACGGGTTGCGCGGGATGCCGTGCTCATACTCCAGCTGGATGATGGAGTTGAAGGCGCTGCCGGACGGCTCGCGGCCGACCCGCTGCCATAGCCGGTCGCCGGCCTTGCCGAGCGCCAGCGTCAGGGTGAAGACCTTGGAGATGCTCTGGATCGAGAACGGCGTCTCGGCGTCACCGCCCAGCGCGACATTGCCGTCGGCATCGATGACTGCGAGACCGAAGGCATTGGCATCGGCCCGCGCCAATTCGGGAATATAGGTCGCGACCTCGCCGCGGTCGGGACGCTGGCGCATCTCCTCGGCGATTTCCTTCACGACAAGGTCGAGATCGGGCACGGGCTCACTCACGTAGCAGGGATGAGGTGGGATGCTGGCACACTGCCATGCGCCCGTCGCTTTGTTGAGCGGTCGCCGGGTCGCGCCTGCCCGCGTGGAGACCGCAACGTTTCTGGCTGATCACGGCGCTCACATTCAATGGTACTATATTCAGCATCAGGACAGCGCCGGGACAACCCGAACGGGGACGAACATGAGAAGCGTCATCGAGGCCGCGATCGTCTTCATCGTATCGAATTATTCGTTCACCTTCCTGGTCATCGGCCTGCTGTTCGCGCTCGCCGCCATCGCCCGGGCAGAAAAACCGGTCGGCACGCCGCTCATCATCGAAAAGCTGCTTGCCTGGCACGTGTTCTGGGTCATCGGCGTCGGGAATTTCTACAATTTCGTCATGCATGCGTTCTTCGGGAAGATGTCGGCCGCCTTCATCGGCTGGGCCGATAGCCCGTTCCAGCTCGAAGTAGGGACGGCAAGCCTTGGCTTTGCCGTCGTCGGCTTCCTCGCGGCGTTCCGAAGCTTCGATCTGCGCCTTGCCGCCATCCTCGGTCCGAGCGTGTTCACGCTGGGCGCCGCGGCGGGGCATGTGTACCAGATGGTGACGGAACACAATTTCGCGCCGGGCAATGCCGGCGTCATCTTCTATATGGACATCGTCATCCCGCTCTTCGGCTTCCTGCTGTTGTGGCTGCAGCACCGTTCCACACGCGCGGCGACCGGCAGGCAGCTGGCGAACGGGTGACGGCGAGGCGGCGCGAGAGGTTCGGCCTGGGTGCGGCGCGGCCGGCTCGCGCCGGCCATGGGTCCGGGGCGCCGAGGCACGTGCCTGCTCGCTTCCTGCCCCAAATTCGTGCTAGGTCGCGTTTTCCGAGGAGACGGCTAAGGTGGCCATCGAGATCAAGATCTGCGGCCTGAAGACCTTCGACGCGCTCGATGCCGCGCTCGGGGCGGGTGCGGATTTGGTCGGCGTGGTCTTCTTCCCGAAGAGCCCGCGCAATATCGATCTCGCCACCGGCGCGGCGCTGACGGAGCATGCGCGCGGCAAGGCCGGCGTTGCGGCCTTGAGCGTCGATGCCGACGACGCCCTCCTCGAAGCCATCGCGCGTGAGGTCAAGCCGGACGTGTTCCAGCTCCATGGCGAGGAGAGCCCGGAGCGCGTCGCGCAGATCCGCGCGCGCTTCGGCATTCCGGTGATGAAGGCGATCGGTGTTGCCGGGCCGGCAGACATCGCCCGCGTGCCGCTCTATGCCCCGGTTGCCGACCGGCTGCTGCTCGATGCCAAGGCGCCGGCCGGCGCCAGGCATCCCGGTGGCAATGGCCTGGTGTTCGACTGGAACCTGATCGCGAACTCCGATGCTCCGCTTGACCTCGCCAAGCCCTTCATGCTCTCAGGCGGCCTGACCCCTGAGAATGTCGGCGAGGCCATCAGGCTGACGCGGGCGCGGGCGGTCGACGTATCGTCGGGTGTGGAGAGCGCGCCCGGCGTGAAGGATCCGGCACGGATCGTCGCCTTCATTCAAGCCGCGCGGGCCGCCATCTGTGAGGCTCGCCGCGAAACCGACCCTGCCGAGGCTTCGGCCAAAGAGATGAGTGCCCATTCGTGAACGCACCGAATTCCTTCCGCACCGGCCCCGACGAGAGCGGGCATTTCGGCATTTTCGGCGGACGCTTCGTCGCCGAGACGCTGATGCCGCTGATCCTCGACCTGGAGGCCGCCTACAAGGAAGCCAAGGCGGACCCGGCCTACAAGGCGGAGATGGACGCCGGGCTGAAGCATTATGTCGGCCGCCCCAGCCCGCTCTATTTCGCCGAGCGGCTGACCGAGCATCTCGGTGGCGCGCGCATCTATCTGAAGCGCGAGGAGCTGAACCACACCGGCTCGCACAAGGTGAACAATGTGCTCGGCCAGATCCTGCTCGCCCGCCGCATGGGCAAGCAGCGGATCATCGCCGAGACCGGCGCCGGCCAGCACGGCGTCGCCACCGCGACGCTCTGCGCGCGCTACGGCCTCGAATGCGTGGTCTATATGGGCGCGGTCGACGTCGCCCGGCAGGCGCCGAACGTGTTCCGCATGCAGATGCTCGGCGCCACCGTGGTGCCGGTGCAGTCGGGCTCCAAGACCCTCAAGGACGCCATGAACGAGGCGCTCCGCGACTGGGTCACCAATGTCCATTCGACCTTCTACTGCATCGGCACGGTGGCCGGCCCGCATCCCTATCCGGGCATGGTGCGCGACTTCCAGTCGGTGATCGGCAACGAGACCCGCCTGCAGATACTGGAAGCCGAAGGCCGGCTCCCTGACAGCCTGATCGCCTGCATCGGCGGCGGCTCCAATGCCATGGGGCTGTTCCACCCCTTCCTCGACGATCCGGAAGTGGCGATCTACGGCGTCGAGGCGGCCGGGCATGGCATTTCCTCGGGCCTCCACGCCGCCTCGCTGACCGGCGGTCGCCCGGGCGTGCTGCACGGCAACCGCACCTATTTGCTAATGGACGATGACGGCCAGATCGCCGAGGCGCATTCCATCTCGGCCGGCCTCGACTATCCAGGCATCGGGCCGGAGCACTCCTGGCTGCACGATATCGGCCGGGTGAACTACATCTCCGCGACCGACGAGGAGGCGCTCGCCGCCTTCCAGTTGCTGTCCCGGCTCGAGGGCATCATCCCGGCGCTGGAGCCGGCGCATGCCATCGCCAAGGTGATGGAGATCGCCCCAACGCTGCCGAAGGACCATGTGATGGTGGTCTCGCTCTCCGGGCGCGGCGACAAGGACATTCCCCAGGTCGCCGAAATCCTCGGGAGCCGTGCATGACCACCACCACTCGCCTCGACGCCCGCTTCCGCGCCTGCGCCGACCAGGGCCGCGCCGCGCTGGTCACCTTCACCACCGCCGGCGATCCCGACTACGACACCTCGCTCGAACTGCTGCGGGCGCTGCCGGCGGCCGGAGCCGACGTCATCGAGCTCGGCGTGCCGTTCACCGACCCGATGGCTGACGGTCCGGCGATCCAGGCGGCAGGCTTGCGCGCGCTGAAGGCGGGCCAGACGCTGGCGAAGACACTGGCCATGGTGCGCGCCTTCCGCGAGGAAGACGACGCCACGCCCATCGTGCTGATGGGCTATTACAATCCGATCTACATCTATGGCGTCGATCGCTTCCTCGTCGACGCCCGCGAGGCCGGGGTCGACGGGCTGATCGTCGTCGACCTGCCGCCGGAAGAAGACACCGAATTGTGCCTGCCGGCGCTGGACGCCGGGCTCGCCTTCATCCGCCTCGCCACCCCGACCACCGACGACAAGCGCCTGCCGGCGGTGCTCGCGAACACGGCGGGCTTTGTCTATTACGTCTCGATCACCGGTATCACCGGCGCGGCGACCCCGCAGCCGGACCTCGTGGCCGCCGCCGTCGCCCGCATCAAGCGTCACACGCCGCTGCCGGTTGCGGTCGGCTTCGGCGTGAGGACCCCGGCCCAGGCCGCGGCGATCGCGCAGAATGCGGACGGCGTGGTGGTCGGCTCGGCCCTGATCGACGTGATGCGCGCCAGCCTCGACGAAGAGGGCCGGGCGACCGAGTTGTCGGTGCCGTGCGTCACCACGCTGGTGCGCTCGCTGGCCGATGCGGTTGCCGACGCCCGCAAGGTTGCCGCGGAGTAGCGGCAGGACTAAATGAGGCGGGCGCGCGAGCGGCGCGTCCGGCCGGGAGCACTGCCTTGAACTGGATCTCCAACGTCGTCCGCCCGAAGATCAACAGCTTCCTGAACCGCCGGGAAGTGCCGGAAAATCTCTGGGTGAAATGCCCGGAGACCGGGCAGATGGTGTTCCACAAGGATCTCGAAGCCAATCTCCATGTGATACCGGGTTCCGGCTATCACATGCGCATGGAGCCGATGGCGCGGCTACGCTCGGTCTTCGACGGCGGCAAATGGTACGACGTCGCGCTGCCTTCGGTGGCCGCCGATCCGCTGAAATTCCGCGATGAAAAGCGCTATGTCGACCGGCTGAAGGACGCACGCGCCAAGACCGGCGCGCAGGACGCGGTGAAGGTCGGCTATGGCAAGCTCGACGGCCTCGCGGTGACCGTCGCGGTGCAGGATTTCGGCTTCATGGGCGGCTCGCTCGGCATGGCGGCCGGCGAGGCCGTCGTCACCGGGCTCGAGACCGCCGCCTCGCGCGGCACGCCCTTCATCATCTTCGCGTGCGGCGGCGGGATGCGCATGCAGGAAGGCATCCTCTCGCTGATGCAGATGCCGCGCACCACCTGCGCGGTGCAGGAACTGCGCGAGGCGAAACTTCCTTATATTGTCGTTCTCACCAACCCGACCACCGGCGGCATCACGGCCTCCTACGCCATGCTGGGCGACATCCAGATCGCCGAGCCGGGCGCGCTGATCGGCTTTGCCGGCCCGCGCGTCATCGAGCAGACCATCCGCGAGAAGCTGCCCGAGGGCTTCCAGCGCGCCGAATATCTGCGCGACCACGGCATGGTCGACATGGTGGTGCACCGCCACGACATGCGCGCCACGCTGGCACGGCTTTGCCGCCTGCTGATGCGCGTGCCGCAGCCGGCGGTCGTCACCACCGAGACGCCGCATACCGAGCCGGTCGTGCCCGAGACGGCCGCGCTCCCGGCACCGGCCGCCGTGGCCGCGCAGTAGAGGATGTTCCGCAAAAGTTGGAGACTTTTGCGATGAGAACATGCTCCAGCTCATTGAATCTAGAGCACCATCTTATCGCGGATAGAATCATCCGCGATAAGATGGTGCTCTAACTTGCAGGGGATCAGCGCATGGCCGTGCCGGCCGCATCCGGCCCGTCCGGCTCAGGCGAGCCGCGGACCACGGACATCATACTGGAGCGCCTGCTGGCGCTGCATCCGAAGCTGATCGACCTCTCGCTCGATCGGATGTGGCGGCTGCTGGAGCGGCTCGACCATCCCGAACGCCGCGTGCCGCCGGTGATCCATGTCGCCGGCACCAATGGCAAGGGCTCGACCGTCGCCTTCATGCGCGCGGTGCTGGAAGCCGCCGGCAAGCGCGTCCACGTCTACACCTCCCCGCATCTGGTGCGCTTCAATGAGCGCATCCGCCTCGCCGGGCGGCTGGTCGACGAGCCGCGCCTGGCGGAAGCGCTCGACCGCGTCGAGAAAGCCAATGACGGCGCGCCGATCACCTTCTTCGAGATCACCACGGCCGCGGCCTTCCTGCTGTTCGCCGAGGAGCCGGCGGACGTGCTGCTGCTGGAGGTCGGCCTCGGCGGGCGGCTCGACGCCACCAATGTGATCGAGCGGCCGCTCACCACCGTCATCACCCCGGTCTCGATCGACCATGTCGAATTTCTCGGTGACACAATCGCCGCCATCGCCGTCGAGAAGGCCGGCATCCTGAAGCGCGGCGTGCCGGCCGTGCTCGGCCGGCAACCCCGCGAGGCCTTGCGTGCCATCGAGCGACAAGCGGCGCGCGTCGGTGCGTCGCTCACCATCATGGGCGAGCAGTTCCAGGCGCATGAGGAAGGCGGCCGGCTGATCGTCGCCGACGAGAACGGCCTGCTCGATCTGCCGCGCCCGCGCCTGATCGGCCCGCACCAGATCGAGAATGCCGGCCTCGCGGTCGCGGCACTGCGGATGGCGGGATTGAAACTGCCGGTCCGTGCTTTCGAGGAAGGGGTACGCGCGGCGGAATGGCCCGCGCGGCTGCAGCGGCTCGGCCACGGCACGCTGGTGGCGCGAGCCCCTGAAGGCGCCGATGTCTGGCTCGATGGCGGGCACAATGCGGCCGGCGGGCAGGCGCTCGCCGCCGCGCTCGCCGATATCGAGGAGCGCGCGCCGCGCCCGCTGGTGCTGATCGTCGGCATGCTCGGCACCAAGGACGCCGGGGCTTTCCTCGCACCCTTCGCCGGGCTGGCGCGCGAGCTGATCGCGGTGCCGGTGCCGGGCGAGCACAAGGGCCAGCCGCCGGAGACAGTTGCCGCCGCCGGCGCCGCGCAGGGCCTTGCCGCCTCCACGGCGGCCAGCGTCGGCGAGGCGCTGGATGGGCTCAGGGATTACCCGGTGGCCCCGCCGCCGCGCGTGCTGATTGCGGGCTCGCTGTACCTGGCGGGCGCCGTGCTGGCAGAAAACGGGAATACGCTGGAGTAGCCGGGCTTCAGCCCCAGAACTCGCCGGACATGCCGCCCCATTCTTCCGGCGCGACGTCGGCGATGGATTGGGAGAAGGTCCAGCGGCGGCCGACCAGATCCGCAACGGTGTATTGCCGCTCGCCATAAGGGAAATCCGCTGGCGGACCGATGATCACCGCGCCGGCCTGTCGGGCGCGCGCGTGATGGGCGTCAGTATCCTCGACCCGCACCATGACGGCGTGGCCACTCACCACCGCCTCAAGCGACACATCGTTCGCAAGCCTGGTGAGGACGACGGCGCCGTCGCCGACATTGAGCTGGATGCGATGATCGGCAATGGCAAGGCGCACCGTGAAGCCGAACGCTTCGCACAGCCATACAGCGGCCTCGGCGACTTCGGGATAGGCAAGCTCCGGGATCACCGTGCCGCCGGGCATGGACCGGTTCGAACGCATGCCACTCCCCCAGAGGATTTCGACGCGTCCACCAGCCTAGAGCCCTTTCCGTTCGGATGGAAACGTCCGAACGACAGATGAGTGCTCTAGATTCAATAAGCTGGAGCAATTCCTCTTCGGTCAGATGATTCCATCTGATCGGGAAATGCTCTAGCGGAATTTCCGGCCGTCGTGAGCGGGAACCCCGTTCACGACGGCATGAAAAATCAGCGCGGCGCCAGCACCATGACCATCTGCCGGCCTTCGAGCTGCGGCTCGGATTCGACCTTGGCGATGGTGGTCAGCTCATCGCGCACCTTGTTCAGCAGCTTGAAGCCGAGCTCTTGATGCGCCATCTCGCGGCCGCGGAAGCGCAGGGTGACCTTCACCTTGTCGCCTTCCTCGAAGAAGCGGTGGATCGACTTCATCTTCACGTCGTAATCGTGCGAGTCGATGCCGGGACGCAGCTTGATTTCCTTGATCTCGACGACGTGCTGCTTCTTGCGCGCCTCATTGGCCTTCTTTTGGTTCTGGTACTTGAACCGGCCATAATCGAGGATCTTGCAGACAGGCGGCGCGGAATTCGGGGCAATCTCGACGAGGTCGAGGCCAGCTTCCTGGGCACGCAGGATGGCATCTCGCGTCGGGACGACGCCGAGATTCTGGCCGTCCTGGTCGATGAGCTGGACTTCACGGATGCGGATATCTTCGTTGACGCGCGGGCCTTCCTTCTCCGGCGCGACGGATCTCATAGGGCGTCGAATGGCGGTCTTCTCCTCTGACGTTTCGGGTTCGTTTCACGGGGCACCCTCGGGCGGGACCGGTGGCGGGCGCGGGATCGTGCGCGCGTGAAACGGTTGCAGAACATCGTGATAAACTCATCGGAAGTCAACGGCGCGCTGCCCAATCGTCGTCAGATTGTCAACTGGCCAGATCGTCAGCCATCCAGAATCTGGATGCGGGCCACCGCCGGAACCCCGGCCGGGGCGGTGCCGGTGACCGCTCGGGCATAGGCCGAGAGCGTCGCCGCCACCTCTTGCCGGCGCGAGAACCGCAATTCGACATCGCGCCGCGCACGCCGCGCCATGGCCTCGCGCTCCTCCGGGCTTCGCTCCAACGCCTGGTGCAGCGCGCGGGCGAGCTCGGCGGGATCGCCGGGCGGCACGCGCCAGCCGGTCGCCGCCTCGGGCGGCACCCGCACCACCTCGCGCAGCGCGCCATGGTCGCTCACCACCAGCGGCCGGCCCAGCGCCAGCACCTCCAGCGCGGAGCGGGCAAAGGCTTCCGGTTCGGTGGAGGGCATCACCACCACGTCCGCCGCCATCAAGGCCGCCGGCCAATGCTCAGGCGCCTCGGTGACCACCGCCTGCTCGGCAAGGCCCACCGCCTCCAGCCGGCGGGCCAGGTGCTGGAGATAGTGTGCACCCGGCTTGGCCTCGCCGGCCATCACCAGCCGCACCGGCGCCGCGCCGAGTTCGTCGAGCCGGACGACAAGTCGCCGGAACGCCTCGATCAGCACCAGATGGCCCTTCCACGGTGTGAGGCGGCCGGGCAGCAGCACGATGCGCTCCTCCGCCCGCACGTCCCAGGCATGGCGCTGGCGGGCGATGCGCAGCAGCGGCACGGCCTCGGGATCGAACTCCTCCGGCGCGACGCCACGCGGCACCACGCAGATGCGCTCAGCCGCCTCCGGATGACGGCGCGCGAGCAGCGTCGCGGCGAATTGCGAGGAGGCGATCACCGCCTCGCCCTTCGCCATGATGCCATTATAGGCGCGCGACAGGCGGCCCTGCTCCGAATAGGGACCGGAATAGGTGGTGACCAGCGGCACGCCGCGATTGCGATTGAAGGGGCCGTGGGTGGCAAGCCAGGCGCTCCAGGCCGGGGCGCGCGAGCGCGCATGCACCAGGGCGACCCGCTCGGTGCGGACGATGTTCCGCAAGCGGCGCACATTCGCCAGAGTGCGGCCGATGCCGGCATCCTCGGTCGGCAGATGCAGCCATTCGGCGCCGCGCGCCTGCAGTTCGCCGACCAGCGTGCCGGCGGGACCGGCAATGATGGCGCGGGCGCCGACCGCGACCAGCGCGCCGGCGACATCGAGCACATCGTCCTCGACACCGGATGCGAGGTCGAGATCCGGCACCACTTGCAGGATGACGCGGCCCTTGAGCATGCCGTGGAGCGGATGCTCCGCGGATGAGATGGCGCTGCCGGCCGTGGGAGGAAATGACGCATTCATTTGCGACGCTGCCTGTTCGCCCGGGTCATGACCCTGTACTGGACGCAACAGCGCGCGGTCTGGCGCGCGCGAGGAACGCGAATCACCCGAAGTAGACGGAGACAACGCTAGGATGACAGACGCCTCCCCGCAATTCCTGACCGTTGGCGCGGATGAGCGCCGGATCGCGGTGCGCGTCACCGAGGGCGTCTCGACGGTGCGCAAGCCCGGCGTGCTGTGGTGCGGCGGCTTCCTCTCCGACATGCGCGGTACCAAGGCGGAAGCGCTGGCCGAGTGGGGCGTGAGGGCAGGACGCCAAGTGGTGCGCTTCGATTATTCCGGCCATGGCGAGAGCGGGGCGCGTTTCGAAGACGGCACCATCTCGCGCTGGGCCGAGGAAGCGCTGGCGGTGCTCGAGGCCTTCACCAAGGGCCCGCAGATCGTGGTCGGCTCCTCGATGGGCGGCTGGATCTCGCTGCTGATGGCGAAGGCGCTGGCAAAGCGAAAGAAAAGCAAGCGCCTTGCTGCGCTGGTGCTGATCGCCCCGGCGCCGGACTTCACCGAAGAGCTGATGTGGAAGGCAATGCCCGAGGATGTCCGCAACACCATCCTCACCGAGGGGGTTTGGTATCGCCACTCGCAATATGGCCCGCCGCAGCCGGTCACCCGCGGCCTGATCGAGGATGGACGGGCCAACCTCGTGCTCGGTACGCCGTTCGCGGTGGGCTGTCCGGTGCGCATCCTCCAGGGCGTCGCCGATCCGGACGTGCCGTGGCAGCACGCGGTGCGGCTGTCCTCCTGCCTCGCCGAGGATGATGTGGTGCTGACGCTGATCAAGGACGGCGACCACCGCCTGTCGCGCCCGGAGGATCTGGAACGGCTGGTCGCGGCCGTGGAGGAAGTGGGAGGGCACTAATTCCTCCCTCCTCACGACGTCATCCCGGCCGTAGCCCACGGGTCTTGCCTTTCGCAAGCCCGAGCACAGGCTCGGCGAAGAGCCGGGATCGCGTGCCGGTGAAGAGCGTTTGCGCGATCCCGGATGCGGCCTAGGGTCGTTCCGGGATGACGACATGTTGTCAGATGAGACGCAGGAACGTCACCTCGGTGGTGTCGTAGCGGCGACGCTCGGTTTCCTCGAAGCCGTCCGGCGCCTTGAACGCGGCTTCCACCGACTCTTCGACCAGCACCAGCGCCCCGGGCGCCAGCCAGCCGCCATCGCGGGCGCCGATGAGCGCCCGCTCTGCGAGACCTTTGCCGTAAGGCGGGTCGCAGAAGACGAGATCGAAAACACCATTGGTCTCGACCGGACCGAGCCGCGTGGCGTCGCGGCGGAACAGCCTGGTCACGCCGCCGACGCCGAGCGCCTCGACATTGGCGCGGATCAGCCCGCGGGCTTCCGCCGCCTCCTCGACGAACAAGGCGAAGCGGGCGCCGCGAGACAGCGCCTCCAGGCCGAGCGCACCGGTGCCGGCGAACAGGTCCAGTACCCGCGCGCCGTCGGCCGGATCGCCATAGGCATGGGCGAGCACGTTGAACAGCGCCTCGCGCAGCCGGTCCGTGGTCGGACGGGTGGCGTTGGAGGCGGGGGACTTCAAGGTCCGCCCGCGGAAGCGCCCGCCGACGATGCGCATCGCCTATCGCTCAGCCGCGCGGCTTGGGGCCGCGCGGGCCGCCGGGACGCGAGCCACCGGGTTTGCCGGGCCCGCGCGGCTTGTCGAAAGCAGGCTTGCCGCCGGTGGGCTTGCCCCCTGCAGGCTTGCCACCAAAGGTCTTCCCGCCGGCCGGCTTGCCGCCAAAGCTCTTGCCGCCAGCAGGTTTTCCGCCAAACGGCTTGCCGCCGCCGGGCGTGCGCGGCCGTTCGGACTTCACGCGCCCGGTATAGGGTCGCTCGCCTGACGTGCCGCCGGAGCGCTCGGTGCGCGGGCGGAACGGCTTGTCGCCTTCCGGGCGATCGCGACGCGGCGGACGGTCGCCCTCGGGCCGGTCGTGACGCGGCGGGCGATCGCCTTGAGGGCGCTCGGACCGGGGGCGGAAGGGACGATCTCCCTCGGGACGCTCACGACGCGGCGGACGATCCCCTTCCGGGCGCTCGGTGCGCGGGCGGAACGGACGGTCACCTTCGGATCGGGAGCGGAACGGGCGCTCGCCCTCGGGGCGCTCGCGACGCGGCGGGCGGTCGCCTTCCGGACGCTCGGTGCGCGAACGGAACGGACGGTCCCCCTCCGGACGTTCGCGACGCAGCGAGTGATCACCTTCTGGACGAGGCCGGAACGGGCGGTCCCCCTCGGGACGCTCGCGGCGCGGCGGGCGGTCGCCTTCCGGACGCTCGGTGCGCGGACGAAACGGACGCTCCTCGCTGGAACGCGGACGCGCGGACCGGTCGCCTTCGGGACGAGGACGGAACGGACGATCCCCCTCGGGCCGTTCGCGACGCGGCGGGCGGTCGCCTTCCGGACGCTCGGTGCGCGGACGAAACGGACGCTCCTCGCTGGAACGCGGACGCGCGGGACGATCGCCCTCGGGACGAGCACGGAACGGACGATCCCCCTCGGGCCGTTCGCGGCGCGGCGGGCGGTCCCCTTCCGGTCGCTCGGTGCGCGGGCGGAACGGACGGTCTTCGCTGGAACGCGGACGCGCCGGACGGTCGCCTTCCGGGCGCTCGGTGCGCGGGCGGAACGGACGATCGCCCTCGGGACGCTCGCGACGCGGCGGGCGGTCACCTTCCGGGCGCTCAGTTCGCGGACGGAACTGGCGATCTTCGCCAGAGCCCGAACGGGCCGGACGATCACCCTCGGGACGAGCACGGAACGGACGATCGCCCTCGGGACGCTCGCGACGCGGCGGGCGATCACCTGCCGGACGGTCGGCTGCGGGACGGTCGCCGCGCGGGCGGAAGCTGCGCTCGCCGCCTTCGCGTTCACGGCGCGGCGCGCGGGCGGGGCGCTCCTCCTCGGCAGGGTGCTCCGGCTCATTGGAACGCACGCGCTGCACCAGGAATTTACGGCCCTTGCGGTCGCTCAATATGCCCGCGCTCACCGTCCTGTCCTCGGACGGCGCGGTCGAGATCGGGCGGCGGCGATGGCGATCCTCGCCGTCGGGCGCCTTGGCCTTCGGGCGGACCGGGCGCTCTTCCTCCTCGGCGGCGGCATAGTCGAACACCGGGCCCGTGAAGTCGGCGCCGGCCGCGCCGGCGAGTTCGGGACCGATCTGGTCGGAGAGCACGCGGGTGCGCACCTCCTCGACCGCGCCCTGCGCGATCTCGGCCAGCTGGAACGGGCCGTAGGAGAGCCGGATCAGCCGGTTCACCTGCAGGCCGAGGTCGGACAGCACATTGCGCACTTCGCGGTTCTTGCCTTCGCGCAGCGCCAGCGTCATCCAGACATTCGAGCCCTGCACGCGGTCGAGCACCGCCTCGATCGGGCCGTAATGCACGCCCTCCACGGTGACGCCCTTGATCAGCGCGTCGAGCTTGTCCTGGGTGATGTCGCCCTTGGCGCGGACGCGGTAGCGGCGCAGCCAGCCGGTCTCCGGCAGCTCCAATATGCGGGCGAGGCCGCCATCATTGGTGAGCAGGATCAGCCCTTCGGTATTGAGATCGAGCCGGCCGACCGAGACCAGCCGCGGCAGGCCTTCGGGCAGGATCTCGAACAGTGTCGGGCGGCCTTCCGGGTCATAATTGGTCGTCACCACGCCCTTGGGCTTGTGGTACAAATAGAGCCGCGTGCGCTCCTTGGCCGGGATCGGCTTGCCATCGACGGTGATGACGTCCTCGGCCGTCACCGTCCGCGCCGGGGTCTCCAGCACCTCGCCATTTACCGCGACACGCCCCTCCCCGATCCACTCCTCGATCTCCCGGCGCGAGCCGAGCCCGGCACGGGCGACCACCTTGGCAACGCGCTCCGCCTCGCGCGGCTCGGCCGGCGCGAGATTGCGCGGTGCGCGCGGCACGCGGTTCTGGTCCTTGCGGGGCGGGGGCTTTTTGGGCATGGGGAGCGTTCCGTATTTGGGCCGCGGTGCTAACACGTCCCGAAGGGCGAGGCGAGCCTTTGACGCAAAAGGGTGCAAGGCCGGATTTCATGGGGCTCGCCTTTGACGAGGCGCGGCAGGCTGCTGCGCGCGGCGAGGTGCCGATCGGCGCGGTGCTGGTGCGGGACGCAGTGGTGCTGGCGGCCAATGGCAACCGCACCCGCGAACATGCCGATCCGACCGCCCATGCCGAGATGCTGGTGATCCGTGCCGGGGCTTTGAGGCTCGGAACCGACCGGCTCTCCGATTGCGACCTCTACGTCACGCTGGAGCCGTGCACCATGTGCGCCGGGGCGATGGCCTGGGCACGGCTGCGCCGGCTCTATTATGGCGCGCCCGATCCCAAGGGCGGCGCAGTGGAGAGCGGCGTGCGCTTCTTCGCGCAAGCCACCTGCCACCATCGGCCGGAAATCTATGGTGGGATAAGGGAGAGCGAAGCGGCGGAACTGCTGCGGGGGTTCTTCGGGGAGCGGCGGTAGGCCTGCGTGCTTCGAGGCTGCCCTGACGGGCAGCACCTCAGCATGACGTGTGGTGTTTTACTCGATAAGAACAACGTCATCCTGAGGTGCGAGCGCCAGCGAGCCTCGAAGGATGCTCGTGCTTGCGTCTCACCCCAGCACCGCCTCCATCCGCCGCTTTACCTCGTCCTTCACTGGCGCGGAGGCCTTGAGGATGGCGGTGGCGCGGAAGAAATCGAGCACGCGGAAGGCGTCGACGTTCGGGCGGATGAGGATGTCCGGAGCGCCGGCCTTGAGCTTCTCGCCGACAATGCTGCTCGCCATGATCTGCAATGTCCCGAACATCACGTCGAACGGCATCGGCACGCCGCCGGTCTCGCCGGCATGGCCGCCGGTGATGTCGACCGCGATCACGATGTCGGCCTTGGCGCGCAGGAGGTCGAAGGGCAGCGGATTGACCGCGCCGCCATCGACCAGCACGCGCTCGCCATGCGGCACCGGGCGGATCAGCCCGGGAATGGCGACGGAGGCGGCGAGCGCCGGACGGATGGCGCCGCTGTCGAACACCGCCTCCCCGCGATCCCAATAATCGGTCGCCACCACCTGGAGCGGGATGGCCAGTTCCTCGAAGGTCGCGGGCACGATGTCGGGCAGGAAACCCTCGACGAACAGCTCGGCATCGAGCAGCACCGGATTGCCGAGCCCGCCGAACAGATCGGCGATGCGCCCGACCCGGGCGGCGAACAGGCGCTTCATCACCTCGCCGCGATTGTGCAGCAGCGACAGCACCATGGCATGGAGATCACGCGCCGGCATGCCCGCCGCATAGACCGCGCCGACCAGCGAGCCGATCGAGGCGCCGGCAATGGCGGTCGGGCGCACGCCCAGTTCGTCGAGCGCTTCCAGCACCAATATGTGCGCAAGCCCCCGCGCGCCGCCCGAACCGAGGGCAATGGCGACGCTGGGATATGAACGCGGGGGCGTCGGCGCAGGCGCCGGCGGCCGGGGATACCGGCGGCGTTCGTGAACATGATGGGGGACGTCGTCCATGGCGGCACCTTAGCCAGAACACCACGGCAATTGTTTGAAGACGGCCTTTATCTGGGTATGCGGACGCGGCGATGCGAGGGGTAAACTCGCCTTAAATTCCGCGGCATTGCTGCCGTTGCGGAAGATTCAGAGCTTCAGAGCTTCAGAGCTTCAGCGCCCGCCAGGCGATATCGGTGCGGCAGAAGCCCTCCGGCCAGTCGATCAGCGACACCGCCTCATAGGCCCGCGCGCGGGCCTCGCGCACGTCGGTGCCGAGCGCGGTGATGTTCAGCACCCGCCCACCATGCGCCGTCAGCCGGTCTCCGATCAGTCGGGTGCCGGCGTGGAAGACGGTGACGCCTTCCACCGCGTCGGCCTCGTCGAGGCCGGCAATGACCGAACCCTTGCCGTAGTCGCCGGGATAGCCGCGCGTCGCCATGACGATGGCAAGCGCCGCATCGTCGCGGAAGGTGACATCATGGCCGGCGAGGCGGCCGTTCGCGGTGGCCTCCAGCAGCGCCAGCAGGTCACCGTCGAGCCGGCGCAGCAGCACCTGGCATTCCGGATCGCCGAAGCGGACATTGTATTCGATCAGCTTGGGGCCGGCCGAGGTGATCATCAGCCCGGCGAACAGCACGCCGCGGAACTCCGCCTCGGCATCGGCCAAGGCGCGGGCAGTGGGCTTCACGATCTCGGCGAGGGTGCGGCGCTCGATCTCGGGAGTGAAGACCGGCGCCGGCGAATAGGCGCCCATGCCGCCGGTGTTCGGCCCCTGGTCGCCGTCGAAGGCGCGCTTGTGGTCCTGCGCCGAGCCGAACGGCAGCACGGTCTCGCCATCGACCAGGCAGAAGAAGCTGACCTCCTCGCCTTCCAGGAATTCCTCGATCAGGATCTCGGTGCCGGGCACGCCCATGGCGAACACCTCGTCCACCGCGGCCAGCGCCTCATCCAGCGTCATGGCGACGATGACGCCCTTACCGGCCATCAGTCCGTCGGCCTTCAGCACGATGGGTGCGCCCTGCGCCTCGATGAAGGCACGGGCACCGGCCGGCTCGGCAAAGCGGCCGAATGCGGCGGTGGGGATATTGTGCGCCTTGCACAGCTCCTTGGTGAAGAGCTTGGAGCCCTCCAGCTGGGCGGCGACCTGCTTCGGCCCGAACACCGGAATGCCCTCGGCGGTCAGCCGGTCGGCAATGCCGTCGACCAAGGGCGCCTCGGGGCCGACCACGACAAGGTCAATATCTTCGGCGCCGCAGACGGTGACGATGGCATCGTGATCGGTGAGCGGGATGCCCTCAAGACAGCGCGCATATCTGGCGATGCCGGGATTGCCGGGGAGCGCGAACAGCGTGGTCAGCCGCGGGCTCTGCGCCAGCTTCCAGGCGAGCGCGTGCTCGCGGCCGCCCGAACCGAGCAAAAGTACCTTCATGGGCGAAGTCTCCCCAATCCCCGCCTTTCGCCTAACGGGTCGGGACGGATGGGGCAAGGGGGCGATGACCTGGCGAGGCCTGTCCTACTCGTAGGCCAGCGCCACCACCGGATCGAGACCCGCGGCCTTGCGGGCCGGCAGGTAGCCGAAGATCAGCCCGGTGAGGAAGGCGCAGGCAAAGGCGAGCAGCGGCGGCAGCAGCGAGAGCAGCACATTGACGCCGAGCGCCTGCAAACCCAGCGCCGCGCCGAGGCCGAGCGCGACACCGACCGCGCCGCCGACGCCGCACACCACCAGCGCCTCGGTGTTGAACTGCAGCATGATGTTGGCGACGCGCGCGCCGGTGGCCATGCGGATGCCGATCTCCCGGGTTCGCTCGGTGACGCTCACCAGCATGATGTTCATCACCCCGATGCCGGCGACCAGCAGCGAGATCGCGGCGACGCAGCCGAGCACGATGGTCAGCGTGTTCTGCGTCGCCACCGCGGTCTCGAGGAACTGCGCGGTGTTGCGCACCTGGAAATCCTCGGCCTGGTGGCGGTCCGCGATGATGCGGGTGATCTTGGCCTCGATGGCCGGGATGTCGTCGGCGTTCTCGACCTTCACGGTCAGCGAGTTGAGGAAGCGGCGGCCGAACACCCGCATGAAGCCGGTGGAGAGCGGG
Source organism: Starkeya sp. ORNL1 (assembly GCF_012971745.1). NCBI lineage: Bacteria > Pseudomonadati > Pseudomonadota > Alphaproteobacteria > Hyphomicrobiales > Xanthobacteraceae > Starkeya > Starkeya sp. ORNL1. Next base: position 3,757,428 of record NZ_CP048834.1, read on the forward strand.
ATCAGCGCGGTGTCGTCCTGGTCCTGACCGAAGGCGTTGGCGCCCTTGCCGGACAAAATGCCGATCACCTCATAGGGCACGTTCTTGATGAGGATATATTTGCCGACCGGGTTGGCGCCTTCGCCGAACAGGTTGCGCACCACGGTCTGGCCCAGCACCACCACGGGGGCATAGGCCTTTACATCGTCGGCAGTGAACATCACGCCGCTCGCCAGCGGCCAATCCCGCGATTCGAGATAGTCGGCGGCGGTGCCGGTGACCGAGGTGAAATAATCCTCCGATCCGAAGCGCAGCGTGTAGCGCCCGCTGCGCTCCGGCGCGATGGCGGCGATGCCGGGAATAACCGCGAGCGCGTCGGAATCCTCCGGCAGCAGCGTGGCATTGTCGCCGCTGGTGCGGATGCCGGCGGCGCCGGGGCGCACGATCAGCAGGTTGGTGCCGATTTGCGAGATGCGCTCCAGCACCTGCGCCTTGCCGCCATCGCCCACCGCCAGCATGGTGATGACCGAAGCGACGCCGATGACGATGCCGAGCAATGTCAGCGCAGTGCGGAAGATGTTGGCGTGCATCGAGGAGAACGCCATCTTCACCGCCTCGGCGAGATCGGGCAGGAAGCGCGCGAGGCCGCCCCGCCCGAGGCCGCCGACCGCCTTCAGGCTGGCGCGCGGCGGCTCGGGGACGCGCCGCTCATCCTCGACGATGCGCCCGTCCTGGAAGCGCACGATGCGCCGTGCATGGGCGGCGACATCGGCGTCGTGGGTGATGAGGATGACGGTGTGGCCTTCGGCGTTCAGCTCGGTGAGCAGCGCCAGCACTTCCTCGCCGCTGTGGCTGTCGAGCGCGCCGGTCGGCTCGTCGGCGAGGATGACCGGGGCGGCGTTCATCAGCGCGCGGGCGATGGAAACCCGCTGCTGCTGGCCGCCGGAGAGCTGGCCGGGCCGGTGCTCGGTGCGATCGCCGAGGCCTAGCCGGGCCAGCAGGCGATGCGCCCGGGTCGAGCGATCATCCTTGCTGGCGCCGGCATAGATTGCGGGGATCTCGACATTCTCGGCGGCGGTCAGCGTCGGCAGCAGATTATAGCGCTGGAACACGAAGCCGAAGGTCGAGCAGCGCAATGCGGCAAGCTGGTCGGAATCGAGATCCGCGACATCGGTGCCGCCGACGCGGTAGCGGCCGGACGTCGGCCGGTCGAGGCAGCCAACGATGTTCATCAACGTCGACTTGCCGGAGCCGGACTGGCCGACAATGGCGATGAACTCGCCCGGCATGATCGACAGCGTCACCCGGTCGAGCGCGCGCACCACGGTCTCGCCGTTTGGATAGATGCGGCTGACATCCTCCAGCTCGACGATCGGGCGCAGGCTGGGGGCGCCTGTCGCGGCGGTCTCGTTGCGGAGTGCGATCTCGCTCATGGCGTCGCCGCTCAGCCGAGGCGCGGCATCATGGGCGGGCGGCCCTGCGGGCGGCCACCCTCGCCGCCGGCCGGGCCATTGCCGGTGATGACGCGGTCGCCGACCTTGAGGCCGTCGAGCACCTGCGTCATCGAGCGGTTGGAGAGGCCGGTACGCACCCGCCGCGGCTCGACCGCGCCGGTCTCGGTAACGACGCGCACGGTGTGCCCGCCATTGCGGCCGGGCCGTAGCGCCGGCGTCGGCACCAGCATCACGCTCTTGGCCTCGCCGAGCCGGAAGAACACCTGCGCCGTCATGTTGGTCATCAGCGTCAGGTCGTCGTTCGGCACGTCGATCAGGACGTTGTAGAGCACCACGTCGTTGACGATGGTCGGCGTCGGCTCGATCTGGCGCACCGTGCCATCCCAGCGCCGGTCCGGCAGGCCGAGCGTCGAGAAATAGGCCTGGGTGCCGACCTTGATCCTCGGAATATCGCCTTCCGCGACCTGCGCGGTCACGGTCATGGTCTCGAGGTCGGCAATGCGCAGTACGATGGGCGCGCTCTGGTTGGCGTTCAGCGTCTGGCCTTCGCGGGCGGTGATCGAGACCACGGTACCGTCCATCGGCGCATAGATCTTGGTGTAGCCAAGATTGGCGACGTCGCCGTCGAGCGTCGCCTGGGTCTGCGCGATCTGCGCCTTCAGGGCATCGATCTTGGCTTCGCTGATCCGCTCGGTGGCATCCGCTGCATCCGCTGCATCCTTGCTGCCGGTCTGGTTCTTGAGGAGCTGCTGGGCGCGGTCGTTACGCAGCTTGTCGAGAGTGAGTTGCGCCTGCGCCTGCGCCAGTTGGGCGCGCAGATTGTCGAGGCTGGCGCGATCGCCGGCAACGCGGGTCTGGTAGACGGTGGGGTCGATCTCGGCGAGCAGGTCATCCTTCTTCACCAGGTCGCCGACATCCGGCTTGATGGTGCGCAGCTGGCCGGAGACCTGGGTGCCGACATCGACATAGGTCTTCGGCTGCATGTTGGCGATGGCGGTGACGCTGGTCTCGATGTCGCCGAGTTCCACCGCCGCGGTCTCGAATGCGGGCGTCGACGGCGCCCGCTCGGCGCGCTGGTAGACATAGAAGCCAGCGCCCGCGGCGAGGGCGGCGAGCAGCAGCGCATAGGGCCAGCGCCGCCGGCGTGGACGCAGCGCCGTCGTCTCGTCCCAACCGCCTTCAGCCCGTTGCAGCATGACCCCAGCCCTTCGCGCACAATCCCGCGTAATGAGTTGGTTAGACTGGAATAACAGGCGAACCAAATGAATTCGCGGTAAGATTCCGAGAGTTCAGCGCGAGATTTCAGGAGCCGCCGGGGCGGTATTCACCCGTCGCCGGATCGCGCCTCAGGGTCTGTTGTCCGCTGCGTTGCTCTACCGTGCCGGTGCCGCGGCGGGCTTCGTCAAGCTCTGCATTGATGCGGCGGGATTCCCGCGAGAGCAGCCTCGCCAGGGCAGCGGCGCCGATGGCCCCGATGGCGACGATGATGAAAGGCGGCATTTTCTCCGATCCCTAAAGTCCGTAGCGGCTCCACAAGGCACGTTCCTCGGCGGCGGCGACCAGCCCGTCAGCGGCGCCGGCCCCCAACCCGACCGGGTCGAGGCCCATGACGCCCGGCGTGCGCCGGCCAAACAGGCCGCCGCCGGACGCGACCAGCGGAGTGACGACCTTGTCGCCATAGCGTGCCTTCAGATGCGTCCGAAGTTCGCCCGTGGCGTCGATCAGTCCGTATTCCAGCGCCTGCCCGGCCGCCCAGAATTCGCCGGAGAACACGGCTTTCTCGGGACCGACCAGCACCGAACCACGCCGTTCCTTCACCAGATCGACGAAACGCGCATGGATCTCGCGCTGCAGCGTCTTCAGCTTCTTGATGTCGTCGGGCTTTTCGGGCTGGAACGGATCGAGGATCACCTTGCGCTCGCCGGCGGTGTAGACGCGCCGGTCGATGCCGAGCTTCTCGATCGCCTTGTCGAAGCCGAAACCGGCGCTGACCACGCCGATCGAGCCGATGATCGAGAACGGATCGGCCACGATCTCGTCGGCCGCGCAGGCCAGCATGTAGCCGCCGGAAGCCGCGACATCCTCGACAAAGGCGATGACCGGGAGCTTCTTCTCCTCGGCCAGCAGGCGGATGCGCTTGTAGACGAGATGGGACTGCACCGGCGAGCCGCCGGGCGAATTGATCACCAGCGCCACCGCCTTGGCGCCCTTCACCGCGAAGGCGCGGTCCAGCGTCTTCGCCACATTGGCGAAGGTGATGCCGGGCCGGAACGGCGTCGCCATGCCGATGGCGCCGTGCAGCCGCACCACCGGAACGATGGCGGTGCCGGCGCGCATGCGGACGGGAAGCAGCGGCTCGACGCTGCGGCGAAGCTTCATGAGGAGGGAAGGTTCGGACATACAAGCAGAAATAGGCCGGCGCGGGACCATCCTCAAGCACCGGCGCCTGTTTTCATCATTCCGGAGCGGCCGAAGGGCTAAATCCCCTCCCCGCCGCGCAATACCCGCTCCGCCGCCTCGCTCGGGCGGCCCGATGCGTCGGCCAGCACCAAGCCGGGCAACAGGCTCGGCGGGGTGCGGCGACCCTTCAGCGCGGTGATGAGGATGCGGATCGCCGGCGCATCGGGCAAGGGATGCACCGGGCGGATCGCCGCCGCGCCGAAGCGGCCCTTGAGAGCGGCCAGCACCGCCTCCAGCGCTTCCGGCCGATGGATCAGGCAGAGCCGGCCGGCGGCACCCAGCAAGCGATCGGCGGCGCGCACCCATTCCTCCAGCACGGCATCGGCACCCATATGGGCGCGCGCCCGCCGCTCGTACGGCGAGACCCGGTGGCGGGCGGGATCATTGAAGGGCGGGTTCATCAGCACCGTATCGGCGCTGCCCATCGCAGGCGCGGCCGGCCCCGAGGCACGGCCGAGCAATGCCACATCCGCTGTCACCACCTCGATGCGCCCACTGAGGTCCGGCTGCTGCCGGGCGGCGTTCTGACGCGCCAACGCGGCAATGGCCGGGTCGATCTCCACCAGCACGACCCGCGCTTCCGGTACCCGTGCCGCCAGCGCAAGGCCGGCGGAGCCGACGCCGGCGCCGAGATCGATCGCGTGGCGCGCCTCCACCGGCACGCTGGCGGCCAGCAGCAGCGCATCATGGCCGACACGGTGGCCCTTGGCCGGCTGCAGCAGGCGCAGCCGCCCGCCGAGCACGGCGTCGTCGGTGATATCGGGAGTTTCGCCGGTCAAGGAGGTGTCAGTCCGCCAGCACGTGGCCGAGGCCCGCCTCGGCGAGCAGGTCGCGGGCGCGGCGCAGATAATCCTCCTCCACCATGAGCCGTCGCGGCAGCAGGCCGATCGAGCCTTCGAGCGCGCTCATATGGCCGTCCGCGACATAATGGGGAATGCGCGCGGCCTTCAGCAGCGCCTCCACCGCGGAGATCAGGACGAGGTCATTGGTGCGCAGCAGTTCACGCATGCGTGCATCATGTCACGCACAAGCACCGGGCGCGAGGATAAAGCCACAGTGGCGCAGCAACTTCGCTCCGCAACCGCCTGAGCATCCCGCCGCCGGCCCGCCCCCCTTGATGTGCGTGCGCACTCCTCCTTATGGTGCGCCCGCAGGCGTACTGCCCCCGGGCACGCGCCTCGCCAATATGTCGAGGAAATCCCCGTGGCCGTCGTCCTGCCCTTCGATCCCATCGCCGAACCCTCGCTGGAGGGCATCATCGAGCTCGTCCGCGCCGACATGGAACGCGTCAATGCGCTGATCCTGTCGCGCACCGGCTCGGAGGTGACGATGATCCCGGAGGTGGCGAATCATCTGATTTCCTCCGGCGGCAAGCGGCTGCGCCCGATGCTCACCCTCGCCACCGCCGAGCTCGCCGCCTATCAGGGCGATGGCGACGTGAAGCTCGCCGCCGCGGTCGAGTTCATGCACACCGCGACGCTGCTGCATGACGACGTGGTCGACGACAGCGAGATGCGCCGCGGCAAGCTCGCCGCCCGCATGCTGTGGGGCAACGAGGCGAGCGTGCTGGTCGGCGACTTCCTGCTCGGCCAGGCATTCCGCATGATGGTCGAGGTGGGCAGCATGCGTGCTCTCGACATCCTCTCCACCGCCGCCGTGGTGATCGCCGAGGGCGAGGTCGCCCAGCTCGCCGCGGCCAAGAACACCGCGACCACCGAGGACGAATATCTCGCCGTGATCCGCGGCAAGACCGCCGAGCTGTTCGGCGCCGCCTCCGAGGTCGGGCCGGTGATCGGCGGGTTGAGCAAGGCCGAGCAGGCCGCCTGCCGCAGCTATGGCATGAATCTCGGCATCGCCTTCCAGCTGGTCGACGATGCGCTGGATTATGGTGGCTCGCGCGCCAAGCTCGGCAAGAATGTCGGCGACGATTTCCGCGAGGGCAAGATCACGCTGCCGATCGTGCTGGCGTTCCGCCGCGGCGGCGACGAGGAGCGCACCTTCTGGAAGCGCTGTCTCGAGGAGGGCGAGATCACCGACGGCGATCTGGAGCACGCCATGGAATTGCTCGCCCGGCACAGGGCGTTGACCGACACCGTCGACCGCGCCCGGCATTACGGCGCCATCGCCAAGGACGCGCTCGGCCTGTTCCCCGACGGGCCGGCGAAGAGCGCACTGCTCGACGTGGTAGATTTCTGCGTGGCGCGGGCGCGGTAGCACTTCGCTGTCATCCCGGCCGAAGGCGAAGCCGCAGAGCCGGGATCGCGTGACGAAAGTGCGCACCTTATTCTGCACGCGATCCCGGCTCGCGCCTGCGGCGCGTCCGGGATGACGGCTGATTGTTCGGGATGACGGCCAATTGGAGTGTCTACCCGCGCGGCCCGAACACCACGACGGCTGCACCCACAACGCAGATCACCCCACCGATCAGGTCCCAGCGGTCCGGCCGGAAGCCTTCCACCGCCCACAGCCAGGCGAGCGACGCCGCGACATAGACCCCGCCATAGGCGGCGAAGGCGCGGCCGGCGGCTTGCGCATCGACGAAGGTGAGCAGCCAGGCGAAGGCGATGAGGCTCGCCACGCCCGGCGCCAGCCAGAGTGCGGAGGCGCCGTTGCGCACCACCGCCCAGAAGGCGAAGCAGCCGGCGATCTCGGCAAAAGCGGCGAGCACGAAAGCGAGCGGCGTGGTCATCGGTGAATGCTCATCCCAGTACGGTCGGCTTCACCCACCATACGGGATACGTCGCCTTCACCAGCCTGGCGGCGCGGGCCGCGGCGCGGCAATCATCATAGAGCGCGAACATGGTGGCGCCCGAGCCGGACATGCGGACGAGGCGATGGCCGGGTGTCGCCTCCAGCGCACCCGCCACGTCCGCCAATACCGGGGCAAGACGGTGGGCGGGCGGTTCGAGGTCGTTGGGCTCGCCCTGGAGAAAGGCCAGCAGTTCGCCGCGATCTGCCGGCGGCGGGCCCGGCACCGAGGCGCGCACCTCACCGGGCTGCAGCGCCAGCAGCCGGAACACCGCGGCAGTGGAGACCGGCACGCGCGGATTGACCAGCACCATGCCGAACCGCGGCAGCGTCACCGGAGCGACGCCCTCGCCGCGCCCGGTCATCAGGCAGGCGGTGCCATTGAGGCAGGCGGGAATGTCCGAACCGGTTTCCAGCGCCGCTTCGCGCAGCCGCGGATCGTCGGCAGCGAGTCCGTTCAGCCGCGCCAGCAGCCGCAGCGCCGCCGCCGCATCCGCCGAGCCGCCGCCAAGCCCGGCCGCTACCGGCAAATGCTTCACCAGATGGAAATGCCCGCTCGCCAGCCCCGGCACCTTCGCGGCCAGCGCGGTCGCGGCGCGCAGCACGAGATTGTCCGCCTCCGCACCGGCCTCCGCCGCGTTCGGCCCACCCACCGTCAGGCCCAATGGACCCGGCTCGAGCGACAGCCGGTCGCCGGTACCGGCAAAGGCGACGAGGCTGACGAGTTCATGATAGCCGTCGGCGCGCCGGCCGAGCACGCGGAGGCTGAGATTCACCTTGGCGGGTGCGCGCTCATGGAGTGCTGCGGCACCGACGGAAAGCGGGAGGGAGAGCGACATCACGCGCTTATGCGATCCATGCCGCGGCGCCGCAAGTATCACGGCTTGCGCGAAACAGCGATTTCGCTATATAAGCCACGCATCCTTCATATCTCATAGCGATCTGAAAAGGTCGAATTGAGAGTGGGTTCCGACGCCGGGGCCCGCTCTTTTTGCATTCGGCCGCTTCTGCCGAACGGGGACCATGACCGAGACCAACGTCGCCGCAACCATAGATGCCACTCTGGACGAGCCGCGCCTCATCACCGAGGCGGGCCCGGCGGCGCGTGTCGCCGCCATTGTCGAGCCGGTGTTGAACGGCCTCGGCTTCCGGCTGGTGCGGGTGCGTCTTTCGGGCCGCGACGGCATCACCTTGCAGATCATGGCCGAGCGGCCGGACGGCAGCTTCGGCATCGACGAGTGCGAGGCGTCGAGCCGCGCCATCTCCCCGGTGCTCGATGTCGAGGATCCGATCTCCGGCGCCTACCATCTCGAAATGTCCTCGCCCGGCATCGACCGGCCCTTGATGCGGTTCAGCGACTTCCTGCGCTGGTCCGGCCACGAGGTGAAAATCGAGATGGCGATACCGTTCGATGGCCGCAAGCGCTTCCGCGGCCTGCTGCTCGGCGCCGAGGACGGCCACGCCATCGTGCGCATCTCGGACGCGCCGGCCGATGCGCCCGACACCTTCCGGCTGCCGATCGCCGATATCGGCGAAGCGCGTCTCGTCATGACCGATGCGCTGATCCGCGAAGCATTGCGGCGCGACAAGGCGCTGCGCGAAGGCGACGACGAGGACGATAGCGACGACGAAAGCGGCACCGAGGAAGCGGGCGAGGAAATCGCCGTCCGCATCCTGCCGCCGAAGAAGATGCCGGTGAAGAAGGACGCGAAGAGTCCGTGGGCCGGCAAGCCCGTCGCCAAGCACGCAAACAAGAATTCGCCCACCAAGAATCCGCCCGGCAAACCTGGCCGGAAATCCACCGCGAAGGAGACGCACTGATGGCTGTCGTCAGCGCAAACCGGCTCGAACTGCTCCAGATCGCCGATGCGGTCGCCCGTGAGAAGTCGATTGACCGGGGCATCGTCATCGCCGCCATGGAAGACGCGATCGCGAAAGCGGCGCGCTCTCGCTATGGCGCCGAGACCGACATCCATGCGGAAATCAATCCGCGCACCGGCGAACTGCGTCTCGCGCGCCATCTGCTGGTAGTCGAGCAGGTCGAGAATTCCGCCATCGAGATCGATCTGCCCGGCGCCCGCCGGCTGAACCCGGCCGCGCAGATCGGCGATTCCATCGCCGACACGCTGCCGCCGTTCGATTTCGGCCGCATCGCTGCGCAGTCGGCCAAGCAGGTCATCGTGCAGAAGGTGCGCGAGGCCGAGCGTGACCGTCAGTATGACGAGTACAAGGACCGCATCGGCGAGATCGTGAACGGCGCGGTGAAGCGCGTCGAATACGGCAACGTCGTCGTCGATCTCGGCCGCGGCGAAGGCTCGCTGCGCCGTGACGAGCTGCTGCCGCGCGAAATCTTCAAGACCGGCGACCGTATCCGCGCCTATGTCTATGACGTGCGCCGCGAGCCGCGCGGCCCGCAGATCTTCCTGTCGCGCACCCATCCGCAGTTCATGGCGAAGCTGTTCGCGCAGGAAGTGCCGGAAATCTATGACGGCATCGTCGAGATCCGCGCGGTCGCCCGCGACCCCGGCTCGCGCGCCAAGATCGCCGTGGTCTCGCGCGATTCCTCGGTCGATCCGGTCGGCGCCTGCGTCGGCATGCGCGGCTCGCGCGTGCAGGCTGTGGTGAACGAGCTGCAGGGCGAGAAGATCGACATCATCCCGTGGTCGCCGGACGTTGCAACCTTCATCGTCAATGCGCTGGCCCCGGCGGAAGTCGTGAAGGTGGTGCTCGACGAGGACCGCGAGCGTATTGAAGTCGTGGTCCCGGATGCCCAATTGTCTCTCGCCATCGGCCGCCGCGGCCAGAATGTGCGCCTCGCCTCCCAGCTTACCGGCTGGGACATCGACATCATGACCGAGGCGGAAGAGAGCGAGCGGCGGCAGAAGGAATTCGCCGAGCGTACCAAGATGTTCGCCGAGGCCCTCGACCTCGACGAGATGATGGGCCAGTTGCTGGCCTCCGAAGGCTTCGCCACCGTCGAAGAGCTGGCCTATGTGCCGCTCAACGAGCTGTCGAGCATCGAAGGCTTCGACGAAGATACCGCGCAGGAGCTGCAGAACCGGGCGCAGAACTATCTTGCCCGGATCGAAGCGGATTATGACGAGCGCCGCCGCGCGCTGGGCGTCGAGGACGAACTTCGCGAGGTCGAGGGCGTCACCTCGCCGATGCTGGTCGCGTTCGGCGAGAACGACATCAAGACGATCGAGGACCTCGCGGGCTGCGCCACCGATGACCTCATCGGCTGGACCGAGCGCAAGGATGGCGAGACCATCCGCATCGCCGGTGCGCTGGAAGGCTTCGGGCTTTCCCGCGAGGAGGCCGAAGCGCTGGTCATGCGGGCCCGCGTCAAGGCCGGCTGGATCACCGAGGAAGACCTTGCCGGCCCGGCCGGCGAGGAGACGCTCGGCGACGAAGCCGAGCAACAGGGCTAAAGGAGACGACGACCGGCATGCTGGCGGTGCGCGACGAGGCGATGATGGATGACGAGACCGATGCCGGACCCGGCACCGGCCGCGGCGTCGTCACGCGCCTGTGCATCGCCACGCGGGACGTGAAGCCGGTCGACGAATTGCTGCGCTTCGTGGTGGCGCCGGACGGCACGCTGGTGCCGGACCTCGCCGCCAGATTGCCGGGCCGCGGCGCCTGGGTCACCGCGACCCGGTCCGCCGTTACCGACGCAATCAAGAAGAAGGCCTTTGGCCGTGCCTTCAAGGGCAAGGCCAAGGCGCCGGATGCGGGTCTTCCCGATCTGGTGGAAGGCCTGCTGGAGAAGGACGCGCTCGCTGCTCTCGCGCTCGCCAACAAGGCGGGCAAGCTGGTGGCGGGCAATATGAAAGTGACGGAAGCCCTCCAGGGGGGCGAGGTTTCCGTGCTGCTGCACGCAGCCGATGCCAAGGCCGACGGGGTGTCGAAGCTCGACTCCCTGGCGCGCCGTGTCGGCGCGGACACGGGCCGCGAAATCACACGCGTGCGGTGTCTCGACGGAGCGCAATTGGACTTGGCGCTTGGCCGGGCAAATGTGGTACATGCTGCGCTGCTCGCGCACGGAACGAGCGCGGGCTTTGTCTCGCGCACCAGAAGGCTCGAGCGCTGGCGGGCCGGATAAGCAAGCTGGCGCGCAGGGTTGATGCATCCCCGCATGAGGCGCGGATGCTCAGGAACGGATACCGAATGACCGATACGAAGAATCCAGGCGAGAAGACGATGGGCGTTGGTCAAGGGGTCGGCCAGGGTGGCAAGACCCTCACGCTCAAGCGGCCTGTTGAGCAGGGCGTCGTCCGCCAGAGCTTCAGCCATGGGCGGTCCAAGTCCGTCGTGGTGGAGAAAGTAAAGCGCCGGGAAATCGGTCCGGGCGCCGGGACAGGTGTGCCTACTGGCGTGAGCGCGGGCGACAAGCCCAGGCCGCCGGTCGCGAGTGCGCCGAGCGCTCCCGCCGCCGCGCCCCAGGCCACGGCATCCCAGGCCGCCACATCCCAGGCCACGCGCCCCGCTGCTGCCCAGGCCGCGCGCCCCGCCGCTGTGCCCTCGGCCCAGCCGACGCGTGCTGCTGCCGCTCCTTCGGCAGCGGCCGCACCTGCGCGCGCCCCGGCCCCGCCGCCGAACCGCACCGTGCAATCGCCCGGGGCCAACATCTCCGGCCCGCGCCCGGCTCCCTCCGGCTCGCGCCCCGGCGGCGTCGTGCTGCGTTCGCTGACCGAGGAAGAGGCCCGCGCCCGCACCGCCGCGCTCCAGGATGCCCGCGTCCGCGAGGCTGAGGAACGCCGCATCGCGGAAGAGGAAGCCCGCCGCCGCGCCGAGCGCGAAGCCCGCGAAAAGATCGAGCGCGAGGCCGCCGAGGCTCGCAAGCGCGAGGAAGAAGCCCGCCGCGCCTTCGAGGAAGAGGCCAAGCGCAAGTCCGAGCAGGAGGCGCGCAAGCGCTTCGGCGACGATGCCCCGCAGCAGCCGGCGGCCGCTGCCGCCGCGCCGGGTGCCCCGGCAGCCCGTGCGCCGCAGCCGGCTCCCGGCAATGCGCCGGCCGTCGTCGGCGCACCGCGGGTCGCCACGCCGCGCAGCGCAGCGTCCATGGAATCCGAGGAGGAGGAACGCCGTCCCGTTCGTCGCGGGCCCGGTGGCGCTCCGGCGCGTCCCGCTCCCCCGCCGAAGCCGACCCGTCCGGCCGTCGGCGCGGAGAAGAATCGCGGCCGCCTGACGCTCGTCACCGCGCTGTCCGGTGACGACGAGCGCCAGCGCTCGCTCGCCTCGTACCGTCGCCGCAACCAGCGCATGAGCGGCCATCGGCAGGCCGAGGTAAAGGAAAAGATCGCCCGCGAGGTCATCGTCCCAGAGACGATCTCGATCCAGGAACTCGCCAACCGCATGGCGGAGCGCGCGGTCGACGTCATCCGCCTGCTGATGCGCCAGGGCCAGATGGTGAAGATCACCGACGTGATCGACGCCGACACCGCCCAGCTGATCGCCGAGGAACTCGGCCACAGCGTGCGCCGCGTTGCCGAATCCGACGTCGAAGAGGGCCTGTTCGACACCCCCGACGCGCCGGAGACGCTGGAATCGCGCCCGCCGGTCGTGACCATCATGGGCCATGTCGACCACGGCAAGACCTCGCTGCTCGACGCCATCCGCAAGGCGAATGTCGTCTCCGGCGAGGCCGGCGGCATCACCCAGCACATCGGCGCCTATCAGGTCACCTCGCCGCTCGGCGGCAAGATCACCTTCATCGACACGCCCGGCCACGCCGCGTTCACCGCGATGCGCGCCCGCGGCGCGAAGGTGACGGACATCGTGGTGCTGGTGGTGGCGGCGGACGACGGCGTGATGCCGCAGACCGTCGAGGCCATCAACCACGCCCGCGCGGCGAAGGTGCCGCTGATCGTCGCCATCAACAAGATCGACAAGCCGGACGCGAAGCCCGAGCGCGTGCGCACCGAGCTGCTGCAGTACGAAGTGCAGGTGGAAAGCCTCGGCGGCGAGACCCTCGAAGTCGAGGTCTCCGCCAAGGCGCACACCAATCTCGACAAGCTGCTGGAACTCATCAGCCTGCAGTCGGAAGTGCTCGACCTGAAGGCCAACCCGGATCGCGACGCCGAAGGCACCGTGATCGAGGCCAAGCTCGACCGCGGCCGTGGTCCGGTGGCGACCGTGCTGGTGCAGCGCGGCACGCTGCATGGCGGCGACATCGTGGTGGCCGGCGCCGAATGGGGCCGTGTCCGCGCGCTGATCTCCGACACCGGCGCGCCGGTGGAATCCGCCGGCCCGTCCTTCCCGGTCGAGGTGCTCGGCTTCAACGGCACGCCGGAGGCGGGCGACCGTCTTGCGGTGGTCGAGAGCGAAGCCCGCGCCCGCGAGGTCACCGACTATCGCCAGCGCCAGAAGCGCGAGAAGGCGGCGGCCCGTTCCGCCACCGTCCGCGGCTCGCTGGAGCAGATGATGAGCCAGGCCAAGACGGCCGGGCGGAAGGAATTCCCGCTCATCATCAAGGGCGACGTGTCGGGTTCGGTGGAAGCGATCATCTCCTCGCTGGAGAAGCTCGGCACCGACGAGGTGCAGGCCCGGATCATCCATTCCGGCGCCGGCGGCGTGAACGAGAGCGACATCACGCTTGCCGAGACGGCGGGCGCGGCGATCATCGCCTTCAATGTCCGCGCCAACAAGGAAGCCCGCGAGGCGGCCGAGCGCGCCGGCATCGAGATCCGCTACTACAACATCATCTACGACCTCGTGGATGACGTGAAGCTGGCGATGGGCGGCCTGCTCGCCCCGGTGAAGCGCGAGACCATGCTGGGCAACGCGGTGATCCTCGAGATCTTCGCCGTGTCGAAGGTCGGCAAGGTCGCCGGCTGCCGCGTCACCGACGGTACGGTGGAGCGCGGCCAGCATGTCCGCCTGATCCGCGACAACGTCGTGATCCACGAAGGCAAGCTCGCCACGCTGAACCGCTTCAAGGATGCGGTGAACGTGGTGCAGGCCGGCCAGGAGTGCGGCATGTCCTTCGAGAACTACCAGGACATGCGCGCCGGCGACGTGATCGAGTGCTACCGCGTCGAGGTGGTGCAGCGTACGCTGTGAGTTGAAGCCTCTTCCGACGGGATGGCGCGCGATTCTCGCGCCATCAGGAATGTGACGCGCCCGCGCGGTCCGAGCCCGCGCGACGCGACATCCAGTGCCGACGTGCAGCCGTTCTTCTGACGCCACGTTTGTCGGGATGACCCTGAAGCCCGCCGGTATCCCGGCGGGCTCGGTGATGACTCTTCCGCTCGGACAACATCATCCGCCACGCCGGGCAACCGGCGGGGTGCAGCAACGGTTTAGGTCCGATGCCTTCGAACACCGCCGCCGGCGGCAGCTATGATCTGCGCTACAGCCTGGAGCGCGCCGACATCGGCGCCTTCCAGACCTGTGCGCACACGCTGAGCGGCATTCGCAAGCTGCTCTACCTCGCGCCGCTGGTGGCTGTCGCCGTACTCATCGATATGGCAAAGGACACCGCGGGCGGCGCTGCACTGGGCCTGGCGAATGAATGGACGCGCTACGGCGTGACCGCGAGCGCAGTAATCGTGCTCGCGATCCTGATGACGCTGTTCCGCAAGCTTGCGCTGGCGCGCGCCGTGCGGCTCGCCAGCGTGTCGCCCGGCGAAACCCGCCTCCTCGCCAATTCGGCCGGCGTGCGCATCAGCGACGACGCCGGCCATCGCGCTCATGGCTGGGATGCGATCCGCTCCGTGGTGCGCGGCGATGAGCACGTCTTCCTGATGACCGCACCAACGCAGGCGATCATCGTGCCGCTTCGCGCCTTCGCCAATTACGACGAGATGCTGCGCTTCTCCGTCGTCGCCGATGAAGCGGCGCGGGAAGCGCGGGCGCCCACGCCGCTGGCGCGGGTGCCCGGGAACGATAATAAGAAAGGATATTCGACATGAAACGCGGTTCCCACACCGCTGCCGCCACCGGTCCCTCGCAGCGCCAGTTGCGCGTCGGCGAGCTGGTGCGCCATGCGCTGGCCGAGGTGCTGGCGCGGGGCGACCACGCGGACCCGGCGCTCGGCAAGACGCTCATCACCGTACCCGAAGTGCGGATGAGCCCGGATCTCAAGATCGCGACCTGTTACGTCATGCCGCTTGGTGGCAAGGACGAGAAAAAGGTGGTCGCGGCCTTGGAAGCCAATGCCAAGCCGCTGCGCGGCGAGGTCGGCCGTCGCCTCGAGCTGAAATTCATTCCGGAACTTCGTTTCCGCCTCGACACTTCGTTCGACGAGGGGGCGCGCATCGATGCGCTGCTGCGCTCGCCGGACGTTGCCCGCGACCTCGACGACAAGAACAATCTCGACGACAAGAACGACGGAGACGACGAATGAATGCGCCTGCTGAGGCGATCGAGGCCCGCCCGCCCGAGAAGAAGCGCCGCCCGAAGCGCGACATCGATGGCTGGGTGCTGCTCGACAAGCCGGTCGGCATGACCTCGACCCAGGCGGTCGGGGCGGTGAAATGGCTGTTCTCGGCCAAGAAGGCCGGCCATGCCGGCACGCTCGATCCGCTCGCCTCCGGCTGCCTGCCGATCGCGCTCGGCGAGGCGACCAAGACCGTGCCGTTCGTGATGGACAGCCGCAAGGTCTACCGCTTCACCGTGCGCTTCGGCGTCGAGACCGATACCGACGACGCCGAGGGCAAGCCGGTCGCGACCTCCGAGGTGCGCCCGACGCGCGAGGCGATCCTCGATGCGCTCGGTGCCTTCCGCGGCGAGATCCAGCAGACGCCGCCGGCCTATTCGGCGCTGAAGATCAATGGCGAGCGCGCCTATGACCTTGCCCGCGAGGGTATCGTCGTCGAGCTCGCGCCGCGCACTGTCATCGTCCATCGGCTTGAGCTCGTGGCGATGCCGGACGACGACCATGCGGTGTTCGAGGCGGAATGCGGCAAGGGCACCTATGTGCGTTCCATCGCCCGCGACCTCGGCCGGGTTCTCGGCTCGCGCGGCCATATCTCGGCGCTGCGCCGCACCTGCGTCGGCACCTTCGAGGAGACGTTGCTGGTGCCGCTCGATGCACTGCGCGCCACCTCCGAGGCCAATGGCGACGCCGCGCCGATGGAGGCGCTGCGTCCGGTCGGCATCGGCCTGGAGACGCTGCCCGCCTTGCGTGTCAGCCCGGCCGACGCCGCGCGGCTCGCCCGCGGACAGAGCATCATCCTGCGCGGGCGCGACGCGCCGATCATCGAGGGCTTCGTCGCGGTGATGGCGTCGGGCCGGCTGGTGGCGCTCGGCGAAGGGGAAGGCGGCGAAGTTCATCCGCGCCGCATCTTCCATTCGGGGGCGGTGGGGTGAATTCTTCATTTCCCTCTCCCGTTGGGGAGAGGGGGTTAGAATCGCATTGCATACACGCCGCTAGCCATACTGGCGTTTTCGTGTATGTTGCCCGCGCGTTGCGGACCTGCCGTCCGCGCGACCCTTAGCTATTTCGACCGTGCTGGACGACATCCCGGCCCGGCCGAAGCGCGGGGGCGAACGTGGCCCTAACGGGCGTTCGCTCATCTGAGACCCTGAACCAGAAAGGATGCCCGATGTCGATCACTGCCGAGCGCAAGCAGGCGCTCATCACCGAGTATGCTACCAAGCCGGGCGATACCGGCTCCGCCGAAGTCCAGGTTGCGATCCTCACCGAGCGCATTTCCAACCTGACCGAGCACTTCAAGGGCCACGCCAAGGACAACCATTCGCGCCGTGGCCTGCTCAAGATGGTTTCCGCGCGCCGCGGTCTCCTCGACTATCTCAAGAAGACCGAGGAAGCGCGCTACAAGAGCCTGATCGGGCGGCTGGGCATCCGCCGCTGATCATATTACCGGGCGGGCCGGGGGCAAAAGCCTCCGCCCGCCCGTATTGCATGGGCCTGAGGCCCACCTGATACGCGCATCGGATGGTCCGGTGCGCGAAGACCATACGAGCGGCGGGCATGGGGCTCGCCGCGTCCGATTAGAAGCGGCGGCCATGGCAGGATCGCCGGAGGCTGACACCCGGAACGCCCCGGACCATGCAGCCTCTCGCCGTCTTGCCCATGGCCTCCGCTTCGGAAAGCCAGAGACAGACATGTTCGACATTCACCGCGAGGAACTCGACTGGGGCGGGCGCACGCTCACCCTCGAGACCGGCAAGATGGCGCGCCAGGCGGATGGCGCCGTGCTCGCGAAATACGGCGACACCACCGTGCTCGCCACCGTGGTTTCGGCCAAGGCGCCGAAGGCGGGCCAGGACTTCTTCCCGCTCACCGTCAATTACCAGGAAAAGGCCTATGCTGCGGGGCGCATTCCCGGCGGCTATTTCAAGCGCGAAGGCCGGCCGTCGGAGAAGGAGACGCTGGTCTCCCGCCTGATCGACCGCCCGATCCGCCCGCTGTTCCCGGATGGGTACAAGAACGACACCCAGGTCGTCATCACCGTCCTCTCGCACGACCTCGAGAACGACCCCGACATCGTCTCCATGGTCGCCGCCTCCGCCGCGCTCACGCTCTCCGGCGTGCCCTTCATGGGCCCGGTCGGCGCCGCCCGGGTCGGCTTCATCGACAATGAGTATGTGCTGAACCCGACCGTCGACGAGTTGAAGGATTCGTCGCTGGAACTCGTGGTCGCCGGCACCGCCGACGCCGTGCTGATGGTCGAATCCGAAGCCAAGGAACTCCCCGAGGAGGTCATGCTCGGCTCGGTGATGTTCGGCCACCGCCACTTCCAGCCGGTGATCGACGCCATCATCCGTCTCGCCGAGAAGGCCGCCAAGGAGCCTCGCGACTTCCAGGCGCCGGATCATTCGGCGCTGGAGACCGAGCTGCGCGGCCTGATCGAGGCCGATCTGCGCGCCGCCTACAAGATCGCCCGCAAGCAGGATCGCTACGACGCCGTCGGCGCCGCCAAGGCCAAGGCCAAGGAGCACTACGCTGCGCTCGCCGCCGAGGGCAAGGATGTGCCGGACGGGCAGACCCTGTCCGAGGTGCTGAAGGAACTCGAAGCCAAGATCGTACGCTGGACCATCCTCGACGATGGGATCCGCATCGACGGCCGCGACACCAAGACCGTCCGCCCGATCGTGGCGGAAGCCGGCGTGCTGCCGCGCACCCACGGCTCGGCGCTGTTCACTCGCGGCGAGACGCAGGCCCTGGTGGTCGCCACTCTCGGCACCGGCGAGGACGAGCAGTTCATCGACAGCCTGGAAGGCACCTACAAGGAGCGCTTCCTGCTGCACTACAACTTCCCGCCCTTCTCGGTCGGCGAGACCGGCCGCATGGGCTCGCCCGGCCGCCGCGAAATCGGCCACGGCAAGCTCGCCTGGCGCGCCCTTCGCCCGGTGCTGCCGCCGCAGCACGAGTTCCCCTACACGCTGCGCGCGGTCTCGGAGATCCTGGAGTCGAACGGCTCCTCCTCCATGGCGACGGTCTGCGGCACCTCGCTGGCGCTGATGGATGCCGGCGTGCCGCTGCGCCGCCCGGTGGCGGGCATCGCAATGGGCCTCATCCTCGAGGGTGAGAAGTTCGCGGTGCTCTCCGACATCCTCGGCGACGAGGATCATCTCGGCGACATGGACTTCAAGGTTGCGGGCACCGACAAGGGCGTCACCGCGCTGCAGATGGACATCAAGATCGCCGGCATCACCGAAGAGATCATGAAGGTCGCCCTCACCCAGGCGAAGGACGGCCGCTTGCACATCCTCGGCGAGATGAGCAAGGCGCTGTCCGGCGCCCGCGCCGAGCTCGGCGAGCATGCCCCGCGCATCGAGGTGATCCAGATCCCGGTCGACAAGATCCGCGAAGTCATCGGGTCGGGCGGCAAGGTGATCCGCGAGATCGTCGAGAAGACCGGCGCCAAGATCAATATCGAGGACGACGGCACCGTGAAGGTGGCCTCGGCTTCGGGCGAGTCGATCAAGGCGGCACTGAACTGGATCAAGTCGATCGCCTCCGAGCCGGAGATCGGCCAGATCTATGACGGCACCGTCGTGAAGGTGGTCGATTTCGGCGCCTTCGTGAACTTCTTCGGCGCCAAGGATGGCCTGGTCCACATTTCGCAGCTCACCAAGGAGCGCGTGGGCAAGACCTCCGACGTCGTCAAGGAAGGCGACAAGGTGAAGGTGAAGCTGCTCGGCTTCGACGAGCGCGGCAAGACCCGCCTGTCGATGAAGGTCGTCGACCAGGAAACCGGCGAGGACCTCGAGGCCAAGACCAAGTCGGCGGAAGCCACCGAGGCCGGCGCCGCCGAGTAATCGGCATCGCAGCTACGGATTGAACGAGCGGGGCGCCTTCGGGCGCCCCGTTTCGTTTTGGTCGACATTTTGCGTGAACATCCTTCGAGGCTCGCTGCGCTCGCACCTCAGGATGAGGTGGTTTTCAGATGAACCTCATCCTGAGGTGCCCGGCGAAGCCGGGCCTCGAAGGATGCTCAAGCGGGGCGACGCTCTTTCGCATACCGCTTCCGCCGAAAGGCGGCTCGACAGGCCCCGACACTCATGATTAGAATAATTCTAATCTGAATGCCGTGAGCCTCGCTAATGAAGCGCCTTGCCGACCTCACCGAAGCGGAAGTCCTCGCCCTCGCCATCTCCAATGAGGAGGAGGACGCCCGCATCTATCTGCAGTTCGCCGGCCGGTTGAGGGCCGACTATCCCGCCTCGGCGGCGCTGTTCGAGCGCATGGCGGAGGAAGAGCACGGCCATCGCCACAGCCTGTTCGACCTCTATACGAGGAAGTTCGGCACCGAATTGCCCTACATCACACGGCAGGACGTGAAGGGCTTCTTCAAGCGCAATCCGATCTGGCTGCTCGACACGCTGCGCATCGACGCCGTGCGGCGGCAAGCCGAGTTCATGGAACTGGAGGCGGCGAGCTTCTACGCCAAGGCCGCCGAACGCGCCCATGACACCGATGTCCGCAAGCTGCTCGCCGACCTCGCCGAGGTGGAGAAGAAGCATGAGGACCTTGCGGCCCAGCTTGGCCAGCAGATCATCACCGGCGAGGTGAAGCGGGACGAGGACGCCACGGCGCATCGCCTCTTCGTCCTGCAGATCGTGCAGCCGGGGCTCGCCGGCCTGATCGACGGCTCGATCTCGACGCTGGCGCCGATCTTCGCCGCCGCCTTCGCCACGCAGAACAGCTGGGCCGCCTTCCTGGTCGGCCTCGCCGCTTCGCTCGGCGCCGGCATCAGCATGGGACTTACCGAGGCGCTGTCCGACGACGGCGAGATCACCGGCCGCGGCAGCCCGTGGCCGCGCGGCATCGCCTGCGGCGTCATGACGGCGGTGGGCGGGCTCGGCCACACGCTGCCCTATCTGATCCCGCATTTCTGGACGGCGACGGCGGTCGCCGGCGTGGTGGTCGCCTTCGAGCTCGCCGCCATCGCCTATGTGCGCTGGCGCTACATGGAGACGCCGTTCACCTCGGCCATCGTGCAGGTGGTGTTGGGCGGCCTGCTGGTGCTGTTCACCGGCATCTTCATCGGCAGTTCGTAAGCCCCTATTGGTAGGGCGCGAACGCCTGCCCGACGCCCGCGCTATCAAGCCCCGCGGCAAGGGCGAAGGTCAGCAGCAATCGCGCCTTCGGGCCTTGCAGGAAGCCGGCGGGGATGAGCCCGCGACTGACGAGGTCGATCTCCGAGCCGGGATAGCCATAGGTCCGGGTGAAGACCGGTCCGCCAAGAGTACGGCTCGCCAGTACCACCGGCATCGCCGCCGCCAGTTCGCCGGCGAGTTCGGCAACGGTGCCCGGCACATGGCCGGCGCCCATGCCTTCCAGCACCGCGCCCTTGAAACCGAGAGCAGGCAAAGCGCGGGCGAGGCGGCCATCATCGCCCATGGCGAACTTCAAGAGCGCGACCGGCGGCAATGCGGCGTCCGCGGGAAGCGCGAGCTTCGGCGTCGGCGCCACCCGCACGAGGAACCGCGCGCGACCTTCCACCACCAGCCCGAGCGGGCCGAGGAAGGGCGAGACGAAGGTCGAGGTCAGCGCGGTGTGCGCCTTGCGCACGAAGCGGGCGGCGTGGATCTCGTCGTTCAGCACCACCAGCGTGCCGAGCCCTCGCGCCTCAGCGCTCGTGGCGACGAGCGCGGCGGCGTAGAGATTGGCCGGCCCGTCGGCACCCGGCGCCTCGGCCCCGCGCATGGCGCCGATCACCACCACCGGGCGCTCATCATCGACCAGCAAATCGAGCGCGAACGCCGTCTCCTCGATGGTGTCGGTGCCCTGGATGACGATGGCGGCGTCAAACCCCTCATTGAATCCCGCACGGATTTCGCCCGCAACGGTCGCGACATTCTCGATGCTCAGCGACGAACTACCCACCCGAAAGGGAGAGCGTGCCTCGATCTCGGCGATGCCGGCCAGCGCCGGTACGGTGGCGACGAGATCGGCGGCGCCGAGCTTCGGCTGGATGCCGCCCGGCCCGCTCCCGGTCATGGTGATGGTGCCGCCGAGCGACAATACGAGCAGGCGAGGAAGCGGCATTGCAGGAGTTCCAGTGGATCAGGCGGCGAGCGGGCTGGCTTCCGGCACAATATCCGGCTTCGGCCCACCCGTCGCCCAATCCAGCAATTCGACGGTATGCAGGATGGGAATAGCCGTTCCGCCGCCGATCTGGGTGATGCAGCCGATATTGCCGGTGGCGATGATCTCGGGCGCGGTACGCTCGATGTTCGCCACCTTGCGCTCGCGCAGTTTCCCGGCGATCTCCGGCTGGAGGATGTTGTAGGTGCCGGCCGAGCCGCAGCACAAATGCCCTTCCGCCGGCTCCAGCACGGTGAAGCCGGCCGCGTTCAACAAGGCCTTCGGCGCGGTGCGCACCTTCTGGCCATGCTGCAGCGAGCAGGCGGCGTGATAGGCGACACGGCGCCCGCTCGCGATCACCGGCGCCGGCAGGCCGCGCTCGACCAGGAACTCGCTGATGTCCTTCGCCAGCGCCGAGACCCGGGCGGCGCGCTCGGCATAGGCCGGGTCGAGCCGCAGCATATGGCCGTAATCCTTGATCGTGGTGCCGCAGCCGGAGGTGGTGATGATGATCGCGTCCAGCCCCTCACCCTCGATCTCGCGTGACCAGGCGTCGACATTGGCGCGGGCATTGGCGAGCGCGTGGTCTTCCTTGCCCATGTGATGGGTAAGCGAGCCGCAGCACCCTGCGCCTTGCGGACGCAGCACCTCGACACCCATGCGGGTGAGCAGCCGGATGGCGGCTTCGTCGATTTGCGGGCGCAGCACCGGCTGGGCGCAGCCGTCCAGCATGGCGACGCGGGCGCGGCGCTGGCCGATTGGCGCGAAGCGACGCACGCCCTCGCCCGCCGAGCGGGTCACGGGGCGCGCCGGGGCGAGCTTCAGCATGGTGGCGAGCGGCTTCAAGGCGGCCACGCCCTCGAACAGGCCGGCGAAGGGCCGCGCCAGCATCGCTCCCGCCAGAGCGAGGCGGAAGCGGCCCCGATGCGGCAGCACATTCGCCAGCAGCCCACGCATCAGCCGGTCAGCGAGCGGGCGGCGATAGGTCGTCTCGATATGGTCGCGGGCGTGGTCGACCAGGTGCATGTAGTGCACCCCCGACGGACAAGTCGTCATGCACGACAGGCAGGAGAGGCAGCGATCGATGTGCTTCACCACTTCCTGCGTCGCCGGGCGATCATTCTCCAGCATGTCCTTGATGAGGTAGATGCGCCCGCGTGGCGAATCCAGCTCGTCGCCGAGCAGCACATAGGTCGGGCAAGTGGCGGTGCAGAAGCCGCAATGCACGCAGGCCCGCAGGATCTGGTCGGCATCGGCGACGTTCGGATCGGCGAGCTGGGCGAGGGTGAAATTGGTCTGCATGGCTCACATCCCCGCATACATGCGACCCGGGTTCAGCACCCGGCTCGGATCGAAGCTCTCCTTCATCCGGCGCACCAGCGCGCCGGTGATGGGATCGAGCGGCTGGAACACCTCGGTGGCGGCGCGGCGGTCGGCGCTGGCGCGGATCAAGGTGGCGTGGCCCCCCGACGCCCTCACGGCCGCGCGGATCAGCTCGGCACGCGGCTCGGCGTCCGGCAGCTCGATCCAGACCAGGCCGCCGGCCCAATCATAGAAGGCCGTGCCGCCGACATTGCGTGCCGCCGCCCCGATCGCGGCACCCTGCATCGGCGCGGTCGAGACGCGCCACACGGGCTTGGTCACACCATCCGCGAACGGCAGCACATCCCGCACCGCCATCCAGAACAACTCCGATGTCTCCGCCTCCAGCGCACTCAAGGCGCCAAACGGACCGAGCAGCGCTTCCAGCTTCGCCCGCCGGTGCCGGATCGACGGCGGCACGCCCTCGAGCCGCAGCGCGGTGACCGCCCGCCCGACGGCTGCCACCGCCGGCACTCGCGCGGCGATATCGGCCGGCAGGTGCGCGGCTCCGGAGACGTCGTAATAGGAACCGACCGCCGCACTCATCGCCTTGGCCGCGGTGGCATCGTCGAGGCCGAGGATGAGCAATGTCTGCGCCGTCTCCGGCCGCGGCAGCACCTTGATGGTCAGCTCGGTATAGGCGGCGAGCGTGCCGTAGGAGCCGGAGAGGCCGCGCGGCAGATCATAGCCGGTGACGTTCTTCACCACCCGCCCGCCGGCCTTGAACGCCTCGCCGCGCCCCGAGACCGCGCGCAGGCCGAGCGCATGGTCGCGGGCGGCGCCCGCGCTGGGACGGCGCGGGCCGGCGAGGTTGCAGGCCATCAGCCCGCCGAGCGTGCCGGCACCGCGCGGCCCGCCGAGCAGCGGACCGAAATCCATCGGCTCGAAGGCCAGCATCTGCCTAGCCTCCTTGAGCTGCGCCTCGATCTCGATCAGCGGCGTGCCGGCACGGGCGGAGAGCACCAGTTCCTCCGGCTCATAGAGCGTGACGCCGCTGAGCGCGGAGAGATCGAGCGTGGCGTCGGTCTGGATGTGCCGGCCGAGCGTGCGCTTCGAGCCGGCCCCGGCGACCTCCAGCGTGCGCCCTTCCGAGACGGCCCAGCGCACGACTTCCACAAGTTCGGCCTCGTCACGCGGCCGCAGGCGATCAGTCATGGAATCACTCCGCAAGCGCGGCGATGCGTGCCGCGTGCCTGTTGTGCTCGGCCACCACCGCCGGCAAATCGATGGTCACGATCTCGCCATTGGCCACCACCGGACGGCCGCCGACCACGGTCCAGGCCGCCGCCTGCGGCGCGCAGAACAGCGTCGCCGCGACCGGGTCGGCAAGGCCGCCGGCATAGCCGACATGATCGAGCCGGACGGCGAAGAAGTCGGCGCACTTGCCGGGCTCGAGCGAGCCGATGTCGCTGCGCCCCAGCACCGCGGCGCCGCCCAAAGTCGCCAGCTCCAGCGCCTCGCGGGCGGTCATCCATTCGCCGTCGCGTGACGGATCGGAGGTGGAGAGCGTGGTGTCCGGCCCCTCGGGCGGGCGCAGGCTCATCTTCAGCCGCGCCAGCAGCAGGGCCTGGCGGACCTCGCCGAGCATGTGGTTGCCATCATTGCTGGCGGAGCCGTCGACGCCGATGCCGACCTTTACCCCGGCGGCGCGATACGCCTTCACCGGGGCGATACCGGAGGCGAGGCGCATGTTCGAGGAAGGGCAATGGCAGACGCCGACTCCTGCGCCGGCGAAACATCCGATCTCGTGCGGGTTGATATGGATCGCGTGGGCGAACCACACATCGTCGCCGAGCCAGCCGAGCTCGTCCATATAGTCGACCGGCCGCTTGCCGAAGCGCTCCAGCGTGTAGCGCTCCTCATCGATGGTCTCGGCGAGGTGGGTGTGCAGGCGCACGCCATGGCGGCGGGCAATCGTCGCGCTCTCGCGCATCAGTTCGGCGGAGACCGAGAAGGGCGAGCAGGGCGCCAGCGCGATCTGCAGCATCGAGCCGGGCTTCGCGTCGTGATAGGCGCCTATCACCCGCTCGCTGTCGGCGAGAATGTCATCCTCATTCTCCACGCAATCGTCCGGCGGCAGGCCGCCGCGCGACTGGCCGAGCGACATCGAGCCACGCGAAACCATGAAGCGCACGCCGATCTCGCGGGCGGCGGCGATCTGGTCGTCGACCTTGCAGCCATTGCGGAACACATAGGCATGGTCGAAGGCGGTGGTGCAGCCGGACAAGGCCAGCTCCGCGAGGCCGACCAGCGTCGAAGTGCGCGAGGCCTCCGGCGTGCGCGCCGCCCAGAGCCGGTAGTGCGCCTTCAGCCAGCGGAACAGATTGATGTTCTGCGCCACCGGCAGGTTGCGAGTCAGGGTTTGGTCAAGGTGGTGATGGCAGTTCACCAGCCCCGGCAGCACCACATGGCCGGCGAGGTCGATCACCTGGTCGGCGCTTGCCGGCAAGGTCTCGCTCGGCCCTACCTGCTCGATCAGGCCATCGCGAGCGAACAGTCCGCCGCCGGAAATCTCGCGGCGCGCCCCGTCCATAGTGACGAGCACATGGGCGTTCTTCACGAGTAGCGTGGTCATCGGCAGCCCCCCGGCTTATGGAAATCATGTTCCGTCAGATACGCGTGGCCGCGCGGCGAAAGCCGGTAGCCGATATCGAGGCTCTCCGTCAGGCCGAGCTCCTTCAGCTTGCGGACATCGCGCTTGAAGGCGAGCGTCTCGCGCCCGAGCCCGGCGGCGAGCTCCGCAGCGCGGGTGCCGGGGCGTGAGCCGATGAGACGCAGCGCCGCATGGGTCCACGGCCCGCGCCGACTCGCGCCGTCGAGCCGGGCGAGATGCTCGGCCACCGCGTCGACGTCACCGGCTTGCTCGCGCAGCGACGCGCGCGGATCCTCACCGGCGAAGCGCAGGGCGATGCGGAACAGTGTGCCGTCGGGGCTGCCGAGTGAGGCCAGCAGCGCAGCGCGCGAGGCGAAGCCCGCGGCCGGTGCATCGTGCTCGGACACCGCGGCCTCGGCGATCGGCGTGACATCGACGATCTCGACGACGCCAGCCATCGTACGCAGGCGCGCACCGGGCTTCACCGCCGCCCGCTTCCAGCGCCTGAATGCCAGCGTGACCCGCCCGCCGACGATGCCTTCCGCCATGGCTCGCCTGAACAACATCCCATCAGAACCGCGGAATATCGGGAAACGGCACCTGGCCACGGCTGACATGCATGCGGCCGAGCTCGGCACAGCGATGCAGCACCGGGAACATCTTGCCGGGATTGAGCAGGGAGCCGGGATCGAAGGCGCATTTCAGCCGCTGCTGATGGGCGAGATCGGCATCATTGAACATGGTCGGCATCAGATCGCGCTTCTCGACGCCGACGCCATGCTCGCCGGTGAGCACGCCGCCGACCTCGACGCACAGCCGCAAAATGTCCTGGCCGAAGGATTCCGCCGCTTCCAGCTCGCCCGGCTTGTTGGCGTCATAGAGGATGAGCGGGTGCAGATTGCCGTCGCCGGCGTGGAAGACATTGGCGCAGGCGAGGCCGTACTGTGCGGAGAGCTGCTCCATGCGCCACAGCACCCGCGGCAGCGCCTTGCGGGGAATGGTGCCGTCCATGCAGTAATAATCCGGCGAGATGCGGCCAACCGCCGGGAACGCCGCCTTGCGCCCGGCCCAGAAGGCGACGCGTTCCTCCTCGCTGGTCGAAGCCCGCAGCGTCATGCAGCCCAGGCCGTTGGCGATCTCGGCGACGCGCTCGATCAGGTGGTTCACCTCGGCTTCCGGCCCATCCAGCTCGACGATCAGCAGCGCCCCGACATCGAGCGGATAGCCGACCTTGACGAAGGCTTCCGCCGCCTGAATGGCGAGCTTGTCCATCATCTCCATGCCGCCGGGAATGATGCCGGCGCCGATGATGCGGGCAACGCATTCGCCCGCGGACTCCGAGGACGGGAAGCCGATCAGCACCGCCCGCGCGGTCTCCGGCTTCTTGAGGATGCGTACCGTCACCTCGGTGACGACGCCGAGCAGCCCTTCCGAGCCGACAATGAGGCCGAGCAGGTCCAGCCCACCGGAATCGAGATGCTTGCCGCCGAGGCGGATCACCTCGCCGGTGATCAGCACCATCTCGACGCCCATCACATTATTGGTGGTGAGGCCGTATTTCAGGCAGTGCACGCCCCCGGAATTCTCCGCGACATTGCCGCCAATGGTGCAGGCGATCTGCGAAGACGGGTCGGGCGCATAATAGAAGCCGTTTTCAGTGACCGCGGTGGTGATGCCGAGATTGGTGACGCCGGGCTGGGCGGTCACCGTGCGATTGTCGAAATCGATGTCGAGGATGCGGTTGAACTTGCCCATGCCGAGCAGGATCGCGTCCTTCAGCGGCAGTGCGCCGCCGGAGAGCGAGGTGCCGGCGCCGCGCGGTACCACGCGGATCCCATGCTCGTGGCAATAGGCGAGCACCTTCGAGACCTGGGCGGTGTCGGAGGGCAGCACCACGGCAAGTGGCAATTGCTTGTAGGCGGTGAGCCCGTCGGACTCGTAAGGCCGCATTTCCAGCTCGGCGTCGATCACGCCTTCGCCCGGCACGATGGCGCGGAGCGCCGTGATGATCTCGGCGCGGCGCGACAATACGCCGGCATCCGGCTCCGGCATGGCGAGCCCGGACATGGCTTCCTCCCCGAGTGGTCTTTGAAGGCATTCTAGGGAAAAGCGCGCGCCATCTCCATGGTAAAATTTTTAGACCATCAACGAATGGCGGCCGCTTCGGGCGACGCAGCGGCAGGTGTTGTGGCGGCCGCCTCGCTTGCCGCGGCCACCGCCGCCGCGGCGTCGATCAGGCCGGCGCCATAGAGATCGTCGCGTCCCGGCTTGCCGAGATCGCGCGCCGTGCGCACCAGCGCCTCGCGCACCTGGGCCGGCGTCAGCTCCGGATGGCCCTGCAGCATCAAGGCGGCGACGCCGGAGACATGGGCGCTCGCCAGCGAGGTGCCGGACAACACCTGATAGGCGCCGCCGGGCGCCGGCACCATCACCTCGACCCCCGGCGCGGCAATCGCAATCTGCGCGCCGATATTGGCTTGTGCGTAGAGCGCGTCGTCCGGTCCGGTCGCGGTCACGGCGATGACGTCGGGATGGGCGGCGGGGAACAGCGGCTTGGCCTTCGGCCCCTCATTGCCGGCCGCGGCGACCAGCACCGCACCGCGCAGCCGGAGTGCGCGCAGCGCGCGGGCCATCAATTCGTCGCGCGGGCCGGCAAAGCTGAGATTGACCACGCGGGCACCGCGCTTGCCCGCCATGTCGAGCGCGGTGATGATGTCGATGCTGGTGCCCTTGGCCGCGCCGGTCGTGTCGTATCTCAGCGCGTCGAGCGCGAGGAGCCGCGCCTCGGGGGCGATGCCGACCAGTTTCACATGCGCGGCGATGGCGCCTGCCATGCCGGTGCCGTGGGTGTGCGGCTTTACCTTGGCGTCCGGATCGATCAGCGCATCGGCCAGCTCGGGATGGGCCGGATCGACCGCCGAATCGATCACTGCCACCAGCACATCCCTGCCTTCGGCCAGCCGGTGCGCCTCGGGGATCTTCATGCGATCCGGCGCATATTGCGCGCCGGCGAGTTCGGGCCGGCCGGCGACGGGGGCCACGGCCTCGTCGGCCTGGCCGTCGAAGACGAGATTGGGCTGCGCGCTCGCCACGCGCGGATCGGCGGCGAGCTGGCGCACCACCGTCGGCACCGCGCTGCCGCGCGGGATGCGGGCATGCTGGATGCTGGTGCCGAGCAGCGCGAGATCGTAGCGCGCCAGCGGTGTCAGCGCGAAGCGGCGCAGCACGCCGGCGATCTCGGCCTCGGAGATGTCCGGCTTCAGCTCGAACACCACCTCGTCCGGCACATAGTCGGGCGCGGCCACGGCCCGGACCGGCGGTGGCGGCGCGGCCGGGCGCGCGGTGGTCGCGGGTTTGGCGGGAGGTGGGCTGGCGGGCGGCGGCTTCTTCGCCACTGCGGGCTTCTGCTTCTGTTTTTGCTTATCGGGCTTGCGCGCGGGACGCGAGGGCGCCGGCTCGGCATCCTCATAGATGACGCGTAGCGGCGGGGCGTCATAGATCGGCGGCGCCACGATGATGCCGATGCCGGGACCTGGAAAGCCGCCGCCCGGATAGCCCTGCGGGCGCGGGCGGCGCGGTTCTGGATAGCGCTCGGGCGTGCGATCCGGCACCCGGCCCGTCGAGGAACCGCCATAACCGTCCGATGGGCCCGACGGCATATAGGTTCGCTGCGCCGCGGCCGGCGAAGCGAACAGGGCCGCCAGGAGCCCGCAGGCGGCAATCTGGGCCGAGAGAGAGGGCAGGCGTCGCATGACATCGCCCTCCTATTGCGCCGGCGTTGCCAGGCGCACCACGTCGGCAGCATCCTTCAGCCGGGCGAGCATCGCGCTACGCTCCGCCGCCGGCATGTCCGCAGCGCCGATGCGAATCTTGAACAGGCCGCCCGGATAGGGGCCGTCGACGATATGGCCGGATATGCTCTGCAGCAGCGTGCCGATCTGCGCAGCGCGGGCCTCGGGCTGGAAGGCGACCAGCACATAGGCGCCGGCCGCGAGATCACCACCGCTGGCGGTGGAATAGCTCCCGCCGCCGCGCATCAATTCACCCGTGATGAAGCCGCCTTGTACCACCAGCGCCAGCATGGCGGCGCCGGCGGCAAGCGCCAAAGTCTGCGGACGCAATGCCGCCAGCCATTCGCCGGCCCGGTGCAGCATGCCGACAGCCGGGTTCGCCGCCATCGCCCGCGCCGGCTCGGCATCGAGCGCGGCAAAGAACTTCGCGGCGGAGCGGGAGGACGGCAGGCCGAGTGCCTCGGCGGAGCGGATCGAGGCGTCGCGCTCCTCATGGATACGGGCGAGATGGGAGGCAAGCTCCGGATCGCGATCGAGCGCCGCCTCGACGCGGCGCGTCTCCTCGGGAGCGAGCGTGCCGGCGGCGTACCAGGGCAGCAGCGCCTCGATCTCGCCGGGCGCGCGGTCGTCGCGGTCTGCGGTGTTCATGGCCAACCCCTGTCGATGCCGGCGAGCCGCG
The DNA here is from genome assembly GCF_012971745.1 of Starkeya sp. ORNL1. Classification (NCBI taxonomy): domain Bacteria; kingdom Pseudomonadati; phylum Pseudomonadota; class Alphaproteobacteria; order Hyphomicrobiales; family Xanthobacteraceae; genus Starkeya; species Starkeya sp. ORNL1. The sequence continues at coordinate 3,786,997 of NZ_CP048834.1, forward strand.
CCAGTTCCGAAAGCCTTTTCCGGGCATGGAACATGCGGGTCTTCACCGTATTTTCCGGCGCGCCGACAATGCGGCTCACCTCCTCGATCGACCGGTCGTGATAATAGACCAGATCGATCACTTCGCGATGCTCCGGCGAAAGCCGGTCGATGCAGGTGCGCAGCACCGCGCTTTTGTCCTTCTTCTGTGCGATCACTTCCGGCGTGTCGGCCTCGTCCTCGATGGCCTCCGCCGCTTCCTCGTCGAGCGCTGCCTCGCCGCGCTTGCGCAGTTCCGACAGCGCCTTGAAGCGGGCAATGGCCATCAGCCAGGTCGAGACCGAGGAGCGCCGCTCGAAAGACGGCGCCTGCCGCCAGGCATCGAGGAAGGTGTCGGCGACGATGTCCTCGGCAACGTCCTCACGGCGCACCAAACGCAGCGCAAAACGGAAGACGCGCACCTCATGGCGCGCGAACAATGCCTTCATGGCGAGCTTGTCGCCCTTGGCGATGCGATCGATCAGGAGGAAATCCTGATCCGCCGCCAGAAACCCAGCCTCCACCACCGCGTCGCCCGCCCTTGTTCCGCGCCGTGAAGCCTCAGGCGCGGGAGCCGCAAGGTCAAGCCGCCGTGGGGCGGAGCCCGCCGGCAGGGAGAGCGCTATACTCGCCCTGCCGGAAAACATCGGCGATCGGGAGTGTGAGGCGTGAAGCATGGGCCGACCCGGCCACATTCAGTCGCACACCGTGACCTTCTGCTTCACCTTGCCGACGCCGGGGATGAACTTCTTCTGGTAGACGACGTAGCAGTCGGGAGCATCGACGATGATCGGCATGGTGGCTCCGAGCACGAGGCCGGCACCGTAGCCATAGCCGAAACCCGGGCCCCAGCCGCCGTGGCCGCCATGATGGCCGTGATGGCCACCCTTCGGGTTCTTCCAGGCACCGCCGCCACCGCCCTTGCCGCCATTGTTCTTGAAATCCTTGGGGCCTTCCCAGGCGGAGGCATTGCCGGCGGTGGAGACAGCGCTCGCGGCGAAGCCGGCGGTGCCGAGGGCAACGGCGGCGATGGCGATGCGCAGGGTCTTGGAAATATTGGACATTGACGTTCTCCCTTGGAGGTTCCGGGGACCGCGTCATTGCGCCCCGTACACTCATTGGTCGCGACGTCGGGGGAAAAGGTTCATGGGGCGGCGCGATTTTTTTGCACTTTTTTGCCGCCACCAGCGAAACCCTGCGCACATGCGGTCTTGCGCCGGATCAAAGCGGCACTCACCTCATTGCTAGAGGGTGCGAAAGAGACCCCGATGAGGAGACCGCCATGGCAACCGCCGCCAACCACGTCGCTACCGCCATGCTGAGGCGCATCCGCCTCAATCTGGCTCGTTCCAAGGCGTTCCCGGACGGGAGCGCGCGACACGGCTATGAGTTCGTCGCGCCGCTCGATGAGGCCGGGCATATCGACCTTGCGGCATGGCGGGAGGCGCGCGGCGAATGCACGGTACGCCGCTTCTGGGGCAATGAGCGGCCGGAGCGCGGCTATCTGGTGCATCGGGCCGGCGGCGCGCGCGGCGCCACCTGGGTGTTCGACTATGACCAGGGCGCGGTCGACGATGACGAGGCCGGCTACCGGTTCGGCGATCACGCCTTCGCGCCCGGCGAATATGTCTCGCTGCGCGACGAGGACGGCGACATGCACACCTTCCGCGTGGTCGCGGTGGAGCCGCCATAAGTCCGCAAACGAAAATGGCCGGGACGAGCCCGGCCATGACGATCGATCAGACGCTCAGGACACCCGAATCACATCGGTGACGCAGGCTTGGCTTCTGCGGTCGGCGCTGTGGCGGCGGCCGGCGTGGGCGGCGCAGCTTCCGGCGCCGCAGGAGCCGAGGCCGTCGTGGCCGGCGCGGGGGCCGCGATGGAGCCGGTCGTGGTCGTGCTGGCGGCGGCAGCCGCGTCGGCCGGGGCGGACGCCGGCTTCGGCTTCGGCTTGCGGGCCACCGCCGGCCGCGGCGTCCCCTTCACGATCATGGCAATCACCTGCTCATGCAGGTTGGCGGACTTGTCGATGTTGAGATGCGTCAGCGCACCGGAGTTGGTCAGGTCGACATTGGAAACCCGAGCGCCCGACACCGGCTTGCCGGAACCACCGGCCTGGTAATAATTCACCACCTTGCCGATCTTCGAGGAGGCGGTCGTCGGGGTCACCGGATCGAAGGTAACGACGAGGGGCACCGGAGCGCCAAGCTCGGTGACGCGATTGGCCATATAGACCGCGGCGTCGGCGCCAAGCGAATGGCCGATGATGATGACCGGCGCCATCTGCTTGCCTCCGGTCGCCGCCGATTGCTCGGCCGCATAGCGGGCCAGCGTCTGCCATTCGGTATAGGGATGCACCGTCGCCTTGATGCCGCGGGCATTCAGCTTGGCGGTAAGGTCGTCCATGCCGAGCGAGAAGACATTGGCGAGACCGCGCAGCAGATACACGCGCGGCGGCGGCGATTTGGACTGTGCCGCGGCCGGGCCGGCAAAGCCGAGGAGACACGCCGCAACAAAAAGGACAAACCAGCCACGCGCAGCCCGCATCATGTCCAAACCCCATGTAACACAACAGTCTTCATCCCTCGCACCGCCCTGTCCTGGCAACTGGATTTTTCTTTGCTCCCAAGATGCCGCGGGGCTTGATGCTTTTCCGCAACAGCGTCGCAAGGTAAGGCTTGCCAGCGGATACTGGCCCCCGGTTTCCGGGACTTGAAAGCGCCGTGCCCGCATGCAACCGACTGCCCCCGTTCGAGGTTCCCCAGAGAGTATCGATGAATCCCTTCGCCGAGGTCGAGACGAGCGCCGGCGCGCTCGCCAGGATCGCCACTGAAGCGGCGGAAGCAGCCGACGAGCTGCCGACCGGCTATATCGCCGGCAATGCCGGCGGGCTCCGGGCCCATCCGCTGCGCGCCGCGGTGCTGGGCGAACTGCATGCCCGGCCCTTCGCCCCTGTGGCGACGCCGGCGCGCATCCTCCATGTCGCCTTCATCGTCGATCGCGAGCAGGCGCTGGCCGACCGCGCCGCCTTCAAGGCGCTGTGCGCGGCGCGCGGCCAGCCTGGGCCGGCCTCGGGAGCCAAGCAGCACCGCGTGTCGTTCGGCGGCGCAACGCTGCGCTGGGAGCGCCACGCCGAATTCACCACCTACACCTGGGAGCTGCCGGCCGAGGACATCATCGAAGGCGGGCTGCCGTTCCATCCGGCCTCGGCGAGCCTCGCCGCGACGCTGGCCGAGGTGCCGCAGCCGGGGCCGCTATTGGTCGCGGTCGACCTGCATCTCGTCACCGACACCGCCGACGCGCTCCCGCTCGACCGGCTGTTCGACCGGGCGAGCCTGGCGCGCTCCGATGTCGAGGACGGCATGGCGGAGATCGCCACCGACTTCCAGCCGGACGCCGCGGGCTTCGTGCGCATATTGGTGCGCGATCGCGGCATGACGCCGGAAGCCGCCGGCGCGCTGGTGCAGCGCGTGCTGGAGGTCGAGACCTACCGTACCCTCGCTTTGCTCGGCCTGCCGGAAGCGCAGCGCCTGGCGCCGACCGTGGCGCAGATCGAGGGGCGGCTCTCGGCGCTGACCGAGACGATGAAGAACACCGAAGGGCTCGCCGCCAATCACAAGCTGCTGGAGAACCTCACCGCACTCGCGGCCGAACTGGAGGCCGATGCCGCCGCCTCGCTGTTTCGCTTCGGCGCCGCTCGCGCCTATGAGGAGATCGTCAATCTACGGCTGAAGACCATCGGCGAGCGGCCGGTGCCGGGTTTCCCGACCTTCGCGCAATTCCTCGCCCGGCGCATGCAGCCGGCGATGCGCACCTGCCAGGGCATCGAGCAGCGCCAGGCCAATCTCTCGGTGAAGCTGACCAGCGCGGCCAACCTCTTGCGCACCCGGGTCGATGTCGAGCTGGAGCAGCAGAATCGCGACCTGCTCACCAGCATGAATGCCCGTGCCCGCATGCAGCTGCGCCTGCAGCAGACGGTCGAAGGGCTCTCGGTGGCGGCCATCACCTATTACGTCGTCAGCCTGTTCAGCCACGTGCTGGAAGGGCTGCACAGCCGGCTGGAGGAAGCCGGCCTGCATATCGACACCGGCCTCGCTACCGCGATCGCGGTGCCGGTGGTGGCGTTCTTCATCTGGCTCGGCGTGCGCCGGGTGCGGCGCGGCCACCCCGACGACTGAGCCCGGCTTACTGCGTCGGCGTCATGAAGCCGCCGGTTGAGGGCGGTTGCGTGCCGATCCACTGGCCGCTGGTATTGTGTGTAGCCGGAGGCGCGGCCGCACGCGGCGCCGGCTGCTGCGGCGTGCCGTAGATCGGCGCATTGTTCGCCGACTGGGAAGGCCGCGGCGCCGCGGCGGGAGCGGCCTGCGCCGCCGGTGCGGACGCGGGCGCGGCGGCGACCGGCTTCGGCTTGGCCTGCCTGGGCTTCGGCTTCTCCGCAACTTCGGCGGCCTGCGAATCGAAGCCGACATAGACGACATAGCGTTCCAGCGTCGCCGCATCCGGCTTCGGGAAGCTCGGCTCCTCGGCCACCATGGAGAAGTCGACCTGCATCACCTCGGCGCCGATCGTCACCGGCACCATGTAGAGCCTCGTCCAGACCGGCTTCGGCGCCGGACCTTCCTCGACCACGGCAAGGCGGATCGGCACATTGACGAGGCCCGCGGCGCCCTTCGGGCCCATCAGCACCCGGCCCTGTATGCCGATGCGCATCGTCATCTCGGGACTGGTGAAGCGGCATTCGCGGGAGAAGCGGCCGAGCGTCGCCTGGTAGCGCAGGGCGCCGTCGGTCTTGTCGGTGATCTGCCAGGCGGCGGCGCCGCCGCGCACCTCGACCTTCGGGCAATTAAGGGAGCTGTCGTCCTGCGGGGCCGACGCCGCCACCGTGGTGGTCTGCATCGTGGAGCCGAAATTGCCCTGGCCGTCGGCATTGCCGCCGCCGAGCGGTCCGACATCGCTGCCGCCACCGATCCCGCCGCCGCAGCCGGCAAGCAGCAGGCCAATCATGGTGATGCCAGTGGCCGCAGCCCTGCGCCGCGCGGACGCGCGTTTGGCGTTCGTCATACGCAAACTCCCCGTTCCGCTCCCGCCACCGACCGAGCCGGCGCTCCCTAGGGGCGGACCTTTCCCCGTTGCTTCGAAAGTCCTTATAACAGCCCGGCGACGCGGGCGGGAGTATGGCGGCCCGCCGCGCACCAGCACCGCGCCGGTTGCCAACAATCAGTTGGCCGTCGGGCTGATACCGGCCGGACGCCCTACCACGCTGAACAGCAGCGCGGGGTCCTTGGCGAAGCGGCCGGCGACACGCTTGATGTCGGCCAGCGTCACCGCCGCCACCAGCTTGTTGCGCACGTCGATATAATCAATGCCGAGATCGTCAAGCTGGATCTGCAGCAGCTGCGACGCGACCTTGGCGGAACTGTCGAAGCGCAGCGCGAAGCTGCCGATCAGGTAGCTCTTGGCGTCCGCCAGCTCTTCCTCACTCGGCCCGTCGGTCAGGAGCTTCAGATATTCGGCGCGGATCAGCTCGATCGATTCGGCGGCGCGGTCATTCTTGGTCGCGGTGCCCCCGAGCAGCAGCCCGGCATGGTCCAGCGGCGCCAGCTGGCTATAAACCGAATAGGCCAGGCCACGCTTCTCGCGCACTTCGCGGAACAGGCGCGAGGAGAAGGCGCTGCCGCCGAGCATGTGGTTCAGCACGAATGCCGGGATGAAGTCCGGGTCGTTGCGCTTGAGGCCGATGCCGCCGAACACGATGGAGGCCTGCGGCACGTTCAGTTCCTTCACCACGATGGAGCCGAGCCCCTGCGGCACCACTTCCGGCACCGGGGTCAGCTGCGCCTTGGCCGGCAGCGCGCCAAAGGTGCGGTCGAGCGCAGCGCCAAGCTGCTCCGGCGTGATGTCGCCGACCACCGCGATCTTGAGGTTGTCCTTCGCGATCACCCGCTTGGCGAACGCCGCGAGATCGGCCCGGGTGATGGCGGGAATGCTGGCCAGCGTGCCGTCGACCGGGCGCCCGTATGGGTGGTTCGGGAACGCGCGCGCCGACCAGCCGAGGCTGGCAAGGCTCGACGGATCGGTCGAGCGGCGGCGCAGCACGGCAAGCTGTGACTGGCGGATGCGCTCCACCGCCTCGTCGTCGAAGCGCGGCGAGGTCACGGAAAGGCGCAGCAGTTCAAGAGCCGGATCGAGGTTCTCCGACAGCGTGCGCAGCGAGCCGTTCAGGGTGTCGCGCGAGGCGTCGAAACGCAGCTCGATGGCTTTTTCGGCCAGCTTGTCCTGGAAGGCATGCGAATCGAACTCGCCGGCGCCCTCGTCGAGCAGCGAGGACATCAGGCTGGCGACGCCGGGCGCGTCGGCGGGATCCTGCGCCGAGCCGCCGACAAACGCGATCTCGATCGCCACCAGCGGCAGCGTGGTGTCATGCACCAGCCAGGCCTCGATGCCGCCCGGACTGACCACGCGCTGGATGCGCGTCGTCTCGGACTGGGCGGGCGGGACGTTAAGGAGTGCAATGGTCATGAGGATCGGCAGTGCAAAAAAGAGGGCAAGGTAGCGAATGGCATGCGGCAAGCCGGCAGCGGCGCCGCTCACGAGCGCTTCTCCGGCGCCACCGCGGCAGCCGGCATAGCCGGATCGCTCGCCGCGTCCGCGGCCGGCTTGGCGAGATAGCCGGTGACGGCACGGGCCGGCAGCAGATAGCGGCGCGCCACGTCGCGCACCTCGTCGGCGGTGACCGCCTTCACCTCGTCCGGCCAGTTCTTCACGTCCTGGACGGTGGTGCCGGTGGTGAGCGCGGCGCCATAGATGCGGGCCAGCGTCGCCTGATTGTCCTGCGCATAGACCGATTCGGCGACCAGGCGGGTCTTGGCGCGCTCCAGCTCGGCGGCGTCGACGCCATCGGCAGCGATGGTGGCGATCACCGTGTCGAGCCCCTGCTCCAGCGTATCGAGGCTGACGCCGGGACGCGGGCTGGCCGAGAACCCGAAGCGGGTATCGTCAAGCGCCGTGCTCTGATACCAGGCGCTGGCGCCCGCGGCGAGGCCCTTGTCGACCACCAGGCCGCGATAGAGCCGGCCGGTCGAGCCACCGCCGAGGATCTGAGCCAGCACGTCGAGCGCGGCGCTGTCCTTCTTGTTGGTGCGGTAGGGAGGAACGAGATAGGTGCGCGACAGGCTCGGCTGCGCGACGCGGGCGTCGGTCAGCGTCACCCGGCGCTGTGCACGCGGCTCCGGCTCGGTCGGCCGCACCCGCGGGCCGGGCTCGGCGGTGCGCTGCACCTTGCCATAGGTCTCTTCCGCCAGCTTGCGCACCTCACCTTCGGTGACGTCGCCGGCCACCACGAGGATGGCGTTGTTCGGCGTGTAGAAGCGGCGATAGAAGGCCAGCGCGTCGCCGCGATTGAGGCCCTTTATCTCGTCTTCCCAGCCGATGATCGGGTGGCCGTAGGGGTGGTTGGTGTACATCGCCGCCTGCGCGGCCTCCGAGAGCTGCGAGCCCGGATCATTGTCGGTGCGCATGCGGCGCTCCTCCAGCACCACGTCGCGCTCGGGCAGCACGACGTCGTCGGTGAGCACGAGGCCGGTCATGCGGTCGGCCTCGAAGCCCATCACGGTCGCGAGATGCTCCTTGGCGACGCGCTGGAAATAGGCGGTGTAGTCCTGCGAGGTGAAGGCGTTCTCCTGGCCGCCGAGCTTGGCGACGACCTGCGAGAACTCCCCGGCCGGATGCTTGTCGGTGCCCTTGAACATCAGATGCTCGAGGAAATGGGCAATGCCGGACTTGCCGGGCTGCTCATCCGCCGAGCCGACGCGATACCAGACCATGTGGGTCACCACCGGCGTGCGGTGATCCGGCACCACCACCACCTGCAGCCCGTTCGCCAGCGTGAATTCGGAGGCGTCGGCGGCCTGCGCGGGGCGCGGCGGGGCAAGCGTGGCGGCACCGGCGGCGGCGATCAGCATGAGGGCGGGCATAAATTTTCCAGTCACCAGATTTCCAGTCGCAGCGGGGAAAGGGCGGCGGCGTTGGTCGGCAATGTAGCCACGATGCCGCCATTGCGCGATGGCACCGCGTGCCGGCATCACCGTCATGTGAGCCGGGCAACGGGCGCAGAGGGCAGGCGAGAGGGCAAACGCCCGCCGATCAGGGGTTCGATCCGTTCAGTTCTTCGGCTCAGTTCTTCGGAGTCGTGCGGTCGAACCAGCTCGGCAGCTTCCACCCCTCGTTCTTCTTCTCGACCGTGCCATAGACCGCATTGGGTGCCGGGGTCTGGTAGCCCGGGGGCGGCTGTGTCAGCGACTCGCGGTCCGGTTCGCCGTTGAAGACGAGGGGCTTTTCGCCGCCGGCGTTGAAGATATTGCCCCAGCCCTTGAATTCCATCTGGCTGGGCGAGATGTGCTGGTCGCTGTCCTTCAGTCCAAAACCGCTGCCTTGCTGTGAAGCGACGCGCCCGCTGCTCTTGCCGCCCGCGACCTCGCCGGGCTTCAGGGGCCTCGGGTCGATGCCGTCATAGCGGGAATGCTGCTTGGTCACCTTGGCGTCGGCCGCTGCCTGCTTCTGGCGGGCGACTTCCTCGGCGTCCTTCGGCCAGGCCGGATTGGCGGCGAGCGAATCGTCCATCGGCGGCGGCAGCACGTCGGCGTTCTGTGGCACCACGAGCGGCGCGCGCTCGCGATAATCGATATCCGGCGGGGTCGGGGCGACCAGGCCGAAGCCGGTGAGCAGGCTCTCGGTGAGGCTCTTGTTGTCACCGTCGTCCGTTTGCTGCGCCTGTGCCGGGAGGGCGGCTCCGCCGGCGACAAGGAGGGCAGCGGTGAAAAGCGCCAGGCGATGCGGCCGCGCGAAGCGGCGGCTCAGGGCATGTCTCATCATCACGTCACAGTTCTCCTGCCGAACGTGCGCATCAGCTTTCACTCGAGGGCGGCGATTTTACGGCGCGGCCCAACATGGAATCATACAGAAGCAGCACCACACCGACAACGATGGCGATATCCGCCACATTGAACACATACCAGCGGTAGCCGAAGGCGTGCAGCGACACGAAGTCGAACACCGCGCCATAGAGCGCGCGATCGATGGCGTTGCCGAGCGCGCCGCCGATCAGGAGGCCGAGCGCCATTGCCTCGATCGGACGCCAGACCTGTGCCAGCCAGATGAAGAAGGCGATGGCGGCGATAAGCTTCAGCCCGCCGAGGATCCACCAGCCATCGACGCCTTGCGGGAACAGGCCGTAGCTGACCCCGGTGTTCCAGGTCTGCACCAGGTCCATGAACGGGGTGACGCGCACCAGCCCATCCGCGCCGAAATCGACCGTATGCAGCACGAAGAGCTTGGTGCACTGGTCGATCACCAGCACGCTCGTCGCGATGCTGGTGCCGAAGCCGGTCAGCGGTCCGATCAGCTTCACGCGCGCTCTACTCCGCCGCGCCGCGCTTGCCGACGAACTTCGCCGCGGCAAGCTCGCGCAGTGCCTGCGCGTCGCGCGGCGTCACGTCCGGATAGTCCGGATCAGTGCCGACCAGCGGCGAGATCTTCCAGGAACGGGCGCATTTGCGCCCTTCCGCCCGCGCCGGCACCACGGCGACGCCGGGCACCTCGTCGAGCCGGAAAGCGTCCGCAGGCCCCTCGTCCGGCATCAGATGCGCGTCGGAGGTGATGCAGACCTCGGCGAGATCGACCGCGCTCACCGCTGCGAACAAGGCCGGGTCCGAGACATGGATGACCGGGGCAGCCTCCAGGCTGGATCCGATGCGCTTGGCGGCGCGCTCGACCTCCAGCGCGCCGAGCACGACGCGGCGCACATTGCGGATCTTGCGCCACTCGTCGGCCAGCGCCTCGTCGCGCCATTTCGCCGGCGTGTCGGGGAAGGTCTCGAGGTGCACCGAACCGTCTTCCGAGGGGTAGCGGGCGAGCCAGGTCTCTTCTGCGGTGAAGGGCAGGATCGGCGCCAGCCAGATCACGAGGCGGCGGAACACCTCGTCGAGCACGGTGAGGCAGGCGCGGCGCGTCTGCGAGGAGATCGGATCGCAATACAGCGCGTCCTTGCGGACGTCGAAATAGAAGGCGGAGAGCTCGGCCGTCATGAAGGCGGTCAGCGCCGCGTTCACCCGCTTGAAATCGAAGGTGGCATAGGCCTCGCGCACCTGCCGGTCGAGCTCGTGCACCCGGTGCAGCACCATGCGCTCCAGCGCCGGCATCTGCGCATAGGCGATGCGCTCGCTGTCGCGATAATGGTGCAGCGAGCCGAGCAGCCAGCGCAGCGTGTTGCGCAGCTTGCGATAGGTCTCGACCGTGGTCTTGAGGATTTCCGGGCCGATGCGAAGGTCATCGGCATAGTCGGAGGCGCAGACCCACAGGCGGAGAATGTCGGCGCCGGAATTCTTGATGACTTCCTGCGGCGCCACCACGTTGCCGAGCGACTTCGACATCTTGCGCCCGTCCTCGTCGAGCACGAAGCCGTGGGTCAGCACCACGTCGTAAGGCGGGCGGCCGCGGGTGCCGCAACTTTCCAGCAGCGAGGAATGGAACCAGCCGCGATGCTGGTCCGAGCCTTCCAGATACATCACCCGGTCCGGCCCGCCAGCGAAGGCGCGCTCGACCTTGAGATCCTCGCGGACCTCCAGCGTGAAGGCGTGGGTGGAGCCGGAATCGAACCAGACATCGAGGATGTCGTCGACCTTCTTCCACTCCTCCGCCGAATAGTCATTGCCGAGGAAGCGCTGGGCAGCGCCGTCCTTGTACCAGGCGTCGGCGCCCTCGGTGGCAAAGGCATCGGCAATGCGCTGGTTCACCTTGTCGTCGCGCAGGATCTCGACCGTGCCGTCGCCCTTGTCCTTGACGAACACGGCGATCGGCACGCCCCAGGCGCGCTGGCGCGAGACCACCCAGTCCGGGCGGTTCTCGATCATGCCATTGATGCGGTTGCGCCCGGTCTCCGGCACCCAGTCGACGCCGGCAATGCCGCCGAGTGCCCGCGCGCGCAGCGTGTCGCCGGGCGTGGTCGAGCCATCGGTCGCCGCGATGTCCTTGTCCATCGCGATGAACCATTGCGGCGTGTTGCGGAACACGATCGGCGCCTTGGAACGCCATGAGTGCGGGTACTGATGCTTCAGCCGGCCTCGGGCGATGATCTTGTCGGCGGCGACCAGGGCCTTGATGACGACGTCGTTGGCGTCACCGTCCTTGCCCTTGTCGTCCATCACCCGGTGACCGGCAAACAGCGCGACATGGTCGTAATAGCGCCCGTCCGGGCCGACGGTGTGCGGCACCTCGCCGAGACGCGCGGACATATAGAGGTTGAAGTCGTCGGCACCGTGGCCCGGCGCCATGTGGACGAAGCCGGTGCCGGTGTCGTCGGTGACGAAGTCGCCCGCCACCACCGGTACCGGGAAATCGAAATAGCCGTTGGCACCGTCGACGCCGCGCAACGGATGCGCACAGACGAGATGCGTCGGATCGACATCGGCGCGGCGCTCGAAGGCGGCGACGCGTGCGGCCTTGAACACGTCGGCCGCCAGCTTGTCGGCGAGGATGAAATGCTCGCCGACCTTGGCCCAATTGTCGTGCGGCGCCTCGGTCACCTCATAGACGCCATAGGTGACGTTCGGCGAGAAGGCGATGGCCCGGTTGCCGGGGATGGTCCAGGGCGTGGTCGTCCAGATGACGATCGAAGCGCCCTCATAGGACGGGAACAGATGGATGTCGTCGGCGGCTTCCGGCGCCTGGAGGCCGGCGGGATCGCCGCCATGGGTCGAATTGCACTCGCGATAGCCGGTGACCGGGAACTTCACGAAGATCGTGGTCGAGGTGTGGTCGTGATACTCGACCTCGGCCTCGGCCAGCGCGGTGCGCTCCACCACCGACCACATCACCGGCTTGGAGCCGCGATAGAGCAGGCCGTTGGCGGCGAACTTCATGATCTCGCGGGCGATCTGCGCCTCGGCGTCGAAGCTCATCGTCGCGTAAGGATGCGCCCAGTCGCCCTCGACGCCGAGCCGCTTGAACTCCTCGCGCTGCACGTCGAGCCAATGCTGGGCGAAGACCCGGCATTCCTGGCGAAACTCGACGACCGGCACCTCGTCCTTGTTGCGGCCCTTGGCGCGGTACTGCTCCTCGATCTTCCATTCGATCGGCAGGCCGTGGCAGTCCCAGCCGGGGACGTAGTTGGAATCATGGCCGAGCGCGCCTTGCGAGCGCACCACGACGTCCTTCAGGATCTTGTTGAGCGCATGGCCGATATGGATGTTGCCATTGGCGTAGGGCGGGCCGTCGTGCAGCACGAAGCGGGCGCGGCCGGCGCCGGCCTTGCGCTGCTGCTGGTAAAGATCGATCCGCGCCCAGCGCGCCAATAGCTCCGGCTCGCGCTGCGGCAGGCCGGCGCGCATCGGGAAATCGGTCTGCGGCAGGAACAGGGTCGGGGAATAATCATGCACGACGGGCGGGGTGCCCGCTTCGTCCAGAGTTCCACCGTCGCTGTTTCGGCTCGTCATTGCGCGCTCCTTCACTTGCCGCGAGGTTTAAGCGCAGCGGAAGAGGGGTGCAAGGGCAGGGTTTTTGCGAGAGGGCACGCTTAGGCATCCTTCGAGGCTCGCTTCGCTCGCACCTCAGGATGACGTGGTTACAAAAGCGACGTCATCCCTAGCAGTTGGCCAACGGCCAACTGCGGGGCGCCCGGCGTCAGCCGGGCCTCGAAGGATGCTCACGCAGAACGCCCTGCTCACGCCCCCAAAATCGCCCGCGCCTGGGCGCTGTCCTTGTCCATCTGCGCGATCAGCGCATCGAGGCCGTCAAACTTCAATTCGGGGCGAAGATAGGCGCGGAAGGCGACGCGCAGCGTCTTGCCATAAAGGTCGCCGGAATAGTCGAACACGAACACTTCCAGCTTCGGGGCGCCGCCATCGAAGGTCGGGCGGCGGCCGAAGCTGGCGACCGCCGGATGCACCACGCCATCGAACTCGGCGGTGACCGCATAGATGCCGTGGGCGAGCGCGATCGAGGGATCGAGCACCATGTTCGCGGTGGGATAGCCGAGGTCACGGCCGCGCTTGTCGCCATGCACCACCTCGGCCTCGACCGCGAACGGCGCACCCAGCATGTCCGCGGCCTGCTCGACGCGGCCCTGCGCCAGCGCGGCGCGAATGGCCGAGGACGAGATCTGCGCGCCCTCATCAAGCAAGGGCGGCACGATCTCAACCGCAAAGCCATGCCGCTTGCCGGCCTCGCGCAGGAAGATCGGCGAGCCGCCGCGCGCCTTGCCGAAATGGAAATCGAAGCCGGCGACGATCATGCGCACGCCCAGCCGCTCGACCAGGATGTCGCGCACGAACGCCTCGGCGTCCTTGGCGGCCAGCGCCGCATCGAACGCCAGCACCACGGCGCCGTCGAGCCCGGTCTCCTCGAGCCGCTTGAGCTTCATCGGCTGCGGCGTCAGGCGGAACAGCGGCTCCTCCGGCCGGAAGAAGGCGCGCGGGTGCGGTTCGAAGGTCAGGGCGAGCGCCGGGCAACCGAGCGAGTGGGCCTGCTCGATGGCGGTGCTGATCACCGCGCGATGGCCGCGATGCACGCCGTCGAAATTGCCGATGGCGACCACGGCGCCACGCAATTCGTCCGGTACCGGGGTGTCGCCGGCGAGGACGGTGAATGGAGCGGTGCGGAGTGGGCGACTATTCATGGGTCGGGGACGCTGAAGGGGCGGGAAACCTCGCGCGCCACGCGGCGCGGGTCAAGCGCTCACCAGGCCAGACGAGTGGTCACCGCGACCGGCAGGCCCGGGCCGTCCTCGAACAGGCTGGCCAGCGCGGCGGGATTCACCTCGTCGCCATGGGCGAGGCCGAGTTCGCCGGCATGGATGCCGGCGGCGACGAACAGGCAGTCGATACCGGCGCCCAGCGCCCCGGCGAGGTCGGTGCGCAGCGCGTCGCCAATGGCGAGGATGCGGGATTTGTCGATGCCCGTGCCGCGCAAACCGCGGGCGACCTCGAAGGCGGCCTCATAGACCGGCGGATGCGGCTTACCGCAATACACCACCTTGCCGCCACGCTCGGCATAGGCTTCGGCAATGGCGCCGGCGCACCAGATGAGATCGCCGCCACGCTCCACCACAATATCGGGATTGGCGCAGATGAAGGGCAGGTCCCGCGCCTTCGCGGCGGCCAGCGTCGTCCTGTAGCTGTCGGGCGTCTCGGTGGTGTCGTCGAACAGGCCGGTGCAGACGATCAGCTCGGCCTCGTCGAGCCCGGTCAATACGACGCCAAGCCCTTCATAGATGCCGAGGTCGCGGTCAGGGCCGAGATGATGCAGCTTCACCCCGCGGCGGCCGCGCAGCAGGGAGGTGGTGACATCGCCCGAGGTGACGATGTCGTCATAGGCGTTCCGGGGGATGTCGAAGCCGTCGAGGATCCTGGCAACGCCGTCCTTCGGCCGCGGCGCATTGGACACCAGCACGACGGTGGTGCCGGCCGTGCGGGCGCGCACCAGCGCATCGGCGGCAGCGGCCGAGCCCTTCATGCCATTGTGCAGCACGCCCCAGATGTCGCACAGCACGAGATCGTAGCGCGGCGCGAGCGCGGCGAAGGAGCGCACGATCGGCGGCAGCGGCGGCATGTTCGGAGCAGGGTTCGCGGACATGGAGGCGAAGTGCCACGGTCCGCTGCGATGCACAAGAGGCGCGTGCGCATAAGAGGGCGGCGACGTGCGCAGGCAGCACCGGCGCCGATTACCTCACCGTAGCGTACCCTCCTGAAACTCGACTCTTTGCTGAGGCGGGCATGCATTGCCCATCGCCGCCGTCGCACCATCTTTAGGCTCGGCTGCCAGAGTAACCGCGCACCGATGCGCATCATCAGGAGACGTCCATGTCCTTCGAAACGCTTTTCACCGGCACCGCCACTGCAATCGGCGGCCGCAATGGCCACTCGCAGACCAGCGACGGCTCGGTCTCGGTCAATCTCGGCTTCCCCAAGAACGGCGTACTGGAGCCGGGCAAAACTACCCCGGAGCACCTGTTCGCCACCGGCTATGCCGCCTGCTTCGGTTCGGCAGTGGAAGCCGTCGGCAAGCAGAAGGGCCTCGACGTGACGGATTCCGCCGTGACGGTCGCCGCCTCGCTCGGCAAGGTGGATGGCGGCTTCGGGCTCAGCGTGAAGCTCTCGCTCAAGGCGCCGAAGCTGAGTAAGGAGCAGACCGAGGAAGTGCTCGAGGCGGCGCACCAGATGTGCCCCTATTCCAAGGCGACCCGCGGCAACATCCCGGTGGAACTCGTCGCGGAGTGAGGCTTAACGCCCGCTCAGGCTGGAACGACGTCATCCTCGGCCTCGTGCCGAGGATCTCGATTACTGACAGAGCATCGGGAATCGAGATGGCCGGCACAAGGCCGGCCATGACGGTCTTCCGGGGCGTTCATTAATGCGCCTCTTCCCAATTATCCGCCGCCCGCGCGTCCACCTTCAAGGGTACGCGCAGCGCGACCGCCGGCATCGGCGCCTGCTCCATGGTGGCGGTGATCACCGGGAGCGTCGCCTCGATCTCGCTTTCCGGCACCTCGAAGATCAGTTCGTCATGCACCTGCAGCAGCATGCGGGCATTGAGCTTCGCCTTTGACAGCGCCGCATCCATGCGCGCCATGGCGCGGCGGATGATGTCGGCCGCGGTGCCCTGAAGCCGCGCATTGATCGAGGCGCGCTCATTGAAGGCGCGGATCGAAGGGTTCTTGGCGTTGATATCGGGATAGTGGCAGCGCCGGCCGAACAGTGTCTCGACATAACCATGGGCGCGGGCGAAGGCGCGGGTCTCGTCCATATAGCCGCGGATGCCGGGGAAGCGCTCGAAATAACGCTTGATATAGGCGCCGGCTTCTTCGCGCGGGATCGAGAGCTGATTGGCGAGGCCGAAGGCCGAGATGCCGTAGATGATGCCGAAATTGATGGCTTTCGCCCGCCGGCGCACCTCGCCGGGCATGCCCTCGATCGGCACGCCGAACATTTCCGACGCCGTCATGGCGTGGATGTCGAGCCCATCCTGGAACGCCTGGCGCAGCGAGGGCGTATCGGCGATCTCGGCCAGCAGCCGCAATTCGATCTGCGAATAGTCGGCCGAGACCAGCCGGTAGCCGGGCTGGGCGATGAAGGCGCGGCGGATCTTGCGGCCTTCCTCGGTGCGCACCGGGATGTTCTGGAGGTTCGGCTCGGACGAGGACAGCCGGCCGGTGGTGGTCGCCGCCAGTGCGAAGCTGGTGTGGACGCGGCCGGTCTCCTTGTTCACATAAGTCGGCAAAGCATCCGTGTAGGTCGATTTCAGCTTCTGCAGCTGGCGCCAGTCGAGGATGCGGCGCGGCAGCGCATGGCCCTGCTCCGCCAATTCGTCCAGCACGTCGGCGCCGGTCGACCAGGCACCGGTCGGGGTCTTGCGCCCGCCGGGAAGCTGCATCTTGCCGAACAGGATATCGCCGAGCTGCTTGGGCGAGCCGGGATTGAAGGTCTCGCCGGCCATATCGCTGATCTCGGCCTCGAGCCGCGCCATGCCCTGCGCGAACTCGCCCGAGAGCCGCGAGAGCATCTGGCGGTCGATGGAGACGCCGCGGCGCTCCATATTGCCGAGCACGGCGACCAGCGGGCGCTCCAGCGTCTCATAGACGCTCACCTTGCCCTCGGCGACGAGGCGTGCCTTCAGCACCAGCCACAGCCGCAGCGTGACGTCGGCATCCTCGGCGGCATAGGCGGTGGCCTTGTCGATGGCGGCCTGGTCGAAGCAGATCTGGCCCTTGCCCTTGCCGCAGACCTCCTCGTACTTGATCGGGGTGTGCTTCAGCCAGCGCTCGGAGAGCGGGTCCATGCCGTGCGGCGAGGCCCCCGCATCGAGCACATAGGACAGCAGCATGGTGTCGTCATAGGGCGCGACATCGATGCCGTGGCGCATCAGGATCAGCCAGTCATATTTGAGGTTCTGGCCGATCTTCAGTACGGAAGGGTCTTCCAGCAGCGGCTTCAGCGCCGCCAGCGCGTCGCGGATCGGGATCTGGTCCGGCAGCAACCCTTCGGCAAACAGGCCGTCGCCGCCGCCCCGATGAGCAAGCGGGATGTAGCAGGCCTCGTTCGGCGCCGTGGCCAGCGAGACGCCCACCAGGTCGACCGCCATGGCGTCGAGGCCGGTGGTCTCGGTGTCGAGCGCGACATGGCCGAGATCAAAGGCGCGGGCAATCCACTCGTTGAGGCGGGCGAGCGTGGTGACGGTCTCGTATTTCGAGCGGTCGACCGGGGTGTTGGTGGCTTCGAGCACCCGCGCGGTGGCGAGGGATTGCGGGGTGAGGCTGGGCTCCTCGGCCGCAGCGCCATCCACGGTCGGCAGCGCTCCCGATTCGTGCGGCTCCGGGACAAGCCCGAGGATGACGCCGTCGGGCGAAGCCCCCGCCTTCAGCTTCGGATCCGCCTCGATCTCGCCGATCTCGATGCCATAGGCCTCGCCGACACGGCGCGTCAGGGTGGTGAACTCCATCGCCTTCAGGAAGGCGACGAGGCGCCTGGCCTCGGGGTCCACCACCGCGATGTCGGCGAGTGGGACGTCCAGCGCGACGTCGCGCTTCAGCGTCACCAGTTCGCGCGACAGCCGCGCCTGGTCGGCAAAATTGACGAGACTTTCCCGACGCTTGGGCTGCTTGATCTCCTCGGCACGGGCGAGCAGCGTATCGAGGTCGCCATATTCGGCGAGCAGCTGCGCCGCGGTCTTGACGCCGATGCCCGGCACGCCCGGCACATTGTCGACGCTGTCGCCGGCCAGCGATTGCACGTCGATCACCTTGTCGGGTGCCACGCCGAACTTCTCGAACACCTCGGCGGTGCCGATCGGCTTGTCCTTCATCGGATCGTACATGCGCACCCGCTCATCGACGAGCTGCATCAGGTCCTTGTCGGAGGAGATGATGGTGACGAGCGCGCCCTTGGCCTTGGCCTGCTCGGCATAGGTCGCCATCAGGTCGTCGGCCTCGTAACCGTCCTGCTCGACGCAGGCGAGGTCGAACGCCCGCGTCGCCTCGCGGATCAGCGGGAATTGCGGGATGAGGTCTTCCGGCAGGTCGGGGCGCTGCGCCTTATAGAGCGGGTAGATATCCTTGCGAAAGGTCTGCTCGGACTTGTCGAACACCACGGCGAGGTGGGTCGGTGCCGGCGTGAAGCCCTGCGCCCGCACCAGCTTCCACAGCATGTTGCAGAAGCCGGCGACCGCGCCGATCGGCAACTTGTCCGAGGTGCGGGTCAGCGGCGGCAGCGCGTGATAGGCGCGGAAGATATAGGCGGAGCCGTCAATCAGGACGACATGGTCGCCGGCTTCGAGGGGGTCGTGCTCGGGCATTGCGGGCATCCGGTTCGGGCGCGCACGATGCCCGAAGCCGGTAGCCGGGGGCAAGCGCAGTTCTCCCGCACGTCTCTACTCCCTCTCCCGCTTGCGGGGGAGGGAACAAGGCGCCGCTACTCCGCCGGGGCGAGCGCGGCATTTGGCCGGCGTTCGATCTTGAAGCGCTCGGGACGCACGAACAGGAAGCGCAGCGCCGTGCTGCGCACCAAAGCGTGGAAGATCAGTGGCGTCACCACGCCGACCGCGGTGACGATGAGCGAAACGACGCCGATATCCTCGATCAGGCCGGTCTTCAGCAGCACGGCGCGAGTGACCGCCATCGGCAGGAAGAAGGCGAGATAGATCACGATGGAATTGCGCCCGGCATATTCCAGCCAGCTGAAGACGCCGCCATTGGCGCCGACCTTGGCCATCAGCGCGCTCAGCGTGATGACCGCGCCGGCGCCGACGAGGCCTAGCAGCAGCGAGACGACGGGCAGCTGCGCATAGCCGGCGAACACCAGGAAGCCATTGACCAGGCCCCAGGCCAGCAGCCCGGCGAGGCCGAGCAGCGGCACGCGCTGCGCCCCGGACGCCAGCGCGAAGGCGTAACGGGCGAAGAGGTAGCCGGTATAGAAGAACACGAAGCGCTCGCAGAACTCGTCGATCACGGTCCAGCCGGTCTCGACGGTCGCGATCTCCAGCGCGGCGGCCACAAGCCAGATCAGCACTGGGGGCAGCGCCCGCGTCGCCTTGGTGACCACGAAGAAGATCGGCAGCAGATAGATGAACCACAGCGTGCCGAACGGCTCGATGAAGCCGAGCAGATAGAGGCCGGGCAACGCGCCCGCGCCGTGCTCGGCTGCCATGCCCGGCGCCTTGAAGATGAACTGGATGCTGAACCAGATCACGTAGAAATACGCGAAATGCACCACCTTGCGGTCGAGATAGGTGCGCCAGTCGCGATCGATGACGCGAGCGAGGAACAGGCCCGAGATCAGGAAGAAGTCCGGCATGCGGAATGGCCGCGCGAAGGCCACCACATAATCCATGAAGCCGGTCTGCCCGGCCGCCTCCTGCACGCCGAGGGTGGAGTGCATCATCACCACGAAGACGATGCAGAAGCCCTTGGCCATGTCGACCCAGTCGACGCGCGAAGCCTGGTGCTGGGTCTGCGGCATGGGGTGGCCCGCGATAGTTCGAATTTTCATCTAATATCGCTGTTTCTGGCGCGGAATGGTGCTGCGCGCAAGGCGGCCGGGGCGGCAGGGTTAAGGAATCGTGCGCGAGATAGGCAATCGGCCGCTGTTTCAGCATCCTTCGAGGCTCGCTGGCGCTCGCGCCTCAGGATGAGGTTGTTCTTGTAAACACGACCTCATCCTGAGGTGCCCGGCGCGGCCGGGCCTCGAAGGATGCTCAAGCAGAGTGACGCCCCGCCGCGATGACGCTACAGAGCCACCATGCCCCGCTACAAGCTCACCATCGAATATGACGGCACGCCCTTCGTCGGCTGGCAGTTCCAGGCCGCGGGCTTGTCCGTGCAAGGGCTGCTGGCGGATGCGGTGGAGCGCTTCTCAGGGGAGCGCGTGCATGTGCAGGGTGCCGGGCGCACTGATGCCGGGGTGCACGCCACCGGGCAAGTCGCCCATATCGAGCTTGCGAAGGAATGGCGCCCCGACACGGTGCGCGACGCGCTCAACGCGCATTTGCGCCCGCATCCGGTGGCGATACTGGCTGCGGAAGCGGCGGCCGACGATTTCCATGCCCGCTTCTCCGCTACCGGCCGGCGCTATTTCTACCGGGTGATCAGCCGGCGCGCCGACCTCGCGCTGGATCGCGACCACGCCTGGAAGGTGCCGCGCCCACTCGATGCGGAGGCCATGCACGAAGCGGCGCAGCGCCTCGTCGGCCGGCACGACTTCACCACCTTTCGAGCCGCCGAATGCCAGGCCGCCTCGCCGGAGAAGACGCTGGACCGGCTCGATGTCGAGCGTCTCAGTCACGACAGCTTCGGGGACGAGGTGCGCATCCATGCCGAAGCGCGCTCTTTCCTGCATCATCAGGTGCGCTCGATGGTCGGCACGCTGGTGAAGGTCGGCGAGGGCGGCTGGACGCCGGACGATGTGTCGGCTGCCCTGGAAGCGAGGGACCGCACCCGCTGCGGCCCGATGGCGCCGGCAGCGGGGCTTTACCTAGCGGAGGTCACGTATCCCGAGAATCCCAACACGCCCTCATCCTGAGGTGCTCGCGTCAGCGAGCCTCGAAGGATGTTGAAGCAGGGTAGCGGTCATCGGAGGCGAGCATCCTTCGAGGCCCGGCTAGCGCCGGGCACCTCAGGATGACGTCGTTAAGAAATCAGGATGACGTGGTTTACGAAGACGGCTGAAGCGCCTCCATGAAGCGCACCGGCGTGCCCTTGGACGGCGCCGTCAGCTCGCCCTGCCACATCACCTTCTGGCCACGCACAAAGGTACCAACCGGCCAGCCGGTGACTTCCACCCCGTCATAAGGCGTCCAGCCCGCCTTGGAGGCGATCCACTCGTTGCGGATGGTCTCGCGGCGCTTCAGGTCGACCACGGTGAAGTCGGCGTCATAGCCGACGGCGATCCGGCCCTTGGTAGCGATGTTGAAGATGCGCGCCGGCCCCGCGCTCGACAAATCGACGAAGCGCGCCAGCGACAACCGTCCCGCCGCCACGTGATCGAGCATGATCGGGACCAGCGTCTGCACCCCCGTCATGCCGGAGGGGCTGTCGGGATAGGGCTTCTGCTTTTCTTCCAGCGTGTGCGGCGCATGGTCGGAGCCGAGCACGTCGACGACGCCCTCAGCCAGCCCGCGCCAGATCGCGTCACGGTGGCGCGCCTCGCGCACCGGCGGGTTCATCTGCACCAGCGTGCCGAGGCGTTGGTACCAGGATGCATCCATGGTGAGATGGTGCGGGGTGACTTCCACCGTCGCCACATCCTTGACGTTGCGCAGATATTCCATCTCCTCGGCAGAGGTGACGTGCAGCACGTGGACGCGCTTGCCGACCTCCTTGGCCAGGCTCACCAGCCGATGCGTCGCGGTGAGCGCCGCGACCTCGTCGCGCCACACCGGGTGCGAGGAGGCGTCCCCAGGCACCCGCAGGCCGCGGCGCTCATCGAGCCGCGGCTCGTGCTCGCAATGGAACGAGGCCCGACGACGGATCACCTGCAATATCGCCTTCACCCCGGGATCGTCGGCCACCAGCAGCGAGCCGGTGGAGGAGCCGATGAACACCTTGATGCCGGCGGCGCCGGGCAGCATTTCCAGCTCGGGCAGGTCCTTCACATTGTCGTGCGTGCCGCCGACAAAGAAGGCGAAGTCGCAATGCATGCGGCCGGTCGCGCGCTTCACCTTGTCGGCAAGCGCGTCGCCGGAGGTGGTGAGCGGATTGGTGTTCGGCATCTCGAACACTGCCGTCACCCCGCCCATCACCGCGGCGCGCGAACCCGATTCGAGGTCTTCCTTGTGCTCGAGCCCCGGCTCGCGGAAATGCACCTGGGTGTCGATGACGCCGGGCAATATGTGCAGGCCGGTGCAGTCGATCACCTCGCCCGCCTGCTCACGCCCGAAGGAGCCGATGCCGGCGATGCGGCCGTCGATGACGCCGACGTCGCGGGCGCCCTCGCCGTCCTGGTTCACCACAATGCCGCCCTTGAGGACGAGGTCGAAGGTATCGGACATGGCTCCCCCACGCGCTTGATGCCTTGCGGCCAAGGCCTCTGCGCTTTACGTCTCGGCACACGGACTGGCAAGGATGAGCTTATGCCGATCGCGATTCTCGAAGGACGGGCGGTGGCTCGGGTCGCCGGGCCGGACGCCACGCACTTCCTCGACAATCTCCTCACCTCGAACGTGCCCGCCCTCCCCGGCGAGGCGCGTTATTCCGCGTTGCTGACGCCGCAGGGCAAGATCGTCGCCGACATGATCGTGGTCGCCACCGAGGGCGGCTTCCGGCTCGATGTGGCGCGCGGCACCGTACCCGAGCTGATGAAGCGGCTGCGGCTCTACAAGCTGCGCGCCAAGGTCGAGCTCGGCACGCTGGACGATCTCGCCATCGCTGTCGCCTGGGGCGGGGCGGAGCCGCTGGTCGACACCTTCGCCTATGACGATCCGCGGCTGTCGGCGCTTGGGCGCCGCTTCGTCCTCCCGGCCGCCGAGGCCGCTCATATCGTGATGGTGCCGGAGGCCGAATGGCAGGCGCACCGCGTGAAGCTCGGCGTGCCGGAGGGCGGGCAGGACTTCCTCTATGGCGACGCCTTCCCGCACGAGGCGGACATGGACCAGCTTCACGGCATCGACTTCGCCAAAGGCTGCTACGTCGGCCAGGAGATCGTCAGCCGCATGCAGCATCGCGGCACGGCGCGCACCCGCATCATCCCGTTCGCGGTGTGCGGCGCGCCGCCGCCGCCGGGCACCGAGATCATTTCGGGTGGCAAGATCATGGGCCGCGTGGGATCGGGCGTCGATGGCCGCGCGCTCGGGCTGGTGCGGCTCGACCGCATTGCCGATGCCCGGGCCGCCGGCCACGCCATCGAGGCGGACGGCGCCGCGCTGGTGCCGGAGCCCCTCGACTGGGCCGATTTCGTCATCCCCGGCACGGAGAGCGCGGCGTGAAGTTTCATCGGCATGAAGACGGCGTGACGCGCTGCGCCTGGTGCGGCACCGATCCGCTCTATGTCGCCTATCATGACGAGGAATGGGGCGTGCCGGAGTATGACGACCGGGCGCTGTTCGAGAAGCTGATCCTCGACGGCTTCCAGGCCGGGCTCGCCTGGATCACCATATTGCGCAAGCGGGACAATTTCCGCCGCGCCTTTGACGGCTTCGAGCCGGAAGTGATCGCGCGCTACGGCCCCGACAAGGTCGAGGCGCTGATGCAGGACCCCGGCATCGTGCGCAACCGCTCCAAGGTGGTCTCGACGGTGCGCTCGGCGCAGGTCTTTCTCGACATCATGGAGAAGGGCCCCGGCTTCTCGAAGCTGCTGTGGGACATCAATGGCGGCGCGCCGGTCGATAATCGCGTGGCCGAGGGCGATCCACCGCGCGTCACCTCGCCGAGCGCCGTCGCCATGTCGAAGGAGCTGAAGACGCGCGGCTTCAATTTCGTCGGCCCGACCATCGTCTACGCCTTCATGCAGGCGGTCGGCATGGTGGACGACCATGTCGTCGACTGCCACCGCCACGGCAAATATGCCGGGGCCGGCAAATGACTTTCCGGGTGACGCCTGTGCGCGGGCATGCGCGCGCCTGGCAACGGATGCTGTCCGGCCGCCGGCTCGATCTGCTCGACCCCTCGCCGCTCGACATCGAGATCGAGGACATCGCCCATGGCCTTGCCCGCGTCGCGCGCTGGAACGGCCAGACCAGCGGGCCGAACGTGTTCTCGGTGGCGCAGCATTCGGTGCTGGTGGAGTTCATCGCCAAGCGGCAGGCGCAGATCCGCGGCGTCGATCTCGACCGCCGCTGGCGGCTCGCCATGCTGCTGCACGACGCCCCGGAATATGTGATCGGCGACATGATCAGCCCGTTCAAGGCGGTGCTGGGCGGCGACTACAAGGTAGTCGAGGCCCGCCTGCTGGCCGCGGTGAGCCTGCGCTTCGGCCTGCCGCCGGTGTGGCCTGCGGAGCTGGTCAAGCTGGTCAAGGCGGCGGATCGCGCCAGCGCCTTCCTGGAGGCGACCCGGCTCGCCGGCTTCGAGATTAACGAGGCGAAGAAATTCTTCGGCCAGCCCCTCCCGCTGGAAGCCGCCGCCGAGCGCGACCATCTTGCTCCCTGGAGCGCGGACGAAGCCTCCGGCCGCTTTCTCGCCCGGTTCCGGGAGCTGTGTCCGTGAGGAAGGCGCCTGCGTGCTTCGAGGCTGGCCTGCGGCCGGCACCTCAGCATGACGTAGGTCGCTCCTGATCCAATAAGAACTGGTCCAATAAGAACAACGTCATCCTGAGGTGCGAGCGTAGCGAGCCTCGAAGGATGCCCAAAGGAGATACGCCATGATCCATGTCTGTCCGCTCTCCAAGATCGAGGCGACGGTCGAGGCGACCGGCGCGCGGCATCTGCTCAGCGTCATCAATCTCGGCACCGAGGTGGTGCGCCCGGCGGCGATCCTGCCGCAGGACCATCTGTTCGTCGGCATCAACGACATCACCGCGCCGCAGGACGGCCTGATCCACCCCGCCGCCGAGCATGTGGCGGGCATTCTCGGCTTCGTGCGGCGCTGGCCGCGGCAGGCGCCTTTGGTGGTGCATTGCTATGCCGGCATCAGCCGTTCCACCGCGAGCGCCTACATCGCCGCCTGCGCGCTCAACCCCGACGCCTCCGAGCTGGAGATCGCGCAGCGGCTGCGTGCCGCCTCGCCGAGCGCCACGCCGAACGCGCTGCTGGTCTCGCTTGCCGACAACGCGCTGGGACGCCGCGGCCGGATGAATGCCGCCATCGCTGCGATCGGCACCGGGCACCTGGCCTTCGAGGGCGTGCCGTTCGAGCTGACGTTCGGCTGAGCCGAGGCCGGGTACGCGTCGCCTGAGAATCTTTTCGAAAGTCTTCTGAGAACGATTCCAGTCCGTACAGGAATCGTACAGGTTCGGCGCGCTATCTGCGCACGCTCCCTGATCAGGGTCGGAACCTGTTTCGGAAAGTTCCCATCATGCGGACACTGCTTCTTGCCTGCGCAACCCTTGCGCTCAGCCTCGCGGCCTCGCCGCTCGCCGCCGCCGATGCCGATGCCGCCAAGGTGAAGCGCGGCGAATATCTCGCCAACATCATGGACTGCGGCGGTTGCCACACCACCGGCGCGCTGATCGGCAAGCCGGATCCGGCGATGTACGTCGCCGGCTCGACGGTCGGCTTCCAGATCCCCGGCCTCGGCATCTTCTATCCGCCGAACCTCACCCCGGACAATGAGACCGGCCTCGGCAAATGGAGCGAGGCGGACATCATCAAGGCGGTGCGCACCGGCGAGCGGCCGGACGGGCGCATGCTGGTGCCGGTGATGCCGTATCACAGCTATGGCAAGCTGAATAACGCCGATGCCAGCGCCCTTGCCACCTATCTCAAGAGCCTGAAGCCGATCTCCCACCAGGCCCCGGCCATGGTCGGCGCCCAGGGCAAGGCGACCGCGCCCTACATGACGGTGGTGATGCCCTGAGCTATCCATGAAGTCGTCATCCCGGCCGTAGCCCGCAGGGCGAAGAGCCGGGATCGCGCGCCAGTATCTTCCCGCGATCCCGGCTCGCGCCTTTGGCGCGTCCGGGATGACGTTCATGGGCCTGAGACTCACAGATTGCTCATGCCGCCGTCGATGACGAGCTCGCTGCCGACGGTAAAGGCCGACTCGTCCGAGGCGAGGAACACCACCGCCTTCGCCACTTCGCTCGGCTCGCCGAAGCGCCCGGCAGGGATCTGGCTCTTGATGGCCGCGGCGGTCGCCTTCGCCTGCTCCTCGCTCATGCCGAACTTGGAATAGAGCGGCGTCGCGATCGGGCCGGGGCTGACTGCATTGACGCGGATGCCGCGCCCGATCAGTTCGCCGGACAGCGTGCGGATGAAGGTGGAGAGCGCACCCTTCGACGCTGCATAGACGCTCGAATTCGGCATGCCGATGCGGGCGTTGATCGAGGTGTTCAGCACGATCGAGGACGGATTGGCAAGCAGCGGCAGCAGCGCCTGCACCAGGAAGAACGGGCCCTTCACATTGATGGCGAAGGAGCGATCGTAATCGGCCTCGTTCCATTGCTCGATCGGCTTGAGTGCGGCAATGCCGGCATTGACGAATACCGCATCAAGCCCACCGAACGCCCTGCCGACTTCGCCGGCAATATGGGCCTGCGCGGCGACGTCGCCGGCATCCGCCTGGATCACCAGTACGTCGCTCCCCAATTCGGCGCGGGCGCTGGCGATGGTATCGGGATTGGTGCCGGTGACAGCCACGCGAGCGCCCTCGATGAGAAACTGCCGCGCGGTTTCCAGGCCGATGCCGCTGGTACCGCCGGTGATGAGGGTCCTTTTGCCCTTGAGCCTATCCACGATGAGTACTCCATGATTGGCATTGCGATCTTGCATGCCGGGAAGTATGGCGCTGCCGCTTCGTGCGGATTAGCCTTGAGATAGCGGAACTGCTATCCGGGACTTCCGAACAATGATGAAGCTCGACGGTATCGCAGCTTTCGTCGCCATCACTGAAGGCGGCTCGATCAGCGAAGCGGCGCGGCGGCTGCGACTTTCGAAATCCGTGGTCAGCGAGCGGCTGGCCGAGCTGGAACGCAGCCTGGGCGCGAGCCTCGTCCATCGCACCACCCGCAAGCTGACGCTCACCGAGGACGGCGCCGCGTTTCTCGAGCGCGCGGCGCGCATCGTGCGCGATGTCGAGGAAGCCTCGGCCGAGATGACCGAGCGGCGCGGCACGCTGTCGGGGCCGTTGCGCATCTCCGCGCCGGTCACCTTCGGACGCCTGCATCTCGGCCCGGCGCTCTACCCCTTCCTCGCCCGGCATCCGCGCGTCGAGCTCTCGCTCGACCTCGACGACCGGCGCATCGATGCCGCGGCGGATGGCTATGATGCAGTGGTGAGGCACGGACCGATCCAGGATTCGCGGCTGACGGCGTGGCGCCTTGCGCCCTCGCGCCGGCTGCTGGTCGCCGCGCCGGCCTATCTGGAACGCCACGGCACGCCCGAGGAGATCGGAGAGCTGGATGCCCATGCCGGCATCTTCTACACCAATCGCGGCGCCGCCGACTGGCGCTTCCAGGGGCCGGACGCCACCATCATCGTGCGCGGGCGCGCGTCGCTCAGGGTGAACAATGGCGACATGATGCGCGACGCCGCGGTCGCCGGCCTCGGCATCGCCTTGCTGCCGACCTTCATCTGCGGCCCGGCGATCCGCGCCGGCGAACTCGCCATCATCGATATCGGCGTCGCGGCGGAGCCGGAATCCATCTATGTCGCCCATCCGGAGGGAAGGCACCCTTCGACCAAGCTGCGCGCCTTCGCCCAATGCCTGCGCGACGCGTTCGGCGACCCGCCCTATTGGGAAGTGCCCGACTGCGCGTGATCCATCAGCGGCGCGAATGATGAGCCGCAGGAAAATTCGTTTCACCTCGTGCTGTCGCAACGATAGGTTCGCGGATGCGGGTAGCTGTCCGCATCTTACCGGCCAGTGTTCGGTCGAACCGCCGCCCGCACCCTGAGGTCACGATGCCTGCAAGCGCCCCATCCGCTCCCGCCCCGCGCCCCAGCCTCGCCGCCCGCGCGCCGCTCTTCGTGGTGCTGTGCGGCTGCATGATCGCCATGCTGACCTTCGGGCCGCGGGCCTCCTCCGGCATCTTCCTGCTGCCGATGACCCATGAATATGGCTGGGGCCGTGATACGTTCGGGCTCGCCATTGCCATCCAGAACCTGCTCTGGGGCGTCGGCACGCCGTTCGCGGGCGCGGTGGCGGACCGTTTCGGCATCGTCCGGGTGCTGTGCGTCGGCGCGCTGCTCTATGCGCTCGGGCTGGTGGCGATGGCCTACGCGTCGACGCCGGGAACGCTGCATCTGTCCGCCGGCGTGATGGTCGGCTTCGGGCTCTCCGGCTGCTCGTTCAACATCGTGCTCGCCGCCTTCGGCAAGCTGCTGCCGGAGCGCTGGCGTCCGCTCGCCTTCGGCGCCGGCACTGCCGCCGGCTCGTTCGGCCAGTTCCTGTTCCCGCCGCTGGCCGCGGGGCTGATCGGTACCATCGGCTGGCAGGAGACCCTGACCATATTCGGCATCGCCATGCTGCTGGTGATGCCGTTCGCCTTCGCGCTGGCCAATCCGGCGGCCGCCACTTCGCGGGCCAATGGACCACAGCAGTCGATCGGCGAGGCGCTCGGAGAGGCGCTCCGCCATCCGAGCTATATCCTTCTGGTGCTGGGCTTCTTCACCTGCGGCTTCCAGCTCGCCTTCGTCACCACCCACCTGCCCGCCTATCTCACCGATCGCGGCCTGTCGGTGACGGTCGGCGGCTGGACGCTGGCGGTGATCGGGCTCGCCAATATGGTCGGCTCGCTCTCGGCGGGGTGGATGTCGATGCGCATGCCGAAGCGCTGGCTGCTCGCCGCCATCTATTTCGCCCGCGGTATCGCGATCGCCGCCTTCGTGCTGCTGCCGGCCTCGCCAGTCACGTCGATCGGCTTCGGCATCGTGCTCGGCCTGTTGTGGCTCTCCACCGTGCCGCCGACGTCGGGCCTGGTGATGCTGATGTTCGGCACCCGCTATCTCGCCATGCTCTATGGCTTTGCCTTCTTCAGCCACCAGGTCGGCGGCTTCCTCGGCGTGTGGCTCGGCGGCCTGCTCTATGAGCGGCTCGGCTCCTATGACTTCGTCTGGTGGCTGGCGGTGGCGCTGAGCTTCGCCTCGGCGGCGATCAACCTGCCCATCGTCGAGCGCCCGGTGGCGCGTCCGCAGGCGGCGTGAATACCGCCCGCGGCTTTTTTCCATTTCCCGTCCGTTAACCAACTGTGTCGCACCATGGCGGTGCTTCGATGGGTGAGGGCGTTGCAGTGAGGCCACAGGGCCGCGGCAGCATGCCGCCCTTGGCCGGTGGACAGCCGCGCTTTGCTTGACAAGGGCGGCCTTTCGCAGCGCATCGTAGAGGCTATGGGATCGACGGGATTGGATATGCACCGCAACTCAGCTCTGCTTGCCGCTTGCGCCGCGCTGACAGTGGCCGCCATCACCGCTCCGGCTTCGGCCGAGACGCTGACCCCCGACGCTGCGAAGAGCTTCGTCATGGGGCGCACCTTCACGTACAAATGCTATGAAGGCACGGTCGGCGCCGGCCGCATCCTTCCCGACGGCTCGGTCGCCGGCACCGTCCAGATTCGCGGCCAGGGCAACACGCGTTACGTGACGCTGCCCGCCGGCACGCTGCTCACCAAGGGCCCGGCGGTCTGCGCCAAGCTGAAGGGCGTCGCTTTCCAGCCGTGCTTCGAGGTCGAGAAGATCAGCGCAACCAGCTTCCGCGGCAGCCTCGCCGGCTTCGACAAGATGTCGTGCACCTTCGAGCGCGGCGGCGCGGGCCGCGCCAAGCTGGCCCAGCGCCGCGGCAAGGCCGAGACCACGACCGCATCGGTCGACTTCGCGAACTGATCTGTCCCCTTCCAATGGGACGAACCTCATCCTGAGGTGCCCGGCGTTAGCCGGGCCTCGAAGGATGCTCGCCTCGGTGCGCCATCTTCTGCTTCAGCATCCTTCGAGGCTCGGGCTGCACCCGAGCACCTCAGGATGAGGTCGCGTTGATAGATTGCATTTCTGCAAGGTTTCTTTGGTTTCTTTCCCTATCGCATTGCGCACCCGGCGCCGGTATTTCTGCCCCTACCCAAGCGGCAGATGGCGCCCCACGCATCGGATCCATCGGCCGGACATCAACGCAACCGCCAGACCGGCCATTGGAACAACCGCCATGCTCGACACCCGCACCGCTCCCTACGGCATCTTCGTCCTGCGCGTCGCCCTCGGCGCCATGTGGATCTCCCACGCACTGCTGAAGTACATCGTCTTCACCATGCCCGGCTTTGCCGGCTTCCTCGGCAGCCAGGGCCTGCCGGAGGCGCTCGCCTGGCCAGTCGTCCTTGCCGAGATCATCGGCGGCATCCTCATCCTGCTCGGCGTCTATGCCCGCCATGTCGCGCTGCTGCTGATCCCGGTGATGGCCGGCGCGATGAGCGTACACATCCCCAATGGCTGGCTGTTCTCGACCGCCGGCGGCGGCTGGGAATATCCCGCCTTCCTGATCGCCGCGTCCTTCGCGCTCTGGCTGCTTGGCGACGGCGCCTTCGCGCTGCGCTCACGCCCTCTGCTGTTCGTCGGCCGTCCCGTCACGGCGTGATCCCGAGGGGGCAGCCTAAGGCTGCCCCCTTTCCGCGTTTAACGGCCTGAGCAGCAGGTGCTGGTAGAGCCAGCCAATGCCGACCAGCACCAAGCCGAGCCCGATGAAGGACAGCGCCCGCAGCACGCCCTCGAGATCCGACATATCCCACAGGAACACCTTGAGGATGGTCAGCATCACGATGCAGGCCGAGGCGAGCCTGAGTTCGCGCGAGCCGGACAACAGGCCGGCAACCAGCAGCGCGATGCCGAAGCCGAGCCAGACCGCGGAATAGGCATAGAGCTCGCCGCCGCCAATATCGGCCGAAGCAAGGTCCGGCCCGGTGAAGGACCGGCGCACGCTCAGCGTCACATAGGCAAACGCCAGCACCAGGGCGAGCGCGCCTGAAGCCCGATAGTGCCAAAGCGGGCGGGTCTCGCGCGTCACCCGATTGAGGGCGAAGGCGAGCAGCGCCGGCGCGGCATAGGCCAGCAGCAGCAGATTGACGAACCGCCCCTCGATGAGGTCGCCGGTCGCCACCGGATTGGCGAAGCCGAGCACCGATAAACCGAGCAGCACGGCCCCCGCGAATACGGCGAGCGAGCCGATCTCATAGACCGGGCTGGTGCTTACCCGCCGCAGCCGCTCCAGGCCGATGGCATAAGCCAGCGCCACACAGAGATAGCCGCCGATCTCGGCAAGGCCGGGTTCCGGTCCGATCAGGTTGCCCTGGACGGCGTGGCGGATCTCGGTCACCGCCAGTAGCACGGCGAAGACGAGCGCGAGGCTCTCATGGGTTCGCCGGGCCCAGTCCGCTCCACCCAGCTTCCATGCCGCCACCGCGAAGGCGAGCGCCGGCACGCCATAGCCCCACAGCAGCCAGTTGAACACCGGCGTCGGGCCGGGATTGCCGCCGGCAATGGTCGGGTCCCACATCACCCGGCCAAGCACGGCAATGCCGACGAGCGCCGAGAGCTGACGCAGCCCGGGCAGCGGCCGTGCACTCGCGATCCAGGCGATGCCAAGGCTCGCCAGCGCCAGACCGACGGTGAGCCAGCCGCGCTCCAGCGCCATGGTCATGCCGAGCGCCAGAGCTGCGACGCTGCCGGCGGCGAACACCGTGGCGGCGTGCTCGCTCGGGCCTTCGCGTCCGGCGAGGCGATCGACGGCCAGCGTGCCCAGCGCGGCGAGCGCCAGCGCGGCCAGAGCCGAGCCATAGCTGATGCCGAAGCCGGTGAGCCGCCAATAGGCGGCGATCAGCAGCAGCAGCGGGCCGATCACTGCGGCGGCGCTCCAGGCGAGCGCCGGCAGCAGGCGTTCCGCGCGGCGGGCACCGAGGAAGCCCGATACGCCGAGCAGCGCGCCGAGGCCGACACCAAAGGCGATGAAGCCACCGAGTGCCAGCACCGGCGGACCGGCGACGACGCCTTCCATGGCGCCCGGCTGCGCCACCGTAGTGCCGCCTTGCGCCAGCACATCCCAGGCGGCGAGCACGAAGGCACTGGCCGGAGCGAGGATCAGCGGCGCGTGGCTGGCCGCTTCCGCGCGCCAGGCCATGGCCACCGCGGCAAAGGCGAGCACGGCGAACAGGATGAGCGACGGCGTCGACTGGTCGACTGCAACGGTGAGCAAGGCAGCGAGGCCGAGCGCGCCGGCGACGGCGAGCGCCGAGACCCAGTCCGGCCGCGGCGCTTCGCCCGCGGGAGGGCCACGGAACAGGCCGGGCACCAGCAAACCGCCGGTCAACGCCATCAGGGCGGCGGCAAGGAAGCCGGGCGCGGCGGCGTCGCCGGAGCCATCGGTCAGGACCAGCAGGACGAGGCCCCACAGGATGGTGCCCACGATCGCCAGCGCCGCCAGCCAGGCCCAGAGCCGGGCGCGGGCGACGCCGATCGCCGCGGCGGCGACGACGGCGATATAGACCGCAAGGCCCCATGCGCTGGGCTCATCGGTCGAGACCAGCAGCGGCGCGACGCCGGCGGCAACGAGGCCGAGCGCGGCGAGCATCGGCCCGTGCAGCAGCGCCGCCACCATCGAGGCGACGGCGACCGCGCCCAGCAGCAGGAAGGCGACGCCGGGCGGCAGCAGGTCATAGAGCTCATAGGCGGCATAGATGACGGCATAGGCGGTCGAGGTGCCGGCGGCGGTCAGCATCGCCGGGACATCGGCGAAAGGTAGCGCGACGAGGCCAGGGGTGCCCTTGCGGCGCAGCCACTCGCCGGCGCCGACCAGGGCCGCGGCCAGCAGCCCGCCCAACGATAGCCGGGCGCCAGGGCCGATGAGATCGGCCTCGATGGCGTAGCGCACCAGGAAGATGCCGCCGAGCGCGAGCGCGATGCCGCCCAGCCAGACGGTCCAGAGCGCACCGAAACGCTCCTCGAAGCCGGCCAGCCGGCCGGGACCGGCGGGCACCGGCTCGACGTGCGGGATTTCGGGAGGCGGCGAGACGGGCGAAGGTGCCACGACCGGCTCTTCTTCATCCTTGGGGGCGAAGACAGAAAGCCCGGCCGGCTTTTCCACCGGCATCGGCGCCGGGGCGGGCGTGGCCTCGGCGAGCGCTTCGCCGGTCTGCGCGCGCTCCAGCAGCGCGATGCGCGCTTCCAGCTGCTTCACGCGGCGGCGCACGCCGAACAACAGTATGAAGGCTATGATCAGTAGAAGACTGGCAAACTCGCCCATATGTCAGCGGCCGCGATGCCCGTCATCGGCGCACCCCGCCGGACGATGGTCCGACAGGGCCGGGCGGCCCCTCCTGCGAGCGAGCAATGCCGTGGCATTGCTGAATGCCGGCTGAAGCAGGGCTTCAGCAAACCTTTATCCGGCTCGCACTTCCAACAGCGTCATGCCGGAATGGCCGCAGGCGATATCCGGGATCGCGGAATCGTTCTCGAACGTCACGCGATCCCGGCTCTCCGGCTTCGCCTGCGGCCGGGATGACGGCCGCGGGGAGTAGGCAGCGATCAGCCGCCGTCCTGCTTCTGCGCGGTCGGCGCCATGGCCGGCTGCTCGGGAGTGGTCTTCTCAGCCTCGTCGAGGCCGACAGCGATCTTGCGCTCGATCTTGGCGAGTTCGACGGCGTCCGGCTTCATGTCGCGGGCGTGGTTCCACTTGAACCGCGCCTCGAGCCGGCGGCCGACCTGCCAGTAGGCGTCGCCGAGATGGTCGTTGATGACCGCCTCGTCCGGCTTCAGCTCGACCGCGCGCTCAAGCTCGCGCACCGCGTCGTCGTAGCGCTTCAGCCGGTAATAGGCCCAGCCGAGGCTGTCGATGTAGTAGCCGTCATCCGGGCGCAGCGTCACCGCCTTGCGGATCAGATCCAGGCCGTCGTCGAGATTCACGCCCTGGTCGACCCAGCTATAGCCGAGATAATTCATCACCGCCGGCGTGTCGGGGCGCAGCTCCAGCGCCTTCTTCAGGTCGGCCTCGGACTTCGCCCACTGCTTGGTGCGCTCATAGGAGGTGCCGCGGGAGAAGAAGAGATCCCAGTTCGAGGCGGTCGGCGCCTGCAGCAGGTTGATCGCCTTGGTATAGACCTCGGCGGCCTCGGCATATTTCTCGTTGGCGCGCAGCACCTCGCCAAGCGCGGAGAGCGCCTGGAGGTCTTTCGGGTTCTTTGCCACCACGGCTTCGAGCGCCGTGCGGGCCTCCCCGAAGCGGTCGGAGCGCTCCAGCGCAAGGCCGAGCTGGATCTCGGCGCTGGCCTTCAGGGGCGAGTTCGCCGGCACGCTGCGGAACAGCGCGATGGCCTCGTCATACTTCTTCATGTTCTCGAAGAGGTCGGCGAGGGTGATCTCGATAAGCGGGTGCGAAGGGTCGAGCCAGCGGGCGAGCTGGAGATAGACCAAGGCCAGATCCTCGCCCCCCTGCCGGCCGAGGGCCGCGCCGAGGCCGTAGAGCGCTTCCGCGGCGCCCTGCGACGGGTTGCCGGCGAGCGGCGGCAGCGTCTTGCCGGCTTCGATCTCGGAAATGGAGCGTTCCACCAGCGGATCGTTCGGCAACACCTTGTCGAACTGCTCATAGGTGGCGATGGCGAGCTTCTTGTCGCCGTTGCGGGCGGCCCAGCGGGCATAGGCATCGACCACGCGCAGCGTGCGCGAATCGATCTTCAGCGCCTCTTCCAGCCGCTTGCCGGCGTCCTTGCGGGAGCCGGAGGCGTCGAGGATCAGGCCGGCATGGAAATCCTTGAAGGCGGCGTACCATTCCGGGCCCTGCAGCGCGTCGATGGTGGCGACGCCACCCTTCGCGTCGCCGGCGCCGAACTGGGTCCACGCGACCAGCAGCGTGGCGCTCATCTCGGAGATGGCGCCCTGGCCGGCGCGACGCAGATTGCTGCGGGCCGTGGTGTATTTCTTCGCCTTGATCGCGGCGATGCCCAGTACCAGCCGGGAAAGCCGGTGCTCGGGGTCGATCTCGACGATGCGCTTGGCCAGCGGCACGGCTTCGTCGATCGAGCCATCGGCGAGCAGCGTCAGGAAGGCGCGCTCCAATATCTCGCCATTGCGCGGGAACACACGCACCAGCGCGCGATAATAGGCGGCGGCAGCGGCGGTGTCGCGCTCAGCTCCGGCAAGACGGGCGGCGAGATAATTGCCGGCGGGCGAGGTGCGGGCGATGACGCTCGCGGGCGGCGCTTCGGCAAAGGCGGGAGCGCCGGCACCAAAGGCCAGCAATGCGGCGAACGCGGCGGCAGCGGGCCGCCGCAGCGGCAAACGACGAAACGTCAAATTCGAAACCTCCAGCGGCGGCCTGCACCCTACCCGGCCCGCGACATTGGGCCTTTTTCCACGCGCCCGCAAGGACGCGACACAGCAGGAGCGTGCAGTGCAGCGCGCACGATTCGGGGAGCGCCAGAATCAGGAGGATGTCAGATGCGTCGGCCAAGAATAAGGCCGAGCAGTGCGGCGCCGGCCGCGACGCCCACCAGAATCTTGCCGCTCACCGGCGCCCTGGGTCGGGGTGGCGGCACCGCGCCGGGTGCCATCGCCGCCAGGGGTGCCGCGGGCGGAACAAGACCGCCGAGCGGCAGAGCGCGGCGCCGCGTCGGGCGCTTCAGCCGCAAATAGCCCACGATGAGGAATAGGGTCGCGACGACGAACGCCATGGCCGCCACCAGCAAGGCGGCGATTATGGGATCATAGCGCTCCGCCAGCGCGAAGAAGATCGCGGCCAGCACTCCGACCACTGCAATCATCAGCAGCAAGGCGCCGAGCGCAAACAGGATTGCCGTCGTCGCCGCGCGGCGAGCGGTGTCGCGCAGCTCGACTCCGGCGAGGCCGAGCAGGAAATGGAACATCAGTCGCGACCCCGGGTCAGCAGCCCGACCAGGAAACCGATGCCGAGCGCGGCAGCGACCGCGCCGAGCGGATTGCGCTCGA
Source organism: Starkeya sp. ORNL1 (assembly GCF_012971745.1). Taxonomy (NCBI): domain Bacteria; kingdom Pseudomonadati; phylum Pseudomonadota; class Alphaproteobacteria; order Hyphomicrobiales; family Xanthobacteraceae; genus Starkeya; species Starkeya sp. ORNL1. Next base: position 3,822,558 of record NZ_CP048834.1, read on the forward strand.
TCGCCGCAGTCACGTCATTGCCGAGCGACTGGGCGCGGGCCTTGGCGTCATCGAGCGCGGCGGCGCCTTCATCGAGCAGTCCGGTGGCGGTGGCGCTGGCCTGCGCGGCACGTGTCCGCACCCGGTCGCGTACCGCCGCACCCATCGCCTCGCTTTCGCTGCGTGCCACGGCGGCGAGCGTCTCGGCAAGCTTGGCGACATCGGCACGTAGCGTCGCGAGATCCGCGGTCAGCTTGGCGAAATCATCCTGCGCGCTCGGTTCGGCCATGTGTCGCTCCTAAGGTCCCGTTGCCGCGGATAACGCACCGCGACCTACGCGGTTCCGACAATAGCACACGGTATTTAGATGCGTTGGAACTCATAGTAACAGGGTATACGGCCGGCCTGCTTCGCCTTGGCCTCGTAGCGCGTACCGGGCCAGCCTTCCCACGGTGTCAGCCAATCGGCGGCGCGGCGCGCGCGCCATTGGAAACGCGGATCGGCCGCGAGATGGCGCAGCGTCCAGGCGCCGTATTCGTCAATGTCGGTGGCGAAGCGAAAATGCCCGCCGGCCTTCAGCAGCCGGGCGAGGCGATCGAGATTGTCGGGCCGCACGAAGCGGCGCTTCCAGTGCCGGCGCTTCGGCCAGGGATCGGGATAGAGCAGGTCGACGCGCTCGAACGCGGCGGTGGGGAGACGGTCCAGCAGCGGCACCACGTCGTCGCCATAGAGCCGGATGTTCGGCAGCCCGAGGGTGGCGACCGCTGCCGTCGCCTTGGCGAGGCCATTGAGGAAGGCCTCCGCGCCGATATAGCCGACGTCCGGGTGACGCTGCGCCTCGGCAACGAGATGTTCGCCGCCGCCAAAGCCGATCTCCAGCCTGAGCGCGCGCACCGGCAATGGGAACAGTGTGGCGAGGTCGGCCGGCAGAGCCGCCGGATCGAGCGCGAAGGCCGGCAAATCGTGCGCGATATGGCCGGCCGGAATCGAGCGCAGCGTCTTGCCGCGGCGCCGGCCATAGAAAGCGCCCTCGTGCGTCGGCTTCGGTCGGACGTCTGTGGTCATGTCAGGCTCGGGACGGATCTTCATCCGCCCCGCTTAGCGACCGGAGCTCTATCCGGCAAGCTTGGCGGCCGTTCAGCTCATCGCCGAACGGAGGGTGTCGGCGAGGTCGGTGCGCTCCCAGGAGAAGCCGCCATCGGCTTCCGGGGTGCGGCCGAAATGGCCATAGGCCGAGGTGCGGGCATAGATCGGCTTGTTGAGCTGGAGATGCTCGCGAATGCCGCGCGGGCGCAGGTTCATCACCTCGCGCAGCACCTTCTCCAGCTTCGCCTCGTCGACTTCGCCGCTGCCGTAGAGATCGACATAGACCGCGAGCGGGTCGGACACGCCGATGGCGTAGGCGAGCTGGATGGCGCAGCGCTGGGCAAGGCCCGCCGCCACCACGTTCTTTGCGAGATAGCGCGCGGCATAGGCGGCCGAGCGGTCGACCTTGGTCGGATCCTTGCCGGAGAAGGCGCCGCCGCCATGCGGCGCCGCGCCGCCGTAAGTGTCGACGATGATCTTGCGCCCGGTGAGGCCGCAATCGCCATCCGGCCCGCCAATGACGAACTTGCCGGTGGGGTTGACGTGCCAGATGGTCGAAGGGGTGATCCAGCCCTCGGGCAGCGCCTCGCGAATATAGGGCTCAACGATGGACTGCACGTCGTGCGACGACAGATCGGCGTCGAGGTGCTGGGTGGAAAGCACGAGTTGCGTGACCTCCACCGGCTTGCCGCCTTCGTAACGGACGGTCACCTGGCTCTTGGCATCGGGGCCGAGCACGGTGCTCTCGCCGGAGTGGCGGGCATTGGCCAGCAGCTTCAGGATCTTGTGGGCGTAATATATCGGCGCCGGCATCAGCTCCGGGGTCTCGCGGCAGGCATAGCCGAACATGATGCCCTGGTCGCCGGCACCCTCGTCCTTGTTATGGCCGGAATCGACGCCCTGCGCGATGTCGACCGACTGCGCATGCAGGAACACGTCGATATCCGCGGTCTCCCAATGGAAGCCCTCCTGCTCGTAGCCGATATCCTTGATCGCGAGCCGGGCGACGTGCTTGATGAAATCCCGGGTGATGGCGGAGGGACCGCGGGTCTCGCCCGCGATCACCACGCGATTGGTGGTGGCGAGGGTCTCGCAGGCGACGCGCAGATTGCTCGGATCCCAGCCATATTCGGGGCCGTGGCGGAAGAAGGCGTCGACCACCTCATCGGAGATGCGGTCGCAGACCTTGTCCGGATGACCTTCGGAAACGGATTCGCTGGTGAACAGATAAGCCTGACGGGACACGTGACGTCGCTCCAATAAACCGACCGGGGCGAGCGCCCGATCCAGCGCCAAGATCCCCGGCCGCCGTTCTGGCAAGGGCCGGGTTGCGGGTCAAGATCGGACCGACGAATTTGTTCGGAAAAACGAACGCCACGTCCGCCACGCCGGTCGTCACCGGCGATGGCAGGCCCCAGGGGTTAATGCCGGAAAACACGAAGCGGCCTTGCGAACGCCCTTTGCGTTCGGATGGAACCATCCGAACGATGGGGAGCGCCCTCGCTTCGATGCACGAAGGCGTGTCCGAACGCAAAAGCCGGCCGACTCTTGCGTGAAGGCTCTAGGAAGCCGGGGTTTCGTTGACCAGCGCCTCGACGAGATCGACGATACGGCGGCGCACCTTGGCATCGGAGATGCGGGTGAAGGCGCGCGTCAAGGCGAGACCCTCGGAGGTCGCGAGGAAGTCGGACACATAGGCCGGCGACGAGTCCTCGGAGAAGCCGGTCGCGGGCGATCCGGAAGGGGCGCCTTCGAAAAAGAACGCTACCGGCACGCCCAAGACATTGGAGATATGCTGCAAGCGGCTGGCACCAATTCTATTGGTACCTTTCTCGTATTTCTGGATCTGCTGGAAGGTAATCCCGAGATTTTCTCCCAACTTCTCCTGGCTCATGCTGACCATCATGCGTCGCATACGCACTCGGCTTCCGACGTGCTTATCAATCGGATTGGGAGACTTCTTGGTTATGGACGTCATAGACTTCCCCGTTCGCAAGTAAAAAAATACCTCCCTCTCTTTTGCAGAGAGGCGAAGCGACGCCCAGCCCTTGGATAGTCTATGGAATGCGTACGGGACCGTCGATCAACTTCTGCGTGTATCCGTGCAACGCATTGTAAACGCGAGGGCAATAGTGAGAATTATCATCAATAGCGGTACACTATTGCCCCATGTACCGTAGAAGGTTGCAGGCAGCGCAGTCGGCAGCGCGCCGTCGAGGACCCCGCGCACACCCAGAGGTAGCAGACCGGTGATTCGGCCCACCGGATCGACGATTGCAGAAATGCCGTTATTGGTGGCACGCACGAGCGGCAGACCTTCCTCTACGGCACGCAGCCTCGCTTGCTCGAAATGCTGGTGGGGGCCCGGCGTCAGGCCGAACCAGGCATCGTTGCTGGCATTGAGCAGGAAGCCGGGCCGCGGCCCATCCACCGGGAGCACGTTGCCCGGGAAGATCGCCTCGTAGCAGATCAGCGGCGCCGCGTTGGGCAATCCGGGAATGGCGAAGGCATGGCGCTCCGTCGCAGCCGCGAAACCGCCGCGCACCCGCGTCAATTGCTCGATGCCGAGGCTCTCCAGCAGCGGCTGGAACGGCAGGTATTCGCCGAACGGCACCAGATGGACCTTGTCGGCAGTCGCGAGGATGGCGCCATCCGAACCGATGGCCCGCAGGCTGTTATAGACCTTCGCCCCGGTACGGCCGGGATCAGGCGGGGCAGCACGCGCGGCGCCGGTGACCAGCACCGCTCCCGGCGGCAGCAGGTCGGCGATGCGCAGCAGCACGTCCGGCTCGCGCTCGAGGAAGAAGGGGAAGGCCGATTCCGGCCAGAACAGATGGGTGACGCCGGCCAGCCCGCCCTGCTCGACGCTGGTCTTGAGATAGAGGTCGACGACGGTTTGCCGCGCGTCGTAGCGGAATTTCTGATCCTGCGGCAGGTCCGGCTGCATGATGCGCAGCTTGACGCCGGGCACCGTGCCGACCTCGGTATCCGCCAGCCGCCAGGCGCCGAAGCCCCACATGCCCGCCAGCACGAGGACACCGATCAGTGGCGGAATGCAGCGGACGCGTTTGCTTGAACGAACGGCAAGCAGCGTCACCGGGCTTGCTAGCACCGCGACCGTGATAAGGCTCAGCCCCCACAGGCCGAACAGCGAGGCAGCCTGGGCAAGCTCGAGATTATTGGCCAGCGCATAGCCGAAGCTGTTCCAGGGAAAGCCGGTCAGCGCGATGCCGCGCAGCCAATCGGCGGCAGCCAAGCCGGCCGCCAGCGCCAGGATGCGCCACGGCCCCTCGCTCCAGAGCGCGCGGGCAAGCACGCAGCCGAGGCCGACATGGATGGCGAGATAGGCCGGCAGGCCGAGGATGGCGAACGGGATCATCCAGGCGAAGGCATCGGCCTGCACCAGGAAGGCCTCGCCGATCCACCACAGGCCCACGACCAGATAGCCGAAGCCGAACCACCAGCCGGCGGTGAAGGCGCCCCAATAGCCGCGTCCCCCGGCGATCGCCGCGCCGTCGATCAGCAGCACGAGTACCGGCAAGGTCAGCGCCAGCAGCGGCCACACGCCGAACGGCGGCATGGCGAGCGCGGACAGCGCACCGGCCAGGAAGGCGAGCGCCAGCCGCCGCCAGCCGGTCGCGAGCATGATGCGGTCGGGAAGCGTCACCGGCATGGGTGGCACGGGTCTCGGCGGATGTTTCGGAAGAAGAATGCGCGCGACAGTCCGGGCGGCGCTCACGCGGCGTCCGGATCACGCAGCACCGGGCGCGGCCCGCTCTGCTGCTCGGCAGGCGGCGGAAGGCTGCCGCGCGCCGGCGGCGTGCCGCCATGCTCGGGACGGCGCATCGGCCGCGTGCCCTCGCGGGCGGGAACGATGCGCAGCCGCTTCACCCGGCGGGGATCGGCGTCCAGCACCTCGATCTCGAAGGCACCAGGGCCGGCGACGATCTCGCCGCGTACCGGCACGCGACCGGCGAGCGTGACCAGCAAGCCGCCGAGCGTGTCGACCTCCTCGGCCTCCTCGCCCATGGCGAAGGCCGGATCGACCTCTTCCGCCACCTCCTCGAGCCCGGCGCGGGCGTCGGCGATGTAGCTGCCGTCGGCCTGCTTGGCGATCAGCGGCATTTCCTCGTCGTCATGCTCATCCTCGATGTCGCCGACGATCTCCTCGACGAGATCCTCCATCGAGACGATGCCGTCGGTGCCGCCATATTCATCGATGACCAGCGCGAGATGGATGCGGCTCGCCTGCATGCTGGCGAGCAGCTCGATCGACGGCATGGAGGGCGGCACGAACAGCAGACGGCGGATCAGCTTGGCGGAGCCGAGCGAGGCGCCGAGATCGATGGCCTTGAGATTGAAGGCCGGCAGCAGCCCCTTGGCCTCGGCGCGGACCGGCTCGTCCGGTGTCCCCGCCTCGTGTGTCGCTTCCTGCGTCGCTTCCCTTCTGCGCGGCGTCATGGCGCGCTGGGTGAGATGGGCGACGAGGTCGCGGATATGGACCATGCCGACCGGGTCGTCGAGCGTGTCGTCATAGACCACCAGGCGGGAATGGCCGGCATCGGCGAACACCGCCAGCAATTCGCCGAGCACGACGTCCTTCTGCACCGCGATGATATCGGCGCGCGGCACCATGACGTCGCCGACGCGCAATTCGCGCAGATCGAGGATGTTCTTCAACATCGCCCGCTCGGTCACCGACAGGTCAGCGGTGGCGTCGACGCTGGTGGAGGCCAGCACCTCCGCGAGGTCGGTGCGCAGCGAGCCGGAGGAGCGCCAGCCGCCGATCAGGCCGCGCAAGCGGTCCAGCAGGCCGCCGCCGCGCGGCTCAGGAGATCGAGTCTCGGAAGATCGTGGTTCGTCGGCCGAACCAGAACTTTCGGTCGGCGTCGGCGAAGGGGAGTGGGCAGGATCGGACATGTCTCTAATGGTTCGGTTCAAAGAACGGGGTCGGTTTCGGCATAGGGGTCCGGCACGCCGAGACCCGCCAGCACGGAGCGCTCCAGCGCTTCCATCGCCTCGGCCTCGCCGGGTTCCTCATGGTCGTGGCCGAGGAGATGCAGCGTGCCGTGCACGGCAAGATGGACCAGATGGTTGGCGAGCGGCTTGGCTTCGCTTGCCGCCTCGCGCGCCATGGTCTCATAGGCGATGGCGATGTCGCCGAGATGGGGATCGCCGCCCTCGCGCGCCACCGTGGGCGAGGGGAAGGACAGCACATTGGTGGCCTTGTCCTTGCCGCGCCAATCGCGGTTCAGCGCGCGGATGCCCTCATCGTCGGTGAGCATCACCGCGATCTCGGCTTCCTCCGGCAGATCGGTTCCGGCGGAACGGCAGGCCGCGGCAACCGCGACTTCGATCAGCTCGGCGGCGGCCGGCAGGCCCGACCAGGCGTCGGCCTCCACCAGCACATCCACCTCGATGGTACTGCCATCGCTCATGTCTTGACGTTTCCCTGGGCCTGCGTCTGGCCCTGCTTTTCGTAGGCGGCGACGATGCGTCCGACCAGTTCGTGGCGCACCACGTCCGCCGCAGTGAAATGGCAGACCTCGACGCCCTCGACATTGCCGAGCAGGTCGACGGCCTCGGCCAGGCCGGACTTCTGGCCGGGCGGCAAGTCGATCTGGCTCGGATCGCCGGTGACGATCATATGCGAATTCTCGCCCAGGCGGGTGAGGAACATCTTCATCTGCATCGAGGTGGTATTCTGCGCCTCGTCGAGGATGACGCAGGCATTGGCCAGCGTGCGCCCGCGCATGAAGGCCAGCGGCGCGATCTCGATCTCGCCGGACGCCAGCGCGCGCTCGACGAAGGCCTTGTCCATCAGATCGTGCAGCGCGTCATAGATCGGGCGCAGATACGGATCGACCTTCTCCTTCATGTCGCCGGGCAGGAAGCCGAGCCGCTCGCCGGCCTCGACCGCCGGGCGAGACAGGATGATGCGGTCGACCGCGCGGCGCTCCAGCAGGTGCACGGCATAAGCCACCGCCAGCCATGTCTTGCCGGTACCGGCCGGGCCGACGCCGAACACTAGCGTGTGGCGCTTCAAGGCGCGGATATAGGCATCCTGCGCCGCGGTGCGAGCGCGCACCGGGCGGCGCCGCAGCTGGATCTCGTCGAAGCTCTGCTTGCGGGCCGCGGGGTCGAAGTCGAACAGGAAGCCCTGCGAAGCCGCCTCGCGGATCACCCCCTCGACATCGCCGGTGGCAAGCTCGCCGCCCTTCTTGAGACGGGCATAGAGCGTTTCCAGCACATGACGGGCCTGGTCGCAGGCCTCGCGCGCGCCCTCGATGGTGACATGGTTGCCCCGCTGCTCGGCGACGACGTCGAGCCGGCGCTCGATCAGCGCGAGGTTCTGGCCGTAATGGCCGAACAGCAGGCTGGCGAGCCGGTTGTCGTCGAAAGCGAGCACGATCTGCGCCGGCGCCCCGGAGGCCGGGGTCATCCAGCTCGCTGTGGAAGACGGGCTGGGGCTGGAAGAAGACGCAGAACTGGAGGACGCGGAGGCACGCGCGGCCACAAGCGGCCGGTCGGAATCGGACCCAGGTCGACGCACGCTCAAGCCTCCACCTTCTCCTCTCGCATGACATGGGCCGCGCTGGCCGCGGCGCCACCTGCAAAGAACTCGCCTCCCAGCACCTCGCCGGCAAGGCTCCTGGTGCTGACTTCGCGGATCTCGACACGCGCCAGCGTGCCGATGGCCTCGCGCGGTGCCAGCACCACAACGGACTGAAGATAGGGCGAGCGCCCGATAATTTGACCCGGCAGCCGACCGGGTTTTTCCAGCAATATGTCGAAGCGCCTGCCGCGGCAGGCCTCGTCGAACGACGCCTTCTGCCGCTCCAGCAAGGCCTGGAGCGCATAAATGCGCTCGTTCATCACCGCTTCGGGGATCTGGTCCGCATGCGTCGCCGCCGGGGTGCCGGGGCGCGGGCTGTACTTGAAGGAGAAGGCGCCGGCAAAGCCGACCTTCTCCACCAGATCCATGGTGTCGGCGAAATCCTCGTCGGTCTCGCCGGGGAAGCCGACGATGAAATCGGACGAGAAGGCGATGTCCGGCCGCACTGCACGCACCCGCTCGACGATCTCGAAATAGAGCTCGCGGTCATGCTTGCGGTTCATCGCCGCCAGCAGGCGGTTGGAGCCGGACTGCACCGGCAGGTGCAGGTAGGGCATCAGCGCCGGCATGTCGCGATGGGCGGCGATCAGCTCGTCATCCATGTCGCGCGGATGGCTGGTGGTGTAGCGCACCCGGGCAATGCCTTCGATGGCGGCGATGCGGCGCACCAGCTCGGCGAGCCCGGCTGGTCGGCCGCGCTCGTCAAGGCCATGATAGGCATTGACGTTCTGCCCGATCAGCGTGACCTCGCGCACCCCGCCATCGGCGAGCCGCGCCACTTCCTCGACGATCTTGGCGATCGGGCGCGAGACCTCGGCGCCGCGGGTATAGGGCACCACGCAGAAGGTGCAGAACTTGTCGCAGCCTTCCTGCACGGTGACGAAGGCGGTAGGCCCGCGCCTGGCGATGGCTTGCCGGGTCGGCGGGGCGAGGAAGTCGAACTTGTCCTCGACCGGGAACTCGGTCTCCACCACGCCGCGCTTCTGCTCGGCGCTGGCGATGAGCTCCGGCAGGCGGTGATAGCTTTGCGGGCCGACCACGAGGTCGACGACGCGGGCGCGCTTGACGATCTCGGCGCCTTCGGCCTGGGCGACGCAGCCGGCCACCGCGACCATGGTCTTGCGGCCCTGCTCCTCCTGCTGTTTCCGCAGGCGGCCGAGCTCGGAATAGACCTTCTCGGCGGCCTTCTCGCGAATGTGGCAGGTGTTGAGGATGACCAGGTCAGCGTCTTCGGCCGAATTGGTCTCGACATAGCCCTCGCGCGCCAGCGTGTCCGTCATGCGCTGGGCGTCATAGACGTTCATCTGGCAACCGAAGGACTTTACGTACAGCTTGCGGGGTTCGCTCATCGCGCTTCGATCGACCCATGCCGGAACAGCTGATGCGTCCGGCAGGACCCATGTGAGAATCTGGCGCGCGGCTGCGACGCCTTCGTGAAGGCGTCCGCGCAAATCGCCGTTCGTTCCCGGGTCGAGATCGTCTACGTCTCCTTGGCCACGCCTGAATCCGTGTTTAACCGGATTCCGCCGAAAAGGGAATGCACGCAAGGCGGCGCAAAGGTTTTATGCCGGCCTTCCGCTCAGAGCCCTCGACAGCATGGCGCGCGATTGCCGGTGCGCCTCGGTGGTGAGCGCCTTGCGGTCCGGGCCGGTCAATGGCGCGGCGAAATGCACCTCCACATCGACGCCGCCGCGCCGCAGGATGGTGAAGAGGTGCGGCGCCAGGTCCATGTCGCCGTACCAGGCCACCATCGGGCGCCGGGCGCGGCCAAGCGGCACGCCGTCGAGGCCGACATAGGCGATGGCGAGCGGCTGGACGCCGGCCGGCGCGCCGCTGCCATAGGCGTCGCGGGTCGCGCCGAGCAGGGCCGAGCGGAACGGCAATACCCGATTGCCGTCGCTGGAAGTGCCTTCGGCGAACAGCACCACCGGATCGCCGTCGCGCAGCCGCGCGGCAATCGCCTCATTCACCTTGCCGGTGGCATTGCGGCTGCCGCGGTCGACGAAGACGGTACGCTGGAGCTTCGCCAGCAGCCCGATGCCCGGCCAGCCGGCGACCTCGCTCTTGGCGATGAAGCCGAGCGGAACCCGAGAGCCGAGCACGGGAATATCGAGCCAGGACGCGTGGTTGGAGACCAGGATGAGCGGCCGGACGGAGGCGGGCTCGCCCACCGTGCGTACCCGCACGCCGATCATCCCGAGGAGCAGCCGATGATAGACCAGCGGGATCCAGCGCCGGCTCGGCAGCTTCAAGGCAACCGAGAGCCATTGCAGCGGTATGCCGATGACGGTGACCAGCACCACCGGCACCAGCACCAGCCAAGCCCTCATGGAGGCCCTGCCCTCACGAATCAGTCCTTTTTCCTGTCGAGCGGCACGCCGTAGAGCTCCAGCCGGTGCCCGACCAGGCGGAAGCCGAGCTTGCGGGCGATCTCTTCCTGGAGCTGCTCGATCTCCTCGGAGCGGAACTCGACCACGGTGCCGCTGCGCATATCGATCAGATGGTCGTGATGCTCGTCCGGCACCGGCTCGTAGCGCGAGCGGCCGTCGCGGAAATCGTGGCGCTCGATGATGCCGGCATCCTCGAACAGCTTCACGGTGCGGTAGACGGTGGAAATCGAGATGCGGTCGTCCACGGCCGCGGCGCGACGGTGCAGTTCCTCGACGTCGGGATGGTCCTGTGCGTCGGTGATGACGCGCGCGATCACCCGGCGCTGATCGGTCATGCGCAGGCCGCGGGTCATGCAGGCTTCTTCGATCGCGGTCGGCTTGTCGTTCATGCCGCCTCATCCCTTCCAAAGCCAGCCTTATGACGCACGGGGCCGGTCAGGGGCAACTTATTACTAGGCGATGTCCCGCCGCATGACCAACGCTGTTGCCGGCGTTCCCGACGCGGTGCGGTAATAGCCGGCGCGGCGACCCACTTCCGCGAATCCGTTGCGATCATAGAGCCGGCGCGCGGGTGCGTTGCCTTCCTCAACCTCTAGGAAAACCGTGGTGAACCCCTCCGCGGCGAGCTGGCCGAGCTGGCGCTCGAGCAGGCGCCGCGCGAGGCCATGCCCGCGCCGGCGCGGCACCACGGCGACGGAGAGGATCTCGGTCTCCGGCTTCACGCCGCGCACCAGTATGAAGCCGATCGGCGCCCCGCCGGGACCATCCGTCGCAACCAAGGCCCGGCTCAGCCGGTCGGCCAGCAGGCGCTCGAACTCCGCGGCGTCCCAGGCGATATGGAATGCCGAGGCGTGCACGAGCGCGAGCGCTGCGGCATCGGCGCTGGTCGCGGTCCGCAGCACCGGCTCCTTGGCGCCGAACCATTGCGCGATGAGGGCCTTCATCGCCGGGCGATGCGCGCGGCATCCTGCGGACGGGCATCGGGACCGCGCAGATAGAGCGGGCGCGGCTTGGAACGGGCGGGATCGGCCACCGAGGCGAGGCGCGCCAGCCAGATCGCATCCGGCGTCGCGTTGACATCGACCAGCAGCGGCGCCGGCTCGCCGGCCGGCCAGCTCTCCGCCAGCAGCGCCGCACCCGATCCGGCGATACGCACCGGGCCGATCGCCACTGCCCGCGCCGCCTCCTTGATGCCGACCGCGCGGGCGCTGATCAGCACCCGGCCGCCGGCACCGAACATCTGGATGTAGAGATTTCCGTGGCGGGCATCGATGGCGGCGACCGCGGGCACCGCGTCATCGCTGCCGAGCAGCGGGGCGGCAAGCGTCGCCAGCGTCGATATGCCGATCACCGGGCGCCCGGTGGCGAGGCCGAAGCCGCGCGCGGCGGACAGCCCAACCCTGAGGCCGGTGAAGCTGCCCGGCCCCACAGTGACGGCGAAGGCACTGATTTCGCTGAACTCCTTGCCGGCCTGCAGCATCAGCCGCTGCACCAGCGGCACCAGCGCCTCGGCATGGCCGCGCGCCATCGGCAGCCGCTCGGCGGCAAGCGTCTCGTCGGTCGCAACATCGTGCAAGGCCGCGGAACAGGCCTCGAGCGCCGTATCTATGGCGAGAATCAACATGCGAAGAAAATTCCTCCCCCGATCCACCATGCAATGGATCGGGCGGACGGAGAAGTCGCCAGCGACCGGTACGTCAGGCTAAAGAGTACCTCAGCCTGATCGATGCGTCAGACCGGGCGAACCTCGGTCACATCCGGCACGAAATGGCGCAGCAGGTTCTCGATGCCGTTCTTCAGCGTCGCGGTCGAGGACGGGCAGCCCGAGCACGAACCCTTCATGGCAAGGAACACAACGCCGTCCTTGTAGCCACGGAAGGTGATGTCGCCGCCATCATTGGCTACCGCCGGGCGGACCCGGGTATCGATCAGTTCGCGGATGGTATCGACCAGCCCGGCATCCTTCGCCTCGAAGAAGGCGTCGTCCACGGCCTCCTCATGCTCCTCGCCGAGCACGGCATGGCCGGAGACGAAGTGCTCCATGATGACGCCGAGGATGGCGGGCTTGAGGTGAGGCCATTCGCCCGCGCCCTTGGTCACGGTGACAAAGTCCGAGCCAAAGAAGACGCCGGTGACGCCGGGGATCTCGAACAGCCGGGCCGCCAGCGGCGAACGCACGGCTTCCCCGGCATCGCGCGCCTCAAAGGTGCCGTTGCCCAGCACGGTACGGCCCGGCAGGAACTTCAGCGTGGCGGGATTCGGGGTGGCTTCTGTCTGGATGAACATCTCGGGTCTTCTCCTTCCGGCCGGGGGTCAAGGCCCCGGTGGCATGGCTTTCACCCGAAAACGGGTTTCTCCTTAGATAAGCTCCAGCGGGGCGCGAGGGAAGTGGCCTGGCGGTCACGCCAGCGCGTCGATCTCGCCGTCCGACAGCGCGCCGGGCACGATGGTGATCGGCACCGCAAGCCCGGCCCAGGCGCCATGCGCCAGCGCCGAGACCAGCGGCCCAGGCCCTTCATTGCCGGTGCCCGAAGCCAGCACCAATATGGCGATGTCCTCGTCGGCCTCGATCAGATGGACGATCTCCTCGGCGATGCGGCCCTCCCGGACCACGCTCTCGGTATCCACGCCGGCGACGCCGCGGGCACGGGCGGCGAAATGATCAAGCCGTCCGCGCGCCTGGTCGGTGGCCTCGGCACGCATCAGCCCGGCGACGCCGAACCATTGGCTCTGCACGTCGGCAAGCTCCAGCACGGCGATCATCACGACGCTGCCGCCGGTGCGGGCGGCGCGGCGCGCGGCGTAATAGACCGCGCGGTCGCATTCCGGGGTGTCATCGATCACCACCAGGAATTTGCGGCGGTGGCCCGGCTCATGGCTCTGGCGCCTGCGCGGCATGGCTGCTCCTGGGTGTCCCGGGCATTTCTATCATAACAGCGCGACGACATGCCCGGCCTCAATAAAGGCCCGGAATCAGCCGGGAGGTGCGGGCGCGATAGGCGTCGTACGCGGTGCCGAACTCCGAGCGCAATAAAGACTCCTCGGCGCGGATGCGCCCGATGATCGGCACGATCATCAGCACTACGAGCACCACCCCGGCGATGGAGCGGAAGGCGAGCGCCCAGCCGAGCGAGCCGATGAGGAAACCGAGATAGCTGGGATGGCGGATGACGCCATAGATGCCTCCGGTGACCAGCCTATGCCCGGGCTGGATCGCCACCAGGCCACTGAAGCGGTGGCCGAGCACGAAGACCGGCGAGAGCCTGAGCGCACCGCCGACCGCGAACAGCAGGACACCGAACCAGCGCATGGTGTCGCCGTCGAGCGTCCACACATCAAGGCGGTCCATATAGGCAGGAATCCAGCCGGCCAGCAGGCCGAGCACGCCAAAGGTCGCGAGCACCCAGCGATTGGAACGGTCTTCGCGCACGCCGGTGCTGAGATTGCCTTGCGTGAACAGCGCCGCGAGTGCGAACACGAACAGCACCAAGGTGAGCGCGATCCGCGCCGGACCGGCGAAGAACGGCGCGATACCGCCCCAGCCGAGGATCGGAAGCGCGAGATAGGCGAGGGTGCTGACGATCGTTAACAGGGCCAGTCTGGGCTTCGACATGGCGACAGCCTCGTTGACGAGACGGTCCACTCGATATGGGGCGAGGATCGCCAGCGATCCAAGGATAGTGGCGTCATCCCGGCCGCAGGCACAGCCGGAGAGCCGGGATCGCTCTCCCACGTTTGCGCGATCCCGGCTCGGCCTGACGGCCGTCCGGGATGACGATGGGTTCCTGCGCTACCGCACCAGGCCGACAATATCCTTCACATGGGTCATGGTCTCGGCCGCGATCACGCGGGCGCGGTCGGCGCCGTCGCGCAGCACGGCGTCGATATGGACGGGATCGTCCACCAGGCGCTTCATCTCGCCGCCGATCGGGCCGAGTTTGGCCACCGCCAGATCGACCAGCGCCGCCTTGAAGGTGGAGAACTGCCCGCCGCCGAACTCGCCCAGCACCTCGGCCTTCGTGCTGCCGGCGAGGGCGGCATAGATCCCGACCAGATTCTCCGCCTCCGGCCGTCCCGCCAGCCCTTCCGCCTCGGAGGGCAGCGGCTCCGGATCGGTCTTGGCCCGGCGCACCTTGGAGGCGATGGCGTCGGCATCGTCGGTGAGATTGATGCGCGAGAGATCCGACGGGTCGGACTTCGACATCTTCTTGGTGCCGTCGCGCAGGCTCATCACCCGCGCCGCCGGGCCGCCGATCAGCGGCTCGGTGAGCGGGAAGAACGCCTCGCCGAAGCCGGCCGCGGCGATGGAGGGTGCGAAGTCATTGTTGAACTTCTGCGCGATGTCGCGGGTCAGCTCCAGATGCTGCTTCTGGTCCTCGCCCACCGGCACATGGGTGGCGCGATAGACCAGGATGTCGGCCGCCATCAGGTTCGGATAGGCATAGAGCCCGACCGAGGCGTTCTCGCGATCCTTGCCGGCCTTCTCCTTGAACTGGGTCATGCGGTTCAGCCAGCCGAGGCGGGCGACGCAATTGAACACCCAGGCGAGCTCGGCGTGCTCGGCGACCTGGCTCTGGTTGAAGACGATGTGGCGTGTCGGGTCGATGCCGGCGGCGATGAAGGCAGCCGTGACCTCGCGAATCTGCTTCTTCAGCTCGACCGGATCCTGCCAGACGGTGATGGCATGCAGATCGACCACGCAATACAGGCAGTCATAGCTCGCCTGCAGCTCGACGAAGCGCTTGATGGCGCCAAGATAATTGCCGAGATGCAGATTGCCCGTCGGCTGCACGCCGGAGAAGACCCGCTGCTGGAATGCCATTTATGCCGTTCCTCAGTTCGCCGAAGCGCGGGCGCTATGACATGCACAAGCCGGCGCGGCAAGGTGTGATGGCATCCGGTGCCGGCCTTCAGCGGCGCAACGCCGTCAGGTCGAGCGCGCCGGAAAGCTGGGCGGCGCCGGCATAGATGGCGACGCCGAACACCACGCAGCCGGCAAGCGCGGCGAGGCCGGCTAAGCCGTGCGCGGCAAGTGCGTCCGACAGCAGCCAGGCCGCGCCCATGACCGCCACCGTCATGGCGAGCGCGGCGAGCGCGAGGCGCGGCAGGCGGCGGCGCACCGCGCCATCCAGCCTCAGGAGGCCACGCCGCGCGAGGCCGAGCGTCAGTCCCGCCAGCCCGACCGCGCTGGAGACGAGGATGCCGAGCGCCGGCCCCGCAACACCAAGCGGACCCGCCAGTGCGAAACCAGCAACGCCGCCGGCCGCCAGTGCGGCGAGGCCGGCACGCGTGGCAAGGCGGCCCTCGCCATGGGCGAAGGCGATGGCGGCGAGGATCTTCTCCACTGCCTGCACCGGCAATGCGAGCGCAAGCAGAGCCAGCACATAGGACGTTGCGGCCACCGCATCGGCATCGAAGGCGCCGCGCTTGAACAGCACCACCACGATCGGCTCGGCCAGCACCATCAGCCCGAGGCCGGCCGGCAAGGTCAGCGCCAGCGCCGCCTCGGCCGCGCGGGCACCGGCATTGCCGGGGGTCGAGCGCGCCTGCGCCGCCAGCAAGGGCAGCAGCACCGCACCGGCGCTGGCGCCGACCACGCCGAGCGGCAGTTCGATCAGCCGGCCGGCGTAGAACAGCGCGGCGACGCCTCCGACCGTGCCGGATGCCGCGGCGCCCGCCACCAGGAAACGCAGCTGCGGCAGCGCCGCCGCCAGCAAGGAAGGCCCGGATTGGACAAGCATCGGCCAGGCGGCACCGAGCGCGGCGCGCAGCGCTTGCCCAGATACGCCAGAAGGCGCGAACCGGCTGCCATTGACCGCGCCGATCATCAAGGCGAGCTGCGCCAGGGCGCCGGCGACGCTCGCCGCGGCCAGCCAGGCGAGTGCACGGCTCTCCGGCACCAGGAACACTACGCCGAGCACGAGAAGCACGGCGATGTTGCTCAGCACCGGGGCGAAGGCGGGCATGGTCGCGCGGCCGGACGCGTTGGCGATCGCCGCCAGCACGCCGGCCGCCGCCATCAAGGGCAGGCAGACCACGGCGAGCCGGCCGACCAGCACGGCACCGGCGGCGCGTTCGCCGTCCCAATCGAAGCCGGGCGCCAGCAGAGCGATGACCAGCGGCATCAACACCGTCATGACGATGGCAAGCAGGCTGGCCGCGGCGGTGATGAGCGCCAGAGCGGCAGCGGCGCGGGCACGCGCCTCTGCGATTCCCGCCTCGCGCTCGGCATCGAGCAGGCCGGGGACCACCGCGGCATTAAGCGCGCCCTCGCTGAGGAGGCGACGGGCCAGCTGCGGCACGGCGAGGCCGGCCACCGCCGCATCCGCCACCGCGCCGGCGCCGAACAAGGCGGCGACCGCGGCGTCGCGCACAAAGCCGAGCACGCGGGAGGCGAGCGTCAGGCCGGCCACGGTCGAGGCATGACGGAACGGGGCTTCAGGGGCGGGGCTCATGGGCGGGTCATATTTAACCTGACCGGGTGACGGCCGGAAGCGTTGCGAGGCCTGTCCCGCTCTGCTACCGCGTCGCAGCACCCCGGCAGTAAAGAAAGGCCCGCTCGTGAGCGCACCCCAACTCGACGTGCTCGGCTTCGGCAATGCCATCGTCGATGTCCTTGCCCGCACCGAGGACGACTTCCTCATCCGCCACGGCATGCGCAAGGGCGGCATGACGCTGATCGACGAGACGCAGGCGGAGACGATCTATGCCGCCATGGGGCCGGGCATCGAGATCTCCGGCGGCTCGGCGGCGAACAGCATGGCGGGTGTCGCCTCGCTCGGCGGACGCGCCGGATTCATCGGCAAGGTTAAGGACGACGCGCTCGGCCTGATCTTCGACCATGACATCGAGGCGGCCGGCGTGCGCTTTCCCACCGTCGCGGCGGCGACCGGCCCGGCGACGGCGCGCTGCCTGATCCTGGTGACGCCCGATGGCGAGCGCACCATGAACACCTATCTCGGCGCGGCGCAGAATCTCGTGCCCGACGATTTCGACGAGGCGCTGGTGGCTAGCGCGGCGGTGACCTATCTCGAAGGCTATCTGTGGGATCCGCCGCCGGCGAAGCAGGCTTTCCTCAAGGCTGCCGGCATCGCCCACAAGGCGGGGCGGACTGTAGCGCTGACGCTCTCCGACGCGTTCTGTGTCGACCGCTACCGCGCCGAATTCCTCGGATTGATGCGCGAGGGCACGGTGGACCTGTTGTTCGCCAATGAGACCGAGCTGAAGTCGCTCTACCAGACCGCGGATTTCGACACCGCCCTCGCGGTGCTCCGCCAGGACGTGAAGCGCGCCGTGGTGACGCGCAGCGAGAACGGGGCGCTCACCGTTGCGGGTCCCGAGACATTTGCGGTGCCGGTGTTCCCGGTGGCCAGCGTCGTCGATACCACCGGCGCCGGCGACCTGTTCGCCGCCGGCTATCTGCACGGCCACGCCCGCGGTTTCTCCCCGGAGGAGTCGCTGCGGCTCGGCGCGCTGTGCGCGGCCGAGGTGATCAGCCATATGGGCGCGCGCCCGGAACGCTCGCTGAAGGAGCTGGCGGAAGAGAACGGGCTCAGGGTTTGAGGTAGCTCGGCGCGAGCATCCTTCGAGGCTCGCTGGCGCTCGCACCTCAGGATGAGGTTCATTTAAAAAGCGACCTCATCCTGAGGCGCCCGGCAAAGCCGGGCCTCGAAGGATGCTCGCCTGGCGCCGACTAACGCGGCGCGCGCTTTGCGAGGATGCGTTGCAGCGTGCGGCGGTGCATGCTGAGGCGGCGCGCAGTCTCGGAGACATTGCGCCCACACAATTCATAGACGCGCTGGATATGCTCCCAACGCACCCGGTCCGCCGACATCGGGTTCTCGGGGAGCTGCGGCTTGTAGTCGCCCTGCGCGTTCAAGGCGGCGCAGATGTCGTCGGCGTCCGCCGGCTTCGCCAGATAATCGACCGCGCCCATCTTCACCGCATTCACCGCGGTGGCGATGTTGCCGTAGCCCGTGAGGATGATGCCGCGCGCTTCGGGACGGCGGCGCTTCAAGGCGGAGATGACGTCGAGCCCGTTTCCGTCGCCAAGCCGCATGTCCACCACCGCATAGGCCGGCGCGCCGCCTTCGACGCGGGCGAGGCCGTCGGCCACGGTCTCGGCGGTGGTGACGACGAAGCCGCGGGATTCCATGGCGCGGGCGAGGCGCTGGAGGAAGGGCCGATCGTCATCGACGATCAGCAGCGAGCGGTCGGCGGTATCGGAGGTGGCGTCGAGCATGGCGTATCTTCCTTGGCCGGACGATGCGCCCCGTGGGGGACGCGCGAAACGGCCTCAACATTCGTCGCAGACTACTATCCCGCGACGGAGCACGCAAAGTTCCCGCAAAGAGTCCATGCGTCAAGCGCGCGCAGCGAACCCGAAACCGCATCAACAGCGTGCGATCG
Source organism: Starkeya sp. ORNL1 (assembly GCF_012971745.1). Lineage (NCBI taxonomy): Bacteria > Pseudomonadati > Pseudomonadota > Alphaproteobacteria > Hyphomicrobiales > Xanthobacteraceae > Starkeya > Starkeya sp. ORNL1. Next base: position 3,841,038 of record NZ_CP048834.1, read on the forward strand.
GGCCGAAATCGCGATCATGCGGCGTCGATGGTCCGCGCCCGCTCGCGCCCGTCGGAGATGTCGATCAGCGCACGCGGCCAGCGCACGCTCACCTCGGCGCCATGGGCGGGGGCGACGCGGTTCAGGAAGCCGAGCTCGGCGCCGGAGCGCTCCAGCAAGGTCTTGGCGATGAACACGCCGAGGCCGAGCCCATCACCGTCGCCATCACCGTCGCCATCGCCGCCCTTGCGCCAGCGGTGGCGGCCGCGGCTGGTCACATAGGGCGCGCCGATGCGGTCGATCAGCTCGGGCGGGAAGCCGGGGCCGTCATCGGTGACGGTGATGACGACCTCGCGGTCGGTCCAGCTGGCGACGATCTCGACCCGGGTGGCAGCGAAATCGACGGCGTTCTCGACGATGTTGCCGAGCCCGTAGAGCAGGCCGGGATTGCGCGCGATCACCGGCTCGGACCCGCCGGTCGGCAGCGCGATGGCGATATTGATGCCGAAATTGCGGTGCGGGGCGACCACATCCTCGATGATGTGCGAGATCGGCATGCGGTCGAACGGGGCGTCGCCGGCGTCGAGCGAGGTGAGCGTGCGCAGGATCGCCCGGCAGCGGTCAACCTGCTCGGACAAGAGCTTGATGTCCTCGCTCATCGGGCTCTCGGCCGGCAGCGATCGGCCAAGTTCCTTGACGACGACGGTGATGGTGGCGAGCGGGGTGCCGAGCTCGTGCGCGGCGGCGGCGGCGAGGCCGTCCAGCGCGGAGAGATGCTGCTCGCGCGCCAGCACCAGCTCGGTGGCGGCCAGCGCCTCGGACAGTTCGCGGGTCTCCTCGGCGACGCGCCACGCATGCACGCCGATGAAGGCGATGGCGAGCGCCAGCGCGCACCAGATGCCGGCGAGATAGAGCGGCGGCAGTTGGGGAGCGGCGCCCAGCGCATCATGCGCCGCCCAGGGCAGCGGCATCTGCCAAAGCCCGACAATGGCGGCGCACAGCCCCGCCAGCAGGCCGAGCAATATGGTGGTGCGCGGCGACAGCGCGGTCGCCGAGATCAGCACCGGGGCGAGGAACAGCAGCGCGAACGGATTGGCGAGGCCGCCGGTGAGGAACAGCAGCGCGGCCAGCTGCAATATGTCATAGGCCAGCAGCCACGCCGCCTCGCCATCCGACAGCCGGCGCGCGCCGGGATTGCGCAGCCGTAGCGCGAGGTTGAGCCAGGCGGAGAGCGCGACCACGGCAAGGCAGGCGCCGATCGGCAGCGAGAAACCGAGCAGCAGCTGCACCACGATGATGGCGAGCGTCTGCCCGGCGACGGCAAGCCAACGCAGCCGCACCAGCGTATCGAGCCGGAGGCCGAAGAAACGTTCGCCAATGGGGCGGTCGAGCGAGAACAGCATGAAGAAGCGTTAGAACGCGCGCGAGCGGTTGGGAAGGGCCTCGTGCCGGGCTGCACTGGCGCAAGAACAGGCATGTCGGCCCGCTATCGCCTAGCCATAATGCAGGCATGCGTTGACGCGCCGCACCAAGCGCTTATCTATGTTGCAACGCACAAGCTTGGCGACGGGACGCGCCGGCGACGGGAGTGGAGCCGCAGATGGCAATCGGAGTGTTCGGCAACGCATTGCATGCCGATGAATTGCCGGATCCCTCGATCGAGGCGGCATCGGCATTGTCACGCCCGCTCTACTGGATGTTCGAGATGGGGCAGGCGGCGCTGAACCCCTATCGCGCGCTGGCCGATGCCGGCCGGCTGTATTACCGCAACCCGGTCAATCCGCTGGCGCACACTCAGCTCGGCAAGTCGGCCGCTGCCTGGTGCGAATTGTTCGAGCGCGCCACCCGGCGCTACGGCAAGCCGGACTGGGGCATCGACAGCGTCACCGTGGGCGCGACGCAGGTTCCGGTACGGGTGAGCGCGGCGTGGGAACGCCCGTTCTGCCGGCTGCTGCATTTCGAGCGGGTGTTCGAGCACGCGCCGCGCCGGCCGCAGCCGAAACTGCTGATCGTGGCGCCGATGTCCGGCCACTACGCCACGCTGCTGCGCGGCACGGTGCGCACGATGCTGGCGAACCACGACGTCTATGTCACCGATTGGGTCGACGCCAAGATGGTGCCGCTCACGGAGGGGCGGTTCGATCTCGACGACTATATCGACTACGTCATCAGCATGCTGCACCGCCTCGGCGGCGGCGTGCATGTGATGGCGGTGTGCCAGCCGGCGGTGCCGGTGCTCGCCGCCGTGGCGCGCATGGAGGCGGAGGACGACCCGCACGTCCCGGCCTCGATGGTGCTGATGGGCGGCCCGATCGACACCCGCGAAAGCCCGACTATCGTGAACGACGTCGCCATCGATCGCGGGCTCGACTGGTTCCGCCGCAACGTCATCACGTCGGTGCCGTTTCCGCATCCCGGCGTGATGCGCCAGGTCTATCCCGGCTTCCTGCAGCTCCATGGCTTCGTCTCGATGAACCTGGAGCGGCATCTCCAGGCGCATTCCGACATGTTCCGCCATCTGGTGAAGGGCGACGGCGATTCCGCCGAGAAGCACCGTGAATTCTATGACGAATATCTGGCGGTGATGGACCTCTCCGCCGAGTTCTATCTGCAGACCATCGAGACGGTGTTCATCCGCCACGATCTGCCGCTCGGCCGCATGACGCATCGCGGACTGCCGGTCGATCCCTCGAAGATCCGCAATGTCGCGCTGCTCACCGTCGAAGGCGAGAATGACGACATTTCCGGCGTCGGCCAGACCGAGGCGGCGCAGCGGCTGTGCGTCAACATCCCGGAAGAGAAGCGGGTGCATTATCTCCAGCCGGCGGTGGGGCATTATGGCGTGTTCAACGGCTCGCGCTTCCGCTCCGAGATCGCGCCGCGCATCTCCGACTTCATCCTCTCCAATAACTGGCCGAACAAGAAATCCAACAGTGCCCCGGCGGGCGTGGAGTAATTGACGCGAGATACCGGGGCGAGCCCGGTATCCGCTTCGCGCCTTACTCGTCAGCGAGGCGCTCGGGCAGCAGGCGACGCAGCCGAACCGCGAAGGGCCGCACCACGGCCTCATAGGGCGCACCCTCCGTGCGCAGCTGTTTCAGCTCGCCATATTCCTCCGCGACGAAGCTCTCCACCGCGCTCTTCTGCGTGGCGGTCATCTTCGGGCTCCTGGCCAATCTCTGGCGCAACTCGGCGAACAGCGCATCGATCTCGCTCTGCGGAATGCCGGCGAGATAGCCGCGCATGGTGGCGTCGAGCGCCGTCCTCCAGCTCGCCTTGCTGAAGCCCTCGCGGGCAATGAGACCCTGCCCGACCTCGTCGCGCTCATACCAATCGTCGGCAACCTCGTCGTGATAGGCGAGCGTGCCGAAGCTCGGTTGCAGCTTCTCGATCAGCCCTACCACCTTGCCGGCCTCCTGCGCGGTCAGTGCGGAGGCCGGCGAGGCGAGCAGCAGGGCGAACAGCGGCAAGAGTTTCATCATCAGGAGTGCGCGGCGCATCAGCGGCACTCCTGTGCCATGGCGGCCTGAGCCTGCGCGCCGGCCTGCGACTGGATGACCGAACCGCCGACCGAAGCCGCCTGCGCGGCGATGGCGCCGCCCTGCCCGGCCATGCCGCCAAAGCCTCCGACCATGGAGAGCGCACCCCCGAGCATCGCCGCCTGGGTCTGCTTGTTCGCCATCTCCTGCGCGGCGTCGGCGCAGCGCTGGGCAGCGGATTGCACTGCTACGATCTGCTTTGCCGACTGAGCGGAGGCTTTCGAGCCCGTGGCCGACCCTTTGACTGACGCAGCATCGCTTTCTGTGGGCGCTGCCGCCGCGCTTTCCGGGTTCGATTGGCGCGCTGTGGCGGTGCCGAGCGTCTGGTTGCACGCGGCCGTGGCGAGGCCGAGCGCGAGAAGTATCCATGCCTTCATGTCGTTTTCTTCCGCCTCCGCGGTGGTTGGTGCCGACCCAGCCACGCGGCGCGCCTGCGGCCCGCCGTCCGACGATGCGATGCCTACGACGGCAGAACGTTGAGCGTCTCGGCGCCCGGCGAACGAACTATGCAGGGGGCGAACAGGCGGGTCGGGATGAGCGGAAAACTGAGAACAGCCCTCATCCCCGGACTTGATCCGGGGATCCAGCGAAGCCGCACGCACCTCGTCGAAGTCTGGGTACCCGGGTCAAGCCCGGGCATGAGGGCGTATGGAGCGGGCCAAGTCGGCTCAAGCGAACTCTGAACCCGCCTCTCAAAAACGCCGGTGCATCGCCTCGGCGCGTACCTGCGAGGGGGTCATGGCGTAGCGGCGGCGGAAGGCGCGGTTGAAACTGGAGAGGTCGCTGAATCCCGCCTCGAACGCAATCGCCGCAATGGTGCGCCCGCCGTCCGGCGCGTCGAGCAGCCGGAAGGCGAAATCCAGCCGGCAGTCGCGCAGGAACTCGGAGAAGCTCGCGCCCTCCGCCTCGAACAGGCGCTGGATGTAGCGCGGGGTGATGCCCTGGCGGCGCGCCACCACTTCGATGCCGAGGCCGGGATCACCGAGCCGGGCGCGCATGTGCCGCTTCACCAGTTCGAGCCGGGCCGCACCGACGCCGCGCATGTTGCGGGCGCCGCCGCCTGGAACGGCGGCGTCGAGCAGCAGCGCCACCAGATCATAAAGATGATCCGCCGCGACGCGGCCGGCCCTCTCGCCTTGCGGCGGCGTGCGGCGGAGCAGGTCTGAATAGCCGGCAAACAGGTTCATGCCGGATGTCGCCTCGGGGAGGAAGTAGCAGGGCCGCTCATCGATGCGCGGCACCAGTTTCTTCAGCCGGGTCCGGTCGAGATTGACCACTTTCAGGCGGGTCTCGGGGAGGCGGCAGGAATTGTGCGCGCTCTGATCGATGATCATCAGGGCGCCGGGCGCGATCTTCACCGCGGCGCGGCCCTCGACCGAGGCCTCATGCTCCGTGGTGTGGATCATCAGCTGATAGGCGTCGCGCCCGTCATTCAGCATTTCGCGGGTGCGGGTGCCGGCGACCGGGGAATAGCTGGCCTCGGCGACCAGCACATTGCCGGGCAGCTGGAATGCCGCGAGCTCGACGCGGAAATTCTCGGGGTCCAGGGGACTGAATTCCATGCCGGCGGCGTGGCGGCCGACAAAGTCATGCACGAAGGCGAGCCGGTCCCGGCGCGGCACGTCGTCGGTGGAAAGGCGCTGCATCGGTCCCCCGCTAGGTATCGACCCAGCGAAGGGGTGGAGTGGACGGCCTGAATGTGCGGTGAACACGTGACGCAGCGTCCGCCCGGGACGCGCAATCGCCATCAGCGATGGGTGACGCCCGCTCAGTGCGCGCGGGCGAACATCTCGTTGAATGAGTAGCCGGAGCCGCGGACGGTGCGGATCGGGTCGGGCTGGCGCGGGCGATTCAGAGCCTTGCGCAGGCGCCCGACATGCACGTCCACGGTGCGCTCGTCGATATAGACGTCCTGGCCCCACACGCCGTCGAGCAATTGCTCGCGGGTGAAGACGCGGCCGGGCGACTGCATCAGGAACTCCAGCAGGCGGAACTCGGTCGGGCCAAGATGCAGCTCGCGTCCCGCGCGGTAGACCCGCTTGGTCTCGCGATCGAGCTCGATGTCGCCGGCGCGCAGCAGGGTGGCGATGTGGTCCGGCTTGGCGCGGCGCAGCAGCGCCCGCACGCGGGCGATCAGCTCCGGCACCGAGAACGGCTTCACCACATAGTCATCGGCGCCGGTGGCGAGGCCGCGCACCCGCTCGGTCTCCTCGCCGCGGGCGGTGAGCATCAGCACCGGCATGCGCTCGGTCTCCGGCCGGGCGCGCAGGCGCCGGCAGAGCTCGATGCCGGACAGGCCCGGCAGCATCCAGTCGAGGATGACGAGATCCGGTACGCTTTCGCGCAGCCGGGTCTCGGCCTCATCGCCACGCCCGACGCTTTCGACCGCGTAGCCCTCGGATTCCAGATTGTAGCGAAGAAGGAGGGTGAGGGGCTCCTCATCCTCCACGATCAGTATGTTGGTCGGCATGACCCGTCTTTCCGCTCAGATCAAGCAGGGAACGCCACGCTGGTGATGCTGGTGGTGTCCTGCTTCGGGCGTTCCTCGGCGGGAAGCTGGCCAGTCACCAGATAATGCACCGTCTCGGCGATGTTGGTGGCGTGGTCGCCGATACGCTCGATGTTCTTGGCGCAGAACAGCAGATGCGTGCACAGCGAGATGTTGCGCGGGTCTTCCATCATATAGGTGAGGAGTTCGCGGAACAGCGAGGTGTAGAGAATGTCGATCTCGCCGTCGCGCTTCCACACCTGGAGCGCGCGGGCGTCGTCGCGGCTGGCATAGGCGTCGAGCACCTCTTTCAGCTGCTCCAGCACCATGCCCGACATATGCTCCACGCCGCGCACCAGCTTCTGCGGATGGAACTCGCCGGTCAGCGCGAGGACGCGCTTGCCGGTGTTCTTGGCGAGGTCGCCGATGCGCTCGAGGTCGTTGGCGACGCGCATGGCGGCGACGATCTCGCGCAGATCGTGCGCGAGCGGCTGGCGGCGGGCGATGGTGAGGATGGCCTTCTCCTCGATCTCGCGCTGCAGCAGGTCCACCGGACCGTCGAGCACGATGACCTTCTGCGCCAGCTCGGCGTCGCGCTTGACGAGCGCCTGCACGGAATCGGCCACCAGCCGCTCCGCCTGGCCGCCCATCTCCACGACCTTGCGGCCAAGATCCTTCAGGTCCGCGTCGAAGGACGAGACGATATGCTCAGTCATGGGTCAAGCCTCTCACGTCGCCCGGCATCAGCCGAAGCGGCCGGTGATGTAGTCGCGGGTGCGCTGCTCGCGCGGATTGGTGAAGATCTCGTTGGACGGGCCGACCTCGATCAGCTCGCCGAGATAGAAGAAGGAGGTGAGGTCGGCGCAGCGGGCGGCCTGCTGCATGTTGTGCGTCACGATGACGATGGTGAAGTCCTGCTTCAGCTCGTCGATCAGGTCCTCGATCTTGGAGGTCGAGATCGGGTCGAGCGCCGAGGTCGGCTCGTCGAGCAGGATGACTTCCGGCTTCACCGCGATGGTGCGGGCGATGCACAGGCGCTGCTGCTGGCCGCCCGACATGCCGAGGGCGGAAGTGTGGAGACGGTCCTTGGTCTCCTCCCAGATGGCGGCCTTGCGCAAGCACCATTCGACGCGCTCGTCCATCGCCGCCTTGCCGAGGCTCTCATGCAGCTTCACGCCGAAGGCGATGTTGTCGTAGATCGACATCGGGAACGGCGTCGGCTTCTGGAACACCATGCCGATGCGCGAGCGCACCACGGTGGAATCGAGGTTCTTGCCGAGCAGGTCGACGCCGTCGAAGCTGATCTTGCCTTCGGCGCGCTGGCCCGGATAGAGCGCATACATGCGGTTGAAGATGCGCAGCAGCGTGGACTTGCCGCAGCCCGACGGCCCGATCATCGCGGTAACCCGCTTCTCGGGAATCTCGAAATTGATGTTCTTCAGCGCGTGGTTGTCGCCGTAGTAGAAATTCAGCTTCTCGACCTTGAGCTTGGTCGCGGCGGAGCCGACGACGTTGGCGCGGTTGACGGCGGCGGCGATGTCGAGGGAGGTGTCGGGTGCAAAGTTCATGGCCGGCTCACTTCATCTTCGCCAGGACAAGGCGGGAGAGGATGTTGAGGGTCAACACCCCAACGGTGATGATCAGCGCGCCGGCCCAGGCGAGGGCGACCCAATCGTCGAACGGGCTGGCGGCGTATTGATAGATGGCGATCGGCAGGCTGGCCATAGGCCGCGACAGGTCGATCGACCAGCCGTTATTGCCGAGCGAGGTGAAGAGCAGCGGCGCGGTCTCGCCGGCGGCGCGGGCGAGCGCGAGCAGGATGCCGGTGGTGATGCCGGCGCGCGCCGCGCGCCAGGTCACCATGGTCACGACCTTCCATTGCGGCGCGCCGAGCGCGAAGGCTGCCTCGCGCAGGCCGATCGGCACCAGGTTCAGCATGTCCTCGGTGGTGCGCACCACCACCGGGATGACCAGGATGGCCAGTGCGATCGAGCCGGCCCAGCCGGAGAAGCCGCCGAACGGCACGACCAGCAGCTGATAGACGAACAGGCCGATCAGGATCGAGGGCGCCGAGAGCAGCACGTCATTGACGAAGCGCACCACGCCGGCGATCCGGGTTCCCCTGCCGTTCTCGGCAAGAAAGGTGCCGCACATCAGGCCGATCGGGGTGCCGATCAAGAGCGCGATGACGATCTGGATCAGCGAGCCGACGATGGCATTCAGGAGGCCGCCGCCGGCGCCGGGAGGCGCGGTGATCTGGGTGAAGACGTGCGGGCCGAGCGCCGGGAGGCCGCGGGACAAGAGGGTCCACAGGATCCAGGCGAGCATGACGAGGGACAGCACGGCGAAGCCGGTGGAGATGGCCTTCACGGTGAAGTCGGTGGCGCGGCGGGCAGCGAGCGATGCCATGACGATCAGCCCTTGATCTTCGAGCGCACCAGCATGCGCGACAGCGCAAGCACGATGAACGAGATGACGAACAGGATGAAGCCGAGCTGGAGCAGCGACTGCAGCTTCAGCGAGCCCATCGACGCTTCAGGAAACTCGTTGGCGATGGTCGAGGCGATGGTGGCACCCGGCGCGAACAGCGAGGCCGACATGCGGGTGGCGTTACCGATGACGAAGGTGACGGCCATGGTCTCGCCCAGCGCGCGGCCGAGGCCGAGCATCACCGCGCCGACCATGGCGGTGTTGCCATAGGGCACCGAGACGTTGCGATAGACCTCGAAGGTGGTGGCGCCGACGCCGAAGGCGGATTCCTTCAGCATGGGCGGCACCGATTCCAGCACCTCGACGAACATCGCGGTGATGAAGGGCAGGATCATCAGCGCCAGGATCAGGCCGGCGGTGAGCATGCCGGCGCCGAGCGGCGGGCCCTGGAACAGCGCGCCGAGCACCGGGATCGGGCCGAGCCACTCGATCAGCGGCGGCTGGACGTAGGCGGCGATCAGCGGCACCACGACGAAGAAGCCCCACATGCCGTAGATGATGGAGGGCACGGCGGCGAGCAGCTGGATGGCGACGCCGATCGGGCGGCGGAGCGGGCCGGGCGCGATCTCGGTGAGGAAGAAGGCGATGCCGAAGGACAGCGGCAGCGCGACGATGACGGCGATGATGGCGCTGAGCAGCGTGCCGAACACCATGACGCCGGCGCCGAACTTCTCGGTGACCGGATTCCACGACGTGGACCACAGGAAGGAAATGCCGAACTCGCGGAGCGCGGGCAGGCCGCCCTCGAACAGCATCGCGATGATGAGGCCGAGAATGAGCAGAACGGCAATGCCGCTCGCCCAGAGCAGGCCGACGAAGATCGGATCGCTGATCTTTCCGGTCGGCTTGTGGCTCGTGACCAGCGCCGTGTCGGCGGAACTTCCGCCCAAAGTGGCGTCCATTTGAAAATTCCTTCGGCCTCAGCCGGTAACCGCGATCAACACCCCGGCGAGCAGGGCACCCTCAACAACTTCAGGCACTCACAGGCACGCTCGTACGCACGCAACGCGATCAGGCACCTATCAGACAGGAATAAAGGGCGGCCGCGCCGAAGCGCCAGCCGCCCTTCGAGTCTTGATCAGTTTGTCCAGACGGCCTTGCCGTCGGCCTTCACTTCGGCCTTCCACGCCTTGCGGACGTCCTCGACGACGGAGTCCGGCAGCGCGATGTAGTGCAGCTTCTCGGCGATCTCGTCGCCTTCCTTGCCGTACGCCCAGTCGAAGAACTTGATGGCCTCGGCCGACTGCGCGGCGTTGGACGGGTTCTTCGGCAGCAGGATGTAGGTGGCGGAGACGATCGGCCAGGCGGTCTCGCCGGCGGTGTCGATCATGGAAGCGGCGAAGTTCTTCGCGTTCTTCCAGTCAGCGGCCGAGGCGGCGGCCATGAAGGCGGCTTCGGTCGGCTTCACGGCCTTGCCGGCCTTGTTGATCAGGTCGGTGGTGGTCAGCTTGTTGGCGGCGGCGTAGACGTACTCGACGAAGCCGATGGCGCCCTTGGTGTTCTTCACGGTGCCGGCAATGCCTTCATTGCCCTTGGCGCCCGCGCCGGTCGGCCACTGCACGGAGGTGGCGGCGCCGACGTTCGACTTCCAGTCCGCGCTGGCGGCAGCGAGGTAGGAGGTGAACACGAAGGAGGTGCCCGAGGAGTCCGAACGGTAGACCGGGACGATGGCGAGCTCAGGGAGCTTCACGCCCTTGTTCAGCTCGGCGATCTTGGGGTCGTTCCACTTGGTGATCTTGCCCTGGTAGATTTCGGCAAGCACCGGGCCGGAGAGCTTCAGCTGGCCGCTCTCGATGCCCTCGAGGTTCACGATCGCGACGACCGAACCGATCACGGTCGGGAACTGCAGCAGGTTGTTGCTGGCGAGCTTGTCGTCAGCCATCGGGGCGTCCGACGCGCCGAAATCGACGGTGCGGTTGACGATCTGGTTCTGGCCACCGCCGGAACCGATCGACTGATAGTTCATGCCGGTGCCCGACTTCGCCTTATAACCGGCGGCCCAGGCCTGGTAGACGGGCGCGGGGAAAGACGCGCCAGCGCCATTGATGTCGGCAGCGAAAGCGCCGCCCGAGACGAGGCTGCCAACCGCGATCGCGGCAGCGCCGAGAATATTGGCGAATTTCAAGGGTCTTCTCCTTAGCTCGTGTGTCCGGTTGCGTTCCGGGCGTGGCCGGAGGCGACGGAAAAAGCTTCACAACGGACTCTTAACGGCCCGGCGCCAAGGTTCTATGACTTCCGGATGACATCCGGATGACACGTCAGATTGTTGATTTTAGTAGATAATTAGCGTGTGCCGGACGCGATTACTGCCAGGCGGACAGTAAATGTCGCGCCTTCCCCGGGAACGCTTTCAATGCCCATTCGGCCGCGGTGGCGTGCCACTATGTGCTTGACGATGGCGAGGCCGAGGCCGGTGCCGCCCTGCTCACGCGAATGCGCGGTGTCGACCCGGTAGAAACGCTCGGTAAGGCGGGGCAGATGCTCAGGGGCGATGCCCGGGCCGAAGTCACGCACGGACGCTACCGCATCGGAAGCTTCGAAGGCAAGGCGGATTTCGATCCGTCCACCCGACCCGCCATATTTCAAAGCGTTTTCGACGAGATTTTCAAATACCCGGATCAATTCGTCGCGATCGCCCCGCACCATCATCGGCCGGCCCGGCGTCTCGAAGCCGACTTCGACGTCGCGCTCGCGGGCCAGCGGGGCGAGCGTGTCGCGGACATGGCCGACCACGGCGACGAGGTCGATCTCGGCCTCCGGGCGCATATGCGCGTTCAATTCGATACGCGACAGCGAGAGCAGGTCCTCGATCAGGCGCGACATGCGCCGTGCCTGCGCCGCCATGATCTTGAGGAAGCGCTCGCGCGCCTGCGCGTCGTTGCGCGCCGGGCCCTGCAGGGTCTCGATGAAGCCGGAGAGCGAGGCCAGCGGCGTGCGCAACTCGTGGCTGGCATTGGCGATGAAATCGACCCGCATCTGCTCGACACGGCGCTGCTGCGTCATGTCGTGGAAGATGAGCAGGATCACGTCGGGCGGGCCGCCTTCCTGGCCGGCGAAACGCACCGGAACGATGTCGGCCTGGATCGCACGGTCGAGCGGCACCCGCTCCGCGAACTCGACCTGGCGCGGCCCACCGCCCGAACCTGCCGCACGTACCGCCTCCAGCACTTCTGGCACGCGCACCGCGAACGACACCGGATCGCCGATCTTCACGCTGGAAACCGTCTGCGCCGCCAGCTGGTTGGCGGCGAGCACGGTGCCGGCGGTATCCAGCAGCAAGGCGGCCTCGGGCAATGCGCGCACCAGCGAGACCAGCCGCCCCTCGACGGCAACCGGTGCTACCGGGGCCCGTATCTCGCCGCCGAACCGGGCCAGCGCCGCGGCGACCGGCCGGCGCCGGTTCGGCACCGCGGCGGCGGCTACCAGCAGCGCGCCAAGCAGCATGGCCGGCACGACATTGAGCCCGCCGGAGCTGACGACGATGAACAGGCCGAGCAGGCCGGCGGCGAGCACCCAGCGCGCCGCCACCAGTCTCTCGATCATGGTGTCGTCAGCAAGCGGGCTCGAATCGCGCAGGGCCATTGGCGTTTCCCGGGGACATCTTTCCTTAACTGCAATCTACGCCGCGGACCATATCGGCCCCGCCGGCGTTATGAAGCCGGCTTCCGAAGCAGCAGCGCGGCTGCTAGAGCATGTTCCGCAAAAGTTGAATGCCTTTGCGAAAAGGACATGCTCCAGCGTTTTGAACCGAGAGCACTTTCTGTCGTTCGGGTCGAATCATCCGGACGGAAAGGGCCTCACCCTCCCTTATCGGCCACGTTGCGAGGCTTCCATATGACGAAGAAGAAGCCGGAGAAGTTCAAATCGGGGGAAAAATCCGGCAAGGGCGGCAAGATCGGCGGTAAAACCGGCGGCAAGCCCGGCGGTAAAATCGACGGCGCCACCTCCGACACCGCATTGGCAAACGCGCTCGCCAGTTTCTCTTTCGATGCGCCGGCGCTCGATCCGCTGATCGAGGCGCGCGCCTATCGCAGCGGCGGCTACCCTTACGCCGACCGGCCGAAGCGCAAGACCTACGAGAAGGACCTGCTGGGGCTGCAGATCGAGCTCCTGAAGCTGCAGAGCTGGGTGCGCGACAAGGGCGAGCGGGTGGCGCTCGTATTCGAGGGCCGCGATGCCGCGGGCAAGGGCGGCACCATCCACCGGCTGACGCAGCACCTCAATCCACGTTCGGTGCGCGTCGTCGCGCTCTCCAAGCCCACCGAGCTCGAGGCCGGGCAATGGTATTTCCAGCGCTATGTCGCGCACATGCCGAGCCGCGGCGAAATCGTGATCTTCGACCGCTCCTGGTATAATCGTGCCGTAGTCGAGCCGGTCATGGGCTTCTGCACGCCGCAGCAGACCGCGGATTTCCTCGAACAGGTGCCGGTATTCGAGAAGATGCTGGCCGATGACGGCATCCGGCTGTTCAAGCTCTGGCTCGATATCGGCCGCGAGATGCAGCTCAAGCGGCTGTTCGCCCGCAAGCTGGATCCGCTGAAGCGCTGGAAGCTCTCGCCGGTCGATTTCTCGGCGCCGGCGCGCTGGCAGGCGATCTCGAACGCCCGCGACGCGATGATCGCGGCGACGCACGAGCCGGTGCCGTGGACTGCGATCCTCGCCAACGACAAAATGCGCGCCCGGCTCGGCACGATACGCCACATTCTCTCGCATCTGCCGTATGATGGGCGCGACGACACGGTGATTGGCGTGCCGGACCCCGCCATCGTGCTCGACGGTCGGGAGCTCCTCACACGCCCGACGGCCTGAACGGCCGCGCGTGCAAGCAGGACTTGCCGCTGCGGATAAGACTTGCGGGGGCAAGACATGCTGCGTTCCGACCTCTCCCCGGCAATCGCGCTGGGGGTTGCTGCCATGGTGGCGGCGCTCGCTCCGGCCTGCGCCGACCCGCTGCCGCGGCCTTCGGTCGACTATGCGGCGACGGCACGCACGCCTGCCACCGGAACGCGGATGAAGGTCGCGCACGGCAATGGGCGGATGCGGGTCGAGGTCGGCGCCGCCGGCTCATCCGGCGCCATGACCGGGCTGATCGACCCGAAGAAGAAGCGCATGGTGATGCTCACCGCGCTGCCCGGCATGGACAAGGTGGCGCTCGAGATGGAGCTGCCGGAGGATTTCTCCTTCACCGACCTGCCGGCGGACGGCGCGCGCTTCGGCAACGACACCGTGGCCGGCGAGGCCTGCGAATTGTGGCGCACCAGCGAGAAGGTCGGCTCCGACCCGGTGGAGGCGTGCATCACGCCGGACGGCATCGTGATGCGGGCGAAGGCAACGGTGAACGGCAAGGAGCAAGTGGTGTTCGAGGTGATCGAGCTGGCGCGGGGCCCGCAGGATCCGGCGCTGTTCGAAGTACCCAAGGGCGTCAAGATCACCAAGGTGCCGCGGAGCATGCAGGGCATGATCCCGGGACTGGGACGGTAGTTCCGCGATCCCGGTCTCAGAGCGTGTAACCTGCGGTTTCGGCCGTGGCAGGAGAAGCCGTCCATTTCACGTCATGGCCGGGTTCGTCCCCGCCATCTCGGCTCTGACGCCCTGTCCGGAATCGAGATCCCCGGCACGAGGCCGGGGATGACGGGCGATTCTGGATTTATCGGTCGACCTCTCAGCTCGCGGCGCGGTGCGGCTCGATCTCTTGTTCCGCCTCCGGCTCGATCACCGGCATCGCGGCGAGCGGCTCGGGAGAAACTTCGGGTTCCGGCACGGGAACAGCGTGGCGCCGGCTGAGCAGCAGTTCGCGCACGCCGAGGGCGATCAGCGCCAGCGCGAACGGCGTCACATAATAGAGCAGGCGCAGAAGCAGCAGCGCACCGAGCAACGGTTCCTTCTCGAACTGCGGCAGCGCCACCAGCATCGCGGCGTCGAATACGCCGAGCCCGCCCGGCGCATGGCTGGCGAAGCCGAGCAGCGTCGCCGAGATGAAGACGACGCCGAGCGCAATCGGATCGATGAAGGGCATTTGCGGCATCAGGACGTACATCGCTGCCGCGCAGAAGGTGAGATCGACGATGCCGATCAGGATCTGCAGCAGCGTCAGCCGCCAGCCGGGCAGCGTCACCGTCCAATGGCCCTCGCCGACGCCGATGCGGCGCGGCTTGAGGCCGACCCACACGATATAGCCGGCGAGCGCCACCAGCAGCGCCACGCCGATCAGCCGGTTGGCGAGCGCCGGCAACTGGTCGACCGCGCTCGCCGCCGAAGGCTCGATGGTGATGCCGAGGCCGAGGATGGTGATGTTGCCGAGCCAGAAAGTCAGGCCGGTGACGAAGCACAGCTTGGCGACGTCGATCGCGCCGAGGCCATAGGCCGAATAGATGCGGTAGCGCACCGTCCCACCGGTGAAGGCGGAGAAGCCGATATTGTGGCCGATGGCATAGGAGGTGAAGGAGGCGAGCGCGGCGGTGCGGTACGGCACATGCGGCTTGCCGATGGTGCGCAGCGCGAACCAATCATAGAAGGTGAGGGTGAAGTAGGCGCAGGCCACGAACAGCCCGGCGAGCGCGATGCGCCATGGCGCCGTCCCGGTCAGCGCATCGAGCACCTCGCCGGGATGGATGTTGCGCAGCATCTCGTAGAGCACGGTGGCGGCGAAGGCGATGATGGCGAGGCTGGCCAGCACGCCGAGGCCGTGCCAGCCGACACGCTCGCGCAGGAAATGGCCAACCGCCTTCAAAGCATTCATCGATGCGTCCATGATTTCGACGAGCCCTGCAACAAGGCCACATCGCTGGCACCCGTACCAGACCCGTTGACGTTTCGAAACCGGCGAACCCGCCGCAATCGCGTGACGAGGTCCGCAGCGCGCTTCATGGGGCGTGGGCGGGGGTCTTGTCCGCGCACATCAAGGCAGCGGCGTGACTGCCGCAACGCAAAACCGCAGGGGAAGCTCACAAGCGCACCGGATAGCCGATCTCGATGGTGCGAGGGCGTGGCAGGCCGAAGCGGTCGACCGAGCGCTCGGCGTTGCGGGCGAGGAAGGCGAAGAGGTGGGCGAGCACGTCGCGGAGCGACTTGATCTCCTCCGGCGGCACGATGCGCTCATGGCCGATCAGGTAGATCGCCTCGTCCGGATCCACCCCTTGCGCATGCAGAGCGGGGCCGAGCACCGCCGGCACGTCGATCTGCTGCATATAGCCGAAACGGACATCGACGCGGACATGGGAGGGATCGAGCACGGTGACGCGCACCCGGTCGTCCATCTGCACGCGCGGGCGGGAGGCGATCCACACCGAGACGATGACCGCCTTGGAGAACCGCACATCCATCAGCCCGGCGAGGCGGCTCAGCGCCACCGGGGTCATCGCCCCGGCGCGTGACAGGAAGATCGCGGTGCGCGGGCTGGTCGCGCAGTTCGCCGGCCGCCCGCGGGAGATGAACTCGTCCAGTGGCTCGGTGAAGCGGCGCTGCTGGATGACGAGCGCTTCCAGCCCGCGGCGCCAGCTCACCATGACGGTGAGCACGATGCCGGCGATCATCACCGGCAGCCAGCCGCCATCGTGCAACTTGGTGAGGTTGGACAGCGCGAAGGAGACGTCGATCGCCGCCAGCCCGCCGGCAAGGCCGATCAGCGCCGGCAACGGCCAGTTCCAGCTGCGCCGGACATAGGCGACGAACAATATGGTGGTGGCGACCATCGCCATGGCGACCGCGATGCCATAGGCCGAGGCGAGGCGATCGGAGGAGCCGAACGACACCACCACGGCGATGCAGGCCAGCATCAGCATCCAGTTCAGCCGGCCGACATAGATGTGCTGGTCGTTGTGTTCGCTGGTGTAGCGTATCCGCATCGGCGGCAGATAGCCGAGCTCGATGGCCTGCTTGGCCAGCGAGAACACGCCGGTGATGATGGCCTGCGAAGCGATGATGGTCGCCGCCGCGGCGAGGAACAGCAGCGGCACGTCGATGATGTCAGGCGACAGGTCGTAGAACGGATTGCGCACCGCATCGCGGTTCACCAGCACGGTGGCGCCCTGGCCGTAATAGTTCAGCAGCAGCGCCGGCATGGCGACGCACAGCCACGCCCGGGCGATGGTCGGGCGGCCGAAATGGCCGAGATCGGCATAGAGCGCCTCGCCGCCGGTGATGGCGAGGAAGGTGGCGCCGAGTATGGCGCCGGACAGCCAGGGATGGGCGATCAGCAGATGGATGCCATGGCGCGGATCGGCCGCCAGCAGCACCTGCGGCGCCTGGACGATGCCGTAGAGCCCGATGCCGCCCAGCGCCACGAACCAGATCAGCATGATCGGCCCGTAGAGCGCGCCGATCTTCTCGGTGCCGGCCTGCTGGGAGAAGAACACGGCGAGAATCACCAGCACCGTGACGGCGACGATCCAGTGGTCGAGCGCCGGGGCCACCACTTCGAGACCCTCGATCGCGGAGAGCACCGAGATCGCCGGGGTGAGCACGCCGTCGCCGATCAGCATGGCGGCGCCGATCAGGCCGGCGATCAGCAGCCAGAGTCGGCCGCCGGCCGCGCTGCGGTGCAGATCGAGCAGCGTCACCAGCGCGAGGATGCCGCCTTCGCCGTCATTGTCGGCGCGCAGCACGAGCGTCACGTATTTCAGCGTGACCGAGAGAATCACCGCCCAGGTGATGAGCGAGAGCAGGCCGAGCACGTCTTCCGCGGTGAAGGTCTCGGCGCCGACCGCGAGCAGGCCCTGGCGGAACGCATAAAGCGGGCTGGTACCGATGTCGCCGAAGACGACGCCAAGAGCGGCGACCTCTGCGGCGAAGGGCAAGCTGCGGGCACGAGCCCTGGAGAGGCGTTCCGTCATGAGGGTTCCGATGCCGCCCGCGCAACGGCGGGGCGGGCGCGTCCGCCGATGCAAGCCACGGACCGATCATCCGCACGCCCGCAGGCCGAGGGCCCGCGAGTTGACGGTAAAACACAGCGGGGGGCCTTCAAGAGCATGCGGTGCTCGGGAAACGCCGGACAAGGAGCGGCCGCATCAATAGCCTTCGATCGACGATCCGCCAAGTGACGCGCTGCGTCGCAGGTTCGAATGATGCGAGAGGCCCATATCTCCGGCCCCCGCAAGGGGTGCCGGCCGCAAGTTGGCGGTAGAGAAACGAGGGAGGGGAGTTGGGGGGCGGATGTAACTCCCCTCCCTCTACCATCGACCGGGTAATATCCAGAGGCTTGCGGGGGCCTTCCGAATTCCGACCAGACGGTGTAGCTCCTAGATAGAATTTTCGACGTGCACATTCAAGACTGAACCGAACGGTTCGGTCAAAAAATGGTGAGACCCGCCGCTTTGGCATTTGGCAATCACCCCCGACTGCGCCAGTTTAGACTAGGCGAGTAGTTTTCCCGTCGCCACGCATCACTCCAATTAACATCCCTTCGTTGTACGACGAGTCAGTGCCGATTCATGACAGTTGTCCATTACATAGCGTCAGAAGAGCCGGGGGTCGGAGGTCACGACCCGGAGAAGCGCCGGCAGGTTCTGGCAGGAGCGCGTGAGGTATTTCTGGCCCGCGGCTTCGATGCCGCCAGCATGGGCGACATTGCTCGCGCCGCCGGTGTCTCCAAGGGCACGCTCTATGTCTATTTCGGCTCCAAGCAGGATCTGTTCGCGGCACTGGTGCACGAGGAATGTGCACAGACCGCCGAGCGCACCCTGGTGCTCGGCACCGGCGACGGCGACCTCAAGGCGGCGCTGATCACCGCGGGACGCAGCTATATCGAGGCGATGATCCGTCCCGAGCACATCGCCACGGTGCGCATCGTGATCGCGGTCGGCGAGAAGTTTCCGGAGATTTCGAAAGCTTTCCTCTCGGCCGGGCTCGAGGTCGGGGTGCAGCGGCTTTCCTGCTGGCTGGAAGCCAGGATCGAGAGCGGGGAACTTGCCATCGAGGATCCCGAGCTGGCGGCATGGCAATTCCTGATCGGCTGCCACGCGCCGATCGTGATGCCCATGCTGTTCGGCGGCGCGCCGGCGCCTCCCGGCCAGTGCGTCGACCATGTGGTGGAGCATACGGTGGCTCAGTTCCTGCGCGCCTTCGCGCCGCCAGCCTAGGTGTCTGCCCGGCTTTGCCGCTTGCGGAACCCATGGCATAGAAAGCCATTGGTCTTTCACGATCCGCCATGCCGAGCACGCACAATTCTCCCCCACGTCTCCTCGTCGTCGAAGGCAACACCGCCGCGGCGCGAGCGCGCCATACCAATTTCGGCGGCGAGGCGCCGAGCGAGGGCTATTCGCGCCTGCTGCGCGAATTGCTGCCGGGCGCCACGGTCGATATCTGCTATCCGGCCGACGTCGGCGCCAATCTGCCCGATGGCGTCGGGCTCGAAACCTATGACGGCATCGCCATCACCGGCTCCTCGCTCAACATCTATAATGGCGGACCGGAGATCGGGCGGCAGATCGAGCTGATCCGCGCCGGCTTTGCCTCCGGCACACCGCTGTTCGGCAGTTGCTGGGGCCTCCAGGTGCTGACCGTGGCGGCGGGCGGCACGGTGCGGAAGAATCCGCGCGGGCGCGAGCTCGGCTTCGGCCGGCGCATCCGCCTCACCCCGGCCGGCAGCACGCATGCGCTCTATACCGGCAAGCCGACGGTGTTCGAGGCGATGACCGTCCATCTCGATGAGGTGGAAACCGTGCCCGCCGGGGCCGAACTCCTCGCCACCAACGGCCATAGCGGCGTGCAGGCGCTGGAGATACGGCGCGGGCACACGGTCGCGTGGGGCGTGCAGTACCATCCCGAATACCCGTTCCGCGAAATGGCGGCGATCGTCCGGCGCATCGGCGATGCGGTGTTCGAGGAAGGCTTCTTTGCCGATATCACCGAGCGCGACGGTTTCGTTGCCGACCTCGAGGCGCTGGAGGCGAACCCCGCCGACCAGCGGCTGTCGTGGCGCCACGGCATTGGCGACAGCATCCGCATCAAGGCGGAACGGGTTCGGGAGATCTCCAACTGGCTGCAACGCCAGGTGCTGCCGACGCGGAGCGCGCGGGGACGGGGCTAGGCGGAACGCCCCTCGCCGGCCTCGAACAGCGCCGTCAGGCCCTCGCGATAGCTCGGGTAGCGCAGCGCCACCCCCAGTTCGTGCTTCAGCCGCAGGTTGCGCACGCGGCGATTATCGGCCCAGAAGGATCGCGCCATCGCCGACATGAGCGGGGCGGCCTCGTCGAACGGCACCGCCGGCGGCGGTTCCGCGCCGAGCAGCATTGCCGCGAAGCGCACCGGGGCGCAGGCCTCGGCGGGCTCGTCGTCGACCACGTTCACCGCGCCGTCATGGCCGCGTGTGGCGGCGGCGAGGATCGCACCGGCGATGTCGTCGACATGGATGCGGTTGAACATCTGGCCTTCGCGGACGATGCAGCGGGCGTCGCCATCCGCGATGTCGGCCAGTGCGTTGCGGCCGGGGCCATAGATGCCGCCGAGCCGCAGCACCGTTACCGGCCGGCCGGCCTGCTTGCCGAGTTCCTGCCAGCCGGCCTCGGCCTCGATACGGCGGCGGCCCCGCGGAGCCGTGGCCTGGAGCGGCGCGGTCTCGTCGATCCAGGCGCCGTCGCTGTTGCCATAAACGCCGATGGTGGAGAGATAGATGAGCGGCCCGCTGCCGACCGCGATCGCCTCGCCGAGCGGGCCGAGGAAGGGATCGCCGCTCTCGCCGGGCGGGGCCGAGATCAGCACGACGTCCGCGGTGCGTGCAGCTCCCTCAAGCTCGGGCGAGCCGACGCGCAGCATCTCGACATTGCCGCCCTTCGCCGCCCCGGTCCGCGAGGTCGCAAGGCGCCGGTCAAAGCCCGCGCCATGCAGCTCGATGAACCGCGACGCACAATAGCCGAGGCCGAGGCAAAGCAGGCTTCTCATGCGTGGCCCGAGGCGGTGCGCCACTCGGCGCGCACGCTCTCGTCCGTCTCAACGGGAAGATGGAGGGCGCGCAGCTCGGCAAAGGCCTCCCAGTCGACCAGCCGGGAGAGCGCCCACACCGCAGCACCGCGGATCAGCGCGTGCTCGTCGCCGAGAAGGCGCAGCACCTCCGGGGCCAGCGCCGCGGTGCCCGAATTGCCGATGGCGATCAGCACGTTGCGCAGGAAACGGATACGTCCGGTGCGCTTGATCGGGCTTTTGGTGAAGCGGACGCGGAAGGCGGCGTCATCCAGCCGCGCCAGTTCGGCAAGTGGCGGCGCGCGGTTCTCGTCGCGGGCGGCGAGCCGGGCCTCCCGGCCGAGCGCAGCGAACTTGTTCCACGGGCAGGCGGCGAGACAATCGTCGCAGCCATAGATGCGGTTGCCCATGGCTTCGCGGAACTGGTGCGGGATCGGGCCCTTGTGCTCGATGGTGAGGTAGGAGATGCAGCGCCGCGCGTCGAGCTGGTAGGGCGCGGGAAACGCCGCGGTCGGGCAGGCATCGAGGCAGGCGCGGCAGGAGCCGCAATGGTCGATCTCCGGCGCATCGGTCGGCAGCGGCAGCGTGGTGGCGATGGCGCCGAGCAGCAGCCAGGAGCCGCGCTCGCGCGCGACCAGATTGGTGTGCTTGCCCTGCCAGCCGAGCCCGGCGGCCTGCGCCAACGGCTTCTCCATCAAGGGCGCGGTGTCGACGAACACCTTGATGTCGCCGCCGGCCCTGGGAACGAAGCGCGAGGCGATGCGCTTCAGCTTGCCCTTGATGAGCTCGTGATAATCGTCGCCGCGGGCATAGACCGAAATCGCACCGCGTCCGCGCTGCGCCAGCACCTCGCGCGGATCCTCGTCCGGGCCGTAGTTCAGGCCGAGCATGGCGACCGCGCCGACTTCGGGCCACAGCGACGCGGGCGAGGAGCGGCGCTCCATGGTCTGCGGCATCCAGTCCATGTCGCCATAGGCACCCTCGCCGATCCATTGGGCGAGGCGTGGCGCGGCTTCAGGGATGGAATGCGGGGCGGCGACGCCGAACGCGTCAAAGCCCTCCTCGCGGGCGAGGTCGGCGAGCAGGGTTTTCGCGGCGGAAGAATCTAGAAGTCGAGGTCGGCGTAGGTCGCGGCCGGGGGCATGCCCGCCATGGTCACCGCCAGCAGTGGACGGAAGGACGGGCGCGACTTGATGCGCGCGTACCAGATCTTCGCCGTCTCGTCCTCGTCCCACGGCACGTCGCCCAGATAGTCGGCGCAGGAGATATGGGCCGCGGCGGCGAGATCGGCATAAGAGAGCCGGTCGCCGGCGATCCAGTTCCGCGCCTTGAGAAGCCAGCCAATGTAATGCAGATGATAGCGGATATTGGCGCGCGCCGCGCGGATGGCTGCCATGTCCGGCGGGCCGCCGCCCTGCTCGCGGTTCATATAGCGCTTATAGACCTTCTCGCGCACCAGCGGTTCTGACACTTCAGCGAAGAACTTGCCGTTGAACCAGGCCTCCAACCGGCGCACCTCGATGCGGTCGCGCAGGTCCTCGGGGAGCAGCCGGCGGTCGCCGAGCGCGAGGCCCCGGGTCTCGTCGAGATATTCGGCGATGATGGTCGCGCCCGGCACGGCGAGGCCGTGGTCCTCGACGACGACCGGCGTCGCCCCGGCGGGGTCGAGGGCGAGGAAGTCCGGACGGCGCTCCCAGACCCGCTCCTCTACGAGGGCGGGTTCCATTCCGTACTCGCCAAAGGCGAGACGCACGAAACGCGAATGCGGACAGAAGAGATGATGGTGAAGCTGCATCGCTCGGGACGTTGAGGGCCGCACACAGGCGGCAAGTCCGGTCTGGCAAAGTCTCGGTCAGTTCGTCCGGTCTAGTGCGGTTCGCCGGACATCGCAAGCCATCGCGGCACGAACAGGGGGCAACCGTCGCCAAGCTGACCTATAGCCGCGCTATAATGGGCTGCGGCACTTAAAGTGCCGTAGGGACAGGGAGACCCGCCATGCCGAAGCACGGATCCTTCGTTTGGAACGAGCTCAATAGCTGGGACGCCGAGGCGGCAAAAAGCTTCTATGGCGAGACGCTGGGCTGGAGCTTCGATGCCATGCCGATGCCCACCGGCACCTATTGGATCGCCAAGATGGATGGCGAGATGGTCGGCGGCATCTTCCCGCTGCGCAGCCCGGATTTCGACGGCATCCCCAGCCACTGGCTGCCTTATATCGAGGTGGACGATATTGACGAGCGGCTGAAGGGCGTCGCCGCCGCCGGCGGGCGCGTCATTCGTCCGGCCTTTGACGTGCCGGGCATCGGGCGCATCGCCATCGTCATGGATGCGGAAGGCGCCGGGCACGGCTGGATCAGCTCGGTCGATCCGGAAAAATAGGTCGACGCCGGAACGGTGCACGCCCGCAAGGGCATGCAACCTCCGGCGGGTCGGCGCGACTTAACACTTGTGGCATATTGCGGGCGCAATTTCGTCGTCGCGCCTGGAGCAGGCAGCGCAGGGTCGGCAAGCTCTCGCGTTCCAAATACGCTCCAACCTGTTGAATCAAGAGCGTTATCCGTCGTTTGGAGAAACCCCTCCAAACGGCGAGCGCTTGGTCACACCACACGAAAGGACGCCCCGCATGCTGATGCACGCCCCGGTCTCCGCAGTCCGCGCCACCGGCTACTCGCTGCGCGAAGGCAGCCCTGAATTCGACGATCTCGGGCCAGCCCTCGACGAAGCCGAAGCTCTCGGCGTCAATGTGGTGGAGCTGCCGGTCTATGCGTGGCATCTCATCGTCGGCGGCACGCTGCTGGACGACCGGGTCGCCGACCTCCGCCGAGCGCTTGCCGGACGTGCGCTCGACTATACGGTGCACGGCCCGCTCTCGATCAACCTGATGGATATTCCCGAGCGTCTCGGCCGGCACGAAGCCGTTCTCAAGGCCGCCATCGAGATCAGCGGTGCGATCGGCGCCGGCCACCTTGTCATGCACACCGGCATGGTGCGCGATCAGCACGATGATTTCGAGGTCGCCTATTCGCGTCAGCGCGACGCCCTCCAACGCGCCGGCGACATCGCCGCCGGCCTCGGCGTGACGCTGTGCGTCGAGAATGTGTTCCGTTTCGGCGGTACGCGCGAGACCGCCACCCCGTCCAAGCTGGCCGGCGAGCTCGAGGCCATCGACCACAAGGCGGTGAAGGCGACGCTCGATTTCAGCCACGCTTACATACGCTGCGCCGAGAACCGGCTCGATCCGCTGGCCGAGATCGCCGCGCTGGCGCCGCACGCGGTGCATCTGCACCTGCACGATTCGTTCGGCCGCCCGACCGAGATGTGGACCTTCGATCCGGCCGAAGCGGTAGCGTTCGGCGAGGGCGACCTGCACCTTCCGATCGGCTGGGGCTCGATCGACTGGGACGCCCTGGCGAAGGCCTGCCATTTCCCGCCGGAAACCATCGCCATCATGGAGCTGAACCCGCGCCACTGGCGCGAGCTGGCCGCCCAGATCCCGGTTCTCGGGGCGCTGGCCGCGCGCTTCAGCCTCGCCTCCGCCCAGCCGGCCTGACGTCCCGACGCGCGGCGACCGCCCAGCCGGCGCCGCGCCGGCCTTCGGGACGGCATGTCCATTACGTTTGCGCCGTGACAATGCTGCTGCACTTCGTGGCTGCTAATGTCTTGCGGCGTCTGTGGGCTGCCCCTATATCCGGCGCGAACGGCGTGAATAGCGTCGTACCCCGTTTGTTTGGGGGCCGGTCCGGGGGACGGGCGGCGAAGAGCCATCACCGTACGTCTCGGGTGCTTAGAATTAAGGCCCGGCCGGCCTGCCGGAAGGAGAAACATATGTCCAAAGTCATCGGCATCGACCTCGGCACGACCAATAGCTGTGTTGCGGTGATGGAAGGTTCCACCCCGAAAGTGATCGAGAACGCGGAAGGCGCGCGTACCACGCCCTCCATCGTCGCCTTCACCGAAGATGGCGAGCGTCTCGTCGGCCAGCCGGCCAAGCGCCAGGCGGTGACCAATCCCGAGCGTACCTTCTTCGCGGTGAAGCGCCTGATCGGCCGCCGCTATGACGACCCGATGGTCGAGAAGGACAAGAAGCTCGTCCCCTACAAGATCGTGAAGGCGCCGAACGGCGACGCCTGGGTCGAGGCGGACGGCAAGCCCTATTCGCCCTCGCAGATCTCCGCCTTCACGCTGCAGAAGATGAAGGAGACCGCGGAGGCCTATCTCGGCGCCAAGGTCGACAAGGCGGTCATCACCGTTCCGGCCTATTTCAACGATGCCCAGCGCCAGGCCACCAAGGACGCCGGCCGGATCGCCGGCCTCGAAGTGCTGCGCATCATCAACGAGCCGACCGCCGCTGCGCTCGCCTACGGCCTCGAGAAGAAGTCGGCCGGCGTGATCGCGGTCTATGATCTCGGCGGCGGCACCTTCGACGTCTCGATCCTGGAGATCGGCGACGGCGTGTTCGAGGTGAAGTCCACCAATGGCGACACCTTCCTGGGTGGCGAAGACTTCGACATGCGGCTCGTCAACTACCTCGCCGACGAGTTCAAGAAGGAGCAGGGCATCGACCTGCGCAACGACAAGCTGGCCCTCCAGCGCCTCAAGGAGGCGTCCGAGAAGGCCAAGATCGAGCTGTCGAGCGCGACCCAGACCGAAATCAACCTGCCCTTCATCACCGCCGACGCCTCCGGGCCGAAGCATCTGACCATGAAGCTCACCCGCGCCAAGTTCGAGGCGCTGGTGGACGACCTGATCCAGCGCACCGTCGAGCCCTGCCGCAAGGCGCTCAAGGATGCCGGCCTCTCGGCCGGGCAGATCGACGAAGTGGTGCTGGTCGGCGGCATGACCCGCATGCCCAAGGTCCAGGAAGTGGTGAAGCAGTTCTTCGGCAAGGAGCCCCACAAGGGCGTCAACCCGGATGAAGTGGTCGCCATCGGCGCCGCGATCCAGGCCGGTGTGCTGCAGGGCGACGTCAAGGACGTGCTGCTGCTCGACGTAACCCCGCTCTCGCTTGGCATCGAGACGCTGGGCGGCGTGTTCACCCGCCTGATCGACCGCAACACCACCATCCCGACCAAGAAGAGCCAGGTGTTCTCGACGGCGGAAGACGGCCAGACCGCGGTCACCATCCGGGTGTTCCAGGGCGAGCGCGAAATGGCAGCGGACAACAAGATCCTCGGCCAGTTCGACCTCGTCGGCATCCCGCCGGCGCCGCGTGGCGTGCCGCAGGTCGAGGTCGCCTTCGACATCGACGCCAACGGCATCGTCAATGTCACCGCCAAGGACAAGGGCACCGGCAAGGAGCAGCAGATCCGCATCCAGGCCTCCGGTGGCCTGTCCGACACCGACATCGACAAGATGGTGAAGGACGCCGAGGCCCACGCCGCGGAAGACAAGAAGCGTCGCGCGCTGGCGGAGGCCAAGAACCACGCCGAGGCTCTGGTCCATTCGACCGAGAAGTCGCTGGGCGAGCATGGCGACAAGGTCGGCGCCACCGAGAAGGCGGCGATCGAGACGGCGCTGACCGATCTCAAGAGTGTGCTCGACGGCGATGACGCGGAAGCCATCTCTGCCAAGACCAACACGCTGATGCAGGCCTCCCTCAAGCTGGGCGAGGCGATGTACGCCGCGCAGTCCGGTGGCGAGGAAGGCGGCGCGGCGCCGAAGGACGACGTGGTGGACGCCGAGTTCACCGAGGTCGACGACGACAAGAAGAAGTCGGCGTGACCGCTTCGCCTTACTAGGAAGAACGATGCCCGGGCTGGTCCCGGGCATCCCGTTTGACGGCGGGTTGCTGTGGATGGCCGGTAGGCCCGGCCGCGGAATGGCACACGAAATGCTACCGTCGATGCCCTTGGCACCCGCTTGCCACTGAACCTGGAGCCGCGCACCCGCGATGTCCAAGCGCGACTATTACGAAATCCTCGAAGTCTCCCGCACGGTCACCGACGGCGAGCTGAAATCGTCCTACCGCAAGCTCGCCATGAAGTGGCATCCGGACAAGAATCCGGGCGATGCGCAGGCGGAGCTGCGGTTCAAGGAGCTCAGCGAGGCCTATGACATCCTGAAGGACGGGCAGAAGCGCGCCGCCTATGACCGCTACGGCCATGCCGCCTTCGAAAATGGCAATGGCGCGGCCGGCGGACCGGGCTTCGGCGCCGATTTCGCCTCCACCTTCTCCGACATCTTTGATGATCTGTTCGGCATGGGTGGTGCCCGCGGGCGCGGCGGCCGTGGTGGCGGTGGCCGAGAGCGCGGCGCGGACCTGCGCTACAACATGGAAATCACGCTGGAGGACGCGTTCGAGGGCAAGGACGCGACGCTCAAGCTGCCGACCTCCGTCACCTGCGAGACCTGCTCGGGCACCGGTGCCAAGGTCGGCACGCAGCCGACCGCCTGCCGCACCTGCCAGGGCTCCGGGCGCATTCGCCATGCGCAGGGCTTCTTCACGCTGGAACGCACCTGCCCGACCTGCCAGGGCCGCGGCCAGGTGATCGAGGATCCCTGTCCGGCCTGCGCCGGCGCCGGGCGCACGACGCGCGAGCGCACGCTGCAGGTCACCATTCCGCCCGGCGTCGAGGACGGCACCCGCATCCGCCTCGCCAATGAGGGCGAAGCCGGCGCCCGCGGCGGCCCGCCGGGCGACCTCTACATCTTCCTCTCGATCGCGCCGCATGAGTTCTTCCAGCGCGACGGCGCCGACCTGTTCTGCCGGGTGCCGATCTCCATGGTCACCGCGGCGCTCGGCGGCACTTTCGAGGTGCCGACCATCGATGGCGACAAGACCAAGGTGAAAGTTCCGGAAGGCACCCAGTCCGGCAAGCGCTTCCGCCTTGCCGGCAAGGGCATGCCGGTGCTGCGCACCCGCAACAGCGGCGACATGTATGTGCAGGTGGTGGTGGAGACGCCGCAGAACCTCACCCGACGTCAGCGCGAATTGCTCGCCGAATTCGACAAGGAATGCTCGACCAACACGCATCCCGAGTCGGCCGGATTCTTCGCCAAGGTGAAGGACTTCTTCGCCGGCGAGGCGGAATGACCCGGAGCAGGGCTTGCATGAAGCGACGAGACGATGTTTGCCCGCTCCTTGTTATCGAACCGTCACTGCGAACGCTTAAGGCAAATCGGCGCAGATTCGCGCGCCGCGTCGCCCGGCGCTTGACCCGTCCCGCTGCTTCCGTCTAATCGCGAAGGTCCGCCCGGCCGGACCGAAGGAATCCGAACGGCATGCTGCACGCTCTCGCCAAGAACCGCTCCGCCAAGAAGTCCGCTCCCGACGAGGTTCGCTTCCTCGGCTCCTGGCTCCAGGATCCGTTGCGAACCGGCGCTGTCTCGCCCAGCGGCCGAGCACTGGCACGGACCATGGCCGGCTATGTCGATCCGGCGCATGACGGGCCGGTGATCGAGATCGGACCGGGCACCGGGCCGGTGACGGCGGCGCTGGTGGCGCGCGGCGTCGCTCCCGAGCGGCTGGTGCTGATCGAGTACAACCCCGAATTCTGCAACATGCTCAAGGCGCGCTTCCCTGGCGCCACCGTGATCCGCGGCGATGCCTACAACATGGCGAAGACGCTGAACGGCTCGCTTTCAAGCCCGGCCATCGCCGTGGTCTCCAGCCTGCCGCTGTTCACCAAGTCGGTGGCGATGCGGCACGACCTGCTGGACCAGGCCTTCAGCCTGTCGCGGCCGAACGCACCCTTCATCCAGTTCACCTATGCGGTGGTCTCGCCGATGCCGCTGTCGCCGGAGCGCATGAGCGCACATGTCAGCCCGCGCGTGTGGTTGAACCTCCCGCCGGCGCGGGTTTGGGTCTATCGTTCCGCCAAATCCCACGGCTGAACGGAAACCAATGCGCGCACCGAAGATCGTCACCTTCGCCGGCTCGATTCGCACAGGCTCCTATTCGGCCGCTCTCTCCGCCCTGGCGGCGAAGGAAATCGCGCTGCTCGAAGCCGAGCCGGTGCATCTCTCGCTCGCCGACTATCCGCTGCCGATCTATGACGGGGATCTCGAGGCCCGCGACGGCGTGCCCGAGAACGCCAGGCGCCTGCGCGACCAGCTCGCGGCGGCGGACGGCGTGTTCATCGTCACTCCGGAATACAATGCCGGCGTGCCGCCTCTGCTCAAGAACGCCATCGACTGGGCGAGCCGGGTGCGCGGCGGCGAAGGCGATGCCTTTGGCGGCCCCGCCTGGGCCATCGGCTGCACCTCGCCGGGCGCGCTCGGCGGCTATCGTGCCTCGCAGATGCTGCGCCAGAGCCTCGCACTGGGGCTCAATTGCCTCGTCCTCGGCGAGCAGGCCATGGTCGCCAACGCTTCGCAGGCGTTCGACGAGGCCGGCAATTTCAAGGACGACAAGCAGACCGCGCGGTTGCGCGGCGTGCTCAAGAAGCTTATCGACCTCTCCGCGCTGCGCGCCGGGTTGCGCGCATGAAGATTGTGCGCGCCTGAGGATTGTGCGCGCATGAGGATTCTCGGCGCTTGAGAGGCGAAGTGGTGAGCCCTGCCCCGACCGACCCGCGCGACCGGCTGATCGTCGCCCTCGACCTCTCCTCGCTGCGTGCGGCCGAGGACGTCGTCTCCCGGCTTGGCCACACGGTGAGCTTCTACAAGATCGGCTATGAGCTGGGCTTCGCCGGAGGGCTCGGCTTCGCTCGCGAGCTGATCGGCGAGGGCAAGAAGGTCTTCATCGACTTCAAGCTGCACGATATCGGCAACACCGTGGCCCGCGGCGTCGCCAGCCTCGCCGCGCTCGGCGCCAGCTTCGCTACCGTGCATGCCTATCCGCAGACCATGCGGGCGGCGATGGAAGGCAAGGGCGCGAGCCCGCTGCGCATTCTCGCCGTCACCGTGCTGACCTCCTATGACGATGCCGACCTTGCGGAAGCCAGCTACGCCGCCGGCGTCTCGGACACGGTGCATCGGCGCGTGAGCCAGGCGCGCGACATCGGCATTGACGGCATTGTCTGCGCCCCGACCGACGCGGCGATGGTCCGCGGCATCATCGGAGCGCGCCCCGCCATCGTGACGCCGGGCGTGCGCCCCGAAGGGAGCGCCGCGGGCGACCAGAAGCGCATCGCGACGCCCGCCGCGGCCATCAAGGCGGGCGCGGACCATCTTGTCGTCGGCCGGCCCATCGTCGCCTCGCCGGACCCGGCCGGCGCGGCGCGGGCAGTGCAGGCGGAGATCGCGGCAGCGCTCGCCACGCCCTGAAACCGAGAAGAACGGCAGGAAACCATGGCCAAGGGATACTGGATCGCCCGCCTCGATGTGTCGGACGCCGAGGCATACAAGCCTTATGCGGAGGGTGCAGGTCCTGCGATCGCCGCGTTCGGCGGGCGTTTCCTGGTGCGTGGCGGCGCGTTCGAGACGCTGGAAGGCACCTCGCGCAGCCGCAATGTCCTGGTCGAGTTCAAGGATTACGACACCGCGCTGGCCTGTTTCCATTCCCCGGAATACCAGGCGGCTTACGTAAAGCGCCTGCCGGTATCCACCGGCGAGCATCTCATCATCGAGGGCTATGAGGGCGCGCAGCCGGCGGCAAGCGTGATCGAGGGGCCGGCCAGCGGGCCGGGCACCGCCTACTGGATCATGCGCATCGACGTCCACGACATGGAGACCTACAAGTCCTATGTCGCGGCCGATGCCATCGCCATCGAGAAGTATCGCGGCTGGTTCCTGGTGCGCGGCGGCAGGCACGAGGCGGTGCAGGGCCCGGCCCGCTCGCGCAACGTGGTGCTGGCCTTCAAGGACCATGAGACCGCGCTGGCCTGCTACCGTTCCCCGGAATATCAGGAAGCCTATGGCTTCCGCCGCGTCTCGGCGGAAGCCGAGGTGATCGCGATCCCCGGTACGGAATAGGAACGGTCGCCGCAAACGACTCAAAACGGCGCGATCATTGGCGCCGTGCTGTGGACAAGGCGCGGTGCTTCTGCTATCTGCGCACACCTCGGCAAGTCGGTCGTCGGCGCCTCAGCGTCCCCGCTTGTCTCTGTCATCAACGCAGACGCTCTCGAAGCGACGCTCGAAAGAGGGACACACGTGCAGGTTCTCGTCCGGGACAACAATGTCGACCAGGCCCTCAAGGCTCTCAAGAAGAAGATGCAGCGCGAAGGCATCTTCCGCGAGATGAAGCTACGCGGCCATTACGAGAAGCCGTCCGAGAAGCGTGCCCGCGAGCAGGCCGAGGCCGTGCGCCGCGCCCGCAAGCTGGCTCGCAAGCGCGCCCAGCGCGAAGGTCTGCTCCCCTCCAAGCCGAAGACGGTCGCTCCGGGCCGCTGAGGCGGGATCGCCGGCCTTTCCGGCCGGATTTGTCAGATTTGAAAGCGCGGTCGGGATGCCCCGGCCGCGCTTTTCGTTTGCGAGGATATTCCGAAGCGTTCAGAGCGCGCGGCGGCCGCTGAGCTGGTGATAAATCCACAGCACGATCACGGCGCCGATCACCGCGACAATCAGGCTGTAGATGTTGAGGCCGGTGACCCCGGCAGCGCCGAAGAAGTTGAACAGGACGCCGCCGACGACGGCGCCGACGATGCCGAGCACGATGTCGAGCAGCATTCCCTGACCGGATTTGTTGACGATCTTGCTGCCGAGCCACCCGGCAATAAGGCCCAGGATAATCCAAGCGATAACCGACATGACGTTCCCTCTCCTCGCCGGCACTCCGGCGTTTTGCCGATGTCTCCCGTGCGAGGCCCCTCGCCTTGATTCGAGAACACCGCGGTAACGATACGCCCGCTATGGCACCTTGCCAAATTGTCGCGGCAGGCCCACGTTTCGCTTGCCTGAATAGCGCTCAGCCCAGCCTCGGGAGGCCATAATGGGACTGTTCGACGACGCCGTACCCGGCGGAAACATCGCCAAACCGATCATGATCGCGCTCGGCGCTCTCCTCGTCAGCAAGATGCTGGCCGGCAAGAGCGAGCCCGACCAAGCTTCCCTCAACCCGCAACCGCTGCCGCCCGCTGAGACGCCGAGCGCGACGCCCGATGGCGGCCTGCTCGGCGGCCTTGGCGGCCTGCTCGACAAGCTGAAGAATGGCGGCCTCGCCGATGCCGCCGACAGCTGGGTCAGCACCGGGCAGAACAAGCCGGTGCAGCCGGGCCAACTCGGCTCGGCACTCGGCCAGCAGACCATCAGCGATCTCGCCAAGCGCGCCGGCATGAGCGAGCAGGAACTGCTCCAGCAACTCTCGCAAGTGCTGCCTGGCGTAGTCGACAAGATGACGCCAAACGGCCAGCTGCCGAATCTCAGCCAGATCGCATCGATGTTCGGCCAGCGCTGAAGGCGTTATCCGAATTAATCAGCGTCATCCCGGAGCGGCCGCAAGGCCGTATCCGGGATTGCCTGCAACGACGCAGTCATGGCCGGGCTTGTCCCGGCCGTCCACGGTTGCTCCATCGTCAAGAACGAGGATGCCCGGGACAAGCCCGGGCATGACGGATTCATTGGCAGTCAGCGTTAGACAAAACCCGGATCACTGCCGGTTCAGCGGCACCGTGTATTCGCCGGCGCGGATGCGGCCGGCGAGGCGCTCGGCAAAGCCCGCCGCGGCCTCTTCGCCATAGGTGGCGACCAGCGAGCGGATCGCCGTGAACAGCGCCGCCTGGGCAAGGCAATCTTCATCGAGACCGTCATAGACCGCCTCGTTCCAGGCTTCATCCAGATAGGCGAGCGCGGCATGACGCTCGTCTTCCAGCACCTGGTCGGTTTCACCATCGAAATGGAGCGGGTCGGGAACGTTCGACACTGCATACCTCCGCACGCCGCCGCTGACGTGCCGAATCAAAACATAGCACGACCGAGCGGCCGGTCGGTCCAAGTTTTGAGAGAAGGTTAACATCAAGGCGCGAATTCGACGTAAAGACGCTTAGACGTTGAATCAATTGCTTCCGTAGCGCGTCGCGATGTCGCGGGAAAGCTTGGCGCCCTCATCGAGGTAGCGCGCGCTGGCAAGTCGCGCCGAAGGGGTGCAGGCCCGATAGACCTGCGCATAGCTCGAATAACCGCGATTGAAGCTGGCCACCAGTTGCGCGCGCCGCGCGTCGGAAGGCGCCTCGGCCTCGATCAGGCCCTGCATCTCGTCGCGCCAGCGATTGCCTTCGCTCGCCCCGCAGAGCGGGCGCAGATAATGCAGCGCGCCGAGCACCTCGGCGAGGTGCATCATGTCGGTATCGTAAGGCGGCGCAGCGCCTTCCGCCTGCTGCGCGCGGGCCGGCGCCAGCAGGAGAATCAGGAGGAGCGGGGCGAGAAGTGCGCGCATGCGAAGGTTTCGTGCCCCCGGCAGAGCGCGCGGTCAAGGGGACACGGTTAACAGGCGCACTCAGAACTCGACGTCGAGCTCCTCCAGCTCGTCCGGCTCGACCTTCGCCGCCGCGCTCCATTCCATGATCGCCGGATGCGACAGCACCAGCTTGCAATAGGCCTTGGTCGCCGGGTCGAGCTTCACGTCATAGGTGGTGAAGCGCGAGCAGACCGGAGCGTACATCGCGTCCGCCATCGACATGGCGCCGAACAGGTAGGGCCCGCCATAGGTCTTCAGGCATTGGCGCCAGATGGCGAGGATGCGGTCGATGTCGGCCTGCGCCCCGGTCCACACCTTGAAGCCGGGGTGCTGGGCCTTGATGTTCATCGGCAACGCCGAGCGCAGATTGGCGAAGCCGGAATGCATCTCGCCGCAAATGGAGCGGCAATGGGCACGTGCTGCCTTGTCCTTGGGCAGCAGCCCGGCCTCCGGTGCCAGCTCGTGCAGGTACTCGGCGATCGCCAGCGTGTCCCAGATGCGCATCCCCTCATGTTCCAGGCAGGGCACCAGGAAGGACGAGGATTGCAGCAGCAGCTCGGCGCGGATCGAGGGATCGTCGGCGGAAAGCTGCTTCTCGGCGAAGTCGAGGCCGGCCATGCGGCACAGCAGCCAGCCGCGCAGCGACCACGAGGAATAGTTCTTGCTACTCAGGGTGAGCGTCGCCTTCGGCGGAGCGGCCGGGGCCTTTGCCGGCTTAGACGCAGCGGATCTGGGCGCAGCGGGTTTTGTGGGAGCGGCAGTTTTGACAGCCTTCGTCGCAAGAGCTTTCGCTGCGGGCGCTTTCGGCGGAGGTGCCTTGGCTGACGAGTTCGCATCGGATTTCGTCCCCGCTCCGGACGCCGGCCTGGATGATGCCGGCTTGGATTTCGAGCTCGGGGCACGCATGGTCGGGGATTCCTGTTCGCGAAGGCGGGATGTGGGCGAGCTCTGTGCAATCACAGTTCGTGCCACCTGTCGTGACAGTCGGCATCGCATCGCCGGTCCCCGACCAAAAAAGACTTTGTGCGCCGCGCCTTGGTGTTATCGCGCAAACAATGGAAATGCATTAAGTTCGATTTTCACGGTATCCGCTTCCCGGTCGCTCCTGGCCGCTCGCCATACCCTGACGGGCGACATCACATGATCTATGCCGCCTACCAGGCGCAGGCCGACCTGATGGATCCGGTGCGCCAGATGGCGCGCATGTCGCGGCGCATGATGGATATCGGGTTCAACGGCTTCGGCGACACGCCTTTCCTGCGCAACATCGCCGCCGGCCTCGAAATGGTGGAGCGCGCCGGCCTCAGCCACGTCCGGCCGGCCTTCGCCATCGATGCGGTCGAGGTCGGCAACCGGCTGGTGGACGTTGTCGAGGAAGTCAGCCTCAAGGCCACGTTCGGCTCGCTGCTGCACTTCCGGAAGGATGTCGACCAGCCGCAGCCGCGCGTGCTGGTGGTGGCGCCGCTCTCTGGCCATTTCGCGACGCTGCTGCACGGCACGGTGAGGACGCTGCTGCCGGATCACGACGTCTACATCACCGACTGGCACAATGCCCGCGACGTGCCACTTTCCAGCGGGCCGTTCGGCTTCGACGATTATGTCGCGCACATCATCCAGTTCCTGGAGGCCATCGGCGAAGGCGCCCATGTGCTCGCGGTGTGCCAGCCCTGCGTGCAGGTGCTCGCCGCCGCCGCGGTGATGGCACGGGACGACAATCCGGCCCAGCCGCACAGCATGACGCTGATGGCGGGCCCGGTGGACACCCGCATCAATCCGACCACGGTCAACGAGTTCGCCACCTCGAAGCCGCTCGACTGGTTCGAGCGCAACCTGATCTCGACCGTGCCGGCCGGTTTCGCCGGCGCCGGGCGGCGGGTCTATCCCGGCTTCGTGCAGGTCGCCGCCTTCATGGGCATGAATCTCGAACGGCACATGAAGGCGCATGTCGAATTGTTCGAGAACCTCGCCTCCGGCGAGACCGCTAAGGCGCAGACCTCGAAGACCTTCTACGACGAATATTTCGCGGTGCTGGACCTCGCCGCCGAATTCTACCTTGAGACCATCCGCATCGTGTTCCAGGAACACGACCTGCCGCGCGGGGTACTGACCTATCGCGGCGATACGCTGGATTTCCGCGCCATCCGCCGCACCGCCCTGCTCACCGTGGAAGGCGAGCGCGACGACATCTGCGCGGTCGGCCAGACGGTGGCGGCGCAGGACATCTGTTCCGGCCTGCGCCCGCACCGCAAGCGCCACCACATGCAGGCCGGCGTCGGTCATTACGGCGTGTTCAGCGGCAGGCGCTGGCAATCCCAAGTCTATCCGCTGGTGCGCAGCCATATTCTCATGGCGAGCGACTGAATTCATCCGGGCGGTACTTGCGTGACCGTGCGTTGCATCGTAGAAGGCACGCGCCCCCTCGACCCGCGCAGCATTAACGTCACGCGCACGTCACGGTTGACGCGGCACGCTCTCCCCCGCATCGTTCGCTGCTGGCCGTTATAGCCGTGCCGGTACTTTGTGGACTGTATTTCTACCCTCGAAACCCTAGGAGGTTCCATAGAATGACCGATTGGCCGGTCTACGCCCATATTGATGGTCCCATCGTGATGATCGGCTTCGGCTCGATCGGACGCGGCACGCTCCCGCTCATCGAACGGCATTTCACCTTCGACAAGGCGCGCTTCACGGTGATCGACCCGGTGGACAAGGATCGGGCGCTGCTCGATGAACGCGGCATCCGCTTCATGCAGCAGTCGGTCACCCGTGAGAACTACCGCGAAATGCTGACCGCGCTGCTCACCGAGGGCGGCGGGCGCGGCTTCATCGTCAATCTCTCGGTCGACACCTCGTCGGTCGCCATCATGGAACTCGCCCGCGAGCTTGGGGCGCTCTATATCGACACCGTCATCGAGCCGTGGCTCGGCTTCTATTTCGACAAGTCGGCCGGCCCCGCCGCGCGCTCCAATTATGCGCTGCGCGAGGGCATGCTCGCCGCCAAGCGCGCCAATCCGGGCGGCCCGACCGCGATTTCCTGCTGCGGCGCCAATCCGGGCATGGTGTCCTGGTTCGTCAAGCAGGCGCTCATCGACGTCGCCAAGGATATCGGCCTCGCCTTCGAAGAGCCGACCAGCCGCGAGGGCTGGGCCGCGCTGATGCAGAAGGCCGGCGTGAAGGGCATCCACATCGCCGAACGCGACACCCAGCGCGCCCGCGATCCGAAGGCGATGGGCGTGTTCGTCAACACCTGGTCGGTCGAGGGCTTCGTGTCCGAAGGCCTGCAGCCGGCCGAGCTCGGCTGGGGCACGCACGAGACCTGGATGCCGGAGAATGGCCGCACCCATGACGCCGGCTGCGGCGCCGCGATCTATCTGCTGCAGGCCGGCGCCAACACGCGCGTGCGCACCTGGTGCCCGACACCGGGCGCGCAGTTCGGCTTCCTGGTGACGCACAATGAGGCGATCTCGATCGCCGACTTTTTCACCGTGCGCGAAGGCGAGGCGGCGGTCTATCGCCCGACCTGCCACTACGCCTATCACCCCTCGAACGACGCCGTGCTGTCGGTGCACGAGATGTTCGGCGCCGAGGGCCGGATGCAGGGTTCCTGGAAAATCCTGACCGAGAAGGAGATCGTCGACGGCAAGGACGAACTCGGCGTGCTGCTCTATGGCCACGCCAAGAACGCCTATTGGTACGGCTCGCAGCTCGACATCGTCGAGACCCGCGAACTTGCGCCCTACCAGAATGCCACCGGAATGCAGGTGTCCTCCGCCGTGCTGGCCGGCATGGTGTGGGCGCTGGAGAATCCGGACGCCGGCATCGTCGAAGCCGACGAGATGGATTTCCGCCGCTGCCTCGACGTGCAGAGGCCCTATCTCGGTCCAATGAAGGGCTATTACACCGACTGGACGCCACTCGATAACCGCCCGGGCCTGTTCCCGGAGGATATCGACACCTCCGACCCCTGGCAGTTCCGCAACGTTCTGGTGCGGTGAGCGCCGCGAGTAACTGTCGCAAGGTGTAGGCCCGAGCCTGCAAGGAGCCTATATGCTTGGCCGACAGGTACAGGCTGAGGCTTACATGGACCAGACGACAATGCCGCCGCGGACACCGTCCGCGGACGGGCATCTCCCGGCGGGCCACCCGCCGGTTGCTTCCGGCAAGATCGGCGTGCTGATCGTCAATCTCGGCACGCCGGACGCCACCGACTATTGGTCGATGCGGCGCTTTCTGAAGGAATTCCTCTCCGACCGGCGCGTCATCGAGGTGAATCGCGCGCTGTGGTGGTTCGTCTTGAACGTCATCATCCTGTCCCGGCGACCGCAGGCCAAGGGCAAGGATTACGACACCATCTGGAACCGCGAGCGCAATGAGGGGCCGCTGCGCACCATTACCCGCTCGCAATCGGACAAGCTCGCAGCCAGCCTCGGCCCGAAGGACCCCCGCCTCGTCTTCGACTGGGCGATGCGCTACGGCAATCCTTCGATCCCGGCGCGGCTCGAAGCGCTGCAAAGCCAGGGCTGCGATCGCATCCTGCTGGTGCCGCTCTATCCGCAATATGCCGCCGCGACTTCGGCAACGGTGTGCGACAAGGCGTTCGACGCGCTGAAGACCATGCGCTGGCAGCCTTTTCTGCGCGTGGCGCCGCATTGGCCCGCCGAGCCCGCCTATATCGAGGCGCTGGCCAACTCGATCGAACGCGGGCTCTCCGCGCTCGACTGGGAACCGGAGATCGTGCTCGCCTCCTTCCACGGCATACCGAAGGAGTATTTCGACAAGGGCGATCCCTATCACTGCTATTGCTACCAGACGGTGCGGCTGCTGAACGAGCGGCTCGGCTGGCCGGAAGGACGGCTCAAGCTGACCTTCCAGTCCCGCTTCGGCAAGGCGGAGTGGCTCCAGCCCTATACCGACAAGACAGTCGAAGCGCTGGCGAAGTCCGGGGTGAAGCGCATGGCGGTGATCACCCCCGGCTTCGTCGCCGATTGCCTGGAGACGCTGGAGGAGATCGCCGGCGAGAACGCCGAGATCTTTCACCACAATGGCGGCGAGAAATTCCACTTCATCCCGTGCCTGAACGACACCGCCGACGGCATCAAGGTGCTGGAGGCGGTGGTGCGTCGGGAATTGTCGGGATGGGCGGAGTTGGGTTGAGGCTACCTTTTGACCGAGCCACGTCATCCTGAGGTGCTCGGCAAAGCCCGAGCCTGGAAGATGCCCACCGGAACGTCGTCTTCTGCTTGAGCATCCTTCGAGGCTCGCGCTGCTCGCGCCTCAGGATGACGTGGCTTTGAGTACCGACCCCACAAAACAAAACGGCCGGCGCTCGCGCGCCGGCCGTTCCGTATCCGATAGAGACTAGAGGATCGCGAGAGCGATCACTCGGCCTTTTCGGTCGCCTTCTTGAGCGCGGCGCCGAGGATGTCGCCGAGCGAGGCGCCCGAGTCGGACGACCCGAACTGCGCCACGGCTTCCTTCTCCTCGGCGATCTCCAGCGCCTTGATCGACACCTGGACCTTGCGGGCCTTGCGGTCGAACAAGGTGACGCGGGCGTCGAACTTCTCGCCGACGGCGAAGCGCTCGGGGCGCTGGTCGCCGCGGTCGCGAGCGAGCTCGGAACGCTTCACGAAGGTCGACATGTCGGTGCCGATGATCTTCACCTCGACGCCGCCGTCCTTCACGTCGGTGACTTCGCAGGTGACGATCGCGCCCTTCTTCAGCTCGCCGGCATCGGCGAAGGGGTCGCCAGCCAGCTGCTTCACGCCGAGCGAGATGCGCTCCTTCTCGACATCGACGTCGAGCACCACCGCCTTGATGATGTCGCCCTTCTTGAACTCGTCGATGACCTGCTCGCCCGGACGGTTCCAGTCGAGGTCGGAGAGATGGACCATGCCGTCCACATCGCCGTCGAGGCCGAGGAACAGACCGAACTCGGTCTTGTTCTTGACCTCGCCTTCCACGGTGGCGCCCGCCGGATACTTCTCGGCGAAGGCTTCCCACGGATTCTGCAGGGTCTGCTTGAGGCCCAGCGAGATGCGGCGCTTGACGGGATCCACCTCGAGGATCGCGACCTCAACCTCCTGCGAGGTGGAGACGATCTTGCCGGGGTGGACGTTCTTCTTGGTCCAGCTCATCTCGGAGACGTGGATCAGGCCTTCGATGCCCGGCTCCAGTTCCACGAACGCGCCGTAGTCGGTGATGTTGGTCACGCGGCCCTTGAAGCGGGCATTGACCGGGTACTTGGCCTCGATGCCCTCCCACGGATCGCCGAGCAGCTGCTTCATGCCGAGCGAGATGCGGTGGGTCTCGTGGTTGATCTTGATGATCTTGACCTTCACCGTCTGGCCGATGTTCAGCACCTCGGTCGGGTGGTTGACGCGGCGCCAGGCGATGTCGGTGACGTGCAGCAGGCCGTCAATGCCGCCGAGGTCGACGAACGCACCGTAGTCGGTGATGTTCTTGACGACGCCGTCAATGACCTGACCCTCTTCGAGGTTCTGCACCAGCTCGTGGCGCTGCTCGGCGCGGGTCTCTTCCAGCACGGTACGGCGGGAAACGACGATGTTGCCGCGGCGGCGATCCATCTTGAGGATCTGGAACGGCTGCGGATTGTGCATCAGCGGGCCGACGTCGCGGATCGGGCGGATATCGACCTGCGAGCGCGGCAGGAACGCCACGGCGCCGTCGAGATCGACGGTGAAGCCGCCCTTCACCTGGTTGAAGATCACGCCGGTGACCTTCTCCTGGGCATTGAACGCCTTTTCGAGGCGGACCCAGCTCTCTTCGCGGCGGGCCTTGTCGCGCGACAGCACGGCTTCGCCGAGCGCGTTCTCGACACGCTCGAGATAGACTTCGACTTCGTCGCCGACCTTCAGGGCCGAGTCACGGCCGGGGCCGGAGAATTCACGCAGCGCCACACGACCCTCGGTCTTCAGACCGATATCGATGATGGCGAGGTCCTTCTCGATGGCAACGACGATGCCCTTTACGACGGAACCTTCCATCAGCTCGGAATCGCCGAAGCTGGCTTCCAGCATCGCGGCGAAATCATCACGGCTCGGATTGAAGGCGGTTTGAGTTACGGACATTTAAGCTCCTGGCAGCCAGTGGATTGCGCCGGCACGGGGTTGATGAAATCTCGGAACTCCACGGGCGCCGGGTTCTGGCGTTCCCGGCGCGATCCAGCAAAGCCGGACCCGGCGCTGTGGCCGTGTCGATCGAGATGTGCGTCTTAAGCTTGCGGCGGCGCCGGCCTGAACGAAGGCTGCGCTGTCGCGGGTGTCCGGCACCGGATGACGGTCACGGGGGGCTGGCCTCCCAGCATCGGAAGCGCGGTCTACCGCACTTCCGGCCCTCCCGATCGGCCGTCACCAGTGAGATGGTGGCCAGAACGAGCGCTGCAATAGCGCAAGCGCCCGCCCTGAGCAAGCATCCGAGCCGCTTTGCGGGGCCTTGAGGCCGCCGGCGGGTTCAATTGGACGTGCGGGACCTTCCCTATATGGGAAGCCGCCGGCGCAACAGGTAGGTATCCATGATCCAGCCCTTGCGGAGGCGGGCGGCGCGGCGGTCTTCCAGTATGGCGCCGCCGATCTCCTGGACCGGCCCGGCGCGCAGCATCTGGTCGGGCGTGCCGAGATAGGCGCCCCAATGGATTTCGAGCTCGCGCTCCAGCACGCTGGCGAGGCCGGTGCCGTCATCGAGCAGCACGGCGATGGTGCTGAAATCCTCCGGAAAGCCCTCGGCAAGCCGGCGGCCGGTGGTCACCAGCACCGGCTCGCCAATGGCGTTGAGCGGGATGCGGTGCGCGGCGGTCAGCGCGTGGAGCGCCGAGACGCCGGGGATCACCTCGACCTCGAAGGGAACCGTGTCGGCGGCGTGGACCTGATCGAGGATGCGCAGCGTGCTGTCATAGAGTGAGGGGTCGCCCCAGACCAGGAAGGCGCCGACGCCGTCCTCGCCG
Organism: Starkeya sp. ORNL1; assembly: GCF_012971745.1. Lineage (NCBI taxonomy): Bacteria > Pseudomonadati > Pseudomonadota > Alphaproteobacteria > Hyphomicrobiales > Xanthobacteraceae > Starkeya > Starkeya sp. ORNL1. The sequence goes on from NZ_CP048834.1 coordinate 3,881,666, forward strand.
AGTTCGTCCGCCATCAGCCGGGCATAGAGCTCGGCCCGCGCATCGTGCCACTCGGTGACGCCGGCCCTGTAGTCCTGGCGCGCAGCGTCGCGCTTCGGGCTGTCGGCACGCACGATGCGATAGCCCGGCTTCTCGATGAACCGCGTGCAGATCTCCTCGCGCAACCGGATCAGGTCCGCGGCCTGCTCGCCCTTGTCGAGGAAGAAGAGTACCTCAGCCCGGTTCAGCGCGGCAATCGCCTGGACCGTCATATGGTCCGGATTGCCGGCGCCGATACCGATGACGAGGATGGTCCGCATGCCGGGTTTACTTCGCGTCCGGCATCAGCCCGCGCGCGGTGAAGACGCGCTTGGCGATGTAGAGGGCGTCGAGCGCGGCGGGGAAACCGGCATAGAGCGCCATCTGCATGATGACCTCCACCACCTCGTCGCGGCTCGCCCCGACATTCAGCGCCGAGCCGATATGCACTTCCAGCTCGCGCTCGGCATGGCCGAGCGCGACGAGGCCGGCCACCGTCGCCAGCATTCGCGTGCGCAGATCGAGGCCGGGACGGGAATAGATATCGCCATAGCCGAACTCGAAGATATAGCGGGCGAAATCCGGGGCGATCTCGGCCATCGCCTCCATCACCTTCTCGCCGCTCTGGCCGGTGATCTCCTTCAGCCGCGCTTGGCCGCGCGCGAGCCGGTCATCCTCATCGCTCATGTGCCAGTCTCCGCACGGCGGCGCTCGACGATGGCGACCGCCACCAGCCAACTCTGATCCTTGTCCAGCAGGGTATTGTCGAGCACCACCGCATCGGGCGCCTGCTTCAAGGGCGCGGCGCCACGCCCGGCATCGCGCTCATCGCGGCGCCTGATGTCGGCCAGCACGTCGTCAAACGTCACGGTCTCGCCGCGATCCAGAAGCTCACGCAGGCGCCGCTCGGCGCGCGCTTCCGGCGTCGCGGTGACGAAGATCTTCACCTCGGCATCGGGGGCGATCACCGTGCCGATATCGCGCCCATCGAGCACCGCGCCGCCGGGCTGGCGGGCGAAATCCTGCTGGAGCTTCAAGAGCGCCGACCGCACTTCGGGGATCGCGGCAACGCGTGAGGCCGCCTCGCCGACCGGACCGGCCTTCAGCGCTTCCTCGGTGAATTTCGCCAGATCGAGCGTGCGCGCCACCGCCACGGCGGCCGAGACATCACCGAGATCGCCGCCGGCGGCGAGCCGCGCGGCGCCGACCGCACGATAGAGCAGGCCGGTGTCGAGATGCGGCAAGGCGTAATCCGCCGCTATCCGGCGCGCCAGCGTGCCCTTGCCGGAGGCGGCGGGACCGTCAATGGCGACGATCATGCGACCTCGATGCCCGCGCCGAGGCCGCGCATCAGTGGCACGAACGCCGGGAAGCTGGTGGCGACGAAGGTGATGTCATCGATCGCTACCTGCTTCTCGGCAGCCAGCCCCATGACCAGGAAGCTCATGGCGATGCGGTGATCCATATGGGTGGCGACGAGACCGCCGCCGGCGACGCGTCCGATTCCTTCGACGATCAAGTCGTCACCCTCGATGAAATATGTGACGCCGTTCACGCCGAGGCCGTCGGCGACGGCGGCGAGGCGGTCGGATTCCTTCACCCGCAATTCGGAGAGACCGCGCATCCGCGTCGTGCCCTGCGCGAAGGACGCCGCCACGGCCAGCACCGGATATTCGTCGATCATGGAGGGCGCCCGCTCCGGCGGCACCTCGACACCCCTCAGCGCGGAGCCGCGCACCCGCAGGTCGCCGACGCTCTCGCCGCCCTCGGTACGCTCGTCCAGCACCTCGATATCGCCGCCCATCTCGCGCAGCGTGGTGAGCAGGCCGGTGCGCAGCGGGTTCATCATCACGCCTTCGATGATCACGTCCGAGCCCGGCACGACCAGCGCCGCCACCAGCGGGAAGGCGGCGGAGGACGGATCGGCCGGCACATGGATCGGCGCCGGCTTCAATTCCGGCCTGCCCCTCAAGGTGACGCGGCGGCCATGGGTGCCGAATGGCTCGACCCGGACCTCGGCGCCGAAATGGGTGAGCATGCGCTCGGTATGATCGCGGCTCGCCTCCTTCTCAGTGACGCTGGTCTCGCCCGGCGCCCCCAACCCGGCGAGCAGCACCGCCGACTTGATCTGCGCCGATGCGACCGGGCTCTCATAGGCGATAGGGGCGAGATCGCGCGGGCCCTTCAGGGTGACCGGCAGCCGCCCACCCTCGGCGGCCTCGACCACCTGCACGCCCATCATGGCGAGCGGATCGAGGATGCGCTTCATCGGCCGGCGGCGCAGGCTCGCATCGCCATCGAAGGTGGCGGTGATCGGGTTGCCGGCGACCATGCCCATCATCAGCCGGGCGCCGGTGCCGGAATTGCCGAAATCGAGCGGCGCGTCGGGTGTGCGCAGGCCGCCGATGCCGACGCCGTTGACCCGCCATGCGCCGTCGCCAACCCGCTCCACCTGCGCACCCAGAGCGGCGCAGGCTTTCGCGGTGTTCAGCACGTCCTCGCCTTCCAGCAGGCCGGAGATACGGGTCTCGCCGATGGCAAGTGCGCCGAAGATCAGAGCGCGATGCGACACCGACTTGTCGCCCGGAACGCGCACGCGACCCTTGAGCGGCCCGGTCGCGCTGGCGTTCGCCGGAACGGCAGGGGCGGCGCCATGATGGCTGGCGGTGGCGGACTGGGACATGAAAGCGGCCTCGGCGTGAGCGGAACGGCGCTCTCTAGCATAGGGGTGTTAGCGCCGTCACGACGTGCAATTCCGGCCTTGACTCTGCCACAAGCTTAGTTCATCCGGAGCGACCCTTTTTCACAGCCATTTCCCGAGGTCAAAGCCAGTGGCGAAGCCAGAACTTGGCACCAAGCGCATTTGCCCCGTGACGGGCCGCAAATTCTACGATCTGAACAAGGATCCGGTGATTTCGCCCTATACCGGGCAGATCGTGCCGATCGCAGCGCCGGTCGCCTCCCGCTCCTCGCGCAGCAGCGAAGCCGCCCGCGCCGCCCCGGTCGCAGCGGCTCCCGATGTCGAGCCGGAGGAGACTGCCGATATCGAACTCGTCTCGCTGGAGGACGCCGACGACGAGGCCGCCAGCAGCACCAAGACCGCGGCGCTGCCGGACGACGATATCGATGTCGAGGACGAGGTCGAGAGTGACGACGAGGATACCTTCCTCGAAGAGGATGAGGACGGCGACGACGACGTCACCGACCTGATCGGCGACGGCATCGAGGACGACGAAGAGCCGTGAGCCTGGAGCCGTGAGCTTTCGCTTTTCCCGTCGGGCCATCGCGGCCTGACGGGATTTTGCCTGCGGCATGGGGACGGAACCGGGTAACCGGCAAAACGAGACTTCTGGTCAAGACGAGGCTTGCAGTCTTCCGCCCCATGTGCTTTACGACCGTTCCGCTCCGGGGCGATGCCCCTGAGCGATCAGCCGGACGAAAGTCCCAGGCCGCGACGCGAAACCTCGGTTTCCCTCTCGCGCCGTCCGGCGACCCCCGGTGGGGCCATAGCTCAGTTGGGAGAGCGCTTGAATGGCATTCAAGAGGTCGGCGGTTCGATTCCGCCTGGCTCCACCAATTCATAATCCCAAAGCATCGACACTATTCAGGTTTCGGGCGCCCCCGAGAGCCCCCCAACGCGCGGCGTGGGCAGGTGGGCTCTCCTATGCGACTAGCCTATTTTTTGGCCTTGAATTTTGATCGGCAGGCTTCTGGCCCGGCGATGCCCTGGATGCGTTCAGTCTCGCGGTTGATTGTTGAGCAACGAATCGCCAGAGTGAACGTCGTCTGACGATGGGCAACGTGGCACATCGCTTTGGTTTGGAAGGTATCGTCGATGAAAGTTTTGTCGGGACTAAAGGGCGGACTCCTCGCATTGGCAATGCTGTTCGGCGCGGTATCAATGGCGAGTGCCGCTGACGGCTCTATCAGCCTGCGTATCTTCAAGGCCGGGTTCGTGGTCGGCGGATCAGCCGGAGACGGCGTGCTGACGTTTCAGGGCCGCAAATATCCGCTGTCGATCGGGGGGCTGAGTTATGGCTTCACCTTCGGCGCTTCAGAGACCCGATTTCGTGGAAGGGTCAGAAATATCCGACGCCCGTCCGACATTTCTGGGGTCTATGCCCAGGGCGGTGCCGGCGCCGCCCTTGGAAGGGGCGCGCAAGTCATCGTCCTAACTAACCAGAACGGCGCCATTTTGGAGCTGGGTGGTGAGCAAAAGGGCGTAATCGTCAGCCTCGATTTGAGCGGACTGGCTTTGTCGCTGAAGTGAGGGTTGCCATGGAGTATCGGCGCCCTCAATGAACTCCGCCCACGCCTCCATCAGCCTCCGGCGCTTCTCCAACGCGTGACTGCGACTGAGCGGGAGCTCGCGTCCGCCGATCCAGAAAACATGCAGCAGTGGCATGTCTCTGGATCGGCGGCTATGGCGCGGATCACTCCGGGCGATCGCTGCACTCGCGAGCGCGAATTGCGGGTGCCGGACCGCGGCCGAAGTCGTGCACGCTCGGCGCGCGCAAATGGAGGGCATCTTCGGTTTGCCGATGGAAGCGTTCTCGGCGCGCGTGCTCACCCCGCCGGACGCTTGCGACGTCGCCTATGGCCCGCCGACCGTCGCGAATGCGCGGACGCGCCGGATCTTGCTAAAGCATTTCCCGATCAGATGGAATCATCTGATCGAAGAGGAATTGCTCCAGCTTATTGAATCTAGAGCACTTTCTTATCGTTCGGATGTTCCATCCGAACGGAAAGGGCTCTAGAGGCCGGCCAGTCGGGCCCGCACGGAGCGCCCTAGTGCCACTTCATGCTCTCAACCAGGAATCAGGCCGGCCGTACGGAAATTGTCGATCAACTCGTCGAAAAGACTCACGTCCGCGCGGCTTCGGGCCATCAACTGCGCGCCACCAACGGCCGCGAAGATCGCGCGAGCCCTTGCCTCACATTGGCTTGCAGGAAGGGACGTTGCGGAGAGCATCCGCGTGAGCCAGGCCACGTTGACATCGGCAAAGGTCTGCACCTCGATCTTCACTGCGTCCGGCAGGTCGTCATACTCGGCAGCCATGAAGCCGCAGAGGCACATCCGATTGTCTTCCTCCAGCGATCGGCGGAAGAGGCCGGGATAGGCCTGGAGCACTTTGACCGGATCGCTGATCGCCGCTGAAAGAGCTTCGAGATTCGCGGCCGTCACTTCCCAGTAGCGCTTCGCTACCGCTGCGCCCAACTCGGCCTTGCCAGGAAAATGGTAGTAGATGCTGGCCGCCTTGATCCCAGCCTGCGCGCCGATATCGCGGATGTTTAATCCCACATAGCCGTGCGCCTGCGCCGTGCGCCGCGCCGCCTCCAGGATCGCTTCCCTCGCGTTTTCACTCATGCGGGTGATCTCACGTTGATTCTAACAGTCGTTAGTTAGGGGATTGACTGCCGAATTTAAAGCCCTTAGGTTTTTCCCTACCAAACGTTAGTTAGTTCCATGACTGACACCACACACACGAGGTTGGAGCATGACTGAAAACATTACGCGCATGGAGGCCAGCCGCCTCGCCAAGCTGATCGGCAGTCGGGAGCTTTCCCCCGTCGAGGTCGTACAGGCCCATCTGGATCGCATCGCCGAGGTGAATCCCAAGATAAACGCTATCGTGGCGTTGGCTGACGACGCGATAGACGTCGCCAAGAGGGCCGAGGCGGCGGTCAGATCCGGCACGAAAGTCGGGCCTCTCCACGGCGTTCCGTTCACTGCCAAAGATGCCCTCGACACAGCCGGCGTGCTGACGCAGCGCGGCTCTCCGATCTTCAAGGGGCGCGTCGCCGACGCCGATGCCACCGTCGTGGCTCGGTTGAAGGCAGCTGGCGGCATCCTCATCGCAAAGACGAACACGCCGGAATTCTCCTACTCCGTCGAGACCGACAATCTCCTGACTGGCCGGACGAACAACCCCTGGAATCTCGACTACACCCCTGGCGGATCGAGCGGCGGCGAATCTGCCGCGATAGCCGCCGGCATGTCGCCACTTGGCCTAGGCAGCGACGTGGCTATTTCGTTGCGCGGCCCGGCCGCGCACACCGGGGTTGTCGGCTTCAAGGCCACGCACGGCCGCTTGCCGATGACGGGGCACTGGCCCCGTGTACCGCGCCGCTTTTGGCATGTTGGACCAATGGCGCGCTCCGTCCGCGACGTGGCGCTTGCCTATCATCTGCTTGCAGGACCCGACGGCGCCGATGGCTTTTCCACCGCATCGGTCAGCCTCGATGAAGGCGTAGAGGCAGAGTCGAACCGACCGTTTCGTGTTGGCTGGCTGGCCGCCCCCGGCTTCTTCGGGCCTGTCGACCCGGAAGTGGTCGCGACCGTGAAGGCAGCGGCCGAGGCGCTGAGTGGCGCAGGCTGCCAAGTCGAAGAAGTGCATCTGCCGATCCTGAAGGAGACCGATGGCGTCGGCATCTTTTGGAAACTCCAGCAGATGGAAACGCGATCGGAGTTCGAGAAGATCACGGCAGGCCACGAGGCCGAGGTCTTCCATCATGTCAGAGCGATCTTCGGCACCCCCGACACGTCGATCGATGACTTCGTCGCCGCGGAGCAGGCAGTGGAGCGGCTCCGCGACAGTTTTGTCGCGTATTTTCAACGTTATGATGCCTTGCTTTGCCCGGTGACGCCGTTCCCGGCAACGAAGCATGGCCTCAATGATCTCGTGGTTGATGGCGAAACAGTATCGCCCTTTCACGTGATGAGTGCGACCTCACCGTTCAACCTGACCGGTATGCCGGCCTTGTCGATGCGCTTCGGAACCAGCCGCGACGGACTTCCGATCGGCGTCCAGATCGTTACCTCGTGGTTTGCGGAATCGACGGCACTGAATATCGCCACGCTTCTGGAGCGGTCGAGCCCCGTCCGTGATCTTCACCCTGATCTCTAGTTTCAAAGCGAACGGGGCGAGGTTTCCGCCCTGACCAGACGACGGAGCATACTGGCGTCATCGCAGCTCTGGCTGCGGTGACGATTCCGATAGACATCGGCGGTGCACGACGCTTTCTGCAAGGTCATACGGCCGTATCAACTCCCGATTAGGGGAGTCGGGCGAGGCTCGGTATTATGCCTCTACATGGAAGGTGGAGGCGCCAATGGCTCATCGGACTCGCACGGTCGGAATCGTTCTCTTCACTATGGCAATGTGCGCGAGATCGGAAGCCGCCGATCTTGGGAAATTCACGCGACCATCCTCCGAGACAACCGTGGACTTTTATGACTGCGGAGGAAATCTGTGCGGCAAGATCGTTACAGTAGACGACAAGTCGGACACTGACACCATAGGCAAGCTCATAGTCGATGGCGCCAAACCCGTTGGCAACGACACCTGGAAGGGCGATATCATCGACGTGGAAAGCGGCAAAAGATACGCTGGCACCATAAGCCTGAACGAAAATGGGTTGAGGCTGGAAGGCTGCTTCATGATGATTCTTTGCGGCAGCGAGGTCTGGCAGCGCGCTCGGCAATAAGGTGCCCTGGCAATCTTGATGTGCGCTGTGCCGAAGCCGAAGCCGTTGCTCCTCACCCGGTCAGTTGCCGAAGCCTAGAAGCTGCGGGACGGAAAGCGTGAACCACGGCACGAAGGTGACCAGCAGCAAGCCGGCCAGCAGGATGAGCACATAGGGGACCATGATCGCCGATGCGCGGTCGACCGGGGCGCGGGTGACGGCGCAGGCAATGTAGAAGCCAACGCCAAGCGGCGGGAGGAAGGCACCGATCCCCATCGCCACCAGCAGCACGATTCCATAATGGAGCGGGTCGATCCCGAGATTGGGCGCCAGCGGCAGCAGCAGCGGCGCCAGGATCAGCAACGCCGGCAGTCCCTCCAGCAGGGAGCCGAGGATCACTACCGCGGCAATCGACGCCAGCATGAATAGAGCGGGATCGTCGTGCCAGGTCGCCACGATGGCGGCCAGCGAATGCGGCAGCTGCGCCGCGGAAAGCACCCACGAGAAAGTCTGCGCTGCGGCCAGCGTGAATAGCACCATCGCCGACACGGTCGAGGCCTCGACGATCATGCGGCCGAACTGCCGCAGATTGACCTCGCGATAGAGCAGCACGGCAATGGCGAGGCCGTAGGCCACGGCGAACGCCGAAATCTCGGTCGGCGTGGCGAAACCGCTGAAGATGCCAGCGAAAAGCAAGGCAGGCATCGAGAACGGGATGATCGCCCGCAGTGCCAGCCGGCGGATCAGCGGCCAGTTCCAGGTGCCGTGTTCCCTGGTCTGGAACTTGGCGGCGCGGACATAGATGAGCGCCATGAGGCAAAGCGCGATCACCGCCGCGGGCACCAGCCCGGCTGCGAACAGGGCGCCGATCGACAGCGAGGTGACGGAGCCGAGCACCAGCATGGCGAGGCTCGGCGGGATGCATTCCCCCATGGCGGCCGATGCCGCGAGCACGGCGGCCGCTTCCGAGCGGTCATAGCCTTCCTCGTCCAGCATGTCGCGCATGACGAGGCCCACCGCGGCGACGTCGGCGGCCTTCGAGCCGGAGATGCCGGACACGATGTACATGCTGACGACCATCACCTGCATGAGGCCGCCGCGCAGGCGCCCCACCAGTGCGGCTATCAGCACGACCAGGCGGCGCGAGATACCGCCGCCCTCCATGATGAATCCGGCGAAGATGAAGAACGGCAAAGCGAGCAGCACGAAGCGCCCGACGCCGTCCACCATGTTCTGGGGCACCGCCACCAGCGGCACATAAGTGCCGATGTGCAGGAAGAGCATGGTGCCGAGAATGAGGGCGAAGCCGACCGGAAGACCGAGCAGCACGGTCGCGAGCACGACCAGCAATGCCACGGTGATGGCGGCATTGTTTGCGAGCGGCGCCTCGGCAAGAAGCCCGAACAGCACGAGCGGCACTACGAGGACGACGAGTACCGCGAGTGCCGCCAGCACGGCTTTCCGCGGCTGCTCGGACAGCCGGACGACGGCGTAGATGGCAAGGGCCGTCATGCCGATGGTCAGCGGCACGGCAAACCAGGCGCCCCGCATCTCGATGATCGGCGTCAATTCCTCCCAGCGCGTCTGCACGAGCCCGATCGAAAAATAGAGGCTGACGAGCGCGAGCCCCAAGACCAGCCAGTCGGCGGCGGCAAGCACGACGGATTGCGCGCTCTCCGGCAAGGCATTGACGATCGTGCGCACGGAAATATGGGCATCGCGGCGATAGGCGACGGCACCGCCGATGAAGGCGATCGTCGACAGCGCGAGCGTGGCGACCTCGTCGCTCCAGAGCAGCGGCAGGTCGAAGAAGGTGCGGCCGAGCACATTGCCAATAACGACGAGGAGCTCGCCGAGCAACGCCGTCCCGACCACGATGTCGAGGGCACGATCGAGCAGCAGGACCGGGCCAGCCCGTCCAACCTCAGCGGTGGGTGCATGCATGGTGTCTGGTCCCGCCGACGGTGCCCGAGGTGTCATGTCGAAGATGCGCCATGGCTCCGAACGGATCGGAACGGTCCGGCAGCCGGTATTGAAGACGGGGGACGCCTCAGCTCATTGCTGCGCCATGATCTTGTCGAACAGCGCCTGATACTTCGGTCGGAACTGCGCGAACACCGGCTCCATCTTGGCGCGGAAAGCGGGGAAATCCGTCTCCGTCGCTTCCATGCCGTGCGCCTTGAGGAATTCCAGCCCGCTGGTGGAAGCTTCGGCGACGGTCTGCCGCCAGAATGGCTGCACGTTGACGGCTGCCGCCTTGAAGATGTCCCGCTCGGCCGGCGACAGGCGTCCCCAGAGCGCCTTGCTGGCCATCAGCGCGCCGGCATTATAGACGTGCCTGGTCAGCGCAAGCTTGTTGGTGACTTCATAGGCCTTGAAGGTCACCGCCGTCGGCACGGGGAAGTCGACGGCATCGACGGTCCGTTGCGACAAAGCGAGGTAGACCTCGCTGCCGTCGAGCACGATGGGGATGGCGCCGAGCTGCTTGAACATCGCGGCGAATACCGGCCCCGGCTGGATCCGGATCTTGAGACCACGCATGTCGTCGGGCGTCTTGACCGCACGATCGCGGACCTCAAGCTGGCGCCAGCCGTACCAGCCCCATGAGAGGCCGATAATGCCCTTGGGCTCCATGTCGGCGAGCAACTGCTTGCCGACCTCGCCGTCCAGTATCCTGGTGACGCTCGCCTCATCCTTGAAGATGAACGGAAGGTCGATGACCTGAACGGTCGGCACCAGGCTTTCCATATATCCCGATGTCAGGATGGCGCAGTCGACGATACCGGTCTGCAAGCTGCTGCCGATATTCACGGTGCTGCCGAGCGCCCCGCCGACATACATCTGGACGCGGTATTTGCCGCCGGTCTTCTCGGCGATTTCCGCGCCGAAGCGCTCCCCGACCAGATAGGATCTGTCCTGCGCGGTATCCGCCGTGGCGAATTTCAGCTGGATCGGGTCCGCGGCATGCGCTCGCCGGACATATGGCATCGCAAGGACGCCAGCCGCCAGCCCGGCAAGACAGGTCCGACGCGAGGGACCGCGCTCCATTGGCAAACCTCCCGGATCGGGCGGGATGCGTTGCCCCGCCCTCATGTGCTCAGCCTCTTTGGCCAGGCTGTTAAGGTCACTATCCGGATTGGTTATAGACCTGTCAACAGCATTCCCCTGCGATCGCCGGCAGGTCGCAAAGTGCCGTTACGTAAGGCGTTCACGGCGATGACGTCGGGGCCGGAATCCGCGCGCAAGTGTGCCAAGGCGAATTGACAGGATTCTCCGCCGGCCACTATTTATAATTCTAAAACTACGATTGCCTGGACGCGCTCAGCTGTCGGCGGATGCACGTCTTGACGTCGGCCAAGGCACTCGATGGGCCTCAGGGGAATTTTCCCATCAATACCGAAGCGGCAATGAATCGGCATTGGCCTTGGTAGAGATCGAGCATCATGAAGAACAATAAGCGATACCTCATCTATATCTTGCTGTTCGTCTTCCTGAGCATCTACTCCCTCGACCGCGTCACGATGGCGATTGCCGGGAGCAGCGTTGCGAAGGAGATGGGCTTGAGCCCGGTCGCGCTCGGCTATCTCTTCTCGTCCTATCTCTGGCTCTATGCGGTCGTGCTGCTGCCGGCGGGCGCCGCCACCGATCGGTTCGGCGCGCAGCGGACCGGGGCGATCGCGGCGACCATGTGGTCGATCTGCCAGGCGCTGGGCGGAGCGGCCGTTTCCTACTTCACCTTGCTGCTGACGCGGCTCGGCCTCGGCCTGTTCGAATCGGCCGCCAATCCCTGTGCCCACCGGGCGATCCGCGAATGGACGCCGCGCCGCGAGCGCGGCATCGCCACCGCCATCTGGTATGCGGGAACCAATGCGGGGCCAGCACTCGGCTCGCCGCTCGTCGCCTGGCTCATCACCGAGCATGGGTGGCGCTCGGCCTTCGTGGTGACCGGCGCCATGGGCCTCGTCTGGGTCGCCATCTGGGTGCCGTTCTATCGCCCGCCGGAGCGGGCCCGCTGGCTCGCCGAGGCGGAACGCGCGAAGATCCTGGCGGAGCGGGATGCCGAGCCGGAGGCAAAGGCCGGCACCTCCATCGGCTATCGCGGCTTGCTGCTGACGACGCCGACCATGTGGGGCCTTGCCCTCACCCAGGGCTGCGTGAACTACACCTCGTATTTCTTCCTCGCCTGGCTGCCTGGTTTCCTCCAGGCCTCCTATGGCCTGACCGTGCTGCAGGCGGGCGCCTATACGGCGCTCCCCTTCGGCCTGAGCGCCGTCCTGAGCATCATACTGAGTGGCGTGGCCGACCGGGTGTTCGACACCACCGCGCTCCATGAAGGCAAGCGGCGCTATGCGGTCGCGCTCGGCGCCATCCTGTCCGCATTGATCGTGCTGACGCCTTATGTCGGCTCGATCTCCCTGGCGATGGTCGTTCTCACCATTTCGCTGACCTTCAACACCTTCGCCCAGTCCATGAATTTCGCGCTGACCAATGACCGGGTACGCACCACCGGCGATGTCGGCCGCGCCTATGCCTTCTTCACCCTTGGCGGCGTGTCCTTCGGCATCATCGGGCCGATCGTCACCGGCTATCTGGTCAACATGACGGGTGACTTCAAAATCGCCCTCGTCCTGTGCGGCGGCCTCTCGGTGGTGGCTGCACTCGCGGTCACGTTCCTGACCAGGCAGGCGATAGGCGAGAAGGAAGCCGCGGCGGCGCGTCTGACCGAGGCACGCGCCTCCTCGTTCTGAGCGGCGGTGCTTCGAATACTGCGCTTGCGCCATTGCGTCGTGCGCCGTCCGAATGCCCTCACAGGGATAGCGTCAAGTCATGCGCACCGGCCAAATCGGCACGGCGCGCGTGAAAACTGTGACTGCCATCACAGCCTCAGCCTCGTGGACGTCGCAATGTCGGAACGCCAGGGCATAGCCGGGGGGCGGGTCTTGGCAGGCGGCGGTCTCCGGTTGTTGGACCTCCGGAGCCGCCGTCATGTATCGGCTAGGCGCCCTCTCGATATGGGCGCCCCCTCGGGAGGCGAACACATGTTAGCCATCCAGTATCTCGCCTTTGGGACCGTAGTGGTGTTGTTGCTGGCTGCCGTCTTGATCGCGCGATCCACGACTTGAGCGCCGCAAGGCAGTAACGTCGGCTGCTGTGTTGCAGCCGCTTCGGAACGGGTACCAGGAGCCTCCACGGGGCGCGTGGACGCGACTCCATAATGTTGCGTAATCGTGCTACGCTCGGAGCATGGCGCGCTCCTCGGACTCACGGGCGCATGACGCCCATCATGACTACCGACGCTCCGCGGCACGCGGCAGCGAAATCGCTGGGCTCGCGCTTGTTTTCCTGCTGATCAGCCTGGCGGCAGCGGCCGCTGATTGCACCTGCCGGGCGCGAGGCCATGATTACCAGCATGGCGAGCGCGTCTGCCTGTCCGGCCCGGACGGTCCCCGTCTCGCCACCTGCGGCATGAGCCAGAACGTGGCAAGTTGGCTCCTCAGCGACCAGTCCTGCTCGGTTTCCACCCTCGAATTCCCGGCAGTGCTCGCCAGCCATGAAGCCCCTCCCGGCGATCCCCCGCTCCATTGACGCGCAAGCTTGAGCAGCGCTTCCTTGGCCGTGCTGGTATTCCCGTGGCCGGCTCAAGGTAGTTGCGGCCGCATGCGACGCGTTTCTGCCTGTCACCTCAGCTTCACTGCCGGCTCATAGCGTCGCCCTTGCAATTGATCAGCGAGGGCTGCCTCCATGGCTGACGTAACGTCAAGTAATATCGAGATCCCGCACACGGATCATCCGCTCCATCGGCCGAACGCCAGCGCAAAGTGGTTCCTTCCACTGTTCGGCGCCATCGTGATCGGCGGCCTGATCTATGTCGGCTACGCGCTGAGCCAGGATCTCACCGAGGCCAAGCAGGTGCCGTGGATCCTGCTCGGGCTCGCACTGCTGATCGCGCTCGGCTTCGAATTCGTGAACGGCTTCCACGACACCGCCAATGCGGTGGCGACCGTCATCTACACCCACTCGATGCCGGCCGAACTGGCGGTGATCTGGTCGGGCTTCTTCAATTTCCTCGGCGTGCTCACCGCGAGCGGCGCCGTCGCCTTCGGCATCATCTCGCTGCTGCCGGTCGAATTGATCCTGCAGGTCGGCTCCGGCGCCGGCCTCGCCATGGTGTTCGCGCTGCTGGTCGCGGCGATCCTGTGGAACCTCGGCACCTGGTATCTCGGACTGCCGGCCTCAAGCTCGCATACGCTGATCGGCTCGATCATCGGCGTCGGCCTCGCCAACCAGTTCCTCGCTCCGGCGGGATCGGCCACCTCCGGCGTCGACTGGTCCCAGGCCACCAATGTCGGCCTGTCGCTGCTGATCTCGCCGATCGTCGGCTTTGTCGGTGCGGGCCTGCTGCTGCTCGCCATGAAGCTGGTGATCCGCAACAAGCAGCTCTATGAGGCCCCGAAGGGTGCCGCGCCGCCGCCGCTGTGGATCCGCTCCCTGCTCATCTTCACCTGCACCGGGGTGAGCTTCGCCCATGGCTCGAATGACGGCCAGAAGGGCATGGGCCTCATCATGCTGATCCTGATCGGCGTGGTGCCCACCGCCTTCGCGCTCAACCGCACGCCGGACATCAATTATCTCGAACAGTACAAGACCGCCTCGGCCGCGGTGGTGCAGACGCTGACAAAGTATGAGAAGCCGGACGTGACGGTCACCGATCCCAAGGCCGTGGTCGGCGCCGCGGTACGCACCAAGAGCTGGTCGGACGACACCACGGTGGCGCTGGAAAAGTTCATCGCCGCCACCGACGCGACCATCGCGCCCTATCCTACCGTCGAGCAGCTGCCGACCGACCTCGTCGCCAACACCCGCAACGACATCTATCTGATCGGCGAGGCCCTGAAGCTGATCGACAAGAAGAAGCTGCTGCCGATGGACACCGCCGACCTGAAGGTGGTCACCGACTATCATGCGGCCGTCGACAACGCGACCAAGTTCATCCCACTCTGGGTGAAGGTGGCCATCGCGCTGGCGCTCGGTCTCGGCACCATGGTCGGCTGGAAGCGCATCGTCATCACCGTCGGCGAGAAGATCGGCAAGACGCATCTGACCTATGGCCAGGGCGCGGCGGCCGAACTGGTGGCGATGGTGACGATCGGCGGCGCCGATTATCTGGGCCTGCCGGTCTCCACCACCCATGTGCTGTCGTCCGGCGTCGCCGGCACCATGGCGGCGAACCGCTCCGGCCTGCAATGGTCCACGGTGCGCAACCTGGCGCTGGCCTGGGTGCTGACCCTGCCGGCGGCTATGGCGCTCTCGTTCACGCTGTTCGTGGTGTTCCGCCAGCTGTTCTGACCGTTCAGCGCAGGCGGCCTTGCTCAAGCCTTGCCATGGCAATGCCGTGGCAAGGCTCTCGCTTTGCTACAGCTTCGCTAGAGCATTTCCCGATCAGATGGAATCATCTGATCGAAGAGGAATTGCTCCAGTCTATTGAATCGAGAGCACTCATCTGTCGTTCGGATGTTTCCATCCGAACGGAAAGGGCTCTAGTCCTTTGCTAAAGCTTCGCCACTGGCATCGCCCTGGGTGATGAGGCGGGCGCTGCGCTGGCCGCGCAGATAGATCCACAGCCAGCTCAGCGCCACCGCGAGCCGGTTGCGCACGCCGATCAGGAAATAGATGTGGGCGAGGCCCCACAGCCACCAGGCCGGCCAGCCGGTGAGCTTCAGCCAGCCGAAATCGACCACCGCCGCCCGCTTGCCGATGGTGGCAAGGCTGCCGGAATGGACATAGTGGAACGCGCCCGGCGACGCCTCCTTGGCGAGCCGGGCGCGGATGGTGCGCGCCACGAAGCCGCCCTGCTGCTTGGCGGCGGGCGCGATGCCCGGCACCGGCGTGCCATCCGGGGCATTCACCATTGCCGTATCACCGACGACGAAGATATCCGGGTGGCCCGGCGCGGTGAGGTCCGGCGCCACCAGCACCCGGCCGACGCGATCGGCCGGCGCGCCCAGCCATTGCGCGGCGGGCGAGGCCTGGACCCCCGCGGCCCACAATATGGTCCGCGCCTTCAGCCACTGGCCCGCGAACATCACGCCGGCATCGCTGCATTCGGTGACCGGATGCCCGAGCTCGACGGTGACCCCGAGCTTTTCCAGCGCGGTCTTGGCATAGGCCGAGAGGTCCTCGGTGAACGCCGGCAGGATGCGCGGGCCGGCCTCGACCAGCACGACGCGGGAATCACGGGTGTCGATATGACGGAAGTCGCCGCGCAGATTCTCGTGCGCCAGCTCGGCGATGGTGCCGGCGAGTTCCACCCCGGTGGGCCCGCCGCCGATGATGACGAAGGTGAGCAGCGCCTGGCGTTCCTCGGGGTCTTTGGTCCGCTCGGCCCGCTCGAAGGCCAGCAGCAGCCGGCGGCGCACCGTGGTGGCGTCCTCCAGCGTCTTCAGGCCCGGGGCGAAGGGCTCCCACTCGTCATGGCCGAAATAGGCGTGGCGCGCGCCGGTGGCGAGCACCAACGTGTCATAGGGCACGCTGTCGCCGCCATCGAGCAGCACGCGGTGCGCGGCGGCGTCGATGCCGGTCACGGTGGCGAGCAGGGTCTCGACGTCCGGCCGGTTGCGCAGCAGGCTGCGGATCGGCCAGGCGATCTCGGAGGTGGCGAGCGAGGTGGTCGCCACCTGATAGAGCAGCGGCTGGAACAGATGATGGTTGCGGCGGTCGATCAGCGTGATGTGGACCGGCGCGCCCTTCAGGTCGAGCGCGCATTGCAACCCGCCAAAGCCGCCGCCGACGATGACCACGCGATGCACCGCGCCCGGCAGGCCGACCGCCATCTCGATGTCTTCCGCCATGCTCGTCCTCCCGGCTGTGCCCGCCCTTTATATGGGGTGTCAGGATGAGAATTCCGTCTCGTGGCCCAGCACGTCCTCGGCTTCGGGGTTGAGCGGGCGGGCGGTCTTGGCCGGCGAGGTGAGCGGCTCCGGCTCCACCGTGCGTCCGGGGATCGCATCGATGCCCTCGACCGCCTGGCGCAGCAGCCGCTCGCGGTCGCGCACCCGCACCTCGGCGACGACGCTTTCCGCAGTCTCGGCATCGACCTCGGCAGCGCGCAGCGTCGCCAGCCCGAAGGCAAGCGCGGATTCGAAGGTCTCGCGGATCTCGTAATCCACGCCCTTGGCCTGCAAGGCGAGGGTGTGGACCCGATCATAGGAGCGGACATGCAGCCGGGCGTCCGGCACATTGGTAGTGAGAATGTCGACGATGCGGTCGGTGGTCTCGCGGCGGTCGACGCAGATGGCGATGACCCGCGCCCGCTCGGCACCGGCGGCACGCAGCACGTCGAGCCGGGTGCCGTCGCCATAATAGATGCGGAAGCCGAAGCGCCCGGCGCTCTGGATCATCTCGACGTCATTGTCGATGATGGTCACTTCCATGCCCTGCGCCAGCAGGCATTGCGAGACGATCTGGCCGAAGCGGCCGAAGCCGACCACCAGCACCGAGCCATTGGCACCGGAGAAGTCCTCCTCCGCGTCGGGCTCCTCAGCCGGCACGTCGAGCCGGCGCGCCAGGCGCTCGCCGAGCGCGGCCACCGGCGGGCCGAGCAGCATGGTCATCACCGCGACCGCGACCAGCATGTCGGTCTGGTGCTGGGTGAGCAGGCCGAGCGACAGGCCGAGCGGGAACAGCACGAAGGAGAATTCGCCGGCCGGGGTCAGCACCGACGCCGAGCGTATCGCCTCCGCCTCGGTCTTGCAGTTCACGCGGAACACCGCCCAGACGAACGCCGCCTTGGCGAGCGTGACCAGCAGCGTCGCGCCGATCAGGCGGGGGGCGTTCTCGATCACCACATTGAGATCGACCGCCATGCCGACGCTCATGAAGAACAGCGCCAGCAGCAGGCCGCGAAAGGCGTCGATATTGGCCTCGATCTCGTGGCGGAAGCTCGATTCCGACAGCACGACGCCGGCCAGGAAGGCGCCGAGCGCCATCGACATGCCGACCTCGAGCATCAGCGTCCCGGCGCCGAGCACCACCAGCAGGGCGGCGGCGGTCATTGCCTCGCGTGCGCCGCTTTGTGCCAGCAGGCGGAACAGCGGGGTGAGCACATAGCGCCCGATCAGCACCACCACGGTGATGGCCACGGCGATCAGGCCGACATGGGTGAGATCCCCGAGCAGCGTATGCGTGTCGCCATTGCCGTTGGTGGCCAGCAGCGGCAGCACCGCGAGCAACGGCACCACGGCGATGTCCTGGAACAGCAGCACGGCGAAGGCGCGCTGGCCGTAGGGCTGGGAGAGGCCGTTGCGTTCACCCAGCAGTTGCAGCGCGATCGAGGTCGCGGACAGCGCCAGGGCAAGGCCGGCAATGGTGGAGGCACGCCAGTCGAAATTCTCGCCGCCATAATAGACCAGGACGCCGATGCCGAGGCCGCTCAGGAAGAGCTGTCCCGTCCCCAGTCCGAAAATGGCGAAGCGAAGGGCGAAGATGCGCGAGAGCTGCATCTCCAGCCCGATGACGAACAGCAGCATCACGATGCCGATTTCAGCAAGCGTGAAGACGCGGTGCGGATCGCGGAACACGCCGAGCCCGAACGGCCCGATGATGATGCCGACGAACAGATAGCCGATGATGGGCGAGAGGCCGAGGCGTTTGCTGACAATGACGGCGCCGACGGCGGCGGCGAGGAAGGAGAGGGCGGAGAACAGGAAGCCGATGTCCTCGCCGTGCTGCATTGCCCGCTGTCTCCCGTCCGAAACTTGCCCCGTGCGCCGGGTAACGTGGGGACGCGGCGGAATAATGGTATCCGCTGAACGGAAAAGACGAATAGTGCTTTTGTTTATGACGGCTTCGGCGAGGCGGCAGCCAAGGATGCCGTCATCCCGGCTCTACGCCCTGCGGGCATCCGGCCGGGATGGCATCGATCAAGAATTTCAATGGTGCAGCGGCTGCTCCGGGGCGACCAGCACATCCGTGCGCGACACCGGTGGCAGCGACTTCAGCGCTTCCAGCACCAGCGGGTCGAGGCCCTCGCCGCCGGTCGCATTGAGGTGGTTCTCCATCTGGGCGCGCATGCGCGGATCCCAGAATGCCTTGATGTGCTTGGCGATGCCCTCGACGCGGCCGTGCTTCTGGGAGCCGAAGAACTTGCCGATCTGATTGGCCATATAGACGAGGCGGGCCATCGAATTATGCGACATGGGGTACGGTCTCCTGAAGTGCTGCCCCGGTCGCAATGCGGTGCGGGTGGGTAAAGATCTCGAAGCCGTCGTCGCGGGCGACGGCGACCAGGGTGACGCCGGCGGCCTCCGCGGTGCGCACCGCCAGCGCCGTCGGCGCGGAGACCGCGACCAGCACCGTGGCGCCGGCAATCGCGGTCTTCTGCACCATCTCGATAGAGACGCGGCTGGTCAGCAGCACGATGCCGCCGGTGGCATCGCGCCCCGTGCGGGCAAGGTGCCCGACCAGCTTGTCGAGCGCATTGTGCCGGCCGACATCCTCGCGCACCGCGATCAGCCCCGCCTGCGGCTCCCAGAAGGCGGCGGCGTGGACGGCACGGGTCTCGTGGTTGAGCACCTGCGCCGGACGCAGCGCGGCGATGGCCCGCGATATCTCGGTGGACGTGAAGCTGCGCCCCTCACCGACCTGCCGGGCCGGCTTCACCGCGAGCTCCAGGCTTTCGACGCCGCACAGGCCGCAGCCAGTGGGGCCGGCGATCTGACGGCGACGCGCCACCATCTGGCCGGCTCGCTCCTCGTCCAGCCACATGCGGATCTCGACGCCGTCGTCGAACTCCAGCGTCTCGAGCGAGAGCACATCCTCGGGCTTGCCGATGACACCTTCGGTGAGACTGAAGCCGACGCCGAAATCCTCGAGGTCGGCCGGGGTCGCCATCATCACGGCATAGGTCGAGCCATTATGGACGAGAGCGACCGGCGTTTCCTCGGGGATGGCACGCTCGCCCGCCTGCACCAAACCATCGGTGCAGGCAAGGCGGGAAACGCGCCGGACGGGCGGTATCATGGCCGACGCCTGATCACTCCGCCGCTTCGACGGCGATGCGCCGGCTCTGGCGGGCGAAGGCATCATACTCTTCCTGCCACTGCGACGGACCGTTGGAGCGCGCGACCTGGACCGCCGTGACCTTGAACTCGGGGCAGTTGGTGGCCCAGTCCGAGAAGTCGGTGGTCACGACATTGGCCTGCGTCGTCGGGTGGTGGAAGGTGGTGTAGACCACGCCCGGCGCCACGCGATCGGTGATCTCCGCGCGCAGCGTGGTCGAGCCGGCGCGGCTGTCGATCCGCACCCAGTCGCCATCGCGCACGCCGCGCTGCTCGGCATCGTGCGGATGGATCTCGAGGAGATCCTCCGGATGCCAGGCGACATTGGCGGTGCGGCGGGTCTGGGCGCCGACATTGTAGTGGCTGAGGATGCGGCCGGTGGTGAGCAGCAGCGGGAAGCGGGCGCCGGAGCGCTCGTCGGTCGCCACATACTCGGTCACCACGAACTTGCCCTTGCCGCGGGCGAAGCCGTTGATGTGCATGATCGGCACACCTTCCGGGTTGGCGTCGTTGCACGGCCACTGCACCGAGCCCAGCTCGTCGAGCTTCTTGAACGACACGCCGGCGAAGCTCGGGGTGAGCGCGGCGATCTCGTCCATGATCTGCGAGGGGTGGGTGTAGTTCCAGTCGAGGCCGATCGCCCGGGCGAGCAGCTGGGTGCCCTCCCAGTCGCCATAGGTGCTCTTCGGCGCCATCACCTTGCGAACCAGCTGGATGCGGCGCTCGGCATTGGTGAAGGTGCCGTCCTTCTCAAGGAAGGTGCAGCCCGGCAGGAAGACGTGGGCATAGTTCGCGGTCTCGTTCAGGAACAGGTCCTGCACGATCACCAGCTCCATCGCGGCGAGGCCGGCGGAGACATGCTTGGTGTCCGGGTCGGACTGCAGGATGTCCTCGCCCTGGATGTAGATCGCCTTGAAGGTGCCGTCGACGGCCGCGTCCAGCATGTTGGGGATGCGCAGGCCGGGCTCGGCATCGAGCGGGCGGCCCCACATCGCCTCGAAGGTGGCGCGGGTGGCGTCGTCGGAGATGTGGCGGTAGCCCGGCAGTTCGTGCGGGAACGAGCCCATGTCGCACGAGCCCTGCACATTGTTCTGGCCGCGCAGCGGGTTCACGCCGACGCCGCGGCGGCCGATATTGCCGGTCGCCATGGCGAGGTTGGCGATCGCCATCACGGTGGTGGAGCCCTGCGAGTGCTCGGTGACGCCGAGGCCGTAATAGATCGCGCCATTGCCGCCGGTGGCATAGAGCCGGGCAGCGCCGCGAATCAGCTCGGCCGGCACGCCGGAGAGCTTCTCGACTTCTTCCGGCGAGTGGCGCGGCTCGGCGACGAACTCGGCCCAATCCTGGAACTCTTCCCAGTCGCAGCGCTCGCGCACGTACTGCTCGTTGACCAGGCCCTCGGTGACGACGACATGGGCCAGCGCGGTGACGACCGCGACATTGGTGCCGGGCTGCAGCGGCAGGTGGTAGTCCGCCTTGATGTGGGCCGACTTCACCAGATCGATGCGGCGCGGATCGACCACGATCAGCTTGGCGCCCTGGCGCAGGCGCTTCTTCATGCGCGAGCCGAACACCGGGTGGCCGTCGGTCGGGTTGGCGCCGATGACGAGGATGACGTCCGAGTCCTCGACCGAATCGAAGTCCTGGGTGCCGGCCGAGGTACCAAACGCCTGGTTCAGGCCGTAACCGGTCGGCGAGTGGCAGACACGGGCGCAGGTATCGACATTGTTGGTGCCGAAGCCGGCGCGGATCAGCTTCTGGACGAGATAGGCTTCCTCGTTGGTACAACGCGAGGAGGTGATGCCGCCCACCGCCTTGCGGCCATAGGTGTCCTGGATGCGCTTCAGTTCGGAAGCGGTGTAGGAAATCGCCTCGTCCCACGACACTTCGCGCCACGGATCATTGATGCTGGCGCGGATCATCGGCTTGGTGATGCGATCCTGATGGGTCGCATAGCCCCAGGCGAAGCGGCCCTTGACGCAAGAATGGCCGCGATTGGCCTTGCCGTCCTTCCACGGCACCATGCGCACCATTTCCTGGCCGCGCATTTCCGCCTTGAAGGTACAGCCGACGCCGCAATAGGCGCAGGTGGTGACCACCGAATGCTCGGGCTGGCCGATTTCGATCAGCTTCTTCTCGGCGAGCGTCGCGGTCGGGCAAGCCTGGACGCAGGCGCCGCAGGACACGCACTCGGAGGTGAGGAAGGCTTCCGACTGGCCGGCCGAGACGCGGCTGTCGAAGCCACGGCCGGAAATGGTCAGCGCGAAGGTGCCCTGGACTTCCTCGCAGGCGCGGACGCAGCGATTGCAGACGATGCACTTCGCCGGGTCATAGGTGAAATAGGGGTTGGACTCGTCCTTCGGCAGCGTCAGCTCGGACTTCGGGGCGAAGTGGTTCGCGCCCTCCATGCCGTAGCGCACTTCGCGCAGGCCGACCGCGCCGGCCATGTCCTGCAGTTCACAGTCGCCATTGGCGGCGCAGGTCAGGCAGTCCAGCGGGTGGTCGGAGATATAGAGCTCCATCACCCCCTTGCGCAGCTGCTTCAGCCGCTCGGTCTGGGTGTGCACCTTCATGCCGGGGCCGACCGGCGTGGTGCAGGAGGCCGGCGTACCGGCACGGCCTTCGATCTCGACGAGGCAGATGCGGCAGGAGCCGAACGCATCCAGCATGTCGGTGGCGCAGAGCTTGGGGATCTGTGTCCCCATCTCCATCGCCGCGCGCATGATGGAGGTACCCTCGGCGACGCTGATCTCGACGCCGTCAATGGTCAGCGTCACCGTCTTGTCGGTCTTCGGCGCTGGCGTGCCGTAGTCGATCTCATGAACGAGAGACATCTAGCTGCGTCCTTCTCACTCGGCGGCTTCGAGGCGCGGCGTCGCGCCGAAATCTTCAGGGAAGTGGGTCAGCGCGCTCATCACCGGATATGGGGTGAAACCCCCGAGCGCGCAAAGAGATCCAAGCTTCATGGTGTGGCAGAGGTCGGTGAGCACCTCGAGGTTCTTCTCGCGCTGCTCGTTCGCCATGATGCGGTCGATGACCTCGACGCCGCGGGTCGAGCCGATGCGGCACGGCGTGCACTTGCCGCAGCTCTCGACCGAGCAGAATTCCATGGCGAAACGCGCCATCTTGGCCATGTCGGCGCGGTCATCGAACACCACGATGCCGCCATGGCCGATCAGCGCGTCCTTGGCCGCAAAGGCCTCATAATCGAACGGCAGGTCGAACTGCCAGGTCGGCACATAGGCGCCGAGCGGGCCACCGACCTGGGCCGCCTTCACCGGACGGCCGGACGCGGTGCCGCCGCCAATGTCGTTGATGAGTTCGCCGAGCGGGATGCCGAAGGCGGTCTCGAACAGGCCGCCATAACGCACATTGCCGGCGATCTGGATCGGCATGGTGCCGCGCGAGCGACCCATGCCGAAATCGGCGTATTTCTGCGCGCCGTCGGCGAGAATGTGCGGGATCGCGGTGAGCGAGAGCACATTGTTGATGACGGTCGGCTTCTGGAACAGACCCTTGTGCGCCGGCAGCGGCGGCTTGGCGCGCACCACGCCGCGCTTGCCTTCCAGGCTGTCGAGCAGCGCCGTCTCCTCGCCGCAGACATAGGCGCCGGCGCCCATGCGCACTTCCATGTCGTAGCTGTAGGGCGAGCCAAGAATGTTCTTGCCCAGCATGCCGGCGGCGCGAGCGACCTTGATCGCCTTCTCCATCGCGCGAATCGCATGCGGATATTCCGAGCGGGTGTAGACATAGCCCTTGGTGGCGCCGACCGCGACGCCGGCAATGGTCATGCCCTCGATCAGCTGGAAGGGGTCGCCTTCCATGATCATGCGGTCGGCGAAGGTGCCACTATCGCCCTCGTCGGCATTGCAGACGATGTATTTCTGGTCGCCCTTGGTGTCCGCCACCGTCTTCCACTTGATGGCGGTCGGAAAGCCTGCGCCGCCGCGGCCGCGCAGGCCGGACTTGCGGACTTCCTCGATGATGTCGGTGGAACCGAGCGCAATGGCGCGCTCCAGGCCCTTATAGCCGCCATGGGCACGATAATCCGTCAGCGAGGCGGGATCGATGATGCCGCAGCGGGCGAAGGTGAGCCGGGTCTGCCTGGCGAGGAAGGGATGTTCCTCCGGCTTGCCGATGCGCAGCGCGTGGGCGCCACCATCAAGGAAGCCGGCGTTGAACAGGCCCTCGACATCGTCTTCGCTCACCGGGCCGTAGGCGATACGGCCCTCGCTCGTGACGACCTCGATCATCGGCTCCAGCCAGAGCATGCCGCGCGAACCGTTGCGCACGATCTCGACCGGAACGTTCCGCGCCAGCGCTGCAGCCTCGATGGCGGAAGCGACCTCGTCGGCGCCACAGGCGACGGCGGCGGCGTCGATGGGAACGTAGATACGGGTGCTCACGACTGCGCCTCCGCGATCAGGGCGTCGAGGCGCCGTTCGGTCAGACGGCCGACGATGCGGCCGTCCAGCATGGCGGAAGGCGCGGTGGCGCACAGGCCGAGGCAATAGATCGGCTCGATGGTGACGCGGCCATCCGCGGTGGTCTCGCCGAGATGGCAGCCGAGCCTGTGCTCGGCATGCTCGGCCAGCGCATCGCCGCCGGCGGCCTGGCAGGCTTCGGCGCGGCACAGCTTGAGCACCCGGCGACCCGCCGGCTCATGCCGGAAATCATGATAAAACGTAACCACGCCATGGACTTCGGCGCGCGACACGTTCAACGTCTCGGCCAGCATCGGCACCACGGCCTCCGGCACATAGCCGAAGGTCTCCTGCACCGCATGAAGCATCGGCATCAGCGGGCCTTCGAGACCGACGAACTCGTCGATCACCGCGCGCCCGCGGGCCTCGCTCCAGGGTTCGTAATGCGGCATTTCTCTCCGGCCTTCTTTTAAAGTTTTCCAAGCGGAACATTGATCCTTTTGGAAAACAGAATCAATTCAGTGGTTTCGTCTCATGATAGAAGAATTCTATCGAGCGCCCCAAACCTCGATGTTCGCAATATGTTCTTGACAGATCCGGGGCGTTCCCGGACGCTGCGGTAACGGGGGGCAGGCGAGATCGCCGGGGGGCGTCGATGGTGCAGCGTGTGGCGACGGTGGCGTTCGAGGGTGTCGAGGCCCGGCCGGTCGACGTGCAGGTGCAGGTGACCTCAGGCCTACCCGCCTTCAACCTCGTCGGCCTTGCCGACAAGGCGGTGACGGAGGCCAAGGAGCGGGTGCGCGCGGCGCTGATCGCCTCCGGCCTCGCGCTGCCGGCCAAGCGCATCACTGTCAATCTCGCCCCCGCCGACCTGCCGAAGGAAGGCAGCCATTACGATTTGCCGATCGCGCTCGGGCTGATGGCGGCGATCGGCGCCATACCGGCGGACGCGCTCCACGGCTTCACCGTGGTCGGTGAACTGGCCCTCGACGGCGAGCTCGCCCCGGTGGCCGGCGTGCTGCCGGCGGCAATCGGCGCCAATGCACGCGGCCACGGCCTGATCTGCCCGGCGGCCTGCGGCGCGGAAGCGGCCTGGGCCAGCCCCGACATGCCGGTGCTGGCACCGACCTCGCTGATCCAGCTGGTCAATCATTTCTCCGGGAGGCAGATCCTGTCCCGCCCGGTGCCGCGGATCGAAGGCGAGGGCCCTGCCCTGCCCGACC
This sequence comes from Starkeya sp. ORNL1, assembly GCF_012971745.1. NCBI lineage: Bacteria > Pseudomonadati > Pseudomonadota > Alphaproteobacteria > Hyphomicrobiales > Xanthobacteraceae > Starkeya > Starkeya sp. ORNL1. The sequence goes on from NZ_CP048834.1 coordinate 3,906,854, forward strand.
TCGCCGACGTCCGGGGCCAGGAGACCGCGCGGCGCGCTTTGGAGATCGCCGCGGCCGGGCGCCACAATCTCCTCTTCATCGGTCCGCCCGGGGCCGGCAAGTCGATGCTGGCGCAGCGCCTGCCCTCGATCCTGCCGCCGCTCTCCCCAGCCGAGTTGCTCGAAGTCTCGATGATCGCGTCGGTCGCCGGCACGCTGCACGGCGGCGCCTTGACCAGCCGACGGCCATTCCGTGCCCCGCACCATTCCGCCAGCATGGCGGCAATGGTCGGCGGCGGGATAAGGGCCAAGCCCGGCGAGGTCTCGCTGGCGCATAATGGCGTGCTGTTCCTAGACGAATTGCCGGAATTCCAGCCCGCCGTGCTGGATTCGCTGCGCCAGCCTCTGGAGGCCGGCGAAGCCGTGATCGCCCGCGCCAACCACCGCGTGGCCTATCCCGCGCGCTTCCAGCTGGTGGCGGCGATGAATCCGTGCCGCTGCGGGCGGGCCGGCGAGCCGGGCTTTTCCTGCCGGCGCGGCGCGCGGTGCGCCAGCGAGTATCAGGCGCGGCTCTCCGGGCCGTTCCTCGACCGCATCGACCTGCATCTCCAGGTGCCGGGGGTCGCGGCGAGCGACCTGGTGCGCCGCGCACCTTCCGAGAGCAGCGCAAGCGTCGCCGCGCGGGTGGCACAGGCGCGCCAGCTGCAGCAGGAACGCTTCACCGCGCTCGGCCGCCCGGACCTTTCCACCAATGCCCAGGCCTCCGGGCCGATGCTGGAGGAGATCGCATCGCCGGACGAGGCAGGCACCCGGCTGCTGACCGAGGCGGCGCGGATCATGCACCTTTCGGCCCGCGGCTATCACCGCGTGCTGCGGGTGGCACGCACCCTCGCCGATCTCGCCGGGGCGGAATCGCTCGGTCGTCCCTATCTCGCCGAAGCCCTCGCCTATCGCGCCAGCGCCGACCGGATGATGGCCGCGGCGTGAGGGCTGGCCCGGGCGCCGGGCCCGGAGAATATAATTATATAGCTATCAGCATCATGCGATTCGGCGCTTGGCACGGCTAAGCTGTTTCATGCATCGCCGGCTTGTGGCATCGCGGGCCGTGGCAATGCGGCGCAGAATGTGACAGTGTGGACCGACCGCCGGGTACGCGATGTATTTCTCGCCCAAACTGCGTTGCGGACAAGTTTTCCGGTGTCACATACGCGTCGGACAAATATGATTCTTTGCGGGTTCATAGGACAGCAGCAGTTCTGAAGGGCGCGGTCATGGATCAACACTTAGCCGGCGATACAATAGACGTGCCGCCGCCGGCCATGCGTTCGTCCGGACCCGCCGCCAAGCTGATGCGCCAGATGCTCGCCAATCCGGTGCTGGCGCCGCTGGTGTTCCGCCCGAACAAGCTCGGCCCGAAGCTCGCCGGCAAGTTTGCCGACGGCTTCAAGCCGGCCCGCATCATCCCGGCGCTGCGCTCCTATTCCGGGGTGCGCCACCGCGAGAGCCGCACGCCCGGCGGGCCGCTCACGCTCGGCCGCATCGGCTCGCTGGAGGTCCGCCTCGCCCGCACCGCCGCCGAAGTGCGCCGCGCCCAGCGGCTGCGCTACGAGGTGTTCTACGAGGAGATGTCGGCGACGCCGGCCGCGGCAGCGCGCCTGGCGCGACGCGACTTCGATGCCTTCGACGCCATTTGCGACCATGTACTGGTGCTGGACCATGATGCCGGCCGCGTCGTGCTCGGCCGCTACGAGCCCAAGGTAGTCGGCACCTACCGCCTGCTGCGCCATGACATCGCCGCGCGGCATGGCGGCTTCTACACGGCTGACGAGTTCGATATCGGCCCGATGCTGGCGCGCCACGCCGGCCGCCGCTTCATGGAGCTGGGCCGCTCCTGCGTGCTTGCCCCCTACCGCACCAAGCGCACGGTGGAACTGTTGTGGGCCGGAGTATGGGCCTATGCCCGCCACCACGGCATCGACGTGATGTTCGGCTGCGCCAGCCTCGAGGGTGTCGATCCGGACGCGCTCGCCCGCCCGCTCGCCTTCCTGCACCATTATGCCCCGACCGACGCGGAATGGAGCGCCCCGGCGCTGCCAGGGCGGGGCACAAGGATGGATCGGCTCGCCAAGGAGGCGATCGACGTCAAGGCCGCGCTCCACGAATTGCCGCCGCTCATCAAGGGCTATTTGCGCCTCGGAGCGCAGATCGGCCAGGGCGCGGTGATCGACCGCCAGTTCGGCACCACCGACGTCTTCATTGTGCTGCCGATCGAGCGCATCAATCCGCGCTACGTGGAGCATTTCGGCGTCAATGCCGAACGCCACGCTGCGTAATACGCGCCCCTGACCTGCGAGCCCTGCGCCGGCCGCAGGGGCGACCCAACTTGCGCGGACCTCTGCGATACCCATATCCTGATGCGAAGGGGTGCCTCCCAAGGGCCCCGGAAATGCAAAGTCGCTTCACAAGGACTTTGGGACCATGTCGCGTATACCCTCGCTGTCGAGCCCCTTTCTGCTCGGCTTTGACGAGGTCGAGCGGGCGCTCGACCGGGTTGTCAAAGGCTCGGACGGCTATCCGCCCTACAATGTCGAACGCATTGCCGCGGCCGGGCAACCGGAGCGGCTGCGCATCACCTTGGCCGTCGCGGGCTTCACCCGCGAGCAGCTGGAGGTGACGCTGGAGGAGAAGGAGCTGGTGATCCGTGGCCGTCAGGCCGAGGAACCGGGCCGCACCTACCTCCATCGCGGCATCGCCGCCCGCCAGTTCCAGCGGACTTTCGTGCTGGCCGACGGGATGCAGGTGCTGGGCGCCGATCTCCGTAACGGGCTGCTGTCAGTGGACCTGGCACGGCCGGAACCGGAACGGGTCGTCAAGCGTATCGTCATTGCGACCGATGAGTGAGGGTGCACCAACCGGTCTCGACCGCTACACAAGGAGTCGCGGACCATGAGAAATGAATTCGAAGTCACCAGCAGTGTCGGCGCAGCGCCGGCTCCCCTTTCGGAGGAGGCATTTGCGAGCCTCGGCGGCGGCAAGATCGCCTATGTGCGCTCGATCCGCTCGGAAGACGTAGCCGAGATGTTCCCGCAGGCGCCGCATATCGCGCCCGGCCTCGAGCTTTTCACGCTGCACGCTGCCGACGGCACCCCGATCATGCTCACCGACAGCCGCGAGGCGGCGCTGGCGAGCGCGATGCAGAACGAGCTGGAGACGGTCAGCGTCCACTGACGCCGCTGCCGGTCCGCAATAAAATGGCGCCGCTGCCCGGCCGGGCGGCGGCGTTTTTGCGTTTCAGCCCAGAACTTCAGCCGCGCTTCGCCTCGATGGCGTCCCAGATCAGCGCCGCGATGTCCGGCCCGCCGAGCCGGCGGATGGCGCGGATGCCGGTCGGCGAGGTGACGTTGATCTCGGTAAGATTGCCGTCGATCACATCGATGCCGGTGAAGAGCAGCCCCTTTTCACGCAGCGAGGGCCCGAGCCGCTCGCAGATCTCGCGCTCGCGCGATGTCAGGTCGGTCTCCCGCGCCGCGCCGCCGCGCACCATGTTGGAGCGCAGATCGCCCTCGCTCGGCACCCGGTTCACCGCGCCGGCAAAGATGCCGTCGACCAGGATGATGCGCTTGTCGCCGGCCTTCACCTCCGGGAGGAAGCGCTGGATCACCCAGGGTTCGCGGAAGGTGGTGGCGAACAGGTCATAGAGCGAGCCGAAATTGAGGTCGTCGCGGGTGAGGCGGAACACCGCAGCGCCGCCATTGCCATAGAGCGGCTTGGCGACGATATCGCCCTGCTCGTCACGGAATGCCTTGATCTCCTGGAGGTCGCGGGTGATCAGCGTCGGCGGCATCAGATCAGGGAATTCGGTGACGAAGATCTTCTCCGGCGCGTTGCGCACATGGATGGGATCATTCACCACCAGGGTCTTCGGATGCACGCGCTCCAAGAGATGCGTCGCGGTGACATAGTTCATGTCGAACGGCGGATCCTGCCGCATCAGGATTACGTCGAACGTCTCCAGCGCCACGCGCTCGGGTGCGCCGAGGGTGAAATGGTCCCCCTTGACGTCACGCACCTGAAGCGGCTCGACGGTGGCGAAGACGTTGCCGTCGCGCATGGCGAGGCGATCGGTGGTATAATAGGAAAGCGTGTGGCCGCGGGCCTGCGCTTCCAGCAGCATCGCGAAGGTCGAATCGCCGGCAATATTGATGCGGTCGATCGGGTCCATCTGGACGGCGACGTTCAGGCTCATGGCGCGTCAGCTCTCGGAAAATCGTGCGGCGGATGTTCGTCGTAATTAATGGCTCGTGATGCGAAGCGCCATGGCAAGCCGTTGCCGCTCATTCCGCCTCGAACGCACCGGCTAGGTGCACCGGGGGACGACCAGGCGCGACCAGCACCACGTCGAGCCGCATGTCGAGACCGGCATATTCGGGATGCCGGGCGAGGAAAATCTCCGCCGCTTCCACAATGCGCCGCCTTTGCCTCGGCAGGATGGATTCGGCGGCGGTGTCGATGCGGGCGCGGGCCTTCACCTCGACGAACAGCAGCAGCGATTCGCACCGCGCCACCAAATCGATCTCGCCGCGCGGCGTGCGCACCCGCGTCGCCACGATGCTGAAGCCCTTGGAAACCAGCAGCGCCGAGGCGGTGGCTTCGGCATCGACTCCGCGGGTGAAGGCGGCGCGGCGGGCTTCAGTCACCACTCGTGCGCTCCAAAGTAAGCGCGAGGGCATAGATTTCGCGCCGCGGCCGGCCGGTGGCGGCGGCGACCGCGCTCGCCGCGTCCTTCAGCGAGAGCGTTGCCAGCGCGCGGCGCAGCGCCTCCTCGACGTCGGCGTCACTCGCCTCCTCCTCGGTCGGGCCGCTGACCACCAGCACGATCTCGCCTTTCGGCGCGCCCGCCTCGTCATAATGCGCCGCCAGCGCATCGAGCGGGCCACGCCTGATCTCCTCGAAGGTCTTGGTCAGTTCGCGGCACACCGCGGCAGCGCGGGAACCAAGGCCGGCGGCGAGATCGGCGAGGCTTTCCGCCAGGCGCGGGCCGGTCTCATAGAGCACCAGCGTGGCGTCGAGCCCGCGCAATTCGGCGATGCGGCTGCGGCGGGCGCCGCCCTTCGCCGGCAGGAAGCCCTCGAAGAAGAAGCGGTCGGTCGGCAGTCCCGCCGCCACCAGGGCGGCGAGGCTGGCCGAGGCGCCGGGAATCGGCACCACGCGATGCCCGGCCTCGATCGCCGCGCGCACCAGCTTGAAGCCGGGATCGGACACCAAAGGCGTGCCGGCATCCGACACCAGCGCCAGCGTGCCGCCATCGGCGAGCAGGGCCAGCAGCCGTGGGCGGGCGCTCTCGGCATTATGGTCGTGATAGGCGGTCAGCGGCGTCTCGATGCCGTAACGCTCCATCAGCCGGTGGGTGATGCGGGTGTCCTCGCAGGCGACGAGATCGGCGCCGGCCAGCGTCTCCAGCGCGCGCACCGTGACATCGCCGAGATTGCCGATCGGCGTCGCCACCACGTGCAGGCCCGGTTGCAGGCGAGGTGCGGGGAGGGCTTGCCCGGCGAGGCGGAAGATGCGGGAGCGTGGCGGGGACGCAGGGTCTTTCATGATGCCGTCACTGTAAGGCCCCTCAACGCTGCCGTCATGTGCCGCCAGGATGCGGAACGGGTGGATATGTCGGCAAATTTTAAGAATCCGGCGCAGCTGCGAGGTGGCATCACGGCGCGCGGCAGCCTAAAAGGGCAGAGGTGCCGAAGGCGCAGGCAGGCATTGGCGATGAGCATATTCGGTCTTCCGTCCTTCGGTCGCACGCTGCGCGGCGGTGCGCTGGCGATTGCGTGCACGCTGCTCGCGGCCTGCGGCGGCGGCGTTTCCGATGCGCCGCCCACCGCGGCCTTGCCACCGGAGCAGCCGCTCGCGCAGCAGCAGCCGGCCAATGTCATTGGCACCGGGAGCACCCCGGTCACGCTGATCCTGCCGCTCGGCGCTTCCGGCAATGCCGCCCTGGCGGCGCAGGCGCTGCGCAATGCCGCCGAGATGGCGATGGAAGAGAGCGGCGGCGCCGACATACGGATCATCGTCAAGGATGACGGCGGCAATTCACAGGGCGCGCAGGCCGCAGCCCAGCAGGCGGTGGACGAGGGCGCCCGGGCGATCATCGGGCCGCTGTTCGCCCACACCGTCGCCGCGGCGGGGCAGGTGGCACGCTCGCGCAGCCTGCCGCTGGTCGGCTTCTCCACCGACACCAATGTGGCGACGCAGGGAGTCTATCTGCTCAGCTTCCTCCCCGAGACCGATGTCGAGCGCGTGGTGCGCTTCGCCGCCGCCCGCGGCAAGCGTTCCTTCATCGCGCTGCTGCCGGAAAACGCCTACGGCTCGGTGGTGGAGGCCGCCTTCCGCGAGGCGGTACCGGCGGCCGGCGGGCGCATCGTCGGCATCGAGCGCTACGCCACCGACAAGCCGAATTATGCCGATGCCGCGCGCCGCCTCGCCGCGGCGGCGCAGGCCGCGGATGCCGTCTTCCTGCCCGACGCCGCGGACGTGGTGCCGCAGCTGGCGCAAGCGCTTACCGCGGCCGGGGTCGATCTCAAGCGCATGCAGCTGATGGGCACCGGACTGTGGGACGACCCGAGGATGGCCGCCTCGCCCTCGCTCTCGGGCGGCATCTATGCGGCGCCGGATCCCGCCGGCTTCCGCGCCTTCGCCCAGCGCTACCGCACGCGCTATGGCCGCGAGCCGGCGCGCACAGCGGCGCTGGCGCACGATGCGGTGTCGCTGATGGTAGCAATCGTGAAGTCTCAGGGCCCGATGGGCATCACCGACCAGGCGATCCAGAGCCCGGCAGGCTTCTCGGGCGTCGACGGCATCTTCCGCTTCAAGAGCGACGGCACCAACCAGCGCGGCCTCGCCATCATGCAGCTGCAGCCCGGCGGCGCCCGCGTGCTGGAGCCGGCGCCAAGGAGCTTTGGTGCCGGGGCGGGGCTCTAGATTCCCCATATGTCGTCATCCCGGAATTGCCGCAGGCAATATCCGGGATCGTAGGAAGGTGATGCGCGGGACTTCATGCGATCCCGGCTCTACGGCTTCGCCTCCGGCCGGGATGACACTCGGAAACTAAGCCGCCAGATCGGCGACGATGGCGTCGAGCACCGGGAAGCCCTGCGGGGTAACGCGCAGGCGGCCGTCGGGGAGTTCCTCGATCATGCGCTCCGCCAGCAGCGCGGCGACGCGAGCCGGCTCGAAATCGCGGCCCGAGAGCCGGGCGAAGCGGTGGCGGTCGATGCCCTCCGCGAGGCGCAGGCCCATCAGCAGATACTCGTCGGACTGCTCCATCCGGCTCAGCCCCTCATCGACGATGATGCCGTGGCCCTGCGCTTCGACCAGGCCGAGCCAGGCCTCCGGGCCGCGCTCCACCGCGGTGGCGCGGCGACCCTCCGGGGTATCGAGCCGGCCATGGGCGCCGGGGCCGATGCCGGCATATTCGCCATAGCGCCAATAAACAAGGTTATGCCGGCTCTCGGCGCCGGGACGGGCGTGGTTGGAGATCTCATAGGCTGGCAGCCCGGCCTCGCGGGTGGTCTCCTGCGTCACGTCCCACAGCGCGCGGGCGACGTCTTCGTCCGGAATCTTCAGCTTGCCGGCGCGGAACAGCATCTCGAAGGGCGTGCCCTCCTCGATGGTGAGCTGGTAGAGCGAGAGATGCTCGCAGCCTTCCGAGATCGCTTTCAGCAACTCGGCGCGCCACGCATCCGGCGTCTGGTTCGGGCGGGCATAGATCAGGTCGAACGAGACCCGCTCGAACGCGCCGCGCGCCACCGCCACCGCGGCCAGCGCCTCGTCGGCGGTATGCATGCGGCCCAGCGATTTCAGCGAGGCATCGTCCAGCGCCTGCACGCCGAGCGAGACGCGGTTGACGCCGGCAGCGCGGTAGCCGCGGAAGCGGCCGGCCTCGACACTGGTGGGATTGGCCTCCAGCGTCACCTCGGCACGGGCATCGAGCGGCCAGGCCTCATTGACGGCATCGAGTATCGCGCCGACCGTCGCCGGCTCCATCAACGAGGGCGTGCCGCCGCCGAAGAACACGCTGGCGGTGCGGCGCTGGCCGATACGCTCGCGCACATTGGCGATCTCCGCCCTGAAGGCGGCGATGAAGCGCGCCTGGTCGGGCGGGGAATGCCGGACATGCGAATTGAAGTCGCAATAGGGGCATTTGGCGAGGCAGAACGGCCAATGCACATAGACGCCGAAGCCGGGATCGAGCGGCGGCGGCGGGCTTGAAGGCGGCCGTTCCAACGTCATCGCATCAGCCAATATCGGCCTCCGGGAAGTCCGCCCCGAGGCAGGCTTCGGCCAGCGCCATGAAGGCCCGGGCACGGTGCGACAGGCCACGGCCGAGCGGCGGCAATCCGTGCTTCTCGGCGCCGGTCATCTCGCCGAAGGTACGCGGATTGTTTTCAGGTTGCCCATCCGGCTGGAACATCGGGTCATAGCCGAAACCAGCCGGACCGCGCGGCGGCCAGACCAGCGTGCCTTCGACCACGCCCTCGAAATCCTCCGCATGGCCGTCCGGCCAGGCAAGGCAGAGCGCGGAGATGAAGTAAGCGCGGCGCTGCTCGGGAAGCGTCCCTTCAGCTTCCCTCAAGCCTTCCTCGACCTTGGCCATGGCCGCGGCAAAGTCCTTCTCCGGTCCCGCCCAGCGCGCGGTGAGCAGGCCGGGGGCACCACCGAGCGCATCGACGCAGAGACCGGAATCGTCGGCGAATGCCGGCAATCCCGCCAGCCGCGCGGCGGAATTGGCCTTGATGCGGGCGTTCTCGGCGAAAGTGAGCCCGGTCTCGTCCGGCTCCGGCAGATCGAGCTCGCCAGCGGACACCGCATCGACGCCATAAGGCGCGAGCAGGCCACGCATCTCCTCGAGCTTGCCGGGATTGTGGGTCGCGATGACGACCTTGCCCTGGAGACGGCGGTGCTCGCCCATGCTCAGGCCACCGCCAGCTTCTGCAGATCTACCAGCTTGCCGACACCCTTGCGGGCGAGGCCGAGCATGGTGTTGAACTCTTCCTCGGTGAAGGGCGTCTTCTCCGCGGTGCCCTGCACCTCGACGAAGCCGCCGGAGCCGGTCATGACGAAGTTCACGTCGGTCTCAGCCTGCGAATCCTCGGCGTAGTCGAGATCGAGCCGGGCTTCGCCCTCGACGATGCCGCAGGAGACGGCGGCAAGATTGTCGCGCAGCGGCAGCGCCGGGATCATGCCGCGTGCCTTCATCCAGCTGAGGCAATCGTGCAGCGCGATCCAGGCACCGGTCACGGAGGCGGTGCGGGTGCCGCCATCGGCCTGGATGACGTCGCAATCCACCGTGATCTGGCGCTCGCCGAGCTTCTCCAGGTCCACCACCGCGCGGAGCGAACGGCCGATCAGCCGCTGGATCTCCTGGGTGCGGCCGGACGGCTTGCCGGCGGTGACTTCGCGGCGGGTACGCTCATGGGTGGCGCGCGGCAGCATGCCGTATTCGGCCGTCACCCAGCCGCGGCCCTGGCCCTTCAGCCATGGCGGCAGGCGCTCTTCCAGCGTCGCTGCGACCAGCACATGGGTCTCGCCGAACTTGACCAGGCACGAGCCCTCGGCATGGCGCAGCACGCCGCGCTCGAAGCTGACGGCGCGCATCTCGTCGGCGGCACGGCGGGACGGGCGCATGGCTTTTCTCCTTGTTGTTCGGCTGCCCTTGTACGTGCGTCGCAAGGTGGGCCGCAAGGGGCGCAAGTCGTGGAAGCTGGCCGGGTGCGCGTTACCCGGGATTTGGTCCGGCATCAAAGCGCTCGCGGGCAGCGTCCAGCTCGTCGCCGTGCCGCTCGGCCCAGCGGTCGAGCACCACGAGCGCATCGCTCAGCGAAGCGCCGAGCGGGCTCAGCTCATATTCGACATGCAGCGGCATGATCTGGAGATCGCAGCGAATCACCAGCCCGTTGCGCTCCAGCTCCTTCAGCGTCTGGGTCAGCATCTTCTGCGAGATACCGCCGATGCGGCGGAGCAGTTCGCCATTGCGCACCGGCCCGTCGGCCAGCGCCGGAAGGATCAGCATCGCCCATTTGCCGGAGATCAGCTCCAGCGCATGGCGAGCGGTGCAATTGGCGTCATAGACATTCCCGGTCCGCGGCGGGACGAGCGCGTCGTTGTCCAGAGGCGATGGGCTCGCAGGTGCTGGCTTCATGGTTACCTGAAGGTGCCTAATTGTTTGAAGCATATGATAAATCGATAGTGGCGCCGAACCAAGCAAGGAGGGGTCGATGGCCTGGGTGTTCCTGGCGCTGGCCAGCATCGTCGAGATCGTGATGGCACTGGCGCTCAAATATGCCGAGGGCTGGACCCGGCTGGGGCCGAGCGTCATCGGTGTCGTCGCGGCGCTCGCCAGCGTGTTCCTGCTGACCCTGGCCATGCGCGAGCTGCCGGCCGGCATTGCCTATGCCATCTGGACCGGTATCGGCTCGGCCGGCATCACGCTGCTCGGCGTCGTATTGTTCGGCGACTCGCTATCCCCGGCGCGGCTTGCCTGCATCGCCATGATCGTGGTCGCTGTTGCCGGCTTGCGGCTGCTCGGCACCGAGGGTTGAGGACGTTTGGAATGGCAGCTTGAACCGCCGCCGCATTGGCCGAATATAGAGGAGATCGAAAGGCGGCCTGAATCATGGCTCTCGACCCCCTAATCGCCGCGCGCGCCCCGGAGCTCGCCCGGCTCGACGAACGTTCACGAGAAATCTTCCGGCAGATCGTCGAGACCTATCTCGCCACCGGGGAGCCGGCAGGGTCGCGCAACATCTCGCGCATCATCCCGATGACGCTGTCGCCGGCATCGGTGCGCAACGTGATGGCGGACCTGGAGGCTGCCGGCCTCATCTTCGCGCCGCACACCAGCGCCGGCCGGCTGCCGACCGAACGCGGCCTGCGCTTCTTCGTCGACGCGCTGCTGGAGATCGGCGACATCGCCGAGGATGAGCGCAATTCCATCGAGGCGCAGGTGCGCGCCGCCGCCCGCGGCAAGACCGTGGACGGCGTGCTGGCGGAAGCCTCGGCGATGCTCTCCGGCCTGTCGCGCGGGGCGGGCGTCGTCACCGCCACCAAGACCGACGTGCGTCTCAAGCATATCGAGTTCGTGCCGCTCGATCCCTCACGCGCGCTGCTGATCCTGGTAGCCGAAGATGGCGAGGTGGAGAACCGGCTGGTACCGCTGCCGCCCGGCCTGCCGGCCTCGGCGCTGATGGAGGCAACCAATTTCCTCAATGCCCGCACCCGCGGGCGCACGCTGGAGGATCTGCGGACCGAGGTGGACAAGGTGCTCGCCGCCCATCGCGCTGAACTCGACGAGATCACCGCGCGTGTGGTCGCGGCGGGGCTCGCCAGCTGGTCCGGCGGCGACAAGGCGGAGCGCCGGCTGATCGTGCGCGGACAGGCCAAGCTGCTGCACGACCTCAGGGCGATCGAGGATCTGGAGCGCATCCGCCTTTTGTTCGACGACCTCGAATCCAAGCAGGAAGTGGCGGAATTGCTGGGCCGCGCCGAGGAGGCGCAGGCGCTGCGCATCTTCATCGGCTCGGAGAACAAGCTGTTCTCGCTGTCCGGCTCCTCCACCATCGTCGCGCCCTATCGCGACGGGCAGGGACGAGTGGTCGGCGTGCTCGGCGTCATCGGGCCGACGCGGCTGAATTATGCCCGTATCGTACCTATGGTGGACTTCACCGCCCGCGTCGTCAGCCGCGTTCTGGGCGACCCGGGCGCCGATGCAGCTTGATTTTTCCTCAACCTGACCCGATATGGCGGGCGTGCGGCGAGAACCCCGACCGGGTCACCGCAACAATTTTCCAATGAGGTTCCGATGAGCGACGACAACCGCAATCCGGCGGAAGAGGCTGATATCGCTGCCAACGCGGCGGCCTCGGAAGAGGCCGAGCCGACCGCCGAGGACGCCATCAGCGCGCTGCTCGCCGAGAAAGAGCGGCTCGACGCGGAAGTGGCGAGCCTGAAGGACAAGTTCCTGCGCGCCTTCGCCGAGGCCGACAATGTGCGCCGCCGCGCCGAGCGCGAAGTGGCTGACGCCAAGGTCTATGGCATCGCCAATTTCGCCCGCGACGTGCTGACCGTCGCCGATGATTTCGAGCGGGCGCTCGGTGCCATCGACGCCGATGCGCGCGAGACCGCCGATGGCACGCTGAAGACGGTGCTGGACGGTATCGACCTGACGTCCCGGGCGCTGACGCAGACGCTGACCAAGCACGGCGTCGCCAAGATTGAGGCCGAGGGCACCAAGTTCGATCCGAACCTGCACCAGGCAATGTTCGAGGTGCCTAACCCCGAGGTACCGTCGGGCACCATCGTGCAGGTGGTGCAGCCCGGCTACACCATTGGCGGGCGCGTGCTGCGGCCGGCGCTGGTCGGCGTCGCCAAAGGCGGCCCGAAGGCCGCGCCCGAGGCTTCCGCGGACAAGACGGACGCGGCTTGAGAGCCTGACTCAAAATTCGACGACGGGCAGGTGAGCGGTCCATTTCCCCTGTCATGGCCGGCCTTGTGCCGGCCATCTCGGCCTCTGACGCGCTGTCCGGGATCGAGATCCCCGGCACAAGGCCGGGGATGACGGTCATTCTGGAAGTTTTCGGTCAGGCTCTGAAGCGACCTAACCGTCTTATCTCGGCTCGACGCCGTCGCGCAGCGCCCGCATGGCTGTGAAGTCGGTGTCGAAGCCCTCGGCGGCGGCGACGCCGATCATGCGGACATAGCCGCTGCGGCCGAAGCTGATCCATTGCGCCAGCTTCACTGGCTTGCCGGTCTTGACGTCCTCGCCCTTGGCGATGATCTCGAAGCCCGGCTGGCCGGCGATGCGCAGCGGGCCGCCACGCTCCAGCCTGATCTCGCGCACGCCCGGCACCGAGGCGACGGCGCGCCGCGCGAAGCTCGGCCGCTCATCATCGCGCACGTCGCCCATGCCGTAAGCGGCGACGAAATAAGGCTGGTCGGCGCCGTCAAGCACATCGTTCGGACCCTTGGTCAGCAGTACCGCGGAACCGCCGAGCACCTTCACGATGCGATAGCCTTCCAGCGGCGAGACACGGAAGGGCAATTTGGCCAGCAATTCCTCGGTGGTCGGCGGCGGACGGAACACCACGCTGAGCAAGGCCTGCTCGATGGCCGCGTCCGGATAGCGTGCGCTCGCCTCGTCGGGAAGCTGCGCGGTGACGAGAGCGGTGGTGCCGTCGCCGGCCGCCAGCAGGATCCATTTGCGCAGCGCCAATGTGCCAACGCTCTGGAAGCCGGAGAGCAGCTGGCCCTTGACGCCGCCAGCGAGCTCGACATCGCGGCGCTTCTCGATGGTCACGCCCTGCTTCGCCAGCGCTGCGGCGTTGGAAAAGCTGTCCCGCACCTCCTGATAGGCCGGCGGCGGCATTTCGGCGATGAGGATGGACGCACGCGCGCCGCGATCCTCGAAGCCCTGCACCATTTCGCTCGGAATCATGCCGGCGGGCGGCACCAGGCCAACCGAGCCGCCCCTGGCGAAGACCGGATCGGCGGCATGCGCCGGCAAAATGAGGCAGAGCCCGACCATCAGGCCCGCAAAAAGTCTCAACATGCCGTTTCCTCAATTTTCAAGGGCACGATCAATCGGATGCACGCGCCGTAGTGTCAAATTGATGCGCCCAGGCCCATTCAGCAAGGTCGAGCTGCCGGGCACGATCCGATCGACACCGTGAAAGGCGAGCCGGCTCAAGCCGGAGAGCAGCAGGGCATCCCCGGATTCGAGGCGGATGGAACGGGTCGGATCGCGCCGCGAAGTGCCGCCGATACGAAACACCGCAGTATCACCGAGAGAAAGCGACAGAACCGGGGCGGCGAATTCCAGCTCGTCACGATCCTGGTGCAGCCCCATGCGGGCGCCCTCGCCATACCAGTTGATGAGGCAGGCTTCCGCCTCCGGGGCATCGGCGGCCAGCATCCGCCAGGCCTCGCGGAGCACCGGCGGCATGGGCGGCCAGGGCTGGCCGGTTTCCGGGTGGGTTTCCTGGTAGCGATAGCCGGTCTCGTCCGAAACCCAGCCGAGCGGACCGCAATTCGACATGCGCACCGAAAACGCCTTGCCGGTCTTCGGCATGCGCGGGGTGAAGAGCGGTGCCTCGGCGAGCAGCGCGCGCAGTTCGGCGACGAGCGCCTCCTGCCCCAGGCGGTCGAGCCAGCCCGACCACCACAGGCAGCCCGGGGCGATCTCGATCGCGGCCGCCATTTGCCCGCTCACAATTTCCTGAGCGCCACCGCCTCGACCTCGTGATCGCCGCCCTTGTGCAAGATGAGGTCGGCACGCTGGCGGGTGGGCAGTATGTTCTCGCGCAGATTGACCAGATTGATGCTGCGCCAGATCGACTTGGCGGTGGCGTCCGCCTCCTCGTCGGTGATGCCCGAATAGCGGTGGAAATAAGCTTTGGGGTCGCGGAACGCGGTCTCGCGCAGCCGCATGAAGCGCTCGACATACCAGCGCTCGAGGATCGCCTCGTCGGCATCGATATAAATCTTGAAGTCGAAGAAGTCGGAGACGAACGGTATGCCCTTGCCGTCCTTGGGCGGGCGGCTGGTCTGCAGCACGTTCAGCCCCTCGACAATAAGGATGTCGGGCTGGTCGACCTCGACCGTCTCGTTGGGCATCACGTCGTAATTGAAGTGGCTATAGACCGGGCCGCGCACCGGGCGGCGCCCGGCCTTCACATCGGTGAGAAAGCGCAGCAGCGTCGGAACGTCGTAGCTCTCGGGAAAGCCCTTGCGGCTCATCAGGCCTTCGCGTTCCAGCACCGCATTGGGCAGCAGGAAGCCGTCCGTCGTCACCAGCGACACTTTCGGCGTGTTCGGCCAGCGGGCCAGCAGCGCCTGGAGCACGCGCGAGGTGGTCGACTTGCCGACCGCGACCGAGCCGGCGACGCCGATGATGTAGGGCATCTTGCCGCCTTCCTCGGGGCCGAGGAATTTCTGCATCTGTCGATAGAGACGCTGCTCGGCACCGACATAGATCGACAGCAGGCGCGAGAGCGGCAGATAGATCTCGACGACTTCGGCGATATGAAGCCGGTCATTGAGACCCTGCAGGCGCGCAATCTCGTCGTCGCGCAGCGGCTGCGGCGTGTCGGCACGCAACGCCGCCCATTCCTCGCGCGTGAAATTGCGAAAGGGCGACAGCCCCGGATCGACCTTCATCTCCATAAGCGCAGTCCTCACCCGATCGCCCGGGTCTTGGAGTTGCCCGGCGTTGGTCGACCGTATACCACGATTTTCCGCCATGCGCAGCCGGCTCAGCACGACAATATAGGAGGTTCAGCCCGCCGGGCGCGATGCCTTTTCCTCAATGCCGGATTGCGCTGTGCGCCGTGCCAATTCGGCATAAACCTCGTCAAGCGGTATGTCCCTTGCTTTCAGCACCACCAGCAGGTGGAAAAGCAGGTCGGCAGCTTCCCCGACGACCGCCTTGCTGTCGCCGGCGACCGCGGCGAGCGCGGTCTCAACCGCCTCCTCGCCGAGCTTCTGGGCGCATTTGGCAACGCCCTTGTCGAGCAGGCTGCGCGTATAGGACGGCTTGCCTCCGCCGCTCGCGCGGGCGGCAATGGAGGCCGCCAGATCGTCGAGGGTGAAACGCGATTTGCTCATCGGCCGGCCTCGACGCTGCGGCGCACCGGCAGGCCGGCCTCGGCGAGGCGCTGCTTGGCGGCACCAACGGTGAAGGTGCCGAAATGGAAGATCGAGGCGGCAAGCACCGCCGAGGCGCGGCCTTCCCTGATGCCATCCACCAGATGATCGAGCGTGCCGACGCCGCCGGAGGCGATCACCGGCACCGGCACGGCGTCGGATATGGCGCGGGTCAAAGCGAGGTCGAAGCCCTCGCCGGTGCCGTCGCGGTCCATCGAGGTCAGCAGGATCTCGCCGGCGCCGAGCGCCACCACTTCGCGGGCATACTCCACCGCATCGAGGCCGGTGCGGTTACGCCCGCCATGGGTGAAGATCTCCCAGCGGTCTTCTTCGCCTGGCGCGGAGACCTTCTTGGCATCGATGGCGACGACGATGCACTGCTCGCCGAACTTTTCCGCCGCCTCGCGCACGAACTGCCGATTGGAGACAGCGGCGGTGTTGATCGAGACCTTGTCGGCACCGGCGTTCAGCAGCGCGCGGATGTCCTCCACCGTGCGCACCCCGCCGCCGACAGTGAGCGGCATGAAGCATTGCTCGGCGGTGCGGCTGACGACATCGATCAGCGTGCCGCGCGCCTCATGGCTGGCGGTGATGTCGAGGAAGCAGAGTTCATCGGCGCCGGCGGCATCATAGGCCTTCGCCGCCTCCACCGGATCGCCGGCGTCGCGCAGATCGACGAAGCGCACGCCCTTGACGACTCGGCCGTCCTTGACGTCGAGGCACGGTATGACGCGCACTTTAAGCCGAGATTCCTGCACCATCTCATTCTCGCTCATAGCGGCAGCCCGGCGATCAGCGACAGAGCTGCGCGGGCGTCGAGCCGGCCGTCATAGAGCGCACGCCCGGTGATGGCGCCTTCCAGCCCGGCGGCGCGGGGTTCAAGCAGCGCACGCACATCATCGAGCGAGGCCAGGCCGCCGGAGGCGATCACCGGGATCGACACGCCCTCCGCAAGCGCGATGGTGGCCTCGAGATTGAGGCCCTTGAGCAGGCCGTCGCGGGCGATGTCGGTATAGATGATGGCGGCGACGCCGACATCCTCGAAGCGCTTGGCGAGTTCCAGCGCCTCAAGGTCCGAGCTCTCGGCCCAGCCTTGCACGGCGACGCGGCCATCCCTGGCATCGAGGCCGACGGCGACGCGGCCGGGATGGTGCATCGCCGCGTTCTTGACGAATTCGGGATCGCGGACCGCCGCGGTGCCGAGGATGACACGCGTGACACCCTTGGACAGCCAGCCCTCGACGGTCGCCATGTCGCGTATGCCGCCGCCGAGCTGCACCGGCATTGCCACGGATTCGAGAATGCGGTCCACCGCTTCGCCGTTCACCGGCTTGCCGGCGAAGGCGCCGTCGAGATCGACGATGTGCAGATAGCGGAAGCCCTGCGATTCGAAGAGCCCGGCCTGCTGGGCGGGATCGTGGTTGAAGATGGTGGCGCGTGCCATGTCGCCCTGCTGCAGGCGCACGCACTTGCCTTCCTTCAGGTCGATGGCCGGGAACAGGATCATGGCGTCCACCTCAGGAAATTGGCGAGCAGAGCGAGACCGAGCGTCTGGCTCTTCTCGGGGTGGAACTGGGTGCCGGCGAGATTGTCGCGCGCCACCATGGCGGTGACCGGCTGGCCATATTCGCTCACCGCCACGATGTCGGCATCGTCGGACGCCGCCAGGTGGTAGGAGTGCACGAAATAGGCGTCGAGACCGGCTTCGCCGGTCGGGATGCCGTCGAGCAGCTTGTGAGGGCGGCGCGCCTCCAGCGAATTCCAGCCCATATGCGGGATCTTCAGCGAGGCGTCGTCTGGCGCCAGCTTGACGACGTCGCCGGGAATCCAGTCGAGGCCATTGGTGACGCCATGCTCCAGCCCGCGGGTCGCCATCAGCTGGAGGCCGACGCAGATGCCGAGGAAGGGCCGTCCCTTTTCCCGGACGACCTCATTGAGCGCCTCCACCATGCCGGGCACGGCGTCGAGGCCGCGGCGGCAATCGGCATAGGCGCCGACGCCGGGCAGCACCACGCGCTCGGCGGTGCGCACCGCGTCCGGATCGCTGGTGACGAGGATCCGCTGGCCGGTGCCGCTCTCACGCGCCGCGCGCTCCAGCGCCTTGCCGGCGGAGTGGAGATTGCCGGAGCCGTAATCGATCAGCACCACATTGCCGCCGCTCATCGTCCGCGCGCCTCCGGAAACAGCCCCAGCACCGGATTTGGCGCCATCGAGGTCGTGCCGGTAGGTGCCTGTATCGGGGCGCTGAAGGCGATGGCGCTCGCCGCAGTCGGGGTAGTGGACAGCCAGCCCTCGAAGAAGCGCCGCTCGGCGGACTCCCGGTCGGGCGCCACCACGGCGCCAAGCTCCTCATAGCCACGCCAGCTGAGCTTGGCACGGCGCAGGTCCGACAACATCAACGCCACCAGCAAATTCGGCAGCAGGAACAGCAGGCCGGCGGGACCGTCGAGTTCCAGCGCATTGAGCGCGAAGCCGATCAGGCCCTGCAGCACGATATAGACGATGAGCGCCAGCCAGAGCCGATAGCGCAGCAGCACCAGCGGCGCGAACAGGATCGACAGCCAGGAGAATTTCTCGCGCACGAACACGACGCGCTCCGCCCATTGGGCGAGCGTCGGGGCCGCACCGTCCTTCGCCTCATCCGGCTCGAACACCGTCCAGACCGCCATGATGTCCTCGCCTTCAGCCGCCGAGGCTGCCCTTGGTGGAGGGGATCTCCCCCGCCGCTGCCGGATCGATCGCGACCGCGGCGCGCAGCGCCCTCGCCAGACCCTTGAAGCAGCTCTCTGCTATATGGTGCGCATTGGCGCCGTACAGAGTCTCGACATGCAGCGTCAGCCCGGCATTGATCGCGAAGGCCTGGAAGAATTCGCGCACCAGCTCGGTATCGAACTCGCCGATCTTCGCCACCGCGAACTCGGTGCGGAACACCAGGAAGGGCCGGCCGGAAATGTCGAGCGCGACACGGGTCAGCGTCTCGTCCATCGGCAGATGCAGGCTGGCATAGCGGGTGATGCCGCGCATGTCGCCGAGCGCCGTCTTCACCGCCTGGCCGAGCGCGATGCCGACATCCTCCACCGTGTGGTGGAAGTCGATATGCAGGTCGCCCGTGGCTTCCACCTTCAAATCGAAGCGCGCATGGCGGGCAAGAAGGTCGAGCATATGATCGAAGAAGCCGACACCGGTCGCGATCGACGCCTTCCCCGTACCGTCGAGGTCGACGGAGAGGCGGATCTGCGTTTCCTTGGTGGCGCGGGTGATTTCGGCCGTGCGCATGTGAAAAGCTCCCGAAGGCCGGCGTCTTAGCAGCAATGGCGGCGCCGCGCCATATGGCCGGTTGCGCCGCATCAAGCCGCTGGCGCACCTAGCGGAAAGCCGTATCATCGCGCCGCGGCGCACGCGTCTTCGCACCATATCTCCCGGAGCCCTGCGGATGGACATCGCCACCTTGCGCTCGCGACTGCCGCTGTTCCTCGCCGTGTTCATCGACATCTTCTCGTTCGGCCTGATGTATCCCTTGATCGTCGGGCTGTTCGAGAGCGACTGGATCGTCCGCGCCTATTCGCCGGCCGCCCGCGACACCTTGCTGTCGCTGGCGTTTTCGCTGTTTCCGATCGGCATGTTCTTCGGCGCCTCGCTGCTCGGCGACCTGTCGGACGCGCTCGGCCGGCGCCGCACGCTGATGATCTGCATGGCGGGGCTCGCGGCCGGCTACGGGCTGATGTGGTCGGCGCTGGAGCTCTCGCACCTCTGGCTGTTCTTTGCCGGTCGGCTGCTCTGCGGGCTGATGGCCGGTACCGCGCCGATCGCGCAGGCCTCGGTCATCGACCATGCCGCCCCCGACCAGCGCAGCGCCGCCATGGCGCAGATCATCCTGGTCAATACGCTCGGCATGGTGGCCGGACCGGCGGTCGGCGGCCTGCTCGGGCATTGGGATTTCCGCCTGCCGCTCGCTTTGGCGCTGGTGCTCTGCCTCGTCACGCTGGTCGCGCTGCGCACCGCGAACTTCAGCGGCGACAGCGCGAGGCGCGCATTCAGGCTCGACTGGAAGCAGCCGTTCCGGCTGCTGGCGCGCATCAAGGACCGGCCGGCGGTGATCGCGCCGGTGGCGTCCTTCTTCCTGTTCCAGCTCGGTTTCCTGATCTACTACACCTTCATCCTCATCGAGATGCAGCGCTCCTACGGCTTCTCGACCGCTCAGCTCGGCCTGTTCTCGATGGCGATGGGCATTGGCTGCGCCATCTCCTCGGCCTGGGGCTTCGCCTATGTGCGGGGCAGGCTCGGCAACGACCGCGCGGTGACGCTGACCGGCCTCGCGCTGTGCGGGCTGTTCACCATGGCGAGCGCGCTGCCGGTGCCCGCTTTCGGCCAGGTGGCGCTCGCCATGCTCTCGACCATGAGCAACATCCTCGCCTTCATCACGCTGCTGGCGGCGATCTCCTCTTCGGTGGACGAGACCGAGCGCGGCTGGGCGCTGGGCATCGGCAATGCCGGCGTCGCGCTTTCCGTGCTGCTCGCCGGGCTGCTGACCAGCCTGCTCACCGTGTTGTCGAGCGATGTCTTCCTTGCGCTGGGCGGCGTGCTGATCCTCACCGGGCTGGTCCCGGCGCTGCGGCTCGCCTCCGCCCCGGTACAGGCGCCGGCGTGATATTGGTTGCACACACGCGGCGACCGCCTAAGTAAGGGCTCTCGACCGGAGCCCATAATGTCCCACGCCCCCGACACCATTTACGGCACCACCATCGTCTCGGTGCGCTCCGGCAGCCGCGTCGCCATTGGCGGCGACGGCCAGGTGACGCTCGGCAATACGGTGATGAAGTCCAATGCCCGCAAGGTGCGCCGGCTGGGTCGTGGCGACGTCATCGGCGGCTTTGCCGGCGCCACCGCGGATGCATTCACGCTGTTCGAGCGGCTGGAAGCCAAGCTCGAACAATATCCCGGCCAGTTGCAGCGCGCCGCGGTCGAACTCGCCAAGGACTGGCGTACCGATCGCTATCTGCGCCGGCTGGAGGCGATGATGATCGTCGCCGACGCCAGCATCACCCTGGTGCTCACCGGTACTGGCGACGTGCTGGAACCGGAAGGCGGCATCGCCGCCATCGGTTCCGGCGGCGGCTATGCGCTCGCCGCCGCCCGCGCGCTGTCCGATAGCGGCCAGGATGCCGAGGCGATCGTGCGCAAGAGCCTCGGCATTGCCGCGGACATCTGCATCTATACCAACAGCAACATCGTGGTGGAGACGATCGGGTGACGATCCCGCGGGTGATCTCCGAGCGCACGCTCCTCGCCGCCACCGAGCGCGGCGTCCTCACGCCCGACCAGGCGGAGAGGCTGCGCGCGCTGGAGGCGGAGCTGGCGCCGGTCGCTGCGCCGCTTGCCCAAGTTTTGCCCGACGATGATGAGCGGTTGCGCTTCATCAGCGGCTTCGGCGACATCTTCGTCACCATCGGGCTCGCGCTGTTCCTCGGCGCGCTCAGCTATTTCGCCGAACGGCAGTTCGAGGCCACCGGCGTGTGGGCGATCATGGCGGCGGCGGCGTGGCTGCTTGCCGAGTTCTTCACCCGCCGCCAGCGCATGGCGCTGCCGAGCATCGTGCTGCTCATCGTCTTCGCGGTGTCGGTGTTCTTCCTGTGCGCGAGCTTCGCCGATCCGCTCACCGAAGGCGCGGGGCGAATGGCGCTGGTGCTGCCCATGCTGCCGGAGATCAGCGGCTCGATGGCGGTGGTGATCGCCGGCCTCGGCACCTTTGCCGCCGTGGCGCTGCATTATTGGCGCTTCCGCGTGCCGATTACCCCGGCCGCCGGCGCCGCGGCGCTGGTCACCGTGGTCATCGGCCTCGTCGGCGCGCTGGATCCGGGCCTTGCCGAGACCATCATCTCGCCATTGCTGCTGGCCTGCGGCCTCGCCGTGTTCGCGCTCGCCATGAGTTTCGACATCAGCGATCCGCAGCGGCTGACGCGGCGCACCGACATCGCCTTCTGGCTGCATCTGCTGGCAGCGCCGCTGATCGTGCATCCGCTGATCCAGGGCTTCGTCTGGGCAGACGGCACGCCGGGCGCAACCGGCACCGCTGCCTGGCCGATGCTCGCCACCTTCGCCGTGCTCGGCCTGGTCGCGGTGCTGGTCGACCGGCGCGCGCTTCTGGTGTCCGGCCTTGCCTATGCTGGCATCGCCTTCGCCGCGCTGGTGCGCGACAGCGGTGTGGCCGGCAGCTCGACGCCGCTGACCATATTGGTGCTCGGCGCCTTCATCCTACTGCTCAGCGCGCTCTGGCATCCGCTGCGGCGCGCCGTGCTCGCCATGCTGCCGGCCGGCCTGGCGCGCCGGCTGCCGAATCCGACCGTCCTTTCCACGACCCGAATCGCATCATCGACATGACCAATTTCTCCCCCCGCGAGATCGTTTCCGAGCTCGACCGCTACATCGTCGGCCAGCACAAGGCCAAGCGCGCGGTCGCCATCGCGCTGCGCAACCGCTGGCGCCGCCAGCAGCTGGAAGGCCAGCTGCGCGAAGAGGTGCTGCCGAAGAACATCCTGATGATCGGCCCCACCGGCGTCGGCAAGACCGAGATCTCGCGCCGCCTCGCCCGCCTCGCCGGCGCGCCCTTCCTCAAGGTGGAAGCCACCAAATTCACCGAGGTCGGCTATGTCGGCCGCGATGTCGAGCAGATCGTGCGCGATCTCGTCGAGATCGGCATCGGCCTGGTGCGCGACGCCAAGCGCAAGGATGTCGAGGCCCGCGCCCATCTCGCCGCCGAGGAGCGAGTGCTGGACGCCCTGGTCGGCTCAACCGCCTCGCCCGGAACGCGGGAGAGTTTCCGCAAGAAGCTGCGCGACGGCCTGCTCGACGACAAGGAGATCGAGGTCGAAATAAGCTCAACGGGCGCGCAGGGCATGTCGATGTTCGAGATCCCCGGCATGCCGGGAGCGCAGATGGGCGCCATCTCGCTCGGCGACATGCTCGGCAAGGCGTTTGGCGGACGCTCCAAGCCGCGGCGCGTCAGCGTGAAGGACGCCCATCCGCTGCTGCTGTCGGAAGAAGCCGACAAGCTGATCGACCAGGATGCCATCGTGCAGGAAGCGATCCGCGCGGTGGAGGAGAACGGCATCGTCTTCCTCGATGAGATCGACAAGATCGCCGGCCGCGAAGGCCGCTCCGGCGCCGACGTCTCCCGCGAGGGCGTGCAGCGCGACCTGCTGCCGCTGATCGAGGGCACCACGGTCTCGACCAAGCATGGCGCGGTAAAGACCGACCACATATTGTTCATCGCCTCCGGCGCCTTCCATGTCTCCAAGCCCTCCGACCTGCTGCCGGAATTGCAGGGCCGCCTGCCGATCCGGGTCGAACTGGAGCCGCTGACCCGCGAGGACTTCAAGCGCATCCTCACCGAGACCGAGGCGAGCCTGGTCAAGCAGTCGGTGGCGCTGATGGCGACCGAGGGCGTGAGCCTCACCATCACCGAGGACGCGGTCGAGGCGCTTGCCGACATTGCGGTGGAGGTGAATGCCAGCGTCGAGAATATCGGCGCGCGTCGCCTGCAGACGGTGATCGAGCGGGTGCTGGACGAACTCTCCTTCACCGCGCCGGACCGTTCCGGCGAAGGCGTGACCATCGACGGCGCCTATGTGCGCGAGCGAGTCGCCGACCTCGCCAAGAACGCGGATCTCAGCCGGTTCATCCTGTAGGGGACGATCTCCTTTCTCAGAGTTGGACCCAGTCGAGGTGACGGGCGCTGTGCAGGATGCGTTCGATCACCACGGCTTCGTCCCGCTCAGCGTAGAAGATGAGATAGCGGCCGTGCACGGCCACGCGAACGCCCGCGCCATATTCCTCACGCAAGCGACAAGCCGCCGGCTGCTCGGCAATGGCTTGGCAGCGCTCGCGGATTTCCGCGACAAAAGTGAGTGCTCGCCGCGGGGTATCGGTCGCGATGAAGAGCGCAATTTCGGTGAGGTCTACCTCGGCCGCGGCGGCGAAAGCGCAACGAGCCGCCACCTCAATCTTCCAACCGCCTGATCCGGGCTTCGAGGCGCTCGAACATCTCGTCTGCCGGTATTGTCCGGCCGGACTGACGGCTCTCTGCGATCGAGCGGCGAATATCCTCCACCTTCAAACGATGCAGATCATGCTGCTCTTCGAGCAGCCGTAATCCGGCGCGGACCACTTCGCTTGCGTTGTTAAACCGCCCGCTCGCGAGCTGATCATCGATGAAAAGCTCGAAATGCTCGCCAAGGGTAAAACTACGCGGCATGGCCAGCTCCGATATATCACCTACTATGATCTAATATCATAAATCATCCCGGCCGACGCAATATCTTCAGCCGTCCCAGCAATTCGGCCACCGCTTCCGGCGGCAGGGTAGCGATCTCGCGGGCGAGGAGATTGGCAAGTTCGGTGGCTTCCGGGGTGAGGCCTGCGGTGTCGACCACGACGCGCGGATCGGACAATTCAGCCAGCGCGCGCAGCGCCTCGGCGTCGTCCCAGATCACGTTGAAATAGGCCATGATGCGCTGAAGCATGATGAAGGTCGGTTGGCCGCGCTTGCCGTGCTCCAGTGCCGAGAGATAAGCAGCGGAGACCCCGACGCCTTCCGCCATCTGCTTGAGCGTCACGCCACGCTCGGCGCGCATCTCGCGCATGCGGCGGCCGAACGGAGTCATCTGCGTGGCTCCCGCGTACGGCGCACCCGCACATAGAGCGCGCCTTCGCCGCCATGGCCGCGCGCGGCGGTCTCGAAACCCACCACCAAAGTGCGCATCTCCGGCGCCGCCAGCCATTGCGGCACCAGGCGGCGCAATACGCCGCGCCCGCCTTCGCCGGACAGCGCAAAGCCCTGGTCGCTGGCCGCGCCCTTGCCGGTGATGACCAGCACCAACACATGGCCGGCACCCTGCGCCCCGAGCAGGAAAGTGTGCAGCCGGCGGTGCGCCACCGCCTGCGTCAGGCCGTGCAGATCGAGCCGGGCATCGACCTCGGAGCCGCGGGAGAGCCGGCGGCGCAATTTGGGTTCGATCGGTGCCAGCGGCGGCGGTCCAGGTGGCGCTGCCGGCTTGGCGACGACCGGCGCCGGTGCGGGCTTTCCCGGCTTGGCAGCGGGCTCCGGATCGGGCGGTAGCTCCGGCACCAATGTCGGCTCGTCGGGATGCAGCGGGCGGATCGAGCGCGTCACATGCTGCCACAGTGCACGCTCCTCGGCATCGAGCGCCCGCCGCCGGCGCCGGCCACCGGGATTGCCATCCGCGGTCATGGCGTCGCGCCCGCCGCGGCCTCGGGCGTGGTCCCGGGTGTGGCGGCCGGAGGTGCGGTGGTCTCGGGTGCGGTTACAGGCGCTCTCGGCGCGTCCGCCGGGCGGGCAAGCGGCAAGGGCGGCGGCGGCGCCTTCGACGGATCGAGCGCGCGCGGCAGCAGCATGGCGAAGCGGCCGGGATTCTGCATGCGGCCGGCGATGGAGCCGGCCTCCTTGCCGGCGCCGAAAAAGATGTCGGCGCGCGCCGGCCCGACAATGGCCGATCCGGTATCCTGCGCGATCATCAGCCTCTGGAACGGCGTTACCGGCGCCTCGCTGTCGATCGGCAGCTTGGCGTCGATATAGAAGGGCGTGCCATAGACATGGAGCGCCCGGTCGACCGCGATCGAACGCCCCGCGGTCAATGGCAGGCCCTGCGCCCCGACGGCGCCGTCGTCCTTCGACAGTTCCTTCGCGATGCGGAAGAAGACATAGGATTTATTCTGCCGCATCAGTGCCTTCCCGGCTTCGGGGTTTGCCGAAATATAGGCACGGATGGCGTCCATCGAGATCTTTTCGCGTGGCACGATGCCCTGATCGACCAGGAAACGGCCGATCGGCGTGTAGGTCTGGCCATTATGGCCGTCATAGTTCAGCCGCAGCACATCGCCGTCGGGCAGGCGTACCCGAACCGAGCCCTGTATATGGGCAAAGAAGGCGTCGACCGGGTCCTTGATCCAGGCGAGTTCCAGCCCGCGATCCTTGAGCGCGCCATCCTCGATCGCGGCACGGTCGTAATAGGGCACGAGGTTCTTGCCATCGCGGCGGAACGCCTCGCCCTTGTTCGAGGGGGAACCCTTCTTCGGCGAGCGAATGATGAGATCGGGCGGGCGGCGATAGAGCGGGCTCTGGTATTCCTCGGTGCGCTGGCGCGAGCCCTCGACTTCGGGCTCGTAATAGCCGGTGAGGAAGCCATGCCGGGCATCCACCGCCGAGATCAGGACAGGGCGGAACTCGGTCTCGAAGAAGTGCCGCGCCGCCGCCTCGTCCGGCTTTGCCGGCAGCTTGTGGGCGCGGGCGCAGATCGCCCGCAACGCGCCGAAGACCGGCCGCCCGGGACGGACGGGGTCGCGACCTTGCCGGATCGGCACGCAGCTTTTGCGAAAGGTGGCGAGGGCGGCGACGTGGTCGTCCGCGGCCCAGCCGTCCAGCGCGGCATAGTCCGTCGGCTCCAGCGCCGCCTCCGGCATGCGGAAGAGATGAGCGGCGGCGGTGCGGGCGGGTTTCGTGGCAATGTGGGCGGATCGGTGCGTGGGCCTTGCTGCTGCTTGGCCCGTTTTAGCCCGGCCAACATACCCACGCGGCCGCAGCGGCGTCTCATGCGTGCGGGAAATCGGTTTGGCGAGGGCGCCGTCAGCCCCGCCGAGCGGCAGGCTCACGCTTGGCGCGAGCACCAGGGCGGCTGCAAGGAGAAGGCGGGCGAGGGTAGCGTGAAATGCGTCCACCCCCGCATTCTCTCACGCCGCCGCTTCGGTGGCGACCAGCTTCCAATTGGGATCGCGCGCACCGAGATCCCGCGAGAAGGTCCAGACATCGGTGACGTCGGCCACGGTCTCGGGATCGCCGTCGGTGACCTCGCCGCCGGCATTGCGCGTCACCGAGATGAGCTGCGAGACGAAGCGCACCGTGATCTGGGCCGTACGGGCCTTCACCTGCGCGTCGATGATGTCTGCCTTGTCGATGGCGACGAAGCGGGTCTCCATCGTCTCGCCGCGGGTCTCGCGCTCGGTAATGGCGGCGGAGAAGCCGTCATAGACGTCCTTCGCCAGCAGATCCTTCAAAGCGCGGCGGTCGCCATTGGCGAAGGCCAGCACGATCATCTCATAGGCCGAGCGGGCGCCGGTAAGGAAATGCTGCACATCAAAGCCGTGCTCCTGGGCGGCGATGGCGTCGAGGCCATTGGCCACCGCCGAGCCGATATCGGCCACGCCCGACCAGCGCGGCGTGGCCGGCTCGTCGGCGTCGGCCTCGACCGGTCCTGACGGCGCGGTCACGGCCTCGCCGGGCCGCTCGGGGAAATTCACCACCTTGTCCGAGCGCCCATCGGTGCCGGCCGGCGCCTTGGCCGGATCCTGCCGCGAATAGGGATCATAGGGCGGCCGTTCGCGCCCGGTACGCTGCCCCAGCACGCTGCGCAGCCGCATGAAAATGAACACGGCCAAGGCCAGGAATATGATCGTATAAATATCGAACACGTCGCTCTATGCCGTGGTTCGTCACGGAATGCGGCGCCAGGCGCCTGCCCCGTGCACGTTTGCCGTTACCGTCGATACGCGCTGCCGCAAGGCGTTGCACGCATCCACCCTATCCTATGTACGCCGTCGCCGGGATTTCGCCAGCCCGTCTGTGCCGCAGCGTCATCACGTGGTGAAGGCGAAATCATGGATTTCTCAAGGAGACTAGTGCATCGCGACGCCGCGCGCCAAGCGCCGCAACGCAAGTAGGCCCGGTCCCTCGCCTTGGCAGGAACACCCAAGCGTGATAGCAGCACGCCGCCTCACCACATGCCGGGCGCCCGCCGGCTCGCGCTGAAGAAGCGATCACGAAGAACGACGCCAAACGGCGGACAACGGAGACTAAAATGACCGAGACCGACAACGCCGCAAACGCGACGGCCATGCCGACGCTGCACGTCGTCGCCCAGTACACCAAGGATCTTTCGTTTGAGAATCCGGGTGCTCCGGCCTCGCTCGCACCGTCCGGCCAGCCGCAGATCAACATCCAGATCAACGTCAACGCCCGTCCGGTAAAGGAAGGCGAGTTCGAGGTCGAGCTGAAGATCGACGCCAAGGCGGAGACCCAGGGCAAGCTGCTGTTCGCGGTCGAACTGCTCTATGCCGGCATCTTCCGCGCCCAGAACGTGGCGCAGGAAACGCTGCACGCCTTCGTCATGATCGAGTGCCCGCGCATGCTGTTTCCGTTCGCGCGGCAGATCGTCGCTGACACCGTCCGCAATGGCGGTTTCCCGCCGCTGATGATCGATCCGGTCGATTTCGTCTCGCTCTATCGCCAGCGCATGGCGCAGCAGGCCCCGGCCGCTTCGGTGCTCAGCTCCTGAGTCTTTCCCTTAAGGGACGGACGAGCCTCGCCCTCGGGGTCTGACCGAAAACTTCCGGAACGACCTCCATCCCCGGCCTTGCGCCGGGGATCTCGATTCCGGATAGCACATCACGGGCCGAGATGGCCGGCACAAGGCCGGCCATGACGTGGGAATGGCCCACTTTACCTGCCATCGTTGAATTCTGAGTCAGGCTCTCGGGATGACGTGGTTCATTCTGGTCTTCGAAGCCGTTCAGCCCGCAGCAGCAGCCCCCGGCTCCGTCGCTTCGTACGCCCGCCACAGCGCCCCCTCGCCCAGGCTCGCCACGAAGGCGGCATGGGCGGCGGCTTCCACCGCCGAGATGCGTGGCGGAAGCGGTACCGGACGCTGGCGTACCGAGGCGTTGCCCGCCTGCCGCGCCGCGTTCACTTCGGCCGAGTCGAGGATGAGCGCCGCCTGGCGGCCGCCGGCCAGCTCCGCATAGACATCCGCCAGCAATTCGGAATCGAGCAGCGCGCCGTGCTTGGTGCGGCGCGACAGGTCGATGCCGTAGCGCGCGCACAGATCATCCAGCCGGTTCGACCCGCCGGGATGGCGGCGGCGCGCCAACGCCAACGTGTCGACCACGCGATCGAAGCCGAGCACGGTGCGGCCGAGACGGGTGAGCTCGGCATTGATGAAGCCGATATCGAACGACGCGTTGTGGATGACGAGCTGCGAATCCGCGATGAAAGCGAGGAATTCGTCCGCCACCGCCGCGAACAGCGGCTTGTCGGACAGGAATTCGGCGGAAAGCCCGTGAACGTTGAACGCCTCGATCGGCATGTCGCGTTCGGGGTTGATATAGACGTGGTAGTTCTGGCCGGTGGGGATGCGGTTCAGCATCTCGACGCAGCCGATCTCCACCAGCCGATCGCCGCGCAGCGGATCGAGGCCGGTGGTCTCGGTATCGAGCACGATCTCGCGCATTGCCGTCCTAATCCTTCGCCAGCTGCTTCAGCAGCGCCGCCACCTGCGCGCGTGCCGCGTCCAGGCCGCGGCTGGTATCGATGACATGATCGGCCCGGCGGCGCTTTTCCGAATCGGGCACTTGCCGCGACAGAATCGCCGCGAATTTTCCTTCCGTCATGCCCGGACGGGCAAGAACCCGCTCGCGCTGCACAGATTCCGGCGCCGAGACCACAACGACGGCGTCGACCCTGCCCTCGGCTCCGGTCTCATAGAGCAGCGGGATGTCCAGCACGGCGATGGGCGCGCCGTCGCGCCGCGCCTGTTCCAGAAAGGCAACCTCCCGCGCCCGCACGAGCGGATGCACGATGGTTTCAAGGCGTTTCATCGCCGTGTCATCGCCGAGCACGCGGGCGCCGAGAAGGCCGCGATCGATGCGGCCCTCGACCGCAACGCCGGCAAAGGCGGCTTCGACCGGAGCGACACCCTCCGCACCGTAAATCTCGTGGACCGCGGCGTCGGCATCGTGCACAGGCACCCCGAGTTCGCGGAACAGGCCGGCGGTGGTCGATTTGCCCATGCCGATGGAGCCGGTCAGGCCGAGCCGGAACGGGAGTTTCGCCGTCACACGAGTTGGCCTTTGGCCGCGAGGTCGGCGACGACGAGGGCGCGAAGCTCCGGCGTCACCTTCGGCCGCACCCCGAACCAGCGCTCGAAGCCCGGCACCGCCTGGTGCAGCAGCATGCCGAGCCCATCAATGGTGGCGATGCCGCGGGCCTTGGCGGCACGCAAAAGCGGCGTTTCCAGCGGCACATAAACCGCATCCGTCACCACCGCGTCGGGCGAGACCAGGGACAAGTCGATATCGAGCGGCGGCTGGCCCTTCATGCCGAGCGAGGTGGTGTTGATCAGCAACCTTGTGCTGTTCAGCCAGCCGGGCATGTCGCGCCATTGTACCGGCACGACCTTCGGCCCGAACTGCGCGCGCAGCGCCTCGGCGCGCTCGAAGGTGCGGTTGGCCACCGCGATACGATCGACGCCGCGGCCGAGCAGCCCGTGAATGATGCCACGCGCCGCACCGCCGGCGCCGAGCACCACCGCCTCGCCGAGCGCGCGCTGCCATTCCGGCTCGCCGGCATCGAGATTGGCAAGGAAGCCATAGACATCGGTATTGGCGCCGTGCAGCCGGCCGGCCTCGTACCAGAGCGTGTTCACCGCGCCGAGGGCGGCGGCGTCCTTGTCCAGCTCCGCGGCGGCACGGAAGGCGGCTTCCTTGTGCGGCACGGTGA
The DNA here is from genome assembly GCF_012971745.1 of Starkeya sp. ORNL1. Lineage (NCBI taxonomy): Bacteria > Pseudomonadati > Pseudomonadota > Alphaproteobacteria > Hyphomicrobiales > Xanthobacteraceae > Starkeya > Starkeya sp. ORNL1. Next base: position 3,937,091 of record NZ_CP048834.1, read on the forward strand.
CATTGGCGCCGACATAGCCCCGATCGCTCAAGGTGTTGAGAAAGCCGTCGATCGCCTCCGGTGCCACGTCCTCGAGGCCGTATGAGCCGTCAATGCCGTGCTGCGCCAGCCAATAGCCATGGACCAGCGGCGAGCGGGAATGGGCGACGGGATGGCCGATGACGCAGGCGCGGCGAATCACGGCAGCACACCTTTCACAGCAGTACGCTTTCCCTGCGGAGGAAGCCGAGCAGAGGCAGCAGCGGCAGGCCGAGGATCACGGAATGCGCCCCCTCGATCCGCTCGAACAGATGGATGCCCAGCCCTTCGAGCTGGTAGCCGCCGACGCTGCCCAGCACCGCGTCGCCGGCGGCATCGAGATAAGCGTCCAGGCTCGATGGTTGCAACGGCCGCATGGTGAGGTGCGCCGCTTCTACCGTGTCAAACACGATCGCGCCGTCACGGGCCAGCGCCACGGCGGAATGCAGCGCATGGGTGCGGCCGGCGAGACGAGCGAGTTGGGCCCTCGCCGCGTCCCGATCCACCGGCTTGTGGAAGCTCTCGCTGCCGAGTGCCAGCGTCTGGTCCGCGCCAATCACCAGCGCATCCGGCCGCAGGCGGCTGCCGGCCAGCGCCTTCTCCCGCGCCAGCCGCCGGGCGACACCATCCGGCCCGTCCTCGGGGGCCTCGGCTTCGACCGCGCGCTCGTCGACCTCGACGCCGAGGATCTCGAACGGCAGCTTCGCGGCTTCCAGCAGTGCCCGCCGCGCCGCGCTCTTCGAGGCCAGGAGGAGCGGCGCAGTGCCGCGCCAGAGCGGATTTACCGGGTGGGTCATCAGTCGGCTTCCGCGGCCTTGCGACGGTGCTCCTGCAACAGGCCGATGATTGCCGCCGCGGTTTCCTCGATGGAGCGCCGGGTGACGTCGATCACCGGCCAGTCATTGCGTGCGCAGAGCCGGCGGGAGAAGGCGATCTCCTCGGCCACCGCCTCGCGGTCGATATAGGCGTCGTTCGGCTGCACCGCGTTCAGCCCGAGCAGGCGGTTGCGGCGGATCTCCACCACCCGCTCGGCGCTCGCCACCAGCCCGACGATGAGCGGTCGCTTCAACAGCGGCAGCCCGGGCGGTACCGGCATGTTGGGCACCAGCGGAATATTGGCGGTCTTGATGCCGCGATTGGCGAGATAGATGCTGGTCGGGGTCTTGGACGAACGGGAGATGCCGAGCAGCACGACGTCGGCTTCCTCGAGCCCGTCCGTGTGCTGGCCGTCATCGTGCATCACCGTGTAGTTCATCGCATCGATACGGCGAAAATAATCGCCGTCGAGCTGGTGCTGGCCGCCGACGCGCGGGGTCGGGGTACCGCCGAGATAGGCCTGGAACAGCCGCACCACCGGAGCCAATACCGAGAGCACCGGCACGCCGTTGCGCTGGCAATAGAGCTTCAGCCGCTCGCGCAGCTCGATATCGGTGATCGTATAGAGCACCATGCCGGGATAGGCCTCGATATCGCCGATCACCTTGTCGAGCTGCTTCTGGGTGCGGATCAGCGGATAGATGTGCTCGATCGGCTTCACATGGCTGTACTGCGCCGCGGCGGCGCGGCCGACGCTGATCAGCGTCTCGCCGGTCGAATCCGAGACGAGATGGAGATGGAAATAGCTTTCCGCAGTGCGGGCGGCATCGCTCACGCCGGTCATCCACAGGCCTGTGTACAGAGGTGCGAAAAAGCCACGGCATCGCCCGGCTGGCAAGGGCGGGCTGGGGATAGTGGCATTTTCCCTCCACAGGCGACCCGGTTGGGGATGGCGTGGAAGGGCTGTGCGTGAATGCAGGGGAGAAGCCGAGCCGGCCTGGTAACGTCTTGTTAAGGAATTGAGATTCCCCGCCCAGCGCGGGGCGCGCGAAAGGACAGGCTGGGGATTGGTTGCCGGATCGGCGTAACCCGGCTAATTCGCAGGCACAGACTCAAAAGACTCTCATTGAAAGAGATTTATAAAAGATGAAGAGACCGGGGGATGGCTTCCCGCAGGACCAGGAGAAAGCCGGCCTCCGGGTGGGTGAGAATCCATTGCTCCAGGCCCTCAACGGCCATGTGCCTGTGAGGGTTCCCGTCTGGATGATGCGCCAGGCCGGGCGCTACCTCCCGGAGTATCGGGCGCTGCGCGAGAAGGCCGGCGATTTCCTGACGCTGTGCTACACGCCGGACTTTGCCACCGAGGTGACGTTGCAGCCGATCCGCCGCTTCGGCTTCGATGCGGCGATCCTGTTCTCGGACATCCTCGTGGTTCCTCATGCGCTGGGCTGCGAGCTGCGCTTCGAGGCCGGCGAGGGGCCAAGGCTTTCCACCACCGGGACCGTGGATGATCTCGGCCGCCTCGCCACCGAGCTGGATCCCGCCAAGGTCGGCAAGGTCTATGAGGCGGTGGCCCGAATCCGCGCGGACTTGCCGAAGGAGACCGCGCTGCTGGGCTTCTGCGGTGCGCCCTGGACGGTGGCGACCTACATGATCGCCGGCCGCGGCAGCGACGACCAGGCGCCGGCGCGGCTTGCCATGATGCGCGATCCCATCTTCTTCGAGGCGCTGATCGATCGGCTGGTCGAGACCTCCAGCGCCTATCTGATCGGCCAGCTCAAGGCTGGAGCCGACGCGGTGCAGATCTTCGACAGCTGGGCCGGCGTGCTCAGCCCCGAAGAGTTCGTGCGCTGGAGCGTCCAGCCGATCGCCCGGATCGTCCGCGCGGTGCGGGTGAAAATCCCCGATGCCAAGGTGATCGGCTTTCCCAAGGGGGCGACGCTTCCCGGGCTGACGGCGCTGGTCAATGAGGCGGGCGTCGATGCGATCGGGCTCGACTGGACCGTGGATCGCCGGGCGGTGCGCTCGGCCCTTGGTGCCCGGGTGGCGCTGCAGGGCAATCTCGATCCGCTGCGACTGATTGCCGGTGGCCGGGCGCTCGATCAGGGGATAGACCGCGTCCTCGACGATTTCCGCGGCGCTGCCCATATCTTCAATCTCGGCCACGGCATCCGTCCGGAAACCCCGATCTCCCATGTCGAGCACATGCTGAAACGGTTGCGGGGCTGAGCCGTGCTCTATGAATGGATCAAGGCGCTGCACATCCTCGCGGTCATCTCCTGGATGGCGGGGATGCTCTATCTGCCGCGGCTGATGGTCTATCATTGCGAGGCGCCGCCGGGCTCGCCGCAGTCCGAGACCTTCAAGGTGATGGAACAGCGGCTGCTCAAGGCCATCATCAATCCGGCGATGGGCGTCACCTGGCTGGCCGGGCTCTATCTCGCCTGGGATGGCGGCTGGTATCTATCCGGCTGGTTTCACGTGAAATTCCTGCTGGTGCTGGCGATGAGCGCCGTGCACGGTTTCCTCACCGCCCGGGTGCGCGACTTCCAGCTCGACCGGAATACCCGCTCCGCGCGCTTCTACCGCATCGCCAACGAGGTGCCGACGGTGCTGATGATAGGCATCGTCATCCTGGTCGTGGTGAAGCCTTTCTAAACATTTCCGGTGGGCTTGCGCCGACTCGCTGCTTTGCCTATGTTGCCGATGCCTTCCACCAAGCTGGCTGACGCACAGACCTGCCTGATGTCGCTCCAGACACCGGCGCGTGCGCCGGACGGGTTCCGGACGAAACCGGTGCCGCTCCGCAGACCAGCGCCTTCCTTTCTCCTGACGCGTCCGGGTGCCCGCTAGAGGTCCACCTTTACGCTCTCCCAACTTCCGAGGCTTCCCCATGGGGGAAATGAAACTTCAGGACCTCAAGTCCAAGAATCCGGCCGAACTTCTGGTTTTTGCCGAAGAGCTTGAGGTCGAGAATGCCAGCACGCTGCGCAAGCAGGAGCTGATGTTCGCCATATTGAAACAGCTTGCCGCCCGCGAGACCGACATCATCGGCGAGGGCGTGGTCGAGATCCTGTCCGACGGGTTCGGCTTCCTGCGCTCGCCCGATGCGAATTATTTGCCGGGGCCGGACGACATCTATGTCTCGCCGTCGCAGATTCGCCGCTTCGGCCTGCGCACCGGCGACACCGTCGAAGGGCAGATCCGCTCGCCGAAGGATGGCGAGCGCTACTTCGCCCTGCTCAAGGTCAACACCATCAATTTCGAAGACCCGGAGAAAATCCGGCACAAGATCAATTTCGACAACCTCACGCCGCTCTATCCCGACGAGCGGCTGAAGCTCGAGCTCGAAGACCCGACCCGCAAGGATTTCTCGGCGCGGATCATCGATATCGTGGCGCCGATCGGCAAAGGCCAGCGCGGCCTCATCGTCGCCCCGCCGCGCACCGGCAAGACCGTGCTGCTGCAGAACATCGCGCAGTCCATCACCACGAATCACCCGGAGTGCTACCTCATCGTGCTGCTCATCGACGAGCGGCCGGAGGAAGTCACCGACATGCAGCGCTCGGTGAAGGGCGAGGTGGTCTCCTCCACCTTCGACGAGCCGGCCGCCCGCCACGTCCAGGTCGCGGAGATGGTGATCGAGAAGGCCAAGCGCCTGGTCGAGCACAAGCGCGATGTCGTCATTTTGCTGGATTCGATCACCCGTCTCGGGCGCGCCTACAACACCGTGGTGCCGTCCTCCGGCAAGGTGTTGACCGGCGGTGTCGATGCCAACGCCCTGCAGCGCCCCAAGCGCTTCTTCGGTGCGGCGCGCAATATCGAGGAGGGCGGCTCGCTGACCATCATCGCGACCGCGCTGATCGAGACCGGCTCGCGCATGGACGAAGTGATCTTCGAGGAGTTCAAGGGCACAGGTAACTCCGAAGTCATCCTCGACCGCAAGGTCTCCGACAAGCGCGTGTTCCCGGCGATCGACATCACCCGCTCCGGCACCCGCAAGGAGGAGCTGCTGGTACCGAGCGACGTGCTGAAGAAGATGTATGTGTTGCGGCGCATCCTCAATCCGATGGGCACGGTTGACGCTATCGAGTTCCTGCTCGACAAATTGCGCCAGACCAAGACGAATGGCGACTTCTTCGACTCCATGAACACATGAGGCATGCGGGATGGGCGCGCGGCGGTTCATGTTGATGATCCTTGCTGCGTGGCTCGTCTCGGCCGCGCCCGCTGCCGCCGGCGTCTCCGATCGGGAGCCGGCGAGCGGGGCGCTATGGCTCGCCGTCATCGCCGTGGCGGGCATGAGCTGGGTGATGGCGTGCCGCCGCTGGTGGCTGCCGCTGCTGATCTGGGCTCCGGTGGCGTTCCTCGCCTCCGAGCTGATCGCCGAGCTGGGCGATCCAATCATTGGTCCGGCCGTTCGTGATGAACTTGGAGCCGGCTACATACTTCAGGCCGATCTGTGCAGTGCGCTGCTGGTCGTCGTGCCGCTGATGTTCGCGAATATTCGCATGGCCAGACTTCGTTAGTTCGGGTAGCGGCCGATGGCCAGACAACTCGCACTCGCACTTGCCCTTGCTCTCTTATTCTCCGGATCAACGCTGGCGATGGGTGAGGTTGCGGACAAGCAATCTGCTCCGGAGATATTCTGGGTTTATGCGGTCGTGGTGGCTTGCCTAAGTTGGGGCGCGGGCATGCTGCGCTGGTGGCTGCCGCTAGTTGTGGCCGCGTTCGCCTCCGTTGCCTCGTTCGGAATTTTGGTCGAACTGAACGACCCGGCTCTCGGTCCTGCAATCAGGAATGAGCTTGGTCCAGGCTACGTCGCCCAAGCCTATCTATGGACATCGGGTGCCGTGATGGTGCCGTTAGTAATTACCGCGTGGCGACGATTGGCGATGCGTTCACGTGATTCGAAGTAAGGTAGCCGTCTTATCATCGAGGTCACGTCCACCAATGCAACCAGCGCGAGTCTCTTAGTTCGATTCGCCTGCGAAATATCGGTCCCCACAATTGACTCGGGACGGCGATTTAAGGCGTCAGACGAGGATAGATGCCTGAAAGGGCGCTTGTGACTCCACGGGCCATTTGCGGGGCGCTGTGAGGTTCGGGTGATTTTATGCCGAAGTTTTCCACAGGCTTGTCCCCACTCTTCGAGACGTCATCCCGGACGGCCGCGAGGCCGGTCCGGGATCGCGCAAACGCTCTTCAGCGGCGCCGATCCCGGCTCGGTGGCTTCGCCGGAGCCTGTCCTCGGGCTTGCCTAAGGCAAGACCCGTGGGACCGGGACGACGATGTTCGAGCAGGGGGTGACGTCACACCAAGCCCGACGTCGCCACTTCGAGTAGCCGATTCGGTTCCGTAACCGGCAGCGAGCACACCGTGCCTTCGCAGACGAAGGCGGCGACGCCGGCCACCGCCTCGGCCTTCTCCCGGGCAGGGTGGCCCGAGGGGAGCGCCGCGGGATTGCTGACCCGCTGCACCACGACATCGACCCGCGGCAGGCGGAAGGACGCCGCCAGCAGCGCGTCGGCGGCCTCGCCTTGCGGACCGACCACGACGATCTGCGGCGCGCGCAGGCGGGTGTCGAGCGCGTTCAGCAGGCCGGCATGGCTGTAGAGGGTTGGCGCCACCCGCGGCAGCAGGCCGTCGAACAGGTGATCAAGCCGGGCGAGATAGGCATCGTCGCCAGTCACCACGGCGAGCCGCATCAGATTGCGGGCGGCGAGGGCATTCGGATTGGTGACGGCATCGTCGATAGTCGAATCCGGGCGCAGGATCAGCCCCTCCGCATCATCCGCCGTGAAGAAGTAGCCGCCCTCCGGATGGGAGTGGTGGGCCTCCAGCGATGCGCTCCATTTGACGGCAAGGTTGAGATAGTCGGTCTCATTGGTCGCCTGGTGCAGCGCCAGCGCTGCCCGGATCATGGCCGCGTAGTCCGATGACAGGCCCGGAAACACCAGCCGGCCGTCCCGCGAGCTATGGCCGAGGCGCTCGGCATTGTCTCCACGCGTCATCGATTCGGCGATGAAACGGAAGGCGCGCTTGGCCGGCCCCAGCCATTCCGGCCGATCCAGCCGCATCGCGGCGTCGGCCAGAGCGGCGATCATCAGCCCGTTCCAGTCGGCCAGCACCTTGTCGTCGAGCCCAGGCCGGACGCGTGCCTCGCGGACTTTCAGGAGCTTGTCGCGCAGCATGGCGAGGCGGATCTCCTCAGCGCCGGTGCGCTCCTTGGGCATCAGTCGATTCGGGATCGAAACGCCCTCCCAATTGCCGAAGGGCTGGATGTCGTAGTGGCGGGCGAAGAACTCGGCATCCTCCGCGCCGAGCGCGGCGAGAATTTCCTTCAGCGTCCAGACATAATAGCGGCCCTCATGGCCTTCGGAATCGGCGTCGAGGCTGGCGGCAAAGGCGCCATCCTCCGTCACCATCTCTCGCAGCAGCCAACCGACCGTCTCCTCGGCGCGCTCGCGGAAGAGGGGAGCGCCAGTGGCGTTGAAGGCCAGTGCCAGCAATTCCAGCAGCTGGGCATTGTCGTAGAGCATCTTCTCGAAGTGCGGCACCAGCCAGCGCTCATCGACCGAGTAGCGGGCATAGCCGCCACCGATGTGGTCGTAGATGCCGCCCTCGCTCATGCCGTGCAGCGCATCGAGCACGGCGTTGCGGAACGTCTCGCGCGGGCGCCGCTCGTGGGCGCGCCACAGCAATTCCAGGAACGGCGTATTGGGGAATTTCGGGGCGCCCCTCAGCCCACCATGCTCGGGATCCATGATGCCGTAAATGCGGGAGGCGACGTCGTCGAGCTCATTGAGCCCGATCGTGACCTTGCCTGCGGGCCGCGCCTTCTCGGTCAGCTTGGCGAGGATGGCGGCGCGGTTCTGGATGATGCGCGGGTCGCGCTCGGCATAGACCCGGGCCATGGTGGCGAGCACATCGGTGAAGGCCGGCTGGCCGTAGCGGGCCTCTTTCGGGAAATAGGTGCCGCCCCAGAACGGCGCGCCCTCGTCGTCAAGGAACATGGTCATCGGCCAGCCGCCCTGCACACCTAGATGCTGGAGCGCGGACATGTAGATCTGGTCGACCTCCGGCCGCTCCTCGCGATCCACCTTGATGTTCACGAAAAGCTCGTTCATCACGGCGGCGGTCTCGGTGTCCTCGAAGCTCTCATGGGCCATGACATGGCACCAATGGCAGGCGGCGTAGCCGATGGAAAGCAGCACCGGCCGTCCGCTGGCGCGGGCCTCGGCAAAGGCCTCCGGGCCCCATTGCCACCAGTCGACCGGATTGTCCTTGTGCTGGAGCAAATAGGGGCTGGCGGCGTCCTTCAGGCGGTTGGGCAAGGGCGGCTCCTGGCGCGGATAGCGGAATATGGCGGTTAGATAGGGCGTAGCGGGTGCGTGCACATCAGCAAAGCGGGAATTCACCCGACACCATTGCCGCGGTCTCGACGGGTTCGGGCCGCGCCGCGGTGGCGGTGATCCGCGTTTCCGGCCCGCAGGCGGGGGAGGCGGTGCGGGCGCTCGCGGGCAAGCTGCCCGAGCCGCGCCGCGCCTTGCTGGCGAAGCTGCGGCACCCTTCGAGCCTCGAGCGGCTCGATGAAGGGCTAGTGCTGTGGTTCCCCGCGCCCGCCTCGGCGACCGGTGAGGACATGGCGGAGTTCCAGATCCACGGCGGCCGTGCCGTGGTCGCCGCCGTGCTCGGCGCGCTGTTAGCGGTGCCCGGCGTGCGGCCGGCGGACGCTGGCGAGTTCACCCGGCGCGGCTTCCTCAATGGCCGCATGGACCTCAGCGCTGTGGAGGGCCTGGCCGATCTGATCGCCGCCGACACCGAGGGCCAGCGCCGTCTCGCCTTTGCCCACGCCTTTGGCCATCTCGGTCAGCGCGCCGAGCAGTGGCGAGCTCGCCTCGTTCGCGCCATGGCGCTGATCGAGGCCGGCATCGACTTTCCGGATGAGGACGACATTCCGGCGGAGACCCGCGCGGCGGCGCGGCCAGAGGTCGAGGTGCTGCACGCCGAACTCACGGCCGCACTCGCCGATCGCCGCGGCGGACTGCTGCGCGAGGGCGCGACCATCGCCATTGCCGGCCTGCCGAACGCCGGCAAGTCCTCGCTGATGAATGCGCTGGCGGCGCGGGACGTCGCCATCGTCTCCGATGAGCCGGGCACCACGCGGGACGTGCTTGAGGTGGCGCTCGACCTCGCCGGGCATCGAGTGGCGCTGATCGACACCGCCGGTCTACGTGAGGCGTCGGGTGTGGTCGAGGCCGAGGGCATCCGCCGCGCGCGTGAGCGCATTGCGCGGGCCGATCTGGTGCTGTGGGTGCATGATGCGTCGGCCGGTCCGGCGCCCGGCACGCACCCGGACATGCTGGCGAGCGAGGGCGCGGCGCTGTGGCTGGTTTCGAACAAGAGCGACGCAGCGAGGGCGCCAGTGCCGAGCCACCCAATCTGGGCGAACTGCACGCTCAGCCTTTCCGCCAAGACGGGCGTGGGCATTCCGGCGCTCATCGATTCGCTGACGGAATGGACCGCGGCGCGCGTCGCTGGTGCGGAACATCCGGTGCTGATCCGGGAGCGGCATCGTGCTGCGGCAGGGGAGGCGGCCGGGCATCTCGCGGAGGCACTTGCGGCCTGGGATGGCTTGAGCGACGAACTGCTGGCTGAGGAACTGCGCCGCGCCGCCCATGCCATCGGGCGGATTACCGGGCGGATCGATACCGACGATCTGCTCGACGTGGTGTTTCGTGAGTTCTGCATTGGGAAGTGAGAGCGCCGCGTTTCACGTGAAACAGCGCCTGGCCGGCTAGAACGTCATCCTGAGGCGCGAGCGGTAGCGAGCCTAAGGATGTTGAAGCAGTGGGCCCCCATCCGGGGTGGGCATCCTTCGAGGCCGCTTCGCGGCGCCTCAGAGCCTGACTCAAAATAGACGACCTCATCCTGAGGTGCCGCCGCAGGCGGCCTCGAAGGATGCTGAAACAGAGCGCCTGTGCCCGCAAACGAGCATCCTTCGAGGCTCGGGCTTTGCCCGAGCACCTCAGGATGAGGTGGTTCCGGTATCGCGCCGAATTTTCTATCAGGCTCTCAGGATGACGTGGTTCTGATTGCCATTGTTTCACGTGAATCACCCTCGCCTAACCCGGCCAACTTGACGCCGGCCGCGAAAGGGGGTTTCGAGATGCCTCATCCCGACAGGCGCGACTTCCATGGACGATGTGGCTCTCTCCTTTGACGTGATCGTGGTCGGCGGCGGCCATGCTGGCTGCGAGGCCGCGGCGGCCGCGGCGCGGCTCGGCGCACGCACCGCACTCGTCACCCATAAGCGCGCCACCATCGGCGCCATGTCCTGCAATCCGGCAATCGGCGGGCTCGGCAAGGGCCATCTGGTACGTGAGGTCGATGCGCTGGACGGGCTAATGGGCCGCGTCGCCGACGCCGGCGGCATCCAGTTCCGCGTGCTGAACCGTCGCAAGGGGCCGGCGGTGCGCGGCCCGCGCGCCCAGGCCGACCGCAAGCTCTACGCCGCGGCGATGCAGGCGGCGATCGATTCGCAGCCGAACCTGTTCGTCGTCGAAGGCGAGGCGGACGATCTGGTGCTAAGCGACGGCAGCGCCGCGGGCGTCCGGCTGCTCGACGGACGCGAGCTGGCGGCTGGCGCCGTGGTGCTGACCACCGGGACCTTTCTGCGCGGGCTCATCCACATCGGCGACAAGCAGACGCCGGCCGGGCGCATGGGCGAGAAGCCGGCACTCGGGCTCTCCACCACGCTGGAACGGCTCGGCGTGCAGCTCGGCCGCCTGAAGACCGGCACGCCGCCTCGGCTCGACGGGCGCACCATCGACTGGGCCAGCCTGGAGATGCAGCCCGGCGACGAGCCGCCGGAGCCGTTCTCGACCCTGACCGAGCGGATCACCACGCCCCAGATCTCGTGCGGCGTAACCCGGACTACGCCGGAAACCCACGCCGTGATCCGTGCCAATATCGGCCGCTCGGCGATGTACTCCGGAAACATCCAGAGCATCGGCCCGCGCTATTGCCCGTCCATCGAGGACAAGATCGTCCGCTTCGGCGAGCGCGACGGACACCAGATTTTCCTGGAGCCGGAAGGGTTGGACGATCCGACGGTCTATCCGAACGGCATCTCCACCTCGCTTCCGGAGGATGTACAGCTGGCGCTGCTGGCGACCATCCCCGGGCTGGAGCGGGTGGCCATGTTGCGACCGGGCTATGCCATCGAGTACGACCATGTCGATCCGCGCGAGCTTGAGCCGACGCTGGAATTGAAGCGCGCGCCCGGCCTGTTCCTGGCCGGCCAGATCAACGGCACCACCGGCTATGAGGAGGCGGCTGCCCAGGGCCTCGTCGCCGGACTGAATGCGGCGCGCCGGGCGGGCGCGGCGGATGGCATCACCTTCGATCGGGCCGAGGCCTATATCGGCGTCATGATCGACGATCTGGTAACGCGCGGCGTGAGCGAGCCCTATCGCATGTTCACCTCGCGGGCCGAGTACCGGCTGTCGCTCCGTGCTGACAATGCGGACCAGCGCCTGACCGAGCGCGGAGCAGCGCTCGGCTGCGTCGGAGCGGAGCGGGCCGGCAGGTTCGACGCGAAGCGGACGGCGCTGGATGCGGCGCGGGCCTGGGCCAGTTCGGTGTCGATCACCCCGAGCGAAGGCGATCGGTTCGGGCTCGTTCTGAATCGCGACGGGCAACGGCGCAGCGCCTTCGACCTGTTGTCCTATCCGCATCTTGGCTGGGCCGACATCGTCCGCATCTGGCCGGAATCGGCGGAGATTCGGGGCAGCATTGGCGAGCAGGTCGAGATCGACGCCAAATATGCGGTGTATCTTGATCGGCAGCAGGCTGACATCGCTTCCTACCGGCGGGACGAAGGCGCCGAATTGCCGGACGCGCTGGACTATCGGGCCATGAGCGGAATCTCCAATGAGATCAAGGCGAAGCTGGATTCGATTCGCCCCCGTTCCATCGGCCAGGCTGGACGCATCGATGGGATGACGCCGGCGGCCCTGGCGCTCATCGCGGCGCACGCCCGCAAAGCGCGTTAATCACGCAGGCCAGTTCCTCTCGCGCGCGAGCGCGCGTGAGTGTTCTGCGTTATACATGTTGCATGATCTCACCGACTGATTCGTCCGATCGGGAACATGCTCTCGCGCTGTGTCCTGTTTCACGTGAAACAGGAGGTCGGCTCGACGCCATCGTCGCGTTGCTGGAGAAGTGGCAGCGCACCATCAATCTGGTAGCGCCTGCGACCTTGCCGCAGCTCTGGACCCGCCACGTCGCGGATTCGCTTCAGCTCGTCCCGCTGGCCGGGGAGGTGAGGCGCTGGGTCGATCTCGGCAGCGGCGGCGGCTTCCCCGGATTGGTAGTCGCGGCCGTATTGGCGGACCTGCCGGACGCCGACGTGACATTGGTCGAGAGCGACACCCGCAAGGCCGCATTCCTGCGTGAGGCGGCGCGGATCGTCGAACTTCCTGTCACGGTGTTGCCGGCTCGTATCGAGCAGGTGGGGCCGCGGATCGCTGCCGGGGTCGAGGTGGTGTCGGCCCGCGCGCTTGCGCCATTGCCGAAGTTGTTGCCGCTGGCCGAGCCATTCATTGCGCAGGGCGCACTCGGGCTTTTTCTCAAAGGACAAGATGTTGATAACGAATTGACCGAGGCAACTAAATCTTGGAATGTCGATGCCTCGGTTGTTGAAAGCCGAACGGACCGGAGCGGGCGCGTGCTGATCGTGCGCCGGGCCGAGCGGATCGTCACTGAAGCCGCTTCACATCTTCGGTCTCACCCAGGACGGACGCCATGACAGAGCTGTCTTCCTCGCCGGCCAGCGTGCCGCGTGTACTGGCACTCGCCAACCAGAAGGGTGGCGTCGGCAAGACCACCACTGCCATTAATCTCGGTACCGCCTTGGCCGCGATCGGCGAGACGGTGCTGATCGTCGATCTCGATCCGCAGGGCAATGCGTCGACCGGTCTCGGCATTGATCGCGCCAGCCGGCGGATCTCGACCTATGACGTACTGACCGGCGAAGCCAAGCTGCGCGACGCCGTGCTGGAGACTGCGGTGCCGCGGCTGCATATCGCGGCTTCGACCATGGATCTCTCCGGGCTCGAACTGGAAATCGCCACTGCCAGGGATCGGCCGTTCCGGCTGCGCAACGCCATTCGAGTCCTCAATCAGGACGAGTCTTCGATTCAAGAGCGAAACGATTCCGTTCGCTACTCCTATGTGCTGATCGATTGCCCGCCGTCGCTGAATCTCATCACCATCAACGCCATGGCGGCGGCGAACGCCATTCTGGTGCCGCTGCAGTGCGAGTTCTTCGCGCTCGAGGGGCTTTCGCAACTGATCAAGACCGTCGACCAGGTGCGCACGACGTTGAATCCCGAGCTGACCATCCACGGCATCGTCCTCACCATGTTCGATGCGCGCAACAATCTGTCGGCTCAAGTGGTTGCCGATGTTCGTCAATTCATGGGCGACAAGGTCTATGAGACGATCATTCCGCGCAATGTCCGGGTGTCCGAGGCGCCGTCCTACGGTAAACCGGTGCTGCTGTACGATTTGAAGTGCGTCGGATCGCAGGCCTATCTCCGTCTCGCATCCGAAATCATCCAGCGCGAACGCAGCCTGCGCGCAGCATAGGGAGAATCACCAATGGCAATGGCGGATGATGGTGGGCGCTCCCGGCTAGGCCGCGGGCTCGCAGCGTTGATTGGCGATGTCGGCGCGGAGAGCGCTGTTGCCGAGAAGCCGCGCGGCGGTCAGCGCAAGGTTCCCGCGGCGTTCCTCCGGCCGAACCCGCGCAATCCGCGCCGGACCTTCGGCGATGAGGAACTCGCGGAGCTCGCGAATTCGGTCCGCGAGCGCGGCATCATCCAGCCGATCGTGGTGCGTGTCGTTGAAGATGCGCGCGATGCCTATGAGATCGTTGCCGGTGAGCGCCGCTGGCGCGCCGCACAGATCGCCGGCCTGCACGAGGTGCCGATCGTCGTCGTCGAGGTCGATGACCGCCAGGCGCTGGAGATCGCGATCATCGAGAACGTGCAGCGCGCCGACCTCAACCCGCTGGAAGAGGCAGCGGGCTACCAGATGCTGGCCGACCAGTTCGGCTATTCGCAGCATGAAGTGGCGCGCATCATCGGCAAGAGCCGCAGCCATGTCGCCAATACGACGCGGCTTCTGAAGCTGCCCGAGCCGGTGAAGGCCTATCTTGCCGATGGCCGGCTCTCCGCCGGCCACGCCCGCGCGCTGCTTACCCAGGAGGACCCTGAGACACTGGCGCACGCCATTGTCGAGCGCGGCATGAATGTACGCGCGGTCGAAGCGCTGGCCCAGGAACTGACTGTCGCCAAGGCGAGGGCCGAAGGCAAGCCGCGCAAGCCGAAGATGGAGCTCGACGCCGATACCCGCGCTCTGGAGCGGCGGCTGTCTGACGCGCTGGGCCTTGCGGTCGCCCTGCGCCATGAAGGCGATGGCGGCGAAATCCGCATCCGCTATTCCTCTTTGGATCAGCTCGAAGAGGTCTGTCGGCGCCTCGCAGCCGGCTAAGAAATAGATTCGCCTACGCAACAATCTATCTCGGCTCGAGGTGTAACGTCATCCTGAGGTGCTCGGGCGTCGCCCGAGCCTCGAAGGATGTCCGTCCCGATGGCCGTCTTCTGCTTCAGCATCCTTCGAGGCTCGCTGGCGCTCGCGCCTCAGGATGACGGTCCACCAATTCCTCACCCTCGCCGTGCCGCAGAGGCGAGGCTGAGCAGGGCCCGCTCGGCGATCGCAGGTGCTAGCCCAGCGTTGCGCCGGGCCGCCAACAGGGCCTCGTCAAGCGTCACGAACGCGTTCGCCAACCGCGCCGCGGTCCAGTTGCGCAGCGCCGCTTCCACCAGCGGCCGGCGACGGAAATGGATGGCCGGACGCGCGCTCTCGATGGCGCGCTCGATACTGCCGCCATTCTCGACATTCAGCCGCAGCATATGCAGCCCCTGGGCGGCGCGGCTGGTGGCGCCGAGCACGGCATCGGGGCGGATGCCTTCGCCCATCGCCTTGGCGAAGGCGCTTGCGGCATCGCGCCCATTCCCCGCCAAGGCAGCGTCGGAAATATCGTCGAGCGCGAGGTTCGAGGCGTCGCCGACAATGGCGCGCACATGAGCGCCGGTAATCCGCGTATCGCCGGTCGCATAGAGGATCAGCTTGGCGATCTCGCCGCGCGAGGCGAGCCGGTCGCCGCCGAGCAGCGCCATGAGGTCGGTGCGGGCATCGCGCTCGATCGACAATCCGGCCTCCGCGACCATGGTGTCGATGAGGCGTGCCACGTCTCGATCGGTGTCGGCATAGCAGGCGATGGCAGCGACCCGGGGCGAGGATTCGCCGAGCGAACGCAGCGGCGCGCCCTTCTTGAGGTCGCCGGCTTCGATGACGATGATCGCGTCCGAGGGCGGCGACGCCAGCACCGGCTCCAGCGCCGGAACGATGTTCTTGCCGCCGACCCGGAGCGAGACCACCCGCCGCCCGCCGAACAGCGCCACGGTGGACGCTTCCTCGATCAGCCGGACCGGATTGCCGGCGAGTTCGTCGCCATCGAGGCGGATGAGGCCGAACGGATCATCCGTGCCCGCAAGCGCGCGCTTGAGATAGGTCTGGGCGCGCTCGCGCACCAGGCCGGAATCCGGGCCATAGAGCAGGATCACCGGCCGCAGCGGATCGATGCGGGAGAGGACGGCATCGACCTCCGCCGGCCGGACCGCTGTCATCTACCAGCTCAGCTCTTCGGGGTCCGGGTCATGAACCAGGAAGCGAGCTGGCCGCGAATGGTTTCGGCGGCGACGCGGGCGGAACGGTTCTGCGCGTCGCGAATCGCGCGGGCGCGCGCGAATCGCTGATAGCCGCTGTCGATCGAGGCCTTGCCGAAGGCGTTGCCCTGGGTGAGCGGCTTCTTGTTCTTCTCGTCGCCACCGGCCTCGAACAGCTGCCAATTGACGTCGACCGAGACCAGCTCGACCTCCGGAAGGCCGCTGACTGGATCGACAATGGCGGCTGCGGTGTTGTCGGTGACGCGCATCACCAGGCGATAGGGTGCGCCCGAGGGATTGCCCGAGCCGCCGGTGAGCTCGAAGATCAGGTCGTTGCGCACCTCATTGCCGAGGCGGCCGTCGGCGAACACCACTTCGACGTCGCCGAGCTTGTCGCGCAGGCCGGGCCCACCGCCCGGCGTGCTCTCGGCATACATGGGCTGGAAGCAGCCGGCCGAAGCGAGCGCCAGAAGGCCAGCTCCGGCAAAGCCGAGAAAACGCCGGCGACTGGCGGCCGGACGGGAAGGGCGGCGGTCAAGCGACGACATTCACGATCCTCTGAGGAACCACGATGATACGCTTCGGGGCGCGTCCGTCGAGTGCCTTCACCACTGCATCGAGCGCGAGCACCGCGTTCTCGACCTCGGCAGGGGTGGCGGCGACGGGCACGGTGATGTCGGCGCGACGCTTGCCGTTGATCTGAATCGGCAGCGTAACGGTGTCGGCCGCGAGCAGCGCCGGCTCAATGCCGGGCCAGCCGGCCTGGCTGACGAGGCCGGCCTTGCCGAGCGCAGCCCAGCATTCCTCGGCGAGGTGCGGCACCATGGGCGCGATGGCGAGCGCCAGGAATTGCGCGGCCTCGCGCACCGCGAAGGCGAGATCGGCCACCGGCTCGCCATTGCGTGCGGCAACCAGCGCATCGCCGAACACAGTGACGAAACTGTGCACCCGTGAGACCGCCTTGTTGAAATGCAGGCGCTCAATGTCGCTTTCGACTTCAGCGGCCAGCGTATGGGCGGCGCGGCGCAGCGCGGTCGATTCGGCTCCGAAAGCATCGGGGTGCGTCGGCTCTGCATCCGGCACCAGCTCGACGGCCTCATTGATGAGCCGCCAGATGCGCTGCTGGAAGCGCCAGGCGCCCTCGATGCCGGCGCTGGTCCATTCGCGGTCACGCTCGGGCGGGGTGTCGGAGAGCATGAACCAGCGCGCGCAATCGACGCCGTAAGTGTCGGCGACGGTCTCCGGCGGCACCACGTTCTTCTTCGACTTCGACATCTTTTCGGGCGCGCCGATCGTCACCGGCTCATTGGTGCCGATTTTCACCGCGCTGCCGTCGTCGCGCCGCTCCACCTCTTCGGGGAACAGCCAGCGGCCGCCCTCGTCCTTGTAGGTCTCGTGGACGATCATGCCTTGCGTGAACAGGCCCGCGAACGGCTCCTCCAGCGACAGCCGGCCGACCGTGCTGAGCGCACGGATGAAGAAGCGCGAATAGAGCAGATGCAGGATAGCGTGCTCGATGCCGCCAATATACTGGTCGACCGGCAGCCACTTGTCGGCGGCTTCCTTGGAGAGCGGCGCCTCGCCCGGCTCGGAGGCGAAGCGGGCGAAATACCAGGACGAATCCACGAAGGTGTCCATGGTGTCGGTTTCGCGCACCGCCGCGCCGCCGCAATGCGGGCAGGCGACATGCTTCCAGGTCGGGTGGCGGTCCAGCGGGTTGCCGGGCGCATCGAAGGAGACGTCGTCCGGCAGGCGCACCGGCAGTTCGGCTTCCGGCACCGGCTGGATGCCGCAGGCCTCGCAATGGATCACCGGGATCGGGCAGCCCCAGTAGCGCTGGCGGGAAATGCCCCAGTCGCGCAGACGGTAATTCACCGCACGCTCGCCGACCGGCTCATTGCCGAGCGGTTCCTTCTCCAGGCGTACCGCCACCGCTTCCTTGGCGTCCGGAATCGACAGCCCGTTCAGGAAGCCGGAATGAACCAGCGTGCCCTCGCCATCATAGGCGATATTGCCGACCTCGAAGACGGCCGGGTCTGCGCCTGGCGGCAACACCACGGGGGTGACCGGCAGGCCGTATTTGCGGGCGAAGTCGAGGTCGCGCTGGTCGTGCGCCGGGCAGCCGAAAATGGCGCCGGTGCCGTATTCCATCAGCACGAAATTGGCGACATAGACCGGCAGATGCGGCCCGCCGAGCGGGTGGCGCACCTTGAGCCCGGTGTCGAAGCCCATCTTCTCCTGGGTCTCGATCTCGGCGGTCGAGGTGCCCCCACGCCGGCACTCCTCGATGAAGGCGCCGAGCGCGGATGAGCGCTGCGCGAGCTGCTCGGCCAGCGGATGGCCCGGCGACAGCGCAATGAAGGAGGCGCCGAACAGCGTGTCCGGCCGCGTCGTATAGACCTTGATTTCGTTCGGCCCGCCCACCGGCGGGTTCTCGATGCCGAAGCGGACGTGCAGGCCCTCGGAGCGGCCGATCCAGTTGCGCTGCATCAGCCGCACCTTGTCCGGCCAGCGCTCCAGCGTGTCGAGGCCGTCCAGCAGCTCCTTGGCGAGCGCGGTGATGCGGAAGAACCACTGCGCCAGCTTGCGGCGCTCCACCAGCGCGCCCGAGCGCCAGCCGCGGCCGTCGATCACCTGCTCATTGGCGAGCACGGTGTTGTCGACCGGATCCCAATTGACCTCGCTCTCCTTGCGATAGACGAAGCCGGCTTTCATCAGCTGCAGGAAGATGCGCTGCTGCTCGCCATAATAGGAGGGGTCGCAGGTCGCGATCTCGCGCGACCAGTCGAGCGAGAGGCCGAGCAGCTTGAGCTGCTCGCGCATGGTTTCGATGTTCTCGTAGGTCCATTCGCGCGGATGCGACTTGCGCTCGATGGCGGCGTTCTCGGCCGGCAGGCCGAAGGCGTCCCAGCCCATCGGGTGCAGGACATTGAAGCCCTTCATCCGCTTGAAGCGGGCGACGACGTCGCCCATCACATAGTTGCGGCCATGGCCGATATGGATGCGCCCCGACGGGTAGGGGAACATCTCGAGCACATAATATTTGGGACGCGCGTCCTCATTGCGGGTGCGGAAGATGCCGCGGTCGTCCCAGACCTTGCGCCAGCGGGGCTCGGCCTCGCGGGCATTGTAACGCTCGGTGCTCATCGGTTTTCTAATAAAGCCTGTCGATTTGCGGCGGACTAGGACACGAACTCGAAGGTCAGGTCAACCTTGGAGGTCAGCCGTGCCAAGGCGTTCGCCGCCGTCGGCGAACCGTGCGTGCCGCTCTCATGCCGAGCGTGCCGGCCGGGTGTCGTCGAGCGCGGTACGCACCATGTTGCCCGAGCGGACGGTGTTGCGTCCGGCGTGCTTGGCCGCATAGAGCGCCTTGTCGGCGGCGTCGAGCAGATCGGCCTCCGTGTAGCCCTGGTCGAGCCAGCAGGCGGCAACGCCGACGCTCACGGTGACGCGCCCGCCGGGCGCGCTGGCGTGGCGGATGTCGAGGGTCTCGACAGCGAAGCGAAGGCGGGTCGCCACCTCCTCGGCAACGGTGAGGTCGCTGCCCGGCATCAGCACGGCGAACTCCTCGCCGCCAAGCCGGGCGACGAGATCGGAGCCGCGCACCGCCGCGCCGAGCGAGGCGGCAATGCGGCGCAGGCACGTATCGCCCTCGCCATGGCCATAGTGGTCGTTGAATTCCTTGAAGTTGTCGACATCGATCATCAGCAGCGCGATGCGCGGCGCCTTGCCGTTCCAGTGCGCCTCGAGCTTCTGGTCGAAGGCCCGCCGATTGGCGACCGCGGTCAGCGGATCGAGGCTCGCCAAGGTGGAGAGCCGGCTGTTGGCGTCGCGCAGTGCCATCTCGCGCTGCGTGAGCTGGCGCGACATGGCGCCGAAGGCGGCGATCAGCGGTTCGAGCTCGACGATGTTCGGCGCGGGGTCCGCAGAGGCCTCGGTCTCGCCGCGCCCGAAGCGGGCAAACCGTGCGGCAAGCATCTGCACCGGCCGCACCACCAGGCGCTCGCCGGCGAACCAGAGGCCGATGAAGATCAGCGCGCAGGCGGCGAGGAAGGTGGTGGCCGCGCGCCAGGTGGCGGTGTTCACCGGCTCCATCACACGGGCGGCGTCGAGGCCGACAGCGAGGCGTATGTTGCTCCCGGGCAGGCGGCGAAAGCCATAGATGCGCCTCACGCGGTCCGGGCCGGTGGTGATGGTGGTGCCTTCCGAGCGGCCGAGCATGGTGGCGACCAGGGGGATCGCACTGATATCCGTGCCGGCGAGCTGCTTGGTGTCGGGATAGGCGGTGATGACCGTGCCGCGCGGATCGATCATCAGCACGACGGCACTGAGATCGAGCTCGGAGATGATGGATAGCGGGAACAGCAGGTCAAGCTCGACGCGGGCCAGCACCACCGCGGTGACATTGCCGTCATCGTCGACCGCCGGCTGCGCGGCCATGATGCTCGGATTGCCGCTCAGCATGTTGCGCACGACGCTGCTGATATTGAACACGCCGCGCAGCGCGATCTGCACATATTCGCGGTCCGACAGGTCGAGCCAGCGTGCCACCGGGTTGCTGGAGCAGGCGACGATGCCATCGGGCCCGATGATCGAGAGCGAGGCGATGGCCGGCTCCATCTCGACGATCCGCTCCAGCCGGCCGCAGGCCTGCGGATTGGCCAGCATCGCGGCGGCATCCAGCGTGGCGACCTGCAGCGTGCTCCGTACCGAGGACAGCGTCTCCAGGTACTGACCCATGCCGCGGTCGGTAAGGTCGAGCACGTGCTGGCGCACCGCCCGGAGCTTGTCGTCGCGGTCGGCGCTGATGCTGGTCACGCGTTCGGCAATGAGCAAGGCAAGACCGAGCGCGACAAGGGCGATAAGGCGGTAACGCAGGCTGGTCCGGCCGACACGGGTCACTTCGTGGCGGCTGGTCTCGGCACCGCCCGCATCGGTTCGGTCGTTGGCGGCTTTGCCGCTCCTTGGAATCGCCATGGTCATGTCTGTCGCCGCACCGCTCCTCGCGCCACGGACGGATTTCAGCCGCTACGGCAAATGTGCCAGAGAAACGCTTAAACCAGTGCTAGCGGCGGTGTCTTTGTGGACTTTGTTCGGCATTTCGCGCGGATTTCCAGTCCCAAGGTAAACAAGACGCATCATTCGCCGCCGACCAAGGCAATCGCATTATAACCTAAAGCGGAGAATTCAATCAGACAGAATCCATTGCCGAACGGGTCGGCGAGACCGGCGATGCGGCCCCAGTTCTCATCGCGCAGCGGTGCCTCCAATATCGCGCCGGCCTCGAGCGCCCGCGCCAGCGCCGGCTCGATATCCTCCACCACGATGTCGAGATGCACCGGTGTCCAGTGTCGCTCATAGGAGCGGGTGACGCCGCCGCCCGGCACCGCCTTCGAGCCGGCGGGCTTCACCAGGAGATAGATCGCGCAGGAGGTGCCGACGAGCTCGACCATGCCCTCGCCGAAACGCCGGCCCTCGGTGAGCGGAAAGGCGTTGAGATAGAAGGTCCGGGCCGCCTCGAAATCCGGCACGTCGATATTGACAAGAAGCTGCATTGGCCTTCCCTCCCGGCTTCGGTTTTCGAGGAGACTGCCATGAACGTTGCGGAACGTCTCGCCGAGGTGCGCACCGCCATTCACCGGGCGTGCCGCGATGCGGGGCGCGATGCCGCAGGCGTGCAGCTGGTCGCGGTGTCGAAGACGTTCGAGGCGGAACACATCATGCCGGTGATCGAGGCCGGGCAGCGCCTGTTCGGCGAGAATCGCGTGCAGGAGGCGAAGGGCAAGTGGCCCGCGCTCAAGGCGCGCTTTCCCGACACCGAGCTGCACCTGATCGGTCCCCTGCAGACCAACAAGGCACGCGAGGCGCTGGCGCTGTTCGACGTGATCCACACGGTGGACCGCGAATCACTCGCCGCGACGCTGGCCAAGGAGATCGCCCGGCTGGAAGACCGGCCGCCGCGCCTGCTGATCCAGGTGAACACCGGCGAGGAGCCGCAGAAGGCCGGGGTCATCCCCGAGGAGGCGGATGCCTTCATCGCGCGCTGCCGCGACGAGCATAAGCTCGCCATCGAGGGGCTGATGTGTATCCCGCCGGTGGATGAACCGGTGGCCCCGCATTTCGGCCTGCTCGCCGGCATCGCCCGGCGCAACGGGCTGAAGGCGCTCTCCATGGGCATGAGCGGCGACTACGAGAAGGCAATCGCGCTCGGCGCCACCTATGTCCGCGTCGGCAGCGCCATTTTCGGGGCGCGCTAATCCTTGCCGCAGGCGTCATCCCGGCCTTAGAGCCGGGATCGCGCGACGAGAGTGCGCGCGGATTCCGCACACGATCCCGGATCGGCCCGCGGCCGCTCGGGATGACGGAGAGGAATCAGTCGACCTTTAGCGGTGTTCCCGCCTTCATGTCCTTCAACAGGCGGCGCAGGTCCCTGGGCCGGAAGGCGATGCAGCCGGCGGTCGGCTTGAAGCCGGGCCGCGCCAGGTGCAGGAACACCGCCGAGCCGCCCTTGGCCTTGCGCGGGCGGCTATTGTGGTCGAGCACCACGACGAGGTCGTAGAGGCCGTCGCCGCGCCACATCTCCTCGTGCGAGGCGGCATAAGGCAGGCGCACCGGGCGGTTGTAGCAGCGGTCCGCCGGATCGTCGCACCAGCCATCGTCAGGCCGGATGCGCTGCGCCGGCAGTCCGGTCACCGGGCGGCGGCCATGATCGGTCCGCCACAGCAGGCGCTCGAGGTGCCAGAGGCCGGCCGGCGTGGCACCGTCGCCCTCGCGCTTGGCGCGCCGTATCCCGGTAGGGCCGAGCGCCACCGGCATCGCTCGCCCCCGCCAGAACGCGAGGCCGCGATGGGTCTCTCCGGGCCGCCGAACCACGCGCAACGGCGTGGATTGTCGTATAAGGGCCTTCTTCTTCGCGCGTTTTGCGTTCACGATCACGTCACGAGCCCGAGGTCGCAGGCGCAAGCGAACCTCGGCGCTTGCCCGAAGGGGCGCGCCTGTCCTACTGCGGAAAGCCGCGCACGCATCCTATATTGTCTAAGGGGCGGTTTAAGTCACGTTTCGGGAAAGTCAGATGGCGAACGCCCAACGAATCCTGGTGGTGGACGACGACAACGAACTGCGCGAGGCGCTCGTCGAGCAACTCACGCTGCAAGATGAGTTCGAGACGGTCGCTGTCGATTCGGCTCGTGCCGCGCTCGATGAAGTCGATGCCGCCCGTGTCGATCTGGTGCTGATGGATGTCGGCCTGCCGGACATGGACGGCCGCGAAGCGGTGCGTGTGATGCGCGGCAAAGGCTTCAAGGCCCCCGTCATCATGCTCACCGGCCACGACACCGACAGCGACACCATCATGGGGCTGGAGGCCGGCGCGAACGACTATGTGGTGAAGCCGTTCCGCTTCGCCGTGCTGCTCGCCCGCATCCGCGCCCAGATGCGCTCGCACGAGGCGAGCGAGGACGCGGTCTTCACCATCGGGCCATACACCTTCCGGCCCGGCGCCAAGATGCTGGTGACCGAGCGCAACTCGAAGATCCGCCTCACCGAGAAGGAGACGGCGATCCTGCGCTACCTCTATCGTGCCGGCAAGAAACCGGTAGCGCGCGAGATCCTGCTGCAGGAGGTCTGGGGCTATAATTCCGGCGTCACCACGCATACGCTGGAGACCCATATCTATCGGCTGCGCCAGAAGATCGAGAAGGATCCCTCCCATCCCAATCTGCTCGCGACCGAGGCCGGCGGCTACAAGCTGCTACCCTAATCTGGCTGGCGGAGTGATTCGCCGGCCTCTTACGCTGGTGCGAAGTGCGTCCGCCTGATGTCGATCGAGAACGATATTGCCCTGCTGAACGGCATTCCGACGCTGACGCTGCTCGGCGCGGAAGCGTTGCGCATCATTGCGATCAGCGCCGAGAGCCGCATCGTGCGTGGCGGCGATATATTGTTTCGTGAAGGGCAGGCGGCGGATTCCGCCTATCTGATCGTGAGCGGTGCCTTCTCGCTGACCCACGACCGCACGCTGCGCGCCGGCCGGCGCAGCGCCAGCGTCACCGTCGGGCCGGGCACGCTGCTCGGCGAGATGGCGCTGCTGACCGAGACCAAGCGGCCGGCGACGGCGACCGCGACCGAGCTTTCAAATGTGCTGCGCATCCCCCGCAGCATCTTCCGCCGTACGCTGGAGAGCTACCCCGAGGCCGCCCTGCGCCTCGCGCAGGTGATGCAGGAGCGGGTGGCGGAAACGGTGAACGGCATCGAGGGCGTGCGCCGGCGCATCGAGCGCATCGAGCGATCGCCGCGCGCGCCGCGCGACTGAACAGCCGCCCAACCCATGCCCGAGCCCATCCGGATCACCTCCTCCATCGCGCTTGACGAAGCGGAGATCGAGGAGAACTTCGTGCGCTCGTCGGGTCCGGGCGGGCAGAACGTCAACAAGCTGTCGACGGCGGTGCAGCTGCGCTTCGACGCCATGGGATCGCCGAACCTGCCCGAGGGGGTAAAGACCCGGCTCAAGGTGCTCGCCGGCAAGCGGATGACCCGCGACGGCGTGATCATCATCATCGCCCAGCGCTTCCGCACCCAGGAGCGCAATCGGGAGGATGCGCTGGAACGGCTGGTGGAGCTGATCAAGGCGGCGACCGTGGTGCCGGTGACGCGCCGCCCGACTCGCCCGACACTCGGCTCCAAGGTGCGGCGCCTCGAATCCAAGGCGCGTCGCTCCGGCGTCAAGGCGATGCGCCAGGACAAGCCGGGCGGCGGTGGGGACGATTAGTGTTCAATGGGCGTCATCCCGGCCGTAGCGAAGCGTAGAGCCGGGATCGCGTGACGAGAGTGCGCCTTTCCGGCGCGCGATCCCGGATCGGCCTGTCGGCCGTCCGGGATGACGACATTGGGGAAAATCACGCCATCGCGAAGATGGTCGCCCCGGTGTCCGCCGTCCCCACCGCGGCGCGGAAGCTGGCGAACAATTCGCGCCCGACGCCGACATGCGAGGCGGAGAGGTCCGCCGGGGCCGGCGCCCGCTCGGCCCAGGTCGTCGGGTCGACCAGCACGGTGAGCGTGCCGGCCACGGCGTCGACCCGAACCAGATCGCCGTCGCGGATCAGCGCGATGGCGCCGCCGTCGGCGGCTTCCGGCGTCACATGGATCGCAGCGGGCACCTTGCCGGAGGCGCCGGAGAGGCGGCCATCGGTCACCAGCGCCACCTTGTGGCCGCGGTCCTGCAGCACGCCGAGCGGCGGCATCAGCTTGTGCAGCTCCGGCATGCCATTGGCCTTCGGGCCCTGGTAGCGCACCACGGCGACGAAATCGCCGGTCAGATTGCCGGCCTTGAAGGCGGCCTGCAGCGCTTCCTGCGAATGGAAGACGCGGGCCGGCGCCTCGATGATGTGGCGCTCGCTGGCGATGGCGGAGGTCTTGATCACGGCGCGGCCGAGATCGCCGGACAGCAGCTTCAGGCCGCCGGTCGCCTGGAACGGCGCCTTGGCGCCGCGCAGCACCGTCTCGTCGCCGCTCGACGGCGCGCCGTCGCGCCAGCCGAGCCCGCCATCGGCCTTCAGGACGGGCTCCTGGGTATAGGCGTCGAGACCGCCGCCCCACACCGTCTCGACATCGCGATGCAGCTTGCCGTCGGCGATCAGCTCGCGAATGACGTAGCCCATGCCGCCGGCGGCGTGGAAATGGTTCACATCGGCCTTGCCGTTCGGATAGACGCGGCAAAGCAGCGGGGTAACGTCGGCAAGGTCGGAGAAATCGTCCCAGGTCAGCTTGATGCCGGCGGCGGCCGCCATGGCGACGATGTGCAGTGTGTGATTGGTCGAGCCGCCAGTGGCGTGCAGGCCGACGACGCCGTTCACGAACGCCTTCTCGTCCAGCATGCGGCCGACCGGCACATAGTCATTGCCGAGCGCGGTCATCGACATCGCCCGCTCGGCGGCGGCGGTAGTCAGCGCGTCGCGTAGCGGCGTGTTGGGATTGACGAAGGAGGCGCCGGGCAGATGCAGGCCCATGATCTCCATCATCATCTGGTTGGTGTTGGCGGTGCCGTAGAAGGTGCAGGTGCCCGGCCCGTGATAGGCCTGCGATTCCGCCTCGAGCAGCGCGTCGCGCCCGACCTTCCCCTCGGCGAAGAGCTGGCGGATCTTGGCCTTGTCGTCGTTCGACAGGCCCGAGGTCATCGGTCCGGCCGGGATGAACACCGCCGGCAGATGGCCAAAGGACAG
This sequence comes from Starkeya sp. ORNL1, assembly GCF_012971745.1. Classification (NCBI taxonomy): domain Bacteria; kingdom Pseudomonadati; phylum Pseudomonadota; class Alphaproteobacteria; order Hyphomicrobiales; family Xanthobacteraceae; genus Starkeya; species Starkeya sp. ORNL1. The sequence continues at coordinate 3,962,943 of NZ_CP048834.1, forward strand.
CGCGCCGATGACGAGGCCCGGCACGATCTTGTCGCAGATGCCGAGGAACACCGCGGCATCGAAGGTCTGGTGCGAGAGCGCGACCGTGGTGGCGAGCGCGATGACGTCGCGGGAGAACAGCGACAGCTCCATGCCGGCTTCGCCCTGGGTGACGCCATCGCACATGGCGGGCACGCCGCCGGCGACTTGCGCAACGCCGCCCGCGGCGCGCGCGGCCGCACGGATCAGGTCCGGATAGTGCTCGTAGGGCTGATGGGCAGAGAGCATGTCGTTATAGGCGGTGACGATGGCGAGGTTGGCGCCGGCGCCTTCGCGCAGCATCGTCTTGTCGCCCGGCCCGCAGGCGGCGAAGCCGTGCGCCTGGTTGGCGCAGCCGAGCTTCTGCCGGCTCGGCCCTTTCTCGGCAGCGGCGGCGATGCGGTCGAGATAGCGCGAGCGGGCATCGTGCGAGCGCTTCACGATCCGTTCCGTTACCTCGCCGAGGCGGGCATTCACGCTGGACGGAATGGTGGAATCGGCCATGGGAGCCTCCTTCGTGAAGCGGTAGTTGATAGCGACATGCAATTTACGGGCAGCGATCCGTATCCGAGCCGGTCACGGACACCAGAAGATGGCCGGCGGGCGCGCGGCGCGCAGGAAAGCGCGGACCGGCATATCGATCGCCGGGCCTTCGCCCAGCGCCTTGTCCAGCACGGCGCGCTTGTCGGTACCCTCTATATGCAGCGCAAGTGCGTCCGCCGAAGACAACACCGGGAACGAAAACGTGAGGCGCGGCTCGCCGGCGTCGGGTGCACGCATCGGGATCAGGCCGAGCGCGCCCTTTGGATCGAGCGCCTCGCCGAGCCGGTCGCCGCCCGGGAACAGCGAGGCGGTGTGACCGTCATCGCCCATGCCGAGAATGGCGCAGGCGAGCGGCCAGTTCAGCGCCTCCAGCGCCTCGTCGACGGCATAGAGGCCTTCCTCGGGTGTCGGCGCGTCATTGGCGAGCGGCACGAAGCGGGCACCGGCGGCAAGGCCCCGCAGCAGATGCTGGCGGACCAGGCGTGCGTTGGAGCGGTCCGAGGTCTCGCGCACCCAGCGCTCGTCCACCAGCGTGATGCCGATCTTCGACCAGGGCAGCGGGCGCTGCGACAGCGTCTCGAACAGGCGCACCGGCGTGCGCCCGCCGGAGACGGCAAGCGATGCGGCGCCATCCTTTTCGATGCGGGCAGTCAGCGCGGCGGCGACGAAGTCCGCCAGTGCGGCGGCGAGCGCGTCGCCGTCGGGGTATTCATGGAATGCGGGTAGGCTCACGTACGGAATTCTCCGAGTAGCTTGCTCTGCTTCAGCATCCTTCGAGGCTCGCTTCGCTCGCACCTCAGGATGACGTCGTTCTCCATGACCAAATAGCCCACCTCATGCTGAGGTGCCGGCCCGTGGGCCGGCCTCGAAGCACGCAGGCGATCAGGCGCCATCCTCAAGCCAGGTCCGCCCGTCGCGCTCGATCAGGGCGATTGAGGCGGACGGGCCCCAGGTGCCGGCGGTGTAGGGGCGCGGCGGCTCCTTCACATTGCGCCACGCTTCCAGGATCGGGTCGACCCAGCGCCATGCCGCCTCGACCTCGTCGCGACGCATGAACAGCGTCTGGTTGCCGCGCACCACGTCGAGGATCAGGCGCTCATAGGCATCCGGGTTGCGCACCTTGAATGCCTTGGCGAAGCTCATGTCGAGCGGCACATGGGTGAGGCGGATGCCGCCCGGGCCGGGATCCTTGATCATCAGCCACAGCTTCACGCCCTCGTCCGGTTGCAGGCGGATGACGAGGCGGTTGGGATCGATCGCGCCGACACTCTCGTCGAACACCGAGTGGGGCACCGGGCGGAAATTGACCACGATCTCCGAGACGCGGGAGGCGAGGCGCTTGCCGGTGCGCAGATAGAACGGCACGCCCGCCCAGCGCCAATTCTCCACCTTCGCCTTCACCGCCACGAAGGTCTCGGTCTCGCTGCGCGAGGAGCCGAGCTCGTCGAGATAACCCGGCACCGCGCCTCCGGCCGACGCGCCGGCGCGGTACTGGCCGCGCACGGTGACTTTGGCGACGTTGTGCTCGTTGATGGGCTTGAGCGCGCGCAGAACTTTAAGCTTCTCGTCGCGCACCGCATCGGCATCGAGCGAGGAGGGCGGCTCCATAGCAACGAGGCAGAGCAGCTGGAGGATATGGTTCTGCACCATGTCGCGCATGGCGCCGGCGGTGTCGTAATAGCCGGCGCGTTCCTCGACGCCGAGCGCCTCGGCGACGGTGATCTGCACATGGTCGATATGGGCGTTGTTCCAGAGCGGCTCGAACAGCGCATTGGCGAAGCGCAGCGCCATCAGGTTCTGCACCGTCTCCTTACCGAGATAGTGGTCGATGCGGTAGACGCGCTCTTCCGGGAAGATGCGTCCGACCTGCTGGTTGAGCGCCAAAGCGGAGGCAAGGTCCTTGCCGATCGGCTTCTCGATGACGACGCGCGCGCCGTTCTCGGAGAGACCGTATTTGCCCAGCTTCTCGCAGATCGGCCCGAAAAGATGCGGAGCGGTGGCGAGATAATAGACGGAGATGCGCCCTTCGATCTGCTTGCTGACGCGGTCGGCCAGCTCCAGCCAGCCATTCTCGCCTTCGACATCGACCGGCACATAGGAAAGCCGGCCGAGGAAGCGGTCGAGCTCCGGCCCGGTCAGCTCGGCGGCCGGGACGTGGTCGACCAGCGCCTGGCGGGCGAAGGCGCGGAACTCCTCGTCGCTCAGCGGCCGGCGCGAGCAGCCGACAATGGCGGCATCATCCGGGATCTGCCCGGCGAGGTCGCGGTGGAACAAGGCCGGGATCAGCTTGCGTCGGGACAGGTCCCCGGTTGCGCCGAACACGGTGAGGATGAAGGGGGCCACGGGGATCACGCGGCTGGTCATGCGAAACCTCTCTTCAATGGCGCCGCGACGGGCAAGAGCTGCCGGGCCTTCGCGGTGCCGTCTCGGGCTGGCTGTCAGAGTAGTAGCAAAAAGGATTCCGCACTGCGACAGCGGGCATGGGGCCGCCGGGCAAGGCGGCCATGCGCCCGGCGCGGGGTGACGGAAAGAAGCCTCAGAGGAGCTTGGCACCTGCCCTAGAGAAAAATATTTCGTGCTGCACCGCGGAAGAATTGCTCGGAAAGCCGCCCAGGCGGGCACTTCGGCCGACATTACCCCCCTCACCCGACCGGATCGCGCCACCGGCGGCGGCCGGGCCTTCCGGCGTATGATGCCGCCCAGCCGGAACCGGTTACGTCGGGGCTATCCGCCGCACCTGACCGGGAATGCCGGAGCGATTCTCAAAAACTGATGAATGCCAATGGTTTAGTTAATAAGGCATGCGGCATTACCGGATTTATTATAACGTATACCAGACTTGGCATGCCAAATACCAAATACAGTATTTTCCTATATTAAGTTACCTTGCGACGCACAATTCCACTTTAGAATTAAGGCTTGGCAGCAACGGAAACTTGGTACAACTTATTCCACATAATAACCGATGCAGCCGACCACGCCGCCCTCGGTCATTTGAACGCCTCCCGTAGCTATTTTTGCGGCTGCCCGGCGGACCAAACATAAACATGCCGGCTCTTACGAAAGCTGGTGGAAAAAACCCCTTTGGGAAGGAAACGCTAAATGAAACATCTGCACGCCTTTGGCCTCGGCGCGGTGGCTGCGCTCGGCCTTTCGGCCATGACGCTTGCGCCCGCGGCTGCCTGGGAACCGACCAAGCCGGTCGAGTTCATCGTGCCCGCCGGTACCGGCGGCGGCGCCGACCAGATGGCCCGCACGCTCCAGGGCATCATCGCCAAACATTCCCTGATGCCGACCCAGCTCGTCGTCATCAACAAGTCGGGCGGCGCCGGCGGTGAAGGCTTCCTCGACGTCAAGAATTCGAAGGGCAACCCGCACAAGATCGTCATCACCCTCTCGAACCTGTTCACCACCCCGCTCGCCACCGGCATTCCCTTCAACTGGAAGGATCTGACCCCGGTCGCGATGCTGGCGCTGGACGAGTTCATCCTGTGGGTGAACGCCGAGAAGCCCTACAAGACCGCCCAGGAATACGTCGCCGCCATCAAGGCCGCGCCGGACGGGCAGTTCAAGATGGGCGGCACCGGCTCCAAGCAGGAAGACCAGATCATCACGGTCGCGCTCGAGAAGGCGATCGGCAAGAAGATGACCTACATCCCCTATAAGGGCGGTGGCGAGGTCGCGGTGCAGCTGGTCGGCGGTCACATCGACTCCTCGGTGAACAACCCGATCGAGGCGGTCTCCCAGTGGCGCGGCGACAAGGTCCGTCCGCTCTGCGTGTTCGACAACAAGACCCTGCCCTACACCGACAAGATCCTCGGCGACTTGTCATGGTCCTCGGTTCCGACCTGCAAGTCGGCCGGCGTCGACGTCGAATACCTGATGCTGCGCGGCATCTTCATGCCCCCGGGCGTCAGCGCCGACCAGGTCGCTTACTTCGTCGAGCTGTTCAAGAAGGTCCGCGCCACCCCGGAATGGGCCCAGCTCATGAAGGACGGCGCCTTCAACCAGACTTTCATGTCCGGTCCGGAATTCACCACCTGGGTGGAAGCCGCCGAGAAGACCCACAAGGGCCTGATGCAGGAAGCCGGCTTCATCGCCGCCGGGAACTGACGCGCGCCTGACGGCCCGCACACTCAAGACCAAGCGACCCGCGCCGGCTCTGCCCGGCGCGGGTTCCGGGCTCCAGGTCCAGCCCGCAGCGGCGCCAACAGTAAAGAGCGCCGGGACCGAGCAGATATGAGCTTGCGCGAGCGTGCCTCCCGCGGGGTTCTCCCCGGCGGCCGGACCCTTGCGCCAATTTTTCGGAGAGATCGTGATGCAAGAAGCTCCCCACGGTGCGCAGGCAGGGGTCAAGCAGCGTTCCGCCGAGATCGGGGTCGCCCTGCTGACCCTGCTGTTCGGCCTTATCGTCATCTATGGAAGTCTCAAGGTCGGCATCGGCTGGGGCTCTGACGGCCCGGAGGCCGGCTTCTTCCCCTTCTATGTCGGTCTCTTCATCGTCGGCGGCAGCGTGATCAACCTGGTCAGCGGGCTGCGCGAGAATCCCGACGCCATCGCCTCGGAGTATAGCCAGCTCCGCCAGGTGCTGAAGGTGCTCGTCCCGACCACGATCTACTGCTTCCTGGTCGAGCCGCTCGGCATCTACATCCCGTCGTTCCTGTTGATCGCGGTCTTCATGAAGTGGCTCGGCAAGTATAGCTGGCCCCTCACTGCCGCCATCGCCTTCGGCGTACCCGCCGCCTTCTATTTCGTCTTCGAGAAGTGGTTCCTCATCCCGCTTCCGAAGGGTCCGGTCGAAGCCCTGCTCGGGCTGTGACGCCAACATAATCCAGCATGCGGGTGCGGGCCTTGCCGCCGCACCCAAGGGGAAGCGCTCATGCTCGACAATTTCGTCAATCTTTGGCACGGCTTCTACATAGCCGGCGATCCGTTCAACATCCTGCTGATGGTGGTGGGCATCCTGCTCGGCGTCATCATCGGCGTGCTGCCGGGCCTGGGGGGCGCCAATGGCGTCGCCATCCTGCTGCCGCTGACCTTCTCGATGTCGCCGACCTCGGCGATCATCCTGTTGTCGTGCATCTATTGGGGCGCGCTGTTCGGCGGTGCCATCACGTCGGTGCTCTTCAACATCCCTGGTGAGCCCTGGTCGGTGGCCACGACGTTCGACGGCCACCCGATGGCGCGCAACGGCCAGGCAGGCGAGGCGCTTACGGCGGCCTTCACCTCCTCCTTCGTCGGCGCCTTCGTCGCCATCGTCATGATCACGCTGGTCGCTCCGCTGGTTGCCGCGTTCGCGCTGCAGTTCGGCCCGGCCGAGAAGTTCGCGGTGTATTTCCTCGCCTTCTGCTCCTTCATCGGCATGAGCAAGGAACCGCCGGCCAAGACCGTGGTGTCGATGATGATCGGCTTCGCGCTCGCCGCCGTCGGCCTCGACATGGTGACCGGCCAGCTCCGCCTCACCTTCGGCTCCGAGGAATTGCTGAACGGCTTCGACTTCCTCATCGCGGTCATCGGCCTGTTCGGCATCGGCGAAATCCTGCTGACCATGGAAGAAGGGCTCGAATTCCGCGGCAAGGCGGCGAAGATCGACGCCAAGGTGGTGCTGCGCACCTGGGCGACGCTGCCGAAGTACTGGGCGACGTCGATCCGCTCCTGCATCATCGGCTGCTGGATGGGCATCACGCCCGCCGGCGCGACGCCGGCCTCCTTCATGGCCTATGGCATCGCCAAGCGCGTGTCGAAGAACGGCAAGAACTTCGGCAATGGCGAGATCGAGGGCGTGGTTGCCCCCGAGACCGCCGCGCATGCCGCCGGCACCTCGGCGCTGCTGCCCATGCTCGCCCTCGGCGTCCCGGGTTCGCCCACCGCCGCGGTGCTGCTCGGCGGCCTGCTGATCTGGGGCCTGCAGCCGGGTCCGATGCTCTTCGTCGAGCAGAAGGAGTTCGTGTGGGGCCTGATCGCCTCCATGTATCTCGGCAACGTCGTCGGCCTTATCGTGGTGCTCACCACCGTGCCGATGTTCGCCGCCATCCTGCGCATCCCCTTCTCGATCATCGCCCCGGTGATCCTGGTGATCTGCGCGATCGGCGCCTACACGGTGAACAACAACGTCTTCGACGTGATCATGATGCTGGTGTTCGGCGTGGTCGGGTATGCCATGAAGAAGACCAACTATCCGCTGGCGCCGCTGGTGCTGGCCATCGTGCTCGGCGACAGCGCCGAGGAAGCCTTCCGTCAATCGCTGCTGGCGTCCCAGGGCTCGATCAGCATCTTCTGGTCGAACCCGCTGGTCTCCACCATCATGGCCCTGGGTCTGATCTCCCTGTTCTGGCCGATGCTGCAGAGCGCCTTCAGCAAGTTTCGCGGCGTCGCCCAGCCCGCGTGAGGGCCGCGACAGCTGAGATGACATCGGAGGTCCGCCGCCTCATGGCGGCGGACCTCCGGATCGAAAAGGACCTTCGCACCACGAGGTCCACCGCGGCCCGGTGAGGAGCGCCAGCCCCTCACCCGATCCCCCTCCCAACGGAGAGAGGAGCTCGGGCACTCGCTCACGCGGGAACCAGCACCGGGATTGAGCCGCACAACAACAAAAGCGGCCGGCCGGCGCGGCTCCGTCGAAAGTAATGTCCGGGTTCGGGAGGCAACGCCAATGATCAACACTGCGACCGACGTATCCGTCTGGTCTCGCCGCGCGCGGATGAGGGCCGGATGATGAGCTTTGAAACCCCTTTCCGCCGTGTCAGTACCGGAGCTTCCAAGCTCTCGGTAGCACCGCTCGAGGATACCTCGACCTTCAAGAACCGCGCCTACAGCGCGCTTAAGGAAGTCATCGTCTCGCTCAATATCTACGACCAGCCGCACGAGGTGCGGCTCGACGAGCGCCAGCTCGCGCAGAGTCTCGGCGTCAGCCGCACGCCGGTACGCGAGGCGATGGCCCAGCTCGAGCGCGAGGGCTTCGTCCATTCGGTGCCGCGCCGCGGCATCTATGTGGTGCGCAAGACCAAGCGCGAAGTGATCGAGATGATCCAGGTCTGGGCGGCGCTGGAAAGCCTGGCCGCGCGGCTCATCACCCAGCAATCGTCCGACGCCGAGATCGGCCGGCTGCGCGAGATGTTCACCACCTTCGAGGATGGCCGGCTGCACGCCAAGCTCGACGAATACTCCGAGATCAATATCGAGTTCCACCAGGCGATCATCGCCATGGGCGGCAACGGCATCCTCGTGAACCTCGCCGAGAACCTGTTCACCCATATGCGCATGATCCGCCGCAAGACGATCGGCGAGAACGACCGGGTCGAGCGCTCGATCGAGGACCATCTCGCCATCATCCAGGCGCTGGAGGCACGCGACACCGAGCGCGCCGAACTGCTGGTGCGCAATCACGCGCTCGGTCTCGCCGAGCATGTGGCGCGCAATGCCAATTACCTGGAATGAGGGCCACTGCTGCCTGAAACGGGATCGACGATCCCGCATCGACCTCTCCCCCGGCGGGCGCCTCGGACCCGCCGGGTTCTTTTTTCGCACGGTCTTTTCGCCGGGCCACGGTAGCGACTGCGTGGCGCGGCCGGGAATCGATGCGGATCATTGCGCCGGCGCCGCCTTTCGGCTACCTGACGGCGAATACTCGTGCGCGAGGTGACCGCCCGCGGCCGGGTGTTTTTCTCCAGATTGATGATGCTGGAGCATGTTCTGATCGCAAAAGTCGTGCAACTTTTGCGGGACATGCTCTCGTCGTCGCCCAACGCCTCCGCCGAGGAGCCAGGCCGGCATGCTGCGCACCCTGACCGATTTCATCGCCGAGATCGCCGGCGGGCATCGGGATGCTGCATTCGCCGAGAATGATTATCGTCTCGCCGCCGCCGCCCTGCTGGTCCATGTCGTCACCATCGATGGCGAGTTCGGCGACGCCGAGCGGGACAAGGTGCTGCGCGTGCTGGAGCATCGCTTCGATCTCGGCGTGCATGACGCCAACGCGCTGCTCGACGCCGCCATCGCCCGCGACGCCGAGGCAGTGGATCTCTACGCCTTCACCAGCGTGCTCAACCGCGCACTGGACGAGGAAGGGCGCAAGCGTGTGGTGGAGATGATGTTCGAGGTCGCCTATGCCGATGGCGGGCTGACCGAGTTCGAGGATAACCTCGTCTGGCGCGCCGCCGAGCTGCTCAACGTCTCCTCCCGCGACCGCGTGCAGATCCGCAAGAGCGTACGCGACGCCTTCGAGGATGAGGACGACGGCGCCTGAGCCGTCGCGGCCGCATACCTGCGATGGTCTTAGCGCCATGATGCTTTCGTGTGCTTGAAGCCACGGCGAATCCATGTAGTTTAACCATGTTGCGGCGCGGAATCGGCCGGCGCCCGGTTACGGACGACGTTCGGCAGACATGGCGCCTTCGGTCCTGATCGTGCTCCACCAGGAGCATTCCTCGCCCGGCCGGGTCGGGCATCGCCTTACCGCTCTCGGCTTCCGCCTCGACATACGCCGCCCCTGCCTCGGCGAGCCGCTGCCGGAAACGCTGGACGAGCATGTCGGCGCCGTCATCTTCGGCGGGCCGCAGAGCGCCAATGACTGCCACGACTATGTACGGGCGGAGATCGACTGGATCGGCGTGCCGCTCAGGGAGGGCAAACCGTATCTCGGCATCTGCCTCGGCGCGCAGATGCTGGCGCGCCACCTCGGCGCCCCCGTGGCGCCGCATCCCGAAGGTCTGGTCGAGATCGGCTATTACCCGATCCGGGCCACCGAGGCTGGCACCGGCCTGTTCGGCGCCAGTGCGGATGGTGCCGAGGTCTGGCCGGACCATGTCTATCACTGGCACCGCGAAGGTTTCGCGCTGGCCCATGGTGCCGAATTGCTGGCGCAGGGGCGCACCTTTCCCAACCAGGCATTCCGCTACGGGCCATGCGCCTATGGCATCCAATTCCATCCGGAAGTCACGCACCAGATGATGTGCCGCTGGACCGTGAAGGGCGGCGAGCGACTCAATCTGCCGAATGCGCGGCCGCGCAGCGCACACTTCTTCGACCGGCTGCAATATGACGCCCGCGTCCGGCGCTGGCTCGATGCCTTCATCGATCACTGGGTCGCCGGCAGCCTCGCCGGACGCTTCGCCGCCTAAGCAGCTAGCGGCTTCCTCACACGTCATCCCGGCCGGAGCCCGCAGGGCGTAGAGCCGGGATCGTAAGACGACGATGCACAACACCTTCTTACGATCCCGGATCGGCCTTCGGCCGTCCGGGATGACAACTATCGGGAGAGCATTGTCCGTCGAGCTTGGCGATCCGACCCCGATCCCACGGCATTTACATTGCTTTTGCATCGAATCCCGCTGGTCGCGCTAGCGTTGTTTCAATCCCGCTCCGCGAGGATGAGCATTGGCGGTGGGGCCATACACGACCGTGCGCAGACCAGGCGGGACAAACCGCCGGCGCCGCGGGCTGAAGTGGGGACAGGCAATGACGGCGCTCGCTCAATACCGGATGGTGGCCGAGGCGGTTACCGCTTCGCCGGCTCGCGCCGTGCGCGAAGGTGAGGTGCGCGACGGTCTGCCTACCGAAGCGGACGCTCTCGCTCTTGAGGTGGAGGCCGCGCTCGCCGAAAACCGCATCCTGCCCTTCTACCAGCCGATGCTGGATCTCGCCTCCGGCGACATTGCCGGCTTCGAGGCGCTGGCGCGCTGGCAGCATGCCGAATTCGGCCTCGTCGAGCCGGCAGCTTTCGCCGGCGCCTTTACGCAGCCGCGCCTCGCGGTCGCCATCGGCCAGCGCATCGTGTCGCGGGTGTGCGATGACATGTGCAGTTTCGACCGCCTTGGCGCGCCGCTGCGCGAAGTGGCGCTCAATGTCTCCTATCAGGAGCTGCGCGACGGCGGCTTTGCGACGAGCCTGGCAGTGCGGCTCGGTGCCGTCGGGCTCGATCCGCGCCGCATCACCGTCGAGCTTGGACGCGGGATCGATTTCTCCGACCCGGACGACCAGCTGCCGGGCGAGATCCGCCGGCTCGCCGGGCTCGGCGTCAAGATCGCGCTCGACGATTTCGGCACCGGCTTCGCCTCGCTCACCCAGCTGCGGCGACTCAATGCCGACCGCATCAAGATCGATCCGAGCTTTATCGCGCGGGTCGAGGATGATCCGGAGGACGCCGCCCTCGTCGCCGGCCTGATCGGCCTCGCCCATCGGCTCGGCATGAAGACGGTGGCGGAAGGTGTCGAGCGGCCGGCGCAGCTCGCCTTCCTGCGCGAGGAAGGCTGCGATTTCGCGCAAGGCTATCTGCTCGGCCGGCCGATGCCGGCGCCCGCGGTGCCGCACTTCGCCGCCGGGGTGATGGCGGCCTGAACCTCGCCGGCTGTGCCGTACGTGACCGGATTGCCGGACTGCCCGCGCTAATATTGCACGGTTCGCAGGAGGCGGACGGCGATGCGGGCGGCGACACGGACCTGGACAGCACCGACGCCGGAATGGAAGCCGGAGCTCACCATCCTCGCGGATGTCTCCGCCAATTTGTTCGCCGTGTGCCTGCTCCTGCTGCTCGCGCTGTTGGCCATCGGTGCGGAACCGCCCGAGGAAGGCCCTGCCCTCCCCGCGGCGCCGATCGAAGCGGAAACCGCATTCGACGTCGTCGAGCGCGCGCCGCTCGGCGCCGGCGCCATGGTGGAACATCTGCGCGCCCGAGGCATGCCGGACACTGAGGCGATCGACCTGTTCGCCGACGGCATCATTATCAGTGCCGGGTCCGGCGACATGAATATCCGGCCGGACACGGTGCCCGGCGCGCTGGCTGCCGCGGTGCGCGGCGTCGACCCGCGCCGTCCGGTGCGGCTCTATGTGTTCGATCCGCGCTGGTACGGCACCGTGATCGCGGCATTGCGCGAGCGTCGGCTCGTCATCACCGAATTGTCGATACCGGCGGCATTGCGGAGCCCTGACGGCGCCGGCTGGTCATCGGCCTTCCGCACGCTCGCCGCGCGCGGACTGGAGCCGGAATCGTTCCGTGCCGGCCTGGCGCAGCTTCTCGCTGGTGGCATCGGGGCGGAGGTCCGCAGTCAGAGTGGAGCGGGCGGCGGCGCGACTGCCTCTATCGCCGGCCGCTCCGGTCTCGCCGAGCGGCTCGCCGCCTGGCTCGGCGGCTTTATGGCCGTCGTCGTCCCGCTGTTCGGGCTGGCGGTGGTCCTCGCCATCGAGGCGCGCGAGCGGCGGCGCCTGATGATCCCGTTATCCGTTCCCTCTCTTTAGTCCCGAGGACGCCATGGCCGACACCATCCAGAAGACCAGTTCGACCCCGCTGCCGCAGCACCAGACGGTGACCGGCCAGCAGGATCCGCTGCCGCTGAATTCCCGCGAGCAGACCGAGCGGACCGACGTCAAGCAATCGCAGAATAACGGCGAAAAGGATGCCAAGGCGTTCGCCGACTATCTCAACCAGCAGGGCATCACCACACTGGAGAAGACTCAGCAGTCCTCGGCGTATGATCCCGTCAACGATATCGGCGACAGCAGCGTCTACAAGGGCACCGGGCAGTCCGGGCCGGTGTGACGACGGGTTGTCCTGCTTCAACATCCTTCGAGGCTCGCTGCGCGAGCACCTCACGATGAGGTTCCATCTTAGTACGACCTTATCCTGAGGTGCCCGGCAAGGCCGGGCCTCGAAGGATGCTCAAGCAATGCGCCACCACTCCCCTCAGGGCTTCGTCACCTTCGGCGGTGTCGCCGGGGGATAATAGACCGGCGGCGGCGCGGCGACTGGCGCCGGGTAGACGGGCGGCGGGAACGCCGGTTGCACCACCACCGCCTTCGGGATCGCCGGCTGGCGGCCATAGCCGGTCTGGGTGTCGATGCGCAGCTGGCGGGTGATCTCCTCGATCTGCGTGCTGTGGCGCACCACGCGCGGCGTGATCATCACCAGCAATTCGACGCGTTGCATCTTGTTGAGCTGCGATTTGAACAGGTCGCCGATCAGCGGCCAGCTGCGTATGCCCGGCACGCCCTGCTCGCTGGTGTCGAGCCGATCCTGGATCATGCCGCCGAGCAGCACGGTGCGCCCCGACTGCACCAATATGTCGGACTGGATGTCGCGGGTGGCGATGATCGGCTGCTGGTTGCCTTCCTTCACCGATTGCGAGGGCGTGGTGACGGATTGCTTGACCTTCAGGTCCACGGAGTTGTTGGCGTTGATCTTCGGCGTCACCTCCAGGATGATGCCGGTATCCTTGATCTCGACGCTCTCCGTGATGGTGGTGCCGCCGGTGGTGCTCGAGGTCTGCTCGCTGGTCTTGTAGGGGATCTGGTCGCCGACGACCAGGCGGGCCGACTTGCCGTCGACCACGGTGAGATAGGGCGAGGAGATGACCTTGACCTTGGTGACTTCCTGCAGCGCCGTCAGCACGACGTCGACATTGACGTCGCCGATACTGCCGCCAATGACCACGGTGGCGCCTGAGCGGCCGGGATCGCCGGGCTCGGGGTCGACCGAGGAACGGGCGACGAAGCCGGCGCCCTCCAGATACCATTGCACGCCGCGCTGCAGCTCGTCATTGAGCAGCACCTCGACCACGGTGGCCTCGATCACCACCTGGGCCTGCGGGACGTCGAGCGTGCGCACCACGTCCTGGATGCGCTTGAACAAGGTGTAGGTGGAATAGACCATCAGCGAGTTGCTGCGCGGATCGGCGACGATGCGCGTGGTGTCGCCATCGCTCCCGCCTGCCCCACCACCGCCGCCGCCGCCCGCCACGACCGGGCCGCCGCCAACACCACCGCCGCCGAAGCCGCCACCATTGAAGCCACCCTGTGGCAGCATCATGCCCGGCACGTTCAGCCCTCCGCCGTCCTCGTCGATGTCGGGGGCGAGCGGGCGGTTATTATTGTTGAAATTGCCGAAGCCATTGTTCAAGGGCGGCGGCGGGCTGCCGTCGCTGCCGCCTTGCGCGGTCTGGCGGTCACGGATCACCAGTCCGCGGTCGGTCTGCTTCACCACGGTCTGCGACACCGAGACGGCGCCGAAGATGTTGCTGAGCTGAACCGCGATCTCCTCGGCCTTCAGGTGCTGCAAGGCGATGATGCGCAGCGAGGGGGTGTCCGCCACCGAATAATCCATCTCGGCGACCAGCTTGCGCAGCCCGTTCAGCAAGCCGGGATCCCGGGTGCTGACGAGCAGCGCGCGTTGCGTCATCAGCGGAATGACGGTGACAGCTCCGGCCGGCATCTGCGCCGAATAGACCGCCATCACCTGCGTCGCGATCTGCATCGGCTCGCTCTGGCGCAGCGGGACGATGGCGACGCGGTCCTCGGTGATGCCGCGCGAGGTGAGCGTGTTCATCAGGTCCTGGACCTGCGCGGCGTCGGACGCCGGTGCGCGGATGACGATGGCGTCCTGGGCCGCGGTCGGCAGGATGGTGACGCCGGGCGGCGAGATCTGGGTGAGCAGGGTCGCCATGGTGTTGGCGCCGCCGCGCGGCAGCTTGACGACGCGGGTCACCACCTCGCCGGCGCGCCCGCTCCGGGAATTGGTCTCGATGGCCGCCATCGCATCCGCGCTGCCGACCTGGTAGACGCCGCTGAAATAACGGACCACCAGCCCGTTGCGGCCGAGCAGGTCGCGCAGCACCGCGAGCACCTGGGCGCGCGGGATCGGCTTCTCGGTGTGGAAGGTGATGGTGCCCGGCATCGGGTCCGGCGCGACATAGGTGACGCCCAGCACGCCGCCCAGCATCTGTTTCAGCACGTCGGGTATGGTGGCGTTGTCGAAATTGATCGAGACCACGCCTTCGGCATCGAAGTTCGGATTGCCGGCAGCGGCGATCTCGGCGACGTCGTTGGCGGTCTGCGCAGCATCGGGCTTAATCTCGATGCGCAGCGTGCCGACATAGCCGGTGATCTCGGCCAGCGGCGCGCTCTCGGCATTGACGCGGGTGGTATTGATCACCGGACCCTTGCGCTCGGCCTCGCCGGTCCACAAACGCGGCTCGTCGTCCGCCTTCCAGTTACCGCACTCCGTCCATTGCGTCGGGACGCCGCGATCGTTGCACGCATTGGTAAGCGCGCCACATCCGCCGAGCGCGAATGCTGCGAAGGCACCGAGCAACGCTGCGCGCACGCACGCGGCGAGGCGCCGGGCGCTGCCTTCCGCATTGGCATGCCCGTTTGACGACGTACTTACTGAACCCATCGGTCGTGCCGAATCGCCCCTGGTCTACCGTCATCCGCGCGACGGAGCGTTTCCTCGCCCGCATCGCTTCGGCCCCGCCGTTCTTTTGCGGAACACTGGAGCGGCGACGTGATTAACGGAAGACGAAAGCGGGAGCATCAGCAACGGTTTGTGCGACGTGTGGCGTCGTTACAACGTTTAGCCTTCGATCTCGATTGGAAATCAGCCATAGTGACTTGAAATACGGTCGCAATTATTATTTTTGACTAATCTAGAAAAAATTGGAAATTATTATACATGATTATCTTCTAGATTGCGGATGGTTAGCCGGTATGATGGGAAGTCCCCGGCGGTCACTTCGGGGGAAGTGCGCCGAGAGGCACGGCTGGGCACCAGCCACCTGCGGGGGCGGGACGATGGATCGGCTTGTAGATGGCCAGCGGCGCGCCGCCGTCATGCGCGGACGCTTGGGCACAAATTATCCTGCGCACCGGCCGCCGGTGCGCAGCCTCGCGGGGAAACTGCATCTCACGCGGATCGCGCTCGGCTGCTCCACCAACAAGGAGCTGGTCTCGCGATTCGCGGCGGTCAACCGCGCCACCGCCTTCACCTCGCAGAACGCCTATAAATGGCTGAGCGGCAAGGCCATGCCGCGCATGTCGAGCGTCTATGAGGACTGGTCTCAGATCCTCGGCGGCAAGCTCGCCGCGCCCTTCATCGCCGCCTGTTCGTTCGAGGAATTCACCCGCGCCTTGCGCCAGCACTTCGACATACCCGAGGCCGCCATCAGCGAGTTGCGCGGCGAGCCTGCCCCGTCCCTCGAAGAGGTGCCGGACGGCGGCTGGAGGGAGGATGCCGGCACATTGGACGAGGCGCGCCGCGCCGACGCCGGGGGCGGAGAATTGCCGCGGGTCGAACCGGCGCGTGGCGACCTGTGGCGCGGCGAAGCGCGCCGGCGCAACGCACTGATGGCGGGCAATTTCCTCGGCGTCTCGCCGGCCTGGTCGCGGGCACAGGCGGGCCGGCTCCTGATCGGCGCCGCCCGCATAGGCTATCGCCGCGATGACGAGCTGTGGATCGACTATATCGAGCGGGTGGTGGGCCATGCTGTCCACTATGCCGGCAGCATGGTGACCGACAATCGGACTGTGCAGTCGGCTATGGAATGCATGCCGACCGGGCGGGTCTATCTGCTGGCGCTGCAATTCCCCACCTTTCCCGCCAATCTCATCGGCGGCCTGCTGTGCGGAACCGTGCTTCATGATCCCGATGCGCGCTCGGTCGCCTCGCGCATCCTGTTCGTTCGCAGCCATGCACTCGACTGGGACGGGCTTCTGGCCCGCATCGGCTATGCCACCCATGACGATGCGACGCTGGCGCGCGAACTCGAGGCGCTCGGCTATATTGGCGGCGAGCGTGCCGGCGAGGTGGCCGGCCAGATCGTGCGCTTCCTGGCACCGCCGGGCGAATCATCCGGCACCATCGAGGCCGGCCCGGCCGAACTCAACAGCGTCGGCTACGCGCTCGACAGCCTGACGCCGCTCTAGAGCATTTCCCGATCAGATGGAATCATCTGATCGAAGAGGAATTGCTCCAGTCTATTGAATCGAGAGCACTTTCTTATCGTTCGGATGCTCCCATCCGAACGATAAGGGCTCTAGGGACAGAGCTCGGCGAGCGGCCCGTGCACGCCGGCGCAGCCACGATCCAGACGCACTTGGGCAATGGAGCGTGGACCGTGCGCGGCGGCCAGACCTTCGAACAGGAAAGCGGTCTCCTGCCCGTCCGGCGCGATCAGCAGCAATAGTGGCGTGCCGGCCGCACGGATGGATTCCAGCGCCGCCCTCAGATTGGCATCGTCGAGCATGGCGTCGAGCCCGACGCGGTCGCGCCCAGCGGGACCGAAGGCGACGCCGTCCTGTTGTGCGAGGAAGACAGCCGCGCTTTCGCCGCGCACCGTTGCGCCGGCTGTCAGTACTACGTCCGCAACTGCCGCCATCTGCCGCTCCGGCTGCTGTGCCGTGCGGGCGGCGGGGAGCAGCAGCAATATGGCCGGCAGCATCACCGCCACGAGGGTGAAGAACAGGTCCGCCTGCGGATCCGCCAGCCCGGCGAGGCCGCCCTCTCGCAGCTCAGTGCGCATCGGCGCTGCCGCGGGTTGCCTCGACTAGCCTCAGGCATTCGGCATCGAGTTCGGCCTCGTTCTTCTCCAGCGCCGCCAGGAGCGCCGCCGAGAGGATGGCGGCGACCAGGCCGAGCAGCGTGGTCTGGAATTTCAGAGCGAGGCCGGCGAGGCTCGCGGCGACGTCCAGCCCGCCGCCGCGATTGACCCCAGTGCCGATCGGCAGCGCGCCGATGGCGGTGGCAAGCCCCACCACGGTGCCGAGGAAGCCGAGCAGCGGCAGGAAGGACAGCAGCGCGCGGAAGAAGCGGCGCGAGGCATCGTGGAAGCCGGCGAGCGCGGCAGGCGCCGTCTCACCGTCGAGCGCGGCCTCGATGGTGAGGAAGCTGCGCCGGTGCGCCGCGCGCGGGCGCAGCCGCTCGAGCACCGCGGTCAGGCCCGGGTGTGACGGCTTGCCTTGCCCGGAGAGCCCGAGCCGCACTGCGGCGAGCACGGCCCGTTCGCGCGCCTGCAACAGCGCGGCGTCGGTGAGGAAGGCCAGCGCGGTGAAGAACAGCAGCACGATGGCGTAATGGATCACGGTTTCGCCTTCGAGCGCGGCGCGCACCATCTCCAGCGTCGCGCCATGAGCGGTGACGAAGGGCAGCGCCGCGTAGAAGGCAAGGGTGAAGGCGCCGCCGAGTGCGAGCGCGGCGAGCAGCGATTGCGCCTGGGGCGCGCCGCCGGCTGCTGCGGGATTGCGCCAGAAGCGGGCGAAGCGCCACTCATTGGTCTCGGCGAGCAGCCGGCTCGCGAACAGGCAGACCACGATCTGTGGCCACACCATGCTTTGCTTTATTGCGCCGGCTAATGGCTCGCCTTGGGCCAGAAGGGTGCCTACCGGCAGATAGAGCGCGATGGCCGCCAGCAGCACGGCTCCGAGGCGCAGCGCGGCGTCGTGCAGCGTGGTGGCGGGACCGGCGAGGCCGAGCCCGGTGAGCGCCACACCGAGGGCCGCGAGCATCCAGAGGGTACCGCCTGCGTCTCTTGCCTCCAGCGCCAGGAACAGCGCAAACGACGCCAACAGGCATGCGCCATAGGCCCGGAGCATCCCGCTGGGTCCGGCGTCCGTGTCCACGGCCTACGCCGCCTTGATCTGCGGCGTGATCTTGATGCGATCGAGCGGCTGCACGTTCGCGCTGGCGGTGAGCTCCTGGTAGGAGAGCACGGCGAACTCCGGGAAGTCGCGCTCGATGATCTTGCGCATGAAGCGGCGAATATCCATCGGCGCCAGGATCACCGGGGTCAGCACCTGCTGCGTCGAATTGCCGGCGGCGGCGCGGATGGCATTGATCAGCTCGCGGTGCACATCCGGCGAGAGTGCGAGATAGGAGGCGCCCGAGGTCTGGCGCACCGCGCCGCGCACCACGTCCTCGATCTCCTTCGAGACGAGGTAGGCAGGAATCACGTTCTGCCCGCCGGAGAATTTATGGGTGATGTAGCGGCTGAGCGCGCCGCGTACATGCTCCACCAGCATGATCGGGTCTTTCTCGCGCTGGCCCCAGGTCACCAGCGCCTCGAGGATGGTGCGCATGTCGCGGATCGAGACCTCCTCGGCGACGAGGCGCTGCAGCACGTCGGTGATGGTGACGATGGGCAACAAGCGGGTCACCTCGCGCACCAGCTCGCCGAAATTCTTCTGCATCTGGTTCATCAGGAACATGGTTTCCTGGACGCCGACGAACTCGGAGGCATGCGACTTCAGCACATGGGCGAGGTGGTAGGTCAGCATGCTGGAGAGTGTCATGACCTGGATGCCGGCGCGCTCGATCAGCGGCAAATGCTTCACCGCTACCCAGTAGCTCGGGGTGCGCGGCAGGAAGTCCTCGCCGCGCTCGAACGGGATGTCGAACATGCGCAGATTGGCTTCCGATTCGCGCACGATGCAGAAGCCCGGCCGCGCGACGCCGGCGGCGACCGGGATCTCGTTGACGAGGATGCGGTACTCGCCCTCGCGTAGGTTCTCGTTGAGCCGCAGATTGATGCCGGGAAACGGCACGCCGAGGTCGAAATACAGCGCGCGACGCACCCGCGCGACTTCACGGTCGAGCTTCTCCGGGCGGATCGAGTTGCGCACGCTGGCGGCGATGTCGACGATCAGCGGCACGGTGAGGGCGAAGGTCACCGGCTCGACCGGGCCGAGCTTCTCGTCGTCGTCATCGGGGAAGGTGGGCACCATGCCCTTGGGCGAGAGCGCCGGGGCGAGTGCCGGCATTTCGAGCGAGCGCTGGCCGGTGACGACATTGCTGCGCTTGCGCATGATCAGGTAGCCGCCGCCGCCGCAGACGACGGCGAGCACCAGGAAGGTGAGGGTCGGGAAGCCCGGCACCATGGCGAAGATGCCGAGGATCGCCGCGGTGATCATCAGCGCCTTCGGCTCATTGACCAGCTGCTTGGCGATATCGCTGCCGAGGTCCTCATTGTCGTCGGAGGAGACGCGGGTGACGATGAAGCCGGCGGTGATGGAGACAAACAGCGCCGGAATCTGCGAGACCAGGCCGTCGCCGATGGTGAGCAGCGAATAGCGGTGGATTGCTTCGCTCACCGGCATGCCGAGCTGCAAGGTGCCGATGGAGATGCCGCCGATCAGATTGATGGCGATGATGATGAGGCCGGCGACGGCATCGCCCTTCACGAACTTCATGGCGCCGTCCATGGCGCCGTAGAGCTGGCTTTCCTTCTCCAGCTTGTTGCGCCGGCGCTTGGCCTCGTCGAGCTCGATCATGCCGGCGCGCATGTCGCTGTCGATCGACATCTGCTTGCCGGGCATGGAATCCAGCGAGAAGCGCGCCGACACTTCGGCGACGCGTTCCGAGCCCTTGGTAATGACCATGAAATTCACGATGGTCAGGATCAGGAACACCACCAGGCCGACCACGAGATTGCCGGCGATGACGAACTTGCCGAAGGTCTCGACGATGTGGCCGGCGTCGGCCTGGATCAGGATCAGGCGGGTGGTGGTGATGGCGAGCGCGAGGCGGAACAGCGTCGTCAGCAGCAGGATCGAGGGGAAGGCCGAGAGCTGGACCACGTCCTTCAGATAGACCGCGGCCATCAAAAGGATGGCGGCCAGCGACAGATTGATGGCGATCAGGACGTCCACCAATGCCGTCGGCAATGGCAGGATCATCATGAAGACGATGCAGATCAGCAGGAAGGCGAGCAGCAGATCATTGCGCTTGGAAAGCGTCTGCAGAAAACCCGTCATACCGCCATCACCTCGTCCCCGGTCCTTGTTCCGCCGCTTCACCTAGACGGCGATGCGCAGGCGGATCCCGTCATCGGCCCCGCCATTGGTGTCGGTGGGGATCGAATCCAGTGCGCTGAGCACGGCCACCACCTCGGCGACCGCGGTGGCGAGGGCCAGCGCGGCAGCGGCCAGCTTGCGGTCGATCGCCTGGTCCGCCGCGGTCTTGCCGGCGAGTGAGGCCGGCGCCTCCTCCTCTTCCGGCTGCACCAGCGGCGTTGCCTGCGGCGCCGTGGCTTCCCCGGTGCTTGACCCAAGGAAGGCGCTGAACTGCTTGAGCTGCTCGGCGAGGTTCTCGAAGACCCGGTCTATGTCCTCGTCCCAGTTGAAGTCCTCGAGCTGGCCAAGGTCGCCGCGGCCCTGGATGGTCAGGGCATATTGCGCGAGCACGTTGAGCGCGACCGCTCGCAGCGCCTCGAGGCCCTCATAGGCGGTCTTCTCGGTGTCCATCTTGGTATTGAGCGTCGCGATCTCGCCGTCGAGCTGGCTGATCTGCGTGTCGAGCGTCCGGATCTCGCGGTCCAGCGTCTGGATCCGGCCGTTGATGGTGTTGAGCTGGCCGATCTTCTGGTCGCGTTGCGCGATCAGCGCCGAGGCATCCTTTCCCGCGGCGGTCAGTACGGCGATCTGGACATTCAGTGCGGTGATTTCACCGGTGAGGCCCTGGGCCTGTCCCGCGAGCCCCGCGCGCTCCGATAACTTGCCGCTTCGCTCGCTCGCCAGGGCGTCGCGTTCGGTGGTCTTGGCCGCCTTCTGCTCCGCGAGCTGGTTATATGCCTCGCGATGCTGCGCAATGCCTTCGGACAGGCCGCCGGCATCGCCGAGCAGCGTGCGCAGCGCATTCGCCAGCATCTCGTTGCGCTTGTCGCGCGCCTGGTCGAGGGTCTGGTCGAGCAGCTGCGCCACCTCGGCGAGGATGGCGGCGGTGTCCTCAGGGCTGTTCGGCGTGCGGATGCCAAGCGTCGCCAGCGAAAGCTTCTGGAAGCCGAGATCGAGCTTGAGCGTCGCCGGCAGCAGCGAGGTGTTGGGCGAAGTGCTGGACGTCGTCTCGCTCGCCGAACCGGCCGCCGGCGTCGAGACGGGAGGCAGCGCCGTGGTGTCCGTGCTCGGCACCGGCAGGTTGTTCGGCAGCGTGACGGTCGACATGGCGCAGCCCTCGACGGAGCGGGAAATCAGCTGTCATTCTGGCCCGCCCGGCGCACCGGCTTTGTGTCGAACGGCACTTTCATGCGCGCTCAGCGCAGGAACAAGCGGGTGCGTCCGTCCGGGGCCGCCAATTCGTCCTCGTCCGCCTCGTCTTCCTCTTTGAGGCCGCGCAGCACCGCGAGCGTCGAGCCGAGCAGGATCATCAGGCCGAACAGGATGCGGGCGCGGCGCTTGAAGGCCTCCAGCCAGGCGGCGAGACGGGCCAGCAGCGAAGCGGGCACGCCAAGGCGGGCGAGATAGTCCGCGGTTTCCTTCTCGTCGACACCCATCTGGAGCTGATGCACGGCGATCGCCGCATCCGGACGCGCCGATTCGATCGGGCGCGGCGGCGGCCAGCCGGGGATCATCGCCGCATTCAGTACGAACGAGGCGATGATGCCGGCGCGCTCCGGCAGCGCGCTGCCGCCGGGCATGGCGGCGAAGGCAAGCGGATCCCGCAACGCCGCATCCAGGCGCGGCACATCACCCATTGCGGACACTGTGCCGTGCGTGCGGGCCGAGGCAAGGGAAGCCGCATCGGCAGAAGCTGCCGTAGCAGCGCTGGCGGGCGTGACGGCGCTCGCCGATCGTGCCGACGCCCGGTCCGGCGCGTCGGCGGTCCGCGCGGCCACCTCGGCTGCTGTTCCATCCGCCTGGCTGGCGACCTGGCGGGCGTCGACGGCATCACCGATATGCGCGGCGACGCCCGCCTCACCGATGACGCCGGAGCCGGCAAAGCCCGGGAATGCGTCCGCCCCGGCGGACGCCCCCTCCTCATGCGCCTCCGCCATGCGCGCGACCAGATCGCCAAGGAGCGAACCATCATCGGCAGCTGATGGTACCGTGGCCGGCGAGGACATGGGGACATCCGCCGCACTCGCCTCTATCGCAGCCTGGACCGGATCGAAGGCGCCGATGGCGTGCGACGGCTGCGAAGCCGGGGACGAGGATTCGCCGGCAATCGCCGGATTTGCGGCCGTCATCGTGCCGGTCGAAGCGCCGGCTCCGCCGGAAGTCGTCGAAGCCGGCCGCTGTCCCTGGCCCGGCATCGAGGTGCGCAAGCCCTCGAGCAAAGGCGGGCGCAGGCCGAGCAGGCTGCGCGAGGCTGGGAGCGCAGCCCGCGTATAAAGGTCGGTGTCGGCCGCCTGTCGGGAGGCGTCCTCGGGAACCGCCGGCCCGCCTGGAACAACGTCGGCCGATGGCTTCACCGTGCCCGGTGCCTGCGGTAGGCCGCGGTCGATTCCCGCCGGTCGCGTCTCGCCGCCGACATTGCGGATGATGTCGAGCGCCGCGGCGAGCCGTTCCCCGCCGGCCACCATGCCGATCAGGCGGTCGAGACTCATGCCGACGAGCCCGCGCGCCGCGCGCGCATCTCCAGTGCGACGCGCCAGCGGCTCACTTCGGCGCGCACCGCGTCGGGAATATCGCCGGCGCCGGCATGGGCATCGAAATTCTTCAAGTGCTCGGCAGCAGCAGTGAAGTCCCCGGTCCGCAACGCGATCTCCAGGGTGTGAAAGTCCGGCATCGCCCAGTCTGGCCGCAGCCGCCCGGCGATCTCGAAGGCCATGGCGGCCTCGGTGAAGGCGCCGCGAAGCTTGAGGCACACGCCATAGCCGATCCAGTAATCGGCGCTGGTGCCGTCGAGCAGGCAGAGCGCCTGGAACAGCGGTTCGGCGCGCTCCGGCCGGCCGGCGGCGAACCAGCGATGCGCCCGCGCATAGAGCACCTCGTCGGTGCCGGCCGGCAAGGCGAGCGCGCCGCCGAGCGTCTCGCCCTTCGACAGGCGCTCGAAGATCGGCCCGCCCTCGATGCCGAGCGCCGCGGTCGCCGCGCCGAACAGCTTGCCCAGCACCGCGGTCTCGCCGGCATCGAGGCCGAGCGTTCGAGCCAGATGACTTTCGGAGAGGTGGCCGTCGGCCATAGCGGGGGCGTCAGGCATTGATGGCCGCGAGGGTCTGCAGCAATTGCCTGGCGTCGTTGACGACGACGGCGTTGCGCTCGGCCTGGCCGAAGGTCACGGCATCGCGCAGATCCTCCTCGGCCTCGGCGTGATGACCAAGCGCAAGACAGGCGCGGCCGGAGAGCAGATAGCCGCGCGAATCCCGCGGCGCCAGCGCGATCACCGCCGACGCCGCCTGCAAGGCAAGCGGATTTTCTTCGAGCTGGAGCGCGCAATTGGCGAGGCCGACCTGGAAGTCGACGACCATCGGGTCACACAGCACCAGCGCTACATAGACGCGCATCGCTTCGGCCGCGGCGCCGCGCTGCAAGTGGCGCCGCGCAACGTCGAGGCCGATCTGCAGATCGGCACTTTCAATGCCCAGTTCCTTGCGGAGCGCGCCGCCGACGAGCGATTGCACCATCGCCTCGCGGGTGTTGCTGTCCTCGACAGACACGTTCATCGAACTTCCCTTTCAAGACGGCTGAACCGGGCCCAGAGCACTTTCCCGCCGTTCGGCTTTCATCCGAACGGCAAGGGCTCTAGAGCCGGATAATGAATTCGCCACGCACATCGTCGGCGGCGCCGGCGGGCGCCGGTGCCGGGCGGGTCGTGGGCCGCACCGCGAGCTCCGGCTGATGAAACTCGACAAGCTGCAGCACGTCCTCGACCCGCCTCGACAGACTTTCCGCCGTGCCGCCTTCATAGCGCCAGTCCGCCTCCACCCGTACGACAGCTTCCGGCTCGTCGCCGATGAGGCAGACTCCGGCGCGGTTGCCGACCAGGAAACCGAGATTGGCGCGCAACAGGCGCGAGACCTGCTCGCCCTGCCGGAACGGATCGGCGGCGAGCCGGCCGGGCGAAGCGGAGACGAGAATGCCCTCGCCGTCCCGGCTCTCGGCGAGCGCGATTGCGGTGCCGTCGACCGTCAGCGTCACCGCGTCCTCCGTGCCGAAGGACGGCGCGGGCATGCCGAGCCGCGCCCACAGCGCGGTCACGGTCGTTTCGAAGCGGCGATTGGCCATGTCGTCCTCGTCAGACCTTGGTCAGTGCCTGCATGTGGTTGGCCTTGGCTTCCTGAAGCTCCTTCAGGAAGTTGATGATCTGCTTGACCATGTCGTCGAGCGCCTGCTGCATTTCCTTCTTCATGTCGGCCTGGCCTTCCTCATACTGCGCGTTCGCCGCCGAGATCGAGCCGAGGGCGTCCAGTTCCTTGGACTGCGCCTGGGTGATGGAGGATGCGGCGTTGGCAGCGCCCTGGCCGAGCTGGTTCACGGTCTGGCCGATGGTGCCGATATTGGTCGCCTGCTGCAGCTTCGACTGGAACAGGTTCATGTTGGACTGCGAGGTGGTGAAGGAGCTGTTCAGACCCTGGAGGTCGAACTCCTTGTTGAGGCTGTCCAGATCCTTGTCGTAGTGCGCATCGTTCTTGTCGAGCTTGCCGAGCGCGTCCTGCTTGATGCCGTCGATCTTGGTCATGTTGTTGGCGTCGTTCTTCATGGCCGCCAGATTCTTGGAGGCCTGGAACGACGACATGCCGGCGGCGACGAGCGAGACCGCCGACATGACGACGGTGAGCACCAATGCGGTGATGGCGCCGGCCATCATCTTCTCGGCGGCTTCCTTCATCTGGCCGGCCTGCGCCATCAACTCGCCACGTGCGGTCTCGCGGGCATTGAGGCGGCCTTCCAGCGCTTCCTTACGCTGCTCGCCGGCCTGCTCGATCATGGCGCGGGTGAGGAATTCGATGCTGCTGCTCGACTGGAGCAACTGGGCGACCTTGCCGGCGAGCGACTCCAGGCCGTCGAGCGTGGTCTCGATATCGGCCGGCGGGTCACCATTGATCGGGGCCAGCTTGGTGCTGAGCTGCATCAGCGCCAGGAACGCTTCCTTCTGCGCCGGGGGCATATCGGCGATGCGGGCCTGGATGCCCGCCGCCACGGTCTGCGCCTCGGTGTCGGAAACCGTGAGCTGGCCGTTCTGGTAGAAGGACGGCGGCAGCAGGGTCTGGAGAGTGGCTGAGTCGATGGGCATCTGATCTGTCTCCTGCTGTCTCAGGCCGAGAAGCGGGCGCGCGAGACACTGTTGCCGGTGTCCTGGATGGCGTCGGTCAGCGCATCAAGCATGGCATTGAAGCGGTCGGTCGCGGCCATCAGCCGTTGCAGCGCCTGGTCGATGAAGTCGTCGAGCTGCGAGAGCAGCGCCTCGAACTGCTTGCCCTCGGCCTGCAATTCCTTGGCTTCGGACTCCTTCTTCGTCGCCTCGTAGCGGATGGCCCCGCTGGCGATATCGCCGACCGCGGTGGCGCCGGTGATGACGCCGTTGGCGATGGTGGACACCGCCTGCGCCATCGTCGCGATCGCGGACGCCTGTCCGCCCGGCACGAAGAAGGTCGCGACCGCCGCCGCGAGGCCGACAATCGCCAGGCTTATGCCGAACCCCATATCGGCCTTCGCCCAGGCCTCCGGATTGTCGGGCTGCGCCAGCTTGGCGAAATTGCCGGCGATGCCGAGGCCGGTGGACATCTTGACCGCGGCGTCCACCATCATGATGACGCTGAGCACGCCGGCGGCGATCATCAGCCCGCCGACCGCCTGGAAGCCGGGAATGACCGAGAGGACGGCGCCGATGACGATCATCAGCAGCGCCGCCAGCGCCTGGAAGGCGAGCTTGATCTTGTCCCAGATGCTGCCGCTCTCGCGCATGCGGCGGGACTCCTCGATCTTCTTGGAGGCCTCTTCGAGCTTCGAGGTCTTCTCGCCGATGGCGGTGCGCTTCTTCTCCTGGTCGATCGAGATCTTGTCCTTTTCCGAGCTCTCGACGATCTGCTTCATCAGCGTGGTCGCCTCGACCAGCTTCACCGAGGAATCATCGTTCGAGATCTTCGGCATGAGGCTCATCATGCTCTTCATCAGCGCGCCATAGGCCGCGACCTGGAACAGGCCGGGATCCGGCACCTGGCCGCCGGCGCCGTTGTTACCCTTGCCGACCTGGTTCGGATCGTTGGCGGTGTTGTTGAGGGCGTTGGGATCGGTGATCTGCGTGGTGGTCGCGGTGCTGAGGGTGATCGCCATGAGTCCGGCCTCCTGAAAGCTGAAATCGGCGTTGCAACGGGAGAAGCGCTGGGCGGGCGCTCAGGCGCCGCGGCGCGCCTTGATGATGTCCAGCATCTTCGCGGCGTGCTGGGCGTGCTCGGGGTCGCCGGAGTTCTTCTGCACGAGCTCGATCGCGGTCTCGAAGCACTCGACCGCCTCGTCGTCTTCCTGCGCGGCGAGGAAGCACTCGCCGAGCCGCAGGAAGCCTTCCGGATTGGTGGCATCGAGCGCAATGAACTGCACATAGAGCTTGCCGGCCCGGGAGAAATCGCTCTCCACCTGGTAGGTCGCGGCCAACGCATAGATCACCCGCTCGTCGAGCGGCTCGATCTGGTAGAGCCCGGTGAGCAACTCGCGGGCCTTGGCGGGCTCGCCGAGCTGCAAAGTACGGATACCCTGCGCCAGTATGGCGTCACGGTGGTCCTTGGTGATGTCGAAGATGTCGGCGAGCGACAGGCCCTCCTGCATCAAGGCGAGCACCTGGCGCTGCTTGTCGTTGAGGTCGGCCTTGGCGAGGAAATCCTGCATGGCGGCACCGGCCATGGTGAACGAGGCCTGCAATTCGGCTTCGCTCGATATCATTCCGTCAAGGATCGACATGGACTTTCCTTCCCCCGTCATCGACCAGAAAAGACTACCGGGCCGGGGAAGCACTTCTTGTGTCGAAGATGACATGCGGCGCGATCTTTGCGGGATGCCGACGCGCGGCTCCCCGCGCATCGCTCACTCGTCGGCGCCGGCCTTCTCGGCACCGTGGCGCAGATAGACCTCCATGGCGTCGCGGGCCCGGCCGGTCTCCTTGAGCTCGTGCAGGCAGCGCATCTTGAGATAGCGGCGCATGCGCTGGCGCTCATTCAGCCGGTAGCTGCCGAAGCGCTCCGCCGGATCGACACGGTCGAGCTCCTCGATGCAGGCAAGCGCCGCCGCCCATTCACGCACCGAGAAGCGCAGCACGGCACGCGCCAGCAGCACGTCGGGCGTGCCGTCGCCAACGAGGTGCAGTGCCTCGGCAAGCACCGCGGCGCGGTCGACATAGCCGTGCCGGGCGAGCACATAGATATTGAGCAGCAGGAAGTCGCGCTCGCGCCGCCCCAGCACGCTCTTTGCCGGCAAAGCGGGAACCGGAAGGCGGCTCATGCGCGCAGCAGCGCGGCGAGTGCCGAGCGGATTTCGTCGTCGAGGCCGATATCGGCACCCAGCAGCGTGGCGGCCTGTTCGAGTATGTCCCGGCTGCGGCCGCTCGCGCTGAGCGATCGCTCGACAAACGCACTGCGGGCGCCGACACGGGCGTCCGCGAGCGCGGTGGGATCCAGAAGGTCGGGGTCGACCGTCGCCGGGCGCAGGAACTCCGGCAGTCGCTCGTCGAGCGAGGGCCGCTGCAGGATCTCCTCGAGCGGCCGGTATTGCGGCATGAAGGCCGGCGCGCTGGTGCCGTCGCGCGGCAGGTGCACCTCGTCCGCGACGTCCCAGCGGGTGATCGATTCCAGCCCGATATCGAGGTTCCGGATGCGCATCGCTGTTCGGCTCCGCTGGCCTGCCGCTGTCGTCAGCTGGACCGGGCGATGTTCTGCAGGATTTCCGACATCTTCGACAGCGCATTATTGGCGAGGTCGAAATGCCGGTTCTTCTGCTTGTCCAGCGAATTGACGTTGTTCATCTTGATCTGGCTTTCCTGGTTGATCAGCGTGACACGGTCGGAAAGCTGCGAGCCGAACGTATCCCAGGTCGATTTGGTCCATTTGTTGATGTAGTTGGTGTTGTTCTCGAACATGTCCTGCTTGGCGCGGGTGATGCCCTTCAGCTTTTCGATCGGATGCTGGACGCTGCCCAGCGCATCCTCGAACATCGACAGGATCTTGTGCTGCGAGAGCGCGGTGGTCGCGCGCGTGGCGTCGTCGTCGTCCTTGTCCTTGCCGTCATTGTAATTGTAGACCGAGCGCGCTTCTTCCTGCTTGGTCGGATTGAAGGCTTTCACGGTCTCGTTGACCGCGCTCTGCATTTCGGCATAGGTCTTGAGCAGGGCGTTGGTCTGGTTGATCTCTTCCGTCTGGATCGCCATCTTGGCTTCGTCATTCAGATTGTAGTTGAGCTGCAGCATATAGACGAGCGTCGGCACGTCGATGCTGCTCGGCAGCGGATCACCGGTCGGATCCTTCAGCCCCGCGATCTCCAGCCGCTTGTTCTGCAGCGCCAGTATCTGCTTTTCCTGGGTCATGAACAGCGTATAGCCGTTGCGGATGGCCTGGCCGCCATCGAGGCTCACCACGCCGTCGGTGTAGGTGACGGTCTTGTCGTCCTTGGTGAACGACTTGGTCGTTTCCGCCCACGAGCCGGCGAACGCATCGACGCGGGTGAAGCGCTCCTTGAGGTCGTTCACCAGATTGCCGACGTCGATCGGCGAGAAGATCGCCATTGCGTCGAGCTGCTTCTGGATATTCGCGATCTGGTCGAGGAACACCTGCTTGTCCGTCGCGGGGACATTGGTGTTGTTGGTGATCGCGGTCTTCTGTGCGGTGAGGGCGGCCTGCACCACCGTCTTGTCGGTGGTCAGGCCGAGATTGATCGCCTGGCCGGTCTCGACGCCGGTGGTGGCGTTCTTGGAATAGAACGTCGAAAATGTCGCCAGACGCTGCTGATCGGCCAGCGACATCTTGGAGATGGTCGCCTTGTCCAGCTTCTGCACGACATAGGTCTTCAAGCCGTCGGTCGACAGCATGATGGTGGCGGTGTCGGGGGGTATGCCGATCTCCTTGCCGGCATTGGCCGAAGGGGCGCCGAACTTCTTGATGTATTCGAGCTGGTAGCTCGAATGCCAGCTCAGGAAATCATCGATCTTGACCTGGTTCGGCGGCTTGTCGAAATCGTCCGGGCGGCTTGCGGTCGGCAGCGACTTGGCCGCGCTCGACCCATCAAACACCGGGAACCGCGCGTCCGCGCCCTCGGCGATCTCAGGCGATTCGGTGCCGACATCGCTGCCCGGCAGGTAATGATAGGGAATCGGTCCACTCGGGATCGGGTCGAGGGCCATGGCTGCTATCTCCGTTCGGCTCGTCAGAGCCTGAGAAAGGTGCGGGCCGGCGCGGCGGCCGAGCTATCGTCGAGTGCGGTCTCCGCCGCATGCCGCGGCGCGATCCGGTGCAGCGTGGCGCGGGCGGCCGGTGCAGCACCGGTGCGCGCAATGATCAGTTCGTCCACCCGATCGCCGAGCCGGTCGAGAGCGGTGCTGAACGCTTCCATATCCTCCGCGCGGGCAAGATCGGCGAACAGCTCGGCGGCGCGAGCGTCCTCGCGTATCAGTTCGGCGGCGCCGAGCGCCTCCAGCATGGCGCGGATCTCGAGCAGCACCGCGGCAATGGCGGCTTTGCGCGCCGTCGGCACTGCTTCCTGTTCCGCCGGCCGCATGCCAGACCTCTCGCCGCGTTCCGAATGCGCCCCGCACCATCCGCCGCCCACTTAGCCAGCCGGCGGCCCGCGCGCCTGTGTCAAATGTCACAGTGCCGTCCGGTGAGTGCGCCGGCTGGCTGTGCCGTTCGTGACTTTGACGATTCGAACCGGTGGCATGATCCGCCGCGAAGGGGGGCACCGGCGGCGGTGCGCCGGAGGCATCGGGATCATGGAGCCTGTCT
Source organism: Starkeya sp. ORNL1 (assembly GCF_012971745.1). Classification (NCBI taxonomy): domain Bacteria; kingdom Pseudomonadati; phylum Pseudomonadota; class Alphaproteobacteria; order Hyphomicrobiales; family Xanthobacteraceae; genus Starkeya; species Starkeya sp. ORNL1. The sequence goes on from NZ_CP048834.1 coordinate 3,992,900, forward strand.
TAACGCTTTCGCTCGGCCGGCCGACCAGCGGCGGCGTTCCGGGAGCGATGCTCGCGGGGTCCTCGCCGGCGGACATCGAGCGACAGCTCGGGCAAGCCCTGGCCGACTTCACCCGGCGTGTGGGCGCTGGCGATATCGGTGCGCGCGCTGCGCTGGAGCTGATCCCGGTCCGCGGCGAACAGCTGCTTGCGGAGATTTCGTTCGAACTCGCCGAGCGCATGGCGGGCGAGGCGGAAAGACCTGTCGAAGTCGGCAACAGCGCCCTGGCTGAAAGGCATGCCCTCGCGCCGATCGCCTATGAGCTGGCGGGCGAGATGGTCGAAGGCGGCCGGTTCCGTGAGGTCGTGGTGCTGCTCTGCGCCATTGCCGGGCTTCCCGGCGGCGAGTTCGACGGCCTGCTCGGGCTAGCGGTCTGTGCATTGCGGCTCGGCCGGCCCGAAGTGGCGCTGGCGCTCGCCCAGGAATGCCTGAAGCGCGATCCGCGGCACCCGCGCGCCTGCTGCATCGCCGCCCATTGCGAATTGAAGCGCGGCGATCGCCGCACCGCACAGCATTATTTCGCGCTCGCCGCCCGTGTGGCGCGCACCCGTCCGGAATTCCGCGAGGATCTGCGCTCGGCGCAGCGCGCCCTCCTCCTCATGCATCTCGCCTGATGCACCCTTACCCGTGAGCGGATAGCGATGATCTCCGAGGCTTTCGAGACCGAAGATGTGCGGCTGCTGACCGACATTGGCTTTATCGCCCTGTCGCGCGGGCTCGACACGCACGCCACCGCCATCTTTGAAGGGGTGCGGGCGCTGCGTCCGCGGCAGGAGGCCGGTCCACTCGGGCTTGCTCTGGTGCACATGTTCCGCGGCGAGCTCGATCAGGCGGTCGCCGGCCTCAGGGCGCTGCCGCCGAGCGACGCCGCGCTCACCTTCCTCGGCATCGCACTGTCGCGCCAGGGCGCGCAGGCCGAGGCCCGCGACATCCTCGCCGATGTCATCGCCACCGCCCCCGACACCCCGTTTGCGGTGTTGGCCCGGGAGGCGCTCGGCTGACCGTTGTGCCGTACGGCACACAAGCGGAGCGGCCGGCATAGGATGCTCGCACGGCGGGGTTTGCCTCGTTGGGGGAGAGATCACATGGCCTCGGTGCCTTCGGCTTATCTTGGCCCATCGGCGGTAACGCGCGGCGTCAGTCTCGACAGCGCGCTCGACGGCGCCCATTCGGTGCAGCGGGTTGCCGCCTTCGATGCGGCCATGGCACGCCAGTCCGGCCAGGCGGCAGCCATGCAGCCGGTGCAAGCGGTCGCTCCGGCGAGCGCGGCGGATCCGGCGCAGGCCCCGACGTCGGCGAAGCCGGTGCAGGCGAACGAGGGCACCGACGCGGTGCGGGCGCGCCGGGCACTCGAACTCGACGGCGCCACCAGCGCCAAGCCGGCCAATGGCGACATGATCCTCAATGGCCTCCAGCATTTGCGCGGCGAGTTCAACTCCCGCATCTCCAAGGTGAACGAGGCGCTGGCGTCGAACGGCATCGACACCAAGACGCTGTTCGCCATGCAGGTCGAGGTGGTGAACTTCACCATGCTGGTCGACATGACCTCGAAGCTCACCGGCAAGTCGACGCAGACCTTCGACAGCCTGATGAAGGGCCAGTAGCGGTCCGCCATGACGAGCCATCCGATGCGCCCACGCGAGGCGGCCAAATGGCGCCGCCCTGCGGTGAAAGCCGCTTTTCTCGCCATGGCGCTGGCGCTCGGCGCTTGCAAGGCCGACCTCTACACCAATCTCACCGAGGTCGACGCCAACCAGATGATGGCCATCCTGCTGGCCAACGGCATCTCCGCCTCCAAGGCGCCAGTAGGCGAAGGCTTCACGGTGCAGGTGCAGGATGGCGACATGCTGCGCGCCATCTCGCTGCTCAATGAGCGCGGCTTTCCCAAGAGCACGCGCGATTCGATCGGCAAGGTGTTCGAGAAGAGCGGGATCATGTCCTCGCCCTTCGAGGAGCGGGTGCGCTACATCTATGCGCTCGGCGAGGAAGTCGCGCGCACGCTCAGCCAGATCGACGGCGTGGTCACCGCGCGCGTGCATATCGTGCTGCCGGAGGCGCCGAAGCTCGGCCAGACCATCAAGCCGTCCTCCGCCGCCATCTTCATCAAGCACCAGCCGGGCGTCGATCTCGACTTCCTGGTACCGCAGATCCGCCGCCTGGTCAGTTCCTCGATCGAAGGGCTCGACTATGCCGCGGTCACGGTGGTGCTGGTCGAGGCCGAGCCGATCCGCACACCGCTGGCCGCGGCGGCCGCGGTGTCGACCGTCGAGGTGCTGCCGGGCGTCTCGATCCTGCAGAGCGACCAGGAGCGCTTCATGCAGTTCGCCTATGTCGGCGCCGGCGTGTTCGCGTTGCTGCTCATCGGCAGCATTGCCGGCCTCATCGGCATGGTGCGCTCGCGTCCGCGCAAGCGTGGCGATGCCGGCCCCGGCGGGTCCGCGGTGATGGAGCCGTCCTGATGGCGGCCGCCGCACACCCGGCAGCGCCGCCCGATGCGCGAGCAACCGGGCTCGCGGTGCGGCTCGCCGCCATGCTGGCGTCGCCGTTCGAGGCGTTTCCCGCCGCGGCCGCGGCGCTGGCGCCGCTCACGCCCGGCGAGTTGCGCAAGGCCGCCGCGCATCCTGCCTTAGCCCGGCCGCTCGGTCGCGCCGCCGGCAATGCGCTCGGCCTGCCGAAGGTGGTTCTGGGCGGTGAGACGCTGGCGCGCCTTGCCGATAGCCCGGCCCATCGGCTGGCGGCGCTGGTGCTGATGGAGCCGGCTCCCGCGGTACGCGCCGCCGGCACAGTGCTCGCGAGCGCCGTCGTGCATGGCAGGGTGATCCGCACCACGCTGCGCGCCGAGCGCGACCATATGCGCGCCGCGCTGGGCGATGAGGGTTTCGAGATCGCGACCCGCGAGGCGCCGATGCTGCACGCCTGCCTCGCCGGTCTCGACAGCCCCGCCGCGACTGCCGAACCGCTGCTCGGTGCGCTCGCGCCTGCCGAGGCCTCTGCACGCCTCGCGGCCTATGGCGTCGCGGTGCTGACCCGCTTCGCCGCCAGTGTCGAGCCGGCCTTCGCCAGCCTGCTGCCGCTGCGCTGGGTCGAAGAATACGCCGCTCCGGCAGCGGTGCCGAGCGAGATGCAGTGCACGCACATCGTCAAGCTGCTGCAGCGGAGGATGCCGGCATGGTCGGCCACTATCGGCTGAGCGAATTCGGCTTCGACCTGCCGGCCGGTGCGCACATCGTCGCGCCGGAGACGGTGCGCGCCGTGGAAGGCGCCACCGCCTTGATCGAGGCCGCCGAGGCCAAGGCCGCCGGCATCGTCAAGGATGCCGAGCAGGCCTATCAGGAGGAGCGCGAGCGCGGCTATCGCGACGGCCTCGCGAAAGCGCGGCTGGAAGCCTTCGAACGGCTGCTGCGCGAGAGCGCGACACTCGATGCCGAATTGCACCGGGTCGAGGGCGAGCTTTCCCGGCTGGTGCTGGCCTGCGTGCGCAAGCTGGTCGACGGCTTCGACGACCGTGCCAAGGCGGAAGCGACAGTGCGCAGCGCGCTGAAGCAGATGCGCCGCGAGAAGCGCGCCGAGCTGCGCGTCGCGCTCAGCCAGTATGGCCATTTCAGCGAGGCGATCGGCGCGATCACCGCGCAGTTCCCGGAAGTGGAGCTGATCGACGTGGTCGAGGATGCCGGGCTGGAAGCGCCGCGCGTCATCATCGAGACCGGGATCGGCCGGGTCGATGGCGATCTCGGCAGCAATATCGCCGAGCTGGAGGCGATCCTGCGTCGGGTGGTCGCCGGCGAAGAGGAAAGCGCGCCGCTGCCCGAGGCGGCAACGCCATGAAGCCGCTTTCCGAGCCGGATTTCGCCGGCCCCGAGACCCCGGCCGCCATCGAGGCGGAGCGTCGGCGGCGTATCGGCCAGCGCCTCGGCATCGCGGCCACGGCCTTGACCGGCGCCGCGGAGGGCTTCCGCCCGTTCGGCGCCACCGGGCGGGTGAAGAAGGTGGTCGGCACCATCATCCATGCCGCCGTTGCGGACGTGCAGGTCGGCGAGATCGTCGAACTCCATACCCGTTCCTCCGGCGCCCGCATCTTCGCCGAATGCGTCGGTTTCCTCGCCGACGAGGCGTTGCTGGCGCCCATCGGCGAGACCCAGGGCATCTCGCCGCGCACGGAGGTGCGCCGCACCGGACGGGTGCAGTCAGTCGGCGTCGGGCCGGGCCTGAAGGGCCGGGTGCTCGACGGGCTCGGCAATTTCATCGACGCCAAGACCGAGATCTTCGTTCCCGAGACCTATTACCCGGTCTATCGCGCGCCGCCGGATCCGATGAAGCGGCGCGTCATCGACACACCTTTGCCGCTGGGCCTGCGCGTGCTCGATGGCCTTTTGACCTGCGGCGAGGGCCAGCGCATGGGCGTGTTCGCCGCGGCCGGTGGCGGCAAGTCGACGCTGCTTTCCATGCTGGTCAATGGCGCCGAGGTCGATGTCACCGTGCTGGCGCTGATCGGCGAGCGCGGCCGCGAGGTGCGCGAATTCCTCGAGCACGATCTCGGCCCGGAGGGGCTGGCGAAATCGGTGATCGTGGTCGCCACCTCCGACCGCTCCTCGATGGAGCGCGCCAAGGCTGCCTTCGTCGCCACCGCGGTGGCGGAATATTTCCGCGACCAGGGACAGCGCGTGCTGTTCCTGATGGATTCGGTCACCCGCTTCGCCCGCGCGCAACGCGAGATCGGCCTTGCCGCCGGCGAGCCGCCAACCCGGCGCGGCTTCCCGCCTTCGGTGTTCGCCAACCTGCCGAAGCTGATGGAGCGCGTCGGCATGAACGACAAGGGCTCCATCACCGCGCTCTACACCGTGCTGGTCGAGGGCGACGACATGAACGAGCCGGTGGCGGACGAGACCCGCTCGATCCTCGACGGCCATATCATCCTCTCGCGCAAGCTGGCCTCGGCGAACCATTACCCGGCTATCGACGTGCTCGCCTCGAAGAGCCGCGTGATGGATGCGGTGACGACGCGGGAGCATCGCGACATGGCGCGCAAGGTGGTGTCGTGGCTCGCCACTTATGCGGACGTCGAACTGCTGATCAAGGTCGGCGAATACAAGAAGGGCTCGGACGCCGAGGCCGACATCGCCATAGCCAAGATGAGCGCCATCAACCAGTTCCTGCGCCAGCGCACCGATGAGTTCGACAGCTTCGACGCCATGCTCGGCAAGTTGCAGGGCCTGATGCGATGAGAGGCCACACGCGATGATCGGCCAGATCAAGGTGCTGCTCCGCATCAAGCAGCTGCGCGAGGAGCAGGCGTTCCGTGCGCTCCAGGCCAAGCGTGGCCAGGTGGCAGAGGCGCAGCAGCGCCTTGTCCGCGCCCGCGAGGTGGTGGCGGAGAGCGCAGCGAGCCTGCCGGCCCGCGAGGACGCCATCTATGCCGAGCTGCTCGGCAAGGTGGTCGAGCCCGACGCCTTCGACGAGGCCCGCGCCAAGGTGGTCGAGCTGGAGAAGGCCCACGCCCGCCTGAAGGACGAGGTGGAGCGCGCGGCCCATGTGCTGAGCCGGCTGGAGGAAGAGCTCCAGGCCGCGATCCGCGCGCACAACCTCGCGCTCAAGGCGCGCGACAAATACAACATCATCACCGACGAGCTGGTGCGCGAGGCGTTGGCGATCGTCGATGCCAAGGAAGAGGTCGAGATCGAGGACCTGTTCTCCCGCGGCAAGAAGGTGCCGGCATGACGCGCATCGGACCGCACAATCCCGGACAGGCGAGCGCGGGCGCGCTGCAGAACGGTGCCCCCTCCTTCGATCCCGGCCGCCTGCCGGCGCGCGAGCGCCGGCAGCACGAGGACGGCCTCGGCTCCGGCATCGGCCATCAGCTCGGCCAGGACCATCACGGTGCGCTGCGCGACGGTGCCTCGCGGCATGGCACGCCGCCGCACAGCCAGGGCGCCTTCGAGGAAAGCCTGCGCCGCGCGCTCAGCGAGAGCGGGCAGGAGGCCGAGCGCGGCCGGGCCGGCGCGCGGGACCGCGACACCGACGACGAGGCGACGGGTGTCGATCCCGGTCAGCTGCGCCTGCTGGCGCAGGTCGAACGGCCAAGTGGCTTCGCGCTGATGCCGCAGCCGGCCGCGCCGGCGCCGGCTCCCAGCGAGGCCGCGGCCCGGGTCGAGGCGCTGGCCGTGCGCGTCGAGCAGGCGGTGCGCGCCGAGACGGCGCTGGCGCCCGGCCAGCCGATCGCGCTGCGGCTCGATCTCGGCGACATGGTGCCGGGGCTTTCCGCCCTCACCGTGGAGATGACGGCCGACGGCATCGACGTCACGCTCACGCGCTCGACCGGTCCGGCTTCCGAGGAACTGGTGCGCGCGGCGCAGATGCTGGCGGAGCGGCTGCAAGCGCGCTTCGCCCGCCGCCAAGTCCGGGTGTTCGACGTACGGGTGCTCGACGCCCCGGCAGCGCCGCGTGAACCTTCGGGGGATGCCGCGTGAGGGTCGAACCGTTCGTACCGCCGCAGCTCTGGACCACGCCCGGCCGCGAGGCGCTGTGGAATGCCATGCTCAGCCATTCCGGCGCGCCGTTGCCGCTCGCCGCGCGCGGCACGGCGGCGATGTTCGTGCCGACAGAGCCGCCGGCGCCGCAGAGCTGGGCGATCTCGCTGCTGCCGGAGCGGGCGCCGCATCTGGTGGTCGTGGTCGACAGCTTCCCGTTCCGCGCGCTGTTCGGAGCCGAGCTGACCGCGAGCGCGGTCCCTGACCTGCCGCCGGCGCTGCATGTCGCACTGGTCGAGGGCATGGTGGCGGCGGTGCGCAATGTACTGCCGCCCGGCCTGATCGGCGAGGTGCAGGTGCTCGGCTTCGGCTCCGCCGGCGAGCTTGCCGGGCGCACCGAGCCGGCCGGGCTCGCATGGTTCGCGGTGAGCGTCGCCGGCATTGCGCAGGAGCCGGTGGAGCTGCGGGTCGGCTGCGCCCGCGACGCGCTGCTCGCCGCCCTGTTGGCGCTGGAGCCGCAGGCCCGGACCGCATGGAGCGGCCTCGCCAGGCGTCTGACAGAGACCGGGCATTTCACCCTTGGTGCGCTGACGCTGAGCCGGGCCGAACTTGCTTCCCTCGTTCCCGGGGCGCTGGCGGTCTTCCCGCCGGCTCCCGCGGACACCGCAACGCTGCGCACTGGCGCTGCGCTCTACCGCTTCGCCCGTACCGAGGGCGGCTGGCAGTGCCGCGCCCGTGAGCCCGCCCGGCAGAACCGCACCCGACTTCAAGGATCGGCCATGAGCACCGACGACAGCCGCCCGCCGCTCCTCATCGATGTCGATTTCGATCTCGGCAGCGTCACCGTGCCGATCGGCGAGATCGAGAGCTGGCAACCCGGCGCGGTGGTGCCGCTGGCCCCGCCGGCGCCGACCCGCGGGCTGGAGGTGACGATCCGCATCAATGGCCAGGTGGTGGGCAGCGGCGATCTCGTCACCATCGACGAGCGGCCGGCGGTGCGCATTTCGCGCCTCGCGCTCGGCGCCTGAGACGAGAGGCCAGCCGGAGCCGCCGATGGTCGATCCGTTAAACCTGATCCTGGTGCTGGCGATCGCGGCCCTGATGCCTTTCCTCGCCGTGGTCGCCACCGCCTACACCAAGCTCTCGGTGGTGTTCCTGCTGGTGCGCAATGCGCTCGGCGTGCAGCAGATCCCGCCGAACATGGCGCTGAACGCGCTCGCCATCATCCTCTCCGGCTACATCATGGCGCCGGTGGCGGTGCAGACCTATGACATCCTCTCCACCGGCCAATACACCTTCACCACCGCCGACGGCATGCGCCAGGCCTATGAGGCCGGCCGCGGGCCGCTCGCCGGCTTCCTCAACCGGCATGCCGGCGAACGCGAGAAGCTGTTCTTCATCGAGGCGGCGAAGACGCTGTGGCCGAAGGAGATGGCCGACAAGCTCGACCATGAGAGCATCGCCGTGGTGCTGCCGGCCTTCACGGTGACGCAGCTGCGCGAGGCATTCGAGATCGGCTTCCTGCTCTATCTCCCATTCATCGCCATCGACCTCATTGTCTCCAACATCCTGCTCGCCATGGGCATGATGATGGTTAGCCCGCTAACAATATCGCTGCCCTTCAAGCTGTTCCTGTTCGTCATGATCGACGGCTGGTCGCGGCTGATCCTCGGGCTGGTCAAGACCTATATGTGAGGACGCGCCATGACCCCCGAGACCGCACTGCACGCCATCACCGAATCCATGATGCTGGTGATGCTGCTCTCGCTGCCGCCGATCCTGGTCGCTTCGGTGGTCGGCATCGGCATCAGCCTGTTGCAGGCGCTGACCCAGGTGCAGGAACAGACCGTCTCCTTCGCCATCAAGCTGATCGCGGTGGCCGCGACCATCGCCGCCATGTCCAGCCTGCTCGGCAGCGAGATGATGAACTACACGCTGCGCCTGTTCGACGATTTCCCGAGCATGACCTGACGCGCGCGGGGCCGGGATGAACGAGCTGCGCGAGACCATCCTGTTCTTCTTCCGGACGTTCGACCGGGAGTTCATCGCGCTGTTCCTCACCATTCCGCGGATCTATGCGTTCCTGGAGACGGCACAGCTGCTGAACTCCTCGGCGGTGCCGCGGCTGACCCGGACGGTGGCGATCCTCTCGCTCGCCATCGCCGCGGTGCCGATCAACATGGTGCACGCCGAAGCCTTCGACCGCTCGGTCGCCTCGATCGCCCTGCTGGTGGTGAAGGAGGGCGTGATCGGCTTCGTGCTGGGCTATCTGGTCGGCTGGATCTTCTGGGCGGTGCAATCGGCCGGCGCGCTGATCGACAACCAGCGCGGCGCCGCCATCGCCGCCTCGATCGACCCGATGCAGGGGCAGGAGACCTCGCCGCTCGGCATCCTGTTCTCGCAGGCCTTCTTCGCCTATGTCTACGCCGCCGGCGTCATATTGCCGGTGCTCGGGCTGCTCTATCAGTCCTATGCGATCTGGCCGGCGACCGTCGTCATGCCCGCCATCGCGCCGAACTTCCCGGAACTGGTGCTCGGCTTCACCGACCAGGCGATGCGCCTCGTCCTGGTGCTGGCCGGGCCGATCGTCGCGGTGATGTTCCTCGCCGAATTCGCCCTCGCCATCGTCAGCCGCTTCGCGCCGCAGGTGCAGGTCTTCATTCTGGCCATGCCGATCAAGAGCGGCCTCGCCATCTTCATGCTGATCTTCTATTTCTCGGTGTTGCTGCCGCACGCGGCCGACCAGATGCTGTTCGTCACCGATGTCATCGGTCGGCTGCGCTCCGTGGTCGATCCCGGCGGACCGCTGCTGCTGCCGAACGGCATCATCCAGGGCAATCCCTGATGAGCGGCCAGTCCTCCGGCGAGAAGACCGAACAACCCACCCCGAAGAAGGTGCGCGACGCCCGTCAGAAAGGGCAGGTGGCGCGCAGCCAGGAGGTGGTCACGACGATCTCGCTGTTCGCGGTGATCGCCTATCTCTGGGCGTCCTTCAACCTGCTGGTCGACAAGATGGTCGTGCTGTTCGGCCAGGCGGCGCAGCTCTCGGTGATGGGCGACTTCCGCACCAGCGCGGCCGCCGGCATCTTCATCACCGCCAAGGACGTGGCGCTGGTGCTGCTGCCGGTGATCGGCATCACCGTCATCGCTGGCATCGCGGCGAACTATTTCCAGTTCGGCAGCGTGTTCTCCTTCGAGAGCATCATGCCGAAGCTGGAGAAGATCAGCCCCGGCGCCGGCTTCAAGCGGCTGTTCTCGATGAAGAGCCTCATTGAACTCTTGAAGTCGGTGTTGAAGATCATCTTCCTCTCGGTGCTGCTCTATTATGTGATACGCGGCGCGCTCGGCGGCTTCCTGACCTCGGTGGCCTGCGGCATGCCCTGCCTCACCCGGATCACCGGCATCGCCATCACCGACGTGCTGCTCTATTCGCTGCTCGCCTTCCTCATCGTGGCGGCGGCCGACTTCGCCTATCAGCGCTACAGCTTCACCAAGAGCCTGATGATGACGAAGGACGAGGTGCACCGCGAATACAAGGAGAGCGAAGGCGATCCGCACATCAAGGGCCATCGCCGCCAGCTCGCCCAGGAACTCGCCATGGGCGACGGCCCGCAGGCGGCGCGCTCGGGCAGCGCGCTGGTGGTGAACCCGACCCATTTCGCCGTGGTGCTGAGCTACAAGCCCGAGGAGCGCCCGCTGCCCATCGTCACCGCCAAGGGCCGCAATCTGCAGGCCTACCGGCTGCGCGAGGCGGCCGAGGAGGCGGGCGTGCCGATCTTCCGCAACGTGCTGCTGGCGCGTGCGCTATTCGCCGATGCCGAGATCAATGCGCCGGTGCCGGACGAGTTCTTCGACGCGGTGGCCGAGGTGCTGGCCTGGGTGACCAAGAACCAGGCGCTGCTCTATGGTGGACGGCTGGACCATGGCGTGATCGACATGGATGCCGGGGATCATCGGGTGGCGCGGGGGGATTGAGGGGAGGCGTGGTGGGCGTGAGGCTCGTCGCGCTTCGGGAGGGACCACGTCATCCTGAGGTGCGAGCGCAGCGAGCCTCGAAGGATGGCCGTCCCCGATGGCGGCCTCCTGTTTCAGCATCCTTCGAGGCCCGGCTGACGCCGGGCACCTCAGGATGACGTGGTTCCAGCTTCCGTACCGAAGTGTTCGGCGGCCAACTCGCAGACCTACTGCGCCAGCCAGCCGATGGTCGGGCCGAAGATCACCGCCGACCAGCCGTCGCGCGACTGCACGATGGCGCCGAGCTCGCCGACGGCGGCTAGCCGGCTCTCGGTGTCGGGCGCCGCGCCCTCATACATGCGCGCGCCGGTGCGGGTCTGCACGAAGCGCTCATTGGTGGCGTCGGCGCCGACAATGTCGAGCGCGTAGGGCTTCAGGTCACGCACGATGTAATGCACGAAGTCCGGATTGTGCCTGACCTCATTGAGATAGACCGATTGCCGGCCGACCTGCGCGCTGGTCGGGTTCCTCGAAGCGCAGGCGGCGACCCGCTTGGGATCGAGCGCCGCCTGCAGCAGCAGCGGCTGCAATTCGGCATCGAACGAGACCAGCGACACGCTGTCGGAGACGCTCAGGAGGTCGAGCCAGAAGATGGCGGCGGTGACGTTGGAGGCCTTCACCCGCGCGCCCGGCCAGCACTCCGCCGGATCGGTAACGCCGGCGCCCCTCGGTGCGAACAGCGGACTGTAGCGCGCTCGCAGCGTGGCCTTCTCGCCCTCCGACACGCCGGCGGCGGCCGCGATGTGGCCCTGCTCCAGCGCGTTGAGCGAGGCGTCGAGCTGGCGCTCGTCGCCGTCCCGGGTGAGCTTCTTGCCGGCCCAGCGCAGCAGCAGGCTGCGCGCCAGATCGTCGATCTTGCCACCGGCGAGATCGGTCGAGACCACGGGCACATTGACTGGCGCGGTCACGCCCTGGCCGACCACGCGCGGGCCGCCCGCCGCCGGCGGCGTAGTGGCGACCCCGGCGGCGCTGGCCGGCGCGCCCGGGGGTGCCGCGCCGGCGGGTGGGCTGCCGGGAGCCGTCGCCGCGGCGGCTGGTGTCGCCAGCAGGCTCGACAGGTCGACGCGCGGCCCCCCGGGAGCAGCGTTCCCGGTAGCCGGCGCCGGGCCGCCCGGCCGTCCCCCTATCGGTCGGCCGGTGGGACCGGTCGCCGCGGCTGCCGCGGCGGCGCCGGGCGAGGTCGCGCCTTCCTGCGGCTGGTTCACGAAGACATCGCTCAGCTTGAACGTGCCCTGGCGCAGGGTCTCCACATTGAGCGGGCGGCCGTCGGTCGCGTTCTCGCCGATGACGATGGCCGGGCCGTTCGGCGCCGGCGTCTCGCCCGAGGCCTGCGCGACGCCCTGGAGCTGGACGAAGGAGCGCAGCGGGATTTCCTTGGCGAGCCGCGTCGCATAGGCCTGGAGGAAGCCGACCCAGGGATCGATCTTGTAGACCGGGATGGTGCCGTTGGCCTCGATCAGGTTGCCGTCGAGGCGCAGCATGACGAACGGGTCGATCTGCGATTGCTGGCCGAGCCGCCTGGCATCGGCGAGCAGCGTATCGGCGGTGCGGATGTTCGACACCACCTTGGCAACGCCGAGCACATTGTCGCGCACCAGCGCCTCGACCGTGCTCGCCCGGGTGCTGTCGAGCAAGGTGCCGTCGAGTGTGACGGTGCCGTCGGGCGCGAGCGCGAAGTTGATGGTCACCTTCTGCGATTCGATCAGCCGCGCGATCTCCTCGCGCATCGCCGCCAGCACCCAGATGCGCATGCGCACCGGGACGCCGGTGGCCTCGATCGCGCCGGTCACGGCGCGGCGCTCGACCGGGCTCTCGACATAGCCGGTGAGATAGATGGTGCCGTCGACCTCGCGGCGGAGCTGAAGATTGCGGGCGAAGCCGAGCGGGGCGAGCGCGCTCTGGGCGATCTCCATCTCGGTGCGGCCGTCGACCGGGGTGCTCTTCGGCGCTATCGCCGGGCCGAACAGGAAATAGAGCACGCCGACGAGGCCGAGCAACGCGGCCGCGGCGATCGGCGCGGCATAGGGGCGGACCCGTTCGGGGATCAGCGGCGCCGATGGCCGGCGGGGCGGCGGTGGCGGGCGGCCATTGGCGTCATCCTCGGTGATCGAGGCCCAGTTGGCGCCGGGCGGGCCGAGCGCGAAGCGCGTGGTGCCGGCGACCAGCACGTCGAGCGGCTGCACCTCCTGCCAGTCGCCGGCCTCCGGCAGCACCAGCCCGGCCGAGCTGCGCAGCGTGCCGGCGGCGCCATGGATCTCGATCTTGCCCGGGCCGACGCGCAGGCGCGCATGGCCGGCTTTCAGCGCGACATCGATGAGCTGGATATCGTCGGCGCCGGAGCCGAGGCTGTATTCGCCGGGAACCAGCGATACCTCGACACCGGCCTGCACGCCGTTCAGAATCTTGAGGACGGTGTTCGTCGAAGCCGCCGTGTCGCTCAATCCCCGCCTCCCCGGAACCCGCCCGCCCGCGGCGTTGCCTTTGGCAGCGGCCGGCCTTCCCTATGGCCGCGGTGCGCCGCAGCGGTTCCGTCGGGTGCTATTAAGCACATTCCGTTGTGACCGGGCTAGATATCGCTCATCCCGTCAATGTATCGTTTTCGCTTCTTTTATCCAAAGTTAGAAATCATTCTACGATACTAGCAATATCGTCGCGTGTTTGGCCTTTCACTTGCATCTATATTGACAGAGTTGCATGCCGCTGACAGGTTTTTGCGGACCGGGAAAGAAGAAGGCTTGCGGGGGCGGCCGGTTCTATGCGCGAAAGCGCGGCATCTCCTTGTCCCGCAATCCGTCGTTCTTCGCGCTCCGTGACCGGATGCGTCCGCGGGCGCGTCGCGATTCGCGTGCAACAGGGATGAGCTCTTGACGCCGAACGCCACGCTGCCTTCGACGCTTGCCGGCGCCGGCTTGCTCGAGCCGCCGGCCGGTCTGCCCGGCGCGGCGCGCGGGGAGCCCTCGGCGTTCCTCGATTCGCGCGAATTCGCCGGCATCAGCGCCGCGGCGCGGCTGTCGCTGGCGCAGGCGCTGAGCCGGCGCACCTGCGGGCCCAACGAGTTCATCTATCTGCAGGACGACGACGCCGACTATCTCTATTTCGTCCGCTCCGGCCATGTGCGCCTGTCCTATCTGCTGGAGGACGGCTCGCCGATCCTGTTCGGCATCCTGCCGCCCGGCGAGAGCTTCGGCGAGGTCGGGGTGTTCGAGGCCGGCACGCATTGCGACATGGCGACGGCGATTGGCAACGTCACCATCGCCAGCATCCCGGCGCGCACCTTCCGCGCGCTCGGCCAGCGCTACCCGGAGCTGGAGGCGGCGCTCGGCCGCGTGGTGGCGCGGCGCTATCGCGCCTATGTTGGCCTGACCCGCAGCCTCGGCCTCAAGACCTTGCAGGCGCGGCTCTCCCAGACCCTGCTCCGGCTCGCCGACGGGCTTGGCACCCGCACCACCCATCGCGGCCGCGAGGTGCCCTATATCGGCGCCTTCGTCACCCAGACCGACCTCGGCCTGATGGCGCGCGGCGCCCGCGGCAACGTCAATCGCGCCATCAAGACCTGGGAGCGCGCCGGCTGGCTGGTGATCCAGGATCGCTGCATCCTCATCGTCAACCGGCCGCAGCTCGAGGCGCTCGCCATCGAGGAGGGATTACGGTGACGTTTGGCACAGCGGGCGCCCCCGCGCCTGCGCTAGATTTCGGCATGACCGATCTGGAAGAGGGCCTGCGCGGCGCATCTGGTGCCGAGCTCAAGGCCGGCATTCTCGGCCGGCTCGATGCCTTGAAGGAGCAGCTGGCGGCGCTGGAGAAGTCCGGCCTGCCGCCCGACGCCTTCAGGCGCAATGAAGCCGCCGTGCGTGCGATTGCGGCGGCACGGGCCGTCGCGAGCGCCTTCCCCGTTTCCGGCACGACCCAAGGAGAGTGACATGCCCGGTACTTCCTCGATCTACGCGCCGACCGTCCCGGAATCCCCGCCGACCGACTGGACCGGCAACTACACCAACAAGGACGGCTTCGACCTGATCTGGCGCCAGAAGTATCTCCAGGAGCAGATGGGCCAGATCGAGGACGACATCCGCGCCATCGAGCAGAACGCCAACCTCTCCGACACCGAGAAGATGTTCTCGATGCAGATGGCGATGAACAGCTGGTCGGCGATCAGCAATCTGCGCACCAACATGCTGAAGAGCGTGTCGGATACGCTGAAGACCATCGCACGCAACGTCGCCTGATCGGCCGGGGCGCACTGCGCCTCATTGCCGTGCCCGGAAAATACCGGAAAGCTGGTCCGTCACCGGAGCGGCCGGCTTTCTGCGTGTTGAGACATCTTACCTAACGGCAATCGTTGGTTCGACGAACAGAGCTGTACGGAGCCCAAAATGGCGGTGCCGACCGAGGTCGTGCGGCAGAACATCGCCGCTTTCAACGTCATCTCCCCGGTTGGCGCGGAGGTGATGCAGGAAGCGCGCGGTGCCTATCGCGGCGAGGAAGTGGTCGCTTCCTCGGAGAGCTCGAAGCTGGCCGACGCCGCCGAGGAGCTCGGCATGTCGGTGGCGCACCGCGCCGACAAGCGTACGCTGGCGCAGCACGAGGTGCGCCAGGGCTCCGGCGCCAATCTCGAGGCATTGGCCCGCATCGCCGATTATTACGACAAGCTTCCCGATATGCCGCGGGAGGTGCAGCTCAAGGCGCTGGTCGATCAGCTCGAGAGCTTCCAGCAATTGATGGAGAAAGCGGGCTCCGGCGGCGGCGGGCCGACCAAGGAAGACATCCTCGCCGCGCTGCGCGATTTCGACGGCGACGTCACCCATCAGTATGCCGCGCTCGACCTGGCGCGAGATTATTTCGCGGCGGCGGGCGCCCCGAGCGAATTCCAGCTGCTGCTCGACGAGGCGCGCGGCGAATTCGAGAAGACCGACATCGCCCGTGACGTACGCGCCGGCTTCGCCGCCGCCGAGGTCGCGGCGAAGGCCGCAGCGACGCTGGAGACCGATCCGGCCACGGTGCGCGACACCTATCGCGCCATGCTGCGCGAGACCATGAATATGGGCCAGTTGTTCGACGCGCTCGGCAAGTTCGACATGATGAAGAGCTTCACCGAGACGGTGGCGACCTTCATGGAGGCGGCCGGGCGCGATCTTGCCGGCACCACTTCGTCCACCGATCCCGGCTTCCTGCACGGTCTGCTCACCGAATTGTCCAAGCTGAAGAAGCTGCAGAGCGTGATGGACGGCACCACGCAGCTGGTGCGCACCACCGAGCGCCTGCTGCCGAAGGACGAGCGCGGACAGATCGATGTGCGCGAGACCGCGAGCCGGCTGTTGAACTTCGCCGCGCAGTCGGCGGTCGGCCTCGCCGATGCGCGGGCGCTGCTCGGCAAGCTGCAGACAGCCGAACCCGCCAGTCAGCTCGCCTTCGCCACCGGCCTGCACGGCCTGCACGGCGAGATACCGGACGACGTCATGCCCTCGATGCAGGCCCGCCTCCAGCAGAACGCGACCTTGCGCTCGCTGCTCGACCGTCTCGTCGGCGACGAGGAGGCAGCCTTCGACAAGCAGCAGAATGGCGGCACGCCGAAGCGCGATACGGGAGGCAACTGATGGCCGAATTCGCCGCCGGCGCGCAAATGGTGGTCGATGCCTTCGCCGCCAGTCTCGGCCTGCCCTCAAAACCGGCGCGCGACGGCAGCTACAGCTTCGCCTTCCGGCAATCCGGCGTGCTGACACTGACGCCGGGTTCCGACGGCCGCGCGCTGATCAGCCTCGCCCGTAAACCGGCGCGGCCCGACCGCACGGCGGAACTGAAGGCGCTGGCGGCGGCGCGGCGCGATCCCACCACCAACCGCTTCCTGCATGCCGGCCTCGCCACCGACGGCAGCCTGGTCTTCACCATCGGGCTGGAGGCCGGCGCGTTCGACGTACCCACGCTGGACGCCTGCTTCCACCAGCTCGTCGCGGTGCACGCCAGCGTGGCTTAGACACGGCACATCAAACATCTCAACGAATTTGGAGCGCCGTTTCAACGGATTCGCCGCGAAGCTACAGTTTTCTACCGTCCGTTGCGGAACGTCGATGGCAGCCGTATGTCACGCAGAGCGTCCTGCGTCGGTTCGGGCCATCAGGCTTTGTTTGAGGTTGGTGTTCGGATGGTTTTAAAAACGGCGGTTCTGCTCGGGCTTTTGCTCGCGAGCGGCGGATGCATGTACACGCCGGAAGGCAAGCCGCCGCAAGATATCTGGCTGATCGACGCGCCGATCGACGAAGCCGCCAGCTGCATCGTAAGTGGTATGGATGCAGCGATGATCAACAAGATCAACAGATCCAACGATGTAAAACATCAGGTCAAGGTTATTGTGGCTGGTAGCCTCTATGAGGTCACTGCGGCGGAGGGTCCTCCCAATCGGTATATGGTGCAATTGATCAAGGTTAGCGACTCAACCACGAAGGTACTTCTGCAGTCCCCGCCGGGGTGGGGGCGCTTGCTCAGTGTCGCGGCCGAGCGTTGCGGTGACGCGCGAAAGTTTATTCGCTACGGCTCATAGCCTCGACAAGGCGCGCCTCCGATCCGCCGAAAGATAAGGTCTGGCTGTTCCGGAATGGCGCACCGGTCAAACAAGCCCGAGTTCGCCGGTCCATATCCGGCCTGGCGCTCAGCCGGCGATCATCGGGATCACGGTTCAGGGCCGAGCCGTTCGTCATTGGGGGCATGTCGCTCGTGCGGAGCGTTCTTGTTGTGGAAGCCGGGATCGATATGGACGTGACCGAAGTGACGGCGCCCGGAGTGTCATACGGTGGACAATTCGGTGACGGCATGATCGACCAGAGCGTTCACGGCAGCGTCACAGTCAGGTTTTGAGCGGAAGAATGTCCAACAGGTCCCTTGCGTGGCTGTACGCCGCGCTGATCGGCGTCGTCGTCTCCGGTGCCTTTGCCGCCACCGCCACCGCCCAGGAGGCCCCGAGCCTGCCCGGCGGGGCCAGTTCGCTCCGCGAAAACCATGGCGACTGGATCGTCACCTGCCGGATCGACGCCCAGGCCGGAAAGAGCGTTAAGCTCTGTGCCCTTGCCCAGGAGCAGGCCGACAGCCGCACCCGCCAGCGGGTGCTGGCGCTGGAGTTGCAGCCTTCGGCGACGGGGGCGCAGGGCACGCTGGTGCTGCCCTTCGGCCTCGCGCTCGATGCCGGCGTCACGCTCCAGGTCGATGACGGCACCGCGACGCCGGTGCAGCGCTTCCGCACCTGCCTGCCGGCGGGCTGCATCGTGCCGATCACCTTCGATGCCAGGGGGCTGGCGCTGCTGCGCAAGGGCACCGCGCTGCGCATCAAGGCGACGGCCGACGGCGGCAAGGAAGCGCCGTTCAGCATCTCGCTGAAGGGTTTCCCGAGCGCCTTCGACCGCGCCGCCGCGCTCGCCAAATAGCCGCTCAGGCGGCAGGGCGCAGATCTGGGATCAACCCTCGACGAAGGTGACGGTCTCGTTGAGCGGCGCCCGGCCGGTGCGTTTGTAAGGCTCTGTGACATCCTCGTATCCGATCGACATCCCACAGAAGAGGATGAGCCCTTCGGGCGGCGACAGGACCTCGGCGACGGTCTTGCGATACACAGACCACGCCATCTGCGGGCAGCTGTGCAATCCTTCACTGCGCAGCAGCAGCATGACGGTCTGCAGATACATGCCGACGTCGGCCCATTGGGGCGCACCGAGGTCGCGGTCGATGTAGCAGAACAGGGCGGCAGGCGCGCCGAAGCAATCCCAGTTCGCGGAGGCGGCCCTCTGGCGTGCCTCCCAGTCGTCGCTCGTAATGCCGAGTGCGCTATAGCGTTCATGGCCGAAGGCGGAGCGGCGATCGCGGTAGGGGGACTCCAGTTCGGGTGGGTACATTTCGTACTCCCGCTCGTCCCACGGGGTGCGTGCCGCCACACGCTCGCCCGCGCGTTTCTTGAGCTCGGCCAGCGGCGCGCCTGTCACCACATAGGTGTTCCATGGCTGGAGGTTCGATCCGGACGGCGACCAGGCCGCAGCGGACAGCACGCGCTCCAGCATTTCCTTCGATATATCTCGGTCGGTGAATCCGCGTACCGCCCGCCGGCTCGTAACCGCCTCGTATACATCCATGTTCGCTTACCTTCTGGTTGCTGAGGTCCAGAGCAAGCCCCACCGCAGGAGTGGTACCAAATTCGAGATGAGCCGACCCAGTCTGCGCGGTGTCTGCCCGCACACGACATTTGGCTAGGAGACGTCATACCGACGTCGAGCATATCTGGATGAAGGGCGTGGCTACTTGAGGTGGGCAAAGCGTTCCGCCCGACTAGAGCCCTTTCCGTTCGGATGGAAACATCCGAACGACAGATGAGTGCTCTAGATCAATAAGCTGGAGCAACTCCTCTTCGATCAGATGATTCCATCTGATCGGAAAATGCTCTAGCCCGTTCAGCTGCCGCGATAGGTGGAGAAGCCCCAGGGCGTGACCAGCAGCGGCACGTGATAGTGGCCTTCGGGCTCGCTGATGCCGAAGCGCAGCGGCACCTCCCCGAGGAAGGGCTGGCCCGGCAGATCGAGCCCGCGACGGGAGAAATACTCGCCGACCTGGAACACCAGCTCATAGACGCCGATGCGCAGCGGCGCGCCACTGAGGAGCGGGACGTCAGTGCGGCCATCCGCATTGGTCACTGCTTCCGCGAGCCTGGCGCGGCCGGAGCGGCCGACTTCATAGAGCGCGATCGCGACGCCCTCAGCCGGGCCGCCGCGGTGGGTGTCGAGCACATGAGTGGAGAGCCGGCCGAACACCGGCGGCAAGCCGGGGCCGTCGACCCGCTCAACAAGGCGCAGGCGGGTTATGTAGCCGATCTCGTCGAGCGCGGTGGCCAGTTCGGCCGCGGGATCATTGCCGAGCCGGCGCTCGAAGGTGTCGAGCACCGCGTCGCGCGTCATGCGGCGCACGCAGACCACGAAGGGAAAGCCGAAGCGCTGCTGGTAGGCGGCGTTCAGCCGTTCGAAGCGGTCATATTCCTCGTGCGACAGCCGGTCGAGGCCGAGCCCGGCCTGTTCGGAGACCGAGGCCGGCGCCATATCGCCAGCGCGCGCCGCCTTGCCGGCAAGGTCGGGATGGTTGCGCACGAAGGCGATCTGCTCGTCTGCCGTCTGTGCACGGACCGCGCCCATCAGCGCCTCGTGCAAGGCGGCGACGGTGGGATAGGGCCGATGTGGCGCAGCGGCCTCAGCTACCCACGGCGCGTGCTCGTAGATGCCGTCGAGCGCCAGCACGAAATCGGCGTCGAAGGCGGCGTTCAGCTCGTCGAGGGTTACGGGCGCCATGGCCTCATCCTTCAGCATAGCGGAACGGATCGCCGCTGCGCTCGCGATCATAGACGGTTTCGCCGGCGACATAGGTGGCACGCACCGCTCGATCGTCGCCGAGCACCATCAGCATGAAGAGCTGCTCGATGATGTCGCGGCAATAGCCGTTGCGGAACGCCATAAGCGGCGTCGCTTTGGGGTCGAGCACCACGAGGTCGGCCTCATAGCCCGGCGCCAGCCGGCCGAGCCGTTCGTCGAGATGCAGCGAACGGGCGCCGCCCAGCGTCGCCAGATAGAAGGCCTGCACCGCGTTCAGCTTGTGCCCGGCCATAGCGGCGACCTTGTAGGCGGCGTTCAGCGTCTGCAATTGCGAGAGGCTGGTGCCGCCGCCGACATCGGTGCCGAGCCCGACCCGCACCGGGCGCACCGGGTCGGCCGCCTCGAACAGCTTGAACAGCCCGCTGCCGAGGAAGAGGTTCGAGGTCGGGCAATGCGCCAGCGCCGCGCCGGCCTGGTGGCAAGTGCAGAAATCATGCTCGTGCAAATGGATGCCGTGCCCGAACATCGAGCGCGCGCCCACCAGCCCGGTATGCGCATAGACATCGAGATAGGAGGCGCGTTCCGGGAACAGCTCGTGCACCCAGGCGATCTCGTCGAGGTTCTCGCACAGGTGGGTCTGCAGATAGACGCCGTCATGCGCCCTCAACAGCGCACCGGCGGCGTCCAGCTGGGCCTGCGTGCTGGTCGGGGCGAAGCGCGGGGTGACGCAATAGAGCTGGCGGCCCGTGCCGTGCCAGCGGCGGATCAAGGCGTCGCTCTCATCATAGCCGCGCTCGGCGGTGTCGAGCAGCGCGGCCGGCGCATTACGGTCCATCAGCACCTTGCCGGCGATCATGCGCGTATTGTAGCGCACGGACTCGGCGAAGAACGCCTCGACCGATTGCGGATGCACGGTGCAATAGACCATCGCCGTGGTGGTGCCGGCGCGCAGCAATTCGCGCAGGAACAGCTTCGCCACCGCGTCCGCATGCGCGGCATCGGCGAAGTGCTGCTCGGCGGGAAAAGTGTAGCGCTCCAGCCATTCCAGCAGCTGGCTGCCATAGGCGCCGATCACTTCGAGCTGCGGATAATGCACATGGGCGTCGATGAAGCCCGGCATCATCAGGCCATCCGGATATTCCACCAGATCGGCGCCGGCCGGCAGGGTTGGCGCCAGCTCGGCATACGGGCCGAAGGCGGCGATGGTGCCGTCCTCGACCAACACCAGTGCATCCTCGTGATAAACGAGGCAGTCGGCTACGCTCTTCTCGAACGGATTGTCCTTCAGGGTGACGGCAGCAGCGCGGATCGCCTTCATGTTCGCTCGCTCTGCTCCTCGATGACGGCGCGATAGAGCGTGTCGGCCTTGAACGGCGTCGCGGTGCAGCGCACGCCGGTGGCGTCGAAGATGGCATTGGCCAGCGCCGCCGCGACCGGATTGAACGGGCTCTCGCTCATGGATTTCGCCCCCAGCGGCCCCAGCCTGTCCGACGTGTCGGCGAAGAATACGTCGGTGCGCGGCACGTCGGCGAAGGCCGGGATGTGGTAGCCGCGAAAGGTCGGGTTGGTGATGCGGCCCTCGCCATCTTCCAGCATCGCTTCATGGAGCGCGGCGCCGATGGCCTGGGCAACGCCGCCCTCGATCTGGCCGCGGCACTGCATCGGATTGATCACCGTGCCGGCGTCGGCGGCGTGGATGCTGCGCAATATGCGGATCTCGCCATAACGGCGATGCACCGCGACCTCAAACCCCTGCACATTGAAGGCGACCGAGCGCGGCGTGCCGTCGGCGACGCCTTCCGTGCTGAGCGGCGCGAGATCCGCCAGAGCGATGCGGCGATCGCCGGCGGCGATATGTCCGTCTTCCAGTCGGCAGGCCGCGGTCACGACGCCGAGCCGTGCGGCGGCGGCTTCCCGTATCGCTTCCGACAGCGCCGCTGCCGCCCGGCGCGTCGCCTCGCCGGCGACCACCGTGCCGGTGCTGCCATAGGCGCCAGTATCAAAGCCGCCGTTTGCGGTGTCGGACTGGCGGATGCGGATGCGCCCCGATGTCGTGCCGAGTATCGTGGCGGCGATCTGCGCATGCACCGTGGTGGTGCCGTTGCCGAACTCGGCGGTGCCGACGGAAAGCTCGAAGCCGCCATCCGCCATCAGCGCGATGCGGCTCTCGGCGCGATGGCCGCGCGGCGGCACGGTATCGAGCATGGCGGCGGCGACACCGCGACCGACCAGCCAATCGTCATCGAGGCCGTGCGCCACGTCCTGCGCCAGCTCACGCTCGACAATGTCGAGGCACTGGTCGAGGCCGTAGCTGCCGAACTCGACATCGTGCGGCGCGCTGTCGAGCGCCACCAGCGGATCGGCCGGCGTCACCACATTCTTGCGGCGCAGGGCGAACGGGTCGATGCGGAGCGCATGCGCCAATTCGTCCATCGCCGATTCCACAGCGAAATTGGTCTGGCTCAGCCCATAGCCGCGAAACGCACCGCTCGGCAGCGTGTTGGTATAGGATGCATAGCCGTCTATCTTCTTATTCGCGCAGCGATAGAGCGCGACACTTTCATTGCTGCTGTGGAACATCACCCCGGCGCTGTGATTGCCATAGGCGCCCGCGTTCGAGATCACGCGTATCTGGATGGCCGTCAGCGTGCCATCGCGCTTCGCCCCGAGCTTCACCGTGACCCGCATCGGGTGCCGGCTGGTCGAGGCCATGAACTGCTCCTGCCGCGTATATTCCAGCTTCACCGGACGGCCGAGCTTCAGTACAGCCAGCGCCACGATGTCCTCGGTGAGCATTTCCTGCTTGCCGCCGAAGCCGCCGCCGACCCGTTCGGTGAAGACCCGCACGCTCTCGCGTGGCCGCGCATAGAGCGTCGCCAGCGCGTCGCGGGTCAGGAACGGCACTTGCGAGGAGGTGCGCAGGGTGAGCACCTCGCCGTCCATCCAGCCAATCGAGCCATGGGTCTCCAGATGGGCGTGCTGGACCCGCTGCGTCGCATAGGTGCCCTCGTGGATGAGGTCGGCCTCGGAGAAGCCGGCATCGACGTCGCCGACATGGCCGTGCATCTCGGCGACGATGTTGCGCGCGGCATTGGCGATGCGCGAGGCGGCCGGCTTGTCGTGGATCACCGGCGCGCCCGGCGCCATCGCCTCCTCCGGATCGAACACCGCAGGCAGCAGCTCGTACTCAACCTTGATGAGGTCGCGCCCGGCTTCCGCCGCCGCCTCGCTCACCGCCACCACGGCAGCGATACGCTGGCCGACATGGCGCACCACATCGTCCAGTACGCGGGTGTCGTCGGTGTCGTCGGTCGCGTGATGGTGGCGGGCGGACGAATAGAGCACCGCCGGCGCGTCCTCATGCGTCAGCACCGCGACGACGCCGGGCACCGCCAGCGCCGCGCTGGTATCGATGCCGACGATCCGCGCCGAGGCGTGAGGCGAGCGCAGCAGCTTCATGTGCAGCAGGCCGTCGAGCACGCCACTAGGGGCGACATCCATGGTGTAGCGCACCTGGCCGGTGACGATGGCGGGGCCGGCCGGCGCCGGCAGATTGCGGCCGACCCCGTCGCCGGCCGCATCCGCCTCTACATGGGGCACGCCGCCGATCGCATCTTCGATTGCGCGGTAGCCGGTGCAGCGGCATAGATTCCCCTTGAGCGCAGCGGGCAGGTCGCGGAGCTGGCCCTGGTCGAGCGCCGCTGCGGTCATCACCATGCCGGCGGTGCAGAAGCCGCACTGGAAGCCCTGCGCGTCGAGGAAGGCGGTCTGCATCGGGTGGAGCGTGCCGGCTCCCAACCCCTCTATGGTGGTCACCGGCTTGTCCTCGGCCTTGAAGGCCGGGACCAGGCAGCTATGCACCGGCCGTCCGTCGAGATGCACGGTGCAGGCGCCGCAATCGCCGGCGTCGCATCCCTTCTTGACGCCGAGCCAGCCGAGATCACGCAGGAAGCTGCGCAGGCACTGGCCGGGCCGCGGCGTGGCGTCGAACGTCGTGCCGTTGACGAGGAAGCTCACGCCCGTGCCTCCGCCAGCTCGGTCCTGATCTCCTCGGCGAAAATGAAGGTCATGTGCCGGCGCCAGTCCGGCCGGCCGTGCATGTCGTCATAATAGAGCGCATCCGGGATCTCGGCCGCCAGCCGGCCCGCCAACGTCGCCGCATCCGGCATGCCGGCGAAGGCGAGGCGCACCGGGCGGCGGGTCGAGGCCGTCACCGTCAGCGCCATCTCGGCGCCTGCGAGCGTGCCGATCAGCAGCACGCCGGAGCGTCCGATCGGCGAGAGCGAGGCGCGGCGAAAGGCAAAGCGGCGGGTGAGCGCCTCGCGCGGCAGATGGATGGCGCGCAGCACCTCGCCGGGGGCGAGCGCATTGTGCTGCGGCCCGCGCACGAAATCGACCACCGGCAGGCGGCGCTCGCCACCATCCGGCGTCCAGATCTCGCACACGCCCTCGAGCGCGGCGGCGAGCGAGATCATCGGTCCGGCCGGCAGGCCCATGCACAGATTGCCGCCGACGGTGGCGGTGTTCCAGATCTTGAAGGAGGCGAGGAAGGCGCGGCAGGCGAGGCCGATCAGCGGCGCCGCGGTCCATGCGTCTTGGGCCTCGAAGGCGTCGAGTTCGGCGACAGTGCAGGTTGCGGCGATGGCCAGCCCGTCGGCGTCGGCGTGCAGCGCTTGCCAGCCGAGCGCCGTCAGGTCGATCAGCCGCTTCAATTGCGGTTGCGGCTCGGAGAACAGCCAGGTGCCGCCCGCCAGGAATGCGTCGCCGCCGGCAAAGCCGGCGAGATCCGCGCGCTGACGCGGCCGGGCGACGGCTTCTATGCTGTTGAGGTCCATGCCGCCTGACGCGCCTCAGCCCCGCGCCACCGTACACTCGATCTGGCCATGCGGCTCGTCGGTGGGGACGAATACCTGTCCGTCGAACGATCGGCCGAACGGGGTCAGATCGATCGGCAGATAGTGCTTGTTCGGGCAGGCGAGCGAAATCTCGGCAATCTCCGGCACTGCGGCGAGCACCGCCTCGCCCATCAGATACAGGGTGTTCTGCACGCCGGGGCTATAGGTCGTGGCGAACACCTTCAGCGCGGCATCGAACACCTTGGCGTTGGCGTCAGCATAAGAGGCCGGCACCGAGGACCACCGCCACGAGGCGTCCATGGCGGTGGCGAACATGCGATCGGCGGTCGGCTTCAAGGTGGTGACCTCGTCCATCCAGTAATTCTCCCAGCCGGACTGCGTGGTCTTCATGAAGGTGAAGCCCTCGATGCCGGAGCTGAGGGTGGATCCGGTGCGCGTCGCGCTGAGCTTCACGAACGGCCGGCCATTGGCGTCGAGCGTGAAGCTGTGGGCATGTGGCGCCCCGTCCACCGCAAGCCGCGCCCATCTGGTCTCGCTGGCGAAGATGTCGACCTTCTCGACATGGGCATAATGGTCGAGAAAATAGGCAGCGAGCTTGCCCGCATAGTCCTCATTCTCGGCGCCGACATGGTCGCGGGCGACGATATTGACGATGTTCTTGATGGAGTCGGTGGCGATCACCGAGGCATTGTCACCTTCAGTGTAGGAGGCCTCGAACGCACCCGTGAGCATCGTCTGTACGGTGAGCTCGCGCACCTCGTGCCGCTCGCCATCCCGCTTCACCCGCATGATGCGCACGCGGCCTTTGCCGTAGGTGTTCTGGATCAGCGGCATCTGGCACTCCCCGCGGCGCTCGAATCCGGTCCGGCATTGCCGGTGTGAAATCATTGGCATGCAGGAATTGGTCCGGCCAGTCCCTCACATGCGCCTGCCTCCAAACGACCTCATCCTGAGGTGCCGCGAAGCGGCCTCGAAGGATGCCCGTCCCCGATGAACGTCTCCTGCATTAGCATCCTTCGAGGCTCGCTGCGCTCACACCTCAGGATGACGTGGCTTTACGAACGCAGCGGCGCGGCGGCCTTGCGGAAGTCGGCCCATGGATCGGCGGCCTGAAGGCGCTTGGCGATGTTCGCCACGGTGAAGACACTTGCCCTGCCCAGGCCGTCGAGCTCGTCCCAGGCCACCGGAGTCGCCACCGCGGCGCCGGGGCGGGCGCGGGTGGAATAGGGTGCGACGGCGGTGGCGCCGCGCGCATTGCGCAGATAGTCGACGAAGATGTGATCGTCGCGCTTTGCCTTCGCCGCCTGGGCGACGATGCGCTCCGGTGCGTCCGCCGCCATGCTCTCCGCCAGAGCGTGGGCGAAGTCCTTCACCTCGTCCCAACCTGCCTTCGGCGCCACCGGTGCCACCACATGCAGTCCCTTGCCCCCGGAGGTCTTGACGAACGCAGGGAGCTTCGCTGCCTCCAGCCGCGCCCTCACCTCGCGGGCGGCGGAGACCATGCCGTCCCAGCCGACCCCGGCGCCGGGGTCGAGATCGAAGATCATCTGGTCCGGCGTCTCCAGCGTCTTGAGCGGTGCTCCCCAGGGGTGGATCTCCAGTGCGCCGGCCTGCGCCAGCGCGATCAGTCCGTCGAGATCATCGATGATGAGGAAGGGTTCGGCCGCATTGTCTCCCGGGTCCGGCACCTGCCGGATCGCCTTGTTGATGCCGCGCCAGGCATGCTTCTGGAAGAAGCAGGCATGGGAGATGCCATCCGGGCAGCGCAGCAAAGCGAGCGGGCGCCCCACCACATGCGGCGCGATGCGCGGCCAGACCAAAGCGTAATGGTCGGCGAGCTGCTGCTTGGTGACGCCATCCTCTGGCCAATAGAGCCGGTCGGGATGGGTGAGCTTGATCCCGCCGCCCGACGTGACGTCTGTTTCGGCTTGCTTGCTTTTCGGCACGGTCATCTCCCGGCTGAAGTCGCGGCGTCTAGCCTCGCGCGAACCGCCTAAGGCGTCCAGAGCGTGCAAATCGGGTAGAAAGCCCGGACCACCGGGGGCAATAGATAGGTTCTGCTTTCCTGGAGATATGCCCGCATGGTTGCCAGCTCCCGCCCGCTCTTCGCGCTCCAAGGCCGCGTCGCCCTCATCACCGGTGCTGGGCGCGGGCTCGGCTATGAGATGGCGAAGGCGCTTGCGCGTGCTGGTGCGGCAGTTGTGATCAATGGCCGCGATGCCGGGAGGCTGGAGGCCGCAGTTACCTCATTGCGCCGCGAGACCGAGGCCGAGGTGGATGCCATGGCCTTCGATGTCGCCGACTACCCAGCCGCCCAGGCGGCGCTGGCGGCTATCGTCGCCCGATACGGGCGGCTCGACATTCTCGTCAACAATGTCGGCGCGCGGGACCGCCGGCCGCTCGATGCCTTCACGCCCGAGGAGGTGCAGCAGCTCATCGCCACCGACCTGATCGCGCCGGCGCTGCTGGCGCGTGAAGCGGCAGCGATCATGAAGCGGCAGGGCCATGGCCGGTTGATCTTCATGACCTCGATCGTCGGCCATGTCGCGAACCGCGGCGACTCTGTCTACACGGCGGCAAAAGGTGGAGTGACCGGGCTTATGCGCGCTTTGGCGGTGGATCATGCGCGCGAGGGCATCACCAGCAACGCCATCGCTCCCGGCATGTTCGCCACCGAGACGAATGCCCATCTGGTGACCGATGCTGATTTCTCGCGCTTCGTCGATGTACGGGTGCCGATCGGCCGCTGGGGCAAGCCGGAGGAGATCGGCGCTGCCGCAGTGTTCCTGGCCTCCGACGAGGCGTCGTTCGTCAATGGCCATGTGCTGACGGTGGATGGCGGTCAGACTGTGCGGATGTAGGCATCCCGCGTGGGGATTATGTACTTCAAGCCGGACGAGGCTGATCTCACACGCCGCCCTCGCGAAAGCGAATGGCTAGTGGTACAGTCCATGCAGTTTGTGCATGGCTACAATTCCATTTGAATGGATTGCCAAATCACCGTATCTTTGTCTTGCCCCCGCCTTCCTATGAACCAATCCGATGCTTATTGGTTCTAAGCAGACCTCAGTGTCTGCCATGTAGCGGTAGAGGGCTCTGATCATGCGCAATCAGGATATGAAAAAAGTCGCTGATCTCGTTAGAGACGTCTTCCGTGCGGAGTTTGACAAGGTCGAAATCGTCGGCATCAACGCCATTCAAGACAAGGACCGCGACGGGGACTCGATTCTCCGAATCGAGGTTGTTTTCAAGGGTGATCTCAAGAATTTCGACGCCAGCAAACTCTCTGGCGCCACTCGGAGACTCATCCCTCGGTTGAGCGAGATTGACGAATCAGCTTTTCCTTTGTTCTCCTTCCTGTCCCAGAAGGAGGCGAAGGGAATGAGGTTTGAAGCCGCTTGACCTGCTGCTAACAGCAGAGGACCTCGTCAACGCCAGCAACGGCAAGCCGCGGCAGTCGAACCTGCGGCGGGCGATGAGTAGCGTCTACTATGCCTTGTTTCATACGCTGGCCTGCTCCTGCGCTGACCTACTGATCGGCGGTGCAGGAGCAGGCAAAAGTCTCGAAGCGTGGCGGCAGGTTTACAGATCCCTTGATCACGGCTTCGCCAAGTCCGCGTGCAAAAATACGGCTAAGATGAGGCTATTCCCTCAAGATATACAAGAATTTGCTATAAGATTCGTGACTATGCAGGAAAAGCGACATCTAGCTGATTACCATCCTAACGAAAAGCAGTTCAAGACAGACGTGCTATTAGAGATCGGCCAAGCCAGATCAGCAATTAAGGCGTATGCCAATACGGACAAGAAAGACAGGCGTGCATTCTGCGCTTATGTTCTGCTCAAAGATCGACAATGAAAGCTTCCCGCTAACCTCACAAAAACGCCGACGCGGCCTCCGGTGAATGGGCGAGCGCGTGCGCCATATATTCCAGCGCGCTCTTCACCTTCTCGCGGTTCACCGGGCCGCCGAGGCAGACCCGCGCGGCTTCCGGCGGGGCGCCGTCGACGGTGAAGACGTCGCTCGCCACCACCCCGATGCCGGTGGAGAACATGTGGCCGACAAAGGCGGAGCGGGTCCATGGCTCGGGCAATTCGACCCAGAGATTGAAGCTCATCGGATCGGCGCGGAAGCTGCCCACCGGCAGGATCTCCGCCGCCAGCTTCTGCCGGGCCGCGGTCTCGGCGCGGATGAACCGCAGCAGGGTGTCGGCGGTGCCGTCCTCGATCCAGCGCGTGGCCAGCGCAACGGTCAGCGGCGAGGCCATCACGCTGGCTGCGCGCAGCGCCGCGGAGAACGGCCAGCCGGCGCGGGCCTCCGGCACCACGACATAGGCGGTGCGCAGGCCGGCGCCGATGCATTTCGCGAGCCCGGCGACATGCCAGGTGAGGTCCGGCGCGATCGCCGCGAAGGGCGGCAGGCCGTGGGCGGGAATGAAGCCATAGGCGTCGTCCTCGACGATCGGCACATGGAAGCGCCGCGCCACCGAGGCGATGGCGGTGCGCCGCGCCTCGGGAATGGTGAGCGTCGTCGGGTTCTGCAGCGTCGGATTGAGATAGAGCGCCTTGGGCGCCAGCGTCCGGCAGGCCTCGGTGAACGCGTCGGGATCGATGCCGTCGGCATCCATCGGCAGGCCGACAAGGCGCAGGCCAAGCTGGGCCGCGATGGAGCGCGCGCCGGGATAGGTGATGGCCTCGCACAGCACGACATCGCTGGGTTTCGCCAGCAGCGTGAAGATGCCGAGCAGCGCCGGATGGGCGCCCGGGGTCACGAAGATGCGCTCCTGCGAGGGCACCAAAGCGCGGCGGCCGAGCCAGGCCGAGGCGGCATCCTTGTCCGCCGGGGCACCGCCAAAGCCCTGGTAGCGCAGCAGCGCCACCAGATCGCGCGATACCTCGGCAAGGCCGTCCTGCATGCGCCCGATCAGCACCGGATCGTCCGGCTCCGGCGGCAGGTTCATGGAGAGATCGACGATCTCCCGGCCGTGATGGCGGGCGGGGGCGTTGCGCAGCACGGGCCGCGGCAGGCCAGTGACGAAGGTGCCCTGCCCGACCCGGCTCTCGACCAGGCCGCGCTTCTGCGCCTCGACATAGCCGCGCGCCACCGTGGTGAAGTCGATGTCGAGCCGGCCGGCGAGCTTGCGCTGCGGCGGCAGGCGGTCGCCGATGGCGAGCCGCCCGGCGCGGATGTCATCGGCGATCAGGTCGGCGATGGCGAGATAGCGCGGCTTGTCGGAGCGGGAGAGGTCGGGCGTCCAGTCGGGCATGTCACTCGTCGTCCACTTCAGTCGAACCTCATCCTGAGGTGCCCGGCGTAAGCCGGGCCTCGAAGGATGCTCGTCCGGGTCGCTCTGCTTGAGCATCCTTCGAGGCTCGCTTCACTCGCACCTCAGGATGAGGTCGCGAGGAAGGGTCGCCAACTCGGCGACCGGATTGACTGTATAATGTTGCAGAGATGGCCTGTCACCTGTGGACTCCATCTTGCTGCATCATGGGTGTGGATGCTGCGCGGATGCCGCGATGCCAAGGAATCGAGCATTTCCCTGCCTTTTGAGCGCGCTTTCGCCTCTCGTTCGGGCATTTCGAAAATCATCTGAACGACAGTATTGTATGTATTATTGAATGTAAATTGACTGTTTTGATGATTCTTCGTGCAAACAGTCAATTGGCACATTGATTGCAGTCTCCGTTGGCGTGCTGCCGGCAAGCGCCGGTCCTTCAATTCCAGCCCAGATCCCCGCCAAGGAGTGCACCATGCCCGCCGTCACCGCCCCCGCCCACCAGAAGGGCGACTTCCTGGTCGACTACGAAGACAAGAAGTTCGAGGACGTCAAAGCCGCTCCCGGCGAGAAGGCGCTCGTTACCTTCCACACCGTCGCCTTCGAAGGCTCGATCGGGCTGGTCAACCTGCTCCAGGCACTGCGCCTGAAGCGCAAGGGCTTCGACACCTCGGTGCTGCTCTATGGCCCCGGCGTCACGCTCGGCGTGCAGCGCGGCTTCCCGAAGCTCGGCGACGAGGCCTTCCCCGGCCACCTGAACTTCAACAACCAGATCACCAAGTTCATGGAAGAAGGCGGCAAGGTCTATGCCTGCCGCTTCGCGCTCCAGGCGCTCTACGGCCATGGCGAGCCCTCGCTGATCCCCGGCATCATCCCGATCAGCCCGCTCGATGTGCTCGACCTGATCCTGCTCCACCGCAAGGACGATGCCTTCATGCTCCATACCTGGACGCTGTGATCTGGACGCTGTGAAGCCCGCCCACTGACAAGGAGGCTGCCATGGCCGAGAAGAGAGCCGTCCGCGCCGCCGCGGTGCAGATCGCGCCCGATCTCGACAGCGTCGAGGGCACGCTCAGCCGCGTGCAGGCGGCGCTGGACGAAGCGGCGGGAAAGGGCGCGGAGCTCGTGGTCTTCCCCGAGACCTTCGTGCCCTGGTACCCGTACTTCTCCTTCGTCTATCCGCCGGTGCTGACTGGTGGCGAGCATTTGCGGCTCTATGAGAATGCCGTGGTGGTGCCCGGCCCGGTGACGGAGGCGGTGGCCTCCGCCGCCCGGCGGCACGGCATCGTCGTCGTGCTCGGCGTCAATGAGCGCGACCACGGTTCGCTCTACAACACCCAACTGGTGTTCGATGCCGACGGCTCGCTCAAGCTCAAGCGCCGCAAGATCACCCCCACTTTCCATGAGCGGATGATCTGGGGGCAGGGCGACGGCGCCGGGCTCCAGGTGGTCGACACCGCGGTCGGCCGGGTCGGGGCACTGGCCTGCTGGGAGCACTACAATCCCCTCGCCCGCTACGCCTTGATGGCGCAGCACGAAGAGATCCATATCGCGCAGTTTCCCGGTTCGCTGGTGGGGCCGATCTTCGCCGAGCAGATCGAGGTGACGATCCGCCACCACGCGCTGGAGAGCGGCTGCTTCGTCGTCAATTCCACCGGCTGGCTCACCGAGGAGCAGATCGCCCGCATTGCGCCGGACGAGAAGCTGCGCCGCGCGCTGACCGGCGGCTGCATGACGGCGATCATCTCGCCGGAGGGCTCGCATCTGGTGCCGCCCCTCACTTCGGGTGAGGGCATCCTGATCGCCGATCTCGACATGGCCCTCATCACCAAGCGCAAGCGGATGATGGATTCGGTCGGCCATTACGCCCGGCCGGAACTGCTCAGCCTCACTCTCGACAACCGTCCGACCGCGCCGATGCAGGCGCACGCGACCTTCCCCGTCCTTGCAGGGAGCCAATCCGATGAAGCCGATGGATCTGACGAGCGATCTCGCGCCGCTGCCGACGGAGCGCCTGATCAACGAGTTGCAGTCCTACGGGGTGCGGCTCGTTGATCCCCGGGCCGGGGCGGACAGCCGCCGCGGCGGGGCAGGCCCATCCGACCACAAGGCGCTGACCATCGACGGCATGACGGTGATGGTACCGGTGCATACCGCGCCGGCCTTCAAGAGCCCGTATCTGGTGGAGAAGCCGGATGCGTTCGGGCGCAGCCGCATCAGCCGCGATGGGCTCAGCCTCGGCGAGGTGACCTTCCCGTTGCAGCCGAAATTCTACGGGCTGACGACGGCGGACGGCATCCCCTATTCCAAGATCGCGGTGCTGCACGGGCGTGACGTGCTGGCGACGACGGTGCTGCAGAGTTGCATCCGCTATCAGAGCCGGACCAAGACCTGCCAGTTCTGCGCCATCGGCCAGTCGCTCGCCGCCGGCCGCACCATCGAGCGCAAGACCCCTGCGCAGCTTGCCGAAGTGGCGAAAGCGGCGGTCGAGCTCGACGGGGTGAAGCATATGGTGATGACCACCGGCACCCCGCCCGGCAAGGACCGCGGCGCGGCGATCCTCACCGAGAGCGCGGCGGCGATCAAGGCGGCGGTCGACCTGCCGATCCAGGCGCAATGCGAGCCGCCGGACGACGATGCCTGGTTCATGCGCATGCGTGAGGCCGGCGTCGATGCGCTCGGCATGCATCTGGAAGCCGTCACCGATCCGGTGCGCCAGCGCATCATGCCGGGCAAGGCGCAAGTCTCGCTGGAGCGCTATTTCCAGGCGTTCGAGGCGGCGGTGCCGGTGTTCGGCCGAGGCCAGGTCTCGACCTATATCCTCGCCGGGCTCGGTGATACTCGCGACGAGATACTCGACATCTGCCGGCGGCTCACCGCGATCGGCGTCTATCCCTTCGTGGTGCCGTTCGTGCCGATCTCCGGCACGCCGCTGGAGAGCCATCCGACGCCCTCCCCGGCCTTCATGCATTCCATCCTCGGCCCGCTGTCCGGCATGCTGATCGCCTCGGGGCTCAAAGCCATCGACGTAAAGGCCGGCTGCGCCAGATGCGGCGCCTGCTCGGCGCTCGCCACCTATGAGCGGAGGGCCTGCTCGTGATGTTCGAGCCGTTCAAGCCCTTCACCGCGAGCGCCTTCACGGTGAAGTACGCTACCGACCCGTGGGAGCGCGAAGGCGCGGCTCGCCTGCGCCGGGACGTGTTCTGCGAGGAGCAGGGCATCTTCGAGGGCGACGACCGCGACGTCATCGACGCGGTGGCGACGCCGATCGTCGCGCTCTCCATGCTCGGCGTCGCCGCCGCCGACGTCGTCGGCACGGTGCGCATTCATGAGGAGACGCCGGGCCTGTGGTGGGGCTCGCGGCTCGCGGTGGCGGCGGATTATCGCAGCGCCGGTGCGCTCGGGCCGGCGCTGATCCGGCTCGCGGTCTCCTCCGCCCATGCGCGCGGCTGCACGCGTTTCCTGGCGAACGTGCAGGCGCAGAATGGCCTCCTGTTCCGCCGCATGCGCTGGCGCATCGTCGAGGAATTCGAGCTGCTCGGCCGCCCGCATCTGCGCATGGAGGCGGACCTCAATTACTATCCGCCTTTCACTGAGCCCGAGACCGGCTTCCACGCCCATTCGCGAAAGGCAGCGTGATGTTGACCGGGCTCGCTCAGACCCTGCGCACCAGCCGCGGCCTCGCCGCCAAGGCGGATATCGGCCTAGCCACCGCCCGGCTCGGGCTCTCGGGTGCGAGTGCGGTTCCGGTTGGTGACGATTGCGCCGCGATCCCGGACGGCGACGGCTGGCTGCTGCTCGCCATTGAAGGCTTCATGAACGAATTCGTGGCGGGCGACCCGTGGTTTGCAGGCTGGTGCGGGGTGATGGTCAACATCTCCGATATCGCCGCCATGGGTGGGCGGCCGATCGCCGTGGTCGATGCGGTGTGGGCCGATGGCGAGGACAAGGCGGCGCCGGTGCTGGAGGGGTTGCGCGCGGCGTCCGAGCGCTTCGGCGTGCCTCTCGTCGGCGGCCACACCAATATAAGGACGGATCGCGGGCAGCTTTCGGTGGCCATACTCGGCCGGGCCAAGCGCCTGCTCACCAGCTTCGATGCCCAGCCCGGCGAGCGGCTCATCGCCGCCATCGATCTGCGCGGCGCCTATCGCGAGCCGTTCGCCAATTGGCAGGCGGCGCTCGATGCGCCGGGCGAACGGCTGCGCGGCGATCTCGAAGTGCTGCCGCTGATCGCCGAGAGCGGGCTGTCGCGCGCCGCCAAGGACATCAGCCAGGGCGGCGTCATCGGCACCGCAGCCATGCTCGCCGAGTGCTCCGGCGTCGGCATCGCCATCGACGTGCGGTCCGTGCCGGCGCCGGACGGCGTGGATCCGGCGCGCTGGCTGCTGAGCTTTCCGAGCTACGGCTACCTATTGTCGGTGCGGCCCGCCGATGTGCCGGCGGTGTCGGCGCTGTTCCGGGCGCGCGGCATTGGGGCTGCGGATATCGGCGCGGTCACCGCGGATCGCCGCGTCACCATCACCGACGGCACGTCGACCGAGTCCATCTGGGATTTCACCCGCCAGCCACTGCTCGGCTGCGGCCCGACAACCAGCGATGCGGAGGCGGCGGCATGAGCGCGCTCCGCATCGCCATACTCGCTCATTCCACCAATCCGCGCGGCGGAGTGGTGCATGCGCTCGAACTCGCCGATGCGCTGGTAAAGCTTGGCCACGAGCCGGTGGTCCACGCGCCCGATGCCAAGCGCACCGGCTTCTTCCGCGAGAGCCTGTGCGAGACCGTTTCCGTGCCCGCCTCGCCGGTCGGCAGCGACATCACCGAGATGGTGGAGATCCGCGCCGCCGATTATGTCCGGCACTTCGAGAATCCCGCGCATCGCCGCTTCGACGTGTTCCACGCGCAAGACGGCATTTCCGGCAATGCTCTGGCAACGCTCAAGCAACGCCAGAGCATTGCAGGCTTCGCCCGCACCGTCCATCACATCGACGCCTTCCGCGACCCAAAGCTCCAGGCCCTGCAGACGCGGGCCATCGTCGCCGCCGACCGGCATTTCACCGTCAGCCGCATGTGGCAAGCCGAACTCAAGCAACGCCACGGCATTGCTTCCGTAGTGGTCGGCAATGGCGTCGATACCGGGAGTTTCACGCCCAACCGCGACGGCCGCGAGGCGGCGTTGCGAGAGCGGCACGGCATCGGCGTCGGGCCGGTGATCCTCGCGGTCGGCGGCATCGAGGCGCGCAAGAACACGATCCGGCTGCTGGAGGCCTTCACCCAGCTACACGTCATGCATCCGCATGCCCAACTCGTCATCGCCGGCGGCGCCACCCTGCTCGACCACCATGATTACAAGCAGGCGTTTGCCGCCGCGCGCTCCAGTCTCGCTCTGCCGGCCCATGCCGTGATCGAGACCGGCCCGGTGCTGCAGCAAGACATGCCGGCGCTCTATCGCCTCGCCGACGTGCTGGCCTTCCCATCAGTGAAGGAGGGCTTCGGCCTTGTCGTGCTGGAGGCCATGGCGAGCGGCGTGCCGGTGATTGTCTCGCGCATCGCGCCCTTCACCGAGCATTTGCGGGATGAGGAGGTGGTGTGGTGCGACCCGATGAACGCCGGCTCCATCGTCAATGCGCTCGCCACGGCGCTCACGCCGGAACTCGCCGGCCGGCTGAGATCGCGCGGGCCGGTCGCCGCACGGCGCCATGACTGGGGCGCCACCGCCGCCGCCCATATCGAGACCTACCAGGCCCTGCGGGAGCGCACCTATGCCTGAGATGCGCTTCCATATCCGCTGGCCCGATGGTCGTTCCGAGAGCTGCTATTCGCCCTCGCTGGTCATCAAGGACTATTTCGTGCCCGGCGAGCGCTATGCGCTCGTCGATTTCCTGGAGCGCAGCCGTACCGCGCTCAGCATCGCCAGTGCGCGCGTCGCCGCACGCTACGGCCATCCCTGTTCGCTTGCGCTTGGCCAGCTTGCCCGCATCGAGGCGGCCGGCCGGCTTTTCCTTGAAACCCCTGATGCGTGCGTCGCCGTCGAAGCTTTCGACGAGTGAGCGCCGGAGATCCCGTCATGACCTCGAACGCAATCCCGCACCTCCCAGTCCTCATCGTCGGGGGCGGCCAGGCCGGCCTGGCCACCAGCTGGCATTTGCAGCGCAGCGGCATCGAGCATCTGGTGCTCGAAAAACATAAGGCGATGCATGCCTGGGAAACCCAGCGCTGGGACAATTTCTGCCTGGTCACGCCGAACTGGCAGTGCGACCTGCCGGGCCACGCCTATGCCGGTGATGATCCCGACGGCTTCATGAAGAAGGACGAGATCCTCGCCTATCTCAAGGGCTTCCGCGCCGCGGTCGATCCGCCGCTCCGCGAGGGCGTCGCGGTGTCCAGGGTGACGAGGCGCGAGGACGGCGGTTTCCATGTCGCCACTTCGGCCGGCGACTACACCGCCGACCAGGTCGTAGTCGCCTCCGGCGGCTATCATGAGCCGATCGTGCCGCGCATGGCGGAACGCCTGCCTTCCTCCATCACGCAGATCCATTCCGCGCAGTATCGCAATGCCGAACAGCTTCCCGAAGGCGCGGTGCTGGTGGTCGGCTCCGGCCAGTCCGGCGCGCAGATCGCCGAAGACCTGCATCTCGAGGGGCGCAAGGTATTCCTCGCCGTCGGCGCCGCGCCGCGTTGCGCCCGCTTCCATCGCGGCCGCGACGTCGTCACCTGGCTCGCCGACATGGGCTATTACGACATGCCGGTGGAGCAGCACCCGCTGCGCGAGGGCGTGCGCGACAACACCAACCACTATGTTACCGGCCGCGACGGCGGGCGCGACATAGATCTGCGCAAGTTCGCCAGCGAGGGCATGGAGCTCTATGGCGTGCTGCGGGACTTCGACGGCGCCGATCTCGCCTTCGACAGCAATCTGACCAAGGCTCTCGACGACGCCGACCGGACCTATAACGGCATCAATGCCGCGATCGACAAGCATATCGCCGAGAACAACATCCAGGCCCCGCCGGGCACGGTCTATCAGCCGGTATGGCGGCCGCAAGGCGAGCGTCCCACACTGACGCTGGAGGGCTCGGGCATCACTTCCATCGTCTGGTGCATCGGCTTCAAGCCGGATTTCCGCTGGCTCGACGCTGCCGTGTTCAATGGTGCCGGCCACCCCAGGCACCGGCGCGGCGTCACCGGCGAGGAGGGCATCTATTTCATCGGCCTGCCCTGGCTGCACACCTGGGGCTCGGGGCGCTTCGGCAGCGTCGGGCGCGACGCCGAGTTCATCGTCAGCCATATGGTCGAGCGGATGGGCGCGCGCTCCTTATCGGCACGTCTCAAGGTCGCGAGCTGAGGGAATCCGCGCATGAACGTCGCCTTTCCTCCACCCGGCGCCGGTGACGCCCTCGCCTGCCGCGACGCTTCGATGCTGGACCGCATCGTGCTCGGCATGCCGCATCTCAGCCTTGGCGGGCTGTCCGAGACCTGGTTGCTGAAGGAACTCGGCCACCGGCACTGGCAATTACTGGCGCTTCTGGCCGGGCGTGCCGTACCGGAATTCCGTGATGCCGAGAGCAATCCGGTCTATGCCGCCTTCTGCGCGGTGACGATCAGTAACGCCGCATTCGGCATGCTGCGCGAGCACGACGAGCTCTCCATCGAATCGCGCATCGCCCGTATCTCCCGCACCCAGTTCGCCAGCCTGCACGAATTGCGCTGCCGCGGGCGCAGCGTCGGCCGGGTGGAGCTGTCCTCGGTGTTCGTCAGGCGCGGCATTCCGGGGCGAAACCGCTCGGTGGCGCGC
Organism: Starkeya sp. ORNL1; assembly: GCF_012971745.1. Classification (NCBI taxonomy): domain Bacteria; kingdom Pseudomonadati; phylum Pseudomonadota; class Alphaproteobacteria; order Hyphomicrobiales; family Xanthobacteraceae; genus Starkeya; species Starkeya sp. ORNL1. The sequence continues at coordinate 4,030,673 of NZ_CP048834.1, forward strand.
GTGGCGCTCGATCTGTTCCCGCCGGCGGCGCTGGCTCCCGGCTTTGGCGCGGCGGCGGCTTTGGCGGCGCGGCTGCGCAGCGGGGAATGGCAGGAGCATTTCGGCTTCGTCCGCGCGGCGGGGCAGGTGCGCCGGGAAATAGTGATCAATCCCTGCCCATCGCAGGATTTCAACGGTGCGGACTTTCTCTATTTCGCCGCGTTCCAGTCCTTCGTTGATCGCGCCGAATGGGAATTCTTCAACTTAAGTATAAGTTCGACCCTTGATCGCGACCTCATCTATCACGGCAATGTCGAGATCGGCGATCGTGTCGTCGTGCAATTGATGGGCGAGCGCCGATCTGCCGATCGCATCGCGCATTGGTGCCGAATCACCCGGCACATCGATGGTGCGCCGCTCGCGGATGTCTTCACCGAAAAGTTGATCGCGCCGGTCTGATCTCCTGAGCTCGCATATCGACTGCATGCGCAAAGCCGAATAGAGCGATTCCGCCCGAATGATTGGGCGGGAGAGCGAGATGTCGAGCTTCAGCGAGCGTTTGCGCGCGGACAATATCGAGAACTGGAATGCCGCGATAAACCATCGCTTTGTCGGAGAGATCTTCCGCGGCGCGGTGCCGTCGCAGGTGATGCGGCGCTATCTGGTGCAGGATTATCAGTTCATCGACCGCTTCGTTGCACTGCTCGGCGCCGCCATTGCCAGTGCCGATCTCTATGCCTCGCGCATCCGATTCGCCCAGTTCGCGGCGATGATCACCAGTGACGAGAACACTTATTTTCAGCGCTCGTTCAACGCTCTAGGCGTTCCCGAAAGCGAACGGACGGCGCCTCATCTGGCCGATGTCACCCGACAATTCCAGGCGCTGATGGCGGAGGCTGCGGCAAGTCGAAGCTATGCAAACGCTCTCGCGGTGCTCACGGTGGCCGAGGGCATCTATCTGGAATGGGCTGACCAGGGGTACCCATTGCCGGCCGACTTCATCCATGCCGAGTGGATCACGCTTCATAACAGTCCCGGTTTCCGGGAATTTGTACTTTGGCTGCGGTCTGAGCTCGATCGTATTCACGATTTTCTGAACGACGCTGAACGGCATGTCGCCGCCGGTTACTTCCGTCGGGCGGTCGAGCTCGAACGGGCGTTCTTCGATTACATATATGAGGGCGAATAAGGGCGAAGAGAGCAGCCGGCTTACGGTTAAATTAAGCTAAGTCATGCGGCTTTCCGCCCGGTGAATTCACGATCCTGATGCCGGCTGCATTACCCCGCACTGCGGCGAATACGTTCAGTCCATGGCTGCCGGCGATTGTTTGCGTATGGTATGGAAATCCCGCTTTGATTGCGTACGTCTCTTATTAAGCTTGTCGGTGCGACAGAGTCCGTGGCGGTTTGACCGGAATAACGAGACTATATTCTCAGCAATTTGTTTATGGAGATATTGGGCGCTTATTGACGTTTCCATAAATGCTGTTAAATCCCACACATTGCCCATGGAGGAAATAAATGACCGAACAAAGCAGCTCGACCACCGATTTTCTCGGCCTGACGGCAGACGTCGTCGCCGCGTTCGTCGGTAACAACTCGGTCCCGGCGTCTGAGCTGCCGGAACTCATCGCAAAGGTCCACGGTGCGCTGCTTCGCCTCGGCAATCCGGCCCCGGTGGTCGCTGACGAAGTGCTGAAGCCTGCGGTGTCGATCAAGAAGTCGGTCACGCCCGAATATATCATCTGCCTGGAAGACGGGCTGAAGTTCAAGTCGCTGAAGCGCCATCTGCGCACCAAATACAACATGACTCCGGAAGAATACCGCGCAAAGTGGGGCCTTCCGAACGATTATCCGATGGTGGCGCCCAGCTATGCTGCAGCGCGGTCGAACCTTGCGAAGAAGATGGGCCTCGGCCAGCAGCGCAAGAAGCCGACCCCGCCGCCGGCGCCCGCCAAGGGCCGCGGCCGCGCCAAGAAGGTTGCCGCCTGATTTCGGCAGATGTTGCTGCGGGGCGGTCAGTCCGCCCCGCGCCAATAAACGGGCCCTTGTCCTTGCGGATGGTGTCATCCGCAAGGACAAGGGCCCTGTTTCATTAAGCAGGCAAGTGCTTCGGCAAACAGGCATGTATGTCAGCCGGGGATGCCCGCCGGCTGCTGCTGCGTAATGCAGTGAATATTGCCGCCGCCGAGCAGTATCTCCCGCGTCGGCAGGCCGATCACCGTGCGATCCGGAAACAGCTTCGTCAGGATGCTGCGGGCTTCGCCATCGGTGCGCGGATCGAGCTCCGGCATCAGCACAAGACCATTCCCGATATAGAAATTGGCATAGGAAGCGCCGAGCCGCTCGCCGGCGCCGCGGCTCATGGTGCCGTGTGACGGCTCCATGGAGTCGATCGCCTCCTCGGTGCCGCGAAACAGCGGCCCCGGCAGCGGCAGCTTGACGATCTCGAGCGTGCGCCCGCGCGCGTCCCGCGCCTTCGATAGCCGCTCAAGGGCGTCGCGCGAGATGGCATATTGCGGATCGTTCGGATCCTCGCACCAGGTGAGCGCCACCACGCCTGGCCGGACGAAGCAGGCGAGATTGTCGATGTGGCCCGAAGTTTCGTCGTCGACCAGCCCGGCGCCGAGCCAGATCACCGTGGAGACGCCGAGATAATCCTTCAGATGTTCTTCGATCTCGACCCGCGAAAGCTCCGGATTGCGGTTCGGATTCAACAGGCATTCTTCGGTGGTGAGCACCGTGCCTTCGCCATCGACATGGATCGAGCCGCCTTCCAGCACGAGCGGCGCGCGATAACGCGGCGCCCGCTCGACTTCCAGCACCTTGGCGGCCAGCAGCCGGTCGGCCTCGCAGGGCGCATAGAGCCCGCCCCAGGCATTGAACTCCCAATCGACGCCGCGCAGCCGGCCACGCGTGTCGACGACGAAGCTCGGCCCGCTGTCGCGGCACCAGGAATCGTCGGTGGAGGCCTCGACCAGCCGCACGCTGGCGGGAAGCTGCCGGCGGGCGTTGCTCCATTGGCCAGGGGAGACCAGCATGGTCAGGGGCTCATGGGCGGCAATCGCGCTGGCGACGGCGGCGAACGCTGCCTGTCCCGGCGCGGCACCGCCGCGCCAATTGTCCACCCGCTCCGGCCATATCATCCAGCAGCCGGCGTGCGTCTCCCACTCCGCCGGCATGCGGAAGCCGTCGGCGGCAGGCGTGGAGGCAAGGGTCTCGCTCATGGCACCGCCCTCAGCGCGCGCTGGCGGACGGGTGGCGGCCGTCCAGCGTCAGCAGCGCGCCATAGAGCTCCGGCCGGCGGTCGCGGAATACGCCCCAGGAGCGGCGCTGCTGCGCGATGCCGTCGAGGTCGAAGGTCGCGGTCAGCACGGTTTCCTCGCTGCGGCCGGCCTCGGCGACCTTGGCTCCTGTCGGGTCGGCGATGAAGGAGGAGCCATAGAAGGTCATGGAGGTGCCGTTGCGGCCCGCCTCGGTGCCGATGCGGTTGGAGGCGATGAGCGGCACCAGATTGGCCCCAGCGTGGCCCTGCATGACGCGCTGCCAGTGGCTGGAGGAATCGAGCGTCGGGTCGTGCGGCTCGGAGCCGATGGCGGTAGGATAGAGCAGCACCTCGGCGCCCATCAGCGCCATGGTCCGAGCGCACTCCGGGAACCACTGGTCCCAGCATATGCCGACGCCGATGCGGCCCAGTTGCGTCTGCCAGACCCGGAAACCGGTATCGCCGGGGGAGAAGTAGAATTTCTCGGTGTAGCCCGGCCCATCCGGAATGTGGCTCTTGCGGTAGAGCCCGAGCACGGTGCCGTCGGCGTCGATCATGGCGAGGCTGTTGAAGGCGGCCTCGCCGGCGCGCTCGAAAAAGCTGAGCGGCAGCACGACGCCGAGTTCGCGGGCGAGCGCGGCGAAATGCGCGATCAGCGGATTGCCCGCGAAGGGCTGCGCCAAAGCGAGATGTTCGTAGAGCTGATCCTGGCAGAAATAGGGGGTCTCGAACAATTCCTGCAGCAGTATGAGGCGGGCACCACGCCCGGCGGCCTCGCGCACCAGACGCTCGGCGCGGGCGATATTTCCCGCACGGTCCCAATCACAGGCCATCTGGGTCGCGGCGACGGTGAGGCTGCGCATGCGGGGCTCCGGTGCTGTCCGCGCGGCCGGAGATTCCGCGCCGCTGCTGGTGCTCAAGGGTTCGCCGCCTGTATTAGCGCCGGCCGGAAAGCCGCGCCAGAGAATGCGGAACGCTTGCTGGGGAAGCCGGCATCAAGCCTGTTGCAATCGCCCGCGGCATGAGGCATAGAGACGGCCCATTCGGGGCGCCGGCCAGACGGCAGCGCTTACCGAAGGAGCGGTGCGGGTGTAGCTCAGGGGTAGAGCACAACCTTGCCAAGGTTGGGGTCGTGGGTTCGAATCCCATCGCCCGCTCCAATTTTCCAATTGGCAAAAAGCCGCGCAGTTGCGCGGCTTTTGTCGTTTCTGGGCTTTGCGAATCCTGCTGTTGCCAGGGACCGGAAGCGGACGCGATTGCCTACCGCTGGCCGGCCGGTCTCGCAAAAGGTCGCGTGATCCTCCCTACCAGCGTGGCGCCGGAGCGATCGCGGTGGGTCCGCATGTCCTCGCGATCAGCTGCGTTCCACGGTCTGCGCCGCGGCGTCGAGGGCTGTCGCGATGGCTTCGGCTGTGGCCTGATCGATGGGGCCTCGCCTCAGGCGCAGGCGCATGGCGATCTTGAGATTCTCCATGGCGCGCACCAGCGGCGCCGGCACCGGGTCACTGCCGTCCGTGCCAGCCGGGCCGGCGCGGGACAGCAACTCGTCCGCCGCCGCGCGATTGGCAAGGAGGAAGGCCTCGCCCTCGGCGGTGATGCGGTAGCGCTTGCGGCCGGCATCTACCGGCTCGATGGCCGCGTAGCCCATGTCGTCGAGCCAGGCCAGCGTCGGATAGATCACGCCCGGGCTCGGCGTGTAGCTGCCACCGAAGCGCTCCTCGACCGCCTTGATGAGTTCGTAGCCGTGCCGTGGCCGCTCGGCGATCATGGCGAGGAGCAGCAATCGCAGATCGCCATAGTCGAACAGGCGCCCGCCGTGGCGGCCGCCGCGATGCGGCCGGTGATGCCGGCCGTGGTGAGGGTGGGGATGACCCGAGTGATCGTCGGGTGCGGAAAAATAGCGGTCTGGACCGCCCATGTGTCTGTGTCTCATGGGCTTCGATATAGATCACGATATATCGTAAATCAAGATATATCTAAACCCGTCAGGGGCGGCGCGAGCCGAAGCCGCGCCGCCCCTGAAAATCACGCGCAGAGCTTCATCAGCTCCCTTATGTCGCCAAGGCGGTCGAGGTCGCGCACCATGGCGATGATGGCCTCGGCCTTTACGGTCGGCCATTTGGCGAATTCCGCGCAGCCGCGGAACTTGTCGGCGCATTCCTCGTAGCTCATCGGATTGGCCGGGCTGCCCTTGCCGAAATCGGCGCGGCCCGAGATCGTCCGGCCGTCCTTCAGATGGATGTCGAGGATGGTGGTCATCTTGTCGTAGCCGGCGGCCTCCGCCTCCGGATGGACGTGGAAATTGACCCGCTCGATCATCGCCTTGACGTCGTCCCGCTCCACCACCTCGTCGGTGAATTCGGGCAGGCCGCCGCGCCCGTCGAGCAGCAGGATCGCCATGCAGAATTCCATGGAGAACTTGGCCTGCAGCTCGTTCTTCGGGCGGTGATGAATGAGCGCGTTCGGCATGTTCTGGTTGGTGCCGACATCGAGCTTTTCGACATTGTCCGCCTTGATGCCGTGCTCGCGGATGAGACGCAGCAGCTCGGTCATGCCGGGATGGGTGAGCGAGCCCGACGGATGCGGCTTGATCGAGACGCCGGGGAAAGCGAAGGTCCACGGCGCGCCCAGCTTGCCGGCGATGGCGTCGGCATCGAAGCCGCCGCCCGCGGCCTGGAAGAAGCCGCGTGGCGCCTCCAGGATCTTGTCGGTGGTGGTCCAGCCGAGCTCGGCGAAGTCCGCCGCGACCACGCCACTCTCCGAGGAGCGGCCGGCATGGAACGGCTTCATCATGGTCCCGAAATTTTCGCGCAGGCCCGCCGACTGGCTGCCGGCGCAGCCGAGCGCGCGCACCGTCTGCTCGACATTCAGCCCCTTCAGCTTGGCCGCGGCCGCAGCGGCGGCATAGGTGCCGCAGGTCGCGGTGGCGTGGAAGCCGTGCTGGTAGTGGCGCGGATTGATCGCCTCGGCGATCTTGCACTCCAGTTCGACGCCCACATGGTAGGCGAGCATCGCTTCGGTGCCCGAGGCCCCGGTCGCTTCCGCCACCGCGAGCGCCGCCGGCAACGCCGGCGCGGTCGGGTGGGTCAGCAGGCCGTAGACGCGGTCCTTGGCGACAGCGAGCTGGGTATCGTCATAGTCGTCGGCATGGATGCCGACGCCATTGGCGAAGGCAGCAAAGCGCACCGGCACCTTGAGGCCCATGCCGATCACCGTCGCCGGGCCATCCTTGATGCCGAGCGTCGACAGATACGTCTTCACCAACTCGCCGCTCTTCGCCACCGAGCCGGACAATGCGAGGCCGATGCCGTCGAGGATCGACTTCTTGCCGGCCTCGATCACCTCGTCCGGTACGACTTTCGTGTTCACCACGAATTCGGCGGCCTGTTTCGTCAGCCCTTCGACGACGGGGCGGTCGACCGCCGGGTTGGTCAGATGGACGGTCATGGGCGGAACTCCCTCGGATGTTCTTGTCAGGATGCGGCGGCGAGCGGGCGGCGGACGGCTTTGACGGCGTGCACCAGCGCGTCACCGAGTTCGGTGGTCGAAGCCTTGCCGCCGAGATCGCGGGTGAGGCTGTCGCGGTTCGCCAGCACGTCCTCGATGGCGGCCTCGACAGCGAGCGCGGCGTCCTCCTCGCCGAGGTGGCGCAGCATCATCGCGCCCGACCACACCTGGCCGATCGGATTGGCGAGGCCCTTGCCGGCAATGTCCGGGGCCGAGCCATGCACCGGCTCGAACATCGACGGGTAGTCCTTCTCCGGATTGATGTTGGCGCCGGCGGCGATGCCGATCGAGCCGACCACGGCCGGGCCGAGATCGGACAGGATGTCGCCGAACAGGTTCGAGGCGACGACCACGTCGAACCAGTCCGGGTTGCGCACGAAATGCGCGGTCAGGATATCGATGTGGAACTGGTCGGTGGTGAAGCCGGGATATTCCTTCGAGATCGCGGCGAAGCGCTCGTCCCAATAGGGCATGGTGTGGCTGATGCCGTTCGACTTGGTGGCCGAGGTGACGTGCTTCTTGCGGCCCTTCGCCAGCTCGAAGGCGTAGCGCATCACCCGGTCGCAGCCGCGGCGGGTGAAGATCGACTGCTGCATCACGAGTTCGTCGGCGCCGCCTTCATAGAGCCGGCCGCCGATCGAGGAATACTCGCCCTCATTGTTTTCGCGCACGACATAGAAATCGATGTCGCCGGCCTCGCGACCCTTCAGCGGGCTTTCGACGCCCTTGAGCAGCTTGATCGGGCGCAGATTGACGTATTGGTGGAAGCCGCGGCGGATCGGGATCAACAGTCCCCACAGCGAGACATGGTCCGGCACGCCGGGAAAGCCGACCGCGCCGAGATAGATGGCGTCGAACGTGCGCAACTGGTCGAGGCCGTCGACCGGCATCATCGCGCCGGTCTTGGCGAAGCGCTCGCAACTCCAGTCGAAATGCACCCACTCGAACCGGAAGTCGCCACCGGCCGCTGCCTCCAGCACCTTCTGGCCCTCGGGCACTACTTCATTGCCAATGCCGTCGCCGGGGATCACCGCGATCCGGTAGTTGCGCATGGTCGTTTCTCCAGAAGATGAGGCCGGGAGGGCGCGCCGGTCGGCGGCGGGGGAACTGCCCGGGCAAAGTGTCCAAGCACGCTCGAACTGTCAACAATTATCATCTCGGTGAGTCGCGGCGATGACACGCCCGGGGGTCCACAAGAGTCCGCATATGGGCATAATCGTATGTTTTCAAAGAAGATTACTCGACAAGGCGAACGCGCGACGGCTTTTCACCGGCAGCGCGACTGCCTTCGTAACCGGCCAGATAATGTGGCTTTTGCGCCTATAGTGTTGACAGTCGCCTATTCCAAGGGCACAAACGACCCATGTCCAAACTCTCCGCCCGCTCCGCTGCCCGCACGCCCCGCACGGCGTCGTTCGTGCCGGTGGTTCAGCGCGAGGTCGAGCGGCTGATCGGCTGCGGGGAGTTGCACGGCGGTACCCGCATCAATGAGAGCGCGCTGGCGCTCAAGCTCGGCATGAGCCGCGGGCCGGTGCGCGAGGCCTGCCGCGCGCTGCAGCAGCTCGGCCTGTTACGCAGCGAGCTGAATCGCGGATTCTTCGTCCGCGAAATCAGCACCAAGGAAGCCATCGATATTTACGACGTGCGCGCCGGGCTGTTCGCCACCGCCGGCCGGCTCGCCGCGGCCATCATCAGTGCCCAGCAGCTTTTGGTACTCGACGAGCTTGTCTCGCGCATGGACGAGGCGATCGATGCCCTCGACATCGCCACCTTCTATCCGCTCAACAACGAGATGCACCGGCAGCTGATCGCCTGCTCCGACAATTCGAAGCTGATCGAGCTGTTTCCAACCCTTGAGGCCGAGCTGCATCTGTTCCGGCGGCGCGGCCTGGTGCTGCCCGGCTCGATGCGCGCCTCCAATGACGAGCACCGCTCCATCGTTGATGCGCTGCGCCATGGCGATGGCGGAACTGCCGGCCGGCTGATGGAGCGCCACATCCTCGCAGGCAAGGCGCGGTTCCTGCGCACGCTGAACGACCGATCAAACTGAACCGGTATCCCAACCCATCTCGAGGCGAGTTCCCATGGTGTCCGACAGCCTGACCTCCGCAAGCCTGCCTGTGATCGCGCTGACCCCCGGCGACTGCACCGGTATCGGGCCGGAACTCGTCGCCCGCAGCCTCGCCGAGGGGCGCATGCGCGAATTCGCCCGGCTGGTGGTGGTCGGCGATGCCCGCGTCATGGAAATGGGCGCAAGCCATGCCGGCGTCGCGCTCGACTTCCGCCGCTATGGAGCGCCTGCCGCGGTGGACTGGAGCGACCCGCGCATCCCGCTGGTTGATCTCGCCAATACCGATCCGGCGGAATTTCCCATCGGCGTCGCCAGCCCGGATTCCGGCCGGCTCACCGGCGACACGCTGGCGCGCTCCATCGAGTTCGCCAAGGCCGGGGAGATCGACGGCATCACCTTCGCGCCGCTCAGCAAGCAGGCCATGTTCAAGGGCGGGTGGCGTTTTCCGGACGAGCACAAGATGTTCGCGCATCTGCTGGGCCACACGAGAGCATTCAGCGAGATGAACGTGCTCGACGGCCAGTGGATGACCCGCGTCACCTCGCATGTCTCGTTGCGCACCGCGGTCGACCAGGTAACGTTCGATGCGATCTGCGGCGCGCTGACGCTCGCCAACGACACCATGCACCTCGCCGGGATCGAGCACCCGCGCATCGCCGTCGCCGCGCTCAATCCGCACAATGGCGAAGGCGGGCTGTTCGGCATGGAGGAGATCGAGATCATCCGCCCGGCGGTGGAGGCGATGCATGCGCGCGGCATCGACTGCCAGGGACCGTTCCCGTCCGACACCGTCTATCTGAAGGCGTTCCGCGGCGAATATGACAGCGTGCTGGCGATGTACCACGACCAGGGCCAGATCGCGACCAAGCTCAAGGGTTTCAACAAGGGCGTGACCATCACTGCCGGGCTCGACATCGTGTTCACGACGCCCGCGCACGGCACCGCCTATGACATTGTCGGCAAGGGCATCGCCGATGTCGGCGCCTTCGAATCCGCTATCCGCCTCGCCGCCCGCATGGCCTCCCGCAAGATCGAGGCGCGCGCGAAGGCGGCGTGAGATCTTGGCTTATGGAGCCACGTCACTTTCTGACTCAGAGATTCGGTTCGGCCGACGCGGGCCATCCCTCCCACCCTCATCCCCGGGCTTGACCCGGGGATCCAGACTTCGACCGGATGCATGCGGATGGGTTGGATCCCCGGATCAAGTCCGGGGATGAGGGCCGATTGGAATTTTCGATCAGGCTCTCGGATGGCGTGGCGCGGTAGGCAGGACCTAATCGATCCTCGTCGCGCCGTTCACCGCGGCCATGAGGCGGCGCTTGGCGAGGGCGACGTGGCGCCAATGGGTGATCTGCGCGCGATCGCCGTCGCCGGAGGCGAGCGCGTCCAGCATGGCACGGTGCTCGCGGTTGGAGACGGAGAGGCCGCCGCCCTGCACCAGAGCGCGGGCGCGGAACAAATGCAGCTTGTTGACGAACCGCTGATACTCGGCGGTGAGCGTGCGGTTGCCGGCCGACGTCACGATCAGATTATGGAAGGCGATGTTCAGCGGGTAATATTCGTCGAAATTGGCGCGCTCGGCGACGACATCCATCTCATCGACCAGCTTGGTGAGCTGGACCAGCAACTCGTCGGTCATGCGCTCGGCAAGCAGCCGGCCGGCCTGTCCGAACAGCGCGGCGCGCACATCGTAGATCTCGATGGCGTCCTCCACCGAGAGCCGCCGCACGAACACACCCCGGTTGCGAACGACCTCGACGAGGCCCTTCGCCTCCAGGCTGCGGGTGGCTTCGCGCAGCGGACCGCGGCTGGTGCCGAACCGGTTGGACAGATGGATCTCGTTGATCCGCTCGCCCGGCTCGAGTTCGCCGGTCAGGATGAGGCGCTCCATCTCCTTTTCGAGCACGCTGGTCAGCGACGCGCTCTTGACCACCGACAGGTCGCTCAGGAAGCTGGAATCGCTGCTCATGGCCAAACCGTTAATTGTTGACAGTAATGATCAGTCTCGCCTCTTAGTTCATTCGGCAACGGCGCGCGTAGCATTTGCTACTGCGTCATTTTGTCTTTGAATTATGCGGATCACTGCGTCGGTAACATCATGGGTCGTGGCTGTACCACCTAGGTCCGGCGTCAGCGTCGTTCCTTCGGCCGCCACGCGCTCGATGGCGTTCATCAGCGCCGCGGCCGCAGCCGACTCATCCAGATGTTCCAACATTAGCACGGCGCTCCAGAACGCGCCGATCGGATTGGCGATACCCTTGCCGATCAGGTCGAAGCCGGAACCGTGGATCGGTTCGAACATGGATGGCGTGCTGCGGTCCGGTGCGAGATTGGCGGTCGCACCGATGCCGAGGCTTCCGCTCAGCGCCGAGGCGAGGTCGGAGAGCACGTCGGCGTGCAGGTTGGTCGCCAGCACGGTGTCGATGGTGCCGGGGCGCAGCACCATGCGCATGGTCATGGCGTCGACCAGCATCCAGTCGACGGTGAGGTCGGGGAAGTCGGCGATGACCTCGCGGCAGACCTCGTCCCATAGCACCATGCCGTGACGCTGGGCGTTGGACTTGGTGACGATGGTGAGCAGCTTGCGCGGGCGCGAGAGCGCCAGTTCGCAGGCAAAGCGCGCCACCCGCTCGACGCCGGCGCGGGTAAAGACCGAGACGTCGAGGCCGACCTCGATCGGCAGGCTGCGATGCGCCCGCCCGCCGGCACCAGCATATTCGCCCTCGCTGTTCTCGCGCACGATCACCCAGTCGATGTCGCGCCCGAGCTCGGGCCGCAGCGGGCCGACAATGTTCGGCAGCAGCCGGGACGGCCGCACATTGGCGTACTGGTCGAGCCCCTGGCAGATGGCGAGCCGCAGCTCCCACAGCGTGATGTGGTCGGGGATCTTGGGATCGCCAACGGCGCCGAAATAGATGGCGTCGAAGCCGCGCAGCGTATCGACGCCGTCGTCCGGCATCATCTTGCCGACGCGCCGGTAGCGGTCCGAGCCCCAGTCGAACGTCTCGAAGTCAAAGCCCAGGCTACCGTCCGCCGCAGCGAGCGCGTCGAGCACGCGGCGTCCGGCATTGATGACGTCGGAGCCGATGCCGTCACCGGGAATGAGCGCGATTTTATGCCGGCGCATGGGCGACATCCTCCATGTTCTTCAGGATCGCCGCGATCATCTCCGCCTGGCTGGCGGTGCCGCGTATATCCGGGGTACGGGATGCGGGACCGGCGATCGCCGCATCGAGGCCAGCCTTCATCAGCGCGCTGGCGCGGGCGGCTGCGGCTATGCCGCGCCGGCGGCCGAGCCATTCGATCAGCATCCGGGTGGATTCGATCATGGCGTAGGGATTGGCGATGCCCTTGCCGGCGATATCCGGCGCGGAGCCGTGAGTGGCCTGCGCCATCGCGATCTCGCCGCGCCCGATGCACAGTCCCGGCGCCATGCCGAGCCCGCCGACCAGGCCCGCCGCCTCGTCGGTCAATATATCGCCGAACATGTTGGTGGTGACGACGGTGTCGAAGCGCTGCGGCTCGCGCACCAGCTTCATCGCGAAAGTATCCACGATCACCTCGTCGACGGTGACGTCGGGATAATCCTGCGCCGCCTTGTGGCACTCCTCGACGAACATGCCGCAGCCGAGCTTGAACACAGTGTCCTTGTGCACGACGGTGAGGCGCTTGCGGCGGGAGCGGGCGAGTTCCAGCGCTGCCTGCGCCACCTTGCGGCTGCCGGCGCGGGTAATGACGCGCACCGAGATCGTCATGTCCTCGGTCGGGCGGAATTCACCCGAGCCGGCGACGACGTTGCGGTCCGGCTGGAAGCCCTCATTGTTCTCGCGCACGATGACGAGGTCGATGTCGTCATAGAGGCAGCCAATGCCCGGATAGGATCGGGTCGGGCGCACATTGGCGAACAGGTCGAAGGTCTTGCGCAGGATCGGATGCGGATTGATGGCGGCCGGCACCTTCGGATAGGCCTGATGGCCGATCGGCCCGAGGATGAAGCCGTCGAGCGTGGCCAGCGTCTCCAGCGTGCCGGCCGGCATGGTGGTGCCGAGTTCATCATACGCCTTGCGTCCGATGGGCAGCGGGCGCCACTCGATCTTCAGGCCGCTCGCGAGCGCGGCGGCGTCCGTGATCCGGCATGCCGCGGGCACGATCTCGTGGCCGATATCGTCGCCTTCGAGGACGCCGATGGTGAGGGTAGCGGAACCGCTCATCAGTTGCTGCCCTTCTGCCGCTTGGGCAGGTTCGAGGCAAAGTCTGTATCGATCATCGGTAACTCCAGTTCAGAGAAGGCCGCGGGCAATGCCGCCGTCGACATTGATGGCCTGGCCGGTCACATAGCTGGCGAGCGGGCTGGCGAGCCAGGCCACCATCACCGCGATTTCCAAAGGGTCGGCGAAGCGACCGAGCGGGATTTCGGCCGAGAATTCCTCATAGATCGCCTCCACCTCGACACCGCGCTCGGCGGCCATCTTCGTGGCGCGGTTGATCCACAGCGGGGTCTTGGTGCGGCCGGGCGCGACGCAATTGACGCGGATGCCCTTCTCGCCGAGTTCGAGCGCCAGCGTCTTGACGAGGCCGAGCAGCCCGGCCTTGTGGACATTGCTCATCACCTGGTGGGCGTAGGGCATCTTGGCCGCCGCCGCGCCGAGCACGACGATGGCGGGATCGCGCCCGTCGGTCAGCAGCGGCACGGCCGCACGCACCGCGCGCACCGTCGACAGGATGTTGAAGCTGTAATTGCCGAGCCAGTCGGCGTCGGAGAGGGTGGCGAAGTCCGCGCGCACGCTGCCGCCGACCGCATTGACGAGGATGTCGAGCCCGCCCCAGCGGTCCCGGGTGTGCTGCGCCAATGCCTCGGCCGCGTGCTCGTCCTCCACCATGTCGGCGACGAAGATGTGCGGCGCGCGCCCGATGGAGGCGGACAGGCGGCGGGCCGCGGCTTCGAGATTGTCCCGGCTGCGCGAGGCGATGAGCACCTCGGCGCCCTCGCGCAGCAGCACGTCCGCGGTGGCCTCGCCGATGCCGTAGCTGCCGCCGACGATGACGGCGCGGCGGCCGTCAAACCCGAGGTTCATAGTGGCTCCTCAGCACGAAGCGGTAGAGGCGGAACACCAGCAGGATGGTCGAGGCGATCAGGCCGATGCGCACGATATGGAAGGCCGTGACCATTTCGGCGTCGGCATGCATCGCCCGCGCGGTCAGTACCATCTCGGTCACCGCGGCCGGCGCCAGCGACAGGAAGCTGGTGGTCAGGGGCAGGCCGGTGGCCCATGAGAGCGTTTCCGCTCCCGCCGCCGCGGCCAGGATGAGCATCAGCGACACCAGCAGGCCGGCAGCGGCGACACGGGGCAGGCGGGCGAACAGTTCGCGGCGGAATCGCAGGCCAAGCCAGACACCGATCATGATCTGCGCGACAACGAGGTAGTAGCCGGGCACGTCGACGACCAGCAGCCCCGAGGCGCCAAGCGCGGCGCTTGGCAGCAGCGAGCCGAGCAGCCAGGGATTCGGGATCGCGGTAGGACGCATCAACTGGGCGCACAGATAGGCGATGCCGAACGCCAGAAGCAGCATGAGCAGGCTGTGGTCGGCACTGAATTCGATTGTCTGCGCGGTGCCTTGTTCGCCGAAGGCGAACACCATGAACGGCACGATGCTGACCACCGAAGTGACGCGTAGCGCATGCACCACGGACACCGCATTGGTGTCGCCGCCGCGGGCAGCGGCAACCACCGCCATGTCGGCCATGCCTCCGGCGGCGGTGGCGAAGAAGGCCGTGGTCGGGTCAATGCGTGCCAGCGGGCGCATGATGAGCGCGCCGATGAAGGTGACGGCGATGATGTAGAGGGTCGCCACCAGCATGGCCGGCAGCAGGTGCAGCGCCGCGGCGAGGACGTGAGGCGTGAAACGCATGCCGACGGCGACCCCGACGATCACCTGCCCGATCTCCCGCATGTGCGGGCCGGCCTGCAGGCGCACGCCGCATGCCGTCGCTGCGCCGCAGGCGAAGAGCGGGCCGAGCATCCAGGGCAGGGGCATATGGGCGCGCATGGCGAGATAGCCGGCCAGCGCCGCGATCGCATACGTCACGACCAGGCGCAGCCACCAGGTCGGGCCATAGCTGCGCCACGCGGGGCGAGCCGTCCCGGGGTCAAGCTGGGTACTGGTCATGACGCGGGCGCCCGGTACCGCTTGTCGACCTTCCCGGCAGCTCCCGCCTGCGAGACGTCGAACAGGCATGGCGGCCGGCTTGAGATCGATCCTGCGCGCATGGCGTGCCACCCTCCCGTTCGCGCCTCGTCGCATGCGAGGCTTGTTTGGGCGATTGAGGCAGTATTCATGTAGACTGTCAACAGATACCCACACGGTATCATGATGCTATAGCGTAACTTCAATTGGGCACAAAGTGGCGTGAAACGGTCATAACCGGGCCCATCGACCGGGAAAAACGCTTGCCGCCGCCGACGCTTTTTGCGTTCGCGAAGGCGATCGCCGGGCATCCGCGTCAAATGTGTTGACAGTTGACGTTCGGCGCGAGAGGCTCGGCATGCCAAATCCACCAGGCCAGCGACGCTCGTCGTCTCCGCCGGCCAAATCGAGATGGAGCGGCAGGAGGAGACCAAATGACACATCTCACGCGACGCGACGCACTCAAATGGACGGCAGGCGGTCTGGCTGCGGCAGGAGGCATCATCGCCATGCCGTCCATCTTGCGGGCCGCAGCCTACCCGACGCGGCCCATCAACGTCATCGTGCCCTTCGCCACTGGCGGCTACAATGATCGCCTGTCACGGGCTTTCGCCCCCTATCTCGACAAGGAGCTCGGGCAGCCGACGGTCATCGTCAACAAGCCGGGCGCCGGAACCCAGCTCGGCAATTCCTACGCGCTGAACCAGCCCGCAGACGGCTACAGCATCCTGTGCACCTCGGCCGCGCCCTACATTCCGCTGACCGTGCTGCTGCAGAACGCGCCGTACAAGTTCGAAGACTTCGCGATGATCAACCTGCCGTCGCGCGACTACACGCTGGCAGCGACCTCGTCCGACAGCGCGCTGAAGAGCTACAAGGAAGTCGTCGACAAGCTGAAGGCCGATCCGAGCAGCATCAGCATCGGCGTGCAGCCGGCCTCGGCCGACTATGCCAATATGGTGCTGGCGATGCAGGCTGCCGGGATCGATATCACCAAGCTGCGCATCGTCACCTATGATGGCGGCGGTCCCGCCCGCAATGCGACCGCCGGCGCCCAGGTGGATGTCGGCTTCGTCGGTGCCGAAGGCTTCCTGCCGCTCAAGAGCAAGATCCGGCCGCTGGCGATGTTCGCGGCGGAAAAGGTCGAGTGGTATCCCGAAGCCCCGCTGATCGCCGAGAGCGGCCTCAAGACCGATTTCGTCGAAGGCTCCCAGCGCGGCTGGGCGGTGACCAGCAAGCTGAAGAACGAGCAGCCCGAGATCTACAAGTTCCTGGTTGCCGCGATCGAGCGCGCCAGCAAGAATCCCAAGGCGATCGAGGCCCTGAAGATGCAGGATCTTGCGACCACCTGGTACGGCCCGGAGGCTTCCGACAAGGCCTATCGCGACAACGCGGCCAAGATGGCCCGTTATGTCAATCTCCTGAAATAGGCGCGTCCCGGCGCGGGCCGGCTTCGTGCTTGCCCGCGCCTCTTCTACTCTTGATCTCGAGGAGGCGACGATGCGTATCGGTGGCCATTCCTATACCGTCGACTACGGCCATTTCGCCCTGCTTACCGTAATCGCCGGGGCGGTGATCTGGTATCTGCTGGATGCGCGCGGTGTTTCCACCAGCATCAACAATCTGCTTCTGGTGCAGCCGACGGCGATATTCGCGCTGGTCATGTATTTGCTGATCATTCCGCAATGCTTCCAGAGGGAGACCGCGGAACCGGTGGTGCAGAAGCCGGAAGAGTACGATCCGCTGGCGCCGAAGCTGCCGACCGAGCGCTCCGACGTCATCCGCATGGGATTGCTGGGCCTTTCGCTGGGCGTGATGGTGTTCACGTTCAACACCATCGGTTTCGATGTCGCGATCTTCCTGTTCGCCGCTGCCGCCATGGCGATCTGCGGAGAGCGCCGGCCGGTCCGCCTGGTGCTGTACCCGCTCGCCGTCACGGTGGTGGCGATCTACGGCTTCCGCGCCCTGATTCCCTTCCCCATGTTCACCGTCATCCTCTGAGGGCACGAAAATGCTTGATGTTTCTGCCTTCCAGGAAGCTCTCGGCATCATGTTCACTTCCGCCGGGTCCTGGGGATGGATCGTGCCCGGCCTTATCGTCGGCCTGGTCTTCAGCGCCATTCCCGGCATCTCGATCACCATGGCGATGGCGATCGTGCTGCCGATGTCGCTCTACATGGATTTCTTTTCCGCCATCGTCTTCCTGACGTCGGTCTATACCGGCGCCGGCTTCGGTGGATCCGTGCCGGCCATCCTGATGAATATTCCCGGCTCGCCATCCTCGTTTGCCACCACCTTCGACGGCTACGCCATGTCGAAGAAGGGCGAGCACAACGAGGCGCTCGGTTATGCGCTGTTCGCCTCCACCATCTGCGGCATCCTCGGCTATGTGCTCTTGCTGCTGGTGGTGGAGCCGATGGCCAACATCGTGCTACGCATCGGGCCGCTGGAAATGTTCGCGGTGGCGATCTGGGGCATGCTGCTGCTCGGCTCGCTGGGTTCCAAATACCTCACGCGCGGCTTGCTGGCCGCGGCCTTCGGCATCCTGCTCGGCACCGTCGGCATGAACACTGCCGGCTTTACGCGCGGCACCATGGGGCTGCCGGAACTGCTGGACGGCATCGCGCCGATCCCGGCGATGATCGGCCTCCTCGCGGCGGGCCAGCTGCTTACGCTTGCCGGCAAGGACTACATTCTCGATGCCGAGAGCGCGCGCGAGGTGAGCGTGCGCAAGATCCTCATCGGCTGCTGGGGCACGCTGAAATATCCCGGCGTGCTGATCCGCGGGTCGATCATCGGCATCATCATCGGCGCGGTGCCGGGAGTCGGCTCCTCGATCGGCAACCTCATCGCCTATGCCGAGACCAAGCGCACCGCCAAGGACAGCGCCACCTTCGGCAAGGGCAATCCGAAGGGCGTCATCGCCGCGGAATCCGCGGTGGCCAGCGCCGAGGGCGGCTCGATGGCGACGATGCTGGCGCTCGGCATCCCCGGCGGCGGTGCCACCGCGATCCTGATCGCGGCCTTCATGATGCACAACATCGTGCCGGGCCCGAACTTCATCGAAACCCAGAAGCCGATGGTCTATGCCATCATCCTCAACAACATCGTGCAGGCCATCGTGCTGCTGGCGGTCGGCATCGGCTTCATCTATGTCGCCAGCAATATCGTGCGGGTGCGCACGCGCTACATACTACCGGCGATCCTGGTGATCGCGACGCTCGGCACCTATGCCGTCACCGGCGAGACGGCGGGTCCAATCACGCTGTTCGTCTTCGCGCTGCTCGGCTTCGCTTTGGTGCGCTACGAATATCCGATCTCGGCGGTGGTGGTCGGCATCCTGCTCGGCCGCATGCTGGAGACCGAGTTCCTGCGCTCTTATCAGCTCAGTGGCGGCAATCCGCTCTACATCCTGAATCGGCCCGGGGCGATGGGGATCGTCGCGGTAATGCTGCTGTCGCTGCTGATGACCGCCTGGGGCAAGCGCAAGCAGGCCAGGGCGGAAGCCGCGGAGGAAGCGGCGATCGAGCGCCTGCACCAGGAAGAGATGGCACGCGGCCATAAGGTCTGAGCTTCGAAAAGCCGGCGCGCATGTCGCGTGGTACGACCAAAATGCCCGGGCTTGTCCCGGGCATTCACGTTGGTGCGTGGTGGATGCGACGGACGCTCAGCGCCAGCGGCTGAAGTCGGGTTTGCGTTTCTCCAGGAATGCGGCGGCGCCTTCGGCCTGCTCGCCGGTCTCGTAATAGTCCGGCTTCAACTGGCGGACGAAGTCGTTCATGTCGAGCGCCAGGATCGGTTCCATCTGCTGCCGGAACGACGCCTTTATCAGCCGCAGGCAGGTCGGGCTGAGCGCCAGCATGTCGTCGGCGAAGCGTCGCACCTCGGCATCGAGCTCGGCATACGGCACGACGGCATTGATCAGGCCCCAGTCGAGCATCTGACGCGCCGAATAGCGGCGACAGGTCAGCCACATCTCGCGTGCCCGCTTGTGACCGATGATGTTCGCTGCATGGCTGACGATGTGGCCGCTGGCGGGAGAGCCGACCCTCGGCCCGTTCTGGCCGAAGACGGCGTGCTCGGCGGCAACCGTGATGTCGCAGAAATACTGGAGATGATTCCCGCCGCCGATCGCGTAGCCGTTCACTCTGGCGATCACCGGCTTGGAGCAGTTGACGATCTGGCGCCCGAGCTCGTAGCGCACCCCATTGAGGCCGCCCGTCGCCTCCCAGTTCACGTCGCCGCCGGCGCAGAAGGCGCGCTCGCCCGCGCCGGTCAGAACCAGCACGCCGATCCGCCGGTCGGCCTCGGCGGTGTCGATGGCATGTTCGATTTCGTCCAGCGTGTCCTGGGTGAAGGCATTCAGCACCTGAGGCCGGTTGATGGTGACCCGCGCCACTCCGTCCTCGATGTCGTAGAGAATGTCCTTGTAGCGGCTGGTCATCGCGCTCGGCCTCCTGTGCCGGCGCCGCTGCGAAGCCGCCGGGTTGAGGGGCGACGACGGCGCCTCACCCACTATATCCGACAGTGGCGGGGCACCGGGCGGCGATTTCGGCGTTCACGAGGCTCTCATCCCATCCGGGACGATCAAGCGTTGGCCAGATCGACCGCGCCGAACGCTGCGCGCTCATCTGCGTCGAGCTGGGCGATGAGACCCATCTCCCAGGCGAGATATTGCAGCGACGCCTCGCGATTGCCGTCGTGCCGGTCATGGACGAACCATACCCGGTCGCTCGCCTGTTCCCGCGTCAGGGTGCGCGGCTCACTTTCGATGACCCATCCGGCCTCGGCGCAGGCATCAAGGCTCGCTGCCAGCCAGTGCACCGCGATCCCGTCCTGCGCCAGATCGATCGTTGCCGCCGCGACGGCATCGGCCTCCTCGGCATGCAGCACCACTGCGCGCGTGCCGGCGGGCAGCGTTGCGGGCAAGTCCGCGCGGCTGATCCAATGCGCGCCTTCAAGCCGGCGTGCCTCCCAGGCCTGCGACGGGCGCAGATCCAAAAGAGCGGCTCCCGCCTCCACGTGGCGCAGCGCCTCCCCGGCTGTCATCGCCGGCGGCGCTTCAGGATGGCGAAGCGTGGTTGTGCGGTTCTGCGGCAGCGCGGCCTGCGGCTCGTCGTCGAGGACAAGGATATGCGGCTCGAAGCCGAGCGCGCGCAGGAACAGCGCCGTTAGTGCGGCGCGCAGGCCGGTGTCGTCGACGAGGATCAGCCGCGCGTGCCGCACGCCGACATACTGGTCGGTGGCCTGCACCAATTGCCCCGCCAATACCGGCACGGCGGCGCGACAGGGGCGCTCGGAGCGCTCGTGCGCGCTGCGCAGGTCGAACAGGTAGCTGGTCTGCTTGCGGTCATCGAGCATCGCGGCGGCGTCGGTCGCCGAGATCCGCGCCAGCTCGTTGCGGGCGATCAGGGTCTCGGCACGGGCGCGGCTGGCTTGCCGCGCTTGCGGATCGAGCAGGGGAAGCTCATCAGGCAGCTTGTTGGGATCCGCACCGCGATCGAGCGGGAAGCCGGCGAGCGCCCAGCCCTGCGTGCCGTTTTCCAGTGCCAGCACCGGGTTGCGTATGCCTGCGGCCCGCAGGCCGAGCGCACCGATAATGCCGCGGGTGCGGCCGGCGCAGGTGATGACGACCGGCACCGCCTCGTCCGGCACCACGGCGGCGAAGCGATGGGCGAGCTCGCCATTGGGCAGGCACCGTGCGCCCTCGATCCGCATCTTGGCGAACTCGGCCGGCGGGCGGGCGTCGAAGAACAGGTGCTCGCGCCCTTCCCGCTGCCATTGGCGCAGCGTCGCGGCATCGATGGTCCGCGGATGGTGCGTGTGCTCGAGCATTTCGCCGAGCGTCTTGCTCGGCACGTTCACGCCGGCGAACACGCCGTATCCCGCCGCCGCCCAGGCCGGCATGCCGCCCTCGATGAGGCTCACATCGGTGTAGCCGCATGCCGCGAGCCGCTCCGCCGCACGCGCGGCGACACCATCGCCGTCGTCGATGAGCAGCACCGCCGCATCGGCACGCGGGACGAGGGCAATTGTCAACACTTCGAGCCGGCTATACGGGCACGGCACGGCGAAGAGCGGGTGCCCTTCGCCGAAAGCGGCGGGTTCGCGAACGTCGAGGAAGGCGATCTCCCGGCCGGCGTGCAGACGCTGCTTCGCGGCTGCCGCAGTGAGGCTGCGTGCACTCATGTGACGGGTTCGCCGCGGAAGAAGCGATAGAAGGCGGCATAGATGAGATCCGGCCGGTGCTCGGCCGGATAATGGCCGGTCGGAACGGAGAAGCCGACGAGGTCATCGGCCCATTCCGCCCATGCCTCGACCGGCTTGAAATGCCGCCCGCAATGGCTGTTGTCGCCCCAGATGACGAGGGTCGGACAGGCGATCTTGCGCTTGCCATATTCGGCGGTGTCCATGTCGAGATCGACGGTCACCGTGGCGCGGTAATCCTCGCACACCGCGTGGATCTGCTCGGGCGTCGCGCAGCGAATATACTCAGCCATCGCCTCAGGCGTGAATATCTCCAGGCCAACGCCCTTCTTGTTCAGCTTATAACGCATGTAATAATCAAGATCGGCGCAGATGAGCTTTTCCGGGAATGGCGCCTTCTGCGCCATGAAGAACCAGTGATAGCTTTCTCGCGCCCAACCGAGCGTGATGTTGTTCAGGACATGGTGGGTCGGGACTATGTCCAGCGCGGCAAGCCCGGTGACGCGCTCAGGCCGGTCGAGCGCCATGCGGAAGCCGACGCGGGCTCCGCGATCATGGCCGGCGACGCCGAACTGGTGGTGCCCCAGCGCGTCCATCACATCGAACGCATCCTCGCCGAGGGCGCGGAACGAATAGCCGGAATGGTCCTCGCCGCCATCGGGCTTCGAGCTGTCGCCATAGCCGCGCATGTCGATGGCGACGACCGAGAAGTCACGGGCCAGCGAGGGCGCAATCTTGTGCCAGCTCACCAGCGAGAGCGGGTTGCCGTGGATCAGCAGCAGAGGCGGTCCCTCGCCGGCGGTTGCGACATTGATCTCGGCACCGCGGGTCTGGATGCGTTGCCAGGTGAAGCCTTCCATCAGGCTGCGGGATTCAACGAGTTCCGGAATTGCGCCGTCGACGAGCATCGATTTCCTCCTTAAGCAGGCTTGGCCATATTTATCGTATATTTCTGCCAACTGTCGACAATTCATTTGACGAAACGTGCGATGGCTTCTTCCGGCCTTTCGACGAATTTCATGGGGTGGCGAGCAAACGCGCTCTACGGTACCAGGTCCGGCGAGCGTGTCGTCGCGCTCGTCACGAGATCGAGGAACGCCTGCGCCGCCTTGGTGGCGTAGCGCTCCTTGTGACGCAGAGCGAGAAATCGGCGCGGCGGGATCGGGAAGTCGATGGCCGCCATGGTGCCGGCCCGGATCGACCCCTCGACGACGCGCCGGGAGATCACCGTCGCGCCGCTGCCGGCCTCGACAGCGGCGCGCACGGCCTCGTTCGAAGGATATTCCAGCGCGACATTGAGTTCGCCGGTCGGTAAGCCGATGGCCTGCAGGTGGGCTTCGAAGAAGGAACGTGTGCCCGATCCCGGCTCGCGCAGCACCCAGGGGCCCATTTTGAGCTGCTCGGCGCCACGCGGCGCCTGCCACGCCCACGGGTGGATCACCGGCGCGACGAGCACCATGTCGTCTTCCGCCACCGGCATGGCGGCAAGCGCTGGGTCGTCGACCGCGCCCTCGACGAAGCCGAGATCGGCGCCACCGTCGTGGATGCGCCCGGCGACGAAGTCGCTGTTGCCGATGGCGAGGCTCACCGCGATCCCGGGATAGAGAACGCGGTAGCGCTCGATCAGGCCGGGAAGCCAATAATTTGCCACGGTCTGGCTGCCGGCCAGGCTCAATGAGCCGTGCTCCAGTCCGGCGAGGTCGGTAAGGACCTTCTCGGCTGCGGCCGCCTGGGCCAGCACCGCCCTCGCCTCGGCGAGGAACAGCCGGCCGGCTTCGGTCAGGACGATGCGGCGGCCCACCCGATCGAACAAGCGGGCAGCGTAGCGGGCTTCGAGCGTGGCAATGGCCGCGCTCGTGGCCGATTGGGTGAGGTTCAGTTCGCGCGCGCCCTGTGTCAGGTGCTCGCGTTCGGCAACGGCGACGAAGATGCGCAGCTGTTCCAGCGTCATGCTCAACTCATGCGGTCATCTTCACCAGCAGCAGGCTGAAGGTGCCGATGAAGATGAACGCCGCCAGGCCAAGCAGGAAGGGCTTGCGTCCCTTTGCACATAATTTGGCGATGTCGGTCTCGAGACCCATGGCTGCCAGCGCCATCGACAGCAGGAACGTCGTGGCGATCACCAGCGCGGCCTTGGCGTCCGGCGGAATGGGAACCGCGCTGTTGACGGCGACCAATGCGAGAAAGCCCAGCACGAACCATGGGATTGGCGGCTTCGCCTGTCCCGCTCCCTGCGGGGCGCGCCGGCTGGCCAGCAGGCCGAGCGCGAGCACCACCGGCGCCAGCATCATGACCCGCGACAGCTTGGCGATAGTGCCGAACTCGCCGGCCGACTGGCCGTCCTGATAGGCTGCCGCCACCACCTGCGCGATCTCGTGGATCGAGGCGCCGGCCCAGAGACCGTAGGCATGCGGCGTCAGGTGCAACAGGCCCGGGAGCAGCGGGTACAGGAACATCGCGACGGAGCCGAATACGGTGACGCAGGCAACCGCATAGGCGACGTCTTCATCGTGAGCCCGCGTTACCGTGTTGGCCGCAATCACGGCGGACGCGCCGCAGATCGAGGTGCCCGCGGCGATCAGCTCGGCGAGCTTGGGCTCGACGCCGATCACTCGGCCGAGCCAGATGGTGAAGCAGAAGGTGGCGAGGAGGGTGAGCGCGATGATGGCAATGCCGGTGGCGCCGACCTCGATCACCTGTGCCGCGGTGAGCTGAAGTCCAAGCAGCGCGATCGCGAAGCGCAGGATGCGGCGAAGCGAGAATTTGACCCCTGCCGTCGCTTGAGCCGGCATGCCGACAATGTTGCGGACGGCGACGCCGATCGTGATGGCGAGGATCATCGGGCTGAGCACGCCGACCATCGGTATCTGCCGGAGGCCGAATGCGGCCGCCGCGATTGTCGCCGCGAGCACCAGACCCGGCCAGATGCCATTCCGCGATGCCTTTGCTGCACTATCGCTGTGGGCGAACTCGGACTGCGCGACCATGTCCACACCTCCTGGATGACAATCTTTCATCGCAGCAAGTGATCAATCGATCCAACGCATTATATCGCACGAATCGTTCGACTAAATCGAATGATTAGTGCGCGCCGATGTGCCGGGTTGCCCGTAGCCCTGTCAGCTTCGGCAGCCGTCGAGGAAGAGTTGCGCGCAGATCTTCGCGCGGCTTGCAATCTCGGCCGCATCCGGAGCCTCGCGCTGGCGCAGCATGGCGACGCGCTGCGGCTCCATGATCATCATGCCGCGCAAGATGCCGGAGGCGAGGTGGATGTCGGCGATCTGCAGCTTGCCCTGGTCGATCTGCCGCTGGAGCCAGCCTTCGAGCATTCCGTTCACCGGCACGATGGCGGACAAATAGAAGGTCCGCGCGATCTCCGGGAAACGATCGCACTCCCCGATCACCAGCCGGTTCAGGGCGATGACCTCGTCGCTGAGGGTCAGCGTGCCGAAGGCGAACAAGAGCCGCTCGAGGCCGGCCGCAAGGTCCTGCCCGCCGACGACGTCGTTATCTATGGCCAGCATGAAACGGCAGATCCGATCCTTCACCACATTCTCGAACAGCTCGGCCTTGGTCGGCACCAGGCGGTACAGCGTCTTGGTGGACACGCCCGCGCGCTGCGCGACCGTGCCCATATTGGTCGTTGCGTAGCCATTGGCCTGGAACTCCGCTGCCGCCGCCTCAACGATCAGGTGGCGGGTGTCGTCGTCGCAGCGGGCCTGCGGCCGTCCGCGCGCGCGCTTCTCAGCTTGTTGAATTTCGACCATAGCGATTTTCCAAATTCCCGTTGACACTCATTTTATAGTGCCTATTTTGGAAATCAGCAAGTTTCCAATATCTGAGCGCCGCGTGGCGACGCATTCCGGAAACGCGGGAGCGGTGAGATGTCGAAGCATTCTGGTAGTTTCTCGGCCGAACGGACGGTGCCGGCATCCGAAGCGCTTCCTCAGCCCGTCGAGGTCACGCCGGCCCAGCCTGCCGAAGCCGGGGCGCCGCCCGCTCCGCCTCCGGCCCGCAGACGTGTGGGGCGCACCCTGCTGCTGATCGGCGCCGGCCTCGCGGCCCTTGCGGCTGCCGGCTACTACGGCCACGACTACTGGACCGTCGGGCGTTTCAACATCTCGACCGACGATGCCTATGTGAAGGCCGACAGCACCACCATCGCCCCCAAGGTCTCGGGCTATATCGCCACCGTCCTGGTCGCCGACAATGAGCCGGTGAAGACCGGGCAGGTCCTCGCCCGGATCGACGACCGCGACTTCGCGGTGGCGCTCCAGCAGGCCAAGGCCGATGTCGATGCCGCGCGGGCGATGGTCGCGGGCAAGCAGGCGCAGCTCGATGCGCAGCAATCCATCATCGACAACGCACGGGCCACCATCAGCGTCGATCAGGCCAACGCGGCCTTCGCCGCGCAGGACGACAAGCGTTATTCGACGCTTGCCGCCTCCGGCTATGGCAGCCAGCAGAACGCCCAGCAGGCCGCCTCCCGAATCGCCGCCGCTCGCGCCACTATCGATCGCGACAATGCGGCGCTCACCAACGCGCTGAAGCAGGTCGACCTGCTGAAGGCCGAGGTCGCCCAGGCACAGGCGACATTGGCAGGTGACGAGGCGGTGCAGCGCCAGGCCGAGCTGAACCTCTCTTATACCTCCATCGTCTCGCCGGTGGACGGCGTGGTCGGCAACCGAACCTTGCGGGTCGGGCAGTATGTGCAGGCCGGCACCCAGCTGATGTCGGTCGTGCCGATCGCCGGCACCTACATCGTGGCGAACTACAAGGAAACCCAGCTCACTGACGTGCGTCCCGGCCAAAAGGTCGAGGTCGAGGTCGACATGTTCCCCGGCACGACCGTCACGGGCCATGTCGACAGCATCGCCCCGGCCAGCGGACAGGAGTTCGCTCTGCTGCCGCCCGACAATGCTACCGGCAACTTCACCAAGGTGGTGCAGCGCATCCCGGTCAAGATCGTGCTGGATGCCGACAACCCGCTCGCAGGCGAGCTTCGCCCCGGCATGTCGGTCAACCCGACCATCGACACCAAGGCGGACGTCTCGACAGCGGACGTTTCGACGCCGTTGGCGCAGCACGCTGAGACAACCACGCACTAGGACAGCCGCATATCGGGCACGCGCACGGCGCGATGCCGGGAGGCAGGGACATGTCGAGCATCACAGCAACAGCCGGCGCCATGCCAGCGGGCGCAGGGCCGAGCGCGGCGGGCGTCACCGAGAAGGCCAGCCTCACCACCTGGATCGCCATCCTCGCCGGCATGATCGGCGCCTTCATGGCGATCCTCAACATCCAGATCACCAATGCCTCGCTGCTCGACATCGAGGGCGGCATCGGCACCGGCGTCGACAACGGCGCGTGGATCTCGACCTCCTACCTCATCGGCGAGATCGTGGTGATTCCGCTCACCTCCTATTTCAGCCGGGTGTTCTCGTTCCGCGCCTACATGATCGGCAGCACCTTCTTCTTCGCCATCTTCTCGATGGCGTGCGCCTTCGCCAGCAATCTCGGCGAGATGATCGCGATGCGCGGCCTGCAGGGCTTTGCCGGCGGCGTGCTGATCCCGATGGCGTTCACCATGGTCGCCACCCGCCTGCCGAAGGCGCAGCAGCCGACCGGCCTCGCCATGTTCGCCCTTGCCGTGACGTTCGCGCCGGCCATCGGCCCGACCATTGGCGGCTATCTCACCGAGAATTACGGCTGGCAGACCATTTTCTTCATCAACACCGCGCCGAGCGCGGTGATGATCGTCGCGCTCTATCTCACCCTGGAGCGCGCCCCAATGAAGTTCAGCCTGCTGAAGGAAGGTGACTGGTTCGGCATCCTCACCATGGCGGTCGGGCTCTCGGCGCTGCAGACCCTGCTGGAGGAAGGCAACAAGGACGACTGGTTCCAGTCGCCCTTCATCGTGAAGCTGGCCGTGGTGGCGGTCGTGTTTCTCACGGCCTTCATCTGGATCGAACTCAAGATTGAAAAGCCGCTCGTCGATCTGCGCCTGCTGCGCAACCGCAATTTCGGCATCGGCACGCTCGCCAATGTGCTGGTGGGATTCGCGCTGTTCGGTTCGGTCTATATCCTGCCGCAGTATCTCGGGCAGGTGCAGGGCTACAATGCCGAGCAGATCGGCGCCGTGCTGGCCTGGACCGGGCTGCCCCAGCTGCTGCTGATCCCACTGGTGCCGCTGATGATGCGGTACTTCGACGTCCGCTATATCGGCTTCGTCGGCATCGGCCTGTTCGCGGTGAGCTGCTTCATGAACACGCAAATGTCGCTCGATTATTCCGGCGATCAGTTCTTCCTGCCGAACATCGTGCGCGCGGTAGGCCAGGCCATGGTGATCACGCCGCTGACCGCCATTGCCACGCTCGGAATCGCGCCGAAGGACGCGGCCAATGCCTCCGGCCTGTTCAACATGCTGCGCAATCTCGGCGGCGCGGTCGGCACCGCTGCGCTCGGCACCATCATCACCAAGCGCGAGCAGTTCCACTCCAACATCATCGGCCAGGCGGTGACGACCTCGCGGGAGGAAGTCCGCCAGCGCATCGCCCAGATGACCGACTACTTCATGGCGCACGGCATGTCCGACCACGCCGCCGCCCAGCAGCAGGCCGTGATTGCGCTGGGCAAGACCGTGAAGCGCCAGGCGCTCGTGATGGGCTTCAGCGACACCTTCGCGGTGATCGGCGTGATGCTCGCCATCGCCGCCGTGCTGCTGCTGTTCGCGAAAAAGGGCAAGCCGGGCGGCAGCGCCGCGGCACACTGAGAGCGTGTCCGGAGCCCTTGCCGTCCGGCATTATCCGCCGGGAGCGTCCGGGCGGCGGGGATCGCCGGCGACGAACAAGGCGGCGCAGCCGATGATATCGATCCGCACCGTCCGGAACCGCTGATCGAGCGCAGCCTGGAGTGCGGATGCGCTGTCGGCGGCGTTCGAGAACACGCCCTTGCGATTATAGGCGCCCATCAGCGCCCGCGCGGCCGCCGAGCGTTCGACCCCGATCGATAGCAGCGTCGCCCCGAACACGGCGCCTCCGGGTGCCAATAGCGGCGTGAGATTATCGAACGCCACGGCCTTCTCGGCGATGTCGCCCGGCAGGCAATGCAGAAGGTAAGTCAGCGCGATGGATCGGAATGGCGGTGCCGGGATGGCGAGCGGCTTGAGGACGTCGGCCTGATGGAGCTCCGGCCGGTATCGCGCGATCCGGCGCGAGGCCGCGGCAAGCGGGTTCGGATTCAAATCCAGCAAGCCGACGCGGGGCGCGGCAGCCGGGAACCGGCAGCGATCCAGATACCAGCCGGTGCCGACGCCGACATCGAGGTGATCGTCGGTCACGTGCTGATTGTAGAGCTGCAGGATGCGGTCCGTCGGGCAGCGCCAGACCAGCGGATTGGACACAGTGAGGACGACGAAGTCGTAGAGCGCCAGCGTGATCGGCGAGTAGATCGCCTGTCCGGCATGGGAACGGTCCTGGCGGGCGTCGCCGCCATCCGGCTCCTGCGAAACATCAGGCATGGGGATCCCTGCATTGGTCGCGACAATGGCCGGCCTCGGCTGCCCGGCCGGCCTTTCGAAGGCGCCTCCATATGGGGGACGAAGCGAAACGCGACCAGTGCCGCCGACAACACGGCAGCGCCCCGTCGAACGCCGAGCTATGCCGAGGCCAGTTCCCGGAACGAGATCAGGCGCCGCCGCTCCTCGTCCCAGAGCGTCAGCCGCACGCATTTGAAGCTTTCCCACAGCGTGAGGCGGCCGATGTCGCGGAGCTCCGGGTGGTCGCGCAGAACTTCCGGCAGGCGGTAATAGGGGATGCGGCTGCACAGATGGTGCACATGGTGCATGCCGATATTGGCGGTGAACCACCGCAGCAGCGCCGGCAAATCGTAGTGCGAGCTGCCGTGCAGCGCCGCCTCGTGGAAGCTCCAGTTCTCGTCTCCCGCCCAGTGCGCGCCCTCGAACTGATGCTGGACGTAGAACAGCCAGACTCCCGCCGCGGCGCCAAGGAACACGATCGGCAGGTGCACCAGCACGAACGACCAGAAGCCCACCGCATAGATGAGCGCCACGGCGATGAGGGCGATGGCGAGATTGGTCGCCATGGTGCTGACCCAGGGCGTCCAGCCTTTGCGGAAAGCGCCGAGCGGCAGGCGGCTTTGCAGCATGAAGATATAGATCGGACCAATGCCGAACATTACCAATGGATTGCGATACAGCCGATAGCGCAGCTTCCCCCATCGCGAGAGGGCGCGATATTCGCGGACCGTCAGCGTATCGATGTCGCCGATGCCGCGATGGTCGAGATTGCCCTGGCTGGCATGGTGGATCGCATGGCTGCGCTTCCAGTGGTCATACGGCGTCAGGGTCAGGACCCCGAGGACCCGGCCGGTCCAGTCATTGCTGCTCTTGTTGGAGAAGAACGAGCCATGGCCGCAATCGTGCTGGATCATGAACAGGCGGACCAGGAGACCGGCGGTCGGCAGCATTAGCAGGCCATAGAGCCAGACCTGGTCGAGCTTCAGCGCCAGCAGCATCGCGCCCCAGGCCAAGGCGAACGGCAGGGCGGTGATCGCGATTTCCAGGGCGCTGCGGCGCGCGTCGGAACGCCGATAGTGGTTCAGCTTCCGCATCCAGCTCACGGCATCCTGCTGTAACGTCACGGGCTGGATGGAAGTCGACATCAACGTTTCTCCGGCTGGGTACGCACCTTGATCGCGCGTGTCCGGGCGGATCGTGACGTTCGTGAATGGATGGTCGCGCGGGGCGCCGACCCTTCCATATCGTAATATGCTGGTTCACGGTGTCGAAAATGTGCGGGTGGTCGTTCCTCACCCAGCCGACCAAGCCGCCGCGTGACGTGCGGATTGCCCGTAAGCCGGGCCGATCGTCTCGAACATTCCGGAACCGCACCCTTTGGCACTCGTATCAATCGAGTGCCAAAGGGTGTACACCTCACGGCAGCAGGAAATGCCTGCCCAGCCCGAAAGGGGCATCCCATGAAATTCCGCCCGCTGCATGACCGCGTCGCCGTCCGGCGTCTCGAAGGCGAAGAGAAGTCCAAAGGCGGCATCATCATTCCCGATACCGCCAAGGAGAAGCCCTCCCAGGGCGAGATACTTGCGGTCGGCCCCGGCGCCCGCGACGAGGCCGGCAAGCTCGTGCCGCTCGACGTCAAGGTCGGCGACCTGGTGCTGTTCGGCAAATGGTCCGGCACCGAAGTCAAGATCGATGGTCAGGAGCTCCTGATCATGAAGGAAGCTGACATCATGGGCGTTATCGAGAAGGTCACGTCCGCCAAGAAGGCGGCCTGACAACTTCCCGCCTCGTCAGCTTTTCATAAAATATATTGGAGCACCACCATGGCTGCCAAAGAAGTACGTTTTTCCACTGACGCCCGTGACAGCATGCTGCGCGGCGTCGAGATCCTCACCAATGCGGTGAAGGTGACGCTCGGCCCGAAGGGCCGCAACGTCGTCATCGAGAAGAGCTTCGGCGCTCCGCGCATCACCAAGGACGGCGTCACCGTCGCCAAGGAGATCGAGTTGGCCGACAAGTTCGAGAATATGGGCGCGCAGATGGTGCGCGAAGTGGCCTCGAAGACCAATGATCTCGCCGGCGACGGCACCACCACCGCCACCGTGCTGGCCGCCGCGGTGATCCGTGAAGGCGCCAAGCTGGTCGCCGCCGGGATGAACCCGATGGACCTGAAGCGCGGCGTCGACCTCGCGGTGGTCGCCGTGGTCAAGGACATCGCGGCGCGCGCCAAGAAGGTCCGGTCGTCCGAGGAGATCGCCCAGGTCGGCACCATCGCCGCCAATGGCGACAACACCGTCGGCGATATGATCGCGAAGGCGATGCAGAAGGTCGGCAATGAGGGCGTGATCACCGTCGAGGAGGCCAAGAGCGCCGAGACCGAGCTCGAAGTGGTCGAGGGCATGCAGTTCGACCGCGGCTATCTCTCGCCCTACTTCATCACCAATGCCGAGAAGATGACCGTTGAGCTGGAGGATGCCTATCTCCTGCTCCATGAGAAGAAGCTCTCCGCATTGCAAAGCTTCCTGCCTCTGCTGGAAGCCGTCGCCCAAACCGGCAAGCCGCTGCTGATCGTTTCAGAGGATGTCGAGGGCGAGGCGCTGGCCACGCTCGTCGTCAACAAGCTGCGCGGCGGCCTGAAGGTCGCGGCGGTGAAGGCTCCGGGCTTCGGCGATCGCCGCAAGGCCATGCTGGAAGACATCGCCACGCTGACGGGCGGCCAGGTGGTTTCCGAAGATCTCGGCATCAAGCTGGAGAATGTCGCCATCGACATGCTCGGACGCGCCAAGCGGATCCGGATCGACAAGGACACCACGACGGTGGTCGACGGTGCTGGCAAGAAGAAAGACATCGAGGGCCGCGTGTCGCAGATCAAGGCGCAGATCGAGGAGACCACCTCGGACTACGACCGCGAGAAGCTGCAGGAGCGTCTGGCCAAGCTCGCCGGCGGCGTCGCGGTGATCCGCGTCGGCGGCGCGACCGAAGTCGAAGTGAAGGAAAAGAAGGACCGCGTCGACGACGCGCTGAACGCCACCCGCGCCGCGGTGGAAGAAGGCATCGTCCCGGGCGGCGGCATTGCCCTGCTGCGCGCCAAGAAGGCGGTGGAGAAGCTGACCTCCGACAATCCCGACATCGCTGCCGGCATCAAGATCGTGCTGCGCGCGCTGGAAGCCCCGATCCGCCAGATCGCCGAGAATGCCGGCGTGGAAGGTTCGATCGTGGTCGGCAAGGTGCAGGAATCGAAGGACCAGAACTTCGGCTTCAACGCCCAGACCGAGCAGTTCGTCGACATGATCGCCTCCGGCATCGTCGATCCGGCCAAGGTCGTGCGCACCGCTCTGCAGGATGCCGGTTCAGTCGCGGCGTTGCTCATCACCACCGAGGCGATGATTGCGGACATTCCTGCCAAGAATGCCCAGGTCGCGCCGGCCATGGGTGGAATGGGCGGCATGGACTACTGAGACGCGAAGACTGGTCCGTCGCACCGGTGCGACGGACCACCCGTCGCGCGTGGACCAGCCTCCCGGTAGTCCGGGAGGCTACGGCCATATCCAGGCTCTTCAAGCCGCGGAGGCTATGATGGCGATCAGTTTTCCGAACACCAGCCGGTCCTACGACCCGCTCAAGCGCTGCGTCCGCTTCTGGGGGTATGATTCGACATTCGAGATCTCGTTCTATCTCGCCGAAGATGCGCTGCAGAAGTTCAGTCCGCAGCCGCAAATGGACGAAGCCGTCTCGCTGAGCGTGTTCGACGGCAATCGCAAGCGTATCGAGAGAGCGGCCCACGCCGCTTATGAACGCCAGCGGCGCAGCTTCTACATGCTCTCGAAAGCCGATTTCTGACGGCTGTGCATCAGCATTTCGGCGCGCTCAGGTGAGTTTTGCCACCGATGAGACCGGTATAGGCTGACCGGAAACGAATGTGCCGAGCTTTATTTCAAGCTTTGCGCCATTGACCAGCCGCAGCATGATCGGTCCACGCTCTTTCCAGATCGTCGCAATCTGAGCAGGATCGACATTGGTGAGATAGCCAAATCCGTTGGAGCCGCTCCGGCCTTCGATCTTGTAGGCGGCCGATATTTCCTTGCCGCCGGCCAGAACATGGCCCTCGCCGAGGAATGACTTCGCTATCTTGATCAAATCCCTGTCTCCATGGACCTGACAGGTTACGCGCGCCTCGCCTGGATGTCGATATCAAATAAAAACAAATTAATATGGCCGCTCACGATATAGTACTGATCCGCGGGCGCACGATTTTATCGCTCATGAGGCGAGGGACAGGAATGAATATCCGACGAATGAACAGCGCGAACGACGCTGCGATTATCGCTAAACTGGAAAATCGCAAGGATTTGACGGGTTCATACAGCATCGAGGCGCGCACCGACGGCTCGTTCCTGGTGCAGCGCTATGATGACCCGGTATCGGGCAAGTTCCGCGCCTTCGTCGGGCGCCACGAGGACGGCACCCTCGACGGCCTTGAAGTCGCAGTCTTCAGAAGTGGACAGCTGACATTTGCCGACGCCGACTGGTCCCGTGTGACGGCGACGGTTTAGCCTCGCGCGCCCAATGGGCGGACCAGCAACCACCTGCGCTCGATGCAACAGAAACGGCGGCCGATCTTTCGATCGCGCCGCCGTTCTGTTCTGCGTCAGGCCCAATGCTTACCGAATGCGGATCGTGAAGCCCGGGTCGGAGTAGTAATTGCCCTCGTGGTAGTAGCGCCCGCCACCGCCGCCGTACCCGCCGCCGTACCCCGGCTCGACGTAGCGCGGGCCGTCATAGCGACCATCGTAATAGCGCGGGCCGCCGCCGACGCGGTCGCAGTCGCGAATCGTCACGCGCTTGGGGTTGCCCCATTTATCGGTGCGCCACACCCTCCGCTCCTGGCAGACGACGCGAACATTCTCCACCGACGATCGGGTCGAAATGCCTGCGCTGGGGCCAAGGGGGGCGGCGCTCGCCGCACCGGCAAAGCTGCAGACCGCGACGGCAATCGCGGAGATGGCAATCCTGTTCATGGTACCTCCAAATCGTCAGGACGATCTGGCTAACAACTTCGAATGCTAAACTAAGTTCCAGTAGCGGAAGATTAGTGGTTCAACTTGGCATCACGTCGTATTGCAAGCTCGAAATATTACCACAGAACACCACAGCATTGTTGTCATACATACACTGCGATCATCGAAGGCAGGCGAACACACCATGCGGGTGCACACCACGCCGATCGCCATCTCCGTCTCGGCGCCGGCGGTTTTGAAATCCTCGCGGGGCGCTTCGGCGCGTCTGCGTCCGGGCGGCGCCGTCATCGGGTAAGGATTATTTCCCGGTTTCACGTTCCATTCACGCACGCCAGCACTCTCTTGCCGCGGGTCGAATTGATCGTTCGAGCAGGAGGCTCTTGTGCAACTCCAATCGGTTCCGCAATTGGCGGACTTAAACGTGCATTTGCGTATCAAGCCTATCGCCGTGCGTCTCGCCTTATGGGGCGCGATCATCTCGGCCTCGGCCCTGGCCGGCGTGTCCGCGGTTCAGGCGGCGGGCCCGAGCGGCACCGCCGTCTCGGTCATCCCCGCCGCTGCCGCCAACGGAGCGGAAGGGCGCCGTGTCCTCAAGGTCGATGGCGACGTCTTCATGGGCGACAAGGTGCAGACCGGCCCGGGCGGCGAGGCGCAGATCGAGTTCAAGGATGCGACCAAGCTTGTTGTCGGCCCCAACTCGCTGATGACCATCGACGCCTTCGTGTTCAACGCGGACAACACCGCGCGCAAGATCACCGTGAACGCGGCCAAGGGCGCGTTCCGCTTCATCACCGGTAACAGCGAAAAGCAGGCCTACACGATCAAGACGCCGACCGCGACCATCGGCGTGCGCGGCACGGAGTTCGACTTCTCGGTGGCGGGCAATGGCGAGATGACGCTGGCGCTGTTCGAGGGGCAGGCGCGGGTGTGCGATCTCGCGGGTGTGTGCCGCGACGTGCGCGGCAGTTGCGCCGTGGTCGTCGCGCCCGCCAGCGGCGGGGTGGACCCGGCGACCTGGAGCCAGCCCGTCGCCGCGCGGTTCCCCTATGTGGCCTCGCAGGCCAGCCTGCTGCCGCGTTTCCGGGTGAACACCACCTCATGTGCCGACCGCGAGGCGAGCCTGAGCGTCAATCCGGCGAGCACCAATGACGGCAGGCGCGCCAATAGCCGTACCAGCAGCAGCCGGCCGGCCCCGGATCCCAGCCCGCCCGACGACCATTGCGGCGACGAAG
This sequence comes from Starkeya sp. ORNL1, assembly GCF_012971745.1. Lineage (NCBI taxonomy): Bacteria > Pseudomonadati > Pseudomonadota > Alphaproteobacteria > Hyphomicrobiales > Xanthobacteraceae > Starkeya > Starkeya sp. ORNL1. The sequence goes on from NZ_CP048834.1 coordinate 4,065,675, forward strand.
GTGAAGAAACGGGAAGCTATGACACCTCGACACGGCTCGGCGCTTCCGCCTTGTCCGCCGGTGCCAAAAGCTTTGGTGGCGGCTTCGGGGGCAGCTTTGGCGGTCGCAGCTTCGGTGGCAGTTCCAAGGGGAGCGGGAAGAGCGGTGCCGGCAATAGCGGCAGGTCCGGCGGAAGTAATGGCCGCAGCAAGGATTAGGGACGGAGCTTCCTGCTAGCCTCGGATCGTTGCAGCAAGCTCAACGGGTCGGTGCCACCGCATCACACTATGGGAGCCCCGCACGTGCGGGGTTCCCGCCATCTTGAGGGCTGGCTCGGCAATCGTGATAGAACACCCCCGTTCGGTTGCGAGGGATGCGATGAGCCTGCTCGACACACGGCGCCACCAGATGTTCCCGGTCTTCGACGCGACCCAGCTTGAGCTGGTGAAGCGGTTTGCCAGTGGCGAGGCGCGCAGCTTCGCGCCGGGCGAGACCATCTATGATGTCGGCGACCGGAATTCCTCGACCTGGATCATCCTTGAGGGGACCATCGACGTGCGCCGCCGTGACGGGCTTGGCCATGAGCGGGCGATCACCTCGATGGGGGTCGGCGAATTCACCGGCGAGATCAGCCAGCTTGCCGCTCGCGCCTCTCTGGCTGCCGGCATCGCCGGGCCGGAGGGCTGCACCGCAGCGCCGCTCGACAGCGCGCATCTCCGCGCCCTCATCATCGGCTCCGCCGAGATCGGTGAAGTGGTGATGCGCGCGCTCATCCTGCGCCGGGTCGGGCTGATCGAGGCCGATGCGGTGGGCTCGGTGCTGGTGGGCGTTCCCGGCCATCCCGATGTCACGCGCCTCGAGGGTTTCCTCTCGCGCAACGGCTATCCGCACAAGACCCTCAACGCCCACAGCGAGGAGGGCCGAGCGCTGGTCGAGCGGCTCGGCATTCTGCCAAGCGAATTGCCGCTCATGGTCTGTCCGACCGGTGCGGTGCTGAAGTGCCCGAGCGAGGCCGAGGCGGGGGTATGCCTCGGCATGGTCCCCGAACTCACCGCTGACCGACTTTACGATGTCGCCATCGTCGGCGCCGGCCCTGCCGGGCTCGCCACCGCGGTCTATGCGGCATCGGAAGGCTTGAGCGTGCTGGTGCTGGACCAGCGGGCCATAGGCGGGCAGGCTGGCGCGTCTGCCCGCATCGAGAATTATCTCGGCTTTCCCACCGGCATATCCGGCCAGGCGCTCGCCGGCCGCGCCTATGTCCAGGCACAGAAATTCGGTGCCGAACTGGCGATACCGCTGGGGGTGCGGCGGCTGGATTGCGGCGAGCCGGACAAGGCAGGCCGCTGCTCGCTGCGTCTCGAATTGTCGAACGGGGTCGCGGTGCGCTCGAAGACCGTGGTGATCGCCTCGGGCGCCCGCTACCGCCGCCCGGACATCAGCAATCTCGACACGTTCGAGGGCGCCGGCGTCTCCTATTGGGCCTCCCCGGTGGAGGCCCGGCTGTGCGAAGGTGAGGAGGTCGCGCTGGTCGGCGGCGGCAATTCCGCCGGCCAGGCGGTGGTCTATCTGGCGCCGCGGGTGAAGCGGCTGCACCTCATCATCCGCGGTACCGGCCTGGAGGCGTCGATGTCGCGCTATCTCATCGAGCGGATCGAATCGCTGCCAAATGTGGAGATCCACACCCGCACCGAGGTGCGGGCGCTGGAGGGCGACCGCGCCCAGGGGCTGACCGCCGTCGTGTTCGGCGATCGCGACACCGGACAGCCGCACACCTGCCCGGTGCGGCATCTGTTCCTGTTCATCGGTGCCGATCCCAATGCCGGCTGGCTGGACGGCTGCGTCGCCGTCGATCCGAACGGGTTCGTGATCACCGGCGCGCAGCCCGGCGACGAATCCGGGCGGCCGGTGCTGCCGCTGGAAACCAACCGCCGCGGCGTCTTTGCCATCGGTGACGTGCGGGCGGGATCGACCAAGCGCGTCGCCGCCTCGGTCGGCGAGGGCGCCTCGGTGGTCGCGCAGATCCATAGTTTCCTCGGCGCGACCACGACGCAGGCCTAAATCAGGCTGTTGCCTCGCTCGGCGCCAGGTTCGGCGTGGCGGCGCTTTCGCCGATGCTGCCGCGCACGAGGAAGAGTTCGATCAGCGCGCCGACAAGAGCGAGGATGCCGCAGATCACGAAGGCGATGGTGAAGTTGCCGGTCGAATTCACCAGATAGCCGGTGACGATCGGCGCCAATATGCCGAAGCTGTTGCCGCCCAGCGTCACGAAGGCGAAGGCGCGCCCGACATCGGCGGGCGAGCGCAGCAGGTCGTTGGTCAGCGCGAAGTTCCAGGACTGCGACGAGGCGCTGAAGGTAAGCGCGACGGTGAGCAGCGGCACGATGGTCCACATGGAATCGGCATAGGGCATCAGCAGCACGCTTGCCGAGGCGAGGCAGCCGAACGCCACCGCATAGCGGCGCTTGCCGGCGCGCAGCGATTCGGTGCTGAGCATGCGGTCGATGCCGTAGCTCAGCAGCAGGCAGAAGATGATCGAGAGGCCGTAAGGCAGCGCGGTGTAGATGCCGCTCGACATGATGGTGAGGCCCCGCGACATCTGCATATAGCCGGGCAGCCAGGTGAGGAAGAAATAGGTGATGTAGGTCAGGCAGCCCTGCGCGACGGCGATGCTCCACATCGTCGGCGAGGCGAGCAGGCCGCGATAGCCGATGGAGGCCTGGGCCCCGGCCGCGGTGGAGGCGATGTCGCGCTCGGCGAGGATCTTGGCCCGCTCGGCCTCGTCGAGCCAGCCGGCCTGCTCCGGCCGCCGGAACACCGCGATCCAGACCGCCACCCATAGCAGGCCGACCAGGCCGGTGATGATGAAGGATAGCCGCCAGCCGAAATCGGTCACCAGCCAGGAGACCAGCAGCGCCCCGATCGAGGGACCGGCGAGCGATCCGCTGATCCAGATGGCGGAGGCGAGGCCGCGCTCCGAGCGCGGTGCCCATTCGCGAATCACGCGATTGGCGCAGGGGTTGGTGGGCGATTCGAAGACGCCGAGGCCGAGCCGCGTCAGCAGCAGCGTCACCATGCCGGAGGCGAAGCCACCCAGCATCTGCGCCAGCGACCAGAAGCTCACGGCGCCGGCGACCGCCCAGCGGGTGCCGAGCCGGTCCGTCATCGCACCGGCCGGCAGCAGGCAGAGGATGTAGATCCACAGGAAGGACGAGAACAGATAGCCGAGCTCGGTCGGATTGAGATTCATCTCCTTGGCGATCGAGCTGCCGGCAACCGACATATTGATGCGGTCGAGCATGCTGATGAGCAGGAAGGTGAACAGCAGGGCATAGATGAATGCCCGCTTGGGAATGCCACGCATGGTGTTCCTCCGATGACGGATTGCTCTCGTGTTTCTTGTGGGCTCGCGAACGAGGGCACCCTTGGCGGAGTGCCTCCGTGTCTCTCGAATGCAGGGTTCAGGCGCTCGAGCGCGAGACGTCGACCTGCATGGCCGGGGTGGGCCGGCGCAGGATCAGCAGCAGCGGAACCGCCAGCAGGCCGACGGCGGCGAGCGCCAGCAGCCCACCCTCGAAGCTTCCGGTGCGGTCGCGCAGATAGCCCATCAGCCAGGGGCCGACGATGCCGCCGACATTGCCCAGGGAATTGATCGCGGCGATGCCGGCAGCCAGCGCCGCACCCTTCAGGAACTGGTGGGGAATCGCCCAGAACGGCGCGAGATAGCCGAACATGAAGAAGCCGGCGGCGACCAGGGCCACCATCTTGTAGACCGGGTCCGCAAAGAGCGTGGACAAGGCCAGGCAGCCGGCGACGGCGGTGATGGCGACGGCGACGCAGCCGCGGCGATTGCCGGTCTTGTCGGAAATATAGCCGAACAACAGGATGCCGCAGACCGCAGCGATCGACGGCAAGGCGGTGACGAAGCCGACAGCGGTGTTCGACAGGCCGAAACCCTTGACGATCTGCGGCAGGAAGAAATTCACGCCGTAATTGATGATCACCGCGCCGAAGCAGACGAAGCCGAGCGCGAGGACGACGGAATTCCCCAGAGCAGCGAGGACGCCGTGGTTGGTCTCGACCGCATCGGCCTCACTCGCCATGCGCCGTGTGAGCCATTCGCGCTCACTGGGCGTCAGCCATTCCGCTTCCGCCGGGCTGTTGCGCAGCACGGTGTAGAGCACGAACGACATCAGGATGGTGGGGACGGATTCGAGGATGAACAGCCACATCCAGCCGGTCAGCCCCATGAGGCCGTCGAGATTGAGGAACAGGCCGGAGATCGGCGCGCCGATCACCGTCGACAGCGGTATCGACAGCCAGAAGAAGCTGCCGATGCGCGCCCGGTATCTGGCCGGGAACCATAGCGCCATGAAATAGACGATGCCGGGATAAAGCCCGGCTTCAGCAATGCCGAGCAAGGCGCGCAGCAGATAGAAGCTGTATTCGCCGCGCACAAAGATCATCAGCAGCGAAATCAGCCCCCATGTGAACATGATGCGGGCGAGCCAGATCCGCGCGCCGACGCGGGCAAGAATGATGTTGGAGGGTACTTCGGTCAGCACATAGGTGACGAAGAAGATGCTGGCGCCAAATCCGTAGGCCGCGGCCGAAAGCCCGAGATCGGCATTCATGGTGAGCGCGGCGAAGCTCACATTCACCCGGTCCAGATAGGCCAGGAATGCCGCGGTCACCAGCAAGGGTATGAAGCGCCACGCCACCTTGCCGATGACGGCCTTTTCGTCGACCATGTTTTCCTCCACGAGATTCTTTGTTGTTTCCGCAGCGAAATATTCACGAGAAAATGGCGCGTGCTTTATTGTATATTACGTTACGTAATGTAGTCGTATTACGTAATGGGGACCGGTGGCGTGGCCGGTCAGGGCAAAGATGGTCAATCGACGACAGCGTGTCGGATCGAAACACCTCGCGAAAGCTATGGCGGGCGGGCGATTTGCTCCGGCGGCCAAGGTGCAAGCTTGACAGTTATAGGCTTATAAGTACTATTATATGAAGAGAAAGCAAGGGCCGCCGATCGATTTGATCGAACCGCCCGCCTGAAAATGGACCGTGACGAGCGGGGAGGGCGCGCCATGCGCTGCGACGAATCATTGAGCGATCCACCCCTTCGCCAGCCAAAGTGACGTGTCGATGAGTTCGCAGCCGCCTTTTTCCGATAGCCTCGCTTTCTTCGCGAGCATCGGGCCGACCATCTTGAGTTACCGGCTGGACGTGGCCACGGGGAGCTTCACCTTCGAAGGCCGCGCCGCCGATTTGCCGGCAAATGTCCAGTATGCCTGGCCGCACGTCTCCGGCCGCTTTCTCTATGTCGCGTCGAGCGACGGCGCGCCGGGCCTCGGCATCATTGGCGAGCGCCATCATCTCAGTGCGTTTGCGGTCGACCCTGCCACGGGAGCCCTCTCGCCGCATGGCGAGCCGGTACCGCTTCCCGCGCGGCCGATCCACATGACCTGTGATGCGCCGTCTCGCCATGCACTGATCGCCTTCAGCGATCCGCCGGCGCTGCGCGTCTACCAGATCGCAGAGGACGGCCGCCCTCGCGGCGAGGTGGAGCAGCGCGAGCCGATCGATCCGGGCATATTTCCGCATCAGGTTCGTGTCGCCGCCGACAACCGCCTCGTGATCCTGGTGAGCCGCGGTCATGACGCCAAGCCCGACCGGCCCGAGCGGCCGGGCATGCTGAGCGTCTTCACCTATCGCGACGGACAATTGACCGGCCAGCAGCGCATCGCCCCGGACGGCGGATACGGTTTCGGCCCGCGGCACCTGGATTTCCACCCCGAAGGCGGCTGGATCTATGTTGCGCTGGAGCGGCAGCACCGGCTCGACGTGTTCGCGCGCGTCGGGGATACGGTGTCACCCGAGATGCTGTTCAGCCGCTCGACGCTGGAGAGCGAAGACGCCGTCCATCAGCATCCCGGACCCGGGCCGATCCACGTCCATCCCAATGGGCGCTTCGTCTATGTCGCCAATCGCGCGCCCGAAATTCTTGGCGATGGCCATCTGCCGTCCTATGCCGGCGGCGGCAACTCCATCGTGGTCTATGCGATCGACGCGGCGACCGGCGAGCCCACGCCGATCCAGCATGTCGATTCCGGTGGCATCCATTGCCGGACCTTTCAGATCGATCCGAGCGCGACCCAGCTGATCGCCGCGCATATCGTCGGGCTGAACATTGACGGTGATCCCGCGCGCTTCGTGCCGGCGGGCCTGTCCTTCTTCCGCATCGGCGAGGACGGCCGTCTCAGCCAATTCAGGTTCCACGAGATCGCGACCGGCGGCCATCAGCTGTTCTGGACCGGCATGGTCCCGCTATCCGGCGGTGACGGGAGAGAGTGATGAGCGAACCTTATGTCTATCGCGGCTCGATCTATCGCGATCCCGCCGCGCTGAACGCCTGGCTCGCGGGTGCGCCGCCGGAGGCGCCGCTTGATTCCGATCTGCCGATCATCGATCCGCATCATCATCTGTGGGAGACCCCGCAGCGCGGGCGCTATCTGCTGCATGAGTTCGTCGCTGATGTCGCCGAGGGCGGTCACGATATAAGGCGGACCATCTTCGCCGAATGCGAGGCCATGTACCGCGCCGATGGCGATCCTGCGCTGCGCCCGCTCGGCGAGGTCGAGTTCGTCCGCGGCATGGCGGCGATGAGTGCCTCCGGCAAATACGGCCCGGCGCGGGTCGCCAGCGCGATGATCGGCCATGCCGACCTGACGCTCGGCGCCAGCGTGCGCGATGTGCTCGAAGCCGAGATCGAAGCGGCGGCGGGACGCCTGAGCGGAATCCGGTTCTGCGCCGCCTGGGACGGGCATGATGCCGTCGGCAAATTTGTGGCGCACCCGGTGCCGCCGAAGCTGCTGCTGGCGCCCGAACTGCGGGAAGGCGTGGCCCAACTTGCGGGCCTAGGCCTGAACTTCGAGACCTGGCTGTTCTTCCACCAATTGCCCGACCTGATCGACCTGGCGCGGGCCTTCCCCGAGACCACCATCATCGTCGACCATGTCGGCGGCCCGATCTGCGTCGGGCCCTATGCCGGGCAGCGGCAGGAGATCTTCGAGAGCTGGCGCCGGGACATGGTCACGCTTGCCGCCTCCCCGAACGTGCAGGTCAAGCTCGGCGGCCTCGGCATGCTGCATTTCGGCTTCGACTTCCATCTGCGCGACGTCCCGCCGCCTTCGGAAGATCTCGCGGCGGCATGGCGGCCCTATATGGAAACCTGCATCGAGGCCTTCGGCGTAAATCGGGCGATGTTCGAAAGCAATTTCCCGGTCGACAAGCAATCCTGCCGCTATGGCACCTTGTGGAACGCCTTCAAGCGGCTGGCGTCCGGGGCCTCCGCCGAGGAGAAGGCGGCGCTGTTCGGCGGCACGGCGGCGCGGGTGTATCGGCTGAATGGATAGGGCGCCCGGCGCCCCTGAAATGAAAAGCCCCGCAATCGCGGGGCTTTTGTCGGCCCCAGGCTTCTACCTGCGCCTACTCCGCGGCGAACTCGCCGAGGCCGGAGAGATATTGCCGCACAATGGTGTCGGGGATGCGGGTGCCGAGCTTGCCGGCCTCCTTCGAGCCGCCAAGGCCGGTATTGTAGACTTGGTTCTCCAGCTGGCCGGAGCTCGAGGCGATCACATAGTAATTCTGCTGGTCGTCGCCTTCGAGCCGCGCGTCGGGCCTGATCTCGCCGCCCATGTCCTCGGTGATGATCTGGTGCTTCAGCTCGGTGTCGGTGACGCCGCCGCGGTCCTTGTCGCTCTTGCAGCCCTTGGACATGGTGGCGGCGTGGTCGACGACATTGCCGATCGCCAGCGCCTCCTCGGCTAGGCCCTGCAGCGCCAGGATGTGGCGGCCCATCTTCGCCGGGTCGCCATTGCCGCGCTTGAAATCCTCGTGGGTGAACATCGAGCGCACCAGGTCGGCCTGCTCCTGCATGCGCGTCGCCAGTTCGCGGTGCGCCGGGTTGTTCATGTCGAGCCCGTCCATCACCTCGCCGATGAAGCCGCCGGGACGCGAGCCGAAGGCGCCGAACTCGCCCTCGCCGAGATCCCCGACGAACTTCTCCATCATGCCGCGATTGTGGTCGTAGACGCTGGCCCAGCCACCGACCCAATCCGGCGCCCGGCCGGTCGCCATCGGGTTGATGCCGAAGCTGAAGCTGATGACGTCGACCTCGACATTGATCGGCGTATCGTTGCCGGCCAGCACCACGCCGTGGCCCGGCGTGCGGTCGTCGTCGACATGGAACTGGATCGGGCCGCCATTATGCGCGGTGGAATTCTCGTGGAAAGCGTTGAACTGCTCGAGCGTGTAGGTCTGCTCCTGATAGTCGTGGAGCTTCTTGGTGCCTTCCATGCCCGGCAGTTCGCGCCAGCCCGCTGGCGTGATCAGGTTCACGCTGACATGGGTGATCTTCACCGGCCTGTTGTCGCCGGCCTGCACGCGGTTCAGCGCCTCGGTGCGGATGCGGTCGTTCACCGAGATGGCGGCTTCCAGCACCTCATGGGCGCCGTTCACATTGGCGGTGTGGCGCTGGCCGGGATTCTGGATGTCCCACATGTCGAGCACGCCGTGGCCGATCAGCTTGATCCGGCTCACTTCCTGCTGGCCGGGGAGCATGCGCACCAGCTCGCTGACCTTGAGGTTGCGGGCGTGGGTCTGGTCGTCCTTGGTCGCCGAGCTGATGCCCTGCTGGGCGCCATAGAGCCGGCCGAAGCGCGGATTGATGGCGTTGCCGGGCGTGATGCGGCTCTGATAGGTGCGGGTCACGCCGTCGCGATGCACCACCATGTCGCGGCGGATCGGCGCCCAGTCCTGGTTCTCGTTGAGCGCCTGGCGCCGCGCCGAACTCAGATTCTCCGACGAGGTCAGCTCGCGGATGGTGTCGCGCGGTATGCCGGCCTGGGTCAGGAACGTCGTCAGATATTGCTTGGCGGTGTTCTTGCCGAGCGTCGCCGGATGCTGGTCCTTGCTGATGGTGCCCGGCAGATTGGTGCGCGGGCCGGAGCCGGAGTTGTCGTAGATCTGCTGCTGCATGTCGATGAAGCTGGTCTTGGCCAGCGTCAGCCGGGCGATGGTCGCCTGGTCCTGGGTACCGGCGATCGCCTGGTCGAAGATCTTGCCGGCGGCGTGGGCCCACAGCAGGTTGCTGTAGTCGACCGTCTTCTGGCCGAGCGGATCGTTCTCCTGGAGATCGTCGATGAAGCTGGCCTTTGCCAGCAGCAAGCCCTGCTGGTGGCGCAGCTCGGTGGTCAGGGCCTGGAACAGGTCCTGGCCCTCCTGGGTGTTGGGCGCGTTCGGACCGGCCAATTGGCTGAGCGCCACTTCGAGGCGGCTCAGCCGATCATGGGCCGCGACCAGCTCATTGCCGAACTCCTGCCAGCCTTCGGGGTCGTAGCGCATCTCCGACAGCAGCTCGCCATTGTGGGAAATGGCGACCAGTGCGTCCTGGGCGAGGCTGCGGAACTGCACCGGCTCGGTGGAGAGCGGATGTCCCTGCGCGGTCGTGGTGGAGAATTTCGGCAGCATCTCCTGGACGAAGCTGCGTTGGTCCTCGCGCGGCGTGCCGGCATGGCCGGCATTCACATACTGGGCAAGGCCGGGATGCTGCTCGCGGAAGGCGTTCTGCTTCTGCAGCTCGAACTTGGCAATGGCGCGCGCAGCGATGTTCTGCATGTCGGTCGCGTCGAGCGTGCGCGTGGCGAAATGCGGATCCTGCCGCACCTCGCGCCGGAACAGCGCGTGCAGCGTCTCGTTGCCGGCGTCGGTGACGGGCAGATGCGTGAAGCCGAGATTGATGCCGCCCTGGAAGGTGCTGGTGAAGCTCGGCGGCGTGGTGCGGCGCAGGAACGCTCCGATATTGTGCTCGGTCTGGTCGACGGCCTCCTTGCGGTACTGCTGGGCCTTCTCCAGCACCAGCTTCACCGTCTTCTCGCTCATCGGCTTGGCGCTGTTCTGCCAGCCCGGCGGGAGGCCGGCGGAACGAGCCGCCCGGTTGGCGATGTGTGCGCCCTCGGCCTTGATCAGTGCCGTGCGGAAGTTCGTCTTGAAGTCGCGATTGTCCTGCTGCTGCTGCACGGTGCCGTAGCGGGCATCGCCGGTCTTGAAGAAATTGACGACGCGGTCGCCGAACGGCAGCTCGGCTTGGATGACCCCGGTGGGATGCTGCGCCTGGTCGAGCGTCAGCCGATTACCCTGGGCGGAGCGGAAGGCGGAAATTTCCAGGCTCATGACGGCGTCTCCTGCCTGCGGCTTCAGACGCGGGTCATGAATTCGGCGCCGGGATCGAGCGGCTCGGGCGGCAGCTCGTCGTCGCCCGCAAGCAGCGGCCCGCCGGCGTTCGCGGTGGCGAGCCGGTCGGTCCAGTGCTCGGCAATGTCGATGAAGCCGGAGAGCCAGTCGCGGAACGCGGCGTCGCTGGTATGGGCGAGGGGGCGGCGGTCGGCGATGAAGGCGACGCGGGAATCCGGCTCCACCGAAATGGTGCCGCCCTTGGTGCCCTGCCAGAACATGTTGGCGGCGAGCAGCATGCCGTAAATGCCCTCGACGCGGTCCTCGTCGACCTCGCCGAGCCGGGAGAAGATCACCAAATCGTCGGCGTCATACTGGAAATGGACGACCAGTTCGTCGAAGCTCATGGCGCAATAGCCGTCGGCGTCCGGGGTGGCCTCGGCCAGGCCGATCGAGTGTCCGAAATTGCGGATCAGTTCCGCGTAGGCTTCCACCGACATGATCCATCCCCCTTCTGCTGATGCAGCCGCGGCCGTGTGATCCGGCCGATCCGGCAAGTGCTAGCAAACGGGAGGAGGGAGCCTGTGCCGTATGGGACACCGGCGCTGCTCAATCACGAGGCGCAGCGAGGAAGTTGCGCTATCGTCGGCCCCGGGAGGGCGCGGCCATGCTGAATGGACGACGAATGCTGGGCACCTGGAAGATGCTGTCGTGGACCCGAACGGTGGTCGCCACCGGCAAGGTCGACGACGCCATGGGCCCCGATCCGGTCGGCTACATCGCCTATCATCCCGACGGGCGCATGACCGCGATGGTGTTCACCCGCGACCGGATCAAGCCGGCGTCACCGGCGCCGACCGCGGAGGAGAAGGTGAAGCTGTTCGACTCGATGCTCGCTTATACCGGCACCTATACGCTCGAGGCCGACCGGGTGATCCATCATGTCGATGCGGCGTGGAATCCGGCCTGGCAGGTGGACCAGGTCCGCCCGCTGACCTGCGATGGCGAGAGCCTGGTCATCAGCGGCGCCCCGGCGGTCGATCCGACCACCGGAGAGGAAGTCATCTACCGGATCGAGTTCCGCAAAGTCTGACGCCGCAGGATTCTGCAATGGATCGGGACCAGCGCGTCGGCCGATGCCGGCGCCGGTCCCGTCATTCTTCTGGCGACTACAGATCGGCGATCAATGCCAGCAGGCGAGCCGGTAGCGCTGGCCGTTCCAGGTGGTCCAGCCGACGCTCTGCCGACCGTTCGGCTTGGGCAGATACCATCGGTTGCCGTCGGCATGGTTGAAATAGACGCCGCCGAGGTTCCCGGTACGCGGATTGGTGAGCGGCACCCAGCGCGAGCCGTTGTCGGAGAAGCTGCCCTTCCATTTGACGCCGCTGCTGGTGCTGCAGATGTTGCCGTTGCAGCTGGTCTGGCTGTCGTCGACGACGGCCCATTTCATCTGTGCCGGCCGTCCATCGATGTTGCAGGACCACGCACCGCCCCACCATCCAACGGCCTGGCTGGCTCCGGCGGAGCTGAAGCTGCCGAAGCAGAGAACAAGGCCGATCAGGCTCGCGTAAAGAACATGTCGCATGTCGAAGCCTCCTCGATTGGCGATCGGTTTGACCGCGATGGTGAGAAGAGCTCCCCTTGCGTGAATCGGCCGTGATTATGCTGTGCCGTTCCTAGCGCGGCCGGCGTCAGCCGCAGTATTTTACCGTGAGCACCTGCTGGATCACCAGCGGAGCCGGGCGCCGCAGCGGATAGTCGTCGCCGTCGAGGTTCGACCATTCGACATAGTCGACGATCACCTTCTTCATGTCGCCGAGCTGCGGCCGGTCCTTGAAGCAACGCGCCGGGAGGGTGCTGGAGCCGTAGATGCTTTCAACCACCCCGGTAATATAGGCGTCGCACCAGGTCGCATCCGCGGACGGGCCGAGGCAGAACTGCAGCAACATCTTCCCGGTGGTCGAACGCTGGTGCGGGTCGGCGTGGGCACCCGTGGTGGCGAGCGCGGCGATGGCGATTGCCGGCAGGATGCGCGTCCAGTAGCAGCGGCGTCTATTCACCAGGCTCTTCATCATGGCGGCGTCTCCCCTGTCTGCTCCAATGCATGGGGCAGGGAATACGCCGGCGCCGTGAGTCGAGCGTGAAACGCGCATATCAGCTGCATCACAAGCTTTGATTAAACACCGTGCCTCGATGCTGCTAAGAGCGGCGCACATAAGTATCCTTTGCAGAATGCGGTGCCACGGCCGACATGCAGCATGAATCGGCAATGACACCAGGCGTCTCCCGCGAAACGCTCGGCATGTGGCTGGGCTTGCTTGGCGTCGTCCTCTTCGGCGGTACGCTGCCGGCGACGCGGCTTGCGGTCGTCGGGCTCGATCCACTCTTCATCACCGTGGGCCGCGCGGCAGTCGCTGGCGTGCTGTCGGCGGGGATCCTGCTGCTGCTCCGGCGCCGACTCCCGATCCCATCGCAGCTTCGCACCATGGCGCTGGCCGGATCGATGATCACCATCGGCTTTCCCTGGCTGATGGCGCTCTCGTTGCAGACGGTGCCAGCCTCCCATGGCGGCGTGGTGCTCGGCATTTTGCCGCTGACCACGGCCGCGGCGGCAAGCCTGATCCTCGGCGAGCGGCCCTCGCTGCGCTTCTGGCTCTTCGCCGTCCTCGGCACCGCCGTGGTGATCGTCTTTGCCCTGCGGGACGGCGGCGGGCATGTCGCGATCGGCGACCTCTACATGTTCGCTGCGGCGATTTGCGCCTCGGTGGGCTACGTCTATTCCGGCCGACTGGCGCGCGACATGCCGGGGTGGGAGGTAATCTGCTGGATACTGGTCCTCGCCTTGCCGGTCATGCTGCCTTTGGCGCTCTGGACCATGCCGGCCGATGTCTCCGCCGTCCCGGCGAGCGCCTGGGCGGGCTTCGGCTATGTCGCACTGTTCAGCATGTTCCTCGGCTTCTTCGCCTGGAATGCGGGCATGGCGATGGGGGGCGTTGCCCGCGTCAGCCAGGTGCAGCTACTGCAAACCTTTGTAACGCTTGCGCTTTCCGCTCTCGTGAATGGCGAGCATATCGACCCGGTCACGATCGTGGCCGCGCTCGCCGTGGTCGGCATCGTGGCAATTGGCCGCAAGGCGCGAATCCAGCCGCGCTGAACCGAATCGCGGTGAGTCGCAGCTTAAAGGTGTTGCCGAAATCACGCGGTCCAGAGTGTAAACACATTATCGCCGCGCTCATCTGTTTCACAAAGGGCCGCGTAAATAGATTCGTTACCAAGAATCGGGTCTATTGACGTGCTGGCTGCGCAGATGAGCTCACTGCCGCGCGCGTCCGGCCTGGGGAACGGGGCCGATTGGTCCCGGTAGCCGTAAGCGTAGCAGTTCGACTTGTGGGGATCATGAGGCAAAACGTTCGGACCGACGACAAGGGCCGTCGCAAGGCCGCCGTTGCTCGCCAGACCAAAGCGCGTCCGCGCATAGCTCATGCTGTTCTGATCGGCTTCGGGGGCATTGCCACCGTGGCGATGGTCGGGGCCTGGTTCATGCTCGCCGCTGGCCCGAGGCCGGCCGAGGCGGCGCTGGTCACGCCGCAGAAGCGGTTCGCCATGGCGTCGCTCGGTCCCGTCGACACCACCACGACCGATGTCGCGACGGTCCCGGCCGAGACCGAGGCCGCGGGCGGCACCGTCACCGACATCATGGATTTCCGTTCGGCCGGCACGCTCGTTGACGGCGGCGATTGGGTGTTTGCGGCCCCGGTGCTGGCGATCGCGCCGGCCGCCAAGGCCGACACCGCGCAGGCCGACGCGTCCCCGGCCGATCCGGCGCCGGGGCAGGTGGCACAGGCCAAGGTGCCGCTGCCGCCGGCCAATCCGCTGCTCGCCGAGCGCGCGGCCGCCGAGCCCTTCACGCTGCAGGCGCCGGCCGTGCCGATGGCGGTAGCACCGCTCCCGCTCAAGAATCCGCTTGGCGATCGCGGCGAGGTCGCGGCCTTGCCGCCGCCGCAGCCCGGTCCTTCGCCGAGCGACGAGCCGGACCTGAACGCCGAGGTGACGCTGCCCGGCCGCACCGACCGCTATGCGGTCTATGACATCCGCGCCAAGACCGTCTACCTGCCCAGCGGCGAGAAGCTGGAAGCCCATTCCGGGCTCGGCGAGATGTTTGACAATCCGCGCCATATCTCGGTGAAGATGCGCGGGCCGACGCCGCCGAATATCTACGACCTCACCCCCCGCGAGGCGCTGTTCCACGGCGTCGAAGCGCTGCGCATGACGCCGGCCGACCATAGCAAGATGTATGGCCGCGACGGCATCCTCGCCCACAGCTATCTGCTTGGACCGCGTGGCGATTCGAATGGCTGCGTGTCGTTCAAGGAATATGAGCGGTTCCTGGCGGCCTATAAGCGCGGCGAGATTTCGCGCATCGTCGTCGTCACCGAGATGCCGAACACGGCGCCAGGCAAGAACCTGTTCTCCTGGCTGAAGATCTGAAGATCTGCCTCGCAACTCACCAGGCGAGTAACCGTGGATGGCCGGGACAAGCCCGGCCATGACGTGGCAAATCACGAGTGTCGCCCGCGATCAGCGGTCCAGCTCCGCCGCTGCCAGCTCGGCGATCGTCAGGTCGGTGAAGGCCGGGTCGCCGTCGCCGAGATACCAGACCGCCGACAGACCGGTCCACGCCAGGATCCAGCGCAGCAAGTGCCGGCGATCGAGGCCGGCTGCCTCCACCACCACGTCGAGGCGCCGCTGGAAACGGCCCGGCACGGTCGAGACCGGACGGGAGGGATCGTCGAGGTCGGGATTGGTGAAGATATTGGCGTAGTCGAAGGCGCGCTCGCCGATCAGCCGCTTGGGATCGATGGCGAGCCAGCCGCGCGCGCCGAAGTCCAGCACATTGCCGTGGTGCAGGTCGCCATGCAGCACGACCGCCTCGCTCGGCTCAGCCAGCAGGGCTCGGGCGGTCTCGGCGCTACGGGCGAGGATGCCGCCGTGCACTGCTGCGGCGGGTTCCAGGTCGCGGAACCAGCGGGTCAGCGGGACAAGTTCCGGCAGCGGCTTCGATCGCGGGGCATGCAGTCGGGCCGCTACCGCGCACAGCACGCGGCAGGCCTCGTCGTCGCGCCCGTCGCGGGCCATGTCGGCAAGACATGCGCCGCCTTCGGCGCGTTCCATCAACAGAGCATCGGGATCGCGCGCCAGCACGCGCGCGGCGCCGATGCCGTCCCACCATTCCATCAGCGCGCCGCCGAAGCGCTCCTCCTCGTCGAGCGCCAGCTTGAGCATGGCGGGCGCGCCGCGATGCTGAACCGGGAGCAGGTGGCTCGAATGGGTGGTGATGGGGGCGCCGTCGGGGACGAGGTCCCATCGGTCGAGATACATGTCGAACATGCCGGAGCCTTAGCACATCCGGCGCCAGCGCCAGCGCCAGCGCCAGCGGGTCTTGTTACGTTAGGTAAGTGTCATGCCCGGCGCCGGCGGATGGCTTCGCCGACATTGGGTGCAAGGCGGATGGCGTCGAGCGCGGCGAGCAGCGCCACCATGCCGACGATGAAGAAGGCGATCTGGAAATCGGCCGCGGGAATACCCGGCGAAGCGCCGGCCGGATTGACAAACTCGGCGAAGCGCAGGGCGAGCGCGCCCAGCGCGACGCCGCCGCCCATCGCCATCTGCTGCGCCATGTTGGAGAGCGTGTTGGCGCCGTTCATGCGGTCCTGCGGCACATCGGCATAGGTGAGCGCGTTCACCGCGGTGAACTGGAGCGAACGCGTCAGGCCGCTGAGGAACAGCAGGATCACGATGATTGCGAACGGCGTTTCCGCGGTGATGAGCATGCAGGCGAAGATCATCGCCGCGTTCAGCACGCCGTTGACGATCAGCACCGGGCGGAAGCCGAAGCGATGCAGCAGCCGCGTCGTCACCAGCTTCATCACCAGATTGCCGGCGAACACGCTGAGGATCAGCAGGCCCGAGGTCAGCGGATCGAGGCCGAGGCTGACCTGGAACAGCAGCGGCAGCAGGAACGGGATGGCGTGGATGGCGACACGGACCGCCGAGCCGCCGCGGACCGCGGCGGCATAGCTCGGCACCGACATCGCCCACAGCTCGACCAGCGGGTGGCGGTGGCGGCGGGCATGGACGATCGCATAAAGGCCGCTGGCGAAGCCGACCACGATCGCCGCCGCCACCAGCGGCCACGATACGTCTTCGTGGGTGATCAGTTCGACGCCGTACATCAGCGAGAAGCAGGCTGCCCCGGTCAGCACGAAGCCGAGCACGTCGAACGGGCGCACGGCGTGGATCTTCTCCTTCGGCATCAGCTTGAGCGTGAAGAAGAAGGCGGCGATGCCGAGCGGCACATTGATGAAGAAGATCCAGTGCCAGGAGAGGTACATGGTGATGAAGCCGCCGAGCGGCGGCCCCAGCACCGGCGCGGCAAGGCCCGGCCAGGTGAGGGTGGTGATCGCCCGGATCATGTCCTTCTTGTCGATCGAGCGCAGCACGACGAGACGGCCGACCGGCACCATCATGGCGCCGCCTATGCCCTGGAGAACGCGGGCGAGGGTGAAGGTCAGCAGGCTCTCGCTGAGCCCGCACAGGATCGAGGCGCCGGTGAAGATGATGATGGCGCTGGCGAACACCCGCCGGCTGCCGAACCGATCGGCCATCCAGCCGCTGAGCGGGATGAGGATGGCCAAGGTGAGCACATAGGCGGAGACGCCGATGCCGAGATCGACCGGGCGCACGCCGAACGCGGCGGCCATGTCGGGGATCGCCGTCACCAATATGGTGCTGTCGAGATTCTCCATGAACAGCGAGGCCGCGACCAGGAAGGTCAGCGTCATGCTGCTGGCCGGCACCGGCTCCGGGGACGGCTGCTGGGCTCCGGCGCCCTGTTCGGTGAGCTCTTCACGTTTCAACGGCGTGCCACCACGATCGGCCCCTGACCCGAGGAGCCGGCATTGTCCGTCGCGGAAGGCAGGCGCGGGTGAGACCGGCTTGGGCGGCGGGATGATTGCCCTTTATAGGCGATTGAGTGAGCTATCAATTAAAAATCCGGGGATGGGATTCAACAAACCACCTCATCCTGAGGTGCGAGCATAGCGAGCCTCGAAGGATGTTGAAGCCGAAGACGGTCTTCTGCGGGAGCATCCTTCGAGGCCCGGCTAATGCCGGGCACCTCAGGATGAGGTTTCGCAACATGCGACAGTATCTCACCCCGGCATCAGTGCCTTCAACTCCGCATACAAGGCAGTCGGCACCTCGACACCGTGCTCGCGGGTGCGCTGGCGCGCGGCGTAGCGGCGATCGGAGGGCAGGCGCACGCCGGGTTGCTGCCGGGCGAGGGCGAACAATTCGTCGGCGATGGTGAGGCGCTCGCCCACGCTATCCTTGCCGAACACGGCGGGATCGATCGCCAGGATCAACTCGCCGCCGAGCGGTGGGCCGCCGTCACCATTCTCGGCCGCCCTGGATTGCCGGCTGGTGAGGTCGCCGATCAGCGGTCCGGCGATCAGCTCGACCATCATGGAGAGCGCCGAGCCCTTGTGGCCACCGAACGGCAGCAGCGCGCCCTTGAGCGCGGCGGCGGGATCGGTGGTCGGCTTGCCGTCGGGATCGACCGCCCAGCCGGCGGGAATGGATTCGCCGGCGCGCCGCTTCAGTTCGATCTCGCCCCGCGCGGCCGCACTGGTGGCGAAGTCAAAGATGAAGGGCCGCCCGCTCGGACCCGGCCAGCCGAAGGCAAGCGGATTGGTGCCGAACAGCGCCTGCGTCCCGCCGGCCGGCGCCACGCAGCATTGGCCGACGGTGAAGGCGAAGGCGACGAGGCCGGCTTCCGCCGCGCCCTCGATATCCGCCCACAACGCGGAGTAATGGTAGCAATCATGGATCGCCAGCGCGGCGATGCCATAGGTCTTCGCTGCCACGATGAGCGCGGGGATGCCGGTCTCGATGGCGAGCGGAGCGAAGCCGCGCCGCGCATCCACCCGCAGCACCGCGGGCGTCGCCTGCGTGAGTTCCGGCAGCGCGGCGGCATCGGCCTTGCCGCTGCGGGTCGAGGCGACATAGCCCGGAAGCCGGTAGATGCCGTGCGAATGGCATTCGTCCGCCTCGGCGCGGGTGATGGAGCGGGCGATGGCCGCAGCATGCGGTTCGCCCAGCCCATTGTCCCGGAGCGTCGCCAAAGTGAGATCATGCACCTCGGCGAGGCTCAGGCGGATCGAGTCCATGTCGTCTCCTGGGTAGGGCTACTTGATCGTCGCGGCAGCCTTGGCGACGAACGAGCCGTCAAAGGTCTTGGAGAGATCGATCTTGGCGGCCTTCAACTCGGGATCGAACTCTACCAGCATGCCGAGCGCGTTCTTCATGCCGGCCTCGGGAATGACGCCGGTCACCGAATAGATCGGCTTGGAGGCTTTCACCGCGGCGATATAGAGGGCCTTGTCGCCGAGCAGATATTCCTCCGGCACCACCTTGGCGACGTCCTCGGGGGTCGCGGTCTGCAACCACTTCAGCGCCTTGTAGAAGGCGTTGGTCAGCTTCTGCGTGGTGACCGGATTGTCCTTCACGAAGTCGGTCTTCATGTAGAGCACCGCCGCCGGATTGGTGCCGCCGAAGATGGCGTTGTTGCCGGCTTCGGTGCGGCTGTCGGCCAGCACCACGACGTCGCCGTCGCTCTCCAGCTTGGTGATGACCGGGTCGAGGTTCGCCATGGCGTCGATCTCGCCGCGTTTCATCTGCGCCACCGCAGAAGCGCCGCCGCCGACCCCGATGAAGGAGACGTCGTCAGGCTTCAGGCCGTTCTTGGCGAGCAGGAAGTTGACGAAGAAATTGGTCGAGGAGCCCGGCGCGGTGACGCCGATCTTGGCGCCCTTCAAATCCTTGATCGACTTGATCTGGTCGGCCTTGTCCTTCTTCACCACCAGTACGATGCCGGGATAGCGGCCGAGCTCGATGGTTGCGACGATGTCCTGGCCCTTGGCCTGCATGCGGATGGTGTGCTCATAGGCGCCCGCCACCACGTCGATCGAGCCGCCGATCAGCGCCTGCAGCGATTTCGCGCCGCCGCCGAAATCATTGATGGTGACGTCGAGTCCCTCTTCCTTGAAGAACCCCTTCTGCTCGGCAATGGTCAGGGGCAGGTAATAGAGCAGCGGCTTGCCGCCGACGCCGAGCGTCAGGCTGGGCTTTTCCGCCTTCTGGGCGAGCGCGGGCGCGGTCAGCGCAAGGGCGCCGAGCGTGGCCACCGCAACAGCCTTGATCAAGGTTTTCATCGGGCTTCCTCCTGTTATGCCGTGTTCAGTTCTGGCTCGCCGCCGGCGCCGGCCGCCAGACCAGCAACCGGTTCTCGATCGCGGTGACGAAGGCGTCGATGATGATGACGAAGATGGCGAGCACCAGCATGCCGGAGAACACGCCGGTGACGTCGAACACGCCCTCGGCCTGGTGGATGCGGTAGCCGAGGCCTGCCGCCGAGCCGAGATATTCGCCGACCACGGCGCCGACCAGCGCGAAGCCGACCGCGGTGTGCAGCGAGGAAAACATCCACGAGAGTGCGGACGGCCAATAGACGTTGCGCATCAATTGCCGCTCATTCATGCCGAGCATGCGGGCATTGGCGAGGACGGTGGGGCTCACTTCCTTCACGCCCTGATAGACGTTGAAGAAGACGATGAAGAATACCAGCGTCACGCCGAGCGCGACCTTCGACCAGATGCCGAGGCCGAGCCACAGCGCGAAGATCGGCGCCAGCACCACGCGCGGCAGCGCGTTCGCCATCTTCACATAGGGGTCGAACACCGCCGCCACGAGCGCCTGCCGGGCGAACCAGAAGCCGATCAGCACGCCGCCGGCGGCGCCGATGACGAAGGCCAGCGCGGTCTCCAAGAGCGTGATGCCGAGGTGGTACCAGATCACGCCCGAGGCGAAATCCTTCCAGGTGCGGGCGAACACGTCGACCGGCGTCGAGAAGAAGAACGGGTCGAGCGGATAGAACGCCTTCGGCGAGAGGATGCCGGCCGGCACCTTGATGGTGGAGCCGAGATGCCAGACGCCGATCAGCACCAAAGCGACCAGAATCTGCAAGGCGAGCAGCTTGAAATGCTTCACGCCACGCCCTCCGCGTCGCGATAGGTCTTCACCACCTCGTCCTTGAGTGTCGACCAGATCTCCCGGTGCAGAGCATGGAAGGCGGGATGGACGCGGATCTCCATGATGTCGCGCGGCCGCGGCAGGTCGACCCGCCACTCGCCGATGATGCGCGAGGCCGGCCCGGCGCTCATGATGACGACGCGGTCGGCCAGCGCGATGGCCTCCTCGAGGTCGTGGGTGACGAACAGCACCGCCTTGCGCTCGGCGTTCCACAGTTCGAGCAGCAGGTTGCCCATGATCTGCCTCGTCTGCGCGTCGAGCGGGCCGAACGGCTCGTCCATCAGCAGGATCTTGGGATCGCGGATCAGCACCTGGGCGAGGCCGACGCGCTTGCGCTGTCCGCCGGAGAGCATGTGCGGATAGCGGTCGGTAAAGGCCTTGAGCCCGACCCGGCCGAGCCAGCCGCGGGCGCGCTCGCGGGCTACGCCCGTGGCGACGCCGGCGACTTCGAGGCCGATGGCGACATTGTCGAGCGCGGTCTTCCAGGGGAACAGCGCTTCGGCCTGGAACAGGTAGCCGGCCTGCCGGTTCAGCCCGGCGAGCGGTGTGCCAAAGATGCTGACGGTGCCGGCGCTGGGGGTGAGCAGGCCGGCGCTGGCATTGAGCAGGGTGGACTTGCCGCAGCCGGTGGGGCCGACAATGGCCACGAATTCGCCGTCGGCGACCGCGAGATCGACATTCTCGACCGCGGTGAAGCCTTGCCGGCCGCGATCACGCGCCGCGAAGGTGATGCGAACGCCGCTCAGCGCAACCGCGCGGGACAAGAGCGCGTCCCCGGCCAGGGGCTGCGCGGCGACCACTCCCAATCTTTCCTCCCGACGGCACGTTGAACCGTTTTTTCTGCCGGGAAATTAGCGGCATGCGGCCGCGGCGCAAGCCTGACGATCGTTAAAGCTCTCCCGCCGCGTAGAAGGCGCCGGCGTCGCTGGCGAAGGCGGCGCGCGAGGCGGGGTCGAAATAGAACATGTGGCCGCCCTTATAGAGCTTGAGGTCGACGCGCTTGGCGCTGCCGAGCGGCGGCATGTGGTCGATCACATAGCGCGAGACCGAATAGGGCGTGACGATATCGCTGCGGCCATGCGCGACCATTACGGTGAGCTTGGGATTGAGCGCCAGCAATTCGCGCAGGTCGCGGGCGATGCTGGCCGAGCCGAGGCTGCTGCGCCGCCCCCAATCCCATTTGCCCGACACTTCGCGATTGAGCAGGTTGAAGGTCATGTCGGTCTTGAAGCCCAGCGTGTCGCGGGCATAGCCGACGAACAGCCCGCCAAGCGCCTGGGTGTAACCGTCCAGCACCGGGTCGGGACCGTCATCCGACGGGGATTCCGGGAACGGGTCGGGGGCGATGGTGGCGGCGTCATAGGAACTGGCGACGCTGTCGTCGGCATTGCCCGCATTCTTGGTATAGGCGTCGCCAATGACGCCGCGAGTGCGGGTGACGATGTCGAGCGGCACGCCGCTGATGTCGGAAACCTTGGCATAGAAGGCTTTCGCGGCCTCGCCCTCCAGCGGCTTGCCGGCCAGCGCGGTGAGATAGTCGCTCAAGGCGAAGCGCTCCGCCGCGGCAAGCGCCTCCGGCGTGAAACTGCCCTTGCGGTCGAGCGCGGCGGCGGCGAGCGAGGGCAATTGCAGCGCGGCGCCGAGCGGGAAGCGGTTGGCGGCGAATTGCAGCCGCCCCTCCAGGAAGGGCGAGAGCATCACGATGCCATTGACCAGAATGCCCTGGTCCTCCTGCAGGGCGCGGGCGACCTTCACGCTGCGAAAACCGCCATAGCTCTCGCCGAGCAGATATTTCGGCGAGGCGGCGCGGCTGTTCTTGGCGATGTAGAGCGCGATCACCTTGGCGAGCGTCTCGGCGTCGGTATCGACGCTCCAGAAGTCGCTCGCCTTGTCGGCCTTGGCGGCGCGGCTCCAGCCGGTGCCGACCGGATCGATCATCACCAGGTCGGTGAATTTCAGCCAGGTGCTGGGGTTGTCGTGCAGGCGGGCGTCGGCGGCGTCGCCATTGGCGCTGAAATCGACGACGCGCGGGCCGACCACGCCGAGATGCAGATAGGCGGAGGAGGCGCCGGGCCCGCCATTGAACACGAAGGTCACCGGCCGCGTGCCGGCGTCAGTGCCCTTCAGCGTATAGGCGGTGTAGAAGATCGCCGCCGAGCGCTCGCCATTCCGGTCGAACAGCGAATAGGTGCCGGCGGTGGCGGTATAAGCGAGCTTCTGCCCGCCAAGGTCGAGCGTGTGCTCGGTGACGGAATCCGACGGCAGCAGCGCCAGCACACCGGCGGCGGGCGCATCCTGGCCGCGCTGCGCCAATGCCGGAGCATTGGCAAAGCCGAGCAACAGCAATGCCATGGCAATGCCACGCACGAAAATCCGGTTCACGATGATCACGTCCACGCGGTTGATGTCATGGGCCTTCCTGCACGTGAAGACGCGCAGTTCCAAGGCACCGCCGCGTGATGACGGTCAATCCCGCGTTATGAGCGCCCCTCGAATATCCCTCTCCCCGTTGGGGAGAGGTGGCCCGCGAAGCGGGTCGGTGAGGGGGAACACGATTGCAGAGCGGTGAAGACCCCTCACCCCAACCCTCTCCCCATCGGGGAGAGGGAGAAGGCGCCGGTCATTGTCACACCGGACAGCCGCGGGCGCGCAGGATCGAGTTGAAGCGCTCGGGGTCGGCGGTGCCGTCGGCATTGATGACCTTGAGCTTGGCTTCCTTGGCTTCCTGTTCCCGGATGCGCACCAGCAGCGCCGGGATCTCGGCCGGCGGGATCGCCAGCACGCCGTCGCCGTCGGCGAGGATCAGGTCGCCGGGATTCACCACCATGCCGGCACAGGCGATCGGGATGTTGATCTCGCCGGGGCCGTCCTTGCTGGGGCCGCGATGGTTGATACCCTTCGCCCAGCAGGGCATCTCGTCGTCCCAGTCGGCGATGTCGCGGATGGCTGCGTCCATCACGAAGCCGGCTATCTTCTGCCGCAGTGCGGTGATGCGCATATTACCGCCGATCAGCGACTGGGTGATGTCGCCGCCGCCGTCGATCACCAGCATGTCGCCGGGCTGGATCAGCTCCAGCGCCTTGTGGACCATGAGGTTGTCGCCCGGGCGCACCCGCACGGTAAAGGCCGGGCCGCAGGCGATCAGCGACAGCGAGGGGTGGTAGCGGTTGAGGCCGATGGCGCCGGTGGAGCGGCCGAGACAGTCGCTCGCCCATGCGGCGGGGATCTTCTTGAAGGCTTCGATCTGCTCCCTGGTCGGGCCGGCGCCGCGCGGGTTGCAGGCATAGCCGGCCGGCCAGCTCTTCGAGGCGTCTTTCACTGCAGCTTGTGACATGTCGTTTCCTTCCTTGGTGTTCTGAAGACGAGGTGCGGCAGTCAGCCGGCGTGAGCGGGAGCGCGCCCGTCGACGACGACGCAATCGGCGGCCGGCGGCGTGCCGGTGAGGACCGCGGCGATGGAGCGGGCGGCGAGCACATTGGAGCGGCCCAGCGCCTCATTGGTGGAGGCGCCGGAATGCGGCTGGCCGATGAAATTGGGCAGCTTCAACAGCTCCTGGGCAACCGCGCGCATGGCAGGATCGATCTCGCCCTCGAACACGTCGAGAGCAGCGCCAGCGATGGTGCCGGCGCGCAGGGCGGCGAGCAGCGCGGTCTCGTCGACGAGGCCGCCGCGGGAGGTGTTGATGAGGACGGCGGTCTGCTTCATCGCCGCTAGCGCCGGCGCGTCGATCATATGCCGGGTCGAGGTGTTGAGCGGAGCATGCACGCTGACATAGTCGCTCTCGCGCAGCAGCGTCGGCAGGTCGACCGGGCGCACGCCATATTCCGCCGCGGTCGCCGCATCGAGGCGCGGGGAATATGCGAGGATCTCGGTCTCGAAACCCTTGAGCCGGCGCGCCAGCTGGCGGGCGATGCGGCCGAAGCCGATGAGCCCGACCGTGCTGCGATAGAGTTCGCTGCCGACCAGTATGGTCCAGTCGCCAGTGGCCATGCGGGCCTGCTGCTCGTGGAAGCGGCGGCCGACGGCGATCATCATGCCGATGGCCTGGTCGGCGACGGAGGGCGCATTGCCCCCCGCCGCGATGGTGACGACCTTGCCAAGCTCCTTGGCGGCGGCGACATCGACGCGCTCAAACCCGACGCCGCGCCGCGCGACGACCGCAAGCTCGGGGGAGCCCTCCAGCACCTCGCGTGTCACCCAGGCATGACCGACGACCCAGCCCTGCTTGCCTTCCAGCATTTCCTTCAGCTGGCCGGGCGAGAAGGCGCCGTCATTGGCGCCCTGGGGTGGTTCGTGGATAGTGACGGTGCAGCCGGCATCGGTGAGGATCGCCATCGACTCGTCGTCGAAGAAGCGGAGCGTCACCAGGACGTTGCGGTCGTTCGCGCTCATGTCGCAATCCTCAGCCGAGCGCCGCCGTGACGGCCTTGCCGCACTCGACGGTGTTGGCCTTGCCGCCGAGGTCGCGGGTGCGCAGCGCCGTCTCCGCCAGCGTCGCCTCGATCGCCTTCACCACTGCGCGGGCGGCATCCACTTCGCCGAGATGCTCCAGCATCATCGCGCCCGACCAGATCTGGCCGATCGGATTGGCCACGCCCTTGCCGGCGATGTCGGGGGCCGAGCCATGCACCGGCTCGAACAGCGAGGGGAATTTCCGCTCCGGATTGATGTTGCCGGCCGGGGCGATGGCGATAGTGCCGGTGCAGGCCGGACCGAGATCGGAGAGAATGTCGCCGAACAGGTTGGAGGCCACCACCACGTCGAACCATTCGGGGTGCAGCACGAACTGCGCGGCGAGAATGTCGATGTGGTACTTGTCCCACTTGATGTCGGGATAGTTCTGCGCCATCGCCTCCACGCGCTCGTCCCAGTACGGCATGGTGATGGCGATGCCGTTGGACTTGGTGGCAGCGGTGAGGTGTTTCTTGCCGCGCCTGGCGGCCAGCTCGAAGGCAAAGCGCAGGATGCGGTCGACGCCGTAGCGCGTAAGCACCGTCTCCTGCATCACGATCTCGCGGTCGGTGCCGTTGAACATGCGCCCGCCGATGGCGGAGTATTCGCCCTCGGTGTTCTCGCGCACGACATAGAAATCGATGTCGCCGGGCACCTTGCCGGCCAGCGGGCAAGGCACGCCGGGCATCAGGCGGACGGGACGCAGGTTCACATACTGGTCGAACTCGCGGCGGAACAGCACCAGCGAGCCCCAGAGCGAGACATGGTCGGGCACGACGGCCGGCCAGCCGACGGCGCCGAAATAGATGGCGTCATGGCTGCCGATCTGCGCCTTCCAGTCGTCCGGCATCATCTTGCCGTGCTTCAAATAATAGTCGGCGCTGGCGAAGTCGAAATGATCGAGCTGGAGGTCGAAGCCGAATTTGGCCGCCGCCGCCTCCAGCACCCTGACGCCTTCCGGCACGACTTCCTTGCCGATGCCGTCCCCTGGAATGACGGCGATGCGATGTGTCCGACGTTCGCTCATTTTATCCTGCTGCACTGGTGATGGTGGAGGGACCCGCCGGTTTGCCCGCCGGCGTGAAGGCGATGCCTTCGATGACCGGACTCGCATTCAGGAGGTCGCGTGTATAGGGGTGCTGCGGCGCCTCGAAGAGCGCGGCGGTCTCGCCGATCTCGACGATGCTGCCGCGATACATCACCGCCACGCGGTCGCAGAAGTCGCGCACCACCGGGAGGTTGTGGGCGATGAAGAGGTAGGACAGCGCATAGTCGCGGCGCAGCCGTTTCAGCAGGTCGATCACCTGCGCCTGGATCGAGACGTCGAGGGCGGAGACCGCCTCGTCGCAGACGATGATGCTGGGGTTCAGCGCCAAAGCGCGGGCGATGGCGATGCGCTGGCGCTGGCCGCCGGAGAATTGATGCGGGTAGCGCTGGGCGTGCTCGGCCTTGAGGCCGACGCTCTCCAGCAATTGCAGCACGCGAGCCGGCCGCTCATTGCGCGGTACGACATCCTTATGGATCGCCCAAGGCTCGGCGATGATCTGGCCGACCGTCATGAACGGGTTGAGCGAGGCGGTCGGGTCCTGGAATACCACCTGGATCTGCCGGCGGAAGGCGAACATCTCCTCGCGGGTGAAGCCGGCGACATTCTTGCCGCGATAGAGCACCTCGCCTTCGCTCGCCTCCTCGAGGCCAAGTATGGTGCGCGCCAGCGTCGATTTGCCGGAACCGCTCTCGCCGACGATGCCGAGGCTCTCGCCGCGCTTCAGGGCGATGCTGACATCGTCGAGCGCGCGCACGCTTTGCGCCGGCTTGCGGGAGAACAGGCTCGTCACCTCATAGGTCTTGCAGAGGTGGTTCACCGCCAGCAGCGTCTCGCCCTCGCAGGCCTGCGCGTCGGCAAAGCCGTGGCGGCCGGGAACCGCATCGACCAGGCGGCGCGTATAGGGATGCTGCGGGTTGCCGAGCACGTCAGCGACCCTCCCGGTCTCGACGATGCGGCCCTCCTGCATCACCGCGACCCGGTCGGCGACCTCCAGGGCGACGCCGAGATCATGGGTGATGAGCAACAGCCCCATGCCGGTCTCGGCTTGCAGATCCTTCAACAGTTTCAGGATCTGCGCCTGCACGGTGACGTCGAGCGCCGTGGTCGGCTCGTCGGCGATCAGGAGATCGGGCCTGAGCGCGATCGCCATCGCGATCATGATGCGCTGGCGTTGGCCGCCGGAGAATTGGTGCGGATAGTCGTCGATGCGGCGCGTGGGGTCGGGGATGCCGACGCGCTCCATGAGCCGGATCGAGGCTTCGCGCTCGTTGCCGGCTTCGGCGCCATGGATCTTGAAGATCTCGGCGATCTGCCAGCCGACCGTATAGACCGGATTGAGCGCCGCCAGCGGATCCTGGAAGATCATCGCGATGTTGCGGCCATTGATGGCGCGTCGGCGCTCGCGCGGGGCGGTGAGCAGATCCTCGCCGCGATAGCGGATGACGCCCGAGCGGATGCGGCCCGGCGGCATGTCGATCAGGTCCATGATGGCGGAGGCGCTGACGCTCTTGCCGGATCCGCTCTCGCCGAGGATGGCGAGGGTTTCGCCGCGGTCGACATGGAACGAGACCTTGCGCACCGCCTTCACCACGCCGTAGCGGGTGTCGAAATCGACGCTGAGATTCTCGACCTGGATGAGATGCTCGGCGTGGAGATGTTCGCTCGCTTCACTCATCGTCGTCCCCCGCGGTCGCGGTCGCCGCGCGGCTCTGCTCCAGCCGCCAGCGCTGCTTGGGATCGGTGGCGATGCGCACCCAGTTGGAGAGCAGGTTCAGCGCAGTGGTGGTGAGCATGATGGCGAGGCCCGGCCAGAAGGCGAGCCACCAGGCGGAGGACAGGTAATTGCGCCCGTCCGCCACCATCAGGCCCCAGCTGATCTCCGGCGGCTGGATGCCGAGGCCGAGGAAGGAGAGGCTGGATTCCGCCAGCATGATGAAGGCGAAGTCGAGCGTCGCCACGGTGATCAGCGTCGGCACCACCACCGGCAACATATGGCGCCAGACAATGCGCCATGGGCTCGCGCCCATCACCCGCGCCGCCAAGACGAACATGCGCTCGCGCACTTCCAGCACCTCGGCGCGCACGGTGCGCAGATAGACCGGCACGCGGGTGACGGCGAGCACCAGCACCACGTTGGAGACCCGCGGCTCCAGCACATAGAGCACCACGACGGCGAGCAGCAGCGAGGGGAAGCTCATCAATATGTCGGCGAGCCGCATGATGACGCTGGCAACCCAGCCGCCGCGGAAGCCGGCGATGAGGCCGAGCGTGGTGCCGATCAGCGCCGAGAGCAGCACCGCGCCGGCCGCCACTGCCATGGTGTTGCGGCTGGCAACCATGATGCGGGCGAGGATGCTGCGCCCCAGCGTGTCGGCGCCGAGGAAGAACAGCCAGCCCTTGTCCAGCTGGAATGGCGCGGCATTGCGCATGCGCAGATTCATGGTGGTGGCTTCGGGCCCCACCAGCATCGGCCCGAAGATCGCACTGAGCACGATGATGGTGAGGAAGATCGCGGCGATGAGCGCCAGCTTGTCGCGCCACAGCATGCGGAACGCGGTGGCGAGGCCGCTGCGCTCTTTCGGCGTCGTGGTAGTCGTGGGGTTGAGAACGGATGTCATCGTGCGGTTCATCTCTAGCCCTCGGGGTCGAACTCAAAACCAGCAACCTCATCCTGAGGTGCGAGCGCAGCGAGCCTCGAAGGATGCTGAAGCAGGACGACGGCCATCGGCGGCGAGCATCCTTCGAGGCTCGGGCGTTGCCCGAGCACCTCAGGATGAGGTGGTGAAATGGGGAAAGCGAAGGTCGCCGGCTCGAAAGGACTTCTCATCATCGCGCTCCCTCAGATGTGCCGGATGCGCGGATCGAGCAGCGCGTAGCCGATGTCGATCGCGATGTTCAGCGCGAAGATGGCGACCGCGGTGACCAGCACGGCGGCCTGGAGCACGGCGAAATCGCGATAGGTGATGGCGTCGATCAGCAGCTTGCCGATGCCGGGGAAGCCGAACACCGTCTCCACCACCACCGCGCCATTGATGATGCCGGCGGCCTGGTCGCCGGCGACCGTGATCACCGGCAGCATGGCGTTGCGCAGCGCGTGGATGAAGATGATGGCCCGGCTCTTCGCTCCCTTGGCGCGTGCCGTCTTCACATAGGCGGAGGACAGCGCGCTGATCATCGAGCCGCGCACCACTTGCGCGATCAGCCCGCAAGGGCGCAGCACCAGCACGGCGATGGGCAGCACCCAGTAGCTCGGCCCGCCGGTGCCGGAGGTCGGCAGCCAGTGCAGGCCGACCGCGAACACCAATATGCCGACGATCGCGACCCAGAAGTTCGGCGCGCTGGCGCTGAGCAGCGACAGGATGCTCGTGACGCGATCGAAGAAGCCGCCGGGGCGCCAGGCGGCCAGCGCCCCGGTGAGGATGGCGATGGTGAGTGCGATCGCCATGGTGAAGGCGGCGAGCGTCAGCGTGGTGGGGAAGGCTTCCAGCACCACGGGAAGCGCCGGGCGGGCCTGGCGCAGCGACTCGCCGAAATCGCCACGCGAGATATCCGACAGGAAGCTGCCGAACTGCACGAAGGCCGGCTGGTCGAAGCCGTGCTGGGCGGAGAACTCGGCACGGATTTCGGCGGTGGCGTCGATCGGGAGATAGAGCGCCGACGGATCGCCCGTCAGCCGAGCCAGGAAGAAGACGAGGACGATGAGGCCGATCATCGACAGCGCGCTCTGCCCGACCCGTTTTCCGAGATAGCTGAACATGGCTTTCTCCCGATCGCGCCGGCTTACGACTTCGGCTTGAAGCGGATGGTGGCGATCTGCAGCTCGTTATTGGTCAGCGCGTTCGGCTTGAACTCGATGCGCGGGCCGACACGGGCATTGCCGACGAGGTGGAACAGCATCACGTCCGGCACGATGTCCTTGGTGATGCGGCGGAACGCCTGCTGGTAGAGGTCGCGGCGCCTGTCGCCGGTGGCCTGGCCGCCTTCCACGATGAGCGCGTCGAGCTGGGGATCGGCCAGCTCGCTCTGGCCGCCCTTCGAGGAGTATTTGAAGAACAGCGTGAAGACCGCGTCGCCGCTGGCATTGTCGTGCAGGTTCAGGAACATGCTGGCGGGACGGTCGGCTGGATGCGGGGCGCTGACCAGCTTTATGAACTGCGCCTTCTCGATCATCTGGGTCTTCACATTGAGGCCGACCGCCTGCCACATCTGGGCCAGCGCGCTCATCACGTCCGGCAGGTTCGGCAGGAAGCCGGGACGGCCGAACAGCGTCAGCTCGCGGTCGACCGGCACGCCGTCGGCCTTGGCGGCCGCGATCAGCTTCTTGGCCGCATCGGGATCATAGGGCCAGGGCTTGAGGTCCGGCGCGTAGCCGTTGATGAAGGGCAGCACCAGCTGGCTCGCCGGCTGCACGTCCTTGGAGAGGATGGTGCCGATGAAGGCCTGGCGGTCGACGGCGAGGTTCAGCGCCTTGCGCACCCGCATGTCGTTCAGCGGCGGCACGTTGTTCGCTAGCACCACCTGCGCGGTGTCGGTGTTGAGATAGCTGACATCGGTCTTCGTGTTGGTGGCGTCCTGCACCGCGATATAGGGCGCGAGGTCGGCCTCCCCGGTCGTCACCATCGCCGCCGCCACGGCGGATTCGCCACGATAGACGAAGATGGCGCGCTCGACCTCGGGCTTGGCGCCCCAATAGCCGTCAAAGCGTTCCAGCGTCACCTTCTGGCCCGGCTGCCAATCCTTGAACACATAGGGGCCGGTGCCGACCGGGTTCTTCACCGACTGGTCCACCGGGGTCGAGGCCGGCACCACGGTCATGGTCGACAGTAGCGTCGGCAGGATCGGCTGCGGCGGCGTGGTGGCGATCTCGATGGTCTCGGCATCGATCACCTTCGGGGTGAGGGTGACGCCGCCGAAGAATTTCTGGCGGTTGATGCAGTCGAGCTTGGGGTTCAGCGTGCGGTCGATGGAGCGCGCCACCGCATTGGCGTCGAACGGGCTGCCATCGTGGAACGTCACCCCGGTGCGTAGCTTGAGGCGCCAGGTATTGGCGTCGAGCTGCTGCCAGGAGGTGGCGAGGCGCGGCTGGATCGAGCCGTCCTCCGCCTTCAATTCGGTCAGCGTCTCGGTGACGTTCTGCTTGATGATGCGGCCGACATCGTTGCGCGCCGAGCGGCAGGGATCGAGATTGTCGATCGAGTCCGGCACCACGATGGTGATGTCCTTCGACGCGTCGGCGAAAGCGGGGCCGGCGGCCAGCCACAGCGTGGCGGCGATCGCGGCACCAGGCAAAATCCAGTGTCTCATGGTCTCCTCCCGGAAAGCTGTTCTGTTGGTTTTTGATTTGGTCTGGTCTGTCCGGCCGGCCTTGGCGTGCCGGTCGGACAGGGAAGATTTCAGAGCCACCTCATCCTGAGGTGCTCGGGCAAAGCCCGAGCCTCGAAGGATGCCCAAGCCGATGGCCGTTCTCCTGCTTCAGCATCCTTCGAGGCCGCCGATGGCGGCACCTCAGGATGACGTCCCCGAAAGACTCAGGACGACTTGAACTTGATCTGGGCGAGTTGCAGCTCGCTATTGGTCGAGATGCTCGGCCGGTAGATCAGGCGCGGATTGACCCTTGTGTAGCCGACCATGTGGAACAGCATGACATCCGGCACCACCACCTGCTGGATCCGGGCGAAAGCCTGCTGGTAGAGCTCGCGCCGCTTCGGATTGGTGGAGGCGGTGCCTTCCTTGATCAGCCGGTCGAGGTCGGGATCTGCCGAGTCCGACTGGGCGCCAGAGGACGAGTATTTGTAGAGGATGGTGAAGGAGGCATCGCCGGTGTTGTTGTCGTGCTGGTCGATCACCAAGGTCGGCGGACGATCCGGCGCATAGGGCTTGGTGCCGAGCTTCAGCACCTGCGCCACTTCCAGCATCTGCAGCTTCACGTTCAGACCGGCCTCGCCCCACATCTGGGTCAGGGCTTCCATGGTCTCGGTGACATTGGGGAAGATGTTGGTGCGGCTGATGAGCCGGATTTCCTTGTCCACCGGCACGCCGTCGGCCTTGGCGGCGGCGAGCAGCTTCTTGGCCTCGGCAAGGTCATAGGGCCACGGCTTGAGGTCGGTGTTGTAGCCATTGGTGCCCGGCACCACGAGCTGCGAGGCCGGGATGACGTCCTTGCTCAATATGCTGCCGCGGAAGGCCTCGCGGTTGATGGCGAGGTTCAGCGCCTTGCGCACCCGCACGTCGTTCAGCGGCGGCTGGTCGGCGCCGATGCGGATGCGGCTGGTCTCCGAGTTCGGATAAGCGAAGTCGGTCGCCGGGTTGGTGGCATCCTGGATGGCGATGGTCGGCGCGATGTCGGCCTCGCCGGTCGCCACCATCGCCGCCTGCACGGCGGATTCGGTGCGCCAGACATAGGTTGCGCGCTCGACCGCCGGCTTGTCGCCCCAATAGCCCTCGAAGCGGTCCAGCACGATCTTCTGGCCGGGATCCCAGGTGCTCATCACATAGGGGCCGGTGCCGGCCGGCTTGCGGCTGGCCTCGCCCAGCTTGGTGTTGGGCGAGGTGATGGTCATGGTGGTGAGCACGGTCGGCAGGATCGGCTGTGCCGGATCGGTGGTGATGTCGAGCGTATAGGGATCGACCACCTTGAAGCTGAACTTCGTGCTGCCGAAGAACTTGTTGCGCACCATGCAGGTGAGCGCGGTGTCCATGGTGCGGTTGATCGAATAGACCACCGCATCGGCATTGAACGGCGCGCCGTCATGGAATTTGACGCCCTCGCGCAGCTTGAAGCGCCAGGTGGTGTCGTCGAGCCGCTCCCACGAGGTGGCGAGGCGCGGCTTGATGGTGCCGGTGTCGAAATCGAGCTCGGTCAGCGTCTCGGTGACGTTCTGCTTGACGACGCGGCCCACGGTCGAGACTGCGGACTGGCACGGCTCGACGGTCTGCAGCGCTTCAGGCAGGACGATGGTGACCGAGCGCGCCGGATTCTGCGCGTAGAGATGCGTGGGTACAAACGCCATGGACAGTGCCATGGCCAGCACGGGCGATAACTTCACGGCCTCCTCCCAGGGTGGCGTTTCTCTTTGATAAGTCGGCTTCGTTTTTTCGAAGCTCGGTATTCGCGGCACGAAATTCCTGTGGTCTCGCGCGAGAGGCGATCACCAGCCGTTGAAGCGTGGCCACACCGCCTCGACCGCGCGCGAGCCGGTCGCGACGACGTGGTAGCGGTCATGTTGCGCCGAGGTGGCGCAGGCATGGTTGGGCAGGATGCGGACGCGCTCGCCGATCTGCAGCGGCACAATGCCGTCTGCACTGAGCGAGCCGACGATGCCGTGCTCCTGGTTGACGCCGGTGACGGCGAGGCCGGGCAGCACATGGCCGTCGAGGTCGCAGACTGCGCCATAGTTCGGCTGGCCCTCGCGCAGGCTGCGGCCGAGATCGCGCGACAGCGCCATCCAGCCGGCATCGATGATCGCCTTGCCATCGCCGCGCCGGCCGATCACCGTTGCCAGCACCGAGACGGCGATGTCCTCCGCGCGGCAGACGCCGAGGCCGGCCATCACCAGATCGAAGAACACATAGACGCCGGCGCGGACTTCGCTGACGCCCTCGAAATTGCGCCCGAACAGCGCCGTCGGCGTCGAGCCGACGCTGACACCGGGGCAAAGCAGGCCGGCGGCGCGGATCTGGGCGGCGGCACCGACTGCGGCGCGGCGCTCCTGCTCGGCGGCGGCGGCGAGGTCGTCCGCGCCGCCCATGCCATTATAGGATTCGCCGGCATGGGTGAGCACGCCGCGCAGCGGCACGCCGCCCTGCTGCAGCGCCCGCGCCACTGTGAGGATCGCGGGATCGTCGCTCTTCAGCCCGCCGCGATGGTCGTCGCAATCGATCTCGATCCAGCACGGCAGCGGCACGCCGGTCTCGCGGGACGTCGCCGCGACCAGCCGGGCCTGCTCCACGCTGTCGAGCAGCAGTGCGAGATCGACGCCGCGGCGGCGCAGCGCAACCGCGCGGTCGAGCTTGTCGGCGGAAATGCCGACCGCATAGATCATGTCGGTGAGGCCGGCGCCCGCGAACTGCTCGGCTTCCTTCAAGGTCGACACCGTGGCCGGGCCACCGCTCGATGCGAGCAGCGCGTGCGCCACCTCGATCGACTTGGCGGTCTTCAGATGCGGGCGCAGCAGCACGTCGTGGGGTGCGAGCTGCCGGCGCATGCGGGCGATGTTGGCGTCCATGCGGTCGCGATCAAGCACCAGCGCCGGGGTCGCCAGATCGTCGAGCCGCACCAGGATGGCCGCGTCTGCGGCGCCGGGGCGGTCGAGAACGAGCGAAGTGTCGCGGGCGTCCCTCATGACGTTCAGCATGTCCCAGGTCGGGGGCAGGCAACAATTCCGCCCGCGGTGACTATTCGATTAAGTCCAGCCTTAATGCCAGAGGCCGCATCGCCCGGCGTATACCGCATATCAGTAGGTGGCTTAAGGACATGCCGCGGGCGCGAGATTAAACTCGAGGCCGACCAGCTCGCCGACCTTTCGCAGTTCCGCCACCGCCCCGAGCGACAGCGGTATGCCGTCGCGCCGCCGCTCGACCTCGCAGAGGCTGGCGCGCTCGCCCGGATAGCGCGCCTCCTCGCCCGATGCCGTGGCGTAGGTGGTCAGCCATTGCGCGACATGGGCGTCGAACGCCGCGCGGCCCACCACCCGATCCGGATTGATGACCAGCAGGAAGGCGCTGACATTGCCCGCCGCGCTCGTGGCCCCGAAGGTCGCCGCGCTTTCGGCGGTGCGCGAGGCGGAGAGGCTGCCGGCCAGTATCTGCACCATCATGGCGAGCCCGATGCCCTTGTGGCCGGCCATGGGCAGCATCGCGCCCTTGAGCGCCACCATCGGATCGGTGGTCGGGAGGCCGTCCGGGCCGATCGACCAGCCTTCCGGGATCGGCGTCTTGTCGCGTGCGGCCTGGAGCACGTTGCCGCGCGCCACGATGCTGGTCGCCATGTCGAACACCAGCGGCTGCCCTTCCGCCACCGGCGCGGCGAAGGCGATCGGGTTGTTGCCGATGGCGGCGCCGGAGGCGCCCTCCAGCGCCATCAAGGGCGGCGTCTCCTGGCACAGCACGGCGATCATGCCCTGCTCGGCGGCCGGCAGCACGAACAGGCCGAGCGCGGCGAGATGGCCGCTATTGCGGATGATGCCCATCACCACCGGCTGCGAACGGGCGAGTTCCACCGCCCGCTCGACCGCGAAGCTGGCCACCACCTGGCCGAGCCCGCGATCGCCATCGACATGCAGCACGCCCTCGCGGACCTCGGCGCGGGGATGCGCCGCGGCATTCACCTCGCCGGAACGCAGCTTCTCCAGATAGGGCATCACCCGCATCACGCCGTGGGTGTCGATGCCCCGAAGATTGGTGCGCACCAGCACCGCCGCGGTCTGGCGGGCGTCCACCTCCGGCACGCGAGCCCGGGCAAACACCGCCGCGACCCAATCCTCCAGCGCCGGTGCCGCCACATGCACCGTGCCCGCCGCATTCACATTCATCGTAATCCCTCGCCTCAGATTGCCGCGCGCTGCGCCTCGGAGCCGTCCATGCTCTTGCGGACGAAGGCGCTGCGCTTGGATGCGGCGGAGATCATGAGGGAGATGTCGGTGCCGCACAGCACGAACTTTGGGCCAAGCTCCAGATAGCGCGGCATCAGGGCTTCGTCATAGACGCCGGCGAAGCCCGGCCATTTGCCGTGCTTCTCGCAGGCGGCGACCACCTGCTTCACCGCCTCGCCGAGCCGCGGATTGCCGTAGTCGCCGGGGATGCCCATCTCGGCGCAGAGATCGTTGGAGCCGACGAGGAGCACGTCGATGCCGGGTACCGCGGCGATCTCCTCGGCATTGGCGATGGCCTCAGGGCTCTCCAGCATCACCACCAGCAGCATGGCGGCGTTCAGCGTCTCGGCGATGGCGCGCATGCCGAGCGGCTTGTAGTCGAGATGCGGCAGGCCGCTCGACACCGAGCGATGCCCGACCGGCGGGAATTTCAGCTTGGAGACGATCTCGCGGGCCTCGTCGGCGGTGTCGACATGGGGCATGACGATACCCATGGCGCCATTGTCGAGAATGCGCGTCGCCATGCCGAACTCGCCGTTCGGCACCCGCACCAGCGGCGTCACCCCGACATCGAGCGCGGCCATGGCGATCTGCGAGGCGGTGTCGAGCGACATCGAGCCATGCTCGAGGTCGATGAAGAGCCAGTCATAGCCGGCGGCCCGCATCGCCTTGGCGATATCGACGGTGCGCGCGAACTTGACCCCGATGCCGATCGCGACCTCGCCGCGCTCCATGCGCTGGCGCGCAATGCTGCCACTGACTTCCATTTGGCGTCTCCTCGAACCCTGGCGTTTCCGAACCTGGCCGTGCTGCTGAGCCGGCTGGCGAGCCGGCAAAGGTCCGTTGTTCTGATTATCGGACCGGTGAACGCTATCGACGGCGAGGCGAGGATTCCACTAAGCTCAAAGCGGTTTATGAATTAAGCTACACCTTAATGATCCGGGCTGCCCGATGATCTCGACCGAAGATCTGCGCTTCTTCTCGATCGTGTCCGAATCCGTCTCGCTGGCGGCGGCGGCGCGTTCGCTCGACGTCTCCTCGCCGGCGGTGACGCAGCGGCTGCGCCTGCTGGAGGAGAAGATCGGGGTGCGCCTCGTCGATCGCTCGACCCGGCATCTCACGCTCACCACCGAGGGCGAATTGCTGGCGGCGCGCGGGCGGCGGCTGATCGAGGAGGTCGACGACCTCGCCGAGATCCTCGCCAGTCGGCGCGGCGCGGTGACCGGACATTTGCGCATCGCCGCGCCGTTCGGCTTCGGCCGGCGCTTCGTCGCCCCGGCCGCGGCGCTGTTCCGGGCGCGCTATCCGGAGACCTCGGTCGGGCTCGATCTGTTCGACAACCCGATCTCCGACAAGGCGGAGGCGTGGGACATCATCGTCCATGTCGGCGAACTGATCGATTCGGCGATGCAAGTGCGGGTGCTGGCACGCAATGATCGCATCCTGTGCGCCTCGCCGGCCTATCTGGAGCGCCGCGGCGTGCCGGAGAGCCCTAGAGAACTGCGCCACCATGAGTGCGCGGCGCTGCGCGAGAACAGCCAGGATGCCACCTATTGGCGTTTCCACCATGCCGAGCTCGGCACCGAGTCGGTGCGCATCCATCCGGTCATGTCGAGCAATGACGGCGCGGTGGTGCGCAGTTGGGCGCTCGACGGGCGCGCTGTCGTCATCCGCTCGGAGTGGGACGTGGCGGAGGACCTGAAGGCCGGACGGCTGATGCAATTGCTGCCGGGCTGGTCGCCACCGTCCGCCGATGTGGTGGTGCTGCTCGGCTCAAAGCATGGGCGCACCGCGCGGACCACGCATTTCCTGCAGATATTGCAAGAGATCCTGTCGCCGACGCCGTGGCGGGAGCCTTCCATCGGCCCTGCGGAACCTCATCCTGAGGTGCGAGCGTAGCGAGCCTCGAAGGATGCTGAAGCAGAAGACGGCGATCGGGGACGGGCATCCTTCGAGGCCCGGCTTTGCCGGGCACCTCAGGATGAGGTTGGGTATAAAATGATAGCGGCCCCGTCTTTTTCGAGACGGGGCCGTTATTTTCAGGACACGCTTCGCTCAGCGGAAGATGTCGTTGAACTGTTCCTTGATCTTCCCGCCATTCTTCTCCAGCGCGTCATAGTCGACGTGCAGCAGCGTCAGGTCGCCGACCTTCGGGCTGCCCTTGGGCGGGTCGATGTCGCTGCGGGCGGAATAGCCGCCGTCTTCCGGGAAGATCTGCTGCGCCTTCGGGCTGATCATGAAGGCGGCGAAGGCCTTGGCGGCGTTCGGGTTCGGACTGCCCTTCACCACCGCGGTGGGCGAGGGAATGACGAAGGTGCCGTCCTTGGGATAGACGGTGATGATCTCATGCCCGCTCTTGCGGTCCTCGGCGGCGTAGGAATCCAGCGCGCCGACCGCGATCAGGCGCTCGCCGCGCTTGAGGTTGTCGGAGACCTGCTGGTTGCCCTGCACGACCATGACGTCGTTCTTCGAGAGGTTCTCGTAATAGTCCCAGCCGAGCTTCTGCGACAGCGTGCCGACCACCGAGAGCTGCAGCGAGGTGAAGGACGGGTCGGTCATCACCAGCTTGCCATTGTATTTCTTGTCGGTGAGGTCGGTCCATTTCTGCGGGCGGTCGGCCTCGGCAACCTTGTCGCCACGCATATAGATGGTGATGAGGTTGAGGCGCTGGCCGATCCAGTTGCCGGCGGGGTCCTTGGCCTCGGCCGGCACCTTGTCGAAATCCACCGGCTTGAAGGCAACGAACATGCCCTGCTCGGCCATGACGTTCGAGGCGGCGGGGTCTGAGGTGGTGAGCACGTCGGCGGCCTTCAGGCCCGCGGACTGCTCCTGGTTGAAGCGGCGCAGGATGGCCGAGCCGCCCGAGCGGAACATCTCGACCTTGATGCCGGTGTCGGCCTCGAACAGGCGGGCGATCTTGTTGGCCTGTTCGATCGGGGTCGAGGTGTACCACACTACCTTGCCCTCGGCCTTGGCCTTGGCCATGTCGACATCGTCGGCGAAGGCCAGGCCGGCGCCAGCCATCAGGCCGAGCGCCGCACCGAGCATGCGGGTTGCGATGATCGTCTTCGTCATTGTTTCCTCCCGGAGCGTTCTTGTTGTGGCGTCGTAATGGCGTCAGCCGCGATAGATGGGTTCCGGCTGGGTGAAGAAAGCATGCAGGATGTGATAGACCAGCATGTAGTTCTTCTGCTGGAACGAGGCGTGCGAGATGCCCGGCATCACCGCGAACTGCTTGTCGGAATTGGGCAGCTTCTTGTAGAACTCGATGAGATCATCGAAGCCGGCAATGCCGTCATATTCGCCGCGCATGACAATGGTCGGCACGGTGATCTTGGCGGGGTCGATCAGCGGCAGCCGCGTGCACATGTCGATATAGGTGCCGTTCGGCATGGAATCGTCGAGCGAGGTGATGGCGTCGGCGAAGGCGTCGATCACCTTGTCTTCCGCGGTGCCCGGATGGTCGCGGTTGAAGATGGAATAGACGAAGGCCTTGTCGATCGGCCGGCGCTCGCCCTCGCGGAAATCCGGGAGCTTCTTGCGGCGATTGTCCAGCGTGTGGCTGCCCTCGCCGGTCCATACGAAGGCATCGAGCGCGAGGCGCTTCACACGATCGGGATGCATCTCGGTGAAGGCCGCGGCGCGCAGCGCGCCGGAGGAGATGCCATAGACGTGGAACGGCCCGCAGTCGCGGGTCTTGAGGATGTAGTCGGTGGCGGCGGAGAGATCCTCGGCGCCTTCCGCGATGGTGGCGCGGGTGCCGGGGCGCTTGTCGGAGCGGCCATAGCCGCGGAAGTCGAGCGTCCAGGTCTCGAAGCCCTGGTCGACGAAATAGTCCATCGCCGAGGAATAGGGCCGGCCGGGAACCTGGAGATCGAAGGTCGGCTGCGAGGCCATGGAGGAGCCGTGGACGAACAGCACGGTGCCGGCCGGTGCCTTGCCGTCGGCCGGCGCCTTCTGGAAGAGGAACAGGTCGGAATCGCCGTTCTTGGTCCAGTGTTCCTGGCCGACAGCGGCGGGCTTCAGCGCGCTTGCGCTCTGCATGGTCTTCTCCGTTCCTAATGCTTGGTGGCGGGCGCGGCTTCGGTGCGCGGGAAGACGCTGCACTCGGCCGCATCGATGATGAGATGGACCTCGTCGCCGGGCGCGAACTGCTCGACCGGGTGGGTCTGGGCGCGCAGCACCGCGCCCGACTTCAGCTGCACCCAATATTCGATGATGTTGCCGAGATAGGTCTTCTCGGTGATGGTTCCGGCCAGCCGGGCTTCGGCGCTCGCCGTGCGGAACAGCCGGACATTCTCCGGCCGCACCGCGACATCGACCGGCGCGCCGGCGGCAAGGCCGAGGGCGCGCGGCGAGCGCATCTCGACGCCGTCGATGTCGACGATATCGCCACCGCGGGCGGTGCCTGGCACGAAATTCACGATGCCCATGAAGTCGGCGACGATCTTGTTGGCCGGCCGGCGATAGACATCATCGGGCGTGCCGTATTGCTGCAGCTTGCCGCCATGCATGACGGCGATCTGGTCGGACAGCGCCAGCGCCTCGGCCTGGTCGTGGGTGACATAGACGAAGGTGATGCCGGTGCGGCGCTGCAGCTGCTTCAGCTCGACCCGCATGCGCTCGCGCAGCTTGGCGTCGAGATTGGAGAGCGGCTCGTCGAGCAGCAGGATCTCCGGCTCGACCACGAGCGAGCGGGCGAGCGCGACGCGCTGCTGCTGGCCGCCGGAAAGCTCGCCCGGGAAGCGGCCCTCGAGGCCAGCGAGATTGACCTGCGCAAGGGCCTCCTCGACGCGGCGCTTGGCTTCGGCCGATGCGATCTTGCGCAGCTTGAGGCCGAACACGACGTTCTCGAACACCGTCTTGTGCGGCCACACTGCATAGTTCTGGAACACCATGCCCATGCCGCGGCGGTCCGGCGGGGCGACGCCCTCGGCGGAGGACACCACGCGATCGCCGACCCGGATGGTGCCGGTGTCGGGCGTCATGTAGCCGGCGATCAGGCGCAGCGTCGTGGTCTTGCCGCAGCCCGACGGGCCGAGCAGCGTGACGAACTGGTTGTCCTTGATGTCGAGATCGAGGCCGCTCACCGCGGCGCCGCTATCCTTGCCGGCATAGGATTTCGATAGGCCGGAAATGCGGATGCTTGCCATCAGCCCATAACTCCAGTGCGCGAATTCTCGCCGGTCTTGAGACCGATGCGGCTACCCCCGAACTTGCGGGCGATGCTGATGGCCACGGCGATGATGATCATGTTGACGATGGCGAGCGCGGCGACGGGCTCGGTGTAGCCCGTCTCGTAGAGGTTGTAGACCGCGACCGCGAGGGTGATGGATTTGGAGCTGAACAGCAGGATGGAGGCGCTCAGTTCCTGGATGACCGGCACGAATACCAGCAGCCAGCCGGCGAACAGGCCGGGGCGGATCAGCGGCAGCGTGATCTCGCGCATGGTGTGGCCCCAGGAGGCGCCGAGGATCTGCGCCGCCTCCTCCAGCGAGGGGTCGATCTGGCGCAGCGAGGAGTTCGCGGCGCGCACGCCGAGCGGCACATAGCGGCCGACATAAGCGAGCAGCAGGATGGCGAAGGTACCGTAGAGCGCGATCGGCATGGTCAGCCAGAACTGCAGCAGCGCTACCGCCATCACGATGCCCGGCAGGCCGAGCGGGATCAGCGCGGCATAGTCCAGCAGCTTGCGGCCGGGTAGGCGCGTGCGCAGGTCGATCCAGCTGATGATGGCCCCCAACAGCGCGCAGAAGGTGGCGGCGATGGTTGCCAGCACCAGGCTGTTGAAGATGGCGCGGCGGGTGACGTCGTAGTCGATCAGCACGAAGCGGTAGTTGGCGAGCGTGAGGTTCTGCCAGAAATTCAGGCCCCACGACTTCGAGAACGACACCGCGATCAGCGTGCCATAGGGCAGCAGGATGGCGACGATGAAGGTGACGACGCAGAGCGCGAACAGCAGCCAGCGCCATGGCCCGAGATCGATCAGTTGCGGGCGGGCGCCCTTGCCGGCGAGCGTCACATAAGAGCGACGGGCGAGGAAGGCGCGCTGCAGATAGAGCGCGACCACGGTGATGGCGACGAACAGCAGCGACAACGCCGAGGCCAGCCCGTACTGCGGAGGATAATCGAACAGCGAATAGATGCGGGTCGGCAGCGTCACGATGCGGCCGGGCAGGCCGATAATGGCCTGCGAGCCGAACAGCGCGATGGCGTTGACGAAGGCGAGCAGCGCGCCCGACAGGATGGCCGGGGCCACCAGCGGCGCGGTGATGGTGAGCGCGGTGCGCAGCTTGCTGGCGCCGAGGATTTGCGCGGCTTCCTCGTAGGAGGCGTCGACCGATTGCAGCGCGCTCGATGCCAGCAGGTACACGAAGGGAAACGTATGCAGCACGGTGACGAAGACCAGGCCGCTCATGGTGAAGATGTTGAAGCCGACCTCCGGCAGACCCATCACGTCGCGAAAGAAGACGTTCACGATGCCGGCGTTCGGGCTGAACAGGTTCACGAAGGCGATCGCCGTGAGGAAGGGCGGCGAGAGATAGGACAGCGTCGAGGTGAACTGAATCAACGCCTTGCCGGGCACGTTGGTGCGGCTGACCGCCCAGGCCAGCGGGACGCCGATGGCGATGCTGAGCAGGCCGGTCCAGGCGCCGAGGACAAGCGAATTGCCGAGCGCGCGCAGATAGGAGCGCCCGCTCACCGCCTCGGCGAAATACTCGAGGGTGAGGCCACCATCCTTCCACACGCTCGCCACCAGCAGCGAGGCGACGGGGAGGACGACCAGCACCACCAGCGCCAATATGGCGCCGCCGATGACGAGATTCTCGAGTTTCAGCCAGGCAGGCAATGCGGGGGTGCGAGACGGGACCGCGACGGTGGAGACAGCCATTTTTCCTCCAAGGGCCGGCGCATGTTCCCTGCGCTTCGGCCGATCGATGCTCGACGAGGGTCGTTAGCTCAGGCGAACGGGTTCGTGAGCGTGCCGAGCCCGGTGATCGACATGGTCACGGTATCACCCGCCTTGAGGAATTTGGGGGGATTGAAACCGAGTCCGACGCCGGCCGGAGTGCCGGTGGCGATCAGGTCACCCGGCTCCAGCGTGGTGCCGGCGGAAATGGTCTCGATCAGGCCGGGAATGTCGAAGATCAGGTCGCTTGTGTTGGCGTCCTGGCGCAGTTCGCCATTCACCCAGGTCTGCACCTGGACGTTCGAGCCGTCGACCTCGTCGGCGGTGGTAATCCACGGGCCCATCGGGCAGAAGGTGTCGAGCGCCTTGCCGAGGAACCACTGGCGGTGGTTCTTCTGACGGTCGCGCGCGGTCACGTCATTGATGATGGTGTAGCCCCAGATGTGGCTCAGCGCATCGGCGCGCTTGATATCGCGGCCGCCGCGGCCGATCACGATGGTCAGCTCGACCTCGTAGTCGACCGCATTGGTCACGGTCGGATGGGTTTCGACCGTGGCGCCCGGGCCGACCACGCAGGTGGCGGGCTTGGTGAATACGGCCGGATAATCGTCGACATCCTTCACCGCGCCGGCCTCATAGCCGCTCTTGGCGAATTCCCTGGCATGGTCGCGATAATTCTTGCCGACGCAGAAGATGTTGCGGCGCGGGCGGGGGATCGGCGCCAGCAGCGTGACTTCGTCCAGCGCCACGCCGCTGCCATTCATGTGGATCGCCGGCTTGATCTCGTCATAGCGGGCGATGAGGTCGACCATGTCC
Source organism: Starkeya sp. ORNL1 (assembly GCF_012971745.1). NCBI lineage: Bacteria > Pseudomonadati > Pseudomonadota > Alphaproteobacteria > Hyphomicrobiales > Xanthobacteraceae > Starkeya > Starkeya sp. ORNL1. The sequence continues at coordinate 4,108,855 of NZ_CP048834.1, forward strand.
GCGGCATCCACGGGGTGGATGCGCCCGGCCTCGGCATCAACCAGCCCGACCCGCTCATGCCCGCCGTGCGTGTAGGTGGCGAATTTCATGTGTTGCCCTTGTCGCTCTTGGCCTTGATTGGTACACCAATTCAGCCCACTTAAAACCGATTGGTTGATCGCTTGTCAATCGCGGTTTTGCTATAAATGCTGAGGCTTGAGTGAATTGACGGGGAGATTCGCTTGGCATACAGAATGCCAATCGGGGGCCGAGGAATGGTATGGACAGGGAATTGGTTGACCGCCGGCCGACGCTGCTGGTCCAGGACTTCCTGGACCAGGCGATACGGTCAGGCACATATGGTCCGGGCTCCAAGCTGCCGACCGAGCGCGCGCTTTCCGAGCGGCTGAGGGTGCCGCGCTCGGCGGTGCGCGACGTGCTGTCCGTGTTCGAGGCGCAGCAGAAGGTGGTGCGCATCATGGGCAGCGGCACCTATGTCGCCGAGACGCTGCCCGCCTCTGCTGCCGTCGGTCCCGCGCTTTCCGACGCCAGCCCGACCGAGATCATGGCGGCGCGCCTCATCGTCGAGCCGCGCCTCGCCCAGCTCGTCGCCATGAATGCCAACGCCGCCGATTTCGAACGCATGGAGGAGTGCAACCGGCGCGCCGAAGCCGCGGAGGATTTCGAGGGCTTCGAGAAGTGGGACGCGGCGCTGCACCAGGCGATCGCCGAGGCGACCCACAACCGGCTGATCATCGACATCTACGCCACCATCACCGCGGCGCGCGACCATGCCGAGTGGGGCGATCTCAAGCGCATGAGCATCACCAAGGAGCGCCGCGACCACTATCGCCAGGAGCACCGCGAAATCGTCGCCGCACTGCGCGCCCGCGATGCGAAGCAGGCCGAGGCGGCGCTGACGCGGCACCTCAACCGGGTGAAGGCGAATTTGCTGGGGGAGTGAGGCTGGCCTTTGAGCCGCGAGGCCTCTTGCACGCGGGGCGTGTTATGGCTGATGTGTCGCGACATCATCGCAGCGAGGCGGGGGCATCGCCATGGCAAGCACAGCTGTTCCGGCCGCTCCGGCCCCGATGGAAGGGCACGGCGCCTATAATCGCAGCTCCGGCGTCCAGGCGGCGGGCTCTTCGCCAGCACTGCCGCTGATCGAGGAAGCGGCACGGCGCGTCGCGCTGGCGGAGGCGCCCGAGCCGATCGTCATTGCCGATTACGGCTCGTCGGAAGGGCGCAATTCGCTGGCGCCGATCGGCGCCACGATCAAGGCGTTGCGCGCGCGGGTCGGCCTGGAGCGGACCGTCTCGGTTGTCCATACCGATCTGCCGAGCAATGATTTCAGCGTGCTGTTCCAGACGCTGGAGACCGATCCGGCCAGCTATCTGCGGGGCGATCCCTCAAGCTTCGCCTCGGCCGTCGGCCGCTCCTTCTATGGGCAGATCCTGCCGGCCTCATCCGTCACGCTCGGCTGGAGCTCATGGGCGGTGCAGTGGCTGAGCCGCACGCCCTGTCCGATTCCCGACCAGGTGCAGGTCGCCTATAGCCGGGACGAGCGGGCATATGCCGCCTTCACGCGCCAGGCTGCGGCGGATTGGGAGACGTTCCTGCGCCACCGCGCGAGCGAGCTGCGCGCCGGCGGGCGATTGGTGGTGCTGACCATGGCGCTGACCGACGCCGGCGACTTCGGCTACCGGCCGGTGCTGAAGGCGATGTATGCGAGCCTGCTGGCGCTGGTCAGCGAAGGCCTCGTGCGGCCGGAGGAAGCCCGGCGCATGGCGATACCGACCGTCGGCCGCACGCGAGCGCAATTCCTGGCGCCCTTCGCCGCCACCGGCGGATTTGCCGGCCTTGAAGTCGAGCATGCCGAGGTGTTCCTCGGCGAGGATTCGATCTGGCACGATTTCCAGCGCGACGGCGATGCGGCCTCCTACGGCGCGCGCTGGGCGGCCTTCTCGCGCGCGTCCGTGCTGCCGACGCTGGCGCTTGGCCTGGAGGGCGGCAGCGCCGATCCGCGCCACGCTGATTTCGTTGCGCGGCTGGAAGCCGGCATGGCGCAGCGGCTGGCGGCGAAGCCGGAGGCGATGGTGATCCCGCTGGCGGCGCTGGTCCTCGCCAAGGCGTAAGGCGGCCCGTTATTTCTTCCGATAGCCGCTGATATGCACGCCGTCTTCCGGCCGCAGCAGCAGGAAGCCGGGGATGGCGAGCAGCGGCAGGATCGCCATGATCAGGAACACCTCGTGGAAATGGCCGGGCGTCAATGCCTCGCCGTGCCAGCTGACGATGCTCAGCAGCATGGCGCTCAGCGACACGCCGAAGCTGACGGTGAGCTGCTGCAGGATGCCTCCCAAGCTGGTCGCCCGGCTGAGCTTCTCGTCCGGCGTATCGGCATAGGCCAGCGTGTTCGAGGTCATGAACTGCACGGTCCGGGTCACGCCGAACACCAGCACATAGAGCACGATCAGCCAGTAGGGTGTGGCCGGACCGATGAGGGAGCCTGCCGCCATCATGGCCGAGGCCGCCAGTGCGCTGCCGATCAGCACATTGCCGAAGCCGAAGGCGCGCAGCAGCCGTGACAGCAGCGGACGGATGAAGATGGCGCCGACGCTGCCCACGAAGGTCAGCAAGCCCGAGGCGACCGGGCTGAGACCAAGGCCGATCTGCAGCATCAAAGGCAGCAGATAGGGCATGCCGTTGATGGCGATGCGGCAGAAGCCGCCGGCCAGCGTGCCCACGGCGAAGGATCGCTGCCGGAACAGCGTCAGGTCGACCACGGGTTCGGCGACGCCGCGGGCATAATAGCGGAAGCCGAGGAGCAGCAGCACCGCCGCCACCATCAAGGCGGCATTGGCCGGAGCCGAGACCAGCGGGTGGCTGACATTCTCCATGCCGAACTGCAGCAGCACGACGCCGGTGGCGACCAGGAAGAAGCCGCCAAAGTCGAATTTGTGGCTGGTGTCGTCGCGCACGTCGTCGAGATAGCGCAGCGCCAACACGATGCCGATGATCCCGAACGGCACATTGGCGTAGAAGATCCAGCGCCAGGAAATATAGGTGGTAAGGAAGCCGCCGAGCAGCGGCCCGGCCACCGGCCCGATGACGGCCGGCAGCGACATGTACATCATCGCCGTCATCAGCTCGCTGCGCGGGAAGCTGCGCAGCAGGATAAGCCGCCCGACCGGCGTCATCATCGCCCCGCCGAGGCCCTGCACGATGCGCATCGCCACCAGCATGCCGAAGCTGTCGGCCATGCCGCAAAGCACCGAGCCGGTGGTGAAGATGAGCAGCGCGGCGATGAAGACGCGGCGAGCGCCGAAGCGGTCGGCGAACCAGCCGCTCACCGGAATGAAGGCGGCGACGGTGAGCACATAGGCGGTCACCGCCACGTTCAGCCGCACCGGAGTGGTGCCGAGGCTGCGGGCCATGTCGGGGATGGCGGTGGTGATGATCGTCGAATCCAGCTGTTCCATCAGGAACGCCATGGCGACGATGACCGGGATGAGGATGCGCAGACGTGGATCGCGCTGGGTCGCGAAGCTCGGCTCTTCTGGGGCACTCTCCGGCGGATGCATGAGGCGCGGTCTATGACCGCCGAGCCGCCGCCGCAAGTGTTTTCGATGCCGATTTTAGAGTCTTATCAATGAAGTGAGCCAGCGGCGGGCGCGTGCGTGCTTCGAGGCCGGCGCGATGCGCCGGCACCTCAGCATGACGTGGTTTGCTTATCGAGAGCCACGTCATCCTGAGGTGCGAACGCAGTGAGCCTCGAAGGATGCTCAAGCTTCTGTCGGCTTCCCGAATACCTTCGCCAGGCTGGCCGCGATGTCCGGCACCACCTGCTCGATCACGATCGCGCCCTTCTCCGCACTCGCCGGCTTGGCGGACGACAGCACGCCGTCTGGCGGGATCGGCGTGGTGTCGAAGGGGTAGACGTCGTAGGGCGGGAAGCTCGCCGCCGGGTGGTCGGGGATCTTGTCCACCCGCACCAAATCGGGCCGCAGATGGAGCATCACCGAGGTCTCCATCACCGCGGCATGCTCCAGCTCCCAGCTCGGCATGCCCTCCGGGAACAGTGCCGCCTCGGTCGCCTTGGTGATGAACTCCCAATAGCCGAGCTTGACGATCTTGAGGTCGTGCACACCCTCCGCGCGCTGGTCGCGCAGCGCGAGGTCGGCGGCTTCGACCAGGAACCACTGGTTCTCCATATGGCCGTCGAACAGCACCACCTTGCGCACGCCATGGCGCGCCAGCTCATTGATGATGTTGCGCACGAGCGAGATGAACACGCTGGCGTCGAGGCTGAGCGTGCCGGGGAAGTGGTTGCCGCCGCCGGATTTCGGCTGCGACTTGTAGCCATAGGTCACCGGCGGCGCGACGAGGCCGCCGAGCTTTGCGGCCACCGCCTCGGCCACCGCGACCGGCAGGATCACGTCGGTGAACAGCGGCAGATGCGGGCCGTGCTGCTCGACCGAGCCGGTCGGCAGGAAGACGATCGGATCGTCCTTCACTCGTGCGGCGAAGTCGTACCAGGTGAGGTCGGCGATGCGGACGGAAGACTGGGGCATGTCAATCACTCTCACGCCGGCCACATGTCGGAGTTGCCGATCAGGCGATGCACGCCGAGATCCTGGCTGTTGCAGCGGCGATGGATGGCGTCGAAATAGGGTTCGAAGGCACGGTTCCTGGCCTCGACGCCGGAGTGATAGGCGTTGAACTCCGGCATCAACGCGCGCAATTCGGCGAGCAGCGCGGCCTCGTCGATCTTTGTCAGCTTGCCGTCCGCCACGACGATCTCGCCATTCACCATCACCTTTTCGATCGACGAGCCGTTCTCGCAATAGACGAGGTGGTTGAGGATGTCGTTGCGTGGCGTGAAGCTCACCGTGTCGAGATTGAGGATCAGCAAGTCCGCCTTCTTGCCGGCCTCCAGCGAGCCGGTCTCATGGCCGATCATCGCGCTCTTCGCGCCGGCCAGCGTGCAGGCGTGCAGCACCTCGGCGGCGCTGAGCCATTGCTTGTAGTCCGGCGTCGTCACCTTGTGGATCAGGCCGCAGGCATGCATCACGTCGAACATGCGCGGCGTGTCGTTGGAGCAGATGCCGTCCGAGCCGAGCGCGACGTTTACACCCGCCTCCAGAAGCTTGCGCACCGGCGCAACGCCGGCTCCCAGCTTCTGGTTGGAGATGGTGTTGTGGACGATGGAGACACCGGCCTCGCCCATCAGCGCGATGTCGTCCTCAGTCACCCAGATCGAGTGGGCGATGGTGACGCCGGGATGCATCAGGCCGAGATCGGCCATGTAGCGCATCAGCGTCTTGCCATAGAGCGCCGGCCCGGTGACGCCCTGCACCTTGGTCTCGACGATGTGGGTGTGGAACGGCACTTGCCATTCGAGTGCCAACTCGTTGGCCGCCTGCATCAGCTCCGGCGTGCAGCGCTGCGGCGCCGAGGGTGCCAGCATGAAGCGGATGCGGCCCGAGCGGCCATGGAAGGCGGCATAAGCCTCCTTGGCGAAGGCGATGTATTCGGCCGTGGTCGGCGGGACGAGCTTGGCCACCTCGGCCTGGAGCTCAGCCGGCACGTGCTCGCGCGAATAGGGGATGGAATCGAGGAAATCGCGATCCATCACATGGCCGGAGACGGTGGCGCGGATGCCGGCATCGTCATAGGCGGCGACCGCCGCGCCAAGCTGACCAAGGGTCTGCCGCGGCGCCTCGAATATATCGTCGGTGAGGCAGGTGACGCCGGTCTTCAGCGACTCGATGGCGACCACCATGGAGCGCAGATAGATCATGCGCTCGCTGAGCGCCTTGGCGCCGAGGATCGGATAGGAATAAAGCATCCAGATCTCGAGCGGCATGTTGTCGTAGCGCCCCTTGTAGAGCGCTTCGCCGGAATGCAGATGGGCGTTGATCAGGCCCGGCATCACCAGCTTGCCTGTGCCGTCGATGATCTCCGCGCCCTCCGGAACCGGCAGGCCGGTGCCGATGGCCTTGATGCGCTCGCCCTCGACATGCACGTCGCCGACGAAGGGTACCGACCCCTGCGCGCCGCCCATGGCGAGCACGGTGGCGCCGCGAATGAAGATCGACATCGGATTCACTCCATGATTTCCGGCAAGTTCAGGCGGGAAGGAAAAAGCAATCACCCCGGCAGGAAGAAGCCTAGGCTGGGCGACCAGCGGGCGACGACCGGCTGGCCGACGCTGAGCGGGGTGTTCTCGATGTCGTGCAGCGGGCGCTGCACGCGCAATTCACCGCCGCCGTCGGTCTCCAGGAACACGGTGACGGTGGAGCCGACGAATTCGAGCGTGGCGATGCGCCCGGCGACCTCGTTACCGGTGCCGTTGCGGACTTCCGCCAGCTCGATGCGGTCGGCGGCGACGACCAGCGTGGCCGCCTCGCCGCTGGCGATGGTGCGGCCCTCGGGCAGTGGCGCGCGCACCGTGCCGAACGCGCCGGCCAGTTCGATCGCTTCGCCGTCCACCCTGGCGGTGCCGGAGAGGATATTGTTGCCGCCGACGAATTCGGCGACGAAGCGGTTGGCGGCGCGGCGATAGATCTCCTGCGGCCTGCCGATCTGCTGCACCCGGCCCTCATTCATGATGACGACGCGGTCGGCCATGGCGAAGGCCTCGGAATGGCTGTGCGTCACGCAGATGAAGGTGATGCCGAGCTCGCGATGGAGGCGCACCAGCTCCGCCTGCATGCGCACCCGCAAATGCGGGTCGAGCGCGCTGAGCGGCTCGTCGAGCAGCAGCATTTCGGGTTCGAGCGCCAGCGCCCGAGCCAAGGCGACGCGCTGGCGCTGGCCGCCGGACAGTTGGTCGACGCCGCGCTCGGCGAAGGCGGAAATGCCGAGCCGCTCCAGCCATTCGTCGGACTTCTTGCGGCGCTCGGGCGCGGGCAGGCCGCGCTGCTTCAGGCCGAACTCGACATTCTTGCGCACCGACAGGAACGGGAAGAGCGCGTAGCTCTGCCACACCAGCGGCGCGTCGCGCTCCCACGGCGCGTCCTCGTTCAGCCGCCGGCCCCACAGCCGGATCTCGCCGGAGGTCGGCTGGTCGAGCCCGGCGATCATGCGCAGCGTCGTGGTCTTGCCGCAGCCGGAAGGACCCATCAGCGCGATGAACTCGCCCTTCTCGATGACGAAGGACACCTCGGCCACCGCGACGTGGTTGTCATAGTGCTTGGCGACACGGTCGATCTCGATCATGGGAGCGGCCATGGGTCTCATCCTTCCTTGGCTGTGCGCCCGAGGCGGCGGCCGATCAGCATTTGCGCCAGCACGACGAGGGTGATGCTGACGCCGAACACCACGGCGCCGATGGCGTTGATGCGCGGGCTCACCTGGCCCTGCAGCATGGCGAGCACGCGCACCGGGAGCGTTTCGTTGAGGCCGGAGACGAACCAGGCGATCATGAATTCGTCGAACGACACCGCCGCGGTGAGGAACAGGCTCGCGAGGATCGCCGGCAGGCAAAACGGCACGATCACGCCGAACATCGTCGCCCAGGGCGTGGCGCCGAGATTCCAGGCGGCGCGCTCGATGTCAGGGTCGAGATCGGCGAGGCGCATCCGCACCAGCGCCATGGCGAACGGCGCGCTCAGGACGACATGGCCGACAATGATTCCGGTTATCGTCCCCGACAGGCCGACGCGGCCCTCGAAGGTGAGCATGGCGACGCCGAGGATCACCACCGGCACGGTCGGCGGCAGCGCGACCAGCGCGAGATAGGCCGACTTGCCGATGAAGCGGTAGCGGTAGTCGACATAGGCGGCGGCGAAGCCGAGGAAGGTGGCGATCAGTGCGGTGGCGCCGGCCACGGTCAGGCTGTTCATCAGGCCGCGCTTGATGGTGTCGTCGGCGAAGATCGCCTCGTACCATTGCAGGCTGAAGCCGCCCCAGGGCAGGCTGGGGAAGCGGTCGGCGTTGAACGAGAACACGATGGTCGAGACGATCGGGGCGAAGATGAAGCCGAACACCAGGATGGTATAGGCGACCAGCATGCCTCGGCGGAGCACGGCGCCGCTCATCGCTTCGCCCCCCGCTTGCCGTAAGCGAGGCCGAGCATGACCAGCATCACCGTCATCAGCGTCACGATCATCGTCACCGCGACCACCGAGGCACGCGGCCAGTTATTGCCGGACTTCACCTGGTCGGCGATGAGGATGCTCAGCGTCGGCGGCTTCGAGCCGCCGAGATAGACCGGGGCGACATAGTCGCCGAATGCCAGCACGAAGGCGAAGGTGCCGGCGACGATCAGCCCGATCCGGGCCGAGGGGATGATGACGGTGAGGATGGTGCGCAGCCGGCCGCAGCCGAGATTGTGCGCCGCCTCGATGAGGATGCGCGGCACGTTGGAGAGCGCGAAGGTCTGCAGCAGTACTACCAGCGGCAGCACCAGCACCATGTAGCCGACTATCGTTCCGGTCGCGGTGTTCAGCACCTGGAGCGGGCCGAGGCCGAGCGGGGTCAGCACGGTATTGATGATGCCCTGCGGGCTGAAGAAGATCTGCGTCGAGTAGATGCGGACCGGGTAGGAGGTGAAGAACGGCACCACCAGCATGAAGATCATGAAGCGCCGCGTCGCGGGGCTCACCTTGTAGGCGAGTGTATAGGCCGCGGGGAAGGCGATCAGGCTGGCGAGCACCGCGGTCAAAGCGGAGAGCCAGAAAGTGTAGACATAGGCGCTGCGGAAGAAGCCGGCATTGAGGATGAAGATCCAGTTGGCCAGCGTGGAATCCGGCGCCAGCCGGAAGTTCTTCACCGACCAGAAGGTCATCGCCACCAGGAAGCCGAGCGGCACCAGGAAGAAGGCCAGCTGCCAGATGAGCGGCGGCGCGCCCCAGAACACGGCGAAGCGCGCGCCGGTGGCGCGGCGTGTGCCCGGCGGCGTCGATGGAGCGGACACGGCGTCCGTAGGCGACGTCACTGATATGAACCCTGCTTGAAGCGTCCGGTGGAAGCGGCGGGCGGCACACGGCCGCCTGCGTTCTTAGTGTGCGGCCCCGTACTTCCCTCTCCCCATTGGGGAGAGGTGGCCCGCGAAGCGGGTCGGTGAGGGGGAGCCCGGCCGGGAAGCCGCGAAGACCCCCTCACCCCAACCCTCTCCCCGTCGGGGAGAGGGAGTTATCGGCACCCAGGACGCTGTCACATCGCCTTGAATTCGGACCAGACGTCGTTCCAGGCTTCGATGCTCTGCTTCACCGGGGTCTTGCGGATGAAGATCTTGCCGTCCTTGTACTCGTCCATGACGTTGCGGGCGTCGAAGGTGTGGCGGAGCGCCTTGGCGTCGGCCGGGAAGTCCTTGTTGAGCAGCTCCCAGCCCTTCTTGTTGGGGATGGAGGCCCAATAGGCCGGCATGTGCGCCGAGCGCACCTGGCCTTCGGCCGAGGACATGTACTGGATGAAAGCCTTGGCGAGGTCCTTCTTCGGCGAGGAGGAGACGATCGACATGGACTCGGTCCACTGGATGCCGCCTTCGTCCGGCACGGTGGCGGAAACCGGCACGCCGTTCTTCTGCAAGAGCAGCACCACCCAGTCGCCGACGCCGGGAATGGCGGCAGCGGTGCCGTTGGTCAGCATGGAGAACTGGTCGGCCATCGAATAGAAGCCGCTGGCCTGCGGCTTCAGCGAGAACAGTGTCTCCTTCAGCTTGCCGAAGGCGGCGTCGGAGATGTCGAAGGGCGGCTTGTTGCCGTTATAGAGGCTGAGGCAGCCCATGGTCGGCAAGTACCAGTCGAAGAAGCCGAGCTTACCCTTGATCTTCGGATCCCACAGCACCTTGTAGGACTTCACGTCGGCTTCCGTGAGCACGTCGGTGCGATAGGCGATGCCGAGATAGCCGAAGCGGATCAGCACCGAATAGAGCTCGCCGCCGGGCCAGTGCGGCTCGAATTTCTGGAACTCCGGCCAATAGTCGGCGAAGGAATAATCCGCCGGGTTCAGCTTGTCGATGAAGCCGCCTTCCTTCAGCATGCCGATATATTCGGCATCGGCGAGCACCACGTCGAACGAGCCGGGGGGCGACTGGTTCATCAGCGCCAGCATCGGCTCGCCGCCGACATATTCCTTGGCGACGACCTTGACGCCGTACTTGTCCTCGAACGGCTTCACCACCGCCGGGTCGGCGTGACCGGGCCAGGAGAGCAGGTTCAGCACCTTGTCCTGCGCATAAGCGGGCTCGGGCAGCGAGCTGCCGAGTGCGGCGGCGCCGGCGAGGCCGGCCGCGCCCTGCAGCAGGCGGCGGCGGTTCATCGGATGCAGAAGGGCGCGAAAATCGGTGATCGGCTCATCCGGCGGGGTCATGTCGTCATCTCCATCTGGAAGCGGTCTTGTTGGTTGGTGGGGCCGGGTGCATGCGCCGGCCGGTGGTCACTGGAAGGGTTCGAAACCAGGCGTGGACGCCCACTCGTCGAGAACCGCGCGGGCCTCGCCCTCAAGCAAGCGCTGTGCCGGAAGCGTGCGATCGTGTAGATCGCTGCGTACCATCGTCGTCAGCGGCTCCAGCTTGAAGCCGATCTCGGCGCAATCCTTCAGCGTGTTGGCGTAGTACATGCGGCCGATCTTCGCCCAGAACATCGAGGCGACGCACATCTCGCACGGCTCACATGTCGTATAGAGGTCGCAACCACTGAGATCCCACGTCTTCAGATTGCGGCCGGCGTCGCGGATTGCTTCGACCTCGCCGTGGGACGTTGCGTCATGATTATTGACGACGTTGTTGACGCCCTCGCCGACGATGACGCCATCCTTGACGATGACGCAGCCGAACGGCGCCGAGCCGTCCGCCCTCATCTTGTCGCGGCTGATCTCGATGGCACGGCGCATGAAGGTCTCGGGAGTACTCATGAGAGGGCCTCGTTGAGAGAGCGGACGGGATCGGAAGAGCGGAAGGCCGGCGGCACCAGGCTGACCGGGGGGCGCGCCCGCTCGATAGCGGCGGCGAGGCGCACCACATCCGCCTCTGCAAGCGAGCGGCCAACAATCTGCAGGCCGACCGGCATGCCGTCGGCGGCAAGGCCGGCGCAGACCGACGCGGCCGGCTGGCCGGTGAGGTTGAACGGGTAGGTGTAGAACACCCAGCTCACCAGATTGCGGTCTGAGAGGTGAGCGGGCATGTCGACGCCGGCATCGAGCGAGGTGACGGGCAGCACCGGCGAGACCAGCGCGTCGTAGCGCTCGAAGAAGCGCCGCATCTCCTCGCGTAGCGCGTAGCGGCGGAACACCGTCTCGTAATAGGCGCGCATCTCCTGTGCCAAGGCGGCGTCGAGCACGGTGGCGACTGAGGGATCGAGCAATTCGCGCCGCTGTTCCACGACCTCGCGCAGCCGGGTGCCGACGCCGGCATAGAATTCGGCGATCCACATGTCCGCGGGGTCGGCGGCGAACACGGCATCGACCTCTTCGATGGCGGCGCCGCGATCTTCCAGAGCGCGCACCACGCCTTCGGCGACGCGCAGCACGTCGGGGTCCGGGCGGGCATAGCCGAGCGTCGGGCTCCAGGCGATGCGCATGCCGTCGATGGGTTCCGCAGTGGCGGCGAGCACGTCCGGCACCTTGCCGGCGACGCTGAACGGGTCGCGCGGGTCGTAGCCGGCGATGGCGCTGAACAGCAGCGCCGCATCCGCGATGTTGCGGGCGATCGGCCCGACATGGGCGAGCGTCGGCGTCGCCGAGGTCGGCCAGACCGGCACGCGGCCGAACTGGCCCTTGATGCCGGCGAGGCCGGTGAAGGCGCAGGGAATACGGATCGAGCCGCCGCCATCGGTGCCCAGCGCAAAAGGCGTGACACCGGCAGCGACCGAGGCGGCCGCGCCGGCGCTGGAGCCGCCGGGGGTCTTGGCGGGATTCCAGGGGTTGCGGGTTATGCCGGTGAGCGGGCTGTCGCCGACCGGCTTGCAGCCGAATTCGCTGGTGGTGGTCTTGCCGATCAGGATGGCGCCAGCTGCCTTTGCCCGCTCCACCGCGGGCGCGTCCACCGTCGCGATGTTGTCCGCCATGGCGCGGGAGCCGGAGGCATAAGGCTTGCCGGCGACCGCCATCAGGTCCTTGGCGGAGAACGGCAGACCGTGCAGGGGCCCGAGCGGGAGTCCATGCATGAGGGCGTCTTCCGCTTGCCGGGCGGCGGCCATGGCTTCGTCAGGCATGAGGAAACAGAAGGCGTTGAGCGTCGATTGCGTCGCCTCGGCGGCGTCCAGCGCGCGCCGGGTGAGTTCGACCGGCGAAACCTGCCGGGACGCAACCAGCGCCCTGAGCTCGCTCGCCGTCCTGTGGTCGAACCCGGCCGACATCTGGGTTCCGTCAGTTCGGCAGCAGCGCGAAGGCGCGCACCGGCGAGCCCGAGCCGCCTTTGAACTTCAGCGGCACGCCGAAGAACTGGAACTCGCCCTTGCCGATCAGCTCCTCCAGATTCATCAGCCATTCCCAATGGCTGATACCGAGATCGCGGCACAGCCGATGCTGGGCGAAGATGTTGTCGGTCGGCTTGTCGGTGGAGGGACCCTCGACGCCATGCATGCGCGAGCCGCGCTCATGCAGCCACCGGGTGGCGCCGACGGTGAGCAGCGGGTTCTTCCACACCGAATCGAGGCTCGGATAGTTGCGGGCGTGGAAACCGGTGCACAGCAGCACGATGTGGCCATCGACCTTGACGCCGGACTTCGCCTCGGCCGCCTCCATGTCGGCGGCCTCGATATCGCCGAGATCGGGGATGTGGCGCAGGTCGAAGCACACCGCCTTGCCCATGAACAGGTCGAGCGGCATCTCGTCGATCGGTGCGCCGTCCGGCTTCACATGGCGGAAAGCGTCCACATGGGTGCCGACATGGTCGAGCATGGCGATGAAATTGGTCTGGAAGGTCATGGCGTCGCCGGGTACGCCGAGATCGAACGCCTTCGACTTCTCGTGGCTCAGATGCGTTGTGATGACCGGGCGCTGGAAGAGCTTGTGCGCCGGCATGTTGTCTTCAATGGCGACGCTGAGATCGACGATGCGCTGGCTCATGCGATGTACCTGTCCTGTGAACGGCGCCGCGCCCGAATGACTGGCACGACGCAAAGCAATGGCGGTCGCGGCCACGAGCGCGGCCGCGCGAAAACTGCCTTTCGGTTTTCCTATTCCCTCAGTATGCCGCGCCTGGATGCGCCGCACTTGCGGCGGGTGCGCTTGGCTTCATCCATCCGGCGGACCCGACGATAGGCATTTCCGGGCCAGGCAAACAAAGACGGAATTCCAATCCATCCCATAGGAATTTACTATTGATCAGAACTATAGGCAGCTTTGATCGACCCTATAGGCTGAATTATCGTGTTATATCAATGCATTGATAAAACAAATGCTTATAGAATAAGCAGATTGCACAATTTGATAGCAGTTGACAAAAGCAGGCATGCCGCCACCATGACCGAAGATCAGGACATGACGGCCGCTGATGGATCTCCGACAACTTCGCTATTTCGTGCAGATCGCCGATTGCGGGAACTTCTCGCGCGCCGCGGAGATGCTGCGCGTCGCGCAGCCTTCGCTCAGCCAGCAGATCAGGACGCTGGAAGACGAACTGGGCGTCGATCTGTTCGTGCGCCACGCCCGCGGCGTGACGCTCACCGATCTCGGCATGCAGTTCTGCGATCATTCGCGCCGCATCATCCAGGAGGCCGACCGCGCCAAGGAAGCGGTGCGCTCGCGATCGGCGAGCCCGGCGGGGCGGGTCTCGGTGGGCTTGCCGACCTCGGCCTGCCGCGGGCTGTCGCTGCACCTGTTCAAGGCGATCGCCGAACGGCTGCCGAACATCCAGCTGCATATCGTCGAGGCGATGACCGGCTACCTCGACGAGCTGGTGCAGGTCGGCCGGCTCGACGTCGCGCTGCTCTATGACCACAAGGCGTTCGAGCACGTGGCCTGGACCGAGATGATGGTCGAGGACCTGATGCTGTTCGTCCCCACTGGGAGCCCGCTGGCGGAGCTCACCTCCATCCCGTTCGCCGAGCTGTTCGATCTGCCCATGGTGCTGCCGGCGCGGCCGAACGTGGCGCGCATCGTGCTGGAGCAGCTCGCCGCCCGGCACAATGTCGAGGCCAGGGCGATGGATTGCGACAGCCTGCCGGCCATCGCCCAATTGGTGCGCTCGTCGCAATACAACACAGTGATGCCGCACTTCGCCTTTGCGACCGAGATCGAGCGCGGCGAGATGATCGCCATTCCCATAATCGACCCGACGCCGTCCTGGCGGCTTTCCGTCGTGGTCTCCCAGCGCACCATGAACATGCGCGGCAGCGACGGCGTCGCCCGGGTGATGGCCGAAGTGATCGCCGACCTCGTCGACCAGGGCATCTGGCGCGCGCGGCTGAAGTCGGAGAAGTCCTACGCGGCAAGGAACCCGCGGTGATTCCACATCATCCTGAGGTGCGAGCGCAGCGAGCCTCGAAGGATGTTCAAGCAGAAGACGGCGATCGGGGATGGATATCCTTCGAGGCCGCTTCGCGGCACCTCAGGATGACATGGTTCTATTTCGTCTTCGTCTCTCAGAACAGCAGCGTGCCCGTCAGCGCCGCCGCCGCCGCACCCACGGCGAGAGCACCGAGCGTGACGGCGGCATAGCGCAGCGCGAACGGCCCGCGTTCGATGAGCGCGGCATAGACCAGCCGCGCCACCGCATTCGACGCCAGAGCGAGCAGGATCGCCACGGTGGCGACGCCGAGATCGAGGCTGCCGCCGGCAAGGCGGGCGGTGGAGAGCGCGACGGCGTCGACATCGACCAGCCCGGAGAGCGCCGCCAGCGGATAGAGACCGGCGCTGCCGAGCTGCTGCGTCGCCCATGCCGTCAGCAGCATGACAGCGGCCAGCAGCGCTGCGAAACCGAGCACCGGCATGAGGTCGAACGGGTTGCCGAGCTCCGTCTTGCCGGCCTGGTCCGGTGCCGGACGGCGCAGAGCGAGGAAGGCCGGAACGCAGAAGGCCGCCGCGGCGATAATCGCGACCGGTGCCAGCTGCAAACCGAGGGACGGCACGATGGTGCCGACCAGCGCCATCACCCGGAGCAGGGAAACCGCGCCGGCGGCTGCCGCGCCGGCGACCAGCCGGCCCGCGTCTTCGCCGTCCACGGCGCGACGGGCGAAGGCGACGGCAATCGCGGTCGAGGACACGAGGCCGCCCGTCACTCCGGTAACGAGTATGCCCTTCTCCGGACCGAGCACCCGCATCGCGATGTAGCCGGCATAGGACAAGCCGGCGACGAAGATGGTGAACAGCCAGATCTCGCGCGGGTTGATGGCGCCGAGCGGGTCGAGCGGGCGATCCGGCAGCAGCGGCAGCACGATCGCGGTCATGCCGAGCAGCAGCAGCGCGGAGCGCAATTCGAGCCAGGTCAGGTGCCTGAGGACGCCGTGCAGATATTCCCGGCTCGCCAGCACCGCGGCGGTGCCGATGCCCGCGGCTGCGGCGAGTTGCATGTCGCCGACCACCGCAAAGGCGCCAAGCCCGAAGACCAGCATCGCCGCCACGGTCCCGGTGATGCTGAAATCACGGTCCTGCTCTGCCTCGGCACGCTTGAACCAGGCGAAGACGAGGACGAAGCCGACGAAGCCAGGCCCGATCAACAGGGGCGTCGACGTCGCGGTGCCGAGCGCGCCGAATACGCCGCCGAGCAGGCCGATCAGTGCATAGGTGCGCACACCGGCGGTGCGGCTGCCGGGCTCGGCCTTGCGTTCGCGCCAGCCGCGCTCGACGCCGACCACCAGGCCGATGGCGAGCGCAAGAGCAAGCCGGAACGCCAGATCGTCATTCATCCCGCAGGCCGGGTTTGGTACGGACCCCGGTCTCTATAGCCGGATCGGGCTTAAGGAATCATCTGGTCGCTCGAGCGCCTGATGGAAAGGGCGCAGCCTTACGCATTCAGGCGCCGCAGCGCTGCCTTGTTGCGCAGCACGATGTTGCGGCGGGCGGCGGGGAGCGCGATGACGGCGTCGCGTTCGAGTTGGGTCAGCGTGCGCGACACGGTCTCGATGGTGAGGCCGAGATAGTCGGCGATGTCACTGCGCGCCATCGGCAACTCGATGGCGTCAAACGCGTCGTCGTGATGATGGACCCGCTCCGCCATGTCGAGCAGGAAGGTCGCCACCTTCTCCATCGCCGATTTGCGGCCGAGCAGGACCGCGTGCTCCTGCGCCCGCTCCAGATTGAGCAACGCCGTGGCGACGATCTGGCGGGCCAGCGGGCCGTCGCTCGAAGCGAGCACTTCGAGCGGACAGCGGCGATAGGCGATGACGGTCACCGGACTCACCGCCTCGGCCGAGAACCGATGCTCCGCGCTGCGCTCGATGCCGAAGATCTCGCCGGCGACGTGGAATGCCTCGATCTGGCGGCGACCATCGGTGAGCAGCTTGCAGGTGCGCACCACGCCGGAGATCAGCTTGTAATAGCGCGTGGCCGGATCGCCCTCGGCATAAATCTCCTCGTCCTTGGCGAAGGAGCGGGTCGCGCCGATGCCGGCGGCTTCCGCGGCGAAGCGCGGTTGCGGTGCGGCGTTCTCCGTCGCGATGGGCATGGAGAAGGTGCGATCGATTGCCGTGAGCGCGGTCTGCATCGGAGCCTCGTCGATTGCCTCGGGAGCGATGCGTAATGGGTAACGCGCTGCCGGGGCTCTCGAAATTCCGGTTCGACGCTGAGGGAAAGCCCTTAAGGGGAATCCCGTAGGTCGATCAGGGCTATCTCAGCATGAGGTCCTGTTTGAGCCGGTTCCTACCCTTGCGCCGTCAGGGCGCTGCGGATGCTGTCGATCAGGGCGCCGTCGGAGAGCGGCTTTTCCAGCACGCGGTCTATGCCGGCGCGGGCGGCGCGGGCGCGTAGCTCGGTGTCGACACGGGCGGCGATGAGTATGACGGGGAGGACGACGTGCCGATGATGGAGGGCCGCCACCATCTCGATGCCGTTCATCGCCGGCATGCTGTAGTCGACGACGAGGCATCCCGCAGCCGGCAGCGCCACTTCGTCAAGCAGCTCGGCCGGGCCGCTATAGAGGCGCACGTCGAGGCCTTCGGTCTCGAGCGCGAATTTCAGCGCGCGGCGCACTGCCACGTCGTCGTCGATCACCAGGACTGGTCCAGGAAGGGGCGGCATCGGGATTTGACCGGGCCCGGGAATGAGCCATGCTCATCCATAGGCTCTTCAATGTCCGGGCGACTTGATGTCGCTCAAACCGGATCGGAGCCGATCCCTGCCGTCAGCGCCATGCGCACCAGCTTGGAGAGGCTGGAGGCCTGCATCTTGGTCATCAGATTGGCGCGGTAGATCTCGACGGTGCGTGGGCTGATCGACAGATTCTGCGCGATCACCTTGTTGGAATGGCCCTCGATCAGGCCGAGCAATACCTGATGCTCGCGCTCGGACAGCGAACCGACGCGTTGCGCCACAGCCTCGACGGCTTCCTTGCGGTCGCGGTCCTGGCTCTGGCGTTCGAGGGCGGCGCGCACCGCATCGATGATGGCGTCATCGTCGAACGGCTTCTCGATGAAGTCGGCGGCGCCTTCCTTCATCGCCGTCACCGCCAGCGGCACGTCGCCATGGCCGGTCATGACGATCACCGGCATGGTGTTGCCGCGCTGCCGGAGCCGGCGCTGCAGCTCCAGCCCGTCCATGCCGGGCATGCGGATGTCGGTCAGGATGCAGCCGAAGGCATCGTCCGGCGCGGCGTCGAGAAAGGCCAGCGCCGATTCGTGCAGCCGCGCCGGAATCCCCGCGGTTGCGAACAGGAAGGCGAGCGAGCGGCGCACGGCGATGTCGTCATCGACAACGTGCACGATCAGGTCATTCGACATGATGCGCATCCTCGTCGGCAGGCCCGTGCGCTGCCGTACGCAGCGTGAAGCGGAAGACGGTGCCGCCACCCGGGTTCGGCTCGGTCCAGAGCCTGCCGCCATGGGCCTCGACGATGGTCCGGCAGATCGACAGGCCGACGCCCATGCCGTGAGGCTTGGTGGTGATGAAGGGCCGGAACAATTGCGAGGCGATGCCCGGATCGATGCCGGGACCGGTGTCGGCGACGCTCACCTCCACCATAGCGCCGCCTGCCGGCGCGGTGGCGATCGTGAGCTCGCGGATGCTGGTGGCCTCCATCGCCTCGATGGCGTTGCGGATCAGGTTCAGCAGCACTTGCTGGATCTGGATGCGGTCGGCGAAGACGACATCCGGTTCGGATGCCAGGCGGAAGGCGACGCGGATGCCGCGTTCCTTGGCGCCGACGAGGGCGAGCGCGGCGGCTTCCTGCACCAGCCGCGAGAGGCTCTCCACCCGATGCTCGCTCTCGCCGCGCGCCACGAAGTCGCGCAGATGGCGGATGATCTGGCCCGCGCGCAGCGCCTGGTCGGCGGCCTCGTTGACGGCGTCGCGCAGCAGCTCGGGATTCGGCCGCTCGCTCTGTTCGAGAAGGCGCCGGCAGCCCTTCAGGTAATTGGCGATGGCGGTGAGCGGCTGGTTGATCTCATGGGCGAGGGCGGAGGCCATCTCGCCGAGCGCGGTGAAGCGCGACATGTGCACCAGTTCCGACTGCAGCTCCTGCAGCCGGGCCTCGGTTTCCTGGCGCTCGGTGAGATCGCGGATGAAGCCGGTGAAGAAACGCGCCCCGGACGAGCGCATCTCGCCGACCGAAAGTTCCATCGGGAAGGTCGAACCGTCCTTGCGCTGGCCCACCACCACGCGGCCGATGCCGATGATGCGGCGCTCGCCGGTGGAGAGGTAGCGGCCAATATAGCCATCATGCTGCTCGCGATAGGGCGCCGGCATCAGCATGCTGACATTGCGGCCGATGACGTCGTCCGGCGCATAGCCGAACAGCCGGCGCGCCGCGGCGCTGAAGGACTGCATCAGGCCGGCTTCGTCGATCACGATCATGGCGTCCGGGACGGTCTCCAGGATCGAGCGCAGATGCGCTTCCCGCGCCTTCAGCCGCGCCGAGGCACCGAGCTGCTGCGACACGTCGCGGATGACGACGACGAAGCCATTGATGCGGCCATCATCGCCGAGCATCGGCGCGACGGTCCGACGGGCGATGAAGCTGGTGCCGTCGCCTCGGGTGAGGACAATGGAGCTGTGGCGGCTCTGCTGGCCGGCCCTGGCATCGTTGCCGAAACCGTCGCTGCCGATCATCGCGGCGCGGTCGCCGTCCGTCAGGCTCGCGGTATCACCATTCCATGCGACGACGCGGCAGGCCTCGTCGAGCAGGATGACGGCGAGATCGGTTGCCGCCTCCAGTTCATCGTCGGCCTGCAATTCCCAAGCCTTATCCGGCAAGGCGCCCACTTCATCACTCCGCGACCGGTGCCCGCTATCTCTAGGACTACTGGCCGCGCCTGAGAAGCGTCCGGCGTCGCGGCAGATGTGCGCGGATGCTTTCAGGGCTTTACGGTACGCCGCGCTTGATCGACATCAAGGGAGCGCATGGCGTTACCCTGTCCAATCGAGTGTTCCCTGCCGGGCGAGGCCGGCAGCTGGGGAGGCCGCGGCGATGCACGCAATGGTGTTGAGGCGACCACGCGCGGCGCTGGAGCGCGAGGAGCGCGCCGACCCCGTGCCGGAGGCGGGGCAGCTGCGCATAAGGGTCGAAGCCTGCGGTGTCTGCCGCACCGATCTGCATGTGGTCGATGGCGAGCTGCCGCACCCGCGCCTGCCGATCGTGCCGGGCCATGAGATCGTCGGGCGGATCGACGCCATCGGGCCGTTCGTCCGCGGCTTTGCCATCGGCCAGCGGGTCGGCATACCCTGGCTCGGGCGCACCTGCGGCCACTGCCCGTATTGCACCGGTGGCCAGGAGAACCTCTGCGACGATCCGCTGTTCACCGGCTATACGCGCGATGGCGGCTATGCCTCGCACGCCATCGCCGGGGCCAGCTACGCCTTCCGGCTCGATGACGCCGCCGATCCGGTGGCGCTGGCGCCCCTGCTGTGTGCCGGCCTGATCGGCTGGCGCAGCCTGAAGCTCGCCGGCGAGGGCAGGGCCATCGGGCTCTATGGCTTCGGCGCCGCCGCCCACATCATCGCGCAGGTCTGCATCCGCCAGGGACGTCGGGTCCACGCTTTCACCCGTCCGGGGGACGAGGCGGCGCAGGCCTTTGCGCGCACGCTCGGCGCCGCCTGGGCCGGCGGCTCGGACCAGCCCGCGCCGGAGCCGCTCGACGCCGCCATCATCTTCGCCCCGGTGGGCGCCCTGGTGCCGGCGGCGCTCAAGGTGGTGCGCAAGGGCGGGCGCGTGGTGTGCGGCGGCATCCATATGAGCGACATCCCGGCCTTCCCCTACGCCCTGCTATGGGAAGAGCGGCAGGTGCGCTCGGTGGCGAACCTGACGCGCCAGGACGCCACCGAATTCCTCGGCCTCGCGCCGACGGTCGGGTTGCGCATCGAGACGGTGCGCTATCCGCTCGGCCGCGCCAATGAGGCGCTCGCCGATCTGCGCGACGGCCGGCTCCAGGGCGCGGCGGTATTGGTGCCGGAGGCGTGAGTCTCAATAGGACAGGAACAGCGGCACCGGACTGGCATCGAGCAGCGAGCGGGTGACGCCGCCGAGCACCATCTGGCGCATCCAGGAATGCACGAAGGCGCCCATGACGATCATGTCGAATGCGCCGTCCGTTGCATGGCGCCGCAACGTCTCGGCGACGTCGCCGCCCTCGGCTGCGAGGCTCGTCATCGTGGCGCGCACCTCATGGGTCTCCAGATACGGGACCACCTCCGCGCCGGAGATCGCGCCGCTCAGATCCTTCTCGCCGGTGACGCGGACGATCTCGACATGGTCGGCCGCTTTCAGGAAGGGCAGGGCGTCGTGAACGGCCCGCGAAGCCCGGGCGCTGCCATCCCAGGCGACGAGGACGCGCCGGGCGGCGAATTCCGTTACGCCATGCGGCACGACGATGACCGGGCGGCCGGATTCGAACAGCGCGGCCTCGATCAGGCCGCGATCGGCGGAGAGCGGGCTGCGCTCGGAATCGAGCACGGCAAGATCGTTCAGCCGCGCCCGCGCCACGAAGCTCTCGACCAGATCGGCATAGGAGAGCTGCAGGTGCTCGGTGGTGCAGATGAGGCCCGCCTCGGTGGCGGCGCCGCGCGCGGTCTCGCTCGCCGCCTTGGCGAGGGCATCGAGCCGGCGGTTCTCCGCGCTCGCCAGACCTGCCGAGAGATTGCTGACGAGGCTGTGCGGCACCGTGACCCGCACGGAAGCCGATTGCGCGGTGATATGCGCGTTGGCCTGGCGCGCCAGCGACAGGCCGTAGGGCAGAGCCGACGAGGTCTTGTCCACCTCCCCGGTGTCATAGGTGATCCCGATGAGGATGCTCTTCACGTTCGCCAGCATGGCTGCCTCCGTCCGACATGATCAAGGCCAACCTCGTCTATCGAAATAGACCTGGCATTGATCTGCCGCAACGTCAGCAATGCTCTGGTGACGCTCTAGCCTTGCCAGAGCGGCCAGGTGTCGGTCAGCCGATAGCCGGTCGGCCACGGGTCGGTGGGATCGACCATCAGCTGCGCGGTATGGGTCACCCAGGCGCGGCCCATGATGGAAGGTACGATGGCCGGGCGGCCGCCGAGCGTGGTCTCCGCCTCGACACGGCAGTCGAAGCGCGAGCCGATGATGGAGCGGCCGACGAAGCGGTCGCCGACTTTCAGTACGCCTTTGGCGTGCAGCACCGCCATGCGGGCCGAGCAGCCGGTGCCGCAGGGCGAGCGGTCGATCTTGCCGGGGCGGATCGCCACCGCATTGGCGCCCGAAGGCACGCCGTCATCGTCGATGAGCGGGGCGGCGAACTGGCAGAAGGAGATATGCGACCAGTCGGCATTGGTGGGATGCTGGAAGCCGAGCTGCTGGTTCGCCGCCTTCACGATCTTCATGCCGAGATCGGCGAAGTCCTTGGCCTCGTCCGGCTTGATGGCAAAGCCCAGCGCATGGGCGTCGACGATGCAGAAGCTGTCGCCGCCATAGGCGGTGTCGACGGTCAGCGTGCCGTGGCCTTCCAGCTCCAGCCTGGCGTCGAGCTTGTCGGCGAAGGAGGGGTGGTTCCTGATGCGGATGCGCTCGGCCTTGCCGTCCTTGCAATAGGCGGTGGCCTCGATCAGCCCGCCTGGTGCCTCCAGCACCATGTGGGTCTCCGGCTCGACCATCGGCACGATGCCGGTGTCGAGCAGCACGGTGGAGACGCAGATCGAATTGGAGCCGGACATCGGAGGGGTGTCCTCCGGCTCCATGATGATCCAGCCCATCACGGCCTTGGGGTCCTTCGGCGGCACCAGCAGGTTCACATGGCGGAACACACCGCCGCGGGGTTCCTGCAGCACGAAGTTGCGCAAGCTGTTGTCGGCAGCGATGAAGCGCGACTGCGCCCAGATGGTGTCGCCCGGCGGCGGCGCGACGCCACCGACGATGACGTCGCCGACCTCACCCTCGGCGTGGCAGCCGACGACATGGATGACCTTTGAGGAGCGCATGGCGGATACCTCGTCGAGAGGAGAAACCACTCCCTCTCCCCGACGGGGAGAGGGTTGGGGTGAGGGGGACTTGCAGTCACCCACCCCTCATCCGGCTGGCTGCGCCAGCCACCTTCTCCCCGTCGGGGAGAAGGAAGTCAGATCACCACGACCGGATCGCCCAGCACGTCGAAGATCGGCGTGATGCCGAGGCCGGGGGCGTCAGGCGCGGTCATGAAGCCGTCGACACGCTTGGGCGCCCCGGTGGCGATATCGACCGTGCCGTAGCTGTTGAAGTCGGTGGCGGAGAAGGAGAACTCCTCCGGCGTCGAGCGGGCGAGATGGGCGATGGTGGCGGTGACGATGTCGCCGCCCCAGGTGTCCTCGATGGTCATCGGTGTGCCGGAGGCGACGCAGATGTCGCGCATCAGCCGCGCCTTGGTCAGGCCGCCGACCTTGGAGATCTTCAGGTTGATGACGTCCATGGCGTCGTCGGCCAGCGCCTTCATCAGCGTGCCGACGCCGTCGATCACCTCATCGAGCACGAAGGGGCGCACGGTACGGCGGCGCACCGAGACGCACTCGTCATAGGTCGGGCAAGGCTGCTCGATATAGACGTCGAGGTCGGCCACGGAGGCCGCGATGCGCGCCGCCTCGGCGCGGGTCCAGCCGGTATTGGCATCGGCGACCAGTATGTCGCCGGCATCGAGGATGCCGCGGGTCTCGCGGATGCGCAGGATATCCATGTCGGCGTCGCCGCCGACCTTGAGCTGGAACTTGGTGTAGCCCTCGGATTTGTAGCCGGCGATCTTCTTCGCCATCACCTCGGGGGCTTCCTGCGAGATGGCGCGATAGAGTGCGACCTTCTCCTGCGCCGCGCCGCCGAGCAGCTTGTACACCGGCAGCCCCGTCGCCTTGCCGAGGATATCCCAGCAGGCGATGTCGATCGGCGCCTTCACGTAAGGATGGCCGCGCAGCACCGAATCCATGTGCCGGTTCAGCACATTGAGGTCGGTGGGATCGAGGCCGATCACCTTCGGTCCGATCTCCTCCAGCCCGGCGCGCACGCCGTGTGCATAGGCCGGAAGATACGCCGAGCCGAGCGGGCAGCACTCGGCATAGCCGGTGATGCCGGCATCGGTCTCCACGGCGACGACGGTGGAATCGAACACCTCGACGAAATTGCCGTTCGACCAGTTGTAGCGGCCTTCCTTGAGCGGCAGGCCGACCTTCCACGCCTTGATGCCGGTGATCTTCATTGCATTGCTCCTCAGACCACCACGAAGCCGCGCGCGAAGGGGTCGCGGTCGTCGATGAAGATGGTGTTGTAGCCGGTCATGCGGGCCCAGCCGCCGATCGAGGGGATGACGGCGTCGTGCTCGCCGACCTTCGCCGCACCCTCGACGCGGCCCTTGAACAGCGAGCCGATGATGCTCTCATGGATGAAGTCGTCGCCGACGCTCAACCTGCCTTTCGCCGCCCAGTGCGCGATGCGCGCCGAGGTGCCGGTGCCGCAGGGCGAGCGGTCGATCGCCTTGTCGCCATAGAACACCGCATTGCGGGCGTCGGCTTCCGGGTGCTTCGGCGCGCCGGTCCAGAGGATATGCGAGAGGCCGCGTATTTCCGGCTTTTCCGGATGCACGAACTCGTACTTCTCGTTGAGCGCGCGGCGCAGCGCGCCGCTCATGCCGATCAGCTCGCCGGCGGTGAAGTCCGCCATGTCGCGATAATGCTCCTGCGCCTCGACGATGGCGTAGAAATTGCCGCCATAGGAGACGTCGACCGTGACCTCGCCGAGGCCGGGGCACTCTGCCGTCAGGCCGCGGGAATGCACGAAGGCCGGCACATTGGTGATGCGGACCTCCTCCACATATTGGCCCTCCTGCCGGTACTGCGCGATGACGAGGCCGGCGGGGGTGTCGAGGCGCAGCGTGCCCGGTGTCTTCGGGGTGACGAGGCCGTGCTCGATCGCCATGGTCACGGTGCCGATGGTGCCGTGCCCGCACATCGGCAGGCAGCCCGAGGTCTCGATGAACAATATGGCGACGTCGCAATCCGGCCGGGTCGGCGGGTAGAGGATGGAGCCGGACATCATGTCGTGGCCGCGCGGCTCGAACATGAGGCCGGTGCGGATCCAGTCATATTCGGCGAGGAAGTGCGCCCGCTTCTCGATCATGTTGGCGCCATTGAGGTTCGGCCCCCCACCGGCGACGAGGCGCACCGGGTTGCCGCAGGTGTGGCCGTCTATGCAGAAGAAGCTGTGTCGCGCCATGGGGGACTCTCACATGTCAGAAGCGGTCGGGCCGGAACGGGTCGAGCGAGATTTCGGACGGCCGGCCCGCCACCAGGTCGGTGACCAGCTGCGCCGTCGCCGCGCTCTGGGTCAGGCCGGAATGGCCGTGGCCGAAAGCATAGACGATACGGTTCGATGCGCTGGAGGTGCCGATCACCGGAAGCGTGTCGGGCAATGAGGGGCGGAAGCCCATCCATTGCTTGCCGCCGTCGGTCTTCAGCCCCGGCAGGAAGCTCGCCGCCTTCTTCAGCATGATCTCGGAGCGGGCAAAGTTCGGCGGGCGCTTGAGGCCGCCGAGCTCGACCGCGCCGCCGACTCGGATGCCAGTGGAAAGCGGGGTGACGACGAAGCCGTGGCCGCCGAAGGTCAGCTGGCGGTGCAGTTCGAAGGCGCCGGGCGGCAGCGTGGTGTTGTAGCCGCGCTCGGTTTCCAGCGGGATGTCATCGCCCAGCCGCGTGCTGAGCGCACGCGACCAGGCGCCGGCAGCGATCACCGCCGCGCTGGCCTTGCTCGAGGTGCCGTCGCTCAGGCGCAGCGAGACGCCGCCCTCCGCCGGGGCCACCTCGGTAACATCGCCGCGCACGATCCGCGCGCCCTGCGCCATGACGCGATCGAACAGAGCGAGGGCGAAGCGATAGGGATCGCTCACCGTCTGCCAATGCGGGGTAAAGCTGCCGATGATGAAGCGCGGCGACAGCCCCGGCTGAAGCTCGGCGAGGCGCTGGCCGCGCACGTGCTCGAACGGGATGCCCTCCTGCTCGCGGGCCTCCCAGCCCGGCAGCGAGGCGCGAAACTCGGTGTCGCTTTCATAGAGCTGGAGATTGCCGTCACGGCGCACATGGTCCGACAGATCAGCGCCCGCGATCATGCCGTCCATGGCACGTGACGACAGCCGCATCAGCTCGCTCTGCGCGGCGATGCTGGCGCGGTAGCGGTCCGGCAGGCTGGCGCGCCAGAAGCGCAGCAGCCACGGCGCGATCGAGGGCAGATAGCCGGGTGGAATCGACAGCGGGCCGAGCGGGTCGAACAGCCATTTCGGCGCCTTGCGCAGCATGCCGGGGGAAGCGAGCGGCAGCACATCGGAAAAGGCGAAGGCGCCGGCATTGCCGTAGCTCGCGCCTTCGGCCACGCCACCGCGCTCGACGAGCCGCACCTTGCGGCCCTCGCGCTGCAGATGGAACGCGATCGCGAGGCCGACAATGCCGGCCCCGACGATGGCGATTTCGTCCTGCGTAGGGTTCATTGCACTCAAAGCTACCTCACCATCCCTCATGGCCGGGCAAAGGCGACCGCCGGTCGCCGTTCCCGGAGAGACGCCGAGGCAACAGCCTCGGCTTTCCCCGGCCACCCAGACTTGGGCCGGACGCGCCCGGTCCCCTGGGTCCCCGGGTCAAGCCCGGGGATGAGGGAAGAAGGTTCTGCGTATGACGGAGCCGGCCTCACGCCGCCTTGGCGAGGGTCGGGCGGGTGGCGAGGGACTCGCGCACGATGCGCTCGACCATGGCGCGCTGCTCGCCTTCCAGCGGCAAACGCGGGGCGCGCACGCGCTCGGTGGTGCCGATCACCAGCGCCTCGACCAGCTTCAGGTTCTGCACCAGATAGGTCGACACATCGAGATCGAGCAGCGGGCGGAACCAGCGATAGATGGCGAGCGCCTCGTCATAGCGCTTGGCCTTGATCAGCTGGTAGATGGCGACCGTCTCGTGCGGGAAGGCGATGACGAGGCCAGCCACCCAGCCGACCGCGCCGACGGTGAGCGCCTCGAAGGCGAGGTTGTCGACGCCGGTGAAGACGTCGTAGCGGTCGCCGAGCCGGTGGAAGATCTCCAGCGTGCGGCGGATGTCGTCGGAGGATTCCTTGATCGCCACGAAGCGCTTGTCGGAGGCCAGCTCCTCCATCACGTCGACGGTGACGTCGACGCGGTAGGCGAGCCGGTTGGAATAGATCATCACCGGCAGGTCGGCGGCCTCGGCGACCGCGCGCAGCGTCGCCACCGTCTCCTTGGGATTGGTGTGGTAGACGAGGCTCGGCACCACCATCAGGCCGTCGGCACCGGCCTGCGCGGAGCGGCGGCCGAGCTCGGCCATGTCGCGGGTGGCGGAATCGGCGATGGTCATCAGCACCGGCTTCTTGCCGGCGACGGTGCGGGCGAGCTTCAGCACGTCGAGCCGCTCGTCATGGGAGAGCATCGGGCCCTCGCCGAGCGAGCCGTTGACGATCAGACCGTCGACGCCGGCCTCGAGCTGGAAGGCGAAGCAGCGCTCCATCTCCTTGTGGTCGAGCGTATCGTCTTCCTTGAACTTGGCGGTGACGGCAGGAAGGACACCTGTCCACATGGTTCTTCTCCTTCTTAGACGTTTGGTGCTTTGAGCGTTTAGGTCGTCTTCACAGGACGGATTTGAGGAAGCCGATGGTTTCCGGCTGCTGCGGATTGCCGATCACCTGTCCCGGTGGGCCGATCTCGTGGATTCGGCCCTTGTGGAAGAAGGCGACGCGGTTCGAGACTTCGCGGGCGAAGGCGATCTCATGGGTGACGACGATCATGGTCATGCCCTCGGAGGAGAGCAGGCGCATGGTGTCGAGCACCTCGCCGACCAGTTGCGGGTCGAGCGCCGAGGTCACCTCGTCGAACAGCATGTAGTCCGGCGACATGGCGAGCGCACGGGCGATTGCCATGCGCTGCTGCTGGCCGCCGGACAGCTTGGAAGGATAGACCTTCAGCTTCTCGGCGAGGCCGACATGGGTCAGCTTCTCCACGCCGATGGCCTCGGCCTCGGCCCGGCTCTTGCCCAGCACCTTGCGCGGGGCAAGCATGACGTTCTCCAGCACGGTCAGATGCGGGAAGGCGTTCCACTGCTGGAAGACGATGCCGATCTTGCGGCGCAGCCGGTTGAGATCAGTGCCGCGGCCATGGACATCGGTGCCGTCGACGACGATGCGGCCGGCATTGATCGGCTCGAGGCCGTTGATGCACATCAGCAGCGTCGACTTGCCGGAGCCGGAGCCGCCGATCACGGAGACCACCTCGCCCTTGTCGACCTTCATGGTCACGCCCTTGATCACTTCGAGCGAGCCGAAGGATTTATGGACGTCGTGGATATCGATTGACATTGCGGGTTCTCAGTCGTTTTCGCGCCAGCGCTTCTCCAGCCGCGCCCCGAGGCGGGCAATGGGGAAGCTCATCAGGAAATAGATCAGCCCGGCGATGGACAGCACCAGCAGCGGCTCCTGGATGCGGGTGACGATCACCTGCGAGGAGCGCAGCAATTCGACGATGCCGATCCACCACACCATGGCGGTGTCCTTCATCACGCCGAGCGTCAGGCCGATCCAGCTCGGCAAGGCGACCCGCAGCGCGATGGGGAAGACGATCTCGGTCAGGTCCTGCCGATAGCTGAGGCCGAGCGAGCGCGCCGCGCGCCGGGTCGTGAGCGGAACGGCGAGGAAGCCGGAGCGCACGATCTCGGTGCAGTAGGCCGACATATAGAGCGCCAGCACCACGCAGCCCACGGTGAAGGGCGACCAGTTCAGGCCGATGATCGACTTGAAGGCGTTGGCCAGCACCAGCTGGATCAGCAGCGGTATCGAGCGGAAGATGTCGAGCACGAAGCCGATCGGGGCATTGAGCCACCAGGGCGAGGTGGCGCGGGCGACGCCAAACGCGACGCCGAGCAGCGTGCCGGCCAGCACCGCCCAGAAGGTGACGGCGAGCGTCATGCCGGCGCCCTTCAGCATGAACCACAGGTCGTTCAGCGAGAAGGACGTGTCGATGAGCGAAGAGAACATCGGCCAGCCCTCCTCAGTAACGGAACAGCCGCCACGCCATCAGGCGGGCCGACAGCGTGACGAATTTGGCGATCAGGTAATAGATGACCGCGGCGAGGGCGAAATACTCGAAGGTGCGGAAGGAGCGGACGTTCAGCTCCTGGGTCACGCCGGTGAGATCGTTGTTCAGCCCGACGACGACGCCGAGCGAGGTCATCAGGATCGCCCAGACCATCTGGTTGGTCATCGGATAGAAGACGACGCGGAACAGCTGCGGCATGACGATCAGCCGGAACGCCTGGATCGGCCCCATGCCAAGCGAGCGCGCCGCGCGGATCTGGGTATCCGGCACCGCACGCAGGCCGCCGCGGAAGGTCTCGGCGAGATAGCCGGCATTGTTGAAGGTGATGCCGGCGAGCAGCGCGGGGAAACTGTCGAGATGGATGCCGAACGAGCCTAGGCCGAAATAGGCCATGTAGATCTGGAACAGCGCCGGCGTGTTGCGGGCGAGCTCGACCCAGCTGGTGGCAATGGCGCGCAGCACCCGGTATTCCGAGCGGCTGGCCAGCGCCAGCAGCACGGCGAAGAACACGCCGAGCACCATGGAGAGCACGGCGACCTCAAGTGTCACCAGCGCGCCCCACAGCATGTCCGGCAAAGCCCGGAACGCCGGCAGCCAATGGAAGGTGTAGTTCATCGCTCGTGCTTGCTCGTCAGGCCGTGAGACGAAGCCCTCTCCCCCGCGGGGGAGAGGGTAGGGTGAGGGGGAGGGAGCGTGCAGTGTTCGGGCGCAACCCTCACCCCATCCCTCTCCCCGCCGGGGAGAGGGGGCAGCTGCGTCGAGCAGCTCAGCGATAGACGCCGGGAACGGTCAGGTTCGGCGGGCTGCCGAGGCCGATCCACTTGTCGTAGAGCGCCTTGTAGCGGCCGGTGCGGACCTGCTGGTTGATGAACAGGTTCAGGTAATTGATCAGGCCCTGGTCCTGCCGCAGCGCGATCAGCGCGACGTAGTCGATGTCGTAGGGCGCGTCGCCGGTCATGGCGAGGCCCTTGTACTTGCCTTCCTTCACGATCGCCGCGGCGACGGTGGAGGTGACGACGGTGGCCTCGATCTGGCCCTGGGCGAGCGCGAGGAACACGTCGGCCTGGTTCTGGTAGCCGCGGAAGGTGGTGCCGCCGCCCCATGCCTTGACGTCCTTCTCCAGCGCCAGCGCCTCGAAGGTGCCGGAGACGGAGCCGGTCTTGCGGCCCTTCAGCTTGTCATAGGTGTCGAGGCCGAGGCCTTCCTTGGTGAGGATGACCATCTTGAAGGCGAAGTAGGGGATGGTGAAGCCGGCGGTCTTGGCGCGCTCCAGCGTGTCGGAGGTCGAGGCGACGCCGATATCGACGCGGCCGGAGACCAGCGCCGGAATGCGATCCGGGAACGGCGTCTCGACGATCTCCGCCTTCACGCCGAGCACTTTCGCCAGGTCGTTGCAGTAGTCGACGTCGAAGCCGATCGGATTGTTGCTGGCATCGCGCGAACCCATGGGCGGGAAGTCCAGCACCACGGCGCAGCGCAGCGTACCGGAAGCGATGATGTCGTCGAGCTTGTCTGCCTGGGCGGGCATGGCGGCCGCGAGGGTCAATACCGCGGCGGCGAGAACGCCGAATCCCTTAGCCATAACGGCTCTCCTCTGGAGGAAGGTGTTGATTTCTTGAGCAGTCGTCGGCGCTGTTCAATTGGACGCCATCCGGCGACGCAAGGAGCATCTATTTTTTGGATCCAATTTGCAATATCCTTTTTCCAACAGGTTGCGTTTTTACGGCCCGCCGCATCCGCTGGCGCGGCGGGCGTTGGAATTGCAGGCTGTGTGATAGATCCGGCGGCGAATCAGCCAGGTGCTGAACGGGTCGGACGGTTCCGGGAGACGGGCGTGAAGGTGAAGGCAACGGACATCGCGCAGATGGCGTCGGCCTCCGACGTGATCTTCGACGCCCTGCGCGAGGCGATCGCCAAGGGCGACGTCACCGAGGGCCAGGTGCTGCGGCAGGACCACATCGCCCGCATGTTCAATGTCAGCCGCATCCCGGTGCGCGAGGCGCTCACGCGCCTGGAGGAGCAGGGCCTGGTCTCGACCCAGCGCTATCGTGGTGCCGTCGTCACTACCCTGTCGACCGAGGAGATCCGCGAGATTTTCGAGTTCCGCGCACTGCTGGAGCCGGAAGTGCTGCGCTATTCGGTGGCGCGGATGTCGGACGAGGCGCTGGAGAATGCCAAGCGCTACGCCGGCGCCTTCTCCACCGAACCCGATTCATCGCATTGGGGCGAACTCAATCGCCGCTTCCATTACAGCCTCTATGAGGCGGCGGGGCGGCCCTATTATCTGCAGACCATCAGCGGCGCGCTCGACCGCGTCGACCGCTATCTGCGCGCCCAACTGGTGCTGACCGACGGCATGGCCCGAGCCCGGCGCGAGCATGAGGGCATATTGCAGGCCTGTATCGAGCGGGACGCCGAGAAGGCGGCGCTGCTGACCCGAGACCATATCCTCGGCGCCAGCGTCTCGCTGATCACCTTCCTCGAGCGCACCCGCGCCGAGCGCGAGGCGGCGGGCGGGTAGGCCCACCGCACCACGTCATCCTGAGGTGCTCGGCCGCAGGCCGAGCCTCGAAGGATGCTCGTCGGCGACGGCCGTTGCACGGCTTCAG
Source organism: Starkeya sp. ORNL1 (assembly GCF_012971745.1). NCBI lineage: Bacteria > Pseudomonadati > Pseudomonadota > Alphaproteobacteria > Hyphomicrobiales > Xanthobacteraceae > Starkeya > Starkeya sp. ORNL1. The sequence continues at coordinate 4,140,038 of NZ_CP048834.1, forward strand.
CATCCTTCGAGGCTCGCTGCGCTCGCACCTCAGGATGACGTGGCTCATTACCCCTCACGCATATTGCGCGATGCCGTTGCCGAACGACCAGTTCTCCTTCTTCACCTCGACGAGGTTGATGAAGACGTCCTCGCGGCGCAGGCCGACCCGCTCGTGCAGGCCGTCGGCGAGAGCCTTGTAGAAGGCCTGCTTCATCTCGACGGTGCGTCCCTCGTTCAGCGTGAGCTGGACGATCAGCGCCTCCGCGCTGCGCTCAATGCCGAGATAGGACGGGTCGATGATGAGTTCGTCGGGCGTGCGCCGGGAGACGATCTGGAAGCGGTCGTCCTTCGGCGCGTTCAGCGTCGCGATCATCGCCTCATAGACGACATCGGCGACGGCCCGGCCATACTCAGTGGAGGCGGTGGCGGGCAGGTCGATACGGGCGAGCGGCATCGGATGCTCCTCCTTTTCAACGTCACGCGGCTGCGGGTGTCGGGTTGGCGCGGCGGCCCAGCGTCATCACCAGCAGCGCCGCGAACAGGCAAAAGGTACCGGCAACATAGAGCGCCGGCAGATAGGTGGCGAACTCGGTGCGGGTGGCGCCGGCGCCGAACGCCGCCGTCGCCGCGCCGAGCTGATGGCCGGCGAAGATCCAGCCGAAGGTGAGGCTGGCGCGCTCGCGGCCGAAGCGCTCGGCGGCGAGCTTGACGGTCGGTGGCACCGTCGCCACCCAGTCGAGCCCGTAGAACACCGCGAAGATCGACAGCGCGTAGAAATTGAAGTCCGAGAACGGCAGATAGATCAGCGACAGGCCGCGCAGGCTGTAGAACATGAAGAGCAGCCAGCGATTGTCGTAGCGGTCGGACAGCCAGCCGGAGGCGATGGTGCCGGCGAAGTCGAACACGCCGATCACCGCGAGCATGCTGGCGGCGCCGACCGGCGGCACGCCGAAATCGCCGCACAACGAGATCCAGTGGGTCTGGATCAGGCCGTTGGTGCTGAGCCCGCAGACGTAGAAGGTGAGGAACAGCACCCAGAACGTATGGGTGCCGGCCGCTTCGCGCAGCGCGACCAGAGGCGACATCAGCAGCGTGCCGAGGCCGTGCTGCTGCGCCGGGGGCGGCAACAGCGAAGTGTCGCCATAGGCGGGCAGGCCGACATCGCTCGGATAGTTGCGCATCAGCAGCGTGACCAGCGCCAGCGCCAGCATCAGCACCGCCAGCACGAAGATGAGCGCGGCGCGCCAGCCCAGCGTGGTGGAAAGGCTCGCCAGCAAGGGCAGGAAGATCAATTGGCCGGTGGCGTTGCTGGCGGTGAGCATGCCGACGACGAGGCCGCGGCGGGCCGAGAACCAGCGCGTCGCGACCGTGGCGCCGAGCACCAGCGCCGTGGTCCCGGTGCCGAGCCCGACAATGACGCCCCAGAGCAGCACCAGCTGCCAGACCTCGCGCATGAGAAGCGAGCCGAGCAGGCCGGCGGAGATCATGATGAGCGCCGCAGTGACCACCTTGCGGACGCCGAAGCGGTTCATGAAGGCGGCGGCGAATGGGCCCATCAGTCCGTACAGCACGAGGCGCACCGCCAGGGCCGAGGAGATGTCGGCATTGCTCCAGCCGAACTCCTGCTGGAGCGGGCCGATCATGACGCCGGCGGAGCCCATCGCGCCTGCGGTGGCCAGCATGGTGAGGAAGGTGGTGGCAATGACGGCCCAGCCATAATGGATGTTGCGCGCCCGCAGGTTCGCGGCGAGGCGATTGGAGAAGGAGATCGGGCGTGCGGCAGCGTCCATGCGGCTTGGTCCTTCTGGCGGCGACCCGTGTCGTCCGACCTGATCTACGGGTATATACCCTTGGGTAAGCGAAAAATTACAGCGCGTGGAGCAGGGATTTCAGTTGCTGGGAATTGCCGCCGAGCGCGGCCTCGATCGAGGCCTGGGTCTGTTCCCACGGGCCGGCGCCATCGCGGAGCAGCGCTTCGCCGCGCTCGGTGAGCACCAGCGCAGCTTCGCGCTGGTCACGGCTCGGCACGGTGGTCACCAAGCCCATGCGTTCCAGCAGCTTGGTGTTGCGCCCGACCGTGGAGCGGTCGAGTTCGCACAGCTTGCCGAGTTCGGTCAGCGAGATCGGCGCGTTGCGCGCGATGCGACGCAACAGGCTGAACTGCGCGATATTGATGCCGAGCGGCGCCAGCGCCTCGTCATAGAGGCCGGTGACTTTCCGCGCCGCGGTCCGCAGCAAGGTGCAATAGCAATCGCTCATGGTGCGTGTATATACCCGCATATCTTCGCGGTGCAAGTGGCGCGAACCGGAAAGCTACGGAAACATCGCCGCCCAGATGAAGGAGGCGCCGCTGAACAGCACCAGCAATTCGACCAGCACGGTGTGCGCGGTCAGGTTGATGCGCTGGAGCAGCCAGCGCGCCGCATAGGCGCCGGGGATCATGCACAGGCCGATGAGCAGGCCGCCGACCACCAGTTCGCTATCGAGCAGCGAGAAGGCGCCGAACAGTATGACCTTGGCGATGTTGACGCAGACGCCGATCGCCGCGTCGGTGCCGACCAGCCCGCCGCCCTTCAGGCCGATGCCGAGCAAAAGCGGCAGCACCACCACGCCGCCGCCCGGCATGGCGCCGGAGATGAGGCCGAAGGCCAGCGAGCCGCCGATGATCGCCCGCGGCGTCGGGGTGATGCGGTGGCGCGCGAGGTAGCGGCGCAACGGGATCGAGGCGATGAGGAACAGGCCGAGCGCGAGGCCGAGCGCGGCGCGCGGCAGCAGGTCGTTGAGAAAGGCGCCGAGCACCACGCCCGGCATGGCGGGAACCAGGATCTGGAATATCGGGCGCGCCTGGATCTCGTGGCGATAGACCCAGATGCGCGACAGGTTGCCGAAGGTCATGGCCACCGCCATCACCGGCACCACGCCCTTGATGCCGACGATCGGCACCAGGAACGGCGTGACCAGGAGGCCGGCGCCGAAGCTGCTGAGGCCGCCGACGACCGCCCCGAGAAACGCGATCACGCCGAGAAAGACGAACTGCCACATTCCGATCAGCGGCAGTCCGGCGGATACCAGATCCATGCGAGCCAATTCCATTGATGGCACGGCGAGCCCCGCGCCAAGGCGGGTCGTCGCGCACGGCATTCATCCCGCCAAATGCCGATCGAGGAGCCTTATGCCGGTCGCGCGTGCCGGCGTCCACAACGCACTGAGCCGGCTTTTGTCCATCACGACAACAGCACGACATGAACGGCACCGCATAAGTCGTCGGACTTGTGCGATTGCGGCCACATTGCTGTTGCAAACGCCGCGGCCCCGTTCTTGCTGAGAGCCTTGCCATGATTGCCTGCGGCCTCGATTTCGGAACCTCCAACACCACGCTCGGCGTCGCGACGCCGGCCGGGCCGCGGCTGGCCGCGCTCGAAGGCGACAAGGTGACGGTGCCGAGCGCGGTGTTCTATGGCCGCGACGGCGCCGCCTCGATCGGCCGGGCGGCGATGGGGCGCTATGTCGACGGCTATGACGGGCGGCTGATGCGCTCGTTGAAATCGGTGCTCGGCAGTCCGCTGATGGAGGAGAAGACACAGATCGGGCGCGCCGCCATCGGCTTTCGCGACGTGATCGGCGATTTCCTCGCCAAGGTGAAGAAGCGCTCGGAAGCCGAGACCGGGCGCCCGCTGGAAGCGGTGGTGCTCGGCCGGCCGGTGTTCTTCGTCGATGATGACGAGCGCGCCAATGCCCGCGCCGAGGAAGTGCTGCGCGAAGTGGCGCACAAGATCGGCTTTGCCGAAGTGTCGTGCCAGTTCGAGCCGATCGCCGCGGCGTTCGATTATGAGCAACAGGTGAGGCGCGAGGAGATCGCGCTGATCGCCGATATCGGTGGCGGCACCTCGGACTTCTCGATCGTGCGCCTCAGCCCGGAGCGTCACAACAAGGAGGACCGCGCCGGCGACATCCTCGCCAATGACGGCGTGCGCATCGGCGGCACCGATTTCGACCGGCTGCTCAGCCTCGGCGAACTGATGCCGCTGCTCGGCTATCGCTCACCGATGAAGCGCGCCGGCCGCGACGTGCCGAGCGGCTATTTCCATGAGCTTGCCAACTGGTCGAGCATCAACCGGCTCTATAATGCGCGCACGCTGCGCGAATTGCAGGAAGTGCGGCGCGAGGCGGCCAGGCCCGCTCTGGTCGAGCGGCTGATCCGGGTGGTGAGCGAGCAGCGCGGCCACACGCTGGCGATGCAAGCCGAAGAGGCAAAGATCGCGCTCTCCAGCACCGGAGAAACCGTGGTCGACCTCACCTGGCTGGAGCCGCAGCTGGAGGTCCACATCGATGGTCCCGCTTTGGTGCGCCACACCAGCGAGCTCGCCCGGCGCATCGCAGCCCGGGTCGAGATCTGCCTGAAGCAGGCTGGGCTCGGCATCAAGGACATCGACGCCGTGTTCATGACCGGCGGCTCGACGCGGCTGCCGCATGTGCACAGCGCCATCGTCGCCGCCGCGCCGGGCGCGCGCGTGGTGGACGGCGACACCTTCGGCTCGGTCGGCACCGGCCTCGCCATCGAGGCCGGGCGTCGCTACGGCCACTGAATTAACCCCCCGACCTCCGCAGCGTTTCCCCTTGCGAGCATCGTCGTTAATCCATTAGACAGCGTTGTCTTGACGAGATAACGTTGTCTGGAGACTTCTCTGTTGGGGAAGGCTCGGCGTCCGTGGGCAGGCATTCGTTGGATCGTGAAGTTGTCCGTGCGCGTCGTCCGCGTCCGTTGACGCCGTACGCACAGGATCCAACGGAAATCCGGAATCGGCGAAAGCCGAACGTGCGACTGTATAGTAGTGTTGAGCCCGGGGGCGGACGCCGTTGCTGGGTAACGTTCGCTTTTACCATGCAATGACGTAATTCTACTTCTGTTTGTTCTGAAGAAGACTGTTGCATTCATCCCAGAACCTGCGAAACTGAATTCATAATGCAGATAAGGCGCACAAGCGCCGCTTGCAGTTTCCTTTGGGAGGAAAACGAAAATGGCTTCGTTCCGAAACGCCGTGCGCGTTGCGGCTTGCGCCGGTGCGCTCACCCTTGTCACCCTCGCGGCCGCCTCGGCCGAGGACGCCTTCAAGCCGAAGGGCGCCGTCTCGATGGTGGTGCCGTTCGCCGCCGGCGGCGGCAGCGATCTGATGGGCCGCGCCATGGCCGCTGGCATCTCGGCGGTGCGCGAAGGCGTGCATGTCTCGGTGGAGAACCGGCCGGGCGGCAATGGCGTGCTCGGCTATAATTATCTCAAGCAGCGCGCCAGCGACCCGCAGACCCTGCTGGCCTCCGAGACCGCCGCGGTGGCCCTGCCGTTGCTGATCGACCCGCCGCCGTTCCAGTGGACCGATTTCACTCCGATCGCGCAGATCGCCGGCGATTCCCAATTGCTCGTGGTCGCGGAAGCCGCGCCCTACAAGACCCTTGCCGACCTCGTGGCGGACGCCAAGAAGCGCAAGCTCAAGGTCGGCCTCACCTCGACCACCTCGAGCGATGCCATCGTCTCCGGCCTGTTCGCGCGCAGCCAGGGCGTGACCTTCCAGCCGGTAGTGCTGGAATCCGGCTCGAACTCGGTGGCGCGGCTGCTCAATGGCGACATCGACTTCACCATCCTCAATCCCAGCGAGACCATCGGCCAGATGAAGGCGAAGATGCTGCGCCCGCTCGCCGCCTTCTCCGACCAGCGCTATGACGCGGCCTCTCCGCTCGCGGAAATCCCGACCGCCAAGGAACAGGGTGTCGACGTCTCGTTCGCGCAGTATCGCGCGCTGTTCGCCGCCGGCGGCCTCACCAAGGCACAGGCCGACTATTGGGCGGATGCCATCGAGGATTGGACCAAGACGCAGTCCTACAAGGACTATGTCTCGAAGAACAATCTGTTCGCGCAATTCCGGCGCGGCGACGACTTCAACGCCTATCTGAAGAAGACGCAGGCGACGCTCGAACAGGTCCTCAAGACGAAGTGAGGGCACCATGTCGAGTTCATCGTCGACTTCATCGTCCACAACTTCGCTCGGCCGCCTGCTCACCGGCGAGTTCGTCTGCGCTGCCGGCCTGCTTGCCGTCGGTGTCTTCGTCCTAGCCTATGGCTACCGCTACCCCATTATCGCCGATGGGGTGGTGGGGCCGGGGCTGATGCCGACCATCACCGGCATCATACTCACGGTGATCGCGGCCTATCTGACGTGGCGCGAAGTTCGGGCTTGGCAAGAGGTGCAGGCGATCCGGACCGCGACGGCGGCCGCAGGCGAACCGGCGGGCGCGGAGACCGACGGCGTCCTCTCGCTCAGCGACTTCAGCGAGGATGAGGGCGAGGCCGCCGGCAAGCCGGTCACGGTCGCAGGCATCCTCGGCATGCTGGTGTTGGCCGTGCTGCTGGCGCCGGTGTTCGGGCTGATCCCGATGCTTGGCGTGCTGGTCTTCGTCTGCGTCGCCGTATTCGAGCGCGAGGGGCTGCTCACCGCGGCGCTGATGGCCGCCGGCAGCATGTTGCTGAGCTGGCTACTCTTCGTCCAGCTGTTCGAAGTGCCGATGCCCACGGGCAGCGCCTGGCAAGCACTGGGATGGTGAGCCAATGAACACGATGATGGACATCCTTGGCGGGTTTTCATCGGCGCTGACGCCGCTGAACCTGCTCTATTGCACCATCGGCGTCACGCTCGGCACCATCATCGGGCTGCTGCCGGGCCTTGGCTCGTCTACCGGCGTGGCCTTGCTCCTGCCGCTGACGCTCGGCCTCAGCCCGCTCACCGCGATGATCCTGCTCGCCGGCATCTATTACGGCGCGCAATATGGCGGGACCATCTCCTCCGTGCTGGTCGCCACCCCAGGCGAAGCGAGCTCGGTGGCGACCGTATTCGACGGCTACAAGATGGCGCGGGCCGGGCGCGGCGGCGCGGCGCTCGCCATCGCGGCGATCGCCTCGTTCCTCGCCGGCACCATCAGCATCATCTTCCTCATGGTGCTGCTGGTGCCACTGGCCGAAGTGGCGCTGAAGTTCGGCCCGCCCGAAACCTTCGCGCTGATGCTGTTCGGCATCATAAGCGTGGTCGGCCTGTCCGGTGCCAATGTCGCCAAGGGCTTCGCCATGGCGGCGGCCGGGCTCGTCATCTCCACCGTCGGCATCGACGCCATGACCGGGACGGCGCGCTTCACCTTCGGCATCGCGCCGCTGCTCGACGGCATCGATTTCCTCTATGTCGTCATCGGCCTGTTCGCCATCAATGAGGTGCTGAAAGCCGTCGGCACCGGCCAGCCCGAGCCGATCCGCGCCCGCTTCCGCGACATGGTGCTGACGCGGGAGGATCTGCGCCGCTCCTGGATGCCGATCCTGCGCGGCGGGCTGATCGGCTTCTTCATGGGCCTGATGCCAGGCTCCGGCGCCACGCTCTCCTCCTTCTTCGCCTATGATGTCGAGCGCCGCATGGCGGCCAAGCGCGGCCTCAAGCTCGGCACCGGCCAGATCGAGGGCGTCGCCGGACCGGAAGCCGCCAACAACTCCTCGGTCAATGGCTCCTTCATCCCGACGTTGGCGCTCGGCATTCCGGGCTCGGCGACCACGGCGATCCTGCTCGGCGGCTTCCTCTTGTTCGGCATCCAGCCCGGTCCGCTGCTGATCAAGGAACAGCCGAACCTGGTGTGGGGCCTGATCGCCTCCTTCTATGTCGGCAACGTCCTGCTGCTGATCCTGAACCTGCCGCTGGCACCGCTGTTCGCCTCGCTGCTGCGGTTCCGCTACTGCTTCCTCTATCCCGGCATCCTCGTCGTCAGCGTGCTCGGCGCCTATTCGCTGCAGGCCGAACTGTTCGGCGTCTGGGTGGTGATCCTCTCCGCCGCCCTCGGGCTCGGCCTCACCTCGTTCGGCTATCCCGCTGCGCCCTTCATCCTGGCGTTGGTGCTCGGCAATCCGCTGGAGAAGTCGCTGGTGCAGTCCTCGGCCATGGGCGAGGGCAGCCTCAGCGTCCTCGTCACCAGGCCGATCGCGCTGACCCTGCTGCTCTTCACCCTGGTGAGCCTCATCGCTCCGCCGCTGCTGGCGCGTCGCGGCCGCGCGCGGCGTCTCGCGCAAGCGGCACAGGCGGACGCCCATTAGCAACGATCACCACCCCATCGTCACCAACCGGAATGCGGCCATGGACGGGCCAAAGGAGACACCATGAAGATCACCGCCATCGAGACCTATCTCGTATCCTCGCCGCTCGATGTGGTGTGGCAGACCGGCATCGGCACCGGAACGCGGCGCGACGAACTCCTCGTCGTGGTGCGCACCGATGAAGGCGTGCACGGCGTCGGCTCGTCCTATCACGCGCATGCGCCGCTGGCGGTGAAGGCGATCATCGACGAGAAGCTGGCGCCGATGGCGCTCGGCGAAGACGCCCTCGACATCCAGGGCGTCTGGGAGAAGCTTTATTACGGCTCGGTCTATCTCGGCTCCTCGGCGGTGTGCGCCGTCTCCGGCATCGACATCGCGCTGTGGGACATCCTCGGCAAGGTCTCCGGCCAGCCGATCGCCCGGCTACTCGGCGGCGGCGGCGTCGACAAGGTGGTGGCCTATATTGGCTGCATGGTGCTCGGCCACAAGCCGCTCGAGGATCTGCTCGCCGAGGTGAAGAGCTATCTCGACCAGGGCTACAGGGCGATCAAGGTGCGCGGCGGCGCAGGTGTCGAGCGCGACGTCGAGGTGGTGAAGGCCGCCCGCAAGCTCGCCGGGCCGAACGTCGACATCATGATCGACATGAATGCCGCCTATAGCTGGGCCGAGGCGGTGCGCGTCGCGCGCGGGCTTGGCGAGGCCGGGTGCTTCTGGATGGAAGACCCGTTCGACTTCACCGTCGCCAACCATCACGACGATGTCGGCCGCCTCACCCGGCTGGCTCTGGTGCCGATCGCCTCGGGCGGCAATGTCTATTCCCGTTACGACGTCCGCAATCTGTTCGAGCGTGGCGGCGTCGACTACATCACGCCGGACGCCGTGAAGTGCGGCGGCATCTCGGAAGCGGTGAAGGTGGCGCACTTCGCCAGCGCCCATAACACCATCGTGGCGCCGCACACCCTCAACGGTCTCGGCCAGGTGGCGAACGTGCATTTCGCCGCCGCCATCCCGGCCCATGTGCGCGGCCATGTCGAATGGGATCCCTCGCCGCACAATCCGCTGCGCGACGCGCTGCTCACCAATCCGATCAAGGTGGTGGACGGCTTCCTCAAGGTGCCGACCGGCCCCGGCCTCGGCACCGACATCAATTGGGACGTGCTGAAGAGCCTGCCGTTCTCGACCGGCGAGGAGATCGCCGGCCACGGCAAGCGCCGCTCGCGACGCTGGAATGCCTAGAGCACTCCGGAACTCCTGAGCGTACCGATCCTACGGGCGCTTACTTCCGGCCCGGACGCTTCCCCTCCTGTTGCGCGTCCGGGCCGGGCATTTTTTCTATATGGCGGCGCCCTCATCCCCGGGCTTGACCCGGGGATCCAGCCCACCCGCATGCGCCCGGTCGAAGTCTGGATCCCCGGGTCAAGCCCGGGGATGAGGGCCTGAGAGGACGGTTCGCGCCTATTTCCCGCTCTCGAGATAGTTCTTCGTCAGATCGAGCGGGTGCCAGCGGGTGTCGTTGCCGAACAGGCCGAAAATGTCGCCGGTGGTGAAGGCCGGTTGCTCGCGGTCGGGCGAGAACATGCTCTCTTTGTAACGCGTGGCAATGTCGACCGGCCGGTAGCCCATCAGCTCGTAGAGCGTCGGCGCGATGGCGAAGTGGGTGGCATGGCCGACGCTGGCCTCGGCGCCCTCGGTGAAGCGCTGCTTCAGGGCGGCGTCGGGGGTGATGGCGAACAGCGGCACCAGGCCCTCGCGTGGATCGGGATCCTCGACCGTGCAATGCGAGAGATGGCCGGGATTGAATTGCTGGCCGTGATCCGAGGTGTAGATGATCACGGTGTCCTTCAGGTCGTTCTCGGCGAACAGCCGCTTGAAGATGCGGTCGACGGTCCAGGAAACCGCATTGCGGAACGAATTGATGCGCCCTTCCGAGGTATCCCCCTCGGTCTCGCTCATGGTCGGGTGGAACTTCGCCTTGTCGGTGGGATAGGCATTGTCATAGGGGAAGTGCGCGCCGTTCTTGTTGGCGTAGATGAAGACCGGGCCGTCGCCCTTCAGCTCGGTGTCGATGATGTCCAGCAGCCGGTCGTCGAGATCGGGAGCGGTGACGTCTTCGGGCAGCGGGCGGAAGCTGTCGATCGACTTCGCCTCCTCCGTCGTCATGAAGTTCTGCATCTTGCCGGGGTTGCGGTTGAAGGCCGCCTGGCCGTCAATATAGACGGTGCGGTAGCCGGCCTTCTTGGCGTATTGCCAGATGGTCGGCAGGCTCAGCATGTCCCGCCCGATCTCGGAGCGCGCCGGGCCGAAGCGCAGGATCGAATTGGAATAGTGGCTGCAATTGCCGCCCGAGGCGGCATGGCCGAAATCGACGATCTGCGGCTTGAGGCGGGCGAGCTCGGGCGTGTAGGGATTGTCCGGGGTCCAGTCGATATAGTCGCCGCGCACGCTCTCATCGACCAGGTAGACGATCTTCTTCACCTTGGGTCCGATCGGCTCCCAGGCCACGTCCTTGCGGTCGGGCAGCGGATTGGCGGCGAGCGCGCCGCCGGCGACACCGGCGACCGCAAGCGGCTGGAACTGCACCGGCAGGCCCTCCGAGCCGCCGCCTTCCTTCACCACGATGATCGCGGCCATGGCGAGGATCGGCACCAGCGGCATCAGCGCCAGAGCGCCTCGCCAGCGGCGCCGGGCAAGTGCCGGGATCCGCGGCGTCAGCATCAGCACGAGAAAGCCGCCGAGGAGGGCGAGGGCGAACCAGTAGATGTCCCGCTGGTAGAAATCCGCGGCGCGCCCAGCCTCATGGCGGGCGTTCCACAGCGAGATCACGTCGAAGACGGTAAACTCATTGCCGCTCGCCATGTGGAAGGCGAAGCCGACCGCCGCGGTCAGCGCGATCAGCGCCGCCCAGATGCTGCGGATCAGCAGCGACGGCTGGAACGCGACCGCCAGCAGAGCGAGGGCGGACAATCCCCAGACGCCGACATAGCCGACAATGGTGCCGAGCCGGCCCTGTTCGACCAGCAGCGCGATGCGCTGGGTGAAGCCGCTATTGGTGAGCAGCACGAAGGCGGCGATGGCGCAGACCGACAGCAGGATCGGCAGCGGCCGGAATCGCGGGGCCGGGGTGCTCACAGCAGGCCCGCCCGTACCAGCAGGGCGACGAGCCATATCAGGCCGGCGGCGCAGAGCGTGGCGAACACCGCGGCGGAGCCCATGTCCTTGACGATGCCGATCTGCGCGTTCCACTCGGGCGTGATGTGGTCGGCGAGCTTTTCGACCGCGGTATTGAGCAATTCGACCGCCATCACCACGAACAGCGCGGTGACCATGGCGACATACCACCCGGCGCTGGGAGCGATGAACACGCCGACCGGCAGGGCGATCGCCAGCAGGATGATCTCTTCGCGGAACGCGGCTTCGCTCTTCGCGGCAAAGCTGAGACCGCGGAGCGTATTTGCCGTCGCGTGGTAGAGACGACGCATGGGTGCCTCCGAGTATTTCGAGAGGCAGCCATACGACTCAGAATTTAATCACATCTTACATCATTCACAGACAAACGGCCCTATCGGCGGCATTTGTGACAATCAGGTGAAGGTCACCATGCGTCACGCCTCGGTCTGATCGCCATATTCCAGCTGCTCGAGGGTGAAGCCCGGCTCGATGTCCGTCAGCTGCCGGGTGAGCTCGTCGACCCGGCGCCGGAGGCTGTCGATCAGGGCGCCGCGCAACTGCTCATACTCCACCTCGACATCGGAATGCGCGGTGCGCAGGCCATAGCCGGGCCGCAGGATCAAGGGCTGCGACGTCGGGGATTTCTGCACCAGGAATTCCAGCGGATGGGTCGCATCCTGTTCGAGCAGGTCGAGGTGCCGGCGCGCCCGCTGCAGTTCGATTCGCATGTCCGTCATTGCTTCCCCCTCGGCTGGTCGACCGTGCGCCACCGCATTGAGTGTGAATGTAGGGCACTCGTACGGGAATCCGAGACGCGGCATGTCGACCCGGATCGATGTGCGGTCCTGGCGCGGCCATGGAATCAATGAGCTGGAGCAATTCCTCTTCGATCAGATGATTCCATCTGATCGGGAAATGCTCTAGCCGACCGCCTCGGGGCGGGCGGAGCGGGCGCGCAATATGAGCATGACCCGGGCCTCGAACTGTCCGGGCGCGCTCGACGAATCGGCGAGGTCGTCCGCATCCCAGCTCTCGACGATCCGGCCGTCGGCCAGCAGGACCGCACGGGTGCAGAGCGTCGGGACGGATTCCACGATGTGGGTCGAGACGATGATCGCGTGGCGGCCGGTCGCGGCGAGATCGGCGATCATGCGCTTGACCTCCCAGGCGGCGACCGGATCGAGGCCGTTCAGCGATTCATCGAAGATCAGCAGCGGCGGCGAACCGATGAGCGCCGCCGCGATGGAGATCTTGGCGCGGGTGCCGAGCGAGTATTCCGCGATCGGCCGATGAAGCCAGGCTGCAAGATCCAGCCGCGCCGGGATATCGGAAAACGGCCAGTCCGTCGGCTGGCAGCCGCGGATCGAGGCGACGAGGTCGAGATACTGCCGGCCGGACAGAGCGGCCGGCAGGTCGTCGCCATCGATCGCGAGGCCGAACGCCGCCTTGGCGCGCTCCGGCGCCTTGGCGAGATCGATGTGGTTGATCTCGACACTGCCGGTGCGCGGAATCTGCCCGGTGATGGCACGCAGCAAGGTGGACTTTCCCGAGCCGTTGGCGCCGAGCAGGCCAAGGATCTCGCCGCGGCGCAGCTCCAGGTCGATGTCGGCGACAATGCGCCGCCCGCCATAGCCGGCGCTCATTGCGCGGATCGCGAGCACCCTGCCGCTATCCATGGCGGAACCTCAGGCGCGCACGGTGCCACAGCCACAGTATGAGCAGGACAAAGCCGATCAGGATGGTCCGGCCATACTCGACGGATTCATAGAAGCTGTAGCCGAGCGCGGCGATGAAGCTGAAGGCGGCGAGGAAGGGCGTCTTCATGAAATGGGCGGCGAAGGCGGCATAAGCGAGATTGAGCACGAGGAGCCAGAAGCCGCCGGCGACCGGCAGCGCCCATGCGGCAGGCTCCGCAGCCAATGCCGCGCTCGCGGGCAGCACGAAGACCGCGGCCGACAGCAGCAGCGGCAAGCGCATCAGGCGCAGCCAGGCCCGGGTGAAGCCGATGGGCGCGGTACGCAGCACCGGCGAGCCGAGCGGGTGATAGCGCAGCGTCAGCATGAAGACGATGAAGCCGATCACCAGGGCAGCCAGAGCGGCGGGCGCGGCCTGGCGCTGGGCGAGGCTCGCCCCGGCTGCGAGCAGGACACTGAGCGTGAAGATGATGATGGCGGCGATCAGCTGGCCGCTGCGCCGGATATCGCCGGCGGGTATCTTCCAGGCCCAGATGCCGATCCAGGCGGGCCTGGCGCGATCGATCGAGCCGAGCCGTAGCGATCGGCGGGTACCGCCGTCCCGCCTTTGCGGGTGGTCTTGGCCGGCGCTGCGCAGGACGCGCCAGGTCGCGGCGGCAAAGAGGCCGGCGGCGAAGAGAGCCGCGCTGCCGATCGCCCATTTGAGCGGATCGGGCTTTTCGATCAGCATGCAGGCGAGGAACACGGTGCCGCCGAGCATCGCTGCCAACGGGATGCCGAATGTCGCGGCGGCGACCGCCGCCATGACGCGGCGCTTGGCGATCGAGAGCGGCAATGCCTTCAGGAAGGGTGCAAAGGCGCGGTCGCGCGCCAGCCGGCCGATCGCAAGGCCGGCCAGTACACCGACCGCCAGCATCACGGTCGGCAGGCCACTGCCCCAAAGCCAGGGCAATTGACGCAGCGTGTCGGCCGAGCCGCGCAGCGCGACGACGGCATCGGCGATGCCGTAGGCCAGCAGCACGGCGCCGCCGAGACCGATCGAGATGAGCTGATACCGCGTCATCGAGCGCACGCCCACGCTCAGCTCATGGGCGAGCAGCTTCAGGACCAGAGTGCTATGCCGCATCGCGCCTCAACTGCACCGGCCCATGTGATTCGCCATCCGCCGATGCTTCGCCGCCAAAGGGGCGAAAATGTGCGAGATCTCGCCGGAACGGCGCGGTCAGTCCGCTCCGGCGGGACACTTTCAGGCGAGCGCCGGGCGGCGGCTGCGCGCGGCAAGGGCGACGAGGCACGCCAGCCCAGCCGCAACCGCGCAATAGCCGATCGGGCCACGCGGGCCGAAGCCGTCGACCAGGAAGCCGCCGAGCACCGCGCCCGAGGCGATGGCGATCTGGAATGCCGTCAGCAGCAATCCGCCCGCGCTCTCGGCATGGTCCGGCGCGGCGCGGGTGATCCAGGTCTGCACGCCCACCGGCAGTGCGCCGAAGGCGAAACCCCACAGTGCGGTGGCGGTGCCGGAAAGCCCCATCGAGACGCCGAGCAGCACCAGCACCAGCGCCGAGGCGGCGATCAACCCCGAGGCGAAGACGACCGCGGTGCGCTCGCTGCGCTCGGCCAGGAAGCCGCCGACCAGATTGCCGAAGAAGCCGCCAATGCCATAGGCGAGCAGCGCCAGCGAAATCATGTCCACACCCATGCGCGGCACCTGCTCCAGGAACGGGCGGACATAGGTGAAGGCGGCGAAGTGCGCGGAGACCACGAGCGCGATGATGATGAGCACGCTCTGCACCCGCGGCCGCCTGAGCACCAGCAGGAAGGTGCTGAACGTCGCCTTGTCCGCCGGCGGCAGGCGCGGCACCGTGATGAGCTGCGCGGCGAACGCGACCACGGCTACCACATCGGCGACGATGAAGGCGACGCGCCAGCCCCAGCGATCGCCGATCCAGGCGCCGACCGGAGCGGCGCAGACGGTGGCCAGCGAAACGCCGGTGAAGATGATGGCCATGGCCCGCGGCATCAAAGCATAGGGCACCAGCCTCATGGCGAGCGCGGCCGACATCGCCCAGAAGCCGCCGAGGCTGATGCCGAGCAGGATGCGGGAGAACAGCAGGATCGGCAGGTTTGACGCCAGCGCGGCCAGCGCGTTGGAGACGATGAGCAGCGCCGTCAGGCCCCACAATATGAGGCGCCGGTCGTATTGCGAGGTGCCGACGACGATCGCCGGCCCGGCGATGGCGCCGACGACGGCGGTGGCGGTGACCGCCTGGCCGGCAAGGCCGTTGCTGATGCCGAGGTCGGTCGCCATCGGCGTCAGGATGGAGGCGGGCAGGAACTCGGCGGTGACAAGGGCGAAGACGCCCAATGAGAGCGAGACGACGGCCGGCCAGGCGGCAGGCGCCGTCTCTGCGGCGGCGTCCGCAGACGCCGCGGTGGAGTCGGACATGGAGAACCTCAGGGGGTTGTTTCGGAGCGGAAGATTAGGGCTGATCGCCTGGCGCTTACATGCTAGAAAGTGGCCAATGCTTGATCGATCGTCCAAATCTCGCGCTGCAAAATCGGATGCGCCCAAGGCGGGTGTCGTGCCCGCTGCCCCCGCGTGCCCGACCGACCCGCTCACCGAAATGCTGCGCGGGCTGCGGCTCGACGGCGTCGATTATAGCCGCTTCCGCATGGCCGAGCCCTGGGCGCTGTCCTTCCCGGAGCAGCAGGCGGCGCGCCTGCATTTCGTCTCCAATCGGGGGTGCTGGTTGCGCTGCGGCGAGGGCGACTGGCTCGAGCTCAAGGCGGGCGACGCTGTCCTCCTGCCGCGCGGCGCCGCGCATGTGCTGGCCAGCACGCCCGGCGTGCCGCCGGTGGTCGCCGGCACCTGCAAGCGTTCGCCGATCTGCGAGAATGTCTTCTCGGTGGATGGCGGCGGCGGCGGTGCGAGCGAGGTCACGGGACACCCAACGGGTCAGGTCTGCCTGCTGTTCTGCGGCTCGCTGCATTTCAACATCGATGCCCTGCATCCACTGGCGCAGCTGATGCCGGAGGTGATGCGGGCGTGCGACCTCGAACAGCATGAGCCGGCTATCCCGCATCTCATCCAGGCCATGGCGCGGGAGACCGAGCTCGATCGCGTCGGCGCCGCGGGCATCCTCGCCCGGCTTGCCGACGTGCTGGCGGCGAGCCTCATCCGCTCCTGGGTGGAGCATGGCTGCGGCGATGCCACCGGCTGGCTGGCGGCGGTCCGCGAGCCGGATGTCGGCCGGGTGCTGGCCGCGATCCATCTGAATCCGGAGCACGATTGGAGCGTCGCGGCGCTGGCCAAGGTGATGGGCGCATCGCGCTCCGGCTTCGCCAAGCGCTTCGCCGACATCGTCGGGGAGACTCCGGCGCGCTACATGTTGCGGGTGCGCATGCACCAGGCCCGGCTGTGGCTGCAGCGCGACCGCATGCGGGTGTCGCTCGCCGCCGAGCGGCTCGGCTACGAATCGGAGGCCGCCTTCAGCCGCGCCTTCAAGCGCGTCCTCGGCGCCCCCCCGAGCCATTACCGACGGTAGGTCGGGTAAGGGGTGACTGTAACTCCCTGCTGCTTCAGAAGCGCCAGATCAGGTTCGCCTGAATCGCGTTGACGGTCGCGCTGTCGGCGAACTGGCCCAGATAGGACAGGCCGAGGCTCGTCGCCGCGTTGAGCCGCCAGTCAGCGCCGGCTTCGACGAGCGCGGTGTTCTCCGCCAGCGGTACGCCGCCGACCGTGAAGTTGGTCCCCGGCAGGTCGATGAAGGCGAACTGCGCGGTCGGCGTGGTGTCGCCGAATGCGTGCTGCCAGGCAAGCGAGACGTGGGGTTCCAGCACGGTGCTGCCGCTCAGCTCCATCTTGGCGGCCGCCCGCAGGCCGAGCGAGCTGTAGCCGACGCCGGAGGAGGACGACGATGTCGTCAGGCCGGCATCCGAGCCGCTTTCGGTGAAGCCGTCTGTGTGCAGGTTCACCCAGGCAAGGCCGGCATAGGGCTCCAGCGCCACCGACTGGAACATGAATCCGTAGCCGACTTCGGCGAACACTTGCGCGGTGCCGCCGTCATAGTCCGCGCTCGCCCGCTCCGAGTAGCCGGGATAGGCGATGGTCCGGTCGGCATCGATCTGGTTGAACGCATAGCTGGCGCCGAGGCGCAGGTTCCACGGGCCGGAGCTGGTGCCGGCGTAGAGTGCCAGCAGCAGGCTGTTGGCCTCGGACGAACTCGCCACGGCGTCGACATCGGCATTCGACTGGGAATAGCCGAGCGCGGCGCCGAGCAGCCAATTGTCGACGCGGACATCGGTGCCGGCCACGACACCGCCGATCGTCTCGCTGACGCGCGACGCGTTGCCGTCGCCGTCGAGGTTGGTCCAGCCGCCGAAGGCCTGCGCCCACACCGTGCCGGCGAAGGCTGGCGGCGCCGCCGCCGCCGGAGCCTTGGTCGCAAAAGCGAGGGCGTTGATGCCGGCCGGCTGCGGAGTGCCCGGGGCGTAGGCGAGGGCGGGGCCGCCAAAAGCGAGCGCTGCGGTGTCGCTGCCACTGCCCTGGTATGAGCCCTGGCGCATGCGGCTGAGCAAGGCCTGCCGGGCATAGAGGCTGTCGCCGATCAGCACGGAGCGCTCGCTGGCATAGGCCTCGCCCGACAATGCGGTGAGGGCGCCGGGCAGTTGGCCGGCGCTGAGGTCGTAGAGCGGGGCCAGCGAGTCCGGCAGGCTCGTCAGCATGTCGTTCGTCGTGGTGTTGATGAAGCCGTCGATCGCGCCGCCGACCGCACGCTGGTTCGGCGTGATGTTCGGCAAGCCGGCGAGATCGGCGGCGAGGTTCAGCGTGACCGTGGTCGGGGTGTAATCGAGGGTCGCATCGAACAGCGCCGGCAGGCCGGTCGTGGTCAGCGTCTGGAACGCGCCGGTGATCTCCTGCGTCGCGCCGACGACCGTATAGCTCGCCGCGAAATCGCGGGTCTGGAAGGAGGCCTGCAGCGTGCCGGCGAGCCGCGCCACGCCCGTCACCGCCAGCGCATCATTGCCGGTGTCGGTCATGCGCACCGCGAAGGTGCCGGCCGAGGTCTGCACGAAGGTGCCCCTGATGAGGTCGGTGATCGGGATGCCGTTGCCGGTAACGCCGATCCAGCCACTGTTCTCGAAGCGCTTGTCGGCTCCTGCCATGGCTGCAATCCGGCCATCGATGATGCCGGTGTTCACGATCTCTGTGCCGTAGCTGTCGGCACCGGTGCGCAGGGCGTCGGCTTCTCCCGGGGCCCTCAAGGTGCCCGAATTCAGCAGCGTACCGTATTCGCCGTGCATCTCCACCGCGGCGCCGACCAGGCCGGTCGCGACGACGGTGCCGGTATTGGTGATCACGCCATAGGTCTCGCCCTTGATGCCGACGCTGCCGGCGCCGGTCATCAGGATCGTCGAGTTGTTGATGACGTCGTCGCCGCCCGGATTGGTCGCGATCCCGGTGGCGCCATCGGTGGAGTTGACGATCGGCGTGTTGTTGCGGATCGGGTTGTACATGCCCGCCGGCATGGTGGCGACGTAGCCATGGGTCGTGGTGCCGTCCAGATAGATGCCGACGACGTGGTCGCCATAGGCGGAATTGGAGGACACGACATTGCCGGGGATGTCGATCTCGTACCAGGTCTTGTTGCCGTCGGCGTCGACGTACAGAACGCCCGGATGGACCACGCCGTCCGCCGTCACCCAGTTGACGACGAGGTTATACTCGCCCGCTCGACCCGCTCCGGTGATGCCTTCGAAATGCGTGGCGATCACGCCCGGGCCAGGATGGTCGTAGGTGACATAGGTGTCGGTGCTCAGGTCGTAAATATAGCCGTGCTCGACCGATAGCCCGCTGCCAGGATCGATCGCCGCATATCCACCGGCAACCTTGTTGCCATAGATGCCGTAGGCCGTGGTGCTCACGGCGCCGGGAATGTTGTTGGTCGTATAGGTGCCGGTATTGATGTCGTAAATAAAGGCGTTACCGGTCGCGATCTTGGTGTCGTAGTTGCCGACTACCTTGTTGCCGAACGTGCTGTGGGCAATCGTGAACAGGGTCTCGGCGTCCGCACTGCTCGGATAGGCAAGGGTCTTGATGGTCTCGCCCGGAGCTGCGGCACCGTCATAGATGTAGCTGAGATCGTACGGAGCGGAGGCTTCGGTCTGGTAACTGCCGACGACGCGCAAAATGCCGCCGGGGTTGCCGAAGCCCGGGCCATAGGGCGATGAGCCAATGGCGCCGGGGAAGTTCGCCCCGTTCGGGGTAGCGACCGGCATCGGCGACCATGTCTGCGTCTCAAGATTATAATAGAGCCCGCCGGTGTCGCTGGTTCCGGGGATCACATAGTTGCCGACTATGTTGTTGCCGCGAATGCCGGTGAGGAACGTACTCGCCCCTTCATAATCCAGCGTCACGTACTCGGAAATCGTGAGCGGTTCCGCGTGTGCGGTGGAGGCCAAAACGCCGACACCCAGGCCTATGGCAATAAAAGTCCGTCCGCGCGCCAACGGCGCGTCGCGCAATGTCGATCGAATTGTCACGGTTCTGCCCCTGCCCCCGAATCGGGCAAATCAAAGGCTATATGTTGCCGCAAAAATAATCGATGGCGCTTCGCAATATTTCGAGAATCCGGCGGCTTAGTGCGCAAAGTTCGCATTCGATGGCGCCCATGGCATGGATTTTTCACCTTCGTCACCAATGGTATCGGCCAGTCCCGGCACCGCCGAGACGGACAGGCGTCGGTTCCGGCGTAAAGAGGAAGATCCCATGAACAAGTCCATGCTGTTTGCTCTCTCGCTGATCGCGGTGAGCGGTTCCGCTGCAATGGCGCAGAGCACCCCGTTTACCAGCCAGGAGCAGGCCGCTTGCCGCCCGGACGCGATCAAGCTGTGTTCCTCCAATGTTGGCCAGCCTGCGGCGATGAAGGCGTGCCTCGAGCAGAACAAGGCGAACCTGTCGGATGCCTGCCGGCAAGTCGTGGAAGCCCATGGCGGTTGATTGACACCCGTTACTGTGCTGCGGCGGCCTCGCCGCGGCACAGTCGAGGGCAAGCGTCGTGCACCATCGCGGCGCGTGCGCCGTTCCGCCCGGCCTGCAATATGCGTGAAGGGCAGCCTATGCCTTCGCGCTGCCACGGAGGAGCGTGAGAGCGCCGAGCAGGCTGCCAACTCCGGCGAGCGCAATCACCAGGCCCATCGGCCGGGGCGTGCCGTCCGCGAAGGCCCCGACCAGCGCGGAACCGATGATGCCGCTGCCATAGTGGATCGCGCCGATCAGCGCCGATACGGCACCGGCCCGCTTCGGAAAGTCGGCCAGCGCGCCGGCGATCGAGTTGGCGACGATGAAGCCGGTGGCCGAGACGAACAGGAACAGCGGGATCACCAATCCCCAGAGTCCGCCCCAGCCGGCCCAGGCCGCAACCGCCAGGAGCAGGCCGGAGAACGCCGCTGCGGTGCTGCCGTGGACCAGCAGCCGATCGCTGCCGAAGCGCATCACGAGCCGCGCATTGACCGTGTTGGTGATCATGATCCCGACGATGCCGACGGCAAACAGCAGGCCGTAGAGCTGCGCCGGCACATGGTGATAGGTGATGTAGGCGAACGGCGTGCCCGCGATATAGGCGAACATGCCGCCATAGAAGAATCCGCCCGCCGCTGCGTAGCCGAGCAGCCGGCGCTGGCGCAGCAACTCGCCATAGCGCATGAGCGATCGCCCCAGCGACTCCTGGCTGCGTTGTCCGGCCGGCAGCGTCTCCGGCAAGGTGAACAGTGCGGCCAGCGTGGCGAGCCCGAAGCCGACCCGCGTCCAGAAGATCGCGCGCCATCCGGCCAAAGCGAGGATCTGTGCGCCCAGGATCGGCCCGATGAGTGGTGCGATCGCCATCACCGTTATCAGCGTCGACAGCATCTGCGCCGCGCGATTGCCTTCATAGAGGTCACGCACCATGGCGCGCGCCAGCACCACGCTGGCGCAGGCGCCGACCGCCTGCACGATGCGCGCGGCGATCAGCGTCGAGGCGCTGTCCGCCAGCGCGCAGCCGGCCGAGCCGATCACGAACAGGATGAGGCCAACGGCCACCGGCAGGCGACGGCCGTAGCGGTCGCTGATCGGTCCCCATAGCAGCTGCCCGAGGCTGAAGCCGATGAGATAACCCGAAACCGTCAGCTCGACGGTGCCCGTATCCGCGCCGAGCGCCTCACCCATCGCCGGCATGGCAGGCAGATAGAGATCGGTCGAGATCGAGGCGAAGCCCATGAGCGCGCTGAGGATGGCGAGCACCCGCCAGCCGTGACGGGCGGCGTCGCCTCGCGCCGACGCGCTGGAGCCGACCGCGACCGCCGCCTCGGTCGCGTCGCCCGGAAACACGTCGGTGGCAAGCGGGGCGGCCTCGGTCGCAACGACAGCCGCGTCCTCCGGGGTAACGTCGAGCATGCCGTCACGGCTCCTGCGCGGTTGGGCGGAGCGTTACATAGACGGCTGGCGGCACGCTGGTTAGATCATGTAAGCGGCATGCTTTTATATCTCAGGTTCATGAATGTAAGCGAGCGACCGGGTGCATGCGGATGGGCCGGATCCCGGGGGTCAAGCCCGGGGATGAGGGTCAATTGGCATTTTCGGTCAGGCTCTGAAGGTCTCGGACTCGCTTCCTCCAACTATAGGTGGCACGCTTTCTTGCGGATGCGCGGCTCGCGATAGTCCATAGTCATCTCTTGTCGCGTGATTTGCCGGTCACGATGCGCACGCAATGATCGCGTGCGCGCCGAACGCGGATGCATGGCGACCGTTGGAGGATGCCTGTCTCGCCGTACGGCGCGCCGGTTGCGTCCTGTCTGGTGGAGAAGCTCGTGTTGAAGGTTCTTCTGAGCGTCTGCCACGGGGAGCGGGGGGTGATTTGCGTCGTGTTCTGCGCGCCGCTGCTACTGACCGCATGTGCAACGAGGGAGCGCATTTCGCGCGTCGTCTTGCTCGACTACGAGCAGATCTCGCACGTCCAGGAAAGCGTCAGAGCCGTCCTGGACCACCCTGAAACAGCGAACTTCTTCTCGATGGGGGCAGGCGAGACGACAGACGGAATCCTCGTCTGCGGGAACGTCAACGCCAAGAGCAAGTCAGGCTCCACCGGCTATCAGCCGTTCCGGGGCACGCTCGTCGGCCAGCGTTTCGCCGTCGAAAAAATCGGTGATGGGCTCAGCGGGTCAGACGAGATCCGCGCGTCGTGTCTGGCCCAGGGTGTGCTCTTCTGACATCACCTGCCGCCGCCACGTTTCAGCGGGCGGAGGTCGCTCTTAGCAACTGCGGCGGCGGCCCAGGTTGCACGTCCAGGTTAGGCTGCATCATTATTCCCGCCGCGTCAGCAATGCTTCCCCGTCGTCAGTCTTCGCCATGTGGCCCGCCGACAACAGCCCGGCTTATGCTCGCCCACTAGCGTGGATAAGTCGCTCGCCGGCGGAAATCGATGCCGCGCATGTCAGCTTGATGTCAGCTAAAGCTCGAATGGTCGCGACGGCGACCGCACCGGTCGGCCCGCAGTTCGCGTGTTCCACCAGGGCTCCCCCTCGTTGCTCAATTCAGTCAAACCGCCTGTCCTCGTTTCGGTGATCGTTCCGACGCTGAACGAGGTGGACAATATCGACCTGGTGCTGGCTGCTATCGTGGCGGAAGCCGACAGCGGCGTTGAGTTCGAAATTCTCGTGGCCGACGGCGGCTCGACCGACGGAACCATCGAGCGGGTGCGCGAGTGGGAGCGGGCGGCCAATGTCCGCCTCGTGCCCAGTTCCGGCAATGGCGGCCTGGCCGGCGATGTGCTGACTGCGGCCAAGGCGGCCACCGCGGATGTCGTCGTCGTCATGGATGCCGACCTCAGCCACCCACCGGCTCGGATCCGGGCTGTCGTCCAGCCTATTATCGACGGCACCAGCGATATGGCGGTCGGCAGCCGCTACGTCGATGGCGGTGCCACTCCGGACTGGCCGTGGCGGCGGCGGCTCTTGTCGCGTCTCGGCGGATTGCTCGCCTGGCCGCTGACGGAATTGAAGGATCCGATGTCGGGCTTCTTCGCCGTGCGCAGGGAGCGCCTCCTGGAGATCGACCCGAAGGCCGCCGGCTTCAAGATCGGCCTGGAAGTCATCGCTCGTGGCGGCGGCTGGCTTCGTGTGAAGGAAGTTCCGATCGTCTTCCGCGACCGAATCCACGGACAGTCGAAAATCGGCATGGGCCAGATGGTCGCCTATATACGCCGCCTGCTGGTCCTCGCCGGCGGAGCCGTTTCCGTGGCAGGCGCCGCGCGGTTCGCCGTCGTGGGTCTGATCGGCATGCTGGTCGACCTGATCGCGTTCCAGACCTTCTTCGGCCTGGGAGCGCCGCTGCTTACGGCCCATGTCGGCAGCTTCACCATCGCCACGATTTCCAATTATTTCCTGAATTCCCGATGGGCGTTCCGATCTTCATCGGGCACCGGATGGGTGGCCTCGCGGGAGTATTACACACGCTTCCTGACGGTGTGCTTCCTGGCGCTCGCCATTCGTGGTGGCGTGCTCGCCGGGGCGACGGCCGTCTTCGACTTGACCCCGCAGATTGCCATCCTGTTCGCCATCGGGGCGGCGGCAATCGTGAGCTATCTCGGCTACGCCTTCTTTGTCTTCCCGTCCGCCAACCCGCGCGTGCCGTATGATATCCGCTGGCGCGTGGCGGCCATCGGCGTGGTCGGCTATGTCGTGGTGCTCAGGCTGCTGTTTCTGGGCCTGCCGGACCTCATCCCCGAGGAATCCTATTACTGGAATTACGCGCAGCATCTGGACATCGGCTATCTTGATCACCCGCCAATGGTTGCGTGGTTGATCTGGGCGGGCAGCAGGCTGTTCGGCGATAATGAGTTCGGCGTCCGCATCGGCGCGTATGTGTGCTGGTTCGCAACGGCGTACTTCAATTTCCAGCTGGCGCGAAACCTCTTCGGCAAATCGGCGGCTTTCGTCAGCCTGCTTCTCGTGGCGGCATTGCCGTTCTACTTCGTGACCGGGCTGCTCATCACCCCGGATGCGCCGCTGACCGCAGCCTGGGCCGGAACCCTGTATTTTCTCGAGCGGGCACTGCTCGCAGGCAAGCCCCGCGCGTGGTGGGGCGTGGGCGTCTGCATCGGCCTCGGCATGCTGTCGAAATACACGATAGCCCTGCTCGGTCCCGCCACCCTCATCTTCATGCTGATCGACGTCCGGGCTCGGAAATGGCTGGCGCGCCCGGGACCTTACCTCGCGGCGGTGATCGGCCTCGTGATTTTCTCACCCGTCATCTACTGGAACTACCAGAACGACTGGGCATCCTTTGCCTTCCAGGGCACGCGGCGACTTGAAACCGATTTTCAGTTTTCGCTTCCCATGTTGATCGCCTGCGCGGCGCTGCTCCTCTCGCCGCTTGGACTAGCCGCAGCCGTGATGGCCCTGGCGGCGAAAGGACGGAGGCGGCGCCCGAGCGAACTGGCGTCCGACGACCGCCGATCGTCCCGCTTCATGATGGTCTACACTCTGGTACCATTGTCGGTCTTCGTGGTGTTCAGCCTCGACCACAGCGTCAAGTTGAACTGGACCGGCCCATTGTGGCTCGCCACGCTTCCGGCGATCGCGGCCGCCATCCTCGCCATCGTGAAGCAATCAACCAAATTCGATATCGTCGCTCGCCAGCTCTGGACGCCGGGCCTTGCCTCCATCCTGGTGATATACGGGCTGGCGCTGAACTACCTGGTGTTCGGCTTGCCAGGCCTCGGCTATGTCGCGAAAGTTCCGGTGGCGTGGCGTGAATTCGGCCGTGAGGCGGGATCCATTGCTCGCGATGTCGAGCAGGCGACCGGCGAGAGGCCGGTGCTGCTGGGCCTGGATACCTATCACATCACCAGCCAGCTCGCTTTCTATAGCGAGGATGCCGGCGAGGGCGCCAAGGATGCTGTCGGGCGCGGCATTCTCGGCCACGCCAACAGCTTGATGTACGATTTCTGGTTCCATCCTGAGTCTCTACAGGGTCGGCCAGTCATTATATTCGCCTTGAAGAAATATCAGATCGACGATTCCAAGTTTGCCGCCCAATTCCGCTTGCTGGGAGAGCCTGTCGAGCGTGTCATCACCAAGAAGGGTCGACCCGCAGGACGCTTTTATTACCGTGTCGGCTATGAGTTTCGCGGTGGCGGCAGCGGTCCCGCAGCCCCGCAGGAACCGGACGTGAAGCCGGCGCCCCATATGCAGCCCCCGGTCCGGCCTGTACCTCCGCTCCATGAGGCCAAGGGCGGACACGATGAGCAGCAAGGCTCGTTGTGGTGAGGGCGACGCGTGGCGACTACGGCGCCGGCGATACGACAAGAAAGTGCTCTAGATTCAGTAGACTGGAGCAATTCCTCTTCGATCAGATGATTCCATCTGATCGGGAAATGCTCTAGGTCACATACCCATAAAGGGATTCCCTGCGGCTCGGTGTTCTGATTCATTGATCTCAGCCTTGGAGGTTGAGATGGCGCGATTTGACCTGACGGATTTCGAGTGGTCGGTGATCGAGCCACTTCTGCCGACGAAGGTGCGCGGGGTTGCACGCGTGGATGACCGTCGCGTTCTGAACGGCATCTTCTGGCGCCTGCGCACCGGGGCGCCATGGGCCGATATCCCTTCGCGCTATGGCCCTCATACGACCTGCGTGAACCGCTTCAACCGGTGGCGCAAGGCCGGCCACTGGGCGCGCATTCTGAAAGCCGTATCAGCTGCTTACGATGGCGATATCCAGATGATCGACGCCTCGTCGATCCGCGTTCACCAGCATGCCGCCAACGGCCAAAAAAAGACGAGCGATCCCGTTGCATGGGTCGCTCGCGCGGCGGCCTGACCACCAAGATCCACGCGCTCGTCGACGCCGAAGGCCGCCCGATCCGCCTGAAGCTCACCGAGGGCCAAGCTCACGACGGGCGCTCGGCCACCGACATGCTGGACGCGGTCGAGCCGGGAAACATCCTTCTCGCCGACAGGGCCTATGACAGCGACGCCTTGCGAGACGAGATGGCTGGGCGCGGCGCATGGGCCAATGTTCGCGCCATGCCCAACAGGGTCAAAACCCTCGCCTTCAACGCCTGGCTCTACCGCCAACGCAACGCTGTCGAGCGCTTCTTCAACAAACTCAAACACTTCAGGGCCGTCGCCACCCGCTACGACAAGCGAGACGACAATTTCCTCGCCTCAATCCAGCTCGCTTCAATTCGCATCTGGCTGCGAAGTTATGAGTCGGTCACCTAGGCTCGCCAACTGGCGGGAAATTCTATGGCTGCCGAATGCTGGGAGCTTTCGACGCTCCGCGGACTCGTTGGCAGATATACTTGGATGCGCGTAGTCGACGCATCGGGCACAAACGAGGCCTCGCCATTATGGTTGCGCGCGACCTGCCGGACGATGGCGAGACCGAGACCGGTCCCGCTTGAGGCGGGGTTGCCTTTACGGAAACGTGTGAAGAGCTCGTCGTCGCTCACCGCCGCGCCCTCGTCCGCAACCTCGATCACGAAGCCATGTGACGGCGTCACCACGGGTTTTACACTGACGCTGATCGCGCCACGCCCGTGAAATAGTGCATTTTCGATGAGGTTGCGGACCATGTCGCGCAGATCGTCCGGCTGACCGCGCACACGAGCATTGCTGGGCTCGTGAATATTGATGGCGCGTCCCATTTCTTCCGCCAGTGGTAGAACCGCCGCCGCCGCCTCGCGGACGATGCGCGACAGGTTGATGAGCGCCAGGCCCGTCGTATCGGCATCACCTCCAGCGCTTTCCTTGCGTGCCAGGTCAAGGAGTTGGTTGACGAGCCGGTTCAGCGTATCGACTTCGCGCTCCAGGGCCGGCCAGTCCATTCTGCCCTGGAGTCTGGACTGCTGCAGTCGCAGGCTCAAAACCGCCAAGGGTGTTCGAAGCTCATGGGCCGCGTCGGCTGTCAGCCGCTTTTCTATGGCATAGGCTTTCGCCAATCGCTCGACAGCTCCGTTCGTGGCATCGGCCAATGGCCGGATCTCGGCTGGAAGCGACTCGGTGTCGATGCGAGCGGATGCGTTCGCCGGGCCGATTGCCATGGCCTGATCGGTGGCGCGCGCCACGGGGCGCAAGCTCCACTCCGTGATCAACCAGATGATCAGCAAGGAGAACAGCACGAACGGCACCAGGACGGCGAAAAATCCCTCCAGCCCCTCTTCGATAAGCGTGAAGGCAAGCGCATCCCCGTCCGGCCTACTGCGCCCCACGACGAGCGTATGATCGTGCGCGACGCGAACCCCAAGTGTCGCGATGTGATCAGGTTCCGCATCGATGAATCTAAGATTGCCAAGCTTGCCCGATGCCGGAGCGTCGATCAGCGGAAGATCTACGGACAGGTTCGGGGAGCGGGCAACGACCTTCTGCTCTTTGTCATAGAGCGAATAGAATGATGTGGAGTTCGCTCCGGTGTATAACTGAGCCAGATTGCCCGGGAGTGAGAATGTAATGTCACCGTCATTCGAAACGGTCAGCGCGGCAAGCAATTCACGAGCTTGACTTTGGAGCGTTCGCTCCTCGAGATGCTGGCCGACCGCGTAGGCTTCAAAATAATAATACACCATGGCCCCGCCGAGGCCGAGCAGGAAAGTAAGCGACATAGCCGCAACCAGGCGGCGGCGGAGGCTATATTCACGCTTCACCGGTATTTTCCAACACAATACGGTAGCCGATGCCGCGAACCGTGTTGATGCTGACGCTGGCATCCGCGGCCGCGAGTTTTCTACGCAGCCTCGAAACCGTCGCTTCGATGGCGTTGCTACTCACTTCTTTATCCAGCGAATACAGGCGATCTTCGAGGGCGTCCTTGACTACGATCCTTCCTGCCGCGCGCAAGAGTTCCTCCAGCAGCGCCAATTCGCGGCGTGTCAGCTCGATGGCGACGCCTTCGACGAACACCTGGCGTGAACGGGGATCCAGCATCAGGCGGCCGAAAGAATTCGTGGTGGACCCGCGTTGCCCCGGGCGCCGGAGCACGGCACGCAACCTCGCCTCCAGTTCCCCCAGTTCGAACGGCTTGAGGATATAATCGTCGGCACCGGAATTGAGACCCAGCAGGCGGCTCTCGAGGCCGTCGCGCGCCGTGACGATCAGCGCCGGCAACCGTCCGCCGGTCTGGGCGTGCACCTGTCTCAGCACCTCCATGCCGTCAATATCCGGGAGCCCCAGGTCGAGCACAATGGCGTCGTAACTTATCGTGGCGACTGCGGAGAGGGCCTCATCGCCCGTCTTCACGGCGTCGACTACGAATCCGCACTGGGTCAGGTGATCGGCGACGATCTCCCGCATCGCCGCATTGTCTTCAAGCAGTAGTATCTTCATGCGGGGGCTTCTTCCCTGCCGGGCATTGTAGCCCGGATCGGCAATATTAGCCGGTTCAGATCAAAGCTCATACCCTCGCGCCCCGCATCCTGACGCCAGCTCGAGCCCGAGCAGCTCGTGCCGGTCAAATGCGGAACCGGATACTGTGCAGATCGATGAAACGGCCGTTCCGGCCCCAAAGTAAGGCTGCGCGCGCGCTGACATTCGGTGTCGCGCGGACCGCCACATGGTGGCGATACACACACCGGATGAACTGGTAGTGGCTTCTGTTGCGGGCCAGACGGTCGTGCGGCTCCACATCCTGCTCGGGCCGGCGCCCCGTTTGCAGCTATTCCTGGCCGAGACGGGCGCGGCGGGCTCGCAGGCGTTGGTCGATGATGCCCACTATCCTCTCGGTCTCGCGCGGCGGCTCGTAGTCATAAGCATCCAGGCGACCTTCGAATGGCCTCGTCAGCCGCAGGGTCTGCTGAAGGTCGCGGTGGTAAAACTCGAATACCTCCAGCCGCTCACCGGGAATGTGGGTGACGTCGAGCGCGTAGACCGGCCGCCCGGTCGACAGCGCCTCGCAGGGCATGGTGACGGAATCCTTGGCGATCAGGAATGCATCCGCGGCGGCAAGATAATCCAGATACGGGTTCTCGCTGACCCGATCCCACACCACCACCTTGCGCGAGCGCAGCTTGCCGAGCGCCTCCAGCGTTTTGTCGTTGGAGCGGCGGGAAACCGATATCACCACCGACCAGCCCTGATGCACCAGTTCGTCCACCGCCGCGGCAATGATCCGATGCGAAGCGGCATCGTAGGCATAGGCCCCGTTCGACCCGCCGATGAGCACCGTGACCAGCCTCTCGCCGTCCGGCGCATAGATCCGCCGCGCAGCGGGACGCCGGCTCGCCCAGAAGTCCGCGCTGAACCGATGCGGCACGCCGAGCATCCGATGATAATCTTCCCGGTCATCGAACTCCGGCCGCCATCCGTGACGGGAGACGAAGACGATGTCGTACCCCTCGATTCGCGGCCGCTGCAGATGAACGGCAAGGGGCGCGTCGCCATAGCTGCGCTTCATCTTGATGACGCGCTTCTCGGCGCGGAAGCCGCAGGAGACGATGAAATCGGGCTTGCATTCGGACCGTCGGAAGATCGGCGGATCGAGAAGCCTGAGAATGCCCCTGCGAGGAATGACCATCTTCTCAGCAGGAGAGGAATCAAAGTGCCTCGCGACCGCCACGCATTGCGAGAGGGTCCCAATTTTTGGTTCGCTCACAATCCAGGCGTTCATGTTTCTCGTCTTAAGCGATCATCCGGGCTGTGCGATTTGCCCGTCACCTCACACCCATAAATGGTATGTTTTGCAGCTGCAACTTCATTTTTCCGTAACGTAAGTGTGCAGGAACGCGAGCGAGAAATCGAACAGCCGCCCTCGCTTGCCGGTAGCGACTGATGCAATCATGAACGTATGGCTAGGTTATATACAGTAGTACTGTCCCGTTTGACTAGTAAAGCGAATGTAATTCCCTGAATATCGGCTATGTTCTGGGCCGCCCGTGATCGAAATTGCCATCAAAGCACTTGCCTACCGAGCGGTTGGGCGGCGCCTGTTGAAGGCGGGTCGTTGGTGGCGGCGGGCCATTTCTCGCGAGCGCTTGATCCCGGCCGTAGGACGAGCGGCAAGCGCGAAGGGTTGTTGACCCATTTTTGGCGGCGGGAACGCGAACGCTGCACATCGGTGGTTCAGAAATGCCTGACCTGGGGAAATTCGCTTGAATACCGGCGCCACCGCGACAGTTGCCTGGATGAATTGGAAGCCTCGCGCCTGGCAGGCGCGGATGCGCAGTGTTGGAACTGGCTATCGCATAGCGCTATTCAACGAAAACAGGTCGATTACCCGGAAAAGGGGATCGCACGTAAGATTCCCACAAAAATTAGCTGGGATGCAGTGATCATCAATCTTCATCACGCCAGCCCGTGGGCAGGCTTAATCGATACATGGCATTGCCCACGGCAGAGGAAGCCTCATCGAGCTATCAGCTGATCGCTCTTATTTCAGCGAACATTGCTGAAGCGTCGTTCCTGGCGCGTCTGATGTATATTTCTACAGCCGCATCATCGGCTTCTTTCCAGCGCGAAATAACATCAAAGGCCTGTCTGGGGTCGGTGGCCAATATATGCGACATCCCGGCGTCGGCCAGCATTCCCTCGGTCTTGGATGTGTTGGATGTCAATGCGGCGAAAGGTGTGCCGGCGAGCATGGACATGCATGAGGCGTGAAAACGTCCTGCGACTACGCCTTTGGCGCGCGCGACCATGTCGAGAATTTCGGAGGACGGTCGATATCTCGTGAGATCGATGATCATATTTGCACGTCGACGCATGTGTGATTTCAGCAGCGCTTTCCGCCACGCCTTGTAGGCAACTTTTTCGGGGTGCTTGGGTGGCGCAGGCTCTGCCGTCAGGCCATTGGCCATCAGCACCAGATCTGGGCGAAGGTTTACTTCAAGAAATGGATTCCTCGCCTCGGATGTGTTCATATTCATAAAGCGGACGTCGTCGCGCTCCAAAGCATATTCCGTTGCAATTCTACCGACCTCGGCGTTGGCATTGTCGGTTACGACGAATGTTGAGCCTGCAACGTAGGATCTGTAGTTCTTCATGACGTCGCTTGAGAGCGTCAAATCAGGCACGACGTTGACGTTCAAGCCCATGTGAGACGCGTGTCCTGCGCTCCGTGTTTCCCTTACAAATATCAAATCGAACGATCTGCAAGCGTCCGCCGTGTCGGTGTCGTTTCTTTCAAAGACCGTGTTGATGAGGACGCTGGGAATACCCGCTGACCGGCAATATGGCCCGACCGCCGCCAGCGCTTTTGCCTGCCTACTCGAGTCATGCAACGTACCCTCGCCGTTGACGATAACGATATCGGAATTGCGCATCGTTTCGATAAAGGCCTGATCGGTACGCCAGTCGGCATGAACAGAAGACGTCGCTGTAATTCTCATGCCCGCCCGTGCAGCGAGCGCGGCGATTTGGGCTACCACGACACGGCAACCCAGGTGCGCCTTGGTCGACGTATCGTTGATCAACACAGCCTTCCTGAATTCCATCATCGTGTTCCGCCGGCCATGCATGAGCGCGTTCTGGGACTTCGGGTTTTCTATGTCGAGTGCCCTCGGAAAATACAACTCACGGCCCGCGAAATACGCCGGCTTGCGCAGCAAAGCTATCGACATGTCGAGACCTCTCGACATAGATAATTGTCTAGATCAGCGCGCGCCGACCAATGGCGGGCGAGACAAGCAAGGGAGCGAGTCGTGAAACGCCTTTCCACCCTTATCGCTGCAACGCTCGTGATGGGCCTGTCCTGGACCGCCTCCGCCGCCCGAGCGGAGGAAGTCCGAGGCGCCGGGTCCACCTTCGCCTATCCGATCGTGTGGAAATGGGCGGACATATTTCGCCAATCGACCCAAAACATTGTTGGCTATCAGTCGATTGGATCTTCGGGTGGCATCAGCCTCATCAAGGACGGTGCCGTCGATTTCGGCGCGACGGATAAGCCGTTGAAGCCGGAGGAGCTTGAGCGGCTCGGCCTCGGCCAGTTCCCAATCGTGTTCGGCGGCGTGGTCCCGATCGTCAATATTGCAGGCATCGGGCCGGGTCAGATTCGCTTCACCGGCGCGGTCCTCGCCGACATCTATCTCGGCAAGATCACCACATGGTCCGATCCCGCCATCAAGGCGATCAATCCGGATCTGCCGCTGCCGGATGCCAAGATCGCCGTCATTGAACGCAGCGACGGCTCCGGCACGACCTTCAACTTCGTGTCCTATCTCGCCAAGGCCAGCCCGGAGTGGAAGGCCACGGTGGGGGAAGGCAGCTCGGTCGCATGGCCGACCGGCACAGGCGCGCGCGGCAATGAAGGTGTCGCGACCGAAGTCCGACAGGTCAAGAACGCGATCGGTTATGTGGAATTCACTTATGTGGTCCAGGCGAAGCTCGCCTATGGCCTGGTGCAGAACCGCGCCGGCAAGTTCATCGTCCCGAGCGCAGCCTCCTTCCAGGCGGCAGCCCTGAGTTTCGACTGGACGAAGGCCAGGGATTTCTACGTCATCATCAACGATTCGGCGGCAGAGGATGCCTATCCCATCGCCGCGACCACTTTCATTCTGATGTACAAGGTGCCAAAGGCGCCCCAGCGTAGTCGAACTGCGCTCGAATTCTTCCGCTTCGCTCTCGGCGACGGCAAGAAATACGCGTCGGATCTGGGCTATGTGCCATTGCCGGACACGCTTGTTGACCAGATCAAGGAATACTGGGCGAGGCAACTCAAGAGTGGAGCTTGAGCCGCGGTCATCGAATGTCGACCCTATCCCACCACGACCTGCGAGGCATGATGGACGAGACGAGGCTTTCTTCGGAAGACGTGACCCGGATCTTTGACGCGCTGGCGCAGTCGACGCGCTTCGAGACCTACCGTCTTCTGGTTCGCTACACGCCATATGGGCTGCCGGCGGGCGACATCGCCCGCCTGCTGGCCGTGCCGCACAACACCATGTCGACGCACCTGTCGCACCTGGAGCGTGCCGAGTTGGTGAGCGCGCGGCGCGAAGGGCGCTCCATCATCTATGCAGCGAACACGGTGCGGCCTGCGCGCATCTTCTCGCAGCTGATCGCGGGGATGGGCGTCAACGCCAGGCTGGCCGCCGATCCCGCCTTTCCTCAATTGCGGCCGGCGTCGGCGAACGACCGGCAATACAACGTATTGCTGGTGTGTTCGGGCAATTCGGCGCGATCCGTCATCGCCGAGGCGGTCTTGAACCGGGAGGGCCGCGGCCGCTTCCGCGCGTTCTCTGCCGGCAGCAAGCCGGGCAAGGCGCCGCATCCCATGGCGGTCAGCCTGCTGCGATCGCTCGGCTATGACGCAAGCGAACTCCGCTCGAAGAGCTGGCGCGAGTTCGGAGCAGCGGGCGCCCCACCGATGGATTTCGTCATAACGGTTTGCGACGCCGCGGTGGGCGAAGCGTGCCCGAGTTGGCCAGGCCATCCGCTGCAAGCGCACTGGGGCCTGCCGGATCCCGCTCGGGTCGGCGGCACCGAGGCCGAGCAGCGGGCCGCTTTCCTGGAAACCTACCGACGCCTGACGGCGCGCATCTCCGCCTTCGTGAACCTGCCGATCGAACAGCTCGGCCTGGCCGCGCTGAAGGAGCGTCTCGCCGGCATCGGTGAGATGGAAGGCGCGACGGAACTGACACTCAACGGGCGGGCCGCGGCCTGAGGAGACGGACATGACCGAGGAGAGACTGTTGAACGTGCTGTTCCTGTGCACCGGGAATTCGGCGCGTTCCATCATCGGCGTTGGACATGCTCGCCTTGCGGAAGCGGTTGGACGCCATCGGCAACGCGGGAGGTGCGGGTTCGCCTGCATCGGCCGCCTGATGTCGACCGAATTGCTCTGCTTATCCCGACGACTATTCTCCGAGGCGCTCGGCACGGGCATTCTGGTCGCGACGGTGGTCGGCTCCGGAATCATGGCCGAACGACTGGCCGGCGGGAATGTCGCCATCGCGCTACTCGGGAACACCATCCCGACCGGGGCGATCCTAGTGGTGCTCATCACCATTCTCGGCCCGGTCTCGGGCGCGCATTTCAATCCGGCGGTGAGCCTGGTCTTTGCCGCCCGCCGGGAAATGCCGTGGGGCGAGGTTGCACCCTACATTATCGCGCAATGCATTGGCGGCGTCGCCGGCACCGTGGTGGCACATCTCATGTTCGACCTCGCGCCCTTGATGATCGGGGTCAAGCCGCGAACGGGCCCTTCGCAATGGTTCGCCGAAGCCGTCGCCACCTTTGCCCTGGTGCTGACCATTCTCGGCGGCGTGCGCCATGCCAAGGCTGCGGTACCCTGGCTGGTCGGCCTTGTCATCACCGCCGCCTATTGGTTCACCGCTTCTACCAGCTTTGCCAATCCGGCGGTGACGCTCGCCCGCGGCTTCACCACGACCTTTGCCGGTATCGCCATTGGCGACGTGCCGGGCTTCGTGGTGGCGCAGCTCATTGGAGCAGCGGTCGGCGCATTGGCTGCCGCCTTCCTGTTTCCGGCCGCCATGGCATCGCCCTTGCGCGCCGCCCAGCCGGCCGAATAGCTCCAGCATCAGAAATTCGCCGATCATCAGCGGACGGATTCCGGCGAAGCTCGGCCGAGCCTTCATCAGACTTGAAAGGATACAGCCATGACCGAGGCGTCACACATCACCATCTGGCACAATCCCGATTGCGGGACCTCGCGCAACACGCTGGCGCTGATCCGCAATGCCGGGATCGAACCCACCATCGTCGAATATCTGAAGGCGCCGCCGACGCGGGAGGAAATCGTTTCCGCCGTCGCCGCCGCCGGGCTGACGGTGCGCGAAGCGATCCGCCAGAAGGACACGCCCTATGCCGAACTCGGGCTCGACGATCCCACGCTGTCCGACGAGCAATTGCTCGACGCCATGCTGGCTCACCCGATCCTGATCAACCGGCCGTTCGTGTTCACCACCTGGGGCGTGCGGCTATCCCGCCCGTCCGAGGTCGTGCTGGACATCCTGCCGCTGCCGCAAAAGGGGCCGTTCGCGAAGGAGGACGGCGAGGCGGTGATCGGTGCCGACGGGCAACGCGTGCACTGACCCTACCTATACCTTGATCATTGACATATTGAGGATCGAGGCATAGCGTTGTGGCATGTCGAGATCAGCGCTGCCCATCGCCGTTGCCAAGCCGGTTCCCGACTTCCTGAGCCGGGCCTATTGGAACGGCACGATCAAGATGAGTCTTTCCAAGTTCTTCATCCTGCGGGTGCTGCACCAGAAGCCGATGCACGGCTATGACGTGGCACGGATGGTCGAGCGGACGACGAACGGCTGCTGCTCGCCGACCGAGGGCACCATCTATCCGGTGCTGCGTGAGTTCGAGGAAGGCGGCTATGTCACCTCGGAAACCGAAGTGGTCTCCGGACGCGAGCGCAAGGTCTACACGCTGACCGAGAAGGGCCGCGAGGCTTTCAAGGTGGCGGTCGAGGCGTGGATGGACGTGACGCGCTTCCTGATCGATTCCGAAAAGCTGGTGAGCACCGATGCGGCGCCGTCCGACTGCTGTTCCTGACATTTTTTGTTTGCCTAGATACATCGATCGTCAATCCATTGATGCTCATAACGCTCCTCTGATGAAGCGGGCGCTTGCCGATGCCGCCTCACCCTTCGGCCGTGGGAGAACGGCGTGAGCGACGGCATTCTTGTCCAGCAGCCTTCCACTGTCAGGCCGCCAAGTCCCCGCAGCCCTTTCATCACTGGTCTCGGCATCGGGCAGATCTGCTCGTGGGGGTCGCTCTATTACAGCTTTCCGCTGATCGCCGAGGCGATGCGCCACGATCTCGGCTGGTCGAAGACCGAGCTTTACGGGGCGGCGACGCTCGGGCTCGCCCTTGCCGGCCTGGCCGCCTATCCGGTCGGTGCGGCGATCGACAGGGGGCATGGGCGCCTGGTGATGGCCACAGGCTCGGTGCTGGCCGGCGTGCTGCTGTTCGCCTGGTCCCAGGTGTCCGGGGTCCTCGTCTTCTACCTCTGCGCGGCGGGCATTGGCGCGCTGCAGGCGGCGACGCTCTACGAGCCCGCCTTCGCCGTGGTGGCGCGGCGCACCGGGGCCGGGCACGCGCGTTCCGGCATCACCGCGCTGACCTTGTGGGGCGGCTTCGCCTCCACCGTCTTCATCCCGCTGGTCCAGCTGCTGCTCGACCGGTACGGCTGGCGCGACACGCTGATGGTGCTCGGCGCGATCAATCTCGTGCTGTGCGCGGGCCTCTATGCCGGCGTCATCAATCCGGGGCTCGACCACCCGGCAGAGGGGCACGCCAGCTCCCAGGATGCTTCTCGGACAACCGGCTCGGTGGTCCGCTGGGCGATGCGGCAGCCGGTGTTCTGGGCGCTTGCCATCGCCTTCACCGCCTATTCCGCGACCTTCTCCGCCTTCACCTTCCATCTTTATCCGCTGCTCACCGAGCGCGGTCTCGACAGCGCTGCCGTGGTCGCCGCGATGGCGATCATAGGCCCCGCCCAGGTGGCCGGGCGCGTGGTGATATGGGTGTTGGCGCCGCGCGCATCCGTCCGGATCATCGGCTCCGCCATCATGCTCGTGTTCCCGGTGGCGCTGCTGATGCTGGCGGAATTGCCGCCGAGCTTCACGCTCATCGCCATCGTGGCTGCTCTCTATGGCTCGGCCAATGGCATCATGACCATCGTGCGCGGGCTTTCGGTGCCGGAGATGCTGACGCGGCAGGCCTATGGCTCGGTGAACGGCGCCCTCTCGGCGCCGTCCTCCGTCAGCCGCGCCATCGCCCCGCTTGGAATGGCGGCCCTTTGGTCCGCGACGGGTTCCTATGACGCCGTGCTCCTCACGCTCATCGCCGGCACGCTCGTGCTCGCGGTGAGCTTCTGGTCCGCAGCAATCCTGTCCCGCCGCGCCGCCCAACCTGTCCAGGTTTGCCATGTCCAGCGATCAGATCTCCAGCGATGAGCTATTTCCCGCGCTCGACGCGCAACATTTCGACCTTCCCGACCACGGCAAGCTGGCGGGCCGCGCGCCGTCGACGCATCCGCCGCGCATCCTGCTGCTCTATGGTTCGCTGCGGGAGCGCTCCTATAGCCGGCTACTGGTCGAGGAGGCGGCGCGGCTGCTGACGCGAATGGGCGCCGAGACCCGCATTTTCGACCCGCGCGGCCTGCCGATGCCGGACAGTGTTCCGGCCGACCATCCGAAGGTGCAGGAGCTTCGTGCGCTCTCGGCCTGGTCCGAGGGCCAGGTGTGGTGCAGCCCGGAGCGGCACGGCGCCGTCACCGGCGTCTTCAAGAGCCAGATCGACTGGATACCGCTGGAGGTCGGATCGGTGCGCCCGACCCAGGGGCGCACACTCGCGGTGATGCAGGTCTGCGGCGGCTCGCAATCCTTCAATGCCGTGAACGCCCTGCGCGTGCTCGGCCGCTGGATGCGCATGGTCACCATCCCCAACCAGTCCTCGGTGGCGAAGGCGTTCCAGGAATTCGACGCGGCCGGGCGGATGAAGCCCTCGCCTTATTACGACCGGGTGGTGGACGTCATGGAGGAACTCATCAAGTTCACACTGCTGACGCGCGACCACGGCCATTATCTCACGAGCCGCTATAGCGAGCGGAAGGAAGATGCCGAAAAGCTCGCGGCGCGAACCGGCCTCAATGCGATCTGACGATCGCAGCGTTCGGTGTGGCGCCTGAACAACGTCCGGCCACCGCGGCGCCCTGGCGCATATGGGTTTTCAGTGTGTGCCTGCTGAACCTTCGGCCCGCAAAATCAAGCGTCGTGGCGAAGGGCCCGCCAAGGAGGATGCGCCGCCGGCGGAATCCACTCCGATAGGCGCCTTGCTCTATCATGGCCGACAAAAATCTTTGGCAGCCTGTCGATTCCTTGCTCTACCGTTCGTCTGGATGTGGGGGCCCTTGTGCGGCCTCCGCGTCATGGGAGAGACAGGACGATGCGCGTGATAGTTCTGGTGAAGGCCACGAAGGACAGCGAAGCGGGCGTGATGCCCTCGACAGAGCTTTTCGAGGCCATGGGCAAATACAACGAGGAACTGGTCAACGCCGGCATCATGCTGTCAGGCGAGGGCCTGCACCCGTCCGCCAAGGGCAAGCGGATCGCTTTCGGCGGGCCGGGCCGCACCGTCATCGATGGGCCTTTCGCCGAGACCAAGGAGCTGATCGCCGGTTTCTGGCTCTGGGAGGTCAAGGACATGGCCGAAGCGGTCGAGTGGGTGAAGCGCTGCCCCAACCCGATGCCGGGCCCGAGCGAGATCGAAATCCGCCCGGTGTTCGAGGCCGCCGACTTCGGCGAAGCCCTCACTCCGGAACTCGCTGCACAGGACGAGCAGCTTCGCGAAAAGTTGGCCGGTCGCGCCCGCTGAGCGCTGCCCTGTCGCGGACCAGCGGTGCGCCTGCCAAGGGGAAGTCCGATCATCCTTCCCGACCGGCGCCCGCCGGCTGGCGCGGGGTGATGGTGGGCAGCGCCGGCAACATGCCGCCGCCGGCGGGCATCTTTCCCGATTACAGCGCTCCTATCGTGCGGAACTCAGGTGCCGGCCGCGAACGCGTCATGGTGCGCTGGGCATGCCTGCGCCCAAGAACGCCTGATGGAGCGAGTGGCCGATTTCGAGACCGCGTTAAAACCCCTTGTACAAGCGGCACCAAGGACCTTCCGGGACGTTACGTTAGTAGGAGCACATATAAAACGAGCGCCTCAAGGGAAAACGATGCTCACGGATGGCGAACACGAGTTACTTGGCGCGATCTATCGCCTTCTTCAGCACCATGGCATCGCCGTGGTCTCCCGCCGCGAGCTATTGTCGACGTCCATGGTCGCCGCAAGCCGCAGCGATGCGCTCGATCAGCTCGTGAAGAGAGGGTTTTTGGTAGAGTCCCCGTTCGGGAACCTCGTGCTAACCGCCAAGGGTATAGAGGCCGCGCAACATCTCAACCAGGATCAATGATCCCGCATCGACCGCTAAAGGCCGTCGATGCGCAAGCCTTTCACCAGGCCCTTCTCCGTGAGCATGATCCACACGCCATGCTGGTCTACGAAATGTTCGGCGACAAGACGCGCCAAGCTTTCCTTTACATCCGTGGAGAAGCCGAGGTCACGCATTCGCTTGCTCAGATCTTCCACGGTTGTCATGGAAACCTGATGTCGGCGCCAAGACTCGTACATGACCATCAGAAGGGTGTGGTCCTCGTCTTCCACATTGGCCCCTCCAGCCACCGAAGGTCTTCAGCTAACGCCTAAAATTGGTACGAAACAAGAAACAAAATAGTATCATCTGATCCTGCGCGCGGTGCCATCCGATTTTGCGCGCTGCGGAAGGCGGCAAATTTCCCCGCCGCGGCGATCCGGGGACGCCCTACGCTCCCTGCCGTACGACGCATGGACTCCCCCAAGATTGGGTAGTCTAATGATTTCAAGGGATTGGATGGTGTCCCGGAAGGACGCTAACGAGCGCTTGTGGTTCGAGCTGCGATTGGCCCGAAGACAGGGAGGTGCGGGCATGACCCAACCGAAGGATGTCACCCGTCCAAAGCTGCGCACACCCAGGGCGACCGCAATCGCGGGCATCATTTTCTCCGTCCTTCTGCTGATCATATTCTCGCTGCTCCGGAATGCCGTGCCTGCAGACCCACTGGAGCCGGGCGCGTGGCTTCTGGTCGATCGCGGGTCCATTGCGGTCGCATTGAACCTCGTGCCATTCGCAGGTGTCGCGTTTCTATGGTTCATCGGCGTCTTGCGAGACCGCCTCGGCGCGCAGGAGGATCGGTTCTTCGCTACGGTCTTTCTCGGCAGCGGACTCCTATTCCTTGCCATCATCTTTGTGGCTGCGGCGCTCATCGGCGCGTTGCTTCTGGCCAGTTCCACGGCGCCTGACGACCTGATCTCGACGAAGACCTTCGTCTTTGCCCGCGCCACCATCTATACACTGGTAAATGTCTACGCCCTCAAGCTCGCCGCGGTTTTCCTGATAGCGAGCTCGACCGCGGTGGTTTTCACGGATATCGCTCCCAGATGGATGGCCATCATGGGATACATACTTGCCGCCGTCCTTCTCTTCGGCAGCTATTTCACGAGCTGGCACCTGATCGTGTTGCCCATATGGGTGCTCATGATGAGTGCACATATTTTGCTTGACGAGTACCGCGCCGGGGCTCGGGAACGGGAGCGGTGAAGCTGGCAAATAAAGCTGGAGCCGCGGATGAGTGCCAGCCCCATCGAGCGCCCAAATGACCGCACTCGGTGCCGGCAAATGACGGGCCAATTGCATGCACACGGCGGCGCCGAAGAATCCAGTTCCGGCGCCGCCGCAGGCCGTCGGAAGGTACGGGCCTTCCTCAGGCCGACAAGCCTCGCAGCGAGATTGCGGGCGCGCCACGTCATATGTTGGCGGCAGCTTCAATCGCGCGCTCACGTCTCCAGAGACATCAACCGTGTCCGTGCACTCTCGTCGGCAAGCGCGACTTGCAAATGAGTGATGGGCCTGCGCGCGAGCAATTTGCTTGCATTTCCATGGCTCGCGCGGACCATGCCGAAAAGAGACGCAATGCTTGGGGGAGCCATGCGGAAGCCGCCAGCCAACATCACGATTGGCGTCGATGAGACGCCGCCCGCATTCCATCTTGTGCTGCTGGCCTTCCAGTATGCGTTTCTGCTGTGCGTCTACCTCGTCATCGTGGTTATCGTTGTTCGCGCAGCGGGAGCGGATCAGGAGACGGCGCGCAGCGCGGTCAGCATGGCAATGATTGCTTCCGCAATCGGCACTGTGCTTCAGGCGCTGCCTCGCGGACCTGTCGGCTCGGGCTTCCTGGCGCCGCCGGTATTCTCCGCGATCTATCTTGGCCCGTCGATTCTCGCTGCCAAGGCCGGCGGCCTGCCGGCGGTGGCCTGCATGACGGTGTGCGCCGGGCTCACCGAAATACTGATCGCTCGCTTTCTCCACCGCCTGCGCATCATCATGCAGCCGACGATCAGCGGGCTCACTATCTGCATTATCGCCCTGGAACTCGGCATTGTCGGGTTGCAGCACGCTCTTGATGTCAGCGGCGAAGGCACCGCGCTTTTTCCCGCGCACATCGCGGTCGCTTCGCTCACCTTTGCCGTCGCGGTTGGTTTGACCGTCTGGGGCAAGGGCGTCTGGAAACTGGTGTGCTCGCTGCTCGGGATGCTCACTGGCGTCGCCGCCGCCTTCGCGCTCGGTCTGTTCGATACCCGCACCCTTGTCTCACTCAGCGCGGCACCCTGGTTCGCCGTCCCCAACCCGAGCTACATCACGTTTCAATGGGCCCCCGGCCTCATGCCCGCCTTCATCGCTGCGGGTCTCGCCGCGGCGATCCGGACGGTAGGCGTGGTCAGCACATGCCAGAAGGCGAATGATGCCTCATGGAACCGCCCGAACTTCGCGAACATCCGGAAAGGAGTGTTCGCGGATGGCCTCGGGTGCGCGGTGGGCGGCCTCGTCGGGGCACCCGGCATGAATATCGGTCCGAGCCTTGTCGGCGTTTCGATCGCCACGGGAGTGACGTCACGCACCATCGCTTATGCGTGTGCGGCAGTCCTGGTCGTTCTGGCGTTCATGCCGAAAGTCGCCGACCTCTTCCTCCAATTGCCGCTGGCGGTGGCGGGAGCACTGCTGATTTTTACTGCGTCCATCATGCTCGCCAGCGGACTTCAGCTCATGATCGCCCGGACGCTCGACACCCGATTTACATTCGTCATCGGGCTCGGCCTGCTTTTCCCGCTGACCCGATTGGTCTCGACGAGCTATTTCGAGAATCTCCCGGGATGGCTGGGCATCATCACCAATAGTGGGCTCGCTCTGGGCCTCACCTCGGCGATCGGCCTTCTGCTGCTGTTCCGCATCGCTTCGGGTCACCAGCAGACGATTATCTGGCGGGAGTCGGAGGATGCCCTCGCCGAACTCGGCGCCACCCTGGAGAAGCGCGCCAAGGAGTGGGGTCTGACGAAGGACGTCATCGCGCGAGGGCTCGCAAACACCAGGCAAACGATGGAACTGTTGAGGGAAGGTCAGCTTCTGCGCCAGTCGGTTTCGATGCGGGCGGCGGAACGTGACAATTCCCTGGAGATCGAGTTGCACTACAAAGGGTTGCCGATGTTCGTCCCCGACCTTCTGAGCCAGCCCGAGCTGAACGAGGAGGCGCCAATGGCCGCCGGGCTGCAGGACATTGCCATCGGCGTGTTTCCGGATCGGTCGGCCACGACGTCGCGCGGCGCGG
Source organism: Starkeya sp. ORNL1 (assembly GCF_012971745.1). NCBI lineage: Bacteria > Pseudomonadati > Pseudomonadota > Alphaproteobacteria > Hyphomicrobiales > Xanthobacteraceae > Starkeya > Starkeya sp. ORNL1. The sequence goes on from NZ_CP048834.1 coordinate 4,182,189, forward strand.
AAACGACAATCCGCCTCAGCTTCGACATGTAAGCTCATTCAAGACGGGGAGCCGCCAATGACGCTTCAGACACTCGTCCCAGGCACGCTCCGGGTGGCGTCCGCCGTGCCGGATCCTCCGTTCGAGATGATGCAGTCCGGCGCGCTCGCCGGTTTTGATATCGACCTCATGCGCGCCCTCTGCGGGGAAATCGGACTGAAATGGGAGCCGTGCCGGTACGAAGGCGGCGACTTCAACGGCATCTTCGACGGCCTAGCCAACGGTGAATGGGACTGCGTCGCGTCGGGGACAACAATTACGCCGGACCGGGAAACCAAGGCTGACTTCTGCCAACCCTATCTGGTGTCCGGCCAAAGCCTTGTCTGCAACGTGGAGCGCACACCGGGCGCGACTTCGATCGAAGACCTCCGGGGCCAGATCGTCGCTGTCCAGAAGGGGAATACCTCCCAGCCTGTCGTCGAACGTCTGAAAGCCGAAGGAAAGATAGGCGACGTTCGGCTGTACCCATATCACGGCATAGGCGACATGCTCGACGACCTGGAGGCCGGGAAAATCGCGGGTATCATGAAGCTGGCGCCCGTCATGCACTGGCTGACACGCGATCGAGCCTCGCTCCGTGTCGTGCAAGAGAACATAACCAACGAAAAGCTCGGCATCTGCGTTCGACGGGGTAATGACGAACTACGGCAAGCGCTTGATGACGCGCAATCACGACTCGTCTCGAATAGAACGATGAAGGCCCTTACATCCAGGTGGATTGCAACATGACGAAATGCATTCGTCTATTCACCGGTCCTGACGGCCGCTCGCATGTGGAACACATTTCCTTGCCGATCGGTCTTCATCAGAAGGTCAGCGCCGCTCACTTCGAGGAAAGTCCGCCCCACGCTTCATTGGATTGGCACACCGCGCCCTGCGAGCAGTATGTCATCACGCTGAGCGGTACGCTTGAATTCACGACGCGCGATGGGGAGGGCTTCGTGCTCGCGCCCGGCGACGTGCTCCTGGCAACCGACACGACGGGCACAGGGCATCGGTGGCGCCTGGTAGATGATGCCCCGTGGCGCCGCATGTACGTCGAATTCGCCTGATCACCCCGGTGGGCACGACAGTGGTGTCCGCCGCTGTGCTGGCCACTGGCCTATTTGTGTACACATTTTGCTTTGAGTGATCGGCCTGCTGCTCGCCTTGATCGACACCCGGCGCGGTAAGAAAGGTTGCAGATTGGCGAGCGGCGACGGGGCGCATCTCAATTCACATTGCATCTTCCATCAAGGTGCTTGGCTCGTCATGCAGGTCTCAAGGCCCCTCATCCTTGAGATCGATCCGGATGAGGTGCGGCACCGCACTCACGCCCCATGCTACGATTACGCCCAGCAATGTCTCGATGAAGCGGTCCAGGGCATAGGTCCACGGCTCGCCACGATGCTCGATCAGGATGAGCCCGCAAATATAACCTGCGACTTTCGCACCGTCGCTCATGCGCAGGGCCTGGCATGCGATCATTGCGACCAGGACACTGAACCCGAGGGAAAGCACGCCGGGCCCCATAGCCTGACTGAGTGCCGCACCGGTCGCAGCACCAACGATCGTTGATGCTATCCGTGTCAGCCCCAACTTCCTCGATAGTTGCGGCGAACGATCGGTGACAATAACGGCGGCTATAAAGGCGTAGATTGGGTGGTTCAATTGCAGGAAATCCGCGAGAGCAAACGCAATCGCCGCAGCTAACGCGACGCGCAGTGCAAGCAGAACGCCGACGAATTCCGTCCGATGGTTCACGACGCGTCCCAGGCCTCGTCGGGTCGCAGGATTTCAGTGCTGGGCGAATCAAGTGTGCCGCGGCTGGCCGTGGCCCAGCTCCGCGAGCGAGCCACGGCGAATATAGGCCCACCGGGCGCGTACGCTTTGCATTTCGCGACAGCGGAGAAAGCGACGGGTCACTTGCTCGAAAATTGGTCGGCTTCGTAGTCGCAAAAAGTCAAGCAGGGACGCTACGGAAAGCAGAAAGTGATTGCTCGCGTCGGCCCACTTGTCAAGCTTGGCTGGTCTACGCGAAAGCAAAGTTCCGTGTATCGGGCGACCCAGATCTTGCGAGTTTGAGCATGGCGATTGGTTGCCAGTGCATGAAACGCGTGCGCGCTTTCGGCAATCGCCCCTCATACCTTCGGGTATGCGTGAGGGCGGTGGTTCTTACCAACCCTGGGTGCGCGCAGCGCGCACAGATTTACGCCTGGCACCCCCAGACTCTCACATCAAATCCTGTGCCGCGCCGGGGTCCATGAGTCCCGGTCGTTCGGCAGCACGCCATTCATTCGACGGGGAGGCACTCATGAGCGAAGCAGCCGGCACACGGATCGATGCGTTCTTCGTCCTTCATTCTGCCCGGGCGGATAGCTGGCGCATGGCCCATAACTTGGCCGAGGGCTGGGTTGCAGGTTCCGCGACTCGGGGGGACGTGAAGGCCGCGCTGGCTGACTTGAGCGTGCTTGAGGAGTTCCACGCGTTCCCGGGGGCGCGGGTCATGCGCGCCCTCGACCAACTCATCGCTGCCGATGACGCAGCCGGCGCTGCGGCGCTCATTCGCCAGATCTCCGAGGCCGTCGTCACGAACCGCGAAATCATGGATACGTCGGGGCAATCGACCGGTTCAGCTGATGAAATACCGGATTTGCTGCCAGTCGGCCTCGGCGTGCGCGAGCATCGCAGGCCGTCCTTCGAGACCTTGTTCGTTACGCTCCAGCCGCGCTCGCGTTGGCCCGCACTGGCCGACGAAATGAGGCGAATGCGCCGGCCCGAAGACCAGTTCATCTATGAGTGGGTGTTCGTCGGGTCGCTGGAAGACGCGGTCTGCGCAGCAATCGTCAATCCGCGGATAGCAGCCGTGGTGACGACCGACGACATGCCCTATCGCTCCCAGCATGACGCCCCGGTTCTTCGCTCCGTCCTCGACCCCATCCTCAACTATTCGGGTGATCAGGCGACCGGAATCGACCTTGCCAGGGTTCTGAAGAACCTCCGGCCGGAACTCGACCTCTACATCCTTTCGGACCGCAATGTCGAAATGCTTGCGGGCGACCCGAAGGCCGATTGCGTACGCCGTATCTTTTACGCCGTCGAAGAGCCGCTGGAACTCCATCTTTCGATCCTGGAAGGCGTCGCCGCGCGTTTCGAGACGCCGTTCTTCGACAATCTGAAGCGCTACACGCAGCGCCCCATCGGCACCTTCCATGCCCTGCCGATCGCCCGCGGAAAATCCGTGTTCAGGTCCGAATGGATCCGGGACATGGGCGAATTCTATGGCATCAACCTGTTCCTCGCCGAGAGCAGCGCGACCACCGGCGGCCTCGACAGCCTGCTGGAGCCCACCGGCAACATCAAGAAAGCCCAGGAATATGCGGCGCGCGCCTTTGGCGCCGACCATGTTTTCTTCGTCACCAACGGCACCTCGACCAGCAACAAGATGGTGGTACAGGCGCTGATGAAGCCCGGCGACATCGCGATCATCGATCGCAATTGTCACAAGTCGCACCATTACGGGATGGTCTTGAGCGGAGGGCAGCCGATCTATGTCGAGGCATATCCGCTGACCCGCTATTCGATGTACGGCGCGGTGCCGCTCAGTACGGTCAAGAAGGTCATGCTCGACTTGCGTGCCGAAGGCCGGCTCGACCGGTTGCGCCTGCTCGACCTGACGAACTGCACCTTCGACGGCCACATGTACAACACGCGCCGTGTGATGGAGGAATGCCTCGCGATCAAGCCGGATCTGATCTTCCTGTGGGATGAAGCCTGGTCCGGCTTCGCCCATTGGTCGCCATTCCTGCGCCCGCGCACCGCGATGGGCGCGGCGGCTGCGATCGAAGACTGGATGCGCCAGCCGTCCTCGGTGGAGGCTTATGAAAAGCAGCAGGCGGAACTCGGCAAGAAGCCGACAGATGCGACGCTCCTGGAGACCCGTCTGATTCCCGACCCGCGCAAGATCCGGCTGCGCGTATACCAGACGAACTCCACCCACAAATCGATGTCCGCGATCCGCCAGGGTTCAATGGTGCTGGTGCACGACGTCGACTTCGCCCATGTCGAGAGCCAGTTCCACGAGGCCGTGTTCACCCACGCCTCGACGAGCCCAAACCAGCAGCTCATCGCCAGCCTGGACGTCGCGCGGCGGCAGATGGAGCTCGAGGGGTATGGGCTCGTGATGAACGCGATCTCCATTGCGCTGAAGATCCGCGCGGCGGTGAACCAGCATCCACTGATCTCGAAATATTTCAGGGTACTTGGCGCCGACGACCTGATCCCGGCCGAGTACCGCAAATCGGGTTTCGTCGACTTCCTGCGGTCCGGCGTGAACTGGGGCGATATCGCCAAGGCGATGCGAGAGGACGAGTTCTATCTCGATCCGACGCGGATGACCCTGGTCTGCGGCACCGCGGGTTTCGACGGCACCCAGTTCAAGGGGCTTCTTGCGAGCAAGTACAACATTCAGCTGAACAAGACCTCGCGCAACTCCGTGCTTCTACAGTCCAACATCAACAATACGCGCAGCGACATCGCTCATCTCATCCGGGTGCTGGTTGAGATTTCGCGTGGGATCGAGAACGACCTGAACAGCGGCGGTGCCGGCGGGCAGGCCGCCTTCAAGGCGCGCGTGAAGTCCCTGATGGACGATGTACCCGATCTGCCGAACTTCAGCCATTTCCACCCGGCATTCCGCAAGGAGGCCGGCAAGAAAACCCCCGAAGGCGACATGCGCAGCGCCTTCTACGGCGCCTATGTCGAGGACGAATGCGAATACGTCCCGCTGAGAGGGGCGGCGATCGACAAGCGTCTCGAAAGCGGCCCCGACCTCGTCTCCGCAAATTTCGTGATCCCCTATCCGCCGGGCTTCCCGATCATGGTTCCCGGACAGGTACTGACCCGCGAGACCATCGACTTCATGCGCAAGCTCGATGTGAAGGAGATCCACGGCTACGAGGCGGCGAAGGGGCTCAAGCTCCTGCGCCCCGACGTTCTCAATGGCAAAAAGCAGTAAACGCGGCAGGGGCAGACGACGATGAACAGCTTTTTCCAGTATCTGGCGGCCAATCCGTACATTCTGCTTTTCCTCACCGTCGGCCTGGCGATCTGGATCGGCCGGCAGAGCATCGGCGGCTACGGGCTCGGCATGGTGGCCGCGGCGATTATCGTCGGGTGCGGCCTCTCCGTCTGGGCGTCGAGCTATGGCGTGAAGCTTGAGCTGAACAACTTCACCAAGTCGATGTTCTACTACCTCTTCATGTACGGGGTCGGCCTGCGCGTAGGCCCTTCCTTCGTGAACAGCCTCGGCGGCGACGGGCTCAAATTCACCGGTCTCGCGGTGGTGAGCTGCGTTATAGGCCTTTTCCTGGTGGTAATCGGCGCGCGGCTCTTCGACCTTCCGCTAGGGGCAGCTGGTGGAATGCTGGCCGGGTCCCAGACCATGTCGGCGGCGATCGGCTCCGCCGAGGAGGCCGTCAATGCCGGTGTGGTCGCTCTCCCGCCGGGAACGACCGCGGAGCAGGTCTCGTCGATGATCGCGCTTTCCTACGGGATCACCTACATCTGGGGCACGGTCGGCATCATCCTGATCACCAAGTATTTGCCGGCGTGGTGGGGCGTCGATGCCCGCGCCGCCGCGCGCGAGTATGAGGTCAAATACGGCGTTGCCAGCGGCGACACTCCGACCCTCAGCGCCTGGACGCCCGGCGCAATCCGCGCTTATCAACTGGACAATCCCGAATGGTCCGGCAAGAGCGTCGGTGCGCTGCTCAAGAGCCATCCCGAATATCGGGTCGTCAATGTCGTGCGTGACCGCGCAAGGCTCGACCTTTCGGACAATCTCGTTCTCAGGATTGGCGATGTCATCGCGCTGGGCGGCCGTCGCGAGACGATGACCGAGAAGATGGGCCTGATCGGCCCGGAAGTATCCGATCGGCTCGCCCTCGATATACCGCTCGATCAGGCTGAAGTCCTGGTCACGAACCGGGATATGCTCAAACGCAGCCATGAGGAAATGCGGGCGCTGCCCGGCGTCAACCAGGTCCAGGTGGTCAAGCTTGAACGTGGCGGCGTGACGATCCCGATCGGCTCCAACACCGTTCTGCAGCGGATGGACGTCCTCACCGTGGTTGGCCTCAAGGATGCGGTGAGCCGGGTCGGCGCCATGTTCGGCCGCATCGTCCGGCCAAGCGCTGCGACCGACCTGCTGACACTTTCATTCGGAATGGTGCTGGGCCTGCTGATCGGGGCTATCCAGTTCCCGGCCTTCGGCGCGTCGGTTGGGCTTGGCAATGCGGGCGGCCTTCTGGTCGCTGGCGTGATCGTCTCGTCTGTGTCCTCGCGTCTACGTTTCTTCGGTAATACACCGAACGCCGCGCGCAACGTTCTCGAGGATCTCGGTCTTGTCGTGTTCGTCGCCATTGTCGGCATCAATGCGGGCAATTCCCTGTTGACGCAGTTGACCGGCCTGGTCGCGCTCAAGATCTTCATTGTCGGCTTCATCGCCTGTTCGATCCCGCCGGTCGTGGTGTGGGCGATCGGGTATCACGTCTTCAAGATGAACGCGGCGGTGCTCATGGGCGGTGTTGCTGGAGCGCGGAGCCATTCCGGTCCTTGCCGCGAGGCCGCCGTCGAAATCCAGAGCAACGTTCCCTGGATCGGCTTCCCTGTGGCCTATGCGGTCTCCGGCGTGCTGCTGACCGTGTTCGGCTACTTCGCGATGCTCCTGTCCAGTTAGGCCGCGGGATGCGTGCCCAGGGAGGCGTGTCGGCTGGATTGCCGCACGTCTCCCTCGCGCTGGTTTCGGTAAAAGGGGTGCCGGATCATGGACTACATCGCCTCGGCGCTGCGGCAGAATCCGGAGCTGGCGATCTTCCTGACAATTGCGGTCGGCTTCCTGATCGGGCGATTCAAATTCGGCAGTTTCAGCCTCGGCATCGTCGTCGGGTGCCTGCTGGCGGGCGTGCTGATCGGCCAACTCGGAATTCAGGTTCCCTCGTTGGTCAAGACCATCTTCTTCGATCTTTTCCTCTTCACGACCGGCTACAAGGTCGGACCGCAGTTCTTTCGGGGGCTGAAGGGCGATGCCATACCCCAGCTCACGCTGACCGTCCTGATCTGCGTATCCTGCCTGCTGACGGCATTCATACTCTCCAAGCTGATTGGCTATGATGTCGGCACTGCGGCCGGCCTCCTCGCGGGTGCATTCTCGGAATCGACGGTGATCGGCACAGCGGGCGACGCGATCAACCGCCTCGCCCTGCCGGAGGCCGAGAGGGCGGCACTGATCAACAATATTCCCGTTGCCTATGCCGTCACTTATCTCGTCGGAACGGCCGCCCTCGTCTGGTACATCCCGACCATCGGCCCCAAGCTGATGCGGACCACCCTGCGCGAGGAGGCGGCGCTGATCCGCGCAAAGACGCAGTCGGGTGGAGGGCTGGAGCAGGGCTTCCTCTCTGCCGCGCGTCCCTTTGATATTCGCGCCTACCGCGTCGCCAACCCGACGCTGTTCAACAGGACCATCGCCGACCTCGAGGCGACGCCGAAAGACATTCGGGCGTTCGTCGTGCGCGTTCGCAGCGGAGAACAGCTACTCGACCCCGCTCCCACGCTTGTCATTCGGGAAGGCGATGTCATCGCGGTGATATCCCGGCATGAGGTTCATGCGCTGCGCGGCGATGTGATCGGACCCGAGGTCAGCGACAAGGCGCTGCTCGATCTGCCGGTCGAGTCCCTGGATGTGGTCGTCACCAACCGGAAATTCGTTGGAAAGTCATTGGGCGAACTGGCAAGCCTCGATCTGGCGCGAGGCGTGTTCCTGTCGAAGCTGTTGCGATCCGGGCTGGAGATCCCGGTAGCCCCCAATACGCGGATCGACCGGGGCGATGTCATGCGCCTGATCGGCACCGTCACCGACGTGGAGCGGGCGGCGAAGGACATCGGCTATCCCGACCGCTCCACGGCTGCCACGGACATGATCTTCGTAGGTACGGGAATATTTCTTGGCGGACTCGTCGGACTGCTCTCTGTGGTGGTCTGGGGCGTGCCGCTGACGCTGACCGCGAGCGGCGGGGCGCTGGTGATGGGCCTGGTCTTCGGTTGGCTGCGAAGCGCATATCCGTTCTTCGGCCGCATCCCGGAGGCGGCCGTATGGATTTTCGACACGCTTGGACTGACCATCTTTATTGGCATTGTCGGCTTGAGCGCAGGACCGAGCTTCGTCTCCGGCCTGCAGACCACCGGCGCCAGCCTGGTCGTCGTGGGCCTTGTGTCGTCGCTGCTTCCTCACACGCTCGGCATCCTCTTCGGCCGCTATGTGTTGAAGATGAACCCGCTCATCGTCCTTGGCGCCTGCGCCGGCGCAGGGACCATCACCGCCGCGCTCCGTGCGGTGCAGGATGAAGCCCAAAGCAGCTATCCCGCGCTCGGCTACACCGTCCCCTATGCTGTCGGCAACATTCTGCTCACGGCGTGGGGACCGGTCCTCGTTGCAATGATGTCGTTCTGACGCCAAACCGCCGGGTGTCCTGCGACCTCGCCTCGTGGCATGGCGGCGGCGGCGTCTGACCCCAGGCCTTTGACTTCCCCATTTGATGGTCGAGCAAGTTTAACATCCCGAACTTGACCAAAATCAATGCCGGCTTCCGCGGAAGGCTCAAAGTTACAATGAGGCTTCTGGGAGGGCGAAATGGGGAGCGTCACTTCAGACTTAATAATGAATTCATCGCCAGTTCAAATCCTGGCGCGCGCATTTCTTCCCGATATAATCGAAGATCTTGGATCGAATTACTTCGAGTTAATTGGATCAATTAATAACATCGAAAAATTGCCGCGAAGCGAGGTGCCCACAGAGTATCATCGGCTGGCAAATTTATTGAAGAACGCGGCCGAACTCACCGACTGCGAGCATATCGGGATATTGCTTGGCCAGGCCGGCGACACGGATTCGTTCGGGCCACTTTACTTCGAAGCCTTGAAGGCACCGACGATCCGGTCTGCCATCAGCGGGATCGCCGCGGAGTTCCGCTCGCAGGATCGGGGCGCGATCATCGAACTGACGACTGGGGATGTCGCTTGCCTGAGGTACATAATCATAGACCCTGCGATCGATAGCGGCGCGATCATTTCGGATGCTGCTCTGGCAATCGCCAGGCGAATTCTGGTCGAGCTGTGCGGTCCCGGCTGGGCGGCTGAACTGGTGGAACTTTCGCGGCGAGAACCGCGCGACTGCCGCCCCTATCGTCACCACTTCAGATGTCCCATCGCCTTCAATTCGACCGTGGCCGCCATCCACTTTGACGGTGCATGGCTCGATCGGCCCATAGCCACCCGCCGCGTCCCTCGCCACCTTGCTGCTGAACTCATTCCGCGCGCGTCCGGCGACCCGGAAATGACCGAGCGCGTCGTGCTGCAATTAAGCCGCAGCATCTCGACGGGAGCAGCAATTTCCGCAAGCAAGGTCGCCCGGCTCTTTGGGATTTGCGACAGAACCCTCCAGCGTGAATTGACGAAAGCACAGACGAGCTATCGCTGCCTTTCGGACGATGTGCATTTCGGCGTGGCCAAGCGCCTCCTCCAGGATACCGACATGCCCGTCACGGAGATCGCCCTGGCCTTGGGTTATGCCGATGCCTCGGTGCTGACCCGTGCGTTCACCCGCTGGGCGGGAACCTGCCCCTCGGAATGGCGATCCCGCAAACAGCCGCAATCTGCCGTGCCGACCGATGCGGAGGAAACTGTGCAGCGTCCTGCGGCCGCGCAAAACGCCCTGAGACCGCCGCCCATTTGCGCCCAGGCGCGCCGAGAGGTGCGCTCGCGCGCTGTAATTTGAGGCGATTAGGCTTCGGAATACGGCGCGGCGGCCCCGGCCTCCATAACGCGGGAGGCGTTCTCCTCGGGCGGCGTCGAACCACCTGCTGTACTCGATCGATCACGCGCACGGCGCTTTCTTCCGCCTATTTCCCCGCGATCCTGAAGAATTCTCAGTGATCTCGACAACGTTTCAGGCGTTATAGCCAGGTAATCCGCCACATCCTTGTGACTTATGGGCATTCGCCGCGGGCTGGTCGCGCCGCCAAATATGCCATGCTTCAACAGAAACTCGAAAAACCAGGAGACGCGGTCAACGGCCGAAAGATGTGCGACCCGTTCGACGTGATGGGCAAGCTCTCGATAGGCTTGCGTGGAATGATCCATCAATTCCAGTGCGGCCAACGAATTGGCGGCGCATAATTCCATCACGGAATGCAGGGAATATCGGATCAGATCGACGGCTGTGACAGCCTCTGCCGAAGTATTGCGCCGCTCGCTGCAAATTCCGAAGATTTCGCCTGGTATGGCAAAACGGACGATCTGCCGTGCTCCCTGCGGGCCATTGACCTGTAGACGTACGCAGCCTCGCCGGATGCGGTACATCGCCTCCGAGAGTTCGTCTTCATCATAAATGACCTGTCCCTTTTGAAACCGGACCGGCCAATGGGCAGCCTGATCCAGGGCGGACATGTCCCCTCTCAGCATGGCAGCGGCTCGACATTCCGGACAGCATAGTACTCATTTACTGTAGTACCTTACGCCGCATGCGCGCAATTGCATATGTTGATTTTGGTCAATATTCATCTTGGAGATTTCCGTAGCGGGCGCCAAGCCGAATACTGTCCCGGAGCGGCTCGATCGATCGGGAGCGGCAGGTTCAGGACACGACGAGCAGATCCTCGACTGCCAGGACACCTGGTGCCGACCACGCCGCGCGCTCGGCCGCGGAACGCTCCAACCAGGTGCTCACCTTGCCTTCCAGCGTTACCATGTTGCCGTTTTTGACGATCACGCGAATGGCGCGGGCCTCGAGTTCGGCGCTGCGGCTCAGCGCCGCCTCGATGGCCTTCCCGATGTCGTACGCAGCATCCGCGCACGGCCTGAGCTCGATCAGGTTCGTGACGCCAACGACCCCGCTGAGCCTGCCGACGGCGCTCTCGGCCGCTTGCCGCTGGTAGTGCCAGTCAACTGTACCGCCGAGTTCGACCCATCCTTTCTTGACCCCGACCTTGACGCCGCTCGGCACCCTTTCGTCCCACTCCAGAGTGTTGCGCGATCGACGGGTGATTTCGGCGTCGTTCAGGATCTTGCCGGATGGACAGCTCACTTCGATCTGCTCGGTGACAAAGCGCACGCTCTTGACGCGGCAAGCGGCCTTCTTCGCTGCTCGCTTCTCCGCATGGCTGCGCACGTGTCCCGTCAACGTCACTGCTCCGTCACCGACCGCGACGTTGATGTGGCTGGCGTCGACACTGGGCTCGAAATCGAGTTCGTCGGTGATGATGAGCCGTAATTGCTTGTCGTTCATACTCATCCTCCAGTGCGCGAAGCTGTTCCGCGAGACGGAAGTGATCTGTGCAATCGCTGCGATACTCTCGGGTTACTCGTTTACGAACAGGACATCCGTTGTGCGAACCATAGAGGCGGCCCGCGCGGGAAGCCGTGCAGCAGGAGAAGGAGGCCGTCGCTGGTCTCACCTCCGAGATCGGCATTCAGCTGCCTTCAGTTCCATCAGGTTCCGCTTCCGTTTCGCGGAGCCATTCTGCGAACAGCACATAGCCAACAGACAAGACCACCGGCCCGGTGAAGAGGCCGATCATGCCATCGACGAGAAGTCCCCCGAGAACTCCGATCAGGATCAGCGGCATCGGCACGTCGAGGCCGCGGGCCAGCATCAATGGCCTGAGCACATTGTCGCTCGCTCCCGCAATACCCGTCCAGACTGCAAAGATGACCGCGGTGGACGTAGGCTCGTGCATGAAGATGTAAACGATTGTCGGCAAGGTTATCAGCGCCACGGGTATCTGGAGTATTCCGAATATGAGCGCCAACAATGACAATGCGCCGGCGGAGGCAAGTCCAACCCCGAAGAAGCCGATTCCCACCAGCACCGCCTGAATGAACGCCACGCCGATAACGCCCTGCACCACCGCGCGGATCGTTGACGTTATCAGCGCAATGAAGAGCTTGGCACGCCTGTTACCGGCGACACGGGCAGTGACGGCCGCCGCGAAGCGTTGCGCTTCATCGCCGTAGGCAAGCAGCACCGAGGCGAGGAGCAGGGAAACCAGTCCGGTGAGCAGTCCTCCTGCCAACCCGGCGGCAAAGCCGCCGAGCCAATTTGCGCCGTCACGTATCTGCTCCCGATACTGCTGCAACGCGGCCGGCAGATCATTGGCGATGGCGTCCCATCGCTCGCTCAATCGCGCGCCGATCATGGGAATCCGCTCCAGCCAGATGGGCCGGGCAGGGATGGGAACGCCATATTCGTTTATGTAGGCGACGATCTGCGCCGCAGAGCGGATGACAGAATCTGTCGCCAACACGATCGGCAGCAGAATCAATAGGCTCCCGGCCACGCCGATGATCACGGCAGAGACGGCATTGTTCATGCCCGTGCGCTGGCGAAGCCAGACATGCAAGGGATTTACCATAACCGCCATCAGAATGGTCCAAAGCAGCACCATGAGGAACGGGCTCATGATGCGGAAGCACGCATAGGCGAGCGCGGCGATGAGGGCCAACCGCAAGGCCACATCGACGAACGCATGAGCCGTCAATGGGTTTTTCGCTTCGGGCACCCTCATGACCTCGGATCCATGATCCTCCCGCGTAATGAGGGTGGGCTTCGGCATCCCACCTTGTCGGGTTCTTCCGCTTTTGTGCCGTTGCCGAACGACGTGCTCTAAAGGTGCCCCGGAAATGCCCCGACTACACGGAATTCAGCGGATTCTGATCCTATCGATTATATCGTTGCGCCGGCGCTTGCTTGACCATTTGCGTCAGCCCGGTGACAGGGCGAGCGACAGAACTCATGCCTCTGGATTTCTCAGCTATCGCGAGCCGCCGCGAGCGAGAATTTGGTGTCCCGGAAGGGATTCGAACCCCTGACCTGCGGTTTAGGAAACCGCTGCTCTATCCTGCTGAGCTACCGGGACCAACCGATGTGGCCGTATCGTGCGACGGGTGCACGGCACAGCCACGCTTATGATCGGATCGGGGTAAGTGTTCAAGAGCCGAGCAAGCCGGAGCTGATGCATGTTGCGATTGACGTCGCCGCGCATCGCGTTCGCAATAGGGGCATCTTGCGGGAATAGCGGCTCATGATCGCGATCGGTTGCCTTGCTCCTCTGATCCTCGCCGTCGCCGGCATCATCGGCGGCCATCTGGTCGCCGGCTCCGACGGCGCGCTCTGGGGCGGCGGCATCGGCGTCGTTGCCGGCGGCGTGATCCTCGGCGCGTTCGGCTGGCTGGCGGGGCGGCTCAAGGAATAGCGCGCCGCCCCCGTCGCCCGTATCACCGCCCACGCGCCGGCTTCAGCACATCCTCCAGTCCGATGCGCCGCAGCAGCTCGGCGCGGACCCGGTCCGCGACGCCGTTGACGATCTCGGCGCCGTCGGACGACGGGTCGATGTGGACGCGGAACGTGCGCTTGCCGAACGGGGTGTCGACCACGCGGGCAATGGCGCGGGCCACTTCCTCGGGATCGGCGTCTTCCGGCCCCAGCATGGCCAAACCCTTGAGCGCGGTCTCGGCGAGATCGGCGGTCGGGCCGTCGGCATACGCGCTCGCCCGCGCCTCGTCCGCCGGCTTGCCGGAATGGGTGAAATGATTGGTGCCCTTTGTGAAGGCGCCGGGCACGATAATCGAGGTCTCGATGCCCCAGCGCGCCAGTTCGCCGGCATAGCTCACCGCAAGTGCGTCCATGCCCGCCTTGGCGGCGAAGTAGGGCGCGAGATAGGGAGGCGTGCCGCCGCGCGTGCTCGATGACGACACCCAGACCAAGAGGCCCTTGCCCTGCTTGCGCAGCGGCGGCAGCGCCGCGCGGTTCACCCGCTGCGTGCTCAGCACATTGATGTCGTAGAGCTGCGCGAACTGCTCCGGGGTGAAGGCTTCCGCCGGGCCGAACGACATGTGGCCGGCATTGTGCACCACCACGTCGAGCCGACCATGCTCGGCTATGAGTTTGGCGATGGCGGCATCGACGGATTGCTGTGAGGCGACGTCGAGCTCGATGGTGCGCAGGTCGACGCCGTGTTCCTTTGCATAGGCCGCGACGGCTGCGACCTGCGGGGCATTGCGCCCGAGGGTCTCGCGCATGCTGGCATAGACGGTGTGGCCGGCGGCCGCGAGTTCATTGGCGGCCATGCCGCCGAAGCCGCTGGAGGCGCCGGTGACGAGGATGATGTAGGACATTGTTCTTTCTCCCGCTCAGATGATGCCGCCATTGGCGCGTAGCACCTGGCCGTTGATCCAGGAGCCGTCCGGGCCGGCGAGGAAGGCGACGGTGTTGGCGATGTCCTGCGGCTGGCCGAGCCGCTCCAGCGGGGCGAGCTTGGCCAGGTGGTCGATCATCTCCTGCGGCTTGCCGTCCAGGAACAGCCCGGTTGCGGTCGGGCCCGGGGCCACGGCATTGACGGTGATGTTGCGGCCGCGCAGCTCCTTGGAGAGCACGTGGGTCATCGCCTCGACACCCGCCTTGCTGGCGGCATAGACGGCATAGGTCGGCTGGTAGAGGCCGACGACGCTGGAAGAGAAATTGACGATGTGCCCGCCGGTGCGCAGGCGCCTGGCCGCCTCGCGCAGCGTGTTGAAGGTGCCCTTCAGATTGACCGACACGACGCGATCGAACAGCGCGTCGTCGGCGTCCGCGATGCTGGCGAGCGGCATGATGCCGGCATTGTTCACCAGCACGTCGACGCCGCCGAAGGCGGCCTCGGCCGAATCGAACATGCGGCGCACGGCATCGGCATCGCTGACGTCGGCCTTGGCGGTCAGCGCCTTGCCGCCGGCCTGCTCGATGGTGTGGGCGAGCGCCTCGGCGGGGGCGGCATCGCCGGAGTAATTGATGATGACGGTGAAGCCGTCCCTGGCGAGGCGGTCGGCGATCGCGGCGCCGATGCCGCGAGAGGCGCCGGTGACGATGGCGACTTTTCCGGTTGCGTTTGACATTGCCTTGTCTCCTGGCCGGCACCGCGCCGGCAGGGAAAGTGCTACGCCTTTCGCTGTTACGGATAATCTGGTCTATTCCGGCAAGATAATTCGGATATTGGGAACAATTGTGTGGACCGGATCGACGCCATGCGCGCCTTCAACCGGATCGTGGAGCGGCGCAGCTTCACGCTTGCAGCGCAGGATCTCGGTCTGCCGCGCTCGACCCTCACCGAGGCGGTGCAGCAGATGGAGGCGCGCCTTGGAGTCCGGCTGCTGCAGCGCACGACGCGGCAGGTGCGGCCGACGCTCGATGGCGAGGCCTATTACCGGCGCTGCCTGTCGATCCTCGCCGATATCGAGGAGGCCGAATCCGCCTTTACCGGCGCCACGCCCAAGGGCGCGTTGCGCATCGATGTGCACGGCACGTTGGCGCGGCATTTCATGCTGCCGGGCCTGCCGCATTTCCTCGCGCGTTATCCGGACATCCATCTGCACATTGGCGAGGGCGACCGCTTCGTCGATCTCATCCGCGAGGGCGTCGATTGCGTGCTGCGCGTCGGCCAGCCGGCGGACGGCTCGATGGTCGGGCGGAGGATCGCGCTGCTGGAGGAGGGCACCTTCGCCAGCCCGGCCTACCTCGCCCGGTACGGCACGCCGCAATCACCGGACGCGCTCGACGGTCACCTCATGATCGGCTTCGTTTCCTCGGCGAGCGGCAATGTGATCCCGCTGGAATTCACCGTCGGCGGGCAGGTGCGAAATGTGGTGATTCCGACGGCGCTCACCGTGATGGCGGCGGAGACCAATGCCGCCGCCGCGCTGCTCGGACTGGGATTGATCCAGGTGCCGCGCTATCGCGTCGCCCGCGAGTTGGCTGCGGGCGAACTCATCGAGGTGCTCGGCGATTTCCCGCCGTCCCCTTCGCCGGTCTATGTGCTCTACCCGCACAGCCGCCAGCTCTCGCCGCGGGTGCGGGTGTTCATCGACTGGATCGCGGGTGAGTTCGCCGCGCGCGTGCCGGCGAGCCAGGTCGGAAAGGCTGGTCCGCAATAGAAAACGTGCTGTGACCGCGCCTTTTCCCCCTCTCCCCGTTGGGGAGAGGGCTGGGGTGAGGGGTCTGCGCGGCGCCGCAATCGTGCTCCCCCTCACCGACCCGCTTCGCGGGCCACCTCTCCCCACCGGGGAGAGGGAGAGATAAGTCCGCTCTTCAAGCGTCGGCGATCGGGTTGCTCAGCGTGCCGATGCCGTCGACCTCAACCTCGACGATGTCGCCGGCCTTCATCCACACCGGCGGCGTGCGGGCATAGCCGACGCCGGAGGGCGTGCCGGTGGCGATCACGTCGCCGGGCTCCAGCGTCATGACCTCGGAGAGCAGCGAGACGGTGCGGGCGACGCTGAAGATCATGTCGGAGGTGTCGCTCTCCTGCATGACCTTGCCATTGAGCCGGGTGCGGATGCCGAGGCCGTGGGCGCCGGGCGGCAGGGCGTCGGCAGTGGCGATCACCGGGCCGAGCGGGCCGGTGGCGTCGAAATTCTTGCCGGCGGTCCACTGCGTCGACTTGCGCTGATAGTCGCGCACCGAAACATCGTTCATGAGGGTGTAGCCGAACACGTAGTCCAGCGCGTCGGCCTCGGCGACGTCGTGCGCGGTGCGGCCGATGACGATGGTGAGCTCGCACTCGTAGTCCAACTTCTCCGAGACGCGCGGGCGCAGCACCGGCGCGCCGGGCGCGACCAGCGAAGACTGCACGCGGATGAAGAAGGCCGGATAGTCGGGGATCGGATTGCCGCCTTCCTTGGCGTGCAGCGCGTAATTGAGCCCGACGCAGAGGATCTTGCCGGGCTGCGGCACCGGCGGCAGCAGGCTGACCGAGGCGAGCGGCTGGCGCACCGAGGCGGGCGCTCCCGGCAGCGCGGCGGCGATCCTGTCCTTCAGCGCCGGCCATTGCTCGATGAGGCCGATCATGTCGCCGGGCGCATCGCGCACGAGATCGCGGACCGCGATCACCTCGGTGCCCTCCACGACGCCGACGGTGGGGACGCCGCCGTCGCGGCTGCGGAAACTGGCTAGATGCATGGTCTGTCCTCGATTGGCGGCACATCGCTCCCACGGGCGAGCGCGGGGCGGCGGCGATCATAGGCAGTCCGCGTGCGCGGGCGAATGCCCAATTAGCCGATTGGTTTTCGCGGCGCAGCATCCATTTGCCGGCACCGTCGCTAATATGCATTCACTTTTGGTCCGCAGGGGTGGCACGATTGAGTGACGCGTTCCGATTGGCATTGCATAGCTGGACCACCGATACGACCCCGTTGCCGGCGGTGCTCGATGCCGCGCGCGTAGCCGGCTTCGATGCGGTCGAACTGCGCCGGCTCGATTTCGTCCGCTGCTTCGAAGCGGGCCAGAGCCGCGACGACGTGGTCGAGACGATACGCACAGGTGGCATCCCGCTCGGCATCCTCGGCACCGAATATGGCTGGTTCTTCGTCGAGGGCGAGGAGCAGCGCCGGCTGTTCGACGTGCTGCGCGAGACCTGCGAGATTGCGGTCGAACTCGGCTGCGACATGCTCATGAGCGCGCCCGGCCAGGTCACCGGCACGGTGGCGCAGGCCATCGCGGCAACGAAGATTGCCGGCGACATCGTCGGCGAATATGGGCTGCGCCTTGCTCTGGAGTTCAATTCCCAGCACCCGGTGGTCAACAACACCAATGTGCTGCGCGAGATCGTGGCCGGCGCCGGGCATGCGCATTGCGGCCTGTTGCTCGATGCCTACCATCTGCAGCGCGGGCCGGGGATCGCGGCGGGCCTTGCCGGCGTGCGCGGCGAGGAGATCTTCGTCTTCCAGTACAGCGATGTCCCGCCGGTTCCCGAGGCTGGCGTGCGCCGCCCGGTCGATCGCCTGCCGCCCGGCGACGGCGTGGTCGACTGGGACGAATTGTTCGGCCGGCTGCGTGACATGGACTATCGCGGCTATCTCTCCTACGAGGCGCCGAACCCGGTACTGTGGGAGCGCCCGGCCGTCGAGGTCGCCATCGAGGGCGTCGCCCGGACGCGCGCGCTGCTGGCCGGGGTGCCGTTTCCCACCATCGATTCATCTGCCGAGCGGAGCAGCAAAGATGTCCAACGTCACCCTGGCTGAGGCCGACACCATCATCGCTTCGGCCCTGGCCAAGGCCCGCGAGAACTCTTTCGAGCCGTTGACCGTGGTGGTGCTGGATGCCGGCGGCCATCTCGTCGCCGCCAAGCGCGAGGATGACAGCGGGATCCTGCGCTACGAGATCGCCTTCGGCAAAGCCTATGGCGCGCTTGGCTTCGGCTTCGGCTCGCGCACGCTGGCCGGCCGTGCCGCTAAGGTGCCGATGTTCTTCACCGCGGTCTCTGCCGCCGCCGAGGGCCGCATCGTGCCGGTGCCCGGTGGGGTCCTGGTCCGCAATGCGGCGGGGCGCGTCGTCGGTGCGGTCGGCATTTCCGGCGACACCGGGGACAATGACGAGGCCGCCGCGCTGCGCGGCATCGAGGCCGCCGGGCTGACCGCCGATCCCGGGGCGTGAGGTTACGCCCGCACCGGCCCCTCGGTCGGGCCGGCGAGCAGGCGGGAGCGGATCGAGACCAGATGCGCGCGCATGTGCTCGGCCGCCGCATTGGTGTCGTGGCGGATGATCGCCTCGCACACCACGTCGTGCTCGAGGAAGCTGACATGGTCGGCCGGCGGCGTGACGTCGGTGCGCAGCGTCTGCCACACCAGTGAGCGGCGCACCGCGTTCAGCGTTTCGAACAGCGTCATCAGGAGCTTGTTCTTGCTCGCAGCGGCAATCGCGTAATGCAGGCGATTGTCCCAGGATTCATACATGCCCCAGCTCTTGGCCTCGCGGCAGCGCCGGTTGCACAGGCGCAGTTCCGCGAAGTCCGAGCGCACGCCATGGACGGCGGCGAGGCGCGCCAGCTCGGGTTCGATGGCGAGCCGCGCCTCCATGATCTGCACCGCGCTGGTGATGCTCGAGAGGAACTGCACGTCGTCGAGGTTCAGCACGGGCCGGGCGCCGATGAAGGTGCCGCGGCCGACATGGCGCCACACCTGGCCTTCCGATTCCAGCACGCCCATCGCCTTGCGCAATTCCGCGCGGGTGACGCCGAGCAACGCGCTCAACTCGCGCTCGGGCGGCAGGCGGTCGTTCAGGCCCAGCGCCTGTTCGCCGAGATAGGCGCGCAGGCGCAGCAGCGTGTCGCCGTTCGGACGAGGGGAAGGCTTTGAAGAAAGCGGCTCGGCGGACATGGTCATGGCGCGACCAATAGCACAATTGGCTGCGTTTGCCGTCTTCTCACACGTTGCGTTTTCGGGTCAGTTTGCCGTCGGGTTGACGCTGAGACAGCCATGTCCGGAGCAAATTCTTCCGGCGGCCGGCATCAACACGACCAGAAACGAGCGAGAGGACCGCGCCGGGCGCGGTGGTGACGACACGCATGACCAAGCTTCGACTGTCGCTGGCCTGCACGCAGACCGACCGCGCCGCGCCGCTGCTCGATGGCCGCATTGCCATTGAGGGCTGCGAGATCATCCCGCTGCCGGGCCAGACCCAGGACATCTTTCGCCGTACGCTCAGCGAGCAGGCGTTCGACATCGCCGAACTGTCGATGTCGAGCCACATCGTGCAGTGCGGCCGCGGCGTCCAGGACTATGTCGGCGTGCCCGTCTTCCTGTCGCGCGCCTTCCGCCACGCCTCGCTCTATATCCGCACCGATCGCGGCATCGCCTCGCCCGCCGACCTCGCCGGGCGGACCATCGGCATCGAACAGTTCCAGCAGACCGTCGGCCTCTGGCTGCGTGGCATTCTTGCCGACCAGTATGGCGTGCGCACCCAGGATGTGAACTGGCGCACCGGTGGACTGGATGCGCCCGGCGGCGGCGAGCGTCTCGCGCTCAGCCTGCCGCCCGACATAAGGCTCGAGCCGATCGCGAAGGGCGACACCCTGAACGCCATGCTGGCCGACGGCCGGCTCGATGCGGTGATCGCGACGCGCCCGCCCTCCTGCTTCATGGCCGGAAGCGCGAACGTGGCGCGGATGTTCCCGGATTATCGCGCCGCCGAGATCGACTATTTCAGGGCCTCCGGCATGTTCCCGATCATGCATGGCGTCGTGGTGCGCCGCAGCCTCGTCGACCAGAATCCCTGGCTGCCGGCCGAGGTGTTCCGCGCCTTCGCCAAGGCCAAGGCCTACGCGCTCAACGAGCTGACGCTGATGAACGTGGCGCGCGTCAGCCTTGCCTGGATCGCCGAAGACGCTGCCGCGACGCGCGCCATACTCGGCAAGCAGATGTGGGCCTATGGGCTGGAGGAGAGCCGGCACGAGCTTTCCGCCATGCTGCGCTACGCTGCCAATGACGGGCTCACCGCCGGCGAGATCGCGCCCGAGGCGCTGTTCCATCCCTCGACGCACAAGCTGCGCGACGAAGCCTGACCCACCAAGCCGACCCATAAACCAAGCCGGCAAAAAAACTACCAAGGGACGAAACGCCAAACCAGAACGGGAGGAAGATCATGACCATGTCACGCCGGCTGCTGATCGCGGCCGTGTCGTCCGTCGCCATGCTCGGCATGCTGCCGGCCGGCGCCGGGGCCGCCGACTATCCGACCAAGCCGATCCGCGTCGTGGTGCCGGTGCCGCCCGGCGGGCCGACCGACATCATCGCCCGCCTGGTCGCCGAAGGGTTGCAGAAGAAATGGGGCCAGCCGGTCGTCGTCGAGAACAAGCCCGGCGCCTCCGGCATCATCGCCAATGAGGATGTCGCCGCCGCCGCGGCGGACGGCCACACCGTGCTGGTCGGCAATGTCTCGACCAACGCCATTAATGTCGCCGCGTATCCCGACCGCAAGGCGGCGGCCAGCCTGATCCCGGTAACCAATCTGATCCAGGTGCCCGGCGTGTTCGTCGGCAATTCCACCGTGCCGGCAAACTCGGCGAAGGAGCTGATCGAGGGCATGCGCTCCGGCGCCATCAAGAGCCTCAAATACGGCTCGCCCGGCATCGGCACCTATCCGCAGCTCGACGCCCTGATGCTGTTCAAGAAGGAAGGGGTGAAGGCGACCCACATTCCCTACAAGGGCGCCGCGCAGATCCTGCCCGCCTTGCTGGCCAACGAGATCCAGGTCGAGTTCCTGAATGAATCGACCGCGATCGGCCAGATCAAGGACGGCAAGCTGAAGCCCTATGCCGTCACCTGGACCGAGCGGCTGCCGGAGCTTGCGGATGTGCCGACCATGACCGAGCTCGGCTATGCCGGCATCGGCACCTCGGCCTGGCACGCCATGTTCGTCACCGGCGGCACGCCGCAGGCGGTGGTCGACAAGCTGCATGGCGGCGTGGTCGAGGTGCTGGCCGATCCGGACATCAGGCAGAAGACCGCCAACCAGTATCTCAAGCTGGTGCCGAGCAAGTCGGCCGCCGATTTCGCCGGCTTCGTCAAGGCGGAGACGGCCAAGTGGGGCACGGTGCTCGCCGAGAACGAGATCAAGCTGCCGGGGCAGTAGGTCTAGCGAGGCACGTCAGAGCCTTACTCGCACAGAACCACGTCATCCTGAGGTGCCGCGAAGCGGCCTCGAAGGATGCCCATCCCCAATGACGGCCTGCTGTTTCAACATCCTTCGAGGCTCGCTGCGCTCGCACCTCAGGATGACGTGGTTCCAAGTTCGGATTACGGGAGACCACCATGCTCTCGCGCGACTATCGCGACATCGTCACGGGAGCGGTGCTCACGCTCGCCGGGCTCATCTATGCCGGCTATGCAGCGATGAAGTACGACACCGGCACCATCAGCGAGATGGGCCCGGGCATGTTCCCGCTCGGGCTCGGCCTGATGCTGGCCGGGTTCGGCGTGGTGATCGCGCTGCCGGCGCTCAGGCGGGTCGGCGAGCCGGTTGAGGTCGAATGGCGGCAGGCGGTCGCCGTGGTTGCCAGCATCGTCGTCTTCGGCCTGCTGATCCGCCCGTTCGGCCTGGTGCCGGCGGTGATCGCGCTCACTTTGGTCGCCACGCTCGGCGACGACAAGCTCGGCCTGCGTGGCGCACTGCTGCTCGCCGCCGGAGTGACGGCGATGGCGGCGCTGATCTTCGTGGTCGGCCTCGGCATGCTGATCCCACTGGCGCGGTGGCCGCTATGATGGACGTATTCGCGACGCTCAGCGGCAATATCGGTATCGGGCTCGCCACCGCCTTCAGCCCGGCAAACCTGCTCTACTGCTTCATCGGCGTGTTCGCCGGCATGCTGGTCGGCGTGCTGCCCGGCATCGGCGCGGTGGCGGCGATGTCGATGCTGTTCCCGCTGACCCTCAACCTGGCGCCGACCTCGGCGCTGATCCTGCTCGCCGGCATCTGGTACGGCACCGCCTATGGCGGCTCGACCGCGGCGATCCTGCTCAATGTGCCGGGCTCAACCTCCTCGGCGGTGGCCTGCCTCGACGGCTATCCGATGGCCAAGCAAGGCCGCGCCGGCATCGCACTGATGATGACGACGGTCGGCTCCTTTTTCGGCGGTAGCGTCGGCATCCTGTTGATGATGCTGTTCTCGCCGGTGATCGTCGGCTACGCGATGGAATTCACCTCGGCCGAGTATTTCGCGCTGATGACGCTCGGCCTCGTCGCCGCCTCCACAGTGGCCGGCGAATCGGTGGTGAAGAGCCTTGCCATGGTGGTGCTCGGCATCATGTTCGGCACGGTCGGCATCGACGTCTATACCGGCGGCGAGCGCTTCACCTTCGGCCAAGCGAGCCTTTATGACGGCATCAGCATCGCGGCATTGGCGATGGGGCTGTTCGGCGTCTCCGAAGTCATCACCAGCATCCGCGCCGTGCACGGCGCGGATATCCGCAGCAAGTCGATCACGCTGCGCTCCATGATCCCCGGCCGGGACGACGTGAGGCGCTCGATGATGCCGATGGTGCGCGGCACCGCCATCGGCTCCTTCTTCGGCGCGCTGCCCGGCACCGGACCGGCGATCGCGGCGTTCCTGTCCTATGCGGTGGAGAAACGGGTGGCGCGCGAGCCGGAGCGCTTCGGCAAGGGCGCGATCGAGGGCGTGGTGGCCCCGGAGACCGCGAACAATGCCGCGGACCAGACCGCCTTCATCCCCACCATGACCCTCGGCATTCCCGGCAGCGCCACCATGGCGATCATGCTCGGGGCGCTGATGATCCAGGGCATCACGCCGGGCCCGAAGCTGATGAGCGAGCACCCAGACATTTTCTGGGGGCTGGTGATGAGCTTCTGGATCGGCAATCTCATACTGGTGGTGCTGAACATCCCGCTGATCGGGCTGTGGGTGCGCATCCTCACCGTGCCGTACCAGCTGCTCTATCCGGCGATCCTGATGTTCGTGTGCATCGGCGTCTACACCGTCAACACCAATACCTTCGACGTGTGGATGGTCGTGCTGTTCGGCGTGCTCGGCTATGCGATGCGCATCGCCGATTTGCCGGCGGCGCCGGTGCTGCTCGGCTTCGTGCTGGGGCCGATGATGGAGGAGCATTTCCGCCGCACCATGCTGGTGGCCGACGGCGATTTCCTGGCGCTGTTCCACCGCCCGGTCAGCGGCGTGGTGCTGGGACTGACGATCGCGATCCTCGCCTGGGGGCTGTGGAACACGCTGCGCCTGCACCGGGCGCGTCCCGCGTCACCATAAAAAGCGCCTCATGCTGAGGTGCGAGCAAAGCGAGCCTCGAAGGATGCTGAAGCAGATGGCGCTTGGCGTGAGCATCCTTCGAGGCCCGGCTGACGCCGGGCACCTCAGGATGAGGTCGCTGGGGGAGGTCGCTCCGCACCTGAAGGATTCGTGACAGCTTCCGCGCTGGACTTTCCCGGAGCGGTCGCTAGTCCAAGGCGCGACACACCCGTTTCCTCCATCACGGAGCTGCACCTTGTCCCTCTCCATCCACGACGTCTCGGTCCCGGTCTTCGTCCGGGCCTTCGGCAATCTGTCGGCCATCCTCGACAAGGCGGTCGAGCACGCCAAGGCGAACGGCCTCGACGAGGCTGAACTCGTCAATGCGCGGCTCGCGCCGGATATGCTGACGCTGGCCGGCCAGATCCAGCGCGCCAGCGATTCCGCCAAGGGCGCCGGAGCGCGCCTTTCTGCTGGCGACAATCCGAGCTTCCCCGACACCGAGGCGACCTTCCCGGAATTGCAGGCGCGCATCACCAAGACCATCGATTATCTTAATGGCCTGCCGACGGCGGCGTTCGACGGCGCGCGCGACGTGACGATCCCGATCCGCCGCCAGCCGGTGACGATGAGCGGGCAGGCCTATCTGCTCACCTTCGCGCTGCCGAACTTCTTCTTCCACGTCACCACCGCCTACGACATCCTGCGCCACAAGGGCGTCGGCGTCGGCAAGATGGATTATCTCGGCAATTTCTGAAGCCGGCTCCGGCGGCGCGCATCCTACGCGCCGCCGGGAAAATCTTCGGCAGAAGAGTCCGTTGACTCTTTTTCGTCGATGAGAACATATAGAGAACATCAGAGATCGAAGAGGTTTTGGGAAGGGCATGCATGTCCGGCCACGCCCCATTATTGGCCGAACTGCGGGAGCGCATCGCGCATCTCGACGGCAGCGGCGTGCGGGTGCGGCCAGGCCTGCCCTTCGGCGTGGAAGCGATCGACCGGCATTTGCCGGGCGGTGGGCTGCTGCGCGGCGCGCTGCACGAGGTGAGCGGGGCAGGCGAGGATTTCACCTATGGCGCCGCGGCGGCGCTGTTCATCGCCGGAGTGCTGGCGCGGCTCGACGGTCCGGTGCTGTGGTGCCTGCGCCGCCGTGATCTGTTTGCGCCGGGGCTCGCCAATGCCGGGCTTGATCCGGACCGTGTCATCTATGCCGAGGCGGGCGACGCCAAGAACGTGCTGCTGGCCATGGAGGAGGGGCTGCGCCATGCGCCGCTCGCCGGCGTGGTCGGCGAGATCGACCGCATCGGACTCACCGCATCGCGCCGGCTCAATCTGGCGGCGGAGGAATCCGGCGTTCTGGCCTTCGCGCTGAAGCGCGGCTGGCGCCATGGCGACGTGGAGCGCGAGGAGCCGAGCGCCGCGCATACGCGCTGGCGGGTCGGTGCCATGCCGTCCCGCGCGCTTGAGGTGCCGGGGCTCGGACGCGCGCTCTGGCGACTGGAGCTTACCCGTTGCCGCAATGGCGAAGCCGCGCAATGGCTTGTGGAGGCGTGCGATGAACAAGGCCGTATCGCATTGGCAGACGTCGGGGCGGCAAGATCGGCACCGGCAACCCCCGCGCCGGCTCCTGTCGCTGTTCCTGCCGAGCTTTCCGACCGACCGGCTGCGCGCCCTTCGCCAATCCGGCGTGCCGCCGGTGGGGGTGCCGTTCGTCACCGCCGGGCGTGACGGCTCGCGGCGCATCCTGTGCGCGGTCGATGCCGCGGCACGCAAGGCCGGGCTCCATGTCGGCATGCCGGTGGCGGAGGCACAGGCCCTGCTACCCGGCCTCGCGCTCATCGAGGCCGAGCCGGAACGCGACCGGGAAATGCTCGACGCGCTCGCTATCGAGATCCTGCGTCGCACCAGCCCGATGGTGGCGCTCGATGCGCCGGACGGCCTGTGGATCGACACCACCGGCTGCGATCATCTGTTCGGCGGCGAGGCAGCCATGCTGGCCGATCTGCGCCATTGCCTGCACACCGCAGGCTATGCCTGCCGGGTCGCGCTAACTGGGACCACTGGCGCCGCTCATGCGCTGGCCCGCTTCGGCCGGAGTGCTGTCACCATAATCCCGCCCGGCGGAGAGGGGGTGGCGGTGAGCGCGCTGCCGCTGGCGGCGCTGCGGCTTCCCGAAGATACGGTCGCCGGGCTCCGGCGGCTGGGTTTCGACACCATCGGCCAGCTCGCCACGGTGCCGCGCGCGCCGCTGGTGCGGCGCTTCGGCATGGAGGTCACCCGCCGGCTCGATCAGGTCTCCGGCGCGGCGGCCGAACCGCTCGATCCGATCGAGCCGCCGGACATGCCACGGGTGAAGCTCGGCTTCATCGAGCCGATCGGCACGCCGGAGCATCTGGCGCGCGCCATTGCCGACCTTGCCGACATGCTGTGCGTGCGCCTGGGTGAAGAGGGGCTCGGGGCGCGGCGGCTCGACCTTGTCTTTGCCCGCGTCGACGGCCGCACCGAGATCATCCGCGCCGGCACCGCGGCGCCGAACCGCGAGCCGCGGCATCTGGTGCGGCTGCTCATCGAGCGGCTGTCGACTGTCGATCCCGGTTTCGGCGTCGAGACCATGACGCTCTCCGCGCCATTGGCAGAACCGCTCGACACCAGGCAGATCGCAGCCGGCTTTGCCGACGCGGCAGGCGGCGATATCGCGCTGCTGGTCGACACGCTGGCCAACCGGCTCGGCGCGCACCGGCTCTATCGCGCCGCGCCGGTAGAGAGCGACCTGCCCGAGCGCGCGGTACGCACCGTGGCGCCGCTCGCGCCGACGCTCAGGGCGGGCTGGCCGGCCGAGCTGCCGCGTCCGGTGCGCCTGTTTGATCCGCCGGAGGAGGTGCGGACGCTGGCGAAAATGCCGGACCACCCACCCAGGTTTTTCATCTGGCGCGGCCAGCGCCATGACATCACCCACGCCGACGGGCCGGAGCGAGTGTTCGGAGAATGGTGGCGGCGCGAGGCCGAGACCACCGCGGTGCGCGATTATTTTGCCGTGGAGGACGAGGCCGGCGCCCGCTTCTGGCTGTTCCGCGATGGCGACGGCAGCGACCGCGAGACCGGCTCCTATCGCTGGTTCCTGCATGGGTTGTTCACATGAACCAACCCGAGCACGAATACGCCGAATTGCAGGTGACGACGAATTTCTCCTTCCTGCGCGCGGGCTCGCATCCGCACGAATATTTCGAAGAGGCCAAGGCGCTCGGCATCTCCGCGCTGGCGGTCACCGACCGGCACTCGCTCGCCGGCATCGTTCGGGCGCATGTGGCGGCGGAGGAGCACGACGTCCGCCTCGTGGTCGGCTGCCGGCTGGACCTGACCGACGGCGTCACCATCCTCATCTATCCGACCGACCGCGCCGCCTATGGAAGGCTTTGCCGACTGCTCAGTCGCGGGAAGGAGCGCGCCGGCAAGGGCGCCTGCGAACTTGCCTGGGCGGATCTCGTGGAATTCGGCGAAGGCCAACTCGTCATGCTGGTGCCGGACGCGGCGGATGCGGTGCTTGCCGGCTGGCTGGCGCGGCTGCGCACTGATTTTCCGGGCCGCTGTTACATGGCGCTCACCTTGCGCCGCCGGCCCAGGGATGCGGAGCGGCTCAAGGCGCTTGCCGATCTCGCCGCGCGGGCGGGGGTGCCGGATGTCGTCACCAATGACGTGCTGTTCCATAGTCCCGAGCGGCGCATCCTGCAGGACGTCGTCACCTGCATCCGCGAGGGCTGCGCAATCGACGATGCCGGCTTCCGCCGCAACCGCTTCGCCGACCGTCATCTCAAGAAGCCCGAGGAGATGGAGCGGCTGTTCGCGCGGCACAAGGCGGCGGTGGCGCGCAGCATGGAGATCGTCCGGCGCTGCACCTTCTCGGTCGCCGAGCTGGCGGAGGAGTATCAGTATCCGCACGAGGTGGTCATTCCCGGGCTGACCGCGCAGCAGGCTTTGGAGAAGCTGACCTGGGAGGCGGTGGCGGAGCGCTTTCCCAATGGCGCCAAGCCGGAAATGATCGACCTGCTGCACAAGGAATTGGGGCTGATCGGCGAGATGGGCTACGCGCCCTATTTCCTCACCGTGAATGCCATCGTGAATCATGCGCGCTCGAAAGACATTCTCTGCCAGGGCCGCGGCTCGGCCGCCAATTCCGCCGTCTGCTACGTGCTCAACATCACCGCGATCGATCCGGTGGAAAGCAAGCTGCTGTTCGAGCGCTTCGTCTCCAGGAACCGCAATGAGCCGCCCGACATCGATGTCGATTTTGAGAATGGGCGACGCGAAGAGGTGATCCAGTGGATCTATGAGCAGTATGGCCGAACCCGTGCCGCGCTGTGCGCCACCGTGGTGCGCTACCGCACCCGTCGCGCGGTGCGCGAGGTCGGCAAGGTGATGGGGCTGTCGGAAGACGTCACCGCCCTGATGGCCAATCAGGTGTGGGGCTGGTCGATGGACGGCGTCACCGAGAAGGAGACCAACGGGCTTAATCTCAATCTCAGGGATCGCCGCCTGGCCCTCACCATCGAACTGACCCGTCAACTGGTCGGCTTCCCGCGCCATCTCTCCCAGCATCCCGGTGGTTTCGTCCTGACCAATGACCGGCTCGATGAACTGGTGCCGATCGAGCCCGCCGCGATGGACGACCGGCAGGTGATCGAATGGGACAAGGATGACATCGACGTCGTGAAGTTCATGAAGGTCGATGTGCTGGGGCTCGGCATGCTGGGCTGCATGCGCCGGGCGTTCGAGCTGCTGGCGGAGCACAAGGGCCTGGCGCTCAGCCTCGACACCATTCCGCAGGATGACCAGCCGACCTATGCGATGATCCAGAAGGCCGACACCATCGGCGTGTTCCAGATCGAGAGTCGGGCGCAGATGTCGATGCTGCCGCGGCTGAAGCCGAAGCATCTCTATGACCTCACCATCGAGGTCGCCATTGTCCGGCCCGGCCCGATCCAGGGCGACATGGTGCATCCCTATCTGAGGCGGCGGCAGAGCGGCGAGAAGCCGGATTACATCAAGCCCGAACTGGAAGCGGTGCTGGAGAAGACGCTCGGCATCCCGCTGTTCCAGGAACAGGCAATGCAGGTGGCGATGGTCGGTGCCGGCTTCTCCGCGGACGAGGCCGACCAGTTGCGCCGCTCCATGGCGACCTTCAAGAACACCGGCACCATCGGCAATTTCCGCCAGAGGCTGATTGGCGGCATGATGGAGCGCGGCTATCCGCAGGATTTCGCCGAGCGCATCTTCAAGCAGCTGGAGGGGTTCGGCTCCTATGGCTTCCCGGAGAGCCATGCGGCGAGCTTCGCGCTGATCGCCTATGCCTCGAGCTGGATGAAGTGCAACCACCCCGACGTGTTCTGCGCCGCACTCCTGAATGCGCAGCCCATGGGCTTCTACGCCCCCGCGCAGATCGTGCGCGACGCCCGCGCCCATGGCGTCGAGGTTCGCCCGGTCTGCATCAATGCCTCGCGCTGGGACTGCACGCTGGAGGAGACCAGGGAAAAGGGCCGCTTCGCGGTGCGGCTCGGCCTGCGCCTCGCCAAGGGCGTCGCGGAGCTTGAGGCCGCGCGCATCGCAGTGGCGCGCGGCGAGGAGCCCTATGGTTCGGTCGAGGAATTGTGGCGCCGTTCCGGGGCTTCGGTGCTGACCATCGAGAAGCTGGCCAATGCCGATGCCTTTGAGCCCTCGTTGAAACTCGCCCGGCGCGAGGCGCTGTGGGCGATCCGTGGCCTCAGCGACGAGAAACTGCCACTGTTCGATGCCGCGGCCGGCGCCGTCGAGGGGATGGTCGAGCCTCAGGTCCCGCTCGTGCCGATGACTTCGGGGCGGCATGTGGTCGAGGATTATGCCAGCACCGGCTTCAGCCTGCGCCGGCACCCGGTGAGCTTCCTGCGCGGCGAGCTGGCGCGCCGGCGCATCAGCCCATGTGAGAAGCTCGCCACCATGCGCGACCGCTCGTGGCTGAGCGTGGCCGGTATCGTTCTGGTGCGGCAGCGGCCGGGCTCGGCCAAGGGGGTGACCTTCATAACCATCGAGGACGAGGGCGGCATCGCCAATCTCGTGGTCTGGCCCTCGCTGTTCCAGGCGCAGCGTCGCATAGTGCTCGCCGGCGGCATGATCGCGGCCGAAGGCCAGGTGCAGCGCGAGGGCGACGTCATCCATCTGGTGGCAAAGCGGCTTACCGATCTCACCGCCCTGCTGCACGGCGTCGGCAATCATGACGACGCCTTCCCGATACCGCGCAGCCATGGCGACGGCGCGCGCAGCGGCGGCGCGCCGGATTCACGCGATCATGCGGAGCATCTGGTGGTGGAGGGAGACCGCGATGTCGAGCCGATCAAGGTGAAGACGCGGTCGTTCCATTGAGGGCTCACCTCCATAAACGACCTCATCCTGAGGTGCCCGGCGTCAGCCGGGCCTCGAAGGATGTCCGCCCCCGATGGCCGTCTTCTGCTTGAGCATCCTTCGAGGCTCGCTGCGCTCGCACCTCAGGATGAGGTGGCTAGTTACTCCGCCGGTGCGGGCGCGAATCCCACATCCGCCTCCTCGATCTCCGCCTTCGCGGCGGCGCGGCGGCGGTGGCCGGCGAGGGCGTCCTCGCGGCGCTTCCACAACTCATAGGCGATGGCCCCAAGAATGGTAGCCGCGACGATGATGACGGCGAGCGCGCTGATCGCCGGGGTCGAGCCCTGCCGCACCCGGCCCGCCAGCACCGTGGTCAGCGTCTTGTCGGAGAGGATGGCGAAGGTGGTGGTGTTGTAGTTCTCGAAGGAGGACAGGAACGCCAGTATCGCCGCCGAGAACAAAGCCGGCTTCAGGAACGGCAGCAGGATGTGGAAGAACACCTGCGGATAGGACGCTCCCAAATCCAACGCCGCTTCCTCCTGCGCGCGGTCGAAGCGCTGCAGGCGGGCTAGAATGACCAGCATGCAGAAGGCCGAGATGAAGCTGGACTGGCCGAGCACGGTCAGGACGATGCCATCATAGAAAAAGCGCATGCCGGTCACCGTGGTCAGCTGGCGCCAGAACACCACGGTGGAGATGCCGATGATGATGCCGGGGGTCAGCACCGGCGAGACCACGATGAGATAATAGGTCGAGCGCAGGCGGGCGTTGATCTGCGTCATCACGATGGCGCCGGCGAGCCCGATCGGCACCGACACCAGCACCACCAGCACGCCGATCCACAGGCTGGTCTGCAGCCCGTACATCAGGTCCTGGTCGGCGAACAGCGCGTCGAACCAGTTCAGCGTGAAGCCCTCGAACGGCCAGACCTGCGGATATTCCGGAGTGTTGAAGGCGGAGACGCCCATCACCGCCAGCGGACCGAGCAGATAGAGGAAGAACACCGCCACATAGACCGCGAACATCACGCGGCCGAACGCCCCCATCTTCATCGCGTGATCTCCCCGAGGCTGAGGCGGAAGACTTTCAGCACCGTCAGCACGAACAGGATGCAGGTGAGCAGCAGGATCAGCGCATAGGCCGCGCCCTGCGGCCAGTTGAAGGCCTGGTAGAAGCGGTCATAGACGATCGGGGTGAACCACAGCGTGCGGGGGCCACCGAGCACCAGGGGCGCCGCCAGTGCGCCGGCGGTGAGCATGAAGACCAGCGTGCAGCCCGAGGCGATGCCGGGCTTGGCGTGCGGCATGACGATGAAGGCGTGGATGTGCCACCAGGGCGCGCCGAGGTCGCGCGCCGCCTCGATCTGGTTCTTGTCGAGGCTCTCGATCGCATTGTAGAGCGGGAAGATCATCATCAAGAGGTAGGCGTAGCTGAGGCCCATATAGAGGCCGATATCGGCGCCGAGGAAATCGATCGGCTCGCCGATCAGGCCCGCGCCGATCAGCAGCTTGTTGATGACGCCGCCGGAGGACAGCAGCACGCGGAAGGCGAAGGCGCGCAAGATCTCGTTCACCCAATAGGGGATGATGAGCAGCAACAGCAGCAGCCTGAGCCGCGCGATCGCCGCCGACTGCGCCATGTGGAAGGCGAGCGGATAGCAGAGGGCGAAATTGAACAGCGTGATGAGGATGCTCACCCCGATGGTGAGGAAGAAGGCCTTGATATGCAGGTAGTTCCAGCTCGCGGTCGAGGTGGTCGAGCCGAACAGGAAGTAGCGGTAATTCTCCAGCGTGAAGACGTCCTTCGGCCCGCCCATCTGCGCGAATGGCAGCTTCGGCCGGAACGACATGTCGACCATGGCGAGCTGTGGCAGCACGATGATGAAGAAGGCCCAGAAGCCCACTGCAATCACCAGATAAAGCCCGATGGCGAGGCCGTTGCGCTGGAAGAAGCCGGGGCCGGTGGCAATGCCATAGCGCCGCTCCAGCATTGCCAGCCCGAAGAACAGCAATGCCACGGCAAATGGCAGGCCGATGACGATGGCGAGGCCCGAAGTTCCGCTCATGGAGACGCGGGCCTCGTGAGCAGGAGGCCGTCCTGCGGCTCGAAGCCGATGCGCAAATTCTCGCCCGGCTGCGGCAAAGCGGTGCCGGAGGCGGCGCTCACCGTGGCGGTCATCTTCTGCCCGGTGTGCACGCGCAGCGTCACATGGGTCACGCTGCCCTCATAGGCGACATCGATGGCTTCGCCCTCGAAGCCGACGGTCGAGCCGTTGGCGCGCAGCTTGAGCGCCTCGGGGCGCACGAACAGCAGCGCCTCCTCGCCCTGGGCGAGGCCGACCGGATTGCGGCCGCGCAGTGCGCCAAGCGAGGTGTCGATGCCCGCCATGCCGTCGGCTGCCGAGGTGACACGGCCACGGATGGCGTTGTTCTCGCCGACGAAGGCGGCGACGAACGGCGTGCGCGGCTCGGCATAGACGGTGCGGCCGCCGCCGACCTGCTCGATCACCCCGGCATTCATCACCGCGATGCGGTCCGACATGGTGAGCGCTTCGCCCTGGTCGTGGGTGATGTAGATGAAGGTGATGCCGACCCGCTTCTGGATGGCGCGCAACTCGGTGCGCATGTGCTGCCGGAGCTTGAGGTCGAGCGCGGAGAGCGGCTCGTCGAGCAGCAGCACGGACGGCTCCACCGCGAGCGCGCGGGCGATGGCGACACGCTGCTTCTGGCCTCCGGAAAGCTCGCTCACCTGCTTGGAGCCGTGCTCGGTGAGCGCCACCTGGATGAGCAGGTTTTTCACCTTCTCGTCGCGCTCGTGGCGCGGCACGCCGCGCACGCGCAGGCCGTAGCCGATATTGTCGGCGACGCTCATCATCGGGAACAGCGCAAGGTTCTGGAAGATCAGCGCGGTCGGCCGCTTGTTGGGGCCGATGCCCTTCATGTCCGCTCCGCCGATCTTCACCGTGCCGCGGGTCGGCTCGATGAAGCCGGAAATGGTGCGCAGCAGCGTGGTCTTGCCGCAGCCGGACGGGCCAAGGAAGGAGAAGAACTCGCCCGGTTCGATGGTGAGGTTGGCGTCCTTCACCGCGACGAAATCGCCGAAGGTGACGTTGACGCCCTCAAGCTCGACGGCAGCGGCCATAGGCTCTCCAACTCGAGTTTACGAAGCCGGCTTTGATATGCGTCATCCCGGCCGAAGCGCAGCGCAGAGCCGGGATCGCGTGACGTGTTGCGCCTCAAGGCCGACGCGATCCCGGATCGCACCTGCGGTGCGTCCGGGATGACGACAGTGGGAAGCGAGGGGTCACGCCGCCTTGAACTTCTCGGCGTACTGGGTGCGCAGTTCGGCGAACCATGACGGCTCCGGCGGACGGCTCCACAGCTTCGACAGCGCGTCGCCCGGATAGGCTTCGGCGAAGTTCTTCTTCGCCGTCTCCGACAGGAAGGCTTCGGAGCCCTTGACCACCGGGTTGTAGCCCGAGCCCTCAGCGACCAGCGCGGAGGCCTCCGGGGTGTGGATGTAGTTCAGCCACTCATAGGCCTGCGCGATGTTCTTGGCGCCCTTGGTCAGCGACCAGCCGTCGATCCAGGTGATGGCGCCTTCCTGCGGCGCCATATAGGTGACCGGCTTGCCTTGCTTCTTCAGCGAGAGCGGCGGGCCGTCCCAGGTCTGGCCGATGACGACGCCATTATCCATGAAGCCGGACTTGGTGTTGTCGGCCGAATCCCAGAACTGCTTGACCTGCGCCTTGTTGGCGACGGCGAAGGCCAGAATCGGATCATAGATCTTCTTCATGGTCTCCTCGTCCTTGAAGGCGTCGAGCATGCGGTTAGAGGGCAGCTTGCCGGTGGCGTCCATCCACAGGCCAATGCCCAGCAGCAGCGAATGCGGGCGGCCCTGCATCTTGCCCTTGAACGGCTCGCTCCACAGCGTGCCGTAGCTGAGGTCCTTGTAGTCCAGCTTGGTGAGGTCGGTGCGCCAGGAGATCGCCTCCGAGCCCCAGCAATGCGGCACGTGATAGAGCTTGCCGTCCCAGGTCCAGATGCTGGTCGAGCCTTCCAGCATGGCGGGCAGCAGATTGTCGAGCTTCAGCTTCGAGGTGTCGTACGGGGCGAGGACGTCGAGGTCCTTGAATTGCGGGGCGCGGTCGCGCGTCGGCTCGCACAGGTCGAAGCCCTCGCCGCCGGTGGCCTGCAGCTTGTTGATCTGCTCCTCATTCTGCGAGAACGGCGTGGTCTTCACCTTGATGCCGGTCTTCTTCTCGAAGTTCGGGATCACCGGGTTCGGCAGTTCGTCGTCCCAGTTCAGGAGACTCAGCTCGCCGGAGGAGGAGAAGGCGTCCTTCACGATGAAGGGGCCGGTGGCGGCGACGGTGCCGGCGGCCAGCGCGCCCTTGAACAGCACGCGGCGGGTGAAGGACCGCGCCGCCAGCAGGGTTTCGATCGATGAATTGGTGGTGTCAGGCTTCTTCGACACGACACGGCTCCTTTGGCTTTGCACCCGATCGGGCAGCGCAGGTTCGGGAGACGGGTCAGCAGGAAGCGTGCCAGCAGCCGGTATTTCGGGAATGTCGGCATCTTGATCGAAAAAACCGCGCAGCGTGGCCGCATCTGACGCCGTTTTCATCATGCCTGCCCGAGCGGCAGGCATGCGCATTACGCGCGATTACGACTTTAGTGAAAGACGCCGGCTTTCGTTTCGCCCGCAGCCGCAAGCGCGATCGCGCCTGAATCGCTGCCCGGATCATGGCCGGACATTGACCTGATACATGCCTGCCCTAAGGTCATGTGACGAACAACAGCAAGGGAGCAGACGCGATGTTTGGCGAGCCGGCCAAGGAACATGAATGGCTGAAGCAGTTCGTGGGCGAGTGGACTTTCTCCTCCGAATGCGACATGGGGCCAGACAAGCCGCGCGAGACCTTCACCGGTCGTGAGCGCGTCAGCATGCTCGGCCCGTTCTGGACGCTGTTCGAGGGCGAGGGCGAAATGATCGGCGGCGGCACCGGCCACACCCGCACGACGCTCGGCTACGACCCGGCGAAGGGCTATATCGGCACCTGGGTCGGCTCGATGATGCCGTTCATGTGGGTCTATGCCGGCGAGCTTTCGGAGGACGAGAGCGTGCTGACATTGGTGACGGAGGGACCGAACTTCTCCGGCGAGGGCCTGTCGACCTATCACGACGTCATCACCGTGGTGAGCGCGGACGAGCGCATCCTCACCTCGCGGGTGAAGAATGATGACGGCTCCTGGAAGGAGTTCGTCTGGGTGCGCTACCGGCGGGTTTGAGAGCCTGACCCGTAATTTCCTCTCCCCATTGGGGAGAGGTGGCCCGCGAAGCGGGTCGGTGAGGGGGAGCGTCATTGCGGAGCGAAAGAAGGCCCCTCACCCCAACCCTCTCCCCGATGGGGAGAGGGAGAAAGCCGTGATGGCTCACGCCTTCAGGCGGTAGCCGGTGCGCAGCATCCAGGCGGCGAGGGCGATGCACAAAGCCAGGAACAGTACGGTCATGCCCAGCGCGAGGCGCACATCGACGTCCGCTATGCCGTAGAAGGT
Source organism: Starkeya sp. ORNL1 (assembly GCF_012971745.1). Taxonomy (NCBI): domain Bacteria; kingdom Pseudomonadati; phylum Pseudomonadota; class Alphaproteobacteria; order Hyphomicrobiales; family Xanthobacteraceae; genus Starkeya; species Starkeya sp. ORNL1. Next base: position 4,217,755 of record NZ_CP048834.1, read on the forward strand.
CCAGCGGAAGCCGTTCACCAGATAGACCACCGGGTTGAACAGCGTGACGACCTGCCAGGCCGGCGGCAGCATGGCGATGGAATAGAACGTGCCGCCGAGAAAGGTCAGCGGCGTCACCACCAGGATCGGCACGATCTGCAGCTTCTCGAAGCCATTGGCCCAGATGCCGAGGATGAAGCCGAACATGCAGAAGGTGACCGAGATCAGCACCAGAAAGGCCAGCATCCACAAGGGATGCAGGATGGAGAACGGCACGAACAGCCGCGCGGTGGCGAGGATGATGAGGCCGAGGATCATCGATTTGGTCGCCGCCGCGCCGACATAGCCGAGCAGCACCTCGAAGGTCGAGACCGGCGCCGAGAGCAGCTCATAGATGGTGCCGGTGAAGCGCGGCAGATAGATGCCGAACGAGGCGTTGGAGATGCTCTCGGTCAGCACCGCCAGTAATATCAGCCCCGGCACGATGAAGGCGCCATAGGGGATGCCGTCGATCTCCTGCATCCGTGAGCCGATGGCCGAGCCGAACACCACGAAATACAGCGAGGTGGAGATCACCGGCGAGGCGATGGACTGGAACAGCGTGCGCCAGGTGCGGTGCAGCTCGAAGAAATAGATGGCGCGGACGGCGTGGAGATTCATGCCGGGATAAGTACTGGTGCTCATGCCGGCACTCCTTCGCGAATCCGCGCCGAATCCTTGCCGACCAGATCGACGAAGATGTCCTCCAGCGAGGAGCGCTCGGTGTCGATCGAGGTGAACTCGATGCCGCGCGCCGCCAGCGCCTTGACGAGATCGGCGACGCCGCTCTCTTCAGTGCCGCCGGCGCGGCTCATGGTGAGCACCATGCCGTCCACTGAGAGCGTGACCTCGCCGAGGCCCGCTGGCAGCGCCTCCAGCCGGTCGCGCAGGCCGATGGTGACGGTGGTGCGACCCATGCGGCGCATGAGCGTCGCCTTGTCCTCGACCAGGATGATCTCGCCCTTGTTGATGACGCCGACGCGGTCGGCCATCTCCTCGGCTTCCTCGATGTAGTGCGTGGTCAGGATGATGGTGACGCCCTGCTCGCGCAGCCGCCGCACCATGGCCCACATGTCGCGCCGCAGCTCGACATCGACGCCCGCGGTCGGCTCGTCGAGGAACAGGATGGTCGGCTCGTGGGCGAGGGCCTTGGCGATCAGCACGCGCCGCTTCATGCCGCCGGACAGAGTGGCGATGACGGCGTCGCGCTTGTCCCACAGCGAGAGGTCGCGCAGCACGCGCTCGATATGGCCGGGGTTGCGCTTCTTGCCGAACAGCCCGCGGCTGAAGCTCACCGTGCCCCACACCGTCTCGAACATGTCGGTGGAGAGTTCCTGTGGCACCAGCCCGATCGTGGCGCGCGCGGCGCGGTAGTCGCGGATGATGTCGTGACCGTCCGCCGTCACCGTACCGGCGGTGGGCCGCACCAGCCCGCAGACGATGCCGATCAGCGTGGTCTTGCCGGCGCCATTCGGCCCCAGCAGCGCGAAGATCTCGCCGCGACGGATGTCGAGATTGACCGTCTTCAGCGCCTGATGGCCTGTGGCGTAGGTTTTTTCCAGGCCGGAGATGGTGACGATGGAATCCAAAGAGCGACGCTCCCGGTGAGGGATGGGCCGGGAGGTTTAGCGGATTTGGGGCAGGAGGGGGAGGGCAAAGCCATCCGCCAGATGCCATCCCCGATCTTGTGAAAGCCGAGGCTGCTGCCTCGGCATCTCCCTAACAGACGACGACCGTAGGTCGCCTTTGCACGGTCGCTTCTTTAACCTCCACCAACCACCAGATCATCCCGGTGCACCATGGCCGCGCGGCCCTCGAACCCCGTAATCGTCGCGATCTCATCCGATGAGCGGCCTCTGATCCGCTCGGCATAGTCCGCGTCATACGCCACCAGCCCGCGCCCGATCTCGGCGCCGTCAGGCCCGCGCAGCACCACGGCGTCGCCGCGCTGGAAGGTGCCCTCGACCCGGGTCACGCCGGCCGGCAGCAGCGAGGTGCCGCGGCGCAGCGCGGCGACGGCGCCGGCGTCGAGGTGCAGCGTGCCGCGCGGCTCCAGCGCGCCGGCGATCCAGCGCTTGCGCGAGGCGACGGGATTGGCGGGGGCGAGGAACCATGTGCAGCGCGCCCCGCTCTCCACCGCCCGCAGCGGGTTCTTCACCTTGCCGGAGGCGATCAGCATGTGGGCGCCGGCGGTGGTGGCGATCTTGCCGGCCTCGATCTTGGTCTTCATGCCGCCGCGCGACAGCTCCGAACCGGCCGAGCCGGCCATCGCCTCGATCTCCGCGGTGATGCGCGGCACCACCGGGATCAACTCGGCCAGGGGATCGTCATTGGGCGGGGCGGTGTAGAGACCGTCAATGTCGGAGAGCAGTACCAGCAGGTCCGCGCTCGCCATGCCGGCAACGCGGGCGGCGAGGCGGTCATTGTCGCCATAGCGGATCTCGCTGGTCGCCACCGTGTCATTCTCATTGATGACGGGAACGCATTTCAGCTCCAAGAGCTTGGCGATGGTGGAGCGGGCATTGAGGTAGCGCCGGCGCTCCTCGGTATCGCCCAGCGTGACCAGGATCTGCCCGGCGGCGACGCCTTCATGGTTGAGCGCCTCCGACCAGTTGCGGGCCAGCGCGATCTGGCCGACCGCGGCCGCCGCCTGGCTTTCCTCCAGCTTCAAGGGCCGCTTCGGCAGCTTCAATATGTTGCGGCCAAGCGCGATGGCGCCGGAGGACACCACCAGCACATCCTTACCCTCGCGGTGCAGCGCCGCGATGTCCTCGGCGAGCGCGGCGAGCCAGGCATGGCGCAGCCGGCCGCGGGCGGAATCGACCAGCAGCGCCGAGCCGACCTTCACCACGATGCGGCGGAAGGAGGCCAGCTGGGGCAGGGACGCTGGGAAAGGGAGCAGGGGTGCGGTCGTGGTCATGGGTCTCAAGCCGGGGCGCAGGCGATGTCGGTGACGGCGAAATCGGTGCCCTTATAGAGCAGCGGGAGACGTTTCGTCTTGGTTCTTGCACCACCTCAGGATGAGGTCGCTATTCTAGGCGCGCCGTCACGGTCGCCAGGGCTCGTGGACCTCGCGCTCCACCTCTTCCTCGCGGCCGTGGGTGATGACACGGGCGAGTGCGCGCAGCGCGGTCTGCACGCCTTCGCCGGACTGCGCGGAGAGCACCAAAGGCGTCTTCTTCGCCGCGCGCTTCAGGCGGGCGACCTGTTCCTTGAGCGTGTCGGGATCGAGCGCGTCGGCCTTGGAGAGGGCGACGATCTCCGGCTTGTCCTCCAGCCCGCCGCCATAGAGCTCCAGCTCCTTGCGCACGGTCTTGTAGGTCTTGCCGGCATGCTCGCAGGTGCCATCGACGAGGTGCAGCAGCACGCGGCAGCGCTCGATATGGGCGAGGAAGCGGTCGCCGAGGCCGACGCCTTCGCTGGCACCCTCGATCAGGCCGGGAATGTCGGCCAGCACGAATTCGCGCCCGTCCACCCGCACCACGCCGAGGCCGGGGTGCAAGGTGGTGAAGGGATAATCGGCGATCTTCGGCTTGGCGGCGGTGGTGGCGGCGAGGAAGGTCGATTTGCCGGCATTGGGCAGGCCGACCAGGCCGGCGTCGGCAATCAGCTTCAGCCGCAGCCAGATCCAGCGCTCCTCGCCCTCGAGGCCGGGATTGACGCGGCGCGGCGCCTGGTTGACCGAGGTCTGGAAGTGCGCATTGCCGAAGCCGCCATTGCCGCCCTTGAGCAGGCGGATCTTCTGGCCGATCTCGGTGAAGTCGGCGAGCACGGTCTCGCCTTCCTCGTCCAGCACCTCGGTGCCGGCCGGGACCTTCAGCACCACGTCGTCGCCCTTGCCGCCGGCGCGGTTCTTGCCCATGCCGTAGCCGCCCTTCTTGGCCTTGAAGTGCTGCTGGAAGCGGTAGTCGATCAGTGTGTTGAGGCCATCGACGCATTCGATCCATACGTCGCCGCCGCGCCCGCCATCGCCGCCGTCCGGGCCGCCGAACTCGATGAACTTCTCCCGCCGGAACGACAGGCAGCCGGCTCCGCCGTCACCGGAGCGGACATAGATTTTCGCCTGGTCGAGGAATTTCATCTGATTTCACGCGGCAGTTCGGAATGACTGAGTTTCTCACGTCATGGCCTGGCTTGTCCCGGCCATCCACGTCTTCGTGTCCACCTCGCGGCGGGTGCCCGTGGATGCCCGGGACAAGCCCGGGCATGACGGACGATGGGCAATTACGTCCGGTTGTTCAATGTCGCCGATCCAAGCTCCGGTCGACCTGCCGGCCCCGCGTCGGATGGGCGGTTGCGCCCCAGGCGCGCAACGAGGCCCACAGGCTTCGCTCCAGCCGGAAGCGATCGACCGGAACCGAGGCGCCGATGGAGCGCACGCGGGTGAGGCCCGCGCCGGTCCACTGGAAGCCGCACTTCTCGATCACCCGCCGCGAGCTCGGATTGATGACGCGGGCGGCGGCGAGCAGCGCCTCGTGGCGCAGATCACCAAAGGCGTGGTCGATCAGCGCCCGCACCGCCTCGGTGGCGATGCCGCGGCCCCAATAGGGCTCGCCGAGCCAGTAGCCGATCTCCGGATGCTCGCCATTGCGCGAGACGAAGCCGCACATGCCCACGGGAATCGGCGGGCCGATGGGGTTGAAGCCATCGGTACGCAGGAAGATGGCGAAGGTCGCCGCGCCGGCGCCGGTGGGCAGATTGGCGACGAAGGCGGCGGCGTCCGCCATGCCATAGGGGTGAGGTATGTTCGCCGTCATCTCGGCGACGTTCCGGTTGTCCGCCAGCTCGGCGATCCAGGCCATGTCCTCGATGCGCGGCGCGCGGAGCACGAGCCGTTCAGTTTCGAGGACGGCGGTACTGCTCTCGGCGAGTGTGGACCCGGGGGTCGCTTCAACGAGTGTCATGACGGTCTCCTGGTGCCTGGATCGAAGTGCCTGGAACGACGAAGGGGAGGCGTTGGTCTCGCCTCCCCCGGCATTCGGGCACCTGGATTTACGGGCTCCAGGATTCCACCGGTTTGACGAGACCGGTGGGACCCTTGGATCTCACCGCCTTATTCGGCGGCCTCGGCGGCCGGAATTACGTAGACGTAGGTTCGGTCGTTGGCTTTGTTTCGGTATTCGACTTTGCCGGCTTCGAGCGCAAAAAGGGTATGGTCCTTGCCCATGCCCACATTGGTACCGGCATGCCAGCGCGTGCCGCGCTGACGAATAATGATGTTGCCGGCAAGAACGGCTTCGCCGCCGAACTTCTTCACGCCGAGACGGCGGCCAGCCGAATCGCGACCGTTGCGGGAGGAACCGCCTGCTTTCTTATGAGCCATATTGCTCTCCTATCTTCGCTTGGCGGTCTCAGGCGCCGGTGATCGAGGTGATGCGGACGACCGTGAAGTCCTGGCGGTGCCCGATCTTGCGGCGCGAATTCTGACGGCGACGCTTCTTGAAGGCGATGATCTTGTCGCCACGCTTGTGGCTGACGATCTCGGCGGCGACTTCGGCGCCCTCGACCAGCGGAGCGCCGATCTTGGGGGAATCCCCGCCGAGCATGAGCACCGGGAAGGTCACGGTCGCGCCGGCTTCGGCTTCGATCTTGCCGAGCGTCACGACTTCGTCGGCGGCGACCCGATACTGCTTGCCGCCTGTCTTGATGACCGCGAACATATTATGTCCTTTCGTTCGAGCCCGATCTCCGCACCTTGTCAGTGCTGGACCGGCTTCTTTCGGTCGGTTGATGGACTGCGCGGCTCATGCCACGCGGTGGCGCTCTTAAAGCGACGAGCCGTTTCTGTCAAGGATTCGCGGCCACTTCACGGCGTCTTCGCAGCTTGCGGCGAACCATTCCGTTGCGCCCGCGTTGACGGGCACCACCCGGTTCGACAGGAGCATATCGATGGACAAGCACCGTATCACGGGCGCCGCGCGGGAAATGAGCGGCCGGCTGAAGGAAGTCGCCGGCAGCGCGAGCGAGGAAGCCGCCCGCCGCGCCGAGGGCGCCTATGACGAGGCGCTCGGCTATGGCGCCCGCGCGCTGGGCCAGGCGAGAGACCAGGCGCGCTATCTCGCCGACGACGCCTATGAGGCCGGCCAGCGCCTCTATGGCCAGGGCATGACGAGCCTCTCGCGCCAGGCCGGCGCGCATCCCCTCGCCATGGTGGTGGCCGCCGGCCTCGCCGGCGCGGCGATCGCGTGGCTGATGATGGGCAGCAACAGCAACCGGCGCTGACGCTGTCTGGCAGAGACGAGGCCGCCGTCGCAGGACGGCGGCCTTTATGCGTGGCTCGCCGATGTCGCGGCTTTCGCTTCGCCAGGCTGGGGCATGTTCGAAACGCAAAAGCCTGCCAAGTCTTGCGGAACCTGTTCTGGCCCTTGTGCGATCCGCCGGCCTCGGTTATTCAGCCCCGGCTCCAAGGCCCGGCTTTGCCGTGGCCTCCCTGCGGAGGGGTGCCGGAGTGGTCGATCGGGACGGTCTCGAAAACCGTTGTGCGTGCAAGCGTACCGTGGGTTCGAATCCCACCCCCTCCGCCAAATAGCTATCTTTCAGCCTCTCACGTCATCTGACGCCCATCTGGCTCACGAAGCCGGAAACCGCGTCCGCCTCCGCGGCCGAAGCAATTCATCTGCAGGTAGCGTTTCCAAACGCCATTGACGGCGCAATTGCGCGCCGATTGCCGCAAGCCTCAGCTTTTCTAATGCAAAGTCTCGGAAGCTATTATTATGCAAATCCTGAGGTGCGCCTACTCTTGCAGCGTCAGTTTTGGCCACTCGGCCAACGTCTGGAGGAGGGCGCCATGTCTGCTTCCGCACAATTACAACCGACAGCCCATCACCAGGAAGGCGAACGAGCCTCGCTGGCTTCCGCTGACCGCGAGGCATTTATAGCTGCCATGAGCGGGGCGGTGACTGGGGTCCACGTGGTGGCTACTGAAGGCCCGGCCGGCCAGTTCGGCGTCACCGTCAGCGCTGTGGCCTCGGTCTCGGCAGATCCCCCGATAGTCCTCGCCTGCGTTAATCGCCGCAGCCCGGCGGCGGACGCCATCCGCCGCAACGGTGTGTTCTCGATCAATCTCCTTGCCGATCATCAGACGCAAGTGTCCGACGTGTTCGCTGGACGCGCCCCCGATCGGGCGGCGTTCGATTTCGGCTGCGCGGAGTGGCGTGAAGGGCCGACCGGCTGCAAGCTTCTGAAGGACGCAGTCGCTAGCTTCGACTGCGTGGTGGAAAACGTCTGCGACGCCGGCACGCATGTCGTGCTCTTCGGTCGTGTGGTCCACGCACTCGGCGCCGGGCACACCCCGCTGGCCCATCATCGCCGCACCTACTGCACCGCATCGCCGATAGCCGCGCAAACCTGAGCGCGCACGGCAAATAATGTCTCTTTTGAAGGTTGGTCCCACATGATCAGGACAGGCAATCAGTATCGCGACTCGCTTCGCGACGGACGTCGCATCTGGATCAATGGCGAGCGCGTCACCGACGTGACGACGCATCCGATGTTCAAGCCCCTGGTCGACATTCGCGCCCGCATATACGACATGGCGCACGAGCCGCGGCTCAGGGACGTGATGACCTACGAGGAGGGCGGCGAGCGCTTCGCCATCGGCCTCAAGCTGCCCTACACGCAGGATGATTGGCACGCTAAGAGGCGCGCAACCGACACAATCCTGGAAGACGTAAAAGGCATCGTTACCCGCGTGGGAGACGAGACCGTCGGCGAAATGTGGTCGCTATTCGACGGCCAGGACGTCCTCAATGAGGTCGATCCCCGCTTCTCCGAGAACATCAAGCGGCACATCGGGCTCGTCATTCAGAACGATCCGTTCCACGTCTCGGCCAACACCGATCCGAAGGGCGACCGGTCAAAGCGTCCGCAGGAACAGGATCCCGACATGCTGTTGCATGTCGTGAAGGAGACGGATGCCGGCATTATCGTGCGCGGCGCAAAGTACGAGACGGCGGCGGCCTACGCGAACCAGGCCTTTACCAAACCAACCATCGCCAACTGGGGCGACGAGAAGCTCTCCGAGTATGCGGTCGGGTTCGTCTGCGATTTCTCGTCGCCGAACCTTCGCTTCATCGCCCGCACGGGTTTCGCCGGCCGGGCGCCGATCGAGGACTACCCGCTTTCCAATCGGTTCGATGAGGTCGACACGCTCGTCGTCTATGACGACGTGCTGATTCCCTGGGAGAACGTGCTGTTCTATCAGCACACCCGCGCTGCCAGCTTCATCCGGGCAACGCTGCACCGTTACTCCGCGTTCGCCTTCGTTCAGCGCAATCTCAAGCTGGCTGACATGATGATCGGCGCTGCGCTCTGGAACGTGCGTCAGACCGGCCTCGAAAAACAGCAGGCGGTGCAGGAAAAGCTGGCCGAGCTCGCCTGCTATCGCGAGGGGATCAATGCGCACCTCACCGCGGCCATCGCGACCGCCGAGAAGAGCCCGGCCGGTCTAATGATGCCGAACCAGTCACTGCTGATGACCGGCCGCGTTCTCGCCTGCTCCCAGCTGCACAATATGATGCATCTCGCGCGCGAGCTTTGCGGCGGCCAGATCTGCGTGACCCCGGACGCGGCCTCATTCCGCGATCCGGAAGCCGGAAAATGGCTCAGCAAGTATTACACGTTGAACGACAACTGGCAGGCGGAGGATCGCCGCCGGCTCCTGGCATTCGCCCGCGACCTGCTGAATTCCGACTATGCCGGCCATCGGCTGACCTTTCAGCTTTTCGCACAGTCGCCTCCGTTCGCCCATCTCGGCGCCGTCTACCGCAATTTCGACTGGGACGATTCGCTGCGCTTCACCAAGGAAGCCGCCGGCTTGTCGGACCGCGTCTATGGCCGCCCGGCCGCTGCGGCTGAGTGATCTCAACAGGAAACGCCTTCAATGATCCACAAGCGCCTTCGCCCGTTCAACACCAAGGAAACCTATCCCGAGCAGAAGCTCGACAACGACCTGTCGCAGGGCGTGGTGGCGCGGGGCACCATGGTGTTCCTGCGTGGCCAGGTGGCGCAGGATCTCGACACCCGCGAAAGCCTTCATGTCGGTGATGCCGGCGCGCAGACCGCCAAGGCGATGGCCAATATCAAGCTGCTGCTCGAAGAGGCCGGCAGCGAGATGGCGCACATCTGCCGGATCGTCGTCTACCTCACCGACATCCGCTACCGCGAGGCGGTCTACCAGGAAATGGGCAAGTGGCTGAAGGGGGTGTTCCCCTGCTCCACCGGCCTCGTCGTGCCCGCGCTCGCCCGCCCGGAATGGGTGGTCGAGATCGAGGTGACCGCCGTCATCCCCGATCCCTCGTGAAGCGCGGGAAGCCGGAATGACCTTCTCCATCTCCGCCCGCTGCTCCCGGACCGGCATGTTCGGCATCGCCGTCTCCTCGTCGAGCCCGTGTGTCGCCGCCCGCTGCGCCCATGCGCGCGCCGGCGTCGGCGTGGTGGCGACGCAGAACATCACCGATCCGATGCTGGGACCGCGCGGCCTTGCCCTGCTCACTGAGGGATTGTCGGCGGATGAGGTGATGGCGCGGTTCGCAACCGAGGCGCCGCATTTCGACTACCGGCAAGTGGTGGTGCTGGACCGGCAGGGCCGTGCCGCCGGCCATTCCGGCGCCCACACGCTCGGCACGCACCGCATCGCGCTGGCGCCCGATGCCGCCGCGGCCGGCAATCTGCTCGCCAATCCGGACGTGCCGGCGCGCATGGTCGAAGCCTTCCTCGCCGGTCCGGACCAGCACATCGGCAATCGCATCATCGCCGCCATGCTGGCGGCGTTGGAGGCGGGCGGCGAGGAGGGTCCGGTGCATTCGGCCGGCATGCTGCTGGTCGACACCGTCGGCTGGCCGGTCGCGGACCTGCGCATCGACTGGTCGCAGGCCGACCCGATCGGTGAGCTCGCCGCGCTGTGGCGGCTGTGGCAGCCGCAAATGGACGCCTATGTCACCCGCGCGCTCGATCCCCGGGCCGCGCCTTCCTATGGAGTGCCCGGCAACCTTTGAGATCCGGTTCGCGCGAAGCTGGCGACTTGACCGCGGGAGTGGCCGAGTGATCAATCGCGTACCGCGGTCAAGCGCCCGGTTCCCTGTTCCGCCGGCGGATGACCCCCAACCGTGATCATGACAGGTTCACAATCCTACTCGATGCGCTTCACGCTGAGGCAGCTCGCCTATTTCGTTGCCGCCGGTGAAACAGGAAGCGTCACGCAGGCCTCGGAACGCGTGAATATCTCTCAGCCCTCGGTATCGGCGGCCATTTCGCAGCTTGAGACCGAATTCGGACTTCAGCTGTTCGTGCGTCATCATGCACAAGGGCTGTCGCTGACATCGGCCGGCGAGCGCTTCTTGCAGGCGGCAAAGGCACTGCTGTTGCAGGCCGAGGAACTGCACGAGGTCGCGGACGAGGTGGCCAACGCGGTCGCCGGCCCGCTGCAGGTCGGATCGTTCCGGACACAATCGCCACTACTGGTGCCGGGACTCTGCCGCGGGTTCCTCGACCTCTTCCCACGCGTCAAGCTTTCGGTGCTGGAGGGCGATGAAGAATCGCTGCTGGCCAATCTCCGACGCGCCGAGACGAGCCTTGCCCTGACCTACCGGCTCAATGTCACGGCCGATCTCGACTTCGAGCCGCTCGCGCTGCTGCCGACCTACATCGTCCTGCCGGCCGATCACAGGTTCGCGCAGCGCCGTTCGCTTGCGCTTGCCGAGATCGTGGAGGAGCCTTTCATCCTGCTCGACATGCCGCTGAGCCGCGAGTACTTCGTTTCGCTATTCCTGCGTAACGGCCTTACGCCGAACATCGTGGCACGCTCGGATTATCCGGAAACGGTGCGGTCCTACGTCGCTAGTGGCTTCGGCTTTTCCCTGCTGACGGCGCGCCCCGTGAACAAGGCAGCGCTGAACGGCCTCCCGCTCGCCTATGTGCGGCTCGAGGGCGAATACGAGCCCATGGTCCTCGGAATCGCCACGCTGAGAGGCCTGCGTAAGCCGCGCACGGCTCAGGCCTTCATCGACTACTGCCGAGCGACGATTTCCACCGAGCGTCTGCCCGGCACGGCCTCCTGGCCAGACTGAGTCGTCCGCACGCGGCGCGTCCGCCGCGAGCACGCCCACGTCACGCGCTTATTGCAGTGCGCCCTCGCAAGGCCGAGGCCCGACGTAGGCGTAACCTCGACAACTTGCGTCGTCAGGAGGCGATGAACTCGATCATGAGCCGGTCGCGACGGGGAATTGCGGCGGTGCCGGGGCCTGGTCGGAGATGCATGCCGCGCCGACCATGAATCAATGTTCCGCTGCCCTGCGAAGCGCGGTCATCCGAACCGCGGATCAGGACCCGGTAATCACCGGCGGCCGGCAGGATGACGTCCGCCGGCCATGCCACTTCGATGCCATAGCCGTCGCTGCGAAGCGCTTCCACCTCCACGCACCACGCAGCGCCGAGAAGCACCGTCGCCGCCGCGATGTCCCCGACCTTCAGCATCTGGCGCACGAGCGAGGATGAACAGACCGCATCCTGCTGATGGAACGTCGCCACCTCGGTGACGCCGAAGCCGCGTTCACCACCGATGCGGCGCAGGACGGCAACGTCACCGGCGCGGCGATGGCCGAACCGGAAGTCCGCTCCCGCCACCACATGCGACACCCGCAGGCCGCGCGCCAGCGTGCCCTCGACGAAGTCCGCAGCGGACTGGGCGGCGAAGGCATGGGTGAAGCGCGGCACGAAAGCGAAGGAGAAGCCAAGTTTTGCGAAAGCCTCGAGCTTCGTGCCGACGGAGGTGATGCGGAATGCTTCCGCATTGGGGGCGAAGAACTGACGCGGATGCGGCTCGACCGACATGATGCCGATCGGCGCGCCGCGCGCCACCTGCCGGGCGGCATCGAGCAGCGCCGCATGGCCGCGATGAAAGCCATCGAAATTGCCGAGCAGCAGCACGCTGCCGGCGAGGCGATCAGGCGTCGTATCCGCGGATTCCAGCACCTCGAAAGGCCGCTGGATCGGCGCGGCGGCCGACAGCGTATCTCTGAAGGGGAAAAGGGCGGTGTCGCCAGCGCATTCCATGGCATGAGTATGGGCGCCGGAACGGTTCAGCGAAAATATGAATACATGACCGCTCGCCTCAGCAAAACCGTTCCAGTCAGGGCGAGCGCTCACGCGGCCGGGAACGCAAGCGCCAGCGGATCGAGCAGGCGGCGACTGTCTTCCGCGTTGAACAGTCCACGCTCCACTGCGAGCTCGGCAATCGGCCGCCCGAGGCGCAGCGCTTCCAGTGCCAGCGCGGCAGCGTTGGAATAGCCGATCAGCGGGACCAGGGCGGTGACCACGCTAACCCCGGCATCGAGATGAGCGCGGCAGCGCGCAGAGTCCGCTTCAATCCCGGCAATGCAATGGACATTCAGGGATCTTACGGCGCGCGTGAGGAGGTGGAGCGAGGCGTGAAGATTGAAGGCGATCAGCGGCTCCATGGCATTGAGCTGCAACTGCCCCGCCTCGGCGGCGAGGGTCACTGCCAGGTCGTTGCCGATCACCTGGAAGGCGACCTGGTTGACCATCTCCGGAATGACCGGATTGACCTTTCCTGGCATGATGGAGGAACCCGGCTGCATCTGCGGAAGCAGGATCTCGCCAAGGCCGCCGCGCGGTCCGCTGGCGAGGAGACGCAGATCATTGGCGATCTTCGAGAGCTTGGTCGCCAGCCTTTTCAGCATTGCGGAGAACAGCACGAAGGCGCCCATGTCCCAGCTCGCCTCCACGAGATTGCGGGCGCGTAGCAGGGGTACGCCGCTGATCGCGCGCAGCTCGGCGATGGCGTGGTTCGCGTAACCTGGCGCCGCGTTGACGCCCGTGCCAATGGCGGTGCCGCCGAGATTGACCTCGCACAGGAGGGTCTCCATCTCGCCAATGCGACCGATGTCTTCCTGCAGCACGGTGGCGAAGGCAGAGAATTCCTGGCCGAGAGTCATCGGCACCGCGTCCTGCAATTGCGTCCGCCCCAGCTTCACGATCGCGGTGAAGGCCGCGCTCTTTTCCTCCAGCACCGCGACCAGGTCCGCCAGTGCCGCCTTGAGCGGCGCGGCGGCAAGGATGACGGAAAGGCGGACCGCGGTCGGGTAGACGTCGTTGGTGGACTGCGAGCGATTGACGTCGTCATTGGGATGGACCGGCTCGTACCGTCCCGGCGCGCCGCCAAGGCTCACATTGGCGAGGTTCGCGATGACCTCGTTCATGTTCATGTTGGTCGAGGTGCCGGCGCCACCCTGAATGACATCCACAGGAAAGGCCGCCGCGTGCTTGCCGGAGGCGATCTCGTTGCATGCCTGCTCGATGGCCTGCAGCTTCTCGGGCGACAATTGCCCAATGCGGAAATTGGCTCGCGCGGCCGCGCGCTTCACCATGGCGAGCGCGCCGACGAGCTCACGCAAGCTCCCGATCGGCAGGCCCGTCACGTCGAAGTTGCGACGTGCGCGCTCGGTCTGCGCGCCCCACAGTGCCTCGGAAGGAACCTCGACCATACCGAGAGTGTCGTGTTCTGTGCGGACTGATGGCATAGCGTCACCCTGTTTCCTGGATGACCCTAGGTTCGTCGGAGGAGCGCCGAAATTGGGAAAAACCGATGCTGTGCATCAGTTTGGCCGGGCCACGCTTCCACTCGAACGGAGCCGGTATCGGCTTTTTATCAGCAACACCTCAGAAAATTTAATTTTTCAGATGCAAGGCGGCGCTGCACATTTTCGCATCGCGCGCATTTCGCAGGCGCTGCGACGCAACATCGTATTTTGCGATGCGCTTCGCTGCTTGGGTCCATAACGGATAGGTCTTCCATGCTTGCGTCCGTCTCGAAGCCGCTGGTGACCTTCTCGAGCATCGACAAGACGTACGATGGCGAGACCTTCGTGACGCGCAACCTCAACTTCATGATCGAGGAGGGCGAGTTCCTGTCGCTGCTCGGACCCTCGGGCTCGGGCAAGACGACGACGCTGATGATGCTCGCCGGCTTCGAGGCGCCGAGCAACGGCACTATCCTGCTCGGCAAGAGCCGCCTCAACGAGACGCCCCCGCATCGCCGCAACATCGGCATGGTGTTCCAGAACTACGCGCTGTTCCCGAACATGACGGTGGCGCAGAACATCGCCTTCCCGCTGTCGGTTCGCCACGTGCCGAAGGCGGAACAGCAACAACGGGTCGAGCGCGCGCTTGCCATGGTCGAGCTCGCGCATCTGGCCGAACGCCGCCCAGCGCAGCTATCTGGCGGCCAGCAGCAGCGCGTGGCGCTGGCGCGCGCCCTGGTGTTCGAGCCGAAGCTCGTGCTGATGGACGAGCCGCTCGGCGCGCTCGACAAGAATCTGCGCGAGTCGATGCAGTACGAGATCAAGCGCCTGCATGAGCGGCTCGGCGTCACCATCGTCTATGTGACGCACGACCAGTCCGAAGCGCTGACCATGTCCGACCGGGTCGCGGTGTTCCACCACGGCCGGATCCAGCAGATCGCCACGCCAAAGGAACTCTACGAGGACCCGGCCAATGCCTTCGTCGCGAATTTCATCGGCGAGAACAATGGCTTGCAGGGCCGGGTCACCGCCCATGACGGCTATTACGCGACGCTGGCGCTGACGCCCGAGATATCGGTGCGCGGCCGTGCCGGCGAGGGGATCGCAACCGATGGTCCGGCGGTCCTGGCGCTCCGGCCGGAGAACGTGTCGTTCGATGGCGAGGCGTCCGGCGAGGGCAACCGGCTTACCGGCACGATCGACGAAGTCATATATTGCGGCGACCACTGGCGCCTGCACCTCACCGCCGCGGGTCGGGACGGCTTCATCATGAAGGTCCCGAACAAGACGGCGATGGCGCCCCCGGTGCCGGGGCAAGCCGCAACGATTTCCTGGGGCCAGGACGATTGCAAGATCGTCGCGAACGAAGGCGCCTGAGAAGACCAACCACCAATAAAAACCTACAGAGGACAATAAAATGCGTGATCTCGTGAATTCAGGAAGGCGAGTTCTGCTCGTCGCGACCAGTTTTCTGGCGCTCTCTCTGCCGGCGTCCGCCGCCGACAGCCTGACGGTCGTCACCTTCGGCGGCGCGTTCGAGAACGCCGTGACCAAGGCGTATTTCGAACCCTTCACCGCCAAGACCGGCATCAGCATCGTCAAGGAGCAATATGATGGCGGCCTCGCCAAGCTGCGCGGCATGGTCGAGGCAGGCAACACCACCTGGGACGTCATCGATCTTGAATCGAACGACGCCATAGCTGGCTGCGACGAAGGGCTTCTGCAGAAGCTCGATCCGAAGCTGCTAGGCGACCTGTCCGACTACATCCCGGGCGCCGTGCTGCCGTGCGCCGTCGCCTCCATGGTGTGGTCGACGGTCTATGCGTACGACACCTCGCGCATGAAGACCGCGCCGACGACGATGGCGGATTTCTTCGACCTGACGAAGTTCCCGGGCAAGCGCGGCCTGCGCAAGAGCCCGAAGGGCGCGCTGGAATGGGCGCTGATCGCCGATGGCGTCCCGGTTGCCGAGGTCTACAAGGTGTTGGGCACGCCGGCAGGCCTCGACCGGGCCTTCAAGAAGCTCTCGACCATCAAGAGCCAGATCGTGTGGTGGGAAGCCGGCTCGCAGCCGCCGCAACTGCTGGCCGACGGCGCGGTGGCGATGACGATGGCCTATAATGGCCGCATCCGTGTCGCCCAGCTCGAGGACAAGCGTCCCTTCGCGATCGTCTGGGACGGCCAGGTCTATGACTATGAATGGTGGGGCATTCCCAAGGGCGCCAAGAACGAAGCCGGCTCCAAGAAGCTGATCGAGTACGCTTCCAACCCCGAGAATATCTGGAAGCTGTCGAACTACATTCCCTATGCGCCGCCGCGCAAATCGGCAATTCCGCAGGTCGACAAGGCCGTGCTCCCGCATCTGCCGACCGCACCGGATAACTTCAAGAACGGGCTCCAGATCGACTCGGAGTTCTGGGCGGACAATTTCGACAGCATCAATAGCCGTTTCATGAGCTGGCTTGCCCAGTGATCCCATCCGGGTGGCGGGTTCGACCCACCGCCCGGCCTTTCCAGACACAAGCCGGCCACGCGCCACGACAGGCGCGCGTGGCATGGCGCGTGCTTCATTGACTAGGGGGATCGCTGACGTGAGCATGAGCGCCATGGAGCTGACATCGCCGGGGCGTGCGCGAAGCCGGACCGTCGATCCGCGCGCCGGATATCGCGCCGCGCGGCGGCGCGAGGCGTTGCGCGCATTCCTGCTGGCCGTGCCGCTGCTGGTCTTCCTCTCGGCCACTTTCATCTATCCGATCGGCAAGCTCCTGCTGATGAGCGTGCAGAGCGAGGAGGTGGTGAACGCCGTACCCGGCACCGCAGCGCTGCTCGCCGGATGGCCGGGCCCGCCCGAATTGCCGTCACCCCAGACCTTCGAGACGCTGGCCGCCGACCTGCAGAAGGCGCAGCAGGAAGGTTCGCTCGCCGCCGCCGCGCGCCGGCTGAACAATTACGAGCCTGGCTTCCGCACCCTGTTGCTGAAGACGGTCCGGCAGCTCCCCTCGACCAGCGGGCGCCCCTACAGCGAGGAACTCCCGAAGATCGACAAGCGCTGGGGCGAGGCGGAGACCTGGCGGCTGCTGAAGCGCGCGGCGACCCGCTACACGCCCGATTTCCTGCTCACCGCGATGGACCGCAAGGTCGGTCCCAGCCAGACGATCGTGCCGGTCGAGCCGTCGCAGGCGATCTATGTCGATGCCTTCATACGAACCTTCTCGATCAGCGCCTCGGTGACGCTGATCTGCCTGATCCTCGGCTATCCTGTCGCCTGGCTGCTCGCGAACCTGCCGGCGCGGCAGAGCAATCTCCTGATGATCTTCGTCATCGTGCCGTTCTGGACCTCACTGCTGGTCCGCACGACCGCCTGGTACGTGCTGCTGCAGCCCAACGGCGTCGTTAATTCGCTGCTCGTCGGCAGCGGCCTGACGAGCGGTCCGATCGCGCTGATGTTCAACCGCACCGGCGTGCTGATCGGCATGACGCATGTGCTGCTGCCCTTCATGATCCTTGCCAATTACGCGGTGATGCGCGGCATCCCGCCGGTCTATCAGCGCGCCGCGGTCTCGCTGGGGGCGCATCCTGCCCTAGCGTTCCTGCGGGTCTATGTCCCGCAGACCATGCCGGGCATCGGCACCGGCACTTTCCTCGTCTTCGTGCTGGCGCTCGGCTACTACATCACACCGGCGCTGCTCGGCGGGGCGGGCGACGAGATGATCAGCCAGATCGTCGCGCTGCAGATGGACCGCCAGCTCAATTGGGGATTGGCCGGCGCGCTCTCCGTCTACCTCGTGATCTTCACGCTTGCGGTCTACGTCGTGTTCAACAAGCTGGTCGGCGTCGACCGGCTTCGGCTCGGCTAGGAAAAGAGGCGGAGACTGTCCATGAGCGTCGACACGACAACCGTCCTCACCGAACGCCTCGCGAGGCGCGGCGTGCGCATCTTCTCGGCGGCGGTGCTGATCTTCCTGGTCGCGCCGGTGCTCATCGTCATTCCGCTCTCGTTCAACCAGAGCACCTATTTCTCCTATCCGATGACCGGCGCGACGCTGGGCTGGTACGAGACCATCTTCTCCTCCGCGGAATGGCGGGCAGCCATCGTCAACAGCTTCGTCATCGGACTGAGCGCGACGGCGATCGCGACGGTGCTCGGCACGCTGGCGGCGATCGGCATCAGCCGACCCAGCTTTCCGTTCCGCGGGCTGATCGTGCCGATCCTCATCGCTCCAATGATCATCCCGATCGTTATCGTCGCTGTCAGCCTCTATCTGGTGTTTGCGCCCCTCCAGCTGATCAACACACATCTCGGCGTGGTCCTTGCCCATGCCGCGCTCGGTACGCCTTTCGTGGTCATAACCGTCACTGCGCGGCTGATGGCGTTCGACAACAATCTCTCGCGCGCGGCGGCAGGGCTTGGTGCTTCGCCCTGGACCTCGTTCCGGCGGGTGATGCTGCCGCAGATCCTCCCGGGCGTCGCAACCGGGAGCATCTTCGCCTTCGCGACCTCGTTCGACGAGGTGGTGGTGATCCTCTTCATCGGCGGCACCGAGCAGCGCACCATTCCGCGCCAGATGTGGGCGGGCATACGCGACCAGATCAACCCGACCATACTGGCGATGGCCGGGCTGCTGACGATATTCGCTATTGTACTGTTCCTGGCGATCGGCTGGCTGCAGGGGCGCAACAGCGCCCCGAGCCGCTGAGGCGCATTCAGCCGCGCGGTGGCAGCATCGCCGAAAGCGGAAGGTCGGCGTTGGCGACGTCCCGCCGGGCCGGGCTGACGCCGGCAGCGAGCAGGCGACGTCCGATCATGTAGCTCGAAGGATCGTTGATGGCGTCGACCGCGAGCAATTCCTCGCCACGGAAGTACCAGATCGACTTCGCGTCGCCACGCTGGCCCGGCCGCACCACAATGGAATCGTGGTCGTGGCCGATGCCCACGATCTGCAGCTTGGTATCGTACTGATCAGACCAGAACCAGGGCACCGGCGCATAGGCGCGCTGCCCGCCGGACAGGTTGGACGCGGCGATCTCGCCCTGGTCGCTGGCGTTCTGCACGGATTCGAGCCGCACAGTCCGCCCGCCGAGCGGAAAGCTCGCGCAATCGCCCGCCGCGAGGATATTCGGGTCGGCGGTACGGCAGCCGGCGTCGACGACGATACCGTTCGCCGTCTCAAGGCTCGCATGCGCGGCCAGCTCCGCATTGGCGAGGCCGCCGATGCCGATGACGACGAGGTCGACCTCGTGCTCCGAGCCATCGGAGAGGATCGCGCGCTGCACCCGCTCCGCGCCGCTCAGCGCATCGAGGCCCGTCGCTTCGCGTATCTCGACGCCGCGCGCCGCGTGCATGGTGCGGAAGTGTTCGGCAGTGGTCGCGGAGGCGACACGACCGAGAATGCGCGCGCCCGCCTCGAGGAGCAGCACGGAAAGTCCGCGGCTGCGCGCTGCTGCGGCGACCTCAAGGCCGAGATAGCCGCCGCCGACGACCAGCAGGCGCCGACCCGGCCGGAATTCGGCCTGCAGGCGCGCCGCGTCCGTCAGCGAACGCAGTGTATGGACGCCCGCGAGATCGCCCCCGGCTTCGCGGCCGAGCGGCCGGGCGCGGCTTCCCAGGCAGAGCACCAGCTGGTCGTAGGCGAGCTGCTCGCCGTTGCGGAGCACGAGGCGGCCCTCGCGTCGCGAGATTTCCTCGACGCCGGCCCCGAGGCGCAGGTCGACACCGTCGTACCAGGATGCCGGGCGGATCAGAAGGTTCTCGATCGAGATTTCCTCCGCCAGGCAGCTCTTGGAGAGTGGCGGACGCCGGTAGGGCAGGTGCTCCTCGTCGCCGACGAGCACGATCGGCCGGGTGGCGTCCGCGGAGCGCAACGCGGCAATACATGAAACGGCGGCCTGCCCGGCGCCGATGATGACCACGCGACCGTCCATCATGCCGGCCCCGGAACGTCGAGGACGAGCCCATCGAGCTCGGCCCGCGCAAGGATCTGGCAGCTCAGCCGGCTGGTAGGCGTGCGCTCGCCATCGATCATGTCGAGCATCTCGTCCTCCATGATGCCGGGCGAGCCGAGCCGCTCCGCCCATGCAAGATCGGTCGCGACGTGGCAAGTGGCGCAGGCGAGCGCGCCGCCGCAATCGCCGTGGATGCCGCGAACGCCCGCGGCCACCGCGGCCTCCATCAGGTTCGTGCCGGTGGCGACATCCGCGCTGGTCTCGGTGCCATCGGCGCTAAGCCAGGTTATTTGGGGCATCAGGATACTCCCTGGGTCGTGTCGCAAGGCATGCGCCATCGCCTCCGTCGGTGACGGCCGAGATTTCAGCAATGGGCTGACAGGCGGTCTCTAGGTCGCAACAAAGGCCACGACGTTCCGCTCGCTTGCGGGCGCTGCGTCCGGCAGCTGCCGGCCGAGATAGCGGTAGAAGTCCCAGATCGTGCCTTCATAGTCGCGGGGCGCCAGCGGTCCCGATGGGGCAAAGCGGGAGGAGAGGGCGCGCTGCATCTTCTCCAGCTTCTCGCGATCCTCGCGATTGACCTCGTGCCACAGCGCGATCCGGCTTTCGAGCTCGTCCTGGGTGAGTTCGTCACTATGGGTCGACATCGTCCAACGCACCCGGATGCGGTCGACAGCCAGCGGCTGGATCGAGAGCGAGACCAGCAGTGTCGCTGCCTGGCTGGCGATCTGGGTGGGGAACAGGCAGAACAGCGTGGAGCGCCGGCGCTCCTCTTCGCTGAGGCCGGGCGCGCCCAAGCCCCGCGCCGCCGCCGTTTCGGGATAGTTGGCGCAATAGGAGGTGAAGGCGTCATCCGACATCGACTTCCGGCTGAGGCCGGTCGGCGTATACGGATGCAGCGTCTCCGGATGCACCACCGAGAGATGGTAAGCCTCCATGAAGTTCTCCACGAGGCACTTCCAGTTGGTCTGCCACTCCTCCTCGAAGGTGCGCACGATCCGCATCCCGGCGGTTTCGTAATTGGCGAGCAATTGTCCGAGCTGTCCGAGCCGCGGGCTCAGCGGGCGGGCCTCCGGATCGAGATTGGCATAGATGAAGCCGTTCCAGATCTCGCTTCGAAACGAGGGCAGGCTGCAGGTTTCCTCGGTCACGCCCTTGTCGCGCATGCGCGGTGCGTTGATCAGCTCGCCGGCGCGGCCATAGCTCCAGGCGTGGTAGGAACAGACGAAACGCCGCGTCGAGCCGGAGTTCTCGGCGAGCGGCATGCCGCGATGGCGGCAGAGGTTGGTCAGCACCCGCACGACGCCATCGTCGCCGCGCACCACCAGCAGCGGCTCGTTGAACAATCGTGTGGTGAAGTAGTCGCCGGGCTTCGGGATCTCGTCGGCCCGGCCGAGGCAGTGCCATTCCCTAGCGAGGAAGGTTTCCACCTCATACCTGAAATAGTCGGGATCGGTGTAGAAGCGGCCCGGCAGGCATTGCGCCCCGTGCTCGGGGAGCGCGGCGACCGCCCGCAACGTCTCGTTCATCGTGGCGATATCGGAGAGCGCACCGATTGCCATTGCCTCACTCCGCCGCAAGAGCGAAGGAGCGATCGAAGCCGGTGGCCCGGTCGGCGATGTAGTGCATGAAGTCGTAGATCGGGCGCTCCAGATAGGACAGATGGCCGGCCCGCGCCGCGCCAGCGTTCATGCCCCGGAACACCTTCTCGGTGCAGCCGCGGTCTTCGACATTCACCTCGTCCAGCAGGTTCTTGAGCGTCGCCACATATTCGCCGGCGCGCGGATCGGCCATGAATTCCGGCGACAGCCCGCCCCCGAACACCATCGCCACCTGGCCGGTGCCCTTCGGGTGGAGGGACAGGTACCAGAAATAGCCGGGGGTCAGCGTGATGAGGTGGCTGGGATAGAGGGCGAGCAGGGCAGTGGTCTTGCGCCAGCGTCCTTCGAGGCGGGTATTGTCCGGGTGCGCATTGCCGATCGGCAGCGACGCCTCCTTGGTGATCCAGTGATAGTTGAAGGCGGCCAGACCCGGGGGACACTCCATCTCTTCGAGCTTTGAGTGGCCGCCCACGGTGCCCGCATGGCAAACCGGCAGGTGGTAGCTCTCCATGAAATTCTCGGCGAGTACCTTCCAGTTCGTGTCCCACACATGGGTCTCGCGGAAGCACTCCACGTAGTCTTCCATCTGGTACTGGGCGATCATCTCTTCCAGCGGGCGCAGCGCAGAGGCGACGCTCGGACGATCCTTGTCGAGGGTGATGTAGATCCAGCCGAGCCATTCCTCGCAGCGGATCGACGGCAGGACGTAGTCGTCCTTGCAGAAGCCGGTGGTCTCAGTCATGAACGGCGCCCCTCGCAGGTGGCCGTCGAGGCCATAGGTCCAGGCGTGATAGGGGCAGACGATCGCACGCTTGTTGCCGGAGCCTTCCAGCAGAGTAGACATGCGATGCAGGCAGACATTGGAGAAGGCGCGCAACTGGCCGTCCTTGTCGCGCAGCACCATGACCGGCTGGCCGGCAAGCTCGTAGGTAAGATAGTCGCCAGCATTGGCGAGCCCATTCGAGCGGCCGACGCAAATCCATTCCTTCGAGAAGATCGTCTCGATCTCGCGGGCAAGGAATTCCGGGCTCGTATACACGCTCGGCGGCATCGCGCGCGCATCCTCGAACGGCCGGCCGGCGGTCTCGATCAACTCGGCGACGGGCTGGGCTAGCGACATGGCGGACATCCTCGTCTTCGCAATAGAGCCGAGCCTTGTTCCGGTCGAACTGGCGTGTGCTCGAGAACCAGATTGAACTTTTTTTAAGATAGGTGAAAACTCAAATATCCTTGGTTTAGACAAGCTCGAATATGGTTCGTTATACGCTGCGCCAATGCACTTATTTCCGCGCCGTCGCCGAGCATGGCGGCATCGCGCAGGCAGCGCGTGCCCTCAATATCTCGCAGCCTTCAGTGGCGCAGGCGCTGGACAAGCTTGAGGGCGTGACCGGCCTCGTGCTGTTCGACCGCCACCACGCGCGAGGGCTGACGTTGACCCTTCAGGGGCGCATCTTCCTTCAGCACGTGACCAGCCTTGAACAGCAGGCGCAGCAGGTCGAGCGCGAGGCTTCGGCCCTGGCGGCAGAGGCCGCGGGCGAGATCCGGCTCGGCGTTTTCTGGACGCTGTCGCCCTTCTATGCCGCCGGCCTCATTCGCGCCTTCGCCGACGAGGCGCCAGGCGTTATCGTCCGCCAGCGAGAGATGTCGCTGGCCGATCTCGCGCACTCCCTCAGGGAGGGCTCGATCGATCTGGCGCTCACCTATGATCGCGGAGGGGAGCCCGATGGGCTGGCGTTCGTCGAACTCGCCGCGCTCCGGCCGATGGTCGTGCTCGCCGCCGGCCATCGGCTCGCTGGCCGCTGCTCGGTCGATCTCGCGGAGTTGGCCGATGAGCCTTATGTGATGCTCGATGGCCCGGGGAGCCGCAGCTATTTCGAGGGACTGCTGGACGAAATCGGTATCAGCCCGCGCATCTCGTACATCTCCACCTCGCTGGAATCGGTACGCAGCGCGGTCGCGGCGGGCTTCGGCTTCACGCTGCTGGTGATGCGCCCGCCGTCCCCGATCACCTATGACGGAGGGAGGGTGGAGACCCTCCAGATCGACAATAATGTGCGTCCGCTGCGCATTGTGCTCGCCTCGCGCGATGGCGCTCACCGCGGGCTCATACTTCGGCGGTTCACTGACCATGCGGTCGCGTATTTCGCGTCCCGCCAGGGAACGCGAGCATAGTGCGCAGGGCATTGTCGCTCGCGCCAGCGCGCCTGTGGTGACGAGTTGTCCCCGTTCGCCGGGGGCCGCCTATGGCCCGAGCCTGCGATGGTTCTTGAAAGCACGCGAGTCGAAATGCGGTCCAAATGCCGGAGCGACCGCAGCCGATGCTCGCCGCCAAAACGGGGACGTCCAGCCCGCCTAAGGAGTGGAGTGAGCAGTTCTTTTCAGAACGAAGGCGCCAGATGGCGGGTAATGTCGGTGGCTGCGGTCCATTGCAGCCGGTCCATCATTCCTGGGTACATGCGTCGGTTGGCCGGCCGCGCAAGAACAGCTTGGTTCGGCCTACGGCGCCGGAGCTCAGGGTTTAACGCCGGACAACGAGATCGCGAAGTATTGGCTGTTCAAAGCGGCCGAGCAGGGAAATGCTGCTGCGCAGGGCGCCATGGGAAGGATCTATCTCGATGGCCAAGGCGGAACACCCGACCGCCAAAAAGCAAACGAATGGTTCCGAAAAGCTGCCGCTCAGGGAAACGC
The DNA here is from genome assembly GCF_012971745.1 of Starkeya sp. ORNL1. NCBI lineage: Bacteria > Pseudomonadati > Pseudomonadota > Alphaproteobacteria > Hyphomicrobiales > Xanthobacteraceae > Starkeya > Starkeya sp. ORNL1. Next base: position 4,241,543 of record NZ_CP048834.1, read on the forward strand.
GCGCGCGATCGAAAGCCTCAAAATGCTCGGTGTAGCTTTATGAGGCCGAGCATCCACTGGCGCGGACGAAAGGGATTGCAGGTGAGCCCCCTCGCGGCCCGAGCCGCGCCTTGCCCATGCTATGGGGGCGGCTCGGAGGTCGCGGCTCATTTGTCGGCTTCGAGCATGGACTCTACGGCGCCAATAGCGACTTCGAGGTCAGCAATCTTCCGCAGCGCGTTGTCGGACGGGATGGTGCCTGCGTCAGCCGCGGACACGATGAGTTCGTGCTGGGCCCGGAGCAGGCGGGCTCGAAGGGCAGTCAGTTTTTCTTGCATGATTTCGTCTGGAGAGGTTGCCACGGCTAGCCAGCCTATCGCGATGCGCTGCTGCGTCGATATGCAACTGCTTAAAAATTAGAAATATCCCCATCATTCCAGAGGAAAGTTCAAGCACCGAACTGTCACCGTTCCATGCGATACTGCTGCAATGCGGGGCGCGATTGGCGTCGCGCCCGCTGCCCTCCTTGGGCGTTTCCTCCCTAGACTTGGGCCGCTCCGCTTGCGTGAGCGGCCCCTTTCTTTTTGGGCGCGTCGCCTGGAGCGAGGAGCGTCACGTGTCCTGGAGCGAAGAGAGCCTCATGCAGGCATCGGCTAAGCGTGCCCGCCGATGCCCTTTGACACGCCCACTCTTCAATCCACAAAGGATCGACCAATGGCCGCCTCAGGCGCCGACTTCTCCACACGCGAATCCGCAGGCAGCTGCAGTACGTGCGCAATCTGCCCTTGGGTCAAACGCGTGAGCAGGACAATTCTCCCGTCGGCAAACTCCAGCGCATCATGATGCGCGCGTGGTGTGTTCTAATTGATATGGCGGAACCGAGCGACGCTCTGGTTGACTTTACGGGTCGAAAAGAAGGCAATCCGCCCTTCGAATTCGACCGGCTTATCGAAGGCCAGTTCCGTTCCAGGGAGCAGGCACACCGCAACTTCCGGCTCACCGGCAGCGGCGAAGCCGCGCGTTCCCGAGTTCGGAAAGAGGCTCGAAACCAGTTTGTCTCCGACCTTGGCTGGTCGAGAGGCGACAGACTCAAGGCTGTAATCGCACATGGAAGGCCTCCTCTGGCTGGGTAGCCAGGGCTGGCTACCCTTCCGGGAACCACAATTCCACATGAGGTGGGCAAACCTGTGTCGCAGCGGGCAGCGTGCGGTCGGGCTCGCTGCGGCTGCTGCGTCCCAAGCGTTCGGGCCGCGCCTTGCTGTGGCGCGCTGGAAAAGCGCCGCCGGCCGATGAAGGCATGGGAGGATTATGCGACCGGCGCCGCCTTGGACAACGTCGTGCCGATACTCGAGGGATGACCGGCAGGAAATCTGGCTTACGGGTGCATCCCTGCTGCATTTGCCAATGTTGCTACGGTTCTCGATGGTCTCAAGAACCGTAGCAAATGTAGCGGCTATGCTGCCGCATAGGCGTTACCGACAGACGCGAACACCATTGACGTAGCGGCAGCGTGGCGTCACCGGGACAACGACGACGGGGCGAGGCGCCACCACTACCGGCGCAACCACCACCGGCGCGGCCACGACCGGGCGGCGGACGACTACGGCGCCGTTTGGCCCCGCGCAGCCCGCCCTTACTACGCCGCGCGCGCACGTGACGGCACTCGCCTCAGTGGAGGCGACTGCCGTGATGGCAAGAAGTGTACAAACCAGCGCAATCGAATAATTCATCAGGAAGACCCCCAGTCGCGAAATAGCGACCTCTCCTTAGAACACGCAGACATAGCAAAATGAAGGCTTGCGTTCATTCCCGGCGTGCCGGAGACGCGGCCGCGGCGATGGGCACCGGGCGGAAGGCCGACGGCGAGGTCGTACGATGCGGCCGAACTCCGGACTTTCGGGCTTTTGCGAGCGATAGCAACGCTTTGTGGGGCGTAAATTTCGTGGATGGCGCGACCGCGCGCTCCTCGCGTCGGGTCCGCCATGCCGGCCATGGAACCAGTATGGGTAAAGGCGAGCAAACCGTTCATGCGGGTCCTCCAATTTTGGGGACACCCACGGCGGTGAGAACCGTGGCCGGCATTTTCATCAGCGTCGGCGCGGGCTAGGGAATAAGGGTCAGGAAGCATTTGAACGGAATGCCACCTGGGCCTTGCCCCTCAAGCGCGGCGGAATTCCAGGTAACGGGCCCTTTGAGCGTGATAGTTGCTGCCTCAACGCCGAGAACTGACCAGCCCGGCAGATAGCGTCCTACCGTGATAGTCGCGGTTGCTTGTCTATTTTCAATCGTATAGGAGCCCCGGTAGAACGTGCCTGTGTCACCGCCGCCGATTGACCCGTCGCGCACGACGACCACGCCAGATCCTTGCCCTAATGCCGTTTCGAAACGCACAACGTACAGACCATTCTGCATTGTATTTGTCACTAACTCGCCTAATGCGAGCACCATAGATGGGCTCTCGCGCTGCCACAAGGCGCCAGTGGCCGCGCTATTCGACTAGGAGAATTGATGCGCCGCCGAGCGGATGGTGTTGAGCCTCGAAGCCTCAGACGGCGCGCCGGCAATAGTTACTTTTTGCATTCCTAAGACGTTACGCCGTGAATTAGGTATTCTAATCTCACCGTCTCGGCTCCCTAAGCACGGTCGAGCCTCTAAGCTTCACCGCCACTCCCTTGCTGCGGATTTCGGTACAGATTCGGCTCTGGGGGCTACACCAAAATCCGGCGGATATGGCTGTATTTACTTATTCATGGACGACCATCTCGAGTTTGTAGGAGTTGTGGAACCCCAGGTCATTTAAAACGACCGCCCATATTTCAATGTAATTTCAAAGCACGACGAGCCATGCACGTCGCACCGCTGGCGCTCCTTGCTCCGGGGCCCGTTGGCTTTGCCCTGAGGGCCCGCACCCCTTCGCCAAGGGCACGCGGATCGCCTTCGACGGGCCGGGCCATACCGTCATTGGCTGGGGTCATTCTGCGCGGCCTTGGCCAACGAGGGCGCGAGTTTGTCGTCCGGCCATATCCGCGGGGCGATCGGATCGCAGAACGGCAGGGTGCTGGCCTTGCGGATGGCCTGGGCGAGGTGCTCATTCACCTCCGTGAGGGTCGTCTTCAATCCATACTTCATGGCGGCAAGGCTGACGGTCTCGTCGACGACGCGAATCGCCGCCATCACGGTCGCGGCGCACAGGCGAACTTCGAAGTCACCGCGTGGTCGATCGAGGCGCTCCGCGATGACCTCGATCAGGTGCTCTTCGCCGAGATGACAGGACATCAGCCATGCGGTTCGCAACTCAGGTTCCTCCGGCAGCCGGGCGAGGAGCCTTACCAGGAGAATGTCGTCGGCGATGTCCTGCGGCGACTGGTTGCCCGGCCCGAAGCTCGCATGGAACAGGTCTTCAATCGAAACGTCCCTGGGCCATCGGTGCAGCATGGCGGCAAACCTCAGCGAGGAATGCGCAAACAGCGGCTCAACGGCGCTCTCTTTCGATCGAAAGTGGCGCCAGACCGTGCGCGTGGAGACGCCGGCGGCCGCGGCGATGTCATCGCCGCTGGTATCGGCGACGCCCCGCTCCAGGAACAACCGGGCTGCATGTCTGGAAAGTTCCAGGCGGGTGTTTTCTCGGGCCAAGCTCCTGCTCCTGCACCCTTCATTTGCTCCCAAGCGCTGCGTCGTTCAAGTCGTCACAATGTTGACATTTAGGGACATGCTTAATGTCACTAAGTGACATATTCTGGTGTCGCTGCCCCCGGCATAGGCGACGTCGGACGAGTGATCGCGAAACGAGGGCCAGCCAGAGAATGACCTCCATCATGTATCCGCAAACGCGCCGCGCCGACGTGACCGAAACCCATTTTGGGCACAGGATCGCCGACCCGTATCGCTGGCTGGAAAACGACGCCCGCCATGACCCGGAGGTCGCCGGATGGGCACGCCAGCAAAACGACCTGGCGCGCGCCTATCTCGACGGCCTGCCCGGTCGGGACGTTTTTCGGAAGCAATTGTCGGAGCTGTTCGACTTCGAGCAGGCCGGCGTGCCCCTGAAGCGCGGCGACCGGTACTTCCACATCAAGAGGCAAGGCCTGAAGAACCAGGGCGCGCTCCATGTAAGGATGGGCGTGGACGGGCCGGACAGGGTGTTGATCGACCCCAACGACTGGTCCGACGACGGCGCCGACGCGATCGCGGAATGGGATGCATCACACGACGGCGCGTACGTCGCCTACGGCGTGCAGCGCGGCGGCACCGATTGGCGTGAGATCAAGGTGCTTGACGTCGATATGGGCGAGCTTTTGGGTGATGAGATCAAGTGGGCGCGCTTCGGTAACATCGCCTGGGCGAAGGACGGATCCGGCTTCTTCTACTCCCGCTACCCGGAGCCCGAATTGGGCACTGCCTCGCATGCCGGTGTGGCCAATCACGCGGTGTACCTCCACCGGTTGGGAACGCCCCAAGCCGACGACAGGCTCGTCCATGCCACGCCGGATCGCCCGCACCTGCTGCACCTCGCGGGGGCGACCGAGGACGGGCGTTACCTCGTGATCCATTCAACGCCCGGATCGTCGATGACGATGCTGAGCGTGGTGGATCTGTCGGATGGCGATTGGACGGTCCGAACCGTGGTTGGCGAGGATTTCGCAGCCGAATGGTCGGCCGTCGGCAACGACGGCACCACCCTTTTCGTCATCACCACCCAGGACGCGCCGCGCCGCAAGATCGTGACGATCGATCTCGCCGAGGCCGCTCCGAAGCCGCTCGACCTCGTCAGAGAGGACGAGGCTGTCCTCCAACACGCCTGGCTCGTCGGCCGCCGGCTCATGGCCGCCTATCTGGTCGATGCCAAGACCGCGATCCGGCGCCACGCGCTCGACGGGACGCCGGATGGCGAGGTCGAACTTCCGGGAATCGGCAGCGCCGGCATCCGCGGCACGCTGGACGACGACGAGGCGTTCCTGGTCTTCACCAGCTTCAACGCTCCGATGACGATCTATCGCTACGACGTGGCAACGAAGGCGCGCACCGTGTGGGCGCAGCCGAAGGTCAAATTCGACCTGACGGCCATCGAGGTCGAGCAGCACTTCTACGCTTCGAAGGACGGCACGACGATTCCGATGTTCGTGGTCCGGCGCAGGGACACGCAGGCGCCGGCACCGACGCTGCTCTACGGCTATGGCGGTTACGGCATCAGCATGACGCCGTATTACGCGCCGACGCAACTGTCCTGGGTCGCGCAGGGCGGGGTCCTGGCGATCGCCAACATCCGTGGCGGAGGCGAGTACGGCAAGGCCTGGCACGATGCCGGCCGCCTGGCGAACAAGCAGAACTCCTTCGACGACTTCATCGCTGCCGCCGAACATCTGCGGGACACGGGGATTGCCGGCACGGACGGTATCGCGATCCAGGGGGAATCGAACGGCGGACTGCTGGTAGCGGCCGTGGTGAACCAGCGCCCGGACCTGTTCGCCGCGGCCTTGCCGGGCGTCGGCGTGCTGGACCTGCTGCGCTTCCACCATTTCACCGGCGGGAGCTTTTGGACGTTCGACTTCGGGGATCCGCGGGATGAGGCGGCGTTCAACAATCTGCTGGCGCTTTCGCCCTATCACAATGTCACATCGGGCAATGCCTATCCCGCGATCCTCGTCACGACGGCCGATGCCGATGATCGCGTCGTACCGGGGCACAGCTTCAAATACATCGCCGCCATCCAGGCTGCCGACATCGGGCCCAGGCCGCGCCTGCTTCGCGTCGAGACCCGCGCCGGTCACGGCGCCGGCAAGCCGTTGGACAAGGTCATCGCGGAGACGGCCGACATGTGGGCCTTTGCTGCCCATTGGACCGGGCTCGAGATCGGGCGGCCCGACCGGCGCTGACAACAGTCGCACGCCGGTCAAAGAGACCAGGCGCCGTTGCGGTGCTTTGCCATTTTCTTGAGGGTTGTTTGTTCGCGGAACCACTCGCGTAAAGGTTTCGCCGGCATTCCGCCCCAGCGTTCGCCGGCCGGCACATTCCGCATGAGCCGAGAGGCCGCGGCCAGCTGAGCGCCCCGGCCAATGTGCAGATGGCCCGCAATGGCGCTCTGGCCTCCCACCGCAACGCCGTCCTCCAGCACTGTCGAGCCTGCGATCCCGACCTGGGCAACAATCACGCAGTGGCGTCCGATCCGCACATTGTGGGCAATCTGAACGAGGTTATCGACCTTCGTCCCCTCACCGATGATGGTGTCCCGGCCGCTACCGCGATCGACCGTGGTGTTCGCGCCGATCTCCACGTCGTTTCCGATCGCGACACGGCCAAGCTGCGGCACCTTCACATGGCCTGACGCGCTCAGCGCGAACCCGAAACCGTCCTGGCCGATGCGAACGCCGGGATGGATGATGACCCGATCCCCCATTCCGGAGTGCACGATGGTGGCGCCGGCGCCGATGGAGCAATCCTGGCCGATCACCACGTCCGGTCCCAGCACCACATGGGCGCCAAGCGTCGTGCCGGCTCCGACGATGACCCGCTCTCCGATGACGACGCCGGGATCGAGCACCACGCCCGCTCCAATCTGAGCTGTGGGATGGACGAAACATCCGGTCGTGACGTCGGCCTGGCCCAGGACAGGCTTGGGCCGCAACGTCTCGGGGTGCAGCCGAGTGAGCAGCTTGGCGTAAGCCAAGTGAGGATCCCGGACAACGATGGCGACAGTGCCGGACGGAACCATGTGGGCGAAGCGATCGGCGACGATGCATGCGCCGGCCGAGGTGGTGCGCAAGGATTCCGCGTGGCCCGCATGATCCATGTAAGCCACATGCCAGGACTCGGCCGTCTCCAGGCTTGCTCCACCACGCAGTCGCGCGCCGGGATCGGCGGACGCCGGAAGCGAAGATCCCACCTCTTCCGCGAGCTCGGCCAAAGCTATTCCGCTCGGTTCAGGCGCTTGGATCGCAGCGAGGTTCCCTTCATGCAGGACTGGGGCTTGATATCGTGTTCAAGATGGTCGGCGGGCCTGCGGGGGGCGGAATTGCAGGCCGGCCGATTCACCGCGCGCCCGCATGCGGACGACGCGGTTAGGAAAGTTGTTTTTTCATCTGGTGGGGTGGAGCGAGCCTACGAGCCCCTCATCAGCGCATCGCCTGCAAGTCTTCTAGCAACGGACTGTCTCAGGTCTCACGCGCGAACTCGGCGACGCTGACAGGCGCTTTGTATCGAAACGCGATCTGATCTCGAAAGGTGGGTTTGCAGTGTTCCCGGGGTCGCTAAAACTCGTCACGCAGACTAGATCAGCAACCGCTCCACCAAATTTCGCCTGAAGGTCGATTTTTCAACCGAACCTCACCTTCACGATTGGCCGTCTTGTCTGCCGCGAATCCATCGTGCTCTCCGCAATTTTGTCCCCTGCAGCAACTACTAGGTAGACTTGACATTGCGACGCATGATCGGCTCAAGCGTGTTCGACTAAAGGCCTTGTATGTCGAAATATTATTGCGTGCATCTGCGTCCTTCACCGAAAGCGGATGACGCAATTCCGCGCAAAATCCCGTAGGGCAGGGATACCGGGACGGAGAGCAGTTCGCCGTAGACTGGCCCCACCGCCAAATCTCCGTTCTTGTTTGTCCGCCGCCGTTCGCAGGCAACAAGCTTTCAGCGCGGGCGGTGGCGATCATCCGTGATGCTGGTCGGCATCGGATGGTGCGGCTGTATCTTCAGGCGAGTCACACGGGTGCCTGCGTTCGCTTCCGGATCGAGGCGTCAGCGCTCGCCAAATACGGGGAACGACTTCCACTTGATCTCGGCATACGCGCTGGAACTTGCCAGAGCGGCGATGTGCTCGGGACCCGACATCAGGTCCCGCACATGCCATGTGCGCGCTGCCCCCCTCAATCCGCGAATGGTCACTGCGGAGCTTTCGGCGCCGACGAGCTTCGCGACGGTAAAGCTGCTCAAGGGCAGATCGAGGCCGAGCCCGGTCGCCTTGGCGACCGCTTCCTTTCGCGTCCAGAAAGCGAGGAACGTGCTCACAGTCCGATCGGAGCGAAGCAGTGCCTCACGTTCCGTTTCCGCGAAGAACTCGCGCACGATCTCGGTCCACCGAGGCACGTCCCGGACCATCTCGATGTCGATCCCGAGTTCGCTGCGTGTGCTGAGGGCAAGCAGTCCCAGCGCTCCGGAATGCGAGACATTGAAGAACAGGCCGGGCCGATCGACGAGACGCGGCTTGCCTTGGGCGCTCAGCTCAAGCGCGACGCGCGCGGGCGCGATGCCGAGCCGACAAGCGAGTATCTGCCGCAAGGCCATCCGACGCGACAGGAAGCGCCGGCGCAGCAGCGGCGTGGCGAAACTGTCCGCTCGGCTGATCTCGCCGAGGTCGAGAACCTCGGTTGCCGTCGCGAGGTCGATCTCGTCCAACGCGATGCGCCAGATCTCGATTGCCTCGCCCCGGTCGCGCGCATCCACCTCGTCAGGCCGCCCGCAGGAAGCGTGCCCCGCTTGCGAGCACGTTCGACACGCGGCGCGCCACGGCGCGCCAGCGCTTCATCTCGAGTTGCTCGCCCTGCAGGACCGCGAGGAGGTCTCTGGCCAGTGTCAGCGTATAGGGCTCGAAGCCCATCTGGACGTGATTGCAGCGGACGTTGCGGATGCTGATCGCGCCGCTGGTATAGGCGCGCCAGCGATACTCCATCCCCTTCTGGCGCGTGGCCCGGAACAGGAGGATCGGCACGTCGCTCGCGGGCGGATTGTAACGCCGGAACAAATGCACGCAATTGGCGTAGACCGCGATCTTCCGCTTCGCCTCGGGCACCGAATATTCCGGTGGCGCGACGCCCATGCGCTGCGCCGTGGCGATGACCTGCTCGATGGTGACGGTGCGGTCGCTGACCCGCCGCTTGCCCGGAAGCTCGAACTTGCGCTCGATCGTCTCAAGGTCGGCGGCGAGGATGCGCATCACCTCGTCGAAGCTGAGATCGGGCTCGTCGCGCCCATAAGGGGTCGGCGTGTCCATGAAGGCGAGCAGGCCGATCTCCTCGCCGGCCTGCCGCAGCCGATGCGCGATATCATAGGCGATGACACCGCCGAACGACCAGCCGATGAGGTGATATGGCCCCTTGGGCTGGACCCGGCGCATCTCGTCGAGATAGGCGGCCGCCATCTCTTCGACATTCGCCGCCATCGGTTCGTTGGGCGCGAGCCCCATGGCCTCGAAGGCGTAGACCGGCTGGCCGGGGCCGAGCGCCTTGGCGAGCCGCATGAAGGACACCGCGTCGCCATTGGCCGGATGCACGCAGAACAGCGGCGGGCCGCCGTCGCCGGTCTGCAGCGGCACCACTGCGGCATAGCCGCCGCCGGCGCCGCTTTGCTGGGCCACCAGTTCAACCAGTTCGGCGAGCTGCGGGCGTTCGAACAGTGCGCGTATCGGCAAGGCAATGCCGTATTGCGAGCGGATCCGCGCGACGAACTGCACGGCGAGGAGCGAGTGGACACCGATCTCGAAGAAATTGTCGTCTATGCCGACGCGCTCGACGCCGAGTATCTCGGCGAGGGTGGTCGCGAGTTCCGCCTCCAGCTTGGTCCGCGGCGCGCGATAGGCCGTGGCGCTGGTGCGCTCGACCGTACTGGCGGCGCGCGCGGCCTGCTCCACGGCATCGACGCGATTGAGCTGGCGCGCGATCAGTTCCCAGGTCTCGGGGGCGAGCGCGCCGGGCTTGGAACTGGCGGCAGGCACTTCGGTGAGGTCGACCTCTTCAGCCGGCGCCTCTTCCGGCCGGAAGCGGGCGTCCGCCGCCTGCTGCGCGGGCGCAGCGAACGTCACCGCTCCATCCGGCGCGACGATCGCGCCCGGGAGCGCGGCGAGGAACTGGCGCACCGGCTGGTTGCGCGGCAGGTTCAGCGCGTCGACGCGAACCGTGTCGAGGCCATGGGCCAGTGCGAAGCGTCCCAGCTCGACGATCATGGCATGCTCGACGCCGCGGCCAAGCACGCGGCAGCTCATGAGGAAGGCGTCGGTGACCAGGGTGGTCCCGTCGCGGTGCGCCAGCATCAGCCCGACGAGGCCGTAGTCGCCGAAGCGATCGGCCACCGATATCGCCCGCACCAGCGCATCGCCGCGCGCGGCGGCGAATTCCGCGGCGGTGCGCCAGATGCCATTGATGTTGAACTGGTTGGTGCGCTCGGTCAGCTGCTGAAGCCGCTTCAGCTCGTCCTCGCGGGGCTCCGCCGTGCGGATCTCAAGCTGCAATTCCTCGATGAAGCGCGCATAGTCCCCCGCCCCGCGCTTGAGTTCGGAACGACGCGCATTCTCCTTGTAGAACGTGGTCCGCTTGCGGTCCTCCGCGGTCGCCACTGCGACGTCGAGCGGCCAGAGATGGTGCGGATCGCTGCCCTCGGGCGACAGGAAATCGACGCCGACAGCGATGATCGACGGGCAGTTGGCGCGGACTTCGGCGATCTCGACCGGGTTGTCGTCGAGGAAGACGAAGCTGTCCTCGCCAAGCGAAAGCTCGGCGGCCATCGAGCGCAGATTGGCCGATTTCGGCTGCCAGTTGATGCGATGCACGACGACATGTTCCGGCTTGAGCAGCATGTCGTCTCGCTGCTGCAGCACGGCGAGCACGTCGGCCTCGATGTTCTTGCTGCACAGACCGATTAGGACGCCGGCATTGGCGGCCTCGACCAGCCGTGCCTGCAAGGCGAGGTGCCGCGCCTCCAGGCTGATGCCCTCGACACCGTCCTCGCCGACGACCCCGCCCCACAGCGTGTTGTCGCAATCGACGACGATGACCTTGATCGGGGAACGCAGCATGAGGTGCAGGCGGCGCGCCACGCAGGTGGCCAGCGCGGAGTAGCCTGCCGCGCTGTAGGGAACATGGCCGAGCCGATCGCTTTCCGGATCCTGCTCGGCGGCGGTTGGATAGAGCCGGCGCACCTCGGCATGATCGATGAAGCCGACATTGGCGAGCGTGGCGAGCCCCTGGCGCAGCACGGTCTCGATCTCGGTCTGCAATTGCGCCTGGACGCCGCCGCGATCCCACGCCTGCGATGGCGGGCAGATGACGACGACACAGGGAACTCGCGAGGCCGCGGCGGCGGCCTTCAGCGCGGAGACAAAAGAGCTGGCGATTTCGCGCAGGAAGGGAGCGGCATCCGATCCCGGATCGTCGCCGCTGCGGAAGCGCAGCCAGTCTTCGATGCGGAGCAGGACGACGTTCCCCTTCGCCGCCCCCGAACGGGTCGCGCTCGCCGGATCGATCAGCTCCTGGAAGACCTGGTTATAGCCGGCAAATGACAGGCTCGCGCCGAAGCCGAGCCGTGCCGTCCAATAGGCGAGGGTGGTGCCGATCGGCTCGGCGGTGAAACTCGAGACAATATGCACGGCAGGAGTCTCCGCCGTGGGCATGCCGCGAACCTGCCGACGCTCTGTCGCCGTGAAGAGATCGAGGTCGGCGGTCCTGCTCGCGGGGTCGTCGCAGAAGCGCGCGAACAATCGCTTAAAGCGATCCAGCAGCGTCTCCGCGCGTGCCCGATCGAGATAGGCCGGATTGAAGGCGAACTCGACCAGCACCGGGCGATGCCGGTTGTTCTCGGACACATAGATGGCGAGAGGATTGGCTTCGGGGCCGCGCAGGATGGCGGGCTCGATGCTCACCCCTGCCATGCTGAAATCGAAGTTCGTCAGTTCGGCCGGGATGTAGGAGAGGAAGATATCGAACACGCCGCGACGGCCTTCCCGGCCGACCCCGAGCGCGCGGCAGATCTCGTCGACCGGCGCGCGCTGGAACGGATAGTCGCGGCCGAGCTGTTCGCCCACATGCGTGGCGATGGCTCCGAGGTCCATCTGCGGCTCGATCCGGATCGGCACCGGCATCGCGCCGTTGTACATTCCGACCTTGCTGCGCGCAGAGCGCCCGCGACCCGGCACGGCGACGCCGAGAACGACGCTTTCCGACTGCGTCAGGTCTCCGGCCAGCGCGGCCGTGAGCCCGAGCAGCGCCGGCAGCGGACGTACGTTCACGGCGTCGCAAGCCGCAAGAAACCGGGCATAATCCTCCCGCGGCAATTCCCATGGCAACAGCACCGCGGGCGCTCGGGTAACGGCGTCGGCGCTGACGGCGTGCGGCGGGCGCGAGGCGAAGACCGGTTCGGGAAGCGGAGACAGCCGCTCCTTCCAATGCTCGAGATCGCGGGGGGCGCGAGCCGAGCCGCGATACTGGGTGTCCTCGTCGGCGAAGTCGAAATAGGCGGAGCCGCTCGGCAACGCCTCCTCATTGTCGTCGACGAGCGCGTCATAGGCCTGCGCGATCATCCGCGTGAGGATGGGAATGGACAGCCCGTCGACGATGAGATGATGGCTGCGCAGCAGGCTGTACCAGATGTCCTCGTCGATCTTGGCGAGCGTCATGCTGAACAGCGGGTTGTCGCCGAGCGGCAGCGGCGTCGCGAACAGGCTCTCGGCCATGGCGAGGAACGCCGTCTCGCCATCGGGCTCATTCGAGAAATCGATATAATGGACGGGCGGGGAAAATCCTCGCTCCAGCCGCTGCCGCGGTTCGAACGGGTCGACGTGAAGCATCAGCGCTTCGTTGCGCGCCATGACGATGCCGACAGCCTGGCGGAACAGTTCGGGAGATATGCTGCGATCGATACGTGTGTAGCCGCCTATCTGATAGCTCGCGGCATTGCCGAAGGACTGCAGCTCCAGCCAAATCGACCGCTGACGCGATGTGAGTTCCACCCACCCGTCTCGCGACAAGGCATCCATTGATTCGCCCCTGACTCAAGCCGCGGTCCGCGCCCGCAAAAACACGGCGCCGCCGGCTGCCTTCTAGTTTTAATGCACCGTCCGAATCCTTGGCTTCGATCGAGCAGCGGCCAGGCCTTCAGCAAGGACACGCGTCGAAACGACAGGGTCGGAACCCATTCGGCACTGCTAGGCTGCGGGCTTCGCCAAGGCTCCGCCCCTGGCGACTCCATCAAGGAGCGCCAGTACTTCATTGATCAATGCTCCGACGGTCACGCCGGTGTTGTTCAGGGGGCCATCATTCGGGATTTCGATGCCGAATCGGCTCTCGAGCTTGAAGATCGTCTCAATAAGATCGAGCGAGGATATGCCGAGATCCGCGATCGGTGTCTCGGCATCGATCGACTTCGGATCCAGGCCAGTCTCCCCGGCAACGACGGCAATGATCTCATCAATACGAGGATCATCTTTCCGCATAACTGTTCCCTAACGTCAGATCAACGTTTTTAGAGAATAATTTTTGCGGAAATACCAAGTGGGAATCTCACCACTTGTTTATCCCGCCCCCACAACATAATGCAATGCACAATCGCCGTTGTCTACACTGTCAGGCCGCTGTAACCCGCACTGGCTAACGATCCTTGCGAAAAAGGTGCCATGGTGCCGCAAATGAACTGTTGCGTTGCAAACCGAACTCGGTCGATGCACTATGCCGCATGATTACTTGCCGAGGGGGCAGGCAGGCACTGTGATGAGGCCCTACACAAAGAAATTCCTGGTGCTGATGCTGCTTGGCGGCGTCGGCTGGAGCATCGTGTCCAGTACTCAGATTGGATGGAGTGCTATTGCTCCGAAGAGTCCAGGTATTGTCGATGACCTGCGCAGCGCCAGCGGGGCGGGCGCAACCCCTGTAATCGCCGCTTTCGCCGAGAAGCGGACCGTGCCGGTCTTCCGCACCGGGCTCGGTTCGGTCCAGGCGTTCAATTCGGTCACCGTCACCTCGCGCGTGGATGGACAGCTCGATCAGCTGCTGTTCGTCGAAGGGCAGGAGGTCAAGGCCGGCGAGGTGCTCGCCGTCATAGATCCGCGCCCCTATCAGGCAGCGGTACGACAGGCCGAGGCGCAGGTCCGTGTCAGCGAGGCGAAGATCGTCGCCGCCAAGGCCGACCTCGGACGGCTCGAGGAATTGCAGAAGTCCGGTGTCGGCTCGCGGCAGGCGCTCGACGGCAAGCGCGCGGATGTCGGCCAGCTCCAGGCGACCATCGAGGCCGCGCAGGCCGAGGCGGAGCGCGCGCGGCTCGACCTCGAATATACGAGCATCACATCGCCGATCGACGGTCGCGCCGGGCTGCGGCAGGTCGATACCGGAAACATGATCATGGCGATCGACCGCAAGGTGATCGTCGTGGTCACCCAGCTCCAGCCGATCTCGGTGGTGTTCTCGCTTCCCCAGGAAGATCGGGTGCAGGTGTCCGAGCAGCTCGCGAAAAGCCGGGGACTGCCGGTCTATGCCTTTGCCCGCGACAGCCGGACCCAGCTCGCCGAGGGCACGCTCACTATGGTCGACAACCAGATCGACCCGAAGACCGGCACGTTCAAGCTGAAGGCGACATTCGCCAATACGAACAATGCTTTGTGGCCCGGTCAGTTCGTCACCGTGCGCCTTCTCCTGATGCAGCAGCCGGACGCCATCGTGGTGCCGGCGCCGGCGGTGCAGCGCGGGCCGCAGGGCACCTATGTCTATGTCATCGGCGCCGACGACAGGGTCGCCATGCGCGCAGTCGATGTCGGGCAGGTGCAGGACGGGGTGGCGACGCTGGAGCAGGGCCTGTCGCGCGGCGAGCGCATCGTCGTCGATGGCCAGTACAAGCTGCAGCCCGGCGACCGCGTCTCGATCAGCGGCGCGGAGCGGCCGGGCGGCGACGGCCAGCCCTTCTATCCGGGGTCGGAGCGTAGCGCGGCGCCGCCTTCATGAGCCTCTCCGAGCCCTTCATCCATCGACCGATCGCCACATCGCTCCTCACCATCGGCATCGTGTTGCTGGGATTGCTCGGATACAGGGCGCTGCCGATCTCGGCGCTCCCCACCGTCGATTTCCCCACGATCGAGGTGACGACCCTTCTCACCGGTGCCAGCCCCGATGTCGTCGCCTCCTCGGTGACGACGCCGCTCGAGGCGCAGCTCGGCCAGATACCCGGGCTCGCCGCGATCAGTTCGGTAAGCTCGTTCGGCCGCAGCGCCATCACGCTGCGCTTCACCCTCGGCCGCAACATCGATTCGGCCGCGCAGGACGTCCAGGCGGCGATCAGCGCATCGGCGGGAACGCTGCCGGCCGAGCTGCCCAATCCACCGGTCTTCAACAAGGTGAACCCCGCCGATGCACCGATCATGGTGCTGGCGCTCACCTCCCAATCGCTGCCGCTCTCGCGCGTCAACGATTTCGCCGAGACCGTGCTGGCGCAGAAGCTGTCGCAGGTCGAGGGCGTCGGGCTGGTCTCGATCCAGGGCGGGCAGAAGCGCGCCGTGCGCATCCAGGTCGTGCCCGGCGCGCTCGCAGCGCTCAATCTCGGGCTGGAGGATCTCCGCGCGATCGTGGCGCAGTTCAACGTCAATGCGCCGAAGGGCAATCTCGACGGGCGACGCCAGTCCTACACCATCGCCGCCAACGACCAGCTGCTCTCCGCCGAGACCTATGGCGATATCATCATCGCCTATCGCGCCGGGGCGCCGGTGCGGCTGAAGGACGTCGCGACCGTCACCGACAGTGTCGAGAATGTGCGCCTCGCCGGCTGGCAGAACGAGCGACCCGCGATCCTGGTGGATGTGAAGCGCCAGCCTTCCGCCAACATCATCGAGACGGTGGAGCGCATCGAGGCGATCCTGCCCCAGCTGCGCGGCGCCGTGCCGGCCAGCGTCAAGATCGACATATTGAGCGACCGTACCGAGACCATCCGCGCATCGGTGGCCGAAGTCGAGTTCACGCTGGTGCTGTCCGTGGCGCTCGTGGTGCTGGTGATCTTCCTTTATCTGCGCAAGGCGTGGGCGACGATCATCCCGAGCATCGTGCTGCCGGTGTCGCTGATCGGCACCTTCGGCGTGATGTACGCGGCCGGTTTCAGCATCAACAATCTTTCGCTGATGGCGCTGACCATCGCCGCCGGCTTTGTCGTCGACGACGCCATCGTCATGATCGAGAACATCGTCCGCCACATCGAGAACGGCGCCTCGCCGACGCAAGCCGCGGTGAAGGGCGCGCGCGAGATCACCTTCACCATCATCTCGCTCACCTTCTCGCTGGTCGCCGTGTTCATTCCGCTGCTGCTGATGAGCGGCGTGGTCGGCCGGCTGTTCCGCGAGTTCGCGGTCACGCTCACCGTCGCCGTCATCGTCTCCGGCATCGTGTCGCTGACGCTGACGCCGATGATGTGCGCGCAGTTCCTGAAGCGCGAGCCGGAGAAGCCGCGCGAGCCGTCCTGGTACGACTGGCTGTTCGACCGGCAGATCGCGCTCTACGAGAAGAGCCTCGAATGGGTGCTGGCGCGCCGGCGGCTGATGCTGGGCATCACCATCGGGGCGATGGTGGCGACCGGGGTGCTCTACCTCATCGTGCCGAAAGGGTTCCTGCCGCAGCAGGACACCGGCATGATCATCGGGGTAACCGATGCGCCGCCCGACATCTCGTTCGGTGCCATGGTCGCGGCCCAGCAGCGCATGGCAAGCGCGATTCTCGCCGACAAGGATGTGGCGAGCCTCGTGAGCTTCGTCGGTTCGGGCTCCGTCAATCTGACGGCGAACAGCGGCCAGTTATATATCAACCTCAAGCCGCGGGACGAGCGTGACGCCAGTGCCGAAGAGGTCATGGCGCGTATCCGCGACACTGTTGCCCCCATTGCCGGCATCTCGCTCTTCATGCAGGCGGCGCAGGACATCCAGATCGACAACCGCGTCAGCCGTACCCAATACCAATATGTGCTGCAGGATCCCGACACGGCAGAGCTGGCGGACTGGTCGACGAAGCTCGCGGACGCGCTGAGGCAGCGTCCGGAACTGGCCGATCTCGCCACCGACAATAATAGCGGCGGCCTGCAGACGCGGATGACGATCTTCCGCGACAAGGCGGCCCAGCTGGGGGTGTCGATCCACTCCATCGTCAATACGCTGTACGACGCCTTCGGGCAGCGGCAGATCTCGACGATCTACACCCAGCTCAACCAGTACCATGTGATTCTGGAGCTCGATCCGCGGTTCCAGACCGATCCCTCCGCCTTGCGCTCGCTCTATGTGCAGTCGGACGGCGGGACACCGGTGCTGCTGAGCACCGTCGCCGATTTCCACACCGAGACCGCACCACTGACGATCAGCCATCTCGGGCGCTTCCCGGTCGTCACACTGTCCTTCAACGTGCCGCCCGACTACTCGCTGGGCGCCGCCATCGACGCCATTTCCGAGACCGAACGCGCCATCGGCCTGCCGCCGGCGATCGCCACCGCCTTCACGGGCAGCGCCGCGGAGTTCCGCAGCTCGCTCGCAGGCCAGCCCTTGTTGATCCTGGCAGCGATCGTCGTGGTCTATATCGTGCTCGGGGTGCTCTATGAGAGCTTCATCCACCCGATCACCATCCTCTCCACCTTGCCATCGGCGGGCCTCGGCTCGCTCGCCGCGCTCTATCTGCTCGGCCGCGAGCTCGACCTGATCTCGCTGATCGGCATCATCCTGCTGATCGGCATCGTGAAGAAGAACGCGATCATCATGATCGACTTCGCGCGCGAGGCCGAGCGCTCGTCCGGCATGTCGCCGGAACAGTCGATCCGGCAGGCCTGCCTGCTGCGCTTCCGGCCGATCATGATGACAACCATGGCGGCGCTGCTTGGCGCCTTGCCCCTCGCCGTGGCGCACGGCGCCGGCGCCGAGCTGCGCCAGCCGCTCGGCATCGCCATCGTTGGTGGCCTGATCATCTCGCAGTTTCTGACGCTCTACACCACGCCGGTCATCTACCTGCTGTTCAGCCGCTTCACGTTCGAAGGCAAGGCCGCAAGCGTGCCCTCGACGGTCGCGCCCTCGAGCCCACCCGCGCAAGCGCCTATGCCCCGACTGCCGCGCATCTCCGACACCGAGCTGCCGCGCTTTACCGGGGAGGGATAGCCAGGTGACCGGCCTCGCGCGCCTCTTCGCCGGCAGACCGGTCGGAAGCATGCTGATCGCCATCGGCATCATGCTGATCGGCGCTGCCGCCTACCGGCAACTCGCCATTGCCACTCTGCCGGCGATCGACGTGCCGACCATCGTCGTCTCCGCGCAGCTGCCCGGCGCGAGCCCGGAGACCATGGCGAGTGCCGTCGCGACGCCCCTGGAGCGTCGGCTCGGCCGCATCGCCTCGATCACCGAACTGACCTCGATCAACACGCTCGGCAACACCCAGATCACCCTGCAGTTCGCGCCGGAGCGCAACGTCGACGGGGCGGCGGTCGACGTGCAGGCCGCCATCAGCGCGGCGGGCGACGAACTGCCGAAGGACATGCCGAGCCGGCCGGTGTTCAAGAAGATCAATCCGATCCTGATTCCAGCCGTCTTCCTCTCCATCCGCTGCGATACGCTGCCGCCGGATGAGGTGATCAAGTATGTGAATGGCGTCATCGTCGACAAGCTCGCGCAGCTCGAAGGCGTCGGCAATGTCGTCGTCCAGGGCGCAGCCAAGGCGGCGGTCCGGGTGCGCATGAACCCGGCGGCGATGGCCTCGGTCGGCATCGGCCTCGACGATGTCCGCGCCGCGATCGTGGCTGGCAGCGTCACGCTGCCGACCGGCAGCCTCGACAATGACTATCGGTCGGAGGCCATCGTCACCGACAGCCAGCTTACCAATGCCGCCGCCTTCTCGCGGCTCATCGTCGCCCAGCATGATGGCGCCAACGTGCGGCTCGGCGATATCGGAACCGTGGCCGACAGCGTGGTCGATACCCGCGTCGGCGGCTGGCTGAACACCGACCCGGCGATCTTCGTGTACATCCAGCGCAAGGCCGGCGCCAATATCGTCGCCACGGTGGACCGCGTGCGCGAGGCGCTGCCGCAGATCCGTCGCTGGCTGCCACCCTCGATCCATGTCGATATCATTGCCGACCGCACCGTCACCATACGCGGCACGCTGCACGATGCGCAGCTCACCTTCCTGGCGACGACCTTGCTGGTGATCGGAACCATCCTGCTGTTCCTGCGCGATACGCGGGCGACGCTGATTGCCGGCATGTCGATCCCGGTGGCGCTCGCCGGCACCTTCATCGTGATGTACTTCCTCGACTACAGCCTCGATCTCATTTCCCTGACCGCGCTCACCGTCGCCATCGCCTTCGTGATCGACGATTCCATCGTGATGGTGGAGAACATTGCGCGCTTCCGCGAGCAGGGGTTTGGCCGGCTGGAGGCGACGGTGAAGGGCGCCGCCCAGATCGGCTTCACCATCGTCGCCATCACGCTGTCGCTGGTCGCGGCCTTCATCCCGTTCCTGATGTTTCCCGGGGTGATCGGGGTGATCATGCGGGAATTCTCGGTGACGCTCTGCGTTTCCATCCTCATTTCGGCCGTGGTCTCGCTGACTCTTACCCCTGCGCTCGCCGCACGGTTCCTGAAGGTGCGCCACGCCGACGACAGCGAGCCCCGGGAGGGCAGGCTGGGCCGCTGGATCCAGTGGGGCTTCGACCGCATCCTCGATGGCTATGCCCGCAGCCTGCGCCACGCGCTCGACCATCGGCGCTTCATGCTGTTCCTGACCGCACTGTGCGCGGTCGGCACCATCGCACTCTACGCCATCATGCCCAGCGGCTTCATGCCGACGCAGGACACCGGCGTCATCATCGGCATCACCGAGGCGCCGCCCGACACCTCCTTCGCCGCCATGCGCCTGCGCCAGATCGCCGTCGCCAAGGCGATCCGCGAGCATCCCGCGGTGGAGAACGTCACCTCTTCGATCGGCACAACGTCTGTCGATACCGGCGGCGGCGCGGCAAGCGTCAGCACCGGCCGCTTCTACATCATGCTGAAGCCACGCTCCGAGCGTGGTGCCGTCACCGAGATCATCGACGAATTGCGCGAGGCGCTCTCCGCGCTGCCGAGCACCCGCACCTATCTGCAGCCGGTCGAGGATCTCAATGTCGGAGCCCGCGAGGGCAAGGGCCAGTACCAGTTCACCTTGCAGGACGAGAACTGGGAGGAACTCGATCACTGGTTCGACATATTGTTCACCCGGTTCCGCACATTGCCGGAGCTGCGCGATGTCGGCGCCGACCTGCAGAATGGCGGGCTCCAGGTCATTCTCGACATTGACCGCGACCGCGCCGCCCAGCTCGGCATCTCGCCGCAGGTGATCGACGACACGCTTTACAGCGCATTCGGCCAGCGCCGCGTCTCGACCATCTACGCGACGACCGACCAGTATTATGTCGTGCTGGAAGTGGACGCCAATCTGCAGGCCGAGATCGACACGCTGCAGAGCGTGTATGTAAAGGCGCCGGACGGCAGCCAGATTCCGCTGCGGGCGGTGACCAAGACCAGCGAAGGCGAGACCGCTTTGGTGATCCCCCACCAGGGCGAGTTCCCCTCCATCACCATCAGCTTCAACCTCGCGCCCGGCGTCGCCCTCAATCAGGCCATTGCGAAGATCGAGGACACGGTGGCGGAGCTGCGCCCGCCGGGCACGCTGCGTACCAGCTTCGAGGGCAAGGCCGGCGCCTTCAACTCGTCATCGGGCTCCGAGCCCTATCTGCTGCTCGCCGCGATCTTCACCATCTATATCGTGCTGGGCGTGCTCTATGAGAGCTATGTCCACCCCTTCACCATTCTCTCGACCATTCCATCCGCCGGCCTTGGCGCCCTGCTGGCGCTGTTGCTGAGCGGACAGCAATTGTCGCTGATCGCCTTCATCGGCATCATCCTCCTGGTCGGCATCGTGAAGAAGAACGCGATCCTGATGATCGACTTCGCGCTGTCAGCGGAACGCAGCGAAGGGCTTTCCAGTGCGGACGCCATCTACAAGGCGTGCGTGCTGCGCTTCCGTCCGATCGTCATGACCAATCTCGCGGCCATTGTCGGCGCGCTGCCGCTGGCGCTCGGCACCGGCCCCGGCTACGAGATCAGGCAACCGCTCGGCTATGCGATCATCGGCGGGCTGATGGTGTCAGGCGTCCTCAACCTCTACACCACGCCGGTAATCTATCTCTATATGGACTGGTTCCGTCGGCGCCGGGCGCGCAAGACCGAGCCGGCTCAGGACACGCTCGCGACCGAGGCCGGCTGAGCTGCGCTCGGCCGAATTGTGCTCGGCACGACGCGCTCGATGCGCTCTGCGGCGAGTGCCACGCCGCCTTCAGAACGCACCTGTTGCCCAAGGCGTTTCGCATTCTCGCGAAGCTTGGAATCGCCCATTACCTGTTTGAGGGCGGCGGCAAGCCGCCGCTCGCCCAGCCTGTCGAAGGGCAGCGCCGGGGGAGCTACGTGCAGCGCATGCAGGCGTTCGGCCCAGAAGAACTGGTCGAGAATGAACGGCACCATTACCGATGGCCGCCCGGCTCGCAGCGCCGCCGCCGTGGTTCCCGCGCCGCCATGGTGGACGACAGCGGCGACATGTTCGAACAGCCAGTCGTGCGGCACGTTCTTTATGACGATGGCGTCGTCGCGCAGGTCGGACGGCTCCATCGTGCTCCAGCCCGCGTCGAGAATGGCCCGCGCTCCAAGCGAGCGCACAGCCGCCAGGATGGCATGCGCAACCTGTCTTGGCTGACGTATCGGCATGCTGCCGAAGCCGACATAAATCGGGGGCGGGCCCGCGCCTAGAAAGCGCGCGAGGTCGGGCGTCGGCTTCCAGGCGGGCGAACGATCAAGCTGCCAGAAACCGGTGTTGAGAACGTTTGGTGGCTGCCCGGACTGTGGGACCAGGTGACGGCTATAGGCAAGCAAGATAGTTTGCCTTGCATGCAGCATGCTCTTGAAGGGGACGAGCAGGGGTACCGAAGCGTTTCCCGAAAGCTCCGCTTCGCTTCGAGCGATAGCTGGCCGTAGAACTTGCCATAAAAGCTGGGCGGCAATTGCATATTGAGCGGAATTCATAAAGCCCGGCAGCCGGAACGGAAGCTGCGGAAGCAGTGGGCTTCCAGCTTGTGCAGAGGGCAATACCGGCTGCAGATAAACTTGCACCAAAGGTATTTGAAATGCGCGGGCCAAACCAAGACTGAAGAAAACCGCCGTTCCAGCTGCAACAATGACATCACATTGGGCGGCAGCGGCGCGGATTGTTCGGGTCCAGTCGACTATATTTTGTTCTATGATATTCTTAAATGCAGCTGTCGCTGAAAATGGATTGCGGCCTGCCGAGCCAAGCTCGGCGCCCGCTGCATTCTTCATTTCGCTTTCCAGATCACCCCTTAATGGGATGAAGTTTACACCGTTGCTTTCACACAAAGAGGCAAACGTTGACAAGCTTGCAAGCTGGACCGAATGACCTTTGACCAGTAGCGTTCTTGCTAGGGCTACAAGAGGCTGCACGTCCCCGCGTGTACCCACCGCTATGATCAAAATGCGCAAATATTTCTTCCATTTTTGAGAAGATCGGCGACCTCTTATCTTCAATCGATAATGTGCCGTTGTCTCCTCTACGTATACCCTGCCGTGCCGACATTATCCGCGCAGGCAAAAAAACTGGATGTAATTTAATACCGTCTATGCAAGTGCGCGTTTAATCGACCTTGCGGGGCGCAAGAAATTCCCGCCAGCCGTCGCGTGGTGGATCGGCTCGACCTGATCCTAATAATAATCGGGCAATATCTGGCAGTGGCGTCCAAGCAATTCGCCAGGAGCCAGTGTTTCGGGCAGTCGCCGCGCTCCCTCAGCCGGAGACGTTCGCAGGCGACTTGGGACTACGCGATCACGCCGAGGCGGGCGTCATGGCGAGCGGCGTGAGAAAGCCGCTGACCCCCGCACGCATCTGCTCGATGTGGGTGAACAGGCACGAATGCTCCCCACCCTCGATAGTGATGAGCCGGGCGCCCGGAATAGCCACGGCAATGTGCGTGGCATGATCGAACGGCACCATGGTGTCGGCGGTGCCGTGAATGACGAGAACCGGAACTCTCACGGCGTTCTCCGGCAGTTCGGGCAGGGTGGTGAGCTGGACCAGCTCGTTGAACGTGCCCGGCAGGCGCTCGGCGAGCCGCTTGAAGAGGATCGCAAGCTGCGAGCGCATCAGTGGGCCGGCCTCCGGGTGCGCTAGGGCGCGCGCGCGAAGCTCCGGATCGGAGATGAGGCCGCGGGCACACCATCCGGCCCGATTCACGGTCAGCCATTGCAGGCCCGCGGCGACGCCCGGCAGGCGGGCGAGTGCCTGCATGAACGGCAGGCGGGCGCGCACATGCCACGGCACGTGGAGCCGCTTCGTGCAGGGCGACATCATGATCAGCGCGGCGCAGCGCTCCGGATGGCGCGCGGCGAAGGCGAGCCCGACCGGCGCGCTGGCCGAGGGAGCGAGCACGATGGCCTGCTGCCTGCCGAGGCGCGTCAGCAGAGCCGCGAAGAGATCGGCCTGGGCCTGCGCGCTTTCGAGGTTGCCCATCGGCGTTCCGAGAAAGCCGGGGCGGGATGGCGCGATGATCTCATAGCCGGTGGGAAAGGCGCCCAGGGCCAGGATCAGGGCCATATCGTAGCCGCCCATCCCGCCATGCAGCGCGAGCACGGCGGGTCCATGCCCGGTCAGCGCCACTTCGACGGGGCCGAACTGCGTCTCGACCATGCCGAGCTGGTGGGGGCAGGGAATGGTGCCGGCAGGAACCGGCAGGAATCCGGAGAGCTGGTGGCCTTCGACGGCATGGCCGGGCATGAATTCTCCTCGGTACAGCCCAGCGGCCGGTATGGTGGATGAGCGCAGGTGCCTTGCGCGGCAGGCGCCGCTTGATGCGTGAGGGCGCCGCTCGGGCACTCCGGAGGTCATCGACTGGACCAGGCGCAGCAGATCCGGGTCGTCGAGGGCGTTCCAAGCCCTGAGGTTTGCATGGATTTCTCCCAGGAATGCAAGCTGCCTGTCTTCCGGAGCGGATGCAACGGCACCGCCGTTTCGACGAGCCGCCGTTCCGCTGACCTAGCACGCTGGGCGAGGAGCCCGCTCCGCGACTGGGGAATTTGCGAAACGGCGTGGAAAGCTATTCTTCCAAGCCGGCGATCGTGCGAGGAGTGGCAGGAGCCTGCTGCCCGTGCGCGCCGGCTCGCGAGAGTTCTGTCATTCGCTGACCAGCCGCCGAGGAAGCCAATATGATCCTGGAGATTGCCATCATCGAAGTCGTGCCCGGCAAGGAAGCCGAGTTCGAGAAGGCGTTTGCCGAAGCAGGACCGCTGTTCCAGCGTGCCAAGGGATGCCGGAGCATGGAAATCCAGCGCTCGATCGAGTTTCCGAGCCGCTACCGGCTCGTCGTCGGCTGGGAGACGATCGAAGATCATATGGTCGGCTTCCGGGAATCGGAGGACTTCCAGGCGTGGCGTGCATTGGTCGGCCCCTATTTCGCCCAGCCGCCGCAGGTCGAGCACGCAAAGGTCGCGGTGAAGAATTTCTGATCTTCGCGGTCAATTGGCAGGGGTTCCGGCGTGCGTATCAGTGATCTCTACGAAACATGCGATGCCGTCGCCTTGGCGGAACTCGTACGCCGGAAAGAAGTCACTCCCGGCGAGTTGCTGGATGAGGCGCTCCGCCGCGTCGAGGCGCTCAATCCCCGTCTGAACGCCGTGACCATGATCCAGGAGGACGTGGCGCGGCGCCTTATCGCGGACGGCCTGCCGGACGGCCCGCTCACGGGCGTGCCGTTCCTGCTCAAGGACCTCGGTTGCGAGGCCATCGACTTCCCGTCCAATAACGGCTCGCGGCTGTTCGCTGGCACGCGCTATGCGAAGGATTCGGCGATCTACGCCCGCATCAAGGCCGCCGGGGTGGTCACGTTCGGCCGGACCGCCTCGCCCGAAGGCGGGATCGGGCCGGTGACGGAGGCGGCCGTCTATGGCGGCCCGACACGCAACCCATGGAACCTCGACCATACGCCGGGCGGCTCGTCCGGCGGTTCGGGGGCGGCGGTGTCGGCCGGCATCGTGCCCGCCGCGCACGGCTCGGACGGCGGCGGATCGGTGCGCATCCCCGCCTCCAGCTGCGGGCTGTTCGGGTTCAAGCCGACTCGCGCCCGCCTGCCCGACGGCCCCTATGTCGGCGAGGGCTGGGCGGGCATGGCCATTGACGGCTTCCTGACCCGCTCGGTGCGCGATACCGCGGTCCTGCTCGACGCGACGCAAGGCTCCGACCTTGGCGCGCCCTATGTCGCCCCGCCTCTGCAGGGAACGTTCCGCGACGCCCTCGACCGGCGCGATGGACGCCTCAGGATCGCCTATACGACGACGACGCTGACCGGCGAGGCCATCGATCCGGCGTGCCGCGCCGCCGTCGAGCAGGCGGCCCGGCTGCTTGCCGATCTCGGCCACGTCATCGAGGAGGAGCTGCCCGATGCCGATACGTCCGGCATGATGGCGGCATGGACCAAGATCGTTGCCTGCGGCTCTGCACTTTCGGTCGACAGCGCGGTGCGCAGGCGCGGGCGGCCGCTTGCTGCGGACGAGATTGAGGGTATTGCGCGCGGCGCCATCGCCTATGCCCGCACCGTCAGCGGCAGCGACTATCTCGAAGCGATCAACAAGGTGCACGCCTATGGCCGCGAGATGGCCGCGTTCCTCGAGCGCTACGATGTGCTGCTGACTGCCACCCTCGCCGAGCCCCCCGCGGTCATCGGCCGTTTCAATCACAAGCCCGAGGACTATGTCGACTACCGCATGGGGCCGGGGCGGGTGTTCGCCTATTCGCCCTTTACCGCCGCCTTCAATGCATCGGGCCAACCGGCTGCGTCGCTGCCTCTGCATTGGACCGCGGAGGGGCTGCCGGTCGGGGTCCATCTCGCCTCAGCCTTTGGCCGCGACGAGATGCTGATGGGCCTGTGCGCGCGCATCGAGGAGGCGCAGCCCTGGTTCGATCGGCGCCCGCCGCTGCGTTACGAGGTGCCGCGCTCGTAGGTCAGCTGCCCGTCGCAGATGGTGGCTGCCACCTTCAGCGCGTCGATCTCCTCCGGCGGGACGGCTTCGATGTCGCCGGAGAGGATGACGAGGTCCGCCATTGCGCCGGGTTTCAGCTGCCCCTTGCGGCCCTCCGCGAACTCGGCAAAGGCGCCGTCGGTGGTGAAACCCGCGATCGAGTCGGCAAGGCTCTGCCGCTCGTCCGGAGCGCCGTCGAACGGCGGCACCCGGGTCATTGCGGTCTTGATGCCGAACAGCGGATCGAGCGAGGCAATCGGCCAGTCGCTGGCGAATACCAGCCGCGCTCCGGTCTTGCGGATGGTCTCCCAGGCATAGGCGGTGCGCATCCGTTCGCGGCCGACCATGGAGAGGATCGGCTCCACCGGATAGGCACCGCCCGGTGCGTGCGTCGGCTGCATCGATGCCAGGACGCCCAGCGCCGCAAAGCGGGGCAGGTCTGACGGCGCCAGCATTTCGATGTGCTCGATGCGATGGCGGCTGTCGCGGCGGCCATTGGCGCGCTGCGCTGCCTCGTAGCCGTTGAGGGTGCGGTTGACTGCGGCATCGCCGATGGCGTGGACGGTGATCTGGAATCCGAGCCGGTCAGCCTCGATGCACACCGCGTCGAACTCGTCCGGCTCGAAGAAGGATGAGCCGCGCATGCCGGGCGAGCCGCAATAGTCGTCGAACACGTGCGCGGTCTTGGATTCGACGACGCCGTCCATGAAGATCTTGACGAAGTCGGCCTTGAGCCGGTCGGAGTTCCAGCGCCGGCGCATCTCGACGGCCTGCTGCAGGTCTGACAATGGCTGGCCGGGTAACAGCCGGAACGGCACCCGGCCGCGCGCTATGAGCTCGCCTGCCTGCTCGATCTCGCCGAGCAGTTCGAGCTGGTAGAGATTGCCGTCCATGTTGTGGAAGCCGGTGATGCCGAGCGAGGCGCAATGCGCCAGGCCGCGCCGGAGGATGTCGCGGTCGACCGCGCGCTCGGCGGCGGTGGGCGGCGTGCTCGGCTCGCGGCCCATCAGGCCGAGCATCTCGCGCCCGCCGGTAGGCGTCAGCGCGGTGATCGGCGCGAACCCCTCGAACTCGAGCAACTCACCCGTCGCCAGCCCGTCCGCGCCCATCACCACTTCGCTGCCGGGCGGCGTCTCCAGCCCATGCAGGATGCCGGCAGCCCGGAGCGCTGCGGTGTTCGCCCACATGGTGTGATGGTCGCTGGCGAACAGCGCCAGCGGGCGATCTGGCAGGATGCGGTCGAGCAATTGCCGTGTCATCGGCTCGCTGGCACCGAACATGAAGTAGGCGGCCTGCTCGGCGATCAGGAGGTTGCTGCCCGACTCCGCTGTCGCCCGCTTGCGGATCGCCGTCGCGATGGCATCGAAGCCGGTGAGGCCCGCGAGCGACAGGCTGCTGAGCTGCGCGCCACCGGCGAACAAATGAATGTGGCTGTCGATGAAGCCGGGCAGCACGGAGGCGCCGCCGGCGTCGATGCGCCGTGTCGCTGCGGCGGCAATGTCGGCCACCTCGGCGCGACTGCCGACAGCGAGGATTCCGCCGTCCCTGAGTGCGACCGCTTCGGCATGAGGTCGCGCCGGATCCATCGTGATGACCCGGGCATTTTCGATGATGATATCGGCAATTGGCATGGCAGAATCCCTTCCTCACATATTCATAGCGAGCTGCCTTGCCGGAAACCAAGCCGTCACCTACGCTACCTCCAGCTCACGGCGCAGACGCGTGGGATGCCCCCCGTCCCACGGACGGCATAGACGATAACGGGTGTGTAATGCCGGAGCCTGCCGACGGACGGGATCAGCGCGTCGCGATCGAGGCTAGGGGCATCGTCAAGGAATTCGGTCAGGGACCGGATGCGCTCCGCGCTCTCGACAACGTATCCATCGCCATCCGCGAGAATGAATTCTTCACCCTGCTTGGCCCCTCGGGCTGCGGCAAGACCACGCTGCTCAGGATGATCGCCGGGTTCGAATACCCGACCGAAGGCGCGATCCTGCTGCACGGCGAGGATATTGCCGGACTGCCGCCCTTCAAGCGGCCGATCAACACCGTCTTCCAGAGCTACGCGCTGTTCCCGCATCTGACGGTGCGAGACAACATCGCGTTCGGCCTGCAGATGCTCGGGCGGCCGAAGGCCGAAATCGACGCCCGCGTCGCCGTCATGCTGAAGCTGGTGCGGATGGAGGAACTCGCCCAGCGCCGCACCGACCAGATCTCCGGCGGCCAGGCGCAGCGCGTGGCGCTTGCCCGCGCTTTGGCGCCGAGCCCCAAGGTGCTGCTGCTCGACGAGCCGCTCTCGGCGCTGGACTACAAGCTGCGCAAGGAAATGCAGATCGAGCTGAAGCGCATGCAGCACGAGACCGGCATCACTTTCGTCTTCGTCACGCACGACCAGGAAGAGGCGCTGACGATGTCCGACCGCATCGCGGTGATGTCCAAAGGCAAGGTGCTGCAGGTCGGTTCGCCGTGGGACATCTACGACAAGCCGGCGGATCGCTTCGTTGCTGATTTCATCGGCGAGACCAACTTCCTGATCGCGCAGGTTGCGCGGGTGGAGAATGGCGCGGCGCGGGTGCGCCTGGCATCGGGCGCCGAGATCGCCGCGACCATCGCGGAAGGGCTGCAACCGAACGGCACGGCCACCATCGTCGTCAGGCCGGAGCATGCACGCGCCGTCAAGGAGGGCGGCCAGATCTCCGGCATCGTGGAGAACGTGGTCTATTTCGGCACCGACACGCACATCCACATCAAGCTCGATGACGGCGACACCTTCACGGTGCGCCAGCAGAACTCCCGCACCCAGTCCTGCGGCTTCCAGGTCGGCGACCGTGCCGGTATCGAGATCGCCGCGGACGCCGCGCAAGTGCTGCGGGACTGAGCATGGCGAGCGCGCAGGAGATCGCACGGAAGGGCGAGGGCGACAGGATCCGCGGGCGCTGGCTGCTCTCCGCGCCGGCGCTGATCATCATCTTCGTCGCCGCGGTTGGCCCGCTGTTCGTGATGCTCGCCTATTCCTTCATGGCGAAGGGCGACTATGGCGATGTGAAGTTCGGTCAGTTTTCGCTCGACGGCTGGTTCTCGGTGTTCTTCCAGCGCGACATCTTCGACGATACGTTTTCTCTGGCGGATGCGCACCTCTCGATTTTCTGGCGCTCGCTGCGGCTGTCCATCATCACCACGGTGCTGACGCTGCTGCTCGGCTTTCCCACCGCCTACTTCATCGCCACCCGGCCGCGGCACACCCGCGAGGTCTGGGTGTTCCTGGTGACCATCCCGTTCTGGACCAACCTGCTCATCCGCACCTTCGCGATCCAGCAGATCATCCGCAACGAGGGCATCGTCAACACGCTGCTGCGCGCCGCCGGCATCATCGATCAGCCCTTGCAGATCATGTACACCGACTGGGCCATCCTGTTCGGAATGGTCTATGTGTACCTGCCGCTGATGGTGCTGCCGCTCTATGCCAGCATGGAAAAGCTGGACTTCCGGCTTATCGAGGCGGCGTACGATCTCTATGCCGGCCGGTTCAGCGTGCTGTGGCGCATCATCATCCCGCTGGTGAAGCCGGGCATCATCGCCGGCTCGATCCTGGTCTTCATCCCCTCGCTCGGCGCCTATGTCACGCCGCGCGTGCTGGGCGGCGGCAAGAACATGATGCTCGGCAACCTGATCGAACTGCAGTTCGGCGCCGGGCGCAACTGGCCGCTGGGTGCGGCGATCTCCATCACCCTGATGGCGGTGGTGATGGTCGCCTTGCTGGTCTATGTGCGCAACGCCTCACGTTCCGGGGCGCAGCATGGCTAGAGGGCGGTTCGACGTTCGCACGCAGCCGGGTTTCGCCGCGGTCGCGCTCTTCACCTTCGCCGTCCTCTATCTGCCGATGGCGACGCTTGTCGCCTACGCCTTCAACGCTAGCGACTCGGTCACGTCGTGGGGTGGCGTGTCGCTGCGCTGGTTCGTCGAGGTTTCGAGGAACGAGGCGGTGCGGGACGCCGCCGGGCGCTCGCTCATCATCGCGATGGTTGCCGCCACCACTGCCACGGTCGTCGCGACCATGGCGGCGATCGCGACGACGCGCACTGCCCCCTATCGCGGTCTCGCCTTCAAATATGCCTTCATCAACCAGCCGCTGATGGTGCCGGAGATCGTGACGGCGGTGGCGCTGCTGATCGTGTTCTCGCGCTTCAAGGTGCTGACCGGCTATTCCGGGCTCGGCTATCTGATGCTGGCGCATACGGCGTTCTGCATCCCGTTCGCCTATCTGCCGATACGTGCGCGGCTCGAGGGCATGGATGGCACGCTCGAGCGTGCCGCCGCCGATCTCTATGCCACGCCCTGGATGGTGTTCCGACGGGTGACGCTGCCGCTGCTCAGGCCGGGCATCATCGCCGGGTTCATGCTGGCTTTCGTCATTTCGCTGGATGACGTCGTCATCACCGAATTCGTCAAGTCGGGCGGGCAGGACACCTTGCCGACCTACATGCTCGGACAGATCCGTCGCGCGGTGAGCCCCGAGGTCAACGCGATCGCGACGGCATTCCTGGCGATTTCGGTCCTGCTCGTCACCGCATTCTTCTTCATAAATCGCCGGAAGACCTAACGACAACAAACCTACGGAGATGGAACATGAACTGGAAGATGACGGTCGCATCCGCGGCATTCGCGATCCTGGGGTTCGCCGGCAGCGCGGCGGCCGAAGGCGCGCTCAACATCTACAATTGGGGTGACTACACCAGCCCCGAGCTGATCAAGAAGTTCGAGGCGAAGTACAACGTCAAGGTCACGGTGACCGACTACGATTCCAACGATACCGCGCTCGCCAAGGTGCGCGCCGGCGGCCACGGCTTCGACATCGTCGTGCCGTCCGCCAACTACGTGCCGATCTGGGTGAAGGAAGGCCTGCTGCTCGAGGCCCGGCCCGACCAGATGGAGAATTTCAAGAATGTCGACCCGCGCTGGGTCGACGTGGCCTGGGACAAGGGGCGCCACTACACGATCCCGTGGCAGTGGGGCCTGTCCGGCGTCGGCGTCAACAAGAAGGTCTATGGCGGCGACATCAACACTTCGGCGATCTTCCTCGACCCGCCGAAGGAGTTGGTCGGCAAGATCAATGTCGAGCCGGAGATGAACGACGTGCTGTTCGCCGCCATCAAGTACTTCGGCGGCGACTGGTGTACGGCGGATAAGGACCTTTTGAAGAAGGTTCGGGACAAGCTGGTCGAGGCGAAGCCGAAATGGCTCGCCATGGACTATAGCGTCACCGAGAAGCTGCCGTCCGGCGACTATGCGGCGGTCTATTACTGGAACGGCGCAGTGATGCGCGCGCGGCTGAAGAACTCGGACATCGCTTTCGGCTATCCGAAGGAAGGCTTCCCGTTCTTCATGGACAGCGTTGCCATCCTCAAGGACGCCAAGAACGTCGAGAACGCGAAGCTGTTCATGAACTTCATCATGGAGCCGGAGAATGCGGCGCTGATTTCGGCGTTCGCCAAATATGCCAACGGCATCAAGGGCTCCGAGAAATTCATGCCGGAGAACATGAAGGACGCGCCTGAACTCGTCGTCCCGGCGCAGTTCGAGAAGGCCGGCGAGTTCCTGACTGCCTGCCCGCCCGAGGTCAGCCAGCTCTATGCCCGCATCTGGACCGAGGTGAACAGGTGATGTGTCGCGGGGCTGGAGGTCACTCTCGCCCCGCGCACTTTATGGCGTGCGCGGATCGATCGGCGTGGCGGGACGCAGGTTCAATACGGACTCGAGCGCACGTGCGCCCGCAAGCACGAATGCGTCGCCGCGCGGCCGGGCGACGATCTGCAGGCCGACCGGGCGCCCGTCGGCAGTGAAGCCGCAGGGCAGGCTGAGTGCCGGTGCCGTCGTGAGCGTGATCGCATAGGCGATCGCCAGCCATTCGACATAGTTCGAGAAAGTGTGGCCCGCGCACTCTTTCACGTAACGCTCTTCCACCGGATAGGCGGCGACGATCGTGGCCGGGCACACCAGCAGATCATAGGTTTCGAAGAAGGCATTCATTCTGCGGAACATCGCGGCGCGGTTGTTCTCGGCGCGGACAATGTCCGACATGGAAAAACCGAGGCCCTTCTCGATGTTCCAGACAACCTCCGGCTTCATCTTGTCCCGATGCTCCTTCAGCAGCCCTGCATAGCCGGCCGCGAAGCCCAGGCCGCGCAGCACCTGGAAGCTGTCGTGGGCCTCGGAGAGGTCGGGATGCGCTTCCTCCACGATGGCGCCGACCTCGGCAAATCGAGCCGCTGCGGCGCGGCAGATCGCGGCCACTTCGGGATCGACCGGGGTGATGCCGAGATCGGCCGAGAAGGCCACGCGCTTCGGCCGCCAGCCGGAGCGCGCCGCGGTGAGGAAGCTCTCGGTCCTCGGCAGCGAGACCGGATCCAGCGGACTTTCGCCGGTCATGGCGTCGAGCAGCAGGGCGGTATCCTCGACCGAGCGCGCCATTGGCCCCTCGACCGCCAGATGCTGATCGATGCGGGCTCCGGGCAGGTTGGCGACGCGGCCGGGGCTTGGCCGCATCCCCACAATGCCGCAGAAGCTCGCGGGATTGCGCAGGCTGCCGCCGAGGTCCGAGCCTTGCGCCACCCAGGCGGTGCCGCTCGCCAGCGCCGCTGCCGCCCCGCCGGATGAGCCCGCGGCGGACAAGTGCGTGTTCCACGGGTTTCGCGTGGTGCCCAGCACCTCATTGAAGGTGTTGCCGCCCGCACCAAATTCGGGGGTGTTCGACTTGGCATAGACGAGCCCGCCTTCCGCCTCCAGCGTCCGCACGAACAGGTCGGACACCTCGGGAACGTTGTCGGCGAAGATGGGCGAGCCATAGGTGGTGCGCACGCCCGCCACCTCCGTCAGGTCCTTGATCGGCACCGGCAGGCCGGCCAGCAATCCGCGGCTGCCAAGCGGGCGTTCCATCAATCGCCGGGCATGGTCGCGGGCACGATCGAAGCAGAGGGTGGGCAGCGCGTTGACCGTGCCGTCGACGCTCGCAACGCGAGCCTCAAGCGCATCGAGGCAATCGAGCGGCGTGACCTCGCCCCGCTGGAGCAGATCGACGATTTCGCAGGCCGACCGCTTCGTCAGGCTGGCATCACTGGGCATCACCGAATCCTCTGCATGGCGCGTCTCGAGACGGGCATGCAGCAGCGTTACCCATCTGCCGGGCTGCTTCAATCATCCAGCCGGCGATGTCCACGAGCAGGCACTCGGATCGCCTCGCGCCGTGTCGTGACGCGCCAGGAAAGGCGCTATTTTATCGTGGTGCTTGAAGCGCCCGATGCCTTGGCGTGCGCGGCGGCACGATAGGCCGCTTCCAGCTTGGTGAGCTCGGGGCAGCCGGCCGGCAGGCAGAATATCTTGAGCGCCTCGATATTCTCCTGCGCTTTGTCGAGCCGGCCCGTCGTCAGATACAGCTCGCCCTGATACTCGATGGCCTGGCGGTGCGCCGGATCGTAATAGAGCGCTTCGCGGTACCATTTGTCGGCCTCGTCATAGCGCCCGATATTGCGCAGGCTGAAGCCGAGCAAATTGAACACGTCGGCATGGCGGACCTTCGTTGCCAACTGCTCCAGTTCCGCTGCCGCCTTGGCATAGTCGCCGGAATAGATCAGCGCGCGTATCGGCGAGAGGTCCGGCAGTTCATCGGAAGGCGGGGTGTCGACGGCGTATGCCGTTGAGGCCACCGCGAGCAGGCCAGCGACACCCATCGCCCCTGTGAGGCGGCGCAGCCCCCGCATCACGCCGCCTCGGCGCGGGGCGCGTACTCGCCCATGCGCTCCAGTATCTGCCGCTTGATGCGCGCGAACTCCGGGCCGGCGCGGTCGCGCGGCAAGGGCAGGTCGACCGCGATCTCCTCGACGATGCGCCCCGGATTGGCGTTCATGACGAGGATGCGGTCGCTCAGATAAATGGCCTCGTCCACGTCATGGGTGACGAGGATCATCGTGGTCTTCTCGACCCGCCATATGCGCAGCAGTTCTTCCTGCAGGCGCAGGCGGGTCAGCGCGTCCAGCGCCCCGAGCGGCTCGTCGAGCAGCAATATCTCGGGACGGTTGACGAGGCCGCGCGCGATGGCGGCGCGCTGCGCCATGCCGCCGGACAATTGATACGGATAGACCTTCTCGAAGCCGCGCAGGCCGACCAGCTCGATATGGTCGCGAATGGTCTTCCTCTTCTCGGCGCTGCTCCAGCCTGAATTCTCCAGGCTGAGGCCAATGTTCTCCTCGAGCGTCAGCCAGGGCAGCAGCCGATGATCCTGGAACACGATGCCGCGGTCGAGGCTGGTGCCATGGATGGGGCGACCGTCGAGGCTGATCTGGCCGGAATAGTCGCCGTCCAGCCCGACGACGAGACGCAGTATGGTCGACTTGCCGCAGCCGCTCGGACCTACGATGGTGACGAACTCGCCGGCGCCGACCCGCAGGTTGATGTGTTCGAGCACCTTCAGCCGTTGCCCGTCGACATCGTAATACTTGCCGACATCGGTGATCTCCAGGGTGCCGCGCGTTGTCATGCCTGTGTCCATTCCTGTCTTAATATTTTGCCGGCAAATCGGCGCCGACCAAAAGGCCGGCGCCGTGCCATGTCAGGCGCCCGCCAGGGCTTCTTCCAGATAGGAGGCGTCCGCCCATTCGCTGACGTCGAAGTCATTGGCGATGTACTTGTGGTCGAGCAGGAACTTCTTCTCGATGGCGAGGCCGGCGAGGTTCTGTGCCGAGAGGTTCGGCACGAGATCGTAGCCGCGCAGCGCCCTGGCGATCTCGTCGCGGTCGGCATAGATTGTGGTGCGGTAGAAGATATCCGCCGCCGCGTCCGGATTGGCGTTGATCCAGCGTCCGGCGCGGATCGCGGCGCGCAGAAACGCGACGATCACGTCGCGGTTCGCTTCCGCGAATTCCTTGCTGACCGAGATGGTGCGCGGCGCATTGGCGATGCGGAGCGTCCAGTCGGGATAGCGGTCGAGATCCTCGATCACCTTGAAACGGCCGGTGGCCTCCAGATGCTTGGCGACGCCGATCGAATAGTCGTACAGCGCGTCGATCCGGCCATCGGCAAGCGCGCGGGCCTCGGCGCTGCGCACGCCCTCGGTCGAGGTCGCGGACGCGCGGCGCTGTGCCCAGATGCCCGCCGGCGTCTCGGCCGGGACTTCCGCATGCGAATCGGCGTCCTCGACATCCACGATCTGGACGTCGGACCGCGTGAGCCCGTGCACCGCGAGCGCGGCGAGGATGCCGTGCTCGGAGGTGGCGCGGCGGTGGTCGATCTTCTCGTTGCGCTGGCTCTTGTAGAGCCCGATGTGGCGGCCCTTCAGGTCCGCCACCCGATAGATATCGTCGTCGGCGCGCACGATGATCTTGCCGGCCGGCTGCGCCTGGGTGAGACCGATCAGTACGGTCGGCCTGAGATCAGCCTTCGACCAGATCGCGGGGCTGTTGCCGCCGTCGCGGATCAGCCTGTCCGAGGCGTGGTTGTAGTGCGCCGGCCACGGCACATCGGAAGCCTGCGAGCGCAGATAGAGCGGCCTGGCGGCGACCTTGGCCAGTTCGTCATGGATCCAGCCGAGTTCGAGCGCGACGTTCGAGGCCACCAGGACCGGGCAGATGGTGTAGAGCAATTCGCGGACCAGGGGACGTGCACCGGTCTCGATGGTGGGGGCGACGGCAATCGTCATTTCAGCATTCCTTCAAGCGTTGATTTGAGGACGACCGCTCAGCCCTCATAGCCCTGCTTCCAGCGCAGGACGTAGCGCTGCAGCAGGAACATCAGGCGGTCGATGGCGAAGCCGACCAGGCCGATGATGACCATGCAGACGATCAGCTGATCGGTGATGAGCAGGCTCTGGGCGCGGAAGATGAGGTAGCCGAGGCCTTCCTGGCCGCTCAGGCCCTCGGCGGTGACCACCAGCGCCCAGGCGACGCCGGCGGCATAGCGCAGGCTGACCATGATGCTGGGCACGGCGCTCGGCAGGATGACCCGCCGCACCAATTGCACGCGGTTCAGGGTCAGCACATTGGCGAGCTCGACATGGCTCTTCTCGACATTGCGGATGCCCTGCAAGGTGTTGAGGAACACCGGGAAGAACACCGACTTGCCGATGACGAGGATCTGCGCCGGCGCGCCGAGGCCGAGCCACAGCACGATCAGCGGCAGCCAGGCGACGCCCGGAATATGGCGGATGCTGTCGAAGGTCGGGCTGAAGAAACGCTCGACATTGTTCGACAGTCCCGCCGCGATCCCGAGCACCACCGCAGCAATGGAACCATACATGAAAGCCTGGCTGACGATGGAGATGCTGCGCAGGAAATCGACATGCAGTTGCTGGCGCGTCACCATGGCGTAGAAAGCTTTTGCCGTGGCGATCGGCGACGGCAGGAAGATCGCGGGAACCCATTGGAGATAAGAGGCGAGGGACCACAGCGCCAGTAAGGAAAGCGGCAGGATCGCCCCGATATAGATCCGGGAGGAACCGCGCCTGGCCGGTCGCCGCCGCGCGGCGGCGGCTCGCCCCGCATAAGAAGCGCCGGCAACTATATTGACATTGATGACGTCGGTCATATCCGGCTCGCTCTATGTACAGCCGGGATCACGGATCGTCAGCCGTGATCCCGGTATTCCAGGCCGTGTCAGTGGATCGAATACTTATTGGTAGATCGAATATTTGCCGCCGCGGAAGAACTTGCCGTCGACGAACTCGGCGATCTGCCGGTCGTCGAGCTTGCGGTCGGTGAAGACGTCGTCGCCGTGGGCGATGTACCAGTCCTGGAAATCGTGGATCGCCTTGCGGACGGAGTCCGCGTTCTCGTCGCCGGCGATGAACTCGTAGCCCGAGGGATCGACGATCTGGAATCGGGCGATCTCGATCGGCACGCGCGTGCCCTTCGAGATGATCTCGGAGGCTTCATCGACATTCGCCTGGATCCACGCGGTGGCGCGGCGATAGGAGATCAGGAAGGCCTTGACCGCATCCGGATAGCTCTCGGCGAAGTCGCGCATGGCGAAGAACGAGACACGGCCGGCGCCATTCTCGTAGACGCCGTTCTCCACGGTGCGGCCGACGATCTTGACCTTGCCGGAGAGATAGAGCGCGGCACCGGAATTATTGCCGATATGGGTGGCGAGGCCGTCGACCGCGCCACTCAGCAGCGCGGCGTTGCGCGCGCCATTGTTCTCGACGCCCTTGTAGCGGATCTTGCCGGTGCGTTGCTTGGTGTCCAGCGGCAGGCCAGCGGCGTCGAAGGCCTCGTACACCGAGGTGTAGGAGCAGCCGACCCGGTTGCTGCCATAGATCTTGCCCTCCATGTCGGCAATGGAGTTGATCTCGGTATTCTCGGCGCGCGCCAGCAGCGGCGTGCGATACTTGTTCGACGCCTCGGAAACCCAGACCACTACGGCATCGAGCCCATTGGCGCGGTGCGCCGTCGCCGGATAGAGCATGCGCTGCGCGATGGCGATCGAGCCGCGATTTAGGCCGGCGGATTCTGCGCCCGAAAGTTCGGCGGCGCCGCTGGCGATCAAATTGACTTCCTTGATGCCGACCTTGTCGAACTCTTCCTTGAAGATCCCCTTTTCCTTGGCGACGACGGTCCAGGGATTGTGCTGGAGATTGATGAAGGTCAGCGGCTCCGCGGCGATAGCCGACGAAGCGGTGCCCGCCACCAGCGCGAGCGCTGCCGCGCCCAATGCGATCTTGCGAACGTCGAGCCGAGCGCTCGACCACAGCCAGCTCTTCACTTCTGCCTCCTTATATATAGCGATGACGCGTAAGTTCTGATTGCGATTACGTAACGCTATAGAAGCTGACCTGGCGACGAAACGATCAATAATCTTTAGTAAATACTATATTCGGAAGATTATTCTCTACTGGCGCGGCAGGTTTGGATGAACACTCCGCTGACTCGTGCAATAATGTGCTCAGGATCGGAGCGGATTCAGAACGGCAGCACGGTGCGCGCGGACAGCACTTCCATGGAGAAGCGCGAGGTCACGTTCTTCGGCGCGGCGCCTTCGATGAGCCGGTTGTAGAAATTGTCGTAGGCCTCCATGTCGGGGACGACGACGCGAAGCAGATAGTCGATGTCGCCGGCCATGCGGTAGGATTCCATCACCTCCGGCATGGACTGGATGAGCCTGCGGAAGCTCACAGTCCATTCCCGGCTGTGGCTGACGGCCTCGACGGCGACGAAGGCGGTGAGGCCGAGGCCGACCTTTCGCGGATCGACCAGCGCCACCCGCCCCTTGATGATGCCCTCATTCTCCATGCGCCGGATCCGGTTCCAGCACGGCGTCTGCGACAGGTTCACCAGCCGCGCGATCTCGGCGATCGGCTTGGAGGCGTCGGCCTGCAGGATGCGCAGGATTTTCTGATCCGTCTTGTCCATGGGTGATCCCGACGACGACAGCGCCGGCTCCGCCGATCCGCCGTCCCTATCTGAATGAGAAGCCCAGCCTTTCGAGCTGTTCACGCAGCAAATGCCGTCCTTTCAGCGAAGCCACGGAATGCAGCCGCTGGAGCGCCAGGTGGGTCCATGGCGTGGCGTCGAGTTGCTGTTCGCGCCGGAACATCAGCGTGTGCCGGTCGCAGCGCGCGAAGGCATCTTCCTCGCGTGCCGTGGAATAGACGTCGCGATGCAGGACCGCGTCCTGCGGCAAACGCGGCTTTACGTCGGTCAGCACCGCAGGGTCGGGCCGGCCGACGACGAGGCCGACCACCGCGAAAGCGCGCGGCGGCAGGCCGAGGATCCGCGCGACCTCCTCGGCATTGTTGCGCAGCGCGCCGATATAGACCGCACCGAGCTCGAGCGATTCCGCCGCAACCAGCGCGTTCTGCGCCGCGAAGGCGGCGTCGAGCGAGGCGATGAGGAAACTCTCGGTGTAATCGAGCCCGTCCGTAGTCGCACCGGCGCGCTCGGCAATCCGGTGCACGCGGGAGAGGTCGGCGACGAAGACCAGGAAGATCGGGGCAAGCTCGATGTGCTTCTGATTGCCGGCGATCGCGGCGAGCCGTGCCCGGCGTTCCGGATCCTCGACCGCGATCACGCTCCAGGCCTGCACGTTCGACGAGCTCGGCGCCGACTGCGCCGCGGCTACCAGCACCTCCAGCGTGCCGTCCGGCAATGGCTCGGCGAGAAACGCCCGTACCGAACGATGGTCGAGCTGGCTCGCGATCGTATCGTTCCACGGCGTCCGGCTGACGCTAAGCGCTTCGCGGTAGCGCCGCTCCAGCGCAACATCGGAGGCCGCAGGCAGAGCCTGCCCGACATATCCGGCGCGGCTGATCTCGTTCATGCGGCTTCTCCAATCATTAAGCCGGCGCGGTTCAGCACCTTGGCCAGGCGGATGGCGTGGTCGAGCTGCTCGCGGATCGAACTCGCCTCCCACATCTCGGCGCGCAGGGCATGGCCGACGGCGAACAGTCGGGTCGACACCCGGCCGTCTCGTCCGACGAGAGCGAGCGTGTCCGGGTCGGCCCGCACGCCCGAGCCGAGCGGATGCGGCACTGCGAATCCCTTCGCCACCAGATTACGGACCAGCGGATCCTTGAGGCGGTTCCAGTCGAACTCGAAACCGAGCCCGTTGACCACGAGATCGACATCCAGCGACAGCGCCTGCCGCTCTCCGCGCGGCCGCAGCGTTGCGCGGGCACCGCTTGCCGCGGGCTCCAGCGCGGTTATCGTGGCCGCGAGGTTCTGGAACCGTCCTTCGCCGCGCACCCGATCGAGCACGGCGAAAGAGGGCGTTGCGGCGCGGTGCTGGACGAGGTTCCAGAATGAGCCGAGATGGCGCACCAGCTTGGCCCGCTCGCCGGTGTCCAGCTGGCGCCATATGGCGGCGGCGTATTGGCGGAACAGCGGTGGCAGGCGCTGCCAGTCCTCGCCGTTCGCCGCGAGCTGCCGGCGTTCCCGTTGCACCCGCCTCAGCACGTCGCGCGCGGTCTTCGGCAGTGGACCGTCGGCAAACATGTCCGGCCACGGTTCGGCCTCCCGGCGCGCCTGCACCAGCAGCCCGCGGCGCGAGACGGCGGTATAGGCGCCACGGAAGCCGCGCGTCTCCAGGCTGACGACCGCGTCCAGCATGGTGAGCCCGGAGCCGAGCAGCAGCACATGTTTCGCGCCTGCCGCGGATGTGAGCGCGTCCGTGTCGAAGACATCCCGGACATAGGCGCGGCTTTGCGCGAGCGCGCGGGTCACGAAGGCCGGTTCCTTGCGGAACAGCCCGGTTGCGAGGACGATCCGGTCGGCGGCAAGCCGCGCCCCGGATGCCAGCGTCACCACCTCTCCATCGAAGTCGATGGCGCGGTCGCGAAGATGGGTGAAGCGCAGACGCTCACCGGCGCTCGCTATTGCGCGATCCAGCTCATGCTCGACATAGGCGCCGAAGACGGCGCGCGGCGGCGAACTCACCGCGCAGGGAGTGCCGGCCGGCGGCGTCCAGCCGAGCTTTTCGGCGTGCTCTTCGAGCCAGCGCACCAGATGCCCCGGATCCTCGGGATGGAGACCGAACCCTCCGGCGAGCCCATTGACCAGATGATCGCGGTTCGCGGTCGCATAGGCGATGCCGCGGCCCAACCGCTCGCGCGGCTCGACTACCGTCAGATCGAGCCGCCCGCTTGAGCCGGCAATGATCTTGATGGCCGCGGCCGCCCCCGCAAACCCGCCGCCGATGATGACGATCCTGCCCACCGGGTCGCCCTCAGGCGCTCGCGCGGGTGTCGCCGGCGAAGCGGCTTTCCGGCCGCGGCAGGCCGTAATGATCCCGCAGCGTGCGGCCTTCATAGCGCTCGCGGAACAGGCCGCGCTTGACCAGGATCGGCACTACTTCCGCGGCGAAGATGTCGAAGCCGCCGGTCAGCCAGGGTGGCATGATGTTGAAGCCGTCGGCGGCTCCGTTCTCGAACCAGAGCTGGATCTGGTCGGCGATCAGCTCCGGCGTGCCGGTCAGCACGAAATGCCCGCGCCCGCCGGCCAGCCGGTTGATGAGCTGGCGGATGGTGGGATTTTCGCGCTCGATGATGTCGAGGATCAGCTGGAAGCGGCTGGCGCTGGCGATGCGGCCGTCGAGGTCCAGCAGGTGGCGCGGGAAGGGTCCGTCGAGATCATAGGCAGCGAGATCGAGCCCGGTCATGCGCTTGAGCTGGTCCAGCGAGTATTCCGGCTGGATCAGCTCGTTGAAGCTCTCCTCCAGCCGCCGCGCCTCGGCCTCGGTGCTGCCGATGAACGGGCTCAGCCCCGGCAGCACCTTGATGTGCTCCGGCCGGCGGCCGAGCACGGCGGCGCGGCGCTTGATGTCGGCATAGAATGCCTGCGCGCTTCCCAGCGTCTGGTGCGCGGTGAAGATCGCCTCGGCATAGCGTGCGGCGAAAGAGCGACCATCCTCGGACGAGCCGGCCTGCACATAGACCGGCCGGCCCTGAGGGATGCGCGGCGTGTTCAGCGCGCCCTTGACCCTGAAGTATTTGCCGACATGGTCGATGGCGTGGATCTTGTCGGTGTCAGCGAACAGGCCGGATGCCGGATCGGCGACGACGGCATCGTCCTCCCAGCTGTCCCACAGCTTGCCGACGACCTCGACGAATTCGGTACCGCGGTCATAGCGCTCGGCGTGGGGCGGATGCTCGGGGAGGCCGAAATTCTGCGCTGCCTGTCCGGCCGATGTCGTGACGATGTTCCAGCCGGCGCGTCCCTTGCTGATGTGGTCGAGCGAGGCGAACAGCCGGGCAAGGTTGTACGGCTCGAAATAGGTGGTCGACGCCGTGGCGATCAGCCCGATATGCGAGGTGACGCCCGCGATCGCGGACAGCCAGGTGATCGGCTCGACCCGGGAGCGCGGCGCGTAGCGGATATTGTCGGCAAGCACCGGACCGTCGGCGAAGAACAGCGCATCGAAATGCGCAGCTTCGGCCCGCTTCGCCAATTCCTGATAATAGGCGATGTCGTACAGCGTCGAGATGTCCGAGCCCTCGTAGCGCCATGCCGCTTCATGGTGCCCGCCCGGGTACACGAAGACATTGAGAGACAGCTGCCGCTTATTGCCCATGACGCTCCACCGCATGCTGATCCGCTGAAACCGGCGCCATCGCCTGGCGGCGACGACGTCCCGGTCCTTACGTCAGCATCGCCGATACCCTGTTGTCAATATAATCTCTAGAAATTATAGAATAAGCTAGATCGCGTTCAGGAAGGCCACCAGTGCGGCGCGTTCCCCGGTGTCGAGATCGAGCGGGCGGATCGGCGTCGCGATCCGCGCGGCTTCCCTGTACAGCGGCGCCTGCGCCTCCCGCGCATTGCGCGCCCAT
The DNA here is from genome assembly GCF_012971745.1 of Starkeya sp. ORNL1. NCBI lineage: Bacteria > Pseudomonadati > Pseudomonadota > Alphaproteobacteria > Hyphomicrobiales > Xanthobacteraceae > Starkeya > Starkeya sp. ORNL1. Next base: position 4,283,644 of record NZ_CP048834.1, read on the forward strand.
ACGTCGCCGCCGCCGCGGGCATAGAAATTCACGACGCCTGCCAATGAAGCGAACAGTCCGCTGTGCATGTAGGGCGCGGTGCGGGCGACATGCCTGAGGCTCGGCGTGCGGAACTGGCCGGCATGCTCCGGCCTGCCGGTGACGAGATGGCGCCCGAGATCCTGGCTCTTCTCGCGGAAGGCCGACAGGCCGAGATTGTGGAAGCGCTCATCCGTCAGCAGCGGGCCGATATGACAATTGGCACAGCGGGCCTTGGTGCGGAACAGGTGCAGCCCGCGTATCTCCTGATCGCTCAGGCTGGCGCTGTCGCCGCGCAGGAAGGCGTCGAAGCGCGTTGGCTCCTCCAGTCCGGACTGGAACGCCGCCAATGCATCGGCAAGCCGATCGGCTGTGATCGTCGGGTCGCCATAGATTGCGGCGAATGACGACCGGTAGGCTTCGCTCTCGCCAAGCCGGCTTACCACCGACGCCACGTCCGCATTGGCCATCTCGTCCGGATGCGTCAGCGGCCGCAATGACTGGGTGGCCAGCGAACTGCCGCGCCCGTCCCATCCCCATTCCCGGCGATAGGCGGCACTGAACAGCGACGGCACATTGCGCGCGCCCCTGGCCGGGTCCATCCCCGCCGCGACCGGACGCCCGTCGGACCAGCCAAGGTTGGCGTCGTGACAACTTGCGCACGCCTTGTCGCCGGTTCGCGACAGCGTCGGATCATGGAACAGCCGGCGTCCGAGTGCAGCCTTGCCGGCATCCAGCACGGACTTCAGCTCCAGCGCGCCGAATTCCACGAAGTCGATGCCGTCATCGATGGTCGGCGCCGGCCAGGTCGAGACCGGCCCCGAATAGAGCGCCCGGAGTCGCTCAGCGTCAGACGGGTCGGGTACGTTCCAGCCGGTCAGCAAGACGAGTGCGAGCAGGCCGAGGGCGCCGCCCCGCACACCCATCAATGGCAATCCGGCGCGTCCTGATCGAGATAGACCTCGAATGCGACCGTCGTGACCCAATTGTTCCGACGTGCGGTCCACTCGCTCGCATGCGCCATCTCCTCGACGGCGCCGCGCACCCGGTCGAACAGCCGGCCCTGTGCCCGCGGCAACAGCACGACCAGCCGCGTCGGGTCCCTCGGCGGCAAGGTGGCGGAGAATTTCTTCCATTGCTCGTCCGTGAACAGGCGATCGAGCAGCAGCGCATCATGGATTGCGGCGTCGCATTCCCCGGTGCGCACCCCGACCAGCGACAGCGCCGGTACCCGCCGGACCAGCAATTTGGCCCCGGCAGCCTCGGCGAGGCGTTGCGCCTGCCGATTGGCCTGCGCGACGCATACCGTCTTTCCGGCGAGATCCTGCCATGACTGGACATTGGTGTCAGAGCGCATCGCCACAGACAGGCCGGAGGCGTATCCGGCCGGCACGATCTCGACGGCGGAAAAGCGCGGATCCTCGTCGCCTATCCGGGCCAGCAGCGCGTCGATCCGGCCGGCGTCGAGCGTGGCGGCGCCTGCCTCATCTGAGACCTCGACGAGTTCTACCTTCTTGCCGAGGTGCCTGCCGATCTCGGCGGCAAGGTCGAGCTCGAAGCCTTCTTCGGTATAGAGGCGGGCTTCCGGAGTGGCTGTCGGCAGCGGCACATAGGGAACGCCGATGCGGATAATAGGAGGCTCGGGCGGCGCGATTCCTGTCGCCAGCGTGCGTATCGGTACGGCCAGCGCCAGGCCTGCCAGCGCTGCGGCGGCAAGTCCCCGCACCAGGCGGATGTGACGCGGACGCCCGGTCCGTACTGATCTTTCTTCGTCTTGCATATGCACGATCCGTGACGCCATCCGGCGTGCCGCATGGCACTCGCCGCCAAGCTTGCATCGGATGCGGAAGATTTATCTTCCCGAACGAGTGTCACGCGTGGATGTTTTCACCGAAGCCGTGCTTGCACGGGCAAGGATCTTCCCGCGCGGCCTCATCGTGCGCGCTTGGAACCACGCAGCCAATCAGGCCTATTTATAGGATTGGCTTATTACATAATAAGAATATAGCGGATTGAGATATAGGTCGGGGTACGGTTGGGTGACGGGAACTGGTCTCTAATGGACCTAAGCGAGTCACTCGATGAAATACACCAAGCAGGATGCGAAGCGTCATTCGCGCGAGACGATGCGCGGCATCTGGGCGGCTGCGCTCACGCCGTTCACCGCCGACCTCGCGATCGATGAAGCGGGCGCGCGCCGCAATTACGAGCACTGGATCAGCGATCTCAAGATCGACGGATTCTTCATCGCGGGCAAGCAGGGCGAATTCTTCTCGATGTCGGTCGAGGAGCGGAAGCGCAGTCTGGAGATCGCCATCGATGCCTGTGCCGGCCGGGCACAGACCATCATGTCGTGCTCCGACCAGAATCTCGACGTGGTCATCGATCTGGCCAAGCACGCGCAGCGCGCCGGCGCCGACTATATCGTGGTGCACGCGCCGGTCCTGCACTTCTTCAAGGCGCACGACGAGACGGTTTTCAACTACTACCGGACAATTGCCGAGCAGGTCGATATCGGCATTGCGCTGTGGAGCCATCCGGACAGCGGCTATCTGCTGTCGCCGCAGCTCTGCTCGCGGCTTGCCGACATCGAGAATGTCGTCGCCATCAAGTATAGCGTCCCGCGCGACATGTATGTCGAGCTGACCAGGCTCGCCGGCGACCGCATCCTTGTCAGCACCGCCTCCGAAGAGGAGTGGCTGGACAATATCCTCGAGCTGGGCTGGCAACTCTATCTCTGCTCGTCGCCGCCCTATCTGCTGCAAACCGCCAATGATCTTCGGATGCGCCGCTACACCGATCTGGCGTTCGCCGGCGAGGCATCGGCGGCGCGCGCGGTTCGCGATAGCCTGGATCCGGTGAGGGAGGCGCTGCGGGCGACGCGCCCGGCCGAGAAGCCGCATGCGCACCAGAAGTTCTGGCAGGAATTGCTCGGACAAATCGGTGGAGCCGTGCGGCCGCCGCTGCTGGCACTGACCCCGGAGGAGCGCAGGCTCACCCAGCAGGCGTTCGAAGCCTGCGGTTTGAACGTCGATCGACACTGAAGCAATCGATACTGAAGAACGTTAGAGAGGACAGCGAACGATGGCCAGAACCGGGCGACTGAGCGCCTTCAACTTCTCCAAATGGATTGACGAGCACCAGCATCTGTTGAAGCCGCCGGTCGGCAATCAGCAGATCTGGGAGGACGCCGATCTTATGGTCACGGTCGTGGGTGGTCCGAACCAGCGGACCGACTATCACGACGATTCTGTCGAGGAATTCTTCTACCAGCTCAAGGGCGACATGGTGCTGAAGGTCGTCGACAATGGCGAGTTCTACGACGTGCCGATCCGCGAAGGCGAAATCTTCCTGTTGCCGCCGCATGTCCGGCATTCCCCGCAGCGCCCGCAGGAAGGCTCGATCGGACTGGTGGTCGAGCCGAAGCGCGACCCCGGCCAGCTCGACGCCTTCGAATGGTATTGCTTCGAGTGCAACGGCCTGGTCAAGCGGGTCGAGGTAACGCTCAAGAGCATCGTGAGGGACCTGCCGCCGATCTACCAGGCGTTCTATGCCGACGAGGCGGCGCGCACCTGCAGCCATTGCGGCAGCATCCATCCCGGCAAGGTTCCGCCCAAGGGATGGGTCGTCCTCTGATCGGGGGATCGGCACGTGAATAGGCCAAGCATACCGCTGCCGGCAATGGCGATTGAGGACACGGAATACCACCGCGGATTGCGGCTGTGCCTGATCGGCTCGGGGGCGATCTCCCGGCGGGTCGCCGAGCTGATCGCGGCAAACCCGGACCATCCGGTCGAACTGGTGGCGATCGGGGTTCAGCCTGGCACGCCGGCCCAGCTTTGGTGGCCCGCGCGCGTGCAACGCCTGGAGGATCCGGGCGAGCTGGCAGCGATCCGGCCGGATGTCGTGGTGGAAGTCGCAAGTCGCGATGCGGTCTCGCAATGGGGTGAGGCCGCGTTGCGGTGCGCGCCCCGATTCGTGGTGTGTTCCGCCAGCGCGTTCACCGACGACGCGCTGCTCGCAGCGCTGCTGGAGACCGCCCGTGCCTGCAACAGCCAGCTCGTCATTGCGCCGGGAGCGCTCGGCGGTTTGCAGGCGCTGTCGGGGGCTTCGCTGCTTGCGATGGAGAGCGTGACCCACACCATCGCCAAGCCGCCGGCGGCCTGGAACGGCACCGCGGCGGCGGCCGTCGTCGACCTGGCGACGCTCGCGGAGGCGACGACACTGTTCGAGGGATCGGCGCGGCAGGTGGCGGCAGCCTATCCTATGAATGCGAATGCCGCCGTCCTATCGTCCCTCGCCGGCATCGGCCTCGATGGCACCCGGGTCCGGTTGGTGGCAGATCCGTCGCTGCGCCGTAACCGGCATGAGATCGGGGCGCGCGGCGCCTTCGGAGAGCTTCGCCTGAGTATCGAGAACGAGGCCATGCCATCCAATCCCAAGACGTCGGACATGACGGCACTCAGCCTGGTCCGATTGCTTGAATCGTATGTCGGCCCGCTCGTCGTCTAGTCGGCCAACAGTGCAGTGGATGTATTCGTTGAGAACAGAAGAGTTCCGTGGCGACCAGAGGGGCTTGTTGAATTTCAACCCCCTACGGCTGTCGTCAAGGGATCGTGCGCCGGGAGGGAACGCGTATGACCATCGCAGATACTACGGCTGAGCCACGCTGGCGCAGGACCATCACTTTCGGCAGTGTGACATCCTGGGTATTGCGGATCGGCATCACGGCCATCCTGGTGTTCGGCATCGCGGCGTCGGTCCTGAAGGATCGCTACTCCGCCGACCAATGGGTCGACCTGATCGCCTTCGGCATCACCATCGGCAGCGTCTACGCACTGATCGCGCTCGGCTACACCATGGTCTATGGCGTGCTGCGGCTGATCAATTTCGCCCATGGCGACATCATGATGGCCGGCTCGTTCGCAGGCTATTTCGTTGCTGCGTCGCTGGATCGCTCCGGCGCGCTGAACGCACATCCGGTCCTTGCCTTCGCGGCGATCCTCGCCGTTGCGATGGTCGTGTCCGCAGGGATCGCGGTGCTGACCGAGCGCCTGGCCTATCGACCGTTCCGCTATGTGCGCGGCCTCGCGCCGCTGATCTGTGCAATCGGCGTGTCGTTCTTCCTCCAGCAGTCATTCCGCGGCTTCTTCGGCGCCGGCCTGCGCTCCTACCCCGATCCGGCATGGCTGCGTGCACCGGTCTCGCTGCTCGGATTCAATGTGCCGGCGGTGCAGGTCCTGGTGGTCGCCAGCGCGCTCATCGTGATGCTCGGCCTCTACATCATCGTCCACAAGACCAGCATGGGCACCGCGATGCGCGCGGTTTCCGAGGACGTGGACACCGCGACGCTCATGGGGGTCGACGTCAACAAGGTCGTGACCTTCACCTTCGCCCTTGGCGGCGCCGTCGGCGGCATTGCCGGGGTGCTGTTCGGCCTGGTCTTCAAGCAGGTCTATTTCTTCATGGGCTTCACGCCCGGCATCAAGGCGTTCGGCGCAGCGGTCCTTGGCGGGATCGGCAATCTGCCCGGCGCGATGATCGGCGGTATCTTCCTCGGGCTCTGCGAGTCGCTCGGGCCGTCGCTGCTGCTCGATGGGCTGGGCGTGCCGGCGCCGTACCAGATGCGCGACCTGATCGCGTTCACCTTGCTGATCGCCGTGCTGATCTTCCGTCCCTATGGGCTCTTCGGCGAGCGTCTCACCAAGAAAAAGGGGTAGGGAAGTGGAACACGTCCAAGAATTGTCGGTGCCGCGGACAGGCGGCCTCCTCTCGGCAAACGCCACGCTCCCGCTGAAGGCCGGCGCGATTGCAGGCATCCTGGCGGTGTATGCGGCGGCGGTCGGGATACTCGGTTTGTTTGCCGGGCGCTACGTCATCGTCGATGCGGTCACGCTCGGCCATGTCTTCCTGGCGGCGCTTTCCGGAGCCTGCGGCGCCTATGTCTGGAGCCGCTCCGGCCTGGCCCTCGCGGGGCGGACGATCCAGGTGATCTGCGCCGGCCTGATCGCCGGGCTTTGCCTGGTGGCCCTGGTGTGGCTGATGTCCACCCTCAGCCTGCGCTGGATGTTCACGGCGCTGTCCGCCGACCTGCTCCGTACCCTGACGTTCGGCGAGGGTGCGGTCGGTGGCAGCGTGATCATACTGGTGGCAAGCGTGGCCGCCGCGGTCGCCGGCGCCGTGCTGACCGCATTACCGAGTGGGCTTCGGCGCGGCATCACCTACGGCCTGGTGGCCGTGCTCATCGCCGGCGTGTTTCAGGAACTGATCCAGATTTCGCTGCGTTTCGGCTGGCCGGTGTCGGCCATTCGGGAGGCGCTCTATGTCTGGGGCGGCCTGACGATGCAGGGTGCGGCGATCGTCTTCATTGCGGCCTGCGCCATCTGCTGGCTGGCTGGCCGGATGAAGCGCCGCAGACGATCGGGCGACACGGAAGACCCGGCCTCGCAGTCGCGCAACCAGTTGCTCAACGCGCTCGTGCTGCTCGGCGTGCTCGTGCTGTTCCCGGTGGTGGCCGGTTCCTATATCGGCCAGGTGATGATGCTGGTCTCGCTGTTCGTCCTGATGGGCATGGGGCTGAACATCGAGGTGGGGCTGGCCGGTCTGCTGGACCTGGGCTTCGTCGCCTTCTTCGCGGTGGGCGCCTACACCATCGCCTTGCTGACCGCCGACAGTGACTACGCGCTGGCGCACTACACTTTCCTGCCGGCCCTGAGTTTCTGGACGGCGCTGCCCTTTGCCGTGCTCGCGGCGACAACGGTGGGCGTACTGTTCGGCCTCCCGGTGCTCAGCGTGAAGGGTGACTACCTGGCCGTCGCTACCCTTGGCCTCGGCGAGATCGTCCGCGTGCTGGTCATCTCGGACGCGGCGAAACCGTTCCTCGGCGGTGCCCAGGGAATACTTCAGATCCCGAAGCCGAGCATCGGCAGCTTCGAACTGGCGGACCCGGTCTACCTGTTCTACCTGACGCTCGTCTTCGTCCTCATCGCCGCCTATGTCGCATGGCGCCTGGAGGGTTCGCGGCTCGGTCGCGCCTGGACGGCGATACGCGACGACGAGGACGTCGCCCAGGCGCTCGGCATCAATCTCGTGCAATCGAAGCTGCTGGCCTATGGGCTGGGAGCTGCCTTCGCGGGATTGGCCGGAGCGATCTTCGCGACCATGCTGACCTCGGTCTATCCGCACAGCTTCAGCCTGCTTATCTCGATCAATGTGCTGGCTTTGCTGATCGTCGGCGGCATGGGCAGCCTGCCGGGCGTGATCGTCGGCGCCATCGTGCTGATCGGCCTGCCGGAAGTGCTGCGGGAGTTCGAGGAGTATCGCTATCTCTTCTATGGAGCGCTGCTGATCATCGTCATGCGCGTGCGTCCCGAGGGGCTCTGGCCGTCTCCGCAGCGTCGTCGCGAACTGCGCGCGGAGGCCTGAGCAAGGACCATGAATATGTCCATCGATACCAAGCAAGCTGTCGATCGCGCGGTAATGGTCGAACCCTCTCCGGCGCTGCTGCAGGCCACCGACGTGACGATGAAGTTCGGTGGCCTGACGGCACTGAACCAGATTTGCCTCGGCGTGGAGCAGGGCTCGATCCACAGCATCATCGGCCCCAACGGTGCGGGGAAGACCACGCTGTTCAACTGCATCATGCAGGGATACCGGATCACCTCCGGCGCCATCCATTTTGCCGGGCAAAGACTGGATGGGCTGACGCCGGATCGGGTGGCCGCCGCCGGCATTGCCCGGACCTACCAGAACATCCGGCTGTTTCACGGCATCACCGCCATCGAGAACCTGCTGGTAGGAATGCACCTTCATCTCAAGTCGCGATGGTGGGAGGCGATCCTGAACTCCGCCCATTGCCGGCAGGACGAAGCGCGCGCCCATGCCGAGGCCTGCGAGATGCTGGCTTTCGTCGGCCTGTCGGGCCGCGGCGACATGCTGGCGCGCAACCTGTCCTATGGCGACCAGCGGCGGCTGGAAATCGGCCGGGCGCTCTGTATGAAGCCGAAGCTGCTGATGCTGGACGAGCCGACCGCCGGCATGAATCCGCACGAAATCACCGAGATGATGCATTTCATCCTGCGCATCCGGGAAACCTTCGGCATCACCATCGTTCTCATCGAACACCAGATGCGCCTCGTCATGCGGGTGTCGGACAAGGTCACCGTGCTCGACCATGGCGTGAAGATCGCGGAGGGGCTGCCGGCGGAGGTCAAGAAGGATGGCGCGGTGATCGCGGCGTATCTCGGTCGCGCCGCGCATCGTCAGGAGGAACTGGCGTGAACAATGAGCCCCTGGTGCAGGTGTCCGATTTGCATGTCTTCTACGACCAGATCGAGGCCTTGCGGGGCGTGTCGATGCGCGTCGACAAGGGCGCGATCGTCACGCTCATCGGCGCCAACGGCGCCGGCAAGAGCACACTGTTGCGCACCATCAGCGGCATTCTCCGGCCGAGGTCGGGCAGCATCTATTTCGCCGGCAGAAACCTCGCGCAGACGCCGGCGCACATGATCGCCCGATCGGGGGTCGCCCATGTGCCGGAGGGGCGGAAACTGTTCGCCAAGCTCACGGTGGATGAGAACCTCCGCATGGGCGCTTATCGGCGCAGCGACCGCAAGGGCATCGCGGAGGATCGCGAGCGCATGATGGATCTGTTCCCGAGGCTGCGCGAGCGCATCGGGCAGGTCTCCGGCACGCTTTCCGGCGGCGAGCAGCAGATGGTGGCGATGGCGCGCGCGCTGATGTCGAAGCCGCAGCTCCTGCTGCTCGACGAGCCCAGCATGGGCCTTTCGCCGGTGATGGTGGATTTCGTGTTCGATACCATCAGCAAGATCAACGCCCAGGGCATGTCGATATTGCTGGTCGAGCAGAATGCCAGCTTGTCCCTGAAGATCGCGGCGAATGCCTATGTGATGGAAAGCGGCAGCATCGTGCTCGAAGGCAGCGGCACCTCGCTGCTGCACGATGAACGCGTTCGCTCGGCGTATCTGGGATAGCTACGGGCGCCGTCAGTTCTCGGAAGGCCCGTCGGCATAGATCTTCTTGAGGAGTTGCTTGAAGCGCGTGAGTACCGGGGACGTATTGTCGGCCCGGTACATCACGGAAACGTCTGTGGTCGGGCTTTGCGAGAGCGGAATCAGCGCGAGCTGGCGCTCCCAAAGCATCGATGACCGCTCCGGCACGAACGAGATGCCGTAGCCCGCCGCGACCATGGTCATGACTTCGGGCATCTGGGTCGCCTCATAGACGATGTTCATGGCCACGCCGGCATTGTAGCAGAGGCTGATGACCTGATCGAAGAAGCCCGGCAACGGGTTGCGTGCCATGATGATCAGCTTCTCGTCATTGAGCTGGTCCAAGCTGATCACTGTCTTGCCGGCGAGCGGATGGCCATGCGGGAGCGCGACCTTGAGGCGCTCCTGCCAGGCCCGCTCGATCACCAGGAACTTGTCGTCGATCGAGATCGGCGCCGGGCGCGCCGAGAAGCTGGCAAAGCCGACATCGAGCTCGCCGCGCGCCACGGACCTCAGCTGCGATTCCGGGTCGAGCTGCCGCAGCTTGAAGGTTATCGCCCCTCTGCTGTCTTCCCGCAGCGCGGAGAGTATCGGCGGCAGGCTCGAAGCCATTGCGGCGCTCATATAGCCGATATTGATGCCGCCGCCGGTGGCGGAATAATTATGCATCTCGTGGCGGGCTTCCTCCACGCTGTCGAGGATCGCCCGCGCGCGCCGCAGGAACAGCGATCCCTCCGGCGTCAGCTCCACCGCGCGGTTGGAACGCTCGAGCAGCCGGACCCCGAGCTCTAGCTCCAACTCCTTGATCTGTTGGCTCAATGGCGGCTGCGAGACGTTCAGCTTCTCGGCGGCGCGGCGGAAATGCTGCTCGTCGCACACGGCCACGAAGTAGCGCAGCTGCCTCAGGTTCATCGCATCCTCCATGATCTGATTTTCAGATCACTGCGATACTTAATGCATATTTTCCATATGCTAAAGGGCCGCCTAACGTTCGTCTCGTCGCTGATCGTTCAGCGGAGCAGGCGTGAAACCATGCAGACGGACGTGACCATGAAGGGCGCCGAACTGGCCGAAGCCAACGCGATCATCAAGACCTGCGTGCACTACGGCTTCTGCACCAATACGTGCCCGACCTATGTGCTCCTCGGCGACGAGAACGAATCGCCGCGCGGGCGTATCGACCTGATCAAGGACATGCTCGCGTCCAACGCCGCTCCGAAGAAGGAGACGGTGCAGCATCTCGACAATTGTCTTTCCTGCCTGTCCTGCATGACGACCTGCGCCGCCAAGGTGGACTACGCGCATCTGATCGACCGGGCGCGAGTGCATATCGAGAAGACCTATGATCGGCCGTTGTTTGATCGCTTCATCCGCACGGCGCTGGCCGGGATCCTGCCGAACCCGAAAGCGCTGACCGCGGCGCTGTGGATGGCCTCGCTTGCCCAGCCGCTGAAGCACATCTTCACCGGGCGGCTGCGCGCCATGCTGGAGCTCGCTCCCACCGGAGCACGGGTTGCTGCCGTAACGAAACGCCAGGTGTTCGCGGCCGAGGGCGAGCGCCGCTCGCGGGTCATCCTGCATCTCGGCTGCGTCCAGCAGGTGGTGGCGCAGCATATCAATGATGCGGCGATCCGGCTGCTGACGCGCCATGGCGTGGAAGTTGTGACGCTCGGCGCCGGGGGCTGCTGCGGTGCCCTCACGCTGCATATGGGCAAGGAAGACAAGGCGCGAGCGGCCGCCCGCCAGGTGATCGCCGCGGTGCAGGCGGAGCTGGAAAGCGACGAGGTCGACGCCGTCGTCATCACCGCCTCGGGCTGTGGAACGACGGTCAAGGACTATGGCCATTTGTTCGCCGCCGATCGGCAGATGTCGGCGGCCGCGACCCGGGTCGCCGGCCTCACGCGCGATATCTCCGAGCTACTCCACAAGCTGCCGCTCCAGCCGGCAACCGGCAACATGGCCTATCGGGTCGCCTATCACGATGCCTGCTCGATGCTGCACGGCCAGAAGGTCATCAGCCAGCCCAGGGCCTTGCTGAAGCGCGCGGGCTTCAAGGTCCACGATATCCCGGAGCGGCATTTCTGCTGCGGCTCGGCGGGAACCTACAACATGCTGCAGCCGGAGCTGGCGGCGCGGCTCGGCCAGCGCAAGGCGGCGAATGTGGGGGCGACGGGCGCCGATATTCTCTGCGCCGGCAATCTCGGCTGCCTCACCCAGATCGGCCACTATTCCGAGCTGCCGGCCGTCCACACCGTCGAACTGCTCGACTGGGCGACCGGTGGCCCACGACCGGCGGCGCTTCGCGGCCGCGATCTCTCCCCCGAAACCGCAGATTTGACGCCCTCCCGGGAGGCGGCACTCACCGCTGCCCCCGAAGGCGCCTTTTGGTGACAGAACCGATGTTGAGCAAGCCGAACCTACCACCCCAGACGCAGCAATTCCTCGACATCGTGCGCGGCGTCCTCGGCGATGAATGGGTTCACACGTCGGAAGCGACGGTGAGCCGCTATGGCGAGACGACGCTGCCGGGGCCGGATCTGCCGCCGCCGGCGGTGCTTTATCCGGGCACGAAGGCCGAGATCGTCGCCATCGTGAAGGCGGCGAACGATACCGGCACGCCGATCTTTCCGATCAGCAATGGCAACAACATCTCGCAAGGCAGCCGCGCGCCGGTCAGCTCCGACCAGATCGTCGTCGATCTCGGCCGGCGGATGAACCGCATCATCGACATTAATGAAGACATGGGCATCGCCACCATCGAGCCCGGGGTTTCCTATCAGCAGCTCCATGACGAGCTGGAGCGGCTGGGCGGCAAGTTCATGGCGGATGTGACCTCCGGCCCCCCCGCCGGCTCGGTGCTCGGCAACGCCCTCGACAAGGGCGCCGGCTATACGCCTTATGCCGATCATTTCTCGATGACGTGCGGCCTGGAGGTCGTCCTCGGCAGCGGCGAGATCCTGCGGACCGGTGACGGTGCGCTGGCGAGCGCCCGCAACTGGCACATGTCGAAATACTCCTACGGCCCGCATCTCGATGGGCTGTTCATCCAGTCCAATTACGGCATCGTCACCCAAGCGGGTTTCTGGCTGATGCCGAAGCCGCCGGTGGTGCGTTCCTTCGCCTTCACCTTCGAGAATGACGACGATGTCGGCGATATTGTCGCCGCCATCAAGCCGTTGAAGCTGTCCGGCTTCGTGCCGACGATGATGCGGCTGTGCAATGATCTCTGGCTGCTGGCCTCCGAGGGGCCGCACCCGAACTATGTGAGCGGGCAGGCGCTGAGCGATGATGATCGCAAGGACCTGCAACGCGCGCACGGCCTGGGCTCATGGACGGTTTCCGGCGCCTTCTATGGCGGCAGCCACGAGGCCCTTGCCCCGCAGATCAATCGCGTTCGCGACCATTTCGCCAGCCTCGGCAAGGGACGCTACATCCCGCACGAGGAAGCGCTGGAGATGCCGGCGCTGGCCGCGGCGGTCGCCGCCTATGCCGGCGTTCCCAGCGTTCACGAGCTGAAGCAGCTGGCATGGCGTCCGGGCGGCGGCATGGCGGGCTTCACGCCGGGTGTTCCGATGGAGCGCGACCTGATCGTCGAATCCAGCCGCAAGTCACGGGAGATCCTGCGCGCGCATGGCCTCGAATATCTGAAGATGTATGTCTGCGGCCCGCGCTTCGCACGTGGCCTGCACCATCTGCTGTGGAACCGTGCGGTCGCCGACGAAGACCGCGCCGCCGACCAGGCCTACCGGGAACTGGTCGCCGCCTATACCGATCTCGGACTGCAGGTCGGGCGCTCACCCATCCGGTACCAGGACCTTCACATGTCGCTGCTGAGCGAAGCGACGAAGAAGACCTGCGACGCCATCAAGGACGTGCTCGACCCCAGGGGCATCATCGCCCCGGGCCGGTACGGCATTGGGCACGCTGCGGCCGGGTACTGATCCAGAACAACGAAACCAGAGGGAGAATTCGGATGCCTAACTTATCGTCTTTGAAAGTATCGGGCTGGGCGGGAGCGGCAGGCCTGCACTTGCTGCTGGCTGGCGTCGTCGCCACTCCGGCCATGGCGGCGGACCCGGTTTCCGACCCGCTCGGAGTGATAAAGATCCAGAAGGGCGCGCCGATCCAGATCGGCGGCTATTGGGTGCTGTCCGGGCCTGACGCGGCGCTCGGCATCGATTCCAAGCGAGGCGTCGAGCTGGCCTTCAAGGATCGGGGCGGCAAGATCGACGGCCACCAGCTTCAGCTCAACGCCCAGGATTCGCTCTGCACGCCCGAAGGCGGCCAGACGGCGGCAACCAAGCTTGCGGCGAATCCGGCGACGGTGATCGTGCTCGGCTCGGCGTGCTCCAGCGAGGTGACGGCGGCGGCCCCCATCCTCTGGAAAGCCGGCATCACCAATATCGGGACCTCGGCATCCGCGCCGAAGCTGACCGCGCCCGATCGCAAGCCCGGCTATGACGGCTTCGTCCGCACCATTCCCAATGATCTCGACCAGGGGAAGGCCGACGCCGAATACGTCTTCAACACCCTCAAGAAGAAGTCGATCGTCACCATCCATGACGGCAGCCCGTTCGCGGAACAGCTGCAGGCGGTCATGGCCGGGCGCTTCAAGGAACTGGGCGGGACGGTGCTCTCGCAGGAGGCCACGACCCCCACCGAAGTCGACATGAAGCCGCTGCTGACCAATGTCGCGGCGCTGAAGCCCGACCTCGTCTATATGCCGATCTTCGTGGCGGCGGCCTCGCAGATCATCCGCCAGGCGAAGGATGTCCCCGGCCTGGAGAAAACCTCCCTGCTCGGCAGCAATGGCCTGATGTCGGCCGACCTGATCCAGGCCGCCGGCTCCTCGGTGGTCGGCTTCCAGTTCACCTACCAGGACATCTCGCCGGAGGCGCTGGGCAAGGCCTATCCGAAGTTCGTCGAGGCGTACAAGGCGGCGTATGGCGAGGCGCCGATCTCCGGCTACCACGCCAACGCCTATGACGCCGCCACTGCCGCGCTCAACGCCATCGAGAAGGTCGCCGTGACCAACGACAATGGCGACATGCTGATCGGCAAGAAAGCGCTGCGCGACGCGGTATTCGCCACGCAGTTCGACGGACTTTCCGGCCGGATCAGCTGCGACAAGCTCGGCAACTGCGCGCAGTTCCATCACGCAGTCTATGAATACACCAATGCCGACGTGTCGACCTACGAACCCGGCAAGAACCCCAAGAAGATCTATCCCTGACCCAATGAAAGACCTGGGTCCGCGCGATGCGGACCCAGGCGTCGGCGCCGGACACCAAGCATGCCCAAACCGAGCTATCGCAATCTGGACCGGCAGGCGCTGGACCGCGAATATTTCGCCCGCGGCACGGTGCCTGACGTCGACATCTTCATCGACGCCTATGCAAGGCTGAGCCGTGCCGCCAAGCGGACGCTGAAGGGCGAGGTGGACATCGCCTATGGACCAGGCGCCGACGAGACGCTCGACCTGTTCGTGCCTCACGCCGGCGCGCCGCTCTTCGTGTTCATCCATGGCGGCTTCTGGCGCGCGCTGTCGAAGGATGAATCGAGCTTCATGGCGCCGGCGCTGTGCAAGGCCGGCTTTGCGGTCGCCGCGATCAATTACAGCCTCGCGCCACTGGTTCCTATCGGCGAGATCGTGCGGCAGGCGCGACTGTCGATCGTCTGGCTGTGGCGCAACGCGGCGCGATTGGGTTTCGACCCTACGCGGATCCATATCTGCGGCAGTTCCGCAGGAGCCCACCTCGCCGCCATGCTGCTCGATGAGCAATGGCAAGCCACTGAGGGACTGCCATCCGGTCTCATATGCAGCGCGACGCTGCTGAGCGGGCTGTTCGACCTCGAACCGCTGCGGCATTGCCATGTCAATGACTGGATGAAGCTTGGCAAGGCGCAGGCGAGGCGCAACAGTCCCGTGGCGCTGCCCATCGTGCCGCAGGCACGCGTGCATGTCGCCTTTGCGCAAACCGACACCGATGAGTTCAAGCGGCAGTCGCGGCATTACGCAAAGCTCTGCATCGACGCCGGCGCGACGGTCTCGTGCACCGAATACGCCAACACCAACCACTTCGACATCGTGCTGAAGCTGGCCGAACCTGAGACGACACTGTTCCGCCAAGTCACCCGTTTCATGCTCGAAAGCCACCGTGACCAAGCCAAAGGAGACATCCATGCCTGAAACGGTCGAGACCATGGTCACGCACGCACGCAAGGCTTTCAGCCTGGAGGGCAATCGGGTTCTGGTGACCGGCGCTGCCGGCGGCATCGGCGCCGCGGTTGCTCGCGCATGCTCTGCACTCGGTGCCGAGGTGCTGCTGACCGACGTTCGCAGTTGCGAGGCAGTGTCGGCGGAACTGGTCTCGGACGGGAAACCCGCGGCGAGACTGGAGCTCGATATTTCGCGGCCAGAAGCGCCGGATGAATTGGCCGCATGGGCGGGCGACGTCGATGCTCTCGTCGTCGGCGCGGGAATCTACCGGCCGATCGACTGGGACCACGATGATTGGGAGCGAGAAGTCACGCTCGCCCTCGATACCAATCTCAAGGCGCCGATGCGCCTGGCGCGTGCTTTCGCCGACAGGATGGCGGCGAGGGGCAGCGGGCGGATGGTGTTGGTCGGCTCGGTCGCGGCCCTGACCGGCGGCACATTCCCGGGCGTCGGCCCGCATTATGCGGTCACCAAGGGCGGGCTTCATACCCTGGTTCGCTATCTGGCGGCGCGCTACACGCCCTCTGGCGTGCTGGTCAACGGCGTCGCGCCGGGAACGATCGACACGCCGATGCTGAAGGATCTCGATCTTCGCCCGGCCCTGGCCAAGCAGCCCTTGAAGCGTGCGGCCCAGCCCGAGGAGGTGGCCTGGCCGATCGCCTTCCTGTGCGCGCCGGCCGCGAGCTTCATCTCCGGCATGATCATGGACGTGAATGGCGGGAATTATATGCGGCCGTGAGGGGATGGCCTCAAAGGCAACCACGTCATCCTGAGGTGCGAGCGCAGCGAGCCTCGAAGGATGCTGAAGCAGGGCAACGCTTACCAGGTATGAGCATCCTTCGAGGCTCGGGCTTTGCCCAAGCACCTCAGGATGACGTGGTTCTTGGTTTCCGGGATGAGTTTTCGGCCACGCCCTGAGCTGGCGTGAGTTTTTGCGCGTAGCTGCGCAGCACCCCGCTGAAGGTCGCGACAGCAGGAGAGATCGAACGGCCACTGGCATGGATCAGGACGACGTCGCGGGAGATCACCGGATCGACCAGCGGCCTCGCAATGACGGCGTAGTGGCGAGCGGCGGCCAGCGCGTAGGACGGCAGCACGGAAACGCCGAGATCCGCTTCCACCAGGGCAAGGGCCGTCGTTATCAGCGATACTTCGAAAGCCGGCTTCGCCGAGATGCCCGCGGATTCGATGCCGATGTCCATCAGCAGGCGAATGCCGCTGGTCCGGGTCAGCGCGATCAGCGGTTGGTCCCGAAGTTCAGACCAGGCGACGGTCGTCAAATCATGAGCCGGATGCTCGGGCGAGCAGAACATCATCAGGTTGTCGCGCATCAGCAAGGTGCGCTCGATGCCTTCCTCGCTGGGCGAGAATGTTCCCAGGCCGCAATCGGCCTTGCCGGTAACGACGCTTGCGACGATCTCTTCGGTGCCGATGTCGATCAGCTCGATCGCGACGCCGGGATAGTCGCGGTGGAACGCCGCTATGGCCTGCGGCAGGATCACCGATGACAGCAGCGGCGGCGCGGCAACCCTGATGCGGCCGCGCCGCCGCGTCGCCAGATCGCGAACGTTTTCGACGGCGTGTTCAAGATCCTCGAGAATCTTCGAGGTCGACCCCTGGAATTCGAGGCCTGCGGCGGTGAGCTCGACGCGACGAGTGGTCCGATCGAACAGGCGCACGCCGAGTTCCGCCTCCAGGTCTTTCACCGCCTGCGACAAAGCGGGCTG
Source organism: Starkeya sp. ORNL1 (assembly GCF_012971745.1). Classification (NCBI taxonomy): domain Bacteria; kingdom Pseudomonadati; phylum Pseudomonadota; class Alphaproteobacteria; order Hyphomicrobiales; family Xanthobacteraceae; genus Starkeya; species Starkeya sp. ORNL1. The sequence goes on from NZ_CP048834.1 coordinate 4,300,620, forward strand.
AGCGACATGCAGGTGCCGGGAGGCGGTGGAAAAATTGCCGTGCTCGGCGACCGCAAGGAACGCCTCGATATGCCTGAGCGCGAGCTTCATGCGTCGTACCTATAATAACTGACGATCAATTAATACCATAAATGACAATTGAGCGATAGATCGCTGTCGTGCAGATTCGCGCCTATCGGCTTTTCGCGACGCCGTCGCAGCGATGGCTTCGTCGGGTCAGCAGGCTTCCACTCCAGAAGTCGAACCTGCGCGTTTCATAAGGCACATCATGACGACCTACCCTGATCTCCAGCTTTATATTGCGGGTGAATGGCGAAAGTCTGCGGAGACGCAGCCGGTCCTCAATCCTGCGGATGAGAGCGTGATCGGAATGCTTCCGATTGCCCGTCGCGCGGATCTCGACGACGCGCTGGCCGCCGCAGTGGAAGGCCACAAGATCTGGAGCCGGACGTCGCCGGCGAAGCGCGCCGCCGTGATGCTGAAGGCCGCCGCCCTGATGCGCGAGCGGACCGAGGAGATCGCCTACGCCATCACGCTGGAGCACGGCAAGCCGATCACCCAGGCCCGGCAGGAAGTGCAGCGCGGTTGTGAGTTCTTCGAGTGGGATGCGGCGGAGGCCGTGCGGACCTATGGCCGGGTGATTCCGAGCGAATCCGACATTCGCTACATCGTGCTGCATCAGCCGATCGGTCCGGTCGCGGCGTTCTCGCCGTGGAACTTCCCGATGAGCCAGCCGGCCCGCAAGATCGGCGGCGCGCTGGCGGCCGGCTGCTCGATCATCCTGAAGGCCTCGGAGGAAACCCCGGCCGGCGCGATCCATATCGCCCGCGCGTTCCATGATGCCGGCTTGCCCGCCGGTGTGCTGAACCTCGTCTTCGGCATGCCCTCCGAGATCTCCGAGTATCTCATCCCGCAGACGCCGATCCGGCTCGTGGCCTTCACCGGATCGACGGCGGTGGGCAAGCATCTGACCGGCATCGCCGCGCGGCACATGAAGCCGGTGCTCATGGAGCTCGGCGGGCACGCGCCGGTCATCGTCTGCGATGATGTCGACCCAATCGCCGCGGCACTGACGTCGGTGGCGCGCAAGGCCCGCAACGCCGGCCAGGTGTGCACCTCGCCGACCCGCTTCTTCGTGCATGAGAAGCTGTACGCGGCATTCACCGAAGCGTTCGCCGAGAGGGCGAGGACCATCAAGGTCGGCAACGGCCTGGACCCCGCCATCCAGATGGGGCCGGTGGCGAACCATCGCCGTATCGACGCTCTCGAAGCGCTGGTCTCCGACGCGAGGGCTAAGGGCGCGCGCGTGCTCGCCGGCGGCGAGCGCGTCGGAAATCGCGGCTACTTCTTCCCGTTGACCGTGCTGTCGGACCTGCCCGACGACGCCCAGGCCATGCATGTGGAACCCTTCGGGCCGCTGGCGCTCATCAACCCCGTGCGCTCGCTCGACGATGCGATCGAGCAGGCGAATTCGCTGCCCTTCGGCCTCGCCGCCTATGCCTTCACGCATTCCGCTCGCAACGCTCATCAGCTGTCGGAGTGCATCGAGGCCGGCAACATCTCGATCAATACGCTGGAAGCCTCCGTGGCCGAGACCCCGTTCGGCGGCGTCAAGGAGAGCGGCTATGGCCGCGAGGGCGGAGCGGAAGGGCTGTCGCACTACACCGTCGTCAAGAACGTCTCACACCGCATGACGCTGTGACGGCACATGGCGGCAGCTCTACCTCAAACCAGGACGCAAGCGATGAAGCTCACCATCAATGAAGCCGTCCACGAGGTCGATGCCGACCCGGATATGCCGCTGCTGTGGGTGCTGCGCGATCTCATCGGGCTGACCGGAACGAAGTTCGGCTGCGGCGCCGCGCAATGCGGGGCGTGCACCGTCCATGTCGACGGCGTGCCGGCGCGTTCCTGCGTCACCCCGGTGTCGATGGTCGAAGGGCAGGGGATCACCACCATCGAAGGACTGTCCGGCAAGGCGAGCGAGGCGGTCCGCAAGGCCTGGGTGGCGCTCGACGTGCCGCAGTGCGGCTACTGCCAGTCCGGCCAGGTGATGGCGGCGGTCGCGCTGCTGACGGACACGCCGAAACCCACCGACGCCGACATCGACACCGCGATGGACGGCAATCTGTGCCGCTGCAACACCTATCATCGCATCCGCGCCGGCATCCACGAAGCCGCCCGGATCATGGGAGCCTGACCGATGCGCGCTCCCTTCAAACGCCCCCAGCCGAACCTGTCGCGCCGCCATTTCCTTCTCGTCACCGGCGTCGCTGGCGCTGGGCTGACGCTCGGCATGCCACTGTTCGCCGCCGAGCAACAGGGGACGCCGGCGGCCGGGCAGACCCCGTTCGAAGCCTATCTTCGGATCGCCCCCGACAGCAGCGTGACCGTTCTCTCGGCTCATGTGGATATGGGCCAGGGCATCTATACCGGCATCGCCACGCTGGTGGCCGAGGAACTCGACGCTGATCCTGCGCAGATGCGCGCGGAAGGTGCCGCCGGCAATCCGAAGCTATATGCCAACCTCGCCACCGGCGGAGAGAAGCAGGAGACCCAAGGCTCCACGGCGACCAGTTCCTCGTTCGAGCGCTACCGGCTCGCCGGCGCCACGGCGCGCGCCATGCTGGTCCAGGCGGCCGCCGCGGAATGGAAGCTGCCCGCCGCGCAGATCACGGTGAAGCGCGGCGTCGTCAGCCATTCGTCTGGCAAGAGCGCTTCGTTCGGTGCCCTGGCCGAGGCGGCCGCGAAACTTCCGGTGCCGACGGACATCGTGCTGAAGAACCCCAAGGACTGGAACTATATCGGCACCGAGACCTTCCGGCGCCTCGACAGCGCCGACAAATCAACGGGCCGCCAGACCTACACGATCGATGTGAAGCTGCCGGGCATGCTGACCGCCGTCATCGCCCATCCCCCGCAGTTCGGCGGCACCGTCCGTTCGTTCGATGCCAGGGCGGCGAAAGCGGTGAAGGGCGTGGTCGAGGTGGTCGCCATTTCCCGCGGCGTCGCCGTGCTGGCCGACAACAGCTGGGCAGCGATCAAGGGCCGCGAGGCACTGACCGTGGACTGGGCGCTCGAAACCGCCGAGAAGCGCGGCAGCGAGCAACTGATGGCCGAGTATAAGCGCCTCGCCGCCGAGCCACCGACGGCGGTGGCGGTCACGCGCGGCGAGCCCGACGCGGCGCTCGCCGGCGCAGCCAGGGTGGTGGAGGCGAGATACGAATTCCCCTATCTCGCGCATGCTCCCATGGAGCCGCTCGATGCAGTGGCGTGGCGCCGGGGCGACCAGCTCGAACTCTGGGGCGGCTTCCAGCTCACCGATCATTATCACGCGGTCGCGGCGCGCACGGCCGAGCTGCCGCTGGAGAATGTGAAGCTGCACGTCATGATGACCGGTGGCGGCTTCGGGCGCCGCGGCACGCCAGACGCCCAGATCGCCGTGGAAGCGGTGGAGTGCGCAAAGGCGATTGGCTGGCGCGCGCCGGTCAAAGTGCTCTGGACCCGCGAGGACGACATCACCGGCGGCCGCTATCGGCCGATGGCCCTGCATGTAGTCAAGGCCGGGCTGGACGCCGCCGGCAAGCTGGTCGGCTGGAAGCATCGTATCGTCACCCAGTCGATCCTGGGCGGCACCTTGTTCGATGCCTATGTCAAGGACGGCGTCGACTGGAGTTCCGTGGAAGGCGTGGTCGACACGCCCTATGCGGTTCCCAACTTCGCGCTGGACCTCACCACCACCAAGGTCGGGGTGCCCTTGCTGTGGTGGCGCTCGGTCGGCCACAGCCACACCGCCTATGTGATGGAGACGATGGTGGATGAGCTCGCCGCGCTCGCCGGGCGCGATCCGATCGTGTTCCGGCAGGAGCTGTTGGCAGGCAACCCACGCCACCTCCGCGTCCTTAAACTGGCAGCGGAACAGGCCGGGTGGGGCCGGCCTCTGCCGGAGGGGCGCTTTCGCGGCGTCGCGGTGCACGAGTTCTACGGCACCGTCGCCGCCGAGGTGGCGGAGATCGCTATCGACCGCAAAGGCGGCTTCCGGGTGGAGCGTGTGGTCTGCGCGGTCGATTGCGGCGTCGCGGTCAATCCGGACCAGGTGCGTGCCCAGATGGAAGGCAGCATCGGCTTCGGCCTCGGGGCGATCCTGCACTCGCAGATCACTCTGAGCGACGGCAAGGTCGACCAGACCAATTTCGATAGCTACGAGGTGCTGCGCATCAGCGAGATGCCCAAAATCGAGGTGCATATCGTGCCGTCGGGCGAGAAGCCGACCGGCGTCGGCGAACCCGGTCTGCCGCCGGTCGGCCCGGCGGTGGCGAATGCGCTGGCCGCCGCAACGGGTCGCCGGGTGCGCATCCTGCCGATGGATCGCGGGACGGGCTGAGCACATATGCGCACGCGGATCGAACGGGATTCCCTCGGCGAGCGGGCTGTACCCGAAGACGCCTATTACGGCATCCAGACACTTCGGGCGGTCGAGAATTTCGGCCTGTCCGACATTACGCTGAGCCATTTCCCGGCGCTCGTGCGTTCGCTGGCGATGGTCAAGAAGGCCGCTGCCATCGCCAATCATGCCGCGGGCGCGCTGGCCGAGCCGAAATTCTCCGCCGTCGTCGGCGCCTGCGACGACATCATTGCCGGCCAGCTGATCGACGCGTTCGTCGTCGATGTGTTCCAGGGCGGCGCCGGCACCTCGACCAACATGAACGCCAATGAGGTCATCGCCAATCGTGCGCTGGAACATCTCGGCCGGCCGCGTGGCGAATACCTGACGGTTCATCCCAATGACGACGTGAACATGTCGCAGTCGACCAATGACGTCTATCCAACGGCGGTCCGACTGGCGATCATGCTCAGCTGTTCCGAGCTCCAGGCCTCGCTTGCGGCGCTCATCGCGGCTTTCGAGAGCAAGGCGCGCGAATTCTCGACGACGGTCAAGATCGGCCGCACGCAGTTGCAGGAGGCGGTGCCGATCACGCTTGGCCTCGAGTTCGAGGCGTTCGCCGCGACGCTGACCGAGGACACCGCGCGGCTGGAGGAGGTCGCCTGCTTCTTCCGGGAAGTGAACCTCGGCGGCACGGCTGTGGGCACGCGGGTCAATGCGACACGCGCCTATGCGCAGCGCGCGATCGCCGAGCTGTCGCAGATCTCCGGCCTGCCGCTCATTGCCGCCGGCAATCTGATGGAAGCCAGCTGGGACACCGGCGCCTTCGTCAATTTCTCCGGCATCCTCCGCCGGATCGCGGTGAAGCTTTCGAAGATCTGCAACGATCTCAGATTGCTGTCGAGCGGGCCGCGCAGCGGTCTCGGCGAGATCCGCCTGCCGCCGGTTCAGCCCGGCTCGTCGATCATGCCAGGCAAGGTCAACCCCGTCATTCCGGAATCGGTGAACCAGGTCTGCTACCAGATCATCGGCAACGACCTCGCCGTGACCATGGCGGCCGAGGGCGGCCAGCTGCAGCTGAACGCGTTCGAGCCCCTGATCGCCTACAATCTGCTGACCTCGATGCGGCTGCTCGGCCGCGCCATGACCAATCTTGCCGAGCGCTGCGTCCGTGGCATTGAAGCGGATGTCGAACGCTGCCGGGCCGGAGCGGAAGGCAGCATCTCGCTGGCGACTGCCCTGGTACCGGTGGTCGGCTATGGGCGTGCCGCCGAGATCGCCAAGGAAGCGCTGCGGTCGGGACGAACCGTCAAGGATGTGGCGGCTTCGCTCGCCATCGATCCTGTGACGCTGGAAGAACTGCTCGACCCGATGTCTATGGCGATGAGGCAGGATGCGCTGACGCCCGGATAGAGGAGCGTCAGCGCTGCCCGGATTGCTGCCGGATCAGACGAAGAAGTTGCGATACTTCTCGATGATGATCTCCGGCACTTCCTCCTGGATATAGTGCCCGCAGTTCAGGCCTTCGGCGTGCTCGATATTGGTCGCGAAGCTGTGCCAGATATCCATGAACTTCTTGGCGCGGTCCGGACTATGGCCGCGCGCGCCCCAGATCAGCATGAGGGGCAGGTCGGTCTTAGTGTCCTTGTCCGCCATGTCCATGTCGTAGTCGCAGGTCGCCGTCGCCCGGTAGTCATTGCAGGAGCCGGTGATGGTCTTGAGCGTGTAGCAACGGATATATTCGTTGATGGCGAGGTCGGTCAGGAAGCCGAGACCGGTGCCGCCGCGGATCACCATGCGGCTCTTGATGAAGTATTCCGCCGGCACGGCGCTGATCAGCCGCTCGGGGAAGGGCGCCGGCTGCGCCATGAATCCCCAGTGCCACGTGCCCACCACCCAGCTTTTGGTGATGTTGGTCCACACAAAGGAATTGGGGATGATGTCCATCAGGCAGACCTTGCGGATCCGCTCCGGATGGTCGAGGCACAGCCGGTAGGTGGTGCGCCCGCCGCGATCATGGCCGGCGATGAAGAACTTGTCGTAGCCGAACATGTCCATGACATCGATCAGGTCTTCGGACATTGCCCGAAAACTGTAATTGATGTGGTTCTCGCCGGGCTCGGGAAGTGAGCTGTCACCATAGCCGCGCAGGTCAGGAAGGATGACGTGATAATCCTTCGCGAGTTCCGCGGCGACCTTGTACCAGCACACATGGTTCTCGGGATTGCCGTGGACCAGCAGCAAGGGCGGCCCGGAACCGCCATGGCGAAGCCGGATCGTAGCGCCGCGCGTGCGCACTTCCAGATGCTGGAAGCCCGGGAATTGAGCCGCCACCTCCTCGCTGCCCCAGCGGGTCGGATCGCGCCGGTAATCGCCGGGTTCGGCGATCGCCAGGACGTTGGCGTCGCTCGGACTGAACGATTTGGCGATCGCTGGGGCACGTTCAAGGCTGTCGAGAGCCATCTTCTTACCTTTCATCAGGAATTCGAATATAGATTGGCGGCAGAACGCCGCTCTACCCGCTGATAATGCCGAGCTTGGTCAGTATCTCTTTCGTCTTTGCGCGTTCCTCGATAAGGAATTTCTGCATGTCGGCACTGTTCATGTAGTAGTCGCTCCAGAGGTTCTGCTTGGCCAGGTCCTTCCAGGTCTGGCTCTGGCGCATCTTGCTGATGGTGTCTTCCCAGTATTTGATGTTCTGGGGCGACAGGCCCTTCGGAGCGATGAAGCCGCGATAGGAGCTGTAGGCCACGGGAATGCCGAGCTCGCGCAGCGTCGGGATATTGTCGTAAGGCGCCGCCGCGCGCTTCTCGGAGGCGATCGCCGCGCAGCTCAGCTCGCCGCTCTGCTGGTAGGGCGCGTAGGTGGCGAGGCCCGACACCGACACGTCGATATTGTTGCCGAGCAGCGCCACGGTGGATTCACCCGCGGACTTGAACACCGCGGTGCGCAGCTTCTTGATGTCGACGCCGATCGCCTCGGCCAGCAGCGCGATCGCAATGTGGTTCTGGGTGCCGATGGCGGTGGAAAAGCCGAGCCGGACCTGCTCGGGATCCTTCTTCATCTCCTCGACCAGCTGCTGGATGGTCTTGATGCGCCCCTTCGGATTCAGCCCGATGCACAGATCCTCGGTGACGAGCATCGAGAGCGGGGTGAATTCCTCCAGCTTGACGCCCGCGACGTTCTGCAGGTCCGCCGAGATCATCGCCGCCGACATTGGCGAGATATAGGATGGATTGCCGGCAAATCGGTTCATCGAAGCCCAGGCGACGGCGCCGCCGGCACCCGGCCGGTTTTCGACGACGGTCGGCACGGTGACCAGCTTCTCGGCCAGCAGCGTCTTCTCCACCGCGCGGGCGGTAAGGTCGAAGCCGCCGCCCGGCGTGGCGCCGACGATGATCTGGAGCTGCGAGAAAGGCGTATCTGCGGCCTCTACCGGCGCCCCTGCCGCGAGCAATGCAAGGCCGGCTGCGATTACAAGTGACTTCATGGTTCCGCTCCTCCCTGTGATGGCGCTTTTCACGCCTTTTCGACGGCTTCTGTTTCTGCCTTTTCGATTGCTTCTCTGGTGTGCTGGCCGAATTTCGAGATCAGCGGCCCGACAATGGCGGCCAGCAGCAGGATGGCCGAGGCGATGAGCAGCACCGCGACGATTGGATGCGAGACCACGCCCCACCAGCTGCCGCCGGCCAGTGTCAGCGCCTGCCGGGTCGATTGCTCAAGCAAGGGTGACAGCACGAGGCCGAGGATCAGCGGCGTTATCGGATAGGCGAGCCGGCGCATGGCGTAGCCGATGATGCCGAACGCCACCGATATGCCGGTCTCCAGCACGCTGAGATTGATGATGTAGACGCTGGAGATGGCCAGCACGATGATGCCGAGATTGAGCGTCAGCGGCGGCACCTTCAGCAGCCGGACGAAGAAGCCGACCAGTGGGATATTGAGGATGACCAGCACGACATTCGCCACATAGAGGCTGGCGATCACACCCCAGGCGATGTCGGGATGCTGCTCGAACAGTTTCGGGCCGGGCTGGATGCCGTAGATCAGCAGCGCGCCGAGCATCACCGCGGTGGTGCCGGAGCCAGGGATGCCAAGCGTCAGCAACGGCACCATGGCGCCGGAGGCTGCGGCGTTATTCGCCGCCTCCGGCCCGGCGACGCCTTCCGGCGCGCCCTTGCCGAACTCTTCCTTGTGCTTGCTGATACGATACTCGACCGTATACGAGACGAAGGTGGCGATGGTAGCGCCGTGGCCCGGCAGGATGCCGGTGAAGAAGCCGACGAATGAGCCGCGCACCATCGCCCAGCGCGAGCGCACCCATTCCTCGCGCGACATCATCAGGCGGCCGACCTGGGCGAAGGTATCGACCTCGCCATTGTAATAGCGCCGAATGCCTTCCAACGCCTCGGAGATCGAATAAATGCCGACGATGACGGCGATCGAGGAGACACCGTCATAGAGTTCGGCCATTCCGAAGGTGAAGCGGGTGGAGCCGGTCTGCAGATCGATGCCGACCGTGCCGAGCAGCAGGCCGAAGCTGACGACGATCAGCCCCTTGACCACGGTGCCATCAATGAAGGAGGCGGTGCCGACCAGCGACAGCACCATCAGCGCGGAATACTCCGCCGGCCCGAAGCCGACGGCGACGCGCGCGAGATAGGTGGCGAGGAAGGTGAGGCCGAGGATGCTGATGGTGCCGCCGACGAAGGAGGCCACCGCCGATATCACCAGCGCGGCCCCGGCACGGCCCTTGCGGGCCATGGGATGCCCATCGAGCGTCGTCATCACCGAGCCGGCGTCGCCGGGCATGTTGATCAGGATCGAGGAGATCGAGCCGCCATACATGGCGCCGAAATAGATGCCGCTGAACAGGATGAGCGCGGCGGTGGGATTGAGCCCATAGGTGAAGGGCAGCAACAAAGCGATGCCGGCGGGCGGGCCGATGCCGGGCATCATGCCGATCCAGGTGCCCAGCACGCAGCCCAGCGCGATCATGGCGAGATTGGTCGGCGAGGACAGGACTTCGGAGAAGCCGAACATCAGGCCGGAAATGACGCTTCCGTCCATCACAGGCCTCCGAAGATGGTGCCGGTGGGCAGCGCGGTCTGCAGGCCGAAGACGAACAGCAGATAGAAGCAGGCGGCCATGGCCGCGCCGGAGACGATCGCCATCGGCAGCGAGCGGCGTCCGCAGACGAAATAGGCGATGATCGCGAACAGCACGGTCGCCAGCGCATAGCCCAGCAATTCCAGCGTGCCGGCATAAGCGAGCGTCAGCAGCGAGGCGATGATCACCATGCCGAGGCCGGCATGGCCGGTGGGCGCATGGGCAATGAGCTGGTCATGGGCATCGGCCGGTTCGCGCAGCGCGATCCAGCACTGCATGAGCCCGAGCGCCAGGATGAACGAGGACAGCACTATCGGCAGCCATCTCGGCCCCAGCGGGTCGCCGGTCATCGGCTCCTGGATCTGGAAACTGAAATAGAGAAAGAAGGCCGCGACTGCCGTAACGACGGCCGCGCCGCCCAATTCGGCTCGGTTCCCCAGCAATGGATATCTCCTTGACTGGCGTTTCCTCTTGGCAGCATGTTTTCACGCTTTGCCATTATTTATTGGATTATAAGTCGTTAAAATCCAGATCGTCAATCATTGAAGGCGCTTGGCAGATTTCACTTTCCGAGGAAATCCGGCGTTTATCTCAGGCTTCGATGTTCGCCGGTCCGTCGTGATTTTTGATTTTGTTGGCGTAAAAAGATTATCCCGTAGAACGATCTCCATGCCGCCGGCGCTCATGCCGGCGCCATGGCGCCCAGTCGGCTGATCTCCTCGCACAGTGCCTGCGTATAGGCCCTTGTGCCGAGCTTGCCGCCGAGATCAGCGGTGCGCGTCGCCGTGTCGGCGGCGAGCGTATCGACCGCCCGCTCGATCAGTTCCTGCGCCCGGGCGAGGTCGCGGCGGCCATGCTTGCGCGCCAGCCAGCCGAGCAGCATGGCGACAGACAGGATCAGCGATACCGGATTGGCCTTGTCCTGGCCGGCAATGTCGGGGGCGGAGCCATGCTGCGCCTGCGCCATGCAATGCACGTCGCTGGCATTGATCGCGCCGCCGAGGCCGAGGCTGCCGGAAAGCTCGGCCGCCTCGTCGGACAGGATGTCGCCGAACATGTTGGTGGTGACGATGACGTCGTAGCGCTGGGCGTCGCGCACCAGCAGCGCGGCCATCGAGTCGATCAGCTGCTCGTCATAGGCGACGTCCGGGAATTCCTCCGCCAGCTTGCGCACTTCGCGCAGGAACAGCGCCTCCGACACCTTGATGACGTTCACCTTGTGGACCGCGGTGACCTTGCTGCGCCGTTCGCGGGCCAGCTCGAACGCCATCCGCGCGATGCGCGAGGAACCCTGCGCGGTGATCTTGCGCACCGAGAGCGCCATGTCCGGGCTCGGCATGAATTCGCCGATGCCCCAATACATGTTGCGATCGGAATAGAAGCCTTCGGTATTCTCGCGGACGATGACGAGATCCATCGGCGTCCGGCCCCAATGCGGCAGGCCCAGGCGCGACTTGGCCGGTCGGATATTGGCGTAGAGATCGAGCCGCACCCGCAGGTCGGCGGAGAGATTGATGCCGCCTTCTGCGCGCGCCGGGTAGTCGGAATGCGACACCGGGCCGAGGATGATGCCGTCGGCGGCGCGGCACGCTTCCAGCACAGAATCCGGGAAGGTGGTGCCGTCGGCCTTCAGGCGCGCCAGGCCGACCTCATGGGTCTCGTAGCTGAAGCCCAGCGGGATGATCCGGTCGAGATGGTTCAGCACCTCAATCGCAGACGCCGAGATTTCCGGCCCGATGCCGTCGCCGGGAAGTACTGCCAGTTTCATCCATGATCTCCAGCCGCGACCGCCGATGCCAGGTGGGCTACGCGGTTGTCCCGTCGCTATGAGGCGTCAAACATCATGGATTTGTCAATCTAAAAATCCAATTGAGATTGACGGCAACGTCATTCGGGTGAACCTATAGGCTCCACAAATTCAATGATGTGGGGCAGACCGGCGGCGCGATTGCAATTTGCGCGCAATCGTCCGAAAAATTGGCTTTCCTGCGTATCTGTACGCCTATGGGCGAACCGACTTGAAGGCGCCGCTTGCTTTCCTTTATGGAAGCAATCCGTCGTTCGACCGACCTCACGAGAGATGCATGGCCGCCAACCGTCTGACCGAAAGGCTGTCGCACGAAATCCGGAACATGATCCTCGCCGGGGAATTCGCGCCGGACGCCCATCTCAGCACGCAGAAGCTGGCGGACCGCTTCGGCGTATCGCGTTCTCCGGTGCGGGAAGCGCTGCAGAACCTCGCCGAGCAGGGCGCGCTGCTGAAGCATCCCAATCGCGGCTTCTTCGTGCGCGAGACCGCTGGGCCGAGCCCCGAGGAACTGGAGGCCGCGCGCCCGGTCGACGCGCCCGAGAGCTATTATCGCCTCGCCGAGGACTGGCTGAAGGATGCGATACCCGACGAGGTGACGGAGCATTTCCTGCGTACCCGCTATGCCCTCACCAAGTCCGAGCTGATGGACATCCTCAATCGCGCCACCAATGAGGGCTGGGCCGAGCGCAAGCAGGGCTATGGCTGGCGCTTCCTGCCGGTGGCGAAGACGCCGGAAGCACTGGAGCAGATCTATCGCTGCCGCAGCATCATCGAACCTCCCGGGCTATTGGAGCCGACCTTCCAGATCGATTGGGCCGCGCTCAAAGAACAGAAGCGCATCCAGGAAGTGCTGCTCAATGGTGATATCGAGCGCCTGCCGGCCGAGCGGCTGATGACCCTCAATTCGCAGTTCCACGAGGAAATACTGCGCATGTCGGGCAATCCGTTCCTGCACCAGGCGCTGATACGGCTCAACCGTACCCGCAAGCTGCTGGAGTATCGCTCCATGGTGCGGCGCGAGCGGCTGCATCTGCAATGCCGCGAGCATCTGGAAATCATTGGCCTGATCGAGCGCGGCGACAATCTCGACGCCTCGCACTTCATGCGCCGGCATATCGTCGGCGCCATTACCGAGAAGGAGCCGCTGCAGCGCGGCCCGTATCTCACCGGGACCGGCTCTTAAGGCGGCGCACTCGGACGCCGCGGCCTTTGCCGACCAGATCCCTATCTATGGAAGGCGCTCGGCATCTACACCGCGAGCAGCGGGCGCAATTTGGCAATCGCCGAGCGCGGCGAGGTGAGCACCGGCACGGCGATCCGTGCCGCCACCGCCGGCTCGGCCTGCGCCGTGGAGAAGTGCGCCAGCATGACGACATCGACATCGCCCATACCCACTGCTGCCTCGGCGACCAGCCGATTGTGGGTCGCAGCGTCGCCACCGCGCAGCGCATCCATGGCGCCGGCGGCGAGCACCGTCCTAAGCGTCACGGCACATCCCAGCCGATGGGCATCGGCTGCGAACTCCTCCTCCATGCTGGCGACGGCCGGCGGGAAGGTGGCGAGCATGCCGATGCGCGCGCCGGCCGCGAACGCGGTCTCGAACATCGCCTCGTTCGGCTTCAGCACCGGAATGAGGAACTCGCGCGCCGCCTGATCGATGGCGGCGCCGAAGGCCGAGCAGGTATAGAGGATGGCGTCCGCGCCGGTGCGCCTGGCATGGCGGGCGAGATCGACGATCCGGTCGGTCAGTTCTGGCGTCATCTCTTTCGACCGGGCGCGATCGATCGACAGTGAATCGTCCAGCAGATTGGTGAGCTCCGCTTCCGGCCAGTCAGCCGCGAAGGCGGCCTGGATCGGTGCCATCGCCACCGGGGTGGCGTGGATGAGCGCGATGCGGGGGCGGGCTGTCATCTAAAGACCTCAGACGAACAGCGCGACGCCGAAGCGATCGGCTTCCTCGCGCAGTTGCGCCATCACGTCCTCGGTGATCACGATGCCGCGCTGGCGGTTGTCCTGCGCGCGCCGGTCCTCCGGCTCGCCCGGCATCATGATCTCGTCGAAGCCGGCGGCGCGCGGCAACTCCTTCACCCGTGCCGCCAGTTCGTCCATGCGCGGGCCGAAGGCGTCGCCGACGAACAGGCCGGGATCGAGCGCCACCAGGAGATGCCCGACATCCTGCGGCGCCTCGAAATCGAAATACAGGCTGCGCACCTCGCCGCCAAAGGCCGAGCCGGTGAAGACGCCGGCGAGCACGTCCATCATCATCGACAGCGCCGCGCCCTTGGGTCCGCCCATCGGCAGGCATACGCCCTCGAACGCCTTCTTAGCGTCGGTGGTCGGGTTGCCTTCGGCATCGAGCGCGAGGCCCTCAGGGATGGGCTCGCCGCGTTGCGCGGCGAGCCGGATCTTGCCGCGCGCGATCACCGTCATCGCCATGTCCAGCAGATAGCCTGGTCCCGATTGGCCGGGGGCACCGACGGCGAGCGGCGCGGCGCCGAGGAAGACCGAGCGTCCGCCCCACACCGGCAAAGCCGGCGAGGAGGTGGTGAAGGCGAGCCCGATCTGGCCGGCGCGCATCGCCTGCTGCACATAGAGCGCCGCCATGCCGAAATGCGTGCTGCGCTTCACCGCAACGAGGCCGACGCCAAAGGTCTTTGCGATCCCTATCGCCTCTTCCATGGCGCGATGGGCGACGATGAAGCCCATGCCGTCATCGCCGCTCACCAGCCTGGCGACCGGCGTGACCTCCTCGACGGTGATGTCCGGCGTGGGATTGATGACGCCTTCGCGGATTCGGCGCGAATAGATCGGGATGCGGGCGACGCCATGCGAGGCGAGACCGCGCAGGTCCGCCTCGACCAGATCGTCGGCGATGCTGCGCGCATCGGCCTCTGGCAGGCCAAGCCCTGAGAACACCCGCGTGGCGAAATCCGCGACCTTGTCGTGGGGGTAGCGCGGAGCCTCCATGCGTCGGTCCTCTTTGGCGTTTGTGAAAGGGAGATACAACGGAGCCGGCCAACTCTCAATATGAATCGGTTATTGATAGCGAAAAAGCCTATCTTCCGCTCGCCCGGCGAGCTGAGCAACCAAGCCCCAATTCCTCTCGGCCCGGGAGCCACGGCCCTTATGTTGCCTTGGCGGGGAGCGGGCGGGCGTGGTCTTGTGAAGCGCCGCAGCGCGTGGAGGATGTGGTGTCGGTGAATTCCCTGTTCGATCTGAGCGGACGCAAAGCCCTCGTCACCGGCGCCAGCCGCGGCATCGGCCGGGCCATCGCCGAGGCGCTGGCGGCGGCGGGTGCCGATGTGGCGGTCACGGCGCGTGGGGTCACCTCACTCGATGCGGTGCTCGAGGCTGTCAGCGCCGCGGGGCGCAAGGCGGTGCCGGTCGCGCTCGACGTCACCGATGTCGCGCGCTGCCGCGCCGGCGTCGAAGAAGCGGCCGAGCGGCTGGGCGGTCTCGACATCCTCATCAACAATGCCGGCATCGAGCAGGTCTGCCCGTCGCTGGAGGTGGAGGAGGCGCTGTGGGACGGCATTCTCGACACCAATCTGAAGGGTGCCTTTTTCGTGGCGCAGGCGGCGGCGCGGCGCATGAGCCGCGACGGCACCGGCGGCGCCATCATCAATCTGTGCTCGCTCACCTCCGAGGTCGGCATTCCCACAGCGGTGCCCTATGGCTCGTCGAAGACCGGCCTGCTCGGCATGACGCGGGCGCTTGCCGCCGAGTGGGCGCCGCTCGGCATCCGGGTCAACGCCATCGCGCCGGGCTATTTCCGCACCGCCATGACCGAGGTGTTCTACGAGAACGAAGGCTGGCAGGCGGGCATGCTGGCGAAGATCCCGATGCAGCGCTTCGGCGACCTCGATGATCTGCGCGGCGCCGCGATCTTCCTCGCCGCCAATGCCTCCGCCTACATTACGGGCCAGTGCATTGCGGTGGATGGCGGCTTCCTCGCCTCCGTCTGAACGCCTGTCGAATGGGCAGCCGTCGCCGAAGTTTTGGTCTCACGCCCGGGTTCGATATGCCTATACATATTGCCGGTGGACCTTCACGCATTCCGGGGCCTCGCAATGTCCGACGTCTGCAATTTCCATGAACTCGCCACGCTCGACGCCGCTGCGCGGGCAAAGCTGTTGCGACGCTCGGAAGCCGACCTCTCGAGCTTCATGGAGAAGGTGCGCCCCATCATCGAGGCGGTGCGCCTGGAGGGGGACGTCGCGCTTGCCCGGTTCGGCCGCGATCTCGACGGCGCCGCGGTGACGCCCGACACGCTGAAGGCGAGCGAACAGGAGTTCGAGGCCGCCTTCAGCGCGGTGGAGCCGGAGGTGATCGCCTCGATCCGTTACGGCATCGCCAATATCCGCGCCTTCCATGAGGAGCAGCGCCCCGAGCCGATGTGGCTGAAGGAGGTGCGCCCCGGTGCCTTTGCCGGCGACCGCTGGACCCCGATCGATTCCGTGGCGCTCTATGTGCCGCGCGGCAAGGGCGCGTTCCCGTCCGTGACGATGATGACTTCGGTGCCGGCGGTGGTGGCCGGCGTACCCAGCGTGTCCATCGTCACGCCGCCGACGCCGGACGGCTCGGTCGATGCCGCGACGCTGGTCGCCGCCCGGCTCGCCGGGGTCGAGACGGTGTACAAATGCGGCGGCGCGCAGGCGGTGGCGGCGGTGGCCTATGGCACGCAGACGGTCAAGGCCGCGATCAAGATCGTCGGCCCCGGCAGCCCATGGCTGGTGGCGGCGAAGCGCCTGCTCTCCGACGTGATGGATACCGGCCTGCCTGCCGGTCCCTCGGAGGCGCTGATCTTCGCCGATGACAGCATCGACGGCGCGCTCGCGGCGCTTGACCTCTTGATCGAGGCCGAGCACGGCCCGGATTCCTCGGCCTATCTGGTGACGCACAGCCGCCGCGTTGCGGAAGAGGCGCGCGCGGCGCTGCCCGGCCATTGGGCGCGCATGACCGAACAGCGCGTCGGCTTCTCCCGTACCGTGCTTACCGGCCCGTTCGGCGGGATCGTGCTGACGCCCTCGCTGGAGGAGAGCTATCGCTTCGTGAACGACTACGCGCCGGAGCATCTCGAATTGCTCTCGACCGAGCCGTTCGTGCATCTCGGCCGCATCACCAATGCGGCGGAGATTTTGATGGGGCCGCACACACCGGTGACCATCGGCAATTTCGTGCTCGGGCCGAACTGCGTGCTGCCGACCAGCCGCTGGGCGCGCACCTATGGGCCGCTCTCGGTGACGGATTTCCTCAAGCGCTCCTCGGTGGGCTACGTCACCTCCGCGGCTTATCCCGAACTGGCTGGCCACGCCCGCCGGCTCGCGCATTATGAGGGCTTCAGCGCACACGAGAATGCGGTGTCGGAAGTCCGCGACGGGCTGATGGCGCGCAAAAGCTGACGGTGTGAAGAGAGCTGGGCGATGAAGGCGGTGCGTCTCTACAAGGCCGGCGATTTGCGCGTCGAGGAGGTCGCCGCGCCGGGCGACTTGCTCGCAGGCTGGGTGCGCCTCACCGTCACCGCGGCCGGCATTTGCGGCTCGGACCTGCATAATTACCGCACCGGCCAATGGATCACCCGCGCGCCGTCCATCGCCGGGCATGAGCTGACCGGCATCGTCAGCGCCATCCATCCCTCGGTGGAGGGGTTCAAGGTCGGCGACCATGTCGTGGCGGATTCCCGCTTCTGGTGCGGGGCGTGCGCCGCCTGCCGCGCTGGCCGGCAACAGCTGTGTCGCCGCCTCGGCTTCGTCGGCGAGGCCTGCGATGGTGGGTTCGCCGAGGAGATCGTGCTCCCGGCGCGGCTGCTGCTGCCTGTCGCGGCCGGCATCGATCCGGCGGTGGCGGCGATGGCGGAACCGCTCGCCGTGGCACTGCATGCGGTGAGCCGGCTAAGTGCCCGCCCGGGCCAGCCAGTGCTGGTGGTCGGCTGCGGGCCGATCGGTGGCCTCGCCGCACTGGTTCTGGGCAAGCGTCATGGCGGGCCGCTGTTCATTGCCGACCGCAATGCGAACCGCGCGGGCCTCGTCGCCGAGGTGACCGGCGGGCGCGTCGTCGCGCTCGATTCAGCGGTGATCGGCGACACCGATGCCCCCCTCGCCGCCATCGAGGCGACCGGCAATGTCGCGGCGCTCGGTCAGCTGGTCGGGGCAATGGGGGCCGGCGGCACCATTGCCCTGGTCGGCATCTATCATGGAAGCCTGCCGCTCGATCCCAATCTGCTGGTCGAGCGCGAGATCGCGCTCATCGGTTGCCACGCCTTCGCCGATGAGCTGTCGGAGGCGGTCGCCCTGCTCGGCCCGCTCGCCGGCGATCTGGCGCGCCTTGTCGACCGGCAGATCACGCTCGACGAGGTGCCGGCCGCCTATGATCGGCTGATTGCCGGCGAGGCGAGGGGGCTCAAGACCATCGTGCGCCCGTCATGACGGCGCCGAGCCGCACTGCCGAGATCCGCGCGCTCGCCGCGTCCGATGCCGGTGCAGCGGAGCGCCGTCTTGCCGAGCTGTTGCGCGACCTGTTCGGCCTGGAGGCACAGACGGTACGGATCAATCTCGACCGCTACAGCCTCAATTCGCTCAACGGCTTCATCGAGAGCGAGCGAGGGGCCTTCTTCTTCAAGTTCCACCAGGAGGAAGGCGAGGAGGCGATGGCGGGGGAATATTACCGCGCCGACATTCTCGCCAGGGCCGGCCTGCCGGTGGACCAGCCGCTGCACGTCTCCACCTCGCCGGGCGAGCAGATCCTGATCTATCGCCGGCGCCACCAGCCGCGCTTCTCCGACGTGCTGCGCGAGCTCGATCTTGCCGACGACCCGGCGCGTCGGGCCCGGGCGGTGGCGGCCGAGCGGGCGCTCGGGGCGAAGCTCGCCGCGGTCTATCTCGGCACGCTGCATGAAGTCTCGCCGAGCGAGGTTGCGGCCGAGCCGATCCACCGGCTGTTCCATGAGCGGCTGGTGGATCGCCACACCGGGCGCTTCCCCGGCGGGCGGCTGGCGGATTTCTATGTCGGCAAGAGCTTCCGCTTTCCCGGCGTGGTGCTCGACTGGGAGGAATTCGCCGGGCTCGGCTTCGTCATCAATGGCCGGCCTTACAGCCGGACGCTTCGTGAGCTGTTCGCGCGCGCCCATGCCCGGCTCACCCCGGAGCGTTTGGCCGATTGCGGTGGCGTGGTCGCGCATGGCGACGCGCACAACGCCAATGTCTGGTACGAGGAGCGCGAGGGAGGCGCCGCGCTCGCGCTGTTCGATCCGGCCTTCGCCGGCTCCAGCGTGCCGGCGCTGCTGGCCGAGGTGAAGGCGACCTTCCACAACATCTTCGCCCATCCGTTCTGGCTCTACGATCCCGCTCTCGCCACGGAGCGCTTCACGGCCTCGGCCCGCGTCGAGGGGGATCGGCTGATGGTCGAGACCGACTGGGCGCTGTCACCGGTGCGGCGCGATCTGCTCGCCGCCAAGGCGGACAGTGTGTGGCGGCCGCTGCTTGCCACGCTGAAGCAACGCGGCCTGCTGGCGGACGATTGGCGCGAGGTGCTGCGGCTCGCCCTGTTCCTGTGCCCGACGCTGGTGATGAATCTGCGTGCCGGGGCAGCGACGCACACACCGATTTCCTCGCTGATCGGCTTCGCCATTGCGGTGATGGTTGGCTGCCCGCCCGTCGAAGGCAGCGATGTGGTCACCGACTTCCTCGACGCCGTCGATCCCGCTATGCCGGATCGACATTGAGGGGCTGCCGCCATGAAGCTGGTGAATGTCGAGGATGCGCGGCAGGCCGCCCGGCGCCGGCTGCCGCGCATCATGTTCGACTATATCGACGGCGGCGCCTTCGACGAAGAGACGCTGCGCGCCAATCGCCGCGATTTCGGGCGCTGGACGCTGCGCCCCCGGGTGCTGGTCGATGTCTCGCAGCGCGACCTCACCACCCGCTTCCTCGGCGCAGACCACGCCTTGCCCTTCATGCTCGGCCCGGTCGGCTTCCTGGGGCTCTATGCCGGGCACGGCGAAATCGCGGCAGCGCGGGCCGCGCACGCCGCCGGCGTGCCGCTGTGCCTCTCGACCTTCTCCATCGCCTCGCTTGCCGAGCTTCGACACGCGACCAGCGGGCCACTGCACTTCCAGCTCTATGTGCTGAGCGATCGCGCCATCATGGACGAACTGCTCGACCAGGCGCGCGCGGCGGGGATCGACACGCTCTATCTCACCGTTGACACCGCCATCACCTCGGTGCGCGAGCGCGATGTGCGCAACGGCTTTCGCTCGCTGACGCGGGTGGGACCAGGCCTCGCCACGCGGCTGCTCGCCAAGCCCGGCTGGTGCCTCGACATGCTGCGCACTGGGGTGCCGCGGATGGGCGCGCTGGCGCACCGGCCGGAATTCGGCACCGGCGTGCTGGAGCAGGCCGCCAATGTCTCGCGGCGCATCGACACGAAACTGAGCTGGGCCGACGTCGACTGGCTGCGCCAGCGCTGGACCGGCAGACTGGTGCTGAAGGGCATACTCGGAGCCGAGGACGCGGTGCGCTCGCGCGAGGCGGGGGCGGACGCGATCATCGTTTCCAACCATGGCGGCCGCCAGCTCGACGGCGCCCCCTCGACCATCTCGGTGCTGCCGGAGATCGTCGAGGCGGTCGATGGCGGGCTTGAGGTGCTGATCGACAGCGGCTTCCGCCGCGGCGCCGACATCGTCAAGGCCCTCGCGCTCGGCGCGTCGGGTGTGCTGCTGGGGCGGGCCTATGCATATGGGCTGGCCGCGGCCGGGGAGGCGGGGGTCGCGCGGATCATCCGCCACCTCGCGGAAGAGGTGGACATCACGCTGGGGTTGATGGGGCTGCGATCGGTTGGGGAATTGAAGAAGCTGGGGCCGGCGGCGCTGCGGAGGGGTGCGGGGGAGTAGGCATCCGGGCGTTGCAAGCGAGGATGAATGTCTGCGCGACATTTTCTTGCAGCGGGCTTAGCCTATTCCCAGTCGCGGCCGGGGGTCGCGGCAACCAGGGAGGATGAGCATGGCAACGTGGCAACCCGATCCCTCGTTTTATCCCTCGCCGAGGATGGCGGCCAAGGCGCCGAGCGAAAGCCTGGCCTATGTCGCGGCCTTCGATCCGGACCGCAAGAAACCCGACGCAATCGCCGTGGTCGACGTCGACCCGAACTCCGCGAGCTACTCGCGGATCGTCGCACAGGTCGACATGCCGAATGTCGGCGATGAGCTTCATCATTTCGGCTGGAATGCGTGCTCGTCCTGCCTGTGCCCGAACGCCCCGCACCCGCATATGGAACGACGCTATCTCGTCGTGCCGGGCCTTCGCTCTTCACGATTGCACATCATCGACACCAGGCCCGATCCTCGGAACCCGAAGATCGTGAAGGTGATCGAACCCGAAGAAGTCATCGAGAAGGCCGGCTATTCCCGGCTGCATACCATCCACTGCGGACCGGAAGGCATCTACGTCAACGCACTCGGCAATCCCGAAGGCAAGCGGCCCGGCGGGATCTTCCTGCTGGATCCGGAGAGCTTCAATGTCCTCGGCAAATGGGAGATCAATCGAGGTCCTCAGGAGCTGGCTTACGATTTCTGGTGGCACCTCGGCCACGACACGATGGTGACGAGCGAATGGGGAACGCCGGATACTTTCGAGAATGGCCTCGTTCCCGAAATCCTGCTCGGCAGCCAGTACGGACGCCGGCTGCATTTCTGGGATCTGCACACGCGCAAGCATTTGCAGGAAATCGATCTGGGCGAGGAATATCAGCTCGTGTTCGAGCTGCGGCCCGCTCATGATCCGACCAAGGCCTACGGGTTCGTCGGCTGCGTGATCTGCCTGAAGGATCTGTCCTCGTCGATCTGGACCTGGTATCGCGATGGCGACAAGTGGGCGGTCAAGAAGGTCATCGATATTCCCGCCGAGCCAGCCGATGCGGACGACCTGCCGCCATTGCTGAAGGGCTTCAAGGCGGTTCCGCCGCTCGTCACCGATATTGACCTGTCGATGGACGACCGTTTCCTCTACGTGTCGTGCTGGGGCACTGGCGACATGCTGCAATATGACGTGTCGGACCCGATGAACCCGAAGCTCGCCGGCAAGGTCCGCATCGGCGGCATCGTCTCGAAGGCGTCCCATCCCAAGGCACCGAACGGTGCGCTCAATGGCGGCCCGCAAATGGTCGAGATCAGCCGGGATGGCAAGCGGGTCTATTTCACCAACTCGCTTTATGGCGCGATCGACCCGCAATTCTATCCCGAGGGTATCGACGGCTGGATGGTGAAACTGGATGTCGGCGAGAATGGCGGCATCCAATTCGACGAACGCTTCTTCGTCGACTGGCCAAAAGGGCATCGTCCTCACCAGGTGCGCCTGGAAGGCGGCGATTGCTCGTCGGATTCCTATTGCTACCCGTAATGCAGCGGGTCGCGTAGTCGGTCACGGCCGATGACGGATATATCGCCCTGGCTCGTGCTCGCCGGCCTTGGCGCATTCCATGGCATCAACCCTGCCATGGGCTGGTTGTTCGCGGTCGCGCTCGGGTTCAACCGGCGCAGCCGGCGGGTGGTGTGGCTGTCACTCATCCCGATCGCTGTGGGACACGCGATTTCGATCGCCGTCGTCGTCGCCGCGGTCGTGATGCTCGGAACCGTTCTGGATCGACGCTTTCTTGATCCGGCTGCCGGAATCGTGCTCCTGGGCTGGGCCTGCTATTACGCGCTTTACGGCCATCGCCACCGGGTGCGGGTCGGCATGCAGACCGGCATGGTCGGACTTGGGCTGTGGTCGTTCATGATGGCGACCGGCCATGGCGCTGGCCTGATGCTGGTCCCGGTCATCATCCCGCTATGCCTCTCGGCCTCCCCGGCGCAGGACCTGATGGCGGCGGGATCCTTGCCGATTTCTCTTGCGGCCGTGGCCGTGCATACCGGCGCGATGCTTGTCGTGACAGCCGCAATAGCGGGTCTGGTCTATGAATGGCTGGGCCTGGCGTTTCTGCGTCGTGGATGGATCAATCTCGATCTGATCTGGGTGGCGACGCTGGCAGCCACTGGTCTAATCCTCATTTTGTGATGGTCGTCGAGTAGGGGGCGAGCCCGGTCTCTCAATCGCCTTCCCTCCTCGGAACAGAAAAAGTATCCTGCGCTCATAGAAGAACACTTATACCCCACCAGGGAGGCGTAGTATGCACAGGTTAATCTCCGCGATATGCGGGTTGATCTTCAGTGTCTCGCTTGTTCTTTTTTATGGGCAGCCGGCCGCGTCGGCCGAGACGAACCTGCAAGGCAACTGGACGGCGACAAAGGCGGAGCGCGACGGCAAGGCGGCCGAGGACGTTGTCGGACATCGACTCGCTTTCACCGGCAACCGCTTCCACATCCAGTCCAGGGACGGCAAGCTCGTCTATGCTGGATCGGTCCGCATGGATGCGAACGTGAAGCCCGCGGCCATCGACTTCGAGAATACCGAAGGCACCGCAAAAGGGCAGGCGTGGAAGGGAATCTACGCGCTGGACGGCGACACGTTGACGATCGTCGACAACGCTCCGGACCCGAAGAAAGCCCGGCCACCCGCGTTCGAGGCCAAGAGCGGATCGGGCTATGTCCTCATCACGTTCAAGCGCGCGAAGCCCTGAACGACGCTAGCCGGACTGGCCTGGCGATGCCCGCCCGGCAGGCGGGCCGTGCCCGGACAGCGCATACCTCACGGTATTGCTTCCCTTCCCCCGCGCCCTAGTTCCCCTCGCGGGGGAACGATCTCGCGTGTCCCGCGTGGTGGCTCAGGAGGCCGGCGCGCGGGAACTTCGACGCGGGTCATGAGCTTTTCCGGGCAGGGGAACCAGAAATGAGCGCCTTCATCCCAACGCCTCGCTTGCGGCTCGCCCTGATCTCGCGGCTCGCCATGATCTCGCGGCTCGCCCTGATCATGTGGGCCGGCGGCATTCTCGCTCTGCCCGTCTGTGACATGGCGCACGCCCAATCGCCCACAGTTCCAGCGCAGCCGGCGGCTCCTGCGACGCCCACGGCACAGCAACCGGTCACCACGACCCAGCCACCTCCTGCACCGCAGCCGGCCGCGCCGGCGCAAGCGAACGCGCCCGATGCGGCCAAGGCGCAGAAGACCATGGGCACGCCGGCGGTGGTCATCGATGGCGATACCGCCGACACGCTGCTCGGCAAGCCGGTGGAGAGCGCGGACGGCGAGGATATGGGGCGCATCGTCGATGTCATCGTCGACCGCGCCGGGACAACCCGTGCCGCGATCATCGATTTCGGTGGGTTCCTTGGGGTGGGCAGCCGTCAGATCGCGGTGGACTGGCGGGTGCTGCATTTCGCCAAGGAGAATATGGATCGCGTCGTCGCCGAACTCTCGCGTGACCAGTTGCGGGTGGCGCCGATCTACAAGCCCGGCGAGCCGGTCGTCGTCGTCGGCCGTGCCGACGCGATGCCGGCGCCCCCCACCGCGACGGCGGCAGCCGCGCCCACGGCTGGCACGACCACCGCGCCGCCCCCGCCGGCAACGCCCGCCGCGATGCCATCGACTTCGCCGCCGACTTCGCCCTCCACCTCGCCACCCGCGCCGGCGACCCCGGTTCCAGTACCGAATCCGTAATGACGACGGACGCGGTGGAGCGGGCGACAGGGGGCACAGAGCGTCATCGGTTTCAAGCCGAGAACCTCGGCGGGGCGGGCGACGGCCGCGCCCACCCGGTCTCCGCGCGCAGCCGTCGCAGCCTCGACTGGTTCGTGTTCTTCGTCGCCGACGTGCAGACCGGGTTCGGTGCGTTCGTCGCCGTGTATCTCACATCGCAGAAATGGACGCAGGTCGACATCGGGCTGGTCCTGACCATCAGCGGCCTGGTCAGCCTGATCGGCCAGATCCCGATGGGTGCGCTGGTCGATCGCATCCGCTCGCTGCGCATGGCGGCGGCGATCTCCCTGGTCATCATCGGCCTCAGCGCCGTTGCCTTCGCGCTCTGGCCGATCTTCCCGGTGGTACTCGCCTCCCGTATCCTTCATGCGGCGGCGAGCCTGGTGCTCGGCCTGGCTCTGGTTTCGCTCAGCCTCGCTCTGGTCGGCGAGCGCGGCATCAGCGAGCGGCTGGGGCGCAATGCCGCCTTCGCCTCGGCAGGCACCGGCATCGCCGCCGCAGTGATGGGTGCGACCGGCTATTATCTGTCGAACCATGCGGTGTTCCTGCTGGCGGCCGCCTTGGTGATACCGGCGATCATCTGCGTGCTGCGGATCCGGCCTGCGGAGATCGACCTCGCGACCATCCGGCGGCCCACCACGGCGCCAGGCCGGACCGGTTTCCCGGCCGCCGGGCTCATCGAACTCGCCCGCAACCGGACGCTCGTCATCTTTGCCGCCTGCGTGGTGATGTTCCATCTCGCGAATGCGGCGATGCTGCCGCTGGCGGCGAGCATGCTCACGCTGCGCTCGTCACAGTCCGCCACCATCATCGTCGCCGCGGCGATCGTGGTGCCGCAATTCACGGTGACGGTGCTCTCGCCCTTCGTCGGCCACTTCGCGTCGCGCTGGGGACGGCGGCCACTGCTCATCATCGGCTTCGCCGCGCTCGCGATGCGCGGCCTGCTGTTCGCGCTGGTCGGGGATCCGCAATTGCTGGTGCTGGTGCAGATCCTCGACGGCGCCTCCGCGGCGGCGTTGGGCGTGCTGGTGCCGCTCACCATTGCCGATCTCACCCGGGGCAGCGGGCATTTCAATCTCGCGCAAGGGGCCGTCGGCTGCGCCATGGGCATCGGCGCTTCCATCAGCACCACGCTCGCCGGCTATGTCGCCGACTCCTTCGGCAGCTATAGCGCCTTCGCCACGCTCGCGGTGCTGGCAGCGATCGGGCTACTGCTCGTCACGCTGGCCATGCCGGAAACCAAAGCATTCTCAGCAAAAGTTGAATGACTTTTGGAGTAAAAAGGTTATTTCGACTGCAGCTTGCGCAGCATTTTCTCGTCTCTAGGATGAAATCATTCGCGCGGGCCGGAGTATGGACCGCGGCAATCCGGCACGCCGCCAGCGCCAAGCCCTTGATTTTATTAACGCTGACCTGAATACCTCACCACGCGCCATTGGAAATACATGATTTCGCCGCCGGCCGCGCGCATTCGGTTGATCATCTGCGATGCAACGAATCGCCAGGTTCGCAGTTAAAATCGCGGCACCGAGCAAAGAAGCGCCCGGTACCGTCCCTGACCGTCCTCTCGATCAGCCCATCGGAGAACTCGTCTTGGAGCGCAATGCAGACATCGGCTGGGTGCTTCCCGCCGGCATTCCCCGCGCCACGCCGGCAACGCCGCTGGTGAACCGGCAGCCCACCTCCACCCGCGCCGACGATCTCTGCCACTACGCCGACAGGCCCATCGCATTCCTGCTGCGCTATCTGCGCCGGAGGCCGATCGCCCATACGGTGATCCTGGTCGCGGTGCTTGGCGCGGTGGCGTGCTCGGTGAGCACGCAATACGGCGTGAAATTCCTGGTGGACACCTTGTCCGCCGGGCCGGCTGCCGTCGGCAGTGGGCAGGCGACCCATCCCTGGATCGCCTTCGTCCTGCTCGTCTCCCTCGTCTCGGCCGACAATCTGCTGTGGCGGGTTGCCAGCTGGCGGGCGAGCTCGACCTTCGTCGGCGTCACCGGCGATCTGCGCTCCGACCTGTTTCGGCACCTCACCGGCCACTCGCCGGACTATTTTGCCGACCGCTTGCCCGGGGTGCTGACCAGCCGCATTACCGCGACCTCGAACGCCGTGTTCCAGATCGAGAACATGTTCGTCTGGAATGTGCTGCCGCCGCTGGTCGCCACCATTGGCGCCATAGCCTTCCTGACCATGGTCAGCGGCGAGATGGCGGGCGTGCTCGTCGTGGTCGCGGCCGCCGTCATGCTAGTGATGTTCAGGATCGCCGCCGCGGGTCGGCCCCTGCATCACGCATTCGCCGACAAGGCCGCGGCGGTCGATGGCCAGATGGTCGACGTTATCGGCAACATGGCACTGGTGCGGGCGTTCGGCGGCATCGCCCGCGAGCACTCCCGCTTCGATTCGACGGTGACCGAGGAGATGACGGCGCGCCGGCGCAGCCTGCTCTATCTGGAGAAGCTGCGCCTCATCCACGCCCTCGTCGTCGTGGTCATGACATTGGCGCTGCTCGCCTGGGCGATCAGCCTGTGGCAGGCCGGCCGGGCAACGACCGGCGACGTGGTGCTGGTTTGCACTCTCGGTCTCTCGGTGCTGAGCGCCACGCGCGACCTCGCGGTGGCGCTGGTCGATGTCACCCAGCACATGGCGCGTCTGTCCGAAGCGCTGGCGACGCTGCTTTCTCCGCACGAGCTCGAGGACCATCCGCAGGCGTCCGCCTTGGTGCCCAACGGCGCGCGCATCCGCTTCGAGAACATCTCGTTCGGCTATCGCGACGGCAAGCAGGTGTTCGATCATTTTGACCTGGAGATCGAGCCCGGCCAGCGCGTCGGCCTGGTGGGTCCGTCGGGCGGCGGCAAGTCGACCCTGATCGCGCTGCTGCAGCGCTTCTACCATGTGAAGAGCGGGCGCATCCTCATCGACGGCCACGACATTGCGCGGGCCACCGAGGAGAGCCTGCGTCATGCCATCGCCGTGGTGCCACAGGACACGGCACTGCTGAACCGCACGTTGCTGGAAAATATCCGCTATGGCCGGCCCGATGCGACGGATGCCGAGGTCTGGGAGGCGGCGAAGGCGGCACGCTGCGAACCCTTCATCAAGAACCTGCCACATGGCATGAATACCGTGGTCGGCGACCGTGGCGTCAAGCTTTCCGGCGGCCAGCGCCAGCGTATCGCCATCGCTCGTGCCTTTCTCAAGGATGCGCCGCTGCTGATACTGGACGAGGCGACGTCCGCACTCGACAGCGAGGCGGAAGATGCGATCCGCGAAGCCCTTAGCCAGCTCTTCACCGGACGCACCGTCATCGCGGTCGCCCACCGGCTGTCGACGATCCGGGACTTCGACCGCGTCGTCATGCTGCGCGACGGCAAGCTGGCGGAGGACGGGCCGCCCCAGGTCGTGCTGAAGAGCGCCGGCATGTATCACACGCTGGTCAGCCACGAGGCGACCCGGCTGTGCGAGGAGATGGGCGCGGGAATGGCGCACCCTTAGAGCCCTTTCCGTTCGGATGGAACCATCCGAACGACACATGAGTGCTCTAGATTCAATCGACTGGAGCAACTCCTCTTCGATCAGATGATTCCATCTGATTGGGAAATGCTCCAGAAGCCTGTCGGTAAGGTCGGGAATATTCCTGACGATCACACCTTGGTGGTGGTGACCTGCGCGCCGGCCGCGATGAGGGCGGCGACCTGACGGCTGGTTGCCGGTGCGTCGGTGACGAGATGCCAGCGGGGCGGCAGCGGCGCCCAGGCCGATTGTTCCGAACGCCCAAGCTTGGTCGTGTCCGCCAGCACCACGACTTCGCGGGCCTGCTCCATCATCAGGCTCTTGAGCGCCACCTGGTCGAGGCTGGCTTCGCACAGCCCGCGGCCGGCGACGACGCCGTCGGCGCTCATGAACACCCGGTCGGCGGTGATGCGACGCAGCGCGTCAATGGCGAGCGGGCCGACCGTGCCCATGCTGTTGGCCCGCAAGCCGCCGCCCAGCACGGTGACGTCGATGCCCGGCTCGCCTGCCAGGAACGGCAGCAGCGCGACATTGTTGGTGACGATGCTGAGCTTTCGGCCCCGGAGCAGCATGCCCAGCGCCATGACGGTCGAGCCGGCGTCGAGGATCAGCGTCTCGCCATCCTCGATGGAGGCCAATGCGGCCAGCGCAATGGCGCGCTTCTCGGCGCCCTGCACCGCCTGCCGCTCGCCGAGCGTCGCCTCCCGGCCGTGGGTGGTGAGGATCGCCCCGCCATAAGTGCGCTGGACCGCGTTCTCCCCGGAGAGGCGCTGCAAATCGCGTCGCACCGTCGAGGCCGACACGCCGAAGCGCTCGGCGAGGTCCACGACGTCGACCTCGCCGGTCTGCAGCGCGTCGAGGAGGAGGGAGCGGCGCTCCTTGCTGCGCATATCAGGGCCTTGCAGGGGTGGGGCCCGAACGATTAGCGCATGTTCCGCAAAAGTTGGAGACTTTTGCGATCAGAACATGCTTTGGCTCAATGAATCTGGACGCGTTTGGGTGCAAGCCCCACGGCCTGACGCAACGCCTCGATCAGGCTGCGCTCATCGGCGACGCCGGTGCCGGCAATGTCGAAGGCGGTGCCGTGATCGACCGAGGTGCGGATCACCGGCAGGCCGACGGTGATGTTCACGCCGGCCTCGAGCCCAAGCACCTTGATCGGGCCGTGGCCCTGATCGTGGTACATCGCCACCACCATGTCGAAGTCGCCGCGTCCGGCGAGATAGAACAAAGTGTCGGCGGGCAGCGGCCCGCGCACGTCCCAGCCCTTGGCCTGGCAGGCCTCGATGGCGGGCGTGATCTTCGCCGCTTCCTCGCCATGGCCGAACAGGCCGTTCTCGCCGGCATGCGGATTGATGGCGCAGACGCCGATCTTCGGATTGGCAATCCCCGCCTTCACCAGCACGTCGTGGCCGCGGGTGATCACCCGCTCGACCAGGCCGGGCTCGATCTTGGCGATGGCATCGATCAGACCGATATGCGTGGTGACATGGATCACCCGCAGCTTCGGGGAGACCAGCATCATCGAGACTTCTGGCGTTCCGGTCAGGAATGCCAGCAGCTCGGTGTGGCCGGGATATTTGTGGCCGGCGGCGTGCAGCGCCTCCTTGCTGATCGGGGCGGTGCAGATCGCGTCCGCGAAGCCGGCCTTGATGACCTCGACCGCCTTCTCGATGTAGCGATAGGCCGCCTCGCCGGCGATCGCCGACACCTTGCCGAACGGCAGGTCCGGCGGCACCAGCTTCAGGTCGACGCATTGCACGGCCCTGGAAGGAAAGTGCGCATCGGCGGCGCTGTCCAGCGCTTCGACCGCAAGGTCGCTGCCGACGATCCGGCCGGCCTGCCGCAAGCGGGCGGCGTCGCCGATCACCAGTGGCTGGCAGATCGCGAGGACCTCGCCATGCGCTAGGGCCTTCATGATGACCTCGGGCCCGATCCCGGCGGGATCGCCCATGGTGATCGCGATGGTGGGGAGGCCCGTAACGGAGCCGCTCATGCCGGGATTCCTTCCTTGAGAATCGTGCCTTTGCTGCGGATGGCGCGGAGCCGGCCGGCGATGCGACTGAGGCTGTCCTCGTCGCCGAAGGCGCCGGCCTTGGTCACGACCGGGATTTCGAGCCCGCCGAGCGTCAGGCCCAGCGCGACGCCGGGCTCGATCTCGTCGATCAGGCGGATGCCGTTGACGCCGAAGCTGGAAAGCAAGGCGGAGGCGGTCTCGCCGCCGGTGGCGGCGAAGGCGCTCATCCGCGAGGCGGCCGGCTTCAGCGCCTCGGCAAGGCCCTCGACGAGCTGCGGGCCCAGCGACATGTCGGGTTCCTCATTCATCAGGATCTCGACGAGCACATCCTCGCCGGCGTCGAGCAGATGGACGACCTGTCGGCCCAGCGCGACGCGGCCTTCCGGCGCCCCGAGCAATGTGGCCGGCTCGACCGGCACATGGACGATACCGCCGCCCGCAACCAGCTTGCGGGCGCCGGTCCGCGACGCCACTGCGAGCGAGCCGACCACCATCAGCGCACCCTGGGTCGAGGGGGCGAAGCGCGGAGGCTCCATTGCCTCGCCCGGCATACTCGCGGCCAGCGCATGGGCAAGGCCAGCGCTGCCGATGAAGAAGGTGCCCGCGGACACCGGCAGGCTCGCCTCGGCTATGCGGTGCAGATCGTCATCGGTCTCGGCGTCGCAGACCGCGACGATCTCGCCTCGCGCCGCGATCACATTCAGCGCTGCCCGCAAGGCGTCGCCGCCAGCGCGGATCACCGCGAGCGGCACATGTTCGGTCGCGATGTCCGCACTCGCCAGCACCTCGAGAAGGTCAGCGCTGGGATAGCTGTGGTCGCGCTGCCAGACTTCGGCCTCCTCGAGTGGCCGCCCATTAACGTGGATGTGGCCGTCGACGGTGGTGCGGCCGGTGGTCGGGAAGGCTGGGGCGAAAATGCCGAAGGCCCTGCCCGAGCGCACTTTCAGGAAGGCGAGGGTTGCCGCCGTCTCGGCCGCCGGCTGGCCGCGCAGCGTCGAGTCGATCTTCTTGAACAGCACGCGGCCCTCGCCGAACAGTTGTTCGAGTGCGGCGCCATGGGTGAGCGCAGCCCGCCCGGCGGTCATGCCGCGGCTGTTCGCATCATAGGAGAAGACCTCGGGCCACGCCGCCGCATCGAGGCGCTCGCCCCAGCTTACCGCCGAGGCAAGGCCGCGTCGTGCGAAGGCGATGGCGCAGTCCGCCGCACCGGTCAGGTCGTCGGCGAGGATGAGCCAGCGCGTGCTCATGTCAGTGCCCGGCGGGGGTTGCGACCGGGGACGGGGACACCTCGGCCGCGGCGGTTTCGTCAGTCGGTTCCGCCGGTTGGCCGAAGGCCCTGGCGGTCCAGGCGGTGACGAGCGGCACCAGGATCGCGGTCACCACCACGCAGGCCGCGACCAGCACGGTGGCCGGCGGCGCGGCTTCCGCGTAGGCGGGATTGGCAGCGGCGATGATCGCCGGCACGGCGGCCGCATTGCCCGCGGTCGAAGCCGCGGCGACGCCGGCAACGCCCGTTCCGCCCGTCGCCCGGTCGGCGAAGAACAGCGGGATGCCGGTCACCATCACGACGGCGACGCCGAGCCCGAGGCCGAGCAGGCCGGCCTGCCAGACCTTGGTGAGATCGAGGCCGGTGCCGAGCGCGAAGGCGAAGAACGGGATCATCACCGGGATTGCCCGGCTCAGGAAATCGCGCATCTCGCGGTCGAGATTGCCGAGCAGCATGCCCACCATCAGCGGCAGGATGGAGCCGACCAGCGTCTGCCACGGGAAGGCCGAGAGCCCGGCCACGCCGAGCGTGATCATGGTGAGGAACGGACCGGATTCCAGCGACATGATCGTATAGGCGCCGACATCGCGCGGACGGCCATATTGGCCCATCAGCGCCATGTAGAGGCCGCCATTGGTGTCGTTCATCGCCGCGACGATGGCGAGCGTCGACAGGCCGGCAAACATGCCGGCCGTCACCGGCGCCTCGCCCAGGAAGCGCCCGAACACGATGCCGAGGATGATGGCGATGCCGACCTTCACGGCGAGCAGCGTGCCGCCCTTCTTCAATATGTACGGCGTCGCCTTGAAGCTGATGCTGGCGCCCATGCAGACATAGAACACCGCCAGGATGGTCAGGGCGCCGGAGAACAGCGCGCCGGTGAACGAGCCGAAGAATTTGGGCGTACCGGGAAAGAAGGTGGCGATCACGGCGCCTATGAGCAGCGGCACCACCATCATGCCGCCGGGGACGCGTTCGATGGCTCGCTTGATCGGAATCTGCATAATCGCCTCCACATCTGCGCGGTGCGCGCAGTTTTTGTTGAGAGCCCGCTCTTTCCGCGGGCTT
Source organism: Starkeya sp. ORNL1 (assembly GCF_012971745.1). NCBI lineage: Bacteria > Pseudomonadati > Pseudomonadota > Alphaproteobacteria > Hyphomicrobiales > Xanthobacteraceae > Starkeya > Starkeya sp. ORNL1. The sequence goes on from NZ_CP048834.1 coordinate 4,332,411, forward strand.
AGCAGATCATTAATTGCGCAGGCTGCGCATAAACTCAACCGTGTTGCGCAAATTGCGCAAACCGCTCGGCGGCGGCGCTGCTTCAACCCAGCGTGCGAACCCCCCGCGCCAGGGCCTCGATGTCCTCCCGCGTGTTGAAGTAGTGCGGCGAGGCACGCACCAGCGTGGGCAGGTTGCGCGCCGTCGCGTCGAGCAGCGTACTCGACGGGCTGGACGTGCTGACATTGATGCCGTGCTCGGCGGCGTGGCGCTTCACTGCGCTTGCGTCATGCCTCGCCACGGAAAACGACACGATGGCCGCGGGATCCCGGCCGAGATCGTACAGCTTCACGCCCGGGATCTCGGCAAGCAGGTCCCGCAATTGGCTCGCCAGTGCGCGGGAACGGGTTTCGATCTCCGCGAGCCCGATCGCCAGCGCATAGTCGATGGCGGCGCCAAGACCGAGGCGCGCCGCGTAGTTGTTCTCCCAGCTCTCGAAGCGTCGGGCGTCGGGCCTCAGCTCGTAACGATCGGGGGCTGCCCAATGGGCGCCGTCGTGATCGATCATCGGCGGCTCCAGCCGCATCATCAGCTCGCGCCGGACATAGAGGAAGCCGGTGCCGCGCGGACCGCGCAGGAATTTGCGGCCGGGTGCGGAGAGGATGTCGCAGCCAATGGCCTCGACATCCACCGGCATCTGTCCGACCGCCTGACAGGCGTCGAGCAGATAGGCAATGCCGTGCGCCTTGGCGATGCGCCCGACTTCGGCCGCCGGATTGACCAGGCCGCCATTGGTGGGGATCCAGGTGATGGAGATGAGCCGCACGCGGCCGTCGATCATGCGCTCCAGGGCGTCGGGATCGAGCGCGCCGGAGGCGTCGTCCGGAATGATCTCGATCACCGCGCCGGTTCGCCTGGCGACCTGGAGATAGGCGACGAAATTGGCGCCATACTCCGCCCGCGTGGTCAGGATGCGGTCGCCCTCGCGGAAGCTCAACGCGTAGAACGCCATCTGCCAGGCGACGGTCGCGTTGGGCGTGAGCGCGATCTCGTCCCGCGATGCGCCGATCAGCCGTGCGACCTGGTCATAGATGCTGTCGATCCGCTCCGATGCCTCCGCCGCGGCCTCGTAGCCGCCGATCTCGGCCTCGCGCCGCAGGTGCGCGATCATGGTCTCCAGCACCGGCGCCGGCATCAGGCTGGCGCCGGCATTATTGAGATGGATACGGTGGGCGACGCCGGGCGTCTCCGCCCTGAGCCGGTCGAGGTCGAGCGCCATGGTCGTCCTTCGCGGGAAGCCTATCCGGGCATCCCGGGTAACACGACAATGCGTGGCCCCGGAAGTCGCCCGCCCCCGGCCCCGGCTAGCTGCCGCCGGCGGCGCGTCGCTTGCGGAATTCCTGGACCGGCAAGCCGCCCCAGCCCCAGTTTTCGGTCTCGACCTCCTCGATGACGACGAAGGTGGCCTCGAGCGGCTTGTGGAGCACGTCGAGCAGCAACTGGCTGACCCCCGCAATGAGCGCGGCCTTTTCCTCCGACGTGACGGACGTGCGGCCGTCGCCGGTTCCTTCGCGAGTGACCTGGATGGTGACGATGGGCATTGTGGCCTCCCTTAATGACCGGCGCTTTGGCCGCCGTCGACATGAAGGATCTCGCCGGTCACGAAGCCGGCGGTCTCAAGGTAGAGTACCGCTTCCACGACGTCGCGGATGTCGCCGAGGCGCTTGACCGGATGGAGCCCGGCGAGGAACTCATGAGTCTCGGGCGCGTGCATCGGGGTCTTGATGATGCCGGGCGAAACGGCGTTCACCCGAATCCCCCTCGCGGCATATTCGATGGCGAGCGCCTTGGTGGCCGAGTTGATGCCGCCCTTGGTGAGATTGGCCAGCACTGTCGGCACTCCGGCGATCGCATGATCGGTCAGGCTCGTAGTGATGCTGACGATGTGGCCGGAGCCCCGGCCCAGCATCTCGGCCGCGACGCGCTGCGTAATGTGGAAGAAGCCGGCGAGGTTGGTCGCGATCTTCGCGGCGAAGTCCTCGGCGGTGTATTCGATGAACGGCTTGGCGATGAAGATACCGGCATTGTTGACCAGCGTGTCGATCCGCCCGAAGCGCGCAAGCGCCTCCTTGACGACGCGTTCGGCGGTCGTCGGATCGCTGATATCGCCGGGGACGGCGAGGACATCGGGGTCGCCGCCCTGCTTGATCGAACGCGACGTTGCGACGACACGGAAATTGCGGTCGCGATATGCCTTGACCAGGGCGGCGCCGATACCCTGCGATGCCCCGGTTATGATGGCGACCTTCTGCTGATTGCTCATGGCTAGCCTCAATGGTGGCTTCCGGCTGGCGGAATTGCCGCCGGCGGCCCGGTAAGGCCGATGCGTGACAACATGAGGTCTTTCGGAAATCGGATTAATAGTCGTCGTCTGGAAGTCAGCCTTCCGATTTGTGGAACAGTCCCGCGCAATCAGCGCTTCAGCGCGCCGGCCCCGGCGGAGAGGCGCGCAAACTCGGCGCGCAGGCGCGGAGCCGCAAAGTCGATGAAAGCGCGGACCTTCGGCACCGAGGTCCGCCCTTGCGGCGTGATCAGATGAACCGGCATGGGCGAGGGCTCGGCGTCACGGAGCACGATCTTCAACGAGCCATCCAGCACCCGCTCCGCCACGTGGTAGGTGTAGAGACGCGTCACGCCGTGGCCGTCCACGGCCGATGCGAGCGCGGCCCGGACGCTGTTGACCACCAGCCGGGGCGTGAAGTGGATCGAGCGCGCGATCGTGCTGCCCGGCACGGGCGGAAAGACCCAGGCATCCCGTCCGAAATGGGTCGTGCTGATGATGTGGTGCTTGACGAGGTCAGCGGGCTCGTCGATGCGAGGATGTCCGGCGAGGTATCGCGGCGAGGCGACGATGACCCGCTTTACGTCGCCGCCGACCCTGACCGCGACCATCGAGGAATCCTGGAGCTCGGCGACGCGCAGGGCGATATCGATGCCCTCGTCGACCAGATTGGCGTTGCGGTCGAGCAGGATGAGATTCACCGAGACGGCCGGATAGACGTCGAGATAGGCGTCGATGATCGGGCGCAATATCTCTTCGCCGCTGATCGGCGGGGCGGTCACCGTCAGTGTCCCGCGCGGGGCGGTGCGCTCGCCGGCCGCGCTCAGGTCGGCCTCTTCGAGGTCGATCAGGACGCGGCGGCACGCAGCGGCATACCGCGCGCCGGCCTCGCTGAGCTTGATCGCCCGCGTCGTGCGGTGAAGGAGCTCGGTGCCGACGTGATGCTCCAGAAAAGCGATGGCTCGGCTGACGGCGGCCGGAGAGCGACCGAGCTTTCGCCCCGCAGCGGCGAGGCTGCCCTCATCGAGGGCAGCGACAAACACCCTCATCGCTTCGATGCGATCCATGCCCATTGCCCCAGGTCTTGCAACGGAGGCCCAACGTCGAACCCGCTGTCGTCAAGCTAGGGTACAGGATCGCAATCCAATCAGGCACGGCGCCGCCGGGATGAATATCAGCCGGCCCGGTTCCGTGGGGCGGGCAGGCTACGCAGCCTCTCCCAGCGCGTTCAGCTCCAGCACTGATTCGAACAGCTCGACCTCGGGATGGCCGTGATAGAGCGGCTTGTTGCCGCCGGCATTGCGATGGGCGGAGCGGAAGGCTTCCGAATGGGTCCAGGCCTCGAAATCGGCGCGCGAAGCCCAGATGGTGTGGGACGAGTAGAGCGTATGGTCCTCGCGCTCGGCGCCGCGCAGCAGCGCGAAGCTGACGAAGCCGGGGACAGTGGCGAGGTGCGTGTCGCGCTCGCGCCAGACGCGTTCGAACTCGGTCTCGGAGCCGTGCTTCACCTTGAAGCGGTTCATGGCCAGGAACATCGATCTCACTCCAACTCTGGGGTCCTATCCGCTCGGATGGAAGCACCCGGGCGAATAGGCTCTGTATTCAACAAGTGGAGCATGTTCCGATTTTTGCGGAGCATGCTCCAGCGGTTCACTTCGTGATGAGGGCAGGCGTGGCGGCGGACGCGACCTGCCCGCCACCGAAGCGGATGGTCAGCCCGCCCTTCACCGTCAGTCCGGCGCTCGGCAGGAAGTTCTGGTACTGGGTGTATTGCTCGTCGAGCAGGTTCTCGACCGAGAGCCGCCACAGCGTGTTGGGCGAGGGCTGGTAGCCGGCATAGATGCTGACCAGGTTGAAGCTGTCGGTCGGCTCGTAGACCGAATCGTCCGGCAGGTCGGCCGCCGTCTTCGCTGCGACCGCGGTCCAGCGCACGGCAACGGTGAGCTTCTCGTCGAGGAAGCGGGCGCCGAGGGTGGCAGTCAGCTGATCCGGCGGAATGGTCGAGAGCGGCTGGCCTTCGTCCGGACCGGCGGTGACTTCGCCTTCGGTGATCTGCCCGGCGAGGCTGAAGAACCACTTCCTCGCATCATAGGTGCCTTCGAACTCGAAGCCGCGCAGCCGCGCTTCCTCGACGTTCTGGTACTGGGCGAGCGAGTAGTCATTATAGGCGAAGCAGGGCGGGCCGACCGGGCTCGGATTCGGCACGATGCACCGCGGCGGGCCGTAGGTGACCAGCTCGATATAGTCCTCGACATCGTTCTGGTAGATGTTGGCCTTCACCCGCAGCTTGTCGCCGGCGGTGAACAGCCCATCATACTTGATGTTGACGCCAAGTTCCTTGTTCTCGCCGATCTCGGGCTTGAGATTGGGGTTCGGCACGAATTCGAAGGGCGGGGCCCCGCCCGGGAAGAAGGCCGGATGGTCGCCGGCAACCAGCGTCTCGGTCACCGCCGGGGCGCGATAGCCCTCGGCATAGGTGCCGTAGACGGTGAGCCAGGACCACGGGGTGATGCCGAGCGTGATCTTCGGCGAGAGGTGGTCGCCATCGGCGGAGACGCCGTCGCCGTCGAGCGAATAGGTGTCGTAGCGCAGCGCGGTGATCAACTCGAGCCAGTTGGCGTATTTCGCGCTCCACTGCACGAAGGCGCCGCCGACGCCGCGCTCGCCCGACGGGTTGTAGCCGTCGCCGAAGCCGTAATTATCGACATTGTCGACGTCGTCGTGGAAATAGTCGCCGCCATAGGTGACGGCGTTCTGCACCGCGCCCCACTCGAAGCGCGAGGTGTTGTAGGCGTCGAAGCCCACCGTATCGATGGTGAAGGTGCGCGGATCGCCGATATTGCCGGTGATCGCGTTGTTGCTGCCAGCCACCTTCACCTGGTTCTGCTCGACCTGGTTCCAATAGACCGTGCTGCGGAAATCGAAGAGATTGTCGTCGGGGTTCGAGTAGTTCCAGCTCGCCGTCACCGTGCGATTGGCCACATCGGTGTTGTATTGCGTCGTGGTGGCGCTGTCTTCATTGCTGGTGGTGTACTGGCTCTCATAATTCAAGCCAGTAAGCTTGATCTCGTGGAAATCGGCCGGGCGGAAGGTCGCCTTGGCGATACCAGTCCAGGTCTCGTAGCCGGTATTGTTGACGGTATCGCCGTTGCCGTCCTTGTATTCGTCCTGCTTGCGGAAGGTGCCGCCGCCGAACAGATCGACATTCTCGCCGATCTGCGCTGCGCCCAGCACCGAGCCGTACCCCATCGGACCGTTGCTGCCGAATTCGCCGTCGGTCTCCACGCCCCAGGTCTGGCCGCGGGCGATAATGTCGTCGGCGTCCTTGGTGCGCATGGTGACCACGCCGCCGATCGCACCCGAGCCGTAAATGTTCGAGACCGGCCCGCGCACCACGTCGACATCGGCGATCAGGCCGGGCTCGACGAAGAACGAGCCGGCGGCATTGGCGTGGCCGAGCTGGGTGAAGTTCTGCCGGGCGCCGTCGATGATCACCGCGACACGGCCGAAATCCTGCAGGCCGCGAATATTGATCGAGGTCTGGCTGGTATTGCCGTTCTGGATGGCGGTGACGCCCGGCATGCCGCGGAACAGATCCTCGGTGCGCACCGGCATCATCTGCTCGAGCTGCTCTGGACGTACCACGCTGACGCCGGCCAGCGTATCGATCCAGCTCTGCTCGGTGCGCGTGGCGACCACGGTGATCGGATCGAGCTCGATATATTCGCCGGTCTCGTACGCTGCGGCGGGTGCCGGCTGGGTGGCGGCCTGCTGGGCCGACGCCGGCAAGGCGGCGAGCAGCGAGATGAGCGAGACTCCCGAGACGAGGGGCAGTGCGCGCCGCACGGTTCGCGCTGCGCGAATATTGTTCGAAGCCATGATTTTCCCCAAGCCACGAGAGACAGCCGGCAGCCGCAAGGCGGCGGATCTCTCGCCAGGCCTCACGGTCCACGACGGCGCATCCCCATGTGCCGTTCGCATTCTGAGAAGTATGCGACAGTAAATCTTGTGTCAAATATACGGCAGAAAAATAGAATTATTAAAAGTATGCGAGTTAGCTACTTTGGAATGAGTCTTGATTCGCGAATTATAGTAATTCCAATCTGGAATTTCTGATCGACAATCTTTCTGCTCCGCCCTAGGAGGGGGCCGGGGCGCAATGGAGATATGGTGTGATGGATCGGATGCGAACAGGCGGCGTGGCTGCGATGTTGGCGCTGTCTATCCTTTGCGGAAACCAATTCGCCGCTCTGGCGCAATCGCCTCCCGCCCATGACGTGACCGATGCCGTCGGCCGCACCATCCATGTCGCCGACACCAGCCGGATCGTGACCATCGGCGGTGCCGCGACCGAGATCGTCTATGCGCTCGGCCTCGGCGATCGGGTGGCCGCGGTCGATATCAGCAGCACCTTTCCGTCCTCCGCGCTCGCGACCAAGCCCAATGTCGGCTACATCCGCGCCCTTTCGCCGGAAGGCGTGCTGTCGGTGAGCCCGAGCATCATCATCGCCACCGAGGGGGCCGGCCCGCCGGATGCGGTCAATGTGCTGCGCAGCGCCTCGGTGCCGTTCGTGACATTTCCCGAGGCGCGCGATCCTGCCCAGCTGGTGGCAAATATCCGCTTCGTCGCCGACGTGCTCAGCGTGCCGGAAGCCGGTGCGCAGGTGGCTGCGGCGGTCAGCCAGGATTTCGAGGCGCTCGCCGCCATTCGCGCCAAGATCGTGCAGCATCGCAAGGCGGTCTTCGTGCTCTCCGCCTCCGCCAATGCGCCGGTGGTCGGCGGCACCCACACCAGCGCCGACGCCATCCTCGCCCTCGGTGGCATCGACAACGCCATGGCCGGCATGAGCGGGTTCAAGCCCGCAGTCGACGAGGCCATGCTGGCCGCCGAGCCCGACGCCATCGTGCTGATGAAGGATCGCAGCCATAATCTGAGCGACGACGCGGTCATCGCTCTGCCGGCCTTCGCCGGAACGCCGGCCGCCGCCAAGCGCCACATCTACCGGATCGACGGCGGCTATGCGTTGGCCTTCGGGCCGCGCACCCCCCAGGCGGCGCGCGATCTTGCCGCCGCCATCTATCCGGAACTGGCGCTGCCATCCTTGCCGGAGCGTCCCTGGACGCAAAGCGAGGCAAAGTCGTCGACCGAGACGAAGCCCGGCCAATGAGCGCGGAAATCAGCAGCGGTGACGGCATGGCGACGGCCCGCCATGTCGCACTCGGCCGGGCCGGCCTGCCGGCGTGCGCACTGCTCGCCGTGCTGGCCTTCATCGTCTCGCTGTCGGTCGGCCCGGTGGTGATCCCGTTCCAGCGGGTGCTGGAAGTGCTGTGGCATGGGCTCTCCGGCCCGACGGTGGTGCGGGCGACCCGGGAGGCGATCATCGTGCTCGATGTGCGCCTGCCGCGCAGCGTGCTCGGCTTCCTGGTCGGCGGCGCCATCGCCAGCGCCGGCGCGGTGATGCAGGGCATCTTCCGCAATCCGCTGGCCGATCCCGCGCTGGTCGGCATCTCCAACGGCGCCGCGCTCGCCGCGGTGATGTGGATCGTGCTCGGGGCGAGCGCGGCGGCGTACCTGCCACATGTCGTCAACACTTTCGGCCTGCCGATCATGGCGTTTCTCGGCGCCTTGCTGGCGACCGGGCTGCTGCATGCCATCGCCACCCACAAGGGCCGCACCTCGGTGGCGACCATGCTGTTCGCCGGCATTGCGGTGAGCGCGCTGGCCGGCGCCGGCACCGGGGTGATGGTGTTCATGTCCTCGGACCAGCAACTGCGCGACTTTACCTTCTGGACCTTCGGCAGCCTCGGTGGCGCCACCTGGGCCAAGGTGGTGGCGGCGACGCCCTTCGTCCTGTTCCTGATGGCCGCCTGCTGGCCGCTGGCGCGTGCGCTCGATGCGCTGGCGCTCGGCGAGGCCGAAGCCTTCCATGTCGGCATCGATGTCGAGCGCACCAAGCGCCTGGCGATCGCAGCGGTGGCGGCGGGAGCGGGGGCCGCGGTAGCGGTGGCGGGTGTGGTCGGCTTTGTCGGCCTCGTGGTGCCGCATCTGCTGCGCCTGATGATCGGCTCCGGCCACCGCAAGCTGCTGCCTGCTTCCATGCTGCTGGGCGGCGCGCTGCTGCTGCTGGCCGATGTCGCTGCGCGCACGCTGGCGAGCCCGGCGGAGCTGCCGCTCGGCGTCGTCACCGCGGCGCTCGGCGCCCCGTTCTTCATCGGCCTGCTGCTGCGGCGGCGCGCCGCGCTGTTCGGGTGATGTGATGTACACCGCAACAGCCATCGGGGTGCGGGCGGGCGGCAAGACGCTGCTGGAGGCCGCGGATGTGACCGTCGTGCCGGGCAGCGTGACGGTGCTGGTCGGGCCGAACGGCGCGGGCAAATCCACCTTGCTGAAGGTGCTGGCCGGCGAGATCCGGCCCCGCGAAGGCAACGTGACGATCAATGGCCGGATGTTGCGGGAGCTGGCCCCGCGCCAGCTTGCGGCGATGCGCGCGGTGCTGCCGCAAAGCGTACATGTCGCCTTCCCGTTCAGCGTCGCCGAAGTGGTGGGTATCGGTGCTTCCGGGCACCAGGTCGAGCTCAAGGTGCGGCGGGTGCTGGCGCGGGTCGATATGCTCGCCTTCCACGATCATCCGTATGATCGGCTCTCCGGCGGCGAGATGCAGCGGGTGCAGCTGGCGCGCGTGCTGCTGCAGCTGGAGAATGGCGAGCCGCCCGGCTATCTCCTGCTGGACGAGCCGACGGCGAGCCTCGATCTCGCCCATCAGCTCATGGTCATCCGGCTGATGCGCACGCTCGCCGGCGAGGGCCTGGGCGTGCTTGCCATCCTCCACGATCTCAATCTCGCCGCCATGGCCGCGGACCGCATCGTGGCGCTGCGCCACGGTCGCGTCGCCGCGGCGGGCACGCCGGCCGAGATCATGACCGACGAGGCGATCGAGCATATTTACGGCGTGCGATCCCGGGCCAACTGGACGCCCGGCACGCCATTCCTGCTGCCGCAGGGTGTGGGGGACGCGGCTCGCCCCTGAGCGCGGGTTCGGCCGCCTGCCAGCACCGCTGCCGACTATCCGCGGGCCTTGTCCTTGCCGGTCTCCTCATCGAACGCCAGCGCGGCAACATCCGCCAGGACGCCGCGAAGCTCCTCGGCGCGGCCGGCGCCGAAGGCGCGCTCGAAGCGTGCTTGAGCCTCCACCCAGAGCGGCATCGAGCTTTTGAGCTTCGCCATGCCGGCCGCGGTCAGGGCGACCCGGCGGCTGCGCCGGTCCGTCGCGTCCGGCCGCGTCGCGACCAAGCCGTCGCGCTCCAGCGGCTTCAGATTATGAGCGAGAGCGGACCGGTCCAGCACCAACAAGGCGGCCAGTTCGCCCATGGTCGGTGAACCCGCGCGGGCGATGTGAGCCAGGATCGAACGCTGCGTCGATCGTAACCCGGTCGGCGCGAGCACGTCGTCGAACAGCTGCGAAATCCGCCGCGTCGCCTTGCGTAGTGCCGTGGCGCTGCAGGCATTGGCGGGCGGCAGCCAGTCGAGCGTCGCTGCCTTCTCATTGAGAGCTGCACGCAGCTGCTCGGAGTTTTGAACGTGCGCCATTCGGCGTTTCCCCCTGGTTGCTTGACGACATTAGCATATGCACCTAAACGACATAAATGTGCATATGCCAGTAATTTCCGCTGCGGGATATGGTCGGCATCGATGGAAGCCACACTCACTGATTTCGAAGGCAGCGACGAGGCGCCCGCGCCGCCGGCCTCGGCGCCGCGGATGGATGCGCGGACCCGTATGCTGCTCGAAGCGCCGCCGCTCGTCGTGCTGCTGCGGCTGGCCTGGCCCAATATCCTGGTGATGATGGCGCACTCCGCCACCGGCCTGGTCGAGCTCTGGTACGTGGCGCATCTCGGCGTCGAGGCGCTCACTGCCATGGCGCTGGTCACACCGGTGCTGATCCTGATGCAGAACATGTCGCAAGGCGCCATGGGCGGCGGCATCTCCTCGGCCATCGCCCGCGCGCTCGGTGCCGGGCAGCGCGACAAGGCCGATGCCTTCGTGTTCCACTCCATCGTCATCTGCGCCGTCTTCGGCCTGTTCTTTATGCTGGTGATCCTCTTTGCCGGGCGTCCGCTCTACCGGCTGCTCGGCGGGGAGGGCGCCTCGCTCGAGGCGGCACTGACCTATTCCGGCATCATCTTCTCCGGCATGCTGCTGATCTGGATCTTCAGCGCGCTGGCCAGCATCATCCGCGGCACCGGCAATATGCTGGTGCCGGGCGTGGTGATCTGCGGCGGCCTGGTGCTGCTGATCCCGCTGTCGCCCTGCCTGATCTTCGGCTTCGGCCCGATCCCGGCAATGGGGATCGCCGGCGGCGGCATCGCGCTGCTGATCTACTACGCGCTCGGCACGCTGGTGCTCGGCTGGTATGTCGCCAGCGGGCGCAACCTCGCACGATTCCGCGTGGTGCGGCTGCGCTGGGCACCGGCGCGGGAGATCCTCGCCGTCGGCGCGGTCGGTGCGGTCAACACGCTGCAGATCAACATCACCATTGCCGGGGCGATGGCGCTGGTCGCCGCCCATTCCAATGCGGCGAGCGTCGCCGGCCTCGGCACCGGCACTCGCCTCGAATATTTGCTGCCGCCGCTCGGCTTCGGCCTCGGCGCGCCGTTGGTCGCCCTCGTCGGCACCAATATCGGCGCCGGGCAAGGCCGGCGGGCGCTGCGCATCGCGCTGATCGGTGGTGCGCTGGCCTTCGCGCTCACCGAGGCGATCGGCATCGCCGCCGCCATCTGGCCCGAGGCCTGGCTGCGATTGTTCGAGACCGATCCCGAGGTGCTCGCCACCGGCACCGCCTATCTGCGCACCGTCGGTCCGTTCTTCGGCTTCTTCGGCCTCGGCATCACGCTGTACTTCGCCTGCCAGGGCGCCGGCCGCCTCGGCTGGCCACTGCTCGGAGGATTGCTCCGCGTTATGACGGTGCTCGGCGGCGGCTGGATCGTGCTCCAGCTCACCGGCTCGTTGGAGAGCTTCTTTGCCGTCTATGGAATTGGCCTCGCGGCGTATGGCCTGACCATCGCGATTCCCGTGGCGCGCGGCAGCTGGTTCCGGCGCTAGGCGAGGAGATTCGCCGCCCTCACGCCTGGCGCGGGGTCGGCTCGCTGGCGGGACTGTCGGTCACCAGCTGATTGCGGCCGGCGAGCTTGGCGGCATAGAGCGCCTTGTCCGCCCGCGTGTAGAGGCTGGCGACGCTATCATCGGGCAGGGTCTCCGAGACGCCGGCGGAGAAGGTGTAGCCGAATTCCGGCCGGTCGCTCAGCGGCCGCGAGCGCCGGATCACGGTGAGCATGCGCTCGATCAGCAGCGCCGCCTGGGCGGCCGAGGTGCCGGGAAGCACCAGGATGAACTCCTCGCCACCGACCCGGCCGAAGCAATCGGTGCGCCGCACCTGCGCCTGGATCCGCCGCGCGAAATCCCGCAGCACCACGTCGCCGACATGGTGGCCATAGCGGTCATTGATGTACTTGAAATTGTCGAGATCGAGCACGGCGACGCTGCCCGCTGTGCTGCCATCAGCAGCAGCCTGGCCGAGCATGTCCTCGATCCGCGTCGTGACATAGCGCCGGTTGGCGATGCCGGTGAGATCGTCGGTCTGGGCGGCCTTGATGGCGAAGTCGCGATCCTGCCGGACCGCGCGGTCCTCGGCGCGCAGCGAGGTGATGTCGCTGGCGATGCACAGCATCCAGCCCTCGGCATCGACCGTCTCCGTCATCCATAGCCAGCGGCCGTCGGCAAGGTCGGTCTCGAACGCGCGGAAGCCGGCCTTCCCGCGACGAGACAGCGTGGAGACCAGCCATTCCTCGAAATCCGGTGCGCGGATCACGGTGCCGCGGCCGGCGTGGAAATTGCGCCGCATCAGCTCGGGCCAGAACGGCTCTTCCGCGGGCTCGATGAAGAAGGCGCCGCGGAACGCGCGATTGGCATAGCGCAGGCGATCGAACGGATCATAGGCGGCAACGAGAACCGGAGTGTCCTCATACATTGCGCGCAAATGATCGGTCACGTTGTGCATGGGAGAAATATACACGGCTTGACGACGGCGCGAATGACACATGGCAGCGCATCCGCCTTCACGCATCTCGGCCGGGCTTCGGAGCTGCGCCTGGGTAAACTAGCCGTGAGGTCGGTAATTCCCGCCAAAATACAACGTACATCCCAATATGCCGGCGTCGCCGGCGCGGAGGGGTTTCGTCATGATTGCAAGACGCCGGCTGCTGATCGGTGGAGCGCTCGGGCTCGCGGCCATGTCCTCGTCGTGGCGTGCGCTTGCTGCCGGGGCTTTCCCCGTCGCCTACAGCGATGAGGAATGGCGCAAGCGGCTGACGCCGCAGCAATATACGGTGCTGCGCAGGAGCGGCACCGAGCGGCCCTATAGCAGCCCGCTGAACGACGAGCATCGTCGCGGCGACTTTGCCTGCGCCGGTTGCGACCAGCCGCTGTTCTCCTCCACCACCAAGTTCGACAGCCAGACCGGCTGGCCGAGCTTCTGGGCGCCAATCGACAAGGCGGTGGGCACCGAGAGCGACACCACCTACGGCATGGTACGCACCGCGGTGCATTGCAGCCGCTGCGGCGGCCATCTCGGGCATCTGTTCGACGACGGCCCGAAGCCGACCGGCTTGCGCTACTGCATGAATGGCGTCGCCATGACCTTCAAGCCGGTGACGGCGTGAGCGCGCGCACCATCGAATCCGTTTCCTCGATCCCCTCGGAGCTGACCATGACCGAAGCGATGCCTGATCCGATCCGCACCGGCGCCGCAAAGCCGCGCCGCTTCGTCCTTGCACTTGGCGCGCTGCTGGCGGTGGCCGGCCTCGGTCTTGCCGCCACGCGCGCGTCGGCCGAAGATGCGCGGGTCATCCCGGCGCCCGCCGTCGACGAAGCCGCGCCGCCAGCGGGATCCGAAGTCGCGGTGCTTGCCGGCGGCTGCTTTTGGGGCGTGCAGGGCGTGTTCCAGCATGTCGAGGGCGTCAGCAATGCCGTCTCCGGCTATGCCGGCGGCGAGAAATCCACGGCGCACTACGAGACGGTGGGCAGCGGGCGCACCGGCCATGCGGAATCGGTGCAGGTCACCTTCGATCCGCGCAAGATCAGCTATGGGCGCATCCTGCAGATCTATTTCTCGGTGGCGCACGACCCGACCGAGCTGAACCGGCAGGGCCCGGATGTCGGCACGCAATATCGTTCCGCCATCTTCCCGGTGAGCGCGGAGCAGGCCAGCGTCGCCAAGGCCTATGTCGCCCAGCTGGGTCAAGCGCGGGTGTTTCCGGCGGCCATCGTCACCAGGATCGAGATGGACCGCAGCTTCTATCCGGCCGAGGACTACCATCAGGATTTCCTGGTGCAGAACCCGACCTACCCCTACATCGTCTTCAATGACCTGCCGAAGGTGGCGAACCTGAAGCGGCTGTTCCCGGATCTCTACCGCGTCAAGCCGGCACTGGTGGCGGAAGCGCGCGCCTCGAACTAGAGCATTTCCCGATCAGATGGAATCATCTGGTCGAAGAGGGAGTGCTCCAGCCTATTGAATCTCAAGCGCTTTCTTATCGTTCGGAGGTTTCCATCCGAACGGAAAGAGCTCTAGGTCGTCGATTCCCGGGCACGGAAATCCGGCCATTTGGCCGGGTTTCACGTGTTCTCGCGGTCGTAGTAATCGACCGTGTTCTCGGCGCGCACCATTTTCCGGAGTGTCGGCTTCCCTCGTTTGCCGGCGACAATCAGCACCTTGCCGGAATCCGGGTATTCGCATGCCTCGACCTCGACCAGCGTCGACAGTGCGAGGTAGCGCATCGTCGTGGTACCGGTGTTGATGATCTGGTGCGCGACCTCCGGGCCGCCGGGCGGGCAGGCAATGATGTCGTGCCGGCGCAGCGGAAAGCGCTTGTCGCCGAAGCGGAGTTCGCCCTCGCCCTCGAGGATGAAGAACATTTCCTCTTCGCCATGGTGGCAGTGGAACGGGCACTGAACCTTGCCCGGCGGCAGGACGGTCAAATTGTATCCAAGGTTTCTCGCGCCGATATGGTCGCTGATCGTCGCCCGGCTCGACGTATAGATGCCGTTCTCCTCGACGTCGTCGAACTCGACCTCGTCCAGGTTCATGACTGGCTTCACCATGCGCATCTCCTGATAAGCGCCGCGCGAGCCGATGGCCGCATCGCGTCGCCGAGAATGACCACTGCGCGAATGCCGGACAACCACCCGTGCGTCCGCTCGGGGAAATAGCGACGCGACCTAGCCGACGGACATCCGTCGGCGGCCTGTCTTGCCGGGCGAAGATGCTGGCGGCTGGAATTCATTCAGGAAGCTGGCGACGATGCGCGCCACCAGGGCCGGCTTGTCCTCCATCACCGGCAGGCGATGAATGTATTTGCGCACCAGGAAATAGATGAAGGTGGAATGCAGGTGCCACGCCAACTCGAATTCGAGCGGGTCGATCACGTCATCCTCGAGTCCGCGATAGACGCGCAGCTCCCGCACGATGATCTCCAGCAGGACATTGACACGGGTCTGGATGTAGCGGGCGATGATGTCGTGGCCGGCGAGGCTGGCATAGAGCGAGACGCGTATCCAATGATACTCGTCCACAGCATCAAAATAGGACAGGTAGAAATTCTCCAGGCGCTTGGGGAAGGGGACGCTGCGGTCCTTCAGCCCGGCTTCCCATGACGGCGACCAGCGCTGCAGGAACACCTTCTCATAGACCTGCTCGACCAGATTCTGCTTGGTGCCGAAATAGCGGAAGATCAGACCCTGCGACACCCCGATGCGCTGGGCTAGTTCCTTGGTCTGCGCCTCGAAGCCATGCTCGGCGAAGAACTCCACCGCGGCGTCGAGGATCATGCGGGCGCGCACGCCGGGGTCGAGCCGCGTGCGGGGCCTGCGGCGCGGCGCAGGCGCGGGTGGCGCGCCGGCCTTCCTGCGCGGCGAAGCGGCGTCTGCGTCGGTCTTGATCGGCTTCTTCACCCGCTCCCTCCGGCCGCTCGCGTGCGGTGTCGGCTCACAATGCTGTAGACCCGTCGGGCGCTATTGACAATCGGCTCAATATGTAATGCGTTCCTGCTCAATAGCGCTGCGCCCAGCAGCCGACTCCCGGCCGCATGGCCCGCCTGCTCGATGTGCACAATTCCAGCCGAACACCGTGGCGAGCGGGCGCCAAGCCGCCGCCGCGGATGAGAGAACGGGACATCAAACCCGTCGACCCGCCCACAAGGCCATCGCCTCGGAGGAGACGTCATGGGGTTCAATCAGGGTATCACCCGCCGTGCGGCCGTTGCCGCCCTGGCGTCGGGGCTGGCGGTCGCCAGCATTCCCGCCTTCGCGCAATCCAATGCTGCGCCGATCCGCATCGGCATGGGCATCGCGCTGTCCGGCGGGCTCGCCGCCTTCGGCAAGTCGGCGCTGCTCGCCATGCAGCTCTGGGCGGAGGATGTGAACGCCAAGGGCGGCCTGCTCGGGCGCAAGGTCGAGCTGGTCTATTATGACGACCAGAGCACGCCGGCGACCGTGCCGGGCATCTATGCCAAGCTGATCGATGTCGACAAGGTCGACCTGGTGGTGTCGGGCTATGCCACCAACCAGATCGTCGCCGCCATGCCCACCGTGATGCAGAAGAAGAAGGTCTTCATGACCCTCTTCGGGCTCGCCGCGAACGACAAGTTCAAGTATGGCCGCTATTTCCAGATGCAGCCCAATGGCCCGGACGCGCAGGCCGAATTCTCCAAGGGCTTCATCCAGGCGGCGCTGTCGATGGATCCGAAGCCGAAGACCATCGCCATCGTCGGGGGCGACGCCGAGTTCCCCGCCATCGCCACCGCCGGCGCGCGCGACAACGCCAAGGCGGCCGGCCTCAAGGTGGTCTATGACCGCACCTATCCACCCAACACCATCGAGTTCGCCTCGGTGGTGCGGGCGATCAAGGCGAGCAATCCCGACGTAGTGTTCGTCGCGTCCTATCCGCCGGACTCCGCCGGCATGGTCCGCGCGGTGCGCGAGGTCGGGCTCGACGTGAAGATGTTCGGCGGCGGCATGATCGGCCTGCAATCCGCCGCCCTGAAGAGCCAGCTCGGCGCCGCGCTCAATGGCGTGGTCGCCTATGACCTCTATGCCCCCGAGCCGACCATGAAATTCCCCGGCGTCGAGGATTTCCTGGTGCGCTACCGGAAGGAAGCGGAGAAGCAGGGCGTCGATCCGCTCGGCTTCTACATCGCGCCGCTCGCCTATGCCGAATTGCAGATCCTCGGCCAGGCAGTGGAGGCGACCAAGTCGCTCGATGACGCCAAGCTGGCGGACTACATCCACCAGACGTCGTTCAATACCATTGGCGGCGAGATAAAGTTCCAGGATCGCGGCGAATGGGCCGAGCCGCGCATCCTCTGGGTGCAGTACCAGGGCATCGTCGGCAACGACCTCGGGCAATTCAAGGAAGCCGGCAAACAGGTCATCATCTATCCGGACAAGTTCAAGTCCGGGAACCTGAAGTATCCGTTCGGCGCGCTGGCGAGGCCCGCTCCGTGATGCGCGCCAAGTGTCTCACTCAAATCGCCACGTCATCCTGAGGTGCGAGCGAAAGCGAGCCTCGAAGGATGTTGAAGCCGGGCAACGGCCATCGCCACGAACATCCTTCGAGGCTCGGGCTTTGCCCGAGCGCCTCAGGATGAGGTCGCTCTCTATCAGGAGAAGTAGGGACGGATATGGAATTCAGCTGGGACCTGCTGCTGAATGCGGTGGCCTCCGGGATCATGCTCGGCGGCTTCTATGCCGCCGTGGCGCTCGGCGTGACCATCGCCTTCGGCATGCTGGACATCGTCAATATCGCCCATCCCGCCTTCGTCGTGCTCGGCTCGTTCCTGGCCTTCCTCAGCATCAATACCCTCGGTGTCGACCCCTTCCTGTCAGCGCCTGTGTTCGCGATCGGCGGCTTCCTGTTCGGCCGGTTGTTCTACCGGGTTTACTATCATTTCTTCGAACGGCGCGGCGACGATTCGCTGCAAGGGCTGGCGTTCTTCTTCGGCATCATGTTCATCGTCGAGATCAGCCTGGTGCTGACCTTCGGCGTCGACTACCGGCTGATCGACCTGCCTTATCTTGCCACGACCTACGAGATCGGCGCCGTCCAGATCCCGCTGCGCCTCGCCGTGCCCTGCATCGCCGGCGTCGCCATGCTGCTTGGCGTACAGCTTTATCTCTCCAGGAGCTTCACCGGCCGCGCCATCCTCGCGGTGGCGCAGGATCCGGAGGCGGTGCGGCTCATCGGCGCCAGCCCTGTGAAGACCAAGGAGATTGCCTTCGGCATCGCGGTCGGAACCGCCATCGTCGCCGGCGTGCTGCTGATCCTCATCCAGTCGGTGGAGCCGTCGATCGGGCGCGAATTCATCGGCCGCGCCTTTGCCATCTGCGTGCTGGGAGGCATGACCAGCCTGCCGGGAACGCTGATCGCGGCGATGATCCTCGGCATCGCCGAGACCATGACCTCGACCTTCTTCGGCCCGTCCTGGTCGCCGGCGGTGGCGTTCGGCGTGCTGCTGCTGACCCTTGCCTTCCGTCCCGCGGGGATACTCGGCCGATGAGCGCTGTCCTGCCCTCCGTCGCGGCGCCCGCCGCTCGCCGCGCGCCGCGGCCCTTCAGCTTGCCGATCCTGGTCGTCGGCCTCGCGCTGATCGCGCTGGAAATGGCGCTCGGTGACAAGGTGAGCGAGTACTACTTCCTCGCTGCCTACGTCATCCTGCAATATGTCGTGCTCGCCACCGGCTGGAACATCCTCGGCGGCTATGCCGGCTATGTGAATTTCGGCACTGCCGGCTTCTTCGCGGTCGGCTGCTACACCACCATCGCGCTGGAGAACCTCGTCGAACTGCCCTTGCCGGTGGCGATCCTCGCCGCCGGCGTGGTGGCGGGGCTGCTCGGGCTCGGCACCGGCTTCCTCACGCTGCGGCTGCGCGGCGTATTCTTCTCCATCGCCACGCTGGCTCTGGCGGTGGTGCTGCAGACCCTGATCGTCAATTGGAGCTTCGTCGGCGGCGCGCGCGGCGCCTATATGCTGCGCCCCGACGCGACCGCGCCATTCGCCAGCTATGTGCAGTATCTGCTGGTGGTGATGACGGCACTGGCCATCTTCGCCGTGCTGATCGCGGTGGCGGTGGAGCGGTCCTGGGTCGGCATGGGGCTCGCCGCGATTCGCGACGACGAACTCGCCGCGGAGGCGAGCGGCGTGCCGGGGCTGCGGCTCAAGCTGCTCGCCACCACGCTGTGCGGCGCGCTGATGGGCATGGCCGGCGCGCCGTTTCCCTATTTCATCACCTATGTCGATCCGCCCTCCGCCTTCAGCCTCGCCATTGCGGTGAACGCCATCGCCATGCCGTTGATCGGGGGCACCGCGACGTGGTGGGGACCGGTGCTGGGCGCGATCCTGCTCGGCGCCACCCAGCAGGTGCTCACCGTCACCATCTCCTCGGCGGCGAATCTCTTGATCGTCGGCATCGTGCTGGTGGTGTTCGTCACCGTGGCGCCGACCGGCGTGGTGGGCCTGGTGCGGGCTTGGCAGGGGAAGCGCTCATGACGCCGATCCTGGAGGCACGCTCCATCACCAAGCAGTTCGGCGGCTTCACCGCGCTCGACGCCGTCGATTTCATCGTCGCGCCCGGCGAGCGGGTGGGGCTGATCGGCCCCAATGGCTCGGGCAAGAGCACCTTTGTGAACTGCATCTCCGGCGCGCTCGATCCGGAGCGCGGCGATATCCTGTTCGAAGGCGCCAGCGTCGCCGGCCTTCCCGCGTGGCAGCGGGCGCGACGCGGCCTGGTGCGCTCTTTCCAGATCCCACGCCCGTTCAAGAAGCTCAGCGTGGTCGAGAATGTGATGGTGCCGCTGCGCTTCGCGCTGGCGACGCCTCCGGTGGAGGGCAGCGAACACCGGGCGCTGGCGATACTGGAGAGCATCGGCCTTGGGGCCAAGGCCTACCGCAGTCCCAGGGATCTCAGCCAGGTCGAGTTGCGCAAGCTGGAGCTCGGCCGCGCGCTCGCTGCCAGCCCGCGCCTCCTTATCGCCGACGAGGCGATGGCCGGCCTCTCCGACAGCGAGGTCGACGAGATCGTCGAGCTGCTGGAGCGGCTAAACGGCGAGGGCATCGCCATCATCCTCATCGAGCACATCATGCGCGCGGTGATGCGCTTCTCGCAGCGCATCGTGGTGCTGGTGGCCGGCCGCAAGATCGCCGACGGCGATCCCCACGAGGTGATGGCGCACGCCGATGTGGAGAGGGCGTATCTTGGCCAATAGCATCACCATAGAGGGGCTGCATGCCGGCTATGGCGCGGTCCGCGTGCTGACCGGCATCGATATCAAGGTCGCCTCCGGCGAGACCGTCGCGCTGCTCGGCACCAATGGCAACGGCAAGAGCACGCTGATGAAATGCGTGACCGGCCAGATTCGACCGACGCAGGGACGCGTGCGCGCCACCATAGACGGTGTCGAGCATGATCTTGTCGGTCGTTCCACCGAGGACATTGTCGGTCTCGGCATCGCCCTCGTGCCGGAAGGGCGGCGCCTGTTCCCGAAGCTCACGGTCGAGGAGAATCTGCTGCTCGGCGCCTTCCGCGCGGCGGCGCGACCGAAGCGGGTGGAGACGCTGGCCTTTTGCTACGAGGCGTTTCCGCGCCTGAAGGAGCGCCGCGGCCAGCTTGCCGGCTCGATGAGCGGCGGCGAGCAGCAAATGCTCGCCATAGGCCGGGCGCTGATGACGTTGCCGAAGATCCTGCTGGTCGACGAGCCCTCGGTCGGCCTCGCGCCGATCCTGGTGGCGCGCACCATCGATACCATAGCCGAGCTCAAGCAAAGGCTTGGCCTTACCGTGCTCATGGCAGAGCAGAACTTCCCGCAGGCCATCCGCATTGCCGATCGCGGCTATGTGCTGGTGCACGGCCGGATCGAGCACGCGGCGGAGGATCCGCAGGCGCTGCGCGACAGCGACATCGTGCGCCGGCTCTATCTCGGCGGCGCCTGAGCCTCACTCAGCCGCTCCATCATCCAGTTGCGGAAGCGGTTGATGCGCAACGGGCGCGGCCATTCATTACGGCAACTGAGATAGAAGCCGTCCTGCGATTCATAGAAGCGGTCGAACGGCGCGACGAGGTTGCCCTTCTGCTGGTCGGCCTCGAAGAAACCGCGCCGGCCGAGCACGATGCCGACACCATCCAGCGCGGCACTATAGGCGATGTCAGTGCTGGAGAAGGTCATGCGATGCAGCATCGGGACCGCGGGCGCGCCGGTGACGGCGTACCAGCGGTTCCAGTCTTCGGCGCCGCCCGGGGTCTGCAAAAGCGCGTGGTGCTCGAGATCCTGCGGCTTTTCCAGTGGCGGGCTGCTGCGCAGATAGGCCGGGCTGCACATCGGCCGCACCGCGCAGTGCATCAACAGGTCGGAACTCAGGTCGGAGCGTTCCTCCCGGCCGAGCCGGATGGCGACATCGACATCGCCCGGCATCGGGTCGCCGGGCAGGGCCGGGCTGATGATGACTTCCTGGTCGGGAAAGCGCAGGTGGAAATCCGGCAGACGCGGCACCAGCCACAGCCGGATGAAATAGCGCGATCCCCAGATGTGCAGCGGATGCGCGGCCTGCTGCGCATCCATGTTGCGCGTCGCGCTCTCCAGGCGCCGGAATGAGTCCTGCACCGAGGCGAGATAGGTCCGCCCGTGCTCGGTCAGCCGTACCTCGGTGCCCTCGCGGGCGAACAGCCGGATGCCGAGATGGTCCTCCAGCTTGCGCACCTGCCGGCTGACCGCGCCCGGCGTGACGTTCAGCTCGGCGGCGGCCTTGCTGAAATTCGCGAGCCGGCCGGCCACTTCGAAGGTGCGTACCGCATTGAGGGGAGGCAGGCGCATGCGAGGAGCTTTGAGTTTGAGTCTTTGAGTTTTTCTCAATGACCTCGCACTATAAGTCGTTTGACCCGCTGCGGAAGTCCTTTCTAGATCGCTTTCAATATGAGCCTCGCCGGTCGCCGCGTCAGCGGCGGGATGAGCAGGGCCATGCGGGGAGGATCGATGAGGGCACCAGCGAGGCGCGAACGCCTGCGGGGAATCGCGCGCACGCGGCAGATGTTCGCTGCGGCAATCAAGGAAATTCCGAATGGCTGAACAGGCTCTCGCGGCCAGCGCTCCTCCGCGTATTTTTGCGCCCGCGACCACTCCTGTCATGGGTCCCATCGCCGAACTGGTGCCGGGCCGGCTCTATGCGTTGCAGAACGTGATCGCACTCGACGGGCGCGTCAGCGCCTATCCGGCCGATGCGCGCGGCTACACGGTGTCGAACTGCTATCTGATCAAGGAAGGCGACGATGCCGTGCTGCTGGACAGCGGCTTCACCGCCCATGCGCCGTCGCTGATCGCGCAGATCGGCAGCATCCTTGAACCTGAGGCAACGCTGTCGGTCTATCCACTGCGCATCAACGAATACATGTCGGTGTGCAATGTCGAGGCGATCGCCGCCAACTTCAATGTCATCCAGTGCTATTCGGGCAATGCCGACGCGGCGCTCTGGGTGGATTTCGGCGGGCGCTCGGATGCCGCCGAGCAGAAGCCCTATTCGCTGAAGACCACGCTGGTGGCGCGCAAGCAGACGCTTTTCGTCGGCCGCGACAAGAGCCGCGCCATCGATGCCTTCCAGGCGCCGATCCGGCTGATCGGCACGCGCTGGATTTACGACGGCGCCACCCGCACGCTGTTCACCTCCGACAGCTTCTCCCATGAATGGAGCCAGAGTCCGGCCGGGCCGTGGACCACGTCGGTCGACGACAACACCACGACGCCGGCGCAGTTGCGCAGCTTCCTGCTGAACACCCGCTACTGGTGGCTGGAGGGCGGCGACACCGAATCGCTGCGCAGCAAGCTCGCCGCGGTGTTCGACAAATACGACATCGAGACTATCGCCCCGGGCTATGGCCGCATCCTCACCGGCCGCGACCTCGTCGAGAAGCAGGTCGCCATGTTCGAAGACGTGCTGCGCAACCTCGATCGCGGCGTGGTCGCCCCCCATTATGTCGATCGCGACGAGCTGAGGTGAAAGCCATGTGCGAGCACAACATGGTGCAACGCAAGACGCTGCCGCGCGAACTCGCCGAAGGCGTGTTCTGGCTTGGCGACTGCCTGGAGCAGCGCGCCAACGGCAAGATCTACCACACCTACAACGCCGCCTTCCTGCTGGTCGGCACCGAAGCCTCGATGCTGATAGAGACCGGGCATCCCAAGGATTTCCCGCTGCTCGACAAGCAGATGAAGCAGATCCTCGCGGGTCGCCCGCCGCTCAAATACCTGTTCGTCACGCATCAGGAGACGCCGCATTCCGGCGGGCTCGGCCGGGTGCTCAGCCGCTATCCCGAGGCGGTGCTGTGCGGGGATTTGTGCGACTACCACCTCGCCTTCCCCTGGCTGGAAGGCCGGCTCATGGACATGAAGGGCGGCGACAGCATCGATCTCGGCGGGCGCTCCTTCGTCGCCGTGGAGCCGGTGATCCGCGATCTGCGCACCACATGGTGGGGCTTCGACACCAAGGAGCGGGTGCTGTTCCCGGGCGATGGCTTCGCCTACAGCCACTATCACGAGGACGGCCATTGCGGCCTGTTCGCCGAGGAGGCGGTGTCGCTGAACCTGCCGGAAGTCTCCGCGGTGTTCGCCGACCGCGCGCTGTTCTGGACCAAGTTCACCGACATGAATCTCTATGCCGACCGGCTGCAATGGCTGGTCGACGATCTCGACGTGCGCGTCATCGCCCCCAGCCACGGCTTGCCGATCCTCGACCCGGCGCAGACCGTGCCGAAGGTGAAGGAAGGGCTGCTCTATGGCAGCTCGGTGCCGGAATCCGGCACCGAGACCGGGCTCGCGCCGCCACCCAGGGAGTTGGAAGAGACGGCGCGTCGCTAAAAGGCCCCGCCGGACAACGAACAGACAAACGACAAACAAGACGACAGAGGGAGGAAAACATGGACTTCAGGACACGCACGCTACGGCTTTCGCGGCGCGCCGCATGCCTCGCCGGTGCGGCCTTCGCGGCCGGCCTGATGCTGCCGCTGGTGGCGCAGGCCGATGATTATCCGAGCCGGCCGATCAAGCTCGTAGTGCCCGGCACCGCCGGCGGCGGCATGGACGTCATTGCCCGCGTCATCGGCGACAAGATCAGTGCGAGCCTGAAGCAGCCGGTGGTGGTGGAGAACAAGGCCGGCGCCGGCGGCAACATCGCCGTCGACTATGTCGCCAAGGCTGCGCCGGATGGCTACACCATCGTCATCGGCCAGACCGCGCATTTCTCCATCAATCCGTCGCTTTATGCCAAGCTGCCGTTCGACACCATCAAGGACTTCATCCCGGTGGTTATGCTGGCGGAATCGCCGAACGTCATGGTGGTCGGCGCGCAGTCGCCCTACAAGACGCTCGCCGACGTGGTGAAGGCGGCGAAGGAATCGCCCGATGGGCTCGCGCTGGCGACGCCCGGAAATGGCACCGTCTCGCACCTCACCGGCGAACTTTTCCAGAAGGCCGCCGGCATCAAGTTCACCCATATCCCCTACAAGGGCGCGGCGCCGGCTTTGACCGACGTGATGGGCGGGCGTGTGCCGGTGATGCTGTCGTCGGTGCCGACCGCGCTGTCGCAGATCAAGGCCGGCAAGCTGCGCCCCGTCGCGGTCTCGGCGGTGAAGCGCAGCCCGGCGCTGCCGGACGTGCCGACGATCGGCGAGCAGGGCTATCCCGGCTTTGACGCCGGCACCTGGTATGGCCTGCTGGTCCCCGCCGGCACGCCGCCGGACGTGGTGAAGAAGCTGAACGCCGCCGCCAATGAGGCGATCAAGCTCCCGGAGGTCCGCGAGAAGATCCTGGCTGAAGGCGGTGACGTCGTCGGCGGCACCAGCGACCAGTTCGCGACCATGCTGAAGGCCGACTATGACAAATGGTCGAAGGTCGTGAAGGAATCGGGCGCCAAGATCGACTGATTGCCCGCTCCGCGTACCGCGCCGGCCGGGGTGATACCCGGGCCGGCGCGGTTGCGTCTCTTCCTCACCTCGCATTCGGGAACGACCACGATGCGTCTTGCCATTCGTGCGCCCAGGGAATTCTGGCTCGGCCTCGTCTATCTCGCCTTTGGCGGCTTCGGCCTGTGGTTCGCGCAGGACTATCCGATGGGCACCGCCGGGCGGATGGGCCCCGGCTACATGCCCGGCGCGGTCTGCCTGCTGCTGATCCTGTTCGCGGTCATCTCCTTCGTGCGCTCGGTGCAATTCACCGGCGAGCCGGTCGGCACGCTGGCGCTGAAACCGCTGCTGCTGGTGCTTGCCGGCGTCGTCGCCTTCGCCGTGCTCGCCGAGCCGCTCGGGCTCATCGGGGCGATCCTGGCCCTGGCGTTGCTCAGCGCCGCCGGCAGCTCGGAATTCCGCCTGCAATGGATGCCGATGCTCGGCCTCGCCGGGCTTATCGCCTTCTGCAGTCTCGTCTTCGTCCGGGGGCTCGGCGTTCCGCTGCCGCTCATCGGCACCTGGTTCGGCAACTGAGGACGCTGGCATGGAACTTCTCGGCGATCTCGGCCTCGGGCTGCAAACCGCGCTCAGCTTCACCAATCTGGCTTATTGCTTCATCGGCGTGCTGCTCGGCACCGCGATCGGCGTGCTGCCCGGCCTCGGGCCGGTGGCGACCATCGCCATGCTGCTGCCGCTCACCTTCGGCCTGCCGGCGGAGACCGCGCTGATCATGCTCGCCGGCATCTATTACGGTGCGCAATATGGCGGCTCGACCACGGCGATCCTAGTGAACCTGCCGGGCGAGAGCTCCTCGGTCGTCACCACGCTCGACGGCTACCAGATGGCGCAGCGCGGCCGCGCCGGCGTCGCCCTGGCTACCGCGGCGATCGGCTCATTCGTTGCCGGCACCATCGCCACGCTGGTGATCATCCTGTTCGCTCCGCCGCTGGCGGATCTCGCGCTCGAATTCGGCCCGGCCGAGTATTTCTCGCTGATGGTGCTGGGTCTCATCGCCTCGATCGTGCTGGCGCACGGCTCGCTGCTGCATGCGCTGGGCATGATCCTGATCGGCCTGCTGCTCGGCTTTGTCGGCACCGACGTCAATTCCGGCATGCAGCGCTATGTGTTCGATTTTCCCGAACTCGGCGACGGGCTGAACTTCGTCATCCTCGCCATGGGCATGTTCGGGCTCGGCGAGATCATCGCCAATCTCGGCAGCGGCGTCAGCCAGGACGTACAGACCAAGACCATCACCACGCTGATGCCGTCGCGCGAGGATTTCCGGCGCATGGCGATGCCCATCCTGCGCGGCACGCTGTTCGGCTCGGTGCTCGGCATATTGCCGGGCGGCGGCGCCATGCTGGCCTCGTTCGGCGCCTATTCGCTGGAGAAGAAGATCTCGCGGCGGCAATGGGAGTTCGGCAAGGGCGCGATCGAAGGCGTGGCTGCTCCCGAGTCCGCCAACAATGCCGGCGCCCAGACCTCCTTCATCCCGATGCTGACGCTCGGCATCCCCTCGAATGCGGTGATGGCGCTGATGATCGGCGCCATGATCATCCAGGGCATCCAGCCGGGGCCTTCGGTGATGACCGAGCAGCCGGCGCTGTTCTGGGGGCTGATCGTCTCGATGTGGATCGGCAACCTGATGCTGCTGATCCTCAATCTGCCCCTCGTCGGGTTCTGGGTGAAGCTGATCTCGGTGCCGTACCGGTACCTCTATCCGATCATCCTGGTGTTCTGCTGCATCGGCGTGTTCAGCCTGAACAACTCGACCTTCGACGTCTACTGCATGGCGCTGTTCGGCCTTGTCGGCTACGTGTTCCGCCGGCTTGGCGCGGAACCGGCGCCGATGCTGCTCGCCTTCATCCTCGGCCCGATGATGGAGGAATATTCCCGCCGCGCGATGCTGCTGTCGCATGGCGATCCGATGATCTTCATCACCAGCCCGATCAGCGGCGCAATGCTGCTGGCGGCTGTCGTGCTGATCATTATTGTGCTGCTGCCGACCATCAGCCGCGGCCGCGTCGAGGCGTTCCAGGAGGAAGCCTGACACCAGCGGCTCGGTTCAATCGTTCAGGGGGTTCTTCGTGAAGCTGGAAGTCGCTCAATCGATCCTTGCCGGCGTGCTCGCGGATGCGGGTGCGCGCGGTTTCAATCCGCTCGCCGTGGCGGTGCTCGACGCGCGGGGCGCAGTGCGTGCGCTCGCCGCGCAGGACGGCACCAGCACCAAGCGCGCCGAGATCGCCATGGGCAAGGCCAATGCCGCCATCTCGATGGGCCTCGGCACCCGCGACATCGCCAAGCGCCCGCCGCATTTCCTGGCGGCGGTGACCCATGCGGTCGGGGGCCTGTTCGTGCCGGTGCCCGGCGGCGTACTGGTCAAGGACGCGGCAGGAGAGATCCTCGGCGCGGTGGGCGTATCGGGCGAGACCTCGGACAATGACGAGATCGTGGCCGTCGCGGGCATCACCGGCCAGGGGCTGGTGGCGGATACGGGGGCGTAAAGAAGTCTTGACGTCATCCCGGAACGGCCGCAAGGCCGTATCCGGGATCGCGTGACGCACTCTACGGGCACGCGATCCCGGCTCTCGCTACGCTCGGCCGGGATGACGACATACCAATGATCACCGCGTCGCGACGATGAACAGGCGCGGGAAGGCCAGCAGCACCTTGCCGTCCGGCTGGCGCGGATAGCGCTCGGTGATGAGCCGCGTATAGGCCTCCAGGAAGGTCGGGCGCTCGTCCTCGTCCAGCTTGCCGAGCAGGGGGCGCAGCGCCGAGCCCTTGAACCATTCGACGATCGCCTCAGGGCTGTCCATCACATGGTGATAGACGGTGCGCCAGATGTCGATCTGCGAGCAGATCGGCGACAGCAGGGCGTAATAGCCGGCCGGCGACAGCAGGTCGTCGCGAATGCGGGCCGCTTCGAGCCGGCTTGACCATGGCCCGGCGGCGACGGTGTCGGCCATGGAGACGTGGCTCGGCTCGCCGAGATTGTCCGGCATCTGGAAGGCGACCGTGCCGCCCGGCGCGAGATGCCCGGCGAGCTTCGGCACCAGCGTCCGGTGGTCCGGCAGCCATTGCAGCACGGCATTGCCGTAGATCAGGTCATAGTCGCGGTCCGGCTGCCATTCGTCGAGCCGCGCCAGTTCGAAGCGGGTGCCGGGCAGCGCCTTGCGCGCTTCCTCCAGCATGGCCGGCGAGGAATCGAGCCCGGCTACCGCCGCGTCCGGAAAGCGCTCGACCAGCAGCGCCGTCGAATTCCCCGGGCCGCAGCCAATGTCGATCACCTCCTTGGGAGAGAAGTTCGGCACGGCATCCAGCAGGTTGCGGGCCGGCCTCGTGCGCTCGTCGCGGAACCGGAGATATTGGGTAGCTGACCAATCCATGGATCACCTGATCTCGTCACGGCTCGCGGCCGTCGACTTCGAATCCCACAAAAACAACGTGTCGAGCAATCGCTTTCCTGACGTGCCGAGAGCGATGCCCGTGCGTCAGGTATTGCACTATAACGCCATCTCGTGCAATCACGATGGTTGATCGGCGCAAAGCCGGCACGAAGCTGCGGAGGAAATTGTGAGCACCGTCGAGTCCGTGACCGCCCACCCGTTGCGGGCACCGCTGCGCAGGAAACACCACACCGCCCATGAGGCGCGCGAAGACGTCACCTTGGTGCTGGTCGAGATCCGCTCCAGCGACGGGCTGGTCGGTTACGGGCAGGTCTCATCGACGCCGATGAACGAGATCTGCAAGTGGATCGAGCGCTTCGCGGAGACCGTCATCGGCATGGATGCGCGCTCGCCGATCGGGGTCTGGGAGAAGCTGTTCTCGCTCACCGCGCCGCGGGTCGGCGGCGGCGGCCTGCCGCGTGGCGCGCGCCCGCAAATCATGAGCGCGATCGGCGGCATCGACATGGCGATGTGGGACCTGCACGGCAAGGCGGCGGGCATGCCGCTGTTCCGCCTGCTCGGTGCCGAGAACAAGCCGATCTTCACCTATGCGACCGGCGGCTATTATGTCGAAGGCGAGAAGCTCACCGCCTGCGCCGACGAGATGGCGAGCTTCGTCGATGCCGGCTTCAAGGCGGTGAAGCTCAAGACCGGCGCCGGACGGATGGACGACGAGGTCGAACGCGTGCGGGCGACGCGCGCGGCGATTGGCGACGATATCGGTCTGATGCTCGACATGAACGGCGCCTACGACCTGACCGACTGCATCGCCTTCGCCAAGGCGGTGGCGCCCTTCAACATCACCTGGCTCGAGGAGCCGCTGCACTGGTACTTGCAGCCGGTGGATTTCGGCCGGCTCGCGGCGGCCTCGCCGATCCCGCTGGCCCATGGTGAGCGCGAGATCACCCGCTTCACCTGCCGCGACTTCATTACCCTCGGCGGCGTGCGCTACATGCAGTTCGACGCCACGCGCTATGGCGGCCTCACCGAGGCGCTGCGGGTGGCGCACATCGCCGATCACCACGACGTACTGATCACACCGCATCATGCGCCGGAGCTGCATTGCCATCTGGTCGCGGCGTTCCCGCGCGGCGGCTATGCGGTGGAATCCCACGGCTCGCCCTACCGCGACCCGCTGTGGCACGGCATGTATTCCGACCGCGCGCAGATCAAGGACAGCTACGTCTACATGAACGAGAAGCCGGGCTTCGGCTATGAGCTCGACTGGGACTTCATCAACAAGAACAGAGCCTGACTCAAAGCACAAAACGAGGAACGCCAATGGCTGACACGATCAAGCAGAAGGTGCTGGCGGAGAAGGTCATCGCCGTCTGCAATTGCGATTTCCCGACGCCGCAAATGGTCGAGTTCGTCGGCGGGCTCGGCTTCGACGCGCTGTTCATCGATTGCGAGCAGAGCAGCACCGATTTCAAGCTGGTGGAAGAACTGGCGCGCGCGGCGCGGGTGTCGGGCATGGCTTCGGTGCTGCGGCCCTACAACAAGGATCCCGGGCTGATAAACCGCTATCTGAGTTGCGGCGCCGGCGGCATCCAGGCGCCCAAGATCGGCAGCCGCGAAGAGGCGGAATCGTTGATCGAGGGCATGTCCCACTGGGACAAGGGCGACTATCGCGACAAGATCATCATCGCCATGATCGAGTCCAAATCGGGTGTCGACGCGCTGCCGGAAATACTGGAGCTCGGCGGCATCGACGTCTTCTATTTCGGCCAGAACGACCTTGCCGAATCGATGGGGCTGAAGGGCGACCGCAAGAACCCTAGGGTGCGCGCATTGGTCGAGGACGGCATCAAGCGCGTTGCCGATGCCGGCAAGGTCGCCGGCATGAATGTGCAGGACGAGATCGATTCGGTCGCACACTACATGGACATCGGCCTGCGCTGGATCAACGTCCACCAGAAGCAGTTCATGATGCGTGGTTCGAAGGCGTTCCTCAGCGCCGCCAAGGGGCGGTGAGGGCTCTCACACTGCGTCATCCCGGCCGCAGGCGCAGCCGGAGAGCCGGGATCGCGTGACATTGAAGAGCGTTTGCACGATCCCGGATACGGCCTTGCGGCCGTTCCGGGATGACGAATGTTTTTCGGCTCTCAGGCCCTAGCTCCCCACTAGATTGCCCAGATCCGCCTTGAGCTCCCCGCGTTCGATGCGGTGCACGATCTCGACCACGCGCGCATTGGCCGGCGTCGGAATGCCCGCCTCGAGGCCCTTGTCGACGACATAGCCATTGAGGAAGTCGATCTCGGTGCGGCGGCCCTTCTGCACGTCCTGGCCCATCGAGGACAGGCGCTCGACGGGCAAGGTATCCGCCAGCGCGATGAGCTTCTGTTCGAGTTCGGCGCGCGCGTCCTGGTTCCCGTTCGCGGTGCGCACGAAGAGGCCGGCATCCAGCTTGGCGATCTTCTCCAGGCGATGGCCCAGGCGGTCCGCGATGCCGGCGGCTTCGCTGGCAAGATCGATCATAAAGCCGCGCAGCACCGGGTGGGCGATGCCCTGTTTGGCGGAGAGGCCGGTAGTGGCACCGATGCCGCTGTTCATGGCGTTGTTGGCGAGTTTCGACCAGCGCTCGCCGATCAGATTGCCTGTCACGGTGGCGTTGTCAACGCTCTGCAAGGCGTCGGCAATGAGGCTGGCGCGCTCGCTCATCCGTCCGTCGATCTCGCCGACCCGGAACACATTGTGTCCCTCGGTGCGGCGGGCGCGCTCGCGGCGGATGCGGCCCGGCTCGAACAGGGCGACCGAGATGCTGGCGACCACGCAGCCGAGCGTGCGTTCGCGACCAATAACGCGGGCGATGGTCTCCTCGTTCAGGCAATTCTGCAGCGAGACGACGCAGCCGTCCTTGGCGAGGTACGGCTTGATCAGCGTCGCTATCCATTCGGTGTCGTAGGATTTCACCGACACGAAGGCGACATCGATCGGCTCGGATTTCACCAGCGAGGACACCTCGCCGATGCCGAGGACCCGCGGCGTCACGCGGGTGGCGCCTTCCGGCCCGGACAGTTCGAGCCCGCTCGTTCTGATGGCCTCGATATGGGCCGGCCAAAGGTCGATCAGCGTTACGTCATGACCCGCATGCGCCAGGTATCCGCCGACATAGCCGCCGACCGCGCCGGCTC
Organism: Starkeya sp. ORNL1; assembly: GCF_012971745.1. Classification (NCBI taxonomy): domain Bacteria; kingdom Pseudomonadati; phylum Pseudomonadota; class Alphaproteobacteria; order Hyphomicrobiales; family Xanthobacteraceae; genus Starkeya; species Starkeya sp. ORNL1. Next base: position 4,363,349 of record NZ_CP048834.1, read on the forward strand.
CGAATAGTGCCATCCGCATTGCATTTCCCCGCGTGGTTTGTGCACTGCAACCTTACGTTTGGGCCGTTCAAAATGCTCACGAACGTCGATTGCGTTTCGTTGACATTGCACTGATCGATGTTAACGTACAATCCTAATCCACGCGCCATGAACGACGTGGACGGAGGAAGCGATGACGTCATTTGTTCTGAAGGCCGCAGCACTCGGGTTCGGGCTGCTTGCGATTGCGGGTTCGGCTCAAGCCGAGGATTTCGTGCCGACCAAGCCGGTCCAGGTCGTGACTCATGCTGGGCCGGGCGGCGCGAATGACGTGTTCGGCCGCGCCATGATCAGCGTGCTGGAGAAGGAGAAGCTCAATCCGGTGCGCTTCGTCATGGTCAACAAGACCGGCGGCGGCAGCACCAATGCGATGAACTTCGTCACCGGCCTGGCCGGCGACAACAACACGATCGCGCTGTTCGCCAGCAACTGGACCAGCGACTACATCGTGCAGAAGGACGCCACCAATTCGCTGCAGGGCCTGACGCCGATCGCCAATCTGATCGTCGAGCCGGCGCTTGTGGTGGTGCGCGCCGATTCGCCGTTCAAGACGCTGAAGGACTTCGTCGACGCGGCAAAGGCCGCGCCGAACAAGTACAAGCAGTCCGGCGGCTCGCCGCTCGGCCGCGATGCGGTGGTGCGCTATCTGCTGATGGCCAATACCGGGGCGCAATGGTCCTATGTGTCGTTCCAGGGCGGCGGCGAGCGTATCGCGGCCGTGCTCGGCGGCCACACCGACATCTACGTGCTCGACGCCACGGAAGCCGGTGACCTGGTCCGTTCCGGCCAGTTGCGCGCGCTTGCCCAGGTCGCCGACAAGCGGGTCGACGGCTTCCCGGCGGACGTGCCGACCATCAAGGAGGCCGGCTTCGATATCGACATACCGGTCCAGGCGCGAGGCGTCGTCGGCCCTCCCGGCATGTCGAAGGAGGCAGTCGCCTTCTACCAGAACATGTTCGCCAAGATGATCCAGACGCCGTCCTGGAAGAAGTACGTTGCCGACTACCAGCTGCAGGAGGCCTTCATGCCGGCCGACCAGCTCGGTCCGTTCCTGGTGAAGTATGCCGCGGATCTCAAGGCTATCATCAAGGGCGCCGGCATCGAGACCGCCCGCTGAACGTATCTCCCGCGGCAGCCCATGAAAGCCGCCGCGGGTATCTCAAGAAGGCGCACAAAGCACCTCGATCTCAGGGAGAGAAACATGAAGCTCAATATGGGCCATATGAGTAGCTTGGCAGCACTAGCGCTGTCGCTGGCCTTCACCGGCGCGGCGCATGCGGAGTTCAAGCCGACCCAGCCGGTCACCGTCATCGTCCATGCCGGTCCCGGCGGCGGCAACGACATATTCGGCCGCGCTCTGCTCACCATCATGGACAAGGAAGGGCTGCTGCCCGTCCGCTTCCAGATCGTGAACAAGACCGGCGGCGGCAGCGCCAATGCCCGCAACTATCTGGGCGAGAAGAAGGGCGACAATTACACGATCGGGCTCTATTCGAGCACCTATCTGATCGATCCGCTGGTCCAGGAAGTCTCGACCACGACGATGCAGGACCTGACCCCGATCGCCAACCTGGTCTATGAGCCGGCGCTGATCTGCGTGCGCGCCGACTCGCCCTTCAAGACGCTGAAGGACTTCATCGACGCGGCGAAGGCCGAGCCGAACAAGTACAAGCAGTCGGCCGGCAATGCGCTGGCGCGCGAAGGCATCATCCGCCATCTCCTGATGGCGAAGACCGGCGCGCAATGGTCCTACGTATCGTTCCCCTCCGCCGGCGAGCGCATGTCCGCGCTGCTCGGCGGCCATACCGACATGATGATGATCGAGCCGAGCGAGGAAGCCGGCCTGGTGAAGAGCGGCAAGCTTCGGGCGCTGGCGCAGATCGCCAATTCCCGCATCAGCACCTTCCCGGATGTGCCGACGCTGAAGGAAGCCGGTTTTGAGATCGCCAATGTGCCCCAGGTGCGCGGCGTCATTGGGCCGCCGGACATGCCGCCGGACGTGCTGAAATACTACTCCGACCTGTTCGCCAAGGCGGTCAAGACCGCGGGCTGGAAGAAGTACCTCACCGAGACCCAGCTCGAGGACGGCTACATGGATCCGGAACAGCTCAAGGCGTTCGAGGCGAGCTACGTCGCCACCATGCGCGACGTGCTGAAGTCGGCCGGCATCAAGACCAATCCCTGAGCGGCGGTTAGCACCGTCCGCCTGCCCCGGCCCCTGATTGGGCCGGGGCATTTTCACCCTTAGAGAACTGAGTGCAGGACCGGATCATGAGTTCTTCGAAGCAATTGACGATGCTTCTTGTCGGAGACGTCTTCGTGCAGCGCGACGACCCGCCAAGTGTGTTCAAGCATGTTGGTCAATTGCTGCGGGACGGTGATTTCACCTTCGGCAATCTCGAAGGCTCGACCGCCGATTCCGGTGCCCCATGGTCGGTCAAGGAAACCAACTGGAAGGCTGATGCGCGGCAAGTGCAGGCGCTCGCCGCTGCCGGCTTCGATGCCGTCACCGTCGCCAACAACCACATGCTCGATTTCGGCTATCCAGCACTGCTGGAGACCATCGGTCATCTCGACCGGCTCGGCATCAGGCACACCGGCGGCGGCCGCAACTTTGCCGAGGCGCACCAGCCGGCCATCGTCGAGAAGGATGGCTGCCGCATCGCCCTGCTCGGCTACACCTCGGTGTTCATTCCGGAATGGGCGGCGGGCAAGGATCATCCCGGCCTCGCGGTGATGCGGGCGCGGACCTCCTATGAGGCGCCCTCGCGGGTGTTCGAGGTGCCCGGCACGCCGCCCATCGTGCGCACCCGCCTGCATGAGGAAGACCGCGAGCAACTCACCGCCGACATCAAGGCGGCGCGCGAACAGGCCGATATCGTGGTCTGCGCCTTCCATTGGGGGGTATCGCGCGGCTTCATGAAGATCGCCGAATACCAGACCGAACTTGGCCGCCATGCCATCGATGTCGGCGCCGATATCGTGTTCGGCCACCACCCGCACGTCATCCAGGGCATCGAAGTCTATAGAGGCAAGGCGATCTTCTATTCGCTCGGCAATTTCACCTTTGCCCAGCACAATCTGAAGAAGGGCCACGAGGCGGAATCGCTGATCGTGCGCTGCACGATCGCGGACAGGAAAATCGTCGCGGTCGAGTATCTGCCGGCCGAGATCGACGGCGAGATCAATCCGCAGGCGCTCGACCTGAAGGCCGGAGCCCATGTCGTCGAGATGGTGGCGCAGCGCTCGGCGGCTTTCGCAACGCAGTTCCAGCCGAACGGTGACGCCATGAAGCTGCGGATCCATGGCTGACACCGAGGCACGCACCCTTCCCACGGTCTCCCTGCACGAGATCGTCCTGCTGACCGCGCGGATCGGCATCTTCGCGTTCGGCGGAGGCATGTCCGGTATTGTCTTCCAGGAGGTGGTAACCAAGCGCAAATGGCTGAGCGAAGACGAGTTCCTCAGTGGCCTCGCGGTCAGCCAGATCATTCCCGGCGCCAATGTCACCAACCTCGTCGTCTATATAGGCCAGCAACTGCGGGGCGCGCCGGGTGCCGCGTCGGCCGTGTTCGGGCTGCTGTTCGGCCCGTTCTTCTTCGTCATCGGCGCCTTCCTGATCTATGACAGCATCAAGGATATTGGCGAGATCTCGGCAGGGTTGATGGGGATCACGGCGGCGGCGATGGGCATCGTGCTCATGGTCGTCATCCGCGGTGCGCTGCGGGGCGGCCAAGGCAGCATCGGCCTTGTCGTGACGGCCGCGACCACCGCTGCCGTCGCCCTGCTGCATTTCCCGCTTATTCCCGTCGTGCTGCTGCTGGCGCCGATCAGCGTGGCGCTGGCCTGGCTGAGGCTGCATCGCCATGGCTGAATCGAATCCGCTCTGGACCTTGCTTGCGGTGTTCGCGCCATTCTCGCTCGCCTCGATCGGCGGCGGCGTCGCCACCTTGCCGGCGATCCAGCACCAGGCGGTCGATGTCCAGCACTGGGTCACGGCGCGCGAGTTCGTGGATCTGTTCGCGGTCGCCCGGCTGTCGCCGGGACCGGGTTCGATGCTGGTCACCCTGATCGGCTGGAAGGTCTCGGGATGGAGCGGCGCCCTGGTCGCGACCCTGGCCATGTTCGTGCCGTCCTCGATCCTCTGCTACGCGGTGGCGCACACCTGGACGCAGCACAAGGGCAAGATCTGGCACACCGCGCTGGAGCAGGGGCTGGCGCCGATCGGCACCGGCCTGCTGCTCGCCGGCGTCATCGGCATCTTTCGTATTTCGGGAGCCGGCTGGCCGTCCTGGCTGGTTGCCGGATCGGTGGCAGGCCTGATGCTGTTGCGTCCGCGCTTCCAACCCTTGGTCGCACTGCTCTGCGCGGGCGTGCTGTTTGCCGCATGGAGCTTGGTAGATTGAACAACAACAATAATAAAACCGGTCGGTGAGAGAAATGCTGAGTAGAAACATCGCATATGGAGACTTGTTCGCAAGTCTCGGGCTGATCGCCCTGAGTGCCTATATCCTGAAAGAAGGCAGCGGGTGGGTGGTCTATGGCAGCGAGGGGCCGGGTCCCGGCTTCTTTCCGATCATGTATGGCGTCATCATGCTCGGCCTGTCGCTCTATCTCTTCCAGCGCAGCGTTCGGAAGGGCACGGGCAAGTCAAAAGGGCCGCTCGATTATCAGGGCATCGCCAGGGCGCTGGCGACCTGGGCCGCGCTTGCGGTCTGCGTCCCGCTGATGGTGGTGGTGGGCTTCGTCGTCGGCTTCGGCTTCGTTGCCTTGTTCCTGATCCGGTTCGTGTTCGAGCGCTCGTGGCGGACCAGCATCATCACCGCGGTGTGCATCGCCATAGCGCTTCATCTCGTCTTCCCCGTCATGCTGGATGCTCCGCTTCCAGTCGGCATGCTGTGGGGGTTCTGAGCCATGGACGCAATTTATGGCCTGGCGCATGGCTTCAGCATCGCGCTGCTGCCGGCGAACCTCATGTGGTGTTTCGTCGGCTGCTTCCTCGGAACCGTGGTCGGCATCCTGCCCGGCCTCGGCCCGTCGGCGACGATCGCCATCCTGCTGCCACTGACTTTCAACATGGACCCGACCGGCGGCATCATCATGCTGTCGGGTATCTATTACGGGGCAAAGTATGGCGGCTCGACCACCTCGATCCTGCTCAACATGCCGGGTGAGCCGTCATCGGTGATCTCCTGCGTCGACGGCTACCAGATGGCCCGCAAGGGCCGGGCCGGCGCCGCGCTCGGCATCGCCGCGATCGCTTCCTTCATCGCCGGCACTGTGGGCGTGCTGATCCTCTCCTTCATCGCCCCGCCGATCGCGGCGTTCGCGCTGTCGTTCTCGTCGCCGGAATATTTCGCGCTGATGGTGATGGGTCTCTCGCTAGTGGTGCTGCTCGGCGGCGACGACTTCGTCAAAGCCTTGCTCGCCATGCTCGTCGGCCTGTGGCTCGCCAGCATCGGCACCGACCTCTTCACGGCACAGTCACGCTTCGTGTTCGGCCAGAGTTCGCTGCTCGGCGGCATCGAGTTCATGTCGCTCGCCGTCGGCCTGTTCGCCATCTCGGAGATCCTGCTCAATGTCGAGGCCGGGCAGAAGGCCGAACTGCTGAAGGTGCCGAAGGGCATCCGCAACCTCCTGCCCAATTGGGAGGAACTGAAGCGCTGCCGGTTCGCCTTCCTCAACGGCTCGATCACCGGTTTCATCATCGGCATGCTCCCCGGTGCCGGCTCGACCATCGCCTCCTTCGTGTCCTACGGCATAGAGAAGGCGGTCTCGCGCCGTCCGGAAGAGTTCGGCCACGGCGCTCCCGAGGGCCTCGCGGCTCCGGAAGGGGCGAACAACGCCGACACTGGCGGCGCGCTGCTGCCGCTGCTCACCCTCGGCATTCCCGGCGGCGCGTCCACCGCGATCCTGCTGTCGGCGCTGGTGCTGTGGGGCATCAAGCCGGGCCCGCTGATGATGCAGCAATCGCCTGACGTGTTCTGGGGCCTCGTCGCCTCGATGTATGTCGGCAATATCGTGCTGCTGATCATGAACCTGCCGCTGGTCGGCGTGTTCGCGCAGATCCTTCGGGTGCCGCTCTATGTACTGCACCCGGCGATCCTCGGCGTCGCGATTGCGGGTGCCTATGGCGTGTCCGGCAACATGTTCGATGTCGGCCTCTTGGTCTTCTTCGGCCTGCTTGGCTACGGCATGAGCAAGATGAGCTTCCCGGTCGCGCCGCTGATCCTCGGCTTCGTCCTCGGCGATGCCATGGAGCGGGCGGTGCGCCAGTCGCTCACCATGTCGAACGGCGATCCGCGCATCCTGGTGGAGCGTCCGATCTCCGCCGTGCTGCTGATTTGCGCCGTGCTCATCCTGCTGTCGCCGATGTTCCGGCGGGTGAAGAAGATGCGCAAGGTGGTGGCCGAGGCGGAAGCCGAGGCATAGTAGGCAGAACCAATCTGGCCTGCGCGGAGATGATCCGCGCAGGCATTTGCTTGTCCAGGGGGAGATCGAAATGCCATCCAAGAGCCAGGCGCTCGCCGAATTCGGAACCAGCCTCGCCTACAACGACATTCCGGAGACCGTGCGCGGGCAGGCGGTCGGCGCGATCCTCGACACGGTCGGGGTTTCGATCTTCGGCTCGACCTTGCCGTGGAGCCGTATCGTCATCGACTACGCGGTGGCCTATGGCTCGGGCGGCACCAGCACCATCCTCGGCACCAGCCACCGCGTCGTCGCGCCGTTCGCGGCGCTGGCCAATGGCGCGCTGGGACATGCCTTCGAGATGGACAATCTGCGCCAGCCCAGCGCCGGCGTGCATTCCGGCTCGACGCTGGGGCCGGCGCTGTTCGCCGTCGGCGAGGAAGTCGAGGCGAACGGCAAGGACCTCATTACTGCCTTCGTCGCCGGCTGCGAGATCATGTCCCGCATCGGCGACGCCGCGGGCAATACCGCTGAGAAGCTCGGCTTCCATTCGCCGGGCCTGACCGGGGTGTTCGGCTCCACCGTCGTCGCCGGACGCCTGCTTGGGCTCGATGCCGGGCAGATGGCGCAGGCGTTCGGCATTGCCGGCTCGCTGTGCTCCGGTCTGCTCGCTTTCTCCAAGGCAGGAAACGGCGGCACGGTGAAACGGCTGCACACCGGCCGGGCCTCTGAAGGTGGCGTGCTCGCCGCACGCCTCGCCAAGGGCGGCTTCGAGGGGCCGGACGTGATCCTCGAGGGCAAGTTCGGCTTCTTCGACGCCTTCACCCGCGAGCCGCGCATGGAAAAGCTGCTGGCCGGCCTTGGCAGCCAGTGGGAGACCTCGAAGATCTGCGTGAAATGCTATTCGTGCCATGTCACCGCACACACGCCGGTGCAGGCGCTGGAGAATCTGCGGGCCGAGCACGGCTTTGCCGCCGAAGATGTGGCCGAGATCCATATCGCCACCAGCGAGAAGGTGCTGAGCCATCACAACATCACCCGGCCAAGCGATATCGGCACGGCGCAGTACAGCCTGCCCTTCTGCATCGCCACCGCGCTCTATCGCGACCCGAAGGAGCCGGCCTCGTTCCTCGACAATCCGCACGAGGATCCCGCCATCATCGACATGGCGCAGCGGGTGCACCTCACGCTGAACCCCGCCAGCGAGCCGCCCGGGCCGGCCTGGGCCACGGTGCTGACCGTGGTGCTGAAGGATGGCCGCCGGCTGTCCATCGAGCGCAGCGATTTCCGCGGCGCACCGAGCAATCCGATGAGTGCCGAAGAGCTCGACGCCAAGTTCCTGACACTGTCGAGCGATGTGGTGCCGGATGCGCCCGGCCTGCTGCGTCGGCTGCGCGGGCTGGAGGATATCGGCAACGTCCGCGGGCTGTTCGGCTGACAAAGCCCATTGTCGTCATCCCGGACGGCCGAAGGCCGATCCGGGATCGCGAGGTAAGGTGTTGCGCGGGACTTCACGCGATCCCGGCTCTACGCTTCGCTGCGGCCGGGATGACGGAATGGGGCGAAAAAATCAGACCGGCTCGTTCTTCCGTCTGGCCGGCTCGGGGAACTCCTCGTCGGCCGGCACCATTTTCTGCCAGACGGCGCGCTGCATCAGTGCGCCGCTGAGGTGGCGCTTGAGCACGAAGGAGCATTCGAGGTTCTCGCCGCGCTCCAACAGGTCGACCATGCGCAGATGGTCGCGGGCCTGGTCGTAGAAGCGGTCGCGGTCGACCAGGGTGCGGTAGTTCAACAGGCGCCGCATCCGGTTGGCGCGGACCACCGCCTGATAGACGAACGAATTGTTCGACATGCGCGCCAGCGCTTCGTGGAAATTGGTGCCGGTCATCAGCAGCCGGTCGGGCGACATGCGCTCGATCTCGCCCTGGAACATCGTTTCCTGCACGCGGCGCTGCTCGGCGAGCGAGGCGCGGTCCAGGCTGAAGGTCGGCTCCAGCAGACCGGCGGGCTCGACGATGGCGCGGAAACGGTAGATCTGCTCCAGCGTCTCGGTCGCCTTGGCGACGACGAGGAACCGCCAGCCGCGGCCCTCCTTGCGCTCGGCCCAGCCTTCATTGGCGGCACGGCTGAGGATCTCGATGACCTGCGCCTTGGTGAGCTTATAGCGGTCGCGCAGGAACTGCTCGGTAACCTCCGGCGGGATGCGATCGTTCAGCCAGTCGTCGGCGAGGCGATAATGCACGTCCGGTGCGTCGAGCTGGTCGGGCATGCCAGCATGGCTGAACTGCGAGGCCACGCCCTCGCGGACGAAGAAGCCGCGATTGACCTTCTGTTCGAGGACGCCGCGGGATTCGAGCAGCTGCAGCGCCTGGCGGATCGGCGAGCGCGACACTCCGAAGGCTTCGGAGAGCTGCTCGGCGCGCAGATGCGCATGAGGCCCGAGCTCGCCATCGAGGACGCGCTTGTTGATCTCATTGGCGATGCGTTCGGAAAGGGTGCTGACGCGCATCTTGTGATTGCTCGAATATGCCTGTTGAGCCAATCGTGTTCATGCTCACCATATCCGATATCATGTCCTCTTGCTTTGGAAAACTTCAACAAAAGGAGAGGGCTCGTCCGTTTTTCAATCCCCGGTACATGGTGGATCGTCGACCATGCCGATCATACGCGCGCCGGCATCAGAGCAATCCGTGATGGCGTCAGGTCTCTTCCTGGAAGGCGATCTCGCGGGTGCGTCGCAGCGAGGGTAGCACGATCAGGATCAAGAGGCCGAGTGCGAGCAGCAGCAGCACGGCGCTGATCGGGCGTGTGACGAAGACGGCCGGATCGCCTTTCGAAATCTGCATGGCGCGGCGCAGATTCTCCTCCATCAGCGGTCCCAGCACGAAGGAGAGCAGCAGCGGCGCGGGCTCGCAGCGCAGCTTCAAGAGCACATAGCCCACGAAGCCGAACAGCACGAGCAGCAGCACCTCGAACATGCTGTTGTTGAGCGAATAGACGCCGATACAGCAGAACACCAGGATGGTCGGGTAGAGGAAGCGATAGGGCACCTTCAGCAGCCAGACCCAGACCTGGATCAGCGGCAGGTTGATGATGACCAGCATCAGATTGCCGACGATCATCGAGGCCACCACGCCCCAGAACAGCTCCGGATTCTTGGTCATCACCTGGGGGCCGGGCTGGATGCCGTGGATCATCATCGCCCCGGCCATCAGCGCGATCACCGCATTGGCCGGGATGCCCAGGGTGAGCAGCGGGATGAAGGAGGTCTGCGCGCCGGCGTTGTTGGCGGATTCCGGCGCGGCGACGCCTTCGATCGCGCCCTGACCGAAGCGCTGCGGCTCGCGCGACAGCCGTTTTTCCAGCGCGTAGGCGGCGAAGGAGGAGAGCATGGCGCCGCCGCCGGGCAGCAGGCCGAGCACCGAGCCGAGCGCGGTGCCGCGCACCGCCGCCGGCCAGCTGCGCCGGAAATCCTCGCGCGTCGGCCAGAGGTCGGTGATCCTGCCAGTGAAGATGCTGCGCTTTTCCGGGCTTTCGAGGTTCTTGATGATCTCGCCGACCGCGAACAGGCCCATCGCCAAAGGCACGAAGCCGATGCCGTCGGCAAGTTCCGGTATGCCGAAGGTCATGCGCGCGCCGCCGGAATTGACGTCGGTGCCGACCGAGGACAGCACCAGTCCGAGCACGATCATGCCCAGCGCCTTGGGGATCGAGCCCTGTGCCAGCACGATGGCGGCGATCAGGCCGAGCAGCATCAGCGAGAAATACTCCGCCGGGCCGAAGGCGAGCGCGACCTCGGCGAGCGGCGGGGCGAACAGGATGATGAAGAGGGTGGCGACGCAGCCGGCAAACAGCGAGCTCAGTGCGGCCACCGCGAGCGCCGGGCCCGCGCGGCCGCGGCGCGCCATCTGGTAGCCGTCGAGGCAGGTGACCACCGACGAGTTCTCGCCGGGCAGATTGACCAGGATCGCCGTGGTCGAACCGCCATACTGCGCGCCGTAATAGATGCCGGCGAGCATGATCAGCGCCGAGACCGGCTGCAGATAGAAGGTGACGGGCAACAGCATCGCCACCGTCGCCACCGGGCCGAGCCCCGGCAGCACGCCGATCAGCGTGCCAACCAGCGCGCCGACCAGGCAATAGAACAGGTTGATCGGCTCGAGCGCGACCAGCATGCCGTGGGAGAAGGCGATCAGCGTGTCCATCACAGGCCCTTCCAGATCGGGATGGGCAGTTGCAGGCCGGTGACGAAGACCAGTACCGAGAAGCCGGCAAGCAGCGCGCCGAGCGCCGCCGCCTCCCATATTCTTGTGCCGTGATAGGTGAGACAGGCCAGCACGGTGAGGCCGAACACCGCGACGACGAGCCCGAAGCGCTCGATGGTCAGCGCGAAGAAAGTGACGCTGGCGAGGATGCCGATGATCGGCCGTGGCACCCAGGGCTCCCACGGCACACCCACACCGAAGAAGCTCTGCGCGACGATCATCAGGCCGAGCGCGATTTGCAGATAGCAAAGCGCCTGCGGCAGGTAGCCGGGGCCCATGCGGAAGCTGGTGCCGGTGCGAAGCGGCCAGGCGAGCCACAGCGCCAGCAGCGCCACCGCGATCAGCAGGAGGCCGGCCACGAGGTCCGGGACATTGACGCTGCGCCGCATGGTGCTGGTTCCTTGATTGGCGCAGATGCCTTCGCGCACGGCGAAGGCTGCGTGGCGCGTGCCCGCGGGGCGGGATCAGCCGAGCTTGATGTTGGCATCCTTGATGACCTTGGACAGCACCTCGGTCTGCTCCTTCAGGAAGGCCTCGAACTGTGCCGTGGTGCTGCCGACCAGCTGGGTGCCGAGCGGGGTGAGGCGGGCCACCACCGCCGGGTCCTTGCTGGCCTCGGCGATGGCCACCTGCATCTTCGCCAATATGTCGTCCGGCACGCCCTTGGCGGCGAACAGGCCGTTCCAGTCGTCCATGTCGAAGCCTGGCATGCCGTTCTCGGCGAAGGTCGGCTTGTCGGGCATGGTCGGCACGCGCTTGGCGCTGGTCACCGCGAGAATGCGCACCTTGCCGGACTGCAGCGGCGGCTGGATGGTCGAGACCGTGAGAAACACCGAATCGAGTGTGCCGCCGGCAACGTCGCGCGCCGCCTCGGTGGCGATGCGATAGGGCACGTGCTCGAGCTTGATGTCCTTGAGCCGCTGGAACTGGGCGCAGGCCATGTGACCCATGCCGGCGGAAGGGGGCGTGCCGCACGTGACGTCGCCGGGCTGCTGCCTGGCGTACTCGACATAGTCCGCCAGCGTCTGCGCCGGGAAATCGGTGCGCACCGCGAGCACCTGCGGATAGGAGGACAGCTTGGTGATCGGCGCGAAGGCGGTGCGGAAATCGAACGGCACGTCGGTCATCAGGATCGGGTTCACGATGACCTGCGACGAGTTCACCATGAAAGTGTAGCCGTCAGGCGGCGCCTGCAGCGTGGCGGAGGCCGCAACCACGGTGTTGCCGCCGGTGCGGTTCTCGATGACGAAGGGCTGGCCGAGGATCTCCGAGACCCGCGTGAACACGGTGCGGCACACGGTGTCGGCCGCGCCGCCGGGGCCGTAGGGCACCAGCACGTGGATCGGCTGCGAGGGCCACTTGGCCTGCGCCGAGGCCTGCGAGACGCGAAGGATGGCCGGGGCGGCGAGCAGCCCGGTCAGGACGGTCCGGCGATCGAGGCGATGGTCGGGGCGTTTCATGGTTCATTCCTCCCGGTAGGCTCTTGTTTGTGGCGCTGCTTGTTGCGCGCCGACTTGACGGAACGAGACCGCAGCAGGTCTGAAAAGTCAACGGTAATTATAGATCTATAGACACCTCGCCGGCTGCCGCCCGGCTGACCTAGAGGCCGCGCGAGACATCGGAATCCGACCCGCCCCGGTCAAAGCAGACCAGCAATCTTCGCCCGAAAGCATGGCAGCCTGCCGTAGAGGAGGTTGACGCTCATTCGGGAATAAGTATTATCATATTAATGACTGCGGCGGGCGATGCACCTGCGGCAGCGGCTCCGCACTACGACGCGACGGGGCAGAGGTCTGGGGAACGCCAACAGTACGCCGCCGCTACGGCGACACGACGCCAACACGTCCGAACGTCGCTTCCCATTCCCAACTCGACAGGGCCGTGCGACCGCGCATCTCGTCACCGCGAGAGGCGTGCGCGATGTCGTGTATCAATGGGGTTGTTCGTGAAAGAAGCGCGCCGCTTCGCTGCCACCAATCTGGCATTCGGCCTGTCGACGCTTGCGGTCAGCGCCATCGTCTGGTGGGAAGCCAGTAAAGTACGTCCGTCCCCTTACGATCCACTTGGCGCCGGCGCGTTTCCGAAACTGGTCAGCGTGCTGCTGGCGGGCCTGGCGATCCTGCTGATCGCTCGCGTGCTGCTTGGCTATGCGATCGGGGATTCCGACACCAGCCTGATCAGCGGGCTCACCGACGACGGCGACCAGACGCATCGTAGGCGGCCTTTCCTCGCCGTCGGCGTGCTCGCCGGCCTCACCCTCTACATCGCGGCGCTGACCCTGACCTCGGTCGGCTTCCTGTGGGCGACCATCGTCTTCGTCGCGGTGATCGGCTTTGCGATGTCGGACCGGCGTCCGCGCGACCTCGTCGTTGCCGGCCTGATCGCCGTCTTCATCGGCGTCGCGCTGAACTTCCTCTTCACCCGCGTCCTCATCGTCGCGCTGCCATAGGACGCCCGCATGCTCGACGCCTTCACGCATCTGCTGACGCCGCTGCCGTTCTTCATCATGCTGTGCGGCGTGCTGCTCGGCATCATGGTCGGGGTGCTGCCGGGCATCACCGCCGGCATGCTGATGGCGCTGGTGTTGCCCTTCACCTACTACATGACCAGCGTCAACGCGGTCACCTTGCTCATCGCCATCTTCGTCGGCGGTGTTAGCGGCGGGCTCATCACCGCGACCCTGATGCGCATTCCCGGCGAGCCGAACGCCATCATGACCTGCCTCGACGGCCATGCGCTGGCCAAGGCCGGCCACCCCGGGCGGGCGCTCGGCCTCGGCAATGCCGGCTCGATCGTCGGCGGCGTGCTGTCCTGGTTCGCTCTGGTACTGCTCGCCCCGCCGCTGGCGCGGCTCGCCATCGCCTTCGGGCCATGGGAGAATTTCGCCATCGTCTGCGTCGCGCTGATGCTGATCGCCTCGCTCAGCGGCGGCTCGCTGCTCAAGGGCCTGATGGCGGCACTGCTCGGCGCCATGCTGTCCTTGCCGGGCGTCGACGAGAGTTCCGGCACGCTGCGCCTCACCTTCGGCTTCCACCAGCTGGATGCCGGGCTCGACGTCATGCCGGTGATGATCGGCCTGTTCGCGGTGAGCCAGGTGCTGGCGGACACCTTCAATATCGAACAGCAGGACACCGACCGGGTGCGCGCCAATATGCGCGGCATCCTCACCTCGTTCGCCGACTATGTGCGCTATGGCTGGAACATGCTGCGCTCATCATTGATCGGCATCGCCATGGGCGTGCTGCCGGGCGTCGGCGCCACCATCGCCTCGATCGTCGCCTACACCACGGCGAAGAACCTCTCGAAGACGCCGGAAGAGTTCGGCAAGGGCAGCGAGGAAGCTATCGTCGCCGCCGAGACCGCGAACAACGCGACCACCGGCGGCAGCCTGATCCCGCTACTCACGCTCGGCATTCCCGGCGGCCTGACCGACGCCATCCTGCTCGGCGCGCTGACCATCCACAATCTCCAGCCGGGCCCGCTGCTCTATCTGAAGAGCCCGCAAGTGGTGAACACCATCATCGCCGCGCATCTGTTCGCGCATGTGGTGATGTTCGTGTTCATGACCGTCGGGGTGATGCTGTTCGCCCGGATGATGCTGCTGTCGCGCGCCTGGCTGTTCCCGGCGATCCTGGTGTTCTGCGTGGTCGGCTCCTATGCGCTCAACAACCGGGCCTTCGATTCCTGGATCATGCTGGCGTTCGGCCTGGTCGGCGTCGCGCTGGAATTCGCGCGGGTGCCGCTCGCTCCGTTCCTGATCGGCTTCCTGCTCGGACCGCTGGCGGAGAAGGAACTGCGCTCCGGCCTGATGTCGTCGGGCGGCGATCTCTCGGAGATCCTCACCCGGCCGATCGCCATGACATTGCTGCTGGTCGCGGTCGCGTTGCTGGCGTGGCCGCTGCTGCGTGGCGGCGGTCGCCGACCCGCCATTGCCGGCGGCCTGCCGGTTCCGCCGGACCAGCGATGACGGGCACTGCCTATCCAGACAAAGAACGAGTACCAGGGAGGACTATCATGAAGAAACGGTCGTTACTTGCTGCCGGTGCGCTGGCGCTGGCCTCGATGCTGCTCACCCCGCCTGCCGCCCGGGCGCAGGCGTTCCCGGACAAGCCGATCCGCCTCATCGTGCCGTTCGGGGTCGGCGGGACCAGCGACATCTATGCCCGCATCATCACGCGCATCATCGAAGAGAAGAAGATCCTGCCGCAGCCGGTCGTGGTGCTGAACGTGCCGGGCGCCGGCAGTGCGGTGGGCAGCCGGCAGGTGAAGGATTCGCCAGCCGACGGCTACACGCTGCTGCTCTCGCACCAGGGCATCATGACCGCGCAGGTGATGGGGCTCGCCGATTTCGGGCCGGATGCGCTGGAGCCGGTCGCCGAGTTCGGCAAGTTCTGCCTCGTCTACGCTGTCGCCGAGACCTCGCCCTACAAGACCTTCGGCGATCTGCTGGCCGCCGCGAAGAAGAACCCCGGCTCGATCCGCGAATCCACCAATATCGGCTCGGGCATCCATTTCGCCTCGCTGACGCTGTCGCGCGCTTCCGGGCTGAACCCGCGCTATATCCGCGCCAGCGCCACCCCGGAGCGCATCACCCACCTGATGGGCGGCCATGCCGAGGTGGCGGTGTTCTCGATCGGCGAACTCGGTGCGATCCAGTCGAACGGCGTGCGCCTGATCCTGTCCTTCTCACCGGAGCCGGACCGTTTTGCGCCGGGCGTCCCGACCGCGCGTTCGCTCGGCTATGATTCGACCTTCTGCATCCGCAACTGGGTGTTCGCGCCGAAGGGCACGCCGGCTGACCGCATCGCCACCATCGTCAAGGCGTTGCGCGCGGTGTTCGACACGCCGGAGATGAAGACGGAGTTCGAGCGCTGGAGCACCCAGCCGACCTTCCTCGAGGGTGCCGAGCTGGCGCAACTGATCGCCGCAGAGAACAAGATGTTCCAGTCGCTGGCAGATGCCGTGCCGAAGTGAGGGGACTTACTTCCCTCTCCCCGTTGGGGAGAGGTGGCCCGCGAAGCGGGTCGGTGAGGGGGCGCACGATTGCAGGGCAGCGGATCTCCCCTCACCCCAACCCTCTCCCCCTCGGGGAGAGGGGGCTTGGTGCTCCTTCGGCGCTGCGGTCACGCTCCGAAGACGACGTGGTGCCTGCTCAAGCCGTGCCCATCTCCTGCAGCGCCATGAGCGATTCCGGCAGCACCTGGCCGCCATCGATCACCATGGTCTGGCCGGTGATGTAGGCCGCCTCCTCGGAGGCGAAGAACAGCGCGGAATTGGCGATGTCGGTGACGTTGCCGAGCCGCTTCATCGGGATCGAGGCCGCCATCGAGGCGATGTAGTCGGCGCCCATGCCGTCCATCCCCTCGGTATGGATGTTGCCGGGCATCACCGCATTGACGGTGATGTTCCACGGCGCCAGCTCTATCGCCGCGGTGCGCATGAAGCCGAGCTGGCCGGCCTTCGAGGCGCCATAGTGCGACCAGCCGGGATAGCCGGTGATCGGGCCGGTGATGGAGGAGGTCAGCACGATGCGGCCCTTCTTCTTCGCCTTCATCTCCGGCAGCACGGCGGAGACCGAGAGGAAGGTGCCCTTGAGATTGGTGCCGATGACATGGTCGAAATCGGCCGCGGTCATCGAGCCGAGCTTGGCTGCCGGGAAGATGCCGGCATTGGCGCACAGCACGTCGATGCTGCCATAGCGGTCGATGGCGCAGGCGGCCATCGCCGAGCAGTCCCCGGGCACGCTCACATCGCCGGCGAAGGCCGACGCATGCGCGCCGATCTCGGCGGCGACCTTCTCGCCCTCTTCGAGGTTGCGACTGACGACGAGGACGTTCAGCCCGGCCTCGCCGAACCGCCGCGCAATGCCGCGCCCGATGCCCTTGCTGGCACCGGTGACGATGACGGTCTTCCCCGCTAGCGACGTGAACATAGTCTCGCAATCCCTCTGTTTTTGCTGAAACGGCAAAGGCTTAAGCTCTCCTTCGCAGCATCGGACAGTGATGCTGCCGAAAGATTGGGCTGCCTGCGTTTTCAGCAGGGTGCGATGCATGTTTGATGTTGTAAAGCCCAAACAGGGATGTTTAGGTTCGCACAAACTCCAACATCAGAACCACACGTGACCGGCCTGATGCGTGGCGAATGCGCGGAGATAGCATCCCGCGCCAACAAACGAGGGGATATTTCGTGATGGCAGGGATTTCCAGAAGGTCTGTGCTGCAGGGCATGGGCGCACTCGCCGCCGCCGGCCCGATGCTCGGCATCAACAAGGCGTTCGCGGCGCGCGAGAAGGAGCTGAACATACTGTGCTGGGAGGGCTACAACTCCGCCCAGGTGCTCGACCCGTTCCGCCAGCTCAAGGGCGCGACGGTGAAGGCCGAGAGCCTCACCAACGACCCCACCATGATCAACCGCCTGCGCGCCGGCGAGATCAACACCTGGGACCTGATCAACGTCAATAATCCCTGGGCACGCAAGGTGATGCTGCCCGAGAAGCTCATCAAGCCGCTGCCGCGCGCCGAGTTCGAGCCGTTCTTCGACAAGATGCTGCCGATGTTCAAGCCGCCCTACAAGTGGGCGATGAGCGCCGACGGCAAGGAGCTGATCGGCAGCTGCCAGCGCTTCGGGCCCTACAGCTTCGTCGTCAACACCGACAAGGTGAGCCGCAAGACCGCCGAGGGCGAGGGCTGGAACATCTTCAACGAGCCGTCCATGGCCGGCAAATACGGCATCCTGGAATCCGACGACTGGAACGTCTTCAACATCTTCGTGCTCGCCAATATCGACCCGTTCAAGGTCCACACGCCCGACGAGATGGCGAAGTTCGAGGAGACCGCCAAGCGGATCTTCAAGGGCGCCAAGCTGATCGGCGACATCGCCTCGATGAACCAGGCGCTGATCTCCGGCGAGATCGACCTGCATCTCACCGGCGGCACCTATTCGGTCTCGCCGGCGCGCGCCGACGGCCACCCGAACCTGCGCGGCATCACTCCGCTGAAGGGGCCGATGGAAGGCGGCAAGGGCGGCATCTCCTGGATCGAGGTGACCTCGACGGTGAACAACCCGAACCTGTCGCCGCTCGCCATCGAATTCCTGAAATATGTGCAGGATCCCAAGGTGGCGCACACCGTGGCGTTCGCCGAGGGCACGTTCAATCCGGTGGCGCAGATGGGCAACAAGGCGTGCTTCGATCTCTTCACCAAGGAAGAGCTTGACGCCATCCAGTGGGACAGCCTCGAAGAGGAAATGGCCCGCTCGGTCGAGTACGATATCGTGCCCGATTACGACAAGGCGCTCGACGTGATGAATGCCGCCAAGCGGCTTCGCGGCTGATCGACCAGGCGGATGGATTGGGCCGGTGCGCGGGAGCGCGCCGGCGGCGGGCTGTAGCCTGCCCAAAACGGAAGACACGATGCTCCAGACTTCGCCCAGCGCGGTGATCGATACCCAGCCGAAGCCGATCCTCCAGCTTGTCGGCGTGCGCAAGACCTTCGGCACCTTCACCGCGGTGGAGAGCATCGACCTCGATGTCGTCGAGGGCGAGTTCCTCACCATTGTCGGCCCGTCCGGCTCCGGCAAGACCACGCTCTTGCGCATGCTCGCGGGCATGGACTATCCGACCGAGGGCAACATCACGCTGCACGGCAAGCTGATCAATGACGTGCCGCCGAACAA
Organism: Starkeya sp. ORNL1; assembly: GCF_012971745.1. Lineage (NCBI taxonomy): Bacteria > Pseudomonadati > Pseudomonadota > Alphaproteobacteria > Hyphomicrobiales > Xanthobacteraceae > Starkeya > Starkeya sp. ORNL1. The sequence goes on from NZ_CP048834.1 coordinate 4,381,738, forward strand.
GCGGCCGACCTGCCTGGTGTTCCAGTCGCTGGCGCTGTTCCCGCACAAGAGCGTCGGCGACAACATCGCCTTTCCGCTGAAGGTGAAGGGCATCGACACTGCGGCGCGCAAGGTGCGGGCGCTGGAGCTGATGCGCCTCGTCCGCTTGCCTGAGAACTATCACGACAAGAACGTGATGAAGTGCTCCGGCGGCGAGCGCCAGCGCGTCGCGCTCGCCCGTGCGCTCGCCTACGATCCCGAAGTGCTGTTCTTCGACGAGCCGCTCTCGGCCATCGACTACAAGCTGAAGAAGACGCTGGAGAAGGAGCTGAAGGATCTCCATCGCGAGACCGGCAAGACCTTCATCTACATCACCCACAGCCTCGAAGAAGCGATGGTGATGTCCGATCGCATCGGCGTGATGCGCGCGGGAAAGCTGGTGCAGGTCGGTACCCCCGAGGAGATCTATGGCGCCCCGGTCGACCGCTTCGTCTGCGAGTTCCTCGGCGAGGTGAACACCATCAAGGTGCGGCGCGGCCCGGACGACGTATGGTCCGGCATCGATGTCGAAGGCAGCTTTCGGCTGCGCCCGCCGGATGACGGCGCCGAGCTCGACGAGGCGCTCATCATGGTACGCCCGGAATATATGCGCTTCCTTGGTCCCGGCGACGTCGCCGACAATCGCATCGAGGGCCTCGTCTACAACGAATATTCGCTCGGCTCGCGCATCCAGTACCAGGTCCGCGTCGGCGAGAAGGTCATGCTGGTCGAGCTTTCGCGTGGCCGCGCCTTGCGGGCCGGCGCCGACCGCCGCGTCACCATAGGCTGGGACGCCGCCGACGCCTTCACCCTCGGGAGTTGAGCGGATGGCCGACATCGCTCTCGCCCGCCTGCCGGAGACCGCCAACGAGCTGCGCCGCGCCCGCATGCTGTCGCTCGGCGCGCGCTGCGCGCTGCCCGTCGCCATCCTGCTCGGCATAGGCTTCCTGGCGCCGATGATCGCCATTCTCGGCTATGCCTTCGCCACGCCGCGCAGCTTCGACGTGTTTCGCAGCTTCACGCTGGAGAACTTCGCCACCCTCTTCGACCCCACCAACACGGTGTGGCTGTCCTTCCTGTGGTCGTGCGGCTTCGCGCTGTTCACCGTGGCGATCCTCGCGGTCATCTCCTATCCGATCGCCTATGGGCTCAACATGGTGTTCGGCCGCGCCTCGCCGCTGATCAGCGTGCTGTTCGTCTTCCCGCTGTTCGTCTCGGAGAACGTGCGGCTCTATGGCTGGGTGCTGTTCTACATCAAGAACGGCGTGCTCGACGGCACGCTGAAGTATTTCGGGCTCGGCGGCGGGCCCGAGGTGCTGTTCACGCCGGGCATGACGCTGTTCGGCATGGTCTATACCTATCTGCCCTTCATGCTGTTCCCGATGACGCTCGGCCTCGCGCTGGTGCCACGCGACCTGGTCGACGCCGCGCGCGACCTGGGAGCCGGCCGGCTGTTCATCTGGCGCGAGATCGAACTGCCGCTGGCGATGCCGGGCATCCTCATCGGCATGCTGCTCACCTTCGTGCTCGGCATCGGCGCCACGGCGGAGGCGAAGATCCTCGGCGGGCAGTCGGTGATCGTCATCTCCCACGATATCGAGATCGCTTTCACCTATTCGCAGAACTGGCCGCTCGGCTCGGCGCTCTCGGTGGTGGTTACCGTCTTCATCGCGGCGCTGACGCTGTTCGCGCTGTCGAAGCTCGACCTCGACCGCATGCTGGGGAGGCGCTGAGATGCGACGCGCGGTGAAGCGGACCAACGCACTGATCTGGGCCTGGACGATCTTCGTCCTGGTCGTGATCTATCTGCCGATCATCTGTGGCGGGCTCGCCAGCTTCAACAAGAGCCGCTATTTCGGCTTCCCGATCAAGGCGTACTCCACCGACTGGTGGGACAAGATGTTCGCCTCGATCGAGATCGGCATGATCGTGAAGACCTCGATCACCGTTGCGCTGCTGGTGACGGTGTTCTCGGTGGTGATCGCCACCTTCGGCGCGCTGGCCTTCGCCCGCTATGACTGGAAGGGGCGGCGGCTCTACCAGAAGCTCATCATCCTGCCGATCTTCTTCCCACAGCCGGTGCTCGGCCTCGCGCTGCTGCTCGGCTTCAATGCCGTGGGTATCCAGACCACCTGGATGACCGCGGTGTTCGCCCACATGGTGTGGATCGTGCCGGTGGTGACGCTGGTGATCGCCATCCAGGTCTATGGCTTCGACCCCTCGCTGGAGGAAGCGGCGTTCGACCTCGGCTGCTCGCGCCTCCAGGTGCTGCGCGAGGTGACGCTGCCGCTGCTGTGGCCGGGCATATGGTCCGGCATGCTGTTCGCGTTCCTGCTGTCCTGGAGCAACTTCCCGCTGTCGCTCTATACGACGGGCGCCGACAGCACGATCCCGGAATGGCTCTATGCCAAGATGGTCGCCGGCTATACGCCGATGGTGCCGGCGCTCGGCACTATGGCGACCGTATGCGCTGCCGCCATTCTCCTCGCCGGCGGGCTGGTCGGCGTGCTGGTACGACGGCGGCAAGCGGCATGAACAAGCTCGATCCACCGCCGCGCAACCTCCCGCCCCCGCGGAAATTGCGGCTGGACAAATCCTCGCGGCAGGAGCGCATCCTCGCGGAGATGATGGCGTCCGCCACGCTGCGGGTCGGCGATCTCGCCGCCGATCTCGACGTCTCCACAGAGACCATCCGGCGCGATCTGTTCGAATTGCAGGAGCGCGGCCTCATCAGCCGCACCTATGGCGGCGCGGTGCGCCCGTTCGCCGCCGAGCCCTCCGTCACCGAGCGCCACCGGCTGATGGTGGCGGAGCGCGAGGCGATCGCGGCGCTCACCGTGAAGTTCATCAAGCCGAAGGAAGTCATTGCCATCGGCGCCGGCGCCACCACCACCCATGTCGCCCGCCGCATGGCCGCGGAATGCCGCGACCTCACCGTCATCACCCATTCCTTCTCGGTGGCGACGGTGGTGGCGGCCAATCCGACCATCGACGTCATCATGTGCCCCGGCCGCTATGATGCGCGCGAGGGCATGATGGTCGGCGCCGAGACCATCGACTTCCTGCAATCCTACAATGTGAACCGCGCCATCCTCGGCATTTCCGGGCTCACCACCGAGGGCCTAGCGGACGCCGAGGCGGGAGCCGCCTGGGTCTACAAGGCGATGATGAACCGGGCGTCGGAGACCATCATCGTCTCCGACCACAAGAAGTTCGACGTGCAGGCGCTCGCCATCTGGGCGCGCATTCCGGACATACAGCGCCTCGTCGTCGACGAGCCGCCCGAGGGCGCGATCAGCCGCGCTCTGGAGCGTGCTCGGGTCGAGGTGTCGGTGGCGGGGAAATAGTCATGTGGCAGCAACGCCCGGCAGACGAGCGGATCGAGATCGAGGTCGATGGCCATCGCGTCGTCGCCTATTCCTACGGGGTCGGCGAGGAGGTGGTGTTCCTGCTGAATGGCGGGCCCGGCCTGCCGTGCGACTATCTGCGCGACGCCCACAGCTTCCTGACGGATCATGACTATCGCGTTGTCGCCTTCGACCAGCTCGGCTGCGGTGCCTCGGACCGACCGGAGGACCCGGCATTCTGGTCGATCACCCGCTATGTCGAGGAGACCGAAACGGTGCGGCGCGCGCTCGGGCTCGGCAAGGTGCACCTCATCGGCCACAGCTGGGGCGGCTGGCTCGCCATCGAATATGCGCTCACCTACCCGGAAGCGCTGAAGACGCTAATCCTCGAGGACACCGCTGCCGACCTGCCGCATCTGATGCAGGAGATGCACCGGCTGCGCTCGGCGCTGGGCACCGAGACGGTGGAGATGCTGCTCGCCCATGAGGCGGATGGCAGCTACCACCATCCGGAATATCAGGCGGCGATCACGCTGATGAACTACCGACATGTGTGCCGGCTCAGCATCTGGCCGAAACCCTTGATGGCTTCGCTGAATGACTGGAACGTCGTGCCCTATATGACGATGCAGGGACCGAACGAATTCCTCTATATCGGCAACCTCAAGGACTGGAACCGCACCGCCGATCTGCCGCGCATCGCCTGCCCGGTGCTGATCACCGTCGGAAAGCATGATGAGATCACCCCGGCCTGCGCATTGCGCATGAAGCAGGGGCTCGCCCAGGCCGAGCTGGTCGTGTTCCCGAACTCCAGCCACATGCCGTTCTATGAGGAACCCGCCGCCTATGACTCGGTGTTGCTCGGCTTCCTCGACAAGCACGCAGCCGGCGCGAAGGATGCGGCGTGATGGGCTGGAAGACCGAGAACCGTTCCTTCTATTACGCGCTGGCGCCGGAGCCGGACAATCCGGTGCTCGACCCGGCGACCACCGCGCTGCTGGTCATCGACGTGCAGAACACCTATCTGGCGCGGCCCGACCGCGCGGGCCTCATGAGCGAGGCCGAGCGCGCCCACTATGACGCTTGGTCGCCGTTCCATGAGCGCATGCACGGCACGGTGATCCCCAACATCGCCGAGTTGCTCGCGCTGTTCCGGGGTGCCGACATCGAGCGGCTGTTCGCCCGCATCGCCTGCCGTACCAAAGACGGTCGCGACCGCTCGCTGAGCCAGAAGAAGCCGGGCTTCAACAATCTGCTGTTGCCGAAGGATGAGGACCCTTCGCAACTGGTCGAGGCTCTGGCGCCCGAGGGCGACGAGATCGTTGTCATCAAGACCACGGACAGCGCGCTGACCGGTACCAATCTGCGGCTTGTCCTCGCCAATCTCGGCATCCGCACCGTGATCTGCGTCGGCATCTTCACCGACCAGTGCATCTCCTCAACCGTGCGCAGCCTGGCAGACGAGAGCTTCGACGTCGTGGTGCTGGAGGATTGCTGCGCGGCGGCGACCGATGAGCTGCACAGGCGCGAGCTTGAAATCATCAACATGATCTACTGCAACGTGATGAGACTGTCGGACCTCAAGGCGCTGATGAGGCTCGGATGACCGACACCATGTATGACGCGCACTTCCTCGATCGGCTGGAATCCGGGCTGCGCGCCGCGCTGCCGCGCTGGGGCCTGTCGAACGGGACCGACCTGCGCCTGCTCACCATTTCCGAGAACGCCACCTTCCGCGCCCATGATCCCGCCACCGGCCGCGACGTGGTGTTCCGGGTCCACCGGCCCGGCTACCACACCCGGGCGGAGATCGCCTCGGAACTGGCCTGGCTCGGTGCGCTCGGGGGCACTGAAGTGGTGCCGACGCTGACGCCGATCCCGCAGGTGGATGGCGAACTGATCGCCGATATCGACGATGACGGCGTCACCCGCCATGTCGTCGCCTTCGGTCTGGTCCAAGGACGCGAGCCGGCTGAGAATGAGGACATGGCGCGCTGGTTCCGCGAGCTCGGCGCCATCAATGCGCGGCTCCATGCCCATGCCAGGGGCTGGCAGCGTCCTGATGGTTTCGTGCGCAAGGTCTGGGACTTCGACGCCATGCTCGGCGCGGTGCAGCTCTGGGGCGACTGGCGCGCCGGGCTCGGCCTGACGCCGGAGGGCAGGGCGGTGCTGGAGCGCACCGCGCGCGTGCTACGCCAAAAGGTCGAGGCCTATGGCAAGAGCGAGCGCCGCTTCGGCCTGGTCCATGCCGACATGCGCGTCGCCAATCTGCTGGTCGACGGTGACACGCTCTCGGTGATCGACTTCGATGATTGCGGCTTCTCCTGGTATCTCTATGACTTCGCCGCCGCGATCAGCTTCATCGAGCATGAGCCGCACATTCCCGAGCTCCAGGCCGCCTGGATCGCCGGTTACCGCACCGTGGCGCCGCTTCCCGATGAGGAGTGCGCCATTCTGCCGGTCTTCATCATGCTGCGGCGCATGCTGCTGACCGCCTGGATTGCCTCGCATTCGGAAACGCCGACGGCTCAGGCGCTGGGCGAAGGCTACACGCAGGGCACCGTCGCCCTGGCGCGCGCCTTCCTCGAGACCCATGCCGTGGAAGGCGAGAAAGCAGCGTCATGAAAACCCAGGAACTGCAAATCCTTGCCTTGAACGCCTTCGGCGAACGGCCGACCTCCGGATTAGATCCGGACATCGCCGCGCTGGTTGAGCGGCGCAGGAAGAGCTTCGGCGCCGGTTCGGTGCTGTTCTATGACGAGCCGTTGAAGATGGTACGCGCGGAGGGCGCCTATCTCTACGCCTCGGACGGGCGGGCTTATCTCGACTTCTACAATAACGTGCCGACCGTCGGGCATTGCCATCCCAAGGTGGTCGAGGCGGTTCGCAGGCAGGTCGGCGAGCTGAACATCCATTCGCGCTACCTGTTCGACGTGTTGCACGATTATGCCGAGAAACTGCTCGCCACTTTCCCGTCCGAGCTCTCCAATCTGGTGTTGACCTGCACCGGGAGCGAGAGCAATGACCTCGCCTTGCGCCTCGCCAGGAAAGCGTCCGGGGGCAGCGGCTTTGTCGTTACCCGCACCGCCTATCACGGCAATACCGCCGCGGTGACCGAGGTCTCGCCGTCTTCCTACAAGACCGGCGGTCCGCCGCCGCATGTGCGCATGGTGCCGCCGCCCGATCCCGCGATCTTCGGCAATGACGTGGCGCAGGGCTTTGCCGACGCGGTGTCCGGCGCCATCGCCGCGATGGAGGCCGACGGCATCCGCTTTGCCGGCTTGCTGGTGGATACCATCTTCTCGTCCGATGGCGTGTTCGCCGATCCGCCCGGCCTGCTGAAGCCCGCGATCGAGGCGGTGCATGCCGCCGGCGGCCTGTTCATCGCCGACGAGGTGCAGCCCGGCTTCGGGCGCACCGGCGAGGGCATGTGGGGTTTCGCCCGCCACGGCGTGATGCCGGATGTCGTCACCATGGGCAAGCCGATGGGCAACGGCTATCCAATCGCCGGCGTGGTGACGCGGCCGGAGATCCTCGCCGATTTCTGCGCCGATTTCGGCTATTTCAACACCTTCGCCGCGAGCCCTGTCGCCACCGCTGCGGCGCTCGCCGTGCTGGAGGCGATCGAGGAGGACGGGCTGATCGCCAATGCGGCGAACGTCGGCCGCCATCTGATGGGGCGCTTGAGGCGGCTGCAGGGCAGCGCGCCGATCACCGCGGTGCGCGGCGCCGGTCTCTATCTCGGCGTCGAGTTCGGCACCGAGGATGGCCCCAGGCCCGGCATCGCCAAGGGGCTGATCAATGGCCTCAGGGCGAGTGGCATATTGATCGGTGCCGCCGGGCAATATGGCAATGTGCTGAAGATACGCCCGCCGCTCTGCGTCACCACCGAGCATGCGGACATACTGGTCGACACCATGGAAGAACTGCTCGACGGGATGGCTTAGCGCGCGTCGATCCATGCGGTGAGCGCGGCCGTCGTCGCCTCCAGCACGCAGGCGCCGACCGCTTCGCCGACCGCGGTGTGCATGCCGGCGAAGGCGGCGGGCTCGGGTCCGAGCGGCGCCGCCATCACGATGCAGTCGGTCCCGGTGCCGGTGACGGTGAGCGACTGGCCGACGCGGTGATAATCGGCCTCAACGATCGCGACGGTGCGCGCCTGCGCCGCGAGGGAGGCGGCCTCCAGCAGCGCCGCATCGGTAAGCGGCTGCGACACGTGGCACAGTATGTTCACGGTGCCCGGCTGATAGCGGCGCGGCTGGGCGATCCTGCTGCCGACCCGCTCGCCATTATTGAGGCCGAGCGTCACCACGCAATGCGCCTCGACCGCTTCGACCAAGACCGCGCGATGCACGAAGCTGGCGATGTCGCGGGCGGTCATCATGCCTACCGCGTCTGCAAGCCCGACCGATGCGAGCTTCTCCGCGAACCACTCGGCCGGTTCGCGATCCGCTGGCAGGTCGGCATCGCGCACCTGAAGCCACGCCACGTCCGTCGCGTCGACGAGACCGGGCCGGTTCAGCGACCAGCTCACCGCCCGCTGCGGCGCGCGGAAGCGCACGGTGAGCCAGGGAGGCGCGCACTGGACGGCGAAGGTGGCGCCCGTGTCGTGGCTGGGGAGCGGAAACACATGGTTCATCGGCAGATAGAAAGATTCCAGAGTTATCGGCGATGGCAGGTGGGGAATTGCATCGCTCAAACGTCTTGGTATTGAGGGGTATTGGAGTGGAACAACATGACGATAGCAGCAACGAATATCAGTCCGGAAGGGCGGGCCAAGCGGCTGAGGGCGGCTTCCACCGCGCTGCATGAGCAGGTCGACCAGGCGGTGATGGCGGCGGAGCCCTTTGCCAGCCGCGAGCATTATGCGCGCTTCCTGCACTTCCAGCACCGCCTGCATCGGCGAGTGGCGCCGCTCCATGCGGATGCACAGCTCCAGGCCGTGCTGCCGGACCTCACGGAGCGCGCTCGCCTCATCGCGGTGGAGTGCGACTTCGCCGATCTCGGCCTGTCGGTGCCGGAGCTGGACGAGCGCGCGCCTGCGCTTCCGGTGCCGGAGGCGCTGGGCTGGCTCTATGTGGTCGAAGGCTCGAACATGGGCGCCGCCATCCTCGCCAGGGAAGCCGGCAAGCTTGGCCTGTCGGACGGTTTCGGCGCGCGGCACCTCGCCGGTCACGCCGAAGGGCGCGGGCTGCACTGGCGCCGTTTCACCGCGGCGCTCGACGCCGTGGAGCTGACGCCGGACGAGGATCTGCGCGCCCAGGCCGGCGCGGTAGCGGCATTCAGCTATGTGCTCGAACTCGTCGGGCAGGAATTGAATGCCGGGTGATCAAACTGAAACTTTCCCTCTCCCCGGCGGGGAGAGGTGGCCCGCAAAGCGGGTCGGTGAGGGGGAACTCCATTGCGGAGCCGTAGAGCCCCCTCACCCCGACCCTCTCCCCCTCGGGGAGAGGAGGGAAGATACCGAATCGACTGAGCCCATTGGCGTCACGCGATCCCGGATACGGCCTGCGGCCGTTCCGGGATGACGGGATCGGGTTATCAGAACCGCCAGCTCACGCTGGTGCGCATGGTTCGTCCGGGCGAGGGCAGCAGGCCGGTCGAGAGCGGGTCGAGATAATAGCGGTCGAAGGCGTTCTCCAGGCTGAAATCCCAGGTGACGTCGTCGTTGAATTTGTAGCTGCCGAAGAAGTCGACGATGGTGTTGGACGTCCAGTAGGTGGGCGCATTGACGGCACCGCCGAGCAGGCGATAGCCGCCATAGCGCTCGCCGAAGAAATAGGCCCGGCCGCCAAGCGTGAGCGCCTCGTCGAACAGGCGGATGCCGGCGGTGATGGTTCCCGAATATTCCGGGGGAATGCTCACCAGGCCGTAGTCGCCTGAGGCCACATCGAAGCCGCATACGCCGCCTTCGCCGCAGAACTGGATATCGGTGTATCTGGTGAAACTGGCTTCGACGAAGAATTTGCCGGCATCGTAGGAGCCGGACAATTCATAGCCTACGAACTTCGCCCGCGGAATATTCGTCCATGTATAATAGGACGGGTTGTCCGGAATGCGCGTGCGGATGATGTAATTGTCGTAGTTGTTGTTGAAATAGGATGCCTTCAGCCGCAGCTTGTCGCCGGCGATGAAGACATCATCACGCAGCAGGTTGGTGCCGAACTCGGCATTCTTGGACGTCTCCGGCTCCAGGTCCGGGTTCGGCAGCACGGTCGCGAAGGTCAGCGACGCCGATTCACGCAGGCTCGGCGGCCGCCAGCCCTCGGTGTAGAGCCCGAACAGCTGGAAGCCTTTCGCCAGAGTAAGCTCGACGCCGGCCGACGGATTGAGCCGGCCGCCATCCTTTGCGGGATAGTCGCTGAGTTGGTCGGTCGGCGTGAGCTCGTAATAATCGTACCGCAGGCCGCCAAGCAGGGCGAGCCAGTCCGTCATCTCCAGCTTCGACTGGTTGAAGGCGCTGAGCAGAAGCCGATTACCGCTCGGGTTCTTGCTCTGGAGCCCGTAAGAATAGACGGGGTTCTCGTCCGCCATCTCATAGACCGTTTCTGCGCCGTTGTTCACGCGCAGCTGTCCAAGCGGAGTGTCGAACAGCGAAATGTTGGCGGCGTCGCCACCATAGGTGCGGATATGGGTCTTGCCGTCGGCTTCCGGCACGGCGTTGAAATCCTTCAGCACCTGGCTGAAGGTCTCGACATCGGAGACCCACGCGTGGGCGGTGAAGTTGATGTAGTCGCTGTCCGGATCGTAGGTATATTTCGAGGTGAAGGTATTGGTCGTCGTCTCGGCAAGACCGAATTGTTCATAAGGCGTTATGATGGTCGGATGACCGACGAAGGACAGCAGCGTCTCATTATAGTCACCATATTTATTGTTGTAATAGATATAGCCGAGTTCCAGCGCCTGCCCGTCGCCCCAGCCGACCTTGCCCTTGGTGAGGAACGAGGCGACATCCTGCGAGGTGTTGAAGGCCTCCCATCCCGGCTTGATCGGCGACAACGCGCGTTCGACCGGTGTCCCGCCGGTTCGATCGTCGAGGAAGCTGTCGGCGCCATTGGTGCCGACGAAGTAATTGCCGGCCTTGCGCCGTGAGGCTGCGGCGACGAACTCGTAATTGTCCTTCTTCAAGCCGGCGGCGACGCTTCCCGACCATGCGTCGCCATTGAAGAAATCGGGGGCGCTGGTCTCGTAGTCGTAGGAATGGGCTCCGGGCGGCGTGACGGTGTTGCTGCCGAGACTGCCCTTCAGCCGCGCGCCATACTCGGCGCCGGGCTTCAATATGTCGCCGGCCTCGATGGTGCGCATATTGACGACGCCGCCCATGGCGCCGACGCCGCCGGCGCCGCCATAGGGACCCTTGTTGATGTCGACGCCGCCAATGAAGTCCGGGTCGATATAGACCTCGTTGCGGCTGCCGCGATAGCCGCGATAGGAGCTGTTGGTCTGGCGGGTGCCGTCGACCATGACATTGATGCGGTTCTGGCCCTGCAGGCCGCGTATGTTGAGGTCCACCGAGGCGCCGATGCGGTTGCCGGTCGCGATTACGCCGGGCGTGTCGCGGAAGATGTCGCCGAGCGAGGTCGGCGGCAGCCGCTCCACCTGCTCGCCGGAAATATAGCTCACCGGCCCCGGCGTCGCGTAAGGCGCGTCGGCCGGCGGGACATTGGCGGTGACGTCGATGGGATCGAGTTCTTCCGATCCGTCCGGCGCGACGCCGACGGGCCGCGTGGCCTCGCCGGGCCGCGACAGCACGACCGTCGAGGCATTGGTAAAGCGGGCGGAAAGTCCGGTGCCGGCGAGCAACCTCGCCAGCGCCTGCGCCGCGGTGAGCGTGCCGGAGACCGGCGCCGAGGAGCCGCCCAGCGCTTCCCCGCTCGAGCGCACCACCTGCACGCCGGTCAAGGCGGTGAAGTCGGCCAGCGCGGCGAGCAGCGGCTTGGCCGGGATGTTGAATTGCCAGGATCTGGCCTGCGGCTGCGCCGCCGCCTGCGCGAGCGCTGCTCCCGGATGCAGCAGCGACATCGCCGCCATCGTCAGCACCAGCGCGGAGGCGCCGCACAGCAGGCGCCGACGCGCCGAGACACGTCTCTTCATTCCCCGTACCCCATAGCATTCGTGGCCGCTTTTGCTGCCTTCAGCTATGGAACGGTTGGCAGTGATCGAGTCCTCAAGATTTTTCAAAGATTAGAATTGGCCTAAACACCTTGGCGATAGAAGTGTCGCGGTGAATTATCTCATGATGAGCGTAGCAATGCCGGGGATCGACACCGTCCTCAAGCCGAGCGCGCTGCGCAGCGCTTCCAGCACCGCGCCCGGTTCATCGGCGCGGAACACTCCGGACAAGGTCAGCGCGCGCAAATGCGGGTCGGTCAGCACCACCCGGCCGGGCATGGCGCGGTCGAGATCCTCGACGACTTCGGCGAGCGAGGCGCGGTCGAACACGATAAGGCCGCGGCGCCAGGCGAGCGCAGTCTCGGTATCCACCGTCTGCGTGGCGCTGACCTTGCCGTCCGCCACCTTCACCCGCTGGCCCGGTGTCAGCAGGGCGTTGCCTGCCGGAGTGCCTTGGGCGGCAACTGCAACCTGCCCGCGCTCCACAGTGACGACGACCGCTTCCGCGTCGCGCGCGACGCCGAACGCCGTGCCGAGCACCTGCACCTCGGCGCCGCCGGCATGGACGCGGAACGGCCGGGCGGCGTCGTGCGCGACATCGACGAAGGCGCGTCCGCGCAGCAGCGTCAGCTCGCGGGTGCGCTCATCGATCCGCACATCGGCGGCGCCGTCGCCATCGAGATAGAGCCGGGTGCCATCAGTGAGCGTGCGTTCGATATGCGAGCCGGGGGCGGCGGCATAGTCCGCGGTGAGCCGGTCGAACAGGCCGGGATCGCGCCAGATCGCGCCGCCCGCCACCAGCAGCAGTGCGGCGACGGCGAATGCGGCGCGGGTGAGCAGGCCTCCACGCCAGTGCGGCGTCTCGGCTTCCTGCGGCGTGCGATACCAATGGCCGGCGCCCAGAGCGCCCGCGACCTCCCGCGTCCCCTCCCACAATTCGCCCATGCGGGCATAGGCGGCGGCGTGGGTGGGGCTCGCGGAGTGCCAGCGTTGGAAATCCGCCTGGTCCGCGGTGCTGGCCGAGGGGTCGTTCAGGCGCACGAACCAGGCCGTGGCCTCGCGGGCGATCCGCTCGGAGATCTCATCCGGCCCGTTTCGATCGGTCAAATCGGTACGCCTTCCTGCGGTGCGGCTTCCGCTCATGGAACGTCCGTCCCATCGGAATCCCTCATCGCCCACTCATTCCTGAACCGCCGGCACAGCTCCAGCGCGCGGATCATGTCCTTCTCCACCGTGCTGACCGACACCTTGAGGGTGGCCGCGATGGCCTTGTAGGTCATGCCGTCCAGCCGGTTGAGCAGGAAGACACGCTGGGTGCGCTCGGGCAGCGTGCGCAGCGCCGCCATGAAGTGCGCGAACTCCTCGCGGGCGATCATCGCCTCGTCGGCCTGCGGCTCGTCGCCGGCCTCCTGGCGCGGCACGCTCTCGGCATAGGCGGCGCGGACCTTGCCGGCGCGCAGATGGTCGATGGCGAGGTTGCGGGCGGTGCGAAACAGCAGGCCTTTGTCGCTGCCGGTCACAGGCTGGCCCTGGAGCCGCAGATAGGTGTCCTGCGCAATGTCCTCGGCGGTCGCATGGCTGCCGACGATGCGCCCGATGGCGCGCACCAGCCGGCTGCGCTCGGCGAGGAAGAGCTTCAAGAGGTCGCCGGCCGTGGTCGCCATCGTCGCCGCGTTCGCCTGCCGGGCATCTTCCCGGATCGGCGGGCATTAGCCGAACCAACCGGCGTTCTCAATCGCTATGTTTTTGAATACTTATAAAGCGCAACTTGTTCTGGTCGCATGATGTCGATCAGCTTCGCGCAATTGCGTGGAGACAGGTTTCTTCTGCCGCGTCCCTGGGGCGCGCGGCCGGCGCACGCCGTTCACCGCCGCTGCCTTCAGGGCAATCGGGTGGCCATTGCGGAAGGTCTCGGCTATTCCATCGCTCCCCGCCGGAGTTCTCCGGTGGCAGTGCCTTGATGCGGAGACACCGATCATGTTGCAGCCCGGTACGTCGGCGGCGCCCAGGGCGACGCGCCGGGAATGGATCGGGCTGGCGGTGATCGCGCTGCCGTGCCTGGTCTATTCGATGGACCTCACCGTGCTGAACCTCGCCGTTCCGCACCTTGCCCTCGATCTCGCGCCGTCCGCCGCGCAACTGCTCTGGATCATCGATATCTACGGCTTCCTGCTGGCCGGCGCACTCATCGTCATGGGCACGCTCGGCGACCGCATCGGCCGGCGTCGCCTGCTGCTGATCGGGGCGGCGGCGTTCGCCTTCGCCTCGACGCTCGCCGCCTTCGCCACCAGCGCGGCGACGCTGATCGCCGCGCGGGCGCTGCTCGGCATTGCCGGGGCGACCTTGGCGCCCTCCACGCTCTCGCTGATCCGCAACATGTTCCTCGACGATCGCCAGCGCACCTTCGCCATCGGTGTATGGATCGCCTGCTTCTCCGCCGGCGCCGCCATCGGGCCGCTGATCGGCGGTGCGGTGCTGGCGCATTTCTGGTGGGGCGCAGTGTTCCTGCTCGGCGTGCCGGTGATGCTGCTGCTGCTCGTGCTCGGCCCGTTCCTGCTTCCGGAATATCGCGACGACCATGCCGGGCGCATGGACATCCTCAGCGCCGTGCAGTCAGTCATTGCGGTGCTGGCGGTGATCTATGGCGTGAAGCGGATCGCCGAGGACGGGCTCGGTTCGGAAAGCCTGTTCGCTATCCTCATCGGCATCGCCGTTGGCGCGCTGTTCGTGCGCCGCCAGCATCGGCTGGCCGATCCGCTGATCGATCTCGGCCTGTTCCGCGATCCGGCGATTGGCACCGCTTTGACGGTGAACATGCTGGCGCTGTTCAGCGCCATGGGCATCTTCCTGTTCATCTCGCAATATCTCCAGCTGGTCATCGGCATGGGGCCGTTCGAAGCCGGGCTGTGGACGGCGCCGTCCGGGCTGGCCTTCATCACCGGTTCGCTGGGCACGCCTTTCGTGGTGCGCTTTGTCCGGCCGGTCTATGTCGTGGTCGGCGGCCTGTTGCTCGCCACCCTCGGCTTTGCGCTGATGACGCAGATGGATCCGGCGGCGCCACTGCCGGTGCTGGTGCCGGCCATCGTGATGTTCTGCCTGGGCTTGTCGCCGGTCGGCACGCTGACCACCGATCTGGTGATGCGGGTGGCGCCGCCGGAGCGGGCCGGGGCAGTCTCCGCCATATCCGAGACCAGCTTCGAATTCGGCGCCGCGCTCGGCATTGCCGTGCTCGGCAGCATCGTGGCGGCGCTCTATCGTCTCACCATGGCGGATATCGCGCTGGATGTGCCGGCGGACGCGCTCGCTGCCGCGCGGCGCACGCTCGACGGCGCGGTGGTCGCCGCCGGGAAACTATCGCCGGAGATCGCCGCGCCGCTGCTGGCCGCCGCGCATGGCGCCTTCGCCCACGCGCTTGTCATCGCGGCGACGGTGTGTGCGGGGGTGACAGCTTTCGCCGCCGGGTTGGCGGCGCTGATGCTGCGGCGTGTCGGTTCATAGGTGTTTGACACGTAATTTAATCTGGGCGGTCCGAGGAGTTTTCTCCACCTCTCCCCATCGGGGAGAGGGAAGTCCTAGTCCGATATCAAGGCGGTCAGGATTTCGAATCCTCCGCTGCCTCCATCTGCTCGAAGGCGGCGTCCGAGACCTGTCCGAGCCGCGCGCGGTCGAACTTGCCGGCAATCGCATAGCCACAGCCATCGTCGCGCCAGACGAAGGTGGAGACGCCGGCATGGCTGATGAATTCCGGGCGGCTCGTGCCGGTCTCGCCCGTCTTGATGTAGATGGTCAGGCGCTGGTGCTGCGCATCCTCGTACATGATCTGCGCCGCCGCATCCTCGCCCCCCGGCAGGATCCGCCCGCCGATCAGCCGGAAGCCATTGGCGCTGAGGTCGGGCACGGGCAGCACATGGTTCAGCCGCGTCGAGATCCAGTTGGCGAGATGGTCGCCGCGCTCGGCGCCGACCTCGACAGGGTGTGCAGCGTCGGAAACGAACAGGCGGTGCGCGGCGACGGCGAGCTGGGCGACCTGGTCCGGCGCGGACATGGCCGCCTGCTGCGCAGGCCCGCTCATGGCGTTGGCCAGCCAGCCGGTGCCGGCCCCCGCGGTGAAGATCAGGCACGCGGCGGCGACCCGGCCGAGCAGCGCCCGGTGGCGCCGATTGCGATGGGCGGCGATGGCGGCGATGCGCAGCCGCGCCGGGATCGGCGCCTCGGCGCGGTGGCGCAGGCGCGCGGCCAGCTGGTCGCGATGGCTGCGATAGGCGGCAAGCCGGTTCTCCAGCGCGGGATTGCCGTGGACGAAATCTTCGACGAAGGCGAGGCGCGATGGCGCCACCCGCCCGTCGACATAGGCCTGCAGGTCGTCTTCCCCGATCGGGCCGCCGGGCTCACTCACTTCACCCTCCTCAAACCGGCCTGGCCGGTGCCGAGAAATTGCCGCAGCCGCTCGCGGCCGCGGCTGAGGCGCGACATGACGGTGCCGATCGGCACATCCAGTATCCGCGCCACTTCCTGATATTCGAGCTCCTCGACGCCCACGAGCAGCAGCACGCTGCGCTGCTCGGCCGGCAAGGCGTCGACCCCGGCCAGCACGTCGCGCAGCATCAGCCGTCCCTCCGGATCGCTCTCGCCGGTGGCGGGGATGTCGTCATCCTCGAAGGTGACGTGCTCGCCGCGCCGCCGCCGTGCCCTCAGGCCGCTGATGAAGAGGTTGTGCAGGATGGTGAACAGCCAGGCGCGGACATTGCCGTCGCGCCGCCGCAAGTGCCAGCGGCCGATGGCGCGCTCCAGGCAGTCCTGCACCAGATCGTCGGCGCCTTCCTCGTCGCGCAGCAGCGCCCAGGCGAAGCGGCGCAGCGCCGGTATGTGCGGTTCGACAAGGGTGGCGATCTCTTCCATGGCCTCGGGGTCCGGGCGGGCTGGTAGCAACAGCCGCCCTATGGACGTCGGCGACATGCGATTCATTCCCGTTTCCCACTCAGGCGGTGTGTAACGAGGTCGTGATCACGTTCACGGCGACGCGATGGAATGCCGGCGCGCGGGGCGGCGTCTGCCTCATGAAGCGGGGGCTCCGCACGAGTGACATCCATGCGCCTGATATCCGACAGCGATCCCTCTGCCCCGAACACTTACGCTGACACGCGCGGCGTGCCGGCCCGCGACGAGCGCGTGCCGCGTGCCAGCCTGCTCTCGCTCGCCACCGCGGTGCCCGAGCACGTACTGGTGCAATCCGAAGTCGCCACGCAGATGCATCGGTTCTTCGCCGACATATTTGCCAATTCCGAGACCATGGGCGGCATCTTCGCCTCGACCGGCATCCGCCAGCGCTACGCGGCGCGCCCGCTCGACTGGTATCTGGAGCCGCGCGGCTGGCCGGAGCGCACCGCCGTCTATATGGAGACCGGCTGCGCCTTGTTTGTCGAGGTGGCGAGGCGCGCCCTCGATGGTGCCGGCTGCACCGCCGCGGACGTCGATACAATTGTCTTCATCTCCACAAGCGGCATCGCCACCCCCAGCATCGATGCGGTGGTGCATGAGCGCATGGGGTTCCGTCCCGATGTCGAGCGCGTGCCGGTGTTCGGCCTCGGCTGCGCCGGCGGCGTCACCGGGCTCGCGGTGGCGGCGCGCCTCGCCCAGGCGCGGCCCGGATCGACGGTGCTGATGGTGACGGTCGAGCTCAGCACGCTGGCCTTCCGCCTCGACCGGCCGGACAAGGCGAACCTGATCTCGACCGCGCTGTTCGGCGACGGCGCCGCGGCGTGCGTGCTGCGCACCGGGGAAGAGGGCATCGCACTGGTCGAGGGCGCCGGCGAGCATCTCTGGCCCGACACGCTCGGCATCATGGGCTGGAGCATCGATCCGGTCGGCTTCGGCGTGGTGCTGGTGCCGGACGTGCCGTCGTTCGCCGCCACCAACCTCAAGCCCGCCGTCACCAATATACTCGGCCGGATCGGGCTGACGCTGGAGGATATAGGCCGCTTCGTCTGCCATCCCGGCGGCACCAAGGTGGTGGCGGCGATCGAGCGCTCCTTCGGTCTCGACCAGGGCTCGCTCGATCACGAGCGCGGCGTGCTGGCGGAGTTCGGCAACATGTCGGCGCCAACCGTGCTATTCATCTTCGAGCGCGTGATCGCGGATGGATTGCCGGAGCGGGCGACTTTGGTCTCGATGGGACCTGGCTTCACCGCTTCCTGCGTTTCGCTCGCCCGCGCGGCCTGAGAGGGCGGGAGCTATGGAAGCCATCCTCATCCTCGGCTTCGTCACGCTGCAACGGCTTGGCGAACTGGTACTCTCGAACCGCAACACGGCGCGGCTCAAGGCGAGCGGGGCGCGCGAGGTGGGGCGCGAGCATTATGCCTATATGGTCGCGCTGCACGCGCTGTGGCTGGCCGGGCTGTGGTGGCTCGCTCCCGGACGGCCGGTCAGCCTTTTGCTGCTGGTCGTCTACGCCCTGCTGCAGGTGCTGCGGGTCTGGGTGATCGGCTCGCTGGGCCGGCGCTGGACCACGCGCATCATCGTGCTGCCCGACGCCCCGCTGGTGCAGCGCGGCCCCTACCGGTTCTTCTCGCATCCGAACTATGTGGTGGTTGCCGGTGAGATCGCGGTGCTGCCGCTGATGTTCGGCCTCATCTGGTTCGCCGTGCTGTTCTCGGCGCTGAACGCGGTCATCCTCTATGTCCGCATCCGCACGGAGAATGCCGCGCTCGGCATCGGTGGCGGGCGGGAGGTGCAGGCGTGAAGGCGGACGCCGCGCCGCCTCCCGAGACGGTGCAGGCACAGACTTGGCTTGGCTTCGCCGCCATGTGCCTCGGCATGTTCATGGCGGTGCTGGACATCCAGGTGGTGGCGACCTCGCTGCCGGCGATCCGCGACGCGCTCGGCATCCCCGCCGAGCTGATGAGCTGGATCCAGACCGCCTATCTCATCGCCGAGGTGATCGCGATCCCGCTGACCGGCCTTTTGACCCGCGCGCTTGGCATGCGACGGCTGTTCGCGTTTGCGGTCGGCGCCTTCACACTCGCCTCCATCGGTTGCGCCGCCAGTACCGGCTTTGCCTCGCTGGTGACGGCGCGGGTGGTGCAGGGGTTCTCCGGCGGCATGCTGATC
The DNA here is from genome assembly GCF_012971745.1 of Starkeya sp. ORNL1. Lineage (NCBI taxonomy): Bacteria > Pseudomonadati > Pseudomonadota > Alphaproteobacteria > Hyphomicrobiales > Xanthobacteraceae > Starkeya > Starkeya sp. ORNL1. The sequence continues at coordinate 4,400,322 of NZ_CP048834.1, forward strand.
CCGCTGGTGTTCTCCGCGGTGTTCCTGCTGTTCCCGTTCCGCCTGCAGGGCTTCGCCACCACTCTCGCCGGCATGCTCGCGGTGCTGGCGCCGACCGTCGGCCCGGTGGTCGGCGGCTGGATCACCGAGACCACCTCCTGGCATTGGCTGTTCCTGGTCAATGTCGTGCCCGGCATCCTCGCCTGCGCCATCGGCCTCATGATGCTGGCACGGGAGGATACCGACCGCGCGCTGCTGCGGACGCTGGATGCGTTCGGCCTCGCTCTGCTCGCCATCTGCCTCGCCAGCCTCGAGATCGGGTTGAAGGAGGCACCGCAGCGCGGCTGGTTGTCGCCCGCGGTGCTCGCCCTGCTCGGCGCCAGCCTGTTCGCCGGAGGCTTCTTCGTGCGGCGCATGCTCGGCGGCGCGACGCCGATCGTCGAATTGCGCACGTTCCGCGACCGAGGCTTCGCCATTGGCTGCGCGCTCAGCTTCATCCTCGGCATGGGGCTCTATGGCTCGGTCTATCTGATGCCGGTGTTCCTCGCCTTCGTGCGCGAACATGGGCCGCTCGCCATCGGTGTGGTGATGCTGGTCACCGGCGTCACCCAGCTCGTCACCTCGCCGCTGGCGGTGGCGCTGGAGCGCCGGACCGAGGCGCGGCTACTCACCATCGCCGGCTTCCTGCTGTTCGGCATCGGCCTCGCATTAAGCGCGTTCTCGACCCGCGAGACCGATTATGACGGCATGTTCTGGCCGCAGATCGTACGCGGCGCCGCGATCATGCTGTGCCTGCTGCCGCCGACCCGCCTGGCGCTCGGCCGGCTGGCGCCCGAACAGGTGCCCGATGCCAGCGGCCTGTTCAATCTGATGCGCAATCTCGGCGGCGCCATCGGCATCGCGTTGATCGACACCGTCATGTTCGGGCGGGCGCCGGTGCTTGGCGAAGCCTTGAGGCAGCGCCTGGTGGCCGGCGACGCCTCCGCGGCCGACCTCATCGGCCTGCCGCCGGGCACGCTGACCGGGCCGATCACGCTGCCGATCGACCCCGACATCGAGGCCTTTGTGCGTCCGCTGGTGGAGAAGGTGGCGCTGACCCAGGCCATCAACGAGGCCTGGGCCATGCTCGCGCTCGCCATGTTCGTCGGCTGCGCGCTGGCGCTGCTGGCGCCGGCGAGCACCGTTCCAGCGGCGGCGCTCAGTCCGAGCTCGCGAGACGGGACACGATCAGCCGGTCATCCTGCCGGCTGAATTCCAGCGCGACTGGTGCCGTGCCGGCCGGCCCGGGTGCGGAAAAGGTCACGCTCTGGCCCGGCGCCAGCACGGCCCTGACGCGGAGAGGAGGTTCGCCGGTCTCAACGCGGGCGAGGGTGGCGACGAGATGGAAGCCGTCCGCCGCGACCGTGTAATAGGCGCAGCCCGCGGCGCCGGCGATGTCGATGCTATGCGCCGCTCCCGGCTTCAGCGTCTGCGCTTGTGCGCTGCCAATGGTGGCCAGCAGGAGGCCGGCGGCAGCAATGCTGCGTTGGATATACATGGGTCTGTCTCCCGGATCGGCGGCGCTCAGGCTGCCGGACGCTGCGTAGCGCCATAGCGAGTGGCCGGCTTGATGGCGGAAAGCCTGGGCGCAAAGGCGCGTCGCGCGGCTTCAAAGGTGTCCCATTCGGCGATGTCCGGCAGTGCCGGGATGGTCACGATCTCGCCGGCATCGAGCCCGGCGAGGGAGGCATCGACCATATCCTCCGCGCTCATCACCCATTCTTTCGGCAGATTCTCGATCGGCATGCCGGCGTTGCTCCACAAATCGGTCGCGGTAGCTCCCGGCAGCACGGCCTGGACACGCACGCCCTTGTCCGCCAGCTCATGCTGGAGGGACTGGGTGAAGGCGAGCACATAGGCCTTGGTTCCGCCATAGACGCCATTGAGCAGTTCCGGCGCGATGGCGACGATGGAGGCGATGTTGATGATGGTGCCGCCGCCGCGGGCAACGAAGCCGGGCGCCGCGGCATAAGTCAGCCGGGTGAGTGCGCCGACATTCAGCGTGATCATCTCGTCCATCTTGCCGGCATCGGACGCGAGCAGCGGCGTGGTGGCGGCGAAGCCCGCATTGTTGACCAGCAAGGTGATGCTGGCATCGGTGGCGAGCGTGGCTGCGACGCGCTCGAGATCGGCGGCATTGCCGAGATCGGCGCCGATCGTCTCGACCGAGCGGCCGGTCTCGTCCGAGATGCGGCGGGCGAGGGCGTCGAGCCGGTCGCGGCGGCGGGCTACCAGGATGAGATCATAGCCGCGGCGCGCCAGCCGGTCGGCATAGACGGCGCCGATGCCGCTGGAAGCGCCGGTGACGAGGGCGGTACCTTTGGAGAGGGTGGTCATTGGGTAAGTCCTTTGCTCTGCCGGCGATGGCCGGCTCCATGGGCAAAGGGTTTACATCCGCTGCCTCCTGTCTCATATGTCGTATATACCTCGTTTCAGGACATATGCGTCCGCCACAGGAGCCCGCCCATGCAACGCATCGGCTTCATCGCGTTCCCCGACTTCCAGGTGATGACCTTCGCTGCGGTTTCGGTGTTCGAGATCGCCAACGTCACCGGCAACGCCCCACTTTATGATCTGCATTTCCTGTCGGAGCATGGTGGGTCGGTGCGCACCTCCCTCGGGCTGACGATGGACACCGAACCCTTCGGCGATGCGCCGTTCGACACGCTGATCGCGGGCGGCGGGCTCGAGCCGGTGGAATCGACACCGGGCCTGATCGAATATGTACGCGCGGCGCCCACGATCGCGCGGCGCGTCGCCGCGATCTGCACCGGCGCTTTCGTCCTCGCGGAAGCCGGGCTGCTGGACGGCCGGCGCGCGACCACGCACTGGGGCTTCGCGCGCCAGCTTCAGGCGCAGTTTCCCAAGGTCAGGGTCGAGGAGGACCGCATCTTCATCATTGACGGGCCGATATGGACCTCGGCCGGCATGACGGCCGGCATCGATCTCGCACTGGCGATGGTGGAGAAGGACCATGGCGCCGCGCTTGCCCGAAGCGTCGCTCGCAAGCTCGTGGTCTATCATCGCCGGGCCGGCGGCCAGTCGCAATTCTCCGCGCTGCTGGAGCTGGAACCGAAGTCGGACCGCATCCAGGTGGCGCTGGACTATGCGAAGCGGAACCTGCACACCGCGCTTTCGGTCGAGCAGCTTGCCGAGGCGGCGCATCTCAGCCCGCGCCAGTTCAGCCGCGCCTTCCGTTCGGAGACCGGGCAGTCACCGGCGAAAGCGGTGGAGCATTTGCGGGTCGAAGCGGCGCGGCTGATGATGGAGAGCAGCCGACATCCGATCGATGTGGTGGCCAGCGAGACCGGTTTTGCCGATCGCGAGCGCATGCGCCGCGCGTTTCTCCGCGCCTTCGGTCAGCCGCCGCAGGCGATCCGCCGCAACGCGCAAATCGAAGGCGTGCCGCTTCTCACCACCTGAGCACGCGATTCCCCACGAGATAGCCGACCAGCGTGACGAAGCCGATCGCGATCGGATACCAGGTGGCGACGAACAGCGGGCTGTCGTCGGTGCAATTGGCGGCATAGAAGGTCGCGGCGATGCCGCTCGCCGCCAGCCCGGCCACCGCGCCGGCAACGCCCGGACGGGTCGGCGCACCCTGCCGCAGCGCCAGCAGCAGCAGCGCGAGCGGGCCGATCGCCAGCATCGGGATCAGCGTGAGGCAGAAGCGCACATGGGTGCCGACGAGGCGCGTACCCCAGGTCTCCGCCGGCATGACCATGAGTTCGGCGACGACGGCGATGGCGAGCAGCGCCGGTGCCAGGATCAGTGCCCAGCGCCAGCCGCCGGTCGGCGCCCCGGGCTGTGCCAGCCGCAGGATCAGGCCGGTCGCGGTCGTGGCCAGGATCACGGTGAGAACGAACTTGAAGAGGAAGCGCACCGTCCCGGCCGCATCCATGAAATCCGGCCGCGGTCCCATCAGGGCAAAGAACAGCAACGCCGCCACCAGCGCGCCGCCGGCGACGGCGAGCATCAGCGTCCGACCAAAGCGCCAGCGCACCGGGGCGTCCTGGGAGAGGGCATTGATGAGGTCGTCGGTCTTCACGGCACTTCACTCCGGTACAGCGCGGCCAGGGTCTTGAGCGCGCGGTGCAGTGCGACGCGCACCGCGCCCTCGCTCATGCCCAGCTTCAGGGCGGTGTCGCGGATGCTGGCACCGGCGAGCGAGACGGCGCGCACGATGCTCTGCTGCGGCTCCCTCAATTGCATCACCAGGCGCTCGACGTCGATATGATCGAGGCCGTCGCCGTGATCCTCGGCCTCCAGCGTCTCCATCACGTCGTCGATCGGCACGTGGATGGTGCGTCCGCGGCGGCGCAGGCTGTCGATCAGCTTGTTGCGCACGATGGCCGAGATCCATGGCCCGATCGGGCGCGCGGCATCCCAGCTGCCGCGCTTCACATGGATGGTCAGCAGCGCCTCCTGCACCAGATCCTCCGCATCGCTGCGCGGCATGCCCATCTGCTCGCAGCGCCGCCGCGCCATGGCGCGCAGATGCGGGGTCAGCGCCTGCAGGAAATGCCGATAGGCGTCGGCGTCGCCCGCGATCGCCGCACGCATCCACGAGGCCCATTCGTCTTCGCGCATCGAAGCTTTCACGCGACGTATCTCACTACGCGAGCGTACCTCGCTTTGTTACACACGTTTCGAGAAAATATTCGTGTGCATCGCGACGACGAATTTTTCCCCTGCCTGCGTAACACGACCCGACCTCGTTCCGTAGAGCCCCATGCCAGCCACTTCCGGCTTGCTCTTCTTAACGAGGATTTCCCGATGAACAATCGCATGCTCACCATCGCGCTTGCGGGCTCGCTGGCCTCCGCCATTGCCGCAGTGGCGGTTCCGGCTTCGGCGCAGGATGCCGGCAAGGAGAAATGCTACGGCGTCGCCATGAAGGGACAGAATGACTGCGCCGCCGGCAACCATGATTGCGCCGGCCATTCGAAGGCCGATTACGACAAGGGGTCCTTCAAGCTGGTACCGACCGGCACCTGCATGACCATCAAGACGCCGCACGGCATGGGCTCGCTGAAGCCCGGCAAGGCCTGAGCGCCCGCGCATCGCCTCGCATCCTGTTCAGGAGCTCACCATGAACACATTCACCACTGCCGCGCTGGCCGCTTCCGTGGCCGCCGCGCTCACCGTCGCCGCCGCTCCGGCCTCTGCCCAGGAGCCGGCTAAGGAGAAATGCTACGGCATTGCGATGAAGGGGCAGAATGACTGCGCCGCCGGCCCCGGCACCACCTGCGCCGGCACCTCCAGGGTCGACTACCAGAAGAACGCCTGGAAGCTGGTCCCGGCCGGCACCTGCGTCTCCATCAAGACCCCGAACGGCATCGGCTCGCTCACGCAGGGGCCGGCGCCGACCTGATCGCGGACGCTACCCGACTGCGCGGCGCGGCGGGAGACGTCGCGCCGCCTCCTTCCGTATCTGGAATAGCTTCAGGCGAGGCAGACCATGACCCCCTCACAGCTTCCTCCCCGCGCCGGCGTCGGTTTCAAGCCGGAGCATTTCGCCGCCATCAACGGCGCGCCACAGCCCATCGGATTCTTCGAGGTCCATGCCGAGAATTACATGGGCGCCGGCGGACCGCCGCATGCCCAGCTTGGCCGGCTGCGCGAAGACTATGCGCTCTCGGTCCATGGTGTCGGCCTTTCCATCGGCTCGATGCAGCCGCTCGACCGCGATCATCTCGCCCGCCTGAAGGCGGTGTGCGATCGCTACCAGCCGGAAAGCTTCTCCGAGCATCTCGCCTGGTCGAGCCACGACACCGTCTTCCTCAATGACCTGCTGCCGCTGCCCTATACCGAGGAGACGCTGGCGCGGGTGGCCGAGCATGTCGACGAGGTGCAGCATTTCCTCGGCCGGCAGATGCTGCTGGAGAACCCGGCGACCTATGTGCTGTTCGAGCAGAGCACGATTGCCGAGACCGTCTTTCTCGCCGAGGTGGCGAAGCGCACCGGCTGCGGCCTGCTGCTCGACGTCAATAATGTCTTCGTCGCCGCCACCAATCACCGGCTCGATCCGCGCGCCTATCTCGCGGACTTCCCGCTGCATCTGGTGCGGGAGATCCATCTCAGCGGCCATTCCGAGACGGTGGATGATGCCGGCGCGCCGCTGCTGATCGATTCCCACGATACGCCAGTGACCGATCCGGTCTGGGCGCTCTATGACGCGGTGCTGGCGCGGACCGGCTCGATCGCCAGCCTGGTCGAATGGGACAATGACGTGCCGGAATGGCCGGTGCTGCGCGCCGAGGTGCTGGCGGCGCAGGCGGCCCTCGACCGCGCGGCGCGGCTCGGCAAGGCGGCGTGAGGGCGGGCCATGTCGTTCGCCACGCAAAGCCGCTTCGCCGGTGCCCTGCACGAGGCCGACGGCGTTCCCGAGGGTATTACCTCATGGAACGGCCCGCGGCCGGAACGGCGTTTCGAGGTCTATCGCAACAATGTCGCCTACGGGCTCGGCCGCGCGCTTGCGGCGCGCTTCCCGGTGGCAGAAAAATTGGTCGGCGAGGAGTTCTTTGCCGGCATGGCGCGCGCCTTCATCGCCGCGCATCCGCCGCGCACGCCGCTGCTGCTGTTCTATGGCGATGAATTCGCCGATTTCGTCGCCGGCTTCGCGCCGGCGGCGGAGCTGCCTTATCTGCCGGACGTGATCCGGCTGGAGGCGGCGCGCGGGCACGCCTATCACGCCGCCGACGTGGCGCCGCTCGCGCCCTCCGCGCTTGCTGGCGTGTCGCAAGAGCGCCTGTTCGACCTCGTCTTCGAACCACACCCCTCTTTGAGCGTGCTGCGCTCGGTCCATCCGGTGGTCACCATCTGGGCGATGAATGCCGGGGAGATGCCGCTGGCGCCGCTCGACGCCTGGACCGGCGAGGACGCGCTCATCATCCGTCCGGCGCTTCACGTGCTGGTGCGGCGACTGCCGCCGGGCGGCGCGGCGTTCCTTCGGGCGCTCGCTGGTGGCGCCGCGCTGGGGGCCGCCGCCGAGGTGGCGTTTGCCGACGATCCGCAGTTCGACCTGACGGCAAACCTGACCGGCGCCTTCGAGGCCGGCGTCTTCGCCGCCTTCCGCTAGATCCAGGACGGGAGAGAAGCCATGTCCGACGCTCACACCATGACGATCACGCCCGGCATTGCGGAGACGCGGCGGCAGCCGGCGGTCATCGGCCTCCTCAGCCGCATCCCCTACGACCTGACGGCCCTGGTCGCGCGCCTGTCGATGGCGGCAGTGTTCTGGCAGTCCGGCCAGACCAAGGTCGAGGGCTGGCATGTCTCGGAGAACGCCATCTATCTGTTCCAGAACGAGTATCGCCTGCCGCTAATCGATCCGGTGATCGCCGCGCATCTCGCCGCCTTTGCCGAGCATTTCTTCCCGGTGCTGCTGGTGCTCGGGCTTGCCACCCGCTTCGGCGCGTTGGCGCTGCTCGGCATGACGCTGGTGATCGAGATCTTCGTCTATCCCGATGCGTGGCCGATCCACGGCACCTGGGCGACATGCTTCCTGATACTGATCGCGCAGGGTCCGGGGCGCGTCGCGCTCGACCACCTCATTGCGCGCCGCTTCAACAGGTGACGGTCCCCCGCTGGACAAAACACGCCGAACGGCGAAGGTCTGGGTGGACCGGATTCGCAAGCTTCACGAAGCGGCTCCGGTGATTGGCAAGCTTCGCAGGCGTGAAATGACGACGACAGGACTGAAGGCGCTCAGCGGCATCCGCGTGCTCGATCTCTCGCGTGTGCTGGCCGGGCCGTGGGCGACGCAGACGCTCGGCGATCTCGGCGCCCAGATCATCAAGGTCGAACGGCCCGGTGCCGGCGACGATACCCGCGGCTGGGGTCCGCCCTGGCTCGCCGACGCGGAGGGCAAGCCTACCGCTGAGAGCGCTTATTTCCTCTCTGCCAACCGCAACAAGAAATCCGTCACCATCGACATCGCTCGCCCCGAGGGGCAGGCGCTGGTGCGCCGCCTCGCCGAGCTGAGCGATGTGGTGGTGGAGAACTTCAAGGTCGGCGGCCTCAAGGCCTATGGGCTCGATTATGCCGGCCTCCATGCGATCAATCCGCGGCTGATCTATTGCTCCATCACCGGCTTCGGCCAGACCGGCCCGGAAGCCGGACGCGCCGGCTATGATTTCATGATCCAGGGCATGTCGGGCCTGATGTCGATCACCGGCGCACTCGGCGGCGAGCCGCAGAAAGTCGGCGTCGCGCTGGTCGACGTGCTGACCGGGCTGAACGCCACAATCGCCATCCTCGCCGCCCTGCAGCAGCGCCACGCCACCGGCCGCGGCCAGCATATCGACCTCGCGCTGTTCGAGGTGGCGGTGGCGAGCCTCGCCAATCAGGCGCTCAACCAGCTGGTCTCCGAGCGCGTGCCCCAGCGGCTCGGCAATGCGCACCCGAACATCGTGCCTTACCAGGCGTTCGAGACCGCCGACGGCCATCTCATCCTCGCCGTCGGCAATGACACCCAGTTCGCCCGCTTCTGCCGCGTCGCCGGATTGCCGGACGTAGCGGCGGATGCGCGCTTCACCACAAATGCCGGCCGCGTGGCGACCCGCGAGGCGCTGATCCCGCTCATCGCGGCGGCCATGCGGGCGCGGACGACGCGCGACTGGATCGCGGCGCTGGAGAAGGAAGGCATTCCGTGCGGCCCGATCAACACCATCGAGCAGGCCTTCGCCGAGCCGCAGGCATTGGCGCGGGGCCTCGCCCTCGCCCTGCCGCATGCCAGCGGGGTGGTGGCACCGGGGGTGCGCAGTCCGCTCAGGCTCGCCGACAGCCCGATGGACGATGCTGCGGCGCCGCCGCGGCTCGGCCAGCATACCGAGGAGGTGCTGGCCGATGTGCTCGGCCTCACCGAGGCCGAGATCGCGGCGCTGCGGCAAGGCGGTATGATTTGACCGCCGTCGCCCGCGCATTGGCAATCATCGGCGCCCGTGCTTTTAAGACCTACGCACAACCCGCCCGAGATCCGCCATGCAGCCAGACGCTTCGCCCGCCCTTCAGCTCAAGGGACTGATCTCCGAGCGCCGCGCGCGCATCGGCGTCATCGGGCTCGGCTATGTCGGCCTGCCCTTGGCGCTGGTCGCGGTCGAGGCCGGCTTTCCCGTGCTCGGCCATGACATCAATGCCAGGCGCGTTGCCGAGATCGCCGCCGGCAAGCAGGTCATCCGCTATATCCCGGCGGAACGCATGGAAGCCGCGCTCGCCACCGGGCGCTTCGAGGTTACCGCCAGCGTCGACGCCTTTGGCGGCTGCGACGTGCTGGTGATCTGCGTGCCGACGCCGTTGACACGCCAGCGCGAACCGGAGCTGTCCTTCGTCGTCGCCACCGCCCGCACCATCGCCACGTCGCTGCGTCCGGGCCAGTTGATCGTGCTGGAATCCACCACCTGGCCCGGCACCACGGTCGAGGTGGTCAAGCCGATCCTGGAGGAGACCGGCCTCGTTTCCGGCCGCGACTTCTTCCTCGCCTTCTCGCCGGAGCGCGAGGACCCCGGCAATCCGAGCTATTCCACCGCCACCATCCCGAAAGTGGTCGGCGGCGACGGCGCGGTTGCGGGCGAACTGGCGGAAGCGCTCTATGCCGGCCTGGTCGAGCGCGTAGTGCCGGTGTCCTCGACGCAGACCGCCGAGGCGGTGAAGCTCACCGAGAACATCTTCCGCGCGGTCAACATCGCGCTGGTGAACGAATTGAAGACCGTCTACGCCGCCATGGGCATCGACATCTGGGAGGTGATCGACGCCGCCCGGACCAAGCCGTTCGGCTTCATGCCGTTCTATCCGGGCCCCGGTCTCGGGGGGCACTGCATCCCGATCGATCCGTTCTACCTCACCTGGAAGGCGCGCGAGTTCGATATCGAGACCCGCTTCATCGAGCTTGCCGGCCAGATCAACACCCGCATGCCGTATGTGGTGGTCGACCGGCTCGCCGCCGAGCTCGATGCCAGCGCCGGGCGCGGCCTGTCGGGCGCGCGCATCCTGGTGCTCGGCGCCGCCTACAAGAAGGATGTCGACGACACCCGCGAGAGCCCGGCGCTGAAGCTGATGGAGCTGATCGACGAGCGCGGCGGCCTATGCGAATACCACGACCCGCATGTGCCGGTGCTGCCGCCGACGCGCCGGCACCCGCGCCTCGCCGGCAAGCCGTCGACCCCGCTCGACGCGGCGACGATCGCCGGTTTCGACGCCGTGCTGGTGGCAACCGACCATGAGGCGATCGACTACGCCCTCGTCGCCGCGCATGCGCGGCTCATCGTCGACACCCGCAACGCCTTCGCCCGCCTCGGCCTGACGCCTCAACGCATCGTCAAGGCCTAGCACCCGCGGCGTGCGATCATCGACATTGCGTCCGTGCAACCCGGATTTATATAATGCTTCTGTGACAAGGCGCTGCTCTGCGCCTGTGCCGCTGCCCGGACTTGTCCGCTTTCGAAGGGCGCAAAGGCTTTGCTGGTCAATTTCTTCCAATATGTCTGGCGCTACAGCCGGCGCGAGCAGCTGATCGTGCTCGGCTATGTGCTGGCGTCGCTGCCCTTCTACTGGTGGTCGCTCGACGTGCCGAAGCGCATCGTCAACGAGGCGATCCAGGGCGGGGCCTTCACCAACGGCCATACCCAGGCGCGCTTCTTCGAGATGACGCTCTCGCTGCCGGACTTCCTCGGCGGCGGCAGCTACCAGCTCTCCGACGGCTACATGCTGGATCAGCTGCCGTACCTGTATGCGCTCAGCATGCTGTTCCTGGCGCTGACGCTGATCAATGGCTGGTTCAAGTACGTCATCAATATCCGCAAGGGCGTACTCGGCGAGCGCATGCTGCGGCGGCTGCGCTTCGATCTGTTTGCTTTGGTGCTGCGGTTCCGGCCGGAAGACATCCGCACCACCAAGTCGGCCGAAGTCGCCAGCATGATCAAGGACGAGGTGGACCCGATCGGGGCCTTCTTCGGCGAGGCCTTCATCACGCCCGCCTTCCTCGGCACCCAGGCCATCACCGCCATGGCCTTCATCCTGACGCAGAATATGTGGCTCGGCCTGATCGCGTTCGCGCTGATCGCGGTGCAGGGCTTCGTCATCCCGCGGCTGCGCCGCGAGCAGATCCGGCTCGGCCGCGAGCGCCAGCTGGAATCGCGCACGCTGGCGGGGCGGATCGGCGAATTTGTCGATGCGGCGCCGGCGCTCCACGCCTATGGGGTGACGACCCATAGCGGCGCCGATATCGGCAAGCGGCTGGGCACGCTGTTCGAGATCCGCCTGAAGCTCTATCGCCGCAAGTTCGCGGTGAAGTACCTCAACAACATGCTGGCGCAGATCACGCCCTTCGTCTTCTACATATTGGGCGGCTATCTGGCGCTGAAGGGACGGCTCGACATCGGCCAGCTGGTCGCCGTGATCGCCGCCTATCGCGACCTGCCGACCCCGATCAAGGAACTGATCGACTGGGACCAGCAGCGCAACGACGTCACCGTGAAATACGAGCAGGTGGTCGCCCAGTTCTCCAAGGACGTGCTGCTGCCCGCCGAGCCGGAGAAGGCGGGCGATCCGATCCCGGCGGATGCGAGCATCTCGGTCTCCGGCCTCCGGGTCGTGAACGGCCGCGGCATCGTGCAGCTCGACCGCGTCACCACCACGCTGCCACGGCCGAGCCGGATCGCGCTGGTCGGCGGGGCGGGGAGCGGGCGCGACGTGCTCGCCAAGGTGCTCGGCCGCCAGATCACCGATTATCAGGGCAGCGTCACCATAGCCGGGCGCGAGCTCGGCACCCTGACCGACTGCGACGCCAGCCGGTCCATCATCTATGCCTCGAGCGAGCCGCACATCCTGTCCGGCTCGATCCGCGACAATCTGTTGTTCGCGCTGCGCCATGCGGTGCCGCCGGTCCCGGATGGCGAGCTCGACGCCAGGATGCGTTTCGAGCTCATGGAGGCGCGGCAGACCGCCAACCCGCTGGTTTCTCCCGACGCCGACTGGATCGACTATCAGGGCGTCGGCATCTCCGGACCCGATGAGCTCGGCAATGCCGTGATCGAGGCGCTGCGCGTGGTGCGCGGCTATGACGACATCTTCCGCGTCGGCATAGCGAGCCGGCTTGGCGACGACCTCGACGATGAGCTGGCGGCGCGCCTGCTCGAGGCCCGCGGCGCCATCCTCGATCATTTCCGCGAGCGCGGCCTGTTGAAGCTTGTCGAGCCTTTCGCGGCCGGCGCGTATAACAGCAGCGCCAGCATCGGCGAAAATCTCCTGTTCGGCGTGCCGGTCGGCTCGCGTTTCGCGCCGGAGAACCTCGCTTCGGACAATTTCGTGCGGGCCATCATCTCCGCGGAGGCCCTCGCCGGGCCGCTGCTGGCGATCGGGCTGAAGATCGTCGAGACCGTGGCCGACGTTTTCCAGGGCATGGCCCCGGACAATCCGCTGCGCGAGCGCTACTCCTTCATCGATGAGGGCGATCTGGAGACGCTGCTGCCGGCGCTGCAGGGCAATTGGCAGGACAGCCAGCGCGAGCGCATCCCGAGCGCGGTGCGCGAGCGGCTGATCGGCTACGGCCTGATGTATGTCGAGCCGCGCCACCGCCTCAACATGATCGATGACGGCCTCATCGCCCGGGTGCTGCGCGCCCGCAAGAGCTTCCGCCAGTTCCTGCCGGCCAGCGAAGCCGGCGCCATCGAATTCTACGATGCCGGCCGGCTGATGCCGGCGGCGCCGATCCGCGATAACCTGCTGCTCGGCCGCATCCGCTACGGCAAGATGCATGAACGCTCCCGCCTGCTCGACGCCGTCGCCGAAGTGCTGCAGCAGCGCGGGCTGGAGACCTTCGTGGTCTCCAAGGGCCTCGACCAGGATGCCGGCCCCGGCGGGCGCCTGCTCTCGCCGCAGCAGCGCGCCACCATCCAGCTGGCGCGCCTGATGCTGCGCCGGCCGGATACGTTGATCCTCGACGGCGCGCTGTCTAGTTTCTCCGGCTCGGAAGCGCATATGATCATGAAGAACATATGCGCGGCCATGGGTGGGCGCACACTCATCGTCAGCCAGTCGGAAGAGGACGACGTGAGTGATTTCGACATCGTACTGACGTTCGACGGGGCCAAACTGATCGGGGTGGCGCGTGAGAGCGAGACGTCGGCGACGCTGGTACCGGAGTCCTCCGGTGCGGCGGAAGACGATGCTTCGACACCCACTCCGCAGGAGGTAGGGAAATGACGATCGACGATGAAGTCAGGTCCTTGCAGAAGTTCCGCATGTTCGAGGCGGTAGAGACGTCCAAGCTCAAGCTGCTCGCGATGATCGCGGACCGCATCGTGTTCCAGCCCGGCGAAGTCGTATACGAGCAGGGCGCCGCCTCCGATGCGGTGTTCATCGTGCTCAACGGCCAGTTCAAGGCGTCGATCAATACCGAGCGCGGCGTCATCGACTTCGCCGAACATGTGCGCGGAGCGCTGCTGGGCGAGGCCGGCGTGCTGTGCGGCCAGACCCGCGGCGTCACCATCACCGCGGAAAACGAGGTCACGGCGCTCAGGGTCGACCGCGAGCCGTTCATGCAACTGCTCGATGAGTCGAAGCCGTTCAACCTCGCGGTGATGCGCGAGCTCAGCCGGCAGATTCTGCATCTCAACAAGATCTGCGCGCAGCTGGTGATGCGTTTGCCCGACGGTGCTCCGGCGGTCGACGCCTCGCGCCCGCTCACGCCACCCGCCGCCGCACATTGATGCCGACCGCCGCCACCCCAGCTGCCGAACCCAAGGCGCCCCGCGGCCGGATGACAAGCAATGTCTGGGTGCGCCCGGCGCGCATGTGGTCCGGCATCATCCTGTTCGCCTTCGTCACCACCCACCTGCTCAACCATGCGGTCGGCGTGTTCGGCATCAGCGCGATGCAGGTGGTGCAGGAATGGCGCTGGGCGTTGTGGAAGGCCCCGCTCGGCGCCACGGTGCTCTATGGCGCGGCCCTCGTGCATATCACCCTGACCACCTACCGCCTCATCCGCCGGCAGACCTGGCGCATGCCGGACGACGAGGTGCTGCAGATCATCTTCGGCCTCTCCATCCCGTTCCTGGTGCTCGGCCACATCGCCGAGACCCGGATCGCCGGCTCTTTCTACGGCGTCGACGAGGCCTATCATGCCGTGCTGTTCCGGCTCTGGCCGGATGTCGCTTGGTGGCAAAGCACCTTGCTGATCGTGGCCTGGAGCCATGGGGTGATCGGGCTGCACCACATATTGCGCCACCGGCACTGGTATCCGCGCTGGCGGGTGACCCTGGTTGTGCTCGCCGTGCTCATTCCGTTCCTGTCGCTCGCCGGCTTCGTCGCCGCCGGCCGCGAGGCGCACGCCATGGCGCCGCCGCAGGCGATCAGCCAGGAGCAGCGGGCCGGCATCGACGACGCGCGGATGATGATGAAGGGCGGGCTCGCAACGTTCGGCGCCGGCGTCCTCGCATTGCTTGCCTTCGCCTATATACGCCGCCGCGCCGCCGCCACGGTGACGCTCACCTATCGCGGCTACGGGCCGGTCAAGGTCCCCCTCGGCACCTCGGTGCTGGAGGCGAGCCGCATGCACCATATCCCGCACCCCTCCGCCTGCGGCGGGCGCGGGCGCTGCTCCACCTGCCGCGTGCACGTGCTGTCAGGGGCCAGCGACCTGCCGGAGCCGTTCGGCGTCGAGGGCCGATTGCTCGATCGCATCGGCGCCTCCGCCAATGTGCGCCTCGCCTGCCAGATCCGCCCGACCCACGATGTCGGCCTGCGCATATTGATGCCGGTGCTGGGCGAGCAGCGGGCGCGCGAGGAGGACGAGCAGCAGATCCAGGAATGGGCGCTGGAGCAGGAGGCGACGGTGCTCTGTCTCGACCTGCGCGCCTTCAACATGCTGACCCGCGCCAGCCAGCCCTACGAGATCGCGGTGCTGATCAACCGCTTTTCCTCGGAGATGACGCAGGCGGTGGAGAATCGCGGCGGCCGGGTCGACCAGATGCACGGCCACGGCCTCCTCGCCGTCTTCGATACGCCGGCTGGCGGCGCCAGCGCTCGCAACGCCCTGCATGCGGCCCGCGACATGGCGCGGGTGATCGACCTGCTCAATGTCGAGATCGCCGGCGCCTTGCCGATCCCGATCCGCGCCGGGGTCGGCGTCCATACCGGCCCGGTGGTGCTGACCCGCATCGGCGCCGACGTCGCCTCCTCGTCGCTGCGCGCCTTTGGCGGCACCATCACCATCGCCGCACGGCTGGAAGCGGCGACCAAGGACATGCTGGCCGACTTCGTGGTATCGGAAGAAACGGCTCGAATTTCGAAACTCGACTTTTCCGGATTGAAAACCCGCGACATCATGGTCGATGGCAGCGACATGGCGGTCTCCGCCTATATGATCAGCGACCAGGAGCTATTGGCGCAGGTGCTCGGCGGGACCAAGACAGTGACAGAGACCAAGTCCCAGACGGCGATGGCCGCGGCAAGAGGATGACAATGTGCTGCCGGCCGTGACCCCCGAAGTGCTTCGTATCGAAGACCTGCGCATCGGTTTCGCCCTTCACGGCCAGCTCGACGAGGTGGTGAAGGGAGTGTCGCTCCGCGTGCCAGCGGGACGCACGGTGGCCCTTGTCGGTGAATCCGGTTCCGGCAAGACCGTCATCTCCCGCGCGGTGATGGGCCTGCTGCCGCCCAACGGCATCATCACCCAGGGGCGGATCCTGTTCTCCGATCCGGCCCGCAAGCCGGACGGCGAATTCAAGAACGGTGCTGGCAAGACCGGCCCGCTCGACATTGCCGGGCTTCCGACCGACGGCAAGGTGATCCGCCATCTGCGTGGCGGGCGCATCGGCATGATCTTCCAGGAGCCGATGTCCTCGCTCTCGCCGGTCCATACCATCGGCAACCAGGTCGAGGAGGCGCTGCAGCTGCACCGCCCGCATCCGCGCAAGGAAGCACGCGCGGTGACCGAGCGGATGCTGGAGCTGGTCGGCTTCCGCGAGCCGCACCGCGCCTATGACCGCTACCCGTTCGAGCTGTCCGGCGGGCTGCGCCAGCGCGCCATGCTTGCCATGGCGCTGATCTGCCATCCGGCCCTGCTGATCGCCGACGAGCCGACCACCGCGCTCGACATGACCATCCAGGCCCAGGTGCTGAAGCTGATGAAGGAGCTTCAGCAGGATTTCGGCATGGCGATCCTGCTCATCACCCACGACCTCGGCGTCGTCGCCAACATGGCGGACGAGGTGGTGGTGATCTATCAGGGCGAGATCATGGAGATGGGCACGGTCGAGGACGTGTTCCGCGACCCGACCCATCCCTATCTGAAGGCGCTTCTGAAAGCCTGCCCGCGCTTCGACATGGCGGAAGGCGAGCGCCTGGTGGCGCTGCGCGACATACCGCCCGTCGTGCCGGAGCGTACCGACCCCTACCGGCTGGAGACCTGCGGCGCGCCGATCCTCACGGTGGAGAGACTGCGCAAGACCTATGGCGGCAAGAAAGGCGGCGGTGTCGTCGCCGTCGACGATGTCAGCTTCGAGATCATGCGCGGCGAGTGCCTCGGCCTCGTCGGCGAGAGCGGCTCCGGCAAGACCACGGTCGGCAACCTGATCATGCGCGCCCGGGCCGCCGATTCCGGCTCCATCACCTTCCACGGCCGCGACGGGCCGGTCGATATCCGCGCCCTCGACAAGGAGGACTTGCGCGAGTTTCGGCCGCATCTGCAGATGATCTTCCAGGATCCGGTGTCGTCGCTGTCGCCGCGCATGACGGTGCTCGACATCATCCGCGAGCCGATGATCATCCAGGAGCGCGGCGATCCGGCCTGGCAGAAGGAGCGCGTCATCGAGTTGATGCGCTGCGTCGGCCTCGATCCGCGCTTCCTCAACCGCTATCCGCACAGCTTCTCCGGCGGCCAGCGCCAGCGCATCGGCATCGCCCGGGCGCTCGCGCTCGATCCCGACATCATCATCTGTGACGAGCCGGTCTCCGCGCTCGACGTCTCGGTGCAGGCGCAGATCCTCAATCTGCTGAAGGACCTGCAGTCCGCGCTCGGTCTCACCTATCTGTTCGTCACGCACAATCTCGCGGTGGTCCACTACATGGCCGACCGCATCGCGGTGATGGCCCGCGGGCGCATCGTCGAGATGGCGACGCGCGACGCGCTGTTCGCCAATCCGGTCCACCCCTACACCAAGAACCTGCTCAAGGCGGTGCTGCTGCCCGACCTCGACCAGCGCTTCGACTTCAAGATCCCGATGTCGGCCGGCGGCGCCTCCGATCCGCAGATCTGGCCGGAGGCGTTCCGCGGCATGAAGGGCGGGGGGCTCGCCCCGCTCGATCTCGGCGGCGGCCATTTCGTGCTTGCCGACCGCGACTGCGTCCGATCCGATCTGGTCACGGCATAGGTCCCGCCATGTGGAGAGCCCCGATCCGGATGGTACTGGCGCTGCTCCTGATGCTCGGCGCCGGTTTGTGCGTGCCGTCCGTGCATGCCGCTACGCCGGACGTCTCGGGCGAGTCCGCGATCCTCGCCGATGCGGTGCGGGCCGGCGCCTTGCCGCCGATGGCGCAGCGCCTGCCGGTGCAGCCGCGGGTGATCGACCTCAAGGCCATGGGCCGCGAGCCCGGCCGCTATGGCGGCACGCTGCGGCTGCTGATGGGCGACCAGCGCGACATCCGCATGGTGACGCTCTACGGCTATGCCCGTCTCATGGTGTTCGACCTCAACGGCAATCTGGTGCCCGACATATTGCGCGCCGTCGATGTCGAGGAAGGGCGCATCTTCACCTTGCACCTGCGCGAGGGCCATCGCTGGTCGGACGGCGTGCCCTTCACCGCGGAGGATTTCCGCTACTGGTGGGAGGATGTCGCCAATAACGCGACCCTCAATCCCGGGGGCCCGCCGCGCGCGATGCTGGTCGGCAACCAGCCGCCGCGTTTCGAGGTGATCGACCCGCTCACCGTGCGCTACACATGGTCGATGCCCAATCCCGGGTTCCTGCCGGCGCTGGCGGCGGCGAATCCCTTCACCATCGCCATGCCGTTCCACTATCTGAAGCAGTTCCACGCGCGCTACGCCGACCCGGATGAACTCGCCAAGCTGGTCAAGCAGTTCCGGGTGAAGGACTGGAGCGCGCTGCACGACCGCAAGGCCCGCGCCTATCGTCCCGAGAACCCGAACCTGCCGACGCTGGGGCCGTGGCGGCCGCTGACCTATCCGCCGGCCGAGCTCTTCGTGTTCGAGCGCAATCCCTATTATCACCGGGTCGACGAGGCCGGGCGCCAACTGCCCTATATCGACCGGGTCGCCATCTCGATCGGTACCTCCTCGCTGGTGCCCGCCAAGGTCGGGGCCGGCGGCGCCGACCTGCAGGCGCGCTATCTGCGTTTCGACAGCTACACCTTCCTGAAGGCGGCCGAGGAGCGGCAGAATTATCGGGTGCGGCTGTGGGAGAATGGCGAGGGCGCCAATGTCGCCATCGTGCCGAACCTCAATGTCGCCGATGACGGCTGGCGCGCCGTGCTGCGCGACGTGCGGGTGCGCCGCGCGCTTTCCGTCGCCATCAATCGGCGCGACATCAACCAGGTGATCTTCTTCGGCCTCGCCCATGAGGGCGCCAACACCGTCATTCCCGGCAGCCAGCTCTACGATTCCAAATATGACCAGGCCTGGGCGCAGTATGATCCGGCGCTCGCCAACCAGCTGCTCGACCAGGCGGGCCTCGACAAGCGCGACGCCGATGGCATCCGCCTGCTGCCCGACGGCCGGCGCGCCGAGATCACGGTGGAGACCGCCGGCGACAGCACCGAGGAATCCGATGCGCTGGAGCTGGTCGGCTATGACTGGAAGAAGATCGGCATCGCCATGTTCGCGCGGCCGACCCAGCGTGACATACTTCGCCGCGGCGCCATCGCCGGCAAGGTGATGATGTCGACCTGGAAGGGGCTCGACAATTCGATCCCCAGCCCGGACATGGAGCCGACCGAGCTGGCGCCGTCCAATTCGATGCAGTTCCAGTGGCCGCTCTGGGGCCAGTATGTCGATTCATCCGGCCAGGAAGGCGAGGCGCCGACCCTCCCCGAGGCCAAGGAACTGGTCGATCTGCACCAGCAATGGCGGCACTCGACGGACGTCGACCAGCGCCGCGACATCTGGCGCCGCATGCTGGAGATCAATGCCGACCAGGTCTTCACCATCGGCATCGTCAACCGCACCCGCCAGCCGGTGGTGGTGTCCAATCTGCTGCGCAACGTCCCGGAAACCGGGGTCTATGCGTTCGAGCCGGGCTCGTATTTCGGCATCTATTTGCCGGATACGTTCTGGTTCGACGACACCGCACGGAAGGAGTGAGGCGTGCTGCGCTACATCACCCGGCGGATCGCCATCATGGTGCCGACGCTCCTCGTCGCCAGCGCGCTCATCTTCACGGTGATGCAGCTGCCGCCGAGCGACTATTTCGAGACCTATGTCGCCGAGATGGCGGCGCAGGGCGAGAAGGTCGACACCAGCCGCATCGAGTTCCTGCGCAAGGAATACGGCTTCGACCTGCCGCCGGTGCAGCGCTATTTCAAATGGATCACCGGCTTCTTCCAGGGCGATTTCGGCTATTCGTTCGAATACGAGATGCCGGTGCGCGAGATCGTCGGCGAGCGGCTCGGCCTCACCGTGCTGCTCTCGCTCTCCACCATATTGATGACCTGGCTGATCGCCTTTCCGATCGGCATCTATTCCGCCACTCACCAATATAGCTGGGGCGACTACGGGCTGACCTTCCTCGGCCTGCTCGGCATCGCGGTGCCGCACTTTCTGCTGGCGCTGATCGTGATGTACTTCGCCAATGTCTGGTTCGGGCTATCGATCGGCGGCCTGATGGACCCGATGTATTTCGACCAGCCGATGAGCTGGGCGAAGGCACAGTCGATCCTGGCGCATCTGTGGATCCCGGTGCTGATCATCGGCGCCGGCGGCACCGGCACCATGGTGCGCGCCATACGCGCCAACCTGCTCGAGGAATTACGTAAACAATACTACGTTACCGCAAAGGCCAAGGGTCTGTCGCGGCAGCGGGCGCTGGTGAAATATCCGCTGCGCATGTCGCTGAACTTCTTCATCTCCGGCATCGGCGACGTGTTGCCGACCATCGTCTCCGGTTCGGAGCTGACCGCGGTGGTGCTGTCGCTGCAGACCACCGGCCCGCTGCTGCTGCGGGCGCTGCAAAGCCAGGACATGTATCTCGCCGGCTCGTTCCTGATGTTCCTGTCCTGCCTCACCGTGATCGGCGTGCTAATCTCGGATATCGCGCTCGGCTTCCTCGATCCGCGCATCCGCTTCAGTGGTGGAGCCTCCAAATGAGCGCTCCCATCCCGCAGCTGGCCGGGCCCGAGCGGCTGCCGCACATCGTGGCGGAGGCCCCGTTCGACCCCTATACGGCGGAGGTGCTGACCGAGGCGCAGAAGCGGGTCTATCTTGCCTCGCAGCTGACCTTGATGTGGTGGAAGTTCAAGCGCCACCGCCTCGCGCTGTTCTCGGGCATCTTCCTGATGGTGCTCTACGCCTCGATCCTGATCTGCGAGTTCCTGGCGCCCTATGACTACCAGGCCCGGCATACCGACTTCATCCGCTCGCCGCCGCAGGGGATCCATCTGTTCCATGACGGCGCGTTCGTCGGCCCCTTCACCTATGGGCTGAAATACCAGCTCGACATGCAGAGCATGCGGCGCACCTTCTCGGAGGACCGCACGCAGGTCCACCCGGTGCGCTTCTTCTGCAAGGGCGACCCCTACATGTTCTGGGGGCTGATCCCCGGCAACCGGCATCTGATGTGCCCGAGCGAAGGCGGCACGCTGTTCCTGCTCGGCACCGACCGGCTGGGGCGCGACATGCTCTCGCGCATCATCTATGGCGCGCGCATCTCGCTGACCATCGGCCTCATCGGTGTCGCCGTCAGCTTCACCCTCGGCATCATCATAGGCGGGCTCGCCGGCTATTATGGCGGTCTGTTCGACCTCGTGATGCAGCGCGTGATCGAGGTCATCCAGTCGCTGCCGCACATACCATTGTGGCTCGCTCTGTCGGCGATCATGCCGCCGACGTGGAGCCCGCTGCTGGTCTATTTCAGCATCACCATGATCCTCGGCCTGATGGACTGGACCGGGCTGGCGCGTGCCGTGCGCTCCAAGCTGTTGTCGTTGCGCGAAGACGATTACGTCGTCGCCGCCCAGCTGATGGGCGCGAAGACGCCGCGCATCGTGTTCCGCCATCTGGTGCCGGGCTTCCTCAGCCATCTGATCGCCTCGGCGACCATCACCATCCCCACCATGATCCTCGGCGAGACCGCCTTGAGCTTCCTCGGCCTCGGCCTGCGGCCCCCCATCACCAGCTGGGGCGTGATGTTGAACGAGGCGCAGAACATCAATATCGTGGTGTTCTATCCATGGCTCATCCTGCCGGTGGTGCCCGTCATCGCCGTCATCCTCGCCTTCAATTTCCTTGGCGACGGCCTGCGCGATGCTGCCGACCCCTATCACTGACGAGTAACACTGCGTGTCCGGCCTTTCCCGCCTCGAGAAGACGCTGTTCCGCCTCGAGGCGCAGCGTGCGTGCCTTGCCTGGGCCTTTGCCGAGATCGCGGATCGCCCCGGTTTCGTGCTTGAGCTCGGCCTCGGCCTGGGGCGCACCTATGACCATCTGCGCCGGCATTTGCCGGGGCGCGATATCCTGGTCTTCGACCGGGTGAATGTCGCCCATGCGGACTGCCAGCCTACGGCCGACCAGCTGGTGCTGGGCGAGATCGAGGAGACGCTGCCGGCGCTGCACGGCAGGATCGCCGGCAAGGTGGTGCTGGCCAATTCCGATCTCGGCTCGTTCGACCGCGAATCCAACCTTGCGGTGGCGGCGATGTCGGCTCGGCTACTGCCGCCGGTGATGGCGGCCGGCGGCATTATCATGTCCGACCTGCCGCTCGAACTCGACGGCTTCACCGAGGTGCCGCTGCCGGCCGGTGCCCGCGAGGGCCGCTATTATCTCTATCGGCGGAATTAGGCCGGGACCGGGACGGCGAACACCTCGCGCGCGGCCACGAACCGCGCGCTGCCTGAGCCCGCCAGGCGCTCGAACACCTCGTCGAGGAAGCGGTCGATCCAGCCATCATGCACCAGATGGTGGGTGAGGATGCCGATCGGTTCCAGCGTACCGGCGGGGGTGGCGAGTTCCTCGTCGATGAGCCGCGCCAGCAAATGAAGCAGCTTCGCCTCGTCCTTCAGCCCGCCGCCGGTCTTCCAGGCGATCGGGTCCCAATGGCTGTTGATGGTGACGAGGCCGGCGGGGGCGCGCTCCGGGCTGCGGCGCTCATGGGTCGAGAGCCCGCTATAGCCGAGCTCTGGCAATGCTGCAGCAAAGCCAGGATCGATGCGGTTCCAGGGCGGCACGAACACCGGCAAGGCGCGCTCGCCGAAGATCTCGCCGATCCGTGACAGGCCGCGCGTGGCGTCGCCTTGCTTGTCTGGCGCGGGCCGGTCGACACCGAATTCCGAGGCCCGCGCGCCGGCTGGCGCATGGTTGCGATGAGCCCAGCCATGCACCAGCACGTCGACCGTCGGGTGGTCGGCGAGCCAGGCGGCGAGTTGCGGTGTCCCCCGCGCCGGAATGACCGCGAGCGCCGCCGGCACGCCCCAGCGCCGGGCGCGGGCGAGATAGGCGTCGAGGGCCGGGGTCGGCTCGATGGCGTCGTCGTCACGCAGCCAGAAATCGATGGTGCGACCTGAGGTGCGCGCCCGCACAAGCACGGCATCGAGTGCCCGCCAGGCTTCCGCGCGTGCGGCGGCGTTGTCGGCCGCAGCCGCAACCCGTTCCGCGGTGCGCTTCGCACCGCCGGCGCGGATCGCCGACCAGTCCGGGCGCGGCGCGGCGGTCAGGCCGGCGGCCTCGCGCGCCAAAGCGGCGCCGTCGAGTCCGTCGGTTTCCAGCACGCGGGCCAGCCCGCGCCGGGCGAGTTCGCCGGCGCGGATGGTCTGCTCCAGCTCATTTCCGGCGGCGAACGGTACCAGAATGGCGCGCGCATGCGCGGCGGCCAGGTCGAGCACCGTATTGTAGCCGGCCTGGCTGATGGAAAGTGCGGAACGGCCCAGCAGCGCCGGGAAGTCCGGCCGGGCGCGTTCGACCATCATGTGCGGTGGGGCCGCGGCCTCGAGCGTATCGAAGTCCGTAGCGGGTACGCCGTGGCCGACCAGCAGCCGCCACCGATGCGTGGTGACGAGCCGGGCGGCTTCGATCGCGGCGCGGCACAGCGGCAGGCTCGCCGCCGAGCCGCCGCCGGAGACGACGATCTCGTCCTGGCCGTCTGAGCCGACGGCCGCCACGGCCGCCTCGCCGTCATGGACATAGCCGGTCTCGATCAGCCGCCGCTCCAGGGCGGGGGGCGTCGGCCAGGAGGCGCTGAGCGGCACCACCGAGGTGTCGCCATGGAACAGCACGCCGTCGAACGATCGGGCGAGGCGCTCCAGCGCCTGGTCCGCCCGTTCCGGACGCGACGGCGGGTTCAGCACGTCGCGGATCGAGCACAGGATAGTCGGGCGCGGATCGCTCGCCTTGGCGCGCTCCAGCAGCGCGTCGAACTCGCCGGCCATGGCGCGGCGGCCGAACGGATAAAGCTCGACGATCAGCGCATCCGGGCGGATCGCCTCGAACGCCGCCAGCAATTCCTCGCCCCGCCGCGCCAGATAGGCGGCGTCCGCCACCGTGCCGTCGCTGGCGAGCAGGGTGCTGAAATCGGTGCCGACGCAATGCACGCTGGGCAATTGCACCAGCTCGCAGCTGCCGAGCCGTGCGGTCGGCACCGGCCGTCCTCCGGAGACGATGGTGACCTGCCAGCCTTCCGCGACCAAAGCGCGGCCGACCGCGGCCATGCGGGCAAGGTGGCCGACACCGAGCAGGTGCGTCACCACGATCATGGCGCGCTTTGGCGTCATATTCGGAGGTGTCTGCGGGTCGCTCATGCTGCTGGCCTCGGTATGCCGGCGGTGTCCAGTGCCGCTTCCAATGTGCGCTGCGCCGCCTCGATGGTCCGCTCCTCGCTGGCGAAGCGCCAGGCCGCGTGAGCGTAGCGCGTGCGCAGCGACTCATCATCGGCGAGTCGGCGGATCGCGCCGGCATAGGCGTCGATATCGCCGCGCGGCGCCAGTATGCCGGTCTCGCCATCGCGAATCACGTCGGGCACGCCGCCATTGTCGCCGGCGATGCAGGGCAGGCCGTGCGCCTGCGCTTCCAGATACACCGCGCCATAGGCCTCGCCGACGCCCGGCCAGACGAAGAGATCGGCATCGCGGTAGAAGCGGGCGAGCAGGGTGCGATCCTCGATCATGCCGTGGAATTTCACCTGATCGCCGAGCGGCGCGAAGGCGGCGTGTACCTCCTCGCGTGTCGGGCCGTCGCCGATCATGTCGAGCCGAAACGGCCGGCCGAGCCGGGCGAGGGCCTCGGCAAGCTGGTGGTGGGACGCTAGCTTGTTGCCCGGACGCATCATCGCCACGTTGACCAGCCGAAGTTCACCTTCCCGTCGGGGCGCCGGCGGCCCGGCCAGCGGCCAGTCGGCGAGGTCGAAGAACGGCTTGAGGTCGGCTATGCGCTGACCGGCGGGCTTGAAGCGTTCGACCATCTCGCGGTCGCGCGTCGTCAGATTGAGCACGAGGTCGGCGGCGTCTATGGCGCGCTCCGCCAGTTCGTGGCCCCGCGCGAACGGGCCCTCGCTGCGGCGTGGCGACCGGGTCGCCTCGGCCGCCACATAGGACACGCCGAGCTGTGCCGCCAGGCGTGGGCCGATCAGGTCGGGCGCCTTGTAATAGAGGTGATAGGTGAAGACGCAGGCGATCTGCCCGCTCGTGGCCGCCTGCTCGCCGAGGATGCGGTGCAACTCTATCTCGGCAGCGTCTTCCAACTCCTGCCAGCGCTCGGCGGAAGGTTCTTTCGTGCGGGTGGAGAGCTTTGAGGCCAACTCGACCTGATAGCCGACACGGCCGAGCAGCCGGAAGAACAGGCGCGCCATGGCCCGGTCGCCGGACGGCAAGGGATGGTCGGGCGCCTTCATCGGCGCCAGGAAAAGGCAACGCATGGCTCAGGCCTCGCCGGCCTCGGCAACCGCGGCGATCGGCCGTTCCTCGCGCGTCGGCGCACGAACCGTGCGCGCCTCGGCCGCGGCACCGCCGGTCAGCAGCCCGGCGAGACGGTCGATGCCGGCCTCGAACGAGAAGCCCGACCGGACGCGCTCATAGGCCGCCGCCCCAAGCCTTGCCCGGCGCGCCGGGTCGGCGATCAGCGTGGCAAGGCTGTCCGCCAACGCGGCCACATCGCGCGGCTCCACCAGCAGGCCATTCGTGTCGTGCTCAATGAATTCCGGTACCCCGGCAAAGCGGGTCGACACCACCGGCAAGGCCTGCGTCGCCGCCTCCATGATGACATTGGGCAGGCCGTCGCGGTCGCCGTCCGCGCCCTGCCGGCTCGGCAGCACGAACAGCTCCGCTGCACGCAGCGCCTCGATCACCTTGCCCTGCGGCAGGCTCCCGCGCCATTCGATGCGGTTGGTGAGGCCGAGGCGCTCGGCCTGCGCCTTCAGGGCCGGCAGCCGCTCGCCGCCGCCAATGTGGGTGAAATGCCAGTTCAGATGCGCCGGCAGGCGGGCGAGGGCGTCGATGAGATCGTCGAAGCCCTTCTTCTCCACCGCACGGCCGACCGCGACGATGCGCACCGGCCGAGCCGGATCGCTGCCGTCGCGCGCCTCGGGCAGCGGCGGCGGGGGAAATCGGCCGAGATCGAGGCCGTGGTAGATCAGCGCGATGCGGCTGCCGTCGACCGGCGCGGTGACGCGCCTGAGCTCGGCGAGACCGTCTGCGGTGCAGGTGGTGCCCCAGCCGGCATCCGCGATCTTCTCGTGATGCTCCCAGGCCGGCGTGGTCCAGATGTCCTTGGCATGGGCGGAGAACGAGAAGCTGCGGCCGGTCAGCAGCGAAGCGTAGCGGGTGACGGAGCCCGGCGTGTGCAGGAAATGCACATGCATGTGCCGGATCGCCGGGTCGATCTCGCGCGCCAGCACGAAGGCCTGGCCGAGGCGGCGCAGCCGGTTCGGCGTCGGGTCGCGCCCGAGGTCACGCGCGAACACCTTCAGCGCCGGCCACCAATCCAGCCGTCTGAGGGCATGGACCATGCCGCGCCACACCCGGCGGGGATCGTCGTGCAGATATTCCGGCAGATAGAACAGCCGCGCCGTGATCGCCTCGTGCATCGGGTGCACGTGGCGATCGGTCGGCCGGCGCAGCGACCAGATGTCGAACTGGAAGCCGCGGCGCTCCAGTTCCAGTATCTCCTGCGCGATGAAGGTCTCCGACAGCCGCGGATAGCCCTTCAATACGATGGCGATGCGTGCCGGAATGCCTGAGGGGTCCGCGGGCACTTCAGCCCCCGGTTCCCGCGCCGCTACCGCGCCGCGCCTGCCCGCGCTCCAGCATGGGGGAGAGATAATTGGCGATCTGAGCGTGGCCGTCGAGCATGTCGTGGGACATGGCGGCGGAAGGCGGCTGCTGCGCGCACAGCGCCGTCAGCGCCGCCGCCATCTCCATCGGATCGCGCGTCGAGGCGCCATGCTCCACCGGATCGGTCAGCATGCGCATCAGGCCGAGATCAGCGGCGCGCTGCGCGCGAATGGTCTGTTCGAGCCGCGGGCGGGCACGCGGCACCAGCAGCGCCGGCTTGTCGAAGGACAGGATTTCGCAGAACGTATTATAGCCGCCCATGGCGACCACGGCCGCGGAGCGGTTCATCAGGCGCTCGATCTTCGGGTCGAAGGTGAGGCCCTCCACATTGGGCAGGCGGTCGACGCGCTCGGCGAACTGGGTGCGCTGCGTGGTCGACAGGAACGGGCCGTATGCGATCACTGCCGGCAGCGGGATGTTCGGATCGGCCTCATAGGCCGAGATCACCCAGTCGATCAGCCCGGCGCCGTCGGCGCCGCCGCCGGTGGTGACGAGGATGAAGGGCCGCTTGGCGAGCTTCGGATATTTCACCGCGCTCATGCCGCCCGGCACGGTGCGGCGCAGATAGCCGGTATAGACGATGCAGGTGCGCATTTCCGCCGGTAGCGGAATGGCGTCGAGCGGCCGGTAGAACTCTTCCGAACCATAGACGAGGATGTCGTCATAATAATCGGTGAGGGTGCGGATGGCGCCCTTGTCGTGCCATTCGGCGCGGACCGTGTCGGGATCGTCCAACACGTCGCGCACGCCGATCACGCGGCGCGTGCCCATCTCGGCGAGCACGTCCAGCGTCGGCACCAGCTCGCCGCGGAAGCCGGTCGGCTCCTTGTCGGAGATGAAGATGTCCGGCCGGAAGGATTCCGCGGCCTGGCGGATCAGCGCTTCACGGATCCTGGTGACCTCGGACAGCTCCATGCGCAGATTGGCGCCGCTATAGGAGCCGTCGACATTCTTGGTGACGCTCGGCACGTGAACAAAGTCGATGCCGGGGCCGAAATTGAAGCTGCCCGCCAGCGACGACCCCGAAAGGATGAGGATCGACAGGTCGCGATGTTCTTTCACCAATGAATTGGCAATAGCCCGGGTCCGGCGGATGTGTCCCAAGCCGAACGTATCGTGGCTATACATCAGGATACGCGGCGAGCGCGCGGGTTTAGAAGATGTATCCATTCGATCAAACGTCATTCCGCTAGGGGATGGCATCAGCACTTCCAAACCGTCATGGTCAGCATATACGTGCTTGGCGCTGAGCGCCATTTCTCCCGCAGCGCAGCGCGAGAACAGAGAGGCACGGGTCCCTAACGTTAACGCCCGGCGCCGCCGGATGCCACGCCCTCTTTGGAGGTATGGCGCGTTCCACGCGAAATCTTGAACGCAAGGTATCAGAGTATGAGGAGCGCGTCAGCATGCTCGCGCCGTCAAAGCGTTGCGTCGGCTCAAAATCCAGAGGCAATGGCGGTTCGCGGCGGAATCACTTCAGCGGGACATAGATATCGATGACGAGGTCGTCCTGAGAGGTGGTACGCGGATCGCTGCGATATTCCTCGATATAGAGATCCTGCGCCTCGAGATCCTTGGCATCGAGCAGGTTGGCGATCTGCTCATAGGTCGGGTCCATCGCGTCATAGGAGCCGCGATGGGTGAAGCGCAGCGCCTTGCCGGCCGGCGAGGCCGCCAATTCGAACTGCACGCTCGGCTTCTCGGTGGTGGCGCCGCTGAAGGGAATTGCCGCCTCGAAATCAAAGCCGGCATCGTCGGTCGAGGTGTAGATGATCAGCGGCGGGCCGGAGGGCTTCAGCTTCAGCCGGGTCAATTCGGCATCGACCTCCTTCAGCGCCGTGACGATGCTCTGGAAACCCTCGTCCCAGCCGCTCTGGCCGCGCTTCTGCAGCACCGGGGTCGGCTTCATGTCGACCGATTCGCCGAACCCGTCGGGCTTTTCGAGCGGATTGATGGGCGTCGCAGCGACCCCTGCATTATCCTGAGGTGCCGCCGCCGCGGGCGGCACCTTCTGGGTGTCGACGCCCTTGGGATCGACCACCGGTGGCGATGTCATCTCGGCATCGGGCGCCGCGGCAGGCGGCGCCTGCTGTGCGGGTGGCGGGGGAGGTTCGGAAGGCGCCTGCGCGGCGAGCGGAGCGCCGGCGGCGAGCAGCGCGATGAGCGCGAGCGGCAGGGTCGAGCGAAGCAAACGGATCATCGTGTCACCGGGGGGCGCGAGACGGGACGGTTCTAGCATTCCGCCGCGCCGCCCGCGACGGGCATGTCGACGCCGCGCGCAACAGATTGGGTGGCACTGGCCTTGTCGCATCGCTTCGCCATATAAGGTCCCAACCCAACGCTTCCAATCGCCTCACACGTCCGAGAATGACAGCGCTCGCAGACCGCCCCTTTATCAAGATGAACGGCCTCGGCAACGAGATCGTCGTGCTCGATCTGCGCGACGCGCCCATTGCCGTGCCGCCGGCGGAGGCGCGTGCGCTGGCGCGGCCGGAGGTGCTGCCATTCGACCAGATCATGGCGCTCTATCCTCCACGCGTTGCGGGCACCGAAGCGTTCGTGCGCATCATCAATGCCGACGGCTCGGAGGCCGGGGCCTGCGGCAATGGCACGCGCTGCATCGCGCTCTATGAGGCCGGGCGAATCGGGCGCAATCATGTGCTGTTCGAAAGCATCGCCGGCCTGCTCGACTGCGTCGTGACGCCTGAGGGCGTGACCGCCGATATCGGCCGCCCGCGTTTCGGTTGGGCCGAAATCCCGCTGGCGGAGGAATTCGCCGATACCCGCGCCATCGAATTGCAGATCGGCCCGATCGACGCGCCGGTGCTGCATTCCCCCTCCGTGGTGAATGTCGGCAATCCCCACGCGATCTTCTGGGTCGAGAATGTCGAGGCGCATGATCTCGGCCGTTTCGGCCCGCTTTTGGAAAATCACCCGATCTTCCCCGAGCGCGCCAATATCTCGCTGGCCCAGGTGGTCTCGCCCGGGCACATCGTCCTGAAGGTGTGGGAGCGCGGCGCCGGCCTCACCAAGGCTTGCGGCTCGGCTGCCTGCGCCGCCGCCGTGTCCGGCGCCCGCACCGGCCGCACCGGCCGCAAGGTCCGCGTGACCTTGCCGGGCGGCGACCTCTTCATCGATTGGCGCGAGAGCGACGACCACATCCTCATGACCGGCCCGGCCGAGTTCGAGTTCGACGGAAAGCTGACGCCCGCCATGCTCGGCGAGCCGGCGGCGAGCGGCGCCGCCTGATGTCGATCGAGGTCTTAACCTTCGGCTGCCGGCTCAACACGCTCGAATCCGAGGCGGTGAAGAATGCCGCCAGTGCCGCCGGCCTGGAGCGCACCGTGGTCGTCAATACCTGCGCGGTCACGGCCGAGGCGGTGCGGCAGGCCAAGCAGTCGATCCGCCGGCTGAAGCGCGAGGATCCGGAGCGGCGCATCGTCGTCACCGGCTGCGCGGCGCAGACCGAGCCGGGGACCTTCGCCGAGATGGACGAGGTGGCCCGCGTCGTCGGCAATGCCGACAAGGCCAAGCCCGAGACCTGGGCGCTTGCCCGGCAGGCATTCGACTTCGGCATAGGTGGCGAGGAGAAGGCGGTCGTCGGCGACATAATGAGTGTGCGCGAGACCGCCTTGCACCTCATCGAAGGGATGGAGGGGCGCACCCGCGCTTTCGTGCAGGTGCAGAATGGCTGCGATCACCGCTGCACCTTCTGCATCATCCCCTATGGCCGCGGCAATTCCCGCTCGGTGCCGATGGGCGAGGTGGTTGCCCAGGTTCGCCGGCTCGTGGAGAACGGCTATTCCGAAGTGGTGCTCACCGGGGTCGACCTCACCTCCTACGGCATCGGATTGCCCGGCGCGCCGAAGCTCGGGCAATTGGTGCGCACGCTGCTGCGCCATGTGCCGGAACTGCGCCGGCTGCGCCTCTCCTCGATCGATTCCGTCGAGGCCGATGACGACCTCGTCGCCGCCATCGCCGAGGAAGAGCGGCTGATGCCGCATCTGCACCTCTCGCTGCAGGCCGGCGACGATCTGATCCTCAAGCGCATGAAGCGCCGGCATTTGCGCCGCGACGCCATCGAATTTTGCGCCAGGCTGCGGCGTCTCAGGCCCGACATCGTGTTCGGCGCCGACATTATCGCCGGCTTTCCCACCGAGACCGAGCCGCATTTCCGCAATTCGCTGCGCCTGGTCGACGAATGCGGCCTGACTCACCTCCATGTCTTCCCGTTCTCGCCGCGCAAGGGCACGCCGGCGGCGCGCATGCCGCAGCTTGCCCGCGAAGCGATCAAGGAGCGTGCCCGCCGCCTGCGCGAGAAGGGCGCGGAAGCCTTGCAGCGCCACCTCGCCGGCGAGATTGGCCGCCGTCGCGCGGTGCTGGCGGAGACCGAGGGCATGGCACGCACCGAAGCCTTCACGCCGGTGCGGCTGGTCCGCCCGCTCGTTGCCGGCACGATTTCCGACGTTCGCATTGCCGGCCATGACGGCGCCCGGCTGATCGCGGCATGAGCCAGCAAGGCTATCGATGAGCGACACCGAGAACGCCCGCCCGAGCTTCTGGAAGCGCCTGACGCAGGGCCTGACCAAGACCGCGTCCGGACTTTCCACCGGCATCACCGACCTCTTCACCAAGCGCAAGCTCGATGCCAGCACGCTCGAAGACCTGGAAGACGTGCTGATCCGCGCCGATCTCGGCGTCGAGACCGCGGCACGGATCGCGGAAGCGGTCGGCAAGGGGCGCTACGACAAGTCGATCGAGCCCGATGAGGTGCGCTCCCTGATCGCCGCCGAGATCGAGACGGTCCTGAAGCCCGTCGCGCACCCGCTGGTGTTCGACGCCGCGGCCAAGCCGTTCGTGCTGTTGATGGTCGGGGTCAACGGCTCGGGCAAGACCACCACCATCGGCAAGGTCGCGGCACAACTGCGCGCCCAGGGCAAGAAGGTGGTGCTCGCCGCCGGAGACACCTTCCGCGCTGCCGCCATCGAGCAGCTCAAAGTCTGGGCCGATCGCACCGGCGCCGTCGTCGTCGCCCGCGAGCCCGGGGCGGACGCCGCCGGCGTCGCCTTTGACGGGCTGGCCAAGGCCAAGGCGGACGGCGCCGACGTGCTGATCGTCGACACCGCCGGCCGCTTGCAGAACCGCGCCGAGCTGATGTCTGAACTCGAGAAGGTGGTGCGCGTTCTCAAGAAGCAGGAGCCGGCCGCGCCGCACGCGGTGGTGCTGGTGCTCGACGCCACGGTTGGCCAGAACGCGCTCTCGCAGGTCGAAGCGTTCCGGCGGGTGGCCGGGGTGACGGGACTGGTGATGACAAAGCTCGACGGCACGGCTCGTGGTGGTATTTTAGTCGCCATTGCCGCCAAGCACGGACTACCGGTGCATCTGATCGGGGTCGGAGAAGGTGTGGACGACTTGGCTCCCTTCGAGGCACGGGACTTCGCAAGGGCTATTGTGGGGCTGGACTGAGCCTGGGGCTCTGAACACGATGCCGCGCGCTCGCGCGCTATTGCCTTGATCCTGCCGCCGGAAGACGCCACAAGGCGACCAACACAGGATTGTTGCTGATGACCGAAGCTACCGTGCCGGGGACCGAGACCTCCAAGACCCCCGCCCGCACCATGCACCCGCTGCTCAAGTTCGTGCTGGAGATGGGCCCGCTGGTGATCTTCTTCATCGCCAATGGCCGTGGCGGCATCTATGTGGCGACCGGCGCCTTCATGGTCGCCACCTTCGCGGCGCTGGCACTGATGTGGATCATCGCCCGCAAGATCGCGGTGATGCCGCTGATCTCGGCGGCCGTGGTGCTGGTGTTCGGCACGCTCACCATCGTCCTGCAGGACGACCACTTCATCAAGCTGAAGCCGACCCTGGTGAACGCGCTGTTCGGCATCGCGCTGCTCGGCGGCATGGCGCTGAACAAGCCGCTGCTGCCTTATGTGCTGGGCGACGTGTTCCATATCGATGCCGAAGGCTGGCGCAAGCTGACCATTCGCTGGGGCATCTTCTTCATCGTCATGGCGGTGCTGAACGAGATCGTCTGGCGCTCGGTCTCGACCGACACCTGGGTGGCGTTCAAGACCTTTGGCTATCTGCCGCTCACCTTCGTGTTCGCCCTGCTGCAGGCGCCGCTGCTGACCAAGCACGCGGTAGAGACCGAGACCGACGAGGTCGCGAAAGCCCCGGCGGAGTAGGCTTTTCCTACTTCCCATCAAGCGTCATCCCGGACGGCCGCAGGCCGATCCGGGATCGTAAGAAGGTGATGCGCGGGACTTCACGCGATCCCGGCTCTGCGCTTCGCTTCGACCGGGATGACGGCCTATGTGATCAAGGACAAGGGTTCCCCACCCGCTGGTGCACGGCGTCGATCTTCGCCTCCAGCTCCTTGGTCACCACCACATCCGTGGCACCGATATCCGCCTTCAGCTGCTCCATGCTGGTGGCGCCTAGGATCACCGAGGTCATGAAGCTGCGCGACAGCGCGAAGGCGATCGCCAGCTGCGAGGGATCGAGCCCGGCCTCGCGGGCGATCTCCAGATAGGCGTCGATAGCTTCCTCGGCCCCGAGGGTCTCGTAGCGCTGGCCGCGATTGAACAGCGTGGTGCGGGCGCCGGGCGGGCGCGCGCCCTTCTGGTACTTGCCGGTGAGATAGCCCTGCGCCAGCGCCGAATAGGCCAGCAAACTGACATTCTCGCGCATCGAAATCTCGGCGAGGGCAACCTCATAGGTGCGGTTCAGGAGGTTGTAGGCGTTCTGGATCGAGGCGATGCGCGGCAGGCCCCTTGCCTCGGCCTCGGCCAGATAGCGCATGGTGCCCCAGCCGCTCTCATTGGAGATGCCGATGTGTCGCACCTTGCCCGCGCGCACCAGGTCACCGAGCGCGGCGAGCGTCTCCTCGATCGCGACCTCGTCGCCCTCATGGTGCTTCCAGCGGGTCGGGTTGGAGCCCCATTGAACCGGCCGGCCGGGAAAATGCACCTGGTAGAGGTCGATATAGTCGGTGCCGAGCCGCGCGAGACTCTTGTCGACGGCCTCATGCACGTGGGCACGGTTCGGCCGGGTCGGCGAGCCGTCATTGCGCAGCCAGGTCGCCTCGCCGCGGCCGGCGACCTTGGTGGCGAGGATGATCCTGTCGCGATTGCCGCGCGCCCGCATCCACGCGCCGATGATGCGCTCGGTCGAGCCCTGCGTCTCCGGCCGCGGAGGAACCGAATACATTTCCGCGGTGTCGACGAAATTGACGCCGTGATCGAGCGCATAGTCGAGCTGGGCGTGTCCTTCGGCCTCGGTGTTCTGCTGGCCGAAGGTCATGGTGCCGAGGCAAAGTGCACTCACCTCGAGCCCGGTGCGGCCGAGAGGACGATATTGCATGGATGAGATCCGGAAGGTTCTGTGGCGGGCAATTGATTGCTTGATACGCCCGCAAATACCCGCCGGACAAGCCCTCAGCCCGGTTTGCCCTCCGCGATCTGCGCCAGGAACGCCTCCACCGCCGGCAGCATGCGGGCGACGATGATGTCGACACCCTGCGCCAGCGGGTGGATGCCGTCGGCCTGGTTGAGCTTCACGTCGCCGGCGACGCCGTCGAGAAAGAACGGATAGAGCGGCACGCCATACTTCTTCGCCAGCGCCGGATAGATGGTGTCGAAGCGCTGCTTGTAGGCCGCCCCCATGTTCGGCGGCGCCAGCATTCCGGTGAGCAGCACCGGGATGCCGCGTGCCTTCAGCCGCGCCAGCGTGTCGTCGAGCGCCTTCTCGGTGATCGCCGGATCGAGCCCGCGCAGCGCGTCATTGGCGCCGAGCTCGAGGATCACGCCCTGCGTGCCGTCGGGGACCGACCAGTCGAGGCGGGCGAGCCCGGCGGTCGCGGTGTCGCCGGAAACCCCTGCATTCTCAATCAAAATATCGTGTCCGCCGGCCTTGAGCGCGGCTTCCAGTTTCGCCGGAAAGGCCTGGTTTGCCGGCAGTCCGAGCCCCGCGGTGAGGCTGTCGCCAAAGGCGACGAGGCGTATCGGCTCGGCGCGCGCCGAAGTCGCGCCCCAAACCAGTGCGAAAGCCAGCAGCATACCCAGCGTCAGGAGGGCGTGCCCGTGCCCCTTTCGCGACGGGTGCGCTGCACCATATGGTGCGGACCCGAATGTGGCGCGGCTAAACAAGGCGAACCAAGCGAAAGCCATGCAGGCGAACTCCTCCAGCAGCTCTGAGCCCGCCATCCGCCTTAACAAGGTGGAACTTTCCCTCGGCAGCGGCGCGGCGCGCGTCCATATCCTCAAAGGGGTGTCGCTGAATATAGGCCGCGGCGAGGCGGTTGGCCTGGTCGGGCCGTCCGGTTCCGGCAAATCGAGCCTGCTGATGGTGCTTGCCGGGCTGGAACGCGCGGATTCCGGCACGGTGACGGTGGCCGGGCAGGAACTCACCGGCTTCTCCGAGGACGCGCTGGCGCGGTTCCGTGGCCGCCATGTCGGCATCGTGTTCCAGTCCTTCCATCTGATCCCGACCATGACGGCGCTGGAGAATGTCGCGGTGCCGCTGGAACTCGCCGGCCGCGCCGACGCCTTCGCGCGGGCGGCGGCGGAACTGGCGCTGGTCGGCCTCGGCGAGCGGCTCGACCATTATCCCGCCCAGCTCTCGGGCGGCGAACAGCAGCGCGTGGCGCTGGCCCGCGCCCTGGCGCCGGAGCCGGCGATCCTCGTCGCCGACGAGCCGACCGGGAACCTCGACGAGGCGACCGGCTTGCAGATCATGGATCTCTTGTTCGCCACCCAGGCGCGGCGCGGATCGACGCTGGTGGTCGTTACCCACGACCTCAACCTCGCCAAGCGCTGCGATCGCGTGGTGCGGCTGCGCTCCGGCCATATCGAGCCGGATATGGCAGATGAGGCCGTGCCGGCATGACGTTGCTCGCCCGCGAAGCCACCGATGCCGGTGCGCCGGCCTTCTCTGCGCCCGGCGTGCTCGCCAAGGCGCGCATCGCGGCCCGTTTCGCCCTGCGCGAGTTGCGCGGCGGGGTGCGCGGCTTCGGCGTGTTCCTCGCCTGCATCGCGCTCGGCGTCGCCGCCATTTCCGGCGTCGGCTCGTTCTCGCGCGCGCTCACCGACGGGCTGGCCCGCCAGGGTTCGACGCTGCTCGGCGGCGATGCCGCCTTCACGCTGGTGCAGCGCGAGGCGACGCCTGCCGAATACGCACTGCTGAGCGGCGCGGGCAAGGTCTCGACCGTCGCCACGCTGCGCGCCATGGCGCGGACCGGGGAAGGCGACGCACTAGTCTCCACCCTCGCTGAGGCCAAGGCGGTCGACGGCCTCTATCCGCTGACCGGCGCCCTCACGCTCGACCCCGCTTTGCCGCTAGCCGACGCACTGGCGGCCAAGGATGGCGTCTATGGCGCGGTGGTCGATCCGATGCTGGCGGAGCGGCTGAACCTCAAGCCGGGCGGTGTCTTCCAGATCGGCGACGCCAAGCTGCGGCTCAGCGCGCTGATCGAGAAGGAGCCGGATTCGCTCGCCACCGGCCTCGGCTTCGGGCCTCGGCTGATGATCTCGCAGGATGCGCTCAAGGCCTCGAACCTGCTGCAGCCCGGCAGCCTGGTGCGCTGGCACTATCGGGTGAAGCTCAATGACCCCACCCGGCTCCACGCCTTCCTCGACGCGGTGAAGGCCGGCGCACCGGAGGCCGGCTTCGAGGTGCGCAGCCGCGAGGCCGCCGCCCCGCGGCTGGAGGACAACGTCAAGCGCTTCACCCAGTATCTCACGCTGGTCGGCCTCACCGCGCTGCTGGTCGGCGGCGTGGGCGTGGCGAACGCAGTGAAGAGCCATCTCGACGCCAAGCGCGGCGTCATCGCCACCTTCAAGACACTCGGCGCACCGGGCGGCATGGTGTTTTCGATCTATCTGATCGAGGTCGGCCTCATCGCCGCCGCCGGCATCGCCATCGGACTGCTGGTAGGCGCGGCATTGCCGTTCATCATCACCTGGGCGTTCGGTTCGCTGATCCCGATACCGATCGACCCTTCGGTGCAGCCCGCGGCCTTGGCGCTGGCCGTCGCCTATGGCGCACTGATCGCGCTCGCCTTCGCGCTCTGGCCGCTCGGCCTTGCCCATGACGTGCCGGTCTCGGCGCTGTTCCGCGACCATGTCGATGGCGGACGCACCCGGCCGCGCAAGCTCTATGTCGCGCTCACCGGTCTTGCCGCCGCGACGCTGGCGGGGCTTGCGGTCGCGGTCTCCGACGAGCCGCGCGTCGCCATCTATTATCTGGTCGCCGCGGTCAGCGTGCTGATTGCGCTGCGTCTGGTGGCGGTCGGCATCATGGCGGTGGCCCGCCGCCTGCCGCGTCCGAAGGCGACCAGCGCGCGGCTCGCGCTCGGCAATATCCACCGGCCCGG
This sequence comes from Starkeya sp. ORNL1, assembly GCF_012971745.1. Lineage (NCBI taxonomy): Bacteria > Pseudomonadati > Pseudomonadota > Alphaproteobacteria > Hyphomicrobiales > Xanthobacteraceae > Starkeya > Starkeya sp. ORNL1. The sequence continues at coordinate 4,437,205 of NZ_CP048834.1, forward strand.
CGCGCTGACCCCGACCGTGGTGCTCTCGCTCGGTCTCGGCCTGACGCTGCTGGTGACGCTCGCCCTCATCGACCGCAGCCTGACGCGCGAACTGACGGCGAACCTGCCGAAGCAGGCGCCGAGCTTCTTCTTCCTCGACGTGCCGAGCACCGACGAGGACCGCTTCGCCACCTTCCTCAAGACGCAGGCGCCTTCGGCCGATGTCGAGACCGTGCCGATGCTGCGCGGTCGCCTGCTCACCATGGGCGGGCGCAAGGTCGAGGATATCACTCCGCCGGCGGAGTTCGCCTGGGTGCTCTCCTCCGACCGCGGCATCACCTATTCGCAAAGCGTGCCGGAGGGCTCGAAGCTCACCGCCGGCGAATGGTGGCCGGCCGACTATGCCGGCCCGCCGCTGGTGTCGTTCGAGCGCGAGATCGCCGACGCCTTCGGCCTGAAGATCGGCGACACCGTCACGGTAAATGTGCTGGGCCGCGTCATAACCGCGAAGATCGCCAATTTCAGGCAGGTGGAATGGGAGCGGCTCGCCATCAATTTCGTCATGGTGTTCTCGCCCAACACCTTCCGCGGCGCCCCGCACACCGCACTCGCCACGCTCAGCTTCCCGGACGGTGCCGGAGATGCGCAGGAGCGGGCGGTGGCGCGGACTGTGGCGAAGGATTTCCCGGCGGTGACCGCGGTGCGGGTGAAGGAGGCGCTGGAGCAGTTCGGCGAGCTGGTCAGCCAGCTGGTGCTGGCGATCCGCGGTGCCAGCCTCGTCACGCTGCTCGCCAGCGTGCTGGTGCTGGCCGGCGCGCTCGCCGCCGGGCACCATCACCGGGTCTATGATGCGGTGATCCTGAAGACGCTCGGGGCGACGCGGGCGCGGCTGATCGGCGCCTATGCGCTGGAATATGCCGTGCTCGGGCTCGCCACCGCCGTGGTCGCGGTCGGCGCCGGCACGCTCGCCGCCTATGTGGTGGTGACGCAAGTCATGAAGGCGGGCTTCGCCTGGTCGAGCGGGGCGGCGCTCGCCGCGGTCGCGGTGGCGCTGGTGCTCACCGTCGGATTTGGCCTCGTCGGCACCTGGCGGGCGCTCGGGCAGAAGCCGGCGCGCATATTGCGGGATCTTTGAGGGCGCAGTTTTCCTCTTACCTACTGACGTAGCGTCATTTCTGACGCAAAGTTCACTTGCGGGTACGCCCGCACTTGCCCATATTCCCGTAGGAAATCCCGCTCGGTCGTGGGCATAGGGTCTGCGACGCGGGGCGTACCAGGGACTTTCGAGAGGATCCGACACGATGTCCGATTATGATCGCAACGTCGCCCAGCCGCGTTTCGGCACGACGGTGACGCGGACGGAGGCCGCGATCGACCAGGGCCTCCGCTCGTATATGCTCAGCGTGTACAACTACATGACGCTGGGGCTCGCCATTACCGGCGCCGCCGCGCTCGGCATCTATATGCTGGCCGTCTCCGACGTCGCCACGCAGTATGCCATCGGCCGCGGCATCTACCTCACCCAGTTCGGTTACACGCTGTTCGTCAGCCCGCTGAAGTGGGTGGTGATGCTGGCGCCGCTTGCTGCGGTGTTCTTCCTCAGCTTCCGCGTCAACCGCATGAGCGTCCCCGCCGCACAGGCCGTGTTCTGGCTCTATGCCGCGCTGGTGGGCGTCTCGCTGTCGACCATCTTCCTCGTCTACACCCATGACAGCATCGTGCGGGTGTTCTTCATCACCGCGGCGACCTTCGGCGCGCTGAGCCTCTACGGCTACACCACGCCGCGCAGCCTGTCGGCGATGGGCTCGTTCCTGATCATGGGCCTGTTCGGCATCATCATCGCCAGCCTGGTGAACATCTTCCTCGGCTCGACGATGCTGCAGTTCATCATCTCGGTGGTGGGCGTCCTGGTGTTCGCTGGCCTCACCGCCTACGACACCCAGCGCATCAAGGAGATGTACTTCGCCGGTGACGACAGCGTCATCATGGGGCGCAAGGCCATCATGGGCGCGCTGACCCTGTACCTGGACTTCATCAACCTGTTCATGATGCTGCTCCAGCTGTTCGGCAATCGCGACGAGTGATTGCCCGGCGGCAGCCCGGAACAAGCGAAGGCCCCGGCATCCGCCGGGGCCTTTTGCTTTTGGTCTCTCAATAGGGGCCGCGGCTGACGATCTGCTGGAAGCCGGCCTTCAGCGCACCGATGCGCTGGGCATAGGCCGAGCGCAGGCAGCCGACATCGCCGCCGCACAGCCGGCGCTGCGCCAGCCACGCCCGCTGCGCGTCCTGCAGGGCACCGGCGCCGCCCATCGGCAGTAGCGCGCGCAGCATCTCGTAGCGCACCGACATATCGACATCGGCATCGTTGAGATCCGGCGTGCGGCAGATGGCGATCTCGTCCGGAGCCGATGCTTGCGAGCAGGGGAAGCTAGCCGCGTGGACCGCCGACGGGCCAGCGCTCACCATGCCGGTGGCGATGATCAGTGCCGCCGCCAGCCGTCCTGCCATTACTTCAGCCACGCCACCCTCCCGCACCAGCTTTGCTTGAGCCCGACCCTAGCATTGCCATGGCACTGCCAGAAGACGGTCAGGCCGCGGGTTTGCGGCCCCAGGGACCGAAGCGGCCCTCCGGCTGGGCGGCGCGCAGCATCATCATCTCGCCGACGTTCTCCGCCGTGAGCAGCCCGACCAGCCGGCCGGTGGCGTCGAGCGCGCCGATCGCCGGCGCCCGGCTGGTGGTGAGCAGCTTGAGCGCCGCGTCCAGCGAGGAGCGGGTGGCGACGGTGGGGATATCGCCGGTCATCGCGTCCAGCACGGGCGCATCGGGCCCGGCCTGCTGCAGCGCGCGGATCATCGAGTCGCGGGTCAGCACGCCGCGCAGGTGCCCGGCGCCGTCGACCACCGGGAATTCCTTCTGCGTGGTACGGATCAGTGCCTCCGCCGCCTCGCCGACGCTTGCCTGCGGGCCGAGGCTCTCGAAATGCGTGATCATCGCATCTTCGACCAGCACGCCGCGCGCCGCCTGCTTCAGCTGCACCTGTCCGGCCTCGCCGGAGGCGGCGAGGAAGACGAAGATGGCGATGATGATCAGCATCGGATTGCCGCTGAAGATGCCGAGCAGGCCGAGGCCGACCGCGAGCCCCTGGCCGATCGAGGCCGCGGTCTGTGTCGCCTGGGCATGGCCCATCTTCATCGCGAGCAGCGCGCGCAGCACGCGCCCGCCATCCATGGGGAAGGCGGGGATGAGATTGAACACCACGAGGAAGATATTGGCGCCGGCGAGCTTGGCCAGCATGCCGACCTGCGGGTTCTCGATATCGTGGAGATGTTCGACCCCCGTGGTGCCGCCGAGGATGAGGATCAGCACCAGGGCGATGACCACGTTCACTGCCGGCCCGGCAAGCGCCACGATCAGCTCCTCGGAGGGCTTTTCCGGGATGCGCTCGAGGCTTGCTATGCCGCCGAACGGCCAGAGCGTGACGTCCGAGGTCTTCACGCCATAGCGCCGCGCGGCGAAGACGTGGCCGAACTCGTGCAGCACCACGCACAGGAACAGCAGGGCGACGAAAATGACGCCTTCCCAGGCCGCGCTGGTGCCGCCGCGCTGGTAATAAGCCACCCAGATCCAGACCAGGAACAGGAGGAAGGTGACGTGGATACGGACCGCCGTGCCATAGACATTGGCGACGGTGAGCGACCAGGGCATGGGCGGACTCCTGATGGATACGCGGGCGGGCGAACCTTAGAGCAGTTTGGGCGAAAGCTGAATGACCGCCTGGCCCTGGCTGGCACCCAACTCTTTGATCGGCGGGACTTTCTCATTCCGCCTCGCGGCTTCGCCGCGGCAACTCGCCCAGACCTGCCATAAGTCTCGGTCAAACCGGCAGGGTATGCTGGAAATGCACGTATCGGTAGAATAGTCTTGCCCGGCGGGAACAGTGTGCGGGGGCAGCATGTCCGACGTGCAGGCACTTGATGCGGTGGAGGCGGCAGCCGCCGACACCGCCGTGAACCCGGTTCCGCCCGACGGCAAACGGCGCGCCATCGTCTTCATTCCCGGCCTGAAGCGCGTCGAGCGCAATGCGCGGCGCCGCGAACTGGTCGAGAACCTTCTCGTCAATGAGCAAGTCCCGCTTCGCCGCTCGGGCGATGACGATTCCGCCGAGATCAAGATTCCCGGCGCAGCGGGCGTCCGGCTCCGTGCGACCGGCATGCGCGCCAATGGCAAGATGCCGGGCTTCGAGACGCTCGACGTGTTCGAAGCCTATTGGGTCGACCAGTTGCCGGCAGACGCGGAGCAGAAGCCGTTCGTCCGGGTGACGCGTGGTCTCTCGCTGCTCGCCTATTGGCTGGTCAGCCCGCTCTGGCGCGCCTTCTCCTCAACGACCTGGCAGATCACCGCCGGCCTGCTGTTCGGCGGCGTTGCGCTGGTGGTGTGGTATCTGTCCATCCTCATCACCGTTGCCGGCCTGTGGCTCAAGCAGCCGCCCGAGCAGATCGGCGAGATCGTAACTGTCGCGGGGTCCGGCTTCGGCACCTGGCTGAAGGGCGCGGCGACCTGGCTGGTGGAATGGAAGGCGTGGCCGCTGATCGCCTTCCTCATGCCGATCACGCCGGTGATGGTGGTGGTCGATCATGCCCAGGCTGTGAAGACGCTGCTCACCAACGCGCTTGCCGGTGCAGCCGTCGGCCGGCGCAGCCTGGCGCGCAAGGCGGTGGGCGACGTGCTGTCCGCCGTCGCCGGGCAGGATGCCGATGCTGGCGAGCCGGCCTATGACGAGGTGATCATTCTCGCCCACAGCTTCGGCACCGTCATTCTCATCGATCTGCTGGCCGACTGGCCGCACACCGACGATTTCCGCCGGCTCAAGGTGGTGACGCTCGGTTCGCCCGAGAGCGTCCTCGCCGTGCGATCCAACTGGCTCCGCGCGGAGACGGCCAAGGTGCTTGCGGCAAAGCCGGTGTTAAGCTGGGTCGACGTGTCCAGCGCCAATGACTATCTCAGCGCGCCGATTGACGGCCATGCCGCCGCCTATGGCGAAGAAGCGCGCCTCGTCATTCCGCCGGAACGCGGATCAATGCCCTTCACCAGCAGCGCGCACGATGCCTATGTCTCGGCGCCGGAGGTGTTGCGGCTGCTGCTCCAGTAAGGACGAGCGGACATTGTCGCTCTCCTTCCGCAAGCGTCATCCCGGACGGCCGAAGGCCGATCCGGGATCGCGAGGTAAGATGTTGCGCGGGACGTCACGTCATCCCGGCTCTACGCCCTTCGGGCTTCGGCCGGGATGACGGAAAGGGGGAGACTCAGCTCCCGATCTTGCGCGCCCGGCTGCCGAGGGTGCGCAGGCGCAGGGCGTTCAGCTTGATGAAGCCGGCGGCGTCGCGGTGGTCGTAGGCAACCGCGCCTTCCTCGAAGGTGACGAGGTCCTGATTGTAGAGCGAGTAGGGCGAGGAGCGGCCGACCACCTCGACATTGCCCTTGTAGAGCTTGATGCGGACCTGGCCGGTGACGAATTCCTGGCTCTTGTCGATCAGCGCCTGCAGCATCTCGCGCTCCGGCGAGAACCAGAAGCCGTAATAGATCAGCTCGGCATAGCGCGGCATGATCTCGTCCTTCAGGTGCGCGGCACCGCGGTCGAGCGTGATGCTCTCGATGCCGCGATGCGCCTGCAAGAGGATGGTGCCGCCGGGGGTCTCATAGACGCCGCGCGACTTCATGCCGACGAAGCGGTTCTCTACGAGATCGAGCCGGCCGATGCCGTTGGCCTTGCCGAGCTCGTTGAGCCTGGTCAGCAGGCTGGCGGGCGAGAGCTTCTCGCCGTCGATGGCGACCGGGTCGCCCTTCTCGAAATCGACGGTGATGTAGGTCGCCTTGTCGGGCGCGGCTTCCGGGGAAATCGTGCGCTGATAAACGTATTCGGGCGCTTCCTCGGCCGGATCCTCCAGCACCTTGCCCTCCGAGGAGGAGTGCAGCAGGTTGGCGTCGACCGAGAACGGGGCCTCGCCGCGCTTGTCCTTGGCGATCGGGATCTGGTGGCTCTCGGCGAATTCGAGCAGACGGGTGCGCGAGGTGAGGTCCCATTCGCGCCACGGCGCGATCACCTTGATCTCCGGCTCCAGCGCATAATAGGCCAGCTCGAAGCGCACCTGGTCGTTGCCCTTGCCGGTGGCGCCATGGGCGACGGCGTCGGCGCCGACCTTGCGGGCGATCTCGATCTGTTTCTTGGCGATCAGCGGGCGGGCGATCGAGGTGCCGAGCAAATACAGCCCCTCATAGAGCGCATTGGCCCGGAACATCGGGAAGACGTACTCGGAGACGAATTCCTCGCGCACATCCTCGATGAAGATGTGTTCCGGCTTGATGCCGAGCAGTTCGGCCTTCTTGCGCGCCGGCTCCAGCTCCTCGCCCTGGCCGAGATCGGCGGTGAAGGTCACCACCTCGCAGCCATAAGTGGTCTGCAGCCATTTCAGGATTACCGAGGTGTCGAGACCGCCCGAATAGGCGAGCACAACCCGCTTGACGTCGCTAGCCATGTCATATTCCGCACGAGAGAGCCGAGGGGCACTGGAGCCCTATCTTGTCGCCCGGATGGAATTATCCGGGCGACAAGATAGGGCTCCAGATTCAATACGCGGAGCATGTTCTGATCGCAAAAGTCTTCCAACTTTTGCGGAACATGCTCTAAAGCGCGCGGACTATAGGGATGGCGCGGACGGACGCAAGCCCGCGAGGGAATCGGGCGCCGCCCAGGTGGCGGAGATCGCCACGTGCGATCACTCGGCGGGAGCGGGGGCTCGCGTCTTGGCGGGGAAAAGCGCTCCGCGCAGCTCGATCGCGGACGTGCGCACGATGCGCGCGAAGCTGACCACGCCAGACAGGGCCGGGCGGAAGGCTTTGCCGGCGCGGACGAATTGGCGCCGCATCGCCAGGCCGGTCTGCCGCATGCCGCGTACCAGCCGCCCGGTGCGTACGCCGAAGCCCCTCAGTATACCGAGCAGCCAGCCCTGCAGCAGGAAGCCGGTCTGCGACAAGGCGAGGCGCGCCTCGTCGTCGTCGATACCGCGCGAGAACAGGATGATCTGCCGCGCCGCCAGTATCAGCAGCACCGAGACGCTGCCGCCCAGCAGCACGTCGGACAGCCAGTGCCCGCCAAAGGCGACACGCAGCAGGCCGGTGAGCAGGGTGAAGAGGCTGGCAATCGCGATGGTGAAGGGGCGGACGGTCGGCGGCGCGAGGGTGGCGGCGCCAACCAGCATCGCCGCGGCCGAGGTCTCGCCCGACATGAAGGAGCAGTTGCGGGTGCAGTTGCCGGAATTGTCCCACCAGGGGCGGAAATCCTGCCTGCCGCCGAACTCGACGACATTCACCGGACGCGGGCGGCCCCAATTCTGCTTGAAGCCGGCATTGACGACCAGAGCGGGGATCGCGAGCGCGATGACGATCAGGAAGATGGCGATGGTCGGGCGCATCGGCATCGGCCGCGAGGGGCGCAGTATGGCGACGATGATCGCCGCGGTCGCCGCCATCCAGCCGAGCTGCGGCAGGTACATGCCGAGCCAGCGCAGCGCCAGTCCCCAGTCGGTGCTGGCGACCGGGAAACTGTTCAGGCTGGCATCGAAAAAGAAGCGGGCGACCTCACGGTCCAGACCGGGGAAAAAGCCCAAAACGAGCGCAGAAAGCACCGCCGTCGCGAGCGCGACGCGCAATGTGATCGGCATGAAGATAGCCCCCAAGTCCCGCAATTGCCCGTCTTCGCGGGCCTTTCAGGAAATTTAATAAGAGGGGCTGACGGTCATGTGACGAAGCTCTTACGAACACCGTCATACAGCGGATTTTTTGCCGCGCGCAGGCGCGCAGATCACGTCTGGCGCGGCCCGTTCTCGGCCGGCGGCGGCAGCGGGGTCGCCGGGTGGGGAGCCGGCAAAGCATCGGTACGCGGCGGCGTCACCGGCTTCCAGAACCCAGCGCTCCAGCCGGCCACCAGCCAATAAGCGAGCCCGCCGGCGAGGCCCGCGGCGATGATGTAGAAATCGCCGTCGAACGGGACCGGCGTCTCGCCATAGGGCTGGAACAGCTGCGCGCCGAGCCAGGCGGAAATGGCGCCGTTGGCGGTGTGGAAGATCCAGGAGCGCACCGCGAAACACTCGGCGAACAGGATGCCGATGCTGGCGATCAGCCACATGGTGGTGACCACGGCAGTGAGCGCCATGGTCGCGCTCATCAGCGCGTCGAGGATCGCGAACAGCTGGATCTCGTCGACGCCGGCGAGCAGGCTGCCGATCTGCCAATAGCCGATGACCACCACCGCCATCGCCGCCAGCATGCCGCAAACATAGCCGAGCGGCACGATGAGGAGGCGCATCAGCAGCCGCAGGATGGCGTCGGTGATCATGGCCCGGTCATTCCGCGGTGGCGGCCATGGCACGCAGGGCGAGGCGCTCGCGCGCCGAGAGCTTCTCGGTCTCGCTCTTGAGCTGACCGCAGGCGGCGAGGATGTCGCGGCCGCGCGGCGTGCGCACCGGGCTGGAGTATCCGGCGCGGAACACGATGTCGGAGAAGTTCTCGATGGTCTCCCAGTCCGAGCACTCATACTTCGTGCCGGGCCAGGGATTGAACGGGATCAGGTTGATCTTGGCCGGGATGCCGGCGAGCAGCTTCACCAGCGCCTTGGCATCGGCCGGTGAATCGTTCACGCCCTTGAGCATGACGTATTCGAAGGTGATGCGCTTGGCGTTGGAGGCGGCCGGATAGTTGCGGCAGGCGTCGAGCAGCGCCTTGAGCGGATACTTCTTGTTGATCGGCACCAGCTCGTCACGCAGATCGTCGCGCACCGCGTGCAGCGAGATGGCGAGCATCGGGCCGACCTCGCGGCCCAGCCGCTCGATCTCGGGAACCACGCCGGAGGTAGAGACGGTGATGCGGCGCTTGCCGATGCCGAGGCCTTCGCCGTCCGCCAGTATCTCGATGGCCTCGGCCACCGAATCATAGGCATAGAGCGGCTCGCCCATACCCATGAAGACGATATTGGTCACCAGCCGGTCGCCCTCGGTGGGCAGGCCGGGGCCGGTAGCGCGCTCGCGGCCGGGATAGTCGCCGAGGCGGTCGCGGGCCACCATCACCTGCGCGACGATCTCGGCGCTGGTGAGATTGCGCACCAGTCGCTGGGTCCCGGTGTGGCAGAAGGAGCAGTTCAGCGTGCAGCCGACCTGGCTGGAGACGCACAGCGTGCCGCGGTCGCTCTCGGGGATATAGACCATCTCGACATCGTGCGGCTTGTCGCCGGCAATGTCGGGCGGCAGCCGCAGCAGCCATTTACGGGTGCCGTCGGAAGACACCTGCTCGACCACCACTTCCGGGCGGGCCACGGAGAAATGCTCGACAAGCTGGGCGCGCAGGCCCTTGCCGATATTGGTCATTTCGTCGAACGAGGTGGCACCGCGCAGGTAAATCCAGTGCCAGAGCTGGGAAGCACGCATGCGCTGCTCGCGCTCGGGCAGGCCAAGCTCGGCCAGCGCCGCGATGAGCCCAGCGCGCGACAGCCCGGCGAGCGAACGCCGGGGGTCGGAAAATGCATAAGGGGCGCTCGCGGTGGCGGGCGCGTTTTCGATCAAGGTCGCCATGGTGTCGATGAGGTGTGTTTGGCCGCCTCATAGCACAAGGTGGCGGGCGAGGCGAATGTGGGGCCGACATTCGTCCTATGTCGTCATCCCGGCCGGAGGCGCAGCCGTAGAGCCGAGATCGCGCGCCGAAAGTGCGCCCTCTTCTGCGCGCGATCCCGGATCGGCCTTGCGGCCGTCCGGGATGACGGCAGTTGGTTAGGTGAACTAGCCCGTCGTCGGCATGACGAACTGGGCGCCTTCGCGGATGCCGGTCGGCCAGCGGGCGGTGGTGGTCTTCAGCTTGGTGTAGAAGCCGACGCCTTCCATGCCATAGACATTGCGATCGCCGAAGATCGACCGCTTCCAGCCGCCGAAGGAGTGGAACGCCACCGGCACCGGGATCGGCACATTGATGCCGATCATGCCGGCCTTGGCGTCGCGGTCGAAGGCGCGGGCGGCGTCGCCGTCGCGGGTGAAGATGGCGGCGCCGTTGCCATATTCATGGTCGTTGACGAGGCGCAGTGCCTCGTCATAGCGCTCGACCCGCACCACCGAGAGCACCGGGCCGAAGATCTCGTCCTTGTAGATGCTCATGTCCGAGGTAACCCGGTCGAACAGCGTACCGCCGAGGAAATAGCCGCCCTCATAGCCCTGCAGCTTGAGGCTGCGGCCATCGACCACCACCTCGGCACCCGCCGCGACGCCCTCGTCGATGTAGCGCGAGACCTTGGCGAGGTGCTCCTTCGTCACCAGCGGGCCCATCTCGCTGTCGCGGTCGAGGCCGGGGCCGACCTTCAGCGAGCGCACCTTCGGCGCCAGCCGGTCGATCAGCGCGTCGCCGACGCCGCCGACCGCCACCGCCACCGAGACCGCCATGCAGCGCTCGCCGGCCGAGCCGTAGCCGGCGCCCATCAATGCATCGACGGTCTTGTCGAGATCGGCGTCGGGCATCACCACGAGGTGGTTCTTGGCGCCGCACAGCGCCTGGGCGCGCTTACCGTGCGCGCAGGCAGTCTTGTAGACATATTCGCCGATCGCGGTGGAGCCGACGAAGCTCACCGCCGCGATGTCCGGATGGGTCAGCAGCGTGTCGACCGCTTCCTTGTCGCCCTGCACCACGTTGAACACGCCGGCCGGCAGGCCGGCCTCAGTGAGCAGTTCGGCCATGATCAGCGAAGCGCTGGGGTCCTTCTCGGAGGGCTTCAGCACGAAGGTGTTGCCGCAGGCGATCGCCACCGGGAACATCCACATCGGCACCATGGCCGGGAAGTTGAACGGGGTGATGCCGGCGCACACGCCGACCGGATGGCGGGCCGAGAACACGTCGACGCCGCGCGCCACCTGGTCGGTGAAGTCACCGCGCAGCAAATGCGGGATGCCGCAGGCGAACTCGACGACCTCGATGCCGCGGGTGACCTCGCCCTTGGCGTCCTCGAAGGTCTTGCCGTGCTCCTTGGTGATGGCGGTGGCGAGCGCATCGATGTTGCGCTCCAGCAGGTCCTTGTACTTGAACATGATGCGGGCGCGGGTGAGCGTCGGGGTCTCGCTCCAGGCCGGCAGCGCCGCCTTGGCGCTCGCCACCGCCTCGTCGACCGTGGCGGCGGACGCGAGCAGCACCTCGCCGGACTGCGCGCCGGTCGAGGGATCGTAGACCGGTGCGGTGCGGCCGTTGGTGGTGACGGTCTTGCCGCCGATGAAATGCCCGATCGTTGCCATGTCCGTTCCTCACTCGTTGCGGGCAACCTCATCCTGAGGCGCCCGGCGCCAGCCGGGCCTCGAAGGATGCTCCCCCGCGCCCTGCTGCAGCATCCTTCGAGGCACGCTGCACTCACACCTCAGGATGAGGTTGCGCAGCAGGCCATTCCATATGTTCTTGTGCTTGTCGAAACTCCTCACTTCAACGACGATGATTTCGCATCCGTTGTGCAGGAATGAGCAGACCATGGATTGGGACCATCTACGCGTCTTCCTCGCCGTCGCCCGTGCCGGGCAGATGCTGGCGGCGGGGCGGCAGCTCGGGCTCGACCACGCCACGGTCGGGCGCCGGCTGGGGGCGCTGGAGGCCAGCCTCAAGACCAAGCTGGTCGAGCGCCGCACCACGGGGTGCGAGCTGACCCCCGCCGGTGAACGGCTCTTGGACCATGCCGAGCGCATGGAGACCGAGATGCTGCAGGCGCAGTCCGCGCTCGGCAATGTCGACCTCACGCTCTCCGGCACGGTGCGGATCGGCGCGCCGGACGGTTTCGGCACCTATTTCCTGGCGCCTCGGCTCGGCGCGCTGGTGGAGCGGCACGCGGCGCTGACCGTGCAACTGGCCCCGCTGCCGCGCAGCTTCTCGCTGCCCAAGCGCGAGGTCGATATCGCCATCACCTTGCAGCGCCCGCAGGAGGGGCGGCTGGTGGCGCGCAAGCTCACCGACTACACGCTCGGGGTCTATGCGTCGCGCGCCTACCTTGAGCGCACCGGGCCGGTCGGCGATCTAGGGGCGCTCAGCGGGCGCACGCTCGTCACCTATGTGCCGGATCTCGTCTATAGCCCGGCGCTCGATTATTTCGAGACGTTCCGCGAGATCGAGGCGCGGCGGCTGGAATGCGCCAGCGTGGTCGGGCAGATGGAGGCGGTGCGTGCCGGCGCCGGCATCGGCATCCTTCACGACTATGCCGCGCGCGAGCATGACGAACTGGTCCGGCTGCTGCCGGACCTCGGCTTCCAGCGCGCCTACTGGCTGGTGACGCACGCCGACATCCACGCGCTGCGCCGCGTGCAGGAAGTCGAGGGCTTCATCGTCGATGCGGTGCAGGCGGAGCGCGCGCGCTTTGTCGCGCGGCGCGTCAGCCGAAGCGATATTCGGTCACTTGCCGGTAGCGTTCACCCGGCCTGAGCCAGGGCGAGGGGAAGTCCGGATGGTTCGGCGCATCCGGGAAATTCTGCGCCTCGAAGCAGATGCCGGCATGCGCGCCATGGCGCTGGCCACCGAGGCCGTGCGAGCCCTCGGCCAGCTTGGCGCCGTCATAGAGCTGGAGGCCGGGTTCGCTGGTCCAGACTTCCAGCGTCAGGCCATCGGCAGCCCGGGCGCGGGCGGCGAAGGCGAGCCGGTCGCCGCCGGGCTCGATGCGCGTGCGATCGAGCACATAGTTCAGGTCATAATGCGTGGCGTCGCCATCGAGCCGGCGAGGAGTGGTGAGATCGTATGGGGTTGAGGCAACTCCAAGGATCTCTCCGGTCGGGATCAGGTCCGCATCGGTCGGCGTATAGCGCCCGGCGGCGACCTCGACCGTGAGGCCGCGCACGGAGGCACCCGGCTCCAGGGTGAAATAGGAGTGGTGAGCGAGATTGACCGGCGTGGTCCGGTCGGTCGTCGCTTCCATCTCGATGCGCAGCGTACCGGGTGCGCACAGGCGGTAGGTGCAGCGGACCTCGACCGTTCCGGGATAGCCTTCCTCACCGTCCGGCGAGGTGCGTCCCAGTGTGACGGAGGCAGCGTCGCGGGCAAGGATTCGCCACGGCCGGCGATCGAAGCCGCGCTCGCCGCCGTGAAGATGGGTGCGTCCCCTCTCGTTCAGCGCCAATTGGTAGGTCGTACCGTCCAGCGTGAAGCGGCCCTTGCCGATGCGGTTGGCGACGCGCCCGCAGGTGGCGCCGAGATGCGGCGGATTGGTGCGGTAGAGTTCAGCATCCTCAAAGCCCAGCACGACGCGGCGCGGCCCGCTGGGGGCGGGGACGATGAGGTCGTGCAGCACCGCGCCGAAGCTCAGCACCCGGGCGACGGCGTCGCCGGCGCGCAGCTCGATCTCTTCGAATGGCTCTTCGGGTTGGGTCATCCGGGGCTCCGTTGCGGCTGGGAGGATGGCGCGCCTCTGCTTCAACATCCTTCGAGGCCCGGCTTTGCCGGGCACCTCAGGATGACGTGGCTTTATAGAACGACGTCATCCTGAGGTGCGAGCGTCAGCGAGCCTCGAAGGATGCTCAAACAGAGCACCGCCCGCGCCAAATCCCGCAATAGCCAGCCGCCCCGGTGGCCGGCATAGTAATGGAGGGACCCAAACGGAATCGCCGGACGCAATGGATGCCGAAGCCGCCGCCGCCCGCGTACGCGGCCTCGCCTTCTGGCGGGGGCCGGTGGAGCCGGTGCCGCTGAAAGGCGGCATCACCAACACCAATTTCCTCGTCGAGGATGGTGGCCGGCGTTATGCGGTGCGCATCGGCCACGACATCCCGGTCCACGGCATTCTCCGCTTTGCCGAGCTCGCGGCCAGCCGCGCCGCCCATGCGGCCGGGGTCTCGCCCGCCGTGATCCATGCCGAGCCGGGTGCGATGGTGCTCGATTTCATCGAGGGGCGGACCTTCACAGCGGACGACGTGCGCGCTGAGCTGCCGCGCGTGGTCGAACTGGTGAGGCGCACGCACCGCGACATCCCCCGGCATCTGCGCGGGCCTATGCCGATATTCTGGGTGTTCCACGTCATCCGCGACTATGCGGCGACGCTCGGGGAGGCGGGATCACCCTACGCCGCGGCGCTGCCGGCCTTGCTCGCCACTGCGGAGCGGCTGGAGGCGGCGGTCGGCGCCGTCGAGATCGTGTTTGGGCACAATGACCTGCTGCCGGCCAATTTCATCGATGACGGCCGGCGGCTCTGGCTGGTCGATTGGGATTATGCCGGCTTCAACACGCCGCTGTTCGATCTGGGCGGGCTTGCCTCCAACGCCGGCTTCACGCCGGCGGAAGAGGACGCCTTGCTCGAAATCTATTACGGCCAGCCGGCGGATGACGGGCTGCGCCGGCGCTTCCAGGCCATGCTGACCGCCTCGCTGCTGCGCGAGGCGATGTGGAGCATGGTGTCGGAAATCCACTCGACCATCGATTTCGACTATCGCGCCTACACGGATGAGAACCTCCGGCGGTACGATGCGGCGCTCGCCCGCTTCAACGAGATGGATCGATAGATGCCCGACCTTCCTTCTTCCGCCCGCGTCGTCATCATCGGCGGCGGCATTGTCGGCTGCTCCGTCGCCTATCATCTCGGCAAGATGGGCTGGACCGATGTGATCCTGCTGGAGCGCAACCGGCTGACTTCGGGCTCTACCTGGCATGCGGCGGGCCTCGTCGGGCAGTTGCGCTCCAGCGCCAGCATCACCCAGCTGCTCGGCGAATCCGTCGATCTCTATAAGAGGCTGGAGGCGGAGACCGGCCTCGCCACAGGTTGGAAGATGAATGGCGGGCTGCGGCTTGCCTGCAACCAGGACCGCTGGACCGAGGTGAAGCGGCAGGCAACCACCGCCAAGAGCTTCGGCCTCGACATGCAGTTGCTGACGCCTAAGGAGGCGCAGGAGCTGTGGCCGCTGATGGAGATCGGCGAAGTGGTGGGCGCTGCCTTCCTGCCGACCGACGGGCAGGCCAACCCCTCCGACATCGCCCAGGCGCTGGCGCGCGGCGCGCGGATGGGCGGGGTGACCATCGCCGAGCAGGTCCCGGTGACGGGGATCGAGGTGGTGGATGGCGCGGTTGTTGCCGTCGTCACCGATCAGGGTCGCATCGCCTGCGAGAAACTGGTCATCTGCGCCGGCCTGTGGTCACGGCAGGTCGGCAAGCTGGCGGGGGTGAACATCCCGCTGGTGCCGGTGCAGCACCAATATATCGTCACCGAGCCGATCCAAGGCGTGCCGCGCAACCTGCCGACGCTCCGCGATCCCGATCGCCTGACCTATTACAAGGAGGAGGTCGGTGGGCTGGTGGCGGGTGGCTATGAGCCGAACCCGATCCCCTGGGCCGAGCGCGGTATTCCCGAGGGCTTCCATTTCTCGCTGCTCGAGGAGAATTGGGACCACTTCGAGCCGATCATGCAGCTCATGCTCGGCCGCGTGCCGGCGCTGGAGACGGCGGGCATCAAGCAACTCATCAACGGGCCGGAAAGCTTCACGCCCGACGGCAATTTCATCCTCGGCCCGGCACCGGAAGTGAAGGGCGTCTATGTCGGCGCCGGCTTCAACGCGTTCGGTATCGCGTCCGGCGGCGGCGCCGGCATGGCGCTCGCCGAATGGGTGGCGACCGGCGCGCCGCCGTTCGACCTGTGGCCGGTCGATATCCGCCGCTTCGGCTCCAACCATCGGGGCGAGGGCTGGGTGCGCACCCGCACGCTGGAGGCCTATGGCCGCCACTACACCATGGCGTGGCCGTCGGAGGAGTTCGACAGCGGCCGGCCGTTGCGCCGCTCACCGCTCTATGAGCGGCTGAAGGAATCGGGCGCGGTGTTCGGCGAGAAGCTGGGCTGGGAGCGCGCCAACTGGTTCGCCGCCCCCGGCGAGGAGGCGCGCGACCGCTATTCCTTCGAGCGGCCGAACTGGTTCGAGGCAGTCGGGCGCGAGCACACGGCCTGCCGCGAGCGGGTGGCGCTGTTCGACCAGACGTCGTTCGCCAAATATCTCGTGGAGGGCAAGGATGCCGAGGCGGCACTGTCCTTCCTCTGCGCCAACAATATCGCCAGGCCGCCGGGCGCGCTGACCTATACGCAGTTGCTGAATGCGCGCGGCGGCATCGAGTGCGATCTCACCGTCGCGCGGCTCAGCGAGGACCGCTTCTACATCGTCACCGGCACCGGCTTTGCGACGCATGACGCGCACTGGATCGCGAGCAACATCCCGGCGGGGCTCGATGCACGGCTGAGCGACGTCACCTCGTCGCGCGCGGTGCTGAGCCTGTTCGGCCCGCGTGCCCGCGACGTCCTCGCCGCCTGCACGCCGGACGACGTTTCCAATGCCGCCTTCCCGTTCGCCACCTGCCGCACCATCAGCATCGCCGGCGCGCCGGTGCTGGCGCTGCGCATCACCTATGTCGGCGAACTGGGGTGGGAACTGCACGTCCCGACTGAATACACGGCGACCGTGTTCGAAGCCCTGCTGGCGGCGGGCGCGCCGCATGGTCTGAGCCTTGCCGGCTATCGCGCCATCGAGACACTGCGCCTGGAGAAGGGCTATCGCGCCTGGGGCGCGGAGATCGGGCCGGACCATTCGCCGCTGGTCGCGGGTCTCGGCTGGGCGGTGAAGCTGAAATCCGATGTGCCGTTTCTCGGCCGCGACGCGCTCGAAGTGCAGAAGGCGAAGCCGCTGCCGCGGCTGCTCGCCGGCTTCACGGTCGATCCGGCCATCGTGCTGCTCGGCCGCGAGACCATCTTCCGCGATGGTCGCCGCGCCGGCTGGCTGGCGAGCGGCGGCTTCGGCCATACGCTCGGCAAGAGCATCGGTTACGGCTATGTGCGCGATCCCGGCGGGGTCGACGCGGACTATGTGCGGGCCGGCAGCTATGAGCTGGAGGTGGCGGGCGAGCGGGTGCCGGCCACGGTGTTCCTGGCGCCGCTTTATGATCCGAAGATGGAGCGGGTGAAGGCGTAATCCCTCATCCAATCAAATCGTCATCCCGGCCGAAGCGAAGCGGAGAGCCGGGATCGCGCCTCATTCCGCGGACGATCCCGGCTCGCGCCTGCGGCGCGTCCGGGACGACAACTTACGAGGTTTTGTGATGGTGACGGCACTCGCCATGGTCGGCGAGGATCTCGATCACCCGGCATTCGGCGACATGGCCGTGGGCGCAGCCTTCGACCATGCGCTGCAATTCGGCGCGCAGCGCGATCAGGCTGGCGATGCGCTGTTCCACTTCGATGAGGCGCGCGCTCGCAATGGCGTCGGCAGCGGCGCAGGACTGGTGGGGGTCGTCCTGCAAGGCCAGCAAGGTGCGGATGGCGTCGATCTCGAAGCCGAGTTCGCGGGCATGGCGGATGAAGGCGAGGCGGCGCATCTCGGCCTCGCCGAAGGCGCGGCGCCCGCCTTCGGTGCGCACCGGGGCGAGCAACAGGCCAATCTCCTCATAATAGCGGATGGTCGGCACCTTGACGCCGCTCGCCCTGGCCGCCTCGCCGATGGAATGGATCGCGCCCTGCATTTTGGCTCTTGCTCCTCTAGTCGCTAGAGGATGTAGGTTCCCTGCCGGATCACGCAAGGGACCGGGACGATGACGATTTCCGCTCAGCAGCAGCGCTTCCGCGTCGAGGGCATGGACTGCGCCGGCTGCGCCACCAAGATCGACCGGGCGGTGCGCCGTATCAACGGCGTCGAGGAGGTTTCGGTCTCGGTGATGGCCGGCACCATGACGGTGCGCCACGCCGGCACTGTCGTCGCCGAGATCGAGAGCTGCGTGACCGGCCTCGGCTACGGCATCGCGCCGCTGAATCGCGACGTGCCGGCGCCGGTGCCGCCGACCCCGCACGATCACGACCATCATGATCACGACCATGCCGGCCACGACCATGATCACGCCGGTCATGACCACGCTCATGACCATCACGATCATGGCGCCAGGCAGCCCGAAGTCTCCGGCATGCATGGCCATGACCACGGCACCGAGGAAGGTGCCTGGTACGCCACCGCCAAGGGGCGGCTGGCCATTGCCTGCGGTCTCGCCGTGGTCGCCGCCTATGGCATCGGGCGGATCTGGCCGGGGCTGGACCTTTATGTCTTCACCGCCGCCATGCTGGTTGGGCTGATCCCGATCGCCCGCCGTGCCGTCGCCGCGGCGATGGCGGGTTCGCCCTTCTCGATCGAGATGCTGATGACGGTTGCCGCGGTCGGCGCGGTCATCATAGGCGCCGGCGAGGAAGGCGCCATGGTGGTGTTCCTGTTCCTGGTCGGCGAATTGCTGGAGGGCGTCGCCGCCGGCCGCGCCCGCGCCAGCATCCGCTCGTTGACCGCCTTGGTGCCGAAAACCGCGCTGCTGGTCGAGAACGGCATCACCCGCGAAGTGCCGGCCGAGCAGGTTGCCGTCGGCGCGCTGATCCTGGTGCGCCCCGGCGAGCGCATCCCCGCCGACGGCACGGTGATCGAGGGCGCGAGCTCTGTGGACGAGGCGCCGGTGACCGGCGAGAGCGTCCCCGTCCGCAAGGCGACGGGCGACAGCGTGTTCGCGGGCACGGTGAATGGCGAGGCGGCGCTGACCATCCGCGCCACCACACCGGCTTCGGACAACACCATCGCCCGCGTGGTGCGGCTGGTGGAGGAAGCACAGGAGAGCAAGGCGCCGACCGAGCGCTTCATCGACAGCTTCTCGCGTTGGTACACCCCCTTCGTGGTGCTGCTGGCGGTACTGGTCGCTGTGGTGCCGCCGCTGTTCTTCGGAGCCGGCTGGGACGCGTGGATCTATAAGGGCCTCGCCATATTGCTGATCGGCTGCCCGTGCGCGCTGGTTATCTCGACGCCGGCGGCGATTGCCGCGGCGCTGGCCTTCGGCGCTCGGCATGGGCTGCTGATCAAGGGCGGCGCAGTGCTGGAGACGCTGCGGGGCATCGATGCGGTGGCGTTCGACAAGACCGGCACCCTCACCGAGGGCAAGCCGAAGGTGACGGATATTGCCGGGCTCGCGCTCATTGAGCCCGAGGTGCTGCGGCTGGCCGCGGCGTTGGAGAGCGGATCCAGCCATCCGCTGGCAGCGGCGATCCTCGCTCGTGCGTCCGAGGGCGGCGTCGCCATCCCGGCGGTGCGCGAGGCGGCAGCTTTGGGCGGCGAAGGGGTGAGCGGCATTGTGGAAGGTCGCGTGCTGTTCCTCGGCTCGCCGCGGGCGGCCGGCGCGCGCACCTCATTGGCGGGTGCGCAGGCGCGGATTGATGCGCTGCAGGCCGAGGGCAAGACCGTCGCCGTGCTGCTGGTGGACGATGCCGCGGCCGGCCTGATCGCCATGCGCGACGAGCCGCGCCCGGATGCCGCCGCCGGCCTCAAGGCGCTCGCCGCCGCCGGCGTGCGCATGCTGATGCTGACCGGCGACAATGCCCGCACCGCGCAGGCGGTCGGCTCGGCGCTCGGCATCGAGGCGCGGGCCGAACTGATGCCGGCTGACAAGCTGCGCATCGTTGGCGAGCTTCAAAAGCAGGGGCTAAAGGTGGCGCAGGTTGGCGACGGCATCAATGACGCGCCGGCGCTCGCCGCGGCCGATGTCGGCATCGCCATGGGCGGCGGCACCGACGTGGCGCTGGAGACCGCGGACGCCGCTGTGCTGCACGGTCGGGTGGCGGATGTCGCGGCGATGATCGATCTCGCCCGCCGTACCATGGCGAACATCAAGCAGAACATCGTCATCGCGTTGGGGCTGAAGGCGGTGTTCCTGGTGACGACCATCCTCGGCATCACGGGGCTTTGGCCCGCCATCCTCGCCGACACCGGGGCGACGGTGCTGGTGACGATGAACGCGCTGCGGCTGCTGGGGCGGCGGACGTGAGTCGTCCTGCGTGAGCATCCTTCGAGGCCGGCCTCTGGCCGGCACCTCAGGATGAGGTCGTGTTAAAGAACAACCTCATCCTGAGGTGCGAGCATAGCGAGCCTCGAAGGATGCTGAAGCAGAGCTACCCCAACTGCTTCAGCCACCGCTTGGCCTGGGCGCGGACGTTCTTCGGCGCGGTGCCGCCATAGGAAACCCGGCTTGCCACCGACTTCGACACCGAGAGCACGCCGAACACCTCACTCGTGATGCGCGGCTCGATTTCCTGCATCTCGGCAAGCGTCAGCTTGTGCAAGGCGATGCCCTTGCCGCTCGCCAGCGCGACGATGCGGCCGGTGGCGTGGTGTGCGTCACGGAACGGCAGGCCGAGCACGCGCACCAGCCAGTCGGCAAGGTCCGTCGCGGTGGAATAGCCGGAGCCGGCCGCCGCTTTCATGCGGTTCTCGTCCGGCACCGCGTCGCGCACCATGCCGGCGGTGGCGGCGATCATCAGCGACAAGGTGGAGAGCGCGTCGAAGGCGCCTTCCTTGTCTTCCTGCATGTCCTTGGCATAGGCCAGCGCGAGGCCCTTCATCACCATCAACAGGCCCGAGAAGGCGCCGGCGATGCGGCCGATCTTGGCGCGCACCAGTTCGGCGGCGTCCGGATTGCGCTTCTGCGGCATGATGGACGAGCCGGTGGTGAAGCGGTCGGAGAGCTTGAGCAGGGCGACCAGCGGCGAGGTCCAGATCACCACTTCCTCGGCGAAGCGCGAGAGGTGCATGGCGCAGATCGCCGCGCTCGACAGCGTCTCCAGCACGAAGTCGCGATCCGACACCGAATCCAGCGAATTCGCCGTCGGCCGGTCGAAGCCGAGCGCCTTGGCGGTGGCGAAGCGGTCGATCGGGAAGGAGGTGCCGGCGAGTGCCGCGGCACCCAGAGGGCACTCATTGAGGCGTGCGCGGGCGTCCGCAAAGCGCCCGCGGTCGCGCCCTAACATCTCGACATAGGCCAGCAGATGGTGGCCGAAGGTCACCGGCTGCGCGGTCTGCAGATGGGTGAAGCCGGGCATCACGGTTGCGGCATGATCCAGCGCCTTTTCGGCGAGCGCGCGCTGCAGATCGGCGAGCTGGGCGTCCAGCGTGTCGATGGTGTCGCGCACATAGAGCCGGAAATCGGTCGCCACCTGGTCGTTGCGCGAGCGCGCGGTGTGCAAGCGCCCGGCGGAGGCGCCGATCAGCCCGGCGAGGCGGGATTCGACATTCATGTGAATGTCTTCCAGCGAGCGCTGGAAGGTGAAGGAGCCGCCCTCGATCTCTGACAGGATCGTGTCTAGACCGGCGACGATCTTTTCGGCATCACTCGGCTCGATGATGCCCTGCGTCGCCAGCATGGCTGCATGTGCCTTCGAGCCGGCGATGTCCTGGGCGTAGAGGCGCTGGTCGAAACCGATGGAGGCGTTTATCTCCTCCATGATAGCTGCAGGTCCGGTCTCGAACCGGCCGCCCCACATCTTGTTGCTCATGCTTATTCTCCGCGAGGACCAGCGATGACCGAGGAACCCGGAACGACCAGCGGGCAGGAACCGCGTCGCGGGCGGGCCGTGCTCGTGGTCGCGGGCGCACTGGTGGCCGGCGCGCTCGTCGGGTTCGCAGGCGTATACGGGATCGCGGGCACGGGGCGCAACGGCGATGGCGTCGCCGTCGTCGCGCCCGAGGCCGGTGCCTCGGTGGCCGCCGATCCCGAATGCGCCTCGGCCAGCGAGACCGCGCGCCGCATCGCCCCGCTCGCCAAGGGCGAGGTCGCCGCCTTCGCCCCGACCACCACGCCCCGCCGGGTGCCGGACCTCGCCTTCCAGAACGCCGAGGGCAAATCGCTGCGGCTTGCCGAGGTCGCCGCCGGCGAAGTGCGGCTGGTGAACCTCTGGGCCACCTGGTGCGCGCCGTGTCGCAAGGAGATGCCGGCGCTCGACCAGCTCCAGGGCGAGATGGGCGGCAAGAATTTCGAGGTGGTGGCGCTGAACATCGACACCCGCGATCCGGCCAAGCCGAAGCAGTTCCTGGAGGAGATCGGGGTCAGGAACCTCGCCTTCTATGCCGATCCCAAGGCGCAGGCCTTCCAGGATCTGCGTGCGGTGGGGCGCGGCTTCGGCTTGCCGACCACGCTGCTGGTTGATGGCAAGGGCTGCGAGATCGGCAGTGTCGCCGGCCCGGCGGAATGGTCGAGCCCCGACGCGCTGGCGCTGATCCGCGCCGCGGTGGAGACCAAGGCGGCGACGAACTGAGGGCGACTGGCTTTCCTGCATGATGGCGAGCCTTGCGGCGGCGGCGTGAGCGATTTCGGGTGGCGCTCCCGGCCGGGGCGGTCTAACAGTCCGCTCCCGCAACGGCAGTGCCGCCCATGTCTTCGCGTGCCCCATCCGCCCCCGCTCCCATGGCGCCGCTCGACTGGGCAGCCCTGGTGCTGCTGTCGGTGATCTGGGGCGGCTCGTTCTTCTTCGGCAAGATCGCCATCGCCGAGATCCCGCCGCTGACCATGGTGCTGGCGCGCGTCGGCATCGGAGCGCTGGCGCTGGTCTTCATTGCGCGGATCCGGGGCGTCAGCATCCCGCTGGATTGGCCGCTGGCCAGGGCCTTCGCGATCCTGGGGCTGATTTCGAACGTCATCCCGTTCGGCCTCATCGCCTGGTCGCAGCAGCATATTCCGAGCGGGCTGTCCTCCATCCTCAATGCCGCGACCCCGCTCTTCACCGTGCTGGTGGCGCAGGCCTTCACGCGCGACGAGAAGCTCACCCCCTCGCGGCTCGTCGGGGTGGGGCTGGGCTTTGCCGGCGTCGCGGTGATGATGGGGCCGGCGCTGCTCGGCCAACTCGGCGGCCACCAGCTTCCCGCGCAGCTCGCCGCCATCGCGGCGACGATTTCCTATGGCTGCGCCAGCGTCTATGGCAAGCGCTTCCGCGCGCTACCGCCGCTCGGCGTCGCCATCGGCCAGCTCACCGCCTCGACCCTGATCCTGGCGCCGCTGGTTGCGCTGATCGAGCGGCCGTGGGAATTGCCGACCCCGTCCACCCACGTGCTGGCGGCGGTCACCGCGCTTGGCGTGCTGTCGACCGGCATCGCCTTCATCATGTATTTCCGCATATTGGCGCGGAATGGGGCGACCAATATCTCGCTGGTCACCTTCCTGGTGCCGGTGAGCGCGATCCTGCTCGGCGCGCTGGTGCTCGGCGAGGCGCTGGAGCCGCGCGAGTTCGCCGGCTTCGGCCTGATCGCGCTCGGCCTTGCCGCGATCGACGGGCGTCCGGGGCGGATGCTGGCGGGCATGGTGCGCGGCAAGCCGGTCTTCGGGCGTCGTCCCTGAAGCGCTGGTCCTTGAAGCGCTACCCGGCTTCTGGGACCATCGGTTCCGGCGCGCAACAAGCCGGGAGCCTTACATGCCGACCATGACCGTCGAGCTGCGCAGCATTCCGGACACCCAGGCGGCGGTCGGCTGGGCCGGCGACCATACCATCGTCGTCGACCGGCCGGAGGGCAAAGCGGGCGGCATGGGGCTCGGTTTCAATGGCGGGCAACTGCTCGGCCTCGCCATTGGCGGGTGCATGTGCAACGACCTGCACTATGTCGCGCACGAGATGGGCATCCGCCTGGCGTCGATCCGGGTGGCGGTCGAGGTGAGCTTCGAGGGCGCTCCGCTGCTCGCGACCGGTGCGGTGATGAAGGTGGATGTCACCAGCCTCGACACTAACGCCGACATTGCCGGCCTGCTCAAGCGGGCCAAGGAGACCTCCACCGTCGCCAATTCAATCGCGCGGGGCGTGCCGGTGGAGATGGTGCAGGGTTGAAGCGGTGTGAGCGGGATAGGTAAAGCGGTCCAATTCCCCGTCATGGCCGGGCTTGTCCCGGCCATCTCGATTCCCGATGCGCTGTCAGGAATCGAGATCCCCGGCACGAGGCCGGGGATGACGGTGGTCTTGGGCTTCAAGCCCCCAAACCTCAGCGGGTCGGGATCGGCTTCTCGCCGCGGTAGTCGTAGAAGCCGCGCTGGGTCTTGCGGCCGAGCCAGCCGGCCTCGACATATTTCACCAGCAACGGGCACGGGCGGTACTTGGAATCGGCCAGACCCTCATGCAGCACCTGCATGATGGAGAGGCACGTATCCAGCCCGATGAAGTCGGCGAGCTGGAGCGGGCCCATCGGATGGTTGGCCCCAAGCCGCATCGCGGTGTCGATGGCATCCACCGAGCCGACGCCCTCATAGAGCGTGTAGATCGCCTCGTTGATCATCGGCAGTAAAATGCGATTGACCATGAAGGCCGGGAAATCCTCCGACACCGCATAGGTCTTGCCCAGCCGGGTGACGAACTCCTTCGACAGTTCGAAGGTCTCGTCCTCGGTGGCTATGCCGCGCACCAGCTCGACGAGCTGCATGATCGGCACCGGGTTCATGAAGTGGATGCCGATGAAGCGCTCCGGCCGGTCGGTGGAGGCGGCGAGCCGGGTGATGGAGATGGAGGAAGTGTTGGTGGCGAGGATCGCCTCCGGCTTCAGATGCGGGCACACCTCGGTGAAGATGCGCCGCTTGATCTCTTCCTTTTCCACCGCCGCCTCGATGACGAGGTCGGCATCGGCAAGCGAGGCGGTCTTGTCGGAACCCTGGATGCGGGCGAGCGCGGCCTGCCGCTCTTCCTCGCTGTACATCCCCTTGGACACCTGGCGGACCATGTTGCCATTGATGGTGGCAAGCCCCGACTTGATGCGGTCGGCGGCAAGGTCGTTGAGGATCACCTCATAGCCGGCAAGCGCGCAGACATGCGCGATGCCGTTGCCCATCTGGCCGGCGCCGATGATGCCGATGCTCTTGATCTCGAACGCCATGATGCTGCCCGCAGCCTTCCCGAAAGGTCGTTACCAACGCCGACCCCAGCTTGCACTGTGCGCGGCGACTGATGAATGTCGTTATAATGACTGTCAGGCTTTCGCTTTGGCAATTTCCGCGGTGAGCGCCGGCACGATCTCGAACAGGTCGCCGACCAGGCCATAGTCCGCCACCTGGAAGATCGGGGCTTCCTCGTCCTTGTTGATGGCGACGATGACCTTGGAATCCTTCATGCCGGCCAGATGCTGGATGGCGCCGGAAATGCCGACCGCGACATAAAGCTCCGGCGCGACCACCTTGCCAGTCTGGCCGACCTGCCAGTCATTCGGGGCGTAGCCGGCATCGACCGCGGCGCGCGAAGCGCCAACCGCGGCGCCCAGCGCATCGGCCAGCGGCTCGATCAGCTTGTGAAAATTCTCCGAGGAGCCGAGCGCGCGCCCGCCCGAGACGATGAGCCGGGCGGCGGTGAGCTCCGGCCGGTCCATATGGGCGATGTTCTCGCTGAGGAAGCGCGACAGGCCGGGGTCGGCCGCCGGGTCCACGGCGCGGATCGGCGCGGCTCCACCCTCACCGGCCGCCGCGAAGGACGCGGTGCGCACGGTGATGACCTTCTTCGCCTCGGAAGAGCGCACGCGCTGGATGGCGTTGCCGGCATAGATGGCGCGCTCGAAGGTGTCGGGCGCCACCACCTTGGAGATGTCCGAGAGCTGCATGACGTCGAGCAGCGCGGCGATGCGCGGCATCACGCTCTTCCAGGTCGCGCTCGAAGGCGCGAGCAGGGCGTCATAATTCGGGGCCAACGCAACCCCGAGCGCGGCGAGCGGCTCGGCGAGGCGGTGCGCATAGAGCGGGGAATCCACCAGCAGCACCTCGGCGACGCCGTCGAGCCTGGCGGCGGCCTCGGCGGCGGGGCGGGCATTGCCGCCGGCCACCAGCACATGCACCGGCGCGCCCAGCGCCACGGCAGCGGTGAGCGCCTTGGCGGTGACGGCATTCAGCGTGGCGTCGTCATGTTCGGCAAACAGCAGCGTCGCCATCTTTAGAGCACTCCCGCCTCGGTCTTGAGCTTCGCCACCAGTTCGGCCGCGGAGGCCACCTTCACGCCGCCGGTGCGGCCGGGCGGATCGAAGGTCGTCAGCACTTCGAGGCGCGGCGCGATATCGACGCCGAGCGTCTCCGGCGTCTTCTCGTCGATCGGCTTCTTCTTGGCCTTCATGATGTTGGGCAGGCTGGCATAGCGCGGCTCGTTGAGCCGCAGATCAGTGGTGAGAATGGCCGGCAGCGGCAGCGCGACGATCTGCAGGCCGCCATCGATCTCGCGCGTCACCTCGAGGCCGGCGTCGGTCACCACCACCTTGGAGGCGAAGGTAGCCTGCGGCCAGCCGAGCAGCGCGGCGAGCATCTGGCCGGTCTGGTTGGAATCATCGTCGATCGCCTGCTTGCCGAGGATGACGAGCGAGGGGCCTTCCTCCTCGACGATCTTCTTCAGGAGCTTGGCAACCGCGAGCGGCTCGACCGAGGCGCTCTCGGTCTTCACCCAGATGCCGCGGTCGGCGCCCATGGCGAGCGCGGTGCGGATGGTTTCGTCGGTCTTCACCGGGCCGATGGAGACGGCGATGATCTCGCTCGCCTTGCCGGCCTCCTTGAGGCGCAGCGCTTCCTCGACGGCGATCTCGTCGAACGGGTTCATCGACATCTTGACATTGGCAAGCTCGACCCCGGACCCGTCCGGACGGACGCGGATCTTGACGTTGTAGTCGACCACCCGCTTCACGGGGACGAGTATCTTCATCGGCAGCACTCGCGGCGCGCCGTCGGAGGACCGGCGAACGGGCAAATGCGACGCGGCGGCCGACGAGCTTCAGGGGAATGCGGGCAACCTATGGGCCACCTTCCGCCCTGTCAATGCGGGGATTCGGCCGCGGGTGGCGGGGTTCCATCCGGCGTGCGCACCAGGAGCGGCACACCCTTGCGGCGCAGGAAGACGACGAGGACCGCGCCGGCGATGAGCCCGCCTATGTGCGCCCAGAAGGCGGTGCCGTCGTCGGTGGACGTGGCGATGCTCCACACCTGGAAGACGATCCAGGCGCTGATCGGCCACACTGCGGGGATGCGCAGCGGGATGCGCATGAAGATCAGCGCCCAGAGCCGGACATTGGGGTGCAGCAGCAGATAGGCCGCGACCACGCCCGCCACCGCCGCCGAGGCGCCGACCAGCGGAATCTCGGAAGCGGGCTGCATCAGGATGTGAGTGAGGCCGCCGACCACGCCGCAGGCGAGGTAGAAGATGGCATAGCGCACATGGCCGAGCGCATCCTCGACATTGTCGCCGAACACCGCGAGGAAGGCCATGTTGCCGATGAGGTGCATCCAGCCACCGTGCAGGAACATGTAGGTGACGAGCGTCAGCTCGGCGGGCAGTCGCACCAGTTCCGGCGGCAGGATGGCGGTGCGGCTGACCACGGCGGGGATGGCGCCGTATTCGAAGGCCGAGGCGGTGTCGACCTGCGCCTCATAGCCATGCTGGAACAGCACGAAGATCAGCACATTGGCGGCGATGATAGCCCAATTGACATAGGCATGGCGCACGTCTTCCAGCGGGTTGTCGTCGCTCAAAGGAAGGAACATCGCCGGGCTCGGTTGTGCAGGGGCCGGCTACAAGATGGAGTGTACGCAGCGAAAACGCTAGTCGCCGCCATTACTCCCCGCGGCCGGCCGCCGGCACCCACAGCACGTCGCCGTCGCCCTTGTCGTTAACGTAGCGGCTCATGACGAAGAGCAGGTCGGACAGCCGGTTGAGGTAACGGATCGCAGGCGCGCCGACGCTCTCGCATTCCTGCTGCGACAGCTCGACCGCGAGCCGCTCGGCGCGGCGGCACACGGTGCGCGCAACATGCAGATGCGCCGCGGCCGGCATGCCCGCCGGCAGCACGAAGGAGCGCAGCGGCTTGAGGCCGGCATTCACGCGGTCAATGTCGCGCTCAAGCTTGTCCACCTGCGCGTCGACGATGCGCAGCGGCTCATAGGCCAGGCGTTCCCCGGTGTCGCGGGTCGAGAGGTCGGCGCCGAGATCGAACAGGTCGTTCTGGATGCGCGCCAGCATGGCGTCGAGCTCGGGCAGGTCGGCGAGATGCAGCCGGGCGACGCCGATGGCGGCGTTGGTCTCGTCCACCGTGCCGTAGGCAGAGACACGCAGGTCGTATTTCGGCCGCCGTTCGCCGGAGCCGAGCGCGGTGGTGCCGTCGTCGCCGGTGCGCGTATAGATGCGGTTGAGGACGACCATGGCGCCTGTCCGTTCTAGCCGCGGTGCATCAGGGCGACGGTGCCGAGCACCAGCACGAAGGCGATGAATTGCAGGAAGACGCGCCAGCGCATCAGCTTCTGCGAGCGCTCCGGCGAGCCGCCCTTCGCCATATTGTGGAGGCCGAGGAACAGCACGGTCGCCACCGAGGCGAGCGCCAGCGGGATCAGCGCGAACTTGGCGATGGTGACAAAGTCCATGAGCGGCTCCCTATCCCTGCGCGGCTCGGTTCATGGCCAGGATGGCTGCGTTCAGCACTGCCGCATAGGAGACCCATAGCAGATAGGGTGCAAGCAGCCAGGCAGCGATGCGGTCGATGCGCGCGCAGGCGAAGATCGTCGCCAGGATCGCCAGCCAAAGTGCGATGATGACGACCAGCCCCCAGCCGATCGCCTCCAGCCCGAAGAACACCGGCGACCACAGGCCGTTGAGCGCGAGCTGGACGAAGAACAAGAGCAGGGCGAGTTGGCGCGCCGGGCTCGGCCCATGCTTTTCCCACAGCCGCCACAGGCACACCGCCATCAGCACATAGAGCGTGGTCCAGACGATGGGGAACACCGCATCCGGCGGCGTGAAGGACGGCTTGGCAAGACCAGCATACCAGGTCGGGATCTGCGGCGTGGTGGCCAGCGAGCCGACCGCGCCGACGGCGAGGGTGAGCCCGACGGCGACGACGAGGCGGAAGAAGGAGAGCGGCTTCATGCGCCCCTTTCTACGATGCTGCGGCGGGGCGGGCTACCGGCATTGGCGGCATCCTCATGCCGCCAGCATCTTCTCGATCTCATAGACCGGCAACCTGACCAGGTCGCGGTCGACCTCCGCGGCGAGTGCTCGGGATATGGCGTGGGTGTAGAGCGGACGTATCACGCCAAGCGCCCGCGGTGGGGCGACGATGATGAGGGCGTGCGTCTCGCCGGCCTGCAGCGCCTTGTCGAGCCGGGCGACGATGCGGCGCAGGAAGGCGCGCTCAGCCTGGTCGTGCCAGTCGGTGGTCTCAACGGCGCTGCGGGCGGCGGTGGCGGATTCATGGACCCGGCCCGGCGCATCGCTGCCCTGTTGGGAGGTTGGCGGATTTTCCTGTTCGTGCACCTCGAAGGTGCGCAGGTTCGGATAGAGCTCGTCGCCGATATTGGCCAGCAGCAGCGCCTTGCGGCCGTCGCAGACGACGACCCAGGCGCCGGCATCGAGCTTGGTCCCCAGATGGCTCACCGCATTTCTCCTTAGCCGACGGCGGATTCCCGCGAACGTCAAACGCCGGGAGCGGCCGGGAGTTTCATGCGCCGATCGTGATCGCTCAGCGGCCCTCGCGGGCGCGGCGGATGGCGGAGTTCAGCTCCCCGCCATAGATGAAGATCGAGGCGGTGGTGTAGAGGAACACCAGCGCGATCATCACCGACGCGAGGCCGGCATAGGTGGTGACGTAATTGCCGGCGAATTCCGCGAGATAGCGCCCGAACGCAGCGCCGGCGGCAAGCCAGAGACCAAGCGTCACCAAAATGCCGGGCGCGACATCGCTGAGCCGCCGCCTGCCCGAGGGCAACCACATATGGGCGACGAGCAGCGCGACGATCAGGATCGCCGAGGTCGCGGCATAGCGCAGGAAGGTGATGATCCAGCCGAACGGGGTGAGCGCCGGCACCCAGCGCACCGCGGCGAGCCACAGCACCGGCCCGAGCACCACGAGAAAGGACAGCGCCAGCAGCCCGGCGGCGCCGACCAGCACATAGCCGATGGATTCGAGGCGCAAGAGATACCAGGGCCGCATCTCGCGCACGCCATAGGCGCGGTTCAGCCCGATGCGCAGGCTCTCTATGCCGTTCGAGGAGAAGTAGACCGCCAGCACCACGCCGATGGTCAGCACGTCGGTGCGCACCTGGGTGAGCACATTGCGGATCTCGTTGCCGATCGGCGCCGCCACCTGCGCCGGCCAGGCCTCCAGCAGCAGCTGGACGGTCTCGTCGGCGAGGTTCTTGAAATCGAAGAAGGCGGCGAGCGCGGTGACGAAGATCAGGAACGGGAAGAGCGACATCAGCGCGGAAAGCGCGATGTGGCTCGCGATTGCCCAGCCGTCGTCCTCGACGAAACGCCAGAAGGCGTCGAGCGCGATGTCATAGGCTCGCAGCAGCAACAGGCTCTCCGCCGTGGTTCGTTCGCCCCGTCACATCGGACGTTGCGGCGAAAATGGCAAGGGCGGAGGTAACGCGACCAGGCCGCAGCTGCGGACAACTTGGCGCAGCCGCCGCGGTCTGTGCTAAGAGAAGCGCCCGCTTCGCCGTTGATGTCGCAGAGTTATCACCATGTCTGCCGCGAGTTCGTCCGCCGCGCCTTCCCATCTCCGCCCCATTGAGGGTGAGGACGTTCCGGCGTTGATGCGCGAGATCGGCCGGCGCGCCCGTGCCAGTGCCCGGGTGCTCGCGCTGGCGCCCGCGGAGACCAAGCGCACGGCGCTGCTTGCCGCCGCGGAGGCGATCCGCAGGGCGGTGCCGGCCATCCTCGCCGCCAATGCCGAGGACGTCGCCGCCGCCAGTGCCTCCGGCATGGGCGCCTCGATGCTCGACCGGCTGACGCTCACCGAGGCCCGCATCGCCGCGACGGCCGCCGGCGTTGCCGAGATCGCAGAGATCCCCGACCCCGTCGGCACGGTGACGGAGCGCTGGTCGCGGCCGAACGGGCTGGAGCTGGAGCGCGTGCGCACCCCGCTCGGCGTGGTCGGCGTCATCTATGAGAGCCGGCCGAATGTCACGGCGGACGCCGGCAGCCTCTGCCTCAAGGCCGGCAATGCGGTGATCCTGCGCGGCGGCTCGGACAGTTTCCATTCCAGCCGCGCCATCCATGCCGCGATGGTCGAGGGGCTGGTCTCGGCCGGTCTGCCTGCGGACGCGATCCAGCTGGTGCCGACCCGCGACCGCGCCGCGGTGGGCGAGATGCTGGCCGGGCTCGGTGGGTCCATCGATGTCATCGTGCCGCGGGGCGGCCGCAGCCTGGTCGAGCGGGTGCAGAACGAGGCGCGGGTGCCGGTGTTCGCGCATCTCGAAGGGCTGGTGCACATCTATGTCGACCATACCGCCGAGCTCGCCAAGGCGCTCGATATCGTGCGCAACGCCAAGCTTCGGCGCACCAGTGTGTGCGGAGCTGCAGAGACGTTGCTGGTCGAGCGTTCGGCGGCGGCGAGCCATATGAAGCCTCTGGTGACGATGCTGCTCGACGCCGGCTGCGAGGTGCGCGGCGACGCCGAGGTGCAGGCGGCCGACGCCCGGGTACAGCCCGCAACCGACGCCGACTGGGTGACGGAGTATCTCGACGCCATCATCTCGGTCCGGCTGGTGGATGGGCTCGACATGGCCATTCATCACATCGAAACTCATGGCTCGCATCACACCGACGCCATCCTCACCGAGGACGCGGCGGCGGCGGCGCGGTTCATGGCCGAGGTCGATTCGGCCATCGTGGTGCACAACGCCTCGACCCAGTTCGCCGATGGCGGCGAGTTCGGCTTCGGCGGCGAGATCGGCATCGCCACCGGGCGCATGCATGCGCGGGGGCCGGTGGGGGCCGAGCAATTGACCTCGTTCAAATACCGGGTGCACGGCACCGGCCAGACCCGGCCGTGACGATGACGGCTGGCTTGCTCCCTCTCTCCGTGGGGGAGAGGGCTGGGGTGAGGGGGACTGCGCCATGAATACGGGTGCGCCTCCCCCCTCACCCGGCGCGTTCCGCGCCGACCTCTCCCCCACGGGGAGAGGTGAGGAGAAGATTCCGCCGCTGGCGGCAGGGATGCGGATCGGGCTCTATGGCGGCTCGTTCAATCCGGCGCACGCGGCGCATCGCGCGGCAAGCCTGCTGGCCTTGAAGCGGCTGCGGCTCGACCGGGTCTGGTGGCTGGTCAGCCCCGGCAACCCGCTCAAGGACAATCATGCGCTGCCTTCGCTCAATGAACGCCTCGCCAAGGCGCGCGCGGTCTCGCACCATCCGCTGCTGGTGCCGACCGGGCTCGAGGCCGGCCTCGGCACCCGCTACAGCTACGACACGGTGGCCGCGCTGGTGCGGCGTTATCCGGCGGTGCGGTTCGTCTGGCTGATGGGCGCCGACAATCTCGCCAGCTTCCACCGCTGGCAGCGCTGGCGCGACATTGCCGATCTGGTGCCGATCGCGGTGATCGACCGCATGGGCGAGACCTTCCCGGCGATGAGCGCCCCGGCCGCAAAGGCGCTGGCCTCCAGGCGAATCGACGAGAGCGACGCGCCATGCCTGGCGTCGATGCGCCCGCCGGCCTGGGTGTACCTGCATGGCCTCAAATCGCCGCTCTCCTCCACGCAGATACGTGCCCAAGCGGCAGCCGGGAACGGGTCGCCACCCGGTGATTTTTCCGGCAGTTGAAAAACCAGGGCCGAACACCTTATCTTAGGGGAGCGTCGGCGGCCGGATTGGTCCGCCCGTCGGACGCGAATGAGAGAGGAAACGGACCCCTGTCCATATTGGCGCTCTCCGCAGCCGCCTCCGCTCCGGCGCCTGCACCGGTCTCCGAAACGCGCATCGACGCCGAGGAGATCCTGGCCACCATCCTGGCCCGTCTCGACGACGACAAGGCCGAGGAAATCGTCACCATCGAACTGCGCGGCAAGACGACGATCGCCGACTACATGGTGGTCGCCTCCGGCCGTTCGCAGCGCCACGTAGGCGCCGTCGCCGAGCATATCGTCGAGGCGCTGAAGCAGCGTGGCGTGAAAAACATCCGGATCGAGGGCCTGCCGGCCTGCGACTGGGTGCTGATCGATGCAAGCGATGTCATCGTCCACGTCTTCCAGCCGGAAGTGCGCGGCTTCTACAATATCGAGAAGATGTGGTCGGGCGCACGTCCGGACGTCTCGCCGAAGCTGTCGCGCGGCTGAGCCGCGCGGTGCGTCTCATCATCGTTGCCGTCGGGCGGATGAAGTCCGGTCCCGAAAGGGAACTCTGCGATCGCTATCTCGACCGGGCGCGCAAAGGCGGGCGCCCGCTTGGCCTCAGCGGTCCCGATGTGATCGAGATCGGCGAGAGCGCGGGGCGCCGGCCTGCCGAGCGCATGACGGAAGAGGCCACCGGCATCCTCGCCGCCTTGGGCGAAGAGACCGCCGTTCTGGCACTCGACCCTAAAGGCGCCGAAATCTCCAGCGAAGACCTAGCGGCCGACATGGCGGCGTTGCGTGACCGCGGCGTGCGAGCGCTCTCCTTCCTGATCGGCGGTGCCGACGGGCTGGGGGATGTGGCGCGCGAGCGGGCCGACCGCATGGTCGCCTTCGGCCGGGCTACCTTCCCGCACCAATTGGTGCGGGTGATGCTCGCCGAGCAGATCTACCGGGCGACGACAATTCTTGCAGGCCACCCCTACCACAAGGCGTGAGGCGATCCTCCGCGCTGTTGCTGGTGGAGTGTCGGCTTATGGTTAATGCAGACTTAACGATCTTGGCCGCTATCTAGATTCCATGCGCTCCTCCGACACGCGGATGCTCTCGGCTCTCGCCGGCGTCGCGCTCCTCGCCATTGGCGTAGGGGCAGGGGCGAAGGCTTGGGCCGATCCGGCCGATGATGCCGCGCGCCGCGCCGCCGAGCAGAAGCAGCGCATCGACCAGATCGGCGAGCAGATGAAGGGCAGCGCCGCCGAGCAGCAGCGGCTGAAGGCCGAGATCACGGCCATCAAGGATGACCGGGCGCGGCTGACCACGGCGCTGCTGGACGCGGCCACGCGGATTCGCGGCGTCGAACAGAAGCAGAATGAGAGCGAGGGGCGCCTTCTCGAGCTGACGCGGCAGGAGACCGATATCAGGCGCTCGCTCGACAGCCGCCGCGGCGTGCTGGCCGAAGTGTTGGGCGGCTTGGCGCGGCTGGGGCGCGATCCGCCGCCGGCGCTGCTGGTGCGCCCCGACGACGCGCTCGATTCCGTGCGCTCGGCAATGGTACTCGGCGCCGTGCTGCCGGAGCTCAAGCGGGAGACCGAGATACTGGTCAATGACCTCGCGGCGCTCGACGCGGTGCGCAAGCAGGCCTCGGCCGAACGCGATGCTCTCGCAGAATTGAAGGCCTCGATGGGCGAGGAGCGGCGGCGCCTCGCGGCGCTGGTCGAGCAGCGCCAGAAGAATCTCGACGATGGCGAGGTTGCGCTGCAGACCGAGCAGCAGCGCGCCGAGGCGCTGGCCGCCGAGGCGAGCAATGTGCGCGAGCTCCTCGCGCGCATGGAGACCGAGGTTGCCGCTGCCAAACGTGCCGCAGAAGCTGCAAAAGCGGCGGAGAACAAGCCACAGCAAGGCCCCGGCGGCAAGCTTGCGGCGCTGCAGGATCCGGGCCGGCTTTCGCCAAGCATTGCTTTCGCCGATGCACGCGGTACGCTGAACCTTCCGGCCGGTGGCTCGGTTGTAAAGGCTTTCGGTACGTCAGACGGCTTCGGCGGGCAGGAGAAGGGCGTCACCTTCGGCACCCGTCCGGAGGCGCAAGTATCGGCACCGTGCGACGGCTGGGTGGTCTATGCAGGTCCGTTCCGTTCTTATGGCCAACTATTGATCATCAATGCCGGCGGCGGATACCATATTCTTTTGGCGGGAATGGATAAGATAACGGTGGAACTGGGACAGTTCGTGCTGTCAGGCGAACCGGTGGCGGTCATGGGGCAAGGACCGCGCCTGGCATCGTCGGTCGGCCTCGGAACCGCCCAACCCATTCTCTATGTCGAATTCCGCAAGGACGGCGATTCGATAGACCCAACGCCTTGGTGGGCGACGAGCGAAAGCGAGAAGGTACGCGGATGATGCGTAGGACGACTGTATTTCTGATGGGCGCGGCGGCTGGCGCCTTGATCGCCGTCGGCGCCTCCCAACCGCGGCTGATACTGGAGCCCGGCACGGCCATGGCGGCCGCCTCCGATACCTATCGGCAGCTCAACCTGTTCGGCGACATCTTCGAGCGCGTCCGTGCCGACTATGTCGAGAAGCCGGAAGACGCCAAGCTGATCGAGGCGGCCATCAACGGCATGCTCTCCTCGCTCGATCCGCACTCCACCTATATGGACGCGAAGAATTTCCGCGACATGCAGGTGCAGACCCGCGGCCAGTTCGGCGGGCTCGGCATCGAGGTCACGATGGAAGACGGGCTCGTCAAGGTGGTCTCGCCGATCGACGATACCCCGGCGGCCAAGGCCGGCGTGCAGGCCGGCGACCTGATCTCCAAGCTCGACGACACCGAGGTGAAGGGCCTGTCGCTCAGCGAGGCGGTGGAAAAGATGCGCGGCGCGGTCTCCACGCCGATCAAGCTGACCATCATCCGCAAGGGCTCGGACAAGCCGATCGAGCTGACGCTGGTGCGCGACGTCATCAACATCAAGTCGGTGCGCGGCCGCGTCGAGGGTGACGACATTGCCTATGTCCGCATCACCTCCTTCTCGGAGCAGACCTCCGAGGGCCTGAAGGAGCAGATGGAGACGCTTGCCAAGCAGATCGGCGAGGACAAGCTGAAGGGCTACATCATCGACCTGCGCAACAATCCGGGCGGTTTGCTCGACCAGGCGGTGGAGGTGTCCGACACCTTCCTCGAGCGCGGCGAGATCGTCTCCACCCGCGGCCGCAATGCCGACGAGACCGAGCGCCGCAACGCCCGTCCGGGCGACCTCGCCAAGGGCAAGCCGGTGATCGTGCTGGTCAATGGCGGCTCCGCCTCGGCCTCCGAGATCGTCGCCGGCGCGCTGCAGGATCACAAGCGGGCGACCATCCTCGGCTCGCTCTCCTTCGGCAAGGGCTCGGTGCAGACCGTGATCCCGGTCTCCGGCAATGCCGCGATCAAGCTGACCACGGCGCGCTACTACACGCCGTCGGGTCGCTCGATCCAGGCCAAGGGCATCCAGCCCGACATCGAGCTGGTGCAGGATGTGCCGGCCGACGTGAAGGAGAAGGCGGAGGCCGCCGGCGTCGACACCACGCGCGGCGAGGCCTCGCTGAAGGGCCACCTGAAGAACGGCGACGACGAGAAGACCGGCTCGCCGGCCTATGTTCCGCCGGATCCGAAGGACGACACCCAGCTCAAGCTGGCCGTCGACCTGATGCACGGCGTGCAGAAGAATGCCGCCTATCCGGCCGATCCGAAGGCCGCGGTCCCGAACTGACGGAACGCAGAAAATGAGGCCCCGCCGCAACACCGGCGGGGCCTTTTTGCCGCGTACCAGAGCCCTATCCGCTCGGATGGAATCATCCGAGCGAGAAGATAAGGCTCTAGATTCAATAGGTTGAAGCATATTCTGAGCGCAAAGGCCTTCCAACTTTTGCACAACATGCTTTTGATTGCCGGCTGGTTCTGCCCCGATCCTGCCTTGGTCCGGCGCCATACGTTCGGCGTCGATTCGCATGGAAAACGTTCGCAATGAACGAGCTTGACGCTCCGCTCGGCCTTGACACCGCTGAGCACGATCGTGCCTGCAACCATGCCGCGGTGGCGGTATTCGGCCTGACTGCCCTTGCCATCCTTGCCGGCGGGGTCGGCTGGTACTCGTTGCGCAGTCCTCCGGCCGAGGCGCCGGTGGCGATCGATTTCGCCTCTCCCGCTGCCGCCGCGGTCTCGGCCGACGCGCCGGTGCTGCGCCAGGACCTGCGGGACGAGCCGCTGGCGAGCGCGCCGGTTACCATCCAGCGCAGCGTCACCATCATCGACGGCAAGACTGGCAAGCGCGAGACCGTCATGCTCGGCCCGGATACCGACGACGACGCGCCGACCGGCGGCATCATGCCGGCCGCCGCCAGCATCGACACCGCGCCCGCCGTGGTGCGCTGACGGCGCCCTCCGCCGTCGCTGCTGCATTTTCCGTTCTAGAATAGCCTCCCCGGTTCGCCTCCTTCCCGGAGATCGGTTCATGGCGCGCGAAAAGATCCCGTTCGAAGAGCTGCCCTATCGCCCCTGCGTCGGCGTGGTGCTGGTCAATCGCGACGGCCTGGTCTTCATGGGCCAGCGCATTGGCGGGCCGGAGCATGTCGATGCCACCCATAGCTGGCAGATGCCGCAGGGCGGCATCGACGCCGGCGAGACCCCCATGGAGGCCGCGATCCGCGAGCTCTATGAGGAGACCAATGTGCGCTCGACCACGCCGATCGCCGAGGCCGAGGAATGGCTCGCCTATGACCTGCCGAAGCCGGTCGCCGAGGAGGCGTGGAAGGGCAGGTATCGCGGCCAGACCCAGAAATGGATCGCGCTGCGCTTCACCGGCGATGACGACGAGATCAATGTGCGGCAGCCGGGCGGCGGCCATCACAAGCCGGAATTCACCGCCTGGCGCTGGGAGCGGCTGGAGAACACGCCCGAACTCATCATCCCGTTCAAGCGTGCCGTCTATGACCGCGTGGTGAAGGAATTCGCGCCACGGCTGGTGGCGCTCAGGGCCAGCCGGGGCGGATAAGCCGGCCGCATCTTCTTCCCCTCTCCCGCTTGCGGGGGAGCGCCGGGGAGGGGGGCGTTTCCGCGAGCGCCCAGCCTATTCCCCCCTTCAGACTCGCCTGACGGCCACTCCGCGGCGGCGGTAATTCCGATGCGAACGAACGTTCGCTCTTGATTTTGCCACATCCCTTGCGTAATGCGAACGAACGTTCGCTCCAGCTTCCTGGGCGCGCATCAGGGATGGTCGATGACCGCTATTGCCGAGATCGCCGAAGCGAAAGGCAAGGCTGAGCGGCCAAGCCCGCGCCGCCGTGTGCTCGACGCCGCCGCGCAGTGTTTCACCCGCAACGGCTTCCACGCCACCTCGATGCACGTGATCTGCGCCGCCGCCGAGATGAGTCCCGGCGCGCTCTATCGCTATTTCCCCTCCAAGGAAGCGATCATCATCGCCATCGTCGAGGAGGAACGCAGCGCGCGCGTCGCCCTGTTCGAGGAGCTCGACCGGGCGCCGTCCTTCGTCGGCGGCCTGCTGGAGATGGGCCGCAAGCTGTTCTCCGGCGAACTGCCTTTCGTCTGCGCCGATCTCGGCCCAGAGGTCGCCGCCGAGGCGGCGCGCAACGACAAGCTCCGGGCGATGTTCGAGGAAGTCGAGGCGGAGATGAACACCGCCATGCGCAGCGCCCTCGTCAAGGGCCAGGAGCGCGGCGAGATCGCCCGCGACCTCGATCTCGACAGCGTGCTGCTGCTGATCCAGTCGCTCGGCGACGGGATGCAGATCCGCAACAATCTCGAGGCGCCTGGCGCCTTGCTCGACGCCTTGCCTGGGCTCGGCGTGCTGCTCACTCGCATGCTGGCACCGCAATCCGCATTTGTGGACACCCAATCATGAGCGCCCGCCGCTTCCTCTTCACGCTCGCCGCCATCGCCGTCGTCGGCGCCGCGGGCGCCTATGTGTTCCGCGACCGGCTGCCGGCCGGGTTCGGGGTCACCGAGCCGGCGCAGGCCACCGCGCCCGTCACGCCCGAGCGGGCGCGCGGCGTCTCCGTGTCGGTGGTCCCGGCGACGCGGCGCACCGTCGCCGAGCGCCTGCCGGTGACCGGTACGCTGGTGCCCCGCGAGGAGATCATGGTGGGTCCGGAGATCGACGGCTTCCGCATCGTCGAGATCTTCGCCGACGAGGGCGACCGCGTCGCCAAGGGCCAGGTGCTGGCGCGGCTGTCGCGCGACATGCTCGACACGCTGCTGGCGCAGAACACCGCGAACGCCGCCAAGGCGGTTGCGGCCATCGCCCAGCAGAAGGCGGCGCTGGAACAGGCCAAGGCGCAGCAGGTCGAGGCGGAAGCCTCGGTCGAGCGCGCCCGCACGCTCCGCAAGACCGGCGCCACCTCGCAGGAAGTGCTGGACCAGCGCGAGCGCGCGGTGAAGGTCACCGCGGCCCAGGTGGTCGCCGCGGAGGAAATGGTGGTCGCCGCGGAAGCCGACGTGAAGCAGGTCGCCGCCGCGCGTGCCGAGATCGAGGTCCGCATCGCCCGCACCGACATCAAGGCGCCGGAGGCCGGCATCGTCTCGGCCCGCGCCGCGCGCCTCGGCGCCATCGTGCTCTCGGCCAATACCGAGCCGCTGTTCCGCATCGTGAAGGACGGCGCCATCGACCTCGATGCCGATGTGCCGGAATCCATGCTGCCGCGGATCGCGCCCGGCTTCACCGTGGCGGTGACGCCCGCCGGCTTCGAGACCCCGGTGATCGGCACCATCCGCCTCGTCGGTGCCAAGGTCGACCCCGCCACCCGCCTCGCCCGCGTCGCCGTCGCGCTGCCCGACGACAAGCGCCTGCGCCCGGGCGCCTATGGCCGCGGCGTCATCGAGATCGCCCAGCGCGAGGGCGTGGCGCTGCCGCAATCCGCCGTGCAGTTCGGCGACGAGGGCGCGTTCGTACTGGTCGTCGACGGCGAGACGGTGCGCGTGCGCACCGTGAAGACCGGCCTCAAGGGCGAGGGCGTCATCGAGATCACCGAGGGCGTCAAGGAGGGCGAGATCGTCGTCGCCCGCGCCGCCGGCTTCCTGCGCGACGGCGACCGGGTGACGCCGGTGCCGGCCACTGGTGCTTCCGGAGCCTGAGCTATGGCACTCAACATATCGGCCTGGGCGATCCGCAAGCCCATACCCTCGATCGTGCTGTTCGTGGTGCTGACCGCGCTTGGTCTGTTCACCTTCGACAAGCTGCCGATCACGCGCATGCCGAATATCGACCTGCCGATCGTCACCGTCACCATCACCGAGCCCGGCGCTGCGCCGAGCGAATTGGAGACGCAGGTGACGAAGCGTGTCGAGACCACGGTCTCGGGCGTGCAGGGGGTGAAGCACATCACCTCCTCGATCTCCGAAGGCACCTCGATCACCACCATCGAGTTCCAGCTGGAGACGCAGGTCGACCGCGCCGTGAACGACGTGCGCGACGCGGTATCGAAGATCCGCACGGAACTGCCGAAAGGCATCGAGGAGCCGCTGATCCAGCGCGTCGATGTCGAAGGCATGGCGATCGTCACCTACGCCGCTTCGGCGCCGAACATGTCGCCGGAGGAGCTGTCCTGGTTCGTCGATGACACCGTGATCCGCGCGCTGCAAAGCGTGCGCGGCGTCGCGCAGGTGAAACGCGAGGGCGGTGTCGATCGCGAGATCCGTATTTCCCTCGATCCCGACAAGCTCGCCTCGCTCGGCGTCACCGCGGCCGACGTCAATCGCCAGCTGGCGGCGACCAATGTCGACCTCGCCGGCGGGCGCGGCGAGATCGGCACGCAGGAGCAGTCAGTGCGTACGCTCGGCGGCGCGCTCACCGTGCAGGACCTCGCCGAGACCCGTATCGCGCTGCCGGCCAGCGGCACCAATTCGGGCCGGCAGGTACGGCTCGCCGACCTCGCCACCGTGACCGACGGCGCCGCCGAGCCGCGCATCTTCGCGCGCCTCGACGGCAAGCCGGTGGTGGCGTTCGGCATCTACCGCGCCAAGGGCTTTTCTGACGTCGTCGTCGCGCAGAACGCCGAGGATGAGCTGCGCAAGCTCGAGGCTCGGCATCCCGACGTCACCATCACGCTGATCGATTCGACGGTGAAATACACCCACGCCGACTATCAGTCGGCGATGCACACGCTGATCGAGGGCGCCATCCTCGCCGTCATCGTGGTGTTCCTGTTCCTGCGTGATTGGCGCGCCACCATCGTCTCGGCGCTGGCGATCCCGCTCTCCATCCTGCCCACCTTCTGGGTGATGGACATGCTCGGCTTCTCGCTGAACGGCGTGAGCCTGCTCGCGGTGACACTGGTGACCGGCATCCTGGTCGACGACGCCATCGTCGAGATCGAGAACATCGTGCGCCATATGCGCATGGGTAAATCCCCCTATCGCGCCGCCATCGAGGCGGCGGACGAGATCGGCCTTGCCGTGGTGGCGACGACGCTGACCATCGTCGCGGTGTTCATGCCGGTCTCCTTCATGGGCGGCATTGCCGGGCAGTATTTCAAGCAGTTCGGCATCACCGTTGCGGTCGCCGTGCTGTTCTCACTGCTGGTGGCGCGCCTGCTGACCCCGATGCTCGCGGCCTATTTCCTGCGCGACCACGGCCATCGCGAGACCGAGGACAGCCTGGTGATGCGCGGCTATACCG
Source organism: Starkeya sp. ORNL1 (assembly GCF_012971745.1). Classification (NCBI taxonomy): domain Bacteria; kingdom Pseudomonadati; phylum Pseudomonadota; class Alphaproteobacteria; order Hyphomicrobiales; family Xanthobacteraceae; genus Starkeya; species Starkeya sp. ORNL1. The sequence continues at coordinate 4,478,239 of NZ_CP048834.1, forward strand.
CGCTGCTGCGTTCCTCGATCCGGCATCGCTGGATCACCATTGCCGGCGGCATCGGCCTGTTCATCGGCTCGATGTACCTGTCGACCCTGCTGCCGAGCGGCTTCATCCCCAATGCCGACGTGTCGCGTTCGGTGCTGGCGCTGGAATTGCCGCCCGGCTCGACCATCCACTCGACGCAGGACGTGGTCGACCGGGTCTCGCGCATGTTCAAGCAGCAGCCCGAAGTCTCCAGCGTGTTCGTCACCGCCGGCACCGGCGTCGCCGGCGGCGGGCCGGCGGTGGCCGGCGAGGTGCGCAAGGCGACGCTGATCGTCAATCTGGTTCCCCGCGCCGACCGCAAGGCGACGCAGAAGGAATTCGAGACGCGGATGCGCAACGAGATCGCGCAAGTGCCGGACCTGCGCTTCAATTTCGGCGCCAGCGGCGGCGCCGGCCCGGGTGGGCGCGAATTCACCGTCATCCTGTCCGGCTCCGACGGCGCGGTGGTCGAGAAGACGGCGCTGGAGCTGGAGCGCGAGGTGCGCGCCAAGGTGAAGGGCCTCACCAATGTCGTCACCTCCGCTGCGCTGGAGCGGCCGGAATTGCGTGTGGTGCCGAAGCTGGCGGAAGCCGCCGAGCTCGGCGTCTCGGTTGCCGACATCGCCGAGACGGTGCGCATCGCCACGATCGGCGACGTGTCGCAGAACCTCGCCAAATTCTCCGCCGGCGATCGCCAGATCCCGATCCGGGTGCAGCTCGACGAAGGTGCGCGCGCCGATCTCTCCACCTTCGAGACGCTGAAGGTGCGTACCGCGTCGGGCGCCTCGGTGCCGCTGTCCTCGGTTGCCGACCTCAATTTCGGCGTCGGCCCGTCGAGCCTCGACCGCTATGACCGCGCGCGCCGCGTCGCCATCGAGGCCGATCTGGTCGGCAATACCCAGCTCGGCGAGGCGCTGGCCGAGGTCTATGCCCTGCCGGGGGCCAAGAACCTGCCGACCGGCGTGGTGCTGAAGGAAGCCGGCGACGCCGAGATCATGGCCGAGGTGTTCGGCGGCTTTGCCACCGCCATGGGTGCCGGCATCATGCTGGTGCTGGCGGTGCTGGTGCTGCTGTTCGCCGACGTGCTGCAGCCCATCACCATCCTGGTCGCCTTGCCGCTTTCGGTGGGCGGCGCCTTCGTGGCGCTGCTGCTCACCAACAACGCGATGACGCTGCCGGTGGTGATCGGCTTCCTGATGCTGATGGGCATCGTCACCAAGAACGCCATCCTGCTGGTCGACTTCGCCATCGAGTCGATGAAGGAGGGCAAGGACCGCACCACGGCGCTGATGGATGCCGGCCACAAGCGCGCGCAGCCCATCGTGATGACCACTATCGCCATGGCCGCGGGCATGCTGCCGTCCGCCGCCGGCCTCGGCGAGGGTGCCGCCTTCCGCGCGCCGATGGCGATCGCGGTGATCGGCGGGCTGATCGCCTCGACCGTGCTGTCGCTGGTGTTCGTACCGGCGGTGTTCACGCTGATGGACGATGTGCGCCGCATTGCCGGCCGCCTGTTCGGCCGCTTCGTCGGCGAGCGCGACGAGCCGGAGGAGCATGTTGCGGCCCCAGGCGGTCAGGTGGTGGCCGGGCCGCACCCGCTGCCGCATCTGCCGCCCCGGCCGGTCGCGGCAGAGTAGGAAGTCCAGTCGTCATCCCGGACGGCGCACAGCGCCGATCCGGGATCGCGTGACGAGCGCGCGCTTCTTGCTGACAACGATCCCGGCTCTACGCTGCGCGGAGCCTGTCCTCGGGCTTGCCGCAGGCAAGATCCGTGGGGCCGGGATGACGCCTTCTGGCGAGGCTTACTACTGTAGCGGGCCCTCGCCTTCGTCGGTGGTGCGGGCGAGAGCCATCTCGGTCACCGCGACCAGGATATCGGCGCGGGTCTTCAGGTCCGGCGCCTCAAGCAGCGCCTGCTTCTCGCGCGGGCCGAACGGCGCCATCATCGACAGGCCATTCACCAGCGCCTCGTTGGGCGCCTGGTTGACACTGTCCCAGTCGGCATCGAGGCTCTTGGCCTTCAAATAGTCGGCGAACGTGCGCAGCAGGCCCTTGCGGTCCACCGCGTCGGCGCCGGTGTTCGGGGTGAAATCATCGGTGAAGGCATAGTCCACCTGCGCCTGGCGGTAGGCCGCCAGGGCGCCGAGCTCGCGCACGATGCGGAAGCGGGCGATGCCGGTGAGGTTCATCAAATAGCGCCCGTCGCCGCTCTCGGCGAGTTCGGTGATGCGGCCGACGCAGCCGACCGCCGCCAGCGACGGCACGCTCCGCGTATTGGCGTCCGGATCCGGCTGCACCATGCCGATCAGCCGCTCGCCCTTGAGTGCGTCGTCCACCATGGCGAGATAGCGCGGCTCGAAGATGTTGAGCGGCAGCTGGCAGCGCGGCAGCAGCAGCGCGCCGTCGAGCGGGAACAGCGGGATGAGTGCCGGCAACTCGTCGGGCCCGCGATACGGGCGATTGATCGGCATCGGCGTCCCCCCGCAGCCTGTTCCTGCGCCCGGGATGGGCGAAGGACTCGTTCCTACATTACGACCTCATCCTGAGGTGCCGCGAAGCGGCCTCGAAGGATGTCCGTCCCGATGGCCGTCTTCTGCTTGAGCATCCTTCGAGGCGAGCTGCGCTCGCACCTCAGGATGAGGTCGCGTATTGGTTTTCAGGCGAACAGGATGGAGGACAGCCGGCGCCGGCCAAGCAGCGTGAACTCGTCGGTCGGACCCCACGCCTCGAAGAGCTGCACCAGCTGCTTGCGCGCGCCGTCATCGTTCCAGGTGCGGTCCTTCTTCACGATGGCGAGCAATTCGTCGATCGCCTCCTCGCGCTTGCCGCGGGCGTTCAGCGCCAAAGCGAGGTCGAAGCGAGCCTGGTGGTCGAGCGGATTGGCGGCGACCCTGGCCTGCAATTCGCCGGCATCGCCGAGCGAAGCGGCTGCTTCCTCCAATTCGATGGCGGCGCGGGCAGCGGCCACGGCGGCGTCATTCACGCCGCTCTCCGGCACGGTGGCGAGCGTCGCCTTGGCCTGTTCGAGCGAGCCGGCGGCAAGCTGGGCGCGGGCGATGCCGGCGATTGCCTTGACGTTGCCGGGCTCTTCGCCGAGCACATGGGCGAACACCTCGATGGCGCCCGCGGCATCGCCTTCGGCCAGCGCCGCTTCGCCGCTCTCCAGCAATTCCTTGAGATCGGGTCCGGCCGCGCCGCCGGCGAGGCGGTCGACCAGCGCCTGCACCTGGCTCTCCGGCTGCGCGCCGGTAAAGCCGTCGACCGGCTGGCCGTTGACGAAGGCATAGACCGTTGGCAGCGACTGGATGCCGAGTTGCTGGGCGACGGCCGGGTGCTCGTCGGTGTTCATCTTGGCGAGGCGCACCTTGCCCTTGGCGGCGCGCACCACCTTCTCGATGACCGGCGTGAGGGTCTTGCAGGGCCCGCACCAGGGGGCCCAGAAATCCACCAGAACCGGGCGTTTGCGGGATTCCTCGACCACATCCTTCATGAAGGTACGGGTCGTGGTGTCAATCACCATATCGTCGGCGGCGGGCGAGGCATCGCCCGGAGTGGCGGGCTGGTTCAGCAGCATGGTTCTTCCTCGAAATTCTACCGCGCGTTCGCGCCTAAGATGGTTCGTCGCCGTGCAAATGCAACTCTTTCACGCCTCACCGGCGGGTTCAGCTTCTTCGGCGCGGCGGGGAATTTCCATCACCAGCGGCTCATGGCCGGTGGCGCGCAGGAAGCGCAAGAGGTCGGCGCTTCGCAGCGTGGTGGTGGAGGTATTCACCAGGGGTGGCAATTGACCAGCTCCTCGCGCATCAGCTCGGCGTCGAGCACCACGGTGACGCGCCCAGTGGTGTCATTGACCGGACCGAAGGCGGTGACCGCGCCCGGCTTCACCCCCAGCACCTCCTCCAGCAATTCGGCGCTGCCGAAGGAGAGCCGGCTCGATGCGCCGAGCGGAATATGCAGCGACTTGAGGTCGACGCGGGTCTCCTCCTCGACCACGACGAGGAAGATCCTGCCCTTCTTGTCCTTCAGGAACAGGTTCTTGGTGTGGCCGCCGGGGATGTCGCCGCGCAACGTCTGCGAATCCTCCACCGTGAACAGCGGCGGATGGTCGATGGTGGTCGCCTCGATGCCGAGCTCGTCGAGCCGGGCGAGGAGTTCATCGCGGGAGAGGGGCGTGTTGTCTGGCATGGCGCGGTTCTACCCGCCCGTGGCGGCCGACGGCAAGTCACGCGGTTGACAGCGCCGATCGGCGGGGCCACATCCGCGCCAACCAGTGCAAGGGCACCATGATGCGTCCAGTGATCGGCGTCGTCAGCGACGTGAAGGCAAGCGGCGGCCACGTCCTCCTGGCGTGACCGAGAAGTATCTCTATGCGGTGGCGCGTGGTGCGCAGGCGCTGCCGGTGCTGCTGCCCGGGCAGATGTCGGCGGTGGACGGCGACATGGCGCCGGAGCGCCTGGTGCTGGAGGAGATCTTCGAACTGGTCGACGCCATCTTCCTGCCCGGCAGCCCGTCGAACGTTGCGCCGACGCATTATGGCGCGGCGGCCTATAACCCGCCGCTGCCGTCCGATCCCTTTCGCGACGACCTCTCGCTGCCGCTGATCCGCGCCGCCATCGCGCGCGGCGTGCCGATCCTCGGCGTGTGCCGCGGCTTCCAGGAGATGAATGTCGCGCTCGGCGGCAGCCTGCACCAGAAGGTGTACGAGCAGCCGGGGCATTTCGACCATCGTGAGGACGCGACGCGCTCCATCGACGAGCAATACGGGCCGGCGCACGAGGTGGCGCTGACGCCCGGCGGCCTGCTGGCCGGGCTCGCCGGCGCCGACCGCTGGACGGTGAACTCGCTGCACGGCCAGGGCATCGACCGGCTGGCGGACAGCGCCATCATCGAGGCGCAGGCCGATGACGGCCTGGTCGAGGCGTTCCGGGTGAAGGACGCGCCCGGCTTTGCCATGGCGGTGCAATGGCATCCGGAATGGCGCTTCTGGCAGGACCGGCTGTCGACCGGGCTGTTCATCGCGTTCGGCGCAGAAGCCCGGCTCGCCGCCGAACGGCGGCGCGGCACGCCGGCGCTCAAGGCGACGGGCTGAACGCGCCTGCGTGCTTCGAGGCCGGCTCACTCCCTCTCCCCGTCGGGGAGAGGGTTGGGGTGAGGGGCGTTCTCGGCCGTGCTCCCCCTCACCGACCCGCTTCGCGGGCCACCTCTCCCCAACGGGGAGAGGGAATCTCCCTTCACTTCAACTGCGCCTGCAAGTGGCCGATGCCGTCGCGGATGTCGGCCTCGATGGCGCGGCGCAGCGCCGGCTCGTCGCCGGCTTCCAGCGCGCTCAGCGCCTCGGCGTGGCGGTCCACCGGATAATGGCGGTCGAGATCGGCCAGCGCCATGCGCATGAACGGGCCGATCTGCAGCCAGACCGATTCGATCAGCGGCAGCAGCACATTGTCCGGCGGCGAACCGTAGAGCGCGGCGTGGAAGGCGAGATTGGTTTCGATCATCGCCTCGACATCGCCGTCGGCGACCGCCTGGTCTGAGGCGCGGTTGAGGCCGGCGAGCCGGCCGAGGAAGGCGGGGTCGGCACTGGGCAAGGCGCGCGCCGCCGCTTCGGTCTCCAGAAGCGTGCGCACCGCCACCAGTTCCTCGAAGCGCTGCGCCGTCATCTCAGGTACACGAACGCGGCGATTGTCGAGCAGCACCAGCGCGCGCTCCGCCACCAGCCGCCGCAGGGCTTCGCGCACCGGTGTCGGCGAGGTGCCGAGCGCTTCGGCGAGGCCGCGTATGGTGACGGCACGTCCCGGCGGGAAGCGGCCGGACATGACGGTGCGGCGCAGGCGGCGGAATGCCCATTGCTGCACGGTTTCGCCATTGAGGCGCGGTTCGGGGGCGAGGTCGAGCGACGGATCCATGACACCGGGTGCGGCGGAAGATGACTTTCTTCTGACATGTGCGGATGCGAATGTCAGGCGTGCCTTGCCCATCGCCTTGTCCAATGCCGGAACTGTCATGAACACCGATCCCGCCGTCACGCCCGCCCATGCCGGCTATGCGCTCGACCCGAAGCTGCTCGAGCTACTGGTCTGCCCGGTGACCAAGGGCACGCTGGAATATGACCGCGAGAAGCACGAGCTGATCTCGCGCAGCGCACGGCTCGCCTATCCGATCCGCGATGGCATCCCGATCATGCTTGCCGACGAGGCGCGTCCGCTCGACGAGAGCGAAGTCGGCAAGCGCTGATCCTATCCCACCAGGCCGTCATCCCGGACGGCCGGAACGGCCGATCCGGGATCGCAAGAAGGTGTTGCGCGGGACTTCACGCGATCCCGGCTCTGCGGCTTCGCCTTCGGCCGGGATGACGACTTGGGGTCAAAGCGCCTCGCCGCGCATCAGCTTGGGCACCGCGCCCGTGAGGCCGGCGGCGTCGCGGATGAAGGCGTCCTTCAGGCGCGGTAGCCGCTCCACCAGCCCGAGCCCGACATCGCGGGCGAGACGCAGCACGTCGGAGCGGTTGGAGAACAGCCGGTTCAGCCCGTCGGTCGCCACCCCCATGGCCAGCGTGTCGAAGCGCCGCCAGCGCTGGTAGCGCTCCAGCACGTCCGGCCCGCCAATATCGAGGCCGAGCCGGGCGGCGTCGGTCACCGCCTCCGCAAGCGCGGCGACGTCGCGCAGCCCCATGTTCAGCCCCTGGCCGGCGATCGGGTGGATGGCGTGCGCGGCATCCCCCACCAGCGCCAGCCGGTCGGCGATGAAGCGCCGGGCCATCTGGAAGCCGAGCGGGAAGGCGCGGGGTTTGTCGAGCACGGTGATCGTGCCGAGCTGGAGGCCGAACCGGCGTTCCAGTTCGTCATGGAAGAAGGCCGGCGGCAGAGCGAGCATTTGCCCTGCGGTCTCGGTGGTCTCGGTCCAGACGATCGAGGTGCGCCGGCCGGTCAAGGGCAGCAAGGCGAAGGGACCGGCGGGCAGGAAATGCTCCACCGCCTTGCCTTCATGGTCGCGCTCGTGGCCGACGGTGCAGACGATGGCGGACTGGCGATAGGTCCAGCCGACGGTGCCGATGCCGGCGCGCTCGCGCAGCCTGGAGCGGGCGCCGTCGCAGGCGCAGAGCAGGCTGGCCGCAAGCTTCACCCCGTCGACCGTGGTGAGCGCGATGCCGGCGTCTTTCGACGTGAAATCGGCGATCCCCGCAGGATGCAGCGTGATGCCTTTGGCGCGGGCGGCATCCGTCAGCGCGTCCTGCAGCAAAGCGTTCGGCACCATATGGGCGAAGGCCTCGCCCGGTGCGACATCGCCATCGAAGGCGAGGAAGACCGGGCGCGCGGCATCACCGACCTTGCTGTCGGTGATCTCCATGGCGCGCATCGGCTGGGCCTCGCCGGCGATCCGCTCCCACACGCCGAGCGCCTCCAGGAGGCGCCGGGCGCCGGCGGCGATGGCGGAGGCGCGCAGATCATGGGCACGCATGTCGTCGGCGCCTGCGGTCCGGCCGAGGGTCGGGTCGGCGACGAGGATGCGGGCGTCCGCACCGAGGCCGTGGCGCAAGGCCAGCGCCAGCGTCAGCCCGGCAAGGCCGCCGCCGGCGATCGCCACATCCTGCCGCTCTAATTCTTTCTGCATGGCAGAATGTCTCTTCGTACCATTGTCCGGGCCGCACCATATGCCGTAGCAACATCCAAGCAAAATGGAAGCGCGGCTATAGCCAGGCTATGGCCGGGCTAGTTCCCGGAGCGCGCATGTCCACCCTTGCCGAACTCGTCAGCCTGCTCGATCTCGAGACGCTGGACACCAATCTGTTCCGCGCCCGCAACGCGCCGACCAATTGGCGCACCCATGTCGGGCGGGTGTTCGGCGGGCAGGTGCTGGCGCAGGCGCTGGTGGCGGCGCAGCGCACGGTGGAGGACATCGACGCCCATTCCCTGCACGCCTATTTCATCCTGCCCGGCGATCCGCAGGTGCCGATCATCTATGAGACCGAGCGGGTGCGCGACGGCCGCAGCTTCACCACGCGGCGGGTGGTGGCGATCCAGCACGGCCGGCCGATCTTCGTGATGTCCGCCTCCTTCCACAAGCGCGAGGACGGCTTCGAGCACCAGCTGCCGCTGCCCGAGGGGGTGCCCCCGCCGGAAGCGCTGACGAGCGTCGCGGACCTGCCGCAGGAGATGCTCGCCAAGCTGCCCGAACGGGTGAGGACCTATTGGACGCGCCCGCGCCCGGTGGAGTTGCGGCCGGTGAGCCTCGGCCACTACACCGGCACGCCGCCGCGCGAGCCGGTGCAGTATGTCTGGTTCCGAGCCGCGGGCGAACTGCCCGACGATCCGGGGCTGCATCGGGCGGTACTGGCCTACACCTCCGACATGACGCTGCTGGAGACCGCGCTGGTCACGCACGGCAACAGCGTGCTCGGCGACAACATTCAGGGCGCGAGCCTCGACCACGCGTTGTGGCTGCATCGACCGTTCCGCGTCGATGACTGGCTGCTCTATGCCCAGGACAGTCCGTTTGCCGGCGGCGCGCGCGGGCTGGCGCGTGGGCTGATCTATGACCGGGGCGGGCGCCTCGTCGCGTCGGTGGCGCAGGAAGGGCTGATACGCCCGGTTGCGGTTTTGCCTAGTAAATAGGCGATTGATCATTTTATAATCTTGCCGATTCGCCTGTTCGTTGTGGCGATGAATAATTAAGCAGCGTCGATCGCTGCGATGTGGCCGGTTTGTGGCAAAGCGCCCACGGCCGGCTGGTTGATACGGCCTGCGAACCACTGGAAACGCTTCATTTCCCTCGCTTGGCACGCGACTTGAATTCCTCGGTGCCGGCTTGTCCGAAGGGTCTCCAAAAACCCGCCTGGCCGAGTCCGACATGAAACACCCCTGGCCGGCGTATTTCGGCTCGGGGCAAGCGGGGACAGGAACCCATGAAAATCGTCATGGCTATCATCAAGCCCTTCAAGCTTGAGGAAGTCCGGGATGCGCTCACCGGCATTGGGGTGCACGGACTGACCGTTACCGAGGTCAAGGGATATGGCCGGCAGAAAGGGCACACCGAGATCTATCGCGGCGCCGAATATGCCGTGAGCTTCCTGCCGAAGCTCAAGATCGAGGTGGCCGTGGCTTCCGATCAGGTTGCAAAGGTCATCGAGGCGATCACCGCCTCGGCCAAGACCGGCCAGATCGGCGACGGCAAGATCTTCGTCTACGCCATCGACCAGGCGGTGCGCATCCGCACCGGCGAGACCGACGTCGACGCCCTCTGAACCAGCGCCATTGATCCGACATCCAGATTGCGACGGAGCATTCAACTCATGACGATGAAGAAATGGATAAGCGCGGGGCTTCCCGTGCTGGCGGCAGTGGCGCTGGTGGCAGCCGCCGCCCACGCCCAGGACGCCGCGGTGGCGGCGCCGGCCGCGGCCCCCGGGCCGACCATCAACAAGGGCGACACGACCTGGATGATGGTTTCCACCATCCTCGTGCTGATGATGTCGGTTCCTGGCCTTGCGCTGTTCTATGGCGGTCTGGTGCGCGGCAAGAACATGCTCTCGGTGCTGATGCAGGTGTTCTACACCGTTAGCATCGTCGGCATCATCTGGGTGCTCTACGGCTACTCCCTGGCCTTTACCGGTGGTTCGCCCTTCGTCGGCGGCTTCTCCAAGGCGTTCCTGCACGGCGTCGGCCTGGAATCGCTGGGCGCGACCTTCTCGGTCGGCGTCGCCATTCCGGAGCTGGTGTTCATCGCCTTCCAGATGACCTTCGCCATGATCACCCCGGCGCTGATCGTCGGCGCCTTCGCCGAGCGCGTGAAGTTCTCCGCGGTGGTGCTGTTCGTGCCGCTCTGGGTCACCTTCATCTATTTCCCGATGGCCCACATGGTGTGGTACTGGGCCGGACCGGACGCGGTTGACGCCGCTGCCAAGGCCCTTGCCGCCGCCACCGACCCGGCCGCCAAGCAGGCCGCCCAGAGCGCCCTCGACGCGGTGCTGTCGGATACCGGCTACATCTTCTCGCTCGGCGCCATCGACTTCGCCGGCGGCACCGTGGTGCACATCAATGCCGGTATCGCCGGTCTCGTCGGCGCCCTGCTGGTCGGCAAGCGCACCGGCTACGGCAAGGAACTGATGCCGCCCCACTCGCTGACCATGACCATGATCGGCGCCTCCCTGCTGTGGGTCGGCTGGTTCGGCTTCAATGCCGGCTCGAACCTCGAAGCCGCTCCGCTCACCGTGCTCGCCATGATGAACACCTTCATCGCGACCTGCGCCGCGGCGCTGTCGTGGATGTTCGTCGAGTGGATCGTCAAGGGCAAGCCGAGCATGCTCGGCGTGGTCTCCGGTGCCGTCGCGGGCCTCGTCGCCGTCACCCCGGCGGCCGGCTTTGCGGGCATCATGGGCTCGCTGATCCTCGGCCTCGGCGTCAGCGTCGTCTGCTTCATCTTCTGCACCAGCATCAAGAATGCGCTGGGCTATGACGATGCGCTCGACGTGTTCGGCGTGCACTGCGTGGGCGGCATCTTCGGCGCCATCGGCACCGGCATCCTGGTTGATCCCAACCTCGGCGGCACCGGCATCTATGACTATGTCGCCGGCGCGGTTGCGGCCTACGACATGACCACCCAGGTGACGGCGCAGGTCAAGGCCGTGCTCATCACCCTGGTGTGGTCGGGCGTCGGCTCGGCGATCCTCTACAAGATCGTCGACATCATCGTCGGACTGCGTCCGTCGGTGGAGCGCGAGCGCGAAGGCCTCGACATCACCGATCACGGCGAGCGGGCCTACCACTCCTGAGATCCTCCCGGGCCGCGGCGCGTCGCGCGCCGCTGCCAGGCCCATGGCCCCGGTCGCAAGACCGGGGCCTTTTGTTTTCGGCCACTATTCGTCATCCCGGAACGGCCGCAAGGCCATATCCGGGATCGCAGGAAGGTGTTGCGCGGGACTTCACGCGATCCCGGCTCTCCGCCCTGCGGGCTCCGGCCGGGATGACGGCATTGGGGAAAGGGGCTTCGGACAAGCGTCCTGTGGACACGATCCTGATCGCCTTGGTTCCGCCGCCCTGCGCCGTTCCCATGCCGGCCATGGTTAAGGGCGCCTTTACCCCGGTTGGTTAAGGTCGCCGGGCCAATAAAAGCGTGTGAGCGTCGCGTTGAGTGAGACCAAGGCCGTGCCCGCCAACAGCATAGACCGCCCGCCCGTCGTGGATGCGGGGCCGGCGGCGCGCTCGCCTTTCGTCCGCCTCGCCGAGCTGCTGGCCGATATCGCGCCCGGCAAGCCGGCGCTCAGCCTTGCCGTCGGCGAGCCGCAGCACGCCATGCCGGGCTTCGTCGGCGAGGTGCTCGCCGCCAATCTTTCCGGCTTCGGCCGCTATCCCGCCGGCAAGGGCCTGCCTTCTTTCCGCAAGGCCGCCGCCGACTGGAGCGCGCGCCGCTATACGCTGCCGCGCCCGCTCGATCCCGAGCGCGAGGTGCTGGTGCTGAACGGTTCGCGCGAAGGCCTGTTCTCGGCCGCCATCCTCGCCCGGAGGCTGGCTTCGCCCGAGAAGCAGAAGGCACCCCGGGTGCTGCTGCCGAACCCGTTCTATGCCGCCTATGGCGCCGGCGCCGAGGCCGCCGGCTGCGAGAGCGTGCCGCTGCCGCTTCCCGAAGGCGGCGGCTGGCTGCCGGACCTCGACGCTCTGACCCCGGAACTGCTGAACCGGACGGTGGCGATCTATCTCGCCTCGCCGGCCAATCCGCAGGGCACTATCGCCCCGAGGGACTATCTCGCCCGCCTGGTGACAATCGCCCGCGCGCACGATGTGATGGTGCTGTCCGACGAGTGCTATTCGGAGATTTGGCTGGGCGAGGAAGCGCCCACCGGCATCCTCGAAGTCGCCGGGCCGGATTATGCCAAGGTCGTCGCCTTCAACTCGCTGTCGAAGCGCTCCAGCCTGCCGGGCCTGCGCTGCGGTTTCTGCGCCGGCGATGCCGCCTTCATGGAAGCCTTTGCCGAGTTCCGAAATGTCGCCGCGCCGCAGGTGCCGGAGCCGATCCAGCATGTCGGCATCGCCGCCTTCGCCGATGAGGCGCATGTGACCGCCAGCCGCGACCTCTACAAGGCGAAGTTCGATCTTGCCGACCGGCTGCTGGCCGGGCGGTTCGGCTATTCCCGTCCGGATGGCGGCTTCTTCCTGTGGCTCGACGTCTCCGCGGTTGGCGGCGGCGAGCAGGCGGCGCTGACGCTGTGGCGACGCGAGGGTATCCGCACCGTGCCGGGCGGGTATCTGTGCCGCAGCGATGCGCAGGGCCGCAATCCGGGCACGAACTATCTCAGGGTGGCGCTGGTGCACGATCTTGCGACGACCGAGGACGCCCTGGCGCGCCTCGTCGTCGGCCTGTCGTGAAGCGGGGAGCGGGAACGGCGATGGGCGCGCAGAGGAGTAACGCGATGCGGGCGCAGACAATGAGTTCCGGCAGCTATCGCGGCAACGTCCAGCGCAGCCCGCGCGAACGTGCGCCGCGCGGCAACGCGATGTCCATGACCCGCCCGGCGTCCGGCATCGATCTGCTGCCCGAAGAGCTGAAGCGCCTGCTGCGCCGCCGTGCCGCCGAGATCATCGGGCTCGGCTTCATTGCCGTGTCCGCCATATTGCTGGTGGCGCTGGCGAGCTGGTCGGCCGAGGATCCGAGCTTCTCGCGCTCCAGTGCCGCCGATCCCGCCAATCTGCTGGGCCGCCCCGGTGCCGTCGTCGCCGACCTCTTGATGCAGCTGTTCGGTGTTGCCGCGCTTGCCGCGGTGCTGCCGCTGCTGATGTGGGGCTGGCTCATCCTCACCCATCGCCGGCCGCGCCGCGAGAAGCTGCGCCTTGGTGCCTATGTGCTGGGCGTGATCTTCGCCGCCGGTTTCGCCGCCTGCCTGCCGCGGCTTTCCGGCTGGCCGCTGCCGAGCGGGCTCGGCGGCGTGCTCGGCGAAGGCGTGCTCTCGATTCCGCTGGCGTTCCGCAACAACTGGCTGATCGCGCTCGACTATCTTATCACCGGCACGGTCTGCCTCGCCGGTGCCCTGGCCGCGCTCCCGGTCGCCGTCGGCTTCGGCTTCAATGCGGTGCCGGAGGAAGAGCCGGAGATCGACGAGGACGCGCCGGTCTATGAGGACGACGACGAGCCGCGCGGCGGCCTCTCGCTCGGTGCGCTCGCCCATGGCCTGCTGGCCCTGAAGGCGCAGCTCTGGACCGCGCGCGGCAAGGCGCGCGAGCCGGGCCGCGAGAAGGGCGGCGTGATGGCGGCGATCCGCGAGGCGTTCGGCTTCGACGAAGAGGATGCCCCGGTGACCCCTGCCCGTGGCAGCCGGGTCGAGCCGCGCTTCGGCAGCAATGCGATGCTGCTGCCCGAAGTCGAGCCCGTCTATCCGCCGGACGCCGAGGACGTGGACGACGAGGACGAGATCGAGGAGGCGCCGCCTCCCGCCCGAGCCAAGGGCAAGCGCCCGCCGCTGCGCTCCATCAAGGGTGGACGGCTGGAGGCGGAGGAGGCCCGCCGCCGTTATCAGCACCCGCCCGTCGACCTGCTCACTGTGGCCCCACCGGTCAAGGGGCCGGCGCTGCCGAACGACGTGCTGCAGGAAAATGCCCGCGACCTCGAGGGCGTGCTGGACGATTTCGGCGTGCGCGGCGCCATCACCAATGCGCGCCCTGGCCCCGTGGTCACGCTCTATGAGCTGGAGCCGGCGCCGGGCATCAAGTCCTCCCGCGTCATCGGCCTTGCCGACGACATCGCCCGCTCGATGAGCGCGATCTCCGCCCGCGTCGCGGTGATCCCCGGCAAGAACGCCATCGGCATCGAACTGCCGAACCCCAAGCGTGAGAAGGTGCTGCTGCGCGAGATCATCACCGCCAAGGATTTCGGCGAGACCGCGCACAAGCTCGCCATCGCGCTCGGCAAGACCATCGGCGGCGAGCCGGTCATCGTCGATCTCGCCCGCATGCCGCATCTGCTGGTCGCCGGCACCACCGGCTCGGGCAAGTCGGTCGCCATCAATACGATGATCCTGTCGCTGCTCTACCGGATGACCCCGGACCAGTGCCGGCTGATCATGGTCGATCCGAAGATGCTGGAACTCTCGGTCTATGACGGCATCCCGCATCTGCTCTCCCCCGTCGTCACCGATCCCAAGAAGGCGGTGATCGCCCTCAAATGGGCGGTGCGCGAGATGGAGGAGCGCTACAAGAAGATGTCCAAGGTCGGCGTGCGCAATATTGACGGCTTCAATGCCCGCGTCGTCGAGGCGCAGGCCAAGGGCGAAGCCATCGTGCGCACCGTGCAGACCGGCTTCGACAAGGAGACCGGCGAAGCGGTCTATGAGCGCGAGGAAATGGATCTGGCGCCGCTGCCCTACATCGTCGTCGTGGTCGACGAGATGGCCGATCTGATGATGGTCGCCGGCAAGGACATTGAAGGCGCGATCCAGCGCCTCGCCCAGATGGCCCGCGCCGCCGGCATCCACCTGATCATGGCGACGCAGCGGCCCTCGGTCGACGTCATCACCGGCACCATCAAGGCGAACTTCCCGACCCGCATCTCCTTCCAGGTCACCAGCAAGATCGACTCGCGGACCATCCTCGGCGAGCAGGGCGCGGAACAACTGCTCGGCCAGGGCGACATGCTCTACATGGCCGGTGGCGGGCGTATCTCCCGTGTCCACGGCCCGTTCGTCTCCGACCAGGAGGTCGAGCGCGTGGTCGAGCACCTGAAGTCGCAGGGCGCGCCGGCCTATCTCGACGCCGTCACCACCGAGCTTGACGAGAGCGGCGAGGAGGGTGCGGACGGCGCGGTGTTCGACAAGGGCTCGTTCGGCGAGGAGGGTGGCGATCTCTACGACCAAGCGGTCGCGGTGGTGATGCGCGACAAGAAGTGCTCCACCTCCTACATCCAGCGCCGTCTGCAGATCGGCTACAACCGCGCCGCCTCGCTGGTGGAACGGATGGAGCGCGAGGGGCTGGTGGGTGCCGCCAACCATGCCGGCAAGCGCGAAATATTGGTGGAGCGCGGCGACGCCGAGACGTATTGATCCTGGCAGAGCATGTTCCGCAAAAGTTGGAAGACTTTTGCGATCGGAACATGCTCCACATTGTCGACTTTGGAGCACTATCTTATCGCTCGGATGGTCCCATCGGGGCGGATAGGGCTCCAACCCATTTTGTCGGGCCACAGGATCGCCACAGGGGAAGGCTACCGCGTGGTGATGCGTGGGGGCTCGCGTCCTGTTTGCCGCATCCTGTTTTGCCGCTCGCCGAGAGAGCACGTCATGCGCCTCGTTCTGCCTGCCGCCTGCCTCGTCCTTGCGCTGAGCGGTGTGACCGCGACGGCCCAGCAATCGGGCGGCATCCTGCTGCCGCCGGGCAACGTGCCGGACGGCGCGCCTGTGGCGGCGCCGGTACCCGTGCCAGCCGCGCCTCCCGCTCCCGCCGCTCGCCCGGCGGCTGCGGCCGCTCCTGCCGCGCCTGTGCGCCTGCCGACCGAGGCGCCATTGCCGACCCCGGCGCCGCTGCAGAAGGACGCCGGCGCCGCGCCGACGCGTGCGCCGGCC
The DNA here is from genome assembly GCF_012971745.1 of Starkeya sp. ORNL1. Taxonomy (NCBI): domain Bacteria; kingdom Pseudomonadati; phylum Pseudomonadota; class Alphaproteobacteria; order Hyphomicrobiales; family Xanthobacteraceae; genus Starkeya; species Starkeya sp. ORNL1. The sequence continues at coordinate 4,493,795 of NZ_CP048834.1, forward strand.
ACGACCGCCGCCGCGGCTCCCGCTGCTTCGGCCGCTCCCGCGCCCGCAGCCCAGGCACCGGACCCCGACCCGACCCAGATCGCAGCGGCAACCGGCCCCGGCGGTCCGCGCGCGGCGGCGGCGACGGTCGAGCGGATCAATAATTACTTCAACAGCTTCAAGACCATGACCGGCACCTTCACGCAGGTCGATCCGGATGGGTCCCGCAAGAAGGGCACCTTCTACATTCTGAAGCCGGGCCGCGTGCTGTTCGAATACAACCCGCCGAGCCAGGTGGTACTGGTGGCGGACGGCCGCTCGGTCTCGGTGCGCGACAAGCGCCTGAAGACGCAGGACATCACCCCGCTCTCCGCGACCCCGCTGCGCTTCCTGCTGTCGGAGAATCTCGACCTCTCCCGCAACAGCAATGTGGTCGGCGTCTATCAGGACGACGTGTTCGCGACCGTGGTGCTGGAAGAGAAACAGCCGGCGGTAGGCACCTACCGGCTGATGATCATGTTCGATGCCAAGACGCTGCAACTCAAGCAGTGGACGGTGACGGACCCGCAGGGCTACGACACCACGGTGGCGGTCTACAACCTCAACACCGCCGAGAAGCCCGACCCGATGATGTTCGTCATCAACCGGGACAAGTAGGGCGCGGCCGCTTATTCCCTAAAGCGCCACGTCATCCTGAGGTGCGAGCGTCAGCGAGCCTCGAAGGATGTTGAAGCAATAGCGGCCATCGGGGATGGGCATCCTTCGAGGCTCGGGCTTTGCCCAAGCGCCTCAGGATGACGTGGCTTGGTGTGAACGTTTGAACCTTCCCCGCGACCTCTCTAGTCTCCCGGCCGATTCCCGCCCTTGAAAGCCCCTCCCTTGCAGCTCTCCATCGCTACCTGGAACATCAATTCGGTGCGCCTGCGCATCGAGCTCGTCGGCAAGCTCGCGGCCGAGCACCAGCCCGACATCATCTGCCTCCAGGAGACCAAGTGCCCGGACGACCGCTTCCCGGCAAAGGAGGCCGGCAAGTTCGGCTACCCGCACGTCGCCATCAACGGGCAAAAGGGCTGGCATGGCGTCGCCATACTCTCCAAGCTGCCGTTCGACGAGGTGAGCAAGCAGGGCTTCTGCGACAAGGGCGACGCCCGCCACATCGCGGTGACGCTGGGCGGCGCGGCCGGGCTCAAGGATCCGGTGACCATCCATAATTTCTACGTGCCCGCCGGCGGCGATATTCCCGATCCCGACGAGAACCCGAAATTCCGCCACAAGCTGGATTTCCTCGATGAGGCGATCGGCTGGGAATTGCTGCACCGGGCCGAGCTGGAGCATCGCTCGGTCATGGTCGGCGACCTCAACATCGCGCCGCTCGAGACCGATGTGTGGAGCCACAAGCAATTGCTCGACGTGGTGAGCCATACGCCGATCGAGGTCGACCGCCTCGGCCGCCTCCAGGCGGCGGGCAATTGGGTCGACGTGATGCGCAACTTCATCCCGCCGAGCGAGCGGCTCTATACGTGGTGGAGCTACCGCGCCGCCGACTGGGCGGCCTCCGACCGCGGCCGGCGGCTCGATCATGTGTGGGCGAGCCCGGCCTTCGCGCCGACTGCCCGCGCCATGAGCGTGGTGCGCGAGGCGCGCGGCTGGGAGCGGCCGTCCGACCACGTGCCGGTGGTCGTGACATTTGAGGCATAGGTATCTGGCGTCCGTTGCTCTCGGTACGGTAACGGCTCGCCTTTCCCGCCGCCTTCGCTATAGTGCAGCCGCTTCCACCGGGAACCCGTCCGTGCTTCGTACTTCGCTGCGTTCCGCTCTTCTCCTGGCCGCCTGTGGCGCGGCGCTCGCGCTCGGCGGCTGCGGGGTGAAGGGGCCATTGGAGCCGCCTCCCGAAGTGACCGCGGCGCAGACGCATCCCGGCGACAAGACCGCCAAGCCGAAAGACACCGGCCCGGTGAAGCCCGACCGTCCGTTCATTCTCGACGGGCTGCTCTAGAGCCCGGACACGCTCCCAAGACACGCTCCTATGCATCATTTCGCCTATCGCGACGGCGTCCTCCATGCCGAGGACGTCAGCCTTGAAGAGCTGGCGGCAAGCGTCGGCACGCCGTTCTATGTCTATTCGACGGCGACACTGGAGCGGCACTACCGCGTCTTCACCGAGGCGTTCGCCGATGTGCGCGCGACGCTGTGCTACGCGCTGAAGGCGAACTCCAACCAGGCGGTGATCGCGACGCTGGCCAAGTGCGGTGCCGGCGCCGACATCGTCTCCGGTGGCGAATTGAAGCGGGCGCTGGCCGCTGGCATTCCGGCCTCGAAGATCGTGTTCTCCGGCGTCGGCAAGACCCGCGAGGAGATGGCCGCTGCGCTCGACGCGAACATCATGTGCTTCAATGTCGAGAGCGAGCCGGAGCTGGCGGCGCTGTCCGAGGTGGCGTCCGCCCGCGGCGCGGTGGCGCCGGTGTCGGTGCGCATCAATCCGGACGTCGACGCCAAGACCCACGCCAAGATCTCCACCGGCAAGTCGGAGAACAAGTTCGGCATTCCGGTCTCGCGGGCCCGCGAGGTCTATGGCTACGCCGCCAAGTTGCCGGGGATCCGGATCACCGGCGTCGACATGCATATCGGCAGCCAGATCATCGATCTCGAGCCGTTCGACAATGCCACGGCCCTGCTCGCCGAACTGGCGCGGGACCTGATGGCGGCAGGCCACAAGCTCAGCCATATCGATCTCGGCGGCGGGCTCGGCGTGCCCTATGTCGCCGGCGAGCCGGACCCGCCGCTGCCGGCGGCCTATGCCGCGCTGGTGAAGCGCCACACCCATAATCTCGGACTTGGCCTCGTCTTCGAGGTCGGGCGGCTTATCGTCGCCAATGCCGGGGTTCTGGTCTCGCGCGTCATCTATGTGAAGGAAGGCGAGGGCAGGACCTTCGTCATCGTCGATGCGGCGATGAACGACCTGATCCGGCCGACGCTTTATGAGGCGCATCACGAGATTGTGGCCGTGCGCGAGACGGCCCCGGATGCGGGGCAGATAGTCGCGGACGTGGTCGGTCCGGTGTGCGAATCGGGCGACTTCCTGGCTTTGTCGCGGCGCTTGCCGCCGCTGAAGTCCGGCGATCTGGTCGCGGTGATGACCGCGGGCGCCTACGGCGCGGTACAGTCCTCCACCTACAACACCCGCCCACTGATCCCGGAAGTGCTTGTACGCGGTAGCGAATCCGCGGTGGTGCGGCCGCGGCTCGATGCCGACGCGCTGATCGCGCTCGACCGGGTGCCGGACTGGCTCGCCTGACGCCACATTTCCCGAGCTGCCAAATCACAATCTGCTGAGGGGTTGTGCACGCACATTTTCCCGGCAGGGGTAGCGTCGCTGCCGCTGCGTGATACTCTGGCGACGGGGCTGGTGTGTCGGAGGCGCGTGTGACGGCAGCACCGGATGGTCGAAACGAATCGGGCGGCGACGAGCGCTATGCCAGCGATGTCGCCTTCGCGGAGCGCACGCTCACCGCGGCGCTGAAGCGGGCGCGCGGCGCGATCCTGTGGGAGCGCGTCTGGCCGCCGCTGGTCGTGCTCGCCATGGCGACCGGCCTCTTCCTCATCGTCTCCTGGCTCGGCTTCTGGCTCGCGGTGCCGCCGCTGGCGCGGATGATCGGCGTCGGCCTGTTCGCCATTCTGTTCGTCCTCGCCCTGCTGCCGGCGCTGCGGGTGAAGAAGCCTTCCGCCGCCGAGGCGCTTGGCCGGCTCGACCGCGCCAGCAATCTGCCGCATCGCCCGGCCACCGCGCTGGCCGACAATCTCGCCAGCAAGCCGGATGATCCGGTGGCGGTGGCGTTGTGGCGCGCCCATGTCACGCGCATGGCGGCGCAGATCGGCAGTCTGCGCGCCGGCCTGCCGTCGCCGCGCATCGCTGCGCTCGATCCGCGCGCTGTTCGTGCGCTGGTGGCGCTCGGCGTGATCGCGACCTTCTTCATGGCGCCGGGCGACCACATGCGCCGCATCGCCAGCGCCTTCGACTGGCAGGCTTTGGTGCCGCCGACGCCCTATCGTGTCGATGCCTGGGTGACGCCGCCGCCCTATACCGGTCGGGCGCCGGTGATGCTGCCGGGCCTGCGTTCCGACGATGGCGCCCAGGACAACGCCTCCGCCGCCACCCCCGCCGTGAGCGGACCCGCCCTGCAGGCGGTCGCGCTTTCGGTGCCGGCCGGCAGCGTGCTGGTGGTGCGCATCACCGGGCTCGACAAGGCCGCGGTGAATGTCGAGGGCGGCGTCGCTGCTGCGCCGACCGAGACGCCGGGAGGCACGCCGGCGTCGACCCATGCTCAGGGCGCAACGCCACAGGTCACCACGCCTCCGGCCAATGCGGCTGCGCGACAGGCGGCCGGCAAGCCCGCGCCGGAGCAGCGTTTCATCATTTCCGGCAATGGCGCCGCGCGCCTCGCCGGGCCGCGCGGCGACAGCGTCTCCTGGCGTTTCGAGGCAATCCCCGACCGGCCGCCGACCATCAGCCTCGCCAAGGAGCCGCAGGCCTCCGGGCGTACCGCTATGGCGCTGTCCTACAAGGTCGAGGACGATTATGGGGTGACCAGCGCCGAGGCGAAGTTCGTCGCCGCTCCGGTGCCGCCGCCGCAATTCGCGCTGAAGAACGCGCCGAAGCCGCCGGCGGCGCGCCCGCTGGTGCCGGCGCCGGACTTCGCGCTGCCGCTGCCCGGCGCGCGGGCGAAGAACGGCATCGGCCAGACCACCAAGGACTTCACCGAGAGCCCTTGGGCCGGGGTGAAGGTGACGATGACGCTCACCGCCCGCGACGAAGCCGGCAATACCGGCGCGAGCGAGCCGCGCAGCTTCGTCCTGCCGGCGCGCGACTTCAACAATCCGCTGGCGCGGGCGCTGATCGAGCAGCGCCGCATCCTCGCGCTCGACGCCAATAGCCGCGAGCGGGTGGAAGCGGCGCTCGACGCGCTCGCCGTCGCGCCGGAGCGCTTCACCCCGAACTCGTCGCATTATATGGGCCTGCGTACCGCCTATTGGCGGCTCGACAATGCCCATAGCGACGACGATCTGCGCGGCGTGGTGGACTATCTGTGGGAAGTGGCCGTCCGTATCGAGGACGGCGACATGTCCGATGTGGAGAAGCAGCTTCGCGCGGCGCAGGAGAACCTGCAGAGCGCGCTGGAGCGCGGGGCCAGCGACGAGGAGATCAAGCGCCTGACGCAGGAACTGCGCGAGGCGATGGACAAGTTCATGCAGGCGCTCGCCCAACAGCAGCAGCGCAATGGCGACATGGCGAACCAGCCGCCGGACCCGAACGCCCGCATGGTGCGCCCGCAGGATCTCCAGAAGATGCTCGACCGCATCGAGGAGATGGCGCGCAATGGTTCGCGCGACGCCGCCCGGCAGATGCTGAGCGAATTGCAGAACATGCTGAACGGCCTGCAGGCCGGCCGCCAGCAGCAGCGCCGCCAGGGCCAGAGCCAGATGTCGCAGGCGCTGGACGAGCTCGGCAACATGATCCGCGAGCAGCAGAAGCTGCGGGACAAGACCTTTCAGCAGGGCCACGACAAGGGCCAGCAGGGCCAGAACGACCAGGCCTTCAAGGATCTCAAGCAGAACCAGGAGCAGCTTCGCGACAAGCTGCGCCAGCTCCGCGACAAGATGCAGCAGGCGATGCGCCAGCGCGGCCAGCAGGGACAGCAAGGCCAACAGGGGCAGCAAGGCCAGCAGGGCGAGGGCCAGCAAGGTCAGCAGGGCCAGAACGGCCAGGGCCAGCAGGGGCAGCAAGGCCAGGGCGAGCAGGGCGGCCCCGGCAGCGAGCTCGGCGAGGCCGAGCAGGCGATGCGCGAGGCCGAAGGCGCACTGGGTGAAGGCGAGGGCGGCAGCGCGGTCGATGCGCAGAACCAGGCGCTGCAGGCGCTGCGCAAGGGCGCCCAGTCCATGGCGCAGGCGATGCAGCAGGGACCGGGCGGCACCGAGCCGGGCGGGCCTTCCGGCCAGACCGCGGAGCGCAACGATCCGCTCGGCCGGCCGATGCGCTCGCGCGACTATGGCGACGACGTCACCGTGAAGGTGCCGGACGAGATGGACGTGCAGCGCGCCCGCCGCGTGCTGGAGGAACTGCGTCGCCGCTTCGGCGAAGGCTTCCGCCCGCGCATGGAGCTCGACTATCTGGAGCGGCTGCTGCGGGACTACTGATGGCTACGTCGATAGGCGTCCTGGTCTTCCACAAGATGTCATCCCGGCCGAAGCGAAGCGCAGAGCCGGGATCGCAGGAAGGTGAAGAGCGTCTGCGCGATCCCGGATCGGCCTTTGGCCGTCCGGGATGATGCTTGCCGGAAGATTCAATCCGCCGTCGCTTCCGGGATGTAGCCGATGAAGGGCAATTGCCGGAACGCGTGGGCGACGTCCATGCCGTAGCCGACCACGAAATAATCCGGGCACGCAAAGCCGACGAAATCCGCAGTGATCTGTACCGCCCGCTTGTTGGACTTCTCAAGGAGCACGCACACCAGCACGCGCCGGGCGCCGCGGGCGGCGAGCAGGTCCTTGGCAAAGGCGAGCGTGCGGCCGGATTCCAGGATGTCGTCGATCAGCAGCACGTCGCGTCCACGCACATCGGTCTCGACATCGCGCAGCACCGCGACCTGGCCGGAGGAGGCGCGCGCATCGCGATAGCTCGATAGCGTGAGGAACTCGACCTCCGGGGCGAGCCCGACATCGTGCAGCGCGCGGATCAGGTCGGCGGCGAACACGAAGCTGCCCTTCAGCACCGCGATGACCAGTAGCTTTTCCGGCCGCGCCGCAACGATCTCCTGGGCGAGCTCGTGATTGCGGGTGGCGATCGTGGCGGGGTCGAAGAGCACTTGGACATCCGGGCGCGGCTTGGCTTCGCTCATGTTTCCTCACTCGACTGAACATCGCCCAAGATGGACCGGCGGGTGCGCCGGCGTCCAGCCGGCTGGCATTGGACCGGACGGTTTTTACCCGTGGCGCGCAGGCGCTATGTTTCGCGCCGCCGGGAGGATAGAATCGCTACCGGGCGCGCAGGGGAAGTCGGTAATTGGTCCGTTTTGAGAATGTCGGCCTGCGCTACGGCATGGGGCCGGAAGTGTTGCGGGACGTCACCTTCGGCATACCGCCGCGTTCGTTCCAGTTCCTCACCGGTCCCTCCGGCGCGGGAAAGACCACGCTGCTGCGCCTGCTGTTCCTGTCGCTGCGCCCGACCCGCGGCCTGATCAGCGTGTTCGGCCGCGATGTCGCCTCACTGGGGCCCGATGAAACCGCGGCGCTGCGCCGGCGCATCGGCATCGTGTTCCAGGATTTCCGCCTGCTCGACCATCTCACCACTTATGAGAATGTCGCGCTGCCGCTGCGGGTGCAGGGCCGCGAGGAGCTGAGCTATCGCGCCGAGGTGAGTGAACTGCTGCACTGGGTGGGGCTCGGCGAGCGCATGCACGTGCTGCCCCCGGTGCTGTCCGGCGGCGAGAAGCAGCGCGCCGCGATCGCGCGGGCGCTGATCGGCCGGCCGGAAATTTTGCTCGCGGATGAGCCGACCGGCAACGTCGATCCGCGCCTCGCCCGCCGCCTGCTGCGGCTGTTCATCGAATTGCACAAGTCCGGCACTTCGGTGCTGATCGCCACGCACGACATCGCGCTGATGGACCAGTTCGATGCGCGGCGCCTCGTCATCTCCGAAGGCCGGCTGCGTATCTATGAGTGAGACGCGCGGGCGCACGCCTCCTTCCCCTCCGCCGGCGCGCCGCGTCTCGGCGACGGTCGCGACGCGCGCGGCCTCCAGCCCCGCCGCCGAGACCACGCCGCCGTCGACTGAGCCGCCGGCGCCGGTTGGCGACGAGCCGGTCCAGGAGGAGGCACGCGAGGAGGCGGCCGCCGCGCGGCCGGCGCGGGTCGCCCGGAACCGCCCGCTCTCGCCCATCGTGCCGGGCGCCACGGTCACCGGCCATGCGCTGGTCGCGGTGGTGGCGATCATGACTTTCCTCGCCGGCCTCACCGTCGGCACGGTGTCCTCGGTGCGTACGCTCGCGTCCGGCTGGACCGCCGAGATCTCGCGCGAAGTTACCATCCAGATCAAGCCGGCGGATGGCCTCGATATCGATGCCGCACTTGCCAGGGCGACGCAGCTGGCGCGATCGACACCGGGCGTTGCCGCAGCGCGGGCGCTTGCCGCGTCCGAGACCGCAAAGCTGCTGGAGCCCTGGCTCGGCGCCGGGGTCGATGTCTCCAACCTGCCGGTGCCGCGCCTCGTCGTCGTCACGCTGGCGCCGGAGGCCGAGCGCGCGGCGATTCCCGCGCTGAAAAGCTCGCTCGCCGCGCAGGTGCCCTCCGCCAGCCTCGACGATCATCGGCAATGGTCGGCGCGGCTCTCCTCCACGGCGCGCGCTGTGGTGGCGATGGGGCTCGGCGTGCTGGCGCTGGTCTCCGCCGCGACCATCCTGTCTGTGGTGTTCGCCACCCGCGCGGCGGTGGCGGCGGGACGGCCGATCGTCGAGGTGCTGCATTTCGTCGGCGCCCGCGACAGCTTCATTGCCGCCGAGTTCCAGCAACACTTCCTCACCATCGGGCTGAAGGGCGGGGCGATCGGCGGCGGGGCCGTGATGCTGCTGTTCTTCCTGCTGACGACGCTGCCGAAATGGCTCGGCGGCGGGACCGGCGGATTGCCCACCGACACGCTGGTCGGCGGCATGACGCTTGATCTGCGCGGATATGGCGGCATTTTCGGGGTGGCCGTGCTGGTGGCGCTGGTAACATCCGCGACTTCCCGCATCACGGTCTTTCGCACGCTTCGCAGCATCAACTAGGTCTAATCATCGTGCCCGAGCCTTCATCCGCGACAGCACCGTCGCCTCGTCCCCGGTCGCGAGCCGCCCGGCTGCTGTCGTTCGCCTTCGTTCTGGTGCTGGCGGCGCTGGCCGTGCTGACCATCGGCTTCATCCTGTTCGCCGCCGGCATCGAACGGCGCGAGACGCGGCTCGATCGCGCCGCCGACGGCATCGTCGTGCTCACCGGTGGGGCGGAGCGCATCGCCGACGCGGCGCAACTGCTCGCTTCGGGGCGAGGACAGCGGCTGCTGATCACCGGCGTGCATCCCGACACCACGCTGGAGGAGATCGGTCGCCGCGTCGGCGTGCCGCGCGAGCGGCTGGAATGCTGCGCCGATATCGGCCGTTCGGCGCTGAACACCCGCGGCAATGCCGTCGAGACCGCGCAATGGGTCCGCGGGCGCGGCTTCCGCTCATTGATCGTCGTCACCTCGTCCTGGCATATGCCGCGGGCATTGGTGGAACTGGAGCGGGCGTTGCCCGGGGTCGAACTGGTGCCCTATCCGGTGGTCACCGACCGCATGCGAGAGGCGCCGTGGTGGAGCAGTCCGGCGACCAGCCGGCTGCTGTTCGTCGAGTATCTGAAGCTGCTCTTGGCCTATGTGCCGTTCCGGCCCGGTCCGGCGGTGACCGCCGAAGCGGGATAAACGCTTAACTATGTGATCGGAACAAAGCGCGGCGGCGCGGATTCATCCCGCAATGGCATTGACGCCAATGATGGATGTTCTAACTTTGTTCTCATGATGATGTACAGCGATTCCCTGCTCGACGATGGCCCGCTGGCCGCCGCTCATGACGCGGCGCTGGCGCGGCGGTTCCGCCTCTGGCGTGCGCCCGATGGGCGGCGGCAGGTCTATTCGGTCTATCCGGCGCAGGAAGCACCCGATTATCCGGGTGCGGTGGCGCTTGCGGTGCGCGATGTTCGCGGCCGGCGCGTGGTGATGTGGAGCGGTCCGGCCGGCGCGTCCGCACGGGCCGCCGCGGCAGCCGCCGGCGCCGAAGAGATCCACCTGCGCATCCTGCCCGAGGCGGCGAGCGGCCCGCTGGTTCCCCAATAGCTGTCCTTCAGAGCCGTTCTGCCAGCCACTCGACCTCGCCGTCGCGAATGCCGAGCTCGGCGAGATGGTCGCGGGTCGACAGCACATAGTTGCGGTTCGGCCCACCGACACCGTGCCCCTGGCGGATATGGTGCAGCCGCTGCTCATGGGTCAGGCTTCCGGCATATTGCGCGTGGCTGCGATCGACCAGGAAAGCCACCGCCGGCACCGAGCGCGCGCTGCCGTCGCGCAGCCAGACCCGGCGCACGCTTTCGCGATAGATCATCGTCACCTGCTCGCGCTCGCGCAGATAAGCGAGCGTCTGTTCCGAACGCTCCGGCGCCACCCGGAAGGCGATGCCGACGCAGCTGCCGCCGCGATCGAGCCCGAGCACCAGGCCGGGCCGTTCCGGAGTGCCGCGCCAATGCACCGACAGCACGCAGAGCGAACGGTGGGCGCCAAGCAGGCGGGCGGGCACGCGCTCCTCGAAGGCGAAGCCCGGATTCCACATCAGCGAGCCATAGCCGAACACCCAGAGCCCGGGATCGTGCGGCGGATAGGGGATTTCGGGATTTGCGCTCATGGGGAATCTTGGGAGGGAATCACGACGCTCGACAGGGCGCCACGCATTGAGCCGGTGCTCCCGGCAAGACTATGGCACCAGGCGATATTTGTGCGCGATCTTTCCGCGGAGGTCGTCCGGCGGCCATTTGCCTTTTCAAAGCCTTTGTTCTGCGAGACGAACGCGGCTGTTGCGCCGACTATCCGGCGGCGCTTACGTCCGCATGTCCAGCCGTCCGCAAAGGTCTGACGCATGAGCCTCACCGAGACCGCCCGGCCGTCCCGTCCCTGGAAGATGGCGCTGCCGCTCGGGCTTTTGGTGCTCGCGGCGCTCGGCTGGTCCGGCGCCTGGTTCTATGCCTCGTACCGGGCCCAGCACGAGATCGAAGCCTGGATCGCCCGCGAGGCGACGCAGGGCCGGACCTGGAGCTGCGGCGAGCGCACCTTCGGCGGCTTTCCGTTCCGCTTCGAGCTGATGTGCACCGAGCCGACCGTGACCTTCGCCGGCACCGACGGCTGGAAGGCGAGCGCGCAGCGCGCTCATGCGGTGGCGCAGGTCTGGGATCCCGGGCACATCATCGCCGAATTCCAGGGGCCGGGCGTTGTCACGCAGGCCGCCACCGGGCGTAAGCTGGAAGGCGCGTGGTCGCTGCTGCAGGCGAGCGGCGTCGGCTCCAGCGGCCGGGTCGAGCGCATGTCGCTGGCGGTCGACAATTACGCCCTGACCGAAGGTGGAAAGGCGCTGTTCGCCGCACGGCATGGCGAGATCCATGTGCGCCATCATCCGGGCGATGATACTCCGACGCTTGACCTCGCCGCCGGCGTGCTCGGCGCCACCGGAGCGGGCGGTGCGGGAATCGGCAAGGCGCCGGTCGACGCCGAACTGGATGCGACCATCACCGATGTCCCGCATTTCCGCTCCATGCCGATGGAGGACCGGCTGCGCAGCTGGCAGGCCGCCGGAGGGCGGGCCAAGCTGCTGCTGGCGAAGGCGACCGCGGGAGCGGCGACGCTGACGGCGAGTGGCGATGTCGGGCTCGATGCGGATGGCCGGCCGGACGGCGCATTCACCGTCAGTGTGGCCGGGGCGGAGGCGCTGCTGAAGGGGTTGGCGGCGTCCGACATGATGCCGCCGGTGCTGGCCGGGCTCGGCAGCATTGTCGGCATGGCCGGCACGCCCACCGAGGTCGACGGACGCAAGGCGTCCGCCTTCAATGTCCGCTTCCGCGACGGCCGGGTCTTTCTCGGCCCGCTGCCGCTCGGGCGTATCGCCCCGCTCTGGTAGGCCGGCCTACGCTTTCAGTCGTGCGCGCGGCCGAAGTCGGGCGCCGCGGTCTCCTGGCCCTGCTCGATGATGGAGCGGCGGATGGCGCGGGTGCGGGTGAACAGGTCGAATAGCGTGTCGCCCTGTTCCCAGCGGATCGCCCGCTGCAGCGCGATGAGATCCTCGGTGAAGCGGCCAAGCACCTCGATCACCGCCTCCCGATTGTTCAGGAACACGTCGCGCCACATGGTCGGGTCGGACGCCGCGATACGGGTGAAGTCGCGGAAGCCGCCGGCCGAGTATTTGATGACCTCGGAGCTGGTCACCGCCTCGAGGTCGGCTGCGGTGCCGACGATGTTGTAGGCGATCAGATGCGGCACGTGGCTGGTGATGGCGAGCACCAGGTCATGGTGCTCGGCGCTCATGGTCTCGACATTGGCGCCCATCGCCGCCCAGACCTCGGTGAGCTTCGCCACCGCCGCGCCATCGGCGCCTTCGGGCGGGGTGAGGATACACCAGCGGTTCTGGAACAGCGTCGCAAAGCCGGCGTCGGGACCGGAATATTCGGTGCCCGCCACCGGATGCGCCGGGATGATATGGGCGCTGCCGGGAATGTGTGCCTTCAGCGCAGTGAGCACCGCGCCCTTCACCGAGCCGACGTCGGAGACGATGGCGCCCGCTTCCAGATACGGGCCGATCTCGGCGGCGACCACGGCCATGGCGCCGACCGGCACGCAGATGATGACGAGGTCGGCGCCCTTCACCGCCTCGGCTGCGCTCGGCGCGATCTCGTCGGCGAGGCCGAGTTCGGCGGCGCGCTCACGCACCGCTTCCGAGGCGTCGGCGGCCACCGTGGTGCCGGCGAGCCGGCGGGTCTTGGCGGCATGCAGGATCGACGAGCCGATGAGGCCGATACCGATGACGGCGAGGCGCTTGACCAGCGGCGTCGCGAGCGGGGGATCAAGCACCATCGGGGCTCTCCCGGCCGGCGCCGAGGAACTCGGCCAATGTCGCGACCAGCAGGCGGTTGGCCTCCTCGGTGCCGATGCTGATGCGCAGCGCCGTCGGGATGCCATAGGAATCCACCCGCCGCACGATCAGCCCGCGCGAGGAGAGGAAGGCGTCGGCATCCGCCGCGGCGCGACCGGGCACCTGCGGGAAATGCACCAGGATGAAATTGGCCACGCTCGGTGTGACGGTGAGGCCCAGCGCGATAAGCTCGTTCGTCGTCCATTCCAGCCAGCGCACATTGTGCGCGATCGCGGCCTCGACGTGGCCGCCATCCTTGATCGCAGCGGTGGCGGCGGCGATCGCCGGGGCGTTGACATTGAAGGCGCCGCGGATGCGGTTCACCGCATCGATCACCTCGGGCGGCCCGTACATCCAGCCGACGCGCAGCGCCGCGAGGCCATGGATCTTGGAGAAGGTCCGCAGCATCACGACGTTCGAGCAGGTGGCGACCAGCTCGATGCCGGCCTCATAGTCGTTGCGCCGGACATACTCCGCATAGGCCGCGTCGAGTGCGAGCAGCACGTTGGGCGGCAGGCCCTGCTGCAGCCGCTTCACCTCGTCGAACGGAATGTAGGTGCCGGTCGGGTTGTTCGGATTGGCGAGGAACACGATGCGGGTGCGTTCGGTCACCGCTGCCAGCAGGGCGTCGACGTCCGAATGATAGTCGCGCTCCGGCGCCACGATCGGCGTCGCGCCGCTCGCCAGCGTGGCGATGCGATAGATGAGGAAGCCATATTGCGAATAGAGCACCTCGTCGCCCGGGCCGGCATAGGCATGGGCAATGAGGTTGATGAGCTCGTCCGAGCCGGTGCCGCAGACGATGCGAGCAGGATCGAGGCCGAAGGCGGCGCCGATCGCCTCGCGCAGCCTGGTCGACGAACCGTCCGGATAGGCCTCGAGCGCGGTCGAGCTGCGGTAGGCCTCCAGCGCGGCCGGGCTGGGACCGAGGGGGGTCTCGTTGGCCGAGAGCTTGTGCACCTTCACGCCCGGGCCCGCATGCGCCTTGCCGGGCACATAGGCCTCGATCTCCATCACGCTCGGCCGGGGAACGGGCCGGGTGGCGGCAGGCGCAGTGGCGGACGACATTTCAAGTGCTCCGGGAGTTTCAGGAAATCAGGCGCGGCAAGTCAGACAGGGCAAGTCAGACGGGGCAAGTCAGACGGGGCAAGTCAGACGGGGCAAGTCAGACGGGGCAAGTCAGGCGCCGTGGGTATAGCGGTTCGCGTGGCTGCCGACGAGGGCAGCGGAGCGCACCGAGGCACCGGCCGCGCGCAACGCGCCGAGCACGGCTTCCAGTCCGTGCGGCCCGCCATTGGCGTCGATCGAGACGGAGAGCAGCAAGGCAGCGCCATCGAGCCCGCGATCCGGCAGAGCGAGGACATCGGCGAGCGGAGCGACGGCCCGTGCCGCATTGGCGCTCCAGCCGGCGACGCGCACGCTCCAGGTCTCGACCTCGGTGACGGCACCGTCGCTGACCGGATGGGCGATGCAGAACACCGGCAGGCCGGCCGGGTGGTCGGCGCGCTCGACGAAGGGCAGGCGGGCGATGATCTTCGGCGCGCTCTCGGCCTCCAGCGCGGTCCACCAGGCGGTGGCGCCCGGAGCGGTGAAGGCCGGCACCAGGCCGAGATCGCCCTTGGAGGCCGCGACCGCGGCGACGACGCCGGCGGAGCCCATATGCGCCTCGAACGGCACGGTGAAGCCGAAATGGAAGCGCGCGGCATCGCGGATCGCCGCCTCGCCGGAGGCGACGTCGGCATGCACCGCATAGGGCGCCTGCACATAGGTGAAGGTGGAGATGATGACGCGCCAGATGCCCTCGACGGTGTCGACGGGGAGGATGCCGCGATGGCGATCGACGATATGCCGCATCATCGAGGCCTCGCGCGCCGGTCGGAACGCCGAGCCGCCTTCGGTGCCCTGCACGCGCTTGACGGCGACCAGCGTGTCGATGATCTCGCCGCGCTCGATCAAAAGCGCGTGCATCGCGGCGTCGATGCGGTCGATCTCGCCGCGCAGCTGGGCCAGCGACGGCAGTTCGGTCGGTAGCGTATCGGTGGGCTGTGAGGTCTTCATGGCGGGACATCGTCTTTGCGCGGGAGCGAAGTCTTGGCGCGGGAGCGAAGATCAAAACCATTTCCGGACGCAAAGCAATATTGACATTGCCGCGCTGTGGCTTAATTCCAGCGTCCGTTATAACGAACTTTTCGTCCGGTAGGACGATTGCGACGGCGGCACACCCGGCAAAGACGACGGACATGGCGGACGGCACGGCATCCTTCGTGGACATAGCGGCACCCGAGCTGGCGCGCGGCGAGGCCGACCGGCCGCACTCGGCCGTGGCACGCTTCGGCGCGGAGGCGCCGCTACTGCTGGATGCCGGCGGCGTGCTGAGCCCGTTCCAGATCGCCTACCAGACCTACGGCAATCTGAATGCCGCGCGCTCCAACGCCATCCTGCTCTGCCACGCGCTTTCCGGCGACCAGCATGCAGCGAACGTGCATCCCGTCACCGGCAAGCCGGGATGGTGGGAGACGCTGGTCGGGCCGGGCAAGCCGATCGACACCGATCGCTTCTTCGTCATCTGCTCGAACGTGCTCGGCGGCTGCATGGGCAGCACGGGTCCGTCCTCGCTCGATCCCTCGAGCCGCGCGCCGTATGGCCTCGATTTGCCGGTGCTGACGATCCGCGACATGGTGCGGGCGCAGGCCATGCTGATCGACCATCTCGGCATCGAGACGCTGCTGGCCGTGGTCGGCGGCTCGATGGGCGGCATGCAGGTGCTGCAATGGGCGGCGAGCTATCCCGAGCGCGTGTTCGCCGCCTTCCCGATGGCGAGCGGCGCGCGCCATTCGGCGCAGAACATCGCCTTCCATGAGGTCGGCCGGCAGGCGATCATGGCCGATCCGGAGTGGCGCGGCGGGCGCTATCTCACCGAGGGCGCCAATCCGCGGCGCGGTCTCGCGGTGGCGCGCATGGCGGCGCACATCACCTATATGTCGGATTCCTCGCTACACCGGAAATTCGGGCGGCGGCTGCAGGATCGCGAGGGGCGCACCTTCTCGTTCGATGCCGATTTCCAGGTGGAGAGCTATCTGCGCCACCAGGGCGAAGCGTTCGTCGATCGCTTCGACGCCAATTCCTATCTCTATGTCACGCGCGCCATGGATTATTTCGACCTCGCGGCGGACTATGGCGGCGTGCTGGCCAATGCCTTCAAGGGCACCAAGACCCGCTTCTGCCTGGTCTCCTTCACCACCGACTGGCTGTTCCCGACTGCGGAATCGCGCACCGTGGTGCACGCGCTGAACGCCGCCGGTGCCTCGGTCTCCTTTGCCGAGATCGACAGCGACAAGGGGCACGACGCCTTCCTGCTGGAAGAGCCGGAGCTGTTCGCCATCACCCGCGGCTTTCTGGACGCCGCCGCACGGGCGGTGGGGGTCGCATGATGTCTCCGCGTGATCTGGCGATCGCCGACCTCACCATGCGCGAGGCGGCCCGCGCCGCTTCCGGCAAGCGCGTCGACCTGCTGCTGGTCGCCGAGATGGTGGCGCCCGGCTCGCGGGTGCTCGACGTCGGCTGCGGCGACGGCGAACTGCTGGAGCTGCTGGCGACGACACGCGGCTGCGACGCCCGTGGCATCGAGCTTTCGCGCGAAGGCGTGAACGCCGCGGTGGCGCGCGGCCTAGCGGTGATCCAGGGCGACGCCGACATCGACCTCGCCGACTATCCGGACGATTCGTTCGACTATGTGATCCTGTCGCAGACCATCCAGGCAACGCGCCGGCCGAAATGGGTGCTGGAGCAGATGCTCCGGGTCGGGCGCAGCGCCATCGTCTCCTTCCCGAATTTCGGCTTCTGGCGGATGCGGCTCGATCTTCTGGTGAACGGCCGCATGCCGCGCACCGACAATCTGCCTTATGGCTGGCACGACACGCCGAACATCCATTTCTGCACCGTCCGCGACTTCGTCGAACTGGCCGACGAGGTCGGCGCGCGCATCGAGCACGCCGCGGCACTGGATGGAGCGGGGCAGAAGGTGCGGTTCAACCTGCCCTGGGGCGTGTGGAACCTGCTCGGCGAGCAGGCGGTGTTCATGCTGACGCGGAAAGGGTGAGGCGTCAGCGCTTAATCGGGTGTGTGCCGGCGAATGCTACGAAACGCTTCTTCAAGCGGAAGGAATTTTCCGTCGCGGACTTCCTGTTCGCCTATCGCGACGATCCTGACGAGCGCCAACGTTTCCCGCAACTCCTCATAGCGGGCGATATCCAGAAGCACGGCCCTGGGCTTGCCGTCCGCAGTGATGAGGGTCGGCCGCTCGTCACCGGTCAGTCCGTCGACCAACCCGTCTACATTTTCTGCGAAAACATCGACCGACACGCTGCGCTCGTAACGCTTCGTCGCACCCTCCGGTTGAATGGAGCATAGCCAATCAGAGCGAAGCGGGAAGCTATTCTCACCCGCCCGCCACCTGCGGCGCCATCACGGGTTCCAGCACGCGCAGGCGGGCGCGTTTGCGGATCGGGACCGGCTTGTAGACCTGCTTGGTGGCCTCCACGATGTGCACGCCGGCAAAGGGCGCCGAGACGCTGTGGCCGACGCGCTCCCACGCCACCGCGGTGCGCAGGAACCAGGCGCGCGGCACCGGCGGCACATAGAGCGCCTCGTCCCAGCCGACCGGTGTGAACAGCGCCTCGCGCAGCAGATTGGTGATCTGGCTGCGCGAGAAGGGCTGGCCGTGGCCGAACGGGGTGGTGTCGGCGCGGGCCCAGATGCCGCGCCGGTTCGGCACCACGCACAGCAGCCGGCCGCCGGGCGCCAGCACGCGCCAGACCTCGCGCAGCACGTCCGCGGCGTTCGGCGTCATCTCCAGGAGATGCACGGCGAGTACCCGGTCGATGACGCCATTGGGCAAAGGCAGTTCGGTCTCATCGACCAGCGCGGCGAGAGTGGGGGCGGCCGAGGGCCAGCGGGTGACGCCCTGCGCCCCCGGCATGAAGGCGAGCGTGCGCTCGCACTCCTCGCGGAACACACCGAGATAGGGCGTCGCATATCCGATGCCGAGCACCGACATGTTGGTGACGTCATCAAAGCGGGTGCGGATGGCACGCCCGACCAGCCGGCGTGTCACCACACCGAGCGGCTGGGCATAGAAGCTACGCAGGTCGACGACATCAGGAAACATGGCTGGAGCTTATAGCGCGGGCCGTGACGCCTTGAAATCACCACGCATTTGCGCCACATAGACGCCGTGTACGGGCGCTTCGCCTGTATCGGGGCCGCGTCGCTCGATTTCAGCGCTGATTATTGCGCAGTCTTCGGCCCCTCCCATCGGAATGTCCACTGACGTCCCAGGCCACGCGGGGTGTCTACCACCCCCGCGACACGCGGCCGCGCCATTCCGGCGCGAGGCCGCTCTTCGCCTATGAAAGAACGTTACTTGAACAGTTTTTCCGAGCTCGGCCTCGCCGAGCCCATTCTGAAGGCGCTTGCCGAAGCCAACCACGAAATCCCCACCCCGATCCAGGCCCAGGCCGTGCCGCATGTGCTGGCCGGCCGTGACCTCGTCGGAATTGCGCAGACCGGCACCGGCAAGACCGCGGCCTTCGCGCTGCCGATCCTGCACCACATCGCCACCGAGCGTCGCCGGCCGGAACGCCGGGCCGTCCGTGCGCTGATCCTGTCGCCGACCCGCGAGCTTTCCGGCCAGATCCTCGAGAGCTTCCGCCTCTATGGCCGCCATGTGCGGCCTTCGACCGCGCTCGCCATTGGTGGCGTGCCGCTTGGGCGGCAGGCCCGCGCCTTGATGGGCGGCGTCGACGTGCTGGTGGCGACCCCCGGCCGTCTCGTCGACCTGGTCGAGAATAATGCGGTGCGGCTCGACATGGTCGAGATGTTCGTCCTCGATGAGGCCGACCAGATGCTGGACATGGGCTTCATCCATGCCATTCGCGGCATCGTCGCCAAGCTGCCGCGGGTGCGTCGCAACCTGTTCTTCTCGGCCACCATGCCCAAGGAGATCGAGAAGCTCGCCGACCAGCTGCTCACCAACCCGGTCCGCGTGGCGGTGACGCCGGTGGCCAAGACCGCCGACAAGGTCGAGCAGAAGGTGATCTTCACCGACCGCAACGGCAAGCCCGACCTGCTTGCCGAACTGCTCTCCAGCGAAGCGGTGACCAGCGCGCTGGTGTTCGCCCGCACCAAGCACGGCGCCGATCGCGTGGTGAAGGGGCTCTCCACCGCCGGCATCGTCGCCGAGGCGATCCACGGCAACAAGTCGCAGCCGCAGCGCGAGCGTGCGCTCGCCGCCTTCCGCGAAGGCAAGGTGCGGGTGCTGGTGGCGACCGACATTGCGGCGCGCGGCATCGATGTGCCCGGCGTCAGCCACGTGGTGAATTACGACCTGCCGAACATCCCGGAGAGCTACGTGCACCGTATCGGCCGCACCGCGCGCGCCGGGGCGGATGGCATCGCCGTGTCGTTCTGCGACGGCGAGGAGCGGGCGTTCCTGCGCGACATCGAGCGGCTGATCAAGATTACCATCCCCTCGGAAGACCGGCGCCCGGCGCGCGGCTCCGGTGGTCCGCGCCCGCAAGGCGAGGCACGGCCGCAGGAAGGTCGCAGCGAAGGCCGTGGTTATGATCCGCGCCATTCCGACGGCCGCCCGCCGCGTCGCGACGGCGAGCGCAATTTCCGCTCGGGCCCTCGTCCGCCGCGCCCGGCCGGGGAGCGTCACGAGCCGCGTGCCGAGCAGCCGCGTTCCGAGCATCGCCGCCCGGAGCATGCGCGCGCCGATCACCCCAAGGTCGATCATTCCCGCACCGATCATCGCGGTGATCGCCGGGCCGATCGCCCGAATCACGAGCGTGGCGAGAAGGCCGCCGGCGATATGGGCGGCGTGCGCTTCATGCAGCAGCCGGCGCGCAGTGGCGAAGGCCAGCCGAAGCGCTGGCGCCAGGGTGGTGGTGGCGGCGGCGCCAATGGCGGTGGCCGCGGGCCGCGCACACCGCGCTGAGTGCGCGCAGAACGCGAGACAAAAGCCTGCCGTCGGAGTATGTCCCCTGCGGCAGGCCCCATCGAGCGGCAGTGACGGGCTATTATCAGGAGAGCCAGGAATGGCGAAAGAGGAACTGCTCGAGTTCGACGGCACGGTGACGGAAGTGCTCCCGGATGGGAACTTCCGCGTCGTGCTCGATAACGAACATGAGATTCTCGCCTATGCGGCGGGCAAGATGAAGAAGAACCGCATCCGCACCATTGTCGGCGATCGCGTCGTGGTCGAGATGTCGCCTTACGACCTCGAGCGCGGGCGCATCAATTTCCGCCACAAGACCGGCGGCCCCACCCCGCCGATCGGCTCGGGCCAGCGCCGCCCGCCGCCGGGCCGCCGCCGCTGAGCCTTATCCCGCCGGGCCGGATCTTGCCGGTCGCGGGCGGTTGAGGTCGCGCCGCGGGGGCATGCCGAGCGCATCGGCGAGCCCATCCCGCCGCGCCGCCGGCTCGACGAGGTCCATGTCCGCTCCGACATGGGCGATGTGTTCGCGCATCAGCCGCATCGCGGTTTCCGCATCCCGCGCCTCGATCGCCGCGGCGATGGCGGCATGCTCATGGGGCGGGCAGCTCGCGTGCTCGCCCCGCGCATAAAGCAGGATGGCGAGCGAGGAGAGCGCCTGGAGCTCGGTAAGCAGCCGGGCGAATACCGGATTTCCCGCGATCTCCGCCAGCGTGACATGGAACTCGCCGGTGAGGCGCACCAAAGCCGCTCGGTCGCCGGAGGCGCGGGCAGCATCCTCCGCGGCGAGATGATGGCGCAGGCGTGTTGCCGCACCGGCCTCGCAGGCGCAGGCCGCGAGCCCGGCGACTTCCGGCTCGACGACGGCGCGCGCCGCCATCACATGGCGGGCTTCCGCCCGGCTCGGCGCGGCGACGAAAGCACCGCGATTGGGGTGATGCTCGACGATGCCGTCCTGGGCGAGACGGGCGAGGGCCTGGCGCACCACGGTGCGGCTGACCGCGAACAATTCGGCAAGCCGATCCTCGGTGAGCTTCTCGCCGGGGGGCAGGCGGCGTTCGAAGATGGCCTGCAGGATGCGCGCGCGGATCACCGCTTCTGAGCGGCCACGCGGCGCGGCGACGGCTTCAGTCGTCATGTCCTGCATGGTTCGCGATTGCTCGAGCGGCCCCGGTTGATTGCGCCCCTCGATCGTAGCCAAACCATGGCGTCTGGATAGGCTTATTCGCCGGCGTCGCGTTCAGCCCACCGGCCATTGCGCCAGCCGCCATGCGGAATCCCAGAACATCCATTCGAGCTGGCTCGCCCGCGCATAGGCGGCATGCATCGCCGCGAGCGTCTCCGGCGCGGCTTTCAGGGCCGCGCGGTCGGTCGCCTCGATCGCGGCGCGCACCACCTCGTGGAACTCCTCGCCGGCATAGGTATCGATCCAGGCGTCATAGGGGTTGGGGCGCACGGCGCGGGCGAGGATGTCGCGGCCGACCTCGGCATAGATCCAGAAGCAGGGCAGCACGGTCGCCAATACCACCGGATACGGCTCGGCATGCGCCTTGGCGACGAGGAAGTTCACATAGTGATCGCACACCGGAGACAGCGGAGTGTCGGTGAAATCCTCGCGCGAGATGCCGAAGCGGATGAAATAATCGTCATGCAGCGAGCGCTCCACCACCACGGCGTCGTGGGCGGCCCGGCTGAACTGCACGATGCCCGCGGGATCGTCGGCCTTCGCCGCGGCCAGCGCCAGGGCGCGGGCAAAGGCGATGAGGTAGTGCGAATCCTGGATGATGAAGTGGCGGAACCGGTCAAGGCTGAGCGAGCCGTCGGCCAGCGCTTCGACGAAGGGCATGGTGCAAATGGCTTCGAACACCGGGAGATTGCGCTCCCAAGCGGTGGCGCTGAAGGTCTCGGTCATGGCTTCCGGGCTCCACATAAGCAAAGGGCCGCCAGCGGCGGCCCCTCGGTCGTCAGGAATTCGCGGTCGTCAGGAAACTCCAAGCCGCTCAATGCGCACGGAGTGCGCGTCCGCTTCGATGGCGGCGGCGGTCGTCTTCAGCGCGTCGAGATAGCTCGTCGCCCTCAGCATGGCGGCGTCGCCCTTGGCGTCCTCGACGTCTTCCTCGGCGTCCTTGATCATCTGCGCGAGCAGCTCGTGCCTGAGCTCGGAGAGCGGCACGGCTGTCTCGGCGAGCACGGTGAGGCCTGCCGGATTGGCTTCGGCAAAGCCGCCACGCACGAACAGCTTCTTCTCCGCGCCGTCGCCCTTGATGGTGAGCACGCCGGGCTTCAGCGTCGAGACGAAGGGCGCATGGCCGGCGAGCACGCCGAATTCGCCTTCGCTGCCTGGCACGATGACCTCGGTCACCGCGCCGGAATAGACGAGGCGCTCCGGCGAGACGAGTTCAAACGGAAAGGTGGCCATAGGTCCTCCAGAGGCTGCGTCAGGCTGCGTCGATCAGGAACGGATCACGCGGCCTCGGCGGCGAGCTTCTTGCCCTTCTCGATCGCCTCTTCAATGGTGCCGACCATGTAGAAGGCCTGCTCCGGCAGGTGGTCGTACTTGCCTTCAACAAGGCCCTTGAAGCCCTTGATGGTGTCGGCGAGGTCGACCAGCTTGCCCGGCGAACCGGTGAACACTTCGGCGACGTGGAAGGGCTGGGAGAGGAAGCGCTCGATCTTGCGGGCGCGGGCGACCGTGGTCTTGTCCTCTTCCGAGAGCTCGTCCATGCCCAGGATGGCGATGATGTCCTGAAGCGACTTGTAGCGCTGCAGCGTCTGCTGCACCTGGCGGGCCACCGCGTAATGCTCCTCGCCGATGACCAGCGGCGAGAGGATGCGCGAGGTGCTGTCCAGCGGGTCGACCGCCGGATAGATGCCCTTCTCCGCGATCGAGCGCGACAGCACGGTGGTGGCGTCGAGATGGGCGAAGGAGGTGGCCGGCGCCGGGTCGGTCAGGTCGTCGGCGGGCACATAGATGGCCTGCACCGAGGTGATCGAACCCTTGGTGGTGGTGGTGATGCGCTCCTGCAGCGCGCCCATGTCGGTGGCGAGCGTCGGCTGATAACCCACCGCCGAAGGGATACGGCCGAGCAGAGCCGACACTTCTGAACCCGCCTGGGTAAAGCGGAAGATGTTGTCGACGAAGAACAGCACGTCCTGGCCCTGGTCGCGGAAGTGCTCGGCGACGGTGAGGCCGGTAAGCGCGACGCGGGCGCGGGCGCCCGGCGGCTCGTTCATCTGGCCATAGACCAGCGCGCACTTGGAGCCGGCGGAGGAGCCGCCATTCTCGTGCGGATCGACGTTCACCTTGGACTCGATCATCTCGTGATAGAGATCGTTGCCCTCGCGGGTGCGCTCGCCGACGCCGGCGAACACGGAGTAACCGCCGTGCGCCTTCGCGATGTTGTTGATGAGCTCCATGATGAGCACCGTCTTGCCGACGCCGGCGCCGCCGAACAGGCCGACCTTGCCGCCCTTGGAGTAGGGTGCCAGCAGGTCGACGACCTTGATGCCGGTGACGAGGATCTCGGCCTCGGTCGACTGCTCGGCATAGGTGGGGGCCGGCTGGTGGATGCCGCGGGTGGTCTCGCCGACCACCGGGCCGGCTTCGTCCACCGGCTCGCCGATGACGTTCATGATGCGGCCGAGCGTGGCAATGCCGACCGGCACCGAGATCGGCCCGCCGGTATCGGTGACCTCGCGGCCGCGGACCAGACCCTCGGTCGAGTCCATGGCGATGGTGCGGACAGTGTTCTCGCCGAGATGCTGGGCGACTTCCAGCACGAGGCGGTTGCCGTTGTTGGTGGTCTCGAGGGCGTTGAGGATATGCGGGAGATGATCCTCGAACTGCACGTCCACGACGGCGCCGATGACCTGCGTGATGCGTCCGACCTTAGCCATGTCTGTCGTCCTTTCGGGTCCGTGCCTCACAGCGCCTCAGCGCCGGAGATGATCTCGATGAGTTCCTTCGTGATCATCGCCTGGCGCGTGCGGTTGTAGGTCAGAGTCTGTTTCTTGATCATGTCGCCCGCGTTGCGGGTCGCATTGTCCATCGCGCTCATGCGCGCGCCCTGTTCGGACGCGCCATTCTCGAGCAGCGCCTTGAAAATCTGCACCGCGAGGTTGCGCGGCAGGAGATCCGCGAGGATCTGGGCTTCCTCGGGCTCGTAATCATAGACCGCCACCGCGCCGTTCGCAGCCACGGCGGCTTCCGGGAAGGTCGCCGGGATGATCTGCTGGGCGGTCGGGATCTGCGAGATCACCGACTGGAAGCGGCTGAAGAACTGGGTCGCGATGTCGAACTCGCCGGCGGAGAACATCGCCGAGATCTTCTCGGCAATGGCCTGCGCGTCGGCGAAGGTCACGCCCTTGTTGCTGCGCAGCTCGACCACTTCGACGATCTGGGTCGGGAACAGCCGGCGCAGCGGGTCATAGCCCTTGCGGCCGACGCAGAAGATCTTGACCGTCTTGCCCTGGCCCATCAGCGCATAGGCGCGCTCGCGGGCGAGGCGGACGATCGAGGAGTTGAAGGCGCCGCACAGGCCGCGCTCGGCGGTCAGCACGAGCAGCAGGTGCACGTCGTCCTTGCCGGTGCCGGTGAGCAGCAGCGGCGCGTCCGGGCCACCCGAGACGGCGCCGGCAATGTTGCCGAGCACCGTCTCCATGCGCTGGGCATAGGGGCGCGCGGCCTCGGCAGCAGTCTGGGCGCGCCGCAGCTTGGCGGCGGCGACCATCTGCATCGCCTTGGTGATCTTCTGCGTCGCCTTCACCGAAGCGATGCGGTTGCGCAGATCCTTGAGGCTCGGCATCCGAGTGCGTTCCCCGCTGCCTGATCAGGCGAAGGTCTTGGCGAAGGCATCGATCGCCTTCGTCAGCTTTTCCGTGGTGTCCTTGGATAGTTCCTTGGACGTGCGGATGGCATCGAGGATGTCGGCGTTGTTGGTGCGCAGGAACAGCAGCAGGCCGTTCTCGAACGCGCGCACCTTGGCGACCGGCAGGCCGTCGAGATAGCCGTTGGTGCCGGCGAAGATCACCACCACCTGCTCCTCGACCTTCAGCGGCGAGAACTGCGACTGCTTCAGCAGCTCGGTGAGGCGGGCGCCGCGGTTCAGCAGCTTCTGCGTCGCGGCGTCGAGATCGGAGCCGAACTGGGCGAAGGCCGCGAGCTCACGATACTGGGCGAGCTCGCCCTTGATCTTGCCGGCGACCTGCTTCATCGCCTTGATCTGCGCGGACGAACCCACGCGGGACACCGAGAGGCCGACATTCACCGCTGGGCGGATGCCCTGGAAGAACAGGTCGGACTCCAGGAAGATCTGGCCGTCGGTGATGGAGATGACGTTGGTCGGGATATAGGCCGACACGTCGTTGGCCTGCGTCTCAATGACGGGCAGGGCTGTCAGCGAGCCGGCGCCGTTGTCGTCATTGAGCTTCGCGGCGCGCTCCAGCAGGCGCGAGTGGAGATAGAACACGTCGCCCGGATAGGCTTCGCGGCCCGGCGGGCGGCGCAGCAGCAGCGACATCTGGCGGTACGCCACGGCCTGCTTGGACAGGTCGTCATGGATGATGAGGGCGTGCATGCCGTTGTCGCGGAAGAACTCGCCCATGGCGGTGCCGGAGAACGGCGCCAGGAACTGCATCGGCGCGGCGTCGGAGGCGGTGGCGGCGACGATGATGGAATAGTCGAGCGCGCCCTGCTCCTCCAGCACCTTCACGAACTGCGCGACGGTGGAGCGCTTCTGCCCGATCGCGACATAGACGCAATAGAGCTTGGCCTTCTCGTCGTCGCCGGCATTGATCGGCTTCTGGTTCAGGATGGTGTCGAGCGCGATCGCGGTCTTGCCGGTCTGGCGGTCGCCGATGATCAGCTCGCGCTGGCCGCGGCCGATCGGGATCAGCGCGTCGATTGCCTTGAGGCCGGTCTGCATCGGCTCATGGACCGACTTGCGCGGGATGATGCCCGGCGCCTTGACGTCGACGCGGCGGCGCTCGGTGGACTCGATCGGGCCCTTGCCGTCGATCGGGTTGCCCAGCGCGTCGACGACGCGGCCGAGCAGGCCCTTGCCGACCGGCACGTCCACGATGGCGCCGGTGCGCTTCACCGTGTCGCCTTCGGAGATGGAGCGGTCGGAGCCGAAGATCACGATGCCGACATTGTCGGTCTCGAGGTTCAGCGCCATGCCGCGGGTGCCGTCCGGGAACTCGACCATTTCGCCGGCCTGGACATTGTCGAGGCCGTAGACACGGGCGATGCCGTCACCGACGGAGAGGACCTGACCGACCTCGGAGACTTCGGCTTCCTGGCCGAAATTCTTGATCTGCTCCTTGAGGATCGCGGAAATTTCTGCGGCGCGGATATCCATCAGCGAACCTCTTTCATCGCGTAGCGGATAGAATTGAGCTTGGTCTTGAGCGAGGCGTCGACCAGCCTGGAGCCGATCTTCACCTTCAGCCCGCCGAGCAGCGAGGGGTCGACCTCGACCGCAAGCTTCACATGCTTGCCGGTCATGGTGTCGAGAGCTTCCTTCAAGGTCGCGGCGTGCGCATCGGACAGCGGCTGCGCCACCGTCACCTCGGCAACCACCTCACCCCTCGCCGCGGCGGCGAGGGCGTCGAAGCCGCGGATGATGGCCTCGATCGCGAACAGGCGGCGATTGCTGGCGACGGTCTTGAAGAAATTGGCGGCAAGGCCGGAGATGCCCGCCTTGTCGAGAATGGCGACAATGGCCTTCTCCTGCTCTTCGGCAGAGAAGACCGGGCTGCGCACCAGGCGCTTGAGATCGTCGCTCTCGGCGATCATGGCGGTGAAGCTGTCGAGATCCGCCTTTACGGCGTCGATGGCGCCGGCTTCGCTGGCCAGCTCGAACAGAGCGGTCGCGTAGCGTCCTGCCACCCCGGATACGAACGTTTCGGCCACCGTGCCTCTCTCGGGCTGTCCGGGGCGATCCACGACCAACGCGGCGCGGGCTCACTCCCCAAGAATTACAAGGGTTTCAACCTGTCCGGGGGGTACTTTGAACCCCAACCCTCCGGAAGGATCGGCGGTTCCCTAACACGGCTTCCACCGTGCTGCAACACGATGAAGTGAGGCATTGGCGGGGGCAAATGACGCAGTCTGGCGACGGCACCCGCCGTCACGTAAACTTCTGGCATGCCAGGGCATTGGGAAGGCTGCGGCGCATTGCTGCACCAAGGCCGGTCCGAGGCCCTGGTGCCCGGTATGAAGCCGGCTCAGTCTCTGGTGGCGCGCAGTGCCGCGGCGGCGGCGACCGGGCCGAGCACCATCGCGCCGACCGACAGGCCGGCCAGCATCAGGAAGGGCGTGCCGAACGGCACCGGCCCGGTCACCGCCGCAGAGGTAGCTGCGACGCCGAAGATCAGCACCGGGATGGTGAGCGGCAGCACCAGCACGGCCACCAGCAATCCGCCGCGGCGGAAGGCGCTGGCGAAGGCGGCGCCGACCAGGCCGAGGAAGGTTACCGCCGGGGTGCCGACCAGCAGTGTGAGCGTCACCGCCCCGGTCGCCGCCGGTTCCAGGTTCAGCAGCAGGGCGAGGATCGGCGCGGCGACGACCAGCGGCAGGCCGGTGGCCAGCCAATGGGCGAGGCCCTTGGCGGCGGCGGCCAGCTCGACCGGCAGTTCCAGCATGAAGATGAGGTCGAGCGAGCCGTCCTCGGCATCCGCCGCGAACAGCCGGTCGAGCCCGATCAGGCAGGCGAGCAGAGCGCCGATCCACAAGATCGCCGGGCCGATGCGAGCGAGCAGCACGAGGTCCGGCCCGATGGCGAAGGGCGTCACCACCACCACGGCGAGGAAGAACACGACGCCGAGCCCGGCGCCGCCGCCGGCGCGCAGGGCCAGGGCCAGGTCGCGCCTCACCAGAGCGAGGAAAGAAGCGGTCATGCCGCGCTCGCGATGATGGGCGTGCCGAGGCGCAGTTCCTGCGTCGTGCCGAAATCGAGCGGGGCATGGGTGGCGGCGACGATCAGGCCGCCGGAGGCGAGATGATCGCGCGCGAGTGCGCTCACGCGCGCCTGAGCACTGATGTCGAGAGCCGTGGTCGGCTCGTCGAGCAGCCAGAGCGGCCGGCGGGCGACGATGAGGCGGGCGAGCGCAAGGCGACGCTTCTGGCCGGCGGAGAGCACCGCGACCGGCAGGCGGGCAAGCGCGGCGAGGCCGACTTCTGCGAGCGCCTCATCGACCGACAGCGCCGGGCTGCCCAGCACGGTGCGCCAGAAGGCGAGGTTCTCGGAGACGGAAAGCGCGGCCTTGTGGGCATCGAGGTGGCCGAGATAGTGCGCCTGCTCGCCAAGCGGGACATCCGACAAGCCGCCTTCCAGCCGGACCGTGCCGGCCTGCAGCGTCGCGAGCCCGGCGAGGAGCCGCAGCAGCGAGGACTTGCCGGTGCCGTTCGGTCCGGTCACCACCAGCGCCTGCCCTTGGTCGAGCGAGAAACCGAGATCCTGGAACAGCAGGCGGGAGCCGCGCGTGCAGGACAGCCCTTCAGCGATCAGCCGCATGGTGTCCCCAAATGGTGCTCGCTTCGGCGCCCCAACCACACGTTGCGGCGCACTATTTGCCCTCGCACTGCATCATCCCTCTATGATCGCCGTTTGAAATCGCTCTATAAAGAAAACCGAACGACGTACCGTCCCATGGCAGGAAGCCCTGCGAGCTATAGCCCGCGGCTCCGTCCTGTCCAAGTTCCGGCGGTATGCCGATGGCGCCATTCCTAATTCGGGGACGTGTTTCCGTGGCACTCGACAGCTTTCATTGCCGTAAGACCCTCACCGTCGGTTCCAAGAGCTACACTTATTTCAGCCTCCCCGATGCCGAGAGGAATGGCCTCGAGGGAGCCTCCGCGCTGCCCTTTTCGATGAAGGTGCTGCTGGAGAACCTGCTGCGCTTCGAGGATGGCCGCTCGGTCACCAAGGACGACATCATCTCCATCAACGAATGGCTGGTGAATCGCGGCAAGGCGGAACGCGAGATCGCCTACCGTCCCGCGCGCGTGCTGATGCAGGACTTCACCGGCGTTCCGGCGGTGGTGGATCTCGCCGCCATGCGTGACGCCATGGTGCATCTCGGCGGCGATCCCAAGCGCATCAATCCGCTGGTGCCGGTCGACCTCGTCATCGACCACTCGGTGATCGTGAACTTCTTCGGCGACAACACCGCGTTCAAGAAGAACGTCGAGGAAGAGTACAAGCAGAACCAGGAACGCTACCGCTTCATGAAGTGGGGCCAGTCGGCCTTCGCCAATTTCCGCGTGGTGCCGCCGGGCACCGGCATCTGCCACCAGGTGAACCTTGAATACCTGTCGCAGGTGGTGTGGACCAAGACCGAGGATGGCGAGACGCTCGCCTATCCCGATACGTGCGTCGGCACCGACAGCCACACCACCATGGTGAACGGCCTGGCCGTGCTCGCCT
Organism: Starkeya sp. ORNL1; assembly: GCF_012971745.1. Taxonomy (NCBI): domain Bacteria; kingdom Pseudomonadati; phylum Pseudomonadota; class Alphaproteobacteria; order Hyphomicrobiales; family Xanthobacteraceae; genus Starkeya; species Starkeya sp. ORNL1. The sequence continues at coordinate 4,522,924 of NZ_CP048834.1, forward strand.
GGGGCGTCGGCGGCATCGAGGCGGAAGCCGCCATGCTCGGCCAGCCGGTGTCCATGCTCATCCCCGAGGTGATCGGCTTCAGGCTGACCGGCAAGATGAATGAGGGCATCACCGCCACCGATCTCGTGCTCACCGTCACCCAGATGCTGCGCAAGAAGGGCGTGGTCGGCAAGTTCGTCGAATTCTTCGGCCCCGGCCTCGACCACCTCTCGCTCGCCGACCGCGCCACCATCGGCAACATGGCGCCCGAGTATGGCGCGACCTGCGGCTTCTTCCCGACCGACAGCGAGACCATCGCCTATCTCGACGAGACCGGCCGCGAGGCCGACCGCGTCGCCCTGGTGGAGGCCTATTCCAAGGCGCAGGGCATGTGGCGTGATGCCAGCACGGCGGATCCGGTCTTCACCGACATCATCGAGCTCGATATCTCGACGGTGCTGCCCTCGCTCGCCGGCCCGAAGCGCCCGCAGGACCGCGTGCTGCTCTCCGGCACCAAGGCCGGTTTCCTCGCCGCGCTGGAAGGCGAGTTCAAGAAGCCGGGCGAAGCCGGCAAGCGCGTGCCGGTGGAAGGCAAGGATTACACGATCGGCCATGGCGACGTCACCATCGCCGCCATCACCTCCTGCACCAACACCTCGAACCCGAGCGTGCTGATCGCCGCCGGCCTGCTGGCCCGCAACGCGGTGGCGAAGGGCCTCACCTCGAAGCCGTGGGTCAAGACCTCGCTGGCGCCGGGCTCGCAGGTGGTCGAAGGCTATCTCAACGCCTCCGGCCTGCAGAAGGAACTCGACGCCGTCGGCTTCAACCTGGTCGGCTTCGGCTGCACCACCTGCATCGGCAATTCCGGCCCGCTGCCGGAGCCGATCTCCGAGGCCATCAACAAGAACGACCTCGTCGCCGGTGCCGTGATATCGGGCAACCGCAACTTCGAGGGCCGCGTCAATCCGGACGTGAAGGCGAACTATCTCGCCTCGCCGCCGCTGGTGGTCGCCTATGCGCTCGCCGGCTCGCTGCAGATCGACCTCACCACCGAGCCGCTCGGCACCGGTTCCGACGGGCAGCCGGTGTTCCTGAAGGACATCTGGCCGTCGAACCAGGAGATCGCGACCTTCATCCGCGAGAACGTCACCAAGAAGATGTTCCAGGAGAAGTATGCCGACGTCTTCAAGGGCGACGAGAACTGGCAGAAGATCGCGGTGCCGAAGGGCGAGACCTATGCCTGGGACGACCGCTCGACCTATGTGCAGAACCCGCCTTATTTCGACGGCATGGAGATGGATCCGGAGCCGGTCACCGACATCATCAAGGCGCGGGTGATCGGTCTGTTCCTCGATTCCATCACCACCGACCACATCTCGCCCGCCGGTTCGATCAAGGAAGCGAGCCCGGCCGGCGAATATCTGCGCGACCACCAGGTGCGCCCGGCCGACTTCAACCAGTACGGCACGAGGCGCGGCAATCACCAGGTGATGATGCGCGGCACCTTCGCCAATATCCGCGTCAAGAACCAGATGCTGGGCGGCAAGGAAGGCGGCTTCACCCGCCACTGGCCGGATGGCACCGAGATGCCGCTCTACAACGCCGCCATGCTCTACAAGCAGGAAGGCGTGCCGACCGTGGTGTTCGCCGGCAAGGAATACGGCACCGGCTCCTCGCGCGACTGGGCGGCCAAGGGCACCAAGCTGCTCGGCATCCGCGCCGTGATCACCCAGAGCTTCGAGCGCATCCACCGCTCGAACCTGGTCGGCATGGGCATCGTGCCGCTGACCTTCCAGGGCGACGAATCCTGGCAGTCGCTCGGCATCAAGGGTGATGAGGTCGTCACCATCCTCGGCATCGAGGGCGACCTGAAGCCGCGCCAGACGCTCATTGCCGAGATCGTGTTCGGCGACGGCACGGTGAAGGAAGTACCGCTCACCTGCCGCATCGATACGCTCGACGAACTCGATTATTTCCGCAATGGCGGCATCCTACAGTACGTGCTGCGCAACCTCGCGGCGTAGCCGTAACGGACCCGGGCGGGCGCGTTGCGCCCGCTCACTCTTCCGTGCGGAGCGACACCCGAATGTGACTGGTGCCGGCTTCCCGCCCGTCCTATTGCCTTAACCCGGTCTTCGGACGGGTGCGCTGAAGGACGCCTCCAACATTATGATTCATGTATTGCCGCGCCATCTGGCGCCGTGCCACATCGTCGTCATCGGCATCCTTCTGATCGTTGGCTTGCCCGTCGCGGCATTGGCCGAAGACGCCGTCGTCACCCCGGTGGCGGCGGGCATGCAGCCGGCCCCCCACGCGGTGCCGGCGCCGAAGGCAGTGGTGGAACTTTTCACCAGCCAGGGTTGCTCTTCCTGCCCGCCCGCCGACAAGCTGCTGGGCGATCTCGCCAAGCGGCCGGACGTGGTCGCGCTGACGCTGGCGGTCGATTACTGGGACTATCTCGGCTGGAAGGACACGCTGGCCAAGCACGGCCATTCGCTGCGGCAGAAGGCCTATGCCAAGGTGCGCGGCGACGGCAAGATGTTCACGCCGCAAGTGGTCCTCAATGGCAGCGTGATGGCGGTGGGCAATGACGAGGATGCGCTGGACGGCGCGCTAGCCTCGGCCGCCGTGCCGCGCGTGCCGGTGGCGATCGCCACCACAGACGGCAAGCTCGCGGTGAAGGTGGGCACCGGCACCATGGCCGGCGCCGGCCATGGCGAGGTGTGGCTCTGCCCGCTGGCGAGCGACGTGACGGTGAAGATCGGCCGCGGCGAGAATGAAGGCTCGACCATGACCTACCACAATGTGGTGCGGGGTTGGACGCGGCTCGGCGAATGGAATGGCGGCGAGGTCCGCTTCGAGACCGGCCTCGACGAAATCCGCGCCGATTCCATCGATTCCGTCGCGATCCTGGTGCAGTCCGGGACGCAGGCGAGCCCCGGCACCATACTCGGCGCCGCGCTGGCGCCGCTGCCCTGAGCGGCTGGTCCGACGTTCAATTCAAGCAGGGAACCTGGCTTTACGCATGCGGTGCCGCTGAATCTCCGAGCCAAGCACGGGGAACGAGGGCCGGTCAGGATCATGCGCACAAAAATAGGGCCGGCTGGGGAGCCGGCCCGAGATTTCAATCGGGGGATTGAACCTACGCGGAACGATAGGCCGGCCCACTCAACGCCACGGGGGGCTGGGGGGCTGGGAAACCGGAGCGCTTCGCGGACCGGCCCAACGCTATGGTGTGAAAATGGCCTTGCGCGTTGGCGTTGCAAGGGCCGAAATCGGGCGACTTCATGATTTCGGTTGACGAGCGCGTGAGCTTACCGCGCGAATTCGCCGCCCTTTTACCCCGCTACGGCATATCACCCCGAATTGGTCAACAATGCCGCTTGAAGCCGGCCGGCCCGAGGACGATCATGACGGGTGAATGACGGCCCGTACCGGGCGCGACTAGGGAGGGGCCATTGGCCGATATCGAACCCATAGCGTTTCACGCCGGGCGCCGCGAGTGGCCGGCGGAGCGGCCGCCCGAGAGACAGGTTGCGGACAGGCCCGCCACAGACAAGCCGGCCAGCGAGAAGATCCCCTGCGTGACTTTCGACCGCCGCGAACTCGACCGCATCCTTCACCTCTATGGACGCATGGTGGCGCTGGGCGAATGGCGCGACTACGCCATCGACTTCATGAAGGAGCGCGCGGTGTTCTCCATCTTCCGCCGCTCCACCGAGGTGCCGATCTACCGCATCGAGAAGGATCCGCGGCTCGCCCGCAAGCAGGGCGCCTATACGGTTGTTACGCAGACCGGCCTGATCCTGAAGCGCGGTCACGACCTCGCCCGGGTCATCGCGGTACTGGACAAGCCGGTACGGGCGGTGGGTTAGAGCCTGTTCCGCAAAAGTTGGAGAACTTTTGCGATCAGGTCGCATCTAGTCCGCGTCGCCCGGCGCGCGGATTGCCGCCTCGCCGAGCGGGCGCTGCATCAGCACGGTGTCGAGCCAGCGGCCGTGCTTGAAGCCGACCGCCTCCAACGTCCCTACCAGACGAAAGCCAAGGGCGGCGTGCAGGCCGATGGAGGCTGCATTGGCGCTGTCGCCGATCACCGCCACCATCTGGCGGAAGCCGCGACGCTCGGATTCATGCACGATCGCACTGAGCAGCGCCCGGCCGATACCGCGGCCTTGGGTTTCCGGCCGCACATAGACTGAATTCTCCACCGTCCAGCGATAGGCCGGCCGCGTCCGATAGGGGCCGGCATAGGCATAGCCGAGCACGCCTTGGCGCGGATCTTCGGCGACGAGATAGGGAAATCCGCCGGAGATGAGCCGCGCCATGCGGATGGCCATCTCAGCATCGTCCGGCGGCTCGGTCTCGAAAGAGGCGGTGCCGGTGCGCACCGCATCGGCGTACAGCGCGGCGATGGCGGGCATGTCCCCGGGCTCGACGGTGCGGATGACGGGGGCGGTGGGGATCAGGGGCGTGGGCTCGTTCATGACGGTTCTATAAGGGAAGCCCATCGGGCGCCAAAGCGGAGGATCAGATCTCCCGCCGGTCAGTGCGCCGATTTCTTCGAAACGCGCTCGATGAGCCTATCCAGCTGTGAAAGGAACAGCTTCAGGGTCGCGGAGGTATTCATTGTCTTGTAGCCGACCACGAGATCTATCGTCGGTGGGTGGCCACTTAGCGGCCGGCTTATGACAGACCAGGGCAGGAAGTTCTGCGCATAGGCAGGCAGCAGCGCCACGCCGCGGGTGGAGGCAACGAGCGACATGGCCATCGCCAGATTATCGACCTCGTGTTCGGTTGCCATGCCGAGGTCCAGCCGCTCCAGATAGGCGTCGATGACCAGCCGCAAGGCGGGGGCGGTCTTCGATACATTGATGAAGGTCTCTCCCTTCAGCTCATGCGGATCGATGGCGGCCTGCCGCGCCAGGCGATGATCGCTCGGCAATATGACGACGAGCGGCTCGGTCGTGACCACCTTGAATTCCAGTTCGGGGAAGCGCGGCTCCGGCCGCATGAAAGCGAGGTCCAACTCGCCGTCCTTCAGGGCGTCGGCGAGGTCGGGCGAATACCGGCTGGCAATGGTGACCTCCATATTCGGCAGTTCGTCCCGGAGGATGCGCATCGCTTCCGGCAGCCAGTCCATCTCCTGGCCAGTGAGGAAGCCGAGGGCGAAAGTCGGCTTGGCCGGCCTCGCGATCCGCCGCGCCGCTTCCTTGCCGGCATCGACCTGGGCAAGCGCCAGGCGCGCGTGATCGAGGAAGACGCGGCCGGCGGCGGTGAGCTCGACGCCGCGGGCATGGCGGAGCAGAAGCGGGGCGCCGACCTCGTATTCCAGATCCCGTATCTGGCGGCTCAGCGAGGGTTGGGCGGTGTGCAGGCGCCGCTCCGCCGCGGTGGTCAGGCTGCCCTCCTCGGCGACGGCGATGAAGTAGCGAAGGTGTCTGAGTTCCATCCCGGCCATGCCTGCGAGATATGACTGGCAACTTACAAAGTCTTTTTCGGCCGAGCCATGGAAATCTAGGTTACGGGCCAACCGGAAGGCAATTCGTTGGCGGGCTCGGCCTGCAGACTGAGCGCGATCCGGGTGGTTGCCATATACTGGAGGACTGGCTGTCATGGAAAAGCTTCTGGGAAAGACCGCTCTCGTCACCGGCGCCTCTCGCGGCATGGGTCGCGCCAGCGTCCTGGCTCTTGCGGAGGCCGGAGCGCAGGTGCTGGTCCATTATGGCAACAGCGCAACCGAGGCTGAGGCCGTCGTCGCGCAGATCCGCAGCCAAGGCGGGCGTGCCGATGCGTTGATGGCCAATCTCGCCGCGCCGGACGGTCCCCATCAGCTGGCACGGCAGGTTCGCGCCATCGTCGGCGATCGGCTCGACATACTTGTCGCCAATGCCGGCATATCCAGGAACGCAACCATCGAGGAGACCACGGTCGAGGATTTCGACGCGCTGTTCGCCGTCAATGTCCGCGCACCCTTCTTCCTGGTGCAGCAATTGCTGCCGATCATGAGCCACGGCAGCAGCATCATCATGGTGTCGTCGCTGGCCGCTCATGCCGCCGTCGGCACGCTGCCGGCCTATTCGGCGACGAAGGGCGCGGTGGACACGCTGGTCAAGCACTTCGCGTCAGCGCTCGGCGCCCGCGGCATCCGCGTCAACGCCATAGCGCCCGGCGTCATAAATACCGACATGTCGAGCTTCGCCAAGACCGAGGAGGGGCGTGGCTATGTGCTCGGCATGCAGGCCTTGCAGCGCATCGGCGAGGCCGATGATGTCGGACCGGTCGCTGTCTTCCTCGCGTCCGAGGATGCACGCTGGATCACCGGCGACACGCTGCGGGTCGATGGCGGGTCGAAGCTGTAAGCGCATCTGGCCCGGCTAAGCCAAAGGGCTGATGCGACCACCGGCGAATTCTTGACCGTGCACCGGGCACACGCGCTAGGATCGCGCCAGCTGATGACGAGGGCAGGTCGGATGCAAGTCGCACGCACGCATGGATCGGGCCTGAACTCAATCGGCATGCGTCTCGGCGCGGCCCTGTTGCTGATGGCCGGCGCCGCGCCGGTGCTGTCGCCAGCGGTAGCGCAGAACGCGCCGCCGCCGGCCGTGACCGTCGCCAAGCCGTTGATGAAGGATGTCGTCGAGGTCGATGACTTCATCGGCCGCTTCGAGGCGGTGGACCAGATCGACATCCGCGCCCGCGTCTCAGGCTATGTCGACAAGATCCATTTCACCGACGGCGCGATCGTGAAGGCGGGTGATCTGCTGTTCACCATCGACCAGCGTCCCTACCAGACGGCGCTCGACGAGGCCGAAGCGAGCCTGGAATCCGCCAAGGCAAGGCTCGACTTCGCCACTGCCGATTTCGAGCGGGCGAAGAATCTTCGCCCGACCGGCTACATCGCGCTGCAGAATTTCGACGAGCGCGCCCAGACGCTGGCCACCGCCAAGGCCGATGTCAGCCGCGCCATGTCGACGCTGAGCCGCATGCAGCTCGACATACAGTTCACCGAGATCCGCGCTCCGATCTCAGGCCGCATGTCGCGGCGCTATGTATCGATCGGCAATCTGGTGACGGCAAACGACACGATCCTCACCAACATCGTGTCGGTGGACCCGATCTACTTCAATTTCGACGTCGATGAGCGGTCCTATCTCGAATACCAGAAGGTCACCGCCGGCGCGCTCAACGTGTCGCGCGAGGATCGGCTCAATGAGGTGCTGGTCGCAACCTCCGACGAGACCGAGCCGACGCACAAGGGGCGCATCGACTTCACCGATAATCGCCTCGACAATGCCAGCGGAACGCTGCGTGCCCGCGCGGTGCTGGACAACAAGGACCTGTCCTTGAAGCCGGGCCAGTTCGGCCGCATCAGCATCCTCGCTTCGGACAAGTACCAGGGTGTGCTGGTGCCGGAGGAGGCGCTCGGCACCGACCAGGACAGCCGCGTCGTCTTCATCGTCGGACCGGACAATGTCATCAGCCAGCGAAAGGTGCGGGTCGGTCCGCGCCGCGACGGCTACCGCATCATCCGCGAGGGGCTGAAAGGCGACGAACTCATCGTCGTCAACGGGCTGGCGAAGGTGCGGCCCGGCACCAAGATCGAGCCGAAGCTGACCACGCTGCCTGCCGTCGCCGCTGCGCCGAACTGAGGGAAGACCATGCGCTTCTCTCATTTCTTCATCGACCGGCCGATCTTCGCCGCGGTGATCGCGATCGTCATCTCGCTGGTCGGCTTCATTGCCTATCTCGGCCTGCCGGTGGCGCAATATCCGGAGATCGTGCCGCCCACCATCGTGGTGCGGGCCTCCTATCCCGGCGCCAATGCCGAGACCGTCGCGGCCACGGTGGCGACGCCGCTGGAGCAGCAGATCAACGGCGTCGAGAACATGCTCTACATGTCCTCCTACGCCACCAGCGACGGCAACATGTCGCTGACCATCACCTTCAAGCTCGGCACCGACCTCGACCAAGCGCAGGTGCTGGTCCAGAACCGGGTCGCGATCGCCCAGCCACGCCTGCCGGAGGAGGTGAGCCGCCTTGGCGTGACCACGCTCAAATCGTCGCCCGATTTGATGATGGTCATCCATATGTTCTCGCCGGACGACACCTACGACCAGCTCTATGTGTCGAACTATGCGCGCAACAATATCCGCGACGACCTGCTGCGGCTTGAGGGCGTCGGCGATCTCACCATTTTCGGCGAGCGGCAGTACAGCATCCGCGTCTGGCTCGATCCCGACAAGCTGGCGACGCTGGGCCTGACCTCGTCCGACGTGGTCAAGGCGATCCAGGCGCAGAACGTCCAGGTGTCGAGCGGTGCTTTGGGCCAGGAGCCGATCAGCTCGGACGCCGCCTTCCAGATCACGGTGAACACGCAAGGGCGGTTCCAGGACGCGGCACAATTCCGCCGCGTCATCGTCCGCTCCACCGAGGACGGCAAGCTGACGCGCCTCGGCGACGTCGCCCGTGTCGAGCTCGGCGCGCAGGACTACGTCACCAATTCCTATCTGGACGGCAAGCCGGCGGTGGCGATGGTCATCTTCCAGCGACCGAACACCAATGCGCTGGCCACGGCCGCCGAGATCATCGCCAAGATGGAGGAGCTGAAGCAGGCCTTCCCGCAGGGGCTCCAGTACACCATCGTCTATAATCCGACGCGGTTCATCGCGGAGTCGGTGAATGCCGTCTATCACACACTCGGCGAGGCGGTGCTGCTCGTCGTGCTGGTCATTCTGGTGTTCCTGCAGAGCTGGCGCTCGGCGCTGATCCCGATCATCGCCATCCCGGTCTCGCTGATCGGCACCTGCGCGGTGATGGCGGTGTTCGGCTTCTCGCTCAACACGCTGACGCTGTTCGGCATGGTGCTGGCGATCGGCATCGTAGTCGACGACGCCATCGTCGTGGTCGAGAATGTCGAGCGCAATATCAGCCTCGGCATGTCGCCGCGCGATGCGGCGCACGAGACCATGGACCAGGTCGGCACCGCGGTCATCGCCATCGCACTGGTGCTGGGCGCGGTATTCGTGCCGACGGCGTTCATCCCGGGCATTTCCGGGCAGTTCTACCGCCAGTTCGCGCTGACCATCGCGGTCTCGACCTTCATTTCCGCTTTCATCTCGCTGACGCTGTCGCCGGCGCTCGCCGCGATACTGCTCAGGCCGCATAATCACGACAAGGTCGGCAATGCGCTCACCCGTTTCGGCGGACGGCTGGCGGGCGGCTTCAATCGCGGCTTTGATCGCATGGCGCACGGCTATGCGCGCAGCGTCGACGTCGTGGTGCGGCGCAAATTCATCATGCTGCCGATCTATGCCGGCCTGCTGGCGGCGACGGTGTGGGTAGTGGGGGCGGTGCCGCGCGGCTTCATCCCGACGCTCGACCAGGGCTATGCCATCATCGTCGTGCAATTGCCGGACGGTGCCTCGCTCTCGCGCACCGACCGGGTGACGCGGCGGGTCTCGGATATCGCGCGAGCGACGCCCGGTGCTGCCCACGCCGTGGCCTTTGCCGGCTTCTCGGCGGCGACCTTCACCAATGCGACCAATTCCGCGGCGGTGTTCGTGCCGTTCCAGCCGTTCGAGGAGCGGGTGAAGGAAGGGCTGAGCGCCGACAAGATCATCAAGGACCTGTTTGTCCGCATGCAGGCGGTGGAGGAGGCGTTCATCATCGCCATTCCGCCGCCGCCGGTACGCGGCATCGGCAATTCCGGCGGCTTCAAGATGCAGGTCCAGGAGCGGATCGGGCCGGACGTGCGCCGCGTCCTCGCCGCCACGTTCGAGCTGATGGGCAAGGCCCGGCAGAATCCGAAGCTGGCCGGCGTCTTCACCACCTTCTCGGCGAACTCGCCGCAGATCTTCCTGAACATCGACCGGCAGAAGGCCGAAACACTCAACGTGCCGATCAGCAGCATCTTCGACACGCTGCAGCAGAATCTCGGCACCGCCTATGTGAATGATTTCAATGCGTTCGGCCGCGTCTACCAGGTGCGGGCGCAGGCCGACCAGCACTTCCGCCAGGATATCCGCCAGATCGCCAATCTCCGGGTGCGCGCGGCGAACGGCGCGCTGGTGCCACTCGGCACGCTGGTCGATGTCCGCGAAGTCTCGGGGCCGGACCTGATCCAGCGCTACAACATGTACACCTCGGTGCCGCTGCAGGGCGGTGCGGCGCCGGGCGTCTCCTCGGGCGAGGCGCTCGATATCATGACCCAGCTCGCCGGCGAGACGCTGCCGCAGGGCTCGACCTTCGAATGGACCGAACTCGCCTACCAGGAGCGGGCGACCGGCAACACCGCGATCTTCATCTTCGCGCTGTCGGTGCTGTTCGTGTTCCTGGTGCTCGCCGCACAATATGAGAGCTGGTCGCTGCCGCTCGCCATCATCCTGATCGTGCCGATGGCGGTGCTCTCGGCGCTGCTCGGCGTCATGGCCCGAGGGCAGGACAACAACATCCTGACCCAGATCGGCCTGATCGTGCTGGTCGGCCTCGCGGCCAAGAACGCTATCCTGATCGTCGAATTCGCGCGCGAGGCCGAGGCGCGGGAGGGCCGGGATCCGATTTCCGCGGTGGTGGAAGCCTGCCGGCTGCGGCTGCGCCCGATATTGATGACGGCGTTCGCCTTCATCCTCGGCGTCGTGCCGCTACTGATCGCCACCGGGCCGGGCGCCGAGATGCGCCAGGCGCTCGGCACCGCGGTGTTCTTCGGCATGCTCGGCGTCACCGTGTTCGGGCTGTTCCTGACGCCGGTCTTCTATGTCACGATCCGCGCACTGGTCGGCCCCGGCAAGAAGCAGGCGGCCCCGCCGCCGGCGGCGGGAACCGAGCCGACGCCGGTGTGAGGGTCGCGCAGGCGACGGCTAACAATTCCAGCCGTGGGAAACGCCCCTTCCACCCTCATGGCCCGACTTGACCCGGCCACCCAGACTTCGACCGGGTGCATGCGGATGGGCTGGATCCCCGGGGCAAGCCCGGGGATGAGGGCCAACTGGGATTGCGGGTCGGCCGCAACGAGTCCTACATCTTGATCTGCAGCTTCACGTCGGTCGGGTGGGCCTCTTCGGCGCGCTCGAAGGCGGCGATGCTTTCATCGAAGGTGAAGGTGCCGGTGACCAGCGGCTTCAGGTCCACTTTGCCCGAGGCAATCATGGCGAGCGCGCGGTCGAAGACGTTGGCATAGCGGAACACGGTCTCGATGCGGATCTCCTTGGCGGCGTAGGAGGACATGTCGAGCGCCACCGGCTCCACCGGCATGCCGATCACCACCAGCTTGCCGCCCGGCCGGATCACATCCGGCAGGCCCTCATAGGCCCTCGGCGACCCGCTGGCCTCGAACACGACATCCGCGCCCCAGTCATCGGTCTCGGCGAGCACGGCCTCGCGCAGCGATTTCTCCCGCACATTCACCGCGGTGATGCCGGGATAGCGCGCGGCGATGGCAAGCTTTTCCGCCACAAGATCGGAGATGAAAACCCGCGAGCAGCCGCCAAGCAAGGCGGCGAGCGCGACCATGATGCCGATCGGCCCCGCGCCGGTGACGACGCCGATGTCGCCCGGCTTGATCTCCGCCTTCACCGCGGCCTGAACGCCGACCGCGAAGGGCTCGACCATGGCGGCTTCGGCGAATGAGACATTGTCCGGCAGCTTGAAGGTGAAGGCAGCGGGATGCACGACATAGGGCGTGAGGCAGCCATGGACCGGCGGCGTCGCCCAGAACACCACGCTCGGATCGACATTGTAGAGGCCGAGCTTGGAGGCGCGCGACGACAGGTCCGGAATGCCCGGCTCCATGCAGACGCGGTCGCCGACCTTGAGGTTGGTGACCTTGCTGCCGATCTCGGTGACGACGCCGGCGGCCTCATGGCCGAGCACCATCGGCGCATTGACGACGAAGGGGCCGATGCGGCCATGGGTGTAGTAATGCACGTCGCTGCCGCAGACCCCGACGGTGTCGAGCTTGATCTTCACGTCGGTCGGCCCGACGTCGAGCGGCAGGTCGATTTCCCGCATGCTGAGCTGCTTGATGCGCTCGAGAACCAGGGCTTTCATCGTCGTCTCCTTCAGAGGCAAGCGCCGCGCGCGGCGGCGGCCGGCTAATTGATGAGGAAGCCGCCATCGACCGGCATATCGATGCCGTTGACCATCGAGGCGTCGTCCGAGAGCAGAAAGGCGATCACCGCGGCGACCTCGTCAGGCTCGACGAAGCGCTGCATCGGGATGCGGGACAGCATCGGGCCGGACTTGGCGGGATCGCTCCAGGCCTTCACCGCCATCGGCGTCATCGTCACGACGGGGTGCACGCCGTTCACCCGGATGCCCTTGTGTCCCAGCTCGTTCGCCATCACCCGCGTCAGCCCGTCGAGCGCACCTTTCGAGGCGCAATAGGCGGCGTGGTTGGCGAAGCCGATGAAGGAGGCGATGCTCGATACATTGACGATGGCGCCGGGCAGGCCTTTGGCGATCCGGTCGCGGGCATATTCCTGCGACAGGATCAGCGGCGCGCGGCAGTTCACCGCCATATGCAGGTCGAAGGCCTCGACCGAGGTGTCGAGCACCGGCTGCATCTCGACGACGCCGGCGCAGTTCACCAGCAGGTCGACCGGCAAGGTCTCGCGGGCAGCCGCCCGGGTCTGCTCGGCGTCGGCGAGATCGACTTTGAGCGGGCGGCAGCCGAATTCCGCCGTGAGGGTCTCAAGGTCCTCGGCCGAGCGGCTGAGCGCGACGATGTCCGCGCCCTGCCGGCTCAGCAGTTTCACCGCGGCGCGGCCGATACCTTTGCCAGCACCGGTTATCAGGATCCGCTTGCCGTTGAACCGCATGCGATCACCTCTTGCGGCAAGGCGCACTCAGAGCGCCCGGCCGTCCTTGTCGAACAGATAGGCCTGCGCTGCGTCGAAGCCGGCGGTGAAGCGCTCTCCCTTGTCCAGTGAGCGCCAGCCCGCGGTCTGCAGCGTCACGGTTTCGCCGGCAGCAGCCTGCCCATAGACCAGCGTGCTGCCGCCTAGGCTCTCGGACAGGTCGGCGGTGAGCGCGATGCGGTTGTCGCCGGCATCGAGCGTGATGTGCTCAGGGCGAATGCCCAGCGTCACCGTCTCGCCGACCGGCGGGATGGCGCCGTTCCCGGCGCGGGGAGCGATGCGCAGCGGTGCGGTCAGCGAGGGATGGGCGATCTCAATGGCGTTGCCGTCGCTGCCGGCGATGGTCGCCGCGAGGAAGTTCATCTTCGGCGAACCGATGAAGCCGGCGACGAAGATATTAGCCGGCTTCTCGTAAAGATCTTTCGGCGAACCGATCTGCTCCACCTGGCCGGCGCGCAGCACCACGATGCGGTCCGCCAGCGTCATCGCCTCGACCTGGTCGTGGGTCACGTAGATCATGGTGACGCCGAGGTTGCGGTGCAGCTTGGCGATCTCGACCCGCATCTGGGTGCGCAGTTCGGCGTCGAGGTTCGACAACGGCTCGTCGAACAGGAACAGCTTGGGGTGCCGCACGATGGCGCGGCCGATGGCGACGCGCTGGCGCTGCCCGCCGGAGAGCTGGCGCGGCTTGCGGTCGAGCAGGTTCTCCATGCGCAATATGCGCGCGGCCTCCGCCACCTGGCGGTCGATCTCGGCCTTCGGCACCTTCGACATCTTCAGGCCGAAGCCGATATTGTCGCGCACGCTCATATGCGGGAACAGCGCATAGGACTGGAACACCATCGACACCTGCCGATGCGCCGGCTCGGTGTCGGTCACCCGCACGCCGTCGATATAGATCTCGCCGCCGGAGACCTCCTCGAGGCCGGCGACCATGCGCAGCAAGGTGGACTTGCCGCAGCCGGACGGGCCGACAAAGACCACGAACTCGCCCTTCTCGGCGACGATGTCGACGCCGCGAATGACCTGGACGTTGCCGTAGCTCTTCTCAACGGCTTCGAGTTTCAGATAGCTCATCGGTCCTCGACCTCCGCGCCGGACCGTCTTGTCACAGCAATGTTCATTTGGTGGCTCCCATGGTCAGGCCGCGCACCATGTGGCGCGACACCAGGAGCGCGAAGATGGTGACCGGCAGCACGATGACGGTGCCGGTCGCCATGATCTTTCCCCATGGCAGTTCGTAGCCGGACATGAAGCTGGTCGCGACGACCGGCGCGGTCTGCACCGAGCGGCGCGTCAGCACGAGGGCGTAGAGCAGCTCGTTCCAGGAGAAGATGAAGCCGAATATGGCGGACACCGCGATGCCGGGCAGGCCGAGCGGCAGATAGATGCGGCGGAAGATGTCGAACTGGCTGGCGCCCTCCAGCCGCGCCGCCTCTTCCAGTTCCTTCGGAATGGAGCGGAACTGGTCGGTGGAGATCCAGATCACGATCGGCAGGATGAAGGTGATGTAGACGAGGATCAGCACGAGGTGGGTATCGAGCAGCCCCGCGCTCTGCGCCAGCAGATAGATCGGCAGCGCCAGCACGATCGGGCTGATGAATCGGTTGGAGATGAACCAGAACCAGAGGTCCGCCTTGCCGCGGAATTCGTAGCGGGCGAGGGCGAACGCGGCGGGCGTGCCAAGCAGCACAGCGAGGCCGGTGCTGCCGATGGCGACGATCAGCGAATTGATCACCGCGTCGACCACCTTCTGGTCGGCAAACACGTCGGCATAATTGGCGAGCGTCGGCCGGAACAGCCAGACCGGCGGCGAGGCCAGCAGGTCGGTCTGCGTCTTGAAGGACGAGGACACCATCCAGAAGAACGGGAAGATGGTGAAGACCAGCATCGCAATGAGGCCGAGCGCGTGCAGGAGGCGGCCGCGGAAGCGTCCACTCATGGCTCGATCTCCTTGTAGAAGAAGCGGATATAGATGCGCGCCAGCAGGATGGTGAGCACCAGCAGCAACAGCGCCTGCGCCGAGGCGAGGCCCATGTCGAACACGCGGAAGCCGACGCGCTGGATATAGATCGAGATCAGCTCGGTCGCCGCGCCCGGGCCGCCGCGGGTCATGGTGAAGACGGCGTCGAACAGCTTCAGCACGTCGGCCGAGCGCAGGATCAGCATGGCGGTGAAGCCGGGCAGCAGATACGGCAGTTGCACCTGCCGCAGCAGCGCCCATTTGCTGGTGGTCTCCAGTCGCGCTGCCTCCTCGATCTCCACCGGCACCATGGACAGGCCGGACAGGAAGATCAGCGCGCAGAACGGCGTCCACTGCCAGATATCCATGGCGCAGATGGCGATGAAGGCGCCGGTGGGATCGCCCAGCCAGTCGATCGGCTCGAGGCCGAACAGGCCGATAAAGGCGTTGGCGACGCCGAAGTCGCGGTTGAAGATCAGCCGCCCCAGCAGGCCGACCACGGCATAGGTGGTGGCGAGCGGCACCACCAGCGACACCCGGGCGACACTGCGCAGCAGGCCGAGCCCCGGGCGATGCAGCATCAGCGCGATGACGAGGCCGAGCCCGATCTGCACCGGCATCACCGAGAGAAAGAAGGCGCCGGTGCGCCCCAGCGTCTCCCAGAAGGTCGGATCGGTGAGCACCTGCACGTAGTTGTCGAGGCCGACGAACGGAAAGCCGTCACGCGAGCGCGTGAGATTGTAGCGCCGGAGCGAAGTGACCAGCGCGAACAGCGTCGGATAGATGCCGATCAGGAACAGCGCAATGACCGCCGGCGCCAGGAACCAGAACGGCGTCCAGCGGCCATATGCAAGTCGTGCGCGGCGGGTGGGAGCGGTCATCTGTTCGTTCAACGTCCTTGGGGCAGACACGTTCTGAGACCTCGGAACGTCATCCTGAGGTGCCGCGAAGCGGCCTCAAGGATGCCCGCCCCCGATGAACGCCTCCTGCTTCAACATCCTTCGAGGCTCGCTACGCTCGCACCTCAGGATGACGTGGCCGGAAGTAGGGCTGGCCCGACCCTTAGGGAGGCGGAGGGCCGGGCCGCGGCAAGGCAAGCGCCTACTGCAGCAGCTTCTTCTTGCCGTCGTAATAGCCTTCCTTCTTCAGCACCGACTCCATGCGGGTGCCGATCTCCTTGGCGCCGCCTTCGACGGTCACTTCGCCGAGCATCATCTTGGAGCCGAACTCGGCGACGATCTCGGAGATGGCCGGCCACGCCGGGAAGCGCGGGCGATACTCCGGCACGCCCTTCTGCCAGGAGGCGACCATCGGCTCGACGAACTTGTAGGTCGCCTTCACCTGCGGATCCTCATAGACCGCCATGCGGCCGGAGACGCCGCCGGCATCGACATAGGCGCGGGCGATGGCCTCGGACGTCGCCCACTGGATGAAGATCCAGGCGGCCTTCTGCTCCTTCTCGGGAGCCTGCGCCGAGACGGCGAGCGAGAAGCCGCCGAGCGCCGGCAGGCGGCCGGCCTTGCCCGCGGGCTCCGGCGCGACGGCAAGGCAGTCGCCGAGCTTGGAGGTCTTGGGGTCGGTCAGCGTGGGATAGAAGGCCGACCACTCGGTGATCATCGCCACCTGGCCCTGCGCCAGCGCATTGACTGCCTCGGCATGATCCCAGCTGACGATACCGGGCGGCATGTAGGCCATCAGCTTCTGGCGGAAATTGAGCCCGTCCTGGCTGTCCTTGCTGAGGAGGTTGGACTTGAAGTCCTTGTCGAGCAGCGAGCCGCCATGCGGCCACAGGCTGCGCATGAAGCTGTCCGCCGACTGCGTCTCGCCGCGCAGCGACTGCAGCGCGAAGGCATATTGCTTCTTGTCCTTGTTGGTCAGCTTCGGCGCATAGACGGTGAGGAGTTCGTCCCAGGTCGCCGGTGGCTTGTCGAAGCCGGCATCCTTCAGCATGCACTGATTGTAGAACAGCAGGCCGGAATAATTGTCGAAGGGCAGGCCATAGACCGTGCCGCCCCAGCTGCCGAAGGCGTCGAGCAGCAGCGGGAAGAAGCTCTTGAGGTTCAGGTTCGGGTCGGTGATCGCGGCGTCGCCGGAGAATTTGCTGATCGGCAGGATCCAGCCATTCTCGGCGAACTCGCCGATCCAGACGAGATCGACCAGCGCGATCGACAGGTCGCCCTGGCCGTTGAAGTTCAGGACTTCCTTCTCGCGGGTGTTCTCATAAGGCACGATCTCGTAATTGACCTTGATGCCGGTGGCCTTCTCGAACTCCGGCAGCAGCTTGATGATGGCGCGATAGCCCGGCCGATCGAGGAAGATGACGTTGAGTTGCGTCCCCTTATAGGGCGCCGCCGCCTTGGCGATGTCCCACGTCTCGGCCCGTGCCTCGGGCAATATGGCGATGGACGCCGCGACCATCATCGCGGCAGCACTGACGGCTCGCAGAAAACTACGCATGTCTTTCCTCCCAATGCCGATCTAAGTGCCGGCTTGCTTGCTTTGATGTGGGCCGCGAGAGCGCGGCGAACCGGAAACGCACCGCGATTCCGGAGGTTTTTGACTGTGGTGGCGCGATCCGGAAGATCGGCTGACCGCGTCAGAATCTCTTGCGCGGCGGCACCTGTCTAGCCGTCGTGACGCGATCAATCTGTACTTTCATGCAGTGTGCACTGCAGCAGAGGCGCTCTAGGCGGTATCAAGCTGCACGACAGTATCGGTCAGCACCGCTGTCGCTTTACTGCGGGTCAACCGCTGCTTCGACATGCGCCGATAGGCGGAGGGCGTGGAGCCACGCTGGCTGAGGAAGTTGCGGTTGAAGTTCGACACGTTGGCATAGCCGATCTCGAAACAGATATCGGTGATCGGCATTGCCGTGTCGGCGAGCAGCTTGCAGGCATAGGCGATGCGCAGCGTCCTGAGATAATCGGTGAAGCTGCTGCCGCTGTTCTTCTTGAAGAAGCGCGAGAACGCCCATTCGCTCATGCCGAGCAGATCGGAAAGGTCGGTCAGGCACACGTCCCGCGTGAAGTTCTCGCGAATATAGGTGAGCGCGACATTGATCGAACTCTGCGAGGCATCGTCGGTGTCGGGCATGAAATTGGTCGACGACAGCACCTTGTATTCGCCGCGTGCCGCCATCATCCCCAGCAGGCGAAAGAACAGCGCAAGGCGTTCCAGGCCGGTGACGTCGCGCATCGCCTCAAGCTGCTCGGCGCCGAGCCGGCAGGTCTCGCCGTGAAAGGCGAGCCCACGCAGCGCGAGGTCGAGGAACGGCTCTAGCCTGGCGACTTCCGGGAACAGACCCCCCGCTCCGCGCAGGCGGTCGCGATCGAATTGCAGGACGATATCGCGGCCGCGAATGATCTCGCCCGGCGCTGTCGCAGTCACCCAATCATGCGGCAGCCCGCTGCCGACGATGGCGAGATAACCCGGCTCGAACGGCTCGATATGGTCGCCGACCAGCGCGATGCCGGAGGCGTTCCGGATGAGATGGATCTCGTACTCCGGATGGATGTTCCAGACATTGCGCTCCCACGGATAATCGTCGCAGCGCCACAGGAAGCTCTCGTCCGCATCGGTGACGATCTGCTCCAGCACCGGGCGCCGCGATGCGGTGCTGCCATGCCTGCGAACGGCGTCTTCCGCGTCCATGCCTGTCCTCGCGGTTGCCACCCCGCCGGACTTGCCGTGGGGCGGGCGGAGAACGGCGAGCCTAAGCCGGCATCAGCTCGATCAGCAACCTTGCCAGCGCGCCGGCGAGCGGGGGCAGGTACCAGGAGGCGGCGAGCCGGATCATGACGAAGCGCGAGCCCATCATCGGCAGCTCGTAGGAGAGCACCCGATGCACCGCGAAGATCGACCAGGAGGCGAGGAAGGCGACGATCTGCGGGCGGCCGGCGCCCATCTGCCAGACCGTGAGCGCCAGCGGGAAGGTCACGGTCGGCCCGCCCGGCACGAAGGCGCCGAACACGGTCGCCAGCAGTATGCCGCGCCAGCCGCTATCCTCGCCGATCGCCGGGCCGATGGCGTGGGTCGGCACCAGCCGGCCGATAACCGCAGCGACGAACAGCGCCAGCGGGATGCGCAGTACCATGTTGCCGCCCTGCGCGAGGGTCTGGGAGAAGGCAGGCTTCAGTCGCTCGGGCGTGCGCAGCAGCACCGCCACGCCCATGCCGGCGGCGATCAGCGCCATCGCGATCATCCCGTAATTCATGTGCCCGCCTCCGTCAGCCGTCGTCGCGCGGCATGCGGAAGAAGGCATGGCGGCGGGCCAGAAACTGCGCCGCAAGTCCGGCGAGCAAGGGCAGCGGCAGGCTGCTGAAGAAGCGCAGCATGCCGAACTCCACGCCCATGAACGGGATTTCCCAGACGAACAGCCGGTTGACGCCGACCGTAGCCCAGGCGACCAGGAACGCGGTGACCGCGCCGATATCCGCGCCCGCCTTGTAGAGCGCGAACACCAGCGGAAATGAGCCGAACGGCCCGCCGGGCATCAGCGCGCCGATGGCGCTGGCGAGCGCGATGCCGCGGAAGCCGGTCTCGGCGCCGAGCCAGCGGGCGATGCGCTCGCGCGAGATCAGCGCGCTGCTGAACGCCGCGATGAGCAGACCCAGCACCAGTTCCGGCGCCACCTGGAGCGTGCTGTCGAACGCTTCGCCGGCAGCACCGATCACTGTCCCCGTACCGCCGAACATCCAGCCAAGGGCGACGGCGGCCGCCGCCAGTCCCATGAACAGCAGCGAAGAGCGGTTGATCAATGTGAGGTTCCTCTCGCGCCGCCCCCGGCGCGGGTCCAGGTGGGCTGTGCAAGGCGGATCATTCGGCCGCGAGCGGCGCCTTCTCCCGCGCTGCGCGCAGCAGTGCGTGCAGGCGTTGCGGCGTGACCGGAAGCTGCGTCACTGCGCCCGGCAGGCCGATGGCGTCGTCGATGGCGCCGGCGATCACCGCACCTACCGCATTGATGCCGCCTTCGCCGGCGCCCTTGATGCCCAGCGGGTTGCGCGGGCTCGGCGCGTCCTCGGTGATCAGGCAATCGATCGGCGGCGTCTCGTGCACGGTGGGCATCAGATAGTCGGCGAAGGTGAGCGCCAGCGGGTCGCCATTGTCGCTATAGGTGAACTCCTCGAACAGCGCGCCGCCGAGCCCCTGCACGCAGGCGCCGACCAGCTGGCCGCGCACGGTAAGCGGGTTGATCGCGCGCCCGACGTCATAGGCGATCAGGAAGCGCTCCACCGTCGCCTGGCCGGTCTCGCGATCGACGCGGACCTGCGCGAAATGCGCGCCATAGGGGAAGACGGTGTGATCGGTGTTGAACCAGCCCTCCGCCGTCAGATGCGGCTCGCGATCGCCGAGCAATTCGGAGCCCGGTATCAGCTTGCGGGCGATCTCGGCGAGCGTGATGGCGGGGCTGTCCGGCGCATCGCGGCGCACCACCGCGCCGTCCACCAGATCAAGTTCCTCGGCCGGCACCTGCAGCAATTCGGAGGCGACCGAGAGCGCCTTCCTGCGCAAATTCATCGAAGCGACGTGCACGGCATTGCCGGTGAGCACCGAAGCGCGGGCGGCGTGGGCACCGATGCCGTGGGCTATGCGATCGGTGTGGCCGTGGATGACGCGGATGCGGCTGTAATCCACGCCGATCGCCTCGGCGCAGATCTGCGCCATGATGGTCTCGAAACCCTGTCCCACCGAGGCGCCGCCGGTCAGTACCTCGACGCTGCCGGCGACGTCGACGGTGATGCGGGCGCCGTCGGAAGGCCCGCGCCCGCTTTCCTCGACGAACACGCCGACGCCGAGACCGACGCACTCACCCGCCGCGCGCCGGCGCTCGATCTCCAGCTTGCGCCCTTCCCAATCGAAGGCGGCGAGCCCTTGCTCGAACAGGCGGGGATAGTCGCCGGAATCGAGCGCGAGTTCCTCGACGCCCGGCTGGTCGAACGTCACCGTGAACGGCATGAGCTCCGACGGGATGAGGTTCTTGCGGCGCAGTTCCACCCGGTCGATGCCGAGCCGCTCGGCGATGGCGTCCATCAGCCGCTCGCGCACGAAGGTGCCCTCATAGCGGCCGGGCGCGCGGTAGGTCGCCGCCGGCGTCTTGTTGGTCAGGCGGAAATGCCCGACGGAGCGATAGGCCGGCACTAGATAGGCGCCGGTCAGCATGCTCATGGTGCGCCCGACCACGCGGGCGCCGTGGGTGCGCACATAGGCGCCCTGGTCGTGGAAGAACTCGTTGTCGATGCCGAGCAGCTTTCCGTCCGCGCTGACCGCCGCCCGCACCAGATGGCGCTGGTTGCGCGAATGGTTGGCCGCCATCAAATGCTCGCGACGATCCTCGATCCACTTCACCGGGCGGCCGAGCCGCTGCGCGGCGACCAGCACCAGCACGTCCTCCGGATAAAGCTCGCCACGAATGCCGAAGCCGCCGCCGACATGGGCCTCGTGCACATGGATGGAATCCGGCGGGCGGCCGAGCATGCGCACCAGCGTGTCGCGGTTGCGGTGCGGCACCTTGGCGGCGCCGTGCAACTCCATGATGTCGCGGGCGAAGTCATAGCGTCCTATGGCGCCGCGGGTCTCCATCGGCACGCCGGAGTGGCGGCCGATGGTGAGGTCGAGCTCGACAATGTGGTCGGCGGCGGCGAACGCGGCGTCGATGTCGCCGAAGCTGTGCCGGATCACGGTCGGCTCGGTGTCCTGGCCCGGCGAGAACTCGCTCGGCGGCGCGCTCGGGTCCATCACCACCGGCAGCGGCTCGATGTCGGCGAACACGCTCTCTGCGGCGTCTTCGGCGAGATAGGGATCGGTGGCGAATACCGCGGCGATGGGATCGCCGACATAGCGCACCTTCTCGCGCGCCAGCACATATTGGCGGTAGGGCTTCAATACGGTGGCGGAGGGGTCGCGGAAGTCGATCGGCGGCAGGTCGGCGATGTCCTCCTGGGTCCAGATCGCGACGACGCCCGGCATGGCGCGGGCTGCAGTGGTGTCGATCGAACGGATCAGGCCGTGGGCGTGCGAGGAGCGCACCATGCGCATGTGCAGCTGATGCGGGAAGGAGATGTCGCCGGCATAGGCGCCGCGCCCGGTGACGAGCGGCCGGTCCTCGATCCGCGGCACCGGATGACCCAGAACGCGCCGGTCGCTGGCAGGCGGCGGCGAGGGATAGTCATTGTGGCTCATGTCGGTCCTGCGCATTCGGTGCGGGCTGCGGGCGATCGGCGGGCGGAGCACGCCCACCCGCGTCATCGAGACGATCAAAGACCGCGGCTGTACAAAAATCAACACAATTCCCGTTTTCGGGAAGAAGTTTGATCCGGCGTATCGGTACCCGCGGGCGGAAACCGACATCCAGGCGTTCAGAATGCAAGGCGGGGACGGGATCGCGCTGAAAGCACGATCAATCCAACCTTGGCGGTGCCATTTTCAGACAATCGCCTTTCAAAGGTGCCGTTTCGGGGACGTTTGCCCAGATAATGTTCAATTTTCACATTTGTACGTTTTTTGGTTGACTTGGCGGGAGCCGTGCGGTCGGATTGCCGCAGCAAGGCTCGCCCCCCGATGGGTGGCCCTTCGTCACGAGCAACAGGAAGTTGCCGGCTCAATCCAGCAAGGGGACATGTCATGCGCAGTTGGTTAACCGGCACGTTGGGGATGCTTGCTCTGCTCCCGATCGCCGCAAGCAGCGTGAAGGCCGATCCGGTCGAGGACTTCTACAAGGGCAAGACCGTCCGCGCGATCATCGGCTACAGCGTCGGCGGCGGCTACGACACCTATACCCGCGTGCTCGCCGCGCACATGGGCAAGCACATTCCCGGCAATCCCACGGTGGTGCCGGAGAACATGCCCGGCGCCGGCAGCCTGAAGGCCGCCAACTACATCTACAATGTCGCGCCGAAGGACGGCACGGTGATCGGCACCTTCGCCCGCGGCCTGCCGATGGAACCGCTGATCGGCAACAGCAGCACCCAGTTCGACGCTTCCACCTTCTCCTGGCTCGGCAGCATCTCGGACGAGGCCAGCGTCTGCGTCACTGGCGCCGATTCGAAGGTGAAGACCTGGGACCACGCCAAGAACATCAACTTCACCGTAGCCGGCGAAGGCTCGGGCTCGGATCCGGACATCTTCGCGGTGATGCTGAAGAACCTGTTCGACCTGAAGATGCGTCTCGTCACCGGCTATCCCGGCACCAACGAGATGACGATGGCGATCGAGCGTGGCGAGGTCGACGGGCGCTGCGGCTGGTCGTGGAACGTACTGAAGCAGACCAAGGGCCAGGAGCTCAAGGACGGCAAGATCAACGTCATCCTGCAGCTCTCGCTGCTTCAGATCGAGAGACCTGCCGAACGTGCGAACGTGATGGGGGTGACCACCACCGAGGAGCAGCGTGAAATCCTGAAGCTGGTGCTCGCCCGCCAGGTGATCGGCCGGCCCTACGCCGCCCCGCCCGGCATTCCGGCCGACCGTCTCGCGGCGCTGCGCAAGGCGTTCGACGAGACGATGAAGGATCCGGCCTTCCTCGCCGATGCCAAGGTGGCCGGCATCGAGATCGATCCGGTCAGCGGCGTCGAGGTCGAGAAGCTGATCAAGGACATCTATGCGACGCCGAAGGAAGACATCGCCCAGGCGCGCAAGGTGATTGCCGAATAAGGCTGCCCGAACAAAGCGAATGCAAAAAATCGGGGGGCGAGGCCATATGACCTCGCCCCCCGATTTTCTTTTGGTCCGTCAACGACCAGCCGACTACTTGTCTGCGTTACTTGTCCGCGCCGGAAATCTCCGCGACCTTCTGCACCAGCGGCTTCGGCGTCGCATAAAGCTGGTCGATGGTCGCCTCGATCTGCTGGCCGGTGATCGGCGTGACTTCGAGCTTCAGCCGGGCGGCCTCTTCCCTGAAGGTGGGGTCGGCGACGGTGGCGTCGAATGCCTTGCGCAGCAGGGCCAGGCGATCGGCCGGGGTGCCGGGAGGCGCCGCGAAGGGACGGCCCATCACGTTCGGCGCGATGATGAAGCCCATGAGCTGCTTCTGCTCCTCGGTCTTGGCGAGGGAGAGCAGGTTCGGCACATCGAGATCGGGCGCGCTGGCGACGCCGGCCTGCAGGACGATGCGCACCTTCTTGTCGTCGAGCAGCGACCGGAAGCGGCTCTTCAGCGACGAATAGGACATGCCGCAGACGCCATCGATCTCGCCGCGCTCGACCGCGAGCATCAGTTCGCTGGTGCCGGGATAACCGGTGACGATCTTGGTCTTGGTGCCGAATACGGTCTGTATGGCGATGGTCAAAGTGTCGAGATCCGAGCCCCGGCCTTCGCCGCCGAAGACGTGCGGCTTGGTCAGCATGTCGTCCCACGACTTGATCTCGGACTTGGCCGAGGTGACGCAGATGCTGACTTCGCTGGCGATGCTGCCGATCCAGCTGAACTTGCGTGAATCGAACTGGGCGTCGCCGAGCAGCGGCGCCACCGCGATCTGCTGGGCGAAGGTGGCGATGGTCGTGCCGTCCTTCGGTGCGACGTTGTAGAGATAGTTCGCGGCTTTCAGGCTGCCGGCGCCCGGCATGTTCTGCGGCGGCAAGGTGGGGTTGCCGGGCAGATACTTGCCCATGTGGCCGGCCAGCAGGCGGGCATAGGCATCATAGCCGCCGCCGACGCCATAGCCGATGACGACGGCGATCTCCTTGCCGGCAAAAGTCGGTTCCTGCGCAGTAGCAGGTAGGCTCGTCAGGGCGAGCAAGGCGGCAAGCGCCGCGGCCGTGGTGTGTGTCAGCATCGTTCGTTCCCAGTCTGGAGGTTTGGACGCCCGGACTGCCGGACGCCGGCCACGGGAGGCACGCGGCCTGTTCCGGCCTGTTCGCGCCTGCTTTCCCCGACGTCCAGCTTGGTCCCGAGGCTGTTCGTCGTCAATACAATGTACGAAAAATGTTACAAACTGCGCATTCGTGCCTCAATGGGCGGCAAACGCCATCTTTTTGTACGATACAGCCAGCGGGGTGCCGCGAATGATGGCGCCGACGGCCACAAAACCTGGGCGCCGTCGCGTTGACGCAGCGCCGCCGCGGAATGAGACGGACTTTGCGGGAACGGAATACTCCGCGATCGATATTTACTCGTTCATCTCATTTTTGGACATAATTTCAGATTGACGCGCCTTGCCGTTGTGTGTTCCAATTTTAGTACAAACCGTCAGGCGGCCGAGTGATTTCGCGCCCGCCGACGCGCGACGTGGAGGAAGACGAATGCTGCAGGCGAGCACCCCGGAAGCCCGTGACGCCCAGGATGTGCGGTCGTGGATCGAGGCGATGGAGGCCGCCGGCGAATTGCTGCGGGTCAGCGGCGCCGATCGTGAAGAAGAGATCGGCGGCATCGTCGATATCTACCAGCGCAAGATCGGTGGCCCGGCCTTGCTGTTCGACGACGTGCCCGGCTACCAGCCCGGCTTCCGCGTGCTCGCCAACCTCTTCGTCTCGGTCAAGCGCATCGCGCTGACGCTCGGGCTGCCCGAGGACACCACGGAAATCGAACTGGTGCGCTTCTGGCGCGACCGCTTCAAGAACACGCCGCTCATCCCGCCGGTCGAGGTCGAGAGCGGACCGATCCTCGAGAATGTCGCGTTCGGCGATGACATCGACCTGTTGAAGATCCCGACCCCGCGCTGGCACGAGGGCGACGGAGGTTACTACATCGGCACCGGCTGCATGGTGATCATGAAGGATCCCGACAGCGGCTGGATCAATTACGGCGCCTATCGCGGCCAGGTCCACGACAAGGCGCTCGCCACCGTCATGGCCTCCAAGGGCAAGCATGGCGACATCATCATGCGCCGCTACCATGAGCGCGGCGAGCCGTGCCCGATCGCCGTCGTGGTCGGCGTGCATCCCGGCATGTTCTCGGTCGCCGGGCTCGAAATCCCCTATGGCAAGAACGAGTATGACGTCGCCGGCGGCCTGATGGGCCAGCCGATCCGCGTCATTCGCGGCCCCAAGACCGGCCTGCCGATTCCGGCGGAGGCCGAGATCGCCTATGAGGGCTTCATCCATGACGGCGACCGCGTCGACGAGGGTCCGCTCGGCGAATGGACCGGCTACTATGCCGGCGGCATGAAGAAGGAGCCGGCGATCCGCGTCGCCAGCCTGATGCACCGCAACGACCCGATCCTTACCGGCTGCATCCCCGCCGTCCCGCCGAACGACGACACCTTCTATCGCGGCACCTACCGCGCCGGCGCGGTGTGGCACGAGATGGAAGCCGCCGGCGTGCCGGAGGTGAAGGGCGTGTGGTCGCACGAGGCCGGCGGCAGCCGCATGTGGCTCACCGTGTCGATCAAGCAGATGTATGCCGGCCACGCCAAGCAGGCCGGCCTCATCGCCTCGCAGTGCCACGCCGGCGCCTATGCCAACCGCGTGGTCGTGGTGGTCGACGAGGACATCAACCCGGCCGACATGGACCAGGTGGTGTGGGCGATCTGCACGCGCTGCGATCCGCGCGACGATGTCGATATCCTCAAGGGCTGCTGGAGCACGACGCTCGATCCGCGCGCCTATCCGGACGAGACCCGCAACATGAATTCGCGGATGGTCATCGTCGCCTGCAAGCCGTGGAACCGCATCAAGGACTGGCCGCAGGTGGTGCGCTCCAGCCCCGAGCTCGACGAGCGCGTGCGCGCCAAGTTCGCGCAGTATCTGCCGGCCTGGTTCTGAGCGGGGGGCTGCTCCGTCACCCCGAACGGCCGCCAGGCCGTCTCCGGGTGACGTCGTATTGGCGAGAGTCTGACCCGAAGTCCCAATATCGTCCGTCATCCCCGGCTTCGTGCCGGGGATCTCGATTCCGGACAGTGCATCGGAGGCCGAGATGGCCGGGACAAGCCCGGCCATGACGATGGAAATGGCGCTTTCCAGTCAGCGTCTGAGGTGCCAGACCTCGTCTCCGGGCCTTGAAGGACGCTCGCCGCAAACGCGGTGGCCCAAGTGGGCTTCAGGCGGCCTGCATCTCGAGCATCGCGGCGCGCACCGCCTTCACGATGTTCTCGTAACCGGTGCAGCGGCAGAGATTGGACGACAGCACCTCGATCAGTTCGTCGTCGCTCATGTCCGGATTGCGCTCGATGGCGCCGGCGGCGAGCATCAGGAAGCCGGGCGTGCAGAAGCCGCATTGCAGCGCGTGATGCTTGATGAACGAGGCCTGCAGCGGGTGGAGTTTGTCGCTGGTGGCGAGGCCCTCGACGGTGCGGATCTCGCAGCCATCGGCCTGCACCGCGAACATAAGGCAGGATCGCACGGTCTCACCGTCGATGATGACGGTGCAGGCGCCGCACACGCCGTGCTCGCAGCCAATGTGGGTGCCGGTCCGGCCGCAATCGTCGCGGATGGCGTCGACCAGGGTCTTGCGCGGCGCGACACTGATGGCGTGCGGGGCGCCGTTGATGGTCAACGTGATATCGACCTTGTCGCTCATTGCGGCCGCTCCGATTGCGAGATGGCGAGTTCGAGCGCGCGCCGCACCACGGTGCGGACCAGGTCGCGGCGATAGCCGGCATTGGTCGCGGCATCTTCCAGCGGGTCGATGGCGATCGCGGCCGCCTGCGCCGCCCGTTCGAAGGTAGCCATTGTTGCCTGCTGTCCGAGAAGAGCGTGCTCGGCCTCCGGGATGCGCCGCGGATGCGCTTCGGCGCCGCCGACACCGACCAGCGGCGCGGCGATGACGCCGTTCTCGACGCGAAAGGCGGTGAGGCTGGAGGCCAGTGCAAAATCACCGGCGCGGCGGCTGAATTCGTAGAAGCCGAATTTCGCGTCGGACGGCAACATGGGCAGCCGCACCTCGACCAGCATTTCCTCCGGCGCGAGGCCGGTGGTCATGATGCCCTGGAAGAAATCCCGCGGCGCGAGAATGCGGGTGCCGGCCTCGCTCCGTGCCACCAGCTTGGCGCCCAGCGTCGCCGCGACCAGGCACCATTCGGAGGCCGGGTCGGCATTGGCGAGGCTGCCGCAGAAGGTGCCTCGCGAGCGGATCGGGAAATGCGCGATGTTGTGGCAGACCTGAGCCAGCAGTTGGCCGGTCGGGCCGGGCTCGACCGGCTTCTCGAACCGCGCATGGCGCGCCAGCGCACCGATCACCAGTTCACCGTCCTCCACCACGATGCGATCGATGCCGGCGACGCCGTTGATGTCGACGAGGTGGGCAGGGTAGGCGAGGCGCAGCGCCATCATCGGGATGAGGCTCTGGCCACCGGCGAGGATACGTCCATCGAGCGGCGCCACCTCGGCGAGCAGCGCGACCGCGTCCTCCACCGTCTTGGGCCGGTGATAGATGAAAGGAGCTGGCTTCATCGCGATCCTTGCCTTGGTCTGCCCGGGTAGGTGTGTAACAAAATAAGTCGGATTATGGATTTTGTACCGATTTTGGTATTTGGACAATTTCTAGTGAAAAAGTCAAGCCGCAGGCGCGCGTAAATCCTTGCCGGCCTTCAGTTTTCGCAGTCATCACGGCAGCCGCGCCAGCCCATAGGACCAATGCCGCTCGATCGGATCGGGCCGGAGCTGCGAGGCGCGTTCGATCTCGCCGGGGGTGAGCGCATCGACATGGCCGAGCAGCTTGGCCTCCATCTGGAAGCCGGCATTCGCCGCCGAGTGCACGGTGCGGAAGAACAGCTCACGCACGCCACGCGCCACCACGGTGGCGCCGTGCCGGCGCATCAGCACGATCCAGTGCGGGCCGAGCGCGCGGGCGAGCGAAGCGCCTTCCTCTGGCCTGGTCAGCAGGAGGTTGGTATCGCCGAACTCGTCCTGGCTGTCCCAGAACGGCGCCTCGGTGCCGATCACCGCGCCGAGCTGGCTCACTGGCACCAAAGGCTCGCCGGAGATGCAGAACGGCATGATCTTCGGCGCGTGATGATGACAGACCGCCTGCACCTCCGGCCGCGCGCGATAGATCTCGCTATGGATCACGCCCTCGGAATAGAGCCGCCGCTCGGTCGGCTCGACCGGCCTGCCGTCGAGCGTGCATTCGACAATGTCGTCCTCGCTCACCAGGATCGGCGCCAGCGACACCGATATCAGGAAGCGCTCCGGGTTCTCCGGATGCCGCGCGCTGACATGACCGAAGGCGTCGAGCACCCCCTCGTTCGACAGCAGCCGGTTGGCGAGCGCTAGGTCGCGGCGGATGTCGGAAAGGCTTGCGGTCATTGTCCTCGGTCCCTCTGCCGGCCGGCGTCGATCAGCGCCAGCAGGTCCATGGGCGAGACCGGCGCCTGCGCCACCCGCACATCGAACTCCTCCAGCGCGTTCTCGATCGCCGAGATGATCACCGCCGGCGTCGGGATCACCCCGGACTCGCCGACCCCCTTGACGCCGAGCTGGTTCAGCGGCGAGGGCGACTGCCGATGCATGAGCTCGATCGGCGGCATCTCGGTGGCGGTGACGAGCAGATACTCGCCGTAATTATTGGTCAGCGGCTGGGCGTTCTCGTCAAAGCCCATCCATTCGAACAACGCGTTGCTGATGCCGTGGGCGATGCCGCCAATGACCTGGCCGTCGACCAGCATCGGATTGATCATCGTTCCGCAATCGTGGGCCAGCAGGAAGTTCGTGACGTGCACCTGCCCGGTCTCGATGTCGACCTCGACCTCGGCGACCGCGCTGCCGCTGGAGAATGCCATGTCGTGGACGATGACCTGCTCGGTCGCCTCCAGGCCGGGGTCGAGGTCGCCCGGCAATTTGAAGCCGGCAATGCCCTCCAGCGTGCGGGCGACATCGCCGAGGCCGATCTTGCGGTCGGTGCCCTTCACGCGGATTTCGGTGCCGACGATGTCGAGATCGTCCGGCGCGCATTCCAGCAGGTAGCTCGCCGCCTTGATCGCCTTCTCGCGCACCTTCACCGCGGCGGCATGGGCGGAGGAGCCGGCCATCACCGCCTGCCGGCTGTTGAAGCCGCCGAAGCCCAGATTCATCGCCGCGGTGTCGCCGGCCGTGACCTGGACATTGTCCATCGACCCGCCCAGCTGTTCGGCGACGACCTGCGCCAGCATGGTCTTGGTACCCTGTCCCATCGCGGTGGCGCTGGACGCCACAAGGATGCGCCCATTGCCGGCGATGCGCACGCGCACCGGCTCGAACGGGCCGCGCCCGGTACCTTCGACATAATTGGCAAGGCCGATGCCGATGCGCCGGCCGTCGGCGCGGGCTTCGAGCTGGCGTGCGCGGAAGCCTTCCCAGCCGGCGCGCTCCAGCACCATGCGCTGGGCTTCCGGATAATTGCCGCTGTCGAGCACCACGAAGGTGCCGCCGCGCAGTTTCATCGGCTTCTGGCACGGCATCTGGTCGGCGCGCACCAGATTGCGCCGACGGATCTCGGCCCGATCGAGGCCGATCTTGCGCGCCGCGAGGTCGAGCAGGCGCTCCATCACGAAGGTCGCCTGCGGCTGCCCGGCGCCGCGGATCGGCGTCACCGGCACCTTGTTGGTCAGTACCAGCTTGGTGTCGAGCGCATAGGCCGGCACATTGTAGGGCAGCGGCACGGTGATGGCGGAGGCCTGGGCGACGTTCAGGCCGCGCGCGGTGTAGGCGCCGTGGTCGTGCAGCAGGGAACCCCTGATGCCGAGGATGTTGCCCTCGGCATCGAGCGCCATCGCCATGTCCCAATACTGGTCGCGCTCCTGCGTGGTCGAGACGAAGTGTTCCCGGCGGTCCTCGATCCATTTCACCGGACGGCCAAGCCGCAAGGCGGCCGCCGCGACCACGACCTCCTCGGGATAGAACACCAGCTTCGGCCCGAAGCCGCCGCCGACATCCGGCGCCACCACGCGGATGCTGTTGGAATCGCGAGCCAGCAGATCGCACAGCAGGCGCTGCGCCACGTTCGGGGTCTGGGTGGAACTCCAGACCGTGAGGCGATCCTCCAGCGCGTCGTGCCGGGCAACGACACCGCGGCATTCCATGGAATGCGAGCCGCCGCGATGCAGCCAGAACTGCCCATCCACCACATGGGCAGCCTCGGTGAAGGCGCGCTCGGTATCGCCGTAGGAGGTGTCGAACGCCGCGACCAGATTGTGCGGGATCGCGGCGTGGACGCGTGGCGCGTCGGGGTCAAGCGCCTGCCGGCAGTCGGCAATGACGGGGAGGGGGTCATAATCGACCTCGATCAGCGCCAGCGCATCTTCCGCGACATAGCGCGAGGTCGCGATGACCACCGCGATCGGCTCGCCGACATGCACCACCTCGTCGCGCGCCAGCACCGGGCGATGGACGTCGAAGCGGTAGTTCGGGCTCGGCATGGCAACCACCAGCCGATCATGGGTGAGAAGCGGGCGCAGATCGTCCATGGTCAGCACCGCGACGACGCCCGGCAGCGCGGCGGCCGCGCTGGTGTCGATGCCGCCAATGGCGGCGTGGGCATGCGGCGAGCGCAGGAAGGCGGCTTCCAGCATGTCGGCGAAATGCAGGTCGTCGACGAACCGGGCGCGCCCGCGCAGCAGCGCATCGTCCTCGATGCGGGGAACCGGGCGTCCGAAGGTCGGTTGAGGCGCATCCGCCATGGTCAGGCCCCGCGCCGTATCGCGTCGACCGCGCTGCGCACCGCGGCGACGATGCCCTGATAGCCGGTGCAGCGGCAGATGTTGCCGGACAGCGCGACGCGGATCTCGTCCTCGCTCGGATTCTCATTGTCGCCGAGCAGCTCATGAAGCGTGGTCAATATGCCGGGCGTGCAGAAGCCGCATTGCAGGCCGTGATGATCCTTGAACGCCTGCTGCAGCGGGCGCAGCGGTTCGCCCTCAACGCTCAGGCCCTCGATGGTAACGATCGCGCGCGTGTTGGCCTGCACCGCCAGCATCAGGCAGGAACGCGCGGAGCGGCCATCGACCAGCACGGTGCAGGCGCCGCACACGCCGTGCTCGCAGCCAATATGGGTGCCGGTGAGGTGCAGATGATGGCGCAGCAGGTCCGCCAATGTCAGGCGCACATCGGCTTCGACCTGGTGAATGACGCCGTTGACGGTGAGTTCGATGAGGCGGCGTTCGCTGTGGTCCATCGGCTCGTTCCCTTTCACGCCGCGATCGCCGCAGCGCCAGCCCGCGCCGCCGCCTGCATCAGCGCGCGACGCGCCATGACCGGGGCGACCCGCCGGCGATAGGCGCCGGTCACCAGCGCATCGTCCATCGTCTCGACCTCGGCACAGAGCCGGCAGCGTTCGGTGAACAGGCGCTCCGAGGGTATTTCGCCAACGAGGCCCTGCTCGATATCACTCATGCGCGTCGGCGTTGTCGCCACGCCGCCGAGCGTCAGCGCGGCATGGGTGATACGGCCGCCCGCATCGAGATGCAGGATCGCGGCCGCGGAGGCGATGGCGAAGTCGCCGTGGCGGCGGGCCAGCTCGGCAAAGCCGTAGCCATGCCCGGCCGGCTGAGTGGGGAAGTCGATGCCCACCAGTATCTCGTCGAGCTCGATGGCGGGCGTCATGAAACCGAGCGGGAACTCGGTGATGGCAAGCCGCCGCTCGCCCTGCGGGCCACGCACCGTCAGTTCGGCGTCGAGCGTCATGGCCACGGTAACGAGTTCCGCCGCTGGGTCGAGATGGCAGAGCGAGCCGCCAATGGTGCCGCGATTGCGGGTCTGGCGGTGCCCGACATGCTCCAGCCCGGCCTGGATCAACGGCACCTCGGCCGTGATGAGCGGGGAGAATTCAAGATCGCGCTGGCGCGTCATGGCGCCGACCCGCACCCGGCCGGCCTCCTTGCTTATATGGCTCAATGCGGCGATGCCGTTCAGGTCGATCAGATGATCCGGCAGCACGAAGCGCATATTGAGCATCGGCATGAGCGACTGGCCGCCCGCCAGCAGCTTGGCGTTCTCCAGCGTGCCGAGCAGGCCGACGGCCTCATCCAGCGTCGCGGGATCGTAATAGCGGAAAGGCGGCGGCTTCATCGTCGCTAGCGTGGATCATGCGAGGATGACGGCTTGCCACCGAACAGGCTGCGCAGCGAGGCCCAGAGCGCGCCGAACACCAGCGCGAAGCCGGAGATCGGCTTCGCCGGCGCGGCGACAGGGCGCGGTGCGGCAGTCGCCGCCGCTATGGAGGCAACGGCGGGAGCGTGGGCATTGCTCGTCGTCGCCGCCGGGGCCGGCGTGTTCGCCAGTTCGGCTTCGAGGTCCGCTTCGAGGTTCTTGGCGAACTGGCCGATGAGTTGGCCCGCCACGCTCTGGATCATGCCGGCGCCGCGTCCATATTGCGCCACCGAGCCGGAGAGATTGAGCTGGGTATCGACCGTGACCCTGGTGCCCGATCCGGCGGGTTCGAGGCGGAACGTGACCTGTGCATTGGCGCCGCCGCGACCCTTGGCGTCGGTGCCCTGTGCTTCGACCCGGGCGCGATGCTCGGCCTCGACGACCTCGACGAATTTGGCAATGCCGTTGAAGGACAGCGCCACCGGGCCGAGCCGTACCGAGACCTTGCCCTTATAGGTCTGCGGATCGACCACCTCGACCAGCTCGGCGCCGGGCATGCAGGGCGCGATGCGCTCGATATCGAGCAGGACCTTCCATGTGCGGTCCGGCGGCAGGGGTATGTCGAACGAATTCTTCAGGTCCATAACCGCTCCTCAGTGCCGCTCACGACGCCGCCAGCCGGGCCTCGACCCAGCGCGCGGCGGCGAACAGGCGGCCTTCCTCATAATGCGGGCCGACCAGCTGGATGCCGACCGGCAGGCCGCGCGGGCCGCGATGCGCCGGCAGTGTCAGCGTCGGCACGTGCAGCATGGTCCAGATTTCCTGGAAACGCGGATCGCCGGCGTATTCCAGCCCTTCCGGCGCCTCGCCGGGCACGCAGGGCGCCAGCAGCACATCGACATTCTCGAACAGCGCGCCGACGGCGCGGCGGCACTCGGCGGCGAAACGCAACGCCTGCACATATTCAGCGCGGCGGATACCGAGGCCCTTCTCGCAGGTCGCCAGCATTTGCGGGCTGAAGGCGTCACGGCCGTGGTGCCATTCATGAGCCAGGCTGTGGGCGCGCTCATAGGCGTTGATCACCGCGCGCTCGACCGAGAGGCGGGAGAAGGAATCGGGAAAGCCGATCTCGACCACCGGCGCGCCGGCACGGGCGAGGGCACTTGCGGCGTTCTCCACTGCGGCGACCGTCTCCGGCTGCGCGGTATCCCACAAATGGGTGCGGCAGAGGCCGATGCGCGGAGCGCTCTCCGGCCTCGGCGTGAAGCGCGGCGCGTCGTTGACCAGCACGGCGGTGAACAATTCGATGTCGTCGAGCGTGCGGGCGATGAGGCCGACCGTGTCGAAGCTCTCCGCCGCCGGCTTGACGCCCACCGGATTGAAGGTGCCGAAGGTCGGCTTGAAGCCGATCACCCCGCAAAACGAGGCCGGGCGCAGCACGGAGCCGCCGGTCTGGGTGCCGAAGGCGACCGGCAGCATGTCGTCGGCCACCGCCGCCGCCGAGCCGCTCGACGAGCCGCCGGGGGTGTGGCCGAGCGCCAGCGGGTTGCGGGTGACGGTCGGGGCCGAGCCGGCGAATTCGGCGGTCGTGGTCTTTCCGAGCACGATGCCGCCGGCGGCGCGGGCGAGCGCGACGCACGCAGCGTCGACGCGCGGGCGATAGCCGTCATAGAGCTTCGAGCCCATGCCGGTCGGCAGGTCGGCGGTGTCGATCACGTCCTTGACGCCGAACGGCACGCCATGGAGCGGGCCGCGCGGGGGTTCACGGTCGCGCCGCTTCGCCTCGGCCAGCACCAGCTCCGGGTCGAGCGTCGCGAAGGCACGCACATCCGGCTCGCGCGCCGCGATGCGGTCGAGGCAGGCGCGCACCACCGCTTCCGAGGTCGTCTCGCCGGCGGCGATGCGCCGGGCGACTTCGCTGGCCGGCAGCTCGTTCAGCCGCTCTTCGAGGTTCATGGAAACGGTCATGGCCATGGCGTCCCGGTCCGACTCCGTTCAGTGCCCGACCACCCGCCAGGGAATCGTCTCGCCGCCGCGATAGATCAGCGCGCGCTCTTCCGGTCCGTCGACGAGGATCTCCTCCGGCGCGGTCCAGTTCTGGCGTTCGAGGGTGATGGTGTCCTCGTTCGGAGCGAGGCCGTAATGCCTCGGGCCGTTGAGCGAGGCGAAGGCTTCCAACTTGTCGAGCTTGCCGTCCTCATCGAACACCTGCGCATAGGTCTCGATGGCGACCGGCGCGTTATAGAGGCCGGCGGCGCCGACCACGGCGAGCTTCCTGGCCACCGAATGCGGCGCGGAATCGGTGCCGAGGAAGTAGCAGGCCTCGCCCGAGGTCGCCGCCTGGCGGAGCGCGAGGCGGTCGCTTTCGCGCTTGATCACCGGCATGCAGTACATATAGGGCCGGTTGCCGGCGCCCAGCCAATCGGTGCGGTTGAGCTGGAGATGATAGGGCGTGATGGTGCCGCCGAGCTGCGGCGCGGCGGAGCGGACGAAGTCGACGCCGACCTTTGACGACAAATGCTCCAGCACCACCTTGAGGCCGGGGAAGCTGCGCAGCATCGGCGCCAGCCGGCGCTCGATGAAGACTTCCTCGCGATCGAACACGTCGATGTCCGGCGCGACCTCCTCGCCATGGATCAGCAGCACCATGCCGATCTTCTCCATGCGCTCGATCACCGGGAGGATGCGGGCGAAATCGGTGACGCCGGCGGCGGAATTGGTGGTGGCGTTGGCCGGATAGAGCTTCACGCCGGTGAACACGCCCTCCTTGAAACCGCGCTCGACATCGTCCGGGCTGGTGTCGTCGGTGAGGTAGCAGGTCATCAGCGGGGTAAAGCGATTGCCGGCCGGCAGCGCGGCCAGGATGCGCTCGCGGTACGCGCTCGCGTCGGCCGTGGTGCGCACCGGCGGCACGAGGTTCGGCATCATGATGGCGCGGCCGAAATGGCGCGCCGTATAAGGCAGCGCGGCCCGCATCATCTCATTGTCGCGAACGTGGAGGTGCCAGTCGTCGGGTTTGCGAATCGTAATGCGGTCCATCGCCGGCAAGCCTCCGTCACCATGCCTGCGCTGCCCTTCCGTAGGCGGCTTTCAGGTCGAGGCGAGTACACACGATCGGTGTTCACAAATCAACATGAAAACCAATTTTTGAACAAAATCCCCGAATTGCTCCAATGCTGGGCAATTGGCGCAGATATGGGCCTTTACCTAAGGAGCTTGACCAAAACCCATGCGCGTTGGAGAAAGGCAGTTGTTTTCGCGACAATGCGTGAATCTCAGCACGGAGCCTAGGGCGTGGCCTTTCGATATGACGAAATTGGGGATCGCCTGAAAGCCTTCCGTCTCGGCTCCGGCCTCAGTGCCGATGAGATCGCCCGCCGCATCGGCATATCCCGTACCGCGCTCTATCGTCTCGAAAAGGGCGAATTGGTCAAATTGGAAACGCTGGAGAAGCTCTCCGAGCTGCTCGGCGTCTCGGTGCCGACCCTGCTCGGTGTCGGCATCGAATATATCTCCTCGGCGGTGAGCTATTTCGAGCGGCTGCGCCAGATCGAGGAAAAGGCCGAGCACATCGTGGTGCTGGCCGGGCCGATCTCGTTCCTGCTGGCGACCGACCAATTCCAGGATTCGCTGGAGCAGGTACTGCTGGAGAGCATCGGCGACGACGTGCCGGATCGCGACCGCGCGCTCGCCGACGTCAAGCAGATCATGGAGATACTGCGCGAGCGCAAGCGCACCTATCTCGAGCGGCTGCCGAACATCGTCAATCTGATCTCGGCGATGGACATCGAGCGCTTCCTGCGCAACGGCTTCACCGGCCGGCCGTTCCTGCCGGAGGAAGTCCATGAGAAGCGCCGGGCGCTGGCCCGCGCCGAGGTCGAGCACTTCGCCAATGTCATCGAGGAAGAATCGATCGGCATCCAGATCGGCCTGGTGACGGCGACGTTGCCGCACACCGGCTTCCAGATCTTTCGCCAGGCCAACCAGAAGACGCTGACCATCTCGCCATTCCGCCTCGGCGAGCAGCCGAACATAAGGGTCGGCGTCGCCATGATCACCTCGGCGCCGGAAGCCCTCGCCCTGCACGAGCGCACGGTGAAGGAGATGTGGCGCAGCGCGCTGAAGGGCCCCGCCGCCGCGCGCTATCTGCGCGACCTGCTGGCGCAGAATGGCGGCGCGAAGAAGTAGCGCCGCCGCCGGGGCTCAGCCCTGCGTCAGCACCAGCCGGCCCTTGGCGGTGCGATCGCGGATCTGGCCGAGCGCCTCGGCGAAGCCTTCCAGCGGCAAGGTGATGGCCGGCGCAGGCTTCACCTGCCCTGTCTCGTACAGATGGAAGATCTCGGCGAAGCACTCGGCGACACGGTGCGGCTGGCGCTTGCGGTAGTCGCTGATCTGCAGCCCGGTGATCTCGATGTTCTTGACGAGTATGTAATTGGCCTTGATCTCGGGAATGCGCCCGGAAGCGAAGCCGATCACCACCAGCCGGCCGGACCAGGCGAGCGCGCGCACTGCGGCATCGAAATAGTCGCCGCCGAGTGGGTCGAGGATGATGTCGGCGCCTTTGCCGCCGGTCAGCTCGAAGATGCGCGCGCGCAGGCTTTCGCGCAGGTCCGGCATCGACATGTCGACAATCTCGTCGGCACCCGCCGCGCGCACCGCATCGGCCTTGCTGGGGCTGGAGACGCCGGCAAGCACCCGGGCGCCCATCGCCTTGGCGAGCTGCACCGCGGCGAAGCCGACGCCGCCGGACGCACCCATCACGAACACTGTCTCGCCCTTGGCAAGGCGGCCGCGCTCGCGCAGCGCGAACCAGGAGGTGTCGTAGACCAGCGACATCGAGGCGGCTTCGACATAGCTCATGGCCTCCGGCAGGCGGTAGCATTGGGATGCCGCGACTGCGACCATCTCGCCATAGCCGTCCTGCTCGGCCATCGCCAGCACGCGGTCGCCGACGCTAAGCGTCGTCACCGAACTGCCGACCGCAACCACCTCGCCGGCCGGACCCTTGCCCGGGGTGAAGGGGCGCGGCGGCAGGAACTGGTACTTGCCGGAGATGACCAATATGTCGACGAAATTCACCGCGGTGGCGCGGGTGCGGATCAAGACCTGATCGGCCGCCGGCACCGGCGCCGCAATGTCCTCGATCGCGGGGCTGTCGACCTCGCCGAACTGGTGAACCCTCACGGCCCGCATCGGAGCATCCTTTCCTGTCGTCGCGGCGACTCGCGCCGCGCCTCGATCCACATCGTGCTGCAAGTCACATCGTGCTGAAGGTGCCGCGGCCGACCGCGACCAGCTTGTCGTCCGCCTCGTACACGCTGATATCGGCGCGGGCGATGGCGCGGCCAAGCCGCAGCACCCGCGCGCAGGCGGTGAGCTCGACGCCGGGTGCCGGGCGCAGATAGTCGATGCGCAGATCGATGGTCGGCGCGGTGCGCCCGATCTGCACCGCCACCGCGGCGTGGCCGGCAATGTCGATCAGCGTCGCCAGCACGCCGCCATGATAGAAATCGCCCATGCGCGAGAAGCTGAATTCCGGTCGGTAGGCGAGCCCGATCCGCACTTCGCCGGTCTCGGCGTCGTACGTCTTGGCGAACGGCTTGAGGGTGGCGTGAAAAGGCGGCGTCTCGATCTCGGTCACGAGCCGCGCCATGCCGTCGGCGGCCGAGATGAGCGGGGCGCTCATCCCTCGCTCCCGGCGGCCTGCTGCGGCGCCGCCGCGGCTAGCGCCGGCTCGGGCTTCGGCTTCCAGCGCACCGCCGCCGGCTCCAGATTGCCGGCCTTGATGCGGTCGAGCAGGTCGCGCTTCAGGATCTTGCCGCTGGCGGTGAGCGGGATCTCGTCGACTTCGAGGAAGTATTCCGGCATGTCGAACTTCGACAGGCCCTCGGCGTCGAGATGGTCGAGCACCTGCTCGCCCGATAGATGCCGGCCCTTTGCCGGCATGGCGATGAGGCAGACCTTCTCGCCAAGGCGATCGTCCTCGATCGGCACGGCAGCAACGCGCTCGATATCAGGATGGCGCATGGCCAGCGCCTCGATGCGCGCCGGATATATATTGTGGCCGCCGCGGATGATGACGTCCTTCTTGCGGCCGGTGATGCGCAGATAGCCGGCTTCGTCCATCCAGCCGAGATCGCCGGTCATGAACCAGCCCAGGGCGTTGAAGGATTCCTCGGTGGCCTTCTGGTCGTCGAAATAGCCGAGCATCAGGCTGGCGCCGCGGCTTCCGATCTGGCCGACGGTGCCGGCCGGCACCTCGGTCTCCGGATCGTCCTTCGACCAGACGCGCACCTCGAAGCCGGCGCAGGCCCGGCCCGACGAGTTGACGATCAGCTCCGGATCGTCGTCCGGCAGCGTGTAATGATGTGAGCCGGCTTCGGTCATGCCGTAGCCGCTCTGCGGCACGACGCCGAAGCGCAGCAGCCGGGCAACCACGTCGCGCGGCGCCGCGGCGCCGGAAATGCGGAAGCCCTTCAGCGCGCCGACCCGGGGATTGCCGCGCGCCTCCATCTCCTTGAGCAGGTCGATGGCGTGGGTCGGTACACCGACCAGATAGGTGGCGCCGGTCTCCAGGATGCGGTCGAGCACACTGGCGCGCCCCGGCAGGTCGTGCACCACGAGTTCGGCACCGACCAGCAGCGACATGATCATGGCGCCGAAGCCGAGATTGTGGCTGAGCGGGCTCAGCGTATAGATCACGGAATCCGCGCTGAGCGACCAGTCCGCCACGATGGCGCGCACATTGGCCAGCAGCGTGTTGCTGCTGTGCATGACGCCCTTGGGCTGGCCGGTGGTGCCCGAAGTGAAGGCGAGATAGAGCACGGCGTTGGCGTCTTGCGCGACCTCCGCCTGATCTTCGGCGTTCGGGGCGGCGATGCCGGGGAACAGCTCGCCGGCGTCCGTTGCCGCGCTGCGCGGCGGCAACGCGTGCACGCGCAGCAGGGACGCGATGCCCTCGGCTTCCTTCAACAGGTCCTTGCGGTCGCCGTCGGCGCCATAGCCGATCTCGGTGATCAGCGCGCTCGCACGCATGCGGCCAATGAGTTCGACGATCTCGCCAACCGTGTGGTTCCGGTGCAGCGAGGGGCAGCACACATAGCCGTTGCGAGCACAGGCGAGCAAAGCGACGACGGTCTCGACGCGGCTCGGCAGCCAGACCGCGACGCGCTGGCCGGCGATGAGCCCGGCGCGGGCGAGATCCGCTGCCAGCCGGTCGGCCGCCTCAATGAGCGCGCCATAGCCGATGCGTGTCGTGAGGTTACGCACCGCGGGCTTGTCGGGCGTCGCCCGCGCATGGCCCCTGGCGAGAGCATAGACGGTCTCGTCCCGCCAGAAGCCCGAGGCATAGTGCTCGGCGAGCTGGGCGGTGCTCAAATTCGTCAGCATCGTATTCGTCATGCAAAACCTGCTTGGGCGGGTCGGACAACAGCAGCTCGGCGGCTGGGACCCGACGAACGCGGAGGTACGCGGCGGTGCGCTTTCCCCTCCGAGCGGAAGCTACTGCCTCTCCTGTACCAAAATCAACTCAAATTCCCTTTTTTTGACATAGGGCCGAAATGTTCAAAATATTTTGCCCGTTTGCGGCTTTTGATGCAAAGTTTCGGAGGGGAACTTGCTCTCGGATTCGGGATCTGATGCCAAAACAGGCCGCTTCTGCGCGAGTTATGGCCATGTGCAATAAATTCGGAACACTGTATCTTTTTTTGTTGAATCGCCAAAAATTTTCACCGAGGATCGCAGGATGGCAATGGATGGGCCTGCCGTCCTGCGCCGTCAAAACCAGGCCGATCCGGGTCGGCCGATAAAACTTCCAGACCACAGGCATTGCCGGGCCACGGAGAAGCGCCGCTTCTCATCACCCGCGGATGCGTAGCGTGAGACGAGGGAAAAAGTGGACGGTTCCATGCTCGACGCAGCAGGTCAGGCACTCCTGATCCTGCTGGACCCGCACCGGCTCATGTTCCTGGCGCTCGGGTGCTCGTTCGGCCTCGTCGTCGGGATTCTGCCCGGCATCGGCGGGATCGCCGGAACGGCGCTGCTGCTCCCCTTCACGGTTGGAATGGATCCCTACACGGCGTTCGCCTTCCTGCTCGGGCTTGGCTCCACCACGGCCACGGGGGATCCGATTCCCGCCATCATGTTCGGTGTGCCGGGAGGTGCCGGCTCAGCCGCGACCGTGCTTGACGGGCTGCCGATGGCCAAGCGCGGCGAAGCCGGCCGCGCGCTCAGCGCCGCCTATATGTCGTCCATGATGGGCGGCCTGTTCGGTGCCGCGCTGATGGCGGTCTCGCTGCCGATCCTGCAGCCCATGGTGCTCTATGTCGGTTCGCCGGAACTGCTTGCCTTCGCGGTGTTCGGCATCTCGGCCGTCGCGGTGCTGTCGGGCAAGACGCCGCTGCGGGGCCTGATTGCCGCCGGCCTCGGCGTCATGCTCGCCATGATCGGCGCCGACCCGCAGACCGGTACGCTGCGCTGGACCCTGGGCAGCTTCTATCTCTGGGACGGGCTGCCGCTGATGCCGATGGTGCTCGGCCTGTTCGCCCTACCCGAGCTGTGCGACCTGCTGATCGCGCGCACCTCGATCGCGCCGACCGCGCGCTACAGCATCAAGACCGGCATGCTGCAGGGCGCCAAG
Source organism: Starkeya sp. ORNL1 (assembly GCF_012971745.1). NCBI lineage: Bacteria > Pseudomonadati > Pseudomonadota > Alphaproteobacteria > Hyphomicrobiales > Xanthobacteraceae > Starkeya > Starkeya sp. ORNL1. The sequence continues at coordinate 4,564,288 of NZ_CP048834.1, forward strand.
GACTGCTTCACCAATTGGTGGCTGGTGCTGCGCTGCAGCTGGATCGGCGCCGGCTTCGGCATGATCCCGGGCATGGGTGGCGCGGTCATCGACTGGCTGGCCTATGGCCATGCCTTGCGCACCGAAAAGGGCGCCAAGGAGACGTTCGGCAAGGGCGATGTCCGCGGCGTCGTCGCGTCGGAAAGCTCCAACAACGCGAAGGAAGGCGGTGCCCTGATCCCGACCATCGCCTTCGGCGTGCCGGGAAGCGCCGGCATGGCGGTGCTGCTCGGTGCCTTCCTGTTCCACGGCCTGATTCCCGGGCCGGACATGCTCACCAAGAACCTCACGCTCACCTATTCGATGGTCTGGAGCATCGCGCTCGCCAACGTGCTCGGTGCCGGCATCTGCTACGCGTTCAGTGGCCAGTTCGCACGCCTGGCGACGCTGCGCTACACGCTGATCCTGCCGTCCGTGCTGGGTATCATCTATATCGGCGCGTTCGAGGGCTCCCGCAGCTGGGGCGATCTCTTTGCGTTGCTTCTGCTGGGCGTGCTCGGCTGGACGATGAAGCAGCTGAAATGGCCGCGGGCGCCGATGATCCTCGGCTTCGTGCTCGGCGATACGATCGAGCGCTATCTCTTCATCTCGGTGGAGCGTTACGGCGTCGACTGGTTCGCCCGCCCGCTGGTGATCCTGATGTTCACCCTGGCGATCTATGGCCTGATGCGCCCCTTGCTCCAGGATATCCGCGCCATCGGCGGCGTACGCTCGCTGGCCAGCCGCATCGCGCCGCGCCCCCGCTTCCGCCCAGCGGACATCTTCACCGTGGTGCTCATCGTGGTGATCACGGTCATGCTGGTGCAGGCCGTGGGATGGAAGTTCAACGCCAAGATCGTGCCGATGGTGGTCGGCGGGCTCGCGCTGTTCTTCGCGGTGCTCAGCCTTGCCAACCGGGTCTTGCTGCTGCCGATGCCGGCGCATATCGGCGCCGGCGAAGAGGCGCGGAAGGAGGTCGAGGAACGCATCCACATGGACCTCGAATCCGACACCGGCCATTTGCCGACACGCACCATATTGCTGCGGGCCTGCATCTTCTTCGGCTGGCTGCTGGCCTTCATGGGGTCCATGGCGGTGATCGGCCTGATCCCGACGGTGCCGCTGTTCGTGATCGCCTTCATGCGGGCCGAGGCGCGCGAGCCATGGCGACTGGTTCTGCCGCAGGCGATCATCCTCACCCTCTTCATCTATCTGCTGTTCGACCGGACCATCCACATCCCGTGGCCGCAGACGCTGCTCGGCACGTGGTTCCCGGCGCTCGAATTCATCCCCTCGCTATGAGCGGCCGACCTGCTACCGCGACGAACTGAAAGAAGCCCGAGGAAAACCATGTCCAAGAAGATTCCGCTGACGCTGGCATGCGGCGACTACGAGATCATCCGGCCGCTGAAGGACGGCACGGTGAAGCCGGATGGCATCGACCTCACCGTGCTCACGGCGATGGATTCCACGACGCGCCACTGGCGCTTCCTGCGCAACCGCGATTTCGACATGGCGGAGACCTCGGCCTCCTCCTATGTCGTCGCCCGCGACAGCGGCTATGAGATCAATGCGCTGCCGGTGTTCCTGCATCGCCGTTTCCGCCACGGCTTCGTCTTCATCAACACCTCCAAGGGCATCACCAAGCCGAGCGACCTGATCGGCAAGAAGGTCGGCATCAAGTCCTTCCTGGTCACCGCCGGGCACTGGATGCGCGGCATCCTCGAGCACGAATACGGCGTGCCGCATAAATCGATCGAATGGTTCGCCGAGCTCGACGAGGATGTCGACTTCACCCCGCCGGCCGACCTCAAGATCAACCGGCTGCCGCACGACAAATCGGTCGAGCAGATGCTGGCGGAAGGCGAGATCGACGCGCTGATCCATTCCAGCCTGATCAAGCCGATCGTCAACAAGGACCCGCGCGTCGCGCGGCTGTTCCTTGACTACAAGGCCGAAGAAAAAGCCTACTTCGCCAAGACCAGCATCTTCCCGATCATGCATGTGCTCGGCATCAAGAACGAGGTGCTGGAAGCGCACCCGTGGGTGGCGATCAACATGTTCCATGCCTTTAACGAGGCGAAGGCCATCACCATGAAGCGCATGGAGAATCCGCGCATCGTGCCGCTCGCCTGGTATCGCGAGGCGTGGGAGGAGCAGGAGGAACTGCTCGGCTCCGACCCGTGGGAATACGGCCTGAGCGAGCGCAACCGCCACACCATGGAAACCCTCGCCGGATATTCCTATGAGCAGGGCCTGGTGAAGCGGCCATGGCCGGTTGACGAACTGTTCGTCGAGCTCGGCCAGGGCCGCAAGCGCGGCGTCGAATTCCGCATTTGACCCCGGGGAGGCGCGGCCGGTCTCTCGCCGGTCGCGCTTCTTCCCCTTCGCCTGCCAACCAACCGGAGTCATGGTGAGTATCGATCGCAAGCGCCTGATCGTCGGCATCAGCGGCGCCTCCGGCGCGATCTATGGCGTGACCGCGCTGGAACTGCTGCGCGGCCTCGGCATCGAGACGCATCTGGTCATGACGCGCTCGGCGCAGATCACGCTGGCGCATGAGACCCGGCTCAAGGTTGCCGACGTCGCAGCGCTGGCCGACGTCAATTACAAGGCCGAGGACATCGGCGCCGCCATATCGAGCGGCTCGTTCCGCACCATGGGCATGCTGGTCGCGCCCTGTTCGATCCGCAGCCTCTCCGAGATCGCGACCGGCGTGACCGCCGGCCTGCTCACGCGCGCCGCGGACGTGGTGCTGAAGGAGCGCCGCCGACTGGTGCTGATGGTGCGCGAGACGCCGCTGCATCTCGGCCATCTGCGCAGCATGGCGCAGGCCACCGAGATGGGCGCCATCGTGATGCCGCCGGTGCCGGCCTTCTACGCCCAGCCGGAAACGGTCGAGGATATCGTGAAGCACAGCGTCGGCCGCGCGCTCGACCTGTTCGGGCTCGACAGCGGCACGGTGAAGCGCTGGGGCGAGCCAGAGAACTGAGTCCTAATTCGAATTGGCTTGAAGAACCGCCCCGTCCACCCTCATGCCCGCGCTTGACCCGGGTACCCAGGCTTCAACCAGGTGGATCCGGCGCGGCTGGGTCCCCGGGTCAAGCCCGGGGATGAGGGACAATTGGTACAAGCCGCGGTTCAGACTTTTCCGCTGAGTTCCGCCGACGCCGCGCGCGCCACGACGTCGGCCGCTGCGAGAAGCTCCGATGCGAGCGTACTCGCTTCCTGCCCCGCATAATAGCCGGCAACGCATCGCGCGACGGTGGCGAAGTCATCGGGTGTGGTCGCAGCAGCGCCTGCACCAACATGATCGGCGAACCAGCCGGCGAGCCAGGCCTGTTCGATCTGCTCGGCGGAGAGTTCTGCGCTCTTGATGCCGGCGCGCAGCTCGTTTGTCGCCGGCCGCGGCGCGCCGGGCGGGCCGTCCTTCAGCAGGATCCGCAGGCGCCGCAGCGCCACCACGACCTCGGTGCGCCAGGTCGCGATCTCGGCATCAGCCGTGGCAATGGTCCCGGCTGTGATCGTGCCGTTGCGCGAGCCGGCGAAGAACAGCGCCAGCAGCAGCACGTTCACGTCGAGTCCGATGCCGTCCTGCAGCCGGAGGCAGGCGCCGGGCACGTCCTCGCGGCCATAGACCGCCAGCGAGAACGCCCAATGCGGCCCGTCCATTTCCGCCATGCCCGTCCCCATCGCTGCCTCCCCGCTCAGGCAGCCTTCTTCAGCGGTAGTTCCGGCTCTTCGCTTTTGCCGTGCAGCGCGGCGCTTTCGCGGGCGTAGCGCACCAGCGCGGCGAAGCGGTAGAGGCCGTGCACGAACTTGCCATAGGGCATGGTGACAAACAGCGCGAACACCACGCCGAGATGCAGCGCCATCAGCACGCCCATCGCCGGCGTGGCGCGGAAGGCAAGCAGAGCGAGGCCGGTCAGGCTGGTCAGGAACAGCATGGCGAGGAAGGCGACATCCATGCCGAAGCGCGGCGCGTCCGCCAGCATCGGATCGCGCTTCAGCTTCGCGACGAAAAGCCCGATTGGACCGATGACGAGGCCGATGCCGCCGAGTGTGCCGAGCAGGACCGGCAGGTCGTACCAGGGATACGGCGCCTCCATGCCGAGCAGATAGTGATAGGCCGTCGCCGTCGAGGTGGCGGCGAAGCACAAGAGGAAGCCGTAGAAGGTGAAATGATGATAGAGCCGCCGGCGATCGGTCGGCAGCTCATCCTCATTCATGCAGCCGACGCCGCCGCCATCGAGATAGCGCAGCCGGCTGGCATCCTTCATCGCCTGCCACAGCGGCTTCGGTTCGAGCAGCGTCGTCAGCGACTCGCCCGCCGCGTGCCAGAACCGGCGCAGGCTGAAATAGATGGCGACCATTGCGTAGAGCAGGGCGGCGCCGAACAGCAGCGCCATCGCATTGTGCGGCATCAGCCGATAGAAGGCGCCGGGACCGGTATGGGTGGCCCACAGCACGGCGGGATCGTGCCAGGCAGCGAAGCCGAGCACGAAGCCGGCGATGCTCAATGCGGCGATGAGGCTGATGGCAAGCCCGTTGCGCGCGAACAGGCCGGCGAGTTGCGGCGGCCAGGCATAGGCGGCGTAGGAATCCGCCCGCACCACGGCCAGCGTACGCGGCACATTGACGTCGAACTCGTGAGGCGGCGAAAACTGGCAGTCGGCATAGCATGCGCCGCAGCCATGGCAGAGATTAGCGAGGTAGTTGAGATCGCCATCGGCGAAGGAGCGCCGCAGTTCCATGGCCGGGAAGACGGCGCAGAGCCCCTCGCAATAGCGGCAGGAATTGCAGACCGTCATCAGGCGGTCCGCCTCGCGCAGAGCCTCAGTTGCGTGCATGGCGAGCAGCCTCCCGTCCCGCGATCCGTCCGAATACGCTGCCGATGGTCATGCCGATGCCGGCGGCATAGCCGCGCCCCAGCACATTGCCGGCCATGATCTCGCCGGCGGCGAACATGTTGGTGGCGCTGCGCCCGTCATCCATGAGCATCTGCGCCTGCTTGTTCACGCGTGTGCCCAGATAGGTGAAGGTGATGCCGGGCCGCACCGGATAGGCGTAGAACGGCGCGGTCTCGATCCGGCGTGCCCAATGCGTTTTCGGCGGCGTGAGCCCTTCGGTGCGGCAATCATCGAGGATGGTGTGGTCGAAGGTGCCGGGCTTCACCGCGGCATTGAAGCCGTCCACGGTAGCGGCGAGCTTCTCGGCATCGAGCCCCAGCTTGCCGGCGAGTTCCGGGACGCTGCCCGCCTGGATCGGGGGAAACAGCGAGGGCATGAACAATTCGAGCGAGCGGGCATCGAAGATGATGTAGGCGATCTGGTCCGGCTGCGCCGCGACCAGGCGTCCCCAAATGGCGTAGCGCTTGGGCCAGATGTCTTCGCCCTCATCATAGAAGCGCTCGCTATTCTTGTTCACGACGATGCCGAACACCACGCAATCGAGGCGCGTGATGATGCCGCCATCGAACTTGGGCGCCCGCGCGTCGATCGCGACGGCATGGCACTGGGTGGGATCGCCGATCTGCTTCACGCCCTTGTCGATCAGCATGCGCAGCATGGTGCCGCGATTATACGGCGTGCCGCGGATGAGGAAGTTCTCGGCGATGTCGCCCCAGCCTTCCTTCAGCCAGTCGATATTGGCTTCGAACCCGCCGGAGGCGGCGACCAGGGAGCGGGCGCGGATGGTCGCGGTGGTCGCGCCATTGCGGAAGGTGGCGGAGCGGAACGTGCCGTCCTCGATGTCGAGGCCGATTACCTCGGCGTCGTAGCGCACCTCGACGCCGAGGCCCTCCGCCGTGCGGTAGAGCGCGTTGAGCATGGAGCGGCCGCCGCCGAGAAAGAAGGAGTTGGTTCGCCCCAGGCTGAGCGTGCCGCCGAGCGAAGGCTGGAAGCGCACGCCCTGCTCGACGATCCAGTGCAGCATCTGCTTGGATTCGGCGATCATGAAGCGCGCCAGCTCTTCATCGGTTTCGCCCTGGGTGACGCGCTTGAGATCGTCCCAGAACTCTTCTTCCGTGTAGGGGCCGGTGAGGATTTCGGTGGCGGTGTCGTGGGCGCAGCGCATGTTGCGCGTGTGCCTTGTATTGCCGCCGCGATAGAATTTCGGCGCGGCTTCCAGCACCAGCACAGAGGCGCCGGACCTCCGCGCGCTGATGGCCGCGCATAGCGCGGCATTGCCACCGCCCACGACGAGCACGTCGACGGAATCCGGTGGTGCCGACAAATCCGGTGATGCCGACATGGCTGCGCGCGACCTCCTGTTTTTGATCGTTCCAGAAAACCACGATTGAATACTATTGCATACAGAAATATGCAAATGAGTACGGATTGCTTTCGGCGGGCCGCTGTGTCTGGATGCGGCGATGGCGACAGCAGAGAAAACGGTGCGCGACAGTGCGGTGGCGGCCCCCAGGGGCTTGCTCAAGCCGCTCCCGCCTCTTGAGCCAAACCTGCCACTCGGCGAGGCGGTGTTCCAATCGCTCTACCGTGCGCTGCAGACCGGCGTGCTTGGCCCCGGCGACCGGTTGCGCGAGGAAGACATCGCCGGCGAACTCGCGGTAAGCCGGACCCCGGTGCGCGAAGCGCTGAGCCGCATGCAGGATCGTCGCTTCGTGGTTCCCGCCGGCGGCCGCGGTCTGCTGGTGCGACGGCTCGACCTCAATGAGGTGCTCGAGCTCTATGCCATGCGCGAGATCCTGGAAGGGGCGGCGGCACGCCTGGCCGCCACCCAGATCACCCGGTCCGAGATTCTGATGCTCGAAGACATCCAGCAGCGGCTCGACCAGAGCGGCGAGGATCATGCCGCCGCTGCGTCGCTGAACCGGCGCTTCCACGAGGTGATCGCGCAGGGCGCGCGCAACCGCTATCTCGATCTCGCCATCGCCGAGATCAAGGACGTCATTCTCCTGCTTCGCGATACCACCTTCAGCGAGCCGGGCCGCAACGAGGCGGCGGGCCGGGAGCACCGGCTGATCATTGACGGCCTGTCGTCACGTGATCCCGATGCCGCGGAACACGCCGCCCGGAACCACATCCACGAGGCGCTGAAAATCCGGCTCAAGCTGCTCGGCTAGAGCATTTCCCGATCAGATGGAATCATCTGATCGAAGAGGAATTGCTCCAGCTTATTGAATCTAGAGCACTTTCTTATCGTTCGGATATTCCATCCGAACGGAAAGGGCTTTAGGCCTTTATTCTTTGTGGGGAAGTTCGAACAGGTGACGGATCTTCGTCGCCAGACTTTGCACGGAACCGGCGCTGTCCGCGGTCGCTCTCGGTTCGAACAAATGTCGTTCGGCCTCGGCGCGGCGCGACAACGTCAGGCCCAGTTCCTCCGCGATGGCTGGCCGGTCGCGCATGATGGGCGCCAGACCTTCCTGGGCGATCTCGTAGACCACGACGAAGGTCAGAGCCCTGATGGTTCCGACCTCGCTCACGCCGGTCAGCAGGCCGCCTTCGCCGAAGCAGTCGCCCGGCGCGAGGCGGTTCAGTTCGATTTCGCGTTCGTGCTGCTGGCGGGTGACGTCCAGCACACCCGTCCGCACCACCATGAGCGCGTGCAGGATTTCGCCCTGCCGGACGATGATCTCGTCCTTGCGATAGGTCCGGCGCGTCATGGTCCCGGCAAGGGCCTCCCGCTCGTCCTCGGTCAACGATGCGAACAGCGCGATGGCGTCGAGCAGGCGGAGCGGCGTGCTGCGGTGTTGGGCTTTGTCGCCGGGCTGCGCCAGCGTCGCGGCATCGGCCGGAGCGTCGGCAGCCGCCGCGAGTTTTAACCCGGCGGCCTTGGCATGGCGGTAGACCAGGTCGAAAATCTCGTTCTGCGCGGCTGAAACCACTGAGAGATCCTTCACGCGAAACGACAGCTCGATCTCCACGGCATGAGCATCCAGCGCCTTGATCTGCACGCTTGGCGGCGGCACCGCCAGAATGGAGGTGCAACTCAGCAGCACGTCGCGCATGACGTCGCAAATCGCCGCTGGCGTCATGGTCGGCACGAAGCGGACGGTCAGCTTGCCACCATGGCTGCGTTCCGGGCTGCTCATATTGGTCAGCGTCGCCTTGGCGAGGCCGCTGTTCGGCAGGATGACCAGATCGTTCGCGCTGTTGAGCAAATGCGTGGCGCGCCAGTTGGTCTCTACCACCCGGCCTTCGATGCCGTCACTGACCACGATCCAGTCGCCGATCGCATAGGGCCGGCCGAGATTGAGCGCGATGCCGGAGAAGACGTCGTTCAATGTGCTCTGCAGCGCCAGGCCCAGGATGATGGCGAAGACACCCGAGGTGGCGATCAGGGTTCCGACCGGAACGCTGAAGACATAAGCGACGACCGACAGCACCATGCCGAGATAGATCATCCCGACCACGAGATCCTGGATCAGCCGCCCCTCGCGCGGCTGTCGCTCGAAGATGAGGAAGACACGGACGAAGGCGATCAGCGCCCAGGCCGCGTTGATCCACCACACCACTTTCGCCAGGCCGATGAAGATGCGCTGCAGGATCGAGACATCCGGCGGCCCGGCCTCGTAAGGCACGATGCCCTGGTAGAGCAGGAGAAGCGTCAGAGCGAGGAAGAAGAGGACCTGGCCGACCAGACGCTTCCTGGGGTGGTTGCGAAACGCCAGCCGGGTGACGATTGCGCCGCAAATGGCCAGCACGCCGGTCAGGATCATCGGATCGGTGAACATCGCCGAAAGCTCCGGATACTCCGGCATCAGTTGCCTTCCGCCGGCGGGAGTGGGCATGTCATCGCTGCTCCTCGAACCAGACGCTCATGCCCGGCTCCAGCCCGTCGGATCCGCTGGTCGGATCGAGCCGTAGCCGGAAACTGTTGAGGTCGTGGTCGCCCACGGCGCGGGCCGCGCGCCAGGTCGCGAACTCCCCGAGCGGGCGCATCTCGGTGACGCGCGCAGGGATTTTCCGGCCATCATCCGCGGTCAAGGCGACCGGCGCGCCGATCGCCACCCCCTTCAGGCCATCCTCGCGGATGGTGAAGGTGAACCAGCGCTCGCCGTCGACTTCCAGCGTCATGACCGGCTCGCCGGGAGCGACGATCTCGCCGGCCTCGGCGACCAACAGGCCGATCGTGCCATCGGCCGGCGCCGTCAATGTCGTCTTCGCGAGCCTGGCCTGGAGGTCGGCTACCGTCGCTTCAGCGGCCGCGACCTTGGCGTCCGCCAGCGCCAGCTCCTGGGGAATAGGGCCGGCAACCGCCGCCGCCGACCGCGCGCGCTTGATGTCGAGATCGGCCTGCGCCTTGGCGAGCGACGCGTTGCTCTCGTCGAGCTGCTGCTTGCTGGCGTAGTTCTTTGCCGCCAGCGTCACGACGCGGACGTTCTGCTGCTGGGCCAGTAGCAGGTTCGCTTCCGCTGTCTGCACGTTCTGGGCGGCGATAGCGACCTCTTCCGCACGAACGCCGGAATAGACCCGGTCGCGATCGGCTTTCGCGCTCGCCGCCGCGGCCTTTGCCTCGCCGAGCGAGGCGGTCAGTTCCGGGATGTCGAGGCGAGCAAGCACGTCGCCCTTGCGGACATGCTGCCCGAAGGCAACGGCAAGGGCGGCGACGCGGCCCGCGATCTCCGGCGCGATGTGGATTTCGGTCTGCCGCACCATGCCGGGCAGCGGTGCAGCCGTGGCCGCCGTCGGCCGCAAATAGCGGAAAGCGCCGAAACCGAGCACGACGGCGGCCGCGACGACGGCGAGCACCAGTCCTGGCCTAGCGCGCATCGGAAGCCCTCCGGGTCGTGAGCCGCGCAGCAAGGATGGCGAGCGTGGCATAGACGAAAGCGAGGATCCAAAGCCTTGCCCAGTCCGTCGCGACGTCTGCGATCGAGGCGCCCATCTGGTTGACGCGCACAATCCCGTCAATGCCGGATGTGCTCGGGAAGATCACGCTCACGATTCGCAAGGGGCGGGGAATGGCCTCGGGTGGCCAGGCGACGCCGACGAGGAAGAACAGCGGCAGGCTGATCGCGATCAGCAGAAGCACGGCGGTTTCCCGCCGCTTGAACCATGTCCCGACGAACTGCCCGAAAAAGCTGACCGACAGGATGAAGGGGATCGCCAGCACCAGCAGGTCGAGAACCCGTCCTACCGCCGAAAATCCGTAAAAGCGCGGCAGCACGATGAGATAGAGCGCGAAGCCGGGAAGCGCGAGCATCAGGTGCGCCAGGCCTTGCCCGATCACGGCGCTGGCGGCGCCGCGGCGGCGGCGCGCACCCTGCCCACCCTGCTCGAAGGCGACGCCGCCGAGCGTTGCCGATCCCATCAGCAGGGTCTGCTGCAGGATCAGGATGAAGGCGGCGGGCACGATGTAGCTGCCATAGCCGCCTGTCGGGTTGAACAGCGGCTGGCTGAGGATCTCGACCGGCGAGCTCTTTGCCAACGCTGCCCGGTAGAGGCTGCCGTCCGGCCGCGCGCCGCGTGAGATCAGATCGGCGGTGACCGTGCCGGCGGATTCGAGGATGCCCTGGAGCGTGCGGTTATAGAGCAGGAAATAGGCGGAATCGACGAAAGCCGGCAGCCGCGCCTTGTTGCCCTTGAGCACTTCGCGCTCGGTCCCGGCGGGGATGCTCACGATGCCGAACACGTCGCGCCGGGCGAGGGCGATCTGCGCTTCGACAAGTGTGGTTGGACGCACGGCAACGCGGATCGCCTCATCCGCATTGAGGGTTTCGATGATGGTCCGGCTGAGGTCGGTTCCATCGTCGTCGACGACAGCGATCGGCACGCCGCGTATGAGCTGTCCAAGATAAGGCTGGGGATAGAACAGGCCGTAGATGATCGGCCCGAGAACGATGAGGCCGAACGCCCCGCGATCGCGCAGCACGCGGCCATATTCCGCGGCGAACGATGCGACGATCCCGTTGCGCCCGCGCGGCTCACTTGCCGGCTCGGCGGCGGGCGGCTGGCGCGGCGCACGCGCCACCGCGCGCAGCCGCAGCCAGGCCAGCGTGAAGAACACGATCGCAAGCGCGGCCAGCATAGTGAAGGGTTCGATGGAATCCCTCGCCGGCACGCCGCGCGCCGCCTGGTCGAACAGGATCTGGATGTACCAGCGCAGTGGCAGCAGGGAGCCCCAGGCGCGGCCGAATGTTCCCATCGCCAGCACCGGAAAGCCGACGCCGGCAAAGCCGAAGGCGGGGGAGCAGATGATGCCGGTCAAGGTCAGCCCGGTGGCGAGATTGCGGACCAGAAGCTGGAGCAGCGCGCCGAGCGAGAGATAGGCGATGATGAGCAGAGAGGCGCTCGCGCCGACCAGCACCGGATCGCCACGGAACGGGATGTCGTAAGCGCCACGGATGATGATGAGCCCGACTGACATCATGACGGCGAAAATGCCGAAATAGGGTGCCAGCTTGCCGATCAGGGCCCCAAGCGGGCTGCCGCCGGCCGCTTCCATCCATTCCGCGGTGCTGCGCGAGCCGAATTCCGAGCCGACGGCATATCCGCCGGCGATGGCGACGATGATGTGCAGCACGGTCGGCAGGATCGCCCGCAGCAGGAACTGGGCGTAGTTCAGCGCCGGATTGGTCAGCACATACTGTTCGACGACCAGCGACCCCGGCGTGAACCCGCCGGCGGCCTGTGCTCCCGGCGGCAAGGCGGCGGTCGCGGCGGAGATCGCCGCCTGCAGCGCGCTCGACGCGATATTGCCCGGCGTAAAAAATTGCTTGTTGAAGAAGATGACGATCTGCGGGCGCCGCGCCGCCAGGATGTCGCGTTCCAGATGCTCGGGGATATAGACCGCGGCGATTGCTTCACCGGAGCGGATCGCATGCATCGCGCCGTTCAGATCCGTCGAGCGCTGCGCAATAGTGACGCCCGGCGCCGAATTGATCGCCTGCACGAAGGTCATCGAGGTCTGGGTACGGTCCTGATCGACGACATCGATCCGAAGGTCGCGTATCACCGCATTGCTGAAGGTCGCCGCCAAAAGTGCAAAGGCGATCAGCGGAATGCCGACGACGAGAAAGATCGCCACCTTGTCGCGCCACATCCAGCGCAATTCGCGGACCGCGACGCAAAGCGTGCCGGGATGCGCGAATGTCGGCATCAGCGCTTCCACTCCGCATAGGCGCTCATGCCGGGGCGCAGTTCCGCAAGCTTGTCGACCGGATAGGCGCGTATCTCGAAGGTGCGCAGGTCAAAGTCGCCCGTCGCCCGGGTCGCCCGCCAGCCGGCATATTCGCCGCGCGTCGCGATATGCCGGACCTCGACATTGACCGGCCTGTCCCCGAGCGCTGGAATGCGCACCTCGAAGCGATCGCCCAGCTTCAGTCCCTTCACGAGGTCCTCGCGCAGGTCGAACCGCAGCCAGATATCGCCGAGATCGACCAGCGACAGCAGCGGCACGCCGGGCGAGACATATTCGCCGAGTTCCGAGCCGATCTGGTAGATCTGCGCGGCGACGGGCGCCGTGACCGTCAGCTCGGCGACTTGCGCGCGGAGCGTCGCGATCGCGGCATCCGCCTTGGCGACATTGGCTTGCGCCACCCCGCGTTCCTCGGCGGTATAGCCGGCCACAGCCTCTTCGGAGGCAAGCTTTGCCTGTTCGAGGCTGCGCTGGGCTACGTCGAGCGAGGCGGTATTTTCATCGAGTTTCTGCACGGAGGCAAAATCGCGTTCCGTCAGTTGCTTGGTACGGTCATAGGTTTGCTGGGCCAGCTTGACGCTCGCTTCCGCGGCAGACACCGCCGCCTTGCGCTCGGCGATGACCTCGGCGCGCGTTCCCACCAGGATGCGCGCCAGGTCCGCCACCGCCACCGCCTTCGCCGCTTCGGCCTCATGCAGTTTCGTCAGCAGTTGCGGATTGTCGATGGTCACCAGCATTTCGCCGGCGATGACGTTCTGGCCGCGGGACACCGGTCGCTCGCCCACCCGGCCGTCGACCCGCGCGGCAATGTCGATCCGCGTGGCGTCGGCTTCACCCTGGATCACCAGCGGCTGCGGCTGCACCAGGTACCACAGCGACAATCCGACGATGGCCGCGACGGTGATCACGACGATGAGGGCGGGCGCGCGCGAAGGGGGACGGACCATGGGTGCAGCCTCATTCGCGGCGGGCGTCGGGGCTTGGTCACTCATGTGCGGTGTCTCCTCCGCGCATTCATACCGTCGACGGTCGACCGGTATCAACGCTCACGCAACGGCATGCATGGCGCCGACGTCGAGCACGGAAGCATCGTCTCGCGACGGGTGCAGCGGCAGGCCCATCGGTCCGGATTCGAACAACCGGCTCATCGTGGGCGCTGAGGGGCACAGGGATGCGTGAAATCCGGAACAAGGCACCCGCATCCATGGGCTAAGAGCTTGAGGTCGCTTGAATTCGGGTTTTCCGGCGATGGTCTGGAAATGTGGCGGCAGGTGTCGTATAGGTGCCGCCCGCTATCCCCCAGGACGTCCTGCGGCGGGTTGGCACCGTGCGGGTGTGGCGGAACCGGTAGACGCGACGGACTCAAAATCCGTTTCTGGTGACAGAGTGTCGGTTCGAGTCCGACCACCCGCACCATCATGCGTTCACGCCCGTCGGCGTCGACCGCAACCTGGCACTCGCCGGATTGGCCCGCGCATCCACAATCGCTCCGCCGGTTCTCACATCGGCCGGCTTCCGTAGCCACGCCCGCCCGAGACCCCGGGATCGGTCCATGAGGGGCACCGGCTTCGCCAGCCTTCGCGCATGCGCCCGCCCGCAACAAAACTACACATTGTCGAACATAATATTGCGCGGTTGTTAGCATCTTAGGGGATGCAAAGTACCGCGCGCTTCGCATGCAGCATCAATCAGATGCCGCTGCGAAGAAGTTCTTGCGCGCGACAATGGCTGGCGGCGGCAAACCGGGCGACTATGGCGTACGATATGGTGGCCTCTGACCAAGCCCACATTCTGATCGTCGAGGACGATTCCGCTATAGCAGGCATGCTGGTCGACCTTGTGACGAGCAGCGGCTTTGCGGCGAGTTCGGCGACAAGTGGTCTGGAGATGGACCGGCTCCTGGCCCGGCGTCGGTTTGATCTGGTCGTCCTGGACGCCATGCTTCCTGGTGAGGATGGATTCAGTATTTGTCGGCGGCTTCGCGATTCGCGCTCGATACCAATACTAATGCTCACCGCCCTGCGAGAAGATGTTGACCGTATTATAGGCCTCGAGCTTGGTGCCGACGATTATGTAACAAAGCCGTTCAACTCACGCGAGCTGATGGCGCGCGTCAAAAGTCTGTTGCGAAGGGCATCGTACACCCAACGGCCTGAGGAGAGGTTCACTCCCCTGACCTTTGCTGGCTGGAGCCTCGACCCGAAAAGTCGTCAGCTATTCGATTCAGGCGGTGCTGAGGTCTCCATGACGACAACAGAGTTCGATCTCCTCTACGTGCTTTGCTCTAATCCTGGGAAAGTCATGACGCGCGAACAGCTTTTGTCCATGACGCACGCTGGATCAGCGGGGCCGGACGCGCGGAGCATCGACGTTCACATTAGCCGTCTCAGGCAAAAAATAGAACCGGATCCCCGAAGTCCAACCTTTATCAAAACCGTTCGTCTTGGCGGCTATTTGTTTACTCCCACTGTAGAGCGAACGCCGTGATGCGTTGGTTTTATGCCGCATCGATACGGACACAATTATTTGCTTTGGCGACTGTACTCGGCGCCACTGTTTCCATCATTGCGGCGTTCACTGAGCCGTTTATCCATGGCCGATATGATCGGGGAGTCGAAATCGGTTTGATCGCTGGCCGAATAGAGATGGTGCTGGATCAATTCAGACGAGCACGTTCATCTGCGGAAGAAGATGTCGTCTTGGAGACCGCGGTGAAAATAGGTGCTCCGGCAGAGAGGATTTCGCCCCAGCAACTTCTCGCGCAGCATGATGGCGGACAGGCGTCGAGTGACGTCGTTGGGAAGGTAAGGGCGTTACTCGACTGCAATGCCCTCACAGCAATCGAGCGCACGTTCAATGGCCAGACGGTACCTGGTATACTGGTTCTGAAGATCGACACGGACCGTGCGCTCGCCTTTAACATGCCGGTCTTTCCGCATTCCCTGCGGCTTGCTCGATCCGTCGCGGGCAGGATTCTGAATATTGCGATTCCGTGCCTGCTTCTCGCTTATTTCAGCAGCTACTTTATAATCCGGCCATTAATTCGTTTTACTTCCGCTGTAAAGCAAGCGAGCATGAACGACAATACTGCCGAGCCATTCGAAGCGGTAGGCGCCTCCGAAATACGGAGCCTGGCGGAATCGCTCAACGTCATGCGCAATCGAATACAGCAGATGGTGGAAGATCGGACGAGAATGCTCAGTGCGGTCGGCCACGACCTCAGAACGCCTCTGACGCGGCTACGACTGCGCGCGGAGCGCTCCACCGAGCCGGACCTTCGAAATCTCATGCTTGCCGATATTTCCACATTGGGCTCCATGATCGACGAGAGCATGGCATTTCTAACCAATGCTTCCATCGAGGAGACGGCTCGGAAAGTGGACCTTTCGAGCTTGCTGCAGACGATCGCGACGGACTTTTCGGACACCGGCGTCAATGTAAGCTTCAAAGGCCCCCGCCGGCTTACCCATGTCTGCAGACCTCAGGCCATCACCAGAGCGGTTTCCAATCTGGTTGAAAACGCTTCCCGCTACGCGCCCGAAATCGAGATCGAACTGCAAAGCGCGACCGATTGCGGGGTTCTGATAAGGGTGAGCGACAACGGCCCCGGTTTGACGGAAAAGCTCAAGGCGCGCGTGGTGGAGCCCTTCTTCAAGGCTGATGAAGCCCGAACCAGTGAAGCCCATAGCGGGTTTGGTCTCGGCCTGTCGATCGCGCAGGGCATCGTCCAGAAGGGCCATAAGGGCACGCTCAGTTTGCGAGATCGGACGCCGAATGGCCTGATCGTCGAGATAAAGCTTCCGCCGATCGATGCGGATGAAGCTGACGGCATGCCGGCCCTGCAATAAAGGCCGACTGCCGATGTGGCGGTGACGGCGCCGGTTTAACATTTCCACATACAGCGCCCCCAGTCGGACACGCTTGAGCGAAACATGCGTCGCAATGTCCGGGCAATTTGGCAATTGCGACGGACGAGAGGACGGAGAGCGTGATGGATTTACGACAGAAACTCCTGTTGCAGCAGATGCTCTTGCGCAACTTGAAGCTTGGGGCGGTTAGAAAAATCGGATTTCGGATGGCAGTCAGCGGAGCGGTTGCCTGCCTGATCTACACGATCGACTATAGTGGGTCCGAAAGTAACGCGAACTCACCTGTCGAGGCCGGCGACCACGTCTCGATCTCCAGGGACCGCGCCTCGATCCAGGGCGCGGGGCTGCAAAAGAATGCCGGTGAGGAAAACCTCCTGGCGGTCATGCAAGGGCCCCCGGCGCCTCAAACCACAAGCACCGCAAAGCTTGCCGCCCCGTCCAAGCCCGCGGCGCCCCGCATCAGTGCGAAGCCCGCGAAGAGACCAGCCGTCGCGGCAATGCCCGCCGGCGTCGAGCGGTTCGACCTCTGCACGACACGATGCGAGACACGAGACCCGTTGGTCGTGGGATCTTCGGAGACAATACAGCCGGCTCCAGTCCTGGCATCGGCGATCTCGGCAAGCAGCGAGTCCAGTGCGCTGAGTTTCAGCAACTCGGTATTGAGCGGCGGTCGCGAAATCCTGGAGCGGACCGTGGATGCATCTGACGCGGCCCTGAACAAGGGAAAGCAAGCGCTTTACAGCGTCGTCAACATCGTCTGGTGAGACCCGAGACGGCGGGTTGCCCGTGTCGCCAGAGCGATGACGAATGGGCCTCAGCACCACGCCGTTCCGCCAGACGACGATTCAGCTTCGACGGTGAAGCAATGCGACATCGGCTCGGTGCCTTCCGCCAGAGAGACCCAAGACTCCGACGCGCCATGACGTCATTCGTAACCGTGACCTGAGAACTGCGCGGTCCGCGAGCGGGCCCGCGGTGAGTCGGCCGGCCTGCTCTTCGCCCCCCGCAGGCCGGCCGACCTTCATGAACACCGTATCCAACTCAAACTTCCCCAAGTGACGGATGACCAGGATGAAGCTTGATCGCCACCGTGTCGCCCTGCCGGCGGCCTTGGGCGGCCCCTGCGGCGGGGTAGAAAGTTCGGAATGGGCCATGGTGGCAAAATGGCCGCTGGGCCGCCTTCTGGGCATCGTCGGCATGCCGCTGCTGATCGCGGGATGCGCGTCGGCGCCGCTGGAGCAGGCGGGCTCGCTCTCCTCCTATGAAGGCTTGGAGCAGGCCGACGGCATGCTGGCCAAATCCAGAATTCGCATCGACAAGGACGCGTGCTTGCCGCCAGGACCGTACGCGTGGTGCCCACGGTGTTTGCCG
This sequence comes from Starkeya sp. ORNL1, assembly GCF_012971745.1. Taxonomy (NCBI): domain Bacteria; kingdom Pseudomonadati; phylum Pseudomonadota; class Alphaproteobacteria; order Hyphomicrobiales; family Xanthobacteraceae; genus Starkeya; species Starkeya sp. ORNL1. Next base: position 4,581,651 of record NZ_CP048834.1, read on the forward strand.
ATGGCGCGCGCCTGGAAAGCATTACCGACGATCAGCGCAAGCTGGTGGCCAACGCTATCGACCGGTCCATGTGCATCGGCCTCAGTGAGCGGCTGGAGGTGGTGCCGGCGTCGCAGCCGGCAGACCTGACCGTACACGCCGTGGTCACCCGCATGGACGCGACCGACGAGAACGCCGTGGCGGCGAGCCTGGGGGCCAAGGTAGCGAAGGCGGTGTTTCTGCCGGGCGTTCCCGCTCCCGTGCCGCGCCTTCCAATCGGGCTGGGCACCTTGTCCATGGAGGCGGAGGCGCGCGGCAGCGACGGCCGACAGGAGGCTGCCATGATGTGGGGGCGGGGCGCGAACATGATGATGGGCACGGCGCGCGTATCCAAAGCCGGCGACGCTTATGAGCTGGCCAGCGCCTTCGGCGACGATTTCAGCCAGATGCTGGTGAAAGGAAAAAGCCCGTACGGGTCGATGTCCGGCCCGCCGTCCATGGATCGGATCAAGTCACTGTCCGGCGGCGCGCCGAAGTATGCCGCGTGCGATGCGTTCGGGCGTGCGCCTGGCGTTGCCGGCCTGATCAGCGGCGCGGTGGGCACGCCGCCGGAATGGACGGACAAGGGCGCGGCCGAGACACCGGTCGTCGCAACGGCGGCGGCACAATAGGCTGCTCCGAGTGGAGTCTGGTGACGGAGTGTCGGGTCGTGTCCGGCCACCCGCACCGTCACGATTGCGCCAGGCCGACCTACCGCCCCGCCGGCCAGGCCAGCATCGCGGCGTCGACGATGGCGGCGAGCTTTTCGGGCGAGGCGCCGTCGCGAGCCTGGATGGAGAGGCCTTCGAGCACGGTGGTGTAGAAGGCGGCGAGCCGGCCGATGTCGGCCGAGGTGGGCAGGTCGCCCTCGCTCACGCCGCGCTCCAGGCGTTGCTGCAAGGCGCGTTCGCCGGCCAGACGGTTCTGCGTGAGAAAGCTCCTGACCGCCTGGTTCTCCGGCGCGCCGAGCAGCGAGGCGAGCACGATCATGCAGCCCCGCGGCCGGTCGCCGGCGGTGTAGGCCTGCGCATTGTCGCGCAGCATGCCTTCGACGGCGGCGCGCGCCGTCGGCGCCTCTTCAAGGCTGTGGGTAACGTGGGTGCCCTCGGTGCGGTCATAGAGTTCGACCGCCTCGCGGAACAACTCCTCCTTGCAGCCATAGGTCGCGTAGAGGCTGGGCTTGTTCACGCCCATGGCCTCCACCAGGTCCTGGATCGAGGTGGCCTCATAGCCGCGCGCCCAGAACACGCGCATCGCCGCCATCAGCGCGGTGTCCCGGTTGAAGCCGCGTGGACGGCCCATGGCCCGGGCGGAATTCACCTTCGTGTCGCTGGCGCTCATGCTTCAACCACTTTCAGGCCGGCCACGCTCATGCCGATCCGCACCGGGAGCTGATCCCTGCCGGTTGACACCATATCGAAGATGGCACTCTCGGGCACGCTCGTGCTGCGATTGTTCCCCCACTCATGCCGAGAAGCCGCCATCGACCGCGATCGAGGCGCCGGTGATGAAGCGGCCGCCGGGGCCTGCAAGATGGCCGACCGTGGCGGCGATGTCGTCCGGCCGCGCATAATGCCGGAGCGCCATGAGATCGAGCTCGGCCGCGACGCCGGGGCCGTCGGCCGGATTCATGTCGGTGTCGGTCGAGCCGGGATCGACCACATTGACGGTGATGCCACGCGCGCCGACCTCGCGCGCGAGGCCCTTGGTCAGTCCGACCAGTGCGGACTTGCTCATCGCGTACAGAGTGACGCCGCCATAGGGCACGCGCTGCGCGAAGCAGGAGCCGATCGAGATGATCCGGCCGCCCTCGCTCATGTGCGCCAGCGCGGTCTGCGCAGCCACGAAGGCGCCGCGGACATGGATTGCCAGCGTGCGGTCGATCTCGTCGAGCGTCACCTGCTCGAACGGACCGGACGGGAAGATGCCGGCATTGTTCACGAGGATATCCAGCCGCCCCAACTCGGAGGCGGCCCGGCTGACCGCGTCGCGGACCGCCTGCGGGTCGCCGCTATCCGCCTTGATAGCGACAGCCCTTCGGCCCAGAGCTTCGATCTCGCCGACCAGTGCCGCGGCCTTGTCGGCCGCGTTGGCAAACGTGAAGGCGACATCGGCGCCGCGGCCGGCGAGATGCCGAACGATAGCGGCTCCAATGCCGCGCGTGCCGCCGGTGACGAGCGCGGCCTTGCCGATCAGATCAATCATCGCAATCTCCAATATGTACCGATCGGTTAATATTGCTACGCGAGCACTCAGCCGCGTGCAAGCGTTTTTAACCGACCAGTACAAATCAGACGAGCGATGCGAGGCTCAGCCGCGCAGGGCGGCGAGCTCCGCCTCCAGCGCGGCAATGCGTTCGTCGCGTTTGGCCAGTGCGGCCGCGACGTCGGCGGCATCGAAGCGCTGCGGGATATGCTGCGGGCAGTTCATGTCCCAGGCGGTGACAGTGAAGATGAGCGCCTGTTCCGGTCGCGCCTTGTAGTCGGGCGGCATCAGCCGGGCGATGAGATCCTTGTCCTCGACCATCTTGGCCTCGCCCCAGAGCTTCACCCGCTGGCGGTTGGCGTAGTCGATCAGGAACAGGAAAGCCTTCGGATTGTCGGTGAGGTTGCCTTGGGTGATGTATTGCCGATTGCCGGTGAAATCGGCGAGGCCGATCGTGGTCTCGTCCAGCACGCGCAGGAACCCCGGGGGGCCGCCGCGGTGCTGGATGTAAGGCTGGCCCTCGGCATTGGCGGTGCCGAGGAAGACGCTGATCTGCGCCTCGATGAAGCCGGCGAGATCGGGCGTGATGCGGGTCTGCCAGGAGCCGCGTTCCTCCATCCCGGCATAACCCTTGCGCGAGCCCTTGCTGGCCTGGATCGCCTTCACCGTGGGGGTGAAGGCGACGTCGCTGGAATAAAGGTGGGTGTCCATGGAATAACCTATTGGAATCGACCACGTTTTATGAATTTGGATCGCCCCGATCCAAATTCATCGTGATCTAAAGCCCCAGATCACTCAGCGAGGGATGGTCGTCCGGCCGGCGGCCGAGTGGCCAATAGAACTTGCGGTCCTCTTCCCGGATCGGCAGGTCGTTAATGCTGGCATGACGCGCCCGCATCAGGCCTTCCTCGTCGAACTCCCAATTCTCGTTGCCATAGCTGCGGAACCAGTGGCCGCTATCGTCGTGCCATTCATAGGCGAAGCGAACCGCGATGCGGTTGCCCTGCCAGGCCCACACTTCCTTGATGAGCCGATAGTCGAGCTCGCGCGCCCATTTGCGGGTAAGGAACGCCTCGATCGCCTCGCGACCCTGAAGGAATTCGGCGCGGTTGCGCCAGCGGCTGTCGACCGTATAGGCGAGCGCGACGCGTGCCGGGTCACGGCTGTTCCAGGCGTCCTCGGCGCCGCGTGCCTTTTGTGCGGCAGTCTCGGCATTGAAGGGGGGAAGCGGCGGGCGGCTCATGGCGAGATCCTTATCTCTGGGCAAGTGCTCAGGCGGCGCTACGGACGGTGATGACCGGGAAGTCGATGTCGGTCTTGGCGACCTCGTTGATGTAGTTGGTCAAGGTGTTGAGCGCGACGTGCAACACGATCTCGATCACCTGCGCATCGTCATAGCCGGCGAGCTTGACGGCACGCAGATCGTCCTCGCTGACATGGCCACGCTCGCGGACCACCTCGGTGGCGAAGCGCACGGCCGCGTCGGCCCTGGGGTCGTTGGAAGCGCCGCTGCGATTGGCGGTGATCTCGGCATCGTCCAGCTTGGCAAGGTTGCTGGCGATATAGGTGTGGGCGGAGAGGCAATAGCTGCAGCCATTGATCTCGGCGACGGCCAGCGCGATGCGTTCGCGCGTGGCGGCCGGCAGCGCACCTTTGGCGAGCGCGCCATTGAGGCCGAGATAACCCTCCAGCGCCGCCGGGCTGTTGGCGACGAGCCGGAACAGGTTCGGCACCATGCCGAGTTGCTTCTTCACCGCTTCGAGCCCGGGCTGCGATTTCTCGGGTGCGTCGGCGATGGTGGCAGGAGTGGGGATGCGGGACATCGGAATATCTCCTCGTCGCTCCCGTCGGCGGGAGACACCGCAAACATATTCCTTCCGGAAATCTCGAATATCCGGCATGATCTGGAGGCATCCTTCCATAAATCGAGAGGGCTATGGATCGGCTTGACGCCATGTCGGTGCTGTTGGCGGTGGTCGATGAGGGCAGCCTGTCGGCGGCGGCGCGAAAGCTGCGGGCGCCGCTCGCCACGGTGAGCCGCAAGGTCTCGGAGCTGGAGGCGCATCTGCGCACCAAGCTGCTGGTGCGCTCCAGCCGGAAGGTCTCGCTCACCGAGGCCGGGCGCTCCTATGTCGAGGCGAGCCGGCGCATCCTCGAACAGGTCTTGGAGGCCGAGCGCACCGCGGCCGGCGAATACGCCGCTCCGAAAGGCGAGCTCACCGTCACCGCGCCGGTGGTGTTCGGCCGGCTGCATGTGCTGCCGGTGGTGGTCGATTTCCTGAAAGCCTATCCCGAGATCGACCTGCGGCTGGTGCTCGCCGACCGCGTGGTGAACCTGGTCGAGAACCATGTCGACCTCGCCGTCCGCATCGGCGCGCTACCCGATAGCGGGCTGTATGCGACGCGGCTCGGCAGTATCCGCCGGGTGATGTGCGGTGCGCCCGGCTATCTGGCAGTGCGCGGCCGGCCGCAGCGGCCCGAAGACCTCGAAGGGCATGACTGCATCACCTTCGAGGGGCTGGCTGCGGTCCGCGCCTATCGGTTCCGCACCCCGAAGGGCGAGGTCAGCGTGCCGATCCATTCGCGGCTGACGGTCAATACCGCGGAGGCGGCGATCGATGCCGCCGCCGCCGGGCTCGGCCTCACCCGCGTGCTGTCCTACCAGATCGTCGCCGCCGAGCGGGCCGGGTCGATCGAGGTGGTGTTGCGGGATTTCGAGCCGGAGCCGTGGCCGGTGCACCTCGTCTATCTCGGCCAGGGCCTGCTGCCGCTGAAGCTGCGCGCCTTCCTCGATTTCGCCGCGCCGCGGCTGAAGGCGCGGCTGCTGCCGGGGTGACGAATCCGAGTCCTACCTCCCTCTCCCCGGCGGGGAGAGGTGGCCCGCGAAGCGGGTCGGTGAGGGGGAGTACGATTGCGGAGCGGTGAAGACCCCTCACCCCAGCCCTCTCCCCGCGGGGGAGAGGGGGAAGAGCAGGACCTCACATCACCGCGTCGAGCAAGGCGCGATAATCCTGCGCCGTCGCGACCCGCGGATTGGTGGCGTGGGAATGGTCGGCGAGCGCCCGCTCCACCACCCAGTCGAGTTGCGAGGGAAGGACGCCGAGGCCGCCGAGGCTCTCGGGAATCGACAGCCGCCGGTTCAGCGCGGCGATCTCGTCGGCAAGGTCGGCCATCGCATCGAGGCCCATGGCGCGCTTCAGCCGCTCCAGCTTGTCGCCTACGCTTCCCGCATTGAAGCGGATGACGCCGGGCAGCAGGATGGCGTTGAGCGTGCCGTGGTGCAGGCTCGGTGATTTCAGCCCACCAAGCGCGTGCGACAGTGCATGGACCGCCCCCAGACCTTTCTGGAAGGTGAGGCCGCCCTCCAGCGAGCCCATCATCATCTCGCTGCGTGCCGCAATGTCGGAGCCATCGCGATAAGCGCGCTCGATATTGCGCCAGATGCGCCCGGCACCGTCGAGCGCGATGGCCTCGGCGGGCGGGTTGAAGTGCGGCGAGAGAAACGTCTCGACACAATGCGACAGCGCGTCGAGCCCGGTCGCGGCAGTGAGGTGCGGGGGCAGGGCAAGGGTGAGTTCGGGATCGCACAGCGCGCGGCGCGGGAACAGATGCGGGCTGATGAAGCCGAGCTTGCGGCCGTCATCGAGCGTGATCAGCGCGGCGCGCCCGACTTCTGAGCCGGTGCCCGCCGTCGTGGGTATCGCGATCACCGGCGCCACCGCGGGCGTGATCCGGGCAACACCGCCGAGGATGACGGCGTAGGTCTCCAGCGGGCCTGGATGGGTGGCGAGCAGCGCCACCGCCTTGGCGAGGTCGATCGGCGAGCCGCCGCCGAGCGCGATGACGCCGTCGCAACCCTGCGCACGGTACATCTCCAGCGCTGCCAGCACGGCGTCCTCGGTCGGGTTGGTCGGCACGCCGAGGAAGGCGGGCGAAGCCGCCGGGCACAGCGCGGTGACGCGGTCGAGGATGCCGAGCTTCGCCAGCCCGGTGTCGCTCACCACCAGTGGACGCCGGATTCCGATCTGCTCGAGCGCCGCCGGCAGCCGAGCCAGCGCACCGGCGCCGAACTCGACATGGGTGAGATAAGTGATGGTGCTGATGGTCATGAGGTGCCCCAGGCCTTGGCCTAATCCTATCGTCATCCCGGCCGGAGGCGTAGCCGGAGAGCCGGGATCGCGAGAAGGTGCGGATCAACACCTTCCTGCGATCGCGGCGCGCGCCTGCGGCACGTCCGGGATGACGCCCTATGGAATGATCACGCCGCGCGCCGATAAGTCCGCGGGATGCCCGCCTTCACCACATTACCGAGCAATTCCGCATCCGGCAGCCCGCGATGCAGCGCCTCGCGCGCCGCGATCAGCCGGTCGAGGTCGATGCCGGTGTCGAAGCCCATGCTCTCCAGCATGAACACCAGGTCCTCGGTGACGATATTGCCCGAGGCGCCGGGCGCGAACGGGCAGCCGCCGAGCCCGGCGAGCGCGGAATCGAAGCAGCGTATGCCCTCGTCCAGCCCGGCCAGCGCATTGGCGATGCCGAGGCCCATGGTGTCGTGCAGATGCAGCCGCTCCAGCTTCTCGCCGACCTCGCGCTGCACGGCACGTACCACCGAGCGGATCTGCGCCGGATTGCCATAGCCGACGGTGTCGGCCAGCAGGATGCCGTCAACGCCGGCATCGGCCAGCGCCGCGGCGATCATGACGACGCGGCTCTCCGGCACGTTGCCCTCGATCGAGCAGCCGAAGGCGGTGACGCAGCCGGCATCGAGCTTCACCTTGCGCTCCTGCGCATCGAGCCATTCGCGGATCGCCCGCACCTCGGCGACCTGGTCGAGGCTGCCCTTGTTGGTGTTGGCGCGGCTGTGGCCCTCGCTCACCGAGACCGGCACGGTGACGACGTGCGCGCCGGCCTCATAGGCACGCTGCGCACCCTTGAGGTTCGGCACCAGCGCGACGATGCGCAGGCCGGGAATCTCCAGGCCGGCGCGCACCACGTCGCCGGTATCGGCCATTTGCGGGATCAGCTTGGGCGGCACGAAGCTTCCGACCTCGATCTCATGGATGCCGGCGGCGACCAGCGCCTTGATCCATGCGACCTTGGCGTCGGTCGGCATGATGGACTTGGCCATTTGCAGCCCGTCCCGCGGCCCGACCTCGGTCACCGTTACCCGCTCACCCATGGCTTTCCGTCCCTTGCAGCCGCGCTGCGGCGAAGCGCAGCCGCAGCGCTCTCGTTGATAAAACGTTTTCCCGACGAGCCTAGGCAAGGCGACACGGGAGGTCAACCTTGCGGCGGCCGGCCAAGACACGGAACAGGCTTGCGGAACGTCATCCTCGCGCATTGCGACGATGGTTGCCCGCTATGTCGGGGACATCGCGGAACCCGGTCAAATCAGATAAGCATGGAACGTTCTCGCGCCGTGCCGCCGGCGGGCGCGGGACACAGTGCAGCGGCAGGTATTTTGATATGGGCGGCGAAGGGCGCGAGAAGACAAGCGGCAAGCCCCGCGGGACGAGCCGCGAGGCCCGGCGCGACAAGCCGCCCGGCCGGGCCACCATCAGCGATGTCGCCCGCAATGCCGGAGTGTCGATCGGCACCGTCTCGCGCGTGCTCAACAAGGCGCGCAACGTGCAGCCGGCCTTGCAGCGGCGCGTGCTCGACGCGGCGGCGGCGCTGGACTATCAGCCCGACAGCCTCGCCCAGGGCATGCGCTCGAAGAAGACCCATGTCATCGGCGTCATCGTGCCGAACTTCCAGAACCCGCTTTCCTCTGCCGCGGTCACCGGTGTCGAGGAGGAACTGACCCGGCAGGGCTACACTTTCTTCCTCGCCAATTCGCGCTACGACCGCGAGCGCGAGATCAGCACGCTCAACGAGTTCGCCCGGCGCCGGGTCGATGGCGTGATCGCCATCCTCGCGCGTGACGATGCGGCGACGGCGGAGCAGTTGCGCCGGCTATCCGTCCCGGTGGTGTTGCTGGAGCGTGAGATCGGTGCCGAGTTCGATGCGGTGCGCACCGACCAGATCGCCGGCACCTACCGCGCCGCGCGCTATCTGCTGGCGCTCGGCCATCGCCGCATCGCGCTGGTGACAGTGCCGCCCAACAACATGTCAGGGCGTCATCGCTTCCAAGGCTACGCCAATGCCCTCGCCGACGTCGGCGAGAGCGTCAGGGACGAACTGGTGCATATGGGCGGCTATACCAGCGAGTACGCGCTCGACGCCGCCTATGCGGTGCTGTCGATGCGCGAGCGGCCGACGGCGCTGATTGTCTCGGGCGGCATGCTGGCCGGGGTGCTGGATGCCGCCCGGCAGCTCAACCTCACCATCCCGGACCAGCTCTCGCTGGTCTCGCTCGGCGACACCGAGCTGGCGGCGCTGATGCGGCCGGGCATCACCGCCATCCGCTATGACTGGGCGGAGTCCGGCCGGCTGGCGGCCCGGCTCGCGGTGAGCCGCATCGGCGGCAATCGCGTGGAGACGGAACGCTTCGTCGTGCCTTACGAGTTCATCCGCCGCGAATCCTGCGTCGAGCTCGCCGCCGTCGGCTGACGTACCGGGAATTGCCGCGGCAATCGGGCTTGCCTTTATAATGCCGCGCGCGTTTCGATCCGACGCATCCTCGCGAATCGGCGGCGCCGGCAAGGCAGGTTCATGAAACGCACGGGCGAACCGAAAAGCGCAGCAAGGATAAAGGCGACCAAATCGCCTCCGGCCAAATCACGCGCACTGGCAGCCGATACGCCTGCGCCTTATGCGCGGGCGGCGGCTGCACGTAAGCCCTCGGCGCGGCAGGACGCTTCGGCCGAGGTGATCGAGCGCATCAAGGCGATGATCAAGTCCGGTGCGCTGGCGCCCGGGGACAAGCTGCATTCGGAGATTCGCTTCGCCACCGAGCTCGGCATATCACGCTCCTCGGTCACCAAGGCCTATGCCAAGCTGGAGGCCTATGGGCTGATCCGCACCATCCCGCAGAGCGGCACCTATCTCGCCGCCATCGGCCCGGACGCGATGATGCCGCTGCTCTCCAATGTCATGGAGGCCAATGCTGTCAATGTCGGCGTCGACGACCTCGACACGCTCTATGGCGTGCGCGCAGTGCTGGAGGAGATGCTCGCGGTCTCCGCGGTCGAGAGTGCCGACGATGCGGGACTGGCGCGATTGAGGGAAAAGACCGCGCAGGTGAAGAAGCGTATCCTCGAGCAGAACGGCACCATCGAGGACGACCTGGTCTTCCATATGGAGATCGCCGAACTGTCGGGGCGGCCGTTCTTCAAGTCGCTGCTGTTCTTTATCACGCTGCCGATGGTGCAGATGTTCCGCAGCTTCGAGAAGCAGAAGCGCTCGTCCGCGGTGCGCGAGCGCTGGGTGCATTCGATGGCGGAGCATGACGAGATCGTCGCCGCCATCTGCGCCCGCGATGTCGAGCGCACCCGGCGCGCGGTGCGCGAGCATTTCCAGAAATCGATCGCCTTCCGCACCGGGGTGATGGCGAACGGGGCGGGGAAGCGGGTGTAAGGTGCCCAGACGCCCTCATGCCCGGGCTTGACCCGGGCACCCAGGCTTTCTCGCGCGCACGGCTGCATTCTGGATCCCCGGGTCGAGCCCGGGGATGAGGGACTCAAAGGGCCGACATGGCCGCTAGCGGCAACGGCCCCGCCTTCGCATAGGCCTGATCGACCAGACGCATGATCGGCACCATGTCTGACAGGTTCGCCAATGGCGGCCTGCCGGTGCGCACCCGTTCCAGCACGTCGAACACGAAGGTCCGGTAGTGCGGCACATTGGTCGTCACCGACGACCATGAGCGCGAAGACCCGTCATCCTCCAGGCTTTCCACCGTGATCGGATCGTGCGCGATCACGTAGTTGCGCGGGAAGCGGAAGGCGTAGTGCATGTCGAAATTGCTGGTCGGCGCCGGATAGAGATAGCCGGTCTCGACCACGCACAAGGCGCCGTCGCGCTCGAAAGTGACGACGGAATAATCCTCGATCCGCTCGCGCCAGGCATGGTTCGACATGGTGGCGCCCAGCACGCGCACGCCGTCGCCGAGCAGCGCATGGGCGAGATCGAAGAAGTGGATGGCGAGGTTGATGGTCGAGCCGCCGCCGGAGAGCGCCGGGTCGAGCATCCAGCCGCAGCCGGCCTGGCGGTAGCGCGCCGGAAAGCCGGCTATGAAGCGGAAGGTAGCATAGCTGAGATCGCCTTCGGCACTCAGGGCCTTGAGGTGCTCGCTGAAATCGCCATTGCGGAACACCAGCGGTACCGCGGCGAAGGCGCCTTTGCGCTCCGCAAGCTCGGCGATCGCCGCGACATCCGCCTGGTTCAGGCCGCAGGGCTTTTCCAGCGCGAAGGGGATGCCTTCCTCGATGAGGAAGCGGGCCTCGTCCGGCATGTCGATATGGCGGCCGAGCGCGAACACGAAGTCCGGCTTCACATCGCGGCAGAGGGTGCGGAAATCGGTGTCGCCGGCGCAGCCGAGGCGCGCGGTCAGGCGTTCCACCACGGCCGGATCCGGATCGGCGATGCCGACGAGTTCGGCACCGGGCACTTCGAGCAGCGGCAGCAGATAGAGGTCGAGGTGCCAGTGCGACGCCCCGATAAAAACGATTCTCACGAAGGCGTCTCCTCAATCCCGTTTTCTGGCCGGCTCGGCTTACGCCGTGCGGCGGCTCTGTATCATTGGCACGCTTTCCGCCGGATTTGGACTGGACAGTGATGAGCAAATCGTCTTGAAAACGTTTCATCGCACGATACAGTAAACGCTGCGAACGACAAGCCGGGGCTGCATTGCGGACCGCCGGCGGCAGGCACCGGGCCCGCGCGATGCGGCGCACCAAGGCGCGAAGCGAGGAGACGAGTATGGCCGTCGACGAACAGGTCAATCACATCACGCCGGAGGTGCGCGCGGTCATCGGCGCGCAGTCGGAATGGACCGAGGCCGCCCATCCGGTCGAGCCCAGCGAGGTGCGCCGCTTCTTCCAGGCGTTGATGGACCCCAATCCGCGCTTCTGGGACGAGGCGCATGCCAAGGGCACGCGTTATGGCGGCGTGGTGGCGCCTCCGGGCTTTCCGGTGCATGCGTTCCGCCGTCCCGCCGACGAGATGCATGACGCGCTCGCCGCTGCGGGCGATCCGGACTTCGACGGCCTGTCGCGGGCGCTGCGCCCGGGCCTGCCCAAGCTGCCGCTGCCACTCTCCGGCGTGCTGAACGGCGGCTATCAGTACGAGTTCTTCAGCTACCCGAAGGTGGGCGAGCGTATCGTGTGCCGCTCGACCTATCGCGACGTGACGCAGAAGCAGGGCAAGGCCGGCCCGATGGTGCTGGTGCTCATCGAGGATGAGTACGCCACGGCCGATGGCCGGCCGCTTCTGAAGTCGCTCAACACCATGATCATGAGATGAAAATGGCCACTGCACTGCATTACGAGGACGTTTCCGTCGGGCAGGATATCCCCGTCGTGGTCAAGGGCCCGATGACCACCGCGCACATCATGCGCTGGTCGGCGGCGATGGAGAACTGGCACAAGATCCATTACGACTGGCGCTACGCCACCGAGCATGACGGCCTGCCGGACGTGCTGATCAACGGCTCGTGGAAGCAGCATGTGCTGGCGCAGGTTCTGGTCGACTGGGTCGGCGAGAGCGGCTGGGTGTGGAAGATGGACTTCCAGTATCGCGGCATGAACATTCCCGGCGACACCTTGACCGCCTGGGGCCGGGTGACCGGCAAGAGCGAGCGCGGCGGCTATGGCGTCGTGGAGCTCGAAATCGGGCTGAAGGACCAGAACGGCAAGGAAGGCTCGCCCGGCAACGCCGTGATCGTGCTGCCGCTCACGGGCGGCCCGGCGGTTCCTTATCCGTTCGATCCGGCTGTCTTGAACTGAGTGAAGCCCAAACTGTTTCCGGCGCTGATCCTTCCCGATCCAGCCCGACGCCGGCGCTCCTGGCCCCTTGGGAGCGCCGGTTTTTTTGTGTCTGGTGAAGGGGTTGTTCGGCGCGAGCATCCTTCGAGGCCCGGCTTTGCCGGGCACCTCAGGATGAGGTGGTACTAGAAAACGACCTCATCCTGAGGCGCTCGCGCAGCGAGCCTCGAAGGATGTTGAAGCAGATCGCGTTGACCACTCAATACAGCGCGTAACGGTTCACCATATCGAGGAACGGCGCGGCGGCACCGAACACCTCGGTGTCGAGCACGAACTCGTCGGGCGCGCGGCTGGCCACCAGTGCCAGGAAATCCACCGCACCATCGACATGATAGGCGAACACGCGCACCTGCGCGGTATGGGCCCGGCCCTCGAAATTCTTGCGCACGCCCGCCACCACCGCGTCCCCCACGCTCGCCGGCGCGCCGGCAAAGCGCAACAGGGTGGCGCGGGCGGCGGGGAGCGTGACCTGGTCGCCCGGATAGATCTGCTCGCCGATCGAGCGATAGACCTTCACCCGGCTGGTGACGCGCTTGGTCCAGGGGCTGGCGCGATCGCCCGAGACGCGCTTGTAGCCCTCGGTCTCCAGCACGTCCTCATGCGCCATGTCGTACATGGCGAGATATTTCGGGTGCCCGTCGATGCACACATAACGCCGGCCGGCCTCAAAGCCCGGCACCGCAACGCGCTCGGGCACGTGCTCGGTATCGTACCAGGCGTTGAACTCGTCCTCGAAGGCCGGCGGCGGCTGCATCAGGACGAGGAGGAAGCCTTTCTTGCTCATGCGTGTCGCTCCGGGGCAGGGGAATTCGCCGATTGGCGCATGACGCCATGACGGCCGAGGAAATCGAGCACCAGCGCGGCGAATTCGGCCGGCTGCTGGTACGGGATGAAATGCGCGGCGTCCTCGAGGACGACGATCTCGGCATCGGGCACCAGGGCTGCGACTGCCTCGGTGCGCTCCATCGGCAGCAGCACGTCGTGACGGCCGGGAACCAACAGGGTCGGGCAACGCACCGCGCGCAAGGCGCCCGACGCATCCGCCTCGGCGGCGGCGATCAGCGCCTCGGCATAGGCATCCGGATCCTGTTCGGAAAAACGTTTCATGTAGTGGTCGTAGCGCACGTCCTTCGGCATCTCAAGGAAGGCGCGCTCCACCGCGCCCGGCAGCAGCGAGGCGACGCCCTCGCGGCGGACCTTTGCCGCGCGCTCGGTGAGCATCGCCCTGGCCTGCGGTGTGCTGCACGGCGTCGGATTGGTGAGTATCAGCGCCTGTATGTGCGCCGGATACTGCGCGGCATAAGTGGCGGCGGTCATGGCACCGATGGCGCAGCCGATGACGGCGACGTTGCGGATGCCCGATCCGGCGCGCAGCGCTTCCAGATCTGCCGCATGCTCGGCAAGGTCGACCGGTCGTCCGGGGATGGGCGAGCGTCCGGCGCCGCGCTGGTCATAAGCGAGCGTTGTCACCCGACCGACGAGGGCGGCGACGAAATCGTCCCACACCGTGAGGTCGGAGCCGAGCGGATGCACCAGCAGCAACGCGAAATCGCGGTCCGCCCCGGTGACGATGTGGTTGAGGTCGCTGGACATATCCGCCGCTCAGGCCTTGCCGGCGAGGAAGTTGCTCACCGTCTCGATGAACAGTCCGCTGGTCTCCAACTGCATCATATGCGGCGCATCGGGGAGGCTGGCGAACTTTGCCCCGGGAATAGCGGCGGCGAGCGCGGCGGCGGCGGCCGGCGTAGTGGCGGCATCCTTCTCGCCGGAGACGATGAGGCTCGGCACTTTCAGCGTGCCGAGCCTCGGCAACGCATAGAAATTGGAGATGGCGTGCCAGCCGTCGGACCAGGCCTCCACGCGATCGCTGGCGAGCCGCTCGCGCACCCGGCCGACGACCGGGTTGCCCACGAAAGCCGGCGTAAACCAGCGCTCGATCGTCATTGGCACGATGGCCTCCATGCCGCCGCGCTCGGCGGCGAGACCGCGCTCGCGCAGCACCGGGCGCGCCTCTTCAGGAATGCCGCCGGGACAGCCGCAGGCGATCAGTCCGGAAACCGAGTCGGGATGCTCCAGCGCCAAAGTCTGCGCGATCATGCCGCCGAAGGAGAGGCCGAGCACGGTGGGCTTGCCCATGTCGAAGCGCCGGATGGCGGCCTCGACGTCCGCGGCGTAGGCTTCGATCGGCGCGCGCGCCGAGCCCATCGGTGACGCGCCATGGCCACGCAAATCGAGCCGCAGGACGCGCCGGTCCTGGCGCAGCATGGCAGGCAATGCGCCCCAGAAGGAATGGTCGAGCCCGATCGGATGCAACAGGACGAGGCCATCCCCCATCCCCTCGACGATGCCGTTCAGTTCGACCGTTTCCATGGTGTCCCGCATGTTGCCGCCGGCGTGTGAGGCTCGCCGATTCATCGACCGAGTGTCGACGGATTTATATTGCGGAGATTTGAAACGGCCAAGAGGCCCGCTCATTTCCGCTTCGAAGAATATAGTGTCGACAGATTGAACGGATGGCCAAGGCGGTGTCAAGCCGTGAGGGGGCGGTTCGGCGACGTCGGGCCGGCGCCGTGGAAGAGGGGGGTTCGGTCCACCTTGTCGTCCCGTATGCCGTGCTCCTAGATTGGCGCCCTTCCGTCGCGGCCCTGCCGCCGAGAGTCAGATCATGAAGCAGCGCGAACAACCGGCAACCGTCACGATCAAGCACGTGGCGCAGCATGCCGGCGTCTCGCTCGGCACCGTCTCGCGCGTGCTCAACAACGCCGCCAATGTCGATGCGGCGCTGCGCCGGCGCGTGGCGCAAGCCATCACCGAGCTTGGCTATGAGCCGAACCCGGTGGCGCAGAGCCTGCGCTCGAAGCAGAGCCGGGTGATCGGCGTCATCCTGCCGGACATCCAGAACCCGCTCACCGCCGCCGCCGTCACCGGGCTGGAGCCGGTGCTGGCGCGCGCCGGCTACACGCTGTTCCTGGCCAATTCGCATTCCGACCGCGAGCGCGAGAGCGATGTGCTGGAACAGTTCAAGCGCCGCAGGGTCGACGGCGTCATCGCGATGGTGGCGGACGACAATGATCCGGCGACGCGCGAGCAATTGCGCAATCTGTCGGTGCCGCTGGTGCTGTTGGAGCGCGACATCGATATCCGGGTCGACAGCGTGCTCACCAACCAGTTTGAGGGCACCTATCGCGCCACGCGCTATCTGCTCGGCCTCGGCCACACCCGGATCTGCCTCATCACCGTGCCGGCCATCACCCATTCCGGGCGCGAGCGGATCCGCGGCTATCAGACCGCCTTCACCGATCTCGGCCTGGAACCGGCGCACGATCTGGTCCATTCCAACGGGCGCCAGCACCCTTATGGGCGCGACGCCGCCTATGCCTCATTGACCGGGCGCTCGCCGGCCACCGGCATCATCGCCAGCGGCGGCCATCTTGCCGGGGTGATCGAGGCGGTGAAGCTGTTGAACCTGCGGGTGCCGCAGCAATTGTCGATCGTCACGCTGGGCGACACCGAGCTTGCCGCCCTGATCGAGCCACCGATCACCGCCATTCGCTATGACTGGCCGGCTACCGGCCGGTGCGCCGCGGAGTTGCTCATCAGCCAGTTGCAGGCGGGTACCGAACCCTCGGGGCAACGCATTATCGTGCCTCATGAATTCATCATTCGCGGCTCCTGCGCGCCGCCGCCGGTCGCCGTCGCACGGGGGTGAGTGTGCGCTAAAATAATTTGATGAACCGTTTCATTTCATTGTTGCGCCGCAGCCGCCACGGGCTTATCGTCCAAAAATCGAAGAACCCGCTCGATCGGGAAATACGACGTCGCCGGCCGAGAAGACGGTCGCAAAGCGATGCGCAAGCCAGGAGGAAGCAATGACTCAGCCGGGAGCCCCGTGCTGGATCGGGAAGCTGTACGCCGAATTCAGGCGCGGCAACCGTTTCGCTGCCAATGGCCGCCTCGATCTGTCAGTCCGCCGCGGGGGCGTACCCGCCTCACCGCGGGCGTGCCACCGTGCGAGCCGCTGACATGCTGCTCACCTCTCCATCGTCGCTGAAGAGCCAATTTGCCATGCTGGATACCACCCGCGACATGTCGTCGGCCGCCTATGCCGGGGCGACTAAGGTGAATTCCACCTCATTCCTCAGTATTCGCAACATAGAGAAGCGCTTCGGCGACTTCACCGCGCTGCGCAATATCAGCCTCGACATCGAAGCCGGGGAGTTCGTCTGCTTCCTCGGCCCGTCGGGCTGCGGGAAATCCACCCTGCTGCGCATCATTGCCGGGCTGGAACGGCAGAATGCCGGTACGCTGCGCAGCCTCAGCAACGACATCTCCAACCTGCCGCCGGCGCAGCGGCATTTCGGCATCCTGTTCCAGTCCTATGCGCTGTTCCCGAACCTCAATGTTCGCGAGAACATCGTCTATGGGCTGCGCAATGGGCACATGAAGCGTAGTGAAATCGATTCCCGGCTCGCCGAGCTGCTCGACCTGATCGACCTGCGTGGCTCGGAGCGGAAATATCCGGCGCAACTGTCCGGCGGCCAGCAGCAGCGCGTCGCGCTCGCCCGCGCCATCGCGCCGTCGCCGCGCCTGCTCCTGCTCGACGAGCCGCTCAGCGCGCTCGACGCCAAGGTGCGCGTGCATCTGCGCCAGCAGATCCGCGACCTGCAGAAACGCCTCGGCCTCACCACCATCATGGTCACCCACGACCAGGAAGAGGCGCTCAGCATGGCCGACCGCGTGGTCGCCATGCGCGACGGCGAGATCGACCAGATCGGCACCCCGACCGAGATCTACCACACGCCGCGCACGCTGTTCGTCGCCGGCTTCGTCGGCAAGATGAACATCCTGCCCGGCAAGGTGGCGGGCTCGCGCCTCACCGTCGGCAGCCTCGAACTGCCGGTGCCGAAGCTCTATGACAAGCCGGAGAACCAGGGTTCGGTGGTCGCCTGCATCCGCCCCGAGCAGATGCGCCTGTTGCCGGGCGGCGAGCCGGCCAATGACGCCGCACTCGACGCGCAGGTCGTCCATCTCGAATTCCTCGGCGCATTCTGGCGCGCCAAGATCATCGTGCCGGCGCTCAACAATGCCGAGATAGCCGCCGACATCGGCTGCCGCGAGATGAACGAGCATCCGGTCACGGTTGGCGAGCGGGTGCGTGCGCTGCTGCCGAGCGAGGCGCTGGTGATCTTCCCGGCCGAGCAGACCAAGCAGCTGGGCGAGGTCGCACCGGCATGAGCGATCTCACCGCACACCCGCCGGCCGCCTGGCGGTTCCGGCTCGATTCCGAGGCTGTGACGCGGTTCGTCGCCTCCGCGATCATGCTCGCCATCGCCCTCATCATCGTCGTGCTGCCGCTCTATGCGCTGCTGTCGCAGAGCTTCGAGGACAAAGCCGGCCATTTCGTCGGGCTCGATAATTTCATCAATTACGCCAAGGATCCGATCCTCCGGCAGTCGGTGCTCAACAGCCTGTGGGTCGCCGCGCTCACGGTCAGCATCGTGGTCCCGCTCGGCTTCCTGTTCTCCTATGCGCTGACGCGCAGCTGCGTGCCGGGCAAGGGCCTGTTCAAGGGCATCGCGCTGCTGCCGATCCTAGCGCCCTCGCTGCTGCCGGCGATCGCGCTGATCTACATCTTCGGCAACCAGGGCTATCTGAAGTGGCTGATGTTCGGCCACACCATCTATGGCCCGGTCGGCATCATCATTGCCCAGGTGTTCCACTGCTTCCCGTTCGTCGTGCTGATCATGACGACGGCGCTCGGCACCGCGGACGCCCGGCTCTATGAGGCGGCGGAGACGCTGAACACCTCGCGCTGGCGCATCTTCTGGACCATCACCTTCCCGAGCGCGCGCTACGGCGTGATCAATGCCTGCTTCGTGGTGTTCACCACCGCGATCGTGGACTTCGGCATCGCCAAGGTGATCGGCGGCAAGTTCAACATGCTCGCCGTCGACGTCTACCGTCAGATCATCGGCCAGGCCAATTTTCAGATGGGCGCGGTGATCGGCGTCATCCTGCTGCTGCCGGCGGTGCTGACCTTCGTGGTCGAGCGCATCACCTATCGCCACCAGACCTCGCAGCTCACTTCACGGGCGGTGATCCTGGAGCCGAAGCCCTCGCGGCGCTTCGACCTCACCATGCTGGCAGTGGTCGTGCTGCTGTCGATCCCGATCCTCGGCATCCTCGGCACCGCGGTGTTCGCTTCCTTCGTCACGCTGTGGCCGTACGATCTCTCCTTCTCGTTGGGGAGCTTCGATTTCGGCGCGTATGATCCGGGCGGCTGGTCTTCCTATTGGAACAGCGTCGAGATGGCGGCCTGGACCGCGCTGTTCGGCACCGTGCTCGCCTTTGGCGGCGCCTATCTCGCCGAGAAGCACCGCAAGGGCCCGCTGCTGGTCAGCTACCACATCATCGCCATGGTGCCGCTGGCGGTGCCGGGCATCGTGCTCGGCCTCGGCTATGTGTTCTTCTTCAACCTGCCGAGCAATCCGCTGAACGTGGTCTATGGCACCATGGCGATCCTCGTCATGTGCACCATCGGCCACTATTTCACCGTGCCGCATCTGATGGCGCTGACCGCGCTGAAGCAGATCGACGCCGAGTTCGAGGCCGCCTCGCAGGCGCTCGGGGTCTCGTTCTGGACCACGCTGCGGCGGGTGACGATCCCGATCTCGATCCCGGCAATCATCGACATGGCGACCTATTTCTTCGTCAACGCCATGACGACGGTGGCTGGCGTCATCTTCATCTATGCCTCCACCACCAAGGTGGCCTCCATCGCCGTGGTCGCGCTCAACGACACCGGCGACGAGGGCGCGGCCTGCGCCATGGCGATGATGATCCTCTACACCTCCGCGGGGGTGAAGCTGCTACAGGTCGTCATCACCAAAGTCCTGCTGCGCAGCCAGCAGCAATGGCGCTCGGGTAATCGCGCAACCGCCTGAGAAACCGACGGAAACACATCCTGATGTGCTTGGATTGGATATGAATCGTTTCACACCGCCTCCCTTCCAGGGACCGCTGAACGGGCTCAAGATCCTCGAGGTCGGCTCGGATGTCGCGGTCGCGTTCGGCGCCCGCCTGCTGCGTGATCTCGGCGCGGACGTCATCAAGGTCGAGCCGCCCGAGGGCGACGCGCTGCGCCATGCGCCGCCGCTGGTGGATGGCGGCGAGAGCGCCTTCTTCGCCTATCTCAATCGCGGCAAGAGCTTTGTCGGCATCGACGCGGCAACCCCCGACGGCTGGCGCCTGCAAAGCGAGATCGCGGCGCAGTGCGACCTGGTGATCGGCGAGGCCGGCGCGCTTGAGGGCGGCGACTGGGGACCGCGTCCGGTGACGCTCGCGGTGTCGCCCTATGGCATTTCCGGGCCGTCGACCGGGCGCGTCGCCTCGCCCTTCATCCTGCAGCACGCCAGCGGTTTCGCCTTCCACCAGGCGAGCCCGGTGACCGATCCCGAAGCGACGCCGCCGGTCGGCTGCGCCGATTGGGAAGGCGGGCTCGCCAGCGGCCTCGTCGTCGGCATCGCCGCGCTATGGGCGATCGACGCGGCTGAAGGCGCTCGGCCCGGCCCGATGGTCGACCTCTCGCACGAGGACATCCTCGCTTATCTGCTGGTCGAACCCTTTGCCGACTGGCAGGCGGGGCTCGATGTTACGGCGCGCCGGCGCGATCCCACCAAGGGGCTCACCATTGCCGGCGGGCTGGTCTGGTACCTGCCCTGCGCCGACGGCGCGGTGATGGTGTCGCCGCGCGAGGACCATCAGTGGCGCCGCTGGTGCGACGTGATGGGCAATCCGGAATGGACCAATGATGCCGGCATCTGCGGCGACCGCGTGGTGCGCACCAACAACGCGGCGCGACTGCAGGCACTGATGGCGGAATGGTCGGTGACGCAGCGCAATCGCGAGGTGGTCGCCGCCGCGCAAGCGGCGCGCGTCGCCTGCTTCCCGGTGAGCACGCCGCACGATTTGCTTGAGAACACCCAGCTGCGCGAGCGCAGCTTCTTCTCCGAAGTCGGCTTTGCCAACGGCACGGCAGTGCCGATGCCGGGCCTGCCGTTCCGCTTCGTGACGCAGAAGGGTGAGGAGATGGCGCGTGGTTTCGAGGTCGCGGCCCCGGCGCCGGCCGGCAATGCCCAGGCATTGCTCGAAGCCTTGCTCAAGCAGGACGCCCTTGAACGCCGGCAGCGCCGCGCTGCGGACGGGAGCCTCATATGAACGAACTCAGCCTCAGCGGCATCCGCATCGTCGATTTCAGCTGGGTCATGGCTGGCCCGATGACCACCAAGATGCTCGGCGCCATGGGCGCGGAGATCATCAAGATCGAATCCTCGACGCGGCCGGAATTCTCGGTGCGCGACGGCATGTTCTCGGTCATCAACAACAACAAGAAGAGCTGCACGCTCAACATCACCACGCCGGAAGGCCAGGACCTGATCCGTGAACTGGTCGCCTGCAGCCATGTGGTGGTGGAGAATTTCTCCTCGCGCGTGCTGGTGCAATACGGCCTCTCATATGACCGGCTGCGCGAGGTGAAGCCGGACATCATGTTCGTCTCGGCCTCCGGCATGGGCCGCACCGGCCCGGAGCGCGACCTGCTGGCCTATGGCTCGCTGCTGCAGGGCTATAGCGGGCGCGTCGGCATGATCGGCGAGCCCAATCCGGCGCTGGAGGCGATGGGTATCCTGCCGGCCTGGACCGATCCGATCACCGCGCTGTGGGAGACCATGGCGATCCTGACCGCGGTGCGGCATTGGCGGCAGACCGGGCAAGGCGCCTATATCGACCTGTCCATGCTGGAGGCAACCGTGGCGTTGCTCCCCGAAGCGCTGCTCCACGCTGCGCTCGGCGAGGATGTGAAGGAGCGCCGCAGCACCACCGAGCCCGGCGCG
Source organism: Starkeya sp. ORNL1 (assembly GCF_012971745.1). Classification (NCBI taxonomy): domain Bacteria; kingdom Pseudomonadati; phylum Pseudomonadota; class Alphaproteobacteria; order Hyphomicrobiales; family Xanthobacteraceae; genus Starkeya; species Starkeya sp. ORNL1. The sequence goes on from NZ_CP048834.1 coordinate 4,602,691, forward strand.
TCGCCCTCCGGCGTGTTCCGCTGCAATGGCGCCGACGAATGGCTGGCGCTCTCGGTGCACAATGACGAGGAATGGCGCGGGCTCTGCCGCGTGGTCGGCGACGCCGACTTCGCGGCGGGCGTGGGCGACCACGCCGCCCGGCTCAAGGCCAAGCCGGAGCTCAATGCCAGGCTCGGTGCCTGGCTGCGCAGCCAGGATGCCGGCGCGATCGAGAAGGCGCTGCACGCCAATGGCGTGCCGGCTGCGCGCTCCCGCAACATGGCCGAGATCGTCGCCGATCCGCATATGCGCGAGCGCGCTCTGTTCCGCGAGATCGACGGCACGGTGGAGATGGCGACCTTGCCATGGCTCGCCTCCGATCGCTGGCGCGGCGAGTTCGCGCCGACCCCGACCATCGGCCGCGACAATGACTACGTGTTCGGCACGCTTCTCGGCCTCTCCGCCGAGCGGCGCGCCGAGCTTGCAGAGGCCGGCGCCATCCGTTGAGCGGAGCCGGCTATCCATTATGCCAAACCGCCGACCCGGCCACCAAGACCCGCTCTGCATGCGGGCACCAGACAAGGAAACGAGGAGGAGACCATGAATAGGATCAAATATCTGCTGACCGCCGCCGTCGCGGTCGGAGCCGGTGCCGCGCTGCTGTCGATCCCGGCCAGCGCCCAGCAGAAACAAACCATCACCGTCTATTCGACGCTGCAGAAGGAAGTGCTGACGCCGTACGCGGAAGCCTTCAGCAAGGCGCATCCCGAAATCGAGATCGCCTGGGTGCGTGACGCCGGCGGCGTGATGCAGGCCCGCGTCATGGCGGAGAAGGACAATCCGCGCGCCGACGTGCTGTTCGGCATGCCGGTCACCAACATTGTAAGCCTGAAGCGCGAAGGCCTGATCGAGCCCTACGCGCCGAAGGACTATATGAAGCTGCAGCCGAGGTTCCGCGACAGCGCCAACCCGCCTTACTGGGTGGGCCTCGAAATGTACCTGAACGTCATCTGCTTCAACACGGTGGAAGCCGAGAAGAAGGGCATTCCCAAGCCCAAGACCTGGGCGGATCTGGCGAACCCGATCTACAAGGGCCAGATCGCCATGCCGAATCCGGTCATGAGCAACACCGGCTATGGCTATGTCCATAGCTGGATCCAGAAGATGGGCGAGGAGAAGGCCTGGGACTTCCTCACCAAGCTGCACGACAACGTCTCGGTCTACACCAACTCGTCGTCGACGCCCTGCAAATATGCTTCGACCGGCGAGTATGTGGTCGGCCTCTCCACCGACCTCACCGGCCCGTTCCTGAAGACCAAGGGTGCGCCGATCGATCTGCTGGTGCCGGATGACGTGACGGCCTGGGACATCGAATCCACCGCCATGGTCAAGGGCAGCAAGAACCCCGAAGCCGCCAAAGTGCTGATCGACTGGGGTGCGAGCCACGAGGCGCACGCCATCTTCAACAAGTATTATGGCGCAGTCGGCTTCGACGACCTGAACAACGGCCCGAAGAACTCGATCCCGAACGCGGTCGCCAAGGCGCAGGACTACAGCGTCGAATGGTCGATCGACAATCGCCAGCGCATCCTGACCGAATGGGCCAAGCGCTACGATTCCAAGTCGGAGCCGAAGGCGAACTGAACCCGTTCTCGTCCCGGGTCGGCTCGAAGGTCGATCCGGGTAACGAGCGGACTAAATCGAAGGGCTCCCGGCGATCGGCCGGGAGCCCTTTTCTTATGATTAACCACGCAGCGTCATCCCGGAACGGCCGGGAGGCCGTATTCGGGATCGTAGGAAGGTGTTGCACGGAACTTCTCGCGATCCCGGCTCGACGCTGCGCGTCGTCCGGGATGACGCCAGAGATGAGTGGAACTCACACCGTCACCGGCTGGGGGCCGAGGACGATGCGCTGAAGCAGGTCCGGGTTCAAGTCGCGCAGCGATGAGGCGCCGAGCAGGCCCATGGCGCGGTCGATCTCGGTGCGGAACAGCTCCAGTACATGGGCGACGCCGGCTTCGCCGCCGACCGAGAGCGCCCACAGATATGGCCGGGCGATCAGGCAGGCGGTGGCGCCCAGCGCGATCGCCGTCACCACATCGGTGCCGCGGCGGATGCCGCCATCGAGCAGTACCGGGATGCGGCCGTCGACGGCACGGACGATGGCCGGCAGTGCCTCGATCGAGCTTGCCGCGCCCTCCAATTGGCGCCCGCCGTGGTTGGAGACGATGACGCCGTCAATGCCGCGCGCCACCGCCTCCGCGGCCTCCGCCGGATGCAGCACGCCCTTGAGGATCAGCGGGCCCTTCCAGATCCGGCGCAACTCGTCGATATCGGCCCAACTCATGGCCGGGTCGAACATGTCGTGCATGCGCTTCGCCAGGGTGCCGATATCGGAGGGCTGGCCGGGGCGGGCATAATTGCCGAAGGTCAAGGTCGGCAGTTCGCGGCCCATGCGCATCAGCCAGGGCAGCTTGGTCGCCATGCCGAACACGTCGCGCGGCCCGAAGCGCGGCGGAATGGTGAAGCCGTTGCGCAAATCGCGCTCGCGCCAGCCATGCAACTGGTTGTCGATGGTGAGCACCAGCGCCTTGTAGCCGGCCGCGGCGGCCCGTTCGGTGAGTTCGCGGGTGAAGCCGCGATCCTGATAGATGAAGACCTGCATCATCCGGTTCGGCGCACCGGTGGCGGCGATATCCTCCAGCGTGCACACCGAGCCGTGGCTGGAGCAATAGGCGGTACCGGCATCGTTGGCGGCGCGCACCGCGAGCGTCTCGGCGCCGGGCCAGAACAGCCCGGCGAGCCCGGTCGGGCCGATCATCACCGGCATCGACAGGTCCATGTCGAACAGGCGCACGCTCTGGTCGCGATGGCCGGGACCGTTCAGCGGGCGCGGCAGGAAGGCGTAATGGGCGAAGGCCTCCTCGTTCCGCCGCAGCGTGCGCTCGCCTTCCGCGCCGCCGTCGGAGAAATCGAACACCGGCGTCGGCAGGGCGCGCTTCGCCATGAGACGCAGTGCCGCAACGCTGATCGCCTCGCGGCGCTGCTTCTCACCGAGCTGGAGCCGCGTCGGGGGTAGGTTCGTGCCGGACATTCGGGGATCCTCGTTTCGGGTGGGCACGATGTGGGACGTCGGGAGATTCCCTCTCCCCGTTGGGGAGAGGTGGCCCGCGAAGCGGGTCGGTGAGGGGTGAAACGGCTGCGGAGCGATAGAGCCCCCTCACCCCAACCCTCTCCCCAATGGGGAGAGGGAGCTTGGCCATCCTTCAGCGACCTTGCGTCCGACTTGCGGCTTTCCCGGCCTCAGCTTTCTTCCTGGAAGGCGACCTCGCGGGTGCGCCGGAACGCCGGCAGTAGCACCAGCACCAGGCAGGCGGCGGCGGCGAGCAGCAGCGCGGCGCTGATCGGCCGGGTGATGAAGATGGTGGGGTCGCCAAACGAGACCTGCATCGAACGGCGCAGGTTCTCTTCCATCAGCGGGCCGAGCACGAACGCCAGCAGCAGCGGCGCCGGCTCGCAGCGCCACTTGATGAACATGTAGCCGACGAAGCCGAACAGCACGAGCAGGAACACGTCGATGACGCTGCTGTTCACCGTGTAGACGCCGATACAGCAGAAGACCAGGATCATCGGGTAGAACAGGTGATAGGGAACCCGCAGCAGCATCGTCCAGATGCGGATGAGCGGCAGGTTGATGATCACCAGGAAGATATTGCCGATCAGCATCGAGGCGATCAGGCCCCAGAAGATCTCGGGATTGTTCTTGATGACCTGCGGGCCTGGCTGGATGCCATGGATCATCAGGGCGCCCGCCATCAGCGCCATCAGCGCGTTGGAGGGGATGCCGAGGGTCAGCAGCGGAATGAACGAGGTCTGCGCGCCGGCATTGTTGGCGGATTCCGGAGCCGCCACGCCTTCCACCGCGCCCTTTCCGAAGCGCTTCGGATCCTTGGCGACCTTCTTCTCGATCGTGTAGGCGGCAAACGAAGAGAGCATCGCGCCGCCCCCCGGCAGGATGCCGAGCAGCGAGCCGATTGCCGTGCCGCGTACCGCTGCCGGCCAGGAGCGGCGGAAGTCGTCGCCCGACGGCCAGAGATTGGTGATCTTCTTGTCGAGCACAGTCTGATGCTCGACATTCTCAAGGTTCTTGATGATCTCGCCGACGCCGAACAGGCCCATGGCGAGCGGGATGAAGCCGATGCCGTCGAACAAGCCCGGTATGCCGAGCGCCATGCGCAGCGCGCCGGAATCGACGTCGGTGCCGACGCAGCCGAGCAGCAGACCGAGCACGATCATGCCCAGCGCCTTCAGGATCGAGCCCTGCGCCAGCACGATGGCGGCGACGAGGCCGAGCACCATCAGCGAGAAATATTCGGCCGGGCCGAACATCAGCGCCAGCTGCGAGACCGGCGGGGCGAACAGCGCGATGACGAAGGTGGCGACGACGCCGGCGAACAGCGAGCTCAGCGCCGCCACCGCAAGCGCCGGGCCGGCCCGGCCCTGCCGCGCCATCTGGTAGCCGTCGATGCAGGTGACGACGGAGGAGTTCTCGCCCGGCAGGTTGATGAGGATCGCCGAGGTCGAGCCGCCATATTGCGCACCGTAATAGATGCCGGCGAGCATGATCAGCGCGGACGATGCCGGCAGATAGAAGGTGATCGGCATCAGCATCGCCACGGTAGCGAGCGGGCCGATGCCCGGCAGCACGCCGATCAGCGTGCCGACCAGCGTGCCGATGAGGCAATAGAGCAGGTTGTAGGGCTGCATGGCGATCGCGAAGCCATGTGCCAGGCCGATGAAGCTGTCCATCATTGCACCAGAGCGGTCATTGCACGAAGGCGGTCATTGGCCGAAGGCCATCGGCCAGATCCGGATCGGAAGGCCGAGACCGACAGGGAAGGTGAGCACCGCGAAGACCGCCATGCCGATGGCGACCAGCACCGCCTCATGGAACCGCGTGCCGCGGTTGCCGAGGGCCGAGACCAGCACCACGCCGGCGACGGCGATGACCAGGCCGAGCGGCTCGATGGTCACGGCGAAGAAGACGATGCTTGCCAGGATCCAGAACAGCTGGCGCGGGAACCAGCGCTCGAACGGCTCGCCCTCGGTGTTGAAGCCCTGGACCACGATGCCGGCACCGAGCGCGATCTGGAGAAAACACAGCATGCGGGGGAAATAGCCGGGTCCCATCGCTGCCGTCGAACCCGGATTGAGCGGCCAGGCGATGACCAGCGCGAACGCGGCGATCGCGATCAGGGCCAACCCGGCCATGACGTCGTTCATGTTCTTGATGTGGGACATCGTGTTCTCGCGACGCGGAACGAAACGAATAGGGCGCCGGCGGTGAGCCGCCGGCGCCCAGCAGGCTCAAAGCGTGATCTTGGCCTCGCGCACCACTTCCTCGACGGTGCTGCGCCAGACATCCAGGAACGCCACGAAGTCGGCGGTCGAAGAGCCGACCGTGAGGGTGCCCTGGGCGGCGAGCTTGTCGCGAGCCTCAGGCATCTGTGCGGCCTTCGCCACCGCCTGCTGCATCTGCTGGATGATGTCGGCCGGGGTGCCGGTCGGAGCAAAGATGCCGCCCCAGTCGGCGTGATTGGCCTTCGGCAGGCCGAGCTCGGCGAGCGTCGGCACGTCCGGGAACTGCGGCAGGCGCGTATCGTTGCCGACGGCAAGCAGGCGCACCTTGTCGGCCTGGATCATCGGAGTGAGCGTGGAGACGTTCAGCACCGCGAGGTCGAGCTGGCCGCCGACGACATCACGCGCGATCTCCGGCGCGACGCGGTAGGAGATGTTCACGAACTTGACGCCGCCATAGAGCTGGATGGCCTCGGCGACGATGTGCGGCACGCCGCCAATGCCCGAGGTGCCGTAGCGGATGCGTCCCGGATTGGCCTTGGCGTAGGCCATCAGGTCCTGGAAGGTCTTCCACTGGGAGTCCTTGGCCACCGAGATGGTCTCGGGGTACTTCACCATCTGCGTGACCGGCTGGAAGTCGCCCTTGAAGTTGATGGGCACGTCCTTCATCAGCAGCGGCGTGACGAGCTGCTGGAGGCCGTTCATCAGGAAGGCGTAGCCGTCACGCGGCAGGCCGAGCACCGCCTGCGCCGCGACCAGCGAGTTGCCGCCGGTGCGGTTCTCGATGACCATCGGCTGCTTCAGGATTTCCGACACCGACTGGTAGACGACGCGGGTGGCGATGTCGCCGCCGCCGCCCGGACCGAAGCCGGTGATGATCTGCACCGGCCGTGTCGGCCACTTGGTCTGCGCGCTCGCCAGCCGTCCGGCCGCCAGCACCATCGGCGCGGCCAGGGCCATCTTTAGCGCATCGCGCCGAGCTATCTTGGTCATTCCGCTCTCCTCCCAATCTTCCACTCGCGGGCGCGTTCATGCCGCGCGCATTGATGTTCATTGATCGCGACGGCGGGCCTCGTACGCCCCGTAGCGACGACGTGGAGCACCGGCCCGGCGCGTGCGAGCCGCCGCGCCTTGCCTGCATTCCGCTGCGTGTATCGAAAACGAACGCGCCTGCATTGTCAATAAATCTGTCGACACATTTAATCCGATTGTGGCGTTTGGCACCTGTCGATCCCGCTCCGGCGCGGGCTTTCGCGGCGAACCAGCGGATTCAGGCGTCAGCCCGGCTTTTCGCCGAATTGTATGATGCAGTGCGGCATGACGGCCGGCATTCGCTGTCCGGCAGCAGGATGGTGTCTGTCGACACTTGTGTGCAATATTCCAGTATGCCCCGGGCGGAGGCAATGAAATGAACTTGCATCTAGATGTTAGATTTTGATAGTTGCCGGGATAAGTTTGCCCGGTCAATGCTCGCCGCCCGGCACCGGCTGCGGCTCCATGTCGGCTGGCGATGAAGCCATGCCCGGCGATACTTCGCCCGCCCTGTGGATCGCGGGCCGGGACCTCTTCCGGTATGGAAAAATTGCGAGACCGCGGATGCGCTTCCGGGTAATAAACATATAAATTCGGCCGAGGAGAAGAGCCTTGTCACGCCTGACCAACCGAACCGTACTCGTCACCGCCGCGGCGCAGGGCATCGGCCGCGCCATCGCCAAGGCCTTTGTCGAGGCCGGCGCGACGGTCTGGGCAACCGACATCAACGAAGCCGGGCTCGCCGACCTCGAGGGCGCCAATCTGCGCCGCCTTGACGTGCTGGACGACAATGCGGCGAACGCGCTCGTGGCCGAAATCGGCCGCGTCGACATACTGTGCAATTGTGCCGGCTTCGTGCATGCCGGCACGGTGCTGGATTGCACCAGCGACGAGTTCGACTTCGCCTTCGCGCTCAATGTGAAGTCGATGTACCGCACCATCCGCGCAGCGCTGCCGGGGATGCTGGAGCGCAAGGATGGTTGCATCATCAATATCGCCTCGGTCGCCGGCAGCGTGAAGGGCGTGCCGAACCGCTTCGCCTACGGCATGACCAAGGCAGCCGTGGTCGGCCTCACCAAATCGGTCGCCGCCGACTATGTGACGCAGGGCATACGCTGCAACGCCATCTGCCCCGGCACGGTGGAGAGCCCGTCCTTGCAGAACCGCCTGAAGGCGCAGGGCGATTATGAGGCGGCGCGTACTGCCTTCATCGCCCGCCAGCCGATCGGGCGCATCGGCGAGCCGGAAGAGATCGCCGATCTCGCCGTCTATCTCGCCACCGCCACCTACACCACCGGGCAGACCCACATCATCGACGGCGGATGGTCGATGTAACGGACCGCCACCGGCTCCCTATCCACTTCGAGAGACGATACCCATGAAATTGCTGCGTTACGGCCCGCGCGGGCAGGAAAAGCCCGGTCTGCTGGATTCCGAAGGACGGATCCGCTCGCTTGAAGCCCATGTCGACGACATTGCCGGCGGGGCGCTTTCACCCGCGGCGCTGGAGCGCCTTGGTTCGCTCGACGTTGCCAAGCTGCCCCTGGTCGAGGGCAAGCCGCGCCTCGGTCCTTGCGTCGCCGGCATCGGCAAGTTCATCTGCGTCGGGCTGAACTATTCCGACCATGCCGCCGAGACCGGAGCGGAGATCCCCTCCGAGCCGATCCTGTTCATGAAGGCGACCTCGGCGATCTCAGGCCCGGACGATGATGTCGAGATTCCGCGCGGCTCGACGAAGACCGACTGGGAGGTCGAGCTCGGCGTCGTCATCGGCTCGCAGGCCAAGTACGTCAGCCAGGAGGACGCGCTCGACCATGTCGCCGGCTATTGCGTCATCAATGACGTGTCGGAGCGCGAATTCCAGATCGAACGGCTTGGCCAGTGGACCAAGGGCAAGTCCTGCGACACCTTCGGCCCGATCGGCCCCTGGCTGGTGACCAAGGATGAGGTCGCCGATCCGCAGAAGCTGAAAATGTGGCTCGACGTCAATGAGCGGCGCTTCCAGGACGGGTCGACCGCGACGATGATCTATGACGTCGCCTTCCTGGTGTCCTATATATCCCAGTTCATGAGCCTGCAGCCCGGCGACGTCATCTCCACCGGAACGCCGCCCGGCGTGGGCCTCGGCCTGAAGCCGCCTTCCTATCTCAAGGCCGGTGACATCGTCACCTTGAGCATCGAAGGGCTGGGCGTTCAGCGCCAGAAGTTCGTGCAGGGCTAGTTGGAAGGACGGAAGCGATGTCGGGAACCAATGACACCATCAGCATCGCTTTCGGCCGCGGCCAGCTGCCCTTGAAGCTCGCTCCGGGCACCGACATCACGGTGATCCGCAAGGCGGTGCTGCCCAAGCTGCCGGACCAGGCCGCCGCCATCCGCCACGCCTTCGACCACCCGATCGGCGCGGCGCCGCTCAGCGAGCTGGCGCGCGGCAAGGCGAGCGCCTGCATCCTGATCTGCGATATCACCCGGCCGGTGCCGAACCGGCTGTTCCTGCGCCCGATGATCGAGACCATGGTGGCTTCCGGCATTCCGCTGGAGCGCATCAATGTGCTGGTCGCCACCGGCCTGCATCGCCCGAACGAGGGCGAGGAACTGGCCGAACTGGTCGGCGATCCCTGGGTGCTGGCCAATGTGCGGGTGGAGAACCATTTCGCCCGCAACGAGGCCGACCATGTCGATCTCGGCCGCACCACGACCCGCAACACCCCGGTGACGATCGACCGGCGCTTCGTCGAGGCCGAGCTGCGCATCGCTACCGGCCTGGTCGAGCCGCATTTCATGGCCGGCTGGTCGGGTGGGCGCAAGGTGGTGGCGCCGGGCGTCGCCGGCCACGAGACCATCCGCACCTTCCATTCCGCCCGCTTCATGGAAGATCCGCTGGCGGTGCAGTGCAATCTGGTCGGCAATCCACTGCATGAGGAGCAGCTGGAGATCGTCCGCACCATTGGCGACATCTATGCGCTGAACACGGTGATCGACGAGGATCGCGACCTCGTCTACGTCACCTTCGGCGAGATTATCGCGAGCCATCTCAAGGCGGTCGACTTCATCAGCGGCGCCACCCGCATTCCGGTTCCGCGCAAGTTCAAGACCGTAGTCACCTCGTCCGCCGGCTATCCGCTGGACAAGACCTACTACCAGACGGTCAAGGGCATGGTGACGCCGCTCGACATCCTCGAGCCCGGCGGCACGCTGATCATCGCCTCGGAATGCTCGGAGGGCTTCGGCTCGGAAGAGTTCCGCGACGCCCAGACCCGCCTGGTCGAGCTGGGTCCGGAGCGCTTCCTCGCCACCATCAGCGCCAAGACGCTGGCCGATGTCGATGAGTGGCAGACCGAGATGCAGTTGAAGCCGATGCGCGTCGGCAAGGTGGTGCTCTACACCACCGGGCTTACCGACCATGAGCGCGCTATCACCGGCGTGGAGATATCGGCCGGGCTGGACGCCGCGATCGCGGACAGCCTCGCCCGGCATGGCGATGGCGCCATAGCGGTGATCCCGGAAGGGCCTTATGTCGTGCCGGTGCACGAGCCGCGCTAAAGCGGGGCTGTAGCTGGGCTAGAGCATTGCTGTGACCGGGCCATACCATATCCATCTCGATGCTGTGGGCGGCATTGCCGGCGACATGTTCGTCGCCGCCATGCTCGACGCCTTCCCACAGCTCGGCGAGCGGGTGTTCGCCGATCTCGCCAAGGTGCTGCCGAAGGATGCCGGCCGGCCGCTCCTGGCCGAGGGCTCCAGCGGAGCGGTGCGCTGCCTGCGCTTCGGGCTGGAGGCGATGGCGCCGCATGGCCATCACCACCATCATGGACAAGAGTCGCATTCCCACCCGCATCATCATCATGGCCGCTATCGCGATCTGGTGGCGCGGATCGAGGCTGCGGGGTTAAGCGACGGAACCGCCGCGCATGCTGGCGCCATCCTTCGCCACATCGCCGAGGCCGAGGCGCACATCCACCGCGTGGCGCTGGACGACGTGCATTTCCACGAATTGGCCGACTGGGATTCGCTGATGGACGTGGTGGCAGCCGGCTCGATTGCCGCTGCCTTGACGGGTACGCGCTGGAGCGTGTCCGAGCTGCCGCGCGGCGGCGGCATGGTGCGCACCCAGCACGGTCTGCTCCCGGTTCCGGCACCGGCCACCGTCGAGATCCTGCAAGGCTTCGCCTGGCGCGACGATGGGATCGGTGGCGAGCGGGTGACGCCGACCGGCGCCGCGATCCTGCGCCATCTGGTGACGGGCACAGGCAAGGCCGAAGGCAGGCTGGAGGCGAGCGGCACGGGAGCCGGCACCCGCGACCTGCCGGGCATGCCGAACATATTGCGGGTGCTGGCGTTTGCACCGGCGAGCCTCAGTCATGATCGCGTCGCGGTGTTGTCCTTCGACATTGACGACATGACCGGCGAGGAGATCGGCGTCGCTGCCGACCGGCTGCGGGCGCTGGACGGGGTGCGCGATCTCGCCATCTCCGCGCTCATCGGCAAGAAGGGCCGGCCGCTGCACGGCTTCCGCCTGCTGGTCGCTCCCGAGGCGCTCGACGCGGTGAAGGAGCGCTGCCTCGATGAGACCTCGACCATCGGCCTGCGCTGGCATTTCGAGGAGCGGGACCTGCTGGAGCGGCGCGGCGAGACGAGGCGCGATGGCGAGACGGCGGTTCGGGTGAAGCAGGTCCGCCGGCCTGGCCGCGTGAGCGTGAAGGTCGAGAGCGACGATCTCGCCTCCCTCGACGGCCTCACCGAGCGCCGCGCGGTGAAGGAGCGGCTGGAGGGGAGCGAGAAATGACCGCCTCGCCCGAAGCGCGCCTGCAAGCCGTGCTAGCCTCCTACCCTGCGCTGACCATCGCGGTGTCCGGCGGCGTCGACAGCATGACGCTGGCGCATCTGGCGCATCGCTGGGCACTGGATGGCGTCACCATGTTCCATGCGGTGTCGCCCGCCGTGCCCGGCTCGGCAACCGAGCGCGTGCAGCGTCATGCTGACGCCCATGGCTGGAAGCTCAGCATTGGCGGCTCGGGCGAGTTCGAGGATGGGCGCTATCGCGCCAACCCGGTCGACCGCTGCTATTTCTGCAAGACCAATCTCTATGACCGGATCCGCGCGCTGACCGACGGCATCATTGCCTCGGGCGCCAACACCGATGATCTCGGCGACTACCGGCCCGGGCTCAAAGCGGCGGCCGAACGGGACATCGTACACCCCTTCGTCGAGGCGGCGATCTCCAAGGCAGAGGTGCGGGCGCTGGCGCGGCTCCATGGCCTCGAAGACCTCGCCGAATTGCCGGCGCAGCCTTGCCTCGCCAGCCGCATCGAGACCGGCATTGCCATCTCCGCTGATGACCTCGCCTTCGTCAATGAGGTCGAGACCGCGCTGTCCCCGCTGCTTCCGCGGCAGGCGGCGCTGCGCTGCCGGGTGACGCGCGAGGGCATCGTCATCGAGGCCGATGCCGAACATGCGGCGACCCCGATGCTGAAGATGCAGGCCATGGTGCTGTGCGCGCAGGCCGGCCGCCTGTTCGCCGGGGTGCGCGCCTATGAGCGCGGCTCGGCCTTCATCGGCAAGCCGGCGGTCCACCATGGCTGACGCCGTGCTCGACTTCGCCCGGCTCAAGCGCACCGGCACGGCGGAGGCGGTGCTGTGCGCCAGCAAGACCCCGGCGCAGATCGACAACATCCTTGCCCTCGCTGCCGCCGGCGGGAAGCCGATGCTGCTGACACGGCTCGATGTTGTCGCCTTCGAGGCGCTCGCGGCAGAGTATCGCGCGCGCCTCGCCTATGATCCACTCTCGCGCACCGCGGTGTTCGGCACGCCGCCGACGGGCGCGCTCAAGCCAGGTATCGGCATCGTCACCGCCGGCACCTCTGACCTCGCAGTGGCCGGCGAGGCGGCGAGGGCGCTGGTGTTCCACGGCTTCGAGGCGCCGGTCATCGCCGATATCGGCGTTGCCGGGCTGTGGCGGCTGCTGGAGCGGCTGGAGGAGATCCGCGGCTTCCGGGTCGTCATCGCGGTGGCGGGGATGGAAGGCGCGCTGTTCAGCGTGCTCGGCGGGCTGATCGCGGCGCCGGTGATCGCGGTGCCGAGCTCGGTCGGCTATGGCGTCGCGACCGGCGGGCATGTCGCCCTGAACACGGCGCTCGCCAGCTGCGCGCCGGGGCTGGTGACGGTGAATATCGACAACGGCTTCGGCGCGGCCTGCGCGGCGATCGCGATGATGGGGGTTGCTGGGGCGGAGTAGGGCGCTCTGCGTGGACATCCTTCGAGGCTCGCTGCGCTCGCACCTCAGGATGACGTGGCTCCTAAATGAACGTCATCCTGAGGTGCCGGCCATAGGCCGGCCTCGAAGGATGTTCAAGCCGAGCGCCCGACTACCTCACCCGGTCTTCTTCGCCTCCGCCAGCTTCGGCTTGGGCAGCTTCGGCTGGTAGCCGCGGCGATAGAGCATGATGGTGCGCTTGAAGGTGATCACCACAGTGCCGTCCTGATTGAAGCCGACGGTGGAGACGCGAACGATGCCGACGCTCTCGCGTGACTTGGAAAGCCGCTTCTCCAGCACCTCGGACTGCGAATAGATGGTGTCGCCTTCGAACACCGGGGCCGGCATGCGGATCTCGTCCCAGCCGAGATTGCCGAACACGTTCTGCGAGAGGTCGGAGACGCTCTGGCCCATGACGGTCGCCAGCGTCAGCACCGAATTGACCAGCGGTTTGCCGAACTCGGTCTGCGCTGCGTAGTGATGGTCGAAATGCACCGGCGAGGGCGCGCCCATCAGCAGCGTGAACCAGGAATTGTCGGCGGAGAGCAGCGTGCGGCCGATCTGGTGCGGATAGACGTCGCCGACCTCGAAATCCTCATAGAAACGTCCCTGCCAGCCGATCTTTTCTGCCACCTTGGCCTCCTTCGATAATGAAACGGATGAACCCGCGCCTCAGCGCGCGGGAACCTTCACGGCGAACTCCTCGCGGATGCGCGCGGTATCCGCGCCGAGCGCCGGCACCTTGCGGCCCGACGGGGTGATGCGGCCGGCCGGGCGCGGAAGCTGGGCGATCTCGCCGCCGGGCATCTCCACTGCGACGCGGCGCAGCGCGCCGTGGACCGAGAGGTCGTGCAGCGTCGACACCCGCGCCCAGGCGATCTGCCCGGCTTCCAGCCGCTCGATCAGCTCGGCGCAGCTATGGGCGCCGAACACCTCGTGTACGGCGGCGTCGAGTTCGTCGCGGTTCTGCACGCGGGCCCAGTTGTCGATGAAGCGCGGGTCCTTCACCAGTTCGGGGCGCAGCAGCACGGTGGTGCAGAAGCGCGTCCATTCCGCGGTCGACTGGATCGAGACGACGATGTCGCCGTCCGCCGCGTGATAGGGCCGGTAGGGATAGACCGAGGCGTGGGAGAGCCCGTAGCGCGCGGTCTCGATGCCCATGTGCTCGTAATGCAGCAGCGGCAGCGACATCCACTCCGCCATGGCGTCGAACATCGCGACCTCGATGGTCTGGCCGCGCCCGGTACGCTCGCGCTCGAACAGCGCTTCCAGCACCGCGACATAGGCATTGGTGCCGGTGCCGATATCGGCGATGGAAATGCCGACCTTGGACGGCACCTCCGGCGTGCCGGTCACGGCGCAGATGCCGCTCTCCGACTGCACCAGCATGTCGTACGCGCGCTTGGAGGCGTAAGACGTGTCGCGGCCATAGCCCATGATGTCGACGACGATCAGCCGCGGAAATTCGGCCGTGAGCTGCGCAGCCCCCAGGCCCAGCCGATCGCTGGCGCCAGGGGCGAGGTTCTGCACGAACACGTCCGCCGTCTTCAGCATCTCGCGCACGATGGCGAGGTCGGCGGCGTCCTTCAGATTGAGGACCACGCTCTCCTTGCCGCGGTTCAGCCAGCCGAAGGCGGCCGAGGTGCTGCCCATCGCGGTGTCGTAGTCGCGGGCGCGGTCGCCTTCCGCCGCCTCGACCTTGATGATGCGGGCGCCGGCGTCGCCGAGGCGCAGCGTGCAGAGCGGCCCGGCGACGGCCTGTTCGACCGAGACCACCAATATGCCGCCAAGCGGGCCGGGGCGGGGTTCGGTCGGGTTCGGCATGGGTGGGGCTCCAGTGTTCATTTTTGGCCGGTGACCTTGTCGAGGCCGACCAGGCGATCGAGGAGGAAGACGAGGATGAAGGCGATGTAGATGGTGCCGGCCGAGACCGCGGCGATCATCGGGTCGACCGAGTATTGGACATAGTTGAACACCTTCACCGGGATCGGCGATTCCGCAATCACCGTATTGAAGATGCTGACCTCGACATCGATCCAGCTCATGATCAGGCCGAACAGGCAGCCGGCAATGATGCCCGGCTTGATCATCGGCAGCGTCACGTAAAAGAAGGTGGCGAAGCCGGAGGCGCCGAGATCCTGCGCCGCTTCCTCCAGCGACATGTCGAAACCGTCGAGCGAGGCCAGTGTGGTGCGCACGATATAGGGCAGGATGATCACCACGTGCCCGACCAGCATGGCCGGGAAGCTGCGGGCGAAGCCCAGCGCATCGGTGATCTGCAAGACGCCGACGCCGATGATGATGGCCGGCAGGATCAGCGGCGACAGGAACAGATTGCTGATGAAGCGGATGCCCTTGAAGCTGGCGCGCTTCAGCACCAATGCGGCCGGCACGCCGAGCAGGAACCCCAGCACCGTCGAGGCGAAGGCGAGCTTGGCGCTGAGCAGGATCGAGGCGACATAGGACGGATCGGCGAGGAACCGCTGGTACCAGCGCAGCGTAAAGCCGACCGGCGGGAAGGCGAGATACTCGGTGGTGGTGAAGGAGATGGCGATCACCACGGCGAGCGGCAGCACCAGATAGATCAGCACCAGCCAGGCGATGAGCGACACGGCGAGCGTGCCGATCCTGTCGCGGAGTTTGGCGAAGAGGCGGGTCATGCTGGGCTACCTCGCCGGCTGCTTGCGTTCGAGGATCAGCGTGTAGGCGACGATCAGCACGAAGCAGGTCACCAGCAGCACCACGGCGATGGCGCTGCCGAGGAACGGATTGAAGACCAGCATGAACTGGTCATAGATCAGCATGGACGAGACGACGGAGCGCCCGCCGCTCATGATGCGCGGCGTGACGTACGAACTGATGCTCAGCGTGAAGACGATCAGCGTGCCGGCGACGATGCCGGGTACGCTCAAGGGCAGCGTCACCTTCAGGAAAGTGGTGAAGGCGGAGGCGCCGAGATCGCGCGCGGCCTCGCGCAGCGAGGCGTTCATGTTCTGCAGCACGCTGGCGATCGCCAGCACCATGAAGGGCAGCATGACATAGATCATGCCGATGATGATCGCGACCTCGGTGGAGAGCAGGCGCAGCGGCTTCGAGATGATGCCGACCATCAAGAGCCCCTGATTGATCAGGCCGTCGCGCCCGAGCAGCACGATCCAGCCGAAGGAGCGCACGATGTTCGAGGTGAAGAGCGGCATCAGGATCAGGATGAAGCAGATGCGCTTCACGAAGCGGCGCTGCTCGATCAGGCTCATATAATAGGCGAGCGGATAGCCGAGGATCAGCGTGGCGACGCAGGTGACCAGCGCCAGCCACAGCGTGTAGCCGAGCACGGTCCAGTAATAGGGATCGCCGAGCACGATGGCGTAGTTCTCGAGCGTCACTTCCCCCGCCTTGTTGGAGAAGCTGTCGACGACGACCATGCCGAGCGGCGTGACGAAGAACACCACCAGATAGATCAGCGGGATGCCGAGCAGGATGGCGGCCCAGAAGCGGTTGATGCGCATCGCGTCAGCTCGTCAGCACGCGCGCGGCTTCGCGCGCCCAGCCGATGCGGATGGCATCGCCGGCGCGCGGGCCGCCGCTGCGCTCGGTCCCGGCCTGCTGGATGACGATGGTCTGGCCGCTGGTGAGCCGGGCGAAGATGCGGGTGGCATTGCCGATGAAGACGCGGTCGGTGACCGTGGCGGCCAGCTCGACGCCGCCTTCCGGTGCGCCGCCGACGCGGATCTCCTCGGGGCGCACCAGCAGCGAGGGCTGTCCGGTGGTGGACGGCGCCATATAAGGCAGGTCCACCAGGTCGCCGGCGAGGCGCAGATGGCCGTCGGTCTCGACCTCGCAGGGCAGGATATTGGCTTCGCCGATGAAGTCGGCGACGTAGCGGCTCTCCGGCCGGGCATAGATGTCCTCGCCGGAGCCGATCTGCGCGATGTTGCCGTCATGCATGACGACGATGCGGTCGGCCATGACGAGCGCCTCCTCCTGGTCGTGGGTCACGAACAGGAAGGTGATGCCGAGCTGCTGCTGGAGGTGCTTCAGCTCCATCTGCATGCGCTTGCGCAGCTTGAGATCGAGCGCGCCGAGCGGCTCGTCGAGCAGCAGCACCTTGGGCTTGTTGGCGATGGCGCGGGCGAGCGCGACGCGCTGCTGCTGGCCGCCGGACATCTGGGACGGCAGGCGCTCGGCATAGGCCGCCATGCCGACCGTCTCCAGCGCCTGCGCGACGATGGCTGGGATCTCGGACCTGGCGACGCCGTTGCGGCGCGGGCCGAAGGCGACATTGTCCCGGACCGTGAGGTGCGGGAACAGCGCGTAGTTCTGGAACACCATGTTGACCGGGCGCCGGTTCGGCTCGACCCCGATCATGGGCTGGCCGGCAATCCTTATGTCGCCGCCATCCGGCTCGACGAAGCCGGCGATGGCGCGCAGCAGCGTGGTCTTGCCGCAGCCGGACGGGCCGAGGAGGGCAACGAATTCGCCCTCCTCGATATTCAGGGACACGCCCTTGAGGACCTGGAGCGGGCCGTATGACTTCGTCACCCGGTCGATGGTGATGAGGGGCATGAGACGGCGTACTCCGGATTCACGTGAGGCGGTGGAGCGCTGGAGCACTCGCGTCCGGATAGGTTCATCCGGACGAAAGCGCGCGGGATCAGCGGCGTCCGAGGACGTCCTTGTTCCAGGCGTCCAGGATTTCCTGGCGGTGGGCGTTGATCGCGTTCACGTCGGAGAAGCGCAGGTCCTTGATCGAGCCGGTGGCGCCCCAGGGCAGGCGTGAGGTGGCCTTCTCGCTGAGCTTCACGCCCTTCACCGCCGGGCCGTAGAAATAGTTCTCGGCAATGCAGCCCTGCGATTCCGCGGTCATCGCATAGTTCAGGAACGCATAGGCCGCCTTGGACGGCTTGACGAGGTGGAGGCGAGCGTCCGAGGCGAGGCCGCCTTCCTTTGGGATCAGGAAGCCGACCTTGAAGGGGTTGGCATCGGCGAGTGCCCACACCGCGCCTGAGTCCAGCACGCCGATGGTGGCTTCCTTGCGGGCCAGGATGTTCGAGGCATTGCCGCCGGAATCATAGAAGGCAGCAACTTCGAGCTGCTTCATCTTGTCGACGCCGGGCTTGAGGTTGGCGACGCTGCCGCCGAGCAGTTCGGAGACATAGACCAGCATCGCCGGGCCGGAGCCGTCGGACATGGACGGCCAGGTGACGTCGCCCTTGAATTCCGGCTTCCACAGGTCGAACCAGGAGGTCGGGGCCTGCTTGATCTCGTCCATGTTGTAGACGATGCCGACCGAGTAATAGCCGTCGCTGAGGCCGGTGATCTTGCCCGCCTTGTTTTTGTAGACCCCCTCCGGGATCATGTTGGCGATGTTCGGCACCTGCGCGGGGTCGATGTCCGCGAACACGCCTTCGGCTTCCGCCACCTGCGAGACTTCGCCGTCGAGCCAGACGAGATCCAGCGAGGGATTGCCCTTCTGCTGCTTCAGCTTGGAGACGGTGACGGTCGACACGCCCTGGTCGACGGTGACCTTGATGCCGGTCTTGTCGATGAAAGGCTGGATGACGCACTTCTGCAGCGTCTCGCCATGCTTGCCGCCGAAGGCAGCGACGACCAGCGCGTCCTCGGCGCCCGCGGGCGCCGCAGCGGCGAGCGACAGCGCGACGGTGCTGCCGAGCAGATAGGCCAAGCCTGTACGCATGAAATTCTCCCTTAACGCCCTTGTTCTTCTGGCTCCCACAAGGCGGCATCGAAGCCCGAAGCTGTCGGCGCTGTCAAGATATGTGTCGACAGATTCTGAATGTAGGTGTGCCTATGACCGTGCGCCGGCCGTCGCCGAAGCCGTCGGCATGCGAACGTCGTCCGCGCGAAAATGATGGAATTGTCGGTGTTTCGTGCGTCGGATGGCGATTTGCCGGCACAGCGTATCGGGCGCGCGCTTTGGCTCCCGCTTGACTTGGCGGCTTGCAGGCCATGGCGAGAGAATGTTTAATGTCGACATATAGTGTTTAGTCGAAAGGCCGTACCCGAAAGCGCCGACGCCGGCTCTTCGCGGGCCGGCCGGGGCTGCCGCGGCAATTTGTCGACAGATAAGGGGCCAATGATTAGATTGGCGCGTCGTGCCGCTCACCGATGACGAAGCGTCACCGGCGCGCGAGCGGACAACACAGCAAGGCGGCGACAAGGCGTGGATCAGATCGAAATCGAGAAGGCGGATTCCTGGATGTCGACGGTGCCGTCGGACCAGTCGGAATCCTTCCTCAACGCCGTCCTCGTGGTTCGCCGGATCGTCGCCGAGAATCACGACCGTCCGTCGCTGGTGTCGCGGGTCGCCTGCGAAGTCGGGGCCGAGATTATCGAGAACATACGCGGTGCCGGCGAGGATCTGAGCTCGGTCGAGCTTGCCGAGCGCTATGAGACCAGCCGCACTCCGATCCGCGAAGCCCTGATGCTGCTGGAAAAGGAAGGGCTGGTCCGTATTCCGCAGCGCCGCCGGCCGCACGTCTCAGTGCTCGACTTTGCCGAAGTGCGGGAGATCTATCGCGTGCGCGCCGTGCTGTTCGGCACGGTGGCGGCCGATGTCGCCACCTGGCGCTCCGAGGAGGACCTCGCGGTGTTCCGCGAGATACTGGTGAGGCTGCGCAATGCGCACGACGCGCACGATCTGTCGTCCTATCTCTGGGCGAACGTCGAATTCTACAACCGCCTCACCATCGCGGCGAAGAACCATACGGCCAAGCGCATCCTGGATTCGCTGCTGCTGCGCACGCTGCGGCTGCGCCGGCTCTCGCTGACCCAGCCGACCCGGCGCGACAAGTCGATGGCGCACCATCTCCAGCTGATGAGCGCCATCGAGGATGGCGACGCCTCGCTCGCCGAGGCCCTGATCAAGTCGAACCACCTCCACGCGTTGAGCGCGCTGGAGCAGCTGTTCGCCGATGGCGACGTGACATCCTCGACCAAGCCGCGGCGCCGCCGGCGCAAGCAGGTGGCACTCGAGGAATAGTCGTCATCTTGGAACGGCCGTCAGGTCGTCCTGCGATCCCGGCTCTCCGCTTCGCTAGGGCCGGGATGACGGCAAAGAGGAAACCAGCGAGCGGCTGGTCACGAGATTCACGCCGACGGTGGCGAAAGCGGCGTTGTGCCGGGCGATGATCGCTGCGGCGGTCTCGTCGGCGGAATCCACCGTGCTGTGGGCGTCGGACACCACCGTCACCTTGAGCCCGGCCGCGCTCGCGCCCTTCACGGTGGCGGCGATGCAGTAGTCGGTCTGGGCGCCGAGCAGGACGACCTCGTCGGTGTCCTGGCCCGCCACCCAAGCGACGAATGCCGGATTGCTGAAGGCATCGCCCACGCTCTTGGCAAAGATGGGCTCATCTTCGGCTTGCCCCAAAGCCGGCCACACCGGCCAGCCAGGCTCGCCGGGCGCCAGCGGATCGCCCTTCGGCCCGTCATGACGAATGAAGGCGATCTTCCGGCCCGTGCGCCGCGCCCATTCCATCACCGCACGCACGCGGTCAACCAGGCCGTCCGCATCGTGGAGCGGCGGCTCGGCGAGCCCGTCGAACATGGCAGTCTGCAGGTCGATGATGATGATCGGAGCCATGATCGTCCGCTTCGCTCGAACAGGGTTCGAATCTAGCACCGCGTCATGGTCGATCAAGGATCCTCCAATGCCGTCATCAAGTCAGTTTGGCTGAGGGATTTGAGCGTCTCGCAGGGTAGCGTTGGCGATGACGACGAGCTTTCGCGCGACAGCGGCGATGGCGAGGCGCTTTGGTTTTCCAGCGGCGGTGAGGCGCTGGTAGACGGCGCTCAAGGCTGGGTGGGCGCGTGCAGCGGAGAGCGCCGCCATGAAGAGCACGGGGCGCAGGGCTGCGCGGCCGCCGGTCATTCTTCGGTATTTTCGGGCGGATCCGGAATCTCTGGGATGGGGAGCGAGGCCGGCGAGGCTGGCGGCCTGTTTGGGGCCGAGCCGGCCGAGTTCGGGCAGCAGGGCGATGAGGGTGCGGGCGGCGACCGGGCCGATGCCCGGGATGGCGCGCAGGATCTGCTCGTGGCGCGCCAGGTCGGGGTCGGCGTCGAGTTGCTCGGCCATGAGGCGGTCGATCTCGGCGATCTGGCTGGTGAGGAAGTGGATCTGCCGATCCAGCAATTGATGGAGCGGCTCGGCGCCTGGAGCGCCGCGCCGGTTCTTGGCCTGGGTGCGCTGGGCCAGCAGATCCTGACGATGGCGCAGCCGTGCGGCGAAGGCTTCGCGTTCGCGGCTGGGCACTTGCCAGGGCGTCAGGGTGGCGGCGCGTTCGCGGCCGTACCGGCTCAACCAGGCGGCGTCGATCCGGTCGGTCTTGGCGCGTCCGCCATGGGAGGCGATGAAGGCCTTCGCCTGGGCGGCGTCCACGCGGGCGGCCGGCAAGCCCACCGCGGCCGCCGTCTCGAGCAGCGCGCGCTCGTAGCCGCCAGTGGTCTCGCAAATCAGCCAGTCATAGCCGGCGTAGGGCGCCAGCGCCGCGCCCAGGCTCTCGGGGGTGTTGGCCGCGCTCCAGCTGCGGCCGGTTTGGTCGTCATGGAAGACGATGCTGCCCTTGGCGACATCGGCGCCCAGGATGCGCAGGCCGGCATTGGCCGGCGGGATGGGTTGAGGCATGATCTCGCTCGGCTTCGGATTGTCTGCGGGCGCGCTCGCGCGGCCCAGTCAAGTCAACAAGCACACGAAGCCGGCCCGCCGCCGGACCTTGATGACGACGGGCGTATCGCCCGATCCCAGAACGGCCGCAGCGGCGGGCGCAGATCCGGGGCTGGCCGGCCCCGGATCTGCTTCCGGCCAACACCACAATGCATCATCTCCAACAGACAATCCCGGACGCGCCAAAGGCGCGAGCCGGGATCGCACGAAGGCAGAGAGCGTCACGCGATCCCGGATACGGCCTGGCGGCCGTTCCGGGATGACGGGAACTCCTTTGGATCAGGCGTTGCCTTCGATCGGCACCAGGAACTGGCCGTGCTCGATGCGCTTCACGCCGTCGACATAGAGGGTCGGCTCGAGGATGACGCCGTCCATATGGATCTTGGACATGATGGAGCCGCCGACATCGACATTGGTGCCGAGGCCGAAATGCATCGTGCCCATGATGTTCTTGTCTTCGCGCTGGATGCCGCGAACGATGGCCTTGGCATTGACGCCGACCGAGGCTTCGGCCGGGCACATATAGGCGTTGTCGTCGCCATAGGTGGCGAGGAAGTCGCGCAGGATGCGGGCGTCGACGCCGCCGTCGATGCTGACGATGCGGCCCTTCTTCACGGTGAGCTCGATCGGCGAGCCGAGCAGGCCGAGATGGTGCATGGTGAGGTCGATCACCAGCTTGCCCTCGGCGGTGCCCTCGATCGGGGCGACGTTGAATTCGCCGGTCGGGTACAGATAGTAATAGAGCTTGCCGGCGGGCCGGTTCTCGTCCTTCTGGAAATTGATGATCTTGTAGGGATCGAAGCTGTCGGACGGCAGCGGCGGGACCCAGATCATATTCTCGACGCTATAGGTGAAGTCGGTGCCATAGCGCGAGGTGACGCGGCAACTCTTGGCGCCTTCGCCGAATATGTTCTTGCCGACATAGTGCTTGCGCACCGCGATCTGCTTCATGTCGTCGGTGATGGCGCCGGACTGCAGCCATTCGAGCCGCATGCCGCCATCGAGGCAGATGGAGGGGATGCCGGCTTCCATCGAGCGCAGGCTCGCCGCGCAGTGCAGCATGCCGGTGGACGAGCACAGGATGTTGACGTCCGACTTCATCATGGCTTCGCAGACCGCGGACGGCGGATCGTAATAGTCGGCCGGGCGGCGCGGGAACAGGCACAGCGTGGCATCGGCCTCGATGTCGGCCAGGATCGTCATGATGGCCTGCCACACCCGCGGATCATGCTCGGTGTCGGACAGGACGAGCACGCGCTGACCCTTACTGATGTTTCGCACAAGGGGGCGACGCAGATGTTCCAGCGTGCCCGTGATCAGCCCACTCGTCGTCATTCGATCCTCTCCTAAAACCGGGCCGGTGCGCCCCGGCCTCCTCACCAATAGTGTCGACATTAATTCATCGCGGTCAAGAGGCCGGTCGACACTTCGCGCATGCTCGGTATCGACGCATTTGTTGCAAGACAAGCGATTAGAACGCATTCGCGAACATTGTGGGGTGTTCGCACAAGCGGCAGATTGAAATTTATGTCGACTTGTTGTGAGGCCGACGCTCGATCAGCGCCTTGGCGACCAGCACAGCGCGGAGCCGCCCAGGGCCACCAGCGAGAGCGCCAGGAACGCATTGGAGAAGCCGATGAGAAGCGCCAGCGCACCGAACAGCGGCGGGCCGAGCACGATGCCGAGATAGGAGAACAGCAGCGCCCCGCTCGCCGCGAAGCCGGCCTGCGCCGGTTCCACCTCGCGCATCAGATTGGCAAGGAACACGCCGTTCCAGCCGCTGGCGGTGCCGCCGAGCACGAACACCACCGCTCCGATGACCCAGTTCGGCGTGGCCGGCGTGAGCAGGCCGGTGAGGATGCAGGCCAGCGCCATGATCAGCCCGATGATGCCGAGCGTCAGGCGCAACGCGTTGAAGCGGTCGGCGATGAAGCCCCAGGCAATGCGGCCGACGACGGCGGCGGCCTGGCTGACGCCGAGCATGATGCCGGCGAGGATCAGGTCGCGGCCGAGCTCGGCCATCAGGAAGACGACCAGCAGGGAGCTCACGATCAGCTGCATCGCGCCGTAGATGGTGGAGGCGAAGCAGAGCCCGAGCAGATGGCGGGCGCTCAGTATCAGGCGCAGCGGCGCGAACAGGCCCGGCGCGCGCGGCACGTGCTGTGGCGGCGCCTCCTTGCGCACGATGGCGAGCGCGGTCCCGGTGGTAACCGCGCCCAGGGTTATGGCGGCGCCAGCGATCAGCATCGCGCTGGTCAGGCCGAACGCCACCACCAGCGGCGGGATCAGCAGCCCGGCCAGCACGCCGCCGAGCGGCACCGCGGTCTGGCGGATGGACAGGAACAGGGCGAGGTTCGGGATCGGGCCCTGGCCGGCAATGGCCTGCTGGCTGGCGGGCGTCAGCGGCCCGTAGCACAGGCCCATGCAGGCGGTGGCGATGAGCACGCTCGCCAGCGATGCCATGCCGAACAGCGCCATCGTGAAGCCGCCGGCGGCGATGCACGCGAAGCTGAGCCGCAATGGTCCCAGCCGACCGATCAGGCTGGCCGAGCACAGCGTGCCGACCGCGATGAAGCTGTAGTTCAGCGTGGCATAGAGCCCGGTCGCCTCCGCCGGCAGATGGACGGCGGCGATTACCCGGTCGGCGACCACCGGCGGGGTCATCACCACCAGCGACATGATGGTCTGCGGGAACATGGTGGCGAACAGCAACGCCCAGTTTCCGGAGGTCCGGTTCGGGGCGGGCGCTGTGGTTCCAGGCTGCGCCGTGCCGTGCGGATGGCTGCCGTTGCTGAGCATGTCGGGCCTTCGGCGCACCGTTCCTGCGGGCCGCGCGCGAGGCGAGGCAGTCGGCGAAGCGGCGGATTAATCGTTTTCCGAAAACTCCACATTTCCTTGGACGTGTCAATGAAACTGCTTCATTGAAAGGCTCCACCTGGAGTGAAACGTTTAACTGAGAATGGCCGGAGAACAGCCGTGACGACTTCCCATGAGACGCTGCTGGTCGAGCAGCGCGAGCATGTTCTGGTAGTGACCCTGAACCGGCCGGCGGTGGGCAATGCCGTCGATCTTGCCATGGTCACCGAGCTCACCGGCCTGTTGTCCGCGCTTGCCATCGATGCCGGCCCGACGCGCTGCGTCGTGCTCACCGGGGCCGGCGAGCGGGTGTTCTGCTCTGGCGGCGACATGAAGGAGATTCGGACCGCGACCCCGGAAGCGATACGCCGGCGCCGTGCGTTGATGGAGCAACTGATCCGCCAACTGGTCGATTCGCCTTTTCCGATCATCGCCGCTGTAAATGGCGCGGCGGTGGGGGGCGGCTGCGAGATCGTGCTGGCGGTGGATTTCGCCTATGGCGCGGAGAGCGCGACCTTCTCGCTTCCCGAGGTCAAGCGCGCCATCTCGCCCGGCGCCGGCGGCACCCAGACCCTGCCGCGGGCCTGCGGCGTGCGCCGCGCCAAGGAACTGATCCTCACCGGCGCCGCCTTCTCAGCGGCTGAGGCCTACGAATGGGGCATCCTCAACAAGGTGCTCCCGGCCGCCGAATTGCTGGAAGCCACAATCGCTGTGGCCGGGGCCATCGCCAGCGCCGCTCCGGTCGCGGTGCGGCAGGCGAAGAAGGCGCTTTCCGTTGCCGGCGAGGTGGACCTCGCCACCGGCTTTCGCATCGAGCTCGACGCCTATGAGCGCACGGCCTCGACGAAGGACCGTCAAGAAGCGATCGCCGCCTTCGCCGAGAAGCGCGAGCCGGTGTTTCGGGGGGAGTGAGGGGGCAGGTCGCCTTGCTTGAGCATCCTTCGAGGCTCGCTGCGCTCGCACCTCAGGATGACGTGGTTCTTTTACACGCGACGCCATCCTGAGGCGCCCGCCATGGGCGGGCCTCGAAGGATGCTGCAGCCGAACGCCCTCAAAAATCCGAGGCGATGCCCTTCACTTCCCAGTCGCCATAGCGCACCGGCTCCGGGCCGCCTCGGCCATTGATTTCCTTCTGCGCTATGCCTTCCTCGGCCGCACGCTGGGCGCGGCGCTCTTCGGCCTCGGCAATGGCGCGCCGTGCCGCGGGCGAGAGCGGGCGGGGCTTCGGCGCGGCGGGTTCGGATTTATCGGCGGTGCGGTTCTCGGCCATGGCTGATTGGAACCATTGCGGGCACCCGTTCGTCAAGAGTACGAAAGGTTCGGAGCGTGGCCGGCGGGGCCAACTCCGCGCGAGGCTACCTTGCGGAAGGCGGCGGCGCTTCCCATCCTAGTCCGCAAGCCGCGCCAATCGGCATGGGGCGGCCGGAGGGACCGATGAACTATTTTCGCACGGCGATCCTGCTGGCGGGCATGACGGCGCTGTTCATGGCCGTCGGCTTCCTGCTGGGCGGGCGCAGCGGCATGATGATCGCGCTGGTCGTCGCCGCCGGCATGAACATCTTCAGCTACTGGAACTCCGACAAGATGGTGCTGTCGATGTACGGCGCCCGGCAGGTCGACCGCAATTCGGCGCCGGAATTCGTCGGCATGATCGAGGAACTGGCGGGGCGCGCGCAATTGCCGATGCCGCGCGTCTTCATCATGGACAACCCGCAGCCCAATGCCTTCGCCACCGGCCGCAACCCGCAGAATGCGGCGGTGGCGGCGACCACCGGCCTGTTGAATTCGCTGTCGCGCGAGGAGGTGGCCGGCGTGATGGCGCATGAGCTGGCGCACATCAAGAACCATGACACGCTGACCATGACCATCACCGCGACCCTGGCGGGCGCCATCTCGATGCTGGCGAATTTCGGCATGTTCTTCGGCGGGCGCGACAACAATCGACCGTTCGGCGCCATCGGCACCATCGTGATGATGGTCCTCGCCCCGCTCGCCGCGATGGTGGTGCAGATGGCGATCTCGCGTTCGCGCGAATATGAGGCTGACAAGCTCGGCGCGCAGATCTGCGGCCAGCCGATGTGGCTGGCCTCAGCGTTGGCCAAGATCTCCAATGCCGCCCATCAGGTGCCGAACATGGAAGCCGAGCACAATCCGGCCACCGCCCACATGTTCATCATTAACCCCTTGTCCGGCGAGCGCATGGACAATCTGTTCTCTACCCATCCCGCCACCGAGAACCGCATCGCCGCGCTGCGCGCGCTGGCCCAGCAGATGGGCGCCGGCGATGGCAATTGGGGCGGCACCAGCGCCCAGCCGACCAGTGCGCCGCGCAGCGGTGCCTGGGGCACTGACGCCGGCACGCGGCGGGGGCCGTGGGGCTGAGCGGAGGTCGTTCGCCTATTCGGCGGCGGCGCGAATGACCTTGTCGGCCCGGCCGCGCTGGATCCGACGCCGGAACTGGACGCTGTCCGCCCGGTAATAGGCGCGGGAGCTGTAGGCCGGCTGGCCATTGGCGAGATAGACGATGCGCTCGACCAGGATCAGCGGGTGGCCGAGCGGCACCCGCAGCGTCTCGGCACACGTCGGCGATAATGAAGACGATGGTCTCGTCGGCGCTTTCCGGCGGTAAGCCGTAGACCCCTTCGAGCGCACGATAGAGCGGCAGCCAAAGGTCGCGGCGCTGCGGGTCAGCAGCGTCACCGGCGCGGAAGGCAACGGCCGCTCGTCGTCCAGCTATATCTTGCGGATCTTGTAGAGATCCTGCCCGGCGCCGACAGCGAGTTCGGCGGCGATCGGGTCGGCCGCCGGCACGGTCTCGACGCTGTCGATCGTCGAAGCACTGGCCGGGTGTCGCCGCGAGCCCGCAGCGAGGTATCTGCGGTGGTCGGCCGCGCCGCGCTTGAAAAAACAGGCCTTCGCGTTTATCAGGTGGCGCGGCGCCGCGGTAGCTCAGCTGGTAGAGCAACGCATTCGTAATGCGTGGGTCGGGGGTTCGAATCCCTTCCGCGGCACCAGTTCCTCCATATCAGGCAGTGTCAGCGCGCCTAGAATTGCATCATATGCGGTTGATGCTACTAGAGAAAACCGCGAGCATTCGTCTCCTCCAGTCTCATATCCGCTCAATTCCGATCAGTGCATCTCGCTAATTCGTTGGCCTCGATGTTGGCCTGAACCTGCGCTCTGTTGGCCTCGGAACAGAAACAGCGCGGGGCGGGAAATGCCTTTATCGGACACGGCGTCCCGAAAGGAGGCATCCATAGTCGGTCGCTCGCTCCAACGCGCTGAGCTGGAGCGACGACCAGCAGTTCGGAGGTCTTCGTCCGACCAGAAGCAACGTCAGCTCGGCAGCCCCACGAACAGCCTCAGGTCGCCGCTTTCGCCGTGCGCGCCGGCCCTCGGCACGCCGTCTCGGGTATAGCCCTCGACGGCGTAGCTATAGCGAAACGGTCCGTCTATCGGCTGCACCAGCGCCACGGTCTTCGCCGCAAAGTCACTTGGCCGGAAGATCACGTCCGCTTCGTCCGGCGTTTCGCCCGGACCGCGCAGTCGTACGCGGGCGGCGACGAGACCGGCGGCGTTGAAGTCAGTGCCGGTCAACTCGACCTGGATGCGTCGAGTTTCGCCGAGGCCGTCCGAGACGAGGACGCGATCGCGCACCGGCACCGGTTCGCCGATAAAGGTCGAGCCATCCATGCGCACGATGGTGGTCGTCGCCGTCAGCCCGTCCGGGCTGGAGGCAATGGTCGGCAGGTTGACGGCCTGGCCGGCGAAGGCCTGGCCGCCGGTGAACACCACCTGCCGGCGCTGCTCGAAGCCGTTGGCAGAGTCGGTATAGACGAGATCGACCGTAGCCTCGATGATCTGCAGCGGATCGAGCACGGGAATGACGCGCAGCGCGAGCTGGCCCTGGAACGGGCTGTTGACCACCACCGAGGCGGATTCGGTCGTGATCGGCTCGCTCGCTACCCAGTCGGTGCGGTAGCGCACATTGTTCGGCAGGAAATAGGTGATGCGGTAGCGGAAGGTCTTGCTCTGGCCCTCTGCAAAGCGTAGCCGCCAGATGAAGGAAGGCTGGTCAGCGGTCAGCACCACGGTGCGCGTCGCCCGCATGCCGGCGGTGGGATCGTCATAATCGAGCTCGATCTGCGTCTGCTCGATGCCGGCCTTCACCAGGTCCTTGGTGGCGACGATGTCGACCTGCAGCCGGTCGAGCGCCTGGAACGGATTGATGTCGGGAGCCTGCGAGGAGGTGAGCACCCAGCCGGATTCGAAATGCGGCTCGTTGCCTTCCCATTGGCTGTCGGATGCGAAGTCGACCGCGACCTTGTAGCGGTAGCGAAGGTCGAGGTTGCGATCGAGCGGCGAGACGAAGTTTCGCGGCGTGTTAGCCAGCGCGGTGAAGGTGAAGCCTTGCACCGTGGTCGGCGGCACGCCGGGTGGGCGCTCCCCGGGATACTCGAAGTTCACCGTCACCGCGGCGATCTTCTCCGCTGCGAGGTCGGCAACCTGGGTGACGGTGGCGTTGATACGCTTGAAGAAATCGTCGTCGAGCCGCACCCGCTTGATGGCGCGGCCTAGGTCGAGGCCCTGCGACATGGTGGAAAACAGGCCCTGCGGCGCGGCTTCACGCGCCACCGCCGCCTGCATTGAGTATTCGAACTCGCGGGTTTTCAGTTCCTCCTGATGGTATTTGCGCAAGGTGAAGCCGACCTGGACGCCGAATGGGGCGCCGGCTGCGGCAGGGGTGCCGGTCGGCGTCTGGGCGGCCGGGGACGGGGTTGCGGCGCGGTTCTGCTCGGCGGTGCCCTGCACGCCGGAATCGAGGCTCGTCGGCGGCGGGGCGACGGTCGGGGCGAGGTTGGTCGGCGGGCCGCGCACCGGCGCCGGCGTGCCCTGCTGGCCTTGCGCCAACGGCCCCAGCAGCGATTGCAGCGAGCCGAGCAGCCCGGCCGACTGGCCCTGCTTCATGAAGGCAGGCGGCTCCAGAGAGGACTTGAAGAAGTCGCGCAGCAGTTCGGTCTTGAACCAGTCGAAGGCGGCTTCCGCCTGCTTGCGGAAATTCTCGTCGTCGGTGAAGTTGACCACCTCGACGCGAACCGAGCCATTGTCGCGCAACTCCTGCCAGGCAAGGCCGATATCGATGGCGGCCGAGATCGGCCCGACGCCGCCGCGCACCCCGAACTGCATCTCCAGATGATCGTAGATGCGCTTGTAGTCGGCGGTGATCTTGACGTTGAAAGCCGGCCGCAGCCCGAGATACTCCAACTCGTAGATGACGCCGATCGGACTGATGCCGGATTTCAGCGCAGCCTCCATCAGCAGCGCGCCCTCATGGTCGAGCCTGACGCCGAAGGTGGCGCGGTTGTCGCCGATCAGCGACGGCTTGGTGGTGCCGTAGATCTCCTCGAAGAACATCTGGCCGGGCGCCTCCGTGCTGCCCGGCGCCTCGGCGACGTCCTTGGTGATGGAGAGGCGCACCGTGCCTTTGCGGTACGGCACCGCGGCAAGCTTGACGGTGCCGCCGGCGAACGCGGCGAGCTTCTTCTTCACCTCATCGAGTTGCCCCTGGTCTACCGACAGGTCGACGGTGAAGGCGAGGAAGCCGCCGCCGAGTTGCTGCTTGGCGTCGGGCGTGAGGTTGGGGTTATCGGTGATGTCCCGCTGATAGACCAGGAACACCAGTTCCGGCACGCCGTCGTTGCGCGCGAGCCGCGGCCGCTCGGACGCATAGTAGAAAAGGCTGTCGTCGGCGTGGTCCCGGAAGATGGCGAGGCCTTCGATGGTGCCGATAGGCTGGTCCAGATACAACATGGTCCATCTCCTCAGATCAGCGCGGTGTCGGGGGTGAGGTACCAGTACATCCACAGGTCCAGGTCGCCGTCGGTCATCGATTCCAGCGAGCCGGTGATATCCTCGTAGCGGCGTGGCGGGTTGGTGCCGTTGCCGCCGTTCACGGTGCCGGGCACTGGAGTGGAGCCGGCATATTGCGGGTTCTTGTAGAACATCCGGCCGCCTTCGTGCCGCATCGCCAGCACTGCATGGGAACCGAAGAAGTTCGCCGGCACGACCATCGGCGGCACCGGCGTCTGCGGTGGCACGCCCCAATAGATGGCGAACAATATCTGCTGCTGCTTCGCAGCGAGGTCGGCGACGAGCCCGATCCTCAGCGACTGCTGGAGCATGGCGAAGTTCGGCAGCGTGGTCGGCCAGGCTATCCCCGAGAGCTTGAACGGGGTGTTGAAGATGGCGGCGAGCGCCGTCTGGGTTTGGGTCGATCCGAGACCGCCCTTGTAGACATGGGTGAAGATGGCCTGCGTACTGGCCTCCGAACCGTCATGGGCCGGAAACGCCGAGCCCTGGCCCACCTTCAGGATCGCGCCCTGGAACGCCATCTCGGCGTAGGTGCGGAACAGGAAGCTGACATTGGTCGGCGAGCCGGTAGGCCCGACATAGCGCGCGATCTGGAAGATACCGGGTGGCACGTCCGCGGTCGCGCCATTGGCCAGTTCGGCGCGGCCGGCGGTGCTGAGCCAGCCGATCTGCAGCCGGACATATTCCGCCGGGTTGATGGTGATGAGCATGGTCTGGATCGAGGTCGGCACGCAGGTGCCGGCGCCGCCCTGGTTCACCTGGCCATTCGGATCGAGGATCTCGCGCACGACATCGTCGATGATGTCCTCGCGCGTGCGGATGCCGATGTCCGGATGGACATTGATGACAGAAAGATCCAGCAGCAGCGGCACCAGGGTCTTGCCGCCCTTCAGCGCCCGCTTGGCGATGACCGGGGTCAGGACATTGCTGCCGGTCACCACCTGCCGGGAGAGCAGTCGCGGGATCTGCGTGCGCGACTTGCCGCCGAACAGCCAGAGCTTGAGGATGTCGGCCCGGATCGCCGTGGTGGCGCCCGCGAAGACCGGGTGGGCAAACACCGTGGCGAGCGACATCCGGCTGGGGTCGTTCTCCGGCAGCCCATTCCAGATCGCTGTCAGGACGGTGGACCATAGGTTGGGCACGAAGGGCGGCCCGCCCATGGCCTGCACCGCGGCAGTGTCAGGCACGACGCGGGAGGCGGCGCTGGCGCTGATCGGCAGGATGCCGATATGCGGCGCGCCGCTGGCGGAGCTGCGCAGCACGCCGCTGGCCGGCGGCGGGGCGGTGGCGTTCTGCGCGCCGAGTACGGCGTCGGAGGGCCAGACCTCCGCCGTAGCGCTGCCCGGCGGCGTCACCCGCACCCGGTAATAGATGTTGCGCGAGAAGGTGGTGGTCGGCGGAGAATTCAGCGACTTCAGCGATTCCTCGACATAGCCATCCCAAAGCGCCTGCGGAATTGCGAAGCTGGCGCGGTTGGCCTGCAGCGTGATGCGCTGCGACGGGACATTGACGCTCATGGCGCCGCCTCGGTCGCGGACCACCGAGGCGCTGAAGGCGACGTCGGTGCTGTAGTAACGCAGCCCGTCTGGATCGGGATAGCTGCCGGGATTGGCCAGCGCCTGCGGATCCCAGGCAAGCTCGACCACTGCCTCGCCATTGCCGTCGCTGGTGATTTCGAACACCGGCGGCCCGCCGCCGCCCGGCCAGTTCGCTATGAACGGATGCATCCTCACCCAAGGCATAGCTCGCTCCTCTCGGACAGGCCGGCGGACGCCGGCGGACGCGGGTGCGGGGCGCGCGGCACCGCGAGATAGGCACGCGCAGCGATGACGGAGCCCGCGGCGAGGTCGACCTCGACGGCCCGGCCGATGGACTCGAGGCTGCCCTGCGGCCGCGCCTCGTCGAGAAGCTGGTAGAGGCCGGCGGCATAGGCGCCGTCGCCGCCGAGACCGCCGATCCAGGCCGCGAAGCGGCGGCGCTTCTCTGCATCGTCCACGGCGCGCGCCCAGCGGGTCGAGCCGATGCGCACGCCGCGCTGCGGCGCCGCCGGGGCGATGGAGATGCTCCACGGACCGGCGCCGCGGACGAAATCGATGCCCTGTACCGCCCCGATGGCGGCGACCGCCTGCCGCCAGTCGGCGAGGTCGAGGAGGCCTTCGACCAGGGCGGCGGCATCGACGTGCCGGTCGAGCTGCCAGGCGACGCGCGGACCGCCGCCATCCTCCGGATCGGTCCCGACCGAATAGATCAGTCCCGACGGGCCGAGCCGGGCATGGAAGCGCTCGAAGTGCTCCAGCGCCTGCGGCCCGTGCGCGGCGGCGGCATGGCGCGCCGCGACCGCCGCATCGCCGCGCCGCGAGCGGTAGAGCGTGCGGTGCAGGGCCTGGTGCTTACCACCCGGCGCCCAGCGCATGCCATGCCAGCTGCGCCGTTCGCCGTCGCCCGCGTCCGGCTCCATCACATGGGCTTCCCAGGTGCGCCGGCCGGGCGCGTGCACGGCAATAAGCGCCGGCGAGCCGCCGTCGATGCAGGTCCGCGCCCGGGCCTCGGGGCCCTCGCCGCCGGCGAGCGCCGCCCGTGCTGCGCGCGCCTGCGGCCCGAGGCCGGCGAGCAGCGCGGAAAGCCAGAGCAGGTCGCGCGGCCCGCTGCTGGCGGCTTCGACCGGCATTGTGCGTATCGCGTTCATGACTGCGGCGGCACGGAGGAGATGACGAGGAAGGTGTCGCGCGACGAAATCGGACCGAGCTTGCGCTCGAAGCCGTTGTTCATCACGTAGCGCACGTCATAGGTGTAGTCGCGAGCCGCCGGATTGCGCAGCTTCAGCGCCAGCGGCGCGCCGGGGCCCAGGGCGGTGAAGGCGAAGTCCTTTGCTTCCCGGTAATTGTTGGCGGTGTCCTCATAGGCGATGCGCAGCCGGATGGTCTCGATGCCGGCGGCGGCGAGCGGCGGGCCCACCACCTCGGGGCGTATCGTCCATTCCTTGGCGTAGCGCTCGCCGATGACGAGGGTACCGGCATCGGTCTCGATCCAGCCGGTCTGCACCGGTTCGCCGTCGGATTTCAGTATGGTCTGCTGGTAGCGGTAGCGGGTACGCTCCGGCCTTGCCCGGAAGAACTGCCATTTGTGCTCGCCATTGACGGTCTCCTTCGAGATGCGCACCGAGGCGCTCTCGAAGATGTCGTTCTCCTCGTCGGAATATTCGAGCTTGAGGAGGATCTGCTCCAGCCCCGTGCGGTCGCCGACCATGATGTCGACGAGGAACAGATTGTCGCGCGGATCGCCGACCAGCACCATGTCGGAGGAGGTTTCCTCCCAGGCGGTGACCAGGGTATCGGCGCCCTGGCGGGGATAGCTGAGCTGGTACTGTACGCTCTTTGGCGCCGATACCGGGATGCGCAGCGCTGCCGTCCAGTTCGGTTTCTGCTCGTCGAGCACCTCGGAATTCTCGTACTCCCAGCCGGAGGCGGGATCGCGGTAGCGCAGATGCACCACGACCTCGGGGAAGGTAGCCTTGTCGAGCAGGCGCGAGCGCTGGAACGCCAGCGAGCGGGTGCGGTAAAGCGTCTCCGGATTGATGGTGATGTCTGTACTGCTGGATTCGATCCAAGGCGAAGTCAGCAGTACATCGGGTCCCGCCACCGCCTGCGGCTGGAAGGCGACCGTGAAACGGTAGTGGAAGCTGGTGCCGACCGCTGGATCGAACCAATCGCGTACCGTTGCCTTCGGGCTCTCCTTGGTCAGCACGGCGCCGAACAGCCGTGCGTCCGGCGCCAGCCGGCCACCGACCAGCGGGCCGTAGAGGATGTCGACGGTGATTTGCGCCACCGATGCCGGGCTGAAATCGGCCACCGCCAGCATCTGCAGCCGGACGGTGCGCCACAGCGCGTCATTGCCGTTGACGATCGTAACGACGTCGTCCTTGGTGATGCCGAGATCTTCCCAGAACACGCTGAGATGGCCCTGGGGCGCAATCGAGCGCTCCACCGCATGCATCATCGTGTAGTCGGCTTCGAACTTGCGCACCTGGCTGACGTCCAGCGTGCGCTTGGAGGCGCCGAAGTGGATCGGCGAGACGGCATCGCGGGCGCCCTTCAGCAACGACACGATCGAACCCGGCACGTCCTTGTCGAGCAGTTCCTTCGGATTGATCTTGGGTTCGAAGAACTTCTCGAAGACCAACTGCTGGAGCAGCTTTCGCACTTCGTCGCGCTGGGCCTGCATGCCCTCGTCGTCGACGCCCTCGGTCACCACCTTGAATTCGATCTTCTTCTTCTCCTCCAGCTTCTCGACGATCTTCTCCATCTCGTCGCTGTAGAAGAGGAAGCGGTCTTCTTCATATTCGCGAATATAGTTGTAGGTGAACTCCCAGTCGACCTTGGCTGTGATGTTGAAGGCGCGCTGCATGCCGACATACTTGAGGTCGTAGACGACGCCGGCCGGGATGAAGCCCTCGAACGAGCCGTAGAACAGCTTCGTCGCCCTTGCTGTCAGCGCGACGCTGAAGATCGCGCGGTTGTCGCCATAGAGCGAGGGCGAGGCCGGCGCACTGATGACGCTGACCCACTCGTCCGCCGGCGGCGGGTCGCCCGCCGCCGGGACAGGGGCGCCAGGCGGCGCGCTCTTGCGGTCGAGGAAGGTGAGATTGACGGTGCCGGAGCGGAACAGCAGCGGCGACAGGCGCGGCTCCTCGTCCAGTCGCATGTCCTGCTGGAGCTTGCGCGCCACCTTCTTCAGAGTCTCCTCGGGCCAGGAGAGCACGGTGTCGAAGATCAGGAACGACGTCACCGTGTCGTCGTCGGGGGCGATGTCGGAGAGGTCCTCGCGCAGCACCAGGAGCCGGATCGCCGGATGGCCGTCATCGACCGCGAGGTGCGGTCGGTTCGGGTAATACCAGAACTGGCGCGGGTCGCCGTAATCAGTGGCAACGACGACGCCTTCGATCTCGAAGAAGGGCGGCGAGAGGTAAAGCATGGCTGCGCCCTCACGCTGTCGCGACGTATTTGGGCACTACGATCTGCGAACGGTTCATCGGCACCGGGGCGCGGGTCACCACTTGGCCGTTGGTAAGATAATAGGTGACCTCGACGTCGAAGGTCTTGGGGCCGGCGGCGTCGGTACGCAGCCGGAACTGCTGCTCCTTCGGCTCTGTAAAGGTGAAGGTCTCGGTGGTGTCGACGCCTCGCGGTGGGTCGGCATAGTGGATATTGACCTCGACCACCGGAGTGGCGACGAAGTCGACCAGCTTGGGCACCATGAGGCAGGCGACCTCCGGGACAAGCAGCTTCTGCACCGTCACCTTCTCGTCGGGCGAGACGAATTCCGGCACCTCGACGACCCGGCCGTCATTGCCGTTATAGGTGATGCGGACCTTGAAATCCTTCTTGCCCGGATTGCGGATCGGCAGCACCCAGCTCTGCTTCTCAGGCGAGGTGAAGGCGAAGGTTTCACTCTCGTTGATACCGTTGGCGGGGTCCTCGTAGGCAAGGCCCACCTCGACGATCGGCGTGGTCTTGAAGTCGAGCAGCATCGGCAGGACGTCGACATTGAGCTCGGCCGGCTCCTTGGCACCGATTACCAGCGGCTGGTCGCCCTCCGCCGAGATCCAGCTGGTCTTATCGAGCGATCCGTCATCGTACGAGGTGGTGATCATGTACTGGAACTTGCGCGGCGCGCCGTCGGCCAGATACGCACTCCAGGTCTTGAACTCGTCCACCGCCTTGAGCCGAAACACGCCTTCGGCGGAGACGCTGTTGCGCGGGTCCGCATAGTTGATATTGACCACCGACTGCACCACGCGCTTCCACCGGCCAGTCGGAAGGATTTGCACGTCCAACCGGTTCTCCGAGCGCGGCTCGTTGATGAGCAACTGGTTCGAGGTGGTCTCTGCCCAGCGGGTTTCGACCGTCTGGTCGTTCTTCAGGAAGAAGCGGGCACGGTAGCGCACCGGCTTGGTGCGGGGCACGAAGATCCAGCGCGTATAGACCTGCTCGGCCGCCGAGCCGTCGAGGATGAAGGCCGAGGTCTCCTTTGTGACACCCTGCGAGGAATCCTCGTATTCCAGCTCGACCTGTACCGTCTTGGTGATGTTGGCGAAGTCGATATTGCCGGCGCGCAGCTTGATCTCGATCTTGCCTGGCGCGCGCACCGCTATGGACAGGCGGTTCGTCGAGGAGCGCTCGAACTGGGTCCAGGCGCTGGTGGTGCCGCCCTTATAGATCACCCGCCATCGATAGCTGTATTCGCGCTTGGCCCCGATCAGGCTCGGATCCCATTTGAACTCCTTGACGTCCTTCGTGAAATTGGCGGCGGTCGATTTGGAGTCCGGGCGGTTGTTCTCGTCCACGCCGTCATATTTGAACTCGACCTGCACGGCGTCGACAGGATCCTTGTCCCAATCGATGCCGAACACATAGGCTTTCAGATTGAGGGTCTGGAAGAACGGGTCGTCGAGCGTGATCTTGCGGACATACTGTTTGACTTCGCTGGCGGAGAGCCCCTTCAGGAAGCCTTGCAGCGTGCCCTGTGGATTGATTGCGGACTCGCGGACGGTGCTGAGCTCCTCGTCATAGACGAAGGTCGAAAAGTCGACGCTGGATTCCGTCTTGAGGAAATAGATGTCGCTTTCCTTGTTGACGAAATCCTTGGTGGGGTCATCCGCCGGTGGCGCAGCTGGCTGCTTCTTGCTGGCGAGGCGGGCGGCCAGCGCATCCTGGATCGCCTTCACCGCGTCCTGTCGCATCTGGGTGACGAGGTCGTCCGGCGTGCCGGGAAACCCGACATCAACCTTGATGTCGATCAGCCCGGAGGAGATCGCCATCTGCATGTTCTGCTCCGAGTGGGACATGGTGTCCTCGTCGCAGCCGCCGCCCTCGTAATTGTGGAAGATGCCCTTCACCGCCGTATAGACCTCGCGGGTATTGGCGCTGGCATGCACCTTCACCGGAGGCACGCGGGCGGCGAACTTCATGTTGTAGGTGACCTGGATCGGCGTCAGATCGGTGGCACCGGTATTGTCCGGGTCGACCAGCGTCTGCACCATGAAGTCGGCGCCCATCGAGGTGAGATCGAGATTGGCCGAGGCGACATTGGTACCGACCAGCGAGACCGCGCCCTCGGCCAACCGGTTTGTGACGAGGAGCTGGCTCTGTGGCGCCGAGACGCGGAAGGTGCCGGAGGTCCAGGTCGGATCGGAAAGGATCACCTTGGGCGGGGCGTTGCCGGGCGGGGCGGTCGGCCCTTCCGGCCCGAGCCCGAGCAGCACGTCGTCGACGCCCAGCGAGACGTTGGTGGAGAGGTTCGGCAGATTGTGCCGGCTGGTGATGCGGTAGCCGCGCACATCCTTGCGGGCGGCGTCGGCGAGCGCCTTGAGCTGGTTCCAGAGCTGGTCGACGTCCTTCTGCAGGGCAGTGGTGATCGCCTTCTCGGCGGCGGGCTCCACCCGCATCTCGACATCGAGCACCATGTATCCGCCGCCGCGCGGCAGGTCCGGCTTCTCCTCGCGGTCCTGGTCGCCAAAGGCAAACGCCACCAGCAGGAAGATCGGCTTGCCGTCCTCGTCGGTGCGGATCGTGACGTAGTTCGGGATCAGGTAGAACTTCCAGAACATCGTGTCGTCCTGATAGGCGGTGACCCGGTGCTCGTTGAAGGTCCTCCAGGCGGGAAGCTTCAGCATGCGCGTCTCCTCGAACTCTTCTGCCGTTCTTCTTCATCAATGGGCTTGGTATCTGGGAACGACCACGCGGGGGATGGTCGACTGCATCCAGTCGCCCGCCTTCTCGGTGCCGTCGGCGAGGAAATAGGTAGTGCGGTAGGTGAAGCCGATGCGTGAGGCATCGCGCGTCGCTACCCGCCAGGCGGCGGCGCGCTCGCCGTCGTTGAAGGTGAAGGACTGGCGCAGGTCGAGGTCGTATTCGGCGTCCTCGTAGCGCAGGTCGACCGCGACGATCGGGGTGACGTTGAAATCGACCAGCTGCGCCAGCAATTGGACCTGGAGCTGGCCCGCGGCCACTGCGCGGTAGAGTGGCAGCACGATGATGGTGTCGGTCTCGCGCCGCTCCGGCAGCACCACCGGGTCGCGGTCGACCGGGAAGTGGGTGACGGTGTAGCGGAAGGCGACGGGCGCGCCCTCCGGCGCCTCGACATCCCAGAACTGCGCTGTCTTGCCGTTGAAGATCAACGTCTTCTGCTTCCCGCCGGGGATGTCGTGGGTGATCGTGACCTCGGTGAGCGGGCAGGCGGCCAAGTCGAGAGCGTCGGCGGTAACCATCAGCCGGATGCCGGGCAGCTTCACCGTGATGGGCAGCAGCGGGTCGCCCGGATTGTCCTGCCAGTCACGCCGGATGAACTGGCCGCCCTTGAACGAGGCCTGCCACTGGAAGCGATAGTTCCGCTTCTCGCGATCCTTCAGATACACCTGCCAGGTGGCGAAGCTGTCGAGTCCCTTGAGCGTGAACATGTCGTTGACGGCGATGCCGTTCGCCGGATCCTCGTAGCGCAGGTTCACCCATGCCTGGGCGACCTCGGCCCAGCCATCGCCGGCCGGGAGCAGGCTCACCCGCAACACGGATTCGGTCGGCTGGTTGACGAGAAGCTGCGGCCCCTCGACCGCGTGCCACTCGCTCTCCTCGACAACGTCGCCCGACCTCAGGTCGAAACGAAGCCGGCTCATGAGAGGGCCGGCCTGCGGCGCGTCGATCACGCGCTCATAGCTGCCGCGCGGCTTTTCGGCGGTGAGCAGCACGACCGACTCAGCGCGCGGCACGCCGTTGGCGGCGTCCTCATAGGCGAGGCGCACCTGCACCTGGCTGACCAACTCCTTGAAGTCGATGGCGCCGGCCAGCACCTCGACGCTGAGCCGCCCGGGCGAGACAATGGAGACGATGAGTTGCGGCGCCTGCCGGGTCTCCCACGGGCTGAATTCGGTGGCGCGCCCGCCCTTCAGCACGGAGCGGTAGCGCCAGCGATAACGCCGTTCGCCGCCGATGACGGGCGTGCTCCACACTATCGGTGCCGAAGTGGTGAAGCTCGGCGCCGTCGAGGCGCGGCGCACCACGCCGTTCTCATCCGACGCCTCATATTCAATCTCGACCTCGGCGTGGTCGATGTCCTGGAAGGCGGTGAAGACCTGGATCGAGACCTGCAAGGTGGCGAAGAATGGATCGTCGACGCGGATCCTACGCACATGGCGGGCTCGCGCCGCCGGGTCGCCACCGAGCAGAGTCTGCAGCGTGCCGGTAGGGTGGATTGACCACGGCACCACGCTGCGCTGTTCGAGGTCCAGCTTGATCGACATGGTCTTTTTGTCGAGCGAACGGGCGACGACGCGTCGGGTGCCATAGCGCCGCCGTCGCAGAAGAAGCCGCGTCGTCGGCTTCGCCGCGGCGGTCGATGCCGCGGGGGCTGGGGGCGGCTCGCCTTCGGCGGTGAAGAAGGTTGAGGCCACCAGCTGCTTCAGCACGTCGAAGGCATAGGCGCGCAGCTCCGCCACCACCTCGTCGGAGATCGAGCCGGAGCCGGTGTCGATCTGCACCGTGACGGCCCCCGACATGGTGAGGCTCTCCTCGTCGACGTTGGCGTCCTCCAACTGCCGACCGGTGCAGCTATTGACGCCGCGGCCGCGGATCTGCTGCTCGACATAGGAGTGCATGCGCTCGCCATCGACCTCGAGATGGATGCGCGCCGGTGGCAGGCGTGCCCAGAAGGTTAGGTCATAGGCGACCTGGATCGGTGTCTCGTCGCTCTGGCCGGCGCCGTCGGCGGGGTTGCCGACGAGGGTGCTCTCCATGAAGGAGGCGCCTGCGGGCGTCAGGTCGAGCGAGAAGCTGGCGATGTTGCCGGTGAGCAGCGAGGCCTCGCCCTCGGCGACGCGCCCGGTGACGAGGCTCGCCGATTGCGGGGCGTTCATCTTCACCCCGCCATCTATGAAGGTCGGGGTCGAGAGTTCGACCCGCGGCGGGGCGACGGTGCCGGCCACTCCCGGACGCGCCTTCTCGTCGGCGGTGCCGGCGCGCAGCCGCTCCCATTCAGCGTCGACCAGAGGTTGGAGCGAGGACTTCAGCGCTTCCACCTCGGCGGGAAGCGCCTCGAAGGCGGTGTCGAAGGCGATGTAGCCGCCACCGCTCGCCGGCTGGCCTGGCGCGACGGCCTCGCCCGCATAGGCGACCAGCAGGAACACCGGATCGCCGTCGGCATC
Source organism: Starkeya sp. ORNL1 (assembly GCF_012971745.1). NCBI lineage: Bacteria > Pseudomonadati > Pseudomonadota > Alphaproteobacteria > Hyphomicrobiales > Xanthobacteraceae > Starkeya > Starkeya sp. ORNL1. The sequence goes on from NZ_CP048834.1 coordinate 4,642,909, forward strand.
GAGCCGAAGCCGCGGCGCGGTAGGCAGCGCATAAAACCGGAAAAACTCGGTGTCGTCGCCATAGATGGTGAGGTCGCCGATGCGATCTCGGGCCGGAACCGTCAGCATGGGCGGCCTCCTCGCGGTCGGTAGGCGGGCGCGCGGCTCATGACGACACCGCCTCTTGGGACGGAAGGGTGATGACCAGCGCGGCGCTGCTGGCGTCCTGCCAGGGGCCGATGATGACCGGCGCGGTCGAGCCGTCGGCGAGCAGTGGGACGTGCTGGACCTGGACGCGATAAGCGAGGGGGTCGAACACCGAAGCCGGCCAACAAGCCCATGTCGTCGAAGCGCCGGGTATGAGCGGAACCAGCCGCGTGCGCCCGCTTGGATCGGCGAGCGTAACGGCGACGAAGGCCGCGCCTGCTGCACTCGCCGGATCGAGCGTCACCGCCACCGTCACCGGCTCCAGCACCTCCAGCGCGGAAGTCGGCACGATGAAAGCGGGCGGCGCTTCGCCCTGATAGATGAGGAACGCCTGCGTGCCGGACGCGGTTCGCCGCTCCGCCGTAACTGTCAGCGTCGGTGGAGGCTCCGCCAGCGGATAGGCCGGCGCGCCGGACGGCGCCTGTGCCGTCAATATCGCCTCAGCGAGCAGGTTTTCGCCACGGCGCAAGCTAGCCCGCACCGTTTCCGCGCGCTCGAACACGGCGGGCTCGACGCTGATGACGGTGAGGCCGAAGCCGGCCAGTTCCGGGGTGATCTCAACGAGCGAGCCGACTACCGGCACCGCGCGGGCGGGCAGCGGACGCGGCCAGGGCGTCGTAGCGCCCGGGACGGCGGCGAGCGTGGCGGTGACGCTCGCGGCCAGCACGAAGGCGCTGGTGAGCGCGGGATAGAAGGCGGTGAAGCGCTCCACCGTCGAGCGGCCGGGAAAGGCGAAGCTGCGGCGCTCCGGCACGCCGCCGGGTCCGGTGGTCTCGACCGACACCCGCAGCCCGCGGACAAAGCGCGGATCGAGCGGCATTGCCGCTACCACGGTCACCGCCACCGGCGCGAACGGCGCCAGCGCCGGCAAGGCGGGGAAATGCCGCTTGCGCTCTTCCACCCCCATTCCAGCGAACAGCTCGGCCGCGGACCATGAACCGCGCCAGACGGCGCGCGTCCGGCGCGGAATCGAGAGGTCCCAGTTCCATTGGCCTGCCATGCCTTCCTTGAGGCGCCAGCGCCGCTCGCGCCACGGGTCGTCGTCCGCCACCGGGACCAGGAGGTCGCCGAGCAGGCGGCCGGCAAGCTCCGCCAGCAGCGCATCGGCGTCGGGGAGGGCATTGCCGTCGAGCGCGCGGACTGTGACCGGGCCGAGGCGATCGGCGATGCCGGGCTGGCGCGGCAGGGAGAGCAGCGCCGCTGCGACTTCGTCCGCGGTCACGCCGGCACCCGAAGCGGCGGGCGTCCCGAGGAGGATGGCGGCAGCCAGCGCTTCGAGGTCGGCTCCCAGCAAGACCGGCCAGCATGGGCCGAGGCCATCATACTGTGCCTCGACCGCCACCTTGACGCCGCCTTGCGCGCCCGCTTTCAGGAGGGTGTCGAGCAGTTGCAGCGCTTTCGGGTCAAGCCCGCAGCGCTCGGCGAATAGCACGTCGCCGGTCGGGAAGGCTTCGGTCCAGGGTCCGAGCACGCCGACATCGGCGAGGATGGTCGACCAGCCCTCGAGCCGGGCGCGGGCGGTGTGAAAGCCGATCGGCCGCAGCGTCCAGCCCCGGGCCAGCGCCGCCTGTTTCTCGGCATCGTCAGGAAACCGGGCCGCGAGTTCGACCTGCACGATGCCGCCAGCCGCGCCGCTCACGCTGTCGCGATAGCGTACCAGGAAGAAGCGCGGCGTGCCGTCGGCATCACGGCCGGGGCGCAGGCCGGTCGGCAGGCAATGCAACTGGCCCGGATCGGCATGGTCCGGGAAGCCGGCGCCGGGCGCGAGCGGACAATCGGCGGGCGGCGGGGCGAACACCAGCATGTCAGGCCTCCACCGGAGCGACGACAAGGGCGCCGGCGCCCTCCATCCAGGGCGAAGCCGCACCGTCACGCGCCGCGTCCGCAGGCCCGACACGGTTGACGACGCGGTAACGGTAGCGCGTCGCATCGGGCTGCTTCAGCAGCCAGCCGAGGATGGGGATGCGCAGCCTGGCGCGTTCGGATGGCCCGGCAGCATCGAGCGTCGCCGTGGTGTCGTTCTCGAACTCCACCCGCAGCCCGCTGAGCGGTTCGGCGCCGCCGGGCGGCACCACGCCGAAATAAGCCGGGTCGGTCGAGACCTCGACCTCGAAGGTGTCCGACGAATAGCCCTGGTTGGTCATCAGCCGCGGCAGCAAGGCGGCGAGATCGGCGTCGACTACGGCCAGCAGCAGCGGGTCGAGGTCGACGACGTCGGCATCCGGCGGGACGATGCGATAATCGAGGTCGATCGATCCACCCGGCGGGATGTGCTGGCCGGGGAGCGCCTCGGGGTAGGCCACGGCGGAGCCGGCGGGAGAGCGATAGAGCTCGGCGATGGTGACGGTGCTCTCCAGCCGGTTCTGCAGCGCCACCCGGACCTTGCCGTCGCCGACCGGCCCGCGGAAGGCGCGCCCGAGCATCGGCCCGGAGGTCTCGCGCAGCGATAGCCGGACCGGGATGCTGGTGACGTCAGAGCCGATCAGCGCGGCTTCGACCCGCCCGGCAATACCACCGGTCTGCAGCATGGCGACCACCGCCGCCAGCCCGGCGGGGGACAACTCGAACTCGTCGACAATGCCATCATCGAGGGTGACGTCCGCATCGGCCTGCTCGGCCTCGGCGATGCGGTCGGCGTCGGCGTCGGAGGGCAGGCGCAGCAGCAGCCGCGCCTTGCCCGGCATCAGCGTGGAAAATTGCGCGCTGCGGCCGTTCGCCCGCAGCTTGCCGCGCAACTGCTCCAGCAGGAACTCGTCAAGATGGGGTACCGCGCGATAGGCGAGGCGCACGCGATAATTGATGGTGGCGTCGTCGTCCCCCTCGCCGTCACTGCTGACCACCTCGAAGAAGGCGAGTCGAATCTGCGGCAGATAGGGCGGGGTCAGCGCCCGCGGGATGCGGAATTCCTGCGGCTCGTAATAATACCGGTCGGGGAAGGCGCTGTCCTGGTAGTAAACCACCGGCGCGCGGCCGCCACCGGCATCGAACTCGGCACGCAGCAGGATGTGGCTCACCGTTGGGCGCAGGTCGCCCGGCACGTCGAACATGTAGGCATTGACCTGCGGATCGAAGGTGAAGGCACCGACGATCTGCGTCGCGGTGACGTTGATGCGCATCAGCGCCGGCTGCTGCTTGGGGTCGGTGATGACGACGGGCGGCACCCCCGGCTTGTCCTTCACCGTGAGGTCGCCCTGCTGCAGCAACCGCCTCCGCCGCCTCATCCATTCCCGGCGCCAGTTCCGTGCCGCGGCCGACGGCGGCGCCGGCTGCGCAGGCGGGGCCGGCCGGGGGCGCGGGCGTCGACCGATCGCCCGGATTGGCCGAGCGGGGGCCGGCGTCACTTGCGGTGCCGCCGGAGGCCTGACGCGGAGCCGACGCACCAGATCGGCCTGGCGCAGCGCCGCCGGACGAATGGCGGTCTCCGGGGCGACGCCCAGGAGCGCAGGGTTGGGCGGAGTGACCAGTAGTTGCGGCTGCGCAACCAGCACATGGGGCGCGATCGCGGTCTCCTCGATCGCGAGCCGTCGCATGCCGAGCGCGAGTGCCGCGGGATCCGGCTTCTTCGGCTCGACCATCTGCGCGACGACGAGGTTCTTGTCGACCAGGAGCGAGGCCTGCTCGTGCACGCCATAGCGATGGAGCACCACCTGGCGCCAGGACCGCCGCCCGGCGGCGGCGAGGCACCGAAGCTCGATGCGCGCCTGCGCCTTAGGATCGGTGAGCGCCTGCCAGAGCTGGTCGAACACCGGCTTGTCGTGGATCGACAGCATCACGTCGCGGCCGCCGTCCGGGCGCGGCGCCAGTACACCGAGCTCTATCGCCATTTCGGTCATGGCGTTCGGGTCGGTGCCGCCGGCAACCTGGACGTTGTGGATCAGCCGGGCCAGCGCCTGATGCTCGATCTCGCGCAAGGTCGTGCCGGCCGGTGCGGCGGGCAGGACGCCGCGCAGCGCCACCGTGAGGAAGGCAATCGGGCCGTTCGGATCGTCCTCAGGACGGCGCCATTTCAGTCGCGTGGCATGGCGCCCGTCAATTGTCAGGGGCTGGTAGGTGGGGAGCGAGAACATGACGGCGGAGCCGTCGGACGCCGGGTAGAGCGTGCCCGGATTGAGCATGCCATCCGTCGTCAGCGGAAGCGCGGGCTCGCTGGTGGCGACGACCGCGGTGGGGCGCCGGCGCATGCGGGCGGACCGCATCGAGTTGTTTACGCCGTCCGCCGGGTCGACCCGAATTGCTGGGTCGAATTGCGCTGTGTCGATCCGCGCCGCGTCAAGCGGCGACATGTCATCGTTGAGGGTGTCGCGCAGCGTGCGCACGCCGAGCTGACGGTCGATCAGATAGACATCGTTGCCTGCGCCTGACATCCGGAGCCCCCCGGAGACTGCCAGACATCATTTATCAACGGCGAAAGACAATCAATCCAAATTCACGGAAGGGAAATTGGTAATTGCATGTCGACGAAAGCAGTTGCGCATGTAAATTGCGCTGGAATACCAAGCTGTATGAAATGATTTTCTTATCAAATTGAATCTTATCGCGTGAAATCACAGTATATAGGTATTATGATGGATAATTGTGAGATTTTATTTGAGGATTACTAGGTATCACGGTGCGCTTCAAGGTGGAGGCCAGCATCCCGCACGATGACGCGCTTCAATTTAGAGCAGAAGCGCATGGCTCTATGTCCTTAGCGCTACGGAATAAGGAAGAGACAATTTCAAAGGTCGCGACCGCTCTGACCATCCAGGGGGCCTCGAAAGTCGCGTCAGTTCGCAAGCAAGGTGACCGGCAGATCCGGTGCCGTGCGCAGGATCATCGCGGCTACGCAGGAAGGCGGGGATGGGCGTAGTGTTTCTCGGCCACAACCATTAAAGGAGCGCCGGCGCGGACCATTGTGCTCGCGTACGAGCGCCGAAGCTCGCGCAGTGCACCACCGCTCCAGGTCCGGGACCCGTCCGCGTCACTCCGCAGCGGAGGGAACGGCCATTTCTTCCCCATGCCCGAGTGCGCGCCCGGCGCCGGCTTGAGATGCGGGAGCGCCCTCCGGCTTGATGCGGAACCACACCGCGTAAAGTGCAGGCAGGAACAGCAGGATGAGCACGGTGCCGATGGCGGTGCCGCCGATCAGCGTATAGGCCATGGATCCCCAGAACACCGAGTGGGTGAGGGGGATGAAGGCCAGCACCGCGGCGAGCGCGGTGAGCACGACGGGGCGCGTGCGCTGCACGGTCGCCTCGATCACGGCGTGGTAGTCGTCGAGCCCGGCATCCCGGTTCTCCTTGATCTGCCCGATCAGGATCAGCGTGTTGCGCATCAATATGCCGGCGAGCCCGATCAGGCCGAGAATGGCGTTGAAGCCGAAGGGCTGGTTGAAGGCGAGCAGCACCGGCACCGCGCCTACCAGGCCGAGCGGCGCGGTGAGCATCACCATGGCAGTTGCCGAGAAGGAGCGGACCTGCAGCATGATGAAGACCAGCATCAGGGCGATCATCAGCGGGAACACCGCGGCGAGCGCGACATTGGCCTTGCCGGCCTCCTCGATCGAGCCGCCCATCACGATGTGGTAGCCCTGCGGCAGCGAGGCGATCAGCGGCTGCAGTGCCGCCATGACCTGCATCGAGACCTCGGGCGGCTGGGTGGCCTCGTTGATGTCTGAGCGGACGGTGATGGTGGGCGTGCGGTCCCGCCGCTTCATGATCGGATCTTCCATGCGCACCTCGGCATGGCCGATCTGGTCGAGCGGGATCAAATGCCCGTCGCGGCTGGTGAGCGAGAAATCGGTGAGGCGGGCGGGGTCGAGCCGTTCGCCGCCGGCGCTGCGTGCCACCACGTCGACGGTGCGGATATTCTCGCGGACCTGGGTGACGGTGACGCCGGTGAGCAGGAACTGAAGCTGCTGGGCGGCCTCCGCCGGGGACAGGCCGATGAGGCGCAGCCGGTCCTGGTCGAGCACATAGCGCAGCGTCGGCGCGCGATTGCCCCAGTCACGATTGGCCTGCCGCACATCGGGGATGCCGCGCATGATGACAAGCGCCTCGTCGGAGATCTTCCTGAGTTCGCCGGCATCCGGACCCGTGATGCGGAACTCGACCGGGAACGGCGTATAGGGGCCGAACACCAATTGGGTGATGCGCAGATAGGCTTCGGGCGCCAGCCCGTCAGCCACGGCGGCGCGCAGCCGGTGCTTCAGCGCCTCGCGGGCCTCGGCGTTCGGCGTCAGGATGACGATCTTGGCGAAGGCGGGATCGGGCAGTTCGGGCGCCATGGCGAGGAAGAAGCGCGGCGCGCCCTGTCCGATATAGCTGGTGACGATCTGCGCTTCCGGCTGCGCCGCCAGCCAGCGCTCGACCTTCTTGACCGTCTTCGTTGTCGTCTCGATGCTGGTGCCCTCGGGCATGCGCACTTCGACCAGCACTTCGGGGCGGTCGGAGGTCGGGAAGAATTGCTGTTTCACCGCGCCCATGCCGACGACGGCGAGCGCGAAGGCTGCCCCCACCGCGGCGCAGGCGAGGAATTTGTGGCGGACGGTGAAGGTGATGAGCCGGCGCAGGCGACGATAGTTCGGCGTGTCGTAGATGGCCTGGTGACCGCCTTCGACCGGCTTGATCGCGGGGAGCAGCTTGACGCCCAGATAGGGCGTGACGGCGACGGCCACGACCCAGGAGGCGATGAGGGCGAAGCCGACGATCCAGAATATGTTGCCGGCATATTCGCCGGCGGTCGAGCGCGCGAAGCCGACCGGCATCAGCCCGACCACCGTCACCAGGGTTCCGGAGAGCATCGGCGCCGCCGTGTGGCTCCAGGCATAGGCGGCGGCGCGGATCCGATCCATGCCCTCTTCCATCTTCACCACCATCACCTCGATGGCGATGATGGCGTCGTCGACCAGCAGCCCGAGCGCCAGGATCAGCGCGCCCAAGGTGATGCGATCGAAGAAGCGCCCGGTCTCCAGCATGATGAGGAAGACCACCGCGAGCGTCAGCGGCACCGCCGCGGCGACGACGATGCCGACCCGCCAGCCGAGGCTGAGCAGGCTCACCAGCAGCACGACGCCGAGCGCCATGACGAATTTGAGCATGAATTCGTCGATGGAGTCGGTGATGTTCACCGCCTGGTCGGTCACCTTGGTCAGGCTGATGCCGAGCGGCAATGTGCCGGCGATCTTCGCGGTTTCCGCCTCCAGCGCCCTGCCGAGGTCGAGGCCGTTCCAGCCGTCCTGCATCACCGCCGCCAGCATCAGTGCCGGCTCGCTTTGGTGGCGGATGACGAAGGTCGCCGGATCCTCATAGCCGCGCCGGACATCGGCGATGTCGGAGAGCTTCAGGGTGCGGCCACCAGCGACGATGGGCGTGTCCGCGATCTTCTGCAGGTCGTCATAGGCGCCGTCGAGGCGGATGAAGACCTGCGGCCCGTCGGTGTCGATCGAGCCGGCGGGCGTCACCGTGTTCTGCCGCTGCAAGGCGGCGAAGATATCCTGCGCCGACACGCCGAGCGTGACCAGCTTGGCATAGGAGAACTCGACGAAGATGCGCTCCGGCCGCTCGCCGAGGATATTGATCTTCTTGACGCCGGGCACGTGGAGCAATTGCTGGCGGATCGCCTCGGCCTGCCGGACCAGCGAACGCATCGGCATGCCGTTCGCCTTCAGTGCGTAGAGCGCGAAGCTGACATCGGAGTATTCGTCGTTGACGAACGGCCCCATGGCGCCGGCGGGGAGGTTCGGCGCTTCGTCCGCCAGCTTCTTGCGGGCCTGGTAGAATTGCTCCTGCACCTCGGTCGGCGGCGTGGTGTCCTTCAGCGTGAGCGTCATGAAGGCCAGGCCCGGCCGCGTCATGGTCTCGACTCGGTCATACCAGCGCAATTCCTGCAGCCGCTTCTCCAGCGGCTCGGCGACGAGGTCCTGCATCTCCTGTGCGGTCGCGCCCGGCCAGGCGGTGGTGACGGTCAACACCTTCACGGTGAAGGCCGGATCCTCGGCGCGGCCGAGCTTGACGAAGGCGAACGCTCCGGCGACGGCAATCGCAATGATGAAGAACAGCGTCACCGACCGCTCGCGGACGGCAAGCGCGGAGAGGTTGAAGCTCATGGCGTAGCGGCCTTCGACGTGCTCGGGATGGGGGCGTCCGCCCTGGCGACCAGCGTGCGGACGGATGCACCGTCATGGAGGAGATGGGCGCCCAGGGCGGCGACACGCTCGCCCGGCGCGATGCCGGATACGATCGCGGTCTCCTCGCCGAGCCGGCGGATGGTGACCGACCGGAAGCTGACCTTTGAGGTGCCAAGGTCGACCGCCCAGACCCCGGTCGCGTGGCCATCGTCCAGTATGGCGCCGACCGGAACCTCGACGGCGTCCGCGGTGCTCTCGTCCGCGATCCAGATCGTCACGGTCGCGCCCAGCGGCGCCGAGGCGGCGTCGCCCTCAAGCACGTAGCGCGCTTCGTACGTGCGGGTCTGCGGGTCAGCCGAATCCGACAATTGACGCAGGCGGGCCGGCCAGCGCCTTCGGCCGCCGCCATAGATGCTGGCTTGCGCGAGCGAGCCGATGGCCGGCCGGACCGCTTCGGGAAGCGCGACGGTGGCCTCGCGGGCTCCGGCATGGGCGAGCCGTATGACGACCTGCCCGGCCGAGACGACCTGGCCGGGCTCGCCGAGCGTCTCCACGACGGTGCCGTCGGCATCGGCTTCGAGAACGGAATATTCCGCCTCGTTCTGCGCGACCTTCGCCTCGGCCTCGGCGGCGGCGAGCTGCGCCTCGGCGGAATCCAGCGCCGCCTTGGCCTGCTCGTAGCGCTGCTTGGTCACCCATCCCTTCGCGGCGAGATCGGCGTAGCGCTTCTCGTCCGCGCGCGTCTGCACCGCCGTCGCGCGGGCGGCCGCGGCGTCGTTCTGCCTGGCGGAAACGGCGAGGCTCAGGTCGTTTTCATCGATGCGCATCAAGGGCTGGCCGGCGACGACGCGAACGCCGACATCGACCAGCCGCTCGACGATCTTGCCGGGCACACGGAAGCCCAGATTGCTCTGCACGCGGGCAGCGATGGTGCCGGTGAACGCGCGTTCGGAATCCCGGGCCGCGCGTGCCTCGGCGACCGCGACGATGGGCGGGGCGCTGCGCGGGTCGTCGGGTGCCATGGTCTCTTCGGCCGATCCGGACACCATGACAAGGCTCGTGGCGCCGACGGCCAGCAGGGGGAAGGCGACCAGGAGCAGAAGATGCGCGCGTTTCATGGGCGGGTATCCGAAGGTTCAATATAAGTGGATATGCACATATTTGCCGCAGCTTCGATCCCGGCTGGCATCAGTCAGCTCCTGTCGCCGAGCTGAAACCGCTCCAGCGAGGATGCGAACACCGCGACGTCCCCGGGCGGGAAGCGTGCCATGATCGATTGCTGGGCCTGATGCCAGCTATCCCCAGCCTCGGCGAGGATCGCCTCGCCGGCCTCAGTCAACGTGATGCGCCGGGCTCGCGCATCATGCTCGTCGGCGGACACGCGGAGCAAAGCGCGCCGGGACAGCGGCTTGAGGTTCTTGGTCACGGTGGTGCGGTCCATCCCAAGCGCATCGGCGAGTTCGCCGATGGTCGGGGAACCGAGATATTTGAGCGCGACGAGGACGGAGAATTGCCAATTATTGATCCCCAGCGGCCGGAACGCTTCGTCGAAGCGGCGGCCGATGATCCGCCCCGCCCGCTGGATGCGCTGGCACAGGCAGCTATTGGCAATCATGGCAACGGTGGCATCGTCGAGAGAGCGCGAGACTGACATGTGCGTAAATAGGTGCATATGAACCTAAATGTCAAGGTTCGCCGTCTCGTTGCAGCACCTCCACCTTGCCGAAGCGCCATCGCAGGCACGCCAAAAGGTCGAGGTGACGTTACTTTCCGCGGCTTAGCCGGCACCGTAGCATTGACCATGCGGCCCGGGATGTTGGTGTCTGCACCAATGCGTAATTGAGAGCGATCGATGAGAAGCCAGGCCGTCACCCGCATAGTTTCGGCGTCGCTCATTGGCGCCGCGTTGCTCATGGGAGCGCCTGCGAAGGCGACTAGCGGGACGGTTTTCGCAGTCTCCGGCGAGCTGATCGGGAAGTCCAAGAAAAATGGGGACGTAAAGGGCGCGAGGGATCTCAGCGGCATCGCCTGTGCCGAGCCGAGCGGCTTCCCGCGCCATTGTCTCGTGGTCGATGACGAAGCGCAGTCCGCGCAGTTCGTAGTGGTCAATGACGGCCTGATCGTCGCCGGCGATCCGGTGCCGCTGACCGACAATATGCTCGGCGGCAAGCCGCTGGAGTTCGACGGCGAGGGTGTCGGCTTCGCGGACGGTGCCTTCTATGTGATCGGCTCGCACGGACATCCGCGCGACAAGGGCCACAGCGACGACCAGCCCGAGGACAAGGAGAAGTTTGCCGAGCGCATCGACACGGTGAGCGTCATCCAGCGCATCGCGGTCGAACCGGCCGACACAGCAGGTGCCTGGCCCAAGGCCCCGCCCACAATCACCCGGTCCACCGCTTTGCACGCCCTGCTCGCCGCCGACCAGGAACTCCGTCCATTCGTCGACCAGCGCCTCGAGAAGAATGGCCTGACAATCGAAGGCGTCGCGGTGCGCGGCGGCCGGCTTTATGCCGGACTGCGCGCTCCGGTGCTGGAAAACGGCACGCGGGCCGCTATCCTCGGGGTCAACCTCGACGGTCTCTTCGACGGCACGCCGGCGGAGCCGAGACTGTTCAAGCTGGCGCTCGGCGAGGGCAGGGGCGTGCGGGATCTGGTCCGGTACAAGGACGGCTTCCTGGTACTGGCGGGTCCCTCGGCCGATCCGGACGACAGGCTCGACATTCCGTCCAATGCCTATTCGGTCTTCTGGTGGGACGGGGAAGCCGAACTCAAGCCGCTCGGCGACATTGAGGGCATGAAGGTCTCGAACAAGAAATGGGCCAAGCCCGAGGCGCTGCTGCCGCTTGATGCGGATAGCGACGGTTTGAGCGTGCTGGTGCTGTTCGACGGCGCGCCGGCGAAGAGCGCCGCACGCGCGGACATGATCCGGAAACCTTGAGGCGAGCTCAACAAGCCGGTGTCGCCGATAGCCTCGCTATTCGGCGGGAACACCTATTGCGCGGCGCGTTGCCCGGAGTTCGGCGAAGCACTGGCCGGTGTTACCCGAAGCATAGGCCTCGCGGGCGCGGTCGAGCGCGGCAACCGCCTCGTCACCACCTGCCCAACTGTGCAGGCTGGCTTCGGCGCGCGCCACCGACGCCGGCGTCGGCTGGTGGCCCAGAGTGGCAAAGCTGGACTCAGGGGCGAACGGCGCCGTCTCGGCGTGCTGCGCCAAAGCGGCATCCACCTGCGCCTGCACCTGATCGATCTCGCCGCGGCAGGTCTCGGCCAGCGCGGGGGTTATCATGCCGACGCTGATCAGCAGCAGGCCAGATGAGATCAATGGCAGGTTTCGACGAAGCAGGCTTCGACGAAGATTATGCGAGAACATGGCAGGACTCCCTATTGGTCATGTTCCACAAGAGTCTTCCAACTCCTGTGGAGCATGCTCTGGTGTTCTTCTCCCCGCCTGATCGTCGCTTCACGAACGGCGGGATGTCGGTATCTCAGCGATGGCCGCCGCCGTGACCGCTGTGACCCTCGTGCACGCCGTCACCATGGCTGAATGCGTGATTGCCCTGGTCGTCGCCGGACTGCAGTTCAATGGCGGTGTCGCCATTGGCCGCGGCCCACGGATCGGCGCCATAGGCCTCATACTGCGGCGGCAAGGGGACTCGGCGTACCGTGGCGGCATCGGCATTGGAAAGGGCGGCGCCTGCAATCAGGCCGGAGAAGAGGAGGATGGGAAGCGCCTTGAGGTACATGGTCGTCTCTCCTGCTCGCACAGATCTTGCTGTGCTGCGATGACGACCCAAATCTACGGCCTTGAATACAGTCTCGACATTGAACGACGATATAGGCGGCTAGGCGATGGGTCGGCTCACCCCATACGGTTGTATAGGCCGCCGTCCATGCCCCCGGTCTCCATGACGCGGCCACGCTCCGAAAGGCGGATACCATCCGCGCATCGGCGCATGCGGGGGATGGCGATACGGCGTAGTTCTACACCGGCAGGTCGATGCTCCATTGCCTTGTTCTTAATCGGCCGTTGCAATCGTATGAATCGGGGAGGATCTCAAACGTTGAGGATCGCGTGCGATCGGAGGACGTCATGAACCTCGGCCGAGACGCCATATCGAACATCCTGACCACCTATGCGCCTCCATTTCAGGACATGGGACCGGGCTTCCGCATGCCACCGGCGTGTTGGGTACGCGAGCGAAACGACGATCCCCTCACTCTCACCGTCAGTTCCTCGGTGCTTGCCACAGGGGTGGACACGCTGGTGTCGGAGGAGGCCGCGTGTCAGCTCACCGCTTTCGATTGGGGCACGCTCGCCACTGGCACAATTGCGCTCTCCGCGTTCGCCAGTGGTCCCGAGGACGATCTCGCAACGGCCTCGACGGACAATCTCGTCGGGATCGCCGATGCCGACGTGATCTTCATATACACCGCGAAGACCACGGGCTCCGGGACGCTGGACGGCGAGGCGTGGAGTGCGGAGCAGTTGGTCACCACCTATTGGGCGATCGACATAAAAGGGATGATGCCGCGCGGCGGTCCCATCGTGATCGAAGTGGACGAGAACTTCGTCTTCGACGCGCCACCGGCGAATGTCGACGGCAATATCGCCATCTACGACATCTCGAATGTCGCGACCGGCGACAACACCCTCGTCGATGTCGCCCTGGAAGCACTCAGCGTCGAGGACGCTCTTTCCAGTATTACCTCCGTGATGAGCGCGGAGGCCACGAACGACGTCCTTGTGGTCAGCCAGTGCAATACTCCGCGCAAGCCCGTCTGCTCCCTTGATCGGGACAATGACGCCCGGTCACGGATGGACCGGGACAATGACTGGCGAGACCGGGACAATGACTCGCGTGTCCAGGACCGGCATCGCGATGATGGGAATAGCGAGACTCCGTCCCCCGCGGACGGCAAGGAGGATGCCCCTCCGTGGAACGAGTGGGTAGCTCACGATCTGGTCGGTTTGGCAGATGGCGGCTGGTTCGGCCACCACCTCTTCGATGCGGACGCCTCGACGACCATCGCATGAGCCCGCGCCGGCTTCGTGTGGCGCAGCGCTTTACGCTTTCGATGTATCTGACGTGGTTCCGGCACTGATTGAACTTAAAGGTATCCGTTCGATCCCAAGTATACTCCGTTAGTTTTAATAGACTGTTTCTCCTTTGACCTCAAATTCTACCGGACGTAGCGTTATCTCGTCGATGCAATGTCGATAATAAGGGATGGGAGGTTACCATGACGATGACTTTTCCTTGGCCCACACCTCACGACGATCCTGGATTCGAGTTTGAAAAAGACGTCGAAGTAAAGTTCGACGCATATATCGACCTCGACTTCGACACCGACAACACGTACTACAGCGACGCGTATGTCTCTTACTGCATCGATCCGGATATCGAGCTCCATGAGAACTCGGTGTTCTTCAACATCGATGTGGAAGCCGTCGGTGACAACACCGCGGTGGAGACCAATTTGTCCGTCCTCACGACGGACGATCTGTCGAGCCTCGTCCTCACCGGGTTCGCGATCACTGATTGATCGCTCGCCATTCCACGCCGCTGCCGAACGCCGTCCAGACGGCGGGCCCTCCGGCGACACTTGCCACTGCGAAGCCCCGGGCGGGCATTCCCCGTCCGGGGCTTTACGCGTGTCGGGGTAGCTCGCCCCTCTCCATAAGGCTGATGCTGGTGGGCACTTGACGGCAAAGAAGGGGTAGTCCGGCAGGTTGAGCGGGAAGCTCTCTACCACCTACGGCGCCTCGCCTGTTGTGCCGTTGTTGTCGCCGGCTCCTGCCACCTACGCTTGGAGAATGGAGCAACCCGCCCGGACGGGCGGCCACGGGAGGCGGTCATGGCGATGTCCATCAGGATCACCCGGAAATTCATGCCGACGGTTTCCGGGCACGTCACGGGAGAACCGAGCGCAACGCCCGTTTCTCAGCCGGCGGCCGGCACCAGCGAGGCCGGGACACTGGCGGCGATGTCCACCCTGATGGCGGCGCCCGCGCAAGCCCTGGCGTTGGCTGCGACGACGCCGGTGGCGTATCAGACCGTCCCGCTCACCAACCTCGACAACACCTACGAGCACACCGCCAACGGGCGGTTCAAGATCCAGGGTATGGGCGGCAATGACACCATCACGGTCAGGGCCGGCACGACCGGTGGCGACTATCTCGATGGTGGTACCGGCAATGACCGCCTCACCGCGGCCGAGAGCGACGACATTCTGGACGGTGGCATTGGCACCGACACGCTGAACGCCGGAGCCGGCAACGACCTGCTGCGCGGCGGTGCGGGCGCCGATGCGCTCAATGGTGGCGACGGCAACGATACGGCCGACTATTCGACCTCCAGCGCGGCGGTGATCATCAGCCTGCCGAGCGACCCCACCAACACGGCGCGGGGCAATGGCGGCGATGCCAGTGGCGATATCCTGTCGAGCATCGAGAATCTCATCGGCTCCAACAGTAACGACGTCCTGACCGGCAATGCGCTCGACAATCGCCTCATCGGCAACCTCGGCAAGGACGTACTGCGTGGCCTCAACGGCAACGACACGCTGATCGGCGACGCCATCGTCGATGTCGACGGCAATGGCGTTCCCGATGACGACGATGGCGACGGCATCCCCGATGGCGTGAACACGGCGACCGCGGGCGGCGACGACACGCTCGACGGCGGCTTCGGCGACGATCAGATCTTCGGCGGCGGCGGCAACGACACGCTGGTCGGCAGCTTCGGCAACGACAGCGTCTATGGCGGGATGGGCAACGACACGCTCACTGGCGGCGACGGCGACGACCTGCTCGACGGCGGCGGCGGCGACGATCAGATGCTCTCCGGCTTCGGCAATGACACGCTGCGCGGCGGTGCGGGAGCCGACTATCTCAACGCCTCGCTCGGCGACGACGTGCTCGATGGCGGCGACGGCGACGACGAGATGGATGCCAGCGACGGCGCGGACCAGATGTCCGGCGGCGCCGGCAACGATGTGATGCGGGGCAGTACCGGCACCGACACCCTGAACGGCAACGATGGCAACGACACGCTCGACGGCGGCGATGACGACGACACCCTCCATGGCGATGCCGGCGACGATCAGCTGGCAGGAGGTAACGGCGCCGACATCATGGATGGCGGCGACGGCATCGACACCGCGAACTATTCCGCCGCGGGCGGCCCGGTCGGCATCGACCTGCTCAATGGCCTCACCTCGGGTGCGGCGACTGGCGATACGCTGACGGCCATCGAGAATCTGACCGGTTCGGCGTTCAACGACATACTGGTCGGCGACACCGGCAACAACACGCTGGCTGGGCTCGGCGGCGCAGACGCGCTGGTCGGCCAGGGCGGCTTCGATACCGCGGACTATTCGGCCTCCGAGGCGGGCGTGAACATCGTGCTGAATGCGACGGTGGCCGATCCGACCATCGCCGGTACCGGCACCGGCGGCGACGCGGAAGGCGACACGCTGCAACTTGTCGAGCGCATCATCGGATCGTCCCTCGCCGACAGCTTCAGCGGCAGCGAATTCGGCGACACCTTCGTCGGAGGTGCGGGCGCCGACATCATGGATGGCAATGCGGGTGTCGACACAGCGGAGTACTCCACCTCGTCCGCTGCCGTCACCGTCGCGCTCGATGCGGCGGCAACGACGATCGGCTCGGGCGGCGACGCGCAGGGCGACCAGCTTACCGACATGGAAAATCTCATCGGCTCCGCCTTCAACGACGTGTTGACCGGCAGCGCCGTCGCCAACCGGCTGGAAGGCGGGGCGGGCAATGACAGTCTGCGCGGCGGCGCGGCCGCGGACCGGCTGATTGGCGGCGCGGGCATTGATACCGCCGACTACTCGACTTCGGCGGCCGCAGTGACCGTGGGTCTGGGCGACAGCGACGACCCGAACATCGCAACCATGGGCACCGGCGGCGACGCGCAGGGCGACCTGCTCAGCCAGATCGAGAACCTGACCGGTTCGGCGCTCGGCGATACCCTCGTTGGCAACATCGGGGTCAACCGCCTCGAAGGCGGGGCGGGCAGCGATCTGTTGCGCGGCCAGGGTGGCGCGGACGTGCTGATCGGCGGCGACGGCACGGATACGGCGAGCTATTCCACCTCGGCGGCCGGCGTGACGGTTGCGCTGAGCGCGACGGGCACCACGATCGGCTCGGGCGGCGACGCGCAGGGCGACCAGCTGAGCTCCATCGAGAGCCTGATCGGCTCCGCCTTCGTCGATACGCTCACCGGCAGCACCGGAAACAACGTGCTGCGCGGCGGTGCCGGCGCCGACACGCTGATCGGCGGCGACGGCGTCGATACCGCCGACTATACCGGCTCGTCAGCCGCGGTGCAGGTTGCCCTCACCGCCAATCCGGCGGCCGCCACCATCGGCGCCGGCGGCGACGCCCAGGGTGACGTGATCAATACCATCGAGAACCTGATCGGCTCCTCCTTCAACGACACACTCGTCGGCAGCACCGGCGTCAACAATCTTCAAGGTGCAGCCGGCGACGATACGCTGCGCGGCGGCGCCGGCGCCGACACGCTGGTCGGCGGCGATGGCAACGACACCGCCGACTATACTGGCTCCGCAGCCGCGGTGCAGGTCACTCTCACCGCCAATCCGGCAAACGCGACGATCGGTGCCGGTGGCGACGCCGCGGGCGACGTGATCAACACCATCGAGAACCTGATCGGCTCGTCCTTCAACGACACGCTGACCGGCAGCACAGCGAACAACGTGCTGCGCGGCGGCGCCGGCGCCGACACGCTGGTCGGCGGCGACGGCAACGACACCGTCGACTACACAGGCTCCTCGGCCGCGGTGCAGGTGACCCTCACCGCCAATCCGGCAAACGCGACGGTCGGTGCCGGCGGCGATGCCGCGGGCGACATCATCAACACCATGGAAAATATCACCGGTTCGTCCTTCGCCGACACGCTGACCGGCAGCACGGCGAACAATGTGCTGCGCGGCGGCGCCGGCGCCGACACGCTGGTCGGCGGCGACGGCATCGACACGGTCGACTACACCGGCTCGTCGGCCGCAGTGCAGGTCACCCTCACCGCCAATCCGGCAAGCGCGACGGTCGGTGCCGGTGGCGACGCCGCAGGCGACATCATCAACACCATGGAAAATATCACCGGCTCGTCCTTCGCAGACACGCTCACCGGCAGCACGGCAAACAACGTGCTGCGCGGCGGTGCCGGCGCTGACACTCTGGTCGGCGGCGCCGGTATCGACACGGCCGATTATACCGGCTCCTCAGCCGGTGTGACGGTCACCCTCACCGCCAATCCGGCGGCCGCGACGGTCGGCGCCGGCGGTGACGCCCAGGGCGACATCATCAACACCATCGAAAATCTCACCGGATCCTCGTTCAGCGACGTGCTGACGGGCAGCACGGCAAGCAACACGCTGGTGAGCGGCGACGGCAACGACACCCTGCGCGGCGGCAGCGGCGCGGACATCCTGGTAGCGAATGGGACAGGGACGAAGACGATCTACGGCGACGGCGTGGACGACGGGGGCACGGCGGGTGCGGATACCTACCGCATTCTCGCGGGAACCAATCTGATCCAGGGCTACGAGACGGGCGAGGATATCTTCGTCAACAGCCTGACGCAGGCGCCGACGCTGGTTCAGGTGTTCGGCGAGGCCGATCCGACGCTCGCCCTGCAATTGATTGGCGCCACGCACACCACCTTTGTCGTGGTCGGCTCGACCGCCGACCTCGCCGCGGCGCAGACCGCCGCCGACACGCTGATCGCCAATGACCTGTTCGTCGATGCCAACCTGATCGCCTGAGGACGTGCAGGAGGGCTTCCACACGGCGCCACGCAAGGGGGGCGGACCATGTTCAGGCGTTTCGCTAAGACCGGCGGCCGGCGGGAGAACGACCTGCAGCAGGCCGTTGCCGACTGTCGGTCGATGGTATGGATGCTTGGCTTCTTCAGCCTGGCGATCAACATACTGATGCTGTCGTCACCGATCTACATGCTGCAGGTCTATGACCGCGTGATGGTCACCGGCAGCGTCAATACGCTGGTCATGCTGACCGGGTTGACCGCGGCGGCAATGCTGCTGATCGGGCTGCTGGACAGCCTGCGCAGCAGCATGATGGTGCGCATGAGCTGCTGGCTCACCGATCGGCTGGGCCCCGTCTACCTCGCCCATTGTGTGCGGACGCGGCTGCTCGGTGATAGTTCCGGCGCCCAGCCGCTGCGGGATATCGCGCAGATCCAGGGGTTCATCGCGTCGCCCGGCATGACGGTGTTCTTCGACGCTCCCTGGACACCGGTTTTTCTCGCGCTGATCTGGATGCTGCACCCGAGCCTCGGCATTCTCGCCGTCAGTGCGGCGGTGCTGCTGCTGGTAATGGGCCTGGCCAACGAAGCCACTACGCGCGGCACCAACCAGAAGTCCAACCTCGCCCAGATCGCGGCGACGCAACAGGCGGAAGTCACCATACGCAATGCCGAGGTGGTGCGTGCCATGGGCATGCTGCCGGCGCTGGTGGATCGCTGGCGAAACATGAACGAGGCCGCCACCTCGGCCTCGAAGCAGACCTACGAGCGCAATGGCCTCCTGCTTGGCTTCACCAAGTTCGCCCGCATGTTCATGCAATCGGCCATTCTCGGCCTCGGCGCCTATCTGGTGCTTGCCGGCGAATTGTCAGGCGGCGCCATGATCGCCTCGTCCATCCTGCTCGGCCGTGCGCTGGCGCCGGTCGAAATGGCAATGAGCACGTGGCGCAATTTCGGGCTCGCCCGTATTTCCTACGGGCGGCTGAAGACGCGCTTGCAGGCCATGCCGGAAGAACGCCGGCGCGCCCGCCTGCCAGTGCCGGTGGGGGTGGTCTCGCTCGATCACGTCACCTTCACCCCGCCGGGCGCCGCGGCGCCGGTGCTCCAGCAGGTGTCGTTCGATGCGCGGCCCGGCGAGGCGATCGCCGTCATCGGCCCATCGGCGAGCGGCAAGAGCACGCTGTGCCGCATCCTCACGGGCATCGCCCGGCCCGGCAGCGGCGAGATCCGGCTGGACGGCTCGGAACTAAGCCATTGGGATCCGGACGAGCTCGGCTGTCATCTCGGCTATCTGCCGCAGGATGTGGAGCTGTTCCCCGGCACCGTGCGCGAGAACATCGCGCGCATGGGCGATGTCGACGACCGTGCGGTGATCGAGGCGGCGATGATGGCGCATGCCCACGAGATGATCCAGCATTTGCCGCAGGGCTACGACACGCCGATCGGTGACGGCGGCATGCGCCTGTCCGGCGGGCAGCGGCAACGTCTCGGCCTCGCGCGGGCGGTCTATGGAGCGCCGCGCCTGATCGTGCTGGACGAGCCCAATGCCAATCTGGATCAGGTCGGCGAGGCGGCCCTTGCCGCCACGATCGAGGAGATGAAGCAGCGCGGCTCGACCTTGCTGATCGTGGGACATCGTCCCTCGACCCTCGCCCAGGCCGACAAGATCCTGGTGCTGAAGGAGGGGCGCGTGGAGCTGTTCGCCCCGCGCGACGAGGCGCTGCAGCGGTTGCGGATCGTGACATCCGGCAATGCCGCGCGACGTGAGGCGCAGGCGCCCGTTCCCGCGCCGACCTGATGTAGAGGCCGGCGCGATCGATCCATCCTGGAAATACAGGAGCCGGGCATGAACAACGCGAAATCGATCGTCATCCAGAAGCGCCAGCCCGCCTATGTCCACGAACCAAGCGACGCGGTCACGCTGCGCAATGACATAAGAGGGCCGCAGCGCGCGGGCTTCCTGCTGATCGTCATCTTCATGGGCGGCTTCGCGCTTTGGGGCCTGACCGCGAAGCTGGCCGGAGGGGCCATTGCCCCCGGCATCATCAGCCCCGACGGCAGCCGGCGCACCGTCCAGCACCTCGAAGGCGGGATCATAGCGAGCCTGAAGGTGCGTGACGGCGACAAGGTCACGGCCAACCAGCCGCTGGTCATGCTCGAGCGGGTTCAGGTCGAAACCGTGCTCAATTCGCAGCTCAATCAGTATTACACACTGCTCGCCTTGCAGGCGCGGCTTCGTGCCGAGCAGAACAACGCACGGGAAATCACCTTTCCGGACGAACTGAGCGAGGCGCGGCTCGGTCCGGAACTGGCGATGATCATTGAGGGCCAGCGCACCATATTCGCGACGCGCCGGGCGGCGCACGAGATGCGGCGCGAGGTGCTGGCCCAACGCATCGAGCAATCGTTGCAGCAGATCAATGCGCTCGAAGCGCAGGCGAAGAGCGCTGTGGCGCAACTCGGCTTCATCGCCCAGGAGCTCGACGACAAGCGGCATCTGTTCAGCAAGGCGCTGATCCGAAAGCCGGATCTGCTGGCGCTCGAGCGGGCGCAGGCCTCGATCGAAGGAGAGCGCGGCGAATATCGCGGCATGGTCGCACGCGCCGAGCAACAGATCGGCGAGACCCGCTCGCAACTCCTCCAGCTCGACGCCGAACGCGCCGACCAGATTTCCGACCAGTTGGACAAGGCGCGGGTCGAGCTTGCCGCGGTCACCGAGCGCGTGCAGGTCAGTCGCGACGTGCTGGCGCGCACTTCGGTGACGGCGCCGATCAGCGGGACGGTGGTGAACCTTCGGTTCAAGACGGTCGGCGGGGTCATTCGCGCCGGCGAGCCGATCGTCGATATCGTGCCCGACGAAGAGAGGTTGCTCATCGAGGCGCGTGTCTCGCCGACGGATATCGATGTCGTACATCCCGGGCTCGCGGCCCAGGTGCACCTGACGGCGTTCTCCAAGCGGGCCATGCCGCGGATAGATGGGGTGGTGAAGAGCGTATCGGCCGATCGCCTGGTCGATCCGGAGAGCAGCACGCCCTATTACATGGCGCGGGTAGAGGTCGACCGCAGCGAGATGGAACAGCTGGGCTCCCTGGTCGTGCTGGTCCCCGGCATGCCGGCGGAGGTGCTGATCGTCACCCAGGAGCGCACGATGATCGACTACCTCATCGAGCCGTTCCGCGATGCGTGGCGGCGCAGCTTCCGCGAGGTGTGAACCTGCACCGCTTGGTAGCCCGTCCTGCCTGCCGCAACGTTCATTGACAAGGCTTTTCCGTTCGTAAGCAAGAGCTTGGAAAGTCGCTATTTCACTGCAAAGAAAACTGTGTATAATCTGATATTGTGGTTGATATTGAAATACATGCTTTGCGCAAAAACAATCAAGTGTCGAGCGTTGCGTGGTTCTCCGATAAGCGATCTGTAAGCTTACCTAGGAGAATCGTCGAATTTGAGCGGATTCCTGGTGCAGGAACATAAGGAATGAGAGGTAAGATCATGCGGAAACGTGGCGATGCTTGATGGCGGCGTGGGGGCGCGCATGCGGACGCGCCACCAGCTGCCCGCCTTGTGCGCGACGGATCTCCATCCCCCTGATGGTTTCCGTGGTTTCAGGGCATGTCATCGCCGTCGAGACACGGGCGCCGGCTGCGTCCAGCGGTATTCTTGGGGGGCGAACTCCAGTCTGCCGTTCTCTAATCCCCGGAATACACGGATCTTGGCGCACGCTTCAGATCGAGGATTCTCGGAATCCGAGGAGACGTCAGATGAGCATAGACGATCAAGGTGGCATAAGAGAGCCACATATATTGTTGATCGATGACTTTGCACTCCGACGTGCAAGCCTGAAAAAGTTCCTCGAAGCGTGGGCGTCGGAAGGGCACTTCGCGCTCGATGCTCTCGACCATGTGCCGATACACGAACTCGACGATGTCGCCGCCGATATACGGCTCGTGGTGATGAATGTCGGGGCGAGCTCGGTCGAGGTATCCGCCATACAGGAACAGATGGAAGAACTGCGCCAGCGCATGCCGAACGTGCCGCTGGTCATCATGTCGGACCGGGATGGCGCGGGGGATGTGATCGCGACGCTGCGGGCCGGGGCGCGAGGGTTCATCAGTTCGCGCATGGACCCCCACGTGATGCTCCGGGCGTTGGACTTCATCATCGGGGGAGGTGTCTTCTTTCCGCCGGATGCATTGCTGGAGGTATCGGACGTGCCGGGCGTAGGTGAATGGCGCGACGCCATCCCGCTCGCTACCGCTCACCTCAGCCTTTCGGGCAATGGCCTGACGCAGCGCCAGCACGCGGTGCTGAAGCTGCTCCAGCAAGGCCAGTCCAACAAGCGGATCGCGCGCGAACTGCGCATGTGCGAATCCACCGTCAAGGTTCATGTCCGCCAGATCATGCGCAAACTCGGCGCATGCAATCGCACCCAGGCCGCCCTGTGCGCGCTGGAAATGGGCCTTTCGGCCAATGATGGCGACGAAGCTGTCGAAGGGGGGCTCACCCCCGGGCAACCGGCAATTTCCGCCATCGGCCAGGCGTGACGATCAGGCGATCGTCTCTGGATCCCAGCCCGCCATGGTGTCGGGCGGTGGGTTTCGCCCTGTCATCGAGATCGGACAGCATTAATTGCTCGCCGATACATCGGCTGTAGCACCTATAGTCTATTAATACTTATGTGTCGTTTTGTTCATCAGCCGATAAAATATAATTTCTCCGCGCCAGCAGATCGCTGGCGGCCAGGTGGCTTGCATTGCAACCGGACGATCGTTCCGACTCCATCGCGGAGTCCTGCCGGGTGCGGGCCGATATGGAATCGGAGAAGCTCAGGTGGCTGCCGTATCCGAATCCGCGGCACTGGACCGGCGCCCGCTCGTGGTTGTCGCCGATGCGCTGGAACTCAGGCGGGCAGGCGTGCTCAGCCTGATGGGTGAGTGGGCGGGGGCCCACCGTGTGGAGCTTCGCGCGGTCGATCCGGCGCTCGGCTACGAGTTGATCGAGGACGGCACGACATGCGCGCTCGGCATGCTCAATCTCGGCTTTCAGTCGGTCGCGCTGCCCGATACGCTGGACTGGATGAGGCGGTTCAAGGAACGGTTTCCGGATTCACCGCTGGTTGTCGTGGCCGATCGCGACGACGCCGAAGAGGTCGTCATCGCCTTTCGCGGCGGCGCCCAGGGCTTCATACCGACCAGCACCAAGCCGGTCATCGCGCTCCAGGCCCTGTCCTTCATCATGAATGGAGGATCGTTCTTCCCGCCGGGTACGCTGCTGCGGCTTCCACGCCGGCGCCAGGACAGCGCCGGCAAGGGCGAGCGGCGCGCGGCGAGCGTCACTCTGGTCCATGTCCGTCATGATTGCCAGTCGACGCTGGGCCGCACCGGCAATCGCGCGGGACGCCGCACCTTCACCGGCTGGCGGAGCTGACGGGGAACCGTGGGCGGCAGGGCCGGTTCAGCGAATGAACTGGTCGACATAGTCCGCGCCGAGGCCGTTCTGCGCATAGTGCGCGCGGCATTTGTCGAGGCGGGTGAAGACGTCATCATAGCCGGTGTTGCGGCCGTCCGGATCGACATAGATCATCGCGCCGTTCACCTGGAACAGCGTGATCATCTCCTCGACATGCGGATCGACCACCAGCGTGTGGGTTTCGCCGGGAGCTTCATAGGCATAGCTGCCCTCGGTCGCGATCCAGTCATGTTCCAGATAGCGCCACTCGCCCTTGATCACATAGGCATGGACCGGCATCGGGTGGCGATGCCGCGACAGCACGCCGGACTTGCGCACCCGCAACAGGTTCATCCAGTAGCCGCGCGACACGCACAGGCACAGCGGACGGAACCAGACATTCTCCTCGACCGGCACCCAGATGCGCTCATCCTTCGGGATGGCGTTGGGAATGACCAGCTCCGGCGGGGATTCCTTGGGCTGGGGATGCTTGTAGGGCTGCCACTTCTCACTGGCGACGGAAGACAGCTCGGTCATGTAACAATCCACATTGCTCAAAATGTCCATAATATGGACATCTGCCCATTTCGTGGTACATTTGGTTTTGCTTCGGGCGCGAAGTCAAGCGCGGGAACGCAAGCGTGGGAATGATTGCACCGATGGATGGAAGCGAGACGACCCGCGCGCAGGTGCCCGGCACCGCGGCGTTCTCCAAATTCGTCGCGGTGCTGCAGATCATCGCCGATGCGCCGGAAGAGCTCGGCATGGCCGAACTCGTCGCCCGGGCACGCATGCCGCGGGCGACGGTCTATCGCATCGTCGCCGCCTTGCGGGCCGAGGGGTTTCTTGGCGAGGCGGATCGTCTTGTGCTCGGCCCCCGCCTTATCAGCCTCGCGTCGCAAAGCTGGGCGAAGTTCGATCTGCGCGCCCTCGCCAAAGACGACATCCAGCACTTGCGGGACATCACCGGCGAGACCGTGCACCTCGCCGTGCCGAGCGACATCGCGATGGTCTATATCGACAAGCTGGAAAGCCCGCAGGCGGTGCGCATGACCTCGCGGGTTGGAACCCGGGTGATGCTGCACGCCAGCTCGGTCGGAAAGGCCTATCTCGCCGCGCTGCCGGATGAGGAGCGGGCGGCGCTGCTGAGCCGGCTGAAGCTCCCGCGGATGACACCGCAGACCATCACGCGGCGCAAGGATCTGGAGGAGGCGCTGAAGCGGGCGCAGTTGCAGGGTTACGCCGTCGATGGCGAGGAGACCGAGCCGGGCATCCAGTGCCTGGGCGCTGCCATACTCAATAGGTCCGGCCGCCCGGTCGGCGCGATGAGCATCAGCGTGCCGAAATATCGCTTCGATCCGGCGGCGGAAGCCCGCTATCCCGAACTGGTCATGGCGTGCGCCGCGCGCATCTCAGCCCACTATGCGCTTACCCAGGGCCCCGCCGCCGACTGAAGCCTGGCCGGACCGCGAGCGACGCTTGATGGTCGTCTGCGGCGGCGGCTGCGGTTGCGCGATCGCCTCTTCCATCTCCGCCGTCTCCTCCACGATCCATTGCTCGAAGGCCTGGATCAGCGGCGAGTCCCGGCGTGCTTTCGGATAGGCCAGGAAATAACTGCTCGCCGTGTGCACCCGGAGCGCGAGGGGGGCGACCAGCCGGCCCGAGCGCAGATCGTCCTCCACGAAGGCACGCTGCGCCATGACGATGCCGAGCTCATCGGTGGCGGCCTGATAGGCCAGTGCGGAGTTCTCGAATTTCAGTCCGCTATTGCCGTCGATCGACTTCACGCCCGCGGCGTCGAGCCAGTCCGGCCAGTCGGAGGCGCGGTGCATCGAACACAGCAGCACGAAGCGGGCGAGGTCGGCGGGCTCGCACGGCGCCGGCGCCGACTTGAACAGGCCGGGGCTGCAGACGGGGAGCAGGATCTCGCCGAACAGCCGGCGGCATAGTGCGCCGGGGATCGGCGTCACCCCGGAATGGATGCAGAGATCGACGTCGTCGCGGTCGAACTCGACCTGCTGGTGCGAGGTGGTGATCTGCACATCGATATGCCGGTGCAGCGCGTGGAACCGCGCCAGCCGGGGCACGAACCAGCGAATGGCGAAGGTCGGCGGCAGCTTGATGCGCAAGGTGTTCTCGATCGAGCGCGCCCGCAGCCGCTGGGTCTGCGCCTCGATCTGGTCGAAGGCCGAGCGCAGCGCCGCGGCATAGGCGGCGCCTTGCGGGGTCATCTCGATGCCGCGGCGCACCCGCATGCAAAGCCGCACGCCGAGCCAGTTCTCCAGCTGGGTGACATGCCGGCTGACCGCGCCCTGCGTCACCGAGAGTTCCTGCGCGGCCCGTGTCAGGCTGCCATTGCGGGCGGTCGCCTCGAAGGCCCGCAACGCATTCAGGGGGAGAAGCCGGCGATTCATGCTCTGAGTTTTCCTCATGGAAGGCTGCGCAAATTGTGCCTATGCGGCAGCCGTATATTGATATTACGCTAACTTAAAATCAGGTCGCAAACGCGCAACCGCATGGTGCAGTGCGAAGCGGCGGGAAAATAAGCGACGGCGGGACCAATCGCCGGACTGGGAGGAAAAATCATGCCACGGCTTTCGTGGATCGCGGGCTGCTGTCCGCATGCTCAATCCGACGATGCTTGCAATGCGTGGTCTCGCCATGGCGACTGAGCCCGCTACCGCCTTCGACAAGATCTGGAACGCCCATCTGGTGGCGCGGCTTGACGATGGCCGCGACCTGGTCTTCGTCGACCGCCATGTGCTGCAGGAAACCACCAGCGCCATCGCCTTCGCCGGCCTGAAGCGCTCCGACCGCCCGGTTCGTCATCCCGAACTCACCATCGCCACCCAGGATCACGTCGTCTCGACCCGTCCGGGCCGCGACGAGGACAGCTATGCCGGCGGGCGCGAACTGATGATGCTGATGCGCGCCAATGCCTATGCCAGCCGCGTCCAGCATTTCGGCATCGATGATCCGCGCCAGGGCATCGTCCACGTCATCGCGCCGGAACTCGGCTTCGCGCTGCCGGGGAGCATCCTCGCCTGCGGCGACAGCCATACCTCGACGGTCGGCGGCCTCGGCGCGCTTGGCATCGGCGTCGGCACCAGCGAGGTCGAGCACGTGCTGGCGACGCAGACGCTGGCGCTGACCCGGCCGCGCAACATGCGGGTGCGCTTCGAGGGCAAGGCCGGCACCGGCATCTTCGCCAAGGACCTGATCCTGCGTGCCATGGGCGAACTCGGCGTTGCCGGCGGGCGCGGCTGCGCGGTCGAATATGCCGGCCCGGCGATCGAGGCGCTCTCGGTCGAGTCGCGGCTGACGGTGTGCAACATGTCGATCGAGCTGGGCGCGCGGCTCGGGCTGATCGCGCCCGACGAGAAGACCTTCGCCTATGTGAAGGGCCGGGAGTTCGCGCCGACGGGCGAGGCGTATGAGCGCGCGGTGCAACGCTGGCGCACGCTGCGCAGCGACCAGGGCGCGCCGTTCGAACGCGACGTGCTGATCGATTGCGACAGCATCGCGCCGCAGGTGACCTGGGGGACAACGCCGGAGCATGTCGCCGGCGTCAGCGAGCACGTGCCGGATCCGGCGACGCTGCCGGATGCGAGGCGCCGCGACAGCATCGCCCAGGCGCTCAATTATATGGGGCTGGAGCCGGGAACGCCGCTCAAAGGCATTCCGATCGACGTCGCCTTCATCGGCTCCTGCACCAATTCCCGGATCTCCGATCTCGAAGCCGCCGCCTATGTGGTGAAAGGGCGCAAGGTCTCGCCGAACGTTCGCGGCCTCGTCGTGCCCGGCTCGATGTCGGTGAAGCGCGAGGCCGAGGCGCGCGGGCTGGATCAGATCTTCCGCGCCGCCGGTTTCGAATGGCGCGAGGCCGGCTGCTCGATGTGCGTCAGCATCAATGACGACGTCGTGGCGCCGGGCTCGCGTTGCATCGCCACCAGCAACCGCAATTTCGAGAACCGCCAGGGCCCGCGCAGCCGCACCCATCTGGCCAGCCCGGTCATGGTCGCGGCCGCCGCGCTCGCCGGCCATATCACCGACATCCGCGAGGATCTGGTGCAATGAGAGAACCGGTCTCGACGGTCGAAGGCGTGATGGCGCTTATGCCGCTCGCCAATATCAACACCGATGCGATCATCCCCTCGGTGTATCTGCGCACAGCATCGGCCGAACTCGGCAAGGGCCTGTTCGGCGGCCATCGCTATGACGAAGCCGGCAACGAGAAGCCGGATTTCGTGCTGAACCGCGCGCCGTTCCGCGAGGCGAAGCTCCTGCTGGCGGACGAGAATTTCGGCTGCGGGTCGTCGCGCGAGGCCGCGGTGTGGGCGCTGCTGAGCTATGGCATCGGTTGCGTGCTGGCGCCGAGCTTCGCCGACATCTTCTATGAGAACGCGTTCCGCAACGGGCTGGTCGCAGCGATCGTCGATCCCGCGACCTTCCAGGCGCTGAAAGTCGCGGTCGAGGCTAATGAAGCCGCGCCGCGCTTCCGCGTCGATCTCGCCGGTGCCACCGTCACCGGACCGGACGGCACCTCGCGTGGCTTCCGCATCCCCGCTTCGCGCGTGCAGGCGCTGATGCGCGGTGACGACGAGATCGCGGTGACCTTGCAGCATCAGGACGCCATTGAAACCCATTATGCGGCGGCAAAGGGAGCGAGCGACTGGCTGTTCCCGGCAACGCTGCAGCGGAGCGCCGCATCGTGAAACGTTCAAGCATACGCGATGCGCTCGCTCGCGAGACCCCGCTGGTCACGCCGCTGGCCCATGATGCGCTTTCGGCGCGGTTGATCGAGCAGGCCGGCTTCCACGCCTTCGCCATTGGCGGTTCGGCCATGCTGGCGGCGCGCCATGCCTATCCTGACATCGGGCTGATCGGACTTACCGACATGACCCAGGGCATAAGCGACATCGCGGCCGCCACCAGCATCCCGTTCCTGGCCGATGCCGATGACGGCTATGGCGATGTGAAGAGCGTCGCCCGTCTCGTCGCCGCCTATGAGGCGATTGGCGTCGGCGGCTTCCTGATCGAGGACCAGGATCGCGACAGCAAGCAGCAGCGCGCCGACAAGGCGGCCGCGGTGGTGGATGAAGCTGTCATCGAAGCCAAGCTGCGCACTGCGATCGCGGCCCGCGGCAATCCCGAGACCTTCATCATCGGACGTACCGATGCCTATGGACCGCTCGGCCTCGATACGGCGATGCGCCGCGCCGAGCGTTTTCTGAAGCTGGGCGCCGACGGCATTTTCATCGCCGGCCTGCGCACTGAGGAAGATTATCGCCGCGTCGGCGCCGCCTTCCGCGGCAGCTATTGCTCGGCCGCGATGTTCGAGGGCGGCGATACGCCCTGGTTGTCGCCGGCCGAACTCGGCGCCATGGGCTTCATGCAGGTGTCGTATCCGGCGAGCCTGATCTTTCGCGTCGTCGCCGCGCTGCGTGATGGGCTGGAAGCCCTGCGCGAGCATGCCGACGGCACCGCCGCACTCACGCCGATGGCGGACGGCGCAGCGGTTCGCGCTACATTGGACAAGGCCGTGGACCTGGCGCGCTGGCGCGCGATCGAGGCAACGCAGCAGCGGGATTAGCCGGACCCGCTGCCGTTCGGCTGCGGATATCAAGACCAACCGCCAAAGAGCGGACAGGGAGGAGAGGATAAGATGAACGCCACGATGAAACGGTTCAAACCATTGGCCGGCCTTGCCGTGCTCGGCCTCGCGCTCGCGGCCGGCCCGGTCGCGGCGGAGGACATCGTCGTCAGCAATTACGGCGTCTCGGCCAACGGCATGCCGTATGCCGTCGCGCAGGAGAAGGGCTTCTTCAAGGAGGAAGGCGCCAATGTCACCGGCATCCTGACCTCCGCCGGCGGCGGCACCACCTTGCGCAACATGCTGGCCGGCAACGCACCCTATGCCGAGGTCAATCCGAACGCCGTGATCGCCGCGGTCCAGCAGGGCGCCGACATCAAGATCGTCGCCGACACCGTGCTCACCGTCGCCGAGTTCGTCTGGGCGGTGAAGCCGGATTCCTCGATCAAGTCGGTCAAGGATCTCAAGGGCAAGAAGTTCGGCTACACCAATCCGCGCTCCACCAGCCAGGCGCTGGCGACGCTGGTTCTGCAATCCGGCGGTCTGAAGGCCGAGGACGTCGAGCTGGTCAAGACCGGCGGCTTCGGCGAGGGCGTCGCCGCGCTCGATATCGGCCTTGTCGACATCGCGCCGATCCCCGAGCCGCTCTGGTCCAAGTTCAAGGACAAATACCGCCCCATCGCCCGGGCCTCCGAGCTGCTGCCGCCGATCGCCAATGTGCTCGGCGTCGCTGCCGGCGCCAGTGCGGCCGGCAAGGACGAGTTCATCAAGGCGGTGATCCGCGCTCGCCGCAAGGCGGTCGCCTACATGGCGTCGAACCCGGAAGAGTCGAGCGCGATCATCGCCAAGGTCTATAATCTGGAGCCGGATGTGGCGCTTGCCGCGGTCAAGAACCTGGTCGGCAGCCGCACCAATGGCGTCGAATATTGGGGCGCGGGGCAGATCCACATGGACGGCCTCAACCGCGCCGTCGAGGTGCAGAAGATGGTCGGCGCCATTTCGGGCGACGTCGACATCTCGAAGATGGTCGATACCCGCTATCTGCCCGACGACCTGAAGGCTCTGAAGTGACCGTGACCCAGGCAGCGCAAGCCGCATTGTCCGCACAAGTCTCGTTGCGCAATGTGGACAAGGTGTTCAGCCGGACCGGGAAGCCGGCTGACACCGTCCATGCGCTCGGCCCCATCGATCTCGAATTGCGCCATGGCGAATTCTTCGCCGTGGTCGGCCCTTCGGGATGCGGCAAGTCGACCTTGCTCGAACTGGTGGCCGGGCTCTCCACCGCGACGCGCGGCGATGTCGCCTTCGAGGGCAAGCCGATCGAGGGGCGGATCCCCGATGGCGTCGGTGTGGTGTTCCAGGAGGATGCCTCCTTCCCCTGGCTAAGCGTGCGCGACAACATCGCCTTCGGGCTCCGCCGCATGAGGATTGCGGCGGACGAGAAGGCGCGGCGCATCGAGAAGGCGCTGGCGATGATGGGGCTGGTGCCCTTCGCCAACAGCTTTCCGGCACAGCTCTCCGGTGGCATGCGCCAGCGCGTCTGCATCGCCCGCACCCTCGTCGCCGAGCCGCGTCTCATCCTGCTCGACGAGCCGTTCGGCGCGCTCGACCAGCAGACGCGGCTGCTGATGGGCGACGAGGTGCTGAACCTCTGGCGCAAGACCGGCGCCACCGTGTTCCTGATCACCCACGCGCTGGACGAGGCCGCCATGCTGGCCGACCGCATCGGCGTGATGTCGGCGCGGCCCGGCCGCCTGATCGACATCGTCGAGACCGGCTGGTCGCGGGACCGCGACAGCCGCATCGTCCAGGACGAGCATTTCGGCGCCATCACCGCGCGGCTGTGGCGCTCGCTGCGCGCGGAATCGATGAAGGCGATCGGCAAGGTGGAGGCCGCGCCGCCCGCGGGCGCCACATCGGAGGTCGTCGCGTCCGGGGTCATCGCATGAGGAACCCCATCCTCTGGCGGATCGCGATCATTGCCGGGCTGGTGATCCTGCTCGAGGTGCTCTGCCTCACCGGCGTGATCGACAAGCTGACCATGCAGCCGCCGCACCGCATCGTCGTCGATCTGGTGCTGATGCTTGCCGCGGGCACGCTCAACGCCGCCATTGCCAAGACGCTCGGCAATGCGTTCATCGCGTTCATCATCGCCATGGCGCTTGGCGTCGCGAGTGCCATCGTCATCCATCGCCTGCGGCGGGTGCGGGACACGCTGGAGCCGCTGTTCGCCACCTATTACGCAATCCCGGTGTTCGCTTTCTATCCGATGCTGATCATCCTGTTCGGCCTCGGCGATGCGCCGCAGATCTTCATCGGCGCCATGCTCGGCGTGGTCGCGGTGATCGTGAACACGCTGAACGGCCTCGACCGGGTGCCGAACGTGCTGCTCAAGACCGCCAGGATCAACCATATGGGGCCGGTGGAGACCGCGCTTCGCGTCACGCTGCCCTGCGCCTCGCCCTATGTCCTCACCGGCGCCAAGCTCGCCGTCGCCTATTCGCTGATCGGCATCATCGGCGCCGAATTCATCATGTCCAATGGCGGCATGGGCTACGAGATCAGCTTCGCCTACAACAATTTCGACAATGCGGTGATGTATCCGCTCATCCTTTTGATCCTCATCGTCTCGATCAGCATCAACATGGTGATCGCGCGCTGGGAGAAGGCGCTGATGGCGCGACGGGGGCTGCGATGAACCCGCAATCCGGCAACATGCTGCGCAACACGCTGACGCTGATCGTGGTCGTGCTGATTGCGTGGCAGGGGCTGTACTGGGTCGTCGGCGATATCGCGCTGCGCTCACCACTGGAGACGTTCGCCTTCACCGCCAGGTTCGTCTCGACGCCGCAGTTCGCCGCGCATCTCGCCGAGACCAGCAAGGCTTTCGGCCTCGCCTTGCTGCTGGCGGTGGCGATCGGACTTGCCATCGGCTTCACGCTCGGCGCCAACCGATTCCTCAGCGACGTGCTGGAGCCGATGCTGGTGGCGCTCTACTCGATCCCGAAGATCACGCTCTATCCGATCCTGCTGCTGGCCTTCGGGCTCGGCCTGTCCTCGAAAGTGGCGTTCGGCACCATCCACGGCATCATCCCGATCGCGCTCTTCACCATGACCGCGGTGCGCAATGTGAAGCGGGTCTATCTGAAGACCGGGCGCGTCATGGCGCTCGGTCCGTTCGACATGATCGCGCGCATCATCTTCCCGGCGGCGCTGCCGGAGATCTTCGCCGGCTTGCGCATCGGTTTCTCGCTGACGCTGATCGGCACGCTGCTGGGCGAGATGTTCGCGTCGCAGCGCGGGCTCGGCTTCCTGCTGATGAGCGCGATCGGCCTGCACAATGTCGATCTGATCATGGCGCTGACGCTGCTGCTGACGCTCTTCGCCGGCACGGCAAGCGTCGTGCTGCTGGCCCTGAACCAGCGGCTCTATGCGCGTTCGTGAGGGGTTGACTTGAAATAGCCACGTCATCCTGAGGTGCGAGCAAAGCGAGCCTCGAAGGATGCTGAAGCAGAGCGATCGTCCCACTTGTGAGCATCCTTCGAGGCTCGGGCTGCGCCCGAGCACCCCCGCGGTTGGCCCTTGGCCAACCGCTAGGGATGACGTGGTTCTTACCCTCCGCATTGCGATGACAACGTTATCATCCTAATCTCCGGCCGGATTTGCGGCGCGTCGGAGCGAATGAGGCATGGGGAGCCGGGGGGACACCTTGAAGCTGCGCGACGTCGCCCGCGCGGCCGGCGTCAGCGAGATCACGGTGTCCCGCGTCATCCGCTCCAAGGGGCCGATCGCGGAGGAGACGCGCCAGCGCGTAGAGGCGGCGATCCGCGCCATCGGCTATGTGCCGAACCGCCTTGCCGGGGCGCTGCGCACCACCGCCGTGTCGGAACTGGTCGGCGTGGTGTTGCCCTCGCTCAACAACATCGTCTTCCTCGACGTGCTGCGCGGTCTCAATGAGGTTTTGTCCGCCGGCGGGTTTCGCTCGGTCATCAGCGTCACCGAATACAGTCCCGAGGCGGAATGCGAACTGGTGCGCTCGCTGCTGTCGTGGCGGCCGGCCGCGATCATCGTCACCGGTCGGCAGCATGAAGCGGCGACCGAACGGCTGCTGAGCGAGGCCAGTGTGCCGGTGATTGAGTTGATGGACACTGACGGCGCGCCGATCGACATCGCCATCGGCATGTCGCACGCCAAGGCCGGGCAGGACATGGCCCGGCATCTGCTGGGGCGCGGCTACCGGCGCTTCGGCTATATCGGGCCGGTCCTGACGAAGGATCTGCGCGCCGGCGCGCGGTGCGATGCGTTCGTGGAAACGCTGCGCGCGGCCGGCGCCCAACTGCTCGGCACCGAGACGATGTCCGGGCCTTCGCCGGTGCAGGGCGGGCGCGATGCGCTCGCCCGTCTGCTGGCTGCGCATCCCGCTATCGAGGCGGTCTATTTCTCCAATGACGATGCCGCCATAGGCGGCCTGTTCCATTGCATGGCCGAGGGCATCGCCGTGCCCGAGAGGCTGGCGATTGCCGGCTTCAACGGGCTCGATGTCGGGCAATTAATGCCGAAGCCGCTGACCACGACGCTGACACGGCGCTTCGAGATGGGATGCCGCGCGGGTGCCGCCATCCTCGACCAGTTGGCCGGCATCGAGGTGCCGAAAATCAGCGATCTCGGGTTCGAGCTGATCCCGGGCGCAACCGCCTAAACGGAGGAAGTGTTGAGTATTCTGCTTGGGTGCATAGCCGACGATTTCACCGGCGCAACCGATCTCGCCGGCATATTGGTCAATGGCGGCATGCGCACGCTGGTGACGATCGGCGTTCCGGAACGCGCCATTCCGGCCGATGTCGACGCGGTCGTCGTCGCCCTGAAATCGCGCACCACGCCGCCCGACGAGGCGATACGGGATTCGCTTGGAGCGCTCGACTATCTGCGCCGGCAGGGCACCCGCCAATATTACTTCAAATATTGCTCGACCTTCGATTCCACCGATCGCGGCAATATCGGCCCGGTGGCGGAAGCCTTGATGGGCGCGCTCGGTGCCGCTTTCACCATTGCCTGTCCGGCATTCCCGGCCAATGCGCGAACCATCTATAAGGGCTATCTGTTCGTCGGCGACGTGCTGCTCAATGAGAGCGGGATGCGCAACCATCCGCTGACGCCGATGACCCACGCCAATCTGGTGCGGGTGCTGGCCCTTCAATCCACCCGGCCGGTCGGGCTGGTCGAACATGGCACGGTCGCCCGCGGTGCCCCCGCGATCACCGAGCGCTTCGCCGCACTCCAGGCGAAGGGCGACTATTGCGCCATCGTCGACGCGCTCTCCAATGATGACCTCATGGTGCTGGGCGAAGCCTGCCGCGACATGGTGCTGCTCACCGGCGGCTCCGGCGCCGCGCTCGGCCTGCCGGCCAATTTCGTGCGCGCCGGATTGCTGAGGCTGACCGACGCCGCCGACCGCCTGCCGCCCAGCGACGGGGCGCGCGCAGTGCTGGCGGGAAGCTGCTCCACCGCGACGCAGGCGCAAGTGGCGAAGATGCGCGCCACCCATCCGGCCTTCGAGATTGATCCGGTCGCGCTCGCCGCCGGCGAGGATATCGTCGGCGCGGCATTGGAATGGGCCACGCCGAAGCTGGGGCAGGAGCCGATCCTGATCTCCTCCACCGCTTCGCCGGACGCGGTGCGCTCCGCTCAGGCGCGTTATGGCGCCGAGCGCTTGGGCGGCTTGATCGAGAATACCCTCGCCAATATCGCCGGCGGGCTGGTGGAGCGCGACGTCGGCCAACTTATCGTTGCCGGCGGCGAGACTTCGGGCGCGGTGACCAAGGCGCTCGGTGTGCAGAGTCTCAGGATCGGCCCGCAGATCGATCCCGGCGTGCCGTGGACGCAGGCCGATCGCGGGCCGGGCAATCGGCCTCTGGCGCTGGCGCTGAAGTCCGGCAATTTCGGCACCGAGGATTTCTTCCTCAAGGCATGGAACCTGCTGGTATGAGCGCGGCGATCCACAGCAACGCGGAAGAGAATGCGCTGCGCGAGCGCATCTGCGAGACCGGGGCCTCGCTGTTCAATCGCGGGCTCACTGCGGGGAGCAGCGGCAATATCAGCGTGCGCCTCGGCGACATGTGGCTGATGACGCCGACCAATGCCTCACTCGGTGCGCTCGATCCGGCGCGGCTCTCCAAGATCGACGGTGAGGGGCGCCTTGTCTCCGGGGACCCGCCGACCAAGGAGGCGCCGCTGCATCACGGCATGTATGCCGAGCGGCCGCAGGCCGGCGCCATCGTCCATCTGCACTCCACCTATTCGGCGGCCGTGTCCTGCATGGAGGGGCTCGACGCGGCCAACTGCATCCCGCCGCTGACGCCGTACTTCGTGATGAAGATCGGCCGGCTGCCGCTGATCCCCTATCATCCGCCGGGCGCGTCCACCCTTGCAACCGCGGTTCGCCAGCAGGCCTGCGCCCATTGCGCGGTGCTGCTGGCCAATCACGGGCCGGTGGTGTCGGGCGCCAGCCTCGACAAGGCGACGCAGGCGATCGAGGAACTGGAGGAAACGGCGAAGCTGTTCCTGCTGCTGCGCGGCGAGCGCACGCGGGTGCTGACCTGCGACGAGGTGACGGACCTGGAGACGCGGTTTGGTCCCGCGGGTGGGTGATACCTCCGGGTCGTCATCCCGGAACGGCCGCAGGTCGTATCCGGGATCGTAGGAAGGTGTTGTGCATCACCTTCCCACGATCCCGGCTCTGCGCTGCGCTCCGGCCGGGATGACAATGAAATCCTTGTCTGCCCTTCACACCCCCGGCAGGTCCAGCCCCGCAATCTGCGCATAAAGCCGGGCGACGGAGGAATCATCGTCGCGGCCCATGCCGGCGGAGGCGGTCATCAGGAACATCTGCAGCGCGGAGCCGGCGATCGGCGTCGCGAAGCGGGAGGCGCGGGAGATGTCGGTGACGATGCCGAGATCCTTGGTGAAGATATCGACGGCACTCCGCGGCTGGTAGTCGCCGTCGAGCACGTGCTGGATGCGATCCTCGAACATCCAGCTGTTGCCGGCCGAGGCGGTGATGACCTCGTACACCTTGGCGATGTCGAGCCCCAGCATGCGGGCGAACACGATCGCCTCGCAGGCGGCGGCGATGTGCACGCCGGCCAGCAACTGGTTGACGATCTTGAAGGACGAACCGATGCCTGGCTCGTCGCCGAGTATGTAGGACTTGGTCGCCATCGCATTGAGCACGGGCCGGGCCCCTGCCAGCGCCGCCGGACTGCCCGACGCCATCACGGTGAGCTCGCCTGCCGCCGCGCGCTTCGCGCCGCCACTTAGGGGCGCGTCGACATAAAGCCGGCCGGAATCCTCGACCAGCTTCGCAAGGGCGCGCGCCCGGTCCGGCGCCATGGTGGCGCAGGACAGCAAGACCGCACCCGGGGCGCTGCTTGCCAGCACGCCGCCCGAGAGCACCGCCTCGGTCTGCTTGTCATTGACCACGACGATGACGATGGCATTCGCGCCGTCCGCGGCCTCTTCCGCGCTGCCCCTCGCGTCGCCGCCGTCGGCCGTGAATCGGGCTCGGGTCTCGGCGGAGATGTCGAAGGCGGAGACCTCCAGCCCGGCGCGACGCAGCGAGGAGGCGATGCCATATCCCATGGCGCCGAGACCGATAACCGCGACTTTCATCATGCTCCCCCATCAGATGACAACGTTAACATAGCCTCCAAAGCGGGCGGCTGTCAGCCTGCACGGCGCGAATATCCGCTCGACCGTGCGGATAGGCCTTTCGTCCAACATCGCGGACTTTCGGCTCCAGGCAGGGTGACAGGGCAGAATTTTTGGACTACTGGTCCGTAGACCGGTCCAGTTATGGAGCTCGCTACGTGCCGCGTGTAATCTCCCCGCTGCAGGAGGCCATCCACAAGCAGACGGCCAAGGAGATGATCAGTGAGAAGATCCTGTCGCTGATCGCGTCCGGCATATTGAAGGTCGATGACGAACTGCCGAGCGAGCGCGAACTGGCGGCCATGCTGTCGGTGAGCCGCGAGACGGTGCGCGGCGCCATCCAGCGGCTGGCGGGGCAGGGCATCGTCCAGGTGTCGCAGGGCGCGCGCACCAAGATCGCACGCAGCGATGTCGATATCGCCAGTCACCGCATCGGCGTCACCAGCGCCAAGGCGATCAACGGCTACAGCCTTGCCGCCGTGCACGAGGCACGCCTGCTGGTGGAGAAGGTGGTGGTCGCCGACGCCGCCGAGCACCTCGGCGCCCATGAGATATCGCGGCTCGAGGAATCGCTCGAGACGCAGATGGTGGCCTGCAACGATCCGGTGCGGTTCCTGATCTGCGACCGCGAGTTCCATCTGACGATCTATTACGGCGCGAAAAACCGGCTGCTGACCGATTTCGTGGTCGACCTCTACACCTATATGCTCGATGTGCGCCGGGCGGCGATGTCGCGGGAGGGCGCCATCCGACGCAGCATCCAGGACCATGCCGAGATCGTCCGCGCCGTGCAGGCGCGCGATCCAGAGGCGGTGGCGGCGGCCTTCGAGAAGCACATCCAGCGCATCTACGACACCACGCGGCTGGTGAAAGCGGCGGACTCGGCGCCTGGCGAGCCGACCGGCGAAAGGCTGGCGGCGACCCTGCTCCGCGCCGTGCGGCCGCAGGAATAGACTTCATCAGCGAAAGCCAGGGGTTGGCGACATGCACATCCTGATCATCGGTGCGGCGGGGATGCTCGGTCGAAAGCTGAGCGATGCGCTGGTCCGGCGTGGGCACCTGCGCGGCAGCGATATCGACAAGCTCACCCTGGTCGATGTGGTCGAGCCGTCGCCGGCGCCGGCATGGCCGGAGGGCGTGACCTTCATCCGCACCGATCTCACCAGGCCGGGCGCTGCCGCCGGCCTGCTGGAAGATGCGCCGGACGTGATCTTCCACATGGCGGCCATCGTCTCCGCCGACGCCGAGGCGAATTTCGAAAAGGGCTACCAGGTCAATCTCGACGGCACGCGGGCCTTGTTCGAGGCGGTGCGGCTCAAGGGCAGCGGCAATGGATCGTATCGGCCGCGCCTCGTTTTCACCTCCTCCATCGTGGTGTTCGGCGAGCCGTTCCCGGAGACCATCCCGGACAGCTTCTTCA
Organism: Starkeya sp. ORNL1; assembly: GCF_012971745.1. Lineage (NCBI taxonomy): Bacteria > Pseudomonadati > Pseudomonadota > Alphaproteobacteria > Hyphomicrobiales > Xanthobacteraceae > Starkeya > Starkeya sp. ORNL1. The sequence continues at coordinate 4,681,182 of NZ_CP048834.1, forward strand.
CTACGCCGCTGACCTCCTACGGTACCCAGAAGGCGATCGGCGAATTGCTGCTGGCGGATTATTCGCGGCGCGGCTTCTTCGATGGCGTCGGCATCCGGCTGCCGACCATCACCGTCCGGCCGGGCAAGCCGAACAAGGCGGCATCGGGCTTCTTCTCCAGCATCCTGCGCGAGCCGCTGGTCGGCCAGGAGGCGGTGCTGCCGGTGGGCGAGGATGTGCGCCACTGGTTCGCCAGCCCGCGCTCGGCCATCCAGTTCATCCTGCGCGCCGCCGAGATCGATACCGGCGCGATGGGGGCGCGGCGCAGCCTGACGATGCCGGGCTTGTGTGCCACCGTGGGCGAGGAGATCGAGGCGCTGCGCCGCGTCGCTGGGAAGGCGGCAGCGGACCTCATCCGCCGCGAGCCCGATCCGATCATCGCCAGCATCATCAAGGGCTGGCCGCAGCGCTTCGATGCCAGCCGGGCGGAAGCGCTCGGCTTCCAGGCGGAGAAATCGTTCGACGAAATCATCCGCATCCATATCGAGGACGAGCTGGACGGAGCGGTGCAAAGCTAGGTCTTTTCAGCCTTAACTGGACTGGTGGGCGTTCCAGTTGACAGGTTGCCGTTAAGAGTTCAGCCTGCCGCCAACAACGATAAGAGCCGAAGAGAATTGGGAGGAATAAGCATGGTCACGCCGTGGCGACTCGTGCTCGCGGTCTCGCTCGCCCTGTTGAGTGCCAGTGTAGCGAGAGCCGAGGAAAGTATTAAGATCGTCCTGAATGCCGAGCCGAGAAGTCTGGAGCCGTGCCAGTCAACGGCAAGCGACGTCTCCCGGGTGCTGGCGCAGAACATAGTCGAATCGCTGACCGAGATCAGCACGAAAGACGGCTCGATCCAGCCGCGACTTGCTGTCTCCTGGCAGCAGATCAACCCCACCACCTGGCGCTTCAAGCTGCGCGAGGGGGTGAAGTTCCAGAACGGCAAGCCGTTCACCGCCGCCGACGTGGTCTACACGCTGGACCGCATGCCGCTGGCGCCGCTGAACTGCCTGACGCGGCAGAAGATGTTCGGCGATGCGCAACTCACCTCCAGGGCGATCGACCCCACCACGGTCGAGGTCGTCACCAGCAAGCCGCTGCCCATCCTGCCGACCATGATGAGCGTGGTCTATGTGGTGCCCGAGGGCACCGACAATGCCGCGCCCTCGCGCGCGCCGGTCGGCACCGGCGCGTTCAAGTTCGTCTCCTGGAAGCCGGGCGAGAGCATCGTTCTGGAGCGCGCCAACACCTATTGGGGTCCCAAGCCGCAATTCGACAAGGCGACCTATATCTGGCGTGCGGAATCCGCGCTGCGCGCCGCCATGGTGGAAACCGCAGAGGCCGACATCGCCCAGTCGATCGCGCTGCAGGACGCCACCACGGAAGGCATGGACTTCGCCTATCAGAACGCCGAGACCACGCGCATCCGGCTCGATCTGCAGACGCCACCACTCAGCGACATCCGCGTTCGCAAGGCGCTGAACCTTGCCATCGACAAGGAAGCGCTGAAGGACCTGGTCGGCCGCGAGGTGACCGAATCCGCGCAATATGTCGTCTCGGCGATCAATGGCTTCAATCCGAACCTCAAGCCGTTCCCCTATGATCCGAAGGAAGCCAAGCGGCTGCTGGACGAGGCGCGCAAGGACGGCGTTCCGGTCGATGCCAAGCTCACCCTGATGACCCGCGACTCCTACTTCAGCAATGCGAAGGAAGTGGCGGAAGCCATGATGTCGATGTGGGCGGCGGTGGGCCTGAAGCTTGAGCTCAAGGTGGTCGATCCGGTCACCTTCTACAGCTTCCTCAACAAGCCTTTCCAGGATGGCCGCCGCCTGCTGCTCACCCATATGCACGACAACAATATGGGCGACGCCATCTTCACGCAGCTGTTCCTGTACACCCCGGAAGGCATCGCCTCGACCATCACCGACAAGCCGCTCGGCGAGTTGATCAACAAGGCCAGCGCGATGCAGGGGCCGGAACGTACCGCGGCGCTGCAGGAAGCGTTCCGCCGCATCCATGACGACATGGTCGCCGACGTCTTCATGTTCCACATGGTCGGCTACAGCCGGGTCAGCAAGCGGCTCAACTGGACCCCGGACCTGTCCACCAACAACATGATCGAGATCGGCAAGGTCAAGCTGCGTAGTTGAACGCCAGCAGGGCGAGGGCAGGGACAGGAGGTTCGATGTTCGGCGCAGTCTTGCAGAGGGTGGTGTTCGGCGCTCTCTCGATCTTCGGCGTGCTGATCGTCGTATTCTTTCTCGCGCGGCTGACCGGCGATCCGACGTCGATCATGCTGCCGGAGAATGCGACGGAAGAAGCCAAGGCCGCATTCCGCACCATGAACTATCTGGACCAGCCGATGCTGGTCCAGTTCTGGCACTATATCGCCTCGCTGGCCCGGCTGGATTTCGGCCAGTCCATGCTCTACCAGCGCCCGGCCATGGCCGCCGCGCTGCAGGCCTTGCCGAACACGCTGATGATTGCGGCGGCCGCGCTCGGCATCGCCATCGTGCTGGCGGTGGTCATCGGTTCGCTCGCCGCCTATCGGCCGGGAACGGTGTTCGATCGCATCACCACCGTCTCGTCGCTGGTCGGCGCCAGCGCGCCCGACTTCTGGGTCGCCATTGTCGGGGTGCTGGTGTTCGCGGTGTCGCTGCGCTGGCTGCCGACCTCCGGCACCGGCGGCATCAGCTACTGGATCTTGCCGGTGTCGGTGCTGGCGCTGCGTCCGTTCGGCCTGATGGTGCAGGTGGTGCGCGGCTCGATGGTGACCGCGCTGAACGCGCCATACGTGAAGACCGCCCGCGCCAAGGGGGTGCGGCCGATCAACATCATCTTCGTGCACGCGCTGCGCAATTCGATGCTGCCGCTGCTGACCGTCGCCGCCGACCTCGCCGTCACCATGGCGAACGGCGCGGTGGTAGTGGAGACGGTGTTCGGCTGGCCGGGTATCGGCAAGCTCACCATCGACGCCATCCTGCAGCGCGACTTCCCGATCATCCAGGCGGCGGTGCTGGTGACCGCGGTCGTGGTCTTCCTCGTCAACACCTCGGTCGATGTGTTGTATCGCGTTCTGGATCCCAGGATATGACCGTGACCGACGCCACTCCGCTCGAGCAACGGCGACCCGGCAAGGCCGCCAGCCTGCTGAGCGCCCTTGTCGCGGACAAGTTTGCGCTGTGCTCGGCGATCTTCCTCGTCTGCATCATCCTGATCGCGATCCTCGGGCCGGCCTTGTTCGGCGAACTCGCGACCAAGGTGAACATGAAGGCGCGCAACGTGCCGCCCTTGTCGTTCGCGCAAGGGTGGGAATTCGTGCTCGGCGGCGACAGTCTCGGCCGCAGCGTGCTGGCGAGGTTGTTCGTCGGGGCGCAGAACACGCTGCTGATCGCGTCCGTGAGCACGCTGTTCTCGTTCTGCGCCGGCGGCCTGCTCGGCCTCGCCGCCGGCTATTCGAGCAACACCGTCAGCCAGCTCATATTGCGCGTCACCGACGTCATCATGAGCTTTCCTTCGCTGCTGCTGGCGCTGGTGGTGCTCTATCTGCTCGGCTCCAGCATCGCTAATGTGATCATCGTGCTGGCGATCACCCGTATGCCGGTCTATCTGCGCACCGCGCGGGCGGAGACCATGGAGATCAAGCGCCGCAACTTCGTCGTCGCCGCCGAGACGCTTGGCTCGCGGCCCTCGCGCGTGCTGTTCCGGCATATATTGCCCTTGGTGCTGCCGACGCTGTGCACGATCGCGGCGGTGCAGTTCGCGGCGGTGGTGCTGATCGAATCCTCGCTCAGCTTCCTTGGCCTCGGCGTGCAATTGCCGGACTTCACCTGGGGCTCGATGGTGGCGAGCGGGCGCGCCTATCTCGGCACCGCGTGGTGGATCTCGTTCTTCCCGGGCGCGGCAATCCTGCTCACCACGCTGTCGCTCAACATGCTCGGCAACTGGCTGCGCATGGTGTCCGATCCCCAGCTGCGCTGGCGCCTGCAGCGTCGCGGGGTGAAGAAATGAGCGCGCACCTGCTCGACGTCCGCAATCTCTGGGTCCGCTTCAACCGCGACGGCGAAGTCGTCAATGCCGTCGACGATGTGAGCTTCCATGTCGATCCCGGCGAGACGCTGGTCATCCTCGGCGAGAGCGGCTCCGGCAAGAGCGTGAGCACCATGTCGATCCTCGATCTGGTCGAGGCACCGCCGGCGGAGATCTCGAAGAACTCGATCTTCTATGATGGCGCAGACATGTCGACCATGTCGCGCGCCCAGCGCCGCTCGATCAATGGGCGACGCATCTCCATCATCTTCCAGGATCCGCTGTCGCATCTGAACCCGGTCTACAGCGTCGGCTGGCAGATCGGCGAGGTGTTCCGCGCCCACCGCAAGGAAGTGCGCGAGACCGACATCCACGGCCGTACCATCGAACTGCTGGAGCGCGTCGGCCTGCCCGATCCACCCGCGAGCGCACGGCGCTATCCGCACGAATTCTCCGGCGGCCAGCGCCAGCGCATCATGATCGCCATGGCTCTAGCACTGCGGCCCGACATCCTGATCGCCGACGAGCCGACCACCGCGCTCGATGTCACCGTGCAGGCCGAGATACTGGAGCTGATCAAGCGCATCCAGGCCGAGGACGGCATGGCGCTGATCCTCATCACCCATGATCTCGCGGTCGCCGCCTTCATGGGCGACCGTATCGCGGTGATGCAGAATGGCCGGGTGGTCGAGACCGGCGAGGTCATGCAGGTGCTCTCCGAGCCCCGCCACAGCTACACCCGCGCGCTGCTCTCGGCGCGGGTCGGCGGCGAGGCGGCGGAGACCCGCTCCGAAGAGGTGATCCTTCGGGTCGATAATCTGTCGAAGGAATATGTCGTGCCGGCGCGGCTCTTGAAGCGCGGGCGCAGCGTCTCGGCGCTGCGGGATGTGAGCTTCGAGCTGCGGCGCGGCGAGACGCTGGGAATCGTGGGCGAGAGCGGCTCCGGCAAGACCACGGTGGCGCGCACGCTGATGCGTATCGGCGATGCCACGGCCGGGACCGCGCGTATCGGCGACACCGACATACTGCAGTTGCGCCCAAGCGAGCTCTATGCCGTCCGCCGCAAGATGCAGATGGTGTTCCAGGATCCCTTCAGCTCGCTCAATCCCACCATGACGGTAGAGCAGATATTGAGCGAGCCGTGGATCGTGCATCCGGAGATATTGCCACGCGGCCGATGGCGGGCGCGCGCGGCCGAACTGCTGCATCATGTCGGCCTGAAGGAATCCCATCTCGCGCGCTATCCGCACGAATTCTCCGGCGGCCAGCGCCAGCGCATCGCCATCGCGCGCGCGCTCGCTGTGGAGCCCGAGATCATCATCTGCGACGAGGCGGTGTCGGCGCTCGACGTGTCGGTGCAGGCGCAGGTGATCAATCTCCTGAAGGACCTGCAGGCGCGCCTGAACGTGGCCTATATCTTCATCTCGCACGACCTCGAGGTGGTGCGCGGCATCGCCCATCGCGTGGCGGTGATGAAGAACGGCGAGATCGTCGAGCAGGGCCCGACCAGCGACATCTTCGAGCGGCCGCAGCACCCCTATACCCGCAAGCTGCTCGGCGCCAGCCTGCGCGACTTCATTCCGGGGCAGCGGCATTGATGGGCGTGGGGCGGTGAGAGGCTCTCTATTCCTCTCCCCGAGGTAGAGAGGTGGCCCGCGCAGCGGGTTGGTGAGGGGGAAGCACGATTGCGAAGCGGCGAAGACCCCTCACCCCAACCCTCTCCCCGTCGGGGAGAGGGAGCAGTCCGCGCTCACGCCTCTGCGGCCGACGTCCGCCGCGACGGCTTGCGCCGCTTGGCGGCCGCGACTGATGTCGCGGGTACCAGGCGCGGCTGGTGGATGAGGCCTTCCGGCGGGTTGGCGCCGCCGACCCGGGCGGCGATGAAGTCCAGCGCGGCCTTGCCCGAGACGTCGAGGGCGAGATCGATCCGGGTGAGTTGGGGCGTGGCCCATTCCGCCAGCGCGCCGCCGCCAATGCCGATGACCGAGACGTCGTCCGGCACCGAACGGCCAGTGGCGTTGACCGCACGGATGGCGTTGACGGAGACCGCGCTCGACACCGCGACGATGCCGGTGATGTCCGGATGGGCGTCGAGCAACTCCTTGGCCGCGGCGAAGATGCGCTCGGGCCGGAGTTCGGTTTCCACGATGTGGTATTTGACCCGCTCACGGTCGAACACGCCGCGGATGCCGTCCATGCGCTGCTGCAACACGAGGCTGCGCACCGGGCCGACGAGGACGCCGACACGGCGGTGGCCGTGCGCGGCAAGTTCTGCCGCCGCCATCTGGCCGACGGCGAGATTGTCGACGCAGAAACTGGCGGCGCCGACATCGCGTGGGCTCAGCGTGGTGATGACGACGCCGCTGCGTGCCATGCGCTCCAGCAAGTCGGACAGTTCGCTGCGGTATTTGAGCTGGTCAAAGCCGCCGCCGGCAAGGATCAGGCCCGCCACCCGGTGCTCCCAGAAGCGGCGGCAATAATCCAGCTCCAGCAGCGGATCGCGCTGCATGTTGCAGACCATGACCAGCATCTTGGTGGTGGCTTCGGCGTGGCGCGTCACTGCCTCGGCGACCTCGCCATAATAGGGGTCGAGCATGTTGCCGACGACGAGGCCGACCAGCGCCGGCGCGCTGCCGCGCAGCGTTCGTGCCATGACATTCGGCACATAGGAAACCTGGCCGGCGGCGGCGAGCACGCGTTCGCGCAAAGCGGGGTCGACCGGCCACTCGGCATCGCGCAGCACGCGGCCCGCGGTGCTGATCGACACCTCGGCGATCCGGGCCACGTCGGCGAGGGTGGGGGAGCTATTCCGGCGGCGGCTGGTTCGCTCGGAATTATCGGTCATTTGGTTTCCACGCGACGGTTTCACACTTCCGGCAACCAGACAGGGCAATTCCACGCTTGACAATATCTGACCCCTGAGACAACGTTGCCTCAATGAGACAACGATGTCTAGGGAGAGAATGCGCCGCGGCATCCCAGGTTTCCGCCCCGCGCATCCCGGCCAGATCCAAGTTCCGGATTTTTCTTGAAGGTAGGAGCCGTCATGCCTCTGGTAGCTAAAAAACAGCACTCGCGGGTCGATAAGGATGTGATCGTGGTCGGCGGTGGCACCGCCGGTTTCGTGGCGGCGATCTCTGCCGCACGCAACGGCGCCAGCGTGCTGCTGCTCGAGCAGCGCGATCACCTCGGCGGCACGCACACTGGCGGCATGGTGATGATGATCCGTTCGATGCGGCACATGGCGGCGCCGAAGACGCTCGACGAGAAGAAGCTGTTCATCACCGGCTACGAGAGCTCGTTCGAGAATGAGCAGCTCGTGCGCTCCATCGCCCAGGAATATATCGACCGCATGATCTCGGTAGAGTCCGCCTGGGGCCAGAAGGGCCAGGCCGCGACCCGCCAGATGTTCGATCCCGAAATCGGCAAGTGGGTGATCGAGCAGATGGTCCAGGAGGCCGGCGTCGAAGTGTGGCTGAACACTGCCGCGACCGACGTCATCATGGAGGGCAATGCGCTCCGCGGCGTCGTGATCGAGACGCTGCGCGACCGCGTCGAGGTCCATGCCCGCGTCACCATCGACACCACCGGCGACGGCGAGATTGCCGCGGCGGCGGGCGCCTCCTATGAGAAGGGCTCGCCGGAGGATGGCCGCCACCAGCCGCTCAGCCTGTATTTCGCCGTCGGTGGGGTCAATCTGGAGAAGACGCTCCAGTACATGAAGGACCACCCGGACGAGTTCGGCCGGGAATATGTCGAGACCACGCTGCGCCTGAAGGCCGAGAACAAGCCCTTCACCATGTTCCCGTTCAAGGAAAAGGTGCGCGAGGCGATCAAGAACGGCGACTACCCGATCCCGTATGGCCTCGACAAGATCGATCCCGACGCAATCATGTATGTGGTGCGCACGATGTATCGGAACGGCAAGTTCCGCTACGACTTCTCGTTCCACAACATGGACATGGCCTACAATATCGACGGCACCGATCGCATCGCGCTGTCGAAGGCGACGCTGGCGATGCGCGAGCTCGCCAACAAGATGGCGATCTTCTACCGCAAGTATGTGCCCGGCTATGAAGATTCCTATATGGCCTACACCGCGCAGTCGGTCGGCGTGCGCGACACCCGCCGCATTGTCGGCGAATACACCCTGACCGACGACGACGTGCTCTATGGCCGCTCCTTCGACGACGGTATTGGCCGCTATGGCAGCGTGATGGACGTGCACGACAAGTCGGGCAAGAAGTCGGTAAGCCTCGTCGAGGTCGGCGGCCAGGGCTGGTTCCACGTGCCGTACCGCACCCTGGTGCCGAAGGATGTGGACAATATCCTCGTCGCCGGCCGCTGCATCTCGGCCGAGTACCACGCGCTGGGCAGCGTGCGCTCGCAGGCGGCGAGCATGGTGACCGGGCAGGCGGTCGGCACCGCCGCGGCGATTTCCGCCCGCAGCAACACCAATCCGCGGCTGGTCGACATCGCCAAGCTGCAGGAGACACTCCGCGAGCAGGATCAGATTATCTGAGCCGGCTACATTTGCGCCGGCCGGCATTCCCCGGCCGGCGCATCCAATGCCTGTCGACAACCGTTCATACGCACCAAATTTGCCTGAGAGCGCGATGAGGCGATCCGGTCTGATATCTCTGGACGACGACATCGTCGATGACGCGCCGCGCGGTGCTGCCGCTCGCGGCGATGTCGGTGCGGAGCAGTTCAGGCAGGCGTTCCGCGCGCTGGCCTCCGGTGTTGCGGTCGTGACCTTCCATGCCGGCGACGAGGTCCACGGCTTCACCGCGACGTCGGTGACCTCGGTCTCGATGGAGCCGCCGCTCGCTCTGTTCTGCGTCGGCAATCACAGCCGCAGCCGGGCCCATCTCAGTTCCGGCAAGCCCATAGGCATCTCGTTCCTGGGTAGCCACCAGACCGACATTGCCCGCTTCTTCGCGAGCAGCGCCTCGCGCAACGGACATGACAGCCTGGATCTGCTGCACGGCGCGCCGATCATTGCCGACGCCACGGTGAACATCGCTGCCGTCATCCAGGACATCCACCCGGCTGGCGACCACGCCATTTGCGTCTGCCGGCTGGAGGCCACCCGCTCGCCAAAGCCGGGTGCGCCGCTGCTCTATTTCGCACGTGACTATTACGGTCATCGCCCGTTGTCGGGCGATGAGCACGAAGACAATTCAGTGAAAACCAACAACAAATCTAGCGGAGGAAGCAATGAAGGGAAGTTTTACGAGACGTGACGTTCTGGGCTCGATCGCGCTCGGCGGCGCTGCCGCGCTGGTCGGCGTGTCGGCCCCGAGCATCGTGCGCGCGGCCGACAAATATCCGAGCCGCCCGATCAAGATCATGATCCCGTTCGCTCCGGGCGGCGGCAGCGATCGGCTCACCCGGGTGTTCATTCCCTTCCTGCAGAAGGAACTCGGCCAACCGCTCACGGTCGAGTACATGCCCGGCGGCGGCACCGTGCTCGGCAATTCCTATCTCCTGGCGCAGAAGCCCGATGGCTACATCATCTCCAATACCGGCGTGAACTACACGGCGGTGACGATCGCGCAGGGTCTCGCCAAGTACAAGGCGGAGGATTTCTGGCCGATCAACTTGCCGTCGCGCGACTTCACCCTTGGCGCCGTGGCTTCCGACAGCCCGATCACCAGCTTCAGGGAAGTGCTGGAGAAGCTGCGCAAGGATCCGAAAAGCCTCAGCCTCGGCATGCAGGCGGCCTCGGTCGATTATCTCAACCTGATCCTGGCGCTGCGTGCAGCCGGCGTCGACACCGCCCAGCTCCGCGTCGTGACCTATGATGGCGGCGGCGTGGTGCGCAATGCGGTGATGGGCAGCCAGGTCGATGTCGGCTTCGTCGGCGCCGAGGGCTATCTGCCGCTGATGTCGAAGATCAAGCCGCTGGTCGGCTTCTGGGACAAGGCGCTGTTCCCGGAATTCGACAGCACGCCGTCGATCGTCAAGGTCGGCAGTGACCTGGGCTTCAAGGCCGAGTTCGTCGAAGGCTCCCAGCGCGGCTGGGTGATCCAGACCTCTCTCAAGGACAAGAACCCCGAGGTCTACAAGGTCCTGGTGGCTGCATTCGAGCGGGCGACCAAGGATCCCGAGGCAGTCAAAGCGTCGGAGGCCCAGCAATTGCCGCTGGTCTGGTATGGCCCGGAGGCCTCCAACGAAGCCTATATGCGCACCTGCGCCACTTGCGTGAAGCACGCCGAGCTCCTCCGGGGCTCCTGAGGCGAAGGCCTGAAAAATTGCGGCATCGCCGGCACGCTTCTGCTGCCGTCGGTGCCGCATCGGTTCATTCGCGCCGGAAACGGCAAGTCACATCCGGGGGCCGGGGTCGGCCAGTCGTGTCGTTTGAAGAGCGCGACGCTTCGGGGGAGCGAACAATGAACATCGGTTCCACTAAATACGTCGTCAATTGGCAGCACCTGGTCTTCCTGGCGATGCTGTTCGGCGCCGTGCTCTGGTATTTGCTGGAGGCGCGCTCAGTATCGACGGCCACGAACAACCTGCTGCTGGTGCAGCCGCTATCGCTGGTGGTGCTGCTGTTGTGCCTGGTGGTGCTGCCGCAATGCTTCCGGCGCGCCGACGCGGTCGATAAAGACGAACTCCTGCCCGAGGACCCCCTGGCGCCGACGCTCCCGACCGAGGGCAAGGATCTCGCCCGCATCGGCGTGCTCGGCCTGTCGCTCGGCATCGCCATCTTCATCATGGATGCCGTCGGCTTCGACATCGGCGTCTGGCTGTTCGCGGTGGCGGCGATGTTCATCTGCGGGGAACGCCGCCCGGTGGCGCTGCTGGTCTATCCGCTCGCCGTCACGCTGGCCACAATCTACGGGTTCAAGGCGATGATGCCGTACCCGCTCGAAACCCTGATCCTCTGAGGTGCGGCGATGATGGACCTTCATGCAATGATGGCCGCGCTCGATCTCATGGGATCGTCCGTGGCTTCCTGGGGCTGGATCATTCCCGGCCTCGTCGTCGGCCTCGTCTTCAGCGCCATTCCCGGTGTCTCGGTCAGCATGGCGATGGCGATCGTGCTGCCGATGTCGCTCTATATGGACTTCTTCCCGAGCGTGGTGTTCCTCACCTCGGTCTATACCGGCGCCGGGTTCGGCGGTTCGGTGCCGGCGATCCTGATGAACATACCGGGCTCGCCAACGTCGTACGCCACCACCTTCGACGGCTACGCCATGGCCAAGAAGGGCCAGTATAACGAGGCGCTCGGCTACGCGCTGTTCGCCTCCACCCTGTGCGGCCTGCTCGGCTACGTCCTGCTGCTCATCGTGGTCGAGCCGCTCGCCGACATCGTGCTCCGGATCGGCCCGTTCGAGATGTTCACGGTGGCGCTCTGGGGCATGCTGCTGCTGGGTTCGCTCGGCACCAAATACGCCTCGCGCGGTCTCGTCGCGGCCGGCTTCGGCGTGCTGCTCGGCACGCTCGGCATGAACACCGCCGGCTTCGTCCGCGCCACCTTCGGCATGCCGGAACTGCTGAACGGCATCGCCCCGGTGCCGGCGATGATCGGGCTGCTGGCGTCCGGCCAGCTTCTGAACCTTGCCACCAGGGACTACATCCTCGATGCCGAAAGTTCGCGCGAGGTCAGCCTGAAGAAGATCCTGGCCGGCTGCTGGGGCACCTTCAAATATCCCGGCGTGCTGCTGCGAGGCTCGATCATCGGCATCATCATCGGCGCGGTGCCGGGGGTCGGCTCCTCGGTCGGCAATCTCATCGCCTATGCCGAGACCAAGCGCACCTCCAAGGACAGCGCGACCTTCGGCAAGGGCAACCCCAAGGGCGTGGTCGCGGCGGAGGCGGCGGTCGCCAGCGCCGAGGGCGGCTCGATGGCCACCATGCTGGCACTGGGTATCCCCGGCGGCGGCGCCACCGCCATCCTGCTGGCGGCGTTCCTGATGCACAACATCGTGCCCGGGCCGAACTTCATCCAGACCCAGAAGCCGATGGTCTATGCCATCATCCTCAACAACATGGTGCAGGCCGTGCTGTTGCTGGTGGTCGGCATCGCATTCATCTATGTCGCCTGCAATGTGGTGAAGGTCCGCACCCGCTATGTGCTGCCGGCGATCCTGGTCATCGCCGTCATGGGTACTTACGCGGTCGAGGGCTCGATCACCGGGCCGGTCACGCTGTTCGTGTTCTCGCTGATCGGCTTCGCCCTGGTGAAGTTCGAGTATCCGGTCGCTGCCGTCGTGGTCGGCCTGCTGCTCGGGCGCATGCTGGAGACCGAGCTGCTGCGATCGTACCAATTGTCGGGCGGCGATCTGCTCTACATCATCCACCGTCCGGCGGCGATGGCGATCGTCGCGCTGATGGGATTCTCGCTGGCCATGACGATGATCGGCAAGCGCCGCCAGGCGCGCATGGAGGCCGAGGAAGCGGCAATGATGCGGGCGCTGGAGAACGAAGAGGTCGCCGGCGTCAAGCAATAGCGGCCATTGCCCTCACCATCGAACGGCCTCCCCCCGGGAGGCCGTTTGCGTTTCCGGGCGCGAGAGACATGCGAGAGACATTCGAGCGAGCGATTGCCCAGAGGCTGAGCATGTGATCTAGAATGACAAAGCCGGCGTTCGGTCCCGGCATACTGAGCCGCCGGCATTGCCATGGACTACAGCCTCATCATATTCGATTGCGATGGCGTGCTGGTCGACAGCGAGGTGCTGAGCTGCCGCTGCCTGATCGAGACGCTGCGCGGCTACGGCATCGAGACCGATCTCGACGAGGTGTTCCGCAAATTCCTCGGCCGCAGCACCACGGCGATCATCCAGCACTATCGTGCCGCCGGCTATGCCATCCCGGATGACTTCCCGCAGGTGCTGCGCGCCCGCATCCGCCAGGCCTTTGCCGCGGAATTGCAGCCGATCGAGGATATCGAGCACGTGCTGCGCCGGCTCGCCGGCGCCCATTGCGTCGCCTCGTCGAGCGATCTCGATCGGGTCGAATTCTCTCTCGCGCTCACCGGCCTCGCTGACCAGTTCAGCGAGCGCATCTTCACCGCGCAGATGGTGGCGAAGGGCAAGCCGGCGCCGGACCTGTTCCTCTATGCCGCCGCGCGCATGGGCGCGGAGCCCACCCGCACCCTAGTGATCGAGGACAGTGTCAGCGGGGTGCAAGCGGCGAAGGCTGCTGGTATGACGGCCTGGGGGTTCGTTGGCGGCAGCCATTACGCGGCGCGCGACGGGCGGGCGCTGCTGATCGAGGCCGGCGCCGATCGGGTGTTCGAACGCATGGCCGACTTCAGACGATACCAGGCACCAGGCTGATGGCCACGTCCGACAGCGAGCCCTCACGCATCGATGCCGCCGCGCGGGCCGGCTGGCTCTATTTCATCGCCGGCAATACCCAGGACGAGATCGCGCGCAAGCTCAATGTCTCGCGCGCCACGGCGCAGCGCCTGGTTTCGTTGTGCCTCTCCGAACGGCTGATCACCTTCCGGCTGGAGCACCCGATCGCTGCCTGCATGGAGCTGGCGGCGCGGATGAAGGAGACGTTCGCTCTCACCTATTGCGAGATCGTGCCGACCGATCCGGCCGCGCCCAATGCGCTGACCGGCGTCGCCGAGCGGGCGGCGGCGCTGCTCGAATCCGTGCTCGGCGGCGACAAGCCGGCGATCGTCGCCCTCGGCACCGGGCGCGCCATGCGCGCCGCCGTCGAGCAGGTGCGCTCGATGGATTGCCCGAACCATCAGCTGGTCTCGCTGGTCGGCAATATCTCGCCGGACGGCTCGGCGAGCTTCTTCGATTCGGTGGCGCGGCTCGCCGACATCACCAAGGCGCGGCACTATCCGATGCCGCTGCCGGTGTTCGTCTCCTCCGCCACCGAGCGTGAGCAATTGCTGCGCATCCATTCCGTCGCCCGCATCCGCGCCATCGCCGAGAAGGCGGACCTGCGGCTTATGGGCATCGGCCAGGTCGACCAGCGCGCGCAACTCCATGTCGACGGCTTCATCAGCCGGGAGGAACTGCTCGAACTGATGCGGCTCGGCGCGGTCGGCGAACTCACCGGCTGGGCCTTTGACGCTCAGGGCCGCATCATCGAAGGCGGCTCCAATGAGCGCGTCACCAGCGTGCCGCATCGGGTGCCGGCCGAGGCGCGGGCCGTGGGCGCCGCCATCGGCGTCGCCAAGGTGCCAGCGATCCGCGCGGCGCTAGCCGGCGGCGCGCTGAACGGCTTCATCACCGACGAGGCGACGGCGAAGGCGCTGCTCGGGCGCCAATAAAGATGCCGTCATCCCGGACGGCCGCAGGCCGATCCGGGATCGCGCAAACGCTCTTCACTTTCTTACGATCCCGGCTCTCCGCTTCGCTGCGGCCGGGATGACGCTCCGCGTGTAAGCGCCACCCACGCCGCGGCCATCGATTGGCCGTTGACAACTTGCCGCAGCGGTGTGAGCATATGCCCAACAATAGAGCATATGCTCATATCTCTGGGAGGAGATGATGAAGACGATGATCGGTACCCTGCTGGGTGCCTCGTTCCTTGCCGTGGGCCTCGCCTCGACCCCTGCCGTTGCACAGCAGACCACGCTGACCATCGCCACCGTGAACAATGGCGACATGATCCGCATGCAGGCGCTGTCCAGCGACTTCACCACCAAGAACCCCGACATCAACGTGAAATGGGTGACGCTGGAGGAGAACGTGCTGCGCCAGCGCGTCACCACCGACATCGCCACCAAGGGTGGGCAGTTCGACGTGCTGACCATCGGCACCTATGAGGTGCCGATCTGGGCCAAGCAGAACTGGCTGGTGCCGCTCGACAAGCTGAGCGCCGGCTACGACGCCAAGGACATACTTCCGAAGATCGCCGATGCCGTCTCCGTCAAGGGCACGCTTTATGCCGCGCCGTTCTATGGCGAGAGCTCGATGGTGATGTACCGCACCGACCTGTTCCAGAAGGCCGGGCTGACCATGCCGGAGAGCCCGACCTGGGACTTCGTGATCGACGCAGCCAAGAAGCTTACCGACAAGTCCGCCGGCGTCTATGGCATCTGCCTGCGCGGCAAGGCCGGCTGGGGTGAGAACATGGCCTTCCTCACCGCCATGGCGAACTCCTATGGCGCGCGCTGGTTCGATGAGAAGTGGCAGCCGCAATTCAACGGGCCGGAATGGAAGGCGACGCTGACCGACTATGTGAACCTGATGAAGGAAGCCGGCCCGCCCGGCGCCTCCTCCAACGGCTTCAACGAGAACCTCGCGCTCTTCAACGCCGGCAAGTGCGCCATGTGGATCGACGCCACCGTGGCCGCCTCGTTCGTGACCAACCCGAAGGATTCCAAGGTCGCCGACAAGGTCGGCTTCGCATTGGCGCCGAACAAGGGCCTCGGCAAGAACGCCAACTGGCTGTGGGCCTGGAACCTCGCCATCCCCGCCGGCTCCAAGAAGATCGAGGCCGCGTCCAAGTTCATTGAATGGGCGACCAGCAAGGGCTATACCGACCTCGTCGCCTCCAAGGAAGGCTGGGCCAATGTGCCTCCGGGCACGCGCACCTCGCTCTACCAGAACGAGGCCTATATCAAGGCCGCTCCCTTCGCCAAGCTGACGCTGGCTTCGATCGATAGCGCCGATCCCAACCATCCGACGGTGAAGCCGGTGCCTTATGTCGGCGTGCAGTACGCCGCCATCCCTGAGTTCCAGGGCATCGGCACGCAGGTCGGCCAGCAATTCTCCGCCGCGCTTTCCGGCGCCAGCACTATCGACGCTGCACTCGCCGCCGCGCAGGCCGCGAGCGAGCGCGAGATGAAGCGCGCCGGCTACATCAAATAGGTCCTCCCGGAGGCCGCGGCCCTACTCCTCCGGGGCCGCGGTACCTGAGCCATCCGGACGGTCGGCTCCGGATGGCGCCTTCTCTCTCCCACCGCGAAGCCGGGACCGGAAACGGGGACCACCATGGCAACCCAGCAGACGCAGACGCTCGGCCGCATGCTGCTTGCGCCGGCCGTCGTGCTGCTTCTCATCTGGATGATCGTCCCGCTGGCGATGACGATCTACTTCTCGCTGTTGAGCTACAATCTGCTCAATCCGGGAATGGAGCGCTTCGTCGGCCTGGAGAATTTCGAATATTTCCTCACCGATCCGGCCTTCCTCGCCTCGCTGCGCAACACGCTGGTCCTCGTCGGTTCGGTGCTCCTCATCACCATCGTGCTCGGCACGCTGGTCGCCCTGCTGCTCGACCAGGCGATCATCGGGCGCAGCATCGTCCGGCTGATGGTGATCGCGCCGTTCTTCGTCATGCCGACGGTGAGCGCGCTGGTCTGGAAGAATTTGCTGATGCACCCGGTCTCCGGGCTGTTCGCCTGGATCATGACCTCGCTCGGCATGCAGCCGATCGACTGGTTCGCGGAATATCCGCTGTTCTCGATCATCCTCATCGTGGCATGGCAGTGGCTGCCGTTTGCCGCGCTGATCCTGCTCACCGCGCTGCAATCGCTCGACGAGGAGCAGAAGGAGGCGGCGCTGATGGACGGCGCAGGTGCGTTCTCGACCTTCTTCTACATCACGCTGCCGCACCTCGCGCGGCCCATCACCGTGGTGATCCTGATCGAGACCATCTTCCTGCTCACCGTGTTCGCCGAGATCTTCGTGACGACCGGCGGCGGGCCGGGGCTGCAGACCACCAACATCGCCTTCCTGATCTATTCGCAGGCGCTGATCCAGTATGACGTCGGCAGCGCCTCGGCGGGCGGGCTGGTGGCGGTGGTGATCGCCAACATCCTGGCGTTCTTCCTGGTCCGCATCGTCGGCCGGAACCTGGAGGCCTGAGCCATGGCGCGCAAGATCTCCACCACCCACACCGTCGTCACCACCGCGGCGGCCTGGCTGGTCGGCTTCCTGATCTTCTTCCCGATCCTGTGGATGATACTGGCGAGCTTCAAAACCGAGCTCGAAGCCTTCACGACGCCGCCATCCTTCCTGTTCTTCCATTGGACACTGGAGAACTACGCCACGGTGCAGGAGCGCAGCGACTATCTGCACCACGCGCTGAACTCGCTGATCATCGCCGGCGGCTCGACGCTGATCGCGCTGCTCATCGCCGTCCCTGCGGCCTGGTCGATGGCGTTTGCGCCGACCAAGCGGACCAAGGACCTGCTGTTGTGGATGCTCTCCACCAAGATGCTGCCTCCGGTCGGCGTGCTGGTGCCGATCTATCTGATCTTCCGCGACTTCGGCCTGCTCGACAGCCGCTTCGGGCTGATCCTGGTGCTGTGCCTCGGCAATCTGCCGATCGTGGTCTGGATGCTATTCACCTATTTCAAGGAAATCCCGAAGGACATCCTGGAAGCGGCCCGCATGGACGGCGCCACCATCGGCAAGGAACTGATCCATGTGCTCACTCCGATGGCGGTGCCGGGCATCGCCTCGACGCTGCTCCTCAACTTCATCCTCGCCTGGAACGAGGCGTTCTGGACGCTGAACCTCTCCACCTCGGAGGCGGCGCCGCTCACCGTCTTCATCGCCTCCTATTCCTCCCCGGAGGGGCTGTTCTGGGCGAAGCTCTCCGCCGCCTCCACCCTCGCCATCGCCCCGATCCTCATCCTCGGCTGGTTCAGCCAGCGGCAACTCGTCCGCGGCCTGACCTTCGGCGCCGTCAAATAGGCAGGCAGATATGGGCCGCATAACACTCGAAGGCGTGAAGAAATCCTTCGGCGCGCACGACATCATCAAGGGCGCCGACCTCGAGATCGACGACGGCTCGTTCGTGGTCTTCGTCGGCCCATCGGGCTGCGGCAAGACCACGCTGCTGCGCCTCATCGCCGGGCTGGAGGACGTCAGCGGCGGGCGCATCCTGATCGACGGGGCGGATGTGACCGACGTGCCGCCGGCCAAGCGCGGCCTGTCCATGGTGTTCCAGTCCTACGCGCTCTATCCGCACATGACCGTGCGCGGCAACATCGCCTTCGGGCTGAAGATGGCCGGCCAGCCCAAGGCCGAGATCGCGCGCAAGGTGGAAGGCGCCGCCGCCATCCTCAACCTCACGCCCTATCTCGACCGCAAGCCGCGCGAACTGTCCGGCGGCCAGCGCCAGCGCGTCGCCATCGGCCGCGCCATCGTGCGCGAGCCCAAGGCCTTCCTGTTCGACGAGCCGCTGTCGAACCTCGACGCCGCGCTGCGCGTGCAGATGCGGCTCGAAGTGACCCGCCTGCAGCGCCAGCTCGACACCACGGCGGTCTATGTCACCCACGACCAGGTCGAGGCGATGACCATGGCCGACCGCATCGTGGTGCTGAATGCCGGGCGCATCGAACAGTTCGGCACGCCGCTCGAGCTTTACGAGCATCCGGCGAACCTGTTCGTCGCCGGCTTCATCGGTTCGCCGAAGATGAACTTCGTCGGCGGCAAGACGGCTGCCGGCTACGGCGCCACCACCATCGGGGTGCGCCCCGAGCATGTGACGGCAAGCCGGGCGGATGCCGGCGGCGGTGACGGCTGGGTCGGTACCGTCACCGTCGCCGAGCATCTCGGCAGCGACACCTTCCTCTATGTCGAGGTGCCGGAGATCGGCACCATCACCGCGCGCGGCCTCGGCGAACTCGACATCAAGGCCGGCGACAGCGTGCGGCTCATTCCCGATGCCTCCCGCATCCACCGCTTCGATGCCGCGGGCAACACGATTCCCAAATGACGGCGTGCCGAGCGCGCGCCCCAGAATAGAGAGACCAGCCATGTACCTCGAAATGTTCAAGCTTTCCGGCCGCACCGCGCTGGTCACCGGCGGCGGGCGCGGTATTGGCCTCGCCTGCGTCGAAGCGCTCAGTGAGGCTGGCGCCAAGGTGGTGATCGCGGATTTCGATGCCGGCGTCGCCGAGGAAGGCCGCGCCGCGATGAAGGCCAAGGGCTATGATCCCGAGGTAGTGCTGATGGACGTCACCAACCCGACGCGGGTGACCGAAGTCGCCGACGATTTGGCGCGCAAGCACGGCAAGATCGACATCCTGGTCAATAATGCCGGCATTGCCCGCAGCGAAACCCCTGCCGAGACGGTGACCGACGAGCACTGGCTCAACGTCATCGACGTCAATCTCAACGGCACTTTCTGGTGCTGCCGCGCCTTCGGCAAGCACATGCTGGCGGCGAAGTCGGGCGCCATCGTCAATATCGGCTCGATGTCCGGCTTCATCGTCAACAAGCCGCAGGAACAGAGCTACTACAACGCCTCCAAGGCGGCGGTGCACCACCTCACCAAGTCGCTGGCTGCGGAATGGGGCGCGCGCGGCGTCCGGGTCAATGCGGTGGCACCGACCTATATCGCCACCCCGTTGAACGAGTTCGTCAAATCGAACCCGAAAATGTACGACGCCTGGATCGGCGGCACCCCGATGGGGCGGCTCGGCGAGGTCGAGGAGATCGCCTCGGTGGTGCTGTTCCTGGCCTCGGATGCCGCCAGCCTGATGACCGGCAGCATCGTGCTTGCCGACGGCGGCTATACCTGCTGGTAAGATGTCGGTGGGGCACGACGGACACGGCAGGCAGATAATGCA
This sequence comes from Starkeya sp. ORNL1, assembly GCF_012971745.1. NCBI lineage: Bacteria > Pseudomonadati > Pseudomonadota > Alphaproteobacteria > Hyphomicrobiales > Xanthobacteraceae > Starkeya > Starkeya sp. ORNL1. Next base: position 4,700,737 of record NZ_CP048834.1, read on the forward strand.
GCAGGCCTTCATCGGGGTAGACGTCGGCACGGCGAGCGCGCGTGCCGGAATTTTCGATTCGGCCGGTACCCTGCTGGCCACGGCTCGGCGCCCCATCGCGGTCTGGCACGACGCCGGAGACGTGGTGGAGCAGTCCTCCTCCGACATATGGAACGCCTGCGTTCAGTCGGTCCGCGAGGCGATGCAGGCGGCGGGTGTGCCGGCATCCGCGATCGGCGGCATCGGCTTCGATGCCACCTGTTCTCTGGTCGCGCTTGATCGCGACGCCCGGCCGCTCTCGGTCAGCGCCTCCGGCGATCCGGAGCGCAATGTCATCGTCTGGATGGACCATCGCGCCACCGGGCAGGCACGGCGCATCAACGAGACTGCCGACGACGTGCTGCGCTATGTCGGCGGCGTCATTTCGCCGGAGATGGAGACGCCGAAGCTGCTCTGGCTGAAGGAAAATTTGCCGGCTAGCTACAACAATGCCGGCCATTTCTTCGATCTGGCGGACTTCCTGTCATTCCGCGCCACCGGCTCGACCGCGCGTTCCATCTGCACCGTCACCTGCAAATGGACCTATCTCGGCCATGAGCGGCGCTGGAGTGACGAATATTTCGCCCGCATCGGCCTTTCCGAGCTGACCGCCGATGGCCACGCCCGGATCGGTTCCGAGATCGTCGAACCTGGCACCGCGCTAGGGCGCGGGCTGACCGAGGAGGCGGCGCGCGAACTTGGCCTCCTGCCCGGAACGCCGGTCGGCGCCTCGCTGATCGACGCCCACGCCGGCGGCGTCGGCACCATTGGCGGGCGCATCGCCGACAGCGCGCCGGGCGATCTGCAGGACCGCCTCGCCTATATCATGGGTACCTCGGCCTGCATCATGGCGACCACTGCCGAGCCGACCTTCCTGCCCGGTATCTGGGGCCCGTACTTCTCGGCGATGGTACCGGGCCTCTGGCTGAACGAGGGCGGCCAGTCCGCCGCCGGTGCCGGCATCGATCATCTCGTGCGCTCGCATCCCGCCCGCGCGGAAGCGGAGGCGGCCGCGAAGGCGGCGGGGCTCGGCCTGCTCGATTTCCTGGAAAAGCGCGCGGTGGCGCGTTTCGCCAACCCGGCGGAAGCTGCGCGGCTCGCGGGCGGCACCCATGTGCTGCCGGAATTCCTCGGCAACCGCTCGCCCTATGCCGATCCCGACGCCCGCGCCGTGATCGCCGGCCTCGATCTCGACGACAGCATCGAGAGCCTTGAGCGGCTGTTCGTCGCGGGCCTGTGCGGCCTCGCCTACGGGCTGGCGGACGTGGTCGACGTGATGCGCGCGCGCGGCATTTCCTGCGAAATGATGGTGATGAGCGGCGGCGCCAGCCGCAGCGCGCTGGTCCGCCAGATCATGGCCGACACCACGGGACTGACCATCGCACTGCCGGCGACGCCGGAACCGGTGCTGCTCGGCGCCGCCATGCTCGGCGCGGTGGCCGCCAAGAGCCAAAACTCGCTTCGCGAGGCGATGTCCGCGATGTCCGGCATCGGCGAGCTGACCCGGCCGACTTCGCCGGAGATGGCGAGCTTCCATGCCGCCAAGCGCCGCGTCTATGCACTTATGCAGACCGTCGATCGCGAGAGCCGGACGCTGATGCATAGCGTCCTGCAGGCCTGAGTCCCGAGGGAATCCGAACATGCTGCTGAGCTGCGGCGATGCCCTGATCGATTTCATGCCGGTGAAGGCGGCGGATGGCCGCGACGCCTATGTCACCGCGGTCGGCGGTTCCTGCCTCAATGTCGCGGTGGCGATGGCGCGGCTCGATGCCCCGGCGGGGCTGGTCGGCGGTGTGTCGACCGACCTGTTCGGCACCATGATCGCCGACCATGCGGCGGGCTCCAATGTCGATCTCACCTATGCGGTGCGCAGCGCCCGCGAGACCACGCTGGCCTTTGTGCGCTTCGTGAACAATGAGCCGCACTACGCCTTCTATGACGAGAGCACGGCGGCGCGGCACTGGACCTACACGCCCGGCAGCATCCCGTTCGCCGCCATTGACGCGGTGCATGTCGGCTCGACCACGCTGATCCATGATCCGACCTCGGCGCAGACTTTGGCGCTGGTGGACGACGCACAGCGCTCCACCACCATCTCGTTCGATCCGAACTGCCGTCCGGGGCTGGTGCGCGACAAGGCGGACTATGTGCGCCGCATGGAGGCGTTCGCCGCGCGGGCCAATATCGTGCGCATGTCGGACGTCGATTTCGAGTTCCTCTATGGCGACGCGGCTCATGACGACAAGGCGTCCGCGCTGCTCGCCGGGGGCGCAGCGCTCGTGGTGCTGACGCGCGGCGGGCAAGGCGTCGTCGCGTGGCATCGCACCGCGGGGAGGATCGAGGTCGCGGCGCCGCCGGTCCGCCTCGTCGACACCATCGGTGCCGGGGACAGCTTCCAGGGCGCGCTGCTGGCCGCTTTGCGTGAACTCGGCCGCATCGAGGCGCGTGCGCTGGCGGCGCTGGACGCGGACGAGTTGCGCCGCGCCTTGACCTTCGCCGTGACCTGCGCCGCCATCACCTGCAGCCGCGTCGGCGCCGACCCGCCGCGCCGGGCAGAGGTCGATTTCCAGTTGGTGTAGGCGCCGAGCAGGCCCGCGCCGCAATCGAAAGAGGCCGGCCCAAGCCGCAGATTGGACCGTCATCCTCGGCCTTATGCCGAGGATCTCGATTCCCGACAGCGGATCAGAGGCCGAGATGGCCGGGACAAGCCCGGCCATGACGATGGAAATGGCCCACTTCTCCAGTCAATCCGTCCCTCCGCACCTGAGCAAGATCGTTCAATACCGGCCCAAGCGCGACCACTAAGGTCGTAGCTATAATTATATAAACTGGGTGGAACGATACAGGGAGGAGTGCTCATGGCCATCATGAAGCGCGAAGAATTGCCGAACCCGGCGCGGCGCCAGCTTGGCGCGATGTGCGGCAGGATCGCCGCGGGCGTGGCGCTTGCGGCCGTGCTGGTGTCCGGCATGGACGGCGCCGCCAAGGCGCAGACCAGCCTCGCCGACATCGAGGCCGCGGCCAGGAAAGAAGGCCCGATGACCTGGTATGTCAGCTTCTACGGCGCCTCGATCGCCGAGCAGGCTGCTGCCGCCTTTGCCAAGAAGTATCCGGGCCTGAAGGTCAATGTCGTGCGCGCCACCACGGGCGGCACCTTCCAGCGGCTGAACCAGGATCTGCGCGCCAAGAACACGATCGCCAGCGTCGTCACCATGAGCGGCGTCGGCGACTATTACGGGATACTGCTGCGCGACAAGCAGCTGATGGAATACACCCCGCAAGGGGCGAGCCAGATCATCGACGTCGCCAAGCCGACCATCGTGCCCGGCTATGTCTATCCGATGGGCGGCGGCATCATGTCGATCGCCTACAACACCAAGCTGGTGACGCCGGAGCAGGCGCCCAAGTCCTGGGCCGATATCGCCAACGGCACGTGGGGCAACAAGCTGGTGATGGGCCATCCCTCCTTCAGCGGCTTCGACGCGGCGCTGGTGGTCTGGCTGGCGCAGGAGAAGGGCTGGGACTTCTTCAAGGACGTCAAGAAGGAAGACCCGCTGATCCAGCGCTCGACCTTCGACGCCATTACCTCGATCACCTCCGGCGAGCGCACCGTCGGCTTCATTCCGGACGGCATGGTGGCGGAGAGCGCGCAGAAGGGCAATCCGATCACCATCGTCTATCCGACTGACGGTTCGCTGTTCATCATGGGCTTCACTTCGATCCTGAAGGATGCGCCGCAGCCGAATACGGCGAAGCTCTTCACCGAGTTCCTGCTCAGCAAGGAACACGCGCAGATCGTCATCGACAATTACTACCACTCGGTGATCCAGGGTGTGTCGCGTGATCTCGCCGGCGGCAAGAAGCTGAACGAAATCAAGCTGGTGCCGCTACTGCCGTCGGCCGACTACGAGGCCAAGCTCAAGAAGTCCACCGACGAGTGGCTGGACATCTTCGGCGGCTGATTCCCGCAAAGGCGTTTGCTGTCATCCCGGACGCGCCGCAGGCGCGAGCCGGGATCGCAGGCAGGCGCAGAGCGTCACGCGATTCCGGATCGGCCTTCGGCCGTCTGGGATGACGATCCGAAGTCGAAGGGTAATTGAGTTCGCCATGCCCAACCGGTTCAGATGGAATTCCGCCGACAATGCGTTCCGCAGCAGCGGCAGCATCGTCTGGTTCACCATCGCCGCCGCGCTGCTGCTGCTGGTCGTCAACCCGCTCTGGCAGCTGTTCTCGATCAGCTTCTCCGATCCGACGTCCGGCGGCTGGACCCTCGAAAACTATATCGAGGCGTTCAGCCGCGCCCGCTATTTGCGGGCCTTCCTCAATTCGCTGATGCTGGGCATCATCGTTGCCGCGCTGTGCGTGGCGTTCGGCGTGCCGATCGCCTGGGCGGTGTCGCGCACCGACATGCCCGCCAAGGGCATCGTCCGCACTCTCGTGCTTGCCGCCTTCATCACCCCGCCCTTCCTCGGAGCCACCAGTTGGATCCTGCTCGCCGGGCCCAATGCCGGCTGGCTGAACCGCGCCTACATCGCGCTCACCGGCGCGGAGACCGGCATCTTCAACATCTATTCGCTGACCGGGCTCGCCTTCGTCATCGCGCTCTATTCGTTCCCCTATGTCTTCGTCTTCACCAGCGCCGCGCTCGATGTGGTGTCGAGCGAGATGGAAGACGCCGCCAACATCATGGGCGCGAACCGCTGGCGCACCACCTTCAAGGTGACGCTGCCGCTGGTGCTGCCGGCGATCCTCTCGGCGGTGATCATCACCTTCCTCGAAGCCGTCTCGATCATCAGCTCCACCATCATGGTGGCGCTGCCGGCACGCATCAATCTGATCCCGCTGCAGCTCTACCAGTTCTTCGGCTATCCGCTGCGCCTCGAAGTGGCAGCGGCCTATGCGATGCCGCTGTTGCTGGTCACCATCGGGCTGTTCGCGCTGCAGAAGGTGCTGCTCGGCCGCAAGGGCTATGTGACGATGACCGGCAAGGGCGGCGAGCGCCGGCCGATCGAGCTCGGCCTCTATAAATGGCTGGCGCTCGGTTATTCCCTGCTGGTGCTCTCGCTCGCGGTGATCCTGCCTTACATGGTGCTGCTGCAGGCGGCGCTGTCGAAGGCCTGGGCGCGCGGCATCGGTACCGACAACCTGACGCTGGTGAACTTCCGGTATCTGCTGTTCGAGAATGCGCACGCGCCGCGCTCGATCCTCAACACCTTCGTTTATTCGGCAGCCTCCGCCACCATTGCCGTCGGCCTGGCGCTGGCCATTGCCTATATCGTCAGCCGCAAGCTGCTGCCGTTCGCCAATGTGCTCAGCGTCGCCGCGCTCACGCCCTTCGTCATTCCCGGCCTGGTGCTCGCCATCGGCTTCTACGCCGCCTATGCGCCGCCCCCCTTCGCGCTGGCCGGCACCGGGGCGATCCTGATCCTCGCCTTCACCACGCGCTTCCTGCCCGTCGCCTATGCCAACACCAGCGCGGCGATCGGTGGGGTCAATCGCGAGCTGGAGGATGCGGTGCGCATTCTCGGCGGCAGCCGCTTTCTCGCCATCCGCCGGGTGATGACGCCGCTGTTGAAGAAGAGCCTGATGGGCGCCTGGCTGCTGGTCTTCATCATCTCGGCCCGCGAGGTCAGCACCGCGCTGTTCCTCTATGGCCCCGACACCCGGACCATGTCCGTGCTGTTCTTCGATCTCACCGAAGGCGGACGCTTCGAGCAGCTCTGCGCGCTCGGCATCATTCTTCTTCTCACCGTTCTCGTCTTCGTCATCGCAGGCCAGCTCCTGATCGGGCGGGACTTCATGCTGCGACGCGGAAGGTAATCGCCTTGGCCAAGCTCTCCATCAATTCGGTCGGCCGCGACTATGGCGGCGTCACCGCGGTGCATGACTTCTCCATCGGCATCGAGGACGGCGAGTTCGTCTCGCTGCTCGGCCCGTCGGGCTGCGGCAAGACCACCATGCTGCGCATGATCGCCGGCTTCATGTCGCCTTCGCGCGGCAACATCGTGCTGAACGGCGAGACCATCTCCTCGCCGGAGCGCGTGGTGCCGCCGGAGCGCAGGCGCATGTCGATGATCTTCCAGAGCTACGCCATCTGGCCGAACATGACGGTCTGGCAGAACGTCGCCTTCGGCCTCGAACTGCGCAAGGTACCGGCCGCCGAGATGAAGCAGCGCATCGGGCACATGCTCGAAGTGGTGCACCTCGCTCCCTATGCCGATCGCTATCCGGCCGAGCTCTCGGGCGGCCAGCAGCAGCGCGTCGCATTGGCCCGTGCCATCGTGGTGAAGCCGGAAGTGCTGCTGCTCGACGAACCCCTGTCGAACCTCGACGCCAATCTGCGCGACGAGATGCGGATCGAGATCCGCCGCATGCACAATGAGTTCAAGATCACCACGGTCTATGTAACCCACGATCAGGGTGAGGCGATGGTCGCCTCCGACCGCATCGTGGTGATGAGCGGCGGGCATATCGAGCAGGTCGACACGCCGCAGCGCATCTACAGCGCGCCGGCGACACGCTTCGTCGCCAGCTTCATCGGCCGCACCAATTTCCTCACCGGCACGCTCAAGGACGGCAAGGTCGATTTCGGCGGCATTTCCGTGCCGGCGCCCTTGCTCGGCGGCGTGCCCGCGAGCGGCGGCAAGGTCGTGGTCTCGGCCCGCCCGCACAGCATCCGCCTCGGCGCCACCGAGCCGCAACCGGCATTGCCGGCCAGCATCGTGGCGGCGGGCGACATCGTCGAGCGCGCCTATTTCGGCGACCATTGGGACTATGCGGTCCGCCTTTCCGACCAACTCGTCATCACGGTTGCCAGCGAGCCATACGAAGCGCACGCCGTGGGCGAGCGCGTCTGGCTGACGCTCGATGCCGGCCAGATGTCGGTGATCCCCGAGACCTAACCCTGAACCGAAACGAGAACGCCCCCCAGGGGGCAAAGACCAAGAAGGAAACGTATATGCGCGCGATTGTCGTCCCCCGCCTGGGCGGTCCCGAAGTGCTCGAACTGCGTGAGGTCGCCGATCCGGTGCCGGCCGCCGACCAGGTGGTGGTTGCGCTCAAATATGCCGGCATCACGTTCGGCGACGTCTATCAGCGCGAGGGCACCTATCGCGGCGGCAAGCCACTCGGCGCCAATGATGCGCCGCTGCCGATCGGCGGCGAGGGCGTGGGCACGGTGGTCGCGGTCGGCGCCAACGTCACCGACCTCAAGGTCGGCGACGCCGTCATCTATTGCGAGAATCTCGGCTCCTATGCCGAGCGTGTCGCGGTGCCGGCCTGGAAGGTGATCAAGCTGCCGTCCGACATCGATGCGCGCGACGCGGCCGCGATGTTCGGCCAGGGCGTGACCGCGCACTACCTCGCTTATGACACCGGAAAGCTGGCACCCGGCATGAGCTGCCTCATCCATGCCGCGGCCGGCGGCGTCGGCCACATCCTGGTGCAACTCGCCAAGGCGAAGGGCGCAGCGGTGATCGGCACGGCCGGAAGCAAGGAGAAGGCGGATTTCGTGTCGTCGCTCGGCGCCGACAAGGTGATCCTCTATCGCGACACCGCTTTCCTTCCCGAGGTCAAGGCGTGGGGCGACGGCGGCGGCGTCGACGTGGTCTATGACTCGGTCGGCCAGGCCACCATCGACGACAGCATCAAGGCGACGCGGGTGCGCGGCCTCTGCGTGCTCTATGGCAACTCGTCCGGGCTGGTCGACACCATCTCGCCGATGGACCTCGCCGCGGCGGGCTCGATCTATTTCACCCGCCCGCGTCTCGGCCATCATGTCCGCAACCGGGCGGAGATCCAGCGCCGCGCCGACGACCTGTTCCAGGCGATGCGCGACGGCAAGCTCAAGGTCGCGCTCAACAAGGTGTTCCCGCTGGCGGACGCCGTGGAGGCGCACCGCTTGCTCGGCTCGCGTACCGGCATCGGCCGCATCCTGCTCGAAGTCGCCTGATCCTCGCTCGCACACGGAACCCGACATGCAGAACAGCTTGCGCGCCAATCCGCTGAAGCAGCGCGTGCTCGACGGCACGGTTTGCTTCGGCACCATGATCTTCGAGTTGAGCAGCACCGGCCTGCCGCAAATCATCGAAGCCGGCGGTGCCGAGTTCGTCATCTATGATCTGGAGACCGCCGGCCTGTCGCTGGAGACGGTGCGCAACCAGATCGCGCTCACGCGCGGCACCTCGCTGGTGCCGTTCGTGCGCGTGCCCAATCTCGATGCGCGCTTCGTGGCGCGCATCATGGATTGCGGCGCGCTGGGCGTCATGGTGCCCATGGTGGAGACTGGCGAGCAGGCGGCGGCGCTGGTGCGCGCCACCCGCTTCCCGCCGCGCGGCGATCGCGGCACCACCTCGGGCCTCGCCCACGACGACTACAAGGCCGGCGATGCCGCCACCAAGATGGCGGAGGAGGATGGCCGCGTCCTCACCATCGCGCAGATCGAATCGATGCTCGGCGTCGAGAACATCGACGCCATCGCCGCGACTCCCGATCTCGACGTGCTCTGGCTCGGGCATAATGACCTCGCCGTCTCGATGGGCATTGCCGGCAAGTTCGAGCATCCGCGCTTCCAGGAGGCGCTGGACCGCATCGTCGCGGCCTGCCGCCGGCATGGCAAGATCGCCGGCGCCGGCGCGCGCGACGCCGAAGCCGCCGCGCCCTTCATCGCCCGCGGCTTTACAGCCATCACCATTGCGAGCGATGTGCAGCTCATCATAGGTGGGCTGGGGCGCGAGATCGGCGCCGCCCGCAAGGCACTCAGTACGACGGCAGGAGAACAGGCATGAGCACCACGAACGACGACATCCTTCGCCGCTTTGCGGGGCTCGACAGCTCGACGCTGAGCGATGTGCTCGACGTCTCCGGCTATACCGGCCAGGTGCTGGCCGCCGATCTGCGCCTGCTCGACCGGACCACGCGCATCATCGGGCGCGCCGTCACGGCCCGCGGCGAGGTCGGCGTCACCTCGTCCGGCATCAGCCCCTACGAGATCGAGAGCCATATCGGCCCCGGCGAGGTCGCGGTGATCGCCACCGGCCGCTTCAAGGTCGGCGCCGTCAATGGCGGCATGATCACGCTGCAATACATGAATCGCGGCGCTGCCGGCATGGTGACGGACGGCGCCGTGCGCGATGCCAACGAGACCATCGGCTACGGCTTCCCGGTGGTGTGCGGCACCATCACCCCGACCAATTCGGCCGGCCGCTTCTCCATCGTCTCCATCGGCGAGCCGGTGAAACTGCCCGGCCTCGACGTGGATTTCGTCACGGTGACACCGGGTGACTACATCCTCGCCGACGGCGACGGCACCGTGGTGGTGCCGCAGGCGATCATTCTGCCGATCATCGAGGCGACCGAGCGCTCCGTCGTCATCGAGCGCACCATCACCCAGGAGATCAAGGGCGGCAGCACGCGCGAGGCGGCCTTCGCCGGCCATCCGCGCTTTGCCCATATTCCGAAGCTGCGCACGGAGGAGAAGGCGTGAGCGGGGAGCTTGCCATTGTCTCCGGTGCCGCAAGCGGCATCGGCCGCGCGCTGGCCATCGGCTTCCTCGCCGCCGGCTATGAGGTGATCGGGCTCGACCTCACGCCGGGGGCCTGGACCGCGGAGCGCTACCGGCACGTCGCGCTCGATGTCAGCGACACCGAGGCGGTCGCCGCCTTCGGGGCCGGCATCGAACGTCTCGACGTGCTGGTGAATGCCGCCGGCATCATCCGCCGCGCCGCGGAATTCGAGATCGAGGTGTTCGAGCAGGTGATCGACGTCAACCTCTCCGGCACCATGCGGCTGTGCACGGCGCTGCGGCCGGCCTTGGCGAATGCGGAAGGCTCGATCATCAATATCGCCTCGATGCTGAGCTTCTTCGGCGGCGCGCTGGTGCCGGCCTATTCCTCCTCGAAAGGCGGTATCGTCTCGCTCACCCGCTCGCTCGCCATCGCCTGGGCGAAAGAGGGCATCCGGGTCAATGCGCTCGCTCCCGGCTGGTTCGCGACGCCGCTGACCGCGGCGCTGCGCGAGGATCCCAAGCGCAACGCCGCGGTGCTCGATCGCACGCCGCTCGGTCGCTGGGGCCAGCCGGACGACCTGGTCGGCCCGGCGCTGTTCCTCGCCGGACCTGGCGCCCGCTTCGTCACCGGCGTCGTGCTGCCGGTGGATGGCGGCTACGCCGTCGCGTGAGTCTCTGGCCTAAATAGCCACGTCATCCTGAGGTGCGAGCGCCAACGAGCTTCGAAGGATGATGAAGCAAGGCGACGTCGATCTGTATGAGCATCCTTCGAGGCTCGGGCTGCGCCCGAGCACCTCAGGATGATGTGGTTTGAGTATGGGCATGAGTTTCAGGTCAGGCTCGAAGGAGACATCATGACGGGCTCGGTCCGGATCTTCGGTTCACCGCATCGCTATGTGCAGGGTCCCGGCGCCATCGAGGCGCTGCCGGCGCTTACCGCCGAGCTTGGCGGGCGCCCGGTGCTGGTCACCGACGCGCCAGTCTGGGCGCTGCTGCGCGAACGCGTGGAGGCGGCCTATGGTGCGCAGACGCCGCCTCTGGTGCTGGCCGATCCGGAGATCACTTACGCGACCATCAAGACCGCCGGCGAGGCGGCCCGCCAGCATGGCCCGACCGTGGTGATCGGTGCCGGTGGCGGCAAGGCGCTCGACATCGCCAAGGGCGTCGCGCACGCGCTTCGTATTCCTGTGATCACGGTGCCGACCATCGCCTCGACCGACGCGCCGACCAGCAAGGTCTATGTCGTCTATAATGAGGCCCATGAACTGGTCGGGGTCGAGCACATGCCGGGCAATCCGGCCGCAGTCGTGGTCGACACCACGCTCATCGCCAAGGCGCCGCTGCGCTTCCTGCTCGCCGGTATCGGCGATGCCATCGCCAAGAAGTTCGAGGCGGAAGCCTCGTTCAATGCCGGTGCCGCCAACATGCACCGGACCCGCCCGCTGCTGAGCGCGCTCGTGCTTGCCGAGAGCTGCTACCAGACCCTGCGTCATGACGGCGAGGCGGCTGTGGCCGCGGCCCGCAGTGGCGCGGTCACGTCCGAGCTGGAGAATGTGGTCGAGGCCGGCATATTGATGGCGGGCCTCGCCTTTGAAAACAGCGGCCTGTCCTTCGCCCATGCCATGACCCGCGGCCTCAGCGCGGCGCCGATGACCGCCCGCACTCTGCATGGCGAGCAGGTGGCCTATGCCCTGCTGGTCCAGCTGGTACTGGAGCAGCGCACCGATGGCATCGTTGCCGATTTGCTCGGCTTCTACCGCCGCATCGGCCTGCCCACCAATCTGCGCGAATTGTCCGGCGCTGCCTTTGACGAGGCGCAGGCCGGCCTCATGGCCGAGCGCACCATGGAAGCCCCGCACACCCAGAAGATGCCTTACCCGGTGACGGCCGAGACCATCGTGGCGGCCATGCTGACGCTGGAAGACCCGACACCCTGAGATCTTGCGTCGCCCCTTCGTGACCTGCCCGGCAATCGCGGCGGGCCGGTTGGCGGTGGTGTGGCCAAGTGTCGACTGCTAAAGTAGCATCCAGTTTGCAGCAGTTTTGAGGGACTGGATGCCCGTGCGCGCCACGCTGCCCATCCATTATGGCCGCCAAGCCGATGGCATGGGCCTTTACTACCACGCCAGCCGCGACCTCGAGGAGCGCGAGCCGCACGGCCACGAAGAGATCCAGGTGACGATCCCGCTGCTGTCGCGCCGGCCGCCGGACCGCGTGGCGTGCGGGCCGATCGAGGTGATCCCGTCCTATGGCGAGCATGCCACCACCTGGGGCGGCAGCCGCGAACTCGTCATCATCCATTTCGCCGCGGAATTTCTCGCCCATTCGGTGGAGCAGCGTGTCGAATTCGCCGGCCGCGGCATCAAGGTGGCGAAGGACGATCCCTTCATCTCGCGCATTGGCGTGACCATACGCGACGAGATCCATTCCACCGGCGACGTCGAGACCGTGCTGCTGACGACGCTCGGCACCATCCTCGCCGGCTATATCTACAAGGGCGTGTCGCACGGCGGCGGCAAGCCGTCTGCCGAGTATATGACCTTCGAGCAGACACGGCGCGCGGTCGAGCTCATCAATGACGCGGTGGGCCGGCAGCTGTCGCTGTACGAGATCGCCTCGACGCTGGGCCTGAGCCAGTGGCATTTCGCCCGGCAGTTCCGCAAGACCACCGGCCTGTCGCCCTACCAGTTCTTCATGCGTGCCCGGGTCGAGCGTGCCCGCGGCCTGCTCGAGGACGGCTGCTCGATCTCGGAAGCCGCGGTCGCCACCGGCTTCGCCGACCAGAGCCACCTGCACCGCTATTTCATCCGCTACACCGGCAAGACGCCGGGCGATGTGAGTCGCGGTATCCGGCGCTCCTGAGGGATCGACCGAAAATTCCAACAGGCCCTCGTCCCCGGACCTGATCCGGGGATCCAGCCGATCCGCATGTACCCGGTTGAAGTCCGGATCCACGGGTCAATCCCGGGGATGATGGTGGAACGGCGGCTCCTTCAACGGATAGGCGAACTCGGAGTCATCCGACGTGGAGGTCGTTGACCGCCTTTTGCAGCTCGCGGAGGCTGAAGGGCTTGTTGATCAGGGCGACGCCCTTTTCCATGCCGGCGATATCCGCATAGCCCGTCGTCATCAGGATGCGGATATCGTCCTTCTCGGCGCGGGCGGCGCGGGCGAGTTCGGTGCCGGTCATGCGCGGCATGGCCTGATCGGTCACGATCACGTCGATGGAGCGCTCGCGCCGCAATATGTCCAGCGCCTGCGGGCCGGACATTGCCGAGAACACGTTGTGGCCAAGCTCCTCCAGCATCGCCACCGTGTTCATCAGTACCAGCATGTCGTCGTCGACGGCGATGACATTCATCTTTGGCTGCGAATTCGGCACCCATGGCTGACCGTCCACCTGCGCGCCGTCAAGCTCGACCTCGTGCCTGGCGGTCCGCAGCCAGATCTCCGCGCTGGTCCCTTCGCCGAACTTGCTCTTCAGCATGAGCCGACCGCCGGACTGTTCGGCCAGCCCATGGACCATCGACAGGCCGAGGCCGGTTCCCTTGCCGGGACCCTTGGTCGAGAAGAAGGGTTCGACGGCGCGGGCCAGGGTTTTCTCGTCCATGCCGGTTCCGGTGTCGGTGACAGTGACGCAGACATAGTCTCCGGCGGCGAGGTTCCGCCTGTCATCCTCCCGCACCCGTTGGGAGTGGCCCGAAATCCTGATGGTGCCGCCATCCGGCATGGCGTCGCGGGCATTCAAGGCGAGGTTGAGCAGAGCGGATTCCAGATGATTGGGATCGGTGTCCGCCTTCGGCAGCGCGAGAGGAAACTCCGTCCGCACCGTGATGCGTGGCCCGATCGAGCGCCTGAGCAGGTCGGTCATGCCATGGACCAGTTCCAGCAGGTCGGTCGGCTGACGCTCCATCTCCTGGCCGCGGGCGAACATCAGCATGCGCTGGGTGAGCGCGGCGCCGCGCTGGGCAGCATGCTCGGCATTCTCGATCAGCGGCAGGACACTGGAGTCCTGCGGCAGCCGCCGGCGCGTGAGCTCCAAGCTGCCGAGGATCGCCATGAGCAGGTTGTTGAAATCGTGGGCGATGCCGCCCGTCAGCTGGCCGATCGCCTCCAGCTTCTGCGACTGCACCAGTGCCTCGCGCGCGACCTCCAGCGAGCGCTGGGTCTCGACCTTCTCGGTGACGTCCCGGGTGACCTTGGCAAAGCCCAGCAACTCGCCGGCTTCGTCGCGAATGGCGTCGATGATGACATGCGCGATGAAGGTGGTTCCATCCTTGCGGACGCGAACCCCTTCCCGCTCGAAGCGTCCTTCGGTAGCGGCTATCGCCAGGCTGCGCTGCGGTTCGCCTTTGGCGCGATCCTCCTCGGTGTAGAATCTGGAGAAATGCTGCCCGACGATCTCCCGGGCCGCATATCCCTTGATGCGCTGGGCGCCGGCATTCCAGTTGGCGACGATGCCGTCGGGGTTGAGCATGAAGATGGCGTAGTCGGTTACGCCCTGGACCAGCAGGCGGAACTGCTCCTCGCTGCGCCGCAATTCCTCCTCGGCGCGCCGGCGCTCGGTCAGGTCGCGCGTGACTTTCGCGAAGCCGATGAGCTCGCCATGGGGGCCGATGATCGGATCGATGATGACGTTGGCCCAGAAGCGGGCGCCGTCCTTCCGCACCCGCCAGCCCTCGGCTTCGAACCGGCCCTCATTGGCGGCGGTGGCGAGCGCCCGCTGCGGCACGCCGGCGGCGCGGTCCTCATCGGTATAGAAGCGCGAGAAATGCTCCCCGAGAATCTCTGCCGCCTCATAGCCCTTGAAGCGTTCCGCCCCCTTGTTCCAGCTCGTCACGATGCCGGCCGGGCTGAGCATGTAGACCGCATAATCGGTGATGGCATCGACCAGGAGGCGGTACCGGCTCTCCTCGTGCTGGAATGCCTCTTGCCCGAGTACGTCGGCTTGCTGCGCAGCCATCATTCTTCTTGCCCCGGAAGAACCCATCGAACTCTGCGAAACGTTTGATGTAGCGGATAGTTCCGCGTCGCCAAAGCCGATGGCTGCTCGAGGTCGCCTGGGCCTGCGCATCAGGTCTGCGCCGCCTTCTTCGCCGGCGACCTTCGGCGACGGAGGAGCCGGCCAATCAGCCGGGACGAGCCCTTGCGCGGAATCAGGTTAATGTCGGTGACGAGCTTCGCGCCGCCCTTGCGCCGTTCCAGCACGATCTTGCGGCTGTGGAAGGCCTCCAACTCGACACGATGGGCGACGCTGACGATCGTGGCCTTGGGCAGTTCCGTGGTGAGCATGCCCATCATCTTGTCCTGGCTCTTCTCGTCCAGCGCGGACGTGGCTTCGTCCAGCACGATGATATCGGGATTGTGCAAGAGCAGCCGGGCGAAGGCGAGCCGCTGCTTTTCGCCGCCGGACAGGGTCTGGTCCCAGGGCGCGTCCTCCTCGATCTTTTCCTTCAGATGGCCGAGGCCGACCTTGTCGAGCGCCGCGCCGATCTGCTCCACGCTCCAGTCCTCGGCGGCGCCCGGATAGGTGGCCGCCCGCCGCAATGTGCCAGTGGGCACATAAGGCTTCTGCGGCAGCATGAAGAGCCGCCGGTCGGGATGGAGGTTCACGCTCCCGCCGCCCCAGGGCCACAGCCCTGCAATGGCGCGCACCAGCGTACTCTTGCCGCTGCCGGAGGCCCCGGCCACCAGAACCCGCTCGCCCGGCCCAATCACCACCTCGGTCTCGCCCACCACTGCCGTGCCGTCGTCGAGGGTGACGGACAGGTCGCTGAGGCTCAGAATCGCCTTGCCTTTGGTCTCCTCGCGCCTGATCCGGCCGATCCCCTCGCCGAGTTCCGCCCGCTCCAGCCCGTCCAGCGACATCATCAGCGAGGCGATGCGGCGCGCGCAGGCGTTCCAGTCGGCGAGGCGCGGATAATTGTCCACCAGCCAGCCGAACGCGGTCTGTACGATGGTGAAGGCCGAGGCCGCCTGCATCACCTGGCCGAGCGTCATTGAGCCATCGAGGTATTTCGGGGCGCAGAGCAGGATCGGCACCACGGGGGCGATCAGGCTGGAGCCCTGCGAGACGAAGGTCGTGCGCATATGCTGCCCGGCAAGGCGCGCCCATTGCCTGAGCACGTTGGAGAAGGTCCGGTCGATCCCCTCGCGCTCTTCCTGCTCGCCGCCGAGCAGGGCAATGCTCTCGCCGTTCTCGCGCACCCGGGTCAGCACGTAGCGGTAATCCGCTTCCGCCTGGTTCTTGCCCTCGGACACCTCGACGAAGCTGCGGCCGATGATCAGGATGGAGCCGGAGGCGACGGCGGCGTAGAGCACCGCCGCGATCACCAGGAAGCCCGGTATGGTGAAGGTGGATCCGCCAAGCGTCAGCGTGAGCGCGCCGCCGATGGTCCACAGCACGACGATGAAGGTGGCGGCGGAGAGCAGGGCGGAGGTCACCCCGGCGATGAAATCCACCGGGGAATCCGTGGCGACCCGCAGGTCTTCCGCGATGCGGTATTCCGGATTGTCGTGATCGCCGCTGACGAGGTTGAGCTGGTAGTAGCGCCCGCTTGCGAGCCAGCGCGACACCACGGCGTTGGTCAGCCAGGCCCGCCAGCGGCGCTGCATCCCCATGCGCGCATACACCTGAGCGACGCCGAGCAGCACGCTGGCGATGGCGAGCGGGAAGAACACTGCGGTCAGGAACAGGACGGTGGAGGAATCGCGCTTCTCGATGCCGTCGAAGATCGCCCGGTTCCAGACATTGATGCCGTATTGCAGGCCGACATAAGCGACGATTAGGAGCAGCAGCCCGATCGTGAACACCCAGGCGAGCCGATCACCCTTGCGTCCCCAATAGCCGCGGGCACTGATCCAGAAGCGCGTCAGCAGATAGGCCTTGCGCAGGCGCTCGACTTCCTCGGGCGGCAGTTCTTCGTCGGGCTCGATAGCTTCCGGCGGAGGAGGCTCTACGGGGCCGCCGTCCTCGGCTACCACGTCGGCAAGTTCCGACGTATTGGCAGGCTCGGAATTCTCCGGGGATTGGGATGTCTTCGAGGACGGCTTGGGCGTGGCGGTGACGGTGCTCATGCCCGAACAACGGAGCAGGAAATCCGAAGGTTCCGTGGGTGGGAAGCGTCAGCGGTACGGCGTGCTCGTGCCGGCGCCGACAGTGTGCCGACGACCGCTGTTCTCCCACCGCGGGATCGATCACATATTGGAAGTCGGCGTTGGATGGGGCTTATGGTTTGAATTCCCACGCTTGGAGTTTCTTCCGAGCCGTTCCGAAATTGCCGACCTGGTAAATCGACAAGGCTGCCGGCGAGAAGCTGAACGCATCGAATGGTTCGGCGATCATCTTCTTGAGATAGCTCGGCTCTGCCACACCGACGGTAACGTGAGGTATGAGTTTCTTGCCGCTCGAGTCCGGCACATAATGGGTCACGTAGTTGATCGTCGGCTTGTTGATGCCTGGATCTTCCGCGGTGGTGAAGAATGCAGCCGCGGTCCCCGTCTTGGAAGTAAAAGGGGCAACGGCATCAATGAGTTTCTTCTGAAACTTGATGAGCTCGTCGGTCGGCTTGATCAGGATCACCGTCAAGCCGGCTTTGTCCCAGACGACAAAATCATACTTGAACGCCGTCAGTGTCCATCCGGCCGGGTTCTCCTTGGCAAGGACGTCGCCAACCGCGGCATAGACCTTGTCGAGGTCTGCATTCTTGACGAAGCGCTGCAACATCGTGATGTGCGGGCGGTGCGTTGCATCCAAAGCGTAGCCCTTCGGGTAAGCTTCACGCAGGCGGGCATTGGCGGCCTCGGCGTGCCGGATCATCGTAGCGTCCGGCTCCAGCGCTATGTCTATGGCCGTAACCGCGTTTTCTTGCGCTATTGCCGAGCCAAGCATCAAGCTGAAGCCCGTTGCCAGCGCTGCTAAATACTTTAGATAAATTTGCATGGTGAAGCTCCTTATTGGGAAGAGCTAGCTCGACAGCGCAAGAGCGGTGGATACTCTCGCAAGATGGTGTCTCTCTTTGCGGGCTCGTCTTGTTAAGGAAAATCAAGCGTCGCTGATGGCTTTCGCCCGTACTCAAGGTCTTTCCAGCGCAGGCACCATATAATCGCACGTAGTCACAAACAAGTCTTCCTTCGCGGAAGCTGGCGGCTTGAGCGCGTAAGCTGTTCTTACCAAATATCGGATCCGGCTATTGGCGACATCTTCTATCGACGCGCCGACGTCCGTTCTGGTTGAAGGCGGTTGGCTGATTTGTTTCCCGACGGGAGAACCGCGCCTCCATCGGCGACCGTGGTCGCCCCGGCGGCATGGAGGTAGCGTCGATACGTGCAGGACGCAAGGCAGTGCAGCCAAATTCAAAGTGATTTTATGGTCAATAATGCCACAAAATTCTTCGCATTATCCCAGGTCGGCACTCTGAACATTTACGAACACTGCATTCCGTGGCAAATATTGAGCGGGTTCGGCACGACACGTTCTGGAGGACGTTGCCATGAGGCCGATTCCGTTCTTGAACGCTGCACTCGTCGCTGCTGCCCTGTTGCTGCCGGATGCCATCCCGGCCAACGCCCAGCAGCCCAATCTCACTTTCTTTCCCGGTGCGTTCGCGATGCGCACGCCCAAGGGCTTCTATGTCACCGCGCTCAGCGGCGGTGGCCGGCCGAGCGAGCCAAGTGTGATCACCAGCGCCACCAAGGCGGATGCCTGGGAGAAGTTCAGGCTGGCGGTGATGAGCAATCAGCCGACGCACGACAAGGTGTTCCAGACCATGAGCGGCAACTTCCTCACCGCGGTGAGCGGCGGCGGGCGTACCTCGGATGTGCTGCACACCGATGCCACGCTGGCGAGGGGCTGGGAGCAGTTCCGGGTGCTCGACCTTGGCGCGAATGGCGGCACTGCGCCGACCTATTTCGCGCTTCAGGCCCTGAATGGCGGCTATGTCACCGCCGTCGGGCAGGGCGGCAAATATGAGGACGCCATCCATACCGACGCCCGGCAGATCGGCTCCTGGGAATATCTCAGGCTGGTGAAATGCGGCGATCTCGGTGATGGCTACCAGT
Organism: Starkeya sp. ORNL1; assembly: GCF_012971745.1. Lineage (NCBI taxonomy): Bacteria > Pseudomonadati > Pseudomonadota > Alphaproteobacteria > Hyphomicrobiales > Xanthobacteraceae > Starkeya > Starkeya sp. ORNL1. Next base: position 4,719,320 of record NZ_CP048834.1, read on the forward strand.
ACACCATCATCACCCCGAAGAACCAGGTTCTCACCGCAGTGGACGGCGGCGGCAAGGATAGCGGCGACACCATCGTCGAGGGCTACTGGCCTGGCGACACGCCGGACCGGGCATGGGCACGGTTCAAGTTCATCCGCCAGGCCGACGGCTCCTATGGCCTGCAGACGGCGAACGGGGTGAACTACCTCACCGCACTCGGCGGCGGAGGGCAAGTCCAGAAATACCTGCCGCCGGATTGCGGCTTCCCCGGTGCGTGCATCTCCGGAACTTCCACCATCTTCCATACCGACGCGACGCAGGTGCGCGGCTGGGAGAAGTTCAAATTGGTCGATCGCGGCAACTGCACCTACACGATCCAGACCACCAGCGGATTCTTCGTGGGAATCTTCCAGGATTCCGACGGGCACTGGTTGATGACGACGCGCCGAACCCAGAACACCGAGAACGAGAGCTTCCAGCTCGTAATGTATGGCCTCGCCTCACCCATCGTCCTGCATTAACCCGCCGCCTCGTGCGCCGCCTGCGTGTCCAGCAGCAGGCGCATGAGCACTTGCGCGCTCGGCGGCAGCGGGCGGTCCTTGAGCGACACCAGCGAGAAGATGGTGTCGTAGGCCAGCGCCTCGGCGTCGCCGACCTCGACCAGCGCGTACATGTGGGAGAGCGCCTTCGCATAATGGCAGGGCAAATAGCCGACGAAATGGCCGGCGGCGAGCAGCGTCGCCACTGCCTCCAGGCCGAAGGCGACGGCGCTGCGCTGGAGCTTCAGGCGGCGTGCCAGCATCTGGGTGCGCTGGTCATTGGTGCGCATCACCACCGCATAGCCGTCCCGGGCGAGCTCACCGAGGCGCACCGGCGGCGCGCCCGCACGCGCCGCGGCGTAGAGCCGGAACGCCTCGTGGAAGATCGAGCGGAATTCAAGCCGCTCGTGGCCGGGCGTGGCACCGGTGATGCCGAGATGGAAATGCCGCTCGGCAATGCCGTTCAGCAATTCGTTCGGCAGCTTGATCGAGAGGTGCACCCGCACGTCGGGCGCCAGTTCGCGGAACTTCGCCAGCGCCTTGGCGAGGGCGGATTGCGGGTTCGACAGGCAATTATCGGCGATCGCCACATGCAGGTCGCCGGTCATCACATTGCGGGCGAGGTTCAGCTCGTGACGGATGACGTCGAGCGTGTCGCTGGCGCTGACTGCGGCGTGGAGCGCGCGCTGGCCGAACTCGGTCAATTCGAAGCCGGCCGGGCCGCGGAAGCACAGGCGGGCGCCGAGCCTTATCTCCAGGCTTTGGAGATGCCGGCTGATGGTGGAGCGCTCCATGCCGAGCGCGGTCTCCGCAGCGGTTAAACCGCCGGCCTCGGCAACACTGCGAAAGATACGCAGCAGCCGGAGATCGCTTTCGGTAAGCGGTGGTACCGCTGTCGATGTCCTCTGGTCCATGTTGCATATCCTACAAGCATGGTTTCACCCTGCGTTATTCTTAAGCAGGTTCTTCCTGAATATTCTAGTGAGGTGCAAGAGGGCTATCCGTGAGCTGTCCGGGAGCTGTCGATGCGCTCATTTTACAGGCAGTTGCCAAAACAAATGGCATTTGCCGGGATGCATTTCGGAGGCCCCATGGCTCTGCCCCTCACCGAACCGCCGGCGAAAGCCCATCAAAGCTTTCTGTACTCACCGATTTCGACGGATCTCGACACGCTCGACGCGCACATCGCCTTCCTCGGCATTCCCTATGGCAGTGCCTATCACGCAGGCGCCATCACCAACGACCAGACCAAGGCGCCCGACGCGGTGCGTTCGGTGACGGACCGCGTGTCGCGCCATCTCGAGCGCTACGACTACGATGTCGGCGGCCCGATCTATGACGGCCGGGCGATCAAGGCGGTGGATGTCGGCAATGTTCCTGCCGACATGACCGACCTGCGCAGCCATTACGTCCGTGCCGAAGAGGCGGTGCGCAAGATCCTGAAGGCAGGCGCGCTGCCGATCACCATCGGCGGCGACCACGGCATTCCGATCCCGATCCTGCGCGCTTTCGAGGGCAGGGGGCCGATCACGCTGATCCAGGTCGACGCCCATATCGACTGGCGCGACGATGTGAACGGCGTGCGCGACGGCCTCTCCAGCCCGATCCGCCGCGCCTCCGAGATGGAGCACATCGGCGACATCTTCCAGATCGGCATTCGCGCCCAGGGCAGCGGCCGGCCGGAGGAGGTCGAGGCCGCGGCGGCCTATGGCTCCAACATCATCCCGGCCTTCGAGGTGCACGATGCCGGCATCGAGGCGGTGCTGGCGCGCATTCCGGACGGCGGCAATTACTACATCACCATCGATGCCGACGGGCTCGATCCCACGGTGATGCCGGCGGTGGAAGGCCCGGCGCCGGGCGGGCTCACCTTCCACCAGGTGCGCAAGCTGATCCACGGCCTGGTCGGCAAGGGCCGGGTGGTCGGCATGGACATCGTCGAGATCACCCCGTCCACCGACGTCAACATGATCACCTGCATCACCGCCGGCCGGCTGATCGTGAACCTGATCGGCGCGGCGGTGCGCGCCAATTATTTCGACGCGCCGAAAGCCTGAGTGCGGAGCGTCCCGTCCCGGAGGGCCGACCCCCAAATCCCTCCGGGACATTTTCATCGTCCACCAACAACCAAAAACCAGAGGTTCCTGCCATGTCGCTGATGTGCCGTAGAATATTCAGTCTCATCGCAGGCGCCGCCTGCATCGCCACGCTCGCTGCTCCCGCGAGCGCCGAGACCACGCTGGAGAAGATCAAGCGCACCGGCGAGCTCACCGTCGGGACGGAGGCGGCGTTCCCGCCCTTCGAGTTCGTCAAGGACGGCAAGATCGTCGGCTATGGTTCCGACATCCTGGCCGTCGTGGTGCAGGACCTCGGGGTGAAGAAGACCAACCAGCTGGATCTGCCCTGGCAGGGCATCCTGCCGGGCGTGCTGGCCGGCAAGTTCGACTTCGTCGCCACCACCGTCGGCATCAATGAGGAGCGCGCCAAGCGCTACGCCTACACGCTGCCCATCGCCGACGGCGTGCCTTACGCGATGAAGCGCAAGGGCGATCCGATGGCCAAGGTCGAGGATCTCAACGGCAAGGTGGTCGCCACCCAGCTCGCTTCCTCCACCGAGCCGGTGGCCCGCGCGCTCGATGCCAAGCTGAAGGCCGCCGGCGGCGCCGGCTTCAAGGAACTGAAGCTCTTCACCGCCTTCCCGGAAAGCTATGTCGCGCTGGCCAATGGCGAAGTCGACGCCGTCATCCAGTCGCTGCCGGCGCTCGCGGTAGTCGCGAAGGAGAAGTCCGACGTGTTCGAGCTCGCCATGCCGACCCCGATCGACGGCGGCTTCACCTATCTCGCCTGGGTGACGCGCCCGGATGACAAGGACCTGCGCGACGCGATCTCCACCACCATCAAGAAGATGCGCGACGACGGCCGCCTCGCTGCCCTGCAGAAGAAGTGGTTCGGCTTCGAGATGAAGATCCCGGACAGCGGGTACCTGCCGCCCGGCGCGCAGTAGGGGCGAGGCGAAATTCCCTCTCCCCGACAGGGAGAGGGAGGCGCCAGCCATGCGCGTCCGTAAGGAATTGACTCGGGTCAGGGAGCTAATCGGGCATGAAGTTCAATTTCGATTATCTCCTCTCCATTCTGCCGCGCCTGATCGAAGCTTCCAGCGTAAATATCCGCCTGGCGTTCTTCATCATGGTGCTGTCGCTGCTGTTCGGCACCGGCTTCACTATATTGCGTGCGCTCAAGCTGCCGGTGGTGAACGAGATCATCGCGGTCATCATCAGCTTTGTGCGCGGCACGCCGCTGCTGATCCAGATCTTCATCGCCTATTATGTGCTGCCCGCCGTCGGTCTCGACCTCTCGCCCGAGGTCGCCGGCGTTGCCGCCATCACCTTCAATTCCATGGTGTTCGTCTCCGAGACCATGCGCGGCGGGCTCTCGACCATCGATCCCGGCCAGATCGAGGCTTCCACCGCGCTCGGCCTGAAGCCCCGCGCTATCTGGCAGAAGGTGGTGCTGCCGCAGCTGTTCCGCCGCATCGTGCCGGTGCTGGTCAATGAGGCGACCATCGTGGTGAAGGGCACCGCGCTGCTCTCGGTCATCACCGTGGTCGAGGTGCTGCGCACCGCCCAGCAAATGGCCAGCGCGAGCTACCGCCCATTCGAGACGCTGGTCGGCGCCGCGCTCATCTTCCTGGTGCTGAACCTCGTCATCAGCCTGGCCGGCAAGGTCGCCGAGGCCCGCTTCGCGCTGGCAAGGGCCTGAGCCATGCACTTCGACCCGCTGATGCTGCTCGATTATTGGGACATATTGCTGCAAGGCGCCTGGCTGACGGTGAAGATCACCTTCTTCGCCTTCCTCATCGGCTACACGCTTGGCATTGCCATAGCATTGCTTGGCCTCGCGCCGGCGCGGCCGCTGCGTGTCATCGCCGGGATCTATGTCGAGACGCTGCGCAACATCCCGTTCATCATCATCCTGTTCCTGGTCTATTACGGCCTGCCGTTCTCCGGCATCCGCATTCCCGCGATGTTCGCCGGGACGGTGGCGCTCTCGATGTTCGTCAGCGCCTATTATTCGGAGATCGTGCGCGCCGCGATCCTCGCGCTGCCACGCGGCCAGTTCGAATCCGCCCGGGCCATCGGCATGTCGCCGGCGCAGGCGATGTGGAACGTGGTGGCGCCGCAGATCTTGCGCACGCTGATCCCGCCCTCGACCAACATGACGCTGACCATGATGAAGGAGTCGGCGGTGCTGAGCTCCATCACCGTGCCGGAGCTGACCTATCAGAGCCTCGTGGTGCAGGGGAACACCTTCGCCCCGTTCGAGGTGTTCGCCGCAGTGACGCTGATCTACTGGCTGATCTCGGCGGTGATCGCGGAAGTCTCGCGTCGGCTGGAGAAGCGGGTCGGGCTCGCCCACACCGAGAGCGTCGCCCGCAACCCGATCGCCGACCGCTATCTCTCGCTCGAGCGGAGGCCGGCGCGATGAATGACGTGCCTGCACTGCGCGTCGAGGGGCTGACCAAGAATTTCCGCACCACGACGGCGCTCGATTCCGTCTATCTCGACATCCAGCAGGGCGAGATCGTCGCGCTGATCGGGCCAAGCGGCTGTGGCAAGAGCACGTTCCTGCGCTGCCTGACCTGGCTGGAGCAGCCCGATGACGGCTTCATCGAGGTCGCCGGCCAGCCCTTCGGCCGCGAGCGGCACGGCGCTGTCGTGCGCCGGCAGAATCCGCGCCAGATCGACCGTATCCGGCCGAAGATCGGGCTCGTCTTCCAGCAGCTCAATCTCTGGCCGCATCTCACCGCGCTGGAGAACATCGTGCGCCCGCAGACGGTGGTGCTGCGCCGGCCGCGCGAGGAGGCGACGCGCCGGGCGCGCGACCTTCTCGTCCGCCTCGGCCTCGGCGATCGCGCAGACCGCTACCCCCACGCGCTCTCCGGCGGGCAGAAGCAGCGCGTCGCGATCGCCCGCGCGCTCGCCATGGACCCGGCCCTGATGCTGTTCGACGAGCCGACCTCGGCGCTCGATCCGGAACTGGTCGGCGAGGTGCTGGCGGTGCTGCGCCAACTCGCCGAGGCGGGCACCACCATGCTGGTGGTCACCCACGAGATCGGCTTCGCGGCCAATGTCGCCGACCGCATCGCCTTCATGGACAAGGGCCGCATTGTCGAGGAGGGGCCGGCGCGCCAGTTGCTCGACCATCCGCGCGACCCGCGCCTGCGCACTTTCCTCGACCTCGTGCTGTCGCATCGCGACGCACCAACCCCATCCCAGAACTGAGTGGAGCCTGCCATGCCACGCGTCGACCGGCCCTATGTGGGCATTGCCTCCTTCCTGCGCTCGCGCATCGTCGAGGACCTCACCAAGATCGACGCCGACATCGCGGTGCTGGGCGTGCCGTTCGACGAGGGCTCGCCTTTCCTGCCCGGCTCGCGCATGGCGCCCCGGGCGCTGCGCGAACATTCGTTGCGCTTCGGCAAGCGTGGCTATTACGACCCCGAGACCAAGCGGGAATATCTGGTGGACGAGATGACCAATGGGCGCATTGTCGACTGCGGCGATGTCGACATCCATCCTGCCAACGCGCCGCGCACCTTCCAGAACATCACCGCCGCGGTGAAGGCGATCCTCGCCTCCGGCGCCATGCCGGTGGTGCTCGGCGGCGATCATTCCATCACCTATCCGATCTTCCGCGCATTGGAGGAGCCGGTGCATGTGCTGCATTTCGATGCGCACACCGATTATTCGCCGTTCGAGAATGATCTCGAACTCACCAATGGCCATGCCTTCCGCCATGTCGCCGGCATGAAGACGGCGCTGAGCCTCACACAGATCGGCATTCGCAGCCTGCGCCACACCCCGGAAATGGTGCGGGGCGTGGAGGAGGACGGCAACCGCGTCATCCCGATGGGCGAGTTCCGCGCGCTCGGCGCCGCCGGCATCGCGGCGCTGCTGCCGGAGAATTCCAAGGTCTATGTCAGCATCGATGTCGACGCGCTCGACATGTCGCTGGTGCCGGGCTGCGTATCCGCCGAGCCGAACGGCATGAGCTACAACGAGCTGCGCGACAGCCTGAAGGCGATCGCCGAGCGGCACGAGGTGGTGGCGTTCGACTTCGTCGAGGTCAATCCGCCGCTCGATGTCGGCACCGGCGTCACCGCCTATATCGGCGCGCTGACCGTCATCGAATTCATCGCCCACATTTGCGATCAGCCGCGCTGGGCCGCGCGGCGCCGCACCCGCGCCGCCTGAGGTTCGCCATGTCGATCGAGACCATTCCCGCCACCCGCGGCAAGGCGGTGCGGCTCGTTGCCGGCCAGGCTGTCGAGGTGATCAACACCCATGGCGCTCAGGTGGTCGACACCTGGGCGTTCTGCCCTGACGACCTCGGGCATTTCATGTCGATGGAACACACGCGGGTGGAGAATGGCCGGCTGATGCCAGCCATCGGCCAGACGCTGTTCACCAATCGGCGCGAACCGATGCTGGTGCTGGAGGCCGACACCTCGCCCGGCATCCACGACACCATCATGGCGGCGTGCGACCGCTGGCGTTATGAGCATCTCGGCTGCACCGAATATCACCGCAACTGCGCGGACAACATGGTGGAGGCGCTGGCCGAGCTCGGCATCGACGCCCATCATGCGCCGCAGCCGCTAAACCTGTTCATGAACATTCCGATCGGGGCCGACTTCAGCCTGACACAGGGCGTGCCGACCACGAAAGCCGGCGACAAGGTGGTGCTGCGCGCGGCCCGCGACTGCATCGTGGTGTTCTCCGCCTGCCCGCAGGACATCACCCCGATCAACGGCGTCGGCCGCAAGCCGACCGAGGCGCATTACCGGGTGATCGGCTGAGCCCTCACGGTGCGCAGCTGGTCTCGATCGCCTTCACATCCCTTGACGCGAACACCGTCTTGCCGGTGCAGCCGGCCTGTTCCAGCGAGCGCATGAGCATCGCTTCTTCCTCCGGCAGCATCTGCGCGGTGGCGATGAAGGCGGCCTCGCCGCGTGGTGCCTGGCGGGCCAGCCAGTCGGTGTAATGGCGTATATCCTCGTTCGGGATCAGCGCCCAGATCTGCTGCGGCACCGGCTTGTCATTGCTGGCGAGCAAAGCGATGGCTTGTTCCCGAGTCGGCAAAAGCTCGGACTGCCGCGTCAGCGCGCCGGCGATGCGGTAGTCCGCCTTGCCTTCCTGTTGCTCGTAATAGGCAAGGCTCGGCTGGAGCTGGATCCAGGGCAGCACGGTGCGCGTGCCGCTCTGCTGCAGGAAGGCGTAGAGCCCGGCGGTGTCCTGCCGCTCGAAGCCGGTGACCGCGGCATAGCCGAGGTGGAACAGCATGGCCGGCAGCAGGATCAGCGCTGCGATCCAGCCCCGGCGCTTCTGGCTCGGCACGCGCTCCAGCGCCAACCCGATCGCCCAGGCCAGCAGCAAGGCGGTGACCGGCATGGTGAAGGTGAGCTGGCGCGGGCTGGAGAGCGGATAGAGCCCGGCGAGATTGAGCAGCAGCATCTCGCCATAGACCAGCACGAACAGCCGCAGCGGCACCTGGCCGGGCTCCAGCAATGCTGAAGCCATGCTGGAGGACCGCTTGAGCACAGGCCGGGCGGAGGTCAAGCCGATCCAGAGCAGAGCCAGCACCGCGACGCCCACCGTGACATAGGGCAGCGCGCCGGCGATTGCCCGCACCGTCATCATCAGACCATGCACGTCGCCCGCCTTCAGCGCCTGCAGGATCAGGCTGCCGCCATAGAGCGAGCTGTAATTGGCGAGCTGCAGCGCGGTCTGCGGCTTGAAGATGGTCAAATACGCTGCGATCCACACCACGCCGTAGCCGACCGCCCCCAGCACCCAATAAAGCCGCTGCCGGCCGCCGGTGCGGGTCAGCACGATATCGGCGAGGATCGGGAAGACGATGAGGAACGCCGGATAGGCGAAGAAGGACAGCACCAGCGCAAGCGCAAGGAAGGTGACGCCGTGGCGCAGCGAGCCGGCATTGCGCGCCGTGAGATAGGCGGCCAGCAGGATCAGCGTCGCCAGCAGCTCGAACATATAGTGCTTGATCTCGGTGGCGTTACGCACCGTCAGATAGCCCGACATCACGATCAGCACCGCATAGGCGAACACCGGCGCGCGGCGCTTCACGGCGAGCCAGAGCAGAACCGCGAAGCTCGCCAGCATCACCGCCAGCACCAGCGCCCGCATGGCGAGGAGATTGCCGCCGGTCACGTCCGCCATGGCGGCGAGGGTCGCGGTCACGAAGGGCGGCGCCGCCTGGTCGTAGAAGGGCAGCGGCGCGAAATAGCCGGCCCAGCCGACGCCGAGATTGGCCATCAGCATGGATTCGTCCTGCCAGATGGCGTGGTGCAGGCTCAAAAGGCCGGTCGCGGCGAAGATGGCGAAGAAGGTGATGAGGAAGAGCGGGCGCAGTGCACAGGCGAGGGCCTGAGGCGCAGCCCTTGCCCCCATCGCTTCCACATGCTCGATCTTCACCACATATCTCCGTTTGGCCGCGCACGAAGGATGGCGCGACCATACTTGGAGCAGGTTTCATGCCTGCGACCATGTATTTCGAATTTCAAAGCAATAGACGGCTTCTTATGTCGATTGGATGACAGGCGGGAGGAGAACATGGCCGAAATCCGGGCAATGTGCGCGATTGGCCTGCGCGGGCAGCTTGGCCTCGACGGCGGCATGCCGTGGGAAGGAAGACACGAGCCGGTGTTCGCCGCGGACGTCGCGCGCTTCTTCGAGGCCACGTTCGGCCATGTGCTCCTCGTCGGCCCGCGCACCAGGCATTCGATTCCGCAATGGGCCTATGCCGACCGCGTCATCGTCGAGATCCGCTCGGCCGATCCGCCCGAGGATGTGCTGGCGGCCTTCCCCTCGCGGGTGGTCTATATCGGTGGCGGGCCGGCTGTTTGGACCGCCTATGCGCCCTATATTCAGCATTGGGACATCACCCGGCTGCCCTATGACGGCGAGGCCGACCGCTGGTTCGATCCGGCCTGGCTCACGGCCGGCCGCGCGGCGTGACGGGAACCTTCGCGTCATCAGCGCATTGGCTTTATCCACCCGGCGGGGCGCCGGATGGACGCCCGCATAAAAGCCAACGCAGACGAGGAGGAGTTCGATGACGACGCCTCAACAGCCGGTCCGGCTGCAATACTGGCCGGCTTCGCACAGCGTCGATGCCCCCGACACCTGGCCCGACAGCTATGAGTTCGACAGCGTCGACGACGCGGTCGCCTTTGCCATGACCCAGGCACCGGCGAACCGCGAGATCGCCTGGCTTCGCACCGGGGAGGGCGAGGTGCTGAAATATCCGCAGATCCAGATGCTCTGGGAGCTGCGCCAGACCCATTAAGGGCACGCGAACACCACACTGACGCAGCGGCGTTGATATTGGAGCGGTTCTGAGTATATTGCGCCGCAAAATTCACGCGGGTCCGGGTCCCTCTCGGGCCCGCTTTTTGGTGTTTCCTCATGAAGCTGCGCAACATCGCCATCATCGCCCACGTCGACCACGGCAAGACCACGCTGGTCGACGAACTGCTCAAGCAGTCCGGCTCCTACCGCGAAAACCAGCGGGTCGCCGAGCGCGTGATGGATTCGAACGAGCTCGAAAAGGAGCGCGGCATCACCATCCTCGCCAAGGCCACCTCGGTGGTCTGGAAGGACACCCGCATCAATATCGTCGACACCCCCGGCCACGCCGATTTCGGCGGCGAGGTGGAGCGCATCCTCAATATGGTGGACGGCGCCATCGTGCTGGTCGACGCCGCCGAAGGGCCGATGCCGCAGACCAAGTTCGTGGTCGGCAAGGCGCTGAAGGTCGGCCTCAAGCCGATCGTCGCCATCAACAAGGTGGACCGCGCCGACGCCCGCCCGCAGGAGGTCATCAACGAGGTGTTCGACCTGTTCGCGGCGCTCGACGCCAATGACGAGCAGCTCGACTTCCCGATCCTCTACGGGTCCGGCCGCAATGGCTGGATGGCCGGTTCGCCGGAAGGCCCGAGCGACGAGGGCATGGCGCCGCTGTTCGACCTCGTCCTCAAGCATGTGCCGGAGCCGACCGTCGATGATGGTCCGTTCCGCATGATCGGCACCCTGCTCGAAGCCAATCCCTTCCTCGGCCGCATGATCACCGGGCGCATCACCTCGGGCTCGATCAAGCCGAACCAGTCGCTCAAGGTGCTGGCGCAGGACGGCTCGGTGGTGGAGCAGGGCCGCGTCTCCAAGATCCTGGCGTTCCGCGGCATCGAGCGCCAGCCGATCGAGGAAGGCGTGCAGGGCGACATCGTCGCCATTGCCGGCCTCTCCAAGGGCACGGTGGCCGACACCTTCTGCGACCTTGTCGTCGAGGCGCCGCTGAAGGCGCAGCCGATCGACCCGCCGACCGTAACCATGACCTTCATCGTCAACGATTCCCCGCTTGCCGGCACCGAGGGCGACAAGGTCACCAGCCGCGTGATCCGCGACCGCCTGCTGCGCGAGGCGGAAGGCAATGTGGCGCTGAAGATCGAGGAATCCTCCGAGAAGGACTCCTTCTTCGTTTCCGGCCGCGGCGAACTCCAGCTTGCAGTGCTGATCGAGACCATGCGCCGCGAGGGCTTCGAGATCGCCGTGTCGCGCCCGCGCGTGGTGTTCGCCAAGGACGAGGCGACCGGCGAGGTGCTGGAGCCGATCGAGGAAGTGCTGATCGACGTCGACGAGGAATATTCCGGCACCGTGGTGCAGAAGATGAGCGAGCGCCGGGCCGAGATGGTGGAGATGCGCCCCTCCGGCGGCAATCGCCAGCGCCTCGTGTTCTACGCCCCGACCCGCGGCCTGATCGGCTACCAGTCGGAACTGCTGACCGACACGCGCGGCACCGCCATCATGAACCGGCTGTTCCACGCGTATGCCCCGCACAAGGGCGAGATCGCCGGCCGGGTCAATGGCGTGCTGATCGCCAATGAGGCGGGCGAGGCGGTGGCCTATGCGCTGTGGAACCTCGAGGATCGCGGCCCGATGATGATCGAGCCCGGCTGGAAGGTCTATCAGGGCATGCTGGTGGGGGTGCACACCCGCGACAACGACCTCGAAGTGAATGTGCTGAAGGGCAAGAAGCTCACCAATATCCGCACCACCTCGAAGGACGAGGCGGTGCGACTCACTCCGCCGATCCGCATGACGCTGGAGCGCGCGCTGGCCTGGATCCAGGACGACGAGCTGGTCGAGGTGACGCCGAAGTCGATTCGCCTGCGCAAGCGCCTGCTCGATCCGAACGATCGCAAGCGCGAGGAACGCCGCAAGGAAGCCGAAGGCGTCTGAATTCCGGCGGATCTGCGACCAATCGACTGGGAAACGTCCCGCAACGGGACGTTTCCTAGCGTCCGCCGTGGCCGATCGATCACGCCTGCGCGGGTCGGGCAAATTTCCATTAACTAAGGTCTTGATCCCGGGGTGCGGTTTTGCTCCCATTCAGGAGATGAGCACGCTCCTGATCGAGACTCGCCGGGCTCGCCCGGAAGATGCTGCAGACGTCGCCGCCATCCATGATGCGGCCTGGCGTGGCGCCTATCGCGGCCTTATTCCCGGTGCCGACCTCGAGAAGATGATCAGCCGGCGCGGGCCGCGCTGGTGGCAATCGGCGCTTGGCCGCGGTTCGCGCGTGCTGGTGCTGACCTTTGGCGACGACGTCGCCGGCTACGCCAATTTCGGTCGCAACCGCGCCCGCAGCCTGCCGTTCGAGGGCGAGATCTACGAGCTCTATCTCAAGCCGGAGTATCAGGGCCTCGGCTTTGGCCGCCGGCTGTTCAAGGATGCGCGCAAGGAACTGGCGAGCGCCGGCTTCGAGGGCCTCGCCATCTGGGCGCTGGCGGATAACGACCCGGCCGTCGGCTTCTACCGCGCGCTCGGTGGCCAGGCGGTGGCGCGCTCGTCCGAGACCTTTGGCGGGCGCACCCTGGAGAAGGTCGCCTTCGGCTGGGGCAGCTGAGCGTCCGCCCCGGAAGCGATCGCCAATCGAATGGCCGTCTTCCCCGGGCTTGATCTGGGAGCCCACGACCGTGGGGCGGGCAACCGTGGATAGCGGGGAAAGCCAAGGCTATTGCCTCGGCGGCTCTCAATGGACGGCGACCGAAGGTCGCCTTTGCCTGGCCATGACAGCGGAATTGAAGTCTCCCGGCAGGAGATCACTGCGCCCCTGTTAGGGCTTCCAGCCGCGCGATGATCGCCGCCGGATCGCCTTTCAGCCGAAACGTCTTCAGTCGGCCCGCGGCGCCCTGGGTCAGGGTGACGCTGGAGCCCGGCACGCCGGCAGCCCCGGCCAGCAGCCGGGCAAGTGCGGCATTGGCCTTGCCATCCTCGGCAGCGACGGCGATGCGTGCCTTGAGCACCGCGCGCCCATCAGACAACCGCACGACGCCGTCTATGGCGTCGCGCCCGCCGCGTGGCGTGGCCCGAACACTCACCGCCACCCCGTCGGGCAGCACCGACCAGGGCAAGCCATCAAAGGCCGAGGCGTTGCCACTCAGGTGAACATCTCGAAGACGAGGTTGCGGATGAAATAAAGGCCGATGATGAGGAGTACCGGCGAGATGTCGATGCCGCCAAGATTGGGCAGCAGCCGGCGGATTGGCGCCAGCACCGGCTCGGTGACCCGCCAGAGGAACTCGCCGACGTTGCGCACGAACGGATTCTGTGGATTGACCACGTTGAACGCCACCAGCCAGGACAGCACCGCCGAGGCGATCAAAATCCAGACGTAGAGGGTGATGAGCGTGTCGAACAGCCAGAGAAGCGAGTACATCGGTAGCCTCGACGGGGAGCGGCGGGTGGCCGGATAACGAGGATGCTTAAAGGCCGCGCCGCATCGCGGCAACCCCGATTTGCGCCGCAGCTTACCGGTTGTGATGCTGTTTTGGCGAGGCGTCGCGCGCCAGCTTCTTGACACGGCGCACGGGCCAACCGTACAAGGCGCCACCCGACGCGCGGGGCCGTAGCTCAGTTGGGAGAGCGCTGCAATCGCACTGCAGAGGTCAGGGGTTCAAATCCCCTCGGCTCCACCAGCGTTATTAATGATTCCCACGATCTTGCGAACGATTGACGGCGCGCGGGTAAGCAATGGATGAGCGCGCCGATTGATTTCGTGCTTGGGCATCGAGCGTTGCTGCGCGCAGCATCAGGCCCGGTCGCGACGCTCGATGCGCTGACTACGCCTGCGTAATCACCAGATCGACATGTCGGCCTCCGCTTCGGCCTCCTCTTTCGTCATCTCGCGCTTCGAGTACTCCCATTTGCCGTCGGGTCGCATCCGCCGCCAGACATATTGGGAGCGCCCACCCTCGATGGTCTTGACGCTCCATCGTTCCTGACGCCTGTGCCAAATGGTGGGGTCGTGCGGGGTCGGGTTGATCTCTTGCTCGGCATTCAGGAAGACGTGCCAAAAAGCATCCACGGTGTCGCGAGCCGCCTCATAGGCGCGCACGAGCGGCAGGGCCAAAAGCGACAGAAGCGACAGCGCAGTGTGCATCCCGCAACGGAACACACGCATAACGATCAGTCAATCTAGAATCGCTTTCGAAATATAATCGAAGCATCGATGTTGTGGTTCAGCAGTCGGTCGCTGCGGTTGGGGGGTGGAGAGAGAGTGACTGCCCCGCTCTAGGTTGAGCGCCCGACTGCCTTAGTCATCGATTTCGACGGGGTTGACGGTCGTTGAGGGCAGAACTACTGCCGCCAATGGCTAGATGAGCACCATCTGCACCTGAGGCTGTGGCGCAAAAATAACACACCCGAACTAGTTTGCGCGCGCTTTCGAAACGTTCTCTCGACTCCATGCACGCAATGCGAGAAAAATGCTGCACTGCAAGGGGGCAGATGAATAATGTTGCGATCATTGCGGCTCCGCGGGTGCGTTCCGGACGCGCCACCACAGCGTTCTGTACCCTGTCACTCAAGAGTCGCGGCGAGACCGAGGTTCAACACCCTAGCAGAAATGCCGTCGGTCATCCCGGCGGCAGGCTGGCCGTATCTCAATAGTGTTTAGCGCTTCGTGAAATATCTCTCCCGGGTATAAGCACAACTTCACTCGCGCAGCATTACTCATACTTTTTTCTTTAGGGATATGCGCAATGGCCGACGCTCTTATCGGATTTACCGGGTTTGTCGGACAGAATATCTGCCGCTTGCATGAATTTGAGGCGCAGTTCAATTCCAGAAATATCTCCGAGGTCCGTGGCGGTTCCTACGAAGTCATCGTGTGCGCTGCAGCGCCGGCGACAATGTGGGCTGCCAATAAGGATCCGGATGGAGACCTGAGGAATATCCGCGAACTCGTTGGTCATCTGGAGCATGTGACTGCGGAACGCTTCGTTCTGATCTCGACCGTTGCGGTGCTTGATGGCGCCGATGCTGGCCTAGACGAGACCACGAGTCGGTTCGAAACTGCAAAAGCGTACGGTCGCAATCGCCGCTTCCTGGAAGAAGCATGTGCAAGCCGCTTTTCCAAATCCCACATCCTGCGGCTTCCGGCTCTCTTTGGTCGCGGTCTGAAGAAGAATTTTCTGTTCGATATTCTCAATCCGATTCCGTCGTTTCTCGCGAGTGACAAATACGCTGAACTTCTTCAAAAAATGTCGCCTCGAGCAACCAGTATTATGCAGGGCATATATCGCTTCGCAGACGATTTTGGAATGTATCGGTGTGAACGTCACCTGCTAAATCGCAATCAACGTTCGATCCTAACGGAGGCTATGTTCGAGATCGACTTTACAGCTCTAAACTTCACTAATGCCGACAGTACGTTTCAGTATTATGGACTTTCCAGTCTCTGGTCGGATATCGTTCGAGCGATCGAGCACGATCTACCCGTCATGCATTTGGCTCCGGCGCCCCTTTGCGCAAATGAAATCTACGCTGCCTTGACTGGTCGAGTATTGGAATCGCGAGCCGCGCCGCTTTATCGCGAAGATATGCACACGCAATTTGCAGGACTCTGGGACAATCAGCACCCATATACTCAAGGAAAAGCCGACGTTCTCGCGGGCCTTAAGATCTTTTTCAATGAGGCGTCACAGCAATGATATTCGCAGCCTCCAACATTGCCTGGTCCTACGCGGATCGTCTCTCGGCCTACGATATATTGCGCGATAGCGGGATCACGGGACTGGAGATCGCCCCTGGTCTCCTGTTCGAGGGGGAAGCCGACCCATTCGAGCCCTCAGTCGGTGCAGTGCGTGCGCGCATCGCTGAGCTCGATCGTGCGGGACTTAAGCTGGTCTCCATGCAGTCGTTGCTCTTCGGTGTCGAAGGCGCCGAACTTTTTGGCTCGCCTGATGCAGTCGAGCGAATGGCACATGCGCTCAGACGCGCCATTGCGCTGGCAGCCCGTATCGGTATCGCGAACCTGGTGTTTGGATCTCCCCGCCAGCGGATCGTACCGCTGGGGATGACGCAAGCCGATGCCCTATCCCGAGTTCGAGCTGTTTTTGCGCCTCTTGGTGACCTCGCCGCAGCAAATGGGACCGTCATCGCCATGGAGCCCAATCCGGCGGAATACGGCACCAATTTCATGACAAATTTCCTGGAGGCACTTGAGATAGTGGAGGCTGTTGCACATCCGGCGGTCACGCTAAACTTTGACACCGGCGCGTTGCACATGACCAACGAATTCGCGCACGTATCGCAATATCTGGTTGAAGCGCGCGATCATATTTCTCACGTCCATGTCAGCAGTGCTTTTCTCGGCCCGGCTCCAGCGGTCGCCAGTGAGGCTGCCACGCTCATCAGCGCTCTCGTTCGCATCGGGTACGAACGTGCTGTCTCCATTGAAATGAAGGCGAACACAGAAGGCGGTCTCGAAGCCCTTGCCGCCTGCGTTGGTCGACTTCGTGATGGTGCCGATCAGGCTGGGATAGTCCTACAATGACAAACTCAGCGATTTTGCCGGTACGGCGGGAAGATGTTTTCGTTTCGCTTTGCTTTCCCGAGGCTCCCTCAACGCCAGAAGACGTTGACATCATCGCCGCTGCGACGCGGATGATCGCAGAGACATTTCGATATTTCGAAGTGTTGATTATTGCTCGAATTGATCAGGATGCCGACGGCCTGCTCCGGCGATGCTTGCAGAAGTGTCCGAATTCACGTGTCATCAAGGTGCGTGGCTCCTCGCTGCACTATTCGCGCCGTGTCGTGGCGGCGAGCGAAGCCATCGGCGACGTCGTGGTCATCACCTCGCTCAGCGAAGTTGCCAGCCTTGACATGACTGTTCTCATTGCGACGGCGATCGAACGTAACGCTGTGACTGTCTTTACCCAGCAGAGTCGGAGCTGGACCACCCCGATACTGGCGCTGCTGGGAGCAGCAAGCCGCTTCCGCATCTCGGCCAACGATATGCGCACCATCGCCCTGCCGCGAGCCTGGCTCAATCGGCTCCTGGCGCACCCGCAGCACAACCTGGCGCTTCGCTTTCCACCGCTCGGGGAAGGCTTTCCGATTCATCACATGCCGGCTGGCAGTCTGCCTCCACTCAAGACAATCGATTCCGCGCGAGGGCGGCGTATAGGGTTGCTTTATCAACTATCAGTCAACGCCGCGCCGGTCGTTCTCATCGGCGTCGGAGTGCTGTCGGCGACAGTGGTCATGGGTGCTCTGCTCTATATGGCCTATGCTGTGGGAGCGTTGTTTCTTGTTGCCAATTTGCAGGCTGGCTGGTTCACCACGTCTATCGTTCAGGCATGCACCGTCTGCTACCTTGG
Source organism: Starkeya sp. ORNL1 (assembly GCF_012971745.1). Classification (NCBI taxonomy): domain Bacteria; kingdom Pseudomonadati; phylum Pseudomonadota; class Alphaproteobacteria; order Hyphomicrobiales; family Xanthobacteraceae; genus Starkeya; species Starkeya sp. ORNL1. The sequence goes on from NZ_CP048834.1 coordinate 4,736,585, forward strand.
TCTCGCAATACTGGGGCTTTCCATGGGGCTGCAGAAGCTCCTGGAGTATTTGGCGCCCCGGACACACGAGACGATCATGGAGGAGATGAGCAACGCAGATCTCTTCGCCGACGTCCAGGACTTGAACATTTCGGTCGATGTCGAGCGCTCGCATCGGTTACCGGGTGGCACTCTCGACGATCCGGATCGAGCGTCGCTCAAGGCGTATCCTGTTCAATGACGCCCCGCCACACCCCGCCAGCCTATGATTTTACTGTGATTGGCGGCGGCTTTTATGGTTGCTGCCTGGCGCTATTTTTACGTTCCATCAGCGCGCGCGTTTTGCTGGTCGAAAGTGGCGATGCGTTCCTTACGCGGGCATCTCGCGTAAATCAGGCACGTGTTCACACCGGCTTCCACTATCCGCGTAGCTTCATCACGGCAGCCCGCTCTGCCGCACTGAGCGACCATTTCGCCCATGATTTTCCTGAAGCAATCGTTGACGACTTCAAGATGCTCTACGCAATCGCCCGGCGGCGTTCGAAGATCTCAGTCGGGCGCTTCCACAAAATGTTTGCGGAGATGCGAGCGCCCATACGGAATGCCAGAGATGCTGAGACCGCTTTATTCAGTCGCGAGATGATTGAGGGCGTGTTTGAGTGCCGAGAATACGCCTTCGATTATTCGGTGCTGCGAAAACTTTTGACAGAGCGCATCCATCGCAACGGAATTGCGATACGGTTGGAGACGGAGGTCGAGGATGTGGAGGATCTCCCGGACGAAGTCGTCTTGACGCTGTCGAATGGTGAGACGGTGCGCTCATCCCACGTATTCAACGTTACCTATTCCCAGATCAACCAAGTGTTGCGTTCGGCGGGACTGCCGGAAGCCCCGATGAAGCACGAACTGGCCGAAATCGCATTGGTAGAACCTCCTGCGGAGTTGGATGGGTATGGCATCACTGTAATGGACGGGCCGTTCTTCTCGACGATGCCTTATCCTGCGGAGAAGCTCTATTCGCTGACCCACGTACGTTACACGCCACATCATAGCTGGCTTGATGAAAGTGTTCGCCAGTCAGCCTATGCCATAGGCAAGACGCTGACGCCTGAAAGTCACGCGCGTCATATGATTCTGGACGCCCAACGCTATCTGCCCTGCCTGCAAGAGGCGCGACATGTGAGATCGCTTTATGAAGTGAAATCGGTGTTGCTTAGGAACGAACGGGACGACGGAAGGCCAATCCTGTTCCAGCGCAAACCCAGTACGTCGCGTATTACGTCGGTAATGGGCGGTAAGATTGACAATATATATGATCTATTCATTTTGCTGAAGCGCGAAGGACCGGAGTGGGCCGGCGCGCATGACCACTATGTGCGAGGAATTACTACGGCAACGGAGGCAATATGAAAGTCCGCGCGTTGCTATCTACAAATATGTTCCGCTTTCTGGTCGTTGTCGTCTTCGGGCTTTGCATGGACCTCTCCGTGGCGTGGAGTCTTGCCAATTTCGCGGGAATTCCACTCGTTTATGCGGCCACGGGAGGATTTTTGCTGGCAGCTCTTTTCAATTATGTTCTGAATGAGTTGTGGACATTTGCGGACGAGAATTGCCATCTCTCGTTCAAGCGTGCGCTTCTCTACGTTCTACCAATGCTCGTCACGTTGAGCTCCCGCCTCCTTCTCGTTTTTCTGCTGTCTCCGTACGGGACCGGGCGTGTCTCGAGTCTCGCTATCCTGATTGCAGCCGCCAGCCTGTCTTTTGTTGTCAACTATTGCCTTAGCCGCTTCGTCGTTTATCGCCGCACGATCGGGCCCACAGGCTCGTATGCCACCTCTCAGCAGTGACATGAGGCGCGTCACCCGATCATGCCCCAGGCCAATCGAGTGGGCGTCAGTGCATCAGACCACGTGGGATCAGACGGGTTCAAGCCGTTCACCAAAGGACCAGCACAATGGGCACGACAACCTGGGACGTCCCGGCCTTCCAAGCCAGCGTCTATGCCCCTCGCAACCATGACTGCGTGCTGGTCATACCCGTTATAAATGAAGGCGAGCGGATACGCGCTCAGCTGTTGCGCGTGCAGGCGGCACAATTGCCCGTTGACGTGATCGTGGCCGATGGAGGCTCAACGGACGGCTCGCTCGCGGCGGATTTTGTTGCAGCCGCCGGGGTGCGCGCCGTACTGACAAAAACCGGCTCAGGACGCCTTTCTGCACAGCTCCGCTGCGGTTACTCGTGGGCGTTGGACGAAGGCTATGAGGGCATCGTCACTATTGACGGCAACGGCAAAGACAATGTGGAAGCGGTTGCGCATTTCGTAGAAAAGCTACGCGAGGGCTATGACTATGTGCAGGGCTCGCGATACCGCAAAGGCGGCAAAGCCGAGAACACGCCGCTCGAACGGACCATCGGCAATCGCCTGATCCATGCGCCGCTGATGAGTCTCTCGGGGCGACGCTGGTTCACAGACACAACCAACGGCTACCGAGGCTACTCGCGTCGGTACTTGGTAGACCTTCGTGTGCAGCCATTCCGATCGATCTTCGTGAACTACGAACTGCTTTTCTACCTGACCGTTCGGGCGGGCCAGCTGGGATATCGCGTCGAGGAAATTCCGGTTCGGCGCACTTATCCAATCGGTGAGCCAACGCCAACCAAAATCACGGGAACTGGCGCAAAATTCGCAGTTCTCGCTCAGGCAATAAATGCTGCCTTAGGCCGCTATGCTCCAGACGGTGGCCGCTCATGAACCCACCCATAATCTCTCGTGTAGATCGTCGCCACCTGGCCACCCTGGCCTCGATTTTGGCATTAGGAGGTCTTGCCGTCCTGATCTGGATGTTCAGCCGGCGATCGTTGTGGATCGATGAGGCGATGGGGATGCTCAATTATCCGCTGAGTAATCCCCTGGATGCATTCGCTCCGCTGCCGCTATATACCCAAGCGGCGCCTCCAGGCTTCAGTCTGCTGATATCGATGCTGGCCTTCCTGCCTCCCGAGGGGGTCAGAAGTGCTTTGGCGGTTACGATTATAGCTATAACGCTTCTCGCACTCCGGGGATATTTCAACAGTCGATGGTTTCTACCCGTTGCCGCGCTCGCTATTTCCGCTCCGCTCAAATTCTTGTTTTATGCGACCGAATTGAAATACTACGGCCTTGAAGCAGCCGGTGCGGCCATTTCGTTTGGCTGGATTGCCGCGCGAGGCCTCTCTAACCCCTTTAGAGTCCGCGATGTTGCTGTATTACTCGCCTCCGCGTTCTGCGGAATTATTACCTTGGTAATTGCGCCATGCGCCGCCGCTGTATTCTTAGGCATGCGCATTATCGACGGACACCGGCCGCGCGCCGTTGAATACGTATGCGCGTTGGCACTCGCCTGTGCGCTGGGGTTGTATTACCTCCTCATTAAACACGTCACGCTGCTGCAAATGCAGACATACTCCAATGTGTATGATCTCAGCGGCTGGAGTGCCATCCGCGGAGTGCTTGAGTATGGACGAAATTATTTGGGCTATCCTGGGCTGATCGCCTGCCTAGTGGCAGCGGCATCCTGCTTGGCCGATATACGCGCGGAACGGTCGCGTAAGCTGGCGGGCTTGGCTTTCGTCGTCATGGGAGCGATCATGACGATCGCATTTCTTGGCAAATTCCCCGTCACTGCTTCCAGGCACGTGGCCTTCCTTGGAGGAATTGCGATTGTGCTATCGGTCAATGCCGTATTTATAAAAAGAGACCCCTATGGGACCAGGTTTTTAGTTCGAGGAGGCGCTTGTCTTGTGCTGGTTACGCTCTTCGCGTGGAACCTGACGCGGGGCTTTCCGTACGTGGCTAAAGGCGTGGCAGATAACGATCTTATTATTGCATGGATTGACGAGCAGGCATCGACCGCGATTGGGTTATGGAATGGAGCGCAGCCCGTAATAGACTACTACAAGCCCCGGGATGCTGCGCTCAATCGCCATCATTACTTTGGAAAAGTCAACGCTACAACGGCCGTCCCAGATCCACGGTACTTTGATCACACGCTCCCTGCGAAAGACTACCAGGCAGTTGCCGACTGGATCGAAGGGGCGCGCAGCGAGCCTGGTGCCTGGGCTCGCGTATCGCTCTATCGCCGCGTGTCAAACATGATAGCGCCGGCGCGATCCCTCGTCGCGGCCGCACCCAAGGGCAGCGACTTCCTGGTCGTGGCGACCCATATGGAAATGCCGGGGGAGCGCCCGGACTATCGAACAAACTCACTTATGAACGCTCTCAGCGAGGCAAATTGCACCTCAACCATGGTGCTGTCGGTTCGCTCGGCTTTCGTGCTTCGGGCCCGATGCCCAACCGGCGGCGCGGACGGGTAGAGGCTACCGCGTACGGCACTCGTCACTTGCCACAGGTGCCGCATTTTCGACTTCCCAGTTGAGCACCGAGGCGCGAGCGCAGGCGGTGCGTGTCGCCGTCATAGAACGCTGACGCGACACAGTGTGCTGGACCGGCCGTAGCGGCAGGGCCGGCGAGCCTGGCATAGCGGCGTTCCACTGAGGCAAATTGCCGCCCGCATGCGTCTGCGGACGTATTGCGTCGCCAGCCTGCGAATACTGACGGAGCGTATAGCGCCGGCATCGTTGAGACAGCCTCGGTACGACTATTCCATCTCCCTGCGGCCCGCACTCCCAGACCTCAGTTGAGGCGCTCCATGCCGCATTGCGGAACCTTCCAATGTGGCCAGCCGAATGGTGAAGAGCGGTTCATGCCTCCGAATATCTCTTTCACGTTCCACGTGTATACACGCATAGTACATGCGCTGCATGCCCCACCGGCATTGCGCTGAGCGTAGTGATAATAATGTAATTCCATTCCTACACCGCGGTGGGCTTCCTCGGGATTTCTTCGTGATATATGCTCGGGACTCTGGAATCCTCAATATCGTTTCGAATTTATCGGCATGATCTTGGAAGTGGTGTCGCGAGGTGAGGCTGTACTCCGCCCTTCGACGGTGGCAGGGCGGCTGGTTGGGCACGCGCCTTTGGCGGGAAAACGGTCCCGCTCGCAAGGGCCGGCCTGGGCTTTCGCCTTGCGATACGTCGCCGAGGATCAGAGTTTGACCGTTCGTTCTGACCTCACACCTGTATCGCCAACGGAAGACAATTGATGTGAATCTGCGGAGGCTGGATGTCTAGTCAGATAATACGCGAGACACGTTTCGATTTTATCGACTGTTTGCGTGGTATTGCAATACTGGGCGTCGTAGCCGTCCATGTCGGGCTTTCTATAGACGGTCTATCGCCTCCGCTGGATTCGTTCTCGGCATTTGCCTCGCGAGGGGTGCAGCTGTTCTTCATACTGAGCGCGGTGACGTTGACGATGATCTCCGTCAACCGTCCGTTCTTGACGGGCCCATTCTATGTACGCCGCTTCTTTCGCATCGCGCCGATGTTCTATCTGGCCCTCGTCGCCTATGTCGTCATCGACGGTACGGCGCCGAGGCTGTTTGCCCCGGATGGGGTCGGGCTCAAGCAGGTGCTGCTGACCCTGACGTTCATGCATGGCTGGTCGATCGACAGCTTCAACAGCGTTGTTCCCGGTGGGTGGAGCATAGCGTGCGAAGCGATGTTCTATTTCTGCTTTCCGTTGCTCCTGCGCTATATCCGCTCCATACGGGCGGCTGCCATTGCCTGTGCCGCGAGTATTCTGCTGGCGCTGGCCTGGTCCACGCTGGTCAAGACGACGAGCGTTTATGATGCGGATCCGTTCCTCGTGGGTTCGTTCATCCGGTTCAGCTTCATATTCAACTTGCTGTCGTTTTTGTCGGGTATCCTGCTTTACTACGTTATGGCTGGCGAACAGCACCCGTTGATGCGCAAGGGATCGAAGGGGGCGTGGATACTGCTGCTCGTATCAAGCGCGGTGCTGGTGTTCGGTGGAGCGTCGGGCTTTTCGAGCTTTCGTAATCCCTTGATCTCGACGCTCGCGCTCGTGCCGTTTGTATATGCGGTCTATCTGACCAGTCCGGTCGCGATCATCAATCCCGTCATTCGCCATATCGGACTGGTATCTTACAGCATCTACCTTGTGCACTTCGCAATTCTCGATTTCATCGGTCGGTCGTTGCTCGCGGCGACCGCAGCACTCACGCCGGATTTGAAATTTGTCGTCTTCTTCGCGGCAGCAATGGTGCTTTCCACCGGCACCGCGACCGTGACCTATTTCTGCGTCGAGGTGCCCTTCATCGAACTTGGCCGCAGGCTCTCCTCTGCCATTTCGGACCGCCTTGTGATCGGCAGCCGCGTTGGGAAAGAGCCGCGCAGGCTGTAGCCCCGCCTCGCGAGCTCCCGGACGATGCCTGTCCGGCCAACAAATCCGGGCTTCTCGACGCGTGCACGTCGACGGCAAAAGCGGGTGCAAGGGCGGATGCCGCCCCCCACCCGCTTGCCGGATCCTAAAGCCCTGGGCGGGCGATTTCCTCAGGCCAGGTGAGGCTATCGAGATCGTCCAGCACGAACTGCTCCGGCGAAGTCGGCCTGAAGCCGTAATCGGTGTAGAGGTTCTCGACCAACTGGTTCTTGTTGGTTCGAAGATAGGTGCCGACCAGGCGCTTGCTGCCGCGCCTGCGGAGGAGATCACACATCCCCGCGAAGACGGAACGCTCGACGCCGCGGCCGAGCACACGGCAGCTCATCAGCAGGGTGTCGATGTCGGTTGTGTCGCCTTCGTGCTGCAGAATGGTGACGCCGACGAGACCGTATTCGCCGAAGCGGTCGGTGACCCGCCAGGCAAGAACGCTTGCCGAGGAATCCTCGATCAGATTCCCGATGTCGTTTTCGGTCTTGCGCCGCGTGGTCAGATTGAACTGATTGCTCTTGTTGATGAGTTGGGTAACGCGAGCAATGTGCTCCGGCTTCACCTCGAACAGATCGATGCTCAGCTGAAGTTCCCGGCGAAAATCCTCCGGGCTCACGGCGGTCGCGAGATCGCGCCGCTTGCGTTCCTGCAACATCATGTCCGATCGGGCGCGATCTTCGTTGCTGATCTTGTCGCGGTCGAAACCACGATACGAGCCGAACTCCCTCGGGAAATGCGGCAGCTCGGACGGAACCAGGATGCTGGTCACCATCGGAAGCGCAGCCCTGACATGCTCGATTTCCATCGCGTTGTCGTCGACGAAAACGAAGCTGTCGAGGCCGATATTCAGTTCCCCGGCGAGGCTCGCAATGTTGCTGGGCTTGTCGTTCCAATTGATCCGGGCGGCGACGACATCGTCGCGCTTCAGCACCATGCCGTCGTGCTTGTCGAAGACTTCCCAGACATCGGCTGCGTTGTTCTTGCTGCAGAGCGCGATCATCACGCCCTGGCTGCGCAGCGTCAGCAACTGATGCTGGAAATCCCGGAAAACCGAGCCGGGATGATCTTCGCCAAGTGCGATGCCGGCGAGGCCGTCTTCGCCGATGATGCCGCCCCACAATGTGTTGTCGCAATCGACGACGACGCATTTCTTCGATGCGGTCGACTGGGAGCGGATAAGCGCGGCGGCGCTTTCACCGATCGCATCCCAGAAGGCTTCGCTGTAGGGCTGGCGGTAAAGATACCACTTGCGCCAGTCCATCGAGGCTTCGACGCCGAAATATCGCTGCAACCCGTCGAGGTCGAGCAGGCCGATATTGTCGATCGCGCGGATGCGCGCGGTCCAGGTCTCGGCCACCTGCTGATGCAGGACGCCGACCGTGGAAACGCTGCTGAGAGAGCGGATATCGTGGTCCGGCGAATGGGGGAAGGGCGGGACGGAGCAGATGATGTTTCCGGGGAAGCTCTCGCGCAGGGCCGCGACGGCGTCCGCCAGTTCGTTGATCTTTTCCAGCAGCGGCGCCGTGCCTGCGCCACGCAGCGCAGCCTGGAAATCGGGACGGACAAAGTCCTCGATACGCCAGAGCAGCACCATCGCGGCCGGCGTCTGGTCGGCGTAGTAGATCTGCCAGTTGTGGCACAATTGGAAGATCTGGTTATAGGGGGCGATCGTCACAACCGGAGGTCGCGCCGGGTCATTCACCAGCCGCGATCCCAGATACGGGGCGATTGGCTCGGCGGTGAAGGTTGCGGCGACGATGATCCGATCCCGGTCGAGGTCCGACGTTTCCACGCCGCGGCACAATCTAAGCCAATCAGTTCTGCGTTGCATCAACGACATGAAAGCATCTCCGTCCGACTTAAATGAAACGTCGTCTTCGAACTCAGACGAGCGCGACCTGACGTTTCTCGAGCACCGCCCGGACCTTGCCGACATTCTTCATCGTCTCGATCTCGCTGGTGTGCAGCTCGATCTCGAACGTCTCCTCGATCGCTGCGATGAGGAGCATGTTCGCCAGGCTGTCCCAGGCTTCGGTATTGTCCGGCGACGTCGCATCGCTGATGCTGTCTTCCGGGAGATTAAGCGTCATGGCAAAGATTTCAGTCAGTTTATCGGTCATTTTTTACTCGTTCATGGTGTGTTGGGAAGGTTGGGGCGGCGGCTTTTCATGGTGCGGCAGATATCGAGCAGCACCGCGACGGGATCGTCTGTCGCGACGTTCATCAAGGTCGCGGTCTGGTCGGTGGGCAGTCGGGGCAGGCGCGACACCGTGACATTCACCTCGTCGTCGTAGCGGTTGAGCATCTCGCACACCGCCTCTCCGGCCATCTTGGCCACATAGTATTCGGCGAGATCCTTGAGCGGATTATTCAGGGCATCGCTGGACGGGTAGAAAACGGCAAGCCCGCCCTTCGCGAGCTGCTTGGCTTCCTCGACGACGCTCAAAAAATTTGTAGTATAATTACTGATAAAACCATCGAGTAGATGATCTTCGAAAAGCCTCTTCTTGCGCACGAAGATATGGGGCGTCGCAAAGTAGAACATATCTGTGACAGAAATGCCATCGCTGCCCAGTCCGGCAAATGCTTCCGCGGGGCTTGCGACATCGAGCCTGATGGCGCTGGCGGCGACACCGTTTTCCCGCATCACCGCAATCGCGGCTTTGGCCTCCTCCTCGCCGCTCCGATAGGTGATCACGACCTCCGCGCCACCAGCGCCAAGCAGGTTCGCGGTCAAGAGGCCCAACCCGCGCGAGCCGCCCACGATCAGCGCACAGCGGCCGCGAAATTCTCCGTCGGTGACCGCCTTGCGGCACGTCGCGAAATCGATCGCGCCGACCCTCGGCCGGACGAAGGTTTCCGAAGAGCCGGACAATGCTTCGCTTTGAAACTGCAATTGGACGTGGGAAAGCTTGGGCGTCACCCGTTTTGCCAGGAATTGCAGGTCCGAGCCGACGCCATCCAGAAGATTGACGGTCAGCGTCGCGAACATCGAGTGAAGACCCGGCACCTCCATGCCGATCGCGTAGGTTATGCCGAGGAGATTGGCGATGCGGTTCGTGCCGTAGGTCTGTGACGCCGCGGGAAAGAAAGCGCGGATTTCCGCCGGCTTCTGCGGCAAGCCGACCACGCCCTGATAGCCCTGCATCTCCTCGATCGAAAATTCTCTCGGCGAGGTCCGGCAGTGGTCAACCGCCATGGACCAGTCGGGATCACCGAATTCCGGGCGCCGCGCCACGAGGCTTATGGTGGTCAGCTGGGTGCCATCGCTGACATAAGTGAGATCCAGCCCGTTCTCCGTCGGGCGGACTTGCAGGAATAGTCTCTCCCCCAGGAAGACCGGCCGGTGAAACCTTGCGATGATCCGCGCATAAGCCACGGAAGGGAGCAATCCGGATACGGTCTCGAGAGCCCGAAGGACGAGGTGCATGCCGTGAACAATGGGTTGCCCAAACAAGGTCCGGCGCGCGACCACAGCGTCAAGATGTACCGGGTTGAAATCGCGCGACAGGCGAGCAAAGGCTTCTTGCCCAGCCTGCTCAAAGGCGCCGAGCTCTAACCCCTCAGTCGGCAACTCGCTGGTCCGCAGCTCATTCGAAACCACCACTACTGCCCCTCGCAATGCTTATTCGTGGAAAGGTTACGCACTCGGCAAGCGGTGGCCCAATTTTCCTGTGCGGATATTCGTCTCCACGATGCGCGCCGGATTTCCGGAAACTACGCTATTGGGAGGCACGTCTTTCATCACGACGGATGCCGCCGCAACGATGCAGTGGTCGCCAATCGTCACGCCGGGATATATTATCGATCTCGCACCGATCAGGCAGTTCGAGCCGATCCTGACGTCTTTGTGCTTTCTGTTGACAAAGTCGTGCGTAAGTATGACGGACTCAAACGTCACTGCCGTATATGATCCTATATGTATTCCCTTCGGATTGGTCTTGTCCAAGCGCGCACTGAAAGAAATCTCGGCACCCTCGCCGATATTCATCCCCCAGACCTTTCGCAACCAGTTCCTACGAAATCCCCGCACATACGGAGTCAGACCCGTTCTAACGCGTGTAATAAATGGCTTGTTTTGCATTGAGTTCCTCTTTATGCGGGAATTTCCCTAAAGGACCAAGTTTAACGCGCTCGACTGTGACCTGATTTGAACCTTGTTGTAAGTTCTTCGAGAGTTCGACAATACTTTTTTACTACCGAAGCGAGACCTTCGCCCGATGTCCGATGAAACCCGCGCATGCGAGCCGTCGAGGTACAACGTCGATCGACATGCCCACGGCTTCGAGTTTCCCGGCAAGGTCTGACGACGCGCCGCCCCACCCTTTAGTAAGACAGGCTCAACGACGTCCATACGACGCTCCGACAGTTTGCCGGACAAAGTCTATCTTACGGAAGCGGTGACGGGGTTGCGGCACATCGCCTTGGGGCAACAGCGCGCGGCTGTTCTAATCGAAGCAGGCCGCCGGATGCTGACGGGCCGACTTGGGTCGCAGTCAGTTACTGTGAAGAATTTGCGGAGGCGTTGTCGGCACGCGGCCGCTTTGCGGTCGCGCCGACGAGAAAGGTTCCCGCAAGAATAGAATGATTCTTGCAATCAGAAAATACTCAAACTATTGAATATAAATAATTTTCCTATCCTTCAAATAGTTCTAAGGGGAAAGGGTTCCAGCCTCAGATCTTCGTCAGGATGCGGCCGAGCACCCACAAATAGACGACCAGGACAATCGCCCACACGTAATCCGGCACGGCCAGTCCCATGAAGCTCGATGGCTGGCCGTCGATCAGCGCAAGCAAATAGGCGGCGATGCCGGCCAGCAGGATCGCGATCCCGGGAATGGCCAGGGGCGCCGCCGCTGCGATCGCACGCATCCAGTGGGGATGCCGCGCTACCAGCCGCGGGGTTGGGATTGCCGCGCCGCGCTCGGGCGCCTCGGCGGTGTCGGCCAACAGGAAGCTCGACATGCCGTCCCACGTATCGGGCCGGATCGCGGCGCTGTGCTTGCCCCTTATGTAGCGGATCTGCTCGAGTCCCGCGGCAGCCTCGCTGAACCCGCTGTGCCCGGCGGCGCCGAGGCCGCAATGCCGCCCCTGGCCGAAATAGGAGATCCACTCCAGCGCTTTGGGAACGGTCGCCACCACCCAATCCTGGCTTGCCACATAATTGAGGATCTTGCGGACCTGTGGCGGCTCGCCATTCCTGCCGGTTGTGAAGTCCGCCCATTTGAAGCGGCTGCTGACCACGCTGCCGGCGAACACCACGCGCTCGAAACGAACGGCGGCGCAGCGGTCGATTGCGGCCGCGAGCAGATAGGTGCCGTGGCTGTGTCCGACGAAATGGAACCGCGTCCCCTCGGGATAGGTGGCGCGGGCGGTCACATATTGATCGAGGAACCAGCCCACGCGCTTGCTGCGCTCGGCGCGCAGCAGGAAGGCGCCCATCGGGAAATAGCCGTATGAGGAGGTGATGGTGTGGCAGGTCTTCCGCTGTTCAATCGCGAATGTCTTCAGCCGATTGGCGAGCCGCTTGGTCCAAAAGCCGTAGTCCCTGATGCCGTGGACGATGAAGACGACATCCGCCGGAGCGTGTGGCGTGGGGGCGTCCGGGTTGTCGGCCGCCGCCAGGGGCTCGGTCGTGACGTGGAGTTCGGCTGCTCTTTCGCCGACCATTTCCGCGATGAAATCCGGCGACATGGCGTGGGCGGCCAGTTCGTCGGCGCTGCCGGTGAGAGCGAGCTTGAATGCGCGATACCTGCCGTCGCCTGCCGTCCGGTCCCAGAACTGCAGGATCGAGGCGTGGCCCGATCGCTCGACTTCGAGATGGAAGACCGGCTGATTGGTGGCGATATCGATGTTGTCTCCAGGCGCCACGACATTGTCGAGCGTGCCGATCAGGTTCACCACGATCGGCGTGTCCCGTCTGTCGATCTGGCGCTGTATCTTGAGAATCTGCAGGCGCAAGGTCGTCAGGAACGGCGCACCGCGGCGGACATCGAGCACCAGGAAGTTGCGGCCGCATATATTCTCGATGACATTGCCGAACCATTGCTGGATGCGGATATCCGGACCGACCGGCAGATGCGGATCCCAGCCGCGATTGACCCCGGCGATAAGTATCAGGCGCTTGATGGAGACGGCCCATGGCCTGGCCTCGGTCAGCGCGAGATCGCCGTTCAATTTCGCACCCCGGGCCTGCACCCACACCGCCCGCGCCAGCGCCGCACCGAAACTGTGGCCGACCAGAATGACCTCGCGGTATCTGCCGTTGCCGTAGCCGGTGATCTTCTCGTCGAGATCGGCAAAAAGCCGTTCGGCAAGATCGACCGCCCTGGCTCTACTTAGAAAATAACGTATCGGCAGGCTTGGAACATAGCAGTCGAAATCCGGATGAATCACGCGTGCTGCACCCAGGAGGTCAGCCATGCTCCGCGTATCGTCGTGCCAGCCGTGCAGAATGACCAGAAGCCCGGTCGCATTTGCACACGCGTGGAAGCCTGCGTCGCTGAAGGAGCTCACGGCTTGCTTTCCTGTATTGCAGAAGGTTTTACGCGTCGGTCGATGCCGACCTGATCGAGGACTTAAGCACCCGATCGGCAGGGCAGCAATCCGGATTCTCGTCCATGAACGAACCGCCGGATCGGATCGCGCGACGGATGGCGCGAGGTTGCGGATCGCCGATCACCCGCAATATCTCGCCGAGAGTATGTCGCGGATCATCAGCGCCGCCGGGCGCCGCAAGGGGTATTCGTCGCCGTTGCGGCTCGTTCTCACCGCGAAGTCGACGATGACCTTCTTGATGTCGCCGAGTGAAGGCCGGTCATTGAAGCAGCGTGCAGGAAATGTGCGGGTGCCGAACATGCCTTCCACGACGCCCGTTATATAGGCGTCGCACCACTCCCCGTCGCTGGCCGAGCCCTGGCAAAGCTGCAGCAGCTTCAGGCCGGTGGTCGATTTCTCGCCCGCATCCATCTTCGGGCTGGGGGAATCTGCCTTCAGGCCAGGGGAGTCCGCCTTCGGGCTCGGGATCGGCGGGCCGATCAAGGTGAGGATCAGCACGGCGCGTCCGATCCACCGTGCCATTTGCGCGTTCTCGTGCCGTCGAGCAGGATTTCCAAGCATAGCGTCGCCTCCCGTCACCACTGTCTGGTGTGAGTGGCGGGGAAAGAACGCCTCCACCGTGAGAGCAGCGTGAATCCGCTTTGACCGGCTTGGCGGCGGGGTGCCCGGCGCGATTCACGCTGCTCTCACGCTGCTCGCGATTTTCTCCCTTCCGCGGTCACCCGGCCGCCGTTCAAATGATGGGAGATCACCATGAGACGAACGTTGATAATGATCTCGTTGCTGGCCGCGATCGGTGCAGCGCCGTCTTCGGCATTCGCCGATGAGGTGCGCGTCGCCACTTTCCGCGGCAATGTCGAGAAGGCCTGCGCGCGCTTTGCCGGCCGCCCGCCTGGCCGCGCGGAGTGCCGTGCCGCCATCAGCTCGGGCGGCGCGCTGCTTCCCGGCCAGGCCTACCGTGTCGCCATCGCCGATTTCCGCGGCGTGCTTTACTACACTACCGAGCAGCAGGGCCTTCGCGTGGTCGCGACCTTCGAACAAGAGGCGGGGCAGGCGCCGATCCGGATGATCTCCATGCTGGCGCCGACGCAAAGCATGCGCATCACCGTGCCGGACCGGCCCGGCGTGCCGCTTGCCGATGTCGAGGTGCAGCGTGTGGGAGATCTCGTCGTGGTCCGGGAGACGAAGCAGACTGCCTCGAACGACCCTCCCGTCACGTCGCAGCAGGATGCGCAATGAGCATCCGCGCTGGTTCCGAACGGCAGGACTATGGCGGCCCGCGAAAATGGTCCGCCATAGTCCTGCCGAGCCGGGCAGGCTACCGTCGCCAGGCACCACCGTGCGTCCCAAGGTACCGGTTGTGATTGCGGCAATTCCGTCCCATCGTGCTGCCATCGGCAGCATGCGATCCCAAGAAACAATGGCGGCCCCGTCCGATCCCTTCGGGGGATCGGCGGACAGGTGAGGTGAACCGACCCATGCGTCATGGAAATTCGTTCGACTGCCCCTGGTCCCGGTCCCCGACCGGCATCCAATCCCGCGAAGGCTCCGCCGGCGATGTCCGGACGGAAATCTCCCGGACCTGCCTGTTCCCCGATCTGATGGATCAGCCGATCCCCTGGCTCGGCACCGGTCCGGACGACACGCGCGCGGCGCTGGAGGCGATCACCGACAGCATGGTCGGCGGCAGCGACCAGCCGTTTGGGCTGCCGCCCAATCCGATTCCGGCGGGATACACCTATCTCGGCCAGTTCATCTTCCATGACATGGTCTTCAGCCGGGCGCTGCGCAAACAGATCGGCAGCGAGGCGACGCTGGCGCTCGACCTCAACTCGGTCTATGGCGTGGCGCCGGCCTTCGAGCCGCATCTCTACGAGACGCCGGACGATTCCGCCGGACCCGCGGCGCGCTGCCGTTTCCTGATCGGCCTGACCGACCGCTCGACCTCGCCGCCGGACCTCACCGACGCGATGGCGGGCACGGCACGCGACCTGCCGCGCATCGACAGTTCCAAGGGCTTCGCCGACATGCGCGGCGTTGCCGGCCGCTCCGAGCCGATCGTGGCTGATCCGCGCAATGACGACCATCTGGTGCTGTCGCAACTGCATTGCCTGTTCCTGCAATTGCACAACCGGATGGCGGATGTGCTGCTGGCACGTGGCCTCGCCTCCGACAGCGTGTTCACCACGGTGCGGCGCTTCATCACCCGCTGCTTCCGCCACGCGGTGCTGCACGACTATCTGCGCCACATGATGGATCCCGCGATCTATGCGCTGCTGCTGGACAATGGGGATCGCGCGGCACTGTTCGGCGCGGCCGGCAGCCTGCAGACGGCGCCGGTGGAGTTCACCTTCGGCACCGCGCGCTTCGGCCATGCGATGATCCGGAGCGAATATCTGATCAACCAGCTGCCCGGCGGCGGCAAGGCGGATGTCGGCCTCGTGCTGCAGATGTCGAGCAGCCGGGCGCCGCGCCGGGTGCCGATCCCGACGCACTGGAGCGTCAACTGGTCGAACTTCCTCACCCTCGATGGCTCCAGCCCGCAGGCGGCGCGGCGCATCAGCCCGTTCCTCAACGAGACGCTCGCCCGCCGTCCGCTCGCGATCGACGATGACGGCACGCCGATGTCGATCGTGTTCCAGGACATGTGGCGCTGCTACATTCTCGGCCTGCCGAGCGGGCAGGATGTCGCGACCGAGATCGGCGCCCGCCTGGCGCCGGCACACCAGGACATCAAGGTGCCGGTGCTGAGCGGCGACGCCATGCTGCCTCCGGCCAAATTCGCCGCGGTCTATGGCTATTCGGCGCGCGCGCTCGCAAGCGCGATCCGCGCCAATCCGGGCTTCATGACGGCGACGCCGCTCTCCTACTATCTCCTTCAGGAGGCCGCCATACTCGGCGACGACGGCGCCCATCTCGGCCCGGTCGGCTCCTACATATTGGCGCACACCATGGTGCATGCGCTCGGCCTCGCCGGGCAGCATTTCGCTTCGGAAGATGCCGCCGTCGCGCAGGCCGCGGGCATCTCGACCTTTGCGGATCTGTTCGGCCTGCTCGATCGCAGCCGGATCACGGATTCGCAGCTTTTCTCCATAGTGAGCACGCGACCGGCTGCTGGTGGATCCGGACACCACAGACGAACCGGAACCACCGGAAACTGACTTGCGCAAACTGACTTGCGGAAACTGACCTGATTTCGAAACCCTAGGGGAGAGCGGACCATGGCGAAACTGAAGATCACGGACGGCGAAGGGCTCGGCAAATATCTCTACGAGATGCTGAGCGACAAGGATTTGCGCAAGAAGTTCAAGGCCGACCCGAAGGCGGAGCTCGCGCAATTCGTCGAGCTGCTCGATCCGACCAAGAAATGGGACGACGTCACCATCATCCCGCACTTCGACAAGGAGAATGATATCAATCTGATCATTCCCTGGCTGGGTGACATCCAGCAGACGCTGGACGAGATCGAGCACTCCACGCTGACGAAGCCGGCCTATGGCTATCCGGATTACTGCACGCCGGGCAATCCGAACTATGTCGATCCCGAGGCCGGAAAGACCTTGGCGGCGCGCAAGAAGAGCCGCCTCCGGGCCTATTATTTCCGGCTGAGCGACTACATCATGACGCGTTGTAAATAGAGGCTGGCAAATAGAGGCCGGCAAACCGGCGTCGGTAAACCGGCGCCGCGTCGCCCCCGACGATCACATCTCGATGGAGAGGCCGCGCCGCCGGCCACGCGGCGGCGCCGGCGGCTCGGTGCTCAGCCAAGAGGCGACGGCGCGGTCCATGCCATCGGCGAGTAGCTTGCGGTCGCGCTCGCGGCGCAGCGGGAAGATGGTCTTGAACCAGTTCACCAGCGTGCTGTCCGAAACCGGCTTCTGGCCGGCCCAGCGCTCGCGCATGCTGGTGACGAACTGCCCGGCATATTGGGCGGCTTCCACCTTCTGCCCGAGCAGAGCGTGGCTGGCTGCCGCCCATCCCGCGATATCGGGGAAGATGTCGGGCACCTGCTCGATGGAGCGCAGGCAGTCCTTATAGTCGCCGGCGAGGAACGCGATGGTGGAGCGATAGCCGAAGAAATACGGCTCGCGGATCGCGCAGATATCGAAGGCGCGGTCGCTCAGCTGCCGGGCCTGGCGGTGATTGCCCATGAAGCTGGAGGCGAGCGCATAGGCGATCAAGGTGCTGGGGTTCGCCGGATTGAGATCGTGGGCGAGCCGGAAATGCAGCTCCGCGCAATCCCAGCGCCGCTCCAGCAAATGGCTCCAGGCGAGATTGGCCTGGGAGCGATGGTCGAGATTGTCGAGCCGCAGCGCGTGCTGGGCGAGCTGCAAGGCGCGCTCGCGGTCGGCCGCGTCGTTCTCCCATCCCGGCAGCACGATCCAGCGCGAATTCAGCACGGCGGCGAGGCTCGAATAGGCGTGCGGCAGCTGCGGCGCCAGTTCGATGGCTCGCTCATAGCAGCGGATCGCGGCTTCCTCGGTCTCCGGCTGCCAGAGCACCGCGAGCTTCTGGCCGTCGAGCCAGAAATCATAGGCAGCTGCCTGGATCGGAGAGACCTTCTTGTTGCGGTGCAGGCGGGCCGTGGCGATGGCGACATTGAGATGCGAGGCCAGGCGCGCGCTCATATTGTTGAACACCGCCGTCCATTCGTTCGGCTTTGCCCGGAAGCGTTCGGCTACCAGCAGTTCCTTGTCGAAACTGTCATGGCAGCTGATGTGGAAGTCGCTGGACTTGGCGTCGGTCGGCGGCTCGACAAAGAAGGCGAACTCGATGCCCTGCGAGGCCAGCCGCTCCAGCAATGCGTCGGGCTGGTCGATCTCTCCGGCCGACTCCACCTCGACCCGGAACACCGACCATTCGCGGAAGCGGCCGAGGGTCGCGGCCAGCTCGGTGGCGAAGGCGCCGGCTATGTGGTCCGAATAGCTGCCGCCCTGCGCGCTCGGCGCCTGGATGACGGCGATGGTCGGGGTCTCCGGCCGCGAGTGGCCGGCGCGGGGCTTTTCGCGCATGTGCGCGGCGGGCTCGGCCTTGTGCGCGTCCTTGGCAGGACGCGAGGCGCGCTCGCGCAGCATGTCGACGAGGCCGAGCAGGTTGCGCGACGGTTCGATCTCGTATTCATCGGCCAGATGCCCGCGATAGGTCTCGAAATAGGCGATCGCCGGCTGCAGGCCGCCGGTCTCGAACAGCGCGATCATCTGGATTTCCGCCGCGCGTTCGGAGAACGGATCAAGCTTCAGGATCGACTTGGCGATGATGGCTTCGTCGGCGGAGGTGATGTCCTCCTCGTCGACCAGGCCGAGCAATTCGTTGACGGTTGCCTCCGACCAATTGCTGCGCCGGATCTGCAGCCATTTGTAGAAGAGCGGGTCGCATTCATCGAGGCCCTGGAGCAGGGCCGGTTCCGGCGCCTCGAGCCAGCGCGCAGCGTTTGCCGGATTGCGCGCGCGTATATCGGCGGCGAGCAGGTCGATGTCCCGATCGATCCGGCTGAGATCGATCGCGATGTCCATCTTGTCGGCCTGGAACACGGCGCCGGCATCACCGACCGGCAGGTTGCGTATTTCCTTTATGCATTGGCGCAGCGAGGCGCGCGCATGCTCCTCGTCGCTCTCGCTCCACAATACGGTGGCGAGGCGGGCGCGGCTCTCGCGCGCATGCTCGTTCAGCAGCAGATAGGAGATCAGACCGCAGGTCTTGCGCCCCTTGGGAGTAATGTCCCGTCCCGACGGATCGAACAGCCTGAACGGCCCGATCAACCTTGCCAGACATCTTCCCAACTTCCAGCCTCGCGTGTGGGCGACATGGCGTCTTACCCATTGAAGGGATTCGTCTCAAGGGTTTGCTGCTTCGATGATGCGCTTCGTTGCTTTCTGTCGAGACGTCGCCATGGCTCATACCATATGTCCCGGCAAACATTTACGATGTAATCAAGCCACCGCACCCTTGCCGGGATACTGGAGCGTGCATGACCGAAGCTGATGGACAGCGCCCGCTCATCTTGTCCCAACGCCATGGCCGTATTGCCGAATCAGATGCGCCTGCGGCGCCGGACGCAGATCCGGGGCGCCGCGACTGTGATGTTGGAGAGGTCGCGGATCTCCTTGCTGCGGGTTTCCTGCGCCCGGCGCGGGGGGATGGCGCTGTGGCCTGGGCCGGCGCCGATGGTGGGGAATCCGACCGCCGCCTGCTGCGGTTGCTCGACCGTTTCGACCTGACGGTTCACGTCCTGCCTGCCTCCGGCGTCACCATCGCGCTCACCTCGGCGCACCTGCCGGTCGGGGAGGGCGGGGAACAGGTGAGTTTTGTCGGCAAGGGCTTCGATCCAGGCGATGCGGTGCGCCGTTGCCTCGGCGAGATGGCGGAGTTCCACAGCTGGCTATACGACCCCGCGCAGGATCGCGCGCGGGTCGCGCTCGAACCGCCTCAGCCGAGGCTGCCCGGTGTCGCGGAACTGCTGGATTGCCGGGTCGGCTGGTCGCGCCAGGATGAGGCGGCGCTGCAGGCGCGCGGCTGGAGCCGCGTCGTGCGCCTGACGGGCGCCGAGCCGTTCTCGACCTGGTGCCCCGCCCCATTGTGCTTCGGCCGTTATATTGCCCCTGATCGGGCCGCCCCCGAGGCGGGCCTCGACAATAGCGGCTGTGCGGCCGGGCGGAGCCGGGACGAGGCGCTGGAAGGCGCCTTGCTGGAGGCCATAGAGCGCGATGCGACCGGCCTGTGGTGGCAGCGCGGCATCGCCCGCCCTGGCATCGATCCGCATGGCATTGCGTCAGCTCGTCTGCGGCACGGCCTCGAGGCGCATGACGACGAGACCGGGCGGCGATGCTGGTTCCTTGATCTGACGACCGATATCGCAATTCCCGTCGTCGCCGCCATTTCGATCGAGGATGACGGTACGCTCCCGGCGCTGGGTGTCGCCTGCCGCCCGCACCTTGCTGATGCGATGGAGGGTGCCTTCCTCGAAATGGTGCAGTCGGAGCTGGCGCTGGCAGCGCTGCTGCAGCGGCTCGACGAAGGCGAGCCCTCGCCTGGGGATGCCGAACTTGCACGATGGTATGAGCTGGTCGATCCCGAACACGCGCCGTGGCTGGCGCCGCAGGGCGTCGCCGGACATCTCCCGACACGCGGCATGGGAACGCCGCTCGAGCGGCTCGCCGCCTGCGGCTTTGACGCCTATGCAATGGAGCTCACGCGCGCCGCGCTAGGCATTCCGGTGGTGAAGGTTATCGTGCCCGGCCTCGCGCATTTCCGCCGACGGCAGGGGGCGGGCCGGCTCGCGGGCGTGCCGGAGCAGTTCGGGTGGCGATCCTGGCTGCCGGGAGATGGCACGTTCAACCCGACGCCGCTGCTGATCTGACACCCACGCCCGCTTTCACGCTGGTTTCACGCCGGATTGGCGATGGTCCTCCTCGCAAGACAACGAGGTGTGCCCGACGCTATGCGCCCCATGCCCGCGTGGATTCAGCGGGCAGCGAGCACTCCTCATTGTTGCCGGCCCCGTCACCGAGAGGACCGCGGTCAGACGGCATTCGGCCGGCAAGACGGCACCCTGCCCCCCGGGGGGCAGGGCAGGGTGCCGTCACTCCTCCGTCCAAAATTTCCAGATGACGCTGGCCGCGTTGCCCGCTAGCAACGCTGCCGTGCCCGCGGGGGCGTCCGGTGTCAATCGCGGGAACCAATGTTCGATTTCACGGTTGTTTGCGCCTGAAAGCTGTAAATCGCCCCAATGGCGCAAGGATCGATGGCGGACCAACCTTTGCGCGTAGACCTTACGAATTGTGACCGTGAGCCTATTCACATCGTAGGTTCAATCCAGCCTATCGGTTTCCTGATCGCCGTCAGTGCCGACTGGATCATTGCCCGCGTGTCGGAGAATGTCGGGAAGTTCCTGGGGAGAAGCTCGGCCGAACTGATCGGCCAACCACTGGCCGCGTTCATACCGTCGCGCGCGGTGCACGATCTGCGTAATCGCGTGATCATATTGCGCGGCCCCGACGCCGTGGAACGGCTGTTCGGTTGCCACCTTGTGGAGGGTGCGCCGCCCTTCGACATCGCAATCCATTTGTCGGGCGGCCAGATCGTAATCGAGGCCGAGCCCGGCTCGGCCGAGAATGGGGACGCCACGGGCATTGTGCGCTCGATGGTCGGGAGGCTCGACCAGACCACCGAGCTTGGTGGCTTCTATCGCGAGGGGGCCCGGCAGGTCAGGGCGCTGCTCGGCTATGACCGCGTCATGGTCTATAAATTCGCGGCAGACGGCTCGGGCGAGGTGGTGGCCGAGGCTTGCAAGGCCGGCATAGGCAGCTTTTTCGGACTGCATTATCCGGCGAGCGACATTCCCCAGCAGGCACGCCAGCTCTACCGGCGCAATATACTGCGCATCATCGGCGACGTGAATGCCGATGCCGTGCGCATTGTTCCGGAACTCGACGAAGAGGGCAGGCCACTCGACCTATCGCTGTCTGTGCTTCGCTCGGTCTCGCCGATCCACATCGAATATCTGAAGAACATGGGCGTGCGCGCCTCGCTGTCCATCTCGATCATCGTCGAGGATCAATTGTGGGGGCTATTTGCCTGCCACAATTACGCGCCTCGGTGCCCGACGTTCGAACGTCGCTCCGTGAGCGAACTCTTCGCGCAGATGTTTTCCATGCGCCTGGAGAGCCGCGAGCGGCGGGCCATAGTCGAGTATGAGCGGCGAGCCCGCGACATATCCGATCAGTTGCTCGGGGCCGTTGCCTCCGACGAGACTTTGCTCAATGACCCGGACTGGCTGGGCGATATCCTGACCAACGCGATTCCGGCCGATGGTGTCGGCGTCTGGATCAACGGGAATTATGCGTTCTCGGGCACGACTCCACCGACCGATGGCTTTCGCCGGGTGATCCGCGCCCTAAACGGGACGGCGGCCGGCAAGGTGTATGCGACAGATCACATCGCCGCCCTGGTTCCCGGCGGGGAAGAGTTTGCCTCGCTCGCCGCCGGCATGCTCGCCATTCCGATTTCGCGCTCGCCTCGCGACTACATCGTGCTGTTCCGCTCGGAGCTGACCCGATCCGTGCGTTGGGCAGGCGATCCCCACAAGCCGATCGAGTATGGCCCGAACGGACCTCGCCTGACGCCGCGCGAGAGCTTTCAGGAGTGGAAGGAACTGGTCGAGGGACGATCGGCGCCCTTCACGTCGTCCGAATTGCGCGTTGCGGAGACGCTGCGCGCGACGCTTATCGAGGTGGTGTTGCGCCTTGCGGACGAGGCTGCCGCCGAACGTCATCAGGCCAATGCGCGACAGGAGTTGCTGATCGCCGAACTCAACCATCGAGTCCGCAACATACTGGGCGTCATTCGCGGCCTGATCCGCCAGTCGCAGCCGGAGGAGGAGGCGGTGAAGGAGTTCGTGAAGCTGGTGGACGGGCGTATCCATGCGCTGGCGCGCGCCCATAACCAGATCACCGACGATCACTGGGGGCCGGCTCCGCTGCAAGCGCTCATCGACGCGGAGGCCGCGGCCTTCGCCGCGGAGCGTCAGAACTCCATCGTTTCGAGCGGAGACCCCGTCCTTCTCAATCCGCAGGCCTATTCGACGATGGCGCTCGTGCTGCACGAGCTCGTCACCAATTCCGCGAAATATGGCAGTCTGTCCGACGGGGGGCGGGTGCTTATCGAATGGCACCGCAACAATGTTGGCGACCTGATGCTCGATTGGCAGGAGGCCGGCGGGCCTCCCGTTACGCCACCAAGCCGGCGCGGCTTCGGCACCACCATCATCGACCGCTCGGTGCCATACGATCTGGGTGGGACCGCATCCATTGAGTATGCCGAGGGCGGCGTGCGTGCGAATTTCCGCATCCCCGCGAGGCATGTCTCCGAGCCACGCTCGTTCGCGGGGCCGGCAATCAAGCTCCCCGGCCCGACCCAGTTGCACAAGCCCGCGCCGCCACCGGACCTCCTCAGAGGCAGGACGGTACTGATCGTCGAGGACAGCCTGATCATCGCGCTCGATGCCGAGGATATCGTCTCGCGGCTCGGTGCGGCCAATGTCACGACCGTCTCGACGATCGAGGCCGCGCTGGACAGTCTCGATGGCGGTACGCCGTCGGTCGCGATCCTGGACATCAATCTCGGCGACCAGACCAGTTTCCCGATTGCCGACCGGCTGCTCGACCGCAATGTGCCGTTCCTGTTCGCGACCGGCTATGGCGAGCAGGCGAAACTGCCGATGGAGCATCGCGCCCGCCCGGTGGTGCAGAAGCCCTATACGCTGGAAAATCTTGCTCGGTCGCTTGGCGATCTGCTCGGCCTGCGCTGAACGAGCGATGGCCTCGCCTCAGTCGACATGCCGCGAGACGATGCGCGCCAGAATCTTCGCCCGCCCTTCCGGGCTTCGCGTGCTCCGCAATTCGTCGGCGTAGCGCGCCAGGCTGCCGTCCTCGAAGGCGGTGACGACGGCGGCGTGGACATAGCTTTTGCGGCAGACCGCCGGCGTGTTGGCCAGGGTCTCGGCGACCGAGGACAGCGCGCTTACCACTTGCGCCTTGCGCGCCCGGGCCGAGGCCGCGGGGATGGCGAGCGCCAGCGTCTCCAGCGCGCTGGAAGAGGCCACCAGGGTGCGGAAATCCTTCAGCGAAATCGGCCGGCCCGCGAGCTCGCGCAGGAAGGCATTGACGCCGCCGGCGCGTATCGCGTGCACCGCACCATCGCCATTGCGGTACTGGAACAATCGGCGGCCGGGCAACGCCATCAGCCGCGTGAGCGCGGCGGCGAAGGTGGGGCGGCAGATGTGCTTGACGATGCGCTTGCCGCCCTTGCCCTTGAAGGTCAGCGTGACCTGCTCGCCATCGATCCGGACGTTCGATTTGAGCAAGGTGGTGGCGCCGCGTGTGCCGTTCTCCTTTGCGTAGGCTTCGCCGCCGGCGCGCAGCGCGGTGAGCGCCACCAGTTCCACCACGGTGGCCATGGCGAGGCTGCGGGTCGGCTCCTTCTCCGCGAGCCGGCGGCGCACGGCACGGCGTATGGTCGGCAGCGCGTGGGTGAGCGTGTCGAGCCGGCGGGCCTTCAGCTCCTCGCGCACCCGTGCCCAATCCGGATGGTAGCGATATTGCAGCCGGCCGGCGGCATCGATACCGACCGCCTGCAAATGCGCGGACGGGTCCCCCGCGTAGCGCACATCCTCATAGGCCGGCGGCACCGCCAGCGATTTCAGCCGCGCGATCTCGTCCGCATTGCGGATGAGGCGGCCGCGCGCATCGCGAAACGCGAAGCCGTCGTCCGCGGGCTCGCGGCGTATGGTGAGGGCGTCGGGTGTGACGATGGTGAGATCGAACTTGCCTGCCAGCCTGCGGACCAGCGTTTCCTTGCGCATTGCAATCCCGTCCCGACGTGTCTGTCGCCGACAAGTCGGAGCAGGGTGTTTGCGTTCCGCATCAGTGCGCCGGCCGCTCGATCACGAGATCGAGCAATGCCACTCGATGCCCGTGTTCAGGCCAGTCTGAAGATGATCCCCTCGTCCGGCCGCAAATGGAGCGGCCCGGCAGGCACCTCTCCCACGCGGTCAAGATGGGTCGAGAGCAGTATGGCGCGTGCGCCGGTCGATGCGTCGAGCGTTGCTGGTTGGTGGCCGAGATTGAGCGCCACCACGACGTCTCCATCCGGATGGCGACGGTGGAAGGCGAGGATGTCGCCGCTTGTCGGAATGCCTTCATAGCTGCCAAGCGAAAGTGCCGGCGTCGCGCGCCGCAGTGCCAGCAGCCGGCGATAAAGCGTAAGCAAGGACTTGGGATCGGCGCTCTCATCCGCGACATTCATCGCCAACTCGCCGCCGATCGGCAGCCATGGCGTGCCGGTGGTGAAGCCGGCGTCCGGCGCGCCGGTCCAGCGCATCGGCGTGCGCACCGGATCGCGGCCGACACCGATGCCCGGCTCGTTCTTCTCCCAAGGATCCTGCGCCGCCTCGGGCGGAACCGGCACATCCACCATGCCGAGCTCGTCGCCATAATAGAGCGTCGGCGTACCGCGCAGCGTAAGCAGCAGCATGCTCGCGACCCGTGCCTGCGCCGCGCCGACCCGGCTCGCCACCCGGCTGCGGTCATGATTGCCGAGCACCCAGTTCGGCCAGGCGCCGGGCGGTAGCGCCCGCTCATAAGCCTCGATCAGACTGGCAAGGTGACGGGCATCCCAGGGCGCGGCGATCAGCTGGAAATTGAACGGCAGATGCGCGCCGGAAAGCCTCTCGCCATAATAGGTGACGACGCGCTCCATCGGCAGATAGATCTCGCCGATCAAGAGCTTGTCGCCATAGGCGCTGAGTGTCCCGCGCATCTCGCGGACAACCTGATGCACCTCGGGCCGATCGGTGGAATGGATCGGCAGATGGCGCTCGATGGCGGGCTGGCCGGGCTGAAACGCGGGGTTCGGCGGATCGTCGCGGAATTCGGCGTCCTTCATCAGGTGCCACATGACGTCGACGCGGAAGCCGTCGACGCCGCGCTGCAGCCAGAAGCGCAGTGCGTCCATCATGGCGGCGCGCACCGCCGGGTTGCGCCAGTTGAGGTCGGGCTGCGCCTTCAGATAGGCGTGGTAATAATATTGTCCGGATGCAGCGTCCCGTTCCCAGCCGCTGCCGCCGAAATGGCTGAGCCAATTGTTCGGCGGGCCACCATCCGGCGCCGGCTCGCGCCAGATGTACCAATCGCGCTTCGCGCTTGCTCGGCCGGTCCGGCTTTCCGCGAACCAGGGGTGCCGTGCGGACGTGTGGTTGGGCACGAAGTCGAGGATGATCCTGAGGCCGAGCCGATGGGCGTCGCCGACCAGAGCGTCGAAATCCTCAAGCGTGCCGAAGATCGGATCGACGCCGCAATAATCCGCGACGTCATAGCCGAAGTCGGCCATGGGCGAGGGGTAGAAGGGCGAGATCCACACCGCGTCGATGCCGAGCCCGGCGAGATAGGGCAGGCGTCGGCGCACCCCTTCGAGATCGCCGATGCCGTCGCCATTGGTGTCCTGGAATGAGCGGGGATAGATCTGATAGATCGTCGCGCCGTGCCACCACGACAGCGGGATATCCGTTTGGTCTCCGGTTCCTGGCACGGATGCATGTCCCCTTCCGGCTTCCCGCAGACCCTTAAGCCATAAGAGGTACCGCGGAATGACGGTCCCATGAACAGGTCCCGCCGGGCATTTGCGGTGGGCGGACGCCGCGGCATCGGCTAGAATGCGCGAGGTGAAAGACGGAGCCGGCAGCGAGCAGCATGAGTTTCGTGTCTACCACGATCGGGGCGCCGTCATTGTTCGCGCTCGCGCTGTTGGTTGTGCTGTCTTCGCCGGTTCGAGCGCAGGATTGCACGCTGCCGCATATGGAGCGTGGACAGGTCGCCGGCCTTGCAGGCGGCGGGGATTTGCGGCTCGCGGACGGGCGGGTGGTGCGCCTCGCCAGCGTCGCGACCGATTTCGGCGATTCCGGTCATGCCGAGGCGTTGCGCACCGCGCTCGGTGAGCTCGTTCTTGGCCGGAATGTGGCGATCGCCTCCGCCGCAGCGCGGCCGGACCGCCATGCACGGCTTGCCGGCATGGTCCGGGTCGAAGACGGGGACTCCCTGCAGGGCGCGCTGGTCGAACTCGGCCTTGCCGTGGTCCGGCCGGAAGAGGGCTATCTGCCTTGCGTTGCGGGCCTGATGGAGGCCGAGGATGCCGCCCGCGCAGCGGATCTCGGGCTGTGGACGACATTGCCGGACGACGCGCGGGATGCTGCTGCGGTTCGCCGCAGGAATGGCCGTTTTGGAGTGATCGAAGGCCGCATTTTCGCCGCCGGAAGCGGGCGAAATAGCGATTATCTGAATTTCGGCCGGGTCTGGCGCGAAGACGTCACGGTCCGGATACAGCGCCGTGACCGTGCGCGCTTTGTCGAGGCGGGCCTTGAGCCGGGGAGCCTCAACGGGCGGCGCATCCTGGTGCGCGGCGTGATATTCGAGGCCGGCGGGCCGATCATTGAGGCACGCTGGCCGGAGCAGGTTCGACTGGAGGGAAAGTAGCGGGTGGCATCCGGGGTCGCAGGGGTGGGGGAGATGCACGGCGGAACCTGGTTCCGGCGCGCGCGGCTCTGTGCGCTCATTGCCGGCGCGGCGCTGCTGCTGGCCGGCTGTGCCGGGCTCGACATCTCGACGCCGGCCCCCGATGCACAGGCGAGCGCCTCCTCCTTCGAGGACACGCTCACCCCGACGCAGCGCAAGGAGCATGAGCGACTCGTCGCCTCCTATGGCGGCGCCTATGACGATCCCAAGCTCCAGACGCTGATCCAGGAAACGGTGACCCGACTGGTGGCGGCTTCCGAGCGGCCGGACCTGAAATATCGCGTCACCATCCTCAACTCGCCGGCGATCAATGCCTTCGCGCTGCCCAACGGCTCGCTCTATGTGACGCGCGGGCTGCTCGCGCTCGCCAATGACACCTCGGAACTCGCCTCCGTGCTGTCGCACGAGATGGCGCACGTCATCGCCAATCATGCGGCGATCCGCGAGGACCAGATGAAGCAGGCGGTGCTGGTCAGCCGCGTCATCTCCGATGTCGTCAATGATTCCGATCTCGGCGCGCTGGCACTGGCCAAGAGCCGCATGTCGCTCGCCAGCTTCTCGCGGGCGCAGGAACTGGAGGCGGACGCCATCGGCGTCGGCATCAGCGCGCGTGCCGGCTTCGACCCCTATGGCGCCTCGCGCTTCCTCACCGCCATGGGCAAGCAGGCGGCGCTGCGCTCCTCCTCGATCGGCCAGAGCACGACGACGGGTGATGCCACCGACTTCCTCGCCACCCACCCGGCGACGCCGGAGCGCATCTCCATCGCCATCGCCAATGCCCGCGAATATGCCTCGCCGGACAAGCCGGGCGAGCGCGACCGCAAGCTCTATCTCGCCGCGCTCGACGGCATGATCTATGGCGACGACCCGAAGGAAGGCTTCGTGCGCGGCCGGCGCTTCTTCCATCCCAAGCTCGGCTTCACCTTCACCGCGCCCGAGACCTTCACGCTGGAGAACACCTCGCAGGCCGTACTCGGCGCGACGTCGACCGGGCGCGAGGCCTTGAGGCTCGATGCGGTGCGGGTCGGCGGCGACCAGAGCCTGTCGCAATATCTCTCCTCCGGCTGGATCGAAGGCGTGGAGATCGCCTCGGTCGAAAGCCTGGTGCTGAACGGCTTCCCGGCGGCCACCGCGGTGGCGCGCGGCGACCAGTGGTCGTTCCGCATGTTCGCCATCCGCTTCGGCAGCGACGTCTACCGGCTGATCTTCGCCGCGCGCGATCTGACCCCCGATCTCGACAAGCAGTTCCGCGCCGCCGCCGAGACCTTCCGGCGCGTCTCCATCGAGGAGGCGGACAAGGTGAAGCCGCTGCGCATCCGCATCGTCGATGTCGGCCTGACCGACAATATCGACAAGCTGGCAGGCAAGATGGAGGTGCCGGACCGCGACATGGAGCGCTTCCTGATCCTCAACGGCATCGAGCGCACCGCCAAGCTTTCTTATGGCGAGGAATTGAAGATCGTCGCGGATTGAGGGTGTTCGGCTTCAGCATCCTTCGAGGCCCAGCTTTTCCGGGCACCTCAGGATGAGGTCGCGTTTAAGAGAACCACCTCATCCTGAGGTGCTCGGGCATCGTCCGAGCCTCGAAGGATGCTGAAGCAGCACGACGCTTCAGATAAACGCGTTGCTTGGCGCCGCGCCGCCCTGGGTCAGCGCGGTGCGCAACTTCTCGATGGCGCGGTTCTCGATCTGCCGCACGCGTTCCTTGGAGATGCCGAGCCGGGCGCCGAGCGCTTCCAGCGTCGCGCCGTCATCGGTCAGGCGCCGTGCCGCGATGATGCGCATCTCGCGCTCGCTCAATTGCTTCAAGGCCGAGCGCAGCCAGCGCCGGCGACGCTCGGTATCGATCTCCAGAGCCGCCTGCTCGTCGGGCAGCGGATCGGGCGCGACGAGCTGGTCGATGCGCTCCGCGGTGCCGGGATCCTCGCTGGCCAGCGGCGCGTTCAGCGAGATGTCGGCGCCGCCGAGCCGGGCATCCATGCGCGCCACTTCCTCCACCGTGACACCGAGCGAGGCGGCAACCGATTGGTGGACCTCCTCGATGCTGCGCGGCGTGCCGCCGATGCGCTCAAGCCGGGCACGGATGCGGCGCAGATTGAAGAACAGCGCCTTCTGCCCGGAAGACGTGCCGCCGCGCACGATCGACCAGTTGCGCAGCACATAGTCCTGGATGGCGGCGCGGATCCACCAGGTCGCGTAGGTGGAGAAGCGCACCTCGCGATCCGGCTCGAAGCGGGTGGAGGCTTCCAAGAGGCCGACATGGCCTTCCTGCACCAGGTCGGCCATCGGCAGACCGTAATTGCGGAAGCGGCGGGCGAGCGCCAGCACGAGGCGCATATGAGAGCGAATCAGCTCGTGGAGGGCGGCTTCGTCGTGCTCGCGGCTCCAGCGCACGGCGAGCTCATATTCCACGGCGCGGTCGAGGAGGGGAGCGCTCATCGCTGCCTTGGCAAGCAAGGAGCGGTTTCCGGCCGGATCATACATCTGAGCATCTCCCCAATGCATGGGGGCCCGGGACACGCTCACCCGGGCGCCGCTGGGGCTCAACGCTGCAGCGTCGCACTGGTTCCCGCGGAACCGCGCGATCGAAATAAGACGGAAGGCCTATCAAGCAAAAGGCCCGGCGCATGGCCGGGCCTTTGGAATTCGGGAGGGCGTAAAGCCGGCGATCAGGCCGCCTCTTCCTCGGTCTCGGTGTCTTCGGCTTCCGCTTCCTCGGCATCGGCCTTGCCGCCGCGCTTCGGGCCCTTGAGCAGGTTCTGCTCGATGAGCTTGATCGCCTCGGTCTCGGTCAGATTATCGACGGCGGCGAGCTCGCGCGCCATGCGGTCGAGCGCGGCCTCATAGAGCTGACGCTCGCTGTAGGACTGCTCGGGCTGCGCTTCGGAGCGATACAGATCACGCACCACCTCGGAGATGGCGACGAGGTCGCCGGAATTGATCTTGGCCTCGTATTCCTGCGCGCGGCGGCTCCACATGGTGCGCTTCACGCGGGCGCGGCCCTTCAGCGTCTCCAGAGCCTTCTTGACGATCGTGGGCTCGGACAGCTTGCGCATGCCGACGGAGACGATCTTCGGCACCGGAACGCGCAGCGTCATCTTGTCTTTTTCAAAATGGATGACGAACAGTTCAAGCTTGAAGCCGGCGACTTCCTGCTCTTCGATGGAAGTGATACGCCCGACGCCGTGCGACGGATAAACGATATGCTCGCCCGTCTTGAAACCCTGGCGGAGGTTTGAGGGCTTCTTCGTCGACATGCTGAGTCCTGTTTCCTGGGTCCCGACCGATCGCTGCCGCGCGACCTCGGTTAAGATGCGGCAGCGGCCTGCGGACAAGAGGTCCGCGGGCAAAAAGACGTCGTCTCCGCAACCTGCGGAGCTTCACTTTCAGCCGATGACGGAAATCTCGGATGTCTCTGCCACGAGCGTAAAAACGCATGGCAAAGGGGAACCCGCTTCATGTTCCGGGAGGGTCGCTCCGCACCTGGAGCGCCGCGTCATTGCAAACCCAATCGACTGCACAATTGTTCATATAGCACAATTGTGCTGAAAATCAAAGCGCTGCCGCGCCGCAGCGCGCCGGCGCGGGGTGACGCAGGGTCAAAGGCGCGGCTGCAAACAACGCCGCGCAAATCACATAATGTCAGGCGTCCTTACCCGGTTCGGTGGAGAGATACTGTAGCTTGTCGGCCACACCATCCCATTCCTTGGCGTCGGCCGGGGGTTCTTTCTTCTCAGTGATGTTGGGCCAGACCTTTGCATAGTCGGCATTCAGCGCCAGCCACTTTTCAAGACCCGGTTCGGTGTCGGGCTTGATCGCCTCGGCCGGGCATTCCGGCTCGCAGACACCGCAATCGATGCATTCGTCGGGGTGGATGACGAGGAAGTTTTCGCCCTCATAGAAACAGTCGACCGGACACACGGAAACGCAGTCCGTGTATTTGCACTTGATGCAATTTTCCGTGACGACGTAGGGCATTCGTCAAGTCTCCGACATGGGCATGTAATTTGGCCCGTGCTTCCCCTATCGCACGCGCTGTCACCGTGCAAGGTGCTGTTCCGCGGAGCAGGATTGCACCGCCTCAGCCGGGCTCCGTGACCTCGATATAGAGGGCGCTTGCCGCTTGCGCATCGCCCCGGCGCTCGGAAAATCCGGAGATCCGCAGGATTCGGACCCGGGAGTCGAGGGCGATGGTCACGACGTCGCCGAGTTTGGCGGCGTGGGCCGGCGTGGTGACCCTGGCGCCATTGACCCGCACCCGGCCGGCCTTCACCAGCGCACTTGCGGCGCTGCGGGTGCGCACCACCCGCGCATGCCAAAGCCAGGCGTCTAGCCGGGGGCGCTCCAGCGACATGCGGCGTCAGCTGCCTCCCTTGTCGGCCTCCATGCGGGCCTTCAAGGCAAGCAGCGCGGCGAAGGGCGAGTTGGGATCGACCGTCGTCGGCCGTTCGCGGCGCTGATCCTGGCGATGATCCTGGCGCGGCTGTTGCGGGCGATCATTGGATGGGCGGTCGGAACGCTCGCGACGATCCGGCCGGTCGCCACGCGGCGGGCGGTCGCCGCGGGCTTCGCCATCGCGGCCGTCGCGCCGGAAATGATCCTTGCCCTGGCCCTGGTTCTGGCCACGGTTCTGTCCCTGATGCTCGCGGCCTTGCCGGTCGCCCTCGCGTCGATCCGGGCGGCCACCGGTGCGTTCGGGACGCTCGCCGCGCTCCGGCCGTTCACCCTGTGCGGCGGGCGCGGCGTCTGCCTGGACCTGCGCTTCGCCATTCGCCGGACGCTGGTTCGGGCGGCCATGCGCGTTCTGGCCGTGCGTGTTCTGACCATGGGCAGGCTTGCCGCGGCCATGATGCTGCGGACGCTGCTGGCCCGCCGGACGGCCGGGACGCCAGATCTCGATCATCGCCGGCTCGGTGGGCGGCGCTGCCTCGACGGCCGCGGCCTCCTCGACGGGTGCCGTCTCAAGCACGGCCTCGGATCCGGGCGCTGCTTCCGACACGGCCGTCTCGGCCGACGCCGGCTCCGGAGCGATCTCGACTGGCGCGGCCTCGACCGCGGCCGGCTCGTCGCTCGGCTGCACCTCGGCAACGGCTTCCGCGACATGCGTTTCCGCCGCCACGGTCTCGACCGTCGCGGTCTCAATGGCCGGCGCCTCGACCGCGGCCGGCTCGTCGCTCGGCTGCACCTCGGCAACGGCTTCCGTGACATGCGTTTCCGCCGCCACGCTCTCGACCGTCGCGGCTTCGGCGGCCGTCGCCTCGTCCGCGACGGGTTCCGCCGTGACATCAGAGGCTGGCGCTTCGGTCACGGCCTGCTCAGCGGGGGCGTCGGCGATTTCGGCCGGCGCCTCGGTCGCCGGCTCCGGCGACGGGGCCGGGCGGCGTTCCATGCGATAGCCGAGCGAGCGCAGGATCGAGGCGAAATCCTCGCCCGCGCAGCCGGCGAGGGAGGTCATCGCCACCGTGGCGACGAAGCCTGAACCATCGAAGGCGCCGGCCGGCTTCTCGCCCGGAGCGTTCGGACGCCAGGCCAGTGCCGGGCGGATCAAGTCGGCAAGCCGCTCAAGAATATCGATGCGCACCGCGCGCGAGCCGGCGACGCGGAAGCCGACGGCGCGGTAGAGTCCCTTCTGGATCTCGTTGTCGACCGGGATCGAAGTGCGCCCCGAAGCCGCCAGATGCGGCAGCTCGTCGAGGCCCTTCTGCTGCAGGCCGCCATGCTTCAGCGCCCAGAGCTGGGCGGCCAGCGTGCGCGGCGCCGGCTTCAGGAGCGCCGGGATATAGATGTGGTGGGCGCCGAAGCGTACGCCGTGGCCACGCAGCAGCGCCCGCGCATCTTGCGGCAGCGCCTTCATCTCCTCGGCCACCTTGTGGCGCTCCAGCACGCCGAGCGCCTCGACCAGCTGGAAGGCGATGCCGCGTGCAATGCCGGTGATGTCCTCGGCACGGCCGAGTGCCAGCAGCGCGCCGAGCAGCTTCTCGATATGCGCCTTCAGCCAGAGATCGAGCCGCGCCTGCACGCCGTCGCGCGCCGGGCCGGTCAGATGCTCGTCGGCAATGATCTTGAGGCGGGGGCTGAGCACTTCCTCGCCGGGGATCAGCTTCGCCACGGGGTCGCCGACCCAGCGCAGCGTGCCGTCGGCGCTGAGCACGAAGGCGTCGTCCCCGCTCTCGGAGAGCTTGGCGGCGCGGCTCTCGATCTCGCCGGCCAGCGCCTTCTGCGCGGTTGCCCTGAGTGCCTTGGCCTCGGGGCCGCCCGCGGAAGGGTCGGCGGCAAATTGGAACCCAAGAAGGTGGCCAATCACATGGCCCTCGACGACAACGTCGCCGCCCTTGGTGATTTCAGTGTCGAGCATCGTGTTCTCTCGCAGGCGCCGCATCAGGACGCTGGTTCGTCGGTCCACGAAACGGTGCGCCAGTCTCTCGTGCAGCGCGTCGGAGAGCTTATCCTCCACGCCGCGCGTGACACCTCGCCAGTGCTCCGGGTCTTCGAGCCAGTCCGGCCGGTTCGCGGCGAAGGTCCAGGTACGGATCTGCGCTATACGCCCCGACAGAGTGTCTATGTCACCTTCCGCTCGGTCCGCCAAGGCCACCTGGCGTGCAAACCAGTCAGTATCGATGCGGCCTCGGCGCATCAGGTCGCCATAGACGGTGATGACGAGATCGGTGTGCGAGGCGGGGGAAACCTTGCGATAGTCGGGAAGCTGGCACGCCTCCCACAAACGCTCGATTTCAGAAGCGCCTGTGGCGAAACGGCGAACCTCTTCCTGTCGCGCCGCAACCTCCAGCACCCGCACGTCGTCGGCGGTCGGCGCCCGCGTCAGCCCCTCCTCGCGGGGCACCTCGGCGAGGCTCATATGCAGCGCTTCGATGGAGCGGAAATCGAGCGACGTGTTGCGCCATTGCAGCACGCGGTGCGGCTCGAAGCTGTGGCTCTCCAGCCGTTCCACCAGTTCGGCGTCGAACGGCGCGCAGCGGCCCGTCGTGCCGAACGTGCCGTCGCGCTGCGCGCGGCCGGCGCGGCCGGCGATCTGCGAGAGCTCTCCTGGATTGAGCCTGCGGAACTGCCAGCCGTCGAACTTCACGTCGCCGGCGAAGGCGACATGGTCGACGTCGAGATTGAGCCCCATGCCGATGGCGTCGGTGGCGACCAGATAATCGACATCGCCGGATTGGTAGAGCGCGACCTGGGCGTTACGGGTGCGCGGCGACAGCGCGCCGAGCACCACTGCCGCGCCGCCGCGCTGGCGGCGGATCAGTTCGGCGATGGCATAGACCTCCTCCGCCGAGAAGGCGACGATGGCCGAGCGGCGCGGCAGGCGCGAAAGTTTCTTCTCGCCGGCGAAGGTCAGGTTCGACAGGCGTGGACGGACCAGGATGCTGACGCCCGGCAGCAGCCGCTCCACCAGCGGGCGCATGGTGGCGGCGCCCAGCAGCAGCGTCTCCTCGCGGCCGCGACGGTTCAGCATACGGTCGGTGAAGACGTGGCCGCGATCGAGATCGGCGGCGATCTGGATCTCGTCGAGCGCCACGAACGCCACATCGAGGTCGCGCGGCATCGCCTCCACCGTGGAGACCCAATAGCGCGGGTTGTGCGGCTTGATGCGCTCCTCGCCGGTGATCAGCGCGACCTGGTCGGCGCCGGCGCGCTCGACGAGGCGCTGATAGACCTCGCGGGCGAGCAGGCGCAGCGGCAGGCCGATCAATCCCGAGGAATGGCCCAGCATGCGCTCGATGGCGAGATGGGTCTTGCCGGTATTGGTGGGGCCGAGGACGGCGGTGACGCCGCGAGCTCGCAGCGAAGGCGGCAGCGGCTTGGTGCCGTAGAGCGGCGTTGCAATGTTCATGGGCCGGTTATGTCGTCCATCGGGCCGGCAGGCGGGCGGCCCTTGTAGCACATAGCCCGCGGCAGAGTCGCCACCGGGTGTGGGGAAGGAAGCGGCAGTATAGCGCGGCCTCCGGGGCGGCATATGGGAAGCGGGACGGCGGGGTGCCAGTTCATTCAATCACGTCGTCATCCCGGACGGCCGGAACGGCGGATCCGGGATCGCGAAAACACTGAGGAGCGATCCCGGCTCTGCGCCCTGCGGGCTCCGGCCGGGATGACGACCTGTGGAATGGATCTCTAAGGCTGCGGCTTCTTCCCCGACGCCGAGGCCGGCTGCGCGCCGGTCGGCTCGGAGACGAAGCTCAGCGCTTCCATCTCCGCCGTGCCGATCATGGTGGCGACCGAGACCTTGAACGGCACCAGCACGCGGGTGCCCGCCACCGGCGCCAGCCAGACATAGACGTCCTTGTTCTCCATCATGTACTTCACGCCGGCGCGGCTCGGCCGGTGGCCGGAAACCGGCCGGTAGGCGACGCGGCACACCACGGCCGGTCCGTCATAGCCCTTCTCGGCCTTCACCTTGTCGGTGCGCACGTAGGACAAAGTGAGGTCATAGCGCTGGCGACCATCGAAGATAGAGAGGGTGCGATCGCACGCGGCAGGGGAGAGCGGATCCGCGGTGCCGGGCACCAGGATCAGCGCCGCGGTCATCGGATCGAGCACGCCCTTCTTGTCGTCGTCGGAGACCGGCACCCGGTCCTTGGCGGGCGTGGTCGGCGGCTGCACCACCACGTTCTTGACGGCATTGGCGGTGAGCACGAGGCGGATCGCTTCCGCCTTCTTGTCGCTCTCCGCATCCATGGCGAAGCTCTGCGGCGACAGTGCGCCGCGCTCGACGGTGCCGCGCGAGCCGGCCGACCCCTTGCCGGAGGACACTGCCTGCATCACCCCGGTGACGCGGGCGCTGCCGGAGGCGGTGTAGCCCTTGCCGCCGATCTCGAGCAGGAAGGAGGCGCGGCCGAGCTCCAGCCCGGCGATCGACATCCGGTAGCGTGCTTCAAGCCGGCCGTCGGCATAGGTCGGACTGGAAGCGAGAATCGCCCCGGCAACCAGCCCACCCGCCGTCAAACCAAGCCGAAGCATCGTGAAGAACCGAATCCATGCGATCGGCAAAAGGCCGATAGAATACTGTAACGGGATTTGCTGGCGGCGGAAGGCGGCGGAACTGTGACCCCCCGTTTCTGCACCGTATCGGTCAGCGCCGGTCTTGACGCGGCAAAGGGGCTTCCTTATACGAGCGCACTCTCTGGATCAGTGCCGCCGGTGCTGGGAAGGGGCCGCCATGCGTGGCCTCCGGTGCCTCGGCTGTTAAAGTATAAGGAAGTCCACGATGTCCCGTCGGTGTGAACTTACCGGGAAGGCAGTTCTGACCGGCAATCGCGTGAGCCATTCGAACCGCAAGACCCGCCGCCGCTTTCTGCCGAACCTGGTGAACGTCACGCTCGCCAGCGATGTGCTGAAGCGCTCGGTGAAGCTGCGCGTCAGCGCCAATGCGCTGAAGACCGTCGATCATCGCGGCGGCCTCGACGCCTTCCTCGTCAAGGCCCACATCGACGAGCTGTCGCCGAAGGCTGCCGAGCTGAAGCGCGCGGTCGAGAAGGCCCAGGCCGCAGCGTGATCGCTGCTGCCTGAGCCTCAAGCAGGCTCAGCCCAAAGGCTCTTTCCATGAAGATCGCCGGCACCGAGGTCTCGCCCTCGCAGCTTGCGCTGCCCATCGCCGCCATGATCGGCGTGGTCGCGGCCTCGAACGTGCTGGTGCAATATCCGGTCGGCTTCCTCGGCCTCGAGGAAGTGCTGACCTATGGCGCCTTCAGCTATCCGCTCGCCTTCCTGGTCAATGACCTGACCAATCGCCGCTTCGGCCCGGCGGTGACGCGGCGCGTGGTCTATGTCGGCTTCGCGCTGGCGGTGCTGCTGTCGATCTGGCTGGCGACGCCGCGCATCGCGCTGGCCTCTGGCACCGCCTTCCTGGTCGGCCAGTTGCTCGACATCACCGTGTTCAACCGGTTGCGGCGCATGGACTGGTGGCAGGCGCCGCTGGCCGGCAGCGTGCTCGGCTCGGCGCTCGACACCGCCATCTTCTTCTCGCTGGCCTTTGCCGGCGACGCCTTCATGTCGGGGCCGGCGACCTATTTCGGCACCGTTACCGTACCGCTCTGGGTCGGCCTCGCCTTCTTCGATTTCCTGGTGAAGCTCGGCTGCGCGCTGGTCGCGCTGGTGCCCTATGGCGCGCTGATGGGCTGGCTCAAGCCCTGGAACGCACCGGCTTCCGCCGCTCGCTGACCCTTCTCAGTTCTCCGCTCCAACCACGGCGAAGCGCAGCAGCAGCGTGCGCTGGATGCTGGAGAAATTGTCGTCCGAGATCACGGTGAGGATGGTCTCGCCGGCCGCGTTCACGTGGATGGCGAGCGCTTCCATATTGTCGATCTGCGCGGTGCGGTCGGCGGTGAAGATGATCTCGCCGTCGATCTTCGCGCCCGGCTTGATGTCGCTCGCCGGGAAACGGCGCACCCGCATGCCGACGCCGGTCGCCCAGGTGAAGCGACGCTCCAGCAGATAGACGGATCCGTCCGGCGCCAGCGCGATATCGGTGGCGTCGAAATCCGGATGGCGGACGATGGTGAAGGGCGCCAGCTTGCCGCCGGTGACGATATAGCCGGGCAGCGCATTCTCGTTGCTCGGGCTTTTCTCGGCGACCGCGACAAGTACGCCGCCCTTCGCGGCGCCGACCTTGCCCGGCAGCCAGGCCAGCGCCTCGATGCCTTCATTGTAGCCGAGCTTGGCCAGCGGTCCGCCCGAGGCGATGCGCTGGCCTTTGACATCAAGCGGGTCGTCACCCTTGAAGCTCCAGATCTCCTGCTTGCGCTCGATGCCAATCGCGTAGCCGTCGGGCGTCCTCGCCAGCGACTCGGTGTCGCCGCGGCTCTGGTCGGCGAGAGGGCGCCCGTCCGAGCCCAGAATCGGCGCGATGACGACGTCCGCGAGCCCGGTCGGCGCATCGCCGTTGCTGACGATGCGGCCGCGCAACCAGTGGCCGCGATCGGTCAGCGCGAGGAAATTCTCGCCTCTGGCATCGATGGTGAGTCCCGAAATGCCGCCGAAATCCTTGTTGTCGGCAGCGAGGACAAGGCCGCCACGATATTCGAGGTGACCGACACGCACGCGGCCGTCCGACATCAATGCGCGGATCGGAGTGGCGACGACGGTCACCCTGGACGGTTCGGCGCCGGCCGGAGCGGCGAGCGCGAGGAGCACGCCGAGGCCGATACCAAGCGCGGGCCTTTTTGGTGTCATCCCCTCACTCCCCTCGTCTTCGTGAATATCGTGGCCGTGGATTTCGCCGCAAAACCGGTCTAGCAGCCTGCGTGCCGCATCGGAGTGCAAGAGTGATGACGACTGTCGCCAAACCACAATTTACCGCCGGGCTCATCGTCGCGCTTGTCGGCGCCGCGACGCTGGCGGGGGCATGGTACTTCCAGCTCGTGGTCGGCCTCGCGCCGTGCCCGCTGTGCCTGGAACAGCGCATTCCCTATTATGTCGGCGTGCCGGTGGCGCTGATCGCGGTGCTGCTGGCGGCGCGCGGCAGCGTCGGCGGCTCGCGCGTCGTGCTGGGGCTCGCCGGGCTGCTGATGGCTGCCGGCGCGGTGCTCGCCGCCTATCATGCCGGCGTCGAGTGGCACTGGTGGGCAGGGCCTACGACGTGCTCCGGCGCCGGGCCGGTGCAGGGCGGCAATCTCCTGACCGATCTCAGTACTGCGCGGGTGGTGCGGTGCGACGAGGCGCCATGGCGGCTCGCCGGTATCTCGCTCGCCGGCTACAACGCGCTGATTGCAGCCGCGCTGGCGCTCATTGCTCTCACCGCTGCGTTCAAATCGGACAATCGTCCGGCGACGGCTCACGGATCGAGCTCAGTATCCCAGTAAAGATAGTCCATCCAGCTATCGTGCAGATAGTTGGGCGGGAAATGCCGGCCATTCTGGTGCAGGTCATGCACCGTCGGCTGGAACGGCGGCTGGCGCGGCAGCATGCGCGCCTCGGCCGGCATCATGCCGCCCTTGCGCAGATTGCAGGGCGAGCAGGCCGCGACCACGTTCTCCCACGTCGTCTGGCCGCCGCGCGAGCGGGGGATGACGTGGTCGAAGGTGAGGTCGTCGCGCGACTCGCAATATTGACAGGAGAAGCGATCGCGCAGGAACACGTTGAACCGGGTGAAGGCGGGCTGGCGGGCCGGGCGGATGAAGGTCTTGAGCGAGACGACGCTCGGCAGCCGCATCTGGAAATTGGCGCTGGAGACCTGCCGCTCGTAATATTCAACGATATTCACGCGATCGAGGAACACCGCCTTGATCGCATCCTGCCAGGCCCAGACCGAGAGAGGGTAGTAGCTCAAGGGACGATAATCCGCATTGAGCACCAAGGCAGGCCAGGAACCCGGAGACAACGCCGCCGTCAACCAACCGCTCCTCAACAAGGGGCGCCGGATCCGGCGGGCGCCGGGCGACGCACGCGGATACTCTACATGTTGCGTGTCAGCTTTGTGAAGCGCCTAAAATCGTAGGGTTTTCAAGCC
The DNA here is from genome assembly GCF_012971745.1 of Starkeya sp. ORNL1. Taxonomy (NCBI): domain Bacteria; kingdom Pseudomonadati; phylum Pseudomonadota; class Alphaproteobacteria; order Hyphomicrobiales; family Xanthobacteraceae; genus Starkeya; species Starkeya sp. ORNL1. Next base: position 4,775,976 of record NZ_CP048834.1, read on the forward strand.
AGAATCTTCGCCAGGAAGGCGCCGCCGCGCTCGAGGCCAGCCTGATCTATGCCGTGGCCGAGACCAGGCAAGAGAAATGATTCGGCCGTGATCCCCTGGGCGGCAAGGCTCGCGACGGCGCGCGGCAGATAACCCGGTGCGACCACCTCGTCCTCGTCGCCATGGATAAGCAGCACCGGGGGGCGGCTGGCGATGCGCGCTGCCGTCACCTCCTGCTCGCGTTCGGAGGGCCGCACATGGATGCCGGAATAGCCGAGTATGCCGGCGCAACGGCGTGGACGGCGCAGCCCGACATGCAGCGCCATCATCGTGCCCTGGCTGAAGCCGACCAATGCCATGCGGTCATCGGAGAGGCCGAGGCGGGCGAGTTCGGCATCGAGGAAGCCGCTCAACGCGGCCTCCGCCGCCTGCACGCCGATCCAGCGCTCGCGGTCATCGCGCTCGACATAGCCGAACCATTGCCGCCCGACCGGCGCTACTGCGCACGGCTCCGGTGCGTGCGGAGAAACGAAGGCGGCCTCCGGCAGCAGCGGCGCCCAGACCTTGCCGAGGTCGATGAGATCGCGCCCATCGGCGCCATAGCCATGCAGCAGCACGACGAGGGCGTTCGGAGGGCGGCCGGAGCGTGGGGCGAGGCGGGGGCCGTCGAGCATCTTGTCGGTTCTCCGTCAGGTTCTTCGTCATCCCGGAATTGCCGTCAGGCAATATCCGGGCAGGCAATATCCGGGATCGTATGAGGTTTGCGCCCTTTTCCTTCCGACGATCCCGGTTCTTCGCTTCGCATCGGCCGGGATGACGCCATGTCAGCGGGAATCTAGGCGGGCACGCCCTGCCGGGCGCGGCGCGCGCCGTAATAGGCCCACAGCACATGCGCCGCCACGCCGCGCCAGGGGCGCCAATCCTCGGCGATGGCATTGAGGCCGTGGGCATGGCAGCGCCCGCCGAAGCACAGTGCCTCGGCCGCGGCGATCTGCAAGGCGAGGTCCCCTTCGGGGAAGGCATCGGAGCGGCCGAGCGCGAACAGGAGATAGACGTCCGCGGTCCAGAAGCCGATGCCGGGCAGGCGGACCAGCATGTCGCGCGCCTCGTCCGACGGGAGCGCGGCGAGCGCGTCGAGATCGATGGTGCCGGCATCGAGCAGGCCGGCAATGCCGAGCGTCGTCTTTATCTTGGGCGCCGAGAAGCCGGCAGTACGCAGGCCGTCCACCCCTGCCGCCAGCACCGCGGCCGGCGTCGGCGCGCCGTCGAACTGTGCCTCGAAGCGGGCATAGATGGCGCGGGCGCTGGCGGTCGAGACCTGCTGGGCCACCACCATGCGGATCAGGCCGGCAAAGCCGCCGGGCCGCTGGCGTAGCGCCGGCGCGCCGGAGACAGCAAGGAGGGGGGAAAGCCGCGAGTCGAGTGCGACCAGCCGGGCGAGCGCGCGGTCGAAGGCCGGCTGGTCGGTGAGGGTTTCTTCAAGCACCGCTCCAGCGGGCGCGGTCTGGAGGCGAGCCTCAATTGGCATCGTCGTCGAGGCGCACCGCATTGCCGGCCACCTTCGGCGCCGCCGTGTGGTTCAGCAACTGGTCGATGCGGTCGCGCTCATCGGAGAAGTCGGCATAGACCTTGCCGTCGAGCGCGCGGCCGCGCGGCAGGCGGATGCGCATCGGATCGACGAAGCGGCCGTTCACCAGCACCTCATAGTGCAGATGCGGACCCGTGGAGAGGCCGGTCGAGCCGATATAGCCGATCAACTGGCCCTGGCGGACCCGCACGCCTTCGCGGATGCCCTTGGCGAAGCCGGATTGGTGCGAATAGGTCGTCACATAGCCGTTGGCGTGCTGGATCTCGATGCGACGGCCATAGCCGGAGGTCCAGGCGGCTTTCTTGATGACGCCGTTGCCGGCGGCATAGATCGGCGTGCCGACCCGGTCGGCCCAGTCGACGCCGGAATGCAGGCGGGTATAGCCGAGGATCGGGTGGCGGCGCATGCCGAAGCCGGAGCGCAGCACGCCGCCGGAGACCGGCTTGCGCACCAGGAATTTCTTCGCGCTCTTGCCGCTCTCGTCATAGAAGTCGACGACGCTGTCGTCCGGCGTCTGGTAGCGATAATAGCGCCGCTCCTCGCCGCCGATGGTGAGCCCGGCATAGAGCACGCCGCCGGCGCCGCCGCTGGAATCCGGCTCGAACAGCACTTCGAAACTGTCGCCCGCGCGTACCCGGCGCTGGAAGTCGATGTCGAAGGAATAGACCTTCACCAGATTCTCGATGACCTCGCGCGGCACTTCGTGGCGCAGCGCGGTCTCGTAGAGGCTGTCATAGAGGGTGACGCCACCGCTCTGGCCGGCATCGTCATCACTGCCGTCGTCGCTGCCGCCCGGCCCGACATCCGCGACCTGGACATCGTTCGGCTCCTGGACGGGGAGGAACTTGCCGACATCGGACAACGCGACGGTGCCGACGTGGCCGCTGTCGCTGAAGATGGCGACACGCAGCGGGATGACGGCACTGCCTGAACCGGAATCGAGCAGGATCTTCAGCCGCAGACCTTCCTCCAGCCGGCCATCGGGGCCGCGGTCGGGGAAGGCGGCGGCGGCGCCGCGGGCCGAGGCCAGCGGCACGCCGAGCTGGGTCAGCACCGAGACGATGGTGTCGCCCTTCTTGGCGACCACGGCGCGTTCCGACCAGTCATTGCCACCAGTGGTGTCGGCGTCGGTCTTGTTGATGGAGGAGACGTTCTCCGGGGCGATGGCGAGAGCGCCGCTCTCGTCGACCCGGCCGATCGGCGCGAAGCCCAGCGCGCCACCGAAGGCCGGCTGCATCGGTGCATGGGCCTCGATCCCGGGCGCGCCGAACTCGGCGACCTCGCGGACCTTCATCAGCACGTCTTCCATCGGCAGTTCGGCAGCGAACTTGGTGCTCGGCGGCAGGCTGGCGAGATCGCGGGTGGAGATGGTCACTTCGCCGGTCGGCTCGGCCTGCGGCTCGTCGTCGTCCTTGCTGTCCGCGGTCTCGGCGATCAGCTGGGCGGGATTGAAGCGCGGTACGTCCACCGAGGCGGAGGTCACCGACAATGCAAGGTTGGCGGAGACCTTGGTCACCGCGCGCACCTTGATGATCTCTTTGTCCCCGACCTTGGTGTTGGTGGCGAGGCGCAGCGTCTGCTTGGCGGTGAAGCTCTCGGTCAGGATCGACATGCGGTCGCCCTTGCGGGCGACGTTGGACGGCCGCTCGCCGGCAGCGAGCGCGCCGCGCAGCGCGGAGCGCACGGTCTCGGGCAACTGGGCGAAACGATACTCGCCGTCGAGTGCTGCATAGACAGCGCCGCCCATCAGTCCGGCGCCGCAAATGCCGGTGAGCAGGGTGGCCATCAGCCAGCGAATGGAGATGCGGCGGCGGTTGATCGGCTCCTCGGCATCACCGTCCACGCCCAGCGGAGGCTCGTCACCGAGATCGACCGCGGCGAAGTCGGGTCGTCGTACGCCGGTCGGTCCGCGCCGATGCTCCAAGAGCCTTCCCCGCATTGCGGTGCCATGAGGTTCAACCGCTTGCGCGGCCTGGCACCATCTTTGACTTGGCGCCTACCGGGACCGGCAGGCACAGCGAAGCTCCCCCTTCAGGGGCGGCGGGACGATGCCGTCCCGGCGAGACGGCGTCAACCCAAGCCCGACTTTCGAGGCGAATCAAAAGCGTCGACAGCTCAGCCGGAAGCGCGATGTAAAGCCATCCCTCGCGGCGAAAGCATGGCGGACGCCAAATCTGTTTGACTTATCATTGGGTCGCGGTCGGCTTCGGACGCAGCGGCGAGGGGATCGGCAGCGGCACTTCGACGGGAGCGAACGAGGTGGCTGCGGGCGCACCAGGCACCGGATTGGCGCCGGCCAGGGCGCCGCCGCCGCGTGGTGTTGCCGCGCCGATCGGCACTGGTTCCCCGACGCTCACGCCGTTTTCCTGCGGCCAGGCGCCGAAGCGGCGGAAGAAGGTCCAGATCTCCTGCGGGGCGTCGAGCCCGCGCCGTCGCGGGCCGAGCAGCAGCGAGGCCAGCATGTCGACGCCGCTGACCGAGGAGGCGGGCGGCTGGTGGCCGCCCTCGACCTCATAGAAGGCGACCGCCGAGCCACCGGCGCAGTCGTTCCAGCGCACGATGCGCGCGTTCTTGGCCGGCTCCTGCACCGGGTCGCCGCAGCCATTGATGCGGGCGAACAGCTTGGCGCTGTCGGTTGCCGACATCAGCCGGGCGCCGGGCGTCGGGCGGCCGAACATCGGCACGATGGGATCGTAGGTGCCGTTCATCATCAGGATCGGGATCGGCCGCGACGGCCGGCAGGAGTCCGCATAGACGACCGGCGCCGTCATCATCATCGTCGCATAGGCGGCGAAGCGTTCGGCGTGGCGGCAGGCGATGAAGGCGGTGAGGAAGGCGCCGTTGGAAAAGCCCATCAGATAGGCGCGACCGGGATCGGCGATGCCCTCGGCAACCAGCGTGTCCAGCACCGCCAGCACGAAGCCGGCATCGTCACGCTTGTGGATGATCGGCATGATGCCGGCGACCGACCCGCGCCCGTCGTTCCAGAGCAGGTTGATGCCTTTGGGATAGGCCACCGCGAAACCCTCGCGGTCGGCGACGGCGTCGAGGTCGAGATAGGAGCGCAGCACGGTGGCCGGCTGCCAGGCACCGTGCAGCGCGATCACCAGCGGCCAGGGCCCGGGCCCCGAGCTCTTCGGCGTGTGCAGGATGTATTCGCGGTTCAGTCCGCCGACGACGATGCTGCGCTCCTGGGCCGAGGCCAGCGCCGACAGCAATACCGTCGTCAGGACGACACAGCTCATCAGCAGCAATGCGCCTGCGGGAGGCCTGATCTTCGAAAGACGCATGGTTGGGGCCGAGCTGCGGGACCGCATTGAAATGTGTTGGAATCGCGAGATTGGGGCGGATCAAGGGCGGGCGACACTACAGCGGCTGCGCGCGCCGCGCGAGGGGATGCGTTCAGACCCTCCGATGCGCTATCGTCACCACGCTGCGGTGCACAGCAGCGCGATAGAAAACGCGATTAGCGTGATTGCGAACTACTATCGTTTCAGGTACGCAGGCCCAAGCGTCGAAGGGCCATGCCATTGAAGGGCCACGGAATGTCCGACATGCCGGGAACCGCGGAACGTCCGCTTTCACCGCATCTCCAGATCTACCGGCCCATGCTCACGATGATGATGTCCATCGTGCACCGCATCACCGGCTCGGCACTGTTCTTCGGTACGCTGCTGTTGGTCTGGTGGCTGGTCGCGGCGGCGACATCTGCCTCCGCGTTCGATTTCGCCAACGCAATTCTCGGCAGCATCATCGGCAAGATCGTGCTGTTCGGCTTCAGCTGGGCGCTGATCCACCACATGCTCGGCGGCATCCGCCATTTCATCTGGGACACCGGCCACGGCTTCGGCCCCGAGGCCCGCGAGCGGCTGGCGCAGCTGACCATCGGCGGCTCGGTGGTGCTCACCGTGCTGCTGTGGATCGGCATTTTGGTCGTGAAGGGCTGAGCGATGAGCGGGAATTCGGGCTCTACCATGCGCACCACGCGCCGCCGCGTTGCCGGCCTCGGCTCGGCGCGCTCCGGCACCGGGCATTTCTGGCTGCAGCGCCTCACCGCGCTCGCCAATGTCCCGCTGGTGCTGGCCTTCCTTTTCATCGTCATCTACGCCGCCGGCGGCACGCGCGAGGAGGTCACTGCGATCCTCGGCCAGCCCATCGTCGCCATCGTGGTGCTGCTGGCGCTGCTCTCCATCGTTGTCCATATGCGCATCGGCATGCAGGTCATCATCGAGGACTATGTCCAGGGCGAGGGCGCCAAGGTGCTGGCGCTGATGGCCAACACCTTCTTCACCATCGCGGTGGGCTGCGCGGCGGCCTTCGCCATACTCAAGATCAGCTTCGGAGGCTGAGCCGATGGATGCCACCACCCCGAAGAACGGTGCCAACGGAGCTGCCTATCCGATCACCGACCACACCTATGATGTCGTGGTGGTGGGCGCCGGCGGCGCGGGGCTGCGCGCCGTGGTGGGCTGCTCGGAAGCCGGCCTGCGCACCGCCTGCGTGACCAAGGTGTTCCCGACCCGCTCGCACACCGTGGCGGCGCAGGGTGGCATCGCCGCGGCGCTCGGAAACATGAGCCCCGACGACTGGCGCTTCCACATGTACGACACCGTGAAGGGGTCGGACTGGCTGGGCGACCAGGACGCCATCGAATATCTGGTCCGCCACGCGCCGGATGCGGTGTATGAGCTGGAGCACTGGGGCGTGCCGTTCTCGCGCACCGAGGCCGGCAAGATCTATCAGCGCCCGTTCGGCGGCATGACCACCGATTACGGCAAGGGCACCGCCCAGCGCACCTGCGCCGCTGCCGACCGCACCGGCCACGCCATCCTGCACACGCTCTATGGCGCGGCGCTGAAGCACAATGCCGAGTTCTATATCGAGTATTTCGCGCTCGATCTGATCATGGACGAGGAAGGCCGCTGCCGCGGCATCGTCGCCCTGAAGATGGACGACGGCACGCTGCACCGCTTCCGCGCGCAGACCACCATCCTCGCCACCGGCGGCTATGGCCGCGCCTATTTTTCCGCGACCAGCGCCCACACCTGCACCGGCGACGGCAACGCCATGGTGCTGCGCGCCGGCCTGCCGCTGCAGGACATGGAGTTCGTGCAGTTCCACCCGACCGGTATCTATGGCTCGGGCTGCCTGATCACCGAGGGCGCGCGCGGCGAGGGCGGCTACCTCACCAATGCCGAGGGCGAGCGCTTCATGGAGCGCTATGCGCCCTCCGCCAAGGACCTTGCCTCCCGCGACGTGGTCTCGCGCTCCATGACCATGGAGATCCGCGAGGGCCGCGGCGTCGGCAAGAACAAGGACCACATCTATCTGCACCTCGACCATCTGGATCCGGCGATCCTGGCCGAGCGGCTGCCCGGCATTTCCGAGAGCGCGCGCATCTTCGCCGGCGTCGATCTCACCAAGGAGCCGATCCCGGTGCTGCCGACCGTGCATTACAACATGGGCGGCATCCCCACGAACTTCCACGGCGAGGTCGTCACCAAGAAGGGCGGCAATCCGGACCATGTGGTGCCCGGCCTGATGGCGGTCGGCGAATGCGCCTGCGTGTCGATCCACGGCGCCAACCGGCTCGGCTCCAACTCGCTGACCGACCTCGTGGTGTTCGGGCGCGCCGCCGCCCTGCGCTGTGGCGAGATCCTCACCCCCGGCGAGAAGCAGCGCGACCTGCCGCCGGGCGCGACCGAGGCCGCGCTGGCCCGGTTCGACCGCTTCCGCTATGCCACTGGCGGCACGCCGACGGCGGATCTGCGGCTCTCCATGCAGAAGGTGATGCAGAACAATTGCGCGGTGTATCGCACCGGCGAAGTGCTGGAAGAGGGCCGCAAGCTCATCGCCGAAGTGTTCGCCGGTACCGACGACATCCGCGTCACCGACCGCTCGCTGGTGTGGAATTCCGATCTCATCGAGACGCTGGAATACGACAACCTGATCTGTCTCGCCGCGGTGACCATGGAAGGCGCCGCCAACCGCACCGAGAGCCGCGGCGCCCACGCCCGCGAGGACTACCCGGACCGCGACGATGCGAGCTGGATGAAGCACACGCTGGCCTTCGTGGACTTCGAGACCCGGGGCGTACGCCTCGACGATCGGCCGGTGCACACCTACACCATGACCAACGACGTTCAGTATATCGAGCCGCGCAAGCGGGTTTATTGAGCCGGGAAACGATTAGACGCCATGGTCCAGCTGACGCTTCCGAAGAATTCCCAGCTCATCGAGGGCATGGTGTGGCCGAAGCCGGCCGGCACCAACAATCTCACCGAATACAAGATCTATCGCTGGAATCCGGACGACGGGAAGAACCCGCACGTCGACACCTATTATGTCGACCGCGACGATTGCGGGCCGATGGTGCTGGACGGGCTGATCTGGATCAAGAACAAGGTCGATCCGACGCTGACCTTCCGCCGCTCCTGCCGCGAGGGCATTTGCGGCTCCTGCGCGATGAACATCGACGGCACCAACACGCTGGCCTGCCTCAAGAGCATGGACGACGTGCGGGCCTCCTCGGTGAAGATCTATCCGCTGCCGCACATGCCGGTGGTGAAGGACCTGGTGCCGGACCTCACCCAGTTCTATGCCCAGCATGCCTCGATCGAGCCGTGGCTGCACACCGAGACGCCGGCGCCGGAGCATGAATGGCCGCAGTCGCGCGACGACCGCGAGAAGCTCGACGGGCTCTATGAGTGCATCCTCTGCGCCTGCTGCTCGACCTCGTGCCCGAGCTATTGGTGGAATGGCGACCGCTATCTCGGCCCCGCGGTGTTGCTGCAGGCCTATCGCTGGCTGATCGACAGCCGCGACGAGGCGACCGGCGAGCGGCTGGACAATCTCGAAGACCCGTTCCGGCTCTATCGCTGCCACACCATCATGAACTGCTCCAAGGCATGCCCCAAGGGCCTGAACCCGGCCAAGGCGATCGCCGAGATCAAGAAGATGATGGTGGCGCGGCAGTTCTGAGCGGCGCTGTTGTTCTGCTTCTGCATCCTTCGAGGCCCGGCTTTGCCGGGCACCTCAGGATGAGGTTGCTTTCAAGAACCACGTCATCCTGAGGTGCGAGTGCAGCGAGCCTCGAAGGATGCTCAAGCCAAGCGCCTCTCGCCTCGTCCGGCCAGGATGACGTAAGACTTCGGGCGATGCCCGACGCCCCAACCCCCACCTTCCGCTTCGCGCCGACCCCGAACGGGCCGCTGCATCTCGGCCATGCGCGCTCCGCGATCCTCAATTTCGAGGCCGCCCGCGCTGCCGGCGGGCGCTTCCTCATCCGCATCGAGGACATCGACGCCACCCGCTGTCGCCCGGAATTCGAGGCGGCGATCTTCGAGGATCTCTCCTGGCTCGGCCTCGACTGGGAGCGGCCGGTGCGCCGGCAGTCCGGGCATATGGCTGACTATGCCGCGGCGCTGGACAGGCTGGAGGGAAAAGGCCTCGTCTATCCGAGCTTCGAGAGCCGGGCGGAGATCCGCCGCGCAGTGGAGGCACGCCCCGATTGGCCGCGCGATCCGGACGGCGCGCCGCTGTTCCCGTTCGCACGCACCTCAATGGTCGACGCTGAGCGCGAACGTCGCCGCCTCGCCGGTGAGCCCTACGCATTGCGGCTCGACATGCGCGCGGCGCTGGCGCGGGCGGGCCAGAAGCTCTTCTGGCACGAGGAAGGCGAGGGCATGATCCCCGCCGATCCCGCGGCGTGGGGCGATGTCGTCATCGCCCGCAAGGAGGTGCCGACCAGCTACCACCTCGCCGTCGTGGTCGACGATGCGCTGCAGGGCATCACCCATGTGATTCGCGGCGTGGACCTCAAGCCATCGACCTCGGTGCACCGGCTGCTGCAGCATCTGCTCGGCCTCCCGGCGCCGATCTATCGTCACCATGGGCTGGTGCTCGACGCCGAGGGCCGCAAGCTCTCGAAAAGCCTTGGTTCGCCCAGTCTTGTGGCGCTGCGCGCGCAGGGGATGACGCCGGCGGAGGCGCGGCGGTTGGCGCTGGATGGCGCGTAGCCGGCTTTGCAACTGCCTGGCCTTGCGTAACACCGCTGTCACTGCCCGGCGCTAGCCATGGCTCGCCCACGTCACCCTCAGGAAGACGGAGCCCGCCATGACGTCTCGCATACTCCTCCTCGCTTTTGCCGTCTCGACCCTCATCTCTTCCGGCGCTTCGGCGCAGGACAATCGCCCGCTGGCCCAGGTCGGGGTCCGCCCCTTCTATCTCGTCGACACCATGAAGGACGGCCCGCTCAAGGACGCGCTCAAGCAGTGTGAAGGCAAGCCGTTCTACACCAAGCAATTCTCGATCTCGCATCGCGGCGCTCCGCTGCAATTCCCCGAGCACACCCGCGAAGGCTACATCGCCGCCGCGCGCATGGGTGCCGGCGTGCTGGAATGCGACGTCGCCTTCACCAAGGACCGCGAGCTGGTGTGCCGCCACGCCCAGTGCGACCTGCACACCACCACCGACATCCTCGCCCGCCCGGAACTGGCGGCGAAGTGCAGCAAGGGCTTCGAACCGGCCGATCCCGTCACCGGCCGCAAGGCCAGCGCCAAGTGCTGCACCAGCGACCTGACGCTCGCCGAGTTCAAGTCGCTGCGCCCGAAGATGGACGCCGGCAACCCCGACGCCACCAACGTCAAGGACTACATGAACAGCACGCCGCGCTGGCGCACCGACCTCTATGTCGACAATGCCACGCTGGTGACGCACAAGGAGTTCATCGCGCTGGTGAAGTCGCTGGGGCTGAAATTCACCCCCGAGCTGAAGAAGCCCGAAGTGGCCATGCCGTTCCAGGGCGACTACACCCAGGAGCGCTACGCCCAGCAGATGATCGACGACTACAAGGCCGCTGGCGTCGCGGCGAAGGACGTCTTTCCGCAGTCCTTCGAGCTCGAGGACATACTCTACTGGATCAAGGCTGATCCGGAGTTCGGCAAGCAGGCGGTGTTCCTCGACGATCGCGACGAGACCGACAAGGGCTTCGACATCACCAAGCCTGAGAGCTGGAAGCCGGGCATGAAGGAACTGGCGGACCAGGGCGTGAAGATCCTCGCCCCGCCGCTGTGGATGCTGGTCAGCGTCGGCAAGGACGGCAGCATCGTTCCCTCGGTCTATGCCGAGGAGGCGAAGAAGGCCGGTCTCGGGCTGATCTCGTGGTCGCTGGAGCGCTCCGGCCCGCTGAAGGACGGCGGCGGCTATTATTACCAGTCGATCAAGGACATCACCAAGCGCGACGGCGACATGCTGGTGCTGCTCGATGTGCTGGCCAAGCAGGTCGGCGTGATCGGCGTGTTCTCCGACTGGCCGGCGACGACGACCTTCTACGCGAACTGCGCCGGGTTGAAGTGAGGCTGAGGTCTTGCCACTAGGTGTCATCCCGGCCGAAGCTTAGCGTAGAGCCGGGATCGCTCTCCGATGATTGCGCGATCCCGGATCGGCCTTACGGCCGTCCGGGATGACGACTGGCGGAATGGCTAACCTACCCCCAGCACCAGAAACCACACCGTCACCGTGAACAGGCTCACCACGGTGGAGAGCGACACCGCGCCGGCGGAGGCCGCGACCCCGACCTTGTAGCGCTGCGCGAGCAAGTAAGCGTTGATGCCGCTTGGCATGGCGGCGAACACCACTGCGACGTCGGCCCACACTTTCGGCATGGGCAAAACCTGTACCAGCGCGAACACCAGCGCGGGATGCACCACCAGCTTCAGCGTGGTGATGAGGGCGGCCGGCGCGAAGTCGCCGCGCATCGGGTAGCGGTGCAGCGCGAGGCCGAGCGAGACCAGCGCGCAGGGCACGGCGGAGGCCGCCAGCATGTCGAAGATCTGCTTCAGAAAGCCACCTGGCACATAGCCGGTGAGCTTGGCGATGCCGCCGGCATAGATGCCGATGAGGATCGGATTGAAGGCCAGCGAGCGGCCGAGCTTCTTCAGGCCGGCGCCGGAGAGGCCCTTGCCGGCACCCTCGGCGGCGACGGTGGCCACCACCATCATCACCGGCAGATGCACCGCGATCAGCAGGAACAGCGGCACCGCGCCCTCCGGCCCGAAGGCCTGCAGGATCAGTGGCACGCCGACGAACACGGTGTTGGCCTGGCCGGAGGCGAAGCCGTGCATCACCGCCTCGGTGTGGGTGCGGTGGAAGATGCGCTGCGCGGCCAGCATGCCGAGCGCGAACACGATGAAGGCGCCGGCGAAATAGGCGATCCAGTAGCCCCAGGGCTGGCCGCCTTCGGGCAGCGCCGCCTCGGCCAGCGTCTTGAAGATCAGCACCGGAACGGCGAGCCCGAACACATACTCGGACAGGCCGTCGGCGGCGCGCTCGCGCAGGTGCCCCGAGACGCTGGCGATGAAGCCGAGACCGATGAGACCGAACACCGGCGCCACGATGAGGGCGATGGCGCCGAGTTGGGCAAGCATCTTGTCTCCTTGACGAGATTACCAAGAACTCAGGGCACGGACTGGAACAACGTCATCCTGAGGTGCTCGGGCAAGGCCCGAGCCTCGAAGGATGCCCGTCCCGTGCAACGTCTTCTGCTTCAATATCCTTCGAGGCTCGCATGCGCTCGCACCTCAGGATGACGTGGTTATTACGCCGCGGCCCCGGCCGAAGCCGTCGATACCAGATGCGAGGTGCGCACCGGCACCATCACGTCGATGCGGGCCCATAGCCGCTCGGCAAGCTCGGTGGAAGCGGTGAAGGCGATCTCGGCGCGCAGATGGCCGAGCGCGGCGGGGTTCATCTCGCCGTCGGCCGGCCCATCGATGCGCACGCGGGTCGGCAGCACCTCATGGATGGCGAAGGGCTCCAGCAGGCGGAGCATCAGATTGGGATGGGCATCGGCCTCGACGACGAGGCGATGACGGGGGAGACCAGCAGTCATGGCGGAAATTCCGGAAAGCGGAGAGAGCAAATACGTTCTGCAGGCGTGCGTTCAATCGTCCCGGCCGAACTGATCGGCCGGGCGGCGAATTCGCCGAATGATGAAGCCCGCGCTGTGCGCGTTCCCACGTTCCATGACGCTGTCACATAAGCCCGGCGCACATCCATCGTCAATGGTCGTGTGAATGTATTGGAGCGACGGTATTTCCATTGACGATAGGTTCGCCGGACGGCACGCTCCGTTCCGCCTGAGCGGCCAAGAAGGTGATTGAAGAATTATCCGCTCCATTCAGCTCCGGGGAAGAAACCGATGAAATTGCTTTCCGTCAGCCTTGTCCTCGCTTCCGCACTGTTCGTCGCCTCGTGCGGCCAACCCACGCCCGGCCCCGCTGGTCCCGCCGGCGCGCAGGGTGCCGCCGGTCCGGCGGGCCCCGCTGGTCCTGCCGGCCCCGCTGGCCCGGCCGGTCCTGCCGGCCCCAAGGGCGAGGCCGGCGTCGCCGGTCCGGCAGGCCCCGCGGGTCCGGCTGGTGTTGCGGGTGCTGCCGGCGCCGCTGGTCCGGCCGGTGAGGCGGGCAAGGCTGGCGAGAAGGGTGAGGCCGGCGAGAAGGCCGACGCGCCCGGCACCGTGCGCGTCTACACCAAGCGCGAATGCTTCTCGCCGGAAGGCTGCCACATGGGCTGCGAGCCGGACCAGGTGGTGGTGAACGCCTATCTCACCCCGCACGAGGGCGAAGCGACCATTGTCAACGAGCGCGAAGTGCACTTCACGCCGAAGCCGGCCGACGCCGCCCGGGCACCGCTGATGGTGCTGATCTGCGCGAAGGAGTGACGTCCCGTTTGACGACGTCATCCCGGCCTGGGGCGTAAGCTCTCCAAGCTGTCATGGCCGGGCTTGTCCCGGCCATCTCGGCCTCTGATGCACTGTCAGGAATCGTCATCCCCGGCACAAGGCCGGGGATGACGGTCGTTATGGGGTCGAGGTCTACAGAAAGCTCTGCGGGTCGATATCGATGTCGACCCGCAGGTTGCCGCGCGCCCTCGGCGCGCTTTCCATCCATTGCCGGACATAGGCCGAGAGGTCGAAGCCGCGTGGGGTGCGTGCCAGCAGCCGCCAGCGGTGGCGGCCGCGCACCAGTGCGAGCGGCGCCTCGGCCGGGCCGAGCACCCGCACATCTTCCGCACGCGGCGAGGCAGCCGCCAGCGCACGCGCGTGGGACTGCACGGCGTGGGCGTCGGTGCCGGAGACGACCAGCGCGGCGAAGCGGCCGAAGGGCGGCAGCAGCGCCTCCTCGCGGGCGGCGATCTCACGGTCATAGAAGGCGTCGCGGTCGCCGGCGACCAGCGCCTGCATCACCGGATGCTCGGGCATATAGGTCTGCAGCAAGGCGCGGCCTTCGATATGAGCCCGCCCGGCGCGGCCGGCAACCTGGTGCAGCAGCTGGAAGGTGCGCTCCGCCGCGCGGGGGTCTCCGTAACCTAATCCGACATCGGCATCGACCGCGCCGACCAGCGCCAGGCCGGGGAAATTGTGCCCCTTGGCGACCAACTGGGTGCCGATGACGACATCCACCTCGCCGCGCGCCACCGCATCGAGTTCGGCGCGCAGCCGCTCGACGCCGCCGGCGAGATCGGACGACAGCACTTGCGTGCGCGCGCCCGGCATCAGCGCCGCCACCTCCTCCTGAAGGCGCTCCACGCCCGGGCCGCACGGCACCATGCTGTCCGGCGCGTGGCAATGCGGGCATTCGGCCGGCACCGGCATGGCATAGCCGCACTGGTGGCATTCGAGCCGGCGGCGGAAGCGGTGCTCCACCAGCCAGGACGAGCAGGACGGGCACTTGATGCGATGGCCGCAGGCGCGGCACAGGGTGAGCGGGGCATAGCCGCGGCGGTTGAGGAACAGCAGCGCCTGGCCGCCGGCCTCGACGGTGCGGCCCATTTCCTCGGCGAGACGCGGGGCGATCCATTTGCCCTTGGGCGGGCCCTCGCGGCGCAGATCGATCGGCTCCAGCCGCGGCACCCGCGTGCCGCTGAAGCGCTCCGGCAGATGCAGCCGGGCATAGCGGCCGCGCCGGGCATTCACTTCGGTCTCGATCGAGGGCGTCGCCGAGGCCAGGATGACCGGACAGGCATTGAGCCGCGCCCGCACCACCGCCATGTCGCGGGCATGATAGTGCACGCCATCTTCCTGCTTGTAGGCGGGGTCGTGCTCCTCATCGACGATGACGAGGCCGAGGTCGGCGAAGGGCAGGAACAGCGCCGAGCGGGCGCCGGCGACGACGCTGACTTCGCCCGCCGCCACGCCGCGAAAGGTGCGGCCGCGCCGCGGCGAGGACACCGCCGAGTGCCATTGCGCCGGGCGTACACCGAAGCGCTTGGCGAAGCGGTCGAGAAAGGCCTGCGTCAGCGCGATCTCCGGCATCAGGATCAGCGTCTGCCGCCCGGCGCGGATCGCAGCGGACACCGCCTCGAAATAGGCCTCGGTCTTGCCGGAGCCGGTGACGCCGTCGAGCAGATGCACCTTGAAGGCGCGCGCCTCGACCGCGGCGACAAGTTCGGCCGCCGCCTGCTCCTGAGCGGGTGAAAGGTCGGGCCTGGCATGGTTCGGGTCCGGCGTCTCGGCGGCCGGCTCCGGCGGCAGCACGACGGTTTTCAGCACGCCGTCATCGACCAGCCCGTCGATCACCGATGCGGAGACGCCGGCCTCGCGCGCCGCTTCCGCCTTGGCGCGGATGAGCCCATCGGCCAGCGCCTCGATCAGCCGGGTGCGCGCGGCGGTCAGGCGCTCGGGGCGTTTATCGGTAAGACGGACGCCGGTGCGCTCGCGCCCGACATGGGGGCTCTCGTCATGGCGCAGCGCCAGGCGCAGCACCATGCCGGGCGGGGTGACGGTGTAGTCGGCGATCCATTTGATCAGCGCGACGAGGTCGGGGCGCAGCGGCACCACCTCGTATTTGCGCACGATGGCCTTCAGCTTCGCCGGGTCGACGGCGCGCGTGTCGTCATTGGACGGCCAGACGCAGCCTAGCATCAGCCTGGTGCCGAGCGGCACCACGACGATATCGCCGATCGCCAGTTCCAGCGCTTCCGGCACGCGGTAGGAATAGGCCGAGCCGATGGCGAGAGGCAGCAGCACATCGACGATGCGGTCCCTTTGACGCTCGCTCGGGGAAAAAAGCTCCATGTCGGGAATCGGTAGCCTCGCTTCGAACTTCGGTGCCCTTCATATCGTCATCCCGGCCGAAGCGCAGCGTAGAGCCAGGATTGCTCTCCGATGTTTGCGCGATCCCGCATACCGCCTGCGGCGGTTCCGGGATGACAATGAAGGTTGGTGAAATTTAAGGATCGGCGGGCAGGATAGCAGCCCTGTCAAGGAGACCGCGAATGGCGAGCACCGATGCCGAGAAGGCCGCACGGGCGGAGAAGGCGCTCATCGCCGTCGCCGTGCCGGAGGTCGGCGTCGCGATTGAGGGCTGGCTGGCGCAGCTTGCCCATGAGCGGCGGCTCTCGCCCAAGACCCGCGACGCCTATGCGCGCGACCTCACCACTTTCCTGCTGCTGCTCACCCAGCATCTCGGCGGGCCCCCGAACCTCGCCGCGCTCGCCGGCCTGCATCCGCGCGATGTCCGCGCCGTGATCGCGGCACGCCGCGCGGACGGCATCGAGCCGCGCACGCTGGTGCGCTTCCTCGCCGCCGCCCGCTCCTTCGGCAAGCACCTCGAGCGCGAGGGGATCGGCAAGGTCGGCGCGCTTGCTGCCGTCCGGGCGCCGAAGCTGGCCAAGACCCTGCCGCGCCCGGTCTCGGTGCAGGACGCCCGCGCGCTCGCCGATCCGGCGACGCGGGCGGGCGAGGATCGCGAGCCCTGGGTGCTGGCGCGCGACGCCGCGGTGATCGCGCTGCTGTACGGCTCGGGCCTGCGCATCTCCGAGGCGCTCGGATTGAAGATGCGCGAGATGCCGGCGCCGGGCGCCGGCGACCAGATCGTGGTGACGGGGAAGGGCGGCAAGACCCGCATGGTGCCGGTGCTGCGCACCGTTGCCGAGGCGGTGGCGGACTATGTGCGGCTCAGCCCATGGAACCTGCCGCCGGACGGCCCCCTGTTCCGCGGCACCAAGGGCGGTCCGCTCTCGCCGCGCATCGTGCAGGCGGCGGTCGAGCGCATGCGCGGCGCGCTCGGCCTGCCGGACAGCGCGACGCCGCACGCGCTGCGCCACTCCTTCGCGACGCATCTCTTGGCGCGCGGCGGCGACCTGCGCTCGATCCAGGAATTGCTCGGCCATGCCTCGCTGGCGACGACGCAGATCTATGCCGCGGTGGATTCCGCGGCCTTGATGGCGGCGTGGCGCTCGGCGCATCCGCGGGCGCGCCTGTGAAGGCCGTCCGTCCGGTCATCGAGCATATGTCGATCGGCGTCGTCGATATCGGCCGCGCCATCCGCTTCTATGATGCGGTGCTGGCGCCGCTCGGGCTGGTGCGCGTGCTGGAATTCAATGAGCCGGGTGGCCCTTCGGCCTGCTGGGGTCCGCCGGGCGAGATCCCGGCGCCGGAAGGCGTGCCGGGCGCGGCGCCGTTCTGGGTGGAGCAGCGCGCCGGCGCGACGATCATCTGCCCGCCGGGCTTCCATGTCTGCTTTGCAGCGCCGGATGTCGAAGCCGTGCACCGCTTCCATGAAGCCGGCCTCGCGCATGGCGGACGGGACAATGGCGCGCCGGGGCCGCGACCGCATTATGGCAAAGGGTATTATGCCGCCTTCCTGATCGATACGGACGGCTGGCGGATCGAGGCGGCGACCTACACGGCTGCGTGAGATCGGTAGTGTTTGCCTGCCGCAAGGTCATTTGCGTGGCCTTTGGGCTTCCCAAGCGGAAGTGGCGCGGTCAAGCTGGCGACTGCTCGATGTCAGACAGGAGACAAACCCATGAAGCGTTTCGTCACTGCCCTCTGCGCACTGTCCTTGACCGTCGCCGTCGGCAGCGCCGCGTTTGCCGATTGCCCCGGCCACGCCTCCTCGACGCCGACCACGACGACGGACACCAAGGGGACCTGACCACTCCCCTCTCTTTCGATTGGACCCACAAATGAAGCGGCCCGGCACCGAGTGCCGGGCCGTTCTGTTTCTTGCCGATAGGACGGCGCGTCACATGTGGATGGCGCGCTTCTCCACCGCCATGGCGGCTTCCTTCACCGCTTCCGAGCGGGTCGGGTGGGCGTGGCAGGTGCGGGCGAGATCCTCGGACGAGCCGCCGAACTCCATCAGCACCGCCGCCTCGTGGATCATCTCGCCGGCCTCGACGCCGACGATGTGGACGCCGAGCACCTTGTCGGTAGTGGCATCCGCCAGCACCTTCACGAAGCCCTCGGTCTGGTTGTTGGCCTTGGCGCGGCCATTGGCGAGGAAGGGGAACTTGCCGACCTTGTAGGCGATGCCTTCGGCCTTCAGTTCCTCCTCGGTCTGCCCGACCTGCGCCACTTCCGGCGAGGTGTAGACCACCGAGGGGATCACGCCATAATTCACATGGCCGGCCTGGCCCGCCAGCAGCTCGGCGATGGCGATGCCTTCGTCCTCGGCCTTGTGTGCCAGCATCGGTCCGGCAATGGCGTCGCCGATGGCGAACACGCCGGGCACATTGGTGCGGTAGTGCACATCGGTAACGACGCGGCCGCGCTTGTCCTTCTCAACGCCGAGTGCCTCCAGCCCCAGCCCCTCGGTGAAGGGCACGCGGCCGATGGCGACCAGCACCACGTCGGCTTCCAGCGTCTCCGTGGCACCGCCGGCGGCGGGCTCGACCGAGACCTTCAGCGTCGCGCCGGAGGTGTCGACACCGGTGACCTTGGAGCTCAGCTTGAAGGCGAAGCCCTGCTTCTGCAGGATGCGCTGGAACGACTTCGCAACATCGAGGTCCATGCCGGGCAATATGCGGTCGAGGAACTCGACCACCGTCACCTCGGCGCCGAGGCGGCGCCACACGCTGCCGAGCTCCAGCCCGATCACGCCGGCGCCGACCACCAGCAGCTTGCCGGGCACTTTCTCAAGCGTCAGCGCGCCGGTGGAAGAGACCACGCGGGTCTCATCGATATCGATGCCGGGCAGCTTCGCCACGTCGGATCCAGTGGCGATGACGATCGCCTTGGTCTCCAGCGCCTGCTTGGTGCCATCATCAGCAGTGACCACGACCTTGCCGGGCGCGGTGATGGTGCCGGTGCCGCGATACGGATCGATCTTGTTCTTCTTGATGAGGAACTCGACGCCCTTGGTATTGCCTTCGACGCCCTTGTCCTTGAACGCCATCATCGCCTTGAGATCGAGCTTCGGCGCATCGACGCCGATCCCCATGCCGGCAAAGGAATGCGCGGCTTCCTCGAACAGCTCGGTGGCGTGCAGCAGCGACTTGGAGGGGATGCAGCCGATGTTCAGGCATGTGCCGCCAAAGGTCGCGCGCTTCTCAATCACCGCAACCTTGAGCCCGAGCTGCGCCGCACGGATGGCGCACACATAACCGCCCGGACCGGTTCCGATGACGATCAGATCGTAGGACATGCTCATTTCTCGTGAGTTTCCCGCGCGACGCGATCTCAAAGGCGGTACGCGCGGCGAGGTGGGGCGGGAAGGCCGGATTGCGGCGCGAAACCTACATGGCGGGTCACGCAGAGTCACGCGCGTAGAGCGCGGGGCAGGGCGGCGATTTCACCCCTGGCACAACCCTGATTTTTGCTCTGACTGACGCAGCGTAAGGTTTATCGACTTTGGTCTACGTTGCAACTTGGTAAATGCCGGTCACCCTTAAGTAAACACCAACAATATAGATTACCAAAGGGAAGGAACCGCAATGTGGAGTCAGATCTATAATCCGTTCGACAGCATGGTATTATCGACCATTGCTGCAGCAATACCGGTGGTAACGCTTCTCGTATTGATCGCCTCAGGCAAGGTCAAGGCGCATCTGGCGGCGGTCATCGCCCTCATCATTGCTATCCTGGTCTCGGTGGTGGTGTTCACCATGCCGGCAGGTCTCGCCATCCGTGCCGCTGTGCTGGGCATCGTGACCGGCATGTTCCCGATCGGATGGATCGTCCTCAACGTCATCTTCCTCTATCGACTCACCGTGGCGACGGGGCGATTCAAGATTCTCGAGCAGGCCATTGGCGGGGTGACCCCCGACCGGCGGTTGCAACTGCTCTTGATCGCCTTTTCGTTCGGCGCCTTCTTCGAGGGCGCCTCCGGATTCGGCACGCCGGTGGCGGTCACCGGTGCCATATTGATGGGGCTCGGCTTCTCGCCGCTCGCCGCCTCGGGGCTCTCGCTCATCGCCAATACCGCGCCGGTCGCCTATGGCGCGCTGGGCACCCCGATCGCCGGGCTCGCCAGCGTTACCGGGCTCGATCCCTATCTGCTCGGCGCCATGGTCGGGCGGCAATTGCCGTTCTTCTCGTTGATCGTGCCATTCTGGGTGGTGTGCGCCTTCGCCGGGTGGCGCGGCATGCTGGCGGTGTGGCCGGCCATCCTGGTCTGCGCGCTCAGCTTCGCGATCCCGCAATATGTCATCTCGAACTTCATCAATCCGTGGATCGTCGATATCGGCGCCTCGCTGATCTCGATGGCGGCACTGATCGGCTTCCTCCGGGTGTGGCAGCCCAAGACGCTCTGGCTCTCGCCGGCGCTGCGTACCCGTGATGAATCCGCCGCCACCATGCCCCCGGTCTCCACCGAGCCGGCGGTCATGCCGGAGCGCGAGCAGGTGTGGAGCGCGATGCTGCCCTGGATCATCGTCTGCGTCATGCTGCTGATCTGGGGCTCGGGCTGGTTTAAGGCCCTGGTGAACCCGATCTTCACCTGGAACTATGTCGTCGACGGCCTGCATAACATGGTGCAGAAGGTGCCGCCGGTGGTGGCCAAGCCGGCGACCGAGAGCGCGGTGTTCGCCTTCACCTACCTGTCCTACACCGGCACCGCCATGCTGCTGGCGGCGTTGATCTATGGCGCGGTGATCCGCTTCTCGCCGTGGCGACTGATCCAGGAATACGGCAAGACCATCTGGATCCTGCGCTATTCGCTGCTCACCATCGCGGCGATGCTCGCCATCGGCACGCTGACCCGCTTTTCCGGCCTCGATGCCACGCTCGGCCTCGCCTTCGCCGCGACCGGTGTGCTCTACCCCTTCTTCGGCACGCTGCTCGGCTGGCTCGGCGTGGCGCTGACCGGTTCGGACACCGCCTCCAACGTGCTGTTCGGCGGCCTGCAGAAGATCACCTCCGAGCAGCTCGGCCTGTCGCCCATCCTGATGGGCGCGGCGAACTCGTCCGGTGGCGTGATGGGCAAGATGATCGACGCCCAATCGATCGTTGTTGCCTCCACCGCCACCAACTGGTTCGGCCATGAAGGCACCATCCTGCGCTTCGTGTTCTGGCACTCCATCGTGCTGGCCTCGCTGGTCGGCGGGCTGGTGATGCTGCAGGCCTATGTCCATCCCTTCACGCTGATGGTCATCCACCCGTAAGACAAAGCCGCCGCGGTCGGGTGACCGCGGCGGCTTCATCAGCGCGACGTCATGGCCGGCCTTGTGCCGGCCATCTCGATTCAGGATGCACCGCCCTTGAATCGAGATCCCCGGCACAAGGCCGGGGATGACGGTGGTTTGGAATTGGATGTTGCTCGAAGGAGGCTTCGGATCAGAGATCCAGCACCAGCCGGGTCGGATCTTCCAGCGCTTCCTTCACCCGCACGAGGAAGGTGACGGCGCCCTTGCCGTCGACGATGCGGTGGTCGTAGCTCAGCGCGAGGTACATCATCGGCCGCGCCAAGATCTGGCCCTTCACCACGACCGGGCGCTCCTCGATGCGGTGCATGCCGAGAATGCCGGACTGCGGGGCGTTGAGGATCGGCGTCGACATCAGCGAGCCGTAGATGCCGCCATTGGTGATGGTGAAGGTGCCGCCCTGCAGGTCCTCGATGCCGAGCTTGCCGTCGCGCGCCTTGCGGCCGAGGCCGGCAATGGCCTTCTCCACGCCGGCAATGGAGAGCTGGTCGGCGTCACGCACTACAGGAACCACCAGGCCCTTGTCGGTGCCGACCGCGATGCCGATGTGGTAATAGTTCTTGTAGACGAGGTCCTGCCCGTCGATCTCGGCATTCACCTCCGGCACATCCTTCAGCGCCTGGATGACCGCCTTGGTGAAGAAGCCCATGAAGCCCAGCTTCACGCCATGCTTCTTCTCGAACACGTCCTTGTACTGCGCGCGCAGATTCATCACCGCGCTCATGTCGACGTCGTTGAACGTCGTCAGCATGGCGGCGCTGTTCTGCGCGTCCTTCAGGCGGCGGGCGATGGTCTGGCGCAGCTTGGTCATCTTCACGCGCTCTTCGCGCGGGACGTCCTCGACGCTCGACGGCGCGCGGGCGACCACCGGAGCCGGCGCAGGCGCCTGGGCCGCCGGAGCGGGCGCGGTCACACCGGCGGCGATAGCCGCGAGCATGTCGCCCTTGGTGACGCGGCCTTCCTTGCCGGAGCCGGCAAGCGTCGCGGGATCGACACCGCTCTCGGCGGCGAGCTTGGCCACCGCCGGGCCGTTGGCGCCGGCCGGCGCGGCGGGTGCGGGCTTGAGAGCCTCGGCCTTGGGAGCTTCAGCCTTCGGTGCTTCAGTCTTGGCGGGTGCCGGAGCGGCGGCAGCCGGCGCAGCCTTGGCTGCCGCGCCGCCTTCGCCGATCGAGCCGAGCAGCGCACCGACGCCCACCGTCTCGCCGTCCTTCACCAGGATTTCGGAGAGCACGCCGGCGGCGGGTGCCGGCACCTCGATCGTGACCTTGTCGGTCTCGAGTTCGACGATCGGCTCGTCGGCGGTGACGCTGTCGCCCGCCTTCTTGAACCATTTGCCGATGGTCGCTTCCGTGACCGATTCGCCCAGCGTCGGAACGCGGATCTCGGTGCCCATGCTCTTCCGTCCTCATTTTGCGGGCGCCGGGCGCCCCGTACAGTATTTATCCGAGGGCGTCCTGGAGGAACGCCTTGAGCTGCGCCAGATGCTTGGACATGAGACCCGTCGCGGTCGCCGCAGAGGCCGGGCGACCGGCATAGCGCGGACGCGGCGTGGGCGAACCGGTCTGTTCCAGCACCCATTCGAGATAGGGCTGGATGAAGGCCCAGGCACCCTGGTTCTTCGGCTCTTCCTGGCACCAGACGATCTCGGCCTGCTTGAAGCGCGAGAGCTCCTGCACCATCGATTTCAGCGGGAAGGGGAAGAGCTGCTCGACGCGCATCAGATAGATGTCGTCGGTGCCGCGACGCTCGCGCTCCTCGAACAGGTCGTAATAGACCTTGCCGGTGCACAGCACGACGCGGCGGATCTCGGCGTCGGGCTTGAGCGTGATCGCCTCGGCGGCGCGCTCGCCATTGCGCTTCTCGGCATCGTCCCAAAGCAGGCGATGGAACGAGGTGCCGGGACCCATCTCAGCCAGCGTCGAGACGGCGCGCTTGTGGCGCAGCAGGCTCTTCGGCGTCATCAGGATCAGCGGCTTGCGGAAGTCACGCTTCAATTGCCGGCGAAGGATGTGGAACAGGTTCGCCGGGGTCGAGCAGTTGGCGACCTGCATATTGTCTTCGGCGCACATCTGCAGGAAGCGCTCGAGGCGCGCGGAAGAGTGCTCCGGCCCCTGGCCCTCATAGCCGTGCGGCAGCAGGCAGACGAGGCCGGACATGCGCAGCCACTTGCGTTCGCCGGACGACAGGAACTGGTCGAAGATGACCTGCGCGCCGTTGGCGAAGTCGCCGAACTGGGCCTCCCACAGCGTCAGCGCATTCGGCTCGGAGAGCGAATAGCCATACTCGAAGCCGAGCACGGCCTCTTCCGAGAGCATCGAATTGATGACCTCGTAGCGCGCCTGGCCCTCCTTCAGATAGTTGAAGGGGGTGAAGCGCTCCTCGGTTTCCTGGTCGGTCAGCACCGAATGGCGCTGGGTGAAGGTGCCGCGCTCGGAATCCTGGCCGGAGAGGCGCACCGGGTGGCCTTCCAGCAGCAGCGAGCAATAGGCCAAAGCCTCGCCGGTCGACCAGTCGATGCCGGCGCCGTCCTCGATCGACTTGGCGCGGGCGTCGAGGAAGCGCTGGATGGTGCGGTGGAGGTGGAAGCCCTCCGGCGGGGTGGTGATCTTCTTGCCGATGTCGCGCAGCATACCGAGATCGACGCCGGTGTCGCCGCGGCGGCGCGGATCGTCCTCGTCCTCGGCGGTCTTCAGGCCGGCCCAGCGGCCATCGAGCCAGTCCGCCTTGTTCGGCTTGTAGGCCTGGCCGGACTCGTACTCGGCGTCGAGCTTGGCGCGCCAGTCGGCCTTCATCTGCTCGAACTCGGCGGCATCGACGACGCCTTCGTCCTGCAGCTTCTTCGAATAGATCTCCAGCGTCGACGGATGCTGCCGGATGATCTTGTACATCAGCGGCTGGGTGAAGGCCGGCTCGTCGCCCTCATTGTGGCCGAAGCGCCGGTAGCAGAACATGTCGATGACGACCGGCTTACGGAAGCGCTGGCGGAACTCGGTGGCGATCTTCGCCGCGAATGTCACCGCCTCGGGGTCGTCGCCGTTCACGTGGAAGATCGGCGCCTCGATGATCTTGGCGACGTCCGACGGATACGGCGAGGAGCGCGAGAAGCGCGGGTTGGTGGTGAAGCCGATCTGGTTGTTGATGATGAAATGCAGCGAGCCGCCGGTGCGATGGCCCTTCAGCCCGGACAGGCCGAAGCATTCCGCCACCACGCCCTGGCCGGCGAAGGCGGCGTCGCCGTGCAGCAGCAGCGGCATCACCTGGGTGCGGTCGATGTCGCCGATGAGGTCCTGCTTGGCGCGCACCTTGCCGAGCACCACGGGATTGACGATCTCGAGGTGCGACGGGTTGGCCGTGAGCGACAGATGCACCTGGTTGCCGTCGAACTCGCGGTCCGAGGAAGCACCGAGATGGTACTTCACGTCGCCGGAGCCCTCGACTTCGTCGGGCGCCCAGGAGCCGCCCTTGAACTCGTGGAAGATGGCGCGGTGCGGCTTGCCCATCACCTGGGTCAGCACATTGAGGCGGCCGCGATGGGCCATGCCCAGCACGATCTCCTGCACGCCGAGATTGCCGCCGCGCTTGATGATCTGCTCGAGCGCGGGGATCAGGCTCTCGCCGCCGTCGAGGCCGAAGCGCTTGGTGCCGGTGTAGCGGACATCGAGGAACTTCTCGAAGCCCTCGGCCTCAACCAGCTTGTTGAGGATGGCGCGCTTGCCCTCGCGGGTGAAGGAGATCTCCTTGTCCGGCCCCTCGATGCGCTCCTGGATCCAGGCCTTCTCCTCGGGTGCGGAGATGTGCATGAACTCGACGCCGAGCGTCTCGCAATAGGTGCGGCGCAGGATCGCCACCATCTGCCGGACGGTAGCAAATTCCAGCCCGAGCACATGGTCGATGAAGATCGGCCGGTCGAGGTCGGCTTCGCGGAAGCCATAGGAGACGGGGTCGAGCTCGGGCGCCGAGCGCACCGGCTCGAGACCGAGCGGGTCGAGCTTGGCGTGGAAATGGCCGCGCATGCGGTAGGCGCGGATCATCATCAGCGCCTTGACGGAATCGCGCGTCGCCTGCTGCACGTCGGCGGAAGAGATCTCGACGCCGGTCTTCTGTGCCTTGGCCTGGACCTTGTCCTTGAGCGCCTTCTCGACCTCGATCCAGTGCCCGTCCATGGCCGAGACCAGCTCGCCATTGGCATGGATCGGCCAGCCTTCATTCTTCCAGGAGGCGCCGCGGGCGCTCTTGGTGACGTCGGCGGCGTTGTCCTTCAGCGCACCGAAGAAGGCCTGCCATTCCGCGTCGACCGACGATGGATCGATCTCGTAGCGGGCATAGAGGTCTTCGATCCAGGCGGCATTGGCGCCGTAGAGGAAGGAGGTGTTCAGGAAAGTCTCGTTCACGTCCGCGCGCGACATATCGTGCTCCCTAAGGACCGCTTCCCGGTCCGGTGGAGGCGCTTCCGAGCCGTCGCCGGCTGCGGGGCGGATGCAGCCGACGGTCCGGCACCCCGAGGTTGGGGCGAAGCTCGTACCAGCGTCTATCTAGGTCTCGTGTTCACTTCATGAAAGCCGCGAGAACGCGGCGCAGAATTGCAGAAATGTCGATCGTTCCGCTACGAAGCAAGAACGGCACCACCGGAACGGTACTGTCGCACTCCACAGCGCCTTGCCTTCCGGCGCAGGCGCCGGAAGGGCCGATATCCTTGGCTCGTGCGGATCAATGGCTCAACCGTTACCGGCACTGCATTGCCGGCAAGGTTTCCGCTTCGTTAATCCGCGCGCTCCACGCCTCCCCTCACGCGCCGAGGTCGGGCGCGATCTTCTGACACTCGGAGACCAGCTCCTGGACCGAGGCGATCGACTTGTCGAGCATCACGCGCTCGGACTTGTCGAGCTCGATCTCGACGATACGCTCGACCCCCTTGGCGCCGATGATCACCGGCACGCCGAGATAGAGATCCTTCACGCCATATTCGCCCGACAAATGCGCGGCTGCCGGCAGCAGGCGCTTCTTGTCGCGCAGATAGGAGGTCGCCATCTCGATCGCCGAGGCGGCCGGGGCATAGAAGGCCGAACCGGTCTTGAGCAGGTTGACGATCTCGCCGCCGCCCTTGCGGGTGCGCTCGACGATGGCGTCGACGCGCTCCTGCGTGGTCCACTTCATCTTGATGAGGTCGGGCAGCGGGATGCCGGCGACGCCGGAATAAGACACCAGCGGCACCATGTCGTCGCCATGGCCGCCGAGCACGAAGGCGATCACGTCCTCGACCGAGACGTCGAACTCGTCGGCGAGGAAATAGCGGAAGCGCGCCGAATCCAGCACGCCGGCCATGCCGACCACCTTCTGGGTGGGCAGGCCGGAGGCCTTCTGCAGCGCCCAGACCATGGCGTCGAGCGGATTGGTGATGCAGATCACGAAGGCGTCCGGCGCATATTTGCGGATGCCGGCGCCGACCTGTTCCATGACCTTGAGATTGATGCCGAGCAGGTCGGAGCGGCTCATGCCGGGCTTGCGCGGCACGCCGGCGGTGACGATGACGACGTCGGCGCCTTCGATCGACTCATAGCTGTTGGTACCGGCGAACTTGGCATCGAAGCCGAGCACGGGGGAGGCTTCGGCGATGTCCAGGCTCTTGCCCTGCGGCACGCCTTCCACCACGTCGAACAGCACGACGTCGCCGAGTTCCTTCAGACCCGCGAGCAGGGCGAGGGTGCCGCCGATCTGACCGGCTCCGATCAGTGCAATCTTTGCTCGAGCCATGAGTGTTCCTGATCCTTCGTTCCGGGCTTGCGTTCCGGGCTGGCTGGGAGAGGTGCGGCGGACCGCCGCGCCGGCTTCCGATAGCCCGTCTCGCCAGATGGTTCAAGCAAAGACAGGCAATGCTAAGCGATTGAGACTGCGACTTTCCGTGAATGTATTGGTATACGAAATACCATTCGCGGGCCCAGCCGATTTCAGCTCCGGCGGCGTGCCAGATCTTCCATCAGCTCGATCTGGATCGACTGGATTTCCGCCAGCCGCTCCCATTGCCGTGTAAGTATATGATCGATCTTCTCATGGAGATGACGGATCTCCAGTTCGGCCTTGAGATTGACCTTGTAGTCGTTCTCCGAGCGCAGCCGATCCTTCGCCTCCTGCCGCTTCTGGCTCATCATGATGACCGGCGCCTGGAGCGCAGCGACGCATGACAGCACCAGGTTCAGGAGGATGAAAGGGTAGGGGTCGAAGTTGCCGGCGGCGGCGACCCAGACGTTCAGCGCCATCCAGATGAGGATGAAGACCATGAAGGAGATGATGAAGGTCCAGCTGCCGCCGAAGCTGGCGATCAGGTCGGAGGCGCGCTCGCCGAAGCTGCGGCGTTCGTCGATCTCCGCCTCGACATTCTCCGAGATGGTCGCATTGGCGGCGAGGCTCTCGATGACGTCGCGCTCGATCTGGGTCAGGTCGCCGCGTTCGGCCTGGAGCGTCTCGGTCATATAGCGGGCGCGCTCCTGCGCCAGCGCTTCGCGCGAGATGAAGGCGTCGTCGGCAATGCCGGGATGGGCGGCACGAATGCTCCTGGCGAGCCCGGGGCGCACCATGTCGAGCCGCATGCCGTCATGATCGGTGACCTGCCGGCCGGTGAGCGCGCAGACGTGGACGTGTTCGCGCTTGGAATTGGGGCCTTGCTTCATCGCCTTCACCTTGCCCGGCTAGAGCATGTTCCGCAAAAGTGAATGACTTTTGCGACGAGAACATGCTCCAGTGTTTTGAATCTAGAGCACTTTCTTGTCGTTCGGATGGTTCCATCCGAACGGAAAGGGCTCTGGGCGGTCAGGTCTCGACCAGCCCGGTGGTATCGCCGCTCGCCTCGCTGTCGCCGCGTCCGTGCGGCCGAGCGATATAGTCACTCGAACGCATGTCGTGCAGGCGCGAGACGGTGCGCGCCCACTCGAAGGCTTCTGCCCCTTCTGTGCCGATATAGAGGCGCTCCGGCTCCTCGGCGGCGGAAGCCACCAGCTTCACGCCCTTGTCGTAGAGCTCGTCGATCAAAGTGATGAAGCGCTTCGCCTCGTTGCGCCGGTCCTGCTCCATCACCGGTATGTGCTCGATGACCAGCGTGTGGAAGCTGCGGGCGAGGCGCAGATAGTCCGAGGCACCGAGCGGGGCCTCGCAGAGGTCGGCAAAGGAGAAGCGCGCGGCGCCGGCGCCGGCCAGCGGCACGCGGATCCGCCGGCCGCCGGATTCGATGCTAGTCGGCGCGCCGCCATCCTGCCCGGCGACGCGGCGCCAGACCTTGTCGACGGTGCGGTCGATATCGGCCTGGTCCTCGTGGCCGTTCGGCACGTACCAGCTGCGCACGCCGTCGAGCTTCTCCATGCGGTAGTCGGTCGGGGACTCGATCCGCACCACCTCCATGTGCTTTTCCAGCATGGCGATGAAGGGCAGGAACAGCGCGCGGTTGAGGCCGCCTTTATAGAGGTCCTCCGGCGCCACGTTCGAAGTCGCGACCACCACGACGCCGAGCTCGAACAGCTTTTCGAACAGCCGGCCGAGGATCATGGCGTCGGCGATGTCGGTGACGTGGAACTCGTCGAAGCACAGCAGCCAGGCCTGCTCGTTCAGGGCGTTCGCGACGATGGCGATGGGGTCGCCATCCTTGATGCGGCCCTGCTTCATGTCGTTGCGCACGGTGAAGATGCGCTGGTGCACGTCGGCCATGAATTCGTGGAAATGGGCGCGGCGCTTGCGCTTCCTCACCGCTACGGATTCAAAGAACAGGTCGACCAGCATGGTCTTGCCGCGGCCGACCGCGCCGTGGATGTAGAGGCCGCGGACTTTCGGGATGGCGTCGTCGCGGCGGGCGAACAGCCAGCCGAGCGCCGAGGTCTTGCGGGCGAGACGGCGAATGGCGAGGCGCTGCTCCAGCTGCGAAAGCGCAGCCACCACCTTGGCCTGCCCCGGATCGGGCACGATGTCGCCGGCTGCCATGCGCGCGACATAGCGCGCAGCGAGCACCGAGCCGCCGGCTTCCGCCACAAGCTCCATAACGGCCTGCCTCCATATTGCGGTGCACGCTTAGCGTCGGCGAGGCGCTCTCGCAAGCGTGTCGACACCTGAGCGCGCTGATATAGGCTCCGCAGGGTCCGCGCGGTCGTGACGCTGAAGTGATCACCTCGCTGCCGCTTTCCGGACTTGACGGCGACATTTTGCCCCCGCAACGTTCTTTTCTCCTCAACCGGGCGTGGCATGATGACGTCGTCCAATCGGCTTGTTGCGGGCGGCTCCCGCCGTGCGCTCTGCGTAGGCCTTGTTCTGGCGTCGACGGCCCTTCCGGCGTTGGCTTTCGATCCGCAGTCACAGTCGCAATCGCGGCCCCGGGCTGGCACCTCTTCCTCGCTCTCGCCGTCGGCGATCCTGATCGACCGGGACGACCGATTGAGCCCCAGCGAGTATGCCGCTTTCCATCATCTGCCGCCGACCGTGGTGGCCGCGCGCTATGGTGCCACCGGCGTCGTACGCTGCGGCGGCGCGGTCGGCACCGGCCAGCTGGTCGGCTCGTCCGGCGTGCTGGTGACGGCATCCCACGTGCTGTTCGAGCCCGGCGGCCAGTCCCGCGGCGGGGCCGGCAGCTGCACTTTCGACATCGTGGTCGGCGGCCGCCATCAGGTGATGGCGATCCTCACCCAGCAGGTGATCTGCGGCGCGACCGAGCCCTATGCCAATCCGGCCGTCCGCGACTGGGCGGTGGCACCGCTGGAGCGTCCGGTGGCCGGGGTGCGGCCCTATCCGCTCGCCGGCCCGATCGCGGTGCCGTCCACCATCGTGCTCGCCGCGGCGGCCCGCTCGGGCGGGGTGGAGAACCACTCGCTCGAAATGTGCACGGCTCGCAAGGTGACGGGTGGCAGCCCCAGCGGCGTGCGCGAGATCGCGATCGACTGCGATGCCGAGGGCGGCACATCGGGCGCCGCCTTGCTCACCGAGAATGGCGCCTTCGCCGGCGTCTATGTCGGCTTCCGCTCGGCGCATCCCGGCACACCCGGGCCGTTCTCGATGACCCACTATAATTTCGGCGTGACTGCCGAGGGCGCGCTGCGCAAGGCCATCAACGAGACCGCCGCGCGCACCCAGCCGCTCAGCGCCAGCCGCTGAGCCCGCGAGGCCTGACCGAAAACTCCAATCGGCCCTCATCCCCGGACTTGATACGGGGATCCAGCCCATCCTCATGCATCCGGTCGAAGTCTCGATCCCCGGATCAAGTCCGGGGATGAGGGTGGAAAGGTGGCGCCTTCAACGGATTAAGTCGTCAGCCTCTCGGGGCGCGCGTCATCGTCGAGACTGCTGTATCCTGCTTTCCGCATGCGTCCCATGCGCTTGGCAAAACTTGCCTGGGGAACGTTGAGAACCCAGTTATGTTGCGTCGCAACAAAGCGGCGTGGATGTTGGGCCACCGATGACGCAGATGGAACAGGACCGGGATGAGTTCGCGCTGCCCGCGGAGGAGAGCATTCGTCTCCTGCTGCCGAGCGAGAATGCGGATTACGCCGCCCATCTGCTGCGGCTCGATCCGCTCAGCCGCTTCATGCGCTTTGCGGGCTATGTCACAGACTCCGCCGTGCGCCGTCACGCTGCGCGCGTTGCCGACGAGCGTGCCGTCGTGCTCGGATATTTTGCCGATGGCGAACTGCGCGGCGTCGCCGAACTGCACCCGCTCCCGGTTCGTGCGGGGCGCCCGCGCGGCGCCGAGATCGCGTTCAGCGTCGAGCGCCCGTGGCAGGGGCGCGGCATCGGTTCCAGCCTGATGGACCGCATCATCGCCTATGCGCGGGCGCACGGCTTCGAGGATCTGCAGCTCATGTTCCTCGCCAGTAACGGGCGCATGAAGCGCATGGCGATCGAGCGCGATGTGCAACTGACGAACGATGCTGACGAGGTGATCGGCAGCTTGCAGCCAAGGGCGGCGACGCCCTTCACCTGGGCGCGGGAGGCCGCGCGTGGCGTCGGTGCAGCAGCGCGCGCCGCTTCGACGATGCCGCGTCGGCTGTTTTTGCCGCGTCCGAGTGAAAAATGACGGAGCTGTCGTGGAGGCGCGAGGCTCCCGCACCGGGCCGCCGGATTGTCGCGTCGCGGTATCCTGCGATTACTTATAAACCTTTATATATCAATGCGTTAATAGGTTGATTGCGACCGCGTCCGATGCCGTGGAAGGCCTCTGCCGCGCCGCACAACTCATACGAAGACTTAACCGTCCCAAGCTTTTCGACGGCAGTATCTATTTTTTCTTGGCATTTCCGTTGATTCGCGATGTTAAATGCCTCGCCGTTTGCTTTGATTCGGAGGCTGTGATGGCGAAAAGTGAAACCACGAGTGCAGCGGTCGCGAAGATTGCTGCAAAGGCGATGAGGGATCCGTCCAGCGTCTCCCCGGACGACATCAGGAAATTGGCGGCTTCTGCCCTGACGCAGGTCGCCGACAAGAAGGGGACCGAAGCGGCTGCCAAGCCGGCGAAGGCTCCCAAGGCGGCCAAGCCTGCTGTGGCTAAGCCTGCTGCGGCCAAACCTGCAGCAAAGCCTGCCGCCGCGAAGCCGGCCAAGGCTGCTGCGGCGAAGGCCCCGGCTGCGGCCAAGGCGCCCGCTCCGGCGAAGGCACCGGCCGCGGCTAAGCCTGCCAAGGCTGCTGCCAAGACGGCTGCCAAGGCGCCGGCCAAGACGTCTGAGAAGGCGCCGAAGCCTGCCGCAAAGGAAGCCAAGCCAAAGGCGGAAGCCAAGGCTGCCAAGCCTGCCAAGCCTGCCAAGGGCGCCGGCAAGAAGAAATAGCTCATCCACCGCTGCGCGCTCCGTCCCGACGGGGCGCGCAGGTGTGAGTGCTGTTTTGTGTGAGTGCCGCCTCGACGGTAGGCGCAATGCATCGGCGTCGCTTTGGGGCGTCGCCTTGACATGGCCGCGTTCGGAACGGAGACAGGATGCCTGCCTTTGCCGGCATCTGGAATTCGTTGATGATGACGCTGCTTGATCGGGCCGAATTGGCCCGCATGCCGGTCCGGTCGGGCCGAGCTTCCTCCCCATCGCCGATGCGCCCGGATGCCACTGCGGCGTTCGGCATGCTGCGGCGTTTGCGCTTCCTCGCCCCTCTCCTCATCCTGCTCGCCGCGCTTATCGTGTCGGTGGTGGCTGCTGGCCCGCTTGCCGCGCAGACGCCGGTCGCCGCCGATCAGCAGGCGGTGCGCGACAAGCTGGAAGGCCAGCGCGCCATCGTCGACGGCGTCGAGGGCGGATTGCAGCGTGAGACCCTGCGCTCCACCGATCTCGACGAGCTGCGTGCTCGGCTCGAGCCGGTCCGTACCGATCTCGACGCGGCGATTGCGCTGCTCGATCCGCGGCTCGCCGACCTCCAGCACAGGATCAAGGAGATCGGCGCGAAGCCGGCTGCCGACGCGCCGCCGGAAGAGGCCTCGGTCACGCAGGAGCGCGACCAGCTCAACGCGCGCGCCACCGAGCTCGACGGGCTGATCAAGCAGGCCAAGCTCCTGAAAGTGCGCACCGACCAGATTTCCGACCGCATCACCAGCAAGCGGCGGGAGCTGTTTACGGACACGCTGTTCGCGCGTGCCTACAGCGTGCTCGATCCTGGCCTCTGGGTGTCGGCCGCCGCCGCCATTCCGGTGGAGCTGCGGGGTATCTCGTATCTGCTCGGCGACTGGCAGGCCTATGCTTCTTCGCGCATGGCGTGGCCGGGGCAACTGGCCGTCATCATCGGCATGGTCGCCATTATCGCGCTTGTATTGGCACTTGCGAACGTGCTGCTGCGCCCGTTGCGGCACTTCGATCAGGAGCCTCCGGATGAGCCGGTGTCGCGGCTGCGGGCGGCGTGGTTGTCGACTCTGCTTGCCCTTGTCGGTTCGGCCACCGCACCGCTCGCCGCCTTTGCGGCGATGACACTGGCCAAGGCGTTCGATCTTATCCCGCCGCGCATCGACGAGATCTGGCAGGGCATGTTGATCGCCATCATCGTCCTTGCTGTCGGTCGGGCGCTGCCGCTTGCCGCGCTGGCACCGGGAGCGCCCCGCCGTCGCGTCGTCGGGGTCGGTGGTTTCTCGACCGGTGGCGACAGCACGCAGGTGCTCTCCGACGAGACGGCGCGCGTGCTTTATCGCCACATCGTCACCAGCGTGTGGGTCCTGGCGATCGCCGCCTTTCTCCAGGCACTGCATCGGGCGTTGGTGGTCCCGGTCCAACTCACTGTGGCGACCAGCGCGCTGCTGTCGCTGCTGCTGGTGCTCATCGCCGTGCGCGCCATTCGCGTGCTCGGCGCGGGCGCCGACGATGAGGAGAAGGAGGGCGTGCCCGGATCCGCCGTCGGTGCGATGGACGGGGCTTCGAGCGATGCTGCGGCATCCGGCTCGGTGCCGTGGCTGCGCTTGCCGATCTGGCTGATGGTGGTTGGCACGCTGGCGGCGCTGGTCGCCGGCTATGTGAGCTTTGCCAGCTTCCTGTCGACCCGCACCTTGACCGCGGTGGTCATGGCAGGCGCGCTCTATGTGCTGATCGCACTGAACAACGCGTTCTTCATCGACCATGTCGCCAGCGGTCCGCGGGCGCGGCACATCGCGAAGACACTGGGCGTCGGCAAGAACACGCTTGAACTGCTCGCGGTGCTGGTGGCCGGCCTGCTCAAGGTGCTGGCCGTTCTGCTCATGCTGTTCCTGGTGATCGGAACCTGGGGCGCTTCGACGGCGGACCTGCGCGATCTCGTCAGCCGCATCACCTTCGGCTTCACCATCGGCAACTCGACGGTCACGCTTGCCGACATCATCAGTGCGATCGTCTTCCTCATCATCGGGATCGTCGTCGCCCGTACCATCCAGCGCTGGGTGGGAGCCTCGATCCTGCCGCGCACACGTCTCGATCCCAGCCTGCAGAATTCGATCTCGACCATCATCGGCTATGTCTGCTCCATCGCTGTCATTGCTGCTGCCATGGGCCAACTCGGGCTCAATCTCGAGAATGTCGCCCTCGTCGCCGGTGCGCTCTCGGTCGGTATCGGTTTCGGCCTGCAATCCATCGTCTCGAACTTCGTCTCGGGGCTGATCCTGCTGGCCGAGCGGCCGATCCGGGTCGGCGACATGATCCTCGTCAAGGGCGAGGAGGGCTATGTGCGGCGCATCAGCGTGCGCGCCACCGAGATCGAGACGTTCGATCGCGCCATGGTGCTGATCCCGAATTCCGACCTCATCACCGGCATGGTGAAGAACTTCACCCACGCCAACACCACGGGCCGGGTGATCGTGAGCGTCAATGTGCACTACGACGCCGATCCCGAGCAGGTGCGCGACCTGCTGGTCGATTGTGCCTGCGACCATCCGCAGGTGCTGCGCAGCCCGCCGCCGCGGGTGTTCCTGATGAAGTTCGGCGACGCCGCGCTGCAGTTCGAATTGCGCTGCGTGGTGGCCAATGTCGATTACGCGCTCACCGTGAAGAGCGATCTGCATTACGCGGTGTTCGACCGATTGAAGGCCGCCAATATCGGCATCCCCTTCACGCCCTGGGCGATCTATCGCGGCAAGCACATCGATGCGGCACCGCCGGCGGGAGAACCGGCCTGAACGCGTTTCACGCGCCCGTGTTGTCCCGCTCACCGTCGATCTATAGGCTGCACCTCCGCTTCCCTCCAGACGAGCCCTTCATGCGCGCGCCCGATACACGATGCTACGCCGCCGTCCTGTTCGCTGCCCTGCTGCTGGCCGGCTGCGGCACCACCGATACGGTCGAGGCGGGCAAGAACCCGTCCTTCTACGACAATCTCTCCAAGGGCGGCTCGGTCGATCCCGCAGCCGCGGCGGCGATGCTGTCGGATTATCGCAAGGGCAAGGGGCTCTCGACGGTGTCGGTCGATCCGGTGCTGACGCAAGTGGCGCAGCGCCAGGCCAAGGCGATGGCGGCGGCGGATTCGCTCTCGCACACCGTTGGCGGGCGCACGCTCACGGCGCGCCTGAAGGCCGCCGGATTCGACGGGCTGCGCGCGGTGGAGAATGTCGGCGCCGGCTATCACACGCTGGCCGAGGCGTTCTCCGGCTGGCGGGATTCGCCCTCGCACAACAAGAACATGCTGGCGCCCGGCATGACCCAGATGGGCATCGCCGCGGCGCCGTCGCCGAACAGCAAGTACAAGGTCTATTGGGCGCTGGTGCTCGGCGTGCCGGATCCGAAGGTCAGCGCCGATGCGCCGGCCCCGGCCGGCGGTCCCGCGCTGGCGCCGGGCCAGACCAGCGTCACCATCAACGGCATGCCGGTGGGCCAATAGCCACGCTGCTCTTTTTCTCGTGTCATGCCGGAACGGCC
The DNA here is from genome assembly GCF_012971745.1 of Starkeya sp. ORNL1. Lineage (NCBI taxonomy): Bacteria > Pseudomonadati > Pseudomonadota > Alphaproteobacteria > Hyphomicrobiales > Xanthobacteraceae > Starkeya > Starkeya sp. ORNL1. The sequence goes on from NZ_CP048834.1 coordinate 4,811,277, forward strand.
ACGAGGCCGCATCCGGGATCGCGAAAACGCTCTTCTATCGGGACGTCATCCCGGCTCTCCGCCCTGCGGGCTGCGGCCGGGATGACGCCTTTAGGCCTTCAGGCCGCGCTTGGTCCTGACATAGGCGACGGCCTGCTTGGCGCTGGCGCGAGCGCCGCGCCGCAGCGCCTCCAATCGTGCCGAGAGCGCGAAGCGCCTTGAGCTTCCGCGTTCCACTTCGACCAGCCAGTCGGCCATTGGCAGGCGATCCTGCCAGAGCGCCTGGAATCCCACGTCCGCCGTCACCATGAGACTGTCGCCGAGCGCGATGCGCGGGTCGCGATCGAGCGCCTCGGTGACGGCCACATCCAGCAACACGCCGGGCGAATAACGCGCCAGCGTCTCGTCATAGGCGGTCTTGAAGAACCAGGCGCGATCCTGCGCGATGAACAGCAGCGCTGCGGCGATAGGCGCCGCGCCGCGCATGATCTCGACGATGCGGGCCTCGCCACGCTCCGCAAGTGCCATGGTGTTCTCACGGAAGAAGGCGGCGCGCGCCGCTTCCTGTCCAGCCGCGGTGCCGCGTCTTCCCTTCCAGCCGGAAGCCTCCAGCGCGAAGAAGCGCTCCAGCCCGGCCAAGATCATAGCCGGCTCCGCGGCCACCGTGACCCGCGTCTCACCGGCGTGTTCATGCAGCTTGCGGCGTTGCTGTTCGAGCCGGCGGCGGCGGTGCTTCGACATGCGCGCGGCGAGATAGTCGGTCCCGTTCTTGCGCATCGCCGGCCGCTCGAAGGGCGCGAAGCGTAACGCGGTGCGCCCGCTCGCCGCCAGCGCCTCCTCCCACGCCTCGGCGAGCGGGCCGGCGGCAGGCATGTGCTGCAGCAAAAGGCTGGTTGGGCTCAAGCGATGCTTGAGCAATGCATCCAGCAACGCCGTGACAATGCTTGTGGCATTGCTCCGCGCGATCAGCGGCGTGCCGTGCGGGGCGTAGGGCAGTTGGTGGATGGCGCACGCCAGTGGCACGCCCCAGCGGGCGCGGGAGAAGCGCAGCGGCAATATGCCGGCGAGGCCACCATCGCACTCGGCAACGAGGAAGCTCGTGCGCTCGCCATCAAGATGGCGCAGCGCCGGGATGAAGCATTCCGGGCCGGCGAAGACATTCGGCTCCACGGCATTCTCAGCGAGCGCACGCCACTCCCCGGCGCGATCCGCCAGTTGCTCTCCCGTCAGCCATGTCGTCGTGACGGGCTCCGCCATGACGGTGTCAATCCAGCGCCGGTTTGGGCCGGCGCAGCACGAAGACGTGCAGGCCGAGCCGTCGCTTGGTGACGACGAACAGCATGATGGATTCGACCACATAGGCGATGGTCGGCGCCCAGGCGGCACCCATCAGCCCGAAATGCGGGATCAGCAGCAAGCAGAGCGCGAAATTGATAATGAAGGCGATGGCATAGATCACCGCGCAGGCGGTCTGCTCGCCGACCATGATCAGCAGCCGTTCCACCGGCCCGACAGCAGCCCGCACCAACAGGCCGATGCTCAGCACGAACATCAGCGGATAGCCTTCCTCGAAGCCGGCGCCGAACATCGAGAGGATGAAGCGGCCGACGAGCAACAGGCCGATGGCAGCGATGAGCGAGGGCCAGAAGGTCCAGTGGATGGTGTCGGACAGGAAGCGTTCGAGCTTGTCGCGCTCGCCGGCGACATGGAACGCGGTGAATTTGTGCGTCACCGCAGCCGCCACCGAGAAATAGATGAAGGCGACCGGCGCCAGCGTCTTGGTGGCGGCATAATAGACCGCGACCTGATCCGGGGTGACGAACAGCTGCAGCGTCAATATGTCGGCGTAAGTGAGCAGGAAATAGAAGCCCTCGATCATGAAGATCGGCAGCGCGACCAGGAACCAGGTGCGCCGCTCGTAGATCCGGGCGATGGAGGACAAATGGGCGAGGCGCTGCTTGAGGCGCCGGTTCAGCTCCAGCGTCTGGCCGAGCGTGGTCAGCCAGGTGGCGGCGGTGGCGGCGGCCATCGCGCTCACCGCATTGGCCTGATAGCCGGCGAGATGCAGGCCGCCCATCACCGCGAGGATCAGGAGCGGGCGGGCGATATAGACCGGAGCGAGCGCCAGCCCGACCCAGTCATAGGAGCGGGCGATGCCGTCCTGCACTTCGGAGACGCCATAGAGCGGCAGCACGGCGAAGGCGAGCAGGAACGGCACGACATAGAAGGTGTCGACACGGTCCTCCAGCAGCCACATCACGCCGACGCCGAGCAGCGCGAAGAAGGTGCCGATCCAGAAGGCGAGCCAACGCCCGCCGTTGAGGAAGCCCTTCAGCATGCCGTGCTGGCTGCGTTCCATATATTCCGGCAGGAAGCGCTGCGCCGCCGAGCCGAGGCCGAGCGGGGCGAGCATGCCGAGCATCACCGCCCAGGTCCACACATAGACATAGATGCCGAACTCGAAGGCGCCCATCCAGCGCGCCATCAGGATCTGCGAGACATAGGCGATCACCGCGCTGGCGGCGCGGACCAGGAAGGCGGTGCCGGCAAGCCGGGTCAGCGCCGAGCGCTCGCCTTCGAGCAGCCGGGCCATGAGCGCGCGCAGCCGGCCGGACAAGCGCCCGGCTAACGGCAGAGAGGCGCTTTCATCGCTCGCCAAGGGGCAGGCTCTCCGGGAGGGCTTACAAAGGCGCGAGGCCGTTGCGGCACTAACACGATCGGCTTTAACGCGGTGTTAGGCGGCTTGCAAAGGCGGGAGGTATTTCGATCCGCGATCAGCGCCGCAACGTCGCCGGGGCGAGCGGATTGTCGGCCAGCACGGCGGGATCGGGCGTGTCCGGCCGTGGCAGGCCCATGAAGGCGTCGAACAGCCGCCGGATCACCGCCGGCTCGACATCGCGGACGATCAGCACGATGCGGGTGCGCCGGTCCTCGTCGGGCCAGCCGGGCAACTGGCTCGGCGGATGCAGCACGTGCTGGACGCCGTGCAGCACCAGTGGATGCGCCGGATCTTCGGCGAGCTTCACGATGCCTTTCAGCCTCAGCAACCGCGAGCCATGGGTGCCGCGCAGCAGCTCCAGGAACATGTCGAGCGCGGCGGCGCTCACCGGAGCGTCGGTGGCCAGCGTGAAGGCGCGGATGCGATCGTCGTGACGGTTCGGGTCATGGCCGCGCCATGCTTCCTCGGCCTCGGCCACCTTCTCGGCGGCGAGCCAGCGGGCGACGTCGGGGATCTTGGTATTGGGATCATAGAGTCCAGCGTCGAGCAGCGTCTCAGGCGTCGCCTCGCCCCTGGCGGCGTCGAGCACCGGGGCGGCGGGGGCGAGCAGCGCGAGGCGGGCGCGCAGCTTCTCGTACTCGGCCAGGCGCGCGGGCGTGTCGAGCAGGTCGGTCTTGGTGAGCACGATGCGGTCGGCGATCGCGGCCTGCCGCACGGCTTCCACATGCTCGTTCAGCGTCGCATTGCCGTTGACGGCGTCGATCACCGTCACCACGCCGTCGAGCCGGAAGCGCATCACCAGATAGGGATGCATCATCAGCACATGGAGGATCGGCGCCGGGTCAGCGAGGCCGGTGGTCTCGATCATCACCCGGCGGAACGGCGGGATGACGCCATTGTCCATGCGCCGCAGCAGATGCTCCAGCCCCTCGACGAGGTCGCCGCGCATCGTGCAGCACAGGCATCCGCTGGCGAGCAGCACGGTGGAATCGTCGAAATGCTGGACCAGCAGATGGTCGAGCCCGATCTCGCCGAACTCATTGATGAGCACGGCGGTATCCGACAAGCCCGGCGCATGCAGCAGGGTGTTCAGCAGCGTGGTCTTGCCGGCGCCGAGAAAGCCGGTCAGCAGCGTGACCGGGATCGGCTCGGGCGGTGTGGCGGGAAGGGACGTGGTCATTTCACCTGCGGGCCGGCGCTAGGGAATAATGCGGATGGCGCCGAGCGGTTTTCGGCACCATGCCCAGCATATAGGAAGCGCCGCGCGGCTTTGCTCAGTTCGCCGGACGGGGCGCCGGAACCGGGGCCGCGGAGCCGGCCGGCTTGGGGGCTGGCTTGGCCGCCGGCTTCGCAGCCGGCTTGGCGGCTGGCGGTGTTGCCGGCGTGGCCTCCGCGGTGGCGTCCGGCTTCTTCTTGCTGGCGTCTTTCTTCGCCGTGTCCGGCTTCGTGGCGTCCTGCTTCGACGCGTCCTGTTTGGCCGCATCCTTCTTGTCGCCGCCCTTCTTGGAAGCAGCCTTGCGGCCCTTCTTCTCGGGCACCGGAGGATAGGCGGCGTCGATCGCCGCCTGGCTCGGCGTCGGGCCGACCCAGACCGGCACCGGGGCCATGGACGGCGGAAGGTTCACCAGCAGGCTGGCGCCGGTCATCTTGACGCCGCCGGTCATGCCCGCGGCGGCAAAGCCGTTCGGCGAGGCATCGCCGTCATCGTCGGCCTCGGAGGCCACGGTCTTGCGCTTGGGCCCGCAGACCTGGGCGCGCATGTCGGTGGGCGTGCCGCCCTCGTTCTTCAACGAATCCACGGTCGGGGACACCGAGCCGAAGATCGACCAGGACTGCTGGAAGCCCTTCTCCATCAGCAGCGCCGCGGCCTCGGTGCGCTCGCGGCCCGAAGAGGTGCCGAGCACGACGGCGAGGACGCGCTTGTTGCCGCGATGGGCGACGCCGACGAGATTGAAGCCCGAGGCGCAGATGAAGCCGGTCTTCATGCCTTCGGCGCCGGGATAGCGGTCGATCAGCTTGTTGTAGGTCTTGATCACCCGGTTGCCGAGCTGGATCGCCGGCATCTTGAACAGGTCGGCCTGCTCCGGGAACTGCAGCAGGATCGCGCGCGCCAGCACCGCGAGGTCGCGGGCGGTGGTGTAGTTGTCGGGGTCCGGCAGGCCGTTCGGATTGTCGAAATGCGAGCCGGTCATGCCGAGCTCGGCGGCCTTGGCGTTCATTTCTGCGACGAATTGCGGGAGACTGCCGCCAACGCCCTCGGCGATGACCACGGCGATGTCGTTGGCCGACTTCACCAGCATCATCTTCAGCGCATTGTCGACGGTGATCTGGGTGCCGGCCTTGAAGCCCATCTTGGACGGCGCCTGCGCCACCGCATTGGCGGAGACGGTAAGCAGGGTCTGCGGCGTGATGCGCCCGTCGCGCAGCGCGCGGAACGTCACATAGGCCGTCATCAGCTTGGTGACGGAGGCGGGATACCACGGCTTGGTGGCATCGTCGGCGATCAGCACCTTGCCGCTGTCGACATCGATCAGCAGCGAGGGAGTTGCCTGCGCCGCCAGCGGGGCAACGGCCAGTGATGCCCCGAAGAGGGCTGCGAGAATACGCACTCGCGAGGGTATGAAGCTCGACACGCGGCTATGATCCGTGGTTCGGGTTCCGGAGGCGGGCTGTGAAGCGTCTGGCATCCTAGATACCCTGTTCGACGACCGCGGGCAAAACGGAATGGCGCTTTCCGGCGGCGGAATTGTGGTCGTGTGTGGTCAAACTTGCCCACATCGCGGCTTCGCCGGCTCAAGTTTCCACTGGTGGTAAATCACCCGTTGACGAGGCGCTGACCATGAACTGGGCGCGGGCGAGCGCGGCGAAACGCCCGCCAAGCCGGACGAGCGCATCGAACGAGCCGGCCTCGACGATGCGTCCGTTCTCGAAGACCAGGATGCGATCGGCGTTGCGCACGGTGGCGAGACGGTGGGCGATGACGAAAGTTGTGCGTCCCTTCATCACTTCGTCGAGCGCGGCCTGCACCTTGGCCTCGGTGCCGGCATCGAGCGCGCTGGTGGCCTCGTCGAGGATGAGGATCGGCGGGTCTTTCAAGAGCGCGCGGGCGATGGCGATGCGCTGGCGCTCGCCCCCGGAGAGCGAGCGGCCGCGCTCGCCGACTATTGTTGCGAGCCCTTCGCTCTGCCGCTCCACCATCTCGGTGGCCTGCGCCCGTTCCAGCGCGCTGGCGATTTCGGCGGGCGTGGCATCGGGGCGGCCGACGCGCAGATTCTCCTCGATGGAGCGGTTGAACAGCATCGCCTCCTGGAACACCACGCCGATATTGCGGCGGAGCGAGGCCAGCGTGACGTCGCGCAGATCCTGTCCGTCTATGGTGATGCGGCCGGATTGCGGGTCGAAGACGCGGTGGAGAAGCGCGAGCGCGGTGGACTTGCCGGCGCCGGTGGTGCCGACCAGGGCAATGGTCTCGCCCGGTGCCACCGCGAAGCTGACATCGGCCAGCGCTGCGCGCTTGCCGTCATAGGAGAAGGAAACGTCCTCGAAGGCGACAGCGCCCTTCACCTGCTCCAGCGGCCTGGCGCCGGGGCGGTCATGGACGTTGGGAACGACGTCCATCACCTCGAAGAATTCGGCCAGGCGCGGGGCGTCGAGCACAAGGCGGTTGGCGAAGCCCACCACCTGGTCGAGCCGACCGACAAGGAGCGTGGCGAAGCCGACGAAGGTCACGATTTCGCCGATCGAGGCGAGGCCGTTTATGTGCAACCAGATGCCGAGCAGGAAAATCGACAGGATGGTCAGCGTGGTCGCCGCCTTGGTGCCGACCGAGACCACCGCCCACCAGGCCAGGATCGGAATCTGCGCGGCCAGCACCTTGTCGATGGTCTCCTTCAGCCCGCGCACCTCGGCCTCGATGCGGGTGAAGCTCTGGATCACCGCGACATTTCCCAGCGCGTCGGCGCTGCGCTCGGCAAGATCGGATTGCAGCCCCTCGACGTGGCGCTGCATGTCCTGGGTGCGGTCCAGCACGAAATAGGTGAGGGCGGTAAAGAACAGCATCAGCACGACCAGCAGCAGGCCGAGCCTCCAGTTCACCACCACCGAGACCGGAAGCAGGACGACCAGCGCGACCATGCCGGCGCAGTCCTCGCGGAAGAAGGCGAGCCACAGGCTCCACAGCCCGTCGACGCCCTGGAGCATCACCTTCATCAGCCGGCCGGAATGCACCCCGCCATGAAAGCCGAGCGGCAATTGCAGCACATGCTCGAAATAGTTGCTCATGATGGAGAGTCGCCGCCGGTGCGCGAGCCGGTCGGCATGCAGCGCGACCCAGACGCCGGCCACCACCGTGAAAATGCCGAACCCGGCCCAGGCGCCGAGCTGGGGCAGCAATTCGGTGAAGGTCGGGGTGCGGTTCTCGGCCTGGGCGCGCGCCAGCGTGTCGACGATGCGGCCGAACAATACCGGCTCGGCGAACAGCGCGATGGCGAGCAGCATATTGGCGAAGGCCAGGACGGCGCCGAGCCGGCGCTCCGGACCGAGGGCGGCGAGGACGCGGGCATAGAGGCGCAGGAAATCCATGGGGAACCCGAAAATGAGAGCCGCCGAGGTGGCGACGTGGTGTCGCACGCGCAGTCCAGCACAGCGGCGCCCGGCGGCAAAGGGGTGCCGCATCGGCGTGACGCGGCGCCATTCCGGCGCCGCCCTGTGTCGGCGGCGCCATATGACGTTCACATTCCACGACGTAAGCTGGCTTCATGACTGATTCGATCCGGCGCCTTTACGACGGGGTGGTGGCGACGCGGGAGGGGCGCAATCCCTCGCCGCGCACACAGCGGCTGCTCGGCAAGGGACGCTCCTTCATCGCCAAGAAGGTCGCGGAAGAAGGCGTCGAGGTCGCGCTGGAAGCAGTCGTCGCCGACAGCCCGGCGGTGATCCGCGAGAGCGCGGACCTGCTCTACAATCTCGTCGTGCTCTGGGTCGATGCCGGCGTGGCGCCGGAAGACATCTGGGCCGAGATGCGGCGGCGCGAGCAGCTGATGGGCATGGCCGAGAAGCTGCCGAAGCGCGGTGCCAAGCCGATCGACGGCCGGCAGTTCGCCCTGAGCCTGATTGCCAATGTGGCGGACGATTCACCCGACCGCTCCGCGGTGGGTGCGGCAATCATGGTCAAGCGTCGCAAGCGCGTCTGACATATACCCCATCCTGACGAGACCAAACGCCGTTTCACGGAGCCCTCGATGCTGCGCCGTCTCTATCAGTGGGTAATCGATCTTTCCGAGCGTCCCTCCGCCTCATGGGCGCTGGCGGGCATCTCCTTCGCGGAGAGTTCGTTCTTCCCGGTGCCGCCGGACCTCATGCTGGTGCCGATGTGCGTGGCGAAGCCGGAGAGAGCGTGGTGGTACGCCTTCATCTGCACCGTCGCCTCGGTGGCGGGCGGGCTGCTCGGCTACGCCATCGGCGCGCTGCTCTATGACACGGTCGGCACGTTCCTGATCGGGCTTTACGGCTATGGCGACAAGGTCGAGGCCTTCAACGCGGCCTATGCGCACTACGGCCACTGGATCATCCTGATCAAGGGCCTGACGCCGATCCCCTACAAGGTGGTGACCATCACCTCGGGCTTCGCGCATTACAGCCTGTTCTGGTTCGTCGTGTTGTCGGTCATCACCCGCGGCATGCGGTTCTTCCTGGTGGCGGGGCTGCTGTTCTGGATCGGGCCGGCCGCGCGCGACTTCATCGAGAAGCGGCTCGGCCTCGTCACCGCGGCGTTCGCCGTGGTGGTGGTCGGCGGCTTCATCGCGGCGATGTATCTGTTCTGAATGAGAGGCCGCCCCCAGACGGCCGCAGGCCGATCCGCGATGGCGTGCCGAGAATGGTGTGGCTCTGCTTCAGCGTCCTTCGAGGCTCGCTTCGCGAGCACCTCAGGATGAGGTTGTCCTACAGATGAACCTCATCCTGAGGTGCCGCCGCAGGCGGCCTCGAAGGATGCGACTGGGTACGCCGCGGTCCCTCTCAGGGGATCAATGCCCGCCCTTCCGCCCGAGCCGCGCCTCGAGCACGGTCTTGGCGAACAGCGTCACCACGGCGAGGAAGGCCAGCAGCGAGGCGACCGCGAAGGACGCCTGGAACTGGTACTCGTTGTAGAGGATCTCGATGTGCAGCGGCATGGTGTTGGTCTCGCCGCGCACATGGCCTGAAACCACCGAGACGGCGCCGAACTCGCCCATGGCGCGGGCGTTGCAGAGCAGCACGCCATAGAGCAGCGCCCATTTGATATTGGGCAGCGTCACCCGGCTGAAGACGCGCCAGCCCGAGGCGCCGAGCGTGACCGCCGCTTCCTCCTCCGTCGTGCCCTGCTCCTGCATCAGCGGCACCAGCTCGCGCGCCACGAACGGGAAGGTGACGAACACGGTGGCAAGCGTGATGCCCGGCCAGGCGAAGATGATCTTCCAGTTATTGTCGATCAGCCACGGGCCGAGATAGCCCTGCGCGCCGAACAGCAGCACGAAGACCAGGCCGGCGATCACCGGGGAGACCGAGAAGGGCAGGTCGACCAGAGTGATGAGCAAGCTCTTGCCGCCGAAGCTGAACTTGGTCATCGCCCAGGCCATGACGAGGCCCATGACGGTGTTCAGCACCACCGAGAGCCCGGCGACCATGAGGGTCAGGCGGATGGCGGCGAGCGCATCCGGATCGCTCAGCGCGTGCACATAGGCATCCCAGCCCTTGGAGAAGGCCTGTACAAAGACATTCGCCAGTGGCAGCACGATGAACAGGCCGATGAAGCCGGCCGCGATGGCGACGATGGTCCATTTCACCAATGGGGGCTCTTCCCGGGCGCCGGGATGCATCGGTGGGCGCAGCGTCGCGACCGGCTCGATGAGCGGCGTCGCCTCGCTCGGAAACGGCAGGGTCTCGGAAGGCGTGAGAACCTGGCTCATGCCGACCTCCCGGTGCGGGATTGCGACCAGCGCTGCAGGAGGTTGATGAGGAACAGCAGCGCAAACGAGGCGACCAGCATGGCACAGGCAATGGTGGTGGCGTCGGCGTAGCGGAACTCCTCCAGCCGGATGACGATGAGCAGCGGCGCGATCTCCGACACGTTCGGCAGATTGCCGGCGATGAAGATCACCGAGCCGTACTCGCCGACGGCGCGGGCGAAGGCGAGCGCGAAACCGGTGAGGAAGGCGGGCAGCACGGCCGGCAGCACGACGCGGCGTATCGTGGTCCAGCGCCCGGCGCCGAGCGTCGCCGCGGCTTCCTCCAATTCGGCGTCGAGGTCCTCCATCACCGGCTGCACGGTGCGCACCACGAAGGGCAGGCCGATGAAGACCAGCGCGACAAGGATGCCGAGCGGGGTGAAGGCGACTTTGATGTCGAACGGGGCGAGAAGCGAACCGATCCAGCCATTCTCGGCATAGAGATTGGTCAGCGCGATGCCGGCCACCGCGGTCGGCAGCGCGAACGGGATGTCGACGAGCGCGTCGAGCAGGCGCCGCCCGGGGAACTCGTAGCGCACCAGCGCCCAGACGATCAGCGCGCCGAACACCAGATTGATGGCGGCGGCGGCGAGCGACAGGCCGAAGGACAGCTTGAGCGCGTTCAGCGTGCGCGGGTTGGTGAGGATGGTGACGATGCGTTCCAGCGGCAATTCTGCGGTCTTGAGGAACAGCGCGGCGAGCGGGATCAGCACGATCAGCGACAGCCACAGCACGGTGAGGCCCATGGTGAGGCCGAACCCGGGAATGACGCTGCGCTGCGCCCGCAAGGTGCGCTGCGGCGGCAGGCCCTTGGGCGAGAGGCCGTGAATGACCTCGCCGCGCGGCACGTGCTGAGCCAGAGGTGAAATGGTCGTATCGCTCAACGCTCGGTTCCCTGAAGCAGCGGCGTCCCGAAGCCCGCCCTATTAGACCACATCCGGCCGTGTGCTTGTGTGCTGGGGTCAGTCACAAAGAAGCGCCGGGCCTCGATGAGGTCCGGCGCCAGTTAAGCTGATCGCTTTCGGGAAGGTCAGCTCGGGAGGAAGTCTCAGTTCGAATAGATCTTGTCGAAGACACCGCCATCGTCGAAGTGGGTCTTCTGCGCCTTGCGCCAGCCGCCGAAGATCGGATCGTCGATGGTCACGAGGTCGACCTTCGGGAACACCTTCTCGTACTTCTTGGCGACCTCGGCATCGCGCGGGCGGTAGAAATTCTGCGCGGCGATCTCCTGGCCCTCCTTGGTATAGAGGAACTTCAGGTAGCTCTCGGCGATAGCGCGGGTGCCCTTGCGGTCCACCACCTTGTCGACCACCGCGACCGGCGGCTCGGCGAGGATGGAAAGCGAGGGTATGACGATGTCGAACTTGTCCTCGCCGAACTCCTTCTTCGACAGGAACGCCTCGTTCTCCCAGGCGAGCAGCACGTCGCCGACACCGCGCTCGGTGAAAGTGACGGTGGAGCCGCGGGCACCGGTATCGAGCACCGGCACGTTCTTGAAGAGGCTGGCGACGAAGGCCTGGGCGGTCTCGGGCGTGCCACCCGGCTGCCGGAGTGCATAGGCCCAGGCGGCGAGGTAGTTCCAGCGGGCGCCGCCGGAGGTCTTCGGATTCGGGGTGATGACCTTGACGCCCGGCTTCACCAGGTCGTTCCAGTCCTTGATGCCCTTGGGATTGCCCTTGCGGACCAGGAACACGATGGTCGAGGTGTAGGGCGAGGCGTTCTGCGGCAGGCGCTTCTGCCAGTCGGCGGCGATCAGGCCCTTGTCGGCGATGGCGTCGATATCATAGGCCAGCGCCAGGGTGACGACGTCGGCATCGAGGCCGTCGATCACCGAGCGCGCCTGCTTGCCGGAGCCGCCGTGCGACTGCTTGACCTCGAGGGTCTTGCCGCTCTCGGCCTTGAATTTCTCGCCGAACGCCTTGTTGACCGCGACGTAAAGCTCGCGGGTCGGGTCGTAGGACACGTTCAGCAGATTGACGTCGGCGGCGTGCGCGGCGAGCGGCAGGCTGGCGGCGACGAGACCCGCGAAAGCCAGCTTGGAGAAGGTGCGCCGGGCGAGGCCGCGGCGCCGGATTTCAATCGACATGGTCGTCTCCCTGATCGGGCAGCCGATGGCGGCGCCTTGGTTCCGGGCCAGAGTTTTCACGCGTGGTACGTGCATGTCAAACAGAAAAACAGTTTTTCTATAGATAATTTTCTAATATCTAGTTTTTTAATGTGGAATAGGCCTCGTCAAGCAATCGGTACTGTTTGGTGAGCATCCTCAGAGGCTCGCCGTGCTCGCACCTCAGGATGACGTGGCTCTTGGAAATCGACCTCATCCTGAGGTGCCCGGCGTGAGCTGGGCCTCGAAGGATGCTCACGCAGAGCGCGATCTCAGCCCTTCAGCGCCATCGTATGGATGCCGCACTCGGTCTTGCCCTGGCCGCGCCAGCGGCCGGCGCGGATGTCCTCGCCGCTCTGGGTGCGACTGGTGCAAGGCATGCAGCCGACGGAGGCGAAGCCGTTGGCCGCCATCGGATGACGTGGCAGGCCGAGGCGCTCATAGACGCCTTCGACCTCCTCGCGATCGGCATTGGCGAGCGGATTGAACTTCAGCCGCGCACCGTCGCGCTCCACCACCGGGATCGCGGCGCGGCCTCCGCCATGATAGCGCTTGCGGCCATTCAGCCAGGCGTCGAAACCACCGAGCGCGCGCGCCAGCGGCTCGACCTTGCGGATGCGGCAGCAGGCGTCCGGATCGGAGAACCACAGATCCTTGTCGGCATCCTGCGCGGCGAGCGCCGCCGGATCCGGCCGGATCGAGCGCACATCGGTGAGGCCGAGCCGGCCGGCGATGTCGTCGCGATAGGCCAGCGTCTCCTCGAACAGCCAGCCGGTGTCGAGAAACACCACCGGGATCGTCGGATCGACCTCGGCGACATAAGCGAGCAGCGCTGCCGCCTCGGTGCCGAAGGACGAGACCACGCACAATTTGCCGGGACGCACCGCGCGCTGGGCGGCCGCGATGATCTCGACCGGCGAGGCGCCAGCGAGCTCATGCTCCAGCTCAGCAATGGGGTCGATGCCGGCCGCGAGGCTCATTCCGCAGCCTCCGGGCGAACGTGGCTACCGACGTGGCGGCCGAGGCGCGTGCGCAGCAGGCTCGGGCGGCCGTCGCCGGTCGGCTGATAGAACACCGAATAGGTCTTCATCGCCTCGGCAAAGGCCGCGGCATCAGCGTCCTTCACCGCTTCCAGCTGGTCGAAGCCGGCGCGCATCAGGAACAGGAACTGGTCGCGCAGTACCCCGCCGGTCGCCCGCAGCGGGCCACGCCATTTGAAGCGCTCACGCAGCAGGCGAGCCTGGCTATAGGCGCGCCCGTCGCGGAAGCTCGGGAAACTGAGCGCGATCAGCGACAGCCGCGGCAGCAGCGGCTCGATCTCCTCGATCCGCTTGTTGTTCGGCCAGATGATGCCGACCGGTGCCTGACGCCCGGCAAGCGCGGCATCTTCCTTCGCGAAGCGCTCGGCGCTCAGCAGCACCGGCACGCCATCGGGCACGGGCGCATCGTCCGCGACGCGGACAAAGCGGTCCTCGATGATGGCGCCGTTCTCAATGAGTCGCATAGACACGCTCCTTGAAGGGCTCGACGCCGAGACGGTGCACGGTGTCGACGAAGAGCTCCTTCGGTCCTTCACGCAATTCCATATAGGCGTCGACAATGTCCTCGATCAGGCCCGGGACCTGCTCATAGGGCACGGCTGGTCCGAGCAGAGTGCCGATCTGGGCCTTCTCGTCGGCGCGCCCGCCGATGGTGATCTGGTAGAATTCCTGGCCGTTCTTCTCGACGCCCAATATGCCGATATGGCCGACATGGTGATGACCGCAGGCATTGATGCAGCCCGAGATGTTGACGTGCAGCCGGCCGACGCCGCGCGAGCGCTCCAGATCGGCGAAGCGCTTGGCGATCTCCTGCGCTACGGGAATCGCCCGCGCATTGGCGAGGCTGCAATAATCGAGCCCCGGGCAGGCGATGATGTCGCTGATGTGATTGACGTTCGGGGTGGCGAGGTTGGCGGCGTCGAGCGCCGCCCACAGCGCGGGGAGATCCTGCTGCGCGACGTTCGGCAGGCAGAGGTTCTGCTCATGGCCGACGCGGATCTCGTGGAAGCCGTAGCGGTCGGCGAGATCGGCGATCAGGTCCATCTGGTCGGCGGTGGCATCCCCGGGAGGGGCGCCGACGGGCTTGAGCGAGATGGTGACGATGGCATAGCCGGGCTGCTTGTGGGCGTGCACCGAGTTGCGGTGCCAGGTGGCGAAGCGCTCATCCTTCAGGGCTTCCACCAGCTCGGCGGGCTTGTCGGCGCGGGTCTCGAAGTCCGGATAGATGAAGCGGTCGCGGATCTCGCCGATCGCCTCATCGTCGAGCTTCAGGACACCATTGCGGATCGCCTCCCACTCCTTCTCCACCTCGGCGCTGAAGGCCTCCGCTCCGATCTCGTGGACCAGGATCTTGATGCGCGCCTTGTAGATATTGTCGCGCCGGCCGAACTGGTTGTAGACGCGCATCACCGCCTCGACATAGCTCAGCAGGTGCTCGGCGGGCAGGAACGGCTTGATCGACTTGCCGATGAAGGGGGTGCGGCCGAGCCCACCGCCGACCAGCACCTCGAAGCCGAGCACGCCCTCGGCATTGCGGTGCAGCCGCAGGCCGACGTCATGCACCTTGATCGCCGCGCGGTCGTGGCCGGCAGCGGTGATGGCGATCTTGAACTTGCGCGGCAGGTACGAGAATTCCGGATGCAGCGTCGAATATTGCCGCAGGATCTCGGCCCAAAGCCTGGGATCGTCGACCTCTTCCGGGGTGGCGCCGGCCCATTGGTCGGTGGTCACGTTGCGGATGCAGTTGCCCGAGGTCTGGATGCCGTGGACGCCGACTTCGGCCAGCGCCGCCATGGCGTCCGGCAGGTCTTCCAGCTTGATCCAGTTGAACTGGATGTTCTGCCGGGTGGTGAAGTGGCCATAGCCGCGATCGTATTTGCGCGCGACATAAGCCATCTTGCGCAGCTGGTCGGACGAGAGCGTCCCATAGGGAATGGCGATGCGCAGCATATAGGCGTGGAGCTGGAGATAGACGCCGTTCATCAGCCGCAGCGGCTTGAACTCGTCCTCCGACAGCGCACCCTCGAGCCGGCGTTCCACCTGATCGCGGAACTCGGAAACCCGCTCGGCAAGAAAAGTACGATCGAACTCGTCATAGACGTACATGATAACTCTCGGTCTCGTCGGTCTCAGGCCGGCAGTTCGAAGGTGGGGCCAGCGACGCGGATGCGCTCGCGCAGATTGCCCGGGAGTACGCTGCCATCGTCGCCGCGCTCTACCGGGGCGATATAGGCGCCGACTGCATCGGTGTCGCGCTTCTGGGCGCCTTCGAGCAGCGCCAGCGCCTCCGGCGCGGTGGTCACGACTGCGGCATCGGCGAGCTGCGTCGACCAGTCCTCGCGTGCCGTGCGCCACACTACGACGCCGTCGGCAAGCCGGTTCGCGGTGACGACCACGGGCCCCGTAATCTTGATCTTCTGCTGGAGCGGGGAGGTCATGGCCGGTGGCAATTTCCTGTTGACGGGATGGGCATTCCTACATAACACCAATTTAGAATGTGCAAAATGAAAAATTGCACAAAAATCACGTGTAATTAGGTTCGCGACTTTGTTCGCGCTCCCACAGACCAGGTCTCACAATGGCTGCTGCGGATCAACGCCTCGATGAGCTCGAGGCCCAGAGCATCTACATTTTGCGCGAGGCATTTGCCCGCATGAAGCGCCTCGCCTTGCTGTGGTCGCTCGGCAAGGATTCCAACGTGATGATCTGGCTGGCGCGCAAGGCCTTCTTCGGCCATGTGCCGTTCCAGGTGCTGCATGTCGACACCGGCAAGAAATTCAAGGAAATGTATGCCTTCCGCGACCATTACTCCAAGGAGTGGGGCCTCGACCTGCGCGTCGATCCGTGTCCGCCGCTGGAGCAGATGGACCCGACCTTGCCGCCGGCGACCCGCTCCGCCGCACGCAAGACCGAAGGGCTGAAGCTCGCGCTGGAAAAGTACGGCTTCGACGCGTTGATTGCCGGTATCCGCCGCGACGAAGAGGCGACCCGCGCCAAGGAGCGCGTCTTCTCGCCGCGAGGGCTGGAAGGCGACTGGAACGTGCGCGAGCAGCCGCCGGAATTCTGGGATCACTTCAACGCGACCTTGCCGGCCGGCGCGCATCTGCGCGTACATCCGATCCTGCATTGGACCGAGCTCGACATCTGGGCCTACACCAAGCGCGAGGGAATTCCCGTCATTCCGCTGTATTTTTCGAAGGACGGCAAGCGCTACCGCTCGCTCGGCGACCAGGACATCACCTTCCCGGTGGCGTCGAACGCCGCGACCATCGACGAGATCCTCGTCGAGCTCGCCGAGACCAAGGTGCCGGAGCGCTCGGGGCGCGCCATGGACCATGAATCGGAAGATTCTTTCGAGCGGCTGCGCGTCGCCGGCTATCTGTGAGGGCGCCAGACATGTCCGCCAACGTCACCACGCTTCCCATCGCCCGCAGCGACACCGCCGGCCGCCCGCTGGTGCGCATCGTCATTGTCGGCCATGTCGACCATGGCAAATCGACCCTGATCGGCCGTCTGCTGCATGAGACCGGCGGCATCCCCGAGGCCAAGCTCGACGGTCTCAAGGCGATGGCGGCGCGGCGCGGCATGCCGTTCGAATGGTCGTTCCTGCTCGACAGCCTGCAGGCCGAGCGCGACCAGGGCATCACCATCGACACCAGCCAGATCCGCTTCCGCACGCCCTCGCGCGACATCATCCTGATCGACGCGCCGGGCCACGCGGAATTCCTGCGCAACATGATCACCGGCGCGGCGCAGGCCGATGCCGCGCTGCTGCTGATCGACGCTGCCGAGGGCGTGCGCGACCAGACCCGCCGGCACGGCTATCTGCTGCATCTGCTCGGCGTGAAGCAGGTAGCAGTGGTGGTGAACAAGATGGACCGCGTCGGCTTCGACGAGGGCGTGTTCCGCGCCATCGAGAACGAAATCACCGCCTATCTCGCCAATCTCGGCGTGCGTGCCAGCGCGGTGATCCCGATCTCGGCCCGCGAGGGCGACGGCGTCTCTGCGATGACGGCGCGCACGCCGTGGTACAGCGGCCCGAGCGTGCTGCTGGCGCTCGACAATTTCGAGCCGGCGCGCGCCGC
This sequence comes from Starkeya sp. ORNL1, assembly GCF_012971745.1. Taxonomy (NCBI): domain Bacteria; kingdom Pseudomonadati; phylum Pseudomonadota; class Alphaproteobacteria; order Hyphomicrobiales; family Xanthobacteraceae; genus Starkeya; species Starkeya sp. ORNL1. The sequence continues at coordinate 4,828,187 of NZ_CP048834.1, forward strand.
CTCCGACCTCGCGCTGCGCATGCCGGTGCAGGCGGTCTACAAGTTCGACGACCGCCGCATCGTCGCCGGCCGCATCGAGACCGGCACGCTGCATGTCGGCGACGAGGTGGTGTTCCAGCCCTCCGGCAAGAGCGCCGTCGTCCGCACCATCGAGACCTGGCCGAAGCCCGATCCCGACTGGGCGCCGCGCCAGCTCAATGCGGGCTCGTCCGCCGGCATCACGCTCGACCGCGAGATCTTCGTCGAGCGCGGCGAGATCCTGTCGACGCCCGCGGCGCGTCCGCGCTCGGCGCGCCGGCTCCGGGTGCGACTGTTCTGGCTGGCCGAGGAGCCGCTCGCGGTCGGCTCCACGCTGATCGCGCGTCTCGCCACCTCCGAGGCGCGGGCGACGGTCTCCGCTATCCATGACGTGGTCGACCCCGGTCACCTCTCGACCTTCGAGGCGCAGCAGATCGAGCGCAACCAGGTGGGCGAGATCGAGCTGACGCTGTCGAAGCCGGTCGCTGCCGATCCTCACGGGGTCAATCCCCGCACCGGGCGTGTGGCGCTGGAGCTTGGCGGGCGCATCGCCGGCGGCGGCCTCGTCGTCTCCGTGGTCGACACCGAGGCCACCGAGGCGATCCGGCCTACGCGCAATGTCACGCCGGTCGCCTCCGCCATCTCGGTGGAAGAGCGGGTCTCGCGTCACGGCCATTCCGGCGCCGTGGTCTGGCTGACCGGGCTCTCCGGTTCCGGCAAGTCGACCATCGCCAAGGCGCTGGAACGCCGGCTGTTCGACCGCGGCGGCCTGCCGACGCTGCTCGACGGCGACACCCTGCGCGGCGGGCTGAATGCCGATCTCGGTTTCTCTGACGCCGAGCGGACGGAGAACAATCGCCGGCTCGCCGAAGTCGCCAATTTCCTCAAGGGCCTCGGCCATGTCGTGCTGGTGGCGGCGGTGTCGCCCTCAGCGGCGGCGCGGGCGAAGGTGCGGGAGATCGTCGGTTCGCGCTTCTTTGAGGTGCATGTCTCCGCGCCGCTCGAAGTATGCGAGGCGCGCGATCCGAAGGGGCTCTACGCCAAGGCGCGCGCCGGCGAGTTGCGCGGCTTCACCGGGGTCGATGCGCCCTATGAGGCGCCGAGCGCGGCGGAACTGGTGATCGAGACCGACCGGCTCGACCTCGGCGCCAGCGTCGAGCGCATCGAGCGGCTGCTCGGCGATGCCGGCGTGCTGTCGTCGCGCGGCGAGGCGCCGGACGACGCGGTGATCTGATCGTCCTTTCCTGTCCCAAAGACGTCATCCCGGACGGCCAAAGGCCGATCCGGGATCGCGCAAACGTTCTTCACCTTCTTACGATCCCGGCTCTCCGCTTCGCTGCGGCCGGGATGACGACTATGCCCAGATCGCCACCGGCAGACCGTACGCATCGCGCTCCGGCGGATGCGGGAAGGTGAGCGCATTCCCGCGCGCGATACGCGCCGCGGTCCAGGCAGCGGCACAGGCGTCGATCAGGTCGTCGGCGCCGACACGTAGCGTCCTGGCGCGTTCCGCCGCCATGATGTCCGGCTCGAAGCCGTATGTCTCCAGCAGCCGACGCCGCAGAGCGAGGCCAGCAGGGTAGGTCGCACCCTTCATCTTCTTCGGCTCGGTGAGCGGTGCCTGCCCGTTCATCGCCCAGAACGCCACCTCGGGATGGCATTCGCAGACCACCTCCTGCAATTCCGGCCGCGCGCGCAGCAGCCGATCGATCTCGACGATCTTCGGGAAGATGTGGAAACCCTGTTTCGCTACCGCCTTGCCGGCATCCGACGTCTCGCGGGCGATGGCGCAAGCGTGCCGGTAGCGTTCTTCGAGGGGGATCGCTTCGTCGACGCCGGCATAGACCGCGGCGCGCGAGGGGATGGAGAATACGCTCGATTGCCGCCCGCCGAGGCGCGGGCGCACCAGCCGCTCCGGCGCGCGGCCCTTCGGCCCGGTGAAATCCGGCAGGCCGATCGGCATGTCCACCGCGACGACCGAGGGCGCATCCGGCCGGTCGAGCAACTCGACGAGACGGATGACACGGATGGTCAGCACGGTGCGGGCGATCTTGCCCTCGATCTCGCGCACCACCGCGACCCAGCCTCCGGGACAGCCATCGACCCCGGCGATGCGCATCAGATGATGTTCAGTTCGCGATAGGGGCGGCCCGCCATGATCCGCTCATAGCCGAACACGTCGAGGTCCAGCGAGATGGAGCGGCCATGCACGAGCCATTCGGCGACAGCTCGGCCGGCCGCTGGTGCCTGCTGGAGGCCATGGCCGGAGAAGCCGTTGATGAAATAGAGGTTCGATACCTCCGGATGCGGGCCGATGACGGCGTTGTGGTCGAGGAGGTTCATCTCGTAGTGCCCGGCCCAGGCGCGGACCGGCTTCAATTCCTCCATCGCCGGGATGCGGTGGGCGAGCGCGGGCCAGATGATCTCCTCGAACACGCTCCAATCCACTTCAAAGTCGTCGCCGGGATTGGTGTCGAGCTCCTCCGGCGGCGGGGCGCCGCAAATCTGGTAGGCGCCTTCCGGGCGGATATAGAAGCCGCTGGGATCGACCAGCAGCGGCAGGCCTGTGATCGGGGTGCGGCAATGCACGACGAAGACGCACCGCTTGCGACCTTCCACCGGCAAGGGAATGCCCGCCAGGGCCGCCACGCGCCCCGCCTGCGGGCCGGCCGCATTCACCAGTGCCCCACAGCCGAGGCGGCGCCCATCGGCCAGCGTGACCGCGCTGACGCGGTTATTCGTGCGCTCGATGCCCGTTACCTCGCCGGTGAGGAGATGCGCACCCTGCAGCTTCGCCATGCGCCGCACGCCGGCAAGCAAAGCGTGGGCGTCGAACCAGCCTTCACCGGTGACCCCGAAGGCACCCAGCGCGATGTCCTCGACATTCAGCCAGGGAAAGCGCGCCTGCAGCCCCTGCGGGTCGAGCAAGGCAATGTCGGCACCTTCCGCCTGCTGCACGGCATGGTTGGCTCGCAACACCGGCACGCCGGCCTCGCTCGCCAGAATGAGATAGCCGCCCTCGCGCCAGCCGAGCTCGATCTCCGGCCCGAACCGCTCCTTCGCGCCGTGCAGGAATTCCAGCCCGAAGCGCGACATGCGGATGTTCTCGGGGATCGAGAATTGCTGGCGGATCGAGGCGGCGGAGAGCGTGGTGGAGGAAAAGGCGAAGCTCGGATCGCGCTCGATCACCGCGACCTTGCCGTGAAAGGCGGGATCGAGCGTGAGGAAATAGGCCGCCATGGCGCCCATGATGGCGCCGCCGATGATGACAACGTCGTAAGTCTCGTCGATTCCACTCACATCGCCGCTCATGTCGTCGTTCCGTCTCCGGCTGGCCCAGCGTCCCGCCGCCGGATAGTCTCCAAACCCCGATTTGCCAACTTAGCCGAGAGACTGATGCATTCCGATATCCGACCCCGCCGCAGCGTGCTGTTCATGCCCGGCTCGAATGCCCGTGCGCTGGAAAAGGCCCGCACGCTGCCGGCCGATGCCATCGTCATCGACCTCGAGGACGCAGTGGCGCCCGACGCCAAGGCCGGTGCGCGCACGCAGGCCGTGGAAGCGATAAAGGCTGGCGGCTTCGGCCCGCGCGAGGTGGTGCTGCGCGCCAATGCGCCGGATACGCCCTGGTTCGAGGCTGATCTGGCCGCCGCGGCTGAGGCGAGGGTGGATGCGGTGGCGGTGCCGAAGATCTCCGATCCCGAGACCCTGCTGGTGATCGGCCGGCGGCTCGACGCGCTGGGCGCGCCGCGCTCGGTGAAGGTGTGGGCGATGATCGAGACCCCGCTCGCGGTGCTGCGCGCCGACCGGATCGCGCTGGCGGCGCGCGATCCCGTCACCCGGTTCGCGGTGCTGATGATGGGCACCAATGACCTTTCCAAGGAGACCGGCGCGCGCATCGTGCCGGGGCGGGCGCCGATGCTCTCCTGGCTGTCGACCTGCGTCCTGGCGGCCAAGGCGGCGGGGATCGGCATATTGGACGCGGTGTGGAATGATTTCCGCGATCTCGACGGCTTTGCCGCGGAATGCGCGCAGGCCGCCGACCTCGGCTTCGACGGCAAGACGCTGATCCATCCCAGCCAGATCGCCCCGGCCAATGCCGCCTTCACGCCGCCGGCCGGCGAAGTGGACGAGGCGCGGCGGGTCATCGAATTGTTCGCCCGCCCGGAGAATGCCGGCATCGGCGTGCTCCAGGTGGAGGGGCGGATGTATGAGCGCATGCATGCCGACATCGCCCGCAAGACGGTGGCGCTGGCCGATGCCATCGCCGCGCGGTCGTAAATTCAACAGTGTCGT